>OZ244790.1:0-4800000 GCA_965219735.1 Candidatus Latescibacterota bacterium
AGCTCGTGGCCGCTGGCGAGGCCAACGAGTTGGTAGATGGTAACCAACTTTTGGTGCAGGCGAGGACTCTAGACGATAAGGTTTTAGGAGCTGTGTCGCTGAGCACCGAGGCGTTTACGCCCAACGGCGACCAGATCAACGACCAAGTGGAGATTGCCTACGAGTTGCTCAAAGTGACCGAGCCGGTGCCGGTGGAGGTGCTGGTGCGAGACTTGAGCGGCCGCTTGGTGCGGCGCGTGCATGCAGACGCCGATGGCGCGGGCCGACATCCGCATCAATGGGACGGGCGAGACGAGGCCGGCCAGCAGGTGGCCCCCGGTCTGTACATCTGCCAAGTCGAGGTCGAAAGTGGTGGGCAGCGCCAAGTGCAAATGCGGCCCATTGCCGTCGCCTATTGAGGAGCAGGGGTCATGTTGAATGCTGCGTTGTTACTGAGTGTGTTGGGCGTTGTCGCCGCCTATGGACAGGGCCATACCATCGCCGGGAACAGGGTCGTCGTCGAGCGGCAGGCGCACTGGCAGCAGTGGACTTTTCCAGCCGGCACGCTCGACATCGACGAAACCGGGGTCGTGCGTCCTCACTTTGTGCCCAAGAACATACTGGCAACGTCAGACATCGCGGCGTTTATCAAGCGCGGCAAAGACTCGGAGGACGCGACCCTGCGCGACGCCCTCAGTGCGGGCACGCGGGCCGCGGATCTGGGCCACCTTCTCGACGGGGACTTGAGCACCTATTGGGAACCCGACCCGGCAAGTCCATTGCGCCAATGGTGGTTCGAGGTCGATTTGGGGCGGCTGGTAGCGGCCACCCACATCCGGCTCAACTTCGTCGGTGAGGAGCTAGGCGATCCCTTCCTGCAATTCGTGGTTTTGACCTCGGATGGAGCCGAGGTTACCAAAGGTCAGCGCAGATTCAACCAAGTATTTCGCACCTTGAAGTCGAACAAGGACCAGCGAGAATTTGAAATCGAACTGGACCCCACGCGCTTTGACCGAGAGGGGCGCATGGTGAGCGACTACATCCGCTTCGTGCGCGTGACGATCACCGACACGGATAGCACGCGAGCCGCCGAAGTATCGGCTGAACAGTACGACCAGCTAGCGGCCGCGGATCAAGGCGCAGTGGATTTTTACAAAAAGGCTGGCGCGGGCCAAGTGCAGGTGAGCGAGGCCACGTACGAGGCGGTTGACTCTGCGTTGCGCGGTGAAATCCGCCGCTACCGCCGCGAGCGGCCGCGGCTGGCCGAGCTGGAGGTTCAGACGCTCGGGGAAAACATCTCGCTGGGCTTGGTGGAGCGCCGAGGCGTTGCGCTGCTCACCTTCTTGGACAACGCACCCGCGACGGCCTTCTTCGACGGCATCTTCGAGACATCCTTGGCCTTTACCAGCACCGACGAGATACGGGAGTTATTCTTCGACTTAGGTTCTTCCTTCTGGATTGACCGGCACCAGATTTACTACGACCGCCAGCGCAGCCGCTTCCCCAATTACGACTTGCAAACTTCAGACGGCTCACTGGCTGCGGACGGCTCGCTGGTGTGGACGACGCAGGCCGCACGGCGCAATCGCGCCACGTCTGGCCACTATACCGGAGACGTGTACGACGTGGATACGTTCGCGCCGACGCGGACGCGCTATGCGCGGATTTTGTTCTGGGGCGGCGGTCAGTTCAAGCCGCGCGAGGTGCAGTTCTACGGCGAGGGTTTCCAGCCGGAGGTCGAGTTGGTTTCGCCGCTCATCCGCTTGGGCAGCTCGAAAAACTTGGTCTCGATTGAGTGGGATGGCGACGCCGACTTGGGGACCTTTATCGAAATTCAGACGCGCACGGGCAGCGAGTTGGTCGAAGAGTACCGCTATTTCAACAGCGGCGGTGCCGAAGTGTCGGCCGAGGCATACGCCGGTTTGGGCTTTTTCAGCAAGGGGCCGGTCGACACGACGGAAGTCCCCGGAGGCGACTGGAGCGCGTGGAGCTTGCCCTACGAAACATCGGGCGCGGCAATCACTTCTCCAAGCCCGCGCCAATTTCTAGAGCTCAAGGCCCGTTTGGTCTCGGACGACCCACACCGCGCGGCCGAGCTGCGCTCCATTCGGCTCAACTTCGTCGAGCCGCTGGCCCGCCAGCTTTTGGGCGAGATCGAACCCGGCGTGGTGGGCGCGTTGGGCAAGGAGCAGGAGCTTTCGCTTTTCATCAAACCAAGGTTCGCTGCGCAGAGCGCGGGGTTTGACGAGGTGCAGATAAGGGCACCGGACAACATGGTACTGGAGTTCCGCGGCCTGCGGCTGGGACGCGAGGCCCAATGGGACAGCGCGGAGCTAGTGTCCTCAGCAGAAGTGATGGCGACCGCCCCGGACTCTTTGTGGGTGCGGTTAAGCGAAGTCGTCGCCCCATCCGCAGCCGATCTGATTGAGGTGCAATTCGCCACCGCCCTCTACTTGCCCGGTGCTGTATTCAAGGCGTCGTTGGGACATTCGGCCCTTGAGGATTCTTGGCAGCGGGTTGATCCAGCGGATGCAACGGAGTTGGCGACCGGGCAGGGGATGCTGTTGGTCGGCCCAGAAGGCGGCCGCCACGTGCTGGGCGATCTGAGCTTTGGCAGTGGGGTCGCGACGCCGAATGGAGATGGGATCAACGACGAGTTGGCGTTCTCTTTCGCGGTGACCAAACTGACCGGCACCCAGCCGCTCCACGTGCGGATTTACGACCTAGCTGGCCGACTGGTGCGGCACTGGCAGGAGACGCGGCCCTTGATCAGCGGCGAGTACGCCCTGCGCTGGGCGTGCGAGGATCAATCCGGCGCACTGGTCGCCCCCGGACTGTATTTGCTAGAGGTGGAAGTGGTGCCCAACGACGACTCGCGCGTGGAGCGCACCGCGCGGCACCGCCTCGTTCACGTGGTGTATTGAGGGAGGTTGCGATGTACTGGTTGCCGATCGCGCTGCTGTTGCTAGCGGCACTGCAAGGCACGGCCGAGACGCGGAGCATTGCCATCGGCGGCGCGAGCGGATCGTCTTGGCAAGACGGCGGCGGCCAGATACAGGCGATTTTCCCGACCGGGGCCAGAGCGGTTGAGAGCGGCAACACCCCGGGCGGCGTGATCGATTTCGATCCCGGGGACCGAGAGGGTTGGATTTTTCCGCAGAACGTCGTTGAGGGCACCAATCTAGCGCTCGGCCTACTCGGGCGCGGCGGCTCGGTCACCTCGCCGACGGTTCTCGAAGCGGGCATTGAGTCGCAGCTAGAGACGATGATCGACGGCGACGGCGAGACGGCCTTGGAGCGCAAGAACGTGGCCGTCATTCGCGGCATGGCCATGGACTTTGACCTAGGCGCGCGCTTTGGCGTCAATCGCGTCCAATTTTTCCCGCGCAATGGCCACCCGGATTTTCCCGCCGACCCGTTCCAAGAGGACTTCATCCGCGGCTACGAGCTGTTTTTCAACGACGGCAGCGAGGAGACCCAAGGCGCGGGCGGCCCGGAATGGCGTTCGTTTCGGTTGAATGCTGCCAACCAAGACGCGCTAGTCGATCTGAGTATTCCCCCGCAATTTGTGCGCTTCATCCGCTTGCAGTCGCGCACCAGCAATGGTTTTGAGATTGCCGAGTTCCGCGTCTTTGGCACGGGCTTCGTGCCCACGGCCGAATACATATCCAACATATTCGACCTCGGCCCAGATTTGGGCTTGTGGGGGACCATTCGCTGGGTGGAGGAAAGCGTCGGCCCGGCTGGTTTCGCCAACGCGCGCGTGCGCACCCGCACCGGCTTGGACGACACTCCCTTGGTCTATACTCGGCGCTTCTTCTTTGAGGGGGTCCAAGTCGAGGTGCCGTGGCAAAAGAATGCTGCGGTTGCGACCGGGGACGGCGAGGTCAATCTCGACCAAGCCGACCTAGAAAGGGCGCGTGCGCTCTTTGGCGCGCTGCCGCTGGAGGAGCGCAACGCCATCTCACTGTCGTCGGATGACTACAAGGGCTTGGGTGCCGAGCGGGGCAATGTGGTCGCCGACCTAGACGCTTGGAGCCCGTGGTCCTCGCCCTACGAATTGGGGACCCAGTTGACCGAGGCAGAGATCGAGGACAGTCAATTGGGCGTGCCGATTGTCTCGCCCGGGCCGAGGCGCTACATCCAGTTTCGCATCGACTTTCTCAGCGAGGACTTGGAGGCGGCCACAGGCATCGGTCCGCTGGCCTTCACGGTGGCCTCGCCGCCGCCGGCCGCGCAGATCCTCGGCGAGATCTTTCCGCGGCAGGTCGATTTGGGCGAGCCAGTGGATTTCGTCTATGCGGTGATGCCGACTTCCATTCGGCCCGGCGTAGATACGGGCTTTGACGGTTTTGAGATCGCCACGCCGGTACAGGTGCAGGTCATTGAGTCCATCGAAATCGTCGATGCCGATGGCCAGGTCGAGGCCGCGGACTTTTCAATGGCCGATCTTGCCGCGCTGCCGGCTACGGACGAGACCGGACGCTTTGCCATTGAGTCGGTCGATGCGCGCCGCTTTCGCGTGCGCTTCCCCCTCATTGCCGAAAGCGAGCTGGCGACCGGGCGGACGGCCCAGCTCAAAATTCGCTTTCGCAGCCGCGTGTTGCGCTACGGCACCAAGTTCGCCGGTTTTGCCTTCAACAGCGCCGAGGGGGATGTGGGGCAGGAGGTCGTCGCTGGCAACGTGGCCGCGCTGGCTCCCGGCGACGACGATATCGTGGCTGTTGGCACGGAGACGAACCGGGGTCTTTCGGTGGATGTGCCGCTAGCTGGCGGCAGCGCCCTGTTGATCAACATGCGGGCCGACCCCCGGCCCTTCAGCCCCAACGGCGATGGAATCAACGACGCGACGCACGTGTACTACGATCTAAGCCGTTTGGTCAGCCCGTCCCCGGTCGATGTAGAAATCGTCGATTTGGCCGGACGCCGGGTGCGCCAGCTATTTTCCGGCCTCCAGGGCGGCGGTTCGTACGCCATGCCTTGGGACGGCGCGGATGCGAATGGGGACGCGCTGCCGCCGGGCATTTACTTAGTGCGCGTAACGCTAGCCAGCGATACAGGCGGCGAAAGCGCGGTTAGAGCTGTCGAACTAGTGTACTGATTAGGGAGGGTCTAATGAGAGACCTACGGTGGATACTCGCCGCCTTGCTGGTCGCGGCGCTAAGTGCCCACGCCCAAGGCCGGCGCTGGGGCGCGGACATCACTTATGAACCGCGAGGGCCGGGCGTGCTCTTCGACGCCTTGGATCCAACGATCAAGCGCTGGTACGTGCCGCAGGAGCTGTTTGCCGACTACGGTTGGCAGCAGTGGCAGTACACCAACTACGCGCGCGACGCGTACGAGCGCTACGTCAGCACCACGATTGAAGGCTCCCCGTTTTACGACCTATACGGCAACTACTTGACGCGCGGCTGGCTCATCTACGACTGGACCCAGAACCAGCCCGTACAGTTTGGTTCGTCCATTTTCAAGGATCCGCGCTTTAACAACTGGTTCAATGCGGTCACCATTAGCTCGGACTCGCAGGGGCAGTTCTACTATGCAATCACGGTGGGTGATCGAATCCGCACGACCCTGACCCCGCTCACCTTCTCCAAGCCGGCCTTCAGCGGTGTGCAGATGGACTTTGCCGCAGACAAGTACGAGGGCACCTTGCTCTTTTCGCGGGTGAGCCGCCCGGTCATCGGCAGCACGCCCACCGCCCCCACTGGCATCACCAATGCCACCAACCTGATGGCGGGCCGCGCCGTGGTGCAGATCGGCGATTTTGTGGCCGTGGGGGCCAACTTAGTCAATGCGCGCAACTCCACCACCGTGGCCGATGCGTTTGAGCGCAACCCCTTCGTCGGCACCCTCGCGGCCAATCAGGGCAGCCTGCCGGTCTCGGGCCTTGCCCTGGTCCTCAGCGACGACTCGCCCGAGGACGGTCGGGGCGGGGCGACCCTGTTTTCGCACGACATCCTCTTGACGAGTGAGGATCCAGAGACTGGAGAACGCGAGCAGTTTAGGCTCCGCGACGTGGTCTCCGATCCGGCGCGGTGGCCCGTGGTCTCGGGCGGGGCGCCCAAGGAAGGGGCCTTGGCGGCCGACGGCGACGAGAAGATCGTCATCAACTACGACTTCACGGATATCGCCTATACTGGCCCGCGTCCCTCGGAGCTCGTCGCCGTGCAGTTCGACTTAGTCTTGGCCAATGACTACAAGGTGCAGGTTTGGTCCGACCGGCAGACGGGCAGCCGCGCGCTGCCGGTCTTGCCGCTGACGGGCCAGGACATTGAGGATCAGTCCCCAGCGTTGTTCGATATCCTCAGTGCCGAGGGCAATGTGCAGGACAACTCCAACCAGCAGCGAGTCGTCTTCGACTATGGATTGCCGTCGTCCCGCTTGATCTACGGCTTCACCGTGGAGGCTACGGATATCAAGGGCGTGGACCTATACGCGGAATTCGACGTCAGCCGCGCGTACAGCCAGTACCCCAACCCGGCGCGCCAAGCAGCCGACCGCTCGCTGGCCACGCATGCCCGCGACGCCGAGGCTTGGATGGTCAACGCCTCAAAGATGGCCGCGCCGTTTTACTTTTTCGGCGAGGCGTACAGCATGGACCCGGATTACTCGACGAGCTCGTTTATCGTAGATGACGGTGGGGACATCACCTACGACAATCCGCGCACGTCCCTGTACGAGTTGGTTGACGACAACGACGACCAAGACCGCTCGGCCGATTGGTTCCGCTTTTCGCAGGGCGGCGGCGATGTGGCCGTCTTCCCGGGGTGGGACGAGAACAACGATTTTGTCTCCGACTTCAACCAAAACGACAATCGCATTCTCAACAACCGCATCCCGGATTACGAAGAACCCTTTTTCCGCTATGCGGCTGATCGCCCGGAGTTTTTGTTTGGCATTGACCTAAACAACAATGGTTGGATCGACCGCTTTGAAAACGACGACTTGCCCGACTACCCCTACAAGGTCGATCGCCGGGGCTACAACCTATACGGCGGCATTTTCCTCGACCCGCACACGCGGCTGACGTTGGGCAGGCTGAGCGAAGAGAGTATGGCTTCCGACGGACGCAACCGCGCCGCGTATGGTCTGCTGACGTACGACCGCGACTTCACTTGGGGCCGGTTGCGGGCCTTTGAGATGCTGCGGCGCGTAGAAGACGATATCGCCGACGATCGGCGCGAGATGACGCCGCACCTTGAAGTCAACTCGCTCGCGCTGGTGCGCGACATTCTGCCGGCGCGGGACACGTGGATCAACACGACTTATTTGCAGCTCGATTACCAGCCGCTCGACAACCTAAACGCGATCAACAAGTTCAAGTACGAGCGCTTTTGGCAGCAGGGCAGCGCATTCAAAAGCCGCGTCAAAGGCCCGGCGCTCAACCAAGGCAGCCACTTGATTGGGTTGATCAACAAAGCGGATTACACCTTCGGCTTGGCCGGCTTCAAGTTGCAGCCCAAGGTCAAGAGCGAGTATCTCAACCAGACTGCATTTGAAGCGCGCGCTGAGGACCGCGAGGAATGGGTCGGCACGGGCATCGTGCTGCTGAGCCATCCGCTGTTGAGCCAGTCGCTGGTAGAAACGGGAGTAGAGTTTTCCCTGTTCCGGGACTTGATCCTCGACGAGGACGAGCAGCTCGCCAACGGCCCGGCCGGGCCGACGGGCGACTTCCGCAACTTGGTGTTGGCTCTGCAATGGTCCAGCGCTGGTTCCTACTTGGGCTACCGGCTGACGACGCAGTTTGGCTTTAGTTATACGCGCTTGTGGGAGGAGCGGGTGATTATCGGCAGCGAAGACTTGGAGCGGACCAATGAAGTCAGCGCCTTTAGCACCAGCTTTATAACTGTGTACGCGGGGCTGGAGTAATCCTATATCACGTACAAGATGAATCCGCAGATGGACGCAGATAGACGCAGAATAGGATGCACGAGACGATCTAGAATCGTTCAAATCATTTTGGATTGTTATATGAACGCCAGTTTGCGCCGCGTCGGCGCTCTCTGCTGGGTCGCATTGCTCGGGGCTGCGCCGCTCAATGCCCAGCGCGAGGATTACGGCAGCCGCTTGGGCCGCATCGAAACGGGCCAGCCGATCTACTATTCGGCCGGTACGGGGCTGCGCATGGAGGCCGTCTATCCCTCGTTGCAGAAGTGGTATCTGCCGCAGGAAATCGCCGGTGAGTACCGCCGGCAGTGGGCCTACACCAACTACGCGCGAGACCCATACCGGCGCTACCTCGATCCGGGATTGGAGGGCGGGCACTTCTACGATCTCTACGGGCGCTTCTTGAACAAGGGCTGGTTGATCTACGACTGGCGTCAGGTGCAGCCGACCGGCTCGGGCGGGTCGGGCATTTTGCAGGCCGGCCAATACGGCTCGTGGTTCCGCAACTTGGTCATTGCCGGCGACACCAAGGGCCAGCACTACTTCTCAGTGCTCATCGGCGACGAGATCTTCGCCATGCTGACGCCCATGACCTTTCGCAAGACCGCGTACAACGGGGTTATGTTCAACTACGCGGCCGACCGCCTGACGGCCACCGTGCTGATGTCGCGGATCAACCTGCCGCTTTTTCGCACGGACCCCTTTCCCGTGACAGAGGACAATTTCACCAACCTCATCGGCGGGCGCGTGGTCTTGGACTTGGGTGCTACGACGCGGATCGGCGGCACCTTTCTCAATGCGCACAACGGCCGGACGGCCTCCGACCGCTTTGAGGGCCACCCGCTCAAGGGCAAGCTGACGAGCGGCCAGCTAGACAGCCGCATCGACCGCATCGTGGTGCGGCTGACCGACGATTCGCCCGAAGACGAGGGCGGCGGAGCCGTGCTCTTTGGCAGCGACATTGAGATTGAGACGCGGATCGGCGACCGCGACACCCTGCTGATTGGCAGCGAGATTGGCTTTGCGCCGCGCATCGTCGGTGGAATCGAGCGGGGCGGTTTTCTGACGGCCGAGGGCCGGGGCGAGGCGAGCCAGATATTGCTCGAATACGTGTTTTCCGACGAAGATCCAGCGGTCATGGATCTAGAATCTGTAGTGCCGAGCGCGGACTTGGTCAACCAAATCAGCCGGGTGCGCTTTCGCTTGGTGTTGGGCAACGACTACAAGGTAGAGGTCACGTCCAACCGCCAGACCGACAACAGTCCCAGCGGCGAGCAGCCGCAGTTTCGCACGGTCGCCCGGGCCGAGGGCAACGTCTGGGACAACTCCAACCAGCGGACGGTGGTCTTCGACTACGGACTGCCAACAGCGACGCAGGTAGCCGGGCTGACGCTCCAGGCCGACGATTGGGCTGGCTTCCGCGTGTACGGCGAATTCAACGTCAACCACCAGTTCACCCAGTACCCGACGCGGACGCGGGATACGCACAAGGCATCCTCGGGCATCGCTGGGGATCGCGCGGCCCTTGGCTGGATGGTCAATGTCTCGCGCCGCTTTGCGCCGTTTTTCTTTTTCGGCGAGGCATTTGGCCTAGACGCCGAGTACGACACAAGCCCGCGCTTTGTCGATAGTAGCGGTCGGGTGGATTGGTCCAACGACGACGAAGCGCGGGCGCGGCACGTGTACGACTTTGTCGATGACAACGACGACAATGACCGCATCAACGACCAAAAGCGCCGCTTTGACGACGGCCGCACCGGTGAGCAGCGTCGGGGCCTCGCGCGCACCTTTGAGGGCTTTGCCGACGACGCGGTCTTCCCGGGCCTCGACGAGAACAACGACTTCATTTCCGACTTCAATCAAAACGATCTGCGCGAGCGGCCCAATTTCTTACCCGACTACGAAGAGCCTTTTCTCCGCTACAATGTCGATCGGCCCGAGTATCTCTTTGCCCTCGACTTGAACAACAATGGCTGGGGCGACCGCTTTGAAAACGACGAAGAGCCCGACTACCCCTACAAGCGCGACCGGCGCGGGTACAACGCCTATCTAAGCGCGGAACTCCGGCCTGAACTCAAGCTGACGACCGGGCAGGTGTGGGAGCGCAAGCCGACGACGGGTGCGCGCAACCGCACGTACTATGCCCTGCTGGCGTACGAACAGAGTTTTGCCGGATTGGGCACGCTGACGGCGTATAATTCGCTCAAGTGGGCCGCCGATGCGATTGCCGAAGACTTGGTGCAGTGGATTCAACTGCGCCCCGTGCTCGGTCGCCCGAGCAATTCCCCCGGCGGCATGACCGCGATCCGCGACCCGCTGGGCATGGGCGATGCCTTGGTCAACAAGCTGTGGATAGGCGCTGAGCGCCGCGGTCGCGCTGGCCTCCAGAGCGAGAGCAAGCTGCTGTATGAATTAATACGGCAACGGCGCGAGGATGCCGTTGACCGCGAGGGTCGCCCCTTGCAACGCAATGCGCGGCGCTTGGGGCTGATCAACAAGGCCGAGTACCCGGTGCATCTGGGCCGCATAACCGCGCTGCCGCGCCTCAAGCACGAGTTGTTCATGGACGATACCCCGTTCAATATCGAGCGGCAGCTAGGCACCCCCACGGCCGAACGGCGCGACTGGAGCGCGCTGGCCTCAATATTGGTAAAGGTGCCCTTTATGAAACGCTCGGTCGTACAGTTCGGCACGGAGTACCTGCACTTCCGCGACATGGTTGTAGAAGAGGCCACCGTCAACGCAGGTGATCCCACCGGGGATTACAACGAGACGTCCTTTGCCGTGCAATTGTCCAATACAACTTCGTACTTGGGCTATAAGCTCATGTCTCAAGTGGGGCTGCGCATCGACAAGCGGCGGATAGAGCTCGCGGAGGAGAAGGCCCGCACCGAAACCAGTGGATTGACTTTTGTCACAGTACAAGCAGGACTTAGTGAGTAGAGCGAAGCACGCGGTATATTGGCTGTGGCTCCTCGTTTGCTGGAGCTGCGGCACCTCCACCGAGGACTTGGTGGTGGCCCGAGTCGGCGAGGTGGAAATCGACGCCCCCCAATTGCTGGAATTTGAAGAAAGGCTACACCCCGATCTGCGGAGCAAAAAGACGGGTGCCGACGCCTATTTCGATTACTTGCAGACCATAATCGACAAGGAGCTCATGGTCTTGGAGGCCAAAAAGCGGGGCCTCGACCAGCGCGCCGACTTCCGCCGCAAGATGGACAAATTGCATAGCGATCGCGTCTTGCGCCGCTTTTTGCAGCTAGAGGTGTACGACAAGATCGTCCACACGCAAGAGGAAATGCTGGCCCACCAGCGAGAGACGGGCCGCGACCGCGCCGTGCAGGTGCGGCGCATCGTAGTCGCCACAATAGAAGAGGCGCGAGCGATCAAGGCGGCCTTGGAGGGTGGCGACGACTTTGACGCATGGGCTAGCCGCAACTTGCTCGATGAGACCCAGCTAGAGGAGGGCCGCTATCTGGTCAAGGACGAGCTGTACCCACGCATCTTGCAGGAGAAGGTCTTTCCGCTGGCACCGGGCCAGTTTTCGGAGCCAGTGCTCTTCAACGACCAGTTCGGCGTGTACGAGATAACAGCCGAAGTGCCGGTCAAGCTCTCGGTCGTGCAGTCGGTCATCGAGGCTGAGCTGCTCAAGGAGAAGCTGCCGCCGGCCGTGCAGGCGCTGTCGGTCCACTTGCGGCAGGAACTCGACTTTGTGGTTCACGACCAAGCCTTGGAGCGCGTGCGCGGCCGCATTGGGCAGGGTGCTAAGGCGTTTGCTGCAGAGGAGCGCGAGCAGCCGATCTACGAGCACGAGGCTTCGACGTTGAGCTCAGCCGAAACGAGCGGCACATTTACCATCGGCGATCTGCTCGATTTCGCCCGCGAGCTAGGCGTTGGCTTCCGAGAGGAGGTGCCCGAGCAGTTTGACTGGTTCGTCCGAGACATCGTCGAGCCGCGCGCTCTGCTGTTGGCCGGCGCGTACACCGCGGGCGTTGACCGCGAAGAAGCAGTGATCGCTTGGTTCCAAGAGCGGCAGCTATCGAACCTGCTGGTGGCCATGCGCCGGGACGTGGTCGATGGCGTCTTCGCCAGCCGCGAAGAAGCCCGAGAGTTGTACGACCGCCACCCCAACCTTTTCCGCCCCCTCGAATCGATCGGCGTACAGGAAATTTTAGTTCGCACCGAGGAGGAGGCGCTGGCGCTGCGCGAGGAAGTGGAGCGCGGCGGCGACTTGGGCGCGCTGGCCGCCGAGCACACCCTGCGCCGGCGCGGCAAAGCCAACGAGGGCGAGTTCCACCTGCATCCTTGGGAGAAGCAGCAGTTCGTCCCGCTCTTTGAGGCGGCACAAGGGCAAAGAATCGGCGCACTCATCGGTCCGATCGCCTTGGAGGTCGCTGCCGCTGAGGTGCTAAGCTCCGAACCTATCAGCGGCCCGTACTACGCCATTTTCCGCTTGCTCGATTCGACGATCAACGCCGCACCAAGGCCATTCGCGCAGGCCGAGCGCCGTGCTCGGGCTCTGGTCCGCCGCCAAAAGCAGGAGCGGCTCTTCGGGCAATTCATCATCCAATTGCGCCACGAATACGCGCCGCAAATTGAGGTCTTCCGCGCACAGGTGGAGGCTCTCGTCCGCAGCTCATAAGGAGGCTAAAGTGGTAAGACTCGAAGGGAACATACCGTTTGTCGAGCCGCCCCAGTGGGCCGTTCTCGAGCGCAGCCTAATCGATCTGATGGACGCCTCCGTCCATCCGCTCATGGAGCGCTACGTGCGCCCGGACGGCTCGGTGCTGTGGCCGCCCACAGAGGACTTTAGCAGCATCGACGGTTTGGACGACGCGTACGAGAGCTTCCACAACTGGCCGCTCTTTTATTTAATGGGCGGCGACGAGCACGTGCTCGAATATTCCCACCGCACCTGGGAGGGCATCACCCGGCAGTTCACCCGCTACGACACTGGCCACGGCCATCCCATGGTTGTCAAAGAGTACGAGCAAGGGTACGACTGGATGCACCAAGGCGAGGGGTACTTGTTTTTCTATTTGCTGTGCCTCGCCGACCCAACCGAAAAGAACGTCGAGCGCGCCAAGCGCTATGCGGGTTTTTACCTCAACGAAGACCCAGAGGCCCCCAATTACGACGCGGAGAAAAAGCTCATCCGCTGCGCCCACAACGGGAGTATGGGACCAGCGCACCGCAATTTCGAAAAGCACTACACGGTCTATCGCTACGCCCAGTGGAAACCTTGGCCCTTGCCCTTTCACGACATTCCCGGCATTGAGACGGTCGAGGATTTGCAAAAGCCGGGCATGGAAGAGAAGATGGGCCAAACCCTCGTCGAGCGTATGAGCCGCGGCGATGTGGCCTGCAACCTCGCCGCTACCAGCATGGTGACCAACGCCTATCTGTGCAGCGGCGACGACAAGTACCGAGCTTGGGTCGAGGAATACACCAACGCGTGGATCGAGCGCACCCGGCAAAACAACGGCATCCTGCCCGACAACGTCGGCCTGTCGGGGCAGATCGGCGAATACATCGACGGCAAGTGGTACGGCGGCTACTACGGCTGGACGTGGCCGCACGGCTGGCACCACCTGAGCGACGCCTGCATTGCGGCCGCGGAAAACGCGGCCTTGCTCTCCGGCGACTTGCGCTACATGGACTTCCCGCGCTCGCAAATCGACGTGCTGATGCAGCAGGGAGAAATGCAGGGACAGACGCTGTACGCGCCGCACTTCTACCACGACAAAGGCTGGGACGGGTACAGCCCCATGCAGGCCCATCCCACGGCCCATCTCTGGTGCATGAGCATGCAGCAAGAGGACATGGCGCGGCTCCAACAGCAGCGCAACCACGACAGCGACAATTGGCGGCAGGTAAGCTCGCACTCTTCCAAGCACGGCGGCGGCCACGAAGCGGCTTGGACTGCGTATCTCGGAGGCGAATACCCGGCCTACCCGGTGGACATCCTGCGGCACAACCACGCGCAGGTATATCAGCGCTTGGCCTTCATGCGCGACGACCAGCAAGATCCTGCTACGTACGGCGACTGGTATCTGCAGGTGCGCAATCCCATCACTGTCGAGGGCTTGGTGCAATTGACGATGGGTGGCCCGCTCTTCATGTACAATGGCGGCCTGCTCATGGCCCGCCTGCGCTACTTCGACCCGCAACGCCGCCGGCCGGGCTTGCCGCTAGACGTGGCTGCCTTGGTGGAATCGCTGGCAGACGAGCGGGCCGTCCTGCACTTGGTCAACCTGCACCCGACAGAAGAGCGCGAGGTCTTGCTACAGGCCGGCGCTTTTGGCGAGCACAGTTTCACCCGCGTTGCCTATCAGCAGCGCCGGGCCATCTCGGCTGAAGAAGCCGGCGCTGGACACTCGCATGCCACCCAATATCAGCAGACCGTGCAGGAGCAGCTAGAGGACCATGCGGTAGAAGTGGAAGGCCGACACTTCACCGTTTGTCTTCAGCCTGGATCGGCGATTCGGCTCGATTTGGGAATGGAGCGCTTCGTCAATAAGCCCTCGTACGCCCTGCCGTGGAATTAGGAGGCTACATGCACAACCGCATCAAAGACCAATTCGCTGCGGGCAAACCCGCTTTTGGTACCCAGCTCCGCTTTGGCTCTCCGGCGATTGCCGAACTCTGCGGCCACTCGGGCTTTGACTTTCTCATCATCGACTCGGAGCACGCGCCGCAAACCCCCACTGGCATTCAGGCGCAATTGCAGGCCATCGGCAATACCCCGGCCACGCCCATCGTCCGCCTGCCGCGCATTGACGAGGAGCAGATCCGCCTCTACCTCGACATGGGCGCGCTGGGCATCCTCGCTCCGTTCGTCAACACTGCTGACCAAGCTGCAGAAGGCGCTCGCGCCTGCCGCTATCCTCCTGTTGGCATTCGCGGTTTCGGACCGCATCGGGCGGCTCAGTACGGGTTGCGCACTGACGAGTACTTCGCGGAGATAAACGACTTGGTGATATTCATCGCGCTGATAGAGACGGCCGAGGCGGTCGCCAATATCGACGAAATCCTCGCCGTCGAGGGCGTCGATACGTTCGTCATCGGCCCGGTCGATCTGTCGATCTCGCTGGGGGTGCCCTTTGACTACGAGGGGTCCGTCTTCCAAGACGCCCAAGCCGAGCTGGCCGCAGCCGCTCGCCGCGCTGGTAAGCCCGCTGGCATTGGGGTCTATCGCCCGGCTAGCGACCCGCAGTCAATCCAACGCGCCATAGACGACGGCTTTTCGCTGATTCTCGCTGGCGGCGACGAGCCGTTTCTCGCGGCTGGCTGCCAACAGATGGCGCGCGTCCGTGCCGACTTGGGGTACTGATTTATGCGTCGGCTTGAAGTCCTCTTTCTGCCCCATCCGGTCGCCGCGATTGCCTCGCCTTGGACGACCGACGTGATCGAGGCCGTACGTGCCCGCCACAACCTCCGCATCTTCGACCGCACCCAGCCGATCGCGCCTCAAATGGCGGGCATTGAAGCCATCGTCGATTTAGGGGGCAATATCAGCCCAGACCTGCTGGCCGCTGCGGCCGACGCTGGCGTCAAATTCCTCCAGGTCCAGACTACCGGCCTCGACCACGTCGATGTCGAAGGGATTCTCAGTACTGGACTGTTGCTCGCCCATTGCCCTGGGCAGCTCAGCAGCGTGGCGTTGGCTCAGAGTGCGATGATGTTCATCCTCATGCACGCCCACCGCTACGGAGAGGCGCGGCGGAACTTCGACGCTCGCAAGATGTACGTGCCTACGGGCGTCGAGCTGGAGGGTCTGACGCTTGGCTTGATCGGTTTTGGCGCGAGCGCTCAAGATTTGGCGCGCCGGGCCAAGCCCTTTGGCCTGCGGATCTTGGCCATCGACATCCGCCCCATTGAAGAGGAAATCCTCGCCGAGATCCAACCCGAGTTTCTCGGTGGCCCGGAGGACGGCGACCGCGTGGTGGCCGAGAGCGACTACCTGTCGCTGCACCTGCACTTGACGCCGGAGACCCGGCACACCATTGACGCGCGGCGCATCGGCCTGATGAAGGAAACCGCCTGCTTGATCAACGTGGCGCGAGGGGCGCTTGTCGATGAGGATGCTCTTTACCAAGCGCTTGTGGACGGTCGCTTGAGTGGGGCTGGACTCGATGTCTTTGCTCAGGAGCCTCCCGACGCTACGGCCCCTGTTTTCCAATTGCCCAATGTGTTTGCCATGCCCCACACCGCCGGTTCGACCGACGGCACCTCGCGGAAGCGGGCGCTTCTGGCTGTGGATAACCTTGACCGCTATGCGTGGGGCGAGGCGCTCGTGGGGCAAATCACGACTAGGTTTATCTAAGAGCCTCTAACCTGTCATGCCCCTTCGACAAGCTCAGGGGCCGCGACATCTAGTTTGTTTAGGGCTTCTAAGTTTCCGACACACCGAAATATTCTTGACATGGTTGTACTGCTCTTTTTGATTGCGGCATAGGTGCTTTAAGGGAGCCCCCTAGTCCGCCAAAAGGGCCAAGCCCACCTCTCTCGGAATATCTCCTGCTGTGTACTCTTTTCTGCCTGATCTACGCGGACATCAGGCGCAACGAAGGGAGATCACATGCAGCGATACCCCCGGATTCATCCTGCTGCAAGACTTGTCCTCACCCGTTTTATCTCCGCCTCCGCAAAG
Source organism: Candidatus Latescibacterota bacterium (assembly GCA_965219735.1). GTDB lineage: Bacteria > Latescibacterota > UBA2968 > UBA8231 > UBA8231. Next base: position 16,523 of record OZ244790.1, read on the forward strand.
AACAGAGCGGCAGTAAGAAAGAACCGATTCATCGCCTGCCTCATCGCACTGAATTTTTTAGGGAGTATCGCCTGGGCTGCGGAAACGCCCGAGACGGTCTTGATCCGCCAGGTTTTGAGCACTGAAAAATCCGGCCATCGTCGGGGGAATGCAGACGTAGCCATCCAAGCCTATGCCGATCACGTCGTCGTCTATGAAGGGCATCATTCGGCGGATCCACGAGGGTGGACCGTGCTCTGCGAAAGCCGAGCGGCCTTGGCCCGAGCCTTGGCCGCTGATTTCGAGCATCGTCGCTACGATCTCAACCGCACGGTGTTGTTTATTCTCGCCCGCAACGACAAAGCCATCGTCGCTACTCAGGACTCTGGTCTGGTCATCGATCGGCAAAGCGGTAATAGCCAGTCCCTCGACATGTATCGCCTGTGGACCTTTACCAAAGACGATGACCACTGGCGCGCTGTCAGCGTCTTCCAAAATATCGCAGATACCACGGCTGTAGCACCTGCCCCCGCGGCGAGCGCGACGGAAATTGCGGCCATAGTGGAGCGGGAAGCCGAGGCTTGGCAAAACAAAGACATCGGGGCCATAGTGGCGGCCGTTGATGAGGACTTCGTCGCCTACGACGCCTATCACCTGATGGACCGAACTAAGTGGCGCATCGCATTCAGCGACGCCGAGGAATTTGAGGCTTGGCTGAAAAAGCGATTGACGTATGCGAACTATACCATCGATCGGCGCGTGATTTACACCAATCTAGGTGAAAATGGGCTGACGGCCCTGGCCTTGACCGAGGAGACGGTCTCTGTCTCCTATGAAAAAGGCTCGGCGGTCCACAGCATGAAGCGATATGTATTTTGGGGATTGAGTCGCAGGTCCGGGGCTTGGAAAATTACCCAATTACTCACGAACTTGCCGATTCCCCAACGGGATATAGAAGAGTGGCCTTAGGCACTGCGAAAGGAGTGTGTATGTCCCAGGCTGCGCTTCCGCCCAATCCCAACCTAGAGCAACTCAAGAAGCAAGCCAAAAGCCTGCTGAAGGGCCACCGATCTGCCGATCCCGCCAGTGCACAGCGACTCAGGCAAACCCTGTCGCATTTGTCCGAACAGACGGACGACGAGATTTTTCAGACCAAGTTCTCCTTGAGAAACGCCCAACTGGTCATTGCCCGTGAGTATGGCTTCGAGCGATGGGCCGATCTGAAGCGGCACGTCGAGTCTGGTCGGGCGACGGAGACCATGTATATATTTACCTGAATAGTTGACAGATTATTAGGAGATACCTCGCAGTGAATGCACTTATTACAGGTGCTAGCTCCGGCATTGGCGAGACTATCGCGCGTCGGCTGGCGTCGGCTGGGCACCGAGTTGCGCTGATGGCTCGGCGTGTGGAGCGGGTGCAGGCTCTCGCCGTTGAGTTGGACGGCGCGATAGCAGTGCCGGGTGATGTGGGGATTGTTGCGGATTGCGAAGCTGCGGTGCGGGAGTCAGTGGAAGCGTTTGGGAGCCTCGACGCGCTGGTCAATGCGGCGGGCACTTGGGTGGAGGAGCCGCTTGCCGAGGTCAGCTACGAGGACCTGCGCGCCTTTGTCGATACGGATGTAAACGGCGCGTTGCAGATTACGCGTGCTGCCTTGCCGGCGCTGACGCAAAGCGGCGGGCGGATGCTGCATATCAACGGCTTGCAGGGGTTGATCCGCGCGCGGCAGCCGGTGCTCTATGCGGCCGTTGAGTCCGCAGTGCGCGGGTTGTGCGAGAGTTTGCGCTGGGAGGCAGCAGAGCAGGGAGTCCACGTCGGTTTGATCACTCTAGGCTCGGTGGCTAGTCCCGATCCGGTGGCGTTGCACGAGGGCGACCGGCGTTGTCGCTTGAGTCGCGACGAGGTTGCCGACGCTGTGTGCTTTGTGCTGGCGCAGCCGCGCGGGGTCAATGTCGATGAGTTGGTGCTGACGCCGTTAGGACAGCAGTGGTGATCAAGCCGCTACGGGCGTGGGCAATTCTGGCACGTATTCGTAGTCTGGCTCGGCCTTTTGCCGCTCGAGGATGGCGGCGATCTCCGTCCATGCCTCGTACAGCCCCTGCGGACAGTGCGGCAGATCGCTTTTGATGGCCGCGTGTAGCTTGCCGAGTCGGTAGCAGGGCACGCCGGCGTACATGTGGTGTTCGATGTGGTAGTTCATGTGCCAGTAGAGGAAGCGGAAAAACGGATTCAAGATGACTGTGCGTGTGCAGAGCCGAAAGTCCGGCACGTCGTCCTGCAAGCCGATGTGCTGGGTGTTGTTGCACAAGAACAGCAACCAGCCGCCGTAGAACGGGGCTAGCGTAACGAGCACAGGGACCATCCACAGGCCGAAGTACAAGGATACCACCACGATTAGGGCGTGCCCCACTAGCAGGAAGCGATCCCAGCGGATGAGCCGTCGCCGTTTGTCTGGGTCCGACTCGGGAAAGAGCGCCAGTTCCCATTCGCCTTCTAATTTCCCGCGTGCTCGCCGCCAAGTCGTCTTGTAGCGCGCGTACAAGCTCCACGGATTTACAACGGCACTCTTGAGAAAATCCACCAATCGCAACCGGGCCGGCAGGACCACTTCGAGATCGTCGGGCGGGTGCAAGGTGTACTTGTGGTGCTCGGCGTGACTGGTCCAGAAATGGATGTGGTTGTACGCGCCGAGAAAGCTGAACACGCGCAGGAAGAAGTAGTTGAGGAACTTACTTTTGAATACCGTGGAATGACACAATTCGTGGAAGCCGTTTAGCAAGAAGGCGTAGAACGTGCCGTGGAAAAAGAGGATCAGAAGCAACCACGGCAGGGCCAAGTGCTCGGCCGCGTACCAAGCCCCCGCGCCCGTCGCCGCTAGCAGACCTAGGTGCCCCAGCGTTTGCAGTAGCCCCCAAAAGTCGCTGCGCTGGTTGAGCGCGGCGAGCGTCTCGCGTGGCAAGGGACAGCGATACCAGTTTATTTTGCGCTGGTTTTTTGTCATTTCCATGGCGTGTTCTCCTCTGAAAAGGCTAGCGTTACTGTCGCAATTTTGCGCTGGCCGGGCATGTAGGGGCGGTTCGCGAACCGCCCCTACGTGTCGCAATTCCTCGGCTACAAGCGTTCCTTTCTTATGTCCTCGACGATGCGGACCAACACCTCGACCGCGGCGCGGATGAAGCGCTTCCCCTTTTCGGCGGACCCATAGGTGGGGTCGCCGAAGGTGCCTTGGTCGGTCGATTGGTGGATCCAGCGGTAGCGGGAGACTTGGCCGGCGCGCTCGGACTGCGGCGGATGGCCGTCCTTTTGCAGGCGATCTGCTTTGACCCACTCGGGATGCAAGGCCATCATCAGCGAGGTCTCCATCTCGCCCGCGTGCCCCCAACCGTGGGGCCCCGCCTCCCTGATCTCGCCCAACTCGTCGTAGGCAAACCAAGAGGTGCCATAGATTCTCGCGTCGGGGCACTTCTCCATCAGGCGCTGGAGGGAGACGCTCATATTGGGGACATTGCCGCCGTGGCCGTTGACGATGAGGATTTTGTCGAAGTCGGCGTGGACCATGCTGCTGACGGTATCGACGATCATGTTGATGTGGGTCTCTGATTGGGCTGTTATGGTGCCCTTAAACCGCAGGTGGTGCGGAGAATAGCCCAGCCACTGCGCCGGGAGACAGAGGACTTGATCGGGAATCTCTGCGTCGAGGCGATCGACGATAGCGGCGACCTCGGCCGTGTCTGTTATAAACGGCAGGTGCGGCCCGTGCTGCTCAAACGCCGCGATGGGATATACGACTACTGTATCTCTGGATACCTGCTCTAGATCGGGCCAGGTGAGTTCAGCTAGTTTCATACCTTAGTTCCCCCAGCGGTCTGGATTGATGCCCGGTGCGTCGTGCTGCATGCCTTGGGGTTTGTGGACCTGTTTCCATTCCTTGCCGGTGGTGTTGCGGCTTTGGAGAAAAGGTTTGGCCACGGCCGGCGCGTTTTCCACCCATTCCGGGTCCCAATCGTCCATTGGCTGAACTGGCCCCGCCCAAGCTGGCCGGTAGCCGAACTGGATCAGTTCCCGAGGGGCCAAGTCCTTGTTGGGATGGGTGCCGTGGAAGAGGAGGGCGGGTATCATTACTACCGAACCAGCCTTGGCGCAGAGCGTGATTTCCTGCGGGTGCGAGACATAGCGCACGTACGGGTTGGCTTGGGCGTGGAACGAGAGATGGGAGCGCGGGATGAGCCGGAAGGGCGCGCGCTCGGGCGGCAGGTCGTCGAGGTAGTAGAGCACCCGCAACAGGCGCGGCGAAGAGCCTTCGAAGCCAAAGATCGACGAGCCGAATGGCTGGCCGTCGGTGTGCATTGAAATACCCGGCGAGCCGGAGAGGGTGCGGGTAAAAAGCCCGTGCGTGAAGACGATGTCCGGCCCCATGAGCGCTTTGAGGAACTCCGCAATCGGCGGATAGCCGATCAACTCGGCTACTAACCGACTCGCGCATTGGGGCTCGTGGTGGAAGGTTTGGGCCTCGCTGTAGTCCTTTTGTCCCATCGGCAGGTCTTTTAGCTCGGCCTTTAGCGCCGCAATGTGCTCGGCGTCGAGCACATCTGGCATGAGCACGTAGCCCTCCATTTCGAGATGGCGGATCTGCTGGCTCAGGGAGAAAGCGGCGAAGTCAGTCTCATCGACTGTCATGAAGCCGATTTCTTCTTTGGGATCAATTTTTACGGTGGTGGTCTCCATAGTGTCCTCCTTTGCTAGGCGATGCTACTTGCGCGATTCTCGCCACTTGTCAAGGGAAAAGTCGTCTGAATCGTACAGTGCGAAAATTTTGGCCTCTTTGTCCCGCACTTCTGCTGCCAATTCCAACACTTCCTCGGCGTGCTCCAGGGGAATGCGCACGCAGCCATCGCCGTCGCCAAAGATCAGGTCTCCCGGTCGAATCCGCACCGACCCTACGGTAATGGGTGCGTTGACCCGCGTCGCGTTAAATACGCCGTGCCCTGGCACCGTCCCCCAGGCGAAGATCGGCAGCCCGACCCGGCGGATTCCCTCCAAGTCGCGCACTGTGCCATCGACAACGGCCCCCACTGCGCCTAGCCGCTGGTGCAGCCGCGCCATACCGTCGCCAAAACTGGCTCCGCGTCCGGGACGCGAATCCACGTCCTTCATCACTGCGAATACGGGCCCTTCCATGGCGTCGATTGCTTCGTAGTACCCTTCCCAGGGAACCGCTACGGAGTCCGGGTCGTTGGTCGTTACTTCTGCGGTCACTGCATAGCCGATGACCGGACCCAATTCCGGCAGCAGATAGTGAATGCGGTGGTCGGTGTACTCTTCGTTGGGCAGGCCGCACTTTAACACGATGGCGTTGAAAATCGTCGGCGAGTCGAATTCCTTAAAGGCTTCTAGTATTTCGGGTTTGACCATAAAAGACAATCTCCTTTTTGCAATGGCGCGATTAGCCGCTGATGTCGAACAATTAGCTGACTCAATACGTTGATCTAAGGGAATAGAGCGCATTCGCACGGTGATTGTCAATCCGCACTACATGGGCAGCGGCGAATTGTCTGCTGCCCGAGACTGGATTGACGCCCGCGCAAGAGCTATACTTTCTCGCCGTCCTAACGATCTCTCATCAAACTGGAGGATTCCATGACTGCCGAGACGGATTATACGTCAAAGGTTCCCTATTACACTTTCCCGGATACCCTAGCTGAACAGGAGGAAGCGCTAGCCACCAACCCGCTGATGCAGCGCCTGCTCGAAGCGCGCCGCTCGTACGCCGGCGACCCGCACCGCCCCACCTACCACTACATCAACCCCGAAGCCAATCTCAACGACCCCAACGGACTGTGCTTCTGGCAGGGCCGCTATCATCTCTTCTACCAAGCCTATCCGCCGGAGGACACTCGCCAGCACTGGGGCCACGCCATAAGCGACGATCTCGTCCACTGGCGCGACCTGCCGTACTGCATTTATCCGAATCCGGAGCGCTGCTGTTTTTCAGGTGCCGCGCTGGTCGAGGAAGACCGCGTCATTGCCATGTACCACGGCACTGAGGTCGGCAACATGGTCGCCACTTCTTCGGACCCACTGTTGCTCAACTGGGAAAAGGTCGCCAACAAGGCCGTGATTCCCATCCGCGCCGACGCGCCCTACCGAGTCTTCGATCCCTGCATCTGGAAGCAGGGCGACGCGTACTACTCGCTGTCTGCGGGCACCAAGCCCGAAGGGCCGGCCGGCAAGCCCGTGCGCGCCAACTTCCTCTTCAGGTCGAGCGATCTCGAACACTGGGAATACCTCCACCCCTTCGCGGAGGACGACGGGTACACGCTAATCGGCGACGACGGAGCCTGCCCCTATTTCTGGCCGATTGGCGACCGCCACATCCTCCTCTTCTTCAGCCATAGAAGCGGCGGCCAGTACCTGCTCGGCGACTACGACACTGAGCGCGACAAGTTCGTCGTGACCTACGGTGCCAAGTTTAACTTTGGCGCGGCCGCGCCCTCGGGCGTTCACGCCCCTTCGGCCACCCCTGACGGCCAAGGCGGCGTCTTGGTCATCTTCAACATGAACCCCGGCAAACCGACCCAGAACTGGAACCAGATTATGACCCTGCCCCGCCGGCTGACCGTGGTCGGCGACGACTTGGCCATGGAGCCGGCCGGCGACCTTGAGTCGCTGCGGCGGGACCACCAGCACATCGGCAAAACCACCCTCGCCGCCAACGAAGAGCTCGTCCTCGATGCGGTCCGGGGCAACGCCGTGGAAATCGTCGCTGAAATCGATCCGCAAGACGCGCCCATGGTCGAACTCAATGTCCTGCGCGCTCCCGGCAAGGAGGAGCACACGCGCATTGCCTTTTTTAAAAACCGGGGCTTTAGCAACCGCGTCTTTGGCAGCGACCACCACCAGAGCCTGATCTCGCTCGACACTTCGTATTCTTCTGTCGCACCCGACGTGCTCTCCCGCGCCCCAGAGACCGCTCCGGTCATCCTCGCTCCGGGCGAGACGCTCAAGCTGCGGGTCTTTGTCGATAAGAGCGTCGTCGAAGTCTTTGCCAACGGCCAGCAATGCGTGGCCGCGCGGGTCTATCCTGACCTCGCCGATAGCGTCGGGGTCTCGCTGCGCGCACAGGGTCAGAGTGCCGAATTGCTCTCGCTCGACGCCTATCAGATGCAGGACATCTACGCATAAAGGAGCACGCTATGACCGAGGAAGAAAAATTCGTTTTCGACTTAGAGGGCTATCTGGTCATCAAAGATGTCCTCAGCCCGCAGGAACTGGACGATCTCAACGCGCTGATGGACCGGTACATCGACGGCTGGGACAACCACCCCCGCAACGACCTGAACAAGGTCAGTAGTTGGGGGCAAGCGACCAAGAATCTGATCGACCACCCCAAAATCTTGCCCTACTTGGTCGAACTCATCGGCCCCAAAGTGCGCATCGACCACGACTACGCCATTATCATGGATCGCGGCGACATCCGTGGCGGTCTTCACGGCGGCCCGAGCCAAGATACCGACCACTGGTTCAGCTACCGCGACGGCCAGATGCGCAATGGCCTGAGCGTGGTGACCTTTTTTCTCGCCGATGCCAATGAGGGCGACGGCGGTTTTGCCTGCGTGCCGGGCAGCCACAAGACCAACTACCCCCGCAACCTGCCGCAAGATGTCAGGCACTTCGAGCGCGACGCGCATTACGTGGTCCAACCGACGGCCAAGGTCGGGGATGCGCTGTTCTTTACCGAGGCCCTGATCCACGGCACCATGCCGTGGCGCGCCGAGCACCAGCGCCGCACGTTGCTCTACAAGTACAGCCCCGGCTACTCGACGTGGGCCAAGGAGTTTTACAACCTCGACGAGTACGGCGAGCTGACCGAACGACAGAAGCGCATCATGGCCACCCCTTCGATACACGAACATCCCGAGATCGTTTAGAATCCGCAGAGGAGCGCAGATGGGGGATGATGTTATTCTGCGTCCATCTGCGTCCATCTGCGGATAAGATCTCTTAGACTATAAGGAGTAACACCATGTCCGACCCATATTTGCTAAGTGGAAAGAAAGCCTTCGTCACCGGCGGCAAGCGCCGCATTGGCCGCGGCATTGCCCTGTCTTTAGCCGAAGCTGGCTGCGACGTGGGGATCAACGACCTGCACGACGACGACGATGCGGGCAAAACCCTGGACCTGATCCGCGCTATGGGTCGGGATGCCGAATTCTTCGCTGGCGACATTTCCGCTAGTGCGCAAGTCGAGGCGATGTTTGCGGCGTTTCTCGAACGGTTCGGCCGCATCGACATCTTGGTCAACAATCCCTACGGCGGCACGGGCGAGCCCTTCCTCGAACTCAGCGAGGAGAATTGGGACCAAAACCTCGACGTGGGCCTCAAGGGTTTTTTTCTGTGCTCGCAGCAAGCGGCGCGCGCCATGGTGGCGCAGGGTGGCGGCGGAGCCATCGTCAGTACCTCCTCGGTACACGGGCGGCGGGCGTGGAAGAACGACACGGCGTATGGGGCCGCCAAAGCCGGCGTCTTGCGCCTGACCGAAAGCATGGCCGTTGACTTGGGCGAACACGGAATCCGCTGCAACGCCATCATGCCCGGATACATGGACACCGATCACGTCTTCAACGAACCGCCGCCGGCATTGGGCATTCTCAATGAACGGCTCCACAACATAGTTCCCCTGCGTCGTCCGGGAACCCCCGAAGACATTGGCCGGGCCGTGGTCTTCCTCTGCTCGCCGGCTGCTGGCTGCATCACCGGGGCGTCTTTGCCAGTGGATGGGGGACTTTTGGCTGCCTCGGCTGCTGAGTAGGGTAATCGACGGAACTCGTCGGCCCACACATGCCCAAATCGCTTTTCAGCATTAGGGGATTGCTAATCGGGATAGCCCTCTCCCTAGCAGTGGGTCTGCTCGCGCCGTACGGGGTCGTGTTCAATTACTACTGGGTCGGCTTCAATCCCTCTTCACCGGGTGCGCTCTTTCTCTTTTTTGTCCTGACCTTTGCCGTCAATGGATTTGTGGCTCTGCTCGGCCGCCATTTCGCCCTGTCCAAAGCCGATCTGGTGCTGATTTACTGCATGTTGATGATGGCGGTCACGGTGCCGACTTGGGGCCTGATGTTCTTCCTCATTGGCACCATCGTCTATCCCTTCTACTACGCCACCCCGGAAAACAACTACGCCGAGCTGTTCTACGACTTTATCCCTTCGTGGATCGCGCCACAGGACTTTGAGGCGATCAAGAATTACTACGAGGGCCTGCCAAAAGGTGAATCCATCCCGTGGGGCGTCTGGGTGGAGCCGATGGCCTATTGGCTGGCGTTGATCGTGGCCATGAGCTTCATGCTGATCTGCATGAGCGCCATCCTCCACCGCCAGTGGTCGGAGCACGAGCGGCTGACCTATCCGATGGTTCAGCTACCGCATAACATGATTGAGAAGGAAGCCCAGATGCGCGTAGCTCCTTTCTTTAAGGACCAGCGGATGTGGCTGGGGTTTGCCCTGCCCTGCATCCTACTCAGTCTCAACGCCCTCAACCACTACTTCCCCATCGTACCCGAATACAACCCTAGAGGCCGATTTTCCTTCTTAAACCATACCTTGCACCTGCCGGTTGCGCTCAACTTGGCTTGGGTCGGCTTTTTCTACTTGGTCAATCTCGAGATCACGTTCAGCATTTGGTTCTTCTACGTGTTCTCCAAGGTGGAGGAAGGGGTCTTTAAGACGCTCGGCATTGCCAGCACCGAGCGCCTGAGCGCGTACGAGTATTCGCAGCCGGCCGACCTGACCCATCAAGCCACCGGCGCGGTCATTGTGTTGGTGCTCTTTGGACTGTGGACGGCCCGGCCCCATCTCAAAGAGGTCTGGCGCAAACTCTGGGACCCGCGCGGTGGCGTCGATGACAGCGAGGAGTTGCTCCGCTATCGCACGGCCGTAGTCGGCTTTTTGGGCAGCCTGCTCTTCGTCGCCGTTTGGCTCTGGCGCTCGGGGGTGCCGATTGCGGTGCTCCCGATCCTGCTCGTCGTCAGCTTGCTGTTCTTCATTTTGGTCGCGCGCGTGGTGGCTACCGGCGGCGTGGCCACTGCCCGCAGCCCCATTGTTCCGGCGTACTTCATCATTTCGGGTTTGGGTACCTCGGTCCTCGGAGCTAAGGGCTTGGTCGCCCTCAATTTCACCTTTATTTGGCAGGGCGAATCGCGCACGTCGCCGATGGTTGCCTGCGCCAATGGCCTCAAACTCGCCGAGCTGATCCCCGGCCCCAAGACGCGGCTGTTTTGGGGCCTGATGCTGGCGTTGGTATGCAGTCTTTTGGCCGCGGCTTACATGACCTTGAAACTGGCCTACACCCATGGAGCGGTTAATCTGTCGCTGATCAATTGGGCCGGTGCCCACGGCTGGCCCTATATCGGTCCGACCATTCTCAATATGCCCGAGGCCGATATGCGCGGCTGGCTCTTCAAGGGGATTGGCGCGGCCGTGGAGGGCTTTCTAATGTGGGCGCAGCACCGGTGGTTTTGGTGGCCCTTTCACCCGATCGGCTTTGCTATTGCCGTGGGTTGGCTGACGAGTCAGATCTGGTTTTCGGCGCTGATTGCTTGGCTGTTGAAGTTGGTCATCCTGCGCTTTGGCGGCGTGCGCTTGTTCCAGAATGCCAAGCCGTTTTTTCTGGGGTTGATTTTGGGCGAGGTGTCCGTGTCGGGGATATGGGGCGCGATTTATGCGCTGACTGCGGAAAAGGGGCGCTGGCTGACGAATATGTAGCGAATTGATTTAAACACTAGCCTCCACCATCACCTCAATAGCTGCTAGATGCGCCGCAACGCGCACATCCATCGACTGCGCCGTCGGGGTTTCTGACGTCACCAGATGCCCCGTATGGCCTCGCTGGACCAAAGCGATAGGTATGCCCTCCCCGTACTTCCGCCTTGCCACCTCCATATTGGGATGAATCACCCCATTGACCGCAACCTCGCCTTCAATCTCGGCATTCTCGTTAATCGGACAAACCCGTGCCACCCGCTCGACCATCTCCCGTCCCAGAGATCCCCGGTCGCCAAACATCTCGTACAGATAAAATCCCGGACTCTCCCAATCCTCGTGCAAATCGAGCACACCCGCAAAAACTCTTCCCGCCAAAAAACCCTGCAAAATCTCAATCTCGGGCACATCGTCGCGCAAAAACGCCCAATTCACATCGACATCCTGTGCATTGAGCCGGGCATTGTGAACATAGCTCCACGGACACAAACACGGAATGACTTCAAAACGCACCTTATCAGCCCAGCGCTCCCATCTGCCCTGCAAAAAAGCGAGCGCGGCTTCCACGCCAGCCGGTTCATCGCCGTGCGTCCCTCCATTGATATAAACAACAGGCGCGCCTCCCCTGCCAGCAGACGCAGACAAAATCGGCAACCCTTCAACCTCGCCCAATATCTGCACATCAATACCAGACACCGCTTCCACGCGCCTGACAACAGCATCGTAATCCCGTTGATCCATCACATATCCCGAAGCGCATCAATTGGATTAGGGCCGCACCCAATGGCGCAATAGCGGCTTCACATCTTCGGGCAATGCTTGATAGACCTCTGTGGGCAACAAGGCAGTGCCCGCCCCGATTTCCTCGTCGCTCAAGCCCGTTTCCTCGGTGAGACGCTGGCGTTCGGGCGTACCCGGTGGCATGGCCGGGTCTTGGGCGAACCACCAGGGGAAATACGCCATGACCAGACCCACTCGATCCTCGGCGCGCCAAGTGCGGGCGTCGAACAGCACCACGCTGCCGGCCGGTCCAGTGGCTTGTATTTGGTTGGGGTGGGGAATGGGCAGGTCGAGTCCGCCGGTGCGATTGTTGTCTGCGCGATGGCTGCCAGGCACCAGCAAGGTGCCGCCGTTTTCTTTGGTAAACGGCGACAACATCCACACCGCGGTGACCTTGGCGATGAAGTCCTGATACGGCGCGTCCATTCGCATGGGAGCCGATTGGATGTAGGGACCATCCGCGTGCAGGCTGCCGCCTTGGCAGCCCGGCTTGGAGATGAATCCTTTGGCGGTGCGCATGCGCACGTAAGGCCCCCACAAGGCGCGCAGGGGTTTTAGGATCGCCGCATGGGCTAGGTACGGGGCAAAGGATTGGTTGACATTGAGGACGTCGGGGATGTTGATGTCGTCGGCGTCTAGACGGACGTACTCGGTCGCGGTGGCTTCGATACTTTGCCGCACTCCATTGACTTCCGCTGCGGGGATGACATTTTCGATGAGGCACCATCCGTGCAGCTTGAGGTGAAAAAGGGTTTCTTCGACGTTCATAGAAATTTCGGCGTGGAGACTGTCGTCTTCAGGCGACAGAGGAAACGCCGATTCTCCCTTTAGTTACTGCGGGTTGACAAGGTTTTCCATACGGACTGTATTGGTTTTTATGAAGCGAGTTATTCAAATCCAACTGCTCCCCTCTGCTGATCAGGCCACGGCTCTCTTAGCGACCATGCAGCGTTTTAATGCCGCGTGTGATTGGGTTGCCGAGCGAGCCTTTGAGCGCAAGCTGGCCAATCGTTATGCCCTGCATAAGCTATACTATTATGAAGTGCGCCAGCAGTTTGACTTGCCCGCGCAAATGGCCTGTCTGACCTTTGCCCAAGTGGCGGCGGCCTACAAGCGCGATAAGAGCAAAAAGGTATCGTTTCGCCCGCTGTCATCGATGCCATATGATCGCCACTTGCTCCGCTACAAAGGGCTTGAGTGTATTAACCTCAAGACTCTGGCTGGCCGCACGGACATCCCTTGCAAGATGGGCCGCTACCAAGCCGAGCAGTTCGGCAACGTCAAGCGGTATGCCGAGTTGGTGCGTCGGCTCGATGGCAAGTGGTTTTTGATGGCTACCGTCGAGTTCGACGATGTGCCGCCGGTCGATTCCGACGACTTCCTCGGCGTGGATCTCGGGGTGGCCAACCTGGCTACGACGCATGAAGGCGAGCACTTCACCGGCGAGGACATAGAGCGCATGAGGGTGCAGTGCCAGACGTTGCGCCAAAAGCTGCAATCGGCGGCCGACAAAGCCCAAAACGCTCGCCGTCGCAAGCGCATCCGCAAGAAGCTACACCGACGTGCGCTCAAAGAAGCCAACTTCCGCAGAAACACCAACCACGTTCTCTCCAAGCGAATCGTTGAGAAGGCCAAAGACACTAGCCGAGGTATTGCCCTCGAAGACCTCAAGGGCATCCGGGCTAGCATCCGGTTTCGCAAGCCTCAACGCGCCCGCATGGCGGGATGGGCTTTTGACCAACTGCGGCAGTTTATCGCCTACAAGGCGCAAGCTGCTGGCGTGCAGGTCAAGAGGGTCGATCCCAAGCATACCAGTCAGAGGTGTGCCGAGTGTAGCCATATCGAGCGGGCTAATCGCTTATCTCAATCTCGGTTTTGTTGTCGTCGGTGTGGGCACCAAGCCCATGCCGATGTCAACGCGGCTCGGAATATCCGAGCTAGGGCTCTGTGTCAACGAGCCTATAGTTTCGGCCTGCCTACCGCTGTGGCGGCCGGGTGAGCCAGGGACAAACCGCCTCCTTCAGGGGGCGGTGGTTGACGGTTTGTGCATTCTAAGTGTCAGTTGATTTGTGCAAATCTGCTGGGTCCTAATATTCTAAGACCTTTTAAAAACCGAGAGAAGGGAGAAAAGTTATGCCGATGTTCAGAAGTGAGGACCAGTACCCCGATTGGTGCGAGTTGGAACACTTTGAGGTTGTGCGGCTCGACGCAGGCGATGAACACTGCTTTGCGCGCCGTGGCGAGGTGGAGAAGCTGATTGTGGGAGGGGGAAGTTGCCGGTTGCGGGTGGGTGCTGAGGAGGTGGAAGCCGCTATGGGTGCCAATATAGATTTGACTGGTCCAGGTTCTTTTGAGGTGTTGGAAGTGGAAGAGGAGGCTACGCTGGTGCGCTTTTGCGGACGCTGGGGAGCGGAGACGGGCGGCTCGGGCATCTTCAACGTGGACAATAGTCCCCAGCCCGAGGATAAGGGTGATCCGGTCCCGTACGAGAAGTGGACCAATTTCGATTGCCACTTTCACGACTGCGACGAGTATTGGATCATCTTGGAAGGTCAGGCTCGCGCCGTTTCCGAGGGCAAGGCGTACGAAATGAAGCCGGGAGACTGCCTTGCTACGGGCATGGGACACCATCACGATATGCCGTTGGTGCATGAGCCAGTGCGAGGGGTGTACTTTGAGACGACGCTAGAAGGCCAGAAGCGGCGAGGGCATTTGTGGGATCATACCCACGGGTTAGCCGAACCCCAGGCCGAGCGGGTGTAGTAGGTCGCCCGAGTATAACGCCATGTTGTTGCTCATAGTCGCCGTTCTTTCCAATCAGTGATAGTCGATTAGGTCCACATCTACGGGCACTAACCACTAATCAGACGCCGGTGAAGGCTTTGGCCTTGTCGTCGGTCTTGGGTGGTCGCGTCGGACGGTCGGCGCGCAGCTCGCCCCACAGGGCAATGGCGATGCCCACGAGGATGATGCCGCCGCCGATGAGCTGGGCGGGCATGGGCACTTCGCCCAAGATGAGACCGGCGAAGAGCACTCCGGCCACCGGCGAGAAGGATGACGCTGTGGCAATGTCGGCGGGGCGCACGCGCTTGATGCCGGCAAACCACGCCAACTGACCGCAAGCTACCACGATCCCTCCATACAGCAGCATCCAGCCCCAGAGCAGCGGGGAGAAGATGTCGGCGAAGTGTGCAAGACCGAAAATGTATAGGCCGATTCCGAGGAAGAAGAGCGCGCCGACGAGGTTGCGGAAGACGCTGAAGATGCCCAAGGGGATGGTCTGGAGTTGTTTGCGGCCGATCTCGGCACCGCAGACGAGGAGCACGGTAGCGGCGGCGGCAAAGAATTCACCATAGCCCACGCCGCCCTGCATCCGCGCTGCGGCCATGCTCTCTGGCGACGCGTCCGTTTGCAGAATGAGGGTCGTGGCCACGCCGCCGAGGGCGCACAAGGCTCCCAGCACGGCCGTCCAGTTCGACTTTTCTCGATAGAGTAGCCAAGCCAACAACAGGCCGAGGGGAATTTCTATGGTCTCGATTAGGACGATATTGGTGACGGAGGTGTGGGCGATGGCCGTGAACATCATGGCTGGGGCTATTGCGCCGGAGGTAAGGGCCAAAATTGTCTGGATCAGCCATTGCCGACGCGAGAGGGCGCGCAGGTGGGTGGGGCTCCATTCTCGGTGATTGAGAGCGAACAGGGTTAGCGCCGCCACGAGATTGCCAGCGAAAAGCAGGTTGCAAAAGGAGATGGGATTGTGGCCGTCTATCAGGTTTGCCTCGCCGATTTCGACGAGGCGGGCCACCACTGAAGCGGCGGCGGCGAAGATCAGTATGGCGATCCACAGGTATGTGCGTCCCCAGGTCATTAGTCGTGTTTTAACGCGCTTCCGTCGCCGTCAGCACCATCTGCCCGACATCGTCCACGCGCACTTGGTAGTGAGGATGGACGACGGTGGTTGAATCGATCTCCTCGACGATGGCCGGCCCTTGCACTACCGCGCCAGCCCCCAGCGCATAGCGGTCGTACACCGGGCAATCGACGAATCCCTTGCTCTCGGCGAAATACACCGGGCGTTGTCCTTTGGCCGTCGCTTCTCCGGTTGCCTTTGCCAGCGGTGCCAGCGCGGGTTTGGCGATCTGGCCGATGGCTGAGAGTCGGACGCTGACGAGTTCGACGTCCTCGCCCGGCGCGCTAAAGCCATAGGCGCGATCGTGCGTGCGGTGGAACTGTTCCAATAGCTGCGCTAGCTGCGGCGGGCCCAAGGCTTCGGTTGTCAACGGCAGCGTTAGCTCGTGGCTCTGTCCAACGTAGCGCAGATCTACTTGGCGTCTGAAGTCCATCGCCGCTTCCAGCATTCCCTCGCGTCCAAGCGTTTCCCGTCCCTGTGCCTCTAATTCGCAGAAAGTCTGCTCCAAGGCTTGGGGAACTACTTGGTCTAGCCGCTGGATGAGGGTGGTCGCGTAATCGTGTTTTAAGTCCGTCACCAACAGGCCTAGGGCTGAAGCTGTGCCTGGGCTTTGGGGAATGATCGCCACGGGAATCTCGGTCAGGGCGGCGAGGCGGTTGGCGTGGGCTGGTCCCGCGCCGCCAAAGGCTACTAGTGCGAAGTCGCGCGGGTCGTAGCCGCGTTGCACGGAGACCAGCCGTAGCGCGTTGACCATGGCAGTGTTGGCGATCTCGACGATGCCGTGGGCCGCTTCGACCAAGTCCATGCCGAGCGGCTGGGCGCAGTGTTGTTCGATGGCGCGTTGTGAGGCCGTTGGGTCGAGGGCGATTTCGCCGCCGAGGAAATAGTTAGGGTTGAGTCGGCCCAATACGAGGTTGGCGTCGGTGACCGTGGGTTGCGTGCCGCCTTGGCCATAGCAGACTGGCCCGGGATCGGCTCCGGCGCTTTGGGGGCCGACTCGGAGGATGCCGCCCGGATCTACCCAGGCGATGGACCCGCCGCCTGCGCCGATTTCCACGAGGTCGATTACTGGTGTGCGGATTGGATAGCCCGCGCCGCGAGTCGCCCCGACGCCCGTTTGCGCCGTCGTCCCGACCTCGTAGTCCTTGGTCACGCTGGGCGTGCCGCCTTGGATCAGCCCGGCTTTGGCGGTCGTCCCGCCCATATCGAAGGAAATCACTTGGTCGTAGCCCCGCGCCTGCCCCAGATGCGCGGCTGCGATCACCCCGGCGGCCGGACCGGATTCGACCATGTACACCGGCTTTTGCCGCGCTGCCGCAAAGGTGTACACCCCGCCGCTGCTCTGCATTACGAGCAGTTCAGCGGCGATACCGGCCTGTGCCAACCGATCTTCGATCCGCTGCAAATAGCGCGCGACGACCGGGCGGATGCAGCTATTGATCACGGTCGTGCTGGCCCGCAAATACTCGCGGAACTCAGGTGCGACTTCTGCGGACAGCGAGACGACGGCCTCGGGAAAGACCTCGGCGATAATCTCTCCGGCCCGCCGCTCGTGGACGGGGTTGGCGTAGGCGTGCAGAAAGCAGACGGCGATGGATTCGACTCCCTCGTCGCGCAGCTTGTCGGCTACTTGGCGCAGGGCGTCTTCGTCGAGCGGTATCAGCTCTGCGCCGCTGGCGTCGAGGCGCCCGGGTACGCCGAAACAGCGGTGGCGCGGCACGAGCGGTCGGGGTTTTTCAAACTGCAAGTCGTAGAGGGTGGGGCGAATCTGGCGGGCGATTTCCAGCATGTCGCGGAAGCCCTCGGTGGTGATAAAGCCGGTCGGCGCGACCTTGCCTTCGATGATGGCGTTGGTGGCGACTGTGGTGCCGTGGACGATGTAGGCTACGTCTTGGGCGGCGATCTGCTGCTTGGCGAGCAGCCGCTGCACGGCTTCCATAAATCCGCCGGATGGGTCTTGGGGGGTTGAGGAGACTTTGCCGGTATAGATTTGCCCGGTCGCTTCGTCGATGAGCGCGATGTCGGTAAAGGTGCCGCCGATATCGACGCCGAGTCTATAGGCCATTGTCTGTCATCTCCCGCCGTCGTGCCTCGGTCGCCGCTTGATCGACTTGCCCGGTGGCGCTGTCGATGACTACGCCGTACTCGTCTCGCGCCCGCTCCGCGCTCACCTTGCCCTCGCGCACATCCTCGGCCACCGCCTGGGAGTCGCGCTGATGGGGTGGGCCATAGCCGCCGCCGCCGCAAGTGCGGTAGCTGAAGACTGTGTCGGCCGCGAGTGCAATCGTCGTTTTGGAGCCCAATTCGGCGTGCTGGCCTTCGGGGTCGAGGATGTAACGCGCTTTGCCTCCTGCTTGGCCCCCAGCTAGTCCTTCTGGCCCCCAACGGTCTCGGTCTGACAGGACGGTGAAGGACACTTCGTGGTCGATAAAACGGTAGTCGCGCCGCAGGCCCAAGCCGCCGCGATACTGCCCAGCCCCCTCCGAGTTCTCTATCAGTTCATAGCGGTCAATCCGCAGTGGGTAGTTGATTTCGATTTCCTCAATCGGCGCGTTCTCGGTGTTTTGACCGTGGCACTGCACGGCGTCTGGCCCATCCTTGGTGCTGCGCCCTCCATAGCCGCCGGCCATGGTCTCGTAGTAGGAATAAAGCTGCCCCGTGCGCGGGTCGGTGCCGCCGAAGCCGACTTGGCACATCGTTCCCTTGGTCGCGGCGGGGATCTTATGGGGCAGCGCCGGATGCAGGGCCTTGAGAATGATATCGGAAAGCCGCACTTGGGTCTCCCAGCCTCCGACCACCGGCGAAGGTGCCGTGCAATTGACGACCGTTCCCTCGGGGGCCACGAGCCGCACTTGCTCGTAGAAGCCGGCGTTGACTGGCACGTCTTGGTCGATTAGGCACTTGAGCACGTAGGCGCAGGCCGCAAAGGTCTGGGAGTAGGTGGAATTGACCGGTGCCCGGCGCTGCGGATCGCACCCCGTCAGGTCGAAGAGCACTCCTTCGTCGTCGATGGCGACGCGGACTTGGAGCCGCACCGGCTCGTCAGTAAAGCCGTCGTTATCGACGACGCCTGTGGCCGTGAACTCCCCCTTGGGCAACTTGGCCAGCTCGGATAGCGTCCGCTCTCGGGTGTAATCAATCAGCCGATCCATGTAGAAAGACGCCTGCGCCAATCCCACCTGCTCGACGAGCCCGTTGAGTCGGCGAATCCCCGAGTTATTGGCCGCCACTTGGGCGCGAAAGTCGCCGCGCGTCTCCCGCTTGGAGCGGATTTGGGCGATGACTAGCTCGAAGACATCGGCCGAGATTTCTCCGCCGCGCACCAGCTTTACCGGCGGAATGATGATGCCCTCCTGATACACCTGCTGGAAGGCTCCAATGCTGGCCGGCGCTCCGCCGCCGACATCGACGTGATGGGCGAGGTTGGCTACGTAGCCGAAGAGTTCCGCGCCGCAATAGACGGGTGAAATCAGCGTGATGTCGTTGAGATGGACTCCGCCGCGATAGGGGTCGTTGACGAGGATCGCGTCTCCGGCCTGTAAGTTCTCAGGGCCGTATTCGGCGACGGCGCGGGGCGTGAGGATCGTCAGCGAGCCGAGGTGTACTGGCTGGGTAAAGGCTTGGGCGACGGGCCGCAACTGGCGGTCGAAAAAGGCGCAGGAGAAATCGGCGCGGGTTTTGATGTTGGTCGAATAGGCGCTGCGCCGAAGGGCAATGGCCATTTCCTCGGTGGCTTCGAGCAGGGCGTTGCGAATGACCTCGAATTGGATGGGGTCGGTCTGGTCGGGCATGGCTTCTCGCGGTTAATGGGTTGGGTAATATACGACAGACGTCGCTTGGGGTCAGCGGCGGCCTAGACGGCGATTTGCGCCAGATAAATACTGGTTTTTCCTTCGTGCGACGAGTAGTAACTCATCCACAGCAAGCCCTCGTGTTCGACCATGCCGGGGTAGCTACAGTCGCCGCCGCTGGGTAGCCATAGCACTGGCTCGTAACTGGTCGGCGTCATCCGCGCCAAGACCGTGGCTGCGCCGCCGTCGGGGTGCCGGCTGCGGGCACTGGCCCACAGCGCACCATCGGACCAGCGGATAAAATTAGGCCCTCCCATTGGGTAGTCGATCTGGGTCCACTGCCAGTCTGTGTACGGAGACTGGCTGGTGCCGATCCAGTCGGGTCGCACTAGGGCGATCATGGTGTCGTCGGGCATAAAGCGCAGCGTGGTCTCGCTGGCCGTCCAAGTGTCGTTGGGCAGGAAAAACTCGGTGATCCACTGCCAGTCGAGACCGTCGGTGCTGGAGTAGAGGAATCCCCGGCGCGGATGGGAGCCCTCGCCCAGCTTTGATACGCTGTAGGCGATCCCCTCGTGCCAGGTGACGCGCCACAGCCAGTGGTCTTCGGCCAGCACTTTCTGCGGCGTAGTCCAGGTGTAGCCGTCGTCTGAAAAGGCAATGCGCGGCGCGCGGGTGCCGAACTCGGTACCCGCGTACAGGCTGCCGCCGGCCACCAGCATCAGGCGTCCGTCGCTGGTGATCGACAGCTTGGGGTCGCGCAGGTCTATCTCCTGTTCTGCTAGGACTGCTGCTGACTCATAGGTGTGGCCATCGTCCGAGCAAATGACGCGTATGGTGCCGATGCTCGGCCCGTGGTCTTGGGCCTCGCGGAAGGTACACCACCACCGATCGGCGAAGCGCACCAGATCGGTGAAGGCGTTGTGGGGGCCGCGGTCCCAGATCTTCTCGATTGAGAGGATTTGCGGGGTTGTGGGATGCGTATTCATCGTTCGTCTCCTCGTTAGACTTGGTGCGAAAGCTGTTTCACGTCCTGTTCTACGTCAAGTATTACCCTGCCGTTGATGTGGCAACCCGTTGACATATCGAGTATGCAAGTTTGATTATGATGCACTACACGCAAGTTGCACTAGCTCCAAACGAAGATTGAGATCATGCGTGAGCAACCCACATTTTTCGCCGACTCTGGCCTCCCGTCCGCTCTCGTCGATAATTTGCGGCGTTTCAATCCGTGGTGGGAAGGCGAAGCAATGCCGCTACAGCCTACGACGAGACGGCATTTGGTGGCGCAGATGCGCCGACGTTTGGATGCCAATATCGCGCCGATTATCGTCGTTCGAGGACCGCGCCAAATTGGCAAGACCACGGCGCAGTTTCAAATCATCCAAGACCTGCTCGACGAGGGTGTGGATTCGAGACAGATTCTTCGCGTCCAGTTCGACAATCTCCAGACCTTGGGCAAGTTGCCGGAACCGATCTTACGTATTTCGGATTGGTTCGAACGGCGCATTACCCCAAAGCGATTCAATGCGCTAGCCCAAGCTGGTGAAACGGCCTACTTGTTTTTTGACGAGATTCAAAACCTCGATGGTTGGGATGTGCAACTCAAGTCGTTGGTTGATAACGCTTCCGTCAAAGTGGTCGTCACCGGCAGCTCGGCCCTACGTATCGAATTGGGACGCGACAGTCTCGCCGGCCGGATCAATACGATCGAAGCAGGCGTCCTGTCGCTCACGGAGATCGGTGGGCTGCGTGGCTTTACGACGCCGGAACCCTTTCTCGGAGATAATGGTTTGGCGAATCTGCTAGACAAGGAGTTTTGGCGTGGTTTGCGCGAATATGGGATTGAACATGGAACATTTCGCGCAGAGGCATTTGTTCATTTTTCGGAGCGCGGCGGCTATCCCATCGTCCATCGCGAGAAAGAGGTAGGATTTTCTCAACTGGCCGATCACCTCAACGAGACAGTCATCAAAAGGGTCATTCAGCACGATCTGAGAATCGGCGAGCGGGGGCGCAAGCGAGATGAGAATCTGTTGGAAGAATTGTTCCGGCTGGTTTGCCGCTATGCTGGTCAGACCCCGAGGATAGCCACCTTGGCGGAAGAAGCGCGAATCTCGCTGGATGCGAACATTGGCTCCCAGCGCGTTACTTCCTATCTGAAATTCCTTGGGGATACGCTCTTATTGCGCCTTATTCCACCCTTGGAAATTCGCCTTAAGCGAAGACGAGGTAGTCCGAAACTTTGCCTAGTGGACCACGGGCTCAGGGCTAGTTGGCTGCAAGAACACATTCCTCTTGTACCGGATCAACTAGCGCAGCGCCCTGAACTGACGACATTAGCCGGCCATTTGGCAGAGAGTATTTTTGGGTCGGTTGCGTCAACGATTCACGGCTTGGACATTGCTCATTTCCCCGAAAGGGGTACGGACCAGGAAGTCGACTTTGTGTTGACGGTTGGTAGCGTGCGTATCCCGGTAGAGATCAAATACCAGAGACGCATTGATCCGTTCCGCGACACGTTGGGTTTGCGCTCGTTTTTGGAAAAATCCGTAAATAATGCGCCGTTCGGAATTCTCGTGACGCAAGACAATTCCGGCACGGTGGACGATCCGCGAATCGTCAGTTTGCCATTATCAACGTTCATGATGCTTCGCTGAATAGGTCCGCTTCTCTATCGGCCATAGACCCGTCCCGATGTCCATTGTCCGGCCATTTGAACTCAATGGCCTGCTGCTCGTTTCGCTCCCATAAACCTGTTGCAAAATAGGTCCGCCAGCCACGTTTTATTATGTTCCTTAAACATAATGTTTGAGAAACATAATTCCGACCATAGAGGATCAAACCATGACCCCAACTGACGCTATTCCCATTCTTATCGGCGAGCACTGGATAACGCCGGAAGTCGAGGCCCACACGCCGGTGTACCGTCCCGCCACTGGAGAAGTGATCGGACGTACGCCGCATTGTGACCGCGTTGAAGTCGATCTAGCGGTGGAGGCTGCGAGTCGGGCCTTTACAGGCTGGTCGGCGACGCCAGCACCGGAACGGGCGCGGGTTTTGTTCCGCTACCGCGAACTGTTAGAGGAGCAGTTCGAGCATCTGGCCGAGATGCTCTGCGGCGAGAACGGCAAGACGCGCGAGGAAGCGCGGGGCGACGTGCGCCGTGGTATTGAGGTCGTCGAGTTGGCCTGCGGTATTGGTCAGATGGCCAAGGGAGAGGTGTTGCCGGAACTGGCCGCCGGCATTGATGGCGCTGCCACGCGCGAGCCGGTGGGTGTTTGCGCTGGCATCACGCCGTTCAACTTCCCGGCCATGGTGCCCATGTGGATGTACCCGCTGGCCATTGCCTGCGGCAATTGCTTCGTGCTGAAGCCGAGCGAGAAGGTGCCGTTTACGGCCAATCACTTGGCAGAACTGTTCATCGCGGCGGGACTCCCGCCGGGGGTGCTGAACGTCGTGCATGGCGGTCGGGATGTGGTCGAAGCACTCTGTCGGCACCCCGGCATTGCGGCGGTCTCCTTCGTCGGTTCGTCGCCGGTGGCGCGTCGGGTGTACGAGCTGACCGGGCAGACGGGTAAGCGCTGTCAGGCGGCGGGCGGAGCCAAAAACGTGCTGCTCGTCATGCCCGACGCGGTCGAGTCCGGCCTGTTCGGCGAGGCGGCCGCGGCAGATCCGGCGCTGAACGCGGTTATGCACTCGGCCTTTGGCTGTGCTGGCCAGCGCTGCATGGCTGGCTCTCTGCTGATGGGCATTGGCAACGCTAGCGACGGCCTGCGCGACCAGCTAGCCTCTGCCATGGATACGATGACGGTGGGGGACACCTTGCGCGACGATGTTGACATGGGGCCGGTTATCGACGGTGCCGCCCAGCAGCGCCTCGTCGGCCGCATCGACGATGCTGCCTCGGCGGACTTGGCTGTGGTGCGCGACGGGCGCGACGGCGTGCCGGACACTGGTTTCTACGTCGGGCCGACCCTGCTCGACGGCGTAACTCCCGGTCATGGCTTGTTCGCGGAGGAGCTGTTTGGCCCGGTCTTGGGGCTGATGCGGCCCGAGACGCTGGACCAGGCGATTGACTGGATCAACCGCATCCCGTACGGCAATGCGGCGACCATTTTCACCCGCGATGGGGGTGCGGCGCGGATCTTTACACGCGGCGTGGAGTGCGGGATGATTGGCGTAAACGTGGGCGTGCCAGCGCCCATGGCCCTGTTCTCGTTTTCTGGCTGGGATCAGTCGTTTTTTGGCGACCTGCACGTGCAGGGGACCGAGGGGATTTTGTTCTACACGCGGCAGAAGACGGTGTTGTCGCGATGGCTCTGAGGAGGCCGCGGCTGTTCAGCCCAAGTCCAGATTGAAATCCGCGGGATCGAGGCCACTGTCTTCGGCTAGTCCCCGCAGACTGATCAAAACGTCCTCGGGCATGACAATACCCTCGGCTAGCGCTTGCTCCCGCTGGTTCCACTCGATCTCGCCCGGCAGGAAGATGGTCCCGCCTTTGGCTGGAGAAGCGCTCTTGATCTCTTTGCACATGACGTCCATGCGGGCATGGAATTCCTCCAGCGGCATCATTGCGCCGACGTCAATGGCGACAAAGGCGTGGCCTTGGTTTGAGGGCGCGTCCGTGTCGGCCACCCAACTTTGGACGCTGCCCATCATCGCCGCGCCGCTAAGGGTTGCCGTTAGCAACTCTACCAGCACGGCCAATCCGTACCCTTTGTGCCCGGCCATGGGCAACTGCGCGCCTTTTTCTGGAAATTCGGTGGGATCGGTCGTTGGAATGCCCTCTTCATCTACTAGCCAGGTGTCGGGAATGCTGCGCCCTTCGTTTTTGGCGGCAAATATTTTGGTGGCCGCAACCGCGCTGGTGGCAATGTCGAGCATGACGGTGCGGTCGGTGCCGGTGGGTGCGGCGTAGGCGATCGGGTTGGTTCCCAGCACCCGGCTCTTGCCGCCGGGCACGGTCATGCAGGGTTCTACATTGCACATGGAAAGGCCGAGCATGTCGTTTTCGGCGATCATGTTGGCGTAAAAGCCAGCGGCACCGTAGTGGCTGCTGCCCCGGATGCCGATGTAGCACATGCCGCTTTGGCGGGCTTTGGCAACGGCTAACTCCACGGCGCGGCAGGAGATGGCGGGTGGCATGCCATCGCAGGCGTCGATAATGGCCCAGGATGGTCCATCAGCGACAATTTTTTCCTTTGCGGTTGCGACCAAACGGCCGCGTCGCGCATTCTGCATCAAGCCGCGGATCTGCCGGGTGCCGTGCGTAAAGGTGCCCCAAGTGTCGGTGGTGACGAAGACGTGGGCGCTTAGTGCGGCGTCTTCTTGGCTGAGGCCGGCTTGGACCATGGCGGCGGTGCAAAAGTTCTTCAGGTCGTCCGGCTGGATGTTTTGGCGGGTAGATTCGGTCAATGGATTGGCTCCTTTTTAGTTGGTGCGTGATTCGCGCTTATGGATAAAGAGATTTTTGGCGGCCCAGTCAAGGAGGGGTGGCGTTTGTCGGCGTGGAGTCCCGCTCCTTGACTAGGCCGCCAAAGGGTCTTTTAATGCCCTGCACATTGATTACTTGCATAACGCTAGGAGACAAATGTTATGAACGGTAGTGTGGGACTTGAGCAGTACGTAACGATGGAAGAATACCTCAAGGGTCGGCGCTGCATTATCACCGGCTCCAGTGGGACGATTGGAACGATCTTTGCGACCTTTATCGCCTCGCGTGGCGGGGTCCCCATTCTGGTAGATGTGGTGCCGCAGGACGACACGGAGGAGGCCGTTGCGTCCTACGGTGGCGAGTACAGCGTCCATCGCGTGGACCTCAGCGATGTCGCCCAGATCAAATCCTTTTACGCTGAAATAGCTGAACGGTATGATAGTCTCGATCTGCTCATCAACAACGCCGGGCTGCTCAGCGAGGTAAAGTTGCTCGACATGACCGAGGACAACTGGGACCGCGTCCTCAATGTAAATGCAAAAGGCGCGGCCTTTATGAGTCAGGGTGCGGTCGGCCTGATGCAGCATGGCAGCGGCGACCGGCAAATCATCAATATCGTATCGCTGGCCGCACTGGTGGGCGGGCTGTACGTGGGAGCGCCCTATGTTTGCAGCAAGGCGGCTCTGCTTGGTCTCAGCCGCAACTATACGGTGCAGGCAGGTAAGGAATTCGGCATCCGCGTCAATTCCATCAGCCCGGTCATTGTCAGCGGCCAGATGATTTCCAACACGCCGAGCGAGGCCATTGATGGGGTCAAAAACCTAATGAAGGTGTGGAATCAGGAAGTCCCCCCCGTGCATCTGCTCTATGTTTTTGAAATGCTGTGCAGGACTCCGTCGATGACGGGTAAGAATATCGTCCTCGATGGCGGCATTCTGCTGGAGTAGGGGCTGCCGCAATGACGCCGCGCTACCTGAGCAGCAGCTTCCTGACTCGACGAAATCGCCAATTTGGAGCCGGTAGAATACAACTCCGACGACAGGCGCGTAAACAACCCATCGGTGTGTGTTGGCCGACACAGTAGGAACCGCCTACAAGCCCCCGCTACCAGACCAGCGACGCTGGCACGGATATTGCCTTATACGGGATGAGGACCGCCCGCTTGTTGCGTCTTTTGGGGCGTTTCGCGGTTGGTCTCATGCAGCCGTGCAAGGTAGCCTGGAAATTGACACCTCCCTATACTATCCAGTACTTTCGCTACAATCATTAAGGAAACTAGCTATGCCCAACTCCCCTCTGACCCCGGAAGAGCGTCTGGCGCGGCTCGAAGGCGTCTATGAGCATCTCGCCACGAAAGCCGATATCGCCCGCCTCGAAGGTCAAATCAAGGCCGAGAGCACCCGCCTCGAAAGCGCGATGGCCGAACTCAAAACCGAATTGCACAAGGGACTGAACCGCAACCTGTACGTCGCCATCGGTGCCGTTGTGGCGGTGGCGACGCTTGTGAAATACCTGCCGTGAAGGGCTTAGACGGACGCACCCATGCACAGTTCAACACTCGGCGACAGCGATTTTGAAATAATTGCCAGCGGCCAACCGGTCGCGTTGGCAGAGTACTTTCGCGGCTTTACCAATACCAAGAGGCTGGGGGTGCTAACGCCCAATCGCCTCGAAGGCGTCGGGGCCGTCAATTTAGTCATGGCCCACGTAACTGCCTTTTACAATACCTACCGCGCCACGGGCGAGGATTTTTTCGCGTACCCCGATAACTTTACCTTCCAATCGCGTGAGCCCAAGGCGGCTTACGGGATGTTCGACATCTGGCCGGAGCACAAGGACGTGCTGGTCGGCACGGATGCGGTCGAGCGGCTCAACGCGATTACCGACCGTGGCGTCAACATCCTGCTCGTGCCCGACGGCCCTCCAGCCCCGTGCGAGTACCAGCGGCAGCAAGTAGCCGCAGCCGAGCGACTCATCGAAACCTGCTATGCGTATTCGGCCACCGGTGCGGTTGCCGATCCCGACGTAGTGATTCGCTGCCCGGCAGATCCGCTCGCCGATTGGTGCCAAAACGTCTTCGACTCCGTGCCTGACGGTGAATGCGAGGAGGGCTGGCACGGCCAAGGCCCCATCCTCGAACAATCCTTCCGCCGCATCAGCCGACAAGAGGCGCTCGCTCGTCTCGCTTAAGACCAAAAGGAACTTGCCATGACCGCTCTCCACGCCTCCGCGCTCAGTGCCGCCGAACTCGACCAATTTCACGAGCAGGGCTACGTACGCCTCGGTCACGTCGCCTCCCGCGAGGAAATCGACGGCCTCTGCCAGCGCATCGACCAGATCATGCTCGGCGAAGTGCGCTACGACAACATGCTCATGCAGCTATGCCCTTCGGCTGGCAATCCCGATCTTTCGCGGCAGACCAAGGAGTTTAAGGGCTCCTCGCTCAAGTACCGCAAAATTCAGGATCTGGAGCAGGACCCGCTGTTCTTGGACTACATGCAAAAGCCGCTCTTCCGCGACCTAACTGCTAAAATTGTCAGTGAGGATGTTTCGATTTTTCGCGCCATGTTTTTTAACAAGCCCGCCGAGCAGGGCGTCCTGATCAACTGGCACCAAGACGGCGCTGGCGGCTGGCAACTGAGCATTCCCCCCAAGGTCACGGTGTGGACCGCGCTCGATGATACGTGCGTTGCCAACGGCTGCCTGCAAATTATCCCCAGCTCGCACCACACCATGATCCCCGAGACGGGCGATCAGCTCTCAGAGGACGAGCGCGCCCAGTACGCACCGGATGAGAAGCGGCTGTATTTGGAAATGGAAAAAGGCGAGGTGGTGCTTTTGCACAACTGGACCTTGCACCGCTCGGAGACGAATAACACTAATCGCCCGCGTCGCGCGTTCAGCGTCTGCTACATCGACGCGGCGACCCGCCAAAAGACCTCGGGCTGTGCCTTCCCCCGCGTCTTCCCGACCTACCAGCCCATTAGTGATAATTGATAAAGGCGACCTTGTGCTCGGTGAAAAACTCGATTCCAGTGTCGCCCGATTCTGGGATCCCGTGCCCGGAAGACTTCACTCCGCCGAATGAGAGCTGGGGCTCGCGGTAGGCCGTCATCATGTTGACGTGCGTCAGCCCCACATCGGTTTCTGCTAAGAACTGAAAAGCTCGCCCAATGTCCCGCGTGAAAATGGACGAGGCCAGCCCAAACTCCACGCCATTGGCGATTTCTAGGGCTTCGGAAAAATCCTCTGCTACCATTAGGCACAACACCGGGCCGAATATTTCCTCTTGAGCAATGCGCATCTGCGGCTGGACATTGGTAAAGACCGTCGGCGCAATAAAACACCCTTTGTCGAGTCCGTTGTCGGTCAGGCGCTCGCCGCCGTGCGCGATGCAGGCTCCTTCCGCTTTGCCGATCTCGATGTAGGCTTCGATGGTTTCGAGCTGGTCCGTGCCGCACACCGGCCCCATATCCACTCCATCCTCTGTCCCATTTCCCACGCGAATTTGCTTGACGCGCTCTAATACCTTGTCGGTGAAGGCTGCGGCGACCTCGCGCTCGGCGATTGCGCGGCTCGTCGAAGTACACCACTGCCCGGCGCAGGCGTAGGCCGCCTTGACGACGGCATCCGCGGCCATGTCGAGGTCGGCGTCGGCCAAGATAACCGCGGGATTTTTGCCGCCCATTTCCAGTTGCGTGCGGATGAGCCCTTGGGCGGCGCGCTGCTGAATGCCCCGGCCCACTTGGGTCGAGCCGGTAAAGGAAATCGACTGCACCAGCGGATGCGTGATCATGGTTTCTCCGACGGTGCTGCCGCCACCGCAGACGAAGTTTAGTACGCCTGGGGGTAGTCCTGCCTCGGCAAAGATATCGACGAAAGCCCGCCCGGCTCCGGGCGTCAGGCTCGCCGGTTTGAAGACGATGGTGTTGCCGCTGATCAGCGCTGGCGTACACTTGCGCCCCGGCACGTTGAACGGAAAGTTCCAAGGGCTGATGATCGACGCCACGCCGAGGGGCCGCCGCACGCTGTAGGCAAACACCCCAGCTTGCGCCGAGGGTGCGGTCTGGCCGCACATGGAGATCCCCTGGGCGATCTGGAACTCCATCTCGCGCACTGCTGACCCTATTTCGGTGCGCGCTTCGTCGAGCGTCTTGCCATTTTCTGCGGTGAGGATGGCGGCGATTTCTTCGGCCCGCTCCTTTAGCACGGCGACCGCCCGAGACAGGTACTCTGATCGCTGGTACACGCCCATGTCGGCCCACGCCGGAAATGCCGCGTGCGCTGCTTCAATGGCCTGCTCGGCGTCGGCGCTGGTGCCTTGGGGCCACTCGCCGGTTACGTGTTCTAGGTCGGCTGGATTGCGCTGGGCAAAGGTCTTTCCGTCTGAGGCTCCGACCCATTGGCCGTCGATGTAGTTTTGCGATTTCATAATGGCTCCTAATGATAGTAAGTGATATTACGCAGCGTTTGTCATGCCGGCGCACGTAGGGGGCGGTTTCAAACCGCCCCCTACAGGGGGTCGCGCTCAGGACCACAGCGGCACTCCGGCAGGTAGCGCGGCGGCGATAGCTTCTTCGTCTAGATCGACGCCCAAGCCAGGGCCGTCGGGCACGGCGATGTAACCTTGCTGAATGGGGTTCTTGATGTCGAGCATGGTGCTCCACAGCGGGATGTTGCGCGAGTGGTGTTCTAGGGCGAGGAAATTGGGCAGGGTGGAACAGATATGCACCGCGGCCATGCCCGTAATTGCGCTCCGCATGTAGTGGGGAGCGACCGACATGTGATACATCTCGGCCAGTTCGGCGATGCGGCGGATTTCAATGGCACCGCCGCTGTGGGGTATGTCCGGTTCCAATAGATCGCAGGCCTGTTGTTCCATTAGTTCGCGGAACATCTTGGCTCCGTAAAAGATCTCGCCGGTGCAGATCGGCGTCTCGGTCTGCTGGCAGATCTTGGCCAAGGCGGCGACATTGCCCCACTCCCAGCGGATGGGATCCTCCAGCCACAGCAGGTCGAGGTGCTCCACGTCTTTGCAGATGCGCAGGGCATCGGCGAGGTTGAAGGAACCGTGCAAGTCGATGGATAAGTCGATGTAAGGGCCAATCGCTTGGCGCAGGCTTTCGATGGTGGTGACGATGTGGTGGTGCTGCTGGCGGCTGATGGAGCGGTCGTACGCGTCGAGTTTCCAGGGGTTGGGTACATCGAGATCAAACTTGACCGCGGTGTATCCTTCGGCCACCACCTCTTTGGCCATGGATACGTAGGCGCTGGTTTCGTAGACCGGATCCAATTGCCCGCTGGCCCGCGTCTCCTGCCAGCGCCGCGCGTAGTCTTCCCGCGTCCAGTGCGCGCCCGAATGGCAGTCGCAGTACACGCGGATCCGGTCGCGCAGTTTGCCGCCTAGCAGTTCGTGCATGGGTGTGTTTAGCTGCTTGCCCCGGATGTCCCACAGGGCTATTTCCACGCCAGCGCCGCGGCCCTGCATCTGCCACAGGTGGTCGTAGTGAAGCTGATTGATGTTGGTCGGGTCGCGGCCAATGAGCATTTGTTTGAGCTGCCCGATGGGACCCCCAGCCCACTCGCCGAGGCCGACAATGCCTTCGTCGGTGAAGATTTTCAGCAAGGACCAGTGGCGATGTTCCGCGCCGAGGGAGGGTGTAACTTTAATGTCGGTGATCTTCATGGTCTCTCTTTCGCTGGCAAACATAGAAAGCGCGACTTCGGATGGGCAGAAGTCGCTGACGCCGATTTCCGCCTTCTATGGTCAAAGTAGGCTCCGCTGAGGCATGGGGTCAAGGATGTCTGGATCGTTGTTCCGGACGCTGTTTACTCACCTTCAATCGTCCACGATCTCCAGTATAGAGCCGTCGGGCTGAATCCGCCGCCGTTCCGCCTCGACCCCCTCAAACCATGTCTCCAATGCCCCTAACATCCGGCTCGCGCGCTCCGACTCATCCGTCGCCATGTTGTTCTGTTCCAGCGGGTCGTCGTCAATATTATACAACTCCAAATCGGCCGGCGGCGGGACGATCAACTCGGGATCCGGCTCGCTCATTAGTTCCGTCACCTCGTCGGGGTGGTATTTGTATTGGATATCCACTTCCACGTAGCGCTCCATCACGCGCTTATCCGCATCGGTCTTGGGCTTTTGCGCCAACTGGGGACGGACCAGCTTCCACGGCCCCTCGCGCATCGCCGCATTGATCCAGCCGACGGGCTGAAATTGGTTGAGCTGCCAAAATCGCGCCGGAGCGTCATCGCTGGCACCGCGCAACACCGCCGCGGAGTCGCGCCCGTCGAGGGGCCGCCCGCCGGGCCGCTCGATGCCGCACAACCCGGCCAAGGTCGGCAACCAGTCCATACTGTGCACCAACTCGTCGATCTGCCGCCCCCCTTCCAACCCGCCGCGCCAGCGCACGATCATCGGCACCCGGATGCCGCCCTCGTAAACCGACCCTTTCTGCCCGTTGAAGCCGCAATTGTAGCGCCGCAAATCCGTGCTCATTCCCTCGGGCACTTGGTCGGGTCGCGCTCCAAACGCCGGTCCGTTGTCGCTGGTGAACATCAGGATCGTATCGTCGGCCAGTCCCAAGTCTGCCAATGTTTCCGCGATCCGCCCGACGCCCCGATCCATGATCTCGTTCATCGCGTAGGTAATTGCCACGCCCGTGCTCATCCCCGCGTCGAGATAGGGCTGCACCGCCTCGTCGGGGGCCTGCAACGGCGTATGCGGCGCATTGTACATCATGCAGAGCAGAAAGGGGTCCTGCCGGTGCCGCGTAATAAAATCCACCGCCTCGTCGGTGAACACATCGGTCAAATAGCGCCCGTCCGCGGTTTCGCGTCGCCCGTTGCGCTCGACCCACCAGTCAAAATAATCCATCCACCCGCCGCGAAAGCCCAAAAACTCATCGAAGCCGCGTGCGTTGGGATGATAGCGATCGTCGAGCGCGCCATTGTGCCACTTGCCGATCAGCCCCGTCGCATACCCCGCGTGTTTGTACGCATCGCCGATGGTCACTTCGTCGAGCGCGATGCGGTCCATCCCGCGCACCTCCATCGGCGTCAGCGCGCCGGTGCGGTGCGGGTAACGACCCGTAAGAAGCGCCGCCCGCGACGGCGAGCAGGCCGGCGACCCGGCGTAGTGTTGGGTCAGACAGACCCCCTCGCCAACCAGCGCGTCGAGATGGGGCGTGCGGGCCGGGCCGTCGTTAAAAACGCCGAAATCGCCATAGCCCATGTCGTCGGCGACGATAAGAATCACATTGGGGCGTTTTGGCATTACAATTTCCAGACTTTGGAGGCGATGAGAGCGGTGTTCATGTGGGGGCGTTCTTCCGTTTGATTTGTTCAGCGAGCACCTCGCCTGCGGCAGTTCGGCGATAGCGCTGGTTTTGGCTGTTCGGCTTGTCGGGGAGGGTCATTTCAACCAGCTTGGCCTTGAGGGCGGGCTTTAGATAGGCGGTGGTGAAGTGGCGGCGATGTCTCAGTTGCAGCGCCATTTGCAATTCTGTCCGGCTCATCTCTCTGGTGAGCGCAATCACCAGTTGCTCAACTTGGTCGGTCACTTGGTCGGTCACTTGGTCGGTCACTTGGTCGGTATGCCGCATATCGTCTTGTTTTATCAATGACTTATCATGTATGGTGTCATGTA
Organism: Candidatus Latescibacterota bacterium; assembly: GCA_965219735.1. Taxonomy (GTDB): domain Bacteria; phylum Latescibacterota; class UBA2968; order UBA8231; family UBA8231. The sequence continues at coordinate 48,829 of OZ244790.1, forward strand.
CGGTATCATGTACCGTCACCGCACGAGAAGCCCGTTCATGCACTGGCAATCGCACCAGGAACCAGGTTCGGTTCTCATCGCTTTCGAAGATGGGTTCGGGTGAGCCGTTCTGCCGCATGGCCCGGAAAATCTTCGGCACGCCGGTTGAGCGCGCCTCGGCGAGGTCAAGTTCTTTCAGAAACTCACCGATACGCCGGTTCCGGTAGCGCCTGCTTACGGCCTGTCCCTTCTTGAAGTCATCCATACGGATGGAGCGGTCCGCACCGGGATAACTCAAGACCAGCAACTCTTCGCGGGTGATCCGAACTTCAACCGGCTCCCGCTCCTCGTATGAGCGATGGTAGATGGCGTTCACCAGCGCCTCTTCGATGGCACCAATCGGAAAATTCCAGAATCGCTCGGCCTCCGGCTTGTGGGGATACTTGACGACGGTTTCCTTCAGGTAGTTCCGCTCAATGTAACTGATCGCCTCGCTGAGAATGATGGACAACGGCCCGCGGAACTCCTTCTCCTCGAACTGATCGCCGCCCGGCCCATCGGGAAACCACACGACATCGATCTGGGTGGCCGGAAAAAAACTGTCTGGCCGCTCATTGAAGAACAGTAGGCCGACGTTCTTCGGAAACATCGCCTCGGGCGGGCCGCCGACGATATTCAGGCGCTTGCCCAAGCCCTCAACAGATAGGCCCTCTGCTTCCGATGCTAGTTCGCTGCCGATTTCCCCGAGAAACTCACGGATCAGCCGATGGGACAGGTCATCAAGCGAAGCAGTCTGGCGATAGCGGTCGTCAAAAGGTACTGTGGCCGCCAGACTGAGCAGCTCACGCTCGTCCTGACCCTTGGCGCGAACCGTGCTGCTGTGTCTGCGAATGAAGTAAGCCCAATCGTTGCGCTCCGCACTCAGATTCACTTTGGCTTTATAGGGACGGGTTTCGCCGCCGGGCACCCAGAGGACGAGGATGGTTTGGCCATCCACATCGTAGGTCGCCGAGTTCGGGTGACACCAAGGTTGTATGGCCGAATATCCCAAGTTCAGCAGTTCTTTCTGAATCGCCTCGACGGACTCCGGGTCAATGCCCGTTGGCGGCAGCACCGGACGGCCGTTCTGTTCCTCCACACCCAGCACGATGTAGCCACCGCCTAGATTGTGGAAGTCGTTGGCGAAGGCGCAGATGGTGTGCAGCACGCTCTGCGGATTCCAACCAGCTTTGTACTCGATGCGTTCGCCTTCGATGGGGCGCTGGCGCAGCAGGTGGTCAATGTTGATGGGAAGTTTGCCGGTCATAGGGCGTAACCTTAATGTCGGTGATCTTCATGTTCTAGCTTTCGCAGGCAAACCATAGAAAGCGCGACCTCGGATGGTGCAGAGGTCGCGCTTAAAGGATGAACCGCGCCCTGACAGAGGGCGACGTGTTCGTGTCACTGCTGAAGGCCAAGTGCCATGAAGAATCAGGTCGTTGAAGTTTAGTAGGCCACCGAAATGATTTCCTGCGCCTTCTCTTCGCCGACATCGCCTTCGACGAGAATTTCCAGAATGTAGAGGCCGGGGGCGACGCGGCCCCCCGCATCGTCGCGGCCGTCCCAGGTGAACTGGTGCTGGCCGGCGCGGCCGTCCTCGCCGCGGGCGTAGACGGGGCGACCGGCCAGATCGTAGAGGCGCAGCCACAAGGGACGCGGTTCGAGCACGTTGACTAGGTCGATCGAGAGTTGCAATGCGTCGTTGACGCCATCGCCATTGGGGGTAATCACCGGCGAAGAGAGCGCCACGTTGGCGAAGAGATTGCGGCTGACGGGCAGGCTGACGACGTTGGTGTTGCTCTCGATTAGTTCGGAGGCGTTACCGGGGTCGACGCGCTGGCGCACGCTAGCGTCCTGGCGGCTGTCCTGGAGAAAGACGTCGAAGCGGGTTGATTGCCGGAATACGGAAGATTTGAACTTCAACTCGATGAGTTGGTCGGTGCGGATGCGATTGGGCAAGTGGATCAGAAAGCCATTGGCGGTGGTGTCCATCTGCACGTCGAGGTCGGTGCCGTTGCGCGAAACGCTCATAAAATGCACCAGCGCGGCCGACTCGACGGCGAGGCGGTCGAAGCCGCTGGCGTTTTCGGGTTTTAAGTAATAGGTGAATTCGGTCAGTATGCCCGGTTCGGCCTGCTGGGGAAATATCTCGCCGAGCACGCGGCCGGCCAGCGGCTCGGTGAAGTTGGCGGCGAGGAAGTCGAGGGTGGCGGCGCGGTCGGGGGAGTCGGAGACCATGCGCACGTCGATTTCCATGTAGCGGCGCGGCGAGGGCGAGAGGAAGGCCTCGCCGGAGAAGCTATAGATCCGGCTCCAGGCGCTCCAGTCGCCGCCGGCGGCGAGGGTGGTGTCGATGGGGCCTTTGAAGCTGGGGATCAGCTTGTTGTACTTCCTCTCGGTGACTTCCTTGCCGTTCTTGTCGTGGTAGGTCAAGGTCTCGACGACTTCATTGCCGGTGCGAGTGCGGATCTCGATCAGGGTGCCCAGCGGCTGGTCGCCGCTCCATTCTATCGAGTTGAGGTTTTTGCTCTCGCCCAGATCGATCAGCGGCGAGCGAAAACCGACTTCCTGGGGGAAGCCGCGGCCGAAGATTTGGATCTCGTCGGTGCCACCGCCGGCGCTGCAGCCGGGCACTCTGAAGCTACCGCCCCTCACGCCTAGGCTCTGGAAGGAGAAGCAGCTAGTGTCCCAGAATTTCCAGAAGATGCGCATGTAGCGGGTAGGCTGCAGGTCGAAATGGTGGTCTACCAGCCCTTTGGACCGCTGGTGGACGGGCGCTTCGCCCGAGAAGTGCTTGGTCCACAGGCGCGAGCCGTCGGGCGAGAGCGAGCCATCGGAGGTCATCAACTCGTAGAAGCGAAAGCCCCAGCGCCGCCGGGAGACAATGTGTCTGCTGGTGATGGCACCGCCAAAAAACGACTTCTCAACCACGCCGCCGATGACCCGGATCTGGTCGACCCAGTAGACAGCGCCCAGATCGAGGACCATGTGTGAGAGAATATCATTGAGGCCTCGCCCGGCGCTGCCGGCTCTCCAGCCTAAGTAGAGGTCGCCATCGAAAAGGGCTCTGGCCTTGCCGAGGGGTTGCTGGTCAATCTGGGCGAGGTTGGTATTGATGTCGACGGCTCCCCCCCGTTCCAGCAGACCGAGAGCGATATTGTCGCCGATGGTCTCGACTTCGATCTCGACCAGGCGGGCGTCGGGCACTATCAGCAAGGGATCGAAGCGGATAAACTGCAGCGGCTCGACGTCGATTTCCGCTATTTCGTAGGTCACCCGGTGGCGGGTGTTTTCCTTGAAGCGCTCCTTAGTACGGTAGACGAGCGACCCCTCGATGGGCGCGGCGATAACGTCGGTTTCGGGTTCGCCGGTAGAAATCAGCAGATCGAAAAGCTCGAAGGGGGCTGCTGCTTCGTCGAAGACTAGGGTGACGCTGTGGGCCGAAACGGCGCGGCCGAGGTCGACTTCGAGAAACCAATTCTCGGGTTCGGCTTCCGGGTCGGGTGCCCAGCCGGTCGCCGGGTCGCCATCGATGGCGAAGCGGGCCAGGTTGAGGTTGGAGCCGGCGTTGCGGATGCCGCCGTCGAAGGCGTCCAAGTCGCGCACGGCGTCGGTCAGTCTTTCGATACGGGTGGGCTGGATCACGCCCAGCGCCGTCAGGTCCACCGCGCCCAGGGGCAACTCCCACTGCCGCCAGTCGCGCGCCGAGTCGTAGCGCAACTGCTCGGCCGACAGGGTGGACCCGCACCAGAGCGCCAGAGCGGCAGTCGAAACAAATGCAGTGTAACGGATCGAGTTGAGGTGCTGTTTCATTGAGAGCCTCTCGAACTCTACGTCGCCAATTAGAGATTAGAGAATATAAAAGGCCTCTTAGGGATGACACAACAAAATAGAAAGCGCGACCTCGGTATGCAGAGGTCGCGCTTAAAGATGGTGGAGGCGGCGGGAATCGAACCCGCGTCCGAGACCGGTTCTGCCGAAATATACTACGTGCGTAGTCGGCCTTAGTTATCTCGCCTGTTGCGCTGCCGGCCAACGGGCCTCGCAACAAGCCAGCCCGAAAAATCTCGTCCCATTCCCTCGGGCGAAAGTTTGGGACCAGCCTGCTAAGATTTGACATTGGGGCCTGCCGCGCAGGCTCAACAGACCCCAATGGGCTGCGCTAAATTTAGGCAGCCAGAGCGTACGTGTTAGTTTCGTCGCTTAATTGTTTCCCGAGGATTTACGAGGTGTCGGGACCTCGGCACGCAATTTGGGCTTCTCCGACCCCGTCGAAGCCAAGTCGCCCCCTTGGAGCATAATAACCGAAAATCGCGCGCAATGTCAACGCTCAGTTCACCACGTTGATCGGCGCGCCGTCCTGAAAGGCCCGCACGTTTTCTGCCGTCATTTGCATCAGTCGCTTGCGCGCCTCTAGCGTGGCCCAAGCCATGTGCGGCGTGATGAGCAGATTAGGTGCCTGCAAGAGCGGATTGCCGCTGGTGATTGGCTCGACGGAAGCCACGTCCGTTGCCGCTGCCCGAGGCTTGCCAGCGCGTAGTGCTTCCAAAAGGGCCTGTTCATCGACGAGTGCGCCGCGCGACGTGTTGATGAAGAGCGCCCCTTCTTTCATGGTCGCCAACAATTCGGCGTTGACAAAGCCAGTGTTGTCGGGCGTCTGCGGGCAGTGCAAGCTGACCACGTCAGCCCCAGCGAAAATTTCCTCCGTGCTCTTGAGGGCAAACGGCGCGTACCCCGGCGGGTCCTTTGGCGACGGCGCATACGCCCAGACTTCCATGCCAAAAGCGTGGGCCAGCTCGCCGACGCGCTGGCCGATGCGTCCAAAGCCCACGAGGCCGATGATTTTCCCGGCCAGTTCCGTCAGCGGCGTCTCCCAGAAACACCAGTAGCCCGATTCAGCCCAGCCGCCGCGATGGACCGCTGCGTCGTGGCGACCGACGTGGTGGCACAGCTCCAGCAGCAGGGCCATGGTGTACTGGGCGACCGAGTCGGTGCCGTACACTGGAATGTTTGACACCGGGATGGCGCGGGCGCGCGCCGCTTCCACATCGACGACGTTGTAGCCAGTGGCCGTAACCGACACGAAGCGCAGGTTGGGCAACTGGGCAAACGTCTCGGCTGTCAGCGGCACCTTGTTGGTCAAGATCACGTCGGCGTCCGCAGCCCGTTCCAAGATCAGGTCGTCGGGAGTTTTGTCGTACACCGCAAACTCGCCCAAGGCCGAAACCGGATCCCAGGGGTTGTCGCCGGGGTTTAGGGTGTGTCCGTCTAGTACTGTGATTTTCATGGGATTCCTTTTGTTGTCGTAGGGGCGGTTCGCGAACCGCCCTTACTATTTCTGTAGCTGACCCACGTCCCGCACGGCCCCGTGCGCTGCGCTCGTCGTCAGTGCGGCATACGCCTGTAGCGATTGGGGGATGTGGCGTTGGCGGTTGCGGGGGCGATAGGTGTCTATTTTCTGGCGGCGCGCGGATAGTTCGGCGTCTGCGATTAGCACGTCGATTTTGCGATTGGGAATGTCGATGCGAATTCGGTCGCCGGTTTCCACTAGGGCCAGAGCCCCGCCCTCGGCTGCCTCTGGCGAGACGTGGCCAATCGACAGCCCGGAGGTGCCGCCGGAAAAGCGGCCGTCGGTCAGCAGCGCACAGGTCTTGCCCAGCCCCATGGACTTGATGTACGACGTTGGATAGAGCATCTCCTGCATCCCCGGCCCGCCCTTGGGTCCCTCGTAGCGGATCACGACCACGTCGCCGTCGCGGACTTTGCCGCCGAGGATGCCCTCGCATGCTTCGTCCTGCGACTCAAAGATCTGGGCCGTGCCTTCAAACACCCAGATCGACTCATCAACGCCAGCCGTCTTCACGATGCAGCCCTCCTCGGCGATGTTGCCGAAAAGCACGGCCAGCCCGCCGTCCTGCGAATAAGCGTGCGCGACCGAGCGGATACAGCCCGTTTGCTCGTCCGTGTCCGATTCGGCGTAAAAGTTGTTCTGGGAAAAGGCGGTTTTGGTCCGCACGTTGCCTGGGGCTGCCAATGCTCGCTGTTTGGCCATTGCGTCCACCGGACCTGATCCGCGAATGTCGTTTGCGGCGATTAGCTCGCCCAGCGACGGCCCGGCAACGGTCTGCGGCTCCGGGTGGATTTTGCCGCCGCGCAACAGCTCGCCTAAGATGCTCATAATGCCGCCAGCGCGCGCGACGTCCTCTATGTGAAACTCCTGCGTGGCCGGGGCTACTTTGCAGATGCAGGGGACTTGCCGCGAGAGTCGGTCGATGTCGGCCATGGTGAAATTGACTTCGGCCTCGCGGGCCATGGCCAACAGGTGCAGAACTGTGTTGGTGGAGCCGCCCATGGCAATGTCTAGGGTCATGGCGTTTTCAAAGGCCGCGAAGGTTGCAATGCTCCTCGGCAGCACTGACGTGTCGCCCTCTAGGTAAAATGCCTTGGCCATTTCGACGATCCGCTTGCCGGCCGCGGCAAAAAGCTCCCAGCGCAGCGCGTGCGTGGCGAGGATGGTGCCGTTGCCCGGCAGGGCTAGGCCGATGGCCTCGTTGAGGCAGTTCATGGAATTGGCAGTGAACATGCCCGAGCACGAGCCGCAGGTCGGGCAGGCTTGTTCCTCCATCTTGGCCACGTCCTCGTCGCTCAAGTTGGGGTCGGCCGCGGCGACCATGGAATCGACTAGATCGAGCTTGGCGCGGCCCGTTGACAGCTCGGTCTTGCCAGCTTCCATCGGCCCGCCCGAGACGAAGATCGCCGGGATGTTGAGCCTGAGCGCGGCCAGCAACATGCCCGGGGTGATCTTGTCGCAATTGGAGATGCAGACGAGGGCATCGGCCTTGTGGGCCTGCACCATGTACTCGACGCTGTCGGCGATTAGCTCGCGGCTCGGCAGGGAGTAGAGCATGCCGTCGTGGCCCATGGCAATGCCGTCGTCCACGGCAATGGTGTTGAACTCTACGCCGTAACCGCCGTGCTGGTCGATCACTTCCTTGACTTTCTGGCCGATGGGGTGCAGATGCACGTGTCCAGGCACGAACTGAGTAAAGGAATTGGCGATGGCGACGATGGGCTTTTGGAAGTCCTCAGTCTTCATGCCGGTGGCGCGCCACAAGGCACGCGCCCCGGCCATGCGCCGCCCCTGGGTGGTGGTACTGCTGCGAAATGATTGCATAAAAGCTCTTTCAAAAAGCTGCCGTCTGGCAGCGGGTTTTAGGTAGCGAAGTCAATTTCTAGCGCATCCCCCAAAGGCACGTAGCCGATTTTCTCATAGATGCTGTTGGAGATTGGATTGGATTGATCGGCAAATAGACTGCAAAATGAATAGCGCTCGGAGAGTAGTTTCTTGGTCAGCGACGCGACGCATGAAGTGGAGTATCCTTTGTTGCGCTGCTCGGGCGGCGTGTACACTGCGGTGACGGTTATGCCGTTTCGCATCGGGCGCGTCGTTTTGGCAATGGAGACCGGCCCATTGCAATCCCAAATGTACAGTTGTTTGTCGGCGATGAACCGCTCGGCGCTTTTCTCGGCCTTGTCGCGATCGGCTGGTTCCCCTAACGCCTCTTGCGAAAAGGCGTCTATCCACTGCGCCATGAGCGGATGGTCATCCATGCTGGCCAAGCGTAGCGCCCCCGCCGCAAAGGGCACGTCGGCGACCGCACGGGCTTCAAATACGCGTAGCCGCATGGTCCTCTTAGGCGTGGCGCTTGGCACGGCCTCGGCCCAGCAAGCGGCAAAGGCTTGCGCTTCGGACGCCGGCCCGACAGCGCCGGGGATGGATGTATCCGTTGCAAGCAGGTGGCGCACGAGATGGGCTATAGCCTCTTTGGCGTTCGCAACGAATTTGCTCAGGATGATTCTCCTCGGCGGCGTCATTACGGCTGCGCCGATTACTGCTCCTTGCTCTAAGACGCTCGATAATAACGGTGGCTCAGGCCCGTAGCACAGGGGATCTTTGGCGAGCGCGTACGCGAGGCCGAGTGGCAGGTTGTTTTCGCTCTCGTGCGCTTCGAGGCAAGCACCTGCAAGCGCAAGCAGTTCGCTGGCGTCGGCGTGGTGTATTATTTCGACCATTCAGAAAGCCTGACCAATGGAAAAATAAAAGTGCCGCCGCTTCCACCACTGTTTCTCGTCAGATCCGTTGTCGAGGGATCCATCGTTGAAGGCTACGTCGAGCCGGAGGGGAAAGCCCAAAACGTAGCGTAGCCCCACCCCATAGCCATCGACCATGTTCCACAGAGTTGCTCGGCTTGGTTTGCGCCAGACCTGTGCCCGATCCCAAAAGCCAACGAGACCGAAGTTGTTGCGCTGATAGCGCAATTCCCCGCGCATATTCAGGCCGAGGCGTCCGCCGCCTGGCACGTGTATGGCTTCGTAATCAACGCCGCGCACGGATCCCTCGCCCCCGTATGCGCTCCAGTATTTCTGCGGCAGCGGCCGTCTCTCGCGCAACGAGGCCGCCCCTCCCCCTTGCAGGGCTAGGGCCAACACCAGCCGACGCGAGAGCGGTTGGTAATATGTGAATGCGGCCTCGCCATCTATCACATAAGTCTGGTGTCGGCCCAGAATGAACGAGTAGGCATAGAGTCCGGTCAACCGCAAGAGCGCACCGCGCGTGGGAGCAAAGGGATCGTTGCGCGAGTCGCGCAAAAACTCGGTCTTCAAATTGACCGAGCGCTCGCGTTCGGTCAGAATTCGCAGCCAATCCGCCGTCACTGGGATCTTGCCGTCGCTGTAGTCTTGGGCAGAGAAGTTGCCTTTGCCAGAGAAATCGAAGTCGGAGTCGCCAAACAGATCGTCCGCGTCGGTCGTCTCATCGCTATCGGTCGTCTCATCGCCGCCGGTTTCACCCTCGTCTCCGGGATCGAGAGGCCTGGGCGCGTAGTCGATGCGCTCGCCCGGATCGGGCCAGGTGCGCGAGTCTTCTCCGCTAATAGAGACTTGGGCTTGGTAGATCTCGCGCCAACCCTTGGTGAGCGTTGCTTCAGCTTTCCACAAGTGCTCAACTGCGAGGTAGTTGAAGGTGGCTGTGTTTATATACTCTCGTATGGTCGCTTCCCCCCCAAAGGGAATGAACAAAAAGCCGTTGAGCACCGAATCGTTGGCCGTCAAAAGCGCGACTTGCCGCTGGTCGTCTGGGTTGCCCTGCTGCTTGGTCGGTTGCCACTTGTCGGTGACCCCTGCCGACAACACCAAGTCAGCGCCCGTGCCCAGCAAGTTGCGCTCGGTAAAGGACGCGGTGACGCCCTGCTCCGGCTTCCCCCAACCGGCATTGAGGCTTAGTCGAGCGCCACGGCCCAGCCAGTTGTTGTGCTGCACGACCCCGCCTACGCGCGGCTCAATGTTGCTGAAGAAGGCACCGGCACTTAGGGAGATGCGCTTTCTTTCTTTTAAGCGAACCACGACCGGCTGCAAGCTGTCACCTGTCTCGGGAGTGAGTAGAAAGACCGAGCGGAATAGGCCGGTCTTCGCTAGTTGCTCGCGGCTTTTGGCTAGCTGCTCGGGATTGTACAAGTCCCCCTGCTCAAAGTGCAGATAGCGCTCGATCAGCTCCTTGCGCGTGTATAACTGGTCGAGGTTTTCGACCTCGACGGCACCGAAGTACATCTTGCGTCCGGGATTGATGTGAAAGACGACCTCGGTGCTGCGGCTGGCGCGGTCGTCCCTCACCCACTCGTTGCGCACGGCGGCATGAGGGTAGCCGCGCTGATTGAGAAAGACCTGTAGTTGGCGCTCGCCTTCGAGCACTTTGCCGTAGTCGAGAGGTGCGCCAGCGCGCAGGCCGACCTGAGCACGCAGGGTATCGGCCGCAAAAGGCGCGCCCCCTACGAGCGTTAGGGCGCGCACCGTCCACAGCGCACCGCTGTTGATTTCAATGTGAATGTGGACTCGGTTTTTGGCGTCTAAGCGCAGGAGCTTGCGGACGATCTCGGCGTCGCGATAGCCCTTGCTGTAATAGAGATTGACTAGGCCGCTGAGGTCGTTTTTGAAGAAGCGGCGTTGGAAGCGCTTGCCTTCTTGGGTTAGCATGGCCGAGCGCAAGGTCTCGCCTTTGATGCGCTTGTCGCCTCGGTGAACGAAGCGTATCTGAGCCACCTTGTGATCATCGGCTTCGCGGGCCGATATTTCGCGCAGATCCTCTTGGGCCAAGGCCGTCGCGGCGAGAGCCAGACAGAGCACGGCGGCGAGCGCGCTCATCGGAATTCTCGCTTCAGGCCAATGCCTAGCCCATAGCTATCGTACTTGCTTTGCGCCGAGCCGGTGATGATGAGGAAGGACTTTACTTTGTGCTCGATCCGCACTTCGCCCGAAGCCATCTCTTTGAGCGGGGCCTCGTAGCGCACCCATAAGGGCAGGGGCAACCTGCGACTGAAGTACTCGCCCACGCGCAGCGCCGGGTCACCCGGCTCGGCCCCGGCGATCTCACTCGACGGCAGGACCGTGAATTCATCAAGCCCCACCTCCTTCTCGACCTGCTTGCTCAAGAGCTGGCCGGCGGCCGTAACGGCCGCGTCGTAGTCGAGGTCAGCCACATCGAGGTCAGCCATATTAAAGACCAGCAGGTTGACGATGCTCAAATAATCTTCTATCGGGTCCGCGTTTGGGTCTTCCGAGTCCGCTTCAAAATCCGGCACAATTTTCTGAGCCGACCCTTTTAGCGTCAGGGTCACGTCGTACTTATAGCCGCTCTTAATGTTTGGGATGTCCTCGACCTTGGCCTGCAAATCGAGTGTGGGATTCAGTTCAAAGGGGTCGTACATCACGTCGAGGATGGACTTAGTCGGCGCTAGGCGGTTGAAGACGACGCGCCCATGTGTGATGTTGAACTCCTGATTGAGTACGAAGACTTGCCCTTCGTCTATTGTGATGTCGCCTTGGAAGAGTGGCTTGTAGAAGGTGCCGCCGACCTCGACCGCGCCCGATGCTTCGACCTCGGCTAGCTCGCTGTCGACGGCGAGGCCGCGGAGATCGACCTCGACGGCGAGGGCCATGTTCTCCAAAAAATCGTCGCGCAGCGCCGGCGGTGGCGGTGGCACGGGAAGCGCGAGGACTACGAGGCTCGCCTCGGACTTCGGCCGGTCAATGCGGACGCGCCCCGCCAACTTGGATGCGCTGAGCGAGCCGGCGAAAGATAGATCTAAGTCGATGTCGTTCGCCTTAAAGGATTGCCCAACGGCCTCGTAGTAGGAGGTCATTCGCTCGGCTTGGAGCCGCAAGTCAAAGCTAGGGTCGTCGAGTCGCGCTAGGTCGAACTGCCCGGAGAGCGACGCGCTGCGAAATCCCCGCGTAGGTTCTTTTTCGACGGAGAAACCTACCAGTTCGATCTGCCGATCGTTGAATTGCAAGTGCCCGTCGGGCAGGGCGTAAATCGGCTCTAAGTCGAGCAGGGCAAATTCGAGGCCCTTGACCCCTATTTGGCCTTGTAATGAGAGCGTTGAGTCCAACCCCTCGGCCCGGAGATCTGCGCTAATCCGACCGTCGAGATGATCCAGTTCGGCTATTAGGTCGCCGATGAAGAGGAGTCCGATGCCGTCGGAACGCGCTTCGAGCCAGCTCTCGTCTAAGGAGAGTGCGCCGGCCTGTAAATCCCAAGGTACGCGACCGATCACGGTGAGGCTGTCGTCGAGCAAGGTCGTCCAGTTCAAATGCCAATCGCCGCCGTGCTGGTCGCCGACGAGCTGTCCGCGTAGTGCTCCCAAGTCCGCGGTTTTCACGGCCAGATCGGCGGTAACTTGAGGAGCGGATGCCGTACCGCTGACCTCGGCGTCGAGTTGGACCAGCCCCTTGGGGCCGCCGAAGAAAGCCAAGTCTGCGTCTTCGAGGGCCAGCTCAATCTGCGAGGGCTTGGTGTCCACTAGTTGGCCCGCCAATCGCAGAGTGCCAGCCGGCTGCAGGGCGCGGCGGTCGCGGTCGTAGCGCCGCAAGCCAATTGCCACTGAGTCGAGGACCACGCGGCCCTCGCCGAACGCGAATTGTCCTCCAGACAGGAGGTCCAGCCGCAGCGAATCGGCTGAAGCTTGGCTTTCGATGGCCAAATCGTGCATGTCGATATGCCCGGACAAGTCCCGCCAGCTCGGCATGGAATCCCCTAAGGCCGCTTCTAAGTGCCCGTCGAGGTCGAGCCGCCCGTACATTGGGCGTCCCAAAGCATAGCTGAGTACTGGGCCCAAGTCGGCCGCCTTCGCCTCGATTGCGAGTTGCGCGGGCGCTTCCCCCGGCCCGAAGAGCGGCGCGGCTGGACAGGTGAGCGCGAGACGCATGCCGGCATCGGCGGTGAACTCGGCCGTGAGCGAATCCGCCAGCACGAGGCGCAGCCGAGCATTGCCGAGGGCGAGAGTGTCGAGGCGCATATCCGCCAGCGTCACCATGCCTTGTGCCTCTGGTCTCGCTAGGGCACCGCCAACTCGCAGATACCCGCCGCCTGTCGCGCTGAGGTCGGACGCGAGGTTGGACAGTTCAAGGGCAGATAACTCCGCTGCAACGGAGAGCGAATCTCTCCCGACCCAACCCGAAAGATCCAACAGGCCGACTGACGTTTGCAGGTGTAGCGCGGTGATATCCATGCGCCCGTCGCCATAGTCGGCTTGGAGGGGACCGCGGTTTTGCATAGTCCATTCCCCCTGCCGCAGCAAGAGCGAGTCTAGGGCGAGGTCCGCTTGGAGGTCCTCCAACGGTCCTTCCCAGCGCAAAGTACCACCCAATGCGGCTGCTGCGCCATCTACCCCCCTCAACAAGGTATCGGCAAAATCCGCTTGAGCCGTTAAGTGCCTGTCCGCGTCTAACTCCGCTAGCACGCTCACGCCCGGTCCGCCGCCGTCTAGCTGCGCCGCGCCTTGGTCCCAGTCCACGTCCAGCGCGAATTCGCCGGTCTGCCATCCTGCGTATTCTAACGGCGTGGTCGCAATGTGTCCGGTCAACTGGAGCTCGTCGAGCGACAGCCCGCCCTCCCCGCGCAAATCCGCTTCGAGGTGCCCGCTCAACCCGGGCATGACCCGCTCCACTGCCAGTCCGTCCACGTCCGCCACCAGCGTATCGATCTGGCTATGCTCTAGATCGATATCTGCCCGCGCTACTAGGAGATCGCGCTCTAAGCGCAGCTCGGTAGTGAGATAGCGGTTGGCGGACAGGTGTAAATCCGCCGCAAGCGGCCCGAATTCTTCGCCCAATTCGCCGGGGAGATGATTAGTCGTCAGCCGCAACGCCAGCGTATCGGGCTTGGCCTGCCCCGCGATGGCTATGGGTGCTGCGCCGCGCAAAAAGGACGCCGCCTGCAACGCGCCCTTTAGGGCGAGATCGTAGTCTCCCTCTAAGTCGGAAGAGCCGGTGGCTACCAACTCCAGCGGGGACGATTGCAGGTCGAGACGAGTTTCCCCATCGGGCCGGTGCCAACCCGTTATCTCGGCGTCGAACTGCTGATCGGGAATTAGGTCCACATCGCGCAGGAGGGCGGCAAAGTCTGCGGTATAGCGCCGGTGTTGCAATTGTACGCCAGCCGCTAGATCGAATTCCGCCCGTCCCGCAAAGGGGGCCGCTAGCGCGAGGTCAAGTCCCTCGCCCCGCAGTTGGGTCTGTAAGCTGTCGCGGGTGAAGAAATAAGTCGCCTCGCCCGTCAGGGTGCCGTCGAACAAAGAGACGAGCAGAGAATCTAGCACTAGGCGCGTGCTGTTGGCGCGCATGTCTCCTCGCAGATCCACTGCGGAGATCGTCGGGGCGCTTCCCTTGCCCTTGAGCGTCCCGCGCAGTTGCAGCGGCGTCAATGCCCCGTCTATCTCCGCTGCTAGAGAACCCCGCGCGGAATCGGCCTCTACCGTCGCTGTGGCGTTTACCTGCAAAGGCCGCGGCAATTTCAGCCCCAAGGCAAAAGAGGCGTGCAGGTCGGACCTTAGACTGTCGCCAGCGCCGACGGCCCGTATCTCTCCGCGGTCAATGCGGTGCGGACTGAGCGCGAGATCTAGCGTTAGCGAGCGCAGCGGTACGCCCTGTAAGTCGGACAAGGCCAGCTCTAAGTGCGCCGAGGTGTCTGCTAGTGCGCGATATGCGCCGTGCCAGTCCTGTGCCACGAGCCGCGCCTCGCCCAACTGCCAATCAAGGGTACCGGCTTTGGCGTTGAGGTTGGGGAGGAAGGCAAGGGGTAGCTCGATGTCCGCGGCTGCGCTAGTTGAATCGGCCTCGGAGCCTGGCTCGATCCGCACCTTGGGTGCCTGTATATCGGCTTCCCAAGACCACGGCCACGCGGCGATGTACTCGGCATTGACGGTCACCCCTAGCGCGGGGTTTTTGCAGTACACGTCGGAAAAGGAAAACGCGTAGAGCAAGCCTCCCCGGCGACTGCCGATGGAGACCTGCCATCCCCCGATTCCGCGCTCTAGCAGGTACGCGAGTGCGGCAGGCCCTATGGGCGTGACCGCGACGAGGACGAGGACGGCAGCCAAAACGACCGCCGTCCCGAACAGCTTCCTTTTCATTCGGATTTGAGGCGAGTCAGGGCCTTGGACACGTGGAAGAGCGAGTCGGGCAGTGGCGCGTACGCCATGGCCTTGATCCTGCGGTCTAAGCGGAACACTTGGCTGGCCTTCTCTTTTCCGGGGAGCTTGACTGCGGCCGTCAAGGTCGAGCGCAGGGCGAAGCCCTTGAGTTCCTTGGCGTTCTCTAGCTCGTCGCTCAGGGCTTCGTGGTCTTCCAGCCCTTCCAGTCCACCGCCGATTACCGACGGATAGGACGTGCTAGCCTGCTGCAAGGCCATAAACGCCGAGATCTCCTGAAAGCCGGGGAAATTTTTGGCAATGCAGGCATCGTACGTGTAGCGGTTTTCGCGGCGCAGCTTTTGGGTTTTGGGATCGAGATAGCGGGCGCGCATCTGTGCAACGACCCGCCGACAGGAAATTCCAGCGATGCGCTCGGTGTCTCCCGGCACCTTGACCGCAAGGGCTCTCTGCGGCCCGCCGGAAGCGGCCGGCTTGGCAACGGCCTTGCGCGCCGGAGGGGTCTTCTGCTGGACGAAGGTCTGGGCCGTCAGGTCGATTTCGTACACTTGCGCTTGGTCCAGCCGCAAAATGGTACTGGTGTTGAGGGACTGGCCCTGCCGTCGGAGGGCCTTTGCCGTTTTGGCGTCGGCCTCAATTAGCTGCTCGACCCGCTGGCTCTTGCCCTTGATGTAGATTTTATTGGTCGTTTTGCGCGCTCCAGTCTTGTCTTTGCCAAAGCCTCGATTGACGACCTCTTCCTCGAAATACACATCAGCACTAACGCTCGCTGCGCTGACGAGCAATGCACATAACAGCAATATCATGGTCGCACTCTCCTGTGATAGGATGGAAGACGTGTGCCATATATAACACCATAGGGGAGGGAGAGTGTCCCCTTTTACAACGACAATAGAAGCATAATATAGCGAAACGCAGTTGTTGACCCATAAACAAAAGGCCCCTGCCCGCAAGGGCGAGGGGCCTCGAATCTCTTGCTGCGCCTGCTGTTATTCGTCCGAGCCGCGCATCAGTAAAAAACCCACTAGCTGTAGCACGGCGGTCGCTGCCGCTGCCACATAGGTCATGGCCGCGGCATTGAGCACCCGCCGGGCCGAGCGCACCTCGTCGTTGGCTAGGTAGCCCTGCGAGAGAATGGCCATGGCCCGCGAGCTGGCGTTGAACTCCACCGGCAGGGTGACGAGTTGGAACAGGACCGCGCCGGCGAAGAACATGATGCCGATATTCATCAGGCCGGTGGCGTTGAAGAATATCCCCGCCAGAATCAGGGGAAAGCCCAGAGACGAGCCCACGTTGGCGATGGGCAGGATCGAGTGCCGCAGGTTGAGCGGCACGTAGCCGTGGGCGTGTTGGATCGCGTGCCCGACCTCGTGCGCTGCCACGGCCAAGCCAGCTAGATGGTGCCCGTGGAAGTTGTCCGAAGAGAGGCGCACGGCTTTGGCGCGGGGGTCGTAGTGGTCGGAAAGCATCCCGCGCGTCTCCTCGACCGACACGTCGTAGATGCGTTGCTGGTGCAGGATGCGCCGCGCGGTCTCAGCGCCCGAAAGCTGTGCGGCCGAAGCCACTTGGCTGTACTTGTTGAAGGCGCTGCGGACCCGCATCTGGGCCCAAGCGACCAAGATCATCGGTATAAAAAAAAACGGATTGAAAAGAAACGAAAACATCTCCTCATCTCCTCAGTATGCGAAGGGCTTTTATTGGGACGCTAAAGGGACGCCCCGAGTTTCTAGCAGAATAACGAAAGCATCCGAAAATCGCAAGATCGGGGAATTAGATCTTCTCTTCAGCTCCGGCGGGAAGGGAAAGGGCTGGAGGCACAGCGACGCCAGCCGAAACGATCATTTTTAGGGCCTCCTCGACGCGGAGTTCGGTAGGGCGCAATTGTTCGGGCGGCACGATGAGCATGAAGCCGGTGGTGGGATTGGGGGCCGTGGGCACGAAGATGCTGTGTGCCGGCGTTGCTTCGTCCTCGCGGGGGACGTTGCCGGCCAAAAAGCCCAAAGTCCACATCCCGATGCGCGGGTATTCGACGAGCACGACTTTCTCGAAGCCGGCCTTGCCTGGAGAAGTCAGCGACTCCACGAGCTGCTGTATGGGTGCGTAGATCGTGCGCACTAAAGGCAGGCCCTCTAGCGCTTCGCGTGCGAATTGCCACAGGCTACGGCCAACCACGTTGGTGGCGAGCGCGCCGACGACCCACAGAATGATAAAGGTCAGCACAAAGCCCAAACCGGGGATGTGGAACTCGTCGTAGCCGAACGGCTTGGCCACTTGGCCGATCAACGGCGCGGAGAAGCCATCGGCCCAGTCGAACAGGAACTTGAGTACCCAGCCAGTAAGCCACAGGGGCACGATGATCGTCAGGCCGGCCATTATCGTGCGCCGAAGCCGCTGGAGTCGGGTGGGGCTTCGGCGCGGAGGTGTATCACTCATAGCGTAAATACCTTATAAATTGACATTTTTTGAATATCCAACTGAGTCAAATTACTGTCAATACAAAGGATGCGCCCGTGCGCAAGGCTTACGTTTTTTGCGCAGTGGCCTATTTTATCCTCTATGACGGCTATTCTACTCAGCGGCGGCATGGACTCGACCACCTTGCTTTGGTGGCTAAAAGCGCGGCAACAAGGCCCCATCCACGCCATTAGCATTGACTACGGCCAGCGCCACCGCGTCGAGCTGGAATGCGCCGCCCGCCTCGCTCACCGCGCCGAGGTTGCGGCCCACGAGACGCTGACGTTGGACTTGACGGCGCTAGGGGGCAATCCTCTGACCGACCCCACGCTGGATGTGCCCACCGCTGAATCTAAACGCCAGCGCGACACTGTGGTTCCCTTCCGCAACATGCTCTTTGCGACGCTGGCGGCGGCGTATTGCGCAACCAAGGGCATTACCGATCTGTATATGGCCCCGGTCAAAGACGACTACGCGGCCTACCGCGACTGCCGTCGCCCCTTTTACGAAAGCCTCACACAGAGTCTGCGCTTGGGGGCTGCCCACGACGCGCCTTGGGCGATCCACGTCCCCTTTGTCAAGCTGTGGAAGCGGGACATCGTGGCCGTCGGGCTCAATCTCGGCGTTCCCTACGAAGAGACCCACACCTGCTACGAGGGCTTGCGGCCGGCCTGCGGCGTGTGCGACGCCTGCTGCGAGCGGCTCGCGGCCTTTGCGGCGAACCGAGCCTGTGACCCGCTGGCGTATGCCGCTGGTGAGCAGACGCCGTGACCGCCCAGATGCCAGCCGAAGAACGCGCCGAGCGCCTGCCGGTGTGGAACGACTCCGGGCGCGTCCTGCAGATCAACGAGATTTTCTACTCGATTGAGGGCGAGGGCCTGCGCGTCGGCGAGCCTACCACTTTTGTGCGCTTGGCGCGCTGCAATCTGCGCTGCCCGTTCTGCGACACGGAGTTCGACCGCTTCACGCCCATGGACATCGAAGACATTGCCGCCGAGGTAGCGCGCTACCCAGCCGAATGGGTGTGCTTGACCGGCGGCGAGCCTTTGGGCCAAAATATCGCGGCGCTGGCTGGCCAGTTCAAAGAAGCGGGCTACAAGCTTCACATTGAGACCAACGGCACGATCGCGCCCGATCCGGTGCTATTCGAGCTGATTGACCATTGGACCGTGTCGCCGAAGTGCTATCCGGTCGTCGCTGGTTTTGCGCGCATTACCGAGCTCAAATACGTCGTTGGGAGGGCGTTTCGCGAGGAGCGCGTCGAGGAGCACCTTGCCGACTACGTCTATTTGCAGCCCGAATCTTCTGAGCCGCGCTACATACAGAAGGCCCTTGAGATACTAAAGCGCCATCCACGCTGGCGCCTTTCCACCCGCATCCACAAGACGCTCGGATTGCCTTGAGCAAACATATCAAAGGAGATACCATGCCCGACGTAGCTGAAATTTACAAGTTCGATGAGCTTACTTGGCCGGAGGTCAACGAAGCAGTGGCTATGGGCAAAATTCCCATCATACCCACTGGTTCGGTTGAACAACACGGCCACCATCTGCCGCTCAAGGTGGATCACCTGTGCGCCAATGCGGTGGCGACGGAAGCCGCGCGCCTAAAGCCCGAGCTCGCCCTCGTCCTGCCGCCGGTGAGCTACGGCTATGTCCACCACGTGATGGACTTCCCAGGTTCGCTCAACATTCACTACGAGCACTTCATCCAATACGTGCTCGACATCACCAAGAGCTTGGCCTATCACGGCTTCAAGAAGATGATCCTCGTCAATGGCCACGGCTCCAACCACAACCTCGTCGATATGGTCGCTCGGCGCACGATAGTTGAGACCGACGCGAGCTGCACGTTTTGCTCGTGGTGGCATTTGCTGCGGGTCCATCCCGACTTCGACAAAGAGTGGCGCGAGAGCGTGTTCCCAGGCGGCTGCTCGCACGCGTGCGAGTTGGAGACTTCGATGTTGCTGTATCTCGCACCGGAGAGCGTGCGCAAGGACAAGATCAAGAGCGAGATTGCCAAGACGAATAAGCTCGGCTCCAAGTTCTTGTACACCGATTTGTTTTCACATGGGCCGATGGGCTTGATCGAGTGGACGAGTCAGTATTCGGATACTGGGGTGATGGGCGAGGCGGAGAAGGCCACGGCTGAAAAGGGCAAAATCGTCTTTGAGGAAGCGAGCCGGAACTTGGCCGAATTTGTCGAGGAATACCACGCGATGAAGATCGAGCCGCGCACTCGTCATCAGGACCAAGAGCCGACCTTTCCGCTGTCGTTTCCGACGGATTAGAGGGCGAGATAGTTAAGTTCACGACCAAAGTTCGGGATCTACTTGGTCCATGGCTTCGATGGCCCGGTTAAAGGCCGGATCGTCCACCCAAGTGCCAGCCAAGTCATCTAGATCGTGGTGGCGTACTTCCTGTTCCGATAAACCTAAGCCGCGCGCTAAGGCCCACAGAGCGAGTTCATTTAGGCTCTTGTGTTCTTGGTGAGCCCTTCTTCTGAGTTCTTCGTCTAAGTGCGGCGGCACTTTTCTGATGGTGTATTGAGTATGTTTCTCAGCCATGCCTACAATATAGGCTACATACGCCACATTTGCAGGCAAATCAATCGCAATGAGGCATTGGAGGACGAGATTGAGCCGCGCACTCGCCGCCAAGCCGCAGCGCCGACGTTTCCGTTGTCGTTGCCGACGGATTAGGGGAATGAAACAAGAATATGATTTTTCTAAGGCTGTGAGAGGGAAGTTCTTCCGCGAGGGAGCCGAGCTACAGCTACCAGTCGAATCTCTACGGCACCTACGCCGTGTCGAAGACGATGTACAGAGCTGGAAGTCAACGGATCTGCAAG
Organism: Candidatus Latescibacterota bacterium; assembly: GCA_965219735.1. GTDB lineage: Bacteria > Latescibacterota > UBA2968 > UBA8231 > UBA8231. The sequence continues at coordinate 68,634 of OZ244790.1, forward strand.
GTCGCTCCGGGGTCGGCCAAAGTCCGCTTGATCGCGGCGATTAACGGATGTTCGCGGTCATTCATCGTCGTTGATTACCTCCATGAGAAACCTTTTAAGGCCCGTCGGCCCGCCTCAGAATAGAGGCAGAGAAGGTTATTCGGTCAGGGGGAAAGGATCGGTCATCGCACTTTCGATCAGCCGCCTCAACTGATCGGCGACTTCACCTGGCTCGGTGTTATACGGAAAGGTGCGAGGCCCGGCTTGCGCCTCGTACCAAGCAATTGCCCGCTGATTTTCCCGTTCTACTGAGCGATTCCATAATTCTCTCGCGTAAACCTTAAATCTCCATCCCTGCGGCGTAAGGATGGTCTCGATGACAAGGTAAAAGTAGTCTTCAATTTCTATCTCATGCTTACAATGGTCGTAAAGCACATACGCTGGCATACTGCGGGAAGACCTGACTTCCCGACCTTGCTTTTCTAGCTCTTCTAATTCATAGTAGGGTAAAGCAGCAATGACATCATCAATGTGTTCGCCCATATTCAACTTCATCTTTTCTATTTTTACCAACAGGGATTGGATATATTCCTCGTTGCTTTGAAAAAAAGCTAAAAATTCTGGATTCAGGGGCTTGCGCTCTTCTAGGCGTTTTAATTCCTCAACCATGTCTATTCCTAGTGTCATACTTGTGCCTCCTGTGAGAGTAAGGTTGATCTATAATAGCGGTCGCAGCCGCCCCGCGTCCTCCTCGTAGCCCGCGCCGCATTCCGCACAAACCAGATTACCGCTCAGCGTAACGCCGCAGCGGCAGGCCCAGCCCGCCTGCCGCCCTGGCACGCCGGTTATCAGCGCATAGGCTGGCACGTCGCGGGTTACGACTGCTCCGGCACCGATGAGAGCATAAGCGCCGATTTCGACGCCGCAGACGATAGTCGAGTTGGCTCCGAGCGAAGCTCCTTTGCGCACCCGCGTCTCTTGGAACTCGCGTCGGCGGTCAACAAAAGCGCGGGGGTTGACGACGTTGGTGAATACCATTGACGGGCCGCAGAAGACCTCGTCTTCGAGCGTGACTCCCTTGTAGATCGAGACGTTGTTCTGTATTTTGCAGCCGTCGCCGATCACCACGCCGCGATCAACGTAGACGTTTTGGCCGAGATTGCAGTTTTGGCCGATCTGGGCGTCGGGCATCAGGTGGCAGAAATGCCAGATATGGGTTCCCGCGCCGATGGTGACTGGCTCATCGACGCACGTGCTGGGATGGATGAAGTAGTCTTTTGCCATGCTGATCGAATATAAATTGTCCCTATTTATTTACCAATGCACCGACCGAACGGTCGGAGCAGAAACCCTTTGCATACGGAGGAAATTGTGAAACTAGCCACGTACTCTGCCGCTGGCGAACAGCGCGTGGGCGCAGTCGTCGGCGACGACAATGTCGTCGTGGATCTCGCCGCTGCCGACCGCGTCTTGGCCCGCCAAGAAAGGCGCAAAACGCACCCCTTCTTTACCGACATGCTGGCTCTGCTCTCGGCAGGTGCCAAGGGTCTGCGCGCTGCCAAACAGGCCGCGGCGTACGCCGAAGATAAAGAACCCAACGGCAAGACCATCCACGCCCTCAACAAGGTCCGCCTCCGCGCTCCCATGCCCAATCCGCGCAAGGTGTTCTGCTTGGCCGGCAACTACCAAGACCACATCGAAGAGGGCGGCGGCAAAATGGATGCCCAAGACAAGGAAACCCCGCGCGTCTTTATGAAGCCGCCGACAACCACCGTCATTGGCCCTGGGGATCGCATCCTCATCCCCCCGATCGCCAACAGCATCGACTGGGAAGGCGAGCTGGCCGTAGTTATTGGCCGCAAAACTAAGGGCGTCAAAGCCAAGGACGCGCTCAGATACGTGGCCGGGTACACCGTTATGAACGATGTATCCGAGCGCGAGTTGGTCATCAAGAAGCGCACTGACAGCCGCCCGCGCGACGAGTGGTTCGACTGGCTCAACGGCAAGTGGCTCGACACTTTTGCTCCGCAGGGACCGTGGATCGTCACCGCGGACGAGATCAAGGATCCCCAGGTTCTCGACATCAGCACGTTCATCAACGGCGAGCGCAAGCAACACAACAACACCGGCCAGATGCTCTATCCGGTTAATAAAATCATCGAGTACATCTCGGCGATTATTACCCTAGAACCGGGCGATCTGATCAGCACCGGCACTATATCGGGCGTCGGCGCGACCACTGGTACCTTTATGAAAAAGGGCGACAAGGTCGAAATCGAGATCTCCGGGATCGGCGTGCTCAAAAACTCGGTCGCCGAGAGCAAGAAATAACCTCTTGGACTCAGCGTCTGCGACTACGGGCCAGGAAGGCGGGCTGCTCAGCCGCGCCTTCCTGGCCCTTTGTTTGATTTACTTTTTCGAGAGCTTCCTCGTCGCTCCCTTCCAAGCGCTCTTTCCCGTCTATATCGAAGCCGACTTGGCGCGGCCGCCGTGGTTTACTGGGTACCTGCGCGGGCTAATGCTGCTCCTAGGCGGGATATTTGCCGTGGTTGCCGGTCGGCTCTGCGACCGCTTTGGCCGCAAGACGACCCTGATGATTGGCCTCGTCGGCAGCGCGTTCACCGGCTTGGTCTTTCGCACCGCAGACCCTTGGGGGCTCTCGTGTCTGCTGTTGGTTATGGGTGCGGCCAGCGGCCCTTGGTCCACGGCCGGGCAGAGCATCCTCATCACCGCGGTCACTCCCGCTCGACTCGGTTTGGGCGGTGCTTTGTACTTTCTCAGCAATACGCTCGGCAACGCGCTCGGCAGTTTTTGTACCGGTTTGGTCAAAACCGCCTATTCCTTCGCCCAGATCGGCGCTGTTATGAGCATCGGCATGGTCGCGGTAGTCGCCCTAGCGCTGGCGCTGTTGCCCGGCGACGCGCCTAGCCCGGCCACTGCACAGACGGCGCGCCTCAGTACGTGGACGGCCTATCGCCCGCTTTTGGGCCGCGGCAATGTGCATCTCCTGCTCAGCTTACGTTTGACCATCACCACTTTCTGGGGCATGGCGACGCTGGCGCTGCCCTTGTTGATCTACCGAGTCGGCGAAAGCGAGGCCCTACCCGCGTTCTTTGCCTCTCTCTCGCTGGTGGCGGCGGCCTGTTGCCAACTCAGCGTCGGCTATCTCAATGACCGCCTCGGCCGCACGGCACCGCTCCTCGGCTCGGCGTCCGGCGTCTTCCTCAGCGCCTTGGGGTTGGCCCTGTGGCACGATTCCCTCGTCGGCCTCTTCGTCTGCGGCACGGCCCTCACGGCTACGGCGTGGGCCGTCTCGACGCTGATTCCCCGGCTCATCAACGACGTTGCCGCTGCCGAAGAAAAAAACCGCCTCGTCGGCTTGGGCCACTTCGCTTGGAGCGGCTCGATGGTGGTCGGCAGCCTGCTCGGCGGCTACCTGATCGAGATCAATGCCGCCCTGCCCTTCTATCTCGGCACGGCCCTTACGGCGCTCGGTGCGCTCGGCGCTTTTGGTCTCTGCCGCCGTCTGGACGGCGCGGGGGTTACGGGTTAGACTAGGCGGATGCAAAAACTCCGCTTGTTCGTCATTACGATCTCGCACTTTTGCGTCGATAGCTACGCCACGATGTTGGCCCCGCTGTTGCCCCTGCTCAAGGTCAATTTGGGGCTGAGCTTGGCGCAAGTTGGATTTTTGGGTTCCATCGTTTCTATATGCAATATCAGCCAGCCGCTCATGGGCTTGTGGGCCGACCGCATGGCCTGGCGCTGGCTGATCGTCGGTGGCTTGGCCTTGGCGACCATTTTCTCCCCGCTCATGGGGCTGGCTCACAATTACCTGACGCTCGTCGGCATCCTGACGCTGGGTGGGCTTGGGGTCGCTGCCTTCCACCCCCAAGTCTTTTCGCTGGCCGGCGAACTCAGCGGACCGCGCCGCTCCTTCGGCTTGGCGCTCTTTATCTTTGGCGGGACGCTGGGATTGGGTCTAACGCCGCTGTGGGCACCGGCGTACACCAATTCCTTCGGTCTGGCCGCCCTGCCCTACCTGTCCATTCCCGGCCTGTTGTTCCTCTTGCTCGTCTGGCGCGCGGTGCCGCTGGGCAACCCCAACTTCTCCCACGCCCACGGCAGAAGCACGGCCCAGTGGCGCAGTCTCGGCGACCAAGCGGGTCCTCTCGTGCTGATCACCGCAATCGTCGTTTTGCGCTCGGTTTCGGGACTGGGCTTTGGCACGTTTTTGACGCTCATGGCCCAAGAGCGCGGCCTTGGTCTCGTCGCGGGCGGCATCCCCTTGGGCATCTACAATATCGCCGGCGTGGTCGGTGCGCTCATCGTTGGCTACCTAGCTGATCGCATCGATCCTAAACCGCTGGTCTGGGGATCGCTGCTGTGCTCGGTGCCGCCGCTCTTCGCCTTTATCTATGTTGAGGGCACGCTAGCTAGCTATACCCTGCTTTTTTTAGGCGGCGGCCTGTTGCTGTCTTCCAACTCGATTATGGTTGCCATGGCCCAGGAGTTTGCGCCGGAAAATACGGGCTTGGTCTCCAGTCTACCGCTGGGCTTTAGCTGGGGCTTGGCCAGCCTCACGCTGCCGCTGATCGGCCATCTCGGCGACCAGATCGGCGTGGCTGAGACCTTGAAATACCTAGCCTTGCTGCCGATATTGCCCGCTGGGCTGGCCTTCTTCCTACCCAACAAGGACACCGCGCCATGAGCTTGCTCATTTTAGATCCCGAGCAGAAGCAGTTCTTCGACGACAACGGCTATCTCTTGCTCAAAGGCTTCTATGGCCCGGCGGAGATGGAGCAGATGCGCGGCGAGTTTCATCGCTTGGTGACCGAGATCGAATCCCGGCCCAAGAATGTCAAATACTCCTTCATGGACGTGCCGGAAGGCTACGCGCCCGACCCCTTCAACCCGCGCAATGTCATCGGCATGATGGATCAGACGTTGGCTGGCGACTACTGGTTTGACCAGTTTACCGAGCCGCGCATTGTCTCGGCCATGGTCGATCTGTTAGGCCCGGACCTCGATTTCCACAACGGCAAGATCCGCAACAAGCCCCCCGGCTTTGTCTGCACCCAAAGCTGGCACCAAGACTGGCCGTACGAGCGCCACACCGAGCCAGATTTGGCCGCGGCCATTACGTACCTCGATCCGAGTGGATTTGAAGCCGGGGCGACCGAGGTCCTGCCCGGCAGCCACCTCAAGGGCGAGTACCCCACTGTAGAAAACAGCCATACTATCCCCGACGAGCACGTTCCTGCCAGTGAGCAGGTCGTCTTGGAGGCCGAGCCGGGCGACGTGGCCATCATTCACGTCCTCGTCGTTCACCGCGCCGGCCACAACTACACGCCGCGCGCACGCCACGCTATCATCAATGAGTACAAAACCGCGGCTACTATCGACCAATGGGGCAACTCCTGCGCCTTTGCTGGCTTGCCTTTGGCCCGCAGTGGCCAGCTTTTGATGCCGCGCGTTTATCAGGGATAATGCGATCCCAACGCGCGCGCCGCCTTGATATTGTTATAAACCCCTAGTACTATGGAACGCTTATCTTGTCCGCCGACTCCGGAGGCCCCATGAGTAAAGCATTCTACGTCACCACGCCGATTTACTACGTCAACGACGTGCCCCATATCGGCCACGCCTATACCACTGTGATAGCCGATTTTCTCGCGCGGTTTCACCGCCTCGACGGATTTGACACCTACTTCCTGACTGGCACCGACGAGCACGGAGAAAAAATTTATCAGGCCGCCCACGAGGCTGGCATTGACCCGCAGCAGTTTTGCGACCGCATCAGCCAGCGCTTCCGCGACGCTTGGCAGGTACTCGACATCTCCCACGACGATTTTATCCGCACCACTGAGGAGCGGCACAAGGCGGTCGTGCGCCAGATCCTAGAGGCGGTGCACGCGGCTGAGGACATCTACTACGACGAGTACGAGGGACTGTATTGCGTCGGCTGCGAGCGCTTCCTCACCGACAAAGAGCTAGTCAACGGCCTGTGCCCCGATCACCTGCGCGCACCGGAGCGTCGCCGCGAGGGCAACTACTTCTTTCGCATGGAAAAGTACCGCGATTGGCTGCGCGACTACATCCGCGATCACCCGGATTTTATTCGTCCCACCGGGTACAGAAACGAGGTGCTGGCCCTGCTCGGCGAGCCGATTGGCGACCTGTCGATTTCGCGGCCCAAAGGCCGGGTGCCTTGGGGCATTGAGCTGCCGTGGGACGCCGAGCACGTGGCGTACGTGTGGGTCGATGCCCTGATCAACTATACTTCCGCACTCGGCTTTCCCGACGACGCGCGCTACCGTGCGTATTGGCCAGTGGCTCAGCACCTGATCGGCAAGGACATTCTCAAGCCCCACGCGGTGTTTTGGCCGACCGTACTCAAAGCGGCTGGGGTGCCGTTGTACCAACACCTCAATGTCGGCGGCTTCTTGAAGGGACACGACGACGAGCAGAAGATGAGCAAGAGCTTGGGCAACGTCATTGATCCCTTTGAAATGGCGGAAAAATACGGCACCGACGCCGTGCGCTACTACTTGCTCAAGGACACGGTGTACGGCCAAGACTCTTCCATTGGAGAACAATTCTTGGTCGAGCGCTACAACGCGGATTTGGCCAATGACTTGGGCAATTTGCTCTCCCGCGTCCGCGCCTTGCTCACGCGGCATACCGACGGCGTCTTGCCCGCGCCATCGCAGCAGGAGGCCGACGAGGAGTTGATCGCGGCGGGCACTGCGCTGGTGGGGCAGGTGCGGTCTTTGGTGGGCCGGTTGCGGATGTTCGAGGCACTGGAGACGGTGATGCAGTTCGTGCGGCAGCTCAATCGCTACTTCAATGACGAGGCTCCGTGGAAGCTGGCCAAAGCCGCCGATGGACGCGAGCGGTTGGGAACGGTGCTCTACAATATCGCGGAGGGACTGCGCATCGTCTCGGTGCTGTTGGGGCCGGCCATGCCGAGCAAGGCGCGGCAGGTGCGCGTCGACCTGGGGTTGGGAGACTATGCCTTCGCCGACCTAGAGACTTGGGGCCAAGCCGCGCCTGGGACGAAAATACCGGCGGAAGCGGATATCCTGTTCCCCAAGTCGGAGACCGGAAAGCCCAAGCGACAGACGCCACAAGCGCCACCAAAGAAAGAGGCTCCACAAGTGGAACAGATTTCGATTGAAGATTTTTCCAAGGTGCAATTGCGCGTAGCCGAGGTCAAAGCCGCCGAGAAGGTGGAAGGCGCTGACAGACTCCTCAAACTGACGCTCGACTTAGGCGACGAGACACGCACTGTAGTCAGCGGCATCGCCCAGTGGTACCAGCCCGAAGACCTGCCGGGCCGCAAGGTGGTTTTGGTCGCCAACCTCAAACCAGCCAAACTGCGGGGCATTGTCTCGGAAGGGATGATTTTGGCCGCCGACGATGGGGCTGGAAATCTCGTGTTAGTCGGGACGGATCAGGACATCGCGACGGGAGCCGAGGTGAGCTAATCACCGGCGATTCCTTTAACCAGATAGAAAAGAGAGGAAGATGGACAAAATTCGCGTGGGATTTATCGGCTGTGGTGGAAATGCCAGTGGGCATATAGGGCGAGTGCTCGACATCTCCGAGACCGAAGTGGTGGCTTTGTGCGACGTGGATCAGGGCAGCCTGCAGCGGGCTAAAGAGCGCAATTCGCAGGCCGCGGAGTTGCCGGAGTTTACCCACTACCAAGAGATGCTGGAGCAAGTCGAACTGGACGCGGTGGAAATTTCCACGCCCCACACATTGCACTTTGAGCAGATTATGGCCGCGCTGGACAAAGGGCTGCATGTGCTGACTGAAAAGCCGATGGTCTGTACTGTCGATCACGCGCGCCAAGTTATTGCCAAAGCCGAGGAGACCGGCAAAGTCCTGATGATTTCCTATCAGCGGCACTTGCAGGCCCAGTACCGCTATGTGCGCAATCAGATCGCGGCCGGGGAATTGGGGGATATCCAGTTTATATCGGCGCTCCAAGACCAGAAGTGGTATCAGGGGACAATAGGGCTGTGGCGGCAGCAAATGGCGCTGTCGGGCGGCGGTCAACTCAACGACTCGGGAAGCCACCTACTGGACATTGCGTTGTGGATGACCGGGCTAGAGGTGGCAGAGGTGCAGGCCTACATGGAGTATTTAGACTCCGAGGTGGACATCAACTCGGCGCTGTCGCTGCGCTTTCGCAACGGCGCGCTGGGGACGATTGCGGTGGTGGGCAACTCGCCGACCGGCGGGATTTGGGAGGACATCACCATCTGGGGGACCAAGGCCGTGGTCTATATGCGCCAGGGACAGATCTTTTACAAGACGCAGCACAGCAATGAGGTGTACGAGGTAAGTAATTTGCCCGGCTCGACGACGCCCGACCAGAATTTCATCGACGCGATTCTCGGCCGCGATCAGGTGCAGGTGCCTCCCGAATGCGGCCTGCGGGTCATTGAACTGACCGAAGCGGCATGGGCCTCGGCCGCTAGCGGACAGCCGGTAAAAGTAAAAAGCATTTGACATAGTTCTGCGGCGTTTGTCATATTAAACGCAAGTTGAGTTCGGGGGCCACAAGCTCCTGTTACCGCCACGCTGAGGCTCGAGGCTATGCGAGCGGGCCAACCCGACTTTGTAATTGGCCGCAACGACGCGCAGAGTTGGAGTATGGATTATGAGGCGCGCACAAGCGAAAGGAGGTGGTCCATTGAGTAGTAAACGTACCGCAGGGAGGTTGATCACTTGATCAACTCCAGGTGATCAACTACCTGGTCAGAAGCACAGTCGCCGAAGCGACATAGCTTCTGAGAGTACAGCCGGGCGCACCCCACCTTAGTGGGTGCGCCCGGTTTTTTGTTCGCGCTGCACTGGATTGGTTCCCACGCGATATTTTTGCCATATTGTCCGCCGAGGAGGCCGTCTATGAAACGCATCGCCAAGCCCGCAGGGGCCTATAATATCGTAGTAGAAGAGGTCGAGACTCCAGCCATTGCCTCGACCGAGATTTTGATTCGCGCCGAATGTTCGCTAATCAGCCGAGGATCGGAGATATGGCGGCGCTACGTGCGCGAAGAGGCTATTGACCACCGCTCTATGGGCTACTCGCTGGTGGGCCGAGTTGCAGAGGTGGGCGCGGAGGTTGAGGAGTTCAAAACCGGCGATTTAGTCGCGGCGCTCGCGCCGCACGCCGAATACGTAGTGGTCGAAGTCGCGGCCAGCCAGCACAAGCCTGCGGCCGTGCGCCTACCAGTGGGCCTGTCGCCCGAGGCGGGCACTTTTTGGCCGCTGGGAACCAGTTCGGTCCTGTGGATGTGGGAGACTGGGGCCGGGCCGGACGATGTCATGGTCATTCAGGGGCAGGGCTTGGTCGGCAGCGGTTGCATGCAGGCGGCCAAGGCACAGGGCGCGGGGCGCGTCATTGGGATTGACACTTTGCCTTTGCGCTGTGAACTGGCGCGCGAGTTAGGAGCCGACGCGGTGATAGATGCCAGCGCCGGCGACTCTGTTGCACAGATTTTGGAGCTGACGGACGGGAAGGGTGCCGACATCGTGGTCGAAGCTGTAGGCGGCCGGGCCGGAGCGCAGGCATTTGCCGAGGCGCAGGACATGCTCAAGAGTGGTGGCCTCTTGCAGGTGCTGGGCCTGTACGAGAACGAACCCCTGCCGCTCTACTCAGAAAAAATCATGGGCAAGCGCCTCATAGGCAGCTACCTCGACGCCAGTCGACGGCCCGAAGGATCGGCGCGGACGCTAGAGTTGCTGGCTACGGATCAGATCCAGTTCGCCAAGATGATCACCCACCGCTTCCCCTACACCGAAGCGGCAGCAGCCTTCGATCTGCTCTACAATCGGTTGGGCGAGACGATGGCGGTGTTGTTGGTGTGGGACAACTGAACTTAGGAGATAAAGACGACGATGAGTAGGACTGTAGAGAAGCTCTTCCGCGCCCCCTACGGGGTTCCCAATGCGCTACAAGTAGTAGAAGAAGGACTGTGGATTACCGACCAAATTACCGACCGGGTGGCGCTTATTGAAATCGCCGAGCCGTCTGAATACGGCGTCACCCGTCTGATCCGCGACATTCCCAGCGAGTCGTCCAATACCAGCGGCATGGCTTGGGGCGGTGGTTCGCTGTGGTTGGCGGCCAATGGGGCAGGTACGCTCTGGCGGCCCGCACGGCCGACGGACGCCGAGCAAGGGGCGGGCGAAATTTTCGAGGTTGATCCAGACACTGGCGCGACTCGCAACCGCTATCCAGTGCCCGGCGGCGGTGGGGTCCATGGGATGGAGTACGATCCGTTAGAAGAAGGCTACGTGTGGATTACCACCCTCAAGAGCCAGACGCTGAGCAAAGTCAAAATCGCTGGCTGGTCAGTCGAACATGTGCTGGATTTGCCCTACGGGCGTGCGCACGGCGTGGTGCGGGTCGCCGATGGCATCTGGGTCGTGCATACCGCTGACCGCGTGATCGTCAAGCTCGACGTGGAGAGCGGGGCCGAGTTAGATCGAATTGTGGTTCCCGATAGCGACCCCGAGCCGCATGGGCTGTCGATTTTTGGCGAGGATTTGATCTATTGCGACGCCACGTCTGGATGGGTCACCAAAATCAGCCTGTGAGGATGTGATGACGCGCATAGCAACATCGTCTTGGAGCTTGCACAGAACGTTAGGAGCGTCGATGTACCAGTGGCCCGACCCCAAGGGCGAGCCGGTGCTGGAAGGGACCGGGCAGGGCGATCTCACCTTGTTAGAGCTACCGGCGCAGCTTGCCGCACGCGGCATCGGCCTGTTGGAGATTTGCCACTTCCACTTCCCGCGGCTCGACGATGATTATATCAACCAGTTGCGGCGGGCACTTGCTGACAGCGGTGTAGAACTTTTCAGCGTGCTAATTGACGCTGGGGACATTGCCCATCCCGATGCAGCCCGACGCGCAAAGGAAGTGGCTTGGGTGCGCGAGTGGATGGAGATTGCCGCCCGCTGCGGCGCGCAGTGTGTGCGGGTGATCGCCGGGGAAGGGAACGACGGCGAAGCCGTGCAGGTAAGTGCGGAGAATTTGCGCGCGTTCGCCAGCTTTGGTCGCACCTTGGGTATTGGGGTGATGACGGAGAATTTTCGGACGCTGGGCACGTCGGTCGGAGCGCTCAATGCGGTCCTCGACTTGTGCGACGGCGAGGTGGGGCTGTGCGCTGATTTCGGCAACTTTAAAGGGCCGGACAAGTACCGCGATCTGGCGGCGATTTTGCCGAGGGCGACTTCTGTGCACGCCAAGGCCGACTTTTCCGAGGTGGGACAGATGGACCGCGAGGATTTTGCGCGCTGTCTCCGTTTGACCCGTGATGTGGGGTTCGCAGGGCCGTACTCGTTGATTTTTTCTAGTCCAGGAGACGAGTGGGAGGGCATAGCAAAGACGCGGGAAGTGGTCGAGGAATGGCTGTGAGCAAGCGGGGGAAAAAGTACTGGCTCGTCAAGTGCGAATTCGACGAGTGCTCCTTTGACGAGCTGAAGCAGCGTCCGCAAAGCACGGGCTACTGGCGGGGTGTGCGCAACTACCAAGCGCGCAATCTCATTCGCGACGACATGGAAAAGGGGGATCTGGCGTTCTTTTATCACTCCAACTGCGACGAGCCGGGGATTGCTGGAATCGCGACGATTACAAGAGCGGGGTACCCCGACCCCAGTCAGTTCGACTACAAGCACGACTACTACGATGAAAAATCCACCGAGGATGAGCCGCGCTGGTTCTCCTTCGACGTGAAGTGGAAACGCAAATTCAAAAGGTTTGTCCACCTCGCCGACCTCAAGGCCAACGACAAGCTCGCCGACATGCGGGTGGTGCAGCGGGGTCAGCGACTGTCGATCCAGCCGGTCGCCGAGCGGGAGTGGAAGGAAGTCTGTAAAATGGGAGGCGTCAGTTCGACGTGATGTTTTATGAATAGTTTGCCCCTCGTCGTCCTAATCGGCGACTCAATCCGCATGGGTTATCAGGACCATGTCATCAGCCAGTTGGCGGATCGAGCCGAGGTTTGGGTGCCCGAAGAAAACGGCGGCGATAGTCGCAATGTTCTCGCGCATCTGGGCCAATGGGTTTTCTCTCGCCAACCGGATCTGGTCCACGTCAATTGTGGGTTGCACGATTTGAAGAGGGCCTTTGGCGCAGAATCCTCAGTTCCCGTGGACGAATACGAGCGCAACGTGCGCCAGATATTGCAAAGGCTGCAACGCGAGTTGAACGGAGCCGTCGTCTGGACCACCACTACGCCAGTGGACGAGAATTGGCACCATCAGAATAAGGGCTTCGATCGCTTGGAGGCCGATGTGGAGGCCTACAATGCGGCGGCCCGCGCCGTGGCGGTGGATTTGGGCGTGCCGATTGATGACCTTTTTGCCGTTGTTGAACGCGAAGGGAAGGCGCGGCTTTTGACCCAAGACGGGGTGCATTTTACTGAGGAGGGATCGCAGCTATTGGGACGTGTGGTGGCTGAGTGCGTCTGGGGGCATCTGTCGGATCGCTGACTTATGGAAGTATTGGCACAGACGCGGCAGGAGCGGGCGCAGCAAATCGCCGCAGCCGGGGATCTTGGGGTGCTGGGCCGCCGCATCGATACCACGGTATCTGAGGCGCTAGTCCTGGGGCTTTGGTTGCAAGGCGTCAGGACTTTCTTTTGCGTCTTTGGCCACGGCTCGACCGAGATCGGCGAGGTCTTGCGGATTTATCAGGACGCAGGGCTGGTGCGCGTCTGTGGGGTGCGCAGTGAAATCGAGGCGTCGCACGCGGCAGCGGCCCTGCGCTGGGTGTGCGGCGAAAAGGCCGCGGTCGTCACCTCGATCGGTCCGGGAGCACTGCAAGCGCTGGCGGCCTCTATTGTCCCGCGCTCGGACGGGTTGGGCATCTGGTATCTGCTCGGGGACGAGACGACCCAAGACGAAGGCCCGAACATGCAGCAGATTCCCGGGACGGAACAAAACGCCTTCCTGCGGCTGTTCGGCACCATGAGCCGGGCGTACTCGCTGCACACGCCGCTGGCGCTTGCCACCGCGCTGCGACGCGGACTCAACGCGGTGGATCATCCGCATCAGGCCGAGCCGTTTTTCTTGCTCTTACCGCTCAACATGCAACCGGCGGAGTTGGCGCAATTCAACTTGGACGAACTGCCCGTGGGCGCACCGCCGCCGTTGGGTGCGGCTGCGGATGGGGGTCGCTACGCAGAGGCGGCAGCCGCCATTGCCGCGGCCGAGCGCGTGGTCGTCAAGGTCGGCGGTGGTGCGCGTGAGGCCGGGGCGGAGTTGGCTGAGTTGTTGGAGCTAGCCGACGCAGTGGCCGTGACTAGTCCCTTAGTCTCCGGCGTCTTGCCGTACGATCATCCGCGCAACATGACTGTCGGCGGCAGCAAAGGGTCGATTTGCGGCAACTATGCGATGGAGGAAGCCGATTTCTTGATCGCCGTTGGTGCCCGCTTTGTCTGCCAGTCGGATTCGTCGCGCACGGGCTATCCGCGCGTGCAGGGAGTCGTCAATATCAACGCCGATCCAGAAACTGCCACTCACTACGGCAAGACTATGGCCTTCGTCGGGGATGCCGCGCGGACGCTGCGAAAATTGAATCGCGCACTCAGCGCGAGCCGCGTGCAAAACGGCTCTCCTTCGGCTTGGTTGCAAGCCTGTAGCGACAAGAAGCGGGAGTGGGCGGCGTTTAAGGCCGTGCGCTATCAAAAATCGGTGCTGTACGACGAGATGTGGGACGCGGAGGTTATGACGCAGCCGACGGCCATCAAGGTGGCTACAGATTGGGCGCGCGCCCGCGACGCCGTGTGTTTCTTTGACGCCGGCGACGTGCAGGCCAACGGCTTCCAAGTCGTAGAGGACGATCGCTTGGGCCGCACCTTTACCGAGACTGGAGCTAGCTATATGGGTTTTGCGGTCTCGGCGCTGTTGGCCACGGCCGTAGCGACCGAGCCGTTCTACGGGTTGGCCATTAGCGGCGATGGCTCTTTCACCATGAACCCGCAGGTGCTCATCGACGGCGTCGAGCACGGCGCGACTGGGTGCATTCTGCTGTTGGACAATCGGCGGATGGGCGCGATCTCGGGTTTGCAACTGGCCCAGTACGGAGTTGATTGCGGCACCTACGACCGCGTGGCCGTTGACTACGTGGCTTGGGCGAGTGCAGTAGAGGACGTGGTCGCGTTGAGCGGCGGGTATTCGCCCGAGTCGCTGGAAAGGGCATTGGACCAGGCGCGGGCGCACGACGGTTTGTCGCTGATACACGTCCCCGTTTATTTCGGACCAGACGAACGCGGAGCCTTGGGGGCCTTTGGCCGCTGGAACGTCGGCAACTGGTGCGCCGATACCGAGGCGCTGCGCCACGAAATTGGACTTTAACAGCCGGAGGAAATCGCATGAAAATTGCCATGCTGCACGGTCCGCGAGATTTGCGGATTGAAGATTTGACGCTGGACACGGAGAACTTGGAGGACGACCAGATTTGGGTGGAAACGGAGATCACGGGCTTTAAGATCGGCACCGACCGCGGCAACTACGAAGGGGCCGAACAGGTGCCTGGAGCACCGGATTTTCCGCGCTGGGTGGGCGACAGCAACCTAGGTGTGGTGCGCGGGGTCGGCAGCAAGGTCACTAAGTTTGCGGTGGGGGATCGGGTGGTGTCGCGGCATCCCCATCAGTCGGCGTACGTGGCGCGGGACAGCGAGAGCATCGTCCATGTGCCGGACGGGGTGGCGGCCGAAGACGCGGTGTTTGCCCATTTGTACGCCTTGAGTATGCATTGCTACACCAAGGCGTTTTTCGCGCCCGGCGAGACCGTGGCCGTGGTGGGGTTGGGCGTCTTGGGACTGGGGGCGGTGGCGCTAGGCCCGCTTTTTGGCGCGCGGGTCGTGGGGCTGGGCAACAGTTCGGTGCGCTTGGACATGGCGCGCCAGATGGGGGCGCACGAGGCCCTGTTGTCGGACGATCCCGAGTTGGAGGCCAAGCTGGACGAATTCACCCACGGGCAGGGGATCGACTTGGTGATCCTGACGGCCA
Organism: Candidatus Latescibacterota bacterium; assembly: GCA_965219735.1. GTDB lineage: Bacteria > Latescibacterota > UBA2968 > UBA8231 > UBA8231. Next base: position 83,652 of record OZ244790.1, read on the forward strand.
ACCCTTGGCCGGCGTATCGCACGGCGATGGAAGTAGTCCGAACCAACGGACGGGTGTCCATCGTCAGCCTACCAGGGCGGGGCGAAGAGGCGCTGGATTTTAACCCGTTAGACATGCGCTGGTTTTACTTCAAGGGCGTTTCAATCTGTGCGGTCAACGATCGGGCCGGGTCGCTGTTTCCGCCGCCGGAAGGAGACCACTTTGACAACGACGGCCGCTGCGTCCACGTGCTCTCGCTGATGCAGGAGGGCAAGCTCCAGCCGAGTCGCTTGGTCACCCACCGGCTGCACTACTCGGACATGGTCCAAGCCTACGAAATGGCGTACCACCGAGAGAAAAACATGCTCAACGTGGTGTTCAACTGGAAGGACTGACGCGCTTATGGACCTGCTGCCGACGACCAATGCCGACGGGCGGGACGTCGTCCCGATAACCGAGGCCCAGAAGTACCTCTTCGACCTTAAGGGGTTTATTCTTTTACCCGCGCTGTTGAGCGAAGAAGAGCTGGTGGCGATTCGCGCCCACCAGATGAAATTTCTCTACGAGCGCGAGTCCCTGCCGCCGGACGAGCGCGACAATCACGGCGGCCCGTCGCAGATCTTGCTCGACCACCCGGCGGTAGTGGGCGTGCTCAACGAAGTGCTCTCGCATCAGGCGCTGGCCAGCGAAGACTGCTATGGATTTCGCTACGACCACACCTATACCAGCCATCGCCAGGCTGGGCACGACAACTTCGGTCCGCACGGCGGCGGCGGGTACTTCAACTTTCGCGGCAACTCGCACATCTACCAGATGCAGTCGGGCAAGGTGCATTCCGGCCTGACGCGAGTGGTGTGGGAGCTCAACGAAGTCGGCGAGGGCGACGGGGGCACGCTTTTTCTGCCGGGCAGCCATAAGGCCGCCTTCCCCCGACCCGACGAGCTGAGCGAGCGCGACAGTGCGCTGTGGGAGAGCTATACCTGCCCGGCTGGTTCGGCGGTGATTTTCACTGAGGCCCTGTGCCATTCGGGCACGCGCTGGACCAACGAGCAGCGCGACCGGCTGAGCTTGTTCACCTGCTACGACACGGTCAATTCCAAGTGGGGCAAGGGCTGTCCGTCCGCCGAAGTGATCGCCTCGTTTCCAGAGAAGCGCCGCACGCTCTTTCGGGGCGTGTGGCACGGGATGAGCGATGTGCCCGGCATCAACAAATACTACGAAGCAGCCAACCAAGCCGTTTGAGTGCGACGAAAGAATTCTGCATGAGCGAAAAAGTTCTCTTCCTGCTCGATGGGATGGCCCTCGTCTATCGGGGCCACTTCGCGATGATCCGCAATCCGCGCATGACCTCAAAGGGCATGAACACGTCGGCCGTTTTTGCCTTTGCCAATACCTTGCTCTCCATTATCGAAAAGGGTGAGCCGACGCACATCGCCGTCGTCTTCGACACGCCTGAGCCGACGCATCGGCACCACAAGTACGAAGAGTACAAAGCCCAGCGCGAGGCCATGCCCGAGGATCTGAGCCAAGCACTGCCGTACGTGTTCCGGCTCTGCGAGGCGTTTAATATCCCGGTCCTGCGCGAGCCGGGATGGGAGGCCGACGACGTGATCGGCACGTTGGCCAAAAAGGCCGAGGCCGAGGGATTTGCGACGTACATGGTCACGCCTGACAAGGACTACGGCCAGCTCGTTTCCGAGCGGAGTTTTATGTACAAGCCGGGGCGCGGCGGCGACGAGGCCGAGGTTTTAGGGGTACCGGAAATCCTCGCACAATGGCAGGTTGAGCGGATTGACCAAGTGATCGACGTGCTGGGGCTGATGGGCGACTCCTCGGACAATGTGCCCGGCGTCCCTGGGATCGGCCCCAAGACGGCGCAAAAGCTCATCGCCGAGTACGGCAGCGTCGAAGAGTTGCTGGCCAACACCGACCAGCTCAAAGGCAAGCAGAAGCAGAACGTAGAGGAACACCGGGAACAGGCCCTGCTTTCCAAGGAGCTGGTCACCATTGAGTGCGACGTGCCGCTGGACGTGGGACTGGCGGATTTGGTTAAGGCCGACTGGGACCGCCAGAAGTTGGAGACCCTATTCGCCGAGCTCGAATTCAATACGCTGGGTCGGCGGCTCCTCGGCGACGAGTTTAGCGTTGAAAAGGAGCAGGCCCACGGTCCGCTCAAAGGGGTGGCGGATGTGGAGCACGACTATCAGCTCGTCGATACGCCCGACAAGCGACAGGCGTTGATCAAGGCGCTGTTGGAGCAGCCCGCGTTTTGTTTTGACTGCGAGACTAACGGCCTCGACGTCCGGCAATGCGACTTGATTGGCTTGGCTTTTTCGTGGGCACCGGGCACGGGCCACTACGTGCCGCTGCCGCAGAACCGGGCCGAGGTGCTGGCTGTTTTGGATGAATTCCGCCCGGTGTTTGAAGGAGCGAGTGAAAAAATCGGCCACAACCTCAAGTACGATCTCAGCGTCCTCCGCTGGCACGGTATGCGAGTGGAAGGCCCGTTCTTCGACACGATGCTGGCGGCGACCTTGGCCGAGCCAGAGCTGAGGCGCAGCATGGACGAGTTGGCCAAGAGCCTGCTTTCCTACTCGCCTAAGCCCATATCCGAGCTGATCGGCGAGCGCGGCGGTGAGCAGCTAACGCTTTTGCAGGTGCCAGTGGAGCAAGTGGCCGAGTACGCCTGCGAGGATGCGGACATTACCTTCCAACTCGCCGAGGCACTGCGGCCGAAAATCGACGACATGGATCAGCAGCGCGTTTTTTACGAGATCGAAGTTCCGCTCCTGCCGGTGCTGGTGGATATGGAACACGAGGGCATCCGCATGGAAAGCTCGGCTTTGGCCGCGCTCTCGCGGCAGTTTGAGGAGGCCATCGAACAGGCTGCCGAGCGCGTCTTTGAGCTGGCCGGGGAGCGCTTCAACCTCAATTCGGGCAACCAGCTTGGGACCGTGCTGTTTGATAAGATGGAGCTGGACCCCAATGCGCGGCGGACGCAGAAGACTGGCCAGTACCAAACCAGCGAACAGATCTTGCGCCGGCTGGCCAATCGCCACGAGATCGCGCGGCAGGTGCTCGAATACCGCTTGCACACCAAGCTCAAGTCAACGTATGTCGATCAGCTACCCAGCGCGGTCTTTAAAGCCTCCGGGCGCGTCCACACCAACTACGAGCAGCTCATGACCGCCACCGGGCGCATGAAGTCCGACCGCCCGAACCTCCAGAACATCCCCATCCGCAGCGAACAGGGGCGGGAAATCCGCCGCGCTTTTGTGCCGCGCAGCAGCGAGTACCTGCTCTTCTCGGCCGACTATTCGCAGATCGAGTTGCGGATTGCCGCCGCGCTCAGCCGCGACGAGGGGATGCTGGACACCTTCAACAGCGGCGGCGACATCCACATGGCCACGGCCGCAAAGATCTACCAAGTCGCAGAAGACCAAGCGACCCCGGAGATGCGCCGCCAAGCCAAGACGGTCAACTTCGGTATTATCTACGGGATCTCGCCCTTTGGGTTAGCCGAGCGGCTCGACATTCCGCGCTGGCAGGCCTCCGAGCTAATCGAGCAGTACTTTGCCCAGTATCCGGGGGTGCGGCGCTATCTCGACGAGACTGTGGAGTTCGCCCGCGACAAGGGGTACGTCGAGACGGTGACCGGGCGGCGGCGCTATCTGCGCGACATCAACTCGCGCAACGCTACCACCCGCAAAGGAGCCGAGCGCAACGCGATCAATACTCGCATTCAGGGTACGGCCGCGGATATGATCAAGCTGGCGATGAGCCGCATCCACCGGCTGCTGCGCGAGGAAGGGTTCCGCTCGGCCATGCTGTTGCAGGTCCACGACGAGTTGGTTTTTGACCTGCACCGGGACGAGGTAGAGACCCTACCGCCGCTAGTCGCGCGCGAGATGCGCGAGGCTTTGCCGATGGAGGTGCCGATAGAAATCGAGATGGGCACCGGTGAGAATTGGCTGGAGGCGCACTGAGAATCTGACATAACGAGCAGGGTCTATTCCGGTCGCGCCGAAATGACGGAGTCTGCATTGGCTGGACCGGTTGCCCGACGACCGGATAGCGACACACACAACAGAGAAAGGCACTGGCGACAATGGGCGAGCGCATTCGCGGCTTTGGCAGCGACAATCACGCCGGAGTCCACCCCGAGGTCATGGCGGCCTTACACCGAGTCAACGTGGGGCACGTGCATTCCTATGGGGACGATCCCCATACGGATGAAGCCGTCGCGCTGTTTCGCGAGGTGTTGGGGTCGGAGGTTGAGGTTTTCTTGGCCTTCAACGGCACCGGAGCCAATGTTACAGCACTCACCGCACTCACGCGCTTTTACGACGCGGTGATCTGCTCGGATACCGCTCATCTCCACATCGACGAATGCGGTGCTCCCGAACAGGTGGCCGGCGTCAAGCTCCTGACCGCGCCAGCACCCGACGGCAAAATCACCCCCGAGGGAGTCGCTGCCCACATTGCGGGTCGCGGCGACGAGCACCAAGTGCGTCCCCGCGTAGTGTCGATTACTCAGGCTACGGAACTGGGCACTGTTTATGCGCCGAGTGAGATTCGCGCCATCGCCGACTGCGCCCACGAGCACGGGTTGTATTTGCACGTCGATGGAGCGCGGATTGCCAATGCAGCCGTGGGCTTGGGCTTGGAACTGCGGGAGGTCACTGGGGATTGCGGGGTTGATGTGCTGTCGTTTGGCGGCACCAAGAACGGCCTGATGCTGGGGGAAGCTGTGGTCTTTTTTCAGCCTGAGTTGGCCGAGGACTATCGCCGTGCGCGCAAGCAGGGGATGCAACTGGCCTCTAAGATGCGCTTTGTCGCCGCGCAGTTTACGGCCCTGCTGACCGACGACCTTTGGCGCAGGAGCGCCGAGCACGCCAATGCCATGGCGCAGGTGCTGGCTGAGCGAGTGCGGCCCATTTGCGGGGTGGAGGTGATCTATCCAGTGCAGGCCAACGCCGTCTTCGCGCGGTTGCCGGTGGACGTGATTCCCATTTTGCAGCAGGAGTTTTTCTTTTACCCCTGGAATGCCACGCGGGGCGAGGTGCGCTGGATGACCTCGTTCGACACTGAGGCAGAGGACATAGAGGCGTTTGCGACGTTAATCGAAAAAACCATGACAGAAAGGAATGCATCGTGATCATTGATACTCATACCCACTTCTACGATCCCACGCGGCCCGAAGGCGTGCCTTGGCCGCCGGCTGACAACGAACTGCTCTACCGCACGGTATTGCCCGAGCATCACCGCGCCCTCGCCGCGCCCGAAGGGGTGACCGGGACGGTGGTGGTGGAGGCTAGCGCGTGGTTGGCGGACAATCAGTGGATTCTAAATTTGGCCGCTGATGACCCTTGGATCGTCGGGCTGGTGGGGCACGTCGATCCCAATCGGGAGGACTTCAAAAGCGACATTGACCGCTTGGCGGCAAACGCGCTCTTTCGCGGCATTCGCTGCGGCGGTGGGTACTTTGCCGACTTGGAGGCTGGGTCTTTTCTCGCCGATATGGAGCACCTCGTCGCGCGGGACTTGAACCTCGACGCGCTGGTGGGGCCGGCGGATTTGGCCCAAGTGGTGGAACTGGCCCGGCGGTTGCCCGAATTGCGCATTGTTATCAATCACTGCGGCGGGGTTGGGGCCGATGGCGGCGATCCCGATCCGGTGTGGCTGGACGCCATAGCTCAAGCGGCCGAGCAGCCGCAGGTCTTTATGAAGGTCTCGGCGATTATGGAGCAAAGCAGGGTGGAGCCGGTGCCGGAAGAGCTGGACTTTTATCGCCCGATCCTCGACGCCATGTGGGACGCCTTTGGCGCAGACCGCGTGATCTACGGCAGCAATTGGCCCGTCAGCGACCGAGCGGGGAGTTTTAAGGCCGCCATCTCCATCGTCAAAGCGTACTTTGGCGAAAAGGGCGTGACCGAAAAGTACTTCTGGCAAAACAGCAAGATCGCCTACAAGTGGCCAGACCGCTAAGGAGGCCATGATGAAATTTTGGGTTTTCACCCACAGCGACCAGCCGCTCGAACACTGGCTCGAAGACTATCAGCAGCGCTTTGACGCTTGGGAGGAAGGCGGCGTTGAGGGCATTATCGTCGGCCGCATGCAGTTTAAGCAGGACGATGGCTCGGTGATCTCCAGCTATCCGGTCAACCCGAGCTTCTACGCCGAGCACGGCGTCGAGCCGCCGGAAGAGACGCCCCGCGATCTAGAAAAAGAAAAAAAGCTCCAAGGCATGATGGACGACGCGGCGGCGCGTGGCTGGCAGATTATGACTTTTGGCATGGGGCGCGGTGGGCTGGTTGGGTTGGAGGAATTGATCGCGTTCTACCCGCAGGTTCACGGCGTCATTATCGACGGCCCCGGCGAAAACCACTACGAGCTAGCGTTCCACCACGGCGGGGAGCTTTTGGAACTCCGTCCCGGTGAAGATCAGCTTTTTGCTGGCATGGGGGCCGATGTTGGGCGGATGCAGCGCGGCATCGACCATCTGCAGCAGGCTCTGTGTCGGCTGACGCCCCAACGGGTGCGCTACCTCGCCCAAGGTGGCCTTTTCTCGGTGCTGAATTTGATCGACCTCGACGAGGATGGGCTGTATTGGTTGCGGATGCGGCAGGAGAAGTCGCGCCGCTCTTGGGAAGACGCTCGCACCATCGTTGATCGAGCGTCGCGCAAGATCGAGTTGGGTGGGATTCCGCGCACGGCGGTCTTTTCTGGGTTGACTGGGCAGGATTACGAGCGGATGGCCGGGTACTTCGATTATATACTCCCCAAGCACTACTACTGGCATCGCGGGTTTGACGGCCTGTATGGCACGGTGGCTCGCTGGGTGCAGACGATTGGGGAGTGGAATCCGGGGCTAACGGAAGAGGACGCCTTTGCCGTGGTGCAGGCGCTTTTTGGCATCAAGCTACCGCAGGTGCGGACGCTTTTTGACTTGGAGGCGGGCTTTCCCGACGAGTTTTTCAGCGAGGTCGTGTACGGCGAAACGCGTCGCGCCATAGAGGCGGCTGGTGTCGATAAGGTGATTTGCTGGGTTTCGACTGGTCGCACGCCGCACGCTGGCGACCCCATGCCCGCGCGCGATTTGCTCGGCATTTTGCGGGCGTCCGAGGCGGCTGGGCTCAAGCGCTTTGTCTTTCATCCAGAGGTCATGGGCGCGTCTGAGTGGCGGGTTTTGACGGAAATTTGTGGGACGCCGTGGGGCGAGGATCCGAGTGGGTATTGGCCTTCGGGTACCGAGAAGCCGGATGCTTTTAATGGGGGACGCAGGAAATAGGCACGTTGTAATGGAGAAACGCCCATAAACGAAGGAAAAAATAAACGTATGGCTACACCCAAGAGGGTGCTTGTTACAGGCGCTACTGGGCAGATTGGTTACATGACATACAAACGGCTGCAAGAACAACCGGAAAAGTACGATGCGTATGCACTCGACTACAAATTGGAGCCATCTGTTCGCGTTCGGTCGTAGCTTGAGATTATCTCAGCCCCACCGGACACAGGCGCATGAGTTCGAGTGAGCTATAGCGCTGCTCGGCGATGCCGGCGGCCATAGCCGGCGTTGTCGGTTGCCAGCGCCCTTCGTCGGTGCGCTGGCGCAAGGAACGCTGGGGGTGATGAAAATTGTAGCGCAACGCGCCAATCCAACTGAGCGCATCATGCCGATCCGACCGACGTGAAAAGCGCAGGGTTTTGCGCCCCTTTCGTGCGTTACGCATCCGGTCGGTCAGGTTGAAGCGCTCGATGGCACTGGTATTGGCTTTCGTCCAGCCCAACTGCGCTACGACCTCAGCCAAGCGGCCCTTGCCAAAGCGGGGTCGGATCTCGACCCGTTGGACTCGTCCGCCGTGCCGATGCTTGACAATCTGGGCGTATACCAAGCCTTGGGGGATGCGAACAACAGGGGCCGGCCGGCGGCCCCGGCGATGGCGTCGAGGCACCGGATAGGCTCGACCAAAGGTGGCCACAATCGCTTCGGGATAGGTCGGCTCGCCATCGGTAAACAGCGCCGGCAGCCGCGCATCACACGAAAGCCGCGCTGCCGCATCGGCCACGACTTGATGAATCGTCGTCGTCGTACGGCGACCCGGCACCAGCGATACCAGCAATTTACTCTGCGGATCCAAACTGGTAGCATCCCAATAATCCCCCCGTTCACTCGGATCGTCCATCGGCGTCATGTGCCGTTGTTTTTTGGCCACATACGACCATTTCTCATCAAATTGGAGCGCCCTCGGATGCACGTCACGCACCAGCCGGTCATGCAGTTGATAGCTGACCTGTCCGCTCACGCGCAAAAGGCGGCTAACCGCATCCTTGGACACCCCCACCAAGCGCGCCGTGGCATTCAAGCCACAGGCACTATCCAGATGCTCGATCACCGACACGGCTTGGGCTTCACCGATTTTGCAATTAAACAACGCCGTGCCTTTGCGCTCGCTGAATTCCTCGCCGCAGCACCCACAGCGCAGATAGCGAATCCGGTCGGCTCCATAGGTCTTGCGCACCCGCAGGTTGGCTTGGCCGCGTTGGCCGTAGGTCTTGCATTGGGCATTGAGACAGCACAAATTCTCCAACGCTGGTCTTGGCTCTTTCATCTGTATCCCTCCTTGCTTGGCGGTTTGGAGAGATAAATAAAGGGCACAAGGCCAGCACTAGACCTAACTGGTCTGAGATAATCTCACGTTACGACCTCGCGTTCCGGGATCATGGACGCTCGAAATTCCAGACGAGAAATTCATCCTGTGCGATATTGCTGACTTTAATCAGGTACGACGCGCTGTTGAAGGTATGGATGTTGTCGCACATCTTGCCGCGGATCCGAGCGGGGAGAGTTGGGAGAGTTTGCTGAACAACAACATCATTGGGACTTACAATGTCTTTGAAGCGTGCAAAGTCACCGGCGTTGCGCGTATCGTCGCCGCCAGCAGCATTATGGTCTCGCAGGGACATCGCGATCAAGAGCCGTACAAGGCGATGATGGAACGCCGACATGCAGATATACCGGACAATGTAGAGATGATTACGCCCAATATACCTGCGGAACCGAGGGGTCTATACGCCTCAACCAAAGTGTGGACGGAGTCTTTGGCGCGAACCTACGCCCATTGTCATGGGTTGTCGTGTATCTGCGTCCGTATCGGTCAAGTCGAGCGCGATCGTCCTCGTCCGCCACAAGGTGCCGACATCTATGTGAGCCAACGCGATATTGTCCAGATATTCGAGCGGTGCATCAATGCTGATGGTAGTTTGCGCTTTGAGATTTTCTACGGCATGTCGAACAACGATCTACGTTGGGTGGACATCTCAGATGCACAGCGAAAGGTGGGATTTGTACCACAGGATCGAGCGGAGGATAATCACGACTATGACGCGTAACCAGTGGAAACCTATCTACTCGGCTTTAGTTACTGATATCATGTGGTTACAAAGGAAGCCAGAAACAGACAAGTAGATTTTCAGTAGGATCGGATATGAGCGACGAACGTTTAGATATTATTGACACTCCGGATGGCTTGTTTGCCGATGTGCAAAACATGATTGAGCAGACCCGTGCGGGAGTTGCTCAGGCCGTCAATGCGGGAATGACGAGCCTCTATTGGAGAATCGGCAAGCGGATTCAGAGCGAGATTCTTCAAGGACAACGAGCTGACTACGGAAAGGAGATTGTCGCGACGCTGTCGCGACAATTGGTGAGCAAGTTTGGAACCGGGTTTTCGGAGAAAACCCTGCGCCGTATGATGCAGTTTGCTGAAGTTTTCCCTGATAGGGAGATTGTCGCTACACTGTCGCGACAATTGAGCTGGTCCCACTTCAGTGAGCTTCTGCCTCTTAAGGAACCCCTTCAGCGTGAGTTCTACGCCGAAATGTGCCGCGTCGAACGCTGGAGCGTTCGCACTTTACGCGATAAGATTGGCTCCATGCTCTACGAGCGCACCGCTATCTCCCGGAAGCCCGAAGAAGTCGCCCGCGCCGAATTAGCTCAACTGCGCAAGGACGATCAGCTAACACCTGTCCTTGTCTTCAAAGACCCCTATGTGCTTGATTTTCTTGGCCTCAACGACCGCTATCTCGAACGCGATCTTGAGGACGCCATCCTGCGTGAAATCGAAACCTTTCTACTCGAACTCGGCGATGGCTTCGCCTTCCTCGGCCGTCAGAAGCGCATTCAGATAGATTCCGACGACTTTTACCTCGATCTTCTGTTTTACCACCGCCGTCTGCGCCGTCTCATCGCTATTGACCTTAAGCTCAGCGACTTCAAGGCCGAATACAAAGGTCAAATGGAACTCTATCTCCGCTGGCTTGCCAAGCACGAGCAGCAGCCCGGCGAAAAATCGCCACTCGGCCTCATTCTTTGTGCTGGCAAAAAAGAGGAGCAGATTGAACTGCTCGAACTCGGCCAGTCCGGTATCCACGTTGCTGAATATCTGACCGTCCTCCCGCCTCGCGCGCTCCTACAGGAAAAACTTCACGCTGCTATCGAGACTTCGCGGGCGAGGCTAGAGGCGAAGGAGGCGCAAGCAAAGGAATTGGAAAATGTATAATGAATGGAAGCCCATCTACTCGGCTTTAGTCACCGACATCATGGACCAACTCGGCTACCGCGATCAGGCCATGACGCCCGATATCCGGCCTAGCCGCCCCGATGCCTTCATCGCCGGCCCGGCTCTCACTATCGACGCGTACGCCGATACCAGCCCCGATCCCGATCCCTACGGCCAAATCTTTGCCGCCTATGATCAAGCTAGCCCCGGCGACGTTTTCGTCATCGCCACCAATGGCGAAGAGCGCTCCGGCCTTTGGGGCGAGCTTCTCTCCACGGCTGCCCAAGCTCGCGGCGTCGAATCCGTGCTCACCGACGGCTTGGTCCGCGATGTGCGCCAGATGAACGCCATGGGCTACCACTGCTTCTGCAAAGGCTATTCGCCGCTCGACTCGGCGGGCCGCATCCTCGCTAAAACGATCAACCAACCTATCACCTGCGGCGGCGTACAGATTCACCCCGGCGATTTTATTCTAGCCGATTACGATGGCGTGGCGGTGATTCCGGCGGCGATCAAAGGCGAAGTTTACGAAAAGGCTATGGAAAAGCTCGCCGGGGAAAACGTCGTGCGCGATGAATTGGCTGCGGGGCAGTCGCCGAGGGAAGTCTTTGACCGCTACGGGATATTGTGAGGGGAGGGTGGCCTTCAGAATCATTTTGGTCGACGAAGGCAATCCTGTCATTGATTTGAGTCCTCATATATTATTTCCATTAACCGTCAACCCAAAGAGACTGCCCGATATAGCCTTGATCGGAGAGGATTGACTTCTACTCCTGCTACTGAGAGGGGATGTATTCCTCCGGCTCCGTACATTGCGTTGGGAACAGATAACTGCCCATACTTTATCCATAAGCTCAGAGGTCCCACAGGAAGTTAGGAGATATACCCCGTATGTTGCGTAAGGAAGAGATCCCTCATACTGTTGCATTTCTCTATATGGACGAGAAGTACGTTGACGCACAAGCTCCCCCTGAAATGCAGGCAACATCATTGACAGGGCTTTTGATAACAGCGGACATATATCCACTTTTCCGAGAGCGGCTTTTTATGCTTTTACCCGGCTTCATTGAAGGAGCGGAAAGATTCAATGTGGAAGTGCACGCGAGTGACCTCTTTCGAGATCGACCCGACGAAGAGCACTTTGAGTTCTATAATGGTTTGGTTTCTTTGGTCAATGAACTGGATTGCAGAGTTTATCGACGGGGTTTCAACTTCAATCCTAGCAATCAACTGCTTTGGAAAAAACAGCAAGGCTTGCTTTGGATATGTTTCAGGTCGATGCTAATTGCAGTCGATGAATTTGAAGATAACGCCCAGATATGGCCAGTAATGGAAATTGACCACAAAGAGGTTCAAGATCAGAATTTTGCTGGATACGTCAGGTGGATGGATCATGCGACCGCTCATCTTCAGATGATAGGAGTGGGTGCTAAGTACACGACAGTAATCTAAGTTGTGGTACGGCCCTGCTTTAGGTTTTATTTGTAATCGCCCAAGATTACATCTAAAACCTAAATACAGGAGCCGCACCATGCTTATTCATATGCTAAAGAAAGCCCTCATGCAAGGGTCTGTATCCCTCTCCCGCCACCGCATGGACCTGATTAGTGGCTTGGTGTGCGCACTGATTCAAGTGCGTTCGGTCAATCTGCGGAAACTGGCGTGTAGTCTGCCGGGGATGGCCCAAATAGACAGTCACTATCGCCGTCTCCAGCGTTTTTTCAGCAGTGGGGTCTGCCCGTCGGTGTTTACCGAGTTGATCCTCTCCAAGTTAGTCCGCCCCGGTCAGTCCCAGCTCTTGGTCATGGATCGCACCCATTGGACGTTGGGTCGCACCGATCTGAATGTGTTGTGTGTCGGCTTGGTCTATCAAGGCGTGTCGATTCCATTGGCCTATCAGTCGTTGCAAAAGCCAGGCAACTCCAACACCGACGAACGTAAACACCTGCTGACCCAGGTATTGTCCTACTTCGATCCGGGCGTGTGCTGTCTGGTTGCCGATCGCGAGTTTATTGGTCGAGCGTGGTTTGATTTTTTGCTGGAGCAACCGGTCGATTTTGTGATCCGCCTGCGCGGCAATACCGGCCTTACCCTCGACGATGGCCGACAGCGGTATGGCGCTTCTTTTAATGAACGAATGCCTCGGGGCACCACCCGATACTATCCACACACGACCCTCTATGGCGGCTTGGCCCTGAATTTGGTGTGTCATCGCCCCGTCCGCGGCGAGAAGCTCCTGCTAATCACCAATCGAACCGACCTCAAGCAAGTGCTTGCACTCTATGGCCAGCGCTGGGCTATCGAGACGACCTTTGCGTGTTTGAAATCGAGAGGATTTAACCTCGAAGATACCCATCTGATCCACCCGCAACGATTGCACCTGCTGCTGGGGCTGCTGGCGTGGACGCTCCTATGGGCATTACTAGTAGGACAGCAGTTGCATCAAAGAAAACCGATCCCTATAAAAAAACATGGACGAAAAGCCATAAGCCTCTTTCGAAAAGGATTAGACCAACTCACACAGATCATACACCAAACACGAGACCAACCTAAACCCGCCCGACAATATCAACCCATGTTACTGTCGTGTACTTAGGATCATCATTAAAGACGATGGTTGTGGAATGACGGCACAAGAGATCAACGAATACTATCTGAACGTTGGCTATAACCGAAGAACTAGACGAAGCGATCTAACGCCTAAGCACAAGCGCCGGGTTATGGGCAGAAAGGGTATTGGTAAATTAGCACCTTTCGGAATCTGCCGTGAAGTGGAAGTTATAAGTGCTGGTGGGGACCGGACTGATCTCGGTTATGAGGTCTCTAACTTGATTCTCGACCTCGACGACATTTTAGAGGAGAAGACTGACAAAGATGGAAATGTGCTACCTTATCACCCGAACCCCGGCCAACAAGACGGTAGCTATATGGATTCCACAGGAACTAAGCTGATCCTACGACGCTTCGACCGTAGGCGTGTTCCTACTAGGGAAGAATTGGATCGTCAGCTAGCTGCTAGGTTCGGGCTAAGCCAGGCTAATTGGAGCGTCCGGTTGGTGGATAGCACCGGAGAAGAAGATTCAATCGACCTCGGGACTCTGAACGTGGATATTATGCTTGGCACTCGCATCGAAGTAGACGATAGACCGGTGAAAGTTGAAGACAAGTCCCTTCCCGTGTCCGGATGGGTTGCCTACGCGAAAGACCCATATAAGGACGAAGTAATGGCTGGAGTCCGCCTATACGCCAGAGGGAAGATTGTCGCTCAGACTAGGGATTTTGACATTATTGTCTTCTGCATTTTTAAAGGAATAGTTTATATTCATTTATATGCGACCTAAAGGTAGTGCCGATCGGCTAGAATATCGTCGTCAATGGGCGGCTGCGTTGCTTGATGAAGGCAAAGGGGTCAACGAAGTGGCTCGCTTGGTCAAAGCTTCCCCGTCCTCGGTGTCTCGTTGGAAGGCGATGAAAGCCCAAGCGGGTGAGGCCGGGCTGAAAGCCAAACCGCATCCGGGTCGGGGCTGTCAGTTGAGTGCCCAAGACAAGGAGCAGTTGAAAGAGCTTCTGCTCCAAGGGCCCCAAGCGGCCGGCTTTGATAGCGCGCTGTGGACCTGTAAGCGGGTAGCCCAGGTGATTGCCCAAACGTTTGGGGTGTCCTATCATCCCGATCATGTGGGTCGTCTGCTGCATGGGTTGGGTTTTTCGTGCCAGTATCCCCAGCACCGGGCGCGGGAACAGGATGAGGACGCCGTGCGCCAATGGCGGTTGGTGGCATGGCCGCGGATTAAAAAAAAGCCCGGCACCAAGAGGCGACCATCGCCTTGATGGATCAGAGCGGCTTCATGCTGCAACCGACCCGGCGTAGGACCTGGGCGTTGCGGGGCCACACGCTGTGGGATCGCCATGATCGCTTGTCGGTTCAAGCTGCCGTTACCCTGCCGCCTCGACGGAAGCGGTTGGGGGTGTATTTCCAGATGTATGAGCATAATATTAATACGCAGGATGTGGTGTCCTTTGTCGGTCATCTGCTGCGTATGATACGGCGCAAGGTCGTGCTCATTTTGGATCGGTGGAGTGTCCATCGCGCCGCGGTGGCGATCTTGCACAAAAGGTATCCAGATCGACTCACGATCGAATGGTTACCCGCCTATGCGCCCGAATTGAATCCGGTCGAACAGGTCTGGAATCATACCAAGTATGGCCAGCTAGCCAACTTCATGCCAGACCACATCGACGACGTAGCCGAGGCCGTCTGCATGTCGATCTCCGCCCAGCATCATGATAACGACCTGATTCGAGGCTTCTTCAAATACGCACAACTTAAACTGTAAAGTATTCCTTTATTTTTGCAGACCTCAATAAGACCGGCTTCACCGGTGAGTTCAAGATGAGAAGTTACCTCACGGGAGCGATCAATGCCGAGTGGCTTGACGAGGACGAAGACTTCATCCGTACTGATAGGCAGGACATTATCTGGAATTCTGACCTTGGAACTCGGCTACGCGAGTGGGGTCGAGAGCTTCTAAGGGAACTCGCTGCCAAAGCAGAAGCAAAAACAGGGGAACGCGCCTGGGACCTCTTCCTTGAAGAGTCCCAATTGGATAAGCGTCTCAAGACAGCCCATCCAAATGACAGAGCCATAAGAGACTCAGTCCTGAGAGCGGCGAGATCACTGATAACACGTGCGGATCGAGACTCCATCAAGAATCCTGACTACAGAGCCCGAATGGTGCGCTTGGCCTACGCGATGGGACCTCATACTACGCTGCTTACTACCTTGGATGAAGTAGCCTCCTCAGCAGATAGACCTACTGATGTGATTCTTGAGCTCTTTGAGAAGGCCAGGCTGGTAGAGATGTATTCTCTTGGGCAAGTTGCTCAGGAGCGAGTCGATGCTATTGAGCAGCTTCAAAGGCTCGTATCTAGTCCCTCGACCGTTGAGCAACAATTGCAATTGCTCATCGAGACTGCACCATGGATACTCTATCCTGACTGGACACCGTTAAGCTTCAACCAGACTCTTACTTCAACCCGAAAAAACTTCCAGAATTGGTATAAAGCCAATTACGGCGAGGATATCATCACCTCAGCTATAAGCTATCCAAACAAGCAGCCTGATTTCGTAATGCTCAATCACGAGGGCCGATTGGAGGTTATAGAGATCAAACGTCCTCAGCACGCTTTGGAAGACGAGGAATTTGACAGAGCATTCCGCTATCTGACAGCGGTGAGAAAGTTCATCTGTGATACAGCGACGGTAAGGTCATCCTTTCCCGAGGCTAGATTAACGATTGTATGTGACTCGCTGAAACTAGACGCTCTGAGAGAGAATTCTATCCGCACTGACTCTGACATTTCTCACAAGACTTGGCATGATTTTCTCGAATCCACTGGTCGAAGTCACGAAGACTTCCTAGAGGTTGTCGGAAAAATGCAAGGGGAACTACCGGAACTGTCAGTGGAGGGAGAGTAACCATTGCCTACGGATGTGATGAAGCTCTCCCAGCGCTATCGTGCTATGGTACATAACCGGTAAATAACACGACCAGAGAAAGTGCGGAAGACGATGGTGTCTAGCCAACTGATTCGGGATTTCATACTACAGAATAAGCCAACAGGTGATTCTCCCCGGACTGCCGTTTCCCTATTCTCTGGGGCCGGATTGAGTGATCTTGGGTACGAGATGGCCGGGTTTCGCTTCATCGTCCAAGTTGAGATAGATGAGCGGCGTGCTGCCATCGGTGCCGATAACTTCCCCACATCGCAGTGGCTCACTTGTGATGTTCACGACAGTGAGAATGAGATCGCGGAGGCATACCGCCGGTCCCCATCTAGGCGGTTGGACTTACTGGTCGCTACTCCACCATGTCAAGGAATGAGCAGCTCGAACCCGAGTAGGGGCAAGCGGCAGACGCCGCAAGCGAAGGCCCTGGAGGAAAAGAATCGGCTTTTACTGGAAGTCATTCCAGTAGTACGCCTGTTGAAACCTAGGGTGGTCGTCATCGAGAACGTCCGCCAGGTGTTGACCCTCCAAGTCGAGTATGACGGCGAAAAAGGCAGGGCAGTTGATCTTCTTCGTGATCGTCTACCTGAGTACGTGGTATATCCTGGGGTGGTGAACGTGGCCGACTTTGGTATTCCCCAAGTCAGAAAACGGGCACTAGTGGTAGCCATACATAAGGACGAGGAATGGCTTAAACAAAAGTCGTTGCAAGATCGATCCCCTTGGCCATGTCCAACACATGGGGAAAATCCCGCCAACGGGCTACAGCCATGGATAAGCGTGCAACAATGGTTTGAGGTTATGAAGTATGAATCACTCGACGCGAAAGCCAAGGACACCGCGTACGGGAAAGCCCCATTGCACTTTGTTCCCTCGTACGGTCCAGATCGCTATCAGCAGATTAGCCAAATACCTCCGTACTCGGGAAGGAGCGCATACGAGAACGATGTCTGTCCGTCGTGCGAATATGAGCCGGTTGAGCAAGGCTTGGTGTCGTGCCCTTCTTGCGGAAACCTCATGCGCAACAGGCCTTATGTCGAGAAGAACGGCCGACCATATTTGATTAGGGGATTCCGTTCAAGCTACCGGCGCATGAATCCAGGCAGACCCGCGTACACCATCACAACCAATTCAAGCCATGTAGGAAGCGATTTCAAGATTCACCCATGGGAAAATAGGGTACTCAGTATCTTGGAGTGCGCCGACCTACAGACCGTTCCCAGGTTTTACGACTGGACAAGGGCGAAGGAGAACCGAACAACCTACCTTATACGCAAATTGGTGGGCGAGGCGTTCCCCACCTACTTCACTTATCTACACGGTCAAGTCTTGTGTCAGATTCTGTCCTGCTCTGAACCGTAGTCACAGTCAAAGAGTGCATCGGGGTGTAGCAATGAATGGCACATTATATTGATAGTTAGTCGGTAATTCGGATTTCTGAGATCATTCAATGGAGGATCTAATGGCACAAAAAGTCGCTTTAATTAATATGAAAGGAGGTGTAGGAAAATCCACTGTTACTGTGAACTTGGCTTGGCACTTTGCTGCGTATACGAACTGGATAAAGAGAGTTTTGGTAATTGACTTAGATCCACAGTTTAATGCCAGTCAGTACTTATTAGGTGTTCAACAATATGAGCAACTTATCGGAAGGAATCAGCCAACTATGTGGGATATTTTTGAACAAGGAACAAGGACTCCCACAGGTCTTATACCTCGCCTTGATGCAAATAACGTTATTACAACCGTACGAAGGATACGTGGAGGAGGCCGAATAGATTTAATTCCATCTAGATTAGAACTCGCGTTGTCATTAAAGAACCCTGGCCAGAAAGAGCGACATTTAACTCGAATCATATCTGAAATTGAAGATAATTACGATCTAATTCTTATTGACTGTGCCCCCACCGAATCAATTTTGACTACAGCGGCCTACTTATGCAGCGACTATCTTCTGGTCCCTGTGAAACCAGAATACTTATCGTCTATAGGACTTCCACTATTAGTGAATTCGATGCAAGATTTCTTGGCAGAACATCCAGAATGTTCTCTAGATCTTGCCGGAGTTCTGTTTAATGCAACAGATGACTATTCACCTGAAGAAGCGTTAGCAAAAGAAAGTGTCCGCGAAATAGCCCGGGAACATGGATGGTACGTATTTGACTCAGAAGTACCATATTCTCGGTCTTTTCCCAAAGGTGCACGTGAAGGTTCGCCGATTTTTAGAACGTCATATAGCCGATATAGCAAGATTAGACAATTTAACGAAGTTGCAAGAGAATTTGCACAGAGGATCAGTCTCTGATGGATGAAAAAGCTCAATCACTTCTAACCGACATTGTCAAACTCCTTCATAAACATGGCCCAGAGGCTTTCTCTAGCCTATCAAAAACTGTTTCTGAAGGAGAATTTCTTAGAAACCTAGAGTCTATTCTTACTGAAGCCGCAAAAGGAGGCGAGAGAGCCGGTATCAGGAACAAGAGTAGTCAGTCCAAGAAGTCTTTGCGAAGGCAGTTATTAGAACTTACCAAAGAGCAGCCAGAAAAAGGCCAACTCTTAATAGATTTCTATGATGGACTGAGTGCAAAGAGATATTTGCCGCAACTTCGCGATGTACGGAACTTTGTAGCTGAACTTGACCTTCCTGAAATCAAAGCGACTTCAAGAGCGAATGCCGTAGTACCTTTAGTTCGCGCTTTATGTGATCTTCCAGTAGAAGATTTAAAAAGCATATTTACGGAAATCAGACGAGTCGAGCATATAGGTGACGACCGTAGTTTAGCGGGCTGGAGTAATTTAATCCTCCGTGGTCCGAGGCATCTTCAGAATACTGGACAAGAAGACCCGTCTAATTCGTCAGAATCAGCGTAGGTAATACCGGAGAATTAAAAGAGACGAACGTATAAATATTGATCGATTATTCGACACCATTCCCGTTCGTTGATCTCGAACGGCTGCTCTCACATCCAAAAGCCAACAAGCCGAGCGACCTCCATCGCATTCTGAAATCTCCGCAGAGCGAGGATTGGGTGACTTGGAACGTGCTGCAAGCGATTCAGCGACGAGAACCCGCCTCGTGGTGGCCAGAACTCGTCTCTTTGGCTAATAGCCACGCATCCGCACTGGATGATTCGCTAGCCTACAGCAGCCCTCCTGTCATTGATCTTTGGCGTACGGTTCCTACGCCACCCGAGTACGAACGTGCAAGCCGTTTACGGATGGCGAGTTCGGACAAGGCAGAATGGCGAAAACGAGCCCAAGATCCAAAGCCCGTAGAAGGTCCTACGGAGGCGGATGCCGTAATGAACGGAGACGACTACCTGATCTTCGTGGAGGCGAAGCTGGGCAGCGACATATCTGAGCGGACTACCTACGATCCGTTGCGGAATCAGATCGTTCGCAACATTGACTGCGTCATTGAGTGCGCCGGAGATCGG
Organism: Candidatus Latescibacterota bacterium; assembly: GCA_965219735.1. Taxonomy (GTDB): domain Bacteria; phylum Latescibacterota; class UBA2968; order UBA8231; family UBA8231. The sequence continues at coordinate 103,136 of OZ244790.1, forward strand.
CGACCGTACTTCTGGATGTTCGTCAGGGACCGGAAACCGAAACTTATGTATTCGGACATCATCTGCCGGTATCGTTCCGATCCGCGGACGCTTGAAATGGAAATGCCGCACCGGGATCCAGCGATCCTAGCATGTATAGTCCAGGGAATCGCAATGGTGGAGTGGCGCGAGCTGTTGCCGCTGCTACCCGACACGCCTGAATTGTCGGATGTTCTGGCAGAGCTTCGTCGGCGTGTTGACTGATCCTGCGTTTTTCAAAGGGACGCATCACCCCACCCCCACCAAAGCCTCCCCCAACACCCGCACCTGCCCATCGTCCTCGGCATCAACCGTAAACAAACACCCGTCGCACCCATGCCCGGCCACCGCCTCCCCCAAAGCTCGCACCAATTCAGGAGCTGCTCCCGCTGAAAGGGGCGGGTACAACGGCACCGCCCCACTAGTCTGCGCTTTTAAGCGGGCCACTTCCCGCTCGTACAGGGCGACGATGGGCAAAGGCCCTTCCGCTACCCCCGCCACACTCTCCGGCAAATCCAAATCCTCCACCCCAAACATGCGCCACACCAGAGCCAATACTTCGCTTGCGTCCAGCCCTTGAGCGTGCCGACACAAAGCCGCAGTCCACTCTCGCGCCAAGTTGGTCACCCCAGTCGCCCAACCCACCACACCTCCGTGCGAACTCCCCCCCGTAAGAAAATCCGTCGCCTCTTCCCACTTACCGTACCAATGCCCGCCCAACAGCCCTGTGGAGGCGGGGAATACATCGCTACCAAAGACCTTATCGCGGCCCTCGGCCTCCTGCACAGCGGCGCGAAATTCCCCCATGCGCTCGGCCAGTATATGGGCGCGAAACTGCACCCAATCGAGCACGGCCCCATCTTGAGCCAACAAGCCCAGAAAATCCATCAGACCCGGACGCCCCACAGCCAAGGCCCGCACATCGGCCATAGTCAAAAGCTCTAGACGCTGGCGCAGGGCCAGAACGCCGCGCCGCATAGCCGCAAAATCATAGCCCAAGCGAACGGCTTCTTCCTCACAGCTAGCACAGCCGCAGGCCATCAGGCTGTGCACGTTAGCCGGGGCCGGATAGCGGGCGTGATCCACGTCAAAACCGTCGATGGCATAGCGCTGCACCGCTTCCACCAAGCAGTCGCGCGTCCACTCGTTGATTGCCTTGTGGCTCGGACACAGGCCAATGCCCCACTCCTGATAGCGTCGATCTAATGGCCGCCCCTCCAAGTCGTGCATGGCAAATTCGGGATAGACCTCGCCGCCGTAACTCCACAAGCCAATGTGCCCCCACACCTCAATCCCCGTGCTTTTGCACGCCTCGATGACGCGCTGCAAGGGCGCGTCGTCAAAGCCGCTAATAATCCCGGCCACCGGCGGGTAGATGCCCTCCGCCCCGCGCGGCCAAGCGTCGAGACGCTCGCGCCAGTCCTCAAAAGGCCCCCGCTGGGCCAACTCCGCCGAGGCGCTAAAGCCCGAGGTATGGCACACCGGACTTTCGGGCATAATCGTCGTCAGGCCGACGGCGTCCTTGAGCTTTTGCAGAGACTCGGGATGCTGGGCCACGTATTCTGTCTGGCAGAACCAGATGCGGCGGGATTTATGCGTGGACGTCATACTTTGTCTGGCTCCATCCAGGAGATCAATTGACGCACGATGCGGAAGGTCAGCCCCCACAACACTGGGCGGTCCGGCCCCAACAGGTCGAGCGCAGGAAATACCTGCTCTTCGTCGCGACGTCGCAGCCGGTACTGAGTTCGCTTACCGGGATCGCGCAATTGATCGGCCCCCGCCCAAAAGGCCGAGGCTATCTCGTGGTTGAGGGTCAAGGCCGCTGGCGTCCCCAACCGATAGACGAAACCAGATACCACCACCGGCAGCATATACCCGGTCAAGTCGTCGACTCGGCCCCAATACTCGGCATTGGACAGATCGAGCCCGACCTCTTCCAGAGTCTCGCGCTCGGCCGCAGCTCGCGGCGATGGGTCGTCCTCCTCAATGCGTCCACCGGGAAAGGCGATGTGCCCCGACCAAGGATCGTCTGGGTGCTGGGCGCGTTCGATAAAGAGCAACTGCAAGCCCTCCGGCGTCGGCCCCAAGACCACGGCCACGGCCGCCCGCGTCTTGTCCGTAGCGCCGACCAAGCAGGGCTGGTGCTGGGCGAGCCCGACCTGTACCGCAGCCCAAGCGCCTAGCTCCACGACCGCTTCCAATCGCTAAATGTCGTCAAAAGGATAGAGTTTGCGGCCCAGCCGCTTAAAGGCCAGTTTGGCATCGGACGGAGCGTGTACTGACGGTTCGGAGATCACTTGTATCTGGCCGGCCCACGGCTCAAAACCTGCGCGGAAATGGGCTGCGGACTTGACGCCGACATAGCGCATCTGTTTCGGGTCCAAACCCAAGGTGCGGGAAAACGCCGTGCAAAACGGCTGCTCGCGCTTGTTCACCAACAGCACGTGTACCCCGCCTTGGCGGATGTGGGCCGAGGGACCCATGGTGCCATCTAAGCCGGCGTACATCGGCCCGTCGTAGCGAAAGGACCCGTCGCTCAAGGCCACCACCTCGGCCCGCATAGAGCAAGGCTCGCCTTGCAACGAGGACGCCTTGCCGCCCACCTCTAAATCGAGCACCGCACCGACGCCCGCCTGGTGGCAAGTAGCCACGGCTTCGGGATCGACGATGTACAGCACGCAGGCGTCTTGCAGGTCAGCCGCCAAAAAGGTCTGCAACAGCCCAGTGCTGTCGCCAGGCGAACCGCCGCCGGTATTGTCGTTGCGATCGGCTAGGACTACGGGGTAGCGACCCGTCTTGTCGGCCTCTTGCAGTGCCTCTGCGGTAGAAGGCATGGGTGCCTGCCAATCGGCTCGGCGCTCCCAGAGCCAAGCGGCCAATTCGTCGGCGCAGGATTGGGCTAGGGCAGGGTCGTTGTCGGTGGCTACATATACTGAAGCGCCCATATCGGGGATGTCGGCCAGAGGGAAGCAAGTGGCGATCGAGCCGCAGATCACGCCGGGCCGCGCCTCAATTTGGTGCAGGTATTCGATGGCTTGGCGCATGGGCGGATGGGCCGTCACTTGGTTCATGCCCCAGACTAAAGGCAGTTGGTGCAAGGCCATGGTCGGCCGCACACCTTCACGCACCATACTCACCAGCACATCGGCGCACTCGCGGCCCCTCGGTGCCATATCGACCTCTGGATAGGTCTCCCGCCCAATCAGCACATCGGCGGTCTCGATCATGGCGTGGGAAACATTGGAGTGGATGTCCAGTTGCCCGACGACGGGCATATCCGGGCCGACCAAACGGCGCACTGCGGCGAGTATATGCCCGTCGGCATCGTCAATGCCCTCGGCCACCATGGCCCCGTGCAATTCCAACAAAACCCCGTCAATAGCCCCCGCCGCCTCGATGCCGTCGAGCAGTTCGCCCACGAGCCTGTCGAAAATGGGGCGGGGCGTCGGGGCGCTGGGAAAAGCCTCGGCCAACATCGTCGGCACTGCCTCAAAGCCGTGCGCCTCGGCCCCTTCGATGAAACCGCCGATGGGCGTATTGACCCCGGTAAAGCGCTCGACGATGGCCGCTCCGTGGAGATAGCTGCGCTCCCGGAAACTGTCCAACGTGGTGGCTACGTTAGTGAAGGTGCTGCTCTCGTGGGAAATGCCTCCGATCGCTACGCGCATCTGCTGCTCCTTTCAGTTTTTTTACTCTTGGCACTTCGACCCGGCAGGCTCGCCTGCCGTCATGCCCTCAATGTGCAGACGATTGAACTGATATATATCTTTTAACGAATTATGAATATAGGGCTTTAATACTTCTGAAGGCATTTCGCTCACTCCCAAAGGAGCAATAATTTATGCGCAAGGTGGTTTATATGTCGATCTTGGCGGCCTTGTTGGTCGCCCGCCCTCTAACAGCCCAGACGGAAGCCAGCCTAAGTGGCGAGGTAACAGACGAGACTACCGGCGAGCCGCTGGTCGGGGCCACTATTCGCCTCGTGGGCACCTTGCTGGGGGCCTCCACGGATATGAACGGTGAGTTTTTGTTACCCATCGTGCCTGTGGGTGCCTATCAAGTGGAGATCAGTCAGATCGGTTATGCTACCTTCATCGATACCATGCGAGTGGCCCCTAAAGAGAAAGCTCGCTTGGTCGTCGCCCTGACCCCCAGCCCCTTGCATATGGGCGAAATGCTGATTCACGGCGAACGGGCCTTCTCCGCGGCCTCCTCGCGGGCCGTGCGCCAATTCGACCTGCACATCCGGCCCAATCGCACGGCCCATCAGATGTTGCAACTGATGCCAGGACTCATCATTGCCCAGCACGCCGGCGGCGGTAAAGCCGAACAGATCTTTCTCCGCGGCTTTGACGCCGACCACGGCACGGATGTGGCCATCTCGGTGGATGGGGTACCTGTGAATATGGTCTCCCACGGCCATGGGCAAGGCTACGCCGACATGCACTTCCTCATTCCCGAAGTAGTCGAGAGCTTGGACGTCAAGAAAGGGCCGTACTTCGCCGAATTCGGCAATCTGGCTACCGCCGGAGCCATCGCCTACCACACCCGCGACCGTCTCGACAACAATGCCATCCACCTTACAGGGGGTGGTTTCAATACGGCCCAGTACACCATGCTCTACCAGATCCCGCTAGCCGGTCCCGAGCAAAGTGCTTATTTCGCCGGCAAGTACTACCGCACTGACGGCCCGGTCAAGCAGCCCCAGGGGCTAGAGCGACTCAATGTCTTCGGCAAGTACCATGCTCATCTTTCCGACCGGTCCACCCTCACCCTGACCACCAGCGGGTTCAGTTCGGCTTGGGATGCCTCTGGGCAGATCCCCCAACGGGCAATAGAACAGGGCCTCATCGACCGCTGGGGAGCCATTGATGATTTGGAGGGTGGCACCACCGGCCGCCAAGATGTCCAAGTCAACTTCCACGTCCAAGGGACGGACGCCAGCGCCTTCGACCTACAGGCGTACTTGGTCGACTACCAGTTCAAACTGTTCTCCAATTTCACTTTCTTCCTCGACGATCCCGAGCGCGGCGACACCATCGAACAGACCGATAGCCGCCGGGTCGCTGGGATCAACAGTGCCTATATCTTCCACCACTACTGGGGCCCATACCTAGCCCATACCACGATGGGGGGCGGCCTGCGCGCCGATAACGCAGCCGTGGCTTTGTGGAAAAGCCCCGACCGCCAGCGCCTCGCACCGCTGGTCGAGGCCGATGTCGTGGAGCGCAACCTGTTTTTGTGGACCCAAGAGGAGATTGCCCTCACCCCGCGCCTGCAACTGGTGCTGGGGCTGCGCGGCGATTATTTCACCTTCAACGTTGACGACCATCTCGAAGGGCACTCCACCGACCTACCTCACGCTTCGGGCTTTGCCCAAGCCTCCATGCTCAGCCCGAAAGCGTCCCTAGTGTACAGCCCCATCCACTCCCTAGACCTTTTTGCCAATTTTGGCACCGGGTTTCACTCCAACGACGCCCGCAACAACGTCATCGACGCCCGCGCCGCGCAGATTCGTCGGGCCATGCAGCGCGATGGGCGCAGCGAGGCCGACGTTGCCGCCGAGTTAGCAGAGCGGAACATTGATCCGGGACACCTTGAAGAAGGGACTCTACCTCGGGCTGTGGGGGCCGAAACCGGTCTGCGAACCCGCTTGTTTGACCGGTTGAGTTTGGGGGCGGCTCTGTGGTGGATGGACTTGGAGAGCGAATTCGTCTTTGTCGGCGATGCCGGCACCACTGAAGCCAGCGGGAAAACTCGGCGGGTGGGGCTAGATTTAGAAGCCCGTCTCCAACTGAGCTCCTGGCTGTGGGCTGATGCCGACTTCAATTTTTCCCGCGGTGAGGCGGTGGACGAACCCGATGGTGCCGATAAAATTCCGCTGGCCCCCAACCAAACCTCTACTGGTGGCTTGACGTGGCGCCATCCCAATGGCTTGGAAGGCAGCTTGCGCTACCGCCATATCGGCGACCGGCCCGCCAACGAGGACGGCAGTATCACGGCCGAGGGTTATACTGTAGTCGATTTCAGCGGTGCTTATCAGCGAGGGGCTTGGCGGCTTAATTTGGGCGTAGAGAACGTGCTTGATACGATGTGGAACGAGGCGCAATTCGACACCGAATCGCGCCTGCGGGACGAAGAGGAACCTGTTTCAGAGATCCATTTCACCCCGGGAAATCCTCTCAATATGCGGCTGGGAGTGAGCTTGCTGTTCTAAGGAAAGCCGCGCTGTCGGAAACCCATGCCCCAAATCGTCGTTGAAAACCTAGTCAAAACCTACCGCATTGCCGAGCGCCGCCCCGGTCTTTGGGGGGCCTTCCGGGGCATTGTGCAGCGCTCGCACCGCACAATTCGGGCGTTGGACGGCATTTCTTTTTCGCTGGAAGTCGGCGAGCTAGTCGGCTATATCGGCCCCAATGGTGCTGGCAAATCCACCACGGTCAAAATCCTCTCCGGCATCGTCGTCCCCGACTCGGGCCGCTGCGAGGTCCAAGGCCGCGTCCCTTGGCAGGACCGCATTGCCCACGTCAGCCGCATTGGCGTGGTCTTCGGCCAGCGCACCCAGTTGTGGTGGGACTTGCCAGCCATTGAATCCTTCGATCTGCTGCGCGACATCTACAAAGTTCCCACTGACGCCTACCGCCGCCGCCGCGACGCGCTCATCGCCATGCTGGAACTTTCTTCCTTCCTCGACGTACCCGTGCGCCAGCTCAGCTTGGGCCAGCGCATGCGCTGCGACCTAGTGGCGGCCCTGCTCCACGGCCCCGGCCTGCTCTTTTTGGACGAGCCGACCATTGGCCTCGACGCGGTTTCCAAACTGGCGATGCGCGACTTCATCAAAGAACTCAACCGCCGAGAGAACACCACCGTCATCCTGACCACCCACGATATGGACGATATCGAAGCCCTGTGCGACCGGGTCATGGTCATCGGCGACGGCACCATCCTCTCCGACGGCAGCCTCGCCGATCTGCGCGCCCGCGTCTCGTCCGAGCGCCGCCTCATCGTCGATTTAGTCGATGCCACGGAGACCATCGAGGACGAAGCTGCCCGCGTCGTGCAGCGCGATGGGCCCCGGGTGCATCTCAGCTTTGCGCCCGAACGCATTTCAGCCCCGGCCCTCATCAGCCGCATCACCGCCCGTCACGAGGTGCGCGACCTCTTTGTCGAAAACCCACCCATCGAGGAAGTCATCGCCCAACTCTACCGGGATCGCCCTTGATGCGGCCCTATCTGTCCGTCCTCAGCGCTCGCATCCGCATGTTGCTGCAGTACCGGGCCGCGGCCCTAGCCGGCATGAGCACGCAGTTATTTTGGGGGCTCGTTCGGGTGATGATCTTCGAAGCGTTCTACCGCACGGCGACCCAAGCGCAGCCCATGACTTACGCCGAGGTGGTCAATTATGTCTGGCTCGGTCAGGCCCTGTTCGCCCTCTTGCCTTGGACACCCGACGACGACGTGCGCACCATGGTGCGCACAGGGACGGTGGCCTATGAGTTGGTGCGTCCCGTCGATCTATACACTTTTTGGTACAGCCGCTCCCTCGCCAACCGCATTGCCCCCGCCCTGCTGCGCTCCGTGCCGCTGTTCTGCGTGGCCTTCCTCTTCTTCGGTCTGCAAGCTCCCGCGTCCCCAAGTGCTGCGGCAGCTTGGGCCTTGGCCACGGTGGGCGCTATCCTGCTGGGCGGAGCCCTGTCCAACTTGGTCAACATCTCCTTGATGTGGACCATCGCCGGCGAGGGCTCCATGCAAATGCTGTCGATATGCATCTTCGTCTTTTCGGGCATGGTGATCCCCTTGCCGCTGTTTCCCGACGAGATCCAACCCATACTCGACTTCCTGCCTTTTCGCGGCTTGGCCGACACCCCTTTCCGCCTCTACATGGGGCACATTCCCACGTCGCAAGTCTGGTCGGTAGTGGGGCATCAGCTCGCGTGGACGCTAGCACTAGTGAGCCTGGGCCGCTTCTTCCTCTACCGAGGCACCCGCCGCCTAGTCGTCCAAGGAGGCTGAAACCGTGCTCGATGGACTGCGCCTGTACGGCCGCTATATTGGCATTTCCTTCCGCAGCCAAATGCAGTACCGGGCCTCTTTCATCATGCTGTCCGTGGGCCACGGCGTGATGACCGGTTTGGAATTCTTGGGCATCTGGGCGCTCTTCGACCGCTTCACCGCCCTCGACACCTGGAGTCTGCCCGAAGTGGCCTTCTTCTACGGCCTGATCAATATCGCCTTTGCCTTGTGCGACGCGTTCTCGCGCGGCTTTGACTTGTTCGCCTCTACGGTCAAAAGCGGCGACTTCGACCGCCTGCTGCTGCGTCCCCGCAGCACGGCCTTGCAATTGGCCGGACAGGAACTCACCCTCAAGCGCATCGGCCGCCTCACCCAAGGCTTGGTCGTCCTGCTGTGGGCCTCACATGCCCTAGAGCTAGCCTGGACGCCGGACAAGCTGCTCCTCGTCCTGCTCACCATTCTCGGCGGCGCTTGCCTGTTCTACGGCCTCATCGTCCTGCAGGCAACGCTGGCTTTTTGGACCACTGAGAGCTTGGAAATCGTCAATACCGTAACCTACGGCGGCGTGGAGACAGCCCAGTATCCGCTAGCGATCTACCGCGAGTGGTTCCGCCGCTTTTTCACCTACGTCATCCCCCTCGCCTGCGTCAGCTATTACCCGGCGCTGGGAATTCTGGAGCGCCCCGACCCCTTGGGTTCAGGCCCGTTATTCCAATGGCTGGCCCCGGTCGTGGGTCTGCTCTTTTTCGCGGTCTGTCTGCGCGTCTGGCAAGTGGGCGTACGGCACTACCGCTCTACCGGAAGCTGACTTGACGATCAGGTCTGCTGCGGCACCTGCCGAGATGTCGCATTTACCTTGACGCGACCCGGCAGACATGTACCTTTGCCCTCCCATCGGAGAGACCAAATGGCCACACACACCATCGCCCAGCGGCTCCGCAACGGCGATGCGCTGCTGCTGGACGGCGGGACCGGCTCGGAGCTGCAGCGGCGCGGAGCCGATGTCCTCAAAGACGCCGAAGACCGACTCAAGGCGTGGTCGGCAACGGCCAACCTCGAGTATGCCGACGTGGTCCAGCAGGTGCACTCAGACTACCTCCGCGTCGGGGCCGACATCATCACCAGCAACAACTTCTGGACGACGCCTACCCGGCTCGATTCTATCGGCGAGCGCCACGCTTGGCGCACCTATGCGACCGCCGCGGTCCGCAACGCCGTCGAGGCCCGCAACGCCATGCGCCAAGAGGCGTACGTCGCCGGCGGTATCGCCGCCCCTAGCCTCCAGGGAGCGATGTCACCTACCAGCCCAGTCTCGGACGCCCGCACCTTGGGTCTTGAGGCGTACCACAGAGAGTGGGCCGACCACGCCAGACTCCTAGCCGACGAGGGTGCCGACCTGATCCTAGCCGAGTACGTCGGCTTCATCGAGGACTGCGTCGAGGCTGTCGATGGCTGTGCCAAGGCGGGCGTGCCGGTCTTCCTCGGCGTTCGGCACATCCAAGACGACGGCGCAATGCAGTATGGCGAGAGCCTGATTGATCTCGCCAGCGCCCTCGAAGGCCATCCCGTCGATGCCGTCCTGCTCATGTGCAGCAACCCGGAAAACATCTCCGTCGGTCTCCCCATACTCCGGGAGGCGTTTGCCGGCCCCGTCGGCGCGTACCCCAACCTCGGCTACAATCCGACCGGCCCCATTGCCAACAGGCCGACGCTCACAAATCAAAAACCCAGTGCCGGCGTGGACATCCTGCAGAACGCCGACTACTACCCCTCCCGCATGGCGGAGTTTGCCGGCGAATGGAAGCGGATGGGCGCCCAGATCATCGGCGGCTGCTGCGCCTCAGGGCCGGAACACATTGCGGCCATGCACCCAGTCGTCAAGGAATGAGGAGCAAAAGCAAATGAAGATCCGACCTGACCTCGTCTCCGAGACCGAGCGGGACCATCTCGAAGTCATCCAGCTCACGGATGAGCCGATCCCTTCATCACATATCTATATGGAGGCGCAGATCTTCACGCCCGATTCGCAGCGGCTGATCCTCCACCGCTCAGCGCACCCGCACGGCTCTGATCCGCAGGACCCCGAGCACCAGTTTCTGATTTGCAACCTAGAAGACAATTGCAGCCTGACGCCGATCACCACCGAGCTTGGAACGACGGGTCCGTCTATCTCACCAGATGGCAACCATCTGTACTACTTCGTCAATGAAACAGAACCCGGAGGAGGCGGACGACTGACGCTGAAGCGGGTCGGGCTAGATGGGTCTGAACGCGAGAGCATCTACTTCCTGGACCACGCGATTCCAGAGACCAATTTCAGGTTGAGCCGCCCGTATCCACTTTCGACGATTTCATCCGACGGCCGGCGCATCTCCATCTCGGGATTTCTCGGGAACGACAACAGCGCTGGGGCGCTCTGGGGTCTGCTCGTCTTCGAGATCGAAGAGCCATCCGTACGGCTGGTCCTTCACGGTCCCACTTGGTGCAACCTACACCCGCAGTACACGCGTCAAATGGACCCCGTGGCTTCCCACGACATCATGATCCAGGAAAATCACGGGAATATCATTGGTGCCGATGGCAGGGTGGAAAAGCTCACCAGCGGACTGGGCGCGGACATCCACCTAATCCGGGACGATGGAACGGATCTGCGCGACTTCCCCTGGGGCAGGGATGGGAACGAGTTCTGTCAGGGACATCAGTGCTGGCAGGGAAAAAGCGACATTGCCATCACCAGCACCTCGACGCGCGAGCCAGACGAAAGACAGCTCATCTCGGGCAGGGCGGCAGCACACGTCGGCGATGAAGGCATCAACACGCCAAACGGCTGGCGCAACGACCTATCCCGCTCCTTCGATGGGCCCGATTTCTGGCATTTCGCAACAGACATAGATGGGACCCGTTTGATAACAGATGCAGGCCCGAAAGACGCAGGCGGCGCGGTCTGGCTGTTCGACCTTCCCGGAGAAGAGGCAGGCGCGCTCGCGAATGCGCGGAAGATCGCAAACCCCGGATCGTCCTGGCAGAAGGACACCCACATCCATCCTTTCCTCTCGCCAGACGGAGTATCGGGCTTTTTCAATTCCGATGAGAGTGGCGTGTTGCAGGCCTATATGGTGCGCGGCTGGTAAGTAACCATGAGCCAGCCCAAGCGCATCGCCCACGCCGATCTAGAACAATTTTTCCTCGACGCGCTCGCAGCCGCAGGCGTACCGCCACACGTGGCCGCAGTCGAAGCCCAAATCGGCGCTGAAGTGGACCTGCACGGCGGCCACACCCACGGCGTCGCCTTGTTGCCCTCGACGATCAATTACATTCGCCAAGGTATTTTGGCACCCGACCCCCACTTTGAAACCATCGTCGAGTACCCAGCCTCCCGGTTGATTGACGCCGGCAGCGGCATTGGCCGCTTTTCTTCGGCGCAGGGCATGGATTGGGCTCTCGAACGAGCGCGTCAATACGGCGTAGGCACCTGCGTCGTCCGCAACGTCGGGCACTGGGGGCGCGGGCACAGCTACGCTTTGCGGGCCGCCCGCGCCGGGCTGGTCGGCCTAGCCTTCACCAACGCGTTCGCCAACTTTCCCGCCTGGGGCACCCGCGTCCCTTCCCTAGGCAACAATCCCCTCGCCATTGGCATTCCCACGGCCGACGGCGAGCCTGTGGTCCTCGACTTGGCCATGACCCAATCCTCCATAAGCCGCGTGCGTCAGGCCGAGGCCGCCGGACGCAGCGTTCCCGCAGGTTGGGGCTTGGACGAGCGCGGAAGGCCCACTACGGATCCAAGTGCTCTGCTGCAATCGTGGCGCTTTTTGCCCATGGGTCAACACAAAGGTTCGGGACTAGCTTTTATGGTCGATCTGCTCACGGCTGGCCTAGCCGGCAGCCTCCTCGCCTTTGAGCAGGGCACCGAGGGGCGGCCAACGGATTCGGCCGGCGGCTCTACCAAGTGCTTTATCGCCCTCAAGCCCTTTGGCGACTGGCTGCACAGCCGCAGCGCCGATCTGAAGGCCCATGTTAAATCGGTAGAAGCAGCTCCCGAGCAGGGTCCCGTGCAGTGGCCGGGCGAAGGCAGCTACCAGCGGCGCGCCGACTACCTAAAACGCGGAATCGCCCTCGAAGCCACCTTGGCCAACCAAGTGGACGAACTGGCCCGCGACTTGGCAGTGCCAATCCGCTGGGCTTGATGGACCGCACTTAAAGTCAGGAGCACGTCGTCCGCCCGCTCTTGGCCGAGGATTCTGGCCTTGGGTGCCTTAATGGACATTTCTAGGTCGAAGAATTACCTTCTAAACTATCAACTCCCCCACCCCATTAAAGGTAGGCAAAAATGTCTCAGCCCCTAAGGAGGCCCCCCATGATCCAGCTCCCTAAGTCTGTCCTCGGCATTATCGCCGCCGTCTTTGTCCTATTCCTCATCAGCCCGCGCTTCTACCAAAGCATCCCGGCCGGCCATGTCGCCGTCGCCACTCTCTTTGGCGAAGTCCAGTCCAAGCACTTCCCCGAGGGCTTTCACATCGTCAACCCGCTCTACCAATGGCACTTATACGACGTGCGCCAGAAGACCCACTCCGAAACCTCCAACGTCCCCAGCCAAGACCAGCTACAGACCAAGATTGACGTCAGTGTCCAGTACCGCCTCGTCGCCAGCCAAACGCCGAGCATCCTAAAAGAGACCGGCACTATTAGCGACGTGCTCTCCGTACACATCGTCCCCAAGCTGCGCTCGCAGATCCGCGAGCAGGGCAAGACCATCAAACGCGCCGAGGACTTCTTTTTAGAGGAGACTCAGACGACGTTGCAGGTCGCCCTGCTCGAAGGACTGAAAGATTATCTGGGCACCAAGGGGGTCGCAGTCGAGGCCGTGTTGATCCGCGACATCTCGCTACCGCCCTTTATCACCAAGGCCATTGAGGCCAAAAAAGAGCGCGAGCAAGAAGTTGAAAAGCAAAAGGCCGAGCTGGAGCGCTTCACCACCGAGCAGGAACAGAAAGTCGCCGCCGCCGAGGCCGAAAAGAACGCCGCCGCCGCCCAGGCCGAAAAGCGCCGCCTGCTCGCCGACGCCCAAGCCTACGAAATCACCAAGATCAACGACGCCATCGGCCGCAACCCCAACTACGTCAAGCTCCAAGCGCTCAAGTCCCTTGAGGCTATTTCCAAAGATCCGGCCGCCAAGGTCTATTTCATCAACAGCGACAGCCCTTCACCACTGCCCCTGATGCATCTAGGCGAAACCAAGTAGATGCCTGCTAAATACCGCGTCGGCGTCATCGCCTCCGGCCGCATTGCCCGCGAGCACGGCCGCGGCTGGGCCGAGTGCGAACACACTGAAATCGCGGCCATCGCCGACGCGCATCCCGAAGCCTTGGCCAGCTACGCCGCGGATTTCAACGTCGAAAAACAGTATCTCGACTACCGCGAGATGCTCGACGTGGAAAACCTCGACATCGTCAGCGTCTGCTCTTGGGATCCCCAGCACGCGGAAATGTCCATCGCCGCCTGCGCCCGTCGGCCCAAAGCCGTGCTCTGCGAAAAGCCCATGGCCGTATCCTTGGGCGAGGCCGAAGCCATGGTCATCGCCGCCGAGCGCAACAACGTCAAGCTCGCCATCGGCCACCAGCGCCGCTTTTACTCTTGTTGGCGCGAGGCGCGGCAGATGATCGCCGCCGGAGCTATCGGCAAGCCGCAACGGCTGTGGTCCGCGGTCAAGGCCGGGATGATGAACACCGGTACCCACTGCATCGACTTCCAGCTCTACGCCCTCGGCGACCCGCAGGCCGAGTGGGTCATGGGCTCGGTCGAGCGCCACACCGACCACTTCGTCTTCGGCCATCGGGTCGAAGACCGCTGCGCGGGGATCATCGGCTATCCCGACGGAGTCGAGGGCGTGATCGAAAATGAGATGAACGATATTTATCAGGTGGGTGCAACCATCTACGGCGAAGACGGCATGATGGTCGTCAGCGACAACAGCCTGCGCTACATGACGGCCACCTCCGGTGGCTGGCAGGACTTCTCACCTACTGATAGGTCCAGCGGCTACGGCAATGCCTTCGTCGATCAAGCCTACGGGATTTGCCGCTGGATCGAGGGCGATTTTGAGGACTACTACGGCAAGGCCGAGCACGGCAAAGCTGCCACCGAGATCATGATGGGCGTCTATGAATCGGCTAGGCTGCACGAGCGCGTGGCCCTGCCGCTGCAAACCCGCGACAACCCGCTCGACGTCGCCGTCGAGGAGGGGCGGATGCCCGTCACCCGGCCCGGGCATTGGGACGAGCGCTCCTTTTTGGTGCGCGGCGAGGGCATGAGCTGGATCAGGGACAAATAGGCGTCCCCCATGCGGCCCCAATTCTGAGGCCGGACTACACGGAGGACGGAAAGCCCATGCAAATCGGCCTCTTAGTTACCAATCGCCAACACCTTGAAGAATCCGCCGACTGGGACTTCGACTATCTCGAAGGCTCACCCGGTCTGCTCGGTATCGACGCTGACGACCCACGAGCGACCGAGCGCGAGTTCTCAGCGCTTTTGGCAAAGCACCCCCTCCAAATGAAGACGATGTGCGGCTTTATTGGCGATCCGCAGGGGCGTGGACTAATGGTCGTCGGCCCCGACGTGAGCTTGGATCGGCTGCGCACTTTTGTCACGCGGGTCTTCGACCTTATGCAGCGGGCCGGGGTCGAGGTCATCGGCTACGGCAGCGGCGGTTCGCGCTGGGTGCCCGACGGCTTCGATCGCGACACAGCGCGCCAACAAGTCGCCGACTTCTTGCATCTGTGCGCCGACCTCGGCGAGCCACGAGGCGTCAAGGTCGCGCTCGAACCCTACAACCGCGACGACGCCAATCTGCTCAACACCGTCTCCGAAGCGACCGAGTGCATAGCGGACGTCAATCGCTCGCACGCCAAGCTGATGGCCGACTTCTTCCACATGAAGCTCAACGGCGAGTCCTTCGACGCGCTCAAACAAGCTGGGCCGCACCTGATCCACGCCCACATCGCCGAGCCGGGCCGCGGCCGACCGCAAACCACGCCAGCCGACCACGCGCTTTTCTTGCACACCTTGCGCGCATCCGGTTATGACGGGCGCGTAACGCTGAGCGGTGCCCTGCCGGTCTATGCCGACGACGGCGAGACCGCTGTCGCCCTCAAGAAGGCCATCGCGTGAAGGTTCCCTCCTTCGCCTACAGCCGCATGGTGGACCTTTCGCGCACCATCGCGCCGTCGGAAGGTCGCCTCATTCACTACCGCACGGCGCGAGTACCCGTCGATGATCCACCGACCGACCGCTGGTACATCACCACCAGCATTGAAATGGGCGGTCATGCCGGCACCCATGTCGAAGGGCCTTTACACGCCGTCCAAGACGGCCCAGCCATCGCCGACCTCGACGTCGAGCGCTTCTTTGGCGAGGCCATCGTCTTCGACTTTAGCGATGCTCCGCTGGGCGAGCCGATTTCGCCGGAGCAATTCCAACGGGCCGCCGAACCGGGTGGCGGCGTCCGCCCAAGAGACATCGCACTCTTTCGCTTTGATTGGGATCAACGAGCTACTGCTGGTTCCTATCCGCCTTACCCCACGACCGCAGCCTTGCGCTGGCTCGTCGAAGCAGGCGTCAAACTGCTCGGCATCGACACCCCCGGCCTAGACATTCCGGGCGACCGCAGCCTACCCAACCACCACCTACTCTTCGCGCACGGCATTCCCTTAATCGAGAGCCTAGACCGCTTAGGCGACTTGCGACAACCGCGCGTTTACCTTTTCGCCCAGCCGCTACCAGCAGCCGAAACTGACGCCATTCCACTGCGCGTACTCGCTTTTGAAGGGTAGCTGCGATCCTCGCTGGACTACGACTCCCAAGGAACCGGGACATTGATCTCTGTGGCAATGCGCCGCAACATGTCGAGATGATCTTCGGTCAGTGGGATACCGCTCTGCACACGCGCCTGTTCGCGCTGCCACTCCAAACTGCCGGGAACTTCGGCGCTTGCCAGTCCCGGCATGGGATTCAGCGACCGACTTTCGCGCAAGATGCGAGCAATCTCTGCCTTATAAGCCTCCAAATCGCCCAACCGCGCCACGTCAATCGCCACAATCGTAAATGCCCGCGTGGCACTTGAAAATTTTGGTCTGCTCGCTTCAGGCGTCGCCGTGCCCGCCAAAATACCCGCCAAGAACCACGACGTAAATCGCATCCCCAAACTCTTGAAAACAAAATCTGGAAATGTCTGCAATGCCTCGGCGAGCTTGCTGCGGTCTTTCAACATGTTCGCATTCATATCCAGCACAAAAGGCGGCCCTTCTGCCGTTGGAACGCCAAAACACATCGGGGGTGCTCGCATCGCATCCCACACCGTTGCATCAGGCTCCGTCGGTTTTTCCCACGCAACGCCTCCTGCCACGGAAAAGGTCGCCAAGTCGCGCACCAGTGCCAGCCGCGCATAAATCCCCACGCTACCCACATGCCCGTGATTGCGCGTACACGCAACGGCAATGCCATTTGCTTTCGCCTTTTCAATGACGGCCTCTGTCGCCTGCGTTGCCACCAAGTAACCCGCACCGCCGTCGCCGTCAAAAATCGCCATTGAAGGGGCATCCATGATTTGGGCAATTTCGGGTCGTGGATTAATACGCCCTTCGCGGAACTCAGCCACATACCGCTGCAACTGGCGCGTACCGTGGGAGACCACCCCACGTAAATCCACATCCACCAGATAGCGCGCAACCAACGCAGCATCGTCAGCGGGCAAATCGACTTTGCGCAACACTTCGGTAGTAAAGTCGCGCAACAGATCAGGCATGATGCGCCTAGCGTCTTCGGGAACACAAACGGGCATAAAATCCTCTCCTCTATGTCGTCAGAAATCGTTCCTTACTTTCTTCGGCACCCCCGATCTGAGTGAATCCCAACACGCAAGTCCTGTGGCGACGACCCTAGCCCCCTCGCGGACGCCAACCCAGGGCTTTGCACCGTTCAGAACGCAATCTGCCATGTGACGCAGCATGACGATCATCTCGCTGGCGTGACCCCGCTCCGATGAAAACTCGGCGGTGACCTTGCGCGAGGGCAGATTGCCGGTGGGATCAAGGCTCTTTACGCCGTTGAGAATGGTGCCACGGGTTCCGTAAACGGCCAGACTGTTCGTTGGGACATCGTGCGGATGTACGAGGCCGAGAAAGTTCGCAATGCGTCCGATCTTGCCGGATGTAAACTTTACGTTGATGACGAAGTTGTCCTCCTGGGGATAGTCCGGCGCGACGCCGCTGCGCAGCCCGTAACAGTGAACTTCGTCAATATCGCCCATGAACCAGCGCAGAAGGTCGATTGGGTGGCAGGCCCCGCCCAAGATCAGGTCTTGCGGCATCTCGACCCGCCACGGGGAGTAGTCATAGACCGGGCGGAGATCGTGCACGTAGTGGGACTCGGCCATGAAGAGTTCGCCGATCTCGCCGGCGTCGCAGGCGCGCTTCGCTTCCATGAAGTCATACCTCCCGCGCAGACTCTGCGTGACGAGCAGCACCTTGCCGGACCGATCAACGGCTTCCACAACCTGTTCCACCTCTTCCATCGTGTACACCATCGACTTGGTGACCATCACGTGCTTGCCCGCGTCGAGCGCGGTCAGGATCTGCTGCGCGTGAAGCGGTCCAGGCGTGTAGATGCCGATAATGTCGAGGTCGCTGTGCGCGACCAGTTCGTCGAAATCGGATGTCAGAGCGTCGATCCCGAATTCGCGGCCGAGCGCTGCGAGCTTGTCCTGCCGCGTGTCGCACAGGGCGGTGACGCGGATCGGCAGGGCGCTGTTTTCCGGCTGGTTGGCACCAAGCAGCGTTCTGCCGTGGCCAAGCCCGGCGATGCCGATGCTGAGTTGGCTCATTTTCGTTTCTCTCCCGGTTAATTTTGCTAGTCGTGTGAGCGCGGGTTGTATCAGATCACGCAGCCTTCCAACTGGCGATAAAGTCCGCCGTACCGTAGTCCGCAGGCATCTCGTTGAAGTAGTGCTTCATTGGGGCGGCCTGGAAACCCGGTACAAAGTGTTCCTCGTCCGCTTGCAGCAGATCCTCAAGCGGACTGAAGCGATCCCACAGCAAGCGCGCCTCATCCGGGGTGAATCGATCGGCGAACTCCGGCCCCCAGTTGAGCGTGATGGGGTGCTTCCCCAGAACGCGACGTTGGAGATCCTCGGCGATTCCCTGCAGCGGCGGATCCTTGTGCAGCCGAATCGCCAGCGCGGCCTTGCACAGATAAACCGTTGACAGCATCCTGCCTTTCTCGCCCCGTTCTGGATGAAGGCCATCCAAAGCGTCCAGATACGCAGCACCATCTCCCGCGACAACGGCCCGCAGCGCCGATTCCGTATGCCGCTTCATCTTCTCGCCGCGGTCGTTCCAGCGCGTGAACGCCGCCTGTGCGTCTGCGGAGATATGCTCGGTAAACGAAAGTTCATCAATTGACGTAAAAGTCGAGAAGCCACCGTGTACGGTTCGCCGCATCTTGGGGCTGTAGTTGCTGCCCCAGTGGAGGATCGGGAGGATATAGACGACGCCGTCCCCAGCTTCAAGATGAGTCTGCACGCCAGTGGGTAGCGGGCCGGGAGGGTCTGTCAACATTACCTCGTTCTCTTCGGGCGTGTTCAGCCGCAGATGACTGCCCGGCACCACCCAAAGGACGCTGTCGTCGTAGAGCGGGATGTTCCACTGGACGTAGCGCGGGCCTCCTTCGACGATATCGTCGATATAGCCCTGGAGCGGCGCAGTGTCGATGGGGTGGAGATCGCGGTGCCACTTCGCCGGGCCGTGATCCCGGACGGGATTGCACATCATCATCATTTCTGTGACCGCCCCGTCCGCTATGCCGAGAAGCTCTGTGCTGACTCCGTGGATGTTTTCCTCGAGCCACACCTCAACCGCCGGCGCAGTCTCCGGGTCAATCTGATTGACGAGCGGTGCCCTTGACAGTTGCAGGCGAGGCTGCGCCCCGGTCTCCCAAACGCCCCCGGGCGGATCGCCTTCCGCGCGCTCGGCTTTCCAGGTCTCGCGCTGGCGGTTGACGAGCGTCTCGTACGCCTGCCGAACGCGTTCGAGTTTGTCGCGCGGCACGGCTTCCTTGACGACGAGGTAGCCGGTTTCCATAAATTCGTCGCGGTTGAGTTTCATGCTGGACTCCAATCAGGGAAAAGAAACGTTAGCCTAAGTGGATCTGTTACACGCTGCTTATTGAGCGAGTGAGCCATCGGATACGAACTGATATTCTAGTAAAACTGATATAGATGATCAATTGAGTAAAGTGGCCGCTGATCCTCCAGCGTCTCACGTTGTGCCTCCTCCAGTCGAACAGATCAACAGACATTGCACATTCCGTGCCAGAGTGGAGAGACTTCGGAAGGAAGGTCCTCGAGAATCCATCAGGGGAGGGCCTAAAGGACTGAAATCCATTACATTTGGAGTACTGCTGAGGAGAGTGCTCGTTTCGGGGGTCGATTACTTGAGGACGCACTCCTCCGTACGGCTCACCGGTGCCGAGAGCCCAGCGCGAAGGAGATCAGGCGGCGAAATCCAACAGCGGCTGAGGAATCAATACGAGAACAAACAATGGCAATGAAAACACGCATACTAGGTAAGACAGGTCTCAACGTCAGTGAACTCGGACTCGGCTCTGGTTTTATGGCAGGTCAAGGGCAGGATGGTGTGAATCGTTGTGTGGATTATGCGATTGACCACGACGTGAACTATTTTGACACAGCCGCAAACTACGGGGACGGCAGGGATGAAACGATGCTGGGAGCCGCCTTGAAAGGAAAACGAGACAAGGTCATCCTTGCTACTAAAGTGGGATTTACAAACCGTGAGCGCTACCGCTTAGAGGGTCATCGCAGCGCCGACCAGCTCATGGAGCAATTCGAGAACTCCCTCAAGCGACTCCAGACCGATTACGTGGACATCATTCAGATTCACGAAGCGGACTACATGAAATGGTGGACTGACGATCTCCCCGAAAATGAAGATGCGGGGGATTGGAGTGCACTCATTGATGATGACACAGACTACGACTTCTCCAATGCGCCGGCGGTCAAATTCCTCGTAGATGCGAAGCGTAGCGGCAAGGCCCGTTTTATCGGATTGACGGCCAAGAATGCACGCGTGTTGGCGCGAATCCTGAAAGTGATCAAGGTTGATTCTGTCATGACAGCGCATCAGTTCAACCCGGTTTTCAGAAACGCTGTTGAATTCCTGTTCCCGACTGCTCAAGATCTACAGGTAGGCGTTGTGATCGGTGCACCATTGATGAAAGGTTGGCTTGCCGTTCCCCAAAACGCATGGCGGGAGAGTCCTCCCGATTGGATGGACGATATTTTCAAGGCGTCCTATTTCAGGTTCCTTGATATTCATGCGGACGCTGATATTCCCATGGCAGAACTCTGTATCCGCTGGATGCTTTCCGAGCAAAAGCAACAGTCCATCGTTGTTGGTTTCAGCAATCTCCAAGAAGTCGAATTCAATATGTCTGCTGCGCTTCGTGGAGTACTCCCGGACGATCTCAACGCTGCGATAGAGGAGGTCGGGATTGTTCATCCTCTCATCTATCAAGGGCGGACGCGGATCTGAAGTCTCCAACTGTCACGAAGCCATAGTACCGTCCACCAAATGCGGATCCTGATTGACCCCTTGTGGAACGTGCATCATATTCGTTTGAGAAGTTAATCGTACTCGTGCGTCCAATACGCCGAGGACACGATGACACATCACACAGGAATCCAATCCATGCCCAAACTAACCCCATCCCAACTCGACCAATACCACGAACACGGCTTCGTCCTCGTCGAAGACCTCCTCGACCCCATCGCCGACATCAATCCCGTCTTGGCCGAATACGATGAAGTCCTCGACGAGCTTGCCGACGAGCTTTTCGCTACGGGGCAGATCGCCTCCAAGTACGCCGATCTCGGCTTTGATGAGCGCCTCTGCCAGATCTACAACGAAACCGGCCAAGTTTACGCCCAGCACTTCGACATCTCGCTGCCCCAAGGCGGCATCGGCCCGGACTCGCCCATCGCCGTCGGTCCCGCCGCCTTCGCCATGCTGCGCAACGAAAAGCTCCTCGACATCATCGAAAACCTCATCGGCCCAGAAATCTACTCCAACCCCGTCCAACACATCCGCATCAAACCGCCCGAGCAGTACTTACCCGGTGTCCCCAAGGACCACCACGGCCGCATCGCCGGCTTCGCCGTCGGTGCCACGCCCTGGCATCAGGACAACGGCGTGGTCTTGCCCGAGGCCGACGAGACCGACATGCTCACCGTGTGGGTGCCGCTGACCAACGCCTTCCGCGAGCACGGCTGCATCGAAGTCGTCGCCGGCAGCCACCGCGACGGGCTGTTGCACCACTGCCAGCTCAAGGGCGTCGGCCACTCTATCCGCGACCAAGACCTAGCTCTCGACCGAGTCGTCACCGCCGAACTGAAGCGCGGCGATGTGCTCTTCATGCACCGGCGGACCTGCCATTCGTCGCTGCCCAACGTCAGCGAGCAGGTGCGAATCAGCTTCGACCTCCGCTACAACCCCACCGGCCAGCCCACCGGCCGCCCGCTCTTCCCCGGCTTCGTCGCCCGCAGCCGCAAAGACCCCCACAGCGAATTGCGCGACCCAGTAGCTTGGGCCCAATCTTGGTACGACGCTCGCGAAAAACTGACTGACAAAAACTTGCCCTCTTTCAATCGCTGGCCGCTCGAAGACCCCACCTGCGCCTGAATGCTATATCAATGCGGCATGATTTGAACAATTCGAGCGGTGGATTGTCTTGTCCATCCTATTCTGCGTCCATCTGCGCCCATCTGCGGATCACCTTGTAAATGATGTAGGATTATATGGTCGAATTGGAATTAAGCGCGGCCGAACACAGCGCGCACAAGCTAAAACCGGAGCACCTGCAACAGGCCGTCGCCGCCCTGCACGACGATGGCTTCGTCGTCCTCCACCGCGCCATTGATCCTTCCCACATCGAAATGCTGCGCGAGCGCATGCTCGCCGACGTCGAAGAGATCCTCTCCCTCGCCGACGTCCCCTATCAGTTCAACAACGGGCACCTGCAACAGGACCCGCCGCCCTTTCCGCCGTACCTCTTCCGCGACGTGCTAGTCAACGACCTCGTCGTCGAAATAACTCACGCCGTGCTCGGCGAGGGCGTCAAAAACGCCTTCTACAGCGGCAACACCTGCCTGCCCAACACCACTCAGCAACCCCTCCACGTTGACGCCGGTCAGCTCTGGCCCAACCTCGCGGTGGCGACGCCGGCCTATGGCATTGTCGTCAATGTACCCGTCGTCGATGCCACGCCCACAAACGGCAGCACCGAACTGTGGCCCGGCACCCACCTAGACACCACCCGCGCCCTCAACGACAGCGACATCAAGCTGCCGCCCGCAATCGAAGAGCGCCTCCGCGCCGAGCGCAAACCCCTGCAGCCGAGCGTGCCCGCCGGCAGCGTGCTGATCCGCGACATGCGCCTCTGGCATCGCGGCATGCCCAACCTCACCGACCAAGCCCGCCCGATGATCGCCATGATCCACTGGGCGCACTGGTGGCACACGAAGAAGCCGCTGTTGTTTCCCAAGGGAACGGAAGATTTGTTTGCAGATAGTGCGTTGGAAACGGTAGCAGAATTTGTCGATGGCCCGATCGACTACATCAGCCGCAACCGGAAGTACGATTACTCCGAGTAGTCCCAAGCGCTCACGGCATCAGCCGCCGACACTCCAAGTAGTACCGCTTCTCCGCAGCCTCGCCCAGCGAAAACGTCTTGCGCGGCGTGACCCCGTCGATGACGATCGTCTTGAACAAATCGCGCTTGTCCATCGTCGGCAGAAAAAAGCCGATGCTGTCCGACTCCACAGCCAATTGCTCTAGCACGTCCTCGCCGTGGATATAGTCGAGACGAGCGCGGGGGTGAGCGTCGAGATAGCAATCCAAAAAGGCCTGTAAAGACGCTACTTCGAGTTGGAAATTAGGCTCGGCGATACTCAACAGGCCGCGCTCTGTCCCGCTCATATAGGGAATGTGGTGCCCCGGACCGACGGCCGCTTCTCGACAGGCAGCTTCCCACCTGTCCCGATCCGCGAAGATCCGACGACTAAACCCCCACTCTGTGCAGTGCGTCTCCATTGCCTGCAAGAGATCGGCCACGCCAAAAACTACCCGATGGATTGGCGCAAACTCCAAGCCCTCGTCGTGGACATTAACTAGTTCGGCCAAGGCATAGCGCGCCGGGTGATTCATTATCTGGCGCTCGTCCTCTGCTCTCGCTTTGAGCCGCTCCCAGACGGCGCGCGCCGTGGCAAAGGAGTGGTTGCCGTCGCCCATCGCGTAGATCATCGGCGGCTCACCACACGCAAGGCGAGCGATATGTCCGGCGATTTCGTCGATCAGCATCCCATCGTCGATATGCCAGCCTCTAAGCCTGCCGCCTCCCAGCATCAGCTCGAAATCATAGGTCAGCTTCAGGTCTCTTGCGCCCAGCGGCTCAATCACCGTCTGCTGCGGATCGTCGATCAGCACCATGATGTGCGGCGTTTCCAGCGGCGCTTTCTCCCGCACTTGGATTCTCGGCGGCAGCCGATTCTGATCCGTACCCTCGGTCGCGCGAATCAGCTTCTGCGCTCCGTCGCGGTAGTCGTACTGCTCCAAGTCCAAGGCGACGACCAGCCCCTTGCGCGGCACAGCGCGTCCCACCTCGCGCTCCACCAGCATAAGCCCGGGCCGCTGTTCCACCAGTACGCCGCTTTTGAGATACGCCTGCATCCGCTGGTTAATGCCGGCAATAGTCTGTTCGCGGCAAGTCTCCCCGAGGTATGCTTCGGGAAAAATTAGCTGTAGCGTCGAAGGATCGTCCCCGACAATCCGCCGCACTTGCTCCCAGTATTCGGGCTGCGAAGTGTACTGGTCGCAGGCAATGACCGACCACGTTTCGAGGGGAATATCGGCCCTCGGCAAAAGCAAGGACGGCACGTGCAGGGCGATCTCGGGATAGTGTAGCTGCATGGGCCGACTAACCGAGCAGCGGTCTGACCCAAGTCGGAAAAATCGGGAAAATCTCCTCTGGCTCCGCTAGTTCGGGGTGCCAGCGCTTCTCGTGCTCAAACATGATCCAGCCGTCGTACCCGTGCCCCTTGAGCAGAGCTATCGCCTCCTCTAAGGGCAACTGGCCCGCGCCCGGCACCACGTAGCGCCAACCATCCCGCATCGCCTGAGCGTGCTGGGGGTCATAGACCGCGTCTTTGACATGGGTATAACCGATGCGCGGCCCCACCGCCTCGTAGGTCTGCTCCGGTGACTCCTCGCCTACCCGCGCCGTATGGCCCATGTCCCAGAGCACGCCAAACGCCTCGTTGGGAATGCGGTCGAGCAGCAGCTTGCACTCCACCGCCTTGATCCACTCGTCGTGGGTCTCAAAAAACCACTTGAGCTCGCCGGCACCATCCAATGCGAGAATCTGTTCCATCGTCTCCCGCCCGATGTCGGCCAACTGCTCCTTGGAATAGGTCTTGGAGTCGCCGCCGCCAAAAACTCGGATGGACCCGCAGCCCAACGCATTGGCCACTGGGATCGAGCGCCGCGCCTCCTCTACGTTCTCCTCTAACTTCTCCGGCACGCAGACCCGGATGCTGGAACTAATCCCCGACACCTCCATGCCGGCGTCTGCTAGCTGGCGTCGAGTCTGGGCGGCTCCGCTGGTGAAGGCCGGCAATTGGGTGACGTCCATCGTCTCCTGCAACCCGCGGAAATCGACGCCTTCGTAGCCGTATTCGCGGCCTCGGCGGCAAATGGTATCCAAGTCCCAGTCTGGGCAACCCAACGTCGTAAAGCTGATTTTCATGGCATCTCTCCGTATCCGTTTTCGTCCATGGCATCCCTAAAAAAGTCAAACGTATGCTGCTCTCGGTCCGTTTTCCACCGCCCCAGCGACTCCGGCCGCACCACGATCCGGCCCAACTCAAACCCCAAAAACGCCTCTAACTCCCGCAACACTTCCTCCTGCTTCAACACAAAATCCTCAAACCGCACCAACATCCATTTCTTTGGTTTGGGCGTGGCCTTCATCAATTCGTATTGATATTTCCACGAAATGGCCCGCCGCCGCCGGATATCGTCCGTGCGCTCGTACTCGACGCCGAAATCCGCTAGGTCATCGGTCTTGTGAGCGCCGATAATGCTGTCGCGCGGGTCGCGGATCCAGTGAATGTAGTGGATGTCGGGAAACATCCGTACAATCCACGGGTAAATCAACGTCGTCTCGGGCAGCTTCCAACCCTTGTGCTCCGAGCGGTCGGCCGCAACGTCTTGCAGATATTCGCCGATCAAATCCTCAAATTCCGGGTCGATCTTCGTGCTGTGCAAATCGTCGAAATCCCATTCCAAGCCACCCTTCCACTCGACGTATTTGGCCATGACCCGACAGGCGTCGTAGAGCGCGTGCGGCGGCACCTTGTCGCCTGAGCGATTGAGCGTACTGCCCATAAAAACGCCGCTGGCATAGAGCGTGTGTGCTATGGCGCGCGTGCCCGAGTGGCCACGGCCAATGACGGTGATTATCGACATACCTGTTCCTAAGAGTAGAGCATAAGAAAAAGCCGCCTAGACCCTAAAATCGCCTGCGGTGGTTATATCGGCGAGAGGCACCACAGGACAAATTACCTTGTAAAAATACATTTTAAGTGGATAAACTACCTTGTAAAAATACATTGAACCGCCTAATTCTCTCGCACATACGGCCCCATCAATAGTAAAAACTAATCTGCACCAACCCGCTCTTCGCCCCTCCGCCGTACTCGCTCCGCAAGGCCGCTCCACTCGGCCTTTCCCCATAGGGCCAGTACGCGCTAGCCGCTAGCGTCAGCGCGTCGGAGAAAATCCACGTCACCACGCCCGTTAGCACCCCGGAACCATCTATTGGCGAGAATAGCCACCCTAGCGTCCTCGGCACGGTGCCGGTGATTCCCTGCGATAGCTGCAAGGCACCGGCGTGCCGCCCCAAAATCTGCGCGTCGCCTTGGATCAGCCGCGCTAGATAAGGAGCCGTAGCTAGCTCGGCAATATCGCTGACGCCAAAGCCCGAGAAGTGATATTCCCCCACGAGCAGCAAGCCGCCCTGAGTGTCCCACGCGTACGAGCCGCCCCAAAGCGCCTTGAGCACCACCTCATCCCCCTCTGTAGCGGGCGTATTGAATGACGCCAGTTCGCCGTGCATCTCAGCGCCCCCGATCCGCATGGATGCGGCTGCGCCGACAAAGCGGTCGCCGCGGCGACGCCCCAGCAGCAATTCCCCGTCGAGCGCGCCACTGTGGCCGTAGAACCGCCCCGCAAAGACCGATTCGTCCACCGACTCGCCACAAGCTGCTACCGCGTCCAGCGAAAAGCGATCCGCAAGCGGCACGGAAACGCGCAGCGCATCCACCCCGCGCCGCCATTCGCGATCACTTTCTAAGGGGTTAAACGGCGCGAAAATATCCACCGCGCCAAAGAGCACGCCGCGCCCCCACCCAATAGCTTGGCGGCCAATTTGTAGCTCGCCACGCCCCAAACGCCAAGCGACAAATGCGCGGTCTAGCTCGTGCCGGTAGGTCGCGTTCTCGCCCATAGCCAGCACATCATCGAGCTGTCTGAACCGATACGGCGCGCGGATCTCCGGCACCAATATCCCTACACCCCCACCAGCGCCAGCACCCGTGGACACCGCCCGCGCCCGTTGCTCATAGGCCAAGCGCACGTGCAGATCCGCCGCAGCTTGGCCTCGCAGCGCCAGTCGCCCCCTCCCCAGCGCGGCTGCACTCCAGCGCTTGGGGTACAGCAGCGGCGCTTCGGGCGCGTGCGACGCGAGCACGCTCCACTTCAGCGCGGTATCCAGCGCCCAATAGCGACTCCCGTCCGCACTCGACCACAGGCTGACGCCAAACGCGGGATGCGCCGCCAAGAGAACCGCCAGCGTCAGCCGCATGTATCCTTGCGCTCGTCGCTCAGCACCTCGCCATCGCGCAAAGTAACCACCCGCGAGGCATACGAAATCACCAAGGGATCGTGCGTCGAAAAGACAAAGGTCATGCCCATCTCGTCGCGCAGCCGCCGCATCATCTGCAAAAGCGCCTGTGCGTTGTCGCTGTCGAGGTTGGCCGTCGGCTCATCGGCCAGCACCAAGCCCGGCCGCGAGGCCACGGCCCGCGCCACCGCCACCCGCTGCTGCTGGCCGCCCGACATCTGGCTGGGCCGCCGATCGGCTAGCTCGCCTAGCCCCAGCTCAGCCAGCGTCTCCTCGGCTCGCGCCCGCCGCTTTTTGGGGTCCATGCCCTGCAACTCTAGCACGAATTCCACGTTCTCTCGCGCCGTCAACACCGGCACTAGGTTGTAGGCTTGGAACACAAAGCCCAAGGATCGGAGCCGCAGCTCGGCCCGCTCACTGCGGCTCAGCGCCCCCAAATCGCGGTCAAAAAGCACAATACGTCCATCGGTAGGCACGTCGAGTGCGCCAATTAGATTGAGCAGCGTCGTCTTGCCGCTGCCACTCGGCCCGACGATGGCCATGAACTCCCCGCTGCCGATTTCAAGGTCTATGCCGCGCAGGGCCTCCACGGCAATATCACCCGTCCGAAATACCTTTTTCACATCTTGAGCGGCTACCAGCACTTTATCCATATAACAATCCGAAATGATTCAAACGATTCGAGCGGTGGATCGTCCTGTGCATCCTATCCTGCGTCCATCTGCGTCCATCTGCGGATCACGCATCCCGCTGGCTCAGGGCTGCCGCTGGATCCAGGCGCGTGGCAGACCAAGCCGGATAAAGCGCGGCCAACAGCGTCGCACAAAGTCCCAAGCCGAAGGCGTAGGGCAGCATCCACAGCCCCATGTCAGCGTAGATTATCGGGTCGAAGAAAACGCCCATGACCGTCATCTCGTCGCCCATCGCCGCGGAAAAATCAATCCCCGCCGTCGCCGTGTGCCAAACGAGCGGCAGCGAGAGCAACAAGCCCAACAGCGCACCGAGCGCCCCCATGAACACGGCCTCGAAAAGCACCAAGCCCACGAGCTTGCGTTCTCCCAATCCCAGCGCCATCAGCACGGCAAATTCGCGCCTCCTTTCCAGCATGGCCGTCAGTTGGGCACTCGTCACGCCCAAAATTACCACCGCGGCCACAACTACAATAAAAAAGCTGGAAAAGGCCCGGTCAGCCGCCTCGTCGCCGCCCATCGCCGGCAGCACTTCGCGCCACGTGAGCACTTCGTCGCCCTGCACGCGCTGCGCCAGCTCGGCCGAGAGCGCAGCCACCTGTTGCGGGTCCGCAAAGGCTACCGACACCTCGGCCACGCCCTTCAAGCCCGTCAGCTTCTCGACATCGGCGAGCATCGCGTGGCAGATGGTCTCGTCAATCGTGCGGCTACCGGTAGATACGATCCCGACGATCCGCAACATCGCGTACTCCATCTCCCCGTCGGAGCGCGTCAGCGTCAACAGCAAATCATCCCCCAACTCTACGTCCAAGCGCTCGACAAGGGCCTTGCCGACGACCACCGCGCCCTCGTCTCCTGCCTGTAAGTAACGCCCCTCGCCAATGGTGCGCACCAATCTGTTGAGCTGCGGCTCGGCGGCTGGATCCACGCCCAAAAGCTGGACGCCCGCCACCCGCGTGCCAAAGGCCAACAGGCCCTGCACCCGCACATGGGGAGCCACTACGGCAACGCCTTCAAGACCGCGTGCAGCCTCAAGCGCAGCCGCTGAATCCTGCAAGCGCAACTCATCGCGTCGGCTCTGCTCCCAGCCTGCGGGCGCGATCCGCAGGTGGCCGTATCCGCTTTGGGAAATGGCCTGCACCCGCATGGTTTGGCCACCGCGCATAAAGGCCGTGGCAAACAGCGCAATCGCGCATCCCAGCCCCACGCCCAAGACGGACAGGCCCGTCCGGCGGCGACTGCGCCCCAGCGAGCGCAAGGCGTATCGGATCGACAGATTTCCGCTCGACTCGACTGAGCTTGCCGAAGTCATGTCCGCATCGCCTCCACCGGCTCCAGCCGCGCCACGTGCAGCAGCGGCCAGACGCAGGCCGAGAGAGCCGTCACCAGCACGGCCGACACCCCCGCCAATACGTCGGATCCGCGTACTTCGGGATAGACCCGCGAGGCTATCTGCACGCCTTGGAAGCCCATTTCAAAGGACTCCTCACCGCCCAACTCGGCGAGGTCAAAACCCGATCCAGCCGTCAACGCCGCAAAACACGCGCCCAGCGCAGTTCCCAGCAACACCCCCAACGCACCCAACAGCACGGCCTCGGTCGCCACCATCCGAAAGAGCCGACCCGGATTCGCGCCGAGTGCCAGCAACATCCCCAGCTCGCGGCGGCGCTCAAACGTGGACATCATCATGGTATTGGCAATGCCAGCGATGGACGCCAAGCAGACGATCCCCAAAACCACGAGCGAATACACGTCCATCATTTTGATAATCCCGGCTAGCTGCGGTATGACCTCGTGCCAGCGCTTGATTTCCGTCCCTTGCAGTGCGGGCTGCGCATGGAGCGAGTCTGCGGCCTGATCGATCTGCTCGGCCTCGTGCAAGCGGACGGCAATCTCGTGCGCTTCGTCATCCATTCTCAGGAGTGCCTGCGCGTCTTGCAGCCCGGCTACGATGCCAGTGCTGTTGACGAGCTCAACCGGCGATTCGACAACCGCCGCCACCTCGTACAGCCCGCTGGCAATGGACCCGTCAATGTCTTGGCCTACCACGGCCAGTTCGGCCCCAGCCTCAATGCCGTGCTGCCGCGCCAAGCCCTTGCCCACCAGCACTCGGCCGTCTCCCAAGAGTCCGGCCAACTGTTCGCTGCCCAACAGGCCGTCCGCGACCCCTTCTAGCGCCGGGTCGGCACCGACGACCATCCCGACAAAACCTTCCTCGTCCAGCGCGGCCAACACCGGCGCGTAAATCCTCGGCACGGCCCGCGCCACTTGCGACTGCCCGCGAATCGCCGCTAGCATGGCCTCGACGTCGTTCAGCGTCTGATCGACGGCTCGCTCCTCGCGCCAGCCCGGTGCCACGATCTGCACATGGCCCACCAAAGGGCCAGTCACCGAATCGAAGTAGTGATCGGCATAGCCGCGCATGATCCCGGCCGTGGCCAAAAAGGCAAACTGCCCTAGCCCAATCGCCGCTATCGCCAAGATCGAACGCTTGCGGTTGCGGCCCAAGCCGCGCCAAGCTAGGCGGAGCGTGCTGTTTTCGGCCATTTAGCGCCTGCGCTCCAACTGCGCCAAGCTAAAGAGGCTCTCGTCCAACTCGACGTCGAATTCCACGTGTAAATAGGTCAGCACCGTGCGTCGGCCCTCCCTCGGCTGAGCTCGGGTCGAAGCCTCGCGCTCGGGCGAGATCACAATCCGGGTGGGTATCAGCCGACCCCCCATCTTTTTGATCTCTTCGAGTTGCATCGTGCGCGCGAGCCGTCCCTTGCGGTCGTAGTAGCGCACGAGTACGGGCAACTGTTCTACCTGCGCAAAGACGACCTCCACCCGCTCCCACAAACCCGGCACCCCGGGCTTGGCCTCGGTATTCACTTGCCAGCCGAGCGGCTCCTCGCTCGGGCCGACCCCTGTAATCTCGTAGTCGTGGGCGTAGGACGATTCGCGCACCAAGTCGTCGTTGGTCAGGTCGCTGCCCATCCACGCGCCCATCATCAGCGCGGGAGGTACGCGGATCGTGCGCGAGATTTTGGGCAGGTAGTTCCACAGATTGCTGCCGACCCGCAGCGTGGCCGTACCCGCGTCGCGGGCGGGCGCGTCAATGACGACCAGCGCCTTGTCCTCGCCCTCGCTCCAAGAGCGCATCTGCATCGTCCGCACCTTCTTCGGGCGCTCGATCTTAATCTCAATCCGCGCCGCCGTGCCCGTAGAGCGGTACATCTCATCGAACTGCTCCAATAGGGCTTGCGCCGCCGGCACTGTGTCTTGCGCCGCACTCGGGGCCACACAAAGCACCGGCAGTACGAGTAAAGGACCGAGCCGAGTTCTTATGTTTTTACAGTTAGACACCCAAAACTCCTTAGATCACGCCAGTTCAATGCGCTTTATCACGCGTTGCAAAACCCACTCGCCAACGATCGTATTTTTTTGCGCGCGATGCGTGTTCTGAACAGGCGGAATCAACACATCCCAATCGGGTTCAAAAGGGCCGTAACAAACCGGATTATCCAGCGCAGCTTGCAAAGCGGGGATCAACGCCTTCATCTGCGCCAGAATCTCTCGGCGATAAAAAGACAAATTTGCACCCGCGCGAAACCGCACCCAGAGCAGATCGCTTTGCAATGCGCATTCCAATGCAGGCATCGCGACTTCTGTGCAGTTGTTTTGGCAAAGCAAGTCAGCCGCCGCCAGACTCACACTAATCGATTCATCCCGAACAAGTGGAACGATCTTTTGCAGAACTGTATCCCCCACCTCATACGACATCAACCCGGTAATCGCCCAATAGCGCACCGCACTATCGGGGTCATCAAGTCGGTCCATTAACCCAGCTCTGCCAGCTTCACCTAAGCGCGGAAAATCGGCTGTCTCCAGAATATGCGCATAGTTTTCGCAATGTGCGCCCACTTCGTAATTCACGCCCTCACTCGCTCGCACGATCATCTCAGTTTCATCAATCAGCCCCAGATCTCGCGTCTCAATCATCCACGCAAACAACTGCGCTCGCATCTGATCTTTGAGATCGCTGTATTCGGGATCATCAGCCAGATTGGCAATCTCTTCCGGGTCATTCTCAACATCGTACAGTTCTTCAAATGGCTTCTTTGCCTGCCAGATCAAATATGCAGAATACGCTTCGGAAATCGGCAGCAAAAACACCCCATCGGGATCGTGCACCTTCTGCTCTCCGGGCAGACACGACGTATCCCAGAAGTCGTGCTCAGGCGTTCCTTTTTCAGGTGGCGTCGCAAAGAAACCACCATCTGGCCAAAACGAAGCATAGGGGCGATGAGGCAAAAAGTTGCGGATGTAGCGGTATTTCTCACTCCGAATCGTGCGAATCACCTCATTGCAATTGTCCAAGCGATCCCGCGCCCCACAGACATAATCGCGCTGCGGTTCTTTTTGCTTACCCAGAAACGCCTGTCCTTGAAAGTGTTGGGGAATCTGCGCATCCATCATGCTCAAAACAGATGCGCCCATATCCATCGTCATCACCAGATCATCCACCACCGTTCCCGGCGGTCCTGGTGCCAGATGTTGGTATTTCTCGGGAAAGCGAATAATCAACGGCACCCGCAAACCATCTTCATAAACGTGCGTCTTGCCCCTCGGAAAACCTGTGCCGTGATCAGACCAAAAGAAGACAATCGTATTGTCCAGCACACCTGCGGATACCAGATTTTCTATCACCTCGCCCACGTGCCGATCAACCTGCATCAATCCGTCGTAAAAAAGGGCGGTGCGCTCTCTCGCAAGCGGCGTATCAGGCATAAAAACGGGCAGCGGTACATTGTCGGGATCGTGCAATTCTTTATCCGTCAACAAACTCGACCGCTGTTCTCGCGCTTGCTCTGGAGTCAGTTTAAATACACTGGCGTGGGACTCACCGAAGCTATGGACGGCAAAAAAAGGCTTCTCATCCGCCTGCTCCAAAAGCGCATCATTGCTCTGATAGGCTGCCCATTCGTCAGGGTCAATGTCGGTGTTCAAATCAGTATTGATCGCCGAACAGTTATACCCTGCTGCCATCAGATAATGCGGCAACATTTGCACAAAGTCAGGACGTCTGGTAAAACTTCGGTGATGATGCGTACCCACAGTCGTTTGATGCATGCCGGTAAAAATACTTGTGCGCGCGGGTGAGCAAATAGGCCCACAGGCAAAGGCATTCGCATAGCGAACGCCTTCTTCAGCCAGCTTATCGAGATGAGGGGTTGTGGCATAATCGTCGCCATAACACCCTAAATTCCTCGCACTTACATCATGTGTATTTATCCAGACAAAATTCGGTCGTTCCGCCAAATCAGTTCCTCCCTATAACTGCAAGTATAACGATTCCGCCGAAACAGGTCAGTCAAGCGGACCATTTGCGCCCGACCACAGCGCGAATCATTATTTAACGGTTTGCCTTAATCTCAACCCAAGGGAATCCCATGATCATCCAACCCAAAGTTCGCGGCTTCATCTGCACTACGGCCCATCCCGACGGCTGCGCTCGCGCCGTCCAAGACCAAATCGACTGGGTCAAACGCCAACCCTCCTTCGACGGCCCAAAGAAAGTTCTCGTCGTCGGCGCTTCGACCGGCTACGGGCTGGCGTCGCGCATTGCCACCTGCTTTGGCTCAGGTGCGGCTACGCTCGGAGTCTTCTTCGAGCGGCCAGCAGCCGGCAAACGCACGGCAACGGCCGGGTGGTACAATAGCGCGGCCTTCCACGAGGCTGCGCGCAACGCCGGCTATTACGCCCGCAGCATCAACGGCGATGCCTTCTCCGACGAGATCAAGGCCGAGACCATCGCCGCCATCCGCGAGGACCTGCAAGAAGTCGATTTGGTCGTTTACAGTTTAGCTTCGCCGCGGCGGACGCATCCGCGCACCGGCGAAAATTTCAACTCCGTCCTCAAGCCCCTCGGCGGCACCTACACCAACAAGACCGTCCACGTCCAGACCGGCGAAGTTTCCGACATCGCCATCGACCCGGCGAACGAAGAAGAGATCGCCCACACCATCGCAGTCATGGGCGGGGAAGACTGGCAGATGTGGATCGAAGCGCTCGACGAAGCGGGCGTGCTCGCCGACGGCGTTCGCACGGTCGCTTATACCTACATCGGCCCTGAAATTACCCACCCAGTCTATCGCGACGGGACCATCGGCCACGCCAAGAATCATCTGGAAAAGACGGCCAAGGCCCTCGACGAACTTCTGCAAGCTAAAAGCGGCAGTGCCCACATCTCCGTCAACAAGGCCATGGTGACCCAATCGAGCGCTGCCATCCCCGTCGTGCCGCTCTACATCTCGCTGCTGTACAAGGTGATGAAGGAAAAGGGTTGCCACGAAAGCTGCATCGAGCAGATGCATCGCCTCTTCGCCGATTACCTCTATGCAGATGACTCCACTGACGCCGAAGGGCGCATCCGCATCGACGACCGCGAAATGCGCGAAGACGTGCAGCGGGAAGTCGCTGCACTGTGGGAGCAGGTCAATACTGACAACCTCGAATCGCTGTCCGATATCGAGAGCTACCGCGCGGAATTTCTGGGGCTTTTCGGCTTTGGCCTTGCGGGCATCGACTACTCAGCGGACGTCGATCCCGAGCGGGGGCTGTAATAGGTGCGTCGTTGGCAATGAAGCCCTATTGCCTCTTGCTAGCGCCCCTAGTCTGGCTGGCGAATCCCCTGTGGGCACAAGTCGATATCGAAAGCCTGCGCCGAGACGATCAAGCGGGGTTTTTCGGTTCCGTGGCGATTGACCTGACGTTGCGGGCCGGCAATGTCGAGTTATTCGAATGCGGTCCCGAGCTTTCCCTCAGTTACGGCCGCGCCGAGGACACGTTCATTTTT
Organism: Candidatus Latescibacterota bacterium; assembly: GCA_965219735.1. Classification (GTDB taxonomy): domain Bacteria; phylum Latescibacterota; class UBA2968; order UBA8231; family UBA8231. Next base: position 137,726 of record OZ244790.1, read on the forward strand.
ATCGGCTCAGGCGACGCCGGCTGGGAGGGTAAGGAGCGCTTTTCCAATGAAGCGCTGGCGCATCTGCGCTATGTCCGAGCCTTGGGCTCGCGGCTTCATGGCGAAGCCTTCGGACAAGTTAATTACGACCGATCCCGGCGCTTGGATTTTCGCGGCCTTGTCGGCAGCGGCATCCGTTTGGCTCTCATCGCCGGGGGAGAGTCGTCTTTTTGGCTAGGCTCGTCGCTTATGTTCGAGCACGAGCGAAATGAGCTCACACCGGCAGACGACCATGCGGCTCGGACTTCTCTTGTCCGCTGGAGCAACTACTTGTCGGCCGATATCAAGCTCGGTGAAACGACTCAGCTAGCGGGAACGGCCTACGTGCAGCCCGCGGTGCGGCAATTCGACGACTATCGCGTTTTGTGGGACGTGGTCTTGCAAGTGTCGATCACCGAAGCGCTATCCTCGACTACGTCCGTGGCATTCCAGCGCGATAGCGATCCGCTCCATGGAGTGGATGGAAGCGATTTTAGCCTAACAACGGGTTTAGCACTCGATTGGAATTGAGAGCACAACGATTCACACTCAATTGGGAGGATTGACATGCTCGTCGGATACGTCAGCAATGAACGCTATGTCGCCTTGGCCGATATGCTGTTTGAGTTTCGCCGCGCCGGCCGGGTTGCAACGGCGCGCTCGAGTATTTCGGGCGCAGTGTACGCGGATATCGAACCTGGGGAGTACGAAGTCGTCTTGGGCGGGCCGGGCCACGGCTCAAAGATCGTCCACATGGAGGTGCGGCAAGACCAGCCATACCAGTTTCGCCTATTGTCGGACGGGCTGCTGGGCTATATGTGGCCCAAATGCGTGCGCGGCGGGGAACGGGCCGAATTCCGAGTGCACGGGGTGGTCGAGTACGAACTGGAACTGTGGCGCTACGGCAGTGAAAAGGAGTTCATCCGCCGCATCGGCACTTTTGACGAGCACGGGCCGCGGGCCAATATGCAGATCACGCCCGACGGCGATTACACCCAGACTGGCGTGCAGTGGAATAAGCACGGGTATCACAGCAAAGCCCTGAACCAACTCGTCGAGGCTCCCCAGCGCTCGGGGCTGTACTACCTGCACGCCCGCGACAAGGAAGGGCACTTCTTTACCTTCCCTTGGGTCGTGGCTCCGACCCAACCTACGGCACCGGTGGCCGTGCTGGCCTCGGACATCAACTGGAACGCGTACAATAGCTTTGGCGGCCGCAGCAACTACATCCACGCCGATTGCTTCCCCGCTACGCCGACCATCAACTCGCGCCTCGAACTAAAGCGCTACACCGAAAAAGAGCACCGCACGTACAATGCGGAGACGTACGCGCCGCTGTCGCTGGAACGGCCCGACCCGTACAACCACATCGACGAGGACGAGGGTCTGACCGATCCCATTGCCGGCCGCCAAGGCTGCCACATGGCCGCGGCCGAATGGCGTTTGTTCGGCTGGATGGAGCGCCAGAGCATTGATTACGACTTGTACGGAGAGACGCAATTTCACTTTGATCAGGTGCCCCTCGACCAGTACAAAGTGCTGGTGATCAGCACCCATCCCGAGTACTGGTCCAAGGAGATGTACTTCCGGCTCAAGAACTGGGTCTTCGAGCGCGGCGGGCGCTTGCTGTACTTGGGCGGCAACGGACTCAACTGCGAGGTCGAATTCCTCGACGACCACCGCATCGTGTACCACAACACCGACTGGAGCCATTCCGAGCCCCAATTCGCCGCAGATGGACGGGAGTACGAGAGCCGCTTTGACCGGCGGGTGGAATCAGAGGCCAACTTATTGGGCGTGGTCTTTTCCTATAGCGGCATCATGACCGCCGCACCGTACCGGGTATTAGACGATACCCACTGGTGTTTTGCGGGGACGGGCCTGAAAAACGGCGATGTATTCGGCGAAAAAAGCCTGCATCAGCGCATACCGGGCGGGGCCTCGGGCCACGAAACCGACAAAATCTCGCCGCAGTCGCCGACCAATACGCGGCTACTAGCCAAGGGGCTCAATCCGGAAGAAGGCGGTGCCGAAATCGTCGAGCACGCGACCGCCAGCGGCGGTGCAGTCTTTTCAGTTGGCTCCATCTGCTGGCCCGCTTCCATTTTGGTCGATGAAGCCGTGTCCAAAATCACGGAAAACGCCATCCGCCGCTATCTGGCCGACTAGGGAAAACAGTTCCACAACTCAATAGGTCGCCCGACCGCCGCTCACGTCAAAGCACTGGCCCGTGGCAAAGGTCGATTCGTCCGAGACCAAGAATAAAATGGTCGCCGCCACTTCTTCGGGGCGGCCCAAGCGGCCGAGGGGAATTTTGGCGGTCAAAAAATCGACGCGCTCCTGGTCCATGCCCTGCAATATCGGCGTGTCAATCAGGGCCGGAGCCACGCAATTGACGCGGATGCCGCAGTCCAAGACCTCTTTGGCCAGCGTCTTGGTAAAGCAGATGACGCCCGCCTTGGATACGGAGTACGGAGCCATATTGGCGTTGCCCTCTTTGCCGGAGATAGAGGCCAGCGAGCAGATGACCCCACTCTGTTGCGGCAGCATGTAGCGCAAAGCCGCCTGCGAACACAGAAAGGTTCCCTTGAGATTGATGTCGAGGACGCGGTCCCAGTCGTCTTCGGCCAAATCTTTGACCGGCGTGTCCGTGCCGACAATGCCGGCGTTGTTGACCAAGATGTCGAGGCCGCCCAACTGGTCGGCAACTTGGGCAAAGGCCCGGTCAACCGAAGCGGCCTGGGCTACATCGACGGCAAGGCCGATGGTCGAACCGCCTATTTCAGCAGCCGTCCGCTGCGCGCCATCGACGTCGATATCTAAGATGGCCACTTGGGCACCCTCGTCGGCGAGGCGCTGAGCAATGGCGCGGCCTATGCCGCGAGCTGCACCGGTGACAATGGCGTTTTTTCCCTTGAGAGGTTGCGGGTCCATTTGGTTTTCTAAGCTCCCTAATTAGCAATAGATTAATCATCGCCAAAATTGGCGGACATCTCGCGATTGGGATGCTTCGCTTCGCTCAGCATGACAAAGACCGGTCTTTTCCTTTGCCTGTCATGCTGAGCGGAGCAAAGCGGAGTCGAAGCATCCCATACCCGATACCCGTGCGTAACGTCAGTTCATAATTGTCGGTTTTATAGCGATACCGGGGAAAAAGCAATGCCCTATGATAGGCTCTCCACAGGCGGTAGAGCAAATGCGGTGGCGGTGGTTTTGCTGCTAGCCTCAATCCTCACCAAAGCGGCAGCCGAGACTCGCTTCGTCGAGGTGGCGCGGGAGTCGGGTATTGACTTTACCAATGTCTCAGGTACTCCCGAAAAGAAGTACATAATTGAAACCCAAGCCGCGGGGGTGACTGCGTGGGACTACGATCTCGATGGGGACCCCGATTTGTACTTTACCATCGGTTCTCACCTCGAAGGAGAAGGGGCTCCGGCAAACGCCCTATTTCGCAACGATGGAGGGCAGTTCGCCAACGCAACAGCGGGTAGCGGCGCCGGCTTGCAGGGATGGAGCATGGGGGCCACGCCGGCCGACTACGACCTCGATGGGGACGACGATCTCTACGTCACGCGCTGGGGTCGCAACGCCTTGCTCCGCAATGAGGGCGGGGGGCGCTTCACCGATGTGGCTGCGCTCGCCAACGTCGATGACAATCGCTGGGCAATCGGCGCGGCATTTGCCGACTACGACCTCGACGGCGATCTCGATCTCTACGTCGCAAACTACATCGAGTTCGAACTCAATGGCCCCCCGTTCTACGACAAGTGGTGTAATCACAGGGGAATAAAGGCCGCTTGCGGCCCAGCCGGCTTCAACGCAGAAAGAGATGTCTTATTCCGCAACGACGGCAACGGCACCTTCAGCGACGTGAGTGCGGCTGCGGGGATTGACAACCCACCCCGTTATGGCATGCAGGTTGCCTGGGGCGATCTCGACGCGGACGGCGATCTCGACGCGTATGTGGCCAACGATGGACACGCCAATTCCCTATTGCGCAACGACGGTCGCGAGAAATTCGCTGATATAGGCATATCATCGGGTGCTGCCTTCAGCGGCGATGGCCGATCTCAAGCCGGGATGGGGGTAGCTCTTGGCGACGGCGACGGCGACGGCTTGTGCGACATCTTCGTCACCAATTTCTCCCAGGACCACAACACCTACTACGAGAATACAGGCACTGGATTTTTCTCCGACATCAGTGGCCAAGCCGGGCTAGCCGGCAGTAGTCGCCCTTTTATGGGGTGGGCCACCTTTTTTTTCGACTACGACTGCGATACCGACCTCGATCTATTCGTCGCCAACGGCCACCTCATGCCTGCCATTGACTCTGTCGGCAGTGGGCTACACTACGCGCAGACAAACCAGCTATACCGCAATGACGGGGGCAGCCAATTTACAGAGGTCAGCGGGCGCGTCGGCTCTGGGTTTGACTTGGCAAGGGTGAGTCGCGGCGCAATCCATGGCGATCTAGACGGCGACGGCGACCCCGATATTGTAGTGGCCAATCTCGACGCGCCGCCGAGTTTACTACGCAACGACAGCGATCGCATTCATCACTGGCTCGGATTAGACCTGCGCGGTCCACCTGGAAACCGCCACGGGATTGGCACCTACGTCCTAGTGCGCGCGGGGGGCCGCGAGCAGCATCGCCAAGTCTTCAGTGGCGACGGGTTTATGGGACAAAACGACCCGCGCCTCTTCATCGGGCTGGGAACAGCGCGCCTTGTGGACTACTTGGAAGTGCGCTGGCCTTCCGGGCAGGTACAGCACTACCAGAACCTGACCGCCGATCGTTTCTACCTGATCCACTACCAAGACGGACTCACAGCCCGAGGAGATGGGGAGAGGATGGACTCTGAATGAGGCGACGACTCCCGCTAGGCACCTTGCTGTTATTCAAGGCGATTCTCGTCGCGGACTGCGGCTACCAAGAAGAACGGGCCGCTCCTCAGGTTGCAGAGGTTGGAACGGCCCCCCCTGCTGCGGCTGCCGCTATCAACAAAGCGCACAATCTGCTCAATGTCCGTCAGCCCAAAGAAGCCGAACGAGTCCTCAGAGAAGCCTTGGAGGTCGCCCCGAACCACGCCCAACTCAACAATTTGCTCGGCGCAGCCCTAGTGGAGCTCAGCAGCTTTGCAGAGGCCGAGGACCGCTTCCGCAGAGCAGCAGAGCTGGATCCAACCCTAGCGGATCCTTTGGCTCGGCTCGGCTGGCTTCTCTACGAAAAGCAGGGCAAGGCGACTGAGGCCAAGGCCCTGTTGCAGCAGAGCCTAGAACTCGACCCCGATCACGAGCGGGGTCGCTATACCCTCGGACTCGTCCACCAACGCGAGGGCGAACTGGACAGCGCCGCCACAGTGTACGCCAGCCTGCTGGAGCGAATACCATCGGCCGAAGCCCACCGCCAACTGGGCCTGACCTATCTGCAGCAAGGCAAACTGGAACGCGCCCAACGATCCCTCCAAGAAGCAGCGCGTTGGTCTCCGTACGACCCCCAGACCCTAGTGGGGTTAGGCCAGGCAATGGCCCGCCAAGGCAAGGCCGACAGTGCCCGGCTGATCCTCAAAGGGGCAGAGAAAATACGCCAAGAAGAAGAGGAACTCCGCCCCCTGCGCGACGCCGCCACCCGCCATCCGAATCGTCCCCAGTCGCACTTCAACTTGGGGGTGGCGTACGCCCGGATGGGGCGGTTGGCGCTGGCGCAGCAGGCGTACCGGCGAGCGTTGGCAACGGATTCTTCGTACGGGCGCGCCTACAAGGGTCTCGGCACCCTTGCGATGTCCGTGGGGGAGTTGGAGCAAGCCGAGATTCTCTTTGTCGAAGCCCTCGCGCGCGATTCGACCTTGGCCACGGCGCACAACAATCTAGGGCTGATCTACCACGCCAGAGGCCGCCATGCAAAGGCCGTCGCGCAATTTGAGGCCGCTGCTCGCGACGCTCCGCAACAGGCCCCTCTTTGGGCCAATGTAGCACGCGCCTACCGCGATCTGGGCCAAGCCGGGCAGGCGCGCCAAGCGGCCGCAAAGGCCCTAGCGATCGACTCTACATTTCACGGTGCAAGGGAGATACTCGGAGACGCGTACTTTTTGGACGGGGCGCTGGAGAAGGCGCTAGAGAACTGGCGTCGCATCGCGGAGACAACGCCGAGCGATACAGCACTAGCCGCCAAGATTGAGCGAGCCGAGCGAGTGTTAGAGAGCAAACGGCGATGACCCAAGTGTGGGAAAAGACCAAGCTGATCATAGTGCTCTATATGGTTGCCAGTCCGCTCGGCGCAACAGGTCCGACGCCTGTCCACTTCGTGGATGTGGCCGAGGAGACGGGCTTGATATTCCACCACGAGACCGGAGCTTGGGGACGCCACTACCTGCCCGAGACGATGGGAGGTGGCGTCTGCGTTCTCGATTTCGACGGAGACGGTCGGCTCGATGTGTACGCCGTCAACGGCGCGCCCGTAGTCCCGCCGCCCGAAACCTCCGGCAAGGCACCCGTCAACGCCCTCTTCCGCCAGACTGCCGCAGGCCGTTTTGCCGAAGTAGGTGCTGCTGCGGGGGTGGACCACGGCGGGATTGGCATGGGCTGTGCGGTCGGCGATTGCGACAACGACGGCGACCCGGACCTCCTCGTGACCAACTACGGATTCGATGCATTCTACCGCAACAACGGGAACGGCCAGTTTGCCGAGGTTTCTAGCTCCACCGGACTCGCCGACAGCCTGTGGAGCACGGGCGCTGCTTTCGGCGACATCGATCTGGACGGCGACTTAGACCTATATGTGGTCCACTACGTCGAATTTGATCCCGAGCGTCAGACTGGGGAGCTGGCTCCCTACCTCGCCGATCTGTCACTGGCACAGGTAGAGGGCGAAGAATTGCCAGCAGCCTATCCGCGACCGTCCAGCTTTCCCGCAAGTCCAGATCGCCTGCTGCGCAACCAAAATGGGCGGTTTGCCGACATCAGCGACCGGGAGAACACAGGCGCTATTGCCGGAAGGGGACTGGGGGTCGTCTTCGGCGACTACAACCTCGACGGTTGGCCCGACCTCTACGTCGCCAACGACGGAAATCCCAACTTCCTCTACCACAACCAAGGTGATGGGATCTTTGAGGAAGTGGGAGCGGCCTCGGGAACGGCCTACGGACTGTCGGGGCAGGCCGAGGCCGGCATGGGAGTTGACTTCGGCGACTACGACAACAACGGCTTTCCAGATCTGACGGTCACCAACTTCCAAGGAGAGCCAAACGATCTCTACCAAAACACAGGGATGGGTTTCTTTGCCAACGCCACGTACAGTTCGGGGACTGGCTGGGTGACGCTCCCTTTATTGGGATTTGGGACTGCATTTTTCGACTTCGACAGCGATGGATGGCTCGACCTATTCGTCGCCAATGGGCACGTCTTGGATAACGTCGATCGCTTCGACCCATCCACTTCCTACCCGCAGCGCAATCTGCTGTTCCACAACAACGGCGCAGCTAGCGTTGGCGAGAACCGGTTCGTCGAAGTAGGCACCGCATCCGGCCCGGGAATGGCCCAAGTTCGAGTGAGCCGGGGGAGTGCAGTAGCAGACTGGAATGCAGACGGCGCTGTCGATCTGCTAATAGCCAATATCGGAGACCGGCTTTCCCTTTTGCGCAACGAGGGCGGCAATGAGCATCACTGGCTCGGGGTGAAGCTGCAAGGACAATCGAGCAACCGGGATGGAATTGGCGCACAGGTCTGTATTCGAACTGGAGAGCTGAGGCAGTGCCGGGAGGTACGGGGGGCCGGGAGCTACCTAAGTCACAGCGAGTTGCGGCTCCACTTCGGCCTAGGGCCGCACGCCGCAGTGGATTCAGTCGCAGTGCGTTGGCCCGCTGGGGGCGTGCAGCATCTGGTGAACGTCGAAGCGGATCAAACGCTGTTTGTGCTAGAGCCTACTACCGGCGGGCAACGCTAAGGTCATGGACCGCGATAGATTTGCCTGCCGAACAATAGAGCCTCAGAGAGCTTAAATTACTTGACGGACTTAGGTTGAAGAGATTATCTTGACCAACACTTCAGATAATTTTTATAAGTTGTTGATAAATAAAGATTTATGGGAATAGGATTTTTACATTCACAAACTGCTAAAAAATAAATACTTACGAACTATATGGAGCCAAAAATCATCCTCGTCCTAATCGCAATCGCGGTGGTCGCCTGTGGTCAAGGAGATCCGGTCGTTGCCCGGATCGGCGACGCCGAAATCTCGCTGTCGCAGGTAGAGCAGTTTGTAGAACGGCTGCCCCAAGGGCTGCGCAGCCAAGACACCAGTCGCGTCGCGGTCGCGGATCACGTCTGGTCGCTCATTGACCACCACCTCATTCTCGCGGAAGCCCGCCGCCGAGGACTCGCTGCCGACGCCGAGATTCAACGCGAACTAGTCCACCAAGAACGCCGCTGGCTGGCGCAGCTATACAGAGAGCGAAGTGGAATCGCGGAAATCGCCGTTTCCGCAGACGATGTAGAGCGGACCTTTCTCCGCTTGGGGTTCGATAAGGAGCGCCTCCTCACTCGGCTCATCGTCGCCGACGAAAACCTGCTAGCGGAAGCCCTCGGGCGAATCCGCTCTGGGGCGGAGTTAGCAGAGGTGGCGCATTCGTACGGAGCGATGGATTCGCTCGCGCTAGGCGACTGGATTGGCCGCGAGGCCCTAGCCCGCTACCGCATACCAGAGGAAGTGTTCTTCTCCACTCAAGATGGGCGTCTTGCTCCTGTCGCCGACTTAGGGGGGGCGTGGCAGATCTACCAGTTCGAAAATACGCGCTCGCGGCCCTTGGCGGATGTGTGGGATCTGGTGCACGAACGGACGCTTAGGGAGCGCCGGAGCCGGCAAAGCCACCAAGAGTACGAGCAACTGGCCCGCCAGCTAGAACTTCGCGTGAAGTCGCAGGGGCTGGAAGCCGCACTCGCACTCGGCGGCACTAGTGTCGCTCCTCAGCACCTCGCGGAGCCATTGGGCACCCGGGTGCTGTGCGACTTTGACGGAGACTCCCTGACCGTGCGCGACTTTTTGACCGCGCTGCTGCGCATTGGCTTCCGCGGTGCCTTGAGGGACAGCGGCCACGTGATGCAGTTGGCAAGCTCCGAGGTGCTGCCGGTCTATCTGTTCGCGGCGTCGGCCCGCAGCCAAGGGTGGGATAAAGAGCCCGAGTTCCAAGAATTCGCCGAAAAGAAGCAACAACAGTTGATGCTAGAAGCCCTTGAGGAGCAGGCCGCGGCAGAGAGCGGTCCCATGGCGGAAAAAGACATCCGCGCATATTACGACCGCAATGAGGGGCAGTTCCGAGTGCCGGAGTCCGTCGTCATCCGGCGTCTCTATGTGGACACTTGGGAACAGGCGCGGGATCTGCGAGAAGAGATCGATGCGGGAGCAGAACTCGTCCGACTCCTCGAGCGCCCGTTAGTCGCCCGCCACGTCCACCCCCAATTGCAGGGAATAAGGCGATTTTTCCGCATTCACGAGGCGCACTTTCCGGAGTTGGTCGCGGGGGCTTTCGACGCCGAGACAGGCGACGTCGTAGGCCCGGTGCCCGTCGGGGACGGCTTTGCGGTCTTTGAGGTGCTAGGGCACATAGAGCCGGAGGTGCAGCCGTATGACGAGGCCCGCTCAGAAGCGCGCCGGTTGCTGCTCAAGGCGCGAAAGGACGAAGCCATGGCGGGCCTTATTCGCAAGCTCAGGGAGCAACACCAAAACCAAATAACGCTCTACGACCTTCCCGTTGGTGAAGCGGAGGAAATGTAGAGGATGAAGACCTCTCGTAAAATTCTGGTCTGGTTTGTCGCGGCAGGTCCGATCTTGTGGTTTGGAGGAGGGCTGACTCTAAAACCAGTGCAGGCCCAAACGGCAGCAGGATTCGATCTGCGGGGCAACGAACTCGTCGTGGACCGCCTAGCGCACTGGCAGACGTGGAAAATGCCCACCCACTTGGTGCATCTGGATCGCAGCGGGACAGTGCGGGTCCGGGACTTTCGCACCGTTTACAATGTCCTAGATGATCGGTCTTTCAGGCGACAAGTGGACATTAGCTCAGACAAAGCTCGAGTGATGAATCTGGACAGCACTCGAGCCGTCGATGTGAAGGGCAACTTCAAGGAGGACACCGCCGGCAATCCCGTTTTCGACCACTTCCTCCGTCCCGGTCCCAGTAGGGCCGGTTCGAATTTGGAACTAGCGCCCAATCTCGTCGATGGAGATCCAACGACGTTCTGGGAGCCAGATCGCAACGATCCCACCGAAGACTGGTGGGTGGAAATTTCGCTGGGGCGGACGATTCCAGTGGAGCGGATCCGGTTGCAATACGTCGATGAGGAATTGGGGGACCCCTTCCGCCGTCTTCTCTTGTTCCTCGAAGACGCCCAATTTCCGCTAGTGGAGGAAGATGCGAATTTCCAGTTTGAGGTCCTAGAGCCGCTTCCCGGTATCAACGAAGATCAACGGGAAATCGTCATCGACGCCGAGCAAACAAGCGGCCTGTTGCTCGCCGCTAAGAGTGGCTTGGTGGAGAAGCAACTGGAGCAACCGAGGGCGAGTTTGAGTTGGAACGGGAAGCTCGTCGAAACGATTCGCTTTCAGGTGACCGACACCAAGGGAGGCCGAGCCGAAGAGATCGCAGAGAGCGAATATCTGGCGCTGCCCGTCGAGGCGCGCGGCGACATCGAATACCTCTCGAAGAGCGAGACGGGTCGGGGAGAGCCGGTGGATTCGACGACCTATTTCGAACTGCCCGCAGACCGCCGCGGCGAGAGGCGTTTCTTCCGCCGCGAACTGCCTCGCCTAGCGGAAGTAGATGTGTGGGGCTGGGGCGACAATGTGGCCTTCAACATGATCGAGGGCGGAGGAAGTATCCTCCAACAGCTCCCCAGCGGGGGAGGGGAGCAGGCCTTCGACGGAGTATTGGCCAGTTTCTACCAGAACAATTATTGGCTGGAAGAAACCCCGACAGAGAATATGATGATCGCCGACCTCGGCGGGACCGTGTGGGCCAAAGAGTTCCGGGTGCTATCCCAAGGCTACTTCCAGTCGCCTTCGATCCGGGGCTACTTGCTCCGGGGTAGCGCGGGAGAGCGCGATTCGGAGGGACAACTGAAATTCACGCGAATCAGCTCCCAAGAGCGGGAGATCAATTCCAGCGTGGGATTCTTCCTCGAAATGGCCGACGTACTGGAACCGGCCCGGCAGGTGCGGTTCTTCGAGTTTCGCGCTCTCGAGAACGATCCAGGCGGCACGGTCACGATCAGCCGGACTCCAGGGATTGGCGAGTTCATGGTCTTTTCACAAGGCCCTCCCGCAGAAGCGATTCTCACCTCCGGCCCGCTAACAGTGCCCGAGCAGTCTAATCTCGTATCGATAAACTGGGAGGCGGAGACCCCTCCGGGGACGAGCGTCGAGTTGAGAACCCGGACGGGCAGCGAGGTCGAGCGCCAGATCAAGTACTACAACTCGGGCGGCGGCGAAGTCACGGCGAAAAAGCACAAAACACTCGCCTTCTTTCTCCGAGGACCGATCGACACCGTCTTTGTTCCCACGGCTGACTGGAGCGAATGGAGCGAAGCCTATATCCGGCCGGGAGCCGAAATCACTTCCCCGAGTCTGCGCCGCTTCGTCCAGATTGAGGCGCGCCTAAAGGCCGAGGCGGGGGCCGATCCGCCAGCCATCAAGTCGGTGAGCATGGAGTACACCGATCCTTCGGTCGTTGGACTGGCCGGGGAAATCTGGCCTCAGGAGGTCGTCCCGGGCAGGCGCGACACCTTTGCGGTGTTCGTCAGCGCCGCGGTCGTGGAGCGCCCCAATCCGAGTCCCGGGTTCGACGAACTGCGGCTGCGCTCGGAGCCGGCCTTAGATATGGAGTTAATCGACGCCGCCCTCGGCACGGAAGGGGAATTTGCCGCGGGAGAGCCTTACCGATTGTACGCCAGTCGCGTCGAGGAGGGACTAGCCACAGCCGAAGGGGGCCTGCTGCGCATTCTGAGCGGTCGGGGAGATTCCTTACAAGTTCGCTTCCCCGAGGTCTTGGAACGGGCAGTGGGTAATGGAACCAATACATTCTACCGCCGCGTCGAGGAGGGCGAAGAGGTGCCGACGAGCGAAGGAGGGACTCTGCTGGACCAAGTAGCATACAGCAGACTTCCCGAACAGCAACAGGGGGCGATCCGCTACTTCCAGAAGCTCGCGGGAGATGACGGAGAGCGTCTGGAGGAGGTGGATGAACAAACCTTCGCCGGGCTCGCGCCGGAGGCGAGAGGGCCGGTGCGATTCTTCCGCAAGGCGACGTCGTTGACGCGAGAGACCGCTTTCGACGAACGCGGCGACAGACTCACGGCTGAGGCGTACGACAGTCTGCCCAGAAATCGGCAGGGCAAAGTGGTTGGCCAGACGCGCCTGGTGCGCCTGCGGTTCGCAGCCGAGGTCTTCCTCCATGGAACCCGCTTGAAGCTGGCGGGCCGGAACGCCACGATTGGACTGCCGTTCCAGTTGGGCGGGGGCGGGGAGGTGACGTCTCTGACGCCGGGAAGTGGGCTGGTGCTGAGCGCACTTGGAGCCGACGATCTAGTGCAGGATATGGAAATCCAGCCCAACCCGTTTACTCCGAACGGCGACGGAATTAACGATGTGGCGACCATCGGCTTTTCGCTGTTCCGCGTGTTTGAACCCCGCCCGGTGACCGTCCGCATAGCGACGCTGGCCGGCCGGGAAGTGAGGCGCTTCGAGCAGAATCTGCTCGGTGGACGCCGATTGGTGCAATGGGACGGACGAGATGACGAAGGGGATCTCGTGCCTCCGGGTCTATACATTGTCCAGGTGCATGGACGAGCCGATCAGCAGGGACTTGCCAGCACCCGGCGCAGCCGAGTCGTCGGCGTCGTCTATTGAACTCGGGCTGCAATGGCAGGACAACTCAAGGGAGGGTACTTGTGAGAAGCGGATATCTAGCCGCTTGGGCCGTATTGAGCGCGCTTGTTTTCCAGATTGGCAGCAGCGCCGCCCGGGACGACTACGGGGCGCGCATCGGGGAATCGCTCGGAGCGCCTTTACCGGGGCGGACCCAGGGGCTGATCGTCTTAGTCAACGCCGTAGATCCCGCCCTCCGGCGCTGGTATGTCAACCAAGAGTTATTCCACGAGTACCAATGGCAGCAGTGGGAATACACCAACTACGCCAGATCCCTGTACCAACGCTACGTAGATATCCGTCTCGAAGGGGATTCCTTTTACGACATCTATGGGAATTTCGTGACTCGTGGCTTTCTCATATACAACAATGCCCAAGACCGCCCGGCCCAGTTCGGCAATACGCTGTTCAAGTCGAATCGCTTTGATCAGTGGTTCTCAAACGTCGTCATCGCCCAAGACAAGAAGGGGCAGTACGGTTATTCGCTGACGGTGAGCAGCGAATTGAACACGACCCTCACACCGCTGACTTTCCGCAAGCCAACGTTCGATGGGGTGCAGTTCGACATTGCCACGGATCGAGTTGAGGGCACGGTATTGTACTCGCGCATTAGCAACCCCGGCGGCGAATCCACAGCCGACCTAGAGCTACAGCGCACGAACAATACCATCTTGGTCGGCGGACGCCTACAGGGCCAACTGACGGACTTCGCCATACTAGGGCTGACCATGATCAACGCCCATCAGTCGAACACCTTGAGCGACGAGTTGGCGGGCAATCCGTTCAAGGGCGGACTGACGATCGATCAGAATCAGACGATCGACTTTGTCGAGGTGGTTCTGCGCGACGATTCCCCAGAGGATGGGGTGGGCGGAGCTGCATTCTTTGAATCCGGCTCCGACGTGGTTATCACCTATAAGGATGGAACCGTAGATCGGGGGACGGATATCGGCTTTGGCCCGGCGATCTCTGGAGGATTTCAGCGCGCTGGATTCCTCGCCGCGGATGGAACTGAGGAGATCCGACTGAAATACGATTTCGACAATCCTCGTTTCACCGCAAACGCGAGGGCCCTAAAGGACTCGATCATGCAGGTGGAATTCGAGTTGGTGGTGGGCAACGACTACCAGATTTGGACTACTTCAAACAGACAGATCAATCGGCAAGGCCAGACCGTGTTGCTGCTGGTGGAGCGGGCGGAGGGGAACGTACAGGATGTGTCAAATATCCGCACCGTGGGCTTTGAATACGGCCTGCCGACAGCCACGCATATCATGGGCGCAACCTTCGAGTTGCTCGATGTGCACGGCTTCAACTTCTACGGCGAGGCTGACCTCAATTGGAACTATCGTAAATTCCCCAACCAGAACCTAGAGCGGCACAGCACGAGTTCGGGACTTGCAGGGAAGCCGTACCGGCCCGCTTGGTTCATCAATGCTTGGAAGCGGGCCGGTCCTGTCTCCCTATTCGCGGAGGCCTTCGGCATGGACCCGCACTACAACACCACGACATTTGTGACCGCCGGCAACGGCCAAATTGACTACGAGAGTCCGCGCCGTGGGCTAGTGGAATTCGTCGATGACAACGACGACCACGACCGCTACCCGGACAACGTCCGCTTCGACTTCCTGCCCGGCGATGACCGCGTTTTTCCCGGCTGGGACCAGAACAACGACTTCATCCCCGATTTCAACCAGAACGACAACGCGGTCCGCGCCAATCGCCGACCCGATTACGACGAGCCGTTCCTGCGCTTTGACGTCGACCGGCCGGAATTCCTGTTCGGTGTTGACATGAACAACAACTTTTGGGTGGACCAGTTCGAAAACGACGATCAGCCGGACTATCCTTACCGCAAGGACCACAGAGGGTTCAACGTATATGCCGCGTATGATTTGACGCCCAGACTACAGATAGCTGGCGGCGGAATGCGCGAGCACCTGATATCGTCGGACCACAAGAATGAGCAGTACTACGCGCTCGTGAAAATGGACGGCAGTTCGGCGCGCTGGGGTGATTTTAAACTGTTCGAGATGTCGAAGCGCGTCGAGGACGACATCCCGAATCGCCTGCTTCAATGGCTGCCCAGCCAGTCCATCGATGGGGGCACATTGACGCAGGTAGAGGATCCCATGCTCGCGCGCGACACGTGGGTGAATCATTTCTTCGCCGGGCACAAGGTCCACATCGGCCGGACGAAACTCGAGACGAGGGTGAATTACACGTTGTTTCATCAGCTCATGGACGAGCGCACGCGCGAAGAACTCGAACTGCGCAAAAGCGACTTCTTCTTTGGGGCGATCAATAAAATCAGGTACCGCCGTCAAATAGGCGTTTTGACCGTCGAGCCACGCTGGAAAAGCGAGTTCCTCAAACAGACGCGCGGCTTGTTTGGCGAGGAGCGGCGCGAACAGCTAAGAGAGTTGTTCAGCGTCATCGTGGAAATGGATTTCCTCACCGATAGTACGCTGCAAGGGGGCCTAGAGTACCTCTGGAACGAGGATTTTGCGGAGGATGCCAACGACTTCAGGTCTGTGTCGCTGGGGCTGCAGTTGACCAACCGCTCCACGTACCTCGGGTATAAAATCGTGGCCTTGGCCGGGACGCGGTTGCGGACTAGGGATTTCGAATTCTCAGACGCGGTCACGACCAATACGACTTTCGTAAGCGTGTTCGCAGGTCTTCACTAGATGGGCATTGGAAAGCAAAAGAATGCGTTTGGATCGTGTAAGAAGGATTGGCGATGAAGGGCGCGAATGCTTGGGAGTGGGGAGGGCTGTTGGCGGCCGGTATTGCCGTGCGGCTCGCGCACATGTGGCAGTGGGAGCAGAGCGCTTTGGGGGAAGTGGTAGTAGGAGATGCGGCGCACTATGTGGGAGGGGTGGGAGATGGAGGATGGTACTCGCCACTTTATGCGGCGTTGTGCGCAGCCGCGATGCAGGAGGAAGCGGGCCTGTGGGTACTGCGCGTGATTCAGGTCGGGATAGGAGGATTCGCCTGCGTGCTAGTGTGGTCAATCGGCAGACAGCTATTCTCACCTGCGGTGGGCCGAGGGGCAGGTATTGCGGCCGTGCTGTACGGTCCGGCGATCTACTACGGGGGCGAGATAACGCCGGCCGTGTTGGCTGCTTTCTCGGGCTTGTTGCTCCTGTGGGGGTTGGTGGGATCGGCTGGTATGGGGCCGTTGAGGGCTGGGGCTATGGGAGTGCTGGGCGGCGTGACTTCACTGGTCGATTTCCGGGCGCTGTTCGCCGTCGTCGCGGCTTTGATATGGGTGGCGCAGGGAAGTGGGGGGCGGAGAGCGGGGTGGTGGTTTTTCGCGGGAGCAGCTTTGGTATTGGCTCCGGTAGGGATGGTATGGGGCTGGGGAGGACTAGTCCCCTCGGTGCGTGGTTTGGGACTGGAGGAAGTGGCAACGCGGGCGTATTTGTTTTGGCATGGAGCCGAGGTCTTGGGCGATATAGACCCCTATCGCGCCGCTGCCCCTTCGTGGATCTTGGCTCCTCTCATGTGGCGCGCCTTGTTGGGGTTCCCCTTCGGGCTGGTAGGGCCTTTGGCTCTAATGGGATTTCTCGTCGCAGTCCGCGGAGAAGGAGTAGGTCGGATTCGCGCGCTGCCCCTGTTGTTCGCTGGCGCTTGGATGCTGGGATCTGTCTTGGAGGAGGCGTCCGGTCGCTCGCGGCTGAGTGCGGCCTTGTTCTTGCTTCCGGGCGCATTGGCGGCGATTCCCCTGTTGCTAGAAAAAAGACAGGGAGTTCGGGCCGTCGCCTTGGCTCTGGTTCTATTGGTGGCGAATCTTCCTATTGCAGCCGCAGCCGGTGCTCGAAGTTCACACGCCACGTGGGAGGGTTACGCCTACCGAAAGTTGGGTATGGAAGCCAATTCCATTGCCGCATACGAGCGAGCCATCGAGGCCGAAGATGCTGGAATTCGACCGTACGCGGACCTGGCGGAAATCTACTTCGATACCGGAGCGTACGAACATGCGGCGGAAATTTACCACTCGCTGGTGCAGCGGCATGCGGCCGACAGAGATATCTGGGTCGCGCTGGCAGAGTCTTACTTGAGGGCCGGTCGAGCGGAGGACGCCGCGGCGATCTACGCCGATCTGGTGACGAAGGAGAACGCGCCCGTTCTCGCGGGGAGACTAGGCGACGCCCGTGCGGCCCAAGGAGCTCCCGCGGAGGCCATTGCAGCCTACCAAACGGTCGTGGCGGTCTGGCCCGACAGCCATCGGGTGCGCTTCCAGTTGGCCCGCACTTGGGAGCAGCAGGCCGCGCTGGACTCCGCAGCAGTCCACTATGGAATCATAGTCGGGCTAGCGGAGTGGGAGCGCCTTGTGGGGTGGCGTCTGGCGCAAGTATTGGGCCGCATGGGAAAAGATAACTTGGGGCGAATCGAGAGACTGTTGCGCGACGTGCTGGCAGATTTCCCCGATTCGGCCCCGGCTCTATTGTGTATGGCAGGTATGCTGCACAGGACTGGCAGTAACGAAGAAGCCCTTATGCACTTGCAGAAGGTAGCGGCAATGCATCCAGACGAGTACCGCGCCTACGGTTTGATGGAAAGCGTTTACCGAGCCATGAGGCGACCCGAAGATGCGGCCCAAGCCGCCGAGCTATACCGGGAGAAGCGGTTGCGACAGCGGGCCGACCGCCGGGTCTTGGGAAATCTGGAAGCACTGCTCCAAGGGGGCACCCCGTAGCCGGGGGTGAGAGAATATGACTCTGTTCGACTATTCTACGCGAATTTCCCCAACCGCCGAATTGGGGAGTTGTCCGTCGCCAGCATTGGCGACGCAAGGCACAGGAATGCGATCGCCGGCACAGTGGGTCTTTTCGGCGCTTGTAGCAGTAGGGCTGGTGCTGAGCGGGCAGCAGGCGCTCCAGGCGGCCGAGAGACTGACGCTCGGCAAAGGAGGAGCAATCGACTGGCTGGAGGGAGCGTCGAGCGGAGCAGACGTGGAGACGATCATCCCCGAGCACCGCACGCTTCTCGACCCCAATGTCACCGAGGTAGGGATCGCACCGTCGAACCTGATCGAATTTGCCAGCGGTGATTATCCCGAGGCTATTCTGCCCCGGCAGGTCAGAGAGGGCACCAACGTCGCCAGCCAAGTCTTCGATTTCGGGGGTTCGATCACCGCGCCCTCGGTAGCGGACATCGAGGGAGAGGAAAAGAGGAAGATCCTCGAAAGTCTCATCACCGAAGACCCAACCGGGCTGGCTTTGGCGCGCAAGGACAACAACGCTCTCGGAACCATCGTCAACATAGACCTCGGGACCCGCATAGGCGTCCGCAGCATACGCTTCTTTCCTCGCAACACAGTGTTTCCCAATCCTACAGCGCCATTCCAGTCGGACTTTCTGCGGAAGTTCAGGATTCGGGTAAACGATGGCCTCAATCTGACCGACGCTGGCAACCCGATCTGGGAAGAATTCTTAGTCGAGAACGACAACGTCGATCCTGTGACCACAATTCCACTGGAGCCACCCCGCCTGCTGCGGTTCGTGCGGCTAGAAGCGATTTCGGGCATATCCTTCGAGTTAGAGAAAGTACAGATTTTCGGAGAGGGATTCCTCCCCGCCGCCAGATACGTCTCGCCCATCATCGACATGCAGGCCGGCACTAATTGGGGGCGACTTCGCTGGGGTCAGGTCGCAATCGGCAATGAGGAGGCTGCGAGGGTGGAGATCCGCACCCGGACCGGCGGCGATATCACACCCTTCGTATACACCCGCAAACAGGTCGGCAGAAGAGACGCCGAGGAAATCGCAACCTCCCTCGCGAATTCTCTCGAACCGCTGACGCGGAGTGAGTACGTGAAGCTGCCGATTCGGGGCGTTGTGGGAAAGGACGAGTTCGAGCGCGGATCTGTGCGCGACGATGTCGAAAACTGGAGCCCGTGGTCGGCACCGTACGATCCGGTGGCGGGTACCGGCGAGGAAGGTACGGAAATCACCTCGCCAGGTCCGCGACAGTACGTCCAAATCCGCACGGATTTCATCAGCGAGGACCTGAACTCCGCCGTCGCGCTGGAGAACCTTTCCTTCACCTTTACCTCGCCCCCACTGGCTAGGGAAGTGGTGGGCGAAGTATTCCCCCGCGAGGTGGCGGGAGCAACGGACGTGCCTTTTGTCTTTGCCGTGCGCACGGAGATGGAGGCCGGGCTACAGGGATTCGACGCCATTGAGGTGCGGTCGGACCAGCCGATCAGGAGCGTGCAGGGAATCGAGATCCTCGACGGCGACCAAAACCGCATTCTCGAGCAGAGTTTTACAGCAGAGGATGCGCCGACAGAGGAGGGGGATGCAGCCATCCAAGAGTTAGAGGAGAGGCGCTTTGTCGTGCGCTTTCCCCAAGTGCGCGAGAGCGGCACCCTCGTCAAGGTGCGATTCGTGGGCAGGATGCTCTCTTTCAGCAACACGTTCAAGGGACGGGTGCTGTTAATTGAAGAGGAAGCGTTTCAGGATGTGCTTTCGGGCAACGCGGCCAATCTGAGCGACGACGACGCGCCAGGGCGTTCCGGTGTCACGGTGCTGAGTCCACAACTGACCACGGGGCGACTGGTGCGGAATCTCGAGGTCGATCCCGTGGTTAGCCCCAACGGGGATGGGATCCGCGATCGGGCGTCAATCAGTTTTGAAGTAGTGACTATCGTGGGCCAAGCCGGGATCAACGCGGCCGTATTCGACCTGTCGGGCCGGCGCGTGAGACAACTCCTAACTCGCTTAGGAACAAACGGCCTGTACGATCCGCAGCGCTTCGGCGACTTGGCCTGGGATGGGCGAGACGCGTCGGGACAGCTAGTCGCACCCGGCGTGTACGTGGTTCGCGTCGAAGTCCAAGCCGATGCGCGCCGCACCGGCGCTGCGCGAGTGATCGGAGTCGTATATTGACCAGCGCGCCACAAGACTGGCGCAAGGAGTTGGGCATGTTTCTCTGGAGACCTATCTGTCTGTTGATGTTGAGCTGCGCGCTGTTGCTGGCGGGTAGCGATGGAGGATGGGCGCGGTCTGAATTTCAGGTGGGCGTCGGTGCGGACAATTCCTTCATCGACGTAGCTAGCGAAGGAGGGGGTGAATACTTGGTATTCGACCGGGATGGGCAGATCATCGATCGGCAAAGCATTGTGCCAGTGTCCTACGACCGGGTCTCGGACGAGGAAATCAGGGACTGGGGCACCATTGGCGAAGGGGCGCGGGCGAATGGGATGATGGATCTGAGTGAATCCTCGCTCCGTCCTGTGTGGATTGCCCCTAGCGAGAATCTAGTGGAGACGGTCGAGGAACGGGGTGGCTTCGTGGCTAGCTCTGGGGGCGGCGTCGGGGGAAGAATCGAACAGGGCGTCCTGCAGAATATCGGAGACGGAGATGCCACTACTGCGATGGTCAGAGCAGTGGATCTATCGCCGACGGAAACAGGCGTCAACCACGGATGGATCAAGAACGCCATCGTCAACCTCGGGTGGGAGTTGCCCATAAACCGAATTCGGTTCTTCCCCCGCCCCTCCTTTGAGGACAACTTCCTCCCTTGGTTCGAGTTGGGCGTGGCCCCGGGCAGCGCGCCAATCGTCGACCGACCTTCCATCGCCCGGCGGGGTCAGCGGTGGTTCTATCAAATCAGTCGGGGCTTGACTGCCAGGAACGACCCGATCATCGACATCATCGAAAGCACTACGGAAAACCTCGATGTCGTAGTGGACCGACGGTTTCCCACTCGACCGGTGAAGTGGGTCACCCTCCGGCCCATTAACCCCGAGCGCACGTGGGAGGTCGCCGAACTCCAAGTCTTTGGCGAGGGCTACGTGCAGCAGACCGTTTACCGCACGGACATTCTGGATTTCGGGCGGCCCGTCGCTTGGAGCAAGATTCGTTGGGAGGGAGTAGCGCCGGAGGGAACGAGGGTGGAAGTGCGGACCCGCACGGGCAACACAGAGCAGCCGTTCCGCTACAGCAGGAAGCAGCGCACCGGGCAGTTCGCCGCAGTGGACCGGCGGGAATACAACGACGTCTTCAACGCGGTGACTGTCGCCGACCCCTTCTCTAGTGGCAGCACGCGGGGGTTTGAACTGGTCAAGAAGGAGGTGGATACCGAAAACTGGAGCTTTTGGTCTCCGGCCTACGATTTCGCCGCTGGCCTGCGGGATGCGAGCGAGCCGCCCTCAGCATGGACAGATGGCGCAACCTTCTTGTCGAAGAGTCCTGCTCGCTACCTCCAATTCGAGGTTCTGTTCTTTCCGACCGCCGAAACGGCTCCGCGGGTCGAGCGGATCGAGCTGCTCTTTGGCGAGGCTGTAGCCGACGCCGTGATCGGAGAAATCTCACCGACGGAGACCGCGAATTTCCAACCTCACACCTTCACGTATGTCGTCCGGCCCATCGTGCGAGAGGAAAACAGTGGTTTCGACCGATTGGAAATCGCCACCTCCACTCGCGTGGAGCGCCTGCGTTCGGTGAAGGTGGATGATGCGGAGGTGGGAGAAGAGTTCCCCCGGGACATCCAGGATGACCGCATCGTCGTTGGATTTGAGAAACTCGTGGGCAGCGAGGATACTGAAAAGCGCATTGAGGTGGTCTTCGACGTGCCGGTTTTGCGCTTCGGCCAAAAATTCACCGGCTTCGTTTTCTCCAGCGACGATCCCGACATCCGCCAGCAGGTGGAGGAGGGCAATGCCACCTTGCGTTTCAGTACCAATTCCCTATCCGTGAAAACCCCTAGAGGAGGCGAACTCGTCGGCGAGCTGCGGGCAATCCCAGCAGCTTTCAGTCCCAACGGCGACGGCGTCAACGACCAAGTCCTAATCCAATATCAAGTCCGCGCTCTGGGCAACAGCGTGCCCCACGTACTGACCCTGTACGATCTGGCGGGCAGGGTGGTCCGTCGGCTAGAGACAGCCCCTGGAGCAGCAGGGGTGTACGAGCGCGAGTGGAACGGGCGAGACGAGGCGGGGGAGCGCGTGCCCCCGGGAACGTATGTCTATACGGTAAAGGTGGAAGCGGACCTCGGGAAGCAATTGAGCGCGGGTGCCGTATCCGTGGTGTATTGAGTTCAGCGGTTCGCAAATGACTGTTGAGGATACCGTGTCGAGTTGCACAAACACAGTGAGAAGCTGTCTGAAATTCGTCGTCGTGGCCGCGGTGCTGGGCATGGCCGGGGAGACGAGCGCCCAGTCGGGCAGCCGGCCCAACTATGGGAACCGACTCGGAACGCAATGGAAGCACGAGACGAGTTTCCTCCCCCAAGGAGTGCAAGTAGAACTCAACGCGATTGATCCAGCAGTAAGAAGGTGGTACGTGCCCCAGGAGCTGTTCGCCGAATACCGCTGGCGGCAGTGGCAGACAACCAACTACGCCCGCACTGATTTCGACCGCTACGTGGCCCCCGAAATCGAGGGGAGCTACCTCTACGACATGTTCGGAAATGCAGTATCCAAGGGGTGGCTCATCTACAATACGAGCCAGAATACGCCCGAGGAGTTCGGCAACCGGCTCTTCAAGGGGAATCGTTTCGAAAGGTGGTTCAGCCAAGTCGTGGTCGCGGCCGACGCAAAAGGCGGCACGTACTACGCGCTGACGACGTCCAACAATCTGCGGACGACCCTTACGCCGCTAATTTTGAGCAAGGTCCAAATGGACGGAATCCAGTTCGACTTGGCGACGGATAAGTACCAGCAGACGCTGATTTTCTCTAGAATTAGTGGCCCTCGATTGACCTTTAACCGGGACGATCGGCGCACCAATACCACGACCTTTTTCGGCGGCCGGTTTACTGCCGCTGTCGGCGATTTCGTGTCCTTGGGCGTACACGGCGTTAATTCCCATCAGTCGAACTCAAAGCTCGACGAGGCACCAGTGGCGAGCTTGTTCAAAGGCAGGCTGACCGAAGACCAGAATGCCGTGCCCATCTCCGCCATTGAGATCGTGCTCCGCGACGAATCGCCCGCGGACGGCACGGGCGGAGCCGCGTTCTTCCCCGGCTCCTCGGACATCGTCATCACCTATGAAAGTGGCCTCGTCAACAGGGGCAAGGATATTGGCTTCGAGCCGGTATTGGAAGGAGGTATTCCGTCAGGGGGAAGGCTGGAGGCCAACGGCAGTGAAGAGATCCGGCTCCTCTACTCCTTCGACGACCAGATTTTTATCAACCGCGCAAGCGGCGCCAAGGACGAGATCACCAAGGTCGAATTCGAACTCACAGTGGCCAACGACTACGACATCTCGATGAGTTCCGACCGCCAGTTGAATTCCGCCGGAGCGAGAGTGTTGCTTCCGGTTACCCAAGCCGAGGGGAATATCCAGGATCTGAGCAATCTCCGGACCCTGCGGTTTGAGTACGGCTTGCCAACGGCAACCCAAATCCTCGGCGGCAGCCTCAGCGTCTCCGATGTGCTGGGTTTCCGGCTGTACGGAGAGTTCGACCGGAACTGGAATATCCGGCAGTACCCAAATGTCTCTCAGGAGATCCACCGGACCAGCTCCGGGCTGACGGGCGAGCCGCACAACGACGCTTGGCTGATCAACGTGTCCAACCAACGCGGACGCTGGTTCGGTTTTGCCGAAGCCTATAGCATCGATCCCCAGTACAACACGACGACATTTATCTCAAGAGAAGACGGTTTCATAGACTACGAGGCGCCACAGAACAAGGTCGATTTCGTAGAGGACAACGACGACCAAGATCGCGTGCCCGACGCTTTTCGCGGGGACTGGCTATTCCCGGATCTCCTGATCTTTCCGGGGTGGGATCAGAATGGGGACTTCCAACCGGATTTCAACCAGAACGATAACGAGGTCCGGCGCAATGCAATTCCCGATTGGCGGGAACCATTTATTCGGTTGTGGGTGGACCGCCCAGAAATGCTGTGGGGGCGGGACATGAACAACAACTTCTGGCCCGACCTCTACGAAAACGACAAGGACCCCGACTATCCCTACGACAAGGATCACGACGGGTGGAACGTCTATACGGGCTTCCGCCTGCGACCGGGTCTGAGAATTCTGGGCGGAATCCTGCGAGAGCAGCTAATCTCTTCGAATCAGAAGAATCACATGGTCTATGGCATGTTCGACTACGATGAGACCTATCCGCGCTACGGTCGCGTGAGAGTGTACGAGATGGTCAAATCCGTGCAGGACGACATCGAGGATCCACTGCTCCAGTATGCACCCGAGACGCTGATTGACCTAGCCGAACCCCAAGAGAGCAAGCGGGAGATGGAAGATCCCCTCTTGGGACGCGACAGCTTCGTCAATCAATTCTTCGTCGGTCATCAGCTCAAGACAGAAAGAATACTGGTCGAATCAAAACTGAACCACGTGCTCTTCCATCAGCGCCTAGACCGCGAGGAGCGTCGCCGAATAGGATTGGACGAAAACGAATTTTTCTTTGGCTTGATAAACAAGGCGATGTACCAGCGGGAATTGGGACGAGTGGGATTGCAGCCCTTCTGGAAAAGCGAATACAGAAAGCAGTCCCGTGGCCTGTTCAACGCGGAGGACAAGGAGACGCTCACTGAGCTATTTGGCGCGTTCGCCGTGCTGGATGTTCTGAACTCCACGCAGCTACAGATGGGTAGCGAGTTCTTGATCCAAAAAGACTTTGGCGACGAAGGGGACTTCCATTCTCAATCGCTCGCCTTCCAGGCGACGAACTGGTCTTCGTACCTCGGTTATGTGATCACGATGCAATCGGGGATTCTGTTGGAGCGCCGGAATCCAGAGGGCGAGGAGAGCTTCACCAATACGCGTGCGTTCATTTCCGTCTTTGCTGGTCTGGAGAATCTGCGGTAACGAGCAGAATCCGTCTAAAAAAGGCTTGATAGCGAGGCAGGATTTTCTTATGGTAGGCCCCGAAAGTAAAGGGTGCATTGTCGCGTAGTACGGCTGTACACCCGTGGGGTCTATCGCAATTATCTCACTCCCAACAGGAGGTTTAAAATGATGCTAGGCAAGAAAATCATCTTGGGTGCGGCGATCCTAAGTGTTGGTCTGTCGGCCCAAACGTGGGCCCACGATCCACCGGATCTACTCATCCCGGCGGCGCAGTTCCCACCGGGGGCAGAGCCCGTCATCGATGGCAATCCCGTCGAATGGGGACCCATTCCGGTGGAGACCTACGGTTCCGTGGGCGAACTGCTGTATCCGGTCGGTGCGGCAACGAGGGAAGGACGAGTGCTGGAGAATGCCTCCCAAGGGGACATCAACCCCGCGGACTTCCAGATCAAACACAAGTTAGGGTGGAGCCCAACGACGAACGGCTTTTACATCCTGACCGAGGTGTTCGACGACCTGCACTTCATCGGGCGTCCCGACCCCGCTCGCTTCTGGCTCGACGACAGCGTCGAGTACGGATTGAATTTCAAGCACCAATCGTCGGAGGATCAGACCTTCAACGATGGGGACATCGTGACCTTGCAGAAGTACAAGTTCGCCTACCCTCCTTTGGAAGGGGAGTGGCAGTTCTACGAGCCTCAAGGCAACTTGCCCTGGCTGACCAGTGGGACCAAGTGGTTCGACATTGGGATCACGTTTGAAGGCGAGGAGTTCGGCGAGAGCACCTACTTCTACGAACTCAGGATCCGGCCAATCGCCGAAATGCCCAACAGCGAGAGCGCCACCGAGGATCAAGCGGTTGAGGGCATCCTGCAGGAGGGGATGATCGTCCATTGGGGCAATATGATCAGCGACACCGACGAAGGAGGCACAGAGGACCAGAAGCGGGAGACGCAGTGGTCCACATCTCCTTCCGGCGCTGCGGCCAATGGGACGACCGACGTGTTGCTGTCGCCAGTTGATCCAGGCATCGAGTTCGTCGAGCAACAGACGGCCGTCGAAGCCACGAGTTGGGCGCGGGTCAAGGCGCAGTACCGATAGATCTGAAGGATCGCAACAGCGGTCTTTCTGAAGATAGGGTGCCGGCAGGTCTTGGACGCGATAGCGTCCGAGGCGGTCGGCACCCTTTATTTTTGGCGTGTGAGCAATCGAGGACGTGATGCGAATCACCAGAGTCAAGACGTACATCGTAGATGGCGGCTTCCGTCCCTGGACCTTCGTGAAGATCGAAACCAGCGACCCGGGCCTCGTGGGGTGGGGGGACTGCACCGATTGGGGCTCTCCCGGACCCGTGGCGGCGACCGTAGAGCGGTACGCTGATCGGATTATCGGCAAGGATCCCATGGCGAGCGAGGCGATCTGGTGGGAATTATCCGCCTTTTCGGTTCGCCACACGGGGGGCATTGCCTACAAGGCGATGTCCGGCATTGACTCGGCCCTGTGGGACATCCGCGGCAAGGTTCTAAACGCACCCGTGTGGCAATTGCTCGGCGGCCGCATGAGAGACCGGCTCCGGCTTTACTGGTCTCACTGCGGTACGACCCGGACTGGACCGTGGACGCAGAAGTTGGGGTTGCGGCCAGTGCGGACGATCGCCGACTTGGAGGAATTGGCCAGAGAGGTGCTGGAGCGCGGCTTCACGGCGATCAAGACCAACCTGATGCCCTTGGCGGACGATCCCGAGGGCACCGGTGTACCGAGCGGCGTCGGCGATGCACCCTCCTCTGTCCTGCGCCATGCGGAGCGAATAATTGGCACCTTCCGGGAGACCCTCGGACCGGATGTGGGGATCGCGCTGGATGTGGGATTCCACTTCAAGTTGGGCGGCGCAGCGCGACTCGCCAGGGCCTTGGAGCCGTACGACCTGATGTGGCTTGAGACGGAGACCCTAGACGCGACTGCGCTGCGGACCATCCGCGATTCTACGACCACGACGATCTGCACCGGCGAGAGCCTCTTTGGCACCACTAACTTCCGACCTTTTCTCGAACTCCA
This sequence comes from Candidatus Latescibacterota bacterium, assembly GCA_965219735.1. Classification (GTDB taxonomy): domain Bacteria; phylum Latescibacterota; class UBA2968; order UBA8231; family UBA8231. Next base: position 164,489 of record OZ244790.1, read on the forward strand.
CGCTCAAGACATCGTCATGCCCGACCTAGCCTGGAACGGGATCGCGATGGGCCGACGGCTCGCCGACTTAGCTCACGCTTATGACGTGCTATTTGCTCCCCACAACTGCCACAGCCCCCTGACGACATTGGTGTCGGCCAATGTCTGCGCCACCGTGCCCAATTTCTACATCTTGGAATTCGATGTGGACGACGCGCCGTGGCGCGACGACCTGATGAGTCATCCCTTTGAAGTCCAGGATGGGCACCTGATTCTACCGGAACGGCCCGGTCTAGGGTCGGACTTGATCGAATCCGAACTCGAGAAGCACCCCCCCGACCACTACCCCGACGCGCGCTGATGCCATGACTACGCAGGGGCCGCCGGATTTGCCGGCTGGTGGAGGGCGCGTGTTTACCGTGCGCGCCTTTCTCTTAGGTTGCCTGCTGACGGCGTTCCTTGGAACTGGCCCGCTCTATGTCCAGTTCGTCCATCACACGGCACCGCTCAACGCCGACTCCATCACGGCCGGTGCCGTGTTCCTGTTTTTCCTGCTCACCTTTGTAGTTAATACCGCACTGCGAAAAATCCATCCCCCCTGGGTGTTTACAACGGGCGAACTCGTCGTCATCTACACGATGATGATCGTGGCTTCTACGATCCCGACCAAGACGCTGATGGCGAATATGATCCCCGTTCTGCCAGGAGCTTCTTATTACGCCACGCCGGAGAACGAATGGGCCGAGCTGATCTTGCCCTTGATCCCGGATTGGATAGGACCCCACGACCCACTCGCAATAAAGTACTTCTACGAAGGAGCCCCCTCCCATGTCTCGGTCCCGTGGGAGGCATGGCTAGTGCCTTTCGCGGCGTGGGGGATTTTTATCGCCTCCTTCTTTGCCGTGATGATCAGCAGCATGGTGATCGTCCGGCGTCAGTGGGTGGAACACGAGCGGCTCGTCTTCCCCTTGACTCAAGTGCCGCTGGAGATGCTCCAGCCTCCCCAAACAGGGCGCATCCTAGGATCCCTTTTCCGGCAACCGCTGCTGTGGGTGGGAATCGCGCTGCCTTGGATCGTACTGAGCACGCATGGGCTACATGCCTATTTCAACTACATTCCTAGGATCGAGACGAACACCTACTTTGAACTATTCAGAGATACCACCCCATTCCGCATTCTCCTGAGCTTTTCCGTCATCGGGTTTACCTATCTAGTGAACTTAGAAATCGGATTTAGCCTCTGGTTCTTCCACGTGCTGATGAAGCTACAGTCGGGCCTACTGAATATTATCGGCTACGACATTCCAGGGCGCGAAGAAGTCTTTGTCGGCGGCGGGGGAACGGTCGCGGTCGGCCACGAGGCAATGGGGGCTACCATCGCGCTGGTTTTGTTCGTCCTGTGGACCAGTCGCCGACATCTAGCTTCGGTCTTCGGCAAAGCCTTCGGCACCGCCCCACACGTGGATGACAGGGACGAAATCATGTCCTACCGGGCAGCGGTGATTACGCTATTGGTCGGGTTAGTCGGCATGGGTCTATGGCTCAACGCTAGCGGGATGCCGCTGTGGCTCACGCCCTTCTTCGTGGGCACGGCCTTTGCCGCATTCTTCGCCCTGACCCGGATCATCGCCGAAGGAGGCGTCGGCTTTTCCCGGACTCAGCTCGTCCCAGCCGTGTTCACAGTTTACACCTTTGGGACTGGGCTCGTGGGGCCTACAGGACTAACTAGCCTAGGCTTCACCTACACCTGGAGTTCCGAGATCCGCTCCCCGCTGATGGCGTCGGTAATGCACGCACTGAAAATGATGGACAGCATTGGCGTTCGCCGGCCGCGGCCCCTCCTAGCTGCCATTGTGCTGGCGGCGCTAATCGGCACAATCTGTTCGGGCCTGATGACCGTGTGGCTCGCCTATACATACGGAGGAATCAACCTGCAGCGCTGGGCTTTCTTAGGGTTGCCCCAAACCATCTTCGGGTTCGTGGGAGACAAGCTGCAAAATCCCCTCGGCGGCGACATCACCCTGCCGCGGATCGCCTTTGCAGGGTTGGGCGGCACCGTCATGGCTGGACTGATGTACGCCCGGCACCGATTTATCAACTGGCCACTTCACTACCTAGGTTTTCCCATCGCCACGTCGTTGCCGATCAGCGTGGGTTGGTTCAGTATTATGATCGGCTGGCTGTTTAAGCTGTTCATCGTGCGCTATGGGGGAGTGCGTCTGTACCGGACCATACGGCCCTTCTTCATCGGCCTGATCGCCGGACAGATTAGCTGCGGCGCGAGCTGGATGGCTATAGACTACTTGACGGGCATGGTAGGCAATTGGGTGAGCGTGGGGGTGCCCTGATTTTTGCCGTTAGTCAGCACAAGCGGACAACACCAAGGAAACTGTGAGGATATGGTACATCATCATCAAAGGAGGATATATGAAAAGATGGATAGTTGTAACTCTAGCAATAACGGCCTTTCTCCCAGGCCTCTGGACAGGGGAAGCAGGAGGCGCTGAGCGGCCTGTGATTACTCTTCGCGGCGAGCTAGCGCATTTGTCCATCGATCTCGCGGGCGGCGGTATCGTCGATTTTCACCTGCTGTCCAACGGCATCAATCCGCTCAAGTGGGAGGGCGAGGGCGGCGAGCTGGAGCCGCGCAATCGCGGGCACTTTCTGTGTCTGGATCGCGTGGGCCGTCCGTCGGCCGCAGAGCAGGCCAATGGCATGCCCTTTCACGGCGAGGCGGCGAGCCGGATGTGGGAACTCCTCGGCGAGCCGGAGCAACAAGGCGATGCCGTCGTGGCGGAAATGAACACCCAGCTACCACTGGCGGGAATGCATGTGCGGCGCATCGTGAGACTAGCAGGGACCCATTTCAGTGTTCGCGAGGAAGTAACTAATACCAATGCGCTAGGGCGCATATACAACATAGTGCAGCATCCCACAATCGGCCCGCCTTTCCTCGACGAGAGCACGCTGGTGGACGCCAATGCGCGCAAGGGATTCATGCTCAGCAGTCCCATGCCGAACCCGGAGGAACCTTCCGTGTACTGGCCTCAAGCGCTCGACGCGGGGATGCCCGTCGACATGCGGCGACTCGTGGACGATCAAGAACCAGCCGTAGTCGTCTATGTGATCGACGATGAATACGGCTGGACCACCGCCACTGCGCCGGGACACGGCCTGCTCTTAGGCTACCTTTGGAAGACCGCTGAGTACCCTTGGTTCAGAGCGTGGCGGCACATCCGCAACGGCCGTCCCTTCGCCCGGGGCCTCGAATTCGGTACTACGGGCCCGGGCACCCCCTTCGGCTTCCTCGTAGAAAAGGGACGCATCTTCGGCCGCACCCTCTTCGACTACATCGACGCCGGCGAGACGATTAGTCGATCGTATATCACTTTCCTCGTCGAAGTGCCGAACGACTTTGCCGGCGTTGAACGAATTGACTACGACGGTGCGCAAGTGGAGCTAAAGGAGTGGGAGGGAACGCGACGCCTCTCGCTTGAGGTTGGAGGCCTGTAGCAAATTATGGCTACCAGACCGAATTCCCCTTTCATCGCAGCGAAATCGGCGATCCGGCTGTTTCTCACTTGCAGCATGGGATTGTTGGCCTGTGCGGAAGAGAGGCCGGGCAAGACCGGCCAAGAGGGGACCCGATCCATTCCTCGCGAGCGCACGCTCGTCACCCACTGCTCGGACATAAATACCTGCGGCGGACAGATCGTCGATTACAATACCTTCAATCCTTTTCTCCTCGGTTCGTCCTCCCGCACCGGTGCGCACTTCCTGTACGAGCCGCTGTATTTCTACAGCGCCTACGACGAGGACGACCAGCTCATCCCGTGGATCGCCACCGGACACGAGTACAACCAAGATTTCACTCAGGTTGTGGTCCACATCCGGCCGGGCGTAACGTGGAGCGACGGCACTCCGTGGACCGCTGCGGATTTGGCCTATACGGTCGCCGCCCTCAAGGAGAACGCCCCCGAACTATTCCTATCTACCGACATGGAGACTTGGGTCGAGCGCGTGGAGGTAGAAGACGAGCTGACCGCACGGTTCGTGCTCAAGCAGCCCAATCCGCGCTTTGTGTTCAACTATCTGACCAACTGCTTCTTCAACGGGATCGTGGTTGTTCCCAAGCACATCTGGGAAGGTGAAGACCCCAAGACCTTTGAGAATTGCTGTGGCGAGGGCCAGCCGGTCGTCAGCGGCCCCTATCGCCTCAGCCTATCGGTTCCGCAGCAGCGCATTCTCACTAGGAGAGATGACTGGTGGGCGGCCGAGATCGGCTTCCACGCCTTGCCCGAAGTCGAACAACTCATCTTTCTCCCCTATATGGACGAGGCCAAGCGCGTTCAGGCTCTAATCAGCAACGACATCGACATCTCTTTGGATCTGCGCCCCCCGAATATCAAGACGGCCCTCGATGAGAATGCCAATGTCGTTTCTTGGACGGGTGAAACACCGCCCTACGGGTACGTCGACTGGTGGCCAGTCAACCTCGGGTTCAACAACCTAGAGGAGCCCTTCCGCGATGCGCAGATCCGCCACGCCATCAATCACGCCATCGACCGCGACGAACTGGTGGCAGTTGGCTGGCAGGGAGCTGGGAAAGCGAACTTTCTTCCCTTCCCCAATTTTCCGGCACTGCAACAGTACCTCGACGAAGTCGCGCCGCTGGTAGAAAAGTACAGCGTGGCGACGTACGACACGGCTCGGACGGCCGCCATAATGAGAACGAAGGGATGGAGGCGGGATGAGGAAGGATTCTGGGCGCAAGACGGTGCTCGCTTCAAAATTCCCATTGACATTGGCACCGTGCACCAAGATCTGGCACCGGTACTAGTGGCACAGCTTAGGCGCGCCGGGTTCAATGCGAGTCATCGCATGACAGCCGATGGCATAACGCGCATGGCACAGGGAACCGCAAGGGCCTTTATGATGGGAAGCGTCGGCTCAATCCGCGATCCCTACTTCACGCTCAACTTCTTCCACAGCCGCTACGTCCAACCCACCGGAACCCATTCCGAGCGCTATTGGCGCTGGCGCAATGCCGAGTTCGATCAGCTAGTGGACCGCATGGGACGCACGCCGCCGGATGATCCGAGACTGGTGGAACTGTTTCACGCGGCCATGGACATCTGGTTGCGCGAGTTGCCCGCTATCCCTCTAGTCCAGTGGTACCACCGAATCCCCCACAACCAGACCTACTGGACCAACTGGCCCTCGGAAGAAAACCCTTATATCAACAGCGCCTACTGGCACAAGACGTGGCTGTTGGTGCTCCTCGGGATCAAAGCAGCGAGATGACCAAAAAGATCTTGCTGCTGACAATACTGGCGGGATGGGCGCACGGGCAAACGGGCGAGTGGCTGCAATTGCGCGGCGACCGCCACATGAGCGGCCGGGCCTCGGGAGTCGGTCAAATGCGCCACGAACCGCCGCAAGAGCGCTGGCGCTACGACATCGCCGCCTGGGAGGGCTATGTGGAAGTGGAGCAACACGCAGGCGACGCCTCCGTGGCCCTGCCCTTTGCCTCCCCAGTAGATTCCGGGTACATCGGCACCCAAGGGCGGGCTTGGGGGGTCGGGCCGCAGATTTTCGACCTCGGCGGCAGCGAGGTGGTCATGCCGGTGGACAATGTCTTCAAAGTGGCTCAGATCCTGCCTGAAGTAGAGGGCTTGCAGCGCTTTGAGATGGGAAATTCTTTCAGCGACGGCGGGGCCGATCCCAAGCAAGGCTGGCTGCTCGCGTACGACAGCGGCGAGCCTCGGGTGGTGTGGGAGACCGAGTCCTTTACCAATACTTGGGACCCCAATGTCCTCGTGGTTGACGTCGATGTCGATGGCCAGCTCGACATCGTCGTGGCCACCCACTACCGCATCCTCGTCTTCGACGGAGCCACCGGGGAAACCAAAATGCAGTTGCAGTACCACGGGTACCGCAACTACGGCTGGTTCGGGGCCGCCAACATCGACGACGATCCGTATCCCGAATTCGGCGTGGTGGCCGATTTTAGCATGCACTCCGAGATCATTGACAACGACGGCACAAAACTGACGCTGCGCTGGCTGCGAGACATTCAGCCCGACCCCTCGCAATCGACCAAGGTGGTGCGGCCCAAACCGCAGGCCCTAGTCGATGTGGACGGCGATGGGCGCTTCGAGCTGGTGTACAGCATTTACAACGACCAAGGCGACGGCCAGTGGCACATCGTCGGCGTCGATGCGCTCAGCAGCGAGACCAGCTTTGATTTCCCCCAGCACCATTTGCACGGTATGGCCGATGTGGACGGCGATGGGCGCTTGGAGCTGTTCGTCTCGGCCACCAGCGGCGAGGCTTTGCCGACCTACGCGCCGCTAGCGGTCTGGTCCTTGCAGGCGGGAGCGGCAACCGTGCGCTGGAGCCACGAGCGGGGGCGCTTCAGTACGGTATTGCTAAATCAATTGCCCTTGACGGTGAGCACTGGGGCGGCCGACGGATTGCGCACGGTTTCGACCGGCGATGTGGACGGCGATGGACGGCGCGACTTCTTTGCGATCGCACCGGACGGGGCAGGTGAAGAATTGATCGCATTGGGCAGCGACAGCGCGGGAGCATTGAAACGCGCTGGTCGGTGCGCGGTCCCGCCGGGATGGCCTTGGAGACGGCCGCGGTAGCGGACGATGGAGCGGCTTTGCTGTACCTAAAGGGGAGTGGGCTCCCCAATCAAGCGCTGATGCTAGAGCGGGCCTCGGGAGATCTGCACCAGTGGAGTCGTCAGGCATTTACCCCGGCGGGCACGCCAGTAGTGGCCGATCTGGAAGGGGATGGCCGGGTGGAAGTGGTCGTGCAGACCGCGACTCGGGAAGTGCTGTGTCTGCAAGCTCCGGGCAAGGGTGGGGGCGAGCCTCGTCTGCGGTGGCAGGTGCCGGGCTACGGCCAGACCAACAACGCGCCCTATCACTGGGGGCTGGTCGCCGCCGACGTGGATGCCGACGGCCGCCGGGAAGTGCTGGCGGCACGCGAGGCGGCCAGTGGCAACGCCAGCTTGGTGGCGCTCGCGGCCGATGGCTCCGTCCGCTGGCAGACCGAGTTCGTCGGCTTTGACGGCAGTATGCCCATATGGAATTTCAGCGGCCTGTCCTACTGGAGCGTCGGATATTTCCGCAGCAACGAGTACATGGATGTATTCGCCACTCTGCGGCGCGGCAAATTGGGCAGCGAAGTCGGCTTTTTGATCGACGGGCGCAGCGGCGAAATCGTCTGGGAGTCCAAGGGTTTCGTCCTGCCCGAGAACGGCAGCGGCCGCAGTCTGGGCGGGCATCCCAGCGTCGCGGGGGATGTGGACGGCGACGGTCTGGAGGAAATCGTGGTGATGTGGCCCGACCGGCTGCACATTGTCGATGGGGTCACGGGCACGGCGCAGGTGGTGCGTCAGGCTTATGGCGACGGACTCAACCCGCTGTTCGAGAGCGATTCCTTTGTCGGCTATGCGTTTCCCGCGGTGGTCGATCTATTCGGCGACAGCCGACCGGAACTCCTCTGGGGGCACTGCAGCTATTTGAACGCCGTGCTAAGCGGCGATGGCCAGCGCATCTGGCAGACCCCGTACCGCAACAACACCGAAGTGAAATCGCTGATGGGAGTGGGCGACAGCGACGGCGATGGGACCGTGGAACTGTTGGCTTCGACTGCGGACGGGGTACGCCTATTTCAAGCGGCAGACGGCGCGGTTTTGCTGGAGTTCGACGATGGGGTGCGCGCCCATACGGATGTGGTCTCCGGCGATGTGGACGGCGATGGGCGCGACGAGTTCCTGTTTGGCAGCGGCACCAAATTGATCTGCGTGGAACAGGAGGAAGACATCCTGCGCCGGGCTTGGACCCTCGAGGTGGAGGGTCGCAGCAGCGATATCGCCTTGGCCGATGCGGATAGAGACGGCTTTTTGGATGCGGTGGTGACGACCACGGACGGCTATGTAAAGGCGTATATGGGGGAGGTCGCCGCCACTGCGGTAGAGGCTGTGGAAAGCACGCCGCAAAAAACGCATCTACTGCCGCCTTACCCCAACCCATTCAACAGCCGGGTGCATATCGATTTCAGCGTGGGGCAGGCCGGAAAGGTGCGGCTGGAGGTTTTCGGACTGACTGGACAGCGGGTGAAGACGCTGGTAGAGGCGTGGCGGAAAGTAGGGACTTACCGGGTGCGCTGGGACGCGGGCAAGCTCGCCAGCGGAATGTACGTTGTGCGCCTACAAACGGGCGATTTTGTGCAGGAGCGCAAGGTGTCGCTGGTCAAGTGAGCAGAGCCTAAACGGGGCTCGCAACTACTTCAAACAGCCCTGCACCGCCGCCCGATAGCTCTCCAAACCCGGCGTCTTCAGGTCCTTCGCCTTGGCCAAGTCGTCCCACTTGCGCAATTGCACGGCACTTTCCCAATGGGGATTCTGTTCAAAGGCCGCCTTTTCTGCCTCCGACATGAAGCCGCCCTGCAACTCAAAACTCCGCTTGGACGCCCGGGACAAGGTCTGGTAATAGGACCTATCCACCGTGCAGATATAGCGCTTGGCCGGCACATGCAGCCCGACCGGCTCGGTCACTGCGTCGATGAAAAAGGGTTCCAGATACTCGGCTCCCACTTCTTCGTGCAGCAAGTCCTCGGTGAGGAAATCAGCCTCTTCGCTGTGCTCATCGACTAGGAAGTGACCCAAGTCGTGCAGCAGGGCCGCGACCACTTGCTCCGAATCAGCCCCGGCCTGTTGGGCTTGGTGGGCGCATTGCAGGGCGTGTTCGAGTTGAGTCACGACTTCGTCGTAAAAGGACTGGCCCCGCCGCTCCATGTACGCGAATAAAGCATCGACTTTCTGAGTCGGCGTGCCCTCGGCCAATTCTCTGGCTAGGGAGGGGTCTACGAGATTCTTCATGGCTTTGCAGTCTTTCCTTGAAAATGGTCTGTTTTGCAATCAGGGGAAAAGTCGATCCTTAACATTGTTACCAAAACTACTTTTATTTTTTAGTTTGCTCACGCCTAAGAAAGCCGACATCAAGCGGCGTATTACCAACTATCTGGAGGAAATGTATGGCCCGGTATCTTCTGAGTCTATCCCTAATCGTCGCGCTGCTATCCGCCGCCAGCGCCCAAGCCCCACCCGCCGATGGCCCCTTCGCCTTCGCCCTGATCGCGGATATGCCATATTCTCCAGTCGACAGCGTCCGCTTTGGTCGGCTCGTCGAGGAAATCAATCGGGCCGAGGGCTTGGAATGGGTCATCCACGTGGGCGATATCAAGGGCGGCAGCAGTCCCTGCAGCGATGGCATACTACAGAGCCGCTTTGAGTGGTTCCAGCAATTTGAACGCCCTTTCATTCTGGCCCCAGGCGACAACGACTGGACCGATTGCCACCGGAGCGGATACCAGCCACTGGACCGGCTGGCGCGATTGCGGGCACTCTTTTTTCCGCGGCCGGGGTGGACTATAGGCCAGCATCCCATGCGCGTCAGCACCCAAGGAGGCAACTTCCCCGAGCATGTGCGCTGGACCCACGGGCGGACGAGCTTTGCCGTGCTGCACATCGTCGGCAGTCACAACGCCACCGCCAAGTTTAAAGGCCGCACGCGGGCCAACGACGACGAAGTCAAAAGCCGCACCGCCGCCGCCATTGCCTGGATGCGCGAAACATTCGCCCAAGCTACGGAACAGGATCACCGCGCCGTTTTCCTCATCATCCACGCCAATCCGCGCTTTGAGAAGCGGGAAGACGAGCCGGACGGGCCGTACGCGGCTTTTTTGCAGGCCCTAGAGCAAGAAGTCGTCCGCTTTGGCCGACCAGTGGCCCTAGCCCACGGCGACTCCCACTATTTCCGCGTGGACAAGCCGCTGCGCCAAGCGGCCACGGGCCAGCGCTTGACGCGCTTCACGCGCATTGAACCCTTTGGCACGCCCGAGATCCACTGGCTGCGGGTGATCGTCGATCCAGCCGAGACCGAAATTTTCCAAGTCCATACCGAAATCATCGAAGCCAATCTCGATTGAACTAAGTCAGTCGCGTCGAGATTTTACGCGAGGTCGATTATTTCCGGAGGCGTAGCGTAACCACCGGGGATATGGGCGGCGCGCCACTCCGGCGCATCGCGTCGCGGCAGCGACAGGGCTGGCTCGCCCTTGCAGCTCAAACGGTACAGCAGCCGAGCATCGTCGAGCGAGTTGATGTTCGACTTGAGCGGCGGCGAATTGTGCAGGGTCATGTAGTTGTCCCACAGCGTCACATCGCCCGGCGCGTGCGGGTGGTCGTAGCGGAACTGCGGCTGCAACACATGTGCTTCGAGCCGGTCGAGGAACGCGCGCGATGCTTCCGCGGACATCCCCTCCACCTCGATCGCCGGCCGCACTCGTGGCCGCGACGCCCAGATTGGACTGTGCAGGGACTTGATCCCGGAGCGCGGGTTGGTGCGCACCAGCGGAGCCAGCCAGCCTCCGTCGCCCTCGTTCAACCGCCGCCGGAGTTGGATTTGCTCCAGAGCCGTCCTCTCTGTCCGCGGCAGCGCCGCAAAAGCCGCGGCCGTGTCGGCAAAGGCCGTCTCGCCGTTCAACGGCAGACACTTGCGCAGCCGCATGAGTTCGCGATCCGAGCCTTCGTAGTACGGATGAGCCTTGTCGTCCTCAGGTGCCTGCACCCAATTCCCACCCAAGGCATCGCGCGCCACCGGCGACTTGTGGGCGAGAAACATCGAGACGTAGATCGGCAAACGCTCGTACTCAATATCCGTATGCCAAGAGCCGCCCTGCGTCACCTTGACGGGTGAATCACTGCGTGCGCCCCGAAAGTTGGACACTACCAGCACCGCCGGCGACTCGTGCGGCAGGCATTGCAGTTGGCCGGGGAAGGCGGCGTTGACCGCGGCGGCCGTGCGGCGCTCAAAGGGAATCAGCTCAAAAGGGCCGTCGCTGTCGCCATCTTGCTGGGCCGGTTTACCCCCGCGCATGAAGTTGTTGGGATGCGGCACCGGCGCGCCCCAGTGGTTGGCGAAGCGCTCGAAGTGGGCTAGGGAAAAGGCTTCCAAGTCCTGCCCGGCAATGCTGACGATGCGGAACTGGCTCAGGGCGTCCAGCAGAAAGGCGACCTGCGCGGGATTGAGTGGGCGGCACAGATCGATACCCGTGAAGCGCCGACCGGCACCGCTAGCGGCCAGCGGACCCTCGCTGCGGGCATCCGCGCCGAATAACTCGCGCAGTCTTTCGTCGAACAGTTCTGTCTTTTGGCCCATGCTGCTCCATCTTTTAGCGGTATAAAATGTCCACAATAGGCCGTGCGATGCTTCTCTGCATTTTTATCGCGATCCCTCGCGGTTCCCCCGGCGCCTCCGCGGAGGAGCGGTGCTGGAGTCTGCGTCCGCCTGCCCTGCGGCGGCCTCAGAGTACTCTCTGAGTAGCTCGTCGAGAGCCTCGGAGGTATCCAAGTAGTTAGACAATTCATAAGGCGTGATGCGAAAGCGCCGCGCCCTCACTAGTGGATCCGCGCCCCGTGCCAAGAGCAGGCGGGCCATCTCTAGCTGGTCGGCCATGACCGTTTTGTGCAAGGGCGCACTGCCTCGGTCGTACCGGGTAAACCCACTAGCCAACCCATTGACATCCACACCGCGATCCAGCAAAAACTCCGCCGCTTCCAACGCGCCGCTATAGGCCGCAAAATTGAGCGCTTCCACCATAATCTGCTCGGCGGTGAGCACGGTGTCCGGGTCGGGATGGAACAGATGGCCAACCCCCTCTTTTAGCTGGCCCTCGGCGTCGAAGAACTCGGCCATCAAATCAACGCGGTTGACGCCAGCGGCAAAGCGCAAATCCACGTCTGCCCCCTCGGCGACCAACATGCTCGCCAGCTCTAGATCCCGCTCCCTAAGCGCGTTCCATAAAATTTGGCCCCGGTTGCGGTTCACATCCACGCCGTTGGTCACTAGGAGCTGGATCATTTCGGGCTTTCTCTCGATCCATTCGAGCTGATCGCTTCCTATGAACAGATCCAGCACGCTGATCGAGTCGTACGTGGCGGCGTTCGGGTCAGCACCTGACGAGAGCAGGGCCGCGGCTAGTTCGACCGCGTTTTCGGACAGCGGCACTCGTTGCGGCTCGCCGGCGAGGTGGTGCAAGAGCGTGGCCCCGCGAAAGTGCGGGTATTCGTAGTACTCGTCGAAATAGCCGCGCGCCGCCGCTAGCTCGGGGTACTCAGCGAGCAGCTTCTGTAGCGTCTCGCTGTCGCCGGCATCAATGGCCTCCACGGCCTCGTAAAAGGCTTTGTGGTCGGCGTCGCTGCGTTCGCGTCCCTGGGGCGGTAGTTGCTCGCCTTCGTGTGGAACGGCCAAGGCGACCAATTCGGGCGGTCGTCCACGGCTGCCCACTGGTACGACCACGTATTGGCGGTCGCCGACCGTATAACTCATCGGCGCGCCGTAGGCATTGCTGGGCAATTCGACGCGGCCAATCTCCTCGCCCGACGCCAAATCGTACGCCCGCAGGTACGCATCGCGATCGACGAAGTAATCCCTGCCGATAGCTCGCGGGGCCTGCGAAGTGGCCAACAGAAGATTCGGCGTGGCCAAGACAAAGGTGCGGTTGTCCCAGCCCATATCTGGCAGGTCGAGCCCTTTGAGCGCCGGATGATCCACCGGGCCCTTGCCCACCGCAGTCCGCCATGTATGCTCGCCGCTGTTGAGGTCAATGGCGGTAATGCTGCCGTACGGAGGTTTGACCAGCGGCAGACCCCGAGGGCCGACGACATACTCGTTGGCGCGGGCAGAAAACGCCGAGTGCGCCTCCAGGTCATCTACCGGATTCAACTGCACGGTAGTAATGGCCATGTGTGACGGCACGTACAGCACACCCGTGCGTGGGTCCGCCGCGCCTCCAGCCCAGTCAGCACCACCAGCTTGGCCGGGAACCGACAAAACGCCCTTCTCCGTCGGCGGCGTGTAGAGCGGGCCGTAGTCGTACCGGGCGAGAATAGCCTTGGCTTCCTCGCGCAGCTCAGGCGTGAAGTCAATCAGGTCGTCTTCGCTGATGCCTTGGCGCTCAAAGGCCGCTGGTTTGGTCGGAAAGGGCTGCGTCGGCGAGGTGTGTTCGCTTGGCACCCGCGACTGCGGCACCGGCTTTTCCTCGATCGGCCAGATCGGCTCGCCCGTCACGCGGTCAAAGACGAAGCAGAAAGCCTGTTTGGTTAGCTGGGCTACTGCCTTGCGCGGTTGGCCATCCACGACCACATCCAACAGCAAAGGGGCGGCCGGGGGGTCGTAGTCCCATAGGCCGTGGTGGACCAGTTGGTAATGCCACACTCGCTCACCGGTCTCGGCCTTTAGACATACGACCGACTCGCTGAACAGGTTGTCGCCGGGGCGCTCGCCGCCGTAGTAGTCGTGGCTGACCGTGCTCACCGGCAGGTAGAAGTTGCCCAACTCCTCGTCGGCCGTCATCGTCGCCCACACATTGGCTGCGCCGGAGGTCTTCCACGCATCACTTTCCCACGTCTCGTTGCCGTACTCGCCCTTCTGCGGGATCGTGTGGAATTCCCAGACCTTCTCGCCGGTGCGCGCGTCAAAGGCCTGCACGTCGCCAGGGGGCATGTACTCGGGCGGCGGCCTGAAGCGCACATCCATGATCGCCGAGCCAACGGCGACCACGTTGCGACAGACCACGGGCGGAGCCGTAACTCCGTAGTCCCTGCGCTCTTCTTCACTCAGCGGCCGGCGCAGCAAGGCCCCCAAATCGACGCGGCCATCCTCGCCAAAATTGGGGTCGGGCAGGCCGGTCTTAGCGTCTATGGAGTACAGGTAGGCGGTTGATGTCGCCAGAAATATCCGCTCGACCTCGCCATCGGTCCAATAGCTCACCCCGCGCGAATTGCCCAAGAACGTGGAACGGGCCTTCCAAGACTCCGGGTCGAACGCCCACAACTCCTCGCCACTTTGGCCGTCAACAGCCGAGAGGATGTTGTACGGCGAGCCATAGTAAAGGACGCCATTGACGGCCAGCGGCGTGCCGCGATTGTTGCCGAAGCGGGGACCGCCGCGCTGCCGATCACCCCGACCTCGACCCCGACCCCGGTCCCGATCACGGCTTCGGTTGGCTCTCGCGGTCTCGTAGATTTGCTGGTCGCGGGGCCGGTAGCGCCAGATCACGCGTAGCTGATCAAAGTTGTCGCGATTGATCTGATCGGCGGGGGTATAGCGAGTACCGCCCTGATCGGCCCCGTAGTACGGCCAATCGACCTCGTCGGCAAACGCTGCCATCGCGAGCGACAGCGACAATGCGATCGCTAAGGTCCGGTAGGCGCGTTTACTCATTAGAATTCTCCTTTTCCGCAATTGATGTCGCTTTGAGGACTTCGCGCATGGCGTCGTTATCGCAGTAGCCCGCCCAAAAATTTGCGAGACACTACGGCTAATTAGACACCCTATCGCCGCAATTCATTCCCGCGCATGTAGCGGTTGGTCCGCTCGACGAGGCGGAGGCAGCCTCGTCCCAGCGGACATCGCCGATCTAGGGCTCCGCGCCCTGGCGGTCAAGTAGCGAATTGCTCGGCACCCTAGCGAGTACCCGCCTTCTCTACGGCGGCCTCATGGTGCTCTTTGAGCAGCTCGTCAAGGGCCTTAGAGGTTTCTAAATAGTAGGTCCACCCATAAGGCGTGGTGTCATAGGCCCGGTCCCCCATGAGCGAGTTCGCGCCGCGCGCCAAAAGCAACTGGGCCATCTCTAGCTTGTTGGTCATGACGGTTTTGTGCAGCGGCGTACTGCCGTGGTCGAAACGGTGAAACTCACCGGCAAAGCCGTCGATATCCGCACCGCGATCCAACAAAAACTCCGCCGCTTCCAATGCGCCGCTATAGGCCGCAAAGTTAAGCGCTTCCACCATAATCTGCTCGGCGGTGAGCACGGTGTCTGGGTCTGGGTGATAGAGGTGTCCGGTTCCCTCTTTCAACTTGCCCTCCGAGTCGAAGAATTGGGCCATCAGATCAACGCGGTTGACCCCGGCGGCAAAGCGCAAATCCACGGGCGCACCCGCGGCAATCAACATGCGGGCTAGCGCCAAGTCTTCCTCGATGAGCACGTCCCACAGCACCCGACCTCGGTTGCGCCCTAAGTCCGCGCCCTCGGCGGCCAAGAGCTGAACCATCTTGGCCTTGCTCCCAGCCCAATCGAGTTGGGCACTGCTCACCACCAAGTCCAGCACGGCGACCGTGTCGTACGTGGCGGCGTTGGGGTCGGCACCTGCTGAAAGCAGGGTAGCGGCTAGTTCAATCGCATTTTCGGGCAGCGGTGCTCGTTGTGGCTCACCAGCCAGATGGTGCAAGAGCGCGGCCCCACGAAAGTAAGGATATTCGTAATACTCGTCGAAATAGCCGCGCGCTGTCGTTAGCTCGGGGTACGCTGCGAGCAGGTTCTGTAGCGTCTCGGCATCGCCAGCGTCGATGGCTTCTACTGCCTCGTAAAAGGCCTTGTGGTCGGCGTCGCCTCGGTCGCGGCCTTGGGACGGCAGTTGCTCACCCTCGTGCGGAATGGCCAAGGCGATTAATTCGGGTGGACGACCTGACTCACCTAGATAGTTGCCAAGCGGCACGACCACGTATTGGCGGCCACCAGCCGTATAGCTCATCGGCGCGCCATAGGCGTTGCTGGGTAGCTCGACGCGACCGATCTCCTCGCCCGACAACAACTCGTACGCCCGCAGGTACGCGTCGCGATCAACGAAGTAGTCCTCGCCGGCCTCGGCGAGGCCGTGCGGATCCTGCGAAGTGGCCAACAGGAGATTGGGCGTGGCCAAGACGAAGGTGCGGTTGTCCCAGCCCATATCCGGCAGGTCGAGGCCCTTGAGCGCCGGGTGATCGACCGGCCCCTTGCCCACCGTCGTCCGCCACAGGTGTTCGCCGCTGTTGAGGTCAATAGCGGTGATGCTGCCGTACGGGGGCTTGACCAGCGGCAGACCCCGAGGGCCGACGACGTGCAGGTTGTTGCTAGCAGAAAACGCCGAGTGCGCCTCCGGGTCCTCTACCGAATGCAACTGCACGGTGGTAATGGCCATGTGCGACGGCACGTACAGCACGCCCGTGCGCGGATCCGCCGCGCCTCCTGCCCAGTCAGCACCGCCCCATTGGCCCGGAACCGACAAGACGCCCTTCTCCGTCGGCGGCGTGTAGAGCGGGCCGTAGTCGTATTCGGCGAGAATGGCCTTGGCCTCCTCGCGTAACTCAGGCGTAAAGTCGATCAGGTCGTCCTCGCTCATGCCTTGGCGCTCAAAGGCCGCTGGTTTGGTCGGAAACGGTTGCGTCGGCGAGGTCTTTTCGCCGGGCACTTGCGATTGCGGCACCGGCTTTTCCTCGATCGGCCAGATCGGCTCGCCAGTTATGCGGTCAAACACAAAACAAAAGGCTTGTTTGGTAAGCTGAGTGACGATCTTGCGCTCTTGGCCATCGACGACCACGTCCAACAGTAGGGGAACAGCCGGCGGATCGTAGTCCCACAAGCCGTGATGGACGAGTTGATAGTGCCACACCCGTTCGCCGGTTTCCGCCTTTAGACACACGACCGACTCGCTGAACAGGTTGTCGCCGGGGCGTTCGCCGCCGTAGTAGTCGTGGCTGGCCGTACTCACCGGCAGGTAGAAGTTGCCCAACTCTTCGTCGGCCGTCATCGTCGCCCAGACATTGGCTGCGCCGTACTTTTTCCACGCATCACTTTCCCACGTCTCGTTGCCGTATTCGCCCTCTAAAGGAATGGTGTGGAATTCCCACACCTTCTCGCCGGTGCGCGCGTCGAAGGCCTGCACATCGCCGGGAGGGGTGTACTCGGGCGGCGGCTGGAAGCGCCAGTCGCCCATAGCTGAGCCAACGGCGACCACGTCGCGGCAGACCACGGGCGGAGACGTGATTCCGTAGTTCCAGCGATCCTCTTCGTCTAGCGGCCGGCGCAGCGAAGCCCCCAAATCGACGCGACCACCCTCGCCAAAATTCGGGTCGGGCAGGCCGGTCTTGGCGTCTATGGAGTACAAATGGGAAGTCGAAGTCGCCATAAATACCCGCTCAACCTCGCCATCGGTCCAATAGCTGACTCCGCGCACGTTGCCCAAGAAGCGGAAGTTCATCCGCCAAGCCTCTGGGTCAAAGGTCCACAGTTCCTCGCCGCTTTGGCCGTCGAGAGCCACGAGAATGTTGAAGGGCGAGGCATAGTAGAGCACGCCGTTGACGGCCAGTGGCGTGCCGCGGTTGTTGTCGAAACCGAGGCTGCGTCCCACCGGGTTGGGGCCAGCCGTCTCGTAGATCTGCTGATCGGGGGGACGGTAGCGCCAGATCACGCGCAACTGATCAAAATTGTCGCGATTGATCTGGTCCGCCGGGGTGTAGCGGGTGCCGCCTTGATCAGCGGCGTAATACGGCCAATCGACATCACTAGCAAACGCCGCGAGCGCGAACGCCAACAACGCCAACAACGCCCCACAGACTCGTCTCTTCATGCTTCCTCCTCTACTGTTTTTCGGTTTCCTTGGCCGCCGCATCGTGTGCGCCGATGGTCTTGCGCATAGCGTCGTTGTCGTAGTAGCCCGCCCAGTCATAGGCCGTCTCACCCCAGCGGGCGTCGCCAATAGTCGTGTCTGCGTCCTTTTCCAGCAAGTAGCGAATCAATTCCACATCTTCGGTATCCACGGCCTTGTGCAGGGCAGTGCTGCCCCAGTCCCACTCCCAGAAAAATCCGACTAAAGCGTCGATATTCGCACCGCGCTCTAACAGGAAGTCAATGGCCTCCCGACCGCCGCTGTACACTGCGTAGTGCAGCGCCTCATCGACGACCTGCTGGCCGGTAAGGACCGTGTCTGGGTTGGCGCGATAGAGGCGATTGGCCTCGGGCGTGGGCGCACCGTCTTTGAAAAAGCTAGCCATCAAATCGGTGCGATTGAGTCCAGCGGCAAAGCGCAAATCGACCTCGGCTCCGGCGCTGAGGAGCATCTCGGCCAGTTCTCTTTCGCGACTGATCAGCAGGTCGTGCAGCAGCTTGCCGTTGTTGCGGTTCGGGTCAGCTCCCTTCTCGTAGAGCAGCGCGAGCAGGTCGCCCTTGATCCCGACCCACTCAAGTTGAATAGCGGTGGCCGCAAGCTCTGCCGTAGTCGTCGAATCGAGCGTCGCTGCGTTGGGATCTGCTCCTGCGCCGAGTAGAATCTCGGCTAAGCTCACGGCATTATCGGGCAAGGCCGCGCGCAGCGGTGCGCCGGCTGTCAGGTGCAAGAGCGTAGCGCCGCGCAAGTTGGGGAACTCGTACCACTCATCCAGAAAGCCGCGTGCTCTTACTAATTCTGCGTGCTTTTTGAGGAGCTTGCTTAGCTGCTCGCTATCGCCCGCGTCGAGTGCCGCTACGGCCTCGTAAAACGCCTTGTGGTCGGCGTCTTTGCGACTCTTGCCCTGCTCGGGGATGGCCTCGCCCGGGCGCGGGATGGCCAAGGCCACTAGCTCGCTCGGCCGGTAGGAATCGCCCAGCGACAAGATCACGTATTGACGGCCAGCCACCTGATAAACAGCCGGGCTAGCATACGCATTGCCCGGCAATTCGACTTGGCCTACCAATTCGCCCGTCGCTGGGTCAAAGGCCCGCAAATACGCCTCGCGATCGACAAAGTACCCTTGACCGGCCGCCGGGCCGAATTGGCCATCGCGTGGGTCTTCGGTCGCGGTCAGCAGAAGCGTCTGGGTCAGTAGTGGAAAGGTGCGCGAGGGCCAGCCCAGATCCTCTTTGATTTCGAGGTCGCGCAGCAGGGGATGTCCGACCGGGCCGCGACCCATCGGCCGCATCCACAGGTGCCGACCCGTGTTGAGATCAATGGCGGTGAGGCGACCATAGGGCGGCTTGAGCAGCGGCAGGTTCTGCGCGGCGGTGAAGTTGTGGGTGAAGACGCCAATATAAGCCGAAGAAGCCTCGTCATCGTCGGTCGGACGCAGCGTTACTAGATAGGGCATGGTCTTGGAAGGCACGTAGAGGACGCCCGTCGCCGGATTCACGGCACCGCCCGACCAATCTGAGCCACCTAGGAGACCCGGCACGAAAACCGTTCCCTTTTCCGCCGGCGGCGCGTACAGGGAGCCGTACCTATGCCCTTCAATCGCCTCCAACGCCATTTGCCGCAACTCGGGCGTGAAGTCGATCAGGTCTTCTACACTTAAACCTTGGCGGTCGTAGGGTCGAGGCCAAACGGGGATCGGCTGGGTCTCGGAGACCGCTTCGCCGACAATGGTCGAGGCGGGCACTGGCATTTCGATGATCGGCCACACGGGCTCGCCTGTAACTCGGTCAAAGACAAAGCAGAAGGCCTGTTTGGTTAGCTGGACTACGGCTTTGATCGGCTTGCCGTCCACCTCGATATCGACGAGGATCGGCGCGGCGGGCGGATCGTAGTCCCAAACTCCGTGATGCGCTATCTGGAAGTGCCAGACCCGAGCACCAGTCCGGGCGTCGAGGCAAACAATGCTGTCGCCGAAGAGATTGTCGCCGGGGCGCTCGCCGCCGTAAAAGTCATTACTCGGGGTGCTAACCGGCAGATAGACATAGCCCAACGCGGGGTCGAGGCTCATCATCGACCATACATTGGCACTGCCAAAGTCCCTCCACGAGCCTGCGCCCCAAGTCTCATTGCCGAAATCGCCCTCTTGAGGAATCGTCTCAAAGATCCACTTTTGCTCGCCTGTGCGCACATCAAAGGCGCGCACATCGCCCGGTGGCATGGGCCGGGGCACGGGCCGGCCGCGAATGTCGGGGACGGACGAGCCGACGATGGCCAAGCTGCCATAGACCATCGGTGGCGAGACTGAAACATACTCGCCGCGCTGCACCGCCCGGCGCATGCCTTGGGTCAGATCGACGCGCCCGCTATCGCCGAAGGCTGAATCGGGCCGACCGGTCTCGGCGTCGAGCGAGTAGAAATAGCCGTCGGTCGTGCCGAACAGCACGCGCTTGACCCCGTCCTCTTCCCAATAGGCCACGCCTCGGTGAGTGCTGGGGAACCACTCTTGGTCGCGCCAAGATTCAGGATCGAAATTCCACAACTCCTCGCCAGTGGCCGCGTCGAGTGCTGCTACGATGCCGAAGGGCGAGCTCACGTAGAGTACGCCGTTGATGACTATCGGCGTACTGCGATAGTAGTTTCTATCGACATCGTGCTCTGCGAGAATTTCCGCATGAGGGGGCCGCCAGCGCCAGATGATGCGCAGGTCGGTGAAGTTGTCGCGGTCGATCTGAGCGAGCGGCGAGTACTTAGTGCTGCCCGCGTCGCCACCGTAATAGCGCCAGTCCGTCGGCTGGGCTAGGGCGGCGGAATATATCAGTAGAACAAAAAATAAACGAACGACGCAATCGGTCTGTCTCACGCTCTCCTCTCTTCGTATAAGGTCTTACGCGAAGGAAGAGTTGGCGTCAAACAGTGTCAACGAGGCCGTTCGTTGCGGGCCTTCTGCAAGCTCAGCGGTACTGATCCAAATTCCCCTTGTACTCCAAGCCCAGCACTTCCCGACCCCGCGCCGTATTGCAGGTGGCGTCGGCTTCGGGCGTGCCAACCACGTGCAATACGTCAAACTTCACTTCGTCCCTTTCTAAGGCCAAGCGGCAGGCTTCGGCCAAATCGTGGCGGCAGACAAAGCCGTTGCGGATGTTCAATGGTTCCCGATACTTGCCGATCCCCAAGCGCGAATCCACGATGTAGTCAGGCCGCAAGACCACGATGGGCAGCCCAAAGGCCTCGTGGATCTGGCGGCACATTTCCTCCTGCAGTCGCTTGCACACCGCGTACAAGCTGCCGTCGGGCCGCCGCACCTCTGAGGAAAAGAAAATTCCCTCGGGATGCACGGTCTGGCACGAGCCGATGTGTACTACCTTGCGGACGCCCTGCTCTTGGGACGCTTGCAGGACGTTCCACAGGCCCTTGAGGTTGATGAGGAAGGGCTTGTCGTCGTTGGGATCGCCGACGAAGTAAACCGCGGTGTGAATGACGCAATCCACGCCGCTGATAGCTTGCTCCACCGCGTGGTAATCGGCTATATCGCCGTGGACCACTTCGCCGCCGTTCCAGTCGCCGTCTATGTCGCGATACGCCTCCCAAGCTTGGGGGCCGTACTCAAAGGCGCGGATGTCGTGTTTGCCAGCCAAGTTTTGCAAGACGGCGCGGCCCAGCCAACCGGCGGCACCGAAGACCACTGTTTTCATGGGGGTTCCTTTCTCGAAATTGCCGATGGCATCACGTTCTGCGTCTATCTGCGTCCATCTGCGGATCGTCTGGTGAACGATGTAGGATGCTATATCACGCCTAAAAGCGCAGTGAATCACCGCTGCTCATAGCGGTCGGCGCGGCGGCGACCCAATAGCTTTGGGCACAGGCGGCGGAAATCCTCGGGCATGCGCTCGTACGTCTCCGGCCACAGCGGCTGGTGGCCGCCTTCAATCCAATTGTTAAACCAAGGCGGATAATACGCGATATTCAGCCCTATCCGCACGTCCTCGCTCTGATTGGCCCGGGCTTGGTGAAAAAGCCCTCCGTGCCACAGCATCACGGAACCAGCGCGGCCTTCCACGGGCTTGATCAACGGGCTATCAGCACCCATCTCGGGCGGTGGGCTGGGCCGCCGCGACCGGTGGCTCATGGGCACGACGCCAGTCGCGCCGTTGGCCTCGGTAAAGTCCGTGAGCATCCAAATGGTGTTGATCATCCACGGCACATCGGGCACTTGGGCAAACGAGCCCGCAGAATCCGCGTGTAAATGCTGAGCAGGAGCCCCGGGCCAAGTAGGCTTGGAGCACGCTTCGACGACGCGGCAGCGCGGCCCCAAAAAGTGCCGCGCAAGGGCCACGGTATCCGGGTGGAAGGCGCAATTCCAAACCTCGTCGTCTTGGTTGAGCATGCCGAACAAGGTCTGATAGTACTCGTCGCCCACGAGATACTCCTGACAGCGCGGATCGCTGTGCAGCGCTAGACAGCGGCGGCCCAACGCCAAGGCGGCCTCCCGGGGTATGCGATCCTTTAGCACGCAGTACCCATAAGCGTCTAGATGCTCGGCCGCGGCCTGCAATTTTTCGTTCACGTCTTTACCTCCACGCCGACTTGAAATCGTCTCGTCATACGTCCGCAGATCTCACTCGACAACAAAAGTCGCCCGGGTCTCTTGGCTCTCCTCGTACCCAATGCGGATTGCCTTGGCCCGCAAGGTGGTCGTCCCAGCTTCCATGCGCAACGGCTCGGTGTAGAGGTGCCAGTGCGGCTCGTCGTCCACGGCGTACGCCATAGAAGCACCCTGCGTGGCGCAGTGGAGCTGCACCAGCAGCGGCCCCCGGAATGTACCGCCTTCCAGCGCCAGCTCAGTCCCAAGGCTGTCGGCGCAAATGGGCACGCACACCGGCGGAGCCGTCTGCGGCTGTTTGCCATCGGGATACCACTGCCGCACCATTTCGCTTTCCGCCATGCGGCCCATATCGCCCACTTCTCGCAGCCACTCGTCCAAGGCTCCGCGCAGGCGATCCCGCTCCGACTGGTACTGGGGATTGGCCGCCAAGTTGTCGATCTCGTGCGGGTCGGCTTCGGTGTCGTACAGCTCTTCGACCGGCCTCGGGTAGCGAAACATGGCCGATTGCGTCTCGTCCAGCTCGTCGGCCAAGTGCAAGCGCCACATTTCCTGCACAATGGGGTGCCGATTGCGATAGGGAATCCACGCCAAGTAGGGGAGGTCTGGCCGATAGTTGCGGATGTACTTAAAGCGGCAGTCGCGTACCGCGCGCACCATGTCGTACGCCTCGTCGTGCCGGTCTCGACTCGCGTATATGTACTCTCGCGGCGGTTGAGCTTGGCGGCCCAGAAACGCGCGGCCCTGCATGTGGGCGGGCACGTCAATCCCCGCGAGCGAGAGCATCGTAGGGCCTAGATCGACGGTGCTTACCAAGTCCTCGCACACCTGCCCCGCTTCCATGCCGGGACCGCGGGCGATCAAGGGCACGTGAATGCCTGAGTCGTACGGCCAGCGCTTGCCGCGCGGCAGCGGGCCGTGATCGCTCCAGTGAAAGATGTACGTATTCTCGGACAAGCCGTCTTCGTCGAGTTGTTGCAGGAGCTGGGCCAGCTCTTGGTCGCTGTGCGCAATGTGGGTGTACATCCGCGCCATAGCTTGGCGCACTACGGGGGTATCGGGGAAATAGGGCGGCAGCGGGATGGCGTCCGGGTCGAACTCCGGCTCGGGGCACTTTTCGGGCCACATGCCGCTTTCGTGGGTGCGCGTGGGGTTGAAAACCGCGAAAAACGGCTGGTCTGGATCGGGGCGGTCGCGCCAGTGGGCGTGCGGGCCGAGCGCGTCCCAAGCCGTCAGCGGGGGAGTAAACTGGTAGTCGGTCTTGGCGTTGTTGCTGCAGTAGTAACCAGCCGCTCGCAGGTATTCCGTGAAACACTTTACGTAGTGCGGCACAACAGCCGAATACGGCGTGGGCATCTCCGGCGTAACGCGATTGGCGTGCGTCGTGCGCATGTGATGGGTGCCGATGGAGATCGCGTACATACCGGTGATAATGGCCGACCGAGCCGGAGCGCAGACGCCAGCCGTGGAGAAACAGCGCGTCCAGCGGCACCCCTCGGCTGCGAGCCGGTCCAACGTGGGCGTGCGCGCCACTGGATCGCCGTAGCAGCCATACCGGGGGTTGGTATCCTCAAATGAAATCCACAGGAAATTGGGCTTGCGATCCCTAGCCATAAACTCCTTGCCTTATTTTTTTGTAACAAAATGATGGTTCAAACCTCCCACTCCTCCCACGTCGCGCCGAAAACTGTAGCGGGACGCGGCGAACTGTCAAGCGTGCGGCTCACTTGCACCCCGGCTGCTTGCGCACTGGTACGGGGTTGTTTACCGCATACTCGTTGCGCATACTATGCGCTGCCTTCAGTCAGCATTGCGAAGTGCTCTTCTCGTCCAGCGGGATCGAAGGGTCCTACGAAGTGCCGCGATAAAGGATGCTTACAGGGACAAAACTTCAGGAGGTTGATCTTGTCCGAAGTGAAACACCTACCTATAGAAACGCTAACCGCCGGGTTAGACGGCGTTCGTCAGTCGCCCAAAGCCACGGGCGTACTGGAACTCATCGTGCGGCGACCGCAGACCGAGGCGCGGGAAGTCTTAGACGCGGGAGAACTCGACCTAGCCGAAGGATTGGTGGGCGACAATTGGAAACAGCGCGGCAGCTCGCAAACCGCCGATGGATCAGCGAATCCAGACACGCAACTCACGCTGACCAATGCCCGCTTGATGGCCCTAGTGGCCCAAGAAAAGGAGCATTGGCCCCTAGCAGGAGATCAGCTATACGTCGACTTCAACCTAAGCGTGGACAACATACCGCCCGGGACTCGCCTGTCTCTCGGCGCGGCCGTGATCCAAATCACAGAGCCGCCTCACACCGGTTGCAGAAAATACGCCGCTCGATTTGGGTTGGACGCCCTGAAATTCATCAGTTCTCCAGAGGGCAAACAGCTTCAGTTGCGCGGCGTCAACGCCAAGGTCATTCGCCCGGGCGCGATACGGGTTGGAGACGCCGTAAAGAAGCTGTGAGCCCAGCCTAGCGCCGACCGACTCTGGCCGAGGACTGGTCGCGTAGTCCTAAAACCCGCCGCCCTGCGGACCCTCTCCACCCCCTCGCGGCCCACCGCGCTGGCGCTGCTGTTGGCGTTGCGCCTGCTGTAGATGCGCTTTTAGCGCTTCGATCTGTTCGGCGTCTAACGCCGTGGCGAGCGCGGCCATCATCTTCTCGCGCATCTTGCTCTGCTGCTCGCGCATTTTCTCGCGCAGAGCCCGAAAATCGGTCTCGCCGCCGCGACTGCCGCTGCTGAACATTTCCGCCATCATCTGCCGTTGCTCAACGAATAGTGGCTTAAGCGCTTGTCGCAGTGCGATTAGCTGCTTGTCGGTCACGTTGAACTTCTCATCAAAGGCCAAGAGAGAAAAAACCTGCTCTGGGGACACGCCACCGCCCGAGCCACCACGCCGACCTCCTGGCTGGGCTTCAAGCGCCACGGCGCTCGACAAACAAATAGCGACAATCCATAAGGTCATCTTGCGAATGCACATATTGCGGTTCTCCTTGTAAAATTTTGAAGAACACTACGGCTAATTAGACACTCCATCGCCGCGATTCATTCCCGTGCTTTTGCGGTCGTTGATTCGATCGGCGCGGGCGGGCAACTTTCGGTCTAGTACGTCCACTCCCGCGGCAGCGGCCGCTCGCGCTCTAGCAGCCGCTCTAGCAGCCGCTTGCGGACTGCTTGCAACCGGTCGGCATATTCGCTCTCGCCCGCCACATCCTCGTAGGCTAGCGGGTCGCGCTCCAAATCGAAGAGTGCCTCCGCTCCGCTGGCGTCCACTACGTAGCGCAACCCCTCCACGCGCAGCGTTTTCCAGTTGGGTTGCGGTTTGGTCGGCGTCATTTCCGTAATGGCGCAGCCGGGGCCAGCGCCCTCCTCGCCGCGCAAATCGGCCAAGAGAGAACTGCCTTGCAACGCATCCGGCCGCTGAATTGCGGCCGCTTCCAGCAGCGTCGGCACCACGTCTAACGCCTCGACGATACGGGAACAGTGCCCCCCAGCACTAACCTCGCCGGGCCAGCGCATCAGCAGAGGGACGCGCGAGGCCGCGTCGTGCCCGGGGTAGCCCTTGCCGTAGCGCAGATGTTCGCCGAGCCATTCGCCGTGGTCGGACGTGAAGACGACGATAGTGTTGTCTGCAATGCCGAGCCCGTCGAGCCGATCGAGAATGCGGCCGACGTGGTGATCGACCTCGGAGACCATCGCGTAATAGCCGTGGCGTGCGGAGCGCAATTCATCGTCGGAAAAGTGCTGTGGGCCTCGGCGAGCTTCGAGAGCCGGAGGGAAGGGCGGCAACGTCAGCGCAGCCGGATCGTAGAGATCGAGAAACTCCTCGGGAGCCACCCATGGATCGTGCGGCGAATAGAAGCCGGCGACGCAGAGAAAAGGGCCGTCCCGGTGGCTCGTCATAAACTCCATGGTCTGCTCGGCGACAAACGCCGTGTGGGTCAACTCGCTGCGACAGCGGCTGGCCAAGGCGCGTTTGACAAAGCGCTCTTCTGGATGCGCGATCCCGTCGCGGACGTTCATAATCCGCTTCCACTCGATTGAACTGGGGGCCTCGCCGAGGCTGACGTGGTCGAGTTGCTCAGGGGCCTGCGCCGCTACCCAAGCGCGGTACGCATCATGGTAGGATCCCGGCTCGTCCGAGATTTCCAAGTGGTCGAAGCCGTAGTCGGGGTGAGGCTCGCGGTGGTCGCGGTTGGCGTGCGGCAGAAAGTGGAGCTTGCCTATCTGGCCGCTGCAATAGCCGTAGTTGCGCAACAGGCGCGGCAAGGTCGGCGCATCCTCGGGCACGGGCACGCCCATATGCGAAAGCCCCAGCGTGGATGGATACTGCCCGGTGAGAAAGCTCACGCGGCTGGGCATGCAAACCGGATTCTGCACAAAACAGTGGTCGAAATTTACCCCAGCGGCAGCAAGCCGGTCCAAGTGCGGCGTGCGGATTTCAGAATTGCCGTTGACGCCGAGGGCATCCCACCGCTGCTGATCTGTGTAGAGGATGAGGATATTGGGTCGCTGCATAGTCGGCATGGATTCCTTGCAGATGCTGTGTGGATGAAACCAGAACGCCGATTACGTCCTAGGCTGAGTCTGTTTCTTTCGCCGACCCCGAAACAGGCGCTGCGGAAAATCTGGGCCGATGAGCGGACTCAGCGGGAACCAAAGCACTGCGTGGACGACCTTGATTACTTTGTACAAGACGTTTCTCATGGTTTTCCTTCCTCGGCAAAGAGTTGCTCGGCTACCGCGGCCATCAGCTCTGGGCCGTCGCTCTGGCGGAAGAGGAAGCGCACCTTGCCCTGCTGATCGATCAGGTAGGTATAGGTCGAGTGATCGACTAGGTAGGCTTCCTGCTCCTCTCCAAGGCTATAGTGAGCGCCATACTGACTCACCACTTGGTCGATTTCCTCCTTGTCGCCGCGCAGGCCAATCGCATCAATGGCAAAGTAGTCGAGGTATTCCGCCAGCTTCTCCTGCGTATCGCGCTTGGGGTCAACGGTGACGAAGAGAGTCGTCAACTCCTGCTGGGGCGCGTCTAAGAGCTGATAAACGCGGCCCATCTTCGACAGCGTCACCGGACAGATGTCGGGGCAATAGGTGTACCCGAAGAAGAGCATGGCGGCTTGGCCGCGCAAACTTTGCAACTCAAAGCGCGCGCCGTGCTGGTCCACGAGCGCGAAGTCGCCGCCAATGCCGCCGAAATCCTGCAAGGAAGGGACCTCCACAGGGGCGGAGGTTTCGGCGACTGAGGCCTTTTGGGCCTCCGGCTGCGCGCTGCATGCTGCGAGCAGCGCGAAAACAGCGCAACAGACCAGCGCATCAATCGCTTTCATAAAGCCCTTTCTTTTGCACCGGCATTTGTATTCGCCTTTCCTTTCCATCACCAAAGCGCAACACTAGCTCCACCTCGTCGCCGTCCCGCAGCGGCTGGCGCAACTCCATCAGCATCAGGTGGGCCCCTCCCGGCTTCAGCGCAACTTCTTCGCCTGCTGGGACCTGCAGCTTTGCTACTCGGCGCATCGTCATCCGGTCGTCTTTGTGTTCCATTACGTGTATCTCGGTTTGTTCGGCGGCTTCGGTTGCCACAGCGACCAACTCGACGGGGTCGCCGCCTCGGTTTTCGATGACTAGGTAGCCAGCGGCCGGACTGCGCGGCGGCGGCTCCCGGATCCAAGCGTCGCGCACGACGATGGGGTCGCCGGTATGCTCTTGCCCGCATCCGACGACAAAGAACAACAGCGCAGAGACGATCTTCACCAGAGCGTTCCTTTTTACGCCGGGGGTAGGATCAAGTACTCGCCCTCGCGGATCCCATAGCTGTCGCCGAGTTCGGGGTAGTCGATCCCCGCGCGGCCATTCCAATCCCAGACCACTTCGCCGTCCTTGACCGTCAGTTCGCAAAACAGCCGCTGGTGGCCGTCCAACCGGCCGTCGAACGAATCGGCGTAGCCAAAATTCCCCTCCATCAGCTTCAAGACCGCCACATCGGCCACGGCACCTACCGACAGGTGTCCCAATTCGGGGTGGCCAATCTCCCGCGCCGGATTGATGGTTGAGGTGCGGATGACCTCGCCGAGCGGCATGCCCATCACCAGAAATTTCGACATGGTCGTCGCCATGTCGAGCATCCCCATGTTCATGCAGAGGACGTGCAGGTCGGTCGAGATCGAGTCTGGATAGAAGCCTTGGGCGATGGCTGGGACCGCGTTGCGGAAACAGAAACTGCCGCCACCGTGCCCCACGTCCAAGATGACGCCCTTTGCCCGCGCCTCGTGCAGGTAGGGCAGCACCTTGCCCTCTGCGTCAAACCACGGCGTCGGGCCGCGGAAGATGTGGGTGCTTATGTCGCCTCGGCGCAGTTTTTCGCCCAAGAGTTGGTAGTAGGGCCGTTCCTTTCTGAAGTAGCCAAAGTCGATCATCACCCGCGTCTCGGCCTTTTCGGCGGCTGCGAGCGTGCGATCGACCGAAATCCATTCGGGGCCGATGTAGTGCGCCGCCTTGATGCCTACTACTACGTCCTCGTTTTCCCGCGCCACGCCCGCCGTCTTGTCGGGATCCATATCGTACGGATTCTGCTCGTGGTCGATTGAAGTCATCCCGGTCCCGGCGATATTGACCAGCGCAAAGAGCCGCGTCTGGCAGCGGTCGATGACCCGATAGCGAAAGTCCTCAAAATTGCGCCAGCCCGCGCTCCCGGTATCCACCAGCGTCGTCACGCCAGTGCGGAAACTAAAGCCGTCGGGCAGGATACTGTTGTCGCCAGCCCACGTATCGCGGTGGCCGGCCGTGGCATAGGCGTGGATGTGGATGTCCACAAGCCCCGGCGTCACGTAGAGGCCGCTCACGTCGATGACCTGCCCGGCACCCTCGGTCGGCAAATCCGCATCTACGGCCGCGACTACCTTCCCCGTGATGCCAATGTCCCGGGGCGCGTCAATGCCATTTTGGGGGTCGATCAGATGACCGCCCTTGAGTACGAGATCAAACTGCATAGTAAGACTTCTCCGAGAATTTGGTGGAGAGTTAAAAATAAAGAACGGTCCCGCTGTTTGCTACGCGCCCACGCTTCAGGCCGATGCCTCCACATGCGAGGGCAGCTTGCGCGTAAACCGCGTAAACAGTGCTTTGAGTACTGCGTCGCTGCGCGCCGCAAGGCTGGTCACGATCACGGT
Organism: Candidatus Latescibacterota bacterium; assembly: GCA_965219735.1. Lineage (GTDB taxonomy): Bacteria > Latescibacterota > UBA2968 > UBA8231 > UBA8231. The sequence continues at coordinate 193,742 of OZ244790.1, forward strand.
TGCCCACACGCTGCGCCGCGAAATTTTGACCTGCTGCCCACTGGTAAAATCCGCGTGGGCGTGGATGCGGCGCAACGTCAGCACGGCCATGCCCAAGGCCCAAAGACAGAACCGACGAATGCCGGTTTCGCGCCCGGGGATGAGCAAGGTGAACGCCAGCGCATTGCCGAGGTGCATCTGAGCCACGCCAACCAATTGGCTCAGTGCCGTGCGGAACGCGGCATTCGTCTGGCCGGCCTCGAGCAAGCGCAAGTCAAACCCGGCTTGCTGAAACACCTCGCGCGGCAGCCAACACGCGCCGCGCGCCCGGTCGTCCCAGATGTCCTTGAGAATGTTGGTCATCTGCAAGCCTTGGCCGAACGACACGGCGAGCTGCAACAACTTCTCGCGCTGGCGGTCGATTTCCGCCGAATAGTCGCAGAACAGCTCGGTGAGCATCTCGCCGACGACGCCAGCGACGTGGTAGCAATAGCGGTCGAGATGGGGGAGGTCGTCTAGGCCCTTGAGGCCTGGGCTTTGCTGAAACTCGGCCATGCCGCGCGACATGATCCGCACGCAGCGCACGAGTGCAGCGCGCTGCCGCTCGGAAAACCCTTGCGTGATCCGCAGCACCCTTGGGGTGTTGGCCACAAGCTGGCGCTCGGCGGGCAACATGCTGTCGGACAGGCGCGGCGCGAGCTGCTCGGCAAATGGGGCGGGCGGCTCCTCTCCGGCGACGACCCGGATAAATCGCTCGGAAAACTCGCGCTTTTCATGGGCCGACAGAGCCGGCTCATCCTCGATAGTGTCCGCGATGCGGCACAGCAGATACGCGTTGCCCACGACATCGCGCAGGCCCGATGGAAGCTGCGGAATGGTGAGCGCAAACGTGCGCGAAACCTCTTGCAGGATCGCGTGCTGCCACGCTAGGTCAGCGGTATGTTCGTCAGTCGTCATGGGTAGTCAGCCCTAAAGGGTCGGTGAAACTCGACGTGTTTTCGCATAATGCTTCTACTATTTCAGCGAGCCTGTCAATCAGGTAAACCGGTATGTGGATCACTTTTAGACCTGTAGATGTCGTGAGTTTCCCCGGCATAGCGAGATTGACGAGAACGCCCAATTTGCTTCCATACCGAGCAGCGTATTCCGCCAGACCCCCTGTATCCCGCGGTCTTGTAACAAGTGATGCTTTGCACTCAATGGGTATGGTATCGCCCATTGTCATGCGATAAATAAAATCGACTTCGGAACTATTGACGCCTTTTTTCCAACCCGTCAAATTCTGTCCCAAAGCCACGAGTTCGGTCGCCAGCACGTTCTCTACAATACCCCCAATGGGCGTGCGCTGAGCAGCGTCGAGACTTGAGAGGATGTCGATACGTGGCAGCGCAGTCAGTCGCAGATCATTGGCCAATCCCGGATCGTAAAGATAGCGTTTGGGCGCAAAGCCCTTCTGCTCTGGGCGCGTGCCCCGAGTATCGGACTTGTAGATGAGTTTCCACGACTCGAGTAGTTCCAAAAAATCCGGTACCCTTCTGTAAAGAGCTGATGTCGTCCGCACCATCTGCGCGTATTTGCTTGGGCTGCCGAGATTTGATGCCACGCCGCGCAAACATTGATCGAATAAAGATGCTTCGGTTGCCGAAAAAATTCTAGCAAAATCACTGCGATAGTCGAGATACAAATCCCGACGCAATTGCCGCCAGTTTAGCTGGTCAAAAAACGCTGATGCAACCGCCGGTAGCCCCCCCACGTCGAGATACGATTGCACGTATTTGAGAAGGCGTTCGTGTAAAAACGGTGGAGGGTCTTTGCAAGCGAGCAATTCTTCCTGTTTGCCACAGCGCAGAAATTCCCTAAAACTGAAGGGCTGCAGCAAGAATCGCGTGACTCTTCCAACTGGAAAGCGCGTTTCCGGCCCGAAGATTCGCGTCATGGAACTGCCCGTGAGAATAACCTGTGTGTGCTGCCATTTTTCTTTCATAAACCGCACAAATCCACCCAGCGCAGAACTCTCTTGCGCCTCATCAATACACAGAATGCGCTGCCCGTCGCCTTTGAACTGGTGCGTGGTCGCAAGATACGTTTCAAAATCTGCAAAATCCCGGCAAGAATTGAGTTCGTAAACCGCGCGGCTGCTTTCCTCCAAATTCAAGTAGAGAATTTCGCGGTCGAGTTTCGGTCTGATGGATTCTATAAGCGTGGTCTTACCAACCTGCCGCGCACCCTCCAACAGGGCGACATTCGGATGCTCAGCGCGATGGGTCAGGTGTGCAAGCAGACGTTTTTCCAAGTCTCTTTGTATCATGCTTAATCACTTTCTGAACGGGTGAATCTTCGCTTTTCAACGAAAATTAGCTAAAAATTGTTATATTTTCAACGAAAATTAGCCAACCGCACTCCGCGACAATAAACATCCCCTTGTGTCGGTAGTGGTTCAGTGTGAAAAAGTCCGCAGCGACCTCTTTAACCAGCAAGGACCCTTGTGTCGGTGTTCTCTTTGCGCTATGTCTTTTGATATGCACAAAGCGTTCCAATATCGACTGAAACTCTATAACGATTAACGATTAAATACTATGGAAATAGACCTTAATCATCGCTTCAAAGACGTCAACTACATCGAATCGCCCAACCAAGGCGGCCCCTTTGCCCCAGGGCAGCCCGACACCATCATCATCCACTATACGGCCGGAGCTAACGCCGAGTCGGCCATTCACACCCTCTGCGACCGAAAGCGCAAAGTCTCGGCCCACTTGGTCGTCGGCCGCGACGGTGTCGTGACGCAGCTTTTGCCCTTTAACACCGTCGGCTGGCACGCCGGCCGCAGCGAGTGGCGAGAGCGCACGAGCCTCAACCAGTACTCCATCGGCATCGAGATCGACAACGCGGGCCAGCTCTCGGAGCGGGATGGCCGCTACGAGTCGTGGTTTGGGCAGGCGTATCCGGCCGCAGAGGTCGTGCGCGGCGCACACCGCAACCAGAGTCTGCCCGGTGCCCATCCGCAAATACGTCAGCCTGTTTGCTATTGGCATCGCTATGCGGAAGTGCAATTCGAAGTCGTCGAGACCATCTGCGCCGCGCTGATCCAACGCTACGGCATCCAGCACATCCTCGGCCACGAGGAAATCGCCCCCGACCGCAAAGTCGATCCCGGCCCGGCCTTTCCGCTCGACGAAATGCGCGATCGACTTTTGGCCATCGCCTAGCGCGCAGGAAGCGAGAAACCTTTGGCAGCACAAGCACCCGCCATTGATGTCCGCGAATTGAGCAAGACCTATGAGGTCCCCGTGCGCGAGGGCGGCTTGGCCGCGGCGCTCAAGAGCCTCGTGCAGCGTCAGACGCGCCAAGTCGAGGCGGTCAAGCAGATCAGCTTTGCGGTCGCTCCCGGCGAGATTGTCGGCTTTTTGGGGCCGAATGGCGCGGGCAAGACCACCAGCCTCAAGATGCTTTCGGGCCTCCTGCACCCCTCCGGCGGGCAAGGGCGAGTCCTCGGTTTTGAACCATTCAAACGGCAGCGCGATTTCCTCCGCCAGATCACTTTGGTGATGGGCAATCGCAACCAATTGCTGTGGGATATTCCCGTAATCGACTCCTTTGAGCGCAACCGGGCCATCTATCGCCTAGAGCAGAGCGCGTACCGGCAAACGGTCGAAGAATTGACCGCGCTGCTCGACCTAGGTGCGCTCCTCGACAAACCCGTGCGCAACCTCTCCTTGGGCGAGCGCATGAAGTGCGAAATTGCCGCCGCACTTTTGCACAAGCCGCAAGTCCTCTTCCTCGACGAGCCGACCATCGGCCTCGACGTGACCATGCAGCGGCGGATCCGCGCGTTTTTGACCGAGTACAATCAGCGCTACGGTGCCACCGTGCTCCTCACCAGTCACTACATGGCCGACGTCGAGGCGCTGTGTAAACGGGTGGTGGTCATTCACCACGGTCTGCTGCTGTTTGACGGCCAACTCACCGAACTTGTGCAGCGCTTCTCACCGCACAAGACAATCATCGTCGAACTGGAAAACGGACACGGGAATCTCGGCAACTACGGGGAGATAGTCGCCAGTAGCGAGGGGCGCGTATCGCTGCGCGTGCCCAAGGCGGAGACGGCGCAGGTGACCGGGCGGCTCCTCAGCGAGCAACCCGTCCTCGATCTGACGGTGGAGGACCCGCCAATTGAGGACGTGATCGAAGAGGTCTTCGAACGCGCATGAGAGGTCTAGCCGACATCTACACTACGCTCTTCCGCACCGATCTGGCCGTGCAGTTCCAGTACCGAGCGGCGATGGTGATCTGGCTGATCGGGCGCATCGTCGATACGCTGGTCTTCCTCTCGGTGTGGACCGCAGTGGCCCGCTCCCAAGGCGGGCAGGTGGGGGGCTTCACCACCGGAGATTTTGCCGCCTACTATATTATCATGATGATGATGGGGCACCTGACCTTCACTTGGTTCATGTTCGAGTTTGAATATCGGGTGCGGTCGGGAGCCTTCTCGCCGCTCCTGCTCCAGCCTCTGCACCCGATCCACCGCGACATCGCCACGAATATCTCCTACAAGTTCCTGACTCTGGCGGTCATGTTGCCGACGGTGGGTCTAATGATCTGGCTCTTCGATCCCGTCTTCGACACGCCGACCTGGGCCATTTGGGCCGCGATACCCGTCGTCCTACTGGCGTTCCTGATGCGCTTTTTCGTCGAGTGGGCACTGGCTTTAGTGGCCCTGTGGACCACGCGCACGGCCGCGGCCAACCAGCTCTACTTTGCGGCCTCGCTTTTCTTTTCGGGCCAGATGGCACCGCTGTCGCTTTTGCCCGAGTGGCTCCATACCTTGGCCGCGATTTTGCCCTTCCGCTGGATGCTGGCCTTTCCCACCGAACTCCTGCTCGGTCGGCTCACGCCCTCCGAAGTGCTCTGGGGCGCGGCAGCGCAGATGGCATGGCTGGGACTGAGCTGGGTGATTTTGTCCGCGGTCTGGTCGCGCGGCGTGCGCAGATACTCGGCGGTGGGATCGTGAACTATTTGCGGCTCCTGTGGATTTTCCTGCGCATCGGCGCAATGAACGAACTGGCGTACCGAGCCAACTTCTGGGTGCAGCTAGTACAGAGCTTGCTCAATCTGGGCGTTGCGCTGGCGGGTTTGGCGGTGATTTTCTCGCATACCGAGGAACTGGGCGGCTGGCAGCCGGCCGAGCTGGTAGCGCTCTTGGGGGTGTTCTTCCTGATGAGCGGCCTGATTGGCGCGCTGATCCAGCCGTCGATGCAGCGCTTTATGGAGGATATCCGCCTAGGCACGCTGGACTTTACCCTCACCAAGCCGGAGGATGCACAAGTGCTAGTGAGCATTGGCGAGGTGCGGATTTGGAAGTTCTTGGACGTAGTGCAGGGAATGGCACTGATTGCAGTGGCCCTCGTCGAAATCGGGATGCGGACGGGCCTTGCCCACGCCGCGGGATTCGCCTTGACGCTTGCGGCTGGCGCGGCAATCGTCTACAGTTTTTGGCTAGTGCTAGCAACGACTGCGTTCTGGTTTATCAAAGCGGAGAACATCCTCGTCATCTTCCAAGCCGTTTACAGCGCTGGCAAGTATCCGGTGGCCATCTACCCGCGCTGGCTCAAGCTGGCGATGACCTTTCTGGTGCCCGTGGCCTTTGCGGTGACCGTGCCTTCGGAGGCCTTGGTGGGGCGGTTGTCGCCAGAGGTGTTAGGAGGCGCGTTGGCGATGGCGGCAGGGATGCTGGTGGGGGCGCGGGCGTTTTGGTTGTGGGGGGTGCGACACTATTCAGGAGCGTCGGCCTAACGCAGGACAATAACCACTGGCGGTTGACCGGATTGACAACGGCATCTGCGTAATGTAGGGGCAACCCTCGTGGTTGCCCTTCTTCGGAATAGCTGCAAAACCAAAAGGAGCAGCAAAAATGAGTGACGGACAAAGCGGCATGCACGTCGGAGTGCAGGGAATCGGCACCTCAAAGGTGGAACTGGAGTTTCTGGTGCGACACGGGGTGACGCACATGGACGCCAGTGTTGAGGACAACGAGGTCGAGACCTTAGTGCGGCACAAGGAAGAGGCGGCTGAGTACGGGGTGAGTATGGAGGCGATCCACATCGGCGTGCCCAAAAGCATCACGCTGGCGCAGGACCCGCAGCGCGACCGGGACCTCGACGAGGTCTGCCGCTGGATCGAAAACGCGGGCAAGGCCGGACTGCGGGCATTGCTCTACAACTTCTGCATCCTGCCACACCAGCGCACCGAGCCTACGCCTGGGCGCGGAGGGGTGACGTATAGCTCATTTGACCTAGCAAAATTCGACAACGAAACGCTGAGTGAAGCGGGCGTGGTCAGCCGCGAAGAAGCGTTTGAGCGGGCGGCCTACTGGCTGGAGCGCGTGATTCCAGTAGCCGAGGAAAACAAGGTGCAGATGGCCTGCCATCTCAACGACCCGCCAGCTCCCATCCTGCGCGGCGTCGAGCGCTGGAACTGGCCAGTGATGGAGGGACTCAAGCGCTTTTCCGAGCTGGTCGATAGCCCGTATCACGGCTTTAATTTCTGCTGCGGCGTGGCATCCGAAGGCTTGGAAAATCCGGCAGAAGAACTCTGCGACATCGTGCGCTACTTCGGCGAGCGGGGGAAGCTCTTCAACATCCACTACCGCAACATCAAGGGCGGACTGCACAATTTCCAAGAGGTCTGGCCCGACGAAGGCGATGTGGACATGCACGAGGTGGCGCGCACCTTGAGGGACGTAGGCTATCAGTACATGTTGATGCCCGACCACGCGCCGTCCCACCCCGACGACAAGGCTCCCGAGGGCGTATCGGGCCGAGTGCGCCAAGCCTGGGCCTTTCAGTTCGGATACATCATCGCCATGATCCAAGCGGTGAACAAAGAGCGGTCCGGCCCCAGCATTGGGGCCGCAGCGCAAACTGCCTAGAAACGGAAAACTGTGGCATGTCGATCCATTGGCTGAGGGCAGCACTATTGCTGGTCCTGCTCAGCTCGTTTAGTGGAGCTCAGTCCCGAACAGAACAAGCCTTGAGGCGGGACCTGCAGGCGTTGGAGGGGGTCGTCTATATGGTGGGATTGGCCAGTGGAGCAGCCCTGCTGGTCTCGCTGGGGCTGCTCATTGCGCGGTGGCGGATGGGGACGGTGCGGGCGCGGCGCTTTGTCCTGCGCGGCGACGAGGGCCAACCAATCGCTCAATTGGTGCAAGGCCCCGATGGTGGCGAGCTGGAGTTGCGGGATGCCGACGGTGAAATCACCGCAGTGCTCGGCAGTGGACTTAAGTTGTGTGACCGGGCAGGACGGGTGCGGGCCGACTTGCGGCTGGAGGGCGATAAGGCCCCGTTGTTAGAACTCTACGACGCGCGGGGCGAAGTGCGAGCGGGTCTTTCGCTGAGTGAAGACGGGGCCGGCAGTTTGGCCTTTTACGACGAGACCGGGCAGCCTCGCGCCGGGCTAGGCAGCGGCCACGCCGGCGCAATGCGGCTGAGTTTTTTCGATGCCCAAGGACGATTGCGGCAGCAAAGCGGCATCGAAGACGAAGAAGAGCCTTCGTTCAAGCTCTACGATGCCCAAGGAGAGGTGCGCGGCAGCTTGAGCGTGCGGCCCGATGGCATGACCTTGCTCGAAATGCGCGACCAAGACGGCCACACGCGCACCATCGTCGGCGTCCTAGAAGATGGAATCGCTTGGCTTGGAGTTCTCGATGAAGAACAGCGTTTCCGCGCGGGGTTAGGCGTCCCGGCCGGCGGCAACCCGCGGCTGGACTTCTACGACGAAGAAGGGGAAACGCGGGCCTCTTTGCACATCGATGAGCAAGGCCGCTTTAAGACCGATCCGGACCCTTAGCTCTGAGAGAGTGGCAAACTAAAAAACGTTCACAACTCGTCGTAACGCGGCACCTGATCGATGAAGCCGCGACCGGCGATATAGCAGTAGTGGACCAAGCCATTGGTGACCAAGAGACAGCGGGCCTGAACCACGCGGTTGTACGCGGCAATTTGGTCGAAGGTCTGCTGGCTGATCGAAACGTCCGGCTCTTTGCACTCGGCCATTAGCACGGCACGGCCCGCGCGGTCGTGGACGATCACATCGGCGCGAAACCGCTTGCCGTGGAGGTCGATGCCTTTCTCAATGGCGATCAACCCGCGCGGGTAGCCTAAGTCCGATATTAGGTATTGCACCAAGTGCTGCCGCACCCACTCCTCGGGCGTGAATCGCACGTACTTGCGGCGCAAAGGATCGAGTATCTCGCGCTTGCCTTCGACTTGGCGGATGTCAAACGCCGCGGCCGGGAGGTTGAGGCGCTGCATATTATTTGAGCAACAGCATCTTGTGGACTAATGAGGCGGTGCCCTTCTGTAGGCGTGCTAGATAAACGCCTGTGGCCACAGGTTTTCCGCTGGCGTCCGTCCCATCCCATTCAACTTGGTAAACGCCCGGTCCTACGTCGCCGTCGGCGAGCGTCTTCACTTTCTGACCCTGTACGTCGAAGATTTCCAAGCGCACCCGTCCCGGCTCTTCAATTCGGTAGCGAATGGTTGTGGAGCTATTGAACGGATTGGGATAGTTCGGGTCTAGGGCAAATTCTCGCGGCGCATCTCTTTGGTCTCTTTCCTCTCGCACAGCCGTAATCCCATCAGAGGACTGAGCGGCGACCAAGTAAATATCGTCGAGATAGAAGGTTCCGCGCAGGGAGCCGATGAAACGCAGCGATTCAATGGGACTGTTACTATCTAACCTATCCAAGCTAACCTCAAGCACCTGCCATTGATCCAGTTCCCAGTCCAATTGGTCCGTCAGATCCAGCCGGTTGTCGGTATCATCGTTGATAACCCAAGCCAAGGAAGGTCGGCGGCCGGCAGTGGTGGCACCGGGATGCAGGGCTAGGCGCAGCGCGGTGTAGCCGACGCTGGCAACCGGCATGCGGGGCAGAAACTCAAGGCTGAAACCTCGGGCTTCCACCCGCATCGCCTGCTGGCCGGCGAAGACGGTATCGGTATGGGTTGGATCTAGTTCCGCGCTGTAGAGTGCGCCTTGAACCCAAACGAGTTCGTCGGCAAAGAGGACTTGATCCTCTCTGGGCAGCACGACGATAGAATGCACTAGTTTGGTCGCCTCGTCGCCTTGGGCGAGATGCACCACCAGTTTTTTGCGACCGTTGTACTCACCGGCCGCGAGGTCGGCTTCGAGGCGATAGGTCTGGTCGTCTATTCGTTGCAAGGGCAATGCCTCGGGGCCGCCCAGCGCAGCCAGATTGGCCGTTAGCGTAGCTGGCTCCGCGCCTGCTACCTGTCGCCGGAGGCGAATCGTCGAACGCAAAGGCAGCGTTGCCCCGACGAGCAACGTGTCGGGGGGCGGATTTTCCCACGTGCCTTGGAGGGGACTGGCCTCAACGCGGAAGATGGCTTGGGTGAAGTCATCGCTGGTCACGTAGAGGCGACCGGCCTCGTCGGTAATCAGCCCAACGGGCTTACCCCACACGGCCTTTTCGTCGGGATCGGGGCGGAAGCCGGTGAGAAAGTCGGCGACGCGGGCGTTGGCCCCATCCGGCTCGGCAAAGAGCGCCATGACCTTGTAGCCGGGATCGTTGCCCAAAACCCCCGCGCGGAAGGCGACAAATGCGGCGTGTTTGTACTGGGGAGGAAACTGGTCGTGCGTGTAAAAATGCAGCGCCATAGGCGCTAGATGGGCGGGTACGAGGGCCGCCGGACGCTCCATGCTGGCAACCAACAGCGAGTCGGTGCCGGTTAGCGGGAAGATCGCCCGGCGGTACGCGCCAATAGAGAAATCGGTCCAGACCTGATAGGCGTACGCCAACGGCCAGCCATAGAAGCCGCCGTCGCGGAGCGGGGTGATCCACTCCGGCGGCAGGTCCCGTCCCTCGCGGTCGTGTCCATTGCCAGCGCCCCACAGTTCGCCGGTGACCGGGTGCAGATCGAGGCCGATGGCATTGCGCAGCCCAGAGGCAAAAATCCGCCGACCTGTGCCGTCGGTGTTCATCTGTATGACCGTGGACCGCTCCGGGTCGTCTTCGCGGCACAGGTCGCAACTTGAGCCAATGTGGAAGTAGAGCTTGTCGTTGGACTCGTCGAAAACCAGCGTATGCGTCACGTGCTCAGAGGAGCGGCCCATACCCATAAAGCCGGGCACCTCGGCGAATACGGCGCGCTCCTCGTAGAAGCCATCCGAATCCCGGTCTTCAAGGCGGTAGATCGCATCGTCATCGGCGACGAAGAGCGCCCCCTTGTAGAAGGCGATGCTGTGCGGCCAGTGAAAATCGTCAGCGGCCTTGTACACGGTGTCGGCGCGGCCATCTCCGTCTTTGTCGGGCAAGGCTAATACGGTGCTCTGGCGACCAGAGGCCGGACTCCATTGATTGCTTCCCCGAGTCTTCATATTCGCCACGTGCAAGACGCCGTAGTCGTCCCATGCCATAAAGCGAGCTTTACCCACTTGATCGGAGAAAAGTCCGACCTTAAAGCCGGGCGGAAGGTTGAGAGTGCGGTTGGAAAGCCCCTCCACCGGCACTGGTTCGAGGTGAAGGTCGATTTTGGGCGTTAAGCGGATTTGACCGGGAGGGTACTCGGCGTGGCTGGCCGTGCTGCTCGTCGCCAGTACTGGCGACGCACTCGCGAGAAGCAGACAGAACAGATAGGCGAGCGTGGAAACTTTCCTATAGACGATGCGTACGGCAGATAGAACAGACATGAGAGCTTCCCGTCGCCAGTATTGGCGACGCAATTCCGGTGGTTTGAGATCTAACGGTCGCGGATGGCGTCTAAGAGGATTGCCGAAGAGAGAAAGTGCTTGGGGGCCGGCGGCCCTGGTGCCGGGCGCACACGGCTCTCGGCGATTATGCGCAGACGCACAAAGCCTTGGGCATCCGACGGAATCTCCAGCGTCCATTCGCAGCTTCCTGCCGGTCGAGACTCCAAACACTCCAGCACGGCGGGCGCGACATTCGGCTGCCACTGGCCAATCAATTCAACCTTTTCAATCGCTTCGGTTGCCTCAAAGACAACGCGCAAAATGCCGGCCCCTCCAGTCCACGTGTCGCCGATAAAATGGTTATCGACTGAGAAATCGCCGAGGTCGAGCCAGTGCCCTTGAGAGGCACATGTGCGCCCTCGGCGCAGGCCAGCGAAGATCGTCTCTGGGGTAGGTGGATGCCCCGCCTCCACGCCGACTCGGACGTGATTGAAGATGCCCAGCGGATAATCGGGCTGGCGCCGTTGCTTGTGGACGTGGAAGTCGGAGTTTAACAGTAGGGAGAACGGCCGTTGGCCAGCGTACACTTGGTCGACCAAACCACCGACCGCTCCTCCCGGATAAGCACACGGGTCCATCGCCGCGACTTTAGCGTGCGCTTGGTGTCCGTGCAAGGCTTCGATGCCGACGACAAGGTTCTCCGCTTCTGCGCTCGCGCCATCAGCGGCACGATAGCGGTTGATGCTCTCCGTGGACCACTGGCCGGCAGCAGGGTGGTTGAAGAAGAGGACGGGGCGTTCCACCGCCGGCAATGCGTTCAAGTGATCTAAAGCCGCTTCTACGCTGCTAGGAGTCGCCGCCCCCAGCCGATCGTAGGCAGCGGCGAAGGCATAGGCATTTTCGGCCTCGCGCTCGCCGATCGGAAAGACGAGTCCTGCGTGGCCTCCCATCGGCGCGTTCCACTCTAGTCCGAAGAAGATGGGGAATCCCGGCAAAATGCGGCGCGCTTGCTCAATCATGCGGTGTTGCTCAAAAAAGACGGGTTTTTGCGCGTGATTGGTCAGCGCGATAAAATCGAGTGAGTCGCCGGCCCCTTGCAAAAGCTCAGCGACCAAGGCGTGATCTTCGCAGTGGTTGTGTATATCGCCGCGAAGCCACCTCAGCGGCCCGCGCGTTATTTTGTCGGCCATGAGCAAAACGGACGGTTGCGTATATTCTCTATGTCGCCTATCGGCTTGAGTTTGAAGTCTGAGCCTTATAGATTAAGCGAAAACTTGGATTGCGTAAAAGAGTCGCCGGCAACCTTGGCGACTAGCTTGAGGAGTAAAACAGTGCACAAATGGTCAATTCTCATCGCGCTCGCGCTTTCTACAGCACCGGCAGCCGCCCAGATTTCGCTGTGGAAAATGGGCGGCCAAGGCTTGGCTTGGAGCCAGAATGACAGCAGCGAAGTCTTTATCGACTTCCAGACCTTTCCCGGCTCAATAGCGCCGACCTACTTCGACGGCGAGGAAAATATCCTTTCCAAGCTCCCGTTCTGGTCGCCCTTTAAGTTTCCCACCGACTTGGGCTACGAAGACGGCCTCATCCCGCGAGTTTGGCGCGCGGCCAACGGCTTCTACTGGTTCACGGCCGGAACCCTTACTACCGAGTGGGTTGATGGCGACAGCTCTTCTTACAGCCCGCCGGTGGCACGCGGCATCAATTCGGAGTGGTACACTTTCGACGTGGGGGTTCCAGTACCTGCCAACGTAGTCGGGTTCTACACGCCGCCGCACGGTTTTCGCGCCGACGGTACGCTTCTCCGCGACGACATCTTCAAGGCGTTTGAAGTCTCTATCGCCGAAGAGTTTGACCCGGTCCTCAACCTCGAAAACAACGACAACGACTATCACCGCCTAGAGACCTTGATCGCCGATGTGCCACTCAACTTCGACGCCAATGTCCAACTCGGCTTTCCCAAACAGTACGTGCGTTTCATCCGCCTGCGCCGCAATCCCTCCATCGACGACAAAGCCTTTGCCTCGGGCCAAGCCAATGTCCAGCAGGGCACCATCGGCGAGTTCGAGCTCAAGGGCGAAGGGGTGCCCAAGCGGGTGTTTTATCTCTCTAAGATTATCTCCCTAGGCCGCACGGTGAATTTCGGGCGTCTATTCTGGGACTCCACGCCCATGCGAATGGTCAAAGGGGTCCCTACTCCCGTTGACGACGCCCAAACCAGACTCGCGATCTCCGTGCGCTCTGGCCGCGACGACGATCCCAACGTCTATCACGAGTTCACCGACACCGGTGCCGAGCGGACGGTCTCGCGCGAGCGCTTCGAGAACGAACTCAAGCAACCAGACCAAACTACCGGCGGTCAGATCCAAGAAGGCAAGCCCGGCCTTAGAGCCTCAATCATTTACGACCAAGACAACTGGACCTTCTGGTCTTTTCCCATCCCTGAGTCCGGGCAGCCCGCTCCGCTGGAGCGCGGCAATCATATCCAAGTGAGACTCACCTTCGAAAGCCGTTCCTTTTTCGACTTTGTGCGGCTAGACTCGCTGTGGATTGAGACCGCTCCGCCGTTGGCCTCGCAAGTCATCGGCGAGGTCGCCCGCTTTGACGAGCCGTCGCCCGACGGCGGCCTAACCGAGGTGTACTTAGGTGAGACGACGGACTTTACCTACGATGTGCTCGCCCAGTTCGACGGGGCGAGCCAGCCGGGCTTTGATACGATTCGAATCCGCACGGGGAGCCACCCTCAGTTCAAACGGCTAGAAATGGGCCAACCACTCCAAGCGCTAGAACCGGCCGAGGTGATAGAGGGAGAGGATGAATTAGTGGTGCGTTTGCCGCAGTCGGTCACCCGCAGCCGCAACGAACCAGTGCGGCTGGTATTCGGCACCGAAGTCTTCATCTTTGCCAACACGTTCGCCGGCGAGGTGTCTGACTCGAACGAGGAGAGCCTACCGCAGCAGATTGAGGCCGGCAACGCTACCGACGAGGTCAGTACTAACAGCCTGCGGGTCTTGGGTGGCGAACAAGAGACCGAGACACCCATCGAAAACCTGGCTTTTTCGAGCAAGGTATTGACCCCCAATGGGGACGGCACCAACGATGTGCTGACCATCAGCTACACCTTGTTCCGCCTGCCCGGCCCGGTGCCCGTGGCCCTCAACATCTACGACTTGCGCGGTATCCAGATCCGCACCCTCGACGCCGGAATGCAGGGGGCCGGACCGCAAACCGTGCAATGGGACGGACGCGACGCGAGCGGCGAGTTGTTGGTACCGGGTCTATATGTGATGGAGATCGCCCTCAAGGCGGAATTCAAAACCTTCCGCCACCAGCAGCCGCTGGGCTTGGCCTACTAGGCTAGCCGCTTCAATGCCTACTAGAGATGTAAGCCGCTTGGGCGAAGACATTGTGTTTGCAGAGAACCTCAGGGGGCGCACCTTTACCTTCCACTCCACTTGGGGGCTTTTCAACCCCAAGCGCATTGACCCAGGTACGCGGCTGCTCATTGACCATATCAAAGCCGGGCCTGCCGACCGCTGCCTCGACTTGGGATGCGGATATGGTCCAATCGGCTTGGCGTTGGGCCATCTCTGCCCCGAGGGCGAGGTCCATCTAATCGACAAGGACTTCGTCGCCATCGACTACGCGGCACAAAACGCCGAACGCAATGGGCTGTCCAATTGTCGCGCCTATTTGAGCAACGCCTTCAGTCACGTGCCCGCCCACGTGCGCTTTGACACTATTGCCTCTAATTTGCCCGCGAAAACAGGCAATGAACTCCTGACGATCATCATGCACGATGCCTGCGCCCGGCTTGAGACGGGCGGGCACCTGTGGGTCGTCACCATTGCCGGGCTAAAGGAGTACATCAAGCGCAATTTCAAGGAAGTCTTCGGCAACTACAAAAAGATCAAACAGCGGGGAACCTACCTATTATCTCTGGCGGTTAAAGAGTAGAGGGTTAAAACCCCAAGCACCCGTTTTCTCCCGCCTCTGCGTCCATCTGCGGATACCTAGAGCAGCTCCTCGTTCACCTCGACGCCAAATCCCGGGCCTTCGGGCACTACCAAGTTCCCCTCCTGCGGCTGCGGCTCACCAAGCCACAGCTTGTCGCGCACCTCACCGCGCCTGCCCATGACCATTTCGGCCAAATTGTCGCCGAAGCCAGCCGCCAAAAAGTGCAGCCCCCAAATCTCGCCGCCGCGGTGAGGCACCAAGGGGACGCCGTGGGCTTGAGCGAGCTCGGCAATGCGCAACGTCGCCGTCAAACCGCCGCACCAAGTGACGTCCGGTTGCCACAAGTCCAGTGCCCGCCTCCTAGCGATATGACCGAAATCCCGCGCGGTGAATTCGTGTTCGCCGCCAGCCAACAAAACGGGGTGAATCTGCGGCCGCAACGCCGCCAAGCCTTCTAGGTCGTCGGGGAGTAGCACGTCTTCAAACCAGTGTATCTTAAACGGCGCGAGCTGCCGCGCTACGGCCACGGCAAAGTCGGGCGACCACGACATGTACGCGTCGATCATCAAGAGCGCGTCTTCGCCCAAGGTCTGGCGCGCCCCTTCGGCCCACTCAAGTATGCGCGCCGCGTCTGCGGCTTGGCTTTCTCGCCGCGTCTGCGAAGACTTATGGGCATTAAAGCCCAAGTCGCGATACCAAGTGCAATCTGGGCCCGTGGCGTAGGCCCGCACCGCGTCCCGCCGCCGACCGCCCAACAAGTCGCAGACGGACTTTTTTTCTGCCCGACCCAAGGCATCCCATAGCGCCAAGTCCACGCCGCTGATAGCCATGACGGCGATTCCACTGCGGCCGTAGGGCAGGCTGGCCTTGTATTGGTCGTCCCAGAGCCGGGCGATATCTTCAATGCTGTTGATGCTGCGGCCCACCAGCAGCTCGCGCAGGTGGCGGTTGATCACCTCTACGGCAGCAATCCCGCCACCCCCTGCTCCCCAGCCGCTGACGCCGACATCTGTATCTACCCGCACGACCATCTGCCAGAAGTGCCGACGCCAAGCAGCGGGCGCGACGCGATAGCGGGGATACATCGACTGCACTTCGATTATTTTCATGCGTAACCCCTTGTGTACATTTTGTTTTTATCGCCTTCCATTTTGGTAATAATCCACTTCGTATCGTATTATTTACATATCAAACACCGTGTGTTTTATATCCCCATTATAGGAGCAGCCCATGTCCTTGGGACGCAACCTGAAAGAGCTGCGACAGCAACAATCGCTCAACCAGAAAGACCTCTCACATCGCTCCGGAGTCCCCCAATCCACCATCTCCCGCATTGAAACCGGCTGCGTGCGCCAGCCAGGCCCGTCGGCTCTAAAAAATTTAGCTGACGCCCTCGGCGTCTCGATCGACTCCCTAATAGACGATAAAGTACGCTTGGCCCGAGTCCACAAAGACCGTTTGCAGCAAATCGCCGAGACCCTCAACGCCTTTGTAATCGACGAAAACGGACGCTTGCTCTTCATCAGTCAGACCTTGGCCGACTTATTGGGTTATCGCGGGGAAGAATTGCTAGCCAAAGACAGCATAGAGCTAATGTTCGCTCCCGAGTCCCGTCCCAAAGCCCGGCGCATAGTCGCCAGCGGTTCGTCCAATGCCTATGAGGCACTCGTGGTGCGCAGTGACGGCAGTTTTCTTCCCGTCGAGATCACCAATGTCAACATCAGCAAAAAAGAGCGCTTGGCCATTGTGCGCGACATTACCGCTTACTGCTGTCAGCAAGGGGCCTTCCGCGTCTTGCAGGCTGGTTGCGAAGCCGAAACCGTGCGCGATCTAGGCAAGGTCGTGCGCATCCTCGGCGACGAATTAGAGGCGATGGGCGTCCAATTCGAGGCGGTTGATCTACAGGTCATCGACGAACAAAGAAACCTCTTGGATTGCCATCGCGCTTACTCCGAAGCGCGTGGTCATCGTTCCTTACAGAATATGGTAACTCTTCAGGAATCGCTCGGGCGCTTTGCCACCCTGCGGAGGTTGGTTAGCTACTGGAACCGCTGCAAGGTCTGGGAGCACGAGGCTGACGAGGATTTTCGCCAGATGACCCAAGAAATCTTCTCGGACTCGACGTATCGCCCCGGACTGTTGATCGACGTGCCGTTTGCACAGGGCATGCTAGGTCTGGGGCTGCCCATGAGCGGACCTGGTCACCCCGAACAGCTAGCGACCATACTGCGTGAGTTCGCCCACTCTATCTCTTTAGTTGTCAAGCGCCTGTTTGAGCTTCAATCGCTGCGCGAAAAGCTGGACCAACAGCAGAACTAAATCGCCGACTAAGATCGCGCTTCCTCAGGGCTGACCTTCCGCTGGCCAGAGCGGCGCTGCTCGGCCTCTTTGATGTGGGGGCGAGCCTCTCCAGCTTCTTCCATGCGTCTCAAGAGCCGTTCCCGCATTACTTGGGCCACTTCTCGATGCGACTCGTGGCCGACTAGGTTGTTCAGTTCGTAGGGATCTGCCTGTAGATCGTAGAGATACTGCTCCTCGTAGAGACCGGCTCCTGCCACGTCTCTGCCTTGCTCGCCGGGAGCATCCACTCCGTACTTCCACCGATGCGTGCGAACGGCCCGTCCCACTTGGGCTTCGCTGATCTGCACGAAGACCTCTGCGGGCCAATCGGCTACTCCACCGCGCAAAAGCGGCATGAGCGAGCGGCCCTGCATCTGAGCGGGAATTTCCAAGCCGGCCGCATCCAAAAGCGTTGGCGGCAGGTCGATTAAGCTAGCCAACTCCTGCAATTGGCCGCCGCGAAAACCGGGTCCGGTCAAAACCGTCGGCACGCGAATCGAGCTTTCGTGGCAAGAGCGCTTGTACTCGCTGTTGCGCGTCTTGAAGTGACAGCCGTGATCCGACGTAAAAAGTACGATGGTGTCGTCGGCTAGCTCCAGGCTCTTGAGCGCGTCGTGCAGGCGGCCATAGGCTTCGTCGAGCCGCTTGACCATCCCGTAATAGCCGCCTAAGTGTTGGTGCGTCGAACCACCCAATGCCGCTAAATCGGGCGGGACCCAGCCTCCAGTATAGGTTTCCCGGTAGCCATCAGGGGGTGGATAGTCGTCCAAGTGGTTCTGGTGGTGGGGTTCAATGTAGGAGACAAAAAGAAAAAAGGGGCGGTCTTGGTGCGCATCCACGTAGCGGATCGCGGCGTCTGTGACCGCATCCACGCGATAACCGGGTAGGCGGACGGGTTGTTCGTCATTGTCGTAGAGGACCGTGCTGTAGGCGTCGGAAGTAAACTCGAGAACATTCGACGCCAACCAGTACTGGTAGCCAAAGCGGTCCGCTGCCGACACCGGACCGGTGGTCCCTCGCTCGTGTAGATGCCACTTGCCTATATATCCAGTGTCGTAGCCTGCCTCGGCAAAGCAGTGGGCGAGGGTCTGGCTGTCCGCGGGCAAGGGAATGCCGTTGCGGTAACAGCCTGTGGTCGTGGCGTAGAGACCCGTTTGCAGACAAGAGCGCGCCGGGCCGCAGACGGGTTGGCACGTAAAAGAATGGGCCGCGTGGGTGTACTCCCGGCCCAAGCGATCGAGATTCGGCGTAAGGCCCAGCGGATTGCCGTGTAGCCCCGTTGTGTCCCAGCGCTGTTGATCTGTAAAAAATACTATGACGTTTGGTTGTCTATTGTCTCCGACCATTTTACGCTTACTCTCCTTTTTTGCCTACGGCTCAAGCGTCCGATTTGCTGCGCGCTGTAAATCCTCTACTACCTGCTCGACGTCTCCGCCTTCAATCGCCTCTATCATCGCCTCTCGAATCAATCGCCGCACCCGTTCATACCCCGCCATCGTGGGCTCTGATTTCCCGTAGTCCAACATGCCAAACGCCGCTCCATAGTGCGGGTTTTCCTCAAAGTAGCCTTCTAGCTCGCGCGCCGTACTTTTGCGCACCGGAAAGTAGTTGCTCGCCCGCACCCACCGCGCTTGTTGCTCAGGGGCCGTAAACCACTTGAGAAAAAGCCAAGCCGCCAACTTTTTTTCGGGTGTACCGGCGCAGAGCGACACGCTGGCCCCGTACACGTCAACAACCGGCCGCGAGCCAGTCTGTGGCGGATGGGTTACTCCCCACTCGAAGGCCAGCCCAGAGTCCTCAATGCCACTCTTGTAAAAAGGCAGCCCAGAGGAAGAATCCTGCGAGAATAGGATCTGGCCGGTGACGAACTCGTTTACCTCGACATCCTGTCCGCCGGCGATGTCCATTGCGCCGTCCCGCGCTAGTTCCTGTAGCAGTTCCAGTACCGATTTAGCTTCTGGCGAGTCCAGCGCATAGGCGGTGCCGGTCGAGTCCACTAGGTCGCCGCTGCGGCTGAAGACCATCGCTGCGAATCGGCTGGCGTCCACATCGAGCAAAAAACCCAAGCTGCGCGCTGGGTCTTCGTTTTTGCTAAAGGGTTGCTCTTTGGCTCGGCGGCACATCGCGGCAAAGTCGTCCCACGTCGGCGGCGGCCCGTCGTAACCCAGCTCGCGCAGCCAATCGACATTGTAGTAGAGCAGTTCCATCGAGCGATTCGGTGGGAAGCCAATCTGCACTCCGCCGAGATTGTCCTGCTCCAGAAACGCTTGGACGTAGTCGCTGCGCTCTTCGGGCGACAAGCCCCATTTGGGTGAGTCCATATAGGGCGTTATATCCACTATGCCGTCGGCTTGGTAGTAAGCCCAAGCTTGGTTTTGGTAGGCTACGACCAAGCTGGCGGCCAGCGCACCGCTCTGGATACCCACATTCATCTTGTTGTAGATATCCCCATAGCGCCCCATGTATTCGCCACGCACCTCAATTCCATAGCGGTTCGTCTGGTTAAAGTCGGCAATCAGCTCTTGCAGGGCATCTTCGCGCTGGCCGGTGTGTTGGTACCAAAAGACGATCTTCTGTCCTTGCGGATCGAGGGATTCGAGACTGATCGGCTGCTCGTCAACGGCCTCTTGCTGGCCGCCACAAGCCCACAGAAGAGCACATCCAACCAACGTCATCGCACATTTTGCTTTCATCGCGTTATCCTTTGAGCCCAGATATGGAAATGCCTTCGGTGAATTCGCGCTGAATGAGAAAATACGCCAAGAGTACGGGAGCAGTCGCAATAACGGCCCCGGCCATTTGCAGATGGATCTCGGTCCCGGCCTCACTGGCAAACTGCTGCAACCCCACTGCGATCGGACGCCAATCCGGCGTATTGGTCACCAGTAAGGGCCAAGCCAAGGCGTTCCAGGAACCAATAAACGTAAACATGCCGACCGTCAAAAGGGGTGCCCGGCACAGGGGGATCGCGATCTGAAACAGAAAGCGCACGTGGCCGGCTCCCTCAATCCGGGCTGCATCCCACAACTCGTTGGGCAGGCCGCGCATAAACTGGCGCAAGAGAAAGATGCTAAAAGCACTAGCCATAAAGGGAATGGTCAGGGCCGGCCAGCTATTGAGCCAAGCAAACGGCGTATTGCGGTGTAGCCACGTCACGACGAGAAAATTCGGCACGATGGTCACGGCCTCGGGGATCATCAGCGTAGCCAAGACGCCGGTAAATACCACATCGCGTCCGCGAAACTGCATGCGCGCTAGCGGATAGGCCGCCATCACCGAGAACAGCAGGGTCCCGCTGACCTGGAGGAGGGCGATGATCAGCGAATTCTCAAAGTAGAGACCAAAATCCGCCTCTTGCCACGCTTCGATGTAATTGTCCCATTGGACGCGCTCGGGCAGCAACGCCCGCCGCAGCGATTCGCCGCGGCTCATAAAAGAGGCCAAAAGCATCCACGCGAACGGAAAGCCCGCTGCCAGCCCCCCCAAGCTCAAGCCGCAGTAAATCAGCCTAGCTTTGCCGCCCCTAGTCGCCATAAAACACCCGCCTGCCGAGTACCCGGTTTTGCAGCAGCGTCAGCGCCAAAATCGCGATGAAGAGCACAAAGGCCATCGCCGAGGCATAGCCAGCGTTGTGGTACTCAAAAACCTGGTCGAAAATGGCAATGCTGAGCACATCGACCGAGTCGCGAGCGCCCGGCGTCCGTAGGATATACACGTGGTTAAAGGCTTTGAAGGTCCCAATGACGGCTACCATCGACAGAAAGAACAGGGTTGGTGAGACTAAGGGCAGGGTAATGTGGCGGAAGACTTGCCACTCGCCAGCGCCGTCCATCTCCGCGGCCTCGTAGTATTGCTTGGGGATCGCACTGAGGCCGGCCAGTAAAATCACCGTGTCGTAGCCGACATAGACCCAAATGTTGTAGAGGATGATCGAGGTCAGGGCTAAGCTCGGAAAGATGCTGTCCACCCATGCGGGGTACGAAGCAAAGCCGGCTTCCTGTAGTAACAGGGCTACGACGGACTTGCTCTCGTAGAGCCAGCGCTGATTCTCAAGTCCCCAAAGGCTCCAGAAACGGTTGGCCAGCGAGGAAGGATGCGGGCTAAAGATGGTGCGAAAAACCACGGCTGAGGCGATGATCGGCGTGACATACGGTAGAAAAAACAGCGTGCGAAACGCGCCTCTAGCCCGCGTGATCTTGAAGAGCAAATACGCCAGTCCGGTGGCCAAGCTCAGTTGGAACGGAATTGTCCCGACTGCGTAGAAAAACGTGACCTTGAAGCCGTTGTACAGCGCTGGGTCGCCCGTCGCAACCAAGCCACCCAAACCCTGAACCAATCCCACCCAAAGTCCCAACAGTACGACCGCGCCGCAAGCGATGCGGACATAAAGGGGACGCAGACCGCGCTCGGAGCTTCCCGTCGCCAGTATTGGCGACGCTAATGTGGCGCGCAGGCGATAGGCCGCCCAGACGAGACCGACCCCGGCGACGAAGGGCAGCAGGTACTGCGGGTCTCCCAAGGCGCGGACATAGTGGTCGAATCCAACCACTGCTTCCTTCTTGATCCGCCACCTGTGCAGGCTGACGTACAAGGCATAGCCAATAGGGAAGAGTCCAAACGCGCCCAGCACGACAAGGGCCGGCGCGAGGAGGCCCCAAGCAAGCTGTTGTTCTCTGATGCGGGTACTCATCGGCGTGCGATAATGCTGAGGGAGAAGCTACATGCGGGGAGATTGCGGCCTCATCCCGATCCTCGGCAGGATGAGGCCAAAATAAGAAGGCTCCTGAAGCGTTCTCTTCAGGAGCCGATATTGGCTGCCCCCCTAGGGCTCGAACCTAGAACCTCCTGATCCAGAGTCAGGCGCACTTCCAATTGTGCTAGAGGGCAACTAACGAAAATAATGGCGGAGAGGGAGGGATTCGAACCCTCGGTACGGGTTGCCCCGCACAACAGCTTAGCAGGCTGCCACCTTCGGCCACTCGGTCACCTCTCCGCGACCATTGCAAAATAAACTTTTGACGTGCTCCCACTGCTAATAGGGATGGTATTGTGGCGGCATCAAATGGTAAATGGCGGAGGGTGAGGGACTCGAACCCTCAAGGGCGTGAGCCCGGCGGTTTTCAAGACCGCTGCCTTACCAATTAGGTCTAACCCTCCTTGTCTCAGTAAGGAGAAAAATATACGTGAGGCACTATTTTAGGTCAACCCGAGGTCTGCTCATCGGCTGCGCCGTTTTCCCTACTACCCTCGTCTTCGTCTTCGTCTTCGCTGATGGGCAGGGGGGCCATGTCGATAACGCGGTCGCCCTCGTCCAGATTGATCAACCTGACTCCTTGGGTATTGCGTCCAATGGTGGATATCCCCTGTACGGGTATGCGGATCATAATGCCGTTCTGGGTCACCACCATGACCTCCTCTTCAGATTCGATCTCCCTACAGGCCACTACGGAGCCGTTGCGCTGGGAGGTCTTGATGTCGATGACGCCTTGGCCGGCGCGGCGTTTGCTGGGATACTCGGTCTGACTAGTGCGCTTGCCATAGCCGTTTTCGCAGATGGTTAGCAAGGTGCTGCTTTCGCGCACTACGACCATGTCCACGACCTCGTCCCCTTGGCGCAACCTAATGCCCTTAACGCCAGTAGAAACCCGGCCCATAGAGCGGACTTCGCTTTCGCTAAAGCGCATAGCTTGGCCGTTGCGCGTCAATAGGGCAATATCCTGTTGTCCGTCGGTGATGGCCGCCCCAATCAGATCGTCGTCGTCCTGGATCTTCAGGGCGATGATCCCGTCTCGGCGGATGTTTTGGTAGGCCGAGAGCTTGGTCTTCTTGACAATGCCGTTGCGCGTAGCCGTGAACAAGTACCGATCGTCGGAGAATTCTCGGACGGGTACAATGGCGCATATCTGGTCGTCTTGGCCAAGCGGCAACAGGTTGGCTATCGACCGTCCCTGGGCCGTGCGGTCGCCTTCGGGTATGCGAAACACCTTGAGCCAATAGCATTTGCCCTTGGCGGTCAGGAACATGATATAAGAATGGGTCGAAGCCACGAAGAGGTGTTCGACAAAGTCCTCTTCCTTGGTCTTCATACCCGTCACCCCGCGCCCGCCGCGATTCTGTACTCGATAAGCCCTAGGGGGTAGGCGCTTGATATAGCCACTGCGCGAGATGGTGACGACCATGTCCTCTTCGGCAATCAAGTCCTCAATGTCGAATTCCTCGGCTGCATAGACGATCTCGGTGCGGCGCTCATCGCCGAAGCGCTCGGTGATCTCATCAATCTCGTCCTTGATGATCTGCATCTGCCGCTCGCGGCTAGCGAGGATCCCCCTCTGGTCCTCAATCGTCGTCATCAACCCCTTGTATTCGTCCTCAATTTTGTCGCGCTCCAAGCCCGTCAAGCGCTGCAACGGCATGCTCAGGATGGCTTGGACCTGTCGCTCGTCAAAGCCAAAGCCGGTCCCAGCCCCATCGCCCGAACCAGCCCCATCGCCTGAACCAGCCCCATCGCCCGAACCGTCGCCTCTTAGCCGATCGTGAGCCTCTGCTGGACTCGACGAGCGGCGGATGGTCTCAATCACCAGATCAATGTGGTCTAAGGCGATGCGCAGGCCCTCTAAGATGTGCGCCCGGGCTTCGGCCCGCTCCAAGTCGTATTGCGTGCGGCGCACGATCATCTCGTGGCGGTGATCGATGTAGTGCTGCAGCATCTGCTTGAGATTGAGCGTCTCAGGACGGCCATTGACAATGGCCAGCATCATGACCCCGTAAGTGGTCTGCAACATGCTATGGCTATAGAGCTGGTTGAGCACGACTTCAGCTTGGGCTTCCCTCTTGCACTCAAATACGATGCGCATCCCTTTGCGGCCTGATTCGTCGCGAATATTGGCAAGTCCGTCGATGGTCTTGTCGCGCACCAAATCGGCTATTTTCTCTAATAAGCTGGCCTTGTTTACCAAGAAGGGGATTTCGGTGACGACGATGTTCTCGCGGCCGTTCTTGAGGGTTTCAATATCCGCCCGAGCTCTGACGTAGATCAGCCCCCTACCCGTTGCGTAGGCCTGCTGTACTCCGCTCATGCCGTAGATGATCCCGCCGGTGGGAAAATCTGGAGCTTTGACGTGATCAAGCAGTTCGGCAATGGAAATATCGGGATGATCGATCAGCGCCTTGAGGCCACTGGCGACTTCCCGCAGGTTGTGCGGCGGGATCTTGGTGGCCATGCCGACGGCAATGCCCATTGAGCCGTTGCAGATAAGGTTGGGGAACCTAGACGGCAACACCAGAGGCTCTTGCTGGGTCTCGTCGTAGTTGCTGGCGAACTCGACGGTGTTCTTGTCGAGATCCGCTAGCAGCTCCATCGCCGGCCAACTCAGCCTCGCCTCCGTATAGCGCATGGCCGCCGGAGGGTAGCCGTCAATTGAACCGAAGTTGCCCTGGCCTTGGACCAGCGGATAACGCAAGCGAAAGCTCTGCGCCATGTGCACTAGCGTAGGATAGACAATATCTTCGCCGTGCGGGTGGTAGTTGCCAGAGGTGTCGCCGGCGATCTTGGCGCATTTGCGGTAGCCGCGGTTGGGAAAAAGGCTTAGGTCGTTCATCGCTACCAAAATGCGGCGTTGGGATGGCTTGAGACCGTCGCGGACATCGGGTAGGGCACGCGACCGTATGAAGCTCATGGAATAGTCGAGGAAGGAGGTTTTGAGCTCCTCCTCAATTTTGACCCGTAGGACCCGGCTTTCTTGCTGTTCGAGCATTAATTAAATCCTAGCTTTTAAGTCTAATAGAACGCGTCCAGATTCTTTACATCTAGCGCGTACTTCTCGATAAATTCGCGGCGCGGCTCCACCTGCTCGCCCATGAGTAGGGTAAAAAGGTGATCCGCCTCAACGGCGTAGTCGATGGCCACCTGCAGCAGCGTGCGCCGCTCGGGATCCATCGTCGTCTCCCATAGCTGTTCGGGGTTCATTTCGCCCAACCCTTTGTAGCGCTGGATAACTATGCCTCGACCATCGCCATTGCCGCCGAGTGCGGAAATGTGTTGGTCGCGCTCGGCCTGATCGAAGGCATATAGCTCCTGCTTGCCCTTCTTCACTTGAAAAAGGGGCGGCTGGGCCAGATAGAGTTTGCCTTTCTCAATCAGGTCGCGCATGTAGCGAAAAAAGAAGGTCATGATTAGCGTGCGGATGTGGCTGCCATCCACGTCCGCGTCGGCCATGATAATAACCTTGCCGTAGCGCAGCTTCTCAAAGTTGTAGTCCTCGCCGAGGCTAGTGCCCAGCGCAGTTATAAGTGGCAGCAACTTGTCATTTCCCAAGACGCGATCGATTCGCGCTTTCTCCACATTGAGCGGCTTGCCAAACATTGGCAGCACGGCTTGGAAGCTCTGGTCTCGTGCCATCGCCGCCGAGCCGCCGGCCGAATCGCCCTCGACCAAGAAAATCTCGGTCTGCTCCGGGTCGCGGATTGAGCAATCGGCCAGCTTGCCGGGCAACGCTCCTCCGTCGAGTATCCCCTTGCGCCGGGTCAGTTCGCGCGCCTTGCGTGCCGCTTCGCGTGCTCGGCCGGCCTCCACGATCTTGTCGACGATCCGCTTGGCGATGTCCGGGTTCTCTTCGAGGTATGTACTCAGTGCTTCGGAGACAAACGAATCGACAATGCCCTTGACTTCGCTGTTGCCTAGCTTGCCTTTGGTCTGTCCTTCGAATTGCGGCTCGGGCACTTTGACGCTGACAACGGCGGCGATGCCCTCGCGAGTATCCTCGCCCGAGATATTGAACTTGACGTTCTTGAGTAGATTGTTGCGGGTCGCGTAATTGTTGATCGTCCGAGTCAGCGCCGAGCGGAACCCCACGAGATGGGTTCCGCCCTCGTCGGTCTTGATGTTGTTCGCGTAGGTAAAAAGAGTTTCTTGGTAGCTGTCGTTGTACTGCAGGGCCACCTCTACGACGACTTCGTCGCGCTCGCCCTGAAGGTAGATCGGATCTGGGTGTAACGCGCTTCGGCCCTCGTTGAGGAAGCGCACAAATTCTTGTACACCGCCCTCGTACAGATAGCAGTCGACCTCTCCGCTTCGCTCGTCCCGTATATTGATCTCCACGCCCTTGGTCAGAAAGGCCAGTTCGCGTAGTCGCACGGCGATAAACTCAAAGCTGAATTCTACGGTTTCAAATATCTCGGCATCCGGCTTGAATTCTATGACGGTGCCGGTCTGGTCCGTGTCGCCGATGACCTCCAAGCCCGTTTCCGCTACGCCACGAGCGTAGCGCTGCAAGTGGACTTTGCCCTTTTGCCAAACTTCGACCGTACACCACTCCGACAACGCGTTGACGACCGAAGCGCCCACACCGTGTAGTCCACCGGAGACCTGATAGGCTTTCTTGTCGAACTTGCCGCCGGCGTGGAGCATCGTCATTACCACCTCGACTCCCGATTTATTTTCGGCAACGTGGAAGTCGGTCGGGATACCTCGCCCGTTATCTTCGACGCGGGCAGTACCTTGTGCGGTGATTGTTACGTCAATGCGCGAGCAGCGCCCAGCCATGGCCTCGTCAATGCTGTTGTTGACGATCTCCTTTACCAGTTCGTGTAGTCCATTTTCGCTCGTATCGCCAATGTACATAGCCGGGCGCTTGCGCACCCCTTCAAGCCCCTTGAGAACCTGTATGGCGTCGGCTGTGTATTCCTCCTCCTGCGCTACTTCCGCTTCTTCCCTAGGAAAATTTCTGGCCGGTTCCGTCATCTATTCCTCCTTTTGTGCTCTACACTTTCAGACTGGTTTAGTAATTTTAGCCCCTTGACGACCTTCTTACCTAACAATGCGTTGATCCGTGCCGTGATGTCCCGCTGCATAAAGTTTAGTTGGGTTCGCCATACGGCAGATGGCACAGCCACTTCCAAATATCCTTTGAACAAGCGCAGTGGACTAGTGTGCTGAGCCAAGGAGGAACCTACTGCTTCTTCCCACGCCATCCGCGCCCGACATTCCACCAGCTTCTGCTCGATCCCCAGTTCCTCGACTGCGGCGTCGAGCAGCCCGTGTAAAACGGTGGGGGAACCAACACTGCGGCCCTTATTTCTGGAGGTCGACCGATTCAAAACGAGCTTCCTGCCTTGCGTTAGGCTCTTGAGGGGTCGTCGCTATGACCTGTTCAAACTCACCTACTATGTCCAATAGCTCTCCTATCCGGCCTGAATCCAACTCAGAAAAAGCATCATCTAAGAGCAGTACGGGTTGCCGACCCGTTTGTTCTTCCATGTAACGGACCTCGGCTAGCTTCCACGATATGAGTACGGTTCTTAGCTGGCCCTCGGAGGCATAGACTTCAGCCGGTTCTTCGTTCAACGTGAATTTCAAATCATCGCGGTGTGGCCCACAGAGCGTATGGCCTATTTGGGTCTCCTGTTCCCTGCGGCGACTGAGTGCTTCGCTCAATTCGGCTCTAAGGGCCTCTAAGCCCTGTTCCTTGGTACCTTGATAGACAACGGCGACCTCTTCGCCAGCCAAGGCGAAGCGACCATAATAGCCGAGGAAAGGCGCTCTCAACGCATCCAGCGCCTCCAAGCGATGTAGCCGAAGTTGGGCACCCAAATCCACCAACTGGGCATTCCACGGTTCTATTACCTGACTATCGACAAACCCGTGCCCCGACCTCTTTGCGGCGCGCAATAAGTGGTTTCGCTGGGCCAGCACGCGGTAGTAGCGCTGCATACACCGCAAGTACGCCGCGCTGGACTGCGCGATAAGTATATCGAGCAGCCGCCTTCGCTGGGCCGGGAAGCGCAGTACCAGCGATACGTCTTCAGGAGAGAAGTGAACGGTGCGGAAGGTACCGAGCAACTCTGATACTCGGGGCAAGGGACTGGCATCAACAAATGCCTTCTTGCCTTCCTTTTTGTTGTAAAAGACGCGAACTTGCTGGTCGTGGCGACCATCCGTACACAAGGCTCGAATATCAAAGAAGTCCTCGCCGTGCGGCACGACGTGTTGATCCTTGGCCCCGCGCACTGACTTACCGATAGATAGGTAGGAAATCGCTTCTAAGATATTGCTTTTACCGCGGCCGTTTGGGCCAAAAATCAGCACGTGATCTGCGGCAAAGCTCAAGCGGATTGCGGCAAAATTTCGGAAGGGTCTCAGCGTTAATTCACGAATCCGCACTATTCCTGCTTACCTCATCCTGTTGGCCGCAGGGGCATTAGTAAGCAGAAGTAGTCTTCACCTTCCTTTTGTTCCACCGGCCTCAACAGAGCTGCTGTGACGTGGTCATTGAGCTCAAAACGGACCTCGGACGCGTCCATTCTGCGCAGGATATCCATCAGATACTGGGCGTTGTAGCCAACCTCCAGCTCTTCAGAGGCGTATTCGGCAGGCACGACCTCCCTCGCCTCGCCACCGATCTCGGGGCTGGCGGCCGATAGCTCCACTTGGCCGCTATTTAGCTTAAAGCGCACTTGGCGCGTATAAGAACTAGAGAGAATGGATACCCGGCGTACGGCCGGCAGAAGATCTTCGCTAGCTATTCTTAATTCTTTTTCGTTGTTTTGCGGAATAACTTGGGCGTAGTTGACATAAGGCCCCTCAATCAGACGCGACAGCAAATGCGTATGTCCTATATCAAACAGGAGTTGCGTCTCACCTAGCGTGACGTTGACCGGCCCCTTATGGCCACCCAGCAATTTGACGATCTGGTTCAATGCTTGGGGGGGGACGATGACCGCGGTCTCTTGTTCGTCTTTTACCTGATCCTGTAGATCTATTTCTAGTCTGCAACAGGCTAAGCGCGACCCATCGGTAGCCACCATCTCCATTCCCTGAGTATCGATGCGCCAGAGCACCCCGTTGAACACTGGACGCGTATCATCGCCGGAGACAGCAAAGGCCGTCTTGTTGATCATGTCTATCAGGACATTAGTCTCGGCCCCGTCCTCCCCTAAACTCAGGTTTACACCGTCAAGTGCTGCTGGCATACTGGGGAACTCTTCAGCTTCTATTCCCGATAGGCTATACGCTCCTTCGCTACTCTCGACGTCCCCGGGCCGCCCTGAGAGCTTGAGTCGCTCGTCTTGCACCTCAATACTCAACTCCGCCTCGGGCCATTCTCGGGTGATTTCTGCCAGCTTGCGAGCCGAAACAGTCGTCCTCCCTTCCTCCTCTACTACAGCAGAGACTTGGGTTCGGATGGACAAATCTAAATCCGTCGCAGCTAGAGATAGGGTTTCCCCATCGGCTTCAAGCAGGATATTAGCCAACACCGGTAGGGACGGCTTTGAAGACACGGCTTCTAATACAGTATCAATGCCCTGCCACAATTCATTGCGATTTACTCTTAGCTTCATATGCTTCTCAGATGATCCTTCTATCTGTTGAAAAAACGTTGTTCTTAAAACACTTACAATAAATTTAGCTTTTGTACGTATTTATGTCAAGATTCTATTATATAGTGTCCCATTTTTAGCATAAGAGAAAACATAAGAGCAGGTGTGTATAAAAGAAACAGAAATGTGTGTAATCAGATAAAAGCTTAATCCACATCAGTCTTTTAATAAGACTACACTTTTTTGTGTTCTTTTATTTTTAGGAGTTCTAGTAGTACTGTGGATATGTGGATAACAGTATTAGAGATTTATTTATATGCAACAAAAATTGTTGTTAATAAAACACTTAAATAACAAAGGGATAACTGGCGGTGAGTGCTCGATCTGTGGATTGTCAAGTGGAAAAGTTGAGTTTTTCACAGACCAGAGGTTAAAAATGCCTGTTTTCTTTTTTGCACAGATTTATCCACATTGGATCAATACCTCGGCGGGGATAGATGTTAATAGTTTTCCACTGCCAAATAGGCACTATTGTGGTGAAAAATACAGACAGAGGGGACCTGAGACGGCTAAAGAGATGGGGATGGTGGGGATGGACTAGGGGCTCTGCCGGCGGATGGTATTGGACAAATCCTCGACTAGTCTGGCGAAGGTGGGATCGTTTTTGCACTTCCTCTCAACGGTGCTTACAGCGTGGATGACCGTGCTGTGGTCGCGGTTGCCAAAGTGCAGGCCGATGGTAGTGAAGTGACTGCCGATGAGACTTCTGACTAAGAACATGGCAATGTGACGCGCCGTTACCACTTCTTGCTTGCGTCCTTTTCCAGTAAGTAACTCCTGAGTCAGATTAAAGTGGTCGGCGATCTGCTGTTGGATGGCCTCAATGCTCAGTTCCGCTGGACTGGGGCCCAATTCATCTAGAATATGCTTGGCCGCCTCGATGTCGAGTTCCTTCTTGTGGATTGAGCAGTAGGCCATCAAGCTAATCAACGTACCTTCGAGTTCGCGGACGTTCGATCGGATATGGTTGCCTAACAGAGCGGCCACATCATCGGGAATCCGTATGCCGTTGCGCTCGGCCTTCTTGTGGAGGATGGCAATCCGGGTCTCGAGCTCGGGCGGATTTATTGCGGTGGCCAAACCCCATATGAAGCGGGATTTCAGCCGTTCTTCTAACCCATCAAGATGACCGGGGGGACTGTCACAGGTCATGACAATCTGCTTCTCGGACTGGTGCAAGGCATTAAAGGTGTGAAAGAATTCGTTTTGGGTCTGTTCGCCGTGGAGCAGAAACTGGATGTCGTCGACCAGGAGGATATCCACGTTGCGGTAGAAACTTTTAAACTCATTTGCCTTATCGCGGTCTCGAAGCGATTGGACGAAATCGCCCATAAATTTTTCCGAGGTGACGTAAACGACCTTCTCAGCGAGGTTGAGGCTATGCGCGTGATGCCCAATCGCTTGGAGCAGATGCGTTTTACCTAGTCCGGCACCGCCATAAATCACGAGGGGATTAAATCCCGCCTTACCTGGGGCATTGGCTACGGCTAAGGCCGTTGCAAGGGCAATTTGATTGCTATCGCCAATGATAAATTCTTCAAAGGTATAGCGCTGGTTGAGCGATATTTGATCGGGACCCGCTTCTGTTTCTACCTCTTCTTCTCGTTCATCTTCTGTGGATTCTTCTTCGCTAGTGGGGATAGGGAGTACTGGGTCGAGAGCGGGCTGGGGTGCTTGGGCAACGGCAAAGGAGATTCTTGGGGCCAGCGTCGTCTCTTCCATTACTACTGCTTGAATCATCTGCAAGTAGTGTTCCTCTACCCAAGCGGCAGAAAATGCACTGGGAACTTGGATGACCAACAAGTCTTCGTCGAATTGACTTACGGAAGTCTGTTTAAACCAATTACTAAAACTCTGGGGACGAACCTGACGCTCTATGTTGAGCAGACATTGGGCCCAAAGTTCTTGGGGATCTTGTATTTCCAGTGCCATTTATTGAGCGAGTTCGCAATTTTTAAGGGGGTTTTTCAACCTATGAAGAAGGCATAGGCCAGTCAAGAGTCTCTACCGAATTTGTCGTTAAAATCCACTAGCGTTCGAAGAGCTAAAGTATTGACACTAATTGGAATAGCCACTAAATTGGACCGTTTCTGCTCATGCTGTGCAGAACTAACGTGAGGTGAGATTTTTGAAACGCACATTTCAACCCAGCAACAGGCGCCGCCGCAACAAGCATGGCTTTCGCAAGCGCATGAGCACACCGGCTGGTCGCAATATCATCAATCGTCGTCGTCGGAAGGGCCGCAGGCAGCTAGCAGTCTAGCGTTTGATGGCTTGGATTAGGGGCCGCTGCTTTTGGATCCGCTGCGATCGGGAAGATCGCGGTCAAATCTTCGTCGTCCGACGCAAACTGGGCAATGCTGTAAAGCGCAATCGGCTCAAGCGGCGCCTACGTAGCATTTGCCGCAGCCGCCCGTACTTTCCTCGCAATCTAGTCGTTTTTTGCCAACCCTCAGCCGTCGAAGCTCCCTTTGCCGACTTGGAAAGGGAACTGGATTCTCTGGTAGCAAGTCTCGTCCCACAATGAAGCAAGCCGTCATTTTCCTCATCCGCGCCTACCGTCTTCTCCTGTCTCCATATCTTCCCCCTTCCTGTCGCTATCTACCTACTTGTTCCCAATATGCCGAAGAAGCACTAGATAAGTACGGGGTACTCAAAGGCGGGATGATTGCGCTAAAGCGGATTAGTCGATGCCATCCCTGGGGTGGGAGTGGATATGATCCGCTGCATTAGTTTTATAACACGTTGTTTATAAAAGGGTAATAAAAACCTATGGAAGATAAGCGGACCCTGTTGGCCTTTCTCTTCATCGGCCTAATTTTCCTCTTGCTTCCCTATTATAATGAATGGTTTGGGCTAAATCCCAAGCCCCGGCCTCCGTCACAGGAATCGGTGCCGCAAGAATCGGTGCCTGAAGTGGCTCCTGTTGCTGAAGAGCAAGCTGAGCCCGAGCGCATACGAGACCCCGAGCCCGCAGAACAGCTCCGTTCGGAAGAGCCAGCACCCGTTAAGTCTCAGGTCGTTGAAAGGGTCGAATCGGCTGAAGATACGTCCTTTATACCGGAAGAAATTGTAGTACAAACGCCGCTTCAGAGCTTTGCTATCTCTACAAAGGGCGGTACTATTACATCGTGTAAATTGTTAAAATACAGAGATATGGATGGGGGTGTTATCGAACTGCTGCCTCCCACCGGCAGCGGCTTGGGCGTTCATCTACAGAGAGCAAACAACAGGGAGGATATCTCCTCGGCGGAGTTTGTTGCCAATCAGTCGAGCCTGCAGGTAGGACCTGGTGAAGAGCGCTCTTTAATTATGGTAGCCCAACTCGGGGGGGGGAGGAGACTGGAAAAGGTATTGACCTTTAATGGGGACCGCTATGGATTCGATCTCCAGGTGCGCTACGAAGGGTTTGACGACGACACTGAAGCCATACTCACTTGGGAAAACGGCATAGCGTTTACCGAGCGCGAGCCGGAAATCGACCTACCCGAAATGCGGGCATTCGCCTATATAAATGAAGAACGGGTCGAACTCAAGGTAGACGATGGGGAATCGGACGAATTGGAGGACAAAGGATTACTAAAATGGGCGGGTATTCGCAACAAGTACTTCTTGATTTCCTACATCCCCGTCGATAGAGAGCAGCGTTCTCGCGTCGTCCTGCAGGGCGATTATCAAGGGTCGCAATTGCTGCCCGATTATTCTTTTCAGCTAGGTCGGCGACTCGAACGGTCAGGTTCTTGGCACAACATCATTTATCTCGGTCCACTCAACTACGACGAGCTCATCGGCTATGAGGCTGAACTAGAGCAGGCTATTGATTTCGGATGGCCGATTGTAAGTCAGATAAGCCGCTTTCTACTCATTCTGTTCATCGCGACCCATCAATATGTCCCCAACTATGGTTGGATCATCGTCCTTTTTGCCGTTGCTATCAAAATTCTCGTCTATCCGCTCACGCATAAAACGTATGAGTCCGCGGCGAAGATGCAGGAGATTCAGCCGAAAATTGCGGCACTACGCGAGAAGTACAAGAACGACAATCAACGCCTGAGTCGAGAGACCATGAAGCTCTATAAGGAAGAAGGCGTCAATCCTCTTAGCGGGTGTCTGCCTCTCTTATTGCAAATGCCTATTTTCTTTTCGCTTTACAATCTTTTTGGCAAAACAATCGAGTTGCGCCAAGCACCCTTTACTCTTTGGATACAGGATCTCTCCCTTCCCGATGAGTTGCTAATCGGCGGTTTCGGTCTTCACGTTCTACCCTTGTTAATGGCGGTTTCTATGTTCGTCCAACAGAAGATGATGATGAAGGATCCCAAGCAGGCCGTTCTGGTTTACATGATGCCCGTACTGATGATTTTTATCTTTTGGAGCATGTCGTCGGGATTAGTGCTCTACTGGACTATCTTCAATGTTTTGACCATTGGCCAGCAGCTATTGGTCAATCATTTTAAGAAAGAAGCCGCTCCTTCCAGCACTTGAAATTTCAGCCGGACCTCGAATCCTTGATACAGCCGGATACTGTTGTCGCTATCTCTACGCCACGGGGGGAGGGGGGGGTCGGGATAGTGCGTTTGAGTGGGCCTGCCGCTCTATCTATTAGCCAGCAGATTTTTCGCTCCCGCCCTCCGCTCGGCAAGCGGGTCCGATATGTCGAATACGGGCGTATATGGGCTGGTGGTCGAGCAATCGACACGGGCGTCGCTTGGGTCTTTGCTGCGCCGCACTCTTATACCGGCGAAGATACCGTCGAGATTAGTTGCCACGGCAGCATGGTCGTATTAGAGTCCGTCGTCGAGGAAGCGCTTCGCTTAGGGGCCGTCGCCGCCGCTCCAGGAGAGTTTACTCGTCGAGCGTTTCTCAATGGCCGATTGGACTTATTAGAAGCTGAGGCTGTAATTGACCTCATCCAGGCTAGCTCTAAAGCGCATCTCGATAGTGCCTATGGTTTGGCCAGTGGCCGTCTATCTAAGATGGTAAAAGAGCTTAAGAGTCAGTTGGTTAAGATGCTATCATTGCTTGAGATAGGGCTCGATTTTTCCGACGAAGACATCGATAGTATCGGGCGTCAAGAAATACAGACCGCGCTGCGCAAGGTGGTTGAGTCCTCTTTGCGGCTTGCCGAAACGTTCGAGGGAACAAGGCGTCGTCAAGAGGGATATTTAGTCGTGCTCATCGGGCGTCCCAACGTAGGTAAGTCCACGTTGCTCAACGTGTTGCTCGGTGAAGATCGGGCGATAGTTACTCCCGTACCAGGAACGACGCGAGACTTAGTAGAAGGTCGGACTACATGGGCAGGAGAGACGATTCGGCTAGTCGATACGGCTGGGATTAGGCAAAGCCATAACCCGATCGAAAAAGAGGGAATTGAACGAGCGTCTCAGGCGGTTGGGGAAGCCGACGTGGTTTTAGCGGTATTCGACAGTTCGACCGAGTCGTGTGATGACGATATCGCTGTGTTAGACCTGCTCCCGTCTGACAAGAAGTCAATTGCTGTCTTCAACAAGATTGATTTGCCGGGTACTAATACTCGATCTAAGATAGAAGCACGGATCTCGGTAGCCATTGAAATATCAGCACTTAGGGAGTTCGGTATTGAAAAATTAAAGAGGGAAGTGGCGGCCCAATTGCCCCATAGGGCGGAAATAGACGGAATCGGGATCACCCGTCAACGCCATCAAGATTGCCTCTTGCGGGTAGCTAAATCCAGTGCTGTAGCAGAGGAGCTTATGAGATCCAGCCAGCCCGATGAGTGCGTCGTGGCCGAGCTTCAAGACGCCTTGAATGCCCTAGGTGAGATGTTGGGAGAGACGGTAGAAGAGGAAGTGCTTGATTCCATCTTCTCCCAATTTTGTATCGGCAAATAATGTTCCACGTGGAACACTTGAGTAGGCTCGATGCGACTCAGAAAGTTTCGTGGGGCATGTTGATAGGTTTAATGTTCCACGTGGAACATATTCTGATATGGTAATTAAACTGCCATCTGATATTCGTGAAGACTTTGAGCGGTTAAAAAGAAAAAGAGTGCAATCTCGTTCTTTTGAAGATGTCTGGCCTAAGCTGGAAATATATCTATACCTCTTAAGTCAGTGGTCGAGAAGAGTCAACCTTGTCTCTCGGCGAGATTTGTCCGTCGTAGCAACTAAGCACTTGAGACAGGCGTTGACTATGGTCCCAATTGTAATAAGTATCCCTCGTCGGCTGGTAATGGATATAGGATCAGGAGCTGGATTTCCAGCCATTCCATTGAAGATCGCTCTTCCCGATTCATACTTTATTCTCGTCGAAAGCAGGAGGAAGCGGGCGCACTTCCTCAAAGAGGTTGTGCGATCTGTGGGGCTTGACCGCATAGAGGTTGTAAACGACCGGATAGAAAATCTGAGTCCCGTGGGAGCAGATTTGGTCACTGCGAGGGCGGTAGCGTCTCCAGATAAACTGCTTGATTTAGCACAAAGACATTTATCACCGCATGGTTGGATTCTTTCAACACTTGGAAAAGATGCTGCCCATTCGAGGTTGTTGGCATGGAAGACAGATCGAGTGGGGAGTACATCGGGGCTATTGCACTAATTGCTAGCGTTGATAAGCCAGCAGGACCTTATAAGTCCAAATAAGCGGGCGTTCCGAGTGTAGTTTTACCCATACTTATCCACACTGAAAAGCAAAAGAACTACTGAGTTTAGGCACTTTGGGGGACTTGTATGTCTAATTTTATCCAATAGATAGGCTATGATTTAGCGAAGTATTGGGTAGAGTCGATAAGGTATGCTGTGGAAAACTTGTTCTTAGGAAAGTGGAAAACTATACGGTAAATCCTTTGGAAGAAAGGGAAAAAACAAGTATATTTTTAACGTAGTTTCCGAGGACACGGGGTTTCAATGGCCACCTAAGCGCCTGCAAAATAGGTTGTTTTTTGCTAGATAAATACCTGAAAAAGTGGTGTCTGGTCATCCTTAGACCGTTGGCACATTTGTTTATCCGTTTGGGCTTCAGGCCCGATTGGCTAACGCTGATGGGACTAGTTTTGAACGTGGGGGCAACCGCGGCTTTTGCCAAGGGTTATTTGCAATGGGGAGCTCTCATTATGATGGTTGCGGGTCTCTGCGACATCCTAGATGGACAAGTTGCAAGAGAAGGCCACAAGGAAACCAAATTTGGAGCCCTATTGGATTCGACTACAGATAGGTACTCCGAGATATTTATTTATTTTGGAATCGGTGCGTATTTGATTAGCCGCGATGAGTGGATCCCCTCGGGGATCCTCTTTTTTGCAATTACTGGTTCGCTGATGGTTAGTTATGTAAGGGCTCGTGCAGAGGGGCTGGGCGAGGATTGCAAGGTGGGCTTTATGCAGCGTCCTGAACGTCTAACTGCCTTGGCCGTGGGGTGTCTGATAGGCCATCAAGGTTTGGTTTTTGTGCTGGTTTTATTGGCCGTTACGACCAACTATACAGTTGTTGAGCGCCTCGCTCATATCCGCAACAGGCTGAAATCAGGTCCCAATTCACCCGCCTCAGTCCAGCAGTCCTGATAAGGCTAATCGGGCTTTCTCGCGCTTCTTCTGCCATCGTGTCCCAGGGTCATTTCATCGTTTTTGAAGGAATTGATGGGAGTGGAACTACAACTCAATCGCGCCTGCTGGCGTCGTATTTAAGGGACGCAGGCCTTCCGGTCACACTGACCAGAGAACCGGGCGGAACGCCGATCGCCGAGAAGATTCGCCAGCTTGTCCTCGACCCAAGCATAGAGGGGGTATCCCCAATGTCGGAACTCTTCCTCTACGCAGCCAGCCGTTCACAGCACGTAGAAGAGGTGATCGCAACGTCGCTTGATCAGGGAGATGTGGTTGTTTGCGACCGCTATATTGCATCGTCGCTAGCGTATCAAGGGTATGGGCGCGGTTTAAACTTGGAAGGGATCGAACAAATCAATCGGCTAGCCGTGGGGGAGTGTCTGCCGGACGCGACAATATACTTGATCTTGCCCGTAGAAGTGGCTTGGAGGCGCCTAGGGCGGCGAGACACCGCAGACCGGTTAGAGCAGACGGGAATGGCACTACAAGAGAAGGTCTCCCGAGGCTACCAAGAGATCGCCAACAGGGATCCAGCAGGCTTGGTTTTTGACGCGCAACTCGAGATAAACCAGCTAGCGGAAAGAATTCAGGACGCGCTACGCCGGCAGTGGTCGTGGTTTCCCGAGGAGAAAAAGTAATCATGAGACGCATCTTAGTGGGATTGATGGGTTTGTTTGCCGGCGCGGGCGCAATCTGTGCGGCCACGACAGAGGATCCATATGCGGAGGTAAATGCCAGTTGGGAGCGCTTCGGGGCCGTGTATTCGCGCATTCTGGAGAATTATTACGCTAGTATGGATCAAGGGGAAATTATGAGCGCGGCCATCGAGGGCATGCTCGGCCAACTGGATCCATATAGCGAGTACTACGACGAGGAAGGTTTGCGCCAGTTGCGCCAAGACACGACGGGCAAGTTCACGGGATTGGGAATTACGGTTGCCATAAAAGATCGTTTCCCCGTGGTAATTTCCCCCATTGAGGATACCCCTGCCTTTCGGGCGGGGCTGAGACCGGGCGACTTGATCGTCGCCATTGAGGGCAAAAGTACCTTGGATATGCAGCTTGAGTCCGTGGTCAATGAGCTGCGCGGGGCCCCTGGCACCAAGGTCGCAATCTCGGTCGCCACCCACTTGGGAGCAACGCCGCGCGAAGTTGAAATTCAACGGGAAGACATCAGGATCAAGAGCGTCGTGCTGGCAGAGGAACTCGAAGACAAAATCGGTTATATAAGCATGCGCCGGACCCGTTTTTCCGAGCATACCTCCAGTGAAGTGGAGGAGGCAATAAAGAGCCTCCCTCAGGTCGAGGGGCTAATTCTAGATCTGCGCGGAAATCCAGGTGGTTTGTTTAGTCAAGCTACCCAAGTTGCGGATTTGTTTTTACCTCAAGGGGTGCCGATCGTTTCGATCAAGGAACGCGAAGGGCGGAGAGAAGAAGTCAAGTATGCCCACCGTCACTCTATTGCGCGCGATATCCCTTTGGTCGTTATGATCGATGAAGGGAGTGCCAGTGCGTCCGAAATCGTTGCTGGTGCCATCCAAGACAACGACCGAGGCGTGATTGTCGGGGCGGCATCCTTTGGCAAAGGTTCGGTACAGACCATATTTGACCTACAGACCGCCTTCGATTTGCGCGACGCGACGTCTAGTGCTTTGAAGCTGACGACGGCACTATATTACGCGCCAAGTGGGCGTAGCATTCACCGCGAACAGGACATAGCTAAGCCAGTGCATCGCGTCCTGTTCGGCGACAGGGAACTGCCGCCTCAGTTCGTGATGGACCTCGTTTTGCGTTCAGAGAATAGGGCTAAAGCCCTTTCTGCGCTCCAATCCCGTTTTGATATGAGTTCTGAGTCCGCAGAGAGCATTCTCTTGACCCGTTTGGGCGATTTAGCGGGTAAATCCAAGATGGGAGCGGCTGGGCTGCCGGATAGTATTTCAAGCCGAGCGTACTATACCCAGCGCGGTCGCAAGGTCTTCGGCGGTGGTGGTATTAGACCAGACATTAGTGTTGAGTCGGAGCCATTTCCTCCCTATATACAAGAATTAGAGCGGCGTCGGCTCTTCTTCGACTTTGTCATAGATTATGTGTCGGCCGACTCGGCTTGGGCTGAGGAACATCCAAACCTGACCGTCAGCGATGAGATGGTCGAGGGTTTTATGGGGTTCGTCCGCACTAAAAACAGGAGTCCGTATCAAGGCCAAGAAGGGTTGAGTCAAATAGCAGAACTTGAGGAATTGGCTAAGAAAATGGACTGGGGAGAGACAGCACAGGAGGAGATTGACCAGCTACGGGCAGCAGTGACGCAGGAGTGGGAGCGGCGGTATCGCAGCAAGTTAGAGCCCTATATAAGGAGTGCCTTGCGTCGAGAACTGCTCCTGCGCTTCAAGGGGAGGAAGGCCCAACTGCTCGCAGAATTGCAGCAGGATGTGCAGTTGGCGAAGGCGATAGAGGTGCTTGCGGACCAAGATCAGTATTTGGGGGTATTGGCCGCGGAAGAAGCTAAGTGAACGTCGCTAAACAAGGCGTTCAAATCGTTTATACTTTAATATTATGACTACCAAGTGTGAGGACAGATTGTGCAAACAGAAATTTTTATTAACCAAGGCATTCACGAATCCCGTATTGCCATCTTGGAAGAGGGCCGTCTAGCGGAAGTATGGGTCGAAAGACCCGAGAATGAGCGGACGGTAGGAGACATATACAAAGGAGTTGTATCGGCCGTTTTGCCCGGGCTACAGGCCGCATTTGTCGAAATTGGCCAAGACCGCACCGCGTTCCTCCAGGTGCGCGATATGATGGAAGCAGACAGAGACGAGACCGATGGAGCGCGCAACGGGCGCCGCTCTCGCCATCGCGGTTATCCTTCTATTCAAAACCTGATCAAGAAAGGCGAAGAGGTGTTGGTGCAGGTCACCAAGGAGCCCATCGGCACTAAAGGTGCCCGTGTGACAACGCAGCTATCGCTTCCGGGTCGTTTTATGGTGCTGGTTCCGGGCGGCAACTGGGTTGGCGTCTCCCGCAAGATCATCAGTCGGAACGAACGCAAGAGGCTGAGAGATTTGGTCTTCAAGATCAAGCCCGATGGCTACTCAGTAATCGTGCGCACCGAAGGACAGGACCAAAGCGATCGCGAGTTCAAACGCGATATGAAGCAGTTGGTGAAAAACCACGAGCGCCTGATCAAGACGAGCAGGAAGGTCGAAGCACCTGCCTTAGTGTACAAGGAAATGGGCATGACCTCCAGCGTAATACGCGATCTGTTCACCGACAATGTGGAACGGCTAGTCGTCGATAGCAAAGAGTTGTACAAGGAGATCTCGGCTTATTTGCGCCAAGTTTCACCTGAATTGCGCCAGAGGGTTGAGTTCTACCGGGATCGTCGGCCCATTTTCGATGCCTTCAACATTGAGGAAGATATCGAGAAGGCGACCAACCGCACAGTGTGGTTGCGGCGGGGCGGGGCCTTGGTCATCGACTACGCCGAGGCGGGGACCTTTATCGACGTGAATTCAGCCCGTTACCTCGGCTCAGACGATCAGGAGGAAAACAACCTTAATACCAACCTGAAGGCCGCTCGTGAGATCGCTCGCCAGCTCAAGCTCCGCGACATTGGCGGGATTATCGTCATCGACTTTATCGATATGAACGACGAGCGCAACCGCAAAAAGGTCGTTGACTGCTTGGTCGAGGAATTCAAAAGGGATCGGGCGAAGGTTTCCATTAGCCCGAACATCAGCGAGTTCGGCCTAGTCGAAATGACTCGCCAGCGCGTCCGTCCAAACCTTTTGCACACTCACAGCGAACCTTGTCCCATTTGCAGTGGCACGGGCCGGATTATGGGGCCAGACACAACCCTGACTTGGATTGAGCGCTGGCTTCAGCGTTCCTATGCTGCCACCCGCGAGAGGCGCTACGTGTTAAAGGTCCATCCCGATGTGGCCACCTATATGCTAGAAAACCGCGAGGAGCGGCTTAAGTCGCTGCGCAAGGCGACCAAAGCTCGCCTCCAAATTGAGACTGATTCCACTTTGGGTCCCCAAGACTATCGCTTCTTCTCAACCAAGCGCAGCCTAGATGTGACGGCCGAGTTCCGGGTTTGACAGGAAAAATTCCGGCCTATATCTTTAAATACTTCCCAATTGCTTGAGAAGAAGTCTTAGCGTAGGAGTGCAATTCATGTACGCAGTTGTCAATATCGCCGGCCATCAGGTCAAAGTCGACAAGGGTCAGAGTCTGCGCGTACCCCGGCTTCAGGCCGAAGAAGGCAGCACCCAGGAATTTACCGACGTACTGCTAGTTTCCGGCGATGACGAGACTATGGTTGGCAGCCCCACGGTCGAGGGAGCCAGTGTTTCGGCGACAATCGTCGGCCACGGCCGCGGCGACAAGATCGTCGTTTTCAAGAAGAAGCGGCGCAAGAAATACCGGCGGCGCACGGGTCACCGCCAGGATTACACCGAGATTCGGGTCGAAGACATCGTTCTCCCGAACTGAAGTGAGAAAGGACTAGGTCATGGCTCATAAAAAGGGCGTCGGCAGTTCCAAAAACGGGCGCGACAGCAATGCCCAGCGTCTAGGCGTTAAGCGCTTTGGCGGAGAGAAGGTCAGTGCCGGCACGATTATCGTGCGGCAGCGCGGGACGCGCATTCATCCGGGCGTCAATGTCAAGAAGGGTGGGGATGACACGCTCTTCGCCACGATTGAAGGGCAGGTGAAATTTGAGTCTTTTGGCAGGAAGGGCAAGCGGGTGAGCGTTTACGCCGCCTAAGAAGTGCGTTAATAAATCACAGCGCGAACTCTCCATAGTAATTGAGGCAGGCCCACCGAATGGTTGGGCCTGTTTTTTTGACTTGTGCCTAGGTTATTGGGATTTCGGTAGATCTTGTCCAGGAGTTTGCAGTCATTAGGAACATATTATCCGCTTATCCGCGTGGGATTCTCACTCCTCCAGTCTCAGGTGCGATTTAGGCTCCCAGCCCAAGACAGCTCGTGCTTTGGACATGTTCATCTCGCGGTGGTCGGCATCGCCCGATATGAAGAAGGCGTCGCAACGGCCATGGCCTGTGCATACGTAATCTAGAGCAGCTAGATAGGCTTTGGCCAAATCTTCCTCGTCGGTAAAGTAAAGACTGCCGGGGGGATAGTGTGGTGGATTTTGGGCTTGTTCCAGAAATTGCTCCCGGGTGCGCGGACCGGTTATGCGCAGGACCGCCAAGTTCATGTCAAATTGGCGGGCAAAATAGCGGCAAATGCCCTCGGCTAGTCCCTTAGTGAAGCCGTACACACTAGGGCTATCAAGTGGTACTTCCTCCTCGGACGGATAATAGGAGCGGGCGCGGTAGTGGGCGCTCATGGTGGAGGTGTGGACGCCCCTTTTGATCCCTAGTCTCCAAGCTGTGTACAGGAGCAGGTGCAGTCCCAGACAGTTGACCGTGTAATTATCGACGATCTGAGCCTCGGTTTGGTCTTTGTCGAAGCCACCTTGTCCGCTCTTCATGGTCAAGTTGATGAAGGCATCCACTCCGTCTAGGGCGCAGGCGAGGGCCTCCGGGTCGGCGATAGAGCCTTCGATGTATTCTACCTCGTGTCGAGGCTTGGCGAGGTCCAACACGCGCAGGTCGTGATGGCGTCTAAGGTAAGGAGTAGTGCAGGTACCGACGTGGCCGGCCCCGCCAATTAACAAGATTTTCACCAGTCACCTCCTCGGAGTCTTGGATATGGATGAATAGTACGGGACTTTTCCGATGATCGACAGCCCTTTTAGCCCGTGTGCTCGCCGCGCCTACGGTGCCTTGCTGGTAAGGAGGGGTTTTTGTACCCTTTTACCTTCCACCAAATAGAAGATAATGCCCATGAAAATTCACGAATATCAAGCCAAAAAGATTTTGCACCAGTACCAAGTCGCCGTACCGAGCGGCCACGTGGCCACGACAGCGGATCAAGCCGAAGGCATGGCCGCCGAATTGGGTGGAAAGGTCGTGATCAAGGCCCAAATCCACGCTGGAGGTCGCGGCAAGGGCGGAGGCGTCAAACTGGCCGCTAGCCCCGCAGAGGCGCGCCAAGCGGCCAGCCAGATTCTCGGCGTGCAGCTCGTCACCCACCAGACAGGCCCTGAAGGCCAAAAGGTCAAGCAAGTCCTCGTGGAGAAGGCTTCGGATATAGAACGCGAGCTTTATCTGGGCATCACCCTTGATCGAGCCCAGAGCAAGCCAGTGGTCATGGCCA
Organism: Candidatus Latescibacterota bacterium; assembly: GCA_965219735.1. Lineage (GTDB taxonomy): Bacteria > Latescibacterota > UBA2968 > UBA8231 > UBA8231. The sequence continues at coordinate 236,900 of OZ244790.1, forward strand.
GCCAAGAGGGCGGAATGGAGATCGAGGAGGTCGCCGTAGAGACCCCAGAGAAAATTCTCAAGGAAACGGTCGATCCCGGAGTGGGGCTACAGGCATTCCAGGCGACGCGTCTAGCCTTTGGGCTTGGCTTTGAGGGCAAGCAGGTTCGCCAAGCAGCCAGTTTTATCCTCAGCCTCTACAAAGCCTATGTCGATGCCGACTGCTCACTGGTCGAGGTCAATCCCTTAGTGGCGACCGCCGATGGGCAGCTTTTGGCGCTGGATGCCAAAATAGACCTAGACGACAACGCACTCTTCCGCCACCCCGACTTAGCAGAAATGCGCGATCTGGATGAAGAGGAAGAGCTAGAGGTCGAAGCCGCCAAATACGATCTGAACTACATCAAGCTCGACGGCAATATAGGTTGTATGGTCAACGGTGCCGGGCTGGCGATGGCCACGATGGACATCATCAAGCTCTCCGGTGCTGAGCCGGCCAATTTTCTGGATGTAGGCGGGGGTGCCAGCGCTGAGACCGTGGAAAATGGCTTCCGAATTTTGCTCTCCGACCCGAATGTAAAGGCCATTCTCATCAATATCTTCGGAGGCATTGTGCGCTGCGATCGCGTGGCCGCCGGCGTGATTGAGGCGCGCAGAAATATCGAAGTCAATGTGCCGATCGTCGTGCGGCTGGCTGGGACCAACGCGGATGTGGCTGCCGAGATGCTGGAAAACTCCGACATGGACTTTGCCGTTGGGCAGGGGCTGCAAGACGCCGCGGCGCTGGTCAAGGCGACGATTCGATAAGAGGAATACGGGAATGAGCGTTTTAATCGACGAAAATACCAAGGTCTTCGTACAGGCAATTACGGGTTCAGAGGGATCATTTCACACTCGCCAAATGCTGGAATACGGCACGAAAGTGGTCGGAGGAGCAACACCGGGCAAAGGCGGCCAAGAATTTGAGGGCATCCCGGTGTTTAACACGGTCGCCGAAGGCGTTGAGGCCACAGGAGCCAATGCATCAATCATCTTTGTGCCAGCTCCCTTTGCCGCCGACGCCATCATGGAAGCGGCCGATGTCGGTATAGAACTGGTCATCTGCATCACCGAGAACATCCCCGTGAGCGACATGATTAAAGCCTACCATTACGTACAGGCGCGCGCTACTCGACTGATCGGGCCTAATTGCCCGGGCATCATCTCGCCGGGGAAGTGCAAAATCGGCATTATGCCCGGTTTTATCCACCAGCCCGGTCGCGTGGGCATTATCTCGCGCAGTGGAACGCTGACCTATGAAGCCGTAGGGCAGCTTACGGAGCGGGGCCTAGGCCAGTCCACAGCCATCGGCATTGGCGGCGACCCAATCATCGGTACGCGTTTTGTGGACGCACTGGCTCTCTTTAAGGACGACCCCGAGACCGATGCGGTCGTAATGATCGGCGAAATCGGGGGCACGGCTGAAGAAGAAGCGGCCGCCTATATCAAAGAGTGCTACGACAAGCCCGTCATTGGCTTTATCGCGGGGCGCACGGCACCTCCAGGGCGGCGGATGGGACATGCAGGAGCTATTATTTCAGGTGGTAAGGGAACCGCCGAGGACAAGATGGCGGCGATGCGAGAAGCGGGGATTCACATCTGTGAGAGTCCTGCGGAAATTGGGGAAACGGTGGAGAAGGCGCTCGGCTGATTGGGAGCGTTTTTCCAACAATTCAATAATCGGGCTAAGAGAAATCCCTCTTAACCAGCAGCGGCATAATGGCGGGTTGGCGGCTGAGAAGCAGGAGGCCGGCAAGCAGGATTAGGCCGGCGAGGAGGGCCAAGGGCATGGGGAGATGTTGGGAGGGACCTATGCCATCTATGCCTAGATGAGTGTGCAAGTTGACTCCAGTTATCGAAGCCAAGTTGTTGACCGCGTGGGCGAGCATGGCAGGATAGATGCTGTGAGTCCAGTAAACCAAAGCGCCGAGAAAGAGTCCAAAGAGGAAGAGGGGGATCAGTTGCCAAGGGTTGAAGTGCGAAATGGCGAACAGCAGGGCCGAGCCGCCTAGCGCCCAACGCGGCCCATTATGGGCGTAAAGACTCGTGAACACAAGTCCGCGGAAGAGCGGCTCTTCGCAGAATGTAGGGACGACCACTAGTGTTACCAGTCCCCTCGGGACCTCCCCCAGACCGCGGATAATCTGAATCTCCAGCAGGTTTTTCTCAAAGGACAGTGGCATAGATAGGTCTATCCGGCCGAGCAACTGGGCCAGATACAAGTCGAATTCGGCGACTACGAGGCTACAGCAAACAGTCACCGGGATTGTCAGCAACAGGGTCGCAGCTGGCGTGGCATTGAACAGAAGCAGGTCTTCGGCGATTAGGCGATGACGGCGGATATAAAGGGCCACAAACCACAGAAGGGTACATTCGGCAGCAATAATACCAGCATGTAGGGATAAAAGCCCGACGATGGGCCAAACTACAAAGTGAGCCAGCAGGAGAATAGGTAGAGTTACGCGGAGAATCTGGGAAAATTGGGGGTAGTGAGCATACATAGGGCTATTAAGAGAGTCTGCTAGGTAGTTATTAAGACGCCTTTGAATGGGCAATCGCCTGTAGATAACCCCGAGTGCGGCTGGACCAGAACAAATAACTAAAAAACAGATCCGGGACATAGGTTTTCACAAGCCAGCGGGTCAACCAGCGAATTGGGTAGTGGATCGGCGGCAACAGGGCTAGCTGGAGCGCGAGCCGCCGAGGAGAAAACGCCGAGGCCCTGATAAAGTCCAATCGAAGTACGGCCTCAAGTTCGGGATGCTTGTTTAAAAGGATGGGGATTGACTTGTTGCCGTAGGTTTGCATCAGACGGCAAAGCGGCTCCAACGAACGCAAGTGATAGTGATAGGACAGGGCTTCAGGGGCATAATAAAGCGGAATACCCGCCAAATGGAGACGATACCCCAATTCTAGGTCTTCGCCGCCATAAGCAGTGAGATCCTCGTCGAAAAAACCCACGCGGAGCAGGGTCGATTGGCGGACTGAGGAGTTACCGGTGACGAAGCAGTTGAAAGGTATGGGCTTATCCTCATCGACCCTGTGGACCCCCCTCCCTTCGATATAGCGGGTCAGGGAGGTGTTGGGAATTTCACTGGCGAAGCGGACGTTGCCAACAAAAACGGCTTCCGCGTGGTTTTGATGCCGTTGGGCATGGGCGCAGAGAAAATTGGTGCCGACGATCATGTCGCTGTCGAGAAAGACGACGACCTCGCCGCTGGCGACCCGCAGTGCTGTGTTGCGGGTCCGAGCGCGGCCTTGGTTCTGTTCGTTGCGAAGTAGCTGCAATTGTAAAGGCGCGACCGCCGCATGCAACCGCTCGGAGTACAAGTGGGGAGAGGCGTCGTCCACCACGATGATTTGGATTGCCTCGTGGGGGTAATCTTGCTGCGACAGGCTCTTAAGCGCCGCTTCGAGGCGCTCAGGCTCGTCATAGGTAGGCATTACGACGCTGAGCGTCAGCGGGGCGCTCATGCTAGGGTTGCGTAAAGCTGGGTGAGTTGGACAGATTCCCGTTCCCAATTATAGTGTCGTGCTGCCTGCAAACTCGCCTTGGCACACGCCTCTCGCTGCTCTGCATTGTCCAAAAAAGCGGCGATCTGCTCTCTAATGGCAGCTATATCGGTTGGATCGACCGTAGCTCCGGTTCGCGTTTCGTGAACAATGCACTGCATTTCGGGAAAGTTGCTGGCTAAGACCGGTAGCCCCGCCATCATATATTCAAAGAGCTTGTTGGGCAGAGAGTAGTAGAAGCTCTTGCCCGTGCCTTTGATCAGACACAGCCCCAAGTCGGCCGAGCAAGTATAATTGTGAAGTTGGTGAAAGGGCACCCGAGGAATAAAATAGACCAGATCGTCTAGGGCCGCAGCGCGGACTTGATTCCGCAGGGCCTGTTCACTCGGCCCATCCCCAATTAGGACTAGGGCGGCGGTAAGCCCAGCGGCAGCCTCAATTTGCTCGCGCAAACCATTTTCGGTGAGGAAACCCCCTTGGTAGAGAACAATAGGGCGGTCATCGGGTAGTTCCAGCGTTTCGCGTATCAGGTTGCTTTGGACCTTATGGCGGAATAGCGGCAAATTGCGCAGAACAACAACCTCGTCAAGGCGGTAACGCTCCTTGAGTGATTGGGCGATAGACCCGCTGACGGTTATGACGCGATCTACTCGTTTTATCAGCCGTTTCTCTAGCAAACGCCAGCAGGACCGCATCAGCGGTCGGTTGACCAGTGAGGATTGTTCGGTCCAAAATTCGTGCGCGTCATAGACGATAGGCCGATCTAGCCGCTGTGCAGCCCGCACTGCTGGCCAGAGCGAATCTAGATCGTGGGCGTGATAGGCGTCTGGATGGGTATCGACTAGCAGTGGATAGGCTCGCTGCCAAAACAAGGGATAGAGGCGGCGCAGCGAGCGGCTGCGGTCTAGCGGGATCGGATGTATTTCAAAATCGTCCCATCCCTTGAGCGGGGCTGGATTGAACGAAGAAGCGACGATGATGACTTGGTGGCCTGCACGGAGCAGCGAAGTGGCCTCTCGGTAGATGCGGTAGTCGAAATTCAGGTCGGTGAAGGCGACCATACAGATACGCATGGCGAAAAAATAAAATAAAAAGCAGCCCATCTAAAAGTGGGCTGCTTATAAAATTAAAGAGTATGGCGGCCAGATGGTGTGATCTTGAAACGCAAGTGAGATCCTCAAACGAGGCGGTGTGGGGAGGTAGTTTTGAAGATCTCAACGACCCGAAAAGGGAAATCCGAGCTTCGCGGATCAGGACTTTGGCCACGCTAGCGGACCGCCACACTCTATTTAGCAACAAAAATACACACGCTAGATTGTGTTGTCAAGTAGAAAAGCACAGGCATGGAAAATGATAACGAAGTCTTGCACACTTACAAGTGTGTGCGTATATTTGACAGAGGAGATGGTTGAAGGCAATTCAGAGGGACCGCGATGCAGTTTGCTGAAATGATCAAGGAGGCCCGGCTACAAGCCCAGCTAAGCCAGCAGAGATTGGCCGAACAACTCGTGACGGCACGAAGGCCCAAGGGCGTTTGGGCAACCTATATAGGACAAATTGAGAAGGGAGAGAAAGTTCCTTCCGACGAAGTATGTATCAAGTTAGCCGAGGTTTTGGAACTCGACTCCAACATCGTGTTGATTGCGGCTTATGAGGCCAAGGCGAGTTCGGAGGAGGGACGCGCGCTCTATGGGAAGATGATGCGCTCGCTGTCGGACCCAGTGGTCAATAAGCTCCTATCTAGCGAAGAGCCTTTGGACCCAGCCCTCTTGGGGGTGCTTTCCAACCCAGAAATCGCGGCTCTGCTCGGGGATCAACCTTGGTTAGAGGCAGTTACCCGAGCATATAAGGAACAGAAGGAACGCGATGTGTTGGGTCTGCTTGCTCTAGTAGAGGCGATGGACGACAAACAGTGGGATATGATAATGGGCATAATAGGGACTTGGAACTTAAAGCCTCCTAGTAGGGAGAGGAAGAGTTAAAAATTGGGTAGTTTATACTCCCCACGCTCAATGGCTTGCTCTAACTCTTGGTGGAAGGTGCTGTCTAGATGGGAGGTAATTTTCCAACCGCTGGAATCGCGAATAAAATAAAAGAATGGCGACGCACGCTCATCGCCTAGCGTGGAGGAATCGAAGAGTAAGTAACCTATGCGCTCGTTGATAATGCGCTCTTCGGTGATTTCGCGCCGCAGTTGTACCTTTATCTCGGCAGGCGTCTTTTGCCGCCATCGTTCGACAAAGCCCTGACGATCTTCTCCCTCCATTTGCGAGGAACTGAAACATTCCCAAAGCAGGTCAAAGTCGCTGTTTTCTAGCGCATACTTATAGGTCTGGAAAGTCTGGACCGGATGGGAGAAGCGTTGGTCTACGTCTTCGCTATTACAGCCGAGAAGGAGGGCGAGGCAAAGAAATAGTTGTAGGGCCATAGTGCGTAGCGCAAGGATCAGTATCTTGAGCAATGTCAACTACTTGGTAGGAGTTAAGTCTGCGCCGCCCAAATTAGGTTTCAGCGCTTGGCTTTATTAACGAGTAATTCGATGGCGTCGCGTAGCCGGGCAGCTTCTTCGTATTCTTCGCAGATAACGGCCTGCTGTAGCTGATGCTGAAGCAGGCTGAGTTCGTCTTTTTCTTTTTTGGGGGGCTGTTGAGCTTCGGCCTCTTCGGCGTTCCGCTTCGGTGGACGAATGTTCGCCGTATCTGTATCTATATTGAGCGATCTAGAAATCTGCGCCTCAAACTCGTAGAAGCGATTCAATGTGTGTTCAACATCCAAGTCGGTTTCCAAAGGCTCCAAGCCCACTTCATCGAGCAACGTATGAGAAGCGTAGATAGGCGAATCAGTACGCAAGGCCAAAGCGATGGCGTCGCTGGGACGTGCGTCGATGTCTTTTATTGTGTGATTCTTCTCAATGACGACCCTCGCGTAGTAGATTGAGTGATGCACGTTATGAATGACAACGTGACGCACATTTATCGCAAGGTCGTTGACCATAGAAGAGAGTAAGTCGTAGGAAATCGGGCGTATGGGCCCATCGTTTTCTAGCCGCATCCGAATGGCGGCGGCCTCAAATTCGCCAATGGGAATGGGCAAGAGCCGTGGCAGTTCACCTTCCTTCTCGCTCAACCATACCAAGGGTCTATCCTCGCGCAAATAGGGACTCACCTTGACCACGGTCATCTCGACTAAAGAGGTGTTACTCATTAATCATCCTTGTTGAGACGACTAATCTCGTCGCGAAGCCTCGCCGCCTCCTCGTATATTTCTTCGGCGACAGCTTGGCGCATGCGTCTTTTGAGTTGTTCTAGCTGATTGACGGCTGGTGGGGAAATAATGGGATGGTCTCCCTGCGATGCGGCCACAGGTTTGGCGAGGGCTTCAACGTCGGCCTTAACCCATTCGTCATCGTCAGAGCGAACGCAGCCCTCCTCTTTGAGGATTTTGATGGCGGCATAGATCGGTGCGCGAAAGCGCAAGGCTAGGGCAATTGCATCGCTGGGGCGTGCGTCGAGAGTATGGGTCTTACCCTCATCGTCAACGAGGAGAATCTCGGCGTAGTACGTTTTCTCGCGTAGGTTAAAGTCAGTGATTTCGACCCGGACTACCCGGGCATCGACATTGGCGAGAATCTGATGAGCTAGGTCATAACTGATGGGACGCGCGGGTCGCCGCTTGCTGTGGGCCATAGAAATGGCTGCCGCCTCAAAGCGGCCAATGACAATATGCAGATAATAGTCGCCCTCGACTTCTTTGAGTACTACTTCAGGGTATAAAGATTGAGATTTGCTGCTTAAGACCTCCTTAACTTCCATCAGAACCATAGCGACACACTGCGTTTTAGTAGGCTACTGCCGGTTGACTTGTGAAATATAATACGACTTCAAAGCAGGTGTCAACCAACCTGTGACTCTTGGCCATCTAGCAAATCACCCTCTTTGTTTTTCAGCTTCAACTCAAGTTCTGCGAGCTGGCGGCCTAGTTCCCCGGTGCGCCGATTTAGGCGCGCCAAATAGGCAAAAAGCACGATCCACACGGCAGCAAAGGCAGCAAATAAGTAGTGGAGATTGTCCATAGTCTCTTACGTTTCGTCAGTTAGTTTTTGCCGCAGGAGTACCACGGCTTTTTCGATGCGAGCTAGCTCCATGCGTTGCGCTAGGAGGCGAAAGAGCAGCAGGAAGAACGCCGCGCAGCAGATCCACTTGGCGTATTGCATCGCCGGCTCGAGTTCCACATTGCGCGGCGGGTGTAGCTGCTGATCGGCGGCCCACAGATCGACAGCGTAGTACACCAAAGGAACGTTGACAAAGGCGAGAATGCCCAGTACAGCACTGATGCGTTGTACTGGGCCGTATCCTCGCACCATTAGGTAGGCCACATAGATGGTGAAAGTAATCAGCATTGAGGTCAAGCGCGGTTCCCATCGCCAGTAAACCCCCCAGATGGGTTTGGCCCACAAGGGCCCAGTGATCAGCACGATCAACGCAAAGATCACGCCCAATTCAGCAGAGCATAGCGCTAGGCGATCCCACTTGTCCGCGCGGGTGCGCAGATACTGTATGCTGCCGACGAATACCAGAAAAAAGGCCAGAAACGAAGAAAACGCCGCCGGCACGTGAAAATAGAAGATTCGCTGGACGATTCCCATTTCTTTTTCAGTAGGGACCCACAGAAAAATCGCGCCCAAGGCGACGAGCATGACCGAGAAAACCAAACAGGAGAATGGGACCGAGCGCATCATTCCTCGATTGCGTATTCAAAGAGCATTAGCGAGAGCACGGTGAAAACTACCGCGTACACTCCCAACATTTGCAGGTGCGGAAAGAGCTTTTCGCAACAGTCACTGGCCAGCACTAGTCCCGTCGCCTCCACGCAGGAAATCAACGCTGGCAAGATCATGGGCAAGAGCAAAAGGGGCATCATTAGTTCGCGCAAACGCATGTTGTTCGACAATGCCGCAAAGAGCGTGCCCACCGACGCCAAACAAGCCGACCCTAAGATGAAGATGGCCAGCAAAGGAACCAAGGATAATCTCAGGGACAGGTTAAAGAAGAGGGCGAAAAAGGGCAAACTCAGAAGTTCAACCGCTAGGAGGAAAACAAAATTGCCCAGCATTTTACCTAGGTAGATGGAACTGCGATCCCCCGGTGCTAGCAGTAGCGCGTCGAGCGCGTCGTTGTCGCGTTCATCGGCAAAAGAGCGGCTCAGGCTCAACAAGCTGGCTAAAACATAGGACGACCAGAGTGTGCCAGGCCCAATCTCGCGCAGAGCGGCCCCGCCTAGATCGAAGGAAAAGTTGAATACCAGCAACATCAACAGTATAAAGAAGACCATCGGGCTGAGACGCGCCTTAGTGCGCCACTCGGCCTTCAGATCCTTGCGCAGTATCGCCAGCGCACGCCCTAAAAAGCTCATGAGCCAGCGTCGAGATAAGGCGCGCAAAGCCTGTGCAGTTGGTTAGAATCTTCCGTCAGTACCTGGTCCAAGCGCCATTGGCCGCGTTCGACCACCAGCAGGCGATCTACTAGGCCATCGGCCTCGTCGAGGCGATGCGTCACCAAGATGCAGGTGCACTCCTCTTGCCGGAGGCGGAGGACGAGGCGGTGCAATGCAGCGCTGGCACTGGAGTCGAGGCCGGTAAACGGCTCGTCAAGCAAGAGAATAGAGGGGCCATGCAGGATGGTACGGGCAATTGCTAGACGCTGCTTCATACCGCGAGAGAACGAACCCACGCGCTGGTCGAGTCGCTCGTTCAGACCAATAGCCGCTAAGGCCGCGGCGAGCCGTTCGTCTGGATTGTCCAATCCATAGAGTTGGGCGAAGAAGCGCAAGTTCTCTCGCGCCGTCAGTTCGTCGTAGAGCAAGGTCTGGTGCGAAAGCAGTCCGATTTCTGCCCGTACCTCGGGGATGCGTTGGGGGTCGCGACCGTTGACCTTCACTTTTCCCGCCGAAGGTCGGCAGAGGCCGGCCACCAGCCGCAGCAGGGTGCTCTTACCCGCGCCATTAGCACCAACGAGCAATACCGCTTGGCCGCGTGGAATGACCAGATCAGTGGGATGCAAGGCTGTGTGGGTGCCGAAGCGCTTGGCCGCACCTTCTAGGACGATTGCGTCGTCTCCACCCATCACACTTCAAGCGCTTGAGCCAGGGCAACAGCTTCGCGCATCAGATGCGCCCGCTGGTCCGTGTAATGCGGATCTTCGGGCCGACCGGCAAAAGAATCGTCGAGCCGAGCGATTTCCTTAATGAGATGCTGTCGCCGTTCCTGTGCGCGGGCGCGATCAGTGCCTAGGTGTTGACGGCTCAATGCTAGCGCGACACCTCCGGCGACGAAGGCACCCGCCAGCGCAGCCCATTTGAGCGACCAACGCAGCGAGGGGGCAAGGGGTAAGGGAATCGCCACCTGCTGACTTGGCTGTAGGTTTTCCATGGCCGCTTTCCGGTACTGGCGTCCGTGCTGTTCAACGATACCCAGATCGATAAAAGGCGGTTTGATCTCCGTGGAAGGTGGGTCGAGAAAGACCTCCAAGCGGTCGGTCGAATATATCACCTGATGCACATAGGGGCTGGCGAAGTTGCGCACGTCGAGATTAAAAGAAAAACTCCGCTGCGAGCGGCCCGGAGGCAGGGGCTGGTTGTCGAAGAAACGACCTTCTCCGGCTTGGTGGAGCAACCCCGAGTGGCTTTGAAGGTTGAAGATACCCGTTGGCAAGACAAGTTCAGTCACTTGCCGCTCGCGTCCGTCACCACGGCCTGCGTACGTGCGCTCGCGGGTGTTGTGAATTTGCAGGAGCTGGATGCACTCAATCGCGTTCTCGCGCAGCGCGAAAAAGAGATGATGAGTGCCGATGCGGATCCCGGAGGGGTCATCGGTTTTTTCGTACACTTCAAGGATGACCTGTTGTTGCGCACCGGCCTCAAGAGTCGAAGAAAAGTAGGGAACATCGTCGTAGAAGGCCGCTAGCCCGAAGTGGAGTCCGCTCTGCAGGAAGGGGCCGGCAAAAGAAAAGCGCCCCTCGGCGTCGGTCTCCTTGCGCAGCATTTCGAGTATCTGTCCGTCTTGGCGGACGTAGAAGGCCACGGGAATGCCCGGGATTCGCGCTTGAGTGAAAGGGTTGAGTACATAACCATTGATCGCCGCGCCCCACAGATCAGAAGCGCAAAGGACGATTGTGGCGCAAAGCAAGCGCAGGATCATGGTTCAGCTAGATTCCACTAGGGAGGCCCCGCATTGCGGACAGAACAAATCGCCCTCGCGTCGCAGAACACCACAGCCGTGGCAACGAGGAACGGCGGTCTTTTGGCGCAGAGCCGCAACCTCTTCCTCAATGCGTCGTTCGAGTTGAGAGCTGCTCGCGCCGTTGAGCCGATCCAACTCGCCTATAACGGCCAGCGTCTCGGCCTCCAACTCGGCGAAGAGGCGCTGAAAGTCCTCTGCGGACACTTTCCCAAGCTCGCGGTCGAGCTCCAGTTCGACGATCTCGCCCAAAAGTTGCTCCTTGCGCTCAAAAAGCTGTCGCGTCGATCCACTCGCCGCGCCCATCCGCCCGCTCGTTAGGAGGGGACGTCCCAGATAGAGCAATAGCCCCAACAGTAGAGCGACTGAACACAATATGGGTAAGAGTCCTATCACGTTCATTATAATATTAGGCTCTCACAGGCCCGCGTCGGTTCGGCCGCACTAGCCATCGTCGTAGTGATCCAATTCGCGTCTCAGGCGATCCGCGTCTTGGCTGCGGTCGGCTGGAGAGGGCTTGGACTGTAGAGTCGCTTGGCCTTGGCCCTTCCAGCGAACTAGCAGGGTGCGTACTAGGGCAACGCCAAACAAAAGAGCCAAAAAGGGTGCCACCCAAGCGAGCAAGTTAAAGCCCTCGTGCGGCGGAGTGGCTAAGACCATCGGGCCAAAACGCGCTACATAGCCGTCGATAATCTGCTGTCGAGTCTGGCCTTGGTCTAGGGCTGAGCCAATCGTCTCGCGTTCGGGGACCGCGAAGTCCGTACAAAGACAAGTGGCTAAGGATTCCCGAGGGCAATTGCCGCAGAGACAGACCAATTCCGCAGCCACAGCCTTAACTTCCGCCGTTGTCGCTGCCCCTACTGGCGAGAAGCCCAGCGCCAATGCAGCGAGCACGGGGACGTACATACGAGGTCTCCGTGCGACGACAGAATCCATTGCGGTCTCGCGATCGATCCGCGCTAGCCGCCGGTCTCGCGGCGTGGGCCACATCGCCCACAGTGCGCCGAGCACTAAGACGACCGCACCAAGCCACACGAAGTTGATTAACGGGTTGATATAGACTTGGAATTTGGCGCTCTGGTCTTCGGCAGCCCCCACCAGAATTACATAGAAGTCCTCGCGCCACGTCGAGTAAATGGAGACTTCAGTAGTACCTTGGTCAAAAGTTGGGTAGTAGCGTCGCTCCGGCAGCAGCGTGCCGAGGAATTGATCGCCGCGGTGCAGGGCCAAGGCCGCGGCGGTAGTACTGTGATTGGCGTTTTCGGCGAAGGCCAGCGACGCGAAGGTAAGCTGGTATTCGCCGACTTGACCCGAAGCCCCTTGGTCGAGGACGACTTCGGCTTCTTGGGTAAAGGCTTTGCCGGTAAAGCCAGCAAAGAGCAACACCAGCCCAAGGTGGGTCAAATACCCGCCGTAACGCCGTCGGTTTTTGGCGCAGAGGCGATACAACGCCACTGAATAGGGTTCGTTCGTACTGTGCATTCGCGCCCGCGCTCCGGCGTGGAACTCGGAAGTGAGCGCGACGAGAACGAAGACGCACAGCGCGAATGACAGCACGACATAGGGGTCGCGCAGGCCCAAGAGAAAGAAGACCCCGCACGAAAGAACGCCCGCGGTCGCCGGGCGGATGAAATTCTTGCGCAGGCTTTCGCTGGAAGTGCGACGCCAGGCAAAGAGCGGACCAGCACCTGTCAACAACAGAAGCACTAGGCCGATGGGAATCGTGACTTGGTTGAAAAAAGGAGGCCCGACCGTGATTTGCTCGTCGGTCAGTGCCTCGGACACCAGCGGGAAGACCGTGCCCCAGAACACGGCGAAGAGCATTCCCAAGAGAACCCAGTTGTTGAGCAAGAAAGCCGTCTCGCGCGAGGCAAAAGATTCCAAGCGGTTTTCGGCCTTGAGCAAGGGTAGCCGCAGCCACAAAAGCCCAAAAGAAAAAACCAGCGTCAGGACTAGAAACGTGCCAAAAAAAGGGCCGATGTTGGATTGGGCAAAGGCGTGCACCGAGGAGATAATGCCACTGCGGGTCATAAAGGTGCCGAACAGGCACAGCGCGTACGTGAGAATCGCCAGAGCCACATTCCATACCTTGAGCATGCCCTTGCGCTCTTGAATCATAATCGAGTGCAGAAACGCGGTGGCGACCAGCCAGGGCATCAGCGAGGAGTTCTCCACCGGATCCCACGCCCAATAACCCCCCCACCCCAGTTCGACATAGGCCCATTTGCCGCCTAGCAGGAGACCGAAGCCGAGAAAGGTCCAAGGAATGAGCATCCAGCGGCGCGAAGCGCGGAGCCAAGTAGCGTCCAGCTTGCCGGTCAGGAGCGCGGCGATGGCAAAGGCAAAGGGTACGACCATGCCCACCATCCCCAAGTAGAGCATTGGTGGATGAATGGCCATGACAGGGTGTTGTAAAATCGGGTTGAGCCCGCGGCCGTCTTCTGGCGTGAAGGGCAGGCGCTGGAACGGATCCGCGGCAAAAAGATGCACGATACAAAAGAAAAAACTGGTAAAGGACAGGGTCGCTATGGCGTAGGGCATCAATTCGCGATAGCGCTGGCGGTAGAGTGCTGCCAATCCCGCCGAGTACATGGACAGGATCCAGCCCCAAAACAACAGCGACCCGTTCTGCCCACCCCACAGAGATGTTATTAAATAGAACAAAGGCATGGCGCGGTTGCTGTTTTCGGCCACGTACTCGACTTGGAAGTCGTGGGAGAGGATAGCGTGCCACAGCGCTAGAACCGCCAGCGTCAGCAGGCCACAGGTCGCCAAGACCCCGTTTTCGCCCGAGCGCACCAGCCCCAAGTGGCCACGCCTCGCCCCAAGGGCCGACGCCAGAGCTCCATAGCCGGACGCTAGGAGCGCGAGGCACAAGGCAAAATAGCCGATATCAACCATAAAGAATCGGGAAAAGCCAAAAGGCGGGCGGGCTAGCCGTTCGGGCTATTCATCGCCTGCACGTGGCCTTCATAGCTTTGTCCCTCGTATTTGGAGGGGCATTTGGCAAAGACGATCTCAGCGGCAAAGACTTGGTCGGCTGCATCGTATTCGCCTTCGAGAACTACCAGTGCTTCGTCTTTGAAGGTATCGGGCAGCACGGCGTGTCCGATGTAGCGCACCCGCAGTGTGTGTTGCCCGTCGGTAATCACAAATTCGGGGCGCGAGCGATATCGGTCCCACTCAATCGAACCAGGCACTACCGTGCCGCCGCCTAACTGGATGCGCTGGCCCTTGTCTATAGCTCCGTCCATCAGGGTCTGCAGCGTCATGTGAGTCGCCGTTGACTGCTGGACGCCAGCGACAAAAAGGTAGATTAGACCCGCAGCAATGACTAGGGAGCCGAGGGTGAATTTGTGCCGTCTCATAGAAATAAATCTGCTCAATTTCCCCTTTTTGTCAACGAGTACTCCCGTTGACAAAAAGGGCCGCGTTCACACTTCGAGCACCTTGGGCAGGCTGGATAGGTTTTCGTAGCCGTCTTCGCAAACGACGACCGTATCTTCGATCCGCACGCCCCCCAAGCCTCGGTAGTAGAGCCCCGGCTCCATCGTCACGACGTGCCCTGATTCAAGCACGTCGCCGTGCGGGCCGATCCTCGGCCCCTCGTGGATCTCCAGACCTAGCCCATGCCCCGTGCTGTGGATGTAGCCCTGCATGTAGCCGTCTTTCTCTCCTGTCTCGTAGCCAGCGTCGTTGAAGAATCGTTGGATTGATTCGTGAATAAGGTGGCCTTCGGCACCTGGACGGATGTGGTCCAAGCCCAATTGTTGAGCCTCCAGCACGGTTTCGTATAGGTGCTGCATCGGCTTGGAGGCCTGTCCCTTGCAGACGGTCCGCGTCAGATCTCCGTAGTACCCACTCGCCTCGTCGCGCGGAAAAATGTCGATGATGATGGTCCCACTGGCACGCAAAGGCCCAAATCCCACTTGGTGTGGATCGCAGCCTTGGTCGCCGCCGGCGATGATGGTGTGTTCACCAATACTATCGCAGTCCATTAGCGTCTGATGCACCATGCGCCGCAATCGCTCTGAAGTGAGTACATCGCCGTTGAGGAAGAGCACACCGTCGTCGCGCACATCGGCTGTGCGCAGCCCCTCAATCGCCGTTTCCATGCCCGCTTCGGCGGCCCGCATCGCCCGGCGCATGCCCTCGATTTCTTCGGCGTCTTTGATTTTGCGCTGGGGAAAGAGTGGCTCGGCCGCAATGACGAGCTCGATGCCCTCCCCCCGCAGAAAATCAGCCGTACCAAGGGGAAAATCAGCAGGCACTTGCAGCTTCTCCAAGCCGCGGTCGCGCAAAAGTTCCAATAAGACGGCGTTGCTATTGGCTCGCTTCTGGCTTCTTTTTTTGGCTCGCTTCTCGTACTGGGCATAAGGCAATACTCGGTTGACGCAGGCTTGGTCGCGCGCGCGGTCGATCTCGAGGTTGTGGGCCAGCATGATTTTTTCGCTGGGGGTCCACAAAAAGACGAAGGGATCGGGAGCGCGAAAGCGGGTGGCGTAGAACAGATTGGCGCAGCGTTCACTGCTGCCGATCATCAGCAGGGCATCGGTACCTTGTAGGTCGGGCGTCATGGTTTTACTCCGGAATCTTCAGCGTCCGGACATTGATTCCGGTTTCGGGCCGCCAAAACCAAAACAACGCAGACTGTCCCTCTTCCAGCCCGGAAACAAAGCGCACAAATTGCTCCAGTGAGGTAACGCGTTCTTGATCCACCTCGGTAATTACATCGCGCACTTGAATCCCTTTGTCCGCGGCCAGCCCCTCCGGATCTACTTCAACTACCACCACCGGCTCCTCGCCTTGTTCAAATCCCAGTTCAGCCGCCAACTCGCCGACAAATCCCAACTCAGTGGCCAACTCGGCGGGCAGGGATTCAACCGAGAACCCTAGCTGTGCCATCCGCTGATGACCTTCGGAAAGGAGTCGGTCGTCTTCGCGCTCGCCGAGCACCACGGCGACTTGGCGGACTTGATTCTGGCGCATGATTTGCAGATTGATCGTCTCGCCCGGATCGCGACCGTAGATCAGCGTCTGCAGGTCGTTGAAGTGGTTCACCTCGATACCATCGAGCGACAGTACGACGTCCCCGACGAGTAGGCCACCGCGCTCGGCGGGGCTGTTGGGCTGCACTTGTTTGAGGTAAACGCCCCGTGGTCGTTCCATGTTGAGGCCGTGCTTGCGGATTAGCTCTTGAGTCATCTCAGATTCCATGGTCACGCCCAAATGGCCACGTACGATCCGTCCGTGGACTAGTAGGTCATCTACCACTTCGCGCGCTAGGTTGATCGGCACGGCTAGCCCGTAGCCGATGTAGTAACCAGTGCGCGTTGAAATGGCCGTGTTGATCCCTACGACTCTGCCCTGTAGGTCGAGTAGGGGACCGCCGGAGTTGCCGGGATTAATCACGGCATTAGTCTGGATAAAGCTCTCGATGGCGTAGCGACTTTCTTCGTTGTGGTTGAAAATGCCTGCTTGGCGTCCTAGAGCACTGACGATGCCGTGCGTCAGCGTTGAACCCATGCCCAAGGGATGGCCAATGGCCAGGACCCAGTCGCCGATTTGCAAAAGGTCTGAATCGGCCAACTGCACCGTAGGCAACCCCTGAGCTTCAACCTTGAGCAGGGCGATGTCAATCAACGAATCAAAGCCGATGACCTTAGCCTGATAGGTGCGGCGGTCAGAGAGGGTGACTCGGATGGAGTCGGCTTCGGCGACGACGTGGTAATTGCTCAGAATGTAGCCGTCGTCGCTGACGATGGTACCCGAACCCATGCCGCGAAAATCTTCGGGAATTTCCCGGTGTTCGGGAATTTCCGGGTGGATGGGAGGCAATGGACGCTTTCGCCATGTTCGGGTCGTCGCCGCGATTAAAACCACCGCTGGACGCACTTGTTCATAGGCTTGGCGAAAAGCCCGGCTGAGGTCCGCTAGTGGCTGGGTGCTCTCCACTGGCACTTGCGCCCCGGCCGGGCGCGTGCCCACGAGCAACGCGGCAATAAGGGCGATGCCCACCCACGGGCGACAAATGCTGGACAAGGGAGAGGGGTTGTCGCGCTTCATTCGAGGTCGTATTCCTTCAATTTCCGATAGAGGGTACGAGTGCTAATGCCGAGGATTGCCGCCGCCTTCCGGCGATTGCCACCAACGCGGTCGAGTGCCTGTTCGATGGCTTCCCGCTCCCTGTCTTTGAGTGTGGGCAAAGGCTCAATAGCTGCATTTTCGGGGACGTGTATTGCCGTGGGCCTTTGGGGGTCTGCGGGGTTATTGTATGGGGCGTCGTCAACCGGATAGATCGGTTGACTGGATTCCTCTGGCGCAACAGGAGGGGGGGTATTGCGCTCGACCGCGGCTCTCAACTCAGCGACCTCGCGCTTGAGATCCAAGAGAGCAAAGTAGATCAACTCGCGCTCGGATTGGTCCGGCGTCTTGTTGGTTGGCACTGGCAGGTGGCGCGTAGGTTGGCTTCTCAGGTGGGGTAAGAGGTCTTCGGGTTCGACGTGGGCACGCGGGGCGAGAAAGACCAAGTGCTCGATTAGGTTGCGCAACTCGCGCACATTGCCAGGCCAAGCATAGCTTTGCAAAAGGTCAATCGCCGCGGCCGAGAACCCTTCTATGCGGCTCTTGTTATCCTGGGTTAACTCGTTAGTGAAGTGCTCGATCAAGAGGGGAATGTCCTCGGCGCGGCGGCGCAGCGGCGGAATGTCGATCTCGACGACCTTGAGCCGATGGTAGAGGTCGAGGCGGAACTCGCGCTGGTCAACTGCTTTTTGTAGGTCGCGGTTGGTCGCGGCGATGACGCGAATATCCACCGAGATAGGCGCACTGCCACCGATGCGGACAACCTCGCGCTGCTCGAGGACCCGCAAGAGGCGCACTTGCGCCGCCGGTGACATTTCGCCGATTTCGTCCAGAAAGACCGTTCCGCCGTCACCTTGTTCAAAGATGCCTCGGTATTGAGCGCGGGCATCAGTGAAGGCCCCCTTCTCATGCCCGAAAAGTTCGTTCTCCAGCAGATTCTCCGGAATGGCACCGCAGTTGAGTGGACGGAAGGGATGTTCGCGTCGGCTGCTGTAGCGATGTATAGCTTCGGCGACTAGGTCTTTGCCCGCGCCGCTTTCGCCCGTCAGTAGGATAGAGGAGACTGGTGTCGGTGCCACGATTAAAATGCGTTCGCGCAATTGGCGCATTAAGGACGACTGACCCACCAGCTCGGCTCCGTGCAAAAAGTCCCCTTGCTCTAGTAGGTGGCCCAGATGTTGGCGCAGGATTTCGGCCTCAAAGGGCACGGCGATTTGGTCCTTGAGAGGCGAGTCCCACAGAAGTCGGTCCCAGTTCTCATCGGCGTTGCCCAAGCCTAGTACGGGCACATCGCGGTGCTGGTCGAGTGCGGCGACCCCCTCTGCTAGAACGGCGGGTGGGAGTTCCATATCAAAAGCGACCAGATCCATCCCACGCCGCAGCAGCGGTCCAAGCGCATTGCCATTAGCCGCGTTGATTACGCGCAGCCGCGCGCCGTGGACCGCAGATTTGAATTCCGCTTCCAGGTCTGCCTGCTGAGTCAGAAGCAAAATGTGACGTTGCGTCAGGGCCATGGTTTTTCCCACTGTCGTCGCCTCAGTTGAGGGTTTCCAGCTTGTGGCGCAGGGTCTCGATCCGCTCGCGGGCTTCCTGCCCCTGCGGACTCTGCCCCCCTTCGCGCCGCGCGATCCGCTCGTAGATGGTTATGGCCGTGGCGTCTTCGCCCAGCGATTCGTGGCAGCTGGCGCGCTGGAAATCCGCCGAGGTGATCCACATGCTGAGCCCTTCAGAGCCGTGGTAACTGACTTTGTAATAGGCTTGGATAGCCTTGCGGTACTCGCCCATGTTCTGATAGGATTCGCCGATGTAAAAGCGAGCTTGAGAAGCGCCGTTGCCATCGAGTAGCTGCTGGGAAAGCAGGTCCTCTAGTTGTTCAATGGCCTGGGCGTATTGGCCCTTATTCTTGAGGATGATGCCTAGTTCGAGTTGGATCTCGACGGCTTTGGGATTGTCGGGGTATTGGCTCAGTAGCTGGTTGGCTATTTGGTGAGCGGCCTCGTACTCGTGGGCTTTTTGGTAGCTCTTGAGGAGTTTCCACAGCACATTTTGGATCTGTTCGCTACTGATTTCCGGTGCGTCCAAGGTGCGTTTGTAGGCCCCGGCCGCTTGCAGGAAGTTGCGCAGCGAAAAGTGGTAGTCTCCTAGGCGCAAGTAAGCGTCGACTGCCTGCGGACTCGTTGGATATTGACGGACAAAACGCGAGATGGCCTCCAGCGCATACACCGCTCCCTCCTCACTGGGTGCCGCCCGGTTTCGCTTCCACAGCGTTATGGCCATCCAATAGGCCCCGTCGTCGGCCCAAGTGCCGCCTTGCTCTTCTACCTCTTGAAACGTCTCGTATGCCTTCTTGTGGTTGCCCGCCTGCAAGTAGTATTTCCCTTCTTCGATCGAGAAATGTTGACGCCACTCCGTCTCCTCCTTGAATCGCTTGGCGAACTGCTTGGCTGCCTTGCGTCCCTCCTCTATGCGCTTGAGTCGGAACAGGGCGAGGACGGCTTGTCCGTGGATCAGGACATCCTCGTTTTGCTGCATCAGGGGCTGATAAAGCTGATAGGCTTGCTTGTATTTCTGTTGGGCAAAGGCGATGTGGCCGGCCCGCGCCGAGGCGTCGGTCGCCAGTTCGCTGGAGGCAAACTCTTGGCCGACCTTGCGGAAGAGCCGAAGAGCCTCGTCTTCCTGCCCCAACCTCAGTTGCAGTATCGCTTGGGCGAAGTAAATGCTATCTAGTCCCGCTGGGTTTGGTTCTTCGGCGAGTATTTGCCGATAGGTCTCCATGGCCTCGCCGTAGCGGTTGAGGTGGTGATAAGCGCGGCCGATTCGTCGGAGAATCGGCCCCCTGTCGTCGGAGATGGTCGAGTTGGAAACTAGCGGTAGGTATAGCTCGATGGCTGCGGCGTATTGGCCGAGCTGGAAGTAGATGTCGCCCAGCAGTTTTTGGGCGGCGCGGCGCTGGGGAAAGGCCGGGTAGCCCCAGCGTAACTCTTGCAGCCGGGCGATGGCTTCTTGGGGCCGCTCCTGCGCTAGACGGATATGGCCCAGTTCAAAGAGCACCGGTGCTGTCAGCGGACTGTCGGGATAGTTTCGCAAAATGCGCTCGAGCAAGGCGGCCGCCGCTTTGAGTTGGCCTTTTTGCACTAGGCAGAGACTCTTACCGTGCAGAGCGTGGGGCACGAGTGGGCTACTAGAAAAGAGGCGAGCGAGCTGGTCGTAGGCCGCAATGGCCTCGTCGAACCAAGTGGTAGTGGTATCGGTCGCCCCGAGTTGGCGACGGGCATCGCCTAGCTGCAAAAGGGCTTGGTCTAGGTTGGCCGCTCGGCGCTCGGAAAACTCGGCGACGAAGGCGGCAAGCCCCTCTTCGAGCGTTGACAACCGCGACGAATCGGGGAGGGCCTCGGCTTCGAGTGTAATGAGGCGCAGTCGTGCGCGCCGGGCCCAAGTGCTGTCGATGGGGGCTTGCTCGGCGAGAATAGTGCTGTCAGTGGGGGCTTGCTCGGCGAGAATAGTGCTGTCGGTGGGGGCTTGCTCGACGAGAATAGTGCTGTCGGTGGAAGCTTGCCCGACGAGAAGGCGATATTCCCCCAGCGCTAGGAGCCGCAGCGAATCAGCGCTAGCAGGCTCTGCTTCTAGCTCGCGTTGGCGGGAGAGCCGGAGCAGGCTTTCGGCCAAAAAGTACTGTGCCTCGCTGCGGTTGTGATCGTCTGGATAGGCTGCGGCGTAATGTTTGAAAGATTGGGCGGCAGTCACAAAATCGTGATGAGAGAACAGCACCCGAGCTACCTCTAGCAGCACGAGTTGGCGCGACTTGCCACTCAACTCGTCGATCCACGCCTGCTGTAAGGCTCGGTTGAGGCCGGCCCGGTCCAGGACGGTGAACTCGCGCAGATATTCGATTCGCTGGCGCACCTCCTCGCTCTGACGATTCGCGGGGAAGAGTTCGAGAAAGGCCGTATACTCGCGCAGTGCCGTGCGCGGCTGTCCACTTCGCTCAAAAGTCTGGGCGAGGGCAAATTGCGCTTTGGTTGCTACCTCCTCCTGAGCCGAAGCTAGCTGGCGATAGAGGGCGATGGCTTCTTCGTAGTAACCGGTTGAATCATAGAGTGCGGCGAGTTCGAAGCGCACGGCGTCGGCATCGGGGGCGGTATCGGCTTCCTGAAGGTAGCGGCGATACCAAGTTATCGAGCGGCTGTGTTCGCGGCGTTTTTTGTAGAGGACGCCCAGTTCCCGCAGCGCACTGATGGCTTCGGGGCTGTCGCCGGTCTGGATCAATCCTTGAAACAGGCCCACTGAGAGGGCGAATTGTCCGGCTTGGCCTAGGGCAATGGCTCGGCCAAGCTGTGCCCGGAGGAAAGCGGGATGGCCGGGTTGGAGCATGGAGCGCAGCTCTTCGTAATGGGCGATGGCCTTGTTCGTCTGATGACTCTGGCGGCGGGCATCGGCTAGCCCAAGAAGTGCGCGTTCTTTGAGAGAGCGGTCGTCAATTTTGCTGTAGGCGCGCTGATAGGCGTCCCCGGCTTGGCTGAAGAGGCGCGATCGATAGAGATCGTCTGCGCGATCTAGATAGGCGCTGTCGGTCTGCGCCGCTTTGGGAAAGCGCCGCGTTAGCGAATTGAATTGCTTCTCAGCGGTTTCTCTATTGCCCATAAAGAGCGCGATGCGCCCTCCGAGCAGCAGGGCGCTGGGGGCTTCAGACGGCGACGGTGCCGCAGCGGCGATTTGCCCGAGTAGCTGTTGGGCCTCTTCGACCCGACCAGCGGCAAAGCGCAACTGGGCCAGCCGATAGCGGGCCAAATGCGCTTGCTTAGAAGTCGCGTAGTCGGTCAGCAGGCGTCCATAAACAGCTTCGGCTTGCCGCAAATTTTCAGCGCGGGTATAATTAGCTGCTGCCTCAATCAAATCTTTGGCGGCGAATTCGCTGGTGCTGAAACGACGCTGCACGTCTTCGTATGACCGAGCGGCCAACAGGTATTGACCTTGCTCGGCCAGACAGGCCGCTCGCTCGCGTCGTGCGGCGGCAGCATTCAAGTGTTCGAGATGTTCGAGATAAAACGTCTCGTAGGCCGGCACCGCTAGGTCGCAACGGCCGCTTTGGCGGTACGCACGCGCCAGCATCAGTCGAGCCTCGGCTATCTGCTGACTGTCGGGATAATTGCGAACAAACTCGGCAAATAGCCCGGCCGCTGTGGCATAGTCGCCGGCATCCCGGAAGAGATTGCGAGCCAGTTTGAAGTCGTCCTCTGCGCTCGTTTGCGCCCAGCTCTGGGTGCTTAGGCAGAGGAGAAACACTAACATCAACTTTGGAACCATATCAATTCTCAACTATTCTCAAGAAGTATGCCAATCTGACACGTAGTATAGAGTGTAAAACATAGTAAAATGCGGTCAAGGTGTGCAGCGATGGAGAGTCTGCCGGTCGAAAAAGCATATGCAAAAATAAACTTGGGGCTTAAGGTTCTCGGCCGCCGCCCCGATGGCTACCACGAGATCCTCAGCGTGGCTCAATGCGTGGATTTAGCGGACGTCTTGTACTTTGAATCAGCTTCCTCCGATCAATTGACCTGTAGCCTCGACAGCCTATCGACGGGGCCGGACAATTTGGTGTGCCGCGCAGTTGATGCCTTTCGCGCTCGGCTCGACCGACCGACCCAGTCTTTCCGCATCCATCTAGAAAAGAATATACCTATAGGTGCAGGCCTAGGCGGGGGCAGTGCCGACGCGGCCGCAGTCCTGCGAGCGCTCAATCGCTTTTACGACCAGCCATTCTCAAACGCAGACCTCCGCCAGATCGCTGCTACCCTTGGCTCGGACATTCCCTTCCTAGTGGAGGGCGGCACCGCTCTAATGAGAGGCCGGGGCGAGATGCTCGAAGCGCTGAGCTGGGAGGGTTCGGCCTTTTACGTCCTGGCGTACCCCGAGGTCGAGATCAGCACGGCGTGGGCTTATGGCCAACTCGGCCCCATCTTGACAGAAAATTCTCCCTATTTTAAGTTTATTGTTTCCCTGAGCGGCGGGTGCGTTGACCACGACAGGTTATTTGAAGTGCTAGAGAACGACTTCACGCCCGCGGTAGATCGCGCCTATCCCATCGTCGCAGAATTTCGTTCTCAACTGGACCGAGTTGGCGCCCGCGCCACGTTGATGTCGGGCAGCGGCTCCACTGTTTACGGTATCTTCGACGACCGGAAGACCGCCTCTCAGGCGCAAAGCGCACTGCAAAGGCAAGGTTGCCGGTCTTTTTTATGTCAGCCGGTCTAGCTCGGGGAAGTGCGAGGCATAGAGATAGGTAGCCCGGTCGTTCAATTGGTAGGACAACGGATTTTGGTTCCGTTTATCGAGGTTCGAGTCCTCGCCGGGCTGCCATTATGCCATTGATATTTGATTGAGTCTTTTGAGGAGACGTTCCGATGCCACAAGTTCCACTACAGATCCAAGCGCGCGAGCAAGTCGCGCTCAAAGTCCAGGCCCGCCAAGAGCAGGGCAAGGGGCCGGTGGGCCATATGCGCCGCCTGCAGGGCCAGTTGCCCGGGGTGATCTACGGCCACAATCAGCCCGCTGAGTCCTTTAAGACGGATGCCCATAGCTTGGAGCTCATCCTGAGCAAAGGCGGACAAAACGCCATCATCTTGATTGAGCACGAAGAGCCTGATAGAGCTCCTGAGCAGGCCCTGATTCGCGACATCCAATACCACAAGGTCCGCGGCGATGTGCTGCACTTAGACCTTCTGCGCATCGATCCGAGCGAGACGCTGCGCGCCAATGTTCCGATCCTGACTGAGGGGGAGCCCGAAGGGGTCCGCAACGAGGGCGGGGCTTTGCAGCAGGCGCTGACTGCAATCGAAATGGAGTGCGTCGTCTCGGAAATGCCCTCCGCGATGGTAATCGACATCTCTTCGCTGGTCATCGGCGATAGCCTGCACGTGAGCGATCTCGTCGAACAAGAGCCGCGCATTACCACCGACCCGGACCGCACGATCGTCAATATCTTGGCCCCGCGCTTGATCACTGAGGAGGAAGAAGCCGAGGAGATCGAAGGAGAAGAGGTCGAAGGAGAAGAGGTCGAAGGAGAGGAAGGTGGCGAGGGCGGCGAAGGCGACGGGGGTGGCGAAGAGTAGGTTTGCAAGTAGCCTTGGGTTTGGGAAATCCCGGTGCGCGCTACGCGTCAACGCGGCACAACATAGGCTTTATGGTGGTAGATCACCTAGCAGCCCGCTGTGGTGTTGACTGGCAGCATCAAGCAGACATACAGGGCCAAGTCGTCCGAGTAGTGCTGGGCGGTCGGGAAGTGCTCTTGGCCAAGCCCCAAGCCTATATGAACCGCAGCGGCCGCACCGCTGCGGCCCTTTGCGCCCAATGGGAGGTACTTCCCGAAGACGTATTGGTCATCTTCGACGACTTCCTGCTCGACTTCGGGTGCCTGCGCTTTCGCCGTGGCGGCAGTGATGGCGGGCACAACGGTCTGGCTTCGGTACTCGAAGCGCTCAACACGGAGTCCGTACCGCGCCTGCGCCTAGGGATCGGCATCCCACCCGCAGGCGCGGATGTCGTTGACTACGTCCTAGATCCGTTTTCCCCCGCAGACGAGGTAGAAAACTTGATTGAGCGCGGGAATGCGGCGCTCGAAGTGTACTACGCCGAAGGCATCGAGGCGGCCATGAACAAGTTCAACGGTTAAAAAGCAACGTAGCCGAGGGAGGGTTACAAACGCATATGGAAATTTGGACAAGCGCAGCGCCATTCATTGGTCTGGGCGGTTTGCTTTGCTCGCTCCTGCTGTACTTTTACATCAAAAAGTCTCCGGCGGGCACTCCAGAGATGGTGGAAATCTCAGAGGCTATCCACGAGGGAGCTATGGCCTTCCTCAAACGCGAGTACACCATCCTCGCCGGGTTTATCGTCATCGTTTTCGCCCTCCTTTTTGCCTTCGTCGGAGCCCATACCGCATACGCCTTCTTGGCGGGAGCCGTTTGTTCCATTTTGGCCGGCTATACTGGCATGAAGGCCGCCTGTCACGCCAATGTTCGCACCGCCCAAGCGGCCAACCAACACGGCCAAGGGCCGGCGCTAAACATCGCTTTTTCAGGAGGCGCCGTGATGGGACTTGCCGTGGCTGGCTTGGGACTCTTCGGTGTTGGAGCACTGGCTAGCGCTATTGGTATCTGGGACGATATAAGCCAAGCATCTACGATCAATGGCTTCGCTATGGGGGCCTCTTCGATTGCTCTTTTCGCGCGCGTTGGCGGCGGCATCTTCACCAAGACCGCCGATGTGGGTGCTGATTTGGTGGGCAAAGTAGAGGCGGGGATTCCCGAGGACGATCCCCGCAATCCGGCCGTTATCGCCGACAATGTCGGCGACAATGTCGGCGATGTCGCTGGCATGGGTGCCGATATCTTTGAATCGTACGTCGGATCGGTCATTGCTACCATTGCCATCGCCGCCACCGCGTCCGCATCACTGCTGGCCACGCTCGCTCCCAGCATCTCCGATCCGACCCAAGCGAAACTTGCGGCAATGAGCTTCCCGCTAATCGTCATCACGATCGGTATCGTCGCGTCGCTGTTGGGCGTGTTGATGGTGCGGATACTGCAGAATTTCGACCCCGGTGCCGCATTGCGCTACTCGACTTGGGTTGCAGCCGCACTAATGATTTTGGGTGCTTGGTGGGTCGCCGGGACAATCGGCCTATCCAATCAGCCGGTGTGGGCACTATGCGCGGGCTGTTTGGCCGGGATCGCGATTGGCCTTTTTACCGAGTACTACACTGGCGGCAAACCCATCCGCACCATCGCTGAAACCTCTAAGACTGGCGTGGCGACCAATATCATTTCCGGTCTGGCCATAGGCATGGAGAGCGTCGTCCTGCCGACCTTGGGGATCGTCGTCGCCATTGGCTTGGCCTTCCACTTTGCCGGGCTTTTTGGGATTGGGATCGCCGCCGTGGGCATGCTGGCCACCGTGGGTATCACCATGTCGGTTGACGCCTATGGTCCCATCGCCGACAACGCCGGCGGCATTACCGAAATGGCGGGCTTGGGCGAAGACACGCGCAAAATCACCGATGGTCTCGACTCACTCGGCAACACGACCGCGGCCATGGGCAAGGGATTTGCCATTGGTTCGGCGGCGTTGACGGCCTTGGCGCTTTTTTCGGCCTATTCCTCCGCTATTGAGACTGCAACCGGTGAGCCGATCGTCATTGACGTGACTACGCCGATTGTCGTCGGCGGGCTTTTTATCGGCGCGATGATTCCCTATCTAGCGGCCTCCATTACCATGACCTCGGTCGGCAAGGCCGCCTTCAAGATGGTCGAGGAAGTCCGGCGTCAGTTCCGCGAGATCGAGGGCCTGATGGAAGGCAAAGCCAAGCCCGATACCCGGCGTTGCGTGGAGATCAGCACGACGGCAGCACTGCGCGAGATGATTCTTCCGGGCCTGTTGGCGGTGTTGGCTCCGGTCGCGGTTGGTTTCGGCCTCGGGCCCATCGCCTTGGGCGGCATGCTCGCCGGGGCGACGGTCAGCGGCGTACTGTTGGCACTGATGATGGCCAATAGCGGCGGGGCTTGGGACAACGCCAAAAAATGGATCGAAGAAGGCCACTTGGGAGGCAAGGGCTCTGACCCCCACAAAGCCGCTGTCGTCGGCGATACGGTCGGCGACCCATTCAAGGACACTTCGGGACCGTCGCTAAACATACTCATCAAGCTGATGTCGGTGATATCTCTTGTCCTGGCACCGCTTTTCGTCTGAGGGATGTGCCCCAGACCAGAACCAAGAAAGCGCAATACAATGAGAAACTACGAACTCGTATGTATCTTGGACCCCCAAGCCGGCGAGGGCCAATACGAGCAACTCGTCGAAAAATACGAGGCTCTACTCGAGGAACATGGCGGGCAAGTCGCCCGAATCGACAATTGGGGTCTGCGGCGTCTGGCCTATACCTCGTCTAGCCTGAAGAATCGGCTCCAAGGCTACTACGTGCTCTACCAGTTTTCCGCCGAGCCGACGGCGATTGAAGGGCTAGAGCAAACGCTCAAGCTCGACGAAGTGGTGCTGCGCTACCTCGTCACCGCGGTCGAAGGCGAATTTATCCACGTGCCCGAGCTAGCCGCCGACAATTTCCTTGAAGAAGCCTTTGCCCGGCCTGCTCGTGGTCCGAGGGACCGAGGTGGTGGCCCGCACCGCGACTCCCGCTCCCGCGGTCCGAGGGACCGCGGCGAGGTCCACAGTGCTGCACCCGAACGCGAGGCACTTGATGAAGAGGTAGAAAAAGTAGAGGGGGTAGAAGAGGCAGGGGATTCACCAGAAGAGGCTGTCGTCCAAGAGTCCGACGACTCTTAGAGTCGGCGTGCGCCGATGTTGATTCTGCTGGGCATAGCGCTGGCAGTCGCTTCGCTTTTGGCTAGTTTGCGCTACGGCTCGCGTGGTGCTCTGCCCTTGATCGGCCTGCTTTGCTTGGGCACCGCCATGCTGCTAGGGGCTGCGTTGGGGCTGGTGCCCATTATGGGGTTGCTCGCCGCTTTGCAAATAGAGCGTCAGCAGACCTATGGTCGCGTCATGGCTATGGCCTGCACGCCGGCGGCCGGCTTGTGTCTCTGGCAGCTAATTCAGGCGCGCGATGGCACCCTGCGCCAAGAGCAAGCCGCCGCTGTCTTGGAGCAGTTCCAAGCCTTGGGCATGGCTGTTGAGGATGGCGGCCAGACGCTAAGCGCGGTGATCGACGCCGTCCTGCGGGTGCAGCCGGCCATCGAGATGGCGACCCTGCTTTTGACGTTTGTAGTAGCGTATCGCTTGAGTCAGGGCTTGGCTTTGCGGCTGGGACTATCGCTGCCCGCCCCCCTGCCGTTGTCTTTGTGGCGGCCTTGGGAAGAGCTGATTTGGGTATTGATCGCGGCCTTGGGGCTAAGTCTTTTGGGCGATGGGTTGTTGGCCGATTTGGGCCTCAACCTGATCGTGTTGATGGGGATTATCTACGGGGTGCAAGGATTGGCGGTGCTGCGCTTTTTCGCCCAGCGTCAAAGGGTGCCGCCTTTGGTTGAGCTGTTGTTTTACGTAGGGCTTCTCTTTGTCGCAGGGTTGGCGTTTCTACTCTTGGCTGGATTGGGGCTTTTGGATACTTGGTTCGACTGGCGTCGGCTGCGTCCTGCTCCCACGGAGGAAGAAGCGTAAGGCCCAAACAACATCGCCGTTTTCTATGAAGTGGAGGACAAGTCGTGAAGGTAATTCTGTTAAAGGACATTGAAACCTTGGGTTCGGCCGGTGAGGTCGTGGAGGTAAAAAACGGGTACGGTCGCAACTTCCTGATTCCGCGCAATGAGGCTCTGGTCGCCTCTGCCGCCAACATGGCCCAGTTCGAGTCTCGGCGCAAACAGCAAGAGACCCTAGCCGAGCGCGACCGCCGTGCCGCCGAGGCCCTCGCCAAGAAGCTGGAAGCGGAATCGATCACCGCGCAGGTCAAGGTCGGCGAGGAGGATCGCCTCTTCGGTTCGGTGACCGCCCAAAACGTCGCCGAATTGCTCGACGAAAAGGGCTACGAGGTAGATCGCCGCGCCATCCACCTCGAAGATCCCATCCGCGAATTGGGCGTTTACAATATCGAAGTGCGCCTCCACTCAGAGGTAACAGCAGCGGTCAAGCTCTGGGTCGTCAAGGAATAGCGCGACGCTAGACGCCCTCCCTCCTCAACGGAGGTAATTCATGCTAGGCAGGGTCTTGTTCCTTTGCTGGATGTGTGCGGCGGCCCTCGGCTGCAGCCCAGAATATTCGGAAGGCCCTTTCGCGCGCGTCGGGCAGGAAGTATGGCGCACGGTAAATAGAAGCCACCGGGGTGCCGACGGCGTCTTGGTGCAGGCGGCCCTGCACACCTTCGCCTATGAGATATCCCGCGCCTATGCGCGGGCTGAGCGCGAGGGCTTGGGGCAGGAGCAGCTCGAATTTCGCATCAAGCAGCTACTCTACTCCTACGTCGATGGCACCTATCCGGCCGAAGACGGCACGGACATCAACAGCCTCTACTTGCAGTATCTCATCTACGTAAATCCGTCCTTCGATGCGCGCAATCCCCTGCAAAAACGCGCCTTCAACATCTGGAGGGCCGAATACATCCGCCGGGTCGTCGATGCCATCTACGACTCCAAGTTTCCCATCTTGCGCGACGAGTACGACGACCGTTGGGGCTTGACGCTCTACAGTCGCTTGGTCTTTACCGTTTATCTGTCGAGCGGAGAGTCTCAGCTCAAGCCCTATATTGCCGATATTGGTGCGCGCACGTTCTTGGTCGATCAGCGAGGTGTGCGCTCCCAACCTAGCGGGACGTTTAACTACTATCCCTACGAGAGCGATCGGCCCGAAGGAGAGGTACTCGACGGTAAGACCTACTACCGAGTCTTCTTTCCCAATCGCCAGCGCGACGACAAGACGCCTATTGTCCGGCGCGACGACGCCTATCTCGAGCTGCAGATCGAGAACTTGGGCGATGTCCCCTTGCGAACCCTGCGCTGGGACCTGCCTCTGGCGTATCCAGAAATGCCGGCGCGGCGCTTGCCGACGGAGGCCGAGGTGGCCGAGCGCAAGGCGGCTGAGCGGGCCGAGCGCAAGGCGCGGGCCGAAGCAGCGCAAAAAAAGTAGCACCGTAGGTCTCGTTGGTGCTATTGGGTCGTCGTTCTATATATTGAGAGCTTTGCGGGAGCGGATGCGTGCCTGGTGGCTGTCGCGGACTTCAAATCCGTTGCGGCGTAGCGAGAGTTGCGCTGGGTGGGTTCGATTCCCACACGTTCCCGCCAGATTTTAAATAGCTGTAAAGATAGCGAGTGCCACGGATGAAAAGGACTTTGGCAGCGGTGGCGTTGTTGATGGCGGCGTTGGCACCGAGTGCATCCGAGACAATTCCGACAGACCGTCCGAGCGAGAACATCGCCCTCGGAGCGAGCTACACCCTGGAGCCGGGGCCGAATTACGGGCTTTGCACGGACCCCGGTGATCACGAGCAACTGACGGATGGGATCTACACGGACGGCTATTTCTGGGCCCAGCTATCGACGGTGGGATGGCAGGAAAAGACGCCTTCGATCCTGACGCTGGACCTGGGCGCGGTGCAGCCGATACGGGGGGTCTCGTTCCACACGGCGGCGGGTTTTGCGGACGTGAGGTGGCCGCTGACCATCCGCATCCTCGCGGCGGGTGAAGACAGGGAATTCCATGAAATCGGGGACTTGGTGCAGTTGAGCGCAAAACAGCACGGCCCGCTCGTGCCGAAGAAGGCGAGCGATGCCATGTGGGCCCGGGAAGGCATGCGTTTCACGGATGCGGAGATATATGACCATTTTGACCGCCACCGGGACCGATACCCGCAAAAAGAGGTCACGCCCGAACTGCGCCAGCAGATCCTCCAAGATCTCAACGAACAGCGCACTGCCCAGTACGGGACGTATCGGTACTGGACGGACCGGCTGAGGACGCACGGCCGCTATGTCAGCCTAGTCGTGTGGAACGAGCCGTATACCTTCGTGGACGAGATCGAGGTTTGGGCGGGAGAGCCGGAGTGGGTGAATGAGCCGTTGCCGGGGCCGGCCATCCCGGACCTGAAGGCGTACGCGGGCCGGCTCGCAATCCAGAAAGGGATCCGGACGCGTCTGGTGCGGGACATTGAGGCCCTGAGAGAGGCGGCGGTGGAGAAGGGTGTTCCACTGCAGACGCGGAATGAGGTTCTCGGCGAACTGGCGGCGGTAGAAGAGGAGTTGGGGCCGGCCACGGCCTTCGGGGATGATTTCCAAGCGGTGCTACCGCTGAATCCATGGCACGAACGGGTGTTGCGCACGCAGGCGTGGCTCTGGCGCGCCAAAGGCTTGGAGCCGCTCACGTTCTGGTCTCCGAACCTGTGGGATCCGCTTCACCTCGTCGGCATGCCCGACACAGCGGCGGAACTGGCCGTCGAGGTGCACCTGATGCGCAAGGAGTACCGCGCCGCGGCGTTCAATGTGAGCAACAGCAGTGACGAGCCGATGCAGGTAGCGTTCCGCTTGAGCGGGCTGCCCGGCGGCGACAATCCCGAGTATGTGACCGTTCACGAGGTGGCTTGGACCGACACGCGGACTGGGGTGCCGGTGGCGGCGGCCCTGCCGGAGGTTGCGGCCGAGAACGATCGGTATTCGGTCTCCGTGCCCTCGGGCATGACTCGGCAGGTGTGGCTGACCTTCCATCCAGGAGACGTGGAGCCGGGCGCGTATGAGGGCGAGGTCGTCTTGGAGTCCGTTCAAGGGAGCAAGCGGTTTCCATTGCGCATGCACCTGTATCCCTTGGATTTTCCGGAAGAGCAGTCGCTTCACTTGGGCGGCTGGGATTATACGGACCGCGTCGGTCACTTTCCCCTGCTGACGGAGCAGAACCGATCGGCGATTATCGAGCACTTGCGCGAACATCTCGTCGACTCGCCGTGGGCCCTCAAACTGGCGCTGCCACGAGGCTCGCACGATGCGCAGGGGGCGATGACGGCACCGCCCTCCATCGACTATTTCGATGCGTGGGTCGAGTTGTGGCCGGATGCGGCTCAGTACCTCGTCTTCGCAAAAGTGGGCGACCATTTCGAGTCGTGGCCCATGGGCACGCCAGAGTTCACGACCGCGGTGAAGGCGTGGGCGACGTTCTGGGCGGAGCATATCGTGGCGAAGGGATTGCAGCCGGAACAGTTCGCGCTGCTGCTGGTGGATGAGCCTGACGAGCCGTGGATGGACGAGCGCATTCTGGCGTGGGCGAAGGCGATCCGCGCAGCGGACACGGGAATCCGCATCTGGGAGGATACGAACCACCGGGATATGGACCGGGCGAACCAGGAGATGATCGATGCGTGCCACGTGTTGTGCCCCAACTATGCAGCCTTCCTGAGACAGGGCCAGGACTACCGCGACTACTACGTGCAGAAGCGCGATCAGGGGATCGGGTTAGAGTTCTACGCGGCGTGGACGGGTCGGGTCTTCGATCCGTACGCCGGCCGCCTCATGGCGTGGACGAGCTGGCGCTATGGAGCGACGGCCATCTACATGTGGTCCCTGACCGATACGGGCGGAGCGTCATCGTGGAACGAGTATCTCACCTTCAAGACTCCGTACTCGCCACTGTTCATCGACGAGGACTCGGTGACGGCCGGCAAACACCTCGAAGCGGCGCGGGAAGGCGTGCAGGACTACGAGTATTTCGCCATGTTGGACCGGGCGATCCGGAAGGCGTCCGCTCAGGGGAGGACGGGCTTGGAGGTGGAGGAGGGACGTCGCTTGCTGGAAAGCCTGCCGGCCCGTGTCTGTGATGCGGCGGGCCATGGAGACGCGAGCGGCCCGAACCAGCCGCTGGGCGGCTTTCACTGGCTGAACGAGACAGTGGACCGCACGCTGGCGGACGAGGCGCGGATTCAGGTGTTGGAGACCTTGACGGCGCTGGTTGAGCACCGCTGACCATGCCTTGTCGCGCACAATCGCTGCCCTGCGCAGACGCGGTCGCCTGAAGCGGATGAACCTATGAAGCGCGTTAAGGCGTGGGGTTTGATCGTTGCGCTTGCCGCAACGCTCGGCAGTGTCGCCCTGCTCTACTTCAACTATTTCGCCAACGGGAGCGGCGACCCGCCTCACGCTTTCCGGGGAGCGGCGAGCACGAGTGAAGCCTGCCGACCCTGTCATCAGTCGATTTACGACAGCTACGTCAAGACCGGGCACTACCTCACTTCCACTGTCGCCACCAAGGCGACCGTTATGGGCGACTTCGGCGCAGGCCGCAATGTCGCGCGTACGCCGCTGCCGGACCTGCAATTCGCGATGGAGGAGCGGAGGGGCGGGTTTTTTCAGACTGCTGTGTACACCAAGGACACGACAGAGACATTCACCAAGCCCTTTCAGATCGTGGTGGGCTCTGGAGAGCGGGCGCAGACCTACCTGTTCTGGGAGGGGGACCGACTGTTCCAGTTGCCGGGGATGTACTTCACCCCGGAAGAGACTTGGACGCTCGCGCCCGGCTATGAAACCTGGATCGTTTGGTGGGAGGAGCTGCCGAACAAAAGACTGGAAATGCTGTACCAACGGCCAATCGGCGGACGCTGCATAGAGTGCCACGCCGCGACGGTCCTGCCGATAGGCTCGCCGACAGGGCTTCGATTTCATCCCGACAGCTTTGAAGTAGGCATTAGCTGCGCCAAGTGCCACGGTCCCGGTGCGCAACACATTGCTTTCCACGAGCAGAACCCGGCAGCAGAGGAGGGCCGGCACATCGTCAACCCGGCCAGCCTGAGTCGATCGCAACAGATCTCTTCCTGCGCCCTGTGCCATGCGGGGCAGGGCGTTCCTAAAACGCCGCCGCTGTCATTCCGTCCGGGAGACGAAATCTCAGCGCATCGCATATACACAAAAGCGGAGCAGAAGCAACTGTCGGTCCACGGGGGGCAGGTGCAGTTCCTCTGGGAAAGTCGCTGTTTTGCAGAGTCGGGCAGCATGACGTGCTCTACCTGCCACAATGTGCACGAAGACGAGACGGACCAGACCGCGATGTTTTCGCGGAAGTGCCTGACCTGTCACGAGCAGTCGCACGCTGAAGAGCTCGAGTTAGCGCAGGGCGACCGCTGCACCGAATGCCACATGCCCGATCAGCAAGCCAGCAATCTACCGATGTACCACGAAGGAGAGGAATTGTTCCTGTCAATGGCCAATCACCGCATTGGGATCTTCAAGGATCAATAGCGCACCGTCTATCGCGTTAGAAAGGGGGAACACTTGATCAAGCAAGCATGTGGACTCGCAGCGGCCGTGCTGCTGAGTATCTCACCGTCTCAGGCCCTACAGCGAACCGACACGGAATTCAAAATCTTCCAGTTTCCCGCCAACATGATTCCCCGTATCGACGGCCAGACCGACGACTGGGCGATGGTACCCGACAGCTACGCATACGGAACCGACCAGCTTTCCGACACGGTCATGGGGAACTTCACCAACTACGACCGCGAAGACCTGGACGTCACCGTGCGCGTCGGTTGGGTCAAAGGCTTGAACCGACTCTATTTCCTCTACGAGGCGTACGACGACTACTGGAATATGTACTACAAGCGGGGCGATCTGTTCGAGATTGCCATCGACGCAGACCGGTCCGGCGGGCCGAACATTGCCAACCCCCAAATCGACGACGAATGGGAAAGCCACTTCTTGTTCAAGGGAGTACACGCCCAGAACTACCACATCTTCACACCTCCCGGGGAAGGACGAGATTGGGTGTTCGTCTGGGGGTGCCAGCCGTGGATCGGCCGGTTGCCGTACGCCAATCACGCGTACTCGTACGATTTCGAGGAAGGGGAGAGCGGCAAGCTCGTGCTGGAGTTCTGGATCACGCCCTTCGACTACGCTCCATACGATGGCCCGGAGCGGGCAGCCGTGTCAAAGCTGGAGGAGAACAGCCTGATCGCCCTGTCTTGGTCGGTCCTCGATTACGACGAAGACCACAGGGCATACGAGGGGTTCTGGAACCTTTCGCACGAGACGCGCATGGACAACGACGCCTCGAACTTGTGCGCATTCCGCTTGATGCCGCTGGAGCCGGAATACCTCAAGCCGCTCGAGGCGGAATACTCCTTTACGGTGATCGACATGGATCGCCGGATGGTCGCCTTCACGGATCGGTCTCGCGGAGAGATCACATCGTGGTCGTGGGACTTCGGCGATGGCACATCTTCGACCGAGCAGCACCCGATTCACCAGTACAAGGAACCGGGCGATTTCGTGGTTACGCTGGACGTCGAGGGCCCCAAGGGAAAGGCCCGACGCGTCAAGGTGAACCAGGTGATGGTAAAGTGAAGATGACGACGGGAATGTTCCTGCTTGTCTCAATTGCTCTCGCCCTCAATGTGCGCGACGCTTCAGGCGTGATCATCTACCGCATCGGCACGCCCTTTTCCGAGGCGGAAAAGGATAGCCTAGAGAGAATCGGCATCGATTTCAGGGAGTTAGACTGGTCGGAAAACTCGCAACTGGAGGACGCCCTCGACCCGGACTCGCTACAGGCGGGCGTACTGCAGCCCAATTTCTTCGCCGAAGACGAGGATATCGCCGCAACGCTGTTGAGCAGAGACGGCTGGGTGTCAGTGCAGCGGGAAGCTGGTAGGGGCAACTTCGACCAGACGGTCGGAAACCTGCTGGTCGATCAGGACCCGAGTACGGCGCACACATGGAAGGCCATAGATCAAGCGACCCTCGACTTTCGCGCCGCCTGTTGTAACGACCCCGGTGCATCGTTGAGAGTGCATTTCGATCTAGGCGGACGATTCCTCATCAGGGAGGTGAGACTGCGGACTCTGACGGACAGGTCGGATCACTTCCTGGAGCAATTCGTCATCGGTGTCAGCGACGAGAGATACGGTATAATTGGAAACGTCCCGAATCTCCCAACTGTTGTGGAGGTAGAGGGCAATACTGAACCCGAAGTCAGCGTGATGCTCGATCGACCCGTGACGACCAACTTTGTGCAGTTGCGGATCCTTCGGCAAACGCCCAAGGAGATCGGGCTGGCTGCTTTCGAGTTGTACGGGGGGGGGTACGTGAGGAAGGCCTCATATGAATCCGACATCATCGAACTGGACGACATCGCCAGTCTAGGCGAGATCCGCTGGTCGGGACGGCAGGATCCCCACGCCCAGGTCGCGATTCGCACCCGGGCCGGTACCGATCCGCACCCGGTCATTTTCTGGGAGACCCGCCCCGAGCAGCAGGACGTCGTCAGGTTTCTCCAAGGGGGCGGCGAGCTGAGTCTGACGGAGTACAAGCGCCAGTATGACAAACTGGCTGATTTCCTCAAGCCGGAAGACGAGCAAGACCGGGTGCGTCCCGACACGGAGCACTGGAGCTTCTATTCGAGTCCGTATGCGTTCGGTCATCCCGGGGTCCCCATTGCATCCCCCGGGCCGCGGAAGTTCGTCCAGATCAGAGTGGATTTTGCCTCTACTACCGTCGCAGAGGGGGGCAAGATCGACTACCTAGAGTTTAAGGCGTCGGTCCCGCCGTTGGTTCGCCGCTTGGTAGGGGAGATTCACCCGACCGAGACCGAGGTGGGCGAAGCGACACAATTTACGTATTACATCAGTCCGACTATCCGGTCCATCGACAGCAGTTTTGACGGGGTGGAGATCGCGACGCCTTCAGGAGTGGTGTCGGTCGATTCGCTGCGCATAGCCGGCATCGATCAGCAGGATTTCTCGTGGACTATTCACGAAGACGGTCTGGGGTTTGAGGTTCTGCTCCCGCGCCGGCTGGAGCCGACGGACAGCGGTGCGCTGGTGGAGGTGGTGTTCACCGCTCCGATACTGAGAGAAGTGGGCACCCTGTTTGCAGGCAGGGTGTTCGACACGACCAAGCCGCACGAGGTGCGGCAACGGATCGTGCCGGGCAATGCTACCAATGAGATTGAAAGCGATCGCTTGTCGGTGAGAACGGCGCTGAGCGAATCGCTGGTGTTTTCGCCGCGGATCTCGCCGAATCCGTTCACGCCGAACGGCGATGGGGTGAATGAGGTGGTGAACATATCGTACAAGCTGCTGCGGTTGACCTCAGCGGTGCCGGTGTCGCTCGAGATCTACGATCTGTCGGGCTGGCTGGTGCGGCGGGTGTATGAGGGGGTGGATCCGGTGGGTGAGTACCGTCACGTGTGGGATGGACGGGACGACTCGAACGGGCTAGTGCCGCCGGGGCTGTATCTGTACCGGCTGGTGGTGGATGTGCAGTCAGAGAAGGAGATCAGCAGCGGCGTCGTTGCGGTGGCCTATTGACAATCGCTTTTTCAGCATGACCAGCACTGAGTTGCGTCGCCAATGCTGGCGGCGGAAAGCTCGCGGTGGCGACCCCAATGCTGGGGCCGGACTGCTCGTCGGCTGCGCGGTATTCGCCGTCTGCTTTTTGGTATGCCCCCAGAAGCTTCTCAGCCAAGAGTCCGGCGGACTTCTGGCCCGACAGAGTGAACACCACTACAGACTTGGTCTGCGCCATGTGCAGAGCGGTGACTTCCAGAGCGCCGAGCGGGAATACAGGAAAGCGATCGAGATGGACTCGACTGACGTTCGCCCACGCGACGGCCTCGGCTTCATCTATGCGCTGCAGAACAGATTCCGCGAGGCCGAGGCAGAATTCGAGAAAGTACTGGAGATCGACCCCGACTATGCGCCGTCCCTCTACAAGCTGGGAAAGACCTTCCTGATCGGCCAAGATCGCGAAAAAGCGAAGGATGCCTACGAAAGAGCGATCGCATCCGAGCCGACGTACTTCCTCGCTCATCACGGGCTCGGCATGATCTACTCGCAGGAGGGAAAACCGACCGAGGCGGCGGAGCACTTCAAGACGGTGCTCCGGCTCAAGCCCGACTACGGCCCCGCTCGCTATCGACTCGGAGCGATCTATCTTCAGGAACAGGAATACGCCAAAGCGATAGCAGAACTGCAGCAGGCTGCAAAGCTGGCCGAGAATGAACCGTCGATCCATTACATCCTCGGAGATGCGTACATGGCCATCGGCAGACTGAGTGAAGCGGCAGACGCATTTGCCGCAACTCTGCGGCTCGACCCCCGTCGTGCAGATGCGCACGACAAGTTAGGGCTGGTCTATACCGAACAGTCGCACGTGCCCTTGGGAGCGGCCATGGTAGATCAGGACAAACTCGCTGCCGCGGTGGAGGAACACCGCAAGGCGGTTGCGCTGGCCCCCGACGACGGCTGGTTCCAGCACAACCTCGGCATGGCCTATGAGCGGCAGCGCAACTACGAGGAAGCGGTGGCGCAGTACAGAAAGACCCTGACGGTGGATCCCAACCTTGCGTACACGCGCTATCGCCTCGGTATGATTTACTCCAGAACCCGGAAATACGAGGAGGCTGTCGGCCAGTACAGGCAGGCAATTGAGCGCGAGCCGGACAACGCGCTCTTCCACTACGCCCTCGGAGCTGTGTATGCCCAGACCGGAAGGG
Source organism: Candidatus Latescibacterota bacterium (assembly GCA_965219735.1). GTDB lineage: Bacteria > Latescibacterota > UBA2968 > UBA8231 > UBA8231. The sequence goes on from OZ244790.1 coordinate 274,712, forward strand.
CCGCAGAGGCGATCGCCGAGTATGAGAAGGCCATCGAACTCGACTACTTCAACACAGAAGCGCATTTCGGTCTCGCCAACGCCTATTTCAAGCAAGGGAATCGCCAAGAGGGCGAGAGGGAAATGCAGATATTCCGGCAGCAGCGCGAAGGCAACATCGCCGAACTCGAGCGCAGCGTCGCCTTGGTCCCCGACAATCCGCAGTTCCACTTCGAGCTCGCTGTGCAGTATGCCAGACAGGGACGAGACATCAGCGCCATTAGCGAGTACAAGCTCGCCATCGCTCTCGACCCGGCCAATGCCGAATACCATCGCCGCCTCGGCGACGCCTACCTAAAAACGGGCCGGTACCACGAAGCGGATGAACAGTTCGAGATCGCTCGCCGACTGGAATCGGCAGACGAGAACGGACCATGAGCTGAACCGGATGGCTCGCCGTCTCTACACCACCAAGCTCTTTTTTCTCATCTCGATTTCCCTCTGTGGCCCCTTGCAGGCCGCCGACGGGCCCGTGCTCGGCACCCGCGTGCAGTTTGTCGATGTCGCGGCAGAGGTCGGCGTCGCCTTGCTGAACGTCTCCGGTGACGGCGAACAGCAGTACGTGGTCGATGCCTTCATTGGGGGGTCGGCCTTCTTCGACTACGACCGGGACGGGGACTTGGATTTGTATGTGCTGAACGGGTCGAGGGTGGGAGGATTTCCCGGCCGGGATCGTCCGCGCAATGCCCTCTATCGCAACGAGGGCGCGACGTTTGCAAACGCCACCGAAGAATCGGGTCTCGGAGACACCGGTTGGGGAATGGGCTGCGCCGTCGCCGATTACGATAACGACGGAGATGCGGACCTCTACGTGACCAACTACGGCAGCAACGCGCTGTACGAAAATCGGGGAGAGGGGGCCTTTGCCGATGTGGCGCAGCGCGCCGGCGTCTTCGGAGAGGAGGCCTTCAGCACCGGATGTGCTTTCTTCGACTACGACCGCGATGGCGATCTCGACCTGTATGTGGCAAACTACGTCGATTTTGATCATTTCATGGAAACCACTCCCGACAGGAGACACGAGTGGCGGGGGTTGACCGTCCATTTCGGCCCGCACGGGATGCGGGGGGAGGCAGACGTATTCTACCGCAACGAGGGCGAGGGCGTCTTTTCCGATGCGACTGTCGGAGCCGGTCTCGTAGATCACGACATGCTGTACGGACTCGGTGTAGTTGCGGGAGACTACGACAATGATGGCGATTCGGATATTTACGTGGCCAACGATACGGGGCCCAACTATCTCTACGAGAACAGGGGCGACGGGACCTTTGCCGATGTGGCTTGGATGAAGGGTGCGGCATACGGCGAGGGCGGCCAGCCACAGGGCTGCATGGGCATCGCCTTCGGAGACTACGACAACGACGCGTATCCAGACATACTGGTCACCAACTTCTGGGAAGAGACGAACACCCTGTATCACAACGATGGAGGGCGGTTTTTCTCGGATCTCACGTTTGATGCGGGAGTGGGGTTGGAGAGCTTCCAGTTCCTCGCTTGGGGCACCGAGTTCTTCGACTACGACAACGACGGCGACAAGGATCTTTTCGTTGCCAACGGCCACGTCTATCCGCAGGTCGATAGGGCGAACCTCGGAGTCAGCTATGCCCAGACAAATCAGCTATTCAATAATATGGGGGATGGCACCTTTGCCGAAGTGTCCCCGACCTCGGGCGCGGGACTGCAGATCGAGAAGGTAAGCAGGGGCGCTTCTTTCGGGGATTACGATGAGGACGGCGACCTCGACATATTCGTCTTAGAACTCAACGATCTTCCGACACTGCTGCGCAACGACGGGGGGAATCGAAACAACTACCTGATAGTCCGGACGGAAGGCACCAAAAGCAACAGGGACGGCATCGGCGCGCGGATAAAACTCCGCTGCGGAGACGCGACGCAGGTCGGTGAGGTGCGGAGCGGTTCGAGCTATCTATCGCAGAACGACTTGAGGGTCCACTTCGGCTTGGGCGAGTGCACTACTGTAGATCGGCTGGACGTATTCTGGCCGAGCGGTCTGGTCGAGCGCTTTGCAGATCTGTCCGCCAACAGGGTCCTAGTGATTCGCGAGGGAAGCGGAATCGTTCAGCCGAGCCAGTGACGGCGGCACGCCGTTCCGATCAAGCAGGAAGATCCCCGTGTTGCCCGCGGGTGAGTGCTGCGGGACAGATTCCCAATGTCCCGCCGGAATTTCAATAGACGACCGACACCATTCGGTTGACGCTCTGGCTGTGGGCGTCACTTTCCACTTTGAGCCGTAGAAAGTAGTGGCCGGGCGGCACTAGGTCGCCCGATTGGTCTCGCCCGTCCCAGACCAGTTCCTGGGCACCGGCCAGCGCTTGTCCCGAGATCTGGCGCACCCGGCGGCCGGCTAAGTCGAAAAGCTCCAGTTTCAGCGGTCTGTGCTCCAGCACGTTGATCAGGTTCAAGCTGATCAAGAGGCGGTCCCCTATGCCGTCGCCATTGGGTGTGAGCACTCTGGGGTACACGGAGAGATGGGCGAAGAGGGCGCGGTCTAGGGGCAACTCGACGATATTGGTACTGCTTTCGACCTGTGGGTTGGCGTCACCCGGTTCGACCCGCTGGCGCACATCCGGGCCCAGCTCGCTGTCTTCGAGAAAGAGGTCAAAACGCGTGGCCTGCAGGAAAGCGGCGGCCTCAAAGCGCATCTCCACCAGTTCGCCGCTCTGCACCCGGCGGGGAAACTGCAAACGGAAGCCGGTGCTGTCCTCTCGCGCTTGGACCTCGATGGGCGCGCCATCGAGGCGGGTGTCGACAAAGCGCAGGGGCGTGGAGGCCTCTATGGCCAGCCGGTCAAAACCTGCGCGAGTAGCAGGGGCGCGCAGCCAGTAGGAAAAGGTCACCACGGTGCCAGGCTCGACCTGGAAGGGGTAAACCTCGGCGCTGACGCGTTCGGCGATGGGATCGGCGAAGTCCAGGCTCACCCAGTCCAAGGAGGGTGCCCGCAGGGGGGAGTCGCTCACCAGACGCGCGTCGAGCTGGACGAAGCGCCTGAGCGAGGGCGAGAGGAAGGTCTGGCCGGAGGCCGCGTAGATATTGCTCCAGGGACTCCAGTCGCCGCCGGGCGCAGTGGTCGTATCAATGGGGCCGCGGAAAGAGGGAATGAGCTTGTCCCACCTCCTTGCGGTGACTTCTTTGAGATTCTTGTCGTAGTAAGTGAAATTCTGTTCCAGTTCGTTGCCCGAGCGACTGCGCAGCTCGAGCCGGGTGCCGGAGGGCACATCGGCGGCCCAACGGAGGGCGTTGACATTCTTCCGGCCCCCAAGGTCGAGGATGGGGGAATCAAAGCGCACCTCGCGCGGAAAACCCTCGCTGAAGACCATGATCTCCGCAGTGTGGCCACTGGAGTAGCAACCGGGCGCACTGGTGCTGGATGCGGTGGTACAATTGGCGTCCCAGGTCTTGAAGAGGATGCGCAGGAAGCGCGTGGGGATGGGGGCGAAGTGGTGCGCAACCATGCCCTGACCGCGGATGGTCGGTGGCAGGACGCCGGAAAAGTGCTTGGTCCAGCGCAACGAGCCGTCCGAGGCCAGCGAGCCGTCCGAGGTCATCATCTCGTGGAAGTTCATATTGAAATACCGCCAGCGATCGATATGGCCGATGTGGTGCACTTCGTCAACCCAGTAGATGGCGCCCAGGTCCAGGATGATCCAGGCCCAGACATCGTCGGAGGCGCGCGGGACTCGGCCGCTGCGCCAGTAGGTGTTGATCTGGCCGTCGATCAGCAGCAGGGCATTGGTCAGCGTCGCGGCTTCGAAATCTGTGCGGTTGGTGCCGATGATGATCTCGACAGCCCCGCCCCGCTCGAGCAAGCCCGAGATTAGGTTGTCGCCTAGGGCTTCCACTTCGATTTCGACTAGCCGCGCATCGGGTGCGGCCTTGAGCGCTTCGAGACGCACGAACTGGATCGGCGTCGGGGGTATGGCGGGAATGGCGAAGTCGACGCGGTGGGCGCTGTTTGCGCCGAAGCGCTCGGCGATGCGGTAGGTCAGGGTGCCGGGGACCGGGACCCTGGCATGGTCGACGAACTGTTCCCCGGTGGACAGCAGCAGGTTGAAAATCTCAAAAGGGGGTGCAGCGCCGTCGAAGACTAGAGAGACGCGGCTGGCCGGGACGCCGCGGCCCAGATCCACCTCGATCCAGCCCGTCTTTTCCAAGTCGCCCGAGGCGGGCTGCCAGCCGGTCGCAGGGTCGCCGTCGAAGACTAGGGCCGCAGTGGCGCGGTTGGACCCAACGCCGCGGATGCCCCCGCCATGGTCTAGGGCATCGAGTGCGGCATTGATGTTTCTGCGAACCGGCAAAGGGCGGACGACCCCTTGGGGCGTCAGTTCGACGATCCCCAAGGGCAGGGTCCACTGGCGCCACTCGGCGGCGTTGTCGAAGCGCAATTCCTCGGCATTGAGCGGAGCAGCCGCAGCGAGCGCCAGCACGGCGCAACGCAGATGTTTGGGTTTCATCAACTTGGGTGCCAAGAGCTCACAGTTTGCTCGAGGGCCATGCAAAAGGGTGTCGGCCGTCGTGCCCGTACGTGAAGAGCGCGGTCCGCCTCGGTGACTCAGCCTCCCAGCGGTACGCCCCGTGACAGACCGTCCCGCCCAAAAAGAAGAGAACAGACCCGCGACGTATTGGAATGTGGCGGATCGGCGCGCGCTCGTTGCAGGTCCGCACCGAATGCGGCAAGGGGTAGCACGATTTGTGACTGCCCGGCACTACGACAAATCCGCCATCGTCGGGCCCGACGTCGTTGAGCTGCCAGGCGACGTTGATGCCCGACCTCGTGTGCACGCGCCCGTTTACTATCTCGTAGTGCTTGCCGACGCAGGTCGGGTTGGCGTTCCCCGAGTGCAGCATTTGCCCGCTCGAGCCTTTGACGTGGCACAGGGCCGTGTTCTGAGTTACCCTGTACCCTGGTCCAATCATCCAGTTCAGGCGCTGAATGACGGCCGGATGCGCCAGCATTTTGAGGAAAGGCGCATTGTGCGGTGCCGGTAGCTGAAACAAGTCCTTCAGGTCCGGCCGGCCCGTGCCCGAGATCGTCGGTGCCCCAGGGATGTCGGCAAGCGTCACGTCCCCGTCGAGCTTGTTGTCGCCTACGCCCCGGTACACCAGGCGGTCGAGGTTGGCGTCGATGCCCGCCACGGCCGCCTCGATCCAATCATCGTCCATGACGCCCTCGACCAACAGGAAGCCTTGGGTGTCAAACGCCCAGCGCTCGGCATGATCATCTCGGCGTTCGAACTCGAGGGCAGAGGAGGTCCTCTGCGCCGAGTCGGCATCGTCGGAGGAGACAAGCCAGGTGGTAGTGCCGTCCGATAGGAGCAAGCGACGCGAGTTGCCGCCCGCCAGCACGGTTTGCTCGGCCTCGCCTAGCCCTGCCGCCCATGCGGGCAGAGGTTGCTTGTCCTGCTGGTCAGGTGGTCCTTGTGGCCGAGCCGTGCGCGAGATGAAATTTACCACGAGCAGCTCGCCCCCATCACCCTGTGGGCAGACCCCGTGCAGCGTGCTGGCGGCGCACAGCAGCACGTCGCCCGCGGCCAGCGCCGGGCGCTCGGCGAAGCGGCTGGAGGATGGAAGCGGTGGGGCCGGCAGCCCGCTCTTGTGCGAGGAGGGCACGACCACCAGCGGGCACTTGCCTGCTGCGGAGTCCGTGAGGGCGATGGCCACCATCAGCCCTTGGCACTGCCGGATGCGGACCTCTTCCCAGTCGCCGCCGGCCCGCGTGAGCGGAGTTCCGTCAGCGTTGCGGCCATTCCACCCCGCTAGGTTGATGTACGCCCGGTCCAGCGTGTGCGCCCCGCCTTCGAGTGGCAGCGAGGCTTCGTCGTACTCTCCTGCGGCGGCGGCAGGGACGTGCCTCGCAGGGCCGTCTTGGCGAAAGCCATCGCCGCCCAACTCGCGCACGTAGCGTCCGACGGTGCCGACCTCGCTACAGAGATCGCCCAGCCCATCGCCGCTGTCGCGGCACGCGGACAGCTCGGCTGGGCTGAGGAGTTGCGGCAGCACGACGAACCCGAGCGCATCGAAGGTGAAGTTCTGCTCTATGGTAAGGATCGATGGCTCGTGTTCGTGCGTCGCCTCGTTCCAGTGGTTCACGGTGTAGGTGTCGATGCCCATAGTTAGACCTCGATGGATTCTGGAGGGTGGACGGTGTTTTCTGGCATCTCTCCGTCCCACTCAACCCATTCACGCTACCGAGAACACCGCTACGGCGGCAAACTAAACAAAGTTCGCATATCTTACAACTACGGCTTCTATTGAGCAAACTTCAGAAGAAAAATTGAAATGAGAAAAAAGAATTGCCCCGTGCTGGCTAGGCGGCCCCGTCGCTTTTATCGGTACAAAACAGCATGCTCCGCTTCCGTAAAATCGCAATAGCGCTTATTCTGGGCTTTCCCTTACTGGGGGAGTCAACGGCGGAGTTGAGCAAGGGGGAGATCATGTTCGAGCAGATCGGCAAAGGTATCAACGTGGATGTCTCCCAACTTGAAGGTGGTCCACCCGAAAAGGTGTTGTATGATCCCGCCCAGTATGATGCCGTCAAGGCCGCGGGATTCCAAAGCATCCGCTTCTTCGTTGTCGCTAGGGAAGACCCTGCTATCTACAAAACCAGGATACAGGACGCGCTTGACCGAGATCTTGCTGTGGTGATCTGCTTGTGGGGCAGCGGTCAATGGGCATCGAAGCCGAAAGAGGGGATACAGGAGTTTGTCGCAATTTGGGATAGAATTGCGCAGTACTACAAGGACTACCCTGGCAGCCTTGTCTTTGAACTTTGGAACGAACCGGCGGGGCTGATAGTGCAACCGGGAGGGATTCAGGGGATAAAGGACGGCAAAACCGTTATGGAATACCTCAACGCGGCGATCCCCATCATCAGGAAGACCAACCCAAACCGCACGCTCGGAATCGGCGGACCTGGCTTTAACGGGGGTCGTGAACTCGCGCAATTCGTCACACCGGAATATCTGACGTACAGGCTGGAAGACGGCTCAGGGTTTGAGGACGACACCAATATCATCGGCATCTTCCACATGTATCAACCGCACAAGTTCACGCATGGAACCTCGGGGCTAGACGAAGTTCTTGGGTGGCAGGATGAAGTGAGAGAGCAGATGTCACACCCGGTGGCATGGTCCAAGAAATGGAGCAAGCCTCTGCTGCTGAGCGAATGGGGTGCCTGGGTGCCGCCCTGCCATACGGTTGAAGACTTCAAGGCCTATATTGGGTTTGTGGCCGACGAATGCAAGAAACACAACATCGGCTGGATGTATTATTGTGCAGGTTTCAACAACCAATGGGCCTTCAACATTCTCAATACCGAGGACGGTTGGAACCAGGACGCACTTGATATTCTCACGGAAGTCACGGCCCCCCCGCCCCCGCCTATGTCGCCACTTGTCAATTCGGAGTTCAGCAGCGGAATCGATCACTGGACCAGCGAAGGGTCCGTGCAGATGTCTGTGACGAGGAACGCAGGCCTGAGCGGCTTGGCTGCACTCAAAGTGGAAGTCAAAAAATCGGACCGGGCCGAAATCTATCAGGAAACCCCTAAGAGAAAGTGGAGTCCTCCGGGTAGGTACCTGATCTCCCTGAGAAAGGGAAGGCTCTATAAGATATCCTTCTTGGCCAAGTCCGTGGGTGGGATGGGAACTCTCAAGGTGCGATTGGCCGACGTCTCCGGTTCAAGAGAAGGGTTTTGGACCTCCACGCCGGTGACAATCTCGAACGCAAAAAGGGAATATGCGATTGAGTACAAGCATACCGGCAGGGATGTAAAAGACGTCCGGGTGGCGTTCCTGTTTGGCGACAGAGACCAGATTATCCTGCTGGATCGAATTGCCCTACACGGCTATCGGGAATAAGTCCCTATCAGATGATCCCTACTGCACGGTAAACGCCGCCGCGAGCCGGTCCTCGTGGATTGACACCGCTGACTCGTAGCGGCTGCGCAGTTGCTCCATGTACTCGTTGAACGCGTTCCGGTGTCTCTGGCGTCTGAGCTGAGACCGGACCCTCATCTCAGCTTCGGCGAAGGTCTCGCGCTTGCGTTCCCGGGAGAGCACCTTGAAGATGGAGTAGCCCTCCTGCACCTTGACCGGTCCCGTGAGTTCGCCGATTGCGGCCTCAACCGCAGCTTCTACGAAACCGCCGAACTGAGGCGATTCGTAACGGTGTACGTGGAATCGACCCTCGTCATCACGCACCTCGAGCGATCGAACCGAATATCTCCTCGCCAGGTCGCCAAAAGCGGCACCGTCCTCGATCATCCCTTTCAACCGCAGTGCTTCTATTTCCGTTCTTACGAGAATTTCCTGCACCTCGGTCTGTTCGGGATGCAGGAATCTCTCCGCGTTGGCCTCGTAGTACTGGCGCAGGTCGTCTTTTGTGATAGTCACTTTCTCCTTTAACACCTTGGACCTGAGGACCCGGACCAACAACTGCTTTCCCTGTTCTTCGAGCCATCGGGCCACCTCCTCTTCGCGATCGATCCCCTGACGCACAGCCGCCTCCTGAATCATCACGTCCGGGACGATGTACTGCTCGGCGAAGGAAACCACCTGCTCGGCGTCGCGGAGTGTCTCCAAGACATTGCCCTTGCGGCCTTTGGCCGCGCCGATGAGGTCGGCCGCGGTGATCTGTCCGCCGTCGTACTGGTAGAGTGCGATCGCAGATGGGTCGGGGCCGACGTCCACCGCACCGGGGCGCAGTGCCTCGACGACAGCGGCTATGCCGTCTCGGACCGGCTCGAGGCGGTATTCATCCCTCAATTCCGCTACTAGCTCGGCCTTCGCGATTCCATGTTTCTTTTGTTTGAATTCTTCCGCGATTTTCATCCGCTGCCGCGGATGGAGCTGAGCGGTCATCTCATCGAGGATCTTGAAGACGACGTATCGGTCGCCGATTCGAATCGGATCCGACACTGAGCCTACCGCGAGCCCGAACAACTTCTCGGCGATGACGGAAATGATGGCGTCCTTGGTGGCAAACCGGCCTGTGTCCCCGCCCCGGGCAGCGGTCTCTTCGTTCATCGACAGCTTGCTCGCGACGTCCGCGAAGCTCACCCCTGCCTCGATCTGCCTAGCGGCCTCCTCCGCCGTCTCAAGGTCGGCGACCACGATTTCGCCCAGTCTGATAGCGCGGGCGAGCCCCTCCCGGTCTATGTACTCTGCTACTTCACCGTCTGCTACCGTTGCGTCGATCGTTCTGCGCTCGTACTCACTGACGAGCTTGGCCTTCCTGATTCGGATCATCCTGGTCAGGTAGGAGGAGCTCTTCTCGATGCCTTGGCTTCGGGCTTCCAGCAGCAGCAGTTCTGTGTCGATCATGGCCTGCAGATGGACTCTCAACGGCTCCTTCCCGGCCTCTTCGCCCTTGGCGTACTCGGGCAGTTTGGCGAGGAAGTCCCGCACGTCCTGTACCGTGATGGTCTGGTCTCCAACCTCCGCGACCGTGGGATTTTCATCCTGCGGTCCGCAGCCTGTACAGATTAAAAGGAGCGCTAGGCTGCCTAGCGCTCCGTAGGAAAAACAAAAAGCGCGCATCGTGCACCTCCACTCAAGCTTGCGTCTATGCCCTAATCTAGACCGGCGTACATCGTGGCAAAGGACACGCTGCCCGTCTCGGTCTCGCCATCTATTGATCTTCTGGTCAATCTCATACCCATGTTCGTCAACAGCCGGTAACCGAGGTAGTTGGTGACGTTCGAGAACTGCACCGCTCCGACGATCTCGGTGAAATCGTCCAAGAGTCCCTCCTTGACCGCGGTCTCTGATTGGCGTAGCTGGTTGAAGATCGTGTACTCCACACCGGCCTGCATGGTGGAAGAAGAAAACAGCGGCCATCGCGCCAGCAGGGAGAGCTGCAGCGTGTCTTCCCTGCGCTCGGGATCAGACCTGAGCGCCGGAGCCTCCAGCCTGAGTTCGTTCTTTATTCTCGGTATGAGATCGACATAGGCGACCTTGCGCTCGAGGTCCACCTTGTTGATGAGACCGAAGAAGGTGTAGTCCTCGCGCAGGTCGGACTGTCGTTCGTTCTGGTGCCAGCGATCGTATTTGAACTTACTCACGAAATTCACATCCTCGATCTTGGTGTACTTGAAGCTCATGAACGTGGAGTTTATCCACGTGTCCTGAGCCGCTAGGGGATCGACGGTTGGAACGTTCCGCCGCTCGAACTCGTTCCACTGGCGAAGATGGTTCTCGATGTTGTCCTTGGCGATTTTGAAGTTCTCGTAGATCGTCAGCTTGCCAAGACCCGGATAGTCCCGTTCGAGGGCGAAGAGCACGTAGTTGGTCGTGTTCTCCCGGTCACCTGCAATCAGCCTCTCGTCCGTTCGTCCGACGGTCAGCCTGATGCCCGGAAGCAGGTCGACGCCGCCGTAGATGTTGTATCCTTTGTGGTCCCTCGGGTAGGGAAAATCCGGCTCATCGTCGTTTTCGAACCGATCTACCCAGATGTTGTTGTTCATGTCTAATCCGAACAGGTACTCCGGCCGGTCTGTTCCGTATCGCAAGAACGGCTCGTCGTAGTCCGGGACGAGATTGGGAAGATCTTCGCTGTCGTTCTGGTTAAAATCGGATATGAAGTCGAGGTTTTCGTCGTACCCGGGAAACACCTCGACGTCTATGTTTTGGAATATCCTCTGCCAGTCGGGGAATCGGTCCTGATCGTCGTTGTCGTCGACGAGCTCGTAAAAGAACCTCCCCTCGTCCGAGTAATCTATGTTGGTCTCGCCTCTGGCCAAGATGGCGCTGGTGTTGTAGTTGTGGGCCATGCTGTAGGCTTCGCTGAAGAAGAAGAACGGATGGGCGATTTTCGATAGATTCAACATCCAGCCATCGCCTTGGTCAGAGGCCCCGAGGTGCTTGGTGTGCGCCCTGTTGGGGTACTTCCTGTAACTCACGCTGCGGTCCCATTCTCCGTACAAGTCGAATCCCCAGAGGCGGGTCGCCTCCAGTGTAAATCCGAATATCTCGGTGGCCGTCGGCAGACCATACGGGATCTTCAGGACGGTCAGATTGGAGCCATCCTTGACGTTATCAGCGGCTCTGGCAGCCAGTAGGTAGACGTTGGCCAACTGCCTGTCGAACTGGCGGTCTGAGGTCGTCTCGATTCTGTAGTCGTTGGCGACTACCAGCTCGAGTGTCACCATTCTTATCTCTGACGGATCCGGGCCGGTGTACGTCGCCACCGAGAAGTCATAGACCAGTTCGATCTGCTCGGAGCCGTTCGCCTCCCAGAACCCCAGCCGCTGAAAGCCACCTTGGGGCTCGGGAATCAGCCCGACTTCGCTGGCCCGGACGGTCTTCCTTGCGAAACTCACATCCCCCGCTTCATCGATCGTTTCGACGTCGGCCTCTATGATCATGTCCCACGCGAACAGCGTGGCGCCGCCTTCGTGGTCCTCTGGCGAGTCGTCTGAGAGTCGCACGAAGACCTGGGTGACGTTCTCCGCGTTCTGACTGGAGGCGATCGAACCGCTGCGCGGGCTGCCCTCGAAGGCGTCGAGGAGCTGAGAGGAGTTGTGGGCGCTCACGTGGGTGGCGCCGAGTTTGAGATAATCTCCAATCTGGGTCGTCGCGCGTCGGCCGGTCAGGGTCGTCGAGTTCGTCTGCTGGTTATTGGGGCTTCGCGAGCCGGCGGCACCCGGCGAGCTGATCCGCGAGAGGAGCGCCGTTACTTCGTACTTGTCGGACTGATAGTCGATCTGAATGCCGTCGAACGCCGGCTTGGAGAAGGTCATCGGGGTCAGGGTCGACCGGATCTCGTCGCCGATGGTGATGGCCAGATTGTGCTGTCCCTTCTGATCGGAGGCTATGACCAGATTGCTGAAGAAACTTTGGAACCGTGCGGTCTTGAACAGGTTGCTTCCCCCCTGCTGGGGCTGGGTCTGGCTCCAATCGTAGATCAGCCATCCTCTGGTGATGTACGAACCGTAGATGTCGTAGAAGTAGTCCCCTTCGAGATTGATCGATACATAGCGCTGGTAGTGATCTCTCGCGTAGTTGCTGTACTCCCACTGCTTCCACTGATATTCGCGCAACAGCTCCTGTGGGACGTACCACTTTTTGACCGCGGGGTCTAGCGCGCCGAACAGGACGCCGGGCCCCGTCGGTTCGAACGTGAGCTCGCCGCCGCGGCGAACCCCCTTTAGCCGATCTCGATCGAGCCCTTGGGCTTCCAAACGAGTACTGTGCAGCAGAATTGCCGAGACGATGGTACACCAGATGGCCAGCGTACCGACTAGGCGCATCGCGGCTCTGACTGTATGACCGGTTACCATGTGACTCCCCCCTATCCTTCGCGAAAAATCAATAGACCAAAGGCGCGATCGCAGTCTTGCTCTCCTTACCTGTATCGGCAGCGACTTCCACGCGCACGAGGTAGATTCCCGGCGCTAGCATCTGTCCGTTGTCGTCCGCGCCATCCCAGACTCTCTGATATCTTCCACTGATGTCGAGGCCGGAGTAGATCACCCTTCTGAGGCGACCGGCGAGGTCGTAGACTTGTACCGACACCGGAGTACCGCCTGTCAGGTTGACGATATCGTAGGTGACGATGGTCTGGTCGTTAACGCCATCGCCATTGGGCGTAAACGGAGCCGGGGTAACCTCGAGAAAGTAGATGCGGTTGTCGGCGACCCGGGTGGTGACCGACAGGTCGTCGCCTTTGGCGACGGGGTCTGCGTCCACGTCGCCCGGGACGAGCGTCTGCGGCAGGTTGTGCGGCCTCTCGGTGTCGAAGACCCTGCCGATGAAGACGGTGTTGTAGTGCAGCGCGATGCTCTCGAACACGACGCGCAGCAGCCGGTCGTCACCGGTGATCCTCGGGAAGCTGATTCGGACGCCGACGATGTTGCCGTCGTCGTCTTCGGTGTCCTCCTTGTCCCACGCTACGTCGGTCCCGTCGATCTGGACCGAGCGGATGACCTCCACCGGTGCCTGCGTCTTGATGTCGAGCTGGTCGAAGCCGCTGCTGTTGTAGCTGCGCACCCAGTAGGTCAGCTCGGTCGCCTGCCCGATCACGGCGTCTTGGGGCCACACCTCCCCCACCACGGAATCGGCCAGCGCTGGCGAGACCTCCACGGCGATCGAATCGACCGTCGCGGCCGAAAGGATGTCGCTGCTCTGGAACAGAACGCGAAATTGCCAGTACTGGCGGGGTGCAGGTGATGCGATTGGTGTATGGACTCCGGCCGGATAGGGGAGAGACCATCCGCTCCACGCTAGGCTATCGCTCGGGTCTGGCGTGTGGCCACTCCGGGTGGATACGGTAGCAGATACCTTGGCAGACTCTCCTATCGTCTCCTTTGCCCACGTTATACCGCCGAAGACGGCGGGCCGACCCTCATCGAACACATTCGAAATGTACGCAGCAGCAGATGTGAAACCTTCGCCGAAGATCTCAAACTCGTCGATCTCCCATTCCCCGCGAACGAGCTGTTTCACTTCTATGAAACGCACGAACTGCAGCGGCACAGCTAGGTCGACGACCGGGTCGAGATTGCGCTCGACTGTCTTGAAGAGTCTGAGATCGGGATTTCCCGAAACGGTCTGCTGCTCCTCGCTGCCGTCGTTCAGCCTCACCAGGTAACCCTTCAGGAAGAACTCCTCAAACCCTGCGCGGGGGAAAAATCTGATCCTGTTGACTCCGAAACGCTCGCCCAGATCAAATCTCAGTATGATCCCTGTGGCTGACGGGATCTTGATTTCGAAGGCCGTGTTCCTGCCGTCCACCATATTGTCCAACAAGTTCTCGAATTCACTCTGGGTGACTTCGAGGACCGTGCGCGCATTTGGCGACGTTATTTGCCCCCCCCTTTCGAGCAACTTCAGGGAAATATTGTCTTCAGGATCGTTCTGTAAAGGTTGAATGGAACCGGGGTTGGCTGCGAAATCGATGACCGCTATCTCGGAATACTCCTGATCCCAGGCGCGGGAACCCGGGCCACCTCCGAAGACGATCGTCTCTCCATTGCCTGCCGCCGCAAGTCCGAGGAGAGCTACGGACAGAACGGGCAGGGCCACTGCTCTATGAGGTGATGTTCCAGTTATCACTTGCTGAACACCCTGTCGCGGAGACTAGTAGGCGACGCTCACCAATCGATGGACCGAGGTTTTCTTCTCGGATGTCGAATCCACTTTTAGGTCGATGCGCATCAGATAGATTCCCGGTGGCACGACCGCTCCCGACTGGTTGACGCCCGTCCACGTCATCGTATGACGTCCTGCCGTTATGGTCGTCTCGGCTATACGCGCCACCGGCCGGCCAGCCAGATCGTACACATCTACTTGGACCGGCGCCGAACTGAGCACCCGCAGCAGCGAAAAACTGACCTTCAGCTCGTCGTTGACGCCGTCGCCATTGGGCGTGAAAACGCGATCGACCTGTAGATCCCCCAGCAACTCGCCGCGTTCCAGCGCCAGCACCACCGTCGTCTCGCTGTCCACAACCCCGTTGGCATCGCCGTCATCCACCCGCTGCCACGAGTTTTCGAACGCCGAGTTCCCCGTGGAGCCGATGAAAAACGTGTTGTACCCAAATATGGTCGCCTCGAACTGAAGCTCCACCAGCGCGGACCCACTCGTCGTCTTGATCGCAGCCGGCAGACGCACCCACAGCGAATCCGTCTCCATCACCACCTCGAACCCCTCGCTTCCCGCCGTATACGTCACGGCGTCCTGCCCCGTCACGGCTACACTCACCTGTTTCAGCTTCATGTCGACGCCGTCGGGTGCCTCGATAAGGATCTCGTCGAACCCCCTACTGCCCGCCTTGAAGGTCGAACGGATGAAATACGATAGCTGCTGCTTCGCGCCGATCTCCTCCAGACGCGAGGGCAGTATCTCGCCCACGACCGCGCCGGCCACCGGCGTCACGAAGTTCAGCGCCACCGAACGCAGCGTGGCCGCCGCCTTGGGGTCTTCTGTCAGGAATATCGCCCTGATGGCGACGAACCGTCTGGGACTGGGCGAGGTAATTTTTGCGCCTGAATCGAAGTAGGGCTGACTCCAGCCGCTCCAGTCATTGCCCGGGCGCGTCTCGGTTAAGATTGGCCCTACCGAAGCATCCCCGAAGAACTTCTTGTCCGTCTCCCAGGCCTTGGCCGCCTCCTCTTCGGTGCCCGGGTATTGATCCCCGTTCTTCTTGTAGTAGCGGGTTATGCTCTCGACCGTATCGCCGGTTCGGGTTTGCAAAATTAGATTCGCACCCGGCGGCACATCGGCCTCCCATTCGATGGAAGCGAGGTTCCGAGGGGTCCGCGCCACCTCTATGAACGGGGCCTCCCCGCCGAACTCAGACGAGATCTGCGACTCCGGCAGGAACCCTTCCCCGAAAAACTGGACCTCCGACACCCCGTGGCTCCCTTGCCCGGCCTCGTACGTAGAGCGGTCGTGGAGCCTATAGGTAAAGGCAAAATGCTCGACCTTCGCGAGCGGGAACTTGAAGTCGTGGAAATTCTGCCCCCGCACGATGTCGCTGAGCGACCCCACCGTCTTCCAGGCCAGTTCGCCGCCGGCATTGGTGGAGCCGTCCGAGAGCTGAATGCGGTAGGCTCTGAACGGAGGTGGGTTGGGGAGGGCGTGGAGTATTCTGATATTGTCGACAAAGTAGGAGCCTCCAAGATCTATGAACATCGAGCGCTCCGCATCCCGCGGATCCGCAATCGGCAGCTTGTTGGGATCGTAACTCCCGTTGGCAGACCAGAACACGACCTCGCCGAAGAGGTCTCCATCTACCACGGCCGCCCCCTTGTTGATATTCTCCCGGGCGGTCACCCTGCCGCCCCGCTCCAGTACGCCCGTGCCGATGTTGTCGCCGATGGCCCAGACCTCGATCTCGGCCAGCCTCGGTATTTCGCGGCGGTAGTAAACTACCGGCCCCTGCCGCTCCGTGCCCGCCAGAGCTTCCCAATCCTCTTTCCCATCCAGCAACCTCACCTCCCCCGATGCCTCTCGGCGGAAGTAGTCTATCTCTCCCTGTTGGTCGGCTGGCAGACTATCGTATTCAGACTGGGAAACCTGCCTCGCCCGGCCGAAGTCGCTATGCGTGATCCCCACCCCGACGTATTGGATGACGTCGCCGGTGAAGTCGCCCCGTGCATCGGGCCACTTCGTCGGTAGCTGTTTGGTCAGATCGATCTCGAAAACCCGCTCGTTCTTGATCGGTTTGTCCGTGGTAAAGCGCGTCCGAAAAAGGAACTGACCGAGCGTTTTCTGTCCCTGTGAGGTGGTCACCTTGAACTGTAGAAAAGGGTCTCCCAGATCTTCATCGACAAACTTGAGGACGATCCTGGTGGCCGATACCGTCCGCCCCAGATCGATCTGCACCCACCAGTCCTGCAACAGGTCGGAGGGGTCCGGTTCCCAGAAGGTGTCCATCCTGCCATCCATGAGGTCGATACCGCTCGAGCGATTGGATCCGGCATTCAACACACCGCCGCCGAAATCGACGGCATTGAGGACGGCGTTGATGCCGGGAACCACGACTTCCTCGCCATCTATTTCCAGTCTCGTGTGCTTGCGGATGAAGGCGGGCTTTACTCCCTCATCGCCGATCTGGACCGTGTTGGCAGCGGAGTGCCAGTGTTCCCAATGCGCCCTCGAATCGACGACCACCCTGCCTGAATCCAGCGAATACCCCTCCTGTCCCCAGCACAGACATACCGCCGACCACGTCAACGCGGAACAGACGAGTGCCGCGCGGAGGGGGTCCGTTAGCCGTTGAGCGCCGACCCATCCCCGCTCGCGGCGCTCCCTACCTACGCCGACTCGGGTTCTTGTCGAGTTCAGCAATAGCGCCGATGAGCGCACTTCTTTCTCCTTAAAAAAAGGGGGGGCGAGGATCAACGATCTCGCCCCCCCTGCAACAACAGCCGTCTTGGGTCCTTACAGCCGACCGTTCCCCCTATTTGGAGAAGCCCGCCTTAATGCGGGCCCAGCTGTCTTCCTCGACTGCTGTGTCGGAGTCGGACACCCAGTTGTTTGCGTCAAAACCAAGTAGCACGTAGTCCACGAGGGAGTCGGCGTGGAAGTACATGTTGACGTCGCCAGTGGAGACCCAATAGCCGTTGTACGAATCGCCTGGGCCGTTGTCATCGTCCTGAATGGCCATGCCGACGCCCATGACTTGGCCTTCCTCCAAGTCGTGGATAATCAGGTCGGGATCGTCGGGACCTGTCGAACTGGCAGGCAGATCGTCAAAGGTGGTGAACCAACTCTCCTGAAAGAGGGTGGCGGGTCCACCGACCTCGCCCTCGACGTTCCATCTGATGCCGGCGTAAGGCTCCACGGAAGCCCATACTCCGCCGCCCCACAACCACAACTGAGCCTCCTGATGGAGCGACTGCTGCCAGTCCTGCGCTTCGGCCCCGGCCCATCGCTCTGGATCTAGGTCGATGGATTCCACGCCTTGGAACTGCCCGCCGCTGTGGTTGGCATCGAGCACGAGCTCGAGTTTGTCGTTGGTGCCCTCGATGGTGCCGTACCAGAGGTCGTCGAACCTTTCCTCCATGACGTACACAAGGTTGGTCTCTGGGTTCCAGCCGACGATGATGCGCTCGGCGAGATTGCCCGGATCCGGATCACCCTGGGTGCCCGTGACGACCTCGACTAGGTCATCCTGGGTTACCCAGAAGACAGACGGTACGTTGTCCCAATCGCCGAGATCTCCGTCCATCACGACGTCCCTGATTCCATCGACGTCGATGGGTACCTGTACCGCCGCCCAGTTCCGATCTGTCCGCTGGTGAGCCGAACTCGGAGTGAAGGAGGCGAGAACGAGGCCCAAAACGGTAGCTATGATGATAATCTTCTTCACTGTTGCTTCTCCTTTCATCTGTAGAAAGATGACTACTGCTACTGCGTTGATTTGTGAAATGCGGGCTTTTCCCTTGAACACCTCCTTTCAGCGCACCATTCGCTCAGTGAGCGAGAGCAAATGGGAGCTGGCGATTTTGCGTGAAACAATTAGGCTTAATATGAGGAAAATTGCCCGGAAATCCAAGGAAAACTTCCAGCATGACGAGGCGTAGATGATGCAGACACAAACGAGACAAACCATTAAGTGGTCTAGGAAAACCGTCATATTCATTGAAATCCTTTTGGTTCTTATCCCCTTTCTACTGCTTATAGGACTAGAGATCTATTTGCGGCATACTAATTACGGCCTTGATGACAGGCTATTTATCCCTCAAAGCTCTTCTTCTATGTACCAACTTAATCGGGAGTTGTACCGAAAATACTATTCAATTGATAATCCAATGCTTAAACAGCTAATTCCCGAGATAAGCATGAAACAGCAGAAATCCGCAAAGGATTTTCGCATCTTCTGTCTTGGAGGATCAACGACAAGAGGGCCGTTTCCCATGCTACTTCAGGAATTATTAAAACGTTCCAACGCGGATAAAACGGTAGAAGTGGTTAATCTAGGAATAGATACATTTAATAGTTATCAAGTTCTCGACATCGCGAAAAAACTTCCTCAGTATAATCCCGACCTTTTGATCATTTATATGGGACACAACGAAATTTATGGACCCGTTGGCGTGGCATCGAATGTGGCATTGGGGACATCTCGCGAAGTAATCAATCTGATTTTGCGATTACGCGAGATTAAGATATTTCAGCTAGCAAACAACTTTTACGCAAAATTAAGAGCACGTTCTAATCGAGTTGAAAAGGAACAATCGCCATATAAAATGATGGTAAGCAGTTCTCTTGCTCCTCGTCATCCTCTACGGGAGCAAGCCATTGAGAATTTCAGGGGAAATCTCCATGAGATTATCTCTATTGCAAAGCGTCATCAAGTCCCGGTGATTTTAGGGACGATCGTTTCCAACCTTCGAGATTGGTGCCCCTTTGATTCAGAACCACCGCCATCTTCTCTCGATATTACCCAATGGCAACAGTTATTAGAGAATGGCAAGGCTGCATTTGAACAAAATCATCTGGAAGAGGCCGAACGTATCTACCAGACGGCAATTGAACTTTTCCCAGCTCATGCCCAAACTCATTTTGATCTGGGTCATGTTTACCTTGCCGAGGGACATCAAGATAAAGCTAAACGATCCTTCACCAGAGCAAGAGACTTGGATATTTTGCCGATCAGAGCCCCATCAGAGATAAACGAAACCATAAAAAGTGTTGCCAAGGAAACAGACGTCGTATTAGCAGATTTTGAAACCGCATTCGAGGATTGCGATCCCAAGAGTGTGATTGGCAAACCAATGATTGTTGAACACCTGCATCCTTCAAATGAGGGATATTATTTAATTGCAAGCCACCTGACCCACATCATTCTTAAAGAAGGGTTTTTGACAGCGAGTAAAAAATTGGATTTTGATGATCCATCGTTAAAAAGGGAACTGGATATAGGAGAGCTGGAGAAAGACGACCTTATTCGACTCAGGCTTATGTTGAAGATATGGCCATTTAACATCAACAATGCAGGCTATCAATATCCTTGAATTTAAAAGAAAATTTCCGCTAGATTGCCCCTTTCTCAGACAGGCAATGGCGTGAACTGCAGGCTGTACAGATCGGCGTCGCTGAGGGCGAAGCGCAGGCGCACTGGTTTGCCGGCCAGGCTGCGGACGTCGGCGGTGCCCTTCCAGGTGACCATGCGGTCTAGGTAGTCGCCGTAGATCTCGTCGCAGTCGCGCAGGGCGTACCCCTTCAACGCCTTGCCATTGCCGTCTTGGATCTCGACGCGCACTGAACCGGCGGCGGAAGTGCCTACGTTCAGGCTCAGGGTGCCGCCCTCGAAGGTGAAGGGCCGCGTGATCAGCTCGCCTCCCTTCAGCGGCGCGTTGGCGGACACGAAGCCGTCCACGCGCACCGTGAAGCGCCGCAGCCGGCAGGCGTCGCCGCGGTAGTAGCCCTCGGTGGTGAAGATCGACAGCTCCTTCGGCGCGGTTGGTAGGTCGTTGGCCGTCTCCAGAATGCCCCAGGCCGTCATGTTGTTGCGGTTCTCCCAGCGCTCCGGCTGCAGCCCGGGCCGCACGAAAGCCTCGCTCCAGCGCTTGAAGTGCAGGCCGTCGCGGCTGGTCATGTACACCGCGTCCGAGACGCCGTGGGCTGTGTTGCCGGAAATGCCGCGATCCGGAACAAAGCGCTTGGGGAAGCCCATGTAGATGTGCGGGGCCCGGTGGTAAGGGGTCACCGCGTTCGTGTAGAGGTGCTCGATTGGGGCGTCGCCGAAGTCGAGCCACTGCGGCTTCGTCCACCGGCGGAAGTCCTTTGAGGTGCAGGTCATGATGTTGCGCACGCGCACGCCGTCGGGGTAGATGGAGTCGCGGTGGTAGTCGACGTAGCAGCCGCGTAGTGGGTCGTAGAAAGCGAGGTTCAGCGAGTCGAAGGCGCCCTCGGTGATCACCGGCTTTTCCGATAGCAGGCTCCAATGCACGCCGTCGGCCGACTTAAAGGCGTAGAGGGCCTGCTCCTTGGCGGAGCGCGCCAGCGCACTCCCCAAGGCTTTGTACTCTTCCCCCTCCCGGCAGTCCGGGTTGCGGTCGCGGAAGGGCGCGAAGTTGTGCGCGCCGATGCCGTCCCAGACGATGTTGTTGCGCGTTGATCCCTGATAGTTGACCAAGCCCAGCTCCGGCCGGTACCACTCGATGCCGTCGCGGCTTTCGGCGTAGCATACGACCGGCCGGTAGTAGTTGCCTGGCGGGTCGTAGTGCGAGCCGCGATAGTAGGCGCGGAACAGCTTGCCGTCTTGGAATACCGTGTGGTAGGCGCTGGTGTTGCCCTCCCACGGCGCGTCGTGGTTGATCGCCACGTTCCGCGGCACCGGCTTCTGTAGGCGCAGTTCGACGTTGGACAGCCGCTCGATCAGGTAGTCGTCGACGAACAGTTCGCGCCGGTCGCCCAGCTCGATGACGCCCGCCGGGGTGCTGCTGGCGGTCTTTTTCTTCGTCGTCGGTTTCGCGCTCTTGCTCTTGGCCATCTCTGGTTTCCTTTCTGTATTGCGGGCTACCCTGCCGACGATCGGCCTTTAGATCTGGGTCAGGAAGCTGCCCGTGGTGCCGGTGGCGTAGTCGATCACTAGGAATACCCCGGCCCCGACGATTTCGCCTAGAATCAGGCCCAAGAAGAAGGGCCGCAGGTTGCGGTAGAGGCGCACGCCGCCGTAGCGCAGGATCACCAGCTTCAGGAACCAAGCCAGCAGGGCGCTACAGAAGATGTGGCCCGTCTTCCAATTGGCGGCGATCGTGAACCCGAGCGGGTTGAGGGGCCACCACAGGAAGTGGTGGCGCGCCCACATGAGCGCCGCCATCACGCCCGCCCCGATGCCCATGAACTGATAGGCGTCCCAGCGCGGGCCTTCGGGTTCGGCGGCGATGCGCGGGGCCATGTCCATGGGTCCGAAGTGGGTGGACTGCCAGGAGAAGAACAGGGGGTTGAGGTTGATGCCGCCGTACTCGTACGCCATGACCAAGGTGACGTAGGAGGAGCCCGCTAGGCTGACTAGGATAGCTAGGACAATGGCCCAGAACAGCCGGCGCTTCTGGCTGCGGATCATTTCGCTCATCTTCAGCCCGTTGGCGACCGAGGCCATCACAAAGGAGCGGACCTCGGCGTGCCAGCCGTAGGAGAAGCCGAGCGCCACTAGGCCTTGGGTGCCGATGGAGGAGGTGCCGACCGCGGAGATCGCGAAGGTCGAGGTCATCAGGGGAGGGCGCATGGCCGGGATGCCGCCCTCGGCGACCACCCGCGTCAGCGCCATGAACAGGACCATGGCACCGAAGACGAACAGCACCGCTACCGGGAAGGGCAGGCCGATCGCCGACAGCCAGATGGCGACAGTCAGCAGGCCGGCGAGCAGCCCGAAAAACGCCTGTCGGTAGGAGAGGATTTCGCCGCTGTCATCGACCTCCCGTAGCCCGCCGACGGCCTTCGCCACTACATCGCGCAGGTGCCGGCGCGCCACCCACAGCCCGACGACGACGAAGGCGATCATCGCCCCGAGACCCTGGTGGGCGAGGAAGGGATCTTCGGAGTAGAAGTCGATCCGCTGCGTGCTCTGCACGCCGAGCGTGTTGAAGATGCCCCGCTGCAGCCTGACGAGGACGTAGAAGACCCAGATCGAGGCCGAGATGTCGAGGTTGACGAAATAGAAGAACCCGGTCCAGGGCGGGCTGAACCAGAAGCTGAGCCAAGTGTTGCCGAACAGGGGCACGCCCACGGCGCGCTCGAAGCGGGGAAACTCCGGAAAGTAGGAGTGCATGCCGTTGATGCTCAACAACAGGAAGGAGACGGCGAAGCCCAGCCACATAACCTTGTTGGTGAAGAACGAGCGGCCCACAGCGCCGCCGTCCTCCTGACGCATCATCTCCATCGGCACCTGCACCAGCGCGTAGCTGAGCTTCTCGTTATCGACCCACTGCTTGCGCAGAATGACCATCGCGCAGATCATCGCAAAGGCAAGGGCGAGAAAGAAGCCGAACCACAGGCTCAAAGGCACGGCCCAGGCACCCCAGGGGATCGAGGCCCCCTCGGGCAGCCCCTCAAAGAAGTAGCGGGCCACGTTCTCGCCGCGCGGGATCATCCACTGGGGGATGTATTGATTGTAGAGGGAATCCCAGTTGTTTTCGGGCGTGGCGTAGTAAGTCGACCCGAGGAGGCAGGGGATCATGAACTGGGTGAAGCCCATGCCGGGGATGCAGCAGGCCACCACCAGCATGATGTAGATGGTGATCAGTTCCGCCCGGGTCAGCACCAGCCATCGGTGGAGGAGGCCGACCGCGGCGCTGGCCAAGACGAGGAAAAAAAATAAGAAGAGGGCGGCTGGGGTGCTGAAGTTGAGGGTCAGGTAGGAGCCTTGGATCGCATTCGTCGCATAGGTATCGCAGATGTTGAGCACCAGAGCCAGCACCGCCCCGATCAGGATGCCCCGCAACGGGATCCCCTGCAGGTCCCGCGCCTGCTGTCGATCCCTCTGCGGCGGTGCCGTCATCACTATGACCAAGTCTGAGGATTTATCCCAAGGCTATGTGCGGCCTCGATGATGTAACCCCAAGTCGTGTCGTCGATGGGAATACCCTCTTCACGGCGCTGGCGTCCCGTGCGGTATTCAGGGTCGCCGGGCAGCAATATCTCGCCGATGTGCGGATCGACGCGGCTGGTGGATACGTGGCGGATTAGGCTTTCGAGTTCGTCGAAGTAGGAGTCCTTTTCGACGAAGTGCTCGATGTTGTACACCGTTAGATGCAACCCGTTGCTCTGCATGACGGTCTCGCCGTTGGCACAGCCCTGACCGCTGAGGGCCCCGCCTAGAATCTCAACTATCATACTCAGGCAGTACCCCTTATAGGCCACCGGGCCGCCGAAAGGCAGAATCGCGCCGGGCGGATCGCCGACAAATGCCTCTGGGTCGGTAGAGGGGTTGCCATCGTGGTCGATAATCCGCCCCTCGGGTAGCTGTTCTCCTCGGTTGTAGGCGACGCGGACCTTGCCCTCGGCGCAGACCGAGGTGGTCATATCGACTAAGAGCGGGTCGGCGTTGCGCCGAGGTGCGGCGCAGGATATGGGGTTGGTGCTGAGTTTGCCGTCGATCCCACCGTAGGGAGCAATCTGGCGCCCGAGATGACCGGCGTTGCAAAAGGCTAATCCAATCATGCCTTGGCGAGCGACCTGCAGCGGATAAGCCCCCACCCGGCCAACGTGCCCGCAGTTGCGCAGCGTGGCAGTAGCGACCCCGTACTGGGCGGCCTTGTCGATGGCTAACTGAGTGGCGAACGTCCCGCCAATCTGGCCCATAGTACCGCCGCCATCGACGACCACTGTGCAGGGTCTTTCGCTGACAATAGAGGGCTGGCCTTTGGGATCAAAAATGCCTTCTTGGATCTGTTCGACGTATTCGTAGAGGCGCAGGCTGCCGTGCGAGTCGTGCCCGTAGAGGGAGGACTCGACTAAGTGATCGGTCACGGCACGGGCGCTGGCGGGAGGGCAGCCGGCCGTCTCGAAAAGCTGGTAGCCTATCTGGCGCAGGTCGTCGGGTTTGATGTGCGGCATTAGTTGGTTGCTCCCTCGAGGACGCGCTCAATTTCTCGCTCCCAAGTCCCAGCGACGCGCACGCCGTATTCGGCTTGGCCTCCCGTGGCTTCCGGCCCCACCAAGATAGGCTGACCGCGTCTTTGGCCGATGAGCTTGGCGCGATCGACACAGGCGGTGTGCAGGAAGTGGAAGGCAAGTCCGGCGCGCTCGCGATCAGTGGTATTGGCCTTAGTCGAGTGGGCCGTGCCGTAGCAGAAGAAAGCGACGCCACCGGCCTTTAGCTCAATGGGCACGGCGCGCTCCTCGGGTACTTGGCAGTGGATGTGGTGGTCGGAGTAGGGGTCGCGGTCGTGTGGGTATTCCTCCTTGAAGGAATCGTGCACGACGTGGATGGTGCCATTTTCAATGATTGCGTCGTGAACGGCAACCCACATGGCAGTGCCTTTTAACGGGTCGTCTATTTTGAAATAGGCGTTGTCTTGGTGCCAGTCCGTGCCGATGCCGTGCCCGGCCGGCTTGAGAAACATCTGATCTAGATGCAGGATGAAGGGCGTGCCAATGAGCTGTGAGACGGCGACGGTGATTTTTTCGTCAAAGGGCAGGGCGCGAATGAGATCGCTTTTGTCGTACAGGGGAATCAGTTGCAAGTTGACCTTGGTAGTGGAGGGGGTCTCGCCGTCGCCCTCGGTGGCGACATTGCGGACTAGGCCCTCGCGTTTGAAGCGCTCGACTTCGGCTTGTATGGCTCGGACTTCGCGGGGGTCAAAAAAGTCGGGCACCGCGGTGTAGCCGTGATTTTTGAAATGGGTTATTTGGGCGTGGGAGAGAGACACGGGTAGTTCCTCGTCTTGTGCAGAATGGTGGGGCTAGGTTGTGCGCTGAGATGCTCGCGCCAACTCGCATAAGAGCGCGGCCGCAGTGCGGATGCCGCGGTGAAAATCGCGCATGGAAAAGCGCTCGTTGGGGCCGTGCCAATTGTCGGTGATTTGCCCTAGACCGATGAGCAGGACTGGTGCCCCAGTCGCGGCGGCAAAATCGACGACGATGGGGATAGAGCCTCCCTCGCGGGTAAACACTGGCTCAATTTCGAATCCCTTGCGCATCGCCTCAAGCGCTGGCTCGACTAGTGGATGGTCTAGATCCAGATAGTAGGCCGGTGAGCAATGCTGGTTTTTGAACTCGACGCGAGTGCCTGCGGGCAAACGAGCGCGGATGTGTCCTTCGAGGATAGCTTGGATGTGTTCGGGGTTTTGGTCGGGTACTAATCGGCAGGAGATGGCCGCTCGGGCGACAGCCGGTATGACGGTGCGCGGACTGCCGCCGCTGAGGAGGTTGATGTCGAGCGTGGGCCGAGTCCAGCGCCTTTCGAGGAGGGAGTACTCCTGTTCTCCCACCAGCGAGGGTACGCCCAAGGTGCGGCAATAGGCCTCCTCGTCCACCGCGAGGGCAGCGTAGAGGCTCTTTTCGCGGGCCGAGAGCGGCTGCACTTTGTCGTAGAAACCGGGCACTGTAATGTGCCCTTCGGCGTCAATGAGGCCGGCCAAGGCGTTGACGAGCAGTTGATTGGGATTGTAGATAACGCCGCCGAAAAGGCCGGAATGCACATCCTGCACCGGCCCAAAAACCTCGACCTCGGTATAGACAATACCGCGCAGACCCACAGTTAGCGAGGGCTGGTCCGGCCCGTACATGCTGGTATCGGAAATCACCGTACAGAGCACCGGAGCAAATTCGTCAAGCCCGCCCTCGGCCACGAACTGACTCAGCGCCGCGCTGCCGCATTCCTCCTCGCCTTCGATCAGGAAGACCAGATTGAACGGAAGCTGATTCCCATTGGCGAATACGACTTCCGCCGCCTTCAGATGCGCGAAACAGGGCCCCTTATTGTCGCTGGCCCCCCGGGCGATTAGGAAGCCGTCCTGCTCCTCGGCGGCAAAGGGATCCACCTCCCAAGCCGAGCGCGGATTGTCCACGCCTTGGACATCGTAATGACCGTAGATCAAGACGGTGGGGCGGTCCGGCGAGAACGCGGGGCTGCGGGCGAGAACCAAGGGATTGGTAGCGGGCCTCACTTGGACCTTTTCGACCTCAAACCCCATTTGGTCGAATTGGCCGACGAGGAAGTCGGCCGCCTGAGCGAGGCCGTCGCCTGTGCTAGCATCGGCCCCAGCACTGACGCTGGGGATGCGGATAAAGGATTTCAGTTGTTCGATATAGGCCCGCTGCTGCTCGTCGATGCACAGCAGCGCTTTTTCCAAGGCTACGCCTTGCTCTCGCATCGCTTCTCTGTTCTTTGATCGTCCTCCCAGCCCCTCAGCTTGCCCACCAGCGCGCATCTCGGCCAGTGGTAGTGCTCTTGCTGAGGCCGGGTTTATTCATTAGCTTCTTGCAACACAAAAATTGACAAAAATTGAGAATCAAGTCCGATTTGCCCGCCTTGCCCGCTTCCCGCAACTGTGCAATATAAGTTTTTACATCGGGCTGTAAAGTTCCGTTCATCCGTTTGCTACCATATTCTTTTAGATCGTCGCATGGCCCGCAGGGATGAGCGGTTGACTTTTCTCAGACTCCTATATCTACTACCGTTTACAGGAAGGAACGCACTGGAAAATGGGAGAATTACCTGTTGCTATTAATGGCTTTGGTCGAATCGGCCGCTTAGTGTTCAGGGCGGCTATCGAGCAAGGTGGGCTCGAGGTCAAAGCCATCAACGATCTAACCGATGCCAAAACACTTGCCCACTTGCTCAAATACGATTCCACCCACGGTCGCTTCGCCGGCGAGATAGAGGTTGCTGGCGACGATTTGGTCGTCGATGGCAAGGCGATTCGCATCTTGGCCGAACGCGACCCCGCCAACCTGCCTTGGAGCGATTTAGGGGTCGAAGTAGTGCTGGAGGCGACGGGATTTTTTACCGAGGCCAGCAAGGCTCGCGCCCACATCGGCGCTGGGGCCAAGAAGGTCGTCATTTCCGCTCCGGCCAAGGGCGCGGACATAACCGTGGTCATGGGCGTCAACGAGGGGGCCATCCAAGCGGACCACGAGATCATTTCCAATGCTTCGTGTACGACCAACTGTTTAGCCCCAATGGTCAAAGTGCTCCACGAAAAATTCGGCCTCGTCAAAGGCATGATGAATACGATTCACTCGTACACCGGCGATCAACGCCTGCTCGACGCCCCGCACAGCGACATGCGGCGAGCGCGCTCAGCGGCGGCATCGATGGTTCCGACAACCACGGGGGCCGCAGCCGCCGTAGGTGAGGTGCTACCCGAGCTCGACGGCAAGCTCGACGGCTTGGCCATTCGCGTGCCAACCCCCGACGGTTCGCTGACCGACTTTACTGCCGAACTCAGAAGCGAAGTGAATGCCGAAGAAATCAACGCGGCGTTCCAAGCCGCCGCGGCCAACTCGCTGGCTGGCATCCTTGAATATTCCGAGGAGCCTCTGGTCTTGGCCGACATCATAGGCAACCCGCACTCGTGTATTTTCGACGCGCTGTCGACCAATGTTCTCGAAGGAAATATGGTCAAGGTCCTCGGCTGGTACGACAACGAATGGGGCTACTCCAACCGCTGTGTGGATTTACTGCGCCAGCTCGGCCAATGACCCAATACGAGACCCTGCGACTTAGGCGGAGACAGAAAGGCAAAACGCATGTTTGAGGAAGTCTGGAGAGCGTACGAAGAAAACGAACTAAGCCACAGCGCGGCACATCACCTGATGGCGATCCACGAGTTGCGCGAGATGCACGGCTACGCCCGCGTCTCAGATATTGCCAAGCACCTGAGCATCACCAAAGGCAGCGTCTCGACGGCCATGAAGCACCTCAAGGAACGCGGCTACGTGCAAGAGGATCTCAACCGCTTCCTCGAACTTACCGACCAGGGCTTAAAAGTAGTGCAGGAGGTCGAGGAAACGCGCTTGGTCGTGCAGCGGTTCCTCAGAGACGCCCTCGGCATGGACGAGGACGACGCAATGATCGACGCCTGCAAGGTCGAGCACCTAATCAGCACGGAAGCGCGGATGCGGTTGGTCCATTTTCTGCGCGTGTTGTTTTCGGAAGAACCGGCGGCCAATGGGTTCCTCCAGATGTTCCGCGAAGATGCCCTAGAGCTCCGCAATGGCGACGTGAAAGCGTGAAACCTCTGCGGTCTGTTATGGCTACCCCATGGTTGCCCTAGCAGAGAGCGAGTAGATTCTGAGAGGACATAGCTTCTATCTATCAGGCCGGACACCGTCCGGCCTTTTTTTGAGCAAACAATGCTAGGTTTCCTTCTACGACAATTTCTGCCCGTTGGTTTGTTGGTCGTGGCCGTGGTGGGTTTCTTCTTTCCCCGTCCAGGCCTCTATATGGCCGAATTGCCCACGCAGTACGTCGCGGTTGGCCTCATCTTTTTCCTTTCGGGGCTGATGCTGAAGACCGACGAAGTCCACGCCGCTCTCGCCGCATGGAAGGCGACGTCGTGGGGTTGTGTTTCGATTCTCTTCGCCACGCCCTTTATAGGGGCCGCGATCGCGTTCCAACTCCCAATGGAACCCGCCTTCCAATTCGGTCTGGCCCTGTTTTGCTGCATGCCGACGACCCTGACTTCGGGCGTGGCGCTGACGGCGCAGGCCCGGGGCAACGTAGCCTTGGCCTTGCTCTTGACGGTGCTGACCAATATCGCCGGCATCTTTACGGTGCCTTTCGTGTTGGCGCATCTGCTGAGTTCTCTAGGCCAAGTCGAGCTTTCGGCTAGCGATCTGTTCGCCAAACTCTGTCTTTCGATCTTGCTGCCCTTGGGCGTCGGCAAGTACCTGCGGCGCTTCGCCGTCGATTGGATTGACGCCCAGCGCTCGCGGTTGACTTTGGCCAGTAATGCAGCGCTGATCTCGATTCCGTGGATGAAATTCAGCGAGTCTTCCGGGCGGCTAGCCCAGATAGAACCTGCGAGCTTGTTGATTCTGGTAGTGTCTGGCTTGGCAATCCACGCGCTCTACCTGCTGCTCAACGGCGGCGCTTGCGTGCTTTTGCAGCTCGAAGCGGCGGCGCGCAAGACCGTCGTGCTGATGGCGAGCCAGAAGACCTTGCCGGTGGCGATGACGGTGCTGGCATTTTTGCCGGATTCGGCAGTCTCGCCCGAGCAGAAGGGGTTGCTAGCAATACCTTGTATTGTGTTTCACTTGGGGCAGATTTTCATGGATGCAGTTATTGCGACGCGGTGGGGAACGAAACAAGACTAGAAGTTATCTCCTGCCTGCACGCCATACGTAGGGGCGACTCTTGTGGTCGCCCTTAGACTCAAATCTGCGAACGGTAGATCGCGTCGACCAATTCCATGGTCTTGGTCGCGTCGTCGAAGTTCGTTTCGGGGTCTTTTCCCTTTAACATGCAATCCACGAAATGGCGGTTGATATCGTAGGGGCCGAAGGCTCGATAGTCCTCTGCGCTACCGGCTAGGACGGTAGGGTCCAACTCGTCAATAGGCTCGGTCTTGTTGTCGGCGTAGAGCTGGCCGCCCTCTTCGGGGTCGCCGAAGAAGGAGATGCCGGGGGCGTGGACTTCGACGCTGAATATCCGACGACCAGCCATGAAGTTGTTGAGCAAGAGTCCGGTGACCCCGCTGCTGAAACGGACTAGGGCTAAGTGGACATTCCAGTGGTCGGCGTCGAGGCGGCGCGAGTCGCTGGCGACGGATTCGACTTCGCCGCCGCACAGGTAGCGCAGGGTATCGACGGCGTGAATGCCATCGCAGGTAAGCATGTCCAACGCTCCGCGATAGTAGGGAGCGCCGCCGACCCAGTTTTTGTAGAAGCTGGCGTGGGCGGTGTGCACGGTGCCGCGTTTTTCGCACAGGGTTTTGCCGCGGCGAATGACGGGGGCAAAACGGCGTTGGAAGGCGACGCCGGTCAGGACGTTGTGGCGACGGGCTAAAGCGGCGAGTTGGCGGATCTGCTCAGTGGTAACGGCGGGGGGTTTTTCGATAATGAGATGGCAGCCGTGTTCGATCACGGTGGCGCAGATGTCGAAAAGGTGGTGTGGCGGCATGATGGCGTAAACCGCGTCGGGTTTTGCGCGTTCGAGCATTTGGCGGTAGTCGCTGTAACGGCCTTTGATGTCGTAGAGGTCACAGGTTTTGTGCAGGCGCTGTTCGTCGAGTTCGGCGACGGCGACTAGTTTGGCCTCGGGGATGTCGCGCAGTGAGGGGTAGTGGGCCATCAGGGCGCGGCCACCAGCGCCGATGAAGGCGACGCGGAGTTTTTTGCGGACGCGGCTTTTGTTTTTCGGTCGCGTTTTGGCTTTGACCATGTCTATTCTCCGAGCGAAGCTATGCGTGAAGATCCGCAGATGGACGCAGATAAACGCAGAATAGTAGAAACAAGACGATCCACCGCTCGAATCGTTCAAATCATGGAAGATTCGCGATGGCGTTGCCTGTCTGAATGGCTGAGGAGATTACGCCTCTTGCTCCTTAAAATTCCCCGCCCGACGCAGTGCTTCGACGCCGGATTCGGCGAGCGAGACGGGAAAGTGAACGGGACGGTTGCCCTCTAGCTGCGACTGGTAGATGGCCATGACCATTTCCAGCGAGCGGCGACCCACAGCGCCGTCGCTGCGCAAGGCGCCGCGTCCTTCAAGAGCATCGATCAACTCGGACAGTGCTGCGACGTACGTAGAGACCGGGGCCGGCCGTTCGACTTCGACTTCTTTGAGGCTGCTCCACTCAAAGCCGCTGTCAGGCTCGGACAGCGTGACCTCGGACTGAAAGAGGCGGACTTGCTCAGCATCCATGCGGATCAGGCCGGTTGAGCCGCGCAGCTCGAAGGCGTTGTCGTTGTACTGCGTCAGCTCGGCACCGCAGATCAGCCCGGTGGCTCCCCCTTTGAATTTGAGCATGGCGGCCGAAAAATCCTCTACAGCCCAGGGACGCATGCGCTGCTCAGCCATGCCGCACAGCCAATCCACCTCGCCAGCGTAAAGATCCATCAGGTCGAAATAATGGGTGAAGTCGTGCAGTAAAGGGCCTTCGTTCTCGCTGCGCCACCAAGGGGCCGGCTTGCCGCCATCCATGTAGCAGTAGATGTGGTTGAACTCGCCGATAGCCCCCGCGTCGAGGAGCGTTTTGGCGAGAACCCACTCGGAGTGCCAGCGGCGGTTGTGATTGACCTGCAAGAGCACGTCCTCCGCTTGGCAGGCCGCGATCATCTGGGCGCATTCCTCCAGCGAAAGGGCCATTGGCTTTTCGCAGATGATGGCTCGGGTCGAGGCGGCTTGGGCGCAGTTGGTGACCATTTCGGCGTGGAGTTCGGGATGGGTGGCAACGATGCAGATGTCGGGCTGGACTTCGGTGAGCATTTGCCGATAGTCGTGGTAGAGCGCCTCGACGCCGAAGCGCTCGCCAAAGGCGTCGAGTTTTTCGCGCCCCCGGTTGACGCCGGCGACCAACTCGCAGGAGGGATGTTGGACAACGGCGGCGGCGTGGTTGTCGGGCAGGTCGGAGAAACTGAACTGATAGCCGACGCGACCCGTGCCGATGATAGCAATGCGATACGTGGACATGAAACCTCCAGCCTTAGAAGAGATCGAGTTGAGGAGAGCTTCCCATCGCCAGCATTGGCGACGCAAGCGCTCCTTCGAGGGTGAGCAACGCCCTTTTGATCGACAGCCCTCCGGCATAGCCGACCAGCGCACCGTTGCTGCCAATGACGCGGTGACAAGGCACGACAATCGGCAGGGGGTTCCTGCCATTGGCCAAGCCGACAGCGCGGACCGAATTTGGGTTGCCGATACGGCGAGCTAGCTCCAAATAGGAGATCGTCTCGCCGTAGGGAATCTCCAAGAGTGCGGCCCAGACTTTGCGCTGAAACGCCGTTCCTTGGGGATGGAGTGGCAGGTCGAAGCTGCGTAGATGACCGGCGAAGTAGGAATCGAGCTGGTCGGCGACCGGGTAGGGTAGAGCAGCCACGGCCTGCCAATCCGGCGGCGGGGTAAAGTCGCCGCTCTCGAAATAGATGTGTCGCAAGCCCGTGGAGTCGCCGGCTAGGAGCAACTCGCCGATGGAACTGGATACGGTGGTGTAGAGTAAGTTTTCAGTGGGCATAGCGATATTTTTAATTTCTGACGGCAACACAGCTCATCTCACTGCGATTCCCCCAGCGCCTGAAAATCCGTCCCCGTCGGCTCCTGAAAAACTCGCAGATCAAAGGCGGGCACAATGGCGAAGATGTGGTCGAAAATATCGGCCTGAATCGCCTCGTAGTTAGCCCAGACTATATCCTTGCAAAAGACGTAAATTTCGAGGGGGAGCCCCTTGGAGGTCGGCGCTAGCTGACGAATCAGAAAGGTCATCTCTTGGTTGATTTGCGGATGGTTTTTCAGATATGCCTGTATGTATGCGCGGAAGGTGCCGATGTTGGTCATGCGTCGGCCATTTACCAGATGCGAGAGATCCACTTGGTTGAGCTTGTTGTATTCGGCTAGCTCTTGTTTCTTGCGCTCAATGTGGGCGGTGATGTGCTGGATTTTGGCGAAGCGGGTGAGCATTTCCTCGTCGCAAAACACGATGGTGCTGACGTCGAGGTGGATCGCCCGCTTGATCCGCCGCCCGCCCGACTCCTGCATACCGCGCCAGTTTTTGAACGACTCGCCGATTAGCGCGTACGTGGGGATGGTGGTGATGGTCTTGTCCCAGTTTTGCACCTTGACCGTCGTCAGCGTGATGTCGATCACGTCGCCGTCGGCCCCGTACTGGGGCATTTCAATCCAGTCGCCGTAAGTGACCATGCGGTTTACCGAGATCTGGATGCCGGCGACCAACCCGAGGATCGAGTCGCGGAAGACCAAAAGCAAAACCGCGGTCATCGCCGTCAGACCACCGAGCAAGTAGAGCGGCGATTGGCCGATTAGGATTGAGACGACGAGGACGCTGCCGAGCAAAAGAAGGATGATCTTGAGGAACTGCACCGGCCCCTTGATGGAGACTTCGCGCGAGTCCCTCGTGCTGTGATAAATGCTAACGCCCGCGTTTATCAACGCCTCAACAGCTAGTAAGCCGGAGAGCACTAAATAAATATGCGCCGCGGTCTGGATGATTTTGACGGAAACGGGGTGGCCGTCTAAGGCCATTGGCCCTAAGTGGTAGAAGATGAGGCCGGGGACTAGATGGGCCAGCCGGTGCAAGACCCGGCACTCGACTAGGGCGTCGTCATAGGGAAAATCGGTGCGGCGAATGATGGCGGCGAGGCCGCGGAGCAGAGGGCCTCTGGCTAGGCGATGGGCGAGCAAGGCGACGAAGGCCACCACGGCCAAGGCGACCAGTGCGGCGAGGTCTTCGCTGAGGTCTTGGCCGAAGCCCCATTCGAGAAATTGGCTACGCAATAAGTTGAGCATCTGTTGTCTGCAAGAAAGAGGAAGAGCGTCGCGTTACTCTGGAACGGCTAAAACCATCTCCTGAGTCAGTCCGTTCGGGATGGGCTTCGATAATCTGGTCAGCCGCATATCCCCCTGATTATAGAGCACAGGGGCTATCTCGCAAAGTCCCGGCCGAAAGACCTTGGGGCTAGATCGGCTCGACTTATGGACAGGACCTCACCGATAATGGCGAGCCGTCCGCAACATGTAACTAAAACCCGTTGACCGTCAAAAGGGCGTCCGAATGGCCGGTGTTCTTGCGTCTTTGTTTTTGACAACGTATCAAGGGCCGGGGGTCATCTATCCCCTTCCCCCTGATAGCTCCCCGCTCAACGACAGCATGAGTATGCCTGAAGACAGCATGAGTATGCTTGAACTCGACCAAGCTACCGAGGTTGTCTGGGGGGCTATTCTCGGGAAAGAAGGGGCTGACGTGGTGGTTGCCCGTATTCTGGATGGTGTGCCGGTTATTCTCTCGGGTCCTCTCTGCATATGAGGAGGTGACCCTCTTGTTTGACCGGTTCGTTGATGAGGGTATCGGTGACAATGAGTATCTTGCCGTTGCCATCGGCAACAACGGTGAGTACACCCGTCTGGATACATGGGGAGCGGGAGACAGCACTTGGCAGACGGAAACATACACCCTCACCGACCTCAGTGATGCGTTCACCATTCAGTTCATCGCACGACCGAGTGTTGCATACAACGCCAACGTCCAAGAAATACTTGCGGTGGACAATGTGGTGATTCGCGTCAACGGCGCAGCAGACGCCCCGGAGCCGGAGCCGAACGAAAATCTCACGATCGCCACCAACACCTCCGTGCCGCTTTCGGTACGGTCAGGCAACGCGACCGTTCTTCGGGCAACGGTGACGAACAACGGAACCGAATCGGCTGCATCGGCGACGATCAGGGTGTACCGGCACAAAGAGCCGACGACAACCCCGCACACTAGCGGGACTGAGGAGGGGCGTGCAGCAACCGGCACCATTGCCGCAGGAGCAGACGCGCCGGTCACTGTATCGGTCACCGTCCCTGCCGTCTCAACGGCCCAAACCTATCACTACTACCTTTGCATAGACACCGTCCCTGCCTGTGCGGCACCGATAGAGATACGTGTCCAGCCGGCACAGACAACAACCAATGTGCCCGACTTCTCTATCCCGACGATAACGGCGACACAGGCAAGTACCACCATTACCGTACAAACAACGGTACGAAACAGCGGTGTAGCATCAGGAAACACCCGACCGATCACGGTGTACCGGCATACCGCAACGACTGCTCACTTGTTGTTCGTGGCAAGAACCGTGCTATCTATACTGTTGTCGGTTCAAAAACCCCAACTATTGGTCTCAAGGTGCGAATATTCGGGTCTGCGAGTGGTAGCACGCCAGATGGGGAGGTGGTGGGTGGAAAATTGCTATTTTCTGTATCAAATGTGTCTAGATACGTATATCCGATAAATAAAGAGGCTGACACTACCATTAGGGGTGATAGTGGCGGACCGGTTTACACCTTTCCTGACAGAGACGGCAATGTTCATATTGTTGGTGTGCATGTTGGCGCTCTAAGCAGGGGTGGTGGTGCATTTACTTCATGGGATGACGTGACTGAAGGGTTGGATCTTAAGCCTATTCGCTAACATAGGCGTACAACAAAAGCCCCGCACATTGTTGCGGGGCTTTTGTGCCATAGGCTTTCCTTCTACCTCCTTTCTCGACGTCTCAATGCCCATATTGTAATAACTGACGTTACGCAGTTTTGAGCGTTTGTAGTTCCTCGAAGGGACATCGGAGGGCCTTGAGTCGGCCCCGTAGGTGAACTTCCCGGCGTCTAAGATATCGGCGTCGCGGTACTGGAGTTGCCGTTGAAAAATGTCTTGCAAGCGGACTAGGCGGGCGTCAAGGGCCTAGCGGGTATCTCATCTTACTCGTCGGCGTCTAGCAGGTTCCTAAAGGTTTCGAGGCTGGGCACCTGTATGGCCGCCCGAAACAACTGCTTGAGACGCGGCACATCGTTAATGGCCGCAATCTGGTCAGCTAAGCGGCGCACGGCCGTCGGCTGAAAGCGCAGGTCTAGCACTTCTTGGATGCTTTCGCGGATGCCTTGCTCAATGCCTTGCTCAATGCCCTCCTCGCGGGCTTGCTCGCGGGCTTGTTGGGTTAGGTATTGGGCAAACGAGGATTCGCGCATGAGGTCCATGAGACTCTCCTTGGAAACGATGGCCGTGATCGTCTGAGGATTATACACTAAGCCGCTCAACAGCGTCAAGCCGGTGAGCACATCGGCTTTGACCGACCGCGCCAGCGGCATGTCCCACGCCTTGGCCACACATTGCTCCAGCCACGCGGCCTCAGCCTGTCCGGCTGGCGGCTGCATCAGGGGTGCAAACGGCAGCAAGCCCACCGACCCGCTGTCGAGCACGGCCTGACCGGGGAGCTGACTCAGACGGAGCACTTTGTAGCGGATCACGACTAGATGGTCGGGATGCTCTTGCAGGTGGTAGCCCGGATCGCGTCGTCCGGCATCGGGGCGCAGGTAGAGGACATAGGAATGCACCGGCAGCCCGTAGCGTTCGATCAGGCGACCGATGTAGCCGGCCATGCGGCGGGGCATGGGGGGGTCGGTGCTATCGGTGGTTTGAAATTCGTGGTGGACCAACACCTCCTTGCCGCCGACGCGCACGCGGAGGAGGCTGTCGGGGCGGCGGACGTTGGGTTGCTCGGTGTCGAGCACTTTGACGTCTTGGATGTCGTTGCGCTGGAGGGCGAAGCGGGCGAAGTCGGCCGGGTAGGTTTGAATCAGGTGCTTGGAAACGATGTCGATTTCGGCCATGGCGATCGGTTAGTAATTCGGGCTTGGCAAACCATCCGAACTGGATTTCGGGTGAGGTGGTATCCGCAATAGGCAAAAATCGTGCTAGGGGGGCGGCTCAGAGGGGCGGTGGGGGATAGGAGGTGCTGTGAGTGTAGCGGAAAAGTTACAGGGATGGGAAAGTTGGAGACAAAAGCTGCGTAACGTCAGTTAATTAACTGACCCTGTGCGGCACGCTTCACGCGGCCACATCAAGTGTGGCCGGACTGCTCGGGGCAGGTAGCGATGCCGTATAGCGCTTCGCCAATGAAATCGCGCCGCCACCCGCGCAGGAGGCGATGATCCTCGGGCGTGGCCGCGACCGCGTCCATGACTAGGCTGCGCACTTCGGCGCGGGCCGCAACGAAAGGAGCATCAATCTGCGCCGCATCGCTTTGGCGGCGCAAGTGATCCATGGACTGGGAGAGTTTGCGTTCGACGGTCTCTTTGTCGAGCAGCGGTCGGCGCGGACGGGGCGGGCACTCTGCGTCGGGGACGGCCAAGCCTCGGCGAATCTGTTCGAGCAGGTAGCGGTCATAGCGGTGCTTGCCGAGTGCGCGGAGCCGACCCAGTTCCTCCAGCGATTGGGGCTTGCGCCGGGCCAGTAACACGAGGACTTCGTCCGTCAGTACGTGGTTGCGCGGCCGGTCGCAGCGCTGAGCTTCCTCTTCGCGCCAAGCGGTCAACTCGCGGAGGATGGCCAGCTCGCGCGGGGAAGCGCGGCCCGTGCCCTTGATCCGCGTGAATTGCTCGCGTGGGTCTCGCTCCTCGTATAGACTGGGGTCGTCGTACGTAGCCATTTCCTCCGCCAGCCAGGTGCTGCGACCAATTTCCTCGACGCGCGCCCGCAACACATCGCTCGCCTCGTGCAGATAGCGCACGTCTTCAATGGCGTACGCTAGCTGGTCCTCGGAAAGAGGACGACGGACCCAGTTGGTGAGCGTCTCGGTCTTGTCGAGGACCACGCCGAGAGTCTGCGCCAAAAGCTCGGCCAGCGAAGTGGTAGAACTCATATTGGCAAGCCCGGCTGCACAGCGGGTGTCGAAGACATTGCGCGGGAAAGCACCCGTGGCTCGGCGCAGAATAGCCAAGTCCTGTTGGGCGTCGTGGAGAATCAGTTCAACCTCTCGGTGCTCTAACAGGGCACCAAGGGGCGAGAGGTCCGCAATCGCCACCGGGTCGATCAGGTAGCAGTCGCCGTTGGCGAGGGCCAATTGGATCACGCCTAGCTTGGGATAGTAGGTGCGGTTCCAAACGAATTCAGTGTCTAGGGCAACGCGCTCACAGTCTAGGGCGCGTTCGACGAGTTCGGCAAGGGCCTTTGCAGTGTGAATCATGCGTCCATGGGCATCTTGAAGTGAAGATTAAGCAACATACGACGGAGGCTCTAAGATGACAAGCGCAAGAAGCGGCGCACAGGGGTTTGCTCCCGGTAACCGGCCAGCCGAGTACTGAGCAGCCAAGCCGCAACAAACGCGAACTGGACTGCACACAAGTAAAAAAGCGGTCCCCGCGAACCAGCCAGCGCAGCAGACCATTGGAAACAAGCCCCACCCGCGACGCCGCCGACAATACCGCCCAGTGCCGAAGCGTACATTGCAAGGGAGAACCCCTCGGCCTGGTACTCTTTGGAGACGGCGTCGATCATCGCCCGCGACTGTCCCATCTGATGGCCGCCGTCCAGTGCGCCCCAGAGCAAATAGACGATCCCCGCCCACAGTGCGATCCACGGGAGTCCTGTAGGCAGAAAGAGCCAAGCGGGTGCCATGCCCGCTTGTAGCAACAGAGTGATAGTCAGCGGTCCCCGGCTGCCGTGCCGGTCCACCATCCGACCCCAGCCATGCAGCCCCGCCACATAGCCGAGGGCTTGTACTGGCGTCATCCAGACGAAGTAGCTAACGGGCAGCCCCCAATCCGTGAGCGCCACGACCCACAGCGGAAAAGTCGCCGCTAGCACGGCTGTGCGGGCCATGACAAAGAGCGCGTATGCGCGCATCTGGGGCGTAGCTAAGGTTTGGCGCAAGCGGCGAATGAGGCCCTCGCCGGGCGGGGACAGAGGTCGCTCCGCTACGGCGCGCACCAAGAAGGCACCACCGCAGGTGGAGAAAACCGCTAGGGCAAAGAGCGGCCCAAAGTCGTCAGCCATGGGCTGCGAGCCGAGGTACCAGCCGATCAGGATGGGCAAGACGAGTTCGAGCAGGCGCTGCTGAAGACGCATGCGCGTTAGAAAGGCTCCAAGCCCACTGCTAGCGGTGTTGTCTTGGACTAGGGGCCACCAAGCGGTGTTGCCCGCTTGGTATGCGAGACCGCGTGCGCTAAACAGGGCTAGGCCGATCCAAGCGGCCCAAACCCCGTTTGCGCCATAGAACGCCAGCAGCGCCAGTGCTAGCCCCGCCGGAAACGAGCAGAGTCGGCCCCAAAAGAAGATTCCGGCCTTCCCGGTGCGGTGCATTAGCTGCAACCCGACGACGCGCCCCATCCTCTGTACATACTCGCTGGTGGCGACTAAGCCGATGAGAAAAGGCGAAGCATTGAGCGAGAGGAGAAAGAGGGGGACGAGGGAAGTGAGGAGGGCGCTACTGATCGAGCCGCTAACGGCGACGCCGATCAGCCGCGATTGGCTGCGGCGACGAGCTGCGGGGGAAAGTCTGTGACTGGGGTTTGCCGGGTTGCTTGGGGTGTCGGGCATAAAAAGAAGAAAAGGCCGACGGTACGTCCGGGCAAATTGCGCTCAGCGCTTGTGTATCAGTGCGCTATCAGCATCACTTGTGCGATCTAAACGCGGCCTTTTCCCCGGGCGTCGGCGAGTGGTCGAAGGCTCCGCGTTGAATCACCGCAGCAGTCCCGCCCGCCGCTTCGATGGTTGCCCGCTGGCTGGCATGGGCCTGCTCGTCAATCGCTTCCGGGTCGAGCAAGGCGCGCAGTTCTCTTTCGCAGTCTCGCAATAGCTCTTGGTACTCTGGGATGCCGGACAAATCGTTTAGCTCGTCGGGATCCTCTGACAAGTCGAAAAGCTGCGGCGGTGCGCCGACGTAGTAATTGTACTTGTAGCGATTGCGGCGCAGCATATAGGTGCCGTGCTCAGTGCCGAGTGCGTGATACTCGCTAAAGACGGTGCGCTCTTGATCGTCCTCTTGCGCGAGCTGCCACAGCGACCGACCGGGTAGATCTTCGTCGATCAATGCGGTTCCGACGCATTCGAGCGCGGTTGGAAAGCAATCCACCAAAGAAACCGGCGTCTGCACCACCTTCCCCTCCGGCACGTCAGGCCCGGCCATAATCATCGGCACAGCCGCTGCTTCGTCGTAGAGCGTGAACTTGCCGAAGATGCCTCGGGATCCCAAACACTCGCCGTGGTCGGAGGTGTAGAGTACGCGGGTGGAATCCGTCAGGCCGTGTTCGTCGAGCGCGCCGAGTACGCGACCGATCTGCTGGTCGAGATAGGTCGTGGTCCCGTAGTACGCGGCTGTAACTCGCCGCACCGTTTCTTCGCTGTGGCCTGAGTCAAAGTGGAAAAAGCGGCGGAAGTAGTCCATCGCCGGATGATCGGGCCACGTGTCAGGCGTCCACTGCGGTGGCAGCGGCACGTCTGCGTGCGGGTATTGGGCGTAGATTTCCGGCGGGGCGATATAAGGTGGATGCGGGCAGACGAAATTGAGGAAAACGGCCCAAGGCTTATCATCGTTGCGGTGTTCGGCGAGCCAGCGCAAGGCGTGTTCGGTACAGCGGGCGTCGTACTGCAAATAAGTCGAATCGCCCGCGCCCGCCCGCCCAAGCTCGCCGTGCTTGTCGCGCAAGGGCGGTTGATCGCGGATGCAGCCGAGTACATCGCCGGTGCCATCGACTACGTGCAACGGCTCGATTTCCTCGCTAAACCCGTGGTCTGCGCCTTGCCCTTTGAAGTGTAGCTTGCCGATCGAGTCGCAGCAGAAGCCCTGTTCGCGCAGGCGCTGGTGCCAAGAGACAGGTGTGCCATCGTAGGGATGCCCGTTGTCCCAGTAGCCGATCTGATGCACGTAGCGGCCGGTGGCCAGCGAGGCGCGCGCGGGGACGCAGATCGGGCAGTTGGTGTAGGCGTTCTGGAAGCGGGTGCCGCGTGCAGCTAAGGCGTCCAGATGAGGCGTCTGCACCAGCGGATGGCCGTAGCAGCCGCTGGCGAGCCGGTGGTGTTGGTCGGACAGGATGAAGAGGAAATTGCGCGGTTTCACGGCGCTCCCACGACTTGGTCGCCGCCGATCTGGGGCGGCACGGGATAGTGCTGGCCGCGTTGACCGGAGAGGCTGCGGTTGGGACCGGGTGCCCATTGCTGGTCGGGCAAGCCGACGAGTTGATCGTCTTGGACCCAGGCTTCGTCGCTGCCGTAGAGTTCGCTGCCGAGACGCTCGCTGAGTTGAGCCTGGATTGCGGCGTGGTCGGGTGAACCCGCTAAGTCGTTCAGCTCGTTGGGATCGCTTGCGAGGTCGAAGAGCTGGACGCGGTTGCCGACTGGATAGTAGATCAGCTTGTGTTGTCCCGCGTGGATCATACGGGAGGCGTTCGTCCCCTCGCCGCATTCGCCGTAGAGATAAGTGCGCCGTTCCTTGCCGACCATCGATAGACCCTCGACGGTGTCGGGGATGTTGATGCCCGCTAGGTCGAGCAAGGTCGGCATGACGTCTTGCCAGCCGACGAGGCGGTTATCGACCGTGTGGTGCGGCACCCGTCCGTCCCGGCCTCCGAGCAAAATCATCGGTACATTGGCCGACTGCTCGTAGTAGAGCCGTTTGGCCCAGAGGCCGTGGTTGCCGAGCATGTCGCCGTGGTCCGCTGTGAAGCAAATAATGGTATTGTCGAGCAGCCCCTCCTCGCGCAGGGTACCGATGACCACGCGGAGTTGGTGGTCGATCTGGGTGCAGAGCGCGTAGAAGGCGCGGCGGATGCGCAGGACTTCCGGCCCCTTGAGGTGGGTTTTGGCACCCTGATTGACTTTGAGCGAATAGGGCAGACTGTCGAAGTCGCGTGCCCAAGTGCCGTGGTGCGGCGCGTCGATGTCGATGTCGCGGTAGAGGTCGAGATAGCTCTGCAAGGGCACCAGCGGCGGATGCGGATGGCGGAAGGACAGGTACCAGAAGCCGGGTTTGGCCGGGTTGCGCCGCTTAATCATCCGGCTCATCTGGCGCGCCGCC
The DNA here is from genome assembly GCA_965219735.1 of Candidatus Latescibacterota bacterium. Taxonomy (GTDB): domain Bacteria; phylum Latescibacterota; class UBA2968; order UBA8231; family UBA8231. Next base: position 316,179 of record OZ244790.1, read on the forward strand.
CAAGTGGTGGGATGGCAGTCCTCGGGCAAGTGCCAAGGGCGGAAGGAGTATTCGTTGTTGCTCATGCCGTGGGCGAACCCCATGCCCGCATGGCCTTGGTCTGCGAGGAAGAGATCGTAGTCGTCAACCGCTCCCAAGTGCGGCCGGCCTTCTTCGTCGAGGAGCACGTCGTCGAAACCAATGCGGTCGCGCTGGGGATAGACGTGGAGCTTGCCAACGGCATACGCTTGGTAGCCGGCGTCGCGGAAGGTCTGTGCCACGGTCGGCAGTTCGGGCATGGGAGCAGTCGTTTTGAAGACTCGGTCGCCGTGGGTGCGCGGCGAAGTGCCCGTCATCAGGGTGCGACGAGCGGGGATGCAGACCGGGCATTCGCTATAGGCGTTGGAGAAGCGGGTGCCGCTACGGGCGAGTTCGTCGAGGGTAGGAGTGAGAATGGCAGGATGATTGGCTTCGCCCAAGAGGGAAGCGGACCAATGGTCGGTGGAAATCAGGAGGACGTGCGGTTTGTCGTTTGCCATGGGCATCTCTATTAGAAAAGACCAGACCTGTTAGATGCACGGGCGGGTCTAGCCTGCGATTGATTTGCACGCCTGAAGGGCGGCTCAGGCTACCTCGTAGTCGCGCTCGGGCCGGGTCGGGTTGCCCCAATGGCCAGCCGGGTCGGCGGCATTGATCAGCACGCCTTCCTTCTCCCAAGAGTAGCCGGGGACCGCGCGCACATCGGGGGTGCAGTAGCGCAGCGTTAGCCCACAGCGTCGGCGATCCGATTCGTTGTAGTGCGAGCTGTGCAAAAGCAGGTCGGAGTGGACCGAGACTTCGCCGGCCTTAAGTTCGACATCGACGATCTCGCCGTAGTGCTCGACATCGTCCACCGTCTGATCGAGGACGTTGTTTTCCGAGGCGTCGCTCGGGCGGAATTCGAGTTGGCCGTGGAGATGCGAGCCGGCGACGAAGCGCATACAGCCATTGTCGATGTCAGCGTCGTCAATCGCTAGCCAGACGGTTGCCGTCTTTGAAGGTGTCAGCGGCCAATAGCTGGCGTCCTGATGCCAGGAAATGGTGGTGCCGTCCTTGGGCATCTTGCAGAAGTAGTGCGAGGCGAGGCCAATCAACTCGGGGCCGAGGAGATCGTGGATGCAGGCGAGGATCCTGGGATGGTGCATGAGGTCATAGACCTTGGCGAATTTGAGATGCGCCGAACTGAGGGTGAAGCTGCCATAGCCGGCGGCCATGACCTTTCTCAGTTGCTCGTCGAAGAAGGCTCGGTGCTCGGCAATCTCGGCGTCGTCGAAAATGCGAAAGCCCTTGAGGTAGCCGTCGCGGTTGAAAGCGGCGACCTGTTCGGTAGTGAGGGTGGTGGGGTCATCGACGGTGCTGGGATAGAAGCGCAAGTCGCGGTCCATCTCGCGCAGTTCGTCGTGGGTCGGCACGGCCTTGAAGGTGTGATCAATTTGATTTGTCATGGCGTCTTTCTCCTAGCAGACAGGATCGCAAATAAAACGCAATTTGCTCTCTGTCTCAAGGGTGGGGGGCTAGTAGGTGTAGAGGAACGTGCTGGCGACCTCGACGAGGTCTGTCGCTTTTATTGGCTCATCAATTCCTCATAGACCCCGCCCGACTTGGCGTGGATATTTTCGCCGCCAAAGGGATAGAGAAACCCCCAGAACAGAGCTCCGACCAACATCAAACCGAGGTAGAACAGCAAGATGCGGCGGCCCCAGACCGCCCCAAGCATGGTCAGAGTGGAGAATTTGGTGGCCGGCCCGGCAATGAAAAAGCCCAAGGCCGCCCCCGGACTCATCCCCATCTGCATCATGCTTTCGACAATGGGAATACTGCCGCCGCCGCAGGCGTAGAGCGGCACTCCCAGAGCCACCGCCACGGGTACGGCCCAGACGCTGCCGGGGCCGACTAGCGCCAGCACTAGTTCTTGGGACAGGAAGGTCTTTACCAAGGCGGCGATGAAGATTCCCAGGCCGAAGAATTTGACAATGAAGAGCAGGTCGCCACGGAAGCGCTGTGCCAGTATTCTGGCTTCAGACCGTCCGTCCGTCTTGGCCGAAGCGTGGTCCGCAGGGACTGCTGTGCGGACGGCAAACGTTAGACGACGCAGAACGGACTGGACTGCGAAACCGGCTAGTAGTCCGACGCTGGCCGCTGTGATCAGCCGGGCTACGGCCATTTCCATACTGATGGTGCCAGCGGTGTACACGAACAGGGAGGGGTTCATCAGCGGCGAGGCCACGACAAAGGCCACCAAGGGTGCGGCAGGGACGCCCATGTTTATCAGGCGGCCGGCCACGGGAATGGCGGCAAAGGTGCATAGGGGCGAGATCAGGGCCAGCAGGGTGGATGCCACAATGGAGCCGTTGGCCCGTTGCTGGAGCGCGCGACGGATCCGAGTCTTAGGCAAGTAGCGCCAAGCTAGGGTGCTGAATAGGGCACCGAGCACCACAAAGTACCAGAGTTGGGCCGCCAGATCCCAGAAATTTGCCAAGACGCGCAGCGTGTAGGTATCCCGCAGGTAGTACTCTGCAATGCTGGTGGCCTGCCAGAGCGGATGCGTCAGGTCGTGGTACTCCACGCTCAACGGACTAGGGTCATAGGTCGGGCTTTGCGCAAATCCCCGGCCTTGAGGACGGCGAAGTAGGTTCCGCTAGCCACGTTGAAGCCCGAGGCATTGCGTGCGTCCCACATTACCTCGTGATAGCCCGAGGCGACGTCTCCCTCGACCAAGGTGCAGATCCACTGGCCCGCCGCATTGTAGATATCCAGCTTGGCAGAACCTGCTTGGGGTAGGGCAAAGCGGATGCGGGTGATGGGATTGAATGGATTCGGGTAGTTCTCCAGCAGCGCCGGTGCTTCTGGTAGGGGCTGGCTGGCCGTTGACTCTTCTACGGCCGTGGGAATCTCGCCCGGCAGCAGAAATTCGATACCGGGCAGGCGGTCTCCGTCTTGGTCCACCACGTGCGCGGCCAGCACGGTGTTCCCGGCCGAGTTGCCGATCTTGAAGAGTAGTTTGTTTTCCCCCTGTGCTAAACGAATCGGAACCTTCTGGTCGGCCAGTTGAAAATTGCGCCGGGCGATGTTCTCATAGACTACATTTCCATTCAGCCAGACCTTGGCGTAGTCGCCGTAGCCGAGCCATAGAAAACCTTCCTGCGCCTGTGGTGCCTGCACCAAAGCGAAGGCGTAGTTGGCGATGTCCTGATCCTTTCCATTGAGGTCGCCCAACGGTAAGACTTCAGCGGTGTACCCGAGGTGTTCGACTTGTGTCCACACTACATCGCCGGCCGGCTCGCCCTCTAAGGGGTATAGCTGGGCTTCGTTGGGCAGAGGCTCGGAGCTGATATCGCTACTATTCGGAAACGGACCGGCGACGAGCCAGCGCCGGATGCCGCGCCCGTAGAATGCGCCACTGCGACCGCCGCCACGGGATTTGACGAAGTTGCGCTGCACGCTGTCGGGCGCGCGTCCCTCCACTTGGATTCGGTTTAGATCGAAAGTGCCAAAGCCCTTGGTCGCGGCTAGGTAGAGATGCTCCAAGTCGAGTGGATTGAACCCCATGACCACGTTGGCCACGGCTTCGGTGGCGAGGGGGTCGCCGCCGGCTACCACTACGTTGTGCTGGACGTTCTGCCCCCACTGCGGTCCGTCGCCTTCGGTGCCCCAGAATCCCTCGATGACGGTATAGGCCGCTGGGTTGTAGGAGAATAGGTCCACGTACCCGTGCTCGGGATTGTTTTGGTAGTGCTGGCGCTTGGAGGTGCCATCGCCGTAGGCCCCCGAGGCTAGGGTGCCGACGTAATTCTTGATGCCTAGGGTGGTGCCGTAGATGGTGGTCTTCATGGCGGCGATGGAAATTACTTTATCAGCGTCTAAGATCGGTTCGGGCATGAAGTAGCCGTCCTTGCGGAAGCTACCGGTGCCCTCTATGTGGAAGCCGAACTGGGCACCTAAATACCGCAGGCGCGTCACGCCCAAGCGCTGAATGGCTCCGCCTGGAACCGGTTCACGACGGAAGGGTGCGTAGTTGAGGTCGGAGGTGTCCACCACGGTGGAGACTCCCATGGCGGTGAACTCTTCTAGCATCTTGATGTACGAGAGATCGCCGAATTCGGGATAGGTTGCGGACCAGCCGTCTTCTTCTGCATTGGTGGGAAAGCCAGGCTCGCCTTTGCGGGGAGATTCGGCCCCGCCCTCGGCAATGGTGATGCGCCGCGGTCCCACCTGCTCGATGAGGTAGTTAATCACGCTCTTTACCACCCGCAAATCCGTGATCTGGCCCGGGTGTTCAATGCCATTGTGGTAGTATGCCGAGGAGGGATTTCCTCTGTTGGTCACGATGTTGACTTTGACGACGACCCAGTCGCTTGGCTCGACGACGGCGCGAATGGAGCGCTCCGATTGGTCTAGATCCAAGGCGCGGCGGACGATGGCATCCACCTGCGCGAAGCTCAAGGAGGTGTTTAGGGCTGCCGACAAAGCCAACTCCGGGTCGCTCGAAGTGGCAACCGCCACGGTCGGATGACCCTCACCCAAGGTGAGAGTGCCGGGGCGCAGGAGGGGCAGACCTTCTATCTGCAAGGGCTCTTGGGCTTGCTGCGCCGAGCCCGCCGTCCCAACGAAAAAGGTCTGCGCTTGGTGGGCGTAGATGTCCCAGCCGATCAGAGCGGCGATCAGCAGAAGTAGGGCCGAAGTGGCAAGTTTGCGTTTTGTTATCTGGGGCATGACCAACTCTCCCGCATTTGAGGTCGGTGCAACGCGCAATCAGCGGATGTCTGCGCGGTCGCTAGATATAGTTACGGTATTTCGCGTAGAACTGAAAGTGATCCTTGGCCTGTCTTGATTTTTCCCCAGCTCAACTTCTCGATTGCGGTAGCGTTCGGGCTACGCGCGTAGATTTCCACTTCGTAGAAGACGGTAGGGCCCAGCGTCCATAGTTCAAGATTGTCGGCCATAGTGTCGGGGGGGAAATAAATCTCGATCCATTGGTCCACCGCCCGCGCATTCTCTTCGATTAGGGCGGTTTGCACTCCTTCGGGTTCGCGCAGGGTGCCGGTCTCGTCTAAGCGTCCGCCTAGATAGGCGCGGACTTGGTAGTTGTTGCCGATGGCACCGACGTAGATCCGCAACTTTTCCAGTTGTAGCGGTTCCTCCCAGGCAAATACCAAAATCCCCTTGGTCTTCCAGGTGAAGGGTTGGGCATCGGCATCTTGAGGGACCTTGCCGTCTCCCAAAACATCGGGGTCGCCCTCGTGGGAATTCCAGGTCGTAGCCCGGGTCATGGCATCGGGTGCGATGTTGCGGCTGGCGGCACCTAAAAAAAAGAAGAGCGCAAAAATTGCTGGTATGACTATTCTCATGCGGATAGCCTATGCCAAGGCGACCATGCAGGACTCGACGATCTCCGATTCTACGCTTCTGATGAAGATGGCGTGGGACGGCATGTAGTGAAAGCCCTCTTCTTTGTAGTGGCGACCTTGGCAAGCAAGTGGGGTTGTGAGCAGGTCTCCCTAAATATATCTTGGGCGCAAAAGGAGGAGGATTATGGAAGCAAACAAAACCATTTCGCCAGAGGTGGGAACGCAGTTGCTCTTTGAGAATGATCGGGTGCGGGTTTGGGATCTGCGGTTGGGACCGGGCGAGAGCACGGGCCTGCATCGGCACGAGCACGACTATCTATACGTAGTTATTGGCGACGGCCGGTTGCAGGCGGCTGATGCAGAGGGAAACCGCAGGGAGGCTAGTGATATGAAGGATGGAGAGGTGCGGTTCAGCGCGATCGAAGGGGAGGCGGTACACGAGGCGTTTAACGTCGGCGACGGGTCGTGGCGGAATATTATCGTCGAATTGAAAGATTGAAGCAGACTAATCCAAGGAGAGAAGATGAGCCTAAGAAAACTATTGTGCGGTCCGGTGCCTTCGGTCGGCGTTGGCGGCTCGCTAGGGCTGCTGCTGTTGAGAGTGTCTGTCGGTGGTATGATGTTGTTCGCCCACGGTTGGGGGAAATTGACCAGTTTTGCGGAGCGTTCCTCCTCGTTTCCCGATCCATTAGGCGTCGGCTCGCCGCTGAGCATGGCCTTGGCTACCGGAGCCGAAGCATTTTGCGCCCTAGCGGTGATTTTGGGACTCGCCACCCGCTGGGCTGTCGTGCCGCTCATGGTCACCATGGCAGTGGCCGCGCTTATCGTACACGGGGACGACCCGTGGGCAAAAAAGGAATTCGCCCTATTGTACTTTTTCCCCTTTGCCACGTTGTTGCTAACGGGCGCAGGGCGCTACTCGCTCGACGCCTTCTTGCGGCGCGGGGGGCGCTAAGTCTACAGGATGTCGGGCGACTGTGGATCGATGCAGGCCCCGGTGGGCCGTGCGCCTAGGGGCCGCTGCGGTAGCTGGTCGTAAGACTGGTACGCGATGTCTAAGTAAGGCGTCTCGACGCGGCGGTGCCCTTCGTGGCGCGAATTCATCGCCGCGTCGATAACCCCGGTCGTCAGTAAGGTGCGCTCGGGCGGGTACGGGGACTGACCCGTTTTGAAAAACTGTTGGATGTTGCGGCACAGATAGCCGAAATGGGCAAACGGCCCCTCGTTCTGCAAGTAGAACTCCGTGGCCTGCACTTGTCCTCCTACCCGAGCGGCATAGGCGAAGTCGCTGACATAGCCGTTGAGCATCAATGTCGCCGTGCGCAAGCCGTCGCCGTGCTCCATAAGAAAAACGGCTGGCTCTTTGGCGTGTTCCTCCATCGGCCCGTCCGGCTTTTGGGCAATGGCAGCGCAAGCGGCCTCGGCCAGCTCCCCAGACCACAGCCCCTCGTCGCGGGCGCTCCACACGTCGTCCCCTTCGAGGCACTGCACCCACGCCACTCCCCGTTCGCCGCTGCTGCGCCGCTCGACCATGCACTGCAAAGTCTCCAAGGCGTGGTACCCGTATGCCTCGATGCCGCCGTAGCCGATGGACAGGGCTTCTTCAATGGGCGTCTCCTTGGGGTGTTCCAGCCAAGGGGAGCGCCAAGACAAGGGCAGCGACGACCCGGCCATCAGCGGGATGTCCAGTTCTTCTGCCCGATCCCACATCCACTGGGCGTCCCTAAAGTCATAGGCGAAATGCTTATCTGAAAACACGGGCACCGAGCGGCCGCTCTCGGCAAAGACGCCGGCGATTTGCTCGAAGAAATAGCGGCGCGGGTACATGTGGCGGCCCCGCTCGTTCCAGGGGTAATCGCCGTGCTCACCGATGAGCAGCACCGCATCTACATCGAGCTTGGCGGCACCAGCATGCAGGGCGCGGCGGATGCTGGGATAGATGGGGACCCCGTACTCTTGGGCCAAGCCCACGCCGATATCGTTTTCCAGCACGTGGTCGATATACAGGGATACTAGGTCCACTTCCGGGGGCATCAGTCCCTCGTCCGTGGACATGCCCTTCATAAACTTGGTGGCAATGACGTCGGCATGGGACTTGGGATGGTAGATGGTGGCGATGGCGGCTACTCTCATGGCAAAGCTCCTATAGTGAAAACGGATTTGCTGCTGTATGCTGAAGACAGTGGACGGTGGTATTGTAATGTCTTGAGTCGAGTGCTGCTATAGCAATCCTACATCGTTTACAAGGTGATCCGCAGATGGACGCAGATAAACGCAGAATAGGATACACAAGAAGATCCACCGCTCGAATCGTTTAAATTTTTCTGCATTGCTATATGACCAGCCGAAAGACGCTCAGGCCGCCCAACATCCTTCCGTATAAGGCTCGCGGAGAAAGAGTTTTTTGCGTTGGGGACTGGCGCATTCAATCCACTCGGGCGGGATCTCCTGCGTATAGCGATGCGGCGGCCCGGCTTCTTTGAAGATGTCGATGTTGAAGATGCGATAGGGCTGAGGAGAGTCCGCGGGTTTGGCCTCGACGGCGTGGAAAATCCGCGCGTTGATATAGACCATGCTGCCCGGAGGCACTGCGAGCCGCATCTCTTTTAGCTCGCGCCCAGCCTCTGCGTCGTATGCCCCGGCCAGCATGCGCTCAGGCGTGGCCTCGGCGGTGGGAGCGACGAGGTGGCTGCCGGGAATGACCTTGAGGTTGCGGTCGCCGAGTGTGAAGCCGTTGGGATAGTAAAGAATTTGGATGTAGTACTTGTCGCGCTCGGCGAGGTTGACGGGGTTTTCGTGCTTCCAGTGGTGGTGGTCTTGGTGAAAGGGAATGGGGCCTATGCCGCGTGGGGCGAGGTTGAGGGCGGAGTGGCAGAAGTGATAGTTGGGACCGATGGTGGCTTGCAGCAGCGCGATGACGAAGGGGTCGTCGATGAGGCGGTCGCCGCACGGGCCGCGGTCGTTCCAAGGGCGGACGAAATAGGATTGGGGCGCGGCGGATTTTTCATCCAAGGCGTCGAGGTAGCCGCGCACCGAGTTGAGGCCGAGGATTTCGTTGGTCAGGCTGCGCCGTGCCTCGTCTTTGAGCACGTCTGGGTAGAAGATGTAGCCGTCTTGATGGAAGGAGTCCAAGTCGGCTGCGGAGGGCGCTTGGAGGCGAAATAGTGAGTTCATGGCGGTCCTTAGTTTTTAGCTGCCGAGTGCAACGCGGCGTTTCGCAACTCATCCTAGGCGACTGAGGCTATCTTTCTGATTCTACCATTAGGGCCTTGACAGAGGTATATCGTATAGCTATATAAATTGACTATATTAGCTAAAACAACTAATCAGGAGGCATTTACCCTATGGAAACAAAAGTCATAGCTTCGACCAAGGCGCAAAATAACTTTGGTCAGGTAATAGACTCAGTCGTCCAGAATCGGACTAGATATATTGTCAAACGACGCAATGTATCCCAAGCAATCATAATGAGTTTAGCGGACTTTAATCAATTGTTGGCAAACTCGTCTGAAAGACAGAAGATGAGTGATATGATTGGCGAACTGGCTCCCGTTTACAGTCTCGGCGAAACAATCGGCTCTTCTGTTGAAGACGAGGCTGAAGTCCAAGATTGAGAAAGGTAGAGAGATGGTATATGCAGTGCAAACTAAAGCCGGGGAAGAATTAAATCGAATTTACGAGGAAGATCTGCCCGTCCACGAATGGTATCGGTTTGTTCTTTCCTATCCGCCTCACTTGGTTCGTCGCTACATTGAAAGGTTCGGCTTGACAAAGCACCACTGGGTCTTGGATCCATTTTGTGGTACGGGAACAACCCTAGTGGAGTGCAAGAAGAATGGTATTCCCAGTGCCGGCTTAGAGGCCAATCCTGTGGTGCAGTTCTTCGCTCAAACTAAGGTAGCATGGGATATAGATCCCGAGAAGCTTGTTAAACATGCTAAGGGTGTTGCTGAAGAAGTAGAAGCTGAACTAGAAAAGGAAGGCATCGAAGACGATCCTATTTTCAAGCCTTTTGTCAACGGCAAAGAAACGAATCTGAAACCCTTAACCCCCCAATTAGAATCGCTGCTCATCAAAAACTCCATAAGCCCGAAACCACTCCATAAAGCTCTTACACTCATAAATAACCTGAATAAAAATTCAGATGAACATCTAATTGCACATGAAAGGCTAGCACTTGCTAAACAGCTAGTTTACAGTATCAGTAATTTGCGCTTTGGTCCAGAAGTTGGAGTTGGAAAGCCGAAAGAAGATGCTCCGGTTATTGCACCTTGGTTAAAGGGCATAAAAGACATGGCTAATGATTTATGCCAGACCCAGATCAAGCGCTACAAAGGTGTACCATCGCTAGTAAAACTTACGGACTCTCGCAGCGTAGATCCCTGCTTAGAGCCCTTGATGTTTGATGCTGTTATAACCTCGCCTCCATATCCTAATGAAAAGGATTATACGAGAACGACTCGTCTTGAATCTGTTCTACTTGGTTATCTAAATAATCGTGCCGATCTGCGTCGACAAAAGCAGAAATTGCTCCGGTCCAATACTAGAGCAGTGTATAAAGCAGATACAGACGAGAGCTGGGTTGAGGATAATGAACGCATACAAGAGTTGGCGGATCGGATAGAGGCTCGTCGGATAGAGTTGGAAAAGACGTCGGGATTTGAAAAACTCTATGCTCGAGTAGTGAGATTGTATTTTGGAGGGATGGCGCGCCACTTAGAAGAATTAAAACGAGTTTTAGCACCAGGTGCCCAGCTCGCTTATGTCGTTGGAGATCAGGCTTCTTTCTTCAGGATTTTAATTCGTACAGGAGAGCTTTTAGCAAGTATAGCAGAAGAGTTTGGTTATGAAGTAACGGACATTGATTTATTTCGCACGCGGTTTTCTACAGCGACGCAAGAGCATTTACGCGAAGAGGTTATTCTTTTGCGATGGAACAGTTAGTTACCACTTCGGAGGCTTGGGGACCAGTGTATATCGAGCTTTCTTCACAACCGAAGAGGCTACGAGTTTTGAGTTTAGCTGCAATACATCGTTTGAGTCGCACTTGGGAAATTCTGCGAGGAATATATCCCCATTGTCTTCGAGTTTCACTCCTAATGGAATTGTAAAATCCATATCGTCTTCCATGAGTCGCTGTAGAGTTGCAGCAGCTATCCCCACGATCTGATTTAGAGTGAGCACATCGTTCCCTTTGGATTTTGCCTCACAGGGAATTGGTATTCGGCGATTTCCTTCTTTCATTATGAAAAGGCAATCTAGTTCATGGGGCTGAACTTTTACGGGAGCTTGTACACGCGTTATGGTTCCTTTGGGAACGCCGAAAAAGTCGTCGAGAATTCCTCCATACTCTATAGCGGCTAACAGGCCGCCTTCATCGGGACGCAGAAGGTCGAGTATATAAGGGGGGATTGCAATATGAATGGGTTTGGCCGCTAAATCTGAAGGACAAGCTACAGATATTACCCCTGCGGAAGGACCACTGTCTTGAAAGAAGATGCCCATTGAGCCACTATGGGTTCCTTCTCGCAAAAAATAACTTGCTTGCGTAGCGGAAGAACTTCTCGCGTCTGAATCTCCCTTTCGAGTAAGGTCTTTCACAAAGTTGTTCAGGTTCAATGGAACTTGACCATCTGTCGCGATAATCGCATCCCTTACTTCCTCGCGTGTAAACGGTATTTCCGGTTGCGGATTGTCGGAGTCGTATTTCTGGTTAAATATATATTCAAGTGCTGCGGGTTTACTGTAAGCATTTTTCATAGATAGATCATATCTCCTTCATACGGATGGTGGTTACTTCGCCGGTGGCTTTTGCTCTTGCCCAAAAGAGGGCAGCGTGAAGACGGCCCGCCAGCCTAGCTGGTTTAGACGCAAGTAATAAGAAGCCGTCAGTATTCCCCACAACGCATACGCGAGCGAAGTGGATAAGGCGGCACCGCGCAGCCCGAGCTTGGGGATCAACCATAGATTCAGGGCCACGTTGACCGCCAAGGCAATGCTCGGTGCCCAGAGGGTCATGGAGGGGTAGCCCTCGCCCATTAGCTTGGCGTTGAACACGGCCCCGAAGCCCAAAAACAACATGCCGGGCAGCAGCCAAACAAGGGGCTCGTACGCATCTGGATATAAGGGAAAGAAAACGCTCAGCAGCAGGCGTCCGCCGAAGATCAAGACAACCGCCGAAAGCAGGGAAAAGATAAAGATGCCTTGGCCCACGCCCAAAGAGAGCCGCGTGTCGTCTTGCCCGCGCACTATTTTGGCGAGCAGAATGACCGAGGCAATGTTGGCGACGCGCTGCACCATGTCCGTAAAGTTCGTCGCCACTCCATACACGCCCACCTCCTTCTCGCTCAAAAAGCGCTCGATCAAAAAGAGGTCGCTCTTGAGCAGCAAAAACATGAGCACCAAGCAGACTTCGCCACGCGAACCAATGCGCAGCATTTGCCCGAGCGCGCGTCGCCCTCCCCATTGAAAGCGAAATCCCCGGTACAAGAATAGGGGAAAAATAGCCAAGCCCGTTATCCCCACTGCTCCTACCCACACCCCCATCACCCGTTCCAACTCAAGGTATCCTAGCTGGGAAAGGACTAGATTACCGCCGAGATAGATGGCGATAAATACTACGGGCAGCAGTGCGTAGGGCTTGAGCCGATCTTCGCCTAAAAAGACGGACAAACCCGCCCGTTGTAGCACGGTGAATGCAATCACGCAAACGCCCAAGACCCATTGGACCAAGGTGATACTGGGCACGAAGACCTTTGCGAGTGCCAAGCTAAAAGGGGCCGTCAGCAACAGGAGGGCACCCAAGACGAGGCAATACAACAAGGTGTGGTTGATTGCGGCCTCTCGTTCTCGCTCGCGTCCCACGACGTAAATGTTCCCCTTGCTGAGCCACTCTCCTAAGAACAGAACGCCCAGCATGACGAGCGCAGTCCATAGCCTTAAGGTGCCATAGTGCTCCGGCCCTAGCTGATCGGCCAGTAGGACCGAGTTCACAAAGCCCAAAGAAAAGACCAGAAAGGAGCAGGTTGTGTTGAGCGAGAAGCCGCGGAAAAAGTTCATTGAGATGGCCGGTGGGAACTAAAGCGACGACGGAGATGGTCGCTGCTTATCAAGCGAAAACCTAGGGCATGGCGGCGCATCCGTCTTGGCGGAAGGATTCTAGGTCGGCCAGAGAGAGGCATCAAGGCGGAATAGCAAATTCATGCGCGCGGTCCTTCCATCATCAAGGCAGACTCAGTGCTACCAACTCGGCTGGCTGGTCGGCTCCGCCGGTGGGGATGGCGATGTATTGCTTGCCGCCAGCCATATAGGTGATGGGCTGGCCCGAGGCGTTGCGCGGCAGCTCGACTTTGCCCATTAGCGCGCCGTCGTCCGGGTCGAAGGCCCAGAGATAGGGCGCATTGGGATTGATTTTGACCTCGACGGCGTTGCCTCGGGGCGAGTTGTTGACCACATCCCATTGTGCCTGAGTCGCGGCGAAGAGCAAGCTCTCGGTGATGATGGGGAAGTTGCGCTGCGCCCAGCCCAAGGGCGGCAAGTCGAGATGGGCAAGGCTGGGGTGGTCGCGCGGCCCCTCGCCTACGGGGACCTGCCAGCGGTGCTCGCCCGTTTTGAGGTCAATGGCGGTGATCCGACCGTAGGGCGGCTTGAGCAAGGGCAGGCCGCGCGGGCCGTCGGGACCGAATTCTACCCCGCCGGTATAGCGGAAGGGAGCGTTGGGGTCGGTGGCTTTGGTCAGGGTCAGCACGGCTGGGAACGTATAGGAAGGAATGTAGATCACGCCTTGGTGGGGATCGACGGCGGCACCGGCCCAACTCGCTCCGCCGATAATGCCGGGAACGAGGATCGTCCCCTTCTTATCCATGCTCTCCATGGTCTGCGCTATGTAGAGCGGGCCGTAGCTGTAGTCGTCGGCGATGGTCTTGGCCATCTGGTGCAAGGTCGGCGTAAAGTCGATCAGATCGTCCTCAGTCAGGCCCTGGCGCTCAAAGGCGGCCGGCTTGCTGGGAATGGGTTGAGTGGGCGAGGATTTTTCGCCGGGAATGTCGGATTGCGGTACGGGTTTTTCCTCGACAGGCCAGATCGGCTCACCCGTTTGGCGGTCGAAGACGAAGCAGAAGCCTTGTTTGGTGACTTGGGCCACGGCCTTGATTTCTTGGCCTCCGACGTTGATATCGACGAGGTTAGGCGCAGCCGGCAGATCGTAGTCCCACATCCCGTGATGGGTGATCTGGAAGTGCCAGACGCGCTCGCCCGTAGCGGCATTCAGGCAGACGAGACTCTCGGCGAAGAGGTTGTCGCCGGGGCGGTGACCGCCGTAATAGTCGTTAGTCGGGGTGCTCACCGGCAAATAGACATAACCCAATTCGGGATCGGCGCTCATTAGGGTCCAGACGTTGGTGTTGCCGGTGTTTTTCCACGAGCCGTCTTCCCAGGTCTCGTTGCCAAAGGCGCCTTCCTGGGGGATGGTTTCAAAGACCCACTTTTGGGCACCGGTGCGCACGTCGAAGCCGCGCACATCGCCTGGGGGCATGGTCTCGTCGGGCGGGCGACCAACGGCAAAGGCGTCGAGGACCACCGCACCGACGACGGCGATGTTGCCGCAGATGACTGGCGGCGAGGTGACTGCGTAGAGTTCGCGTTCGATTGGCCGGCGCAAGCCCTTGGTCAAATCGACGCGGCCGTTGTCGCCAAAGCTCTGGATGGGTTGGCCGGTATCGGCGTTGAGGGCGATGAGATAGGCGTCGCCGGTGCCAAAGATAATGCGCCGGTCGTCGCCGTCTTCCCAATAGGAGACGCCTCGGTGGACTAGGCCGACGTTGGCTGGCGTGCCCGACCTCCAGGTACCCGGGTCGTAGGTCCAAATTGTTTTGCCGCTTGTGGCGTCGAGGGCGACGACTAGGTTGAGCGAGGTGCTGACGTAGAGTTTGTCGCCGATTTGGAGCGGCGTGCCCTCAAAGACCATGGTCCAGATTTCTGGATGGGCGTCGAGAATGGGCTGGTCGGCCGAGGCCCAAGTCCAAGCGATTTCTAGCTGGGCGAAATTGGTGGCGTCGATTTGGTCAAACGGGGCGTATTTGGTGCTGGCCGCGGTCGCGCCGTACGAGCGCCACTCGCCAGTGGAATCGGCCAGCAACGGCGAAGCGAACAGCGCGAGGGCAAGGAGCAGAGTCATGGCGTATCTCCTCGTGGATGCGATGTAGCGATAGTATAGGACTTTATAGGCGAGGGCCGCCAGAGATTTGTCACGCCTAAAGGCGCGGTGAAGCAGGTCACTTCTTAGGCGTAGAGCCGATCAAGACCAGACGTAGATCTCGTCGTCGTCCGGGGACATGGCAAAGAAGATGGCCAGCACCGCCCGTGGCTGGTCGCCGACGATGGAGGGCACCTCATGGATGTTTTCGGTAAAGAAGAAGTAGAGGTCGCCGGGTTCGAGCTGGACTTGGACGCGCTCGATGCCCTCGCGGGCGACGTAAGCAGCAAATTCCTCGCGTCCCAGATGCTCTGTCAGTTCGGGGCGAAAGGGACAGTTGTACAGGTACGGCTCCCCGGTACCGCCTTCCTTGGTGCTATTCTGAAAGCAAAGCACCCCAGCAAACTGGTGTTTGAAGCGCGAAATCTGGTAATCGAAAGCCTTAGTGCGCTTGGCGACGGAATCGTAGTGCGGGCCGTGGCCGGTTTCCCGGTGATAGACGCGGAAAATGGCCGGGCCGTAGAGGCGGCCGTCCGGCTCGCGCGCGGTCTTGACGTCCTTGCCGGGCGCGAGCTGGGAAAGAGCGTCGTACATAGTGCGGACCGGATCGTCATAGCCGTCGAAGAGGGTCTCGAACAACGCCAGCGTCGCCGCGGAGTGGGCGTGGAACTTTTCGCGGTCGCTGCGGTGGTGGCCAAAACTAGTGCCAATATCGACGCGACGCGCTTGGCCGTCGCCGACCTCGTGGGGGTCGTAGAGCAGGCTGCGCTCGTAGAAGCGCTGCATCAGCGCCCGGCAATGGGCGGGGTTGTAGTGCTGGCGCAGCACGAAGGCTGGCACCTCGCCGCGCGCTAGGGCCATCAGCGGCTCGGGGTACTGGGCGAGGGTTTGCTCGATGGAAGCTTCGAAAGGAATCCAAGTTTGGGACGTTGTCATAGCGGGAAATTTAATATGCGTCGCGGGCTGAGTCCACACGGACTATTCGCGCTACATCGCGAACGGGTCGGCGCGCCACTGGCGTGGGAGCTCAAGCAGCGGGGGGTGACATCGCTTTCACACTTCAGCCTGAAAATGGCGCGATTGCTTTACTGCGCAGATAATCGACGTTCATCTCAATTCCCAAGCCGGGACGGTTGGACAGATGTAGGCAGCCGTCTCTGACATCCAACGGATGGTCGATCAGCACATCATAAGCGTTGAGCTTGGCGCGACTGGTCTCTAATTTGTAGAAATTTGGGACTGTCATCATCGTATGCGCCCCAGCCAGCACATTGATGGGACCGCTTGCATCGTGTGGCGAGATCGGCACGTAGTACGCCTCCGCCTGCGTCGCAATTTTCTTCAACTCTGAAATACCACCCGCCCACGTCACATCTGGCATGATATAGTCCGCGAGTTCATTTTCAAGGACTGGCACGAACTCATAGCGGGTCTGGAGCCGCTCACCGACACAGATTGGCACGCTGACGTTCTGTCTGACCTGCTTCAGTGCGTGGTAGCTTTCAACGGGGACCGGCTCTTCAAACCATCCGATGTTGTAAGGTTCCAACCTTTTCGCGAGCCGAATCGCTGTTGCTACATCAAACCGGCCGTGACAGTCGATGAGAATTTGAATGTCAGGTCCGACCGCCTCTCGAATTGCAGCGATCACATTTGCGCCCTGTTCCTCTCCTGCGGCATCCATCTGCCCACTCAAATAGCCGTTGGCTTCTTCTGGATGGTGAGGGAACGGATCGGTTTTCAACGCGGTATGACCTGTTTCTGCAATCGCTTTGCAATGCGCTGCCGTGCTCTCTGGATCGTTCCCACCCCCTGGATGTGTGTAAAGAGATATCGAGTCCCGAACGGGTCCCCCGCCAACCAGTTCATAGATTGGTAATCCCAACTGCTTACCGCGAATATCCCACAACGCAATATCAATAGCACTGACGATATTTGAGGTGGCACCCCGTGTCCCCATGTAGGTGAACGCGCGGAAAACCTTGTTCCATATCGTCTCAATGCGCGTTGCGTCATCGCCTTCAATTAGACTGCTGGTTTGTGCAAGCATGGCACAGACTGCTCTATTTGCTACTGGGCTGGTGCCGGTAATTTCGCCCCACCCTGTGATCCCTTCGTCTGTTGAGACTTGAACGAAGACATACTCTCGTTCGCTGTCGGGGCGGTCACCGGCGGTATCTAGGTAAGGCGCTAGTGATTTAACGAGCCACGGTGTGACGCCAGTTATCTTCATCATTTAACTCCTGTTTTCTAATGACATTGGTTCATGTAAGAAGAGGCTACAAAGCCTCCGCGAATTAACGCGAATCTACGCAAAAAAAAAGAAAGCCTAAAGATGGGCAACTCGCGAATGCGGTGAAGCGGGCGTCAGTACGCCAGCCCGATCAGACGCACGGCATCGTCCTCGCCAGTCTGAGCGCCCAGATCGATGCGGCAGAGGTAAATCCCCGGCGGCACGACCGCGCCCTGTCCATCAACTCCATTCCACAGATAAGACAGTAAACTGCCCGCCGATGACGGGCTCAACCGCGCCACCCGGTGCCCGCTCAAGTCGAAGATGTCCACCAGCGGTGCGGGCGCGGCGACCTTCAAGACGGCAAAGCGGATCGCGACTTGGTCGTTGATCCCGTCGCCATTGGGGGTGAAGATCGGTGGGTCTATCGCGAGGTCGTCGATGAGCCATCGGCTGCTGGTCAGTTCAGGCAAGAGCACGATATTGGCGCGGCGGGTCATGGCCTCCACCGATTGCCACAGGCCCGGTCGCTCGCTGGTGCCGAGATCGAGGGCGAAGAGGGCGGCGTTTTGCAGGACCCGGGTAGTAAAGCTGACTTCGAGCGAGTCCGCGGCGATCACCTCTGGCAGGGCGATGAAGAGCGAGTCGCCCCGCGCTTCCACCGCCACAGGATCGATGGGGGTTGCCCCCGCGCTCACCTCCACGCCAGCCTCGAGATCGACCGGCCCAGGCAGGGTAAAGCGCAAGAGGTCGAAGCCGCTATCTGCGGGCAGCGCACGCGTCGCCAAGGCATAGGTGAAGCGGGTGGCCTCGTTGGGGCGCACCTCGCGCGGCTCGATGCGTCCCAAAGCCTCCTGCACCAAAGCCTCCTCAAACTCGATCGCTAGCGAATGGACCGTTGGCGCGAACTCGGGATCGTCGGTGGCGAAGATCAGTTCCAATTGCACAAAGCGGCGCGGACTCTCCGACTTGAAGGGATCACCCGAGGACTGGTATTCGCTGCTCCACGCGCTCCAATCCTCGCCCACCACCAAGGCAGTGTCGATAGGGCCTTTGAGAACCTTGGGCAGACTATTGTATTTCTCCTCGGTAACCTCGTCTCCCTTCTTGTCGTAGAAGGTGTATTGCTCGCTGAGCGCGTTGCCCGAGCGCGAGCGCAATTGGATGCGGGTGTCCGCGGGCAGTTCGGCGTCCCAAGAGAGTGCGTTGATGACCTTGGGGCGGCCATCTACGGCACCCAGATCGATAAAGTCGGATCGCAGCACGACCTCGGCGGGATAGCCGGGTGAGAAGATCATGAACTCCCCCCACTTGGCCTGGCCCCAGCCGCTGTCGGTGACGCCGTGCCAGAACAAATAGCGCATTTTGCGCGGTCTGAAGAGATAGCGGATATAGCGCAGGCGGTCGGAGCCGGGGTTGAGGTGAGTGAGCAGTTCGGCGTAGTCGAAGGGCTCTGCTACCGGCAGGCCGCTGACTAAGGCGCGGGTGCCGTCCGAAAAGAGAATGGTGTGGCCGGGACCAGTGCCGCCGACGCCAAAGCCGAGGGTGCCCTCCTGCTGGCGCATCGAATAGATGAACATCTCATCGACGAAAAACACTGCGCCCAAATCGACTCCAAACCACACGCCGTTGGCCTTCCAACCCAGTTCGCCAACGCCGGAGGAAATGGAGTTGTTGGTGTTGAGATTAGCGTCGAACAGGTTGGCGGTGGCCGTGGCGCGGGCCCCGTCGGTGAAGGAGCCGCGCCGGTCGGTGCCGATGGCGATATTGTCACCGATGCCGATGACCTCGATCTCGGCGAGGGCCCCGTCCGCGCTCTGTTCCTCGGCCATGATACTGATGTACTGGATGAGCTGGTAGTGGTCGCGGCGATCCGGCTCTACCCGCAGGCCGGCGTCGATTACCAAAGTACTGTCGTTGCCGGGAAATCCGAGAGGTATGGCGATGGAGGTCGCCTCATTAGGTCGGGTGGTGCGATAGACCGAGCGGAAAAGAAAGACGTCTTGGGTGGCGACGATGCGCACGCCGGTATTGACCAGCACGGTAAACTGCCTGAGGGGACGGGCCCCTTCCCGGTCGGGAAAAATCAGGCGGATTTCGCGAGCGAGTACGGCGCGACCTAGGTCGATGGTGATAAACCAGTCTTCGGGTGCCGCACCCGGATCGGGCTGCCAGAAGGTCTCGGGATCGCCGTCGATGGCCAGCGCGGCCGTCTCCGGGCTGGAGCCCACTTCCCAGATGCCACCGAAAACCGCGTCGCCGCGCCCTTTGGTCTCGTGTGCGAACAAGTGGGCATCCTGCACCGCGTTGATATCCTTGCGGAATTTGATCAGTTGTAATTGTCCCTCGGTCCCGACCTGCGTCAGGCCGAAGGGCTTTTCCCAGGTCGCCCATTCTGCGGCGCTGTCGAAGACCAGTTGGTCGGCGCAGGCCGGGACCGCGCACAGCAGTAAGGCGCAGATGGCGAGGTGCTTGCTCGACATAGCCATTACCCCTTAGTAGGCGATACCCAAAGGGAGGATCTGTGCCGAGGTGGCAAATTCGGCATTGGGGGCGACACTCAGGAGATAGACGCCGGGCGGTAGCAGTTCGCCGCCCTCGTCGCGTCCGTCCCATTCGGTTTTCTGCGGGCCAGCGGCCTGCCACCCGGCGTCAATGCGGGCCAGCCTGCGTCCGTCTAGGGCGTAGATCTCCAGCACTACTGGCACCAACTCGGGCAGGCGAAAAAGCGTGTAGCGGATCTGCAGGCGATCGTGGACGCCGTCGCCGTTGGGGGTCAGCACCGGGGTCGAGACGCTCAGTTCCTGGACCGCGCTGGGGGTAGAGTCCGCCACCCCCAGCACGTGCAGGCTATTGGTCGATAGCGCTTGGCCGGCGTCGCCACCGATGACCGGCTGTGGCAAGACCTCGCGCTCACTGTCGGAGACCTCGCCGGTGAATGTGGTGGCGAAAGAGAATAGCGCGGTTGAGAAGAACAGGCGCAGCGGCGGGTTGTCGGCGCGAGTGATGCGGGTGGGCAGGCGGACGAGCAGGCCGTCTGCTGACTCGATAACCTCGGCGGGTGCGACCATTGCGAGCGGTTGGCCCATCTCCAGGCCAGCGAAGCGGGTGCGGCTCCCCGTGCGGATGCGCAGCGCGTCAAAGCCCGGGGCATCGACCTGCGAAAAATCGGCCCGCAGGTCATAGACGAAGTCAGTCTCCTGCCCCAAGGCGACCTCAGTGAAACCGCGCGCAGGCTGCGGGTCGGAGCGCAGGGCGACCTCGCCGATAATGTCGCCAGCCAAAAGCGGAGCGGTCTCGATCCACAGCGAGTCGAGGCGGACGAAATCGTCAAAGGACCGGCTTTCGAGCGCAATCCGCAATTGCAAATAAGAACCGTTGCGCAGGTTGAGCGGCAGGCCCGATTGGGTGAAGGGCACGGACCAGAAAGTCCAGTTCTCGTCGTCGTACCCGATGGAGGCGCGCAGGCCGGGGCGCGGCTCTAGGGTGACGATGGGTGACTCGAGGTTGGGACGAAACTGGCGGGTGCGTAGCTGGTTTTCGTAGCGCTCGCGCGAGACGACGCGCTCAAAACCCGTCGCCATGTACTCGTGATAGACGGCGGGATCCCCGTCGCGGCCGGTGCGCACCTCGATCTTGACTCCGACCGCGGCGTCGGGCGTCTCCACGGGCGCTCCGCCGACCATGCGCAAGGACGTGGTCCGCCAGAACAGTCGCCCGAAGTTCACTGATTGGCCGAGGTCGGTGATGCTGGTTTTGTAGATGGCCTTGCGGGGCACGCCCGCGGCGAAGAGCTCAAACTCGGCAATGGTGCCGGGTGGGGCGTCCCGGTATTGGCCGCGGACGAAGGAGGCGAGAAAGTCCTCGTCGAGGACCGAGACCTGCCGCCGATAGCGCACGAAGCGCACGTAGCGGCGGGGGAAGGGGATCGCGACGCGCGGTTCGAAATTCTCATCGACATCGGCGATGATATGTGAGAGAGGCTCCAGCGTGCCTTCGACGATGGGCCGCTCGGATTCGCTGGCGATCGACACGTCGTAGCCGGGAATTGCGTCGGTCTTGAGGGGCGTGCCGTCGGAGCGGAAGCCCTGGCTAGGGGTGGTAAAGCCAAAGGAGACGGCTGGCACGGCGACGGCTAGATCCATGGTATAGACCTCGCGTTCGAGCGGCACGGCGCGAGGCGGGTAATAGGTGGCGTCGTCGCCGTCGATAAGCAGGCTACCGCTGGGGGCAGCCAAGCCGTCGCTCCACTTCCAGGTGCGCGGAGTCTCACCATCGACATAGCCGAGGACGATATCGCTGGGGTCGCGCCAGAAAACCCAGTTGTCGAGGTGAGAAAAAACCGTTTTTTCAGGCGTCAGGTAGATGGGCTGGATGGAGCCGGGCGCGCTGGCGAAGTCGATGAACAGACGCGTGGTGTCGCTTTCGCTCCACGCCAGGCCAGCACCGCCCAACTTCCACGCCGAGATCTGGGCGGGGGCCGACTGCGCCATCAGCACCAGTGCGAATAACAATACGCGGCCGAATGAGGACTGCTTCAGCACGTAGGGGGCGGTTTCAAACCGCCCCCTACAGGAGGTCGCGCCCAATCCGCATCGCGTTCCCGCTTGAGCGGGAAGGACACCGGGCGGGGCGGCAGGAAACCGCAGATAACGATAGCTGCGTAACATCATATAACAAATATGGCGCAAACCGCCCCCTACTCGTCTTCTCCGTCCTCTATCGCCTCAATGTCAAAAGCTGCCGCAATCAACGCCCGCGTGTAGGGCTCTTGTGGCGCGGCGAAAACCTCCTGCGTCGGGCCCTGCTCGACTACCAACCCCTCCTTCATCACAATCAGCTCGCTCGCCAAGGCGCGGACCACCTTCAAATCGTGACTGATGAACAAATAGGCTAGGCCGTGGCGCTCTTGTAGTTGCAGCAGCAACTCGACGATTTGGGCCTGCACTGTTTTGTCTAAGGCGCTGGTCGGTTCGTCGAGGACCACGAAGCGCGGCTTGAGGGCCATGGCGCGGGCGATGGCGATGCGCTGGCGTTGGCCACCGGAGAACTCGTGCGGGTAGCGGTCCATGGTCAACGGATCCAGGTTGACTTCGGCCATGGCCTCGGCTACTAGCTGGCGGCGCTGGTAGTAGTCGCCGCCGATTGCGTGAATCAGCAGACCCTCCTCGATAATCTGAAAAGCCGACAGCCGCGGACTCAGCGAAGCGAAGGGATCCTGGAAGACGATCTGCATCTGCCGGCGCAGCGGGCGGATCTGCTTTTGCTGCCAGCCCTCGATGTCGCGGTCGTCGAATTCGATGGGGCCTTCGCTGGCCACCAGACGCAAGAGCGCCTGGCCCAAGGTGGTCTTGCCCGAACCAGATTCGCCGACGATGCCAACGGTCTGCCCCGCGCGGATACTGAGCGAAATTCCATCAACTGCTTTTACATGTCCCACGGTGCGGCGCAGCAGACCGCGCTTGATGGGAAAGTGAACCTTGAGGTTGTGGGTGCGGATGACTTCGGGCGCAGTCTCGTCGATCGGAGCCGGTTCGCCTTGGGGTTCGGAGGCTAGGAGCGTGCGGGTATAGGGGTGTTGCGGAGTGGTGAAAAGAGACTCAGTGGTATTGTGTTCGACGATCTCGCCGTCGCTCATCACATAGACGCGATCGGCCATATGGCGGACGATGCCCAGATCGTGGGTGATTAGCAGAATCGCCATGCCCAACCGGGCCTGCAAGTCCTTGAGCAGCGCGAGAATCTGCGCTTGAATCGTCACATCGAGCGCGGTGGTCGGTTCGTCGGCGATGAGCAAGTCGGGCTCGTTGGCCAAGGCCATGGCGATCATCACCCGCTGGCGCTGACCGCCCGAAAGCTGGTGCGGCCAAGCGTCTAAGCGCTCCTCGACATCGGGGAGGCCGACCAACCCAAGAAGCTCCATAGCCCGGTCGCGTGCCTCCACGCGGCTCAGGCCCCGATGCAAGATGAGCGTTTCGCACAGTTGCTTTTCGATGGAGTGCAGCGGGTTGAGCGAGGTCATCGGCTCTTGGAAAACCATCGCGACGCGATTTCCGCGCAACTCCTGCAACCGCACCGCCGTAGCGCCCAACAGCTCTTCACCGTCGAAGTGGACGCTGCCATGGGGGTGACTGGCGCGCGGGTAGGGCAACAGTTGCAGCACCGAGAGCGCTGTAACCGACTTGCCCGAGCCAGATTCGCCGACCAGCGCCACGGTCTCGCCGCGTTCAATGTGCAGCGAAGCACTGCGCACGGCCTCGACATCTTCGCCCTCGACGTGGAAGCGCACGCCCAAGTCTTCGATGGTCAGCAAGCTCATGCGCCGTCCTCCCCGGCGTAGGTCTTGCGCGGATCAAACGCGTCGCGCACCGCCTCGCCGATAAAGACCAACAGCGACAGCATCACCGCCAGCGCTAAAAAAGCCGTAAAGCCCAGCCACGGCGCTTGCAGATTGCGCTTGCCTTGATTGAGCAGTTCGCCCAGCGACGGCGAGCCGGGCGGCAGGCCAAAGCCGAGGAAGTCGAGCGAGGTCAGCACCGCCACCGAGCCGGTGAGCACAAAGGGCAAAAAGGTCAGGGTCGAGACCATGGCGTTGGGCAGCACGTGTCGCCACATGATGCGGCGGTTGCTCTGGCCGAGAGCGCGGGCCGCTTTGACGAAGTCGAAGTTGCGCGCGCGCAGGAATTCGGCGCGCACAACCCCCACCAAGCCCATCCAGCGAAACAGCAGCAACAAGCCGAGCAGCCACCAAAAATTCGGCTCCACCACGCTGGCGAGGATGATCAGCAAATAGAGCAGCGGCAAGCCCTGCCAGATCTCGATAAAGCGTTGAAAGAGCAAGTCCACCCAGCCGCCGAAATACCCCTGCACCGCGCCCGCAGCAATGCCGACCGCGGCGCTGAACAACGTCAGCAGCAGGCCGAAGAGCACTGAGATACGGTAGCCGTAGAGCACGCGCGCCACCACGTCGCGCGCTTGGTCGTCCGTGCCGAGCCAGTTTTCAGCGTCGGGCGGAGAAGGAGCCGGTTGCTTGAGGTCGTAGTTGACCGTGTCGTAGCTATAGGACACCAGCGGCCACAAGATCCAGCCCTTTTCCTCGATTAGCTCCACGACGAAGGGGTCGCGGTATTCGGCTTCGGTCGCGAAATCGCCGCCAAAGGTCGTTTCGGGATACGTCGCGAGAACCGGGAAGTAATAGCTGCCGTCGAACCGAACGACTAGCGGACGGTCGTTGGCGATAAACTCAGCCGGTAGGCTCAGGGCGAAGAGGATCCAGAAGATCCAGAAACTCCAAAAGCCGCGGCGGTTGCGGCGAAAATTGGCCAGCCGCCGTTGATTGAGCCGCGACAACTGCAAGCCCAGCAAGCGCGTCGGAGGAGGCGGTGGGGCGGATACAGCGCTCATGACTCGCGGCTTTCAAAGTCGATGCGGCGATCGACCAGCGTGTAGGTCAAATCGCCCACCAACTGCATCAGCAGGCCCAGCAACGTGAAGAAATACAGCGTGGCAAACATCACCGGGTAGTCGCGGCCAATAGCCGCCTCATAGCCCAGCAAGCCCAACCCGTCCAACGAAAAGATGATCTCCGTCAGCAACGCACCAGTGAAGAAGATATCGACAAAAGCGCTGGGGAAACCGGCGATGACGATCAGCATGGCGTTGCGGAAGACGTGACCGTAGAGCACCCGGTTTTCGCTCAGGCCCTTGGCGCGGGCCGTGGTGACGTAGAGCTTGTTGATCTCGTCGAGGAAGGAGTTTTTGGTCAGCAAAGTCAGCCCAGCGAAGCCGCCAATGACCATCGCCGCAACCGGCAGCGCTAGGTGCCAAAAGTAGTCGGCGATCTTGGCAAAGAGGCTCAGTTCATCCCAATTAGACGAGGTCAGGCCGCGCAGCGGAAACCAGTCGAGATAATGCCCACCGGCAAAGACCACGATCAGCAGGATGGCAAAGAGGAAGCTGGGGATGGCGTAGCCGACGATGACCAGTCCCGAGGTCCAGACATCGAACCGCGAGCCGTCGCGCACGGCCTTGGCGATTCCGAGGGGAATGGAGATGAAATAGACCAGCAGCGTAGTCCACAGCCCCAGCGAAATCGACACCGGCATCTTCTCTTTGACCAGATCGACGACCCGTTGGTCGCGGTAAAAGCTCTCGCCAAAGTCGAAGCGCACGTACTGGCCGATCATCTGCAAGAAGCGCTCGTGTACCGGCTTGTCGAAACCGTACATGCGCTCGAGCTCGGCGATCAACTCGGGGTCGAGCCCTTGGGCACCGCGGTATTTGCTGCTGATCTCGCCGCCCGGCGTTGCATCGGTGTCGAGCGTCTCGCCCATGCCCGAGCCGCTGACCCGCTCCGTCGCGTCCGTGCCAAAGCCCTGAATCACCGCAATAGTGCGCTCGACCGGGCCGCCTGGTGCCGCTTGGATGATGAGGAAGTTGATGGTCATAATGCCGAAGAGGGTCGGCACCATCAACAGCAGACGGCGGAGAATGTAAGCGCCCATAAAAGTGGGCTAACGGCCCTGCTCCAGCCGCGCCGCCTTCTCGGCGTCGTACCACCAAGTGTAGGGCATGACGAAGTAGTCGCCGGTGTAGGGGGCAGACAAGGCGGGTTTGCCGAATTTGTCCCAGTGGACCACGCGGAAATTACCGCTGTACCAGTGCGGGATGGTGTAGTGCCCCCACAGCAATACCCGGTCCAGCGCCCGAGTCGTCGCCACCAGTTCGGCGCGGCTAGGGGCCTGAATCAGTCGTTCGACTAACTCATCGACGACCGGGTCTTTAATGCCAGCGACATTGCCGCTGCCCGGCTGGTCCGCGACGGCGCTGGTCCAGTAGTTGCGCTGCTCATTGCCGGGACTGTGGCTCTGGCCTCGGACTAGGACGATGACGTCGTAGTCAAACGTCTGAACCCTGTTTTGATACTGGGTCCGATCGACAATGCGGATCGCCGCTTTGACGCCGAGGCGTTCGAGGTTGGGGATCATCGGCGCGACAATGCGTTCCCACGACGAGCTGGAGAGCAAAAATTCGATTTCCATGACCTCGCCGGTCTCGGCGTGGGTCAGGACATCATCGACCACCTCCCAACCCGCCGCTTGCAACAGCCTTTTGGCGCGGCGCAGGTTTTGACGGAGCTGACCTGAGCCGTCCGTGGTGGGTAATTGAAACTCAGTGGTGAATAGTTCGTCGGGGACGCGGTCTCGGTACTCCTCTAGAATTTCCAACTCCCGGCCCGAAGGCAGACCTACAGAAGCCAACTCTGAATTGGCGAAGTAGCTGTTGCTGCGGGTGTAGAGGCCGTAGAACAGATTCTTTTTAGTCCACTCGAAGTCAAAGGCATAGCCGAGGGCCTGCCGCACCCGAGGATCGGAAAACTTGGCGCGGCGCGTGTTGAACCAGAACGCCTGCATACCAGCGGCGCGCTGATGGGGCAGTGGGTCCTTGACCAGCCTGCCAGCGGCCACGGCTTCTCCCTCGTAGGCCGTTGACCAGTCCTTGGACGAATTCTCGCGGCGGTAGTCAAATTCACCGGCCTTGAGCGCTTCAATGGCCACGGTCTGGTCGCGGTAGTAGTCGAAGTGGATGCGGTCGAAGTTGAAGCGGCCCTTGTTGACGGGCAGGTCGCGCCCCCAGTAGTCATCAACGCGCTCGTAGGTAATCGAACGCCCGGCCTCGACCGCGGCGATTTTATACGGGCCGCTGCCCAGCGGCGGGTCGAGCGTGGTCTCCTCAAAGTTGCGGCCCTCCCAGTAGTGTTTGGGCAGGATGGACATCTGGCCGGAGATTAGCGGCAGTTCTTTGTTGGTCTCTCCACTGAAGATCAACCGGACCTGACGCGCTCCGACTTTTTCGGCTGTCTCGATGGCCGCAAAGTAGTTGCGCAATCCGGGATGCCCCTTGGTCTTATAAGTCTCCAGCGTGAAGATCACGTCCTCGGGAGTTATCGGCCTGCCGTCGTGCCAGCGCGCCTCCGACCGCAGGGTGTAAAGCACCCAAGAATTGTCGGGAGGGACTTCGATGCGCTCGACGAGGCGACCGTATCCGACGGCGATTTCGTCTTCGGCACTTTCGGTGAGGGTGTCGTAGATCAAGCTACCTAGACCCGGCGGCTCAATGCCCTTGAGGATATAGGGATTGAGGCTGTCAAAGGTGCCGATCCAACCTAGGCGCAGCGTACCGCCCTTCGGGGCGTCGGGATTGACGTAGTCGAAATGGGTAAAATCGGGGCCGTATTTGAGCTCACCGTAGATGGAAATGCCGTGGCCGACGTAGTTGTCGGCACGGATGGGAAGCGCCGTCAGGACGGCGATTAGAGCGAGTGCGATGTGCATAGTCAACTTTCTGTCAATGGACGATTCAAGCCGCTACATTCACGACATTCATTTGGCTTCTAACCGCGCCGCTTTTTCCGCGTCCCACCACCATGTGTCGGGAAAGCCCAGCCCATTAGGCGCTGGCTCTGGCATTCGCCCGAACTTGTTCCAGTAGGCCAAGCGATAGGAGCGGCTGTGCGAGTCGGGGATTACGTAGTGGTTCCAGAGCAAGATGCGGTCGAGGGCATGGGTTATCGCGACCTGCGTTGGACGGTCGGGCGCGGCGATCTGGCGCTCGATCAGTTCGTCAATGACCGGATCGGCAATGCCGACGTAATTGCGACTGCCCGCCGATCGCGCCGCCGTACTCGACCAGAAGTTGCGCTGCTCATTGCCCGGACTCAAGGTCTGACGCCACGAGGCGACGATGATGTCGAAGTCGAAATCTTGGACGCGGTTCTGGTACTGCGCCGCATCAACCGTGCGGATAGTCGCCTCAACGCCAAGGCGTTCGAGATTTTGCACGAGGGGGCTGAGGACGCGCTCGTATGACGAAGAGCCGAGCAAGAATTCAAAGCGCATTACCTCGCCTGTCTCAGCGTGAGTCAGCTTTCCATCAACGACAGTCCAACCGGCTTCTTGCAACAGCTTTTTAGCGGTGCGAAGGTTTTGGCGCAACTGTCCCGAGCCGTTGGTCGCTGGCGGCGCGTAGGCAGTGGTAAACACCTCGTCCGGTATCCGCCCCCGGTACGCCGCCAAAATTTCCAACTCCTGTCCCGTAGGCAGCCCCGACGACCCAAGGTCCGAGTTACCCCAATAGCTATTGCTGCGGGTGAGGAGACCGTAGAACAGATTCTTGTTAGTCCATTCAAAATCGTAGGCGTAAGCGAGCGCCTGCCGCACCTTGGGATCTTTGAACTTGTCGCGCCGAGTATTAAACGCAAAGCCGGACATGCCGCGGATGAGCTGATGTGGGATCTGCACCTTGACCATCCGCCCTTCGGCGATCGGCGCAAAGCCCTCGTAGTCCGTGGCCCACTCCTTGGAATCGCTCAATAGTCGATAGTCGTACTCTCCCGTCTTGAAGGCTTCGATGGCCACGGTCTGGTCGCGGTAGTACTCGTAGCGGAT
Source organism: Candidatus Latescibacterota bacterium (assembly GCA_965219735.1). Lineage (GTDB taxonomy): Bacteria > Latescibacterota > UBA2968 > UBA8231 > UBA8231. The sequence goes on from OZ244790.1 coordinate 344,418, forward strand.
GCGGTCGAAGTTGTGTCGGCCCTTGTGTACGGGCAGGTCGCGCGCCCAGTAGTCATCGACGCGCTCGTAGGTAATCGAGCGGCCCGGCTCGAACTCGACAATCTTGTACGGGCCGCTACCCAGAGGCGGCTCAAGCGTAGTAGCGGCGAATTCGCGCCCTTCCCAATAGTGCTTGGGCAATACGCGCAACTGGCCGATGATCAGCGGCATTTCGCGGTTGGTGCCCTCTTTGAACTCGAACCTCACCTGGCGCTCGTCGAGGGCGAAGACCGTGTCAACATCGGCGTAAAAAGTGCGAAAAAACGGGATGCCCTTGGTGGTGAGGATCTTGAAGCTGAAGATCACGTCGGCCGCGGTCACGAGGACGCCATCGTGCCAGCGCGCTTCAGGGTGAAGCTCAAAGACGATCCAAGAGCGGTCCTCCGGCATCTGCATCTGCGCGGCGAGTTGGCCGTACTCGGTGAACGGCTCGTCCTTGGACTTAGTGCAGAGCCGATTGTAGAGCATCAGCGAGCCGTAGGCGGCCACCCCCTTGAGGGTGAAGGGATTGAGGTTGTCGTACGTGCCGATGGCGGCGAGGCGGATTTCGCCGCCTTTGGGGGCGTCGGGATTGACGTAGTCGAAGTGGGTAAAATCAGGCCCGTACTTGGGGTCGCCGTAGAGCGTGAAGGCGTGGGCGCGGAGAACGGGACTGTCCGCGGCATGGGCCACCGAGGCGAGGATAAAGCAGAAAACTAGCGAGCGCATGATCCGCATGAAAATCGTCGTTTCGTTTTGGCGTGAGGGAGATAAAACGAAGAATCCGTGTACATAGATTAAAATTAAACTAGAAAGGGGATTTACGGCCACCGACGCGGTTGGCCGCAGTGCGGCTCTGTTCTATCTTGGCGACGTATAATTCGCTACGCGAGGAGGACTACCGATGCTGACGCCCAAACAAAAAGAGCACTTTGACGTCTTTGGCTTTCTCTGCCTGCGCCAAGCCTTTTCCCCAGACGAGATGGCCGAGATTACCCAAGCCGCCGACCAGGTGTGGCGCGAGGACCGAGGCGGCCAACCCGACGACGGCCAGCACCAGGGCCTTGCGCCTTTTGCCGAGCTAAATCCCCGGCTTTTGGACTTAGCCGAGGACGACCGCATTTTCCAAGTAGTAGCCGACCTTTTAGGACCCGATTTCCTGTGGTCGGGATCGGAGGGCAACAAGGAGGGGCGTACCGAGAAAGGGGAGCACAACTGGCACGCGGATCGGCCAGGAGCCGCAGAGACCGAATATCGGCGGCTCAAAGTGATGATCTACCTGACGCCCACCACCAAAGAGCAGGGCGCGCTACGGGTGATTCCCGGTTCGCATCGCATGCCCTTCCACGAGTGGCTGTGGCCCTTACAGTCCCACCACTTCAAGGACGGCACGATCGGCGACAGCTTCGGGGCGAGGGGCGAGGACATCCCTTCCTGCGCGGTGGAGACCATGCCCGGCGATGTGGTCTTTTTCCACCACAGCCTCTTTCACGCAGCCTACGGCAAGTTCCCCGAGCGGCGCTACGTTGCCTTCAAGTTCGTCACTCGACCCGACACCGAGGCCAAGCTGCGCTCTATGCAGCGCTACGCAGCCGGGGCCTTTGACGTCGATCCAGCGCTCCTAGCAAGGCCCCGGCTGCGCTCCATTGCAGAGGATTTGATCGCATTGGGCGAACAGGCGAAGGCTTTGGGGCCCTGACGCCTTTATACCGACGGCAATTGCGGTACGACTTGGTTGGCGAGCAAGTCCATCGAGCGCTCCCACAGCGGCCGGTCGTCCCAGTCGTGGGCGATCATCAGCAGCGTGTCAAAGCCCCCGGTCGTCTCCCACAATCCCTGTAGCTGATCTACGCACGACGGCACGTCGCCGATGATACACAGGTTTCTGATCAGATACTCAGGCGTGACCTCCTCGTCGGGAACGTCCGGGTCGTGCTTGGTAATGTGGAGCATTTTGGCACCGCTGAGTACGGCGATCAGGTATTCAAAGGAGCGGCAGAAAGCGCTCTTTTCGTCGAGGGCGTAGTCCCAGGCGCGCGCTTCGTCATCGGCGACGAGGATGCTGCGCGAGATGCGCCAGCGGGTGCGCTCGGGCGCGGGCAGACCCGCATCGGTGGCCCCGGCGCTGTAGGTCTGCCAGTGCTGGGTCAAGATCGAAGGAGCGACGAGATTGGTGCTGATGGGCAGATAGCCCCGCTGGCCAGCCATGGTCGCGGCCATGGAGTCGCTTCTTATCACGCTCATGCCAATGGGCGGATGCGGCTGCTGGTAGGGCTTGAGCAGTTCGCCGATGCCGAGTTCGGAGTTCGCCTCCTCAATTTTTATGCGGTAGAAATCCCCGGCAAAGTCAAAAGGGGCGTCCGCCTGCCAGAGCTTGAGGACCATGTCGATGCTCTCGACGGTCATCAGCCCTTGGGTCTTGGGATCGGGCAGGTCAAAAAGGCCCCAGTCGGTAGCGACGCCGCCTTGGCCGAAACCGCAGTTGAAGCGGCCCTTGGACAGGTGGTCGAGAAAGGCCAGCCGCACCGCGACGTTGACCGGGTGGTGCTGCGGCATGATGGAGACGCCCGTGCCCAAGCGAATGTTTTGCGTCAGGGGCAGGACGTGGGCGATGAAAAGATCGTTGGACGGAATCGGCTCCCACGCGACAGTGTGATGCTGGCCGACCCAAGCCTCGGTGAAGCCGAGTCGGTCGGCGCGGACGACGAACTCGACGTCCTCGGCAAAGCATTCAGTGCGGTCTTTTTCCGGGGGATGCAAGGGCATCATAAAGGTGCCGAGTTTCATGGTAATCCTCCTCTAAAGGCGATGTAGGTACGCAGTGTTTTTTCTGGCTCAATATCCCAATTCTCGCTCCATGTCTCCAACCACATCCGCGATCACCTGTGCGACTTCCTCGACCTGTTCTTCGCTGATGGTAAAGGGCGGACTGATGGCAATGTGATCGCCGCTGACGCCGTCGATCAACCCGGGCGAGCCGGGCATAATGAGCACGCCTTTGGCAAAGGCGCGGTTGACGACCGCGGCGGACACGCCTTGAGCGGGGTCAAAGGGCGTGTGGGTCGCCTTGTCCTTGGCGAACTCCACACCGGTGAGCAGGCCCTTGCCGCGCACCGCGCTGACTATGGGCGAGTCCATTAGAGGCAGCATCTTCTCCAGCATCAGGTCGCCCATCTGCGCGCAGCGAGTGACCAAATCGTGGTCTTGGATGTAGTTCTGCACGGCGAGGGCAATGGCGCAGGAGAGCGGATTGCCGCCGTAGGTATGGCCGTGGACGTAGTGGTTTTGCTTTTTGTAGATCCCGTCGTAGATCTCGTCGCGGACTAAGGTGGCGGCAATGGGCGTGTACCCGCTGGCGAGGCCCTTGCCAGTGGCTATGATGTCTGGAATGGCGTCCCAGTGCTCAATGCCGAAATTGAGACCCGTGCGTCCGTAGCCGGTGACCACTTCGTCGATGATCATCAGGATGTTGTAGCGGTCGCAGATCGCGCGGATGGTGGGGAAGTAGTCGGGCGGCGGCATCAGGCCGCAGCAAGAAGTGCCCGAGATCGGCTCGGCGATGAAGGCGGCGATGGACTCGCTGCCCTCCTGTTTGATGACCCGTTCCAGTTCTTCGGCGCAGGAGAGCGTACAGGCGGGTCGGTCTTGGCAGTACGGGCAGTGATCCGGGTGGGGGAAGGTGATGTGCGGGAAGTCGAGCAAATAGGGCACGTAGTCCTCGCGCCAGGTGGAGCGGCCCGACATGGAAAGCGCGCCGAGGGTGTTGCCGTGCCAGCTCTGCCAGCGGGTGATGACTTTGTACTTCTTCGGGTTGCCGGTCTCGATGTGGTACTTGCGGGCGATCTTGAGCGCGGACTCCGTGGCTTCGGATCCGCCGGAGATGAAGAAGGCGCGGTTGAGGTCGCCGGGGGCTATGGCGGCGATTTTGTCGGCGAGGTCGATTTGCGGTTGGGTGAGGAAGCGGGCGTAGGTAAAGCTGACCTTGTTCGCCTGCTCCCGCATGACCTCCGCGATCTCTGGAACGCCGTGGCCGATGGAGACCACGTGGACGCCAGCGCAGGCATCGAGGTACGCGCGGCCGTCTTCGGCGTAGAGATAGCAGTCTTTGCCGTGGGAAATTTGCGGCCAGTTGTCGGTAATGACGCGGTGAAAAATGCGGTCGGTGGTCATGGATCCGTCCTTTGTATGTAGTAGTGGCAAGGGCCTGAAGATACAAAGTCCCAAGGGGCCAGCATAGGGCACGACCGATTTTAGCGGCTATTCGGGGTGCAACTCGCTCAATATGTCGATATGTTTCTCTACATACTGATGCGCAACGTCAGCGAGATACAAACAGGTGAGTTGGCAAAGAAAAATTAGGCGAGTGCTGGCGGCGTGGCTGCTGTTGGCGGGGACGGCGCAGGCGGCGACCCTGAGCGGCTTTGTCACCGACGCCGACAACGGCGAAGCCCTAACCCGCGTCACCATTGCGGTCGAAGGACTTCAACTCGCGACAGTCAGCAACACCAGCGGCTACTACGCAGTCGTGCAAATACCGGCTGGCACGCACATAGTAAGCGCGTCGCACGCAGGCTACCAGACCCGGTGGGACACGCTGTGCTTTGATGCCGGCGGGGCCGTACGGCTCGACTTGGTGCTGGTACCCAAGCCGGTGGACCTGGGCGAGCAGGTCTCGGTGGAGGCCGGGCGCATTAGTCTCCGCGCCAAGCCGTTGCAGCAGATGCCCGCCCTCGGCGAGGCCGATCTCTTCCGCGGCTTACAGCTACTGCCGGGCGTCCAAGCGGTTGCGGATATCAGCAGCGGCTTGTACGTGCGCGGCGGTGGCCCCGACCAGACGGCCATCTTGCTCGACGACATCACCCTGTACAATCCCTCCCACCTGTTCGGGCTTTTCTCGACCTTTAATCCAGACGCCATTAAGAAGGTCGATCTGTACAAGGGAGCCTATCCCGCTCCGTACGGGCGTACGCTCGGGGCGGTGCTCGACGTGAGCAACCGCGAGGGCAACCGCAAGCGGGCTAGCGGGCGCGGCGGCGTGAGCCTGATCTCAGGCCGCTTGCTCACCGAGGGGCCCGTCGGCCAAGGCTCGTGGCTGCTGGCCGGTCGCCGCACGTACTTGGACGGCGTGTTTAGCGCTCTCCGCGCCCGCGGGGAAGACATCCCCTTGAACTATTACTTCTACGACCTCAACGGCACCATCAACCAGCGGCGAGGCGACGACACCTACGCCGCGAGCGCGTACTGGGGCCAAGACGACCTGCGGATTGAACTAGAAGACGACGAAGAGTCTTTCGTCGATCTGCGCTGGGGCAACCGCGCCCTGACTGCGCGCTGGACGCGCGCGTTCTCACCGGCCCTGTTCGGCCACTTCACGGCTGCTGGCTCGTCGTACGAAAGCATCATCGCGCTCCGTTTTCTCGACGCGCCCGTCCACATCGCCAACAGCATCCGCGACCTATCGCTCAAAGGCGACTTAGATTACTTCGCCAACCGCCATCACACACTTTCTTTGGGATTGTTGGCCACCCTATTCGAGTTTCACTTTGTCCGGTCTTTCAACGAGCGGACCCAGCTCGACTTGCGCCAAGAGCCGGTGCTGTTGGAAGGCTACGTGCAGGACGAATGGCAGCTCGGGCGGACCACGCGAGTGCAGCTAGGCGGACGGGGGACGTACTTCAGCATAGGAGACCGCTGGCACTTCACACCGCGGCTATCCCTAAGCCAAGCGTTGGGCGGCAAAATCCGCGTCAAAGCCGCCGCCGGAATATATCGCCAACACCTGCAACTGATCACCACCGAAGCCTTTAGCGGCGGCGATTTCTGGGTGCCGCTGGACGACACCGTCGAGCCGGGGCGATCCTATCAGGCCGTCACCGGCGTCGAGTGGACCCCTTCGCCGCGCTACCTGCTTTCCGTGGAGGCCTATTACACGGACCTTGCCAACCTCGTAACCGTGGATACCGAACTGCCCGACGACAACGAGGAAACGCACTCGGAAGCGGTGTTCAAAAGCGGCGGCACGGGTTGGGCGAGGGGAGTCGAAGTCTTTTTACAGCGGCGCACGGGCGCACTCACCGGATGGATCGGCTACGCGCTCGGTTGGACGCGGCGCACCTTCCCCGAACTCAATGATGGCCAGCCCTTTCCCCCCAAGCACGACCGCCGCCACGACCTGTCTTTCGTCGCCTCCTACGAGGTGGGCGCATGGCGGCTCGGCGCGAATCTAGCGTATGCCACTGGGCAGGCATTTACACCGGTTTCCGAGTTGCCTGTCCAGCGCAACAGCGCCCGCCTGCAACCCTATCACCGCCTCGATGTCAGCGCTAGTCGCTCGTTCGGGCTGCGAGGAACCGCCAGCGAGTTCTACGTGCAGATATTCAATGTATATAGCCGCCGCAACGAGTGGTTCGTGCAGCTTGATTCGGTCGATCCCGAGGTCGATCCGCGCAAGATCAAGCAATTGCCCATAATCCCCACGCTGGGCTTCAATTTCTCTTTTTAATACCTAGCAAGCGCGACGCGGATGCACCCGAAAGGCCCTTTCGCGTCCTTGCCGGATACGTGCCAGCCTACAATCTCATCGCACTAAAAGTTCCTCCGCAATATAGTGAATTAATTATTTGTCTAATTTTTGTTTAAAAAATTTAGACAAATATCTTGACAAATAATAGACAAAAAATTACACTCAGTTAGACAATGGACGCCGAAAGTGGCTCCATACACCTTCACGATAGGAGGAAATCGCATGAATATCACCCGCATTGCCACGCTCATGGCGCTGGCACTTTCGGCTTGGGCAGGCCCAGTCCAAGCGCAAGATGAGGATATCGTCGATGTGGCTATCGGGGCTGGCACTTTTAACACGCTGGTCGCCGCGGTTCAGGCCGCAGACCTCGTTGACGCGCTCAAGGGTGAAGGCCCTTTGACCGTCTTCGCCCCCACGGACGAGGCATTCGCCGCCTTGCCAGAGGGCACCGTCGAATCGCTGCTGTTGCCCGAGAACAAGGAACTGCTGACCTCGATCCTGCTTTATCACGTCGTCTCTGGTTCGGTCTTGGCCGCCGACGTAGTGGGACTGGATTCGGCCACCACCCTCAATGGTGCCTCGATCGATATCAGCGTCAGCGACAGCGGCGTGATGATCAACAATGCCAATGTCGTTCAAGCTGACGTGGCCGCCAGTAATGGGGTAATCCACATCATTGATGCGGTGCTCCTGCCTCCGACCGCTACTGCTGTCGAGGTCGATACTTGGGGTGCCGTCAAGCAGCAGGCTCGCTAAGCCACTAGACCCCGACGGAGAAGGCCGTAGCGAATGTCCTTTTTTTGCTACGGCCTTCTTCGCTTTGCGACGGAGACGCGGGAGAATTGTGGAAATGGGCAGAAATCGCTTGTTTGCTGTGCTATGGAATCGACGCCGGGACATTCTATCAAAGTAGTAGTGCGGCGGACCGGGCTTTCGGCCCATGTCATCCGCGTTTGGGAAAGGCGCTATCAAGCGGTGGTGCCGGCGCGGACGGAGACCAATAGACGGCTTTATTCGGACGAAGACATCGCGCGCCTACAGTGGTTGCAGCAGGCGGTACAGGCCGGACAGAGCATTGGCCTCATTGCCCATCTCTCCACGCCCGAGTTGATGAAATTGGTCCGCGCTGAGCAAGCAGCGGCACCATTGGCTCAGAGGCCGACCGCTAGAGAGGGCGAGGAAAAAAATTCCGGCGAATTCCTCGCACAAGCCCTAGTTGCAGTGCAAGAGTTGGACGCAGTCTCGCTTGAAGAGCAATTGGTTCGCGCCTCCATAGCGTTGAGCCAACGGCATCTGCTCGAAGAAGTGGTGCAGCCGCTGATGGAGCGCATCGGCCAGATGTGGCATGAGGGCACCTTGCGGGTGGCCGACGAACACATGGCTTCGGCTGTGGTGCGCAGCTTTATCGGCAACCTACAGGCCAGTTTCCAAGTATCGGCGGCCGCTCCCCATCTTGTCGCGACCACGCCCGCGGGGCAACTGCACGAGATAGGGGCCTTGCTCGCTTCGGTCGTGGCCACGTCAGAGGGCTGGAATTCGACCTTTCTGGGACCCAACCTGCCGGCCGAGGAAATCGCCGGAGCCGCCGCGCAAAAAGGTGCCAAGGCCGTCCTCCTCAGTATCGTCTATCCGGGCGACGATCCCCACCTAGGCGGCGAACTGGTCAAATTGCGCCGGCTGCTAGGCGACGATATTGCCCTGTTGGTCGGTGGCCGGGCCGCCCAGCATTACCGGAGTTTTCTCAATCAGACTGGGGCCGTTACCCTAGCCAATCTGAACGATTTGTGCGATTCCTTGAATTCTTTGCGTTCGTAAGGATGACCAAAAGACGCGTACTGGGGTGGGTGTCTTACATTGAGGGTAAAACAATTGACAGCTAGCAATCGAATGAAACATACAAACGTCGCGGACAATGCACCGCCGCTCAAAGGCTGGCGGCTGGCTTTTCTGCGCTGGTTTAAGGGCGATGATGCCGTTGTCTCCGCGGTCGCCGAAGACGATCAACAAGTCGATTGGGTGCGCATGCTACCCTTTGCGGCACTGCACTTGAGTTGTCTCGGGGTTTTGTGGGTCGGTTGGAGTCCCGTAGCCGTAGGCGTGGCCGTTGTGGCCTATTGGGTGCGGATGTTTGCCATAACCGGGTTTTACCACCGCTACTTTTCGCACCGCACATTCAAGACCTCGCGGCCCGTGCAGTTCCTCTTTGCCGTGCTGGGCAATACAGCCGTGCAGCGCGGGCCGTTGTGGTGGGCTGGCCACCACCGCCACCACCATCGCCACTCCGATGTCGCCAGCGACGTGCATTCGCCCAAAGAGCACGGGTTTTGGTGGAGCCACGTATTGTGGATCACCTCGCGGTCGAATTTCCCCACCCGTCTATACAATGTGCGCGACCTAGCCCGTTTCCCCGAACTGCGCTTTCTCGACCGCTTCGATATCATCGTGCCCGCCTTGCTAGCAGTGGCGATGTACGCCTTGGGGGAGTATTGCGGCAGCCGCTTCCCCACGTCGGGAACCAGCGGCTGGCAGATGCTCGTCTGGGGGTTCTCCATTTCCACCATCGTCCTGTTCCACGGCACCTGCACCATCAATTCGCTCTCCCATCTTTTTGGCCGCCGCCGCTTTGCCACCCAAGACCACAGCCGCAATAATTTTTGGCTGGCGCTTATCACCATGGGCGAGGGCTGGCACAACAATCACCACTATTATCCGGGATCGGCGCGGCAGGGCTTTTACTGGTGGGAGTTCGATCCGACCTATCACCTGCTCAAAGTGCTGTCTTGGATCGGCCTAGTGCGTGATCTCAGGCCCGTACCCGAGCGGGTTTACGACCGAGCCGTCAGCGGGCCATGAAGCCTGCACAGGGGCGGCGCATCGCCGTGGTGGGGGGCGGTATTTCCGGCTTGGCGGCGGCCTATCTGCTGCATCCAGATCACCACCTCACGCTGTTTGAAGCCAACGATTATATCGGCGGGCATACCCATACCTTAGACGTGGAGCAGGACGGGCGCTCTTATGCGGTGGATACGGGCTTTATCGTCTTCAACGAACCCAACTACCCGCAATTCAATCGCCTATTGCAGCGTTTGGGAGTAGCTTCCCAGCCGACTCAAATGGGGTTCAGCGTCAAGTGCGGCCGCACCGGCCTCGAATACGCCAGCACGCCGCTGAGCAGCCTGCTGGCCCAGCGGCGCAATGCGCTGCGGCCGTCGTTCTACCGCATGTTGGCCGACATCCTGCGCTTCAACCGGACAGCACCGGAGTTATTGCGCGATCCCAATGACGCTACTACCCTCGGAGACTATCTGGCCGACAACGGCTATTCCAAGGCTTTTGTCCAACACCACATCATCCCCTTGGGGTCGGCGCTGTGGTCGGCCTTGCCCGACCGCATGTACGAGTTTCCAGCGCGCTACTTCGTCCAGTTTTTCGCCAACCACGCCTTTTTGCAAGTGCGCGGGCGGACGCCGTGGCGCGTCATCAAAGGAGGCTCGCAGCGTTACGTCGAGGTGCTGATCCGCCCCTTTAGAGAGCGCATCCGCGTCCATTGCCCCGTGGCTTCCGTGCGGCGTTTGCACCAAGGAGTGGAAGTGCGCACCCAGGCCGGAGAGTCCGAGCGCTTCGACGAGGTCATCTTGGCTGTTCACAGCGACCAAGCACTGCGACTATTGGCCGATCCTACTCCAGCCGAGCGCCAAGTTCTGGGGGCCATGCGATATCAGGCCAACGATGTCGCACTGCACACCGACGCGTCCGTGCTGCCCAAGCGCCGCCGCGCCTGGGCTAGCTGGAATTACTACATCCCGCCCGACAAGGGATGTCCCGCTACTGTCACGTACAACATGAATATCCTCCAAAGTCTGGAGAGCCGCCGACCCTTCTGTGTCAGCCTCAATCGCACCGCCGACATTGCTCCAGAGCGGCTCATCGCCCGCATGACCTATCACCATCCGGTCTATTCGCCAGCCTCGATGGCCGCGCAAAAGCAGCGGTCGCGCATCGACGGAGTTGATCGCATCCACTACTGCGGGGCCTATTGGGGCTTTGGTTTTCACGAGGACGGGGTGGTCAGCGCCTTGGAAGTGACGCGGCGCTTTGGCAAGACGCTATAGCAATTCTACATCCTTCTATACGACAATCCGCAGATGGACGCAGATGGACGCAGAAGAGTAGAAACAAGACGAGATTGCTATATGAACCAGCATAGCTGCATATACGAAGGGCGAGTGCGGCATCGCCGCTTTGCGCCAGTAGCCCACGTCTTTGAGTACCGGCTCTTTATGATGTACCTCGATTTAGCCGAATTACCCAGCTTGTTCAACGGGCGTTGGCTGTGGTCGTCGGAGCGGCCCAATGTGGCTTATTTCCGGCGCGCCGATCATTTGGGCGCGCCGCAGCATCCCCTAGCGGATTGTGTGCGGCAATTGGTCAAAGACCAGAGCGGACGCTATCCCGACGGGCCGGTCCGCCTGCTGACCCACCTGCGCTACGGCGGCTACGGCTTCAACCCGGTCAGCTTTTACTATTGCTTCGACCGAGCCGATAGGCGCGTCGAAACGGTGGTAGGCGAGGTAAATAACACTCCCTGGGGCGAACAGCACTGCTACGTCTTGCACCAAGGGATTGACCGCGGCCGCGGAGCGCACAAGTGCTACCAATTCTCCAAGGCATTCCACGTTTCGCCCTTCATGGCCATGCAGCAGGACTACACCTGGCGCTTTACCACGCCGCGCCGCACGCTGGCCGTGCATATGGACAATTGGCAGGACGGCAGCCATTTATTCGACGCGACCCTAGTGCTGCGGCGGCGGGAAATAAGCGCGGCAGCGCTGGCGCGGGTACTGGTGCAGTATCCGCTGATAACGACAAAAGTCATTGGTGCCATTCACTGGCAGGCGCTAAAACTGTGGCTCAAGCGCTGTCCGTTTTACCCGCATCCAAAGGAAAAAGACTATGTCGCAAGTAGTTCTCTCCCCCGCAGCTAAAAAACGGCCCATCGGCCTCGGCGGCTGGCCGGAGCGCTGGGCGCGGCGGTTGGTGTTGGGGCAATTGCAGCGCTTGCAACGCGGTGCGATTTGCCTAGTCGAAGGCGAACAGCGCCGCACCTTTGGGCAGGGTGAAGACGGCCCCACAGTGGTTTTGCAAGTCCACCATCCGCGCTTTTTCCGCGCCTTGGCCCTAGGGGGCACCATCGGCGCGGCAGAAGCCTACATACAGGGGTGGTGGAGTTGCGACGATCTGCCGGCTATGTGCCGATTAGCAGTGGCCAATATGGAGTGGATGCAGCAGCGCGAGCGGGGTTGGGCCCGGTTGGCTGCGCCAGCCCGCGTGTTGACGCATGCCCTCAAGCGCAATACGCTCCGAGGCAGCCGACGCAACATCGCCGCCCACTACGATTTGAGCAACGACTTTTTCCGCCTCTTCCTCGACGACAACATGATGTATTCGAGCGCCGTGTTTCCGCGCCCGGACAGTTCGCTGGAAGAAGCCTCCCGCTACAAGGTGGACCGCATCTGCAAAAAGCTCGCCCTAGTGCCCGAGGATCATCTGTTGGAAATCGGCACCGGATGGGGCGGTTTTGCCCTGCACGCAGCCCGCGAGTACGGCTGTCGGGTGACCACGGCGACCATTTCGCAGCAACAGTGCGAACTAGCGCGTCAACGAGTGCGCGCGGCCGGCTTAGATAGCCGGGTAGAGGTGGTGTTGGCCGACTACCGCGATTTGCAGGGACAGTACGACAAACTGGTCTCCATAGAGATGATCGAAGCCGTGGGACACCACTACTTCGACACTTATTTCGGCTGTTGTTCACGCCTGCTAAAGCCCGAGGGCCTGATGCTATTGCAGGCCATCGTCATCGGCGATTGGGCCTACGAACGGGCGCGCCGTTCGGTCGATTTCATCAAAGCATACATCTTTCCGGGCAGTTGCATCCCGTCTGTGGCGGCCATCAACCGTTCACTGGCGGAGGCCACGGATATGCGCTTGGTGCATCTGGAGGATATTGGTCCGCACTACGCTCGCACCTTGCAGGCTTGGCGAGCGCGTTTTTGGGACGCAGAAGAACAAGTGCGTCAGCTAGGATTTACCGAGGAATTCATTCGCATGTGGGACTTCTATTTTTCGTATTGCATCGGCGGCTTTGCAGAGCGCTACATATCCGATGTGCAAATGCTCTTGGCTCGACCAGCCAACCGCCGCTCGGCGCAGTTGCCCGAGATTGGCCACGGCGAGGTTTAGGGGCGCGGCGAATGACAGGGTATCCGCAGATGGACGCAGATGGCGCAGAGGTGAGTAGGGGCAACGAATCCCTCAGAAATTACCGAAAGCTACGACACCATGTTGAACTTGTTGGTCTATAGTCTGCTGGCGGCCATGGCGGGTATGGCCGCGCTGTATTGGCTGCAACGCCGTCGGGGCGACGCCGGCGTCGTTGACGTGGGCTGGGCCGGTGGTATTGGGCTGGTGGCTGTGGCCGCAGCTTATAGCGGCGACGGCTGGGAGCTACGACGACTGTTACTCGGTCTGATGGGCGCGGCGTGGTCCTTCCGCCTGACCGCTTACCTAGTGATCGACCGGCTAGTAAGAGCCGAGGAAGAGGACGGCCGCTACCAAATGCTGCGTGCCCAATGGGGTGCCAAGGCTCAGCGCCGCTTTTTCTGGTTGTTCCAAGCGCAGGCCCTGCTAGTGGTTTTATTTGGCCTACCTTTCGTCGCCGTGGCGGCTAAAGCTCATGTAGGATGGACCGCTTGGGACATCGTCGGTGTGCTGGTGTGGACGGTGGCCGTGGTCGGCGAATGGGTAGCCGACCGCCAACTAGCCTCCTTCCGCAGTCAAGCCGCTAACCAAGGGCGCACCTGCGACCGCGGCCTGTGGCGCTATTCGCGCCATCCCAACTACTTTTTTGAATGGATTCACTGGTGGGCCTACGTAGTCATGGCGGTCGGGTCGGCGATCGGGTGGTTGGCTTGGATCGGGCCGGTGCTGATGTTGTTTCTGCTCTACCGCGTGACCGGCATTCCCTACACTGAAAAGCGGGCACTGGTCAGCCGGGGCGAAGACTACCGCCGCTACCAGCGCACCACCAGTCCCTTTATTCCGTGGGTTCCCCGCCGGGAAAATGTTGAACGCGATTGATTGGGCCGAGCGGGGCCTGTTGCCGGATGCCCTTATCCGCTGGGGCATCCGCCGCCTCAATCGCGGACGTTTGCGGCAAGAGCGAGGTGCCGACTGCGAGGCCGAACAGGCGGCCAAATGTCGCTTCATCGCCTCAATGAATCAGGCACCCATCGCCCTACATACGCAGAGCGCCAACGAGCAGCACTACGAGCTACCGCCCGAATTTTTCCAACTGGTCTTGGGCCGTCACCTCAAGTACAGCGGCTGTTATTTTCCTGCGAATACAGCTAGTCTGGACCAAGCCGAAGCGGCCATGCTAAAACTGACCTGTCAGCGCGCCGACCTGCAAGACGGCCAAGACGTGCTGGAACTAGGCTGCGGCTGGGGCTCGCTGACCTTGTGGATGGCGCAGCATTATCCCGGCAGCCGCATCACCGCCGTGTCCAACTCGGCACTACAGCGCGACTTCATCGAAGAACGCTGCAAGGCTCTGGGACTAGATAACGTCGCAGTGATCACCGCAGACATGAACCAGTTCGCGGCACCGGGACGCTACGATCGGGTGGTATCGGTGGAGATGTTCGAGCACATGCGCAATTACCGCGAATTAATGCGGCGCATCGCCGACTGGCTCAAACCCTCAGGCTCGCTATTCATCCACATCTTCGTCCATCGCCTCTACGCATACACCTTTGCCGCCGAAGGTGAGCAAGACTGGATGGGGCGTTACTTTTTCACCGGCGGCATCATGCCCTCCGACGATCTGCTGCACTACTTCCAAGACGATCTAGTCCTAGAGGCGCAATGGCGGGTCGATGGTCAGCACTACGCCTGCACGGCCGAGCATTGGCTGGCCAATCTCGACGCCCGGTGCTCGGAGGCCCTCGCCATTTTGGAACGCCAGTACGGAACAACCGAAAAGCGGCGATGGTTACAGCGCTGGCGTATTTTCTTTATGGCCTGTGCCGAATTGTGGGGCTACAACCGCGGGCAGGAGTGGTGGGTGTCGCATTATCGTTTTAAACGGAGGGGGTAGCGGTAGGACGGGTTTAGGGGGTTAAAAGAAAGTGGTACGTGTCGTATCAGCATTTTAAACGGAGAAAGAATGGCAATTATTAGATATTGGCTGGTGGCTCTGTTGGTGGCCATGCCCTTGGCGGCCCAGACCCTAGGTGTCACTCTGAGCGGTTTTGTCACCGACGCCGACAACGGCGAATCCCTGCCCTTGGCCTCCATTGTCCTGACGCAGGTACAGTTGGGCGCGGCGAGCAATAGCAGCGGCTATTACGCCGTCAAAGAGGTCCCAGCGGGGACGTACGAGGTGGTGATTTCGTATATAGGCTATAAAACCTGGCGCGATACCCTAGCGTTCAGCGACCAAGATGTGCGCTTGGATGTGGCCTTGCAGGTCGAGTCGGTGGACCTAGAGGAAATTGTGATCGAGGCCGAGCGCCGCGAAGAACTGGAGCAGGCCACCCAGAGCAGTTTTATCGCCCTGCAGGTCGAGCCGTTGCAGCAAATGCCGGCTGTTGGCGAAGCCGACCTGCTCCGCAGCCTGCAACTGCTGCCGGGCATCCAATCGGCCTCGGATATCAGCAGCGGCCTGTACGTGCGCGGCGGCGGCCCAGACCAAACGGCCATCCTGCTCGACCACATTCCCCTGTACAACCCCTCGCACCTGTTCGGCTTCTTCTCGACCTTCAACCCCGACGCCATCAAGGACGTCCAACTCTACAAAGGGGCCTACCCGGCGGCGTACGGCCGCACGCTCGGGGCGGTGCTCGACGTGAGCAACCGCGAGGGCAACCGACAGCACTTCAGCGGCCGGGGTGGCATCAGCCTGATCGCGAGCCGCTTGCTGGCCGAAGGGCCGGTCGGCCAAGGCTCGTGGATGATGGCCGGTCGCCGCACCTACCTAGAACCCGTGCTCAGCGCCGTTCGCTCTCGCGGGGTAGATATCCCCTTGAACTATTACTTCTACGACTTCAACGGCAAAGTCAATCAGCGGTGGGGCGACGACACCTTTACCGTGAGCACGTACTGGGGCCAAGACGATCTGCAATGGGAGGACACAGAAGACGAGACGTCCTTCGTCGATTTGCGCTGGGGCAACCGCGCCGTGACCGCGCGTTGGACGCGAGTGTTCTCGCCGACCTTGTTCGGGCACTTTATGGCCGCCGGCTCGTCGTACGAAAACACCCTCTTGTTTAGTTTCTTCGACACGCCTTTCAGCATCGCTAACAGCATCCGCGACTGGTCGCTCAAGGGCGACGTGGATTACTTCGCCAACCGCGACCACACCCTCACCCTCGGCTTTCTGGCTACCCTGTTTGAGTTCGACTATTCCCAGTCCTTCAACCAAGAAGAGCAGTCCTTGTACCAGAAGTCGGTGCTGGCCTCGGCCTACGTTCAGGACGAGTGGCAAGCCGGGCCGCTCACGCGACTGCGGCTCGGGGGACGAGGCACTTATTTCAGCGTTGGGGATCGCCTGCACTTCACGCCGCGCTTGTCTCTGAGCCACGCCCTTAGCGACAAAATCCGCGTCAAGGCCGCCGCGGGAATGTACCGCCAGTACCTGCAATTGATCACCACCGAAACCTTCAGCGGCGGCGATTTCTGGGTGCCGCTCGACGATAGCGTCGAGCCGGGCCGCTCTTATCAGGGGGTGATAGGCACTGAGTGGAACCCTTCGCGGCGCTACCAACTCTCAGTGGAAGCCTATTACACCGACTTGGCTAATCTGGTGGTGCTGGACAACGCCGTGGCCGTCGATAACGAAGACACGCGCTCGGAGGGCGTATTCAAAAGCGGGGGCCACGGTTGGGCCAGCGGAGTAGAGGTCTTTTTGCAGCAGCGCACCGGAGCACTTACCGGCTGGATAGGCTATACGCTGGGCTGGACGCGGCGCACCTTCCCCGAACTAAACAGAGGACGAGCCTTCCCCCCCAAGTACGACCGCCGCCACGACCTGTCTTTTGTGATCTCGTACAACTTGGGAAAATGGCGTCTTGGCTCGAATCTCGTGTACGCCACTGGACAGGCTTTCACCCCGGCCGCGGCCCGCTATTCGCTGCGCGAGCCGACTACCGGGATGGTTCAAGACTACGTGCTATCAGCCGAGCGCAACAGCGCCCGCCTGCTGCCCTATCACCGGCTCGACGCCAGTGCCAGTCGCGAGTTTGGGCTGTGGGGCCTCGATGTCGAGTTCTACTTGCAAATTTTCAATATCTACAGCCGGCGCAACGAGTGGTTCGTGCTGTTCGACACGACAAATCCCGAGACCGAGCCGGAGGTGTTCAAGCAACTACCCATCGTGCCGACGCTGGGCTTCAATTTTTCGTTTTAAGGAGGAAATCGTGCGCTACGTTTTTATCGTCCTGTGCCTGACAGCCTGCGCTGCCGAGCGCCAGATAGGAGATCTCTTCGGCTCGGTAGAAGAAGGCAGCGAAGTGGTGGTGGACGGGATTCTGCTAGTGGATCAGACCCTGCCCGAATTGTTCGTGCGCCGCACCCTGCCTCCCGGCCAAGCCTATAGTCAGAATGCGGCGGGGGTGCTTGACGCCCAAGTGCGCGTCTTCCAAGGGGACCAGATCTTCGAGTACGCACCCGACCCGGCTACACCCGGCCGCTATCTGCCACCGTCAGAGCCCCCCCAAGTGGAACCCCTGACCGAGTACCGGCTAGAAGTAGAAGTCGAGGGAAAGACGGTCCGGGCGAGCACCACCACGCCAGAGCGAGTGCGGGTGCAACAGGCGGTTTTATTGGATGAAGACACCGAAGAAATCATGCGAACCCTCAAGTCATTTGCCGAGGTTGGGGACGAGGTGTACGCGGCACCGGAGAATCAGCTTACTCATCTGGAGGGCATAATCGAACTCCACTTGGAAAAGGCGGGGGAAGCCTACCAAGCAGCACTCTTCACTCTGGAAGAGGACGCGCAATTGCTCTACGAGGATTTCCCAGAGATATACGACCGGACCCCGGATGACTTGCGGGCCAACCAATCGCCCCCCTTCGCCGCCAGCGACGGAATCGTGCGCTGGCCGTGGTTCGCCGTGGTTTATACTGGGCGTTCGCTGATAAAGGTGTACGCCGTCGATCACAACTGGTTCGAGTACGCCCGCTCTAGCCCCGACCAGCAGGAGCAGGGCGGCTTTGGGGGCTTGGCTGGCGATAATTTCGAGCGGCCGTTCTTTCAGGTGGAGGGAGGCATCGGGCTATTTGGCTCGGCGTCGGTGGATTCGGTGGGGTTTGTCGTTTTGCCGCGACCGTAGCGCGCTCTCAGTTCATGCTCGACGACGCAGTGTGCCGCAGTCATGCACGAGTACTACGACCGCTGAAAATCCCTCCAACGCATCTGAAATTACTCCTCGCCCTGCGGCCTCCTACCTGCCAGATCCCGATCCATCAGAAAGAGGCCGTCGCGGCTTTCGATAATTAGCTCCATGTCGCTGACGATATTGCGGACGATGGCTTCCTCCTCCACCTGCTCGTTGACGAACCACTGCATAAAGGTGTGCGTGGCGTGGTCGCCCTCGGCGAGGGCCTCATTTACTACCGCGTAGATTCGCTTGCTCAAAGCCCGCTCGCCTTCTAGGGCAAACTTGAAGGCGTCCAGCGGCGATTCCCACTCGCTGTGTGGCTCAGCTATGGCCTGCAAGCGCACGCGGCCGTCGCGGTCGTTGATGAAGGCGTAAACCTTTTCCGCGTGCATCAGCTCCTCTTGGTACTGGATCTTCATCCAGTGGGCAAAACCATTGAGGTCGAGGTCCTCGAAATAAGCCGCCATCGACAGGTACGTATAGGCCGAGGAAAACTCGGAATTGAGTTGATCGTTGAGTGCCTGTTGCAATTTTTCGTTAAGCATTTTCTTCTCCTTGTTATCGGTTCTCAGTTGCCTGCTTGAGTACTCGGCTGCGCTCGTACAATTCGGCTAAATCCATTTCTCTAAGAAACACCAAACCCCGCGTAGCGCGAATTAGGGGGCTGGGGTGCTCTTGAAACCACTCGCGGCCGAGGCACGTTTTGATTTTCTGGTACTGCTCCACCTGCACCCGGCGCGCCAGCTCGGAGAACGGGCCGTCGTGCTCGTAGCTGGGGAACGAAGCGTCGCGCTGAGAAATAAAATTGCTCATAAACGCGCTCTGCATCACCGAGAGCATGTTGAGCGAGACCGGCACGAAAATGTTGGCCTCGCTGGGATCGAAGCGGTACCACACATTGCGATAACCCCAAACCTTGATGGGCGCGTCTTTGCGCTGGCGCTCGTAGCGGCGCAGGGCCTCGGTGACGGCCTGCAATACCTTGTAGTGGGTGTCCGGGCCGCTGGCCTCCGGATCTAGCGCTACGCTAACCACATCGGGCGCAACTTCTTTGAGCAGTGCGAGCACGGGCAGCACATCGTCTTCCACCGTCGGCTCCTTGGTGAAGAGATCGCCCGTGTAAAACCCGAGGCGCAAGTGCTTGACGCTGGTGCAGTCCCATCCGAGATAACCCCACGTGCATTCAGCCTCCCATTCTCTACACAAGCCTTTGAGGGTCTGGACTTGGGGCGCGTCCTTTTGACCGGGATAGCGGCTGGCAAAATAGGCATCCAATTCGGCTAGCCGCGCCTCAATGCCCTCGCGGTCCTCGACGCCATACAGCTCGACGAGGTTCCGCAAAAAGCGCCGCGCCATCCCTTCGTCGCACATTCCTAAGTCGTCGGCTGCTACTCCGTCGAGATACAGCCAAACATCGCGATTGCGGCCGTGCTCATAGCTCGGCGCAAAGTAGCCTTCGGCCAGCAGTTCGGCGCACCTAGGCAAGAAGCGCCGCAACCGTTCAATGTGGTCCTCGATAAAGCGGTTAGTCACCGCAGTGAAGCCGCCGGTGAAGCAGACGAAGTAATGCACATTGGTGGCGTCGCGCACGTGGCGGACGATATAGGGCAGATAGCCCAGCATCAGGTCGTCGTGGTGAGGCTCGGTGTGGAGGAAGCGCGTGGCGGAAAGGGTCTGGCAACCCCGCTCAATTTTGCCAACCAACCGGCCGCGTACCATGTGCGTCAGGGTCTCAACCGATTCGGCGCACTGCTGCACAAGCACCGCACCCAGCTCGTCCTGCGCCAGCTCTTCTTCGGTCAAATCGACGACCTGCTTGCCCAATCTGCAGGCGAGTTCGACGAAGATCTTTTCCACCGCTTCGTCGTCAATGGCCTCACGCTGCTGTAAAAGCACCCGCTGCCGCACCCGCAGCAACTTGGCCGCGCCGCGCGTGATGTAAAACCGCGCGCGTGGCAGGCGGTGCAGGACCGAGGCCGGATAGCGCACGTCGGCCGCTTCTTCGATAGCGGCGGCGACAATCCCCGCCTTGGCCTCGCCTGCGGCGATAATTATGGCGCAGGCATCGGGACGGGCGGCGATGGTGCCGAGGCCGATGGTAATGACCAACCGCTTGCGCGCCACCTCCATGCCGCCTAGATCGGCTGCGGCCGCAGCTTGCGTCTCGTAGTTGACCTCGGTCAGCCGCGTGGTCGAGAAGTGGTCTGAGCCGCGCACGTTGAAGCCAATGTGCCCATCCGGGCCAATGCCGCCCAAAAAAAAGCCAATGCCGCCCAAGGCGCGGATCCGCTCCTCGTATTCCAAGCACCACTGATCGATCCTTTGCAGCGCGTCTTGCTGCACTTGCTCCAACAGGGTGCGCGCGGGCCGATGGCGCAGCGACAAGTCAACCGCGCCGTCGGGCCACACCTTGGCGAGGGTCTGACCGGGCCGCAAGCCAATCTCAGCGCAATTGATCAGCAGTGCTTTGGCCGGATCGAGCCTAAAGGCGTCGATGTAGAAGCGGTTTACATAGCTGTAGAAGCTGTTGTCCTGCTGGGGGTCTATTGGATAGAACTCGTCGATCTGCACGAAGTGCAAGCCGCGCAGGTCTGGTTTGCGCGCTGGGTTGACGCCGGCTTCTTCAAGCGTGCGCTGGATCTCTGCTTCGTCCCAATGCTGCACCAACCGCTCGACCCAGCGGATGAAGTACTGCGGAGTTTTGCCCGTCGGCAGCGAAATCACGCCCTCGGGATGTTCTTGCACCCATTCGATGAAGCGCATCGCCGCCAGCTTGCCCAGCCCCGGGAAGTTCTCCACCACAATGGTTTTGATCTTTTCAGTCGGCGGATAGAGCGCGTCGAAGGGAGAGGCGGCTATGGCGCGGCGCTCGACGGTAGAGAGGTCTTCTGTGTGTGCCATTTTGGGGAGATGGGGAGTGGGGAGTGGGGAGTAGATAGGGTATAAAGTACTACCACAGCACCACAAAGAGCAAGATACTTGCCACTGCTAGATAAACGCCGATCCACAGCCCAGGGCGCAAGTACCAACGCGGACCATCCTCGCCGACCGCAAAGGGGTACTCCGGTCGGATCGGGGCTTCCACTAGCGTCTTTTGCAGCCAAGTGCCCTCTAAGGCAGCGAGCCGGTGCCCCATGTGCTGCCGCAAGGAAGCGGGGTCTTCGCGGCGGGCGTACACCAAACCGCGCAATTCTTCGTCGCGCACTGGGCCGCGCCGCCAGTCGATCACCTTTGAAGCGATGAGCATACTCAGCGCTGGCAGCACCAAGTTCCACAGGTAAGTCCACCAAGTATTCTGATACCACACCGGCAGCGCCCATTCGTTGAAATCGGCCAAAATCGCCGACATCCCATAGCCTAAGCCCACCAGCAAACCGACGATCCCCGTTTGGCGATGCACCCGCGTGAAAACGCCCATCAACATCACCGTCATCAGCGGCACGGCAATGGCCCCAGCCAGCCGCAGGTAGAACAGCAGCATGCCCTTCTCGCCCAAAAAAGGCACGTACACAAAACCCAGCGCCAAAATAATCGGCACCGATATCCGGCCCACCTTGGTGTAGTGCGCGTCCGTGCCGTTTTTGACGATGAAGCGCGCGTACACGTCGCGCACAAAAAGCGAGGAAATGCCAATGCCAATCGAATCAAAAGTCGAATACCCAGCCGCCACCAAGCCAGCGACCACCAAGCCGACCAATCCCGCCGGCAGGTACGCCTCAATCATCAGCGGATAGGCCCGGTCAACGATCTCCAAACCGGGGAATTGCGCCCGCGCCATCGGCCCTAAGCTGACATTGAAAAACAGGCAGATCGCCGTGGCGATGCTGGCCACCAACACCGCCATCTTGAAGTCCCACTCCGAGCGCGCGCCCAAGAAGCGAATGGCCTCGTACTGGTTGATGATCGCGTACGTAGTCAACACTACCAAGAAACCGAATATCACCACCATTGCGGGTACGCCATCGGGCGAATAGCCTCCTACTTTCAGCAGCGCATCCGCCAGCCCTTCTTCGGCCGCCTCCAACCGCGTCGCCACCCCCTCCCAACCGCCTAGACCCGAATACGCAAATCCCCACAGGACGAACGAAGCCACGATCATCGTCGTGCTTTGCAGGGCGTCGGTCAGAACGCCAGCCCGCAGCCCGCCGCGCACGATGTAGAGTACCGAACTGATGGCCACGCCCACCACCACAAACCAGCAAGTCGTCGCCTCGATGTCGGCGACGATGTGCAACACCAAGTACATGGAAAAGAAAATGTTGCCCAGCACATTGGTCCGCGACTGAACGTTGATCAAGACCGCCAACAGCCGCACGGACGGCCCAAAGCGGAACTCCAGCCACTCGGCGTTGGTAAAAACCCCTGAGCGGTACATCGGCACGATGACGAAGAAGCTGAGCACGGTCCAGCCCACGGCAATGCCCAGCCACCACTGCGCCAACTGCGACAGCCCGAGATTGTACGACCCGCCGACAATGCCGACGTAATCGCCGCTGTCAACGGCCGTGCCAAACGCCGACAGCCCGATCACCCACCAAGGCATGGACTTGGCCGCAAGGTACCAGTCGAAACTCTCGCCCTTGTTGCGGAAGGCTATCAGGCTGTAGGCGACGATGCCGCCGTTGAGCACTACTACGACGGCCCAGTCTAAAGCGGTCATCGCATCACGGGGCTGGTAGGTGGTAGCCGTCCTTGCCGACTGTTATCTTGGCCAAGATGCCTGGGTTTTCCGGCGGCGCGCCCCCGCCGTAGGTGACGTAAAGCGTCTTGCTCTCCTCGCCGCGGCCAAACGCCACATTGGTCGGAACTTCAGGCGTGGGGATATAGGCCAATTCCTCGCCACTGGGCGCATACACCACAATGCCCGGGCGCGTCACATCCCGCACCGCCACGTACAGATTCCCCTCAGCATCGACGACTAAGCCGTCCGGCCCGTCTTCGGGATAGTAATCGACCATCACCTCGCGGAAGGTAGCCGTGCCGTCGGGATGCAGGTCGTACGCCAACAGCGCCATCCGGCCCTTGTGCGCGGGCATGTCTAGCAATTGGAATATCCCCGTATTGCCGTTGTCGTTGCTCACCACGTAGAGCGACTGCTGGTCCGGGGACACGCAGACGCCGTTGGGCTTGCCCGCGTCGGTGATGATCCGCTCAATGGTGCCGTCCGGGTCAATGCGATAGACCGCCATCACCGGCTGGTCAATCGGCTCGTGCCCCAAGTAGCGCGGGTCGCTGAAGTAGATGCGGCCCTTTTCGTCGATGGAAATGTCATTGGGGGCGTTAAAGGGGCGGCCCTCGTACAGCCCGGCGATGATCTCGGCCTTGCCGGTTGCAAGGTCGGTGCGGGTCACGCGCTGTCCCCCGAAATCCGCTCCTTCGGCAGCGATCAGTCGGTCCATCGCGTCGAACTTGAGGCCATTGGACATGCCGCTGGGCGAGCGGAAAATCGCGGTCTGGCCGGTCTTGGGATCGTAGCGCCAGATGTGCCCGGCCTGCATCCCCGATTCCATAGAAAAGGTAATGTCGCTAAAGTAAACCGAGCCATCGAAGGCCACGGCTGGCCCCTCGGAAAAGAACGCGCCGTCGAAGAGCACTTCGAGCTTGGCCCCTGCGGGTATGATCGACGGATCGCCCGTCGGCTCTTGGGCGAAAGCAGTGCTGGCGACCAAGGCCAGCGCGATGGTGGCGAGACGTTGCATCATGGTATCCCTCCTTGGGTTATGTGAACGTAGGGGGCGGTTTGCAAACCGCCCCCTACATCTATCGCTTCGGCGCAGATACGTAACGTCAGGTAGTCAGGAAAACACCTCATCGTACAGCCGCCGGACGCCTTGGCAGTGCTTCTCCAAGACGGCATCTAGCGGCTCGTCCAGTTCTATCAGTTCGGTTAGGATTTGGCGGTCCTCCTCCTCTTCGGGCACCGCGTACACCGGCTGAGCCTCCTGAATTTGCAGCAAATTTTCTAGCTGCCGCAAAAAGCGGTAGGCCTCCTTTAGGGTCTGGGCGTCTTCGGGCGCGAGCAGTTCGGCTCGGCGCAGGCGCTCAATCGCCGTCAGGGTATTGTGGGAGCGGATTTGCGGATGGGTATGGCCGTTCAGTAGCTGCAAGCACTGGACGATGAACTCAATGTCGCGGATGCCACCAGGCTGAAGCTTGATATTGTTTTCACCGGCCCTACTCGCTATTTCAGCTTCGATGCGTTGCTTGACGCGGGCAATCTCTTGGCGCGGGTCGTCCGCGAAATGGCCCGGAAAGACAAAAGGAACCAGCATCTGGCGAAAGCACTGCCACACTTGAGTTGAGCCAGCGGCTCGGCGAGCCTTGATCAGCATCTGGCGCTCCCACAACTCGCCCCGTTCCTCGTAGTAACTCAAGTAGCTATCCAAGGGGCGCACTAAGGCTCCATCGATTCCGTCGGGCCGCAGCCGCATGTCAACGCGATAAAAAAATCCCTCCCCAGTCATCGCGGTCAACAACTGGATGAGCCGCTCGCCCAAGCGCCGAAAAAACTGGCCGTTATCTACTGAATAGCCGCCGCGCGGAGCGCGCGTCTCGCCTTCTTCGTCGTAGATGAACAACAAATCGACATCCGAGCTGTAGTTGAGCTCTTGGCCGCCGTACTTGCCCAAGCCCACCACGCAAAACTTGGCCGGCCGACCGCGCTCGTCCAGCGGTCGGCCCCAGCGCGGCAGCAACTCCTCCCAAGCCCACTTTAGGGCCTGATCGACGATCCCGTCGGCCAAGTCGGCCAATTCGCGGCCGACCTGCCGCACGTCTTTCATGCCCAGCACTTGGGCCGCGCCCAACCGCAGCAACTCGCGCCGCTGGAATCGGTACAAGGCCGCTAGAGGATCGTCGTCATCCGTCTCTTGGCTTAAGGAGCGGCGCAGGGCGGAGAGGGCCAGCGGCTGGCTCAGGTAGGTCGTCTCGGCCAGCAGCCAATAAAGGTGCGCCGGGTCGCGCATCAATACATCGGTTAAAAAGCCGCTGTAGCTCAAAATCTGCGCCAGTTGCTGCCCCAAGATGGGAGTGTCGTTGGTCCGGTGATGTAGCGCCGTAATCCCGCCCGCTCTCTGCAAGAACCGCTCTAACCGCAGCAGCGCTTGGTCGGGCTGGACGGACTGGCTCACCGCCGCCAGCAGCGACACTGGGGGATCTAAGGCGTAGGCTGGCCCCGCCAGATCGACCAACAGGTCCAGCCGCCGCAGGGCTTGATAGGGCTGGTCAAAGCCCAATTGAGCTAGGGTATGGCACGCTGGCCCGGTCGCTTCTTCATAGACCCGATGGGCTAGACTCAGACTCTCTTGGAACGCAAGCATAAAGAGCCTCTTTAATGTTCACGCCCTCGGCGGCCACGGGTCCAGACAGGCCCCGGTCGGTCGCGGCCCAGTCGGTCGCCAGCGGAACGCATCATACGACTGATATTCCAAGTCCAGCCACGGCGTTTCCAGCCGTTTGTACCCCTCGTAGCGCGACGTCAGCGCCGCTTCGAGGATGCCGCTAGTCAGCAGGGTGCGCTCGACCGGGTACTGGGCTTCACCGCTCAGAAACATCTCTTCGACGTTGAGCGACAGATAGCTGAAATGCGCGTGCGCTCCTTCTGGCCCGCCGTGCCCTTGGGCGTGGAACTCGCAGGCTTGCACTTGGCCATCGACCCGCGCCGCGTACGCCAAGTCGTGGACGTAGCCGTTGAGCATCAACACAGCCCCCCGCAAGCCGTCGCTGTATTCCACCGCAAAAAGCGCCGGATTTTCGCAGTGTTCTTCCATCGTCCCCTCGGGCTTGTCGGGAATAGTCGCGCAGGCGGCCTCTGCTAGTTCTCGCGACCACAATCCCTCATCCGCGGCCCGCCACACAGCCTCCCCCTCCAGACAGGTCACTGCCGCCACTCCCGTCTCGCCACCTCGCCGCCGCTCGACCATGCACTGGAGCACTTCGAGCGTGTGGAACCCGTAGATATCCAACCCGGAAAACCCAATCGCCACCGCCTCCTCCACCGAGGTTTCCAACTCGTGCTCGACCCAAGGCTGCCGCCAACACACCGGCAGCGAAGACCCGCCCATAAACGCCGCTCCCACCGCCTGCGCCCGTTGGTGCATCCACAGCGCATCAGTCCAGCTATAGGACAAGTGCTTGTCGTTGAACACCGGCACCCCCCGCTTCGACGTCGCCATCACCCCGCAGATTTGCTCCATAAAGTAGCGGCGAGGATAGAGCTGTTGATCCTTTTCGTTCCAAGCGTAGTCTCCGTGCTCGCCAATGGACAGCACCCCATCCACCGCTAGCTCACGTCCCCCCAGACACAGCGCCGCTGAGATGCTGTTAAAAATCGGCACCTCGTGCTCTTCGGCCATCGCCCGTCCCATATCGTTTTCGGGAAACTGGTCAATGTACATAGACGCGATCTCAACCCTCGGCGCGCACAAGCCCTCGTCCGTGGGAAATCCCTTGAGGAACTTGGAGACGATCACGTCGGCGTGCGACCGAGGGCGGTATTCAGTGATGATCGCCGCGATTTTCTTTTTGCTCATCTTTATCTCACTATTTGATCGCCGCCAACGCGGCAAACAACGCCTTGATGTACCCTACCGAGTACGCCAATCCCCGCGTCAGTGCCCCCTCGTCCCCTTCTAGCGCCGGTATATGGTCTGGATTGATGCATCCATCGAAACCCACCCGATCCAGTTCCAGCAAAATCTTGGCCATGTTCATGTCGCCGTCGTCGAGCAGGGTCTCTTCAAACCCCCCAGCCGTGGCCAAGCTCCCGCGCACATTGCGCAAATGCACCATGAAGATCCGGCCCTTGCGCCCGTAATTGTGAACCTCGTCGAGCACCAACGGCAAGCCCCCAGCCTCGGCGCGAGTGCCGCAGCAGTAGAGGTACCCGACTTGGCGGCTGGGAAAGGCGTCGATGACCTTGTGAAAACCCAAGCCACCCAGCGGCGTATCCGGCAGCGGCGAGTCCGAGGGATGGATCGCCAGCTTGATGTCGCGGTCTTCGGCAATGGGCACTAAGCGCTCGTACACTGTGCAAAAGCGCGCCCACCAAGCATCGAGCTGTTCCAGTGAAGGCGGCCCCTCATCGCTCTCGGCCAAGCTGCGGCTCTCGGCTCGGTAGTGGTAGCCGCCGCGCCGCGGTGAGTTCCAGCGGTGGAGCATCCAAGGGAACACATCGCCGTGGAATCGCTGCCGTGCAATGGGAGCGCCGGCCTCGGCAAAGACCTTTAGCGCCGCAACCGTGTTTTCCAACTCCTTCTCGCCGTCGTCCTCCCCAGACATGAACTTTGCGGTTATGTCCGGCAGGGTCACGCGATTGAAGTCCAGCCCCCAAGAACGGATTTTTTTTCTTATTTTTATTACGGCATCCAAGTCGGGATAGCCCTGCTCTTTGACCCCAGGGAAGTAATCGCCCGAGCCAAAGTCCAAGCAATCGACCCCGAGTTGGGTGACGTAGCGCAGATACGATTCCGACAGATCGCCGTGCCAAACGGATATTTTGAACATCGCTTGCCCTCCTTTTGCGGGGCACAAAATAGCCAAGTCCCCTCAATCCAACAAGCAGCGCCACTCTTGCCATAGGACGACACAACATGCCAGCACAGCCTCCCGACTTCACGCTCACCCTAGACGTCCGTGACTACGAGTGCGACCTTCAGGGCATTGTCAACAACGCGATCTACCAACACTACCTCGAACACGCCCGCCACCAGTATCTGCAAAGCCTCGGCCTCAGCTTTGCCCGCTTTCACGAACAGGGCCACGACTTGGTCCTCACCCGCGCAGAAATCGACTACAAGACCCCCCTCCGCAGCGGCGACCGCTTCACAGTCGAGCTGCGCTTGGAGAGGGAGAGCCGCCTGCGCTTTTGCTTTGTCCAAGACATCTTCAGAGAAGCCGACGGCGCACACGTACTGCACGGCCGCCTCATCGGCACCAGCCTCAACCGCGACGGGCAGCGCGGTTTTCCGCCTGAGATAGAGGAATTGTTGGCGAATCGCTAATCTTCTGTCGATTATTTATGCAGCGTTGAAAGGAATATGACCTTATGAAGTCTTTGATCGGCAGTCTCATCGGACTGGTGTTGAGCGTTCACGTCGGCGCGGAGCCGCTACTTGAAGGCCGGGTGCGCCTGTCGTCTGGGCAGCCAGCGGCGGACGTTCAAGTGCGGCTGGTTACCAACGCTCCTTCGTTACCTACGCACAAAACGGGGATCTGGATTTGGTGCGGTTATTTGTTGAGGCCGGCTTGGATGTCAACGTCCAGCCCTATAGCTCCTCTACTGTAATACCAAGGCAGGAGCATGTGGAGCAATTGGACGATCTGGAGGCCGTGTGGTTTCCCAAGACGGAGATGAGGATAGCGATACCGCCCTAATGAAGGCCGCCGGACAAGGCCACATAGAGGTAGTGCGTTTCTTGGTTGAGCAGGGGGCAAACCCCAATACACTCAACACTCAGGGGCAAAACGCCTTAATGTTTGCAGCCGCAGGTGGCCACTTCGCGGTAGTCATCTTCCTCATTGACAGCGGAGGCTATGGAAGTGAAATACGCAATCCCATAAGCTACAACTATAGCTTCGGGCCCCAAACTTCCTTGATGTGGGCGGCCTACCGTGGTCATTTGGACGTGGTCAACCTCCTGCTAGATTATGCAAAAATTGTCGGCGACTCCTTCGTTTATAATTTTTCTGCCTCCCTAGGGTGGGGTGGGCGGCCTATCGCGGTCATTTGGACGTGGTCAAACTTCTGATAGAGTACGGTGTCCAACTCAATCCCGATCCCCCGCTTGGCAAAAAAAGAGGGTCAGGGACTACGCCATTAATATTGGCTGCTTATGGCGGCCAATTGGAGATGGTCCGCTTCCTTGTCGAAAACGGGGCAGATATCCACATCCAAAATGGCCATAACTACACGGCCTTAAGTCTGGCGGAAGAAAGGGGTCATCAAGAAGTGGCTGATTTCCTTCGATCAGCGGAAGACGCTGGGTAAAAGGTAGGCAGCGACGGTCCGTGAAGGAGAATACCCCCATGCGAGACGTCCGTCTTAGCGAGCATGTTGAAAACGTTGATCCTAATAGTTGTGAGTACAGGGCTATAGAAGATTTCCTTGCGAAAAATCCTCAACCTACTAATGATTTAATGCGGAAATGTACCAAAGAATCATTCACAGTTAAGGAATGTTGTGAAGACTTCCCAGACCTAAAGAATGGACTAGCAAATAAAGGAAAATTGTCTTATGTGGGAGAATCCAACTTTATTGTGGTCCTTTATGGCTATGATGACAACAAAGTTATCATCCATTATTATGATGAGTCCCCTAGTCCTTTACCCAAATAGGACTTCTCGAAGGTACCCCCACACTTGGCCAGCGATTCGCCAACCAGCAGCACGGTAGCAAAATAACGAGTGTGGGCCAGATGCGGTGTTTGTACTTGGGCACGCAGTGGGACTGTGCTGGCGCGGATCGAAGGCAGGTGGAAATTTTCGGCGAGCAATGCGCCGCCCCCGGTATCCGAGGTGTTTTCGACTTGTAACCTTGAGGCGACCCAACGAGGGCTTTAAGACGCCTCTAAGCTACTTTTGGGGAAATGGTACAAAGGTGCTGAATCAATCGGCGTACCTGTTGCGATGCGCTCGATTTTACGGGCAGTGTCTTCGGTAATGATTCGGTCGCCACACACATCGCAAACCAGAGCTGGAACTCCTTCGATTACCACCAGTTGGTCGCCGCGGCGACCAACTGACCACGATGTGCTTGTCCAAGTATTGTCCCTCACTACAAAGTGTACACTTATTTATTGTTCTCCTCTCTTACTCACTAACGTTACGCAACGCAGCTTTTGTCCCTAACCCCCATTCCTGTATCTACTTGGCCGATCTTGCGATCTTGAGCGGTTTAGTGTATAAATCAGAAACAGTAATGACAATCATCTCGGAGGCGACCATGTACGAATCGTCGGTAGCGCAGTATTTCGCGGAAAAGGGCATCAAGCAAGGCATTCGCGAAAGCATCCAAGAAGTATTGGAACTGCGCTTTCAGCCAGAGGCCGCCCGCCTTGGGGCCATCAACGATGTGCAGCGCCTCAAGCAGTTGCACAGAGCGGCCATACAGGTGCCCAGCCTCGAAGCCTTTCGGCACCTGTTAGACGAAGCCGAGTAGGAGTACCGCGTAATCAGTTACTGACGTTACGCAGTTTTCGTCGCGTACTTCCCATCCCTGTATCCTTTCCGCTACACTCCAGCACCTCCGATCCCCTCCTTCTCTCTGAACTGCTGCCGTGGCCCGATTTTTGCTTAGCTGTGTTTGTATTTGTATCCCAATTGGATATATTCTCTCCAGCGCGTCAGCGCTTAGCAGCAAGGCTCGGATGGCCGCTTTTGATAGTGTTTCCAAGTCCCTGATCAGCACCTATCCGCACGACTTTTTGGCCTTTCTGCTAGGGCATTCGCAGGTGCAGATGCTGGATATGCTCAACCCGGAGCAGACCACCGTTGAGACGCAGGTGATGGACAGTCTGCTGCGGGTGCAGATCAACGGACAGGAGGCGTTAGTTCACTGCGAGTTTCAGACCACCGACAGCACGGCCTCGTCCATGCCGCTGCGAATGGCTCGCTACATGGGACGTTGCATTGCCGAGTATGGCTTGCGCCTGTTCTCGCATGTGATTTACTTGCGTCCCGACGCGGGTCGGCACGATCCGGGGCAATACATCCAAGAGGCTGTCGGTTATGAGGTGGTGCTGCGCTACAAGGTGATCCGGCTGACCGAACTGGATGGGCTGGCGCATTTGGCGTCGGGCAACGTGGGCGTCCTACCGTTCACGCCACTGATGGGTCGTCCTGAAGGGATGGATGTGGAGGCGTGGTTGCGTCGGTGCGTGGAGACGACCGAGGGGTTGGCCACACCTCGGTCGGTCAAAGCGAGTGTGCTGGCACACATGGGGGTGTTGAGTTCGTTGGTGTGCGAGGAATCGACCATTTTTTCTCTTATCTCGGAGGAGATCATGGCGGAATTTCCATTACTTGAGACTTTGCGCAAGCGAGCGTGGGAGCAAGGCATTGAGCAAGGCATTGAGCAAGGCATTGAGCAAGGCATTGAGCAAGGCATTGAGCAAGGCATTGAGCAAGGAGGCCGCGAACGCGCCGTCGAAGACCTGCTCGACGTGCTGGCGATTCGCTTTGGGCTGGCCGCGTCGGATCCGTTGGCTGACCGCATTGGAGCCATCGACGATGTGCAGCGCCTCAAGCAGTTGTTCCGGGCGGCCATACAGGTGCCCAGCCTTGAAGCCTTTAGGCCCCTGCTAGACGAAGCCGAGTAGGGTCGCCGCGTAACGTCAGTTACTCAGTTAGCTTCCTACTTGAGCGCCAGCCCCGCTTCCCGCAGATACCCCTCACACTCGTCCAGCGATTCGCCAACCAGCAACACAGTAGCAAAAGAACGAGCCTGCGCTGGATCAGTCGTAAAAAGCACCCCACCGCTCAACTGCTTGCCATCGGGCATCAACTTGGCCGGATGCGCAGCCTCCAACACAGCGGCACATTCGGCTAAGCCAGCAAACCCAGCCGCCGTCACCTCGCGCCGACTAATCACCAGCCACAGGGCCGTGCGCGCCGAATTAACCGCCTGTTGCAACTTGAGCGCCACCCGCCCCATCGTCGTGCGCGGATTGACCTCCACAATCGGCTTTAGCCGCAGTCGGTCACAGTCGCGGTACACCATGGCATCCACGCCGACCGGCCCCTGATAACCAGCAGCGCGCAGCGGCTCGGCGAGCCATTCGGCGAGTTGTTCGCCCAACTTCGGCAAGCGGCGGGCATCGCGCCCATCGCCGTAGAGAAACCGCTTCACTTCTTCATCGAGGCCAGCGGTAAGCGAGCCGACGAACGAGCCGCGATACTGACCGCGCCCATCGGTGAGAAATCGCGTCCAGCCAGCCACCGTTGCCTCACCTTCGGCCCCCACGTCAAAATGCAGCGACAGATCCACCACCTTGTCGAGCCACGGCTCTACTACAACTTGACCTTGCTGCCGCAAAATATTCTCCAAGCGACCGCACTGCTCCGCGCGCAATTGTCCTCCACGGCAATGAATTTGGCCGCGCCCCGAAGAGCCGTAGATGGCCTTGACGACCACCGCATCAAAACCCGCCTCTCCCAAGCGTCCTATCTCCGCTAGGACTTGGTCTGTCGTCTCGCAAGCCGTGCCGACCACATCCGTCCCGCAGAAATAATCGGCCTCCTGCACCGCGAGAAATTCGCCCAGCCGCGCCGCGCTCCACGACTTGGCATAGAGCGACCGAATCGCCGCACTCCAGCAAGGCCCTTCCCCACCGCGAGGCAAGCCCTCAACCAAAGACGCAAACAGCTCGACGCTGTCTGGACTCCAACCCCAGGGCCGAAGCGCGTTGACCTTGCGCTCGGCAAGCGCCGCGAGGCCGTCCGCGCTGCACTCGACGAACTCCGGAATCGCAAAGCCCAACTCCTGCATCCGCCGCAAAAAGGCAGGCGAAGGCTTCTCTCGCAGCAGCACCACGTCGTCGCGGACGCATAGCAGCATGGGCAGCGCCTGGAAGTCGTCTTCCAACTCAGCCACCCGCTGCGACGGCGTAAGACCCGGTCGCCCCAACGCCACCTGCTCCTCGCAGTTGGCATTGAACCAGTACACGGCCGGACAGCGTCCCCGCGACTGCGAAAACAGCTCCAACTCATCGATATAGTCCGCGGAAAGCCCAGCCTGGAGCCGACCCGCGCGGTTGAAGCCAATGCCCTTGGCCCGCGCCGGCCCCAGCGGAAAGCGCAGTGCTTGGCGATAGGCGTCCCATTCGCTCAGTTCAGCCTCCTGCCAGCGCCTAAACCACGTCAGCCCGTGTTTGACGTGACCGATTTCGTCGCGGTAGATCCGCTCCAGAATCGCCGCAGTCTCCGGGTCGTCCAATTGTCGATAGACCTCGGCGTAGTGCCGCGCGTAGTCGAGATTGGCTTGTTCGAGGGTCAGGCTCAAGCCCGTTACAAAATCCATCGGGGACTCCATCGGCCCGATGGCCTTCCAGAAAAAATCGCCGACCGGGATCTCGCCAAATTGCACCCCAATCGCCTGCATCCGCCGCTGGTAGAGCCGCATGTGCTCTTGCTCGTCTTTGAGCGTCTGCACCAAGCCGCGACGAAACTTCTCCGGGGCCTGCGGGAATTTGAGCAGGGCCAGTGCCATCAGCTCCAGGGCGAGCAACTCGTGGTTGGCAAAAAAGTGCAAGACTAGCCCGCGCTCTTTTTCGCTGTGAAAGTGGCGCACGTCGCGGAAGCGGAGCTTTTCCCGCTGGTGCCACTCGTCCAGCCCCAAGCCGGGCGGACGACCCGGCGCACTGGGAGTCGCAATCCCCGCACCGGGCGCACGGTCCTCGTAGCGATCAAGCGCGACCAGCTTGTCTTCCCAGCGCGTGCCGAAGAGAACCTGTTCGGCAAATCGGCGAATTTCCATGCCGGGAATATAACGCATTCCCCGCCTTGACACTTGGCTCGGCCTAGCGTATCTAGCCCACCCCACTACTTCCAAAAGGAGCCCCCATGCAGGTCCAATCCGTCGAACTCATCCACTTGGACGTTCCGTTTACCGAGCACACCAATCAGCACATGCAGTACTGGCTGCCGCACTGGCGCATTGTCCAACTCTGCAAAATCACCCTCGCCGACGGCACCATAGGCTGGGGAGAGACCATTCCCAACTACACGTGGGCCAAAGTCCCCGAAGACATCGAAAACCGCATCGTCGGCCGCGCCGTCGGCGATTTGCTGTGGGAGGATGCGCTGGGGGCCGGGGTCCAGCAGGCGCTTTTCGACGCAGTGGGCAAGGTCTTGGGCGCTCCCGTTTATCGCCTATTGGGCACCAAGGTCCGCACGTGGTGTCCGCTGTCGTGGTGGGCGATGGACATGCCGGCTGCCGATTGGGCGCGTCAGTGCGCCGTCGCCGTCGCGCAAGGCTATTCCACCGCCAAACTCAAGGCGCGGACTTGGTACGACCTGCACACCTGCATCCAAGCCATCATTGAGGCCGTTCCCCCGCAGTTCAAGCTCGACTTGGACTTCAACGGCACGCTCGCCAACGCCGCCAGTGCCGTCGAATTTTTATCGACCTTGGAGCAATACCCGCAGGTGGCCATGATTGAGACGCCGATCCCCCAATCCGATGTGGCCGGCAACGCCCAAATCCGCAACCACATCCGCCGCCCGCTGGCCATGCACTACGGCTCGCCGCCCATCCTCACCACCTTGCAAGAGGATGTGGCCGATGGCTTTGTCGTCTGCGCTGGAGCCCACGGCATCGCGCAGCAATCCGCGGTCGCCGACGTGGCCAACAAACCCTTCTGGCTCCAGCTCGTCGGCACGGGCATCACTACCACGTGGGCCGCTCATTTGGGCGCGGTCTGCCCCCAGAGCAAGTGGCCGGCCATTACCTGCATGAATATCTGGGAGAGCCAACTGTTGGCCGACCCCATCGAGCTTCGCGGCGGCTATTACCGAGTCCCGGAACAACCCGGCCTCGGCATCGAGATTGACCTCCAAGCCATAGAGCAATACCGAGTGGATTACAGTTGGGTCGATCCGCCCCGCCACGTCTATCGCTACGCCCGCGCCAACGGCGAAGTCACCTACTACGGCTGTTCCAAGCAAGCCCTCCACAACGAGTACCCCCGCGACGCCATGCCCGTCTGCGAAAGCGGCTCTGAATGCCTCCCCGTCGAAGACGACGGCAGCCGCGAGTTCGCCCAGATTTACGAAGCTGTGCAGGATGGAGGGACGTTTAGAAGGATCGAGCAGGACTAGCCTTGAATAGAGGTTCTTACCCGCGCCGCTACGACCTCGACGCCCTGCGCGCCACGGCGATGCTGCTCGGCATCGCATTGCACGCGGGGTTGTCCTTCACGCCGTTTCCCTGGGCAGTCCAAGATGAGCGGCAAAGCGATTTCTTCTGGCTGTTATTTGCCGCAATCCACGGCTTCCGCATGCCGGCGTTCTTTGTGCTGAGCGGCTTTTTCACGGCCATGCTTTGGCGCGGACGCGGATTAAAATCCCTGCTCTCCCACCGCTTTCGCCGCGTGTTGCTGCCGTTCCTACTCGGACTAGTAACAATCGTTCCCGCGGTAAACTGGATCAGCGGCTGGGCCATTGCCTCTAGATTAGAAGCCAACGCGGCCAAGGCCGAAGAAGACAACATCTGGAGTGCAGCCAAGAACGGAAATCTCGCCGCTATTGAACGGCACCTGCAAGGCGGGGCCGATATCGATGGGATCGATCCGGCATTCGGGCAAACTCCCCTAGTATGGGCCGCGTTAGTCGGCCAACTTGAAGCCGTCGATTGGCTGCTGCAAAACGGGGCTGCGGTCAATGGCCGCACCAAGGATGGCGGAACGCCCTTGCACGCGGCCGCTTTCTTGGGACGAGTGGAAGTCGCCAAACTGCTATTTCAGCACGGAGCAGATCCCGAGGCAAAAAACAACAACGGCGATACGCCTCGGACGGCTTTGGAGGTGGACTGGGAACTGACTCGGTATTTGGCGGGCTTGTTGCAGATTGAGCTTAATGAACGACAAGTTGAGGATGGCCGCGTTGAAATCGCCGGACTCTTCGAACAATCTCCTACTGGCGAAGGTCGGGAAAAAACCGACAAGGTAGAAGAGAAATCGGCCGAGTTCCTCAAGGCGATGGCGTCGCCGATCTTTGCCGTGCCGCTTTTTCACCACCTTTGGTTTTTGTGGTTCCTCTGCTGGTTGGTCCTTGTCTTCGCACTCTACGCCCGCCTCGCCGATTGGCTGCAATGGCAGGGACCACCCCAGTGGCTGGTTCTTTCGCCCGTTCGATTTCTCTATTTGATCCCCCTGACCATGATCCCACAGTCGCTCATGGGGCTGGTCGTGCCCAGTTTTGGCCCGGACACCTCCTTGGGCCTTCTGCCCATGCCGCACATATTACTTTACTACGCCCTCTTTTTCTTTTTTGGCGCTCTGTATTTCGACTGCGACGACCCAGACGGCCGGGTCGGAAAATGGTGGTGGCTGGCGCTTCCCGTGGGGCTGTTTATCGTTTTCCCGCTCGGGCTCGAATTTTCAACGGGTGCATTCGAATTTCGCCAAGAGATATTCGATCCGGCCATGGCCCGGGCCGCGGCGGTGACGTTGCAGGTGATCTACGCTTGGATGATGACCTTTGGGTTTATCGGCTTGTTCCGCAAACTCTGCACCCGTAA
This sequence comes from Candidatus Latescibacterota bacterium, assembly GCA_965219735.1. Taxonomy (GTDB): domain Bacteria; phylum Latescibacterota; class UBA2968; order UBA8231; family UBA8231. The sequence continues at coordinate 380,638 of OZ244790.1, forward strand.
AAACAAAACCATTCGCTACGTGTCGGATTCGTCGTACTGGCTGTACGTGGCGCACGTACCGCTGATCATTGGCGCTCAATTAGCCGTGCGCGATTGGCCGCTTTCTTCAGGGATAAAGTACTTCCTAGTTTTGCTCGCAGTCACCGGTCTTCTATTGCTGATCTACCAATTTCTCGTCCGCTACACTTGGCTAGGTCGATTGCTGAATGGTCCCCGCGTCCGCCCGACGAGCTAGCCTCACACTCCCATGCCCTCAAGGGCATTCTCGTAAGCGCCATACGTCGCATCATCGAAGAGAACAAAACGCACCTCATCGAGACCATCGTGCGCTTCGAGGAACTGCTTTACCCCATTGAGCGCGACGACCGCCGCTTGCGCGACTGGATAACCGTACACGCCGGTGCTAATGGATGGGAAGGCAATCGTCTTGATGCTGTGCTCCACTGCGAGTCGTAAACTTTCCCGATAGCAGCTCGCAAGAAGTTCAGGTTCACCAGCGTCTCCACCCCGCCAGACCGGCCCTACGGTGTGGATGACGTGCTTCGCGGGAAGATTGCCGCCCGTCGTGATTACAGCTTGACCCGTGGGACAACCGCCCTGCTTGGCGCGGATTGCGCTGCATTCCGCCATGATGGCTGGTCCCCCAGCGCGGTGAATGGCACCATCGACGCCACCACCGCCCAAGAGTCCCTCGTTAGCAGCGTTGGCAATCGCATCGACTCGTTCCCTTGTAATATCTCCGCGCACTAGAGCGAGGGTCGTTTGGTTGATCATCGTCATAAAGAATTCTCCTCACCGTCGCTTGCTCTTGGTTAGCTAGCACGACTTCCCGCGTCACGTGACTTCCGTTGATACGCATCGGCCCAGTGCGTTGCGGCGCATTCGCGGTCTTCGTTGCCAAGCGCACTGGCGATGGCCTCGCCCACCCCTTGGGGCCGAATATGCGGGAAAGTTTGCCGGGCTGCGTTGTCGCGGACGACCGTCGGGTGGCGAATGCTGTCGATAAGTTTCCGCCCAATTCTGGCGTACAAGGGCGTCACCAGACCGAGCCAGAGGCTAGAAAGGCGCGGCGTCAAAAACGGCACGGGGATCATCAACCGCCTGAGCCGACGCTGCCGCGCGTACTCCCGCATCAGGTCACCATAAGAAACCGCATCAGGACCGCCGATTTCAAAAATCGCATGGTCATCGGTTTTTAGGTCGAGTGCAGCCGAGAGGTATTGCAGCAGATCGCCAATCGCTATCGGCTGTGCAGTGACGTTTACCCAACGCGGAGTGACCATCACGGGGAGCCGCTCCACCAGCGAGCGAATCATCTCAAACGACAAACTGCCAGAACCAATGACAATAGAGGCGCGAAACTCGACGACCTGCACCCCCGATGCGCGCAATACCTCGGCGACTTCCTGTCGGCTTCTAAGATGTGGAGACAGTTCCTCGCTCGTTGCGCCGAGACCGCCGAGATAGATAAGCCGCTCGACGCCTGCTCGCCGCGCCTCTGCACCAAAGTTGTGCGCGGCCCGGCGGTCCTGTTCCTCGAAATCGCCCTTTGAACCCATGGAGTGGACCATGTAGTAGGCAATCTCGACGCCGTCCATCGTCCCCGTTAGACTCTCTTGGTCGAGGACGTTGCCGTTGACTACTTCCGTCGTTGGCTCAACGCAAGATTGGAGTGCCTCGGGACGCCGAGTTACACAGCGCACCCGATGCCCGGCATTTTCCAACACGTGCAACAGACGCCCGCCGATGTAGCCGGTTGCGCCCGTCAAGAGAATGGGCGAAGTCGTTGACGGTGTAGGCACTGGTTCCCGTTTCGCGAGGGTGCTTATGGCCACAGGGCATCAGCGGCCAACAGGTTGGAAAATTGTGAAAATGGCAGAATCTCAATGCCGTCTGCCGTTTGTAACTCAGGCCCTGCGGGATAGACGACCATGCGTCGGCATAGCCCCTCTAAGTCGGCTAGCACTCTCAACCCTTTGCACCAAGATTCGGCAAAGGTGCCGCCGGACTTGACCTCAATGGCGACAAATTCTCCCCCGCGTTTGAGCAAGAAATCGACCTCGGTTTGGGTTTGCGCAACGGTTCCCCAATAGAAGCATTCATCACACAGATTGCGATAGTCTGTGTACGACCGAATCAACTGGGCAATCAGCCCTTCAAATAGGACACCGCGTTCCTCTGGTGTTGGAGGCGTCGTGACTTTTTTCATGGCTCGCACAATACCGGGGTCACACCAATACCATTTGGGCAATTTGCGTTCGCGCACGCGCAATCGGGTCTCATAGGCAGGAAGCTGAAAGCAGAGGAGCGTCTCCTCTAGAATCTCCAGATAACCCGTCACCGTCGTGCGGGCAACTTGAGCTTCTCTGGCAATGTTGGTCACGTTCAGGGTCTGCCCGTGAAAGAGCGCCGCAACGGGCAGAAAGCGCGCGAATCCCGGCAGGTTGCGCACCAGGGCTTCAGCTTGAATCTCTTCTTTGAGATACATCTGCGTATAAGCAATGAGCGTCTCGGCCCTGTCCTCTGAATCCCATACAATGGGCAGCAAACCGTGTTGTAAAGCGTCGTCGAGCGCGAACCGCTCTCCCAATTCTTCGGGGATAAAGGGGTGCATCGCGCGATATAGGGCGCGCCCTGCGAGCAAGTTGACACCTGCCCGTTTGAGTTTTCTTGCGCTCGACCCGCACAGAACAAAGCGCAGCCCCCTTTCTTCGATAAAACGGTGTACTTCGTTGAGCAGTTCCGGCAGCCTCTGCATTTCGTCTAAAACCACCCAGCGGTCGCCGGGCACAGCCCGCAGTTCGGCGGCTAGGATTCCTGGATTTGCAAGCAGGCGCTGGTACGTATCCTCGGCGAGCAAATTGATGACGTGCGCATCGGGAAAAGCGATTCGCAAATAGGTGCTTTTTCCAACGCCGCGCGGTCCTAAGAGAAAAAAGCTCTTTTTAGGAGCTTCAAATATACGCGGAATCGTCATTTGACTATGTTGTCGTCATTTTTCACAACAATTTGACGACAACATATACATTTTTCGCAGACTGTCAAGTTATGGACGCATTCATGGTAGATGGATTCAATGCGCGGACGACCCAGAAGGTCGTAGAAGCGTTGGACTGCCCCCTCGACCACAACGGCGTGCACAACTCGATTCCTCTATTTCACGTCGATCTCTTCCAGCCGCGAGAGCCGCTGATCCATATTGTCGAGGACAGGATTGGGATCGTCGATGAACATCCGGGGAAAGCGCAGCCGACGGCTCTGGATTTGGTGGTGCCGCTCCAAGGTCTTGAGACTCATCTCCAATTCTCGGAGGGCTCGATGCATCTCAAAGTGGAGTCGTCTGGGACGGCGTACCCGCAGGCCCGGCTGACCGGCGCACTTGTAGAGCTGGCGCAGCCGATCAGCTAGCTGATCCAGCCGTTCGCGATTCTTTTCTTCGATCCGTCCATACAGGGCTATGGCTATGGCGAAAGAGAAGGCTATAACTATGGCTAAAAAGGATGAGAAATACGAGGTGAAATAGTTTAGTTCCATAACAATCTCCCATGATCAGGTCTCGTCCATTCGCCGCAGCTACTGTACGCTATCCTTCTCTTCGGCGCGGGGCACTTCCTCGCTGCGGATGAAACCATTGCAAAGGGCACAATGGAGAACCCGCAGGCCCGGTTCCTTCCCTTTGGACGTGCGGCGTGGCTCAAGGACAATGCGCGTGTTGGTGACGCGGCGGCAGTGGGGGCAATAGGTAGTGGACATAAGCAATCCTCTCTAGGATTAGGTGTCGATAATTCGCCGCCTTCCACCTTTCAGCCGGTCCAGTACCTCCAGACACCGCGGCCGACGGCTGTTCTGCTCTCGTAGGGAAGCTAGATACTCGTCCCATTCCTGCTTGCGACCAGCCCTCGTGAGCGCATTTTTCATTTTCCGCAGATAGGGAATCGCTGCCTCGTACCCACTCGTACTGACCTGGGCGATCTGCTCCTCGGCTGCTTCCTGCCAAATGTCTATCGCCCGCTCCGGGTGGGCCGACTTGATGGCCTCGGCCACCTCGGTGGGGTTGACGAGGAAGTCATACATCCCTAGTCCACCCTTTTTGCGACTGGCATAGTCATACCACTTGAGCACCTCGTCTGGCTTCTTCTCGGCAATAGCCAACTGAGTTAGTATCCCGGTCATGGGAGCCTCTATTACCTCGATGTTGGGCACCTCGACCTCGGGGGACGGCAGAGGCCAAGCGATCTTTGGATCGCTCTTGCGTTTTCGACCAACGCCGGGCCGCCGACCCGTTTCCAAAAAGTGCCGCGCCCAAGCCTCGACGCCCTTGCCGACGCGCACCTTGCGAGCGGTTTTGCACAAATCCTGAAAACCAGCCAGACTAGGCTCGGCAAAAAACTCCTCGGCCTGAAGAGCCAACCCAGCGAGCGGATTGCCACTGCGTCGATTAATCGTCTGTAGCTGCTTATGCAGGGTCGCTTTAATGCCTGGATAGATAGTGGCAGTCGCCTCCATCCCCTGACGGCACCAGCGCCGGGCATCTTCCCAGCGGCGTTTGGCTATCAGGAGGTCCACCAAGTGAGCATAGGTGTTGGAGATGGGCGCTTCGCGCTCCCACAGCGGGATAATCTCGTCTTGGCGACCAGCCTTTTCCAAGGTGCGCGTCAGCCAGTCGGCAATTTGGCTCCGTTTGAAGTCAGGCAAAAAGGCGTCCTCTTCCGCAACAGGCTCAATGGCTTCGAGACGCTGCGCTAGCCGGTCGCACACCGCGGACCAATCGCTTTTGGCGTAGCCTTTCTTCCACAGGCGTTCCAAGCCAGCAGCGCACAGGCTGTACCCGTCGGCCTGTTCCATATCTATGGCCCATTCTATCTGGTCCGCTGGCGATAGGGAGGCCGTATCTAGAGCCTGAAAAAGTAGCTCAAAGCAGTCGGCGAACGCTGCGTCGGATTCGCCTTCGTCATCGTGCTCAAGTGCCCGGCTGCCCGCGTCCAGCAACTCCGGCCCTAGTCGCACGGCCGCGTCGGCCTGTCCGGCTGCGACCAACCCTTTGAGTGCCGCCTTGAGGCGACCTGCGTTGGCCGCAGGGTCTCGGTCGTTGTATTCGTCCCATAACGACTCTTCTAAGGCATGGATCTCGCGGCGGATCATCTGGAGGATTTTTTGCGTCTGCCCGGAAGCCAAATTGCGGCGGTCGGCGAGCAATTGGCGCACCGCGTCGTGCGCGTCCGCGAGGTCAATCACCAGCGCTACGAGTTCGGGTTTGGTCTGCTCCTCGAGGTACGGACGCAGGGAATCCGCTTTGGATTTCTTGGATTTTGACCGCCCGGAACGCGCGTTTTCTTCCTCCTCGTCCTCCTCGTCCACTATCGCTTCTAGTTTCAACAAGCGCGGATCGTCTTCCTCAATTTCGCCAATAGCACTATCGGTCTTGAGGCATTCCAAGTATTCCAGTACCACCGCCACCGCGTGCTTGCAGGTAGCCCAATAGGGACAGGTGCAGGCGGATTCCAAGCCGTTCCTCTCGGTAAGGCGAACCCGGGTGGCATAGCGCCGCGTTCCTCTCACCCAAGCTGCCAACATCCCACCCTCAGTGCGTCCCAAGTTTTCAACCGCTCCTTTTCTCTGATAGGGGCGTCCTCGTCCGACGATGACGTTGCCCGCCCATTCCTCTATGTCTTCCCATGTGAGTTTCGAGAACGGGTCAGAGGGCTTTTGCTTTTTAGTGGTTTTCTTTTTTTGCCGCGCCATATTCGTTTATCCCGCTACTCTTGGATGGCGATGTTGTGGCTTCTTATATCAATTGTCCTAATAAGGGCCATATGCGACATTCCTACAACGGCCTTCCAGGCAAGGTATGGCGAGCGATGGAGACGAGGAACGAGAAGATTAGGGCAAAGACAGCCGCCGTCCGTGCGTGGCTAGTATTGGCCCTGCTGCCAGCCCTCGTGGCTCCCGCCCAGGGCCTGCAAGTGGAGGGATTCACCAGCGCGGCGGTTCAGGAGGCCGTGTCCAGAGCCTCCGCAGGGGACACGTTGGTGTTTTTAGGGGGAGAGTACCTATTCACCGAGACGGTCGTCATCGACAGGAGCATCACCCTACTCGGCGCAGCCAAACTCGTGGACGTGGGCGAAGTCGAGCCGGGTGAGCCGAATGACCCGCCGTACTGGGACTCCCCTCCCTCCGTGTGCTACACCGAAGACAGCGACCTCGACCTGTTCCACGTGGCGAGCGACGCCGTGACTTTCAAAAGTCTCAAGCTCGTGGGAGCCATTACCCACGAGGCGGGAACCGGAGACGGCATCGCCGTGGTCGGGCACGACCAGCTCGAAATCGACAACTGCGAGATCACCCGCTTCCGTAAGGGCATCGACTTCATGAACTCCCACGGCGGCGTGGTCACCGGAAGCTACCTGCACGAGAACTATCGCAATGGCTTCGGCTATGGGATCAGCATTACGGGGACGACCATGGCCACCGGCGGTTCCGAGGTCGCCATATCGCGCAACGAATTCACCTTCAACCGCCATTCCATTGCCTCCAACAGTCCCGAGACGCGCTTCACCGTGGAGAACAACTACTTCCACGACAACGACCTAGAGCAGTGGCAGGCCTGCGTCGATACCCATCCCCAGGGCGGGTACGCGATTCGAGCCGTGGTCCGCGACAACATCTTCGAACGCACCCGGCCCATGGCCTTCAAGAGCGGCAGCCTAGAGATCACCGGGAATTACTTCGATCCCGGCTGCGGAGACTACTCGGTCGGCGGGTACTCCCGAATGCTGGACTTCGGCGAACCAACGCACAACGGCAATCACATCGCCGAAGCCGTACTCCACAACATCTACATAGGGGACAACGTGAACGCCACGGATCCGTGGCGTCGGCTGCTGTGGGTGGACGACTACGACTACGAGGGGGAAACGAAGTTCGTGGCCTACAACCTGTTCGTCGACGGTCGGCTCTTCAAGTACAACAGCGCCCTGAGTTCGGCACCTCGCCATCCCTTCCCGGACTCGAGCCCCAGTCCTTTCGTCGGACACATGTATGTCACCCTGCCCGGCGCAGAGGAGCGCGTCGATACCCTTGAAACCAACACCTGGTACGACCTGCACGCGCTGGCCGTTGACCCTCAGGGAGCGAATGACATCGCCGAGATCGGCGTCCAGCTCATCAGCTCCGGGCGCCTTGCCACCGGCGACCGCATCGCTCTGGAGGAGTTTTCAGCGGGAGACAGCTACTTCATTCGCGGTGCCAGCGGGTCCGTGTACGCAAGGGAGGAGGAGGGTTCAGCGAATTGGACGGACCTCACGGGGACCGAAGGCCTGTACGTCGACGGCACAGAGACGGCTTGGGGAACCGCCGGCCGGGACCGCATTCACCTCACAGCGCGATTCAGGGTGTCGGATCAGGCCCTAGGGGGAAAGTGGCGCATGTACGGATATGCCCGCGACCAGGACGGCAATCTGCCCGTCGCACCTTGGCACGAGTTGCTGGAGGGCTGGCCCATAGAGGTCGATGGCCACGTGGCTACAGCGATAATCAGCACTGCCTCGGACCAGGTGGCACCCCAGCGGACGAGGCTCGATAGCATCTACCCGAATCCCTTCAATCCAGTCACCACGATCCACTTCACGCTCTCGGAGCCGCAGCACGTGACGCTCTCGATCCACTCTCTCACAGGGCAGCTAGTGGAAACGCTGTTCAGCGAGACCAAGAGCCGCGGGAGTCACTCCGCGACGTGGGATGCCTCGGCCCGGGCTTCGGGCGTCTACCTGTGCAGGCTGACAGGGGATGACCAGGTCTCGCAGGTGCAGAAGATGGTTTTGATCAAATAGCAAATCGCGAGGCTTCGCGTTGGGCGCTAGCAATTTTTTATAACAATTATACTAATAGACTAGTACATTAGTTCACATGCAGGTTAGCATCAACTTGCGTGACCGCACTCCCATTTACATCCAACTGGAGCGGGGGTTGAGAGCGGCGATTGCCGCAGGACGCCTCCGTGCTGGTGACCAACTGCCGACGGTTCGGCAACTCGCAGGCGATCTCCGCGTCAATGCGAACACGGTCGCGCGCGTGTACAGCGAGCTCGAACGCGCCGGCGTGCTCAAAACCCGGCGAGGGGTCGGCTCGTTCGTCAGCGCCACCCGGGCGCAGGCCCGGCCACGACGTGAACGCGACCGCCGCCTGAGCGCGTTCGTCACGCGGCTGCTGGCCGATGCCGAGGCCGAGGGGTTCACCAGCGACGACGTCCTAGCGGCACTTCGCGCACACATACAGAAAGGAACATAGGTACAGCAACTTATCGATCAGCGTTTGAACCCGTGGAGTCGGTCGAGATGCGAAACATCGGCTGGACTCCGCAGAGAGGGAAGCAGAAGAGATGATCGACCGGAAGATGGAAAGCTACTTTGCCGATTGGGCCAAGCGGGAGGAGGTCGCCGAGTCCATGATCCCGCTCATCGGCAAACTCTACCGGGATTACGGCGTGGTCACCACGATCTACGGCCGCTCCCTAGTGCACAACTCCACGATCGACATCCTCAAGGCCCATCGCTTTGCTCGCCAGGTGATCAAGGACGAACTCTGCATGTTTTCGAGCTTTGTGGTCCTCCAGGCCCTATCCCGGCTGGATCTGGCCCCGACGCGGATAGATATCGGCAAGTTGACTACCAGGTTCCACAAAAGTAAAGCGAACGGGGATGTGGACGCTTTTGTGCGCCAGCAACTGGCTGAGATCAATGGCGGAAAGAAGCTGCTGGACAAGCCGCAGGACGTGGTGCTCTACGGCTTTGGCCGGGTCGGACGCATACTGGCGCGGATTCTGATCGCCCGCAGCGGCGGGGGCGATAAGTGGCGGCTGCGGGCCGTGGTGGTGCGCACGGGCTCGGAAGGCGACTTGGTGAAACGGGCCAGTCTGCTGCGGCGAGACTCCATTCACGGTCCCTTCAAGGGGACCATCGTCATGGACCAGGAAGAAAACGCCATCGTCGCCAATGGCAACATGATCCGCCTGCTCTACTCGGACACCCCAGAGGACATGGATTACAGCGCCTACGGTATTGAAAATGCCATTGTGCTCGACAACACTGGTGTCTGGCGGGATCGCGAGGGCCTCGAGCGCCACCTCCGGGCCCCGGGGGTGGCCAAGGTCGTCCTGACCGCACCCGGCAAGGGCGATGTCCCCAATATAGTCTACGGCATCAACAACGATTGCATTGTGGAGGAAGAACAGATCCTCTCCGCCGGTAGCTGTACTACCAATGCCATCGCGCCGGTGCTCAAGGTCGTGCACGACCGCTACGGCATCGCCAGCGTCCACATCGAGACCTGCCATTCCTACACCAATGACCAGAATCTCATCGATAACTATCACAAGCACGAGCGGCGGGGGCGCGGGGCACCGCTGAACATGGTCATAACAGACACCGGGGCGGCCAGTGCCGTGGCCAAGGTCCTGCCGGAATTAAAAGGCAAGCTCACGGCCAATGCCATTCGCGTGCCCACGCCCAACGTCTCCCTCGCCATTTTGAATCTGAACCTCGAACGGGAAGTCGGCACAGAGGAGATCAACACCTACCTGCGGGATATCTCCTTGGATGTACCACTGGGAGGCCAGATCGATTACACTAGCTCGCCCGAGGTGGTATCGAGCGACTTCGTCGGCGATGAGAGGGCCGGTATCGTCGACTCGGGAGCGACCATTACCCAAGGCAAACGCTGCGTGCTGTACGTGTGGTACGACAACGAGTACGGCTATAGTGCCCAGGTGATCCGCATCCTGCAGCACATATCCGGTCTCGAACTGCCCTATTTCCCCAAGTAATCCAATAGCTGGGACGGATCTTCATGCGAGAAAAACGAGAAGCCAAATATCGGGTCGGCGTCATTGGCTGCGGCCGGGCTGGCACCAGCCGGGCCCGGGCCTTTGACGTGCATCCCTTGTGCAAGGTGGTGGCCATTGCCGATACGGATGCGGAAAATCTAACGCTGGGTTGCCGCCGCTTCGGGGTGCCCGGCTACGCCACCTACGAGGAGATGCTGGTACGCGAGTCGATCGATATCGCCATGCCAGTGCTGCCGGTGAGAGCCAACGCCGGAGCAGTGGTGGCCGCGGCCCAAGCCGGGGCCAAGGCCATCTTTTGCGAAAAACCGCTGACGGCCCGGCTGTCCGCAGCCGACCGCATGGTGGAGAGCTGCCAGCAGCGGGGCGTGTACTTGGCCTCGGGCGTCATGGTGTCGAGCCATCCAGACTATCGCCGGGCCTACGAGTTGGCCGCGGGGGGAGAAATTGGTCAAGTGGAGCGCATCAATCTGTACGGTGGTAACGGCCAGGGTGGCTGCCATGGTTTGAACTTGACGCGCAAGTTCGCCGCCAAGGCACCGGCGGAGTGGGTCGTCGGCCGGGTCGGGGGTGATCCCCACAGCGATTACGAGGAACCCTACGAGGAAGGAGCCACTGGTTTCGGCGGAGTGGGCGGGTACATTCGCTTTGGCAATGGCATAGAGTGCTTCAGTAGCTTCCCAGGCCCGACTTGGCGCGGCATCGAGGTGGTGGGCAGCGAGGGACTGATCTGCAATTGGAACAATACGGGCCTAGGTTTGCGCCTGTTCAAGCACAGCGGTCGCGGTGGCCCTTTGGTCGAGGAGGAAGGGGTGTTCGAGCAATACACCGAGCAGGAGAGGGGGTACGACGACGAGGGCTGGCAGGATCCCGGGCCGGTGATGCGGGCCATTGTCGAGGATATCGTCCGCGTCTTGGAAGAAGGCGGAGACTTGGCAATCACCAGCGGCGACGATTTGCGCCATGCCTTAGAGTTGGCCATAGCCCTGCGCCAATCGCACCGGCAGGGCGGTGCCCGGGTGTCCCTACCCTTGGCAGATCGCTCTCTGGTGATGTACCCGGAAAAGAGTCGCTGGAACTACAAGAAAGACCTCATAGGTCGAGCCGCCTATATGGCGCAGATGGCGCGCCAAGTCGACGAAAGTGCATGATCAAATGGTGAGCAGCTTTGTCAGTCCGGGCAAGACATCCTCAGCAAGACCCTCGACAAACCAGTCCTGTGCATGCATGAAGTCCGGTCGTTCTGGAGCCACAACGACGATTTGGAGGGCGTTGTCACGGGCATAGTCCAGCAGGCCGTTATTTGCATCCATCGATACGCCTATAACCAAAGCTACCTGACCTTCCTCAATCCAACCCCAACCCTCGTCTGAGCCTTTAAAGTACTTGGGTTCATTTATATGCACTTTTTGGCTACCGGCCCATTCGTGTAGCCCGTCAAAATTGCCCGTAATGATCTGCTTCAGTATCCCGTGTTTCTCCAATTGTGCAAGAGCCGCATGGGCTTCGGTGGGGTTGACTGTCATAAAGCGGGTATAGAATGTTCCCAGTACCAGAGCCGTCTCACGAGGCCGGTGTATTATCCAATCGGCCACAGCACCGGGGAAACGGTAATTGTCGATGGGGAATTGCTCCTGCAGTCCACCTTTTCCGTCAAACGCGGGAATACCTGCTGCGGTCGATAACCCAGCGCCCGTGAACGCCACTAGTGACTTGCCCTGAATGCGATGCGCAAGTTCCGCCACGTCAACAGCCTCAGCCTGTTCAGGGGCTTGCTCCGGACTTACGGGGTAGTAAGCCCCCGGATCTTGCAGTTCAGACTTCTTGCGGGCACGGTCAGATCGCAGTTCAAAATAATCATTGAAATAAGGCTCTCTAAAAATGGCGGGATTGTCGTGTGAGAGTAACAAATGAGTTGCGACTGTTCCATCGCGCGTTGGTGCGGAAAAAAACTCCAACTTAAACTCCTCCCAGACAGCTTCGAGTCGATTTTCCTGGCGCAATGTAGTAGACCACAGACCATCCGTGATAGTCTGTCGCAGAGCACTAATCTCGGCAATCATCTCCTCCTGCTCGTGTTCGCAGGAATGGGCTACTAGGAGGTTTGCCAAGTCAACCTGCCCTTCGCTGGAGATAGCAAACTCGCCATAGAATCCGAAAAATCCCGACGGCCCTCCAAAATTGAAATCCATTCCACAGAAGCCTCCAGTTTTTTCTTTGTACCACTCCACCTGCTCTGAGGTTATTTGAGTCAGCCTGATCATATATCTCCAACCTTCATGCTCGATAGCATCGATCAGTTCTCCAAGAGGACCGACAGGGTTCTTGCTTCGGGACGAATATCGAGTTTTTTTTTGCGTCCCGCAGGCGAAATCTCTACCACCGCTCCCGAGAAAGGCACAACGACAATGTCTGATTTGCCGGCCATTCAGATCGAAACCTTGACAACCATTCGCGAGGATGCCAACCACAACGCCTTCACGGATCTTTGCTCCTACGCAGGCAAATTCTACCTGACCTTCCGAAGCTCTCCCGACGGCCACGGCGTCGCGAGCTCTGGCAGCGTCGTCATCCTCGAGAGCAACGACGGTCGCAGTTGGTCAGAGGCATTCACCTTTTGCGTCCCAGGCCGCGACACGCGCGATCCCCACTTCCTCGTCTTCAAGGGATCGTTGTTCGTCTACACCGGTACCTGGTTGCTGCCAGAGGAGGGCCTCCCCCTGAACCTCAACGAAGCTATCGGGTACGCTGCGTGGATCGCGGACGGATCCGAGTGGAGCGGCCCGACGCAGATGGAGGGCACGCACGCCCATTACGTCTGGCGGGCGGCAGCACACGGCGACCGCGCGTTTTTGTGCGGCCGGCGGCGGCGCGCGTACGCGTCCGGCATAGCAGACGAACAGGAGCCCGAATCAATCGAGTCGGCGATTCTCGAAAGTGCTGACGGCTTGGTATGGTCTTTCCGGTCTCTCTTCGTCGAAGATTTTGGCGATGAAACCGCGTTCCTGTTCGACGCAGATGATTCCGCGGTGGCACTGGTTCGCGGCGGCGGCGAAGTGCCGGCTCGCATCTGCCGGTCAGCGCCTCCCTGGACGGTCTGGACATCCGCATACCTCGACCGCAATGTCGGTGGTCCCTTGCTGACGCGCTGGGGCGACCGCTACCTCGTAGGAGGGCGCAAAATCAAGGCAGACGACACCGCGGCGACCTCGCTCTACTGGCTGCACGAGGACGCGCTGCACGAAGCAGTGGAGCTACCGAGCGGCGGCGACTGCTCTTATCCTGGGTTTGTGGCGCTGAGTGCAGAACGAGGACTGCTGTCTTATTACTCAAGCCATGAAGGCAGCACGTCCATCTACCTCGCCGAGCTAACAGTGCACTAGTCGTCTGCCTATAAGTGTTCTAATCAGTAGTCCCGCAGGGCACCGTCGGGTCCAATCACCGGCTCCCGGGTATACGGCTCAGGTGGGTAATGCGGGAACGCTTCGTCGTTCAGTTCAATTCCAATGCCGGGAGTCTGCGGAACAATCAGGAAACCGTCCTCGTACCGCAGTGGCGTCTCGACCAGATCTCGTTTCGGGGCATCGTACTCGTCCCGTGGATACTCCTGGATAGCGACGTTGTGGATGGCCGCGTCGAGTTGCACGCACGCTGCGGTCAGGACGCAACTCAGCGGGTTGTGCGGGGCGACTCCCACGTAGCTTGCTTCGGCAAGCGCCGCGATCTTTTTGCAATTCGTGATTCCACCGGCGAGCGACAGGTCCGGTCGGATGTACGAGGCCCCTTTGTGGGCTAGCAACTCGCGGAACTGGTAGGTGGTGTAGAGCCGCTCGCCCATGGCCACGGGCACCGGCATATTAGCCGCGACATGGCCCCACGCGTCCATGTTCTCAGGCTCGATGGGGTCCTCGAAAAAAAACAAGCCATAAGGCTCGAGCGCCTTGGCCACCTCGATGGCCTCCGGCGGCGTGAGGCGGTTGACCACATCGACCATGAGATCGATCTCGTCACCCACGGCGTCGCGCACCGCCTGCAAGGTAGCTGCGGCGTGCTTGGCCATGCCGCGGAACGACAGTTGCTCTAGGCTTGTGCCCGCGCCGGCCCCAAAGGCACCGAACGGATAAAGGCGCAAGGCTGTGTAACCGGCCTCGACCATGCGCCGGGCGTCTTCGGCCAACTCCGCCGGGGAGTCGCCATGCAGATGTGAGTACACGCGTACGCGCTCCCGCGTGGGACCGCCCAGCAGCGAATGAACGGGTAGCCCGGCTACCTTGCCCTTGATGTCCCACAGCGCGATGTCGATTGCCCCGATCGCGGCCATGGTGTCTGCGCCGCCGCGAAACACGCAGCGACGGAACATGTGCTGCCAGTTGCGCTCAATGTGGAGGGGATCCTTGCCGATTAGGTACTCGGCGCAGTAATCCACCGCCGCAATGGGCGCAAACGGCGTGCCGCTGGTACCGCTTGCGGGGTGCAACTCGCCGACACCCGATATGCCCTCGTCGGTGTGCACCCGCACGTACATAAAGCGGCTGGCCCGCAGGGTCTCGATCCTCGTGACTTTCATATTCGTTCCGGCTTCCAGGGAATCAGCTCGCTGCTGTCTCAATTGTACCTCACACCGCAACGCCCCCTTCGCGTCCCTGCAACGCCCCACTTCCCACCATCGCGATCTCCAGCGCTTTCAGCCCGTCGCGGTGATCAACGGCAAAAGGCGCTCCAACGCGACACTGGTCGATATAGTGGGCCACCTCGGCCTTGTACGCCGGCCCGAAGCGCTCGATAAAAAACGGCACTTCCGCGCCGTAATCGCGCAGGGCAAATTCCCGCCGCTCGATTAAGCCCTGCCGCCCCAATGCCTCCACTTCCACCATAAGCGGATCCTCACCAAAGGCCCCCACATGCACCAACCCCTCCGTCCCGTAAACCCAAGTCTCATTGCGATACCCGGCCACGTGGTTGCGGCTCACCGTCACTTGGCCGATCAGGTTTTTGGGAAAGTACATCTGCAAAAGGGCATCGTCGAAATCCTCTTTGACGTCCGTGTGCTGCTGGTTGTAAAGCAGGCTGCCAAAACCCGCCAGCCGCTCGGGCTGCTGCCCGCCGAGCCAGAGGATCTCGTCGATATTGTGCACCGCCATATCCGAGAGTATGCCAGAGCTATTGTACCCCTCGGGCGGCGGCCCTGGATCTTCGAGGATTGAGACGATCTTGAACGGCGCGCCGATAGCGCCTTGATCTAAGAGTGCTTTGGCCCATAGCAGCGGCGCGTCGAAGCGGCGCATAAAAGCCTGCATCAGCGCCGTGCGGCGAAAATCGTCGGCATCTAGATAGGCGGCAAACTCTCGTGCTGTGGCCAGAGAATGCGTCAGCGGCTTTTCCATCAACACACGCCAACCCGCGTCGATCAAGGTCTGAGCCTCGCGGTAGTGGTTTTCAGTGCGCGAGGCAATAAACGCGCCGTCGGCTACATCAGCGGCGACTAGTTCCTCTACGTCTTTGAAAACGCCAATCGCCGTTTCTTGACCAGCCTGTAGCTGAGCCGCCACCTCGGCGGCCAAGTCGCCGTACCCGTCCACTACGGCGGTCAACGCGCAATCGCCCCGTTCGCTGGCCAGCTCTTGGACGTGGCGGGCGTGGAATGCGCCAATCCGGCCGACGCCTATGACCGCTATTCTAAAACGTTCCGCCCTGGGCAAGATTCTCATGCCGCCAGCGCCCGCAAATGGTCGCGGAAGCGAATGTCGAATTCGCGCGAGGGCTGCAAATGAGAGCGATCTTCGAAAAGGCCGATATCTACCCCCTTGAGCTTCAACATCGCAATCAAGTCGAGGACGTGATCGTGGGGCAGAAGCGGAAAAGTGAAGTCGGCACAAGCTAATTTGAGTCTCATAATGCTTCCTCCTTTGGTATAAGTCTGGGTGCCAGCTCGAACCTTAAAACGCTACTTCCCCGCCTGTGCGGCTTGCTGTATGGCTTCAAGTACCTCCGCCCGGTTGAGGCGTGCGTTTCCAGTTCTGGGTCAAGGGAAAGGGCTTGATCAAGACTGTGCAGCGCCTCGCTGTGTCTGCCCAACAAGGCTAAGGAGATGCCCATGTTGCTATGGGCTGCCGCGTCACTGGAATCGAGGGCCACCAGGTGCTGTGCGACGGTCAGCATGTCGCTGTAGCGATACTGGTCATAGTTGAGTTCGACGGCGCGCCGCAGGTGATGCCCGGCCTCCTCAAGCCGTCCCACCTCTTTGAGCGCCATGCCAAGAACGGCATGCGCCTTGGCATGATCGGGCCGTTGTTGGACGGCCACGCGGGCCGCGTCGACGGCCTCCTCTACCCGTTCCTGTAGGTATAGGGCATAGCCTAAATGTAAATAAGCGTTGCGTGCCTGCGGGTTGTGCTTGATGATGTGACGAAAAAACGTTTCGTCGTCTTGATAGAGGGCCGCCTGACGCCAAGTCAGCATCGCCAACGCAACGAGAGCCACCGCCGCAACACCTAGCGCACCTTTTTGCCACAGGCCGGACAAGCTACGCACGCCACACGCGACCGCGCCTATGATGACAACCATGACCCCTATGCCAGCTAGGTACTGATAGCGGTCAGCGACAAAAGCATACCGCATATAGCCGTGATCGACAAAGCCCAGCACCGGCGACAGCGTCACCGCAAAAAACAACGTCCCGGCCAGCGGGGCGCGTCCAATCCGCGACCGGTAGTGCCACAGCGCCAGCGCCAGCGCGCCAGCGGCAATCAGATACCCCAAGTCAGCGGGTCGGATGTCCCAAAGCGGATAGATGACCGCTAGGTTGGTAGGCCATAGCAGCTTACCCGCATAGAACCACAAAGCGCGAGCGGCGATAAGGGACCGTTCGGTCAACGAGAAGTCAAAAGATATGCCCCCTGTGGACTGATGGAAGGACAGATCGCCCAAGGCGAAGGCTAGGCCCACAATAAAAAACGGCACGAGTTGCTTGAGGGCGGGCGCGGTCACGCGCCCTTGTTTCCACCAGCGCCAGATTAAAAGTGTCGCCGGCAGCGTAACCGCGATGGACTTACTGAGCATACCCGCCGCATACAACACAAGCGACCCCGCATATCGCCCTCGGCTTGGCTTTTCCACAAAGCGCATCCACGCCAGCACCGCCGCAAGGTAGAACAAGCCCGAAAGCACGTCCTTGCGCTCGATGACCCAAGCCACTGACTCCACGTGCAAAGGATGCACGGCAAACACCGCAGCCACCATCCACGCGCCGGGCACTGCCAACCGCCGCAGCAGATGCCACAAAAGCAGCGTATTGGCCAAATGCAGTAGCACATTGACGACGTGATAGCCCGTCGGGTCAAACCCCCACAGCTTGTGCTCCAGCCAGAAGGTCGTATAGGTCAACGGCAAGTAATGGTCTTCTTTTTTAATATCACTAGGGGAAAACCAGATTTGCCACAGACCCGATACTTCTCGCACCGGATCAGCCTTGATATATACAAAATCGTCCCAGACGAAGCCACCCCACAGCATCGCCGGCAGGTAGGGGACGACTACCAGCAGGCCGAGCACGAGAAAGGCCAGTACGTCCTGCCGCGCGTAAGATGTCGCCACGGTTAGGGGCGATGCGGCCGCAACAGTCCGCCGGGCTTTTGCCCCTTCGCGGCCCGCCTGTCCGCGCTCCTGTCGTGTAGGGGTCTCTTTTGGTCTACGCTCGGCCATGTATATACTCAGGCGGTCTCCTGTTGCGGTTCTATCTAGAATGCGAAAACTGCCTCGTAGGTCGAGTAATACGCAATCAGCGCGTGGTCGTCGCCCATGGGCAAGATGTCGGCGTAGTCCGTGTCGCCGCCGTAGATTTTGCTCGTCCAATTTACGTTCACTGTGGCCATGATGTTCGTCCTTTCGCCGCTTAATCCCAATACTTCCCGTAGAGCACCCGGAGCCGCTCCTTCGCCTCTAAGGGAATCACCGCTGGGTCAGTGATGACGGCGCTTTCGGCCGCGCGCAAACAAGGGCACGCGGATTCGGTCGGCAGACGCGTGGCAACCTCGGAGACGATCTGCTTGGCCAGGGCACTGTTAGCCCGTAGCACCGCTAGCACTTGCTCGACGGTCACGTCCTCTTCCTCCTCGTGCCAGCAGTCGTAGTCCGTGCCCGTCGCCAGCAGTGCGTAACACATCTCCGCTTCGCGCGCCAGCTTGGCCTCGGGCAGAGCGGTCATGCCGATCACAGCCGCGCCCACGGCATTGCGGTAGAAATGAGACTCAGCGCGGGTGGAAAAGGCCGGCCCCTCCATGCAGAGGTACGTGCCCTCCTCGTGGACGTTGGCACCTGCTGCCTGTGCCGCCGCGATGACCACGCCCCGCAACCCCGCGCAGAACGGGTCGGCAAACATCACGTGGCCGACGATCCCATCGCCGAAAAACGTCGATGGGCGTTGTCCGCGCGTGCGGTCAAAAATCTGGTCGGGCACGATCATGTCCCCAGGCCGGATCTCTTCCTGCATGATGCCGCAGGCGCTAATGGCCAAGACGTGGTTCACACCTAGTTGCTTGAGCGCGTGGATATTGGCGCGCGAGGGCACTTCGCTCGGCAGCAGCCGATGCCCTCGGCCATGTCGCGGCAGGAAATGCACTGTGCGGTCGCCGATGCGTGCCTCGACAATGGCGTCTGAAGGCGCGCCAAAGGGCGTGTCTAGCCGGTGCTCGGCGACCGTTTCGACTCCTTCTATGTGGTACAACCCCGACCCGCCAATGACGCCCAAGATTACGGATTGACTCATCATTGTCTCCTGTGAAAATGCAAGTGCCCAATAGCGGCCCTATATTATAACACCATGTCCCCGCGCTTGCTCAAAACCTCGGTGCGCGAACTTGTCGGCTTCGTGCTGCGCTCTGGCGATCTGATTTTCGGCGGTTTTTCCCGTCCCGACCGCTTAGTGGAAGGCACCCGTGGCCACCAAAAAGTCCAGCGCGCCCGCCCCTCCGACTATCAGGCGGAAGTGCCCATCTCCTACTTGGTCGAGACCGACGAAATCGCCCTCGAAATAAGCGGCCGCATCGACGGTCTGCTCGTCGAAGACGACGCCGTACTCATCGAGGAAATCAAGACCACCGAGGCCGACCTCGACGAGATTCCTGAAAACCCGGCGCATTGGGCACAGGCCAAGCTCTACGCCTTTATGGTCGCCGAGCAAAGTGGCCTCGACGCCATCGACGTCCAGCTAACCTACCTTCAGTTAGATACCTATGAGCGCCGCGAGGATCGTCGCACCTTTGCGTGCGACGAACTAGCGACGTTTTGCGCCGATCTCATCGAGCGCTACCTGCATTGGGCGCGCATCTACCAACAGTGGTGCGCCGAGCGCGACCTTTCGCTGGAGGAGTTCAAATTTCCCTTCGCCGAGTACCGACCCGGCCAACGCGACCTCGCCGCGGCCACCTATCGCACCATCGACGGCCGCGGTCGGGCCTTTGCCCAAGCGCCCACTGGCATCGGCAAGACCATCTCAACCCTGTTCCCGGCCGCCAAGGCCCTCGGCCTAGGCCATGCTGAAAAAATCTTCTACCTGACGGCTAAAACCAGCGGACGCAGGATCGCCGAAAAGGCCATCGACGATCTGCGCGGGGGCGGCGCACGCATCAAGAGCCTAACGCTGACGGCGCGCGACAAGATCTGCTTCAAACCCAACGGCGACAGCACCTGCGATCCCGAGCAATGCGAGTTCGCCCGCGGCTACTACGACCGCATCAACGACGCGCTTGAAGACATCTTTACTCACGACGCCTTCACCCGGACTCTCATCGAGGAATGCGCGCAAAAGCACACCGTCTGCCCCTTTGAATTCTCGCTCGACCTCGCGCTGTGGTCCGACGTCATCATCTGCGATTACAACTACGTCTTTGATCCTCGCGCCTTCCTCAAGCGCTTCTTCCAGGACACCAGAGGGCAATACGCCTTCCTGATTGACGAGGCGCACAATCTCGTCGATCGGGCGCGCGAAATGTTCTCGGCCGATCTGTGCAAGTCCGAGATCTCTGGGCTCAAGCGCTTAGTCGGCAAGACGCATCCCGACTTGAGCAAACAACTCGACGCCCTCAACCGCTACTTTGCCAAGCTCGGCAAGAAGGTCGAGCAGGAAGGCGACGGCGAGTGCTGGATCAGCCCGCAGCTATCGACGGACCTGATGGCGCTGGTCCACAACGTCCTCCGCGCCGCCGAGAAGGTTCTAGAGCAGGGCGCGGCCTTGCCCTTTTGGGACGAATTGGTCGAGTGCTACTTTCGGTTGCTGGGCTTTGAGCGCATCGGCGAACTGTTAGACGAGCACTACACCACATACACCGAAAAACAGGGGCGAGATATTCGCTTCCGGCTGTTCTGTCTCGATCCAGCGCACAATATCCGCCAAGCCCTAGAGCGCGGCTGCGCAGCCGTATTCTTCTCGGCCACGCTCTCGCCGCTGGCGTACTTCCGCGACCTGCTCGGCGGCGAGGAGGGAGATACCTTATTGAGCCTTGGCTCGCCCTTCCCGCCCGAGCACCTGCGCTTGCTGTTGGCCGACCACATTGAGACTACATACAAAAAGCGCGGGGAAAGCTACGACGACATCGCCGAGTCCATCGCCGCCCTCGTCAGCCAGCGCGCGGGCAACTACCTCGCCTTTTTCCCTTCGTACAAATACATGGAGGAGGTAGCCACGCGCTTTGCCGAGGCGCACCCGGACATTGACCTTCTCGTCCAAGAAAGCGGCATGTCCGACCGCCAGCGTGAGGCATTCCTCTCCGTCTTCGACGCGGAGCCATCGCAGCCCGAACAATACACCGTGGGTTTTGCCGTGATGGGCGGCGTCTTTGGCGAGGGGATTGATCTAGTCGGCGAGCGGCTAGTCGGTGCAGTAGTCGTCGGCGTTGGGCTGCCGCAACTGTGCTTGGAGCGCGACCTGATACGCCACTATTTCGACGAGCGCGAGATTCCCGGCTTTGCGTATGCATACGTCTATCCGGGCATGAACCGCGTGTTGCAGGCAGCAGGCCGCGTCATCCGCACTGCGAGCGACCGAGGCGCGATTCTCCTCGTCGATCGCCGCTTTGCGCAAAGCCGCTACCGCCAGCTCTTTCCCTCCTCTTGGCACCCGGTGCATTCCGTCCGCAACCCAGCCCACATCGCCCAGTCGCTGGCCGAGTTTTGGCACCATGACCCTGCGCACACTTAGCATCGTACTGCTCTTGCTCTACCCTGCGCTAGTAGCAGCCCAAAGTGTGTTCGCCGCCGCCAGTTTGAACTCCGCACTCTCAGAGCTAGCTACCCACTACGAGGGGATGCGCCTGTCCGTCGCCAGTTCTTCTACCTTGGCCAAACAGATCGCAGCCGGTGCGCCAGCCGACATTTACTTTTCCGCCAATGCCGAGTGGATGGACTATCTCCAAGCGCGCCAGCACATTGAGCAAGACACCCGCGTCGATCTGCTCGGCAACGCCCTCGTGATCGTTGCACCTAGGGAAGAGCCTTTCGCCGTCCGCTGGGCAAGGGACTTCGACTTTGCCGGTGCTTTCGCTGGCCGCTTGGCCCTCGGCGACCCCGATCACGTCCCGGCTGGCCAGTATGCCCGCCAAGCCCTAGAGGAATTGGGCTGGTGGCCGGCGCTCAAAACCCGCATCGCACCCGCGCCCGACGTCCGCGCCGCCTTGGTGTACGTCGAGCGCGGCGAGTGCGCCGCTGGTTTAGTGTACGCTACCGATGCGGCCCAAAGCGACCGCGTAATAACCCTAGCGACGGTGCCGGACTCACTGCACCGCCCCATCGTCTATCCAGCGGCCATCGTCAAGGGCCGCGCCAGTGCACAGACCCGCAATTTGTTAGCATTTTTTAGCTCGGAGACGGCCGCCGTCATCTTCCGCAAACACGGCTTTACCTTTTTGGGCGACCAACGTGTTCAGCGCTGAGGAAGTGCAAGTCCTGTTGCTCTCGCTGCGCGTGGCCTTTTGCTGCGTGCTGCTGAGCCTGTTGCCGGCCGTGTTGCTGGGCTGGCTGCTGGCCCGGCGGGAGTTTCCGCTCAAGATCGCGCTCGACGGCCTCTGTCACCTGCCGCTGGTCCTGCCGCCGGTGGTCACCGGCTATCTGCTCCTGTTGCTCTTTGGCCGCCGCGGTCTGTTCGGCCCGGTGCTCGCGGCCTTCGACCTCCATCTGGCCTTCGACTGGAAGGGCGCGGTGCTGGCCTCGGCCGTGGTCGGCTTTCCCCTGATGCTGCGCTCGGTGCGCCTCGGGATTGAAAGCGTGGATCCGCGCCTAGAGCGCGTCGCCCGCACCCTCGGGGCGGGTCCGGTGCGCACCTTTCTGACCGTGACCTTGCGCCTCGCCGCTCCCGGCCTGCTAGTCGGCTCGCTGTTGAGCTTTGCCCGCTCCTTGGGCGAGTTCGGCGCGACCATCATTTTTGCCGCCAACATCGCCGGGCAGACCCGCACCATTCCCTCGGCTATTTACACGTACCTCAACCAACCGGACGGAGAAAGCCGCGTCGTCGGACTGATCGCGATCTCGGTCGCGCTTTCGCTGTTGGCCCTCGTGGCCAGCGAGTGGTCGGCCCGTCGCCTGCGCTCGCATTAGCAATGCTCCGCCTCCGCGCTCAACGCCAACTAGGCCCCTTCGCACTCGACATTGACATTGAGTGCCACCACGCCGTCACCGCCATCTACGGGCCGTCGGGCGCGGGCAAGACCTCGCTGCTCAACGTGGTCGCCGGGCTAGTGCGACCGGACACCGGCGAAATATCCTTGGACGGCCAAACCCTCTTCTCCTCGGCTCAGCACATCGACCTGCCGCCCGAGCACCGCCGCATCGGCTACGTATTTCAAGACGACTTGCTCTTCCCGCACCTGAGCACTGAGGAAAACCTGTGCTACGGTCGCGACCTGCTGCCAGCGGCAGCGCGCCGCTTTGCCTTGGACCAGATCGTCGATTTGCTCGAAATCGGCTCCTTGCTCAAGCGAAGGCCGAAGCACCTGTCCGGCGGCGAACGCCAGCGCGTCGCCTTGGGTCGCGCCTTGCTCACTTCTCCGCGCCTCCTGCTGATGGACGAGCCGCTGGCCTCGCTCGATCAGGGCCTCAAAAACCGCATCATCCCCTACTTGTGCCACGTCCGCGACGCCCTCCAGATCCCCATTCTCTACGTCAGCCACTCGGTCGCCGAAATCCTCGAACTCACCAGCCAAGTAGTGGTCCTCGACCGCGGCCAGGTCATCGCACACGGCGACTTTTTCACCATCGCCGCCCATCCCCAAGTCCTGCCGCTAGTCGAAGAACACGGCTTTGAAAACGTCCTCGACGTGGAAGTCGCGGCGACCGACGCTGAGCGGGGCGTCTGCGAGGTCCTGTGCCACGGTCAGCAACTCAAAATTCCCTACTGCGATCAACCCGTCGGCAGTCGCCTCTTCATCGGCATCCGCGCCGACGACATCGTCCTCGCCCGCCAGCACCCCACAGGGCTGAGTGTGCGCAACGCATTGCAGGGGACCATCAGCGCAATTGCCGATGTGGGAGGGAAACAGCTCATCTACGTGGATGTCGGGCGTCGCCTAGCCGCCAAGACGACCCCAGAAGCCATCGAGGAAATGCAACTCGGCATCGGCGACCCAATCTACTGCCTCGTCAAAACCCATTCCATTCGCTTGGGACCGCAGTTGGGCCGGCCCGAAAAGCGTTGACACGGCAAATATCCGCCTTTTATACTCTTTACAAAGGAGTACAAGCTGGGACCTGATCACCTCCAACCTAAGAGACTCGCCATGAATGTCATCACGGTTGCCCGTCAGCTCGGCAGCTTTGGCGACTGGATCGCCGAGCAGTTGGCCGCCAAGCTAGACTACGAATTTATCGACCGCCGCCTCGTCGAAGAGATCGCCAGCATTACCGATACTTCGGTTGAAGAGGTTGAGCGCTACGATGAAAAGGGGGAGGGCCGACTCCGGTTCTTCCTCAAGAAATTGCTCGTGCCTGAAGTCGCTCCGGGGACTTTCCCTCTATCGGCTGCCGCGTACGCGCCCGAGTTTGGACTCGAGTTTCCCCACATGCGCGATCACGAGATCAGCGAAGCGACGTACCTCGACCGCGGCACGTACCAGCTACTCATCACGACCCTCGTGCAGGATTTCGGCCAAAGCGGCAAAGCCGTCGTCGTCGGCCGGGCCAGCCAAGTCGTCCTCGCCGATTTCCCCAATGCCTGTCACGTCAAAATCATCGCCCCGCTCGAAACGCGAATTGAACGCTTGATGCAGATCCGCGACATGGATCGCGAGCAAGCGCAGAAACTCATTGAGCAACACGACCAGTGGCGGCAGAGTTACCTGCGCAACTTCCACCGAGCCGACTGGAACGACCCCCTGCTCTACGACCTGACGATCAACACCGGCAAAATAGATCGAGAGGATGCCGTCGATTTGCTCGCCGGGTTCTTAACCGAATCCTAGAGATCAAACGAGCGCGGCACTGCTTTCCCCCCTGCCCCGTGTAAAAACGCGTCGTCCGGCCGCGGCCAGCGCATTGCGTACTGTCGGCTGCGCTGGCGGCGGTAGCCAGCATTGTAGTACGTGCTCGCGGCGAGCCAGCGGAGCAGACGAGCCGTAAGCTCGTTTTGCAGTTCTTGATGCTCGGCTCGGCCCCAGAGATTCCACAACTCGTGCGGGTCCTGCTCCAAGTCGTATAGTTCGCCCTGATCTTGGCCGATGTAATAGACCATTTTGTGCCGCTGGCCGCGCATCATCACCTGATAGTTGTCCTCGCAGAATACCCACTCGCGCGGCGCGCAATCCGCGGCTCCCTCCAAGTACGGCCACAGCGAACGTCCCTCCAAGTAGCTGGGCACTTCCACGCCCGCCGCTTCTAGAATCGTCGGCCCCAAATCCATCAGCGAGACCAAATCGCCGACCGCATCGCCCTGTTGCGTCCGCCGACTGTCGCGCACAATCAGCGGCACGTGGACGATCGGATCGTACATCAGCCATTTGTACGCCAGCCCGTGATCGCCCAACAGCTCACCGTGATCCGAGCAGAAGAGGAGCAAGCTATTGTCCAAGAAGCCCCGCGCCTGCAGCGCGTCGAGAACTTCGCCCAACTTCTCATCGACCGTGGTAATTTTAGCGTAGTAATGCCGCCGCATGTGGGCGATATCCTCTTCGCTGGGCGAGTACATGTCGATGACCGATTCGTGATGGGTCGTCGCATGACCCTTTTTGTGCGCCTCATGCTGGGGCGGCTTGTCCGCTAACTCGCCCTCGCGCAACACACGCGGGGGCATGGGACGCCCTGCGTACTGCTCCAGATGCCTCGGCAGCGGATCCCACGGCTCGTGCGGGCCGGTAAAGCCTACCTGTAAGAAGAACGGAGACCGGCCCTCGTAATCGCGGATCCAAGCGAGGGCCGAGTCGCCGATAAAGACATCCGAGTGAAAGCGCTCCTCCAAGTGCCAAGGGACGCCTTGGTACTTCTGTAGCCAATCGGGGTCGGTCTTGTTGCGGTCGTTGGGCCGCTCCAAGCCGTGGATCCGCAGATAGCGGCCCCAATCGTCGTCGGCCGCACCCCAGTCGCGGTACCTGCTGGTGGGATTCTCTACCACGACCCGCTCGTGAAACCCCCCAGCGACATCACGCGGCGCAAAGTGCATCTTGCCGATGTTGACGCAGTGATACCCCGCGTCGTTGAGGTCTTGCACCCAATTGCGGTGGTCAGCCCAGTGATCAAAGCTGTACACGCCGGTATTGTGCGGGTACATACCCGTGAAGATCGCCGCCCGCGAGGCAATGCAGGTCGCGCCCGGGCAAAAGGCATTGCGGAAGGAAAGGCCCTCCGCAGCCAAGCGGTCCATCGCCGGCGTAATCGCGTAGTCGTAGCCCCAAGCGCCGATTGTGTCGAAGCGCTGTTGGTCGGTCATAATGAGAATGATATTAGGTCGATCAGGCATTCGGTATCTCCTATTCAATTACGAATTACGAATTAGGACTGGGGCCGGGAATTCCTAATTCTCAATTCCTAATTCTGCAAGCGCCCCCAGTAGCGACGGCACGCCAAAAAACACCAAACTCAACGCGGTCGGGTGCATGGCCACCGCGCCCCGGTAATCTGGGCGGTCGCTCCAGTCCTGTTGGTCTATCAATTCGGCCAACACCGCGCGTCCCACCTCCAGATAGCCCCGCTCCCCGGTCAGCCGCCAAGCGTACGCCAGCGAGCCGCAGAGCACGCCGTGGTAGCTTTGGGCGCGGGCGAAGTCGGCGTTGAAGACGCCCTTGCCGCCGCAAAACCAATCGACGGCCCGCACGAAAACCTCGGCCACATCCGCGCGCCCGGTCATTCTGTGTAGCAGTTCCAGTCCAACCATCAAATAGTGAGTCTGATAGCCCTTTTGCTCCTCGTAGGGCAAGA
Source organism: Candidatus Latescibacterota bacterium (assembly GCA_965219735.1). Taxonomy (GTDB): domain Bacteria; phylum Latescibacterota; class UBA2968; order UBA8231; family UBA8231. Next base: position 406,868 of record OZ244790.1, read on the forward strand.
CCCGTTTTAATGCAGTAAAGCTCCCGCGCAGCGCGAGGAATTCTTCGTCGCTAAACGGGTCCGCCGAGCCCATTTCCACCGCGAGGGTGGTGCCCTCGGTAGCCATGCCGTACGGCCCCTGATCGGGCAGCTTGCTCTCAGTGGATACCTGGAAGCGCTTGTGCCAGCTACCGTCCTCGTTTTGGCCGCGAGCCACCGCGTCGTACACCTCTTCGGCGCGGCGCATAAAGCGGTCCTCTCCGGTCAGCTCGTACAGGTAGAGCAAGCCCCGCAGCGCGTTGGCGATGGAGCGCAAGCTGAAGCTGTAGCGCGGGTCTTCGCTCCAACGGTAGCGCAGGAAAAATTCCCCAGCCTCGTGCAAGACCTCTCGCGCCCGCTCGTCGCCGCTCAAGTAGTAGTAATCCACCCAATTGTCGATGAAGGTGTGCGAAGCGCACGGCTCGTCGCCAAAATGGTCCATGCTGTGGCGGAAACAACCGCCGACCATGTAGGGCCGCAACGGGTGATAGTGGCAGGTATCTACGTCCAGCGAGTGCCGGGTCATGGCCTCGCCGAGCGCGTAGTAGCGCCCCTCGCCCGTGCGCAAGTACTGCAACCACACGGCGTGGCGCGGATCCCATTCGCTGTTGCACCAACCCCAGCGGCCCTTGAAGCGCCAGCCGCCCGCGCTCTCCTCCCAAGTGGCCATCACGTCGCCCCAATCGAAAAAACCCTTCCAGCGATAGCGCTCGATGTGCCCTTCCATCCAGGCGACAAAGCCCGTCAACATGCGGTCGGAACGAGGGAATTCCGCGCCGGTTGCCAAGCCGCCGACCGCCCCGCTCTGTACCACCCAGTCCGGCGCGACGCTCACCTGTGGCGGATGCAAAAGGCCCTGCAACCGCTCGCCATCGGCGGAACCGGCGCGAAAAAAATCGACGAAAAACTCGCTGCTCTTCGCCGTGCCCATGCCGTCGGCATAGACCCCTTCGCCCTCGTGCCAAGCCACTTCCTCGGCGTAGCGCTTGCAACTAAGCCGCCGGCCCTCTGGGTCGCGCCAAAAAAAGACGTCGATGCCGTGCGCACCCACGCCGAGGGCCTTGGGGTACTCCTCGGCCATGTAGCGCAGCGCGACGCCGACGCCAGCGCGGTTGTTCTCGGCGCTAATCCAACCAGCGGCGCGCTCGCCCTCGGCCCGCGCGGCGCGCTCAACGCCCTCGTACTCCTCCCAATAGAAGTGATTGTCCGACCGCTGAGAGAGCAATGAGTAGCGCTCGGGGGTCCAAGATCCCTCCATGACCCGCCCAGCCCCGACGCGCCAAGTTCCACTGCCTTTGGGCAAGATTGGGACGCGCAAGCCCAGTTCCTCCACTTCGGTCTCGCGCGGATTGCAGGTAACGATCACCGTGTGCACCACCCGCACCTGCGCCTTGCCGGCATAGGCGTATATCCGCGTCGCAAAGCGCAGCGGGCGATAGCCAGCGTAGTGGTGCATGGGCGCGGTTGATTCGTAGGCCCCTCGGCAGCAAATCACCGCCCGCAAGGGACCGGCCTCTTCGATCTCGACGGCGTATTCCTCCACACCCTCTGACGCCAGACACGTGCCCCCCATCCCGTAGATCCGCCGCTGCGTTCCTCCGACGAACTCGGATTCGGAAATCTTGGCCCAAGCGTCGCCGCCGCCCCGAGATGCAACCTCCACCTCGGAGACAAACGACCCCTCGGCTCGCTCCCCTAGCTCTACCCCGTCAAAAATCGCGAATGCCTTTTTGCCAATGCCAAAGCGCAGGGGTCCAGTACACACCTCAAAGCGATCTTCTCGCTCGGCGATTTCCACGCCTTGGACGCCTGCCGCAGCTTTTTGGTCCGTGCATCGCAAGGTGTACACGGCCTCTTGCCCCGCTTCCACATCGGCCTGAAAATCCACCAAGACCCACTTCGCGCTTTCGTCCGGCCAGCGGCCCAAGACCCGTACCTGCATTGGGATCTTTCGGCCCTGTGCGTCCTGCAGAGACAGGTTTTCCACACCTGCTACGGCTCCTTGGGGCAGGGGGACGCCTCTTGTCAGGGGGTACTTTCGGCGGGTAATGCCCTCAGTCTCTGATACTTTTAAAGCAATGCCTTCGTCGGGTATGCTCACGTGACTTCTCCTTGATCTCGTCTGTGCGGCGAGGGAAAATAAGCAAGCGACCAAGACCCCACCAACCCGCATTGACCCACCTCCAAGCCCCTCCTATCTTCTCGCTGCCCAAACCAAAGGAACCATCCCGTGAAACCAGACCAAGACCTGAACGCCCAACAGCTTCTTCCAGCAATCCAGCGCTTTTTAACCCTTACCGGCACCAAGATCCTCGATCTCGACAGCACTTGGGACCCAGATCGCGGCACCCCAGTCTTCACCCAGCAGGGCCGCTACACCACCCGAGGCTGGACCGAATGGACCCAAGGCTTCCAATACGGCTGCGCCATCCTGCAGTACGACATGACCGACGACGCGCGCTTTCTCGCACTCGGCCGCAACCGCACCATCGCGCACATGGCACCACACGTCTCGCATGTCGGCGTCCACGACCACGGCTTCAACAACCTCTCCACCTATGGCAACCTGCGCCGCCTGATGCTCGAAGGCCGCATTCCGCACGATCAGCGAGAACTGGATTTCTACGAGTTGGCCATCAAGCTGTCGGGTGCGGTGCAAGCCGCGCGCTGGACCGAAACTGCGTACGGCACGGGTTTTATCCACTCCTTCAATGGCCCGCATTCGCTCTTTTCCGACACCATGCGCTCGCTGCGCATCCTGGGGACGGCGCACCAGCTCGGCCACGCGCTGATGGGCGAAGGCGACAAGCGCATCAGCCTGCTCGGCCGCTTAATCGAACACGCCCAGACCAACGCCCGTTTCAACGTGTACTACGGCGAGGGGCGCGACGCGTTTGACACACCCGGCCGCGTGGTCCACGAATCCATCTTCAACACCCGCGACGGCCAGTACCGCTGCCCCAGCACCCAGCAAGGCTACACCCCGTTTTCTACTTGGACTCGCGGTCTGTCGTGGGTGCTTACGGGCTACGCCGAACAGCTAGAGTATTTCGCCACACTCAGCGAGGCTGATGTCGAGCCTTTTGGCACCAAGGCCGACCTCGTGCAAACCATGGAAAAAGCCGCCCTAGCCAGCGCTGAATTCCACATCGCCAACAGCTTTGCCGACGGCGTGCCCTTTTGGGACACCGGTGCTCCCGGAGTCGTCTCCTTTGGCGCGATAACCGACCAGCCTTCCGACCCGTACAACGACGTCGAGCCGCTCGACAGTTCGGCTGCGGCCATCTGCGGCCAAGGGTACTTGCGCTTGGGCAACTACTATTTATCCAAGGGAGACGAAGCAAAAGGGACGCGCTATCGCGCCGCGGCCTTCACCATCGCCCGCGCCCTGATAGCGGAACCGTATCTCGCCGTCGATCCCCAACACCAAGGCATCACCCTCCACGCGATCTACCACCGCCCCAATGGCTGGGACTACGTGCCCCAAGGCCGCAAAATCCCCTGCGGCGAGGCAGCCATGTGGGGCGACTACCACACAATGGAACTGATAAGTCTGATCAAACGCGAAGCAGAAAACGCCCCCTATCCACTCTTCTTCCCATAGCGAGACCTACCGTGAAAATCACCGCCATCACCCCTATCATCGCCCGCTTCGGCAACCGCCCCCGCGTCTTGGTCAAAGTCGAGACCGACGAGGGCATCACCGGCTGGGGCGAGACCTACTCCATCGGCCCCGACCTAGCCGTTGGCCCGACCGTCGATTATTGCTTTGAGCTAATCAAGGGCATCGATCCTCGGCGGATCGAGTTCATCATGATGAAGCTGCACCAGCAGTTCCGCTTTCCACCGGGCGGGATCGGCCTGTCGGCCATCTCCGGCATCGACCACGCGCTGTGGGACATCTCCGGCAAAGCCGCGGGCGTGCCGGTCTATCAGCTTTTGGGCGGCCACGCCCGCGACCGGGTGCGCGTCTATCGCTCCATTGGCGGCCGCGACGGCAAAGAGGCCGCCGACCAAGCCCGGCGTCTGCACGAGGAATACGGCTTCACCGCCTTCAAAACCAGCCCCTATCGGCTCGACCCAGATGCTCATCGCTGGGGCCGAATCTGCGCCGAGGCGACCAAGTATTTTGAAGAATTGCGCATCAACTGCCCCGACGACTGGGAATTTGCCTTCGACCCGCACGCCAAGATCTTCGAGCCGATTCGCGCTTTGCAGCTAGCCAACGCCCTCGCACCGTACGACCCCTTCTTCTACGAAGAGCCTATGCGCCCCGAGCACATTCCGGCGTGGACCAGCCTCAAGTCGCAGATGCAGGTGCCGTTAGCCACCGGCGAGAGCCTCTACGCCCGCTTTGAGTTTCTCGATCTAATCGCCAACCAAGGTGCCGACATCATCCAACCCGACATCTGCGTCTGCGGCGGCCTGCTCGAAATGCGCAAGATCAACGCCATTGCCGAAGCCCACTACATCAGCATCGCCCCGCACAATCCGATGGGGCCGTTGGCGACGGCCGTCAACCTGCACTTCTGCGCCTCGGCACCCAACTTCAAAATTCTCGAATACCTTCTGCCGACCGAATCCGAGTGGAACGATTGGGTTGACGAACCCTATCTGCCCAAAGACGGCTACTTGGAACTGCGACCAGACCGACCGGGGCTAGGCGTCGAGGTCAACGAAGAAGCCATCGCCGATAACGAATACATTCATTGGGAGCGCTCCAGCCCCACGCGTCCCGACGGCTCGACCGGGTACATCTAATGCTCTGCCGCGACCACACCGCGCTCGTCCTCATCGACATTCAGGGCAAGCTGGCCTCGCTGATGCACGAGCGCGAGGCACTCTACCGCCAGCTACAGATTCTCGTCAAGGGCGCGCAGATTCTCGGGTTGCCCATTCTATGGCTAGAGCAATATCCCAAAGGGCTTGGCCCCACCATTCCCGAGGTCGCCGATCTGCTATCCGACCAAGAGCCACTGGCCAAGACCTGTTTTAGCGCCTGCGGCCTCAGCTCTTTCCAAACCCAACTGCGCGGGAGTGGCCGCCGCCAGATTCTCCTGGCCGGAATCGAAAGCCACATCTGCGTCTATCAGACTGCCCGCGATTTGCTAGATTCGGGCTACCAAGTTGAAGTCGTGGCTGACGCCGTCTCCTCGCGCACGGCCGAGAACAAGGAGTTAGGGCTGCAAAAAATGGCGTCCGCTGGCGCACAGATCACGGCGGTGGAAATGTGCCTATTTGAATTGCTGCGGGAGGCGGGGACGGCGGAGTTCAAGCAAATTGCCGCCTTGGTCAAGTGAGCGGTGCTGTTACCTCTGAGGAACAGCACCGTTTCTACAAGGCAACAGCACGGCGCATACAACACATAACGCTACCAGAGGGAACGGGCATCTGCCAAGCATGGCCTACCTTTTGCTTATAGGGGGGAGTGCTTACATTTGCCCAAAGAGGATCTTCTCATGGCCGAGCAATCGTCCAAGCCTGCCCAACCCACTGAATCCACTCTCGCTCTGAGCTTCCTGCGCGAGGATATTCAGGACCTGCGTCAAGACGTGCGCCAAATACACGAGCGCATTGATCAGACCAACGGGCGCATCGACGACCTGCGCACTGAGATAAGCGGGCGCATCGATCAGACCAACGGACGCATCGATCAGACCAACGAGCGCATCGACGGTCTGCGCACTGAGATAAGCGGGCGCCTCGACCAAACCAACGGACGCATCGACGATCTGCGCACCGAGACCAATGAACGCATCGACGACTTAGCCAAACAGCTCGATTCGCGCTACGCGCGGCTGATGGCCATGCTCATCGCCTGCACCAGCATCCTCGTCACCACCATGGGCGCAGCCGTCGCCGTACTCAAGTAAACCTACTAAAGCGACATCGGCGTCCATCTGCTTGCCCGCGACTTGACGGCGGGTTTTAAAATGATCTTAAATTCCCAAAGTATAGGAGCCAAAGATGGCTAAAATTATATCTTCTCAAGAGCAATCATCGTTTGAAGTTATCGTGGAAGCCGAAACCCTGAGCGAGGCAATAAAAGAAGCTGCGTCATTGGCAGATGATGTGAAGACGCATGGATATGTACTTTTCCAAGTAGACGAAAACCTTTTCGGAAACGTCGATGATACTCGGCAATGGCGTCTCAAGTGGTACGGAAAGGAACGTTAGTGGGTGCCCCAAAAACAAGCCTTATATTTCAACCACTACCCTATTATCTTTCTCGCCCTCAGCCGTCGCCGTGCTCAAGTGACGCCCTAAGCTCGCCCCGGAAACCGCTCCCGGTACTCTCGATCAAATTCTTCGCTGCCGTCGTCGAGCCGCACTTGGAGGTCCATTCCCGGATAAAAACCGGTGATTTTGCCAGCGGTGAAATCGTCCCGATACCCTCCGCCCGGTGCCCACAACTCTCGGCCATCAGGCCAGCGCACGGCGTGTATTTGGCGCACCGGCGCTTTGGCAAAATCCGGCTCGACGCGCAGGCGCTCCACAGCATCCCGGTCCAACTCGACCCCCAAACCCGGAACCTCCGGCACCCGCAGATGCCCGCCCTCCACGGCAAACGCCTGCACCAAGACGTGCGAATAGATGTTGACGCACGGAATCGCCGGCCAGCGCGCTTGCGTTAGCACCGCCCCCAAGTGCGCCGCAAAGGTCGCCGTCAGACCAGTGCCCACCATCTGCAGCCAGAACGGCATTTGCGCCCGCGCGGCCAAGTTGCCGTCGCTCAAGACGCGGCTCACCCCACCGCCGATGACAAACCCGTCGCACACGCCTTCGCGGATCGCCGTCATGGGCGGCGGCTGGCCTATGTGCATGGCGATTGGACTTTGAATCTTGCGCCGCAGGAGCTTGTTGCCCTCCACATCGTCCTGCGGAATCGGCGACTCGACGATCGCCAGACAGGCGTTGTCCCGCTCTAAGCGCCCAATGAGCGGGGCGGCTTGGTCAACCCCCAACAGCATGGTGTTGAAGTCGGCGTCCAGTTTGAAGTGCTGAGAAGTGGCCTCATCCACGGCCTGCAACTGCGCCGCAATATCGTACCAAGGCCGCGCCTTGACCTTCATGGTGGTAAAGCCATGCGCCTCGGCCGCGTGCGCCTCAGCCGCCCACGCTGCGGGCGGCATACTTTGCGCCCACCAAGAAACCGGGCAAGCGTCGCGGTGCTGCGGCCCCATCAGCCGGTGGCAGGGTACGCCTAAGTGCTTGCCAGCCGCGTCGAAGAGCGCCATTTGCAAGCCAGCTCCCAGCGAGTCGTCCCACAGCACCTCGAACACATTCCGGCCGCGCACGCGGGCAAACTGCGCTTCGCGCGAATGGCCCCACGTATATCCCTGAATCGTTTCGCCGATGCCGACAACGCCGCCCTCAGTCTCCACTTCGACCAATTCGACGATGGACCAACCCGGCCCGTAGATTTCCATGGTGTCGGCGCAGCGCTCGTGGAACGGCACGTGTAGCACGGTGCGCACGACGTCTTTAACAACACAAGAACTCATTGCATCCTCCCGCAGGCCCTACTCGGCCATCCGCCTGAGTACTGCGTGTAAGATCCCCCCGTTGCGGTAGTAGTTGATCTCCACGGGGGTGTCTATCCGGCATAGCACCGCAAAGCGCTTCTCGCCCGCAGCGCTTTTAGCCACCACCTCCAACACTTGCCCCGGCTGCAGGTCGTCGTCGAGACCCTCAATGTCGTATGTCTCCTCGCCGGTCAGCCCCAGCGAGTGACGGTCTTCACCGGAGGAAAATTGCAGCGGCAGAATGCCCATCCCAATCAAGTTCGAGCGATGAATGCGCTCATAGCTCTCGGCGATTGCGGCCTTGACGCCCTGCAGGAAGGGACCTTTGGCGGCCCAGTCGCGGCTCGAACCCGATCCGTATTCTTTGCCCGCGATAATGATCGACGGCACGCCGTCTTCGATGTAGCGCATCGCCGCTTCGTAGATGGTCATCTGCTCTCCCGAAGGCAGGTGGCGCGTCAAGCCCCCCTCGACGCCGGGCACCAACTCATTGCGGATGCGGATATTGGCAAACGTGCCCCGCATCATCACCTCGTGGTTGCCGCGCCTAGAGCCATAGCTGTTCCAATCCTTGCGCTCGACGCCGCGCTCGGCGAGGTACTCGCCTCCCGGGCTGCCCGCGGCGATTGAACCAGCCGGCGAGATGTGGTCGGTCGTCACGCTGTCGCCTAACTTGGCCAAGACGCGCGCGCCTTGGATCGGCTGGATCGGCTGAACTTCCTTGGTCAGGCCATCGAAGAAATTCGGCTTGCGAATGTACGTGCTCTCCTCGGCCCAGGCGTAGCGCTTGCCCTCGGGCACGGGAATGGCGTTCCAAGTCTCGTTCTGACGGAACGCATTGCCGTATTCTTCCTCGAACATCTTCGGCGTCAGCGAGCGGCCAATTGCATCGCGGATCTGGTCCTGCGAGGGCCAGATGTCGCGCAGGAACACCTCGCGGCCCGTTTGGTCGCGTCCCAGCGGCTCGCGCTCGAAGTCAATCGTCGCCCGGCCCGCGAGTGCGTAGGCCACGACTAACGGCGGCGAGGCGAGGAAGTTGGCCCTCGTCAACGCGTGTACCCGGCCCTCGAAATTGCGGTTGCCGCTGAGCACACTACACACCACCAAATCGTTGTCGGCTACAGCCGTGGAGATTTCTTCGGGCAGGGGACCAGAGTTGCCGATGCAAGTCGTGCAACCGTACCCGACCGTGTGGAAGCCGAGGGCCTCTAGACTCTCGGTGAGGCCGGCCGCGTCGAGGTAGCGCGAGACGACCCGGCTGCCCGGTGCCAAGCTGGTCTTGACGTAGGCCGGGACCGAAAGGCCCCGCTCGGCCGCGTTGCGCGCCAACAGCCCCGCCCCCACCATCGCGCTCGGATTGCTGGTATTCGTGCAAGAGGTAATAGCGGCGATGAGCACGGCACCGTGGTCCAGCTCAACCGCACCCTGCTCGCCCAATTCGACGGCGACCTTTTTGTCACTGTCCTCCACCTCAAAGCGGTCCGTTAGCGAATCGGCGAAGGCACTCGGCACGTCCTTGAGCGCGACCCGATCCTGCGGCCGCGTCGGACCGGCCAAGCTCGGCTCGACCGTGCCCATATCCAACGCCAAGTGCTCACTGAAGATGGGATCAGGAGCGTCCGCGTGGTAGAACATGCCCTGCGCTTCCATGTACGCGCGGACGCGCTCGACCACCGCCTTCTTGCGCCCGGTGAGCGTCAAATACGCCAGCGTCTCCTCGTCAACCGGAAAAATGCCCATCGTCGCCCCGTATTCAGGGGCCATATTGGCGAGAGTCGCCCGGTCGGCCAAGCTCAGCTCGCTCAAGCCCGGGCCGTAAAACTCGACGAATTTGCCCACCACGCCGTGTGCACGGAGCATCTGCACCACCGTCAGCACCAAGTCCGTCGCCGTCGTCCCGGTGGGCAAGGCACCCGTCAGTTTGACGCCGACCACCTCGGGCAAAAGCATGTAGATCGGCTGCCCCAACATCACGGCCTCGGCCTCAATGCCGCCCACGCCCCAGCCGAGGACGCCGAGGCCGTTGATCATCGTCGTGTGGCTGTCCGTGCCCACTAGGCTGTCGGGATAAAATTCGCCGTCCTGCTCCTGCACCACCTGCGCCAGATATTCCAGATTGACCTGATGCACGATGCCGGTGGCTGGCGGCACCACGCGAAAATTGTCGAACGACTCCTGCCCCCAGCGCAAAAACTCGTAGCGCTCGCGGTTGCGCTCGAATTCGCGCGCGGCGTTCATGGCCAGCGCCTCGCGGATGCCGTAGTAATCGACCTGCACCGAATGATCAATGACCAAATCAACCGGAATCAGGGGATTAACCTTCTCCGGGTCGCCGCCCAAATCGGCCACGGCGTCGCGCATCACGGCCAAATCGACCACCGCGGGCACGCCGGTAAAATCCTGCATCACCACCCGCGCCGGCTTGAAGGGAATCTCTTCCTTGCCCGCAGTCTCGGGACTCCAACGCGCAATGCGCTCGACGTCCTCGCGGGTAATCTCAAACCCGTCGCACTGCCTGAGCGCGGCCTCTAGCAGAATTTTGATTGAATAGGGCAGCCGGCTCACCTCGGCTACGCCGTCTTGTTCTAGTTTTTGAATGCGGTGCAGGACGCCGCTGCCACCACTGCATTCGAGTTGGGTGCGCGCCCCGAATTCGTCGTTTCTCTCTGTCATGGAAAACCTTTCGGAGATGGAGATGTTTTAGCAATTTGAGTTCAAGGCCTTTAATATATTCAAGACCAACCCTACCTTCCACCTGCTGCCCTAGGCCGCCATGCACAACCTGCGCCAATTCCTCGACCTCCTACGCCGCGAAGGCGAGCTCGTCACCGTTGATGCTCCGGTTTCCTCTGAGCTAGAAATCGCCGAAATCCACCGCCGCGTCCTCGCCGCCGCTGGCCCGGCCCTGCTCTTTACCCGCGTCGAAGGCGCGGACTTCCCCTGCGTCACCAATCTCTTTGGCACGGCTCGGCGCGTCGATCTGGCCTTTGGCCCTAGGCCGGAACAGTTTATCCAGCAGCTAGTGCAACTCGCCCAAGACCTGCCCTCGCTCTCGCCGGGTAAGCTCTGGCCGCACAAAAACCTGATCCCCGCCGCGCTCAAGGTCGGGCTGAAGACCGTCGGCAAAGGCCCCATTGGCGAGTGCGTGCAGTCGCCGCCCGACCTCGCGCGCCTACCCCTGCTCAAAACTTGGCCCGAGGACGGCGGGCACTTCATCACCCTGCCGTTGGTCTATACCGAACACCCCGATACCGGCCACCACAACCTCGGCATGTACCGCATCCAGTGCCACGATTCCCAGACCCTCGGCGTACACTGGCAAATCCAGAAAGGCGGCGGCTTTCACTACCACGTCGCCGAGCAGCGAGATGAAGACCTGCCGCTAGTCATCTTCGTCGGCGGGCCGCCAGCGCTGATCCTCGCGGCCATTGCGCCTTTGCCCGAGGACTTGCCCGAGCTGGTGTTAGCCTCCCTGCTGCAAGGCGAGCGCCTGCGCCGCGTGCGAGGCTCCAGTCTGCCCCTGATTGCCGAAGCCGAATTCGCCATTGAGGGCGTGGTGCCGCCGCACGTGCGCGAGCCAGAAGGGCCTTTCGGAGATCACTACGGCTATTACTCGCTGCAACACGACTACCCAGTGCTCCAAGCCAAGCGCCTCTATCACCGCAAAGACGCCATCTTCCCGGCCACCGTAGTCGGCAAGCCGCCGCAGGAAGACATGTTTCTCGGCACCTACATCCAGCAACTCATGGCACCCTTGAGTAAGCTGGTAATGCCCGCGATCAAGGCCATGTGGAGCTACGGCGAGACCGGCTATCATTCGCTGGCGGCCATCGTCGTCGAGGAGCGCTACCCGCGCGAGGCCATGAAATTCGCCTTTCGCATCTTGGGCGAGGACGGCGGCCAGCTCAACCTCACCAAGTTCTTGGTCGTAATCGATCGCCCCTTGGACTTGGGCGACTTCCGGCAGGTTTTAGCGTATGCCCTAGCGCGGGCGCAACTCGCAACCGACCTTTTCGTCATCGCCAATCTCGCCATGGATACCCTCGACTACACGGGACCGGCCGTGAACCAAGGCAGCAAAGGAATCCTCATCGGCGTGGGCGACCCAGTCAACGACCTGCCCGGAGAATTCAGCGGCGACCTGCCCGGCGGTGCCCGCGCCGCCGAAGTCTATTGTCCCGGTGCCCTCGCAGTGCAAGGTCCAACGTATGCGGAGGATCCCGGCTACGCCCAACACCTCGCCGCAGACCGAGCCGTCGCAACTTGGCCGCTGATATTTTTAGTTGACGACGCCAGTGCAGCCGCCAAGAACGTCACCTTCCTTTGGAGCACCTTTACCCGCTTTGAGCCGGCTGCCGATACGTATGCTGCCGCGGTCCAACTCCGTCGCCACCACCCCTGCTATACGCCGCCTATCGTCTTGGATTGCCGCATGAAACCCGGCTACCCGGACGAGTTGATAACGGACGAAGAAACCGCGCAGAAGGTCAGTCGGCGCTGGCAGGAGTACTTTCCCCAAGGCGGCGTCGAAGGCGCGGAAGACCGCCTCGGCTACACTGGATTTTCCCTGTTGGATTAACCCTGAGCAGAGGTCGTTTCATGGATGACACCCTAGCGTTTGCCCCCATCGTCGAACTCGCCACCCTGATCCGCCGCGGAGAACTCTCCCCGCTCGAACTCACCGAACTCTACTTAGAACGCATCGAGCAATACAATCCGGCGCTTAACGCCTATCTCGCCGTCACAGCCGAGCGGGCGCGCGCCCAAGCCCGCGCTGCCGAAGCGCAAATCGCGTCAGGCACCTACCTCGGCCCCTTGCACGGCATTCCCCTCGCCTTTAAGGATCTCGTGGATGTCGCGGGCCTGCCCACCACCGGCGGCTCTACCCTGCTGCGCGACAACATCGCCGCAGCCGACGCCACCATTGCCCACCGCCTCTTTGCCGCGGGAGCCGTGCTCTTGGGCAAGACGCATCTCGTGGAATTCGCTTTTGGCGGCACCGGCGTCAACCATCACTACGGCACCCCAGTCAACCCCTGGGATCCCGAAACCCACCGCCTGCCGGGCGGGTCGTCTTCTGGCTCGGGCGTGGCCGTGGCGGCTGGACTAGCCCCGGCCGCTCTCGGCTCGGACACCGGCGGCTCAGTGCGGATTCCCGCGTCCTTTTGTGGCCTCACCGGCCTCAAGCCCACCTTTGGCTTGCTCCCCAACACCGGCGTCTTGCCCCTCGATCCCACCCTCGACAGCATCGGGCCTTTGTGCCGCACAGCGCAAGACTGCGCCCTGTTGTGCCAAGCCATGGCAGACCCCCTGCCCGGTGATTCGCTTGTGGATCGCTTGGAAGGCGAGGTCGCCGGCCTCCGGCTGTGCTTCCCGCGCGAGTATTTCTGGGACGATGTCGATGCGGAGGTCGAAGCGGCGGTGCGCGCCTCGGCGAGCGTGTTCGCCGACCTCGGGGTCTATGTCGATGAAATATCGCTCGAAGTGCTCGACGACCTAGTCGAATGGCGCAACGGGCCTAGCACTACAGCCGTCGAAGCCTTTCTCTATCACCGGCGCAACCTCGAAGCGCACCTCGACCAGTTCGATCCCATTGTCTCGGCGCGCATACTCGACGGCCGCGACATTCTCGCCGCGGACTTCCTCGGTCAGCTTAGAACACGCGACGAACTGCGCCGCAAAGCCCGCACGGCCCTCGAAAACGTCGATTTCCTCATCACCCCAACCACCCCTTTTGCCGCCCCTATTCTCGACGAGATCGACCGCGACGACATCTATTTCCCCATCAACGGCCTCTGCCTGCGCAACACCATCGCCGTCAATCTTCTCGACCTGTGCGCCGTCTCCCTCCCCTGCGGGTTCACGCGCGATGGTTTGCCCATCGGCTTGCAGTTCATCGGCCATCCCCACGACGAGGCGCGGCTTTTGCGCCTCGCCCGCGCCTTTGAGCAAGCCACCGACTACAATCTTCTCACGCCCGCACTCGACGACTTCGCCTAGCAAAATGCAGCGGGACGGCTTGCCAATATGCGGGGCTAGGTCTATATTTTTTGCCCTACGTGCTCCCATCGTCTAGCGGTTAGGACCCAGGGTTTTCAACCCTGTAACCGGAGTTCGAGTCTCCGTGGGAGCACCATTTTTATGTACGCTATGCTGAGGAGGAATTCATGTTCGACATCGGCATTTTCGCCCCCTTTGGGGCCGACCACGATCGCAACATCGCCTATTGCCGCGACGCCGGCGCTAGCCACATCGTCTTGAATACGGGCAACATCTCTTCCGACGACGCGCCCGGGGCCGACGCACTCAAGTCACTAGCCGACCAATACGCCAGTGCCGAAGTTGTGCTGGCCGGGCTGACCCCGCCGCGCCTCAGCCTCGACGCCTGCGTTGACAGCGCATCCCGCACGCGCGAAGTGGGATACATGCGCCGCCTGATCGAAAACATGGGCCACGCGCAAATACCGTTCGTGCATTTCTACCTCAGCGCCGACGCAGCCCCCACCGACCCAGACGAGCGGCAGCAGCACTGGCAGGGTTTAGTGGGAATCTACCAAGAGCTCGGCCAAATCGGCGAAGATGTCGGCGTGCGGATCTCCACCCACACGTTTCACGTACCCGACCGCCTGATCTGGAACAGGGAGACCTTTGGGAATCTAATGGCCGCCACCGACTCGCCGGCCCACGGCCTGACCTTCTGCCAGGGCAAGTCGCAAATGGCTGGCGACAGCCTGCCCGAGGTTATCCGCCACTTCGGCGACAAGGTCTTTATGGTCCACGTGCGCGACATCGCCACCAAGGCCCAAGGGCCGACTACCCCGGAAATCGAGCAGCGGCTGGCGGACTTAGGCTATCTCGAAGTGCCCTTCGGCTCGGGGGAAGTCGATATGGTCGGCACCATCCGCGCCCTCAAAGAGATCAACTACAAGGGCCAGATTTACCCCGAGCACTTCCCGTCCATCGCCAGCGACCACGCCGCGGGGCTAGCTTGGACTCTTGGCTACATCCGCGCCTTAGACCAAGCGGTCGTTGTCTGAAAGGGTAGGGGTGATTCGCGAATCGCCCCTACAAGACATCAGCCACTGCGCTCCCTTCGACAGTAGGGGCGACTACGTCGGCAAATGGACACCCCCTTTTAGCCGCTCTATATTTGCCTTTTCAACCTCATTGGAAAGGCCCTGCCATGTCTCATCTCACCTCCGCCGACAAGCATTCCTTTAAGGAAAACGGCTGTCTCATCGTTCGCGGTGCACTCACGTCCGCGCAAATTCAAGCTGCTCAAGACGCCCTCTGGACCGGCATTGACGCCGATCGCGACGATCCTGCAACTTGGACCGAAGCCGGACCGCGCAGCCCTGTGCCCGCCCATCACCCGGCTATCCACGCCGCCGTCCACGAGTCGCCGCTTTTTGCGATGATGGAGGAAATGGTCGGCGAGGGTCAGCTCAATCTCGGCAGCGCTGGTCCCGCGCTGGTATATCCAGCCAAAGACAAGTCTTGGTCCCTGCCCGAGCGCGGCCATCTCGACGGCTACTACACCCCCACCAACGGCGTGCCCGAAGGCACGGTCGGCTACATGACCATCAACGTCACGATCTACGTCGAGGACATCGACTCGCAGGGCGGCTGCTTCACCTATTGGCCCGGCAGTCACAACGTGGCGTACGAGTACTTCAAGACCCACTCGTTGCTTTCGGTACAGGGCGGCGTTTCCAGCGACGTGTTTCCCGAGGGAACCTTCCCCAAAGGAAGTGAATTCGTCGGCCAAGCCGGCGATGCCATCTTCTGGCACGGCCAGCTCTTTCACACGGGTTCCAAGAACGTCAATCGCAACATCCGCATGGCTCTCATCGGCCGCTTCTCGCGCAAAGACACCAACGATATCCGCTTTGAGACCTGCGACGATCAATGGGCGCATTGGCAGGGGATTAGCTGATGCAGCTCGTTTTCAGCCCGACCCTCTGCCCAGACCTGCTCTTGCCCGAAGTACTCGACCTCGCCAAAGCGGCTGGCTTCTCCCGCCTCGAACTTTTCCGCGCGTACACCGAGAGCACCCCCGTCCACCGCGACTGGTCCGTGCCCATGGTCCGCACCGCCATTGCGGACGCTGGCGTGCAACTTGCCAGCTTCAACATCCGCAACCTCACCGGCCGCAAGGCCGACTCCGACGAGCGCAACCTCGCCTACAACCTGCGCCAACTCGAATGGGACATCCACTTGGGCCGCGCCCTCGGCGTCAAAACCCTGAACACCAAGGGCGGTACCCGCACGGACGAGGCGCTCGCCGACCTCATCGAAGGCGTCAACACGCTCCTCGACAACATCCCCGACATCGCCCTCAACTTGGGCAACCACAAAGGCAACCGCCTCCAGGGACTGGCCGACTATCAAGCGGTGATGCCCGAGCTACCCGAGCGGGCGCTCGTGCTCTTGGACACCGGCCACCTGCTCTCGGTCGGCGAGCCGATCATGCCCTTTGCCGAGGCCCTCGCCGGACGCATCGGCCTCGTCCACCTGCGCGACCAGCAGGGCGAAAAGCCCGTGCCCTTCGGAGAAGGGGAATTGCCCTTTGTGGAGTTGTTTGAACTGTTAGTAGATAGTGGTTACGACGGCCCCCTCGTCGTCGAGCTTGAAGAGGTCGATTGGGACGAGCCGCTGCCGGCGGCTATTGCGGCGCGGGAATACGTTGAGGCTCTGCGGCCCCAATACTGAGGCCGGACAGCTCTCGGCTGAATTTGGGCGCAGTGCCCCGTAGAAGCTGTTTTGGACTTTCGATTAAGCGGCTTTTGGCTTGACGTAAATTTCGACTTGCATCCCCGCCCGCGTCAGCATATTAATCAGTTTATCCACACTAAAACGACTAATCTCCCCCTTCATTAAATTGCTAATGCGCGGTTGGGACTCGCCAAAAAATGCCGCGGCTTGACGTTGGGTCCACCCTCTAGTTTCGATGTACTTTCTCAGGTCGAGCATTAAATCAGCCCGGACTTTTAGGCTCGCCGCTTCTTCCCGCTCGAAACCGATATCCTCAAATACGTTATCGCTGCCTCGGGTCACTTCCATAGCGAAATCTAAGGGGAGCTTAAAACGGCTTCCACTGGCTTAGGCACCAATTTAACGACCTTTCGCTCGCTTTCTTGCTGACGCTCTTTTGCCGCCGCAAACAGGGCACGGACGTTATAGGCGTGTTGTGTCGCCAATTGTTCGCGGATCGTGCGGACTTCCTTAATGATATCGTCGTGATTCATCGTGCTACCGCAGTAGGATGAGCTTGCGTGTCAAAATGTCTTCCGACGTTACCAGTCTGTACAGGTAAGCGCCGCTGGCTACGGAGTGACCTGCGTCGTCCCGACCGTCCCAATGGAGCCGATGGTAGCCGGCCTGCTGCATCCCTTGATGGAGAACCGCTATTCGCTGTCCGCTTAGTGCGAATACTTCTAGACGCACCGGACCCGGTTCCAGCAGGAAGTACGAGAGAACGGTCTCGCTGTTGAACGGATTGGGCGCGTTTTGCAGCAATTGGGTGCGGTCGGGCAGGGCCACCCGCTTGCCACCCCCCAAAAAAGTGTCGAAAAGACTAACCAAGGGGTCCTCTTGCCCGGTGGCGGTAAAAGTCACCGACGACAGCCCTTCAACGGTAGCCATAACCCTATTCGTCCCCGGATCGCTACCTAGCGTCAGTCTGGTAGCAGCGCGGCCGTTGGCATCGGTGGTAGCCGTAGCGGACGACAGCGTTCCCCCACCAGCGGTCACCGCAAACGACACGATTACCCCGGCTATTGCTGCACCATCCTCATCCGACACGGAAACCACCAACGGCTCGGTCAGTGGTGCGCCGACCGTGCCTTCTTGGTCATCACCGCAGACCTTCGTCAGCCTATGAGGTATTGCTTGCTCGGAGGCGGTAGCGGTAAAAGTCACCGACTCCAGACCCTCAACAGTGGCCGTAACCGTGTTCGGCCTTGGGTCGCTGCCCAGCGTCAGTCTGGTAGCGGCTTGGCCGTTGGCATCGGTGGTGGCCGTGGCCGACGACGTAAAGGAGAAAACAGTACAAGCGTTGGCATCCGTGGCCGACGACAGCCCCCCGCCGCCGGCCGTGACCGCAAACGACACGACCACCCCGGCCAGCGCCGCGCCCTCTTGATCCAACACGGCAACCACCAACGGCGCGGCTAGTTGGGTGCTGGCTGGGCCTTCTTGGCCCTCGCCGGAGACCTTCGTCAGGCTATGGGGCGTTTGATCGGTGGCGGTGGCAGTAAAGGTCACCGGTTCAAGCCCGGCGACGGTGGCCGCCACCGTGTTGGGCCCCGGCTCGCTACCCAGCGTCAGCGTGCTTCTAGCGCGGCCGTTGGCATCGGTGGTGGCCGTGGCCGACGACAGCGTCCCTCCACCAGCCGTGACCGAAAAGGTGACAACCGCCCCGGCAAAGGCCGAGCCGTTTTGATCCAATACCGAAACGACGAATGGCTTGGCCAAGGGCGCGCTAACCGTGCCTTCTTGGCCCTCGCCGGAGACCTTCGTCAGGCTATGGGGCGTTTGATCGGTGGCGGTCGCGGTAAAGGTCACCGATGTTAGCCCGGCGACGGTGGCCGCCACCGCGTTGGGCCCCGGCTCGCTACCCAGCGTCAGGGTGCTTCTAGCGCGGCCAAAGGCATCGGTGATGGCGGTGGTGGCCGACAGCGTCCCTCCGCCAGCGGTTACCCAAAAGGTGACGATCACTCCGGCAAAGGCCGAGCCGTATTGATCCAATACCGAAACCACCAACGGCTCAGCTAACGCGGTACCAGCCGATCCTTGCTGTTCATCGCCGGCGACCTTAGTCAGAGTATAGAAGCCCTCGGACGGTACTGTTTTCGTAAGCTGAAACCGTGCCCTCGTCATATCCCCAACCGTATCAACTACAATGAGCGTGATGCGATGGAGAGAGTCGGAAAGACTCGTAACGGCCTCCTCGGGGTGGGCGGCCATTGACGACCCGTCATAATCAAACGCAATGACAGCCTCTCTTTCACCATCCAATGCACGACATTCCCTCAGTCCCCCGCTATTATTAGGGTATGTGTTTAGTAACACTTGATGAAGTCCGTCTGTATCGCTGACTTCAAATTGAAGGGACATACTTTCTAAGCCGGCCGGGTAGTTGCCTTGGGTCCAGTAGTCGCTCCCCTGCTTTATATTCTTTCCGGTGAGGGGCGAAATCAGTTCGACAGTGGGTAGGGACGATTCTTTAATTGGGATAGCGGAATTGAAGTATGGATGTATAGACAGAAACTCGGCAGCACATGCGGAGATTCGATCCCGACCCTCTGCATCCGGGAATTGGCTCGGCCCACCGTACGACAAGATGTACGCCCCATCGCGGAAGTCATGGGGCAGGCCGAAGGCGTGAGCCAATTCATGGGACAAAGTGTTCCAGTTCGCACCCCACGGAGGCAAATCCGCGTCGCCGCGGTTTTTTGTCCACCTGAATCCGGTGGCCGATCCGTTGGCCTTGGGATTGGAAAAGTCTCTGTAGATGACATAGATGTTCTCCTCAAGATCAAACACCTGTTCGATTTCCCTTCTGTGGGGATAACCATGCCGAGCCAAGGAGTCCTCTCCCCAATCGTAGTGGCTCTCCGGGTGTTGACCATCGACGCGATGCACCAGCGGCTCACCCTGGGCATCGGTTTCAAAGCGGAAGGTCATGTAGCCGTAGCCGTGCGCTTCCATCTGCTCGCCAAAGAAGGCCTGACTCTGCTTGATCGCCCTCTTTATCGACGCGACCAACGCCTCGTCATATGGCCGGTCATTGGGCAGGAAGTAAATCGTCCGCACGGTGCGCGGTTCGCCCCTGTTCAGATCGGCTAGCCGCTTGCCCGCAGGACGGGGATGATCGCGCCGCCACTGCTCGTAATCAAGAGGCAAGCTGAAATGCACGCTGTCGGGCGGCGGCGACAACGCATGGACGGCCGACAATGGCGAAAGCATGAGGCCGAGTAACGCGAAAAGAGCGGACTTGGACTTGAGCCGTGTCTGCTCGGCTAGCTGTTCTATGTTCATCTCTTCCTCCTCATTAATAGGAATAGCAACCCAACAGCACGTTAATTCGGTCAATGCGGTGCCTAGGTCGCGGCGAAACGTGAATGGCTGTTGGTGCCGAGGGGTGATCTAGGGTATGTCCCAAAGCAGAATCGTCCCGTCAACAATGGCACTAGCCAAGGTCAGCCCATCCGGCGAAAACGAAACCGACCAGACCTTATCCGTATGGCCTTGGAGGAGGGCCTTTTGCTGGCCGGTGGCCACATCCCACAACCGGATCGTCTTGTCCATACTGACACTGGCTAGGGTCAGCCCATCCGGCGAAAACGAAACCGAATAGACAGCGGCTATATGGCCTTGGAGGGTGGCCGTTTCTTGGCCGGTGGCCACATCCCACAACCGGATCGTCTTGTCCATACTGACACTGGCTAGGGTCAGCCCATCCGGCGAAAACGAAACCGAATAGACAGCGGCTATATGGCCTTGGAGGGTGGCCGTTTCTTGGCCGGTGGCCACATCCCACAACCGGATCGTCCTGTCCATACTGCCACTGGCCAACAACCCATCCGGCGAAAACGAAACCGAATAGACTAGCGCCGTATGGCCTTGGAGGGTGGCCGTTTCTTGGCCGGTGGCCACATCCCACAACCGGATCTCGTTGTCCCCAGTGGCACTGGCCAAGGTCAACCCATCCGGCGAAAACGAAACCGAAGAACTCAAACTCGACAAACTAAAATTAAGGAGACCGCCTTGGAGGGTGGCCGTTTCTTGGCCGGTGGTCACATCCCACAACCGGATCGTCCCATCCCGACTGACACTGGCCAAAGTCAGCCCATCCGGCGAAAACGAAACCGACCAGACCTTATCCGTATGGCCTTGGAGGGTGGCCGTTTCTTGGCCGGTGGTCACATCCCACAACCGGATCGTCCCATCCCGACTGACACTGGCCAAAGTCAGCCCATCCGGCAAAAACGAAACCGACCGGACACCGAGCGTATCACCTCCGAGCGAGGCGACTTCGGCACCGGTGTGGGCATCGTAGAGCCAGATACCCACGTGGCTGGCCATCGCCAGTCGCGCACCATCGGGTGAATAGACCACCCCACCGTCGATAGCGCAAACTAGGGGCCCGCAACTCGGGGCGACCTTACCGATAGAGTCTTTGCCCAAACGGGCGAGGGCACCTGCGGGCAAACCCCTTCGGGTATCGTCCTCGGCGCGACTGTCCGGCACAATCAGGACGACAGCTAACAACAAGATCATGCTGAACAACAAGACTTTTTTTATTGAAGTCAGTCTAAGTGTTACGTACTCGAACATAATGGTCTCTCCTGGTCTTTGTTCGGAGTTAATGATGCAGGCTGGCATCGCGAAGAGTCCCGCAAGCAGACGAACCCCAAGGCTAGGTTCGCTATCATTCCTACATCTCCCTGTGTGATATTGACGTGTCGGCCCCCTCAGGGGCCGGGCAGTTGTCAACGACCACGCAGATTGGTGCGGGATAGTTCCTACGTATTCGCCAAGGCCGGGTAGCTATTCCGTCCTTGTACTGGCTCTTGTATTCGGCAGGCTACCCGACAGGAAGGGCTGCCTGGTCGTTGACAAGAGCTAATATAGGACAGCTTGAAGACCTTGCACAAGCCGACAGAACTCGGCGCTACAAGTTATAAAGTTGTTCGGGCACCATTGTGTATAATTCCCAAAAAATCGACGCGGCACCCCTTCAAATTTGCCCCAGCCTTTATCACCCCCTACATTCCCCACCTAGACCCCCACTTAGGAGCCTAACCATGAAAAAGATTACCTCCACCGACTTCCGCGACTATCGCCGCGACCGCTTCATCGATGCCCAAACCACCCGCGCCGCTCGCCTCGCCCCCACCTATATGCTCACCAACGAAATGGGCGTTGACGGCGACATCTGCGAGGAACTCACGCCCGCTCTCTGCGCAAAAGTCGAATTCGACATCCCCTCGGCCAAGACCAAAGGAGCCGAATTGCTCTTCTACGTCAACGCCGACAAATCCACGGCCGACAAACCCATGCGGCTCCAAGTCAACGGCCACGTCCTCACCCACCGCCAAGACCGCGAGCGCATGCTCACCGGCGGTTGGGACCGCAAGAAAATCGCCGCCAAATACCTCAAAGAAGGCACCAACGAATTCGTGTTCTCGCACAGCGGCGTGTTGCACATTGACCCCTTCCCTGGCGGTCTGGCCGACGCGCCCCCGAGCCGTTCGAGCCGCAGCTTTGACGGCGGCAAGACTTGGCACCAAGGCACCTTGGGCGAAGCCCGCGCCATTGAAGGCGAATATCTGGTGCGGCTGCGCGTCAAGGGACATCCGCCCCAAGGGACGCTCTGCTCGCCGGTTATCGACCTCGCCGACGAAGACGGTAGTGGCCGCATCGCCCCGAGGATGGGCATTCGCCGCCTGCACCTGAAAGCGCGGAAGCGCCAGCCGCAGGGAACCCAAATACACTTCGAGCTGCGCACGGGTTCGACGCCTTCCTTTGATCCGCGCACCTGGACGGCTTGGGAGCGAGGCACCGCCTTGCAGTGGCCCGGACGCTTTATACAGTGGCGCGCCATCCTCGAAACCGACGCGGCCAACAAGACTCCGACCCTCCAAGCTGTTACCCTCGAAGCCGATATCGAGGAGGACGCCAAGAGCCTCGCCCCCTTCAAGCAAGCAGAATTCGACCAACCCGAGTTCGTACACAGCTCGTACCCCTTCGCCTATATGGGGCTGCACCCCCACCAAGAGCGGCTGCGCAAGCAGTACCGCCTCGACGAAGTCATCGCCAAAGGCAAAACCGAACTCGAACAGCTAGCCCTGTTGCGCGACTGGGTCCACAGCCAGTGGCTGGGCTGGCAATCCGACAAATATCCCCATTGCCCCTCTTGGAACCCCCTTGAAGTCCTCGACACCACCAAGGGCGACTGGGGCTTCGGCATGTGTACCCACTACGGGGCGGTGTTCGCCGGCTGCGCCTCGTCCCTAGGGTGGGTGGCCCGCTCAATTGTCGTCGATCACCACTGCTTGGCCGAGGTCTGGTGTGAGGAGTTGCAAAAGTGGATCCTCGAAGACGCCGGGCCGGCCCGCGAATTTGACGCCACCTACGAAATCGACGGCGTACCCATCAACGCCTTGGAACTGCACGAGGCTGCGGCGGACGAGCGGCGCGAAAAGATCATGGCCAACAAGCTGCCGCAAAAGGTCGTCGAGCCCATGGCCAGCTATATCGACGTCTTCTGCCGCTTCGGCATTCCGCTGCGCAACACGCATCTGATCTTCGCCGAGCCGGCCGAGCTGCGCCACGGTGCTGGGCAGTACCACTGGGATGGCTATCTGTGGTGGTCGGACGACGTCGATCCGCGCTACGCCGAATACTCCTTGCAGACCTCTCGCATCGGGGACTTTTACTGGTCGGTCAACCAGACGCGGCTCTACCTCCAGGTGGCGGAAAAGGCGCGCACGCTGCAAGTCGATCTAGAGCACACCGCGCCCAACTTCTCGCACTTTTTGGTGCGCCAAGACGGCGGCCCGTGGCGCGAGGAGCGCGAGGCCCGCTTTGAGTGGACGCTCGCCGAGGGCGAAAACCTGCTCGAAGCACGAGCGGTCAATATTTTCGGCAAGCAGGGCCGCATCGCCAAAGCGTGCGTCGAAGTATCGTGAGCATTCGGATCGTCTTGTGATCCTATTCTGCGTCCATCTGCGGATTACTTTATGAATGATTCAGGGTCGCCATAGCCTGTGAGCGCCTCGCTCTCCTTGGCCACGCGCGCCCTGCGCGGCTTTCTCTGGAATGGCAGCGCTTCCGTCATCCAGCTCGGCGTCATGCTGGCGCTCTACAAGCTCTTGCCGCTCGAAAAGTTGGGCCATTTTGAGTGGGCGCTAGCCCTAGTGATGCTCCTATCGCTGGTCGGCGACTTGGGGCTGGGCGCTGCCCTAGTTCAGCTACCGGACGCGAGTGAAGAGCACTTCGACACGGCCTTCTGGACTTGCTTGAGCTGGGGACTGCTGCTGACCGCCGCAGTCATCGCTGCCGTCTCTTGGCTCGCTCCTCTTTTGGGGGGCGAAGACCCGCACACCTTTGGCCGCGTCCTGCGCACGCTCTGCTTGGCGATTCCCTGCGCCTCGCTGGCGGGCCTGTTGCGGGCCAGACTTCAGCGCGATCTCGACTTCCGCGCCGTGGCCCTTTCCGAACTCGTTTCGGTTCTGACCTTTGCTTTCACGGTGACGCTACTGCTTTTCTGGCGACCCGAATTGGGCGTCCTAGTCCCGGTTATCGGATCAGTTGTACGCGAACTAGGTCTCTTCAGCAGCTTAGCGCTTTCGGCCCGCTGGCTGCCGCGTCTGCGCTTCCGGCTCCAAGCGCTGCGCCAGATCCTTCGCTTCGCGCTGAATCTCACGGGGTCGCGCGTAGTGGCCCTGCTCAACACCAAAATCGCTTACTTCTTCATCTTCGTACCACTGGGGGCCACGGCCCAAGCCTATTACAGCTTGGCCGAACGATTGACCTTGCAGCCTTTAACCCGGCTGGCCACGACCATCCAGCGCGTCTCCTTCCCGACCTTTTCGACGATCGTGGACGACGACTCGCTTCTGCGCCGCGGCTATTTGTCCTCGGTACAGGGCTTCGTGCTCGCACTGGGTCCGGTCCTCGCGGGGATATTCGTCTTCGCGCCGGAGATTGCCGCTTTGCTCAACACCGAGCCGATGTGGATGGTGCTGCGCCTGTTGGCCGCGGCCACGCTTTTGAAAGTCGCCAGCACCTTGGTCGGCTCGATTTTTATGGCTAAAGGCAAGACCAACTGGTCTTTCTACTGGTCGCTCTTCAGCATGGGGGTGCTGATCCCGGCGCTGTACTTCTATGGCCTGCCGCGCGGCGTCGAAGGCGTGGCCAGCGTCATTGCCGCGGCCGCCCTGCTGTTCTTGCTGCTGTCGCAGTACCTCGTCAACCGCTTGATCGGCCTGCCTTTTGCAACCTATCTGGCCGCGCTCAGCCGCCCCGGTTTGGTGGTCGCCTTTGTCTTCACCGTTCTCCTGCTGGCCCGCCCCCTGCTGCCTTGGTCACCGCTCGCCGTTCTCACTGTCGGTGCAGTCTTCGGCGTCGGCGCGACCTTGACCGCCCTTTTCCTCTTTGCCCGCGACCTTTGCCGCACCTATTGGCAGAGCCTGCGCGGGACCTAATTCTGCCCTAGGCGAAAATTGCGTGGGGGGATGTTTTGGAATATGTTTTTAGGGAACTGCTCTAAAGGAGATTCGCTATGAGCGAGATACAAAACGGCCAGACTGGCACCCTGCGCCTCAAGACTGGCCTCGCCGAAATGCTCAAGGGCGGCGTCATCATGGACGTCGTCACTGCCGACCAAGCTAAGATCGCCGAAGACGCCGGGGCCACCTCGGTCATGGCGCTGGAAAGAGTGCCCGCCGACATCCGCGCCGAAGGCGGGGTGTCGCGCATGTCGAGCATTGAGAAGCTGCGCCAGATCATGGAGGCGACTTCCATTCCGGTTATGGCCAAATGTCGCATTGGCCACTTCGCCGAAGCGCAGATGCTCCAAGCCCTCGGGATCGACTACGTCGACGAAAGCGAGGTCCTGACTCCGGCCGACGAGCACTATCACGTCGATAAGTTCGCCTTTGAGGTGCCCTTCGTCTGCGGCTGCCGCAACCTCGGCGAAGCCCTGCGGCGGATTGGCGAGGGCGCAGCCATGATCCGCACCAAGGGCGAGGCCGGCTCGGGCAACATCGTCGAAGCCGTGCGCCACATGCGCTCAGTCACCGACGAGATCCGCCGACTGACGATTCTGCGTCCCGAGCAGCTAATGACCGCGGCCAAAGACCTAGGCGCACCGTATGAACTGGTCCGCTGGGTCGCCGAGCACGGCAAGCTGCCAGTGCCCAATTTTGCCGCCGGCGGCGTTGCCACACCGGCCGATGCCTCGCTGATGATGCAACTCGGCGCTGAGGCCGTTTTCGTCGGCTCTGGGATCTTTAAGTCCGGCGATCCAGCCATCCGCGCCAAAGCCATCGTCGAAGCCACCACTCACTACGACGACCCAGAGGTCCTAATCCGCGTCTCTGAAAACCTCGGCGAGGCCATGGTCGGCATCAACATCGACACCCTCGAAGAGAAGGACAAACTACAAACTCGCGGCTGGTAGGACGCCGCACAGATGCAAACGGAAAATGCCCCGTCTCTGCTCTGTCAGGGACGGGGTAATTTTATGAAGCGTCATCCCCCTGCCTCTGTGCTCATCTGCGTTCATCTGCGGATACTTCCGCCGGGGGTTGTCAAGGTATAAACAATGATTGGAATTTTGGGATTGCAGGGCGACTACGCGGCCCACGGCAAAATGCTTGACTCATTAGCCGTCGAATCCCGCGTGGTCAAAAAGCCGGAGCAATTGTCCACGATTGACGGCCTAATCTTCCCTGGCGGCGAGAGCACGACGCTAATTAAGCTCATGGACTCTTGGGAGTTCTGGGCACCGCTGCGGGACTTCGCCGCGGCCGGCAACCCTATTTTCGGCACCTGCGCCGGAATGATCCTGTTGGCCAAAGGCGTCTCCAACCCGGCACAGAAGTCCCTCGGCTTGATCGACATCGATGTCAAGCGCAACAGCTATGGCCGCCAAGTCGATAGCTTTGAGGGAACGGGCGTTTGGGCGGCAGATGGGCAACCGCGATCCTTGCCGATGATCTTTATCCGCGCACCCCGCATCGCGCGGTTGGGCGACGAAGTCGCGGCACTGGCGACCTGCGGCGACGATGTGGTTGTGGCGCGCCAAGGCCAAGTGCTCGTCGCCTCGTTCCATCCCGAACTGACCGGGGATTTGAGCATCCACCACTATTTCGTCGATATGGTTGGGCGCTAGGAAATCAAAAGCAGCCGACGATGGTCTTTGGTATTGAGAGACTTCTAAACCCTCTAGGCCTCGCACTGACCTTATGCCTGTTCTTGCTCAGCCGTGCCTTCGCCGACCCTCCGCTCACCATCGTCGAGCAAGGCCAGAGCCAAGCCCGCGTCGGCGTCCACCCCGAAGCCGGCGAGTGGGAGCGCCGCGCCGCCAGCGACCTAGTGCACTATATCGAGGAAATGAGCGGTACCCGCCTGCCGCTCATTGACCAGACCGACACCCTGCACCAAGCCCTAGCCGAAACCACCCCACTCATCCTAGTAGGCCGAGTCGCCCTCGAAGCCGAGCCACCCCTAGGACCCCGCCTGCAAGCCCTGCAAAAGCCCCGGCCCATCCTGCGTAGCGACGCCATCATCGCCCAGCGCCAAAACAACCGCATCTATCTAGTCGGGACCAACGACGAATCGCACTACTATGCCGCTATAGAATTGCTACACCACTGGGGCTGCCGTTGGTATCTACCCACCGACTTCGGTGCCAGCATCCCCCAGCAATCCACCCTAACCATCGACACCCTCGACGTGGTCTATGCTCCGCCCTTTGAGGTGCGGCGCTACTGGCTCTCTTGGCTCGGCGACAACAGCGGTCGCGCCGAATTCATGCGCCGCAATCGGCTCAACGACCTGTCCGTACCGGCTGGCCACGCCTTGGGCCACTACGTCGACGATCTGCTGGATGCTGGGTCCTCAGCCCAAGCCATCTGCCTGTCCGATCCCGCCACGGCCGACCACATTGCCGCGCAAGTCATGGAGCGCTTTGCCGCAGGAGCCCAAGCCGTATCCTTGGGCATGGACGACGGCCTCTACGATCTGGCCTGCGCCTCCGACTCGGTCTTGGCCGCTGGCCTATGGGACAAAAACTTCATGTCCCCGGCTCTCACCGACCCCTTCATGGCTCTGTACAACAACGTCGCCGAGCTAACCCAAGTCCGTTTCCCCGACCGCCGCATTGGCTTCCTAGCCTATTCCAATATCACCTTGCCGCCGCAACGATACACAGTAGCCGCCGAGCCCCTGGTAGCGTACCTGGCACCCATCGACGTCTGCCCCATCCACGGCATGGACGATCCCGCTTGTCCACCCAGCCAAGAATACCGCGATGTCATGTACCGCTGGGCCCAGACCATGCAGGGCCGCCTCATCATCTACGACTACGACCAAAGCATGTTGGTCTGGCGCGACATCCCCAACCCCTCTATCCAAGCCATCCGCCAAGACATCCAGCACTACCGCGCCGCTGGCATCCTCGGGGTCGATACCGAAAGCCGAGGCGCTATGGCCACGACTTTCCTCAACCTGTACTTGAGAGCTCGTCTCTACTGGGATCCCGATGTAGACGTCGAAGCCGTGCTGGAAGAGTTCTATCCCCGCTTCTTCGGCCCAGCCGCCGCGCCCATGCGCGCCTATTGGCAGGCCATCCATCGCGCTTGGGAACAAACCCCGTCTCACGAGCACGAATTCATGCTGGCCCCCACAGTGTACACGCCAGAGTTGGTGCAAACGCTAGCTCCCCTCGTCGCCGAGGCCGAAGCCTTGGTAGCCGATTTACCCTCCGACGACCTATTCGTCCAGCGGGTGCGCTTTGTCCGAGCTGGTTTCGGCGTTTTGCAAAACTACATGGACATGGTCGCCCAAGCCGTCACTGAGGTGAATTACCCAGCCGCCGTCCAGATCGGCGAACGGGGCCTCGCTTGGCGCGACAGCCTGACGCAAACGCACCCTACGTTCACCACCACCCGCCTAGAGCAAGGCGATCCCTGGTGGACTGGCGAGGTCAATCAGTACCGAGATTTGAGCACATTGACGCACGGCCCCCAAGGCCGCCTAGTGCAAAAGCTCCCTCTCGAATGGACCTTCCGCACGGACCCACACGACGCCGGTCTGCACCAAGGCTGGGGGCGTCCCGATCTCGACCTGTCGTCTTGGCGACCGCTGCGCACCGACCTCTACATGGAAGTCCAGGGAGTTGCTGCGGCCGACGGCGGCGAGTACAACGGATTTGTCTGGTACCGCACGAATATCGAGATAAGCGATGCTGAGGCCGGCCAAGCGCTCCACATTCGCTTTCCCGGCCTGTTCGGCAAAGCCTGGCTCTACGTCGATGGCTATTTGGTGGGGCACCGCGACTGGCGTCCCATGTGGTGGCACAACGACTACCGCTTTGAATGGGATGTCGATTTGAGCGAGGTCCTATCTCCCGGCACCCACACCCTAGCCTTGCGCCTGCACAACGAGCATCACATGGGCGGCATCTGGCGCCGTCCTTTTCTCTATGAGAAGCGCATGTAGCTATAAGTGGTATGAGATGCTTCGCTTTGCTCAGCATGACAGCATGAGGCGTCATCACCTGTCATGCTGAGCGGAGCAAAGCGGAGTCGAAGCATCCCATACCACTATGCCCATGCGCAACGTCCATTTATTATTATCGTATCTCAAGGCCCGCACAAAACCCACCAACCTGAAAGGAACCGTCCATGATTGTCGACACCCACGTCCACATCTGGGAAATGTCCGAGAAATACCCCATCGGACCCACCGCCCCCAACTGGACCTCCGAGCCGGACGAACCCGCCACCGCCGACGAACTAATCGAGGACATGGACCAAAACGGCGTTGACCGCAGCGTCTTGGTGCAGACTAGCTGGTCCACCTGGGATAACGGCTATATCGCCGATTCGCAGGCCCGCTTCCCCGACCGCTCTATCGGCCACGGCATGCTCGACCCGCAAAATCCAGACAACGCCGCACATGCGCACTACTGGATGGAAGAACGCGGCTTGGTCGGTTTCCGCTTCCACCCCATGTACTACCCAGACGAAAAAGTCCTGACCACGCCCCAGAACCGTCCTATGTGGGAAGTCCTAGCCGCAATGGGCGCTGTCGTCCAGTTCCATCTCAACGCCGCTTGCGCCGATCAAATAGCTGAAATCGCCCGCCGCCATCCGCAGATGCCCCTGCTGTTGGATCACATGGGCTATCCCAACCTCGACGAGCCAGCCGAGGCTTTTCAGCCCATCGTCGAACTGGCCAGCTTCGACAACGTGGCGGTGAAAATATCGGATGTCCACGGCCGCTCGCGGGAAAATTTCCCCTATGCCGACGTGCATCCCTTTATCCAGCGCCTGCACCAAGCCTTTGGAGCCGAGCGCATGTTGTGGGGCACGGGTTATCCAGGACACCACCGCACCAAGCACAACTGGCCGACTCTAGCCGAAGAGTTGCGCCTAGTGCAGGAGGGTTTCGACTTTCTCAGCCAGCGCGAAAAAGACCAAATGCTAGGCGGTACAGCCGCCCGTATCTGGAAACTGACCTGACCTTTACAAGTTCGTCCACACACAATCCACAAGGGAGGCCCGCATGACATTGGACACCAGCGACCAAAACATCTACCAAGCCATCGGCGTCGAACCCATCATCAACTGCCGTGGCACGTTTACCATCATCGGCGGCTCCGTCGAACTCCCCGAAGTTATAGCAGCTATGGAAGCAGCCTCGGGCTACTTCGTCCAATACGACGAACTGGCCGAAGCCGTCGGCCAAAGACTGGCTGACATCACTGGAGCCGAATGGGGCCTGATTCCGGCGGGTTGCGCCGCTGGCCTCAAGCACATCACCGCAGCCTGCGTCACCGGCGGCAACCCCGAAAAACTGATCCGCATCCCGGATTTGACCGGCTTGGACAAAACCCAAGTCATCATCCCCCGGTACTCGCGCAACTCCTACGACCACGCCCTGCGCAGCATCGGCGTCGAAATCGTCATGGTCGAGACCCAAGCCGAATTGGCGCAAGCTATCAATCCCCGCACCGCCATGATCTACATAACCACGGGGGCTGGCTCTGCCACCGACCAGCCGCTTTCCCTAGAGGTCATTGCCGACGTGGCCCGCCCGCACAAAATCCCCATCCTCGCCGATGCCGCAGCCGAAAACCTCACCATTCCGAATGTTCACTTGCAAAGGGGGGCCACGGTCGTGGCCTACAGCGGTGGCAAAGCCCTGTGCGGACCCCAGTGCGCCGGTCTAGTACTGGGCGACAAAGCCTTGCTCCAGTCGGCGTGGCAATTCAGTTCGCCGCACCACGGGCCGGGCCGCGACAATAAAATCGGCAAGGAAGAAATCATGGGGATGCTGGCCGCGGTGGAAGCGTGGGTGCGCCGCGATCACGACGCCGAATGGCAGACTTGGCTGTCCTATCTCGACTACATCGCCCAGCGGGTGCGCGACATCGACAGCGTATCGACCGAGGTCAACGATCCCACCGGCCTGTCCAACCGCGCCCCGGTCTTGACCATCAGTTGGGATCCAGCCGTCTTGCACATTACCGGTGCAGAGGTCGCCGAGGATTTCGCCCGCAACAAACCCCGCATTGCCGTGGCCAGCGGCGGTGAAAACGGCCGCACTTCCATCGGCATCACGCCCAATCAGATGCAGCCGGGCAATGACGAAGTGGTCGCCGATCGGATTCACCGCATCTTATCGGCGCAACGGAGTCCTCAATCGACGGAGCTAGCCCCTCCGGCAACTGATGTCAGCGGTTCCTGGGATCTCACCATCAACTATTCGAGCAGCAGCAGCCAGCACCAGCTATTCCTCGAACAAGAGGGCCATTGGATCGGCGGCACCCACATAAGCGATTTTTCCCAGCAGCAAATCGCCGGCGTCATCGAAGGAGATCAGGTAAAGCTGCGCAGCCAAGTGAGCCGCCCGGGCGATACCATCCCCTTCCTATTTGCGGGCCGCGCTGCGGAAGACCGCATTTCGGGATTCATTCACCTGGGCGAGTACCGCAATGCCGATTTCACCGCCTGCCGCTCCCAGTACGCAAAATCGCCGATCTCTATTGCTATACCCGGCGGAGCGCCGCTGGCTACCTAAGTACAAACCAGCGGATCAGGATGAGTCCGGCGCGATCGTCTTATAGCGCAAGGTCTGCGCCGCCAGCAGCTCGGCATCCGGTGTCGGCAGATCGCCGGTCGAGGGCTTGAAGACGCAGCCCTCGGCCAGCTCCAGGGGCGGTTGCGACAGGTCGCGACGGTAGAAGCGGGAGGAGGGGAACAGGTCGCCTGGGTAGGTGAAGTTCTCCAGCGTCGCCAACTCCACACAGATTGATCCCCCGAGGGCGCTTTCGAGCATCCCCCCGACCCACACCGGCACGCCAGCATCCCTGGCCATATCGTGCACGGCGAGGGCGTTGGTCAAGCCGCCGATCCTGCCCGGCTTGATGTTGATGTAGCGACAAGCGCCGATGCGCAGCGCCTGCTCGGCGGTGCGCGGATCAACGATGCTCTCGTCGAGACAGATGGGCGTACCGATCTGTCTGGCGAGCTCGGCGTGATCGAGCAGATCGTTGTACGCAAGTGGCTGCTCAATGAAGGCGAGCCCCATGCCGTCGATGGCCTTGAAAAACGGCAGGTCGTCGAGGGTGTACCCGGAATTGCAGTCGATGTGGAAGGTAGTGTCGGGGAAGGTGCTGGTGACGATTTGCAGCATTTCTAGATCCCAGCCCGGAGCCGCTTTCAGCTTGATGCGCGGGAATCCAGCGTCAACGGCCTGCTCGATGTTCCCGAGGAGCATGTCGTAGGAGTCTTGGATGCCGAAGTCTGCGCCGGCCGCCACGTCGCGGGTTTGGCCGCCGAGAAGCCGGTGCAGTGGGGTCCCGGTGATGCGGCTCTGCAGCGTCCACCAGCCGATCTCCACGGCCGCCTTGGCGAAGCTGTTGCCCTTGAAAATCGCCAGCCGCTGGTTTAGCTCGGCGGCCGTGTCGTACTCGCGCCCCACGACCCAGGGCCCCATCACCTCGGAGACGTGGTAGAACGCGGACCCAGCGCTCTCGTTGAGATAGGTGGGCGCGAAGAAAGGGGTGCTCTCCGACCAAGCTTCGTGCTCGCCGCTGGTCAGCTTGACGAGCACCGAGTGGATGTCGGCGTCTTCCCCATACGCCGTGCGCCAAGGATAGATGAGCGGCATCACCACGTAGTACACGTCGATTCTGTCGATTCGCATCTATCGCTTCGCCTCTCCGGCCAGCGTCGTTACCGCTTCGACCAGTGTGTCCAGCTCCGCGTCGCTGGTGTAGAAGGCCACCGAGATCCGCACGCCGGTCGGATCGGTCATGTACGTGCCCCGTTGGACGATCTGCCAACGCTGCCTGAGGGCCGTGGAGACCTCGTCGCCCTCCATCCCTGCGATGGCGAATGTGACGATGCCGCTCCGGGTCTCGGGGCGGCGTGAGCTGACGACCTGCACACCGGGAATGGCGTCGAGACGCGCCCACAACTCCTCCGCCTTGCGGCTCGCCTCCGCAGCGATGGCCCGAGGCCCGCCGATGCGGGTCATGAAGTCGAGGCTGGCACCGACACCCAAGTAGAGCACGCTCGCCGGACTCCCCATCTCGTACTGTCGCGCTGAGGCGGAGGGATCGTGTGGACGCCGCAACGGCTTGAGAGCCTGCTGCGCATCTTTGCGGACGTAGAGGAACCCCGTGCCGATCGGTGCCAGCAGCCACTTGTAGCAGTTGGTAGCGTAGAAGTCGCAGCCCATGCTATGGAGATCCACCGGCAACTGACCCACTGCCTGACAGCCGTCCCACAGCGTGAGGATTCCGCGGTCCCGAGCTAGGGCGCAGATCTCCTCAGCCGGCAGCAGGGTGCCCGAATCGGTGGTGACGTGACTGAAGCAGATCAGCCGGGTGCGTGGCGTGATGGCCCGTTCCACCCGGTCTAGGATCACGTCCTTGTCGTGATCCAGCTTGACCTCCTTGATGACAGCCCCCTCCCGGTCGGCCAGCCCTTGAACGGCCTGAAGCGGCACTGGATGCTCCTCGCTGGTGATCAACACCTCGTCACCCGGTTCCCAGCGCAGCCCCCCCAACACCATGACAAAGCCGTCGCCAGTGCTCATGGTCAAGGCGACCTCCGTCGAGTCGGCCCCAAAGGAGTCGGCGATCTTCGCAGGAATCTCAGAGGCGGCCTTGCTCATCGCTTCATACCAGTCGATGGGACTCAGACCGCCATCGGTCATCTGCCGATAGCCAGCGGTGATCGCCTGGCTCACGCTGGCGGGCGCTTGGCCGACCCCGCCGGTATTGAGATAGACGCCGAACCGCAGACCCGGGATCTGCTCTCGAATCTCAGCGACATCCATTCGCCTGTTCCTCCCTATTGAACGCGCACCCCGGCCTGGAAAACCGCCCTGACGTCGCTGAAGGCGGCCACGTCTGCCGTCGGATCGCCCCCAAAGGCGGCAAGGTCCGCAGCTTTGCCGACCTCGATGGTCCCCACCTCATCGGCAATACCAGCCGCTTCGGCCGAGACCCGGGTCGCCGCGACGAGGGCTTCGGCCGGGGTGAAGCCGCATTCGATCAGTAGCTGCAGGTCGTAGTCTAAGTGGCCGAATTCGAGGCTGCCCACGCCTGAGTCCGTGCCGGGCACCACGCGCTCCTTCAGGCAGTAGTCGAGCATCTGCCGCATCACGTCGAGCCGCTTCTCCGCTCGTTGTTCGAGATGGGTGAGCGCAGCCTCTTCTTTGGCACCCATAGCTCCCGCGTCGCGCAGCTTGCGCAGGCGCACCATATCTGGGTAGTTGGTCCACGCCTGCAGCGTGGGGCTCAGCCAAATGCCGGATTCAGCCAACATCTCGGCTACTTTCGGGTCGAAGCGCATCACGTGGTCCGATTCGAGGAACTCGACGTGCTCGATCAGGTCAATGCCGGCCTCGACGGCCCGCACCATCGACTGTGTGGCGCGGCAATGGGCAACAGTCAGGCGGTGAAACTGGCGCGCCTCGCCGACTAGGGCCTGCAGTTCTTCCGTCGAATAGGAGGCCAACCCCGGAATCGTGCCGGTCGTCCCGCCGCCGGAGGCCATTACCTTGATGTAGTCGGCCCCCTCGTGGACGAGTCGGCGCACGGACCGACGAACCTCTTCCACTCCGTCGGCGATCTCGTTGCACATGTGGAAGTGGCCACCCGTACAGGTGATCGGGCGACCGCTGACGAGCAGCCGCGGCCCGGGGATGTATCCCCGCTTCAGCCCCTCCTTGAGGATAAACCCGACCCGGTTGCGGGCACCGTGCTCGCACAGGGTGGTGATGCCGGCGCGCAGATGCTTGCGCATGTTCATGGCCCCGATCAGTACCATCGTCTCGTCGCTTTCGAGGAAGGTCAGATCGTAGCGGCGGCCGTCTCCCGGCAGGCTGAGGTGAGTATGGCCGTCGATGAGACCGGGGGTGAGACAGCAGCCGTCGAGATCGACGGTTGAGGTATCGGGAGGCGTCTGCTGCTCCACCTGTGCCAATGGTCCGACCGCGGCGATCGCGCCATCTCGTACGAATACCGCCTGCCCGGCCTTGGCACTGCCGCCGAGGCCGTCGGCGAGCAGACCCGGGCGAATCAGTGCCGTCTGTGAATTCGATTTAGACATAGTTTGTCTCCGTTGTCGCGTTCAAATTGTGCATCGGTCAAATTCGTCCCATATTCCTCGCAGGGCCTACCCAATATAGAGCCTTGCGGCCACAATGCTGTGGCCGGACTGCTCAGGCAAGGGCCCGTCCTGCACAGGAGAACCTACCATGCTTTTCACTGACGCCCAAATCGAACACTACAAAACCCAAGGTTACCTATCCGGCCCGTGCGTTTTATCCGACGAGCAGATCAGCGCGCTCAAAGAACGCATTGACGACATTCTCCACGGCCGCATCCCCTTCCCCAAACACCTGATGGGCGAAACCGTCGAGCAGTCCCGTGCCAAAGGCCAACTACCTTCGGTTAAAGTGGTCAACATCTTTCGCCGCGAGCCGACCTTTGCCGCCCTCGTCGACAACTCGGCCATCAGCGCCTTAGCACATCAGCTCATGTCCGGCCCGGTGCGCGTTTGGGAAGACCAAATGATCTACAAACCGGCCTATGACGCAGAAACCGCCTTGGCTTGGCACCAAGACTACACCTTTTGGAATCACGTCGGCCCAGCCGACATGGGCACCTGCTGGATCGCCCTAGACGACGCCACCGTCGATAACGGCTGTATGCACGTCATCCCGGGCAGCCACCTATGGCCGATGCGCTATAACCGCGAGGACGCCGTGGTTGACGATCCGCACTGGCTGCTGCAACAGGAGGGCATTCCCCCTGGGGCCGACCTCACTCCGGTACCCTGCGAGGTCAAAGCCGGGCACTGTCACTTCCACCACTGCCGCACCTTCCACGGCTCTTACGGCAACAAGACCGACAATCCACGGCGCAGCTATATCATGCACCTCATGCCCGGCTACACCCGTCGTCTAGGCGACAATTGGAACGAGCGCATGGGCAACGTCGAAACTGTGGGCGTGGGCGAGGTCGTCCAAGGGCCGGACTACCCAGAGCTGGTAGCCGTGTGAAAGCCCCTAGGCAAAGGGGAAGGCTACGGGTTGGGCCGCCAAGCGGTATTGCTCGACTTGGCGTTCTCCTCCCAATTCTTAAAATTATAATTGTACCCCAAAGCAAGGGATGTAATGATGGCTGACTATATCATCCCTAGCGTCGTGATCGCCGTCGGGATTGCGCTATGGCGCTTGATACATGCCGAGATCAAAAGCATCCGTTCAGAAATTCAAGCGTTCCGTACCGACCTGAGCTCCCGGATCGACCGCATCAACGACCGCATCGACCGACATCTAGAGAAACGTCCCAGAGCACGTAGATTGATCCCTGTGCCTTCTCGACGGCTGCTGGCCTCTGGTCGCCGCGATCGCGGCCTAAATAGCCCACTATCCAAGGAGTCCCATCATGCTGCGAGTATTGTTTATCCTCATGCCCTCTCTCTTAATCGCCTGCTCGAAAGACAAGCCTGCTCCAATTGCTCCAGCCAGCAAAGCGGTCGCTATCGCTGATGCGCCAGCAGCGCCTACCAATCTACGTATCGAAGCTCTTACTGATACGTCTGTCAAGGTCGCTTGGGATGCCGTGGAGGGGGCGACTGACTACGACGTGAATTACAGGACGGCGGTTGGCGGCCGTTGGACGAATGAGCCGCACAAGGGCACGAGGCTATGGAATATCATCTATGATCTAAAGCCTGGTACGGAGTATCGCTGGGCAGTGCGAGCCGAGAATAGTGATGGACCATCTCAATGGGTATTCGCAGATAATTTTACAACTATGGAACAAGCCCAAGAAGGGCAAAGCAGTTTGTTCAATATAGAGCTGCTATTTGCTGATAATGTGCCTGAGCCAGACCGCGAACTATTCAGGCAAGCAGCCAAAGAGTGGGAGCGAGCTATTTTACAAGGCAAAAGGGATGTCGTACTTCCTCATACTTTCTTAAATGCAAACCCTGTCGTCTATGAAGGACGCGGGATAGATGATCTGCTTGTGCTGGTTAAAACCAAGGAGCCACCGCCGCCTAGTGCGCCTCGGTTTGGCTTTGAAGCCTTTGCACAGGTGTATTATGCGCGCCCTAGTGGCCATCCAGCGTTAGGACAGGTCACCTATGGTGAAGATGCGCGAGATATTATAGCCCGCAATCATGTAACCCGGGTTTCTGACTTTCGCTGGAATAAAGAGGCTAATGGCTGGCCTGAGCACATCGAATATATGACCGAAGATGAATTTGTAGATCAGATCATGTACGTCATGGCTCTGCATGAAATGGGTCACCTTTTAGGCATAGGTACGACTACAGAGTGGTTTGATCTGATTCAACCGAGTAGCCATTTTGACCCGCCGCAGCCTCCTAAAATCTATGGAAACGGTGAACGATACTTCGATTTTTTCTATACGGGGAAGTATGGCAATAGGGGCTTTATGCAAATACACGAAGCTCTTACCGAGTATTGGGGCCAATACGCCGACCTCTTTTTATACGGCGGTACGGCTATTCCTATGGATGAGGACAAACATCATTGGCAGGGCATCTCCGAAACCAATCTAGATATTATGGGGTCTACGCGCGTACATCAGAACAATGGCATTGCAAAACGCTATATATCTGCTCTGACCTTGGGCGCATTGACCGATTTAGGATATGATGTCGATAGAAGGACTGCTATATACAAAGAAGATTGGTATTGGCCTGATATGATTACTATAGGCCACGCCGGGAAACCTGTCGCAAGCCCCCTATTCACTTGTCTGGTAGGTATGTAGAGTGTCGGCCATAAAACACCTCCGTGCGAGGATGCGCGTGGCCCAAGGCGAGGGCCTACTCCGGCGATTCGGACAATTTTTCTTTGCGCGTCGGGGGATCTGGCGCTGACTGCTTGTTCCTTAGAAGTGGTTTCATAACCGTCTAAGTGTGATCATCAGACAGGCGAGATTAACAAAGGCTTGATACATTTGGATGTGATACTCCCATCGCACGACCAGCCGTCGAAAGTTACCCCACCATGCGAAGGTGCGTTCGACCTTCCATCGTCTCTTGTAGCGGCGCAAGGGGCGTCCGTCTTGGGTGGGTGGTTTCTTGCGGTTTTTTCGATGCGGACCAATCAACTCAATCCCCCGTTGCGCCAATCGAGCGCGCAACGGATCGGAATCGGCGGCTTTGTCATAGATCAACCGCGTTGGATTTTTCCGCGGCCTTCCCCGACCAGGGCGCGGCACGGCCACCCGCTCCAAGGTCGGTTCAATCAACCCGACTTCGGCCGGGGACGCCGCGTCCAAGTAGTTTCCCAGAGGAAGACCCTGGCCGTCTGCCACCACCATCCACTTCGTACCCTTTCCGCGTTTGGTCGGACCGACACAGGACCCCCTTTTTTAGCCGGGGCAAAACTGCCATCGGCAAACGTTTCTGCCCAGTCGAGTTGGCCTTGCTCATCCAGTTGGCCTAATAGTGTCCGCCACGCCTTCAGCCAGATGTCTTGCTCTTCCCAACGACGGAGCCGACGCCAACAGGTACTCGGCGAGGGGTATCGTTCCG
This sequence comes from Candidatus Latescibacterota bacterium, assembly GCA_965219735.1. Taxonomy (GTDB): domain Bacteria; phylum Latescibacterota; class UBA2968; order UBA8231; family UBA8231. The sequence continues at coordinate 445,251 of OZ244790.1, forward strand.
GCAGGTCTTTCCAGCGTGCCCCACTACGTAACACCCACAAAATGCCCTCAAACACCGGACGATTGGCAATGGGTTTGGGACCGCCGTTGGGCGAGGCTTTCGGTTCGGGTAGCAACGGCGCAATATGCGCCCATTGGGCGTCGGTCAATTCGGATGCATGGCGAGACATAATGGGGACTCCTAGGGCCGAAGGAAAACGAGCAGAAGCAAAAAAAGAAAAAACAAAAACAAAACCCCCTATCAAGTTATGAAACCGCTTCTAGTGGTTAGATTGTAGCGCGGCTGATTAGCAAGACGCTAGGCAAAGGGAAAGGTGCCGTCGTATCCCCTAGGCCGCGACACGTGCCAGACGCCCTCGTGCATGGGCGTCATCTGATAGTGGCACACCACATTGCTGCGTTCCATATCGTCGCGCTCTTTGGCTCCTTGGTGCGGTATGTGGCTCAAAAAGACGACGCAGTCGCCCGCCTTGGGGTAGAGGACGATGTGCTGCTGGGCGTCACACCAAGCCGCGAATTTGGGGCGGTCCTTGGGGTAGAGGTGGGGAGGCTCTTGCAAATGGCCGTTTTCGACGTATTTGAGGTGGCCGTCGCCCGGCCCGTTGTCCTGCAAGTAATAGGTCGTATTGACTCCTACGGGCTGGGCTGCCAAGCGGTATTGCTCGACTTGGCGCTTTTCCTCCCAATAGCCGTAGAAATCCATGTGCCACTCCTGCAGGTACGGCCCCGGATTGATGTGCGCCCGCAGGCTGCGTAGCTGGCATTGCTTGCCCATCATGCCCTCCAAATAAGGGCGCACGCTCGGATGGCCCACCAAGGGGGCGAAGGTCTCAGGCTCGCGGTCCAAGAGCGAATCGAACCACATATTGCCCACGGCATTCAAGCCCTCCTCCCAGCCCATTTCGCGTGCGTAGTTCACCCGCTGACGCACCAATTCCGTCTCTTGGGGACTCAAGGCCCCTTTGATCAAGACATAGCCGTCGCGCTCCAATTGGTCCAGTTTATTCGCCACATTCTGCATTATTTTAAGTCTCCTTTTCCTGTGGGTCGGCACTATCCTCGCCCGCTTCGACGGTGGATTTGTTGGTGGTCAAGGCGTCTTCCCAAGGATTAATGACGTCCACATCTAGATCTGCGAAGTCCCCGACGTTCCGCGTCGCAACAGAGAGACCATGAACTTTGGCTGTCCCGGCGATCAGCGCATCCCCCAAGTCCAGCACGCGACCAGAGCGATGCGCCTGCGCCCGGAATTGGGCAGCCCGCTCTGCCCCGGTCCTCTCCAAGGGCAAGATGCGATCCTCATACGCCGCAATGAACTCTGACAGCACCAATCGCAACCCGTCGCGCCGTTGTCCCGGCGGCAACAGTTGCAAGCCGAACTCCAACTCATGCAACACTAGCGCGGATAACCACAAGTCGTCTTGTTCGGTCAGGAATGCGACAACCCGCGGATTGGGCGCGTCCTTTGTCAACTCCGAGACCACATTGGTGTCTAGCAGAAACCCGCTCACCCTGTGTCTCCAGACGCGAATGGGATTTCTCGCCGGGACTCTCTATTTCTGGTGGTCTCAAGGTTCGCGCCACGGGGCATGTTGGCTACTAGCCACTGGCCCATGGGTTGGCGCTGCGATTCTTTCTCGGCCCACACGTGGGCGGGAACTACGACGAAGGACTTCCGCGTGCCGATGTGTTGAGGCCCTTCCTCTTCGGCGCGACGCAAGACTTCAGACAAACGCGCCTTGGCCTCGGCGACGGTCCAAACGCGATGGGGTGCTGAGTATCGGGTGGTCATGGCTCCTCTAGCTGGGTTGCCGTTATAGTCCAATATAGACTATGTTGGCTGTCGCATCAATGCTCTGTTGCGATCTGGGCACTCAAGGGACGGCGGGCAGTTCGAAGTACCCGAGCTCGGCCATGCGCCGCAGCCAGCGTCCTCGCTTGGAGCTACCGGAAGGGTTCCGCAGCCATTCGAGCGGGTACATAGACTGTTCCGATCTCCCGAAGTGCGCGGGCGTCTTCTTTGAGTTGACGGCGCGCTCCCGAGTGGCGGCCTCTTCGACTTCTCCCTTGGGATTGTTGTAGTACACACAGGTGCACATGCGGCGGCCCGCAGCGCCGCCACTACTGGCGTGCCAGCAGCGCATGTCGAAGGCCACCACGTCGCCCGGCTCCGACCGGCAGACGTAGGCGGGGACGTCGGCCACGTCGAGTTCTAGAGAGTTCAGGCTGTCGTGCAACTGATCGTGGAACTCGCGCCGGTGCGAACCGGGGATGAGCCGCAGGGCACCGCTCTCGGCATCGACCGGGTCGAGGTAGAAGGCGAACTTGACGCCGAAGCAATCCGCGGATGGATCGGCCCTGTGGTCGGGATGCCATCTCGTATCGCCGACATAGCGGTTGGCATCAGTGCCAATGCCGATGACGTCGTCGCCGTAGAGCTGCTCGGCCACGCCGCAGAAGCGTTCGTCTTCGAGCAGGCTGGCGTACAGGGGGGTGCGCGGGTGCAGCATCATCGTCCAGTAGCGCGTCTCTCCCGTGAAGGGCTGATCGGCGTACACGTGATCGAGCTCGGACTCGTACTCCTCGCGCAGGATCTCGACCTCTTCCGGGGTGAACAGCTTGCGCAGGGTGACGAAGCCGAAGGTTCGGAAGTGCTGCAACTGATGGTCGGTCAACATGGGATTCCTCCGATGCGGCTGATGCGGCCATTGGAAAGGGTTGTCGTATGCTCGGGCCAAATTAGAGCGCGTCTCCCGATTGGGCAAGTTCAGTCCCTGATCCAACTACCTTCTTAGCAGATGGCGGCCGTTTGCATGGCCGCGAGCAAGTCGGCCGGGCTCATCAGAACACCCAGAATAGAGTGCTCGCTACCCCGTGGTATTTCCAGTCCCGTGGCGGTAGCCGTTATGCCGTCAAAGTCGCGCGTGGGGTGTACGGGGATCTTGCGATTGGGTCGGTCGATGCTGAGGTGGGCGTGCAGGGTGATCCCCAAGGGGCTTTCCAACATCACTTTATTAGGGTTCAGATCGAGCCGGATCTTGCCCGTGGCTCCTGCGTCCATCTTCCTGAACCCGTCGAGGAAGAGGCCGATCGGATAGCCCAGCGGGCCGTCGAAGAGGTAGCCTCGTGTGGCACCGTCCGGGAGCAGAAAATGGGTCACCAACTCCGCTTTGCAAAGGAGGCGTTGGTCTGGCACTGTCATGTCAAAGTTGTCAAACGCCGGCGTCTTGAGACCGAGCTGTCGGCCGAGTGCGGTGCCGTAACTATAGACACATCCAGTAAACGACTCGCCCCACAACTCCAGCTCGGTGGTCTCGCAATCGAGCTGGTGACCCTTGTCGGCTAGCTGCGACGAGAACGAGTCGGTTAGGTTCTGCCTGTACTGCTCGGGGTCGATCCCGTCATACCACTCGGCGCGGGGCTCGACAACGCGGTCGTCACCAAGTTGTTGCTTGGCGTAGGCGAGGATTTCTCGACCCCCGTCGAGCTGAGCGTAAATCGCATCCGGCTCCAGTTGACGGATCGCCGCGCGCCAACGTCGTTCGCACAGCAACTCGCGCTCGAAATAGATCCCGGCGTTCGTGTTGCGCAGGGTTTTCGGATCGGTGGAGGCCAGGTCGCTGTAGAGCATTGAGTGAATCAGATAGACGATCTTTCTCACCTTCATCGGCGCAATCTCACCTTCTTGACTCAATTATCGTTGACTACTTCTACCATGGTTGACTTTTTCTGCCCTTCTTGCCACCTTTCTAGCTATTCTGGACGGTCCAATGGCAGCGGAGGGCATTTCATGAGCTTGAACATCAAGAATAAGGACGTCGAGCGGCTGATCAAGGAAGTCTCTCTTCTCACAGGCGAGAGCAAAACGGAGGCAGTGCGCCGGTCCCTAGAGGAGCGCCGCGCCCGCTTGGCCTATCAAGGTGCCGCCAATGACCGTGGCGGACGGTTGCGCCGATTCCTAGAGACGGAGGTTTGGCCCTATGTGCCGTCCTCGGAGCTAGGTAGAAAACTGAGCCGGGATGAAGAGGACGACATCTTAGGCTATGGCAAAGACGGCGCATGATCCTCGACTCCTCGGCGATCGTTGCCATCCTACTCCGGGAGCAGGAGCACGAAGCCCTTCAGTCCAAGCTCGCCGCCGCGCCCAGCCTCGGTGTAGGCACCCCTACTCTTCTCGAAGCCTCTATTGTGCTGTCGGCTCGCCTTGAACGCAACGCTCAGGGGATTCTCGCCCGCTTCATACAGGAGACCGACACCGTCGCAATCCCATTCAGCCAGGCCCACTACTCCACGGCCCATCAAGCCTGGCTGAGCTACGGCAAAGGGCGCCATCCGGCAGCACTCAACTTTGGGGATTGCGCCGCCTACGCTACGGCCCAACTCGCTGGCGAGCCACTCCTCTGCACGGGGAACGACTTCTCGCAGACGGACCTCGAACTCGCCTAATGCTGTTGGGGTTGGCGACTTGACGCGCCGTCGACGGACTCCTCATCCCGTCGTGCGACTCACTAGTATACCTCTCCCAATATCCTCTCTCACGCTTTGCAGGCAAAAGGCCTTGATCATTCCCGCTAGCAGTAGTACGTGATCCTCCAACCGATAGCCATCCTTATCTTGCACCAACAACCCTGCTGTAATCATTTTGTCAAGTACATCCGCCAGTGCCTGCGAAGACTCGACCAGTTCTGCTGCCAGCAGTGCGGCGAACTTTTTCGGGCCTCCCATCAGAAGGAAGAAAATGACGGGCCAGTACTCAGGCGCGAGGAGGGTGCGAAGAATATCCATCATACTGGACGACGGGGTATCTCCTTCTAGGGCTTCGCCGCCGGCAAAGCACACCAAACCGCTACGGCTCCAAAAAGTAAAGCCCACAAGTCCCTGCGAATCCGACAGTTGATAGGAGATATTCCTATCCTGATTCCTCATATCATAATTGGGAATCAGAAATCCTAGTGCCGTCATCAGAGCGGCGTGTCGTTCCTCCTTGTCTCTGAGTCCGCCAATGCGCTGACCCAATTTGGCACCGAGCGTTTCAATCCCGAGTTCACTGTCAATTCCCAACAGCGCATCGGCCGAAGTGCCCAGCGTTTTGCACAAGGCTGGCAACGTCCCAATATCGGGCAACGACTCGCCGTTCTCCCACTTGGAAACGGCCTGCGGACTAACGAACAGGTCGCTCCCCAGTTGTTCCTGTGTAAGCCCCTGATGCTTCCGTCTATCCTGTATCCTTTGTCCAAGCTCTACTGGGTCGATCATAGCGCTATCTCCTTTGTTTTGGGTATATGCAGCATCCTTCCATCAAGCGATGGTTGTTGTTATCTGCACAACCAAAATAGCGTATTTACCCAGTTGTCGGCATTGAGGAACGCGCAATCAGGTCAACTGCTGGTTGAGCTTTTCCCCTACGTCAGAGAAGCGGCTGCTCGTGGCTCCAGGGGGCGAGTTGCTCGAAAGCGCGAGCGGCGCGCAGCACGGTGAGGTCCTGCCGCCAGCCGCCGATAATTTGCAGGCCAACGGGCAGGCCATCGACGCGACCGCAGGGCACGCTGGCAGCGGGCAGGCCGGTGAGGTTCACCGGATAGGTGAAGGCCGTCCAGCTTAGGTAGGTAGTGGCGCGGCCGGCGATCGAACCGGGGTGGTCGTCGCCAGCGGCAAAGGCGGTGACCGGCAGCGTCGGCGTCAGCAGCAGGTCGTAGTTCTCGTAAAACTCCCGCCATTGGTGGTAGTACGCGTTGCGTTCTATGTAAGCACTAGCCACGTCTGTGCCGCGGAATTCGAACCCTTCTTCGACGACGGCTCGGAGGCCGGGATCGAGGCGATCGGCGATCTGGTCGAACTGATCGCGGAAGGTGGCGGCAAAGGCCGTTGACCACAGGACGTGAACGAGACGCCATGGGTCTTCGCCGGTCGGGTGCGCCGCCTCAATGGTGCAACCGAGATCCGCGAAGCGACGGGCTGCCGCTTGTGCGGTCTCGGCGACTTGGGCATCGACGGCCGCGTATCCTAGGTCGGGCGACCAAGCCACGCGCAATCCATCCACGCCAGCTTCGATCTCGTCAAGCGCCAACGGTTCCGCTGGCAGCGAGGTGCGATCCCGTGCATCGGGACCGAGCATGACCTCAAGCATCTGTACGGCGTCGCCGACGGTGCGGGTAATCGGCCCGGCGTGAGACAAGGTCTCCACCACGCTGGCCGGGTGCTGGGGTATCCGTCCCCAGGAGGGTTTGAAGCCGAAGGCACCCGAGAAGCCGGCCGGGATGCGGATCGAGCCAGCACCGTCCGTGCCTTGGGCCAGCACGCCCATGCCAGCGACCACAGCCGCCGCGGCTCCGCCGCTGGACCCGCCCGGCGTGTGGCCATGCCGCCAAGGGTTGTGAGTCGGCCCGACGACGCGGTTGCCCGAATCCCCCTTCCAGCCCAGCTCCGGTGTATTCGTCTTGCCGAGCAGCACCATGCCGGCGTCGCGCAGGCGTTCGGCGAGGGGCGCGTCAAAGTCCGGGATCCAGTCGGCGGTCAGCAGCGACCCCCGGGTGGTGCGGATCCCGCGCGTCGCCGTCAGATCCTTCAGCGAGCCGGGTATGCCAGCCAAAGGAGGCGGTTTGTCGTCCCCGGCAAAAGCAGCTTCGGCAGCGTGCGCCTCGGCCAAAGCCCGTTCCGGCGTGACCGTGACGAAGGCATTGAGCCGTGAATCGAGCGCTTCGATGCGGCGCAGTACAGCCTCGGTGATTTCCACCGGAGACAGCTCGCGGCGCTCGTACAGGCGGCGCAGTTCGACGCCGGAGAGATAGCTCAGATCGGTATCGTTCATGCTTCAAGCACCACTTCTCTGCCTAGGCGGGACGACTCCATGCACGCCGTCAGCACCGCCACCAGATGGCGGGCGTATTCGGCCGTCACCGGCGGCTCCGTCCCCGCGTCAATCGCCGCGACGAACTCACTCAACTGCCGCGTCGTAGTGTGGTGGTCCTCAGTCACCTCGACCTGTTCCCAGTCCCCATCCCGGCCGATGAACAGATCGTTCCTTCCCGATTCGATCCCCCTGCGCAGTTGGAGCATGCCGTCCGTGCAGACGAACTCCGTGCTGAAGCGCCTCCCGCCCGTCCTCCACCACACGTGAATCAGCGTCGAGTACACGCCGTTTTCAAACTGCAGCAGCGCCATAGCCACATCGTCCGCTGAGAACTCGAAGAATCGGCTGTCGATTAGGGCCTTGACGGCGACGACGCGACTGTCCACCCACCAGCAGGAGCGATCGATCAGGTGGATGCCGTTTTGATACCACAAGCCCCCGTGCGTCGCCTTGTCGAGGTACCAAGCCGGCCTGTTGGGTTGGAAGGGGCGGTAGGCCTCGTCGCAGAGACAGACCAGATCGCCCACGGCCTGTTCGCGCAGCAGCTTCTGCACGGCTCGGTTCGCCGGCGAGAAGCGGTGCATGTGGCCGACGGAGAGCTGGTTGCCGGTCCGCTGCGCAGCCGCGATCATGGCGTCGCATTCCTCCACGTTGACAGCCATCGGCTTTTCCACCAGCGCGTGCTTGCCAGCCTCCAACGCGGCTACGGTCACTTCGCAGTGCAGGCCGTGGGGCAGGCAGACGATGACGAGGTCAACCCCCTCGTCCGCGAGCAGATCCTCATAGGAGGCGTAGCTCTGGCAGCCGTGCTCCGCGCAGACGCGGGCTAGGCGTTCCGCGTCGATGTCGGCGACCGCCTGCAAGCGCGTCGATTCAAGGGACGCCACCGCTTGCAGATGGCCGGTGGATACGCTGCCAGCACCGATGATTCCGACTCCGTGCATCTCATCCTCGATTCAGAAGGACAGAAGTATAAAAAGGCGTTTGCACCTTGGTCAACGTGCGTGGCGTCCCCAATGCGGCTCCCATGCGGAGGCCGGACTGCTCGGGATAAGCAGAGGGGCAAAAGCTCGACAGGCTAGTTTTTCGGCTCAAATTGAGCACGCGCTTTGATTTTCAGTTGATCGCCCAACTCAAAATCAACATATTTCGACTTGACTGACACATGGTCTTAACTATAGCAATGCACAACGTGTGCTATTAAGCGGAAGTACGACTCCTGTTAGCAGGCCGTTTAACCCAAACTCACGTTGACTTTAATGAGCTTGCCTTTCCGCGAAGGAGAACTTTTGATGAAAACCAGAACATTCCCCACCCTGACGTCGATGATGCCTGTTGTCGGCATCCTCGTGCTGGTCGGTGCCTTTTCCAATGCGTCTCCCGCCCTGGCAAATTGTCCACCTCCTCCCGGCATGACTCCACCTGCGGGCCCGAGCGTGACGGCGCAACAGGTGGAAGACGGCAGTGCCAGCCAAATGGAGTTCGCGCTGGCCGCGAAAGATCGATACATAGCCCTGCACGGTGAAATCACGAATTTTGCAGAGATACTGTACGTTCAATGTCTCACTAGGCAGGAGGGAACCCCCTGGCGTTCCGGTTCCACCTACCTTGTGTACGTTACACCTGACGGCAGGGTGTTCCAACACGCGAAGAGTATGTCACTGTCGGCCAGGCTACTTAACCCCGTGATTTACGGCGCGATCCTCCAGGCCCTGGGAATCAACCCGGCCGACCTAGCCGACCCTGATGCGGCCCACGCCGCCTTCATTGCCGCCGCCGCCGGGAATGGCGGGTACTTCGACGTCCCCAGCATCCCGGGCGCCTCCGGCTATGCCGTCATGTTTGCTCCCCACGTGATCTGGCTGGCCGGGTTCGATCTCGGTGAGGATCACCTAATTCCCATCAGTGATGAAGATATTGATTATGGCGACCCGTCCGTCACTGCCAGAGACGTGGTGGACCGGGAAAGCCTGAAGGCCTTCGTCACAGAAGCGATAAATCATATTAGCTCCGGGGACGCTCTCGCGCTCTCGACAGTAAGGATCGCCTTTCGGGATGAGAACGGGCCTTGGAGGCACGGTTCCGTGTACCTCTACATCCTCGAAACGACCAGCAACATCGTCATGTTTCATGCCGCGTTCCCGGACAGATTCGAGCTTCAGCCTCTGGTAGGGATTGCCCGAGACGGCGTTACCGGAGAGCTCATTCTGCCGCAGGTCCTCGAAGCAGCGAGGAGTAGTCCGGAAGGTGGCTTCGTGGAGTATTTCTACGACGACCCCGCTGACGACACCGACAGGGCCGACATCCCCAAGGTGGGCTACGCCCGCGAGTTCACCCTTACGGGCATAAGTGAAAGACCCCAAACCTTCATCATTGGGTCGGGTTTTTATGGACGCGCACCCGATGATGCCTCGACTGTTACCCGCACGGAGGCAACTTGGGGACAAATCAAAAGTCGCTCAAAGTAGCCGAACGGTTCGATAGGAAGCGTTAGCCTAAGAAGCCGTTCCCCTACGGCGTCTGAGCCCCGTTTGTCTCGACGTACACCGAGAATAGCGACTGCGAACAGGTTATGAACAGCCGGTTCTTTTTCGCGCCGCCGAAGCAAAGATTGGCGCAGGGTGCCGGCAGGTGGATCTTGCCGATCAAGGTGCCGTCGGGGGCAAAACAATGCACGCCGTCGTAGCCTTCGCCCCCCCAACAGGCTCCCGACCACAGATTGCCATCCACATCGGTGCGAACCCCGTCTGACGAGCCAATCCCCATGTCCGCGAACACGCGCCCGTTCGCAAGGCGGTCGCTGTGGACGTCGAAAACGCGGATGTGGGTGGGGTATTCGGGGCCGTCGGAGCGCCCAGTATCGACGATGTAGAGCCGCGACTCATCCGGGCTGAAGCATAGGCCGTTGGGCCGCTGGAAATCTCCGGCCACCACCGTTGCTTCCCCCGTGTCCGGGTCGAGACGGTACACGTTGGCGGCATTCTCGAATTCATCCCGATGTCCCTCGTAGTCCATCAGAATGCCGTAACCGGGGTCCGTAAACCAGATTGATCCATCGGACTTCACCACGATGTCGTTGGGGGCGTTCAACCGCTTGCCCTCGAATTGGTCCATCAACACAGTGATTGAACCGTCGTATTCCGTCCGCGTGACTCGGCGCGCGTCGTGTTCGCACGACAGCAATCGCCCTTGGAGATCGCGCGTGTTGCCGTTGGTGTTGTTCGATGGCTTGCGGAAGACCGAGACTTCCCCGGTCTCTTCTTCCCACTTGAGAATGCGGTTGTTGGGTATGTCGCTGAACAGCAGGTAGCGGCCGTCGCCAAACCACGCGGGGCCTTCGAGCCAGCGGCCGCCGGTCCAAAGCATTTCAAGGGCGGCATTGGCCAGCTTGTACTTGGCGAAGCGCTCGTCGAGCACCTCAATGCGGCGTTCTGGATACCTCACAAGTTCCATATCATCTTCCCGATTAAAATTAGCGGCTTCTAAACGCGGCGGAACTTCTGCACCCTATCGTGCAGGGTCGCTACTTCGCCGGTGTACAGCGAGCCTTCCTCATCTACCCAAATGCTGTGCGGAGCGTCGGCGAATTGCCCCGGAGCCGAGCCGTCCTCGCCCCAGCGGGCTAGCAACTGCCCTTCTATGTCGAAGATGCTGACGCGCGACGGAGCCTCGACTATGTACACTGTACCGTCCGGGGTAATGAAGAGATCCATGGGCATTTCCAAGTCGGTCCACTCGTCCAAGTAGCGGCCCTCGGAGTCAAAGCGCTGGATGCGGTTGTTTTCGCGGTCAACGGCCCAGACGCGCTCGTCGCGGTCCACCCACAGGCTGTGGGGCAGGGCGAATTGACCCGGACCCGTGCCCGCAGATCCCCACGAATGGACCAACTCTCCCGAGTCTGAAATGCGGTGGATGCGGTATTGGCCGTACCCATCGGCCACGTACAAATCCCCGGAAGGGCCGCGCATGGCTTTCGTGGGCTGGTTAAAGGGCTGGTCGGGCGCGCCCGGCACGCCCGGCGTGCCCCACGTGTGGACCACTTCCCCTTGCGGATTGAAGCAGCGGATGGTGTGGTCGTCGGTGTCGGCCGCGTACACCTGGTCCTCGCCGTCAACCCACAGGAGGTGGGGGTTCCCCAGCAGGTCGGCACCCCAAGTGTCGATATAGACTCCATCGCGGTCGTAGACTAGTAGGGCGGGCGGGTGACGGCGGCCCACAAAGACCCGCCCTTGGCTATCGGCGGCCACTCCGGGCACGACGCCGCCCATGGGACGGCCTTGGGGGCCTAGGCCCCAGTGTGCGACGACTTCGTAATTATAGGTAGCACTCATGGCATTCCTCGCGGTTAGAGGACAAATGTCAATGTATATTGGTAATACGGACGGCGGCCTGCAATAGGCAAGGAGCAGCTTTGACTGTATAATCCAAGCGCAAACAAAAACGCGGAGGAGGGAGCATGAAACTAACAGACGATCATTTTCAGACCTTTGTAGAACAGGGCTTCGTGGTCGTAGAGAATTTCTATTCAGAGGAACGCCGGGCCCAGATCGCCGCAGCCATCCGCCAGACTCTCCCCCCTTGGGAGGTGATCGCTGCCGATCCACCCGCAAGGCGGCTCTTAAGGGACGACTTTCCCTACGCCGATATGCTCTTCAATGAATTCATCCTCGACTGGGATCTCATAGAGTTCGTCCAACGGGTGCTCGACACCGAGGACATCTTCTTCCGCTACGCCCACAACTGGGCGCGCTACCCCGACCCCGGAGCCGAGCAGCCGGGCCTGCACATCGACAATGGCAACAACTCGCTCCTGCCGCCCACATCCGATCGGCGCTATGGACAGATCAGCACCTGGTACTTCCCCGAAGCCGTGGACGAAAACCAAGCGCCAATGCAAATCGTGCCCAAGCCCTATGGCCAGGACCTGAGCAAGCGGGTTTTGCTGACCGTACCAGCGGGCACAATCATGATCTTCAACACCCACCTCTGGCACTCGGCGACCGTGTTCAAGGGCAGCGAAGGACAGCGCTATTCCGCCACTCGGATCTACGGCCGCGCCGACCACTATTGGGAGGGCGTAAGCAGCTTTACCAACCGAGGGATGCAAGATCACTTCCGGGCCTTTATCGGCCGGCTTTCGGCGCGCGAACGAGCACTCTTCCGCTTTCCGCCACCCGGCCACGAATACTACACCCAAGAGACGCTAGCCCGCCTCGAAGAGCAGTACCCAGGCTGGAATGCGCGAGGAGAGTACGACTTATGAGTACTGAGAGAACCTAACTGAGCAAAGCTACTATACGCGCTCGGCCCCAATCCGGCGGATGTCATCAATGCCGTACTGCATCATGGCTAGGCGCTCCAAGCCCACTCCGAGAGCGACGGCGGTCAACCGGTTCGAGTCATACCCCAGCGCCTTGAGGAGATCGGCTTTCAGTAGCCCCAACCCCGCGATCGAACTCCATTCCATGCCCCGCAGTTGAGCCGCAATCTCCCACCCCCGTTCGCAGTGGAGCGAGTAGTCGAAATGTTGGATGCGTAGCTGTATATCCGGGTTCAATTCTCGGATGAATTCGCTGAACGGTGCCATCAACTGCCACTCGTTCAAGCCTTCTCCAATCCATAGCACCTCGGCCTGATGAAAGGCGTGTAGTCTAGTGCTACTCTCCTCCTCGTCGTCTATTCGATAGGTTTTCCCCGTGGCGATGAGCCGCACCGGCACCTCTCTATCCGCTGCTTCCACCACCATCGGCACCGTGAGTTCACGCCGCAACCACTGTTGGCGACTCGCCGCTGTCAGGTACTCTTCGAGCGACCCATTGCCGGCATCTGCGAGGATCTCTCTGACCTTGTCAGGGTCGATTTTCTCCTCGAGCTCAACCTCTGTAAAACCGTCGTACTGACGCTTGAATGCCTCCCAGACAGCGCCCACCGGATTTTCCGGCAGGGCCGTCAGATTCGGCTTTGACAGAAGTTCGACAATACGTTCGGGCAGATCCGTTTTGTGCATGGCAATTCCCTTTCGCAGGCGTTCGCGGACCCGTTGGAGGCGTTTGCGGACAGCGCCCTCGCTGATCTTCATCTCGTCGGCCAAGCGGGCCGTAGTCCAACCACCGTGATAGTATCTTTCGCATAGCTGACGATCTTCACCGCCCAGTCCAACAAGGGCTCGGGCGAGTGCCGGACCGAGTTCATCGGCGTCGATTTCCGGCTGGGCGATCTGCGACATATCGAGGTCGCTGACAAATGACCAGCGGCTGGCACGCCTGCGGTTCAGCGCCAGATTCCTAGCAATGCGCTGGAGCCACGCCAGCAGCGACGCGGCGTCCTGCAGGTCGCCCAACTGACCAAAGGCGCGCACATAGGTTTCCTGCGCGATATCCTCGGCGTCTTCGGGATTGTGAACGATTACCCGCGCTGCCGCCTCGACCGAATTGCGAGTCAACTCGACGATGCGACCGTAGGCGCGCACATCCCCATCTTGAGCCGCTTTGGTCAGAGCGGCCAGTTCGTCGTAGTCGTAGATCATTTGGGTACCCATCAACAGGACACCACAATCGGCTGATTGTGACGGCGAATCGCAATTCTCGACAGACAACAACAGTCCGGCAGACTGATTATTGATAATTTAACGCGAAACCCATATTATAATTATGGGATTTGTGCGCTATCATCAATTCTCCGACTGGGCTTTGGGATAATAGATCAGTGAACCCATAGCAAAATCCTGGAAAACGCGATAGAAAGTCAAGTATGCCCGTCGTGAAACACGAGGCGTTTTTTCGCCGCCACCTGGTCTTCACCGGAGACGAATTGGCCGCGTATCTCACCTCCCGGGGTGAAGTTGGGGCAAGAGGGCAGGAAGCGCTTTTGGCCTACTACACCAAGACCCGCCGAGTCGTTCGGGTGCGGCGCGGGCTGTACGCCGTCGTACCACCAGGAGCCAATCCCAATGCCTATCCGATCGACCCCTACTTGGTCGCCGCCAAGCTGACCCAGGACGCGGTCCTGTCCCATCACACGGCGCTCGAATTTCACGGTCGGGCTTACTCGGTCTGGCACCACCTAATCTACTCGGCATCTCGTCCGGTGGGATCGCTGACGTTCCGCTCTCAGGTTTTCCGGGGAGCGAAGTTTCCCAAGGCACTTCTCTGCTCCGGGACAGAGCACTTTGGCGTGCTGAACTCAGAACGCTCGGGTGTGGCCATGCGCGTCACGAATCTGGAGCGGACGCTGGTGGATGTCCTGCATCGCCCGGACCTGTCGGGAGGCTGGGAGGAAATCTGGCGCTCGTTGGAATCGGTCGAATTCTTCGACATTGACCAAGTCGTGGAGTATGCGCTCCTGTTGGACAATGCGACCACCAGCGCGAAGGTGGGGTTCTTCTTCGAGCAGCACCGCGAAGCCTTGATGGTCGAGGAGCGCCATCTCAGGCCGCTTCGCGACCGGCGTCCCCAACAACCTCATTATCTGGACCGCACCCGACCACAACCCGGATGCCTCGCGGCGGACTGGAACCTAGTGGTTCCAAGAGACATACTTGAACGGTCATGGGGGGAGGTCCTGTGAGAATCTCCCCTGAGAAACTAGCCGCCGAAGCCGAGGAGACGGGATTTAGAGCCGACGTGCTGGAAAAGGCAGTCCAGTTGCTAGGAGTGCTCGATGCCCTTCGCAATCACCGTGTGCAGCGATACAAGGGATTGTCCTGAAAGGAGCTATGCATGCCGAAGGCAAGCGAAACCAAATTAGCTCGTGGGGAGGATAGTGGCCGACGGCCCCATCACTCCGCCACGTGGCTCAGGACGAGATCGCGCAAAGTCACCATGCCGAGCGGCTGGCGCTCGTAATCGACGACCACGGCGCGGGAGAGCTCAAAGCGCACGAGCAAGCGCACCGCGTAGCGGGCGAGCATGGCCGACGGCAGGGTCAACACCGGTTTTGACATGATTTCGTACACATTGACGCGCTCGGGGGCGCGGTTTTGGGCGATCACCTCGCGGGCGATGTCCGCGACCACGAGCAAGCCGAACTCGTCGTCGTCGTCGCGCCGATCAACGGCGAGCGAACTGACCTCGTACTCCTTCATGAGTGCCATGGCCTCGGCCACAGTCGCAAGCCTGTCGATGGTGTAGAGTTTGGAGCCCATGACGTCTCCGACCCGGATGGTGCGTTTCTCGCTCATATTTCGTCGTCCACTTCTTCTAGGATGGTGGGAAGTTGGGTGGTGAGACCGACGGCGTCCTCAATCGGGATCTGAAAGGCAATGCCAGCGCCAGGCTCTTGCTCAAAGCGCCCGGCATCGCGGATGCGCTCCAAAATGTCGCGCGCCCGCGTCTCGACCACCAGGAACAGAACGACGTCGCGTTGGGCCGCCAAGTCGAGACCGAAAAAGGTCTTCTGTGGCTTCAGCCCTTCGCCGCGCACGCTAGTAATAATCGTCGCGCCGGTCGCCCCGCCAGCGCGCGCAGCATCGACCACAGTATCGGTCTTGTCGTTGCTGACCAAGGCGACGATCAGTTTCAGTTTCATGGTTCAAGTCTCCTCGGAATTGTTGGCGTTCCGCCGGCGACTCATCCAAGACACCACCATAGCATAGCCCAGAACGGACATGATGGGAAAGACGCTGGCGAACGCGATGAGGCCAAATCCGTCGATCAGCGGGCTGCGCCCGGGAACCGTGGCGGCAAGCCCCAAACCCAGCGCAGCAACCACTGGCACTGTGACGGTTGATGTGGTGACGCCGCCGCTGTCGTAGGCGAGCGGCACAATGGTCCGGCTCGACCGGAAGGTCTGGGCGATCACCACGAGATATGCGGCAATGATATACCACGGCAAGGGCGTGCCCGTGACAATGCGAAAGCAGCCCAGCGCCACCCCCGTGGCCACCCCGACCGCCACGGCGATTCTGAGACCCCAAGCGTCGATCGCGCCGGCCGAGATCTCCTCGGCCTTGATCGCGACCGCAATGAGCGATGGCTCGGCCACTGTCGTCGCAAAGCCGATCGCCGCGGCAAAGACGTAAACCAGCAGGTAGTCGGACCAATCGACGCCGTCGGCCAGACTCGCCTGCCCAATGGTCTCGGGCGCGGTGAGTTGGCGCGCCATGGTCTCGCCGATGGGAAAGAGCGCCTCCTCCAAGCCAATGAGGAAGAGTGTGAGTCCCAACAGGACGAGGACAAACCCGGCCGCGATCCGGCGCAGGTTCGGCAGGTTGCGGCGCAGCACGGCAACCTGGAACAAAACGAGGACGCCGACAATAGGTGCCACATCGAGCGCGGTGGAAAACGCGGTGGCGGCAAAAGTGCGCAGGAACTCCATCTCAGTTCACCATGCCATAGGCCAGTACGAAGATCATGGGCGTCAGGCTGGCAAACGCGATGAGCCCGAAGCCGTCGACCATTGGGTTGCGCCCCCGGATTGACGTGGCGAGCCCAACGCCTAACGCGGTGACGAGCGGCACCGTGATCGTGCTGGTGGTAACGCCGCCGGAATCGTAGGCCACGCCAATGATCTCTGCGGGCGCAAACGCGGTCATTGCGGTCACCAGCACGTAGCCCCCGATGATCAGCCGGTGGATCGGCCAGCCCTTGAGGATGCGCAGCACGCCGAGCACGATCGCTGTGCCGACCGAGACCGCCACCACCATGCGCAACTCAAAGGCGTACGCAGCGCGCACCTCATCGTCGTCGGCAATGGCACCGGCTTCCGCAGCGACCTCGGCCGCCTCCGCAGCAACGGCGATCAGGGCCGGTTCCGCAACCGTGGTGCCAAAACCCAAGCAAAAGGCAAAGGCCAACAGCGCGGTCGCGCTCCCCTTGCGCGCAAAGGCCTGTGCAATGGCCTCGCCGAGGGGAAAGAGACCGCTTTCGAGTCCTTGGATGAAGAGCGTCAGGCCAGCGATCACGCAGACCAAGCCAACGGCGACGCGCCCTAAGTTCGGAAAGGGCTGCTGCAACACCACGAGTTGAAAGAACGCGATGACGATGATGATAGGGGCCAAATCGCGTAGCGCATCGACGAGCCGCCGCAATATAGCGCTTAGGGCTCTGGTCACGGCGTCCTCCTCAGAATCCGTTCGCTGCGCAGCCCCATCCAGACGCAGACGGCCATTCCCAAGAGGACAAGAGCGAACGGAAAGCCGGTTGCAAGCGAGGCCGCTTGCAGCGAACCCAGCCCTCCACCGAGTAGAAGTGCTATGGCGACTAACCCTTCAATAGTACACCAGAAGACGCGTTGTGCTACCGGGGCGTCAACTCTGCCGCCGGCTGCAATGGTGTCCACAATCAACGAGCCGGAGTCCGACGAGGTGACGAAAAATACGAGGGTCAGCAGGAGCGCCACCGATGAAAGTAGCTTGGTCAGCGGGAGTTGGTCGAACATTTTGAACAATGCGATTTCCAGCTTCCACGCCGCAACATTCTCGGTTACACCAGTGTAGCCCCCGACGATGTTCTGGTGGAGGGCCGTGCCGCCAAAGGTCCCAAACCACAGCAAACACAACACCATCGGCGGAATGAGCACGAAAATTATGAATTCGCGCACCGTGCGGCCCTTGGAAATGCGGGCGATGAACGTGCCGACAAAAGGTGCCCAAGCAAACCACCATGCCAAGTAGAATGTCGTCCAACCGTGCAGGAAATCCACATCCTCGCGCCCTACCCAGTTACTGAGCGGCCCAATCTTGCCGAGATAGCTGCCGAGCGCGGCGAACATACTGCGGAAAATGTAGAGCGTCGGCCCCAGAACAATAACCGCCAGCATCAACAACAACGCGAGAATGATGTTGAACTGGCTGAGGCGCTTGATCCCAACGTTAAGACCCGCCAACACCGATGTTAGGGCGATAGACGTAATCACCACAATCAGCACCACCATGGTGGTGTTATTCGCGGGAATATCGAACAGATAGTTCAGACCAGAGGTTAGCTGTTTAACCCCCAAGCCGAGCGAGGTCGCAAGTCCGAACAGACCGGCGAAAATGGCGAACGTATCGATGATGTGGCCGGGCCAGCCCCAGATGCGGTCGCCGAACAAGGGATAGAACGCCGAGCGAATGGTGAGCGGCAAGCCCCGGTTGTAGGCAAAGAACGCGAGCGCGAGTCCCACGACGCCGTAGATGCCCCAGCCGTGTAGCCCCCAGTGAAAAACGGTTGCCGCGATGCCAACGGCAGCGGCTTCTTCGGTGTTGGCGGCAATGCCGAGCGGCGGCTTCTGAAAGTAGTACATCGGCTCCGCCACCCCGTAAAACAACAGACCGATGCCCACGCCAGCCGCAAAGAGCATGGCGAACCAAGTCGCGTTGGAGTATTCGGGTTTTGCATCGGCTCCCCCAAGGCGCACCTTGCCGAGGGGCGAGCACGCTACGTACAGGCAAAAGAGCAAGGTGAGGTTTGCCGCAATCATGAAAAACCAATCGAGATTTGTCGTGAGCCACTCGCGGGTATTTTTGAACACTTCCGTCGCGGCTTCTTGGAAGACGAGCGACCCGGCGACAAAGACGACGATGGTGATACTGGAGATTACAAATACGGGGGTCAGATAGATATCTAAACCGAATAGCTTCCGGTACTCTCCGTCATCCAGCAGTTGTGGTTGCTTTTTATTTTTATCCATGTTCAAATGAGGAGCAATTAATACTCCCCGACTATGGCGTAGTTAGCCTCACCCTCGACGATGCGCAACAGGCGGTTGGCAGGCACCCCTTCCCAAATTTGGCCTTTGCCGCTGGGCCAGCGAACCTCCAACCGCTCCACTTCGTCGGCCTGACCCAACCCCAAGTGCAGATCCAGCGCGTTGTTCGAACCAAAACCGTAGCCGCTGGCCACTTGGCCATGGATTTGTCGGGCACCGCAATAAGCTACGGCCCGTGCCCCAATGGCGTCGCGATTGCTAGCGGTACCCACTAGTTGCAGCCCCAGATAATTGCCGACAGGGCCGTCGTTGCGATAGAGACTATTGGGCCAGACATCGGCGTCGTAGTGGCCGCCCAAGCCTGCGTACAAATCCAGATCGCCATCGGCGTCAAAATCGGCAAAGGTAGCCCCGTGTCCCTTGCCCAAATTGCCGACTCCGGCGGTAGCCGTCACTTCGACAAAACGACCGTCACCCTGATTGAGAAAGAGGGCATTAGGTTCGAGCCGGTACATCTCGGGTCCGCCATTAGCCAAGTAGATATCCGGAAAACCATTGTTGTCGACGTCGCCTAAGCCAATGCCCATTGAGCCAAACGAGCGGCCCAAACCCGCCGGGACTGCAATATCCGCGAACGTTCCGTCGCCGTTATTGAGGTATAAAAAAGGTCGGTTGGGTTCAATTGCGCGGCCTTCTACCCAGCTATTGAGCACATCCTCGAAAGCACTCATAGTCGAGGCGAAAAGGTCGAGTTGGCCGTCGTTATTAAAGTCAAAGAAAAAGGTTACGTAGCCACCTTCTAGGGGGAAGATCACCCCAGCTTGATCCGCTCTGTCCACGAAAGTACCATCTGCCCCATTGTGGTAGAGCCGATTGGGCGTGCCAATATTTACGACGTAGAGATCCAAATACCCATCGCCATCGTAATCGCCAAAGGCCGTGCCGATGGTCTTGCTTGAATCTGCTGTTCCCGATGCTTGACTAATATCCGCAAACGTCCCATCTCGCTGGTTGTACCACAAATTATTGCGTCCACCATCGCCAATGACCCCATTGGCTACATAGAGGTCCAAATACCCGTCGCGATCGACATCGCCCCAAGCAGCAGTAAAACTGGCCTGGACCTCGTCTATGCCCGCTCTTTGCGCCACATCTACAAAGCGGTCATCCTCATTGCGATAGAGGGAATTGACTGCTGCGCCTTCCCAAGCGTCTCGGGTCACAAAAAGGTCAGCGTCCCCATCGTTATCAAAATCCGCGGTCGTTCCCCCCCAACCACCGCGCGAATCGTCTAGGTTCCAAAGAGTGGTTACATCCTCAAACCGGCCCTGCCCATCGTTGCGGTAGAGAGCGTGGGTACTCTGGATACCAACACTAAAGAGGTCGAAATCGCCATCGCCGTCAAAATCGAGCCAAGCACTACCCCGACCTCGGTCGCGTTTATCGACGCCGGTCTGGGCCCCAATATCGACGAAGACCACGGCTGGGTTGGCCGACATCTGGACAAAGGGATTGAAGCGATAGCGCTCGGGCAAATCCACCGGATAACCACCTTGCCGCTCCCAAGCCAATTTGAGCAGCCATAGACTTTTGAGACGTTCGGTATAGTGGTCCAGGTTTTGGTCTACCGCCTGCCGTAGCAACGGGATGACATCCTTATGGTCGCCCCAAAACGCGGCTGTGCCTGCCAGCAGCCCAACATAACCGTCATCGGAGTAGACTTCGAGCAGCGAGCCAGCCACTTCGACAGCCTCGTTAAATTCACCCAGTCGCAGTTGCGCTTTGAGCAACATCAAACCCGCGTCTCGATGGGTGGGCACTTGGCGCAGGATCTGGCGGCTCAGATCGCGGGCTTCGCCCAAATCCATAGTAGAAGCCGCTTGCAAAGCTAATTCGGCTAAAAGCAATTGGGCGTCCAAGGACTGGGAGTGCTCGCGCAAAACTTGGGTGGCTATGGCTTGGGCTTCCAGAGCTTGGCCCTCAAAAGCCATGAGCCGCGCTTGGAGGATTCGCGCCTCGGGCCGCCCACGCAAATCGGGCGGAAGCTGTAGAAGGGTCAGACGGACGGGATCGGCTTGGCTCAGATCGCGGCTTTCGCTTGGGCTACATAGCTCCCACAGGATGTCCTGAGCCCGATTTTTGCGCCCTTGCTTGAGGCTGATTTCGCTCAAGCGAACGATCGCCACGGTGCTGTCGGGTGCCAGTTCCAATACTTTCTGGAAGCGCGCGCCGGCTTGATCAAGGCGGTCGGTGTAGAAGTAGCGCAGCCCTTCCTCGTAGAGCCGATCGCTCTCGGGCTTGGATATTTTGGACTCGGAACAATTTAAACTTAAAGAAAAAAAAGCGAGGGCAGCAGTGCATAGACATCGCGGACTCAATCCAATTGCCGCGGTCCCTTTTTTCTTTTTACCATACATAGCATTGCGCCAATATAATCCCCGCTCTGGAAGGCAGCAACGGACTTACTATAACTTACATTCGCTATGACAACCAGATTTCAGGTTCTATCCATTTTCTTGCTAGCCTTGGTATTGCGTCTATTCTACCTAGCGGCCATACGCGACGCTCCCTATTTCCACACGCTTGTCATAGACGCCTTTGAATACGACCACTTGGCCACCCAAATCCTGCGGGGAAACTGGCTTCTCGACCCAGCCGTGGACATGTACGTGCATGGCCCCTTCTACCCGTACCTGCTCGCCCTGCTCAAGGGAATCGGCTTCAGCCATTTAGGCATTCTCCTGTTCCAAGCCGTGCTAGGCGCGCTTATCTGCGTCCTAATCCACCGCGTGGCCAGCTACCTTTTTCCCCATCCCATCCCCTTAGTCGCCAGTCTGCTGGCGGCCGGGTACTGGCCTTTCGTCTTTTACAACGGCCAACTCCTCGCTACTACGCTAGTCATGCTCGTCGGATTGAGCTTGGCGATCCTGCTTTTGCGCTATGCGCCGAAGCTGACCTACGGCAGCGCAGTTGGTGCCGGAATTTTGCTGGGCCTGCTGGTCATGGGACGCAGCAACACCCTGCTGTTGTTGCCCTTGCTCTTGGGGTGGATTTACCTGACCGCCCGTGGCCTTCCCAAACGCCGGGGCACCTTGGTCTTAACCTTTGCTCTGACTTTCTTCCTCATTCTGCTCCCCTTTTTCCTGCGCAACTATCAGGTCCAAGGCACGCCCATACCCTTCCAGGGCGGCTTCAGCTTCTATATAGGCACCAATCCCGAAGCCGACGGCACCCCGTACGCGCGCCAAGGAGCCCAATTCCAACGTCTCGAACTCATGCCTCTCCAACAAGGATTTGACACGCCAGCGGCCAAAGGGGCCTTTTACACTGCCGAAGGCCTGCGATTTATCTACCGCGATCCTCTGGCCTATCTCCAACTGCTCTATCGCAAATTTCGGCTCTTCTGGAATGCTTTTGAAATCCCAGTAAGTGCGGACCTGCGCTACTACGAGACCCACTTTCCGCTCTACCGGCTTTTTTTGCTCAGCTTTGGCCTAGTAGTGCCTTTTGCCTTGGTAGGCATATTGTGGCATTGGCGATGGACTTCTGCCTATACCCTGCCGCTTCTCTTCGTTCTGGCCTACCTATCCACCGGGCTCTTATTCACGGTGTGCGCTCGCTATCGTTTGCCCGCCCTGCCTTTTTTACTAGTTTTTGCTGCGGCTGGAATTTGGCGTCTGAAAGAACTGCTGACCGCCCGAGCCACTTCACGCCTCGGCGTTTTTCTGCTGCTGCTGGCAGCGGCCTTCGCCCTAGTGCACACCGGGGTGAATCCCCGGCAGGTGGATCACTTGCGCTCTTCTTGGCTGCTGGGCCATACTCAATTGCGCAATAAGCAGTACGACCAAGCCGTACAGACCTACATGCACGGCCTAGCGCAATTTCCCGCCGACTCCGACCTCTACAACAGCTTGGGCGTGGCCTACCAGTACTTGGGCAAGTCTGACGAAGCCGAAGCGGCCTTTCTGCGCGCAGTAGAGCTAGTCCCAGATCACGCCAAACCCTGGTTCAATTTGGGCAAGTTCTACCTGGGTCAACGGCGTTTGGACCAAGCGCAACACGCTTTTGTGCAAAGCCTAAAACACGATCCCCGCCCAGCCAATGCCCATCCGGCGTACCACAACTTGGGCTATGTCTTCTTCTTCCAAAAAGACTTTCAACAAGCTCGCCAAGCCTTTGAGCGGGCGCTGCACAACAGAGAGACTGCCCAGACCTATTACAGTCTCTCCCACGTCTTTGCCAATCTGAACCTAACAGACGAACAACTCCACGCCCTCGAACAAGCCGTCCGGCTCAAGCCCGACTTTGTCCCTGCCCATCGGAACTTGGGCGTGCTCTATATGCAGCGAGGCTCCTACGAGGCAGCGGAAAGGTCTCTGCTCCAAGCCATAAAATACGACGCCCAATCGATCACAGCCCATCGCAATTTAGGCGTCCTTTACGAGCAAATGGGACGCACGGAACAGGCCCGCCTAGCCCGTGCCCGGGCAGATCAACTGCAGCGCTCAGGTACTGCCCGTTGACTCTGCACGGGAGGATAACGTCGCGAACCGGGCAGATTGATCCTCTAGATGCTTCCGTCTATATTGACTCCGCATAGCCTCCTGACCAAGGGCATCACCGTGGGGCACTGAAGGGATGAAATCGCTCTTTGTCTGCTGTCTGCTCCTCCTCTCCGCAGCTCGGGAAGTGCTCGGGCGCACCACCATCGAAGTACCCATCTTCGAGGGCGGCTGCGGCCTGACCTTCTTCTTTGAGGCCGCCCGCGGCTACGAAGAGGCCCGACCCGACGTCCTGGTCGATCTGTACGGAGATCCGCGCATTGCCGACAAAATCAGAGTGCGGGTCTTGGAGGGCACGTACCCGGAAGTGACCAACGCCGGGCTCAACTACTGGGCCCTCATCCGCAACAGCCAAGTCCAGCCCCTCGACGAGTACCTCGACGGCCCCAACTGGGAGGGCGACAAAACCTGGCGGCAATCCTTCCTACCCGGCAGCCTCGATCGCTTCCACTACCAGGGCAAGACCTACGGCATCCCCTTCCTCTACGTGGTCTTCGCCGTGTGGTACAACAAGAACATGTTCGCAGAGCACGGCTGGGAACCGGCCCGCACCTGGGACGAATTCTTCGCCCTCTGCGAACAGATCAAGGCCGCTGGCATCCCGCCGCTGGCCTTCCAGGGACGCTACCCGGGCTATGCCGGAGCCGTCATCGACAATTCCTACTACCACTTGGCCGGCCGGGAGCGCTACTACCAGCAAAAGGACCTGATACCCGGCAGCTTTGCCAACCCCGAATTCGAACAGGCCCTAGCCTTCATCCAGCGCACGGCGCAAAACTATTTCCAGCTCGGCGCTCTGGGGATGAGCCATACCGAGGCCCAGTTGGAGTTTTTCACCGGGCAGACGGCCATGATCTTTTGCGGCTCCTGGCTCAAGAGCGAAATGCAGGGCAAGATACCCCCCGATTTTCGCCTCGGTGCCTTCAACCTGCCCATAGTCGATGCCGGCAAGGCCGATCCCAACGCCATCTTCACCGGCACCGGATACTACTTTGTCATGAAGAACAGTCGCCACCCCGAAATCGGCGCGGATTTCTTGCGCTTTATGACCTCGCGCGAAATGGCCGGCACCTTCGCCCAGATGCGCGATATTACAGTGGCGGTCGAAGGCGTGATGGAGGGCCGGGTGAGCGAAGATATGCACGACCTGATCGACCTGACGCGCCGGGCCACCACTACGTACGGAACCGCCCCCGGCGAGGGTTTCCCGGAGATGAACCAGCCGATCAACGACGTCCGCTTCAAGGTAATGAACGGCGAAATGACTCCTGCCGAAGGAGCTCGGGCCCTCGAAGCTGCGGCCCTAGCAGTGCGCACCCGGGCCGAAAACCCCGACCGCACCACTGTGCGCCACGTGTGGAAACCCACGCTTTTGCTCGGTCTGCTGGGCCTGGGTGCCCTGTACTGGCTCTATACCATCTTGGCCAAACTCCGCGCCAGCAGAATAGCCTCCACCGCGAGCCGCGTGCGCCTGCGCTGGGGCGGGGTGCTGTTCTTCGTCGGACCAGCCGCGGCCCTGTACACCATCTTCGTCATCTTGCCTTCCCTCAAATCTTTCGTCTGGAGCCTCAATCGCTGGGACGGCTTGACCGAGATGACCTTTGTGGGGCTGTTGCACTTCAAGCGCCTGCTGCTGGAGAGCGACGAGTTCTGGATTGGCCTGAGCAACAATCTCTTCATCATGTTCGCGATTCCGCTCTTTGTGCTGCCCCTATCGCTCTTTCTCGCTGTGTGCATTTCCCGCCAGGTGCGCGGCGCCCAACTCTTCAAGATAGTCTTCTTCTTCCCCAACATTCTCGGCGGGGTCGCCGCTACCCTGTTGTGGATGCACCTATACAATCCCCAAGGCGGCCCGGTCAACTCGGTGCTGACGACCTTGGGCAAAATCTTTTCCGTCCTGGGCATTGAGCTGCTGGCCCACTGGTTCCACGGCTTTGAGGGCTTTGCCTGGCTGGCCCAGGACAATCTCTACTGGGCCCTCGTACCCATGTCCATCTGGGGGGCCTGCGGCTTCAATATGATCCTCTTCCTCGCCGCCATGGAGAGCATCCCGCAAAGCATGTACGAAGCCGCAGACATAGATGGGGCCTCGACCTGGCGTCAGTTCTGGAGCATCACCCTGCCGCTCATCTGGGAAATCCTCTCCATCTCCATTGTCTTCATGGTCATTGGCGGCATGAAGGCCTTTGAGGTCATCTGGCTGCTGACCAATCAGGCCCCGGTCACTGAAAACCACGTCATCGGCACTCGCATGGTGCAGTCCATGTTCCAGGAATTCAAAGTGGGCGAGGCCACGGCCATTGCCGTGCTGCTCTTTCTCATGGTGTTCTTCGGCACAGTGACGACTCTGCGGCTGATGAAGCGCGAAACCGTCGAGTTCTAGGATGTCCGGGGTGGATTATGGGCGGCGAAGGGGTTTCAGAAGCGGATGGTAAAACGGGTCGGCTCGTCGGGGGGGCTTTCGAGGGAAAAGGCAAAACCGTGCCGGCTCAAAATCTCCTGCACCAACGTCAGGCCGAGGCCGCGCCGGTTTTCCTTGGTGCTAAAAAACGGCGTAAACAAGCTCTCGGCCACTTCCGAGTCGATTCCCGCGCCCGTATCTTCTACCACGGCAAAGG
Organism: Candidatus Latescibacterota bacterium; assembly: GCA_965219735.1. Taxonomy (GTDB): domain Bacteria; phylum Latescibacterota; class UBA2968; order UBA8231; family UBA8231. The sequence goes on from OZ244790.1 coordinate 470,908, forward strand.
GCCGGTCTTGGAGCTTGCCTAGACGAATGGTTATCCTGCCGTCCTCGCCAATGGCCTCCACCGCATTTTTCAGGATATTGACAAACGCCTGTTCCATCTGGTTTTCGTCCATGGCAATGGGTTTCAGGTCCGCCTGAATATCCCAGTCCCATTCGATGTTGCGGCGCTCGCACTCGGCGCGCATCAGCACGGCGATGTCGCGCAATAGGGCTTCCAAATCTACAGGCTGCAAGTGCGGTGCTGGCAATTTGACCACCTCGGCAAAGCTGCGCATGAAGGCGCTGAGATGGTCGATGCGGTCGCTGGCCACTTGCAGGGCGTTTTCAAAATCGCCGCGGTCGGCCTCCCGCAGTTGTCCTTTGTAGTTGAGGCACGAGTGCAGCAGGGAGTTGACCGCTCCCGTTGAATTGTTCACCTCGTGTGCCAACAGGCGGATGACTTTCTCGTAGGCCGCCTTCTCCGACAGGCGCAATTCCTCGGTCAATTCCTCCATCAGGATAAAGCTGCGCGGGAATCCCTGGTCCAAAAACTGCGCCTTGTGACAGCGCACCCGCTGCCCTTGCACTGGCAACACCTGCGACTCGCCGACGGCCAAAGCGTGCAGGGCGCGGGCAAATGCCGTCCCCAACTCGTCCAATGACTGGCCGACCATTGCGCTTTCGGCTAGCCCCAACAGGCGGCTGGCGCTGGGATTGACTAGGGCGACCTTGCCATCGAAATCGAGGGTGATGATGCCCGACGGCGAGGCCGTCAGGATCTTGTCCATGAAGTAGTGCTGTTCCTGCAGCCGCGTGCGCTCTTCGCGCAATTGGTCGATCATGCGGTTGTACACGCGCACGAGCTGATCCATTTCCGGCTGGCCCACTTCGACGAACTTGCTGGTGAAATCGCGCTCGCCGATGAGTTCGGCACCCGTGCGGATCAGATCGAGCGGCACCCAAAAGTGCTGGATCAAGCGCACGCCGACGGCAAAGGACAAGACGAAGAATGCTTCAACCCCCAACAGCCAAAACTTTTCTTCGCGCAGCAAGTACCCCGCAAGTCCCGCAAATACGAGGTGGATACCGATCAGGTAGAGGATGAGTTTGGTGCGCAGGCTCAAGGGTCGATTCCGTATTTCTCAAAGCGGCGGTACAGCGCCGCCCGGCTCAAGCCCAATGCCTGGGCCACCCGACTGATGTTGCCCTGGTAGCGCTCCATGCAGCGGACGATCATCGACCGTTCCAATTCGTCGAGAGTCATGGTGCCCGGCGCTGGCAAATCGCCCGATCCGCTCTGGCCTTCCTCGGGCTGCATCGACAGGGCCGCGGAGAAGTCGTCGGTCCCCAACACGCGGCCGGGACTCATCAACGCGGTCCGTTCGACCAGTTGTTTCAACTGGCGGATGTTGCCCGGCCACGGCAGGGTTTGCAGCCAGTTCAGGGCCGCGTCGTCGATTTCCAAGTCGCGGCGGTAGGCTTGGGCCGCGCCCAGCGCAAAGTGGTGCGCTAGCAGGGGGATGTCTTCTGGCCGTTGGCGCAGGGGCGGCAGGTGCAAAACGATGAGATTGAGGCGATAGAGTAAGTCCTCGCGGAAGGTGCCCGACTCGACCAATTCCAGCAGGTTTTGATTTGTCGCCGAAATCACCCGCACATCCACGGAACGGGTCTTGCTCGACCCCAGCACTTCATAGGTCCGGTCCTGTAAAACGCGCAGCAACTTGACTTGGCAACTCGGAGCTAAGTCGCCGATCTCGTCGAGGAAGATGGTGCCGCCATCGGCCAACGCAAAGCGGCCAGTGCGATCTTGCCGTGCGTCGGTGAAGGCTCCCTTCACGTGCCCGAACATCTCGCTGTCGAACAGGGTCGAGGAAATGCCGCCGAGGTTCACTTTAACAAAGAGCTGATCGCGCCGGCTGCTGTTGCGGAAGAGGGCTTGGGCGATTTCGTCTTTGCCGGTGCCGCTCTCGCCAGTGATCAGCACTGAGGCCTCGGTGGGTGCGACGCGGCTTACTACTTCGAGTACCTTGAGCAGTTGGGGGTTCGCGCCGATGATGTTGGCGAAATCGCCTTGGCGATCTAGTTCCTCGCGCGTGATGGTGCGCTCGGTGGCGGGCGTTGCCGCGGCCAAGCCCAGCGCTGTTTTCACGGCTTGGAGGATCTGTTTGTTGGTCCAGGGTTTGGTGACAAAATCTGCGGCACCGGCTTTGATGCCCTGCACGGCGAGCTCAATAGACCCCCAAGCCGTCATCAAAATGACCGGTACACTAGCCCACCGCTGCTTGATCTCTTGCAACAATTCCATGCCCTCCTCGCCGCTTGTCTGGCGCGAGAAGTTCATGTCCTGCAAGACCAGCTCGCACCCGCCGCGCTCCAGCCATTCGAGAGCTTCCACCGGAGACGCGGCGGTCGCGGTCTGATAGCCGGCCTGCTTGAGCAGCAGGGACAGCGACGTGGTCACGGAAATATCGTCATCTACAACTAGAATCATCGCCTATTCTCGTTCTCGATATAGTCAGCGGAATTCGGGTTGAGTTCCCAACTGTACTGTCTTCTCCATTTGGACACCGTTACGCACAAGCCCGAAAGAAATCTCAGTACCGGGTTTCATACGGGCCAGTAGGAAGTCTGCTTGGGACGGGGAAGCTATGGGTTTACCCGCCAGGGTGAGCAAAATGTCGCCTTGTTCAAAGCCGGCCTCTTGCGCGGGACTGCCGTCCTCTACTTGGCGGATGACCGCGCCACTATCGCCCTCGCCCTCGATCAACCATACGCCGAGCCAACTCATCTCATCCGGGGAGAGATAACGCATCCCATTGCCAAACAAATCCAGCAGGCGGAAAGTACCGGTCTGCTCATCGTGAGCCACTCTGAGAATCATAGTAACCTGATTATCCCGGTAGAAATCGCTGGTGGCCTGTTTGGCCCATTCCTGACCGTCGAAATACTGGACGAACAAATCTGGCCATTCGCTCTCACTCATATTTCTGAAGGCCAAGCGGTGAGTGGCTTTTTCCTTCGGAGGATTGGAGTCCGAAGATGTCAGGTAGTTCATATAATGGTCTCCCGAGTACACTTTAATCCCGAACTCGTCGAACAACTCTGTGAACCACTGCAACTCCTTGTGGGTTGAATCCGGGCCAAGTTCGAGTTCGGGGAGATAGTGCCCTTCCACCATATTTTTGCCGATGAGTTTGAGCTGATCTAGCAGGGCCGCTTGGAGACTGTCGTGCTCGGCCGAGCGTTCGGCCACGACGATGGTCCCCTCAATGACATTATTAGTCTCGTCCGTTTCGGGCAGATTGTTTTCCTTGTCCAGTGTCCAGCGATACGTGTACGTCCCCGGTTCCGTCGGCTTGAAGTGATAGTAGCCTTCGGCCTTTGAGTAGGTACTACTCCCGCCCGGCCTAAAACGTCTTGTGCTGTAATTGTGGCTGACGCGCTCGTCGTCAACGTATAAATCGATCCGATAGGTGCGGCCGGGAATGGCGTCGGTGCCTCGGTTGGCCAGATGCTGAACAAACACGACTTCATCGCCGACCACCACTTCCTCGGGTATATGGACGAGTTCGACGGCCACCAAATCGTAATTGCCCTCAGGGGCTTCTTCGAGTGGCGCGGCATACGCCAATGGAGCGAACAGAAAAACGGCTAACATGAGATAACGCATGATTGATTCCTTATTCGTGGTAAAGGGCCTCGGCCGGAGACGCGGCGGTCGCGGTCTGGCAGCCGGCCTGCTTGAGCAGCAGGGACAGCGACGTGGTCACGGAAATATCGTCATCTACTACCAAGATCATCGCCCAGTCCTCATTCGATTCGCGGGCCTGGTCGGCGGTGTTCGGGTTGAGCTCCCAACTGTACCGTCTTCTCCATTTGGACCCCATTGCGCACGAGTCCGAACGCAACCTCGGTGCCGGGTTTCATACGCCCCAGTAGGAAGTTTAGTTGGGATGAGGAAGCCATGGGTTTCCCTGCTAGGCTGAGCAAAATGTCGCCTTGTTCAAAGCCGGCCTCTTGCGCGGGACTGCCGTCCTCTACTTGGTGGACGACCGCGCCACCCCCGCCCTCGTTCTCGATCAACCATACGCCGAGCCAACCCCTCTCATCTAGGGAACGATAACTTACCCTGCTCGATTCCAGCAGACGGAAAGTACCTGTTTGCTCGTCGTGAGCCACCCTGAAGGTTAATGTTGTAACCTGATTATCCCTGTCGAATTCGCTGGTGGCCTGTTTTGCCCATTCCTGCCCGTCGAAATACTGGACGAATAACTCTGGCCATTCGCGCGCACTCGTATTTCTGAAATCCAAGCGGTGAGTGGCCTTTTCCTCCGGAGGAGCGAACTCCTGAGACGTCAGATAGTTATAATAATGGTCCCCCGAGTACACTAAAATCCCGATGTCGTCGAACAACTCTGTGAACCACTGCAACTCTTGGTGGGTTGAATCCGGGCCAAGTTCGAGTTCGGGGGGATAGCGCCCATCCACCATATTTTTGCCGATGAGTTCAAGCTGATCTAGCAGGGCCGCTTGGAGACTGTCGTGCTCGGCCGAGCGCTCGGCCACGACGATGGTCCCCTCAATGACATTATTGGTCTCGTCCGTCTCGGGCAGATTGTCTTCCTTGTCCAAGACCCAGCGGTATGTGTACGTCCCCGGTTCAGTCGGCATGAAGTGATAGTAGCCTTCGGACATTGAGTAGGTACTAGTCCTGCCCGGCTTCAATCCTCCCGTGCCGTAATCGAAGCTGACGCGCTCACCGTCAACGTACAAATCGACCCGATAGGTGCGGGGAGGAATGGCGTCAGTGCCTCGGTTGGCCTGGTGTCGGACGAACACAACTTTATCGCCGACCACCACGTTTTCGGGTATATGGACGACTTCGACAGCTACCAAATCGTAATTGCCCTCGGGAGCTTCTTCGAGTGGCGCGGCATACGCCAATGGAACGAATAGAAGAACGGCTAACATGAGATAACGCATGGTCGATTCCTTCCTTATTCGCAGTAAAGGGCCTCGGCTAGCCTAAGCGTTTGGAGAAATTCGTCCGAAACATCGTCAGCAGCAACATGTTGTCCGTCAACATCAAGGATTACATCCTTACATTAACAGTACCCCCAAAATCAAAGCGCACCAAACTCAACCCCACGCCCCAGCCGGGCCGATCAAAGCGCCGGGTAAAATCGAGGCGCAGCAGATGGTACAGCATGAGCGAGACCCCCACCTCATGGCGGAAACTCTCCTCGTAGCGCGGCTTGTGTCCCAGTTTGGCGCGCCGCTCCGGATCAATCCACGTCCGCCCCGAAGCCCCGTGTACCACCAACCCCGCGCCCCGCATGGCCCAATCCCACAGCCCCAATAGCTCAAAGGGCGTGGTCTTGAAGTTGTGCTCCCAGTACAGGGCCGCGTAGTGCTCCCCCTCATAGGGATGGCCGCGCACCGTGCGGAAAGCGCCAAACGGCGAGAAAAACCCCATGCTGGCCTCCAAGCATCCAAAGCGCTGCATTGGCACATCGCCGATTGAGTATCCCGCCACCAGCCGCACATCGAACGCATTGGGCGTGACGCGGCGCTTGAGGAAGGTTTTGAAATGGCCGTCCAAGGCTAGGCGCAAACGGGTGAAGGAAAAGTCGCTGCCCAGTCCAGTGCTGCTGTGCTCCACTCCCACTGCGACCCGCCGATTGGCCGTTATTCCGAAAGGCTGGTACGGCCCGCCCCATTCGAAGCCCGCCTCTACCGAGCGCAGCCGACCTTCCTCAATGGCTGGATTGGGTCGCGGCTTCCAGTCCCGGTTCAACAGACTGAAAGCGGTCGTCTCCTGTAGCGAAGAATGTTCCTCGTGGTTAAAGCCCACTTGCAAGCCGACCTGACTCGGCAGGGAAAGATGAAGCCGTGCTCGCAACCTTTCATTCCAGTAATAATCGAAATAGTCGTCCAAGCCCAGCAGGAACTGGCCGCTGTTGAGCAACGGGAAATAGCTGTCCGAAGGAACGCGCGGCACCGGCCCTCTCCCGTATTCCAGAACCACCTTACCCGCTGTCCGCTGCCAGCCGACCCGGCCCCGGTAAGACCAGCGCTTCAGACCGACGTTGTATCCAGTGGCGGCACCGGCCTCCAGGCCGCCGCCCAGACCCCGGCTCCCCTCCAGCCCCAGATGCGCTCCTCCGACTCGGTCGTATCGCAAAGCGGGCTTCAGATTGACCGATCCCCAGCGCGACGATTCCGCTCGCACTTCCGTCTTTTCCGTGGCCTGTTCCGTCCGCTCCTCCGTCTCTTCCCCTTGTTCCTTCAGCAATAAACGGGCGAGAAACCCCGTCGGCTGGAAAGCTTTTTCGAATTGCATGGTGCTGTCGATGGTGGCATAAGCGGCTTGTTCCCGCGCCGACAGGGGCACCTTGTCGACCAGCCGGGCAAAGGAACTGTCTTGGGCCACGGCCAGCGAATCGACCCGCAGCACTTGCTCGCTGGCGTAGAGCGAATCGGGCATATCGACATTGACTTGGCAATCGCTCAGCCGCGTTATCACATTGTACTTGATCGCGGGAAAGTGCAGCCCCACCATGCTGATTTTTACTGCCATAGAAGCTCGGTAATCGACCGGCAGCCACACTCCTCCGGCAAAACCGCGAAACTGTTGTTGGTAGGCAAAATCCATGTGCTCGATCAGGGGCAGGGGAACGGCCGAGGTCGTGGTCGCCCGGCTGGGTGCTAGCTCCACTTCGAGCAAGGCGAAATCCTCGTCCAATACCGCGATGCGGCCGACAAAAGCGGCTTGCAATTTGTTTTTAGGCTCAACCGAGATGTCGAATACCACCTTATCGTCTAAATAGCGCTGGCCGATCAAGTCGAAGCGGTAGTGCTTGAGGGCATCGGGATGGGTCGGCCCGATTAGGGTGTGGCCGATAAAGGGGATATCGTCGTCGTAGAAATTCGCAAACCCCGCAAAGGCCGAGATGTATGCTTCTTGGGCCTCCAAATTTTGGGTCACACGCCTCGACTTGACCACTTCGCGCAGCCCCCGCTCCCGCTCCCAGTAAATCTCCGAGGCCATTTCGCCGATTGAGACAATGCCTTCTTCGTTTTCCAAAACGCGCCGGACATAGGCTTGCGCCTGATAGCTGGCCAAGCTGGGCCGCCACTCCTGTTTGCGGCGAATGACTTGGCGCATGATACCCTCGGCTGAGGTCTCAGCAGTCACCACGATGGGATCGAGCAGAAAGGGCACTGGCGTCAAGGCGAAATCGATCCGCTCCGCAGGGGCCGTCAACTCGCGCTCTTGGGAGACGTAGCCGATATAACTCACTGTCAACGTCGCCGGTAATTGTTGCACCTTGAGCGAGTACTCGCCCTCGTCGTTCGCTATGGTCCCGCGATAGGTACCGGCTAGCTGGACGGTAGCCGCTGGCAGGGGCTGCCCGGTGGCCGCGTCGGTGACGGTGCCGCGCACCAGCCACGGTTGGGCATGGACTGGGGGGACGGTCCATAAGGCGGCCAAGATGGCCATCGTCAAAAGCAAATTCGCGTTACTCTTTTTGCATTCCATAAATATCCCAACTCATTCGTGGTGAAGTGCTTATAGCATTATAGCAGAACCATCTTCAAAACTAGTAGTTCCGGTGAATGCTCGTAGAATGCTCAAAGTTCACTCACCAACAGCGAGTTGATAACCGCGTCGATCTGGCCAACGATACCAGAACTGCCACCGCCGAGATCTAGGACGACTTTGCCTTTGCTGTTGACAATTACATGACGCGGATAAGCTTGGCCGAGAACGCGCATAGCCTCGCTGTTCCCCAAGACGATGTCATAGGAAAACGGATGCCTCCTCAGGAACGGCGGCAACTCTGCCATTTCGTTATTGGCGATAGCGAGGAACTCGACGTCGCGACCCTCGTATTTCTCGACCAGTTTGTTGAGTTCGGGGATTTCCGCGATGCAGGGCGAACAGGTGGTGTGCCACCAGTTGATGACCACGGGCTTGCCGCGCAGCGCCGTCAGGTCGATAGTGCTACCGTCGAGCCGAGTAACGGTGACGTTGGGCATCTCAAAGCCCACGGCGAGGGCGGTTTCTTGATCGCTGCGCTCGATTACTAACCGATCTCCCGTCGCCGATACATCAGCCAATTTGTAAAGTTGATCGTTGATTAAGAAAGGTTCTTTGACCCCGAACATCTCTTTCTCCAACTCCTCGGTTTGGCGGCCAGAGGGGAGAACTAGGAATACGCCGTTCCCGTTGCGATCAATCAGGAATCTATGATTAGGGAACTTCGACGAGTCAACGGATAATGAGTCGTCGGGTAGGGAGTAAGTTCCAAAACTCGGATCCCTCATTAAGGCTATGGCATAGCGCTGGCCGCCAATGTTGGCCTCGCCCAGCCGCAGTTCGAGATTGCGGTGATGCACGTAATCCCAGCGAGAATTTTCTATCCGTTCGATATATAGTTCGATTTTGAACTCAGGAGCTTGGCTGACCGGGGGCACAGTCAACTCGGCTCGCAGGACTTCATCTTGGCTGCGAAGGCGCTTGAAAAAACCGCGCGTGAGCCGGAGTCGCTGCGGTTGCGCAGTGGATTCGGCAATGACAAAGGCAATGTCCTGTCCGTCGTTATCCAATCCCACTAGGACAATCGGCGCAGCCGGCGAATCGCGGAACGACAAGCGGGCATGTAGGGGTTCATGAATCTCTAGTCCAGTAACCGATTGGAGCTCGGGCAATCCTTCCGTTAGCTGCGCGCCCCCATAGATGTACAGAGGTGGCTTGAAGAGATGCTCTACGGAATCCTCGCGCACGGATTCCATTTCCACCGTGATACTCTCCGCGCTGGCCTGTCCATAACTGAACGCCGTAGCGACGAGGGCGATGATGGTGATGGCAGATTTGATCGATTTCATGGTATCCTCCTATGGGGATGTGTATGGAGTGCGTAGCAATGGCAAGCTCAAAGCTCGCTCAACAGCGAGCCGATAACCGCGTCCATTTTGTCGGTGGCATCGGCATTGTAACCAAGGACGTCGTAGGCGACTTTACCTTCGCCGTCTATGATTACATGACGCGGAAAGGCATAGCCGAAAATCTGCAAGGCATCCTCTTCCCCCAAGGCGATGTCATAAGAGAACGGATGCTTCTGCAGAAACGGCGGTAAATGCGCCATTTCATTGTGGGCGATGGCGAGGAACTCGACGTCGCTGTCGGCGTATTTCTCGACCAGTTCGTTGAGTTCGGGAATCTCCCTGATGCAGGGGCCGCAGAAGGTGTTCCACCAGTTGATGACCACGGGCTTGCCGCGCAGTGCCGTCAGGTCGATAGCACTGCTGTCGAGCCGAGTAACGGCGACATTCGGCATCTCAAAGCCCACGACAAGGGCGACCGTTTGATCGCTGCGTTCAATCACCAACTGATCCCCCGTCGCCGACACATGGGTTAGTTCGTATGCCTGACCGTTGATCAAGAAGGGCTTGGTTCCCTCGAAAACCTCGACCTCCCGCATCCCGGATTGAGAATCCACTTGAGTCAGGAATGCTCCATCCCCGTCGAGGTCAATCATAAGTTGATAGAACGTGATCCCCACCGAGTCGGCGGGTATGGTGTAGGTGCAAAAACGCGGATCTCTAACTATGGCTATGGCATAGCGTTGGCCGCCAATGTCGGCCTCGCCTAGCCGCAGTTCGAGGTTATGGTGCAGCACGGCATTGTGTTCGCGGCTGAACACGAGTCCGATCTTAAACTCAGGTGCTTGACCAGCCATGGGTACAGTCAGCTCAGCTTGTGGGGCTTCACTTTTAAGTAGTTTGGAAAAATCCTCCGTGAGCTGGAGTTTCTGCGGTTGCGCGGTCGAATCGGCCACGGCGAAGGCGATGTCCTGTCCGTCATTATCCAACCCCAGCACAACTATCGGCTCAGCCGACGAATCTTCAAACGAAAGGCGGGCGTGCAGGGGTTCATGGATCTCCAGCCCGGCAACCGATTGGATCTCGGGCAGTCCTTCCGTCAACTCCGCACCGATCGGAATCCGCGTCAGAGAAGGCTGGAAGAGATGCTCTACGGAATCCTCGCGCACGGATTCCATGGCCACCGTGATACTCTCCGCGTCGGCCACTCCACAACTAAACGCCGTGGCGACGGTGGCGATTGGGGTGATTACAGATTTGACCGATTTCATGGCATCCTCCTTGGGGATGTGTGAAGTACGTTTGAGTTTATTTGAGCTTGGGACAGCCACATTCCGACTCATTCGTGGTGCAGCGCCTCGACCGGCCGTATCCGGCAGGCTAGCCGACCCGGATACAGGCTGCACACAATCACGAGGCCGTAAATTATCAGGGCTGCAAGGGCTACACTGAGCGCGTAGGTCCCGCCAGTGTAATCGAGTAGTTCTAGCAATGGGAGTTGCAAGACGAGCAGCAGGCCAGCGATTACGCCGATGCTGGCGACCACCAGCATCTCGCCCGTCAACTGCGCGTAGATGCTAGCCGCCGACCCGCCCAAGGCCCTTCGCAGGCCGATCTCCTCGGTTCTCAGCGTCGTCCGCTGCCACAGCACGCCGCTCAACGACAGCGCCACCATGCCCAGTACCAACACCGAGACGACCCCGGCGGCGAACAGGGGTATCAGGCTCAATTTGAACGACGAAGCGCGATCTTCCTCTAAGGTCGTGATTTCGGCTCGGTACCCCGGAGCCATGGCCTCGAGCCGTCTGTCGATTTGCTCTTGGGCCGCCAACGGCGTACCGGGACGCACTTTGACCGAAAAATGGACATACGCATCGTCTTTCAAGCGAGTTAATACGAAGAAACGGGCATCGGAAAACTCCCCACGGCGACGATAGTCGGAGACCACTCCGACGACCCGTGCGTCACCTTTCCTCCATTCGACTAGCTGACCGATGGGGTCTTCATGGCCAAAAAGCTCCTCACTGAGCGGCTGAGTTATCACGAGCGGCTCCCAGTCTAGGACTGCGTCCTCCTCGCTGAACCACCGCCCATTGACCACGTCGAGATCGAACACCTCGTGGAACTCATCCGAAAAAGCACCATAGTCAATCGGTTGTTCGTCTAACATGGCGCTGTACCGAGAGGCATTATAGGGGATTGCTGCCCCATTCATCGCGGCTACCGACTCGACCCAGTCGAAGGACTCTAGGGCCTGATAGACCTGTCTGCGGCTGGGTGCTTCTACCTCGTCGTCCGATGGCAGTTCCCGGTCACGCAAGAAGGCCACGACCCATCTGTTTTCGTAGGAAAATCCGAGTGGTCGCCGGTACTTGTCGACGTTGTCCACGGCGATGGAGGCCGTGATAAAGACGATTAAAAAAGAAATGAAGATCTGGAAGGCGGTTAGCGCGTTCGCCCTTTTGCGGTTCCAGACTAGCTTGCAGAGATGGCGTATCATTGCTTCCTCCTTCTGAGGGCCTCTACAATGTGCAGACGCGACATTTTCCACGCCGGGTAAGCACCGGAAATCAGACCGAAGACCAGAGTCATGACCAAGCCGTAGAGGAAGATGCGGTGGTTCAGGTGGAATTCGGCGTATGGCACAATGTCGCTGGCACCGAGCACTTGTAGGACGAGAAAAGTAAGAACCAGCCCGAAGGCACCGCCCAAGAGCGTGAGAATCACGTTCTCCACCACGAATTGCCCCACTAAAGTGAGCGAAGACCCGCCGAATGCCTTGCGCACCCCAATCTCAGAAGCGCGTTCCAAGATGCGGGTGGTGTTGATGTTGATCAGGCTGACCACCGGCAGAAGCATGAAAAGCAATCCCAGACCGCTGAGCAGCAGGATCATCGCATCGGTGCCACCGAAGCTCCTTAATAAAAACATCATACGCGCAGCCTCTTCTAACAGCGTCTCAGGGCCACCGATGAGGAGGTTGACATTGTCGGAATCGGGATATTCGACCCGAGTGAGCACATCGGCGAATTCCTCTTTGATAAGCGGTATGGCAGCCGCATTGCGCGCCAAGATCAGCGCCTGAGAGTGGCCGAATATCGAATCGTACCGCAGGTACTCATCCGTTTCACGAGCGCTGACGGGCATCCAGATATCGGCAAAGGACGTCACGCGGAATGCCGGTACGTTGGGCACGACCCCTACCACGCGGAACGGTCGTCCCTTGAATTCGATGTACTTCCCCACGGCCTGTTCCCCCCCAAAAAACACCCGGCGCGTCTCCTCGTTGATCACGACCACCCGTTGGCCCTCCTCTACCTCCTTCGCGGTATAGGGACGGCCTTCGAGGAAGTCGAATTCGAAGATCTCCCAGAAAGCCCCGTCCGTGTACTTGAAGGCGGTTTCGGTCTTCACGCCGTTGCGATACGTTACTTCCGAGCCCCAAAAGCCAGTGGAAATAGACACCTTTTCGGCTTGGGTCAGCGGCGACACATACCGCTTCAAAAAGGCGTGGCTAGGTGGGGAGATCCGCTTGCCTTCATGGTCTGTGTGTTCTCCTGTGATCATCTTCAGGACGAGCGTCCGATCCGCCCGCGTCTCCGGCGGGAAGGAGCCAAAGACGTGGTCGAACAAGGCCGTTGCCACCATCAGCACCATGAGCGTAAAGCTGATGGTAACGAGGCTGATGCAGGTAAAGACCTTGCGTCGCAACAGAACCTTGAGCGCCATTTTGATGTAGTTCTTTAGCATCTCATCCTCCTCTCACTGTACCTGCCGCCCGTCGAAGAGCCGCACCGTGCGCCCGGTGCGGTCGGCCAAGCGCTGGTCGTGCGTCACCATGACGATGGTGGTGCCCTCTTCGTTGAGCTGGTGCATGATGCCCATGATTTCGTCGCCCATCTGGCTGTCTAAATTGCCCGTCGGCTCATCGGCCAGCAGGATGTGCGGCTGCGCGACAATGGCCCGAGCCACGGCCACGCGCTGCTGCTGCCCGCCCGACAATTGCGACGGAAAGTGCTTCACCCGCGAACTCAGCCCCACCCGATCCAGCGCCTTCAGCGCCATCTGCCGCCGCTCCTTGCCCGACAGCCCGCGGCGATAGAGCAGGGGGATTTCCACGTTATCGACCACGTTCAAATCGGCGATCAAGTGGAAACTCTGGAAGATGAAGCCGACTTCCTCGTTGCGGATGCGCGCCAAATAGCGGTCGGCGTAGGAATTGATGGCCTGCCCGTTGAGGACGATTTCGCCAGCGGAAGGCTCGTCGAGCAGGCCGATGACGTTGAGCAGGGTGCTCTTGCCCGAGCCGGACGGCCCCATCACCGAGATGAACTCCCCCTCGTCAACGGCGAAATTGATGTTGCTCAAAGCCAAGGTCTCGACTTGCTCGGTGCGGTACACCTTTTCGATGCTTTCGAGTTTAATCATGGCAGTCTCCTTTATTTGATCTGGACTTCGTCCAAGTGCAGGTAGTCTTTCACATCCGAGATGATTACCTCGTCGCCCTCGATTAATCCCTCCTCCACCTCGTAGTACTCGAAATTGGCAATGCCGATGCGCACCTCGGTTTTCACGGCGGTTTGGCCGCGCACCACAAAGACCTCGTGCAGGCCCTCCCGCCCGCTGATGAACGGCCCCCGCTTGACGCGCAGGGCGCGGTCCTTGCGCGCGGTGACGATATAGGCATCGACCCGCTGATTGGGCCGCAGCAGCGCATGCGCCGAATCCTCTAATTCGACTTCGAGCTGGATGATCCCACCTTCGACCGTGGGCAGGATGCGGGCAATGTGGCCCTTTACGTATTCTTCTTCATTAATGCGCGAGCGCACCCACAGCCCGGTCTGGAGTCGGCGGGCGTGGATATCGGAAACAGTGACATCCACGCGGAACGAGCTGAGGTCGGCGATGCGGGCGATTTCCTGGCCCTGGCTGATGGAAGCGCCAACTTCCGGTGCAATCGCGGTGAGCACGCCGTCTCTGTCGGCGCGGATGTGGGCGCGCTCCAAGCGGCGGCGGGCCTCCGCGACCTCGCGTTCGAGGATATTCATCTCCAATTGCAGAGCTTCCAACTGGGCCTGAGTGGATTCGACGAGGTTGCGGCGGTCTTCTTCGAGTTGCTGCAATTCTATCTCAGCGCGCTGTTCTTGCAGGTGCGCTTGGCTCAGCTCTTCCTCGGAGACCGCGCCAAAACCCTGTAACTCGCGGAGCTGCGCGGTGCGGGTCTTAAAACGCTGAAATTCCAAGTCTTTCAGCCGCCAGCGCGTGTTTAGGTCGCTCAGCTTTTTGCGTTCGTCTAATTCGAGTTGGGTGCGGCGATTCTGCTTGAGGGCCAACTCTTCGGCCCGCTTCTCCACGTCGAGCCGCGCGGCGTTCAAGTCCAGTTCGACGATGGACTGTCCCTGCTCCAACATGGCTCCCGGCTTTTGCAGGATGCGCACCAGCCTCGTGTTGATGGGGCTAAAGATGATCTGCTCGAACTGGGGTACCACCGTGCCCGAAGCAGTAATCGTCTCTTCCACTGCGCCCCACTGCACCTGCGCGGTGCGGATGCGGTCGGGATCCAGCGCCGGCCTGATCCAACTGGGCAACCAAACAGAGAGCCAGAGGAGCGCAGCCACTCCCACCACAGCATAGGCGATGCGCTTGCCGCGCTGGCGTCGCAGGAAGGTGGGATCTATTGGGCGGTCCATAGCGTTCATCGGGTTCATACCTCCGCTTGTCATTTGTATAACAAATTCCGTGCCAAAGAGACAAATACTTGTTTTTACTTAATTTATATTTTTCGGGATAGGGCGTTTTCGTCCGCTTTTGAACACTCACTGTTCATTTTCGGACAGTCGTTCGGAATCGGGAGGGCACAAAAAAGGGCACCCACGAGGGGTGCCCCTACGGACGCAATTGGCGCGGAATCTATTCGACCCAGTGGCGGAACAAGGGCTGGACCGGGGCGGGCAGTTCGGCGAAAACGTCGGCGGGTAGCGACGGCACGGCGTTTTCCTTGCGGCCGGTTTCGTCGGACAGGCGGCGGCGCTCATCCGAGCCGGGGCGCAAGACCTCGACATTGAGCCACCAGGGGGCGTAGCGCACGACTACCGAGGTGCGGGGTTGGTGCGAGCGGTTGGGCGCGGTCGCGTGCCACAGGCGGCTGTCGAGCACGAGCACGCTGCCGGCTGGGCCGCAGGCGTTTACTTCCGTGGGATACGGGGCCAGTGGATCGACGCCATTGTCGCCGGTGGGGTTGTTGGGGGAGCGGTGGCTGCCGGGGACGAGGAGGGTGCCGCCGTTTTCCTCGGTAAAGGGGGCCAGCATCCACAAGGTGGTCAAGTGGACCGTCGCGTCGGGATACGGCGCGGGGATATGGCCGGCGTTGTTCTGGTTGAAGGGCCAGTCGGCGTGCCAGCCGCCGCGCTCGTTGCCTGGGTAGTTGATCGTGCCGGTGGTGAAGGAAATGCGCGGATGATGGCCTAACATCGCGCCGACCAAGGCGAGGAGATTTTCATCCGCGAGAAAAGGCGCAAAGGACTGGTCGAAGTTGATCATGCCCGGCAGGTGGCCGATGCCGGATGGGGCTGCGGGATTGCGGTGTTCTGCGACCGCGGCCTCGACGCTCTGGCGCACGTACTCAATCTGGTCGGCTGGGATGACGCCTTTGACCACGCACCAGCCGTCTAGTTTTAGGTGTAGAAGCAGTCGTTCTAATTGCATGAGCTTGCCCCCTGTCATCGGCTACATAATAGAATAGACTTTTGTCGAGGTGGCAATGGTGGGTGGCTTGACAGCGAAGAGGTGGTCGTGGAGTTTGGAGCGCATGGCAATTTTTTGGGGGACCAGCGGATGAGTATGGAAGGGGCACCGCCCCTCTGGTTAGTGCTGCCGCTGCTGATGGAATTCGGCTTTGGGCAGGTATTCAAATGGGCCTCGCAGCACCGGTGCTACGCTCCGACCGTGGTATCGACCAACTATTGGGTGCTAGCGTCCATTCTGCTGCTCTATCTGGGCTTCACAGGGCAATTGCAAGTGCCGATCGGCGCAGTAAAGGTAGGCGCGATCACCGGTGTCGTCTTCATTAGCTCCATGCTGTTGATGACGCGCTTGTTGCGGACCTTTCGGGTGGCCTCGGTGTTGACTGCTTTCCGCCTCGCCATCGTCGTGCCGGTGGGTCTGGGCGTGCTGCTGTGGAACGAGCCGTTGGGCGGCCTTCAACTGTTGGGCTTGGGCTTGGCGTTGGTGGCCGTTTTGTTGATGTCGCGGCACGCTGGCCACCAGACCAATGTTTCGCGCTGGGTCGCCACCGGGCTGCTGATATTGGTTTTCAGTATCCAGGGGATGAGCACTTCCTGTCTGCGCTGGGTGCATTACGCCGGTTTGGACGATGCGTATTTACAAGTGCTCATGGTCATCGGCTTTACCGCCGGGACTATTGGGGCCACTGTGTTGTTGTGGGAGGCGCGGCAGCGCATTCGGCGCTTTGATTTGGCGGTGGGAGCTGGCATTGGGGTGTACAATCTGCTGGCCTTAATGGCCGTGCTGATCTCGCTCAAGCACGTGCCGGGCACGGTATTCTTCCCACTGGTGGGCTGCGGCGTGGTCATTTTGGACAATGTGACGGCACCGCTGTTGTGGAAAGAGCCGATTAGTCGAGCGGCTGTTTTGGGCGTGGGCGTGGGCGTGTTAGCCGTAATTTTGGTAGTTCAATGAAACTAAACGACGAGGAGTACAAATTATGAGCAAGCGCTATAAAGCCGGAGTCATCGGGCGCACAGGTGCCGGCGACTACGGCCACGGGCTGGAAACCGTTTACCGGGATTTGGAGCAAGTGGATTTACTCGCAGTGGCAGACCCCGACCCCGAGGGCCGCGCCGCAGCCGGCGAGCGCACGGGTGCCCAGCGGCTCTACGCCGATTACCGCCAGATGCTCGCCGACGAGGATTTGGACATAGTCAGCGTCTGTCCGCGGATGCCCGACTGCCACGCCGACATGGTCATCGCCTGCGCTGAGGCCGGGGTGCGCGGCGTGTTTATCGAGAAGCCGCTGACGCCCACTCTGCGCGAAGCCGACGCCCTGTTGGCGGCCTGTCAGGAGCACGGCGTCAAGACCGCGGTGGCGCACCGGCGCGCCAATCCCTACGAGGAGTACGGCAAAAAGCTGGTTGACGAGGGCGTTATCGGCCAGCTACAAGTGCTGCGCAGCCACGGCAAGTCCGACCGCCGGGCCGGGTCTCAGGATCTGATGGTCTTGGGAACGCACATGATGGACAGTATGCGCTACTTCGCCGGGGCCGAGGTGGTTTGGGCGCACGGGCACGTCACGCAGGATGGGCGCGAGGTCGCGTTGGACGATGTGCGGGAAGGGGACGAGCGCATTGGCTTGATCGCCGGCAACGGGGTGGCGGCGTACTACGTTTTTGCGAATGGGGTGACCGCGCATTTTGAATCGCAACCGGGCTATCCAAAAGGGCACAACAGCCGTTGGTTCGGTTTTGAGGCTCACGGCAGCGAGGGCATCATCGCCCTGCGCAATTCGCCCAACGGCGAGATGTACATCTATCGCCGGGGCATGTGGATCCCCGGCGAGGAAAATGGCACTTGGGAACGGGTGCTGTTGGACGAGTGGGAACAGTATTCGGCGGGCGAGCGCACGCACCAGAGCAATTTGATCATTGTGCGGGAATTGATCCAAGCCATTGAGGAGGATCGCCCGGTGCGGGCCTGTTCCAACGGCGAGGACGGGCGAGCGGCGCTGGAAATGATCATGGCGGTACATGAGTCGCAGCGCTTGGGGACGCGGGTGTCTTTGCCGCTGGCGAATCGGGAGAATCCGTATGAGACTTGGCGGCGGGAGGATGGGGGGGAGGCGATGTAGGGCGTTTGTCGGTTGCTAGAGAAATGGACAGCATACAGGGAGAGTCAGATCTCAGAAGGGCCATGCTATCTCAACTATCTCAAGTTATTACAAGGAGTTACGTAGAACATATAGCCCCACAGTATGGGTTGCGGCTGTTGCACTCGTACCTTAGTGTCATAATAAGGGTCATTGTCCGAATCAATTGTTCGAGTATAAGCAGTTAGAGGACATGGATTGACCTAATCCGGACGGAGCGCACCTTCTCGGAGAGAGGATCGAAAATGAACAGTAATCAAATGAATTGGGCTCCAATCGTAGGTCAGATGGAGCTGAGGAACGGCGATGTCGTTTTCAAAGGTGAGTTACCTAAAGACGTTGAAGCACCTGCGCCATCGTCTGGTCTGTTTGTCTGTGACCGGGCGTTCACCGGTGGCACGGTCTCAACGGATATTCGGTTCTCAGATGTGGACAAATTCGGATTGGCGGAAATCCTGATTTACTACGACCCTTCCAATCAAACCATGGTTAGTGCCGGTCTCGGTCGGTCTCACATGTTTGAAATTTCAGGAACTGTAGAAACTCTGGATTCTCAGAAGTGGACAACTTATGCGCAAACCGGCGAACGAACTAACCTTCAAAGCGACCGGTCCTATCAACTGAGTGCATCTTTCATCGGATCATTCGTGACTCTCACAGTTGACGGAGTCCACGTCCTTTCCGCGAACCTTCCCCGAGCAATAAGCCCGAGTCAAGTGGGGCTGCTTTTCGTAGGTGAGGACGACATCACAGCATCTAACTACACAGTGCAAACAACTCAACCGAAAGCATTTGTCGTCATGGAATTCGGTAGTCCGTACGACGACGTATATGGGGAGGTTATTGAGCGGGTTTGCAGTTCGTTTGAGATAGATGTCAATAGAGCCGACGAGATATACAGCCCCGGCTTGATTATTGCTGACATCACACGCGAGATCACCGAGTCGAAGGTTATCATCGCCGAAATCACCCCGAGAAATCCGAACGTCTATTTTGAAGTTGGTTACGCACACGCTTACAACAAACCGACCATCCTCATAGCGGAAAAGGGCACCGAGCTTCCGTTCGATGTATCTCCTTTCCGTGTATTGCTGTACGAGAACTCGATCGGCGGCCGTACGAGGTTAGAGGAAGGATTGTCTCGGCATCTTGAGGCGATCATGGGGATGACGCCCAAGGTCGATCAGTAGCAAACGTGGTGTTGTGGACCGTGTCCTCTAACAACCAGTTGCTACTGCGTCGGCTTCGTCTTCTTGGCCTCCGTAACACCAGATTCGGTATCCGGCAGACATTACAGGAACATAGGACCTGTTCCAGCTTCTTGGATTCGTTTATAGGAGTAGACATGACAGATAAAATCGTGAAAACAGATTTCAGAGCCGAACTCGCTCGGGTTCAGCCGGAAGAAATTCGGCTATTATTTCAGAAAGCATTGTATAGTGTTCGCGAGGAAGTCGCAGATAATCCGTATATTGTAGAAGCTATTCGTGTCCTTGAGGTTGGAGGTTACCGCAGTGCCATCGGCTCTTTTTGGAATGCAGTTATTGATGATTTAAGAAATAAAATAACCCATCGAAGTCTCGAATTATTCAACAAATCTCTGAATATTTCGCCTCCTATAAAGACTTATGAAGACTTTCAAAATCGTGTGAGTGATGATCAATTGATTGAAGGTGCGTACCAAATTGGTGTGATTGGGTGGGAAGCGTCCAAGGTACTTAAACACGCTAAGGAAACTAGACATATTTTTGATGGGCATCCAAAAAGTTCGACGCCCTCAGTCCTTAAAGTACTCGTAATGATGGAAGATTCAATTAAATATGTCCTAAATGAACCCTACCCGGTTCAAATAATCGACATTGATGAATACATAGTCACAATGGATACGGCAGAATTTGATCGAAATGAAGTTGCCGCAGCCAATGCTCTTTCCGAGATTCCTGAAATTTACAAGAATGAATTAATCAACCGTCTCTTCACAGTTTATGTAGATCCTCAAGCCTCAAGTGTGATTAGATCGAACATTGAATTTATCGCTCCAATTCTTTGGAAAGTGTTACCGAAGGCAAACAAGCTTCAAATTGTTCGTAGAGTGGACCAAGAACTCACAAAGGGCGACTCGGTTAGAACAAAGTATGCTTTTGAATTTGTTACGTTAGTTGGATCAAATAACTACCTGTCGGCTATGGCACGAGAGTATATAATTAAACCTCTCATCGATGAATTAAAAGAAAATCTTGATACGTGGCATATAGAGAATCGATGTGTTCGTGAATTATCAGTATATGCTGGTCAAATTCCAATTAATTTAGTCGAAGATTATATTTGGTCTCTTACTCAAACCTATGTCGGACGCACTGGGGCAAGCGTACAATTTTCTCGTACTGATTTCTATGCCAATGATGCAGCTACTTACATTCCTACAATGTTTGAAGCATTTGATGACACCGCAGTAGAGGCTTTTGTCTTAACCATTAGGAAAAATTCTAGACTGAAAAGCCGTATTGATGATCCTACGAAATTGAATCGCTTGCGATCTCTGGGAAATATCGCATTAGAGAAAGCATCGCTAAATCATTCAGGGCGAGATCTACTTGAGAAATTGGTCGATTCAAAGCGAGAACCTGAATTTTTTGAAGCGCTCAGGTAATAGTGACAGTTTCAATAGATTAGCCGCTAAAGAACCTGTGTCTGAAAAACCAAAAAAGCAGAAACCATTGTCTATGGCATGCACTTTATTTCTGCCCCACAAAGGGCTTCGTCGTGAAGGGGACACGCCACTAGCTCAGCGGTTAACATCAACACGGCACCCCCGGCTTCGTTGCGCTCCGCACAAAACCACTTCACGGCTTCTAAGATTGCTATGAAAGGTGCCAAGTGAAAAGTCAACTCGATAGCGTCAGATGTTTCCACGAAGTGTTCCAAGCATACATGGAGCGCACGCCTACGGCAACGGTGCCTAGATAAGCCAAGGGCGTATCCAGATGTTTTTGGAGGAGCTAGAAGAGTATCGAGCGGCCGTGCATAATCACGACATCGTCGAGATCGCAGACGCCCTTACCGACATGCTTTACGTATTGCTGGGTACGTTCATCACGCATGGTCTGCAGGGCATTGCCGAAGAGCTTTTTGCTGAAGTCCACCGCAGCAACATGAGCAAGCTAGATGAGCAGGGTAAGCCGATATTCAGGAAGGACGGCAAAGTATTGAAGTCCGATCAGTTTTCAGAACCGGATTTGCGCTCGATCATAGCGAAAATTGGTCCAGTTGAGTCAGGATGAATGAACGAATCTAGGCATACCGAAACCTATGACGATAGCACTTGATTCAACGAACAATTCAGAGCTTGTAGCAAGGCTGGAAGAGGCGGCGCTGAACGGGCTACCCGCGCTGCAAACAGAGTTCTACGACGGCTGGATCGTTCGAATGGCTGAGGGATACAGCCGCCGTGCCAACTGTGTAGTCCCGCTGTATGAATCCACAACCCCGCTCCAAAAGAAGCTGGTTCATTGTGAAGCGGCGTACGCGCGGGCATCGCTACCTTGTCTTTTCAAGATTTTTCCCGCCTGTCAACCTAAGAATTTGGACGAGACCTTGGCGCAGCTTCAGTACGCTAGAGACGCCGATACACTGGTTAAAACCAAGCGTCTTGAGGCCCGTTCCGCTAGTTCCCCTGCCATATCGCTATACGAATGTGCAACCGATGAGTGGCTCGAAACCTGGAGCCGTCTGTCCGGTCGCAATCAGCACGCTGACATATTGCGCACTTTGCTCAACGCAATCCCCACTCCTTCGGCCTATGTCATCGCCCGGACTGCTGGCCAATCCGTAGGCTGCGCCCGCGCCGTTGTTTCAGGCTCAATCTTGGGGCTCTTTGATTTGCTGGTTGATCCCAAGCATCGGGGTCAGGGCTTCGGCCGTGGGCTCCTTGAGGCACGCCTCAACTGGGGATTTGAGCAAGGGGCGCGTCTGGCATACCTACAGGTGATGGCGAACAACGAGCCAGCTCTGGCTCTGCAACGCAAGTATGGTTTCAGCGAGTCGTACCGGTATTGGTATCGAGTGCAACCCTCCTCTGATCTGGAGGACGGAAACTGTTGACTTGAGGTATGAATGCTGTGGAGGTTTCACTCCCGCTCGCTCAGAGACCAAAGGAGATATTTGCCGTGGCTAAGATGATAATCTTTGACTATGGCCGCACCCTATATGATCGAGAAACCGACGACTTCTTCCCCGACGCAATCCCCATCGTAAGGACGCTAGCTGAGAAGTATCGACTTAGTATCGTATCGGTCTCCCCGGCGGATGAGGAAGAAGCTCGTATAGAGGCACTGCGAGAGCAGGGTATTCTCGACCATTTCGAGGAGATCACCTTCACCGCAAGCGGCGAAGCCAAATCCAAGGGATATGAGGACCTGTTAAGAAAAGTCGATCTTAAAGCCAACGAGGTGGTCGTTGTCGATGACTACATAATACGAGGGATTGCGTGGGGCAATGCAGCAGGAGCTACAACGATTTGGTTCCAAAATGGGCAATTCGCCGATCTTGTGCCCAATGACGAAACGGGCGATCCCGATTTTACGATCCACTCGCTAAGTGAGCTTCCCAAGATTCTAGATTGGTCAAGTTGAGTCATAAGGCCTGGAGGTCACAAGATGAATGAACGAATCATAATCGATCCCTCGATCCGTCATGGCAAGCCGGTGGTTCGGGGGACCCGAGTGCCAGTGCACCGAATTATTGGGAGCCTCGCCGGAGGGGCAACCCCAGAAGAAGTCTGTGAGGAATATGGCATCATCGACGCGGAGGTACGGGCCGCTCTTGAGTACGCGGAGGAACTCGTGGACCCCCTTTGATGAACTAATTATGCGAGAACATTATTTGGAAATTACCTACCGTAAAGGGAAGCCCCTGGCCGCATATCTGTACTTATCGGCCGCTTCGGGTGTGAAAAGTGTACGAACAGAGTCGAGAGATGTAGGTTTATTAGTGGATTTTGGCCCTGATGATCAAGCTATTGGCTTAGAAATCACGGCACCAGAGCAGATGACAGCGGCTCAGATCAATGAGATTTTACGCAGCCTTGATCTTTCTCCTATGGGTCAGATAAAGGCCATTACCCGAACCGATTGTTCGAGAACAAGCAGTTAGCGACAACGGAATAAAACTGTTTCAAGTTAGAGGACGCTTACGGAGAATTTGAAAATCATGGAGATATCGAAGATTGAAAATCGTCCGATCGCACAATAGTGTTCCTATTCGCCTAACAGAGGAGCGATGGCAGCATATTGTGCGGAGACACCCTGAAATGGCGACCTCCCAAGAAAGCATCTTGGAGACCATATCCCAACCCGCTCAGATCCAGGAAGGCGATTATGGCACACTCATGGCCATTCGCTTCTATGCGAAAACGCCATTGACGAGTAAATATCTAATCGCAGTTTATCGAGAAGTGCAACCAGACGATGGTTTTGTTTTAACCGCTTATTGGGCCAGTCGTCTATCGAATAGGAGAAAAGTCTTATGGAAGTCCTAAAGATACTGGACAAACCAGATACGATTGATTGGGAATACGATGAAGAAGCGGATGTCCTTTATCTTTCCGTCGGAACGCCCAAACCGGCTGTGGGTGTTGATATCGGTGAAGGGGTTGTCGTCCGCTATGATGAGGTCAACAATGAAGTGGTCGGCCTTACGGTATTGGGCTTACGCGAACGCGTAATAAAAGAAATAGCTGAATCTTCAGGCTAAACTTGTGCTGCGTCGCTGACGTTCCTTGGCCTACGACAACCCGCAGCTCGGGTTCGCAAACCGTGATACGTTAGCCGTCATGCCGCTTCAGTGTTCTGAGTCGCCTCACCCGCGATCGAGAAGCTACGCGAGTATATTGCGGGTCAGCGGCAGAAATAGAAGAGCATCACGAACGACTAACACGCCCGTGCCCGGCTCCGGCTCTCGCCCCTCGCGCAACCGCTTTCGCGGGGTTCGGGCACGGAGAAAACGTTATTCGAACCGGAAATAAGGGAATGTACTTAGCCGACTATGGAACCTAATTGGCTCACCTGGGCAAGAAAACTTCAGGCGATTGGTCAGAATGGTCTAGCGTATTCCAAGGATCCCTTTGATATCGAGCGATTCGAGGAGCTACGCGAACTTGCGTTGGAGATTCTGCAAAATTACACGGACTCAGATCTGCCAAGAATTCGGGATCTGTTTGCTGGTGAGCATGGTCACGCAACGCCCAAAGTCGATGTGCGAGGTGTCGTTTTCAACGAGGATGCTATCCTGCTGGTCAGAGAGCGAGCGGATGGTAAGTGGACGTTGCCTGGGGGATGGGTCGATGTCAACGAGTCGCCGAGCGAGTCCGTGGTACGCGAAGTCTTCGAGGAATCGGGCTACCAGACGAAAGCGCTGAAGCTACTAGCCTGCTATGACCGAAACAGACACCCCCACCCTCCTCACCCGTATCACGTCTATAAGCTTTTCTTTCACTGCGAAATCCTAGGTGGAAACCCATCTACAAGCTATGAAACGGATGGTGTCGATTTCTTCAAGCAAGATGCCATCCCTGAACTGTCCACAGGTAGGGTAACTTCTGCCCAGATCGACCGTTTTTTCGAGTTTTTGAGGTCGCCGGATTTACCAACTGATTTTGATTGAGCAATCGGTCAGGAAAAAATTTAGTTTTATTCCCGCTCGCTTAGAGACCAAAGGAGATATTCGTCGTGGCCACATAACACAGTGGTTTTCGCTGCGCCGCCTTCGTCCATCCCGCATGCACGGGGTCGCCAACGGAAGAACCGTTAGAGGAAGAATAGCCCTAGGAGAAACATGAAGATAGCGATCCTGACAGATGTCCACGGCAATTTACCTGCACTTCAGGTTGCCTTGAGAGCGATTCGGCGCGAGGGTGCCGATGCGATTTTTCACACAGGCGACGCCCTAGGCATCGGCCCATTTCCGGCAGAATGCTTGGAACTGCTGCTGAGCACGTCTGGCATGAATCTGATTTGCGGTAATCATGACGCCTGGTTTTCGACCGGGCTTCCAGAACCACAACCCCCGTGGATGAGCGACGACGAGTTAAAACATCATCAGTGGGTACATTCCTGCCTTGATCCGTCACTGCGCTCTACAGTGAGAGAATGGCCCTACCTGATTCAAGATGTGTATGAAGGTGTTCGAATATCGTTCCTCCACTACGGCCTCACAGAGTCGCAGGTTGACTTCAAGCCCATCATCCATAATCCTCGTCCCGCCGACTTGGATAAAGTCTTCGCAGACATAAAATCCGATCTCGTATTCTATGGCCACAAACATTCACCTGCAGATTTAGTGGGGACGGCCAGATACGTAAACCCCGGTTCCTTGGGCTGCCATTCAGAACCCATTGCACGATTTGCCATCCTAAAGTGCGCGAGCAGGAGCTACGAATTGAAAATGCGTCATGTTCCGTACGATGATAGCGCCCTATTCCAACAGTTTGAGAGCCGCGATGTTCCCGACCGACATTTCATCTATAAAGCATGCTTCGGTGGAAGGAATGCACCATCCCGCCCCGGACCAGATATTCTCTAACACAGCGGTGTTGCGCTGCAGCATCGCACAACTTGGTTTCAAAGATTTACGACGCTAATTGAGCCGAAAAGTTCGCCTAGTTGTTGGATGCTAAGCTCCAGCACATGGTCAAATTCGGACTTTTCATCGCTGTGTTTTTTGATGCCATGCACAACGGGTTTCCTGCTGTAAACAGACTTGGGAAATATAGCGCGGGTACGAGCTAGCTGCATATCAACCTGAAAGGGACCTTCTGGCTTATGATGGTGCTCCAGCAGGTAAGTTCGGCCGAGGATTTGATACTCTGCTATTAGAATCGGCATGTGCAAAAGAATGCGAGTAGAGCGAGACAGAGCGGACTGAACACGCTCCCCCCGTACGTAGGGAGGTAGCAATCCTAGCTGGTCTGTCCTATAATGAGGCTGCAAAAGCCCCTCGAACGTATGCGCTTGGTCAGCGTCACTCGCGATCACATGAACGCAGCTACCGCTTGCGAATGTCTGGTGCACCTGTCGCATCAACTCGACAACGGCCGTTAAGCGTGACCAGTTACTCTGCCCGAATTCACGGGCAACGACAAGCTGTGCATCCTGTAGCGAGAAGTCTGCGGCAAGGATTTCGCTTAGTGCAGCACCAGCAAATCGGGCATGGTGATGGCGAATGCGGTCACCAACGGAACGGTTCCCCTCCCGATGCTCATGGAGCAACTGTTTGGCGCGTCTCCTGATATGCTGAAGATCGGGACTACGAGGTAGGATGGTAGGCATAATAACCCTCTTTCTTGAATGCCTGTTGTCCGCGCAGTCAGGCGAAAGAAGGTCAATCTTTGCACGAGGAGGGTGGGTCTATGACCCTTACCGCGGACTGGAGGGCCTCCCTGAGGCACTTATGTATAAGCTAGGAGTTTGGATAAACGCGTCAAGGATTGTACAATCGTTCCGCGTCGCTTAACATCGGGTAAATGCTGCGCGCCATCCGGCGCTTGGCCCTTCGAGCAATCTGCCCCGCAGGTTCAACATGACACTGGAGGTTCTATGTCCGAATGGTTTGAAAACGAAGACTTCTGGACGGAAATGTATCCCTATATGTTCCCGGAAGAGCGATTTGAATCTGCGGAAGATCAAGTTGACAAAATTCTTTCGCTGGTGGAGTTCAGCGGGACACATATCCTCGACCTGTGCTGCGGCCCCGGCCGACATGCCACGCTCTTGGCCGAGCGAGGATTTTCCGTAACAGGAGTTGATTCTACCGCGTTCCTACTGCAAAAAGCTAGGGCGCGAGCAAGCGAGCGGAAATTAGACGTTGAGTTTGTGCAAGAGGACATGCGTCGTTTTGTGCGATCCGCATCGTACGACTTAGTGCTCAACATGTTCACGTCCTTCGGCTATTTCGAAGACAAGGACGAGGACCTGCGAGTGCTCAGCAATATCTACGAGAGTCTCAGACCTGGGGGAGTCCTTGTAATGGATCTGATTGGTAAAGAGTGGTTGGCCAAGGTATTTGCCGCGACCTCCTCCGAAGCTCTTCCCGACGGGACATTGATCGTTCAACGTCGCGAGATCTTCGACGATTGGACGAGGATTCACAACGAGTGGCTCCTGATCCGGGATGAACAGGTGAGATCGTTCAAGTTTCACCACACGTTGTACTCCGGTCAGGAACTGAAGGATCGTCTGTTGCGAGTTGGGTTTAGCACTACGCAACTATATGGGGATTTGGCAGGCAGTGCGTATGGGACTAGCGCAAAGCGGCTGATTGCTCTTGCGCGCAAAGCGGCATCGTGAACTACCGGCATTTTGGGGCAAACTTCATTTAACACATTCGCGCCCGGCTGCGGGGCAAAGGAAAGCAATGAAAATAACCAAAGTAGAAACAATCCGCGTGGCAGACCGAAGCCAGAGTTACGGTTGCGGAATCTGGGTGCAGATTTACACGGACGAAGGGCATGTTGGGCTTGGCGAGACTTGGTACGGGCCGATGGCGGTAGAAGGCGCGGTGCACGAGTTATTTGCGCCCATGCTGATAGGCCGCAACCCTTTGAATATCGAGAAGCACTGGCACAATATGTTCCGCCTTGCCGACCACTGGGGATATGGCGGCGCAGAGACTCGCGCCATCTCCGCGATAGACATCGCACTCTGGGACATCGCCGGGCAAGCGTCGGGCCGACCTATATATGAAATGCTCGGCGGTGCCTGCCGCGACCGAATCCGCGTTTACAATACGGGTGGCGGCCCTGACCCCGTGTCGCATGTGACAGAGCTGCTTGAGCGCGGGATCAAGCACATGAAACTCGGCGCGTTTCCCGATGCGCATGAGGGCGATGGGTACTACGTCTCCGACGAAGAAATCGAGGCGATGATAGACCCGATACGCAGAATTCACGAAGCTGTTGGCAACCGCATGAGCATTGCTATCGATGGGCACGGATTCTGGAGTCTGCACAACGCTATAAGGGTGGCGAAGGCGTTGGAGCCGTACAATATACTTTGGCTTGAGGAGATGCTTTCGCCGCGCAACGTTGACGCACATCTGGCTTTGGTGAGGGAAGCGAAGTTTCCGGTTTGTCTCGCCGAGCGGTTTGTGACGCGCTACCAATTCCGCGAATTCATCGAGAAGGGCGCAGTGGAAATCCTGATGCCCGACCTTATCTGGACGGGTGGCATATCAGAGACGAAGAAAATTGCTATTCTGGGAGAGACGTATCAGCTTCCAGTATGCCCCCACGACTGCTCAGGGCCTGTAAACGTGTTTGCGTGCGCCCATATCTGCATGAACGTGCCGAACGCGATGCTGATGGAGACGATTCGGCAATTTTACGAAGGCTGGTATGAGGAGTTTGTGACGACGAATATAGACATACAGGACGGGCATCTGCTAGCGCCCGAAGGCCCCGGCCTAGGAACCAGTCTGCGCCCCGAGGTGCGCGAGCTGCCCGATGCAAAGATAGTGGTCAGCGACAAGACCGAGGGACATTATCTGGGGTGGAAGCAGTAGCGAATGATTGAACTTCGAGGTGAGCATGTGATCCTACGGGCATTGGAGCGGGAACATTGCCATACACTGTGGGAGATGACGGAAACCGCCGGGGATGTCCCGACCGAGCACGTTCAGTTAGGACTTGCTCAAGAAAACGCCGACAAATGGTTTGAAGAAATTCAAGGCAAGCAAGGTCAGACTGGTGTTGATTTCGGCGTTTTTACCTTGGAAGGAAAGGTTATCGGGCATGTTCAGCTACACAGTATCGACTGGCAAGACCGGTCTGCAGAGCTGGGATTAGGCTTTGCTAGGGTATCCGATCGCGGCAAAGGGTATGGCACGAACGCCCTCCAGCTCATCATTAGCTATGCCTTTGATCATCTGGGCCTCCATCGCCTAGCGGCGAATCCAGTGGCCTTCAACAGTCCCGCGATCCGCGTGCTCGAAAAGTGTGGTTTCCAATTGGAGGGACACCAACGCGATGCGTTTTTCTTTGGCGGACGCTGGTATGACCGAGTGAATTATTCGATCTTGGAGGCGGAATTCAGGCAACCCTCAGATGCCCAGACAAGCGGCTGATAGACTTACAACCTGATAGAAAGTTGTGTTGAAAGTGGTATAGAGAGAATATTAGATGGAACAGCACTTCTCGATCAAAGTTCTGTCCGGGATTTATTCAATTTTGAAGGTCAAAGACATTTCCGGGTTGCCAGAAATAGTTGATAGACCTGGAAATAGTTTTTTCTCCTTAACGCGCCTAGCAGGAGAGTGGACGATCATTTGTGAAGGTGGAGGAATGCCCGATGACTCCCTGGTGGTCGACAGTTCACACGGATGGCGGGTTTTTCTTATCGACGAGCCTTTGACGTTCGACATGATCGGGGTGATATATAGGACCACCGAGATTCTCAAAGACGCCGGCATAAGTGTCATGGCAATTTCCGCATTCACCACCGATGCTTTCTTGGTTAGTGAAGATGACTTACAACCTTCACTAAGAGCACTGCAAGCCGGGGGATTTTCAGTACCTGATTTATCTTAGTCCTTCTGAATGTACACAAGAAAATTTTGACAAACTGAGTCTGAGTAACAATAGGCACCGAAAGGAACACCAGCCACAATGGCAGACTTTTACACAATTGAGAAGCGGGACGGGCGTTGGTGGTTCATCGCGCCGGATGGCGCACCGTTCTGGTCCATCGGCATGAACCATATCGACTCGGCTGCGTTGCGGTATGCAGAGTCAGACGGCGTGTGGGAACGAGAGTTCAGCAACAGTCATGAACGCTGGCTACGCGCCGTCGCCGATGATCTGCGGGACTGGGGCTTTAACACGATTGGCTGGACCCAGGAAGTCGTAATTATCACCGAAGGCTACCACCGCCATTCGCGGCCCTTCACCTATGAGGAATACCAATGGGCGGACATGCCTTACTGCCACCTGCTACCTTTCACCGAGGCCCATCAGTGGCAAGTTGAGGTCCGTATGCCCGATCTGATGAGCTCCGACTTCGAGGAGTGGTGCGATTACGTCGCCCGCGATGAGTGCGTACGCTTGCGCGACGATCCCAAGCTTATCGGCTACTTCTACTGCGATTGTCCTCAGTGGGTACACACCTCTCCTGCTACGAAGTGGCGCGGGTCGCTGGTCGATCCAGACCTGCTCGAATCAGAGGCGGGACGCCGCGAGCTCTCGGCCATTGCCAAACGCTACTACCAAGTCACCCACGACAGCATCCGCCGCTACGACCCGAACCACCTTATTCTGGGCGACCGATGGGAGGCAAACGCAGTGCTGCCCGAGGAAGTGGTCCGTGCGGCACTACCCTACGTTGATGTGCTCAGTTTTCAATGTTTTGGCACCGCGGAGAATATCGCCACGAAGATGCGGCACTGGGCCGACTTCGCAGACCAACCGGTGCTGCTGGCCGACGCAGCGGGGCATATATGCGCCCACGGCGACACCAGTTGGCCGCCGACCGCGGACCGCTTGCACGATACAGACCACTATCGCCAGGTGATGGACGCGCTGTGGGATATCGCGCAATGCGTCGGATACCACCTATGTGGGGCCTACCTTAAGAACAACGCACGCAAGTACGGATTTCGCGACCGGGCAAACAATCAGATTGACGAGATGGTGGCTGGTATTCGCGCCGTCAACACCGAAATGCAGCGGAGACAAAACCCATGACACATACTTAAGGAGACTTTCCATGAGAATTCTTATCTTGGGCGATTTGGAGGGCACGGCCGGCGTCGTAGATTTTGAAACTCAGACGTACGACGGGGGCCGCGACAACGAACAGGCCAAATATCTGGCCACGCTGGAGATCAACGCCCTCATAGACGGTGCGCTAGAAGGAGGTGCCACAGATCCCATCGTGCTGGACGGACACGGCAGTGGTGGAATCAATATCGAACATATCCACCGCGAAGCCCGGGTGATGTTCGGCCGCCCTATGGGCTCTGTGTGGGAGATGGGATTGACATTTGCGGCGCAGTTTTTGTACGGCCATCACGCGATGGACAACACACCCAATGGCGTGCTGTGTCATAGCTGGAGCTCCCGCAGCATTGCCAACTGCTGGTTGAACGAAGAACTGATCGGGGAAATTGGTTTTAACATGGCTCATGCCGGTGAGGTTGGCGTGCCCACGGTTTTCGTCAGCGGCGATCGGGCTGCGGTGGACGAGGCCCGACGGTACGTTCCCGACATCGAAGGCATTGTCGTGAAAGAGGGGCTCAGCCGCACGGGTGCGCTCACCCTCTCTCCCACTAAAGCTCGGGATTTGATCCGCGAGAGCGCTCGCAAGGCCATGGGGCGGATCGAGGAAATCGCACCTTATACCATCCCATCCCCGTATATTTTCGCGACCGAATACCAGTCCGCGGCTAGTGCCGAGGCCAAAGCGGCCCGTGAGGAAGTTGAGCGAGTGGACACCCACACCGTCAAAATAACCGGCGATACTATCGCTGAAATTGCCCTTGAATTCAACTTGTAAGTGCAATCGCTTGGGTAGCTGGCATAGAAACGGCCAACTGGTATATTTTCCCGGGCCATTTCAAACGCAGCTCCCGACGGAGGCGCTTATGGGAACGTATCACCAGTTGACCGAGTATCAAAGATACCAAATTTACGCGCTGAAGAAAGCCGGGCATGATCAGCAGTCCATCGCGGCGACGGTGTCGGTATCGCCGTCGACGATTTGTCGAGAGTTGCAGCGCAATCGAGGGCAGCGCGGCTATCGTCCCCATCAAGCCCACCAGCACGCGCTGGCGCGTCGTCGCCACAAGGCGAAGGCGACCAAGATGACCCCGGCGGTCATCGAGCGCATCGAAGCGGAGTTGTGTCAGCAGTGGAGTCCCGAGCAGATTGCGGGTCGGCTGCAGGCGACCGACGGTCTTCGGTTGAGTGCCGAGCGCATCTACCAGCACATCCGAGCGGATCGTCAGGCAGGCGGGACGTTGTATCGCCATCTGCGCCACAGTCAGAAGAAACGCAAGAAACGCTATGGCCAAGCCGATGGCCGAGGCCAGATTAAAGATCGAGTCAGCATTGACCAGCGCCCGGCCATCGTCGAAGAAAAAAGGCGCATCGGCGATTGGGAAATTGACCTCGTGATGGGCGGCCAGGGCACTGGGGCACTGGTCTCGGTGGTCGAACGGCGCTCGCGCTATACCGTCTTGGGCAAAGTCGCCTCCAAACAAGCCGAGCACGTAGCGGCGGCGACCATTGCGTTGCTCGCGCCCCATAAGGAGCATACCCAGACGATTACCGCCGATAACGGCAAGGAGTTTGCCCACCATACCACGATCAGCCAAGCGTTGGACGCGGTCGTCTATTTTGCCCATCCCTACCATGCTTGGGAACGGGGACTCAACGAGAACACCAACGGGCTGATTCGCCAGTATGTGCCCAAAGGAACGGCCTTGGATACGCTGTCGGAAGCACAGATACACCATATCAGGGATCGGCTCAATCATCGACCGCGAAAGGGATTGGCATTTCAAACACCACATGAAATCTTATGTAAGGAAACGGGAACCCAACCTAAACAGGGCGAAATTGCACTTACAAGTTGAATCCGCAGCCAAAAAAAGATGACGTGGACTAGACGGGCTTGCCCGAGGACATGAATGTATGAGACGCTGGTAACCGAATACAATCCAGATCGGCGTCGCGAGCAGCGGGGTGCTCGCTTGGGTCTCGCTGAGCGATACAAGCGACTTGGTTCGATTTATTCAAGCGATGTGAAGAGGAACTCATGAGTCCGACGAAAGTTGCCGTGATCGGATGCGGCCAGATCGCAACCTCACAACATCTGCCGGCCTACCAGGAGGCAGCAGATGCCGGGGTCTGTTCGCTGGTGGGCGTATGCGATCTGGAGCCCGAACGGGTGTCGCAGGCCGGGAAGCAGTTTGCAGTCGCCGGATTTCAGGACGCGGAAGAGATGCTCGACAAGACCAAGCCCGATGTCGTGAGCATTGCCACGCTGCCCTCGAGTCATCGCAACCTCGCGGTGATGTGCCTGGAGGCGGGATGTCACGTCCTGTGCGAGAAGCCCGTGGCGCTGGATGCGGGCGAGGCCCGGGACATGGTTCATGTCGCGGAAGCGAACAATCGACTGCTGAGCATCTGCTTCGAATACCGAACCTGGGACGAGTCCCGGTACCTGAGAGACCGAATTGCAGACGGCGTCCTCGGTCGCGTCCACGCCGTGCGAACGTGGGGCGGGTCTGCCTACGGACTGCCGGCGAGAGCACACCGGTCGCGTGGAGCGAACGGCGGCGGCGTTCTCGCGCACTGGACGATCCACAACCTCGACCTCGCGCTCTGGCTGCTCGGCAACCCCGAACCGCTGACCGCCAGCGCATTCTGCCATCAGCGGGTCGCCGCTTACCCAGCGGCGGCCGGAGCCATGCGAGACGACATCGATCCGGCGTCGCTCGATCCGGATTTCGAGGACTTCGGCGCGGGTTTCGTTCGGCTGTCCGGTAACACCATCCTGACGGTGGAAGCGGATTTTCTTCAGGCACCCTCGGACCGACGCGAAGGCTGGGCCTTGCTCGGAGACCAGGGTGCCGCGTCCATCTCACCACTCAGCATCTGGACCGACGACGGGCGATCGTGGCGCGAGGAGACCCCCGCCAAGGGCACGTTGAAGCCTTGCGACTACGATATGAGGCGGCTGATCAACGATTTCCTGTGCGTCGTCCGCGAGGGTGAGGCGTCTCCCGTTTCAGGACCGGAAATCATCCGCATCCAGCGGCTCATGGACGCGCTCTATGCCTCAGCGTCGTCCGGACAAGAGGTCGCTGTGGCAGGAGCCTGAGACAATTGAGGAGATCAAAATGGCAGATCTGGAAGTTCGGCGCTTGGGGCGCACAGAGATGGAACCGAAGGCGTTGGGCTTGGGCGGCGGCTATCTGGGCCTGCCCGAACTGATGTCAGAGGAGGAAGCCACGGCGACGATTCGGGCGGCCATTGAGCGGGGCGTCAATTTTATCGACACGGCTCCGCCATACGGCGATGGCGAGAGCGAGCGCTGCATCGGTTTGGCCTTGGCGGGTGGATGGCGAGAGAAAGTGTATCTCCAAACCAAGGTGGGGTCTCATCCGCGCTTTTTTCACGATTTTTCACAAGAAGCGACCTTGTGGAGTTTAGAAAACAGCTTCAAGCAGCTTCAGACGGACTATGTGGATTCCGTGTTGATTCACGGCCCGCGCTACGACATGGAACCCCTGTTGGCACCGGGGACCTGTTTGGATGTGTTACTCGATTGGAAAGCGCAGGGACGCATCGGTCACCTTGGCATTGCTGTGCGCCAGCATGAATTTCATCAGCAGGCGATTGAAACAGGCGCAATAGACATTGTGTTGTCGTTTTTGGATTACAGCTTGCTGAACCAGTCCCTCGCCAAAACGACCATTCCTCTGGCGCTGGAACGCGATGTAGGAATCATTATGGGCAGAGTATTGGTCGGCTCACTGCTGGCTGGTCCAGAACCCCAGCGCGTGAAAGAAAAGCAGTCCCTAGATCAAGACGGGAATCTCATACCGGCGGCCATCGGTGGGCCAGACGACCCCGCGGTGGTGCCGCGCGCCCACCAGATGTGGCAATGGTGCCAAGAACGGGGATTGAACATCCGCGATCTGGCCATGCAGTTTGCGCTCAATGCGCCGGTTGCAGGCAATGGCATAATCCTCGTCGGACCCGCCAACCGCCGGGAATTCGCCGAGGTATATGCCAGCGCCACGACCGAGGTACCCGAAGCGGTGTGGCAGGACTTTGAGGCTGAGTTTGGGATAGGGATTTAACGGCTCTCTTAGTGGAGTAACCAATCTATGGCAGCAGCGAAAAAAAGGGTGCTCGTCGTTGGCACGGGTTCAATAGGTGAACGTCATACGCGCAGCATACTTGCAACAAATCGCGCAGAGGTTTCAATTTGTGAAATCAACGACAATCAGCGCAAAAAAATAGCCGATAATTATAACATCAAAAATAGCTATGCCGATTTTACATTGGCGCTCGAAGCAGGACACGACGCAATTGTGATTGCAACACCTGCACACCTACATATTCCCATGGCGCAACAAGCAGCAGAGTCTGGTTTACATCTATTGATCGAAAAGCCATTATCTATAAGTCTAGATGGGATTGATCGTCTCGATAGAACGATCAGGGAGCGGAAGCTCGTTGCTGGAGTCGCCTATGTCTTACGCCACATTCCCGTGCTTTCGGCAATGAAAAAAGCCCTCGATAGTGGACGCTTTGGGCGTCCCTTGCATATTACTGTTATTAGGGGCCAACACTTCCCCACCTACCGACCCGAATACAGAGAAATTTACTACGCCAGTCACGCCACGGGCGGCGGCGCTATTCAGGATGGGCTAACACATCTTATCAATTTCGTAAGTGATGTTACGCAGTCTTTAGCTGCTGTAATTCGTCAAAGGCATGTCGAATGGCCTTGAGATAGAGTTTTGATCGGAGAGCAAACGGATTCATCCGCTGCTTGATGCGCAGCCACTCTAACGAGAACGCCGCATAGATGGCCATAAAGACGTGGTTGCTTTGGGTACGGACCCGTTTAGTCGGCGACTTGGCCAACGCGGCATGGGACTTGAGCGTTTTGTGAAAGACTTCGACTTTCCATCGTTTTTGATAGATCGTCTCAAGGGCGTCTCCGTGTTGGTCGAGATCACTACAGGCCAGATACAACATGCCGATGGAATCGTCTTTGTTTGTAAAGACTTGCCGATGCAGCAAGACCGGAAAAGGCAGTCCTTTGATCCAGGCGGTTATCGGCGTGGGGTCTGACCAGGCTAGGGTATCGATGCTCACGAAGCGGCCGTGGGCTTTGTCTTGTGAGCTCAAGGCGACCGTCCGGTTGGATTTGAGGGCGACGATAAAGTGTTTCTTCAGATCCTGGCGAATAAACAACAGGTTTTCCTTGGCCGAAAACCAACTATCGGCCAAGACATAGCGGTAACGCAAGCGATTGTGCTGGCAGGTTCGTAGCATCTGCCGCATTAATTGGTTTTTAGTCACCTCGCTTTTGCGTTTGACCCGCCGCGTTTGCCGATCGCAAAACCGAATCGGTTTACGCACTAACTCATAGGCCACCGGCACACTGACATCGCCGGCCTGATAGATGCAATTGAGCAGATTCAAGCCTTTGACGGAGCGGTTTTTACTGTGATCGAAGTGCCAACAGATCAACTCATTCTCATCCGTATACGGCTTTTCCTGAATCGTGTCATCGAAAATAAGCACCCCGTCTTCCCGCTCGATGGTGCGTACCACGGTTTTGACTTGATGCCATAGCTCTTTCGATGTGTACTCGGCTTGGGATAGAAAGCGCGTTACTTGGTCGTGGCTGATTTGGCCATCCAACAAAGACGAAAGACCGGTGGCGGTCGTCGCGCCAAAAGAACTCAACAGGTAATCGCTATAGAGAGCTAACAGTTTTTTATCCATGACAAAGAAGATAAACCAAAGCCTATCGCCTGCGTAACATCACTTAGTAAGTTGGCTTGCTGGACCAGTCGAACGCTTGGTTGCCGACTGTGCGCATCAAGTTTTGGCAGGAGTTGAAGTCGAAGACACCGTCAACGTCTTAACCCGTCACGGCGACGCGCTCGCCTGCTTCAGCATGAATCAATATCAAGCCCCTGATGAAGGAGTGATCACCGTGGTCTGTGAACGCGGTACATTGCAATCTGAACTTCATTGTAATCGCATGCGCTGGATGACGGAACCTGAAACCGAGTGGCAGGAAGAGTCCTGGCCAGATTTTGAACGCGACCATGCGTTTATATCCCAAGCGAACTGTTTTTTTGACGCCATCGACGGCAAGGGTGAAATGCCTTGTGGCCTATCCGAAGCGCGCCATACCCTCGAGTGTAATCTTGCTATCTTGGAGGCCTCTCGCGATTCTGCCAATTGGAAATCCGTACAAAGGTGAGGGCAGTCTCAAGGCGCTGTTCTGGAACTTGGGACTGCCGTAGGAGTTACGACGGAAAGGTGTGGAAATCCCCGGGCTGCCGGCGCGGCGGATGGCCCATAGGCCAGCTATCGGTGCCGAGAAAGGTGTGGAAATCGTCCTTCTTGCCCGCCAGCCAGTAGAACATCCGGGCGACGTCGTGCCAGTGGTGGAACTGGTCTTTGGCCGGGTGCACCTTGCCGCCGTAGAGGGCGCTTTCGAGGTCGTTGAGGTCGTCGAGGCTGAAATCGGGATTGACGATCCAGTCCCGCTGCGGCGGCACCATGCGCCAGTAGAGGTACTTGAGCATATTGCGGACGCCCTCGGCGGTGGACGCGCCGCGTCGGTGCCAGATCGGGTAGGCGGTGATGAAAATGGTGCCTTCCGGTGCCGCGGTCGACGCGGTCCCCCTGATCCCGCCATAGTGGCCCATAAACGGCCCGAGGTTGAAGAGAAAATGCGAGCCGGGCAGCACTTCGGTGGGGCCGAGTTCGAGAGGGGTGTCCTGCGGATAGTAGAATACCTGCAGGTGGTTGACTGCGTGGCCGTAGCGGGAGCAGCCGTCGCGGTGCCATTGCTGCGCCGGTTTGGGGCGCGTGGACCGGTGGTTGAACATCCAAGTCGGCAAGGCAGCGCTAGCTCCCAAGAGCGAGCGCACCGCACCGGCCGCCTGTGGGTTGAGGATCACCTCCGCGACAAACCAGTCTTCGGCCAGCAGTTTGTCGTCTTCAAATCCGCCGCCGTCGTCTGACCCGTAGGGGTGAGCGCGGATGAATTCACTCACCCGCTCATTGGTCTCCTGCGCGACGACGCCTTCGAGGATCAGGTATCCCCGGCGACAGAATTCGAGGACCTCGGTGTCAGTCAGGGTGGGCGCAATATCGGGCAGGCGCAAGGGCATCAACTCCATCTTTCGAGAATGAACTCACAGCCGAGTCCGTAGGTTTTGGACTCGTCCAGCAGCAGCGCCATATTGGGGAACTGCACTATGCGCCAGCCGTCGCGAATGGCCTGGAGTGGCGTTTTGTAGGGCCAGTCTTCGGGGTCCGTCGGTCCGTCGGAGATTTCGCCGTTTTCGACGAGGGCCATGCCGTGGACGCTGGAGTTCAAGGAAGTGTTGCTGGTTTGCAGGTAGAGCAGATCCTGACATTGCGGTTTCGCCGCGCTCAATTCTTCGAGGGTCTGGCGCAAATCCCCTTCAGTAAGAGTCCCCAAGTGGAAGGCTTCGATGCAGCCTTCTATTTGTCTGCGCTTGTCCATCGGGTCCTTTCAGCTTCCGTCAAGACTGCATTGCACAATGCTAGGGCGGCATTAGCGGCCCGATTGATAAATACATCAATTCCACGCCGCACGCAGCACACGAATCCTCTCCATTGCGGAGGGGCGCCACCGTCTTCTATCTCTGACGAGAAGATAAATCAGGGCGGCGACTGCGAACAAGTAGGGAAGGGAAGACGGCCCACCGCTTGACTAGCCCCCTCAAAGACCCTTTATAATTCCTATCCATCCCGTTGTCTATACATCAGATGAAGAAGGAGACACTGACGATGGCGGACGAAGGCAGCGCGAAGTACCCCGGTATCAGGATCACCGCCGTGGACACCTTCCTGGTGGCAGGCAACTGCTGTTTCGTGAAGATCAGCACCAACGAGGGGATCACCGGACTGGGCGAAGGCTCGATCAGCGACAACAAGGTGGGCACTATCGCCCAGTGCATCAAAGACCTCGAAGGCCACCTCATCGGCAAGAATCCCACGGACATCGAGCATCTCTGGCAGGGGCTCTACCGCTGGAACCGCTGGCACGTGGGCGTGCTCTTCAGCACCGCCCTCAGCGCCATCGATATCGCCCTGTGGGATATCCTAGGCAAGATCGCGGGCTTGCCGATCTACAAACTCCTCGGAGGGGCCGCGCGGGACAAGGTCCGCATCTACGCCGCTGGCAGCGGCAAGGCGGGCGTGCAGCGCGCCCGGAGCATGGGATGCAATGCCGTCAAGACAGGGCCGCCAGTGACCAAGGTCGGCGACCCGCTCACCGTGCCCATGCCCTGGGACCTGAACCGGGCGGCCAAGCAGATCGAGGAGATGCGGGTCGAAGGAGGCGATGACTTCGACATCCTTATCGACGCCCACGGCCGACTGACGCCGACCATGGCCCTGGAGTACTGCAAGGCCGTCGAGCCCTATCGTCCCTTCTGGGTGGAGGAACCGATCCAGGTGGAAGGATCCAACGACGCCCTCGAGTGGCTGAGCGACCACACGACGGTGCCCCTCTGCATGGGCGAGCGGAACTTCACCAAGTGGGGCTTCCAAGACATCATCGCCAAGCGTCTAGTGAGCTACCTCAATCCAGACATCGTCCACTGCGGCGGCATCTCGGAGTTCAAGAAGATCGCGGCCATGGCAGAGGCGCAGTACATCCAGATCTCTCCCCACATCACCTACAGCAAGGTCGGTATCACCGCCGAGATCCACATGGGCCTGAACTGCCCCAACAGCGTCATCCAAGAGATGGCCTCCTACGCGAACGAGCCTTTCAAGGAGTCCACGGACTGGAGGGACGACCTGTTCTTCGGGTACCGGTTCCAGATCGAGGACGGTTTCGTGCGGTTGCCGGACACCCCCGGTCTCGGACTCGAACTGAACGAGGAGGTGGCCCGGGCCCACCCCTACGAATCGCAACTCCGGGAGGAACTCAAGTACGAGGACGGGTCGGTGGAGGATAACTGAAGAGCGAGAAGTCGAAGCACTCTTTGACCGGCTGAAGGGCTAATTCATCACTACCGCTACGTAGCTCTCCGGGCCGCAAACTCCCGCGCTGTTGCGCGCCTTGAGCCGCAGTTGGTTCAGGCCCTCGTGCAGTCTCCACTCCAGCGAGGGGTCAGTTTGTTCGCTCCATTCGGCTCTGTCGACCTGCACCAGAAATGCGTCAAAGCAAGGCGTCTCGGTATCCACATCCACGCGCAGGACATCCGGCTCGGCGGTTTCGCTCAAGAAGAGTTCCGTCTGGTTGAGCGGGGGACTGAAATCCTGCCAGCGCTTGGTGTGTTGGGGGTATTCGCGTTTGCGGGGGAACATATCGCTGTAGAAACAATAGAAGAGATCGCTTCCCCAGTTGCTGGAGAGGCGCCACGGTAGCGGCCAAGGCCGACTGACAAAGTCGTTGCGCCGCACCATTTGCAAATGTCCTTTGAGGATCAAGTGCTCCGGTCCTCCGCTCAGGTCGTCAATAGAAAAAGCATTGTCGCCTTGGCGGTAAGCAACGCGAGCGGCGCGGAGCATTTCGAGGTCCGGCAGGTGCCACTGGATGGGATATTCCCAAGTCGCCGGTCCCGGCGTGATTTCGGCCAAGCGCTCGCTGATTTCCACCAGACTCAGGGGAATGCCCGTGTCGGGATCGTAAATGTAGTAATCGCGCGT
Organism: Candidatus Latescibacterota bacterium; assembly: GCA_965219735.1. GTDB lineage: Bacteria > Latescibacterota > UBA2968 > UBA8231 > UBA8231. The sequence continues at coordinate 511,100 of OZ244790.1, forward strand.
CGCATCCAAGAATATCCACTTGTCGAACTCGTTGGACCATACTTCGGCCACTTCGTGCCCGTAAGTGTGCTTGGTGGAGATGTTGACCCAGCGGGCCGGAAAGCCCATGGCCAGACAGGCGGCGATTAAGGTCAAGTTGCAATAGAGACAGTGGCCATCGCGTCGGCGCTTCTGGTAGTCGTCTAGCAAGCCGGGGCGTCCACTTGCATCCCTGTCGAGTCGAGGCAGATCAAAGTAATTCCATTGGTAGGCATCTAGGCGGTCGAGCGGCACTTTGTAGGCCCAGTGCATGAGTTGCAGTTGGGCTTCGAACTCAGTCGCCAAGTCTGCGACCATCGCGTCCAGTTCAAAGCGGTGGCGCAGTTCGTTCAAGCGGGCGAAATCTTCGTGGACGTACGGTAGGGATGGGCGGATGACGCGACCGTTGCGGAATTGGAGCAGGTGATAAGATCTACTGGAGCGGTGCTTGTGCGCGCGGCACTTCGCTGCCACGGAAATACCTTTGAACACCGGCGTCACCAGCGGATTGTGGGCGTACAGGACAATCTTGAACTGCAGGTAGCGTCCAGCGGGAGCGCACCATGTTTTGGAGAAATCTGCTACGGACTCGAAAGGGGACCATGCGGCGGCTGTAGGCACTGGATTATCGCCTAGGCGCGCCTCTATTTCTACTTGGCTTCCCTCGGGCACGTCCACCTCCCATTCTACCCGGCACTCTTCTATGCCGAGCAATTGCTCTATTCTTTTTGTGTCTTCTCCTGTAGCCAAGTCGATCACCGACGAGACAAAGGTGCCCTGCGGTGCGCTGCGATCTAGACTGAGGCGGATGGTGTACTCCCCGTCGATTTCATCTTTCCAGCCCAAGTGCTCAAAATCCCAGGTACGGCCTCCGTCTCGGCTCTTGGCGCTGCGGTTGGGGTGGCAGAGTCGCGTTTCAGAGCCACGCTTATATTCTCCATCCGCGGCCACCATGATTTCCCAACTAGTCTCCTCCGATTCGGCCCACAGGACGAACTCATTGGTACCCTGCCGCAGGGCACCCACTGGCACGGCCACCACGAACCAGTTGTCAAAGTGCGAGCCTCCCCAGTCGCTGGTGTAGTAGTGGCGAGCAGCGGGGTGGGCTATCTTGCTCGGAGGTCGGATCAAGTGGTGACCATTGACACAGATGTGGAGTGCATGGTCATTGTCGTCCATTTCCCGTCCGTTGAAGATCAGATAGGCAGCTAGGGCGCGGGGATCATCGAGGACCAGATCTTTGCGGATCATCACCCCTTCTTGCAATTTCTCAAACCACGACCGGTCCTCAGCGCCTTGGGGGCGGCCGATGGCCGGCGCATCGTCTTCGACTAGGAGCATATCATTGAGAACGATAGCCTTTTTCAGCTCGCAGTATTGGAGTTGATCGAACTGACCTCGTACTTCGAGCGCGGCGGCATCGAGCGCAAAACAGAAACTGCTCTCTCTCGACATATTTGCATACTCCTCTGACTCGATCTTGGTCATCTCCACGCCGCGCGCAGCAAGCGGACCCAGTTGCCGTGCATGATGTCGGCAACGTCGGTCTGCGAGTAACCGCGTTTTTCGAGGATGGTGGGGATCTTCCGCAGGTCGGCGATGGTGTCGAGATCGGCGGGGCTCTGCTCCTTGCCGTAGCCGCCGTCCAAGTCGGTGCCGATGGCGGCGTGGTGGGAGCTCCCGGTTAGCTGGCAGACGTGGTCGATGTGGTCCACTACGGTCTCCAGCGTGATGCCGGTGTTGTCCATCGCGGTCCGGTCCCACAAGGGCGAGACCATCCAGACGTCCATGGCTGTGCCAATGACGCCGCCGCGCTGGGCCAGCGCTTTGATCTGTTGATCGTCGAGCTGGCGGTCGTGGTCGCACAGGGCACGGCAGCAGTTGTGCGTGGCCAGCACGGGACCGGTGAAAATCTCCAGGGCTTCCCAGAATGCCTGCTCGGCCAAGTGGCTCACATCGAGGATTATCCCGGCAGCCTCCAAGGCTTCGAGCATGGGGCGGCCTCTGGCCGTCAGGCCGCCGGGAGCTTGGGTCCCGTGCGAGTAGGAGCTGACTCCGTAGTGACACAGACTCACGACCCGCAGACCTTCATCCCACCACTCGGCCACCTGTTCGGGTGCCACAATGCCGTCCGCCCCTTCCATGCTGAGGATAAACCCCAGCGGGGTCGCCTGCGGATCGTCGTCCCACTCGGCCAGATGGGCGTCGAGTTCGGCGCGGTCGCGTATCTGGCGCAAGACGCCCTTGGCCTCCATCAGGCGGTAGTAGGCTAACTCGCCCTTGCACTTGGCGTAGGCGATGTCTTGGGTACGCACCCCGGCAAAGCGCTTGCCCATCGAAGCGAGTCGGCAGCCCATCGTGACGAAGAAGAGGCCGATCCCGCCGCGCCGCAGTTCGGCGAAATTCACCACGTTCAGGCCGCGGCCCTTCTGCGCCATTCCGGCTTCGCCCTCGCGTATTTTGGCGATAGGCTGGAGCAAGTCCCGGTCCCATTCGAGTGCGTTGTAGGCGATATCCAAGTGGGAATCGACGATCAGCATGGAGGTTCTCCTGTCAATATGTTTAAAAGCTGGTTCGGTCCGCCGAGCGCCTGTCGCGCACTAGGGTTCCACTGTGGTAAACCCCTTCCATGGCCCGTCCGCGCCACGCCTCCGACGCATCATAGAATTTCTCTCTGGGGTCGATGGTCGATATTAAGACCCCGGTCTTGTGCAGGGGCAATCGGCTGTCGATCAGGCCGTCGGGCCGGACGACAAAGCTGGAACCGCTGCTTTCGCGTCTCGTAGTGTTGTTGACGCTGATCCACATATAGTTGTTGGCCGCATAGGTCTGCATGGTCGCTCTAACCATTATCCCCCAGATATCCCTGTATCGCTCCTTCATTCTCAGGGTCATGCCCCCGTTGTGATAGGAGTGAAAGACGAGTTGTACGCCGCGCTTCTTGTATTCTCTGTACAACTCCTGGTAGCGAAAGTCGTGACATATCTGTAGGCCGCATTTAATTCCTCTTACTTCGAATGTAACCAGACGCGACCCCGGGCTGTAAAAATCCAGATCGCCCGGCGTTGCGCCGACCTTCCCGGTGCAGAACATCTTGTCGTAGCGGTCCACGACAGAGCCGCGACCATTGATGATGTAGAGGCTGTTGTGCGGCTTGTGTCTGCCCGTGAGGCGATGGTTGGAGCCAAGAATGACCCACAGCTTCAACTTGCGGGACAAGTCCGCGATCGCCTCAGTGCACTGGCGCAGAAGGTCCCAGTCGTAGCGATCGAAGGAAGGGAGATCAACCCCGACGTATCCCCCCAGACAGGTCTCCGAAAAATGCGCCAGATGAGCGCCTTGCTCACTGGCGTATTGCATCTGGCGCACGACGTATTTGAAATTGCGTTCTAGGTCCCGGCTGACGGGAAACTGGCAAGTGGCGATTTTCAACTTCACCGCATACTCCTCTCCATTGCGGGGGCGCGTCACCGCCTTGTGGTTTTGGAGAGAAGATAAATCAGGGCGGCGACTGCGAACAAGTAGGGAGGGGCAAGACGGCCCCCCTTGACCAGTTCCCCTCAAAGGCCCTTTATAATTTCTATCATGACCACCGAAGCCCTGAAGCAACGCCTGTTCGCCGAGATCGACCGCAGACTGCCGGAGTTCCAAGGCGTGCTGCGGGACGTCGTCGCCATCCCCACCGACAACCCGCCCGGCGACACCAGCGCCTGTGTCGCCTACCTGGCCCGCTACCTGAAGTCGAAAGGGCTGCCGGCCGACGTGTACGAGCCGCAGGCGACGGTGCAGAGCCTGGTTTCCTATATGGAGGGCCGTCAGGCCGGCCGCAACCTCGTCCTCAACGGCCACCTGGACCAGTTCCCGGCCGGCGACCCGGAGGCCTGGTCCTTTGATCCCTACTCCGGTGAGTGCCGGGACGGCCGCATCCTCGGCCGCGGCGTCGGTGACATGAAGGCCGGATCGGTGGCCTCCCTGCTGTCGTTGGTGCTGCTCCACGAGCTCGACGTCCCGATCCGGGGGCAGTTGACGCTGACCTTGGTGGGCGACGAGGAGACTGGTGGGGCCTGGGGCTCAGAGTGGCTACTGGAGCACGTGCCGATGACACGCGGCGACGCCTGCCTGAACAGCGAGCCCACCGGGATGGACCAGGTGCTGATCGGGCACAAGGGCAAGTACACGCTGCGCATCGGGACCCGACACCGCGGCGGACTGGCCGCGGTGCCGGTTGAGGACGACGCCATCGCCCGGGCCATGACCGTGGCCGAGGCACTGATGAGGCTGAAGGGCTGGCGTCTCGATACGCCGCCCGACGTGGCCGACGCCGTCGCCCGGGGCCGGGAACGGGCCGTGCGTGGCGGTGAACTGACGGGCAGGGACTGGGTGGCGGACTCGACCACGGTCAACGTGGGCGTGATTCAGGGCGGCGTACAGAGCAACACGATCCCCACGGCCTGCCGCATGGAGATCGACCTGCGCACGCCGGTCGGCGTGTCCACGCAGGACCTGCAGGAGAAGGTGGAGGAGGTGCTGGCCGGCACGGGCCTCGACCGCGGGGAGATCGACGTGGAGTGGGTGGTGTGTCTGGAGTCGGCCTATTCGGCCCCCGACGAGGAGATCGTGCAGGCCGTGGCCGCCAACGCGCGACGGATCACCGGGCGTGAGATCGAGGCCAACGTCAGCTACGGCTCCACGGATACCCGCTTCTGGTGGCGCCGGGGCATCCCTGCGGCGATCTACGGTACGGACCTGGAGAACATCGCCGTTCCCGACGAGCAGATCCGCGAGGCGGAGTTCGGACAGGTGCTGAAGGTCCACGCCGCCACCTGCGTCGACTACCTGTGTTAAACGGAACGGACCGAGCGGTCATCGTCCACTGCGGCGGCATCTCGGAGTTCAAGAAGATCGCGGCCATGGCGGAGGCGCAGTACATCCAGGTCTCTCCCCACATCAACGAGGATGGGTCGGTGGAGGACAACTGAACGGCGGCCAGGAACTATGAACAACACAAAAACACATGTCGCATCCATCGCCATGCACAGCGCGATGGGCGACCCCGCGACCAACCTCGACCGGATTGCCGAGTGGTCGAGCAAGGCTCGCGAGCAAGGCGCCGCGTTTGCGCTGTTTCCCGAAGAGTGCATCACCGGCTCGATGAACAAGTCGGACATTCCCCCCGAGGAGTCCATGCGGATCGCAGAAGCAGCGACCGAGCAATCGGTTCCGTTCCTCGAATCGCTCTGCCGCGAACTCGACATGACTCTTGTCGTCGGTACCATCGAGCCGGCGGGCGAGCGCTATCGCAACAGCGCCTACATCGTAGGACCCGGCGGGTACCTCGCGACCTTCACCAAACTGCACATCCCGAATGAAACCGAGCGGGCTTGGTTCGAACCGGGGAGCCAGCTCCCCGTTGTGACATCGCAAGGGTGGACCTTCGGTGTGGGGATTTGCTACGACCTGAGGTTTCCGGAGATCTTCCGAACCGCCGCACAGCAGGGCGCGGACTTTTTCCTCCTCGCCGTGGGTGCCAGTGGCTGTGCTGACAGCGTCACCCCTGACGGCGATCAGACCGAACAGGCCGCCGAACATCGACAGCTTGCCGCCCAAGTTTTGCCAGCAAGGGCCGTGGACAATGCGCTCTACATTTTCTACGCCAACCAGGCGGGCAAGAGCGGCAACGCATGGTTTCCAGGGCTCGCCTTCGCGATTGACCCGAACGGTCAATTCATCGACGAACACGCGCCAGTCGAAGGCATGATCGTGACCGAGGTCTCGAAAGATTTAATAGAGCAGGCGCGATCATCCGGCTGCTTCACCGCGAACGAGGCTAGGCCCGATCTTTATGCGTCACCTCAGATCGTGAGTGGAACCCCCTAGCCCCATCGGATACGGGCTGTAGCGCACCTCCACCTCGACCTCCTCGATGGTGACGCTGCCGGTCAGGCCGTCCGGTCGGCTCTCCAGCGACACCTCCAGCAAATTCCCGCCCTTGCGGGGTACGCAGGCGACGAGATCGAACTCCAGCCAGTGGTTGCGCGGGTTGGTGTAGGGATAGGCGTCGTCCTGCTTCCAGACGCGGCGGCACGTCTCGCCAGCCAGCGAGTGTCCGTTCAGGGCGATGTTGAACTGGTCTGCGGATACGACGTTGGTCAGGTAGATGCGCAGCGTCGTCCCGCGGACGCGGCTGTGGGACGCGGCAATGTCGTCGGCGATGGTGAAGGGGATTTGGTGAGCCGCAGTGGGGAGAGGCGGGGAAAGCTCGTGCGGGATGTGGTGGCGATAGTCGACCCGCGCTGCGCCGTCGTACTTGCGGGCTAGGGCATAGCGCTTGTCGCGCTCGCGGACGAGCTGCGGCGCGCCGATCGTGGTGAGGATGTTGCGCTCCGCGTCGCCGAGGGGCCAGTCCATCATCCAGGTGTACAGGCCGTCGACGCCCTTCTCCCAGTAGTTGGCCGCGGCGGCCCGGAAGTGCTCTATATTGGGGTACCGCCTGCCGCTGGCACCGACGATTTGCTCCTGCGTGTAGTGCTGCAGGAATCCGTAAACGGAGGCACCCGCGTCGTGGGCCGGCTCGACCACCCAGTCGAAGGGCATGTCGGGATCAAGAACGGTGTAGATGTAGGCCACCGGCACGACGAAGTCGAGCAGCCCTTCGCCGAGCCATGTCCTCACATCGAGACCCTGTTTGAGGTTGCCCTGCTCCGTAGGGAAGATCCGCGCGCCCACCAAGCCCGGCTCGCCCGACCGCGAGCGCACCATCTCCGCCGAGCGCCGCACCCACTCGGTCATGGCTGCCGTGTTTTCAGGAGTCCCTCCGTCTTTGAAGTAGAAGAATTCGCTCTCGCCGAAGGCTGCCGTGAAGTCCAGCTCGACGCCTTGGATGGGGTATTCGGTGACGAGCTCGCGCAGCACATCGCACTTGAGATCCCGGACGCGCTCCTCGGCCCAGCCGGCGCCGCCGTTCTCGATTTCGAGCTCCGGATACATGCCGCCGAGCCGCTGCAAGCGCAGATTGGCGATGAAGTCCAAGCCGTGCTCGTGGGCGCGGTCGACGAGCACTCGCAGCGGGTCGAGGCCGCGCTCCATCAGGCTGAGCATGCACGCCGCCGCCCGCCACACGTAATTTTGCTCCGACCGCGGCTTGCCGTCCTCAATGGCGAACATCTTCCCCACCTTCGTGGGGTAGAAGGCACCGTCGCCGCGTTCGACGCAGTAGCTGAAGGTGTCGACAGCCGTGCCCGCCACCTCGTCGATGGGTATCCAGGCGTCTTCGAGCCGCATGGGCGGCTCGAAGTGCCATAGGTACGAGTGCCGCGCGTCGTTGTGGTAGATCGTTCTGCGCCGCCGCATGGAGCTCTCCTTCTCAGGCAGTAAGAGGACGGGTTGGCCAAAACAGAAACTGAATCACAATAAAATAGGTGATCACGCCGCCGATAAACGACAACTATCTGCGCTTGCGCTTCGCTATGCAGTAGCTGGACCTGTATCGCGCACGCCGGGCGGACGCCACCGCTCGGTGAGCCTTGGCGCATGTGAGCGCACTGCGATGGAGAGCCGCTCCAGCCCGTCGACTTCGACGTCGACGCGGTCCCCGTCGTTGATGTTGCAGAGGCCCCCGTGGTGCGTGCCGCACGCGATCACGTCGCCGGGCATGAGGGTGATGTACTGGCTGAGCCAGACGATCTGCTCAGCGATTGGGTACGCCATCGCCGACGTGCTGTAGTCCTGCTGAAGCTCCTCGTTCAGCCACAGCCGCACCCGTACGTCCTGCGGGTCGGCGATCTCGTCTTTGGTGACGAGTGCAGGGCCCATCGGTGCCCAGTCGTCGATCCCCTTTGAAAGGAAGGTGGTGCGCCGCCCCTGCAGACCCCGGCAAGACACGTCGATGAAGTTGACGTACCCGAAGACGTGGTCCATGGCGTCTTCCTCGGACACATGCCGCGCCTGCTTGCCGATCACGTATGCGATCTCCGGCTCTGGCTGATAGGCCGATGCGCCTTTTAGGTCGGGTACCTCTATCGTCGTTCCCGTGCCGACGATGCTCGTCGCGCCCTTGTAGAAGAAATCGATGATGCCTCTCTGCGCGCCCTCCCGTTCCAGGTAGTTCGAGAACGCGCAGAGCAGGTGACGCGGCCTCGGTAGCGGTGCCTGGATCTGCACGGAATCGCAGGGTACGCCCTGCTCGCTCTCTGCGAGTTGCTCGAACTGCGGGCGGTACTCGTCGAAGGCTTCGATCACCGCTTCCATGCGCCATTGCGCGGGCTGCTCAGCCAAGCTGCCGAGTACCGGACTGAGGTCTACTACCCGGCCATCGCGGAGCAGGCCGGTCTTGGCATCATCGAACAGGACGAGTTTCATTCGTTTTCTCCTCCCGAGATGGCCCAGCCGGGATCGGGATCGCCGGCCATTGCCTTCCGAACGTCGGGGCTGGGCGGCCCGGCCGTACCCCAGAAGTCCGCAGTTTCCGGCACTCGTTTCCACACCGCGGGTTTGCGCGTTGCTTCGTCTTCGATGAACTCTATGTCGCTTGAGAATTCGTTCACGTATCCAGCCGGATCCTCGTAGTAGCAGAAGATGTTGTTGCCCGGGCCGTGACGCCCCGGTCCCCAGTCGGGTTCCTGCCCTCGGGTGCGCAGCTTGGAGACCCCTTTCATCACGTCGTCCACGTTCGCCATCACGTACGCAACATGGTGGACCGATGCGTGATCTGCGCGATTGAAGACAATGACGTGATGTCTCCGGTCGCATCGCAGGAAGACCATCTGGTTCTCAATCCAGTCCGAGACCCGAAACCCGAGAAAATCGGTGTAGAACTCCACGATCTGCTCGAACCACGGAGTGTTGAGACCCACATGGCACAGCCGGCGGGGGCTGGCTTTCTCGGCAGACCAACCGTTCGGGTGTTCGGCCACGCCGGCCGATAGCTCGATGCAGCGGTTCTCCGGGTCGAGAAACCGCAGCCCGTATCCGCCGCCGGGTTCGTCCAGATCGTCCGGCTGCGCCACGAGAGTCATTCCCCGCCGTTCGAGTTCAGTTGCCGCCGCGTCGACTGCTGCGCGTCCGTCAAGGCTGAAGGCGAGGTGGTGGAGCCCGCGCCGGTCGGCCGGATGCAGGCTGAGAATGTGGTGCTCGGGCGACGCGGCGCGGAGATATCGTGCGTGCCGGTCTTCTCCGACCGATTGGAGTCCCAAGACCTCGAGGTGGTAGTCGGCGTGGGCCGCGATCGCCGGCGACAGCAACCCCACGTGGCGGATGTCCTGGATCTTCATCTGTGCGGCTCTCCTGTAGGTTTCTCGGTGGGTGGTCCTCCCGACTGCGACACCGGTCCCTGCACTACTGGGCCGATTTCGTCAAGACCCGGGTCAACTCGATCTTCAAATCCCGTCGGATGTAGATTTCGACGAACTCACGCAGCCACACGTCCTTGGCAAGCGTGAACCGCTCGATCAGTTTCTGCTCGGGTCTGTCCGTGAGGTAAACGATGCGCCACAGGTTCAGAGGTCGCAATTCGCGACCATCGACCGAATGCTCAACGTGAAAGAGAGGCTGTCCTTCGCCTGCTCGAAGCAAGTTCCCGTCTTGGTCGAGGAGTTCCGCTGCCCCGATGAAAGTGGCACTCTGCCGCGCAGGGTTAAGGAAGACCTGTTCGAGGACCAACCCGTGCTCTGACGGCTTAAGCCAGAGGCGCTGCCGCGAGCATCGCACGAAGGATTCGGCTCCGTCGGCCGCCGCTTGCTGGTGCCAATAGTGGGAGCTGCCCGCCGTTACAACAGAAGGAATATAGAGATCGGGCCGGAACGCCTTTTTCACCTCCATGTCCCACAACATGGTCTGGGTAAACTTGAGCGGTTTATTCGTGCGGTAATGCTGGGCGAGTACCAGGTTGATGTCCACCGGAGACAGCTCGATTCGGGTGTTGCTTGGGTCGGTCCAGGCCCGCTCGAACTCTTCTTCGTGTTTTAGCTGAGTGACGGGCTTCGTCGCTTCCCCCCGAGCGCCGGCACCCTCCGCTTCGCCGGTAGGTTTAACGACTCCCATGGCCCGTCTCCGGAACTTTCACGTGGACTGTCACGATATCCGTGTCGTGGAATTGCTGGTGGCGAACAGAGGACGCGATGTGCCGCAACAGCCGCAGCGAGACTTCCCGCTCCATCAGCACGTCGTCGGGCCGATCCGCCAGCAATCCGATCCGATCCTGAACGTTCTCCTTGCCGGCCGCGGCAATGAACTCGAGGACTGCGCCGCCGCTCTCCTTGTGCGCCTTCAGGAGCAGGTGCCGCCGCTCGCGTCTCTCCCGGCCCTCGTCCTGCTCGATCAGCGTCAGCAACGTCTCCTCGCTGGCGGCGTCGAGCCGGTCGACCATATTCGCCCCCCAGCCGTTGCGGGATGCGAACGCATCGAGGAACTCCCTGATCTTCGGCAACATGGACATATCGAGCTCCACTTCGATCCGGCTGCGGTGGGGTGCCGTCGCTTCCAGAAACAGGGTCATGAGGATCGCCACGATACCCCCGGCTGTTATGCCGTTCCCCAGCAGGCCGCCACCCAACTCCGCGAGAAGCTCGGGGAATAAGAGATCGTTCTGGCAGCCGACGCCGACCCAGAAGGCGACACCGGCGATCAGTGCCTTGCGATGATCGATCCCGCCCTGCACCACCTCCGTCATCCCACGGACGAAGGTCATAGCCAGCACGACGGTCAGATAGGCGACGACGACCGGGCTGGGTATCGCTAGGATCATGGCAAGGACCTTGGGCAGGAACGCCAGCACAATCAGCACGCCGGCGGCAACGATTCCCACGCGGCGGGCCGCGACCCCCGTCAGTTCGACCGTGGGGACACTGACTCCAATGGTCTGAGTCGGCACAATCCCTGTGATGCCTGACAGCAGTTTGCCGATGCCGTCCGCGGCTACCGCACCCTCCACTGCCCGGTAGTCCACGGCCCGCGGCCGGCGCCACGACACGCGCTGGATGGCGACCGCCCCGGTGATCGTCTGGATAGCGCCGATGAGGGCTACGAACGCGAAGGCAGGCAGGAGTTCCACGAAGGCCGGACCGAGGTCGAGCCCGATACCCGGCCAGTGGCCTTGTGGCAAACCAATCCACGGAACCCGGGCAATCAGGCCGAAGTCATAGAGACCCAACGATCCGCCAATAACCGATCCCGCTATCACCCCGATGAGCGGAGCCCACAAACGCAGCGTTGCCCCTGCCTTCAGGTAGATACCGCCGATGACCAGACCCGTCGCTACCGCGGTGAGCGGCGCACTTAGCGCCGTGTCGTGCGGCGCGTCGGCTAGGCGACTGAATACGACCGGCAGCACGGTCGCAGGTATCAGCATGTTCACGGTACCGACGATGGTCGGTGTGAGAAGCCGCCTGAACAGGGCCAGCCGCATCGAGATCGCGATCGGGACGAGCGACGATGCAACGACGAGGGTGGCGAGCAACGCTGGGCCACCCTCGCTGAGCGCACTGACGCAGACCCCGATATAGGCTCCGGCGGGACCCATAAAGAGCAGGTATCCCGCTCCGACCCGGCTCAGCCTAAACGCTTGCAGAGCCGTGCAGATGCCACTGACGGCGACCGCGCCGAACACGGCCCAGGACAGGTACGCATCGGTTCCGCCGCTGGCCCGGATGACGATAGTGGGGATAAAGATGATGCTTGTTATGCCGAGAACTACTAGCTGCAGGCCGCTGCCCAGAGATACAAGCGCCGGAGGATTCTCGTCGGGTTCGTATTGAACGTTAGAAGCGCTTTGCTCGTCACGGCTGCTCACGAGACCCCTCGGCTAGCCCACGCACACCTTGTGATCCTCGCGCTCAGCTAGGGCGTCCCGTCAACCAGTTCCATGGGCGGATGTGGGACTCGGCAAAGGTGTCCGCCTGAGCATAGGGACTGTCGGCGACAAATGCCTGTACCACCTCGAGCGAGGGAGCTTCGAGCACGAGGGCCAAGCCGGTAACGGTCTGGTCACTCTCGCTGAGCGTCTGCCCACCATGATGAACGGTCACATCAGGATGATGGGTATGATCGTGAATATAGGCGGCGAATGCATCCTGCAATCGAAGCCTTTCCTGTCCCATTTCTGCCTTGTGAGTCGCGAAAACTACGAAATACATGTGGCACTCTCCTTTACTGCCGGGATGCTCGCAAGACCACACCAGGACGCGGAAGCGCGGGCAGCCGGCAAAGCCTATGGTAATAATGTTATACTTGATTCAAATGAAAAGAAATATAAGCGCCCGTCGTCCACCAGTGGATAGAGGATGGGGTGCGGGCCTTACCGTCCCGCACCCCTTGAGATTACGCTAGGTCGAAGCGATCGAGATTCATCACCTTGTCCCACGCGGCCACGAAGTCGCGCACGAACACCTCCTGCGCATCGTCGCATCCGTAAACTTCCGCGTAAGCTCGGAGTTCGGAGTTTGAACCGAAGACGAGGTCCACCCTAGTGCCGGTCCACTTGAGATCACCAGTCTGGCTGTCGCGACCCTCGAACACGCCCTCCGCCGAGGAGGTCGCGTTCCACTCGGTGTTCATGTCGAGCAGATTCACGAAGAAGTCATTGGTCAACGTCCCCGGCCGCTCGGTAAACACTCCGTGCTCAGACTGCCCGGTGTTCGCATTCAAGACGCGCATGCCGCCAACGAGCGCCGTCATCTCGGGAGCGGTCAGCGTCAGCAGGCATGCCCGCTCCACCAGCAGGTCTTCCGGTTTACCTCCCTGCCCTGCTTGGAGGTAGTTGCGAAACCCGTCTGCGGTGGGTTCGAGCACGGCAAACGACTCCTCGTCGGTCCATTCCTGCGACGCGTCCGTGCGCCCCGGTGCAAAGGGAACCTGCACGTCATGACCAGCGTTCTGGGCAGCCTGCTCGACGCCGGCGCAGCCGGCCAAGACGATCAGGTCGGCGAGGGAGACCCTCTTGCCACCGTCCTGCGAGCTGTTGAAATCCGCTTGGATCTGCTCTATGGTCTGCAGCACCTCGTTGAGCGCGGACGGGTCGTTCACTTCCCAGTCCTTTTGCGGGGCGAGGCGGATGCGCGCTCCGTTCGCGCCGCCGCGTTTGTCGGTGCCGCGGAACGATGCCGCCGATGCCCAAGCGGTCGAGACCAGTTGGGAAACGGACAATCCCGAGGCGAGGACTTTCGCTTTGAGGTCGGCGACGTCCTGGTCCCCGACCAACTCGTGATCCACGGCGGGGACGGGATCTTGCCACAACTGCGGCTCTGCGGGAACCAAGGGTCCGACATACCGACTAAGGGGCCCCATGTCGCGGTGGAGCAGCTTGAACCACGCCTTGGCAAAGGCGTCTTCGAGGTCTGCGGGGTTTTCGAGGAAGCGCTTGGAAATCGGCGCGTAGTCCGGGTCTTCCCTCAGCGAAAGGTCCGTGGTGAGCATCATGGGGGCGTGCTTCTTTGAAGGACAGTGCGCGTCTGGCACAGTGGCTACTTCATCGGCATTCTTGGGGGCATATTGCGATTTCCCAGCAGGGCTCTTCGTCAGCTCCCATTCGTGGCCGTGCAAGTTCTCCATGAAGTTGTTGTCCCACTTCACCGGGTTGTTGGTCCAGGCACCTTCTAGGCCGCTGGTGATCGTGTCACCGGCCTTGCCGCTGCCATGGCGGTTCTGCCAGCCGAAGCCTTGCTCCTCCATGCTGGCCCCCTCTGGTTCGGGACCGACATTATCCTCAGCGGCAGCGCCATGTGCTTTGCCGAACGTGTGGCCGCCGGCAATAAGCGCGACCGTCTCCTCGTCATTCATCGCCATACGTTTGAACGTCTGGCGAATGTATTTTGCTGCGGCGCACGGGTCCGGGTTGCCGTTCGGCCCCTCTGGGTTTACGTAAATCAGGCCCATGTGGTCGGCACCGAGCGGTCCCTGAAGCTCGCCGTCTCCGTCGTGGCGCTCATCGTCGAGCCATGTCGTCTCGTCGCCCCAGTCCGTCTCGTCCGCCTCCCAGACATCCGGGCGTCCAAAGGCGAAACCAAAGGTCTTGAATCCCATCGACTCTAAGGCGCAGTTGCCGGCGAAGATGAGCAGGTCGGCCCAGGAGATCTTCCGACCGTACTTCTGCTTGACCGGCCAGAGCAAGCGGCGCGCCTTGTCCAGGCTCGCGTTGTCGGGCCAACTGTTGAGGGGTGCAAAGCGTTGGTGGCCGGAGCCGCCACCGCCGCGGCCGTCGCTGATGCGGTACGTGCCGGCGGCGTGCCACGTCATGCGGATGAAGAGCGGTCCATAGTGGCCGTAGTCGGCTGGCCACCAGTCCTGCGAGGTCGTCATCACCTCTTCGATGTCCTGCTTCAGCGCATCGACGTCGAGGGTCTTAACCGCCTCGGCGTAGTCAAAATCCTCGTCCATCGGATCGGACAGGGGAGAATTCTGGCGGAGAACCTTCAGGTTCAGTTGATCTGGCCACCAGTCTTGGTTGGAAGTCATTTCGTTCCTCCTGTGAAATGTTCTGAGTATGGCGCAACCTTCTGGGATTGTTGCAAGCCTGCGAAATTTAGGAATAATAAAGGGCGTTCTCTCGTTTCCAGGCAAGTGGCATCTGGCGTAAAATTGGGCAGGTTCGGGCGACCACCCTCCGCATACCGAGGACGGGTGGCGGAAGCCCCTGAAACGCGCCGAAATCCTTTACAACGGTACTCTGAGCATTCCCGAACGATTCGGTGCGACGGCAAGCGATTCATCAGGGACCTGCTGGCCCCTTGCGTCCATTTTCAGCGAACTGCATAGTACCGATAGCGGTGCCTTATTCTTCCTATACATTAATTGAGCGAATTAAGAAAGAAGCAAACCATGTCACTAATCCAGTACACAAAATCAATTTCCGTAGTCGCCGAACCCGATGTTCTCGTTTGCGGAACGGGGCTGGCGGGCATTGGTGCGGCGGTTGGCGCGGCGCGGAACGGGGCTTCTGTGATGGCAGTTGACCGCATGGGATTTGCCGGTGGGTTCTTTACGAACATCATCGGCTCGGCGTTTGATGGATTCGTCTATGAAGAGACGGGTAAGCCTGTTGTGGGTGGGCTTGTCTTTGAGATGCTCGAACGAATGGGTGTGGTTGAGCCTGGGCAGGCTCCACATCTCTCATACAACGTGAACGGCGATTTCACCGAGGTCGAAAAGCATCCTGATCGCGTAATTCCGCGCACGGATCCGGAGTTGTTCAAGAAGGCTGCGGATGACATTTTAGTCGAGTCTGGCGTGAAGCTGCTTTTTCACACCCAGGTGTCTGACGTGATCGTGAAGGGCGACCGGGTGGACAGTGTCGTAGTCAGTAACAAAGACGGCCTCGTCGCCATACGACCCCGATACGTTATCGATGCCACGGGTGATGCCGATGTCGCCGCTTGGGCAGGATGTCCATACGAAGTCGCCGAGTCGCTTCAGCCGATGAGCTTGCACTTCCGAATTGGTTTTGTTGAACTTACATTTGAGCTGCGTCGCAAATGTGCGGCAGTTCTCGAGAAAGCACGTGCCGCAGGAAAGATCGGCCTTTATGGTGGTCCGTGGCCGGCAACTTTCTCAGGTCGAGACATCTATTTCAATGTGATTCGCACGCCCGGCAACGCAACGAATCCGCAAGACTGGACGAACGCAGAAATCCAAGGCCGACGCGATGCGTGGACCATGTTCGAGCTCTGGAAAGAAGCACTTCCCGAGTTCAAAGACGCGTACTTTTTCACCAGTGGTCCGACGGCTGGAGCGCGAGAATCCAGAAGAATCGTCGGCGATTACGTGCTGACCGGCGACGATATAAGAACTGCGAAACGACAGGATGACGTGGTAGTGCTTGGGGCGTGGCGGATAGACCGGCATCCCAAGGACGCAGCCGGGTATCACGATCAGCCGATCGTACCGCCGTACGATATTTCGTACAGAACGTTGCTGCCGCAGGGCGTAGAGAATCTCTGGGTTGCGGGTCGTTGCCACTCGGCAACTTCAGAGGCCCTAGCATCAAGTCGAGTCACAGCTAACTCGATGGGCATGGGGCAGGCTGCTGGCACGGCCGCGGCGATAGCAAGGGCAACCGGAGTGGATAGTCGCAGCGTGCCGATGGCCGAGCTACAGGATCGCTTGATTGCTGCTGATGTAATTCTCGATCCCGAATCAGCGATGCAAGGGCTATAGCTGAGAGTTCGAAAATAAGGAGAGGTTTTTATGTTGACAGACGAACAGATACGGCAGTTTAGAGAAGAGGGCTATCTCGTTTTTGCAGCCCTGATTCAAGGCGAGCGATTGGCCTATTACAAGCAGGTGTTTGATGAACTGGTCGCAGAGGGGAGTAAATTGACCGAGCAGGTGCCGCACTGGTCGCTTGAGTTGGACGAGCGCGGCGAACCCCAGGCGGGTTTGTTGCACAAAGTTCAGGGGGTTTGCGTGGTCGATGGCCGCGTGTTGGAGCTGGCGCGTGAGCCGGCGATTTTAGACCGCGTGGCCGTATTGATTGGTGAAAATATCGATGTGTTTGGCACCAAGTTTTTTCCCAAGTTGCCCAATGGCGGCACGTCAACAGGCTGGCATCAGGACAACTTTTATTTTGGCACCGATACGGATCGCATTATCAGTTGCGGGATTTATCTGGAAGATTCAGATGTGGAGAATGGGTGTTTGCGGGTGGTGCCCGGCAGCCACCGGATGGGCGAGATTGTCGAGCACCGCAGAAATCCAAGCAGGCATGGCAGTTGGACAAAGGTGGATGAATCGCAGGCTGTGGATGTGGTCATTCCCGCTGGTACGGTTGTGCTGTTTTCCGCCAATCTCCTGCACGGTGCCTATGACAACCACAGCAATCGCACGCGCTATAGCACGGCATGGCATTATATGCCCGAAGAACTCAATCCAGAAAGATTTCCAAAGGGAATCTACGAAGATCGACATGTGGCGTGTAAGCATTGAGAAGCGGGGGCTGGGGGCTGAGGACTGCATAGTACCAATATCGATGTCTTATTTTTCCTATAAATTCGATCTGTCGAGGAGGAGTCTATGCTTTCACAAGAGCAACTGACGCAATATGACCGAGATGGGTATGTGCTGGTGTCGGGATTGATTCCAGAAGAGACAATTGCCAATGCGGAAGCTGCGATGTGGTCTGTGCTCAGGATGGATCGGGATGATCCAGCTTCGTGGTCTCCTTTGCCAGACGAAACAGATGGGGTAAACACAATCGTCAGCCAGGGGGTGATTGAACATTTTGGGGTTCAAGATCCCGCGTTGTTGGCTTGTTGTACGCCCGCGTTTTACGAAGTGCAGAGCCAACTGGCTCGGGAAAATGCAGGTGCATTTCACTGTCAGAAGCCACAACCAGAGGGAGTCTGGGCACGCAGTGTATTTCCGGTTGCGAAAGACTGGGATTATAGCAATGGGCACGTCGATGGTGGACATCGACCTTTCAATGTCTTTCCTGGGTCATTCCGCGTCTCTTCCCTGACCTATCTCGATTCTGGTGTTGCGCAGGGTGGTGGTACTGCGGTCTGGCCAGGATCGCATCGGAAGCTCAGCAAGGCGGCAGTGCAGAACTCTGACCGGTATCAAATGCTGTCAGATTTTAAGAAGCCGCAACAAAGGTTCGGTCTGGGAGAGCCGATTGAGTTGAGGCCGTCCCGAGGAGATGTGCTGTTTTTTCATTATCTGTTGATACACTCTGGATCTCTCAATACAAGTAACAAACCGCGTTTTGCACTCCGGTTGATGTGTACCTGTGACGCCTGTCGCATCTGGGAAAAGTATGGCAAGTGGAATATCTGGATGCCCTGATGTTGATGGTTGACGCTATGTGGAGAGCTACTGGTACGGCACCGGGATAGCGTCCCCGTGCCAAGGGAAGGCATAGGTCGGCCGGTGAGCAAAGCGGCGCATGCCCACGTCCAGCCGGATGGAGGTGCCGGGGGGGAGTTGCACTGCGAAGTACTTCGACTCCACCTGGACGGTCTGCTCTTCATGCGTCAGTTCGACAAATTCGTGCTCGGCGAAAGCCCCGGCCTGCACGATCAGGTTGCGCGTCTCGCCAGCGTTCAGGTTGACAAGCTGAAGACCTGCGCTGTCAGCTCCTAGTTTGTCGACGAGAGCAGCCACGTCGGGCGGCAGGCCCGGCCGCGTGCGGTCTGCATCGAAGTAGCGGACGGTGGCGCGCAATAGCCCTCCGGTGTACACCGATTGCGGCGCTCCCATCGTCACCTGCGTCAACCCCTTGGTATAGACCGTAGTGGGGGGAGAGGGATTGTCCGCGATCAAGGTCTTGGCATCGCGGGTTTCGTTCAGTATCGACTGGAAGTCGTTCAAGGCATTCTGATACTCCGCCTGTAGGATCTTCTCGGGCCAGTCCGGGTTCTTGCCGTCGTAGTACTGGAAGCGCGCCAGCTCGGTGTCGGCGTAGCTCTTCTCTCCGAGGACGGGCGCGTGGTTCCAGTCGCGCATTTTGTCGGTGTCCCGAATGCGGACGATGAGGTCGTAGTCCTCTTGGGACATTGAGGCGTGATAGAGGTGGGCCAACTCCTGCATGCGGTAGGGCACGAACCGGCCTTTTTCGTAGTCGTAGTCGTCCCTCGCGTACTCCCAGCCGTCCGGACCGTAGCGGGCCGGCAACAGAAGCTGGCCATCCTCGCGGGTGATGGCGTTGTCCATGAGAAGCTGGATCTGCGAGCGCAGCAGTTTGAGATAGCCAAAGTCGCCGGTGAGCAGGAGGGCGCACTCGGCGGCGATGGTGAGGGCGCTGAACATGATGTAGTGGCCGACGAAGGTGTTCCAGCCGTAGAGCCCGCCCCACCAGAGGCCGTTGCGGTTTTCGCCGATTTGGCCGGTCGGCCCGACGTTGTCGGGCAGGATGCCGCCGTTGCGCTCGATGCGCTCCATCCATCCCTCGGTGTAGTCGAGCACCCACTGCTTGTACTTGTCCTCGCCGGTATAGAGGAAGGCGTTGGTGATGAGGCCGGTGGCACCGAGGCTGTGGGGGACGTCGCCGTTGAGGACGATGTGGTCGAACAGCTTTAGGATCTCCTCCCGGCGCGCGGGATTCTCGAACCAGTTCCCCTCGAGGTCTGTCACCACCGGATCGAGGGTGGCCCGCACCCTGTAGGGGCGATATCCCTTCTCGTAATCCGTTTCCCCTCCTTGCAGCCACATGATCACGTTGTCCACCGTGGCGTGGCGCATGGGGCCGACGCTGGTCTGAATGGGGCTGCGGAAGATCCTGTGCCGGGGATCGTAGTTGGGGGCCTCGGGATCCTCATCCATGAACATCGCCGCGAACCGTCTGGCGCGGCGCACGTTTTCCGAAATGGTGGGATCGGCCAAGCCGAAATGGTAGAAGGCCATGTTACCCTCGCCCTGGTGGTACCACTCGTTGGCGCCGGCGGCGGCTTGGTTGTAGTACTCGTTGTGGATCTGGGGTTGAAAGCGGGGGTGGACGCGGCTGACGATGTCGTCGGCGAAGAACCGGGTGGTTGCGTGCCATTGCTGCAACCCAAGGTCGAGCACCTTGCGGTCGGCCCCCATCGCGTAGAACAGGCCCCAGTTATACACCCTTTCGTACAAGTCGTCGAGATCATCGGCGTAGTAGAATGCTCCGCCCTTTTCCGCGTACTTGTCGACCATTGGCTCGACCGCGTCCTCCATCAGCTTCATCAAGCGGCGTTCCAGCAGCGCCCATCCGGGGGGCGGCGATACTTGCGTCGCCCTGACTTCGACCAACTTAGGGACCGCGCCCGTCTGATTACCTGTCATGCGATCAGCCTCCTAGCAACCCGATCCTCATGCTTCTTAAACGCGGTACGCGAAGATCTTTGCCTGAAACATCCGGATCCGAATCGCCAACATCTCACCCACCTCGGACAAGTCGCTGTTGCCGTTCCAGGTGACCGTCTGGTCGAGCGAATCTCCTTGTAGCAGATCGCTTTCTGCAAAGGTTAGGCCGGCGACCGGATCGACGTCGGGGTGAATCCGCGAGGGAATGTTGCGCAGAATCTCGACCTTGATCCAGCCACCCGGGCGACAGCGGTAGTTGAGCCTCAGTTGACTGGCGGTCCTCACTACGGTCGGCACGGTAAACCGACCCTCCACATCCGTTTCAATACCGCAGAATCTGTGAGGCCGCCACCGTGCCCACTGTAACACCGCCGCTCCTCTCTGCGGTGCGTTGTGCAGCGACGTGTGCCCTCCGTAGAGAGACCCCCAAGTGCCGTCCGGCAATTCCGCGATGCCGCTGCCCCAGGAATAGACCATGGCCGAATCGGGCGCACCCGGACCGCCCACCGGAATAATCGGCTTGCGCTCCGGCCGCTGCCAAATCAAACCATCGCGACTGATGGCGAGCTGGCTGTCCACGTGGTCGGTGGCGTGATGGTAGGCCTGTACCAACATGCAGTGCAGATCGTCTCTACCCGGATAGGGAAAGTAGTCGCCGCCGTAGAACGAGAGGTCGGGCTCGTCTTGACCGTCTGGAAAGAGGAGGAGCTTAGGAGCGGGCCAGTGATTGAAGTCCTTGGTCCGGGTCAGCCCGATCGCCCGGTGGAAGATGCCATCCTCTGGAACGCCGCTGCCGATCAGGTCGAACTGTTCCTGGGGGACGCCCTGAATGCGACAGTAGGCGTAGTAGTAACCGGATTGCTCGTCGTATCTGACGGAAAGGCCTCCGTCCATGGGAAAATCGGCGAGAATCTTGTCGGTCCGCTTCCAGTGAATGCGGTCTGGGGAGACCCACCCCATTACCCGACCCTTGAGAAGCAGTCTGGGGCCCTTGTAGGCTGGACCCAAGTATTCCTGATCGGCCCACCATTTTTGTATGTATTCATCGTCGACCTCCTCGCCCGCGTTGGCGAGCTCTCCGGTCTCCGAATTGATCATAGCCCCCTCACAACCCATGCCTTTAAACCGCTCTTCAGGTGGCGCGGTTGGATCCTCGAATACCGCTTTGAGCAGGTCGCCCCCCACATCGGTAACTAGGTTGTTTTCTTTTGAGCCGTTCCGTTCGATGATGCCCAAGGCGGGTCGTGTCCAGCGGTACGCGTCTTCACTTACCGCATAAGCGACGCGTCTCCCCTCGTAGTAGAGCAGGTGGTATTGGTCATCCGCCTGCCACACCCGCACGGAATTGCCTACGCCATCGACGTCACCTTCCGCTTGGCCCTCGAACTCGAGCGGAGCCGATTTGTCCGCCTCCTCGACTGTCAAGCGGACGCCAATGGGGGCATCGTAGAGTTCGAACGCGCCCGTTCGATCGACGGAGCGATGGCCCGGGAAAACCTCCGTCCAATCGACCAATGGACGCCAATGTTCCGCGTTCTGCCTGGGCCTGACCCAATCTCCAGGATAATAACCACGCGTATCCTTCCATCCGTTACTCATCGCAATCCTCCAATATCATATCTCGACACAAAATTCCAGATTAAACGACTGGTACTGGAGCCGTCGTAGCTCATATCAAACCAGACATGCCCTCCGTCGATAATCCTGTAATGTTCTACAGCAGTATTATTGTCTCCGTCTGTATAGGAATAGTGTTCTATTGTCATTCCACTATCATCCATACTATTTACTATTGGAGTAGTACTGGTATTATTAAAACTTGTCCAATAAGCAAGCACTTCATCAATTGATGATAATCCCTCAAACTCCCCACCATAAGGGACAGACTTGTCTGCTGTACCGTGAATATTAATCATAGCCGTAGGGTGTGATGGGTTACAGTTGTTATGTGTTTCCTCCATCATTGTTCCAGCAACAGAACCTATGGCTGCTATTTTATCGCTATGGTAGCAAGCAAGTGCATAAGTAAAGAAAGCGCCGTTTGAGTAACCACAGGAATATACTCTTGCTGAATCAATGTTATAATTGGAAGAAATTTCATCAATTAATGCTTCCACAAAGCCGAAGTCGTCCGCATCACTTTTATTTTTATCTGATTCTAAACCAGCATTCCAGTGCGGATCTCCATCCAGCAAGGTGCCTTGAGGATAAACCAGAATAAAATTTTCCGTATCTGCCAAAGGCCGCATATCGGCGTATTTTAAGTATTGGTCTGCAATCCCACCGAATCCGTGAAAGTTAAGCATTAGTGGAACCTCTGAAGTTCCATCATAAGAATCAGGCACATATATAACGTACTCTCTTGTTATACCATCGTGGGAAAGCGTTTGTGTAAATAAACCTGTTGGATTTGTATTGGGTGTCTCAAGCGGCGTGTCATCGTTTTCTGAACAAGAGAATAAGCTTGAAAACGCTATAGCGGTGACAATAAAGAGTCTTTTCATTGTATTATCCTTTTCACGTCGGATTGACTGGTGATTACCACGGCAGCGAGAACGTCTTTACGTTGGTCATGAACTTCATGGCCTCGATTACGCCTTCCTTAACCCCTAAGCCAGAGTCTTTTACGCCGCCAAACGGAGAGCATTCAATGCGATAGCCGGGAACTTGATTGATGTTGACCGTCCCCGTCCGAATGCGGCGGACGCATTCCAGTGCGCTAGGCAGGTGATTGGTTACTACGCCCGAGGAGAGTCCGAACTTGGAATCGTTGGCGACCGCAATGGCGTCGTCCATGTCGGAGATCTCGATGATGGGGGCCAGCGGACCAAACGATTCCTCCCGAATCATTTCCGCGTCGCGCGGGACATCGTCGATTACCGTTGGCTCTACTAGCGCACCACTGCGTCCTCCACCCAGCAGCACTTTCGCACCCTGATCCACGGCTTTGTGGACGCGTTGCTCAAGCAGTTTTGCCGCCGCGTCATCAATCACCGTACCCACGATGGTATCTGGGTCCGCCGGATCACCGGCTCGATACGTGGCCGCTCGTTCAAGGAACTTATCCACAAATACATTCTTAATTTTCTGATGGACGAGCAATCGCTTCACAGCCGTGCAACGTTGGCCCGAATTGCGAAAACATCCTTCTGCCGCCAGCGTCGCCGCCAGATCGAGGTCCGCATCATCCAGAATGATCAACGGACTATTACCACCTAACTCCAAGCACAATTTCTTGTAGCCCGCCAACTGAGCAATGCGTTTCCCGGTGGCTGTTCCGCCAGTGAACGTGATCAGTTCGATCCGCTCATCCGCGATTAATGGCTCGACAACGGTGTCGATGTCCCCGACGAAGACGCTGAGCATCTGCTTGGGCAGACCGGCATCGTAGAGCAATTCACAAAGCCGAATGGCGGTCAGCGGGGTTTTTTCCGATGGCTTGACGAGCATGGGCACACCCGCCGCGATTGCCGGTGCAACCTTGTGCGCAACTTGATTCAGTGGATGATTGAAGGGTGTAATGGCAAGTGCCAACCGCACCGGTTCGCGAACCGTAAAGATCTTCCGCGGCTCACCTTTCGGCGATACATCGCCGGAGAATATTTCGCCATCGTCCTTTAATGCCTCGGCCGCGGCGAATTGAAAAACGTCACAGGCACGCCCCACCTCGTACTTGGTCTCCCGCATGCACAGCCCGGACTCCATGCGGATCAGGTTGGCAAACTCGCCCGCCCGCTCAAGCAGAAGCTCGCGAGCTCTGGTCAGCACTTGCGACCGATCGAAGCGCGACGATTGTCCGTCAAAGGACAGTGTGCGGTCAATCACGAGGTCGAGGTGATCGCCGGTGATCTTGCTAACCGTACCGGCAATCGAACCATCGTAGGGATAATGGACGGTCAAAGTATCCGTCGAACCGATCGCTTCTCCGCCTAAGTACGAAGGCAACTGCAGTGTTTCAACGTTTGCGGTGCTCATGTTTCATTCTGTGCCTAGTTCGGATCCTGAGGATGCGTTTAGCATAATAAGTATTGTTGAGGCGATGCGAAATTTGTGCGGTAGTGCTAGGCACGTCAGATTTCAGAAGAATCATTATATCTCAATTTATTACAATGAGTTACGTAGAATGTTCCAACCTCGCGCAATTGGTTGCGATTATCTACGCAAACTCTTTGATTCTAACGGTGCCCCAATTCGCTATTCTGACGAAAGGCAAGGCTGACGATGATGACCGAAGAACAACGCTATCTTTTTGATCTGTGCGGGTTTCTGCACCTGCAGAACGTCCTGACCCCGGAGGAACTGGATGCGGCTTCGGATGCCGCCAATCGCTACATCGACAGCGCACCGGAAGACCTGCCGCCGCATTTCGGACGATCGGAAAATCTCAAGGGCTTTGCTCACGGCTTCGCCTTCGACCGAGCGCTGGAAAAGCTGGTCTTTCTGCCTGCCGTCTGGCCCATCGTGCTGGAGTTGACCAACGGCAAACCCATGCTCGCCAGCGGTACCATGATGCTCGACTCTCCCGACGGACACACCGAAGCGGTGCAACTGCACTGCGCCCGCGACGACTACGGCTTTGAGAGCGCCCGTTACGAGGTGCGCCGGGGACGCATCTACTGCGACGACTTTGTGGTCTTTCCCTATCTGGACGACGTGCTTCCCGGTGATGGCGGGCTACTCGTGGTGCCGGGGTCGCACAAAAGCGAGTTCGACCGGCCGCCGCAGCTTTTTAATCAGGGTCACATCGAAGGGGAGGTACCGCCGGGGGTCGTCAATATCACGCCCGCGGCCGGGGATGTGGTGGTCATGCCCGAATGTGTAACCCACGGGGTCCTGCCCTGGAGAGCCGCCGACCGCCAGCGCCGAGTGCTGACGCTGCGCTACCGGCCACACCATCGCCAAGCCGGCCCCATTCCGGAGGCGGTCCAGGAGCGGCTGGCACCCGAAACTCGCGAATTGGTCGAATCGGCGCACTACACCCATGAAAAGAAAATCGCCACTCAGCAACGGGTGTGCCTCAGCCGAGATGAGCAGTAAACCCAAGTGCATTATCGTCACAGGCCGTCCGGGATCGGGGAAGACGAGTTTAGCCAAGAGGCTCGCTGAGCGGTTGTGGATGCCGGTCATCAGTCGCGACGAGATCAAGGAAGGCTATGTCAATACCCACGGCGTCAAGCACGATCAGCTTCCGCCAGATACCAACAGCGTAGTCTCCAATTTTTTCTTCGAGATAGTGAATCAGTATCTAGCCGGTAAGATCTCTGTCGTTATTGAGGCGGCCTTTCAGCACAGGGTTTGGGAACCTAGGATGCCCAAGATTCTTGAATTGTGTACTCCTTTCATTGTCGTCTGCTCCGTTGACGGGATGGTGGCGGCTAAGCGCCATCTCCACCGGGGTCTGGATGATCCGAATCGGGAGTTCTACCACGGCGATAAGCGCGTTGAAATCTACCGGGAAACAGGTGAGATGTCGCCTCCTGGCGACTATACAGCGCCGAATTTCAACGTGCCCACAGTTCACGTCTCAACAGAGGGGCAATACTCACCCAGCATAGATGACATTGTGCAGCGAATCCGACTATTGGATGCTTAACACGGCGGTGAACCGAACTCCTTCGGCGACGGTGTGAGCTAGGCAGTACCCTTTATGTATAAGCAGTTATAGAGAGCATTGGAATACAATGGCTAACAAAGGTGTCAACGTTGTGGTATTCAATGAGGATGAAACAGAAGTCCTACTTCATAAAAGAGCAGATTTCCGCATTTGGGCTTTACCAGGAGGACACATAGAATCTGGAGAATCGTGGAAGGATGCTGCTATTCGAGAAGTATTTGAGGAAACTGGCTACAAGATTGAAGTTGGTCGTTTGATTGGAGAATATTCACGTCCTCAGATGCCCCGTGGTGGTGCGATCGTAAATGTATGTCTGGGTCAGGTTATTAGTGGAGAGCCTATCCAAAAGGGGCCCGAGACGTTGGAGGTAAGATGGTTTTCTCTGGATGCCCTACCGTCAAGCTTACCTGCTTACCATCGAGAATGTATTCAAGATGCAAAAGTAGATGCTTCTACTCCATTCAGGAAAATACAGCGTGTATCCATTTCCCAAGGTATTCTGATTCGTCTTCTGGTCTGTTTGCGGGATGTGTACAATCGTTTTTCGCGGCGTGATTGAATCATGTCCGTTACGTTGGTAAAGCACTATGATCCGACTTGGTCCGGCTAGTTTGATCAATGCTTTCTTTTGACATTATGAGGAAGGTTTAGCCGTGGAGATCGTGCTGAGACAAGCAACCGAGGATGATGTAACCGAGCTAGCAACGCTAAATAAGCGGCTCGTGGTAGATCAGGGGAGCAGAAACCCATATACGATCTCAGAATATGAGGATCGTTTCAGAGACTGGCTGCGGGGTGATGAGTGGAACGTTGACATATTTGCAGATTCCGAGGGTGCCACCCTTGGTTACGCAGTTCACACAGTGCAGCAGGATTACTATTACCCCGATCGGGAGGTCATATATCTGCGTCAATTCTACATCGACCGTCCAATGAGAGGACGGGGGATAGGTACCGCGGCCTACGAGCTTCTTGCCAAGGAACGGTTTGGGGATCGCGAAGTTGCGTTGGATGTTCTTGCAACTAATCCAGACGGCCAAAAGTTCTGGGCTCACCTTGGTTTTACACCTTATTTCACTTCGATGAAGAAGCGCTAGGTCTGAGAATTCGCCATAAGGAGTCATTTAGCCCATAGGAGACACCAAGATGGAGAATATCACCCTGTCGTTGTGGATTATCGCTATGGCCCTGCAAATTACTTTTTTAGTCACTTTGACAGCGATCGCTCAGACTCTTCGACGATCAAATGGAATTTGGAGCCCGTTTTGGATTGCTATCTTCTTCTGTCTGTATTCCTTGGGGCAGTATGCTGATCCGTTTCTGACAAGACTCCTGACCGAGTCTGTCATAGCATTCGCAGTCCCAGACTCATCGGTCAGCTTAGCTCAGCTATTTTCCTTTCTCAGTTCCGTTCGTCTGATATTCATACTGCTGGCTGCCTTTTGTCTCCTCGCCCTAGTCTTGGCGGATCTATTCCGCTTTTGGCGGGGCGCAGACGATACACGACCGTCTCGTTGGTTTCAACGCTTTGAGTTTCTTGGCCATCACCGACTTGGAATTGGGTTGGCCATGGTACTGTTGATGATAGCGCACCCCATCCTTCTAGCGGGCCTTCTGTCGAGTAGCAATTGAGATCGGCAGATCACAGTTGGTAAAAAAATGAGGAGAGCTTGGCGTGACGGCACCAAACACCACTTCGGCAGCACGCGTATCCATCCACGGTGGACACAGCAAGGAATTCGGCGATGCAAATGAGTCCACGCTTGAGGAAATCGTGCGCGCCTACATTGACAAGGGCTTCGAATGGGTGGGCATTACCGAGCATATCCCGCCAGCTTCAGCCGACTTCCTATTCCCTTGGGAGATTGAAGAGGACCAGACGCTTGAGTCGAGGATGGAACGATTCACAGAATACTTCTCGACCGCGCGCAGGCTCCAGAGGGAATACCGAGATTCCATTCGCATCTTAGTCGGATTCGAAACAGAGAGTTACACGGGCTACGTAGCGCACGTCAACAGTCTGCGCAATCAATTTCAACCTGACTACATCGTTGGCTCGGTCCATCACGTGAGAGACATATGTATCGATGGTCTGCCAGAGTGGTATGCCCAAGCCGTAGAAGAGACCGGAGGAATCGAGGCGCTATTCTGTGAATACTTCGACAAGCAATACGAGCTTGTAGAGGAACTAGAACCCGAAGTGGTCGGACACTTTGACCTCATCCGAATGCACGACAAGGACTATCGTCAGCGCTTAGAGACCCCTGAGATCAAGGAGAGGATCCAGAGGAATCTCGAGAAGATCAAGGACCTTGGATCAATTCTCGATTTCAATCTCAGAGCCCTCGAAAAGGGCGGATCTGAACCTTACGTATCCAGATCTATCTTGGAAATGGCACTGGAGCTCGGCGTCCCTTGCGTCCCGGGAGACGATTCACATGGGGTCGCGGGAGTTGGATTACATCTCGAAAAAGGGATCGAAATACTAAAGCAGACTGGATTTAGCACTGACTGGCAGCTCCCAAGGGGTTGCGGCACATAGATGAAACCAGACGGGACACGAGAATTGCCGTCAACGATCCGGCTCGCTACGCCCTCTGACGCCGAGACTGTAGTGCGGATTTACATCGATTCGTGGAACGCTGGATTCGGCGCACTGCTATCGCAGGCCGATAGAACTGGGACGCCAGCCCTTACTGAACGCTGGTGCCATGATCTTGCTCAGCCTGTCCCACATCGTTGGTGGGTAGCCGAGCATATAGGTTCAATTGCAGGGTTCGTCGGCATTGGCCCCAGCCGAGATCCGGTGGATGCACGCCTCGGCGAACTTAGAAGTGGTTTCATAACCGTCTAAGTGTGATCATCAGACAGGCGAGATTAACAAAGGCTTGATACATTTGGATGTGATACTCCCATCGCACGACCAGCCGTCGAAAGTTACCCCACCATGCGAAGGTGCGTTCGCCCTTCCATCGTCTCTTGTAGCGGCGCAAGGGGCGTCCGTCTTGGGTGGGTGGTTTCTTGCGGTTTTTTCGATGCGGACCAATCAACTCAATCCCCCGTTGCGCCAATCGAGCGCGCAACGGATCGGAATCGGCGGCTTTGTCATAGATCAACCGCGTTGGATTTTTCCGCGGCCTTCCCCGACCAGGGCGCGGCACGGCCACCCGCTCCAAGGTCGGTTCAATCAACCCGACTTCGGCCGGGGACGCCGCGTCCAAGTAGTTTCCCAGAGGAAGACCCTGGCCGTCTGCCACCACCATCCACTTCGTACCCTTTCCGCGTTTGGTCGGACCGACACAGGACCCCCTTTTTTAGCCGGGGCAAAACTGCCATCGGCAAACGTTTCTGCCCAGTCGAGTTGGCCTTGCTCATCCAGTTGGCCTAATAGTGTCCGCCACGCCTTCAGCCAGATGTCTTGCTCTTCCCAACGACGGAGCCGACGCCAACAGGTACTCGGCGAGGGGTATCGTTCCGGCAGGTCTTTCCAGCGTGCCCCACTACGTAACACCCACAAAATGCCCTCAAACACCGGACGATTGGCAATGGGTTTGGGACCGCCGTTGGGCGAGGCTTTCGGTTCGGGTAGCAACGGCGCAATATGCGCCCATTGGGCGTCGGTCAATTCGGATGCATGGCGAGACATAATGGGGACTCCTAGGGCCGAAGGAAAACGAGCAGAAGCAAAAAAAGAAAAAACAAAAACAAAACCCCCTATCAAGTTATGAAACCGCTTCTAATACTATTGCGGTCGATCCGTCGCACTGGCGCATAGGTATTGGCAAGGCGTTGATGTCTGTCGCTTCGCGTTATCTGATTGTGGACGGCTACGATGAGGCGATAGTGTGGACCGTAGAAGGCTATGAGCGCGGAATCGCTTTCTACGAGGCTATGGGGTGGAGCCGCGATGGTGGCGTCCGAGATGAAGGGCGACAAATTCGCTTCCGGCGCGACTTGTCTACCTTACAAGATGCGTATAGATGAATTTCCCTGACGAGCAGAGATTTGCTTGACATGGTTCTATCGTCCTTCTTGCTTTCGGAATCGGTATTAGGAGGCTAGTGTTTTCACCTTTTTGCACACATCGAGTAACAGAGGAATATCGATGACCGAAAGCAGAGATAAGCTCAGAGAAGCGATAGAAAATGGCGACTTGGCCACAGTCAAACAAATCGGCGAGACAGAGCCTAACCTTCTCCATGAGTCCCACCTTCCTCGCGCGGGGCGCAGCGGCTATCCGATGACACAAGCCGCCGTGAGCGGTCATGCGGAGATCCTCGCTTATCTAATCGCCAAAGGGGGCGACGTTATGGAAAATCACAACTTTCCCCTTTGCCGAGCAGCAACGCGCGGAGGCTGTGTTGCAACTATGGAGCTACTGGTTCAACATGGCGCAGACGTGAATAGAGTCACTCAAGACTACGGCCCGCCGTTGATATTTGCTATCGAAGGTAGTTCCCTAGACAGTATGAAATTTTTATTGGAGAACGGTGCACTGATCGCTGGCAGTGGTCCAAGCGAAACGCAAACCGTGTCTTGGGATGCGCTCAAACACGCAACTGCCTTTAACCGCAAGTGTCCAGGTATGCTTGCCCTGCTTCTCGATTATGGAGCCGATGTTAATAACCCTATCGTTGATCAACGCGGAGGTCGTAAAAATAATACTGCACTGCATGGAGCTGCGGAAAAGGGGGATATTAAGGGCGTGAAACTTCTGCTAGCGCAAGGGGCTGACTCAAATGCAAAAAATAATCAGGGACAACGACCCGTCGAAGTAACCCGCAACCAAAAGGTCCGGGAGCTGTTGGAGAAAATCTAACAGGTTAATCGCTTCCGAACAGGTAAGTTCGCAAACCGGCACAACGATATCTGAGATGAAAAAAGAAGAATCAATCGACGCAGACTATCTGGCCCCGGCCAAGTACGACCAGTACTACGGTGCGTATGCTACGCTTCCAGATTGGTTCCTAACTGAGCTCGCTTCCCGCGAAAAGGTCCTTGAACTGGCCTGTGGAACAGGCCGGATAGCGATCCTCTTGGCAGAGCACGGCCTTGAGGTCACTGGGATCGACTATTCGGAGCCGATGCTTAGCCTTGCCAGGTCGAAGGCTGAGGACAAACAGGTGAAGGCCAACTGGATCTGTGACGATATACGCCGCTTTGACACCGGTAGGCAGTACGGGTCGGTCTTACTACTATACAACGCACTATGGCATCTGCACGACCTAGCGGATTTCGAGGAATGTATTCGCTGCGTTAAGCGTCATCTCGCTCCGGGTGGTTACTTCATTTTGGACGTTTTTGTCCCTGGGCTGGAGATCCTCAATCGCGACCCAAGCAGACGGTATCCATTCTCTCGCTACATAGATGATAAAACTGGACAAGAGGTGCAGGTAACTCAGTCGTATAGGTATGAGGCAGACACCCAGATCGCGCGCATGGTACACTACAGAGGGGACTCTGATGAGATCGTCGGCGGTCTGAATCTTCGGATGTATTTCCCGCAGGAACTGGATGCCCTGCTAAAGTACAATGGAATAAGAATCAACGAGAAGTTCGGGAACTGGGACCGAGACGCCTTTGGGCCGGATTCTAGACATCAGCTTTGCTTCTGCACCACGACGGAGACCGGCTAAGCTTTGCAAGTGACGTTTCTCGGAACAGCAGCCGCGCCGTCGATGCCAATACCTTTCTGCGTATGTCAGGCGTGCTCAGACGCGAGGCGGGCCGCCGGCAAGAACCTTCGCAAGCGGTCGTCCATCGCAATCAACGATGACTTGCTCGTGGATATTGGTCCAGACATAGCGACCGCGTCATTTGCCCACGACGTTTCTCTAACTGGCATTAGTATCTGCCTATTGACACATGCTCACGCAGACCACTTCGACCCCGAGTTTCTCATGTCGAGACATGAGGAATACGCAACGGTCGTCGCTCAGGAAATGCTTATCGCAGGTTCAAGCGATGCGCTGAGGTCTGTTGATGATGTTTTGGTCAGCAGATGCGGGTACGGAAGTATTTTCGCTCAAGACACACAGCGAGCCCTGAAGATTAATCTGCTGACCGTCGAGCCGTTCAAAAATCAAGTTATCGGTGATTACCGCTTCACGGGGTATCCCGCGAACCACGGCGCTGAAAAGGGATGCCTACTTTACGCAATCGAACAAGGCCAGCACGCCATATTTTACGGTACTGATACCTCGGTTCTATCAGAGCAGGTATGGGACCATCTTCTGCTTGCAGGCACGCAGTTCGATTTGCTCGTCCTCGATCACACGTACGGCATCGGCTTTGACGTTAGTCCGCCGGACCATCTGGCATCCGTTGACGTCATAGGCCACGTCGATCGCTTTCGGCGTAGCGGCCTTCTCAAGGACAACGCAGCGGCTTACGCGACTCACATCTCACACGAAGGATGCCTAGAGCACGACGAACTAGACGAGTATGCCGCAGCACATGGCTACAGAATAGCATTTGATGGATTATCGCTGTCATTCGACGCTTGAGTAAACTCCTGCAGAAGAAATTGGTGCCCGGCGAAGATCGTCAGGAGGTGTGATTATCGCTTTAGAGGAAAATGGAACCTTGACCCATCTCTGCGCTACTTGGCCGACTTCGGCGGAAGAGGAAGCCTACTGGCAGTCGATTCGCAACCAGTACATGATCGCGCCGGATGAAATCTATCTCAATACCGGTTCTTTCGGCTCACAGCCTAGGCCCGTGTTAGAGAAAATGATGGAAATCCTAGAGGATGTTGAACGCAGCCCCTCCCGGCATCGAGGAAAATATTACGGCGCTGTAGATGATGCCCGTGCTCGTCTGGGGTCCTTTATCAACGCGCCAGCAGAGGATATTGCTTTTGCTGCCAATGTTACTATGGCCATCAATATGGCAGTACACGGACTGGATTGGCGTCCAGGCGACGAAATCCTAGCGTCAGACCAAGAATACGGCGCTATTGACAACTGTCTGCATCTGGCCGAACGCCGCCGTGGTGTGGTCGTCAAACGCGCCCAGATTCCCGTCTCTCCCGAACGTC
This sequence comes from Candidatus Latescibacterota bacterium, assembly GCA_965219735.1. Classification (GTDB taxonomy): domain Bacteria; phylum Latescibacterota; class UBA2968; order UBA8231; family UBA8231. Next base: position 543,526 of record OZ244790.1, read on the forward strand.
CCGAAGACATCCTAAACGCTTTTGACCGTGAGTTCACAGACCGCACCAAGCTGGTCTTATGCAGCCATATCACCACTGGTACGGGCCTGATTACTCCCATCAAAGCCCTCGCCCGACTGGCACACGACCGCGGAGCGTTGATTGTAGTAGACGGCGCACACGCTCCGGGCATGATCCCACTGGACCTGCTGGATCTCGGCTGCGACTTTTACGGCGGCAACTGTCACAAATGGCTGTGTGCGCCCAAAGGCACTGGATTTCTTTATGCTTCGCCTTCGGCACAAGAACAGCTCAATCACGTTGTGGTAAGCTGGGGATACAGCCGGGAAGGCGCGAAAAGGGGAGCAGATGGCATTCTACTAATCAATGACCGCCCATTTATGTGGGGCATTGAAAACTGGGGGACCCGGGACCAAGCCTGTTTTGCCGCCGTCGGCACGGCGATAGAATTTCAAGAGGCAATTGGCAAAGAGCGGATTCGACAAAGGGGTCGCCAGTTAGCGGCCTATCTGCGGGATCGCTTGGCTGCAACTGGCTGGGCAAAACAGCTCACTCCCTCCGCACCCACCCTCTCCGGATCCATTTCAGCCTTCCACCTTTCCGGATTCGACGATCTAGATCTTTATAAGCGATACCGGATCACTGTGCCGACGGCAAAAAGCGACGCTGGACACTGGATGCGCGTTTCCACTCACATCTGCAACGGCTTTGACCATGTAGATTGCCTGATGGATGCTTTACAGGAACTGAGAAATGAGTGAAAAAGAGATCGTTGAAAAAACAGAAGTTCCCGCCACAGTCGAATCGTTACAAGCTGACCTCCATGCACTTGGCGTCAAACCGGGGATGGTCGTGTTGGTGCATTCGTCCTTGAGTGCGATGGGATGGGTGTGCGGGGGAGCTGTGGCGGTCATCGCTGCCCTGCAGAAAGCCTTGGGTTCCACTGGAACGCTTGTGATGCCCGCCCACTCGCCCGACCTGACTGAACCGAGCGGCTGGGAAAGTCCGCCCGTCCCCGAGTCGTGGTGGCCGGTAATACGCGAGAATATGCCAGCCTACGATCCAGAGCTTACCCCCACCCGTTCCATGGGCATTATCGCGGAGACATTTCGCAAGCAAAAAGGCGTTCTCCGCAGCGCACATCCGCAGGTCTCGTTTTGTGCATGTGGCCCCGAGGCGTCGCGCATCATCGATAATCACGCATTGGCCTTTGGTCTAGGCGAGCATTCGCCGCTTGCGAGAATCTACGACCTACACGGTTTTGTCCTTCTTCTCGGCGTAGATCACGGAAATAACACGTCCATGCACCTTGCGGAACATCGGGCGACTTTTCCAACCAAACGCATCATCCAGCAGGGTGCGCCAATAGCTACGGCGGATTCGCGGAGATGGGCCACCTTTGAAGATGTTGACATCGACAGTTCAGATTTTGATCGCATCGGCGAGGACTTTCTGCGATCAGACGCGGGCCATGTCGTCCGTCGTGGTCGGGTTGGTCTTGCAGATTGCCAGCTCATGCCACAACGAGACGTCGTGGACTTTACAGTCGGTTGGCTCGAAGAGAATAGGTCGAATTAGTGCGCCAACAAGTCGGCAATCAAAGGAGCGGCTTGGTGCAGCGAGGGTAGGATTTTGTACGCTCGGGCCTCAGCTTGGGGCGAAGGTTCCTTGAGGTCGGGTACCATGATCACGGTCATTCCCGCAGTGGAGGCCGATTGGACTCCGGCTTCTGAATCCTCTAGGGCGATGCAAGCGGTCGGAGGCAAATCCAAACGGCGAGCCGCCTCCAAGTAGAGATCGGGAGCTGGTTTGCCGCGAGCGACTTGGTCACTGGTGACGATGTGGGCAAAGCGGTCCGCCAAACCGCTCGCTTCCAAGGTCTCTGCGGTCTGCTTGGCGCTGGAAGAAGTAGCCACTGCTCTGGGGACGGCCGCTGCCTCAAGTTGGTCGAGCAAAAGCAGCAGGCCGGGCTTGGTGTCAATGCCGTGTTCCTCCACTTGCTGGTACCATTGGTCTGCACCCAACTTGGTAAAGCGCTGTAAGGGAAAGATGGGACCAAAGTAGGCACCGACCTTTTTTAGGGCGTCTTTGGTTGGAGTGCCAATCAAGGTCAGGTAGAACTCGTCGTCCAAGGCGTAGCCCAATGCTGCAGCGGCTCGTTGCCAAGCAGCTTGATACAAAGGCTCGGTGTCGAGCATGAGGCCGTCCATGTCAAAGACGACGGCGCGCAAGGGAGTTGGAGAGATGCTCATAGGTCGTCAGGAGAGGTGTCGGGGGCCACGCGCCCTCCCAAGATGAGGGCAAACGCGAATAAGGTCTTGATTTCACAGCATAAACATAGTAGTAAATGCAGGTGACAACAGTATGGCGAACGGACCGTGGTCTCACTTTTCAAAGGGGAAAGACCCATGAGCAATTACATCGTCGTATCGAGCGTTTCCTATGCCCCGATCAGCGGGGAGGACCAAGAGGTGATGGAGCAAACCCACAAGGACCTAAAGGACTTAGTGGGTCGGGTCGCCCGAGCCACGAGGCCCGATCTGATCGTCCTGCCCGAAACCATCTGCCGCAACTGCGACGAGGAAGTGCCAGAGGGGCCGACGACTCAGCTACTAGCTGGCTTGGCCCGGGAGTATAGCTGCTATATCACCGTGCCGGTGCATCAGAAGGAGCGCAAGAGCGGGGCGGTTTTCAATGTCCTCGGGCTGCTCGATCGGCAGGGGGAATTAGCCGGTATCTACCGCAAGTATATTCCAGTGTACCCAGAGTTTGACCACGGCACTCGTCCAGGGCCAGGCGCGTCCCTGATCCAGACCGAATTCGGGCCGGTGGGTGGGGTGATTTGTTTTGATCTAAACTTTGGAGAATTGCGTGCCCAGTACAAGAAGCTCAAGCCGAAATTGCTGCTCTTCAGTTCCATGTATCACGGCGGGCTGGTGCAGAACTTCTGGGCTTTGGATGTGCAGGCATTTTTTGTCGGCTCGGTGTACAAGGGGACGCCCTGCACTATTATCGATCCGCAGGGCACCACGCTAGCCCAAAGCAACAACTATCAGAGCTGGGCCACGGCGCGGATCAATCTAGACTACGAGGTGGTGCATCTCGACAAGAATCAGGCTAGGTACGACGATATCCACCGGCAGTACGGCGAGGCCGTGCGCATTGTTACAACCGGACAGGTGGGCACGTCGGTGATCTACAGCGAGACCGCGGAGCGCACCGCAGCCGATATTGTCGATGAATTTGAGCTAGTGCGGCTAGACGAGTACTTCGACTGGTCGAGGGAACTGCGGACGGAGCATCTGGCGTGATCGGCAATGCAAAAGGGCCGACTTCACTGCGGAAGCCGGCCCTTTTGCACTACCAACGCGAAACTCCCTAAAAATCCACCTGTATCTTCGCCGTAAAGCGATTGATGTGGATCATGTCGTCGGCAAAGATGAAGTCGCGCTGGAAGCGCAAGCCCGCCCGCACGCGGTCGCTGAGAATCACCTCGGCCCCAACGCCTGGGACGATTCCGAAGTGAGTGTCGCCGATCTCGGGCGAGTATAGCTCGGCGTCGAGCGAAAAGTAGTAGTTGAACGGCCGATTGACGTAAGCCGAGCGCACCCCGCCGGCATAGAGGTTGATGTTTTGCTCCAAGATGCGGGCGAATCCCACCTGGAAGGCCAGCCATTCCTCGACCATGTAGCCCGCATTAAGCCCCGTAATGAGGTTGGTCTCTTCGCTCTCCATCATCGCCGCCCCCAAAAAGCCCTCGGTGTAGAAGCGGCCGTACTGGGCCTTGTAATGGTAGCCGCCCTTGCCGTACTCGCTGCCCTCAGGGCCGTCGGTGCGCCCCGGCGTCGCGGCCTGTGCCCCAACGGCCAGCGCCAGCAGGGCGATCAGTGCAATGCGTCTCATGCTCCGTGCTCCTTTCCCTAGAAGCCGATGCTCCTCTTCTGGAAGTGCTTGGTGATTTCCTTCTGGTCGGTCCAGACGATCTCAGTGGTCGAGATGTCGGTCAGCTCGAAGGTCGCCTTGTAGTAGATGACCTTGTCTTTGCCCACCTGCTGTATGGTCGAGGTGATGACCCCGCCGAGCAAGAAGCGCGCGCCGCGCTGGTTGCCCGGCCCTTGAGCCTCGTCGGGACGCACGTAGCCCGAGTCTTGATACTCGTACTCTTGGGCGATCTCTTGCCGCGCGGCCTTGTCGAGGAACGTGAACTGCCCGCTCTGGATGAGCGCGGTCTTGACGTGGTCGTACAGCGCCTGCATGTCGATGTGCTCAGTGGTCTTGTTGCGCGGCATCTCCAAGATGACAACCGGCTTTTCAGCCATGGCCCGGGCATCCGACCAGACCTCCATCGAGCCAATCATCTTCTTGGCGACTAGCTGCATGTCGTTCTGGTTCCACTTGTCGTCGAGCATGGAGATCGCTTCTGGATCTCCGTACTCGCCCTTGGTAAAGGCCCTCGGGCCGCCACAGGCCGTGAGCCCCACGGCCAAGGCGATTGCCGCAAAAACGTAGCGTCTCATCGTAAGCTCCTTTCAATCCCATTCGCACTGGAAATGGGTGCGCACTAAGTGCCAGCGGTTGGCCAGCATCGCGTCCTGCCGGTAGAGCACCTGTAGGCTGCATTGGCGCTCTAGCGACGCGGCTGGATAGTCGAACACGAACTCCTGCACCCCGGCTCGGTCCGCCTCGGGAATATCGGCTGAAGTGTAGATGTCCGGTTTGGTTGAGGTAAAAACTAGGGCCTTTTTGCGGCCATAGGTCTTGAGCGGCACCTCGGAGGCAAAGGTCACGCGCCGCACCTTTTTGGGCAGCAGCAGATCGGTGTTGTCGATCAGCGCATCGCGCTGCCAGCGGCCGGCGAGGATCGCCTGCAAGTTGCCGATAAAGACCCGCTCCTTGTCGCCGTCGGGCACGATCAAGTAGAGATAGCCCTTGCGCGCCTGCGTCGATACGGTGGCTTTGCCGCCCAAGCCCTCAAAGTCGAGGGCGATCGTCAGCCCGAACGAGCGGTTGGGCGGCAGCGCGTGGAGCGATACCGCCTGGATCACCTGCTCAGCGACGCCGGCTTGCTTCAGTTCCACCAAGGCATCTACCGAGGCGTCGCAGACGCAGCGCCGCTCCTCGATCATTTTGACGATCGCATCGGTATTGAACTTGTTGGCGCTCAGCTTGCGCACGTCGTCGAGGCTCATTGGCAGTTGATCCGAGCGCTCGTAGTAGCGCTTGGGTAGCTGGCCGCCGTCCCAATCGACGATATTGATGATTGCCCCTTCCTCCAGAGGGTCTGTGACCCGGTCGGCAGCCGACGTGCTCTGCTGCGCCGCGGCCGGCAGAGCCAACGCCAGCGCGGCTATCCATAATTTGCCGTACATGATTTTTGCTCCTCAGCGAAAAGTGCGAAAGTTTAGAAAGACCTTTTCTCCGTCCGCCACCGCCACCTCGGGCAGCGTTTCTACAGATAGGACCCGTCCCTGGTCGTCGAGCAACTCTAGGGTCGGAGCGGCCGTGCCTGGGGCGACCGCCAGCCGGGCGATGCGGATGGCGTGCGGTAGCGCCAGCCAGCCGCGCGTGTCAGCGGCCTCGGTCGCCACGCCGAAGAGGTTGACCAAGCCGCCCAGTGCTTGGCCCAAACTCTCCTTGGCCCAGTCATTCTCGTCGTCATCGTCATCGTCCTCAAAGGCTTTTTCAATGCTCTTGGACGCTAGGTATTTGGCCAGATTGCGGGCGACGGCGCGCAGCAGGATGGTATCGAATTTCTGCGCAAAGGTCCGCTGGGCAATTGCGTCCAAATCCTCGGCAGTGGCCGCCAGCGCACTCTGGTCGCCAGCGCGCAACCGCACCCCAGCCACCTGCGAGGGCACCTCCCGGTATTCGGGCAGCGCCACCCGAAGCCAGTAATCCACGTGTCCGCGCTTATAGACGTGCGGGTGGTGATAGCGATGGACGGCCCGCTCCGACACCGTCCACACCTCCCACTTCCCTTCGTCCTCCAAAATCGGCACGCTGAACTCGACCTGGTGCTTGCGGGGCACGAAGCCGCTCTCGACAAAAACCACCAACTCACCACCGGAAGTCGGCTGCAGCTCCTCTGGCTCAAGCTGGTAGCGCTCAGTGTATTCCGCGACCTCATCTTCGTATCCCAGCCGCTGGGCCAGCCGCGCTATGTCGATTATCAGCATCCGCGGCGTTTGCAGATCAAAGGCCGCTTCGTACGCGCGATAGCCCTTTAGGGCATCTTTGTAGGAAATGTACGCGTCGTTCCACTCGCCCTCGGCCTCAAAAAAGAGACCGGTCATGTACTGCAAAAAGGCGTCGTTTTTATAGCTGAGCTCGTATTCAGCTTGTTGCGCGTAGTTTTCGAGCTTCAGGTTGGCCTTGCGGCACTCGACTAACGCCGCCTGTCGGTCGCCTAGCCGGGCGTAGTTCATGGCGCGGTAGTAGTGGATCAGGGCTAGCTCGAACTCCTCGCCTCGGTAGGCGACAATCGAATCATTGGATAGCAAGGCCGCGATTTCGCGCGAGACCGAGCGGGTGTAGAGCTGGTCGCTTAACCGCTCGGCCCGTTCAAACTCCACGTTGGACGCCTCGTATTGGCCCTGATAGTGCAAAATCAGCCCCTTTTCTAGGTGGTAGAGCAGCTTATTGGTCTTGCCGGAGGGCTTTTCCAGCCTGCCGAGGGCCGCTTCGTAGTTGCCCTTTTCTAGCTGGTTGAGCGAACGGGACACATAGCCCGAATAAGCGGCCCCGCAACCGCTCAACAAGAGCAGCAGGACGACGCTGAGACCGATGACCGATCTGCTGCTTCCCTGCATAAGTGATTCCATCCATTGCCCTCGCGCCGGCGACATCCACGAGTGACCGTGTGCCATATATAACACCTAAGCGCGGAAAAAGTGTCCCCTTTTATTTGACCTCGCCCCAAGTGTTCGCCGTCGAGGCGCAGGGCAGGGCTGCCCAGACCTTTTCAGCCGTCGGCGTAGCGTCCAAAACCGCTTCGACCGCGCCGTTATCCCAGCTAATCCGAATCCGCATTGCAGCCCTCCTGAAAACTTGCCCAAACCTTTGACTTTTCATAATATAAGTGCCCATTCATCCGCTGCAAAAACGCCCGTCGCACAGGTAAAAATCATGGAAAAACCCAATGTCGCTGTCATCGGCTACGGCTTTGCTGGCCGCTGCTTCCACGCCTATCTCGTAGGGCTGGCCAGCGGCCTGAACCTCTACGGCATTGCCACCAGTCGGTCGGAAGCCCGCGACCAGATTCAGCGCGACTTGGGAGTAAAGACCTTCCGCCACTTCGACGAAGTGCTGGCCGACCCAGCCGTCGATCTAGTCGTCCTCGCCACGCCCAACGACCTCCACGCCCCGCACGCAATCCAAGCGCTAGCAGCGGGCAAACACGTCGTCACCGACAAGCCCATGTGCTTGAGCATGGCCGAGGCCGACCAGATGATCGCCGCCAGCCAAGCGCACGACCGCTTGCTCAGCGTCTTTCAGAACCGCCGCTGGGACGGCGATTTCCTCGCCGTTAAAGACGCACTGGCCCAAGGGCTGCTTGGCGATCCCTTTTTGCTGGAGATGTTCTGGGGTCAATACGGCCCCCCGCGCGGCTGGCGCAGCATAGCACGGCACGGCGGCGGCAAGTTCTTCGATCTAGGCGCGCATCTGGTCGATCAAGCCCTCCAACTCATCGACGCACCGCTGACCAAGGTGTACGCCTCCTTCCACTCCGGCGACCCGCTCAGCATCGACGTCGAGTCCCACGCACTGGCCGTGCTCCACTTTGCCAACGGCGTCGATGCCCGCGTGGAGACTTCGTCGCTGGCGGGCAAAGCCAAGCCGCGCTGGTACGTGCTGGGCACGGAAGGTGCGCTGGTCAAAGAGGGCGTTGACCCGCAGGAAAAGGCCATGATCGCCGGCGACATCGACGCGGCCGAAGAAGCGCCCGAGCACTACGCCCGCCTCTATAGAGACGCGGAGGAAACCATCCTTGAGACGGCACCCGGCCGCTGGCGTTCCTACTACGAGAACATCGCCGATGCGCTAGCCGGCCGCGCCGAGCTAGCCGTCACCGCGCAGAGCGTGCGGCAGACCATGGTCACCATTGAGGCCGCCCGGCTCTCCGCCGCCGAGCAGCGGCCCGTGTCCCCGGAGGAAGTCGGGTGAAATTGCGGCCGGGCAACTACGGCAAGGAGACCAGCTTTGAGGTCCGCACCTTCGACGCCGAGATGCCCCTCGACGAATACGCCCGCCTGCCCAAACACCCGCTCTATCTGGTACTCGACAATTTGCGCAGCGCCTTCAACGTCGGCTCGATCTTTCGCACGGCCGACGCCGCCCGCTTGCAAGGCATCTACACCTGCGGCTACACGGCCCATCCGCCCCATCCCAAGCTCGACAAGACGGCGTTGGGCACCCTCTCGTACATCGAGACCCGCCACTTCGCCACCACGCTACAAGCCATTGAGCACTTGCGTGCGCACCAAGTGCCGGTGTGGGCGCTAGAGACGACATCGCACAGCCGCTGTTACACTGAGTTAGACTATCCGCGCCCCTTGGCCCTCATCGTGGGCAATGAGGCCCTCGGCGTGAGTTGCGACGCGCTTGAGTGCTGCGACGAGCTGGTTGAGATTCCCATGTACGGCTACAAAAACAGCCTCAATGTGGCCGCGGCCAGCGCCGTCCTCGTCTTTGAGGTTCTGCGCCAATGGCAGACCGTCAGCCCCACCTGCCAGCCCACCGCCCATGCCTGAAGCCGCCCCGCAGACTCGGGGGCTAGCCGCCCGCTTGCTCCGCGACTGGCTCGGCTTTGAGTTCGTCTCCCGCATCTATCTCTACAGCGCGCTCATCGGCCTGATTGCCGGCTTGGGTGCCGTGTTATTCACCTACGGCCTCGAACTGGCCAAATTCCTGCTAGTCGAGAAACTGGCTGGCTACCGCCAAATCCATCCCCACAACAGGGCGCTGTTCGACTTCTCCTTTCTCGACGCGCCCACCTACGGAGAGTACTTGTGGCTGTTGCTGCTGTTGCCGGCGCTGGGCGGCCTGCTCGGCGGCTACCTGACGCACCGCTTCGCGCCCGAAGCCCAAGGCGCGGGCACCGATGCCATGATCGATGCCTTCCACAACCAGCGCGGCCACATCCGCCCCATCGTCGCTCCGGTCAAAGCCCTAGCGACCATCGTCACGCTCGCCTCTGGTGGTGCCGCTGGTCAGCAAGGTCCTTTGGTGCATATTGGCGCGGGCTTAGGCTCTTGGATCGGCGACAAACTCAAGCTCTCGGTGGCCCAGCGGCGGATTTTGTTGCTGGCGGGTACGGCCGGGGGGCTCGGCGCAATTTTCCGCGCACCCCTGGGCGCGGCGATCGCCAGCGTGGAAGTGCTCTATCGCGAAGACTTTGAAAGCGACGCGCTCATCCCCTGCGTCATCAGCTCCTTTGTCGCCTATGCCCTCTACATAGCCGTCTTTGGCTTCTCGCACATTTTCGCTCTGCCCGACCTGCTGTTCACCGATGTGCGCGAATTGGTCTTCTACCTAGTGCTGGGATTTTTCTGCGCCGTGGTCGGCATTTTTTACGTCAAGTCTCTGCGCTTTGCACGCACCCTCTTCGACCGCCTGCCGCTGCCCCGCTACTGGATCGTCTGCTGTGGAGGCTTGCTGGTAGGGGTGGCGGCCTTTATCGACCCGCAAGTGCTGGGCGATGGGTTCGGCGTCATTCAACGGGGGCTCGACGGCGAGCTCGCAATCCGCGCCTTCCTAGCTCTCGCCCTGCTCAAAATCCTCGCCTCTAGCTGCACAATCTCCAGCGGCGGCTCGGGCGGCGTCTTCGGCCCCTCGCTCTTTATCGGCGGGATGCTCGGCGGTGCCGTGGGCCTGCTGGGCCAACAGTACTTTCCCGACATCGTCCACCAACCGGCCGCTTATATCGTGGTGGGCATGGCCTCGTTTTTCGGCGCAGTGGCCAATACGCCGCTAGCAGCCCTGATTCTCGTCATCGAAATGAGCGGCTCCTATCACCTGTTGCCGCCGCTGATGGTAGTAAGTGCCCTCGCGCTGATCTTCGCGCGCAACTTTTCCATCTACCAAAACCAAGTCCAGAACAAGTTCCACTCTCCGGCCCATATCAAAGACCTAACCGTCAATGTGCTGCACGATCTCCAAGTCCGCGAAGTATTCCCCCGCCTCAAAAACACCTCCGAGGCCATCGTCAGCAATCGGCTTTCCTACTTTTCCCTGAGTAGCTTGAGCAAAAAGCTGGGCCATTTACACTTCGTCGTCACCGATGACAACGGCGGCCTGCGCGGCATGATCAGCCTCGAAGACCTCGACCTGCCCGAAGACGAGATGCTGCGCAACTTGGTGCTCATTGAGGACATGGTCGTCGATGACGTCCGGCCTATCGACGCTGGGGACAACCTGCACGAGGCCCTGCAAAAGCTGCTGGATTCTGGCTACGACAAGCTGCCGGTGATGCAAGGGGAAAGCGAGTTTTGGGGTTATCTGATGCACTCAGATCTGATGCGAGTGTACCACGAGGAAGTCATTCGGTTGGAGGGACAGGATTGACCTCATTTGCACCCTCGCGATAGGGCGCGTGCAGATAGTGTTTCGCTCGTTGGTGGCTGTCCGCGTGGTCGGGCAAGCGCCGCACTCGCTGGTAGCGAAAAACCGCGTCCTCGCGGCGGCCCGCTAGGTCGTGTACTTGGCCGAGCAGCAGGTTGGCCAGCACGGCAAAAGCTAAGTCCCGCTTGCGCTCGGAATTGGCGGCGAGGCTGTCGGTTGCCGCTAGGTGATCGGCGGCCTCGGGAAAGCGGCGCTCAAAGTACGCGTATTTGCCTGCGTAGTAATGGGCCTCCAAGCGGCCGTGGCGGTGATAGCCGGTCTGGCCGGCCACGCTGCGCCGCACGTATTCTTCGTACAGAGCCACGCCCGATCGCCAGCGGCCGAGTTCGACCATAAGCCGCGCGGCGTAGCGGTGGAAGACTGCATTGTCGGGGTACCGCACGTAGAGTTCCTCGAAATAGGGCAGTGCTCTGCGGTTGTCCTTTTCAAAAATCCGGTAGATCTGGCCGAGGAAATAGGCGGCCTCAGTGCTAGCGTAGGCTCCCTCGCTGGCGACTTCCTTGAGTTGCTGGAGGCCCAGCACGCGATCGCCGTCGGGCAAAAAGGCCATGATTGGACGGAGGATTCGGTGGCGCTGGGGCATGACCTCGGCGAAGTAGTGGTACAGGCCCTGGCCAAAGAGGATATCCTTGTTCGTTGGTTCGAGCTGACGGCTCTTCTTCAGGAGGGGCAGGCCGCGCAATCCGTCGCGCGCTGCCCTTAGGTACTGCTCTCTGTCGCCGTACAAGCGGCCGCGGAAACCAATGGCACCGCCCTTGAAGAGTATCGCGTCGAAGTCCATCGGGTCTTTTTTCAGACGCCGGTCGCAGACCTCGATGCACTGCTTGAGCCGGGCGTGGAACTCCGCGTCGTGGGTTTTGTCGGGCAAGTCGATGAGGATTCGCCACCAAGAAACCATCGCGCGAAAGAAGTAGCCGAGTGGGTTATCTGGCTCGGCCGCGACGATGTCCTGAAAGTGGCGCTCGGCTTCTGCAAAGCGCAGATTGTAGATCAGGTCTATGCCCCGCTGAATGCGCGCATCAAAGCCGCGCATCGTATAGGCATTCTCGCTCCAAGCGGGCAGGGCCAGTGCGCAGCAGAGCAAAGCCGCGCCTATGGGGTGTAGTGCGTTCAAGGAACAGACCTCACCGTTCAAGAGTAAAACAAAAACCAAGCCGTTCAAGAGTAGGATAAAAACGAACTATGGCAACCGTGCAATGCGACATCGCGATCATCGGCGGCGGTTCGGCCGGGTACGCCGCAGCGCGTACGGCCCACGCAGCCGGCGCGAATGTCGCGGTTATCGACCAAGGTCCTTGGGGGGGGCTATGCATTCTGCGCGGCTGTATGCCCAGCAAGGCGATCCTGCGCTCCGCCGAGATAGCCTCGCATCTGGGACGCGCCGCCGAGTTCGGCCTAGCGCCGGTGGAAGTCCGCGCTGATTTAACCGCCATTGTCGAGCGCAAGGCGCGGCTGGTCGCCGACTTTGCCGCCTATCGCCGCGAGCAACTGAGCGATGGCCGCTTCGCGCTCTACGAAGCGCGCGCCCGCTTCCTCTCGCCGCAGAAAATACAGGCCGGCGACGACGTCATTGAGGCCGGGCATTTCATCATCGCCACCGGCTCTACGCCTCACCACGTCCCTATCCCGGGGCTGGACCAAGTCGGCTACCTCACCAGCGACGAGATTCTCGACCTGCGCCAACAGCCAGCGAGCCTCCTCGTCCTCGGCGGCGGTCCCATTGCCGTCGAGTTGGCCCAATTCTTTCAGCGCATTGGCACGCAGGTGACGCTCATCCAGCGCAGCGACCACATTCTCTCGGCTGGCGACGAGGATTTGGCGCGACCGGTGGAAGCGCACTTCCGCGAGGAGGGCATGGAGGTGTACACCGGCACGCAACTGCGCCAATTTACCGAGGAAAACGGGCGGAAGACGGCGCATTTTTCCCACGGCGGGGTAGAAAAAACGGCCTCGGCGGATCTCGTCCTGCAAGCCCTTGGCCGCCGTCCGCTCATCGACGGGTTAGGCTTGGACCAAGCCAGCGTCGAGGTTGCCAGCGGGCGCATTGTCGTCGATGCGGCCATGCGCACCAGCCAGCCCCACATCTACGCCGTCGGCGACGTCAACGGCGAGCACGAAGTCGTCCACATCGCCATCGAGCAAGGCGAGATCGCCGCGTACAATGCCACGCATCCCGACCGCCCCGAGCACCGCTTCGACGACCGCCTCAATGCGCTAGTCGTATTTACCGACCCGCAGGTGGCCAGCGTCGGCCTCAGCGAGCGAGACTGCCGCGCTGCGGACTGGCCCTATTTGGTCGCCAGCTATCCTTTTGACGACCACGGCAAGTCGCTGACCATGGGCGAGACCTGCGGCCACGTAAAAATCCTCTGCGACCCGCGCTCGGGCGAAGTGCTCGGCAGCCACATTGTCGGGCCGGAGGCTGGCGAATTGATCCACGAGTTGATCGCGGTGATGTACTTTCGCGGGACGGTGCAGGATTTGGCCAAAATGCCCCATTATCATCCGACCTTGGCAGAGATTCTCACCTATCCGGCTGAAGAATTGGCGGATCAGTTAGGGTAGGAACGTCTCTTGTGAGTGCCCTATATTAGACTAAAAGTACAGAAGCGGTATGAGATGCTTCGCTTCGCTCAGCATGACAGCATGGGGCGTCAACACCTGTCATGCTGAGCGGAGTAAAGCGGAGTCGAAGCATCTTATACCTCGATGCCATACGCAACATCCATCTTAGAGGATCAGAGCTACAAAGGGAGTTCTTATGTCTGCGTCTTACGATGTCGTCATTGCCGGGGCGGGTGCTGCGGGTGCAGTGCTCGCGGCACGGCTCAGCGAGGATCAGAATCGGTCGGTCTTGCTGCTGGAGGCCGGGCCGGATTTTGCTGCGGTTGAAGACCTGCCCGAGGAGATTCGCTATGCGTACGGGCGCGACCGCAATATCTGGGATCGCGCCTTTGGCTTGGGCACTCGGTTTGGCTGGGAGTATCGCGCCTGGGCCACGGACCTGCGCCCCGAAATGTTTGTGCCACGCGGCAAAATCGTCGGCGGGTCGAGTGCGGTCAACGCGCAAATTTTTCTGCGCGGGGTGCCCGAAGACTACGACTCGTGGGCCGATGCGGGCAACGACCTGTGGAGCCACGACGAGCTGTTGCCCTTTTTGTGCCGCCTCGAATCCGACCCCGACTACGGCGACGCTCCCTATCACGGTGCTGACGGCCCCATCCGCGCCCGGCGGTTCAAAGATCACGAGCTCAACCCCGAGCACCGCGCCTTCTACGAGGCTGCGCTCGCCGCTGGCTACCCCGACTGCCCCGACCACAACGACCCTGATTCTACTGGCGTCGGTCCCTTGGCGCTCAACAACGCCGAGAGCATCCGCTGGAGCACTAACATCGGCTATCTCAACCCAGCTCGCGGTCGTCCCAACCTCACCATTCAAGCCAATACTCACGTCCACCGCGTGCTCTTTGACGGCCAGCGCGCCACCGGTCTGCTCGTCGAGCGCGACGGAGACCTGTCCACGGTCCACGGCGGCGAAATCGTGCTCTGCGGCGGGGCGATTGGCTCGCCGCAGACGCTCTTGCTGTCGGGCGTTGGGCCATCCGCGCACTTAGAAGCGATGGGCGTTGAGGTGGTGTGCGATCTGCCCGGCGTCGGCCAGAATCTGCGCGACCATCCGCAAGTGAGCGTGACGCTGCGGGCCAAGGACGAGTACCTCGGCGACGGCACCGAGCCTCGGCTGCAAATCGGCCTGCGCTACACGGCCGCCGGATCGGATTGGCGCAACGACATGTTCATCATCCCGGCCTCCTTTGCCACGACCGAGGGCTACTACACCTCGTCGCATTCCAAACCTTTAGGCTTTTACTTGGTCGGCTGCATCTACTTGGCCGAGGGAAAAGGTGAGCTCAAACTGGCTTCCATCGACCCGCACGTGCAGCCCGTGCTCGACTACAACTACTTGGCCGAGCCCTCAGACTGCCGCCGCCTGCGCGAATCCATCCGCATCATCATCGACTTGCTCAACCACGATGCACTCAACACGCTCGTCGTCGAGCGCATCGGCCCCACCGACGCCGAACTCGACACCGACGACGCACTCGACGAGTGGATGCGACGCGAAGTGGGCACCAGCCACCACATCTCCTCGACCTGCAAGATGGGTCCGGCGAGCGATTCGATGGCCGTCGTCGATCAGCATGGCCGAGTGCATGGCCTCGAAAACCTGCGCGTTGCCGACGCAGCCATCATGCCCGACTGCGTGCGAGCCAACACCAACATCACCTCAATGGCCATTGGCGAGCGGATCGCCGATCTCATGCGCTGAAGGGACCTGCTAACCCATCCGCAACGCCCGATCCGCCAGCGGCAAATCCACCCGCCCATTGCCCTGCCGATGCGACTCGCGCAAGCCGATGGCGATCTCCAACGCCTCGCGCCCAAATTCCCCTGGGCAAATCCGCTCTTCCCCCTCCTCAATCGCCCGACAGACGCCTTCGATCGCATCGACCATGGACGAGCGCGGATGCCACGGGTTGGGAAACTGCCGCTGGATCGGCTCGCCGGTCTCTGGGTGCGCCCCCCACAGCTCAAATTGCGCGTGGGCGTTGCGCGAGACAATCATCCCGCGCTCGCCGATAAATTCCAAAGTCCACGCATGCCCCGAGCGGTCGGCGCGGGAGTTCAAAAAGCCGCGCACTCCGTTGGCGTAGGCAATGTAGCCCGAGCCGGATAAATCGCGGTCGGCCGCGGCCTGCGCGTCGTCGTCCATCTCGCCCATCACCCACTCGGCCGGCGCTCCGGCAAAGAGCCGAAACAAGGCCAGCGTATGGCTTTGCAGATTCGACAGGGTGTGTGGGCTGTGGCAGACCATGGAGCGCAACCGGCCAATCGCCCCGTCGGCTATGGCCTGCCGCGCATTGGTGTACCAGTTATACCAGTTGAGATGGCAGGCGATAGAAAAAATCGTCCCACTCGCCTTGCACGCTGCGATCATGGCGTCGGCCTCGGCCAAGGTGCGGCACATCGGCTTGGTAGCAAAAATCGCCCGCACTCCGGCCTCGGCTAGGCCGATGACCACCTCGGCTCGCTCGTCGGGCCGCGTCGTCACCGCCACTACGTCGGGCCGCTCTTGGGCGACCAACTCGCGGTAGTCTTCGTACAGGGCTTCTACTCCCCAGCGCTGGGCAAAGTCGTCCAACTTGGCTCGCTCCACGTCGGCCGCGCCGATCAGCTCAATGCCCCGCGCTTCGATCATGGCCGGGGCGTGTGCCCACGGCCAGGGATAGTGCGGCATCCCGATGTGCTCGTCGTCAATGGTGCTGCCCATCCGCCCGCAGCCGACCACTGCGCCGCGATACGATCCGCGCGGCTGCGTCGCCGCGATCTGTTCATAGGCTTTGCCCAACGGTTGTGCCATGTCGTATCTCCTCTGCGTAAAATTGCAAAAAGGGGGCCAATTAAATAGAATAAGATGTGTGTTTTGCTTCCTCCTACCAAGGAAGAAGCCTCCCATGTACGTCGACATCCAGCAATTTAATTTGAGCTATGCGCCTCACCTTTTACACCTATAGCTACACCGACCGGCTCGAAATGCCACTTGAGCCGGCACTGGAAAAAATCGCCGCTACTGGCTACGACGGCATCGACATTTCGGGAACCCACGGGCCGTCGGCGGACCCGCGCTCGGTGACGCCCGAATTGCGCGCGCAGACGCGGAGCATTGCCGAGCGGCTGGGCCTTACCATCGAAGCCGTCATCACCCACGCCAATCTCGCTAACTCGCTTTTTACCGACGAACCGCTCGACCTCAAGGGGTCGGTCGATTTGGCTGTGGACGTCGGCGCACCGCTCGTCGTCTTCCACATGGGCGGTCCCAAAGACGATGCCGCCCAGCGAGCCGAGGCTTGGCGGCGAGTGGTCGCCTATCTCCAAGACGCGCTTGCCTACGCAGTGCCCCGCAACGTGCAGTTGGCAGTCGATGGCGTGTGGGCTGGCTGGCTCACCGACTCCCCCGAGCGCTTCTTGGAGCTGCACGATGAGGTCGGCAGCGCGTCCTTTGGCATCAATTTCGACCCTTGCTATCTGACGCTCCTCGGCTTGGATCCGGTCGCGGTCGCCCTCCAATGGCAGGGACGCATCGCGCACGCCCACCTGAAGGATCATATCGGCACCTATCCCGACTGGGACCACAAGATCCCCGGTCAAGGGAGTCTCGATTATCCGCGCATCGTGCAAGGGCTTCGAGACATCGGCTTTGCTGAGGCCCTAGCGATAGAGACTTTTGTCACCATGGATTTCGCCGAATCCTGCGCGGTCGGCTACGCGGCGTTGGCACCGGCGCTGAGCAAGGGCCGCTCTCCAGCGCGGCGACGATGAATACCCACCCTTTCCTCGACATTGCCTGCATTGACGATCCCCCACGGCTCAGCGACCGAATTTTAACAGAAGGAGAGGCATCACCTTGACTACTTTTGACTTCCACGGCAAAAAGGCTGTGGCGACCGGCGCTGGCGGTGCCATTGGCGGCGAGATCGCCCGCGGCCTCGCCCGAGCGGGCGCTGAAGTGGCGATCTGGGACATTTCACCAGAGGCGGCCCGCGCCAAAGCCGACGAAATCAACCAAGACTTCCCCGACAAGATCCTCCCTGTCGAGTGCAACGTCGTCAACAAAGACAGCGTCGAGGCTGCGCTCGCCGAGACCATCGAGCACTTTGGCACGGTTGACTTTCTGCTCAACGGGGCCGGCGGCAGTCACAAGGACACCACCACTTCCCCGGAACTCGAATTCTTTGATATTGATCCAGAAGCGGTCAAGATGGTGATGGACCTCAACTACCTAAGCGCCGTCCTGCCCTCGCAAGCCGTGGGCCGCGTCTTCGCCGCTAAAGGCGATGGGGCGGTCGTCAATATCACCTCAATCGGCGGAGGGCTGCCGCTGTCGCGGGCCTTGGCGTATTCCAATGGCAAGGCTGCGGCCGATAGTTTCACCCGCTGGCTAGCCGTGCACATGGCCACGACCTACGCGCCCAAAATCCGCGTCAATGCCGTGGCCCCGGGCTTTATGATCACTGCGCAAAACCGCTTCCTGCTCCTCGACGAAGCGAGCGGCGAATTGACCGATCGCGGCCAGACTATTCTCAAAAACGTCCCCATGACCCGTTTTGGCGACCCGCACGAAGTAGTAGGCGCGGCCCTGTGGCTCTTTTCGGACGCAGCCACATTTGTCACCGGTGCCATCGTGCCCATTGACGGCGGCTTTTCCGCGTTTTGCGGCGTATAAATCAGGAGTTCACTTTTGCTACCCGATATCGAAATCGCTCGCCAGACCTCACTCCGCCCCATCGACGACGTGGCCGCCCAACTCGGGATCGGCTCCGAACACCTCGAACACTACGGCCGCGTCAAGGCCAAGATCTCGCAGGAGTTCTGCCAACAGCTCGAAGACGCACCTACTACCGGCAAGCTAATCCTCGTCTCGGCCATCAACCCGACTCCGGCGGGCGAGGGCAAAACCACTACCACCATCGGCCTCGGCGACGCGCTCAACCGCCTTGGCAAGCGCGCCACCGTCTGTCTGCGGGAACCTTCGCTGGGGCCTTGCTTCGGCATGAAGGGCGGCGGTGCGGGCGGCGGCTATGCTCAAGTAGCGCCGATGGAGGACATCAACCTGCACTTCACTGGCGACATCCACGCGGTCTCCGCCGCGCACAACCTGCTCGCCGCGGCCCTCGACAACTACATCCACCACGGCAATGTGCGCCGCATTGATCACCGCCGCATCGTCTGGAACCGCGTCCTCGACATAAATGATCGGGCACTGCGCGATATCGTCATCGGGCTCGGGGGGACTGCCAACTCCTTTCCGCGCCAATCGGGATTCGACATTGCCGTCGCCTCGGAGGTTATGGCCATCCTCTGCCTGTCCGAATCGCGGGCCGAGCTCAAAGAGCGGCTTGGCCGGGTCGTCGTGGCCCAGACCCGCTCCCGCGAGACCGTTCGCGCTGCGGACCTAGCGGTCCACGGTG
Organism: Candidatus Latescibacterota bacterium; assembly: GCA_965219735.1. Classification (GTDB taxonomy): domain Bacteria; phylum Latescibacterota; class UBA2968; order UBA8231; family UBA8231. Next base: position 562,173 of record OZ244790.1, read on the forward strand.
CCATGGCGGTGCTGCTCAAGGACGCCTGCCAGCCCAACTTGGTGCAGACCCTAGAGGGCAACCCAGCGTTAGTCCACGGCGGCCCTTTTGCCAATATCGCCCACGGCTGCAACTCCATCGCCGCCACCCGCTTGAGTACGCGCCTGTCTGAATACACCATCACCGAGGCCGGCTTTGGCGCGGACTTGGGCGCGGAGAAATTCGCCAACATCAAGTGTCGTCAGAGCGGCCTAGCGCCCGACCTCGTAGTGCTGGTGGCCACGGTGCGCGCGCTCAAATTTCACGGCGGAGCCTCGCTCAAAAGCATCGCCAAACCCAATGTCGGAGCGGTTGAAAGGGGCGTTGAAAATCTCAAGAAGCACATTGAAAACATCCGCCTCTTTGGCCTGCCAGTCGTCGTCGCGGTCAATGCCTTTGCCACGGACACCGACGACGAGATCCAGTGCATCCGCGACAAGTGCGCGCACCTTGGCGTGGAAATCGTTCCCGCGCATCACCACGCCCTCGGCGGCGCAGGGGCCGAAGACCTCGCCCGCACCGTGGTGCAGGTGGCCGAAAACACGCAGAGCGACTTCCGGCTGCTCTATCCCGACGACATGCGGCTTTGGGACAAGGTCCGCACCGTCGCCCAAGCCATCTACGGTGCCGACGACATCATGGGGGACAAGCTGCTGCGCGGCAAGTTCAGGCGGCTGGAGGACGAAGGCTACGGCAATCTGCCCGTCTGCATCGCCAAGACCCAGTACTCGCTCTCGACCGATCCCGGCCTCAAGGGGCGGCCGCGCGGCTTTGACGTGCCGGTCCGCGACGTCAAGGTCTCGGCTGGGGCTGGGTTTGTGGTAGTGCTGACGGGTGATATTATGACGATGCCCGGCTTGCCAAAGAAACCCTCGGCCGAGTCGATTGATCTCGACGACGCAGGACAGATCAAGGGGCTATTCTAAGAGGACCGACAACCCGCAAACTATACAGGACGACGCATCATGTCATTATCAAGGCGACTCGAATCGTGCTCTCTCGAACGCATTACCAAGATGAAGGATGTGGTAGTGCAGGAGATCGCTAGGATTGACCGTCAGTTAGTCGAAGGAGAAAAAGAACTCGACGAAATGATCGAGACGGTCGAAACGGTCAGTTTGAGCAAACGGCACGGCCAATACGAACTGAGTCTGGATAAAGCTGAATCGCAGATCGCTAGGTTGAACGACGAAAAAGAGAAATTGCAGGACAAGGTCCGGGTCATTGAGCAGGCGCGGCAAAAGAAACATCTGATGGATGAGCAAGCTAGAGTCCTAGGCAGCGTCGCGCGGGTGCGAGCCAAAGACCTAGTCATCTTTTTTCTCATTCTTTTTCTAATCGCAATTTTGGCCGTCGACTTCCTTGGCGTAGGGGCCACAGGTACCGGTGCCATTGCAAAAGCCGAAGTAGTAGAAGGCAGGATCCATCGAATAAACGTTTTGAACGGGGGGCAAGGGTATGAGCGGGTGAACATTCACATAGTGGATGCGGTTGGATCTGGTGCGCTTGTTTCTGGACAGGTAGTTGAGGGTAAACTAACACAAGCGGACGTCATCCATCTCGGGGAGAAATACGAAAATCCCGTTGTGGAAATAGAACCCCATTTTTCGGTCGCTACGTTGTGGATATTCTGGATTATAGACGTGATTTGCTGCACCATTTTCATGGCCAACTTCTTCTTTGAACACCGGCTTGCTGAATCCAAAAAGTGGTATTGGAAACACAACTGGATAGACTTCATAACGTCCATTCCGCTGCCCCCGGTACAGGTCATCGCCGCATCACAGGTCGGCGACCTAGGCATCGTTCGCTTGGGGCGTTTGCTCAGGGCCGTGCGCATTTTACGGGCGCTGCGATTGTTTCGCATTGCGCTGTTTTTTTGGCGGGGTATGGATCACTTGAGTACCACGTTGGACGTGCGGCTGCTCAAGCGGTCTTTGCTGTACGGATTATTATCGCTCGTGTTTGGGGCCTTCATTTTTATGGGCTTGGAGCGCATGGAGTCTGGCTCGGGATTTGGGGCGAGTCTTTGGTGGAGCTTTACGACGCTGGTCACTGGCGGGTACGCCGATATCCACAATCCCGAGACGGCTTCGGGCAAAATCCTCACCGTTTTTCTGGTGATTACGGGTATGGTCCTGGTGGGTGTTTTTACGGCGACGCTGACGAGCATCCTCGTCAGCGATGAGGATTCCTTGAAGGTCGAGGAACTAGAAGAGCAAGTCGGGATCGTGACGAAAATACAAGAAGATATAAAAGACACCAACGAGCGGCTAGACAGGCTGGAAGAGACTATCCGCGAAATCCGGGACGCCGTAAAGACGCCGGAGAACTAGCGGCTTCAGACGAACTTTTCTCTAGCTTCCAATACTTTCGCCACTACGACTTCGACATCCTTTTCATCCACAAACGGCGACACGATAAAGGACTTCAGCGCGACAATCGGTTCCTCGTATTGGGTGTGCCGGTAGCAGTCGGTTGAGGAAATGACGACTCCGCGTCCGGCCATGGCCTCCGCGTGTACGTAGTCGAAAATTTTGCGGTTGTAGTCGTTGTGGGCTAGCAGCGTTTCTCGGTAGGCCGGGTCTTCGAATTCTTGGCGCTTGATGGCAAAAGTATCCACGTCGGGTGGATACACCCGGAAGAGCGTTACCGTGCCAAAGTTGTCGCGGTTGAGTACGGTGATGGCTTCGTGTCCTTCGAGGTGCTCGCGCAAAAGCTGGGTCATCTCGACGATGTGCCCGAGTGCGACGCGCAACCCCTGCTCGCCGAAAAAGCGAAAATTGGCCAGCGCAGTCAGCGGGCCGGTCCCGGCTCTGGATGTTTCGAGCGTGTACATGCCGGGGCGATGGTCGCCAAAGTGATAGAGATACGGCATCTGTTGCGGGTCACGCATCAGAAGCTGCAAATCCGCCTGATCTTTGACGAGGACGAGGCTGGAGATGTACGGGGCAAAGCCGGTCTTGTGAAAGTCAATGCCCATGGAATCGGCCAGCGCCAGATGGCGGATGCGCCGGCACGCTCCGGCGAGGGCGCGTAGGGTCCGCGGGCGAAACTCCAAGGGGTTGTCCTGAAAATCGTAGTCGTTGAACACCGACCACGCCCAGCCAATGACCGAGTCGGCGTGGATGTGCGGGCGATAGGAGAGTTGGAATTCCTCGACGAGCGAGTCGCGCATGGCCACAATCGCCTGCAAGTCGTCCAAGCCGAACGCATCCGTAGTCCCCATAGTCGCAATAATGGCGGCGATCTTTTTGCCGCTGCCCAAGGCCGCTCGCGCTGCATCCGCTAGCTGCGCGAGGTCGATTTCGTTCTCAGCTATCGTCGGAATGACGATCAACTGATCGGTGCCAATGCCGAGCCAGCCGACGATGTTGTGGGCGCAATAGTGCCCGGCGTCGGAAACGAGCACTACCACGTCGTCGGATATGCCCTTTTGCATAGCCTGCGGACAGGCCTTTTCCAAGCCGACCTTTACCCCGTAGAGCGTAGTGCCGGTCCCGCCAAAGGTAAACGTGCCACCAGCTTGTTGTGGGTCGTAGCCAACCATTCGCGCGGTGATGGCGACTGCTTCGACTTCGGCCAAGGCGACGAGGCGGCTGTATTCATCCCAAGCGATGTTGGGGTTGTGCAACGAGGCGAGCAGGACGCCGATGAGGCTGGGGATGGTCGGGGGCGCGATGACGTTTTGTTGGGTGTGGGGATGGCTGGAGATGGTTATGCCGCGCAGGTAGCTGACGAGATCGGAGGTAACTGCCTCGACCGACGACATCTCAGCGGGCAGCTCGGCGTTTTGCGCTTCGGCAAAGTCGCCAGAAACCACCGGACCAAGCGTCGGCAACTGTATTTTCAGGTCATCGACTTGGTCTAGGGCGCGCATGATGGAATGCACGAAATACGAATCGTGAATAGGGTCGGATACTGGTTGGGGGAAGGCGCGGCGGATGTGTTCTAGGGCATCGCGGTATGATGTGGCCATGTCTTGCGTCCAATTCAGGTAAGGGGATGCGGGCAGCTTGCCCGTAAAAATACAAAAAGGCCGAGTACCCAAACAGGTACCCGGCCTTTTGTTATAACTCAGGATTGCCGTTTGGCGTTCCTTAGCGGCTGTAGCTGTATTTCACGTACCAGAACGCGCCGCCAAAGCCAAAGGGGCTGAACTGGCTGTACTGGTTGCCGGTCCGCTCTCTGGCTAATTCATGTTCGTCGGGATAGGTGTTGAGGATATTCTGCGCGCCAATGGCGATGGCGGATTGGGCCTCGTCAAACGAGATGCTGGTTTCAAGGTCAAACAGCACCTTGCCGCTATAGGTCTGATCGTCTTCAGAGTCGTACCATTCGCCGTAGTAGCTGGCGCGGCCTAGACCACTCCAACGCTCGCTCAGGGCTTGGGTCAGCGTCAAATTCCCGCGCTGCTTGGGCAGGTTCTCCTCCAATTCCCGCAGCCGGAGATCGTCGAGAATATCCGGGTTGTGGTCGGTGACTTCGGAGCTCGTGTAGTTGTAGGCGAGGCTCAGCATCCCCGAACCTACCGGTGCCGACACAACGAGGTCAATTCCGTTGGTGGCGGAGTCGAAGTCATTGGTGAAGAAGCGGAATTCCTGCAAGCCGGCCGCGCTGGTTAGGCCCTCATCGATTAGCTGCTGTTTCTGCTCATCGCTCAGCGCGAAGTCTTGCGAGACCGTCAGGCGATCCTCCACCGTGATGTTGAAATAGTCGACCGTCGCACTAATGGCACCCATCTTGACGACGACGCCCCCGGAGAGGTTGACCGAGCTTTCAGGTTTGAGCGCCGGTCCGCCGCCATCTAAACCGAGGACCAGCCCAACTGCGCGGCTGGTGGAAGGCACGGTGCCGTTGTTGACCAAGTCGTTTTTCTCAAAGTTGAACTCGGTCGTTATGTTGAAGGCATTTTGCTGGCCGGGCGTCGGTGCCCGGAAGCCGGTGCTATAACTACCGCGCAGCTTCAGATCGTCCGTCAGGGCGAAATTAGCGGCTCCCTTGTAGTTGGTAGTGCTGCCAAAGTCGGAGAAATCCTCCGAGCGCAATGCCACGGAAAGCAGCAACGGATCAATCGGCTCAAAATCCGCCTCCACGTACACGGCCGTGTTGGTGCGATCCCAGCGGCCGGCGGCCACCTTGCTAAAGCCCGAGAAACCATTGGTAGCGGGCTGGAATCCTTGGCTGGCCAACGGCTGACCAATCAGGTAGGACTCGATCTGCCCCTCCACGATCTCGAATGCTTCGTTGCGACGTTCGGCCCCCGCGGCCAAGAACAACTGGTCGCTGACCGGGTACGTGATGTCGAAGTTTAAGTTGACATCCGTCTGGATGTAGTCTCCAGGGTTGAAAAATGTCGGCGTATCGGGTCCCATCGAGGCATTCACGGTATTGAAGATGAAGTAATCCGCGTGGTGTCGGCCATAAGACGCGCTCAAGCTCCAACCCAATGTCTCGGCTGCAAATCCCTTCAGGCCCAGGAGGATGGATTCATCCGTGGTGAAGCCGCCGAAGCGGGGCGTGAAACCACCGGGAAACATTTTCAGGAACGAGAAGCAATTGGGATCGTCGCGAATCCGCAGCCAAGCATCCTGATCCGGCTTATTGTCGATTATGGGTACCGGGGGACATTCACCGCCCTGACCCTCACCGTCCAAATCGCCAACCAGCAGAGAATTCTCAAAGCTCACGCCATCTATCTCGACCGGCCCCCCCTTAAACACGCCGCTGCGGGTATGGGGATTGCGGAAATAGAACCCGCCTTCTGTCTCCTTGCTGGCGTAGTTGGCGTGTCCATAGAAGTCGAGGTTCTCGCTCAGAGTCGCCCCGTAGTTGGCGAAGAACTTCAGATCGTCTCTGATGAAGGGCTGTCCCCAAATTTGGGCGGGATTGGCCACATTCGTATTGCCCGCGGCAATCAGGCCCGCGGCATCGTTGCGCTGCACCGAGCGGATGGTTTCGCCCGAGTTGCCGTATTCCAAGCTGAGATTGGCCCACGCGTTGTCGTTGCCCAAGCCAAGATTGCCCGCGATGGAAAACAACTCGCCATCGCCGAGGATGCCATCGCCGTCTTGGAAGCTGCCGACCTTGGTCTCAATCGACAGCCCGTCGGAACGGTCCTTGAGGCGGAAGTTCAGCACGCCGGCAATGGCGTCCGAGCCGTACTGGGCCGACGCACCGTCGCGCAGGACTTCCACTCGATTGAGCGCGATGGCCGGGATGGGTGCCAAGTCGGGCCCCTGTGCGCCATCGGCGACGCCGTTGCCCAGCCAGTGGATCACCGCAGCGCGATGGCGGCGCTTGCCGTTGACCAAGACCAGCGCGTGGTCGGGGGCCAGCCCCCGCATGTTGGGCGGTCGGACGACCGTGCCCGCATCGCTGATCGGCTGGGTATTGACGTTGTACGAGGGCACGACATTCCGCACGAGGTCGGCTAGATCCGCTCCGCCTTGCTTGGCAAACTCGTCGGCACCAATGACGTCAATGGGCACTGGTGAGTCGGTTACGGTGCGCGATTGAGCACGCGAACCGGTCACCACCAGCTCTTCAACCTCCACAACGCCTTCGAGCATTTCCTCGTCTTCTTGCGCTTCTTCTTGCGCCACGGCCTCAAAGGCCAAGCTCACAGAGAGCAGGGCCGAAAGGCCAAAGGCCAGAGCAAAAATAGATAAGCGCTCTTTCATAGAATCGCCTCCTTCAGGAGAAGAGTGGAACATTATGAACGTATATTATTTATCTTACTCGTAACAACAGATATGTTATACAATGATTTATCTTCGGTCAATACATAATTATTTCTAGATTTGAGCTATATTGAGCTATATTGAGCTATATAATACTACATATTGTATAATTTTTCTATTTCAGGCTGTGGTGATACCGTAGTCGAAGTGAGTTTTTGAGTCCATTTTGCGTCTTGGGCGCAATAAACCGAAAGACAACCGTTCATGCTAGGCAAATTTTTCGACAAAGTAAAACAGGGATTGGCGCAGACGCGGCAGGCGATGACCGATGTGATCTCCGGCAATTCCCGCTTGGACGACGACGCCATCGACGATATCGAGGCCGCGCTGATCGGCGCTGATATGGGGCTGGAGACCGCCACCGAACTCGTCGATGAGCTGCGCGAGCGGCTCCGGCGCGGGCAAATGGCGGACGGGCCAAGCGGCGTGATGCAGGTGCTGGAGGAGCAAGTAGCCGCGATGATGACCCTCGGCAATGGCGCGTCCTTGCCCCTAGCCGGCGAGCTGCCGGGCAAGCCTTTTGTCGTGCTGATCGTCGGCGTCAACGGCACTGGCAAGACGACGACGGTCGGTAAGTTAGCCAAGCAATACGCCGATGCCGGCAAGAAGGTGGTACTCGCTGCCGGCGACACGTTTCGGGCCGCAGCCATCCCCCAGCTCGCCATCTGGGCAGAGCGCGCCGGAGCCGATCTGATACGGACGCAGCAAGGAGCGGACCCGGCGGCCGTGGCCTTTGACGCGCTCGCCGCAGCCAAGTCGCGCGGGGCCGACGTGCTGCTGGTCGATACGGCCGGCCGCTTGCACAACAAGGTCAACTTGATGGAGGAACTCAAAAAGATCCGCCGCTCGCTAGCCAAGCAAGACCCAGCGGCCCCACACGAAACCCTGCTGGTACTCGACGGCACCAGCGGCCAGAATGCCCTGTCGCAGGCGACCGAGTTCAACCAAGCCACCGAATTGACCGGGTTCGTGCTGACCAAGCTGGACGGGACGGCCAAGGGCGGGATCGTCGTTGCGCTGCGGCGTCAGATGGATCTGCCAGTAAAGCTGATTGGGGTGGGTGAGGGAGTGGACGACTTACAGCCGTTTGACGCGGCGGCATTCGCCCGTGCATTGTTTGCCGAGTGAGGGGTTACAGCGCAGCCAGCGCGTCTTCTAGCTCCCCTCGTACTTCCGCATCTTCTTCTATTTCCAAGCGCCGTTGGAGCGCCCCCTTTGCCTCATCGCCCCCGAGTTGACCCAGTGCCCAAGCTACGTGGCCGCGCACTAGCGGCTCTTCGTCGTCGAGTGCGCGGATCAAGGCCGGCACCGCGGCCTGCATACCCGAATTGCCCAAGGCCACGGCGACATTGCGCAAAAAGCCACGGCGCTTAGGACGCTTGACCGGGTTGCGGCGAAATAGTGCGTTGAAGGCTGCGCGGTCGAGTTGGATCAGGTCGAGGAGCGCCGGGTTGTCGAGACCGGCTCGACTCTTGTACGCCGGTTCTGGGGCTGGCTCGGCCTTGCGGTTCCACGGGCACACCTCTTGACAAATGTCGCAGCCAAAAATCCACTGGCCCATGCCTTGGCGCAGGTCGCGGGGAATCGACCCTTTGAGTTCGATGTTGAGATAGGAGATGCAGCGCTGAGCGTCGAGCACGTACGGTTCGGGGAAGGCGTCGGTGGGGCAGGCGTCCAAGCAGCGCGTACAGGTGCCGCAGTGGTCTGGGGCGGGTTCGTCGTAGTCGAGTACGAGGTCGGTGATTATTTCAGCTAAGAAGAAGTAGGAGCCTCGGCGCTTGTCGATCAGGCAGGTGTTCTTACCCCACCAGCCCAAGCCCGCCCGCTGGGCGAGTTCGCGCTCTAGCACTGGGGCCGTATCCACAAAATAGCGGCCTTTGGTCTGCTCCCCGGCCTCGGCCAGCACGAATTCCCACAGGGCTGCCAAGCGCTTTTTGACGATGTCGTGGTAGTCGTCGCCACGGGCGTAACAAGCGATCTGGCCGCGCAGGGGATCGGGTGCTGCCGGCGTGGGTTGGTAGTAATCCATGCCGAGGCAAATGGCGGTCTGGGCACCGGGGACCATCTGGCGCGGATCCTTGCGCTTGTCGAGGTGGCGTTTGAGGTAGTCCATCTGGCCGGCGTAACCCAAGGCCACCCAGCGGGCGTAAAATTCGGCCCCTTTTAGCGGGTCAGCCGGGGCAAAACCGACCGAGGTAAAGCCCAAGGCGCGGGCCTTGTGGCGAATTTGTTCGGTCAGCGACATGCCGGGCCACTAGAACATCTCCGCAATGCGGCGGAAGACCATCTGATTGAGGTCGTTGAATGTGACAAACACCATGATGAACAGCATGATGGCCAAGCCGATCTGCTGAAAGATCTCGCGCTGGCGCAGCGAGAGCGGTCGGCGCATGATGGCTTCTAGCGTGAGGAAGGTCAGGTGACCGCCGTCGAGCACGGGGATGGGCAGGAGGTTGATAATCGCCAAGTTGACGCTGAGTATGGCGAGAAAGCGGACGAAGGAGTCCAAGCCCTGCTCGGCGGTCTGCCCGGCTAGCTGGGCGATACGCAACGGGCCGCCCAATTCGTCGGTCGAGCGGTCGCCTTGGAAAAGCTCGCCCAAAAAGTCGAGGATCAGCCAAGAGGAGTTGTACACGCCCAGCCCCCCTAGCCCCACTGCTCGGCCCAACCCGACGGTGTGGCGCGAAATCTGCGGACCGATGCCGATGCGACCCACGAACGCGTCGCCATCGGGGTGGGCCGCCGGGGTAATGAGCTGCTCCATGCGCTGGTCGTCGCGCTCCCAAACCAACGGGATCGTCTCGCCCGGATAGCGGCGGATTTCCTCGCTCATCTCGGCCCAACTCATAACTGGAGCTTGGCCAACGGCGCGGATGATGTCGCCCGCTTGCAAGCCGAGGCTGTCGGCTGGCGTCCCAGGCTCAACGTGTCCCACCGTCGTGGGGCGCATTAGCTGCACGCCGTAGCCCTCGTCTCCCGCGGGCGGCAGGCTGAAGTCCAAGAGGATGCCGTCGCGTTCGACTTCGAGCGTAGCACCGCTGCTTGCGATCTCGTCCAAAGCGCTGGCCAACTCATAGGCATTGCCGACAGGCGTGCCTCCGACGGAGCGCACGCGATCGCCGCGCACCAGACCAACCTCGGCGGCGAGGGAATTTTCTTGGGGATTGACGCGCGTGCTATCGAAGGAGTCGATTCCATAGACGCTGAAGAGGAAGATCAGGGCTACAAAGGCGAAGAGGAAGTTCATGGCTGGGCCAGCGGCGATGACCGCCATGCGGATTCCCACCGACCTAGAGGGAAATTCCCAGTGCGCGCCAGTGGTTTCCTCGGTGCCCACATCGGCCATGCCAGCTACCTTGACGTAACCGCCAAAGGGGATCCAAGAGATGCAGTACTCGGTTTCGCCGTGGGTAAAGCCGATCATTTTGGGCGGGTAGCCCAAGGAGAAGCGCTCGACGCGGATGCCCGCCCATTTGGCGACCAGAAAGTGGCCCAGCTCGTGGACAAAGACCAAGACGCCTAAGGCGATGAGAAACGAGGCAATCGTAGTGAGGGTATCGAGCATATTTAATCCATCTCAAGAAAAAACAGCCAGCACATCCACGTAGAGATACGCCAGCGGAAAGGCCAAAAAATAGGAGTCAAAGCGGTCGAGCAGGCCGCCGTGGCCAGGGATCAGCATCGGCGCGTCCTTGATGCCCATGTCGCGCTTGAAGGCCGATTCCACCAGGTCGCCCATCTGCGCACCAATGCCCGCGACGAGTAAAAGCCCCAGCAGCGACGCCGCAGAAAAGGAGGGCAGCAGAAAGCCCAAGGGCAGGGGCAGGGCACTGCCGACTACGCCGCCGATGCATCCGATTCGCGTCTTATTCGGACTGATCGCCGGTGCCAGCTTGGCCCGGCCCCAAAATCGACCGCTGAAGTACGCCCCGGAATCCGCCAGCCAGATGCAGAGGAAGAGCACGGCTACCAAGTGGTGGGCTTCCTCGCCTCCGCCAGCCGCTTGGAAAAGCAAAAGCGGCGCGCTACCCAAGACGCCGAAGAAGAACACGCCGCCCAATGTTAGAAAGGCGTTGGCCGCATAGCGCTCTGTGCCCTCGAACAAGGCCCACACCACGACCAGCGAGATGGCCGCCATCAGCAACGCAACGAGGTCGTCGTCTATGCCCTGGCGCCAGAAGTAAGTGCACAGCCCCAAGACCAACAAGCTGCCCGGCAGGCGGATGGGTCGGTAGCCGGCCTCCTCTAAGATGTGGTGGTATTCCCACGAGCAGCGCACGGCCACGGCCAACACCAAGAGGAAGATCCCCCAGCTAGCCCCTTCGACCAGCAGGAGGATCGCCGGCACGAATACGATAGCCGCGAGGACGCGCTGCCGCAGGCCGGAGGACTCTGCCGCGGTGTCAGCCGCCAAAGCGCCTCTGTCGCTGTTGATAGGCGGCAATGGCTTCGTACAGGTGCTGGCGGCGAAAATCCGGCCAATGCACATCGCCGACAAAGCAGATTTCAGTATAGACCATTTGCCAAGGCAGGAAATTGCTCAGCCGCATTTCGCCGCTGGTGCGGATTAACAAATCAGGGTCGGGCAAGTCGGCTGTATAGAGGGCGCTGCTGATTTGTTCCTCGTCGATGTCTGCTGGGTCCAGCCGGCCAGCCGCCACTTCGGCGGCTAGCTTGCGGAAGGCATCGACCAGTTCGCTGCGGCCTCCGTAGTTGAGTGCTAAGTTGAGCTTGAGGCCGGTGTTGTCTTTGGTTTGCGCGAGGGCGTGCTCTAGGGCCAATTGGATGGTCGGCGACAATGCGTCGGTGCGGCCGATGGCGTTGAGCGATACGTTGTTTTCGTGCAGTTCCGACACTTCGTCGCGCAGCGACTCGTGCAGCCACTGCATCAGCTCTTCTACTTCTGCTTCGGGCCGGGACCAGTTCTCCGTCGAGAAGGTATATAGAGTCAGCGCCTCGATTTGCAGTTGGCCGCAGGCGCGGACGATGTCGCGCACCGACTCGCGGCCAAAGCGATGGCCCTCGGTCTTGGGCAGATTGCGCTCGACGGCCCAGCGCCTATCGCCGTCCATGATAATGGCGATGTGTTGCGGCAGGTCCCCCTCGTCCTTGAGGCGCTGCTGGATGCGGAAGTCCTCTTCGGGATGGAGGGGTTTTACTGGGTGGTACTCGCGGGGAGAAATTTCCAGCGGCAGAGCCTGAGCACTCATAGTGTAGTAAGGATGATTTGGTGGGTTTCTGTGGCGGCCATCCACGGCCACTGTCGATAGATTTGGGCGCGTTTCGCCTTGAGAAAACAAGGCCGCGCGTATCTTGGTCAATCTAGGGGAAAGGCTCATATTCGTCAAGCAATCCTAGGTGCCACACGCGCTTGACGCCCTTTCTAGGTGCCAGTACTATGTAATGTATGAAGAAGGAGGCGACGCGCGCCCGCAAGGAACGGCTCAGAAAGCGCCTTCTAGCTGTGCGCATGGGTTTGGACCGCGGTCAAGTGGAGGCCAGCGGGCAGGCCATACTAGAGAGAGTCTTGAGCTTGGAGGCGTACCGCCGGGCCAAACTCGTCCACACCTATGTCTCCAGCAAGGAAAACGAGGTCGATACCCGCGCGTTGATCGGCGCTTGCTTTGCGCACGGCAAGCGCGTGGCCGTGCCGGTGGTGATGCCGGGCACCAAGACGCTGGCTCACGCGCTGATCGACGGCCTAGACCAGCTCGTCGTCGGTCCTTGGGGGCTGGCGCAACCCGATCCGGCCGTGGTCACTTGGCTGCCCGCAGTAGCGCGGATCGACTTGGTCGTGGTGCCGGGCCTTGCCTTTGACCGGCGCGGACATCGCATCGGCTGGGGCGGCGGCTACTACGACCGCTTTTTGGCGCAAATACAAGCCGTCAAAATAGGGCTGTGCTATGACGCGCTAGTCCTAGACTGCATTCCCGGCGAGCCGCACGATGTGCCCGTGGACCTGGTCGTCGCCGCAACCGCCATTTACCAAGGAGGACTTGCATGATCTACGAATTGCGCATCTACCGCTTCCACAAGGGAGCCGACAACAAAAAGAAATTCCGCGCCGGCTTTGCCAAGGCGCGCCGCTTTATGTCCAAGTACGGCGTGACGTTTGTCGCCGCGTGGGAAAATCCCGACCGCGACGACGAGTTCATCTGGATTCGCGCCTTCCCCAACGCCAAGGCCCGCGACAAGGCGATTGAAGCCTATTACGGCAGCCCGGAATGGGCCAAGATCGTCGATCAGATCCGGCCGCTAATCCGCCGGCGGGAAGTGCGCGTGATGAAGGCATTGCCTTATTCGAATGCTATGCTGAAATAATGTTTCGCATCGGCCCTATAACCGCTGATCCCGGCATCCTGCTCGCGCCTATGGAGGATGTCTCCGAGCTACCGTTCCGTCTGATTTGCCGGGAACTGGGAGCCGACATCGTCTATACCGAATTCGTCAATGCCGAGGGGCTGCTGCGCGAGGATCCCAACGGGCCGCGCCGCGCTTTTCGCAAGCTGCGCTTTGCAGAAGCCGAGCGGCCCTTGGCGATCCAGCTCTACGGCGCGGCCTCGCTGTCTATGGAGAAAGCCGCTGAGATCGCCAGCGCGCAGAACCCAGACTTCATCGACATCAACTGCGGCTGCTGGGTGAGCAATGTGGCGCTGCGCGGAGCCGGGGCCGGGCTGCTGCGCGACTTGCCGCAGATGAAGGAGGTCGTCTCGCGCGTCATCGGCGCGACGCACCTGCCGGTGACCGTGAAGACGCGCCTCGGCTGGGACCAGCAGAGCATCCGCATCGTCGAGGTAGCCCAGATGCTCGAAGATCTGGGCGTGCAGGCACTGGCCATTCACTGCCGCACCCGCGCGCAAGGCCACAAGGGCGCAGTGGACTACGAGTGGATACCCAAGGTCAAGGCCGCGGTCTCCATACCGATCATTCTCAACGGCGACGTGACCTCGCCGCAGATGGTCGAACACGCCTTCGACAGCACGGGGTGCGACGGGGTAATGATCGGCCGCGGTGCCATCCGCCACCCGTGGATTTTCCGCGAGTCCCAGCACTACCTACAGACGGGTGCGCTCTTGCCCGAACCAAGCTGGCAGGAGCGCATCGAACTGTGCCTCAAACACCTGCGACTAGCCGTTGAACACGACGGCCCGCGAGGGGCACTGGTCGGCGTGCGTCGTCACTACGCCGGGTACTTTCGCGGTCTGCGCGGCGCAGCGCAGCTCAGAGCCGAGCTGGCCAGCTACAAGGAGCTAGACCCCTTGTTGGATCGCCTCGCCGAGCTGCGCGACACCGATCCAGAACGCCTCGCCGCCTGATTCCCATCCCGCTGTAATTTCCGCTCCCGTCCCGTTTAACTGTGTACGATTTATAAATTTTTTCTATTAATTACATAGTAATAATTAATTTGTCCAATAAATAGAACCCTCTATTTTATGCTGCGGCGAATGACATAACTCTTCCATACAAAGGAGACTCCTGTGAACCAACCCAAATCCATCGCTCCGGCCACGGGCAAACTCGGCGTCCTAATTCCCGGCATGGGCGCTGTGGCCACCACAGTTATCGCCGGCGTCGAAGCCATCAAAGCCGGCATTGGCCAGCCCATCGGCTCGCTGACCCAGATGGGCACCATCCGCTTGGGCAAGCGCACCGAAGGACGCTCGCCGCTCATCAAGGACTTCGTGCCTTTGGCCGACATCGACAGCCTCGTCTTCGGCGGCTGGGACGTCTTTCCAGAGGACGCCTATGACTCGGCCATCCACGCCGGCGTCTTGGACCAAAGGCTGCTCGACCAGATCGCGGATCCGCTCAAGGCCGTCAAGCCGATGCCCGCGGTTTTTGACCGCAACTACGTGCGTCGCCTCGAAGGCTCCAACGTCAAAAGCGCCAAGAGCAAGTGGGATGCCGTGCTAGAAGTGCGCGAAGACATCCAGCGCTTCAAGGCCGACAACGGCGTCGAGCGGCTGGTGATGATCTGGTGCGGCAGCACGGAAATTTTCATGGAACACCACGAAGTACACAACGAGATCGAAAGCCTCGAAAAAGCCATCCAAGAAAACCACCCGGCCATTCCCCCGAGCATGATCTACGCGTACGCCGCGTTGCAGGAAGGCGTGCCCTTCCTAAACGGTGCGCCGAACTTGACTGTAGATGTCCCGGCCATGGTCGAATTGGCGCGGCAAAAGGGCGTGCCCATCGGCGGCAAGGACTTCAAGACCGGCCAGACCCTGATGAAGACCCTGCTAGCCCCGGGTCTCAAGGCGCGGATGCTCGGCGTGCAAGGCTGGTTTTCGACCAACATCTTGGGCAACCGCGACGGCGAGGTGCTCGACGATCCCGACTCGTTCAAGACCAAGGAAGTCAGCAAGCTCGACGTGCTGGAGTTCATCTTGCAGCCCAACCTCTATCCCGAACTCTACGGCGATATTTACCACAAAGTGCGGATCAACTACTATCCTCCGCGCGGCGACGAGAAAGAGGGGTGGGACAACATCGACATCTTCGGCTGGATGGGCATGCCCATGCAGATCAAGGTCGATTTCCTCTGCCGCGATTCGATTCTCGCCGCGCCGCTGGTATTGGACTTGGTGCTGTTTGCCGACTTGGCGCAGCGCGCGCAGATGGGGGGGATCCAAGAGTGGCTGTCGTTTTACTTCAAAAGCCCGATGACCGCGCCCGACCTCTATCCCGAGCACGACCTCTTCATCCAGCTAATGAAGCTCAAGAACACGCTGCGCTTCTTGCAGGGCGAAGACCTAATTACCCACTTGGGTCAGGAGTACTACGACTAGGAACGTTTAATACCCAACTTTCTCATTTTGCCATACAGCGTCGAAGGCGGCACTCCCATCAGAGGTCGCTAGTTGAGAAATCGCTACTGGTCAAATGGAAATAGATTTCGTCGTTGATTTCTTTTGAGCAGGGACTTATCGTTTTCTGAAGACAGAAAAGGACAGGCATCACCTTCATCTTACCCAGGCCGGGTTAAGAAGATGCCATGAGACAAATGCTCTCCTATTCGGGCCTGAATAAATCTTGCCTTTTCAGGTTGCCCAAGGGCAGCCTCGACACGGACTCATAAGCCCATGAGGATACCTGTTGCATACGAGCCCGGATACGAAAAAGCCCGCGCATCCAACCCTGAGCTCGCTGATAAGTACATCGAGCACACGCTCATCGGCGATCCTGAAGCCGATGCCTTGGTCAATGCAATAGCTGCCGCTGACCAAGAGCAGCAGGCCGAGTTCATCAGGGCTGGGATGGATGAGGATGCGGAGGCATTGCGCGCGGCACCGCAGGAAGTAAGAGAGTTCTTTGATCGGATTAGTACGCCGCCTGAGTGGTTCGATTCCGAGGTAGTGTATGCTGGATGTCGCAAATTCCACGCCTACTCAGACCTGTTTCTCACCGCGTTTGTCACGGATATCATCGTCCGGGGTTTCACGACGCTAATCAGCCAATCGTTCTTCATCACGGGGCGGTTGACTGATCGGGGGGTGCGGCGGCTGCGGCAGAATATCCGGCACCTCTTAGAGATTATGATGCCAGGCGGCCTAGATCGGCATGGCGAGGGTTGGAAACTGTCCGTCCGCATCCGGCTGGTACACGCGCGGGTCAGGCAACAGTTGCTCGTTTCTGAAGACTGGGACCAAGAAGCGCACGGAATGCCGCTGAGTGCTGCCCACATTGCGCTCGCGTCCTGTAACTTCTCTGGAATGATGCTGTGGGCAGCCGGGAGGATTGGAGCGCGGCTAAACGACGAAGAGCGCGACAGTTTTATGCAAATCTGGCGCTACACCGCTTGGCTGATGGGAGTGCCCGATGTGCTCATATTTCGCGATGAAGCTGAAGCCCGCGAGATATTCCGGGTGGGCTACATGTGTGAGCCGCCCTTTGGCGTGGAAGCCATTGCCATGGCCAACTCGGTGATTAACTCGGCCCCCTTAGTGATCGGCATTGAAGACAGAGACGAGCGCAAGGCCCTGCTTAGCTATGGATACCGCCTTTCGCGTGCCTTGCTCGGAGACGAGCTCGCCGACCAACTCATGTTCCCCAAAAGTCGGACGACCGGCACGCTGGTGTATTTGCGGATGCGGCGCAGAATCCAAGAGGTTATTGATGCCCTTAGGGGACCTGGGCAGCGCGCCAAAGGTCTGCGCACGCAAAATTTTATGACCATGCTCGACATATCTGTGCTCGATGAAGAGAGGATCAGTTACCGGCTGCCCGACGAGCTACACGGAGACCCATCGAGTTGGTAAGACCGCGTTCTGTTATCCGCAACTCGTCGCGTTCAACGCTTTAGAAAACATCTATGCAATTGGAACGCTATATCGCTGCCATTCTGCGCCGTCGGTGGCTGGTCGTTGTATTCGCAACGCTGGTCATGCTCGCCATCACGGCTGGTGCTCGCTTCATCACCGTTACCAATGATTATCGCGTTCTGTTCAGCGAAGACAATCCGCAACTGGCCGCGTTCGACGCCTTGGAAAACACGTATTCCGTCTCCAATGCGGCGCTGATTGCCATTGCACCCCGAGATGGCTCGGTGTTCACCCGCGAGGCACTTGGCGCGATTGAAGAACTGACCGAAGCTGTGTGGCGCGCACCGTATTCCAGTCGCGTCAATTCCCTTACTAACTATACACACAGCGAAGCATTTGAGGACGACTTGGTCGTCGCGCCGCTCGTTGAGGATGCATCTGCACTGAGCGATACTGATGTGGTGCGAATCGAAAAGGTTGCGTTGGATGCTACCGAAATCGCCGGACGTCTGGTCGCTGACGACGGACGCACGGCCGGGGTGGCTATTAATTTTATCTTGCCTGAAAATCCAGATCAGGCCGTAGTCGAAATTACCGACTATCTCAATTCGCTTCTAGCCGAGGCCCGCACGAGTCACCCGGATATCGCTTATTACATGACCGGCGATGTCGTCATGCACCGGGCGTTCTCCGAGGCTACACAGGACGACATGCAGACCCTGACACCTATTGTGTTTGTCATCATCGTAGGTGCCACCATTATTCTCTTGCGCTCGATTCTCAGCACGTTGGCCGTTGTCGCCGTGCTGGTGTTTGTCGTCAATACGACCTTGGGATTCGCCGGCTGGAATGGCGTGGTGTTCAGCCCCACCAACGCCGGCGTGCCGATCATTGTCATGGTGATCGCCATTGCGGATTCGATCCACGTCGTCACGAGTGTTTTACTGGGTATGCGGCGCGGTCTGGATAGAAACGCGGCGATTGTCGAATCGATTCGCATTAATGCCTATCCGGTATTTATTACATCGGTTACAACAGCGATTGGATTCCTCAGCCTGAATGCCTCGGATTCGCCGCCGTTTCACGTCTTGGGCAACTACGTGGCGTTTGGCGTATTGTGCGCTCTCATATACACCATGACGCTGCTGCCGGCATTGCTCTCGATTCTGCCGTTGCGCGCACGTTCTGTTCAGTCCGAGGGAACGGCGTTCTTCGACCGCTTCGCCGACTTTGTCATCGCGCGGAGAACATTTCTGCTTGGCTCCGTCTCCTTGGTGATCGTGGTGTTAGCAATCGGCATTCCCCGCATTGAGTTAAGCGATAACATGGCGCAGTACTTTGATGAACGGTACGAGTTCCGGCGCGATACGGATTATGTCATTGATAACCTGACCGGGTTAGACAAGCTAGAATATTCGCTGAGTGCAGGGCGCGAAGGCGGCATCACTGATCCCGACTATTTGCGCAAGGTAGATGCGTTCGCCGAGTGGTACCGACAGCAACCCGAAGTGACTCATGTCCAGGCGTTTTCGGACATTATGAAGCGTCTCAACAAAAACATGCACGGCGACGATCCTGCCTTTTACCGCTTGCCCGAAGACTCGGACCTCGCGGCGCAGTACCTGTTGCTCTACGAGCTTTCGCTGCCGTTTGGCAGCGACCTCAATGACCGCATTGATGTCGCCAAATCCGCTACGCGCCTAGTCGTGACAACCAAAAATGCGTGGTCGCGCGATATACGCGAACTCGATAAGCGCGCCCAGGTCTGGCTGCGCGCCAATGCCCCTGCTTTTGCCGAGGAAGCATCGGGCCTGAGCGTCGTGTTTGCCCATCTGTCGCTGCGCAATATCAACAGCATGTTGCGGGGTACGATCCTTGCCATGGTGCTCATTTCGTTCATTCTGATTTGGATTTTCAAGAGCGTGCGGATCGGGCTTCTCAGTCTGCTGCCCAACTTCATTCCCGCCATTATGAGCTTCGGCCTGTGGGGCTATCTGGTCGGCCACGTGGGCATTGCGTCCTCGGTGGTCATCGCCGTTGTCTTTGGGATTGTCGTGGACGATACAGTTCATTTTTTGAGCAAATACCTGAAGGCCCGGCGCGAGGGCCTGCCAGCACCCGAGGCCGTGCGCGCGGCCTTCCACACGGTGGGCCATGCGTTATGGACGACGACTGCGGTTTTGTCGGTCGGTTTTTTGGTGTTTGCCACCTCGGGATTTGAGGTGAGTTGGGCGCTCGGCCTTTTGGTCACGATCACGATTGTCTTCGCGCTTGTCGCTGACTTTCTACTCCTGCCAACGCTGCTGATTGCCATCGACCGGAGAAAGACATGATTTCCACGCGACTCATGCTGCCGTTTTTTGCGCTTTGTCTCATCATTTTCTGTCTTGGCGCGGTACCTGCCCACCCTGAGAGTGCTACTCCCGAGGAAATCGGACTGAAAATCGCCCAAGATTCCCGCGCTCGCGAGGAAGGCTTTGGCAACTTTACGGCCCAACAAACCATGGTGCTGCGCAACAAGCACGGACAAGAGAGCCGACGCCAGCTTCGGGTAAAGATCCTCGAAGTCTCCGACGATGGCGACAAGAGCCTGTTTGTGTTCGATGAGCCGCGCGATGTCCAGGGAACGGCGTTGCTCATTCACGCGCATCGGGAAAGCGCGGATGACCAATGGCTCTATCTACCCGCGCTGAAACGAGTCAAGCGCATTAGTTCGTCGAATCGGTCCGGCTCCTTCATGGGGAGCGAATTTGCCTATGAAGACCTGACCGCCGAGGCCGTGGAGAAATTCACCTACCGCTACCTGCGCGACGAGGCTTGCGGCGATTTGACCTGCACGGTCTCCGAACGCATTCCCGTCGATAAGAAATCCGGCTATAGCCGCCAAGTAGTCTGGCGCGACAAGGACGAGCTGCGCGTGTGGAAAGTGGAGTACTACGACCGCAAGGATGCCCATTTGAAGACGCTCACCTTGGGAAATTACCAGCAGTATCTGGAGCGTTACTGGCGCGCTGGCGAGATGACGATGGAAAATCATTTGACTGGGAAAAGCACCGTTCTGACCTGGACGGATTTTCAATTTCAAACAGACCTAGACGACCGCGATTTTACGCGAACCGGGCTAAAACGGGCGCGTTGATGCCACTCCGCGCGGCTCTCGGCGCTGTCTGGATTTTGGCCTTGGTCTTTGCCGTCGAGGCGCGGGCCGGAACCGAGATTGATTACGAGTTTTCCGGGCGCTTGAACGGCGAAAGTCGATGGTTCCCCGAGTCCGGCGCTCATTCCGGCCAACGCTCCCATGCGAGCGGCTTTGTTGCGGTGCCCAAACTCTACCTTGAAGACGCCGAGGGTAGAAGCCTCACGTTAGCTCCGTTCTTTCGCTACGACAACGCGGACCCACGCCGCACCCACGCCGACCTGCGCGAAGCCTATCTGCTGCTATTCGGCGAAATTGGCGATGGCGAATGGGAACTGCGCATGGGCGTCGATCAGGTGTTCTGGGGCGTCACCGAGTCGCAGCACTTGGTCGATGTCGTCAACCAAGTCGATTTCGTCGAACATCCGGCCGGAGAGGCCAAGTTGGGGCAACCCATGGTCCATTTCACTTGGTCTAGTGATTGGGGGGTGATGGAAATACTGGGTCTGCCCTATCACCGCGCTCGCACCTTTCCGGGCCGAGCAGGTCGTTTGCGTCTCCCGCTCGTGGTAGAAGCTGAGCATATCGAGTACGAGAGCGAGGCCAAGGAGCGACACGTGGATCTCGCCGCTCGGTACAGTCACAGTTTTGGGCTTCTCGATCTGGGTATGAGCGCATTTAATGGCACCAGCCGGGAGCCTGCTCTGAAGCTGCTCTTGGATCCTAGCGGCACGCCGCTCTTAGGTCAGTACTACGCGCAGATCCGCCAGTTTGGGCTGGACGCCCAACTAACGGTCGGCTCTTGGTTGTTCAAGCTGGAGGCCATTCAGCGCGCCGGTGCTCGCAACCTGTCTGGCAGGGAAGAGGATTACGTTGCTGCCGTTTTTGGCGGCGAGTACACGTTCTATTCTGTATTTGGCTCGGCTGCCGATCTCAGTTTGCTCGGCGAATGGAATTACGACGGGCGCGGCCGCAATGCGACCCCAAGCCGCTCGCCCAATACGCTCGAAAACGATCTCTTCTTCGCCGCGCGCCTTGCGTTCAACGATGTTCAGAGCAGTGAAATTATCGCTAGTATGCTGGGGGATGTGGACCGTTCTACCCGCGCACTGGCCGTCGCATTGGAGCGGCGCATCGCTAACCAGTGGTCCGTGAACCTAGAGTCGATCTATCTCCTCAATATCGACCAAGCGGATATCCACTATGAGACCCGACGCGACAGCTTCATTGATCTGAGCCTGACGTATAATTTCTAGCCCGTCGGATAAGGCGGAGAGTTTGGGGTTGCCGCCTTAACTTACAAACAAAATAGAAATTAGTCTCACCAGAGCGTGTACCCGCCATCGACGACCAAGTCGTGGCCAGTCGCGTAAGCAGAGGCATCCGAAGCGAGGAAGACGACAGCCCCCTGATAGTCGGCAGGGACGCCTAGACGGCCCATCGGCGTGTTGGCGAGCCAAGCGTTTTTCATGTCGTCTTCGGCGTGAGCGGTCATGGGGGTGAGCGTGTGGCCGGGGCTGATGGAATTGACGCGGACGCCGCGCGCGGCCCACTCTGCGGCGCACACTCTGGTTAGCTGGTAGGCACCCGCCTTGGCCGCATTGTAGTGGCCGTGCAGTTGCGGGCGGTTGACGACGTGGGACGAGATCGAGACGACGTTGATGATCGAGCCGGAGCCTTGCTCTAGCATGGCGCGGCCCTCGGCCTGACAGCAGAGAAAAACGGCCTTGAGGTCGAGGTCGAGGACCCGGTCCCAGTCGGCCTCGCTGATGTCCTCGATGGGGCCGCGCAAGGCAATGCCAGCGCTGTTGACGCCGATGTCTAGCTGACCCCAAGCGGCGAGGACGGTATCGACCATATTTTCGACTTGGTCTTTGACGGTGACATCCGTGGCGATGGCTAGCGTCTGGCGACCGAGGTTTTCAATCCGAGTACAGGTCTCAGCAGTGCCAGCGGAGTCGATGTCGGCAATGGCCACGTCCGCACCGGCCTCGGCGAGGGCGACGGCGAGGGCCTGCCCAATGCCAGAGCCGCCGCCGGTGACCAGCGCCTTGTGGTCGAGGAGGGAGAAGCGGTCGAGGATGCCCATTTGTTTTTAGCGATCCGTGTGCGCCGCTACAGAGCTGACGGCGTGAGCCTCATCCCCGAGTGCTTTTCAATCCCTTCGTCATTCCAAACAACACCCAAACCAGGCTGGTCGGAGATGGTCAGGAAGCCTTCCTCGTCGAGGGAAAAGGGCGCGCTGACGAGATCATCAATGTAGGGGGCCGGAGTGATGTATTCTACCCAACGGGCGGTTGGCACAGCCGCCACTAGCTGAAGGTCGGCTGCTAGTCCGACGGCGGTGTTCCAGCCGTGGGGGACGAAGAGAATCGAGTGGTCGTAGGCGTACATCGCGATGCGGAACTCCTCGGTGAGGCCGCCGACCTTGGTGACGTCGGGTTGGATGTAGTCAACCGCGCGGCGCTCGATCCAGGGAAGGAAGGACTGCCGGCGCGTCAGCACCTCGCAGCTTGTAATCGGCAGGGGCGCGTGCTCGGTGAGTTTGATGTACCCTTCGATATCGTCGGGGCGCAGGGCCTCCTCAAACCAAGTGACATCGTAGCTGGCGAGCATGCGGGCGGTTTCGAGTGCCCATTTGTAGCCGTGCGGCCAGTACTGATCGGAGCCGCCTGCATCGACCATTAGCTCGATATCTGGGCCGACGGTCTCGCGGGCAGTGCTGACGATGCTTTCGTCGAGCGCTTTCGATACGCGACCAAAGGGTCCCCAGCCCATCTTAATTGCGCGAAATCCCCGCTCCATCGCGGCCTGGAGCCTTGGCATCAATTCGTCTGGTTCGGCCATGATGAGCGATCCATACGGCTTGATGCGATCCCGATAGCGCCCGCCCAACAGGCGCGAAATGGGCTGAGACGTGATCTTGCCAAAGAGATCCCACAAGGCGATGTCGATGCCGGAAATGGCGTGGGTGACGGCACCGCCCCGCCCCTGCCAGAAGGTGGCCTGATGTAGTTTCTCGGCGACCCGCGCCGGCTCTATAGACTCGCCAATCAGCATGGGGCGCAGCAGTGCGAGCGAACCCGACACTAAGCGGGTGGAGGTAAAGACGGAGCCCAGACCGGTCACCCCTTCGTCGGTGATGATCTCCACGAGCGTGTGCAGGTTGTCGCCGGGATCGTACCCCTGCTCCCAGCCACCGTCGGGCGTGGCTCCTACCAGAGGTATTGTGCGAATGTCTGCTATCTTCATCGTTGGACTAGTTCGATGAGGATCCCGTCGGGGTCCAGGGTGCAGACGACGCCCGGCGTATCTGGAGCGGCCATAGGCTCGGACAGGAATTCCACGCCTTTGGCCTGCAATGCGGCGCACTCCGCCTGCACGTCGGGGACGAAGAAGGTGAGCCAGCGCACCCCAGCGGCAAATTGAGAGGTTCGCTGCGGCGGTGGCGCGGCGATATCCATCAGCTTGATCAGCGTCTCGCCCGCCTGCAGGCGCACCTGTCTAAAGCCTTGCGGCGCCAGCCCGATCCCCGTGGCTAGGTCTTCGGGGATGTCGATGTCGAGTACCACCTCGAATCCCAGTTTGTCTCGGTAGAACGTCAACGACTCTTCAAAGTTGCTGCACACTATGCACAGATCAACGACCGGATGTGAGAGCTTCATTTACCTCCTCCTCGGGGTTAGTCGAACGAGTTAAGCGGTTCGCCGCAACTAATCCACATCCACATCGAGGATATAGCGCGCCGCTGGCGAGATGCGCTTCCAGGTTTCGTAGCGCAGGTACTCGCGCTGATTGAGTTGCTGGCCGTGCTCGCGGGCGGTGAAGTAGCAGTGCATGGCGCGGCGCGGCAGGTCCTTGCTCTGGTTGAGGGTGCCGCCGTGCCACGTGTGGCTGTTGAAGACGGCGACTGTGCCGGCTGGGGCGATGAGCAGCTCTTCATCGGGGTGGGGTGCTTGCGCGTCTGTTAGGACTTTGCTAGGGTGCTGGCCCTTGTGCGAGCCGGGCACCAGCCGAGTGCAGCCATTTTCCTCGCTGAAGTCATCCAGCAGCCAGATCGAGTTGCAGACGTGAAACTGGCCGTCGTAGTCTGCGCCCCAGTCGGCGTGTAGCCCCTGTAATCCCTCGCCGGGCAGGGCGTCGCGGGCGTTGAGCGAGGAGAGCTTGAAAGAGCGGCCGATGACGTGGTGGACAGCGGCTAGCACCTTGGGATGAGTATAGACGCGGTCGAAGGCCGGCCCCTTGTTGCAGAGGTCGGAGAGGCGGCGCGTGCCCTGCTCCTGATGCACTTCAATACCGGCGTGGACTCCTTCTTTCTCGCATAGCTCTTCGAAGCGGGTGCGCAGCGCCGCGAGCCATTCAGCGTCGATGATGTCCGAGAGTACAGTGTAACCCTTCTCGTCGAGATCGTTTCTGTTCTGCTCGGTCAGCAGGGCGTCGCGGGCACCCAAGGCGTCCAATGCGCTTGTGATATCCATTATTGGTTCGCTTCCGTTTCGACGAGCGCCTTGAGCGGCACGTCTTTGTCTTGGGGCAAGTAGTAGCTCAGGGGATCTCCGACGACGCCAATGAGCTGTTTTTGGATCGGATTGCAGCGGGCGATGAGTTCGTCGGGCATGGCGATGTAGTCCATGGGTTTGACCCAGCGATAACCATAGCCAAAGAACACGGTCTTGCGCGGGAAGCCCGCCCAGTTGTGGCCGATGGAGTGATAGGTGCGCTGCTCGAATAGGAAGGCCGAGCCAGCGCGGATATTCATCGCCTCTGCGCCGTATGGCAAACCGGTCTTGGGGTCCGTGGCCGGGCGTCCGAGCAGACGGTTGGAGCCGGGCACGATCCAAGTGGCCCCCGAGGCCGGGTCGGTTTGGTCGCTGAGGGCATAGGCGATCTTGAGCAGAATCCGCGGGTGGGGCTCGCTCATATCACGGGGCGAGGTCCCGCCATCGCGATGCCAGCCGAGCTTGTTTTTCTGGTCTTCAGCCGGCTCGTCGCCCGAAGGCAGGACGATCAAGTGCGAGGTCAGCATCTGGATATTCCAGCCGAGGAACTGCCACGCCAGCGGAACCGTGGTAGGCCAGTCGAGGAGCTGGAGAAAGGCGGGGTGCTCGACGATGCAGTTGCGCATGTTGAGCTTGCCACCTTTTTCGAGCCGACCGGTGTCGGCGTCGCGCGCGTAGAGCGCATCAGTGGCCGCGTTGAGCTCGGCGAGCGCGTCGGGCGATAGGGCATCTTCGACGAGGAGATAGCCCTGCTGTTCAAAGAATGCTTGATCTTCGGGGGTGAGGACGGCTTGGGCGAGGGGCTGGGTCATGGCGTGCATGGCTCCCAATGTAGATACTAATTACTACGGACGGCAAGCTTTCGGTCTAGTCGTGTTCTCTCATTGGGCAGACTTGAGATTGTCTGCTTGGACGGATATAATATCCAATGTGCAAAGATGACGATGAAAGAGAAACCACCAGAATCTAGATTTGCCCTGTGTATCGAAAACAGCGAGTGCGAGGATTTGGAGAAGCGCAAAATCTACCAGATTCTGCCTGACGCAGAAGCGGTCCAGGAGGGGTATTTGAGAGTCGTAGATGAATCAAGGCAAGACTACTTATATCCCGCAGCTTATTTCATTCCCGTCGAATTACCTCGCAAAGCCCAAGAAGCATTGGCGGCGACAACCTGAGTCTAAAAACTAAATTCACTATTCCATGCCCGCACTCGACGGCATCCGCGTCCTCGACTTTACCCAAGTGATCTTCGGCCCAGCCGCTACCCAAGTGCTGGCCGAACACGGTGCCGAAGTCATCAAGATAGAGCGCCCCGGCGGCGACCTGGCCCGCGCCTTTGGGCCGTGGATAAAGGAGCAAAGCCTGCCTTTTGCCAGCTTTAATCGCTCCAAGAAAAGCCTAATCGTCGATCTCAAGAAGTCCGCTGGGCTTCAGATCGTCCATCGCCTGCTAGAAAATACAGATGTGCTGGTGCATAACTTTCGCTCCGGCTCCGTCATGGCCAAGCTGGGGCTGGATTACGCTGCGCTGCGGGAGTCATACCCACGGCTCATCTACGCCGTTGGCTCGGGCTATGGCTCGCAAGGCCCGTACAGCGAGCGCAACAAGGGCGGCCACGAATCCATGGCCCAAGCACTGAGCGGCGTGGCGGCTCGATTCGTCGGCCCCCACGGCACGCCCCAGCGCCTGCCCTATACGGTCGCCGACTTCAACGGCGGCATGTTGCTGGCGCAGGGCATTCTCCTCGCGCTGTTGGCCCGCGAGCGCGCCGGCACCGGGCAATACGTGGAAACCTCGCTCCTCGACGGCATGATGAGTATGCAAGCCTGGGCGACGACCAAAATTCTCAACTTAGGCGACGATGGGGAAGACGATGGCTCGGGAGGCGCGACGCATCCGCGCGGCAACCCGCTCGACGGAGCCGTGTTCAAGACGGCCGATGGCTTCTTGATGGTCACCGCGCTTTTCCGTCCCTTTGACCAACTATTGCGCGATTTGCAGGAGGCCCTAGCCATCGAAGGTCTCGTCGGGGACCCGCGCTTTGCCACGCTCGCCGCGGCCGTAGATAACCGCGAGGCCCTGCGGGAACGGCTCGCACCGATCTTCGCAGAAAAGACGAACGCCGAATGGATTCCGCTGCTGGAGGCCAAGGACATCCTCGTCGCACCGGTGCGCTCGACAGCCGAGGCTCTAGCAGATCCTCAACTCGCGGTCAACGAGCTGCTCGTCGAAGTCCAACATCCGCAGGTGGGTGCTATGCGTCACGTGGGCACGCCCCTGCGGTTAGCGGGGACGCCAGCCCCCGCTCCGGCCCCCGCCCCCTTAGCTGGGGAACACACCGAGGCTGTGCTGCGCGAGGCCGGGTACGCGGACGACGAGATTGCCGCGTTGCGCGCACAGGACGTCATTCTCTGAGTTACAGGAGACCCTATGCCTGACATCGTGCGCTATGGAGTATTGAGTACCGCCCAAATCGCCCTCAACCGCCACCTGCCGGCCGCGCAGGCCATCGGCCACGCCGAGATCGCGGCCATATCGAGTAGGGACCAAGCCAAGGCCGAAGCAAGCGCGGCCCAATACGGCATTGCCAAGGCGTATGGCTCGTACCAAGCCGTGTTGGACGATCCCGAAATCGACGCAATCATCAACCCCTTGCCCAATAGCATGCACTGCGAGTGGACGGTCAAGGCGGCGCAGGCCGGCAAGCACATCCTCTGCGAAAAGCCGCTCGCCGTAACTGTGGCGCAAGCGCGGCAGATGATTGACGCAGCCCGAGCCAACGGGGTGCTCTTAGTCGAGGCTTTCACCCACCGCCTCAACCCGCAATTGCAGTGTGCGCGCCGGCTGGTGCAACAAGGGGAGATCGGCGAAGTGAAACTAGCGCGGGCCGAGCTTACCTTTGGCATCCGCGATTGGGCCACCGACGTTCGGGCACAAAAAAAATTGGGTGGGGGTGCGCTTTTGGATGCCGGGTGCTACTGCGTCAGCGCCGTGCGCTTTGTGCTCAATGCCGAGCCGGTGGCCGCGCAGGCTTTTCAGCACCTGCGCAACGGCGTGGATGCGAGCTTGGCCGGGCTGTTGCGCTTTCCCGGCGATCACATCGCCTATATCGCGGCTGGCATGGAGGGGCCGTTCCGCTGCGTGTTGGAGGTCGTCGGCAGCCACGGCGCGATCCGCGTGCCCAACATGTTCGACGAGCAGGCCGCGGTCCACATCGCCATCGGCAACGACGAGCGCGTGGAGACCTTCTCTGGGCCGGACCGCTTTCAGGTGCAGCTAGAGCGCTTCTCTAGCTGCATTCTCCAAGGCAAGGCCCCCGAATTCCCCCCCGCAGACGGCCTCAAAAACGTGGCCGCGCTACAGGCGTTGAAGCAGGCCGCCGAATCGGGGAGCCTAGTCGAAGTACCGTCTTGAGCAATATTCCACCATGAGTTCATCCGTTGCGAACGCCAAGCCCACCCTCAACAGCCCCGAACAGTTTCAGAATAGGCCACTACCCAAGTAGGCAAACTTCAACGACTGGAAATCACTGCTATGGAAAAATTCGCCCCTTTGAACATGTCCCCAGAAGAGCTAATCGAGTACACCCCGGAGTGGGAGGGCGAGCGCTTTGCCGACGGCCGCCCCAAGGTGCCCGACGACATCCTCGAGCGCATGCGCAACGTCAGCATTACCCAAGCCTGGGGCGTCATACGCGGCCCCGGCTACAACTGGCAGTACGAAGATGGCTGGATTTGCACGCACCCCGGCCAAGTGCTGGTGGGCCGCGCCCTGACGGCTATGTACATGCCGCGGCGACCCGTCATGCGTCAGGTTATGGAAGAAAAAGGGGAGCGGGCCGGATGCATTGGCGACCAGATCTCGTGGCCGATTGATATGCTGGTGTCCGGAGACGTGTACGTGGCCGACGTATTCGGCAAAATCGACCAAGGCGCGGTCATTGGCGACAACCTCGCCACTGCCATCTACGCCAATTCGGGCAACGGAGTGGTGCACGACGCGTCCGTCCGCGATATCGACGGCATCCAAGAACTGCCCGATTTTACCAGTTTCGTGCGCGGCTATCATCCCACCTTTGCCTCGCCCACCATCATGCTGACTGGCGTCAACTGTCCGGTGCGCATCGGCGGTGCCACAGTCATGCCCGGCGATGTAGTCCTCGGCCGCGACGATGGCGTCGTCTTCATACCGCCTCATCTAGCCGAACAGGTGGTCAAAACCTCCGAGTTGATCTCGCTTCGCGACCGCTTTGGCAAGCAGCGTCTAGCCGAGGGCAAGTACACGCCCGGCCAGATCGACACCCGCTGGTCCGACTCCATTGAGGAGGACTTCTCGCGCTGGCTAGAGAGCCATATCGACGAGCTGCCCGTGCCGCGCGCCGCCATCCAAGAGCTGCTCAAGGAGCGGACTTGGTGAGTTCGGGCGGCGGCTGGTCAACGACCAATTCACCCGCCTTGAGAAAAGGCTCGGCATTCCCCCAGAGTTTGCTGCCGTCGGCCGAGGTTAGCGGCTCGCAGGAGTACTGGGCCAAGTACACGCGGCGCATCTGGTCGGTGGTGTTGGTGCCGCTGGAGTGAAAATTGACGCTGGTGAAGACGGCAATGCTGCCAGCCGGGGCGACGACCGAGACGCCGGGGTCGCTGCCGAAATAGCCGATCAAATCGTTGCTGCCCTCCTCGCGGACGTGCTTGACCCACGTGCGAATGCCCGAGCGCGAAAACGGCAGCAAGTGGACGGTGCCATTGGCCTCGGACATGTCGTCGAGGGCGCACCAACAGGTTAGATACGGTTTGTGATCCGGGTAGCCGACGTAGCCCGAGTCTTGGTGCCAAGAGAACTTCATGCCGGCCTCGGCACCTTTGACCACGTATTGCTCCCAGAATAAATAGGCGTCGTCGCCTAGGGTGGCTTGGCAGATGTCGGCCATTAGGGGGCTGAAGAGGAACTCGCGCAGGCGCGGCTGATCGCGGAAGCAATTGGAGACAAAGTAGCGGCTGTTGCGGTGATTGAGGCCCAAGGAATCCGTGCCCTCGGCATCCATCCGGGCGTTGGCTTTGTCGATGAAGGCTTGGCACTCGCCGCGCAAAAGGTCGAGGTGGTGGTCGGGGATGGCGTTTTCGAGGATGAAATAGCCTTCTTCTTTGAATTGCTGCTTTTGGGCGTCGGTGATCTGGTACATGAATCCTCCGTCGATTGCAGTTGCGTAGGGGCGGTTCGCGAACCGCCCCTACGGAGACGATATACTGATAGGCAGAACCCACTATACGCGCAACCGCGCCAAAGGAAACAACATGCTCGCAGCACAGCACAACGGCCCAAGCGAACGCGGGTGCATCTGAAATGGAAACCCCGGCAATACTCCAAACGCTGGAACTAACCTCTTGGTGGGAAGTGCCGGCTGTCGTCTTGGCCATTCTCTACTTGGTCTTGGCGGCGCGGGAAAACATCTGGTGTTGGGGAGCGGCTTTTGTCAGTACCGCGATTTACATTTACGTCTTCTTCGACGTCAACCTGTTCCTAGAGTCGGCCCTACAAATTTACTACTTGGGCATGGCGGTCTATGGCTGGTACCAATGGCGGCAGCCCACCGATCAATCCGCAACGCTGCCCATCTCTACTTGGTCGCTCAAAAAGCACGTCGTGGTCATTGCTGCGACGGGGGCCGTTGTGGTAACGTCTGGGTATCTTTTGAGTGAAAACACCGAGGCGGCATTGCCCTATGTCGATGCCTTCACCACTTGGTATGCAGTGGTGACGACCTATATGGTGACAAGGAAAATTTTGGAGAATTGGGGGTACTGGTTTGTCATCGACAGCGTCTCGGTTTATCTGTACTACAGCCGAGGGCTCTACCTGACCGCTTTGTTGTTTATCGCGTATCTGGTTATCATCGTCTTTGGCTATTTGAAATGGAAAAAGGAGTACGACCAAGCAAATGTCCAAACCGGACCGTGAAGAAGAATTGAGTATATGAAACGAGCAGAGATGTGCGGCCCCGTGGCCATCCAAGGGCACGCCGGGTCGTTCAGCGAGGCGGCGGCGCGGGCCTATTTTTCCAACGAGACACAACTGGCACCACAGCCCAATTTCAAGACGCTTTTTGCCTCGGTGGAAGACGGGTCTTGTGCTTGCGGAGTCGTGCCCATCGAAAACTCGCTGATGGGCAGCATTCACGAGAACTACGACCTGCTGCTGCAGAGCGACGTCCACATCGTCGGCGAAATCAAGCTGCGCATCGTCCACAACCTCATCGTCAACCGAGGTGTGCAGCTAGCAGACATCCGCTACATTGCGTCGCAGCCGCCTGCCTTGGCCCAGTGTACCCGCTTCATTCACTCGTTGGCCGATGCGCAGACCATAGCGACGGATGATACGGCTGGAGCGGTCAAAGAACTGGCTGCTAGCGGCGCACGCGATCGCGGGGCCATCGCTGGCGCACGCGCGGCTGAGGCGTACGGGATGGAGATACTCGTCCCCGGCATTGAGGATGCCCCACATAATTTCACCCGCTTCCTAGTGGTGAACCGGTGCGCCACGTCAGCGCCAGCCGAGCCAGCTAAGACCACGCTCGTCTTTGCGCTAAAGCACGTGCCCGGCGCGCTGTGCCAGAGCCTCGCGGCCTTTGCCGAGCGCAGCATCAACCTGCTCAAAATCGAATCGCGGCCCATGCCCGAGCGGCCTTGGGAATACGTCTTCTATCTTGATTTAGAGGGCCACTTGGAGCAGGCGGCTTGTGCCCAAGCAGTAGAGCGCCTTCAGGAAACCGCCGAATTTGTCCGCATCTTGGGCTCGTACCAGCAGGGCGATACGGTCGGGGACTTATAGAGTGGCGTCCCCAATGCTGGGACGGACTGCTCCCCTCCTCAAAAAAGAAGCCGTCTGAAAACCCCGTACGCCTCGTGCTCAAGGCGTATCAGGAATCTTCAGACGACTTCTTAGACTACGAACCGTTCGGTGCTACTTGAGGTAGAGCAGCCGCTGCGTCTGCTCTCCGCCGGGATAGCTCAGACGGGTGATATAGACCCCCGACGATAACGAAACCCCGCGCTGGTCGCGGGCATCCCACTGGATTTGGTAGGAGCCGGCGGCCTGGAACTGATCCACCAGCGTGCGCACCGGCTGACCCAGCACATTGTAGATCACCAACTGCACTGGGCCGGGGCTGGACAAGTGGTAGGCAATCTGCGTCGCGCTGTTGAAGGGGTTGGGCACATTAGGGGCCAAACCGCTGGTCGCGGCCACGGCTTTGGCGGCGGCCAGTTGTTCGACGCGCACGAGCCTCATGTCGCCGTCCAGCGGCAATTCCAACACTTGGCGTCGGTTCTGATTGAGTGGAATGCTGTGCCATTGGCCGACGACCTCGCCGTCGGCGTTGCGGGCTTGGGCGCGATAGTACCCACTCACCCGGCGTGCGGCGCTGGAGATGGTCAGAGACACGTGGCCGGTGGCGTCGGTGACCCCGCTCCAGACGTAGTTGGGCGGGTGGCCGGCGATGGCGCGAGAAAACTCGACGGTCAGCCCTTCGACCGCATCGCCTAGGACCGTTGCCTCCACTTCCGCACTGGTAACGGTCGAGACAACCTCAGGCACACGCACATAAAAACCAGACCCTACAATGAAATTTACAGGGAGGGTAGTACCGTCTGCTCTCGTGCGTTCACCGATAAACTGACGGGCATAACCCACCTTGGGAATATCGGCGCTGTCGGTGTCGTCGGTGGGATCGTCGTAGAAATACTCCACGAAACCGCCTTCCGGGTTGCTCTTCGCCGCTTCGAGGACCTGCGGAAGAATGAGCTCTCCGGTAACGCCGTCCCGGGCAATCCCTACCAGAGGCCGTAGCTCGAATCTGTCCGGAAAGGCCCCGTGGAGCAGGACGATGTCGCTTGTAAGATCGAGGATATAAAGATATACGGAACCGTGTCTATAGGGCCCGTTCGGGTCCCTCAAGGCCACCCTGCCTTTCGAGGTCTCGGCCGGGTCGCCGCCCTTCTGCTGTGCGAGAAAAAGCTCTCCTACGTTCGTAACAAAGGCTTTTAGAGTTTCCCGATCCACCACGTCACGTGCAGTAACAGGGGGAACACGAAAGTCGAATTCTTCTTCGGCTAGGTGAGATTCATTGAGGTCGAATCCGGCAAGCAACACCATAGGGAGGCTGAAATTTTGCGATAGATAAATAGTAGCATAACCTGAAGCCCCTGGGATATGAGGTACGTTGAACTCGCCGCCATCCCTGCCCGCAGCCTCCATGAAAGCAGCAGTTATCGCAGCAGGATTCTGCAAATCATCCAAACTGATGCCCAATGCTTGAAGAATTACTCCATAAATCAAACGGTTGAGCAGCCTACCCGACAGCGCCATGTTTTTTGAGTGAACAAACACCCTGCCGTCAGGCGTCAATTGCACAAGATAGGTAGAACCGGAGTGCAAATCGTTCCCATCCTCCCTCATGGTACAACCGACGTATAACTGCATTACACGAGAACCTGTCCCTAGACTAAAAAAGTTTCTCGTTTCCAACCCGAATTCTCTCAAGGTAGCGCTGCCGTCTTCCACCTGTTGTGCTGTCACAGCCAGGGCCGGCGGAGGAGCCACGTCGTCAGGGAGTGAACAGGCTTCCTGCGGCTGCGCCAAGGCGGGGTGCGCCACAAAAAAGGCACCAGCCAGCACGAGCAGGCCGACGACGAGAATCATCGATGTCGAGATGGGCAATGTTTGGGTTTTCATCATGAGGGTTCTCCTTCTCGGAAAGGCAAGCTCAATAGAGCTTCTTGTGTTCAATGATATCCCGACGGGGAGGGTACTTGCTTAGTAGCACAGGTTGCAAAGGTAATACGGTCATTCCTTCCGTCAACCAACGAAATTATAGAGTAAGCCTGTTCAAGCGCCCGCAGCGCGAGTGCGAACTTGGTCGAGGCCGACGGCCAACAGGAGCACTGCGCCGCGCGTTACATCCTGCCAGAAGCTAGACACATCCATCAGCGTCAGTCCGTTGTTGAGGGTGCCTAGGAGCAAGACCGCCAACAAGGTGCCCCACACCGTGCCGCGCCCCCCGAAGAGACTCGTGCCGCCCAAGATCACCGCGGCGATCACCGTCAACAAATGCTGCCCCGCCGCGTCGGGTGCCGCGGCGTAGAGCATGGCCGCGAGGATGAGGCCGCTGACCGCGCCGCTGAGGCCGGAGAGGACGTAGAGGATCATCAGGGTGCGGGCGACCGGGACGCCGACCAGCCGGCTGGCTTCGGCATTGCTGCCGGCGGCATAGACGAAGCGGCCAAAGCGAGTCCGCGCAAGCACCCAACCGAGCGCGATATAAACCAACAGCATCAGGACCAGCGGTACCGGCAACCGCAAAAGCTGGCCGCTGCCGATCCAGTTGAAACCGGGTTCCATCAGCGGCTTAGTCAGCCCGCCGGTCAGGACCAAGGCCAACCCACCGATGACGCTCATCGTGCCCAGAGTGGCGATCAGCGAGTTAAGCCCGAGGCGTACAACTAACAGGCCATTGAGCAGCCCGATACCCCCGCCCAGTGCCAGCGCGATGAGACAGGCCGCGACAATGCCGACGCCCGCAGCGTGGAGCAGCGCGACGACGACCCCGGCCAGCCCGGCGACCGCGGCCACTGATAGATCGAGACCCCCGGCGATGATCAACGGCGTTTGCAACGCGCACATCAAGCCGATAAAGGCCATATTGGCGCCGATACTCACCATATTGTCGAAGGACAAAAACCAAGGTGAGAGTACGCTGAAGAGCACGGCGACCAAGAGGTAAAACATCAGTAACAAGGCGACGCCGGCACCGGGGCGATTTAATAAGGTGGCGATGCTCATGGAAGGTCTTTCGCGGTCGAGGTGTGGAGCAGGTCGGCCGGAGCCGCGCCGCCGGCAAAGTGGCTGGACACCCGACCCCGGTCCAGCACGATGGAACGGTCGCAGACGCCAGCGACTTCTTCGGCGTCGGAGGAAATCAAGAGTACGGCAAGCCCCTGTTGGGTCCATTGCCGCAGCGCCAAGTAGAGTTCGTGGCGAGCACCCACGTCCACGCCTCGGGTCGGTTCTTCGAGGATGAGCACCTTGAGGCCCTCGACTAGCCAGCGGGCCAAGCAGGCCTTTTGCTGATTGCCGCCCGAGAGCAAGCGCAGCGGCTGG
This sequence comes from Candidatus Latescibacterota bacterium, assembly GCA_965219735.1. GTDB lineage: Bacteria > Latescibacterota > UBA2968 > UBA8231 > UBA8231. The sequence continues at coordinate 596,986 of OZ244790.1, forward strand.
TCGGGGTGGGCGGCGCGAATTTCTAGGCGGTCGATCCAGTTTTGCGCGTGGCTTACCTCGCGCGGCTTAGACACGGAGAACAAGCGCACAAAACGGTCGATAAAGGGCAAGGTAATATTGGCACTGACGCCGAGGTCGGGGACGATGCCCTCGCGCTGGCGTTCAGCGGCGACGAAACCGATGCCCGCGTCGCGGCCTTGGCGTGGGTCTGCGGGGATATAGGGCGTACCCTCAAGCGCAATGCGTGCGCCGGGCAGCGGTCCCAGCGCGCCGTAGATGGCCCGGCCAAGTTGGTCAATCCCCGAGCCGAGCAGGCCGAAGACGCCGAGAATTTCGCCTCGGTGGATCGAGAAGGACACGCTGTCGAGCGCGCCGGGTAGGCTGAGGTTTTCTACCTCCAACGCGACCTCGCCGATGCTTGTGCCTCGCGGCGGGTAGAGTTCATCAACAGTGGTGCCGAGCATGGCGTCGAGGACGTCGCGCCGCGAAGCCGTGTTGGTGGCGAAATCGCCGGCGTTTAGCCCGTCGCGGAGCACGGTAATGCGGTCGGCGATCTCGAAGACCTCGTCGAGGTAGTGGGAGATGTAGATGATGCCGATCTGCTGCGCCTTGAGCCGCTCGACGACGGCGAAGAGCGCTTGGACTTCGCGGTCGGCGAGGGAGGCGGTCGGCTCGTCCATGACGATGACCCGCGCTTGGCCGGCGAGGGCGCGGGCGATTTCTACTAGGCGCTTGTGTGGCGCGGAAAGCTGGTGTACCGGCGCGTTGGGATCGAGGTCGCAGCCGAGCCGGTCGAGCAGTGCCTGCGCTTTTGCGCGCAGGGCTGGGCGATTTACCTGCTTGCCAAGCCATGAGCGTTTGAGCGGCAGGTCGGCGATGAGGATGTTTTCGGCGACCGTGAGGTCGGGCAGGACCGACACTTCCTGCGGCAAAAAGCGGACGCCGTGGGCGATGGCCTCTTCGGGCCGGTCGTAGCGCACTGCTTGGTCGTTGAGGCGGACGGTGCCAGCGTCGCGACTGTACACGCCGCAGAGGATTTTCACTAAAGTGGATTTGCCCGCCCCATTAGCTCCCAGCAGCGCTAAGACCTCCCCGGCGTCTAAGCGGAGATCGACCTCGCGCAAGACTTGGGCGCTGCCGAAGGATTTGCAAATGCCCTCCAAGTGCAGGAGGGGTATGGTATGGCTCATGCTAGTGGTCGGGAATCAACTGCTCGTAGCCGGCGAGTTCGGGCTTGTCCTTCAGGGCGGCCAAGTGTGCGACAAAGGCTTCCTGTGGGAAGACATAATCGAAGCCCGGCTCGCCTTGGCATTCGTATTCGGGGTAGAATTGACAGATGTTGGCCGGGCTGATCATCACGTGGTTGACGGTGACAGCCGGCGGCACGTCGTGGCCGGCTAAGCGCATCAGGCTCAGCGGGATGAGATAGTTGCCGTAGCGCTCGGGGAAATAGGCGACCGAGGCGATGAAGTTTTCCTCAGCGACCATCGTCTCCAACTCGTCGGCACCCTTGCCGACGACCAGCGCGTCTGCGCCGCGCCCCTGCTGCTGCACGGCGCGCAACATGCCGGAGACCGATTGGTCGTTGATGGCGGTAATCAGGATCGGCGCACCCTGAGGGATGCGGCCGAGCGCGTTGCTCATCTGCTGGAAGGAGTACTGCAGCGTGTTCTTAGTGTCGATGCGGATGATGCGCTCGGGGGGGAAGCCGGGCAGCGAAGCGAGGAAGCCGGCAATTTGGCCCTCCGTGCGCATGGCCGGGATCGCGCCCGACTGCGGCAGTTCGCCGACGACGAAGTATCCCTCCGCGAGCGCCCGGTCTCCAAAGCTCACCTTGGCCGCTTGCGCCAGATAGGAGCCGCCCATAAAGCCCGAGCGGGGGTTGTTGGCACCGAAGTAGGTGGCACCCGGCATGGGAATGTCGATGGCGACCACGCCGATCTGCTTGCGGTTGAAGTGCTGCATGATCGCCGGACCGAAATTGACGTCGGTTTGGAACTCAATACAGAAGTCAACTTGACGCCGGGCAAAGCTCTCGGCGTTGGCTAGGGCGGTCGGCCCGTCGAGCCGGTTGTCGGCGATCAGCAGTTCGATACCCGCGGCTTCGGCATTGCGCTCGATGCTCTTTTCGACCTTGATGCCAAAGCTGATGTCGCGCTGCAGGTTGGCGAAGCCAAAGACTAGGTGTTCGCCGTTTTTTGGGGGCGCGTGTTGCGCGGCTTCGGCGGCCATTGCCTGAAGCGCTGCCGACGGAAGCATCAACCCGTCGTAGGTCGCCGGGTCGAAGCCGTGGAAACCTTCGCTCGATGCTGGAATCGGGGCGAGGAACAGACAAGCGGCGAGAAGGAGTCGGATCGAAATCATGGATGCACTTTCGTTTGGAAATGGGCTGAGAATATACGGAGCAGCTAGCGGGTGGCTCAAGGCGCGGGGCGCTCGGCTTACTTTTCAGGAGCGATGCGGTTCGTTAATATGTCCGTCCCGTCGCAGTTGTGATTGACAGAAACCAAGCCGCTCTACATACCAGCGCATGTAGTGGAGGGGCGTGCCGAAAAGGAAAACACAATGCTAACCAAAGAAGGATGCCGCTCGCGGCAGCAGCGCCTGTGTGCGCGGCTGGCCGAACTCGACATCGATGCGGCCGTGATCAATCACCCGAAAGAGATTTACTACTTCACCGGGATCATCATTCCCGAGGAATTCCCCGGCCCGCCGGCGATCTTTTGGCTGGGGGCCGATGGGCGGTCTTTGCTGATCGCGCATACTGACGAAGGCGAGCCGTGCGCCGACGAGTGTTTCACCTTTTCCCACAGCGTCGGCGGCACGGTCACGCCCGATTTGCGCGAGGTGATAAGCGGGCTAATCGTCGATACGCTGCGCGCCAAAAAGCCAGCGGCTGGTCGCCTAGGCTGGCAGAGCGAGTTTTTGCCGCGTCGCTTGGGACTGGCGGTCGAGGAAGGGCTGGGCAAAACGCCTGCATGGGTCGCAGTTGATGATCTGCTCGCCGACATGCAGGCGGTCAAGGACCCCGACGAAATTGAACTGTTGCGCAAGGTGGTGCAGGTCGATCTGGCAGCGTACGCCGCGGCGGAAGCGGCGATGGCTCCGGGTGTCAACGAGCTGGAGGTGCTAGCGGCAGCGCAGCGGGCAGCGCATCTTGCGGCCGGTGAGAAGGTTTTCCACGACGGCGACTACCAGTGCGGAGAATTGGGCGGTTTTGCGCGCAATCGCCCGATCGAGGCCGGGGAGATCTACGTCATCGACGCTTGGTCGGTGTACCGCGGCTACTGGGCCGATTTGTGCCGCAGCTTTGCCGTGGGTGAGCCGACTGAAGTGCAGCACTCTGTGTTCGAGCACGTCAAGGGCTTTCACGACCGCGTCGGCGAGTACTTGCGGCCGGGCAAGGACGGCAGCGAATGCGCAGTGGCCATGGACGCCTATATCCGCGAGCATCCCAAGCTAGCCGACGTCGGCTTGATCCACCACGCCGGGCACAACATCGGTTTGCGGGCACACGAGATGCCCGATCTCAACAAGGAGCGCGGCGGCACCTTGCGCGTGGGCAATGTGGTCTCGGTCGAGCCGGGGGCCTATATCCCGGAGGCGCGGGCGGGGGTGCGGCTGGAAAACATGTACCTGATTACTGAAGACGGCTTGGAGAACTTGTCGCCGTATCCAATGGAATTGGGGGCGCACTGTTGAGCGAGGTGTTTGAATTTGCCGAAGACCTCGCCCGGCGCGCTGGAGTGCTGATCGCCCAAGCACGGGCGGACCGGGCCTTGGATCTGAGCTATAAGGAAGGGATTGAGCTGTTGACGTCGGCCGATTTGCAGGCCGACCAGCTCATCCGCGGCGAAATCGAACAGACCTTCCCCGACCACTACATCCTCTCCGAAGAATCTTCGCCCCATCTTACAGACCCGGCGCAACTGCGCGGCCCCTTGTGGGTCATCGACCCAATTGACGGCACCGTCAACTACGCCTATAACCAGCAGCAAGTAGCCGTGTCCATTGCCTTTGCCGAAGGCGGCCAAGTGCAGGCCGGCGTGGTGCACTGCCCGTTTGTGGACGAGACCTTTACCGCCCGGCGCGGTGCAGGTGCTTGGCTCAACGGTCGCGCCATCCGAACCAGCGAGTGCAGCGAGCTATCCCGCGCCCTGATTGGCACGGGCTTTCCCTACGCCGCCGAGGGCAGAGTGGCGCTAGTGGATCGCTTGCGCCGCGTGCTCGGACACTGCCGCGACATCCGCCGCGTCGGCTCGGCCGCCATTGATCTCTGCTGGGTGGCGATGGGGCGGCTCGACGGCTTTTACGAGTCGCTCAAGCCTTGGGACTTGGCGGCCGCGGCTCTGATTGCGCGGGAGGCGGGCGCTCGCGTCGGGCACTTGCAACCCGTGGAAGGCGAACTGCCGGAAGAATTGGAAGGCCGCGACCTGGTCGCCGCCGCGCCGGGAATTTACGAACCATTGGTTGCGCTGTTGCGCTAAATAACAAGGAGATCCCATGAAAATCAGCGACATCAAAGCCTATCCAACTTGGGTCGGCCACCGCAACCAGCTCATCGTCAAGGTCGAGACCGACGAAGGCATCCACGGCTGGGGCGAGTCGGGGCTATCGGGGCGCGAACTGGCCGTCGTGGGGGCGGTGCGACACTACCGGGAGTTTTTGCTCGGCCGCGATCCGCGCGAAATCGGGCGGCTCTGGCAGGAGATGTACCGCGGCCAATACTTTGAAGGCGGACGGGTGTTGACCGCGGCGATTTCGGCCATCGACATCGCTTTACACGACGTGGTAGGCAAGGCCCTCGGCGTGCCGGTCTATCAGCTTTTGGGCGGCAAGCAGCGCGAGTGGGTGCCCTGCTTTGCGACGACTGGGGCACCGGATCTAGAGACCTTGGTCAAAAACTGCAAGCTGCTGTTGGACAAGGGGTGGGACGTGATTCGCACGGGCATGGCCCAGCGCAAACAGTACGACGACGAACTGCTATTCGAGCCGCGCGAGTCCATCGGCATCACCGCGGCTTGGCTGACTGAGGTGCGCCGTGAAATTGGTCCCGACCCGATCTTAGGCATTGACTATCACCATCGGCTGACGGTCGCCGAGAGCGCTTCGTTTTGCCAGAAGATGCCGCCGGGGACGCTCGACTTCCTCGAAGAACCCATTCGCGACGAGTGTCCCGAAGCCTACGAATCGCTCCGCACTATGACCGACGTGCCCTTTGCCATCGGCGAGGAATTTGCCAGCAAGTGGCAGTTTTTGCCCTATATCGAACGGGGCATTACGCAGTTTGCGCGGATCGACGTGTGCAATGTCGGCGGGCTGACCGAGTCGATGAAGGTGGCGAGCTTGGCCGAATCCCACTACATCGACCTGATGCCCCACAACCCGCTGGGGCCGATCTGCACCGCTGCGACCGTGCATCTGGCGGCGGCCGTGCCCAACTTTGCGTGGCTTGAGCACCGCGTGACGCCGACGGAAGCGGGGCAATTCATGGACGAAGATTTGTTTCCGATGCAGTGCGAATTGGTAGGGTCGATGTTGAAGGTGCCCGAGGGGCCGGGGCTGGGCGTGGAGTTCAACGAAGAGCTGGCCAAGGAGCAGGAATTCAAGTTTTGGGAAGCGCCGCATTTGCGCCGGCGGGATGGGTCGCATACGAACTGGTGATGGCTATTTTGAACGTTCCTCCAAATTAGTCGGACTTTTTTGGAGTTTACTCCAAAATGGTTCAGTGGATTCTACATAGCAACTAAATATAGTTGCTGCCTTATGAAGAGTCGCATACATTCTTTTGGGAACGCGCTTAGATTCCTAAAGCCCTTGAACAGGGGGACTGATATGAAAGACATGATGACTTATAAGGATTACACAGGCTCGGCACACTACGACGACGACGACCGGATTTTCTACGGCAAGATCGAGTTTATCCGCTCCCTCGTCCGTTACGAGGGTACGGATGTGGACTCACTGCGCTCCGCTTTTGAAGAAGCAGTGGACGACTATCTCGACCTATGCCAACAGGAAGGACGACAACCCGAACAGCCGTTCAAAGGCAGTTTCAACGTGCGGATGGGCAGCGAACTACATCGGCGGGCAGCCCTATGTGCCAAGGAGAAGGGCGCAAACCTCAACCAAGTGGTCAAAGAGGCGTTGGAGCGGTATTTAGCTGGTGTAGCCTCCCCTTCGCTAGGTGCTTCACGTTCCTATCGGGAGCTAATGGCAGATATACGCGCTCGACAGCAGGTGCGTGGCCATAAACCCCCAACTCGGGAAGAGGTTGATGCTGCCCTACACAGTGAGCGGGAAAGCTGGGAACAGTAACCTATGCGGCTTTACCTAGACGCAGCACCTGTTATCTATACCGTTGAACAAGTCGAGGGCTTTGCTACAGCCGTTGACGAGCGGATTGGATCGTCAGAAGTGACTCTGGTCGCTAGCGACCTGACGAGAATGGAATGTCGCGTCAAACCTCTGAGAGAAGGTAACACCGAACTGCTCAAAGACTTCGATGAGTTTTTTAATGGGGCGATATCAGAAGTGGTCGTTCTATCGCAGCCAATTATGGATCGGGCGACCGAGATTCGAGCGCAGCATGGCTTTAGAACACCTGATGCAATTCATCTTGCTGCTGCTGTGGAGTCGAGTTGCGATGTATTTCTAACCAACGATCATCGTCTGGACCGCTTTAGCGACATTAGATATGAATTGGTAACAGATGGGCCAAGGACAACTCCCAAGCCTGAATGACTTGGGTATGGAGAAGACTCATGCAAACCAAGCTCACGCTACGCCTAGAGGAGCAATTGATCGAACGAGCCAAGGCTCATGCCAAAAAGCGGGGCAAGTCCGTATCGCAGATGGTGGCCGACTATTTCGCGTTGCTGGACCGGGAAGATCGACCGGAGACACTGGCACCGCTCACCCGTTCTTTACACGGTGCCTTGAGGAGTACCACTGTCGATGAGGATACATATCGCGAGCATCTCGAGGAAAAACACCTGTGAAAGTGATGGTCGATACCAATGTCGTACCTTAATTACGAAGCAGTCGAGGCAACGCTGAAATGTCGTCGATAACCGCAACTTTGGGAACTTCGTCAAATTCACTTTTGCTTGTCGCGCCTGATAGTACCGCAATAAAGGGCACCTTGGCCCGTTCGGCCGTTAGCGCATCAATCGTACTGTCGCCGACGTAAAGCACGTCATTGGCATCCATTTGCATTCTAGCGATAGCCGTTGTTAAACCACGGGGGTGTGGTTTTTGGTCTGCAACGTCTTCTCCACCGATGATGACGCTAAAGCGATCAGATAGCCCTTCTCTTGCTAGAATCTCCTCGATTCTATAGCGAAATTTCGTTGATACGATCCCCAATACAAAACCCATTTCGATCAACCGCTCCGTTGTCGCGGGGACGCTAGCAAACATGGACGTTAAATCTACCATAACCTGATCGGCTCGTTTGACAAAGTTGCTTATAAACAAACTGACGTTCTGATTGTTTGTTTGCCCAGTCAGATTTAGAAAGGTGTCCTCTAGGGACATGCCGATAGTTCGCTTGATTCGCTCGTCATCGGCTCGGGGCAGATTCAACTTCTCCAGTGCAAAATTAACACACTCGATGATGCCTTTTGTCGAGTCCGCTAGTGTAAGGTCGAAGTCAAAAATGATCGCCCGAGCCATAGCTTGCCGTGCGAATCCCTTTCTCAATGTGGTGCGATGCGCCTGTTACCAACGATAGGGCGTACAACGCGGACCAATATAGCGTCGCACGCCCTACCTTTTATCCCTAAAAAACCGGAATAAACTTGTGGCACACGGGCGAGACGACTTCGGCCTTGTGACCGGTGGGCGTGAGCTTGCCGGTGTCTGAATCGACGCGGAAGGTGAAGATGTCGTCGGTGCTGTGGTTGCCGGCGATTAGGTAGGTGCCCGTGGGGTCGAGGCCGAAGTTGCGCGGGTTGGCACCGCCAGTCGGCACGATCTCGACTAGTGCGAGTTGGCCGTTGTCTTGGTCAATGGCATAGACGGCAATGGAGTCGTGGCCGCGATTGGATCCGTAGAGGAAGCGGCCATTGGGGTGGACGTGGATGTCGGCGGTGTGGCTGACCTCCGCATAGCCGTCGGGCAGCGTCGAGATGGTCTGGATGGTGGTGAGCGTGCCGGCGTTGGCGTCGTAGTCAAAAGCCGTGATGGTGTTGCTCAGTTCGTTGATGACGTAAGCCCATTGGCTGTCGGGGTGGAAGGCGAGGTGGCGCGGGCCGCTGCCGGGAGCGATTTCCGCGGGCGTCTGCGCGACTAGCTTGCCATTCGCGTGGTCAATCGCATAGATGAGCACCTTGTCGATGCCTAAGTCGGGGGCAAAGGCGTGTTTGTTGTTGGGGGCGACCATAATCGAGTGGGCGTGTGGCCCCTCTTGGCGGCCTAAGTTGACCGAAGACCCCTCGTGTTGGACGAAATCCGTAGCCGGGCCGAGCGAGCCATCTTCGCGAATCGGCAGGATGGCGACGCTGCCGCCGCCGTAGTTGGCGGCTAGCGCGTACTTACCAGCGCGGTCAATGCTGATGTGACAGGGGCCGGGGCCAACGGTCGATTCGGTGTTGATGTGGGTCAAAGCTCCGCTCTGTTGGTCAATGGCAAAGGCCGCAATCGCGCCGCCGGGCCGGTCGTCGACCGCACTGGTCTCGCCGATGGCGTAGAGGAAGCGTCGGTTGGGCGCGATGTCGAGGAAGGAAGGGTTGTCAATGCCACCAATGCTGCTTTGATGCGCGAGCGCACCGGTGGCCATGTCGAGGCGATAGACGTGGATGCCGTCCTCGTCGCCGCTGGAATAGGTGCCGATATAGACGAGATAATCGCTCATAGTGGTACTCCTTTGGGTTGTGAAGGCAATGGAAGGGAGAAAGAGAAGCATAAATAACAGGGCATTCGTTACAAACCGCATCGTTCCACCAAAACAGTGTTGAAATTTCGCAAGCGACAGACCTAATCCCATAAATCTTGTTAGTCTCCTTAATTTTAGTCCCTAATAGACAACCGAGATCAAACCCGCGTGCGTCCCCGGCCCCGACTCGGCCCCCAAATCAAGGCGGTAGAGATACATGCCCGGCGCAACTAAGGCTCCCGCCTCGTCGCGGCCCGTCCAAGTGAAGCGATGGCCCACTGCGGTCGGCGTGGATTCGACCGCAGCGATTTGGCGGCCCGCTAGGTCGTAGAGCGCAAGCGTGGGAGTCGCCGCGTCTAGCTTGAAGACCACAAAGCGCATGTCGAGCGCGTCGTTGACCCCGTCGCCGTTGGGCGTGATCACGGGCGAGGCCAGTTCCAATGCGTCGATGAGTTGGCCGTGCTCGGCTAGCTCGGGTAGCATTACTACCTGAGAGCGGCGCTCGGCTGGCTCGACCGACTGCCAGAGGCCGGGCCGCTCGCTCAACCCGAGATCGAGGGGAAAAACCGTGGCGTTGTGTAAAACCCGCGTCGTGAAACCCACCCGAATCGAGTCCTCGGTCACAATGCGCGGCAGGGCAACTAATAGCGAATCGTCCCGCTGCTCAACGCGGGCAGGTTCGACCGACGCGGAGCCGATGTGTAGCTCGAGGTCCTCGGCGTCGATCCGGCCCGGCACGGTAAAGCGCAATAGGTCGAAACCCGAGTCCTCAGCCTCCATCTGCGGCCAAAGTGTATAGGTGAAACGGGTGGCCTCGTTGGGGACGGCTTGGCGCGGCTCAATGCGGCCCACCGCACCCTGCAACAGCGCATCCTCAAACTCGACCGAGAGCGAATGGACCACCGGTGCCACGCTGGGGTCATCGGTGGAGAGGATCATCTCCAGCAGGATAAAGCGGCGCGGGCTTTCCGACTGAAATGCCTCGCCCGGGAACTGATAGACATTGCTCCACTCGCCCCAATCCTCGCCCACCACGAGCGTCGTATCGACCGGACCGCGCAGCACCTTGGGCGAACTGTTCCACTTATCCTCGGTGACCTGTTCGCCGATCTTGTTGTAAAACGTAAAGACCGGCTCTAGCGAGTTGCCCGAGCGCGAGCGCAGTTGCAGGCGGGTGCCCGCGGCTAGTTCGGCATCCCAAGAGAGATTTTTGATGACTTTCGGACGACCATCGCCCGCGAGTTGGCCCAAGTCCACGAAGTCCGAGTGCAATACTACTTCGGCGGGATAGCCCGGAGAGAACAGCATGAACTCGGCCCATTTGACGATGCCCCAGCCGGTGTCCCTGATGCCGTGCCAGAAGAAGTAGCGCATCTTGCGCGGCTTGAACATATAGCGAATGTAGAGCAGGCGGTCGGCGTTGGGGTTGATATGGGTCAGCAACTCTGTGTAGTCAAACGCATCGGGCACGGGCAGATTGGAACTGAGGCTGCGGGTGCCGTCTGAGTAGAGCACCGTATGGCCCGGGCCGGTGCCATTGATCGAGAAGCCCACCAAGCCTTCGTCGGGCCTAAAGGAATAGAGAAAGAATTCATCGACGAAGAACACCGCCCCTAAATCCACTCCAAACCACACCCCACCCTCCTTCCAGCCGAGGCTGCCATACGAAGAGCCGATGAGGTTGTTGGTGTTCATGTCGGCGTCGAAGAGGTTTTGCGGATCGACTGAGTTGACTCCGTTGACAAAGCGACCCCGCTGCATGGTGCCAATGCTGATGTTGTCGCCAATGCCGCGAACCTCGATCTCGGCCAATGCCGCGTCCGGAGTCTTTTCTTCGGCCTCAATGCGGATGCGCTGGATCACCCGATAGTTGTTTTTGGCCACCGGGTCGATATCCAAGCCCTCGTCGAGCTGAAATACACTGTCGCGGGCGGTGAACCCGAGGGGGATGACGATTTCGCTGGCCGCGTTGGGCCGGGTCGTGCGGAAGAGCGGCTCCAGCAGCACCAAGTCGTCTTGCACTGAGATGCGGGTCCCCGTGCTGCCGTACGCGGTAAACTGGCGGAAGGGACGCGCGTCCTCGTCGTCGGGAAAGACGAGGCGTATCTCCCGAGCCAGCACAGCGCGGCCCAAGTCGATTTCAATGGCCCAGTCCTCGACGGCATCCGCTGGGTCTGGACGCCAAAAGGTCTGGGGGTCTCCGTCGATGATGTAGTCTGCATCAGCAGGATTGGAGGTCGCCTCCCAGATGCCGCCCGTAGTTCGTCCGCGGCTTTTGCTCTCATAGGAGAAGCGATGGGCATCGGCGACTGCGTTGATGTCCTTGCGGAATTTGACGAGCTGTAGCTGGCCATTCTCGCCCACCTCAGTTAGGCCAAGGGGCACCTGCCAAGTCGCCCAAGCATCTTGCCCTTGAAAGGTCAGGGTTTCACTGCTAGCGGCCATGGCGGCAAACGCAACGCAGACGAGTGGCAAGAGAAATCGCATCGTGCCCCCTTCAGTACGCTATGCCCACGGGGCGGAGCACGGCGGCAGCGCGGCGCTCGGATTGCAGGGTTACGGAGATTAGGTACACGCCCGGAGGCAGGGCAGCGCCCTGTGCATTGCGTCCATCCCAGCGGGCCATTTGCGGACCGGCCGTTTGCGAGCCTTGGGGCACGGTCGCCACGTGGCGACCGTCGAGTGTATAGATCACCAGTTCGACAGGTACTTGTTCTGGCAGACCATAGAGGGCATAGGCCATGCGAAGCTCGTCGTGAACGCCGTCGCCATTGGGCGTCAACACGGGCGTTGAAAAGCGCAAGTTCTGCAGCAAGGCGGGTTGTTGATCCGAAACGCTGAGGACGCGCAGGCTATTGGTGGAGAGCAATTCGCTGGCGTCGCCAGAGACGATGGGTTGGGGCAAGGTCCCGGCCTCTGAATCGGTGACAGTGCCCAAGAACGTGGTGGCTAATTCAAAAACTTCCGCGGCAAAGACGATGCGCAACGGCGCGTTGTTGGCGCGGGTAACGCGCTCGGGCAAGAGTACTGTCAGTCCGTCATCCTCTTCGCGGACAGCGACTGGGTCGGTCGCTTGGCCGCCGACGAGCAGCTCTTTGAACACGGGCTGGGCACCCGTGTGGATGCGCACTTGGTCGAAGCCGCGCTGATTCCCTCCTGAGAAGGAGGCCGACAGGTCGTACGCAAACTCGACCATTTCGCCCAAGGCCACCTCACCAAATCCGTGTACAGGCCGTGGATCGGCAAGCGGAGCCACTTCGCCGAGGACGCGCGCCGCCAACAGCGGTGCCCGCTCCACCCACAGCGAATCCAAGCGCACAAAATCCGCAAAGCGAGTACTGTGCAAGGTGATGAACACCTGTATGAAGGAGCCGCTGTCGAGATTGAGCGGCAGGCCCGACTGAGTGATGGGCGTTGACCAGAAGGTCCAGTTGTCGCGGTCGTAGGTAATTGCGGCTCGCATTCCAGGACGGGGGCTGCGCTGGACAAAGTCACAGGAGGCGCACGTGCGGCCAAACCCCGTGCGGAGATCGTTCTCGTAGCGGGCGCGGGAGACGACCTTTTCCTTGCCGGTGACTGTGTACTCGTGATAGATGTTCGGGTCGTCGTCGCGACCGGTGCGAACCTCGATCTCGGCGAAGGCCCGTGCATCGGGAGCCTCGACGGCTTCGCCAGCGACAAAGCGCATTGGCGTGGCGGTAAAGAACAGCCGGCCAAAGTTTTGCTCGGCCCCGAGGTCGATGATTTTGGAGCGGTACGTGGCCCGCTTGGGAAAGCCCTCGCCATAGACCTCAAACTCGCTGATGGTGCCCAAGAGCGAGCGAGCTTGATTGCCTTGGCCGCCGGATGAGCCGCTAACGCGGTTCCGGCTCAAGGCCGTCTCGTCGATGATGGAAAATTTGCGGGCCCAGCGGAAGAAGCGCACGTATTGCTGGTCAAAACCAATGAGCACGTCAGGCGCAAAATTTTGCGTTGGCTCGGCGACGATCCTCGCGAGGGGCAGCGGCCCTTTGATGGCGAAAATCTCGCTGTTTTCCTCTTGGATCGAGATTTGGAAGGCCGGCGTTGAATCCGTGCGCAGGGGCGTGCCGTCTGAGCGGAAGCCGCCCGAGGGAGCGTGGAAGCCGAAGGTGTGCGCCGGCATGGGCACGGCCAAGTCAATGGTGAAAAACTGCTTGTCAATGCCCTCGGCCTTGGAGGAATTGTACGTGGTGCTGTCGGCATCGATAAGTGCGACGCCGTTTTCGGTTGGGTCGCCGTTGCCTTCGTTCCACTTCCAGATGCGGGGGCGCTCGCCGTCGATATAGCCTAATTCTTTGGGCTGGCGAAAGGTCGTCCAGTTGCTGAGCAGGGAAATGATGTTGACGCCCGGCTCGACGCGCACCGGCTGGATGGCATTAGGGACGCGCTCAAAGTCAATCATAATGCTGATCGTGTCTTGGCCGGCCCAAGGCTGGCTGCCGCCGAGTTGCCAAGTCGTCACTTCAGCTTTTAGGACGGTCGGAGCTAGAAGCGCGATAGCAAGGATGAGCGCAAAGCTGCGGGTGTTCAGCATGTTCTGCCTCCTAGCGAAAATGCACATCGGCCGCATGCAGGGCACCTGGACCGTTTTGCATCCTCATCAGTTGGCGCTGACGCGGGCTCAAGCTGTCCCACCACTCGGGCGGGAAGCCGTCGTGCGGGTCGAGTTGGAAGACCAGCATGTGCTTTCTATAGTGGCCGAAGAGGGCGTGGCGGTTGCGGTCGCCGGTGTTGGCACCGCCGCCGTGCCAGCACTGGCCGTTGAAGACGATCACCGAACCGGCCGGAGCGGTGGGCTGCACCTCGTGCCGGACTGCGAATCCCTCTGGGGGCGCGGCGAGGCGACTTTTGTGCGAGCCGGGCACTACGCGAGTGCCGCCGATTTCAGGGGTAAAGTCGTCGAGCATCCACACCGTATTCATCATCACCGGCGTGTCCATGTTGAGCATGTAGGCGGGGATGTCGCTGTGCAGATCTTGGTAGCCGTCGCCGGGGCGGACGATGCGCGAATTGAGGCTGCCCAAAATCAGCGAGGGTTCGAGGAAGTGTTCGAGGATCGGCAAGACGCGGGGGTGGTCGATGCACTGGTGGAAGATGCGATCCATGACCGGGAGGTTGGCCACGTGGCGGGCTGCGCCGCGGTTGGTGTGTTCGGTGCCGTGCTCTTGTTCGCAGCGGATCAGGGCTTGGCGCATGGCCGCGGCCGTGTCGGAATCGAGGACGCTTTCGAGCAGGGTGAAGCCGTAGATTTCGATTTCTTGGATAGCTTGTTCGAGTTCGTTCACGGAAATCTCCTTATGCAAAGACTACTAAAAGTAAGTCCTCAAAGTTCGCTTCTGCAACCGACCAGAAAAAAGCAGAGTTTACGCTGCATAGAGCGCATCTACGATCATGCGCAAACAGAGGAGCGTGATCGCGATCCTAAATACCTTGCGGAAGAGGTTTTCGGAAACCCGGTCGCGCAAGCGCGTCCCGCACCACGAGCCAAGCGCCGCCGCGCCAATCATCCCAGCGATGAGCGGCAAGTAGGGCGCGAAGGCGAAACCGACAAAGCCGAAGACCAAAATTTTGCACAGATGAGTAACGGTCATTACTGTGCCGTGGGTAATGACCAGCCGGTCTTTAGGCAAACCCGCGCTGGCTAAGAAGGCACCAGTCAGGGGCCCAGCGACGCCGACGAAGAGGGCGAGGAAGGTCTGGAGGGCACCGAAAATGGCAAAGTGGCCGGGGAGACGAAAAGCGCGGCTGGGCACAGGAACCCAGATGACGATGAGGATGAAGACGCCCAGATACAGAGGCAGGTCGTCGAAGCTAAAGTCGCCAACGACCTGCGCCCCCACGACAGCGCCGAGGAGTGAGCCGCCCGCGAAGGGCCAGAAGATGCGCCATTCGATGTGGCGTAGGCCAAAGAATACGCGGCTGGCGTTGGAGGCTAGCTGCACGGCACCGTGGACGGGGATGATGGCCGCGGTGGGCAGCGAGCCAGGCATGACCGAGATCAGCGCAATGCCGCCGCCTACGCCGATGATGGCGGTAAAGGTCGAGGTCAGGAAGGAGACGCCGATCAGGAAAAAGGGATCCATTTAGTCGGCGAGCACTTCTTGAGCATAGGCGAACAGGGCCGGGTTGCCGCCGGTGTGCAGGAAGATCGCCTCGCCGTCGAGCCGGCCGTCGCGTGCGTGGGCAACAAGGCCGGCGAGGGCCTTGCTGGTGTACACGGGATCGAGGAGAATGCCCTCCTTGCGCGCCAACGTGCGCAGGGCGTCCAAGCCAGCGGGCGTGGGGATGCCGTACCCTTGTCCGACAAAGGAATCGTCGTTGTCAAAGTCGGCAGCACTCATGGCAACGTCGAGGCCGAGGCGGCGGGCGGCTTGGTTGGCAATGGCGACCATGTCCTCGTGACGGTCTTCGACGTTGGCGAGGGGGCAGAAGCCGCGCACTTGAATCGGCGATTCGATATAGGCTAGGCCCAAAGCTACGCCAGCTTGGGTGGTGTCGAGGGCAGAGAGGTAGAGGTAGGATGGGTTGATGCCTTGCTCTTGGCATTGGCGGGCAATTTCTACGCCCACTTCGGCATAGGCGATGGCGTCGAGGTCAATAGTATCGTCGCGACGCGGCCAGTACACTCTTTTCCCCTGTGCGGAAAGTTCCTCGACCTTGGCTCGCAGAGCGTCTTGTTGGCCGCGCTGATCTCTTTCCGCTAGGACGGTGATCTGTGCGCCGAGCAGGTGTTGTAGCAGGTTGTTGCCCTGCGATTCGGTTCGGTCGATTGCGCGCACTGGCCGGAGGATCAGGTGCAGTTCCAAGTCTAGCTTGGCGCAGGCCGCGGCGAGTTGGCGGCAGTAGTTGGATTGTACCGCCGCACCCGAGACGATGGTGTCGGCCCCTTTGGCCAAGGCGTCGGCTAGGGCAAATTCGAACATCCGCGTCTTGTTGCCGCCAAAGGCCAAACCGTTCAGGTCGTCGCGCTTGATGTAGAGCGCCGGGCTGTCGAGGTGGACCGTCAGACGCGGCAGCGGCTCCAGCGGGGTAGGGCGGATTGAAGCTAGCTGGACGCGGGGTAGCTCGGCGATGGCTGCGGTGAGGGCGTTCGCTTTGGCGGCGTTCATGGCGCGTATTCCTTTGGCCAACCTTGGGGCGGCAATTGGGACAGGTGGTTTTGGCGGTGGCACTCTTCGATGACGGCAATTTGGACGCGCACCTGTTGTGGCGTGATCTCGAGTTGGGCTGCTTCCCGCAACGCGGCGAATACGCCGTCGTAATAGGCGTTGGACATATAAGCAAATGCGTTTTGCTCGTCCTCGTTCGGGGCCCAAGACCGCTCGATCATTTTCAGCTCTTCACGGCAATAGCTCGGGCCGGGCAGTGGGCTACGGATGAGCGATTGCTCGGGTGCCTTTTGCGGATCGTAGTAGCGCCAAGTTAGTCCCGCAGGGCCGCCGGAGAGGCCGCCGCGCTCGCCGTGGACGGTGTACATGGGCTGTGGGAAGGCGGTGCAGGAGGAGATTTCCACGTCGATGACGGGTTTGTCTTTAGTGCGCAGCAGAATTTTGACGTAGTCCTCGGCGTCGCCGCAGGTGTTGGCGCGGTCCATGGCGCAGAGGATTTGGTCCGGCTCTTTGAAGTCGAGCAGACGCATGGCTTGGTCCATGGGGTGCGGGCCGGTGTTGAGCAGATTGCCGCCTCGGTATTCCTGCACGGTCTGCCAATCCCAGCGGCGAGCGAAACCGCTGAAGGAGATCGAGACTTGGACGATGCGGCCGAGGACGCCTGAGTCAATGACTTGGAGCAGCTTTTGAAATTGGGGCGCATTGCGCGACTGCTGGAAGGGTAGGAGTAGGCGATCGGCCTTGTGGGCGGCGGCGATCATGGTGTCGAGTTCGGCCACGCTCCAGGCGAGGGGTTTTTCGCAGATGGTGTGGTGGCCGGCGCTGAGGGAATCAATCGTGGCTTGAGGATGGAGGTGGCTGGGCAGGGCGTTGACCACCAAGTCGATGTCGCCGCGTGCGAGAATGTCGCAATAGTCGGCGTACGTATCGCAACCCATTTCGCTTTGGGCGCGCTGGCGGCGGTCGTCAAGGAGGTCGGCGATGGCGACTATTTGGTATTTGTGCGGGGCGGTTTTGAAGTAGCGGCAGTGGATGTCGAGGCCGGAGCGGCCTTGACCGAGAACGGCGACGCGGATGGGGTCTTTTTGCGTAGGCAATTTGGGTGGCTCCGAGAAGAGGTGGGCGTTTATGTTGGGGGTTGAGCGGGAGGGTGTCAAGGGTTTGTAAAGAGGGGGTGGGATGCGTAGTTTAGCGGGATGGCAGAGGGTGATAGAGAAAAGCATGAAACACGTCCGTCTCGATGAGTTAGACCAAGAAGGCTGCCCGGTCTTTGCAGGGTTGCGGCCAGAGACGCCGTGGGAGGCATTCGATTATTGGGTATTGACACCGGGGGAACCGTTCCCGGTGGCAGGTACAGGAAGAGCTTGTGAACAGGGCTATGTGTTTACAGGCGGGCCGGTGGAATTGACCGTGGGGCAGCAGCGAGTGGAAAGCGGAGCAGGGGCCGCGTTTATAGTCGAACCTACTGGCGGCGATCACGAGTTGAAAAATTTGACCGATGCATCTGTGAACGTACTGAGCGTGCGCGTCGCGCTGGACGTGGATGCAGAGACGCAGCAAGGTGTGCAACCCAAGACCGGCACCTTTGACGATCAAGCGCTAACGTGGCGCGACGCAATTCACGGCGGCTGCGGGCAAATCGCCACCCGGCACGTGCTGTCGCCCGATGACTTCCGCAGTGACTGGACCTTTCTCGACCATGCAATCCTCGGCGCAGAGGGATCGGTAGGGTATCACTATCACGACTTCCTCGAAGAGAGCTTTGTGGTGCTGAGAGGACAGGGGCTGATGACGATTGACGACGAGACCTTTGCAGTAGAAAGCGGATCGGTTACTTGGCAGGGGATTGGGCAGGGGCACGGCATCTACAATCCCGGACCGGAAAAGCTGGAGTTCGTGCGTATCGCCGTGAAGCAAGCAGACGAGGAATACACTACTATTGACTTGCACGATGATTTGTCGGCGCGCAGGCCGACTTGAGAAAGGAAGATCATGGACCACACTGATACAGCACAGCGCATGGCCGAGGCCGCCGACAATTTTCTCGCGTCCTTAGATGCGGCCGGACGGCAGAAGGCGGTGATCGACTTTGACGATAGCACGGAGCGCGAAAACTGGCACTACATTCCGAGGGAGCGCGCCGGATTGCCGCTAAAAGAAATGGACGAGCGGCAGCGGGAGCTAGCGCACGCACTGGTAGCGACCGGAGTCAGTGCGTCGGGATACGAAAAAGTCTCGACGATCATTTCGCTGGAGCCGATACTGGCCGAGTTAGAGGGAGTTGGGCGGCGCTTCCAGCGCGATCCTGACCTATATCACGTGAGCATTTTCGGCGATCCGGGTGGAGATGCGCCTTGGGGCTGGCGCTTTGAGGGTCATCACGTCTCGCTCAACCACACGGTAGTACAGGGTCGGATGCTGGGATCGACGCCGCTGTTTTTTGGCTCAAACCCCGCCGAGGTGCGCCACGGAGAGCAAACTGGACTGCGTGCTCTGCGGGAGGAGGAGGATCTGGGACGGCAGCTTTTGCACGAGTTGGACGGCGATCAGAAAGCAGTGGCTATCGTCAGGGCGGAGGCCCCAAGGGACATCCTCACGACCAACGTGCCCCACGTGCGCGGCGAGGTCGAGCCGGAGGGATTGGGCAGCGCGGATATGAGCGCGGCACAGCGCCAGATCCTAGTCGCCCTAATCGAAGTGTACGTACGCCGTCAGCCCGAAGCGGTGGCCGAAGCTGAGTGGGCGAGACTCGGAGCGGCAGATTTACAGGCGGCGCACTTTGCTTGGGCTGGCGCAGAGGAACGCGGGGGACCGCACTACTACCGGGTGCAAGGGCCGAATTTCCTAGCCGAGTACGACAACACCCAAAACGACGCCAACCACATCCACGCAGTCTGGCGCGACCTGCACAACGATTTCGGCGAGGATCTGCTCAGGCGACATTATCGGCAGAATCATAGATAGTTGTCGGAATTGCGAATTGAGCAATGGACCAATTCCTAATTCTTGTGGAGAGAATTCTTTGACCGTTACGGCCGTCTTCAGTTCGCGCGCCGCGTTCTACGAACAATTGCACTGCCGCTACCCGCGCCGCGAGTTCGACAACTGGCAGGTGTGGGGCGGCAACTTGACCATTGAAATCGACGGTCGGGTTTGCGAGCCGCCCCTCGCTAGGGCTTATATCGAACCTAGCAAGACGGCTGCCATGGCCCAAGTGCGCTGCGAGCTTTTCGTCGCCGCCGTTGATCCGCGCGAAGTCCAGTTGGGAGATGTGGATGCGCGGCTGTGGACCGATGCTAACGGGACCAATGATTACGTGGAGATGCGGCTGCTTGTCGATGAGGCAGGCGCTCCCGTCCTCGCTGACAACAACCTCGTCTTTGCGTCGGCAGCTTTCACACTTGGTCGTACCGGCACCTTCAACTACGCGGTGGAGTTTTCCGCCGATAGCTACGCCGAGGCCGGGCGCAAGGAGTGGATCAGCCTCAACGATCTGGCCGAAAACCGCGACGGGGTCGTCGTCGTCAGCCCGGAATGGGTGCGCAAGGGGCCGACGATCGCCGAGGTATGCGTGCGCAAGGTCGGTGCCGAGGTCGAGCAGGGCCGCTTCCGCTCGGGCCGGCTCGTCGAACTGACGCGGCGCTTAGACGCCATTCCGGCCGACGTGATCTACCTGTTGCCCTTCTTTCGCCCGGGTTTTGCAGACCTGCACACCGGCGCGGACGTGCGCAAGGGAACCCTCGGCAGCGTCTATGCTGTACGGGATTTTTTTCAAGTTGATCCCGAACTGGTTTCGCCAGTCGAGGAAGTGGATTGGGAGGCACTGGTAGCGGAAGGTTTCGTGCTCTCAGACGAAATGGAAGGTCTCGCCGGACTGTCGGCGGCCCAAGTGGAAAAGGCGCTCGGCCGCGAAGCCTTCGTCCAGCTCGTCGGTCGCGCTGAGTTGCGGGTGCTGACTAGGAGGGCACACTCCCTCGGTAAGAAGGTCATCTTCGACTTAGTCCTGATGCAGAGCAGCCGCGACTGTCCGCTGATCGCCGAGCATCCCGAGTGGTATCTGCGCGACGAGCGCGGGGTGCCGCAAATCCACCAGATCGCTTGGCTGGTCTATTCGGACGTGGCGCTCTTTGACTTGGTTTACAATCGGCCGTTACAAGAGTACCTACTGGAGATCGCCCCGTATTGGATCGAGCAATGCGAGTTCGACGGGGTGCGAATCGACGCCAGCCAGACCATTGACCGGCCCTTTCTTAAAAAGCTCAAGAACCGCATTCAAGCTGCCGCGCCCGAGGCGTTGGTGTTGGGCGAGACGCTGTGCCCGTTGACGGAGGCAGTGGACGTCCCGGCAGATATGATCTACGCGCTCTTAGTTGACTTTCATCGCGACGTCGAGCATGCCCGGCCCCTCATTGATTTCCTAGAGGAGATGCATCGCACCTTCGCGCCTGGCACCGTGGCCATGGCTTACTTTGAAAACCACGACAGCCCGCGCGCGACCCAAGTGTGGCACGAGCGATTCCGGGAACTTTTGTGCTGCGACGAGCAGGCGCGGAACTACTGGCAGGGCCTTACCTGTCCCATCCAGCCGGATGCGGAAAACCGGGCGCTGCTGATGGCCCTGCTCAAGAATTTGCAGGCCGCCTTGATCGACTGTTCGGCTGGCTCGGCTTCTGGGTGCAATCTGACGCGGGGTTTGGAGTTGGGCAGCGAGTGGGGTGAAGAAGCGCGCACCGACTTTGAAAACGAAACCCTCCTGCACTTCGACTGGGCCGAGCGCGAGCCGCACGCCAGTCTAGCGAGGGCCTACGAGCGCCTCTTCGCACTGCAAAAGGAATGGCCGGAATTCTGCGACGGAGAGATTTACTTCCACCGCAACGAGTTCGCAGGCGGCGACCCGGACGACCGCGTTCTGGCGTACGTGCGTTACACTGAGCAAGGCGCACTTTTGGTGGCCCACAACTTCGATCCGCGCACCGTGCGGCGAGCTTCCTTCCGCTTCGATTATCTGTCGCAGCCGCCCACATCGCGCCAAAAATACTTCGATACGTACGAAGCCCTTGCGATTGAGGAGATACCCGCCAGCGACGAGGTCTCGGAGATCAGCCTCATGCCACTACAGACGCAGGTGTGGCGACTTTACTGAACCCAAACAAGAGGAGTACGAACATGGCAAAAATCGGCGCAATCCACTACAACTGGCCCGGCTGCGACTTAGAAGGCTTCGCCCGGCGGGCTAGCGAAATCGGCTATCGCCACTGCGAGTTGCAGATCGGCGATATCTGGGATGGCGAGTCCAACAACGGCGAGCAGACCGCCGAAGCCACGCGCGAGTTATTGGCCAAATACGGGATGCAGGCCTCGGCGGTAGCGGCTGGCAATGACTTCCTACAGGCCGACAGCCGCGACTTGGACGCGCAAATCGAGCGCTACCGCTACGTCTGCCAGATCATTCCCATAACCGGCACGGACATCGTGCGCTCGGATGGGGGATGGAACCGCAACGGCGCGGTGCCGGAAGACCAGTGGGATGGGATGCTGCTCGAAGCCTTCAAGCGCTGCGCCGACTTTCTCGAAGAATACGACGTGCGGATCGCCCTCGACAATCACGGAATTTCCACCAACGATGGCGACTGGCAACTAAGCCTGATCGAACGCGTTGGCTCGGACCGACTCGGCGTCAATCTGGATACCATGAACTATCGCTGGTTTGGGCACGAGTTGGACCGGATTGACCATTTCTATGAAATACTGGCTCCGCACGTCTTTCACACCCACATGAAGGACGGAACCGGCTCGCGGCAAAATTACAAAGGGGCGGCACTGGGCGAGGGCGAAATTCATCTCGACCACGCGGTTCAGTGCCTCAAGTCGGCTGGCTACGACGGGGCTTGGACGGCTGAATACGAGGGGCCGGAGACCGAGGGACAGGTGGGATACGAAAAGTGCTACCAGTGGCTGGCGGCGAACGTCTGATCGTCGTTCTACGCGCGGTTTTTACTGTCCAAAATTCCGGCTAACTTGCGCGGTGTCGCAAAGATCGAAGATCAAGGCGCGGATCACCGGATTTGACGAATCTGCTCGATTTTCTTGTCGAGCCGCTTGGGGGAAATCGGGTGGGCGGTGCCCAGCTCTTGGGCGAAGACCGAGACGCGATATTCTTCCAGCATCCAGCGCAATTCCTCGATTTGGGCCGCTCGCTCGGGCGAATTGGTTTCCTTGGCGAACTTTTCCAACTGGCTCTGGTACACCTCGATCAGCTCGGCCTTCTGTGCGTCTTTGCGCGGGTCGGTCGCAGCGCGTTCGGCGCGCACCTCGACGGCTTTTAGGTAGCGGATTAAGTGACTGAGACGGTGGAAGGGGACGCGAGCGAGGAAGTCGTCTGGCAGCAGCCGCTCTAAATCCGCGTCCAGCCCGCGATAGGTCCGGCCTGAGAGGAGAATTTCGCGGCGGGCTTCGAGGAGGCTATCGACCAAGGAGATGAAGCGCGAGGCCAAGCCGCGCAGCCGTTGCTTGGCCTGCACTAGCACGGCGTCGAAGTCTTCTTGGCGCAGGGGTAGAATTTGCTCGCGGTGGAAGAGATAGCGCTCGAGATGTTCAAATGCTTGGGTGCGCAGTTCTAGGGAACTGCCTTGGTAGCGCGCCTTGAATTGCGCCAAGTCTTGGAGCTCGCGCTGGAGCCAAGCCAACTCGTCGCACAACGCCAAGGCGCAGAGGCCCAAGAAACCCTCCCGCGAGCGGGCTTCGGCCTCGGCGCGATTTTTATAGAGCCGCAGCGACACGCCGCCTTCGTCCCGGTCGAGGCCGGGCCAGCCATAGAGCGGCACACCGCCCGCTTGGGTCACCTCTATTCGCTCGGGCGGGTCGCCGAAATCCCACGTAGTTATCCCTTCCCGTTCCCACTGTTGGGCCGCCTTTTTCCACGCGTCGAGTTCGACGGGGGTGTCGTGCTGTTCGAGGCGTTGAGCCAGTTGCTGCAAATCGCGACCAGCCGCGACGGATTGCTCGTTGGTGCCTTGGATATCGACGCGCATCTTGAGGTGATCGGGCAGGTCGTCGGCGTTCCAGTCCGACGCTTGGATTTGGATATGGTAGTGCTGGCGAATGTGATCTTGTAGGGACTCCAAAAAGGTGGGGTGCGTCGGCTTGAGCGCGGCCGCAATGCTCTTGGCCTTTGCCGGAATCGGCACCAGTTGCTTGCGGATGGATTTGGGCAGCGAGCGCAGTAGGACGGTAACTTTCTCTTCGAGCAGGCCCGGCACCAGCCATTCGAGTATTTCTGGATCGACGGCGTGGGCCAGTTTGTAGGGCAATTTGACGGTGATGCCGTCCTCGTCTTGCCCCGGGCGATAGGCGTAGCTGAGGGCTAGTTTATTGCCGTCGAGGTCAAGTGCGTCTGGGAAGGCCTGCTGCTCGAAGTCGGTGCGAGTGGTGCCGAGCAAGTCTTCCTCCTGCATCATTAGGAAGTCGTCGGCTTTGTCTTTGAGGAATCGGTTGAGGTCGGGTAGCGAAGAAACATCGTCGAGGTACTGAGAGTAAAAGCGGGCGGCGGTCTCTTCGACGTGGACATCGGCCAAGCCGCGGGCGCGGGTCTGCCAAGTTTCGATCTTCTGACACAGGCGAATGTTGTGCGCGAGAAACTTGTGCGGAGTATGCACTGTCCCGGGCACCAATGCCTCGCGGATGAATATCTCGGTGGCCTCGCGGGCGTTGATGCGGCTGTACGGGATGCGGCGGCTGAGCACTTCGAGGCCGTAGAGGGTCTGTTTTTCCCGCACCAGCACTCGCCCCGAACGCGCATTGAAGTAGGGCTGGTCGTACGAAGCGCGGCACAGGTGGCTGCCTAGCTCAGCGAGCCATTCGGGCTGGATGCGAGCGACAGTGCGGGCGAACAGGCGCGAGGTCTCGACGATCTCGGCCGCGACCAGCCAGCCGGGAGGGCCGCCGCTCTCGACTGGCTTTTTGCCCTTGTTGGGGCGGAACAGTCCCGAGCCGGGAAAAATCATCACCTCGCGGTTGCGCGCTGCCTGATAGATATTGCCCTCCTCTTGGCGCGCCACACTCGAAAGCAGGCCAGTGAGCACTGCGCGGTGAATCGCGTCGTACCCGGCGGGTTCGCGGTTGAAGCGGAAGCCTTTTATCTCGTTTAGGGTCTCGCGGATCTGCGCGTGGATGTCGCGCCATTCGCGCATCCGCATGTAGGACAGATAGTGCGCCTTGCAGAATTTGCGCAGTTGGTTCTGCGAGGCGCTTTCCACTTTGTCGTGATATGCGTTCCAGATGTTGAGATAGGCTAGGAAATCGGAATTTTTGTCGTGGAACTGGCGGTGCATTTGGTCGGCCGCATCCTGCTCTTCCAAGGGCCGCTCGCGCGGATCTTGAATGCTGATGGCCGCGGCGATGACGAGCACTTCGGACAGAGCTTGCTCCTCGCGGGCTTGGAGTAGCATCCGCGAGACCGTGGGGTCGATGGGCAGACGCGCCATGGCGCGGCCAATGGGGGTGAGCGCGCGGTTTTCGTCGAGGGCGTTGAGTTGGCTCAGGAGTTGGAACCCGCCGGCGATAGCTGCTTTTGCCGGGGGATCGATAAAGGGGAACGCCTCAATGTCTCCTAGTTTGAGGTTGATCATCCGCAGGATGACCTCGGCGAGATTGGCGCGCTGGATCTCGGGCTGGGTGTATTCGGGCCGCGAGAGAAAGTCCTGCTCCGAGTAGAGGCGGATGCACACCCCATCCGCGACCCGCCCACAGCGGCCCTCCCGTTGGCGGGCGCTGCTCTGCGAAATCGGTTCAATCGGCAGACGCTGGGTGTGCGTGCGGGGGTTGTAGCGCGACAGACGCGCCAAGCCCGTATCTACGACGTAGCGGATGCGGGGAATAGTCAGCGAAGTCTCGGCGATATTGGTGGCCAACACTACGCGCCGGCGGTCCTCCGGGGCGAATACGCGCTGCTGCTCCCCGGCGGTTAGGCGGCCAAACAGCGGCAAGATCTCGACGCCGCGCAATTTGCGCCCTTCGAGCCGCTCGCGGGTCTCGCGGATATCGCGCTCGGACGGCAGAAAGACCAACAGGTCGCCCTCCCGCGATGTGCGCAAAACTTCGTCCACCGCGCTGGCGGCCGCATCCAAATACGTGTAGTCGCCGCGGTCCTGCAGGATCTCGTCGAGCGGCCAATAGCGGACCTCGACCGGGAACATCCGGCCCGAAACCTCGATGACCGGAGCATCGTCAAAAGCCTTAGAGAAGGTTTCGGTGTCAATGGTAGCCGAGGTGATGATGATCTTGAGATCGGGCCGCTTGCGACGCAGAAGCCGCAGATAGCCGAGTAGGAAGTCGATGTTGAGGCTGCGCTCGTGGGCCTCGTCGACGATAATGGTGTCGTATTCGAGCAGGTCGGGGTCGCCTTGGGTCTCGGCCAGCAGGATGCCGTCGGTCATGACCTTGATGCAGGTCTCGGGCGCGGTCTGGTCGCGGAAGCGGATTTTGCAGCCGATATCGCGGCCGTAGGTCACCTTGAGTTCTTCGGCCACGCGCTGAGCAATGGAGAGCGCGGCCACGCGGCGCGGCTGCGTGACGGCAATGCGGCCGGCCTCGCCCCGGCCGGCCTCTAGGCAGATTTTGGGCAATTGCGTACTCTTGCCCGATCCGGTCTCGCCAGCGACGACGACGACGGGATGCGCCTTGATCGCCGCGAGGATTTCGTCCCGGCGATCGCTGATGGGTAGGGCGGCTGGGTAGGTGGGGTTTGGGCGGTTTTTACGCCGCCGTTGGCGCAGGCGCGCAGAGCTGTGCGCTTGGCCCAAGAGGCGTTCGACTTCTTTCGGATCGAGGCGACCACGACGCCTCAGACGTCGTTCGATGCGCACCCGATCTTGGAGCATGCACTGAGGTAGGAGGGTTTTAAGCGCAGCGATCGGGTGGGGTTTGGTAGGCGGTTGATTCAAAATTTACAAGGAGTTACGGCGTTTTTGTTGGCACGGAGAATGTACGGCAGGGGCCAGATAGTGGCAACTATGTGGGCGGGTATTACTTTTTCGTCGCCCAACTCAGGGATGACGAATGATCACCGCCGTTGATACATGTTCAGATGGCCTCTAGCGCGACCTATTCAGGCGTCGGTACGCCACAGGCGCGGTATCGGGCTAGTGGCTTGCTGCTCGGGCAGGTGCCAGTATTCGGCCTCGGGCGGGACCTCTTGTAGGTGCGGACAGGTCATGCCGTGGCGATCCCACACCACCTCGCCGGCACGCAAGGTCAGCGCGCATTCGAGGCGATGCTGAGCTTCGATGCAGGCCCAGCCGCAGTCGCGAAAGTAGAAGTTGCCCTCCAAGATGCCCAGCACGGCGATGTCGGCCTCAGAGCCGGGCGTCAAAGTCCCCAACTCGGGTCGGCGGATGGCGCTGGCGGGCGTGACGGTGGAGCGGTAGATCACTTCCTGTAAGGACATGTTCATGGCCAAGCACTTGGACATGGTGTCGAGCATGGAGTGGACGTGGCCGTTGATATTGCCCATGTGCAGGTCGGTGCTGATCGAATCGGGCGGGAAGCCATCGGCAATGGCCGGCATGGCAGCGCGGTACCAGAAGCTGGCCGCCCCGTGCCCGAGGTCGAAGTGAATGCCCCTGTCGCGCGCCTCGTGCATGTAGTCGTACACCTCGCCGTCTTCATCGACGACGGGGAACTGGCGGGCAAAGACGTGCGTGTGAATATCGCCTGGGCGCAGGTGCTTGAGGATGAGATCGGGATAGGAGCGCTCGGGCGGGCGCGGCCAAAAGTCGACCATCACCGGCATTTTACAGCGCTCGCCGGCCTCGACGGCCGCATCAACTGAGGCCCAAGGCGGATGTTCGTCGTCAAAGGGCTTGGTGGTCCAATAGTGGGCGGTCTTGATGCCGACGCACACCTCGTCGTGGGCCGCAGCCATCTCAGCCGCCCGCTGGGGATCGAGGTTGGCGACGATTTGTTCGGGAGGGCCCATGCCTGGGGCGGCAATGTTGACATAGGCGAACATGCGGGTCTTGGAGTGGTCGATCACGGTCTCGCGGAAGTGCTCAAACTCCTCGGCCCCGGCCGTGCCCGTATCGACGCAGGTGGTTACACCCTCCTTGAGGAAGTGGGCGTCGGCGTTGAGGCTACCCACCATCCCGCCGGATTGGCGGCCGCGGGTATGGTACGTATGGACGTGAATATCGAGTAGGCCCGGCACGACGACGAGGTTGCCCACGTCGATGACGCGGTGGGCGTCCGCCGGGGCAATGTTCTCTTCAACGCGGGCGATGCGGCCGTCGAGTACGCCGACATCGGCGACGCCGTTGATGTCGTTGACAGGGTCGATTACGTGGCCGCCTTTGAGCAGCATTTCGAGCTTGCGGGGCATGGATTTTTCGTTTCGGAGGTTGTAGTGAGAATCAAAAAGTAGGCTGGGGCAAAAGGAGGGTCAAATGAGGTTGTTGACAATGGTCAGATGCTTAGAGTACAATTATCGGATTATAGCGTATATTCAATAGCAAATGCGACATCTTATCTACACACTCTTAATTTTGTCGGCTGGCAGCGCCCAAGCCCAAACCGTCTATCGCGTCCATCTCAAGCTAGAGGGCATGATCGATCCGGGCGTAGCGGCCTTTGTCGAGCGCGTGATCGCCGAGGCCGACGAGACCGAGGCCGATGCGATCGTCTTTGAGATCGACACCTTTGGCGGGCGCGTCGATGCGGCCACTGTGATCCGCGACGCCATCCTCGACGCCGAAACCCTGACCATCGCCTTTATCAATAAGCGGGCGATTTCGGCCGGGGCACTCATCTCGCTGGCTTGCGACAAGATCGTCATGACACAAGCCTCGACCATGGGCGCGACTACCCCGGTCGATGCCACGGGCGACAAAGCTAGCGACAAAATAACCTCCTACATGCGTGCCGAAATGCGCGCTACGGCCGAGCGCACTGGCCGCAACGTCAAGATTGCCGAGGCCATGGTGGACGAGCGCGTCGATGTACCGGGCCTGAGCGCCGAAGCGGGCCGGCCGGCCACTCTGACCACGGAGCAGGCGCTCAACTACCAGATGGCCGACGAGACGGCCGAGACGCTGATCGAGCTGTTGCGCATCTACGATCTGGGCGAGGCCGAAATCGTGGATGTCGAACTCAATTGGACCGAGCACGTCTTGCGCATGTTGACCCACCCGGTCGTCACTTCGATCTTGCTGGCCGTGGCCATGTTCGGCTTAATCGCCGAGGTGCGCACCCCCGGTTGGGGCTTGGGCGGCACGCTGGCGCTAGTGGCGCTGGGCCTTTTCTTTGGCAGCCACTTGATCGTCCACCTAGCAGAGTGGCAGGAACTGGCGCTGTTTGCGGTGGGCGTGACGCTTTTGGTCGTCGAACTGGTGGCCATTCCGGGCTTTGGCATTGTGGGCGTGTTGGGTATCGGCGCGATGATTGCGAGCGTGGTGATTACCCAATTGGGCGATTTTCAATTGTGGAGTTTCGAGGAAATCGTCTCGGTGATAGGGCGTCTCGCCGGCTCGATGATCGGCGCGTTTGTACTCTCGCTCATCGCGTTGCGCTCCCTGCCCAAGTTCGCCGCCTTCAACCGCCTAGTACTCCACAACGAAATCAAGGCCGCCGATGGGTACACCTCCTCCTCGCGCACGACCGACGAGGAGTTGTTGGGCAAGGAAGGGGTCACGGTCAGCTACCTGCGGCCCTCGGGGATAGCCCTGTTTGGGGGCAAGCGGCTCACCGTGATCGCCGAAGGCGAATTCATTGAGGCGCAGCGGCCCATCAAAGTCGTCGAAGCACGCGGCAGTCGAGTGGTGGTGAAGGCGCTATGAGCTTTCTGGGAGGGGAGATGTTGGAATGGGTTTATTCGCTGGCCTTGCTAGTGCTCGGCTTTGTGCTGGTGCTGTTGGAAATTTTCGTAATCCCAGGGCTCAATATCTTCGGCATCGTTGGTTTTCTGACTGCGGTCGCCGGCATTGCCTATGCTTATATGAATATAGGCAGCTTGGCGGCTGGCATCGTGGCGGGCTTGGGGCTTGTGGGCACCGCCATCTTGGTGAGACTGATGCTCAAGGTCCGCGCTTGGAATCGCTTGGTACTCAACGATGGCATGACGCGCAAGGCCGGCTATGATTCGGTCAAGCCCGGCCGCGAGACATTGCTCGGGCAGACGGGCCAAGCGGTTACGACGCTGAGACCAGCGGGGCGGGCGCAATTTGGCGAACGGGTAGTCGACGTAGTCAGCGAAGGTGGCTATATTGAGCGTGGTGAGCAGGTTGAGGTATTGAAAGTGGCTGGCAATAGAGTAGTGGTTCAGTCAGTCCAGTCCGAGTCTTAGTTCACTCCTTTCAAGGAGCTAATAATGGAAGTCCTATTTTTGGTCTTGGTGCTTTTCGGCATCATCATCTTTTTGTCTCTCTTCACCTATTTCATTCCGGTGGGGCTGTGGATTTCGGCCTATTTCGCCGGAGTTAGGGTGGGGATCTTCAAGGACTTGGTGGGTATGCGACTGCGCAAGGTGCCACCGCGCCAAATCGTCGGTCCCAAAATCAGCGCCGCTAAGGCGGGGCTGGACGTCGGCTTGGAGAGCATGGAAGCCCACTACTTGGCCGGCGGCAACGTCAACGCGGTGATTTTAGCGCTGATCTCGGCCGACAAGGCCAACATCGACCTGAGTTTTGAGCGGGCCGCGAGCATCGACTTGGCGGGCCGCGACGTGCTCGACGCGGTCAAAGTCAGCGTCAATCCCAAGGTGATCAACACGCCCCTGATTGCGGCGATTGCCAAAGACGGCATTCAGGTCAAGGCCACCTGCCGGGTGACCGTGCGCGCCAATATCGACCGCTTGGTCGGCGGTGCCGGCGAGGAGACGATCATCGCCCGGGTCGGCGAGGGGATCGTTACCACCATCGGTTCGGCGACGACGCACAAAGAGGTGCTCGAAAATCCCGATCTGATCTCCCGGCGCGTGCTGGAAAAGGGTCTCGACTCGGAGACGGCCTTTGAGATTCTCTCCATCGATATTGCCGATGTTGATGTAGGCGAGAATATCGGCGCTAAGTTGCAGACCGATCAGGCGGATGCCGATCTCAAAATTGCCCAAGCCAAGGCCGAGGAACGCCGGGCCATGGCCCAGGCGCGCGAGCAGGAGATGACGGCCCAAGTCGTGGAAATGGAATCGCGAGTCAAGGAAGCCGAAGCCGAAGTGCCGCGCGCGATGGCCGAGGCCTTCCGCGAGGGCAACTTGGGTATTATGGACTACTACCGCATGCGCAATATCCAAGCTGACACGGATATGCGCGACTCGATTTCCGAAAGCGGCGAGGACCGCGACAATCGCGACAACTAGTTCATGGAACTCCTAATATTTCTCCTCGCCATTCTGTTCAGCGTGTTTTCGGCGCTGATGGAGCGTCGCAGGCGCCGCAGAGAGCACGAAGAGGCACAACGGCAGCACGCCGAGATTGACCAGCAGCACGCCGAGGTCAATCCGGCTGCGCCCGTTGTCGCCGAGGAGCAGAAGGAGAAGGAAGAAGAACCGACCTTTGGCTGGCCTTTTGACGGCGATCCCTTTGAGGAGCCGGTTCTCGCCGAGCCCGATCCGGCTGAGGCCGAGCGGGAGGCACTAGAAGCCGAGCGATTGGCGCTAGAGGCCGAGCGGCGCGCCGTGGCGGCCGAGCAGCAGGCCATGGAGCGGCTGACGGAGACCAAGCCCCAAGACGTAGGCGAAAAGCAGCAGCCTCGTCGCACCCGGAGCCGTTGGTTTCTCACCCCTCAGACGGCGCGCGACGCGATCGTCTATATGGAAATCCTCGGCAAGCCGAAGAGCGAACGAGAGGAGTGGTAAATGCTGTAGCCGGAGTGGCGGAATTGGTAGACGCGCTGGATTCAAAATCCTGTATCCGCAAGGGTGTGTGGGTTCGAGTCCCACCTCCGGCACCATTTTTACTAGCCGTTGTACGCTAGCGATGCGGAGTCATTCGCATCGCTAGCGTTCCCTTTGCATCTCCTAATGGGCTGCGCAATTTTGCCTTCCTTTTCTTCTCCCCCATCTGTCGCAAGCTCAATTAACTTTCTCCCTATATTTCGTACTCCCCCAAGTTCCGAAAGGAGATAACCGCCGTGACATCTCCGGAAATAAGGCGCCTTTTCGATATCGTCTCGGTACTCGTGCTGCTGATTGTAGTTCCGGCTTACATCTTCTGCCGCTTGGGACTCATTCTGCTAATTGCAGTTCCGACGGCTTACATCTTCTGCCGCCTAAGGTCGCCCGCTGACTAACGGAACGAGACCGTGCAAACGCTAAAAGGCCAAACCCGCACTGCGCCGCCGCTATGGGCGGTCTTGGAGCGGCGACTGATCGACGCGATCGACGAGGCGGCACCGATTTTTCTCGAGAAGTACACCCGCCCCGGCGGCAGCCTGATTTGGAAGGAAGAATACCCCGGCGACGGGGTCTGGGCCGACGACCTGTACGAGGCATTCTTCAACTGGCCTCACTACTATGCCCTAGGCGGCAGCGAGTACACGGGTGTCAAGGCCCTAGAGGAGTGGAACGCCATTACTCGGCAGCTAGAGCACGACTACGGCCGCGTCACCCGAGAGTTTATCAACGACGACGACTGGTTCCACAACGCGGAAAACTACATCTACTTCTATCACTTGGGGATGGCCGACCCGGCCAACGCCGAGACGCGCCGCCGGGCGCAGCGCTTTGCCGGATTCTACTTGAACGACGACCCGACCGTGCCCAACTACGATCCCGAGCACCGCATCGTGCGCTCGCCCTGTAGCGGCAGCAAAGGGCCGCTCTTGCAAATGCGCCGCGGCGAAATCCACTACGACCTCACCCACGATCACGCCACGCTGGGGCCGAACTTTGATTTGCCCGCCAACTGGTGGGAGGACCCCGCGACCAAACGCCGCGTTGAGGAGCAATTCGACCAAGTGGTCATGCAGGGCGACGTGACCGTCAACTTAGGCGTCGTAGTGCTGGTGGCGACGGCCTTTCTCCACACCGGCGAGGCGCGGTACCGGGAGTGGATCGAGGAATACGTGGGGGCCTGGATAGAGCGCACCGAGGCCAACGGCGGCATCGTCCCAGATAACATCGGCCCCAACGGCATCGTCGGCGAGATGCGCCAAGGGCAGTGGTGGGGCGGGCTGTACGGCTGGACCGGGCGCTATGGACACAACATGATGGCCCACTCGATCACCGCGGCCGTGGAAGCCGCGCTGTTGGTTACGGGCGAGGCCCGCTACTTGGACCTGCTCCGCATGCACATGGATGCGCTAGTCGCGCACGGCCGCGAGGAAGCAGGGCGGCTGCTCGTGCCCTACAAGCACACGGACGAGGGTTGGACCGACTTCAACCCCATCAATTCCAATGCGCCGATCCACTTGTGGGCCGCGTCCATGGAACAGCGCGACTGGCAGCGGCTGGAGACCTTGCGACGAGGGGCCGAAGGCGAGTGGAGGCAGGTGGGGCAGCGCGGGCCGCGTTCACTCGACGACCGCGCTTGGACCCGCTTTCTCGCTGGTGAGTCCCCGGATTACCCCGAGCGCATCTTGCAGGCTAACTATCGCGAGGTCTGCGATCGCATCGCCAAGGTCATCGACGACGAACAGGATCTGACCCGACTCGACGTACACTGGTGGCAGCAGGTCAACCCGGTGGTCACCGAAGCCTTGGTGCAGCTAACGACTGGTGCGCCGCAGACCATCTACTGGGGCGGGTTGG
Source organism: Candidatus Latescibacterota bacterium (assembly GCA_965219735.1). Taxonomy (GTDB): domain Bacteria; phylum Latescibacterota; class UBA2968; order UBA8231; family UBA8231. The sequence continues at coordinate 629,729 of OZ244790.1, forward strand.
CGCAAGGGCGGGTGCGCTATTTCGACGGCGAGCAGCAGCGGCCGGGTTTGCCACCGGACGTAGCTGCCCTAGTGACCGGCCTCAGCGATGAGGGTGCGGAGCTGACGTTGGTCAACTTGAGTACGAGCCGCACGCGGCAGGTTATCGTCGGCGCTGGCAGCTTTGGCGAGCACTGCTTTGGCCGGGTGCGAGTTGGCGACGAGGGACTCGACGTAGATGGCACTTATTTCCAAGTTGAATTGGCACCAGCCAGCCAAATCGAATTGTCGCTCGCCATGCAGCGTTACAGCCAGCAGCCCAGCTTTCGCCTGCCTTGGCACGGCGAGCAGATTCCATATCGCTAACAAAATTAGGAGACAAGGCGATGGCCCAAGCTTACCGCGATTTCTTTGCTGCAAACGGCTATCTCAACTTAGGTCAGGCGCTCGACAACGACGATGTGCGATACTTCCGCGCTATGTTCGACGGGGATATGGAACAGTATCCCTATTTCTGGCACCGCTACGGCCACCACCAGCACGCCAACTACGAGGCGTTGATCACCTCGCCGCAGTTCGACGAACTGATTCGCCACCCGAAAATATATCCGACAATTGAGGCGCTGATGGGCGGACCGCTCTGCTTTGGCGAGATCGGGCTGCGGATGATGCGGGCCTACGACGGCTCGTTGCACCAAGGTTGGCACCGCGACAGGCCGCATTGGGACGAACATCCATTCCGCATGGACTACATCCAGCTCATGGTCTATCTGTCCGATGTGGACGAGGGGACGCATTGTTTTTCGCTGTCCCCGGAAGCAGTAAGCCAGCCGGTGCTCGAAGATAAGGAAGAGCAACTCAAGCGGGGTGGTGAATACAACTTGCACGGTCCGGCCGGGACTTGCGCGCTGTTTAACGTGGCCGTGCTGCACACGGCGACGACGCGGCCCACGCAAGCAGAGCGGCGGACGGTGCAGATTTACTACGGGCATCGCAACCGGGCACCACTGGCGAATGATTCGAGTATTCCGGCGGCGTTTTGGCGGGATAGCGAAGATGCAGAAACGCGGGCTTTTTACGGAGTTTTGAACGAGCGCACCAAGGTGTATTTGGCGGCGTTTCCCGGAGCTTGACCCATTCCCTTCCTTTAGGGGGAGATACCACTTTGCACACACCCCTGTTGGATATCGCACCCACTGATCTGGTGGACATTGCAGTCGTCGCGTTGCTGCTTTGGGGTCTAGTAGTTTGGACCCGCCGAGCGCGAATGGCCCTGCTCGGTCTGGCTTTTTTGGGCGTCTTCTACTACCTGATAGCGCAGCAATTCAAGTTGCAGCTAACGACTTGGATCCTCCAAGGCTTTTTCGCGGCGCTAGTGGTGGTGGTAGTGGTGGTGTTCCAGGATGATTTGCGCCGGCTCTTTGAGCAGTTCGCCAGGCTCAGTCTGCGCCGCAAGGCTCCGCGCCCGGATCCCTCCAGCTTGGGAACGCTGACTAGGGGATTGTACCAGTTGGCCGCAAAAAGACGCGGGGCCTTGGTGGTCCTGCCGGGCCGCGAACCAATAGAGCGGCATTTTTTGCAGCATGGGGTCCCGTTGGACGCGGAGATCAGCGAAGAACTCCTCGACAGCCTTTTCGATCCCGGTTCGACTGGGCACGACGGCGCACTAGTGATGGAGAACAATAGGATCAAGGAGTTTGGAGTGCATTTGCCGCTTTCCGAGAATAGGGATGAACTGAAGGGAGGTGGTACGCGGCACGCGGCCGCGTTGGGGCTAGCCGAACGCAGCGATGCCCTGTGTCTGGTAGTCTCAGAAGAGCGCGGCACCATCGGGATTGCCGTGCGGGGGCAACTCGAGATTCTGGACGATCCGGACGCGGGCAAACTGGCGAACAGGATCAGAAGCTACTTGCAGCGTACGGGGACCCAAGTGAACGCACGCCGGGTCGAGTGGCACCAGTTGGGTCGGCGGCTGGTGGAAGGTCTTTTGTCCTTCGCCTTGGCTTTGGGTGCATGGCTGGTCTTCGTACCGGGCGCGACGCTCGAGGAAGCGGTGCTTGAGGTGCCCGTAGCTGTGGAGAACATGCCCGAAGGATACGTGCTAGAGGACGTTAAACCTCAAGAGGTGGAGATCGCGGTGGCCGGACCGCGACGGGACATGTTTTTGGCGAGCAGTGCGGATTTCCAAGTCGTCATTGATGCCGATCTCGTCAGGTTGCAGCGGAGGACCTTTGAGGTGTCCGCCCAGTCCGTGCGCCATGCAACTGGGTTAGAGGTCAAAAGCGTCAAGCCCGACAAGGTGAAACTAACCGTGCAAAAAGCACGAGGAGGAGCGCGATGAAAATCGCTGTGAGAGGTACGACATGGCACTGAGCGAGCAACAGATCGCGTTTTTTAAGCAGCAGGGGTATTTGATTCTGGAAAACTTCATCGCGCCGGAGCAGGTGGCCGCTTGGCGCGGGCAGTTCTGGAATCACCTAGGTGCCGATCCAGCAGAGCCGGCGAGTTGGCCCGATAGCTATGTGATCGACGGGTTTGCGGTTGAACCGGCCTTTGGGCAGTTGCCGCAGATGCAAGCGGTGGTCGAGGCGTTCGGCGGCGGGCAGTTTAGCGGTGGCGGTGGGTCCATGCTGGTGCAGTGGCCGCGCTCGGGGGAAGTGTGGGACTGGCCAGGCCAAGGGCATATCGACGGCTACGGACCGGGGGGCTGGAGCGGCGGTTTTATGCTGGGGGCGACCGCTTATTTAGACGATGTGGAAGAAAACGGCGGGGCCTTTGTTTACTGGCCGCAGAGCCATCTGCCGACCCACGCGTACTTCCGCGAACATCCCGCCCATATCGACGGCAGTTTCCGCGACCGCGAAGATTGGGAACCGCGCCAATGGGGGTTGTTTTCAGACCGCTCACCTCACGGGCCGGATCAATTTGTGGCGCGGGCCGGGGATGTGATTTTCTGGCACTGCTTTCTGTGCCACACTGGCTCGGCCAACATCCGCTCCAAGCCTCGGCTGGGGCTTTTCGCCCGCTGGCACTACACCAAGCGCGAAGCCATGCGCTACGAGGTGCCGGAGGATTTGTGGAAGTATTGGGCGATCTAGAACGCCCTGCTGTCGAGCCGCTCGGCCACCTGCAAAATTTGCCCGTTTCAACAAAATCGTCTAATTTTTGTAACATTATGTCCGTCTCCATTCACCTTTCATCCTCGGGAGCTACAATGGCCAAGTCGATGTTTTCTCGGGAAGTCGCCCTCAAGCTGGAAGGCGAAATCAATGCCTTTCAAGCCTGTCGCAGCCTGTCGCAACGCGCACGAGACATTAACATAGAGCGCAAAATGAAAGAATCCGAAGGCGCAATTCCCGAAGACGAACAGCCCAATTCGTCGGCCAGTGCCATGCTAGACTTTGCCGAGGGGCGCATCGTCCTCGCGCCGGAAGAGGATGCGGACTCAGACGAGGTCTGAATCGCCCGCCGCTAGCGACAGCCCATCTACCATGGGCCTACAAAAAAACTGCTGTCCCCGCCGTCGCTGGGGCAAGACCGAACTCTCCATACCAGTAATTCCATTCGGAACGCAAGGTTTTGGCGGCCACTTCGGGCCGGTTGACGACGAAGAGGCCATGGCCCTGATGCGCCGAGCCGTCGATTTGGGCGTCAATCACTTCGACTGCGCCCGCTGCTACGGCGACTCGCTGCGCAAGCTGGGCCGTGCGATCAAGGAAGGTGTCATTGCCCGCAGCGAGATCATCATCAGCGGCCGCATATGCTGCCACAGTGCCGCTGAATGGGGCGGCTATGGCGAAGGGCGGCCCGACTACTCGGCCGCGCGGGCCTTGGCCGATGCAGAAGATCAGCTAGAAATTTTGGGGATCGAGAAATTCGACGCGCTCTTCCTCCACGATCCGCCCGAGATAGAACCGACCCTTGAGGCGGGCGGCGCACTCGAAGGGCTGGAACAGGTGCGCGAGCGAGGTGCCGTGGATTTCATCGGCTATGGCATGAGGCCCCACGACTTTCACCTCGCGCACATTGCCTCGGGCCGCACCGACGCGATGCTGTGCTTCAGCGACTATAACTTGCTCCGGCAGAGCGCAACCGACGCCATCCTGCCAGCGGCCGCGGCCGCCGACCTCGGAGTACTCAATGGCTGGTCGATCATGCGCGGCTGGCTGACGGGCGTGCCCGTGGAGCGCTTTATGCCGCGCGACAAGTGGGGCGAAGACCAGCACCGGGCCGAGGCCATGCGCTTGTGGTGCAACGAGCAGGGCATCGACATGCTGGGGCTGACGTTGCAATTTTGCCTGCGCGAGGAACGCATTCACGGCAATCCCATCGGCTCGCTGAATATCGGACAGCTAGAGCGGAACGTCGCGGCCGCCATGGCGGTCGTCTCCGACGAAACAATCGCCGCTTTTGTCGCAGCGGGACTCTAAGTTTGATGCCCCTTGGGGGTGTTCCGTACTTTCCGCCCGCCGGACCCTATAACTCGATTACCATCAAAGGAGGGGCATGGGAGCTGCTGAAGATTATTACGCGCAGACGATGGAACTGTTGCTGCGTCTGCGCGATACGCAAATGGACGCTATCGACCGGGCCGCGGCAATCTGCACTGAGAGCATTGCCAACGGCGGGCTGGTCTTTCTCTTTGGCGCTGGGCACTCGCGGATGATGTGCGAGGAGATGACGCCGCGCCAGGGATGTTTCGTGGGCTTTTTTGCGTTGGTCGAGCTAGCGGTATCGAACCACGCGTCGATCGTCGGCACCAACGGGTTGCGCGGGCCGCTCTTTTTAGAAAAGTACGAAGGCTACGCCGAGGAGATCCTCCAGGGGTTCGAGTTCGGGCCGCACGATGCCTTTATCTTGATTTCGACGAGTGGCATTCGGCCCCTGATTGTCGAGATGGCCATGGGCGCTAAGGCGCGGGGCTTGCCTGTGATCGCCATGCTGTCGAAGCCGCACGGCGACCAGTCGCCGTCAGCCCACTCGTCGGGCCAGAAGCTGATGGATGTGGCCGATGTCGTCCTCGACAACCAGTGTCCGCCGGGGGACTGCGTGCTCGAGCTAGAGGGGTTGGAGTGGCGGACTGGGCCGGTATCGACGGTGACTGGCGCGATGATGATGAACATGCTGCGCTGCGAGGTGGCCGAGCGGTTGTTGGCGCGGGGGATCAAGCCGGAGCTATTGCCGAGCCATCAGTTTGTCGGCAATGTAAGCGCGGAAGAACAGCTAGAGCGGTTTTACGAGGGCTACCGCAAGAGCCTCAAGCATTTGTACGAGTAGGGGCGACCCTTGGGGTCGCCCGCACCCGTCCCTATCGACCCAATTCCAACCCAACCACATCGTGGGGACTCTCGACAACAAGGTTTGTCTAATTACCGGCTCTACCGGCATCGCCGAGGCCACGGCCTTGCATGCAGCCGAGGAGGGGGCCAGCGTATTTGTTACTTCGCGGACGGAAGCAAACTGTCGGGCCTTAGCCGAGAAGCTGGGAAAGCAGGGGGCGCACCGGGCAGCCGACCTGACGCAGCCGGAACAGGTCGCCGAAGTCGTGCAGGCCTGCGTGGAGCAGTGGGGACGGATCGACGGGTTGTTCAATGTGGCGGGGATCAGCGGGCGGCGCTTTGGCGACGGGCCGCTGCACGAGTGTACTGAGGAGGGGTGGGACGCGACGCTGGATGCCAACGCGAAAAGCATGTTTTTGGTCTGCCGCGCTGCGTTGCAACAGATGTTGACCCAAGAATTGCGCGAAGACGGGGCGCAGGGGGCGATTCTCAACATGGCCAGTGTGTTGGCCTTTGCGCCGGAGCGGAAGTTTTTTGCCTCGCACGCCTATGCGGCCAGCAAAGGGGCGATTGTGTCGCTGAGCAAGGCCATGGCCAGCTACTACGCGCCGCACGGAATTCGGGTCAACGCCATTGCGCCGGCACTGGTGGAGACGCCGATGAGCAAGCGGGCTGGAGAAAATGCAGAGATCATGGTGTTTATGCGCGACAAGCAGCCGCTCGGAGCGATGATGAGTGCGGCGGATGTGGCGGGGATGGCGGTTTTTTTGCTGGGAGACCGAGCGCGGGCGATTACTGGAACCGTGGTGACCGTGGATGCAGGTTGGTGCGTGAGCTAACCAAGGAGGACGCATGAAGGAATACGTCATTGGCTTTGACGTGGGCGGCACCCGAGCCAAAAGCGGCGCGGTAACGCGGGGTGGGCGGATGCTGGCACCGGGCATCAATCCGTCGGGGTTTGCGCTGGGCATGGGCAATTTGCTCAAGACGCTCAAGGATGAAGTCGCGCGGATTTCCCAGAAGCTGGGCGGCAAGCCGCAGGCCATTGGCTTGGGCTTTCCCGGGGCTGTGGATCCCGAGGTCGGCGTGGTGTACATGCCGGGGAAGATCAAGGGGCTGGAAGGCTATCCCATTGTCAAACGGCTGGCTAAGGCCACGGGGATTCCAGTCGTCGCCGACAACGACGGCCGCGTCTCCATCTACGCCGAGCGGCACTACGGCCTAGCGCGGGATTTGGACTGGGCAGTGACGATCACCATTGGCACGGGCGTCGGTTCCGGTGTCTTGCTCGACGGCAAAATTCTGCGCGACCCGCATCTCCAGTTCGGGACGCAGATGAGCCATATCGTCATGCAGGCCCTCGGCGGGCGACTGTGCTTGACCAATGCGCGGGGCACGGCCGAGATGATGTGCTCGGCCACGGCGCTGACTCAGCAGGTGCGGGACGGGCTGGCGCGCGGCATTCCCTCGGTCTTGAGCGACCAGTACTTCAAAGATCCCAACGCGATTGACTTCAAGGCCATAATCCGCGGCGTGAAGCGCCAAGATCGGCTTTGCGTTGACGAGTTGGAGCACTGGACCCGCAACTTGGGTTGGCTGCTGGTGAGTGCGGTACACGTGTACGCTCCCCAGCGCATCATCCTCAGCGGCGGGGCGACCAATGCGGCCGAGCACTTTCTCGCACCGCTGCAAAAGCAAGTGAACGAACATTTATTCCGCCATCCAGCGGGCGCCGGCGTGCCGGTCGTACTGTCCAAGCTGCGCGACCACGCCGGCGTTTTGGGAACGGCGGCAATCGCTTGGGAAAAGGTCGATGGAGGCCAGCCGTGAAAGAGTGTCCCTTGCGCACTACTGTTATCGGGTCCTATCCCTTCCCGAGCTGGCTCGAACACGCGACTGAGCATCTCGACGCCTTCGGGCCGGACGATATTGCCGAGATGCAGGACGACGCGGTCGTTGCTGCGCTCGGCGACCAAGTGCGCGCTGGGTTGGACGTCGTTACTGACGGCGAGCAGACCCGCTTTGATTTTAACCTCTCCTTTTACGGCTATCTCGAAGGCATCGACCTAGAGTCTGCATCGCCTAGGCGCTTCGGCCCTCCTGCCCATGACCAGCGGGGACGTCACGCAATCACTGGACTGTTGCAAGCGCCGCACGGCTTGGGGGCAGTGGAGGAGTTTGCACGGCTCAAGCGCTTGGCACCAGCAGGGCCGACGCTCAAGGCCAGCGTGCCGGGGCCCTACACGTTGAGCGGCCGACTGGTACCCAACGACCAATACCCGGACCGCTGGGCTATAACCGAGGCCCTGTTGCCAATTGTGCGAAGCGAGTTGGAAGCGCTCTGTGCGGCGGGTTGCACCGAGTTGACCGTTGATGAGCCGTCGATGAGTTGCTATGCCCACCGCGAGGATCCAGCGCGCTTCGTCGATATCTTCAACCGCACGGTCGAATCCGTCGCCGGGCAGTGCCGGCTCTCGACCCACCTGTGCTTTGGCAACTTCAAGGGCCGCGCCGTGGGGCTGCGCCGCTACGCGCCGATGTTTCCGGCCTTCTTGGACATGCAGGTCGATGAGATGCACGTCGAGATGGCCAGCCGCGAGTTCGCCGAGTTGGAAGTCATCGGCCAGATCGCCGCAAAGATGGATGTGGCCGTGGGAATCGTCGATGTGAAGAGCTACTATATTGAAACCGTAGCGGACATTGCGGCGAGGGTGGAGGCGTGCTTGGAATATGCTCCGGCCGATAAGCTCTCTTTCGCGCCCGATTGCGGGCTGAGCCAAACGGCGCGCTGGGCAGCGAAGCAGAAGCTGGAGAACATGGTCGCTGGGGTGAGGGCCGTGCGGGAGAAGCTGTGAGAGGATTGCCAACGCGGAGGAAACAATGAGCTATAAACCAGTGGCCGACCAACGGCCCGATCGCTACAAAGTCTCCACGACCGAATACTCCCAGTATCAGAAACAGGGGTTCCTAGTCGTCGAGCGCTTGGTCGATCTGGAAGAAGTGGAAGAGCTCAAAGCGCACGTCATGGCCATGCTCAAGGGCCAAATAGACGTTCCCGGTCAGGAGCCGCCGTCTTCTGAGGCGACGGAAGAAGAGTTGGTGCAGCGCTTCACGCGGGTTCATCAACTACACCGCTGGGACGCCACCTGCGAACGCTTTTTGTTGCACCCGCGCGTCTTGGACGTTTTGGAGGCACTCATCGGGCCGGATGTGTTGGGTTTGCAGACCATGCAGTTTTTCAACGCGCCGGGCATGGGCGGACAGGGTTGGCACCAGGATTCCTATTACATCACGACATACCCGGACACTCTCATCGGCGCTTGGTTGGCTTTGGAGCGGGCCGACGAGGAGAATGGCTGTCTGTGGGTCGCGCCCGGCTCGAACCACGAGCCTATTTATCCCGACGAAGGCCGGGGGCACCTAGTCCACGCCGAGGGAGCCTTTGACGAGATTGAGACTGTAGAGGGGATTAGCCAGCTCGACGACGAGGTCAATACGCTGTCGAGAGTGGCGCGGCGCTACGGTGACGCAGTGCCGGTAGTGGTGGAGGCCGGCGATGTGGTGTTCTTCCATCCGCATCTCCTGCACCGCTCTCATCCCAATCAGTCGCCCGACCGCTGGCGTCGGGCATTCGTCAGCCACTATTGCAACGCCCGCTCTTGGGTGCCGTGGAATCACGGGGCGCCCTATGAGGGACCGGCGGCTAATTACAAGCACATTCTGGCGCGTGGGCGGACCCATCTGCCCTTTGCCCGCCCCGAGTTCGGCACGCCGTGCGCGGCGTTGGCGGCTGATGCGAATGGCGCTCCCGAGCGCATGGTAGCAAGTGGCGGCGATATGGAGAAGCAGGAGGGGTGAAGGCGATCCATCGACGGATCCGCGCAACTGACGGCGATCTCAGAGTAGCCAACCTTACCTTGGAGGCCCTATGACCGTATCTAAATGGCAAGAAGTATCCGAGCCACAGCAGGCCGAACACGACGATGTGGTGATTGGCGCTGGCATTGTCGGCTCGTACGCAGCCACCCTGCTGCATCAGCGGGGCCGCAACGTCGCCCTAGTCGACGCCCGCTTTGCAGCTTCCGGTGCCTCGGGCCGCAACGCTGGCTTTGTGCTGACCTCGCAACGCGAGACGTACCCCACTCTCATCGCCCAGATGGGCCGTCCGGCCGCCCGCCAAATTCTCGACATGGTGCGCGACAACGTCGCCCGCATGCGCGCCTTGGCCAAGCAGTACGAGGTGCCTTGGGAAGAGGGTGCCATCCACTTAGCTGAAACCCAAGCCGACGCCCGCGAGCTGGAAGAGTGGGCCCGCGCCTTTGCCGCCGACGGCGTTGAAGTCGAGTTTGCCCACAGCGATCCCTACGGAGCTGGGTACGCGGCATCTCTACAGGTGGAAGGCGATTTCATGGTGCAGCCAGCGCGCCTCACCGAGGCCATTGCCGCCGCTTCTGGGGCCACCTTTTACGACCACAATGAGGTCTATCGCATCGAACCAGAGGGCCAAGGACTGATAGTGCGCGGGCGCCGCGCCCATATCCGCTGCCGCAAGGTGTACATCGCCACCAATGGGTACGGCTGCGATATGCACCCGCATTTGCGCCGCATCGTGCGCCCAGTGCGCGGCCAGATCCTCATCACTACCCCGGTGGAACCTCTGATTCAAGTCGCCGGCATCACGGAGTACGATTACTTCCGCCAGCTTGAAGATGGGCGTTTGATGATAGGCGGTGCCCGGGCTTTTTTTGAGGAGCAGGAGTACACCGCCGAGGACGCCGTCACCCCAAACCTGATACAGCACCTCGAGGCCTATTTGCGCCACTGGTTTCCGGGCATCTCCTTTGAAGTCGAGCGCTACTGGGCTGGCATCCACGGCTTCACCCCGGATCGCCGGGTAGCTGTCGGCGCGCTCCCGGACCTGCCCGACGCGGTCTTTGCCCTCGGTTTTAGCGGTTACGGCAACTCCATTGGCCTGCTGGCCGCCGAGCGCATGGTGGAACTGGCTCTGGATGGACGCGACCCCGGGCCGCTGTCAGCAGCGCGATTCTAGCTGAAAATTCAGTATCTACCAGCTTCGATTGGTTTAGACGCCCTAGGGCTTGTGATCCGTATCGACGGGCGCTTCTTCGTTGTCTAGGAAGCGCTCGGTAGTATTGTGGGTCGCCGGGCTGGTGCGGAAATCGGCGATCCAAGGCTGGCGGAAATAAGCCTGCTTTTCGCGCGGCAGGCTGTGCAGCACCACCGGGGGGATCTTCAGCCGGTGCCAGTGGGTCGCCAAATGCGAATAGGCGTTTAATACGGTGACGCGCGGGGTGTCGCGGCGCCACACCGGCCCGGCGTGGCACAAGTTTTCCGTAAAAAAAACTGCGCTGCCGGCCGGGCAGGCGTACGTGGTGAGGAAGGGACTGCGCTTGCCCTCTTCCAGCGACAGATGGTCTTCGTGGATGGGGAATTCCGACTTGTGGCTGCCGATTAAGAAATGGGTGCTCTGATCTTCTAGGGCAATATCGGTCAATTCAAAAATAACCCGCACCATACCGGCGTGGATGCGCCCGTTTTTCACCCGATAGCCAAAAATGGGATCGGCTTGCCCAGGGCCGCCCCCGTGTAGCCCGCCATGCTCCTCGCCCTTTTTGCGCCAGACGCAGCTACAGCCTTCCAATCTTATATCGGGACCAATTACCTCCCGAATCACATCGACTACTTGGGGATGATCGATCAGCACGCTGGCCGGGCCGCCGGGCACGTCGCGGTGTTCGGGCGGCAGCGATTGGGGGTCGTGTTTGATGCGGTTGATCTGATCGACAATGGCGGCGACTTCGACTGGCTCTAGGATGGCGGGGCGCACCAAAAAGCCGGTGAGGTCAAAGCGAAAGCGTTCTTCTTCGGTCATGGCCATGGGATATCTCCAAGGAGTGTTTTTCTGGTGGATTTAAAAAAGAACCGGTCTTTTGGGGACAGCCGACTTCAGTTGACCCCCTGCATGAGGCGTTGGGTGATGGAGCCTTCTTGGGTCAGGGCATAGACGATCACGTTGACCGCCATCTGATTGTAGCGCGGGTTGCTGCCCCAGCCTACGTTGTCGATGCCGACCATCCGGCCGCGGATGAAGTATCCGTTGACAATATCCCGCCAGTCAACCAAGCCCCCAGTACCGCCTTTCAGCGCGAAAAAGGCATTGAAAATGGGATGGTCCAAGGGCAGACGTTCTTTCCAGAAATCATACCCATCTACTAAGCCGCCGTACTTTACCAAGGCTTCGCGGTGGTAACCTCCCATAATGAAGCCCCCAGACAGCATATAGCGGGCATAGTTTTCCATCTCGCCCTCGTTGAGGGACCCTTGGGGGATGAGAATGGGCAGTTCGAGTAGGCGTCTGTCGTCGTAAGTAATCGTGCCGATAAACTTGGCTTCAAGTCCGGTGTATTCATTGATGACGTCGCACAAAGCATCGATTGAGCGCAGATTCAAATTGCTGTAGCCCTGTATTTGATCGGTGACAGCGCGGGCCGAAATCACATGGGCTATCTTGATGAAGCCCTTGATCGCCTGGGGATCGCCGGCGTCCTGGACGACCATGGCCCGGTAGCGACCGGTGTCCATGCTGTTGACATCGAGCATCTCCAAGGCCATGTCGATTTTGTGTTCCGGCATCCGCGTACTGGTCACCGAGGTGGAGACGAGCTTGGGCTCGAGTCCAAGGTTGTTCGTAGCGTTATCGGTAATCGACTTGAACAAGCTAATGCCCGAATTGCCGACGTGGCTGGAAATCAACGAGCGGACATTGAAGTTGGTCGTGGCCTGCACTTGATCTAGGCGGGCGGCGGCCAAGTGGACTTGGCGGCGGGCTAGCTGGCGCTTGGGCTTGGGGATCTTGCGCAGTTCTAAGGGCTTGGTCAAGCGGGGTTCGCGCTTGATGAATTTAGTGGTGAGAGGCCGAGGGGCTTTGATCTCGACTTGTCGAAAGGGGTTGAGGGCAACGAAGACCAACATGAGGCCGACGGCTAGCGCCAAGGACAGGAAAAGGCCTCGGCGCAGGCGACGGACCAATTCGGCGAGATCGAAATCCGAAGCGGGAGACTTAAAGCGGGAAGAACTCATCGCGGCCCCCAAAGTGGAGGTTGAGGAGATCAGCCGACAAATCGGTGCTCAAGATACCCCAATCCACTGCTGCAATCAAGCACGGCTCACGCCCTTTAACCCACTCGCAGCGGATATATCCAGCAGGCACTGCCTCCCAACTCATAGGGCGTGCCAAAGGGTTCGAGGCGGCCGATCTCGTCGATGCGGTAGGAGACCAGCCGCGTGGAGCCGTCGCCGCCGCCGTACATGAACTTGCCTTCGGGTTCAATGGCAAAGGGGCGAGGGGTGGCCTCGCCGGGTTGTTGTCCTAGGGAGCGGATTAGGCCGGTGGCTGGATCAATGGCGAACATCGCGATGCTGTCGTGGCCGCGGTTGGAGGCGTAGATCGACTTGCCGGAAGGGTGGATGTGGAGCTGGGCGTTGCTGTTGGCTTCGCGGCCGGGAAAATCTTCGTCTGGCAGGGTCGATACGGTCTGCACCGCTTGCAGCGTGCCTTGGCTGGTGTCGAAGCGGTACACAGTGACGCTGGAGCCTTGCTCGTTATCGGCGTACACCACGTCGAGGTGGGGGTGGAACGCTAGGTGGCGCGGCCCTTCGCCCGCTCCGCAGGCCAGAATGGGGACGGCTGGGTTGGGGCTTAGTTTGCCGGTATCGGCGTCAAAGAGGAATTGGTAGATCGAATTGGCCGATTCGACGTGGGGCACAAAGGCGTAGCGGTTGGAAGGATCAGTAGCAATGTAGTGGGCAAAGCGCTCGGTCTCGTAGGTATCGACGGCCGGATCCTGCAAAGCGCCGTCGCCGCCGATGGCGTGGACCGTGGCCATGCCGCCGACGTAATAAGCCGCCAAAAGGGAGCGACCCGTGTGGTCGGTGGACAAATAACAGGGCATGGCCGCGACCGGCACCTCGCCGATGGACGTCAAAGCTCCGGTGGATGGATCAATGGCGTAGCTGCCAATGGCGTGGTCGTCGCCGTCTCGCAAGCCGACGTACAGGTACTGGCGCTTGGGGTCAGCGGCGACCGCGAAGCCACTTTTGCTCAGGGTGATCTGGTGTTTGCGTTCGAGTTGGCCCGAATCGGCGTCTATGGAAAAGACGAGCAATTGGTTGTCCGTCGAGATCGGCACGTAGAGGTAGTAGCTCATGGTGCGATAATCCTCTCTTGGTTAGGTTTCCGGTGAATTTGCCTGATAAACTATGCAGCGCAGCCTGCTGGACCAACTTAACGCGCTGGAGGAGACTATGGCAGAGCGAACGGCCGCGCCCAACTACGGCATTGTGTACAACTGGGATGGTGCGCCCCATGGGTACAGCGAGTATCCACAATCGCTGGCGCAGTTCCTCGACAAAGTGTACGCGCCCTTGGCCGATACTCAGGTGGGGGCCTTGTGCTGGTGCGTGGGCGTCCACGAAGTGCCTTGGCCGTCGCAGCAATTGGATGTGGTCGGCGCATCGACCGAGCGGCGCTACGATTCAGTGCAGACTATGCGCCACACCGAAAATATCCGCGCCTTTTTTGAGCGGGGGGACGATCTGTACGGAGCGCTGGTGCAGCGCGGGCGCGAGCTGGGCATGGCGGTGCTGCCGTCGCTGCGCATGAACGACAACCACTTCTGGGATTTGCGACCGGGCGATCTGGGCGGCTTGCAACGGTCCGAATTGACTCCGCTGCGGCAGCAGCATCCTGAGTGGCTTTTGGGCGAGGAGCAAGCGCCGGGTTGGGCTTCGACTTCGTGGAATATGGCCGTCCCCGAAGTGCGGGAGTACATCTTGCAGCGCGTCGTCGAAGCCTGCCGCTTGGCCGATTGGGACGGCGTCGAATTGGATTGGCAGCGGCACGCCTTCCACTTGCCAGCCGACGATGCGTACCGCCTGCGCTACGTTTTGACCGATCTCATGCAGGCCATTCGGAAGCAGACCGACCAAATCGCCGAGGAGCGGGGGCGGCCCTTCCATGTGGCCGTGCGGGTGGCCACGACCTTTGAAGCCTGCCGCCGCATTGGCTACGATGTCGAGACTTGGGTGCGAGATGGTTTGTGCGATGTGGTTATCAGCGGCGGCAATTCGGGGACTGATCCAGGGGCCGAGATCGAGCAGTTCGTCGAGCTGTGTCAGCCCCACGGCGTGCGCTTCTACGCTGGTTTTGACTCGGATGGGCGACAGCAAGCGCGGCGGCTGCGGCCCCACGGGGCGTGGCGGGTGGATTGGTTCCGCGGCTTGGCCCAGGATCAGCTAGCGCGCGGGGCGGACGGCGTGTATGTATTCAACTGGCACGGCCATGCCCAGACGCATCGACCGCTGCTCACTACCATGGGATCGGCGGAAACGCTGGCTGGCCTAGACAAAGTGTACACCGCCCTGCACCGCAGCATTGGCCCCAAGACCGGGAACCGAGTGGATGCCGAGCGCGACGACCGTCTGTATGGCGAGGTACCGGTGACGCTGTATCCCACGCTAACGGACTGTGGGCCGATTTTCCACATCCGCGTCGGTGACGAGGTCGAGACCGAGGGCCAGTTGGCCGCTGCCGAGTTGCAGATCGAAATGGCCCACTGGTCGCCCGCCGATCAGATCGAAGTGGTGTTGGACGGGGTCGCGTTGGCAGCGCCGGTGGTGCGCGATGCCGCGGCTGAAGATGCGGCTGATCCGAGCGATGTGTCGGCGAACGCTTGGCTTTGCTGGAACTTGACTGCGGCACAGGTGGGGCGCGGCGTGCACCAAGTCCGGGTGCGTCTGCTAGAGCGGGATGAGCGGTTGCGGGTGCCCTTGCGAGTTGAGCAGGTGGAAATCTATTTGCAGTACACAAAAGAGAAGTAACCAAAAAGGAAAGAGAAGATGAAGAAGAAGGTTAAGACTGAAATGGACGACGAACTTCGTTCGGAGTACGATTTGAAGAGCTTACGGGTGAGAAAAGTTGGTCCTAAGCGGAAGAATTTCAGGGGACGATCCGTCCATTTTGTGGATTGAACCACTCGATGCTGGGAATAGCTATATCCACCGTTCTGTTCATGGGCTTGGTACTGCCGACGCACGCCCAAATTGAAAAGAGCGATCTCTACATCGGTCTATTGCTCGATTTTGAGGCCGAGGCAACCGATGACGACGGTGAGTTGTCCCTCCTGCAGGAAGAAATTCACAAGGTGCTGGGGGTCGATAAGTCGGTCCATTTCCTCCCCGAGCATATGCGTTTTTCCGCCGGGCACGCAGACTATCTGTCCCTAGCCAACGATCCGGCGGTCGATCTGATCATTGCCGCTGGGCCGGCCAGTGCCGCGATGCTGGCCACTCAAGGTGCCTTGCCCAAACCGACGATCGCCGTGGGGATACTAGACGTGGAATTACAGCAGATGCCCCTCGTCGAACCCGGCGTCTCTGGAGTGCATAATTTTACCTACGTCCTCAGTACCCACTCGATCCAAAAGGACTTGGCGGCGTTCTACCGCATCCATCCCTTTGCCCATCTGGCCGTCGTCGTCAGTGAAAACCTGAAAGGCAGACTGGATTTCGAGGGTTTTTTTGAACGTCTCGCAGCGCCTTACGAAGCCCAAGTGGAGTTGGTTTTTTGGGAGGCGGAAGCGTCTCTCCCAGCGCTGAGCGACGCGGTTGACGCGGTCTATCTGGCGGTGGTCTTCGAGCGCTCACTTGAGGAGGTCGGCCTGCTGGCTGAGGCCCTCGCCGAGCGCAAGCTGCCTTCCTTTGCCGTGAGCCGGTCTTATGTGGATGCGGGAATAATGGCCTGCATCGGCGACGAGAGCGGCCGCGATCAGATTTTCCGCAAGCTGGCCCTGATCGTCGAGGGAGTCGCGCTGGGAGAGGAACTGGCGGCCATGCCCGTGCGGCACAATCTCGACGAGCAATGGGTGCTGAATGCCGCAACAATTCGCCGGATCAATTTCGATCTCTCGTTTGAAACGCTGTTTTCCGCCCGCTTCCTCAAGGCCGACGAACCCACTACTGATCGACGCTTGAGTTTACAGGAGATTATCGCCGAAGGCTTGCAGAGCAACCTCGACCTGCGCATTGAAAAGCGCAATGTCGATTTGGCCAGCCAAGATATGCGCCGGGCCAAGTCGTCCCTCCTGCCCACCGTAGAGGCATCGACCACCCTGTTGCAGGTGGATCCAAATGTCGCCGAGCGCGCTTTGGGTCAACAGCCCGAGCGCACTGGCGCGGGTACAGGTACCGTGCAGCAGGTACTGTTTTCCGAGCAGGTCTTCGCCAACGTCAAAATCCAGCAGTACCTAGCCGAGGCCGCTCGGCATCAGACCGATCTAGTCGCGCTCGACGTGGTGCTGAACTTGGCGACGGCCTATTTCAATATCCTGCTGGCCAAGACTGGGGTGCGCATTCAAGATGAGAATCTTGAGGTCTCGCGCCGCAATCTGAAGATTGCCCGCACTAGAAATGCCGTCGGCTATGCCGGCGTGGCCGACGTATTCCGCTGGGAGAGCGAAGTGGCTCGGGCCACTCAAGCCTCGATTGAGGCTTTCAACAACCTCTACCTAGCCAAAGTGCAGCTCAATCGCTTGCTCAACCGGACGGATATCGGCGAGGAGTTCGAGGTGGAGGATGCCCGGCTTTCCGATGAACTTTTTGACCGCTTTGACCCGGCCCACATCGGCCCTCTGATCGACCGGGCCGGCGATGTGGAGATTCTGACCGACTTTCTCGTCGCAGAGGCCCTGCAAAACATGCCTTCGCTCAAACAGCTAGCGGCCAATATGAAAGCAGCCGAACGCCAGCAGCAGATGAACCGCCGACTGTACTACCTGCCTACGGTAGCTTTGCGCGGACAGGCTGACTACACCTTCTGGCGCGCCGGCAAGGGAATGCCGCCCTCCTCCGAGCCTGTCAACGGCACTTGGAACTTGGCCCTCCACTTCACCTATCCCCTCTTTCAGGGCAACCAGCGCAAGATCGCCATCGACCAAACCGCGATTCAGCAGCAGCAACTCCGCCTCCAAGAGGAGAGTTTGCGCCAGCAGCTCTCCCAAGCCGTCCAGGTGCGGATGACGAACTTGGTGGCCAGACGCACCAACATCCACTTTGCCGGGGTAGCCGCTGCAAGCGCGCAAAAGAACTTTGAACTGGTACAGGACGCTTACCAGAAGGGCCAACTGGCAATCACCCAACTGGTGGATGCCCAACGCGCCGCCCTTTCCGCCCGCCAAGCTGAGGCCGGGGCCGTTTATGAATACTTGGTCAGCTATCTGCAGTTGGAAAACAGCATCGGAGGCTACACCATGTTCATGACTTCAGAGGAACAGGAGGCCCTTGTCGGGCGCTTGACGGCCTTCTTTTCTAAAAGAAAGAATGCACCGTGAAGCGAGGTATCATGAAGCGAACTTTCGCAGTCGTCGGGGTCCACATTTTGGCGATGGGCTTGTGGGTCGGCTGTGGCGGCGAACCACAGGTCGCCGAACCCATTCGCCCGGTAAAATACGCCGAAGTCCGTCCCGCCAGCGCCGTCCAGAGCCAGCGTTTTGCCGGCACTGCCAAAGCTGGCGTCGAAGCCAAGCTCAGTTTTAGAACGGGTGGGCTTATCGAATCGATCGGCGTAAAGGTGGGCGACCAAGTCAAAGCAGGTCAGCGCATTGCCACGCTCGATAGCCGGGATGCAGTCCTCGCGCATCAACGGGCCAAGGCCGCGCTAGAAAATGCCCGCGTGCAAAAGGCCAATGCCCAGTCTATGCTCATTCGCGTGCGGCAGCTCTACGAGGCCAACAATGTCTCCCTCGCCGAGTACGAACAGGCCAAAAACGGCTTTGCCTCGGCCACGTCCAGTTACGAATCGGCCCAGAAGAGTTTGGATTTGCAGGAGCGCCAGCTAGGATACAATGAGATATACGCCCCTGTCGCCGGCGTAGTCACCGCAGTCCACAACGAGGTCAACGAAGTGATCCAAGCTGGCGCACCCTTGGTGGAGTTGAGCGCGGGCGAGGACATCGAAATGGAAGTAGGGGTGCCCGAGGGCTATATCGCCCAAATCCAGACCGGACAGCCGGTGCACGTGCGTTTTTCCGCCCTGCCCGGACTGGATTTTGCCGCCCAAGTGCGCGAGATCGCATACGCGCTCGACGCTTCCAGCACGTATCCGGTCATTGTGCAACTCGATGCCCCTTCCCCGTCCATTCGTCCCGGTATGGCCGGCGAGGTGGAATTTCGCTTTGGCGCTGGCGAGCCATCGGAGGACCCGCTCGTGGTGCCCGTTAAAGCGGTAGGGGAAGACGCCAACGGCCAATATGTCTTTGTCATTGATGAGGTTGACAAGGGCTTGGGGACGGTCCACCGTCGGCCAATTCGCATTGGCAAATTGTTGGCAGACGGTTTTGTCGTGGAAGAAGGGCTCGCCGACCGGGAGTTGGTCGCGACCGCGGGCCTCAGATCGCTCTTGAACGGGATGAAGGTGCGCCTTTGGGCAGAGTGAGACGCGCCCTGAATTAGCAATCCCATACCATTTACAAGACAATCCGCAGATGGACGCAGATAGACGCAGAATAGTAGAAATAAGACGATCCGCAACTCGAATCGTTCAGGCATTCAGGATTGCTATATGAACCTCACCCAGATTGCCCTAGAAAACAATCGCGTCACCATCGTAGTCTTGCTCGTTGTTGGGCTGCTGGGCCTAGCTGGCTATCGAACCATGCCGCGCGACAGTATGCCTCCCTACACGATTCGCGTCGCCTCGGTGGTGACTAGCTTTCCCGGCGCTGGTCCCGAGCGAGTCGAAGCGCTGATCACCAGCAAGATCGAAGAAGTCACGCAAGAGTTGCCCGAGCTGAAAACTGTCGCGAGTGAATCGCGGACCGGGCTGTCGGTAGTGTCGGTAGAACTCAAACAGGAAGTACCGCCAGAAGAACTACAAGCCGTATGGGACCGATTGCGGCGCAAGATTGAGACCATCCGCTCGGACTTGCCCGAAGACATCTACGGTCCCGAGGTCAAGGACGATGGAGTCGGGGTGGTGTACGGCATTGTGATCGGCCTAACAGGCGATGGTTTCACTTTTGCCGAACTCGAGACCTACGCCAAAGACCTGCGCGACGACCTGATCAAGCTACCCGACGCTGCTGAGGTAAGAATAAGCGGCATCCAAGAGGAGCGGATCTACCTGCAATTCAACGACGCCCGGCTGGCCGAGTTGGGCCTTTCGGCGCAAAAGATCAAGAACAGCATCGCCAGTACCAACATCGTTTTCTCCGGCGGCGAGGTCAGTCTAGAGGATGAACGCCTAGTGCTTGAACCGACCGGCAGTTACGCCGATCTGGACGATCTGGGGAGGACGTTGATTGCAGTGGGCAAGGACGGGAGCGTGTACCTCGGCGATGTAACTCGCATCGTGCGGGCCTATGAGACGCCCCAGCAGCGCTTGGTCAAAATCAACGGTCAGCCGGGGCTGTCGCTCTCGGTGGCGCTCAGCGAAGGTGCCAACATCATCAAGTTGGGTAAGGAAATCGACCAACTAGTCGCCCTCCATCAAGCGCGGTTGCCTCTGGGCATAACCCTCAACAGAGTGGCTTCCCAAGATTTTGAGGTAGAGAAATCGGTCGCCAATTTCACCAACAATCTCTTGCAAAGCGTCACTATCGTGCTGTTGTCCATGCTGATCTTTTTGGGACTGCGTACCGGTCTGGTCGTGGCCAGCCTTATTCCCATGACCATTGTCGCCACCCTTTTTATTATGGGTCTGCTCGATCTCGGTCTCAATCAGGTGTCGCTGGCGGCGTTGATCATGGCGTTGGGCATGTTGGTAGATAATGCCATCGTGGTGTCCGAAGCGATTGTGGTCAAAATGGAAGAGGGTGCCGACGCCAAAGAGGCCGCCATTGAATCAGCGCGGGAGTTGGCCGTACCGCTCTTGGTCTCTTCGTTGACTACTTCAGCCGCTTTCTTGTCCTTCTTTCTCGCCGCGTCCATCATGGGCGAGATGATGGGGCCGCTGTTCAGCGTGATTTCCATAGCCCTGCTCTCTTCCTGGTTGCTCTCCCTGACCATGGTCGCGTTGTTGGCGGTGTTTTTCATTCGAGTGAAACGGCAGGTCTCTCAGGCCGAGAAAAGCACTTTTATCGATCGCCTCAACGGCCAGTATAAAGGGCTGCTCCTCAAGGCTCTTGCGCGTCCCTATTCATTTATGGGGATCATCGCTGGTTTATTTGTATTGTCTCTTTTCGGTTTTGGTTTTTTGCCGTTCATCTTCTTTCCCGACAGCGAGCGCAACCTGTTGACGGTAAATCTGAATTTGCCCTTGGGGACCAAGATCGAGACGACGACAGCCCGGGTGGAACGGCTTGAGTCGTATATCGCGGATAGCCTCTTGGTGAGTGAAAACCGCCAGCGCGGGGTAACGGACTGGGCGACCTTTGTCAGCGAGGGGCCGCCCTCCTACGACCAGGGTTATCAGTCGGGCGAGGCCAACTCGGGGTACGCCCATATGTTGCTCAACACCAGTTCGGGCGACGATAACCAGTGGGTAATTGACCGCCTAGATGACTTTTGCTTCCGCTCCTTTCCCGATGCCGAAATACGAGTTTCGCGGTTGGCTGGTGGCGGTGGCGGCAGTGACGTGGCCGTGCGGATAACAGGGCCGGATCCCAACGAGCTGTTCGGCCTCGCTGAGCGCATCAAGCAAAAACTCAACGAAATATCCAGTGCGCAGAATATCGGCGACGATTGGGGGCCTAAGATCAAAAAAGTCGTCGTTGACATCGACCAGTCCAAAACTCGGAATGCCGGCCTGACCAACCAGGATATAGCCCTTTCGTTGCAGACTGCACTCACAGGGTTCAATACGGGTGCTTTCCGCGAAGGCGACCAGAGTCTCCCCATTGTCCTGCGCAACGAAAGCAGCCAGAATGTCGATGTGCGCCAACTGGAGAGCATCAACATCTACGCCCAAGGGTCGGGCAAAAACGTGCCGCTGGGACAAGTGGCGCAGATCGTGCCTCAGTGGCAACTCGCCAAGATCAAACGGCGCGACCTGTACCGCACCTTGACCGTGACCTGCGACGCCAAAAGCGGTTTTACGGCGCAGGATATCACCGACGAGTTCATTCCTTGGCTCGAAGAAGACAGCAAATCTTGGCAGCCGGGCTATCGCTACGAGTTGGGCGGCGAGTCGGAGCAGAGCAGCGAGGCCATGAGCGCGGTCGTCGCCAAGTTGCCGCTGTCCGGCTTTATCATTTTGGCGCTGTTGATTGTTCAGTTCAACTCCTTCCGCAAGACCTTTATCGTGCTGAGCACCATTCCGCTCGGCCTGATCGGGGTCATCGTCGGCTTGCTCGTCTTCCGCTCGTTCTTTGGTTTTTTCGCCTTTCTCGGCTTGATCTCGCTGGCCGGTATCGTCATCAACAACGCGATCGTGCTTATAGACCGCATACAAATCGAACTGGATCGATCAGGGGAAAAACCCATAGAGGCGATTGTCGCCGCCGCGCAGCAGCGTTTTCGTCCCATCTTGCTGACCACCTGTACGACGACGCTGGGGCTTATTCCCCTCTATTTGGGCGGCGGACTGATGTGGGAGCCGATGGCGGTGGCCATCATGGTGGGTTTGCTTTTTGCCACTGTAATCACTTTGCTGTTCGTGCCGGTGCTCTACAAAATTCTCTTTGCAGTCGAAAACTGACCGACAGTTTTTAACGACCAACCAATAGGAGGCGTCGTGAAAGTCACTGAGATAGAAGTACACGAAATCAGCCTAGAGTACCAAGACTGGATCGCCTATCCGGTCAGCCACTACCAAGGCGTGACCCGGCGCACGGTGTACGTGGCCCACACCGATACCGGTCTGATCGGCCTAGGCGAGAGCGGCCGCACCGAGCCGCAGGAAGTAATCGACCAGTATGTAGGCAGCAATCCCTTCGAGTGGATGGGCGACGAAGTCTCCATCGGGCTGGGCACGGCCATGTACGATTTGATGGGGCAAGCCGCGGACGTGCCGGTGTACAAGCTCTTCGGGCAGAAGTACCGCTCGTGGGTGCCGGTGGGCAGTTGGACTGTGTCGAGCGCCCCCAGCCACATGGCCGAGGCCGTGGAGAACTACGCCGCCCAGGGCTACACTTGGCTCAAGTTCCACTTGTCGCCCTTTGAGAACGTCTTCGACCAGACCGAGGCCATGCAGGCCGTGGCTCCGCCTGGATTCAAGATCCACTATGATTTCACCGGCGGCGGTACCGATGACTACATGCCGGATCTGCTGGCTAGGTTGGCCCAATATCCCATTGCCGGCTGCTTTGAAGACTCGATCAATGCCGGCGATACCTTGGCGTCGATTGACTTGCGCCGGCGCATTCCCCTGCCCATCGTGCGCCATCAAGCGCCGCTGGACGCCACGTACGAGGTGCTGATGGGAGCGGGAGATGTGTACATGCGCGGTCATCAGAAATTTGGCGATGCGATCCGCGCCGCCGGTCTGTTCGCCGCTGGCAATATACCGTTCATGCTGCAAAACGTGGGCGGCACGATTACCCGGGCCATGGTCTGCCACATGATGGCGACCTTTCCCTCGGCCACCTTTCACTTTATCGACAGCAGCGAAATTCTCAAGGACGAAGTGGTGAGCGAGCGCCTAGAGCCGATCAATGGACTCATCCGGGTGCCGGAAAAGCCGGGATTGGGTTTGACGTTGGATCGCGATGAGTTGGAGCGGCTAGCGAGCCGGGAATTGCCGCCGATCAAGCCGTGGATCGTCAAATCGCAATTCGCCAATGGGACGCGGATGTACAATAGATACGATCCCTTGACGACGCGCCATTTCCTGATCCGGCCCGACTGGACCCGGGGCGGGATGCCCCACAGCTACGCCGCGCCCATTGAGACGGAGTACTGGGATGACGACGGCACGCCCGAATTTGCTCAGATGATGGCGCGGTTGGTGGAGGAGGGGACGGTGTTGGAGCCCTCAAGTTCCGTATGACGGGTAGGAGGGCAGACTGATCACAACTCTGAATACGTCATCTTATGTAGGGGCGACCCTTGTGGTCGCCCGTTGACGTATTAGCGGACTAGTGGCCCCATTCATTACACCTTGCGCTCGGCAGGTCCCAAATCTGGATCGACATAAGAGCGGTGGAAATTCCTACCCTTCAGGTATTTAGTTTCCAACTCGACATCGGTCAGGGTGCAGAAGGGATCGGCCAAATCCGCGTCGCGCTCCAACAGCGTCACTTCAATGCGGTTTTTGCCCCGCACCGGCCAGTGAGCTGCGTCCAATTTGAAAATGTGCCAG
The DNA here is from genome assembly GCA_965219735.1 of Candidatus Latescibacterota bacterium. GTDB lineage: Bacteria > Latescibacterota > UBA2968 > UBA8231 > UBA8231. The sequence goes on from OZ244790.1 coordinate 653,299, forward strand.
TACCCGCCCATCACCCGGTAGCGCGGGCCGTCCATGTTGTAGAGCGAATTGATCTTGCGCCGCAGGTCGTCGGGCAGGATGTGGCCGTTGAGCGCAAATTGAATGCGATCGGTCTCGACATTGCCGTGGACGCGGAAGCGCAGCAAAACTTCGTGGACGCGGTCGGCCTCCCCCCATTTTTGCAGATCGTCGGCAATGGTCAATTCCAATTCGACGGATTGGTCCAGATCCAATTGACGCGGTAGTGGATTGGGCCGACTGACCGCAGGACCATCTTGGGTGTTAGTGAGCAGGAAGTAGTATTTGTCCTTGGCCGCCATAATGCTAGGGTAGGGCAGTTCCCTGAGCTTCTCGTAAAAGGACGCCTCATACGGCCACAAGTGGAACCACTCGGAAACATAGAGGCCGTCAACGCCTTGATCCCAAAAATTGCAGGCCGCGGCCCGCAGCATAGACAGAGGCGCGTCGAGCAAGCGGTCGGAAAAAACCATGCCGTTTAAGGGGGCCAATAGGCGGCAGGATGTCCCTTGGGTGAGGCCGAGGAATTCGGCGAAGTCGGCCTGCATTTTCAGGCGGTAGTTCTCGCCAAAATTTTCCGCGACGATCACATCGACCAGACCCCGTTTGACCCATTCCTCGGGGTCGAGTCCGGCGCGGGCACAATCTTCCAAGCGGTCGGGAATATGCACCACCAGCTCTTTGTCGGTGCCGCTGTGTTTGACTGCTTCGTGGACCCGACCGATCCAGTCGGTCATCAGGGCGCGGCCAGCGTCGGTTTCGTCGGGGTGAAAGAAATAGGGCATTTGGTTGAGCTGTAGTTCAAAGCCGTCGGATGGATACTCGCTCATCACCTCTTCGACAATGGCAAAGCGCTCGTCGCGGACCTCTGGGTGCTTGAAGTCGAGGCCGTCTAAGCCGGGGTAGTCTGGGTCGAGATCGCCAGCCGCGCCAATTTCGAGGTGCTGGTTCTCAATGCGGAAATTGGAGCAGCGCGTCGAGGCGTGGTCAACGCCGCCGCGCTGGACGATCAGGAGGGGATAAACCTGAATGCCCAACTCGTGGGCACGGTCGCAGACCAAGCGCAAGGGATCGTGCCCAGCGTCGATGAGGGACTTGGCGTTTTGCCAAGCGCGGCGAAAGACGTAGTGATCCCAGACCTCGACGTTGTGCCCCATCAACTCGCTGGCCCGGGTGTCGTGCAGCATGGTGCGGCCCTCGCCCAAGCAGAAGGCGATGGCTTCGACCGTGGTGCCGGCCAATTCATCGACCAAGGCGATGTATTCCTCGGGAGCCATGGGCGGCTCGTAGCGGTAGATGTGGGGATGCCGACCGTCGTGGTAGTACATGATTTTGGGTTGGTTCATGGCGCGATCCTTTTCGTTATTGATGTCCAATCCCACGCAAAAAAGCGGAGGCTGCTCCCGCAATGGACATCTGCGTCCAAGCACATAGTTGGAATCGGGCCTAAAATTGGGCGATTGGCCGCCGGAGACAAGCTGGATGGAGAGAGCGGTCTATTCGCTACTAGTGCGGCTGCGACCAAGAAACGCGGCGTTTGACTTTCTGTGCGAAAATATCTTGAATACCCGATTGCCCTCAGCGCACTAGGTGCTCTGCGGACAATGGGTAGCCGCGTGGTTGCCCAACACTTAGGAACTATCGCACCAAAAAATCCAGCTCAGAAAAGGAGGATTGAATCCATGAGCGAATCAAAGAGCGATGCAACATATACGATGGGACGCACCCAAGGAGAGGAGGAGCGTCTGATTCAGCAGTCGCAACTGTACGACGCCGTGACGCGGCGCTTTTTTAGAGAAGCGGGCATCAGCAGCGGGATGAAGGTGCTCGACATTGGCAGCGGCCCCGGGGACGTGGCTCTGACAGCCGCCGAGTTGGTCGGGCCAGAAGGGGCTGTCGTGGGCGTGGATGTAAATCCGGAGATTCTCGAAACGGCGCGGGCACGGGCGCAGGCGGCTGGGTTCACCAACGTCGAATTCGTCGCGGGGGACGCCCGGACCTTGGACTTGGGGAACGATTTCGACGCCGTAACTGGTCGGCTGGTCCTCATGTACATGGCCGATCCCGCCGACGCCTTGAAACAACTAGCGACTCGCTTGCGTCCAGGAGGGATCGTGGCCTTTCAGGAGGCTGATTTCACCCCCTATCAGCAGATGCCTCATTCTCCAGATACGCCCCTCGCAAACGAGTTGATCGGTTGGGTCCTCAAAGTATTCGAGCGTTCTGGAGCGCATATCGACATGGGCTTCGGCCTGTACCGCGCTTTCGTCGAGGCGGGCCTACCCGAGCCGTACATGCATTGCGAGTATCCAGTCGGCGGACCGGATGGTTGGGCCGGATACTCATATGCTGCCAACAGCTTGCGCAGCGTACTCCCACTCCTCGAACAGTACGGGATCACCACGGCGGAAGAGCTTGACGTGGATACCCTAGCCGAGCGGGTTCGGCAAGAAGTGGCGACGTCGAAACGCCCAATCCGCCTAGTGCCCCATGTAACCGCTTGGGCACAGCTTGCGAGCTAAACCATGAGCAAGTGGAAAATCGCCGGGATCAACTTCGACCATCTGCACATGGGCGACAATTTGCGCATGGCCTTTGAGCACGCAGACGTCGAGATCGTCGGCATTTGCGACGAGCAGCCCGAGCGCATGAAGCAGGCGTGTGAGGATTTCGCCATTCCGGCTGACCGGGTTTTCAGCGACTACCGGGAATGTCTGGAAAAGACCCAGCCGGACATTGTTCTTTTGTGCCCGGCTACCGCTGAACACGGGGAGTGGACCGAAAAGGTCGCGCCCTTCGGCGTACACATCATCATGGAAAAACCCTTCGCCGCCACCCTCGCCGAGGCGGACCAGATGCAGCGGGCCATGGAGGGGACGGACAAACTGTTGGCGATCAACTGGCCGCTGGCTTGGTATCCACCGCACCGCACGGCGCGGCGGCTCATTGCCGAAGGCGAGATCGGCGAGGTGATCGAAGTCCACTACTACGACGGGAACCGAGGGCCGCTATGGCACCTCGCCGACAAAGTGGAGCGCACCGCCGATGTCGTCGAGCGGGAAAAGCCCACGAGTTGGTTTTACAAAAAGGCGGTGGGCGGCGGCTCTTTGCTGGACTATCTAGGGTACGGCACCACATTGGGCACTTGGTACATGGACGGCCGGGCACCAATTGAAGTGACGGCCACCGTAGATCAGCCTCAAGGGCTCGAAGTGGATGAACACTGCATTGCAGTGGCGCGCTACGAGCGGGGTCTGTCGAAATTCGAGACGCGCTGGGGCACCTTTACCGACCCCTGGACCCTGCAACCCCAGCCCAAGTGCGGCTTCGCGATCGTCGGCAGCGAGGGCACGATCAGTTCCTACGACTACGAGGAGGTAATCCGCGTGCAGACGCGGGCGCAGCCAGCAACTGAGGAACGGCCGGTGGACGCGCTCGAACCGCCTTTCCAGAATCCCGTCCAGTACGTGATTCACTGCATCGAAGAGAACCAACCCATCGAGGGACCGCTCTCGCCAGCGCTGTGCCGCATCGGCCAACAGATCGTCGATACTGCTTACCAGAGCGCCGCACAGAAGCGAACGTTACCGCTGATTCAATAGCTATGGCGGAAAGCCAAGACAGCGGCTACGGCCGAGGCAAAACCGGGTCGGAGACCGAAGTACCAGCCCCGGACTTGCCCTACCAGCCGCGCGATCCAGCGACCTATCGTCCGCAGATAGGCCTGATCGGCTGCGGCGGCATCTCCGAGATGCACTTGCGGGCCTATAAAAACGCCGGCTATGAGGTCGCAGCCCTGTGCAGCCGCGATCAGGGGCGCGTCGAGCAACGGCGGCGGGAGTTTTACCCAGCGGCCGATACGTACCTCGACTATCGAGAGTTGCTCGCTCGCGACGATATCGAGGTGGTGGACGTTACGCCCCATACACAGGAGCGGCTGCCTATTCTCGAAGCGGCTATTGACGCGGGCAAACACGTCCTCAGCCAGAAGCCTTTTGTGCTCGACTTGGATGTGGGCGAGGCGCTCATTGCCCGGGCCGAGCGGTGCGGCGTGCAACTAGCTGTCAATCAGAATGGCCGCTGGGCACCGCATTTTAGCTACATGCGCCACGCCGTGGCTGCTGGCTTGGTCGGCCAAGTGCAGAGCGTCGAGTTCGCCGTGCATTGGGATCACAACTGGATCGCTGGTTCTGCTTTTGACGCGGTGGAAGATCTGGTGCTCTACGACTTTGGGATGCACTGGTTCGATATGGCGGCGGTGCTCTTGGGAGATGAGACGCCGCAAAAGGTTCACGCTTCGGCCCGACACGCAGCCGGTCAGGAGGCCAAACCGCCGCTTTTGGCCCAAGCGGCGATTGAGTGCGCGGGCGCACAGGCGACGATCTTCTTTGATGGCAACACTCGCCAAGGCCAACAGGACCGCACGTATCTCGTCGGCACGGAGGGCACCATAGGGGCTAGCGGCGTGGATCTGACGGAGCAAGAAGTCGTCTTGTACACCTCAGCGGGTGTGGCCCGGCCGCAGCTTGTGGGGACGTGGTTTGAGCAGGGGTTTCACGGGACCATGGCCGAACTGCTCTGCGCCGTCGAAGAGGGCCGCGAGCCTAGTAACAGTGCCCGTGCCAATCTCGCGAGTTTGGCGCTGTGCTTTGCGGCCGTGGCGAGCGCTCACCGTGGTGAGCCGGTAGTGCCGGGGACGGTGCGGCGATTGCCCGGCCATTAAATAGTATTTCAATTCATTTACTGATGTTACGCGTCTCGTGCGTAGGGCGGTTCGCGAACCGCCCCTAGACGGCAACCCGCTTGGAGGTTTCCCATGGATGCAACCTGCCTGCAATATACGTTGACCGAGGAGGAGCGCCGCCAGTTTGAGGAGGACGGCTTCTTCATCGTCCGCGATGTGCTGCCCTTGGATTTGGTAGCCCAGCTCATTCCCATCGTCGATCGCCTCGACGCCGAGGCCCGGCGGCAAAAGGGACTGGAAAAGCACCAGATGCACAACTTTTTCGACTTTATCGGCAAAGACGAACTCTTTCTGGAGTTGCTCGACTGGCCAAAAACGTTTGCCAAGGTATTTGGGATTTTGGGCTGGCACATTCAGCTCTACCATTCGCACCTGATCGTTACTCCGCCGCTAGACGGCGTGGTGCCCGCGCGCAAGCGGCTGGGCTGGCACCAAGACAGCGGGCGGCTCAACATCGACATGGAGACTGAGCCTCGGCCGAGGGTCTCGCTCAAGGTGGCGTACTTTCTCACGGACTGCACTGAGACCAATCGCGGCAACTTCCACGCGGTACCCGGCTCGCACCTAAAAAACAAGCTGGAAATGCCCGAAGACGAAGACTTAGATCCAGTGGGCACAACGCCGATCCAAGTGGCGGCGGGAGACGCGGTGTTTTTTGATCGGCGGATCTGGCATGCGGCCGGCCACAACTCCTCGCCCAACGCGCGCAGAGCGCTGTTTTACGGCTATAGCTACCGCTGGTTGCGACCGCGCGACGACATGACGGTGGAGCACCTGATGGACCGCTGCGATCCGATCCGCCAGCAGCTATTAGGTGCTGGTCCGAGCGGCGGGCACGGCTACACTTCGCCGAAAGAAGAAGACGTGCCGCTGAAAGCGTGGATCCGCGAGCATTTGGGCGACGAAGCGGTGGTGGAGTAAAACTCAGTCCGCCGTCAGGCCCGCAAAGAGCCGGCTGAACAGGCTGGTCAGCGGCTCGACCTCGCCGCGCTCAGCCGCTCTAGCAAAGACTACGCCCGGCTGCGCGGCCCTAACGGCCCGGCCCAAAACGTGGTAATCGGCACGGACGGGCTGTTGGGCCGCTTCCTGCGCCTCAATCCAGCGCTGGTTGGCGGCGGCCAGACCCCACCATAAGGCACGCGGGGCCCGCACCTTGGTTTCCTCTACCGACAGGCCGTCGCGCCAACAACCGCGCTGAGCGAATAGACTGCCATCTTCCCGATAGAGCAGACCGCCGCCCACGTATTGGATCAACTGCTGTTGGTTGCCCCGCGCCCCCGACAGCGACAACAGAGCCAAAGGCCCCAAGTCGTTGTCGTCGAAATCGGCCTGCTGGTAGAAAGCCGCCACCAACTCGTCGCTGTACATTTGCCACTCGTCCCAATCGGCTTCCTCGGGTTGCTCAGGCCACTCCTTGCTTGAACCTAGGAAGGGATTGAAGGAGGCCCCCGACTGCTTGCAGACCGCAAAGCCGCGCCGCGTCAACTGGTCGAGTACCTCCAGTGCTCGCTGCAAACCCTCGCGTTGCATCACCTGAGCTAGCAAGCGGTTGAGGTCGTGCTTGACGAACAGCCGGCTACCATCCACGGCCACTCCGGTTAATTCCTCCACTTCGGCGCGGCCTTCCTCCGTGCGGCAAAGCTGCGCCAAGCCCCATATCGTGCCGTGGTAGTTGTCGGCCACGTAGCGCCATATATCTGCATCGCGCTGTATGTGCCCGGCCACCGACAGCGCAGTCTCGGCTTCGGCCTGGGCTTCCTCAGTGAGGGGCAAAAAGACCTCAATCTGATCGCCGTCGAAATCTAGTTCCATCAGTCGGCAAACGCGCGGATGGACGCGCACGGCGGCCCCGGCCAAACGCTGCGGACGAAAGGCCATCACCGCGGTGGACGCTGAGCCATCGTCAACCAGTACTCGCTGGGCGCTGTACAGCAGCACCCACGAGCGCTCCATGATCGCGTCCAGAACCTCAGCCGCTCGGGGCGAACGCTGCGCCACTTCCTCGGCGCGACCTATCTCCCGCTCTACCTGAGGCCCAAACAAAGCCCAAGCCATTTCCTCGGGTAGGCCCACTTGGTCGAGATTCAACTCAAAACCCGAGACAAGCGCGGCCCGGCCGCTAAACAGTGGTCTAGCCCGGAAGTGGAGGTGCTGCGGGCGCAACAACGCGGTGAAAAAATCCTCCACCCGTTGGGCCACCTGCGCCACTGCTGGCCCGGTCAGGGCTTCGGGTGCCTCACTATCGACGATGCGTTGCAAGCGCGTATTGGCTTCGACCAAATCCTCGTAGTAGTCTCGGATCGGGTCGAATTCGGCTCCTGCGGGCAAGGCAACTGGAGTTCCCACCGTCCCCACTTGGCGTCCTGGGGCCCACGGATGCGGCACTGGGCGGGCTAGGGTCAGTCCCTCCGGCTCGGCAAAGGAGAAGCGCAATTCCGTGCCCGCCAACTCGGTCCGTATCCCGGCCATACCCAACAACTGCTGCAATAGGGCAAAGCGCGGAGACGGAGGAGGAGACGGGGATATTGGGCCGGAGGCCAAGCGCTGACTTAGCACATCGGCGTCGGGCCGCTCAGCCGCGGCCGTGTTGAACAAAGCGTGGATATTGGCTACGGCTCCGGCCTCGCACAAAGCTCCGTAGGCCATCATGTCGAGCTCTGGTCCGCCGGCTCCTGCCACCGCAGTTTCCAAGTGCTCGGCCGCGGTGTGGGCCGCCAGAAGGCCCCAGTACACCCAACCCACGGTACTGCGATAGGGCAGCTTTGCGCCTTTGAGGGTCAGTTGCTCCATGCCGTCTTCGGGCAGTCCCGCCTCGACCAGACGCGCTTTTAACGTCTCTTCGCTGGGTGCTTGGAAAGGCGGCACTGCCGCCGGAGTCCCCTCGGCTTGGGCAATGCGACCCATGACCGCCTCGCGCTGCTGGCCGAAGTTGAGCCGCGAGACCATACTGGTCGGACTCAAGATGAGTTCTACCGGCGCACCATCGGGCAACTGCGGCATGTCGGCGTCGGACAGGATGCGCGTCACCACCCCCTTGGCACCGTGGCGGTTGCTTAGTTTGTCGCCCACCCCCACTGCGGCGGGAAAGTCCATCCGCGCCGCGGCCGACTCGCTAATGACTAAGCCATCCTCAAACGTGTCCTCGTCCCACATGATGAAGGCGGTCAATAGATTGTAGCCACCCCAAAAGTCGGCGGCATCAGGCTCGTATCCCGTCTGCACTAGGGCCGGCTCGGGTTTGTGGCCCTTGGAGGCCAAGCGCTGGTCGTGCTGCTGGCGGAACCAACCCGTGGAGTGGACCGGTGCCGCGGTATCGGCGGCGCTCGTCCACTGGCGCATCATATTGACGCCCATCAGGGCGCGATTGGTATCATCGTGTTCGAGAAAGGGCACCATCGAGGCCGAAAAACCCAAGATGCTGTCGGGGGCTTCGTCGATCCGTTCGAGCTTGCCGTCGCAGATGCGGGCACCACGAGCCACTTCTAGGATTCGGCCGATATTGGGTCCCTCGGGGATGCAGTAGGGGCACACTAGGCCGTATTGGCTGTCGGGGAAAACGCCTCGGTCGACAAAAGGCTCGCCAACGATGGGGATCAAAGTCAGCCGCCGCAGATGAGTATAGCGGTCGAGCCAGTTGGTCGCTTGGAGGTACTGGGAAGTTGCCTCCAAGTGGAAGTCGCGCATCCAGGCGTCTAAGGGCAGCCAGTTGCGCACCAAGTCGCCGTCCCAAGCCAATTGCTCGGGGGCTGCCTCCAACCTTTGGTCGATAAAGTTGTAGAGTTGCTCGCCCACACAGAGAATTCGCGCTTGATCGAGTTCGCGCCGGTCGGGATAGGGGACCACGACCCGGTAGTTGCCTTCAATGTGGAAAAGGCCGTCGCGGTCGGGCCGAGGCAAATCTCGGTACTCAACCTCGACCGAGGCATCGCCGAGTCCCAAGCTCAGTTTAATGGAAAAAGTATAGGAGTCCTGTTGTTCGACCTGATAGTCGGCCAGCGGCAAGCGCTCACCCAAGAGCCGGGGCAGGCGCTGGTGGACGAAAAGGTCAAAGGACTCCCTATGCCAAGGTACGTCGAGATTCAATGTCATTCATGTTCCTCCGGGTTATGGATGGCCTGCCAGGCCCGTGAGAGCTGGCGGCGGCCGTGGTGCAGCCGCGACTTTACGGTGCCTTCGGGAATGCCCAAGCGGTCGGCGGCGTCCCGCACTTCGACTTGGGCGTCGTAGATCAGACGGAAAACTTCGCGCTTGTCCTCGGATAGTTCTTGTACCTGTCGCCGCAGCCAGCGCTGCTGGTCGGCCCGTTCCACTTGGGCGTCGGGGCGTTCGGATGCCGCCTCAATCATCCATTCGGGCACTTGCTGCGTCTCCTGCTCCACGGTTTCAGACAGCATTTCCAGCCGCTGCTCTCGCCGCCTTCGCACGGTGCGCAGGTGAGTTAGGGAAAGATGAGTGGCAATGCGGAACAGCCAGCTAGCCGCAGCCCCTCGACCGCTCCATTGGCCGGCCCGGTTCCAGACCCGCAAGAAAACCTCCTGCACTACATCGTTAGCACTCGCATCGTCGCGGACAATGCGGCGCACGTGATCGTGGATCTGCTCCCGATAGCGCTCAAAGAACTGCTGGAATGCGCGTTCATCGCGTTCTTTTATTTGCGCTATGAGTTGTGGGTCCGGTATCTGCATCAAGGCTCTCTGCAAATAAAGACGCCGCCCGGAAAGCACAGGTTCAAAGACGAAGGAGAAAAAGTTCGGAAATCTCATTGAGGGCCGATTTCCCCTTGAGTTGACTCGCTAGTCGAGTGCGGTATCTTACCACCAACCGCCTGAAAACCAACCTCAACCTATACTAGATCGAGACCCCATGAGCCTAACGCCAGCCCAGCTCGACCAATTCCACCGCGACGGCTACATCATCGTCCCCGACCTGTTCACTGCCGACGAGATGGACGACGCCCTAGCGGCGATGGAACAGATTTTCTACGGCCAATCCTTCGAGCAATGGTTGGCCGATTGCGACCAAGGCAACGCCTCCGGGGTCTCAGACGGCTTCACCACCACGCACGACCACTCCGAGGGGCGCTCGCAATTTCCCGTGGGTGCGCCGGCTCTAGATCGGCTGATAGAAAACGAGACCTACCTCGACGTTTTTGAGCAATGCTTGGACGCAAAAGCAAGCTACTGCAATGCCCACCTCTTCATGCGCTCGGGGCCTACTGACAAGCGCCATCCCGACAACTCTTGGGAGGGCTACCACATTGATCACTACACCAATTGCCTGCTGCCGCCCCACGACCAAATAGGCCGTTTCGACTACGTCAATTCAGGGGTGTACCTGCACGATGTCGAAGGAGACGGTGCTCCCATGCTGGTCATTCCCGGCTCGCACAAAGTAGCTGGTGCCGCTTTTGTGCGGGCGCTTGCTAACGGCAACGCGGCGGGTGGGTCCTTCAAAGACCTGCGCCAAGCCACCGAACTGGCCGCTCCAGTCCCCGCCACTGGCCGGCGGGGGACGGCTCTTTTCTACTCGTCGTACCTAGTTCACGCGGCGCAACCCTTTGCCAATAAGCGCACGCAGCGCGCCTTTTGGACCTTGTCCATGTGCCGCCGCGACAACGATCGCTGGACCCGATTCGCCAATCCCTTTATCTACGGCGAACGCGAGTACATGCTGCCTTTCTTTACTGCCACCACGCCCCGAGTGCGCGGCCTGTTCGGCTGGCCCGAGCTTGGACACCCGTACTTCACCAGCCAAACGCTAGACCTTTTGGAGCATACCCTACCCGGCATTGATACAGGTCCCTATCGCGATGAGGGCTGATTCCTAACTCTGTACTTCCAGTTCAAAAATGTCCCCGCGACCCTACGGGGCAACTGCTGTGACGCGGCTCGTTCTGGGCCTAGGGCGGAGTCACTGGTATCGTTGACACATGCTTGTTGAGAAAGTAAGTTCCCTCTAAGGATGGGGAGACTTCCATGCGCGACTGTTTCGTATTTGGAGCGGTACGGGGCATCCAGAATGGTCGAGAGTCCTTCGTAGCGATGTGCCCTTTTCGTCAGATTCCAAGATCATTTCTGTTCGCTGAGGAAGAACTGCCTCCAGAGCTACGAGCCCAGCGAAACTTTAGGCCCCTCAAGCAAGCATCCCACTTAGGCAGTGAGACTATTTCGATCGTGCATCAATCTGTCCAGGTGCCAACAGATGTTCGCTGACCTCAACCGCCACGCTGCAAGACCAACAAGGTCACTGTGCATCCGCTATGACCATCGAGACTCTCTCGCACAGTCACAGGAGGTAACCTTTTGAACCAGAATACGGACACCATCGAACTCTCGGATTCGATATTTGTACATCGTCCGCTTGAGGAGATCTACGATGAGATCCGCAAGATCTATGGACAAAATACGTGTCCATGGGTGATAGGCTACAGCGGTGGTAAAGACTCTACTGCGGTGTTGCAACTCGTTTGGTACGCTCTCGCAGACTTGCCGCAAGAGGAGCGATCGAAACCAGTTTATGTTCTGTCCTCTGATACTCTTGTCGAGACTCCAGTTATGGTCGATTATATCGATCAAACGCTTGAACAAATCAACAGTACTGCTGCTTTACAGGATCTCCCCTTCGAAGCTCACAAAGTTATGCCACAAATGGAAGATACTTTTTGGGTAAACATGATAGGGAAAGGATATCCCGCACCCAGCTCACGATTCCGATGGTGTACTGATAGACTCAAGATTAAACCAGCTAATACTTTTATTCTAGAATGCGTCGCCAAATACGGCGAGGCGATAGTTGTTCTTGGTGTCCGAAAGAACGAAAGTGCTACGCGGGCACAGGCGATGAGTTTAAGTAAGATCAACGGCACTTTACTAAGACGTCATTCAACACTTCCCAGCGCCTTTGTTTATGCCCCTATAGAAGACTTCAGCACTGACGATGTGTGGTCTTACCTTCTCAACGTACCGTCACCTTGGGGCGGACAAAATCGTGACCTACTAGCACTGTATAGAAATGCGCAAGCGGGTGAATGTCCTCTGGTCATTGATACGACTACTCCTTCGTGTGGCAATAGTCGCTTTGGATGCTGGGTCTGTACCGTTGTCACCAAAGACTATACGATGGAGACTTTGATAGACAATGGGGAAGAATGGATGGAGCCGCTACTTGAACTTCGCGATTTTCTCGCTTCCACCCAAGAACCTACGAACAAAGTAAAGTATAGGGACCACAAAAGACGTGGAGGCCAAGTGTCATTTAAGGCTGATGGAGATATAGCGCGGGGACCCTATCGACTTGATACGTGCAAAGAAATTTTACGACGCCTTTTGATGGCTCAGAGAGAAGTTGCTCGTCATCCAGAAGGGCGTGATGTGTGTCTTATAGGAAAAGATGAGCTCAAGGAAATTCGCCGTATTTGGAGGACGGAGCGGCAGGACTGGCAAGACAGTGTTCCATCCATCTTTCGAGATGTCATGCGACAAGATCTTGACTGGCCTATAGACGACGCCCCTAGATTCTCCAAGTCAGATTACGAACTCTTAGACTTAGTTTGTCAGTCCCAGGATGTGCCTACAGACCTAGTGGCAAAGCTGTTGGAAACTGAGCGCCAGTTCCAAGGAATGAAACGACGTGCAGGCATTTTTGATCGGATAGAGCAAATCCTCATGGAGAATTGGAGCAGTGAGGAAGAGATACTAGCCGAGTCCCAGCAAAATAGCTAAGGTATATCCATGTTTCTGAAGCGGCTGGTCGTTGAAAACTTCGGGCCATTCCACGGCTTGCATACGGTCAATCTGCTCTTTGAACAACCTACAGGAAATCAGCACCCAGTTATTCTCTTCGGTGGTCATAACGGCAGTGGCAAAACATCACTCTTAGAAGCCATCAGATTGTGCCTCCATGGGCGACACGCACTAGGCAATCTGCGAACTGCTGATTACTATGACTATCTCAGACACCGCATTCATCAGAGATCTGACGGCAAACGGCTCTTACGGTCTTCGGTTCGCCTAGAGATCGAGACAGTAGAAGTTGGACAAAAGCACATCTATGAGATAACCCGCTCTTGGCGTGATGCCACAAAAGTAGCCGAAAAGCTTGAGATTAGCCGGAACGGCGAAGCTCTGAAGGAACTATATGTTGATCAGTACCAAGCATTCCTTAATGAACTAGTGCCACTGGGACTGGCTGAATTCTTTTTTATAGACGGCGAACGTATTCAGAGGCTGGCGGAGGCAAATGGAAGCGATCAGGTTGTTGCAGATTCCGTCCGTAGCCTTTTGGGCCTGCATCTGACTTCGCGTCTACAGGCTGACATCGCAATCCTTATGCGGAGTCGGGATAGCTCTCGCCCCACGGAAGAAGCTCAGGCGGAGATAGAGTCGACACGGTCTCGTCTAAAGGAAGTAAGAGATCGCATACAAGAGCTGAAGGCTGAATACCGCGTAGCTGAAGATAAAAGTAGTAGTTTGGAGCGAGCAGTAGAACTGCAAGAGCAAAAGATAGCTTCGGAAGGGGGCGACTTTGCTAGACGTCGCGAACGCCTGATTAAGACTCAGTCTACTTGGGAAGATACTCTTCGGTCGTGTGAAACTGAACTACGTGAGTTAGCAAATGACTTGCTACCTTTTAGCTTGGTCCCGGAACTATGTGGGGCAGTGCGACAACGGGTAGAGGAGGAGACCGAGGCACTTCGCGAAGAGTTTGCCTTGTCGGTACTGAACACTAAACAGCAGGAACTTCTTAAGGCGCTGAACTCGTCCAAATTCTGGGAAGAGACGTTCGGCGACACCCTTACTAAAAAAGACCGAAAGTCGGTCACTAAGGCACTCCAATGCCTAGTCAAACAGGTTGTACCTGATGTCGACCACCAAGACCGACCTAAAGTTCATGATCTCTCGGAACGTGATAAGCAGACCCTTTTCGCAACTATTGAGGCTGTCCTGACCGACATTCCCCGACAGGCTGCCCAACTTATTGCCACAGCCGAGGAGGCACGCCAACACTTGGTAAGAGTTGAGCAAGATCTTCAGCGGGTCCCAAAAGAAGAAGTTCTCAAGCCACTGGTAGACGAGCTAGGCTGTCTCCAGGAGGAGCTCAGTGATGCACGACGCGAGCAAATGAACTTAGAGGCAGAATTACGCCGTACGAATATGGAGCAAGAGGATATTAAAAGGTCAATTGATAGGATCGTTGAACGCCAGAGCCACTTGGAACAAAAAGGAAAAGCAATGGCTCTTGCCGCCAAGGTCCGTAGTGCTCTCCACTCGTACGAGCGAGAACTGACTACTGCACGTATAGAACATCTTGCTGAGTATGTAACAGAGTGCTACAGGCAGCTTGCACATAAAGAGAGCCTCTGCAGTCAAGTTCGGTTCGATCCCAAAACCCTTGCCATCAGCCTCTTCGACGCCCAGGGCCATGCTGTCTACCGACCACTCCTATCCGCGGGGGAGAAACAGATTTTGGCCATCGCCATACTATGGGGTCTTGGTCGCGCCTCGGGTCGCGAGTTACCAATCGTAATTGATACACCGCTGGCTCGCTTGGATGCCGAACACCGTGGTCGGTTACTGTCACGTTATTTCCCACATGCCAGTCATCAGGTCATATTGCTTTCTACGGATAGCGAAATCACTGACAAAGGGTTGGAAGTCCTGAGCCCTAGCATCTCCAAGGCTTTTCACCTGCAATTTGATCCAGAGCGTGGACGAACGACAATCGAAGAAGGGTATCTTCCAGTTCAGGAGCGTTAATTGATGAACACTGAGCGGGTCGTTAAAATCTACTTATCCGCAGACAATACTCGGAAGGTTCGGACGCTCAGAATCCGAACCAGCCTGACTCCGAACGTTCTTTGCCGATTTGCTCTGGCCCTTTCCCTCCGCGATCGTGGAAGTCCTGACCCTTCCACATTTCCCAACGACGGCATGGAATTCAATCGATACACGCTCTTAGGCACTCACGAGGTTCTCATGCTTGCCCTTGTACGTCAACGCTGCCTGCAAGACGGGATAGATCCTGAGGTAGAGTTGGAAGAACAGCTACGTGCGCACATCAATCGTGGGATAGGCATCCTCTATCCTAGGCTGAAATCTCTATCCGATCTGGGGGAGCTCACCACCCAAGCGTATTCTGCAAGGAGTAGTTAGAGTGCCAGTTAAGACGCCCATATATATGGACTATCACGCGACCACCCCCGTCGATCCCAGGGTCGTTCAGGCAATGTTGCCCTACTTTACGGAAACCTTTGGCAACGCAGCAAGCATTGATCACTTGTATGGTCATGCTGCAAAGGAGGCGGTAGAAAAGGCACGTGACTCTATTGCACAGTTAGTCAACGCTCGGTACTCGGAAGAGATAGTCTTCACAAGCGGGGCCACTGAGTCTGATAATATCGCCTTAATCGGGATTGCTGAAGCCTACGGTCGTAAGGGGAATCACATCATCACGTCTTCAGTAGAGCACAAGGCAGTACTCGACACACTTGACTATCTGACTGGAAGAGGGTTTAGAGCTAGTGTCCTTCCAGTCGATCAATATGGAATGGTAGATCCCGCAGATGTCGAGAAGGAGATTACTGATGAGACTATATTAGTCTCGATCATGACGGCCAACAATGAGATCGGGACCATACAACCGATCAAGGAGATTGGAAGAATCGCGAGGGAGCGTGGTGTCTTCTTCCACACAGATGCCGCTCAGGCCATCGGATACATCCCCATGGATGTGGAGGACATGAACATCGACCTAATGGCTTTTACGGCCCACAAGGTTTATGGGCCAAAGGGTGTCGGAGCCTTATACGTCCGTCGTAGAAGGCCACGTGTAAGTCCGTATCCGGTGATCCACGGAGGGGGACACGAGCGAGGCATTCGGTCTGGTACACTTAACATACCAGGCATAATTGGCTTTGCGAAAGCGTTGGAAATCGCTAGGCAGGAGATGGAAGACGAAGGGAAGCGTCTGCGCGAATTGACGGACCAGATGTTTAAGGATCTGCAACGACGTATTGATGGCATTGAAAGGAACGGCCATTGGACTGATCGTTTACCACACAATCTCAACGTTTACATTCCAGAAGTCGAAAGTAGGGCGATAGTATTGGATCTACGAGAATTTGTATCATTCTCCACCGGTTCCGCCTGCACTACGGCAAGAGTAGAGCCAAGTCACGTGATTCAGGCTCTAGGCTTAACCGAGGAAAGGGCACATAGTTCGATTAGGTTCGGACTAGGGCGGTTTACGACTATGGAAGAAGTTCAGGTCGTTGCCGATCAAGTAGTACAAGCGGTACATAGCATTCAGCACCGTTTTCTTAGGGCTACCTCTGCCCATCCTGCCTAATCACATAGAGGAATTTTAAAACAGTCTCTTAAGGGAACTTGTCCGGCCCGTGCGTGCGTTCTGCACATTGGCGAAAAATCTCTCAAGCAGATGTCTTATCTTATGAGCAATACCGACAGAGAAGTGACTTATGAGACTTTCTGGGGCAGCTCAACTTTTTCCAATTCTTTTTCTAGTATCTTAGCGTAGTCTTCGCGCAATCGGTCGACATTCTTCGTGGGATAGCTCAGCATATAGAGTAGCAAATTTCTAGCGAGTGGTCTGCTGCCCATGATCTTTTTTCGACTTGGATTCCAGATAACATGATTGTAAGGAGATTGAGTCAACTCTGTAGGCAACTTTGAAATCAAATTAAAACATTCAGTTAGTGAGTATTTCTCTACTAGTGTGGCGACAACCTCGGTTAATATTTTTAGTCCTATAGGTCGAAAGAGTACGCTGCCTCCATCCGAATGTCTGTATCCTTTGACGACTGTCGAATAATCAGATGTATTAACAAATTTATTCAGTGGCATAAAACTATTTGTAAGTTGTCTGAAATAATCACAAGCATTGGTATAATGTTGCTCAAGAATCTCATCCGATTGCCGTATTTTAGTGAGCTCATCTCTTTTTTCTTTAAGTCCCTTCTTTTCGGATGTGACGTATACTTTCGTAAACAATATGTCTAAAATGTCGTAAAGATTTCCAATAGTCGTGAGGCAAGTCTGATTACTCTTCGGTATATTATCAGTTGCATTGTTTAAAATTCGACTGTCCATAAACATCGGATTTTCCGTAACCATCCTCCTGACAGTAATAGCCATCGAATCATCCTCATCAAGGGTAATCTTTTCTCCCTTTGATACTTGGACGGCATTTTTATTTAATGTCGTGAAAAGTCTGCGACTTCTTTCCATTCCCTCTGGATCTGTTTTATGAGCAATAAAGATTATTGACAGCTCATCTTCGCCCAATTGAGGGTCTGCTTCCACAGCTTCTTTGATTCCTATGAGTCGGTGTTGCCCATCAAGTGTGAATAGTCTTTCCTTACCGTTCAAACTGAGAATTCCAATCCCAGCAACTACATCTTCTGGGATGTCCTCAATATCCAATTGATTATTGCTCTTAATATGGGTGATATCGTACCAGCTAGGGTCACCTTCATAGACTGCAACGATTAGTGAATTGAAAAAACGCTGTGGTTGTTGAAGAAGATAATTTTTTATCTCTTTACCTCTGTTCTTTTTTATATATCTCTGTACCATATCACTCAAGGTTTTGCTTTGATAAAGCTCTTCCGCAATCTTGACCCTTTCAGCAATATCTTTGAGTTTCATAAGAGTAGGGTAATATACCCAATCACCAATTATTCCTCTTAGCGAAGAAAGATATAGTTTTTTCATAATTTTCACATTCCTGACAATTTAACTGCGGTACTTACCTCTGCTGAATAACCTACTTGGGAATAAGGTGGTGTAAAAGTGTCTAATAGTTTTTGCTCTAGCTGTTTTATATCCATTTGTGGTGACTTCACTTCGACATAATAAAAATACAGGTAGTCTTCCCATGTAGTCAACATAAAATGAATTAGAGGCCTTTTTGGCCTTTTTCTGTCATTGAGATAATCTCCAAATCTTTTTCGCAAGTGACGCTTGCTTTTATGGCCTGTTTCTCCAATATACATTACATAACCAGGCGATGGCAATTGAGCAATTCTTGGCTCAACGACAAAGGCATAAACTCCATTCTCTTCAGGAATTTTAGTTGCGCTATTCTTCTCGAACTTCACACATTTCCAATCCAATACAATCGGTGGATCGCTGTAAGTATCCCACTGTTCTTTCCATAGAAGAAAATTCACCCGATATCTTCGCGCATCTCTTTGCGTATCTTCCTTAGAACTTATCACATCTTGATATACCATAACATCTTCTGGCAAATAAATCCATCCACCTCCTCATCAGATTTACATTAGAGACTGTTTTAAAACCCATGTAGGGTCGTATTACGCATGGGGAACACCGAAGCATCAATTACACTGTCGTCATGAGAGTTCATAATTTGCTCCCTATTGCCGCATTACCTAGCAGGAAATTTACCAAACTCTCAAGAGGCATACCCGGCTGGTCAGCGATTTGTCTACGGATTTGGTCGATGCCTGTGTTGGCATACTCTTCTGCAATCGTCAGAAGCTGATTTTGATCAGTCAGGACCGTCGTTCTGCCGGTCTCGGCGATGGCGATCGCTCGAAGGATAGGAATATCTTCCTGTGGTGAGAAAACAGGCCAACGGAAGATTTCCCGCTGGCTTGAGAGTGGTAGCCGACGCCTACGGGTAAATCCTGCGCTTGTGGCGAGCATGAACATATCCTTCATCGTCTTGAAAGGTGCGTCACTGCCCGTGGTAAGCTGAGAATATAGTTCGTGATGAACAGGATCTATATGGACGCTATCTCGTCGTGTAACCTCTTCGTGCAGAATCACTTATCATCTCCTCGGCTTTGCTGCGAGTCTCTCGTCGCTAGCTCTTCGATTGTGCTAGATCCCGTGTTTTGATCAAAGGTCAGTTTGTATTCAGCACCTATGCGATGCTTGAGGTTGTCACGAGCCTTTGAGTGGAGTTCTTCATCGGTCACGAAGATCACCAATTGATCCGTCAGATCTGGAACGTGTCGAGTTATTGCTTCGCGGGGGGCACTGCTCAAGCGCCCAAAGGGTGTATCCATCACCAACGGGGCTTCCTCTCCAGTCACTTTTGCCATACCCGTGATAAACGCAAGACTTAGGACTTGACGCTCTCCAGCCGACAGCTCCGGCCTAGCGGGAAATCCCCATCGATCGATTACTTCTAGATGGTAATCCTCGCTGAGTTGGACGTCTTGGAACTGAGATTCCTTCCAAACTAGGCGTCTGAAGGTCTCCTTAGCCTCAGTTTGGATATTAGCTCGCATATCACGGGCGAAAGCATCTTCCATCCCTTCTACTGCATCGGAAGCCTTTCGGGCAAGAGAGAAACGTCGTTGCATGTCCTGCGCCCGCTTTTCCGACAGTTGCGCCTTATCTATGGCAGATTGGAGCTTATCCAAGTCAGCGCGTCGATTATCTAGGCGTTCTTCGAATCTCCCGATATCACTCCCCAGCGCACGGATTTTTCGTTCATACTCCATCCGCTTGATCTCCAAGGAGGAGACCTCTTCGAGCTCCACGCCTTGCAAGTGACGACTTACTTCGTCCAGCGTGGCGGCTAACCCTTCAAGCCTGTGGTCGATCTCTGCCTTGCGACGCATAAGCTTTCGGAGGTCCCGATCGACGTCCTCGACCCTTGGCTGGACAGCCCGCAAATCTCCAGCCGTTTGCAGCACAACGTTTTCCAACTCTGATGGTAAAGAGCGAGCCAACACCTCCATCAAGCGACGATGTTCCTCTGACTCTTCCTCTATAGGCCGACCACAGATGCACCTATGAGTAGCAAGCAGGTCATTTACGAACTGCTCCCGGATGCCGGGCGGAATCTCTCCCCGCTCACGCATGGCCTCAAGAACCTCGAGAGCCTCCGAGATAGCTTCATTGGCAAAACGGAGAAAGCCTTGGTTCGATTTCTCCTTTATTTCTTGCCATAGTCGGTCCTTCTCTTGTTCATGGACCTCGCTCTCCTCCACCGCCACCTTTCGCTTATCGTCCCATTCGCGAATCTCCCGAATCTCTCCCAGCTTTACATCAATTTCCTGCATCTGGCGTTTGGCGGCAACTTCCTCCTTACGAAACTCTATCAAACTCTGCTGTATATTTTCAACTTCGTTACGAAGTTTCTCCTCCTTGTCCAGCAGATCTTCAATTCCTCCCGACGCAAGCTTCTTGAGCTCACTTTGATATTCTCGTGCTACGACGCCTAGATGATTCTTCGCCCGTTCAAGAACCTCAATTTTGAGCACATTACGTACGGCCTCTCGTACCTCTGCTTCATGCGACGGACGAGTGAACTGATCAATCTTCTCTCCATCAAAGAAAAAATAGGTGCGTACATTGGACGGCAAGATGGATTCTACATAGCCGGTAGGATTTGGGATTCTACGAGTCTGGCCATCTGAACGAATGGAATCAAGGGAAAATTCAGTCTGTGGTTTAGTTTGCCACCGCTGGGAACTAGTTTTGCTCACTGAGAACGCTCGTGTCGCTGTTAATCGCTCTCCTGAATGAGAGAAGGCAAGTTGCACTTTCATTTCTATTTCTTCGTCGACTGCGGCCTCCATGATAGCTTGCTTGCTAACGAGCTCTCCCATATCTTCGACACCAAGTCCATAAAGGCACCAGTTTAAAGCAGTGAATAACGAAGTTTTGCCCGATCCATTCGCTCCGTGTACTACGGTGACGTTTTGCCTCTGATGTCGGCTGAAGTGGATGGTTTGGTCTCCATAGAACTGGCGAAAATTAGTAAGACTCATCCATTCAAGCTTCATGGTCTCTTACCTCGGTATCAATGATCTGCCGAATCCTTTCCTTGATGCCACGGGGTCTTTCGTAACTTAGGTGCGCCCACTCCTCATCTAGCACCCTCGCAATCACACTCTGGACCTCTGGTTCACATTCTCTGAACAATTCTAATATCTTTTCCTTGAGCATTATGCTACCTCAATAGTCCAAGACATTATATGTCTTGGCAAGTTCCCAGATTACCTGCGTCGCTTGGAATCTGTTGAGCGCGGCGTCCGCAAATTCTCGAAATCGAGCGAGTTCACGTTTGAGAATAC
The DNA here is from genome assembly GCA_965219735.1 of Candidatus Latescibacterota bacterium. Taxonomy (GTDB): domain Bacteria; phylum Latescibacterota; class UBA2968; order UBA8231; family UBA8231. Next base: position 674,136 of record OZ244790.1, read on the forward strand.
TCCGCTCCAAATTGAATGTCTCCCAGTCCGGACCACTAGGATCATTTCCAAGAGATGACACAGTAATCAGATCGTGTATGACTGCTTGCTCCTTGTCCGAAGATTTTCGAAGGATTCTACCGCGCCTCTGGATAAATTCTCTCGGGTTGCCTGTGCTAGCGAGGATATAGGCCACTTGCGTATTCGGAACATCTACACCCTCGTCAAGACATCGAATCGCCACGAGAGCCTGTAGGCGTCCTTGAGCGAAATCGGTAAGGAGGCGACGCCGCTCGTCTGTGGACTCCTGGGCTGTGAATCGGTGAACCCTCAGCCTGAGCTGATTGCCCAATAGCGACAATACCTCGTCAATCTGACCAGGAGCACAATAGAAAAGTGCGTGATGAAGATCACGCTCGCCCTCTAGGAGTTCAGCAAGCTTCCCTAGCTTGTTGTGAGCTTTGTTGAGAATATCAGCACGCTTACGTAGAAGTGCTTCAATGAGAGCCGTACTTTCAGAGTTTGTTGAAGAGTTGAACACTCGGACTATGCGGCGTGTGAGTTCCTCATACTGCTCAAGTTCGATGCCGGTCAGTTCGACTAAATGAGGGTGGTAATAATACTCTGACAGAAATCCTTGCGCAATCGCATCAGATAGAGTGAATTCGAAGACGGTGCCGCCGAAGTAGTCGCGTAGTGCTTGAGTGCCTTCGTCATCAAACCAACGGTCGGGTGTGGCGGAAAGGCCCATGCGATATTCGAAATGGGGAGGCAATCCGCGTCGGCCCTGCTCTGCTCCAAGGTGGTGTACCTCGTCAGCGACCAAGAGAGAGTTTCCCGAAACACGGGCGAGGCTTGCTTGCATTACGTCGCTGGCCAATGTCGCATGAGTCGTAATGACCGTTACCGAACTACGGTTTCCCAGATTGTAGTCAATAATCCGGCTATTGAGTGCATTCTCCCAAGTATGCCGACTCTGATAGGCCGTGAGCGGTCGAAGCCCGAAGCGCTCTGCATCCTCGGCCCACTGATCAACCAGATGCTGGAATGGACATGCAACAACTAAGAAGAGTCGTTCTCGTTCTTTGAGCAGGCGGACCGCAGCGGCGAGTGAAGTAATAGTCTTCCCTGAGCCTGTGGCCATTTCGAGCACTCCTCGGGCATGGTTTTTCAGCCATGCCTCACAGGCTTCAATTTGGTAAGGGCGGAGTTCAATGTCGACCGGGAGGTCAGGGATTCTTGTGCTCACAGGATTCGTTGCGTCCTGCTGTGGCATAGGATCGGATTCTGGAGGTAGAGACGGTCGAAAGCGGAGTAGTTGACGCTTAGCAGCCTCTGGAAAGTCTAGGACGGTCAATCTAGGAGTGTGATTATGCCATAACCTTAAAAAGTTGTCAGTTTTCCGGGCCACCCTCCCATGCGGGTCATCCCATGACACATACACGTCAAGAGACTCAAAGTTGCTAACTAGACCTCCGACGGTTTCATTGGGAGAGCCAGAAAATGCCACAGTGTTTCCTTCCTTATCAAAGAAAATCCCCATCTTCTCGTGGTAGATCGCTTGGCCTCCTCCCAGCAACTCTGTCGATGGTACGGCAAGCTTGATATCAAGACGACCCTCACCTATGAGCCAAGCAATGCAATCGAGTCTACGCCGCGAGATGTCCGGCAGGGCTTCAATGGACTGATCGCCAATTTGACGCCCAACTGACCTTTCTAGGATTCGCTCTCGCGACTCATAGCCACGTATGAACGCTTCGATGTCTTCTGGCTCTAACAACGGGCTGGCAACCAGCTTCATTTGTCCGTTATGGAGTAGAAAGGCTGGGAGACCCTCTGCGGCAAGCGCTAGGCCATGGCTTGTGAAGTAGCCTACGGCCCTCCAATACTCCACACTCTCTGTAAGGCAGCGTACGTAGAATTCCTCGACCAAGTTTGAGCGGTCAGAGCGGTAGTCGTGCGCTAGCTGAAGATCCTTTAGCAATTTGGTTCGATTCTAGCAAAATTGTCGGCAGCTTTTCTGTCCTGATGGTTTTTGGACGCTCGAACACAGAATACCATCAGAACGCTCCTATATATCCTATTGCGGATTCAACTTGTAAGTGCAATTTCGCCCTGTTTAGGTTGGGTTCCCGTTTCCTTACATAAGATTTCATGTGGTGTTTGAAATGCCAATCCCTTTCGCGGTCGATGATTGAGCCGATCCCTGATATGGTGTATCTGTGCTTCCGACAGCGTATCCAAGGCCGTTCCTTTGGGCACATACTGGCGAATCAGCCCGTTGGTGTTCTCGTTGAGTCCCCGTTCCCAAGCATGGTAGGGATGGGCAAAATAGACGACCGCGTCCAACGCTTGGCTGATCGTGGTATGGTGGGCAAACTCCTTGCCGTTATCGGCGGTAATCGTCTGGGTATGCTCCTTATGGGGCGCGAGCAACGCAATGGTCGCCGCCGCTACGTGCTCGGCTTGTTTGGAGGCGACTTTGCCCAAGACGGTATAGCGCGAGCGCCGTTCGACCACCGAGACCAGTGCCCCAGTGCCCTGGCCGCCCATCACGAGGTCAATTTCCCAATCGCCGATGCGCCTTTTTTCTTCGACGATGGCCGGGCGCTGGTCAATGCTGACTCGATCTTTAATCTGGCCTCGGCCATCGGCTTGGCCATAGCGTTTCTTGCGTTTCTTCTGACTGTGGCGCAGATGGCGATACAACGTCCCGCCTGCCTGACGATCCGCTCGGATGTGCTGGTAGATGCGCTCGGCACTCAACCGAAGACCGTCGGTCGCCTGCAGCCGACCCGCAATCTGCTCGGGACTCCACTGCTGACACAACTCCGCTTCGATGCGCTCGATGACCGCCGGGGTCATCTTGGTCGCCTTCGCCTTGTGGCGACGACGCGCCAGCGCGTGCTGGTGGGCTTGATGGGGACGATAGCCGCGCTGCCCTCGATTGCGCTGCAACTCTCGACAAATCGTCGACGGCGATACCGACACCGTCGCCGCGATGGACTGCTGATCATGCCCGGCTTTCTTCAGCGCGTAAATTTGGTATCTTTGATACTCGGTCAACTGGTGATACGTTCCCATAAGCGCCTCCGTCGGGAGCTGCGTTTGAAATGGCCCGGGAAAATATACCAGTTGGCCGTTTCTATGCCAGCTACCCAAGCGATTGCACTTACAAGTTGAATTCAAGTATATATAAAAGGTATAATAAGGTCCCTTTTTGGAATCTCCGTCAAGACACTGAGAGCATACAGGGGTCGGGTAAGATCCCAGATGATCGTTTGCAGGCCCTTCGGCAGCACTCGCCTCGCCGCAAACGCAGCCAAAGTTCCGGGATTTTGAGTTTTCTTCTGTTAAATTCCTTCTGCTTTTTATATTGTGTCACAGATCCCGACAGCCGCTAAAATCATTCGGCCCTTTGCCGACAACCTCGAGCGCGCGCCCTATGACCCCAATAATCACTCTGCAACAACAAGTAATAGAAGGGACTCAAAAAGGTCCCAACCTGCTGATCCTAGGCGGCGTCCACGGCGACGAGTTCGAGTCTATGGCAGCCATTCGCCGCCTGCTGGACCGCCTCGATCCAACGGACCTGCGCGGTCGTCTCACCGCCATCCCGGTAGTCAACGAAGCCGCTTATTGGCGCGGCCAGCGCACGGCCGAGGACGGGCTGGACTTGGCTCGCACCTGCCCGGGCCGGGCCGACGGCTCGATCACCGAACGCACGGCCTACGCCGTCAGCGAGGAAATCCGCCGGGCCGACTATCTTATCGACCTGCACAGCGGCGGGATAGTCATGGAATTCTACCCTACCGTGGGATACACCCTGCATCCCGATAAAGCTATCCTCGATGTGCAACGGCGCATGGCCCAAGCGCTGAATATGCCCATCATTTGGGGCACTTCGGCTCGGCTTGACGGACGGACGCTCTCGGTGGCCCGCGATGCCAAGGTGCCAGCCATCTACGCCGAGTGGATGGGGGGTGGCATGTGCGATCCCGAGGGCGCGGATGCTTATTTCGAGGGCTGCTTGAACGTCTTGGCCGAACTGGACATGATTGACCGCACCCTGCCGCCCCTGCGCACCGAGTACACCGTGGAAGACGACCGCGACAACTCTGGTCACATACAAGTCAATTACCCAGCGCCCTTTGCCGGTTATTTCGAGCCTCGGGTAACATTGAAAGCACCCGTGCAACCGGGCGATGTGATCGGCACGGTGGTCGATCATCTGGGACAGCGGCGCGAGGAAGTGGTATCGACTCAAGCGGGTTTGATCCTGTGTCTGCGAGTTTTCAACCGCGTCCACCAAGGCGACAGTTTGGCCGCGGTTTTGGAACTCAACCCTTCCCAATGACCACCCCTTCCGCGCCGCTGGATTCGCGCCGTTTCCAGTCCGCGCTACTGCTTCTATTAGGCCCCTTGTTCATTGGGGTTTCCTTCTTCCTTATGCTGCGCCGGGTGGAACCTGTGACCACCTTGTTTTACTTATTCGCCTGGTACGGTATTATCTGGACTCTAGATCGGCTCATCCAGTGGCGGGAAGGGCGCTCGCTCATCGCCCGCTGCGGCCCGGCTTTTTTGCTGATTCTTTTTTGGTCCGCAGTGGGGTGGTACGCCTTTGAGTTGATCAATTTTCGTCTGCAAAACTGGTACTACATCTTCGTCCTCGATCACCTTGTTTTGCAGACGCTGAACGCCGTCTTCTCCTTTGCCACTGTTTTTCCCGGTCTGCTGTGGTTGGAGTACTACTTGGGGCTGCGCGGCGTGGCCGCCGGTTGGCAGGGTCGTCGTTGGTCGCTAACTCCCCGTCGCCTAACCCTCCTGCAAATAGTCGGCCTGATCGGGCTAGCGCTGGTCCTTGTGTGGCCGCGCTTCTTCTTCCCGCTCACTTGGCTCGCCTTTATCCTGCTCTTGGCTCCCGTCGAATACCGCCGCCTGCCCGACAGCTTGCTGCATCAATTGGCACGCGGCGACTACGCACCGCTGACCCGCCAGTTGCTGGCCGGATTCATCGCTGGTGGTCTGTGGGAATTCTTCAACTACTGGGCCCAAGTTAAGTGGATCTACACAGTCCCCTTTTTTGAAGAATTGAAACTCTTTGAAATGCCGCTCGCCGGCTTTTTGGGCTTTCCTCCCTTTGCCGTGGAATGCGCTCTAGTCTATCGCCTGTTGGTGTGGTATAGGTTGGCTCCGCCATTGGGAGCACATCGGGACCAGCGGCTAGGGCCGACCAAGGTCTGGAATGCACTCGTCATCGTCCTTTTGGCCGCGGCTTTCGCCCTGACGGTCAATCACTACATCTACTTGAACGTCGGCTCGGTGAAGCCGCGCTTGGCCAAAGTGGACAGTTTGGATCCGGCTGCCCGCGCTTTTTTGCAGGACGAGGGCATCGTCTATCTGACCGATTTGGAAGCTGGAGAGTCGGCGGAAATTTGGCGGCAAATGGAAGGGGAATTGGGCCGCGAACGCACTCAAGGTACCCGTGGCCTCGTCGAATTATATCTGCACCAAGGCATTGGCGTGGAATACGGCAATCTGCTGGGCAAAGCCGGCATTCGTTCGCTGGCGGATTTGGCCGCCTCATCTGCCGCGCAGGTAGAAGACCGACTCGCCGCGCTTTCCGGGCATGTTCGACGGCCCACCCCGGCGCAAATTCGCCTGTGGATCCGGCGAATTCCAAGCCCTTGATTCCTCTATCCGACCGGAGAGAGAATTGTCATTGCACGTTGGTCTGATTGGTCGGATATTGACCTGACCATGCATAATAAGGAGTAATACATGTTTCGCGAAGCAATCGGTTTATTCGTCCCTGAACCAAAGGCCAAACTCTACATACCCAAGAACAGTGGTCTGCATGAGTATGTGAATAATCTCCTGAGTGAGGTTGGCGTTAGCGACGGAGGCGAGTTTACCCGAGCTGACGAGAGCGTGGGAGCCCTCGAAATAATTTCGGCGCGAGGGGAAGACGTGCCCCAACGGGTTGACGATTGTCTCCTACGTGGAGAAGTCGCGTATGGCCTCACGGGAGACGATCTGTTCGACGAGTACATGCTGGGAGCGGATGATTCTCCGCTTGGGGTTCTCAATACCTACGATTGGTTCGATCCAAGCGCTCAGTTCTATCGGCCGGCCCTTTGTTTGTTGAACCGCGAAGGGCTAATTCCAGATTCGCCCGCAATGGTGTCCATTGCCGTGAACAAGAAATACGAACTGTCTTCTCGTCAGTATCTGTCGCAGCGCTTCCAAGCCAGCAAACTGCAAATCAGTATCGCTGCTTATGCTGGCGACACGGAAAACACGGTAGCAGAGGGCACGCACGACTGGTGCATTGAGGTGGTGTATCGCGGGGAACGCTCGCCCGCAAGTGCGATGTCCAAGACTGGCCTCAAGGTCGCCGAGGTCGTCCGCTTCAGCGACATCTCATTGATCGGACGGGAAATCGTCAATCCATGGGAAGAGGAGTACCGGAGAATCTCCGTAGTCGCGCAAAAGCCCACCGGTTCCAGTACGTCAAAGCTCCTTGCAGACAACAATGCAATTTGCAAAAAAGTCGGCGAGGAATCGGCTGAGTTTGTGAGAGCGTTTACGCAAGAAACGGGGATTCCAGAAGAGTTCAACGGCGTCGTGTATGCGTTGATGGCCGCAGCCGCAAAACTGCAAGTCCCCTGGCAGGAAATCGAGGCGGACCTGAAATCTAGGTGGTCGTGATCGGTCCAAAAAGAGGGCCTTTTGTTTTTAATTTACCCTTGTGGGGTCCCAAAGGCGTCCTAGTTTAGTTGCGCTCCGCGCTGGTGTTGGGCTACATCTGATTAGCGCGCACCAGCATATCACCACTGTCTGCATCATCCCGCCGGACGTGGACTGACGCAGACGCAACCGATGGCAAAAGGAGATTTCTGATGGCCGTTATCAATGAACTGCTCGAAAACAACGCCCGTTATGTCGAGAACTTCGACAAGGGCGATCTTCCCCTGCCTCCAAGACTGAACCTAGCGGTGGTGGCCTGTATGGACGCGCGCCTCGACGTTCACGGTTTGCTAGGGATCGCAGAAGGAGACGCGCACGTCATTCGGAATGCGGGCGGCGTGATAACCGACGACGCGATTCGTTCGCTGACAATCTCGCAGCGGCTGCTGGGCACGACTTCGATCATGCTCATCCACCACACGGACTGCGGCATGCTAACATTCCGCGACGACGATGTGAAGGACGCGATCGCGGCCGATACTGGCATCCGCCCGGCCTTCGCCCTAGAGGCGTTCGGCGATCTCGCGGAGGACGTACGGCAGTCGATCGCCCGCATTCAGGCCAGCCCGTTCATCCCGAACAAGGACGACGTGCGGGGTTTCGTCTATGACTGCGCCACCGGAAAGCTGAACGAAATCACCTGACCTTGCTGCTGATTAGACATTGTCAGTCCTCAGGACAAGACCCAGATGCGGCACTGACAGAGCTTGGGCAGAAACAGGCGGAAGCACTCGCTAGGTTCTTGTCCGACTACCCGATCGACATAATCGTCTCCAGCTCTTACACGCGGGCACGGCAAAGCATTGAGCCGTTTGCTGCTGACGTGGGATTGTCTGTCCACTTGGATCACCGCCTAATTGAACGGACGCTTTCAGGGAGTCCTATTGACAATTGGCGCGAGGTGGTCCGCGATTCATTTGGAGACTTGGAGTTGCGGGTACCGGGAGGCGAATCGGGACGCGAAGTATTAGACCGAGGCTGGGCCGCCATCACCGAACTACTTGACGGCGGTCACCAGTTCCCAATTGCGGTAACTCATGGCAACCTCTTGAGTCTGATCCTGAACTCACTGGACTCTAATTTCGGCTACGATGGATGGGAATCTCTATCGAATCCAGACGTATTCACACTCAAAGAAGCCGACGATGGGCGATTGGTATTTGAGAGAATCTGGTCTGAATAGGTGCCACTAACCATGTCCCTAATTGCCAATGAGGCGACGCCGGCAGCCGCGTTTTACGAGGAGCTTGGATTGCGGCAGCATAGATACTACAAGTTCTATTGTGGTACCGTGAAAACGGGCGTGGAATAGTCCGCCTCATACACAGCGGTTTTCGCTGTGGTAGGACGGTGGTTTTGAGAACTACTCAGTATACCGCATCGACCGACCCCGCCCGGGGGGCCAGTCCGTTCCAGCCGTCCGCCACGGCGCTCGTCTGCTTGAAGAGCTGCAAAAGCGGTTCCCACATGGCCTCGCGCACGCGGCTGGCCGCTTCCATATCGCCAGCCATTAGTGCCTGCTTGAGTTCTTGTCCCCGCTCTTCTTGGATTCGCGCGCTCTCCTGTGCTTGGGTCGCCAAGGCGCGCACGGCATTGATGTGACCGTCGATCAGCTCGGCCACTGGCGTGGTCGAATCCGTCTCGGTATTGTAATCGCTCGACGGCCTGAAGTGGGGCGGCTGGCGCTCGCCCTTGTCGTCGTAGAACGTATGCGTCGGCTGGATGTGCGGCGTTACCGAGAGGTACATATAGACTGGCTCGTCGCCGATGACTCGCACTGAGTGCGGCTCGTCGGTTAGGGCGTAGCACATTTGCCCCGGCCCAACTTCTTTCACCTCGCCGTTGATTTTGAACTCCACCCGACCCGATAGAATGATGAATATCTCGTCGCCCAAGTCGTGCGTGTGCCAAGCGTCGAGCGAGCCTGTGCCTGGCTCCAAACGGCAGAAGCGGGCGCGGATCTGCGGCCGCACCAGAATGTTGCGGATATCCCGGCGACAATCGTACACTTCAAATCCCATGGCGTTTTCCTTCCTTGAAAGGCAAGAGCGGATTTACTACCTTGCGCCGGCACAATCTAACGTCCGCCATACGCTTAGCAAAGGTCCGCTGATGATGATCCCCTTCTTCGATTTGATCGGTTGTTTAGACCTTGCGAGCGTCTTGGGGAATACCTGATGGACGGATCTTTCGACATCACCGACGAACAGCTCGCCCACTTCGAGCGCAATGGGTTCTTCCTGATCCCCAATCCGCTCGGCGCTGAGGGCATGCGCCAGATCGACTTCCGGCAGCAGGAGGTCGAGCTGGAGTGGGAGCGCACCGAGTTCCCCGAGGGCTGCAATCGGCTGGCCTGTCAGTTCCTGATGATCGGCGAGCCGCTGCTGCAGATGGTGGAGCATCCAGAATTGGTCGAAGCGGCGCGGCGGATTTTGGACGCCGAAGAGGTACACGTGGGTGCCTGCGGCATCGGCGATGCCGCGAAGATTGTCAGTGCCGATGGCCGACCGCAGCGGCAGGTCCACTGGCACGTGGATGGTGGGCCGGAGGTGAAGCAGGTCTCTTTCCGCACCGCCCTCGATCGCCACGACGCTAGCAACGCACCGCTGCGAGTGCTACCCGGCAGTCAGCACCGTCTCCGCGAGGAGGTGGCAACCGAATTGCTACAATTTGAACTGGCCACCGGCACCCACGACGAGGTGCCGACGCACTGCTTCGCCCGCCATCCTAGCGAAGTCGAGGTCGTCCTCGATCCACGGTGGACCTTGGTGTGGACGCCCTCTTGCTGGCACGCCACCGGGGTGAAGACGGCCGCCGGACCGCGACGCGCCATGGGCTGGAACTACTTCCCGCTGGGCGGCCGCAAGCGCGACTTGGCGGCGCTGAAGCATCTGCATCCCGACTGGCCGGACTGGCCCGAGGCGCGTCAGCGTCTCTGGGGTCTGGTCGATTGACTCAGAAACCCGCTGACGGTTGCCAGATAACGTCGTCTAAGACAAAAAAGGATACTTCCATGTCCGAACACATTACCATTCTCGGCGGTGGCAATACGGCATTTGCCACGGCTGCAAATCTGACCCTGAAAGGTTTTGATATTACGCTTTGCGAATTGCCAGAATTTGGGCACGCGCTCGATCCGGTGCGCGACCAAGGTGTGATTCATTTGGTGGGGGTCGAAGAGACAGGGGCCGCAGAAATTCACGGCATGACCACGGATATTGAAGCGGCGCTGAATGCGTCTGACTTGATTCTGTTAATCGTGCCGGCGTATGCCCACAAACCATTTGCCATTGCCTGCGCCCCCCATCTCAGACCCGAACACATGGTCGTGCTGATGCCGGGCACATTGGGCGCATTGGAATGGGCGACACTATTGCGCGACCAAGGAGTAGCAGACATCGCGCTGGCGGAGGTGGATACCGCGCCTTATGTGTGTCGGAAAACAGCGCCGGATACCGCGACGATTTGGGGTACTGTGACGGGCTTGGGCTTGGGGGTGTTGCCAGCGACAGCAACAGATCGCGTGTGCGCTCGTCTGTCGCCGCTGTTCCCGGGCATTCAGACCTATCCCACTGCGATGGCCTGTGGTTTGTCCGCGATGAATCCGGTCGTGCATCCTGCGGGTGTGTTGATGAACGCAGGACGAATCGAATATGCACACGGTGAGTTCTATTTCTACGAAGAAGGGGTATCCCCATCGGTGGCAAAGACGATCATGGCCGTGGATGCAGAGCGGCGGGCCATTGCAACAGCTTTGGGTTACGATCTCATAGCGGCCGATGAAGCGTTTTACCGCGCGGGTTTTGGCCCTCGGGGGGATTTGTGGGCAACGATTAATGGCAGCCTAATGCTCACGCAACTCAAAGCGCCTGGGTCGCTTGAGAGCCGTTGGCTCAGCGAGGATATTCCATACGGGCTTTCAGCTTGGCACGATGTGGGCGCGCAATACGGCGTGGACGCGCCTTTGATGCGCGGGTTAGTGGATATCGGGTCCGTGGTAATGGGGGCTGATGGGTGGGCTACGGGGCGGAGTGTGCGCGAATTGGGCATTGAGGGCATGGACTTGGATACCTTAAATGCGTTTTTGCAAACGGGTTCTGCACCGTGAAAATGGTCTGTGAAGGGGAGGGTCGGTAATTTCGCACACGGAGGTACTCTATGTCGTATCGAGTTCCAATTCGTTTGATCGCCAATTCTCTAGCTGTTCTCGCTGTTTGTGCTAGCTGCGGAACCGAGCAGCGCTACTCGCCCCAAGAGTTAGAAGCGGCGAAGGCGAAGCTGCGCGAGCACAATCGGCTGTGGACGTTCGAGGCAGGAGCCATATACGGCCAGGAATGGTTGAGCCGTGCGCCGGAAGACGCTGAGTTGCGGGCGCTCTACGCGCGTCAGTTGCACGGACAGTTGTACGGGCTCAGAGAGATCCAAGAGCACGCCGACGCGATCTTGGAACGGGAGCCGGACAGCCCGTGGGGGCTCTACGCGCAAGCACTGGCGTTCTTGGCGGATCGGAAGTACTCCGAGGCAGCCGAGTCTAGCTTGCGCGCTTGGGAGCTGCTGCCCCGACCGGAGTTCGCCGCGACGCACCTTCAGGCGCTTCGCCCCAGAAAAGCAGAAGAGGGGATGGCGTTTCTGGACTCCCTGGATGCGGCGACACTCCAACATCCCGAGGTCCTCCATGCCCGCGCGGAGCTCGAGCACTGGGCACAGTACGCACTGGAGGATCCCACCTATGCAGACACGAGCCTCGCTACCTTGGATACGCTGCGAGCGCGTTGGCCGGACCACGTCAGCGGCTACTTTCGGGCTGCGGAATATCTATATCGGGCCAACAAGCCGCAGGAGGCGCTCTCGCTGATCGAAGAGGCCATTCGCCTCGCTCCGGGCTCTGCCGAGGTGCGCTATTGGCACTGGAATATCCTCAACAAGGAGGATTTGCTCCCCGCCGACGAGCGACGCCCCGCTATTGAGGCCAGCATCGCCGAGTACCGGAAGGCGGCCCCGGAGACCGTACGCGGCCTAGCCTTACTCACCACGACCTATCGAAGCGTACTAGAAGACGAAGAGAAAGCGGCAGAGTTTGAGGCGAAGTTGATGGCGCTAGCTCCCGCGAGTCGCCATGCGTCGTGGATCCACCAAGAGAAGTTCCAACGGGAGTACCAACGATTGCGGTCCGAGCGCGACCGCATCGAGCGCGAGCATGGCGCAGACTCGCAGGAGTACCAAGACCAGCTTCGCCTCGTTTGCGACGCAGCCTATCGGTTCTTAGAACAGCCTCTCTACGACGATAGCATCGGCGAGAGCTACCGCGGGTATTCGTACCGAGAGCTCTTCTATGCCCTCGAAGCCATGAACCCGATTCCGGCCGAGGAACTCGCCGATGCAGTTCGCGGATTGGTTCGGTACGAGCGGCACGATCTGTACCTAACGTACTCTATTGCTCCTATCTCGATGGCTGACCACACGCCATACGCCGAGGAGGCGGCTGAGCTCGCTCGGAGCGGCATACAAATCATGATTGATAAAATCGAAGAGGACGAGTGGCGGGAGGAGGATGATCTGAGCCTCGTCCACGACGCCATCGGGTGGGCTAGCTACAAAGCAGGTCGCGTCGAGGAAGGCCGCAACGAGCTTGAGCGGGCGCTAGAGCTCTGGGAGGAAAACACCAGTGCTCACTATCATTTGGGCCAAGTTTTCGAGCACATGGCGACCGAGGCTGAGGCGGCTTTGCAAATGCGAGATTCTAAGACAGTCGTTTTGAAGACCGAGGGTGAGACTCGGGATACAGCCGAGGTAGTCCGCAACTGGCTCGACAAGGCCGAGGAGGCCTACATCGCTGGCCTTGAGGCCCAAAGCTGGGGTGAAAATCCCAATCAGGAGGCGCTGGAAGCCCTGTATGAGCGCCGGCACGGCTCGCGCGAAGGGCTCGACGAGTATCTCGCCGCGTTTTACGAGCGGGACCGGTCCCAAAGACATCAACGGATTCTGGAATCACGGCTCGATACGGTCCGCACCTACGAACCGTTCGCCCTCCCCAAGCTCGACGGAGAGCAGGTCAATTCCACCGAGCTCGATGGCAAAGTCGCCGTTGTTCACTTCTGGGGGACTTGGTGTGTTCCCTGCGTGGCAGAGCTACCCGAGTATCAGAAGTTCCACGCGCGCTATCTCGACGACCCCGCAGTGGAGGTGATCTCCATCAGCAACGACATCTCCATGAGCATCGCGCGCGACGTGCTTGATACGTTCATGGTGGAGAATGAATACGATTTTACCGTCTTGGTGGACGACAGGTACGTGCAAAAGGCCGGTGTCAATGCTTTTCCCACGACTTGGTTCGTCGATGGCGACGGCTATATCCAGTTCGTCCAAATTGGGGGGGGAAGCGACTCGCATCTGGAGGAAGAGTTCGCATGGCGCGTCGAGGCGCTGCGCGATGCCGACGGGAGCCGTTAGGGCCAGCTTTTGAACGCCTGATCTGACGGGATCTAGCCAGAATCAATTGGCTGTAAGCGTTAGGTGTATGCGCCGCATAGCCGGCTCCATTACCTGCAGGGGCAGGTCGGCCGTCACCTCAATCAGGCATGTAGTTTCCGATTCCACCGCGGCGGCCACCGCCGGACCCAATTCAGGGATCTCGGAGACCCTCCGCGCTGCAAACCCGAAGGCCTGAGCCAGCAGAGCGAAATCGGGATTCACCAAGTCAACGGCGAGGGTGCGTCCGTATCGGACCTGTTGCTGCGGTCTCATGACCCCGAAACCCTGGTTGTTGAACAACACCACAATCACGGGAAGCTGGAACTGAGCGGATACTGCCAGCTCTTGGCAGTTGAACATGAAGCCGCCGTCGCCGGTGAGCACGACCACCGGCCGATCTGGTCGTGCCGCTTTGGCGCCGATACCCGCCGGGAGACCGAATCCGAGGGTGCAAAAGCCCCACGGATAGATGAAGGAGCGGGGTTCGTACACGTCGAACAAGCGGCGGCACCAGTAGGCACCAATCGCTAGGTCGCTGACGACCACGGTTTGGCGTGGCAGTGCCAGCCGCAGCGTCTCCACCAACTCAACGCCGGCCGGTGCCAACTCTCGGCAGTCTCGTAGAATCCGTTGCCGCAGGGTGGCAACTTCCTCGGCACGGTCGCTGGGCCGGGTCGAATCGTCGGCTAGGTGCAACAGCATTTGCCCGAGCACGTGGCGAGCGTCGCCGATCACTCCCAGCGTCGGTGCGTAATTCCGACCGAGTTCCTCCGGGTCGATATCCACGTGAATCATCGTCGGCGGTACCTCGATGCTGAACTCGAGCGTATCCTCTTCGGTGAATCGAGTGCCCACCGCCAGCATGACGTCGCAACTGGCCAAGTAGTCGACGACGGCCGGGTGCACGGGTATGCTCCCCAAGGCCAGCGGGTGGTCCTCCGGAATCGAACCCTTGCCCTGGACCGTGGTCAAGACCGGTGCGCCGAGGAGTTCGGCCAACTGCCGCACTTGGTCGCTGGCACCGCTGATAGTCACCCCGCCGCCAGCCCAGATGATGGGCCGCCGGGCCTGGCGCAACAGTCGGACGGCCCGTTCGATCTGTTCCCGCTGAGTTGCGGATCCGTCGGCCGCAGCCGGCTGGGTGGCATCCACGAGGGGGAATTTCGCGTCGTCCCTTCCGTCGAGTACGTCGCACGGGATCTCAACCACTACCGGCCGGGGCCGGCCGTTTCTCATGCGGGCAAACGCTTCATTCAGCACCGCGGGAATTGACGCCACTGCATTCGCTCGCTCACTCCATGCGGTCACCGGCCGCACGCAGCCCAATTGATCTCGGCATTCGTGGATGTACCCCTTCTCCTTGCCAATGGCGTAGGAGGGTATCTGACTGGCGATGCACAACACCGGCGAGGAGTCGCAGTAGGCGGTGCCTAGCGGCGTGGCGGTGTTGAGTAGGGCTGGACCGGAAGTGCAGAGGCAGACGCCGACGCGGCCGGTCGCGCGGGCGTATCCATCGGCCATGAAGGCGGCGCCCTGTTCGTGCCGCGCGCCGATGTGCCGGATACCCGAATCCCGAAGGGCGTCGTATATGGCTAGATTGTGGACGCCCGGCATCCCGAAAATTGTGTCTACGCCCTGTGCTTCGAGCGTGCGGACGACTGCTTCACCGCCGGTCAATTGCATGTTCCTCCCAATTGGGGTTGACCAAGATTCAAATGCCCGTTTATACTTCCGATACCGCCAGCTATTTTACTAACAGCACTGGAGAAACGGCCGAAAGACCTATTTCGAGAAAGTAGAAAAAAGCGCGTTGGAATCAAAAACACCTAAAAAAACAACCTCGACGAATCGCGGTCGAGCGCTACCGGGTATAGATCGACCATTGAAGGAGGATAAACGACCATGTGGAGCGAAAAACAACTGGCGACCTATCGCGAGCAGGGGTTTCTGATACAGCGCGGACTGATCCCGCCGGATCAGATCGAGCGATTGCGCTCGGCGGCCGACGAGATGATGTCTGAGCAGGCCGACAACCCGCCGGAGGTGCACGTGGTGCGCGAGAAGAGCGGCCCGGTGCGCTCGGTGTTCTGCATGCACCGCAATGTGCAGCCGTTCCGAGAGCTGTGCCGGTCGGAGCCGATCGCCGGGCCGGTCAAGCAGATCTTCGGGAGCGACGCCTACATCTTCCACAGCAAGCTGAACTACAAGGAGTCATTCGAGGGCACTGTGTGGCTCTGGCACCAGGACTACGGCTACTGGCGCTATGACGGCGTCGACGATCGGTTGACCTCCGCGCTGGTCATGTTGGGTCCAAACACGCGCAACAACGGCAGCATCGCGCTGGTGAAGGGTTCACATCGCTGGGGCGTGCTGGACCACTACAGCGACGAAATCACCACCAGCTACAAGCAATGGTGCATCACGCCGGAGGCGCTGCGCGAGTACATCACCGATGAGTCGATGATCATTCCGATCGAGGGCGACGCTGGCGACGTCTGTTTCTTCGACTGCCGGATCGTGCACGGCTCGAACCACAACTTCTCACCCGCGCAGCGCTACAGCCTGATCTACGCCTTTGCCGCCATCGACAACGTGCCGCGCGGCGTCGAGAATCCTCGTCCCGATTGGGTGGTGGCGCGTCAGTTCGAGCCGGTTACCGCTGAGTTGCTGTAGTCGTTAGGGCCAGCTTTTGAACGCTTGCTCTGACAAAATCCGGCCTCGGTGCAATATGAAGCGCAAAACAGCTTACAACCCTCTGTTGCGCATTGCCGTCTTTCAAGTTGGCATTCTGGTTCTGGCTTTGGTTCGCGTCGCAGCGCCAGCACCTCCAGAGCATCCCTCTCTTAGGGTTCAGCAGGGGCAGGCGATTGCGGTGACGAAGATTCCGATTTGGGGAGACAGGGAGTCCCTTCTCGGAGGAAGAGTACATGAGGGCGAGCCCGCGGCCCACCGGGTAGCCGTCTATATCCACGTCGGCGGTGGCTGGTGGACCAAGCCGACGTTCGCCGAACCGGCAACCGTCATTGAGCCGGACGGCACTTGGACGTGCGATATCACCACCGGGGGACTCGACCACGAGGCGACCCGCATCATCGCGTTTCTGATCTCTGCGGCCGACGCTCCGCCCCTGATGCAAGGTGAGGGGGAGTTCCCCCCGGCGCTGTCTCAATCCGTTCTCGACGAGGTCCAGGTGGTGCGCACCTACCGGCGACGCATCGACTTTGCCGGTTTCCAGTGGCACGTAAAAACCGGTTCCGCCCCCTTGGGTCCCGGCCCCAATCTCTTCACCGACGGAGACGATGCAGTTTGGGCCGATGGCGAGGGTCTCCACCTCACGCTGGCGCAGCGCGAAGCAGGCTGGCAGGCGACCGAGGTCATCTCCGACAAGACCTTTGGCTACGGGACCTATCGCATTGCGCTCCGCGCGGCCGCCGAGGATTTCGATCCCCGCGTAGTGTTTGGTTTCTTCACGTGGGACGACTTGGCGTCCGAGCAGAGCTATCGCGAGATCGACATTGAGCTGTCCTACTGGGGAGTTGCCGGCGAGCCGAATGCTCAGTTCGCCGTTCAGCCATACACGCTCCCGGGGCATCGCTACCAATTCGATGCCCGCTACGGAGACCGCGAATCGATCCATACCTTTACTTGGGCACCAGGCCGCATTGACTTTGCGAGTATCGCCCGTGGAACCGGCGAGCCTGTTGAGCAGCGTTGGTCTTTCCATGGAGATAGCGCCCCGGAGACCGGAGCCGAGCAAGTGCGGATGAATCTGTGGCTGCTGAATGGGGAGGCACCGGCTGATGGCCGCGACGTCGAGGTCGTCGTCACTTCTTTCAGCTTTGAACCACTGGCACTGGCGACGGCGATTGCCGGTGAGCGCGATGCCACTCCCACCGCGATCTCGCTGGCGAACTATCCCAACCCCTTCAATGCAGCCACCGCCCTGCGCTACAGCGTCCCAACTCCAGCGCACGTTCGTCTGAGCATCTACAATATTATGGGTCAGCGCGTGGCGACGCTGCTGGACGAGGGCCGATCAGCGGGAGAGCATTTGGTCCGCTGGTCAGGAGTGAATAACAGAGGAGCGCCTCTGGCGAGCGGGGCCTACGTAGCCTACCTCTTGGTTGGCAAAGACGCGTTCGTTCGACGGATGCTGCTACTGCGGTAAGCCGCTATGCCGAGGCACCCTTCCGAGCCGGGCACGGCAAAGAGGAAATAAAATGGCGGAATTCTGGTTTAACAGGATGGCCGAGCACTGGACGGTGCCGCAGCGGCTAGATCTGGTCGAGCACGTGCGGCGGGGTCGGGTGCAGTTGGTGCAGATGGGGACGTACGGCCCCATGTTCTACGGCTTGGCCGACGATGCAGAGGTCGAGCGCAGTTGGGCGGGCATGCCCCGCATTGGCATCGAGGAGAATCTGGCCTTGGTCGGCGAGCTCATCCCGCGCGTCCAAGAGGCTGGAGCCAAGGTGGTGGGGCAGTTGAGCCTGGGCTGGATCTATGGCGATCACGAGACGGGCAAGGGGCTGTTTGGCAATTGGGCGCGGATCTGGACCGAGGATTTATTGGGCCCGCCCCCCTGCGATGAGGTGGCCGCGGCCCTACAGCGCACAGTCGGCGGAAAACTGCGCTGCTGGCCCATAGAGGGTAGGCCGTACCGGACTTATAGCGGGTGCATGTGCAATCCCCATTGGCTGGCTCTGTTGAAGCCCATGGTCAAAAAGGCCATTGAACTGGGCGTGGACGGCTTTAACGCGCACCACAATTTCGAGCAATTCTGCCAGTGCGCCCATTGCCGCCGCTATTTGCTGGAGCATTTGGCCCGGGAATTCAGCGATGACGAACTGCAGCGCGGGCTCGATCCAGCCGGGCCGTCGGCCACGGCCGAATACAGCGCCCCCATAGCCGTGCGTACTGCGGCGCCACGGGATTTGCGCCAGCGGATCGAGCGCTTGCTGGCTCGGTTGGTGTACCGGCGGCGCAAGGAGTTCTTCGACGAGTTGTTCGTGGACTACGGCCGCGCCCTCAAGCCGGATTTGCTACTGGCCCAGTGGTACCACAAATACGATCTGTCGGCTTGGGACGAGCGCTGCCTGTTGCCGGAGGAGGATTGGGCCCGGGGCGAGGATTATATCTGGTACAGCCAGGGTGGCAACAAGAACTTCAGCAATGTGGCCGAGGGGCACTTGGCCGATACGGGCTTGTCAGCGCGCTATGCGTACGCCATGAGCGGGGGCAAGCCCATGGTTCTCAACAAGTACGACGGCCACCGTTTGCGCCTGTCCATCGCTGAGGCGGGAGCCAACCACAGCGCGGCACTGGCCTTTCACTGGGGCCAAGACGCCAATAGCGATTACGCCTTGGACGATTACATGGGGCCGGTGTGTCGCTATCAGCGTTTTTTGGCCGACCACGAGGAATTGATCCATCCGGCCCGTCCTTGGTCGCAGGTGGGCTTGGTGTACCCGCGCCGGGCCGAGCTGGAGCAGGAGGCGGACTGTGTGGAGCCGCTCAAGCAATTGGGGCGCTATATGGAGGATGGCCACGTGTTGTTCGACATGCTCTTGGAGGACCAACTGGTAGCCAAGGGCGATGGGTACGCCGCGCTGGTGCTACCCGGAATCGAGCGCCTGACAGCGGCCGAGGGTGCTTTTTTGCGGCGCTATGTGGCCGGCGGCGGCAAGGTGGTATTCGCCGGTGCGACCGGGGATTTGGATGTGGACGGGACGCCGCATGCAGCGGGTTTGTTGGCCGACTGGCGGAGCGAGGTGCCAGCAGGGGTGCAGTACTTGGGCCAACGGACATGGGGGCCGGAAAAAGTGGCGTTGCGCCCCGAGCAGGAGGTGCCGGTCTATCCGGTGGCCCAGCGGGACGCTTTGGGACGGCAATTCCTCAAGGGCTTGAAGGACTTGCTCGGGGCGGCGTGGCTGGAGACGGACGCGCCGTGGTTCGTGCGGGTGCGAGCTTGGCAACCGGACGGAATCGAGGCAGTGGTCTTGCACTGGGTCAACTATCGCCAAGATGAGAGCAGCGATATCGAGGTGCCGCAGCCCGTCGGGCCGCTGCAGGTGAGGCTGGCGGTGCCGGATGGGCAAAGGGTGGAGCGGGTTGAATGGCTCTATCCAGAGCGAGAGGAGGCCGTGGTTTTGCCGCACCACAGGCGCGCCGGACGAGTGTATTTTGAGGTGCCGAGTTTGATCGTCTATGGGCTGAGCGTGGTGTATTTGGACTGACTATTCCTTTTGCCTCCGGATCCAACCCCAGAACGGATTGTCGCGTTTCGGCTTTGCAGCGGGCGATTCCGTCATTTTGAGGCCGGCGTGGGATTAAGTCCCGGCTGTTCGGGTGGAGAAGCCCAGTTTCCTCATACGCGCCGGACGGGTTTCAGGCCCCGTCGCTATCGTAAAACCATCCCAGCGGATAGACGCGCAGCACCAGTTCCCCCGGTTTACGGACTGTACTCTTCCGCTCCCCCAACGTCACCGCCTCTGCGGAATGTTCATCGGCCTCAACCCAGCTTCGATGATACATAAGCAGAACGCGATCTTCGTGGAACCACGCATTTGCATAGTCAAACGTGGCGAAGTCCTCGGGCAAACTTCCCAATTCCGGTAGCGCGATCACGGGACTGACGGGATACTGCGGCGGGACCCGATCCACGTCCTCCATTCCCCCGCTGACCTCGATCGTCTTGAAATGCGACCAGCTCGCCCCGCAGTCCGTTGAAATCGCCGCAGACAAGCGGCCCCGTCGATACCCCCTCAAGATCTCCTCCCGCGACGTCTGGTTCCACACGCACAACAGGTCTCCGGTACTGGGTATCCGCCTCAGACGCGGCGGAGAATACGAAGCCGCGAGATCGCTTGGCAGCACCGGCGTCCAGGTTTCCCCGCCGTCTTCGCTATAGGTTTGCACCAAGCGCCCCACGGTGGACCTCGCCATCATCATCAAGCGCCCATCCGAACACACTGCAACACTCGGTTCGTCCACTGCCGTAATCCCGCCGCGCCCGTTGGGAATGCCGTCCGCATCGAACCAGCCCATCAACTGCCCCCGGCACATCCGCCAGGTCCGCCCCTCGTCATCCGAATAACTCGCCGCCGCAATATCCACCTCCGGATAGTGATAGTGCCCGCTGACTTGGAAGCGCAATCCCTTCCAATAGCCGTAACTGCTCACCCGCTCGTACTCCATCCCCAGATGATGGTTGTTGCTGTGGCAGATCCGGCTCGGCATGACCATGCGTCCGTTCGGCATCTGAATCATCGCGTCATAGTACGGCCCGCCCAGCAGATTCATCGGCCATTCCCCGGTCCAGCTCCGTCCATCGTCCACTGACACCGAGAGAAAGAACGGATTCCAGTTGAACATCTCCGTGCCAGGATCCCGGTTATTCCTACCCAGATGCGCCAGCGCTAGGCTGCCGGACTGCAAGCGGATGCACGACAGAGAGGTCGGTTCTCCGAGGATCGTCCAGTCCAGAGCTTCGGATTCGCGCCAGGTTCGCCCCCCATCTCCGGATCGATAGCAGCGGCGTCCCGCGATCATCATTAGCCCATCCTCGACCTCGACCACAGCCGTCGCACTCCCGGTGCCGACACCGAGATGTTCGACAACCCCGTTCGGAACCGGCTTCCGAAATACCGGCTTACACGAATCGGTCATTTGCTCTCCTCCATGATTCAGAGTCGACGTGGTCCACCACAATCCTCGTAAGAGGTATAGTATACACAAAATATGTCGCCCCCCGCCAAAAGGACCAGCCCAAGTAGCCGCAGTTCCAGTAGCCGCGCTCGTGCTGAGTCGTGGGGCGAATTACAGGCATTTTTGGCGCAGCTCGGCGGGAAAAATGTCAGACGATAAGGTGCCGTATCTGGTCGGCGCGGGATCGGCTGACCCGCACTTGCGCACCATTTTTAAGCGTGGCGATATAACCGCCTTCGCCGTCGCTTTCGAGGTGCGTGATCGCGTTTACAGCGACGATGGCGGAGCGGTGGACGCGCAGAAAGCGGCGCGGGTCGAGCCTTTTTTCTAGATCACCCAGCCCCGCGCCGCACAGGTGGCTTTTGTCGGTGGCGTGGAGCTTGGCGTAGTCCCCGGCGGCTTCGATCCACAGAATATCCTCCGTCGCCACCGGAACGATTTGGCGGCCGACGCGAACGAGGAGGCGGTCCTGGGTGGTCGTTTGTTGCAACAGGCCCTGGAAGGAATCGAGGTTGATGCGTCCCTTGCGCTCCAATGCTCGACGCACGGCTTGGGCGAAGCGCTCTCGCGCGTAGGGTTTGAGCAAGTAATCGACGGCGTTGATCTCAAAGGCGCGCAAAGCGAACTTGTCATAGGCGGTGGAAAAAATGATGGCGGGCATGAAGTCGAGGTGGCCCAAGACTTCGAAACCGGAGAGCCCTGGCATTTGCACATCGAGGAAGACTAGGTCGGGCCGTTCGGCGTTTATGGTTTTCACCGCGCGTTCCCCGTCGCCGCATTCAGCTAGCACTTGGATTTGCGGGAAATCGGCCAGATACTCGCGGATCAACTGGCGGGCAAGGGGTTCGTCATCGACGATGAGGGCTCTCATTACTGCGGCTCCAAGGGCAGGGAAAAATCGATTTGGAAACCGCCGTCAGCAGGCGTCTGTAATCTGAGCTGCGCCTCTTCGCCAAAGAGGTGCCGCAGGCGTTCATCGCTGTTTTTTAAGCCGGTTCCCAGTGCTTTCAACTCCTCCAGCGACCGGCCGTTTACGCCGATCCCCGTATCGCGCACGACGATCCGCAAAAGCCCCTTAGCAGCCCGAATCTGGACGAGCAGTTTGCCCCCTTCCGGGACGGGAGCGATGCCGTGCTTGATGGCGTTTTCCACTAGGGATTGGAGGATCATTGGCGGTATGGGAGCGTCGAGGGCTTCGGAGTCAATGTCTAGTTCGACGCTTAGCCGTTCGGCTAGGCGTTTCTGCTCTAACTGCACATAGGCTTGGGTGAACGCCACTTCTTCGCGCAACGGGACCAGCGGTTGTGCGGAGCTGTCGGTGGCGTAGCGCAGGAGGTCGGCTAGGCGGGCGATCATGCGGCGCGCCTCCTCCGGGTCGCGGGTGACCATTGCACTGATGCCGTTGAGGGTATTAAAGAGAAAGTGGGGATTGAGTTGGGCTTTGAGAATGGCCAGTTCTTGCTCGCGGGTGAGGGCGAGCAGTTCGGCGGTCTGTCTTTCGCGCCAGCGTATCTGCTGGGCCGAACGCACGATGTGGTAAAAGGAAAACTGCACAAGGTACGTAAAAAAAAAGCCCAGCAGGGTCCATTGGCTGGAGTCGCGCATCTGCTGGGCCTCAGTCGGCCCAGCCATTAAGTGGATCCACCCAGCAATTGCTTCAAGGCCGCCGACCGCATAAAGCGGGGCGATGAGCGCGTGAACGGCGATTTTCCAACCCCAGCCCGCCCGGTCCATCCGGCGGACCGTCAAAAGCCAGACGGGAATGCTGAGCAAGGCCAGTATGACGTTGCCTTGGAGTTGGTGGAGAACCGCCATCGGAAAGGAGATTTGCACCATCTGTGCATAATACGTGGCGAAGGCAAGGGCGTAGAGGCCCCAGCCTAGGCCAGCCAAGGTGACGCCCCGCCAAGTGATCCGAGGAGGGGGTATGGACAGTTCGACTTTCATCTTACGGATCGCGAAAACAGGCCGGTCGGCGTCTAAGCAAGCCCTGCTCCCAGTACCAGTTGATCGTCCGCGTCAATCCTTCCTCTTGGTCCGTGTAGGTTAGGCCCAACTCAGCGGTGGCACGGCTTCCGTTGGCGCGGAAACCGTGTGCGGTGAGGCGGTAGGTTTCCCACGACAGGACCGGTGGTATGCGGGTCAGGCGAGAAAGGACCTCGCCGCCGAGCGCGTAGGGCGCGGCTAGTGGAGCGGGAATGGTCGGCGGCGACCAGCGGCCGGCTAACCGACAGACCAGTCGGCCGAGTTCGGTCAATTTGCCGACTGTGCCTGCGAGTATATAGCGTTCCCCGATCCGGCCATTTTCGGCCGCTAGCACGTGCCCCCGCGCCGCGTCGTCAATGTACACCAAGCTCATCCAGCCGGGAAAGAGCGCGGGGACCCGACCGTTGAGCAGGTTAATGATAAAGCGCCCGGAGGGTTTGCGGTCGCCCGGACCGTAGATGGCAGCGGGCTGGACGCAGATGAGCGGCACCCCTTTGTCCACATACGCGAACGCCACCTGCTCGGCTGCGTGTTTGGCCTTTTCATAATTTGAGAGAAAGTAGCCGCGATGGGCCGTTGTCTCGGTGGCGACGCGGCCTTTGGCCTCGCCAATGCAGGCGGCGGTACTGGTATAGACGACCTTGGCGACGCCGACCGCTAACGCCGCTTCCATGGCGTTGCGGGTCCCCTCGGTTTCAGTGGTCAGGAGTTCGGCCTCGTCTAACCCCCACAAGTCGTAGAGTGCCGCGGCGTGGAAGAGGGTATCGCAACCTGCGAGCGCGGCTTCGATGCTGGTGCGGACGAGGATGTCGCCGCGGACGATTTCGACGCCTAGGTTCTCCAACGCCTCAGTTTGACTAGTGGGCCGCGCCAGCACCCGGACTTGCGCGCCGCTAGCGACGAGGGCGCGGACCAAGGCCCCGCCGACAAAGCCGGTGCCGCCAGTGACTAACGCCCGCATTAGGCAGCGGCTTCGGCCCCGAGATGTTGGCGCAGAAAGACGCGCAGTGGAACGTCTTCGTCCGTGGGCGAGGTGTAGCCGTAGCCGCCGCTAGGCGCGTACCCCAGTAGCTGGCGGCGGATTGGGTCAGAGCGTTCAAAAAGGTGTTCGACGGTCTGGTCGTCGCGGGGGCGGAGCCAGCGATAGGAGTAGCCGTAGAAGAGCACCTTGCGGGCAACCTCGGAGACGTTGGAACTGGCCGAGTGCCAGATCCGGCGGTCGAAGAGCACGGCCCCGCCCTGCGGCACCAGCACGGGGACGGCGTTGCGGGGCAAGGACCCGTCGTCGGGGATGTCATACGCGTCCAGCAGATGGCTGCCGGGGACGACCCAGAAATTGGCGCGACCGGCCGCCGAACAGTCGCTGAGGAAATAGGCCATCTTGACCGAAATCCGCGGCCGGGGACTGGACTCGATCTCGTGGTTGACGCGGTCCGAGTCTTGGTGCCAGCCCTGCATCTCAACTTGGCAGTTGTTAGGCTCGGCGGCCGGGCTGTAGGCGAGGACGGTGTGGTAAATCTGGATATTCCAGCCGAGTGTTCCCCAGATTTTGGGCAGTGCTCGGGGCCAATCGACCAAGTCTAGGTAGTGCTCGTCGCGCCAAACCATGTCGCGGACGGTCAGCCGGTCGTAGGGGCCGACGCCGCGCTTTTGGCGTTCCTCCGCGTCAATCCGGTCGGAGACTTCGACGAGTGCGTCAACCACGTCGGGAGGCAGCATCTCGTCGAAGACGAGGTAGCCGCGCTGGGAGAACTCTAGGCGTTCGGCCTCGGTCAACGCGTACTGCAAGCAAGAAGCGTCCATAGGAGTCCCCCCATCCAAGCGGCGAACTACAGGTCGTATCCTACTTCGCCGTGCTCACTCACGTCGAGTCCATCGGTCTCGGTATCCTCATCTACGCGCAGGCCGCTGACTAAGTCGATTACCTTGAGGATGATAAACGAGACGATCAGGGTGTAAACGGCAGCGCCGACTGCGGCGAAGGCTTGGATGCCGAACTGCTTGCCCATGTTGAGGCCCTCGACGGTGCCGCCCAAGGTGGTCGAGGCGAAGAAGGACACCAGCAGAATACCAACCAGGCCGCCGAAACCGTGAACTCCTACTACGTCGAGCGCGTCGTCGTACCCGCAGGTGCGCTTGAGCCAAGTGGCGGCCCAATAGGCGACGACACCGGAGCACAGGCCGATGGCAAAAGCGCCGAGCGGCCCCACTGTGCCCGAGGCTGGAGTAATGGCCGCTAGCCCGGCGATGGCACCAGTGGCAAAACCGAGCGCACTCGGTTTGCCGTTTTTGATCCATTCGATAAAAATCCACGTCAGCGCCGCAACGCTGGGCGAGATTTGGGTGACCACGACCGCCATAGCCGCCTGCCCATTAGCCGCCAAGGCACTGCCGCCATTGAAGCCGAACCACCCTACCCAGAGCATGGCCGTGCCGACGAGGTTCATGGTCATGTTGTGCGGGGGCATGGGCTGCTCGGGATAGCCGGTGCGCTTGCCGACGAGGATCGCGGCGACCAACGCGGCCGCCCCGGCGGTGATGTGGACGACGATGCCGCCAGCAAAGTCAAAGACGCCCATTGCGCCAAAGTAGCCGCCCTCGCCCCAGACCATGTGCGTGATGGGCAGATAAACCAAAACGCACCACAGCCCACTAAACCACAGCACAGCCGAAAACTTCATGCGCTCGGCAAAGGCACCGACGAAAAGCCCGGGGGTGATAATGGCAAACGTCATCTGGAAGACGAAGAACAGCAATTCCGGGATGGTGCCCGAGAGGCTATCCACAGTGACGCCGCTGAGAAAGGATTTGGACAGGTTGCCGATGAAGGGGTTGCTGGCGGTAAAAGCCAAGCTATAACCGAAAATGGTCCACAAGACCGTGATCAGGGCCGCAATCCCAAAGCAGTGCATAAAGACCGAGAGCACGTTGCGCGTGCGGACCAGACCAGCGTAAAACATGGCCAAGCCGGGGATCATCATAAAGAGAACCAAGCCGGTGGAAATCAGAATCCAGGCCGTGTCGCCGGTGTCGAGCTTGTCTTGGGCGAAGGTGGCATTGGGAACGGCGAGCAAGATAAAAGCTAGCAGGGCGAGGAGGCCCCACTTTCTGCGAACCAGCATGTCGAACCCCCTTTTAGGTGGGATAGGTGGAATGCGTGCAAGAGGAGGTATATAAATAAGAAAAATTGGGCTGTTGCCCAAGCGTTGATCGCAAAGTTGTCGGATTGGAACGACAAAAATGGCGGAAAGGGGGTGTTGCGGTAGGCGGTAGAGGACGTGGGATTTAGGTGGCGTGGCCGTGAATGATTTGGTCCATGATCCGACTAGTGCGGGCGGCGCTTGCGCCGGTGCTGGGGCATTCGCCTCGGCCCAATAGGGCATCTACTACCGTCTGGATCAGGGGCTGCTGGACGTGTTGGGGTGGGTCAATGGCGAAGGTTTGGGTCCCGGTGTTGGTAGTCAATTCGACCGGGGTGAAGGCGAACGTGGAAAAGGCGATCCGGCCCTTGTCGCCGACGATTTCGATCCGGTCGCAGTGCTGGTCGGCGGCGAAGTTCCAAACTCCTGCGCCGAGTGCGCCGGATTCGAATGCAAAGCTGGCGGTAACGGCGTCTTCGGCACGGTAGAGCCCGGCTTGGTTGGTCGCGTGGCCCGAGGCGTGGGCGATGGGGCCGAGCAGAAAGTCGAGGAAGTCGAGTTGGTGCGAGGCTAAGTCGAAGAAATAGCCGCCGCCCGAAATCTCTGGGACGACGCGCCAGGGCAGGTCGTCGGGATCCTCTGATGCGGGTTGGCAGAGCGCGATGGAGGCGAAGCGCACTGCGCCGATGGCCCCTTCCTCGACTAGCGACTGGACCTTGAGGAACGCGGGCAGGGCGCGGCGGTAGTAGGCGACGAAAAGCGGTACCTCGGCCCGGTGGCAGGCGTCGATCATCGCCAAGCACTCGCCGTGATTGCGCGCCATTGGCTTTTCGACGTAAACAGGTTTGCCGGCTCGGGCGACTTGGGCTGTGTAGTAAGCGTGGGTGTCGGGGGGCGTTGCGATATAGACCGCATCGACGTCTGGGTCGGCGATGAGTGCGTCGGCTTGGGCGTACCACTTGGGTACGCTGTGGCGCGCGGCATAATCGCGGGCCTTGTCTGCGTCGCGTCGCATGACCGCTATCAGTTCGGAATCGCGAGTCTTGTACAGAGCGGGGCCGCTCTTTACTTCTGTGACGTCACCGCAGCCGATGATACCCCAGCGAATTGTAGTCATAAAACGTTCTCCAGACGAATGAGTTAGGCGGCCTGTTGGACGATGGCGAGCAGGCCGTCGCCGTATTTTTCGGCCTTGGCCGGGCCGATGCCGTGTGCCAGCTTGAGTTCTTCTAGATTGGCAGGCCGCAGCAGGACGATATCGCGGAGCGTGCGGTCGCTGGCGATGACATAGGGCGGAACCTTTTCGTCGCGAGCCAGCGTCATGCGGTGATGGCGCAGTGCATCGAAGAGGGCTTGGGCGTTTTCGTCGAAATTCCCACCGGGATCGGGTGTGTGAGGACGGACGCGCGCGGTGCGGGCTGCTGGGAGCGGAGCTGACTTTGGCGGCAGGAGCAGGCGCACGGGCCGCTCGGCGTGAATGACTTGGCGTCCTTCCTCCGTGAGGACCACGACCGGCCGCTCGCCGCCGGAAAAATCGACCCAACCGGCCGTAACCAGCCGGCGCAAAAGCTGCAAAAGCCACCGCTCAGAATGTTCTTTGAGGATGCCAAAGGTCGGGGTCCGATCTAGGCCGTCGCGTGCAAGGCGGGCGTCCGTGGTGCCGCGCAGGAGCTTGGTCGCCATTTGGATGCCGTAGCGTCCGTGCAGACGGGCGACCGCGCAAAGGGCTTTGCGTACGGTGGTGGTGACTTCTGTGGCGTCGCCTGCCTCGGCATGGGAGAGATTACGGCAGACGTCGCAGCGGCCGCAGCCCGAGAGCGTTTCTTCCTCGTCGCCGAAGTAGCGCAGGATCGCGTCGTGGCGGCAGGACCCGCCCTCGCTCCAGCGCATCAGTTCCAAAAAGAGGTTCCACTTGTGCTGGACCACTGCTTGGTCCGGCGCGCGGCCGTTGGCATCGCTTTCGATTAGGTGGCGGCGCAGCGGCATGTCGCCGGGGGAGACCAGCAGCAGGCAGTAGGCGTCTTGGCCATCGCGCCCGGCGCGGCCTACTTCCTGATAGTACGCTTCAATCGAGCTAGGCGGGGCCAGATGGGCGATGGCGCGCACATCGGCGCGGTCGATCCCCATGCCAAAGGCATTGGTCGCCACTACGATTTGGATTTGGTCTTCGATGAAGGCGCGCTGAACGGCGTCGCGGTCTGGCCCCGCCATACCTGCGTGATAAGCGTCCACCTGCCAGCCGTCCTCTTTCAGGCGGGCGGCTTCTTCCTCGGTGCTCTTGCGGGTGGGGGCATAGACGATGGCGGTACCTGGCCTTTGGTCGGGCGCACCGAGTGCTTCGGCCAGCAGCGCATCAAGCCGCTGGCGGCGCTCGGCCGCGCTGTTGATTTCGGCGACTCGCAGCGAGAGGTTGGGCCGGGCAAAGCCGCGCACTAGCTGGGGGGTGTCGCTCGGCAGCCCGAGGCGTTCGAGGATTTCGTCGCGCACCACCGGCGTGGCTGTGGCGGTACAGGCGAGGACCCGACAGTCGGGCAGTTCGCGGATCAGTTCGCCAATCTGCAAGTACTCGGGCCGGAAGTCGTGCCCCCACTCGCTGATGCAGTGGGCTTCGTCCACGGCAATGAGCGAGCACTTGATCTGGCTCAGGATAGCACGGAAGCCGGAGTAGGTCAGCCGCTCGGGCGCAGCATAGACCAGCTTGTACTGGCCTTGGGCTACCCCACGCATGCGGCGGCGCAACTCGTCGCCATCGAGGGTCGAGGATAGGTACGTGGCGGCGAGGCCGCGACGCTGTAGTGCTTGGACTTGATCGTGCATCAGGGCGATGAGCGGCGAGACCACTAAGGCCGTGCCCGGCAGGAGGGCTGCGGGTAGTTGGTAGGTCAAGCTCTTGCCGCCGCCGGTGGGGGCGACCAGAAGCAGGCGACCGATGTCGAGCAGGGTTTCGATGGCTTCGCGTTGGCCGGGCAGAAAGCGCTCAAAGCCGAGCCGGGCCAGCGCCGCGTCGAGAACGGCTGGAGGGGGCTTGAGGGAGTCGGCGTCGTTGAGCAGGAGGACGTTTTTATGCTCGGTCATTCGAAAGAATCGGATCGGCGTGATGTCATCTGGCGGAGCAGAAAATATAAGTCGGTCTAAGACTCTTGCAATTGGCGTACCAGTCTAATCTTCAGAGAAAACGAGCGCGTGACGCAAAAAGCGCTGTGTAGAATACTACACAGCGCTGTATCGCTTACTGGACTCGGGGACGGGACTTGAAGAGCTAACCGTCAGACTGTCGCTGATCCCAAGGGCCGTAGATGGCCAGGGTGGTGCCGGGATGCTGGATGTTGACGAAGAGCACTTGGCCGTCGGGCGAGAAGGTCGCGCCGGCGAATTCGGAATTGTTCATGCGGTTGTGCCCAAAGCGGTAGATCTGGCCGGCGGGCGTTACGCCGACGAGGTTGTTTTCCCCGCTGCCGTCCTCGCAGACGATCAAATCGCCAAAGGGCGAGACCGTGAGGTTGTCGGCGTTGTCGACTAGGTCGCCGTCGTTCGGCTCGACGAACAGTTCGAGCGTCCCTGGTGCCTTGCCTTCATCGGCCTTGCCCTCGTGCGGACTGGGATGGTAGCGGAAGATTTGGCCTTTCTTTTTGTGACCGCCGCTGGTGCAGACAAAGTAAATCGCGTCGCGGCCGTACCACATGCCCTCGCCGCGGGCAAAGCGGGCGCAGCCCTTGCCTTCAAACCCCTGAATGCGCAAGTCGTTGTCTGGCGACTCGACGTTTTCTATATCGACCCAACGCACGGCGAGCGGCTCGCCTGGGCTCACCAGCGCTTTGTCCCAGTTGCGGGTGTCCAAGCCGGGATGGTCAATTACGGCTAAGGCTTGCAGCCGCCCGGCTATTAGTTTGCCCGGTGCGTCGGGAATGTAGCGGTAGATCAAGCTGTCGCCGGTATCTTCGGTTTGATAGACGATTCCCGAGCGGGGATCTACGGCGACGGCCTCGTGTACGAAGCGCCCCATGGCCTTGAGCGGCACGGGTGCGGCGCGGCCGATTTTCGTGGTAGCGGGGACCTCGAAGTTGTAGCCGTGGTCTTTTTCGATCGGCCCTTCGACCCGCTGGGTGGTCTCTTCGCAGCTAATCCAGCTATGCCAAGGGGTCGGCCCGCCGGCGCAGTTGCGCACCGTGCCGGCCAAGCTGAGAAATTTCCGCTCCACTGCGCCGGTTTGCGCGTTGTACACGATGTTCGTGGTGCCGCCCAAGGACGGCATCTCGCCTTGGCCCCAGTCGTACAGGTCTTCTTTGGGCAGTTTGCCTAGGTTTTCGTTGTCGTCGCCGAAGGCACCGGCTTCTTTCGACCCGGGGCTCAGCTCTTGGTTGCACACCAAAACGACGCGGCCCTCTGGCCCGGGGAAGGCAGCCATGCCGTCGGCTGCACCCGGCAATCGCAGACCGTCATCCATGAGTTCGCCAGCGCGTGCGAGAACCCGATAGCTAAATCCCTCGGGCAGGTCGAGGATGCCGCCGGGGTCGGGTATGAGCGGCCCGAAGCTATTTTCGAGTGCTGGAGCGCCCCACGCGAGGTGGCGGTGGAGTCCGGCAAAGCCGATGGAAACGGCGGCGGCGCTTTTGAGGAATTGGCGTCTAGAAACGGGCATGGGGTTGTCTCCTATAGCTAAGAGGCATGAGAGCGGCTCGAAGGGGACTTGTATAAAAATACCGAGAGGAACATCTCATGGTCAAATGCGGACTTTCCCGGCGCACAATCTTCGTCCGTATATTAAAACGATGCGATTCCAAAAACCCCAGTGGCACGACGAGTTGCCCTCGACCAATACTACCTTAGTCGAGTGGCTGCGCGAGGGCCGGGACCTGCCCGATGGCTTCGTGCTGGCTGCCCGTTCCCAGACCGCTGGCCGGGGCCGCTACGAGCGGCAGTGGCTCGCTCGGCCCGGCCGCAACTTGACCTTTTCCGCGCTATTGCAGACCGCTGCGTCTCCATTGCAGTTCCTGTCGCTGCCGCAGGCCGCGGCTTTGGGCGTGGTGGCCTATTTGGAGGAAAATGGCTTGGCGGCACAGACTAAGTGGCCCAACGACGTGCTAGTGGATGGTCGCAAAATCTGCGGCATTTTGGCCGAGCGCTGCAATGGGGTCGTCCTCGGAGTCGGCCTCAACGTCAACATGGATGCCGACGAGGCCGCGGCCATAGGCCAGCCCGCTACCTCGCTGCGGATCGAGACGGGAACCGAGCGCGATGTCGAGCGGACATTAGACAAACTGCTGGTGCATCTGCAGGCGTGGATTGGGCGCTGGGAAAAAAGCGGCTTTGCTGCGCTGAGTGCGGCGTGGGAATCGCACTGCGCCAACTTGGGCCAGTACGTCGCAGTCGGCGAGTACACGGGCGTGGTGCTGGGCTTTGGCTCCGCCGGACAACTG
This sequence comes from Candidatus Latescibacterota bacterium, assembly GCA_965219735.1. Taxonomy (GTDB): domain Bacteria; phylum Latescibacterota; class UBA2968; order UBA8231; family UBA8231. The sequence goes on from OZ244790.1 coordinate 705,583, forward strand.
CTGCTGCGCGAGGACGACGGGACGCGGCGCGAGGTGTGGACCGGGGATGTGGTTTAGCTTATGCGCGCCAGCACCTGTCCGTCGGCCACTTGATCCCCGGCATGGACCAAAATATCGGCGACCGTGCCCCCGACGGGAGCCGTTACCGGCATTTCCATTTTCATGGCTTCGAGCACGATGATTCCGTCGCCCGCCTCTACGTGGTCGCCGACTTGGACGAGGTGGCGGATTACTTTCCCGGGCATCTGGGCTGGCACTGGCGTGCCATCGCCGGCCTTGGGTGCCGGTGAAGAAGGAGTCGCCACATCGGTCGATTCTGTCGATTGTTCTAGGCTGACTTGGAAGCGGCGACCGTCCACGGTGGCCGTGTCGCCGTCAATAGCCACGGCGTAGCGGCGGCCATCGACGGTGATTGCATAGTGCGCTGGACCTTCAGCCGGTGCTTCCTTCTCTTGCTCTTTTTCGACCTTGCGCACGCCGATCTCGCCCTCTCCCTTGAGGAAGGCGAGGCCCTTGTCTTGGCAGGCGGCGACGATAAAAATGTTTTCGTCCGTCTCTTCAAGGCCAGCTTCCCGCAGTTGTTTGCGGGCTGGTTCGACGCCCTTATTCGGATCGGCGTCGTTGCGTTCGAGCGGCTTTTGGGTCGTTGGCTCTAGCTCGAGCTGTTGGGCGGCGATCTCGACGACCGAAGGGTCGGGTGCGACCGGCGTCTTGCCGAAGTAGCCCAAGACCATTTGGCCGTAGGGCGCGGCGATTCGCTCCCACGGGCCGAACATGACGTTGTTGAAAGCCTGCTGAAAGTAAAATTGCGAGACCGGTGTCACCGAGGTGCCGAACCCGCCTTTTTCTACTACTTCGCGCATGGCCTTGATCATATCCGGGTACTTGTCCATGATGCCGTTGTCGCGCAGCATCTGGGTGTTGGCCGTCAACGCGCCGCCGGGCATGGGACTCCAGGGAATCATCGGCTCTACAGCCACTGCTTCGGGCGGCAGGAAATAGTCGGCCATGCACTCCTTGAAGACTTCCTCGGCGTCGCGGACCTTGTCGACGTCGATGTCGAGGTCGTAGTCGGAGCCGCGCAGTGCGTGCCACATGACGATGATGTCGGGCTGGCAGGTGCCGCCGGAGCAGGGAGCCATAGACAGGTCGATGGCGTCGGCCCCAGCGTCGAGGGCGGCCATGTTGGCGCTGACGCCAATACCGGCTGTTTCGTGCGTGTGGAAGTGGATGAAGGTATCCTCGGGCAGCATGAGCCGCGCCTCGGAGATGGTTTCATAGACTTTAGAGGGCACGGCCGTGCCCGAGGCATCCTTGAAGCAGACTGCGTCGTACGGGATGCCGGCGTCTAGTATCTGGCGCAAGGTCTTGGTGTAGAAGGCCGCGTCGTGGGCTCCGGAGCAGCCCGGCGGCAGTTCCATCAGCGTGACACAGACTTGGTGTTTGAGCCCGGCGTCCACAATGCACTGCCCCGAGTAGATGAGGTTATCGACGTCGTTGAGCGCGTCGAAATTGCGGATGGTCGTGATGCCGTGCTTTTTGAAGAGATCGGCGTGGAGCTTGATGATGTCGCTCGGCTGCGATTCGAGGCCGACCACGTTGACTCCCCGCGCCAAGGTCTGCAAGTCGGCGTCCGGGCCGACTGTTGCGCGAAAGGCATCCATTGCGGCAAAGGCGTCCTCGCCGCAGTAGAAGTAAAACGACTGGAAACAGGCCCCGCCGCCGGCCTCGAAGTAGTCGATACCAGCTTCCTTGGCCGCGGCGACGGCCGGCAGAAAATCGGACGTGAAAACGCGCGCGCCATAGACCGACTGGAAGCCGTCGCGGAAGGCGGTACACATGAAGCGAACTTTCTTCTTATTCACGGTCGAATCCTCGTTGTCTATCCCACCAGCACGGACCACAAGACGCCGGCACCTACCGCCGAGCCGATGACTCCGGCGACATTGGGGGCCATCGCGTGCATCAGCAGGTAGTTATTGGGGTCTTCGCGCTGGCCCATCATCTGCACCACGCGGGCCGAGTCGGGCACGGCCGAGACCCCAGCAGCGCCGACGAGGGGGTTGATTTTGTCTTTGGTGAAGAGGTTTAAAAACTTGGCAAAGAGCACGCCGCTGGCCGTGGCGACTGCAAAGGACAGGGCACCGAGGCTGAAGATGAGTACCGACTGCGGCGTGAGAAAGGTTTGGGCTTGGGTGGAGCAGCCGACCGAGAACCCGAGGAGGATGGTGACGATATCGACCATTGAGGTACGGGCGGTCTGGGCCAAGCGCTCGGTGACGCCGCTTTCCTTGAGCAGATTGCCGAAGAACAGCATGCCGAGCAGCCCGATCGCACCCGGGGCGAGGAGCGCGCAGATGAGGAAAGCGACAATGGGAAAGATGATCTTTTCGCGCTGCGAGACTTCGCGCGGGGGCTTCATGCGGATCAGCCGCTCCTTGCGGGTGGTTAAAAGTTTCATCACCGGCGGCTGAATTACTGGTACCAAGGCCATGTAGGAGTACGCGGCAATGGCAATGGCCCCGAGCAGGTGAGGAGCTAGCTTGGCTGCGAGAAAGATCGCCGTTGGCCCGTCGGCTCCGCCGATAATGCCGATGGCCCCGGACTCGGCCGGAGTGAAGCCTAGGTAGAGTGCGCCGATCAAGGTCAGGAAAATGCCCGTCTGCGCCGCGGCCCCCAGCAGCACCAGCCGGGGGCTGGAGAGCATGATTGAGAAGTCGGTCATCGCGCCGATGCCGAGAAAAATCAGCGGTGGGAAGACTCCTTGGCTGACGCCGAAGTAGATGTAGTAGAGCACACTACCTTGGTCGTACACGCCGATGGCCATGCTGGAGATAGATGGGAGATTGCCCACGATGCAGCCAAAGCCGATGGGTAACAGCAGCAGCGGTTCGTAGTCCTTGCGGATGGCTAGCGAGATGAAGATCGCGCCGATGAAGATCATCAACAGGTTGCCGCCCGACATGTTGGCCACGGCCGTAGTGCTGAGGAATTCGAGGAGAATTTCCATGGCCGATTAGTCGTTTTGGCGGCGCGCGTGCAGGGCGAAGCCGATGGCTGCGGCGATGGCGGGTGCGTCGTTTTCTTTGCTATGACTCTGCGTGTGCAGTTGGGCTGGGGGAATATAGGGGTGGATCGCGGCGAGGATCCTCGGCAAGACAGCGATAAAAACGCTGACTAATACTAGGGCAGTGAAGACGATGCTCATGCCCACGAAGGCTAGGTCTAATCCCTGTGCGAGAGGATTGTCGAGTGCGAGTTGTTTCATATCTAAGTGGCTGTGCGGAAAGTGAAATACATTAAGGTATGGCGACGGGCCGATAAGTCAAAAGGCGTTAGAACGTCGGCCCGGATTGTTCGACGAGGTGCTTCAGATAGAGGCAATACGCATTGTCTTGGGAATAATTGGCGATGCGGAGGAGTTGTTCCTCGCCAATGTAGCCCTTGCGGTACGCTATTTCCTCGACGCAGCCCACTTTGAGTCCCTGCCGGTGCTCGATGGTTTGGACGAAGTTGTTGGCCTCTAGGAGGCTCTCGTGCGTACCGGTGTCGAACCAGGCAAAGCCCCGCCCCAACACCTCGACCTTGAGCTGTTTGCGACGGAGATACTCGTTGTTGACATCGGTAATCTCTAGTTCGCCGCGGGCCGAGGGTTTGAGGCCGCGGACAATGTCGACGACCTCGCCGTCGTAAAAATAAAGGCCGATAACCGCGTAGTTGGACTTGGGGTTTTGCGGCTTCTCTTCAATGCTGATGGCGTTGCCCCCGGCGTCGAATTCGACGACTCCGTAGCTCGTAGGATCGCTCACGTAGTAAGCGAAGGCCAATCCCCCCTCCCGTAGTTGGCTGGCGCGGTGTAGGATCGCAGTCAGGCCGTGCCCGTAGAGGAAGTTGTCGCCGAATATCAAGGCACAGGGGTCGCGGCCAGCGAAATCGGCCCCCACGACAAAGGCGTGAGCTACGCCCTCGGGCCGGTCTTGGACCGCGTATTCAATGCTCAGCCCCAGCCGCTCGCCGTCGCCGAAGAGCTGGCGGTAGAGATTGGTGTGCTCTGGGCTGGAGATAATGAGAATCTCGCGGATATCGGCCAGCATCAGCACCGAGAGCGGGTAGTAGATCATCGGCTTGTCGAAGATCGGCAGGATCTGCTTGGAGACCGATACGGTCAGGGGATAGAGGCGCGTGCCTTGGCCGCCGGCGAGGATGATGCCCTTCATGGAATTTACTCAATGCCCTTTTTTTGCGGTCCTTGGGGACGGGGCCTCTGCGGCCAGACGATCTGTCGTCGCTCGGGCGTCAGGCGCGCCAACAGCTCGTCCGAGGGATGGTAGCCGTGGCGGAAATTGCCCCAGGAGGGTCCGTAGCGATAGACGAAAATCCGGCGCGTGCCCTCTTTCTGGCGTCGGGCCGAGCCGTGCGAGAGGCCATCGACGAAAAGCAAGGCGTCGCCCTTGGCCATGTGGCACTCCACCGCGCCGGTGATGCCCTCGACGGTAGCGCCTTCGGGCCGCATGCGATGCCGGTCTAAGTCGGGATGCGTGAAGTTGGACTTGTGGCTGCCGGGGATCAGCATGGTACCGCCATCGCCTGGGCCGATGTCCGTGAGCGCGACGAGGATGTTGATTTGGCCGCACATGTAGCGTCCGCGGTGGTAGCGAAATTGGTTGCGCATGATGGGCGGATAGCCGCCAGAGTGCAGGCCGATGGCCTCTCCGGGTTGGCGGAAGTTGGCGAAGTTTTCATCGATGAAGAGCGGCCCGTGTGCGTAGTCGAACGTGTTCTCGCCGCCGACGAAGTGCTTGACTTTCTCGATCCAAGCGGGATGGTCGATCATCCGCTCAAAAGGCTCGCCCGACTCGTAGATTTGCTGCAAGTTGAGGCCGTCAATCGTGCCGTAGGTATGGGCGTGGACGTGGCCGTACCAGTCGCCCGGCTCTAGCGGCGGGATGTCGTCGAGGCAATCGTTGAGCTCTTTGACCTCATCGGCGGTAAGCACCGCCTCTAAGTGCAGGTAGCCGCGCAGGTCGAAGAGGTAATTTTCGAGGTCGGTGACCATGAGTCCTCAGCGCTGGACGGGATCGCCCCAAGAGCCTTCGATGTACGGGAAGCGCGCTTCGAGGTCGTCGGCCAGTTCGACGCCGAAGCCTGGGGCGTCGGGCAGAATTAAGTGGCCATCTTCGATTAGCGGTTTCTCGCGCAGAATCTCCCACTGTAGAGGCCCCTGCTTCATATTTAGCTCGACTAGGCGCGGATCGGGCAGTGCCGCGACCATGTGGGCGTTGGCCATGGTCATTAGGCCGTTGTGCCAGTTGTGCGGGATCAGGGGTATGCCGCCGTAGTCTGCGTAAGCTCTGTGGCCGACTTCCATGCAGAGGTCGATGCCGCAGACGCCGGCGTCGGGTTGGACGATGCCGAAGCCCCCCACCTCCATAAAAGGCTCAAACTGCGCCCACGTGGTAAACGGCTCGCCGCCGGTGACGGGGATGGAGACGGCGTCGTTGAGCCGGGCGTAGTCCGCGGGGACGCGTTCGACCGGCTCCTCAAACCAAGCCCAGCCCATCTCGTCGAGGGCCTTGGCAATGGGCAGCGCCTCTTCCATCGAGAGGCGGCAGTTGCCGTCGAGGGCTAAGTCCATGCGCGCACCCACGGCCTCGTGGACTTGGTGCGCTATTTTGAGAAAGCGATCGACGGTGACGCCCGACCACGCCCAATGGGTGCCTATGCGCATTTTGTAGGCGGTGAAGCCGTCTTCAGCGTAGCCGATGGCCTCTTCGACGACGGATTCGGGGTGGTCGTCCCAGTCGTAGCGCACGCCCGAGGAAGCGTAGAGGCGGAGGCGGCGCAGGGGTTCCTGTCCTGCCGCGCAGAGCAGGTCGGCGGTGGGTTTGCCGGCGATCTTGCCGCGCAAATCCCACAGCGCACAGTTGAGGCCGGCGTTGGCGATGTCGTTGGCGCGCTCTGCTTCGTTGTGCGGCGTCAGATCTTCGTCGCGGGGGTCGCGGCCGATGAGGGCGGGCTTGAGTTCGTCGATGCGAGCGGCGATTGCGGGCGGTACGCCGTACGCGCAAGGCTCGGCGATGCCCTGCAAGCCCTCGTCGGTTTCGATGATGCAGATTGAGCAGTCGGCCTTGGGCACGTGGAAGGTGGCGCTGTACCACTGAAGTTCAGGCTCGTGGGCGCGCGAGAGCGAAAGCGTGCGGATATCGGTGATTTTCATCGGGTTCCCATTCGATCATGTGTTAAAGTCTATCTCTGCACGGGTCTGTATTAAACGGCCACTTACTTTTCGCGTCAACACTGTTAGGCGAGCCTTCCCTTGTCGCCCGCAGGGTGCTCTCGTATTTTGAGGCCGCTTCCCAACCGAGGAGGAACCAATGATTGAACATCCCTATCAGAATTTGAGCGGAGGACGCTGGCTAGTCGGCAACCTGCACACGCATACGACCGCCAGCGACGGCGAGCGCGATCACCAAGCGGTAATCGACGATTACGCGGGCCGCGGCTACGGCTTCTTGGCGATCAGCGATCACGACATCTATACGTCTTTGGAAGACTACGAGCAATACGACGCCCAAGGGATGATTTTGGTGCCGGGCAATGAGATTTCAGCCAATGGCCCGCACGTTTTGCACGTCGGGGACGCAGCGTGGGTCGCGCCGCATGCGGACCGGCAGCAGGTAATTGACGAGGTCAACGAATTGGGTGGTGGTTTTACTCTTTTTAACCATCCCAATTGGCACGGCAATTTCAACCACTGTCCGCAGGAGCTTTTGCAGGCCTGCGAGGGTTACGTGGGCTTGGAGATATACAACGGTGTGATCTGCCGCTTGGAGGGCAGCCCCTACGCGACGAATCGCTGGGACATGCTGCTGAGCGCGGGAAGACGCCTGTGGGGGTTTGCCAACGACGACAGCCACGCGGCGAAAGGCGATGTGGGGTTGGGGTGGAATGTGGTCTATGTGGAGGAGGAGACGGCCAGCGGCGTGGTAGAGGCCCTGCGCGCCGGTCGCTTTTACGCTTCGACGGGCGTTGAGATCAACCAGATCCAAGTCGAGGGAAACCGGATTTGGATTGAGACGGAGAATGCGGCGCGGATCGTGGCCTTGTGCGCCGGAGCGAAGCGGATAGCTGTGGCCGATGGGCGGGAAATTGAGGTGGAAGTGCCGGAGCGGGCGGGATACGTGCGCTTTGAGTGTTGGGGCGCAGGAGAGGCATTTGCTTGGACGCAGCCGTTTTTTTGTGAGGAGAGCGAATAACATGAGTGATCTGATCGTCGTTCATCCAGATTTTGACGGGGTTTGGCCCTTTGCCGCCGACCACTTCCGCACCTTGTGGCCCGAAGCGGACTTTGTGCGTCTGGCGCACGGAGAGGAGCGGCCCTTGGGCGAGGTGGTCGAGGACCCGAGCCAAGTGACGCGGTTGGCCACGCTAGGGGTGCCAGTCAGCCTGACGTGTCTGCGACTTTTTACGGCCTTGCAGGAAGCGACCTTTCAGGGGTCTTATGGTCGGCGGTTAGGCGAGGGCTGTAGCGAGTATCTGGCCGAGGCCGGCGTCACTGTTTACGACCATCCGAGCGAGGGGTTTTGGTCGCAGACCGTGGCGGAATTTGGTTTGGCCTTGACGCTGTGCGGGCTGCGGCGGATTCCGCAGTTGCACCGAGAGATCATCCAGAGCCAAACGCCTTGGGACTACGAGCCGCCCGAAGGCCAAGGTCGGCCCGGAGCGCGCGGGCACCAGTTTGGCGACGACTCTGCCTTTGCCAGTGGCACGCTGTGCAGCAAGCGGGTGCGGATCGTCGGGGCCGGCAATATCGCCAGCCGCTACGCCAGCTTCGCGTCGATGCTGGGAGCTGATGTGGCGGCTTGGGATCCGTTTGCCACAGAGCCGTGCTTCCACCGGGCCGGGTCGCGCCGCGAGTACCATCTAGACCAGTTAGTCACCGATGCCGAAGTGTTCGCGCCCATGGTGCCGCTGACGGAATCGACGCGCGGGTTAGTCGAGGCTGGGCACATTGACGCGTTGCCCAAAGGCTGTCTGGTGGTGCTGGTGACCAGAGCCAGAATCTGCGATACCGACGCGATCCGGCGGCGGGTGATGGCCGATGAACTGAGCTTGGCAGCGGATGTGTGGGACCAAGAGCCGCTACCTTTAGACGATCCGCTGCTGGGGCGGCACAACGTGGTGCACACGCCACACAACGCCGGGCGCACGATCGACGCGAACAAGGCGTGGGCGGAGAAATTGGCCGTGCAGTTCAAGCCGCGTTGATTGCTCGCATTCGGTGCTGGGTTTATACTTTTACGGTTCTTTCATTCAATTAAAAATACCCACTTAGGGAGTTATACATGCGGGGGATTGAAGCGGCGCAAACAGGCCAGCGGCAGCGCAACAAAGAGCTGTTGGGCGGAGTGCGCTACCTAGGCGAGAAAGTGCATTCTGCGGTCTTGCCGCTCACCGTGGATATCGGCAACCAACAAGCGCTGCACCAAGAGCAAATCGACGCCCTAGAGGGCTTGCAGATCGAAGCAGCCGCGATCGCGATCCGCTCGCTGGCCTCGCTGGCCGAAATCGGCGAGCTGGATCACCTCGGCGGCGGTCTAGAGCTGATTCCTTCGCTCTTGCTGACCTTGGCGGTCACTGACTACGAGGGCATCGAGTACACCATCGAACACGCCCACACCTCCGTGGGTTACTACGCGGCATTGGCGGCATTGGGCTTTATCGATGAGGAGATCGTCGTCGAGGGTTTTCGCCGCGGACTCGACGCTCCCGGGCATGTGTCTTGGCTGCCGGGCGGCACCCAACTCAACGGCGGGCGCTTGGGGGTGATGATCCCGGTGGCTGTGGGCCAAGCTCTCGGCAAACGGGCCAAGTGCGGCGAGGGTGGTTGGGTTATCTGCCACTGTGGCGATGCTGGCTATATCTCGGGCCAAGCGCTCAACGGCTTCAATGGCGCGGCCGTCCACGGAGCGCCGATCACCTTCGTCATGCACCGCAACGGCATCCAGCTTTCGGGTGCTACCGAGGGCATTATGGATAAAGATCCGCGTCCGATCGTCGCGGCGATGGGCGTGGAGGTTATCGAGATAGAAACCCTGCACGACGCTGCGGTGCTTTACGAAACCTATGTCGAAGGCTACAAACTGGCGCAGCAGGGCCGGCCGACGCTGATCTATCCCACGGGAACGCACGAGCAACTCGGCGACTTTGGCGAGCGCTTGGGCATTGGTTCCGAGGTCGCAGCGTTTGCCGCCGAGCACGGCGTTGAGCCGAGTACTCGCATTTGGATCCCCGGCTCGCTGATGAGCTATCGCGACGTAGTGCCGATGCTCGAATGCCTCTTCTTGGTCAACAAGCTTCCCGGCGGCGAAGGGCATCACGACGGCCACATGAAGGGCCGCGACGCCGCGCAAGTGCTGAGCAACCCGATGTTCCAAAAGACAGCGGCTGCGGACCAAGCTCTAGCGACGCTGCGCCAAGACGAGAAGCGCCAAGTTGAGACCCGGGCTAGACCTGCTCCCGGCAGCCGCAATTTGGTTCTGCCCGAGGATGTGCGGGAAAAGGTCAGCTTGCCCGCGGTGGGCACAAGCGAAAGCCCGCGCGCTGGGTCCGAGGCTGCTTACGCAGCAGTGGCCGCGCATTTTCCCGACGACGTCTTCGTCGTTAGCTGCGACCTAGATCCCTCGACCAAGCTAGCGAAGGCACGCGGGTTCTTGGCCGCGGATCACCAATTCGAGATGAGCATTGAGGAGCAGGCCGCTTGTCTGATTACCGATGGATTGGCGATGAGCGCGCCGGGGCCGCAGCTCAATGTGGTATCGACGTTTGCCGCCTTTTACGAGGGCATTGCCCGCGAGGGCTTTGACGTCTGGCGCTATCAGCGCAATCTCACCGGCGTCAACGAGGGCCTCAACGTCGCTTTCCACGTCTCACACGTAGGGGCTTGCACTGGGCGCGATCACTTTTCGGGTTGGGGCTTGGAGTGGATCAACGTCGGCCTGAGCTATTTGCCCTATCTGCATCGCTTCTACGGGCCAGCCGATGCGCGGGCGGCGTTTTTGGCTGTCTGCGATATGGCGGCGCACTACGGAGGGCACATCATCGGCGTCCCGCGCGACTCCCTGCCCATCCTCGAAAAGCAGGACGGCTCGGGGCCGCTGTGGGAAGCGGGCGACGCTTGGGAGCCGGTGACGGCTTATCGCACTTACGTTGGAGCCGAGCGGGCGATCTTGGCTTTTGGCGCGCCGGCTTTTCTGGCTGGCGAGGCGGCTGAGCAGCTCGAAGGGGGGGTGGATGTGCATATAATCAATGGACTACCGCTGCCTGACGCTGCCTTGGAAGAGTTGGTGGGCCGTTATCCCAAGGGCGTAGTAACTATAGAAGATGGCCTGATCGGCGCGGCTAATGTCGGCGTGCGCGGTTTCGCCGGACTGGTGGCAGGCGTCGCCAGCGACTTGGGCATTCCGGCGGCTCACATCGGCATTACCGATCCGACGACAGCTCCGTCAGAAGGCCATTTAGAGACGTGGGCGCACTTCGGCATTACGACTGAGGCGCTCGTCGCAGCCGTGGAAGGGCTGTAGCGGCAATTGACAAACAAACCAAGCAAAAGGCATAGAATTATGAAGCGGAGCGCACTATTAATCATCGCACTTTGGACTTTCGGCTGTGGAACCGGCGACCAAGGTGGGGAAGCAATCAAGGAGATCTTAATGGATCCTACAGGCGAGGCCCTAAACGAGCAGGCACCCGACGAATTCTCAGTGCGCTTGGAGACCAGCGCCGGTCCGGTGGTCATCCAAGTGACGCGCGATTGGGCACCGATCGGTGCCGACCGGTTCTACAACTTGGTCCGCAATGGTTTCTACGACGATCAGCGCTTTTTTCGCGTGGTACCGGGCTTTGTGGTGCAGTGGGGCCTGAGCGGCAATCCAGCGCTTAATCAGGCTTGGCATCGGGCCCATATCCTCGACGACCCCGTCAAGCAGGTCAATACGCGCGGACGGATTACGTACGCCAAAACCAACCAGCCCAATACGCGCACGACCCAGCTCTTTATCAACTTGGGGGACAACTCCAAACTCGACGGCATGGGGTTTGCGCCTTTCGGCGAAGTGGTAGAAGGCATGGAGGTGGTTGATGCGATCAATGCCGAGTACGGCCAGCAGCCTTCTCAAGGGCAAATCCACGGGCGCGGCAACGCCTATCTCGAAGAAAACTTTCCCAACCTAGACTACATCATCAAGGCCGAGATCATCGAGTAAATTGGCCGCTGAAATCCGCAATGAGGCCATCGGGCTAAAGGCCGGTACCCTAGCCGTTGTGACCGCCGTGCTGTGGGGCGGCAATCCGGTGGCGATCAAGGTGGGTCTCGATGGGGTGCCGCCAGCGGCGATGGCTGGCTTGCGCTTCGCACTAGGTGCTCTGACCGTATGGATCGGGGCACTTTTTGCTGGTATTCAGTTGCGCATACCCTCCAGCGAATGGAAGGGGCTGGGCGGCTTGGCACTGCTTTTCGCGCTGCAAATATGGCTTTTGAACGCAGGCACTCAATACACCACGGCTAGCCGCTCGGGGGTGGTGGTCAATATCTACCCCTTCTTCACGGCACTCTTCGCGCACTTACTCGTCGGCGACCGCTTGGGCTTGGGGCAGTGGCTTGGCTTGCTCATTTCGTTTGCTGGCGTGGTATTGCTGTTTTGGGAGTCGCTGGCGCTGGCCGAGACGCAGTACTTGCTCGGTGACGCGATGGTGGCGGCTAGCGGCTTGTTGTTGGGCTTGCGGCAGGTGGTGATCAAGCGGTTGGTACAGGGGCTCAATCCGTATCAGGTTCTGTTCTGGCAGGCCATGCTGAGCCTGCCGCTGTTTGCCGCTTGGAGCGCGTTCTTAGAATCCGAGGCCGAGTACGTCCTAACCGGCCCGGTCATCGTCGGCGTGCTCTACCAAGGCATCGTCGTCGCTGGGCTGTGTTTTATCATCCTCGTCTTTCTGCTCCAACACCACTCGCCAGGGCGCTTGGGGGGCTTCGGCTTTGCCACGCCGGTGGTGGGCGTGCTGTTGAGTGCCGCGCTTTTGGACGAGGCTATATCGCCCTATCTGCTGGCCAGCATGGGATTGGTGGCTGTGGGGATTGTGGTTGCAAACTGGGTCGGGCGGGATTAGGGCAACCGCTCTAAGTACACGACAGTCATCCAATGGATGTTATGTATGAGTATCTCATACCACCTCTACTGTCGTGTACTTAGCAATCGCTATAAGTCAACAGGAATCCAAACATGCAGTTCGTAATCGACGTGCATTTGCACTCGCGTTTTGCGCGAGCGACGAGCCGCGAGCTCAACCCTTCTAATTTGCACAAGTGGTCGGCGCTCAAGGGCGTTGACGTGGTCGGCACAGGGGACTACACGCATCCAGAGTGGTTTGCCGAACTATCTGAGCAACTCGAACCGGCCGAAGAGGGGCTGTACCAACTTGAGCCCGGTCGCCGCGCCGCCGTGGAACAAGAGTTGCCCGAGCGCTGTCGCCGCGCCGTGCGCTTCATGCTTTCGGTGGAAATCAGCACCATCTACAAGAAGGGCGACAAGACCCGCAAGATCCACCATGTCGTCATTCTGCCCTCCCTCGAATCCGTCGCCCGGCTCAACCGCCGCCTTGGTGCCATTGGCAACTTGAAGTCCGACGGCCGGCCCATCTTGGGGCTGGACAGCCGCGATCTTTTAGAGATTTGTCTCGAAGCCGACGAGAAGGTGCTCTTTATCCCGGCCCATATATGGACGCCGCACTTTGCCGCTTTGGGTGCCTCGTCGGGCTTTGACTCGTTGGAGGAGTGCTACGAGGATTTGCTGCCGCATATCTTCGCGGTGGAGACCGGCTTGTCCTCGGATCCGCCGATGAACTGGCGGCTGTCGGCCCTCGACCGCTATGCGATCGTATCCAATTCCGACGCCCACTCGCCGCAAAAACTGGCCCGCGAGGCCACGTGCTTTGACACGGAGTGCTCGTATCCGGGCATCTACGCTGCGCTCAAAGACCGCGACCCAGCGCGCTTTTTGGGCACTTTGGAGTTCTACCCTGAAGAAGGCAAATACCACTACGACGGCCACCGCAAGTGCGCGGTGTGCTACAAGCCGGCGCAAACGCTAGCCGCCGAGGGGATCTGCCCGGTGTGCGGACGCAAGTTGACGGTGGGGGTTTTGCACCGGGTGGAGAAGCTAGCCGATCGACCGGAGGGGTTTCGACCGGAGGTTGCTCCGCCCTACGAGTACTTGATCCCGCTCGACGAAGTGATCGGCGCAGCGGTTGGCGTTGGTCCGAAAAGCAAAAAAGTCCGCGGCGTGTACGACCGGCTGCTGGCCGAAGTAGGAACAGAACTCGACGTGTTACGCCGCGCCGGACTCGAAGCGATTGAAAGCTGCGCTGGGCCGTTGGTGGCCGAGGGCGTGCGCCGGATGCGCTGCGGCGAGGTGGACATCTACCCCGGCCACGATGGAGAGTACGGCGTAATCAGCGTGTTTACCGAGGAAGAGCGGACGCGCTTAAAAGGGCAAGGGGCGTTGTTCGACTTGGGACCGGCGGTTGCGAAGACGGCTGAGGAAGTCCACGTTCCAGCGGTACAGACGCCAAAGCTCGATAGCACCCCACAAGCAGAGCAGGAAGCGGACGCACCTGACGCTGCACAGCAGCAAATCGAAGAAGCCGAAGGAGGGCCTTTAGTGGTCGTGGCTGGGCCAGGGTCGGGTAAGACCCGGGTGCTGACGCGGCGCATTGCGCGGCTGGTCGCAAGCGGCGTGGCCCCGGGTCAGATCATGGCCATTACCTTTACCCGGCGGGCGGCTGGACAGATGCGGCAGCGGTTGAGCGCCTTGTTGAGCGGTGGGCTGGGCGCGATGCAGGTGGGGACCTTTCACCGCTTGGCGTTGTCGCTCTTGCGAGAGTTGGGCTGCGAGTCAAAGCTGGTGCTCGACGAGGTGGAAGCGCGTCGGTTGCTGGAAGGGGCGCTGGCGGATGCTGATTTGACGGGGTCGGTTGCCGCCGCCAGCCAAGCCATCTCGCTGGCTAAGGCCGCGGCGCAGGGGCCGGATGAGGTGGCCGAGGAGTGGAGACCGCATTACGACGCTTATCAGGCGGCCCTCCATGCATCTGGAGCCTGCGACTACGACGACATTCTCTTGGATTTGCTGCGCCTCTTAGAAGCGGATGCCGCCGTGCGGGAGCAGGTGCGAGCGCGTTTCCCCTATCTGCTGATAGACGAGTTCCAAGACCTCAACGCCGCGCAGTATAGATTGGTCCTGCAGTTAGCGGGTGCGGGCGCGGGCCTGATGGCCATCGGCGACCCAGATCAAGCAATCTACAGCTTTCGCGGCGCTTCGCCCGACCACTTCGTTCACTTGCGCGACCGTTTCTCGGATACGCGACTCTTCCATCTAGGCGCGAACTACCGCTCGCAGGGGCATATTGTCGAGGCGGCCGCGGCCGTCGTCGGCCACAATCCAGAGCGAGAGGCCATTGAACTGGCCGCCGTGCGCCCGGGGAAGGAAAGAATCCGCCTAATCGAGGTGCAGAGCGAGACGGCCGAGGGCATTGCGGTGGTGCGGGAGATTGCCCGCATGGTTGGCGGCACCGATATGGTGCAGACCGATGCCGGAGCAGAGGGCACGCGGAGCTTCGCCGACTTTGCCGTGCTTTTCCGCACAGGCCGCCAAGGCCAAGTGCTGGAGGAGTGCTTCCGCAAGGAGGGCCTGCCCTACCGGCTCGTTGGGCAGAAGGGCTTTCTGCAAGCGCCGGCCGTGCGGGCCGCGTTGGCGTTTGCCCGCTATGCCTCGCTCTCGCAAGAGGCCGTACGCCGTTGGCAGGCGCTAGAGGCCATGGGCGTGGAACCGCACATTTTGCGCCAAGTGCGGCGGGGGGAACTGTCGGCTGCAGCGCAGGACCGGGTCGAGGCGCTAGAGGCGCGGATAGCAGAGTACAGGCAATGGGCTGAGCAGGAGGGGGCAGGTGCTTGGGTGCGCCGTTGGCAGGCCGAGTTCGGGGACTCGGAGGACGAGGATTTGGAGCACTTGGCCCGAGTAGCGGACGCGGCTGGAACGCTCCAACAGCTACTGGAGACTGTGCTCTTAGGCGCGGAGGCCGACTACGAGGAGCGGGGCGGCCCTCAAGGCCCGGAGGCCGTCGCGCTGATGACCTTGCACGCGGCCAAGGGTTTGGAGTTTCCAGTGGTCTTTATCTGCGGGGTGGAGGACGGACTCATTCCCTTCCGCGAGCGGGACGCCGACCTCGCCGAGGAGCGGCGGCTCTTTTACGTGGGTATGACGCGAGCCGAGGAGGAGTTGGTGTTGCTGCGGGCGCGCAGCCGTCAGCGCTATGGCGAGCGGGTGCAGTGTGCGCTGTCGCTGTTTGTAGAAGAGATCCCCACTCGGTTGCTCGTGAGCGAGGATGTGGAAATACCGCGCCGGCGGGAGGCCGAGCAGCTATCGCTCTTTTAGATTTCTCAAGCCGCGGGATTGGGCCGCGAAAGCAGGCTAGGGCAGTAGGTCGGCGATGGAGATGGTCGCGTCGGGACGGGCGAGTGGGGAGATCGTGTCGTTGCGGGTAAGTACTGTGCAGGACTGATAGGTTTCCCGTTCTTGGTCTGGGTCTCTATAGACCTCTAAGCAGTAATCTACCAGATTGAGGATCCAGTACTCGGGAGTACCGCTGGCGGCGTACAATCCTTTCTTGTGTTCCCGATCGTATCTCAGCGAGGAATCCGAGATTTCGACGACTAGTGCAGCGACCGTGGGATGGTACGCGAGGTGATCGCGTGGTTGGCCGCGGACTACGGCGACATCGGGTTCAGGCTCGGACGACTCTCCCAAGGCCATGGGGACTTGGACGCGCACGGTAAAGCCTTGGACATATATTGCGCTCAAGACTTCATTCACTAGACAGACTGCTGTAGCGTGGGCACGGCTTTGTGGTGTCATTTCGAGGATTTCCCCGTTGATCAGCTCAAGTCGGTCCTCTGGATGAAAAACGCCGGCAGATACCATTTTCTCGTATTCTTCCCGCGTCCATAGATGGGGTTGTAGGGACATTGCATTCATAGACCGCTATCTCCGCTTTTCAATTTAACATACCGCTTTAGTCCTGCCAATCGAGATTGGGTTGGGGTATTTGAGCCTCCACTTTTAGTGGCGAACGGGTGCAGTGCGCGCTATTGCCGTTTGTAGAAGATATCCCCGCTCGGTTGCTCGCGCGCGAGGATGCGGCCATGCCGCGCCGGCGGGAGGCCGAGCAGCTATCGCTTTATTTAGCTTTTTTAAGGCTAGTATTTGATTTCGATTCGCGACACGGCCTATAGGTTGGTGGAGGGACAACCACAGAGACATAACCTTCATTGATGTAAAGGATGTAAGGCGAGTTTGAAACCGTTGAAAGCGAAAGACAAGCCCCCTAGTGCAATGCCCTGTTTCCGGCGTTTACACTAAGAGTCTACCCACAATCAGCAACAGTCGTGTACAAGAATCACAGAACGGATAAGCAGAACGATCAGCGCGTGAATCAACTCAGATCGTTCGGGGTACCATCTGTTTTATACGTTGCCCAGTCGGTAACCTCAGTTACGCACACGCCATCATCCCCATCAATGAATTGCATGAAGTAGTCACGTAGTGCTTCAGCAGTCGTATTGTTGTGTCTAAAGCAATATACTGATTCAAGCACTTTCACCGCGCTCAGTGATTGCAACGCCTCATAGAGTTCGGAGTAATCGCGTTGCCTGCGTAGATCGTAGTTCACAAAATAGAGAGCCATTGGTTCGCTCCGTCAGTTAGGGCAGTAGTCCATCCACTAAACGAGTACATTTGCGTGGGATCTGAAACACATATCTATCAGGATAAAGATAGCCTGAACTCTTGGTTACTCTTTATCTATTACTTTAACTTCGACCTCTTTGGCATCTTTAAGGTTTTTGATTTCTTCGTCCGAGAATCCTAGGGCCTGAAATCGATCTGTAAATCTTTCAATAAATCTCTGCCCACTCTGTGCTAATAAGTCAATGTTGCTATTAATCGATCTAAGATCGTCATTCAAGTCCTTAATAAAAGTCTCTGCTGTGTTGACTATACCTAATAATCTAGTCCTGACAGCTTCATTTAAGGAGTCTCTTGCGAATTCGTTATCTCCAAAATCCGATCCAATTTTCTTAAAAGCTTCCATTGCTTCTTCAGTCGCGACCTTTTGAAGTTCTCTGTATTTTTTAGTTTTTTCTATAACTAAGTTTTGTGCTTTGTCTCTAAGATCAACTTGCATGTTTGCAATAGCATTTGCTGCATTTACATTTAGTTTCGTTAATTCTTTTTGATATTTCGATATTGCTTCAGATACATCCTTCATCCTATTAAAATCTCGATCCTTTTTCAATGCTTCAATTTCAGTAATGATACGGACGATCTCTGTTTCTTTTCTTATGGCAATATCGGCTTCTCTTTCTTGTTCTTTTATTTTTATTTCGGAAGCAGCTTCTTTTTCTCTTATTTTTATTTCGGAAGCGACTTCTTTTTCTCTCTCATTTTTTTTGAGTTCCCTCTCTAATGCGTTATCCGCACTTTGCTCTTTCCTTTTATGGTCTCGCACCTCTAATGGTTCCCTCGCCCAATCCGTTACCAACTCTATCGGTTTATAAATAATGTCATCTAGTTTATCAAACATATCCAAAAGTTTCATCTTATCCCCCTTTCAATTCAGCAAATTTTCTTTCGAAAATTCTTTTATGTCGAGCATGGTCGTAGTGTAATTTATTGATCCTATTCTCATCTCTATCTCCCAAGTTTAACAGTTGCTCCAGATTGTCAATTTTTTCTTTTAAAAGCCTAATAGCTAAAGGGGAAGCCCGACCTCTCCCATCCGTATCGAATTTTTCTAGTAGCCTTAAAAATACTTCTACAAAGCTATCGCGAATCTCATTCTGAGTATTACTCTCAATTTCTTGATTCCTAAGAATTTTTTCAATCAGATTCCAATGCTTGTCTAACCAAACCATAATGTATTTCTCTCTGGCTAGCATCATCTGTACATTACTTTTTTCGTACTGAAACATCGGACGGTACAGTTCTTGGTCTTCCTTTATAAACTCTCGGACTAAATCTTCTCTTGCTTCTTTTAAGGTAAAGAGGATAAACGCAAGGATATCTTTAGAAAATAACACGGCATCTATTCTCCTTCCTTTTTAGCCACCTGTTTTTTTGTTTCTGATATTTTTGGCTTTACTTCTGATTTCGCACTCTCTCTTATTTTTCCAATTACGTCAATAACATGGGTTTTTGCCAGATCACCACTTAAATCTATGCTTTTAGTATAACTATCAACTAGGTCTTGAGTCCATTGTGAAGCAACACTGCTATCAACAGAAGCATTTTTAAGAGTCTCTGATACTTCTCTAAGTACCTGTGTAAAAAATTGAGATCGCTCTCGTCTCAGATCTTCTTGTAAAGAAGCTGAGAATTTTATCTCTTCCTTATACTCTTTTATAAGTTCCAGATAGTGTTTTTCATATTCAAAAAGTATGTTTAACCTGTTTTTCAAGTTTTCCTCAGATACATGTTGGTCTACCAATATACCAATAGCTTTTTGTAAAGCTACTTTGGCGTTTCTATCAATCTCAATATCGTTTAAGAACTCAGAGATATGTTCTTGAAGTGATTCTTTTGTCATTGTTTTGCTCCTATTTTGTGTTTTTGGCCTAGATTACAGAGAACGTCTCGGTGGGGCCACGAGCTTGTCAGCAGATACAGTAGCTAGCCCCTTCTTCCACATACATACCCTACAGGAATCTTTGGAATCGACTCCCTCCTGCTGTCTTTGTAACCAGTTCCAAGAAAGCGAGTTACGGCACTAAACAAGAGAAAGAAGTATAAAAACATATTTGTCCTTGGTCAAGATTTTAAACCCCTAGGAAGTGGATCAAGAGTCGGGGAGGGTCGAATGGCCTTGACGTTGAGGACTTTTCGAGGAGGGATGCCTAGTGCTGCTCCCACAAGGAACGGCACGAAGGATTTTGGACATCGTATAGACTCTTAGCTCGGTTCCGGGTTGAAAAGCCGCGCGATGTGTACGGCTTGGAAGAGCGTCGCCGGCTCTAGCTGCGTGCGCAGGGCGCGCTTGCGCGGTAGGAGCGTGGTTTCGCCGAGCATGGGCGGGCAAACCATCACTTCGACCCGGCCGCTGCCGATATTGAGATTGCCTCGGGGACATTTGGGCCACAGCGAGTGCAGGCCGCGAAAAGCTAGCGGCACGATGATCACGTCGGGCGGCAGGTATGCAAAGAGCGCGTGCTGCATGGGCAGGCACTGAGGCTCAAAGGCGGCGGTGGTGCCCTCGCCATAGACGACGCCTGGTCGCTGTGCGAGGAGCTCGGCAAAGCGGCGCGTGGGATTTTTCGTGTCGGCTGAGCGGGTCATAATGACGTGCCCATCGACTTTCTCCATGATCTGATCAACTTCCTCGGTAGTAAAGCCAATCAGCGAAAAAGAGCGCCCGCCAATGCGTAGGGATGCGGGTTCGGTCAGGCGAGCGCGGGCGAGGCTCACCGGCGCGGGGGGTTCGCGCCAGCCCATCAGTTCGAGGAAGCGGGGGTCGTGGATCAGGGTACTCATCACCGGATGGTCGAAGAGGCTGCGGTGTGTGGGGAGAAAAAGAACCTTCTCCTGTTTGTTGGCTAGACCGAGGTCGCGGGCGGTAGCGGCGAAGAGCGGGTCGGCGCTTACGGTCAATTCAATGCCGAAGATGTCCAGCGATTTCCTTCCCCATTCGCTGCTTTGGGCGCTGGCGGCTTTGAGGCGCTCTGCTTCTGGAAGCTGAGCCGCTAGCAGGCTCATTTTTTTCTTGCCGGTGCGGTAGTAGAGGTAAGCCCACTGAAAGAGGCGTGCCCGGCGGCTCCATGGGCCGAGGCTCTGGCGTCGCCCGACGTGCTGGTATTCGAGAAAGCGGCCCTTGGCCTTGCCGTCGAGCAGTGGGGGCAGGACCACCAGATCGACTTCTCCTCGCGCTCGGCCCGCTAGTCGGTTGACGTAGCCGACTAAGCGGCGCGTCAGGTCGATCATGTCGCGGGTTAGGTAGCTGTACTCTTGGCCGTACCAAAATTCCCTCGGCTTGATTTGGGCGGGATCTTCGGAGTGGGCTTGAAGGAACTTGAGTAGCATGCCCTTACCCAGCATGACCAACTTGCACAGCTTTTGGTGCCATTGGGCGCGCACCCGCCCCTCGATGCGGGCCAAGAGCACGTCGGCGTCCGTGATGGCCTTCCACACCGATATGCCGAGATAGATGAAGTTGCTATAGGTGTTAAAGCGAATGGCGAGGTGCTCGCCAGCGGCGAGGTAATCGACGACGCGCTCGGCAACTTCGCTGAGCAGGTCGCGCAGGGTCCCGGCGTGGCGCACTCCGTCGATTTCGCAGGCGTAGTGCTCGGCCAAGCGCGGATCGTCGCCCGAGTCGGTCGCGGGCTCTTTTTGCGCCGCACCGGATTGTATCTTCTCGGCGACGGCGTGGGCGTGGGACAGCGGCACGCGGGCGACCCGCAGCTTGACGAGGGCGGCCTCGCCTTCGTCGAGGGTGTAGGGGTTGTCGCGGCCTAGGGCGTGTAGATAGACCGATTGGTAGAGCGCGTGGAAATCGAGCGCATCGCCACGCCCGCGTTCGACGAAGAGCTGGCGCGTTGCTAGGTAGAGGCGGTTCGCTTGGTGGTAGGCGGGACCGACGTGCTCGTAGTGGTCGTATGCCTCTTGCAGGCGTTTGTCGCGGAGCGAGGGAATGCCCTCGTGAATGGTGCCGATCAGTTCGGCGCGGCGCGTGAGCGCGTCGAGGTCGCTGCCCACCGGCCAGATGATTCCGCTTGGATCGCGGTCGGCAAAGTGGCCGTCGCTGATGGCGACTTGCATCAGCTCTTCAGCCGCCTCGTCGTAGAGGCGCAGCATTTCGTCTAGATCCACGTCGCTCAGCAGTTTGTCTAGGTCCACTTTGCACCTGTCTTTCGGTTTGCGTTGGCAGCTTAGAGTGAGTTAATGCAAACCGCCTGCTCGGTCAAGCTCGTGCGGGGTGGTTTGAGGTGCCGATATGAAAAGTCAACTCTGCTGGTATGCAAACCAACCCAGACAAACAGTCAGCAGCAAATAAAGCCCGTAGCGGCGCACCATTACCTAGGCCCCCGTGCAGAGAAGCTACAATTCACCCGGTCCCAGATCTGCATCGATCAAACCCCGATGGTAATTTTTCCCCATCAAGTACTTGATTTCCAGCTCTACATCGCGCAATACGACAGCCGGTAGCGCCTGCCCGTCCCGTTTGAGCAGTTCGACCTCCAGCACATTCCACCCCTGCACCGGCCTAAATTTTTCGGGCAAACGAAAGACATACCAATAGCCAAAAACTCGATAGCGCGGCGCATCCATCACGTACATCTGATTGATTTTGCGCAGCAGCGATTGCGGTAATTCTTTGCCGTTAAAAGCAAAGCGCAGGCGATCCCGCTCCGTCGTCTCCTGCACTCGCACCCGCAAGATCACCTCGTGGACCCGATTGACCTTGTCCCATTTTTTTAGATCATCGCTCACCGCAAAACCCACCTGTAACGCCTGTCCCTTTGCCAACTCAATGGGCAGCGGATTAGCGACATTCGGCGCAATCGCCTCCGGTGCCGGCGCGCTGCCCTCGCTGGGGATTCGATAGATCTTGTCCTTGGCCGCCATGGTC
This sequence comes from Candidatus Latescibacterota bacterium, assembly GCA_965219735.1. Lineage (GTDB taxonomy): Bacteria > Latescibacterota > UBA2968 > UBA8231 > UBA8231. The sequence goes on from OZ244790.1 coordinate 727,309, forward strand.
TCGGGGAAGGGCACCTCGCGCAGCTTCTGGTAGAAATCGGCCTTATACGGCCAACAGCCAAACCAATGCGCGATATAGAGGCCGTCGACTCCCTGCGCCCAATAGTTGCAAGCCCCCGCCCGCACCATTTCGATCGTCCCCTCACTGACCCGGTCGCTGTCGATCCGACTCTGTAACGCCGGCAAGACCCGACACGCCGTCCCGTGTGCCGCTTTGACGAAGGGGCTGAAATCCGCCGACGGATCCGCCGCTCCCGATGCCTCGGGCACGATCGCGTCGACAATGCCCCGGCGCATCCACTCCAATGGCTCCAGCCCCACCGCCCGGCAGCCATCCAGATTCGCTGGCACGCGCAGGACCAATTCTCGTGCCGGATCGCTCTTTTTTACAGCCGCGTAAACCCGCCCTATCCACTCGGTCATAATCCCCGTCCCGGCCGCAATCTCATCGGGGTGAAAATAATAGGGGCAGTAATTGAGCTGTAGCTCAAAACCGTCAACGGGATAGCACGCGAGCACTTCCTCGACTATCGCCAAATTCCGCTCGCGCACTGCATCACAAGCGTAATCCCACGCGCGATACCCCGGCCACTCCGCGTCCACACCGCCCTTGCTGCCGATCTCCAACGGCTGCGGGTTGCGCTGCTCGGCGGCGAAGCGCGGATTTTCCCAGCTTTTCAACATCAACTCCCGCGGTCCCTGCTGCGGCAATAGCATCGCGTAGAGCAGCAGGCCATTGGCATGGGCTTTGTCGCAGAGCACCTGGAGCGGATCGCAGCCGGCTTTGATCAATTGGGTGAAATTCTGGTTGGCCCGCTTCCAGATCAGATGCGGCCACTTCTTTATATCCCGTCCCCACAACGCGCCCACCTGCGAATCGTAGAGCAGGCTCTGCGCATCGCCTAGGGTTAGCGACAGCGCTTCGACGGGCGTCCCCACCAACTCGTCTACCGCCGCCTCCAGCTCTTCTTTCTGCATCGGCGGCTCGTACATGTAGATCAGCGGGTGCCGACCGTCGTGGTCAAAAAAAATGCGTGGTTGAGCCATCGTCGTCTCCTTGCAATCGCTCAGTGCAGCCAGCCATTCGCCAAGCTGCAATCAAAGAAGCCGTCTGGAAATTCCTAGCAAAGCTCAAAGCACGAGCGAAAACGTACGGTTAGCGCCCTTCTATTCTCCGCGATGTGCGACAACGCCACGAGGATTTTCAAAGGCGTCGATCCACAAGCGGCACCATTCCTCGTAGTCGGTCAGCTCGCTGGACGGATCGCGGCGGGAGCGCGCGACGAAGTCGGGGTGGCCGGTGCGGCCGGTATGGTGGCCAGTGGGCTGGTAGCGCAGATCCAGCGACCAGCGGCATTGGTCGGAGTAATTGGGGGTGGAGCGATGGGGCGTAAAGCGGCTCATGAGCACCACGTCGCCGCGCTTGCACTCCAAGGGGAAGGGTTCGATGTGGGGCATGGCCTCGGGGGCGATGGTGGTGCCGCCGGCCGCCAAATGCCGGAGATAGCCGGTCTCGACGAGGCCGGGCAAGACCTCCATGCAGCCGGTCTCTACCGTAGCTTCGGCCAAAGGGAACCAGCAGGTGACGACGTCAGACCCTTCGGCTTCCGGCATCATCACGCCGGCGTCTTGGTGCCAGGGCGCGTTGTGGAAAGAGGGGCCTTCGCGGTTTTCGTAGGCTTGCGGCGGCTTGGCACGCAGATGCTGGATGGGGTTGCAGATCAGCTCGGGACCTAGCAGCGATTCGAGCAGATCAAGCAAGTTTTCATTGCGCAAAAATTCGAACATCGCCCGGCCTCGATAGTGCATGATGTCCATGCCGTGGCCGATCTCAGGGCACTGTTTGAACAGCAAGCCGTAGCGCGTGGCAAACGGGGCGTCTTCGTGCAGGTCCGCTATTTCGCCCTCGTCGTGCAGCGTCTGCGCGCGGGCGTCGATCCACGTGGATAGTTCGTCGATTACCGGCTGCAAATCGTCGTGGGTAAGTGCCTCGCGGGCGATGATGACGCCGCGCGTGTTGAATTCTGCGATCTGTTCCGTCGTGAGTTTCATGGCGGTTTCTCCCCAATCCGTTGTGCGGGCAAATTAAAGAAACCACTGCCAAACTGTAAACGGATTGGCGTCTTCAGTCTCTGTTCCGCAACAACGCGCTCCGACACTTTTCAGCCCAAGTCCTCGGCGTGGTCTGCGATGTAGCGCTCGATTTCCGCTGCGCTCATCGCGCCGGTAAAGGTTCCGCCGGGCGGCATGTAATAGAACGCCTCGGCGTAGTCCAAGCCATAAGGCTCGCCGATGCGCCGGTATTCTTGCAAGCCAAAGAGGCGGATGTACTGGCGGTCGGCCTCCTCGTCGTCATCGCCCAAAGCGGGCAGGCACTTGCCCTGACGCGCTAGCCGTTCCTTGAGGCGGCGACCGTGGGCACCCGCTGGCCCTTGGGCCTTGTTGGCGCTCATGGCGGCGACCTTTGCGTCGAGATGAGGGGCTATATCGACGATGGTGTTGTAGGGCTGTCCTGGGCGGCAGGTCCAGTAGTAGAGGTCTTTGACCGAGTGAGGCTGCATACCGCAGGCTAGTTGTTCGGGATAATCCTTGTTCATGCCAGCCATCCAGCGCGCCGCTTCGACGGCTTGGCCGGTGACGTAGTGATCGGGGTTTTCCTCCCAGTGGCCCCAAGGACTGAAGGTGGTGATGGTGTCGATTTTGAGGGCGCGGATCAGAAAGACTAGCCGGGCTCTCAGCTCGGTGGGGGCGGCTTCGTCGAGGAAGTGATTGCGGTAGCCGAGGTGGATGACCTGTTTGAAGCCCAACTCTTCGGCCAGCACGTCGATTTCGCGCTCGTTTTGGAGGATGGTCTCGCCCATCGTGCCCGGCCCGCACTTTTCGTCGTTGGTGGTCTGGATTAAATAGGCGGTGTAGCCTTCGGCGATGAGCTTGGCGACGAGGCCGGCGCAGAATAGGGGAATGTCATCCGCGTGGGCTTGGACGGCGGCCAGCACCTTGCCTTGGTGGGGTTTGTCTGGGGTGAGCTTTTCGACGGTTACCGGATCGACGGGGGTGTACCAGGGAATTCGCGGGTCGGGACTAGGGGACATGGTCGGTTCCTTATGCTGTGGTGGGTTCTCCCGCCTGCCACGCCCGCTAGCCGAACAGCTTTAAGGCTCCGATGAGACCCCACGTCGCCACTTGCAGGGCAATGATCCACCGTAAAATGCTGTCGATTTTGGTTTCGACACGGCCCAGCCGGACATCGATTTGCTCGATAATACCTTCCAATCGGGCGATGCGTCCCTCGTGGTCTAATGGATAGGGCCGCTCGGGCGTCGGTGGCTCACTCACGATGCTACCTCCTATTTGTTGCCATTAAAATAGAGTTAAGAATCCGTTCATTCGTCAAGATTTTTTATTTAATCCTCGGCCCCCGTTAGCCGACCCCACTAGGGCTACTGAAGGCCGCTGCGATCGAGTGCTCGATATTGTATGGCCTCCGCTAGATGCTGCGACTGGATTGGGGCGTCGGCCAAGTCGGCTATGGTGCGGGCGACTTTGAGGATGCGGTCGTAGGCGCGGGCGGAGAGGCCGAGGCGGGCCATGGCTTTTTCGAGCAGGGCTTGCCCGGCGTCGTCGAGCGAGCAGTGGCGGCGGATGTGCCGCGTGTTCATCTGGGCGTTGCAGAATAGCTCGCCGGCAAAGCGGTCGAGTTGCCGCTGGCGGGCGGCGTTGACGCGCTGGAGGATGTGCGCTGAGTTTTCGCCGCTTTGCTTGTTGGCCAAATCGTCGTAGGCGAGGGCTGGCACTTCGATGTGGATGTCGATGCGGTCGAGGAGCGGCCCGGAAACGCGCGCGCGATAGCGGCGGATTGCGGCCGGAGAGCAGGTGCAGGTGCGGCGGGCGTCCGAAAGATAGCCGCAAGGGCAGGGGTTCATCGCCGCGACGAGGGTAAAATCCGCTGGATAGGCGATCGCGATCTGCGCCCGCGTGATGGTGACGGCGTGGTCTTCGAGCGGCTGGCGCAGGGCTTCGACGACGTTGCGGCGAAATTCGGGCAACTCGTCTAGGAACAGCACGCCGTGGTGGGAGAGCGACACCTCGCCTGGGCGGGGGTACGCGCCGCCGCCGATGAGGCCCGCGTCCGAGACGGTGTGGTGCGGGGCGCGGAAGGGTCGGGTGGCGACTAGGGCTTGGCCTGGGGCAAGGATGCCGGCGACGGAATGGATCTTGGTGGTGGCGAGCGCTTCTTGCAGGGTTGGCGCTGGGAGGATCGTGGGCAGGCGGCGGGCGAGCATGGTCTTGCCCGAGCCAGGCGGCCCGACCATGAGCAAATTGTGCCCTCCACTGGCGGCAACTTCGAGGGCGCGCTTGGCGTGATCTTGGCCGCGCACGTCCGCAAAGTCAACCCCGTAGTTGGCGTTGCTGCGAAACACCTCCTCCACGTTCAATTCGTAGGGCCGTTGGCGTGCGTCACCGGTCAAGATGGCTAGGGCTTCGCTCAGCGAACTGACGCCATAGACGAGCGGCCCATTGGCAATGGCGGCTTCGCGGGCGTTTTGCGTCGGCACGATCATGCCGTAGAGGCCCTGCTGGTGCAGGGATGTGGCCATGGACAGCATGCCGTGCACTGGGCGCACGCTGCCGTTGAGCGATAGTTCGCCCAAGAGCGCGAACTCGGCGAGACCCAAAGGCTTGATTTGCTGGGAGGCCGCCAAGACGCCGACGGCTATGGGCAGGTCAAAAGCCGAGCCTTCCTTCTTGCGGTCGGCCGGCGCGAGATTGATGGTGACCTTGCGCCGCGGCCACTGATAGCCGGCGTTTTTGATGGCCGCTAAAACGCGCTCCTTGCTTTCGCGGACTGCGGAGTCGGGCAGGCCGACGACTGTGAAGGTCGGCAAGCTGCGGTCGGTATCGACTTCGACGTGGACTGGATATGCGTCAATCCCGAGTGTGGCGGCTGAGAGGACAGTGGAGGGCATGCGGTTCCTTTCCGTTGAGATAGGTAACAGGAAACAAGAACCGTGCCAGCGGGGGTGTGCTCTGAGGCCGGTAGGGATGTTGAGATGCAGAATGGGAGCTAGGCGATACGGCGTTGGTACCTAAAGGGTACAGCAGACGAAACCTATCCTAGCCGCCGCGCCTGCTGCCAAGCCGCGTAAAATTCCTCCATCGAACCGTAACGCTCCTCGCGCTCCGGGCGACAGGCGCGCTGCACGACCTCCCCCATCGCCCCGCCGATGTCGTCGCCGAGGCATACGATTGCGGTGCGGCCCATGGTAAAGACGGTCGTGCGCTCGTCGATGCGCGCGCCGCGCTCGAATTCTTCTGGGGCCATAAAGCGCGTCGAGCCAAACATCCGTCCCATCTGGTTGGTGAACGCCCCCAAGTGATAGTTATCGAGATCCACGATGTGCATGGCTTGGCGCTTGAAGTCGTACATCAGACAGCCATCGTAGAAGTCCACGGCAATCCACCCGCGCTGGACGAGCTGGACGTGCAAGTCGTAGATCGCGTCGAGCACGGTGAGAATGGCGTCGGTAGGCAGGCGGCGAAAGCGTTGATGCGCCGATTGCGGATCGTCGCGTCCGCCATGTAAGCACTCGCCGTCAACCCAATCGTACACGAGTGCCGGGCCGTGTGAAGTTTCGACGATGCAGTGCAGCGCTGGCAAGGTCGGATGATTGCAACTTCGCCTGAGCCGGGCCGCATTGTACAGGAGCGCCACGCGGGCGGCGTGGTCGCAGAATGCCTCAGCCCCGGGGTTAGTGGTTTTGACGAAGAAGCGCTCGTCGCCAACCTGTACGCCATAGGAGACATTGCCGGAGTCTTGGGTGGCCGGACCGAAGGTGGCAAAGATGGTGCCGATTGCTTCGAGATACGGGCCGGGCGGCCCGTCGATGCGCTTGATGTCGCGCAGTGGATGGGCGGTGCTCATGGGCTACCTAGCGAGATCGGCAAGAGGCCGCCAGTAGCCCCTTGCCGATCTCTACGCTGCGAAATGTGGTCACGCGCTCGCTCCATTCTCGTCCATCACCGCTTGGATCATGGCTTGGATATAGCCGAACTCGTACGCCCAAGCTTGGCGCATACTGTGGGGATCCTTGTGTCCGGGCGCGTGATCTGGGACGCACATGTGCTGATAGCCCACTTCTTTGAGGGCCTGCATGTTGCGGTGCATGTTCATCACTCCTTCATCCGGCCAGACCTCTTGAAACTTGTTGCGCTTGCCGACGATGTTGCGAAAGTGGCAGAGGAAAATTTTGTCGCGTGAGCCTAGGTAGCGGATGATTTCGGGGACCTCGTTGAGCGGATCTTCGACGCTTTCGGCCATGCAGCCCAAGCAGAGATTGACGCCGTGGTAAGGGCTGGGGCAGATCTCGATAAAGTGCTTGAAGCCGTCAAAGCCGCCCATCACGCGATCGACGCCCCTATAGCCGGGCGGCAGCCAGGGGTCGCAGGGATGGCAGGCCATGCGGACCTTGCACTCGGTGGCGACCGGGATGACCCTTTCCAAGAAGTACGTGATGCGACGCCAGTTTTCCTCTGCGGTGACTGGTTTGTCGTAGCGCGGCGTATCGGCGTCGGCCTTTTCGAGGTCCCAAGTGCTGTAGATGGAGCCGCCGCGACCGGGGGGCGTGCTTGCGGTGCGCTGGTTTTCGAGGGCGCAGAGGTAGTATTTGATGGCTGGGATGCCGGCGTCGGCTGCCTGTCGCACCATGTTGATGACCAGTTCGATTTCTTTGTCGCCCTCTTCGTAGTTGCCCATCATAAAGTTGGGCACGGCCTCGCCGTTGACGTTGAACTGGGCCATGGGCAGGGCGACCATCTCCATATTGACGCCGAAGCGAGCGCACTTCTCCTTTTTGGCGACCAACTCTTCGACGTCCCAACCGTATTCGCGGTGGAATGTGATGAAGTTTTCGTTCTTGTTGAAGACTCCGTGACGGGCTAGATATTCGAGGTCTTCGTCCGTTGTAGTGAACTGCTGGGTGCCGACGTGCATGAGAGGCTCCTTGGTGGGGTGAGAGGATTGGGTCGGAACAGTACGCAAGCCGCGCTAGTTTGGCAATTTTTCAGGCTGCTGCGTTGGGTGTGCAGCTAAGCATGGGAACGCTCCTGTGGGGAACCTATCCCGCGTCGAGAATCTGACTGCGGCGGAAGCAGTCGAGGACGTGGTCGTTGACCATGCCGGTGGCCTGCATGTGGGCGTAGATGACGGTCGAGCCGATGAATTTGAAGCCGCGGCTTTTGAGGTCTTTGCTCAAGGCGTCGGATTCGCGGCTGGTGGCCGGTAAATCGGCGAGGGTGCGAAACTCGTTGACGAGAGGCTCGCCACCGACAAAGCGCCAGATATAGGCGCTGAAGCTGCCGAATTCGTCCTGCACGGCGAGGAAGTGCCGGGCATTTTCCACGGCCGCGCTGATCTTGCGGCGGTTGCGAATTAGCCCGGGGTCTTGGAGCATCTGTTCGACCGTAACCGCGCTGAAGCGGGCGACTTTGGCAGGGTCGAATTCGGCGAAGGCTTGGCGGTAGTTGGCGCGCTTGCGGAGGACGGTGTACCAACTGAGGCCGGCTTGGGCGGATTCGAGGGTGAGAAACTCAAAGTGCTTGCGGTCATCGTGGACTGGGACTCCCCACTCGCGGTCGTGATATGCGACGTAATCGGGTTTGTCGAGGTCGAGCCACGGGCAGCGTTGGAGGGCCATATCAGCGCGCACCAGCGGGAAAGTCAAACGCGGCCTTGCACTCCGGCCCTAACTTCAACCGCGCGTCGAATTTGCTGCCTTTTTTGCTTTTGAAACCCTTGATCACTCCGGTTTTGCCTTTGGCGATCAAGGTGTGGATTTGTTTTTCGGTCAACTTTTTGCCCGCCATTTCCTTCCACACCACGAAGTCGCACCCCTCGCGATAGCGATTGCAGCCAAAGCCGCGCTGGCCCTCGATGATTTGGCCCTGTTGGCACTTGGGACAGGTGAGGGGGGCAGTTTCCGCTGGCGGCTTCTCTTGGGGTGAGGGGCGTCCTTCCGACTTTGAGGAGCCATTCCGCGGCCCGTCGTCAAACTCGAAGACGACCTTGAACTCGTCGTCGAATTTGAGCCGCGCTGCAAACTTCTTGCCGGCCTTGGAGACAAAGCCCTGCATCTTTTCGGTGCGGCCGTTGGCCATCAACAACTGCGCCTGCTTTTCGGTCAGCTTCTTGCGCGCCACCGTTTTCCAGATAGTAAAGCTGCATCCTTCTCGATAGCGGCTGCATCCGTACGCTTTGGCGTTTTCTACTACTTGGCCCTCTTTGCACTTGGGGCAAGGCCCTAACACCTTGCCTCGACTCTTACCCTTACCCCTCTTATTGCCTTGTGCCTGCGCCGCTTGCTCGGGCGAGAGCGCTGGTCCTTGCTGGACCTTGGGCACCAGCGACTTCACCAAGTCGGCGATTCCTTCGTAGAACCCCGCCACCGGCCGCTGCCCTTCCTCGATTTCCTTGAGTTGCTGCTCCCATTCGCCCGTCAGCTCTGGGCTGCGCAGCGATTCGGCGACCAGGCCCACGAGTGCTTTGCCCTTCTCCGTCGAGGTGATCGCCTTGCGGTCGCGGACTACATAGCCGGTGCGAATCAGCTTTTCGATGGTCTCGGCTCGCGTGGCTGGCGTGCCTAGCCCCGATTCCTTCATGGCCGCGGCTAATTCGTCGTCTTCGATTTCGCGGCCGGCGTTTTTCATTGCCGCTAGGAGTGTGGCGTCTGTGTAGGGCCGCGGCGGCTTGGTCTCCTTTTCGACCACATCCATGCTCGTTACGTGAACTTGCTGACCTTGTTGCAGCGGCGGGAGCGCCCGCTGGTCGTCCTCTTCCTTCTCTTTGCTCTTTGCAGCGTTTGGAGGCCGTATGGTGACGACCGTCCAGCCGGCCTCTAAGACGACGGACCCTTTGGCGACAAAGTCGGCACCGCCGATGTCGAGCAAGACGGTCGTCTCCTCGACCTGTTGGTCGGGCAGGAAGATGCCGACAAAGCGCGCCACCACTAAGTCGTACACCTTCTGTAGGTCCGGTGCGAGATTGGGGGCGGGCTGTTGTCCGGTGGGAATAATGGCGTGGTGATCGGTTAGTTTGGTGCGATCGACATACGCCCTGCTGAGCCGGTGGCCGCCGCGCAGGCGCTCCAATGCGACTGATGCTTGCGGGTGTGCGAGCTTTTCCAAGATGCCGGGCAGCTTGGGCACCATGTCCTCGGAGATGTGGCGGCTCTCGGTGCGCGGGTACGTGATGAGCTTGTGGGTTTCGTACAGAGCTTGGGCGCGTTCGAGGGTTTGCGCCGCGGTGAAGCCAAAGCAGCGGTTGGCGTCGCGCTGGAGGTTGTTGAGGTCGTAGAGAGGGGGAGGCCGGTTTCTTTTAACTTTCTGCTCAATTTTGCGGACAGTGCCGACCTTGTTGGGGCTGAGCTGGCGATGCAGGCGCTCGGCTTCCTCCTTCTTGTCGATGCGGGTCTGGCCGTCTTTGCAGTACTTGGCGGCAAAGCCCTCTGCTAGCTGCGCTACCAACTCGTAGAAATACGCCTTTACAAAGCTGGCAATTGCCGCATCGCGCTTTACTACCATGGACAGGGTCGGCGTCTGCACGCGGCCGATGGTGCAGAGTGCCTTGTTGTGGACGGTGTAGGCGCGGGTCAGGTTCATGCCCATCAGCCAGTCGGCTTGGCCGCGCGCCCGCGCAGCCGCGGCGAGGTGATCGAAGGCCGCTCCTTCCTGCAAGGCGCGGAAGCCGCCGCGAATTGCCTCGTCGGTCAGGCTCGAAACCCACAGTCTGCTAAACGGCTTTTTACAGCGGGCGTGCTCGTAGATCAGGCGAAAGATGTGTTCGCCCTCGCGGCCGGCGTCTGTGGCGCAGATGACGCGCTCGGTCTGGGGACTGTTGAGCAGTTTTTTGACGACTTGGTACTGATCGGAGGTCGAGCGCGTCGTCTTGAGCTTCCACTGTTCGGGGATCATCGGTAGCTGGGCAAAGGACCAGCGGCCCTTCCAAGGCGGGCCGTAATCATCTGGCTCGGCGAATTGCACGAGGTGCCCTAGTGCCCAAGTGACGATATAGCCGTTGCCTTCGACGTAGCCTTGGCCGCGTTTGTTGGCCCCTAGGACTCGGGCAATGTCGCGCGCCACACTGGGCTTTTCGGTGAGGACGACGGTGGCCATGAATGAATGCTACTAATCGACTAGCTCCGGCGCAATGATTGACAGGTAGTTTATAGGTGTGTACACTATCATGTACACAAGGAGTTTTCTATGCGTTTTGTCTCAGTCCGCGAATTGCGCGGGAAATCGGCTGCTATCTGGAAGGAACTCGCGCAGGAGCAAGAGATGGTAATCACTTCCAATGGCAAGCCAATCGCCTTGCTTTCAGCGACATCGGAAGCATTGCTGGAAGAATCGCTCGACACCCTGCGCAGCGCCCGCGCCCTAGCTGCTGTCAACGCCGTGCAGCAAACGTCCATAAAGGCGGGTACGGATCAACTGTCTGCCGCTGCTATCGAGGCTGCGGTCAAGGCCGTGCGCAAAGGGCTGTTGCTGTTGATGGGATCAGAGCCAGAGGATTTTGAGCGCGAGGCCCGGTTCCTGCTCGCCTTGAAGCTTTTTGAACTTCGCCGCATATCTGCGGGCAAGGCGGCTGAAATGAGCGGGATGCAAAAGCCTGAATTTCTGTTGAAAGCGAGCCAACTGAACGTTGCAGTAGTCGATCTGGACCAAGATCAACTGGACGCCGAATTCAAGAATGCGTGAACGGCTCCTGGTCGCAGACAGCGGTCCGTTAATCGCCCTCGCCGGTATATCTCATCTCCACCTATTACCCCAACTCTACAGTCGCATAGCGGCACCCCTTGCCGTTGTAGCAGAAATTAGGGCCGGTGAGCATTTGTCTCCCGGCCATCGCCTTTTGGACGATACACCGTGGTTGGAATATATGGAGTCTCCGCAACCGCCCGACTCGCTTTCCATCGTCCTAGGCCGTGGCGAAGCCGAAGCGATCACTCTCGCCCGACTACATGCCGACTCTTTGCTCCTGCTCGATGACCATCAGGCGCGACGTGCTGCCGAAGCGTTAGGGCTGCCTATCACTGGCACAGCAGGAATCCTAGTGCGCGCCAAGAAGGAAGGAATGGTCGAGACTGTGGGACCTCTCTTGCATAAGATGCGGGAGCAAGGGTACTTCCTGAGCGATGCGGTTATTCAATACGCCTGTCGGCAGGTGAAAGAAGCCGATCCAGTTTCTTGAACAAATCTCCGAAAATCGCATCGCGTCGCACCGTCCGCGCCACGCGCATAAAGTGCCGCGACGGGTCGTGGCTCCAAGTCTTTTGATCGGTCAGCACCGGGCTATGTACCACGTCGGTCGGCACCCACGACGCGTCGAGCAGCCAAGCGACCGCTGACATGTCCCAAATTACCTTGGAAGCGGCGAAGTGATTTTGGGCATAGGCGGCGAAGATATCGACCAGATAGTCGCCAATCGCCCCCCGTCCCTTGACGTAGTGCTCCAGCTCTGTCAGCGTCGTCTGTAGGTGTGAGGCCACGGGGTGGCATGGGATTTGGACGAAGGGCACGCCGCTGTCGAAGACTACTTGCGCTGCTATGAGATCGCCTTGGAGGTTGAATTCGTCAGCGGTCGGCCAGTAGAGCGCGTGGCCGCCGAGCCAGACCACGACGATTCGCTCGATGATGGAAGGGTCTTTCAGGATAGCTGAAGCTATGTTGGTTAGCGCGCCGATGGCTACCACGTAGAGCGGGTCAGCGGCGGCGTTGGCCTTGGCGATTAGGTCATCGACCGCCGCGCTTTCCTGCGGTGCGTCGTCCCGCAGTATATCCGTCGCTCCCCGGAACGCCAAGCCCTCCGGTGCAATATCCAACCGCTCCAATAGCCGCAGGATTTCCTCGTAGCTTTTCTCCATTCCGTCGCCCGGCCCGGACGAACGAATGTTGTAGAAAGGTGCCGCGTAGATCGCCTCGACCGCGAGCTGGTCGGGCGAGAGCAGCGCTTGGACTACTGCGAACTGATCGTCGATCTCGTTGTATGTATCGGTGTCGAGCACTATCCGCACCTTGTCTGTCGGCGGCGTCAGGCGCTCTAGGCGCAGGGCTTCGTCGAGTTTGGGGAAATCCATAGCCATTGCGGCACTTCTCCTTTCAGCTATTCGCAAATGGATCATATCGCGCTATATTCAAGCGCAGATTGAATCCTTCAACCTGCGGAGGAAAGCATATGCCATGCTTGACGGACGAACAACTCGCACACTTTGACAAAGAAGGCTACCTACTAGTGAGGGGGATGCTCAATGTGGACGAGGTCATCCAGCCTATTATCGACGAATACCACGGCGTCCTCGACAAGCTCGCTCGCGAACTCTACCAAGCCGGACAGATCGCATCCACGTACGACGACTTGCCCTTTGGTAAGCGCCTAACGCAAATCGTCGTCGAGAGCGGCCAGATCCACGCCCAGTACTTCGACTTTTCCCTGCCCCAGACGGGGATTGATGCCGACACTCCCTTCTGGGCTGGGCCAGCCGTTTTTCGCTGCATTACCAACCCCAATCTCCTCGACGTGGTCGAGTCCATTGTCGGCCCCGAGATCTGGTCCAATCCCGTCCAGCATGTGCGACTCAAGCCGCCCGAGCGCCTAGTGCCCAAAAACCACAACGGCCAAGCCCTAGTCAGCGCCACCAACTGGCACCAAGACAACGGCGTGGTCCTGCCCGAAGCCGACGACTCGGAGGTCCTGACGGTGTGGTTTCCGCTCAATGAGGCGACGCTCGAAAACGGCTGTCTGCGGATTATGCCTCGCAGCCATCGCCGAGGGCTGCAAACTCACTGTCCAGGAGGGCCGGGGGGGCTGTGGATACCCGAGTTGTTTATGGACATGGACGCGGCGATGCCGGTGCCCATGCAGCCCGGCGATGTGCTTTTCCTCACTCAACACACCATCCACGGCTCGCTGGCCAACAACAGCGACGACGTGCGCTGGAGCTTTGACTTGCGCTACAATCCAATTGGCCAGCCCACGGGCCGCGACCTCTTCCCCGGCTTTGTCGCTCGCAGCAGGGCTAACCCAGAAAGCGTCTTGCGCGATCCTGCGACTTGGGAAAAGCTCTGGCGCGACACCCGCGACCGGCTGGCGCAAGAGGTGCATACTCCCTTCAACCGCTGGAATGCGGACGCGGCTGTCTGCGCCTAAGCACTGCACGGTTCAGGAACACAAAGACGCGTTGCGCAACATGGGAAGATCACGGCCAGAGAGAGTGCGCCGCGTATGATATGAGCGAACGTACCAATACCCTTGGACAGCCGATCAGCTTCGCACTGCCGGATTGGACGCCACCACCCAATCCGCCGCGAGAGTGCATAGAAGGTCGCCTTTGTCGGTTGGAACCACTGCACGTCGATAGCCATCTTGACGACCTGTATCAGGCCGATACCTCTGATACGGAAGGCAAGAATTGGACTTACTTGGCATACGGCCCATTCTCCGACCAAGACAGCTACCGGGACTGGATGAACGAGACGTGCTTAGGGGACGATCCACTATTCTTTGCCATCGTGGACAAGCGTGTGGGAACAGCATGCGGCGTCGCGAGCTATCTCAACATTGCACCTGCAAGCGGCGCTATTGAAGTGGGGCACATCCACTATTCCCCGCAGCTACAGCGAACGCCATTGGCCACCGAGGCCATGTACCTCATGATGAAGAAGGCATTCGAGTTGGGCTATCGGCGCTACTCGTGGAAATGCGACAGCCTGAACAAAGCATCGCGGGCAGCCGCCCAACGGCTGGGATTTTCGTTTGAGGGGATTTTTCGCCAAGCAACAGTCTATAATGGCCGCAATCGGGACACTGCGTGGTACGCAGCCATCGATTCGGAGTGGCCGGAGTTAGAAAAAGCTTTTCTAACTTGGTTAGACCCAGACAATTTTGACGAGCAGGGCAAGCAGCGATTACGTCTCTCAGACCTCACCCAGCCCATTCTCAAAAACCAGGGAAATAAGCGATGAGCCAGATCATCCCCGAACAATATATGTGTTACCGAGCCAAAGAAGCGCTCACCATCGACGGCCACCTCACCGAGGCGTATTGGCATGGCTAGAATCGCGGGAATGAGCGAAGAGCGGATCGCAGAGCACGCGGCTTGGGTGCGCCAAATCGGCTACACTGTTCTCGAACAGCACCTACCTCTGGACGCGGTAGCAGCAGTTGCCGCGGCCTTCGCGCCCGTGTACGAGGACCACCTCGACGAAATCCGTACCGCGCCCAACCGGGGTCCAATGCGGCACTATATACAGTTGCCCTTTGAATCCCCTTTTTATCAGTCCGGCATTCACGGCGATCCCAGCATCATCGCCATTGTCAGGCGACTACTAGGAGATGATGCCGAGATGGTCCAGTACGCGACGGACACGCCGGCCAAAGGCAGCGTGTACCAGGAATGGCACGGCGATGTGCCGCCGCTGTTTCCCGAGGAGCCTGGGCACGTGCCACCGCCGGCTATCATCACGGCGAACTTTGCCATGGTTGATGTACGCGAGGACAATGGTCCTTTCGAGGTGGCCGACGGCACGCATCTGCTGCCGCGTCCAGAAGCCCTAGAGAGAATCGAGAAGGGCAATGTGCCGTTACGCAAGTTGCTGTTGAAGGTCGGCGACGTGTTGATCCGCGATCCTCGGTGCCTGCATCGTGGCACGCCCAATACGACCGATACTCCCCGTCCCGTCGCCGTGTTTGCCTTTGAAAGAGCCTGGTATAGGATGATCAGTCTCAGGCATCACAATCCCGTGCGGCGCAACTTCTACGAGACGCTCTCAGAACTTGAGCAAGAGGTACTGAGGCGGATCGTCGAGTGAATCCCGGGCGTAGGCCGTCAAGGGGTAGGGCGTCACAGCGGCTCATGCTATCTTTCTCCCGCGTCGAGTGGGAATTCGAGCGGAAGTGCCCTTTGTACTCTAGGCGCGGCCACTGTCGGCCTAGGTCACGTCGCAGTAACTACCTATCTCGTTACCCCTCGTCCGCGCCCACTCGTCGCATATATCGAGTGTACGCCCCTCGCAACGCTACCCCCAGCACCAGCGCCACCAACCCGCCGACCAACGCCACAGTCCAGCGCCCCACGTAAAATCCCGAAAAACCGATAATGCCCCCTCCCACAGCCACCGCACCAAGCAGGGCAAGGCCTAGGCCGTGCATAATCGGTGCGCCGCCACCGGTCTCAACGCCCGCCTTCTGTGCGATCGGCCCCCACCATCCCATTGGCCGAGCCTCTTTGTAGAAAGCCAAGAGTTTTTCCTCTGGCTCTGGCTCGGTGCAAAGTGCCACCGCAATCCAGAGCAGGCACGTCGCGGCAATCGACGAGAGCACCACCACATACGCCGTATCCTGCCCCGCATCGATCAAATGGGCGAAAACCACGTACTTGTTTAAGAGAAAGACCACCGGCCCGCCAAACGAGGCGGCCAGCCGCGCCTTGCCGTTAAAGCGCCACCACCACCACTGACCCCAATTGGCCGTCAGTTCAGCCGAGGAAAGCCCGAGCATGAAGACCGCGATGTCGATGACGTTCTCGGCCTGTAGCGCGACCGCCAGCGAGAGGCCCATGATCGCCAGCATCACCACCCGACCAACGCCCATGTAGTGGGCCATCTCAGCGCCGCGTTTGATAAAGCGCCGATACACGTCATTGATAAAGACCTGAGCCCCGAAGTTCATGTTGGAGTCCACCGTGGACATGATCGAGGCAAACATCGCCACCAACGCCAGCCCCAAAAGACCCGAAGGCAGGTAGTGGCCTAGCAAAAGACCGTAGGCCAGTTCCTTGTCCATACTGCCGTCGTGCAGACCCGGCCATTTGACCATCGCTCCCAGCGCCGGCAGGGTCAGCACCGCCAGCATTAGGAAGAGCACGATCTCGGTCCAGACGTACATCCGCGTCGCCTCGCGGCTGTTGCGGCACGACAGCAGCCGTTGGCCCTCCATCGCTCCGGCCATCGGGGCCACGTCGCCGCCATAGCCGATCGCGGTCCCCATCGTCCACGCGATAATCCCCACCACCCCCAAAAGCTCGTGACTCATCGGCGGATGCCAGCTAACAACCCCCTCTCCGAACTGCGTCACCAGTGCCTGATAGAGTCCTGTCGGCCCGCCGAAGTCGGCCCAGACCAAGCCCATCAGTATCAGCGAGGACGCGATCATGATCGCGGTCTGGATCAAATCCGATATCACCACGCCCATATAGCCGGAGAGCACCACATAGACCAAGATGATTGGAATGACCAGCAAAAAGGTCTCAAAGCGCGACCAGCCGAGGAGCGCCTCAGACACTTTCGTCAGCCCCAAAAGCCCCGCCCCAGTCCAAGCTACCACTGCGACAAAGGCGCTGCGCAGCGAGACCCAAGCGCGCATCGTCGGCGCGGCCGCACCGCCAAAGCGGAGTTCGTAAAATTCCGGCGAGGTAAAAATTTTCAACCGCCGCCAGCATACGGCGAAGAGCAGCCCACCGATCATCAGTGCCAGCCCGAAGCGGCTCAAATACCACCAGCAGATAAAGGTCCCGGTGATGACCGTCATACCGCAGTACGCTGGCGCTACGTCGGCGTTCATGCAGGTGACCGCATAGCTGGTGCCGCTCATCCAACCCTTCATCTTGCGCCCACCGAGGAAGTAATTTTCCATGCTCTGTTGGGCGAATCTCCTGTAGTACAGTCCCATCCCCACCAAAAAGAGCATGTAGAGCGCCATCAGCGCGTAATCCAGACCCGACACAATCCCTCCTTTGTCCGGGAAGCAGCTAGTTTTTGTGCCGCTCTCTATGCAGAATTAAAAACGCCGCGTCAAGTTGTGGTACTAGCTGTTGAGACAGCGTAGCTTGCAATCTGCATGGCCAATTGTCGTTATTTTTGACTAGTGCATTGATCCTTCTCTATAGCAAAAAGGCCAGCCTCATGTCCGCACCCATCCTCCTGACCGACGCCCAAGTCCAAGCCTACTTGACCAATGGCTATATCACCGTGCAAACCGCTCATCCGCCCGCGGTCCACCAAAATATCCACCGCCAAATCGAAACTCTCTTTGCCACCGAAGGCAATCCTGGCAACGACATCCTCCCCAAAGTCCCGGACCTATATCAAATCCTCCGCGATCCCGCTGTTGACGGTGCTCTCCAGAGCCTCCTCGGCCCCTCCTACCTCATCCACCCGCACCGCCACTGCCACCACAATCCCAGCGGGTCCAAAGGCCAAGGTATGCACCAAGACAGCTACGAAAACGACCAGAACGTCCGCCACCACCGCACCCGCTGGACCATGGCCTTCTACTATCCGCAGGACGTCAGCTTGGACATGGGGCCGACCGCAATTTTGCCGGCCACCCAATACTACAATTCGTCAAAACAAGCCTACGAGCGAGAAGAACAATCCCTCTGCGGTCAGGCCGGAACAGTGACCATCGTCCACTACGACCTCTGGCACCGCGCCATGCCCAACGCCAGCGACCGCGACCGCTTCATGGTCAAGTTCCTCTTCACCCGCATGGGCGAGCCGCAAACACCCTCGTGGGACCATCGCGACGGCACTTGGCAAGCCGAAGGCACCGACCCACCCGCCGAACTGTGTCGTCGCGCTTGGGACTGGATGCGCGGCGCCGATGGCACCGCAGCTCCTAAAGCGGTTTCGCTCGACGAATTGCGTCAGACCCTAGACGCCGAAGCCGAAGCCAAGCGGCTGCGCGCCGTATATGCCTTGGCCGCCCGCGGCGAGGAAGCAATGCCCGTTCTCTTGAACGCGCTGCGCGGCGAGGCCAAAGCGCGTCTTGAAACCAATCTAGCCAACGCACACACCAACCCTAGCCAACTCGACGCGGTCTTTGCCCTTTCCGCCGTCGGTCGCGCCGCTGTGCCCCACATGGTGGAACTGCTCGGCGAAAACGACTGGTGGCTCCGCGCCGCGGCCGCCGATGTGCTCGGCGACTTGGGCACCACAGCGTCCGACACCGTGCCCCATCTCACCCGCGCCCTCGACGACGAGGCCGAGTGGGTCCGGCGCAATGCAGTCGAGGCACTAGGCAATATCGGTCCGACCGCTGTCGAAGCCGTGCCCGCCCTGCGCCATCGCCTACAAGACTCCGAGAGCTGGATCCGCCACAACGCCGCACTCTCGCTGGCCAAGATCGGCCCAGCCGCCGCCGAAGCTGTGCCCGCCCTGCGCAAGAATATCGACGACGAGGACAACTACGCCCGCGCCAATGCGGCCGTGGCTTTGGAGCGCATCGGCGCGTAGCGCATTGCCGACATTCCGGCTCGGCGAGGAAGATGCGTGGGAGGCGTCTGGTTTTCGCGGATTCGAGTGGGAGGAAGAAGACGCCTCTATGCAGAATTAAAAACGCCGCGTCAAGTTGTGGTACTAACTGACTCGGGACAGCGTAGCTTGCAATCTGCATGGCCAATTATGGTGAGTCAACGGCGGGGGCGCTTGTCTTTATCTTTTAGTGAACTATGTTGTACTTCTGATGCGGGTAGGATGAAAAGGAGTTACACATGAACCGCTTCCTCTTTGTAAACCTGAGCACGGCCCTGGTCGTTGCTCTGGGGCTGCTCGCCTGCGACAAGGACGAAAAGCCGACCGGACCGGCGGGCCCAGCAATCGGTGAGGGCTTGGTCTTCGGGGATGATCCCTCTTGGTCTCCGGATGGCCGCTACATCGCCTTCTCGTCCGAGCGCGACCGCCGCAATAGTAATATTTACGTGATGGATGCGGATGGGAGCAACCAACGCAACCTGACCAACCACTTGGATTGGAACAGTGCTCCCTCTTGGTCTCCGGATGGCCGCCATATCGCCTTCCAATCCAACCGCGACGGCAACTCTGAGATTTACGTGATGGGTTCGGATGGGAGCAACCAACGCCGCCTGACCGACAACGAGCCCAGCGACTATTCTCCCTCTTGGTCTCCGGATGGCCGCCATATCGCCTTCGTGTCCAATCGTGACGGTAACATGGGCTCGGATGGCTCGGATGGCCCGGGAATGACCTTCGAGGACTTCTTCGCCTTCGAGGACAGCCTCGCCTTCGAGGACAGCCTCGCCTTCGAGGACAGCCTCGCCTTCGTGTCCAACAATGAGATTTACGTGATGGATGCGGATGGGAGTAATCCCCGCCGCCTGACCGACAACGAGGCCGACGACGATGAGCCCTCTTGGTCTCCGGATGGCCGCTACATCGCCTTCTCGTCCAACCGCGACGGAGGCTACGGGGATATTTACGTGATGGATGCGGATGGGAGCAATGCCCGCCGCCTGACCTACCACGAGGCCTTCGCCGGTGAGCCCTCTTGGTCTCCGGATGGCCGCTACATCGCCTTCTCGTCCTTACGCGCTGGCAATTGGGATATTTATGTGATGGATGCGGATGGGAGCAACCAACGCCGCCTGACCTACCAAAACAACCCGACCGGCTTCCTAGGCATCGACGTTTCTCCCTCTTGGTCTCCGGATGGCCGCCATATCGCCTTCGTGTCCTACCGAGCCGGCAACTGGCATATTTACGTGATGGAACTCCGGTAGTGACGGGGCCGACTATGCCGGAACCGGAACCAGTGGGTGAGCTAAACCGTTATGGTGAGTCAACCGCGTACGATAGGAGATCTTAAGTGGCCTTGGAAATAGGGCAGAATGCCTTCTCGGAGGCGTCGGATATATCCCGGCTTACCGGCACGGACTATTCGGCCGATTCGCGTCCGACACCGTGCCCCATCTCACCCGCGCCCTCGACGACGAGGCCGAGTGGGTGCGGCGCAATGCAGTCGAGGCACTAGGCAATATCGGCCCGGCCGCCGAAGCTGCCGTGCCCGCCTTGAGCCGTCGCCTGCAAGATTCCGAGAACTGGATCCGCCACAACGCTGCACTCTCGCTGGCCAAGATCGGCCCAGCCGCCGCCGAAGCTGTGCCCGCCCTGCGCAAAAACATCGACGACGAGGACCGCTACGCCCGCGCCAATGCGGCCGTGGCTTTGGAGCGCATCGGCACATAGCACTCTGGTGGCACTTACTTTCCGCAAAATCAAAACGGACGAGGACGCTCCGAGATTTTCTCGTTGACATAATTACACTCTTTCCGCGCCTTTTACTTTTTAGCCCTTCTCAGGAAAGTGCCCATGACGACTGCATCGGCCCGGCCAGCATTTGACGACGCCCTCCGGCACTACGCCGCAACGCTCGGCTTCCCGTCCCTTTCGAACTATATCATCTGGTGCCGCAAAAACGGCCTAGCGATCCAGCGCGACAAAACCGAGCGCCAGCTCGCAATCGAGCGTCAACTCGCCGCCGACACCTTGCGGCCGATCGCACCGCACCCCGGCCGCAGCCACACCCCGGGCCGTGCCCGCCTCATTGACCGTGCCTTCCGCGGCGAAATCCCTTCAGATGAAATGTATCCGCTCAGCCGGAAGCTCGTCGCGCTCTTCGCTGCGGTCGAAAACCCTCAGCGCCGTCAAGCTCTCTACCGCCTGCTCAAGCACGTAGAGCGACGCGCCGACCTCCTCGGCCTCAAAACGGGATTCCTCAATCGGACGCGCGAAGAGGGCAACAACTACGAGGACGCCCTCGGTCAACTCGCCCGCCACTACGGCGACTGGCTCCGGCCCGTCGAGGAGTGGCGCACCGACCTCCTCAGCCCTCGGGCGCAGTTCCGCAGCCTTACCCGGCATCTGCTGGCCCGCTACGAGGTGCCGCCTTTTATGGACACCGCCTTCCTCCAAGGAAACCTTCGGACAGCGCACCGCGAGCAGGAGTGGTTCAAGCACATCGGCATCGGCCAGAACATCCGCAAGGCCGACCTGCCGCTGCGGCTGACCAAGCGCATGGCGCACCTTTTTCCCAACGCCAATCGGCAGTGGCCGGTTTCTCGCGCCCTGCGCTGGGCGCAATTCGCCGGCATGGGTGGAGGCACGAGTTGGGCCGTTTTATCCACGCGGCTAAAGGACTACCAGCGCGACGAGCCGTTCTGGGAGACAGTGATGCTCTTTTTTGCCAACCAACCCATGCTGGAACCCACGTACATCGGCCCAATTGTCGATTATATCCACTACCAGAAATTCGTGCCCCAGCAATTGCCCGGTCCTAACGGCCAGTTCATTGAAGGGCCGCCGGCTCAGCCGAATTTCTCGATGAAGGGCCGTAGCATCACCAAGCTGCTGCGCTTGGTTGACGAGTGGCACGGCGATCTCAACGCCGACGACTACGCCCTCGGCGAGGAAGATGCGTGGGAGGCGTCTGGTTTTCGCGGATTCGAGTGGGAGGAAGAAGACGCTTTCTCGGGCGAGCGCGTGCGTTGGTCAATACGCGAACTGCGCACCTCGCTCGACCTGCTAGCCGAAGGGCGCGTCATGCACCACTGCGCCGCCTCGTATGCCCGGCGCTGCTCAGAGGGCGAGCGGTCGGTGTGGTCGATGCAGCTAACTTACCCGGCCAAGCTACCGCAGCGCATTCTGACCATTGCCCTCGACAACCACAAGAAGACCGTCTTCGATTATCGGGGGAAGTACAACATGCACCCCCACGACAACAAGCGCACCGCCAAAAAGCACTGGCAGGACCGGCCCTATCTCTACTATCTGCGGCAATCGCCGCGCATCTTGCGCCTGTGGATGGAGCGCGAGGATCTGCGGCACGACTAGCGAGGCGGTATGTACAGATAATCGCAGCACCTTTTTGTCTGGCGGGATCGCCGTTGTGCAGTCGTTTTTCTGTAGCTAATCGCAGACAATGTGATACCTGCCCGATACAGCCCGTCTCTCCCCTTGATAGCTGCCCATCAGGCCCTATCTTGTTTGTCGCCATGACTACAACCTTTCGCATAGGCGTCACCCGCGACTTTCTCAAGGACGACGGTACCCTCGGCTTCGGCGACATTGGTCTCGACCTACTCGACGAATCCCCAAGGGTCGAGTGGGAGTTTCTAGCGGAAAACACCACTGAGCTGCGCCCCGACCAGATTCGCGACTACGACGGCCTGCTGGTTCTCGCTTCGATAGTCAGCGCCGAGACCTTGCATACGGAGGCCGGACAACTCGGATGAAACCCAACAAAGTCAAACGCACCCTCAAAGAGGGCGGCACGGTCATCGGCACTATGACCTTTGAGTTTTGCACCCCGGGCATTGCCCGCCTCTCTGCCGAGGCTGGCGCTGAATTCATTATGTACGACATGGAGCACACCGGCTGGAGCGTCGAGACGGTGCGCGACCTGATCGCCACCACCAACGCCGACCACATCGAGCCGCTTGTGCGAGTGCCGGCGACCCAATATCACTTCATTGCCCGCGTCCTCGACGTGGGGGCCCGAGGCGTCATGGTGCCGATGGTTAGCGACGCACAGCAGACTGAGGTCATCGTGCAGTCGGGCAAGTACCCGCCCATTGGCCAGCGCGGCGCAGCCTTTCAAATCGCCCACGACCACTTCGCCGAAGGCTCCATCGTCAGCAAGATCGACCACGCCAATACCGAGGGTCTGCTGATCGCTCAGATCGAAAACCGGCCCGGCCTCGAAAACGTCGATCGCATCGCCGCCGTAGATGGGATTGATATACTGTGGATTGGAGGTTTTGACCTGAGCAACTTCTTGGGGATTCCCGCGCAGTTTGACCATCCCGAATTCACCGCCGCCCTCGACCGCGTCGTCGATGCCTGCGAGCGTCACGGCAAGGCCGCTGGCTACTTGGTCAATACCATTGAGGAAGGAACGGAGATGCTGCGCCGAGGCTTTCGCTGCATAGCGTATGGCGGCGACTTGTGGCTCTATCGCCGCGCCTTGTCCGAAGGCATCGAAGGGCTGCGGACGAGCGCATGGCGGCGGTAAAATAAAAAGGCCCGCCGGGCAAGGGCGGGCCTCATCGTTAGTCCACTAACAGCGTCGCTAGCCTACTCACCCTCCAGCGCCCGCCGCATCGCCTCGCCCTGATCGCGCCAATACCCGTATAGCACCGCTATATCCGTGCCGACGCAGAAGTGCCGCACTCCCATGTCGAGAAAGCGCTTGGCGTCGTCGGCTGTGTTGATCTCGGCGCGTGGATGGACGCCCATTTCCAAGGCCGTCTTAAAAACCTTTTCTTCGGCTGCGGCAATTTCCGGGTCGCCACGCTGGCCGGCCTTGCCGACGCTCATGGAGTAATCGGCCCCTCCCCATTGGACCATCTCGACCCCTTCTACCGAGAGCATGGCCTCTAGGTCGGCGACGGCCGTTTGCTTTTCGATCATCAACACCACGACCACGTCGCGCAGCGCTTGGACGTACTCTGCGGTGCCGCCATAGCTCATATAGGCAAAGCGCCGCATGGCTACCCCATAGGTGCCTTCGTCCTCGGGCGCGTCGGCGCGCACGCAGCGCACACAGGCCCGCGCGTCGTCTGGGTCGCGCACATCGGCAAAGAGCACGCTGCCGAACCCCGACCCGATGGCCCGTTGGGCCACATAAGCGCGGTTTTCGGCATCGACTTTGATCATCGTTCCCAAGTCCCACAGCTCGGCGGCTCGGGCGAGGTTGTCCAAGTCGTGCAGGTCAAAGGGGCCATACTCGGCGACAAATTCCACGTAGTCGTACTCGCCGGTATGCCCTATGGCTTCGACGATCGAAGGCCAGGTGGTGTGGATGTGGGTGCCTAGCGTGGGCTCGCCGGCGTTGAGTTTTTCGCGCAGCTTGTTGGGTCTCATCGTTTTTCTCCTTTAAAACAGTTCTTCGTCGCGGTCGGTGGCTGGCGGCGGTGTGATCGAAAGCGCCGACACCTCATCGCGCATCTCGGCCGACATGGCAAAATCGAGTGCGGCCAGCGATGGCTTGAGTTGGTCTAGGTCGCGCCCGCCGACGATCGGCGCAGTCACGTCTTGATGCCCCATGACCCAAGCGACGGCCAAGGTCACCGGATGTACGCCTTGGTCGCCAGCATAGCGCACGAAGCGCTCGGCGACTTCGTAGAACACGGGATTGGCGTAGCGCTTGATGTAGTTGTCCTGCTGCAAGAGGCGACCTCGCTCGGGCCGCTTGTCGATCCCGTACTTGCCGGTCAGCAAGCCGCCGCCTAAGGGACTGTAGGGAATCACGCCCAAACCCTCTGAGCGGGCCAATGGCAGGATTTCTACTTCTACTTGCCGCTTGGCCAAGCTGTACATGGGCTGAATGCACGCAAAGGGTGCTAACCCCGCGCGAGCGCAGTGGCCGAGGGATTTGGCAATTTGCCAAGCGGCCCAGTTGCTCACGGCTGGATAGAGGATTTTGCCGCCGCGCACCAAGTCGTCGAGCGCGGCGAGGGTTTCTTCCATCGGCGTATCTTCGTCGAAGTTGTGGACGAAGTAGAGGTCGAGGCGGTCTGTCTGCAACCGCCTGAGACTAGCTTCTACGGCCTGCACAATATGCCGTCGTGACAGGCCTCGCTCGTTGGGGCCGTCGCCCATTGAGCCACAGACTTTTGAGGTGATTACCAACTCGTCGCGCTCGCCTTGGATCAATCGGCCCAATATCTCCTCGGAACGCCCGTTGGAATAGACATTGGCCGAGTCGAAAAAATTGATCCCCAACTCGCGGCAGTAGCGGTACATCTGCCCGGAGGTCGCCTCGTCCGCATCGCCGCCAAAAGCCATGGTACCGTAGCACAGGGAAGACACTTTGACGCCTGTGCGGCCTAGGGTTTTGTACTGCACCTTATATTTTCTCCTTTAGTAGAATTCCATGCGGCAGGGCAAGCTAAGGAAGAGAGGAACTGCTATCAAGTGGTGTCATTGGCCGCACCGCACGACCGTTTTATATTAAGCGCCGCGCTGTACACACCCCGCATGACAGGAGTGATTCAACCTCAATGGACGCACCCCGCCAACGCCTGCTCTACTTGCAGGCGCGCACCCCGAGCGTCATGTCCAACATCATCGGCCTAACGCTCATCGAGCCGGTCGCGGGCTTCGCGCCCGAAATCCACGCGGAATCAACGCCCGACTGGCCTTACGCAACTGTACACGACGCCGTAGTGGACGGCTGGCAAATCGTCCAATTCCCCCACTTACAGGCCCCGTTCGACGACCGGGAGTTGGACGTGATTGGCTATGAATTCATCCTACAGAAAATGGAGGTTATCGCCGATGAATGAGCATCTGCTCCGCGACTCTGAGGTGGCCCGTTTCCTCGTCACCGGCTACCACCTCGTCGAGCCGGAATTGCCCGCCGGGCTCAACGAGTCCATCGCCGCCCAACTCGATGCTTTGGACTCCAATCCCGGCGACGCCATCACCGAAGCCGTGCCCGAGCTCTGGCAAGTGCTCGACCACCCGACCGTCAAAGGCGCGCTCGTCAGCCTGCTCGGCCCGGACTACGAGGTGCAGTCGCATCGCCACTGGCACTGCAAGCAGCCGAACTCCCCGCACATGAACTGGCACCAAGACGGCCTCAACAACCGCGACGTGCTGCTCAACCGCTTCCTCGGATTGTACTACCCGACCGACGTCACGCCCGACATGGGGCCGACGATCATCGTCCCGGGCACCCAGTTCCGCAACGCGCCGACGGATCGCATGGCCACGTACACCAACATCCGCGGCCAAGTGCCGCTCGTGGTCAAGGCCGGTACCGTGGCCTTCACCCACTACGACCTCTGGCACGGCACCGCGGCCAACCGCTCGCCGCACAAGCGCCACATGATCAAGTTCCTCTTCCGCCGCACGCAGGACAACACCGCACCCACTTGGAATCACGACCCAGAGGCGGCCAACAAACCCGCCGACTGGAACGAGCGCGACCGGGCCGAGGACGTCACCAACATCCTCAACTTCACCAATCCGTTGGGCGTCTCCCAGAGCGACCACTACAAGGAGCGCGCCATCCGCCGCCAGAACTGGAACTACCTCATGGGCCTGTCGGCCTAAACCCGAAAGCATTCTATGGCTACTATTCTGCGTTCATCTGCGTCCATCTGCGGATTACTAATCCCAACCCCTAGGAAAGAAAGCATCCTATGACCGTCCAGATCGCCCGCGTTGAAGAGCGTTTCAAATGCCCCGGACCCCAGCCCAACGGCCTGCAAGCCGCGCCCGACGGACTCTGGTGCATCGACCAAGTGGACCTCAAGGTCTATAAATTCGACTACGAAAGCGGCGAAGTCCTCTTTGAAGCCCAGACTGACACTGCACACTCTAGCGGCATTACCCTCGGTGATGGCTCTATGTGGATCGCCTCGACCTTTGAGCTTAAAATCGCCCGCCTCGATCCAGCTACGGGCCAGACCATCGCCAAGCTCGATTCGCCCGGCAATGGCGTCGTCGCCTGGGTCGCCGACCAGCAGAATGGCCGCGTCACAGGAGCCCACGGCTTAGAGTGGAAGGACGGCAAGGTGTACGTGGCCTCGCCGCCGTCGCAATTCGTCCACGTGATGGATGCCAGCACTTGGGAAGAAGTTCATTCCTTTCGCGTCCCCGGCCTCCGGGTCCACGGCCTAGCTTGGGCTGACGACGGCACCCTCTGGGTCGCCGACACCTCGGCTGGCACCATCAACCGCCTCGATCCCCAAGACGGGCGCATCTGGGAGGTCGTCCGCGTCGAGGCCCCCACCGAAGTCCACGGGCTGACTATCCACGAGGGTGTGCTCTGGTACTGCGACGCGGCCACGTGCGCAATCGGCCAACTGCACATATAGGAAGAAAGGGATTCCATTGAAGATCACCGATGTCAAAACCGCTGAAGTGCGCGTACACCACTACCACTACCACTATGTCCGCATCCACACCGACGAGGGCATCTACGGCACTGGCGAGGCCAGCCACGTCGATGGCGGCTGGCGCGGCTCTACCCAGACTATGGCCGCCCAGCTCATCGGCCAGGACCCGCGCGATGTCGATGCGCTTTTTGAAGGCATCCGCCGCAGCTACATCTTCCGCGGCGGCATGTCGGGCTTGGCGATTTCGGCGCTGACCGGGCTTGAGGTCGCGCTGTGGGACTTGGCTGGCAAGGCCCAAGGCATACCCGTCTATCGGCTCTTGGGCGGCAAATTCCGCGACCGGGTGCGCCTGTACGTCGATAGCGCCCATGAGGACTACAAAGAGCGCGCCGAGGACGCGCGCGCAAAAGGCTTCACTGCGATAAAGTTCGATCTCGACGACGCGGGACACCCGGAAAAGCTCGATCCCTGGAACTGGTCGGTGGCCCCTGCCGAACTGGAGGATCTGGTCGATCAAGCGCACCAGATCCGCGAGGCCGTTGGTCCCCACATGGACTTGGCTATTGACCTGCACGGACGCTACGACGCCACCGCCGGGATGAAGTTCGCCCACGCGCTCGAAGGTCTAAATCTGATGTGGCTCGAAGAGCCGGTGCCGCCCGAGAATATCGACGCCCTCAAGCGCATCACCGACTCGACCCGCACCCCGATCTGCGCCGGCGAAAACGCCTATCTGCGCTACGGTTTCCGCGACATGCTCGAACAGCAGGCGGTCGATATCATCATGCCCGACATTTCCAAGTGCGGCGGCCTATCCGAGTGTCGCAAGATCGCCAACATGGCCGAGACCTACTACATCCCCTTTGCCCCGCACAACAATTCCAGCGCCTTGAGCACCGTGGGGGACGCCCACGTCTGCGCTAGCGTGCCCAATTTTCTCGCCTTGGAATTCCATCGCTACGACGATCCGACTTGGAATGACGTGGTGCTCGCCGACGAGCCGGTGATTCAGGAAGGGCACGTGGTGTTGAGCGAGAAGCCGGGGCTGGGAGTGGAGCTAAACGAGGCGTTTTTGCAGAGTATGATGGAGGACGGGGAGCCGCTCTGGCAGTAAGAATAAATTCTGAAACCGCTATAATAGGAAACCCACCATGACCCAACGCAAAGCACACAACCCCGCTTGGCCTTGGACCAAGGACTTCCGCATCTCACAGGCCATGCAGGTCGGCGATACGATCTACGTCTCCGGCCAAGGCCCGCTCGACTCGGAGGGGAAGCTCGTCGGCGAAGACGACATGGCCGCGCAGTCGCGCCAAGTCTTTGCCAATATCCGCGCCGTGCTCGCCGAGGCCGGTGCGACCATGGACGACGTGGTCAAGATCACCTCGTTCATCACCGATACGGGCCGCTACGCCGAGTACGCGGCCGCTCGCGCCGAAGCTTTTCCCAACCACGCCCCTGCCAGTTCTACCGTGACGGTCGCCGACCTGGTCCTGCCGGGAATGCTCGTCGAAGTCGAGGCCATAGCCGTTTTGGGCAGCGGTAGCTAACTACCTCGGTTCTCGATAGACATCCGACCCGGAGCCGCCGACTAGGATATCCAAGTCAACGCCCTTGTCGGCTTGGAGCACGTGCTTGACGTACAGGCCGGCGTAACCCCGCGTGACGACCGGCGTGGGCGGCGTCCACGCTTGGTGCCTGCTTTGTAGCTCTTCGTCGGGCACGGCCATATTCAACGACCGTTTCTCCACGTCCAACTCGATCAGATCGCCGTCCTGCACCAAGGCCAGCGGGCCGCCCACCGCGGCTTCGGGCGCGACGTGTAGGATCACCGTGCCGTAGGCCGTGCCGCTCATCCGCCCGTCCGAGATGCAAACCATGTCGCGCACGCCCTGTTGCAACAGCTTCTTGGGCAATCCAAACTTCCCGGCTTCGGGCATACCGGGGAAACCTTTTGGGCCGATGCCCTTCAAGACCAGCACGCTGTCTTTGTCCACGTCGAGATCGGGATCGTCAATCCGCGCCCTATAGTCTTCTATACTTTCAAACACCACGGCTCGTCCGCAGTGCTGCATCAGCTCGGGCGAGGCGGCTGACGGCTTGATAATCGCCCCGTCTGGGCAGAGGTTGCCTCGGAGTACGGCGATCCCGGCTGCTTCCTTGAGCGGCTGGTCGATCGCGGCGATGACTGCTCGGTTGTAGCATTGGGCTCCCGAGGTATTTTCGCCGAGCGTCTTGCCCGTCACCGTCAAGGTATCCATGTGCAGATGTTCTTTCAGTTCCTGGATTACGGCTGGTAGGCCCCCGGCGTAGAAGAAGTCTTCCATCAGATATTCGCCCGAGGGCATTAGGTTGACCAAGTGCGGCATGCGGCTGCCCAAGCGGTCGAAGTCGTCCAGTTCCAACTCGACGCCGAGCCGTCCGGCGATGGCCAACAGATGTACCACGAAGTTGGTCGAGCCGCCCAGCGCTGCGTTGACCTTGATGGCGTTTTCTACGGCTGGCCGCGTCAAAATGCGCGACATGCGCAAGTCTTCTCGCACCATCTCGACGATGCGATTGCCCGCCAGATGCCCCAAGCGCTTGCGCCGCGCATCTGGCCCGGGGATTGCCGCGCCGCTCGGCAGCGTCAGCCCAACGGTCTCGACCATGCAGGCCATTGTCGAGGCCGTGCCCATGGTCATGCAGTGGCCGTCTGAGCGCGAAATCCCGGCCTCGGCCTCTAGGTAATCTAAGCGCGAGATGCTCCCGGCCCGCAGCTCGGTCGTAAAGCGATAGACATCCGTGCCAGAGCCGATATTCTCATTGCGGAACTTGCCGTTGAGCATCGGCCCGCCCGTCACCGCGATAGTCGGCAAATCGACGCTCGCCGCGCCCATCAGACAGGCTGGCGTCGTTTTGTCGCAGCCGGTCAGCAGGATCACTCCGTCGAGCGGATTGGCGCGGATGCTTTCCTCCACGTCCATGCTCGCCAAGTTGCGGTAGAGCATGGTCGTTGGCTTCATCAGCGTCTCGCCGAGCGAGGTAACCGGGAATTCGAGTGGAAAGCCCCCGGCCTCGTACACCCCGCGCTTGACCTGTTCGGCCAAGATCCGCAGATGGGCGTTGCAAGGATTCAAGTCCGACCATGTGTTGCAGATTCCGATCACGGGCCGGCCGTCGAACATCTGCTCGGGATGGCCCTGGTTTTTGGTCCAGCCACGGGACACAAACCCTTGGTGCCACTCGTCGCCAAACCACCCCGCACTGCGCAGCGTTTTTTTGTCGCCGCTCATGGTAATATTCCAATGTACATTTGCATATCCTTGGAATCTGTCTCGCAAAATTGACAAGGGGCGAACGCAACCGTTCACCCCTCGTCGGCAGGTTGGATTGGATGGCTGCGCTACACCGGCATCTCTCGCTGAGTGTGCGCTCGCCCCACTCGGGCTGTTTCCTCATTTCCCCCTGAGAAAACGCGCCCCCCAGCGTCAATTTTCGCTGCGACCGTTTCGGGTGTGGACCCATCCAAAAAGGCCACGCCGTTTTGCTGGCACGCCGCTTTGACCTGCTCGTGCGTCTCCTGCATCTCTTCGGGCCACGGCTGCGGCATCGTCCGATACCCCAGCGAAATGCTCAAGTCGCCCGGTCCCATTTCGGCAAAGCCGATCCCCGGTACGGACAGAATTTCCTCGATGTGGGGCAGGGCGGCCACCGACTCGATCTTCAGCCCCAACAGCAACTCGCCTTCCGGGTTGAGCGGCCAGGGATCGGCCTTGGTTAGATACTCGTCGCGGCTCGCGCCCCACACGCCTGCGCACACCCCTTCTGAGCCAACGCCGCGCGTGCCCCGGCCCAAGTCGGAACCGACGCCGATGGTGTTGATCGGATAGCGGCACGATTCGACAAAGGCTCGGACGGCCCCGGCTGATTCGGCTTGGCACAGCAGAATGCCGTGCGCGCCTCGGCCCAAGATCTGCCGAAACTGCCAAGCGTTGTAGCGCACGATCTCCTCGGACCGGCCCTCGACCGGGGCCTCGACGATGATCGCCGGAGTTCGGTGCCCGCTACGGGTTGGCCCACCGGCGATCAAGCCGCGCAAGTACTCGTCTAGCCCGGTCATGTCGAACGAACCGTGTTCCATGCCGACGTTGATGTAGTCGGCCCAAGTTGCGGCGTCCTCTTTGCCCTGCTCGTAGGTCAGCACGTGTCCGGCGTGGGCACCTGTGTAGTAGATGGGCTGATCTTCGGCGAGGAGTTCGACGGCGCGGTTGACTTTCTTACTCATTGAATAGCTCCTTAAAAGGTTTTAATTCCACGAATCCACTCCCAAGAGCTTCCGCCCCAGAGCGGTCAACTCGGCTGGCTGCTGATGCTGGCGTTCCCAATCTCGCGCATCGCCGGGCCAGCGCGGCGTCGGTCGCCGCTCCTGCCAAGCCATGATCCGCTCCTGGCGTGTGGCTTCTGCGTCTGCAGGTGCTGGCTTCATGGTGATATACTGCGCCAATCGCGGACGATCAGACCGATTGTGGCCGTTGCCGTGAGCTAACAACCGATGCCAGATCAGCAGGTCTCCGGCTTGTCCCGCAATCGATTCGACCGTCAGCCCTGTTAGATTGGGTTTGCGCGTATTGCGATCCGCTGGCTGGGTCTTGACCCATTCGTCGAACATCCGGTGAAAGCCGGGTACGCACTGGAAGCCGCCTTGGTCTTCTGCCGTATCCGTCAAATACAACACCCCTTGCACCCCAAAGGCCACCGGCTGCTGTGTCGTATCGACATCCCAGTGAATCATCCCCTTGTTGCACCACTCGGGCTGATCCTCGCGCGCCGGCGGTTTCATATTGGCCCGGTCCAGCGAGACCCACAACTTCTCGTCGCCCCAGATCTCGGCAAAAGCCTGATGCACCTTGGGGTACTGCCGATTGTCCCACAAGGCTTGGTGCTGGTAGATCTCGACCATCCCGGCCGCTGATATCGGCGAGCACAGATTGTCGCGGGTATAGGGCTGGTACTTATACCAATCCTCTTCGCATTCTGGGTCCATCTCTAGAAATTCCCAGATCGCCGCCACCATCGCGTCCAAATTTTTCTGAGGCACGGCGTTGTGGACGATCACATAGCCGTTCTCTTCCCAGAAGGCTCGATCTTCTTTGCTCAATACTGGCATGGTCTCTCCTCCAAGTCGGTTTACCTGTATACCATCTGGATCAACGCTCGAATATACCCAATTGCATACGCTTTTCCGTACAATGGCCCATATCCATGTGGAAAAGACGGCGTGTGGTCCATCATATAAGGCCCATTAAACCCATTATCGCGATAGACCTCCATCGCTCGCCGCATATCCACTTCTCCCTCGTCCAAGAACACCTCGGTAAAGCGCGGCAATTGCCCGCGCACATTGCGGAAATGCACCCACGCGATCTTGCTCTTTGCAGCCATCTCGGCGATTGCGTCGTAGATTTTTTCCGGCCCTAGCAACTCAGTCATGCACCCTTGGCAGAAGAGCATACAATTGCTGTCGCTCGGCGCGAGCTCGAAGAAGATCTTGCGGAACTGCTCTAGGGTCGAGCAAATCTGCGCCACGCCCGCTAGCGGCTCGGGAATCGGCGGGTCGTCCGGGTGCAGGGCCATCCGCACGCCCGCCTTTTCGGCTGCGGGGATCGCCGCTGCTAAAAATCGCTCCATCCGCGCCCACATCTGCGCCTCATCTACTGGAGGCTCGTGCGGTTTGGGTCGGTTTTTAGCAAAAACTGCGTAGTCGAACGTACTGTATTGCACGCCGCCTCTGCCCGTATCCGCAGGGGTGCGAAAGTTGCCCATGGGTTTGAAGTTCCAGCCCACGCAGGGAATGCCGGCTTGGCCCACGCTTTCCAGCATCTTGCACCAGAGGCCGATCTTCTCGTCCATGTCATCCTCGGCCAAGGTGATCTCCTCCCAAGCGGGCATGAAGATATTGTTCAGCTTCATGCCGTGCGACTCGACCTTTTCACGCGCTTGCGCCAACGCGTCAGTGCAGTCCTTGCCAGCCTTTAAATCCTGTGCCAACGAAGTATTCGCCGAGCCGGTACCGCTTCGACGCCCGGCTACGGGCGCTCCCCCGCGCAACTCTAGGTGGAGCGAGTCCACCCCGATCGCGCGAAAGAAGCTCAGATGCTCGTCGTCGAGTTCGCCGATGGAAATTTGGTCTTGGATATACATCCGTCGCTTTCCTTTTAAATCGCAACCCTTTGCGTCAACACCTCGCCCAGCGCGAGTTTATCATCCGGCGACCGGCCGATCCCGCTGATTCTGGCCGCCGTAGCGGAATCCCGGCACGTTGTCGGCGCAGTACGTGCCGCGAAACAGGGTCTGCCGCATCGGCGGCATCTGCTCGACGAGTTCAGCCGGCGGCAACCACGAGCCCCAGCGCGAGCCAACGCTGTTGTAGAGGTTGAAGATGCCCACCCGCTCGTTGTCGGTATTGGTCCACGGCGAGGTACTGTGCGCCAGCGCCTCGGTGAAAAACAGCACTGATCCAGCCGGGCACTCGTATGTTTCCCACACCGCTGAATGCGGGTCCTGAATGGCCGCAGGCGAGGGATATGCGGCCTTGTGGCTTCCCGTGGCTAGGAGCGTGCCGCCCTGCCGCATTTTGACCGGAGCCAGTTCCCACACCACCCGCGTCAATCCGCTAAAGGACTTGCCGGGAATGCTCTGGTAGTGGTGCGAATCCACGGCAAAGCGAAAGAAGCCGCTGCCGTTGTGCGGGTTGAAAACGCCCTCGCGCTCGGGGGTCGCCGCTGGGTTGCGCAAGCCGCTGCCCTCCATGCGAAACCCGTAGCACTCGGCACTCGACAGCCCTGGGAACGCCAGAAATTCGTTGAGGAAACCTACTACAACCGGATGATCGGTCAGCTTCTCCAGCGGCCCGGCGACAAAAGAACGCTCGTGTTCCGGCAGCGACTCTGGGAGGTTCTGCACACGCAAGGCGTACTCGCGCATGGCCGCAATCTCGTCGTCGGCCAAGACCCCGGGCACCAAGAGCCATCCGCGAACATCGAAGAGATATTTCTGCTCGTCGGTCAGCGCGACGACCGGCTCGCCAGCGGCGTTTTTTTGCGGCAGGTCGCCTTCCTCCAATAGCAACGGCTGCCCCAGATTCTTATCGACTACGTATGCTTCGCTCATCTTCTGCATCCTCTTTTGAATTTTATAGCAACCCTGAATGACTTGAACGCTTCAAGCTGCGGATCGTCTGCGTCCATCTGCGGATTATCTTGTTAGTCAGCTCGCGGAAACGGTTCGAGCGGCGACTTGTTTTCTCCATGTACTTCGTATTCGTCCGGCGGAAATGTCGTGCATAATGCACCGCCTCGCATCACCCAATGGAGATTTCCCCAAGTGCGCGGCGAGCGGTCGGCTAGGGTCGGCGTAGTATAGACGCCAGCGATGCCGATCCGGCTCTGCGGACTCTCGTTGACCGGGCTGTAGTGCCACATGCTGCTGTGCCAGCATACTACATCGCCTGGTGCCAGCTCAATGTGCTCGACGCCGCGCTCGGCTTTTAAGGCCGCGACCCGCTCCCTCGGCAGTTCGCCGTGGATGCTGTCGGCGTAGAGCACGTGCTCGACGATCTCGGTTTTGTGGCTGCCCGGAATGAACTGCAAGCAGCCATTTTCTCGTTTGGCCGGGTCGAGGGCCATCCAGAAGTTGAACGGCTCGGTCTCGCCATCGCGCCACAGGCCATTGTCTTGGTGCCAAGGCGTGGCGGCACCGGTCTTGGCCGGCTTGACGAAGACGCTGCTGAACTTGAGCAGGATGTCATCGCCTAAGTAATACTGTGCTAGCGGTGCCATTGCCCCGGCGTGTACTGTGTGCCAGACTAGCGGCGCGGTGTGGCACCAGCGGTTGAACTTGCGAAAGCGCTGCGCCCGCGCCTCGGGCGTATCGCCCATTGGATCCATGGGGTCGGTTTCCGTGCGCACGTTCTCTGGCTCAGGCGTGTACAGGACGTTCTTGATCACTCCGCGCATCTCCGCCGCTTGGTCGGGTGTTGCGACCCTAGGTACTGTGAAATAGCCCTTCTTCTCCCAGGAGCGGACTTGGTCTTGGGTAGGCTGCCAG
This sequence comes from Candidatus Latescibacterota bacterium, assembly GCA_965219735.1. GTDB lineage: Bacteria > Latescibacterota > UBA2968 > UBA8231 > UBA8231. Next base: position 762,089 of record OZ244790.1, read on the forward strand.
CTTTTCATGCGTCCTCCGTCTCAGTGCTCTTCAACTATCAGCGAGCTGAATTTCTCCTCGTCCCACTCCGCACCCCAACCCGGCCCATCCGGGGGCGCGATGTGCCCTTCTTCAATCAAGGGCGCGTTGAGCAAACCCCATTGCGCCCCGGTCTGCCGCAAGCTGTCGACCGTGGCCCCGAAAAACTCGTAGAAATCCGTGTTGTCGATACAGCAGCCCAAGTGCGAGTGGACCAGCCCATCCAATGCCCCACCGGCATTCAGCTCGATATTCGCGCCGTGCAGCTCGGCCAGATGCGCCAGTTTTAGCACTTGCGTCGTCCCGTGCCGGGCATTGGCGCGCAGGCGATCGGTCGCTCCTTGGATCAGCCATTGCGCCGTCAAGCCGATGTCGTGCATCAGCATCTCGGTGCCCATCACCGGAATGGTCAACGCACGGCATAGCTCCTGATATTGGTTCATCTTCTGCTCGTGCATCGGCTCTTCTAACCACACAAAATCCAACTCCTCCAGCACCCGCCCCACTTCAATGGCCTCGCGCAAGTCATAGGAACACACTGGATCGGTGATCAAATCGTAATCCGGCCCCACGGCGTCCCGCACGGCTCTGTAAATGGGGATATCGGCCTTTCCTCCTTTATACGTGTGAAACTTGTACGCTCCAATGCCCATTTCCTTGCCGAGTTCTATGGCCTTGAGATACCCCTCGATATCCGTATCGCCGCCGGTCAGATACGCGGGCAGGTGCGGTCGCACGCGCCCCACTAACGCATAGACCGGTAGCCCCGAAGCCTTGCCCAAAATGTCCCACAGACAGTTGTCAAACGCCCCAAACCACCCCGGAGGCTGGTACACCCACCGGGTCCCCTTCCAAAACTGCTGAAATAGTCCCTCGCGCTCCCACGGGCTCCGCCCCACCGCGTGATATCGCACGATGTCGGCCTGATAGGGAGTCATCGACGTATCGCTGCGCCCGACGATTCCCTCGTCCGTATGCACCTCTAAAAAACTCTGCCGCGCCGGGCGCAATTCCGGGTCGGGCCTGCCCTGGTGCGTGTATTGTATTCTCCTCAGCCCCTCTACCTGTGCGATACTGTGACCGCCGCGCCCCTTGCGGCTTGGGTCTTCCAACACCAGCAATTTCACTGCGGTGATTTTCATGTGCGCCTCCTTTATCCACAAACTTGCATACCCTATATTCACCCCCCACAACTGTCAACCTCAGAGACCTATTTATGAAAATCGCTGCCATCGAAACCTTCGACCTCACCTGTCCCCTTGAGCGCCCCTTTGGCTGGTCCCAAGGCTGGCTCGACCAGCGCAGCACCACGCTCGTCAAAGTCACCACGGACGACGGCCTCGTCGGCTGGGGCGAAGGCGCGGCCGCCGGTCTCATCGACGGCTTGCTCGCCCCGCTGCTCATCGGCCAAGACCCCATGGACCGCGCGGGGCTGTGGGAGCGCATGTTCCACGCGCTCTACAACGGCAACAACGCGGTCGGCCTAGCTGGCAGCGCCCTTTCCGCGCTCGACATCGCCCTTTGGGATCTCGCAGGCAAAGCCACCGGCCTCCCGGTCTGCGCCCTCCTCGGCGGCAAGGTTCGCGACAAAGTCGCCGTCTATGCCACCGGCCTCTACTACACCGAGGGCGAGTTTCCCGACCGCCTACTCGACGAGGCGCGGGGCTATGTGGCCGCAGGATTCAAGGGGATGAAGACCAAGGTCGGAGGGCTGTCCATCGCCGAGGATGTCGCGCGCGTCCGCGCCCTGCGCGAGGCCATCGGCCCGGACATTCACCTCATGGTCGATGCCAACGAAGCCTACAACGCCACCACGGCGATTCGCATTGGCCAGCAGCTAGCCGATCTGGATCTGGTGTGGTTTGAAGAGCCGGTCAACGCCCAAGATCTGGACGCCTATCTAGAGGTCAAAGCCGCGCTGCCCATGGCCATTGCCGGCGGCGAAAACCTGCGCACCCGCTACGAATTCAAGCCCTATCTAACGCGCCGCGCCTACGACATTGTCCAACCCGATATCATGCACTGCGGCGGCATCACTGAGATGCAGCGCATCTGCGCCATGGCCAACGCCTGCGGCATTCAGATCAACCCCCACGTCTGGGGATCTCCCGTTATGATCGCCGCCACTTTGCATCTTGCCGCCACCTTGCCGCCCTGCCCGCCAGCGCACAACGCCCAGCCCTATATGCAGGAACCGGTGATGGAATTCGACCGCACGCCGAGTGCCATCCGCCAAGAGCTATGCGCGGTGCCGTTTGACCAAGAGGACAGCTTTGTGCGCGTGCCGCCCGGGCCGGGACTGGGGATTGAGGTGGATGAAGAGGTGGTCGAGAGGTTAAGGGCGTCTTAGCGACTGTGAGCAACCGGATTGAGCGTCGATCACTGGGGCTGACCCTCGCCGCTATCACCCTGCTGCTGTGGGGTGCCCTGCCCGTGGTGCTCAAGCTGCTGTTGCAATCGCTGGACCCCTTTACAGTTACTTGGTACCGCTTCTTGCTCGCGGGGGCCATGCTAGTCCCCGTCATCCACTTTCGCTATGGCCTTGGTTCTCCTTTTCGGATTCGCGGCGTAGCCTCGGTGCTGGCGGTAGTTTGCGTCCTTGGCCTCGGCGGTAATTACCTGACTTATCTGATGGGTCTGAGCCGCATCTCGCCTGGCTCGGCTCAGATCGTGATGCAGTTTTCGCCGATAATTGTGCTCTTGGGTGGACTGGTTTTCTTCAAAGAAGCCTTTAGCCGTCTGCAGTGGATCGGCCTCGGCGTGCTAATCGTCGGAATGGGGCTCTTTTTTAACCAGCGCTTTGCTGAACTGCTCTTCGTGTTGGAAAATTACGGCATCGGCGTTTGGCTCGTCTTTGCCTCGGCTATCCTCTGGGGAGTTTTCATGCTGGCGCAAAAGCCCCTGCTGCGGCACCTGCCTTCGACCTCAATCATGGCCTTGGTCTATTGGTTTGGCACGATGCTCTTTCTGCCCTTGGCCCAGCCGAGCCGCATATTCGACCTGCCGACCATTCCCTGCTTGCTCTTGGCCTGCTCGGTCGTCTTCACCCTCGTCTCCTATCTCAGCTTCGCCGAATCGCTCAAGCGGATGGAAGCCTCGCGCATGGGCGCGCTGGTCTCGCTGACGCCTCTGGTCACGATGGCCGTGATGGGCCTACTCGCCCTCTTCGACCCCAACCTAGTCCCCATGGAACCCCTCAACAAACCCGCCATCGGCGGTACCATACTGGTGGTCGTCGGGTCGATGTGCAGCACCCTAGGCAAGAGCGCCTCTTAATGGCGAGGACGCTGGTGGTCAAAAACAACATTTGAGTATAATGCAGGTTTTATACGAGGAGAGCCCAGTATGACAGACCTTTTCGAGAGAGTGCGCGAAGACTTTCCGCGAGCGCGGACCATGGCGTACTTCGACAATGCCTCGTCGCATCCGATCAGTGTGCATTCGGCCGCGGCCCTGCACCGGTACGTCGATTGGGTCGCGCACGAGGTGGGGGAGCCGTGGTGGCCGGCTTGGGCACCGCCGCGCGATCAAGCCAAGGCTCTATTTGCCCAGCTCATCAACGCCGACCCCGGCGAAATCGCCCTTGCGCGCAGCACGGTGGAATCGGAGAGCAATATCCTCAACGGCTTGCGGGATCATCTGGCGGGTGGCAATGTGGTGATGTCGGATTTGAACTTCAGCCCCTGCATATCCAACTACAAGTTTCGCGAGCAGCAAGGTCTTGATGTGCGGATCGTCAAGAATCGCAACTGGCAAATCGACATGGCCGCCATGGCAGACGCGGTCGATGGCAACACCCGGCTGATTTCGGTGGCCTTGGTGTCAAACGTCAATGGGTATGTTGCAGATGTTGCGGCGCTGAGCAAGCTGGCGCACGACAACGGCGCGTATCTGTATGTCGATATCATGCAGGCTGCGGGCGGCGTTCCGATCGATGTCAAGGCGATGGGCATCGACTTTGCGGCTTGTTCGACGTTCAAGTGGCTGATGGGCGTCAAGGGGTTTGGGTTTCTGTACGTTCGCTCTGATTTGCAGCACGATGTGCTCAAGCCGTCTCAACCCACGGGTGGGGTGAGACTAAACTATCCCCCTTGGGTGGAAGAGCCTGATTCGACTAGTGAGGAGATTTCGTTTTCATCCCCGACCGGAGTCGGCGCTTACGAGGTCAGTTACCCCTCGTACGAAGGAGTCGTGTGCGCCCAGGAGAGCCTGCAATACATCCTGCGCCTCGGCGTTGATAGAATCCGCAACCACGCGAGAGACCTGACCGATCGCCTGCAAGAGGAGCTGCCAAAGCGGGGGTACCAATCGATCACGCCGCAGGGGAACGAAAGCCCCATACTCGCCTTTGTAGCGCCACACCCCGAAGCTGCCTTGGCCAGTTGCAGAAGTGCCAATGTTCATATAGCGATGCGTTTCGGCAACAAGATGCGCCTCTCACCCTCGGTGTACAACAACCACGAGGATATAGATCGCCTCTTCGAGGCCCTGCCTTAGCAGCCGTCTCAAAATTCAGTGCGCTCCGCCCAACGTCATTTTACATCTGCGTTCATCTGCGGATACCTTGTCGTCGGGCGACGTTTTGAGACCGCTTCTTCGTCTCCTCATACCGAATCGGCCACCTCGGCGAGTCCTGCGTAGCCGTTGCTCGGCTTGGGTCTGCGGGAATGGTGTGAGGGCAAGAGCAAGGCTGCCTGTTGGGGAGCGGTGAGCTCGTCCCAGTAGGACGGACGCCGGCCGCGCACGCCGCCGCCGCCCCATGCCATGTGACCGGTGTTGTACTTGTAGAGAATGGCGCGGCGCTGGTGGTCGGCATTCCACGGGAGAGTGCCGTGGGTACACGCCTCGCTGAAGATGACGGCGTCGCCTGCTTTGGCGTTTATCTCGGTCACGTATTCCTGGTACTGTTCCCATCTGAGCATCTTGGCCGGGCAGGTCACGTTGGCCTTGTGGCTGCCGGCAATGACGCTGATGCCGCCGTCGCCCGGCCCTTCGTCGGCGAGCAGGTATTCGATGACGCAGAGGCCGGTGAAGATCTTGCCCTCGCGGTAGAAATAGGGGGCGTTGTCGAAGTTGCCGTGCAGCATGCCGCCGGAACATCCCTTGTCCATTGCGATCAGACCCGGACCGTGGTCGAGCCGCCAGCCTTCCCCGAGGATTGTGTTGAGGTGCGGGATGGTTTTGGGATGCGCCAGCATTTCTCTGAAAGGCTCGCACAACGGCCGCGGCAATTCCAACAGGCCCTCGCTGTTGCCGAGGCGCGTCGAGGTGTTTTCACCCTTCAAAGCAACGGAATTGCCAAAATACTCTGGGCTTGGTGTTAGCTCCATCGAGTCGATGGCGTCGTTGGCCAGCTTCAGGTGTTCCTCGCTGAGCACGTCCCGCACGATTAAAAATCCGAGCAAGTCGAAGAGGTACTTCTCATCGGCGGACATTTCCACCGTTTCTGCGGTGATTGAGCGCGAGGTGTTGGCGTGTTCGATCATGGCTGTTCTCCCTGGGATGGAGGGTTGGAAGATTGGTTACAGGAAGCCTTTATCGACAAAATGCCCTGAGCAGGTACGGTGTGCAAGGCCAATTTCCAACTTGGCGCGGGGCGAAGTGGTGTATATGTTGAGCAAGATGCACCATAAACCGCATTGAGGACTGACTATGGCCAATATCACCCGCGCCCTTTTCATTGGCAACAACTTCAGCGGCGACGGCAAGGGATAGCGCTATGCACTCCTGGACCTGCCCCTTAGTGTTAGATTCGTCGCGCAAGGTCGTCGCTGGCAGCCAAGACGCCTTAGTCCGCGCCATTCGCCGTGGTGCGGATCTGCGCATCTACACTGAATTTCGTCACAACGAGCACATCGATGTGCGCTCCCCCAGCGACGAGAAGGTGCGCGAGGTGGCCGAGTTTGCCGTGACGTATCTCGTTGAAGACCGCTGGGCCGCTGGCCTGATGAGCCTGCGCCAGCCCGTGTCCTTGCCCGACGGGTTTGGGCCGCGGCCCTCGATGTCGTTTTTCCTCTACAATCAGGATGGCCATCAAGCTATTGGCCGGCCCCACCTCGACGGGCAAAAGACTGAGCCTGCCCCCGAGGGGGGATCGCACCCCATGCCGAAGTACCACTTGCTCGACAGCCACGACCCAGCGACCAACGCCCCGAGCCACAACTTCATTTACGACTTTGATATTTATAAGTTTTACGTCGCCGACACTTGGGAGGAGGTATTGCACCACGACGCCCACGGTCGCGTCCTTTCCGGCTCTATCGACGCCCTCGCCACCGCCTTTGGCGACGGCGCGGCCATCAAGGTCGGCATTGGCGGTTTGTGCGCGGACCTGCCTGGAGAAGGGGATGATCTAGCCCACGAGGTTTTCGTCGAGACCGGATCAGGCTATTACTATGTCGAGCAGCAGCTCTTCATCGCCGGGTCGCATCCAGTCATCCGCATCCGGCCGAGTATCCCCATGCGCTATCAGAGCAAGGGCTGGGATTTTGGCTGGCTGGTGCTGCGCACCGACGGGGCGGTCGTCTATCGGCAGTGCGATCCCTATTCGCTCGCCTTTGCCGATGGAACGCGACGCCACCCGATTCGCTGGTTCGCGCGCTGATCCGCCGGTTAGCCGATTATTCCGAGAAACGCCGATGAACCCATCAGACTACGAATTCTTCCGCCGCAATGGCTACATTGCTCTAGGTCAACTTTTCTCCGACCAAGACGTCTCCCGTCTGCGCCAGGGCTTTGACGAGGACCGCGCAACTTGGGGCCGCGCCTTTTGGCGTCCCTTGGAGAGCGCCTATCAGACCGTCAATTGCGATCCTCTGATCACTTGGCCCGCAGTCGAAGAAATCATCCGCCACCCGCCAATCCTCGACGCAGTGGAAGCGCTGCTCGGCGCTCCCATCTGCCTCTCTGAAGCCTGCCTGCGCCACATGGAACCCTACGAAGGGGAAGGCTGGCGACGCTGGCATCGCGACCGTCCGCACTGGCAGCAGCATCCCCTGCGCACCCAGTACATCCACGCCCTCGTCTATTTGGCCGACGTCGACGAGACCACCCACTGCTTCTCTCTCTCGCCCGAAGCTGCCGACGCGCCCATTTTGGATCAGGAAGACCAACTCGCCCGTGGCGGGATCGTCGATCTGTACGGCCCGGCCGGCACCGTGGTGCTCTTCAACCTCTCGGTGCTGCACGCGGCGACTATCCGCCCGACGCAGCAAGAACGCAAAAGTGTCCAGATTTACTACGGCCGCCGCGACCAACCCCATTTGAGCAACTACACGACCCTGCCCGCTCGGCTCTGGCGCGACCATTCCGACCCGGAGGTTCGCGCTTTCTACTCAGTGCTCAATCCCAAGTCGCGGGCTTTTGCTGCGGCCTTTGGTGCTTCTGCACCTGAGTAACGATGCTAGGCTTCGTACATCACCGGGCAAATCTGGGGATCGTCCAAATGCGCGGTGTAGTAGCCTTGGTCGCCGGGCACCGGCATAGCCCGTTCGTCGCGCAAATGCACGGCCAAGCTCCAGCGCGCCGCATCCGAGACATTGGCGTTGGAGCCGTGGTAGGTCAGGCAGTGGTGGACGCTAAGCCCGCCTAGGGGCATCAGCGCCGACACTTCCTCCCACGTCTCGTCCGTCGGCACTGCGATGTCCTCGCGCAGCTTGTGCTGGTCCTTGTCGAAGAAATTGCCTTGATCTAAAAAGCCCCAACGGTGCGATCCGCGCACAAAGCGCATCGGACCCAATTCCTCCCCCACATCGCACAGCGCGATCCACGCCGTAAAAAGCCCTTCGTCTTGCTGCCACATGCGCCAGTACTGCCGGTCTTGGTGCCAGCCGACGTGCCCTGCGGTCGCGGACCCCGGCGGCTTGATCAGAAGCTGACTCGCCCACACCTGCACCCGCTGTGCGCCCGTTATCTCGGCGACTTTGCGTCCCACTTGTGGACAGGTCACCAATCCGTAGAGTCCCTTATCCGACCGATGCGGATTGTTGATCTTGCACAACACTTCTGGATCGTACCCGGGATGCTCAGTCGGCGGCAGTTCCATATCAAACTTTCCATCGCGCACTGCTACCATCCCCTGCAATGCCTTTGCCAACACATCGTCCGGCGCGATCTGTTCATCTGCGACGCAATACCCATCTCGTTCGTACTGAGTTTGTTCCATCTGAAGTTCTCCAACGTTAGATTGTATAAAATCGCCGACATCGGGATCCTGCACGTCCAATACCAGACCATTGGGCTAGCAAACTTGGCGCGAGGCAAACCGGTGTTTATGTTGAGCAGAAACCCCTCAGCCCAAACAGAAGACGAACTATGGCCAATATCACCCGCGTCCTTTTCATAGGCAACAGCTTCACCGCGCGCAACGATCTGCCCGGCCTTCTCGCCCAACTCGTCCACGCTGGCGGCAAGGGCGAGTTGGAATGCGAACTCATCAGCGCTGGCGGGGCCTCGCTCAGGATGCACTTGAACAAAGGCGAGGCGCAAGAGCGCTTGCAGGCGTCCGGCTGGGATTACGTCGTATTGCAGGAGCAAAGCACCCTGCCGGTGAAAAATCCCAAGCGCACCGGAGAAAACATCCGCGAGTTCGACGCCGTAGTTAAAGCGGCGCAGGCGCAAACGGTGCTCTACATGACTTGGGCGCGGCAAAACGCTCCTGAGACTCAAGCCGCCTTGAGCGAGACCTACGCCGAAGTGGGGCGCGAGATCGGCGCGACCGTCGTGCCCGTGGGTCTAGCGTGGCAGCGCTGTCTGGCGGCGCATCCCGATATCGTCCTACACGACAAGGACCAAAGCCATCCCAACCTCGCCGGGTCCTACCTAGCGGCTTGCGCGTTTTACGCGACGCTCTTTATCGGTCGGTCCAAGTCCATTCCCAACATCGACATTGACCTAGACGCCGAAACAGTCAACGCCCTCCACGAAGCGGCGTTGGCAACGGCGCGCACCTAGCGCGTCTCCGCGTAGAGGAGTCCTCCCTATGAGTGCATTTGCAAGCGAGTACTATCTGTGGCTCAAAGCCATCCACGTCATCTTCGTCATCGCCTGGATGGTCGGCATGTTTTATCTGCCGCGCCTCTATGTCTATCACTGCCAAGTTACCCTTGGCTCCGAAGCCGACGAGACGTTCAAGGTCATGGAGCGCAAGTTGCTGAGGGTGATTATGAATCCGGCGATGATCGTTTCTTTTGTGACCGGCATTCTGCTGATCCTCGCCACGGGTGCTGGCGCGCCCGGCACTGGCTATTGGATGCACATCAAATTGGTGCTAGTGATCGCGATGGCGGCTCTCCACGGTATGCTTTCCTCCTATCGCAAGGCTTTTGAACGCGGTGAGAACCAAAAGAGCGAGCGGTTTTTCCGCATTCTCAACGAAGTGCCCACCGTGCTGGTGATCGTCATCGTGCTGTTGGTGGTAGTCAAGTTCGTCTGAGCTTGATTCAGGGCCGCAATTTCCTTATACCATCGCGGTGCATTTCCGCGACCCATTTACCAAGGAGAAACTCATGAAATCGCTCACTTCGGCGATCCTCGTGCTCGCCTTGTCCCTGCCGTGCTTTTCCCAGACCCGCGAACAAGGGCCGTGGTGGCCCTCGCAGTGGGGGGCCGACGACCAAGCCGGCGCATCCAACCGCATCACCGCTGAAATCATTCTCAAGGCCGTCCAGCTAGTCAAGACCGGCAAGATGTACGAGCTAGGCCAGATATACGAGCGCGACATGCCGCTGTTTGGCGAGCGCACGTATGCGATGTTCATCCCCGGCTCGCCCACCGGCGGCCCCTTCGGTGAGAACAACATGCTCATGTATTTCGACGAGTTCCTCTGCGCCGAGATCGGCCAAGTCGGCACCCAGTTCGACGGGCTAGCCCACATTGGCACGCGCCTGGAGATGGCCGACGGCTCGATCCAAGACGTGTTCTACAATGGCTTTACCGCCGACGAGATGGCCACTCCTTATGGGGTGACCAAACTGGGCATCGAACACGTGCGCCCCTTCATCACCCGCGGCGTGCTCATCGACATTGCCGGCTACAAGGGCGTCGAGCACCTCGACCACAGCTACGAGGTCACCGTCGCCGATATCCGCGGTGCGCTCGCAAGGCAGGGGATGGCCGAGAGCAGCATCGAGGAGGGCGACGCCCTGCTCTTTAACTACGGCTGGTCCAAGCTGTGGAAGGATCCTGATACCTACAACACCAACCCGCCCGGCATCGGCATGGAGGCGAGCGAGTGGATCATCTCCATGAAACCTTCGATGATCGGCTCGGATCAGTGGACCACTGAAGTCGTGCCCGGTCCCGACCCCAAATTGGTCTTCCCGGTCCACCAGGAACTCATCACCAAGAACGGCATCTTCAACCTGGAGAACATGGTCTTTGAAGAAGTGTTGGCCGACGAGGTGTACGAGTTCCTCTTTATATTCACGCCGACCCGCTTCAAAGGCGGCACGGGATCGCCGGGGCGGCCACTCGCCATCCGCTGAACTGGAAAACCCCGCGTCGAAACGGCGCGGGGTTTTTAATTACCCAAGACCATCCATGAAAGCATCGCAAGATCCCACGCCAGCCGGTCGCCTGCACGACCTCTTGCGCCCCGAAGTCCTAGCCGCGTTCGACCGTGCCTTTTTTGAACGAGAAGGGTACTGGGTCTGGGAAGGCATCCTGACCGACGCCGGGCAACAGCGCTGGACGGACAGGATGCAAAAGCTACAACGGATGAACGACGCCGTTGTAGTAGGTACTGATTGGGGTGCCATTGACTATGCGAGCCGTGGGCTGCCCAAACCGGCACTGGAGCGGACGACTGCTGAGTTCCTAGCCGCCTGTTGCGGCGGATCGGAGCAGATGCGCTTTATGTCGCCGGAACTCCGGGCTTATATGTACGAACACGGGCTTTTCGGAACGGGTCTCGCGTCGGTCGCTACGGAATTCGAGTGGCAGGGGATGATGCCCGAGTACTTCCCGCTCGCGTACGACGATTTTATCCTCGACGTCACCACCAGTCACCCGCAGATGATGGAACTCTTCGGTTCGCTGCTCGGCGAGCGCTTCCTGCTCGACCACTGCCTGATGCTCAACCGGCCGGCGGGATCGAGGGGGCGGCGCTGGCACGCGCACCCGTATCGCCAAGGGCAGTACGAGATTGAAAGCGAAATCGGCGACGGCCACGCGCTAACCACCCAATTCCTAGCGCAGCAATGCGTTCGCACCCTGTGCTATCCCGAAGGGATGGGAATCGGCGACGGAGGTGGTGAGTTGGCCGTTATCCCCGGTTCTCACCTCTACCGCATTCCCTATCGGTGGAATTCTACAAGGACCGAGTACGACGACGAAATGCAGACCAACTGGATAGAAGGCAAAATCCACGCCTTTACCGGCGAACCACTGCGGATTGAGCGCTTGTCGCTGCCGCCCGGCAGCATGGTCTCCTTCGTCCACCACATGCCGCATCACGTCGGCCACCGCGACTTGGACGCCCCCACTCGCTGGGGTCTGCTGATGGCCTACCGGACGCCCGACCCCAAGGCCAGCCCGGCCAAGTGGAACGAAGGGACGCCCTCCCATTGGGCCGAACGCGAGGAGACGGAGGACAGGCTTACTCCTGCAATGTGCCGGATATTTGAGGGGGATCGTTCTTTGACTTAGGGAGACGAACTCAACCTGAAGCTGTCGGGAAATTCCGGGTGCACCCGACGTGCGCTCGCGAAGAGACGCTGGATGCCAACATTCAGGCGTAGATTGCTAGGAGTGCTAAAACACCCGCACTACTGTCCCGCGCTCGGCCGCCAGCCGTTCTTCGACCGCCTCCTTGGTCAGCGGATTCTCCGGCCACTCCTCGGGTGCCACGTGCGACAGCCGCAATAACAGTCGGGCTAGCTGCCCGACGTATTCCTTTAACTCTCGCACGTTGAGTTTGTCGGCGGTGTCGGCTGGCTCGTGGTGATAGTTGGAATCGGCGTGGCGGCCGCTAAAGCGCCAGCGCCACAAATGCGCTGCGTCAATGCCCTCGCGCAAAAAGGGAAAGTGGTCTGAAGTCGCGTCGAGTTGGGACATGACGTGGCACTTTAGCCCGTCGCCCATTGCATTGAACTGGGCCTGCACCAAGTCGCGCAAATGTCCAAACGCCAGCACTACCCCTTTGATCGGCCCAGTCGATAGCTCGTCGAGGTTAATCGCCAGCCGCGGCTTTGCAACGCAGTGTTGCCGCACGTATTCGATCGATCCTTGGAAGATCTGCTCTTCGGCGCTGTACGTCGCAAAGCACAGGCTCATCCCCGGCTCGACGCCGAGCGCTGCTTTTAGTCCAGCCAGTACCCGCGCCGTCTCCAGCACTGCAATGGTGCCCGAGGCATTGTCGTTGCCCCCCGGTGCGCCGTACACTGTGTCGTGGTGTCCGCCCAACATCAGCCGCTCCCCAGGCCACCGCGCCCCGGGAATCGAGGCGACCACATTGTGCGCCGGTGCTTGGTAGAATCGGCTCTCAACGGTTAGCTTGAGTCGCTTGCCCTCGTTGGCCCATTTCTGCAACAGGGCCCCGTGCTCCCGCGAGGTCGTCACCGCCGGAATGGGCAACTCGGCGGTCTCCGGCTCGCGCCAATCTCCGCCGTTGTGGTATTCCACCCGCCGCCCGTCCTTTGGATCAATCGCCACCAGTGCCACCGCGCCAGCATCGCATAGCGCTGCGAGCCGCACATTGGGCGGAGAGGGCGTGGTAAAAGGCTCCAGTGCTAGGTGCATGACGGCGATGCTTCCTTTGAGCTGGCCGCGCACTCGGTCGATTTCGCGTTCCGTGCCATATCCTGCATTGACGATCGGGGCTTCGAGGTCGCACGGCGGACAGCGGTTGTAGGGCAAGAGGTCGATCTCCATATCCCCGACCGTTGCCTCTGCTCGGTTGTACGCCCAGGTATCTAGGGCAAACTCTTCCAGTGACGCATCGGCCAGTCCCGCCTGCGCAAACTGCTCTCGTAGGTACTCCACCGCTTGGCGTTCCCCCTCAGAAGAAGCCCAGCGCGGGCCGATCTGCTCGCACAATACCTCCACGTGTTCGCCGATCTGCGAGCCGGTCCAAGCCTCGCCAAAAATCCAGCGGTCGATTTCTCGCCAATTCAGTTCCATTGGGTTCCTTTCTCTAAGTTGACAAGTCCTTTATGCCTCCACACTAGGATAGGCAAATGTTGTTTCTCGACCAAAGGGGCGTTAGATTCCTCCGTATGTACCCCTAAAACTTGGATTTTTCACGGTTTTGAAAGGTGCCGCCGATGAATATCTGCACGAAACTTTTCTCGCGCCTTGTGGTGGTCAGTGCAGTGCTGTGGTCGCATGGGGCCGAGGATTTGCTGGCTCAAGCAGGTCATCGGATCGACCGCAGTGCGAACCAAGTCGTCGTCGGAGCCGATCACTGGGAACACTGGGAATTTGCGCCCGGTACGATCCAGATTTCCCCACTCGGAGAGGTGCGGCCCAATCGCGTCCACAAGAACACTAACGCCGCGCTGGATATCGTCGATTTTCTGCGCTATAACCCGCCAGATTACCTCTCCAAGAAAGAGCCTGAAGAGATCGTCCTCCTCGACGCCATTCAGGGTGGCTCCAACCGCGCAGGGGTTGTCGCCGCCCTAGATGGCGACTTGACCACGTATTGGGAGCCCGATCCGGTTGATGAGAATGTAGATCTGTCATCTCAATGGTGGTTTACCGTGGATATGGGCCGCGTTGTCTTCATCAACAAAATCGCGCTAAAATTCGTCGAGGAGGGAATGGGCGACCCCTTTCTTTTGTTCGACGTACTGGTGTCGGACGGACAGAAGCCAGTACAGGCAATCGGCGGGTCGAGCATCGAGTTCTTTCCGGTGCTCCAGACGCTAAAACCCAACAAAAGCCAGCGAACCTTTGAGATCGAACTCGACCCAGTAGGGCTCGACCAGCGCCGGGCCGTAGGGCGCTTTGTCCAAGTGGTTGTGCAGGCCAGCGATTTTGGTCGCGGCCGAGAAGTATCCCCAGAGGAGTACGATCAGCTATCCTCCGAGGACCGAGGGATCATCGAATATAGCAAGCGCCAAGCCGACGGGCGGGAGATCGTGGTCAAACGGGAAGTGTACGAGGCCCTCGATTCGCAGCGGCAGGGGACGATACGCTACTTTCGGCGCGAGCGGCCCCGGTTGGCCGAACTCGAAGTCTGGACCCAAGGCGACGACTTGGCCAGTGGGGCCTTGCGGCGCAATGGCTCCATTTCTACTACGGTGCCCGGCAGCATCAATCCCCAATTGATGATCGACGGCAATGTGACCAGCGTAGAGGGGCTGACCCTCTTCAGCATCGAGAATCGGTTAGAGGACGAGTTGTTCATTGACTTGGGCTCGTTCTTCTGGGTCCACAGCCACAGGATGAGTTTTACGGAGTACGCCCTTGGGAACCATCGATTGGAATTTTCGGACGGTTCGCGGGAGGTGGACGGGGGTCTCAAGTGGATCACTGCCGTGCGGCGCGAGCAAGTAAAGCGGGGCGTCGCGGGGGCCCTCAACGTCGATGGCAATGACTTCGATCCGGTAAAAGGGCGCTTTTTTCGCTTGGTGTACGAAGTAGAACATGTGCGCCTTCCCAACCGGAGCGCTACTAGGATGAGCGAGATACAACTTTTTGGCGAGGGGTTCTTGCCAGAGGTGCAGTTCGAGTCGGACCTAATTCGGTTGGGGGGCAGCCGCAACTTGGTCTCCCTCGAGTGGGATGCGCACACGCCGCCTGGCACCGAGGTGCTGCTTCAGACCCGCACCGGCGACACCTTGGGCGAGATTGTGTACTATTTCAAAAAGGATGGGACCGAAATCTCCGAAGCGGCCTACAACAAACTATTGAGCATTTTTCGCGGCGATACTGTGTCCGAGGAAGTCGCCGGTGCAGACTGGGAGCCGTGGAGTGTGCCCTACGACGAGCCGGGAGGCAGCCCCATTACTTCGCCGTCACCACGAGAGTTTCTCAAGGTACGGGCGACGTTGCGCTCGGCCGCACCGGATGTGGCGGCGAGTTTGTCAGGGCTGCGGCTGAACTTTGCCGAGCCGGTGGCGCGGCGTCTCTTGGGCGAGGTAGTGCCCAGTCAGGTGGATCGGCTGGGGGCTGAGACTCCTTTTTCGGTGTATGTGCGACCCGAGTTTGGCGCAGGGGATGGGGGATTCAACGAGTTGTTGTTGGAAGCACCAGCGGGCATGGAGCTAACGTATGACGGGTTGTTGGGAAGTGCGGACGGAGGGGATTTTTCGCCATTGGCGGCGGAGGTGTTGGCCGCGGCGGCGGACCGGGTGCATTTGTCCTTTGCTCCGCTGGAGCCGGGAAGCGAAGTGACGGCGTTGCGGATAGACTTTGCGGGGCGGCTGTTTTCTCGCGGTGGGCCGCTAAAGGTGCAACTGCGTCAAGGAGAAGATGGGGAGGGGATCTGGCAGCGCGTCGATCCAGGGGAAGCTGTGGAGACTGTTGGCAGCAACCGGCTGTTGGTGGTGGGGCAGCCGCAGAGTCGCTCAATCTTTGCGGATTTAGTAGTCGAGCCAGCAGTATTGACGCCAAATGGGGATGGGGTCAACGACGAGGTGGCGTTGCGCTTTTCAGTGGTGTTAGTGGAGGGCAGTCAGCGGGTTGAGGCGACTATCTACGATTTGCAGGGACGCTTGGTGCGCCAGCTAACCGAGCAGCGGGATTTTGCCTCGGGGATTTACGAAATGGGGTGGGACGGAAGGAACGAACAGGGGACGCTCGTGCCGCCAGGGGTGTACGCAATGCATTTGCGGCTGGATGCCAATACGTCAGGCGCTGAGCTAGGTCAGGAGAAATTGGTGCGCACGCTAGCCGTGGCCTATTAGTTCTCGTCTCGTTCTAAAAGTTGCTGACCACGTGCTCGATGCTTTTGACTCTCTTCGAGCAGGCCGAGCGCTTCGCAGGCATCGCCCAAGTAGAGGTGTCCGCGGCCATCTTCAGGCTCCAATTCGACAAAGCGTTGGTAGGCGATCCGGGCCGCAGCAAAATCGCCGAGCTGGGCATGGGCTACCCCTAGATTGAAGTGAGCCTTGGCGTATTGGGGGGCGAGGGCCGTGACTTGGGCAAAAAGTCGCGTGGCTATTTTGAACTGGCGCTGCTGGGCGGAGATCAAACCGAGCATATAGGGAGGCTCGACGAGGGAGGTGTCGAGTTGGGCCGCCTTGGCGAAGGTTTGGGCCGCCCTTGCGAGTGATTCCGACTGATAGTGAGCATTGCCTAGATGCACGTACAGAACGGGATTTTCTGGATCCAACTCGATGGCCCGTTGGAAATACCGGGCTGCCTGTCTTTGCCGACCTTGTTCGGCGAGGAGGAGGCCGAGGCCGATGTGGGCGTCTTTGTGGTCGGGTTTGATTTCGACCGCGCGACGAAACTCTAATAAAGCTTGGTCGGTTTCGCCGACCATCTGGTGCTTCAAACCCATATTGTAGTGATCCCGCGCCGAGCCGATGGAGAGCGATCTGTGTGCCGGCGGGGAGATTTCGGAGTGCAAGCCTCGATGCTGTTGGCGCAGGCTTTCGGAACGGGCCATTTCCCGCTTGCCCTCTTCGCGGCGGCCCAAGCGGAGATAGACATTGCCGAGGTTGAGGCGGAGCTTGGGCGAGTCGGGGTTGAGTTCGGTGGCCTTGAGTAGCGCCTGCAAAGCCGCCTCATTATCACCCATATCGCGCTGGGCCAATCCCAACAGAAAGTGCGCTTCGGCATCCTGCGGGTCGAAGCGCACCGCTTTTTTAAAGGCCCCAGCCGCCTCGGGCGGGAACCCCTTTTCCCGCTGGATTTTGCCCAATTTCTTGTAGGCCGGTGCCAAGGTGGAATCTGCCGCCAAGGCCGCTGCGTACGCTGCTTGGGCCTGATCTACTTCTTTGCGATAGCCGTGCAGTAAGCCCAAGTTGTAGTACGCTGTTGCTCGGTGAGGATCGAGCGCGGTCGCTTGCTCAAAGGCGGCCCGCGCTGCTTCGACATCGCGGTGCTGGTTTTGGCTATACGCTCTGGAGGTGTAGCGGGCCGTGTGGATGATGCCGAGGACTTCGTATAACTCGGAGCGCGTCTGGTCTTTTTTGGGGGCTAGTTCAATCGCGTGTTCGACCGCGCGCAGGGCTTGGGGAAATTTGCCCAATGCTAGGTACGAGCGGGCGAGATAGTGGTGGACTTCGTAATCGTCGTCGCGGTCAGCCAATGCCTTGTGAAAGGCGACGATGGCTTCGCTGTAGCGCTCCTGCGCAAAGGCGTACATCCCGGCGCGGACCAAGGGGTCGCGTTCCTTGGGTCCACAGGCGCAGGTGAGCAGACAAAGGGTGGCTCCAAGCCAAGCCCTATTGAGTAGTCCGTTTTTTAGCTGCAATGACGAAAGCGTCCGGTTGGTTGATTCGCGTAATTGGATATTAAGCTCATGCTATCGTTCCACCCCCTTGTAGGGGCGGTTCGCGAACCGCCCCTACGCACGAGACGCGCAACATCTCTGATAATATACGCAGTATTGTCTATCTTGTGCGCTTGTGTCGCCGCGGCAGAGGCACAGGTGCAATACCGGGAAGTCGCCCAAGAAGCCGGGATTGACTTCCGGCACTACAACGGTGCTCAAGGCGAATACTACTATGTCGAGACCTTTGGCGCGGGCGCAGCGTTTTTTGACGCCGATGGAGACGGCTGGCAGGACCTCTACCTGATCAATGGTGCCCATCTCTCGGGAATCCTTCCCCCGACCCCGCCTATCAATCGCCTCTATCGCAACGCTGGCGATGGGACTTTCGCCGATCTCACTGTTGCGTCTGGAGCTGGCGACCGGGGCTACGGCATGGGATGTGCGGCGGGCGATTTCGATAACGATGGGGATCAAGATCTCTACGCGACCAACTTCGGCCCCAATGTGCTGTTGAGCAATGATGGTGAGGGGCACTTTGCGGACGTTACCCAAATAGCCGGCGTGGGCGACGGGCGCTGGGGCACCAGCACCGGATTTTTGGATTTCGACAACGATGGGGATTTGGACCTTTTTGTGGCCAATTATGTGCATTTCAGCTTGCAGGGCAATATCCAATGCCAGCGGGGGGCGATTCGCTTTTACTGCGAGCCAAGCACCTACGAACCTATTGGGGATGTGCTCTATCGCAACGAGGGGAGGCGCTTTGTCGATGTGACCAAGAGGATGGGTATCCGTGCGGTGGGACGGGGACTGGGCGTGGCCTTTGCAGACAGCGATTTGGACGGCGATACGGATATTTACGTGGCTAACGACGGCACGCCGAATTTTCTCTACGAAAACCAAGGGAGGCGCTTTGTCGAGATCGGCCTGCGAGCCGGGGTGCAATACAATGAAGATGGACACGCCGAAGCCGGTATGGGGGTGGACTTCGGCGATTTTGACAACGACGGGTACGCCGATCTTTTCGTGACCAATTACTCGCGCGAGACCAACACCCTCTACTGGAACGATGGCCGGGGGCGCTTTGCCGATTTTACCGCCCACTTCGGCTTGGGGGCACCCAGCTATCTGCCCTTGGGATTCGGCACCAAATTTATGGACTATGACAACGACGGCGACCTCGATTTATATGTCGGCAACGGGCACGTGGTGGATAATATTGAGCACCTCGACGCCGACCTTTGCTACGCCCAGCCCGACCTTATGCTGCGCAACCAAGGCGGTGCCCATTTTGAAGAGGTCTCCGACCAGTTGGGTGCTGACTTTGTCGTTGAGAGCGTGGTTCGCGGCGCGGCGGCGGCCGATTGGGACAACGACGGCGATCTGGATTTGCTGGCGACGACCGTGGCCGGGCGGCCTCGTCTGTTGCGCAACGACGGGGGCAATCGCCAGCACTGGATCGAACTCCTCTTGGTCGGCGCTGATCAGCGAGATGCGCTGGGTGCCCGCGTCACCGTTACCGCGGGTGGTGCGCGTCAGGTGCGGGAGCGCCAATCCGGGGGGAGCTATCTATCCAGCCACGATCCTCGCCTCCATTTTGGCCTCGGCCGGGCGACAAAGGCAGATATCGCGATTCGCTGGCCCGACGGCCAAGTGCAGACGTTAGCCGCTGTTGACGCCAATCAGATTGTACGGGTAGTCCAACCTACTCGCTGACGTTGAGTTCCCTGTGTTGACCGGAGGGAACTTTATTACGGGGACCACATAATGGATCGCAAAGCCCTGCTCGTACCACTGATAGGGGTGTTGTGTTGGAGTGTTGGCTCTATACAAGCGGCTGAGTCGAACAAACCAGCAGAAGGGTTGGTCATTGATTCAGCAGCCGACCTAGGCACTTTGACAGGCCGGTCTGTTGCAGGGCATTTGCTCGTGCAGAGCGACCAACTGAAGACGCTGCATGGGTTGGAGGGGCTTGAGTATGTAGGAGGCGATCTGAGCATTGAGCATTGTGATTCGTTGCAAAGTTTGGCGGGCCTGCACCACGTAAAGCGGATTGGGGGCAGTCTGAGAATCCGGCGCAATCCCCAACTCGTGGATTTGGAGGGATTGCGGTCGCTGGAGGAATTGGGGGGTAGCTTAATAGTCGAGCGCAACGATGCCTTGGTCGATCTGAAGGGATTGCGGCGGATTAGTCGCGTGGGTGGGTCGCTCAGGATTCAATTCAATCGCCGCCTCGCCCGCATTGAGGGACTAAAGCGATTGGAGGCGATAGAGGGGCAGGTCCTCGTCGTCGGCAATGGATCGCTAGAAAGTCTGGTGGGGTTGGAGGGAATCAAGCGCCTAAAGGGCGGGCTGGCCATAGAGCGCAATCGGGCGTTGCAAGCGTTGGGAGGACTACGGCGGCTGGAGGACGTGGGCGGTTTTTTGCGGATCAAGAGAAATAGAGCCTTGATCGAGCTAGCGGGCCTAGAGCAACTCCAGCGCGTCGCTGGGAATGTGTTGGTAATTGGCAACGCCCGTCTGGAGCGCTTGACGGGTTTGGGTAGCTTGAGTCAGATCGGGGGTAGCCTGAGAATTGAGCAAAACGATGCGCTGGTATCTTTGGCGGGCTTGTCCGGGTGCGAGAGCATTGGGGGCGATTTGCTGATTCAGGCCAATAGCGTTCTGCCCGATCTCGAAGGCTTGGGCGGCTTGGCTCGCATTGAGGGAATCTTCTTGATCATCGGCAATAGCGCGCTGCAAAGTCTGGCGGGGCTGCGCCGTCTGGACTACATCGGCGGGGATTTGCTGATCGTCGATAATGGCGCACTGCTCAGTTTGGAAGGGCTACACCGCCTAAGCCGGATAAGGGGGGTGCTATCCATCTTCGGCAACAGTGCCCTGACGGATCTGGTTGGGCTGCGCGAACTCAGGAGTATTGAAGGCCATTTATTCATTCAATTTAACGAGAAATTGCAGAGTGTAGCGGGCTTGGCAACGCTGGAAAGAGTAGGCGGTCGGCTGGCGATTCGGGCCAATAGCAATCTGCCGAGTAGCGCGGCTCAGGCCCTAGCGGAGCGGTTGATCGCCGGTGGGTTTACGGGCGAGATCCTGATTGAAGCGAACCAACCGTAGCGGCTATGCGTTGCCGGATTTTGGTTGCTGTATCCTTTCGTATTTTATACAGTTACTTGCCTTAGCCCAAAGAAGTCGAGTCAGATAGATATAGCCATCCTACATCATTCACAAGATGATCCGCAGATGGACGCAGATGGACGCAGAATAGCAGAAACAAGACGACAGGCAGGTCGAAGGGGGCGGATCGCGCTTAGGGGGCTTATTCTGTTCTTAGCCCTCGGGGCCTTGAGTGCTCAGTCACCGGTTGGTGCCCAAATGGAGGTCGTCCAACTGGGGGGCGAGGGTGGGTTGTCTTGGGAGAGTGGTGGTGGGGAGATTCCGGCCCTAGTAATCCTCGACGCGGCGACAGTCGATCAGTCCAATGCGCCCGGCGGCGTCATCGACTTTGCGCCCTCCGAGCGCGAGCGTTGGATTTTTCCGCAGCAGGCCGATACGACGGACAACATATTGATCGGCGTCAACTCCAAGGAGCGCGGTGGCAGCGTCTTCACGCCCATCCCCTCCTTCCGCTTTCTCGAAGCCGATTTTCCGCAGATGTTCGACGACGACGGCGACACCGCTTTAGTACTGAAATCCTCGGGCACGGGGGGCACCGGGGCCTTTGGCCTGCTCATCGAATTCGATTTGGGGGCGATCTTTGGCGTCAATCGGTTCAAGTTTTTTCCGCGCAACGCCGATCCGGCCTTTCCGGCACCTGATTTCCAGTCCCAAGACGACTTTTTGAAGGGCTACGAAATTTTTGTCAATGACGGTCAACCCGAATCGCGCCGCGAGGGCAGTCTGATCTGGGAGACTGTCGCCTTTGAGGGGCAGAACCAAGAAGCGGTGGTGGACGTGCGAATCCCCACCCGCTTCGTGCGCTTTTTGCGGCTCAAATCCCTGACGGCCGCGGATTTTGAGATCGCCGAGTTCCAAGTGTTCAGCGAGGGCTTTGTGCCGCAGGCCGTGTACATTTCCAACGTATTCGACTTTGGCGACCAGGCGCTTTTGGGCCGCTTGCGCTGGGTTGCAGAGCAGGTGGGCGATCCAACTCGCTCTAGGGTACAGGTCCGCACCCGCTCTGGGGCTGATCCCCAGCCGGTCGAGTTCACCCGCATCGGCAGCCAATCCTCTGGCCGCGTTGAACAGCGAGGCGATACCGTTTTCGACATCCCGATCGACGTGCCTTGGAAGGAGGCCGAAGATGTAGAAGACAGCGAACTCAAGAATCTGGTCGCCAACATCCTCGACAACGAAGAGATAGACGGGCGCGAGGCGCTTTTGAGTTTTGGCCAGTTGCCTTTTGCACAG
The DNA here is from genome assembly GCA_965219735.1 of Candidatus Latescibacterota bacterium. Classification (GTDB taxonomy): domain Bacteria; phylum Latescibacterota; class UBA2968; order UBA8231; family UBA8231. The sequence goes on from OZ244790.1 coordinate 783,903, forward strand.
CGGGCCCAGATCACCCTCGATCAGGCGAGCTACAACAAGCTAGCGAGCGGCCAAAAATCGGTGATTCGCGAAGACCTCACCAATTGGAGTCCTTGGTCCCCCCCCTATTCGCCCGAGGGGATTGTCGCCCCAGACCAACTTCAGGTGCAAGGGGTGGGGACGCTGATCGTATCGCCTAGTCCGCGGCGCTATTTTCAAGTTATGATCGAATTCTTCAACGCCGATGTCGATGCGGCTACTGGCATCGGCGGGGTGGCTTGGGATGTTTTCCAGCCCGTTTTCGCCGACTCCCTCATCGGCGAGATCCTGCCCCGCACCGCTATTTTAGGCCAAGCCACTCGCTTTACGTATGGCGTACTGGTCAAATCCAAGCCCCAGAATGCGGGCTTTGACCGCTTTGAAATCAGCACACCGCTGCGCACCGAATCGATTGGCCAAGTGGAAATACGCCGACCCGACGGCACGGCAGCAACGGCGGATTTTTCCGGCTTGTCCCTCGCGGAGCTCCCAGTCGAGCAGAATGGCTTTAGCGTGGTGGCTGTGCGCGACGACGCCTTGGTCATGGCCTTCCCGCGGATTGAGGAGGATGGGGTGCTTTTGACTTTAGAGTTTGAGAATACAGTCCTGCGCTTGGGGACGCGCTTTGCTGGCCGGGCGCTCAACGCCGACAACGAGGTGCTGGGTCAAGTGGTGTTGGCCGGTAATGCCGCGGATTTGAGTCGGGAGGGCATGGATGATCCCGACCGTAGAGCTGTGGGCACTCTCGATCCAGAAAACCTCTTTGTCAACGTGCCGATCACCGACGAGCTGCTAGTGAATGTAGCAGCCGTCCCCAGCGTTTTTACTCCCAATGGCGACGGAGTCAACGAGCGGGCGGCCATTACCTACGATATCACCAACATCGCCCACCCGACTCGGGTGCGGCTTGGGATCTACGATTTGAGTGGCCGGTTGATCCGCAACCTCTACGAAGGCTTGGATATGAGCGGTCGATTCCCCCGTTTTTGGGACGGGCGCGACGATGAGGACAATGCGGTCCCTCCAGGCCACTATATCTTTTCTGTTGCTTTGGATGCGGGGACCGGAGAGGAGAAGCGGGTGGGGGTTGTTGGGGTAGCGTATTGATATTGGGCGAGGGGGATACCCTTGCGATGAATTTTACCATGTAGAATTGGGAGGGTGCGGCATTGAATGTCCGCGGAGTGAATTTAACGATTGGGCTGGCGCTGTTGGTCGCGTTCCAAACCGTGCTCCACGCCCAAAACTACGGCACCCGCCTAGGGATCCAGCGCGGCGGCGAAGTCAGTTTTGAGCCCCGGGGCCCAGGCGTACTCTTTGGCGCCCTCGATCCCGCCGTACAGAGATGGTACGTGCCTCAAGAACTCTACTACGAGTTCAGGTGGCGCCAATGGGAGTACTCCAACTACGCCCGCGACCAGTACCAGCGCTATATCAACACCAACTTAGAGGGCGACTACTTCTACGATTTTTTCGGCAACTATATCAACCGCGGCTGGCTGGTGTACGACTGGCGTCAAGATCAGCCGCAAGAGCTGGGCAGCGGCATCTTCAAGGGCCGCCAATTCGAGCAGTTCTTCAGTTCGGTGACCGTGAGCGGCGATTCTAGGGGCCAGTACTCCTACGCCATTACCGTGGGCAACGCGATCCGCACCACCCTCACGCCGATGACCTTTTCCAAACCGAATTTCAACGGAGTCCAGATCGACTTCGCCGCGGACAAATACGCCGCTACTGTGCTGGCCTCGCGGATCAATGATCCGGCCGTGGGCGTGACCATCAATCCTAGACGGCAGTCCAATTCGACTTCTCTGTTCGGTGGCCGGGCTCTCGCTCAGGTAGGCGACTTTATTACGGTGGGCGGGACCTTGGTCAACGCCCACAACGCCAATACTGCCTTGGACATGTTTGAAGGCAATCTCCTCGCGGGCAACCTCACCTCGGGCCAGACCAGTACGCCGATTACGGCCATAGCTATCGTCCTCAGCGACGACAGCCCCGAGGACGAGGAGGGCGGTGCGGCTCTCTTCAGCCACGATATACGCATCAAGAGCCGCGATTTTGAAACGGGTCTAGAGACGGTCTTGACGTTGGAGGAGGTGGTGCGCGAAGGAGCGGAGTGGCCGACCGTGTTCGGCGGCTTTCCGCGCACTGGCTTTGTGGCCGCCGACGGCACCGAGCGAATCATCCTCAATTACGACTTCACGGACCCGGCGTATGTAGGGCCGGATCTAACTTCTATAGTCGAAGTAGAGTTCGACTATGTGCTAGCCAATGACTTCAAGGTCGAAATGTGGTCCAATCTGCAGACGGGCACGCGCCCGGTGCCGCCGCCGCCGCTGACCAACCAAGTCATTGAAGAAGCCGAGCCGGTGCTCATCGACATAAGGCGGGCCTCTGGCAATATAAAGGATATATCCAACGCCCAGCGGGTTCTTTTCAACTACGGCTTGCCCTCGGCCAACATGGTCGCCGGATTCACTATCGAAGGCAAGAACGTTTGGGGCTTTGATTTCTACGGCGAATGGAACAACAACCTGCGCTATTTCCAGTACCCAAATGCCGCCCTGTTCAACGCCAACGAAGGGCACGAGATCTCTGCGGAGAGCGGTCAGGCCACCATCTTCAATCTGTCCAAAGAGACCTACCCGTTTTTTACGTATGGCGAAGCCTATTCGGTGGATGCCGACTATTCGACCTCGGCTTTTGTCTCCCTACCCCAAGGGGACGTGTACTATGACGATCCCGTCCGCTCGGTTTACGAATTTGTCGCCGACAACGACGACCAAGACCGTCGGCCCGACTGGGCCCGGGTAGGCTCGCAGGCCAATGACCGGGAGGTGTTTCCCGGCTGGGACGAGAACCTCGACTTCATTTCGGACTTCAACCAGAACGACAACCGCTCGGTGCCCAACTCCATTCCCGACTACGAAGAGCCGTTTTTGCGCTATCACGTCGATCGGCCCGAATTCCTCTTTGGTATTGACCTCAACAACAACGGCTGGATCGACCGCTTTGAGGACGACGAGTTGGCCGACTATCCCTACAAGCCCGACCGGCGCGGTTACAACGTCTTTTTTGGCGTCCACCTCTTGCCCGAGGCGCGCTTGCTGGTAGGGCGGCTCGACGAGCGCATGCTCTCGGACGATCGGGACAACCAAACCTCGTATGCCATGTTCACTCTCGACAAGGACTACCCTGGTTTGGGCCGGGTGCGGGTCTTCGATATGCTCAAGCGGGTCGCGGACACCATTCCCGATGACCGGCGGGCACCGCTGCCCTTCCTCGACGCGCCCACGCCACCGCTGGTAGCGGATATGCTGTTCTTTCCCGATACCTATATCAATACCGCGTGGTTGGGGGTGGACTACACCGCCATTGCCAATTTCGAGATCGTCAACAAACTCAAATACGAGCACTACAGCCAAGCCCAAGAGGAGGCTCGCGACCTCGACGGCCGGATACTGGCCGGTTCGTCCTCCCTCTTGGGCTTGATCAACAAATTCGAGTACAAGCTGCACCTAGGTCGCTTCCTCCTACAGCCTAGGCTCAAAAGTGAGTACTTCCGTCAAGACGCCTTTGTGCTAGCCGAAGAAGACTTAAAACAATGGACTGGGATTGCCTCGCTTTTGGCCCAAGTGCCTCTACTCAACAGCAGCGTAATTGACTTCGGGGTGGAGTTGGCCCAGTTCAACGAACTGGTACAGCAGGAAGAGGATATGGTCAGGCAGGGCATCGCCGAAGAGACTGGCGATCTGCGCTCTGCGGTTTTTGCGGTGCAGCTAACCAATAACTCAAACTATCTGGGCTACAAGCTGACGATGCAACTTGGTCTGCGTATCGGCCGCACCTTCACCGAGTTGGTACAGGAGGTAGAGCCCCGGGTCTTCGACAAGCTCACCAAAGGCCGGACCGAGACCACTAGCTTCATCACCATCTACGCCGGACTGTAAGGATGAGAGCGCGTTACATCACATTGGCTGCCTTAGCCGGGTTGGGTCTGTGGGGAGTAGCCGCTGCCCAAGTCGACTATGGGGGGCGTCTAGGGGATCGGGTGGGAGACCGCGTCATTTACCACGTGCCCGGCGTAACTACTTATATGGAGGCGCTGGACCCGACTGTGCAGCGCTGGTACATACCGGCCCCCCTGTTTGGCGAACTTGGCCGCAATCAGTGGGAGTACACCAATTACGCCCGCCAAGCCCACAGGCGCTATATCAACCCCGCGTCAGAGGGAGATCTCTTCTACGATCCTTTCGGGCGCCTCATTACGCGCGGCTGGCTGGTGTACGACTGGCGTCAGACAAAACCACTGATCGCCGAGAGTTCATCCATCAGGAAAGGTGGCCAGTACAACAACTGGTTTAGCCGCTTGGTCATATCTGGGGACTCCAAGGGCCAGTACCGCTATTCGGTGATGATCGGAGACGAGATATGGACGACCCTAACGCCGATGACTTTCCGCAAGGCGGGGTTTAACGGGGTAGTAGCTGACTTTGCCGCCGACCGCTTTCGCGCCACGGGGCTTTTTTCGCGGATTTCGTTCCCGCTCCTTTCGGGGGGCACCGCGCGCTTCCAGTACGCTACCAACCTCACCGCAGGCCGAGTCGAAGCCGATTTGACTGATTCTTTTACGCTGGGGATGAACTTCGTCAACAGCCACAACAACACCGGCAGCAACGAGAGCTTCCAAGGGAATGTGTTCAAGGGTGCCCTGACGGCGGGGCAACTGGCTCAGCGGGTTGACCTGCTCTTGGTGCGGCTCTCGGACGACTCGCCAGAAGATGGCGAAGGTGGTGCCGTCTTGGTTAGCGAGGAGATTGAGATCCGCACTACCCTAAGCCGTCAGGAGATGATTGGGGACCAGCTAGTTCACGTGGAGCGGGATACCGTCATCCTCAGCAGCAGTATCGGCTTTAGACCGACCATTGGGGGAGGGAAGATAGACCGGGGGTTTCTAACGGCCGATGGCGCAGACCAGATCGTCTTACAATATCCCTTGGCCCCTAGGGAAACGGCGGGGGAAGAGGGAACCCTACGTGCGCTCTTCCAGCAGCACCTAGATCTCACCCTATCTGAGGCCGAAGCTGCGATTAGCGCCATTCGAGACGTGCGCTTCCGCCTCGTGTTAGCCAACGACTATCGAGTCGAGGTCAGTTCCAATAGACAGACGGACGAATTTAACGTGCCTCAATTTTTACCTGTGGCGCGGGCCGATGGCAATATCAAAAACCAACTGAACCAGCGCGAGGTCGTCTTCGACTATGGGCTGCCTACGGCCAATCAGATCGTCGGTCTGACGGCCGAGGTGCGGGATTTTTATGGCTTCGATTTTTACGGGGAAATAAACCTCAATACCCAGTACCGAAAATACCCCAGCATAGGGCGCGATTCCCACCGTGCGATCAACGGCATCGCGGGGAATCGTCATGAAGTAGGCTGGTTGGTCAATTTGGCCTTCCGGGAGGGGCCTTGGAGCGTTAGGGGCGAGGGATTTGGTATGGAAGAGGGGTATCGCACCAGCGTCCTGACCGTCAATCGAGACGGGGTGTCGGACTACGCTCCCGAGGCCGTCAACCTGCACTACGAGTTTGTCGATGACAACGACGACAACGACCGACAGCCCGACTGGCTGCGGGTGGGAGAAGGCAGCTATGTCCCCACCGAGCGCCGCAGCGAAATCGAGGTGCGCGGCGTGGCCGATCCGGCGGTTTTCCCCGGATATGACGAGAATCGCGACTTCATATCGGATTTCAACCAGAATAGCACCATCGATCGAGTGAATTTTTTTCCCGACTACGACGAGCCTTTTTTGCGCTATGCCGCGGATCGCCCAGAATTTCTCTTCGGCATTGATCTCAACAACAATGGGTGGGTAGAGCGCTTTGAGAACGACCAAGAGCCTGACTATCCCTACAAGCGAGACCACTGGGGTTACAATGTCTTCGGCGGGATTGAGGTGGCACCAGGTATCCAGCTACGGATGGGTCAGTTGCGGCAAATCCGCTTGGCGAGCGACCGCCGCAACCTGACTAGCTATGGCATGTTCATCTTGGAGCAGAGTGGGTCGCGGTGGGGTCGTCTGCGGATTTTCGACATGATTAAGAAGGCCGAAGACGCGATCGCCGACCACTTGGTGCAATGGATCATCCCTAGGAGCACATTCGGCGCGGCGTCCGAGTCGGCAGGTAGCAATGTGCCGGTATTGGATCCCTTGGCTGCGGAGGACACTTGGATCAACACTTTTTACGCCGACTGGGAGTACGCTAGCCCGCGTTTGTGGCGGACCCTGCATCGCTTTAAGTGGGAGACTTGGCGGCAGCGCGAATTTTTGCGCGACGCACCGGATGAGGCTGGCGATTCTGTGGTGGCCTTTGACCCGCTGGGCCCCGAGGGGCGCAATGGGCGACGGACCTCGGGCTTTGTCGGGCTGATCAATAAGATAGAATATGTCTTTTCTTGGCGGTCGCTGAGTCTCAGGCCCAAATTCAAGAGCGAATTTTTGCGCGAAGTGCCCTTTAGCCGAGCATTCGACGAGCGGCACTCTTGGGACGGCCTCTTTTTCTTTGTCGGCAGCATCCCCGTGTTTGAGACCACCGAGTTTGAGCTCGGCTTGGAGCAGCGCTCTTTCTTCGATCTCGAAGGAGAAGATGAATTGGAGGAGGGGCTGTTCACCGGGGATTTTCGCGGCTCGGTTTTGGCGCTTCAGCTCACCAATATCAGCCAATACTTAGGGTATGAGCTAACTACTCAAGTGGGCATCCGCCTCGACCGCCGCTCGATAGAGGTAGTTGACCGGAGCCGAGAAATCGAGACCTCGGGCTTGAGTTTTCTGTCGATTATCGCCGGCTTAAAGTGATTTTTGCTTGACCTTATAATCTATTTTTATTAATTACAACAGAGCGTAGAAACCAAGCATCGCTTTACCGTACCTACCTGCAAAACCTCACACCTCTAAGAAGGAGGGTCGCTTTGAAGAAAGTTTTATCCGTCTTATTTACCCCCGTGCTTTTGCTTGGCTTGAGCACCCAGGTCCAAGCCCACGATCCGCCCGATTTTATCGGCGCGGTGTGGCAATGGCCTGAGACTCACTTGCCGGTCTTAGATGCCGACCTGAGCGAATGGGATATCATTCCCGAGGAATTTTGGATCACCGAGCAGAGCGTCGTACAGAGCACGGCCCGGCCGTGGATCTACACCGGCGATCTGGACGTTTCCTCGATTTCCTTCCGCTGGATTCCCACCTGGAACGAGGAAACCAACCGCATCTACTGGGCCTACGAGCGCTTCGACGACAAGTACCAGTTGGGCAACGAGTCGCTCGAAACAACTGTGGACGCCGATCACTCGGGCGGCTCCTTCTGGGATCTGGAAGGCCAGACCGACGAAGAGAAGGCACGCCAGCGCGGTCGCCATGCCCAAATCAGCCACTATTGGTTCGACAATGGCCAAGCCCGTGAGGGAGAGTGGAACTGGTTCTGGATGACCCAGGCTACCTGGTACGACACGCCGCCGTACTCGGACCATGCGTATTGGTTTAGTGGCACGGCTCCCAATTCCTTTGAGGAGATGCGCCAACGGGCCGAATGGTGGAGCGTCTATTGGGACGACTTCAACTGGGAAGATCCCGCCGGAAGCGTCCTGCACGACTTCGAGCAGGACGAAATCATCGGCCTTACAGGGCACGTCTTTGATACTGATGCCGAGCTATCCGACGATTGTAACTGCCATTCGCGCTGGGCCATCGGTCCCAACGTCGAGTCCTTCGGCGACGCCGATTTCTTTGCCGACTGGGTGATGCTGGGCGTTGACGAGTCCGCCTTTGAAGGTATCGCGCCCACAGCCGTTGAAGACAACACTTGGGGCCAGATCAAGGCTTCATTCGGCAAGTAAGCGGTTCTTGCGCCGCATAAGCGCCTCATAAAGAAGGGGAGGAATTCTATTCCTCCCCTTCTTTTATTTATTATCTAGATCATCTACCGGATTCATAAGATAATCCGCAGATGGACGCAGATGGACGCAGATGGACGCAGATGGACGGAGAATAGTAGAAACCATTCAGGGTTGCTATATGAGAGGGAATTTGTTGCGGCTTTTGTCGGCTGCGCTAGTAGGGAGCTTTTGCTATGGGCTAGCTGCGGTCGAGGCGCTCACCGTGTATCGCATTGGCGGCGAGGATTTGCCACCGCCGGAAGTGGATGGGGACTTTGAATTTATCCAGTTGTCTTGGGCTGATGTGGACGAAAAACAGCTCGGTAGGATAGACCTCTTGGAGGTCGCAACCCATTCTATTGAGCCTCAGCGCCTAGACCCCACCGTCAATCTGACGCCGCTGATTCGGGAACGGGGCGGCGGCATACGCTCGAACAATTCCTACGGTTGGCAATCGGAAGCCCTCTTAGACTTCTTGATGGACGGGGATCTGACTACTGCTTATTTGGGAAGTGGCCGCAGCCAGTCGGCCGACTGCTCGCCGTGCAAGAAGGGCATCTGGTTTGAGTTAAAAGGACTGTTTCCCATCCGGCGCATCAAAATTTCCACCACGGAGCGCTTTGCTCACCAGCGCTTCATCGAGGTGTTCGAGATAGGCACGAACGATGGCGATTCGCGCAAAAAGGGAACCCGAGAAGGACAATACCATTGGCGCGGGGCTTTTCTCGATTACGATGTCGTGTTCTCGGTTGCCAATAATTTGGAGCCCTTTCTCGATTTGGAACTGCCCGACCGGCCCATTGCCGAAATCCTTTTTAAGGCACCCGTTGGCAATTGGGAGATCGCCGAATTTGAGATCTTCGGGGATGGCTTTGCCTCGCAGGCCAGCTATGTATCCAATGTCATTGATTTGGGCATGGCTTCTAGCCTAGGTGAGTTGACTTGGTCGGGCAGCCGAGATCAGGGTGCAACGGTCAATCTGAGCATGCGCAGCGGCGACGACACGGATCCGAATTTCTACTGGCGCTTCACGTTCAGAGGCGACGAGCGCTCCCGCTTTGCAGTCAGTGGCGAGCCGCTCATCCTAGACCGCTATAAAAGACTGGAGGAAGGCGAGAAAGCCGGGATCAGTCCGGATAACGAAAGTTGGGAGTTCTGGACGCCGCCGCTCGATTTCGATAGGGGCCATTCCGAATTAGTGGGTTTACGGCCTCGGCGCTACTTGCAGTTCAAGGCAGACTTTCTCTCAGAGCGGTCGCTTGCGGCTGGACGCATGGAGTACTTGCAGTTTAGCGTCTCCCAACCCCCGGTGGCCAGCCAAGTGCTGGCCGAGATCGTGCCGCACCAAGTCGAGGTGGGCGAGGTCGTCCAATTCATCTACAAAATTCTGCCCAACTTAGAGCAGAGTGATCTCGGTTTCGACAGCATTGAGATCGACACCCCCATAGAAGTTACGAGCATTGACGCAGTGTACATTGGCGGCGAAGAACAGGATTTTACCATCGCGGAAAGGGACGCGCAGAGCTTTGTGGTACAAGTACCGCGCATTGATCTCAACCGCACGGGCGAGTTGGTCGAGGTCGAATTTCAGGCCGAGGTCTTTCAGGTGGGCACGGTGTTTTCGGGCCGGGTCTTCGACAGCCAACTCCCCCATGAAGTGCGCCAGCGCATCACGGCGGGGAACGCCGATGATCTGGCCGAGAGCAATACCCTGAGCGTGGGGTTGAGTACGGTGGCCAATCCGGCGGTCAAGGCCTTGTGGCTTTCGCCGCCGCTCTTTACCCCCAACGGCGATGGCGTCAACGATGTGCTACAGATTGAATACGATCTGGTAAACCTCAGCGGCGATGTGCCCGTGACGATTGATCTCTACGATCTAGCGGGAGTGAAGCGATGCGAGGTGGCCCATAGTACAGCGGCTAGTGGCCGGTTCTCGGCTACTTGGGAGGGCGTGGACGATGCGGGCAACCTGCTACCCCCCGGACTCTATCTCTTGCGTCTCGAAGTGGATTCAGACAAGGCCAAGGACGTCGAAGTCGCGGTCGTGCGGCTAGTTTATTAACCCTACAAACTATGGTTTTAGATTTATGAAGAATGGAATAGTGCGCTCAGGCGTTTGCATCCTAGGACTCTGGCTTCCCTGTGTAGCCCAAGACGATCTGGTGCTTGCCCAGATAGCAGACCAACCCATCGCCGTCGGCGAATTCAGGGCCTATGCCGCGAATATTCCCAAAGCCTATCAGATGGGTAAGACCGGTGTCGAGGCCGACCGGATTCTGCTCAATGGACTGATCGACAAAAAACTATTGCTCGCCGAAGCGGAACGAGCTGGCATTGGCGATGAACGGGAGTTTAAGCACAAGCTCGAGCAGTTCACCCAAGACCAGACCGTCAGGCTCTACAGAAGTATCGAGATTGATCAGCGGATTTCCATTGTCGAAGAGGAACTGATGCAGCACTACCGGGATTCGCATCGGGATCGCGCATTGCGCTATGCGGGTATTTTGGTAGCGACCCGAGACGAGGCCCTCGACCTGCTCGACGAACTAGCGGCTGGCGCTGATTTCAGTCAACTGGCCAGAGAGCACTCGCTTTACGAGGCGACGCGGGACCAGGGCGGGGATGTAAAAAAGTACTATACGATTGACGATACGGCTCCACCGTTGCGGAGCATCTTTTCCATGCAGGTCGGCGAGGTTTCCGAGCCGTTGCCGTGGGGCGGCGACCCGCGGCGCTACTTGATCGCCAAGGTTTTAGACGACGCTCCAGTCACCTTTCGGGAGGTAGCCCGATTCGTCAAGGAGGAGGTCTTCGCCCAAAAGCGCCTACAGCGCGCCCAAGTCCTGCGCGACTCGCTCAGCGATAAGTACGCGCCGCAAATTCACTACGACAAGATAGACCACGTGCTGATGCGCCTAGCGCTGTCGCCTGAAGAACGGGTGGCGTCGCCCGAGGAGGGCGAAGAGATATTGTGCCGCTACAACGGCGGCACGATCACCGTTGACGATCTCGTCCTGAGCGTACCGGAGAAAGCAGAGGGGTATGCGCGCGATTACGAGCGAGCCTGGATCGTCGATTATCTACAGGATTCGGCCGTCCCCAATCGGATGTTTCTGGCAGAGGCACGCAACAAGGGACTGGATAAACATCAGATAATCCTCGCGGCGGTGGACAATAAGCGCAGCGATATGCTAGTGAGCGCGTTGAGAAAGCGGGAGGTTGAGGAGCGGCTGCCGCCGATCACCGATGCAGAGGCGCGCGCCTTTTACGATCAAAATCCCGAGAAGTTTCAGGGCTTTGAGAACATTGTCGCGACCGAGATTCTGGTGGCCTTCAAGGAGCAGGCCCACAGCCTGAAAGAGGAGGTGGTGGGAGGTGCTGACGCGATGCAGTTAGCTAGGGACTATACGATTCGCAAGGAGCGGGCGCACCACGAGGGGCAGTTGGTCTTGAGTCCGATTGGGCTGTACCAAGACATCTACAAAGTAGCCAAAGATCTGCAGGTGGGGGATGTCGGGGGACCGATAAAGGTGAGAGGGGGGTATTCGGTATTCAAGGTGATGGAGAAGCAACCGGCCCCCAAGAAGCCCTACCATGTTTTTTCGGAGCGGCGGGCGCGGGCTTATGTGAAAATTGCACGTTCGCAAAAGGCGTACGTGCAGTATATGCGCGGGTTACACAAGAAGTACTCGGTCGAGATTTTCGAGGATAATTTGTTGAAAATTCAAGAGGAGGAAGAAGACGTGCAGGGGGGATGAGTATGGCTAGTTGGAGATGGGGTTTTGGCGCGTCGGTCCTAGGAGCCACCCTTTGGATCGGCTGTGAGGGAGAGTCTGAAGGGCCGCTGGCCGTTGGCGGGCCTGGGGCGATAGTTATTGGGTCTCAGGAGGAGTTAGATGCTTGGGCGGGGGCGCAGAAGGGAGCCTTTGTGGTGCAGGGGGATTTTTTATTGGAGGATGCGTACTTGAGCAGCATGGAGGCGCTGCGCAATCTGGTCGGAGTAGAGGGAGATTTCGCAATTCGGAATAACGGGGCACTGACCGACCTGAAGGGGTTGCACAATCTCAGCTATGTAGAGGGTGATTTCGATATTCTCTCCAATGGATTGATTGTGCTGCAAGGGTTAGAACAGCTAGAACGCGTGGGGGGAAATTTCGAGATTAGCTGCAATTTTTCGCTGCGGGATCTGGATGGGCTTAAAGCGCTCAGGCGCGTCGGCGGCCATCTCTTCGTCGATGCCACGACCGAGTTGATTAACATAGATGGTCTGAGCGGGCTGACCCACGTGGGGAGTAGCATCAAAATCAGGGATAACAAGGCCCTGCGAGACCTAAAGGGTCTAAGTAGCCTCTCAGTGGTAGAGGGGGATTTGCTGCTCATATTCAATGGTGCGCTCAAAGACCTGCGGGGTTTGAACGGGATTGCGACTATTAAGGGTGGGTTGGCCATTGATGAGCATCCCGTCCTCAATAGTTTGGAAGGGTTGAACGCTCTGGCGGAGGTCGGAGGCGCTTTGAGCATAAACCGCAACCAAGCCCTGCAAAACTTGGATGGACTGGACAATCTCAGGCAAGTAGGTAAAAGCCTCTACATTGGCGGCAATGCCCTGCTGAGCAACTTGGACGGACTGGCCCAGTTGGGCCAGATCGGCACTGGGGAGCGGGACTTGATGATTGTGGAATTGAATCCTTCGTTGCCCATGAGCGCCGGTTATGAACTGGCCGAGCGACTGGGGTTGGCCGAGCATCAGTTTATCGTATTCGACAATTTGTCGGTTAGTGTGCCGTAAGCCGCACCGCTAAATTCCGCTGCATTCCATACATGGTCGTTTTCTTGCGCCGATTCCATCCCGGTAGATCGGTCCTATGCTCTTTACTCGCCGTCGCAATCTGCTATTTCGCCGCTCTCTGCATCCTCGAAAAACGCGGTTTTTGGATTACCGATAACGCCAACAAATTCCTCCAAGTCCAAGCCTTAGCTAACAGCCGCTACACAGACTTTTCCATTCCTTGGCCGGGGCAGGTCGTCGATCCAGACTTTGTTTACAATCCTCTTCCCTACTATTTCACGCGCGTCGAGTCCGGCAAACTCTATTCCGTTTTCTCACCGGTCTTTGCCCTTATATCCGCCCTGTTCTTTGACTATTTAGGTCATTGGGGTCTCTATCTGTTACCGGCGCTCTCCTCGCTGGCCATGCTGGCCGGCTTGGCCCAACTGGCGCGTTTGATCTCCCAGCGAATTGCAGTCGAACATGTCGCCGTCCTCACTGCCGGACTCTGTACGCCGGTGTTCTTCTACAGTCTGGTCTTCTGGGAACACACCCCGGCGATTTGCTTGGGGATTTGGAGTGTGCGCTATCTGTTGCAGTTTCTCGCAGACTCTGCCCCCAAGCACCTATGCTTGGGCATGGCCGCGGCCGGATTATCGGTCTATTTCAGGGACGAGTTCTATTTGCTTTGCCTAGTGCTGGCCCTATGCACCGCCTATTATGCCAGTGCAGGCAGATTAAAAATCCTCGTCTCGTCGGCCCTGATTCTCTTGGTTTCCCTCCTGCCGCTCTGGCTTTTCCAATGGCTGACCATCGGCCATCCCTTTGGTTACCATTTGAATACGCACCTAGCTATTGCTGCCGACTGGGTCCACCATCTTGCGGCGCGGCCGCGGGTGTTTTACAACCTCTTCATAGCGTCCAACCCGATTCCCTCGTTATCTCTCGTCCTCGCCCTGCCGTTCGTCCTCGCCTTTGTACTCAGTCCGCGCTTTGCGCCCCCGGCTTTGCAAAAGGCCGTGCCCGCGTACAGCGTGGTGGCCCTGATAAGTGCCGGTTTATCTCTCGGGGGCTATTTCTTCTCTGCGAGTCCCATCGACTACATGCTCAAATCGTCCAACGCTTTCTTTGCTTCGGCTCCCTTTGTAGCCCTAGCCTTCTTGCGTTCGGTCGATTCCGACGCGCCTCTTTTTAGACGCTGGATTTGGCTGGTCGCCTTGAGCTTTGCCGCACTCTACGCTTTGGCCGCGCCCAAGGTGGGTTCCATGGGCATCCACTGGGGCAACCGCTACTTTCTGATGCTCTACCCGCTCTTCGCGGTCTTAGCGGCTGGAAACGCGATTGACTGGCTAGAACGCCAGCGGTCCTACTTAAGCGCAGGCGTCCTCGCGGTGGGTGCTGTGCTGGTGCTTAGCTTTGCCGCTCAAGTGTACGGAGTTTCGATTCTCGCGGAGAAGAAAGCGTTCTCCTATCGCCTCCATAGCGAGATGCGCCAGCGCAGCGAAGAGGTCGTCATCACCAACCAGCGCTGGGTTCCCCATGCCCTCTGCAGTGAATTTTACCAAAGGCCCTTCTTTTATGTCGCGACCCCTGGACACTACGAGCGCCTGTTGCAACGTCTTTCAGACCGGGGGTACAAGTCCTATATTTTTCTCACCCAGTACCAGGGCGATGCTCTACAACCCACCGTGGAAGTAGATGATGGGTCTTTGAACTATTTCGATCTCCAGTTTTTTGCTGAAAAAATTCCCGCTCCCTAAAGTATGACGCTCACACTGTCCTCGTCTTTGGTTTCGCAGCAAAAGCGATGCACGCGCTAGTAAGCGGGGTTTTCATCCTCCTGTGTACGGCCCTCCTAGCAGCCCAACCCCTGCCTACTCAGTTCACCGACCAAGCCGCCGCACTCGGCATCACTGCACAGAACGTCTCGGGTAGCACCCAAGAATACATCGTTGAAACCGCTGTGGGGGGCACGGCCTTTTTCGACTACGACAGCGACGGCGATGTCGATTTATACGTGGCCAATGGCTCCCGCTTTGAAGGCTTTCCAACAGGCGAGGAGCCGACCAATCACCTCTACCGCAACGAGGGGGATCGCTTTGTCGATGTCACTACCGCCGCTGGGGTGGGCGACACGAGTTGGTCTATGGGGTGTGCTGCTGCGGACTACGACAACGATGGCGATCTGGACTTGTATATGACCAACTTCGGTCGCAATACCTTCTACCAGAATCGGGGCGATGGCACGTTTGAGGATGTTACTGAAAAAGCGGGCGTCGGAGACGAAAGATGGGGCGTCGGCTGCGCTTTCGGCGATGCCGATTTAGACGGCGATGTCGATCTGTACGTGGCCAATTATATCGACTTTTCGCGGGACTATACTTCTACGGTCCCCTGCGTATGGAAGAACGTCGATATTTTTTGCGGTCCGCGCGGTTTGCTCCCCGCTGGCGATGTATTCTACCGCAACAATGGTGACGGCACCTTGGCTGACCGCAGCGAGGAAGCCGGTATTGCTGGCGCAAAGTACTATGGGTACGGGGTCGTGTTCGGCGATTTCGACCGCGATAGCTGGCCCGATATTTTCGTTGCCAACGACTCGGCCCCTAACAATCTGTACCAGAACCAAGGCGACGGCACCTTTGTCGATGAGGGCCTCAGCGCGGGCGTGGCCTATAGCGGCGACGGCACCGAACAGGGGTGCATGGGCGCGGCGGTCGGCGATTACGACAACGATGGGTACTTCGATATCTTTGTCACCAACTTTGAAGGCGAGTACAATACTCTCTACAAAAATCAGGGCGGGGGATTTTTTCTCGACGTATCCTTTGTATCCCGCGTTGCGGCGCGGGGCACTCCCGAGGTGGGATGGGGCACGGGGTTTTTCGACTTTGACAACGACGGCGATCAAGACCTCTTCGCGGCCAATGGCCACACCTATCCCCAAGCCGACTTGCCCCATACCAACAGTAGCTATGCCGAGCCTAACTTTCTCTACCAAAACTTGGGCGACGGCACCTTTGCCGAAGTCTCCGAACGCGCCGGGCCGGGCTTTGCCTTAGTCGAGGTGAGCCGAGGTGCCAGCTTTGCCGACTACGACCGCGACGGCGATATAGACCTCTTCATCTTAAATCTCAACAGCACGCCCAATCTCCTGCGCAATGATGGCGGCAACGAGGGCAACTACTTGCAAATCGCCACCGTAGGCACCCGCAGCAACCGCGACGGAATCGGCACCCGGATCGAAATAAGCGCCCAAGGTAAACGCCAGACCGCCGAGGTGCGCAGTGGCACCAGCTTTCTCTCCCACAGCGATCTCAAGGTACACTTTGGCTTGGGCGCTGCCTCTAGCGTCGAAAGCGTCGTTCTCCACTGGCCCAGTGGCACGGTCCAGACGCTGCGCGATGTGGCGGCCAATCAGGTGCTGACGGTGCGCGAGCCGTAGAAGCCTACCACCGCGTCACCACGGCATCCCACCCCGCAATCAGGTCCACCGCCATCCACAACCCTGCACTGCTGACTTGGCCTAACACCATGCCGAGGAAGAAGGGCCGCAGGCGGCGAAAGAGTGTGATTCCGCCGTACCGCAATACGATCCATTTCGCCAGCCAGCCTAGCGCCATACTCGACCAAGCGAAAAACATCACATAGGTCCCTCCCACCGGCAGGCCGATTGGGTGGATGGGCCACCACAAGAAGCGGTGGCGCAGGTACAACAACAGAAACATCAGCCCGGCCCCCAAGCCGGTGAACGCGCCACGCGGGCCCCAGAAGTTCCACGCGGCCACCGGATTGAGCTGATTCGCCGCCATATCGTTAAACGTCCAGCGGCCCATGATGCTGTAAAACCAGTAGTGGAGATTGACCCCGCCGTAGGTATAGGCGATGGAAAGTACTGTCCAAGCCGAGGCGATCAAGCTCACGACGATTGCTATGAGCAAAGCCCAAAACAGCGGCGGTCGGCGCGTCCCTACTACCTCGGCCAGCCGGGTGCTATTGGAAGCTGCGGCCATCATGGTCGTGCGGATATCCCCGGCCCAGCCATTGGCAAACCCGAGCACCATCAAGCCGCGCGGACCAATGGGTGCCGTGCCCAGCGCATTGATCACAAAGGCTGGCGGCGTCATCTGCGTCCGGCCATACCCCATCCCCCCTTCGGCGACGATCCGCGTCAAACCGACGAATACCACAAAAGCGATAACGAGCAACAGCAGCGCCGCTCCCACGGGCAATCCCGCGCTTTTCAACCATAAGACCGCGTAGAGGAAGGCCCCGATCAGGATCCACACGGCCTTGCGATAGGAGAGCATCTGCCCTGTGCCCTCTCCTGGTTCCTTCTTTTTCCACGCTACGACGGCGATCTCTTTGAGGTGCCGCCGGGCGGTCCACAAGCTGGCTGCCACGAGGGCAATCAACGCCCCAATGGCCTGCTGGGCGGTGGCGATGGACCCTTCGGTGTGCATCAGCCGGATCTCTGGAATGCTGAACCCGAGGGTGTTGAAAAGGCCCAACTGGAAGAAGTTGAGCAAGTAGAAAAACCACAGACTAAAGGAGATCTCCAGACTCAGGAAGTACGTCAGGCCGAGGACGATAAACCACAAGTTGAACAAGACGCCCCGCATGTCGTGGAAGACGGCCAATTGGGTTGACAACTCGATGGGGGAAATAAAGGGATAGTACTTGTGCAGGGCATTGATTCCCAAGAGGACGAAGGGAATGGCAAATCCCAACCACATCAGTGGTTCCTTGAGAAAGGGATTGACTGCCGAGGGTCTGTCGTCCTCGTGGATCATGTACAGCGGCAACTGGACGAGGGGGAAGATCAAGCGCTCATTGCGTGCCCATTGTTCGTGGAGCAGGGCCGACAGGGCGATCATCATCAAATAGAGCGCGCCCAAAAAAGAAGCCCACGCCAACAGGGGCACCAACCATGCTCCCCAAGGGATAGCTACCTCTTGGGGCAGCCCTTCGTAGAAGTACTTGACCGCCATCGGGTCTTGCGGTGCCAGCCACGGCTGGATATAGGGATGGAGCAGTTCGGCCCAGTTGTTTTCGGGCGTGGCGTAGTAATAGACTCCGGCCAAAAAGGGGACCAACTGCGCCGTGACTCCGGTGGAAGGAATCGCCGAAGCCGCGACCATCATGGCGTAGATCACCACTAGCTCTTGGGCCGATAAACTCCATTTGCGCCCGAGCCATTTGAGCGGAATGTTGACCAATAGCAGGAGGAAGAGGAGGAAAATCGCGCTGAGGGCGATGAAATCACCGGTCCAATCGAGAGTTCCCATGACCAGAAGGCCATAGGGAAAAACCGTGTTGATCACCACGGCCATCAAAGCGCCGACAAGTACGGCCCGATACGGCATCCATCTTTTATAGCTGTCGACGAATTGACTCATAGTCTCTATTCGTCTTGGGGCGGTCGCCGGATAAGTTGCTCGGCCAGTAGGTCGAGGAAATAGGCCGACGATCTATCCTCGGGATTCGCCTGTAGCGCGCTCTGGTAGGCCCTTGCCGCGGCGCGGTCGCGGTTTTGCAGCCGCATGATATCCCCCTCTAGCGCGTACTCGCCAGCCTTGAAATAGACCTCTATTTTTTCTCGCACCGTAGTGGAGGGTGCTGTCAACAGCGACAGGGCTGAGGTGCGGTATGGAGTCAAATGCTCCAACACCTCCCACGAGCCGCTGCTGTAGCCCTTTGGGCTGACAAAGCTGATGTAGGGATGGTCGTCGGTGTTGAGCGGACCTTCCCCCACATAGCGCCGCAGGGCGACTTCGTCCATCACCAGGGTGTTCAAGAGCGCAAATGCGTTTCCCAGATCAATGCCCTCCAGACTGCGATGTACTCGCGGCGGTGCCATCTTCTCGTTGAGCCGTTCCCAATCAATCGCCAATGGCTGCATGGTCCCCACCATGATCGAGTAGTTGTTCGAGCGCCACAAGGTGGCGTGGGGAAAGACGTGCTGAAAGGTGCGCACGATGGTCTGGTAGTCGTCTGGCGGCAGGCCGTGAAAGGGCAGCCACTGGGCCATGATCCCGTCGGTACTCAGGTGTGCCCGGCACAACTCGTAAAATTCCTTGGTGTAGAGTACCCAGCTATCGGCGCTCGTTGGATGGGTGGCGTCGCCGGTGATGATTTGGTAGGTGTCGCGGCTGGAGAGGAGAAAATTGCGGCCGTCGTCGATAACTAATTCGATGTTCCACGCAGTCGGATTCTCAAGCACGTGGTGATTGAATTCGCCAAAGTGCAACCGGGCCGCGTCTATCACCTCCGGCACCAATTCGACGCAAGTAATGCGGCGCGGCTCGTACTGGGCTGCGCCGCCCAAGGCAATCCCGCCGCCCAAGGAGACGACCAACACCTCTTGCGGGTCGGGATGCAGGAGCAGGGGCAAATGGCCCAAGAGGCGGAAAATTTGCAGCGAGCTGTAGTCGGTCGGCACCTGCCCGCCCCCATTGAGCGCCATTTTGCGGAAACCATCGGTTTGCTGTTCGACGGTGATGACGCCCTCGGCTCCCTCTTGGTAAAATACCAGTTCCCGGTTGACGGCCGCTGGTTCCGCAATGCGCCGCAGCACATCCGAGGGTACTAGGACTAGCAGGAGTGCCAAACCCGCCGCTCCGCTCCAGACCAGCCGCTTGCGTTGCTGGCTAATCAAGGCGAGGGTTAGGCCAACCAAGCCATTTAACGCCGCTAACACCTTGACGCTCCACTCGGTTCCTAGCAGCGGGATTAGCACAAACCCCGTCACAAAGGCCCCCCCAACCGCGCCCAAGCTGTTGACAGCGCCGATGTCCCCTATGCCGCGCCCCAGACGCGCCAGTTGTCGCGTGTAGATTTGGCCGACCAGCGGAAAGATAACTCCCATCGCCACGGTCGGCAGCAACATGATGGCGACGGCCGTAAAAAACACGCCCGTCCTCGACATCCACCACGAGTCCGCCCGTTGGATTGGCTCCACGAGGACGGACAAATGGGCAAAGGCCAGCACGGACAGGGCACCACACGCGCCGATCAAAAACTGGATCCCGACAAAAATCGACAGCAAATCTGGCCGCCGCGTCAGCAGCCGACTGCCCAACCATCCCCCCAAGGACAGTCCGCTCAAAAAGGCCACCAAGACAATGCTGAACTCGTAGTGTGAATTGAAGGAGAAACTCACCATCAACAGCCGCATCCACGCCACTTCGTAGCCTAGGGCGGCAAAACCGGAGATAGCAAAGCCGGCCAGCACGCCCCACAGGACGAGGTCCGAGTGCGCAGTTTCTTCTGTTGCCGCCCCTTCGTCGACGTCGACGGCTCGTTGGCCCCCCCACAGCCAAGCCGCACCCGCGACCAAGAAATTCACCGCAGCGATGGCTTGCGTCGTCCCCTGCAAACCCAGCCCTTCCATCAGTCCGAAGGTCGCCGCCAACACCCCGACGACCGCGCCTAGCGTGTTGATCGCATAGAGTTGGCCGACTCGACCGCCCAACCTGCCCAGCCGCCGCACCGCAAACTTGGCCATGACTGGTAGGGTGCCCCCCATCAGCGCCGTGGGGATCAGGAGGAGGGCAAAGCAAAGGCCGAAGCGGGCGAGGGAAAAGAGATAGAAGTTCCCCTGTAATCCCACTAGAGCACCGTAGGCATTGCCCAAATTCGCACTAATGCTGGGAAAGAAAAGGGCGAAAAGACCAATGCCGACTTCTAGCGCGGCAAAAATCCGCAGGGGGTGTTTGCAGCGATCGATGTACCGTCCCAAAACATAGCTACCCAAAGCTAGGCCAGCCATGAAGGCACTGAGCACGGTGCTGGTAGCCAGCAGGGTGGTGCCGAAGACCACGGTCAGCATCCGCGCCCACACGACCTGATAGACTAAGCTGCTGACCCCTGAAAAAAAGAATAGGACCAAGAGCGCCTTTTGTTCAGACTGCTCCAAGTCCTGGCCGTGTTCTTCCACGCTGAATGCTCTTTTTTAAGAATAATATTACGCGCGAGTACGTTGATTCTAGGGGTGCGCTTCGACAAGCTCAGCGCCCTGCTTCGATCGGCGCAATGCGGGCTGAGCTTGTCGAAGCCCGCCAGTAGGGGCGGGTTTCAAACCCGCCCCTACGGTTCCTCTATGGTGAGTCGCTGATTGGTCTGGATGGGGCCGTCCAAGGTCTGTACCGGTCCCGAGGGCCAGCGCACTGTTAGGCGATCCACTGTCGCCGCTTCTCCCAAGCCAAAGTAGAGTCCATAAACACTCTGCGACAGATACCCCGACTGCCCATCCTGCGCTTGGGTATATATCTGATCGCCGGCCTCCACTGCGACCACTGCGCCCAATCCATTCCGATTCGACGATTTTCCCACCAATACTACTTCCACATAGCGCACCGTTCGACGCTGACTCAGGTCGCTGAGCAAGACCAGCGGCACCCCATTGAACTCATTGGTCACAATGTCGAGATCGCCATCGCCCTCCACATCGAACAGCGCCGACGAGCGCGTCCCCAAAGCACCGTACACCAGCAAGCCCCCTTCCTGCCCCTCGCAGCGCTTGTGCTTTAAATCCGCCTCGTCGCAGTCGAGGGCAAACCACGGCTGCGCGGTGCGACCGTCGCGTCGCGGCTCCACTCCTAACACAAACTCGCTGTCGAGGAAGCCGCGCCCTTGGTCGTTGAGCAAGACGGTGTTGATCCCATAGCGAAAGGGGTAATTCATGCTCGAAGCCACGAACACATCCTGCCAGCCATCGGCGTTGAGATCGCCGCTGCTCAACCCCCACGGCCAATAATTTTCAGCGCCGATTAGGTCGGAGATTTCTTCGAACTGCCCCTCGTCTAGGTGGTGGTAAAAGGCATTGCCGAAGATACTTAATCCCTCGCTACGCAAAAAATCGTCTGGATATTGGATATACGACTTGAGTTTTTCGTCCCAAGGCCCTGCCGGCTGACTCATATCGGAGTGCATATCGGAGACGAAGAGATCCAGTCGGCTGTCGTTGTCGTAGTCGAAAGCCTTGATTCCCATTGAACCCCACGGCGTTCTGGGGAACACTTCGCGGCTCTTTTTAACAAAATGCTGCCCTGCCACATTCTCGTAGTAGGAGTCATGCCCTTGCATATTGAGTACGTAGAGATCCTGCCAGCCGTCCCCGTTGAAATCCACCGGACTGGCATCGCCCGACCAACTTGAATCCAACAACCCCACTTCGTGCGAGACGTCGGCGAAAACCCGCTGTCCCAAGTTCTTGAACAGTGTACTCTGTTCGGCGCGTTCGGGTTTCAAATGCCCGGAGAAGGCATCTTTAAAACCTCGGTAGTACTGATAGGTTGCCCCCTCCTCCAGTCGCGTCGGATCGACCGCTGCCGTCCCCGTTTCGTCTTTGGTATAGATTCCCACATTGGTCACAAACAGATCCAGCAAGCCATCGTTGTTGTAGTCGAAGAATTCGCCGGACGACGAGTGCGCCTGCCAGCCCGTGCCCGAATGCTCGGTTATATCTTCGAAGCGGCCGGTTCCGTCGTTGATCAAAAGCTGGTTGCCCAGCCGCACCGCCGTGGCGTACAGATCGACATCGCCGTCGTTGTCAATGTCGCCAAACGACGCGCTCACTCCGATCTTATCGGCCAACTCCAGACTCGGCGTGGTGTAATTCTCAAAGCGCGCCTCGCCGAGATTGCGCCATAGCTGATTGCCTCCCACTTGGGTCGTAAAGTAGAGGTCGTAGAGGCCATCGCCATCCACATCTCCCACCGCTAGTCCATTGCCATGATCGTAGTGGACCGGGATATGGTCCTTGGCGGAATCCTCTACCACCCTATTGCGAAACGCAATGCCGCTGGCTCTGAGCTGGTCGGTAAAGGAGAAGTCGCAAAAGACTTCATAGGCTTGGGCCGCCTCCAATTGGGCTTGCTGGCGGGGTACCATCCACGGCGGGTCGATGATTGCGGCTGGCTCGGGAAAGGGCTTGAGAATTTTTGCCGGTCTTGAGGTGTCAGATTCAGCGTGGGCGGTTTTTAAGGGAGCGAACGCAAGAATACACAGTGCAGAGAGGAAAGCTGACTGACAGTTCGGCATGGTCTATACTTTTCGACGTTTTTTGGCGTTTATGAGAGTGATTTTGCGTTGAGATGGGCGTTAAACAAGCAGCATGTCCCCTTCATGTCAAGCGATTGCGCCTTGCCGCCCCGCCCTTGTGTCGGATATTATGGACTCTTTCAAAAAGCCAAAGTCCAAAGCTGCGCAAACCATGATCTTCTACTCATCCGTCTATCGTTTTCTCTTGCTGTTCGCAATGGTTCCTCTGCCCGCGATAGCCCAATACGAAGTGACCATAGAAGGCGAAGCCTACCGGCTCATTCTCGCTCGTGACCTTGCCGCAGCAATCCAGCGAGCCGCTGCTGACACCACACTCGAATACAACCGCATTGTGGTGCAGGGGCCGCTTGAATTGACCGGCGACACCCTCCGTGCGGCGCTCGCCTTTGAGGATGTGCGCTTTATCAATCCCGTAGTATTAGAACGCACCGTTTTTCTGCAACCGGTGCACTTTGTTCGCACCCATTTCCAACAGGGGATCTCCCTGCTGGGAGCCCGCCTCGAAAGTGAATTTTCCTGCCGCGACTGCCGCGTAGTGGACATGGCTAATTGCAAGCGGACCTTGTTTGCCGACGGAGTAGATCTTTCGGCCTCCCGGTTTTCCGGCGCGGCCTTTTTTCAGCAGAGCGACTTTAGCGGAGAAACTGCCTTTGAACGTACGCAATTTGAGGACGCGGCCTATTTCGATCAGACTGTGTTCGCTCGCTCCACCTCTTTTCAGGATGCTTCCTTTGCGGATTTGGCCTCTTTCAAAGAAGCAGTGTGGCAATCGACCGTTTCCTTTGCCGGCGCTCGTTTTGGCGAGGACGCCCTGTTCGCGCAAAGCCGCTTTGCGGGAGCCGCTGCATTCACTGCGGCTTACTTCCGCGGCACAGCGCATTTCGAGCGCGCTGATTTCTTCGCTACGGTCTCCTTCCGCCGCATCGTCTTTGCCGGTCCGGCCCGCTTTGTCGGTGCCCGCTTTCGCACGTCAGCGTTCTTCGTCGACAGTCGGTTCAAACGGGAGGCGACCTTTGCTGGCGCGACCTTTGCCCAGCCTTTTCGCCCCAGTGCCTACTTTAGCGTTGTTCCTGACTTAGCCGATATGACCGCTCCTTCCATAGACCTAAAACCCAAGGCCAAAGCTCGCTCGGTTCCACCGCCAGACACCGCCGACCTTAGCTGCAACCCCATTCAACTGGTCGATATAACCCAAGCGGCTGGTCTCGATTTTGAGCACTACAACGGCTTTTCGGGCGAATACTACTACGTCGAAACCTTTGGGTCTGGGGCGGCCTTCCTCGACGTTGACGGCGATGGCTGGCTCGATCTCTATCTGGTCAACGGCGCACCCCTAAGCGGCGAGCGCCCCGATCCAATTCCCACCAATCGCCTGTACCACAACACCGGCACTGACGGCTTCACCGATGTGACGGCTGCCTCGGGGGCCGGGCACACTGGCTACGGCATGGGCTGTGCGGCTGCTGACTACGATGCGGATGGCGACGTGGATCTCTACGTGACCAACGTTGGCCCCAACCTCTTGTTGCGCAACGAGGGCGGCGGGCGCTTTGCCGACGCGACCGCCACCGTGGGTGGGGCCGATGCCCGGTGGGGCACTAGTTGCGGCTTTCTAGACTACGACCTCGACGGCGATTTGGATCTCTACGCGACCAATTACGTGGAGTTTGACCCGCAGAACAATATCGTCTGTGCCGAGGGCGGCATTCGCTCCTATTGCGAGCCGAAGTTCTACGATCCGGTAGGCGATGTGCTTTACCGCAACGAAGACGGCCAATTCCGCGATGTGACGTTGGAGACGGGAATCATCCACAAGGGACGCGGCTTGGGCGTGGCCTTCGCGGATTACGACCTCGATGGCGACACCGACGTGTACGTGGCCAACGACGGCACGATGAACTTCCTCTACCAAAACCAAGGGAACCGCTTTGCCGAGGTCGGTCTCTACGCCGGAGGGCGCTACAACGAGGACGGCTTGGCCGAAGCTGGCATGGGGGTGGAGTTCGGGGATTGGGACAACGACGGGTTGCAAGATATTTTTGTGACCAACTTTGCCCAAGAGACCAACACCTTGTACGGCAACGAGGGGCAAGGGCAATTCTACGACATTACCCAACGCGCCGGCTTGGCTGAGTGCAGTTACAAACCGCTGGGCTTTGGCACCAATTTTTTTGACTACGACAACGACGGCGACTTAGATCTCTTTGTCGCCAATGGCCACGTCATGGACAAAATCACCCAAGTACACCCCGACCATGCCTATCCACAGCCCAATCAGGTGCTCTGCAACCAGCGGGGGACCCGCTTTGTCGATGTCTCTGCTAGGCTCGGTCCCGCGCTCGCGGTGGCGGCGGTAAGCCGCGCGTCGGCCACGGCCGACTACGACAACGATGGCGACCTAGACCTGCTAGTGACCAATGTTGCCGCCGCTCCCAACCTCCTGCGCAACGACGGGGGCAACCGGCAGCACTGGCTGACGATTCAGTTGGGGGACACCGCGCAGCACGCCCGCGTCGCCGTGACGGCCGGTGGGCAGCGCCAAGTCAAGGAGCGTCAGTCGGGCGGTAGTTATCTTGCGAGCAGCGACCCCCGTCTCCACTTTGGGCTAGGAGAGGCCACCGAGGCCACAGTCGAAATTCGCTGGCCCGACGGTGCGTTGCAAAAAATAGAAGCGGTGGCGGCCAATCAGATTTTGCACATAATTCAATCCAAACCCTAACCCCAACTTGCTATGGCCATCCTGAATGACTTGAACGATTCGAGACGCTGAATAATATGATGATTCTATCTGCGTCCATCTGCGGATCTATGAAAAACCCCGAGAAAGGCCGTTTTGCTATGTTGAAGATGACCGCTGCCCTGCTAATTTTGGGCGCGGCCTGCTCTCAAGACCCCGATGACGACTCCCTAGAAAAGCACCTCCGCCTCACCCGCCAAAATCCCACTGCGCCACCCGCTTACTACAACTTGGCCGTAGCCTATACCCAAGCCGGCCGCTACGACGAAGCCCAGCAAAACTACGCCAAAGCCCTCGACCTCGATCCAAACTACGCCCTCGCCCACGATGGCTTGGGGCTGCTGGCCCAACGGCGCGGTGCCTTGGACGAAGCCGCCGTCCACTTTCAAAAAGCCCTTGAACTCGATTCTACCTTGGCTGCGACGAGCAATAATCTGGGCAATATTCACTACCAGAATGGAGCCTTGGAAAAAGCCGTCGCCGCGTATCAAGCGGCCGTGCGCCAAGCCCCAGAGGATATCGCGTTCTACATCAATCTCGCCCGCGCCCTGCGCGATCTGCGAGAATTTGACCAAGCGGTGGCCGTTCTGTTGCAGGCCGTTGATCGCGACCCCTTTTCCCGGGAAGTAAAAGCGGCCTTGGGTCATCTGTACGCCGAAGATTTGCGCGTTGAAGATGCGGTGGCCGCCTACGGCGAGGCTCTCCGCATTGCGCCCAGTGCCGACCTCCACATCCGCTTGGGCGATGTCTATACCCGCGTTGAAAAATTGGCCGAGGCGGTGCGCGAATACGAAAGCGCCTTGGAGTTGGACCAAGACAATGCCGAAGCTCGTTACAAGTTGGGTGCTATCTATGCCACCCAGCAGCGCATTCCCGAAGCAGTGGCTTTAGCTGAAAAAGCCGTCGCCCTAGATTCGACCCAGACGGCGGCCCTACAGCTTTTGGCGCGACTGTATGTCAACCAGGGCTTTTACGACAAGGCCGAAAGAGCACTGCTGAAAGCTATTGAAACGGACCCCAGCTTGATGGAAGCGCGCAGCGGACTAGGGGCGCTCTACATCCGCCAAACCCAGTATCAAAAGGCCGAAGCTATTTTAAAAGAAGCCGTGGAAAAGGATCCACAGCACGGCGAATCTTGGCGTCAGTTGGGTCTGCTCTACAGCGAATTGAATCGTCCCGAGGAAGCGGCCAAGATGCTGCGCCAAGTTCTCGCCATTAATCCCTTACACCCGGAAGCTCTCTACAACTTAGCTAACGTTCTCCTCGCGCTTGGCCGAACGACCGAGGCCGAGCACCTGCAAAACCGCTTTGAACGCCTCGGACGTCTCCACGACCACATCAATCAGCTACAGCAGACCCTCGACGCTACTCCGGCCAACGTCGCAGCCCGCTTGCGTCTGGCGCGTGCTTATCTCGCGCTTCGGCAGTGGGAAAAGGCCGAAGCCCAGTACCGGTCGCTGCTTTCTGTTGCACCCACCCATTTGGAGGCGCGCCTCCAGCTAAGCGGCCTCTACGCCCAGCACGGCAAGCTGGCTAGGGCACTGCGGGTGTGCGAAGAGGCGCTAGCGCACAGTCCCCCGGACTCGGCCCTTTATAAAATTTACTTTACGCTCGGTCATCTCTACCACGCACAGGGCCGTATCGAGGAGGCCGAGGCCGCCTTAGAGCGCACGTTGGCGCTAGCGCCTACCCATGCCCAAGCCTATAACAATTTGGGCAATCTCTACCTAGCAAAGAACGATCTTCAACAGGCGGCGACGGCCTACCAAAAGGCGCTTGAGGTAGCGCCCGACTTTGCCGAGGCCCATTACAACTTGGGCCACCTCTATGCCCAACAGAAGGTCCATGCCAAGGCCGAGCGCCAGTACCAAGCCGCTCTGCGTGCGGATTCTACCTATGCCAGGGCGCATTATGCACTTGGCGTTCTCTACCAAGAGGCGGCGCAACCCCGCCAAGCCATCCGCGCGTACAAGCATTTTCTCGCGCAGTGGCGAGGCGATCCCCGCTTAATCCAATCTGCTCAAGAGGCGTTAGCACGACTGGCAGATTCCCAGTAGAGCAGGCCCATAGATAGCGGTCATTCCACGACCGCGCTACATTGTTGCAACGAGGAGAAACGAGGATAACAATGAGAACAGCATTCGCCGGCATTTTCTTAGTCGCGCTGCTAGCCACCGAGGCGGCAGCCTTCTCGCAAACCGAGTTCCACCTGCAGTACGGCAAACACAAGAATCCATTCTCGACAGCCACACAACAGACCTTTGTCTTTACCGTGCAACAAGCTGCGGGATGGAAATTGGGGGATAGCTTCTTCTTCATCGACTACCTTGATGACGACGAGCGCGATGGCTTCAACGACCGAGATTTCTACGGTGAGTGGTATCCAACCCTGAGTTTTGGCAAGCTGGCCAACAAGGAATTGCGCGTCGGCCCCATTCGAGATTTTGCCCTGATTGCCGGGGTCAACGTCGGCGGCGACGCCAACGTCGTGAAGTACCTGCCCGGTCTGCGGGCCTCTTGGGACCTGCCGGGATTCGCGTTTCTGAATACGGACCTGACGGCCTATATCGATGACAACATTGGCGGCGAGGGTGGTGCCCCCAAAGAGGACAATAGCTTCATACTCGACGTCAATTGGGCCTTGCCCATCAATGTTGGCAGTCTGTCCTTGGCGATTGTCGGCCATGCCGAGTACTTGGGCGGCCGCACCAACGAATTCGGTGGAAACGTCAAGGATTCCATTCTCGCTCAGCCGCAGTTCACCTGGGATCTGGGCAAAGTGGTCGGAGCACCCAATCAGCTCATGGTTGGCATTGAGTACCAGTACTGGCTCAATAAGCTTGGAAGGGACGAAGATGAGAGTACGGCCCAGTTGTTGGTGGTATGGCGTTTGTGAAGATGGCGGGGCTTTTGGCGCGAGTATGAGGTGGTGCATCGGTTGAGTTCGTCGCATCTTTCTCCAGATGGATTTGCAGTGCAACTTGATTGAAAGGGTGAATTAGGCAATGGCGCAAGTAAATGAATACATCCGCTACGAGCCGGACGAGCGCCCTCCCCACTCCATCGCCGCTGGGGTTGGCTTTCAGGCCGCGGTAGTCATCATCGCGCCGGTGGTGCTCAGCGCGATCATTATTGGCCGGGCGGCCAACCAGCCAGAGAGTTACCTGACTTGGGTCGCCTTCGCGGCGCTGCTGATCAGTGGAACGAGCACGGTTCTGCAAGCGGTGCGGGTCGGGCGGATCGGGGCCGGGCACGTGCTCGTCATGGGTACTTCCGGTGCCTTCATCGCGGTCTGCATCACGGCACTGGTGCAGGGCGGGCCGTCCCTGATGGCGAGCCTGATCGTGGTCTCGTCGCTATTTCAGTTTGCCTTAGCCGCGCGGCTTTCGCTATTGCGCCGGATCCTCACACCAGTTGTCTCCGGCACGGTGATCATGCTGATCGCCGTCACGGTCATGCCGATCGTCTTCGGCTTGCTGACGGATGTGCCCGAGGGGACGCCGTCGGCTGCTGCTCCGACTGCGGCCGGGGCGACGCTCGCTACTCTTGTGGTGTTGGCGCTGTGCGCCCCAGGGGCTTGGCGACTGTGGGCACCGCTCATCAGTATTGTGGTGGGCTGCGCCGCGGCTGCCCCCTTTGGACTGTTCAACATTCAGCCCGTAATCGACGCGCCTTGGATCGGTTTTCCCGATGGCGCGTGGCCGGGATTGGACCTGACGTTTAGTGCAGAATTCTGGGCGCTGCTGCCGGCGTTTGTGGTCGTAACCTTGGTAGGCGCGATTGAGACCATTGGCGACGGCATTGCCATTCAACGGGTCTCGCGGCGTCGGCCGCGGGCAACTGATTTTCGCTTGGTCCAGGGTGCTCTCAACGCCGATGGGACGGGCAACCTGTTGTCCGGGCTGCTCGGGGCACCCCCCAACACGACCTACTCGACCAGCATATCGCTCGCCGAACTCACCGGGGTTGCCGCGCGCCGCGTTGGGGTATATGTCGGGGTCATCTTTGCGGTGCTGGCCTTATCGCCCAAGGTGACGGCCCTGCTGATTGCGATTCCCAATCCCGTGGGCGCGGCCTATGTAACCCTGCTGATAGGCATACTTTTCGTGCAGGGTATGAAGCTGGTCGTCGAGAGCGGCCTCAATAGCCGCAAGGCCGTGGTGGTGGGGCTGTCGTTTTGGATTGGGGTGGGCTTTCAGAATCAGGTGATCTTCGCCGATTTACTGGGTAAGACATGGGGCACCTTGCTTGGCAATGGCATGACCGCTGGGGGTATTGCCGCGATCTTGCTGACTGCGTTTATGGAGTTGACGGCTCCGCGCCGCCGACGTCTAGAGGTCGAGTTAGCCGTCGCCTCGCTGTCCAAGATCGACGAGTTCCTCCGCGCCTTTGCCGCGAAAATCGGCTGGGACGATCCGGCGACCGAGCGGCTGTGCGCCGCAGGGGAAGAGACTTTGGCGATTCTGGCGCAACAAGCTGAGGACGATGCGGCTGACGGACGGCACTTGATCCTCACCGCACGGCCCGCCGAAGGAGCGGTGGAGCTGGAGTTTTTGGCGACGGCCGCGGGAGAAAATCTCGAAGACCGGCTGGCGTATCTGAGCGAACAGCCCGAGATAATAGACGAAGGCGAGATTTCGTTCCGGCTGTTGCGGCACTACGCCTCTTCGGTGCGACACCAGAAATACCACGACCTAGATATCATTGCGGTGCAGGTCGAGCGCACGCCTTAGATCACTGACGTTACGCAGCGTTTGTCATGCCGGCGCACGTAGGGGGCGGTTTCAAACCGCCCCCTACAGGGGGTCGCGCCCAATCCGCATCGCGTACCAGACTGGATTCCCGCTTGCGCGGGAATGACACCGGGCGAGGCGGTAGGAAACCGCAGATAACGATAGCTGCGTAACATCACTTGTGCAGATGGTGCTCGGCCCGTTTGGGATGTTCGACAGCGAACTTAAAAGCGGGCAACGCTAAAATCTCCAGTTCGTCTCGTCCCTCGGTCACCCGGATGATCGCGTTCACTGGCACTTCAGCGAACACCTGCTCCCGGTCACTTTGCGGCCAAAAAACCGCTAGCTGCGCCACTCGCTCGGCTGAACCCAACCCCACGTACTGACGCAGCGGATTGCCGCCAAAACTGCCGCCGCTGCCGACCCACCGGTACAGCGACCACCTTTGGCCTCCCTCCACCACATCGACCCGTAGCTGCGTCCCGATCCCCGACCGATTCGACTCCACCCCCACCACCTCAATAGCTAGCCAGCCGTGACCGAACCCTGGGTTCTCGTATAGCACATCGGCGAAGCCGTCGCCGCGATAGGCTCCGCCCATCTGCTCGAATATATCCACATCGCCATCGTGATCCACATCGGCAAATACGACCCCATGCCCCTTCTGTAGATGCCCCAACCCGCTGGCAAAAGTCACATCGACAAAGCGCTGACCCGCTTGATTCCAATACAGCACATTGGGCATCAGTTCGGCATAATCGGTGTCGCCGGTGCCCAAGTAGAAATCCAAAAAACCATCGTGGTCTAAATCGCCAAAGTTGGCTCCCATAGGTTTGGTCGGCTGCGCGAGATGGCGGTCTTGGGATACGTCCGCAAAGCCGCCTTGGCCATCGCCGCGATACAGCCGTGCCTGCTCTACGGATACTGAGTGGCCCAAATGCGCGGCGGCGATGTCGGCGATGGTGGCCGAGTATGCGGCGACGAACAGGTCGAGGTGGCCGTCGTTGTCGAAGTCCCAGAACCAAGTCGGAAAGCTAGCCCGGGGGGAGACGACGCCGAGGGTGGGAGCCACATCGGCGAAGGTGCCGTCGCCTTGATTGCGGTAGAGCCGGTTGGGCTGTCCGAGGTTGGATACGTATAGATCGGGCCAGCGGTCTCCATCGTAGTCGCCCCAGACGACGGCTTTGGCGTGGGCGTATTGGTCAACCCCAGCGGCGGGGGCCACATCGGCGAAGGTGCCGTCGCCTTGGTTTTGCAAGAGTTGGCCGGGAGCTACAAAGGTGTCGGTGGTTTCATTGCCGATGTAGAGGTCGAGATCGCCGTCGAGGTCGTAGTCGGCCCAAGCGGCGGTTTGGGTCGGGTAGTGGTCTTGTCCTAAGCCGGCGGCAAAAGTCGCGTCGAAGAAGGTGCCATCGCCTGCATTCCGCAGCAGCGAATTGGGGTGCTGGCCGTGTTCGCCGAACCAAGCCCCGCGTAGGACGAGCAGATCGAGGTGCCCGTCGTTGTCGTAGTCGGCTTGCACCAAGTTGAGTCCGCCCAACAGCCCGTTGAGGTTGGCCTCCTCGGTGCGATCCGCAAAGGTGCCGTCCCCCCCATTGCGGAAAAAGCGCAGTTGTCCGGCCAAGTCCGATGTCGAGACGAAGAAATCGAGATACCCGTCGCCGTCGAAGTCGTCGGCCACGGCCCCGCCAGAAAGGCTGAAGGTGTCCAGTCCGAGCGCAGGGGCCACATTGACCCAGCGCGGGAACGCCGTTTGAGATTCAAAGGCTTCGGGAGGAATCCGGTGAGCGGGCGGCACCTTCTCGGGATACTGCCCCAAGGTCATATAGGCGATGTTGAGCAGCCAGCGGGCACTTAGGCGTAGGCGCTCCTCTGCCGCGGTATTATCGAGTACGGCTTGGAAATAGGGGATGGCTTGGCGCGACCCTTCGGGGAGGGTATGGAAACCGCCGGGGCGAATGGGCAGGATGCAGTGATCGGCGCTGGGATTGAGCACGCAGTTTTGGGTTTCCCCCAAGCGCAGCCACGCCAACCCTAGGCGAAAGTGTATCTCATTTACTACCTGAGCAGGGACTGAATGTTGGCCCGCGAGCATCTCTTCGGCCGCGGTGAGATGGTCTATGGCGCGGCGTTCTCGCCCCAAGAAAAGCTCGGCGATCCCGAGGCGAAAATAGAGGCGAATTCGGTCTTGGACGGGGGCTGCATCGGTCAGCGCCTGCAACTGATCTTCTAACTGTCGTAGCTGACCTTCGCCTTGATAGGGATTCTCGTCGAGATTTTGCGCGCGAACCTCCGCCAAAAGGGCCACCATTTTTCGATGGCTTTCCTGTTGCGATCCCGAGGCAGCGTGGCTAGCCGAAATCGCGAGTAAGAAGGGCAGCACATAAGACATGAATGGCTGCGAGATGCCCGCGTTTCGAAGAGGCGCGGCTAGGGACTCTAAGTCCATGCATCGCTCCCTAGGCTGCTTTCTCATAAAGGAAACGCAAACGTCGGCCCATTGGCATAGCGCTGCATCCCGATCTCCAAGGTCTCCCCGGCTCCCGGCGCTAGCTCCACTGAGAAGGACGAGTTATCTATTGCGGTTTCCTTTCCGCCTACGCGCACGCTCGTAAACTGGTGCTCGGCGTAGGCTCCGCCCTGGACGATTACTTCGCGTCCGGCTACTGGGTCTGTGTTTACCAGCGTCAGCGTCATGGAGTCCGCGCCTAGCCGTTCCACCAGCGCCCCCACGCCCTCGGGCATTCCTGCCCGCCCGGCCTGTGGATCGAAGTAGCGCACCCGGCAGTGCAGCGGCGAGCCGTGGCGCGGCGTCAGCCCGCCCAACATGAGTTGGGTTAGTCCGCCGGGGATGGCTGGGTTGAATGGGTTGGGATTGTCCGACAGCCGGGTGTCTGGCGTCGTTGGGTCGCGGCGCACCTTCTCCATCTGCGCGCGGAGGCGGGCAAAGTCGGCCTGTAGCGCCGCTTCCGGGTAGGTGGAGTCGCGTCCCTCCAAGAAGCCGAACCAGCCGCTGTCTGCGTTTAGTCGGCTTAGATCGGCCCGGTCCATCGACCAGTAGTACACCTCTTGCGCTCCGTGCGCGTATTTTGCCGACTGGAACTCGTACCAGCCTTCGTCCCCGTGCATATGCGGGTACATCATTTGCCCGTCGATTTCTTTTCCGTTGGCGTTGACTTTGTCGATCATCTGCCGCCACACATCGACGAATCTTTGCTCGCCCGACAGCAACAGCGCGTTGCCAAAGCCCGAAATCCCCAGCCCGTGCGTGTTGCGGCTGGACATCGCCCCAGTCTGGGGCACTTCGACGGTAAAGGCCCAGCCGTAACACCCCCCGTACCACTTGCCGTCGCACTCGCCGCCAATGGTCCCATCGAGTCCGATATTGGTGGGAATGATCCCGTCGTTGGCGAGCGTGCGCTGCCGCCAGGCTTCGACGTATTCGAGCACCCAGTCCTTGTATTGGCCTTCGCCCGTCAGCGCGTACGCGTTCAGTCCCAAGGCCGTTGCCACCATGTTCTGCGGATGGTCGCCGACGACATCGGTGTAGTCTTTGAAGTGGGCCAGCATCTCCTCGAAGTTGCGCTCTCCGTGCAGGGGAATGAAGCGCTCCTGCACCTCGTCGAGCGGATCGCCGGCCCAGTCGAGTGCCGTGGCCTTGCGCAGCAGCGGTCCGCGGCTGCCGTTGAACAGGCTCTTGATGATCTTGTGTTCGGGATCGTAGTTGGGAGCCTGCGGGTCGTCGCCCATGTAAAATCCGGCGAAGCGCCGCACTCGTTGCTCAAAGGCTTGCTCGCGTGGGTTCATCAATCCGTGCAGGTTGAACGTCGTCAGCCCTTCTCCGTTGTGCACCCAATCGAACATCACCGGGAATTCGCGATAGTACATCCCGTCCCGGGTAAAGGGGACTTCCGTGGTTTTGGCCTCGGTGTATTGCTTGAGATGCCCCTCCCATGCCAACTGGCACATATCGTACAGATGGGCTCCACCTCCCAGTACGTAGAGCACGGGCCAGTGGACTAGGTTCTCGATGGCGTCGTCCGGCCCGTCGTTGCCGCCCCAGCGCGGGATGCACTCCAAATAGCCCCGCTCGTCGAAGTACTTGGCGAAAAATTCCGTGCATCCTCTGGTTTGCGCCCGAATTAGTTCCCACTCCAGCAGCGCCCAAGCGGGCGGCGGCATTGGCGTGTCAATGGCGATGGCGCGAGGATTTAGATAGCTCATGGATCGCTCCTTTTGTAGTAAATAGGTTGTGTGCGTCTGCCGGTACGATTTGGCACCGGTCAAACTGCGGGATTCGCGCCCCGTAATGAGCGTCATAGCCAGCCTATGGTCAACCAAAAGCCGCTCGTTTCGTTGACAAAGAGCCTGTCGCGCAATATGTATTTTGCCAGCCGATGACCGCAATGCACACAGGATTACTGCGAGAACATGACGCAACCGCCCTATCCCCAGCACCTCAATCCCAAGCTGACGCCCGCAATCGCCGAGGATGTGGCTTTCTTCCGCAAGTGGGGTTATCTCGTCGTCGAAGATGCCATCACCGAGGAGCAGGTCGAGACTCTGCGCACGGCCCTCGACGCGGCCTGCGCGCGCGGGGACAGCAGGCAGTTTATCCACCAGCTTCTCGAAGAGGACGAAGACTTTGCCTTCCTGCTCGATAACCCGTCTGTGCTGGAGAGGATGCAGGCCATTCTGGGCATCTGCGTCCAGCTTCACAGTGCCACGGCCCGCATTACTGAGTCGGGACAGGAGGACCAGAACTGGCACCGCGACGTGCCCTGGCCCATCGATCCCGACGGCACGCCCTACGGCGCATTGCCCGGTCAGATCAACTGCGGCTATTACTTGGACGAATTAGACGAGGACAACGGTGCCATCGTCATTGTCCCTGGCAGCCACCGCGCTCCCTTCCGCCCGCCCGAGGGGCATCCGCGTTTCCCGGAGGAGAAGTGGGTTTTCGCCCGGCCGGGTCAGGCGGTGATGTTCGACGGCTGCCTCTACCACCGAGGCGCGGCCAACCGTTCGGCAGTGTGCCGCCGCGTCTGCCTGATGTGCTACCAGACCGCCTGGATGAAATCCCGCGAGCCCTTTGACGGTCCCTTTGCGCAGAAAATCCGCGAAACGGGTACCGACCAGCAGAAAATGCTGATGGGCGCTATCGAAAAATGGTAAGGAGGAACCAACCCATGTTGACCACCGCACAAGTTGAACACTACCACACTGAAGGCTACGTCGCCGTCCCCGGCTTCCTCAGCGCCGAGGAGGTCGCGGCCTTCCTGCGCGAGATGGACGCCGTCAGCGCCGGCAATACGCTCGCCAGCCACGACATCACCCGGATGGAGATGGAGCCTAACCAGCCTCCCGATGGGACGCAGGTGCGCCGTCTGTACGAGCCTTGCAGCCACTACGAGGTCTTCCGGGAATTCTCTGCATCGGATCGTCTCCTCGACGCGGTCGAAGCTCTGCTCGGCCCGGACTTGGTTTTCCACTACAGCAAGATCAATATGAAACCGGCCGGCGTAGGCTCTCCCGTTGAGTGGCACCAGGACCTTTCCTACTACCCGCTGACCCATCGCGGCTCGGTGAGCATCCTCTTTTATCTGGACGACGCGAGTGTTGAAAACGGCTGTCTGCAAGTTATCCCCCGCCGCCATCGGACTGACCTGCTGTCGCACAGCACCGATGGGTTTTTCCAGGGCCGGGTTACCGAAGCGGTTGATCAATCGCTCGCCGTGCCGATCCCCGGTGAAGCGGGCACGGTCATCTTCATGCATGCGATGACCCCCCATGCTTCCATCGCCAATGTCTCCGACAAGCCGCGGCGCACGCTGATCCTCAGCTACCGCGCCGCCGATGCGTTTCCGATTTATACCGGCGAAATGACGTACAAGACCGAGGCTAATGCGCGTCTAGTGCGCGGTCGGTTTGCGCACACAGCGCGCTTTGAGGACCGCACTTTTCCCATCCCGCTGTACAAGGACGCCATTTCTTCGCTTTACGACCTACAGGAGCGCTCGCGCCAAGGGGAGATGGTGGCCGGATAGCGTCATCGATCTGAATTGGCGAGGAAGCGGGGAGTGAGCCGGGCTTGCGCACGAGCCTAGAGGTAAATTTGTAGCTTATTGCGCGGTTTTCTCCCGGTCGAAAGGATCCCCGTTGAAAAAAGAGATTTCCCGGACATACCACGGATACCTAAAAGACCGGGGCTCTTTGCTGGACCAGAGAAACGGCCGCTTTGGGCTGTCGGTCCGCGGTCTTTGGGTGGGGGTTTTTTTAAGTCTGTACTTGGCTGTGGGGGCCCCTTATGTACGCATGGCTATGCGTTCCACGGTCATGGCTTTCGACTTCAATACGCCGGGGGCCATTTTCCTCTTTTTGGTGTTGGTCGGCCTGCTCAATGTGTTGTTCAAGGTCGTGGGGCGCAGTCGGGAGCGAGCCTTGGTCGCGGCAGTGGGAGCGGTGGGACTATTCCTAGCTTGGTACGCCCCCCGGGGCGAATTGGACTTTCATTCGCCCGGCCTGTTGTTCAACCTGTTTATCGTCTCTTCCATCCTGATCAATCTGCCTTTAGTCTGGAACGGTCTCACCCTAGTGCTCAACCGGGCCGAATTAGTGCTGGTATATGTCATGCTGTTAGTGGTTTCGGCCCTGTGCACTATGGGGATGAGCCAACAGTTGTTGCCGGGTATCACAGCCCTCTTTTACTACGCCTCGCCCGAAAATAAATGGCTGGAAAAGCTGCTGCCGCATCTGCCGCCGCACCAAGTGTTGGTCAACGACGGGCGGGATAATAGGGCCTTTTACGAAGGAGCAGCCGGGCTCGAGATCAACTATGGAGCTTGGGTTGAGCCTTTGTGCTGGTGGGCGATTTTCCTGCTGGCCCTGTACGCAGTCATGGTCTCGGCTGCGGTGATTTTGCGACGCCAGTGGATGGAGCGCGAACGCTTGGCCTATCCGCTGACCCAAGTGGGACTGGCTCTAGTGGCCGGCGAGGAGAAAGAGGGCTTGGTCAACGGCTTGTTCCGCAAGCGGGCCTTTTGGTGCGGGGCGGCCATTCCGCTGCTGGTCGGGTCGATGATGGCTCTGCACCACTACGATTCGTCGGTGCCCACCTTAAACTTGCACTGGAGTTTGCCCTTTGTCGGTCAGCAAAATTTGCAGTTCTCCGTTCGTTTTGCCATGATCGGTTTTTCCTATTTGATCAATACGCAGGTGGCGGCGGGTTTGTGGCTATTCCACTTGCTGTCCAAAGTCGAATACGAAACCTTGTTGGTCACCGGGGTACAGGCCGACCAGCGCTTTGTGTACGGGGTCCACGAGCACGCTCTTTTGGCCTATCAGGGAGGCGGTGCCTTAATCGCCATGGTACTACTGGGTTTTTGGATCGGCCGAGCGCATCTCAAGGCCGTCCTCGCCAAGGCCCTCGGACGGGCCCCAGAGGTTGACGACAGCGACGAGATTATGTCGTACCGCAGCGCTGTCATCGGCTTGGTGGGAGGCAGCATTGCCATGAGTATTTGGCTGTGGATTATGGGCACCAAGTTGTGGGTAGCGCTGCTTTTTGTGGGGCTCGCCCTGCTGATCTTTGTCGGTATCACCCGAGTGGTGGCCGAGGCTGGTCTGGCCGCGGTGCGGTCCCCCATGATTGCGCCGGATTTGGTCATGCAAGGGCTGGGTTCGCAGTTAGTGGGGGCCAATGGGGTATTTAATTTGTCGCTGGCCTATATCTGGTGCGGCGATATCCGCATCTTCGTCATGGCGGTGTTAGCCAACGGGCTCAAGCTAATCGAGGAGATGGACCGCAAAAGTCGGCGCTATGTCTTTTGGGGTGTTGTCCTAGCCCTATTGATCGGCGCGGTGGGTTCGTGTTGGATGGTCTTCCACTTGGTGCATATCCACGGCGGCATCAATCTGGATGGCTGGCGCTTTAAGAGCGGGCCATCGACCATTTTCGAGCGGGCCGTGCACAATTTAGAGCCCTCGGGGGTGTATTGGCAGGGCTTGGGCTTTTTCGCCGGGGGCGGGCTGGTGATGCTGCTGTTGACTTGGGTGCGCCAGCGGGTGTTGTGGTGGCCTTTTCACCCGGTCGGATTTCCCATTGGGGCCAACATGCTGATGAACCACATCTGGTTTAGCGTTTTTATCGCTTGGTCAGTTAAAAAAGCCATTTTGCGCTTCGGTGGGGCGTCCGTCTATCGCGCCAGCGAGACTTTTTTCTTGGGGCTGATCATGGGCGAGGCGCTGTGCAACGGGCTCTGGGTGGTGATCGATTATTTTACCGGTAAGATGGGCAATGTAATTTTCGGCATTGGCTGAGGGGTTGGTTGTATGTCGGCTTCTTTGTGGACAATGCCTGACTGATGCCTTACGTTGCCTAAGAGCGATAACCGATAGACCGATGGGAACGCCGCCGATGTCCGTACAAAACCCCAAAGAGAACTTCGACCAACTCATACGCGATGGCTATTGCTTGATAGGAGACGTCCTAGACGCCGACATCCTCCAGCGTCTGCGCCAAGTCACCGACCAGCTCCTCGACGCCCAAGGCCAAGAAATCCGCGCCCAACAGCGTTCTACCGGCAGCATGATTGATGTGGGTGTCCACCCCATTTTCGCCGAACTCGTCGCCTATCCGCCCGCCCGCGCTGCGCTCGAAACTTTGGGCTTTCTGCGCCCTCGGTGGATGTCTGGCTACGTCATCAGCAAACCGCCCAACAGCCCGGCGCTGTTCTGGCATCAGGACTGGTGGGGTTGGGACGATCCTTCGAGTTATACGCCCCTGCCCCAGCAGCTTTTCTTGATGTACTATCTCGTCGATACCACGCCGCACAACGGCTGCCTGCGCCTGTTGCGCGGCTCGCATCTCAAGCGCCACCGCATGCACGACGAGGTGCCCAACGCCCACACCGACGAACTTCGCCGCGTGGCCGACCCCGACCATCCGGCCTATCAGTCGATTTCCGAAGAGGTGGATGTGCCCGTGGCGGCGGGCGATGTGGTCATCGGCGACTCGCGGCTGTTGCACTCGGCTCATGCCAATAAATCGGCCCAGCGCCGCACCGTCATTACCCTGTGGTATTTCCCGTACTTCGACCTGCTCTCCGACGGCCTCCGCGCTGCCATCGCTCGCCCCCGCGAATGGGTCGGATGGGGCGATGAAGATAGAGCACGGGTTGCCGATCTTCTGCCCACCTATGAGGGCACCGTCGCACCCGTGCCTTGGAATCGGATGCCGGGAGAGACGCTCACGCACTAAACGAGGAGCTTTGCGATGGACTCGATCTTGTTGGACGATAGCCGCATGCAGTCTTTCATCGCCGATGGCTATACAATGGTCAAAACGGATTTGCCCGCGGAGTTTCACCAATCCGTTTACGGGCAAATAGAGGAGGTCTTGGCTGCCGAGGGCAATCCGGGCAACAACCTATTGCCTCGCATCCCCGACTTGCAGCAGGTGTTTGACCACCCTGAGGTGGCGGGTGCTCTGACCAGTATTTTGGGGCCGGGGTACTATTTGCATCCGCATCGCTTCTGCCATTTCAACAAGCCGGGTTCGGAGGGGCAGCGGCTGCACAAGGATAGCTGGAGCCGGCGGCACCACCGGTTGCGCTGGGCGATGGCTTTTTACTATCCGCAGGACACGCCGGCCGAGCGTGGCCCCACGGGCGTGGTCCCCGGCAGTCACTATCGCAATCACCTCGACCAAGAAGATGAGGAACGACAAGTCGCGCTCGCGGGGGAGGCCGGGACGGTCGGCATTGTCCACTACGACCTGTGGCACCGAGCCACGCCCAATAGCACCGAGCAGGCTCGCTATATGGTCAAGTTTCTCTTCGTCCGCCTCGAAGAGCCAGACGAGCCTAGTTGGGATGCGAGCGGGGAACCTTGGGCTGGGAACGGTCATGCCGAGGCACCCATGTGGCACAGTATGTGGGAATGGTACGGCGGGCAGTCCGAGGGTCTTGCTGTCGATGGTGAGCAGGCGGCGCTGCTACAGGCGCTGATGGGCGATTCCGAGGCGGCGAGTCAAGCGGCGGCCTATGCCCTCGGTCGCGCTGGGGAGCCCTCCGTAGGGCTGCTTATGGACTGTTTGCGCCGAGGGTCGGAACACGTGCGGCGCAACGCTGGCTATGGCTTGTCCGCAGCCGGTCCGGCCGCCGTCGAGGCGCTGGCGCAAGCCTGCGACGACGACGATCTGGATGTGCGGCTAGCTGCGGTCGATAGTTTGGGCGATATGGGTCGGGAGGGTGCCGCAGCGGTGCCTGCATTGCAGCGGGCGCTGGGCGATGCGTCGGACAAGGTGCGGGGCCACGCGGCCGAAGCCTTGGGTGCTATGGGTGCGTTGCCCTCAGCAGTGCTGGAGGAACTAGCCGGAGTTTTGGGTGACGACGACGAATGGGTGCGGCGCAATGCCGCCTTGGGCTTGGCGCGATTGGGTCCGGCCGCCGAGGCCGTGCAGCCGGCCGTGGTGGCAGCCCTAGACGATCCGAACCGCTACGTCAGCGCCAAGGCGGCTAAGACCTTGGAGCGCATTGGAACGCCGGCGGCGGCGGAGATCTTGTTCGACTATTTGTTTGCCGCCCGTTGGTGCCCCATCACTACCAAAGATACGCCGTATTAGACCCGCCGGTCGCCTCTACCCGAGCCTATGCAAACCCCTATTCGCCTTGGACTAATCGGCTGCGGCGGTATCGTCCAGTTGCAGCACTTGCCGACGTTGTGCGAACTCGATACGGTACGCATTGTCGCGCTAGCTGATCCCGACGACGACAACCTAGCCAAAGTTGGTGCGATGACCGGCGTCCCGCCCGCCCAGCGCTACGCCGACTACCGCGACATGTTGGCGCAAGCTGCTCTCGATGCCGTCCTCATCGCCACGCCGCACCACCTCCACGCTGAGCAAGTCATTGCCTCGGCTGAGGCTGGCTGTACCGTCATCAGCGAAAAGCCGATGGCTACCTCACTGGAAGAAGGCTCGGCCGTGTTAGACGCTGTTGCGAGCCACGATGTCGTTTATACAGTCGTCCACAACGCCGTCTTTACCCCCGGCACCCTGCACGCCATCGCCCTCTTGCAAGGGGACGAGTTGCCCGAACCGCAAGTCGGTCGCGCCAAATCGATCTTCCCCATGACCGAGGCCCATCACCGCGCCAGCCCGGCCCGGATTTGGCGGGCCTCCAAAGCGGCGGGCGGCGGCTGCATCGGCGATACGGGGTACCACGAGATCTATTCGCTCGAAACCTTGATGTGCTCGCCGGTGCGCTATGTCGAGGCGAGGGTGCAGACGCGCTTTTTCGACATCGACGTGGATGATGTGGCGCTCTTGCTTCTCGAACACGAAAACGGAGCTATCTCCACGGTCTCCACCTCGTGGGGCATGGTCGGGGGTGGGGCTGGCGAGCTAGGCAATCTCTGCGAAGTGCACACGCGCGGCGACTGTCTGCGCGTCGTTGGTCGCGGGCGAGTGCTGCATCGCTTCTCGCGGGAGACGGGCGCTTGGTCCGAGATTCCGCTCGACGTCACGGATCGCAATGTCACCGGCCACGCCGACTATCTCACTGCTACGTTCGCCGCCTTAGCCGCGGGGGAGCCTCCACCGATCACCGGTGCGCGGGCCTATCACAACCTCAGCATCATCGAGGCGGCGCGCCGTGCCACGCAAGCGCGCCGCGCCATCGACCTGACGGAGCTTTGAATGCGTCCCTATATCGACTGCCACAACCACATTGGCCGCACCATCGACCGCGTGCCGCCGGTCGGCCAAAACACCGCCATGTGCCTCACGCGCTTTGCTGAGACTCACATCCACGCTGCGATCTCCATGCCCACTGCCGTCGGCAGTCCGATTGCCCGCGGCATCGTGGATATTCGCCATCAGAACGAGGTCATCGCCCGCGCCTGCCGCGATTTTCCCGGCGTCTTTCCCATTGGCTTGGCCTTGATTGAGGAGCGCTTTGGCAAGCTGGGTATTGAAGAGGCCGAAAGGGCCATGAGCGAGTTGGGCTTGGTTGGCATCGTCGGCCATCCGCCCATTGCCGAGTGGTGCATTCCCTTCGTCGAGGCCGCGGCCGCCCGCGAGGGCTTGGTCAACCTGCACATGCACAACCCGCTCATGGACCGCATCGCCGCAATGTTCCCGCACTGCACGTTCATCGCCCACGCCAGCACTTGGGCCGCCGAGCATCTGGCCAAGTACGACAATGTGTTTTTCGAGGTCGTCCAGTACCCGGACGGGCCAGGCTCTGAGTGGGACTTCGCGTGGTTGGCCGACAAGGTGGGCCGCGAGCGGCTGATTTTTGGTGCCGACTTGCCCTATTACGACTACAGGATATTGCAGAAGGTTATTGAGGAAGCCCCGGTTGACGACGACCTCAAGGACCGCATCGCCTATAAGAATCTCGCTGCGCTGATCGAGCGCTTTAACCCAGAGTGGACACTACCGGCGCATCCTCCGAAGGCCGTACGCGTTTACGATCCAGCGGAACTATGGGCCGTCAATCCCGCCAATCCCGCCCGTCTGACGGTTTTTGCCTGAGAGGAACCCCAGAATCGCCAAGACGGTATTCTACGACGGGCGGAGGTATTATCCAGCAGAGCAAAAAATGAAAATGGCGAGATCGTATCCTCTGTTGCTCCTGCTCGGTCTCTGCCCGCCCCTGCACGTGCAGGGGCTGACCATTTACCGCATTGGTGGGGACGATCAACCGCCGCCTGCGCTGGAGGTGCCCTATGAATTCATACGCGTACCTTGGAGTGCAATTGTCGCGACTGCAGGCGACCAGACCCAATCCCTGCAATTACAGGCGGAATATATCGAGCCTAAACAACTAAATGGCTCTGTCAATCTCCTCCCATCCATTGTTGAAAACGGCGGTTTGATCCTCATCACCAACCGCTACGATAGCTTGATTGCGCCCAGCGAGAGCGAGTTGGTGGCTTGGGATGGCGACATTGAGACTGCTTACCAAGGGGACGAGTCAGCCGCGTGGGGGGGGATTTTCAACCGTCGGGAAAACAGGTCGTACAGGCCCTTCAAGTACTGGGTTTTCGATCTCGGGGGACGCTTCGCTATCCAAAAGATCCGTTTCTATCCTAGGGACCGCTTCCGCTTTGAGCGCTTTGCGGAAAGTTTTATCGTCGGCGTCAGCGACGGCGACCCCGCCAAGGACGGGACTCGGGATCTCAAGGTTACCGAAGAATCGGACTTCGACCCGGTTCACAATATCCGCGAGAACACAAACGCCGTGGTCGAACTGGAATTCCCCCAACAACCGGTGCGCCAGATCTTGTTTGCGGTGGGCCGCAATATCCGCAGTATCTGGGAGATCGCCGAAATCGAAGTGTACGGGGTCGGCTTCAGCGCTTTTGCCCGCTACGAATCCACTATTATCGATCTGGGCCAATCCCTCATCCTAGGTCCCTTGGTCTGGGCCGGCGACCAGCCTCTGGGAGCGAGCATTGAAGTGCGGACCCGGCTGGGTGACGACCCCGATCCCAACTTGTATTGGCGCACCACGTTTCGCGGCGACGAGAAGACTCTTTTCGATCGCCAAGGCAAGCTCCTAACGCGGGAGACGTACGCGGCCCTGCAATTGGGGGAACGCGCTGGCACGACCTACGATACCCGCAACTGGAGC
Source organism: Candidatus Latescibacterota bacterium (assembly GCA_965219735.1). Taxonomy (GTDB): domain Bacteria; phylum Latescibacterota; class UBA2968; order UBA8231; family UBA8231. The sequence continues at coordinate 827,796 of OZ244790.1, forward strand.
GATTGGAGTGCCCCTATCGCCTTGGCTGCTGGGATTGGGAACCCGATCGGGGATCGGCCGCGGCGCTTTGCTCAGGTGCGGGCCGATTTCCACTCGCAGCCCGAGGCTGGCGGTCGGCTAAATTATCTGCAATTCGCCGCTTCCCAGCCCCGGGCGGCGCACATTATTGCGGAGATCGAGCCGACACAGGTCCGCCCCGGCCAAACCGTGTCTTTCACCTACAAGCTGCTGCCCCGTTTTGATGGTGATGAACCGGGATTCGACCAAGTGGAGATCGACACGCCCGGGCGCACCGTGAGCGTTGATGCCGTGCGCATTGATGGGCGAGACGAGGCCTTTGCCGTGGCTAGGCTGGATCAGTCGGGCTTTGCCGTGCAGATTCCCCACATTGATGTGCGGCGATCCCTAGATCTCATCGAAATCGACTTCAAGGCTCAGGTATTTCAGTACGGCACCGTTTTCTCAGGGCGGGTTTCCGACAGTACCCAACTCCAAGAGGTGGCCCAAGCGGTAGTCGCAGGGGACGCGGATGTGCAAAATGATAGCGCGACGTTGCAGGTGGCGCTAGCGGATGTCGGCATTGAGTCCATCGGTCGGGTGGAATTGGGCTCGTCGATTTGCACGCCCAACAGCGACGGAGTCAACGACGGGGTGCGCCTCGAATACGACTTGCTCAATTTGGCCGGCGCGGCGCTGGTGTATATTGACGTGTGCGATCTGAGTGGTCGAAAACTGTGGGCCATTGACCGGACTGCTCACTCGAGCGGTCGCTTTGCGGTGGCTTGGGATGGCCGCGACGACAGCGGCTTGCTGTTGCCGCCAGGGATTTACCTGTTGCGCTTAGAGGTGGAGACAGATAAGGGAAGAGACCGCGTCAGCCGGATCGTTTCGCTGGTGTACTAGCATTTTGCAAAAGGCATTCACATGACGGGATTTGGACGACTTCTGTTCGCAAGCCTCCTCGGGTTAGTCCTAGTACTGACCGACATCCACGAGGTCTGGACCCAGAACGCCGGCCACCGGGTCAGAGACAATCAGGTCGTCATAAACAGTCGCAATCACTGGCAAAACTGGACCTTTCCCCCCGGAACCTTGGTCATCTCTCCCGAGGGAGAAGTACAGGCTCAGCGCATTGAGAAAAATACCAATGCGGCCTTAGATATCGTCGACTATCTGCGCTTCAATCCCCCCCCTTCGCTAGGCGACAAGGCTCCCGAGACAATCACCTTGGTCGATGCTATTGAGGGGCGCTCTAATGTTGCCGATGTGGCCAAGGTATTCGACGGCGATATGACCACCTACTGGGAACCTGCCCCCCCCAGCGACGAGGTTGATCTGGCCTTGCAGTGGTGGTTTATCGTCGATTTGGGCCGCTTGGTCTTCGCCAAGAAACTCGTCGTGCGCTTTGTCGAGGAAGGGCTAGGCGACCCCTTTCTCCTCTTTGATGTTCTAGTCTCTAACGGCCGTGAACCGAGTCGCGTGCAGGGGAGCGGAGCGCGAGCCTTTGAGACTGTGCTGCGCACCTTGAGCAAAAATAAGAGCCAGCGGGTCTTTGAAGTTGACTTGACTAAACGGGAACCCACAATAGAAGCCGCTCCTGTGCGCTTTGTACAGATTCTGGTGACGGGTACCGATGGACCATTGGGCACGGAAATCACCCGTGCGGAGTACGAAGCACTGACCGCAGATCACGGAGCCATCCAGTACTTCAAGCGACAATTAGACGGCCGCGAGATGCCCGTCGCGCAAAGAGTGTACGAGCTCCTTGACGAGGAGCGTCAGGGCCGCATTCGCTACTTCCGCCGGGAGCGGCCCCGCCTAGCCGAATTAGAGGTGTGGAACGAAGGGGACGAGCTCGTCGCCGGCCTACTGGACCGCGGCGGTACCATTGCCACTACGGCCGCGCAGACCTTAGCCCTTAAGAGTTTGGTCGATGGCAACTTAGACAGTTTCAGCGGCATCTACTTCGGCGTCGAATCCGCGGTACCCGATCCCGTAAAGGAGCTGGTCTTTGATCTAGGGGCTTTTTACTGGATCGATACCTATCGGCTGGCTTATAGCGGACTCGGAGGGGGTCGTTTCGGTTCTTTTCGCAACTATCGGCTCGACTTTTCCGACGGCTCCCTAGCCGCCGATGGCAAACTCAAATGGATCACCCGGGCCACCTTGGACCGGGGTCAAACCGTTTACGGCAGGGCACCGAACGCCCGCCTTGAAGGCACCCAATTCGAGCCGATCAAAGCACGCTTCGCTCGCATTCAGTGGAACATGGAGCGGATCGGTACCCAAATCGCCACCATGGCTGAGATGCAGTTCTACGGGGAGGGTTTCCAGCCGGAAGTGAGCCTAGAATCCGATCTGATCCGGCTGGGCGGCAGCCGCAATCTGCACTCCATTGAGTGGGACGCCGACGAGCCACCGGGCACGCGCGTCCTGATTCAGACTCGCACTGGCGACGAGTTGGGCCAAATACTCCACTACTTCAAAAACGATGGCACGGAAGTGACCGAGGAGCAGTACGGCAAGCTGCTGTCGATCTTCAAGGGCGATGTCGTCGCCGAGGAAGTGCCGCTGGGCGACTGGGGCGACTGGAGCGAGCCCTATGCCCGGGCTGAGGGCAGCCCTGTTACCTCGCCGTCCCCGCGGGAATTCCTCACCATTCGAGCGACTTTGCTGTCGGACGACCCGGATCTTAGTCCGGCACTGCGCTCAATCCGGCTGCACTTTGCCGACCCCGTGGCGCAGAGCTTGCAGGCGGAGATCGCGCCCTTTCAGGTAGATCGGCTCGGCGTCGAGCGCCCCTTTTCGCTCTATGTGCAGCCTCTCTTTGAGCGCCTAGATCCCGGCTTTGACGAGTTGCTCCTCACGGCCCCGGCTAATATGGCACTGAGCCTAGGCGGGGTTTTTGGCGGGCGGGCGGATGAGTTCAACGCGGAGGGAGATGAGGTGCCAGCGCTGGAACGCGTGGAAGTGGTGCCGACGGCACCGGACTCGCTGCTAGTGCGCTTCCCCAACGTTGGCCCCAACAGCGCGATAGAGATTCTGCGGCTCGATTTTACCGCTGCTCTCTTCACCACGGGGGCCGTCTTGCAGGCGTCTCTGCGCAACAGCAAGGCGGCCGATGGGGGTACTTGGCAGCGGGTTGACCCAGGCGATGTGCTGGCGCATATCCCCGGCAATACCACTACGGTGGTTAGTTCCTTTGAGTCCCAAGCTCTACTTACGGACGTGGCCGTGCGCCCGGCGGTGTTTTCGCCCAATGGAGACGGGATCAACGATCGGACATTTTTCCTTTTCAAAGTAGTGAGGGTGGAAGACGATAGTCCGGTGGAGGCGGCGGTGTACCATCTCAACGGTCGCCGGGTGCGGGTCCTCGGCGAACGGCGGGCCTTGAGTGCGGGCTCGTATGAGATTGGCTGGGATGGACGGGACGAGGGGGGAGCCTTGGTGCCGCCGGGTCTGTACTGCGTGCGTTTGCACATCCGTACCAATACGGTGGGAGCTCAGGTTGAGGACAAGACCGTCTTGCACACTGTGGCTGTTACCTATTGACGGGGGCGTGTTTATCACCTATAAAACCTCGCCGCGTAATCGAGCGCTTCAACCCAGAGAGATCCACCGTCATCATGAATAATTTGAGGAGCTGACCACCGAAGTTCTTCGATGGCGATAAGTCGAAGTTTACCGGGCTTCGGTTTCACTTAGAGGAAGAGACCTTCGAGTTCTACCAGCCGGTGAAGATGAGAGACGATCCGTTGTGGATAGATGTAACTAACCTCATACAGGAGGGAAACGCCGGCCTTGGTGGATTCATCGCGGAGTTTAGCACGAGCCCTGAACATGCGGAAAGGATTAGTGACTACATCGGTCGTCTGAGCAAGCTTCTCGGCATTGCCGACATTGAACTGCATGAAGACGAGGTCACCGGTTCAGACAAGACCCTCGATATCGTCGTGGACATTTTCAACCGCGTCAATAGTGGCGGGACGAAGCTATCCAAGGGCGATCTGGCCCTCGCTAAAATTTGTGCTGAATGGCCCGACGCCCGCGACACTATGAAGGTCAAGCTGAGAGAGTGGAAGAAAGCCGGATACGAGTTCACGCTCGACTGGCTGCTGCGTTCGGTCAACACGGTACTCACTGGAGAAGCGCAGTTCAGTTACCTGCACGATCGAGACTCGCTGGACATCCAAGACGGCCTGCAACGCGCCACCAAATATATCGATGACTGCTTGAACATGATCGCCGGACGGCTTGGACTCGATCACGATCGGGTCCTTTTCGGTCGCTTCGCCGTACCGGTCATGGTGAGATACTTGGACCAGAAACGCGGAACACTTCACAGGCACCCAACTCGCCGTACTCGATCTCGCTTGGCCCGACGGTCTTCAACCCGAACTGAGCGCTCCGGTGGCGGTTCTGCTGAACGAACCGGCTGAAGTACTCTCAAAGGCTAGCGCGGCCGGATATCGGTGCTTCACTGAGGCTGAAGCTTTTCGTGCTTATGTCAACGCCGAGATTTTGGGGTCAGATGCGGCTGCGGCCTGAAAACTCAGTGATTCTTGCGCGTTACGCTGTGCTGCCGACGGCGTAAACTCCTAGATCAGTCTTACCGCCGACACAGCAATGCCCTAGTCAGAAATGGGTTGACTCGGTTCGATTGACATTCGATCCTCCAAAGTGGGCATGGAATCTACTATGCTAAAATGACTATGGAATCGAGAACCTGAAAATTGTGGGGATAGAAAACTTATGAGAAGTGCCAATACGGGCTTTGGAGGACCATGGACGGAAGAGAAATTAGCCATTCTCAAAAGATATCTGGATGCCTATACCACAGCACTAAAAAATCAGCCATTCCGTCTTATTTACATCGATGCTTTTGCGGGTACAGGAGAAGTAGAATTAACTTCGGCTGACGAAGAAAAAAAAGAATTTATAGAAGGCTCCGCAAAAATAGCTGTGGATATTGATAACAAGCCATTTGACGAATACATCTTTGTCGAGAAGAACCAAGACCGTTGTATACAACTGAACTCGTTAAGGGAAGCCAATCAATATAAAAATATTCAAATAGAAAACGAGGATGCCAACGAATTCTTGCAGGACTTACAAAAAGATTGGCGACGCTATCGAGGGGTTCTATTTCTCGATCCATTTGCCACTGAGGTAGAGTGGGCGACAATCGAAAGAATAGCCTCATTCGAAGCTCTGGATACTTGGGTACTTTTTCCCACATCGGCAGTCGTACGGATGCTGCCGAAGAAACGCGAGCCGGATAATATCTCTCAAAAGTGGGTCAACCGTTTGAATCGCATATATGGCGATGAAAGTTGGAGAGACCTGTACAGCATTAATCCTCAAATCAGCTTATTTGGAGATGAAGAACAGCAGCGTCCAGAAGGGATCGATGGACTTATTGAAATATACAAGAGTAAACTGGGCCAATTGTTCGGTAACAGATTTCTCAAGAGATCCCGAACGCTAAAGAACTCAAAGAATTCAGCGTTGTTTGAATTTTTGTTCTGCGTTGGGAATCCGAAAGGAATCGGCCCTGCAAGACGTATAGCGGAGTATATCCTAAAGGACTTGTAGATATGTCCACACGCTCCAAAATCGAATGGACTGAGACCACATGGAATCCGGTGACCGGTTGCACGAAGATCAGCCATGGCTGCAAGCATTGCTATGCCGAAAGGATGTCGCAAAGGCTGCAAGCGATGGGAGCCAAGAAATACAAACACGGGTTTGCGGTTACGGTCCACCCAAGAGCCTTGCGCGAGCCGATTAGCTGGAAAAAGCCCAGCTTGGTATTCGTCAATTCCATGTCCGATCTGTTCCACAAGTCCGTTCCCTCGGCCTTTATAGAGTCGGTATTTGCAACCATGAACGAGGCGTCTCAGCATACGTTCCAAGTGCTTACCAAACGTCCAGATCGCGTTGTCCAGCTCGATGGAAGGCTGAACTGGACACCAAACATCTGGCTTGGCACAAGCATTGAATCTTCAAGGTGGTTGGGACGGATGGCACGGCTCAAGGAGACCGGGGCAAAGACGAAGTTTCTGTCTCTCGAACCTCTGCTCGGCCCTTTGTATGATATGGACTTGACGGGAATTGACTGGGTTATCGTCGGCGGTGAATCTGGGCCGGGTGCCCGGCCGATGGAAGCTGACTGGGTGCGGGCCATCCGCGATCTCTGCCTGAGGAGTGATGTGCCGTTCTTCTTTAAACAATGGGGCGGCGTATTCAAGAAAAAGACGGGCCGGACGCTGGACAACAGAACGTGGGATCAAATGCCACAACCCTTTTGCTAATTCCCTTTTCCCGAAAGGAACTGAACCCGATGCCCGATACCAAAATCACCAAGATCGAAAATATTTTCTTCGCCCATCAGATCGAAAACATGGGCACGGACTACAATGGTTTTAATCAGGTTTACCAGAAGGGCGCGACGCTGCCGGTGACGCCCTGCGTGGTGCGCATCTACACCAGCATTGGCGTCACTGGCGAATGCCTCGGCCCTCCGGTGCCCGAAAACGTCGCCCGCTACCTGCTCGGCCGGAATCCATTTGCCCGCGAGCGGATTTACAACGATCTCAAGCGCGGTCTGCGCCACTCTGCCCGCACCGACATCTGCGCTGTTGACGTGGCGCTGTGGGATTTTGCCGGCAAGGTGTACGACGCGCCGATCTGGCAGCTTTTGGGCGGCTGGAGAAAGACCATTCCCGCCTATGCTTCGACCTACCACGGCGACGAGAATGGCGGCCTGAATACTCCAGATGCCTTTGCCGACTTTGCCGAGCAGTGCGCGGAGATCGGCTATCCCGCGTTCAAGATTCACGGCTGGGGCAATGCTCCCATCGCCCGCGAGGTGGCCAATGTGCTCGCAGTTGGCGAGCGCGTGGGCGACCGGATGGACCTGATGATCGACCCGGCCTGCGAATACGAGACGTGGGCGGACGCTCTGCGCGTGGGCCGCGCCTGCGACGAGGCGGGCTACTTCTGGCTTGAGGATCCCTATAAGGACGGCGGTGTGTCGATTTTTGCCCACAAGAAGCTGCGCGAGTTGCTCAAGACGCCGCTTTTGCAGACCGAGCACATCTTTGGTCTTGAACAGCACGTGGACTTCATCGCTCACGGCGGTACGGACTTCGTTCGCGTCGGCACGTTTGAGGACGGCGGCATCACGGGCGCGATGAAGGTTGCCCACGCGGCCGAGGGATTTGGTCTCGACTGCGAGTTCCACGGCGGCGGCTTGGCGCACCGCCACTGCATTGCCGCCATCCGCAACACCAACTACTACGAATTGGGCCTGCTCCATCCCCTAGTCAAAAGCACTAAGCCGCCCGTCTATCCTTCCGAATTTACTGACGAACTGGAAAACGTCGATGCCCAAGGCCACGTGTCCGTGCCGCAAGGGCCGGGTTTGGGCGTGGAGATGGATTGGGATTACATTGAAGGGCACAAGCGCGGCGAAACGGCGTTTGAGTAGGTTGCCGACCATAACGCATCTATTTCACCGAAAAATAGGAGAATATCCATGCAGCGACGTCCCTACGGTACCACTGGCGAACATCTCTCTGTAATCGGTTTTGGCGGCATCGTCGTCAGCCAAGTGGAAGCGGCTGAGGCCGCTCGCTTGGTGGGACGGGCCGTTGAGCGCGGCGTTAATTACTTTGATGTGGCTCCGAGCTACGGCAATGCCGAGGAGCGCTTGGGACCGGCCTTGGAACCGTATCGCAGCGATGTATTCTTGGCCTGCAAGACGACCCAGCGCACGCGGGATGGAGCTGCCGCCGAGTTGCGCCAATCGCTCAAGACCATGCGCACCGACCACTTCGATCTGTACCAATTGCACGCCATGACCACGGATGAGGATTTTGCCGCGGCTACTGCTCCCGACGGAGCCTTGGCGGCGTTTGTGGAGGCCCGCGACCAAGGCTTGGTGCGCCATATAGGTTTTTCGGCCCATTCGGCTGAAATTGCCTTGCAACTGCTGGACTATTTTCCTTTTGACTCAGTGCTGTTCCCCGTCAATTGGGTCAATTACTTCCGAGCCGACTTCGGCCCCCAAGTCGTGGCCAAGGCGCAAGAGCGCGGCACCGCCTGCCTAGCCCTCAAAGCCATGGCCCGCTCGCGCCTGCCCCAAGGGGCACCCAAACGCTACGCCAAATGCTGGTACGATCCCATTGACGAGCCGGAACTAGCCGAATTAGCCCTGCGCTTCGCCCTATCGCAGCCCATCACGGCCGCCCTGCCGCCCGGTGAAGTCTCCCTCTTTGAAATGGCCCTAGACATGGCCGGCCGCCTCGCGCCGCTCACGGATGCTGAAGTGGAGGACTTGCGGGTCCGCGCCGAGGGGAATACACCGCTGTTCGAGTTGGCAGCCACCTGAAAGGAGCAGATTGTGATTCCATTGGTCAGCACTCTCTGTCAAGGCCCGCTAGGCGTGGCCCAGCTACCGCGTCTGTGGTGGAAAAACCTCCTGCACCAAGCCGGACAGCTCGACGAGGACTATCCCTTTTGCAGTGGTGGTCTCGACAAATACGTGCTAGAGGTGCTGCGCATCGACCAAGACAGTGCCTTGCGTTTTTTGTGGGATCAGCGGCCTACCTACCTACAGTTCGAGGAGTGGGTGACCGCCGAAGGTACCCACGAGGACGCCCGCATTGCGCGCTGGAACGAGTCGCTGGTGCCGCGCACCCACTATAGGCCGGACAAAATCGACGAGACCTATGGGGATATAGGCTGGTCGCCGGAGGAGACGACCGAAGTATCGGCCGTGCTGCTCAACTGCCTACAGGACTGGCACCTTTTCCATCGCCGCGTCTTCGCTCGCGTCCTCACCCCCGATGCCCCGGGCCTGCCCGGGCCTGTGGCCCCTACCCTCAGCAGCATTGACCGAGGCCCATTGGGCATCTGCCAACTGCCGCGCACATGGCTCAAGACCTGCCTGCGCGCCAGGGGCTGGCTGCATCTCGACTACCCCGACTGCGCCGAGGGCAGTCTCGACCAGCGCTGCTTGCAAACCTTGCAGGTGGATCAGGACGCAGCGCTGGCGTTTCTCCGCGAGGAGATGCCGACCTATCTCGCGTTTGAGGACTGGGTGCGGCAGGAGGGCACTATCGAGGAAGAGGCTGTGGCGGCCTTCAACCAGCGCCTGCTCGAACGCGAGCACATCGCCGCCAAGCAGGCCGAGATACACGCCACCTTGCAGCGTCCTCCGACGTGGACGTCAGGGGTGCTGCTCAATCACTTGGAGGACTGGCACTACGCTTACGAGGGATTGGTCGGAGGGTGAGCTTCTGCTCATTCTGAGCTCTCTTCCATTGTGGTCGGCGTCAATAGCGCGTCGATAGGGCCGCCCTCTTTGATGTAGTCGATAACTACGTCGCGGATCAGATCCTCTTCGAGCCATACCGACTTGGTAGTCCCGATCAATGACTCGCGCCGAGGCGGCTCGACGACGAAGGAGTTGGTCGCCACGGTATAGAGATGATCGGGATCAATCGTCGTGTCCGCAGCGGTTAGTCGCTCCGACAGTTCGCCGCCGATGTCCTTCCCGCGAATCTGCACGATGGCGAGTTGATTGCCGAAGGGGTGGATGGTCCAGATGTGACGGGCCGTAATGTTGCCCTGATACAAGCGATTCCGCACGCCTCCTTTGTTGTAGAAGCCAATGTCCGAGCCGGACCGGGTCGCCAAGATGTGCTCTACGAGCATGTACATCTCCTCCTCACTCCAGTCTCGCTCGGTGTGTCCGATGGTGACGTCGACCAGTTGGGAGACGCGGTCTTCCCATTTTGCTATGACGGCAGCTACCTTGGGGTTCGGCTGTTGAAGTCGATCGTCAGCGGCGGGCACGACAAACCCCTCGACTTTTGTCACCTGTTCCGCATCATGGTCGTAGAGCATTTGGACGTGGCCGACGTGCGATGTGTAAGCACCGGCGCGGACGATCGGAGTGCCTCGCACGATCTGAGGAGGGCTGACGACAGTGTGATTGTGACCGCTGACGATGAGGTCGATGCCGTCCACTGATTCGGCCAAGGTACTGTCAGCAACGTGACCGGCGTGGGACAGGAGGATGACGATGTTGACGTGGGATTTGATCGAGTCAATGGCCGCACGGACGGACGCGATCTCTTCGTCGAAGGTCACCCCTTCGTTGCCCCTCGTCGTGGTAATGTCTCTGGTTTTCTGCGTTGTGACGCCGACGATGCCGACGCGTAGGTTATCCAAACTCAGCGTCGCGAAGGGCGCGTCGGCGATCAGTTCGCCGGCAGGGCCGCGCGCGTTTGCGCTCAGCAGGGGAAAGTCGGTGATATCGCGGTAGGCGAGGATCTCGCGCCAACCATAGTCAAACTCGTGGTTGCCGAGCGTGACGGCGTCGTAGCCGACGGCTGTCATTGCCTCAAAAATCGGCCGTCCTTGGAAGAGGATTGAGACGGGCGTGCCGGATACGCAGTCGCCGGCATCGAGAGCCAGCACCTTTGAGGAGCGGGCGCGTTCGCGGTCGAAGTACGTGGCGATGCGGGCCAGCCCGGCGGCTCGGTCGCCGTCGGACGAGATGTAGCCGTGAAAGTCGTTGGTGTGCAGGACGACGAGGGTGTCGATGGTGGAGAAGGCGGGGGCGGCCCGCAGGCAGAGCAGGGCCAACGCTACGTGGAGGGACAATTGCCGAGTCTGCGGACGGAAAGACGCTATTGATGTACGTTCCATTGATTTTCGGTAGTAGTTCAGTTTGGGATAGAGTATCAGTTTGAAAAATTCACCAAATGAAAGTGTAGTAAACCATCCCTATCGCGAACACAAAAGCGACCACGCCAAGAAAGGCTATGAGGGTTACTTTCTTCTTCGCACGAAGGGTCATGGAGCTACCTTCTTTCTTGGTCTCTGCGTGAACCGTCATTTCCCCCTTTTCCGACCAAACTCTCTTAGTCCATGTCGTCTTGGTAGTATCGGTCTTGGCCATGAAGGTAGTATCGGCTCTGGTTGTATCTGGGGCCGCGCTCTCCGCGTTGAGCGCCATCGGCAAGAGCAAGAGAAGTAGTCCTGTCATCGGGTAGTGTCTCAGTAGAGGAAATATCCCTTTTGCCATTAATATAGCTTTTCTCCCAAACTGAACCACTACCTGATTTTCCGATCGTCGTGGGTTATCAAAGTTTGCAGCGAAACTATGTTAGAGCGGATGCGCGTAGCCACGGTCTTGAACTTCAACACGAGTAGGGCCCCAGCATCTTATCCAGCAGTTGAACCCTCGCTGGTAGCCCACCCCAGCGAGGTGGCGTCCGCTGAAGATCCACATCAAGCCGGAAGACGTGCGTTCCGGGGTGCGAAGTTGTTCTATGTAGAAGCGTCCTACCCTCAGGATCCGATGCTATGACGCCGGCCATGCCAAGTCAACTGCGAATGTCCCCAACGCAGTGAGTGGCAGCGACCGGGCTTGATGCTCGGTGCACCACTCGCAACGATCCGTGCCGCCTTGCTCGAATCTAAGGTTAAGGGAGCTAACAGTAACATTGTAGATGATACCGACGTGGTGAACCGAGTCGTACGGACGCTCCACACTTTTGGGATAAATGTGTGAATACACCTCAGTGATTCCAATTGCCTCAACCTCGGCGATGCCCGTTTCCTCTTCCAATTCGCGGAGCAGAGCAGCCTCTGGATGCTCTCCCCACTCAATCCCGCCGCCTGGCATAGTCCATTTCCCTTGGTCCAGTCCGCTAGCCATGCGAACCAAGAGAAGCCGGCCTGACGGATCACGGCAAAATCCATAGGAACCCATATAAACGCGCGGAGTATCGGAGGCTGAAGACATTCTGCTTGCCTTTCTTGAAGGAAATGAGGTATTGCTTCACAAGGTAAAGGAAGTATGCTTTCTCCACTTGCCGTTGCGTTCCACCATAAGCCAAACCTCTTCTGCGCGGCTCATCATCGGCAGGTGTGATTCAGCATCCGATTGAAATTTCTCGACGACTGCTTCCAACGCAACTGCATCATCCACATGTGCTACGGTAAGGTGAGGGGTGATGGAAGAATATGTCCCTTTGTAGGGTGGGTGGTCCGGAAATTGATTTACCAGAGCTTGGGTCATTCTGTTGAACTCATTATCGGGCTCGGGATACAAATAGAGGACACCTGGAAACCTACGCACCTCGACAAGAGAAAAGTCGAACGGCTGGAAACTCTGGAGCACCTCCTGAACTTCAATGATACTGTTTCTGGTTATGGCTTCTCGATCGAGAAACGGATAGAGTAAGGTGATGTGGGCAGGGACCCCTGCCTTGGCTCCAGGATCATATCTGTCCCGATACACCCCGACCAATTCCTCGGCGCTGGGCACCGGAATTAGGATTGCCGATTCGTCTGGCATTTTGCGACCTCCTTAGCATACACTACCGTCCTCTAGTTCAATGTCCGCGATGAGCAAATCCTCAACAAACGGCTTTGACTAAGCAATCACCGCTCCGTTGGGATCAATGATATTTGTTGATCCATAGGAAGCGAATCCGTCTTGGCGGTCCCGATCAATGACTCGCGCCGAGGTGGCTCGACGACGAAGGAGTTCGTCGCCACGGTATAGAGATGATCGGGATCAAGCGCTGTGCCCGCAGCGGTTAGTCTCTCCAACAGCCGATTGTGCGTTTTCCCGCTTTCCTAGGATTCTTGCGCTTTGGATCTCAAGTCGATGGCGAAGACCGGCAGCATCCTTCCTCGGGTGCTGGTAGAGGGAGTTTCGCCCACACGCCTTGCACCGATCGCGAGGTAGAAGGCCTCTGCGTGCGGGTCTCCAACTATCTTTATGGTGTTAATCCCTTGGGTTCGTGCTGTTTGGAGAACATGCTCCACTAGCATTCTACCGTAACCCTTCCGAATCGTCCCAGGATCTACGAATAAGTGATCTATCTCCGCCTCTTTTGGTCCGAGCGGTATCATTCTGGCAAAGCCAACGACATTCCTGCCACAATCTTCAACAACATATGCAGCATAGTCAGAGATGTCCTCCGCGGAGACCGTTAGTTCATCTCTGCAGCGTTCCATGAAATCAGCGTCATATCCCCAGTAGGCTTTAGACCGGAGCATCAGCCGACTTACCACACCAGCTTCGTTTGGTTCTGCTCTTCGAATCACTAAACTCTCCAAGATTTTTGCCGTGCCCGAACCGCACGAGCAGTTAAGCGCGGCCTGCAGCTAAAATTAGACTCTGGACAGTGTCTTGATCCTCGCTCTCAAATGGCTTTATCAAGATTTGTTGGGCATCCATCACCTTTTGGGGCTATCCTTTCCTGTATTATTCTCATTAACGTACAGCCCCTTCACATCGTCAAGTTTTTCTTTTTTCACCTCACAATTGTCAATAGTTAATAATTAATGCTTATTAGCCGCGAACATGCTTTTTGGGCACTTAGTTATATAACTCCCTTTAAAATGAGGAGGATACGTCATGCGACAGCAGCGCACGATCTACTTTAACGATGCCCGGCACTACTACCTTTTTGCCTTTGAGCCGCCGATGGCGCTTGAGGATGCTTGGGTGCCCATAGACGAAGTTGCAGGCACAGGGGTGGATACTTTTGCCTACGGGGTCGAGCGCGGCGACGGGCTTTTTTATCCATCGCGGGTGGGAATGATGTTCGGAGCGGATATTCAGCCCTTTGAGCAGGCGGCCTATTGGCGCACTTGGCACAACATGCAGAGCCTGATCGAGCGCGGACTCGACCCGCTGACAGTGCTCATCGACCGGGCACACGACCACAGCATGGATTTCTGGGCCAGCTTGCGGATGGCCGCCTACGGGAATATGGAGTCGGCCCACAAGCTGGCCGATGGCGGTGGTGGGCTGGCGCACGCGGAGGTGCGGGCGCACATCTTGCAAGTGGTTGAGGAGCTGGCGACTGAGTATGAGACCGATGGAGTCGAGTTGGACTTTGCCCTGCCGGGCGGGGCACCGCGCATTTTGCGTGAGGAGGATGTGGAGGCGACGACGCCCATTTTGACTGATTACGTAGAGCAGCTCGCCGAGCGAGTGCGCGGGCAGCGGTCGGGCGTGGTTGGAGCGCGGGTTTTGCCCACTGAGGAAATGAACTTGGCGCAGGGCTTGGACGTGCGGACTTGGTTAGAGCGCGGGCTAGTGGATTTCTTGGTGCCGATCCGCTACGGCTATATGATCCTCGACGGAGACATGCCGATAGATTGGCTGGTCGAGGCGGCGCACGCGGCCGACGCGGCGGTCTATGGCACCTTGCAGCCCTACGTATCTGATGAGTCGGTTGGGGCCGAGCGGGTTTGCCCCACTCCAGCTCAGCTTCGTGCGGCGGCGATGAATCTGTTGGATCGGGGCTGCGATGGGCTGTACGCGTGGTTTATGCCCTGGCCCTTAGGAGACCGGGAGCGCAGCGCGCTGAGCGAACTGGGCAGTCGGGATCTGATGCAGGAGAAGGACAAGCACTACGTGCTGGCGCGGCGGGCAGCGGATGAGGAAAACCAGTATCCAGTGGCGCTGCCGGTGGAGATCGCAGCCGACGACCGGGCGCAACATACCATTCCCTTTTACTTAGCCGACGACGCGCAAGGAGGCCGCGTCAGTCAGGTGCTCTTGCGGATCAGGATCGTCGATCTGGTCTCGGACGACCGCTTGGAAATCGCGCTCAACGGCCAGTCACTGCAAGGGGAGATATGCCGCCGCGAGTACGGCTATAAGGTCGTCCCGTATCAGGGTATATGGCTGATTTTTGACTTGCAGCAGGTGCGGCCGCAGCAGGGGGCGAACCGCTTGGAGATTGCGTTGGTGGGGCGGCCGGACGATTTGGTGAGTCCGCTGAGAGTCGCAGATGTGGAAGTCGAGGTGAAGTATCACCCATTGCCGACGGGGTTGGGATGAGATTGTTTTGACATGATAAACCCTCCTTCATAAATTGGCCTGCCATGCAAGCGAACAACTGTCACCTCTTATCCATTGCCTTGCGCGTGGGCATCGAATTGAGCCGCATGAGAGGTTCCACTGGGGCCTCGCACAGGATAGGTATGCCCACGCCGCTCTGAAGAGGCCAAGCTAAGATATTTATAAACAATGAGTTGTATAATTTAGCCGGGAACCTCGTTTCCGGCTTTTTTGTGACTTCCAGAGACCGCGGGCCTGTTGTTCGCGGTCTTTTTTTTGGAGATAACCGATGATAACACTACTGCACAAATACGGGAAAACCATCGCCATCGTCGCGACGCAGTCGCTCAACGACGCGCTTTGGGGCCTGATTGGCGATTTCGCGTTGCGGCTATTCCACGTGGCGATCTTGCTCTCGCTCTGGCGCACGGTGATGACGGGTCAGGGCGTGGTTGCGGGGATGAGCTTGGAGGCGGTGCTGACCTATACCATGGTCGCGGCAATTTTTGCCGACCAGCTAGCGGGCCGCACCCGGATCGATGACGATCTGTGGAGCGGAAATATAGCCAACCGCTTCTTGCGGCCGATGGGGATCTACGGGCAGATGCTGGCCGAAATGGTCGGCGGCTGGATCCCCGGTCTGCTGTTCTTTGCGTTGCCGCTGTTGCTCATTGCGCCGCTGCTGGGAGTTGACCCCTTGCCGGCAACGTGGACGGCCGGGCTGTGGTTCCTGCTCAGTTTGGCGCTGGGCGTGGCAGTGGGCACGGCGTTGGATCTGTTCTTTGCCGCGTGCATGGTCTTCTTGGAGCACAGCGTGTACGCACTGCAGCGGATCCGCACCACATTGACGCTGCTGTTGTCGGGCCGGCTGGTGCCGCTGGCGCTGTTGCCGTGGGGCCTTGGGGACTATCTGGAGTGGCTGCCCTTTGCCTCGCTGGCGTCGGCACCACTGCGAATCTATACCGGCACGGGCGATCCACAGGATCTCATCCCTTTGCAGGTAATCTGGGCTGTAGTGCTGTGGGTTGGTGCGCACGCACTCTGGTGCCACAATCGCGAAAGGCTGGTGTCCCATGGCGGTTAAGCGCAACCCCGTAGTCCAGGTTATCAGGCGCTGGCGTGTGCAGGCGTATCTCGACTTTATGTGGATGACCCGGGACTTCAAGTTTTTTCTCATCAACGTCGTCTCTGACTTGGTCCTCAGCCTCTCGGGGGTAATGGCGGTGTTCTTGCTGGCCGAGCGCTTTGCGGGGATCGGGGCGTGGAGTCGGGACCAGATTCTTTTCATGCTCGGCTACGCCGCCCTAGTGCAAGGACTGCTCGAAATGTTCTTTCGCTACAACGTGCTGGCCATCAGTCGCCGCATCGGCCGCGGCCAGCTCGACCATACGCTGGTGCAGCCGCAGCCCTTGTGGATGGCCCTGCTCACGGAAGGCTTTATACCCTTCTCTGGCTGCTGGGGGGCCATCGTCGGGTTGGGGATTAGCGTTTGGTCTTGGGGACAGTTGGATATGGCCGTGGAACCCGGCTGGTGGCTGTGCTATGGAGTCCACCTGCTGTCTTCCTGCGTGGTGGTCTTGGCCTTTTCCTATTTGTGGAGTGCGCTGGCGTTTTGGTCGCCGGTGGGTGCCGAGGAGATCAGCTCCCGCACGATCGGTTTTGCCTGGCAGTTGAAGTCGTTTCCGCTCGATGGACTGCATCCATTTTTGGTCAACGGCCTGTTGAGCGTGCTGCCGGTGGGTTTTGTCGCTTGGTATCCCTGTCGGGTGCTGCTCGGGATTGACCAAGGGGCTGGATCGTTGTGGACTACGCCGATATTCGCCTGCGCCCTGAGCTTTGTGGCGCTGATAGCTATCAAGAAAGGAATGAATCACTATGGACACACTGGATCGCAGCGCTACTTGCGCTGGGGACATCGCAGTTGAGTTAAAAGGGGTCAACAAGACCTTCTACCAGCGCCAGCGCTCGGCATATATGCGCGATGTCTTTAAGAATCTCTTTCGGCCCCGGGTGCGCGAGATTCGCGCCCTGCAGGATGTGGACCTTGTTGTGCGCCGAGGCGAGATCGTCGCCTACGCTGGCCCCAATGGAGCGGGCAAATCGACGACGGTCAAGCTGCTTTCGAGCGTGCTGGCTCCGACGTCGGGAAGCGTGCGAGCTTTGGGGATGGACCCGATGCGGGAGCGGGTGGCTTATGTCAATCGCATTGGCGTGGTCTTTGGCCAGCGCACCGAACTGTGGTGGGACCAGCCCGTGTCGGCGAGTTTTGAATGGAAGCGGGTCGTGTGGGATATTCCGCAAGAGCGCTACGAGCGGATGCTCGGCTTTGTGCGCGAGTT
This sequence comes from Candidatus Latescibacterota bacterium, assembly GCA_965219735.1. Taxonomy (GTDB): domain Bacteria; phylum Latescibacterota; class UBA2968; order UBA8231; family UBA8231. The sequence continues at coordinate 845,022 of OZ244790.1, forward strand.
GCTGGGCCTCGACGAGTTCATGGATAGTCTGGCGCGGCAGTTGAGTCTAGGGCAGAAGATGCGGGCAGATCTGGGGCTGATGCTCATGCACGAGCCGGAGATCCTCTTCTTGGACGAGCCGACGATTGGCGTCGATGTGCTGGCTAGACGCAATATTCTCGACTTTATCAAGGATCTGAACCGCGAGCAGGGGGTAACGGTGATGATCACTAGCCACGACATGGACGAGTTGGAACAGTTGGCCGGTCGGATTGTGATGATAGACCGGGGCCGCATCGCCTTTGACGGCCCCTTTGACGAGTTGCGCAATCACTTTGGGGACAGACGGCGGTTGCGCTTGCAGACGAGTGGGGAGGAGGCACCTGCCCTGAGTCGCGCCGAACTCCTGACGACGGAGGCCGGCTGGCACGAATACGTTTTTGACGCGGAACAGGTTAAATTGCCGACTCTGCTCACCGAAGCCTCGGCGCAGGCATCGGTGCTCGACGCGGAGACGCATCGAGCACCGATTGACGAAGTGATCGCGGATATTTACGCAGAGTGGGAGACGTGAACCTCATTCAATGCCTAGCAGTTCGACTTCAAAAATCAGGGTGGCGTTGGCCGGAATCCCTGCGCGGCCCCCTGGGCCGTAGGCTAGCTCGGGGGGGATGGTCAGCTTGGCCTTGCCGCCCACTTTCATCATTTGCAGTCCCTCAGTCCAGCCCTTGACCACTTGGTCGAGAGCAAAGGTGACGGGCTCGCCGCGCTCCACTGAACTGTCGAAGACCGTGCCGTCAATCAGCGAGCCGTGGTAGTGGACTTTGACCCGGTCGGTCGCTTTGGGCGAGACTCCGGTACCGGCCGTCAGCTCTTTGAAGACGAGGCCGGAAGCCGTCTGCACGGCACCTTCTTCTTGGGCGGCCTTTTCCCTGAAGGCTTTGCCCTCTTCCGCAGCTTGGGCCTGAACTTTTTGCATGCGCTCCTGCAACATGGGGTTGATCTTGGGGCCGAATTCCTGCAGGGAGACGATGGGCTCGCCGCCCTTGACGGCGTCGGTAAACCCCTGCATGACCAATGCTATTTCCGCGTCGCTGAACTGACCTTGGAATGGCGCTAGGGTGTTTTGCGCTATGGCTAGGCCCAAGGCGTAGAGGACCTTTTCTTCTTCGGTTTCCACTTTGGCCGGGGTGTCGGTTTTGACCGCTTGGCCGTTGCAGGCGAGCAGGACGAGCGAGGTATAACCTACCCCTAGCAGACGTGCTATCTTCATGAGATTTCTCCGCGTGAAAGATGGGCGTTGCGGCCACGCACCCTGCTTGGGAAGATAAGAAGGCGATATTATTGACTGATTTGCAGTGGAACGGGGTCGGTCCCAACAGAGAAAACGTCGGACCGAAGGCGTCAAAAAAGTTCAATTCCCGCTCGGCTTCACAGCGGAGGAGTCTGGCCGGATACCCAAGGAAAGTAGGCCGCTCCCGGTCTTGGGGCAAGGAGCGGGAAGGCTCGCCGATAGGGGTAACACCATTGCCGTGCTCAGGTGTTATAAGTCATAACTGATGGCTGGCTGGACGATTTGGTCGTCCTTTTTTGCACTTAAATCGCCAATCTAACAATAGGAGGATTAACCATGAGAAAATATGTGCTAGGGATCGTAGGGCTTGCGCTGGCACTCGTCTTGCCGTCGTCGGCTCTATCGCAGGGTACGGGCGATGTACTGAACGAGGCACCGCTAATGCCCATACCGCAGGACATGACCTACGAGGAGTACCAGGACATGAACCGCCGCATCTCCACCGGATTGATGCGGAGCGCGATTCCGGTGCCGGGGATGATGCACTTTTACGCGGGAGAACCGACGACGGGGAAGTGGCTTTTGGCGACGGGTCTTGCAGGCGTCGCCTCGATTATCGCTGGGGCGGCACTTTGGGAAGATGGCGAGTTCGCGGATACGGATTTTGATGTGTTGACGATCAACGCCGGGGACAACGGCAAAGAAAGACGCTACGAGAAGATTCCCGTTTCGCTAGAAGGCGAGACGCCAAAATACCGCCTGCGCGAGCTCCGGCGCGATGGCGGAGCGGGCGGGCCGCTGGTTGCGCTGGGAGTGATTGCCATCGCCGGTAGTATGATCTACGACTTCTTGCACGGCATCCAAGTAATTGAGGCCAAGCGCGACCGAGTGCGGTTTAAGTACGGCAAGCGGCTCAAGCTGCAAGCGGGCGCGCGGGCGGGGACGCCAAGCGTGGCGCTGAGCTACGCCTTCTGATTCGGCGGATGATATGAGTACAAAGGGGGATGGCCCTGTTGGCCGTCCCCTTTTTTTGTGTTTAGAGGTTAGAGCCGGGAGGCCAAATCCCGCAGTTGTGCAGCCGCCAAACGCATGACCTCTTTGTCGTCGCAATCGTTGATGTCTTGGCCTTCAAAGACGACGGAGAGCGGCCCGTTGTATCCGGCCTCGGCGAGGATGGGGACGATGCGCTCGTAGTCGATCCACTCCTCTTTGCCGCTGTCGATTTTGTAGAACTTGGCGCGGACGTGGGTGGCCAGATGGGCGGTCTGCTGCATGTAGGCGTAGATGTCGTGGTCCGGGTCGGGGATGCCTCGGTTGCGGGCGGGCGAACCGCACCACTGGCCGGTGTCGAGCAGGAAGCTAAAATTGGGCCGGTCGGTCTCCTCGATGATGCGTATGACGTCGTCGCCGGTGGAAGGATGATTTTGCAGGCCGATGGCGATGCCTACTTCGAGGCCGTAGTCGGCGACCTCTTGAAAGCAGCGGATTTCGCGGGCGCGCTCCTCTGGGTCGGTGAGGGGCTGGCCGCAGAACAGGCGGATCATGGGTGCGCCCAAAATCAGCGCGATGTCCATGTCGGCCTTGGCGGTGGCGACCTTGTCGCGCAGATCCTCGTCGCTGCCGACGAAGTGCCCACCGGAAGCGAGGTAGCCGATGGCAAGGCCCTTTTCGATGCAGGCGAGTTTGGTCTTGATGAGGTAGGAAGCGTCTTCGGAGCTAAAGCCTCGGTCGCGGCGGAAGTCGATTAAGTCGAGACGGAGGTCGTAGGCGTGGTCGATGTAGCTTTCGATGCTTTGCAGGGTGGGCGGATCGTCTTTGCCGAACATGGAGGCGTAGAGGCCGATTTTCACGATGGGGACTCCTTTGGGGAAAGGTAAAGTGGGTTAGTTGCGGGGGAGTGTACGGAATGGGGGAGGGCGCATCAAGGCAGGCCCTCTAACCGAACCATCGCCTACTGCCAGCAATAGACCGATCGGCATGTAGCGCTTAGAACGAAAGATGGGTTTGCTGGCGGTCCACGTTAGTACTCATTGCGGGCGTTCCAGCCGGGGTACTGGTCTTCGAGGGCGGCGAGGGTTTGCGGTGTGTAATAGGCGTGGCCAGCGGGTGGGAAGCGGAAGACTTCTCTTTCGGCGGCGGTGAGGGTGCCGATGAATTCACGGAAGATCGGGTTTTGGCCCTTGTCGGTGTAATGGCGGAAACCCTCCCAGTAGTGGTCGGCGCGGCCGAGGCCGAAGCCCCAGGTGTAGCGCTGGCCGTCGGCGCGCAGATAGTCGCTGGCGGAGTGCATGGTGTAATTGGTGAAGACGCAGAGGGTGCCGGCTTCGCAGACGAGCGGCTCGGCTTTGCTCATATCGCGGCCATGTTCTTTGGGGATCAATCGCAGCGGTGCTTGGTCCTCGCCGACTGCTTCGAGGTGGTGCCAGAAAACGAGCTGGCCGAAGGCGCGGGCTGAGTCGGAGGGCGGCAGCAGCGAGTTGTTGCCATTGTCGAGATGCAGCGCGGAGGCGTCCGAGCCGGTACCGCCGCCTGTGAAACCTGGATAGCGGGCGATCATGCAGCCGGCGCGGAAGTGGATATGCTCGCTGCCAAACCACTTTCTGGCGAAGTCCCAGGCTTGGTGGTGGACGATGCCGCGCAGCAGCGCCATTTCGGGGGGCGGGAATTCGGTGAGGATGGCGCGGCCGGGGGGCGGGTCGTCCTTTACTTCATCCCACGATGGCAGGACGCGACGCTGGGCTTGCTGCATTGCTTTTAGGTCCTCGCCGTGGCGGAAGCCGGGCAGGATGATAAAACCTCGTTGGTCTAATTCGTCGAGATGGGCGTTGGTGAGTTCCATGGCGGTCCTTTTCTAGCGGTTGAAGAAGAAGTCCTCGGCTGTCTTTCCTAGGATGTATTCCTTGTCGCTTTGGCTGAGGAAATCGGCGTGGTTGCGGATAAGGGCGATTGCTGCGGCGAAGTCGGTTGCGGGATTTTTCATGCGGACGGGGCCGCCGCTGTCGCTTTCCCACATGACGCGTTCGGGGCCAAAGGCATTGACGATGCGCTCGATGAGGGGCAGGAGGTCGAGGTAGGGAGCCTCGCCGTTGCCGAGGGCTTGGAACGGGCCGAGCTTGACCATGACGCGCGGGTAGCGGGCCATGTTGCAGAGGGTGCGGATATCGCCTTCGGGCCAGACGCCGTCGCGGATGCGCACGCCGCAGATATGGTCGAGGATTACGGGGGTTTCGGGAAAGCGGCGGCAGAGGCGGATCAGGCCGGGTAGGTCTGCGAGGCCCATGAGGAAGCTGAGGGCTAGGTTGTGCTCGGCTCCGGTGCGGAACATGGATTCGTAGCCGGGGTAGTCGAGCCAGCGGTCCGAACGGCCAAACGCGGTTGGACGACCGGTACTGCCGCCGCGCACGCGGAAGGCGCGAATGCCTCCCTCGGCCAAGGCGAGCATGGTCTTGCCTGGGTCAGCCAGCGACACGTCGGAGACTCCGGGGACGATGCCGGTGCCCGTGTAGGTCTCAGGATCCGAGGCGATTAGGTCGAGGATGTAGCTATGGTCGAGGCCGTACCAGGTCATTTGCACTAGGTTGAGGCGGACCTTGCCGACCTTGTGGCTATAGGCAAAGTGATCGTCGGGAGTAAAGGAGGGTAGCCACAGGTCGTCGGGCGTAAAGCCGGGGGCCAGCGGATACCGGTTGAAGTCGGAGGTCCAGACGTGGATATGGGCGTCGACAATGTTCACGGGCGTTGCTCCTGTTGGCTGGCGCGGTAGGTGCGGCGCGCTTGGTCGAGGGCGGCGAGGGCGTCCGCGGGAAGTTGGAGGCGGGTGCCTTGGAGATTGGCATCGACGTGCGCGGCGCTTTCGGCACCAGCGAGGACGCAGGTAATGCCTTGATGTAAGACCCAAGCGACGCAGACGGCTGCGCGGGAGGTGCCCAGGTCAGCGGCGACTTGGTCAATGGCGGCGACTAAGGCGGAGATAGCGGGGTCGCTGGGGCGAGCCAGCAGGCCGGTGTCCATTGGGCTGAAGGCTAGGCAGCCTAGTCCGGTGCGCCGCAGCAGGGGGAGCATTTCTTCTTCGTAAATCTCCACGCGCGAGCGTCCTGTTTCGTCGCAGTGGCTACCGGCGATGTTGTAGTAGTCTTCGACGCCAGCGATGGGGGCTAGGGCGAGAAAGGCTTCTACTTCGGCGGCGCTGTGGTTGGAGACGCCCCAGTAGCGAGTTTTGCCGGCCTGCACTAGATCCTCCATGACCTCGGCGATGGCCTCCGGCGGCGTGTCCTCGTCGCGGTGGTGTAAAAGGTAGAGGTCAACATAGTCGGTGCGCAGGCGGCGGAGGCTTTCTTCGAGGCGGTCGGTGAGATGGGCGCGGGTGTAGCGGACGCGCTCGCCGGGGTCGCCGTCGCTTGTAGGGGCCAGCGAGGCGGGAACCTTGGTGCAGATGACGACCTCGTCGCGGCGACCAGCGATTGCCCGTCCTAGTACCTCCTCGGCACCACCCCAACCGTAGGCCTGCGCTGTGTCGAAGAAGTTGATGCCTTGGTCCAAGCAGTGGTGGAGCACGGCTAGGGATTGGGGGCTGTCGGCGCGGGGTAGGTGGCGGAAGGCCGTGCCCTGGCACAGGCGCGAGACTTGGAGGCCGGTCTGGCCGAAGAAGGTGCGGTTGCTAGTGGTCATGATGCTATCGCCTCGTCAGCAGGGCGACCCAAGGGCCGCTTCGGGGAGGAGCCAGTTGCGCTACGGTCCCACCGTCCACATCGTCGCCGGAGGTCCAGGTGCTGGCGGTAATGTCGAGCCATTGGATCTGGAAGGTGCCTTTTGTTCCGGTCAGGTCGAGACCCACAGCGCCGCCGTCGGTAAAGTAGAGCGCGTACTGGTGGCCGGGGACGCGGCTGAGATAGGCTTCGTTGGCAGCGCGGTCGCGCAGCAGGGCGCTATCGGAATCTGGCTCGGCGTTGAAAAAGTCGAAGACCTCGGACAGCATGCGACCGCTGCGAATGTGGGCTTGGGCTTGGGGGCTTAGCCCGATGCCGGAATCCGGTCGGTGAAAGCGGCTGGAGGCAAAGCCGCCGATGAGGTTGCGCCAAAAGCACTCGGTGGCGTGGAGATCGTCGATACCACGGCTTTGGTCCCGATGCGTCTGGGCACCGTAGATTTTGGTCGAATTGATCGGTCGGGGCTGTGCGGCGATGTATTGCCACACCCACTGGGCGCGATCCCAATTGGTTTGCTCGCGCTGCCAGCTATTCTGCGAGATGTCGATGAAAGAATACTGCTCCGGGTGGTCGAAGGTGGCGCGATGGGTCTCCCCCCGCACGTCCCACTCGTCCCACATTTCCGTGGTTTCAACGGTCTTGCCCGCTCGCTGCGCCCGCTCCTTGATATAGTCGTTCCAATAGGCACCCCACGCTGGGTCGCCGCTGGTCTCGTTGTCCATGCAGTAGAGCACGTGGTCGTAGGCGAGGGAATGCTTGAGGACTTGATCGACAAAGGCTTGTTGGTAGGGCAGCACGACTTGGTTGTTGCGCAAGGTGGGGACGGTGTAGAAAAAAGGTTGCCAGTTGCCGCCGGGGTGGGCGGGATAGTCTGTTTCGAGGCCGGATTCCTCGACGGTGTAGTTGATATTGTTGGCTGGATTGAGGGGACCTTCTTCCCAATGTCTTTGGCTGTGGTCAAAGCGATCCCACATTTCTATCTGGACGATGATGTCGCGTTCGGCGGTCCAGCGCAAAAGGTCGGCAAAGCGCTGCCAATAAACTGGATTCCAGCGGTTGAGATCGTATAAGCCATCGGCAGCTTGATGAAAGGCTGGGACCTCATAGCCGTAGATGCGGCGGTCGCTCATGGTATTGCGCACGTAGTTGCCGCCGACTGATTGCAGCAGGTCGAGATGGGCTTCGAGATCGGGTATTTGGAAGAGGCAGTCTTTGATTGTGCCGCCCAACAGGAGCACGGGCTGGCCGTTGTACTGCCAGTAGCGCGGATTGGCGGCGTAGGGCTGGATGCGGTCGGGATTGGCTTGGGCGTGGGTCATGGAGACTAGGCTGGTGACGAGGGTGGCTAGGATGTAGCGCGAGAGGTGTCTAGCGCGGATTTTCATGGGGCACTTGAACCTTTTTATTGGGGTGCGATTTCTCAATACGCGATATACGACTCTGAATTTAAGTCCCCGCGCTCCTTAATCCCCTTGTGAAATGTGTAGTCTTTGACGGCGGCGTCGCAATAGGCGCTGAATGCGCTGGTGCCGCTCGTCGGTCAAAGGCAAGCGCCACAGGATGAGTCCGGCCCCGAAGAACAGGATACCCACCATCGGGCCAAAGAGCAAAGCTAAGCGCCAACTTGTCTCGGGGGTTTGTGTTGCTGTCGCGGCGGAGAAACCGATCAGCCAGAGCGAGACGCCGTTGAGTCCCAGCCCCAATGCGCGGGCTAGCTTGGTGCCCATGCGCCAGACGCCAAAGTAGAGTCCCTCGCGGTCGAGGCCCGTCTTGAGTTTGTCGTAGTCAATGGTATCGGCGACTAAGGCGTCGAGCAAGACGACGGCTCCGGCCAAGCCCCCGCCCACCAGCGCGTAGAGTAGGGGCGCGGCCAATTCGCCAATGGGAAAGAGCGGATAGGCCACGGCAGTGGAGACTCCTAGGCCGCAGACGCCGATGACCCCAGCCGTTTTCTTGCCCCAGCGGCGAGCTGCCCAGATCCAGCCCGGCAAGGAGGCGAGGAAGCTCAAGAAAAAGGGCAATAAGATCCAGCCGATGGTTTCTTGCTCGGTTAGCTGCAAGCGGTATTCGTAGTAGTAGAGCGCGGTGGAGGCGTTGAACGTGCGGCCGATTGTGGCGACTAGAAAGGCCAGCAACAGGACGCGGAAAAAGGGGTTAGCCCAAGTGCTTCGCTGGTCGGCGAATAGACGCCAGAGATGGAGCGGCTTTTTGGATTGGGCATGGTCGGCGGGTCGGTCGAGGCCGCGAGTGGCTCGGACCGTGATCCAAGCACCCAACACGATGGGGGCGGCCAACCACCAACTGGCCAAGCCGCGCGCTTGGGCACCAGTCGGGTCGGCGTGGCCGTCCATTTGGGTCAAGATGAGTCCGGGCAGCCACAGGCCGACTAGGGCACCCACGGTGCCGAAAAGCCGTTTGTAGGCGAAAAGTTGGGTGCGCTGGTCGCGGTCAAAGCTCAGTTCGCTGCCGAGGGCCGAATGCGGTACGCCGACTACGGTCATAGCGGTGTTGAGCAGGATGAACGAGATCAGCAAAAAGGCGAAGCGGGCGGCGTTGCTGTCGAGGGGTGGCGGGTTGAAAATCCAGATGAAGGAAACGGCCAACAGCGCGGCCCCGGGCAGCAAGTAGGGCCGTCGTCGCCCGCCGGACCAGCGGGAGCGGTCGGAGATGCCGCCCATGAGGGGGTCGGTGATGGCGTCCCAGACAATGGCCAAGGCCAGCGCTAGGCCGGTGTAGAGTGCGGGCAGACCGACGACGACGTTGTAGAACTTGAACAGATAGATCTGCACCATCGACTCCACGGCGGCCAAGCCCCAATCGGCGGCCCCGTAGCCGAGTTTAGTGCGGTGGGATAGAGGCGGAGTCATGGGCGGCCGAACCGTTTGCCGCCATTGTGCGCATAGACTATCAACAAGAGGTGAGTTCTTTCGCGTGAGTTCTGATTAAAGAAAGATGAGACCAAATATAAGAGACGACAGCGACAAGGAGAATTTGCAACGGCTCAATTTGAAAATTCGTCTCAATTTGGCTATTATCCATGTAAAATGATAAAGGGAGTTATCAATTTGCATGGATATTTGCCGAGAAAGGCAGAATCTGAGTTAAAACGAGCCTTGGGGCGTTCCCCGGCTGTTGCGATCCTTGGGCCTCGTCAATGCGGTAAATCAACACTGGCCCGTCAGTATTTAAAAGGCCAGTCAGTGGCCTATTTGGATTTGCAGAACCGCATTGATCTCAACAGACTCGCCGAACCCGAACTCTTTCTCGAACAACATCGCCAAGAGCTGGTGTGTCTGGATGAGATTCAGCGCCTGCCGGAATTCTTCGCCGTGTTGCGCTCCGAAATTGATCGCGACCGGCGTCCGGGGCGCTTTTTGATTCTCGGGTCGGCATCGCGGGAGTTGATCCAGCAGTCGAGTGAATCGCTGGCTGGCCGGATCGCCTATCTGCAGTTGACGCCATTTTTGCGGTCGGAGACAAGGCACGTTGCCGATTGGCAGACGCTGTGGGTACGCGGAGGGTTTCCCGATAGCCTGCTCGCCGAGGATGCAGAGGATAGCTTTGCTTGGCGGCAGGATTTTATTCAGACCTTTTTGGAGCGAGATATTCCCGCGCTCGGCCTGAATCTGCCGGTATCCGTGGTGCGGCGGCTATGGCATATGCTGGCGCATTACCACGGCCAGACGATCAACTATAGCAAGCTGGCCGGAGCGGTTGATGTGTCGGTGCCGACTCTAAAGAAGTATCTAGCCATTCTCGAGCAAACGTATATGATTCGCCTATTGCCTCCCTGCGAGGCGAATCTGAAGAAACGCTTGGTCAGTTCTCACAAAGTGTATGTAAGGGACAGCGGCATCTTGCATGCGTTGCTCGAAATCGAAAGGTACGACCAATTGCTCGGACACCCGATAGCCGGTGCTTCATGGGAGGGTTTGGTGCTGGAGCATCTGATTGCTGCGCTGCCCCGCTGGCGACCGTCGTTTATCCGCACGGGCAACGGAGCGGAGATAGATATAGTAATGGAGCGCGGGGGCAGGACGGTGGTCTTTGAATGCAAATTCTCAAAGGCCCCTAAGCCGTCGCGGGGATTCTTTGAGTTGGTCGGCGATTTGCAGCCGGAAAGTGCTTGGATCATTGCGCCGGTGGATGAGGCGTATGAATACCAGCGGGGCGTTAGGGTGGCTAATCTAGATTTTGCAGGGGGAGAGAGCGAGCGTTAGTCCTATTTTCTCGACGCGGAGATTTTTTCCTCTTGCATAGCATGCCGTGCTAACCTCACACCGCGTCGATTCGCTGCGGTGCTCTTTCCAAAGACAAGCCGTGTTCTGCGGCCCATTCGGCAATGGACCAGTGGATGCCGTTGGGGTCTTCGCGCCCTTGGGTGTCGGCAGTAGCCCCTAGGAGCTGGCGGCCGACGTCGTCGAGATTGGCGACTACGGTCGCGCTCGGCTGGACCTCGTCGGCGTAGTAGCGCAGGTAGTAGTCGGGGCGGATCCAGCTATAGTGATAGCCGAACATCGCGACTTTGGAGACGTAGTCTTGGCTGTTGATCTCCGCGCCGTGGTAGATGCGGCTTTCAAAGAGAAAGGCGTCGCCGGCTTTGAGGCGGGGTTCGAGGTACTCTGCGGGGTGGATTTGGTCTTTGGGAATGACGATAGGTTCGGCGAGGCGATTGCTGCCGGGCGCGAAGAGCGTGGCACCGGTGTGAGGTCCGTCCATGTCGGTGAGGCAGTAGCCGACCTTGAGGCCAACGCGCGGGAGATGGACGTGGCCCAAGTCGAGGTGGACGCCGACGTCGCGGTGCCAAGTGCAGTCGCCGGGGTCGTCGGCGGGCTGGGGGTGTTTGTAGATCAGGGCTGTGTTGGTGATGTGGATGTGGGTGCCGAGGAGTTGGATGACGAGTGGAACGAGCGCTGAGGAGGTAGCTAGTTTGGCGAGGGTGGGGTCTTGGACTAGCCCGTCGCGGCGGTGCTGGTAGTAGCCCTCGTAGGCGAAGTCGTCCATCAGGTGGTCGGCGGCTGTGGCGACTTGGGCAATGGTTTCCGGGTCGAGCGCGTTGGGGATGATGAGATAGCCGTTGGCGTCGAAGAATTCGCGTTGTTCTGGCGTTAGTCGTGAAAATTGCACGGGGACCTCGCGGGGTGAATGTTGGGAGAGCAGACCATAGCGCACCCGTGGGCGGCTGTCAATAAGGGGCTTGTCGGCGCGGCGACTTTGAATTACCGTCGAGGCCGACCTGATACCTCTATTGCGAAAGGAATGTTATGGCTCTTCTCGATACCCACACCCAAATTTCAGCGATTATCGGCGACTTTGGCAGCGGCCTTGATCACCCTGAGTGCATTGCTTGGGGCTGCGATGGCTATGCCTATGCCGGCGGCGAAGCGGGTCAGATATACCGCATTGACTTGGCCCGGCGCGAGTTTGAAGAGTTCGCCCGAGTGGACGGCTTTGTCGGCGGTATCTGTCAGGATGCCCAGCATCGTTTGTACGTTTGTAACGGCGACGTCAAGCGCGTCGAGCCGGATGGCGCGGTTAGCACGTATTGCGACCGCGCGGGCGAAGTGCCGCTGACTGTGGCCAACTACCCGGTCTTTGACGCGGCTGGCAATCTGTATGTGTCCAATTCTGGGGGCTGGCACCAAAACGATGGCTGGATTTGCAAAATTGCTCCGGGGGGCCAAGGCGAGGTGTGGAGCCGCGCTTTGGCAGACTTTCCCAATGGCACGGCGCTGGATGCGGCGGGCGAATACCTCTATGTGGCCATGAGCATCAATCCCCGCGTGGCCCGCATCAAAATCGAGGCCGACGGCCGCGCCGGTGCCGCCGAGACCGTGTTCGAACTTCCGCAGACCGTTCCCGATGGTCTTGCTTTCGACGATGAAGGTACTCTGTACTGCTCCTGCTATCGCCCGGACCGCATCTATCAGTACGCCGACGGCCAACTCGACGTTTTGGCCGACGATTACGAGGGCACTGCTATGGCGGCCCCGACCAACATCGCCTTCTGCGGCCCGGAACGGTCGCTCTTTCTCAGCGCCAACTTGGGGCGTTGGCACATCGCGCAATACGATTTGGGCAAGACGGGGATGCCGTTGAACTATCCAGACATTCCCTAGGTGGCGATCACGACCTGCGCGGGATTGATGGCTTGGTACTGGGCTTTGTGCGCGGTGATTTCAAATGCCTCCGGCACCTTATCGATCCCCTCTAATACGTGCCGGATGGTGGGTTTCATGCTGATGCGCCCCGAAGCTACTAGCCGCACTGTGTACTCCAGATGGGCCTGCGAGCTGATGTCCGGGAAGAGGTAGCGCAGGCTGCGTTCTCTCATCAGGTCCACATCCAGTTCTAGGGGGCCGCCAAACCAAGAGACGCCCACCAGCTTGCCGCCGGAGCGCACTGCGTGCATGGCCTGTTTGAGCGCCCGGTCGCCGGCTAGTCCCAACTTGACGCTGCCGCCAGCGCACTCGAATACCACGTCTGCGCCCTCGCCGCCGGTCAGGTCGTGGATGGCCTCGACTGGATCGTCCTCGCTGGCGTTGATTGCGTAATCGGCCCCTAGCGCGAGCGAGATCTCGCACGCCTCGGGCCGCACGTCCACGGTGATGAGCTGGCCAGCACCGCAGGCGCGTGCGGCCTGCATACTCTCGATGCCCATGCTGCCTTGACCAAAGACGGCGACCGAATCGCCCGGCCGGATCTGCGCGGTCTCGACTCCGGCGATGCTGTCGCTCAGCGATTGTAGGGTAGCGGCCTCGCTGTCGGAGATGCGGTCATCGACCTTGACCAGCGCGATGGCCGGGAGCAGGGCGCGCTCGGCAAAGCAGCCGGGCAGTTGGAAGCCGATGATTGGGCCGCGGCGGCAGTCGTCGCTGCGCTGGGAGTGGCACAGGGAGCAGTCGCCGCAGGGCAGCTTGGCGCGGGCCGCCACGCGGTCGCCGGGTGCGTAGCCGGTGACGGCTGAGCCGACTTCTACGATTCGGGCGCAAAACTCGTGGCCGAAGAGTTGGAGCGGCGCGTCTGTCTCCAGCCGGCTTTTGACATTGTCGTAGGCTAGGGTTGGAATCCCAAAGGCGAGTTGGGCTTCGGTGGCGCTGGGCTGGACTACCAGCGGCTCGACTAGCACGTGGTCGGGTGGGCAGGAGGCTAGCTCAATATCGTCGAGCCGCATGTCGCCGAAGGCATAGAAACGCCAAGCTTTCACGGGTGTTTTCCTTTGTTTCGGTTGGCTGCTAAACTAGGCGATACCCACGCCCGTACCAAACTATGTGCGCCTGGGGCACCTCATAATTAGAGCTTTAACAAAGCGTTATTTAATTGAAGCAAGCAGAGAATGTTCAGGAAAAGCACAGGATAGAAATAGGAAACATATGATGTCGAACGAAACGCCCTAATGGAGTAGAGTTTTGATCCACCTCCCTGCGATACGCAATCCAACCCGTGTGTGTTCGCCGATTGTATAATCATTGGCACTCTTGGTTGTGCTTATATAACAAGCCTCTCTCTTCGATCATACTCGTTTAAACAGTGGAATCCACTGTTTTTTCCCTGTCGATTTACACCATAAAATAGGAAGAGTATTATTAGGGCAATTATCATGGAACGCCACAAGAAGTTGGCTATTTTCATAGCCGAGAGGACATCTCTTTATTAGCAATTTTCCATGTTCCAAAACAATCTGCTTAGCTCTATTTCGCTCATCGGAAGAGATGAATATTTCGGATATGGAACTAAAGCACTGATCTATTTCGGTCAGAAGATCGCTGACGATGACTTCGGCTTCAAACGGAACCTTTTCTATAGCATCTTCTAACTTTTTTATTCCTCTATGGAGACCACAAATCGCAGATATAAAGACCTTTATCTTTTGTTTCTCTAGTAACTTACCACATTGATCATTGAGAGTATTTAAAGAATCTACAGCAGAATTCCCAGAAGCAATAATATCATCAATAAATACAATTGCTTTTATATGAGACTTTTTTTCTAGTACGTCCGATATTTTATCGAGAGAGACCGCGTTGTCAACATAAATTTTATTTTCATTCGCGTAAATTCTGACATAAGACGATCCACTCTGAGCAGGCGATCCAAAACTGCTCAGGAGAATATCACCCCGTCGCCCTCTTCTGTCCGCAGAACGAACCCCGCCTCTTTGGGCGACATTTTCCTGAACCTTACTGTGTAAAGAACGGCAAGCTTCATGGATTTTTGGTATGTCGTAAAAACGGACGTTCTTTAGAAGGTTAAACATAAGTTTCTGTTCAGTATTATACTCAAACTGATCTAGCCAAGCACGAACATGAGTTGGAGTTATCTGTGATCCTCGATATACACCCCACGTATTACATAACTTTACGATCTCTGTATCTGGCACATAGGATTCTTTTTCTTCTTCATTCGAACGTATAATTGCTTCTTCGTCTAAAAACTCGACAGTCAGCATTGAAAAGCCACGTTCGACTAGCCAGCGTTCAAAGAATTTAGGCTTCCATCTATAATGACCCGCATCCTCAGTCAGAAATCCGCGACTTATGTATTTATCTATTATTCTAAGTACACGACAGTAACATGGGTTGATATTGTCGGGCGGGTTTAGGTTGGTCTCGTGTTTGGTGTATGATCTGTGTGAGTTGGTCTAATCCTTTTCGAAAGAGGCTTATGGCTTTTCGTCCATGTTTTTTTATAGGGATCGGTTTTCTTTGATGCAACTGCTGTCCTACTAGTAATGCCCATAGGAGCGTCCACGCCAGCAGCCCCAGCAGCAGGTGCAATCGTTGCGGGTGGATCAGATGGGTATCTTCGAGGTTAAATCCTCTCGATTTCAAACACGCAAAGGTCGTCTCGATAGCCCAGCGCTGGCCATAGAGTGCAAGCACTTGCTTGAGGTCGGTTCGATTGGTGATTAGCAGGAGCTTCTCGCCGCGGACGGGGCGATGACACACCAAATTCAGGGCCAAGCCGCCATAGAGGGTCGTGTGTGGATAGTATCGGGTGGTGCCCCGAGGCATTCGTTCATTAAAAGAAGCGCCATACCGCTGTCGGCCATCGTCGAGGGTAAGGCCGGTATTGCCGCGCAGGCGGATCACAAAATCGACCGGTTGCTCCAGCAAAAAATCAAACCACGCTCGACCAATAAACTCGCGATCGGCAACCAGACAGCACACGCCCGGATCGAAGTAGGACAATACCTGGGTCAGCAGGTGTTTACGTTCGTCGGTGTTGGAGTTGCCTGGCTTTTGCAACGACTGATAGGCCAATGGAATCGACACGCCTTGATAGACCAAGCCGACACACAACACATTCAGATCGGTGCGACCCAACGTCCAATGGGTGCGATCCATGACCAAGAGCTGGGACTGACCGGGGCGGACTAACTTGGAGAGGATCAACTCGGTAAACACCGACGGGCAGACCCCACTGCTGAAAAAACGCTGGAGACGGCGATAGTGACTGTCTATTTGGGCCATCCCCGGCAGACTACACGCCAGTTTCCGCAGATTGACCGAACGCACTTGAATCAGTGCGCACACCAAGCCACTAATCAGGTCCATGCGGTGGCGGGAGAGGGATACAGACCCTTGCATGAGGGCTTTCTTTAGCATATGAATAAGCATGGTGCGGCTCCTGTATTTAGGTTTTAGATGTAATCTTGGGCGATTACAAATAAAACCTAAAGCAGGGCCGTACCACAACTTAGATTACTGTCGTGTACTTAGCTATTATTGAATCAACAGCAATCTCTGTGAGAGCTTCCGAATCCTGAAGATCTTTTCTGGTGACAGAAGGTTTTTTGCGCTTAATCTGAGCGAATGCAATTAGAAATTTTCGACGATGTGTTTGAATCTGATCTTGTCTAACAGGGTCATATCTTTTATTTATTCCATCGATCCAAAAATGGCTGACTGCATTTAGGTCTAATTTTTCGATCGCTACCCCAACTGCCTTCGTTACATTGTCCTTGGTAATATACGAATTTCTTTCATTGCAAGCCTCTGTGTATATCGTGCTGCATATAAGTTTTGTATAGAAAGGATGTCCTTCTGTCATCTCATAGAGTGCATCAATAGCCTCATCATTAAATTCAATGATATCTTTTACGGGTTGTCTTACCAAATCCTGAAAGTCCCTCCAGTATTGTCCTTTGTCAAAGTAGTCGACCTGTAGTACTTCCATTCTATTTAGCTGATCTGTTGATTCTCTTATGATTTGCATGTTTTCTCCACCAACGAGAACGAACCCAACGTGTCCTGTGCTGCTTATAGCTCTGATGTTATTGAAGAATGTTTGACCAACACTACTATCTATTTGAACCATATCGGGATGGATTTCGTCAAATTCGTCTAGTATGATGATAAACTTATGATCTTGAGACATGTCTCTAGCGATTTGAAAGTAGTGACGCAAAGGAGCTAAAGCACTGTCAAACGTTGGTTTCTCTATATGTGCAAATAAGTTAGAAGTGTATGACATATCGTCTACAATCGTTTTCCCTAGATCCGCGACGAATTTTTCTGGAGTTGTTGTATCGAGGCCGTTGATAGGAATGAATATTACCGAATAATTCGAACCTTGATTAAAATTGGCTTGAACAACCTCTGCAATAGAAGTTTTCCCAACACGTTTCTGACCATAGATAATTGATGACCCAACTCGATTAGCTGACAGTCTTGAATTCAACTGACTCAGGAGTTTCTTGCGGCCAACCAAATTTTCAGCTTCGTTGATAGCTTCTAGGCTATATGGCTGTTTATGGCTGAGATCGTCCCAGTTTAGGTCAGCCCGCTGAGATACTAACTCAAACATATCGTCAAGCGTTACTCTTTCATCTGAAGTAAGACTCTGCCAAGACCAAGTAAGCTCTATAAGAGGCTTGATATTTTTCCTATTTCCTATTTCCTTAGTTACCTCTGTTTCTAAAACGATCTCTAATGACTGATTAGATGTCAGTAGTCCTAAACTCACTGGAGCACACGGTGTTAGACATTCATCTATCTCCTTGCATTCAATTCGAACGTCAAAAGCATAACCCTTAGTGTTGTTTTTTGCCAAGAATTTTAACCCAATCTTTCTTCCTTTTTCATGAAAAGAATACTTGTGGTCTAAAGAAGAAATAGTAACATTAGTTGCTTGAGTCGCGTCGTTATTTTGAAAATCCTCATTTATGAAGTCATATATTATTTTTAATGGATCTATAATGCACCGTTGGGTAAAAATTGAGGGGTACTTCTCGGCATCACGCAAATATCGATCAAAAACGATCTTTACTTCTTTATAAGATTCGAGAAGTTCTTCCACTGAAGACTCATTGTATTCATTAACTATATGAAAAATCTGACGAAGGCGTTCTTTGGAGGTAATTGATGGAGGACGCACAAATTGTTCTATAAACAACTTATTCAGACCGTGATTATATGTTTGCATAAATTTATGCCGAATGCCTGTACTAGTGCTAAAATCGACAATAGAATCAGTAATTTGGCTAAACGCGTTTAAAACGCTTTCTTCAGCATTACGAAGTTTGTTCAGTTTATCGTGATTCTGGTCACCGTTATTTATATCAAAAAGGCGATATATCGAACTGATTTGATCATCAAAAAGACCAACGATTCTTGGACGCTCTTGGTTCTCCCATTCCCAGATAGCGCCTTGGCTACGATAAAGTAAACGTAACAAGCAGACGGCAATGAACTTTTTCTGCGGTGGATCGTTGTTTGAATCAAAAAGTTCATTTGTATTATGAGATAAGCCTATAGCATCGCAGACGCTACCAAGAAAATCTTGTAGTTTTTTAGCATCTGCATCTTTTTCTAAAGCTTCCAGTAATTGGTCTATTTTGTTTATGCGTGATGGATTCATAACCTTATGTAATCTTTTTAGGAGTCTTAAAGCCTCTCCTTTAGAGGGTTGAAGTGGAATTGCCTCAAGTGTACTTACTTAACCCCAGAAGACAATCGGATACTACCCCGACAAAAAGTAAAGGGTCGCAAACATAAAGCCAGATTTATTCTCCGTCAAGGTTTTAGCCCCTTTATAAAAGAAAGCGGGTCAAGTGTGCTGCGAAGCGGTCTGAGCCATTGGAGCGAGAGCGTCGAACAACCCCGGAACTGAGGATTTTTTATGGATAGACACGACCTCTTTTCTAAAGGCACTACTTCCCGTAGAGGCGTTTGGCCCGTCTCGGATCACCGTTTCTGCCGCCTTGTTACCCACTCAGCATCTGCGCTGTTTCTGCGAGCTGGGCTTGAGTATAGGGAGCGAGTTGGGCTTCGGTGGCGCTGGGTTGGACTACCAGCGGCTCGACTAGCACGTGGTCGGGTGGGTAGGCCGCTAGCTCAATGTCGTCGAGCCGCATGTCGCCGAAGGCATAGAAACGCCAGGTTTTCACGGGTGTTCTCCTTTGTTTTGGTTGGCTGCTAAACTAAGCTGTCTTGCGTTTTGCGAGGTCCACAGTAGGCTTCGACGACTCGACTGAGCTCGCCGAAGACCTGAGCTCAGCCGAAGGGTGGGCGCTAGCTGGCTCGATTGAGTAGCCAGCCGCGAATGAATCGGATTTGACTGCGATCATCCTTGCAGATATCGAGGAAGTGGACGCCCTGTAGGGAGCGGTACGCAATCGGTAGAATCTCTTGCATATCCTCGCCGAGATTGCCCAGTGCCTCGATGGCTCGCCGGGTGGCAGGGCCGGTAAGGCCATCCTCGTCGATGGTGCCCCCCAGTTCCTCTTGGCAAAAGACATTCCCAAGAATCTGGATGATCTTGGTAGATGATCCTGCGCCGGCATTGATGGTAAAATCAAAGTGGCGTTCCTTGATGCTTTCGGGCAAGGTTTCGCAACCGTGCTTGTCCCAAAACTCGCGCCGGTAAAAGTCCGTCACGTCGGGGCGTAGCTCGTCCATCGCCTCATTGGGATTGCGACCTTCGTCCAGCAGGGCGTCGATCTTCTGCCAAAGGGATTCGTCGGGGAACCACCGGCGCGAAATGCCCATAAAGGTCATGCCGCCCCGATCGGCGGGGTCATCTACAAAGCCGCCTTCGTGGTCCAGCACTTTGGCTACTGCTTGTTCAAAGCTCATGGTGATTCCTTTGCTTGGGTGTTGGATGGTTGGTGATTTCCTCCCCCGGTGGCAAACCGCCAACGCCAATTAGACGATGCTTAACCCAAACTCTATGATTAAGCAAACTAAAAGGTAGTGTATCCGTTTGAATTTTTTCGGGTGTTTCTTCCCTTTATCAGAGGACTGGAAATTTCAAACTGATACACTACCGGCTTGTCGTATTCGTCGACCAGCACCGCCACCGTCTGCCCCGTCCGGGCATGCAGCGCCTCCAGCAGATGAGCAAACCGTTCAGGCCCTGCGGCGTAATCCGACGCCACACCAGTCTGGCGTTCGCCAGCGTCCAATTGCGCCATGAGGTTGGCCTCCACGTAGTCGGGTTCTTTGAAGTTGCCGCGGCCGAAGCTCAAGCGCACCACCGGATGGCACACCGACCAGTCCCAGTGGTCGTGGATGTGCAGCCCTTCGAAAAGTGCCATCCTCCGTTGGAATTACCCACCCAGCATCTGCGCTGCTTCTTCGAGCTGAGCTTGGGTGTAAGGAGATGCAAAGGCGCTGTCGGTTGGCTGGCCGTCTTCCATGAGCACGGCGGACGGGGGCGGCAGCTCCCAGTCGCCCAATTCCTCTCGCTGCACCATGGCACCGCCGCGCTCCAACGCTGAGTAAAAGGGCAGGAGAAACATCATCAGCTTCTCCAAGAGTTGCTCGCCCGTCTCCGGCGACTGGCCGGTCTCGAACATTTCCTGAATGCCGAGTTGGAGTGCGTTCCAAGCGTTGTACATGAAGTAGCCGGCCCGACTTGGAATCCGCCCCTCGGCATCGCCTCGGTGGTCGCCGAAGATCCGCATATAGGCATTGCCGTCGGCACCCGAACTCATGTGCAGCGCCCCGTAGTACGGGCGCGTCGGACTCTCGTGCTCGTAGGCGATCATCCCGCCGGGGATCCGCCAATTGGGGGTGTGGTACGCGGCGGCGCGCATCCGGCCTCGTCCCTTGGCGATCTCGTCGCGCAGAATTGAGTGGATGTACCAGACGCCGTGCAGGCCGTGCGAGTAGTAGTCGCTCATGGAGTTGTGCGCCACATAGCCCTTGATGTCGGGCAGGTCCGCAGCCTTGGCGCGCAAATCGCCCGCACTCTCGGAAAACTCCCACGTCGAGGCGGTCAACAGCGCCGTGCCGTGTCGGTCAGCCGTTTCTACCATCTCCCGTCCTTTGGCCATAGAGGTGGCAAAGGGCCGATTGACAAAAGTCGGGATGCCCGCTTCGAGGAAGGGCCGGGCCAACAGGGGATAGAGCGAAATCGCGTTGATGTCGTCGATGTACACCCCGTCGATTTGGCCGATCATGTCTCGGGGGTCGGCGACCATGCGGACCTCTGGGTACTTTTCTGCAAAGCGCTGGCCCATCTCCGAGTCGAGGCACCAAGCGCAGGTCATTATCATGCCCGTCGTGCGGAGGGCACCGGGTGGGGGATTCATCTTTTCGCCCCAGATGTTGAGGGTGTGGCCGCCGGGGCCGGTGATCACTCCGACGCGAACTAGGTCGCTGGGCGCGGTGCGCTGAAAGCGTTGTTGGGCCATGATTCCTCAGAGGAGATAAAGGTTTGCGTGCGGCGAGCCTGAATGGTACTATATCCGCACTCTTTGTCAAAATCCAGAGGATGCGGACGTGAAAATCACCGCAACTAAAACCTACAAGTTCAGCGTCCCCACGGGCCAAGATACCGCTGCGTTGATTGCCAATTCTTCCAAGACGTGGCTCTTCCCCAACCGAAGGAGATTGAGTAATGGCCGAAATGCTCTACTTCACCTACGGGTCCAACTTGCTCCGGAGCCAGATGCAGGCCCGCTGCCCGGGTGCCCGCGTCCACTCTGTGGTGCGCTTGGAAGGCTATGAGCTGTGTTTTCCGATGATCTCCTTTACGCGCAGCGGCATGGGCGTGGCCAGCATCCGGCCCAACGAAGACGCGTACGTCGAAGGCGTTGTCTATGCAATGACCGAGGACGACTTCAGACGCCTCGACCACTACGAAAGCGAGGGCACCAAGTACCGGCGGGACACGATAACCATACCTGAGCTCGGCGAAGTTTGGACGTATCTGCCCCGCCTCGACGCCGGACACCACTACCCGCCCTCAGAGGAGTATCTCAACGCCGTTATTCAGGGTGCTATTGAGCATGGGCTTTCCGACGAGTACATCGCTATCTTACACGCTTTTTGGGACAAAGAAGAGGAGTGATTTAATGGCCCAGCAAACCATGATTAACGTCGAACCTTTTGTCGATTCTACACCCTTGCTCGGCGCGCCCGACGCGTTGCGCGAGCGTGCGGCCGAGCAGGGCTATTTGTTTTTCCGCTCGCTGCTGGATTCCGAGTCGGTGCTGGACCTGCGCCGCCAGATCCTCGAAGTTTGTCAGAAGCACGGCTGGCTCGACGACGGTGCGCCCTTGATGGACGGAATTGCCCGCGACGGAGAGCTTTTCGTCGAAGGCAATTCGCCCGAGTGGATCGCCTTTTACACCGATGTCCAGCGGTTGCGCGCCTTCAACGCCTTGGCGCTGCACCCGGCGATCATGGCGATGTTCGCCACGCTCTTCGGCGAGGAGGCTTTGCCCCACAGCCGCAATATCTGCCGAGTAATTTTTCCCAACGCTTTAACCCATACCACTCCGCCGCATCAGGACAATTTGTACATCGGCGGCACTGACGAGACGTGGACCGCTTGGATCCCGGCCGGTGACTGTCCGGCCGCGCTGGGCAGCTTGGCGGTGGCGCCGGGCAGCCACAAGCTGGGCAAGCTAGACGTTACAAAGGCGACCGGCGCGGGCGGCCATGCCGTGATTCTCCCCGAGGACACGCTGTGGGCGGGCGGCGACTTTGTCACCGGCGATGTGCTGATATGCCACAGTCTCACCGCGCATCAGGGCCAAGACAACGAAAGCGGCGACCGCCTGCGCATTTCGCTCGACTATCGCTATCAGCCCATGAGCCATCCGGTGCGCGAAGACTCGCTGGAGCCGCACATGCACTTTACGGATTGGGAAGACCTTTACGCCAAGTGGGACGCGGACGACCCGCTCAAGTACTACTGGCGCGCGTGGGATTTGCAGATCAACCCCCGCATTCGGTAGGTATGGTTACACCGCTGCTTTTGCTTGATTGTCGATGCCGACTGCGTCTGCCACCCGGGCGAACCCATCGCGCTCTAACAGGTGTGCTAGCCCCGCGTTGATTTGCCGCACGATACCTGGACCCCTGAAAATTAGTGCTGAGTACAGCTGTACCAGCGAGGCCCCGAGGCGAATTTTGCGGTAGGCGTCGCGGGCCGATGAAATGCCCCCCACGCCGATGATCGCGTGCCGCTGGCGGTCGATGCGCCCGTACCAGAAGCGCACGGTTTCGTCGATCAGGGCCTGAACGGGCCGGCCGCATAAGGTTCCGGGCAGGGAGGCTAGGAGATGGGCCGGCGATTTGAGCGGATAGTTCGTTCCCGGCGGCAGGTTGAAGATGAAGCCCTTGACGAAAGCAAAAGGATCGACCGCTTCCAGCATCCAGTCCAGCCGCGCTGGGTCAGTGTGCGCCGTGAGCTTGAGAAAGATCGGGGGCAGGTCGTCGATGGCCGCGCATTCCCGCAGCAAGTCTCGTAGGTGCTCCCCGCTGGTAAAGGGACTGACGCCGCCGGTCGTGTTCGGACAGTTGAGGTTGAACGCGATGTAGGAGGCCCGCCCGACAAAGGGGACTAGGGCTGCGGCTAGCTCCGCTACGACTGCATCGGGCGCAATGGCGTGCCCGGTATTGGTTTCGACTAGGTTGATCCCCAAGGGCACGGCGATTGGCCGCTGGGACACGCGGTCCGCTACGACCGCAGCTCCGTCATTGGGCACTCCGTAGTTGACCACAATGGCTTCGTCCAACGGCAGGCGGAACAAGCGCGGCCGCGGATTCCCAGCCGAAGGATGCGCCGATACCGAACCCACCTCCACGAACCCAAAACCCATGGCCGCCAGCGCTTGGATCACTCGGCCGTTTTTGTCAAACCCCGCGGCCATGCCCAGCGGATTGGCAAAGTGCAAGCCGCCCACTTGGGTTGCCAACCGCGCGTCTGCATAGGCAAAGAGACTGGCAAGCAGATGGCGGCCAAGCGCGAAAGAACCGACCCGCTCGGCAAGCGCGAGGGTCTGCTCGTGGATGCGCTCGGGATCGCAGCGGAACAGGAGGGGGCGGACGAGGCGTTGGTATGCGTTCATTGCTATAATCAGGATACGCATTTGTAGGGGTGGGTTGCAAACGCCGTCGGTGTCAACGAATTCGTTTCCTAGTGCATCCGTAGGGACGCCCCTACATGCGCTTCGACAAGCTCAGCGCACACTGAACCTAGCGCACACTGAGCTTGTCGAAGTGTGCCATGCTTGCAAACGCCTGTATATGTCAACGCGACTTAACCTCTCTCATAGGAGTTTACCTCATGCCGCTCGAATTGATTGCCGACCGTCCCGGCCACGCAGTCCTCAGTTCGTACCAAGAACCGCCCTTAGCCCCGGATGAAATCCGCGTCCAAAGTCTCTTCAGCTCGGTCAAGCACGGCACGGAACTGCGCGGTTTCCGCGCCGACACGCCCGACGCCTCCGACCGCTGGGACGGCGAACTGCGCCTGCACCGCCGCGGCGAATCCGCGACCAGTGGCTTCCCCCGCCGCCTCGGCAATATGTGCTTGGGTGCGGTCGTCGAAGTGGGTGCTGAGGTGACAACGCTGCGCGAGGGCGACCGGGTCTTCGCGCATTTGCCCATCCGCGAGACGCACACTGTAGCGGCGGCGCGCGTGCAAAAAGCTCCCGACAGAATCTCGCCGCAAGCCATCATGTATTGGGATCCGGCCGACTTTGCCGTGGGTGCGGTGCGCGATGGCGCAGTGCGCTTGGGGGATCGCGTCGCCGTCTTCGGACTTGGTGCCATCGGGTTGATGGTCGCGCAGGCTGCGCGGCTGTGCGGGGCGCGCTGGGTGGCGGTCGTCGATCCCATTGAGCGGCGGCGCGCAGCAGCCTTGCGACACAACGCCGACTTGGCGCTGGACCCGGTGGCCGTGGACGCTGGCTTGGAGATCAAGCGGCACACCGATAAAATCGGCGCGGACATCGCCTTTGAGACTAGTGGTTCCTACCGCGCGTTTGAAGACGCCATGCGCGCCACCTGCTACGCCGGCACCTTGGTCTCGACCGCGTATTACCACGGCGAGCAGGGCTTGCGCTTGGCCGGCGAGTGGCACCGCAACCGCATTCAGGTCATCTCCAGCCGGGCCAATAGCGAACCATTGCCGCAGGCGAGTTGGGATTTCGCCCGCATCCGCGCGGAGTCGCTGGCTCTGTTGGTCGAAGGGCATTTGCAAGCCGACGACCTCATTGACCCGATCGTGCCCTTTGCCGCGGCCGCTGACGCCTACATGGAGATCAATCAGCATCCCGAGCGTTCGATCAAGCTCGGCATTGACCACGGTTAGCCGATGTTAATCAGCCGGTTGCCCGTCATGCCGGTGCAGATGTCGATGAGGAGCCACAACCCGGCTGAGCCAAACGCGCCCAGCACCAGCCCCAAAAAGAACGGACGCAAGCGCGTGTAGAGCCGGGGACCGCCGTATTTGAGAATGAGCGCTTTGAGCAGCCAAGCGAAAAAAACCGACGGCCAGATTAGCTGCACGGGATGCGGCAGCCCGATGGCCAAGCCGATGGGATGAATGGGAAAGCCGACGAAGCGGTTTTTGATAAATGTCAACAGGCCCATCAAGAACGCGCCGAGGCCGGCAAAGGACAAATGCCAAACGTGGGTGGGCTGCATGTTGTTGAGGTTGTTGGTGATCCAGTTGCCGGTATAGGTCGTCATATAGCCGAATTGCCAACTGCTCAAGTTGATGCCCCATAGGTGTACGCGAGGTGGATGACCGCGGTGATTGAGCCGGCAAGGGTGACGACGATGGCCGCGGCAATGGCCCAGAACACGCGCCGATATTCCAAGCGCGTCACTTCCGCTAGCTTGAGGCCCGTAGCGGCCGAGGCCATGACGAAGGTGCGGATGTCGGCCGACCAGGGGAAGTTGAGCGCCAGCGCCGTCAGGCCCGGGGCACCCACCGACGACGACCCGAGCGTGTTGACGGTAAATACGGCCGGAGCCACCGGAGCGCGGCAATAGGCCAACCCGGCCTGCGAGATGATGCGGGCCAAGCCAACGAAGATCACGAGGGCCGAAAGCTGAAAGACAAAGGCGGTTGGCAGGTTCATGTTGGTGGCGTAGAGCGCGAACAGGCCGAGGAAAAAGCTCGCGATAAATCCGAATACTGCGACTCGATACGGGAGCAATTCCCCGCTGTCGTCGATGGAGTCATCGCCGCGCAGGGCCTTGCGCCAGACTTGGCGCAAGTGCTGCCGTCCGCTCCACAAGCTAGACAGCACGAGAAAGAACAGCGCACCGAGGGCGATGTGGGCGAGGCTGGGTGGGGAGGGCGAAGAATAGGGCTGCTCCGGGCCGATGTTCCACCCCGTCATGCGGAACAAGCCGATGGCCAACATGTTGAGCAGGGCAAAGACCCATATACCCATAGAGATGTCGAGGTTGAGCAAGTAGGAGAGGCCGACGACCTCGAAGTGCGGGCGAAAGTTGACCCAGATGGAGTTGCGCAAAAAGGGCACCCAGAGGTTGAGGTCAATCCAGGGGACGAAGTTGAAATAGCGGTGCAGGGCGTTGATGGAGCTGATGAGCGCGGGAATGGCAAAGCCGATCCAAGTCAGGTAATTGCGGTAAAAAGGCGCGATGGCTTGGTCCTTGGCGCAGGCGCTCATTTCTATGGGCAAGGTCGCCAGCGGGAAGTTGAGCCGCTCGCGCTCGACCCACTGCTTGCGCAGCACGACGAGCACGCACAGCGTGATAAAGTACATGTTGACGGCAAACAGGCTCCACGCCATCAGCGGCGTCGCCCAAACCCCCCAAGGAATGCGTTCGCCTTGGGCATTACCTTCGAACAGCTTTTGGATGGCTGCACTGTCTTCCGGTACGAAGAGATGTGATATGTAGGGCTGGATGGTATTGGCCCAGTCGTTTTCCGGGGTGGCGTAGTAAAAGAACCCGCCGAGAAGCGGGATCAGGTTCATGGTCAGGCCCCAAGAGGGAATGGCGGCTCCCACGATCATCATTATGTACACGGTGGCCAACTCGCCGGTGTGCAGGCTGGTGCCGGTGAGCAGTTTGGCGAGCGGGTTGATGAGCAAGGTGAAAAGAAAAAACAAGAACAGGGCCGCGCCGGTCGAGTAGTCGGCGGCCATGGGCGAGCTGCGCATCACCATGACGCCGAAAGGTTCGCCCACGGCGATGGCAAGGCAGCCGATGGCTCCGATGGCGATGGCGCGGAGGGAGACGCGGCGCGGGGGTGCTGACAAGGCTTAGACCTCTACCAAGAGGTTAGTATCGATCAGCCTCACTGAGAGTCTTCTTCCTCTGCTGTGGACAGTGCTTGAGAGACATCGTCAATGCTGTCGATCCGGCAGCGTCCCAACTGGACTTCTTTGGTGCGGTGAGTATGGTGGGCTTGGACGATATTGAGCAATTCGCGGGGTTCGTAAATTGCCAATACGGCCGTTCTGAAATCGCTTTGGTTGCGCGTCACCAAGGCATCGGCGTCGGCTTGGCGTGCCGCCTCGTGGATAACAGCATCTTCAAAGTCGCGGAAGCCCGCGGCCGCCAGTGCCGCTTCTAGCACTGCCCGGTTGACCGGGGCTATTTCAAAGAGACGAAGTAATTTGCTAATTTCCCGCCGTGCTTTTTGTGCGCCGACGGCTTTTGTAGCTAAGTAGTGTATTGTGGTTAAAGTGGTGGCACCGAGACAGCCGACGATGACATTGCGCTCTATCAAAGAGAAAATTTGCGCTGCGTTCACTGCGTATGGCGTCCGGTCTAGCAGCAAGTCGAGTACGACATTGGTATCGACCATCACTTTCACAGGTATTTTTCCTCGAGATGCTCGCGGTATGTATCCTCATCGACGGTAGTGCCCCCCAAGGTGCCGTGTAAAGAACGGGTGATCGGTGCTAGTGTTTCCGGTCGGTCGTCCCGGTCCAACAGCGCGAAATAGTCGGCCACCATCTGCGATACGGACTTGCCGCGCTTTTTGGCATGGGCCTTAGCGCGTTCGATCAATTGCCCCTCTAGGCGTAGGGTGAGCTTGGTTTGCATCAGTCGCCTCCATAGATGACGTATAATTTGGCCATTATCATACGTCATCACAGCATAATTGTCAAAGTGATCTATGCTTCTCAATCGCGCACCACGGCTATCGTGCGCTTAGCCGCGGTGCCGTCGGCTTCGAGGAGCAGATGATAGATGCCGCTGGCTACGGGGTTGCCGGCGAGGTTGTTGTCGTTGCAGTTGGAGCCCTTCCTTAGTCCGTTGCTGCCGTCCCACTGCACAATGTAATTTTCGCGGGCGGGAAGGGAGCCTAAGTCACATTGCCAGACCAAATCGCCATTGGCCGAAAAGATCGACAGGCGGGTTTGGGTACTAGGAACGGCTAGGTCGAACACTAGCTGAGTTGTCTTGTGTTGGCTGGGGCGGAATGGGTTGGGGTAGTTGGGTTTGAGTAGGGTGGCGAGGGCGGCTGGCTGGTCGGGATTGGTCAGATTGGGATCGAATTGCGCGGTGAAGAGGTGCTGGTAGGCTAAACCAGTGCGCTCGGCTGCGGTGGCGACGAGGACGACCTCGTCGAACTGGTCCCAGCTAGTGACGCGGATTGGCGATTCGGAAACGAGTTGCACAGAGACGCTGTCTGGACCGACTAAGAGCAAGTGGCGACGCCATGCCCCTTGGTTGGCGTCAAAGAACAGATCGACTCCGCCTGGACGCAGTTGCGGCTCAAGGCGCAGATAGGCGCTGCCAGTGGCATCGACTAGGCTGGTGTCGCGGGCGACCGTCTCGGCGTCAACGGCGATGTCGCGGGTGGGGACGAATGGGTATTTGTCTGCTTCGGCATAGTATTTGTCGCGGTGGCGAGTGCCGGTGAAATAGTTCCACACGGCAAATTCGCCCATAGCAACGCCTAGTCCCCTCGGCTCGACTTGGCGGATGACGCGGTCGAAGTGATCGAGATGGACGCTTTTGCGCTCGCCTATTTCTTCCCAGATCAGGCGGTTGAGCTCGCGGCCGTAGCGCTGATCGAGGAAGAGAGAAAAGATCGCGGAGCCGTAGGTGTGGAGAGTGCCATACTTGCCGGAGTTGAGGGCGAGTTGGGGTTCGCTGAGGAAGTAGGTCAAATACTGGAGGTAATCGTCGATGTGTGGATAGGCGACTTCCTCCATCCAAGTCGAGGTTGACTCCTGCCACCAACTGCCGTCGAATTTCGCGTAGTAGCCAAACTGAATGGCGTGATGGAACTCGTGGGCAATGGTTACCCGCAGGGCGTCCAGTCCGCGGGTCTGCTTGTAGCCTGGGTCGGTAAAGTTGTTGTCGATTTCGAGGTAGCTGTGCGTGGTTTCGGTAATGTTACTCGCAGGATAGGCGTACCCATAGTATCCGCCATCGAGCTCGATAACGTACGCGTCGTATTCGTCTCCTCCGCCCAAGCCGTTGTCCGAAGGAGGCGGATTGTAGCCGAGTTGCTCGATTTCGAGTACCCAAACACTGTCGAGGACGGTCATAGTGAGGTCGATATAGTCCGGGATGCCGTTGGCGTCGTCGTCCGTAGGCGCAACCGCGTGGCGGCCCTCGGTATCGTAGTGGACGCGGAAGCGCCCCGATGGCGAGAGGATGTTATGTTGGACATTCGGTCGGCGCTGCGCCAGCTTGCCCAAGCGCGCTTGGAAATCGGCGCTCAGGTTGGGCGCTGCGCTCATGGCTTGGACTAGGTGCGGGGTTCCGCAAACCGCCAGCCCGCCGGACTCTCGGTAGATGGCTGGCAGTTGGTCGGGTGTGCGCACGCTGAGGACTTGGTAGATCAGGGCCGTCTCCAAATCGAGTTCGCCGGCTTCGTAGGCCGCTTCGATCCGAGTTTTGGCTTGAATGGGTAGGGCGAAGAGGAGGAGGACGGCGAGGATTTTAGCGGTCATAAATAGCCCGAGGATGTGGTGAATGGTGAACCAAAAAATAATGGCGCAGCGGGCTGGGGCCAAATTGCTTGGTCGTGCAGCCTGACCATTGCTCGGCTGCGGCTAAGTAAATACCTTTGCCCGGCGAAATGGCCGATCTTCATTTCTAAATATTAGCAAAAACTCCCGAGGAGCATTGAAAGTGAGTCAGGAAGCACTAATGATCGTCGGGTTCGTGCTCGGCTCGTTCGGGTTCGTGCTCGGCTCGTATTCGATCGTTGGCAACGATGCAATTCAGACTTTGGGGACCTTTCTCAGTTCCAATTCCCACCGTCCATGGTGGGTACTCTGGCTCTTTGCCGGCGGTATTATAACGGTGGTCCTCGTGTATGGGTGGGTGGCACATAGTGGGGATGTTTCTTATGGCAGGCTGGAGGCGATCCCGGTGCCGGACCGCTTTAGCTGGGTTTACTGTGTCCCTCCCTTCGTCTTGCTCTTGTTGACCCGCTGGGGTGTCCCAGTCAGCACCACCTTCCTGACCCTGACGATCTTCGCGCCGAAGGCGCTGGAGAGTATGTTGCTCAAGTCGTTGCTGGGGTATGCGACAGCCTTCGTGGTCGCCATCGTCGTGTACAAGTTGGTCACCCGGAGCCTCGAGTCTCGTTTCAACCGGACGGAGGGGCTGATGAGTCCTTGGTGGGTTGTGGCTCAGTGGTGCTCGACTGGTTTCCTCTGGAGCCAGTGGCTGATACAGGACTTGGCCAATATCTACGTTTTCCTGCCGCGAGACCCGGTCAGTCGGACGCCAGATCTAGCTGTTGGATGGTTCATAGTCAGCATCGCCATTATACTGGGCTTGCTCGCCTTCATCTTTTACAACCACGGTGGTACCATCCAGAAGGTAGTGCTGACGAAGACGAACACTACCGACATCCGCTCGGCGACGTTTGTGGACCTGATCTACGGGATCGTGCTGTTTGTGTTCAAGGAGCTCAGCCACATCCCGATGAGCACAACTTGGGTATTCGTCGGTCTGCTGGCTGGACGCGAGATTGCCATCGCTTGGAACGAGAAGCACCGCAGCCGTCAAGAGGTGTCCCGGCTGGTGTTCTCCGATTTGGCGAAGATTCTCGCTGGCCTCCTCGTCAGCGTCGCCCTCGCCTTGCTGCTGCCCAAGCTGATGTAGCCTTCCTGCAACTCGTCACGCACTAGGTGCTGCGTGATTTAGCCGCTTTTATGACGGTGACGGGTACGACGCGCCACAGGCAGGTCGCGGCAAAACCGGCGTCTGTCAGCGCGGCGAGTTCGTCTTCCACGGGAAAGTAGGTGTCTTCGTCGGCCCATTCCGCGAAATGGCTATAGGCGCGCTCCTCGGCGATGCCGCAGGAGACGAGGTGGGCCGCCCAAGTTTCGTATTCGGCTTGGCGAGCGGATGGGTCGGCGGGCATGGTTGCATCCGCGTTGACGAATATGCCGCCTGGGCGCAACGCAGTGTGAATTGCGCTGAAGATTGTCCGTTTTTCGGCTAGGGTGGGAACGTGGTGTAGTGCGAGGGAGGCGACCGCCGCGTCGCAAGCGGGTAGCGGGCCTTGGAATGCTCGCACGGTGTACTGCACTCGTGCGGCAAAGGGTGCGAGCCGCTCGCGGGCTTGGTCGAGCATCTCGGCGTCGGCGTCGATTAGTTCGACCGTGGCTTCCTCGCATCGCTGCAATATGGCTTGCGCCAACGCGCCCGTGCCAGCGCCGAGATCGATCACTTTTTTCGGCTTGGTTGCAGCAACGGCATCTGCGGCTCGCGCCAGCATTTCCTCGTACGCGGGAATGAAAGCGCGGATGGTCTTATCGTATGCCTCGATTTCAAGGCGCAGATGGCGGCGGACGGAATGGCTCATTGGCTTTCAGTGGATTTTTGTGGGGTGGCTGTCGTTGCGAGGTCATCTGACTTGGATATCTTAAAGACGCTCATCCTCACTCGCAAGGTAAGACGGGAGCATCAACTGAACGCGAAATCGTGATAGCACATCAGGTGGCTCGCAATACGTTCAATAGGGCACGATGTGAATCTGCAGGAGACCGAAACAACAAATGGAGAAAGCGACATGAGCCCACGCGCGGAAAAAGAATTCGTCCTCAACTACGCGATGAATCGATGGCAACTCAACTTCAAAAGGAATGTTGGACCCACCTCGGACTCCATCCGAGAATG
The DNA here is from genome assembly GCA_965219735.1 of Candidatus Latescibacterota bacterium. Classification (GTDB taxonomy): domain Bacteria; phylum Latescibacterota; class UBA2968; order UBA8231; family UBA8231. The sequence continues at coordinate 876,326 of OZ244790.1, forward strand.
CCGACCCAATTCTATTGACGAGTGGCGCGATTACTACTACGCAAACGTCAGAACAAAGCATCATATCGACTCTCTTGGTCGCAAGCTCTACGTTCGGATTACTGAAGACCTACCTGGGGAAGTCCGTTTCCATCCCGATCTCCTCGCTAGCATCAATGAAGAAGACTGCATCAAATATCTGAATTCAGTTGTGATCGATAGGACTTACAATGGTTATTGCAAGGAACAGGGTCGATGAGCGTGTCAATCAGCCACATTGAGTTGGCAGGCGTGCGGTTCTTCGAGGCACCCAGCGAGATTGAAGGCTCCCCCTACTGGGTTGACCTATGGGGATCAGTCAATGGCTACAGAATTGGGCTACAGGTGAAACCGTCTACCTTCAACAGCGCAAGCGTTGCTACGTATGCCGGAAAGGCACGCTCTGGACAGAGACGCGGACACGAAAGATTCCATAGCGATTTCGGAGGACACGTTTTCACGATTGATCTCGTCAAAGGGTCGGTGGGGTCAAAGACAGAAAGCTTAATCAAAAAAGAGGTGGAACGACTTCACACTCTTGAAAAAGGACCTTATGCAGTGCTGGGATAAAAAGACAAAACTGCTTCATTCTTCTTTTTTACGTATATCTAACTCAAGTTGGCGTTGCTCAACCCCTGTTTTACGTAACGGCATCTGAAGATCAATCTTTTTGCATCTTTTATCAACACTTCGCGTCTGCGAAGGGGGTCTGTCCCACACTCCCACCATGTCTGCTTGCGGGACATCGGCATACTCTATTCGTAAAGTATCGGTTCCTGCAGGCATGGATCCAACAACGTCGCTGATTAGTAGCTCGGTCTCCTGCGATGTCATCACGGGGAACTGGTAATGCCGGTTCATATACTTCAGCGGCTTTCCTTCCTGTGTGCGTTCTGCAGCGAATTGCATATGTCTGATTAGCCTCGCACGTGCGTAATGGTTGGCGAACTCCGGCCCAGCGGCAAGCAGATTCCAGGCAACGCCTACCAAAGATCGATCCACTTCAACACCGACAGCACTACGCCCCGTAGCCAAGGCCGCAGCTAGGGTGGTCCCAGTACCAACAAATGGGTCCAGAACCACATCCTCCTTGATTGAGAACATAGAGATGAGTCGATACGCAAGCTCGAACGGGAAGGCGGCGCTGCGATCTCGTGCGCTTTTATTAACAAGATTTTGCGGGGTGCCCTTAATATCATACCAGATATCAGAAAACCAGATATTTCTCTCCTCCCAGAAGAAGGCACTTTGACGACGAAGCGTTTTCTCAGCCTCGTTTCTGAACTGGCGCCGACGGGCCTTGCGGAGGACAAGGACATACTCGTGCTCATAGGTCACGTACGCTCCTACGGGCAGCATACCAGAGCCCATGAACTTATTGGGCGCGTTCGTCTGTTTGCGCCAAAGAATATCGGGAAGTGCAGCATACTCTCGATCCAAGAATGCCCTCAGAATCCGCGAATGATTCGAATAGAGTTGGAAGTCACCATCTATGGTCCGAGTAGCATCACCTATGTTAATGCAAACAATTCCTCCGGGTTTCAGTACTCGATCACATTCCGCCCACGTCTTATCGAGCAACTTATGCATTAAGTCGAACGCATCATGCCCCTCCCCTGCTGCCAAGTGAGCACGGATGCGCTCGTCTTGGTTGCTAAATACCTCATCCCACATAACGATCATGGGATATGGTGGTGATGTAACAATCAAGTCGACTGACGCCTTCGCGAGGCTACGGATGTCGTGTGCAGAGCAGCAAAGAAGTTGAATTTCAGTCTCCATTGGTCCTCGTCTGTATCTTTCCAGAGGTTAGAGGAAGGTTGCAACCCCGTCAAGGAAAAGCAAATACCACTGTAAATGTGAAAATTAAGAATCTGCACCATCCGTAAGACGATCTAGTGCAGGTAGGGTCAATTGTCCATCAATGAGCCTCGGGGTCACACGGGTGAATTCAAGGTGAGGCTGATTTCCAAGAGCTAGCGTCGCTGCCACGTCGGATTGATTCTGACGGGCAATTTGTTATCATTATGGTATGATCTGATAACATGGAGCTAGTCGAATGGTTCGCACACAGATTCAGTTGACCGACGAACAAGCGCGGTGCGTCAAACGGATCGCTGCCGAACGGCAGGTTTCGATGGCGACGGTAATTCGCCAAGGAGTTGATCTCCTGCTGCAGTCGGCGGAGACAGCCGCGACCGATGACGAGCGCATTGAACGCGCGATCTCGGTAGCCGGCCGATTCCGATCCGGCGGCGGCGATGGAGCCGCGCAACACGACCTCTACCTGCAGGAGGCCTACCGCAGGTGAGCGTCTTCGTCGATACCTCCGCGCTGTACGCAGTTCTCGACGCTGACGACGATGAGCATTCGCGGGCCGTTGCTGAATGGCATCGCCTCGTGCGCGGCGCGTTTCCCCTCGTGACGACTAGCTATGTCCTCGTGGAGACGACGGCCCTCGTCCAGCACCGACTTGGGATGGATGCAGCTCGCGCGCTCGATCAGGACATTCGACCCGTCTTGAGAATTAAGTGGATTGACGAGGATTTGCATGCCACCGGGATGGCCTCCATGCTTGCCGCCGGTCGGAGACGCTTGAGTCTCGTTGACTGCGTTAGCTTTGCCTTTATGTCTCGTGCAGGTCTGCGAGAAGTGTTTGCCTTTGATGAGCACTTCGCTGAACGGGGATTCTCGTGCATCCCATCAGACGCTTCGATGGCGATCGAGGCTCTCGATCCGCAGCAGGACGACGAGTCTGGAGACGCGAATTAGTACCTCGCGGCCATGACAAGCCGGACCGAGACCCTAGACGCGCAGAAATTCCCAGGTTTCTGGGTGCGCGTCGCCAGTGCCGTGGTTGATTCATTGGGATTTGCCTTCCTAACTAGCGCGCTCCTTCTCCTGTTCCTGTATTTCAGCGAAAGTTTGAGCACCGAAGCACTGCTACAGCTCTTCCTGTTTGTCTGGTTCCCGGGGAGCTTAGTCGCCAGCGTATTCGTTCTGGCGTTTCTGAATGCTCGCGGACGCCAGTCGCTAGGCAAGCGCTTGTTCGGCTTGGTGGTCGTGGATCAGCGGTTCCAGCCTGTTTCTTTCCGTCGCAGCTTGCTCCGCACTGTTGTCGATTGCTTACTGATTGGATTGTCTTTTCTGCTAATTCCGTTTACACAGGGAAAGAGAGGTCTCCACGACTTGGCTAGTGGAACCTACGTCATTCGTATCAGACCGCCGTTGCGACGCGAGCTACTCATCGCTGTGACGGCCTTGATCTGCACGGTCGGGGTCGAGAGCGTCGCTGTCGAGAAACTGCAACACCACATCAGGAAGTACCTACAGAGTTTCTATATTCCGTCAATCTCTATGGAGCCGACCCTGCTGCGAGGTGACTACATCACGGCCGACACGCGGTGGGCTCGCACTTATGAGCCGCGCAGAGGAGACATCGTCATTTATGAGTCGCCGAAGGAAGAGGGACGACTGCTCATAAAGCGAGTCATGGGCCTACCCGGAGAGCGCATATCGCTGCGCGACAGCGTACTCTATGTCAACGGTGCGCCGCTGCGCGACGACCGAGGTGTCTATCGAGGACCTCGACATTCCTCGATGAATATCGAGCCGTTGGAAATTCCGCAGGGCCACTATTTCGTCCTAGGCGACAACCGCGACAACAGTTTTGACAGTCGCAACCATGGACCGATACCGCGCTCAGCCCTGCACGCCAAGGTGGGGATCGTGTACTGGTCGGTCGGCGATGGATATTCCATCCGCTGGAATCGCCTTGGGCGCTTGATCCGCTGAAGCGACGTATTAGGAGATGGGATGACGAACGGGCCCCGGTCGATGACGACCTAGGGCCCGTTCTCTTTGAAGGCTTGGCTTGAAGCCGAGCAATCCGCTTGATCAGGGAGAGTCGTCCGTGGTGGAACCGACGGCTTTCTTGATGTCGCCCCAGCTTTGATCCTCGGCGACGCCCGGAGACTGGGAGCCGATCTTCGCGGCGCCTGCGTGGGAGCCGATCTCCGCGGCGCCTGCGGCGATTAGTGAGTCAGATCGGGCCTGTAGCGAATCGAGGTTTAGCGAGTCGAGGTTTAGCTGGGTGATGTCGCCGAGAAAAAGAGCCTTTCCAACCTGTAAATCGGAGCTTCCTTCATGGACAGTGTGGGGCACCCCTACTGCACTGATCACAATGGCCTGATCTATATCATGATCATGATCACGGTGAAGCGCGGTTAGCGCGGTTTCAATCGAATCGAGAAAGGCGTTGGCTCTTTCTACTTCAGCTTCACTGATTTGCTCGCCGATGACCCTCACTTCCAGAACACCGTCTCCGAACTCCTCGGATAGCTGATCGCTGTCCGCGTTGATGGTGACGACCTGATCGCCATTCTCATCTACGGTTTCCGTGATCTCAACAAGCTCGTCGAACGTCTGCTGTTGGCTATCGGACAGGGACTCGTCATTGAAGGTCACCGTGATTCGCTGCAGCAGGCTGCTGGCAATGTCGGCGAGGGCCGCTCGCTGAGTGACAGCACCTACTAGGAGGATCGTCAGCGCGGCGAGTGCGGCGGCTAGCACGGGCGGCCGGAACCGCCGTCGCCAATTCGACAGCAAGGTCCGGCTGGGGACGGTTTCTGGCGATCCATTGCTGGACGCGACGGGGGTGGGAGCCACATTCTCGCGACGCGAATCGTCCAAGCGAGCGGTGAGCTTGCGATTGGCCTCCAAAAGCAAATCTGCGGGGAAGGTGGACTCGCGGATTGATTTCCCGGTCGCGCACAGCAGGGAGAAATCGCCTTTGAGTTCAGTGGCTTCGGGATGGGCCTGTAGGTACTCCTCGACTTCTCGCTTCTCGGCGTCGGACAGTTCGCCGTCGAGGTATTCGATGAGTTTGTGTTCAAACTGCTCAGTCGTAATCATCGGTTAGCTTCCTTGGGGTTTGATGTGGTTGAGGATGGACAGTCGCAGGTGAGCCACGCGCGAATCTGTTTTGCGGCTTGGAACGCTGCGGCTCGCGCTGCTCCCGCAGAGCAATTTAGCAGTTGGGCGATCTGCGCGAAGGAACAGCCTTGGAAGTAGCGGAGGACGAAGACTTCTCTGCGGCGCTCGGGCAAATCCACCGTGAGATGGCGAATTTTTTCGACCATCAGACCATTTTCGACCACATCGTTCGCCTCCCAGTTGTGAGGTTGCTCCGCGGATTCTGTCCAAGGGACAAATCGCGCTCGCTGACGGTTGAAGTCGAGGGCGGCATTGATCGCCGTGCGGCACAACCACGCCTTGGGCTGTTGCAGCGGGCCGCGCTCGCTCGTGGTCTCGTGGAACTTCACGAATACTTCTTGGTAGAGGTCGGCTGTCTCGTCGTGGTTTCCGTTGATCCGCCAGATCAGACTCATGACCAGCGGACCGTATCTTTCAATCGCCTGTTCTGCGTGCATTGCATCTCCGTGATGTCAGGTGTTGAACAATTCTCGTGTGCACACACCTTATAGAACGACGCCGAGGGCGTTTTGTTACTTCGGCGTTGGACGTTACATCTGCTGATTCGTATTTTCGCCTTCCGCCTGAAGACTATCCTAGGAGCAAAGATCAAGTATGCCAGAGCGTCGTCCCAATATTCTCTTCATCATCACGGATCAGCAATACGCTGGGGCCATGTCCTGTGCCGGCAACCCCGACGTGTACACCCCCAATATGGACAGCCTCGCCGAAACAGGGGTGCGATTCACCCGCGCCTATTGCACGCAGCCCTTATGCGCCCCCCAGCGCGCCAGCTTTATGACCGGTCTGTTCCCCCATCAAAATGGCGCGATCAGCAACAACACACCAATCAATCCCGAATACAAAGGCCGGATGCTCGGCAACCTCCTCGCCGACGCGGGGTATGACTGCGCCCTGTCGGGGAAATGGCACGTCCCCGGCACCACGCCCGAAGAAAGCGGCCTCGAAGTCATCTGCGGCAGTCGCGACGACGAGGTGCCGCTGCGCTCCATTGAATTCATGCAGCGCAACCGCGACAATCCCTTCTTCCTCTTCGCGTCATTCCTCAATCCCCACGACATCTGCCAAGTCGCCCGCAATCAGCCGCTGCCGCAAGGCCCCGTGCCGGAACCGGCCACTGTAGAAGAATGCCCGAATCTGCCCGCAAACTTCGCCATCCCACCTTATTCACCAGACATCTTGCAGATGCTGCGGCAGGCCAACCGCCGCGTCTATTCCACCATCGAATACACGGAAGACGACTGGCGACGGCTGCGATTTTACTACTATCGCCTGTGCGAAAAAGTCGATGCTGAAATCGGCGTGCTGCTCAATGGACTGCGCGACCTCGGTCTTGAAGGAGAGACCTATATCGTATTTACCTCAGATCACGGCGACGGGCACGGCGCGCATAACTGGAATCAAAAAACTAGCCTCTATGAGGAAGTCATCAACGTTCCTTTTATCATCAGTCACAAAGGGATCACGCGAGCCGGTAGCGTTGACAATACCCATCTAGTCTCCCTCGGCCTCGATCTGCTGCCCACGCTGTGCGACGTTGGTGGCGCGAGCGTCCCCGATGGCCTCGAAGGGCTGAGTTTGCGACCGCTTGCCGAGGGCAACGCGCCCGATGAATGGCGCAGGGAGCTCGTCGTTGAAACCATCATGGATATTGGCGCGGGGCCAGGCGGTGGCGGTGCTTCGCGCGCCGTGCTCACCGGCCGCTACAAATACAGCGCCTATCCCATGGGCCGCTACCGTGAACAGCTCGTCGATTTGCAAGCAGACCCGGGCGAAATGGTCAACCTCGCCGTCAACGCGAGATTCAAGGACGAACTCGACGACCATCGCCGTCGTTTGCGGGCATGGTGCGAAAAGACAGAGGACGAGTTTTTGAGGTTTTGTGTGTGAACATTAACTAGGAGACTGCCGTGGAATTAACCAAGAGGCCCCGACGGCTCAGGCGCTCGGAAGCGGTGCGCAGCTTGGTGCGCGAGACCCACTTGCGCGTCGATGATCTGATCCATCCGCTGTTTGTCACTGAAGGCGAAAAAACGCGCGCGCCCATTGACGACATGCCCGGCCAATATCGCTTCTCGGTTGACGAGTTGGTCAATGAGTGCCGCGAGCTGTGGGACTTGGGCATCCCGGCGGTCAATCTCTTCGGCTACTCAACCGAAAAAGACGATCAGGCCACTCAGTCCTACGACCCGCAGGGCTTGATCCAACGAGCAATCCGCAGCCTCAAAGCCGCGGTGCCCGAACTCTGCGTGCAAACCGATGTGGCCCTCGACCCCTATACCCATCACGGCCACGACGGCTTGGTCGTCGATGGCGAGGTCGTCAACGACGAGACCATAGAGGTGCTGTGCAAGATGGCCCTGTCGCACGCCGAAGCGGGCGTCGATTGGGTCGCTCCCTCAGACATGATGGATGGCCGGGTCGGCGGCATCCGCCGGGCGCTCGACGCGGCTGGTCATAAAAACGTCGGCATCTTGGCGTATTCGGCTAAATACGCCTCTTGCTTTTACGGCCCGTTCCGCGACGCGCTCCAGTCGGCACCCAAGAAGGGCGACAAGAAGACCTATCAGATGGACCCGGCCAATGGCCGCGAGGCGCTCGTGGAGATTGCTCTCGATATTGAGGAAGGGGCCGATGTGGTGATGGTCAAGCCGGCGCTAGCTTATCTCGATGTGATCGCCGCCGCTCGCCAAGCCTTTGACGTGCCGATTGCCGCGTACAATGTCTCCGGCGAGTACGGGATGATTGTGGCGGCTGTGGAGCGGGGGTGGGTCCAGCGCGAGCAGGCCGTTATGGAGGTGTTGACCGGGATTAAGCGAGCTGGCGCGGACATGATCTTGACTTATTTCGCCAAAGAGGTCGCCGGGTACTTGCGCGACTAACTCAGCTATGCAACTCAAAGACAAAGTTGCCCTGATTACGGGCGGGGGCCGCGGCATTGGCCGCGCTATCGCTATGGGTTATGCTGCCGAGGGCGCGCAGGTTGCCATTGCCGCGCGCAATACAGAGCAGCTCGACGAAGTCGCCGCGGCGATTGCCGTGCAGGGTGGCGAAGTCCTCGCTGTGCCGACTGATTTGCGGGTGAGCGCAGAGGTGGAACGCCTCGTGCAGCAAACAGTAGAGCGGTTCGGTCGGATCGACATTCTCGTCAACAACGCCGGCGTCAATCCACGCGGGCTGTTTTTAGATACGACGGATGAAGAGTGGGAGCAGGCGTGGCAAATTAACGTCATGGGCGTCGTCCACTGTTGCCGCGCGGTATTGCCCATTATGCAGCGACAGGGCAGCGGGAACATCATCAACGTCGGCTCTGGCATGGGCCAAGTCGGCCACGCGGACCTGAGCGTCTATTGCGCGTCCAAAGCGGCCTTGCACGCGTTGACCCAAGCCCTTGCAGAAGAAGTGTGGGACGAGGGCATTATCGCCAACGTGCTCATACCCGGCCCGGTCAAGACGGAGCTGTCAAAACCTTCTTGGCAAAAGGCCAGCAGCTTTCGCGCTGCAAGTGAGCCGTGGAAGGAACCAGAACAGGTCGTTGCTTCGGCGCTTTTCCTCGCCGCACAACCCCCAGCCAGCGGCATGACCGGCCAGATCCTCAGCATCATGCGTAGGACTAGCCCTTAAGGGCGTCTAACCTCTAACGAGGGATTTCAATCGTGAAATGGATGACGATTGTTATCGGTGCGGCAATCGTACTGTATGGCTGTGGCCCAAAAGTTAAAACCGAAACATATCCCGATGGGCAGGTCAAAGTTCAATACCAATACTACAAAAACGAAGTAAACGAGTTAGTCAAACACGGCCCCTATACAGCGTATTATACGAGCGGCAATCTGCAGGCACAGGGCATGTACAAGGACAATGAGAAAGATGGAAAAATTGTCTATTACTTTGAAGATGGGACCAGAAAATCGGCAGAGACATATAGGGAAGGCAAACTCCACGGTCCCTTTACAGACTATTATGAGGATGGAGCCAAACGTTCAGAAGGAACCTATAAAGCGGGGCAGTTCCACGGGGCCTATACCAAGTACTATGCAAACGGGCAAATAGAATTATCCATAGTCTTTAAAGATGGTCAATGGCACGGCCCTTATATCAGTTACTACAGCAACGGGAACAAATGGCTGGAAGGGTTCTATACAAACGGCCGCGAGAGCGGGGTCTGGACCCATTACGACGAATCAGCAAAAAAGACAAACGGCCCCCTTGTCTTCTACTATAAAAATGGGCAAAAAAAATGGGAGGGATCCTACGCAGACGGAAATCCCGATGGAATTTTTATAGTCTTTGATGTCCAGGGCAACAAGGTAAGGCAGGATGTGTGGGAAAAAGGGCAATTGGTGAAGCGGTCGAATTGCGAAGAGAATCCCGACGAGTGTGCGGACAGGTAGTTTCTGTCCTTTTGTATGGATTCTTCAATCTCTCTCTGTAGCAGCCAGCCGTTGTATTAAGGTATCGGGCAAAGCCACTGCCAACTCGTCTTGGTATATTGTTATGCGATCTTGGTACTTCTCCAGCAATTGGTCAACTAATTCCGCGAAGATCCGGTCTTCTTTCTGCCGACGCAGCAGTGAGTGCGCCCGTCGTGCCATTCTGGAAAACGGAGGGAGTTCTCCTTGTGTGCGGCGGAGTACTTTGAACAGGCTGTACCCACCCTTGGCCTGGACGGGGCCAACAAGCTCTCCTATTGTGGCTGCCTGCACGGCCTCGTAGAGCTGCGGATTGACATAGCGATCGCGGCCGTGCAGGTGTACCTTGCCCGGCTCTTCCTGCGACTCGGTGCGGATGGTGTGTTCCTGGGCTAGGTCGAGAAGGCTTACATCCCCTTGCTCTAATGTTGCGAGAAGAGTCTGTGCCTTTTCTTCGGTTGCGACCAGTACTTCGATCAGATCGAACTGGTCGGATTTGCGAAACAAATCCTCGTGCGACTGATAGAATTCTTTGGCCTCTTCCTCGCTGACTACGGCCTTGTCCTCCACCTCTTCCTTGCGGACCTGCCGAACCATGAACTCCCAGCGCGTTTGCTCTAGCCAATTCTGTTCTGCGGGTCGCTCGGGAATGCCCGCCCTCTTTGCCGCCGCCAGCAGAATGGCTGATTCCATGACTGTGGATTCAGCGGCTGCAACCACTGCGGCACTGTCCTTCATCCCCCAGCCAGCGCGTGCCCGTCCAGCATCTTCCCACAGCGCATCCACGTATTCTTCCACGGTTACCTGACCGCCTTGGTAGGTGAAGAGGGGCTGGATCGCCTCCCTAGGCGAAAAATGCTGGCGATGTACAGCGGGGTACGCGGCCGCTTTTTTTAGGAGAAGCGCCAGTCCTGCGGATTCGATTTTCCAGTCAAACTCTCGAGCCAGAGACCGGACCTGTTCTCTTTTAGCCTCTTTGAGCTTTCCTGCATGGAGTACGGAGCGAATGCGGGATCGGTGTTCCTCTATACTTCCGGGCCGGTCTTGGAGAAAGCGCATTACCAAGTAGCGTTTATTGATGGGGAGGATATCGGACACGACACCCACCGGCAGTTCGCGGAAGACCTCATCTGGAATTTTTAAGCGGCGCGCTTGCTGCCGCGAGATGTATCCCCATACTCCACCTTGGGCAGCCGACCCCTTGTGAACGGAGTATTGTCTGGCCAAATCCGCGAAACTTTCGCCAGCGGCGAGCTTTGCGAGCACCTCTTGGGCTTGGGATTCTTCCTCGACCAGAATGCCAGCTAGTTGGCGCTGACGCCCTAGATCATTTTCCTCGAAATACCTGCGGAGCTCCTCTTCGTCAACTTCTACTTGGATGGGTGGCTGCTCGTTGCGATAAATCTCGATGAGGTGCTGGTGCCAGCTCGCTGCAACCCGCTTTTGGACCTCCATCGATTCCTGCAATTCCCAAACTTGGGCCTCTAGGTAGAGCAGGTGCTTGACCAGCAAACTGCGCAGATAGTCCTCGCGTGCGGCCGCTCCCTCCTGCTTGGAACGCAGGTTCTGAGGAGTGGAAATGGCGAAGTCGCGCAGTTCGTTGGCTTGGAGGACCGTATCTCCGATCCGCGCCACCACACCGGGTTCGGCTTGGGGAGGCTCCTCGGATGTTGTAGTACACGCAGTGAATAGACCAACTATAAAAAGGCGAGAGAACAGACCCCACCCACTTCCCGTACTGAGTCTTCGCATTTTTCTAATATACGACCGCTAGGGTTCCTACGTACACGTTGCTTCCCTGGTCGGCATCGGCGACTAGTTGGTAAACGTACAGGCCCGGAGGTACCACCTGTCCGGTGTCGTCAAGGCCCTGCCAGGATATAGCGTATTGCCCGTTGGCCTGCTCTGCGGACTGGTGCCAAATCCGCTGGCCGGAAAGATCAAAGATCTCAACAGATACCTGAATGGAGCGGATGACTTGTAGCAGACGGTAGGATATTTCTACCGAATCATTAACACCGTCGCCATTGGGTGTTAGATGGCGCTGCGAAATATCCACGGATGCAAGCAGGGATCTGTCCAGATCCCATTTCACCAGCAGGTCATCTGTATCAATGTCCGGCGTGGCATCTCCCGGCACGATGATCTGCGGTATAGCTCCCTCCCTCTCGGTATCGAACACTCTGCCGGTGAAGCGCGTGCCGTACACCAGTACTTCGGTTGCAAAGTCCACTTCGAGCAAGGTTGCGTGTTCAGTTATCCGGTTCTCTGGAAACGAGACCGCGAAACCATCTAGTCCCACATCCTCGGAGTATTCGACTGGATTGCCATTGATCCTGACTTCCTTGATTTCCGCTGGCAACGGCGTAGCTACTTGCAGACCGTCAATACCGCCATCCTCGGATTCCAAGATAGCGCGCACCGCATAGGTGAAGGCCGTCTTTTTTCCGGGAGCGACTTGTTGAGGCGTCAACTCGGCTATGAATTCCCGGCCGAATAAAGGCGTGGAAAATTCCACTGATAGAGAATCAATCCGGCTCCTAAACAGCGGAGAGAAGGATTGAAAATCAATTCTGAATTGAACGTACTGCGCCGGAGCCAAAGCGATGAAGGGCTCCTTCCCGGTGGAAGGATAGGGAGCCGACCAGCCACTCCAATTCTCGGTATCGGGCTGGATGGAGCCCTTTTCCGTCGGCCTGAGTTTTTTGTACTGGGCTTGCGTTACTCGTTCTTCTCCTTCCAGTCCCAGGCCAGTCAGGCGATGATATACAAAGGGATCTTCTGTTTGCCCAGTGCGCGTGCGGATTAGCAGAGCACTGCCCGAATCACTCAAAGCCGACCACGTCAGGTTTCCGAGACTGGCCCGGTCGCCCAGATCGATCACTTCTGACTCGTAGTGCCCGACGAGGGCGTAGCCATTGCCCCAGACCTCGAGTTCGTCAATCTCCCACAAGGTGGGATCGGGCAAGCTGATGGTGTCTGAGATGGCTACGTAGCGCACCACCTGCAAGGGGAGCTTTATGCGGGCGAAAGGGTTGTCCGTCTGGGCCTTTTCCGCTACCAGCTTCCAGTCTTTTACGACACTGAACCAGTGTCCTCGCAGAGGTAGTTTGAGTTCGTCGAGACCGACCCCATCGTGGACCCAGACTTGGTATCCTCTCATAAAGGCCTGTTCTAACCCTGCTCGGGGATAGAAGCTGAGGCTGTCCACGCCGAAAGGCCCTCCGAGGTCCAAGATCAGAGTTACGGGGAGATCGGCTTTGTTTACTCGGCGCTCTACGTTCCTGTCTGAAAGATCTGGGAAAGCCGCACTGTGGTCGCCGTTGATGAGCTTGGGCAACAATTCCACCCCTATGCGGAAGTCGGAGTTTATCCACCCTCCCCTGTCCATGGAGCTGAGGGACAAATTTTGGTTCGACACGAAGATGGGTTGCAGCCAACCCTCTTCTGCGGTGTCGTCCAGCCCCTCAAAACTACCCGCGGCGCTCCACGGGTGGTCCGCGGTTCCAACCGTCCATCTATCCGCTCCGAGAGCTGATTCTGCAAAGAGCAGTAAGGCACAGCCCAGCGGCAGCAACAGGCTGTATTTTCGCCTGTTCACGTTCATCTCTTGCGCCTAACTGGAGCCGAGCCCGGCAAACACCACGATGAAAGCACTGGTGATGGTCTCTGGAGAATCTCTGTTTTCAAACTTCCTTCTCTCCCACTGGTGCCCGATGTTCATGATGACCTCATAGCCGAGGTAGTTGTTATTGATAGAAACCTGCGACGTGACGACGCTGCCGAAAAAGTCTCCTGTGCTACCCAGTGCTTCCTCGAGGTCGTAGAACTGGGCCAATTCGGTACCTACTTCGATCCAGAGCTTTGGCATGGGTTGGGTTCGGACCGTCAAGATACCCATTTCAGTTAGATTGTGGACGTCTGCGTCGCCTTTGATGAAGGCCGTACTGCGGCGGTACAAGCTCCTAAATTTGGGGTGAATTTTGAAATCGCCGATCCAGAAGGCATAGTCGCATTTATTGACAATCCCGAGGAAGTAGGAATCCTTCAACTCCTCGAGCACGCCTCCGGTTCTGAGCGGCCTAGCGAAATTCTCGCCTTGCTGATTGTAAATCTCGTACTTGACCTTATTGGTCACATTGAAATTGGGTAGCCCCTTGTAATCGAAGCGCAGAAAGGCCGTGTTGATCACCGCATCCTGCGCCACTAGGCGATCCTGAAAGGTTTGTATGCCCCCGAATGTACCGGGCGGATGCGTCCAGATGAGCTGGTCGTCGATGAGATTGTCTTTGACGATTCGCAGGTTATCGAATATCTGCAACCGGCCTAGCTTGGCATAATCTTTGTCAAAGGTCACCAATCCATAAAGATCGTTGCTTTCTCGTTCATCGGACCACAACCATTCCTTGGCATATCCGAGCAGGACTTTTGCTTCGGGGGTGAGACGCCGCCCCACATAGCCATTGTACCCACGGTGGTCCCGTTGGTAGGGATAATCCGGCTCATCGTCGTCTTCAAAGCGATCAATAATGGTGTTGTGATCTAGGTCCATCCCAAACAGAAACTCTGGGGGATCTACCTCATAGCGCCAAAAGGGTTCGTCGTAGTCGGGCCGCAGATTGTTGTTCTGGTTGAAATCCGAGATGAAATCGTTGTTTTCGTCCAGTCCGGGAAAGATGCCTCCGGCAGGGGGGCCGCCCCGAGCCAAGCCCTCCCCTTCGAGCGGCTGGTTGGCCCGCTGCCAGTCCGGCCACCGGTCTTGGTCGTCGTTGTCATCCACGAACTCGTAGCGGTTGCGTTCCGCATTTGAATAGTCGATCTCGCCGGTCCGGTCTAGGATGAACATGGAGGTGGAATATCCTTCGTCGATACTGAATACTTCGCCAAAGCCAAACCAAGGATAGGCAACCTTGCGCGCGGCCAGAAAAAAGGCCTCCGAACGCGTAGCAGCGTGAGCGTGACGCTCAAAGTTGATATTGGGGAATCGCCGCCAGCGATTGTTGATATCGAATTCGCCCCACACGGTGAATCCCATCAGGTCGTGTACTTCTAAGGTAAATCCGATGATTTCGTTTCCGGTGGGCAGGCCGTAATCGAACTTGACTACTCGCTGGTTTGAGCCGTCGTCGACATTTCCAGCCGCTCGCACGACCGGCAAAAAGACTGGCTCGCCGAGGGCATTGGTCTGCAAGTTCGACGTGGTTTCGACGCGGTAATCGTTGGCCAGCACCAGTTCAAATCCTATTTTTCTTTTTAACTCGGGGTCGGGAATCACATAGGTCAGGGTGATGGCTTCGACCCCATCCGCAGCCAAAGCGCCTCGCACCGGCAATCCCCCCTCTATGCGGGGTTCAATGGCCGCGGGTTCCATTTCATTGCCCCTATTGATGAATATCTGTTCGGAGAACAGTACTCCGCCTCCCTCCCCGTCTTCGGGCGAATCATCGGTGATGCGGATGGCGATCCAGCGGATGACGTCTTGGTTTTGCACCGAAGTGAGCTGGCCTTCCTGAAAGCCGCTGAGCGGCAGATCCGTAGAGGTGCGGCTGAAATGAGAGTTCACGTAGGTGGCCCCTAGGTTTACGAAGTCGCCGACTTGGACGGTGCCCCTGAAGCCAAATAGGTTGTTAAAGTCCGTCATCCGGGTCTCGGGAACATCTACACTTTGTCCTCGCGTCGGGAAATTGACTCTGGAACTCAGGAAGGTGAGGGCGTATTTGTCGGAGCGAAAATCCGCTTGGATACCGTTGAAAGCTGGTTTTGAAAACGTCAGTGGCGTCAGGGTCGTTCTGATCTCATCGCCTAGTGTGACCGCCAAGTTGTACTGCCCTTGGGAGGTCCGCCCAATCACGACATTGTTGAACCAATTGGCGTACCTGCCGCTCTTGAAAATATTGCTGCCGAACGAGGTGGGGACTTCCTGGGTCCATTCGTAGATCTTCCAGCCCTTAGTGAGGTATTTCCCGTAAAGGTCGTACCACCTAGTGCCCTCTAAGCCCACATCCACGTAACGCTTGTACGGCTCTCTTGCGTAATTGCTGTACTTCCACCACGACCATCTGTACTGATAGTAAAGTTCCTGACGCTGGTACCATTTCATCAAGGTTGGATCTAGCGCTTCGACTACCGGCTCCGGGCTAGACGAGACCGGCCGCTGAGCGTCTCCCGTGGATGTGCTCAGACAAGTGAAGAGGAGGACCAAGCCCCACGCACCTCTGCATCGAATAGTCATCGCGAACTCCCTGCCAAGACTTCAGATAGGCAGATTATCGACATGTATGTCAAAAGGCGACCCCGACGGTCTGAACAATGGCCGCGGCGTCTTGGCTAGCTTCTACCTCGACCCGACATATGTAGAGACCGGGAGGAACGAGAACTCCGGCCTCATCCGTGCCATCCCAGACGGCCCGGTGTGCACCGCTAATACCGCGCTGGGCCATCACTTCCCTGACAATTCTGCCAGACAGATCGTGTACTTTTACTGTGATGGGCTGGGCCCGGTCGATCTGGAATATCAAAAAGTCAATGTTCATCTGATCGTTTAGACCATCCCCATTGGGAGTAATAATTGCCGGAGCAATCTGCACATCGCCAACCAGTCGGTCTTGGATTGGTACGGTTACGACTAGAACATCGCTCATGGCCTCTGAGGCGGCGTCTCCGGGATCTACGGTCTGCCACAGCTTTCTAGCAGAGTTCCCGACCAACCCCTCGAATACTGTGTTGTTCAAAAAGACTTGGCTTTTGAACTCGACCTCTACCAGTTCCGGAGACTTGATCGTCGAGGGAAGCTGGATTAGCAGAGAATCTGCCGTCGAATATACGGACAGGTCCTCCAGCGCCAGCGGGTCAGAGGCGACTTTTACCCCTATCAATTCAGCCTGGGCAGGAGTCCTGATGAGTACCTGATCAAAACCAAGGTCTCTAGCCGCAAACGAAGGACGGATAAAGTATTTGAATTCTTGGGGCTTTGCCGCGATGGCTGTATCCGGCCAGACCTCGGCGGTCAGGGTTTTGGCCAGTGGGTCAGCGAAAGAAAGCACTATTCGGTCTAAGCTAACGGCCTGATCCGGTAGCGTGCTCAAAAGCTTGGCCCGTATCTCTAGGTACTGACGCGGACTAGGAGAGGCAAAGGGGTCACCAGAATGGACATAGGGTTTGCTCCACGGGCTCCAGGTTTGGGGGTCGGGAACTAACTCCACTACGGGGTCGGCTTCTTTGCGGAATTTGGGCAGACTCTCCCATTTTTCTTTGGTAAGTTCATTACCTTTTTTGTCGAAGTAGTGCAATTTCTCGCCCAACTGATCGCCCGTTCGCGTGCTGATCTCTAGCTTAGTCCCCGGCGGGATATCCGCTTCCCAAGTGATCGACAACATGTTTTTGGAGCGACCGAGGTTGAGCAAGCCCGAAGTCATGGACACGCCTGGAATATACCCTTCGCCATAGGCCTGAATCTCTAGGGTTTTGAAACGTCCATAAGTGCCCGTGTCTCTGACATTGTTTCTGTGTGAAAAGAAGATGTGTTGTACTGGTCGGGGAGAAAAAGTATCTTCAAAAGTGAGAAATCCCACGGAGTTATCATCGAGAGCCCCCACCTCTTCCCACACAAAACTCCCCATGACGTTTTCCGTGCCGAGTTGAGCCGTTGGCCCTAGGGTGCCGTCGGAGATGAATAGCTTGTAGCCAAACAGCGGGTCTACTCTGGAACCTTGGTGTACTCGGGCCGATACAATCCGAATGGTATCCACCCAGAACAGCGCCCCTAGGTTCATGTTGACCCAGCCTTTTTCGGTCCAGTCGAGAAAGCCGGCACTTGAGTTCCAGTAGGTGTCAAAGCGTCCGTCCAGAACCTCGTTATTAGTCAGTATGCGGCGGTCGCCGCCGGGGCTCGCTTGGATGGCCAGACCGCCTCGCTCCACCGTTCCCAGTACCACGTTGTCGCCGAGGGTGTGGACTTCAACTTCGCCTAAGCGCGCGTCTCCGAAAGGGGCTGTGACTTGGATCAGCACAAAGCCGACCAGTTGCCTAGGGTCTTCTGCCGTGCTGCGGGCCGTGCCAAGCTGGCCCAAGGGATATTCTAGCTCGTAGGCAAAATTCGGCTGGGTGGTCTGTCCGACGACCAAGTACTCTTTTTTCCCCGACCCAGAGTAGAGGGCCTCCTCACCGGTGGAGGTATAGACCTTGAACATCCTGAACGGCTCGCCCTGAGGTGAAAATTTCAACACGATCTTGGTGGCAGAAACCAATCGGCCCAAGTCGAGTTCAACCCACCAAGTATCCATATCGTCATCCGGGTTGGGTGCCCACCAAGTGTCCACCTCGCCGTCAAAGATATTGGCCGCTCGGGCGGGATTGGAGCCGACACCAGATATTCCCCCCCATTTGGTCGGTTTATTTCCCTCGCGCTCGACGACAAACTCACCGGCATTGAGACTTGCATTGATATTCTTTTGAATGAATTTGGGCTTTACGAGGCCATCCCTCGACAGTTCCAGTGTCCCTACGGGAAAGACCCACTTCTCCCAATCGGCTTTGGACCCGAATGCTATAGTGTCGGCGTGGGCCATGCCGGTTGAAAGTACGACAATTGCCACGAGACTCGCCCATACATGCGATCCCATCATATCGCTCACCTCAATTGGTTAGGCGATCAGTAGATCACCGCTATGAGTGCAACCATGTCTCCTTCGCCCCTATCGGCGTCAACTGATATGCGGCTGATGTACAATCCCGGAACTACCAATTGCCCACTATTATCCAGACCGTTCCAATTCAAGGCATAAATTCCGCTCACTTCCGTGCCCGAATACAAATTGCGGACCAGCCGGCCCGAAAGATCGTAGATCGACACAGTGACTGGAACCTCCTTGGTCAACTTGAGAATCTGGTAGTGGATGGAGGCCAGATCGTTCATGCCGTCGCCGTTGGGAGTGAACGGATTGGGGACAACGCGTCCGCCTGCGACAATGGTCTCTCCGAGCGATACGGCCACTGCCAAGTCGTTGTTGGGCAAATCCGGGGACGTATCCCCGGCGGTAATGGGCTGCGGCAATTCTGCTGTCTGGGTATCGAAGACCTTGCCGGTAAAACGCGTCCCGTACACCAGAACCGCCCCCTCAAAACTCAACTCCACCGGAGTGGTATCCACGACCCGATGATTGGGGAAGCGGATCACCATGCGGTCGTCTGCGATTTCCTCGGTGAAATCCGCCACCGATGCACCACCGATTTTCAGTTCCTCAATTGTGACCCGAGAAGGAGTAGCAATCTCCAAGGCATCGAATCCTGTATCGCTTTCCTCGACTTTGGCCCGTACCACATAGGTAAACAGGGTGGGTTCTCCGGCGTTTACCTCTAGCGGGTCAACTTCGCCCCAGACGAAACGCGCCACTGGAGGGGTGGAAAACTCAAACGCCAGCGAGTCGAGCCGCGCTCCTTGGGTAAAAAAATCACTGGCAAAATCACACTTGAATTGGAAGTAGCGCCGAGGTTCGGCGAAGACCACCTGTTCTCCAGATGCACGGTTGTACACCGGAGACCAGGGACTCCAGTTCTCCGCGTCTGGAGCTTTTTCCCGCTCGGCTGCCTTCAGGCTGTTGTAATCATCTTCGGAAACCTCGATCCGTTCGGTTTCAAGTCCTTTTTCTTTTAGTTGGTAGTATTTAAGGGGATCGGGTGTGGCTCCGGTGCGGGTAAAGATCTGCACCGAGGCCCGAGGTTGTTCCTCTGCGGCCCACTTCAACTGGCCAAAATTGGCCAATTCACCCAAGTCTATCACCTCTGAAGTGTAGTGCGCTTGGGGGACAAAGCCGCGGCTGTACACCTCTAGCTCGGCAATTTCCCAGGGCAATGGCGTGGTGAACACAATTCGGACATGGCGCACGTACTGGGACGGAATTCTCACCTGTACGGTGCTGTCGGTGTTTTTCTCGACCTTTTCCACTAGGGCCCACTGCAGCACCCCGCCAACCTGCATTTCCGCACTACCATCGTTGATGTACACCTCGTACCCCTTCAGGAACTTGTCGCTGAAGGTCGGGCTGGGGTAGAAGCGAATTCTCTCGACCCCGCCGAAAATTGAGCCCAGATCTAGATCCATCCTGCCCCCCACTTGCCGGGCCCTGCTCCCGTCGAAAACCGTGTTTGCATCCCCGTCTATCATGTTGTTGAGGTTGCCGGCTTGGCGCACGGATGGCTGGGGCGTGGACATGCCTCCCCCTCTCCCTTGGGCACCGAGGCTCAGATTTTCCGTAGCTTCGGTGCGGCGGGGCTGAATCCACCCCGGATCCGTGGTGGTATCAATGCTCTCCATGGTACCCATAGCTTCCCAGGGGTTCTGCTCATTGCCGATGACTAAAACTTCCACGCCATAGGTGCTTTTGGCAGAGATCAGTGCCAGCAAAACCCAAGTGGATACCAGCAGGACTTTTCGCCCAATCGGCTCCATGCTTTGCATTCCCGCTGGGCGGAAAATCCGCCCGCTTAGCTTATTCTTCAACCTCTACGGTGAAGAAGCCGCCGTGCCAGGGATTGGTGAGGATGAGGAGGGACTGCCCTTTTGAAACAGAGCCAGCCCAATTGGCGTCTTCTCTCTCTGTCCGAACGATGCCGACGTCAAAGCTTACGGAGCCATCTGTCGGATTGCATTCAATGGTCCGTTCGCGCCCAGCGTCCAAGACGAAATCCTGAAAGCACGCGCCAATGGTAATCTGGAGATCAAAGTTCGACTTGTTGTCGAATCTGACTAGTTCAGTCCTGCCGGTGGATCCCGAAGGCCCAGTAGAAAGATCGACTTCTTCGCAGGCGACTAAAGCGCAGATGCTCGTCAACGCCGCGATGGCAAGTGCGTAGATCTTCACGGCTGTTCTCCCATTGTATAGATTGAAGGGATGAGAAAAATCCCATCCCTTCAATCCATCTGAAGACCAGTCTAAAAAGCGCTAGGTCTTTAGCGGAAAGAGGCTTTGATCCTCCCCCAGGTTTCTCCCTCTACGCTCGTGGTGGCTTCGATGGGAACCTTCACCATCACCCAGTCAGGTGCTGCGGACCCATCCCGGGTCGCGTGGGTTTCGTCGTTCAGGCCCCACTGGGAATCCCAATCATCGCCGTTTTCGTCGTGATCCTGATAGTGGATGTTCAGGTGGATGATCTGCTCTTCTTCGAATACGTGGGGAATACTGGAGTCGGGGCCGTCGTAATCGAGATGATCGAACAGGGACCAAGCTATCTCGTAGAACAAGGTGACGTTGGTATCCCCTTCGTTAACCGGCACGGCCTCGGGCGGACCTACGCCGAGATGGCCCCACGGCGGATGGCCAAACCACATAGCGTCCCACTCGCGAGTCTCAATCTTCTCAAAGAAGTTCTCACCGAAATTGAAAACCCACATAGTCGCCGGTCCTTGCGCGGGCGGATGGACTACCCACTGTTGCCCTTGGGTACCCATCACGTTCTGATCCAAATCTCCGGCGTGGAAGAAACCGCCACTGTGGTCGGGATCGGTGCTGATGGTCCAGCCATCTTCTGTGTATATATCCACTTGGTTTTCTGAATCGCGGTGGATAAAATTGTCGAAGGCTTCGAGACCGAGGTAGAGCTTCTGGGTGGTCTCGTTCCAAGCGATCATCATACTCACGTCGACGTCCGAGATGTCTCTCGGGTCATTGCCGGCACGCGACAGCAGCATGTCGTGGGTAATGACCAGATCCGAGGGGAACCAGTTTGTCCAGTCGGCGGAATTTCCGTCTATCTCCGGGATCAATTCATCCGGAATATGGGGCGCGAAGAACTCTACGCCCTCGGGCTTATGGGCCCAAGAACCGCTCGACAGCATGGCTACCAAGGCCAGCGCCATGAAAGTCATTGCTAATTTTTTCATTGAATTGACTCCTCAATTCGGAATGACGAGATGGAAACAAAATTGCAAAACCAGCAGGGTCTATCGATCCCCGCTGTAGAATCGAAAATAATCGATCATCCCGTCCACACTTGCCCGGGAAAACTCACCTCATTTAACCACCTCCTTTCTCGCAAAAAACGCCTGCCTACTACCTAACGCGTCGGTCTTCTCGTTACAAGCCGATTATCCCGAAGACATCTTCGTCGTCCCATCGGGATAAATCCGGCCGATTTTCCGAAAAAAAAGATACTCGAGGTCGAGCACCTCTATCGGATCGCCCCGAAAGTCGAATCTGATCGCCACATCCTCGAGCTTGAGGCGCAGTTCCTGCACATCTGGGTGTAGGGCGGGAAAGACTAGGAACCCCTGGGCTTCCTGACCGCTGAATACGGGTTCGGATGCATATCTAGAAGAGGCGAATAGGTCTTTGCGCTCTTCGTAGCGGTCGTACAGATTCCCCGAATAAGCAGTGGCATACGGGCGATAGTACTCGTCGAATTCGAGCGGATCCAGCGCCGGGTACTCGCGGCCATTCGAAGCGATGAGCGAGACCTTCAAAGGGTCGATTTGCACTTTGGGATAGCTGTAATTTTTAACCTTCAGAAGGAAAATCGTGAAGCGCTGTGGCGTCGAACCGGTTTCGGGGTCTTCCCAGTCGCCGTAGGTATAGGGATTTATAGATTCCATGCCGCCCTTGGAGTAAGCAGGGTACAATCGGTTCAGTTCTGCGTCCGTCTGGGGACGCACTCCGACTTCAAATCGCTCCTGAACGAACAGCACCGTTCCATCATCGCTAACCTGCATGCCGGTGTGTTGCTGGGCGTCGGGGAGAGGTTGCAAGGGCCCGGCGTAGTACCTATACCCGCACGCGGCGCAAAAACCGGCCAGTAAAAGCCCTGCGGTCAGAGTGGATAAACGCCGTGATTTCCCTTTCATCACAAGCCGAAAAGAGACTTTCATGTTCAATAGTTCGGACATTTTTTACGATTTTGCCCTGTCAGAAATCGCCACTTTCCTAACTTACTGAAGATCAACAAGTTATGTGTTTTTGATTTTGTAACTCTCGCAAGTTGCGATATAATAAATAAGATCAAAGATGTCAAGTTTTTCTGCCGCTTCTGGTGCCGGACGCTTATGGCTCCATCCGCGACTTCGTTTACAACCACATCAGTTGATTGTCCGTCATGCCGGTAAAGTGATCTACGATCAGCCACACTCCTGCAACGGTAAAGTGCCCTAGGATCAAGCCTAGAAAAAACGGCCGGCTAGCTTGGTACAACCGCGCCCCTCCGTAGCGCAGGACCAAGAGTTTTACGAGCCATGCCAGAAATACATTGAACCAGACGAACTGCGCCATCCACGTGGTGCTGATCAAGAACCCGAGTGGATGAAACGGCCACCAGAGTAATTTTTGTCGGATGACGATCAATACATTCATGATCCCTCCCCCTACGCCCGTCCACAACCAGCCGCTTAGATTGGCCTCGACAGGCGTGGTCAAATACGGAACCACGAAATCAAAGGGGCTTGAGGCCCCGCCAACGAAAAACCACTGGTCCAGATTGATTCCCCCATACTTATAGCACATGGCGAGTATGATATAGGTCGAACCCGCCAGACTGACCACTACGGCCAGCATCATGGCCCAGAACAGAGGTCTTTTCCGCTGCCCCGCGCCAACTTCGTCGCTGAGCTTCATCCCGTTGGCGGCAGAGGCCATCACAAAGGTTCTGAAGTTGACTGCCCAAGAAAAGCTGAGTCCCAAGAAAACCAGACCGGCCGGACCGATGGCAGATGAACCGACCCCAGAGATCAGAAATGAGACGGGTGTTAGGGGGGCCCGCACCGCGGCCAAGCCGGCCTCAGCAACTATCCGGGTCAGCGCGATAAAGAGGACGAAAACGGCAAAGAGAAATATAGGCACCAGCCAAGCGGCTAGACCGCCTTTGTACAGCCAGACCCCTATGAATCCCAAGCCGGCGATCAAGCCGAACACCGCGGTGCGGTACGACAGCAACTCCTCGGAATCATCGACGGTCGAATTTCGCCCGAAAGCCTTGTTAAATACATCCTTCAGATGTCTTCGAGCTCCCCACAGGCTCGCCAGCACCAAGACGATGAAGGCTCCCATACCTTGATGCGCAATAATGGGCGAAGCCGTAGCGAATATATCTAGCTTCTCCGTACTGGCGATCCCCAAGATGTTAAATATTCCCTGCTCCAGCGTGCCTAGCAGGTAGAACAACCAGATCCCGAAGGCGATATCCAGACTAATGAGATACGAAAACCCAACCATGGAAAAGCTGAGGTGGATGGGTATTGACATGGTCTCGCGGAAGGCGCTGAAAGTGGTGGCTAGTTCAATTGTGGGGAGGGTTTCATAATAGTTGTGGAAACCATTTACGCTGGTGATGAAGAAGGGAATGGCAAACCCCACCCACATTACCGCGTTCTTAAAAAAGGGATTTACCAGAGAGCCTTTTGGACCCTCTTTGATCATGTCCAAGGGAACCTGGATCAAAGGATAGATCAGTCGCTCATTGTTGGCCCATTGCCGATGCAGAATGACCGATATGCAGACCATCACAAAGCAGAGGACTAAGAAAAACAAGCTCCAGTGAAAAAGAGGTTCGAGCCAAACCCCCCAAGGGATTCCCATGCCTTCGGGAAGCCCCTCAAAAAAATACTTGATCATCTCTGGGTCGCGGGGCGTCAGCCAGTCTCTGATATGCGGATGGGCCAGCGTGGCCCAATCGTTCTCGGGTGTAGCGTAGTAGTAAGGACCCGTGATTTTGGGAAGCCAGGCTTCGGTAAAGCCCTTGGTAGGGACTGTAGCGGCGATGATCATCATGATGTAGATGAGCACTAGTTCGGCCGGCTGTAGCGCCCAGCGCACCCGCAGCAGGCGCAGCGCCACATTTACGCCTCCCACTAGCACAAAAAAAATAAAAAAGGCGATAGGAGTGCTGATATTCAGCGCCATGTACGATCCGCGGATGATCATATTGCCGTACGGAGCTGCCACACCAATAAAGAACGCGAGCGCGGTTCCGATAATGAATGCTCTGATCGTAAAACCGGAGGAGGATTCGCGAGTAGCGGATTTGGGAGCTAAGTAATGTTCGGGAATAGATATGGGCATAGGTCGTTTGGGCGCAATCAGCGAGGGGCACTTTGCAATACCAATAAACCCAACGCCGAGCTGTACGGCAACGTAAATTCAGTATCGCGTATTGAGGTGCGAACCCTATTGCGAATCGACCTTTTCCTTGATGATTAGCAATTCGTTTACTGAGACCTGTTCTAATCGCTGTACCAGACCACTGGGCCATCTCACTTCTACTAGATCGACCTTTGTCCTAGCGCCCAGACCAAAGTGGAGCCGTGGATCGCTCGCCGTCAGGTAACTGGAACCGCTTCGCACCTGACGGATCTGTTCCAGCCCTTTCGCCACCACCCGCACCTTAGCACCTATCCCGTCCCGGTTGCTGTGGGTTCCCACGGTCCGCACCATCAGCCAATTCTCCCGATTGCCGCCGTCATTGCGGACTAGTTTGGCCTCCCCGCCGCAATTGTTGACTAAGATATCCACATCCCCGTCCTCGTCGTAATCTCCGAAGGCGGCACCACGGCTGATCTGCTTGTGCAAAAACCACTCGCCCGAGATCGAAGAAGCCTCTGTATAACTCCCACCGTTGTCGTTGCGAAAGAGTTGGTGTTCCTGCATGTACTCGACCCCCGATTGGAACAGGGCAATCTTGTCCAGTACGTGCCCGTTGGCCACGTACAGATCTAAGTCGCCGTCGTTGTCGTAGTCGAGGAAATTCGTCCCAAAGCCGAGGAAGCGGTGGCTCGGATCGGCTAGCCCAGCCACCGCCGTCACGTCCTTGAAGAAAACCCCTTCATTGCGGTAGAGGGTATTGGTCTCGTAGGAAAAGTTGGTGACAAAGAGATCAAAATCGCCGTCGTTGTCGTAATCCCCAAAATCCACTCCCATGCCGGCCTCTGACTCGCCGACCCCGTTAAGGGCCACCCCTTTTGCTAAGGCCGCGTTGCCAAACTTTCCATTTCCTAGATTCTGGTAGAGAAAGTTCGGCGTCCCATCGTTGGCGACGAACAAATCCTGATCCCCGTCGCTATCGTAGTCCAGGGCGATCACGCCCAATCCCTTGCCGGATGGATCATTGATCCCGGCTGCGACCGAGACATCTACAAAGGTCCCATCCCCGTTGTTGTGATACAATACATCCGGCACCCCTCCGTACTCCAGCGGCGCGCAATATGATCGGGTAGACTCGACGATGGCCCGGTGGCCTTGGGAATTCGTCCTCACATATCCGCCGCATACCTTGTTGGTCTCGACGGTGAAATCCACGTAGTTAGTCACGTAGAAATCGAGCTCTCCGTCGTTATCGTAGTCTAGGAAAGCGACGCTCGCACTCCACTGGGATGCGCCCACGGCCGCCCGCTCCGTAACGTCGGCAAAGGTGCCGTCGCCATTGTTTTGGTACAGCACATTCGGCCCGTAGTTGGTCACGTAGAGATCCTGATCGCCGTCGTTGTCGTAGTCGGCGACCGCGCATCCCATGCCATAGCCCGTATCGCCCGTCTTGGACTCTTGGCCGGTATCGGCAAAGGTGCCGTCGCCATTGTTCTGGTACAGTACATTGCGGGGCGGGACGGCGGTGGAGTCGGGCGGAGGTGAGAGAGCGACTGCGTAATGTGCCGCGTCTCTTGAACGCACCTCCTCATCTTGGTTCGGCTTTCTCACCCAGTAGTGATCGCGCTCTTGGTACACGAGGTTGATGGGAACCGAGCGGATTCCTTGCAGATCGAATCCATCGACCAAGTAAATATCCAAGTCGCCATCGTTGTCATAGTCGAAGAAGGCTCCGCCCGCTCCGGTCGTTTCTATCAGAAAGTACTCCCCGGCAGTGCCATTGGTATGGGTAAAGGAGATCCCGGATTGGGCCGTGACATCCGCGAATTGCACTGCCTTAGAACCTAAATCGCAGGACAGCAGGCCCCAAGCCATAGAAAAAATGAAGGCTATTTTTTGCAACATCGGTTGCAAGCAAGCTAAAGGCGGACTGTGCCCTCGGATGAGGAAGACCATGTCCTTAGTCAGCGCCGAGTGCTAATTGAGCCGCAGCTTCTAAAGCCCCAAGTACAGATCCCGTCCTTCGGCCAATGCCGCAATCTTGCGGTCGGCGATGGAGCGTTTGAGCATCCAAAAGCCGCAGTCTGGGTGGATGAAGTGGATGCGGTCGGGTCCGGCGGCGGCGACCGCGTCTTCTATGCGGCGGGCGACCTCTTCGGCTGTCTCGATGTGGTTGACTTTGATGTCGATCACGCCGATGCCGAGGCCGATGCGCGGGTCGATTTGTTGCAGGGCATCCAAGTCGCTTTCTGGGCGGTGGGCGAGTTCGAGCACTAAGTGATCGGCGCGTAGTTCGTTGAGAAAGTCGAGCAGGGCGCGCCACTCGCCCTGCTGGATGGTTTGGCCGCCGTAGTTGCCAAAGCAGAAGTGAACGGCCTTTTGAGTGCCCGCGTCAATGCTGTCGAGTACGGCGTTGATGGCGCGGGCTGCGAGGGGGCCGTCGGCTGGGTTGCCGGGGATGTTGGCCTCGTCGATTTGGACGCAGGCGCAAGGCAGGCCGCGGACTTGGTCGGCGAGGACGTGGGCAACGGCCATCAGGAGCGCGGCAAAGTCGCCGTAGTGGTGATCGAGGAGGGTGCGGGCCAGCATGTAGGGGCTGGTCAGGGTGAACTTGAAGGGGCCGCCGGCCACGGCGGCGGCGCGGGCGCAGTCGGCAAGGAGGTCGAGGCTGCCCGCGCCGAGTTCGGTTTCCACCACGGCTGCGGGCTTGGCCCGGAAGCCCATGCTTTGTTTGGCGGCGAACTCCTCGGCTTCGCGACGGCCAAATTCTGCGCGGGTGCCGCCCATGGGCCGGACGAAGTACTCGATCATGCCGTTGGTGTCTGGGTGGTTGATGTCGAAGCGGTACAGCTCGCCGTCGGTGGGCAGGTCGATGCCGGCTTGGCGCTGGGTGTCGAATACTACGCGGGTAGCATCGACGAGGCTCTGCTCAGAGGGGAGGGCTTGGAGCCAGTCCGGGATGGGGTAGGAGCCGACGGTCGTGGTTTGGATGGCAGGTGTGTTGGACATGGGGGCTAGGATAAATGCTCAGTGGCGGCAGCGCAACGGGCGCTCATATACACTCGACCTCAAAAGCTGCCAACGTGCGGGTCTGCCGACTGAACTCCACTCCGATCAGGTAAATCGGCTCGCCGCGACTGCGGTACTTGGCCGCGTAGTCCCGCGCCTGCAACTGCCGCAGCGCCGCTCCCTCCGACGCCTGTTCCACTACCTTGAACTCGAACAGATACACGTTTCCGTTGAACTCCACCGCCATGTCGAGACGCCCTTTACTGCTACTGTCCTCCACCATAATATCCAGCCCCAACGACGCGAAGTACGAGTAGAACACGCTGGCGTAGTAGCCTTCGTAGCTGGCAATCTCATTATTCGTATGCCACTGGTAGGGAATGCTGGCAAAGAATGCCTTGAACAGCGTTTCCAAGCCATCGAAGTCGTTGACTAGCAGCAGGTCGTACAGCCGGGCGTTGTGCTCAACTTGGCGTGCGGGGTTGCCCGTCAGGTGGTTCAGCAGGCTCTTGTTCAGGCTCTGCTGGACCTCCCGGTTGGGGTAGCCCAGCCGATAGTATATTTCTCCGCCGCGCGACTCGGTGCGGCGAATGGTCAGGTAGCCGGTCTGGAACAGCAGGGCCTCAGTCGCAATGTGATCTACGTCAAAAGTGGATAACAACTCCTCGCTGCCGAGCAGGTCGTCCAAGGCCAAAGAACTAACCCCGCGCTCCAACAACATATCGAGCAGAAATGTCGGCGTACCCGTCTCAAACCAATAGGCACCGAACTGACGGCGGTCGAATAGCAGGAGGACATCAAAGGGGTTGTACATCTGTTCGTCGCCCAGCCAGTTGTAGCCGTTGTACCAGCGCCGGATTTCTTCTCGGTCTAAGCCGGGCAGTTCCGGGGCAAACAGCGCGTCCAAGTCCGCCTCAGTATAGCCGCAAATGGCCGAGTAGCGCGGGTCTAGGGTAATGTCGATGAGATTGTTGAGGCCAGAGAACAGGCTGACCTTGGAGAACTTGCTTACCCCGGTGAGGAAGCTGAACGCGATGTGCGCGTCGCTATCCTTGATCGTCGCATACAATCCACGCAAGTAGTCGCGGTTGGCTCGGGCGATCTCTGGTTCCTCCAGTGCGTCGAGGATTGGCTTGTCGTACTCGTCAATTAGCACCGCCACCGGCTGGCCGATCCGTTGATGCAGCGTCCGCAGCAAATGCCGAAAGTAAGCCGGTGCAGTGTCGCAGCCGTCAACTTTCTCTATGGTGCCCAATTGGGCCATCGTCTCCTTGTGCAGATTGCCCGGCTCCTTGAAGTTGCCGCTGCCAAAGCTCAGCCGCAGCACCGGATGGTGCACCGACCAATCCCACTGGTCGTGAATGGCTAGACCCTTAAAAAGCGGCTCGTTGCCCGCGAACAGTTCCTTAAGCGTATCGAGAAACAGGCTCTTGCCAAAGCGGCGTGGGCGCGATAGGAAGTAGTGTTTGCCTTCGGCGACCAGCCGCCTTATGTAGGCGGTCTTATCGACATAGTAGTAGGGCTCTTCGCGAATCTGGCGAAAGGTCTGAATGCCGATGGGCAGTTTGCGCTTGGCCGTCTGTCCCGCTTGGGGGTCCTTCTTTAGCATGGGCTTACTCTATCTCGGTAGAGTTGTTGTAGAAGTTCCAGTTCTCCTATTCGGGCTAGGCCGATGAGTGGAGAAGCGTTGCTTACCATACTCACAGACGACCAAGCTCCTTTAAGGTCGCCCGATCTGCCTCGTAATCCTCCACGTCATAGTGGACAGGGATATTTCTGCTCCCTAGCACGAACTGGAAATCCCATGCGCTCATGTCGGCCATTTCTCGCGCTTTGCCGAAAGACAACTTGCCTTGCTGGAACAGATAGACTGCTAGCTCTCGCTTCAATTCTGCTGGGGTCATATGGGTTATATTGAGTATTTCACGCGGTATTTCTATAGGCACGGTAGAAGACATTGTTATTAGACTCCTAAGCACGACTGCTTAAAGGGAAACACATAACTACACGACGGTAGTCTAAGTTGTAGTGCAGCTTGCAACTAAAACCCTGCACATAGGCACTGCATCATGCTTATTCATACGCGGAGAAAAGCTCTCGCGCAAGGGCCGATCCCCTTCACGCGCCACCGTATCGACCTGATCCGTCGCTTGGTGCTGCAATAGGTGGGACTACCCACGTCTTGACCTCTTCCCAGCGGCTGCCCTGTATATTACGATCCAAGAATATCCGCTTGATCTTGACCCGACCAGCCACGCCGCGCGAAAGGAAGCACTATGAGCAAGGAAGAATTTGATTTTACCAGACCTAAAACAATCCTCCCAAAGTGAAGCTAAGGGCTCTCCAAGAATCGCCTTCTACTTGCCGCAAGCTGCCGTTGACTTGGAAGGTCAAGCGGGTACCGCTGGTAATTGGCTGAGACCAACCTGCACCCACTAACCCTCCCAATCCCCAATCGCTTGTCTCGTCAACGCTACCATCATCAGAGGTGACAGCCATAAAAGCGGGTCCAACGTCGGAACGAATGAAAAAGCCTTGTCCGATATGTCGTTGTGGAAAATAGTGAAGGCTTAATCCATACGTTACGCCGATTATATTAAGCCCTTCTGAATCTACTTCGATCCGGTCACCAAAGCTGTTGATCACGCCGCCCAAGAGATACCGATCTTGGATCGGCCAGTAAAATCCAAGGAGATCCAAGGAAATAGCAGTTCTTGTGACGCCGGGAAGAGCCTCAAGAAGATCAAGGAGATCTGCCAATTCTTCAGGATGAGACAGGCTGACTGCACCTATGCCCCAATAGGTGTACCAGCTTTCCAACCTTGACTCAGCACTTTCAGATTGAGCTGCTAAAAAAAATAGCAGCAATAACGCTGCAAAGATCATTCTGTTCATAACAGAAACTTCCTTCCTTAATCGTTTGAACTGATTCTGCTGTGGAAGATTGTGGGTGGGTACATGCCAAGTAAGGGTTATTGTATTCAACAGATAATCCGATGTGGCAGGTATCTGCCTAATGGAAGCGTAAAAGGTATAGAGGCTCTTCCCGCTGTCAAAAAAACAGCCTGCTCTCGAAAGCGGAGGGCTCTCAAAAAAACAGCTTCCCTATCCTTATATATGGCGACATATAGGGGCTCACGGACGCCCCCAGAAGACACCCCACAGTTAGGCCCTGCGACACCTTGACATCATATACGTATGTTCAGTATATTTTGTGCCGTTCGCACGTTAGATCTACCCCTCTAGGAACTGCCATGTCTCGGTCTCAGCAAGCCGTCCAAGAGCGCTATCGCCGGGCGCTCGACGCCTTGACCCAAAAGCTCCAACAAGATCGCACGGTCTTGGCCGCCATCGTCTATGGCTCCTATGCGTACGATCAAGTTTGGGAGAAGTCGGACATCGACTTGTGGATCGTCATGGCTGACGACCCCAAGGTGCGGCGCTACGAGGACCACTGCCTCACTGAAGAAGGCGTCATCATCCACGCCAATCTCATCCCGCGCAAGCGCTTCCAGTTGAACATAGAAGGCTCGCGTCAGGGCGGTTGGCTCGACTTTACCTTCGCCCACAGCACCCTCCTGTTCTCCAAGGACGAGTCCATTGCCGCGTGGTACGAAGACGCCGAGCGCATTGGTGCGCGCGACCGCGACTACCAGTTGCTGCGGCGCGCCCTGCCGCTGCTGGCCACCTTGGCCAAAGCCCAGAAGTGGTACCAGGTGAAGAAGGACTACAACTACAGCTTCCTGTGGCTGCTCAACGTGGCCGACCAACTCGCCAGCGTCGAGTGCATCCTCAATGGCCAAGCCCCGGGACGCGAGGTTATTCACCAAGCCCTCGACTTCAATCCCGAATTCTTCAACGCCATCTACACGGATCTGATCGCCGCGCCCAAAAACGCCCGCACCCTTGAGGCGGCCCTCCAGCGCGTAGAGACCTACCTCGACGACCACCTCTGGGACCTGTTCCGCCCCCTACTCGACTATTTGGAGGAGGCTGAGTCCATGCGCACGGTGTCGGAAATAGAGGAGCACTTCAAGATGGAAGGCGCGGACTTCGCCTGCGAGTGGCTGGTTGAAAAGGGGTTACTACAAAAGATGTCGGCACCGCTGCGCCTCACCGAAAAGAGCCGCGTAGAGATGCAGGAAGCGGCCTATTACTACGACGACGATGGGGCCGATTGGGGGCTGCACTAGCGTGAATTAGGAATTGGGAGGCTGCACTAGCACAACAGGATACATTATGGCTATACGAGACTCAATCGCCATTAAGGGCGCACGCGAGAACAACCTGCAAAACATCGACGTCAGCATTCCGCGCGATAAGCTGGTCGTCATTACCGGCATTAGCGGCTCGGGCAAATCTTCGCTGGCCTTTGACACGGTGTACGCCGAGGGCCAGCGGCGCTTTATGGAGTCCATGTCCACCTATGCCAAGCGCTTCGTCGAGCAGATGAAGAAGCCGGATGTCGATTTCGTCACCGGGCTCTCGCCGGTCATTTCCATTGAGCAGAAGACCATCTTCAACAATCCGCGCTCGACCGTCGGCACCATGACCGATTTGTACGAATATCTGCGGATGCTCTACTCCACGGTGGGTCAAGCTCACTGCCCCTATTGTCGTAGCCCCATCACCTACCGCACGCCCTACCAGATGGCCGAGCACTTGCTGTCCCTGCCGGACGGGGCCGAGGTGGAAATCCGCGCGCCGGTGTTTAAGATCTACGGCGAGGATTACGCATTTCTGTTTGACGACATTCGCACCAAGGGGTATCGACGAGTGCGTATCGAAGGAGAGCTATGCGATTTGAGCGAAGAGCTCGAACTCGACGAGAATGAGGATTTCCACATTGAGGCCGTCATCGACCGTTTCGTCATCCGCGGCGATCTGCAAAAACAACTCCTCGCCTCCATTGAGCACGGCCTAGTGGTGGGCGAGAACTTTCTCAGCTTCCACCTGCTAAACCCTGAAATTGCTTCCGCCCAAGAGGTGGAGGCTTTCTACGAAGGCTTCGGCTGCCCCGAGCACCGCCTCAGCATGGCTGAACTGACTCAGGGCTACTTCACCTTCAACGAGCCGCTCTCGGCCTGCGTCACCTGTTCGGGCTTGGGTACCTATTTACAGGTCCATCCCGATCTGCTGGTGCCCGACAAGAGCCGGAGCATTCTCGACGGTGCCTTTGTGCGCGAGGCGATTAACTGCGACCGCAATGGATGGGGCGGCCGCATCTTCTACAGCTTGGCCGAGCACTACGGCTTCGACTTGGACACGCCCTTTGCCGAGCTGTCCGACCGCATCGTCGATGTGCTGTTCTACGGCACCAAGGGCAAGCGCTTCACTATTGTGCTGCCGCCGGGCGCGACCGAGGGGCGGCGCTATAAAGGGCGCAAGGTTGCTTTCGATGGGGTCATCAACCAAATCGAGCGCCGCTACCGCCGCTACCGCCGCCAAGGGGTGGCGCATTCGGGGATGGAGGATTACCTGCGCAAGGTCATGGTCGAGTACGATTGCCCGGACTGCGGCGGCACGCGGCTCAAAGCCACGCGCATGCTCGTCACTGTGGCTGGCCGTACCATTCACGATTTGTGCGAGATGCACCTGCAAGAGCTGCGCGACTTTCTCAGCGACGTTCCCATGCCCGTGCAGAGGAAGCAGGCCGGTGAGCAGATCGTGCGCGAGTTGGTGCTGCGGCTCGACCTCATCATGGGCATTGGCTTGGATTACCTCAGCCTCACGCGCCGGGCGGGGACCCTCTCCGGCGGCGAGGCCCAGCGCATTCGCCTTTCTACGCAGATCGGCTCCGGCCTGATGGGCATGCTCTACGTGCTCGACGAGCCTTCCATTGGCCTCCATCCCAAAGACAACGTCAAGATGATTGAGACGCTGCGCCGCCTGCGCGATGTCGGCAACACGGTCATTGTGGTGGAGCACGACGAGGAGACCATTCGGGCGGCCGATCACGTCATCGAGCTCGGGCCCGGGCCGGGCGTACACGGTGGCCGCATCGCGGCCGAGGGCACCATTCGCCAGATATTGAAGAATTCCGACTCCCTAACCGGCCAGTTTCTCACGGGTCGCCAGCGCATTGACGTGCCGGTTGAGCGCCGTCCGCTCAACGGCTGCAACCTGTATGTTCGCGGTGCCCGCGCCAACAACCTCGACGACCTCGACGTCAAAATTCCCTTGGGAGTCTTCGTCTGCGTCAGTGGGGCCTCTGGCTCGGGCAAGAGCACGCTCGTTCACGACATCCTCTACAAGAAGCTCTACTCCATCTTCCACGACAGCCGCGTGCTGTCGGGCGCGCACGACCGCCTCGAAGGGATCGAGCACGTAAGCGATGTGATCAATATCGACCAATCCCCCATCGGCCGCTCACCCCGCTCCAACCCGGCCACGTACATCGGTTTTTACGACAACATCCGCCGCCTCTTCGCCCAAACGCCCGAGGCCAAGAAGCGCCGCTATACGGCCTCGCGCTTTAGCTTCAACGTCAAGGGAGGCCGCTGCGAGGAGTGCGGCGGCGAGGGCACGGTTACCACCAAGCTGCATCTGATGGCCGATGTGGAGGTGCCCTGCCCCACCTGCAAGGGCGCGCGCTACAATCAGGACACGCTCGACGTTACCTATCGGGACAAGAACATCGCCGAGGTCTTGGCAATGACCATAGAGGATGGGGTAGATTTCTTCGCCGACCAGCGGCTCATCGCCCACAAATTGGGCGTACTCAACGATTTGGGGCTGGGCTATTTGCAAATTGGCCACCCGGCTCCTCTGCTGTCAGGCGGCGAGGCCCAGCGCGTCAAGCTGGCCGACGAGTTGGGCAAGCTCAAGCGCGGCAAGAGCAACCTCTACCTGCTCGACGAGCCTACCACTGGGCTGCACCTAGCAGATATTCAGCGCCTGCTCGATAGCCTCAACCGTCTAGTCGAGGCCGGTCATACGGTCTTGGTCATTGAGCACCACCTCGATGTCATCAAGACCGCGGACTACATCATCGACTTAGGTCCCGAGGGCGGGCATAATGGCGGCCAGATCGTCGGGCAGGGCACTCCAGAGGAACTCGCCGAAGTGAGCGAGTCGTACACTGGGCAATTCCTCAAGAACTTCTTGGCTTGAGCTAGGCGCGCAGTTCCTCTCGTCAAATTTCGGACAATCTCGGCATCAGATCGACGAGGTTGCAGGGCTGGTTGGTGGAGTCTAGCTGCGGCCCGATGAGCTTGTCCCAGCCGGTGGCGCACGCCCCCGAGGAGCCGGGCAAGCAGAAGATGTAGGTGCTGTTGGCAACGCCGGCCACGCAACGCGACTGCAAGGTCGCGGTGCCGATCTCCTCGTAGGACAGCACGCGAAAGACCTCGCCAAAGCCCTCGATTTCTTTGTCAAAGAGCACGCTGACGGCCTCGGGTGTGCCGTCGCGGCCGG
This sequence comes from Candidatus Latescibacterota bacterium, assembly GCA_965219735.1. Classification (GTDB taxonomy): domain Bacteria; phylum Latescibacterota; class UBA2968; order UBA8231; family UBA8231. The sequence goes on from OZ244790.1 coordinate 911,235, forward strand.
TGAGGCCGGTGCCGCCGGTGGTGACGATGGCTTGGACGCGGGGCTCGGCGATCCACTGCGAGACTTGGGCGCGGAGCTGATAGATGTCGTCGGGCAGGATTTGCTTTTCGTGCAGGACGTGGCCGGCCGCTTCGAGACGCTCGACCAGCAGCTTGCCGGATTTGTCGGTTGCTTCGTCGCGGGTGTCGGAGACCGTGAGCACGGCGATGCACACGGGGACGCGGTCTTGAGTCATGGTGTACCTTTCGGTGAAGGGGATACGAGTTCGATTTGGTAGAGCTTGGGCCACCGCTTGCCGGTGACGAAGAGCCGCTCGCCCTCGGGGTCGTAGGCAATGCCATTGAGCACCTCGGCGTTCGAGCCACGGCGGTCTTCGTTGCTCAACAGCCCGGTCAGGTCGATCCAGCCTGAGACTTGGCCAGTCGCTGGGTCGATGCGGGCAATGGTGTCGGTCTGCCAGATATTGGCAAAGACCTCGCCGGCGACCCATTCGAGTTCGTTGAGCTGGGATACGGGGCGGCCTTGGGCCGCAACGGCGACTCGGCTCACCTCGGCAAAGGTAAACGGATCGCGGAAGTACAGGGTCGCGCTGCCGTCGCTCATGACGAGTATTTCGCCGTCGTACGTCAGCCCCCAGCCCTCGGTGGGATAGGCGAACTCCGCTAGCTGCTCAAAAGAATCGAGACGATAGGCAAAGCCCTTGTTGGCCCGCCACGTTAGCTGGAGGAGGCGATTGCCGAAGAGGGCGAGGCCCTCGGCGAAGAAGCGGTCGTCTAGCTGGTGGAGTTGTACGACAGTTCCTGTTTCGAGCTCGACCTTGCGCAGGGACGACTGGCCGTACTGGCCGGTGCTTTCGTAGAGAAAGCCGTTATCGTAGAGCAGCCCTTGGGTGAAGGCGGCTGGGTCGTGCGGGAAGGAGTGGACGACTCGGTAGGAATACGTGGGGATTTCAGCGGGTTGTTGCGGCTGGAGGGCAGCGGGTTCAGCGCCGTCGTCAGACGGGGATAGACAACTGGCATGGGTCGCTAGGAGCAGGGCGATGGTAGTGGACTGTACTTTGCGGATCATGTAGGGTAAAATACGGGGCGTGGTAGAGAGGGCAAGGACAACCCAGCCGCTGCGCTTTCGGGTGCAGTGAGGCAAGTGATAGAACGATTCGCCATGCAGTTGTTTCTGGTCTAGGATGCGTAATTGACTTACTCTTGACGTATTACGTTATTCGTAATGTTCTGCCATGATCGTATCTTTTGCTGATAAGCGTACTGCGAACGTTTTCCACGGTGTACGCGACAGATCCTTTCCTACGCAACTCTTACAACGAGCGCGAAGCAAGCTGGATCGCATCAACTCTGTGGCTAGCCTTCACGATCTTCGGGTACCACCAGAAAATCGGCTCGAACGGCTCAAGGGGGATCGGCAGGAGCAGTACAGCATCCGCGTTTCGCGCGGCTGGCGGATATGCTTCGTATGGAAGGATGGGGACGCCTTTGAGGTTGAGTTGAGCAATCACTACGACTAAGGAACGGAGAGGTAATATGATGAATGTACCCACAAATCGAGTTGCCACTCATCCCGGTGCTTTTCTTCTAGAGCAGATCGAGGAGATGGGGCTGACTGTCAATGGATTGGCGCGGGACATTGACCTGCCTGCCACGAGGCTCCATGAAATCGTTCACGAACGACGCGGCGTGACGGCTGAGACGGCGATCGCCCTTGGCGAGTATTTCGGCCAGACTCCAGAGTTCTGGATGAATGCCCAGAAGGTTTATGAATTATCGAGAGCGTTGGTCGAGAATGGCGAGGAGATTCGTTCGAGGGTTCGCCGTCGCGCCAAGGATCGGGCTACGGCAGTATGATCTTCTGGCGTCTAAATCCGACTGAGGGATTTGGAGGACATCGATGGAGAGTAGAGCATGGACCCGGTGCAATTTGTGGAGGCATTGAGGAAGCTGAAATTTAAGAATTCCTTTAACCCCTATTCAAATCGCTGTATCGTTCACGACCTAGATGATGCACCGCAACGTCGCTTACAAACGCTATTGACTGTACTTGAAGCTGCAACAAAACAAGATATTGATTCTATATGGATTGGGCGCGATCTTGGCTATCGCGGTGGTAGGCGTACAGGGCTCGCCTTCACAGACGATGTGCATATTCACGAATACGCCGCACGGTGGGGGGTATCTATTCAGAGACCAACGAAAAGTGCCGTAGCTGTCGAAAGAACGGCTGCTGTTATCTGGAGCGTTCTATCACAAATCGAAGTATCCGTCTTTCTGTGGAATGTATTCCCCCTACACCCTCACGAACCCGGTAATCCTTTCAGTAATCGATCTCATAATTCTCTTGAGCGCCAGACCGGAGAGGAATTTCTCTCTCAACTCATCCTTCTTCTGAAGCCGCGCCAACTAGTTGCAATTGGGAATGATGCAGCACGAACAGTGCGTCACTTAAGATATGAGCACAGAGTTGTTCAAGTACGGCACCCTAGCTATGGTGGTCAGACACAATTTTTCGCACAAATGTGTGAATTGTACAATCTGCAATTGGATCTTTTTCAAACTCCGCAACATTCTGTTCAGTTGACTATTCCTCGGAGATTGAGAAGAGGAACATAGAACCTAATGATTGACTCCAATATCAAATCCTACTCCAACTATAAACCCTCCGGCGTCGAATGGCTCGGCGACGTGCCGGCGCATTGGGAGGTACGGCGATTGAAGGTGCATGTCACGGATATAATTGAACAGAGCAACGGACGACGCCAAGATGAAGTATGTATCGCCTTAGAACACGTCGAAAGTTGGACGGGCAAGATTAGGGATTCTGGCCTAGATGTGAGCCTTGATAGCCAAGTAAAGCGGTTTCAGGCTGGAGATGTGTTGTTTGGAAAATTGCGCCCTTATTTGGCAAAGGTAGCGCGTCCCGATTACGATGGCTTGTGCGTCGGCGAGTTTCTGGTATTACGTCCCCGTGATGTCGCGTTGTCATCACCATATTTGGAACAGGTACTTCGATCAAAGCCTATTATTGATGCTATCAATGGTTCTACCTTCGGAGCCAAAATGCCGCGTGCGGACTGGAATTTTATCGGCGGCATGGAGCAACCCCTCCCGCCTCTCCCCGAACAAACCGCCATCGTCCGCTATCTCGACCACGCCGACGAACGCATCCGCCGCTACGTCAGCGGCAAGCAAAAGCTCATCCAGTTGTTGGAGGAAGAGAAGCAGGGCATCATCCATCGCGCCGTCACTCGGGGAATTGACCCCAATGTTCGTCTCAAGCCCTCGGGTATCGAATGGCTGGGCGACGTGCCGGCGCATTGGGAGGTAGTTCGGAACGGCCAACTCTTTGCCCAGCGCAATGAGACGGGTTTTCCGGAACTCCCGCTCCTTGAAGTCTCCTTAAAAACCGGCGTTAGCATCCGTGACCTTGAAAACTCAGCTCGCAAACAGATGATGACTGTCCGCAGTGATTACAAGCGAGCAGTCAAGGGGGACATTGCCTACAACATGATGCGAATGTGGCAAGGCGCAGTCGGAATAGCTCCCGTCGACGGCTTAGTCAGTCCAGCCTATATCATTGCCAGACCGCTACACGGTACAGAGTCGCGCTATTTCAGTACTCTTTTTCGTACGAGTGCGTATATGGCTGAGGTTGACAAGTACTCGCGTGGAATAGTCAAGGACCGTAACCGGTTATACTGGGAAGATTTCAAGCAAATGCCATCCCTTCGTCCACCGCCTTATGAACAAACCGATATCGTTGCATATCTCGACAAGGCAACCGCCGACATCGACGCCACCATCAGTCGCGCCCGCCGCCAAATCGAGTTGCTCCAGGAATATCGCACTCGCTTGATTGCCGATGTAATCACCGGCAAACTGGACGTGCGCGGGGCGGCAGCTAATCTGCCCGACGCGGTGAACGCGCCGGAGCCACCAGAAACAGTGGAAGAGCCAGACAGAAGAGTGTACGTATGACCGTTTCCATGGATGAACTCCAGACTTGGATGAACGCTAGGGAAGACGAGCATCTGGAGTTCAAAGAGGCAAGGACTAATTTCCACTTTGAGACCTTGGTGAAGTACTGCGTCGCCCTCGCCAATGAAGGCGGTGGCAGGATGATCTTGGGCGTAACGGATAAACTGCCGCGTGTGGTGGTTGGGAGTCAGGCGTTTCCCAATCTCGAACGGACGAAGGCCGGTCTGATTGAGCGACTGCGGCTGCGCGTTGATGTCGAGGAAATTCAGCACCCAAATGGTCGGGTTCTGGTCTTTCAAATCCCCGCCCGTCCAATCGGTGTGCCTATGCAGTATGAGGGCGCGTATTGGATGCGTAGTGGAGAGGCCCTTGTTCCCATGACGCCGGATCAACTCCAGCGCATTTTTGCCGAAGCTAGTCCCGATTTCTCGGCTGAGATTTGTACGCCTGCCCAGTTGGACGATCTCGATCCAATCGCCGTGGATGTGCTGCGGCAGCTCTGGCAGCGGAAGTCACCAGACCAAGACATCTCAACCCGCCCGGTAGAGCAACTCTTGGCAGATGCGGAGTTGCTCGTCGATGGCGAGGTGACGTACGCGGCGCTGATCCTGCTGGGCACGCGCAAAGCCTTGGGCAAATATCTCGCCCAAGCAGAGCTTATCTTTGAATACCGTTCCAATGAAGTGCCGGGACCGGCAGCGGAACGACACGAGTTCAGACAGGGCTTTCTCCCAGTACTCGACGAGATCTGGCGACTTATCAACCAGCGCAATGACCTGCAACACTTTCAGCAGGGACTCTTTATTTGGGATGTGCCCACTTTCAACGAGCGCGTGGTGCGCGAGGCCGTTTTGAACGCAGTGAGTCACCGCGATTATCGCCACGGAGGCTCCATCTTCGTGCGCCAGTATCCTCGACGCATCGAGATCGTCAGCCCCGGCGGTTTTCCAGTTGGCATCACTCCTGAGAACATCCTTCGGCAACAAAATCCGCGCAATCGCCGTATCGCCGAAGTCCTCGGCAAATGCGGCTTGGTCGAACGGGCCGGGCAGGGGTTTGATCGCATCTTCCGCGAGTGCATTCAGCAGAGTAAGCCATTGCCCGACTTTGCCCACACGGATACCCACTCCGTATGGCTCACGCTGCACGGCGATATTCAAGACCCGGAATTCTTGCGTTTTCTGGAGGAGATTGGTCGGGAACAAGTGGCCGCATTCGGCCTTGACGATTTGCTGGTGGTCGATCTCATCCACCGCGAGCAGCCTATTTCCGACGACCTTAAACCGAGGATTGAGCATTTGCTAAAACAGGGGATCATCGAGCGCGTGGGACGCGGGCGAGGCGTGCGGCTGATGCTATCCCGGCAGTTCTATCGGCACATCGGTAAGGCAGGAGTCTATACGCGCAAGCGCGGATTGGACCGCGAGACGAACAAGGAGTTGCTGCTGAAGCACATTCAAGATAACCGGAAAGAGGGGAGTCCGTTGCGGGAACTCGTTCAGGTGTTGCCAGCGCTCTCGCGGGATCAAGTGCAGAATTTGCTTCGGGGTTTGAAGAGCGAGGGACGCATATATAAAATTGGAGCTACTAAGGCCGCTCGCTGGTATCCGGGGAGACCGCCATCTGGAATTGCGTCAAAAGGGAAAAAATAAGCCAAAAACGCAATTAATTACGCAATTAGACGCAATTGATTTTACAAGTATCTGTTTTTCATATCTTTATGTTTATACGTTTGTGCCAACATTTATTGCTCATATCACAATACAGCACAATATTTTGATGTTTTTTTTGAGACATTTAAGACCTTAATGAACAAGGGGATAGCTTGCCCACCGACACCACTGAACGCGGCCTTGAAGCCCTCATCTGCACTATCCTAACCGGTTCGTCCTGCGATCCAGGCGCTGCACCAGCCGACGAGACCTACGAGCGTCCGCACCGGCTGGATCTGCGGCGATCCGGCCGCGTACGACCGCGAATACTGCGTAGATTTGGCGCAGCTCGCGATGTTTCTGTGGGCCACTCAGCCCGATGTGGCCGAGACACTCGACTTGACCACGAGTAGCGGCGCACCCATCCGCCATTAAAGACGATTCCTCCCCGGCCATTGGCATTTTTGCCGAGACTTGTAGATTGTATTAGGTATAGGTAGGACAAACGGATGATACAGCGCGCATACATATACCTAATCTGGATCGGCTTGCTGTTGGCGAATGGGGCCGAGGCGGTGCGCATCCAAGACGCCGTGCTCGAAGAGGTGCCCAAGCGGAAGCACGACGGGTACTATGCTGCGGTAGGCTTGGGTTTTATCAACTTGGATCATCGCGGCTCGGGTGTGCGCGTCCCCTTGGGGTTTAGGGCGGTCTTCAATCGCTTGCGCCTCATCTGCTCGGCCAATGTGCTCGATGTGAGCTTTCACGAAGGCGACGATTACGACCCGCGTTACTTCCGGCCCTATCCCACCCGTACCTACTGCTTTGATACGCGGACTGGATACCGCGTGGCGGACTACCGCTGCTCGGGCGGCACGGATTGGCTGCGCTCGCTCAGTGCGGATGTGGCCTATATTGTCCTCGACGAAGTGTGGATTGCTGGCCGACCGGGCAAACTATTCGCTGGGTTAGGCTATCGCCACCTAGATCCAGCGACGGCGTATGGAACCTTGGGGTTGTTTTTCGATGCTCCGGGCCGGACCGTCGGCGGTTTCAAGGTCCTAGTCGGCAGGGGCTACGTCACCTTGGGCCTGCTGTGGGGCTTTGATTTGCGCCGCGTCTTTTAGAGGGCGTATGATCGTCTTGGCCCTTTGCGCCGCCTTGGCTCTCGCGCCTGTGGGCGTTGCCGCGCAGACGCTGTCCGCTGAAGTGCATCCGGGCCTGCTCTTTTCCGCTGAAGATATTCCCCTGCTTAAAGAGCGCATCCAGCGCGAACCGTATGCCACGTGGTGGCGGACCGTGTTGCAGCGGGCGCGGAACACTCCGGCGACCTTTGTTGACGAGCGCGCCGAAGTCCGCTACGCCAAGTCCCTCGCCTTTGCTTGGCTGATGACCGATAATGCCGCGTTTGCCGAACGCGCGTTGGCCGTGATGCAGGGGGTAGCGTTCCCGCCGCGAGGGGGCGATTTGGGCGAGCCGCACAACGAGGGCGAGGTCGTGGCCCAGTACGCCGTGGCATACGACATCCTGCATTCCTATGCTGTGGCCAACGACCCCCAGGCCCTGCAGGAGATGCGGTTGATCCTCGGCGAGGAAGCCGACCGCCTGTGGAAGGGCATTGTGATTGGCAAGGTGGGGTTTGGGCTGTTCCCGGTCAAAATTCTCTTGCACGAGACTCCGCATCTCGACAACTGGCACATCCGTGCGTACGGCGGCCTCGGGTTGGCGGCCATGGCCTTGAGCGAATACACCAGCGGCGAGGGTACGCCGCAGGAATGGGCGGATCGCGCTTTTGAGATGGTCACGAGTAGCCTCGATTTTCAGATTGAAGGAAGGGACGGGGGATATGCGGAGGGGCCGTTTTACAGCCGCTACGCCGCAGATGTCTATCTGCCCTACTTGTTTGCGCTCAAGAATCGCACTGGCTTGGACTTGTTTGCCGACCCCAAGATCGAGAAGATGCACGAGTGGTCCCTGAACCTGCGGCTGCCCAATGGCCGGCGGCCCAACATCGACGACGGACATTTAGACGATTTCTATGGGCATTACCTAGCGGCTGTGCAAGCTAACGGCGGGGTGCATCGCTGGGACTGGGAGAACAACGAGCGCGGCCTGTACGTGCGCCAGTTTTCCGAGATGGACGCCATTGCCCTGTACGACGACAGCGTGCCCGCGCAAGAGCCGACGCACGGCCCGTCGGTTTTTATGCCGGGAGCTGGCGACGCCGTCTTCCGCAGCGACTGGTCGGCCGCGGCTACGTACATGCTCTTGCGCGGTGAAAACGGCACGGCTCGCGAGCACGGGTTTGCGCACGAGCATCCCGACGGGACCAGCTTTGTGATTTACGCCGGTGGCGAGATGCTGGCTGTGGATGCGGGGTACATCAATTTTGACAACCACGACAAGGTCAACAAAGGTAGCAATCACAACGTGGTGCTGGTCGATGGCAAGGGGCCGCCGCGCCGGATCTTGCCCGTGGTGGGGACCATCGGCGACCGCAACGATGCTTTTATCGAGGCATTTTTCACGAGTGCTGCTGGCGACTACGCGGAAGTCCGCGCTGCCTATCGGGGTGTTGAATTGAGGCGGCGGGTCTTTTTTGCGGATCACAGGTACTTCTTCGTGGCCGACGAAATTGACGATCCGGGCCGTCGTCACGCCTACGAGTGGCGGCTGCACGGCAATGGCGGTGGGACTAGTGGGGGAACGTATGCGCGCACGGGCAACTTGGCGCGTTGGACGCGGGACAAGGCCGAGTTGCTGGCGTTTTTGCCCGATCAGCCCGGTCGGGTTGCGCTGGAGAGCGAGGCGATTCACTCTTTTGACTATCGCCAAGAACAGACCCACGCGGTGTTGCGGGTGCAGCAAGAGGGCGTCGATGGGAGGTATCTAGCGGTGTTGTACCCGCGGACGCGCAGGGAGGCCAAGCCGGTGTTTGAGACCGCGTCCGCGCAAGGAGCTGAGGCGGCTTTGGTGGCGTTGGCCGGGGTGCGGGATTTGGCTTGGCTGCGCAACGGCCATGCGTCTGAGGCCGCTGTATCCGGGCCGGACGCGAGCTTGGTCAGCGACGCCTGCTTCGGCTATGTCCGCTATGTCGATGGGCAGCTCACCCGCTTTGTCGCGCAAGATGCGACCTATCTTTTGGCCGACGGAGAGACGGTGTTCCGCGCCAGTGAAGTGATAGATGTGAGCTTGGAGCGAGAGGACTATGCGGGTTTTGTGCGTGGCCTTGGCACGGGCTATCAGTTAAGAATGCCCCATTTGGGGAACGAGTGGACTGCGGCTCGCTTTCTCGGCGGCGCATGGCGGAGCACAGCCGTCGACGGCGACCTGCTCGTGCTGGAGCTAGCGGGTGAGGGGACGCTGGAATTGGGATCTGACCAGCACGTCGAAGCGCAAAAGGGAGCGCCGCCGCGTCCCGAGCGCTATGCCTTGCACCCCAACGCGCCCAATCCGTTCAACCCGACGACCAAAATCCGCTTTGATTTGCCCACTTCCGGCTTGGTGCGACTAACGGTGTACAACGTCTTGGGGCAGGAGGTCGAGCGGCTGGTGGAGAGACGGATGCCGCCGGGGCGACACGAGGTAGAATGGGACGCGTCCGGCTACCGCAGCGGCCTCTACTTCTACGAGCTCAAAGCTGGTTCATACCGCGCGCAGCACAAGATGATTTTGCTGCGCTAACTACTTTTCGATGACGTAGCGCAGTATGTCCGCGACTTGCTCGGGCGCACTGGCCACGGCGAGCGCGGCCGCATCCACTTCTTTGAGCGCGTGTTGCAACTTGGGTGGGTGGAGGACGATCAGCGGCTTGTTGCCAGCGGCGGCAAACCCCGCGTCAAAAGCCGCGTTCCACTGGCGGTACTGATCGCCGAAGCGCACCACCACCACGTCGGCGTCGCGGATTAGGGTGCGGGTGCGGATGGCGTTGAGTTGTGCGCCTTTGCGATCCTTCCAAAAGCTGCTTTCCTCCGGTCCGAGAATGTCGGTGCCGCAGTTGTCGCTGGCCGCGTGATCGGTGACCGGAGCGGAGAATTCGACCGGCAGGTCGCTGGCCGCTTGGACGATGCGCTCGCGCCAGTCGCTGTGAATCTCGCCGGATAGATAGACTTTCCACTGTTTGGACATGGGGTTCCTCTGGGGGTGATGAGTGGGATAGTAGAGAGCGGACGACGCAATTTGTCGCGATTGCGGCCAGCCGCTATCTTTTTTGCGATGTTAAGGCCATTGCTAGGCGATGTCAACACAGGAGAGTTTGCCATGAAATCGGCACTTGAACTGGCCATGGAAAAGGCCGACGAGGCAGTCGGGGGCGCAGAGGGGATCAAGCTGACAGATGAGCAGAAAGAGGCCATTGATGAGGTGCGCAAGCAGTACGAGGCCAAGTGGGCCGAGCAAGAAATCGCGCTCAAGGGGCAGCTAGAGCAGGCCACGGGTGCAGACCCGCAGGCCCTCGTCGAAGCGCGTCGCCAAGTGCAGGAGCAAATGAGCAAAGTCCGCAACGAGCTTTTTGCCGAGCGCGACGCCAAAATCGAGGCGATTCGCAACCAGTAGGGCACATCCACCGGGGCCAGATTATGCAGCCGAACTACGCAGTCGATATGAGGTTGAACATCCGCACGCCTATGCGGGACGGCGTCGATCTTTCTTCCGACATCTATCTGCCGCAGGCATCGGGTAAGTTTCCGACCGTGCTGATGCGCACGCCGTACGACAACAACACATCGCTCCTGATCGAGAAGGCCATGCGGCTGGCCAATAGCGGCTATGCCTGCGTTATCCAAGACGTGCGGGGGCGCTGGGATTCCGACGGCGTGCACTACGCGCTGTTCGGCCACGGCCCAGACGGTTTTGATACGCAGGAATGGATTGGCCAGCAGGAGTGGAGCGACGGCAAGATCGGCATGGCCGGAGGCTCCTACCTCGGCTGGGTGCAGTGGCAGAGCGCGCCGCACCGCAGCCAGTACCTGACGTGCATAGCACCAAGGGTGATGTGCGGCGATCTGTATTCGGGCCTGATTCACCCCGGCGGGGCGTTCCAGCTCAACGTCGCCCTCACGTGGGGGATGCGCACCAATGGCCGCACCGCCCAGAGCATCGAGTACCACAACTGGACGGAGGCCTTCCGTTCGACCCCACTTATCGACATGGATCAACAGGCGGGCCGAACGCTACAGTTTTGGCGGGATTGGGTAACGCACACTGAATACGACTCCTACTGGGACTCGGTCAACGTCGAAAACAAGTGGGGCGAAATCGCGGCCCCCGCACTGATAATGGGAGGCTGGTACGACCTGTACTCCCACAATACCTTTATCAACTTCAACGGCTTGAGGCTGCATGGGCGGACGCCCGAAGCTAGGCAAAGTCAGCTCATCGTCGGTCCTTGGCCGCACGCGCTCAGCGCTTCTACCAAGACCGGCGACGTCGACTTCGGCGCGAACTCGCTGTACGACTTGGAGGATTTGGAACTACGTTGGTTTGATTACTGGCTGAAGGGCATTGACAACGGCATCGTCGGCGAGGCCCCGCTGCGGCTCTTCATCATGGGCGTCAATGAATGGAGAGACGAGAGCGAATGGCCGCTGGCTAGGACCGACTGGCAAAAGTGGTATCTGCACTCTGCTGGCAGCGCCAACTCGCTGTTGGGCGACGGCTGCCTCTCACCGGAGGAGCCGGGCGACGAGCCGGCGGATCACTTTGTGTACGATCCCGACTTTCCCGTGCAGACTGTGGGCGGCAACAACTGTTGCTCGCCCCACATTGTGCCTTGGGGGCCGTACGACCAGCGCGATGTGGAGATGAGGTCCGACGTGCTCTGTTACACTAGCGAGCCTTTGGAAACCGACTTAGAGGTGACGGGACCGATCAAAGTTGTTTTATATGCGGCTACCGATGGGCTGGATACCGACTGGACCGCCAAACTGGTGGACGTGTCAACTAGCGGGTACGCCAAGAATCTCTGCGATGGGATTGTCCGGGCGCGCTATCGCGAGGGCTTTGCCGCGCCCAAGTTGCTCCAGCCGGGGCAAACTTACCAGTACGAGATTGATCTCGCCGTTACCGGCAATGTCTTTAAGAAGGGGCACAGGATCAGAGTCGAAGTGTCCTCGTCCAATTTCCCGCGCTTCGACAGAAACCACAACACCGGCAATGACCTCGGCACGGACAGTGAAATGCGCCGCGCGCAACAGACGGTGCAACACTCCAGAGCGCATCCGTCTCACATACTTTTGCCGGTGATTCCGCGCCAGTAGCTAGCTGCTGGTCGCCGTTCAATTTTCACGGGTATCAAGCACCTGCCAGCAAGTACCGGCGACAATTGACAGTGCAAATTTTAGGCCCTACTATCTGAATAAAAACAGCATACCTATCTCGCTTGGGGCGCGACTCTGCGTCCTCGGCGACCGAGTTACCTTAATTAAGGAGAACGAAACATGGCGGAAACTGCCCGCTTGCAGGCCGACGATCAGATCGTCGAACTGCCCGTCGTCGTCGGCAGCGAGGGAGAAAAGGCGCTCGACATTGCCAAATTGCGCGCTGAGACTGGGTATATCGCCCTAGATCCTGGCTACGGCAATACAGGCTCTTGTCAGAGCGATATCACCTTTATCGACGGCGATGCGGGCATCCTGCGCTACCGGGGCTACGCGATCGAGGATTTGGCCGAGTACAGCCGCTTCATCGAGGTCGCCCATTTGCTGATCTGGGGCGAGTTGCCCAACGCCGCACAGCTAGACGAGTTCAGTGCGCTGCTGACCAAACACCAGATGCTGCGCGAGGAAGTAAAGCAACACTTCAGCCTCTTTCCACCCAACTCGCCGCCGATGGCCGTGTTGTCCTCGGTGCTCAATGCGTTGAGCTGCTACTATCCTGAGTTGCTGGAGATTCAGGACGAGGAGACCTTCATCGAAGCGGCCGCGCGCATCATGTCCAAGGTCCGCACCATTGCTGCCTATTCCTACCGCCAGCAGTTGGGCCACCACATCGAGTACCCACACCCGAGGAAGCGGTACGCAGAGAATTTTCTGCACATGATGTTTAGCCAGCCGCACAACGAGTTTGAGGCGGACCCGGCGCTGGTCGATGCGCTGGATTTGATCTTCCTCCTCCACGCCGACCACGAGCAAAATTGCAGCACCTCTACGGTGCGGATGGTCGGCAGCAGTGAAGCCAACCTCTTCGCCTCGGTGGCGGCGGGTGTCTCCGCCCTGTGGGGGCCGCTGCACGGTGGGGCGAATGTGGCGGTGGTGAACATGCTAGAGACAATCCGCGACGAAAACACCTCGGTCGGCGACTACGTCGCGCAAGTCAAGGACAAAAAAGCCGGGATCCGTCTGATGGGGTTCGGGCATCGGGTGTACAAGAACTTTGACCCGCGCGCCAAGATCATCAAAAAGAGCTGCGAGAAAGTGTTGGCCAAGCTCCACATCAACGACCCCTTGCTCGATATAGCTAAAGAATTGGAGGCCGTGGCGCTGGAGGACGAGTATTTCGTTCAACGCAAGCTCTATCCCAACGTGGATTTCTACAGTGGCGTCATTCTCCGGGCTCTCGGCATTCCCAAGGAGATGTTCACCGTGATCTTCGCCATCGGCCGCATGCCGGGCTGGATCGCACATTGGTACGAGGAGAGCAAGGCCACCAAAATCAGCCGCCCACGTCAGATTTACACCGGCTCGGTGCAGCGGACCTATCAGCCGCTCGCGGAGCGGCCCTAAGCGCGAGCCGGCGATTAGATTTTTGCCTAAATAGAAAGGATTTGGAGATGCAGCCCAGAATCAGTATGCGCCACGGCAAAATCTCAGCAGAAACCAAAGCACACATTGCCGATTCTTGTACTAAACTCGAACACTACTTCGACCGCATCGTGGATTGCGAAGTCGTCCTCGACAAGGAAAAGCACGGCGACAAAGTGGAAATTATCGTCAAGGTGCCGCAGCGCACGTTTGCGGCCACAGGAGCGGCGGACAATCTCTACAAGGCCCTCGCCGAAGCCGAGTCCAAGATCGAGAGTCAGCTCAAAAAACACCACGACAAGCTGGTGTCCCACCACTGATAAATGATCGTTGGTATCGCACGAGAGACCTTCGCTGGTGAGCATCGGGTCGCCTTGGTCCCGGAGGCTGTGTCCGGATTATCGTCCTGCAACGCGGACATCCTAATAGAACCGGGCGCGGGTGCCGCAGCCGGCTATGCGGATGCGACTTATGGCGACCGTGGCGCGGAGGTTGCTGCGGACCGCGACGAGGTGTTTGCGCACGCTGACGTGGTGTTCCAGGTGCGCACGCTCGGCGCGAACCCGGAGGCTGGCCGCGCCGATTTGGCCCGAATCCGCTCTGGGCAAGTTCTCATCGGGGCCTCGGACCCGCTGACCGCTGGTCTGGAGCTAGCTGCGCTGGCCGATGCCGGAGCGACTCTGTTCGCCATGGAACTGATTCCGCGCATAACCCGCGCCCAGAGCATGGATGTGCTCTCGTCTATGGCCACGATCGCCGGCTATAAAGCGGTGCTTTTGGCCGCTGAAGCCCTGCCGCGCATGTTTCCGCTCTTGATGACGGCCGCTGGCACGTTGACCCCGGCCCGAGTGCTGGTCGTCGGCGCTGGGGTCGCCGGGCTCCAGGCCATTGCCACGGCCCGCCGCTTGGGAGCAGTCATCCGGGCATACGACGTGCGGCCAGCGGTCAAGGAACAAATCGAGAGCCTCGGGGCCGAGTTCGTGGAGTTGGATATCGATGCCGGCGACTCTGAGGACGCGGGCGGGTACGCACAAGCGCAAGACGAAGTGTTCTACCGCCGCCAGCGCGAGGAGCTGGCCAAGGTCGTCGGTCAGAGCGACGTGGTCATCACCACGGCTGCCATACCGGGGCAACCAGCACCTTTGTTGATTACGGCTGACGCTGTGCAGAGCATGGGACCGGGGTCGGTCATCGTCGATCTAGCCTCTGAGCGCGGCGGCAACTGCGAGTTGACGCGCCCTGGGGAGACGGTCGTAGAGGATGGAGTGCAGATCATGGGGCCGCTCAATCTGCCGGCGACCGTGCCGCACCACGCCAGCCAAATGTACTCGCACAACATCGCGACCTTTTTCCGGCATTTAGTGGGTGAGGGAGCGTTGCAATTCGACATGGAAGACGAAATCACGCGCGAGACCTTGGTGTTGCGCGACGGTGAGATCGTCCATCCGCGCATTCGCAAAGGAAGCTCATAGTGGATGTCCTTGTAGCCGCGCTGACGGTGTTTGCACTCGCTGTCTTCGTCGGTTTTGAAATCATCACCAAGATCCCGCCGACTCTGCACACGCCGCTGATGTCCGGGTCCAACGCCATCTCCGGCATCACCCTGATCGGCGCGCTGCTCTCGGCCGGCTCCGAGCACTCGGCCTTGGCGACCTATTTGGGGTTGGCGGCTGTCATCTTCGCCACCATCAACGTGGTGGGTGGGTTCATGGTGACGCACCGCATGTTGGGGATGTTTAGGAGGCGGGACTAGCGCATGAGCGCGACCCTGATCAACTTCGCCTACCTGGTCGCCTCGGTGCTCTTCATTCTCGGCCTCAAGGGATTGACGCACCCGCGCACGGCTGTGCGCGGCAATTTGCTGGGGGCCTTGGGGATGTTGTTGGCCGTCGTCGTCACCCTGCTGGATCAGCGGATCCTCTCCGGCGAATATATTTTGATCGGCGTAGTAGTAGGCGCGCTGATTGGCATGATCCTCGCGGTAAAAATTCCCCTGACCTCCATGCCCGAGTTGGTGGCGGTTTTTAACGGCTTGGGCGGCGGTGCCTCTGCGTTGGTGGCTGGCGCGGCGCTGATTGAGGCGCAGGCTCCTTCCTACCAATTCACGGCTGCGACGGCCGCCTCTGGGATCATCGGCGCGGTGACTTTCTGGGGTAGTATCGTGGCCTTTCTCAAGTTGATGGAAGTGCTCAAGGGATTGGTCCGGTTTCCCGGCCAGCAGCTTTTCAACGGGGTGCTGGTCCTCGGCAGTGTGGGTTTGGGTGCTTGGTTGGTGCTGGGTGAGCCGGACGCCTTCTGGGCTATGGTCGGCGTGGCCTCGCTGTTGGGCTTGTTGCTCGTATTGCCTATAGGCGGAGCCGATATGCCGGTGGTGATTGCCTTGCTCAATTCGTGTTCGGGTCTGGCGGCCGCGGCTACCGGCTTTGTGCTCGACAACAATGTGCTGATTATCGCGGGGTCGCTGGTGGGGGCTTCGGGGCTGATTTTGACGCAAATCATGTGTCGGGCCATGAACCGCTCGCTGGGCAATGTATTCTTCGGCGGCGTCGGTGCCGAGGTCGCAAGCGGAACCAGCGACGACGAGGTCTATGCCGGCAAGATCAAGTCAACCTCGCCTGAGGAAGTCGCGCTGCTGTTTGACACAGCCCGGCGCGTGGTGGTAGTCCCCGGCTATGGCATGGCCGTGGCTCAAGCGCAACACGCCGTGCGGGATTTGGCCAATTTACTCGAAGAGCGCGGCGTCGCGGTCGAATACGCCATCCATCCAGTGGCGGGTCGGATGCCGGGTCACATGAACGTGCTGTTGGCCGAGGCCGAAGTGCCCTACGACAAGTTGGTGGAGATGGATCGGATCAACCCGACCTTCCAGCAGACCGATGTGGCGCTGATTATCGGTGCCAACGATGTAGTCAACCCCCTCGCCCGCGACGCGGATTCCGGGCCGATTGCCGGGATGCCGATCCTCGACGTGGATCATGCGCGCACGGTGGTGGTGATTAAGCGGAGCCTGAGCCCGGGGTTTGCCGGGCTGCCCAATCCGCTTTTTGCCGCGGAAAATGCACTGATGTTTTTCGGCAGCGCCAAAGAGGCGGTGTTGGATTTGGTGGCCGCGGTAAAGGAAAGTGGATAGGGCTATTACTCGACGAAAACGGCGTCGTCGGGCCAAGATTCCACGATGAAACCCGCCTGCGTATTTACCATGGGCAAATAGTTGTGCAGCCGCCTGATGGGGTCCAACAGGCGGATGGTTTGCATCTCTTGGATTGAGTCCTCGCCGTGGTTTTTCTGCAGCGAGGGGATGATCTTGCCCTGGACACTTTCAGCCACATCGCTGTCGGACTCGCCTTCGACGATCATCACCAGCGCGGTGTGGCCATCTACTTCGGCGATATAGCTGTCGCGGATTAGCTCGCTGAATACATTGGCGACATTGGGTTCGGAGCGGATTTCCTGCACGATCTGGCTGCGGGTGATGCCCAATTTGAACTTGATGGTGAGCATGTGCTGGGTAGTGAAGCGGCCCGTGCCTTGGGCCTGCATATCGACCGCGGCGTAGTAGGAGAGGATGCCTTCCTGTTCGAGGCGGGCGCGCTTGCGGCTGACGGTACGCACCGGCACGCCGGTCAAGGTGCTGATGCGATTGTCCGAGCAGCGGGGGTTGCGGATGAGGGTGCGGACTATTTGCCGCTCTTGTTCGTCAAAACGTCTCATGGCCTGAATTGTCCATTTTAAAGTGAAGTTTAGCACAATTTAGGCCATATAGGGCAGTGCTGTCAAGGGATGTTTCAAGAAAGTTGTGGAAACTGGCGTAAGGGTGTTTGACAACGTAGCTGTAACTCATATATTAAGCCTTCTTTTTTAGAAGATCGAGCAAGGGAAAATTAAAATGACCCGGATTCCCGGATACCCGCAAAAACAGGGCCTTTACGACCCCGCCCGCGAAAGCGACGCCTGCGGGATTGGCTTTGTCGTAAATATCAAGGGCCACAAGTCGCACAAAGTGGTGCGCCAAGCCCTAGAGGTCTTGGAGCATCTCAAGCACCGAGGTGCTTGTGGTTGCGAGGCCAACACGGGCGATGGTGCCGGTATGTTGGTGCAGTTGCCCCACAAGTTTTTTAGTGCCGTCTGCGACTTTGCGTTGCCCGCGCCGGGCGAGTACGGAGTAGGCATGTTGTTTTTGCCGCCCGATCCCGCTCAGCGCCAAGTATGCGAGGAGCGCTTCTCCCGCATCGTCGAGGAAGAGGGCCAGCACATCCTCGGCTGGCGGGACGTGCCCACTCACAACGCGGCCTTGGGCCACACGGCCAAGCTGCGCGAGCCGTTTCAGCGCCAGGTCTTTATCGGTCGCGGCGAGGTGCAAGGCGACGACGCGCTGGCCTTTGAGCGCAAGCTCTACGTCATCTGCAAGCGCGCTGAAAACGCGATTCGCTACAGCGGCGAAGTCCCCGGCGGTGACTTCTTCTACCCGGCTAGTCTCTCTTCGCGCACCATCGTCTATAAGGGCATGCTGATCTCCGACCAAGTCGTGGATTACTTTTCCGACTTGAGCGACGAGCGCTTTGAGGCGGCCATCGCGTTGGTGCATTCGCGCTTTAGCACCAACACCTTTCCGAGTTGGGAGCGGGCGCATCCCTACCGCTACATCATTCACAACGGCGAGATAAACACCGTGCGCGGCAATGGCAACTGGATGCGCGCGCGCGAGGGGATGCTGGCGTCCGGGAACTTCGGCGATGACATCGACAAGCTCTTCCCCATCATCCACGAAGACGGCTCTGATTCGGCCAAATTCGACAATGCGCTCGAACTGCTGACTTTGGGGGGGCGCTCGTTGGCGCACGGGGTGATGATGATGATTCCCGAGCCGTGGGAAAACCACGAGACCATGAGCGATGAGAAGCGGGCCTTTTACGAGTACCATAGCTGTCTGATGGAGCCGTGGGATGGGCCAGCTTCGGTGGCCTTTACCGACGGTGTCGTCGTCGGCGGCATGCTCGACCGCAACGGCTTCAGGCCCTCGCGCTACTACATTGCGAAAGACGATACGCTGGTGCTCTCCTCGGAAACGGGCGTGCTGAGTATTCCGCCGGAAGACGTCGTTTTCAAAGGTCGGCTGCAACCGGGCCGAATGCTCTTGATCGATACGGAGGAGGGCCGGATCATCAGCGACGAGGAAATCAAGCACCAGATCGCCACGGAGCATCCCTATCGGGCGTGGCTCGACGAGAATCTAGTCGCGCTCGAGGACCTGCCCGAGGTTGAGGGCGCGCCTCTGTTGGACAGTCACGAGGAAGTGCTCCACTGGCAGCAGGCTTTTGGCTATACGTTTGAGGATTTGCGCGTCTTCCTCAAGCCGATGGTCCAGGTGCTCAAGGATCCGGTCGGCTCTATGGGCAATGACGCGGCGTTGGCGGCGCTGTCGGAGCGGCCGCAGCTCCTCTACAACTACTTCAAGCAGCACTTCGCCCAGGTTACCAATCCTCCGCTTGACCCGTTGCGCGAGGAATTGATTACCTCGGCCGAGACCAAAATTGGCCCCGAGCGCAATTTGCTGGAGCCCGAGCCGGCGAGCTGTCGCCAGATCACCTTGCAGCGGCCGATTCTCAAAAACGACGAGTTGGAAAGGCTGCGGCAGGTCGATCTCTTTGGCCACAAGGCGGAGACGATTCCGATCTTGTTCAAGCGCGCGGATGGCGAGGCTGGCCTCGCCAAGGCCATGGACGCGCTGTGTGCTAGAGTTGATGCGGCCATCGCCGAAGGGTGCAACCTGATTATCCTCTCAGACCGGGAAGCAGATGCCGACAACGTGCCGATCCCGGCGCTGTTGGCCGTGTCTGGGGTTCACCACCACTTGGTGCGGTTGGAGACTCGCACTCGCGTTGGCTTGGCGCTCGAATCGGGCGAGCCGCGCGAGGTGCATCACTTTTGCCTGCTTTTGGGCTACGGTGCGCAGGCGATCAACCCCTACATGGCGTTTGAGAGTCTCAACGACATGATCCGCGAAAACATGCTCGAAGGCTATACCTACGCGGAGGCCGAGGAGCGTTACATCTACGCGGCGATCAAGGGGACGGTCAAGGTGATGGCTAAGATGGGCATCTCGACGATCAAGTCGTATCGGGGGGCGCAGATTTTCGAGACCGTGGGGCTAAACCAAGAAGTGGTAGATCAGTACTTCACTTGGACCACGACTCAAGTGAAGGGTATGGGCATTGAGGACATTGCCCGCGAGGCGCTAGTGCGCCACGAGGCGGCTTTTCCCCAGATTCCGACCAACGGTCGCACCCTCGACGTGGGGGGGCACTACCAATGGCGCAAGGGCGGCGAGCACCACCTGTTCAACCCCAAGACGATCCATCTGCTGCAGCGGGCGTCGCGCGCCAATGACTACGCGGTGTACAAGCAGTACGCCGAGTTAATCAACGACCAGTCCGAGCGCTTGGCGACCTTGCGGAGCTTGTTGGAATTCAAGGGTGGCGTAGAGCCGGTGCCCATTGAAGAGGTTGAGCCGGTCGGGGAGATCACCCAGCGCTTCAAGAGCGGGGCGATGTCCTATGGCTCGATCAGCAAGGAGGCGCACGAGGATTTGGCCATCGCCATGAACCGCCTCGGCGGCAAGAGCAATACCGGCGAGGGCGGCGAAGACCCAGCTCGCTACGTGATTGAGCCTAACGGCGATTCCAAAAACAGTGCCATCAAGCAGGTGGCCTCCGGGCGTTTTGGCGTGACGAGTCACTATTTGACTCAGGCCAAAGAGTTGCAAATCAAGATGGCGCAGGGTGCCAAGCCGGGCGAGGGCGGCGAGTTGCCCGGCCCCAAGGTCTATCCCTGGATCGCCAAGGTGCGTCACTCGACCCCAGGCGTCGAGCTGATTTCGCCGCCGCCGCATCACGACATCTACTCGATTGAGGACTTGGCGCAGCTAATCCACGATCTCAAAAATTCAAATGTCGATGCGCGGATCAACGTCAAGCTGGTCTCCGAGTTCGGGGTCGGTACCGTCGCCGCGGGAGTGGCCAAGGGCCACTCGGACGTGGTGCTGATTTCGGGCCACGACGGCGGCACCGGAGCCTCGCCGCAGACCTCGATCAAGCACGCTGGCCTGCCTTGGGAATTAGGGCTGGCCGAGACGCATCAGACGCTGGTGCTCAACGACCTGCGCAGCCGCATCGTCGTCGAGACCGACGGCCAGCTCAAGACCGGGCGCGACGTGGTCGTCGCCGCGTTGCTGGGTGCCGAGGAATTCGGTTTCGCCACTACGGCGCTGGTGGCGATGGGCTGCATTATGATGCGGGTCTGTCATCTCGACACCTGTCCAGTGGGCGTGGCGACCCAAAACCCGGAGTTGCGCGACAAATTCACCGGCAGCCCCGATCACGTGGTCAACTTCCTGCGCTTTGTCGCCGAGGACATGCGCGAAATCATGGCTGAGCTCGGCTTCCGCACGGTCAATGAGATGATCGGCCGCACGGACCGGCTCGAGCCCAAGAAGGCCATTGCGTTGTGGAAGACGGCCGGCATTGATCTGACGCCGATTTTGCATCAGCCCGAGGTCGGCCCTCAAGTCGGGCGCTACTGCCAGATCCCGCAGGATCACGGGCTAGACGAGGCGCTCGACAACACCACCTTGCTGGAGCTGTGCAAACCGGCCCTTGAAAGCGGAGAGCCGGTCGAGGAGGCGTTGCCAATCGAGAATACCAACCGAGTCGTAGGCACCATCCTCGGCAGCGAAGTGACGCGGCGCTACGGCCCCGAGGGCCTGCCCGAGGACACTATTCGCCTCAAGTTTACAGGTGCCGCTGGCCAGAGCTTTGCCGCCTTCACCCCTAAGGGCCTGACCATGGAAGTCGAAGGCGACGCCAACGATTACTTCGGCAAGGGGCTGTCGGGTGCCAAGCTGGCGCTCTATCCGCCCAAAGCCTCTGCCTTCGTGCCGTGGGAGAACATCATTTGCGGCAACGTCGCCTTCTATGGCGCCACCTCCGGCGAAGCCTATATCCACGGTATTGCTGGCGAGCGCTTCTGCGTGCGCAACAGCGGGGTCCACGCCGTAGTAGAGGGCGTCGGCGACCACGGCTGCGAGTACATGACCGGCGGGCGGGTCGTGGTGCTGGGCCGCACGGGCCGCAATTTCGGCGCTGGGATGTCGGGCGGCATTGCCTACGTGCTCGACGAAGAGAGCGACTTTGCGATCCGCTTCAACGACGAGATGGCCGATATGGGGCCGGTAGAGGACGCCGAGGACATCGCCGAGCTGCGGACCATGGTCGAGCGCCACGTGCAGCACACCAACAGCGCACTTGGCCAGCGGGTCTTGGACCAATGGGACGCGGTGCTGCCCCGGTTCGTCAAGGTCATGCCGCGCGATTACCGCAAGATGCTCAACGCCTTCAAGCGCGTCGAAGAACGCGGGCTGACCGGCGACGAGGCCGCGCTAGTCGCCTTCCGAGAGGCCATGGCCGAAGCGTCCTAATAGGGTACTGAAGAGGAAAAAATTAATGGGTAAACCCACTGGATTCATCGAGTTTGCACGCGAGTTGCCGCAAGACCGCGATCCGTTAGAGCGCGTCGCGGACTGGGACGAGTTCCACGAGCATTTTCCCGACGGGCGCCTGCAGGATCAGGGTGCGCGCTGCATGGACTGCGGCATCCCCTTTTGCCATTTGGGCGACATCGTCAGTCAGGGCGACAAAGGCTCTGGCTGCCCGATCAACAACCTGATTCCCGAATGGAACGATTTGGTCTATCGCGGATTGTGGCAGGAAGCGCTGGAGCGGCTGCACAAGACCAATAACTTCCCGGAGTTTACTGGCCGGGTCTGCCCGGCACCCTGCGAGGGGGCCTGCGTGGTGGGGATCAACGCCCCGCCGGTGACGATCAAGAGCGTCGAGTGCGCCATTGTCGATAAGGGCTTTGAGATGGGCTGGGTTGTGCCCGAGCCGCCCGACAAGCGCACCGGCAAGAAGGTCGCCGTCGTCGGCTCCGGCCCTGCGGGCTTGGCCTGTGCCGCCCAGCTCAATCGCGCTGGCCACTGGGTGACTGTGTACGAGCGGGCCGATCGCATCGGCGGTCTGCTGATGTACGGG
This sequence comes from Candidatus Latescibacterota bacterium, assembly GCA_965219735.1. Taxonomy (GTDB): domain Bacteria; phylum Latescibacterota; class UBA2968; order UBA8231; family UBA8231. The sequence goes on from OZ244790.1 coordinate 933,695, forward strand.
ATACCCAACATGAAGCTCGACAAGAAAAAGGTGGTGCAGCGCCGGATCGACCTCATGGAGGCCGAGGGCGTCAAGTTCGTCACTCGCACCGAGATCGGCGCGGATCTCCCGGCGACGCAGCTAGTGGAAGAAAACGACGCGGTCGTGCTCTGCGGCGGGGCCACCAAGCCCAACGATCTGCCGATTGAGGGACGGGATCTGCAGGGCATCTACTTTGCGATGAACTTTTTGCACGCCAATACCAAGAGCCTGCTCGACTCCAATCACGCGGACGGCAACTACATCTCGGCCCAGGACAAGCACGTGATCGTCATCGGCGGCGGCGACACCGGTACCGACTGCGTCGGCACGTCAATGCGCCACGAATGCAAGACGCTCTCGCAATTCGAGATCATGCCGCGGCCGCCGGACGAGCGCGCGCCCAACAATCCGTGGCCGCAGTGGCCCAACGTCTATAAGCTCGACTACGGCCAGGAGGAGGCCAAAGCCCGCTTCGGAGACGATCCGCGCACATATCTGATTATGACCCAGCGGTTCGTCGGCGACGACGAGGGCCATGTCAAGGAGCTACACACGGTCAATATCGAGTGGGACAAGGACGAAAACGGCCGCTTCACGCCCGTGCCGATCGCGGGCACCGAGAAGGTTTGGCCGGCCGACTTGGTGCTGTTGGCGATGGGGTTTCGCGGGCCAGAGGACGCAATGATCGAACAGCTAGGCATCGAGCGCGATGAGCGCTCCAACGCCCGCGCTGAGTACGAGAAATACGCCACCAGCGTCGAAGGCGTTTTCGCCGCTGGCGATATGCGGCGCGGCCAGAGCTTGGTCGTGTGGGCGATCAACGAGGGGCGGGGTGCCGCCCGCGAGGTGGACCGCTATCTGATGGGCAGCACGCAGTTACCCTGAGTGGTGGCAGGTTGGACGAAAAAGGGGGACCTCCTTGAGAGGGTCCCCTTTTTTTGTGTGAGGGACTGGGATCCGCGCCAAATGCAATGGGCACTTCCTCTACATGATCCCCGAATGCATCAGCGTTTTGAAGGTTATGGCGCAGCCGACGACGATGATGACCACTGCACTGGCAATGGGCAGCCGCTGAATCCAACGGCCGTCGCCCGAGAAGCGCTCCACGAGCGGGCGCGCCTTGACGATGAGCACGCCGATGGCGATGAGGATCGAGGCCAGTCCGACGCTGAAAGTCACCAAAAGCAGCAAACCAAAGGCAATGCGATGCAAGGCCACTGCTAGCAACAAGATCACCAAGGCCCCTGTACAAGGGACGATACCGCCGGAAATCCCCAGCGTTAGCAAACTGCCGAGGGTCACTTTGTTAGGTATTTCATGGCTATGGCCGTGGCCGTGATGATGTTCCCCATGAGGATGATCGTGATGGCCGTGGTGCTCTTCTTCATGGCTATGGCCATGTCCGTGGTGATGTTCCTCTTCGTGGCTATGGCTGTGTCCGTGATGATGCTCTCCATGGGCGTGGCTGTGGCTGTGCTCGTGGAGATGCTCTTCTTCATGGGTGTGCTCGTGGAGATGCTCTTCATGGGCGTGGCTGTGGACGTGCTCGTGGAGATATTCTTCTTCATGGGTGTGTCCGTGGAGATACGCTCCATGGGCGTGGCTGTGGCTGTGCTCGTGGAGATGCTCTTTTTCGTGGCTGTGTCCGTGATGATGCTCCCCATGGGCGTGGCTGTAGCCGGGGCCGCGGCCTCTGAGGTGATTGACCAAAAGCCATGTGCCTAGCCCCATGATCAGGAGACCGGACGCCGTGCCGAGCCAGGGAAAAATTTGTTCCGGCAGGATGTACTGGGAGGCAAAAAGCGCTACTAGGCCCAACAAAATGACGCTGGAGGTATGTGTGAGGGCGACTACCCCGCCGAGGAAAAGGGCATTGCCCACGGTGCCGCGCGCGCCGACGAGATAGGCGGCGACGATGGTTTTGCCGTGCCCTGGCTCTAGCCCGTGGGCTGCGCCGAGGAAAAGGGCCAGCGCCAACGCCCCCACGATCAGGCCTAAGCTCAGCTCTTCAGAGCGCAGCATATCGCTGAGGGCATCCGTTTCCCCCTCCTCAGCAGCTACTGTCCCGACGGGTAACCGTCCCGCTTCGCCAATCTCATCCCCCCAAGCTGAAGCTGCAATCGCCATCGCTACTAGTGCTAATAGTATTCGCGGTATGGCTCGTTCTATGGACATGGGTTTTCTCCACGGTAGGCGCTCCTTCGGCACTCTGGAGTGTCTTAGGATGATGGGAGCCGTAGTTGCGCAAGGTTGGAGGCAACAGTGGATAGGACCGAATAAACAGCGTTTCTGATGGTGGGTCAAGCTGCGCTCGCTCCTTCAGATGATCCCTTTCGTTGACATCATTTTCTAAGAGATATACTCTTCCTCCTACCTTCTAGTCGCTGCTGCCGAGGTGCTGCCCATGATTATCGACTCCCATGCCTACTGCTTCCCCCCCGCCGACTCTCCCGCCGGGCATCCCACTGCCGCCGACCACTTGCGCTGGGTCCAGGGCGGTCAGGCCTCCCACCACCAGCCCGCTTGGCGCATCCGCGACCGCGCACCGGCTTCTTCCGATGTGCTGGCAGCTCCCGGTGGAGCCATGGACTTCGACGACCTGCCCGATGTCAATTTCCGCGTCGATCACGACAAGGGCCGGGTGGTGTGGACGATTGACGGCGAGGACTTTACTAAGCAATTCTATCCGCCCAATTTGCCCCACTTGGAGTACACGCCCCACAATCTGCTGGCCGAGATGGACTACGCTGGCGTCGATAAGGTCCTGTTGCACGTCGATGCCATGCTGGGCCGCGACCCCGCGTTTCAGGCGGAGTCGGTCGCCGTCGATCCAGAGCGCATTTATTCGATGGCCCCCGTCGATGAGTGGCGCTTGGCCAGCGAACTCGATGCCGTCATCGCCGAAACCGTCGCTGCCGTTGAGCAGCACGGCCTGCACGCCATCAAGTTCAACCCGCCCCACGCTTATTACTATCGTTCCGATCCGTGGGATGGGGAGCATCTGCGTCCGTTTTGGGAGGAGGTGGCCGCGCTCGGCGTGCCCGTGTTTTTTACGCTCGGCACCGGGCCGGGCGAAGCGTCGGTGTTGCAGACTGTGGAGAGTCGGCGGCGCGGCTACCTAGCAGAGCTCGACATCTTGGTGCGCTGGATGGAGCGCTACCCGGACGTGCTGTGCAGCCTCACGCATGGCTTTCCGTGGCGTCTTTTCCTCGACGACGATCCCGCCGGTTCTCCGAGTCGGATTGAACTGCCCGACGAGATATGGGCTCCCTTCGACAATCCGAATTTGAGCTTGGAGGTCTGCTTCCCGGTGCGCCTCGGCGACTTGTTCGACTATCCGTACCGCGAACTGTGGCCGACGCTTGAGCAGATGGTCGAGCGCATTGGTGCCGACCGGCTACTGTGGGGTACGGACATGCCCTTCCAGAACCGGTTTTGCACCTATCGCCAGTCGCGCCGCTGGATTGAGGATTACTGCGAGTTCCTCTCCGCCGAGGATCTGGCTGCGATCATGGGAGGTACCTGTGCGCGCGTGCTCGGCTTGAGAATTAGGAATTAGGAATTCCCGGTACTTGCGTATGTGTACTCGGCCTCGGGGCCTGATGATTTGGAGCAACCTAAGGAGGAATTACCATGGCAGGAGAAACGAGATACCGTGCAGCGATCGTGGGATTGGGCTTTATCGGAGGTGCGGACCAAGTCTCGGGCGACGCCCTCGGCCAGCTCGTCGAGGACCTCGACGGCACGCACGTGGGAGCACTGCGCAATCACGACCGGGTCGATTTAGTCGCCGGTAGCAGCCGCGACGATGGGCGGCGCGAGCGTTTCCACGCGCGCTACGGCGTGTCCGCGTTTGCCGACTGGCGCGAGATGTTCCGTGCAGCCGCGCCCCTCGACATTGTCTCGATCGCCACGTACACCCCCGTTCACGCTGAGATCACCCAAGCGGCGGTAGAAGCCGGTGCCCGCGCCATCTACTGCGAAAAGCCCATTGCGGCGACGGTCGCCGAGGCCGAGGGCATGCTGTCCGTCTGCAACGAGGCCGATGCTCTGCTCGTCATCAACCACAACCTGCGCTTCCATCCCGGCTATCGGGGGCTGCGCGACCGCATCGCCGCTGGTGCGCTCGGCACGTTGACCTCGGCTTCGCTCCAGTGGACCTCTGGCCGCCTCGGCAACGTCGGCACGCACATGATTGATGCCGTGCAGATGGCCACCGGCCTGCCGGTGACCGCGGTCTCCGGCACTCTCGATCTGTCGAGAAAACCCGACTGTCGCGGCGACGACTTTACCGATCCGGGCGGTTGGGGCTTGCTGAGACTGGGACGCGATTTGCCCGCGGCCGATGGTGCGCCGCAGGGCGACTTGATTTGCACGGTTGACGCCGCTGACTACGGCACTGCGCCACTACGCCACCGCTTCCACGGCACAGAGGGCTACGCCATCTGCCGCAACCGCGACATTGAGATCGTGCGCGGCGACGACCGCGAGTTCCTGCCCGATGATTCCCCGGACAGCGGCATGGACCGGGCCGTGGCCGAGATTGTCAATTGGCTCGACGGGGAGGGACCCTTTTCCTACGACGCGTGGGAAGCTGTGCGCACCTTAGAGGCGATCATTGCCTTTCACGCCTCCCACCGCGCTGGCGGCGCTTGGGTCGAGTTGCCTCTGCGCGGCGACGACCGCGAGATAGTCCTGCACAGCGGCTGAGGCCGCTTACCCCTTCGGTACCACAAGGGCGCGGTCGCCGTAGGGGATCGAATCCATTTCAGTGTCGTAGATCCGCTCTAGAAAATCGCGGTCCCATGGTCGCTCGGCCGCTGGTAGTCGCTCCACTGCACCATCCTTGAGGAAAATGAAGTGATCCCCGTAGAGGAAGGCGCTGTTGGGGTCGTGCAGGACGGCGAGGACGGTGAGGTCGGCATCGACCAACTCGCGGATTAGGCGCAGCAGGTGCGCTTGGTTGAGAAAGTCGAGGTGCGAACTCGGCTCGTCGAGGAGGATGAGACGGGGCTGTTGGGCTAGAACTCGGGCGATGCGGACGAGTTGTTGTTCCCCCCCTGATAGCTCGGTATAGGGGCGCTCCTTCAGGTGGATAACGCCGACCCGCTCTAGCGCTGCGATGCCGATTTCCACGTCCTCCTGTTTGGGAACGTAAGAGACGTAGCTGGCGCGGCCGGTCAGGACCACATCGAGCACGGAAAAGGGAAAAATCGGCCGGTGGTGTTGGGGCAGGTAGCCGAGGACGCGGGCCCGCCGCCGGGACGAGAAGGAGCGAATCTCCTCCCCCATGATCTGCACGTTGCCGCGCTCAAAGTCGAGGAAGCCGCCTAAGATGCGCATGAGCGTCGATTTGCCGCTGCCATTTTTGCCGAGCAAGACGGTGAACTGCCCTGTCGGGATCTCCAGCGAGATCTCGTTGAGGATCGGCCTGCCGTCGTAGGCAAAGGAGAGCTTTTCGACTTGAATCGCTGGTGTTAGGTCTCCCATCCGATCTGCGCCTTTTTGAGGAGGAAGATGAAGAACGGCCCGCCGAGCAGGGTGGTGAAGACCCCGACCGGAATTTCAAAGGAGGCCAACGTGCGCGAGCAGGTATCGACCAGCAGCAGGAAGGCTCCGCCAAAGGCAAAGGAGGCCGGTAGGGTGTGGCGGTTGTCCGGCCCCAGCATCATGCGCACCATGTGCGGTACGGCGAGGCCAATCATGCCGATGACACCGGCCACGGCAATAGCCGCTGAAGCGGCCAAGGTTGCTGGAATGAGGATCAGCACTCGCTCTCGCTCTGGATTCAGGCCGACGGCGCGGGCTTCGTCGTCGCCTTGGGCCAGCACGTTCATGCGCCAGCGAAAGAGGAAGAGCCAGATCACGCCAATGCCTATCCCCGGAGCGGCGGAGTACAGCTTGGCCCAACTCGAATTGTGCAGGTTGCCCATAGTCCAGTGGACGATGGTTTGCAGCTTGTACGGGTCGGTGAGGAACTGGACGATGGTCAGCAGGGCCGTGAAAATCCCGGTGACGATCACCCCCGAGAGAATGAGGGAGACGACCGACACGGTCTTGCGGGTGCGGGCTAGGAAGTAAGCCAAGCCCACGGCGAGCAGGCCAAAGCCGAAAGCCGTCGGCTGGAGTGGTAGGAACGGCAGAACTAGGGCTATAGCTGCGCCAAAGGCGGCACCGGAGGAAAGCCCGAGGATGTAGGGGGCCACGAGGGGATTGCGAAACATCGCCTGCAAGGCGTTGCCGGATGCGGCCAAGGCACCGCCCACCAGAAAGGTGAGGAGAATGCGCGGTAGGCGCACCTCCCACACGATTGTTCCCACCAGCGACTCTTCGGTTCCGGCGGCGGGCCTGAGAAAGAGCAGGCCGTAGAGCCAGACGAGAATCTCCCACGCCTCGGCGCTGGCCGAAGGGCCGAGCAGGAGGGAGCCGAAGAGGACCGGCAGCGGCAGGGCGTAAATAAGGCGGCGGCGCAACGCGCTATTCACGGGCCGTCTCCTGTCCCGTACGAGAGAGACGGCAGTTTCCCGAGCCGCCCCCCGTACAGCTTGTTTAGTAGGTCGGCCCGCAGCTCTTCTAGGTCTTTTGCGGAGAAGCGGTCTGGATGGCACCAGCGGGCGACGAGATCGACGGTGAAGATGTATTTGAGGGTCCAGAAGTCGCACGAGAAGGGATCGGGCAGTTCGCGCACCCGCCCGTTGCGCACGGCTGAGAGCGAGCGCCAGCCGGACAACTCGCCGATGTCCTCGACATCGAGCCGGTCGTTGCACCACATGACGATTAACTCTGGGTTCCAGACGAGGACGTTTTCGAGATTGACGACGAGATGCTCTAGCTCGCTGTTGGCCGCCACGTTGGTTCCCCCGGCCAGATCAATTAACTCCTGCACGGTGCTGTTGCGGCCGGCCGTCTCCAGCGGTCCTTGGTCCCACATGAAGTACACACGCGGCTTGGCTTCTCCTTCGCCGAGGACGGTTTTGCGCCGCACTGCTTCCAACTCCTCCTCGGCAATGGCGAGGAGCTCGACAGCTCGCTCTTGGGTGTCGGTCAGTTCGCCGAGGGCAGTGATCTCGCGGTGAATGTCCGCAAAGCGCTCGATGAAGACTCCGAAGACCGGGATCCCCTTCTCTTCAAGGGCGGCGATGGATTCCTCCTGACCGGCCCAGAGGATGACTAGGTCTGGCTGTAGCGCCACCATGCTCTCGATGTTGACGAAGTCCCAGTTGCCCGGCGTCGGTAGGGTGCGCTCGCGGATGCGTTCGTCCATAGCCGCGTAGTACGGGAAGACGCTCTCTTGGTAGATATTGGTCGAGATGCCGACGAGACGCGCTTCAGCTCCGAGCATGTACAGGCCGGTGAGGGCGCTTTCGAGTAGGCAGACAATGCGCTCGGCCGGTTTGTCTAGCTCGATGCGGCGACCGCGGAAGTCGGTGGCTGCGACGCCTTCGGCGAAAGCCGGGGCACTGGAGAGGAGGAAAAAAAATAATATAGCCATCAGTTGGGACCGCGCCCCATCGGTGTAGGGGCGGTTCGCGAACCGCCCCTACGATGGCGCTAGAAGGATACCATTAGGCCGCCGTTGGCTGAAAAGCCGGGGTCCTGAAAACCCCACGGCATCTCAAAGGTCTGGTTGGTGATATTGTACGGTTCGAGATAGAGACTCAGGTCGTATCCGTCTTGGGTGCGGACGCGCTGTTCGAGGCGGGCGTTCACTAGGATGTAGCCGTCGAGGGTCTCGGCGTCTTTGCTGATGTCTTGGTAGATGCCGCTGTAGGACTGCGCCGTGACCGTCGCCCGCAAGCCCTGTGGAAAGGTCAGATGCACCCCGACGCCAATCGCGCTTTCTGGCACGAAGTTGATCTTAGCGCCGACCTTGCTCGGATCTTCGGTGTTCTCGGTTACTTCGGCACTGGTATAGGTGTAGTTGGCAAACCACTCCACTTGCTCGTTGAGGCGGTGGGTGATCTCGACTTCCGCACCGCGCGTCGTGGTGTTGCCGGCGTTGATGTCCTCGGACTGGGGGGCATCGGGTACGGCCCGCTGCGCGATCTGGTCCGCGAGCAGGATGTTGAAGCCGCGCAGGCCGACCTGTAAGCCATCGCTCGGCCGGAGGTTCACCCCTACGTCGAAGCTGGTCCCGGACTCTGGTTTGATGTCCGGGTTCGGGACATGGCCGCTAACTGTGCTGTCCCCCTTGCTTGCCAAGGGGATGGTGCCGCCTACCGATTTGAGGGAAGGGGCCTTGAAACTGGTGCCTAGGTTGGCGTACAGCGCGAGCTCGTCGCTGTGGTTGTAGCGCGCCCCGCCGCTGAACAGGACCTTGTTCCAAGAGTTGCTGTCGTCGCCGGGAGGAGCGCCCTGAAACAGGTCGATGTCGTGGGAAATGATGTTGTAGCGTCCCCCGGCGCGGAGAATTAGTTGATTCATCCGCAACTCCTCTTGGGCGTAGAAGCCGATGGCCGTGGCCGTGGCGTCGTTGCCGGGGCTTATCTCGCCAGTCTCGCGCGAGGTCGCGTACGAGGCGAGCTGGTAATCGGCACCCACGGTGAGCACATCCGACTCCCGGGTGATAATGGAGAGGGAGACATCGGCTGGCATGACGGACTGGTCAACCCCGTCCTCCGAGCGCAGTTCGCGGCTTTTGGGATCCTCCCAGATGCCATCCTCCTCCCAGCGGCGCACGTAGTCGCGGTAGCCGATCTTAGCTTGGAGGGTGGCTTTGTCGGCGAACGGGTTGGTGTACCCGGCGTTCAGGGTGGTGTAGGTGTGGCCGAAGTCCCGGTTGATGCGGCCGGCGTCGCCGGTGTGCCAAGTGCGGTGGGCGTAGATGGAGGCCCGCTGGCCGTGGTCGTCGAGGAAGTAAGTGCCCCGCATGTACATCTTGGTTTTCTCGTACTCGGGGTCGTCATCCATCTGTAGCCACGAGCCTTCGGTGCCGTAGTCGGTGTAGTCCGAGTCCTCGTGGTGCCCCCCGAAGAACATGTGCAGGTTGCCGGCAGCGCGCTGGTGGAAGAAGCGCCCGCCGAGGGTGTTGTAGGAGCCGTAATAAGCCGAGGCACTGGTGCGGGTGCTCGCGACGCGCTCCTTGAGGATGAAGTTGGCCGTTCCGGCCAATGGCGACTGGTTGCCGGCGAAGTCCATGGCCAGATAGGTTGGGTAGAGGACCGAGGCTGAGCCGCGCTGGTCTTCGACCCGTTGGAAGGCCCACGGATCGAGGCTCTGGAGATCGACGAAGGCGTCAATCGGCAGGCCGTCGAGCATGTACCCCTTGTAGGTGTGCGCCAAGCCGCCAGACGACCCCCAGTTGGCGTCGTTGCGGGAGAGGACGTTGGCGAAGTTGCCTGGGGTGTAGGAGAGCATCTCCGCTAGGTTGCCGTTGCCAAGGACTAAAGAGCCCATCTCATCGGCGGTGATAATGGAGATTTTCTGCGTCACATTCCCCGGCGTCTGCGGCAGCTTGGAGCCGGTGATGATCACTTCTCCCATTTCATAGACATTCGCTTCATCCGCTTCGTCATCAGCCACCACCGGTGCGCCGACGAGGACGAGGGACAACGCACTGACAAGTAAGCGCTTCATAGAGCGACTCCTTTGGGGATAGGTGGGGTGTGTGGGATAGAATAGGATGTAAGAGAAAAAGCGGGCTGACGCAAGTTTTAAAGCCCCAAGATGTCGATGATCATGCGGTTACCAGATTGCAAAAAAATGCTTGTTATTATTATCTTTCTTAAATAAGATAAGGAACCTACCCTAGGGCAGTCGTCAAGAGTCAGCCGCTTGCTGGTTCTCTTCGTCGAGCAATCGCCCGCTACATTCATTAATAGGAGAGAATCATGAAGCGAACATCGCTAATTGTTGTTTTTCTAGCTCTTTTGGCGGCAAGCGGTTTTTTTCCCGGTGCTCATACCGCGTCGGCCAATGAACTGACGTATGAGGCAGGCATGGCGATTGAGCCGCTGCCGCTGCCGGACGACGCCACGTTGCATGAGTTGGGGGGGGGAACCCCGCCTTATAGCCTCAGCGTGTTGGGGCTTCCCGCTGGCTTATCGTATGACGAGGCCACGCGGATGATTTCGGGTACGCCCTTCGAGGTAGGTACGACCACGGTCGTAATCACGGTTACGGACGCTAATGGCGCGAGTGCTCCACTGCCACCGGTCACCATCGAAGTGACTGCACCGGAGACCTCGAGCCTCGGCGTTCTGACGTATGAGGTAGGCACGGCGATTGATCCGCTGTCGCTGCCGGACGACGCCACGTTGCAGCAGTTGGGGGGGGGAACCCCGCCTTATACCCTCAGCGTGTCGGGGCTTCCCGCTGGCGTATCGTATGACGAGGCCACGCGGATGATTTCGGGTACGCCCTCCGAGGTAGGTACGACCATAGTCATAGTCACGATTACGGACGCTAATGGTGCGAGTGCTTCACTGCTGCCGTTCAACATCGAGGTGATGCTGCCTCCGTTGGACGCTCCCAACATTCTGTTGGCCCAAGATTACAAGGGTGCCGACGGCCAAGGGGACCAAGGCGGCTTTTTGATGCTGACTTGGCCTCTGTCGGAACAGCACGACGAGATCGACGGCTATCGCATCTTCCGCGAAATACCCTCGCTGAACAATGAAATGATTCCTTGGGCCGAGGTAGATGCCGTGCCGGGCGTTAATATTGGCCGCACCATCGTCGCTACGCTCGACAATGTCGCCACCCGCTGGGGCATTGCCGCCGAGCGCGACGGTCGAACCACGCTCGTTGTTACCGCTAAGGCCGCGTTCGTCGGTGCTGAAAACCAGCCCTATGAGCAGATGGCTGAGACGCTGATGGCCAGCATGGACGCGGCTCAAGCCGGTGATGGGCCAGTGTTCGCCTCGCTGCTGCCGGAAGCACTCGCTTACGCACAAGGTGTGGCCCCGAGGCTGCAGCAAGTCGAGGGCGCGCCGCAACAGTCGGAAATCACCGTCACGGACGAGCCGGTTCGCGCTATCGACAACATCGCGCCGTTGGCCGTGCCGGCGTTCAGCGCCTTGGATGCGCCCAACGACGAGGGCAGCCGCATCGTCCTGACGTGGACGCTCTCGCCGTCTGACCAAGTCTTGCAGGGCGTTGTTGCCCTGGCCGTTGGCCCGGCTGCGGTGGAGCCCGTTGTCGGCGTCCATGGCTACAGCATCTATCGCCGCGCTGCGGGCGAAGATGAGTTCGTCAGGGTCGCGCAGGTCGAGCGCGGCGTGACCTCGTTTGTCGATGAGACGGCCCTTCATGGCGTGCGCTACACCTATCAGGTGCGGCCTTTCGACCTGGACAACGAGACGGGTTCCGACATCGAGCATACGGCGATGGCCGTGCGCAACATCGCGGTGGATAGCGCAGGTCGCGCGATCTTCGGTCTGTTCGGCGCAGATAATAGCGTGGGCTTCGACGACTTCTTCATTCTGGCCGATCTCTTTGATCTGACGGCGGAAGACTCCGGGTTTGATCCGGCGTTTGACCTTGATCCGAACGGGATGATCGACTTCGACGACTTCTTCGTCTTTGCCGATAACTTTGGTCGCAGCACGGCTGCTGCGGGCAAGCGCGTGCCCATGTTTGCCGGGCTCAACGATGGTGCGCGGATGTATTTGGACGCGCGGACGGCCATGCCCATCGTGGGTGAGGACTTCGTTCTCGACGTGAGCTTGGCGGATTTCGCCGCGGTCAAGGGCTATGGTTTGCAGGTGCAGTATGAGGCCGACAAGCTGGAGTTCGTCGAGGCGCTGACCGATCAGCCGCTGGGTGGCCGCGCGTTGGCCGCGCCGCAGGTGCTGAGCGACGAGGCTGGCGTGTTGGCGCTGGTCGCCCACGGGGACGTGGTCTCCGAGGGCGAGGTGGCGCTGAGCTTGGTCTTCCGCGCGACGACGGAGATCGAGAACACGGTTATTGAGATCACTGACAGCCAGACGTATGACAGCGAGTTTGGCTTCAACCGCTTGGCCTTGCCGGCGCCGGTGCAGTTGCAGACGCGTCCAGAGGCGTTCGCGTTGGCCAACAACTATCCGAACCCGTTCAACCCGGCGACGACGATCAAGTATGCGTTGCCGCAGGCGGCGGACGTAGAACTGACCGTATATAATGTAGTAGGTCAGGTGGTTCGGACGCTGGTTGCCGAGCATCAGAGCGCGGGTCGCTACGCGGTGGAGTGGGACGCGGCGAACGACAGCGGTCACAGTTTGTCTTCGGGGATGTATTTCTACCGCTTGGAGGCAGGCGGTGAGTTTCTCGAAACCAAGAAGATGCTGCTGCTCAAGTAAGTGGTCCCTGACCTGTTGAAAGGTTGAGTTTTTTCTTTTGCCCCGGCTGGCGTGCTGGCCGGGGCTTTCCTTTCCGAAGGAGACCGAGACCATGAGCGAACAGGTTTCTCCGATCGTCATTGAAGAGATAACGGATTCGATCCAACTTGCGGAAGCCGAGGCGCAGCGCGAGCAATTCGACCGCAATGCAGCTTGGTTACAGGTCCATGCCTCAGAGGTATATGATAAGTATCGAGGTCGGTGTATATGTATTGCCGGCGAGGAACTCTTTGAAGCTGCTACGGCTAAGGAAGCTCTTGCACTGGCGACAGCCGCGCACCCTGAGGATAAAGGCCGTTTCGTCCAGTATATACCAAAAGACAAGGTAGCGCGCATTTATGCGCATCGATGGCGAATGGTACGCATGTGACGACGGCATAGTGCGCCCTGTGATCCGCGGTGCGATCCAGGCCGTCAGCGGGGTATGGGAACCGACTGCGTTTCTGGTGGATACGGGTGCGGACCGCACCGTTTTCAGCGCAGCTATCTTTGAGATCCTCGGTTTTCCGCAAGCTCCAACCCAGATGAATATCGGCGGTGTCGGAGGAATTGCAGAGTCTGTGACGGTCGCGACGCAGATTCGCCTTAAGCGAGATGGGGGCAGGACCGTTGCATTTCGCGGCGAGTATGCTGCCTTCACTCAGTTTGAGGCACTTGATATGAGTGTTTTGGGACGGGATATTCTGGAGCTATTTGCAGTAATTGTCGATCGCCCAACAAGCGTTGTGTCGCTTCTTGGCCAGCGGCACGTATATCGAATTGAGGCATTGTGATCCTCGTCGAGTAGCACTCGCTGCACAGCGCGTTTGTAAAAATAGGGCCTCTGATTGAAATTTGAGGCCCTATGTGCTATATTTGATTAACCTATAGAATTACTCTTAACTCGGGGGGGTAGAGTAATGCTACACAGAAAGTTATTGATACGGCGGACGTGAAGTTGACTGTCTATTATGTCGTCGGTCAGTACGCGGCTAACGACAGTGGACATAGCGTATCGTCGGGGATGTCTTTCCACCGCCTTGAGGCAGGCGGTGAATTTCTCGAAACCAAGAAGATGCTGCTGCTCAAGTAAGCACGCAGCGAGTTCGTGAGCTAGGGTCTCCAATTCGAGGCGGGCCCTAGCTCCCACATTCTAAACCATCTGTAATTACTCACAACCTGGGGAGGTAGAGTAATGACACACACGAAGTTGTTAATGAGGCGGTTGGCGTACGCGCCTTGGTTGCTGGCGGTTGGGTTGGTGCTGGGGTGGAGCGGGGAGGCTGTGGCTGATGAAGCTGCTGATACCGGTGAGGCTAATCACAGCCGCGTGACGGGACATAGACATGCCACCGATCCCTATTTGCGTCTATCCTATAAGTTGGATCCAGCAGGCGCAGAAGGCGCATTAACCGATTCGGTTATTGTGCATTGGAGTACGTCTTATGCGAAGAATTTCCACTCGGGAAATGGGGACCCAGCCACAACGTACACGCTGACTTTGGTTAGGGGAGAAATTCCTAGTGATATTTCTGGTACCCTTACTGCGGTTGGAACTGTTGCTACTTTTACAGGAGATAATGCAGCTACAGGCGTTCACATCCGCAGAGCCGTCCTTCTTTTCGACAGTAAGGATACGACTCCCACTACTGGAGGAACGGGATTCTATTGGGTAAGGATGGATGTGGTTGTCGACGACGACGATGGCACTCCTTTAGCTGGAGCGGCTATACCGTCTTTCGCCAAGCAAATAGCGATAGAGCCAGACTACATTCTATCGGTGAATCCTAATAGTGTGCGCGAGGACGCTGGTGGGACCGATATCGAGATAACAGTCAAAGTTGGCGATGATACGGCGGTGGATGAGAATACGCCCGTGCCCCCCTTGACTCTGGGTGCCAATCAGACCGGGTTCAACTCTCGATTCGGCATATCATTTCCCCCGCTCGTGATTTCCAAGGGTGAGAAAGAGGTGACGGGGACGATCCGATTCACCCCCATTGAAAGTGACACCCCCCCCCACGACGATCTGCTGGTCACGATCAAGACTTTTGTTGCCGCTGGGGCAACCGGTGCTGTTGCCGGGGCAACCGATATCCGGCTGGTTGACACCGACAAGGAAAGCACGGCGATTAGTCTTTCGTTCTCGGATGCCACGATAACTAAGAACGATGGTGAAACCCAGATCGAGGTGACGGCCACGCTCGATGGAAAGACGCTAGACGACCATGTGACCTTTGATTTGGTTATTGATAATGCGGGTGCAGATGGGACGACTATCGCGAGGCGCGATGTAGATTATACTGCGACGCTGAGACCGGTAACCATTCGACGGCGCCAGGTGTCGGGGACGGCGACGATTACCATCACCCCCCGGAACGAAGGAATGGGTTCTATTCGGTTTATGCCTGCTAACGCTAAGAATACGAGAACCCCTGCCATTTCCATACCAGTTAATCCGGCTTCAATCAGGATAACGGAGGGTCCTGAGACAGCGATTAAAGGGCTCACAGCGACGCCTTTCAGGATCCGCGAGGACGCTGGGGCGAAGAATGTCACGCTGGAAATTTCCTTGCAGAACGCCTTGTTGACGGACGAGACGGTGCTGTTCACCATTTCGGACGACGACTCTCACATAACGGCGCTAAATGACGATCGTTTCGACGACGCGGATGATGCGGATCGCGACGTGGATTATCGGGCGCAAGTTCAGTCACTCGTCATCCCGAAAAACCAGACCAAGGCGATGACGACGATGACCGTCACTCCCATCAACAACAACAGAGAAGATGGGTTGCGGGCTTTTGTGGTGAATGCGACGGTTGGAGGAAAAACCTACTCTACAGGCATCCTGATTACCGACGACGACACCACGAGCGATTCGATCACGCTAGAGGTGAGTCCGACCGAGGTAAAGGAGAGCGATGGGGCGACCGCGGTCACGGTGACCGGCACTTTGAACGGGAAGGTGTTCCAAGACAACGTGATCGTGCCCTTGGTCATTCATAACGATATAGATGGCGATGGCGATGTGGATGATGATGATAAGGCGGCGACGCGCGATTTAGACTACACAGCTAGCCTTAGCTCCTTGGTGATTCCGGGCGGCTCGACATTCGGGACGGCGACGATCACCATCACCCCCACGGCCAACGACGGGAAGGAAGGGGACGAGAAGATCGGCTTGAAGAGTTCGGGTGAACCCGAAGCTATAGCTGATGACGGAGTCAAAGAGAAGCTCTCTGTAGTCGGAGCGACGATAACGCTGAAAGATGAGGACGACGGTACGCAGCCCACAACGCCGACGGATCCGACGCGCCCGACCTTCGCCGATGCGGTCGCCGCCCAAGAGTACACGGTTGGCACGGCGATTGACTCTCTCGTGCTGCCGGAGGCATCGGGCGGCACGGCTCCGCTGATGTACAGCGTCTCGACCCTACCGGCAGGTTTGTCGTTTGACGCGGCTACGCGGACGCTTTCGGGTACGCCTACGGCAGCGACCACTGGCGCGGTCACCGTCGTTTACACGGTGCTCGACAGTGCTGGGAACGCCTCCGCGTTGGCCTTCACCATCACGGTCGAAGAGGGCGACGGTACGGTGACGCCCCCGCCTGCGGATGCGGACGTGCAGCTATCGGTGACGCCGACGGAAATTCGCGAGGACGCTGGGACGACGTCAGTCTCGTTGACCGTGACCTTGCCGGCGGCCAGAGTTGTGGACGAGACCGTGACGTTCACGATTGGAGCTCCAAGCGAAGGCACGCCGGCCGTGCGCGATGTGGACTACCTTGCATCCTTGGAGGCGGTCGTCACCATTCCGGTCGGTACTACCACTGGGAGGGCGACCCTCACACTCGTTCCCATTAACAACACCGCGGAGGACGGCCCGAGAGCGATCGGCGTGCGGGCTACGTTCGCCTCTGGTGGGGTGCTAATGAAGGACATCAAAATCGTCGATGACGAAACGCCGAGTACATCCATCACGCTATCGGTGGATCCGGCCTCGATAGTCGAGGGAAGCGGTCAAACCAACGTTACGGTGACCGCCACGTTGAACGGGGATACATTGACAGAGAATGCAACCGTGGTCGTGGCCATTGGTGAGGCGTCAACAGCGACGCGCGATGTAGATTACTCCGCGATATTTAATCCGTTGATTACGATTCTAGCCGGCGCGAGAGAGGGGTCCACGCAGTTCTCGATCCTTGCAATTGACGACGGTCTAGCGGAAGGCAACGAGACCATCAAGCTGATCGGTGTGATTAACGAATTGACGGGGAGCGAAGCAGAGATCACGCTGAGCGACGAAGCAGCGCCGCCGGAGATGGAACCGGATGGTTCGGCCCTCGCTTTTGCCGACGGCACCGTGATCCCAAATCAAGCGTACACTGCTGGCCAAGCGATTGCCTCTCTCGTGCTGCCGGAGGCATCGGGCGGCACTGCTCCGCTGAGGTACAGTCTCTCGGCCCTGCCCGCAGGTTTGGCGTTTGACGCGGCCACGCGGACGATTTCGGGCACGCCTTCGGCAGTGACCGACGGCGCGGTCATCGTCATCTACACGGTGATCGACAGCGGTGGGGAAGTTGACGCGTTGACTTTCACCATCACGGTCAGTGAGGGGTTGAGTTTTGACTCTTTCTTCGATCTTTTCCCCTCCGGTAAGATCGTACCGACGGCTTCGCACGACTTGGTTGAAATCCGCGAATTCGTCGTTGGCCAGCGCGTGGAAGGTCTCGTGTTGCCAGAGGCATCGGGCGGCACCGCCCCGCTGACGTACAGCCTGTCGCCAGCCCTGCCGGCGGGCCTCGCGTTTGACGCGGCCACGCGGACCATCGCGGGTACGCCGCAGGCGGCAGCCGAAACCGCATATACGTACACGGTTACGGACGCCAACGGCGCGAGCGCTTCGCTAGCGTTGCAGACGCTGCCGGCCACCTTTGTGCTGGCGGACAACTTCCCGAATCCGTTCAACCCGGCGACGACGATCAAGTATGCGTTGCCGCAGGCGGCGGACGTGGAACTGACCGTGTATAATGTAGTAGGTCAGGTGGTTCGGACGCTGGTTGCCGAGCATCAGAGCGCGGGTCGCTACGTCGTGGAGTGGGACGCGACGAACGACAACGGGCACAGTTTGTCTTCGGGGATGTATTTCTACCGCCTGCAAGCGGGTAGCGAATTCCACGAAGTCAAGAAGATGCTGCTGCTCAAGTAGTACTCGCAGCACAACGCGTTAGGGAAATAGGGCCTCAAACTGAAGGTTTGAGGCCCTATTTCTTGTTATTATTTGTTATAAATCAACAGGCAACCACTCTTACATGGGAGAGGTAAAGTAATGATACATGCGATGGTGGTGCGGCGTCTGGCCTCTGTGCCTTGGCTGTTGGCCGCTGGTTTGGTGCTGGGATGGAGCGGGGAGGCCGAGGCGCAGTTGGCGCTGTCGGTAAATCCCGCTAGTGTACGCGAGGACGCTGGTGAGACCGATGTCGAGGTGACAGTCGAAGTTACGGATGATACAGCGGTGGAAACGGATGTCTTCGTGCTCTTGGGGATCTCCAAGGAGGGGCTTAATAGTCGCTTCCGCATCAGGGTGACCGTTCTCAGAATTGCGGCTGGCGAGAAACGGGCAACTGGGACTATCCGGCTTTTTCCGATCAACAATGAGATCGTTGATGCAGATCTGCCTATTGCGATCAGCGGCAATGCTGGCAATAGGATGGTGGCACCGACGACGCTTACGTTGATTGACGACGACAAAGACAGCCAAAACATCGATCTGTCGGCCGACATTGTCGAACTCAACAGGTTCGATGGTGCGACCGAGATCGCCGTGACGGCTACTTTGGATGGCAAGGTACTAAGACAGGCGACGAGTTTTGTCTTGACCATTGGCGATCATCCCGACTTGGGGCCCAATCCCAACGCCGATACCAATGGCGACGGCACTATCGACGATGCGGATGCGACCAAGGACAATCGCGAGGCGCAGCGCGATTTGGACTACACGGTGACGCTGGCGACGCTGACGATTCCGCGCAATAAGGTGTCGGGGACGGCGACGATTACTATAACCCCTAGAAACCGGCTGCCGGGCACGATCCGGGTGGCCACGCCCGATAGTGATGCGAATAATGCGGGGATACAGATTGCAGATGGGCTAACGGTCCGCCCGTTGGATATCAAAATAAAGAAAGCGGTCGCTGCTACAGCCGATGCCATTACGCTTAGTCAAGAGAGTGTGCGCGAGGACGCTGGTGAGACGACCATCGAGTTGAAAGTCTCATTGACAAATGCCTTGTCTGAGGACGAGACGGTGCGGCTGCGCGTGTTGTCAGCAGGTGAGACTTTGCCGTCGGGGAGTGCGGTGACGAGCACACCGAGGCGCGATGTGCATTACACGCTGTCTTTTGCGCCGTTTATCATTCCGGCCGGCGAGACTGAGGGAACGACGACCTTCACCATTACTCCCTACAACGACAGCGCAGAGGTTGCGCGTGGTTTGATATACATACAGGTCGCAGTCGGCGACGTATCGGTGGTTAAAACGATAGCGATCGCCGACGACGACGCCAACAGCACGAGCATCTCGTTGACGGTGACTCCGACTAGGCTGAGCGAGGGGGCTGGTAGGACCGATGTCGCGGTGACCGGCACGTTGAACGGGAGAGTGTTTGACCAAGACGTGATCGTGCTGTTGATCATCGACCCCGATCCCAAAGATACAAACGCGGATAACGAGGTCGTCGATGTGGCCGAGGCGACGCGCGATATAGACTACACGGCCGTCCTGCGTCCTCTGACGATTCCGGCCGGCGCGGTGTCGGGGACGACGACGATCACCATCACCCCGTTTGACGACGGGACTGAGGAAGGCGAAGAAAAAATTAGGCTGACGGTGCCGTATGCCAACCGGCAAGTCACCACCCAATATGCCGATGGCGAAGCGGCCAATTTGACGGTCGGCACGGTAGATGTAACGCTGCGAGACGGCAGCGAGGGCACTGTGCCTTCCTTTGCTGCGGGCGCTGTGATCGCCGCCCAGACCTATACCGTGGGCACGGCGATTACCAGTTTGGTGCTGCCGGAGGCTACCGGCGATGGCGACCTGACGTACCGGGTCTCGGCTCTGCCAGCGGGCTTGGTGTTTGACTCGGCCACGCGGACGCTATCGGGTACGCCTGCGCAAGCCACCGCCGGTGCGGTCGAAGTTACGTACACGGCGACCGATAGAGATGGCGAAGCGGTCGTGCTGTCCTTTGCTATTACTGTAATTGCTGAGGCAGAGAAGGAACTGGCCTTTGCTGCGGGCGCTGAGATTGCCGCCCGGACCTACACCGTGGGCACGGCGATTGTCGATTTGGTGCTGCCGGAAGTTACGGATAAGGACTGTCACCCGGCGTACAGCGTCTCGGCTCTGCCAGCGGGTTTGTGGTTTAATTCGGCCACGCGGACGCTGGAGGGCACGCCTACGCAAGCCACTGACGGTGCGGTCGAAGTTACGTACACGGCGGTCGATATTGACTCGGGCGAAAGTGTAGCGCTGGTCTTCACCATTGAAGTCAATCCCGCTGCGGAGGCTCCTGGGGTTGTGGCCGCTGGGCTGGTGGCAGCACCTGCGATGATCCGCGAGGACGCTGCGGAGACGGATGTCTCGCTGACGTTTACCTTGGAGACCGCCGCGGTGGCTGACGAGAGCGTGCAGTTCGCTATTGTGGCCCCAAGTGAGGGGATGGCGGCGACGCGCGATGTGGACTACACAGTGACCCTCGAAGTGCTTATCACCATTCCGGCCGGCGCTACCGAGGGGATGGCGACGCTGATCCTCACGCCGATCAACGACAATAGTGAAGAGGGTTTGGAGGCGATAGGGGTGCAGGCCACGCTCGTATCGACCGGGCAGACTCTAGTGACCAACATCGCGATCCGAGACGACGAAACGCCGAGTACGTCCATCGCGCTGTCGGCGGACCCGAGCACGTTGAGTGAGAATGACGATTTGACTACTGTTACGATCACCGCCACGTTGGACGGCAAGGCATTGGAAGAAGACGCAACCGTGTACTTGGCTATTGATAACGAATCCACGGCGACGCGCGATTTGGACTATGCCGCGCTATTTACTCCCATGATTGAGATTCTGGCCGGCTCGATAACAGGGACGGTGAACTTTTACGTCGATCCAAGAGCCGACAACTTGGAGGAAGGCGACGAGATCATCAGGCTGATCGGGACGATTGACGGGCTAAAGGGGGACGCGGTAGAGATTGCGATAAGCGACCCAGGAGCAGCGAAGGCCGTGGCTCAGACGCGACCGGAGGCGTTCTCCTTGGCGGACAACTTCCCGAATCCGTTCAACCCAACGACGACGATCCAGTATGCGTTGCCGCAGGCGGCGGATGTGGAACTGACCGTGTATAACGTAGTGGGTCAGCCGGTTCGGACGCTGGTTGCCGAGCATCATAGCGCCGGTCGCTACGTCGTGGAGTGGGACGCGACCGATGACAGTGGGCACAGCTTGTCGTCGGGGATGTATTTCTACCGCCTGCAAGCGGGTGGCGAGTTCCGCGAAGTCAGGAAGATGCTGTTGCTCAAGTAGCAACTACCCTGCATTTCGCGTATAATGAAATATAATTCCTTCTTTCTCTAGGTAGGAGGTTGAGTCGTGATACGCACGAAATTATTCACGCGGCGTTCTTGGCTGCTGGCCGCTGGTTTGGCGTTGGGGTGGACTCCCGTGGAGGCGGCGGAAATTCGGCTATTTGTGGATAGGGAGAGGGTGCGCGAGGAAGCCGGTAGGACCGAAATCACGGTGGTAGCTAAACATTACGACGATTCTGGTGAATTAGCTGATGTGCCTGAGGATACGTTTGTGAACGTGACACCAAGCACGGTTGGGCTCAACAGTCGCTTCACTATAGAGCAGACCACTCTTGTCATTCGGCAGGACGAGAGTTCGGCATCGGGGACGATCATCTTCACCCCCATTGAAGATGATCTCAAAGGAAACGACGATGTAGACGACGGAATCGATGATGATCTCAACATCGAGATTTCTGGCTCGGCCGGTGCTACTCCGGTCATTCCGACGTCTATTACGCTGATTGATAACGACAAGGAGAGTCAGAATATCCGTCTCGCGTTCTCTCCGGCCATGCTAAGCAAGAGGGCTGGCCCAATCGAAATCGCCGTGACAGCAGAATTGGATGGAAAGGTGATGACCAGCGACGTGTCTTTTCAATTACTTATTGATGGGGCTAGTTCTAGTGCGGGGCGCGGAACGGATTACTCTGCGACGCTGGCCTCGATAAAAATTCTCAAGCGCAAGGCGTCGGGGACAGCGACGATTACCATCGTTCCCAAGGACCGAGGGACTGGCATTATTGCGGTGACGGGTGATCCAGATGGCATTAATGTTATTGCCGGACAAATCACAATAACGGAAGCCAGTCTTGGTATTACAAGTCTGACTGCGACTCCCGCTTCGGTGCGCGAGAATGCTGGGCCGACGAAAATCGCGCTGACCGTTACCTTGGACGAAGTCCCAGTGGTTGACGAGCCCGTGAGGTTCAGGATTATGTCTCCAGGCTCAGGCAAGGAGGCCGTGCGCGAGATTGACTACAGAGCAACACTGCCTCCGGGTAGTGCCATCACCATTCCGGCTGGCAGGACTAGTGGGACTGCGACTCTCACTTTCACTCCATTGAATAATGAAGAAGAGGATGGCGATAGGTTCTTGAGTATGCAGGCCACCTCATCAGATGGTTCGGAGTGGACGACCATCACGATCCTCGACGACGAAACGCTTAGTCAGTCCATTGAGCTATCGGTGAATCCCGCTGAGATAAGGGAGGACGCCGGGGCAACAGAGGTTGCGATCACTGCAACTTTAACAGGCAAGGTATTGGACGAAGACGCAATCCTGCTCTTCCAGACCGATGCTGGTACGGCGATACGCGATGTGGACTATGTACGCCCTAGCGTCTCTCTGACGATTCCGGCCGACCAGACACAAGGCTCGGCGACGGTCACTATCACTCCAACCGACGACGGGACGGAGGAGCCCAATGAGACGATCACCTTTAGGGTTGCGAGCAATCCCCAAAACGAAGATGGTGATCCTATCGTGGTCGGCACCGCGACGATAACGCTGAAAGACACCGGCGAGGGTGGGAGCAGTGCGTTTTCTTTTCCCGCGGATGCTGCCATCAACGACTACAGGTACACTGTTGGGACGGCGATTGCCGCTTTGGTGCTGCCGGAAGCTTCGGGCGGCACTGCTCCGTTGACGTACAGTGTCTCGACCCTACCGGCGGGCTTGTCGTTTGATGCGGCCACGCGGACGCTTTCAGGCACGCCTACGGCAGCGACCAATGGCGCGGTCACCGTCGTCTATACAGTGATTGACGATGATGGTGCCACGGACGCGCTGACCTTCTCCATCACGGTCAGGATCCGCCCGGAGTTTGGTGACTTTGGCTCGTCTCTCGATTTGTTCAGTGAGGGGACAGAAGCAGAGGAATCGGAGGAATCGGAGGAATCGGAGGAATCGGAGGAGACGGAGGAACCGTCCCTTGCCTTTGCTGCGGACGCTGCGATCGACGACCAAGTGTACACCACTGGTACGGCGATTGCTGATTTGGTGCTGCCGGTGGCTTCGGGTGGTACGGGCGAGCTGACGTATAGCGTTTCGGCTCTGCCGGCGGGCTTGGCATTTGACGCGGCCACGCGGACGCTTTCGGGCACCCCTACGGCCGCGACCGACGGCGCGGTCGACGTCGTCTACACAGTGACTGACGAGGACGGCACCACGGACGCGCTGACCTTCACCATCACGGTCAACGAGAGGCCGACTTTTGACGATTTTTTTAATCTCTTCGGCTCCAGTAAGGTCGTTCCGACCGCCTCGCACGGCGTGACTGAAATCCGCGAATTCATCGTTGGCCAGCGCGTGGAGGGCCTCGTATTACCGGAGGCTTCGGGCGGCACCGCCCCGTTGACGTACAGCCTGTCGCCAGCCCTGCCGGCGGGCCTCGCGTTCGACGCGGTCACGCGGACTATCGAGGGTACGCCGAGGGCGGCGGCAGAAACCGTATATACGTACGCAGTTACGGACGCCAATGGCGCGAGCGCGTCGCTGTCGTTGCAGACGTTGCCGACTTCATTCTCCTTGGTGGACAATTTTCCGAACCCATTCAACCCAACGACGACGATCCAGTATGCGTTGCCGCAAGCGGCGGACGTGGAGCTGACCGTGTATAACGTAGTTGGTCAGGTGGTTCGGACGCTGGTTGCCGAGCGTCAGAGCGCGGGTCGCTACGCCGTGGAGTGGGACGCGACCGATGACAGCGGACACAGCTTGTCGTCGGGGATGTATTTCTATCGCTTGCAGGCGGGTGGCGAGTTCCGCGAAGTCAAGAAGATGCTGCTGCTCAGGTAGCAGCCGCGGCACAGCGCGTTAGCAAAAAGGGACCTCAAATCGAGGTCCCTTTTTGTGTTTATAGGCGAAGTAGGGCGACTGCACCTTTTATGTTTCTTCGACGGCAAAGTAGTGCTCCAATTCCCGCAGCGTATCCGGGGCCGTGCTGATATCGCGCACGATGACGCCGCGCTCAATGACGGCAATCCGGCGGCAGACCTCGGTGATGTGGTTGAGATCGTGGCTGGAGATGACGAGTGTCGTAGCGGTGGTTTGGTCGAGGGTTTTTAGCAGGTCCTTGAGGCGGATTTGGCTCGTCGGATCGAGATTGGCAAAGGGTTCGTCCAGTACCAGCAGCCGTGGCTCGACCATCAAGGCTGCGACAAGCCCCACTTTTTTCTTGTTGCCCTCGGATAAATTGCGGATATACTCGCTCCCGTCGAGCGGTTGATCGCCGAAAAAAGGGCGGTAGTGGTCCCATTTTTCTTCTATCTGGACCGAGCTCATGCCGTACAGGCTGCCGACGAAGTGGATGTATTCCACGGGCGTCAGGTAGTCGATCAGGAAGTTAGAGTCTAGGTAGGACCCCGTGCAGGTCTTCCAAGCGTCGTCTTGGGATACGTCCCGCCCGTTGAGCAGTACTTGGCCTTCGCTCGGGCGGATCAGATCGAGGACGAGGCGCAAAAAGGTGGTCTTGCCAGCGCCGTTATTGCCCACCAAGCCGAAGCTGGCACCGCTGTCGATATCGAGTTCGGGCAGGTCGAGGACCGTGGCTAGGCCGTAGCGCTTTTGCAAATTTTGGACTTGTAGGTGCATGTTCAGGTGCTCCCCCTAAAACCGGCAGCCATGCGGTACTTGCACTTTTGCAGCCGATGGGCCAATAGACGGACCCAAACAGGACTGAGCATCCAGCACAGCAGGCCGCCGCCAGCTAGAGACAACGGGCCATAGTCGGTCGCCAGCATTAGGATCGCGGGTAGGGCCAGCAAGGGAATGATGGCTAGCAGATGGTGCAGGGAGGTGCCCTGCTGGTTAAAAAATGAGGAAGGGGCGATATAGAGACGTTTGCGGTTCATGGTGGCGAAAAAAAGCATACAAGCCGTGCTAAAACCGATATTGTAGAGCAAAAAGACGCTGTACGTGACGAGTAATTCAGAGGCAAATATCAGCAAGAACGGCAGGCACACTAGGGCTAATACCGGGCAGGAAATTTGCAGCAATAGTAGTTTGGCCCATAGCAGGTGACGGAAATGGACTGGCCGGGCCAGATGGCCGTCAAAATAAAGACTCTCCCAACCGAACATAAATTGGCCATAGTTGACCACGAAACCACTAGTGAGAAAGAATCCCCAAAAAATATGGTAGAATATTAAGGTGGCCGTAGGCACAACAGAGTCGGACGAACCACGGGTAAGAAGTATGAAGTTTATCAGCCCCGCCGCTGAAAACATCAGGGCAGACCACAGGATTTGTCGGGGCCGTTTGTTGCGGATCGCTAGTTTGATTTCTAACGCCATCAGTTGGCCTACCGGACCTAAGCCGGCTAGCCGGTCGAGTAGATTTTGAGACTTAGTAGTGAAGCCTTTTTCGGACGGGGCTTCGTCGTGCAAATGGTCCTTTAACAAGCGACAGGTCAAGCCAAAGAGCAGGCAGGTCGCCACTAGCAGGGCCAGCGCCAATACGGGGCCGCCCGGTCCCAGCAAAGAGTCGAATACTGCGCTCGACAGTGCGTTCGTATAGCCCCACTGCCGCCAATAATCCAACGCGATTAGGCCGCAGGTTCCACCGCCCAAGATCCAGACTGGCAAGGCGCGTCTGGCCAAGACTAGGCGGACGCAGATGACCAAGTAGTTGGATAGACCGAGGACTGCCACGATGGCCGCCAACCAAGACAGCGCTGTAAAAGCTGGGTAATCCAGTGCTAGATTGACGATCCAGAACGGGATGAAGAAGGCCAGCGGCAATAGGTTGTGCAGGTGGAACAGGGCCGCCAAAGAGAAAAATCGCGCTAGCGCGGGCCGGGAAATGGGCAAGTGAAGATAGGGGCCAATTTTTAGCTGTGGCGTATTTTGGAAGAGTAAGCGGCCTAGGAACAAGAGCAAGAAACCACTCAATAAGTGCTGATTGACTACGCGGACGACATCGGCTGTGGGATCTTGGCTAGTTATTAGATGACCGATCATGGCACCCGAAAGGGCGAGGACGAACAGGAAGTATAGCGCTAGCAGAACTAGAAAAATGGCGTAGGCGACGCTTATGCCACGCCAAGAGGGGTTGCGGAGGAATTCTTTCCACTGGTGGCGCAGCAGGTTGCGGTAGAGCATGGCTAGCGAGTTTGGTGATAGGGCGAGGGTTGGGGGAGGGTGTCGAGGAGGGCGGAGCGAGTGGGGAAGAGGAGAGCGGCTTTTTCAGGCGTTATGGTGAAGATGTGGCCGGTGGTGTGGAGGCGGAGGTAGCGGCCTCGGTCGTCGGCTGCGCCAATGGCGAGGGTGTCTATGGTGCCCTCTTCGTCTTCGAGATAGAGATAGCTGGCTCGGGCAAAGGCATCGGTGCGGCTCGGATCGTGCAACGCCGACCACGTCAGGCGCTTGAGGAAGTCGGTGTAGGCTTCTGCATTGGCGGAGAGGCAGGTCTCCGCACCGGTTGCAGACGAGGCGATCCACTCGTAGGTCGGCATCATAGGACCTGGTGCCGTCATGGCTTTTAGCTGGCGGCTGAGGGATTGCACCGGGTAGGAAGGGTCGCCGGAGAAGGTGATTTGCCGGAGGCCCTTGCGCTGTAGGGCTTGGGGTAGGACGCGGCGGTCGAGCATTGGCGCGGGCGGAGCAGTGTCGAGGGCGTGGACGGGGTGGGCGTGAAGGTGGAAGATGCTGTCGGCACCAATGCGCTGGACGTACGATTCTCCCGCACGGGCCCCGGGGGCACCGCGACCTTGGCGCACTTCGAGCAAGGGACGCCCCTGTTGGTCGAGCAGGTGGATGCGGACGCTGCCCGGACCGAGGCCATAGCGGGCCAAGTCTCCAGGCTCGGTCGAGATAAAGGTCGCTGGGGTGGCGAGCAGGCTCTGGAGCAGGTGCTCGACGCGGCGATTGAGGACAAAGGCGCGGTGATACGCGGGAAAATACCAAGTGTTCCCGCGCCGGACGTAGTGCCAACGGCGTCCGGCCGCGTGGACCTCAATCTGATCGACTGCGGAGGCCGGTTCGGGCGTCAAGAGGCGCAAGGCTCCAGCGGTGCGGCGCACCGTGCGCTGGTGCTCGCGCAGCGCGCTCTCCCCGAGGACGAGCAGGACCAGCAAGGCCCCTAGGGCGCAGAGCAAGCGGATCACGTTCGCCTCGTGCGGCGATAGAGGGCATAGCCTAAAAATAGCAACGGTCCTGCGCCTACTATGAACACGCGCCACAGACGCTTGGATTCGGTGCTTTGGAAGGGGAAGCCGCGCGGAGTCGGTCGCCGCGCCTGTAAGGCGGCTAGCTCTTCGCCATAAGTGTTGTACGCCACGGCATTGAGCAAGAATTGATCGTGCTGAAAGCCCGGAGTCAGCAGGTGCTCGTTTTTGAACATTTCCGAAGAGCCGATCAGGAGTAGGGTTCCTGCTTGTCGCGGACGCTCGCCTACGCGCTGGAGTGTGGCGCGGCCATCCTCGTCTTCGACGAAGGCGACTTCGGGAAAGGGACCGGTAAGAAGCGCGGCTAGGGGTTGGGGGCCGGGCAGGTACGTCTGCGGGGCGAATACCTCGGGCGGCAGCCAACCGCCTTGCCACGGATACGCCCAGGCTTGGGGCGAGGTGGAGATCAGGGTTTGGGCCGTTATGCCCGCACTACTTAGTTCTGACGAGTGGAGGGCAAAGCGATTCCCCCAGATAAAGAGCTGATCGCCGAGGTGCCGGGTGATCGGCGAGGTGAGGTCGTAGTGCTGGCCGACGGCGCGGATCAAGAACGGCAAGGCGACCTTTTGCGGGTCGTATTCGCGCACGGCCGTGCGGTTGACTTGGGTCTCTAGGTCGAGGTGCGACTGGGTGCGGTCGAAGAGCACTTCGCGGACCTGTTCGACGCCAAAGAGCTTCAGGTAGCGGTCGAGGTCTTGGAATTGGGGCTGAGGCCAGTACACTGTTTGAAACCCCGAGCCGCGGTACTGGCGCTGCTGGATGTTGAAGTGCTGCATGGCGACGATGGCCTTGCCCCCCTGCGCGAGATGCTGGCTTAGCAGCAGCAGGATGGGACCCGAGTCGCGGCGCGGCTGCATCCACACGAGAACGTCGATGTCTTGAGGCATGACTGGCGTGCGGGGGTTGATGTAGTGGACGTCGTAGAGATAGTCGGCGAGCAGGGCTTTTAAGTCGCTGTACACGTCGGTGCCGCCTGGGGCGATGAGGCCCTTTTTCTGGTAGTCTTCGAGGGCTTCGGCTGGCGAGAGGCGCGGCAAGTCGGAGATGACGGCCACGCGCATTTTGCGCCCCTGTTGCAGACTGTGGGAGGCTGCGGCTAGGAGGAATTCGAGGTGGGAGTGTTGGTCGAGGCGCGGTACGACCATGCTGCGCTCATTGCTTAGTAGGCGCAGGCCGCTCCATACGTATTGGGTGGCGAGCGTGTCGTGGAGGACTCTTTCGACTGGGAAGGGTACCAGTCCCTCGGCGGCGAGCGTCTGCTGTTGGTCGGGGGTCAGCGCGTCGGGCCGGATCACGCGCAGGGGAATGTTGCAGTCGGCGAGCAAAGTGCGGATGCGGTCTTCGGCGTCTTTGAGCTGCCGGGGCATGGAGGCCCGATGCGTGGCGATCAGTTCGGCGGATAGGGACGTGCCCTGCAACAAGCGGCCCAAAAGTGGCGACGGCGTGTTGAGTTGGTCGGCCGTCAGGTCGAGATAGGGGCCGCGACCGCGCCAGATGAGCGCACCGATGAGGAGCACCAAGCAGGCGAGGCCGAGCTGGCGGCCCCAACGGCCGGTTGACCAACTCGGGCGGCTGTAGCGGAGGTAGTGCCTAATGCCGAGACCTACAAATGCTAGGGGTACCAAGAAGACCGCAAAGAACCGCCAGAAGAAACGGGCGAGTGCGCCGGGCGGGACCAGTCGCTGCGGCCCGCCCTTTTCCACGCGCCCCCGCAATACGCGCTCTGGTTGTCCATAGGTGCGGGTGAGGTTTTGCAGGAAGACGCGGTGGGCGTAGCCGGGCTGGTTGATGATGCCGTCTTGGAAGGGCGACGCGCTGGCCAAGACGAATAGCTGCCCCTGCCAAGGATCGTCCGGCTTGAGCAGGACCAGCAAATTTTGTTTGGGCACGGGCAGGCCGCCGGTTAAGTCGGCGTCGGTAAAGGGGCCGGTGGGTAGGGGCAAGACGCGGGGGCTTTCGGTGGTGGTGCCGACGATTTCCGCGTGGAAGCCCTTGGCTTGGACGGCCTGCGGATCGACTTCGAGTGCGCTAGCGGCGACGAAATTAAGCCCGCCGCGACCTGGTGCGGCAAAGCTCTTCATGTTGTAAAAAGCAGGCAGTACCCGGAGGTGAAAAGGCGCGACGACTTCGCCCATGTCGAGGATGACTGGCCCGGTGTTTTTATCGACGAGCAGGTCCGGTACCGGCCGGATGCCAAAGGGCTGGAGCAGTTGCCCCCAAGCAGGCGGCGCGTGGTGTACCCAATAGGAAATCGCGTCCTCCTGTGGGGCGTAGCCGATTTGGTAGGTGCTGCCGGCGAGCACGGCACTGCGGCCGGATGCTAGGAAGGCGAGCAACTGCCGCACGTGCTCGGGTGTGACGACTTCGGGCTGGACCCAGAATAGCACGTCGATTTCTGGGGGGATGGTGGGATTGCTGTTGAGATCTAGTTCGACGACTGGCCCGGCCTCGTTGAGAAAGGCCGCCAAAAGCTGGAAGGGCGGCGGTGCCGAGACGCCAAAGGTCGGTTGCGGCGGCGCTCGTCCGGCTTGTAGTTGGGCGATGAGGTACTCTTCTAGATAAGGTAGGTGCTCTGGCTCGATGCTTTGGACGAGGACTTCGGGTGCGTTGGCGCGCGCGATTACCAGCGAGGACCAGATTTTTTGCTCGGAATGCTCGTCGTGCAACACCCGCCGCACGCTGAAGGAAGAGGCCCTTTTGCTAGCGGCATAGCCGATGCCAGCGCGCCCACTTTGGTCCGGGTCGATGACGCGATAGTCGATGCGGCCGGGCGCTTGGTCGCGCAGGGCCGACAGGAGCCGACGGACTTGGGGCTCGAGTTCTTTGAGGTGCGCCGGCATGTTTTCGCGGGCGGTGGCAAAGTAGGTGATGGAGAGCGGGGTTTCTAAGGAGCGGAGGTAGCGCTTGGTCGCCGGTGCGAGCGTGGCGATGTCGTCCCCTGCTAGATCTAGGGTCCAACTTCCCGTCAGGTTCAGGAGGCGGCTGGCGTACGCGACGATGCCCAACAGCAGCGCGAAAGCCAGCGCAATCTGGAGCAAGAAGTGCCGCTTCAATACTTGGATCTCTGGAGGCTGAGATAGTTCATCGAGACGAAAAAACCGCTCATCAATGAGAAGTACAACAGGTCGGCGAGGGCGATTACGCCGCGGCCAAAAGCCTCGTAGTGGGGCAGGACCGATATAGTCTCGTACAGCCACGTGCCCGGCTGATAGGCTGGCGCTAGTCCGTCGAGGACTTCGACGACCTTTTCGTGCCCGCTGAGCACGAAGAAGAAGCCGAAGAGCGCGGCGAGCACAAAGGCCACGATCTGGTCGCGGGTCAGGCCGGAGGCAAACAGGCCGAAGGACAGGAAGAAAGCACCCAACAGCAACGCGCCGAGATAGCTCGCGCAGATGCGCCCGAGATCGGGATCGCCGAGGAAGAGGAGCATCAGCACGATGGGCAGGCTACCGGCGAGGACGATGGCGTAGAAGCAGAGGGCCGCGAGATATTTGCCCAGCACGACCTGCAAGGAGTGCAGCGGCAGGGTCATCAGTAGCTCGAAGGTGTGCTGGGCATGTTCTTCGGCCCAAGCTCGCATGGTAATGGCTGGGACGAAGGGGATCAGCAGGAAGGGCAGGGCGGTGAAGTACGGCCCCATATCTACTACTCCGTCGAGAAAAAAGGAGTTCATAAAGGTGGTGCAAGACAGCACTAAGAAGACTGCGGCGTACGCATAGGCAATGGGCGAGTCAAAGTACGACTCTAGCTCGCGGTCGAAGACAATGCGTGCGCCGCGCAGGCACTCGGCAGTAGAAAGGCGTTGCGCGTCAGACATGGGCAGGGGTTGACTTCGGCGAGTCTTCGACGGTTAGCTCAGCCGAACCGCTCAGTCGAGTCGTGGTGCGGACTAAGTGGGCGAAGACTGCTTCGAGACCGGCTCCGGGGATGCCGGCGTCTGCGGCCAACTGTTCGACTCGGCCGTCGCCGAGCAAGCGCCCTTGGTGGATGATCAATACGCGGTCGGCAATGGCTTCGACATCGCCGATGATGTGGGTGCTAAAGAGGATTGCCCGGTCTGGGCTGAGCGCGCGCAAGGTGTCGCGGAAGGCCAAGACCTGCAAGGGGTCGAAGCCGTGGGTTGGCTCGTCGAGGAGCAAGACCGGCGGATCGTGGACCATGGCGGTCGCTAGGCCGATGCGCTGGCGGAACCCGGTGGAGCACTCCTTGACGCGCTGGGTGAGCACGTCTTCGATCCCACAGAGTTCGACCGCGCGCGCCAGACCTTGCTGCAAGGCATCGCCTTCGAGGCCGCGGGCTCGGGCGATGAAGCGGAGGAACTTATCGACGCGCATTTCTTGGTAGAGCGGGGTGTCGCCCGATAGGTAGCCGATGCGGCGGCGCACGGCGAGCGGATGCTCGACCACGTCGAGTCCGTCGATGGAGATGGTGCCGGCCGTGGGGTGGATAAAGGTGGAGAGCATCTTGAGCATGGTGCTCTTGCCAGCTCCATTGGGGCCGACAAAGCCGACGATCTCGCCTTGGTCAACGGCAAAGCTGACCTCGTCAACTGCGGTTAGAAGGCCGTAGCG
Organism: Candidatus Latescibacterota bacterium; assembly: GCA_965219735.1. Lineage (GTDB taxonomy): Bacteria > Latescibacterota > UBA2968 > UBA8231 > UBA8231. The sequence continues at coordinate 965,384 of OZ244790.1, forward strand.
GCGGGTAGCGGATTCTACGCGGATCATGTGCGGGTGGGGCTACTCCTTGAAGACGCCGCAGCGGAGCATGGAAGCGCCGAAGTAGGGATTGGCGATTTGGGGCTGGTCCTTCTGGACCCAATGCGCTCCTTTGTCGCCGTCGGCCATTGGGCAGTATGCCACGACGTAGCCTTCGGGGATTTGGCCCTTCCGCACTTCCTCGGATAGCGGCTTGAACGCAACGCGCACTGCGGCAATATCGGCGGCGCTTGCGGCTTTTTCCGCCAGCGGCTTGAGCGTTGGGCTGGCGCTTTGGACTAAGTCTTGCAGGGCTTGACGCGCTTGGTCTAGATCGTCGGAGGCCAGGGCTTCTTGGGCTGCGACGTAGTGGAGCAGTGCCGGAGAAGTCTGGTCGGACGAGCCACAGGCCGCGATTGTGATCGCGATGAGAAACAGAAAAGGTAGATAGCGCATTGGGGATTCCTCGCGGAAAAGGGTGTATCAAAAATTGCGTTGAACCTGTGTTTCGCGCAATCGGCGGCGTTGGATTCCCTGCGTCAAGGTCGGGCGCGCATTGGCGGGGAATCGTATATTTTTGTTCACAAAGGGAGTAAAAATCGTGTCTGAAGCCGACCCCTATCCCGGTCCCAACGAGGAAGTGCTGGAGGCGCAAGCGCGCGTCTGTACTGGGCCGCACCAGAGCCGTCCGCTGGGCAAAAAAGAGGGCGACCCCGATCCTAAGCGGATCCTCGAACTGATTCTCGCCTCGCTCAAGAGGGACTTGCCTCGCGCAGAGCAGGTTTCGCCGGCCCAGATGGGCGCGTTTTTCGCGGCAATGTCCATCCGCCGCACCTTCGGCGCGCAGACTGGTTGGAGCGCGGCCGAGGTCGAGGCGTTTGACCGCTATGGGGACGCGCTCCGTAGGATGCCCGAGGATTTGCGCTTCTTGCTGGGGATGGGACCTGATTTCGCTGGTTGCGACGCGGGCGAAGCGCGGGTGGTTGCAGTGCTGCGTCCGGTTTTGCAGGGTGGGCACTTGAGCTACGAGGAAGTTCGCGGTGCGCTCGGAGCCATGTTAGCGGGTGCAGTGCGTCCCTCGCTGATGGCCGCGTTTTTGATTGGCCAGCGGATGAACATCGAAAATGAGGAGGAAGTTCGCGCTCATCTCGACGCCGTGCGCCGCCCGGAAGAAGCGCTGCGGGTCCAAGTCGATTCGCTGCTGCATTTTGGCCAGCCTTTTGACGGCGCAGCGCGCTATTTTCGCCCGACGCTGTTCGTCGCTGCTGTGCGCGCGGCCTTGGGTCGGGCGACTGTGCTGCACGGCGTCGCCGAGATGCCGCCCAAGCGCGGAGTCACCGAGGAAGGGGTGCTAGCGGCCTTGGGTGCGCGAGTTGATCTGTCGCTGATGGAGGCGGCCCGTTGTATTGAAGACCCGGCCGTTGGGTTCGCATACGTGAGTCAGCGCGAGTACGCTCCTCGTGCGTATGCGTTGCGCCATTTGCGCACTCACATTGCTAAGCGTCCGCCTTGGGCCACTACGGAGAAAGCGCAGCAGTTGTTTGCTGGCGCGGCTTGGAACGGCATGATTGCGGGTTTTTACCACACGGGCTACGAGGACAAGCTATTGGGGTTGATGGAGGCGCGCGGGTTGGACGCGGGGCTGGTGATCAAAGGCGAGGAGGGGAGCAGCCACTATGGGTTGCGATTGGGGAAGCCTTCGGACGCTCGGCGCAAGGCGATCAATTACGTGCAGGGATTCCGCCGGGTTGGGAGCCGGTTGGAGATGGTTGCCTGCGACGTGGACCCGGAGGCTTACGGCTTTTGCTACGAGCAAAGTCCGCGCCCTGCGGAGGTGAGTGCGCGGGCTTTTGCCGACATGGGGCTGGCGGCACTCAAGGGCGAACAGGGGCCTGTTTACGACCGCATAGTACTCAACGCCGGCCTGACCGACTACTATCTGGGTCTAAGTGCGAATGCTGAAGAGGGGTTGGCCGAAGCGAGGGAGGCGATGGATAGCGGCCGGGCATTGGCGCATCTGGAGCGCTACATCAATCGGTCTCAGGCGGCCAGATAGTCGCGTCGATCTGTTTAGTATCGAGATAGACGCGGATCGCGTTGGCCGAGCGGCGGATGGCGTCCATGATTGGCGCGGAATAGGCGGCGAAGGCTGCGGGGGTAATTTCCCGTGGCCTTGTTTCGTTTGGGGCCTCCTTGTAGCGGGCTTGGCCTTGGATTGACGCTACTCGTCCGCAGACTAAGGCGGCGAAATCGTCGAGCCCGACTTCGACGAAGGCTCCTACCTCTTCGTTGAATACGGTTTCCTTCAGCGAGATAGGCCGCGTGCAGAGGTAGAAAAACTGCATGGCAGAGCGCCCGGTGTCTTGGAGGGGTTGCTGACCGAGGAAGACCAATTCGGCGGGCGTCAGTGCGATGCCGACTTCCTCGGCGAATTCGCGGAGCGCCGCTGATGCGGGCATTTCTCCGGCCCGTATGTGGCCGCCGGCTGGCGCGTCGAGGCTGCCGAGATAGGGGTCGCCGGGGCGCGAGCGGGTCTGTAATAGGGTACGGGTGACGCCGGAGGACGTGCGCCAAGCTGCCCAGACGAAGACCAAGCCGACGCGGTCGCCGTCGCCATACGCAGCCGCGCGACTTTTGCTGCCTATGGGATGGCCTTGCTCATCGAAGAGCGCGATGAGTTCGTCGGGCATGAAGCGGGCTAGAGAAACACGGCGATAAACTGCAAGGCGAACGCGCCGACCGTGGCCAGCAGACACAAACCACCGACCAGATACGCCCCCAAGCCCTCGCGCTCCGAGCTGCGGCTGAAGACATACGCTGCTGCATAGCCGCCGACGAAACCGCCGCCGTGCGCCCAGTTATCGACGCCGGGCATGATAAAGCCCATGATGAAAAGCAAGACCGCCCATTGGAGAAATTGCCGGGTAAAGAGCTGAGAACCGGCGCGCCGACCGTAGGCGATGGCTGCGGCCAAGAGGCCGAAGATCGAGCCGGAGGCACCCAGCGTGAGTTCGTGGCCCGCTAGGGTCGAGGCTAGGAAGCCGGTGAAGCCGGCGATGGTGAAGATCGCAAAGAGGCGGAAGGGGCCGAAGAGTTCTTCTACAACCGGACCAAGCTGGCGCACCCACATCATGTTGAAGAAGATGTGCAGCAGGCTGCCGTGCAGGTAGATGGCGGTGATCGGCGTCCACCAGAATTCATAAGTGAAGATGGGCAAGGTGCCGGAGGCACCGAGTTTGAAGCTGGCTAGGTTACTGGGCGAGAGAATGTGCATCAGGCTGTGCGTCTGGAAAATCGCCGACGGATCCAGAGCCAACGCGAGCAGGTAGAGCACGCCGCAGAACACGGTGATTAAGTGCGGGAAATTTAGCTGTAGGCCGAGCTTGCGCATAGTGGCCGTCGCGCCCCACAGCCCGGGTTTGCGCTGGCCGCAATGGGGGCAGGTTTCGGCTTCGGAACTGACAATTTTGTGGCAGCGAGGGCAGAGGATGGCGGCCATTGTCTATAGCCCCAGATGCTCGTTGATTTCGGCTTGGTAGGCGTTGATCTGGTCGTCGCAGACCGCATCGACCGAGAGCGCGCGACCGGCGACTTGCGACTCCATCAGGCTGTAGGACAGGGCCACGGAACGCGCGCCTTGCTGGGCATCGACTTCGGGCTGTTGCCCCTGCTGGATGCAGGTGCCAAGCTCGTGGTATTCGACGGCGATTAGCTTGCGGTCGGTCTCGGGGAAGGGACAGTGGTACTCGAAGAGCCGGTCGCCGCCAAAGAGCGCGGTCGTGACTTCGTCGAGGCGATGATCGGGCACGAGGTCGAGGAGCGCTTGGTCGTCTATGGGATCTGCGCCGTCGAGGTGGAGTGTGAGGCGGTCGCCCGAGCGGTCGCCGGGCAGGTCCAGCGAGCCGAGGCTGCCGTGGATGGACCGCTGCCGCTGGTTTTGGCCGTGAGCTGCGTGGTCTTCGATGTACTGGGCGACCGCGCCGCTTTTGAAGAGGATGGTGGCGTAGGCCGCGTCGTCTGCGGTGGCTTCAAACTCGGCGGGCATGTCTTTTTGCCAGCGTTCATAGACGCCTCCTGGCGAGCCGCTGCTGGCGTCGCGGCCGGCTACGGGGTTTTTGCGGATCGGTTCGTGCAGGCGCGTTTGCGCGTAGGCGGTGTCGGCCTCGCCGAGGAAGTACTCCATGATGTCGGCAAAGTGAACACCCACGTCGAGGAGGACGCCGCTGGCGTTTTTCTGGTGCCGCCACACGGAAATGAGCATGCCGTCGCCGCCGCCTATGGCAATTTGCTGCATCAGGCGCGGACGCCCAATGACCCCGGCGTCGATGAGGGCCTTGGCGAGGCGGTTTACTGGGTCGCGGCGGTAGTTTTCGGCTACTGAGAGGACGCAGCCGGTCTCTTGGGCCTTGGCGATCATTTGCTTGCAGGCGCGGGCCGTAAGCCCCATGGGTTTTTCGCACATGGCGTGCCAGCCGCGCTCCATGGCCTCAATGGCCACGGTGTGGTGATGGGCTGGTAGGGTAGTGATATCGACGGCTTGGACCGGGGCGACGGAAGCCAGTTCGGCGAGGTCTTTGACGGGTTGGGGCCGCGTGCCCAGCCGCTCCTCGGCTTGGTCGGCAAGCGAGTGGGCGTTGTCGAGATTGGGGTCGCAGGCACCTACCAGCTCAAAGGGCGACAGACCGGCGCTTTGCAGTTCGGCGAGGCCGTAGAGATGGCGGTGGCCCATGCCGCCGCAGCCGACGATGGCGAGGGGCAGTTTTGCGGACATATTCATCCTTTCTGTGTGCAATGTCTCAATATAAGGTGCTAGGACGATGCTCTCCACTTGAGGTTGTGGCGGTAAAAGGCGGCGGGTATATTCCGTATAGTATTTCACATTTGAAGCCGAAGAGGGCGAGGAGTATAGCCCATGACAATTGTCGAACATATTACCACGGCGGCGGACTTGGAACGGCTGCCGGACGATGGATTTCGCTACGAATTAGTATGTGGGGAGTTGCGCAAGATGGCACCTGCAGGCAATGAACACGGAGAGATCGCTGCGTTAGTAATGGTATCGTTGGGCCAGCACGTGTTGACCAACCGACTGGGTTCGGTCTATGCGGCGGAAACGGGGTTCCGGCTGGCGTCGGACCCAGACACGGTGCGGGCACCGGATGCGGCTTTCGTGTGCCAAGCGCGGCTGGATGCGGTCGGTGCGGTGGCGGGCTATTGGCCGGGAGCGCCTGATTTGGCGGTGGAGGTGGTCTCGCCGGGGGATCGCTACGGGGAGGTTGCGGACAAGGTGGCCGATTGGCTGGCGGCCGGGACGCAGATGGTGGTCGTCGTCGAGCCGCAGCAGCGGACGGTGGCGGTGCATCGGACTGCGGATGCTGTGGATGTATTGCGAGAAGGCGATGTGTTGGAGGGTGGGGAGGTGGTGCCGGGATGGGAGGTCGCGGTCGCGGCGTTATTCGCCTAGTGTTGTAAGTAAGAATGCGTAGCGGTCTGCTGGAAATCAGCAGGCCGTTTTGTGCGTACCGGTCTAAGCGTCAAAACGAAAGGAGGGCTAGTGCGCCCCATCATCATCGGTGCCGGCCGCGGCAGCCGGCTCAACGCCCTGACCGACGGGCAGCCCAAATGTTATATACGCGTCGGCGGGCGGCGGATCCTCGACTGGATACTCGATACGCTGGCTGCGGCCGGGTTGGAAACGCCGGTCTTTGTCGGCGGCTATCGCATCGAGCAGATTCAGGCCGACTACCCGCATCTGATTTATTGTCATAACGCCAACTGGCAGCACAACAATATCTTGGCCTCGCTCTTTTGCGCCGAGGAGTATATGGCCGATGGTTTTGTCTGTTCCTATTCCGACATTCTCTACCGTCCCGCGGTCGTGCGTCGAGCACTGGAGCACGAGGGCGATATCGCGCTCTGCGTTGATACGGACTGGCGTACGCGCTATGTAGATCGCAGCCAGCACCCCGAAGACGATGCTGAAAAGATCGTGGCCGAGGGCGATCGGGTCGTGGCGATCAACCGCGCTATGCTTGGGTCAGCGGCCAGCGGCGAGTATATCGGCGTGGCGCGGTTTAGTGTGGCGGGGGCGCGATTTTTGCGGGCGCATTATCAGCGAGTGAAGGCGGAGTACGCCGGGCAGACTTGGAAGGACGGCACGCCATTTGAAAAGGCGTATCTGATTCATCTTTTCGAGGAAATGATAGACGCAGGATCGGCCTTGCACATGGTGACCACCAATGGCGAGTACATGGAAATTGACACGGAAGAGGATGTCGCGCTGGCCAATGCGCGCTGGGCAGACGAATACGGCGGCTAGCAATCTCATCATTTCCAAGACAATCCGCAGATGGACGCAGATATAACGCAGATATAATTCACAAGACGATTAGGATTGCTATATGTCAACACATCAATACTACGGGACGCTCTTTCCGGCGGCGGTGGTCGGCTCGCTGCCGCGACCGGATTTTGTGCGCGAGGCGGTGATGGGCGAGCGGCCAATGGACGCTGAGCGGCTGGGGCAGGTGATGGACGCGGCCGTGGCCTATGCGGTGGCGTTGCAGGAGGAGGCGGGATTGGACGTGATCACCGATGGCGAATGGCGGCGCGCCTCGTACATCGGCGTGATCGCCGAATTGGCGCATGGCTTTGAGTTGAGCCGGAATGCGGACGGCAGGCCGTGGACCATTGTTACGGGCGAGTTGGCCCCGAAAGACGAAGGGTTTATCGCGCGGGAAATAGAATTTCTCAAGCAGGTTAGCTCGCGCAAAATTAAGGCCACCTTGCCAGCGCCAGTACTTTTGGGCGAGCGGATGTGGGATGCGGAACAATCGCGCGGTGCCTATCCGACCCGCAATGAATTCGTCGAGGCTTGTGTGCCGATTCTGCGCCGCGAGTTGGCGCTGTTGTGCGAGGCCGGTGCCGATATGGTGCAGATCGACGATCCGCATCTATGCCTGCTCGTCGATGACGAGGTGCGAGCCGGATATGACGACCCCGAGGCCGAGGCCGACTTTGCGGTGGCGATGACCAATGCGGTGGTGGAGGGGACCAAAGGAGCGCGCTTGGCCGTGCATTTGTGTCGCCGCGCGGGTGCCCGGGTCCGCGGCGAGGCATGTCACACCGGCGACTACGGCCCGATCATCCCCTATCTCAATCGCCTGAAGGTAGATCATCTGACTATGGAATTTACCAGTCCGGGCGCAGGGGATGCGGAGGTGTTTAAGGCGCTACGCGAAGATTTGGAGATCGGCTTGGGTTGTGTGGGGGTGCATCCGGGTGAGGTTGACGAGCCGGAGACGATCGTCGGGCGGGTGGAACAGGCGTTGGAGTACTTGGCACCCGAGCGGGTGGTGCTCAACCCGGACTGCGGCTTCGCCCCTGGGTCGGCGGCGAAAGTCGATATCGACGAGGTTTATACCAAGCTCAAAAACGAGGTGGAGGCGGCGCGGTGGCTCCGGGAAAAGTATGGATAGGGGTTGTACTTCAGCGGCGCAATGGTCCGCGATGGGGATCGGCGAGCGGCACGGGTGCTGAGAGTGCGATCAGGTCGGGGATGTCGAACTCGGCTAGCAGGCCAAAGCAGTAGAGGGATGGGGTGCCGTCGTAGGACAGCGGCCAGTCGATGAGGCGGCCGAGGGAGTCGATGAGGGCGTTGGTCGTCAGTGAGGCGAAGGCTTGGGGTTTGAGTGCGGCGGCGATTAGCGCGACGATCGGGCAGATGCGGCCGTGAGCCGTCAGGTGTAGTACACGGCTTTTTTGGCTTGCCGTTGCCAGTAGCGCGAGCACTTGGCCGACTTGGATGCCGAGCGGTCGCTGGCCGGCGGTGGCGACCAGCATTTGGTGGCGCGGGTCGGTGCGGAGTTCGCCGGTAGCAAAGATGTCGGCGACGAGCACTCGGCGGTCTTGCGCGAGAGCGGTGGTTAGTGGAGCGGCAAGTGCGCTGCGGCCGCTGTCGGCGATGAGCAGTTCAATGCCTCGGGGGCGCGGGGGCGCATATTCGGTCAGTGGCAGGGTCCAGGTATCGTCGAGGTGCAGTAGGTAGTGTTGGATGGTAGCGTCTTTGCGCTTTTGCGCGGTGCCGACTTTTTGCAGGGACCGATTCTTCCACTGTGGCAGCTTGAGTAATGAGGCGAGTGCACGGCGTGCTGCGGCCGGAGGGCGCGCTTTTCTTTTGCGATTTCTGATCTTGCCAAGTGCTGCCTGCGCGATGGAGAGCAAAGTGGCGTTGTCGGGGGGCAGGCCGACGGCGAGGGCTTCTTCGGTTTGCAATTCGTCGCGATAGGGCAGGTCGTCGTCTGGCGTTTCCAATCCCCAGTGTTGGTTGAGAAATTTGTAGAGCTGGCGGCGGTTGTCGCGCTCGTAGTTGTGGGTGCCGGGGTCGGTGTTGTCGTGGAGGGCGATGTTGTTGCGGGCGTCCAAGAGCGCGAAGACGGGTCGGATGGGTTCGTAGATAGACTTGCGCGCCCGCTGCGTCTGAAAGCAGCAGTCGTCGTGGCGGTTGTAGATGAGCAAGGTCGGCCGCGGCGCAAAGAGCGCGGAGAGTGCGTCGTAGTCGGCGATTGTGCAGAGGTCGGCTGGGCATTGCTCTTGGTCGCCAATGTCCTCGATGCAGCCCCGGCGCTGCCAGACGGCTGAGTGACCGGCGACTGGGACTATGACTTTGACGCGCTCGTCGAGGGCTGATAGCAGCGCTGTTTGCCAGCCGCCGCCCGACAGGCCGGTCATCCCTACGCGCTCGGGATCGGCCTTGGGGTGGGCGAGCAGCACGTCGAGGCCGCGTTTCATCAAGAGGTAGAATACGCCGATGCCGGCGATGCCGCACAGGTCGAGGTGGGCGATGCGGTTGTGGTCCATGTCAGCGCGCAACTCGCCCATCCCGAGGAATTCGGTGTTGAGCGCCAGCATCCCGCGCTTGGCGAGGTTGATGCAGCGGGCCTGTTTGTAGTCCATGGCCTTGCCGCCGGCGTGGTGGCCGTTGGGGTTGAGGACGGCGGGGGCCTTTTCGCCAAGCTGGTCAGGCTCGTAGAGCAGGGCCGGGACCCAGAGGCCGGGGTAGCCCTCGTAGCGCAGCTTGCGGATAGTGTAGCCGGCTCCGGTCTCGATGCGGTCGCCCCAGTGGACTTGCGGCTGTTCTGCGAGGAGACCGGCGGGATGGCCGCGGAAGAACAGGTCGAGGACTTGGGCGCGCAGGGTTGGGACTTGCTTGCGCCAGGCCGCAGCCGATGTGGGGGGCGTGAAGTGGGGCAGGTGCTCGCCGAGGAAGGCGAGGAGTTGGCGATGGGCCTTGGGGCCGATGAGCTTTCTGTGCAGTGTGCGTTGCATGGGCTATCCCCCGTGTTTTTGCGTCGGGCCGATAGTATAGGGTACGGCTTGGCAGAGGGCCAAGTTAGACGGGTTGACACGCCAAGTGGGGTTTGCTATCACTAGCGGCCATTACGGGAGGCGGGATATGGAACCTATTGCGGCAACGACCAATCCATTCGGCGGCATCATTCCCAAACCGGAGGCTCTTGAGCCAGACCCGGCGGCGTTTGCCGAGCGGCTGCGCGTTTCGCTGGCGGCTTGGCAGGACGAAGGCTACCGGGTCGTCTGGCTGGAGGTACCGATTGCCAAGGCGGCGTTGATCCCTGTAGCGGCGGAAGTCGGGTTTGTATTTCATCACAGCGGCGACGGCTATCTAATGATGACCTTGCAACTGGAGGAAGGTGCTTATGTGCCAGCTCACGCCTCGCACTACATCGGTGCGGGTGGGGTGGTGCTCAACGAGGCGCGGGAGCTGTTGGTGGTCAGTGAAAAGTATCATCGGCGCGCGCCCGGTCCGCCGCGCTACAAGTTGCCCGGCGGCGCGTTGCACGCGGGCGAGCACTTGGCCGAAGCTGTGGTGCGCGAAGTTGTCGAAGAGACCGGAGTCGAGACCGAGTTCGACGCGCTGGTCTGCTTCCGTCACTGGCACGGCTACCGCTTCGGCAAGTCGGATATTTACTTCGTCTGCCGCCTGCGTCCGCTGAGCACGAAGATTAGCATTCAGGAGGACGAGATCGCCGAGTGTCTGTGGATGCCGGTGGCCGAGTATCTGGCCGATGAAAACGTCAGCGCCTTCAACAAGCGGATCGTCGAGGCGGCGCTCAACAGCACGGGAGTGCGGCTGACGGAGATGGATGGCTACGGCACGCCGGAGCAGTACGAGTTTTTTATGCCGCCAGGGGTGGGGGTGGATTCTTAGGGGGTTGGTTGGCGCGGGTGCCGACCATAGAGGGCACCTAATCCAGTCGGACGCTATAGCAGTTTCCGATAATCACAGTCTAGTATCTCCGCTAGTTTCTTGGCATTCACTTTTCCCAATACCCGTTTGTTGTTTTCCATTTCAGACAGATGGTGCTGGCGGATGCCGCTTCGCTTGGCAAGAGTCGCTTGAGTCAGTTCTGCACGCTGGCGATACAGACGGAGGTAATAACCGGTGCTTAGATAATACTCACCGTGGCGTTCTCTGACTTTATCATGGATTTCCTTTGCCGGTACACGGTCTTCGGCCAGATATTGATCTAGGGTTGAGCAGATCATCTTTTTTAACCGTTTTTGGTTCACTGTGACACTGGGCTTGACAATTTTACGTCATTCCCCCTACCCCGCCAGATCCACCCTATCCAGCACTTCTTTGTTGACCACGTGATCGGGGACTTTGCCCTGCAATAGCGCGACGATGCTCTGTGCGGCGACGAAGGCCATGCGCTTGCGGGCGGTTAGGGTCCTGGAGCCGGTGTGGGGGAGGGCCAGCACCTTGTCGCGGCGGACTAGGTCGAGGGATTGGCCTTGCGGCGGCTCGGTGGCTTGGCAGTCGAGGCCGGCTCCGCCTAGGTGGCCGCTGTCGAGCGCGGTGATTAGGGCGGCTTCGTCAACTAAGCCGCCGCGCGCGGTGTTGATCAGGTAGGCTCCCTCTTTCATAAGGCCGAGGAACTCGGCATTGACGAGGTGGTGGTTTTCCTCGGTCAGCGGCAGGTGCAAGGTGACGGCGTCGGCTTGGGACAGCAGGGTGGCGCGGTCGGCAGGCTCGGCACCGAGGGCGCTGATTTGCGCGTCGTCGATCCAAGGATCGTGGACGAGGACTTGCATCTTGAAGCCGCGGGCGCGGCGCACGACTTCGGCACCGATGCGGCCACAGCCGACCAGCCCCAAGGTCATGGCGCAGAGGTCTTCGCCGACCGGAACGTCGTAGGCGTCTTCCGTTTTGACCCGATGGTCGCCTAACTTGAGCGAGCGCACCATTCCGAGGAGCAGGGCGAAGGTCAGGTCGGCCACTGCGTCGGCCATGGCACCGGGAGTATTGGTGACGACGATGCCGCGCTGGGTGCAGTAGTCGAGGTCAACCTTGTCGAAGCCGACGCCGTTGCGGGCGATGATCTTGAGGTTGGCCGCTTGGTCCATGGTGGCGGCGCTGAGGTTTTCGCCGCCGGCCAGCAGGGCGTCGAGGCCGTCCAGCTTGGCGCGGGTTTCCTCGTCGGGCCAGCCGGGTTGGGGGTGCCGGACCTCGATGGCGAAGCCGGCGCGCTCAATAAGCTCGCGGGCTTGGCTTTGGCCTTGAAACTCGATCTCGACGCTGGACAGGATGTGGGGTTGAGTCATCTGTTCCTCTTCTTCTATTGGGCAGTGAAGCGGGTGTGTTCGTAGGCGGCGAAAGGAGTGGTCACTCCCAGCTCGTCGGCTAGTTTTTGAATGTGCTCCTGATGTTGGATGCTGATGGGCACGCCGTCGCGGGCGTATTCGCGCTCCCGTTGCCACTCCAGATTGCCGGGCAGTTCGGCGCGGTCGAGGCCGGGGAAGGGCTGCATGTTGCGGGCGGCGGCGACGAACGCGTCCATCTGCGCTTGGAATTCTGCTAAAGGCATAAATGCGCGCACGTCAAAGGCCGCGAGGAAGGATCCTTGGTTGGATTCCCACGGCGATGTCGGCGGGATAAATTGCGGCAGGTAAATACCGGCCAGCACGCCGCCTAGCGCCCGGTTTACCGCGCCGATGCCCAGTTCCTTGAAGAAGGCGAAGGGGATTTGAGCGAAGAGGTCTTCGTTCCAAGGCAGCATGTGTGCGCCCATGTCGAGCACGAGGGGCGGTTGCTCCCCGTTGGGGAAGGCGATGCTGATCGGCGACGTGGCGTTGACGCCTTTGATTATGGATTCCGGCGGCAGGTCGTAGCGGTGCGAGGAGACGGCGATCCCCACGCAGCCAGCCGCGGCAGCTATCCGCGAGTACTTGCCGGCGCTGCCGAAGTGGAAGTGGTTGCGGGTGGTCGCCGCGGCTGTGCCGTACTCTGCGGCCGTCTCAGCTACCCAAGTCATGGCTTGGTGGCAGGGAAAGTGCCCCATGCCGCCATCGCCGTCATAGACGCGGGCAGTGGTGGTTGAACTGGTCACCTTTATATTAGGGCGGGGATTGACGCGGCCTTCGAGCATCATATGCGCGTACCCGTGAACCTGCCAGGTGCCGTGGCTGTGGACGCCGCGCTGGTCGGTGGCAGTCAAGAGGTCGGCGAGGAACTGGGCGTCCGCGGAGTTGGTACCGGCTTTTTGGAAGAGGTCGGCGGTGAGTTCGCGCAGGACAGCGGCTGGGACGCGGATGCCTTCGGCAGGTGGTGTGTTTCCCATGATGGCTCTCTGGTTGGGGTAAAAAAGCGCATTATATACGGGGTTGAGCCTAGGCGTGTCAAGAAGCCGCAGAGGGTTTCAATAGAGTATCCGCAGATGGACGCAGATAGACGCAGAATAGGATGCACAACTAGGATCGTTCAAATCATGTCGGATTGCTACATGAGCACGGAGGAAGGGAAATGGCCTACGATCTGTTGTTGAAAGGCGCGCGGGTGATGGACCCAGCGCAGGATGTGGACGGAATCCGCGACGTGGGGATCGTCGGGGAGAAGATCGCCGCAGTGGCCGAGGAAATAACGGCTCCGGCGGCGGAGACGATAGACTTGTCCGGCAAAATCCTGACGCCGGGTTGGATTGATATCCACGCGCACCTCTATGCGGGATGCTCGACTTGGGGCATTCGCGGCGACGTGCTGTGCTTAGCCACGGGTGTGACGACGATTGTCGATGCTGGCAGCGCGGGGTGGGCCAACTTTCAGGGATTTGTCGATTACGTGATCGAGCCAGCGCGGACCCAGGTTTTGGCGTACGTGCATATTTCGGCGATTGGTTTGACCTGTGGGCCGGTGGGGGAGATGGTCGATTTGCAGTACGGCGATCCAGAGCGCACGGCGTTTGTGGCCCACCACTGGCAGGAGCACTGCGTCGGCGTCAAGGTGCGGCAGGGCGGTTTCCAGGTCGGCGAGAATGGGACCAAGCCCTTGCAGTTGGCGGTGCAGGCGGGTGAATGGGCGGGGGTGCCGGTGATGGTACACATCGCCCGAGGGGTGCCGATTGTGGAGGTGCTCGCCTTATTGCGGCCCGGCGATGTGGTGACCCATTGTTATCAAGGTACGGGAGACTGCGTGGTGGACGATACGGGGATGGTGGTGCCGCAGGTGTGGGAGGCGCGGGAGCGGGGCGTGCTGTTCGACGTGGGGCACGGCGGCGGCAGTTTTGACTACGGGATCGCAATACAGGCGCTGGCCGACGGCTTTGTCGCCGATGTGATAAGCACGGATTTGCACGCGCATAGCTGGGACAGCCCGATTGAGAGTATGCCGGAGACTGCGTCGAAGTTGCTCAACCTAGGAGTGCCGCTTGAGCGCGTCGTGCAGCAGAGTACGGCGGCGGCGGCCGATGCCATTGGGCGCGGCGAGGAGTTGGGCACTCTGCGGGAGGGGACGGTGGCGGATCTGGCGGCGTTTGAGGTGCTGGCGGGGACGTTTGAGTTCCAAGACGTGCGGGGTCGGCGCGAGCAGGGCGATCGCAAAATTGAGCCGGTATTGACTGTGCGCCGGGGCAAGGCGTATCGGCCGGAGGATTTGCGCGAGGAGCTAGAGGAAGCTCGCGAGCGGATGCGCTTTATGCGGAGTCTCACCGGCAAGAACTTTGCGGCCTTGGGTTGGGTTCCGGGTGGCGAGTGAATTAAGAATTTATAACTGCTACTAAAGGAGTAGAAAGACTTGTTCGAATCAACTGACGATCTGCGCATTGACCAACTTAAACCGCTAATTCCACCGGCGATTCTGATGGAAGAATTGCCTATTTCGGAAGCGGCTTCCCACACGGTGGCTGCGGCCCGGCGCGCATTAGACGCCATACTGGCTGGAGAGGACGACCGGCTGGTGGCGGTGGTCGGGCCGTGTTCGATCCACGATCCTCAAGCCGCGCTCGAATACGCAGAACGGCTCAAGGAAAAAGCTGCGGCCCTAAGCGACGCGTTGTACGTGGTGATGCGCGTGTATTTTGAGAAGCCGCGCACGACCGTTGGCTGGAAGGGGCTGATCAACGACCCGCATCTGGACGACAGCTTCGAGATCAACAGCGGCCTACGAGCCGCGCGCGGCCTGTTGGTGCAGTTGGGGGATATGGGTCTGCCGACTGGTTCCGAATTCCTCGATACTATCACGCCGCAGTTTATCGCCGACTTGATTGCTTGGGGGGCCATTGGTGCTCGCACTACTGAAAGTCAGGTTCACCGCGAATTGGCTTCGGGCCTGTCGATGCCGGTTGGCTTTAAGAATGGGACCGCGGGCAATGTGCAGATTGCTCTCGACGCCATTGGTGCTGCCCGGCATCCGCATCACTTTCTCTCGGTGACCAAGCAGGGCATTGCGGCGATTGTCGGGACTGCGGGCAATGCGAGTTGCCATCTGATTTTGCGCGGCGGCAGCGACGGCACCAACTACGATCACGCCAGTGTCGGGGCGGCCGCGGCTCGGCTGAAAGAAGCGGACTTGCCGCACCGCGTGATGATCGATTGCAGCCACGGCAACAGCGCCAAGGACCACAAGCGCCAGCCGGCTGTTGCAAGTGCGATCGCCGCGCAGGTGGCGGGGGGCGCGGAGGATGTTTTCGGGGTGATGTTGGAGAGTCACTTAATCGAGGGCAATCAGAAACAGCAGACGGGTAGTGAGTTGGTTTACGGGCAGAGCATTACGGATGCCTGTATTGGATGGGAGGATACGGTGGAGGTGTTGGAGGAATTGGCTGCGGCGGTGCGGACGCAACGGGAAAAATAACCAACGACGGGGCCGACCGACCTAGCTAGCGTGAAAAATCTTTCGCTGCTCTTTTTGTGCGAGGCCCTCTCGCGCACCGCTAGTCTCGTCATGCTGTCGAGCATGGCGCTCATCGGCCAGCGGTTGACGCCGAATCCCGCGCTGGCGACCCTGCCGCTGGCACTGGCACCGGTGGCCACGATGATAATGACGGTGCCCGCGGCGCAGCTAATGCAGCGGCGGGGCCGCAAGATAGGTTTTGCCTTGGGTGCCGCGTTGGGCATCCTCGGAGGTGCGGTGGGGTGTCTGGCCGTGTACCAGGGCGATTTCGCGCTGCTTTGTTTGGGTGGGTTGGGCATTGGTGCGGTCAATGGCTTTGCCACCTATTATCGCTTTGCGGCTGGCGAGGTGGTCGCCGAGGATTTTCGCAGTCGCGCCATTTCGCTGGTGATGGCCGGGGGCGTTGTGGCCGCGGTGTCAGGTTCCAATCTGGCGGCGTGGTCGCGGGAGTGGTTTCCCGACTATTTGTTCGCCGGCTCTTTTTTGGGAATTGCCGTCGTTCATGCGTTGGTTTTGCCGGTACTCTGTTTGGTTTCTTTTCCCGCGCCCAGCGTTGAGGAGCAGCGGGCGGGTGGACGTTCCCTCCGGGAGATTGCGCGGCAGTCGGATTTCGCGCTGGCGGTAATTGGGTCGGTGGCTGCTTGGGGGCTGATGTCGCTGCTGATGAATGCCACGCCGCTGGCGATGAAGCGGCATTTGCATTCCTTCGCCGATACGGCTTGGGTGATTCAGTGGCATGTGTTGGGCATGTACGTGCCGTCTTTTTTTACTGGGCACCTGATCTCGCGTTGGGGCGAGCACCGGATTATGTTCGCCGGCATTGCGTTGCTCGGGTGCTCCATTGCGGTCAATTTGAGCGGTATTGGGCTCTATCACTACACGATTGGGTTGGCGCTATTGGGCGTGGGGTGGAATTTTCTTTTCGTAGGGTCAACGTCGCTGTTGGCGATGACGCACCGGCCCGAGGAAAAGGCGCGGGTGCAATCGTGTAATGACTTTTTGGTGTTTGGCCTGATGGTGTTGACTAGTTTTGGGGCGGCACCTTTGGAGGGGATGTTGGGTTGGGATAGGCTCAATCACTTGGCGGTGCCCTTTTTGGTGGCGGTGGCGGTGATGCTAGGGCTGCTGTGGGCGCGGGCGGGTCGGAGTGGCAGATGGACGTAGATGGACGCAGATGGACGCAGATGGACGCAGATGGACGCAGATGGACGCAGATGGACGCAGATGGACGCAGATGGACGCAGATGGACGCAGATGGACGCAGAATAGTAGAAACGAGACGATTCGTAAGTTCTATACTCAAGGAGGGTTGCGACGATGGCTAAATATCGCGTGGGGTTGATTGGGGCAGGGCGCAAAGGCACGCAGCACGCGCGCGCCTATATGCTCGACGAGCGCACGGAGTTGGTGGCCGTGGCCGATGGAGACCCGGAGAATTTGGCGCTGTTTCAAAAGCGCACGGGCGTGCCCGGTTATGCCGATTATCGCCAGATGCTAGAGAAAGAGGCGCTCGATATTGCCGCGCCGATTTTGCCGGTCGGCGTCAATCCAGAGGTCGTCATCGCCTGCGCGCAAGCTGGAGTCAAGGCCATCCTCTGCGAAAAGCCGATCGCGGCCTCATTGGCAGAAGCCGACCGCATGGTCGCCGAGTGCAAGAGCCGACGCATTCCCTTTGGCGCGGGCGACTTGGACGTCAATCTGCCGGCCTACCAAAAGGCCCTGGAGTTCATTGGGGCGGGCGAGTTGGGGGCGGTCAAGCGGATCACGTTGCTCGGCGGGTCGGGCACGGAGATGTCGGGTGGCGGCTGTCAGCGCTTTACGCTGATGCGCCACTTCGCTGGCTGCGACGAGGTGGCGTGGGTATCGGGCTGGGTCAGCGACGATCCGTTGAGCGAACACGACCAAGGAGGGGCTGGGTACGTGCGCTTTGCCAATGGAATCGAGTCGTTTATCTACCGGGACAAGGATGCGCGGGGCCGCGGCTACGAGGTGGTTTGTGAGGACGGAGTCTTCTACTCAGACGACAATCTCGCCGGTTTGTACCGCTACGTCGAAGGCGACGGGGCGAGTTGGGAGAAGTTGGAAAAAATTGAGGGCGTCTTGCCGGAAGGGCCGATCTACGGCGGAGCGCGCGGGTACGACGCCGAGGGCTGGCGCTGGCCTGGGGACCGCAACAGGGCTAGTTGCAAAGCTATCATCGACGCACTGGAGCGGGGCGAAGATCCGCCCGGCAGCGGCGAGAACGGCGTCAAGGTCCTCGAAATGGCCATCGCGGTGCGCGAGTCGCATCGGCGGGGCTGTGCGCCCGTGATGCTGCCGCTGGCCGATCGGAGTTTGCGCCTCATTCCTCGTCCAAGTCGGATGTACAACAAGAAGCCGATCTTTGGCCGCGAAAATTACATGGATCAGGTTTTGTCGCATAAGAAGGACTAAGTGCTATATGGAAAACTTGGCGGCAATGTATCCGCAGATGGACGCAGATGGACGCAGAATTATTTACAAGACAAGCCGCATCTTGACTCGTCTAACTCATTCAAGATGACTATATGAGGCCACTGAGCCGCTAAATAGGAGTTTAGCCATGGACCGACCCCGTTTGATTCACTACAACGACGCGCACCACTTTCACGCCAAGCGACTCGAACCACCGGCCAGCCGCCACCTCCTGAACTGGCCGGTGGATGAGGTGTTGGGCACGGGCGTGGATCTGCTGGTTTTGGGATTGGGTTATAGCGACGTCTTCTTCCACCAGAGCGCGGTCGGCCGCGTGGTGGGGCAGGGAAAGGAGGTGTGGGAAAGCTACATCGATTGGCGGATCATGCGGATGGTGGAGGTGGCCAAAGAGTTGGGGACTGATCAGGTACGGGCCGTCGTTGAGCGCGGCCGGGAGACAGGGCTGAAGGTCTTTCCCAGCCTCAAGCTGCAGGACTCTGCCCGGCCGGGAAGCGAGCGCTTCGGGCGGCTCAAGGAACAGTACGGAGCTGCGGTGTGCATTGGCGACGCCGGCCGAGCCGAGTGGTGTTACGACTACGCGCAAGAGGCCGTGCAGGAGTACAAGCTGGCCATCATCGGCGAATTGCTGGAAGGATACCAGCCCGATGGGTTGGAATTGGATTTTTGCTTTGACAACTTCTATTTCAAAAAGGATGAGATCGAGGAAAACGCGCCGCTGATGACTGAGTTTGTGGCCAAGGTGCGGGCGTTGGCCGAGGAAGTCGGCGCGCGGCAGGGCCGCAAAATTCCACTGATGGCGCGGGTGCATCTAAAAGAGGAAGACAACCTCGCAGTGGGGCTGGATGTGGAGGCGTGGCTGTGGGCCGGTAGCCTCGACTGGGTCGTCGGTCAGGACGCGAACGCGCTGGTTGACGTAGGTATTCAGGCACCGTGGCTGGCTGAGGTGGCCGAGAATGCGGGTGCGGCCGCGTATTATCGGCCGCCGCGCCGAATCTACGACGAGCGGGTGGGGTTGCCGAGCATTGAGATGTACCGCGCTCTCAGCCAGACCCTCGCTTGGCAGGGCTACGCTGGGATGTACTTGGGCTATATGCCTTGGCCCTTGGCCGAGCGCGAGTACCAGATCCTGCGCGAGGTGGCCTATCCGCAGGTACACGCTCGGCGCGACAAGCGCTATCTGCTGCAGCCACGCGAGGGGGTGTTGGACGAGGAGACTTCTACGCCGGAGCGCCAAGTGCCGGAACAGCTCTTGGAGGGCGAGACGGTTGCGCTCGACATTTGGGTGGCCGACGATGTGGAGAGCGCCCGCGGCGATGGGGAGATGCGCTCGGCCATTTTGACGCTGCGCTTTTCCTTTTTCTGCATTGAGGACGAGATCGAAATGCGCTTTAATGGCCGGGTTTTGTCTCGCGCCGAAGCCGAGATCAGCGACGAGCGCGCGTTGACTATTCCCGTTCAGCTCGCTGGGGGTATGGCGGTGCAAGCCCCGTTGGGTTTTTCAGCGCACTGGTTTCGCTTTCGCTTGGCACCGGAGGAGGTAAGGCGCGGGGCCAATCGGGTCGAGATCGAGGTGAAGAAGCTGGAGGCGCGGGCGGGTTTTGTCCGCAGCATTAACGGGGCGGAAATTTTGGTCCGCTACAAGGACTTTGTGCGTCCCGAAGGTTTGGTACTGGAGCGGATCGCTCCGCCGGGAGGTTGAGATGCGCGTATTGATTACGGGAACTAGTGGTTTTATTGGCCGAGCGTTGGCTGCGGATATGGCGGCGGACCACGAGGTGGTCTGTCTGTCGCGCCAGCCGACGGAGGTCGCGGGGGTGGAGGTGGTGGTTGGCGATTTTACGCGGGTGGAGGATTTGCACCTGTTGGACCGGTGGGACTTTGACGCGCTGGTCCATTTGGGGGCGGTGACGGGTGCGGGCAGCGAACCGGATCTCATGCGGGTCAATGTCATGGGGACTTACGGCTTGTTGCGCTATCTGATCGATCGGGGTTGCCGCAAGTTTGCGTTGGCCTCGTCGATTGCCGCGGTCGGAATGCAGTCGGTGTATTTTCGGCCGCTCGAACTGCCGATGTCGGATGAGCATCCGTGTCTGGACCGCGACGGCTACGGTTTTTCCAAATACATGATGGAGGAGACGACCCGCTATCTGGCGCGGCAGCGGGAGGAGTTGGACTTCATCAATATCAGGCTGTCTTCGATTTGGCCCGAGGACCGGGCGCCTGCGCCACGGCAGCCGGGACCGGTGGGGCCGTGGGGAATGGGAGCGATTTCGTGTATGTATTTGAGCGATGCGGTGCGGTGTTTCCGGCTGGCGGCGGAGAGTGCGCACAAGGCGGGGGTGCGGATTTTGAACGCGGTGGGGACGCAGGCCTGTGTGGCCTGTACGGTGCCGGAGTTGATGCGGGTTTGGTATGGGGCGGATGCGGAGAAGATCGACATGACGCACTATGAGCGGGCGGGGCACGAGCGGGATCCGGTGTACGATATTGCGCGGATTGAAGCGGAGTTGGGATTTGTGCCGGCGCGGAGTGTGTTGCCCTAACCAGCGTCGGCTGATCGGGGCTAGCTGGCGATAGTCAGGGTGACGGACAATGTCGGCTACGCGCCCTTCACCCATTGCGACTGCTTACTCCTGCGCGAACGGTTGATTTTTGCTGGTCGCAGAGTCTTCCCACTGGCCGCACACTGGCCTGAGTTGCCCCGTGCCCGTCACCGCGAAGTTGCGGCCGTCGCGCTCGGGCACCACGTAGCGTTCGTACCATTCCTCTAGTCGTTGCTTCAGGTTGCCGATCCGCTCGGCTTGGCTGGGATCGTCCGCCAGATTGGCGCGTTCGTCCGGGTCGTTGGTTAGGTCGTAGAGTTCGTGCGGCCCATCTGGATAGCGGTGGACGTATTTCCACTCCTCGGTGCGCATCATCCGCGTCGCCCCGTACTCGTCGTAGATGACTACTTCTTGCCGACCGGTGTCGTCTTCGCCCAACAACAGCGGCAGTGCGCTTTGTCCGGGGAAATTGGGGCCTTCGGGTAGTGGTAGCCTGAGATAGTCGAGCAGGGTCGGCATAAAGTCGTAGGCGCTGACCATGCCGTCTTGGACGCTCTCCACAGGGATGCGGCCGGGGTGGCTGACGACGAAGGGCACCTTGATCGAATTCTCGTACATGTTCGGCGGATAGGTGCCGTTGCCTTTGCCCCAGAAACCGTGGTGGCCGCAGCTAAAGCCGTTGTCGCTGGTGAAGACTACTAGCGTGTTCTCGCGCAGCCCCCGTTCCTCCAGCTTGTCGAGGATCCGCCCGATGTCTCGGTCCATGGCCGTCACCGCGGCGAAATAGCCCTTGAGCATCTCGCGGTTGCCTAGGCAATTCTCGCTCAGCGAATGGCCCACTGCCCAAGGATGGATCGCTTCCTGCGGACAGGAGTCGAACGCGCAGTTGTCGTAGGAATCGACGATTTCCTGCGGGTGGCCAGTCCACGGGCTGTGCGGCGCAGTGTAGTGGACGCCTAAGTAAAAGGGCGCGTCGCCGTCGGCGTGCCGATCGATAAAGGCCAGCGCGTCGTTGGTGATCGCCGTGGTCACGTAGCCCGGCTCGGTGATCAGTTCGCCGTCGCGGATCATGGGCGCATCGTTGTACGGCCCGCCGCCCTGCTGATGCACGTACCAATGCGCAAAGCCGTGCTGCGCGAGTTGGCTGTGCCCGAGGTGCCACTTGCCGCTCAGGCCGCAGACCCAGCCATTGTCAGCGAGGATGTCGGTGTAAGCGACCTCGCCGGCGAGATAAGCGGCTGCGGACTCGCCGACGTTGCCCTCTCTGATCCAGTCGTGGACCCCGTGCTGCGAGGGAATCCGTCCGGTCAAAAAGGTCGCGCGGCTGGGCGAGCAGACCGGCGTGGCGACGAAGAAATTGTCAAAGCGCATACCGGTCTGGGCGATGCGGTCGATCGCTGGGGTGCGGATTTCCGCGTTGCCGTAGCAGCCGGCGGCCCAAGGGCCTTGGTCGTCGCTGAGGATGAAGACGATGTTGGGTCGATTCATTGACTGGCCTATTCCTGAACTAAAGGTTGGTTTTTGCTGGTCGTGGGGTCTTTCCAATGTCTGCCTACCGGCCTAACGCATAGGCGCGGCTGGTTTCCTCATTCCGCAGCTTGGATGACAATGCCTCTGGCCAGTTCGTTATAGCCTCGTTCCTCGTCCCAAATCCCCTCGTTGGCGATCCGATATGCGTAGCGTGGATCGCCAACAAGCCTCGGACTGGGATCGGGCAAGTGCAAGTACGCGGTATATTCGCCCAGCGCCATAGTAGAGGATAGCTGAACCACGGCGGAAAGCACGTGGGATGCCCCCGGCTTCCAAGTGCGCGGATCGACATCGACCACAAAGGCTTGGACCGCTCCGCTCTCTTCGTTTTCCAATACGATCTCCACATCACGCCTATTGTAAAGCGAGGCGAAACCGCGATTGTCTAGGTCTATTTCCACTGCGAGCCGTCCACCGGGACTGGCGGTGGCCGCGATGCGGCTCTGAGTCAAGACAAACCGCGCTCCCAGCCTCCTCTTCACCTCGTCGAAACAACCCTGTGCGGCCCACTTGTCGAGTACCTCGGGGTGATAGCTGCTATTGAGATAGCTACCTTTGAGGGTTTCCAGTTCGGTAATGGTCCGCTCGCAATCGTTGAGTACATGCGTTCGGCAGGTCTCCCCGCCGAACGCGGTGTAGAGAGTCTCGCTCGCGAGATAGGCCACTTCCTCCTCGCGTGTCATTTCTCCCCGCTCGTACGTGCCGACGTCGACCGGTGAGGAGAGGAAACAGTCGTTGTGATGGCCGACACGAGCGACATGCTCGCCGCTATAGGCATTATTGGCATCCACTGTGGCGAAGCCGCCGTCAGATATTTTGAAAATCTGTTGTTTCAGGTAGGGATAGCGGACTAAGACTAAGCGGTCGGCGGGGGTGTGGTCGAGGATGTGGAACAGCATCTCCCGGCCTTGATCGTAGTCTTTTGCGATCGCTGTCGTGTGCCACTCGCCCCACGGGCCGACAAACCCTGCCTCGAAGAGGGCGATGACATCCTCGTTGGCGGCGAAAATGGGAGATAGCTGCGCGATGTGGTTTTTGATGTTCGGCTTTGGTGGGTCTTCGTACGATCTGTAGTCGCCGTCTGGACCTTTGAAACCGTAAGATCCCCGGACGATGACTTTCATTCCCTGGTCCCGGGCGATGGCGAACCCGTTTTCTACTGCGGCGAGGAACGACTCCGGCAAGGACGAAACCTCGCGATAGTCCTCCATGAAGATCCGTCCCCGGAGTAACGTATGCCCCTCGTCACGCCTCTTGCCAATCGCGGGATCAAGTTTGTGCAAATTAGTATATATGTAAAATCCTCGTTCGGGGTTGGGAAAGATGCTTGCGTCAGGCTCGTAGTGAGTCGCGATGACACCGGTACGCACTTCATTCGTATTTACTCCCGTTTGTGCGTCGGCCATTTTTTCTTTCCCACAGGATAGTACACCTAGCACAATCGCCGCGACATATACTGTCAGAGTTTTGAACATCCGGGCCTTACTCCCACATCCGAATGAAGATGATGTTGGGTCGATTCATAATGTATATAGCCTTCAGTGTGAGTCCTGTCGCCAGCGCCCGAGACGCTTGCGGATTTCCGCCTTGGGCAGTCTACACCGAGGGTGAGCGCTAATTGCTTCAAGACCCGCGTGTAGTTCATTTGCGCTGGTGGCGGGAACCTCGAACATCTGGTCTAGCAGCCACAAAACACCGTGACAATCGACGCGCTCTTCATTGGCTAACCCACGCAGCGCACCATCACCCGTTAGCAGAGTCCAAGTATTCCTTGCCGCAAGGGCGAGAGCGAAGCTATCCGGTAGCGAAATCAACGGTTGCTTGTGCCGGTAGCGAAGGGCCCAAGCGACGCCGGTACTATCCAGTTCCTCGATTCGTAGGCCGAGCCTGAGCAGATTATCGCCCCCGTGGTTTTTTAGTTCTCGTTCGTACAAAAGGTCCGGGACGGCAAATTGGAACGGGAGGCGGAAGCAGATTTCCAGTAACGAACCGCGCTCAAGATCAATCAGAATGGACGTGTCGGAAACCAGCACCTTCATAGACTTCATCATACTCTAGGGGCTCTTCCATGCGCTGGTTCAACTCGTGGACCGAGATTTCCAGTAGCTCGGCGGCCTTGGCCTCGGAGATCGCGTCCTCGGCTAAGGCACGGAAGCACAGACGTTCAAAACGCCGGGGGACCTCGCCCTCCATAGCGTAAGGCTCCTGATAGGGTGGTTTGCGCCAGCCTAAACGGGAAAATTCG
Source organism: Candidatus Latescibacterota bacterium (assembly GCA_965219735.1). Lineage (GTDB taxonomy): Bacteria > Latescibacterota > UBA2968 > UBA8231 > UBA8231. Next base: position 989,340 of record OZ244790.1, read on the forward strand.
TTAAATAGTCGCCGGAACAGGGTTGGACTGAAGATACCGAGATCCTTGCATCGATAGGTCAGGGCCTGCACGCTCACGCCGAATAGTTCCTTGAGGGCAAAAAGTTCGCTCCATCCGATGGACGTGCGGTGCTTGCCCATGGCAGCCCATAGCACCTCAGCAGGCATGAGAAACGCCCCGGCGAAACGGAAGGCAGCCGTCTCGTCATTTACCTTTGTGTCAACCTCCAAGACCATATGTCCCAACTCATGCGCCATTGTGAGGCGCTGTCGCTCTCCCCAATGGCTGTCGTTGACGACGAGGACGGGCACAGCGCTCTTGCCGGCGCGGCGCACTCGCGCCATGAGGCCGTCGATATTGTCAAGGGCACAAGAGAGCACCTTGATGCCGCGCTCTTCCAGCAGTTCGACTAGATTGGGAATAGGGTCGAGCCCCAAACCCCAGTGCCGGCGAAGACTATAGGCAGCGCGGTCAGCTTCCGAAGGATCGTTGACGACGGGGTAGGGAGCTTCGCGGGGCTTATCCCAGTCGAGGCTTGGCAAGCCGAGAAACTCCTCGATCATCAGGTAGCGTTCCAGCAAGTGCAGGATTTTGGCTTCGACCTGCGTCTCTTCGCGCTTGCTTGTGAGACTCTTCTTGCGAAACTCGAGGCTCTCTAGCGCCATTTCTTGGTCCCCGACCAAGTAATCCACGGGGACTGAGAGGGCATCGGCTAGCGCAATGAGGACGCCGGAGCTTGGCATGGATTCGTCGCGCTCATACTTGCCGATCGCCTGCGCCGTTACGCGATTTCCAATGCGTTCCTCTAGGCCGCGAAGGGACAGGCCGGCGGCAGAGCGAGCGAGCTTGAGTCTTTGTCCTAGCATGGACTGCATGCTCCCATCGAAAGTTTACAAATTAGGTTTATATTGTGGATGTTGTAAATAATGTAAACAGATAAAGTTGCATCTGCAATCCAAGACGATACTAACGCGCCTACGTGTGAGAAGAAAATCCGACCTGCACCCTTACCTCCTACAGATGAATTAACCGTAGACCGCCTGAATCATGGCATTGATGTAGCCGAAGCAGTACGCATAGGACTGATAGTAGCCCTTTGGATCGTCGGCGGTGCGCGGGACGTGGTCGGGATCAATGCCGTAACAGTAGCCTGTGTCCTTGAGGCCCTTTAATACCCGGTGGAAGTCCATATCGCCTTCGTCGGGCAGCGCCTCGCGGAAGCTGTAGAGTCCCCCGAGGAGGTTGCGATAGTGAACTAAGAAGATCGTATTGCGGCTGCCAAAGTATTCTATGATGGGGTAGATTTCATTGGCCGAATCTTCGAGCCCTTCGGCGATGGAGCCGACGCAGAAGTTCCAGCCGTGATACGGACTGCGCTGAATCTCGATGAAACGCTTCATGCCCTCAAAATCATTGAGGACTTTGTCAACGCCCTTATAACCGGGGGGTGTGGCAGGATCTTCCTGGGAATTGCCCATTCGAACCTTGAATTCTTCTGCCACCGGAATCATGCGTTCGAGCAGATACTCAATTCGCTCCCAGTGCATGTCTGCGGTGACCCGCCCGGCCTCGGTCAGCTTGGCCTGTTCTTCTGCCGGGACTTTGTCGAGGCGGAAGGCCGTGTGGACGTAGCCGCCGCGGCCTTCCTCTTGTTCCGTCCGGTCGATGGGCAGGATGCACGTGTTATAGCGCAGAGAATCGATGCCGGCGCGCGAAGCGGTGCGGATCATTTCGCAGACGAGGTCGATTTCCCGGTCGCGCTCCGGGCTTTTGCCAAAATAGATGATGTTGGGCAAGTGCTGGTATATGGGTAGCAAGCTCATATCGAGTGTCAGCCCGAAGGCCTCGTGGTGCTCTCTTTCCCGGATCAACTCGTCGAGATCCCAGCCACGGTCGGGGTGGAAGGGAAAGTTGGCGGCTTTGTGGCGCACGCCACAGCGCTGCAAAAAGCGCAACTCGGCATCGGTTGACCCAAAACTCTGGGTGCGCACGTACATGCGCCCGCCGTTCGCCGATGTTTGCGATGCGCTTCCGACGGCAGAAGCCGCTGCCTCACCGGCTGCGAGACCTTGTTCAAATGGATCGGAATTCTTCATGGGATTCCCCTTTCGTTGGGATGGAGTCGAATTTGCAACCCCTATTATGGGGGTTCTAGGTTGCGTAAGACAAGTAGCTAGGTGCGGTGCCACTAGGCGCTGTTGCAGATTGGCAGGCTTTTCTTGTCAGTCCTATCTGTACCGTTCTGCTTGCATATTGAACATTCGGGCATATTGGCCATCTTCACGCATTAGGCCATCATGAGACCCTTCTTCTATCAATTCTCCATTTTGCAGGACGAGAATATGACTTGCCATGCGAACTGTTGAGAATCGATGAGAAATAAAAATAGTCATTTTCCCGCCGGTAAGTTCTGCAAATCGGTCGTAGATTTCATGCTCTGCGAAAGCATCCAATGCAGCAGTTGGCTCATCGAGAATCAGAATCTGTGCATCCCGCATAAACGCTCTGCTCAGAGCTAATCTTTGCCACTCCCCGCCGGATAGATCCACCCCTTCCTCAAAGGTGCGTCCTAAAACGGTGTCAAATCCTTTGGGTAGTCCAGCAATAATGGACCTGGTTCCTCCCTGTTCAGAGGCGCGAACAATGCGATTCATATTATCTACATGCTCGATCTGGCCCAAACCAATATTCTCTTTTACTGTGAGATCGTAGCGTATAAAATCTTGGAAGATCACGCCAATTTGGTGCCGCAAATCCTCTAGGTCATATTCGCGCAACTCCTTCCCATCGAGAAGGATAACTCCTTCAGATGGATCGTAAAATCGAGATAGGAGTTTTACCAATGTCGTTTTTCCCGCACCGTTTTTACCTACCACAGCTACCGTCTCTTCTGGCCTGAGCGTAAAGGATAGATTTTTAAGGACAAGCCGGTCTGAGCGTGGATAATGAAATGAGACATTCCGAAACTCAATACCTTGCTGGATTGGCCTTGGAACGCGGATCTGTGATCGGTTTCTTCGCGTTAAAGCACCTTCCACCGAATCCGGGGACAGATCCAAAAAGGATAGAAGATTTTCTGCGAAAAGCGTGTCCTCGTAGAGACGGCCTATCGTCCGAAAAAAAGACTCCAACATGCTTCGGCTCCGCTCCGCAGCCTGGAAAACCAATACGACGTCTCCAATAGTGATAGTCCTCCAGATAGCCTGTACTACTGCATAGATCCAAATACCCGCGGTTCCAACGCTGGATACGAGACCTAAAAAAGCATTCGCGCGCTCCTTCGAAAGCCGTACCCGTTTTTCTGCGACGAAGTATTGCTGCCAGAAATCGCGGAAGCGCCTCAGAAAGGGTTTACCAAGGCCGAATACGCGGATTTCTTTTACGGCATCCCGGGATTTCAGCAGGTCCGAAAGATACGTAGCCATCCGTCTTGCCGGCACACGGCTGCTCTCTATACGGAACCACCGGTTTGCATAATAGGCTTGGACGATAGCTTGTGGAGCAGAGGTGAGAAGGAGAACGACAATTGCTAATGGATGCAGCTTGAGCAGGAGGGCGAGAACAGCACTTAGAGAAAGAAAAGACCCAAAGAAGCTCAGGGAGCCCCACGCCAAGTTGTGAGCCTTTGGAATGTTTTTGAGGGCGTTCTCCATTTTATCGTAAAACATCGGCGTCTCAAAGAAGGCGACATCCAGTTCTGTAGCTTTCTTGAGGACAAGAAACTCCGCATAATTTCGGAAATGTAGGCTGACAAACATGCTTGCTTCGGTACTCAATGATTGACACGTTCCTCCCACTGCCCATACAATGAAAATAGCACCTATGGGAACGAGTAACGCATACCAATCGACCACCTGAGCTTGTGAGGAGACTTGAAGAATTTCACTTATGCGATCGAGTATGACTTTCGATAGCCAAATCTGAGCAGGCAGCACAGCCGCACTGATCACAGTGAGAAGAATCGCGAGAGCCATATACGAAGGCTTGGCTTCCCACACTAACTTGAGCACGCGGAAATAGCTTCGAAATCTACGGCCAATAATCATAATGGAGGTTCCAGTTTCATGGGCAGGCTAGGACGGGCCTGCCTTGGGATGGGGAAAATCTGCGATTGTACTTAACTACTTGTACCCAAAAATTGGTTCGGGTAATGGTCGCTAGGTAAGACAATGCTGAATAGCCGACCCCTATCGCGTGGGTTCCAAATTGAGTAAGACAAGTAGCCAAGTGCGGTGCCAGTAGGCGCTGTTGACGTAGGGGTTTTCGGCCGTGGGCCAGTTTTTCCAGTAGGTTTCGTTGTGGGGAATTCGGTGATACCACTGGATCAGGGGGATCGAGGGCAGTTCGCGCAACCAGATGTCCATCGCCTGGCGGAAGAGCTCGACTAGCTCGGGGTCTTCCGGCGCGACCTCTGCCATGCGGTCGACGATCGCGTCGAATTCCTCATTTTTCCAGCGCCAGAAGTACTCGGCCGCCGTTCCCGTCGGCTGTACGAAGCGACTGTGGTAGAGGCGCAGGGTGAAATAAGGGTCTCGCACCGAAGCCGCGTGTCCGATCACAAAGGCCCTTGCCTTGCCTTGGGTCATGCGGGTATAGGCGTCGTTGGTGGCGCGGAAGCTGGCGTCAAAACCGGCCTGGCGCAATTGTTCGATCAGCACCGGCGTGAAGTCTTGGAAGAGGTTGGGGAAGACATCGACCACTATCTTGAAGCGCGCTCCGTCCTTGCTCCAGAACCCATCTTCGTCCTTGTGCCACCCCTTGCGCTGCATGATCGCCGCGGTGCGGGCCGGGTCGTAGGTATTTAGCTGATATTGCGCGAGAAGATCTTGGATCTGGTCGATATAGCGCATTAGCGGGGGAAATTCGGGATAGGGATGGAGCGTGAACGTGCCCGCTCCCTGCCAACCGACGTCAACTACTTGGGCGCGATTGATCGCGTAGTTGATGGCCCAGCGGATCTCCGGGTCGCTGAAGGGGTCTTCGAGATTGTTGAAGCCGAGAGATAGCGGCCACCAATCCAGATAGCCGTAGGGTGCTTCCCTGCCCGACCAGGTGGAGATATTGGGGTTTTGTTCGAGAACGGTCTTGATGTTGACGGGGCGCAAGTCGATGCTCGAATCGATCTCGTTGGCCAAAAGTTGCTGGGACCACTTGGCTTCATTGCCGAAGGGTAGGTAGATGATGCGCTCCACTTTGGGTAGGCGCTGGAACCCCAAGTCAGCCGCCCACCAGTCTGGCCGCAGATCCCAGACTCGCTGTTCGGGAGCGGTAATCGCTAGGCGATAAGGCCCGCTGACTACTGGCCAGCCCTTGGCTAGATCGAGGTTTTTGAAGGTATTGGCGTCCTGATCCTTCCAGATGTGCTCGGGGACGATGCGGACTCCATTGCCGAAGCAATCGGTGAAGTACGAAAACAGAAATCTTGGATTTGATGCCCGCAGGGTGATGCGCGCTGTCAGCGAGTCCACGGCCACCGCCTCGGCGACCCAAGTTTGCATATCGGTGGACAGCAGCAGTTCCGGCGCATGGGCCTTGAGCATGTTGATGGTGAAGACCAAGTCGCGCGCCGTCCACGGCATGCCGTCGCTCCATTGGACGCCGTCGCGGATTTTGATGGTGACTTCGGTGTAATCGTCGTTGTATTGGTGGCTCTCCGCGATCCAGGGGATGAGGTTGTTTTCTTCGCTATAGGCATTGTAGTAATAGAGCGGCTCGAAGAGGAAATTGGATCCTGTCGAAGAGACCATACCGGGGATATAGGGGTTGAAGGCGTCGTAGTCGAGCATCTGGGTCAGCCCGAGGATCAGCGTCCGGTCGCGCGGGACTTGTTGCACACTTGGCTCTTGTTGCGCTTGGTCTTCGGTGCCACCGCACGCTAAGAGCAGAGCGCAACAAAGCCAAGAGCACCAAATCCGCGTTTGGTTTCCGTATTGCATGTGAATTTCCTTTGACGTTTAAACGGTCTCTGCGGGTGTGGCTAAGTCGCGCAATTTGCGTTGCCAGCCGTATTTGTCCCCGCCGGTGAGCAAGGCGGCTCGTTCTGCGGGTAAGCTGGCGACGAATTCGGGATCGGGATCGTAGCCATTCCACGCTTGGAACATAGTTGGGGTGTAGCCGCCGAGAATTAAGACGCGGTCCCGCTGCGAGCGGATGATGCCGGAAGAGTGCATTAGCGACTCGTAGAAGAGCAGCGTCGATCCCGCTGGTGCTTCGACTTGGTGGACGAGCGTGGAGTCGGCTAGGGCGGCGTCGACAATCGCTTGGCGGTCCACTTCTTGGGGGATTTTGTGCGTTCCGGGGATGACGGTGGTGCCGCCGTCGTCGGGGCCGAGATCGGTGAGATTGGTGAGCGCCTTGACGAAGGAGAAGTGATAGAGGCCGTTGCCGGTGTGAGAATAGGCGGGATTGATGCCCCGATGGAAGCCATACTTTTGCTCTCTGCCCGGACGACGGATATGGGCGTCTGACTGCTCTAGGCGGACGGTGCCGCCGACGATTTCCTCGGCCATTCCTAGGATTCTAGGATGGGTCAGATATTCGTAGAAGCGCGGGGATAGATGAGGGAGATTGTCGATGCGAAAAAATTCCCGCGTCGAACTGGACAAGTGGCAATTTGCTCCGGGCAGTTGGCCCGTGCGCTGAAAATCGGCTTCGATCTGGTAGATGACTTCTAGGAGCGCGGCGACTTCGGCCTCGGTCAAGAGTTTTTCGAGGATGACGTAGCCGTAGATTTCAAGGTGTAGGCGTTGGGATGGGGTCAACGCGGGGAAGGGCGTACTATCTGTGGACATGGTGGATTCCTCGTTTGGAACGGAGCGGACGAGCGGGTAGAAAGGTAGGGAAATTTGACACAGGGGAGAACATTGCTCATTTCTATCAGAAACGGAGGGAAATAGCTAATGCAATACAGCGACGAACACCACGCCCATTTCGAAGAGCACGGGTACGTGCGGCTCGGCAAAGTGCTCGACGATGCGGGATTGGCCGAACTACAGCAGCGCATCGACGCGATCATGCTCGGCGAGATCCCCTGTCCGGAGATGGAATTTCAGCTCGATGGGGAGGACGCCGACTACGCGAAGATGCCCGTCGTCTCTGCCGGCCACAAGGGCACCACGCTCCAGTACCGCAAGATCATGGGCTTGGAGCAGGACCCCGTCTATCTCGCCTACATGCAGCACCCGCTCTTCCGCCAGATCACTCGGCGCTATATCGGCGAGGACGTGTCGATTTTCCGGGCGATGTTTATGAACAAGCCGGCGGAAAAGGGCACGATATTGCCTTGGCATCAAGACGTGGGTGTGGGTTGGGGCGTGGGTTACAATCCGACGACCACGGTGTGGACCGCGCTCGATCCGGCGACGGTGGCAAACGGCTGTATGCAGGTGGTGCCCGGCAGCCACAAGCACGGGGTGATCACTGAAGGGCACTTTCCTTCGGAGGAGCAATTGGCCGAATACGCGCCGCCGGGCGCGGAAATCGACCTCGAAGCCGAGGCGGGCGAGGCGATTTTGCTCAACAACCTGCTGCTGCACCGCTCGGGGATCAACCCAACGGGTCAGTCGCGCCGCGCCTTTAGCATCGCCTATATGGACGGGGCCTCGCGTTCCGTGCGCACGGGCGAAGGCTATCCGATGATTTTTGGCGCAGAGGCGCTGGTTCCGGCCTAACTGGGCCAGTGCTGCGCGGAGATGGCGTAGCGGGCGACGGCCTCCTCGTCTAGTTCCACGCCCAAACCCGGGCCGGTGGGCACGATTGCGTAGCCGTCTTGGACCAGCGGCTCTTTGAGCAGGCTGTGTTCGTGCGCGAAGTTGCCGCAGAGGTCGGAGCCAAAGGTGCAGTTGGGCGCGGCGGCCGAGGCGTGGAGGCGGAAGGCGTCGAAAATTCCCAGATCGACATTGGAGGCTTGCCACACGGGGATGTCCGCGCTTGCGGCGATGCGCGCCATGTCGAGAAAATCCCAGTCCGAGGGGGCGACGTTGAAGGCGTCAACCGCTTCGAGATGCACCGCTTCGATGATCTGGCGGGAGTTTTGGAAGTGCGGGGCGACGAGGACGCTGGTCTCTTCCTTGAGGCGGCGATATTCGCTGAGATCGGTTTTGGGGAAGGGATCTTCGAAGACCACGTCGAGTCCGTCGAGGCGGCGGGCTAGGTCGAGCGCGTTTTCGAGGTTGTAGAAGCGCTCGTTGGGGTCTAGGACTACCCGCAGGTGCGGCGCGACTTCGAGGGTGGCGCGGACTCGGTCCTCCATGTTGGCATCTTCCCACTTGCACTTCATCTTGATGCCGTGGAAACCCAGTTCGGTGGCGCGTTGGGCTGCGCAGGCGGAATCCGTGGCACTCATTCGACTGATCCAGTAGTCAACCAGCACCTTGTCCTGTAGTTTGCCGCCGAAAATGCGGCATAGCGGCCAGTCGATCGTTTTGCCGATTAGGTCGAGGAGGGCAATGTTCCAGCCACCGCCGCGCAGAGTGCGTGGCTCAAAGGTGTTGGGATCTTTGCCGATCAGATCGGGTGGTTGCTCTGTGCGGTCGCCGTAGTACGGGCCGCTCATGCCGAGGCCGGTTAGTCCTTGGTCGGTGTGGATTCTGAGGACGTCTTGACGCCGGGCCGAGAGTGGCTCGGGATAACTAGGATTAGGCTCGTCGTACTCGGGCGGGGGGAGGATGCCCGGGAGGAAGGGGACGCAACAGACGGTGCGTTCGAGGTGGGTAATCTGCATGGCGTGCTCAGTACAGGGCTTGGTAGAGTTTGCGCTGGTAGGAGGCCACCAGCGGATTGTCGCGGCCGAGTAGGTGGAAGACGGCGACCATGGCGTCCTTGGCGGCTTGGTCGCCGTTCGATTTTTTCCCCGCGATGTGCAGCCATTCCTGCAACGCGGTTTCGTAGTCGCCCTCGGAGGCTGCGCAACAGGCGAGTAAGTGGCGGGCCTCGTGGTCGTCTGGCTGACTGAGCACGCGCTGGGCGCAGGCGGCGCGGCCCCCAGCCTGCTGGCACTGGTGGGCAAACTCGATCTGGGTGAGCAGCGCTTGGGCCTGCGGGTGTTCGGGGGTGTCCGCCTCGACGAGATTGACTAGCTCCTGCACGGTCTCGAAGCGGCCCTGTTGCAGGTGGATTTTCGCTAGGCCGAGGAGGGCGGGGCCGTCGGTAGGATTTTCCTCAAGCACCTGCTCGTACTGGTGCGCGGCCGCGTCGAGGTCGCCGGTAGCCGCTAAGTCGTCGGCTTGGTCAATCTCTTGGGCTTCGGGGATGGGAGTGTCGGAGACCAAGGGGCGGAGAATGGCTTCGATCTGCTCCCTGGGTAGCGCGCCGGTAAATTCCTGGGCTAGCTGGCCGTTCTTGACGATTTTGACTGCGGGGATGCCTTGGACCCGAAAGGCCATGGCGAGCCGTTGGTTTTCATCGACGTTGACCTTGGCTAGGGCCACGCCGGGGCCAAGCGCCGCGACGACGTCTTCGAGGATGGGGCCTAAGGTCTTGCAAGGGCCGCACCAAGGGGCCCAAAAATCGACGACGATGACGCGCTCCTGCGAGCCTTGGAGGACTAGCTCTTCAAAGTTTTGTTCATCGACGTCGAATATCTGCGGTTGGGGTTGGATTTCCATGGTGTCCTTTCGGGTACAGGTCGGTTTCCGTTGGGTGGCTGCTAAGGCGACGAGTGGGCAACCACGAGGGTTGCCCCTACTGGGCGCGGCCGCGGCCGGCGACTGGCCATTCTTCGATGACCTCGCCGTTGCGGAGGGCGAAGAGGCGGTCGTGGAGGTTGGTGGTCATTCCGCCGTGCAGGGGGATGAAAGAGAGGATATCGCCTACGTTGACGGGATGGTCTGTGGCGGTGGTATCGACGTGGCCGTGTTCGACGGACATGCCTTTGAGAAAAAGCTCGGGCTGTTCGAGGCAGTAGCCATACGGGGTCGGCGGATAGCTGGTAAAAGCCTTCTGGCCCGCATCGACGATGGCTTGCCCCGGCCGGGAGGTGCTGACCACGGTGACGACCAAGCGCAGCGGACAGCGGGTGGGGTCGAGGTCTTCGCGCTTGCCCACGCGGGTCATGCCTTCGTAGGCGTACGAGCCGATGCGGGTCTCGGTGCAGCCGAGGGATTTGGAGATGGTTTCGCTGCCGGTGCCACCGCCGCTGATGATGTGCAGCGGCAGGCCGCTCTTGCGCGCTCCTTCGCGCACTTCGTCGAGGAAGGGGCGGGCGCGCTCGCTGCTGGGATAGGTCATCACGCCGGTAAAGTCCAGCCCCGGTAGCTGGTCGATGTGCTGGGCCAGCGCGAGGGTGTCGGCGGGCGATTGGGTGCCGACGCGGCCGCCGCCGGTGTCCATTTCGACGATTGTGCGGATGCGGCAACCGGCGGCTGTGGCTGCTTGCGATAGTCCGTCAACGGTGGCCGCGGAGTCCGAAGCGACTGTTATGGTGCTCTTGCCGCTTTGGATCAGGCGCGTCAGGCGGGCTAGCTTGGGCTGGCCGACGATGTTGTAGGGAATTAGGATGTCTTGGATGCCGCCGTCGGCCATGGCCTCGGCCTCGCCTAACTTCTGGCTGACGATGCCAATGGCCCCGGCGGCGATTTGCATGCGGGCAATGGCCGGCGTCTTGTGGGTCTTGGTGTGGACGCGCAGGCTGATTTCGAGCTGGTCGCAGGCGTTTTGCAAGTCGCGGATATTTTTTTCTAGCACGTCGAGATCGACGCAGAGGGCGGGGGTGTCGAGTTCGGTAAAGTGCATGGTGTTTAGACCTTTCCGATGAAAAGTTCCATGTATTGGGCGGCGATTTTTTTCTGGGCGTATTCGCGCTGGACGTAGGCGCGGCACTGGCGGCCTAGATCGGCGCGTTCCGTTGGACTGAGGGCGAAGAAGCGGTGGATTTGTTCGACGAAGGCGGAGTAGTCCTCGGGGTCAACGAGAAATCCGCCTTCGCGCACGCTCTCGGTGAGGGCATCGACGGCAAAGGCCACGGCCGGGGTGCCGGCGTACATACATTCGAGTTGGGTCTGGCCGAAGCCTTCGACATCGCCGGGTATGTGGATGTTGGGCATGAGGAAAAGATCGCAACTGGTGCGCAGCATGGCCAGCACGTCGTCGGGGACTGGCCCGAGCAGGACGACGCGGTCTTTTAGATCGGATTGGCAAAGCGCCTGCAAGCGCGCGGTTTCGCTGGCGAAGGGACCGCAGATCAAGAGGCGAATATCCGCGTCGAGTAAGGGCATACCTTTTTCCAAGAATTCGGCCATGCCCTTGCGGGGGACTTGGCGGCCGAAAAGCAGCAGGATGCGGTCTTGGCCGAAGTGCAGGCCGTGTTCTTCCTCGAAACGCGCTTTGACCGTCTCCAGCGCGTCTGGTGGCAATTCCAGCGGCTCCACTCCTAAGTAGATGATCTCCAGCTTGTCCTCGGAGACGCCGCTCTCAGCGGTAATGCGGCGGCTGTGTTCGCTGATGACGACGACCTTGTCGCAGGCACGGACTCCCCAGTGCATCAGTGCGCGTGCGAGGGGATTTTTGTAGGTCATTTCGAGGCCATAGACGGTGGTGATGAAGTGCGCTGGACCCAAAGGGCGCAAGAGCGGAGCCAACGACGCGGCGACTCCGTCGGCGAAGTACACGGCATCGACGCGGCGAAAGAGCACGGCCCACAAGGCGACCACAAAGCAATAGGGGAGGAACCAAGTCAGGTGCAAAAGCGAGTGGCGGCCCAGTGCGACGAGGCGGACTTGGGCTTGGTTGACGAGCCGGGTATAGAGCGCGTGACAGTGGGTCTGGATGCCGCCGATGGTGGGTGGGTAGCGGCGGGCGAGGAAGAGGATACGAGGATTTGGCACAGGTGTGGTTACGGCTCGACGAGGATGCGGCCGGGATTTTCTTTGGTTACTTCGCCGACGAGGGCGGCAGCGTCTAGTTGGAGGGCGTGGAGGAGGGCTTCTGCTTCGGCTGCGGCTACGGCGATGAGCAGGCCGCCGGAGGTTTGGGCGTCGAAGAGGAGATTGGCGCGGGCTGGATCGAGGCCGTCGGCGACGGTGACTTTGGATGCCAAGAAACGCTGGTTGTCACGGGAGCCGCCTTCGAGTCCTTTGGCGGCTAGCGCTAGGCTGTGTGCTAGGGCTGGAACTTGGGCGGCGTAAAAGATCATTCCCACTTGACTGCCCTCGGCCATTTCTGCGGCGTGTCCCAAAAGGCCGAAGCCGGTGATGTCGGTGCAGGCGTGGACGGCGAAGTTTGGCAGGATTTCAGCGCCTGCTTTGTTGAGCGCGAGCATGGATTCCACGGCTTCGGCGAGGTCGGCTTCGGCGAGGTGACCGGCTTTAAAGGCGTTGGCGATTAGCCCGGTGCCCAGTTTTTTGCTGAGGATGAGGCGGTCGCCGGGCTGGGCGTCGGCGTTGGTGTAGATGCGGTCGGGGTGGATGAGGCCGGTGACGGCGAGGCCGTACTTGAGCTCTGGGTCTTGTACGGTGTGGCCGCCGACGAGGGTACAGCCGGCTTCGGCAGCCTTGGACTGACCGCCGAGGAGAATCTGGTTGAGGACCTCTGGATCGAGTTCGTTGGCGGGAAAACCCGCGATGTTGAGCGCGGTGAGGGGCTTGCCGCCCATGGCGTACACGTCGCTAAGCGAATTGGCTGCGGCGATGGCCCCAAAAGTATAGGGATCATCGACGATGGGAGTAAAGAAATCGACGGTCTGCACCAAAGCCTCGCGCTCGTTGAGGCGATAGACGCCGGCGTCGTCGGCGAGGTTGAAGCCGACGAGCAGGTTGGGATCAGTGTTTGCTGGCAGACCTGCCAGGGCGCGCCGCAACTGATCGGGGCGCAGCTTGGAGGCTCAGCCGCCGCAGGCGACCATTTGCGTCAGGCGCTTGGTCTTTTTATACGTGAATATCTTTTGCCAACGATTCATAAGCGTTTGGGAAAGATAGCATTATATTCCATGACAAGCGAGGCGGCAGAGCGGTCTGTTCGCTAGAAAGGTGATACCGAATGCGCATTGCAACAGCGAGTTTTTCCCACGAGTCGAATTCGTTCTATTCGCAACCGACGCAGTTGGAGGATTTCGGGGGCAGTGAGGGCGTGGATGTGATTAGCCAGTACGCGGGAACCTTCCACGAGATTGCTGGCTATGTCGCCGGGGCCGAGGAGTTCGGCTATGAACTCTATCCGCTCTTGGCGACATCGGCGACGCCGGGTGGTCCGGTGACTGCGGACGCGTACGAGCACTTTGTCGGGCGCATTCTCAGCGGCCTGGAGGCGGCCCCCAAGCTCGACGGGGTACTGTTGGCTCTGCACGGAGCCATGGTCGCCGAGGGATTTCCCCAAGCCGACGGCGAGACTGTGCGCCGGGTGCGCGCGCTGGTGGGCGACTTGCCCATCGCCGTGACCCACGACTACCACGCCAATGTGCCCCCGGAGCTGGTGGACGCGGCCGATTGCTTGATCATCTACAAGACCAATCCCCATATCGACCAGCGAGAACGAGGCTTGCAGGCTGCGTCTATTTTGACGCGGCAGATTCGCGGCGAAGTTCAGCCCAAGATGGCGTTGGTCAAACCAGAGGTACTCTTCAACATTTACTTCCACAACACGAGCGTCGCGCCCATGCAGCCGCTGATGCAGGCGGCGATTGAGTTAGAATCCCAAGCGGGGATCCTCGGGTGCAGTATTGCCGGAGGTTATCAATACGCGGATGTGCCCTATATGGGGCCGTCGGTGGTGGTGATTGCGGACGGAGACGAAGAAACGGCGCAGCGCGAGGCCGAGCGGTTGGGCGAGCAGATGTGGGATAGCCGCGACCAGTTAAAGCACTCGGTGCCCGATCCAGCCGAGGCCGTGCGGTTGGCGTTGGCGAGTGAGGAGACGCCTGTGTGTTTGCTCGACATGGGCGACAATATCGGCGGCGGCTCGTCTGGGGACTCGACGTTTGTGTTGGAGCAATTGCTCGCGCAAGGGGCCGAGGGCTGGGTCGTGTCGGTTTGGGATGTCGAAAGCGCGCAGGCGTGCTTTGCAGCCGGCGTCGGCGGGCAGGTTCAGCTCAGCGTGGGCGGCAAGACCGACGATATGCACGGGCCGACTTTGGAAATCGCCGGGCGGGTGCGGACGCTGCACGATGGGTCGTACGAAGAGCGCGAGCGTCGGCACGGTGGGGGACGCTATTTCAATCAGGGGCCGACCGCGGTTGTGCAAGTCGAACAGGCCGGGAGCAAAGGGCTGCTCTTGCTCAACAGCGAGCGGTCCTGTCCCAACAGCATCCACCAGATTACCTGTGCGGGGATTCAGCCCGAGCACCAGCAGATTTTGGTGGCCAAGGGCGCGGTAGCGCCTAGAGCGGCGTACGAGCCGGTGTGTGGTCGCCTAATTGAGGTGGCCTCGGGCGGGGCGACGGCGATTGACCGGCCTGCCGATGATTACCGATTAGCGCGGAAGTCGCTTTATGAGTGGCGTTGACAGGCGGGAGAGGGGCGGCTAGCTTAGGCCACCTTTAGGATTCGACTAGGATGACAAACCCATAGGAGGAGAATTGTCATGACGCTTCGCATCGGCCTAATCGGCGCGGGGGCCAATACCCGCCTACAGCACATTCCCGGTTTTCAGGGTATTGACGGAGTTGAAATAACCTCGGTCTGCAATCGCTCGCGCGAATCGGGCCAGCGGATCGCCGACGAGTACGGCATCCCGCAGGTCTTTGAGGACTGGCGGGCGCTGATTGCAAGCGACGATGTCGATGCGATCTGCATTGGCACGTGGCCCTATATGCACTGTCCGATGACGCTGGCCGGGATCGAAGCGGGCAAACACGTGCTGACTGAGGCGCGGATGTGCATGAATTTGGCTGAGGCGCGGCAGATGTACGCGGCCTCGCAGCAAACGGACAAGGTGACGATGATTGTACCAGCGCCCTTCTATTTGTCGGCTGAGCCGCTGTTGCTCGACAAGCTGCACAGTGGTTTTTTTGGCGACCTGTTGGAAATTCACTTCACTGGCCTCTCCGGCGGCTACGCCCCGGACGCGCCGTTGCATTGGCGGCAGCGCCGCGATCTGTCGGGCAACAACATCATGGCGATGGGCATTGGCAACGAGACGGTGCGGCGCTATGCCGGGCACGAAAAGGCCGTGATAGCCTACGGCAAGACGTTTACGACCGAGCGGCTCGACGAGGAGACGGGGCAGAGAGCACCAGCCGATGTGCCGGAGAGCTTGGGCGTTGTTGCCGAGTTGGAAAGCGGCGCGACTGCGGTCTATCACTTGAGCAGCGTCGCGCGCTTAGGCCCTTCCTTTGGCTTTGCCTTTTACGGTACCAAAGGTTCGTTTAAGATGGACGAGAGTGGGATATGGATAGCCGGCGAGGGCGACGACGAGTTCCAGTCCTTCGACATCCCCGAGCATCCGCGCGACGGCTGGCAGGTGGAAGAGGACTTTGTCGATGCCATCCGCGACGGCAGGGCCGTGACCCACACTAGCTTTGCCGATGGCGTCAAATACATGGAATTTACCGAGGCCGTGCAGATCAGCATGGCGGAAGGCCGGCGGGTGGAACTGCCGCTCGATTGATGGCGCGAAAGATGAGAGCAGAGAAGCGGCTGGGGCTTTTGCCTCGGCCGCTTTTTTATGCGTCGAGTGAGGTTTTAATAGTTGTAGTTACATCATAAATGACGTTAAATTAATATATGCCTTCACAGTGGAAGATTATCTATTACGAAACAGCCGAGGGCGAATGTCCCATCCAGGGGTTTATCAATGGTCGTAAGGAACGAGAGCAAGCCAAGATCTTGAGTTGGCTTTCCCTACTGGAAGAACAAGGGCCTCAGTTACCTAGGCCCTATGCGGATCTTTTAGACGATGGTATCCATGAACTCCGCATCCATCTTTCGGCAACTCAGATCAGGATTCTGTACTTTTTCTGCTACCAAAAATTCATTGTGCTGACACACGCGTTTCCCAAGCACACGCAGCGCGTCCCGCGTCCAGAAATTCGCCGCGCTCAGCGCTGTAGAGCTGATTTCTTCGCTCGATATGATGATAACTCGATTAGGGAGGCTTACGATGAAGACTTTTAAAGGGCACCTCGAAGGCAAGCTGCGGGACGAGCGCTTTCGCAGGTTGTTTGCAGAAGAAAAGCAGTTGGCTCAGCTTTCGCTGCAAATCCTTCAGGTCCGGCAGGACCTTGGTTTGTCCCAGCAGGAGGTCGCGAAAAAGGCAAAAGTCACGCAGCAGCAGCTATCCAAGCTGGAGCATGGAGCCAATTGCAATGTTGCGACGTTTCTCAAGGTGTGTAACGCCTTGGGCGTGAGTGTCGAATTAGAAACGCCAGCGTTTGTGGAAGATCCCGTTGTATAAGATTTGTGCGGCGGCACATGCGGAAGCGGCCGGGGCTTTTGCCTCGGCCGCTTTTTTATTCGTCGATTAGCTCTCCGCAGTGCGGGCAGCGGCGCTCTGGGTCTTCTGACCGATGAGCTGCTAGAGCGTCGACAAATCCCGCGCCGAGCAGGCCGGCTGGCAGTGCGAACATGCCGATCCCCAAGATGGCGATGACCGCGGCGATGGTCTGGCCGAGGGCGGTGATTGGATAGGTGTCGCCGTAGCCGACTGTGGTCAAGGTGACGATGCTCCACCACATGGTGGCCGGGATGCTGGTAAAGACCTCGGGCTGGTCCTCGTGCTCGACGAGATACATCAGCGACGAGGAGAGGGCCAACAGGATCAAGAGTACTAAGAAGATGCTGACGAGTTCTTCTTTGCGATCGGCAATGACGTGGCCGAGCAAGCGCAGGGCGCGGAAGTAGCGCACCAGCTTGAGGACGCGGAAAATGCGGATCACGCGGATCACGCGGATAAAGCGCGCATCTATGGTCGGAGGCGGCAGGAACAAGGGGAGGATGGCGAGGAAGTCGATGATGGCTAGGGGCGTCAAGACAAAGCGGATGCGCCCGGTCACGGGATGCGAAAATCGCGGGTTGGCGGTAATGGCCCACAGGCGTATCACGTATTCAATCGCGAACACGGTCAGGGAGAAATCTTCAAAAAGTTCAAAAGCGGCGCGATTGAGGTTGTAGATCGGCTCGACGGTTTCGAGGATCAGGGCGACGATGTTGAGCAAGATCAGGACGATGATGGCCACATCGACGATGCGCCCTGGCTCATGGTCTGGCTCGATAAAGTGATAGACGCGCTCTCGGATGCTCATTGGCTTACTCCCACTCGGCGAAGACTTCCTCGGCCAACCCGAAAGCGGTGGTCATGCCGTTGCCGCCGATGCCGTTGACAATGGTTACGCCGCGCGCCGGCTCGGCGATGAAAGTGGCTTGGTCGGGGTGTTTGGCGTAGATGCCGTGCCAGCGCTGGGCAATGTGCAGGGCTGGAGCGGCGAGGAAGGTCTGGAGGTAGTCGAGGATTAGCTGGTCGATTGCGGGATTGTCAAACGGGTTGACGATCCAGTCGTACTCGTGCGAGTCGCCGATGGTGATCTCGCCGAGGCCGTTTTGCGAGGCCATGACGTGGATGCCCCAGCGGTCGAATTCGGGGCGCTCGGCGGCGATGCGCTGGGTGTAGGCGGCCAGCGTTTGGCACTGCTTGAAGGCTGGGTAATGGCGCAGCGTAAGGCCGGCGGCGAGCATCGGCCCAAGGCGCCAATTGTCTGGCTGGGGCGCGGTGCGCATCATCTGCAACTTGCAGCGGGTGAGTCCGCTGTTGGCAAATAGTTGGGGGTAGAGCGATTCAAAGTCAGCGCCGCTGCAGACGATGGCGCGGTCAACGGACCAAGTTTCCGCTGGGGTGTGGATCAGGGGGAGGTCGATGTGGTGGACTGGGGTGGAGAAGCGGAGGGTGATGCCATACTCGTGTGCTAGGTAATCTGGCAGTGCGGCGATGGCTTCGCGGGGATCGACGCAGAGTTCGGTCGCGCTCCAGAGGCCGCCTTTGAGTCCAGCGGGTTGTACGGCGTGGCTGCGCGCGAGTACGGCGTCCCGGTTGAGCAACTCGACCGCGTAGCCGAGGGCCGGGGCGCGGTCGGCAAACTCCGCCAGCACGGCGCACTCGTCGTCGGCATACGCTAGGTGCAAGGAGCCGGTCTGGGCGCACCAGATGCCCGCTTTGGGGGCCAGGTCGAGCCATAGCTGGCGCGTGCGGATGGCGCGTTGGTGGATGAGACCGGGGGCTTGGCCGATGGGCCAGATCATGCCGAAGTTGCGGATCGAGGCTCCTTGGGCTTGGGGCGTGCGCTCGAAGAGGACGACGCGGTGGCCGCGCTTGGCTGCGGCAAGGGCGTGGGCCAACCCGACGATGCCAGCGCCGACTACGGCGATATCTGCTTTGAGGTCGGGCATATAGCAATTCTACCGCAATTTACAAGGTGGCGTTACGCATTGGTGCCGAATCGGTCGGTGTTGGGGCGTCCCTTGTGGGCGCCTAAGCGACCCAGCGTATTCAGTTAGCGGAATCCTACGAGGGCAACCACAAGGGTTGCCCCTACAATACGTAACGTCAGTTACAAGGTGATCCGCAGATGGACGCAGATAGGAGCGAAGGGGATGCATCAGGCTAGGACTCCATTGCAAAGAAAGTCAAAAAGGTCCCAGTTACGCGCTTGGCCCGAGGCCAATCGATCGGCGTATTCGTCGGTTAGCGGTTTATTGCAGATCATGGGGACCACGCCTTCGTGCAGACCGCCGTGTGAGCGCAGGCCCTCGGCGACGTCGGCGAGTTCGTGCCAGTCGGGAGTGCGGCCGAGGACGGTATCTTGGTCGGCGAGGACGACTAGTTCGCCGATGCGGTCGGAGGGGAGTTGGTAGGTGGCGGCGGCTTGCTCGCGGCTGAGTACCTGTTCGACGCCGGGCATGGCGCGGAGGATTGCAGTGGCGCGGGCGGTGTGCGCGTCGTCGAGATAGACGGTGGCGTAGGAGCCCAGCGCGCCGTGGTGGACGACATAGGGGTCGGTGATGGGCAGGATGACCCTCGCTTCGGCGATGCCAGCGGCGACGAGTTGGGTTTCGATAAACTGCACCTTGGGGGTGCCGTCGGCGTTGGTTTTGGCGTTCATGCCGTGATCGGCGGTAATGCCCAAGATGATGTCCTGGGCGTCGAGTGCGCCGATAAAGCGGTCGAGGCGGGCGTAGAAGGCGTTGGCCTCCGGCTCGCCGGGTGCCCACTTGTGCTGGACGAAATCGGTGGTCGAAAGGTAGAGTAGGTCGAGGTCGTGGCGTTCGAGGAGACGCGCGCCGGCCTCGATGCAGTACACGCTGGCTTCGGGATCGTAGATGCCGGGGTTTTTTCGGCCAACTAGGTCGAGGATGTCGGCGATGCCGTGGGTGGCCGGCTGGGCTTCGTGCGCTTTTTCGACGGAGAAATTGATGCCCTGCCAGCCGTGGGCCAAGAGCAGGCGCAACTTGTCTTTGGTGGTGATGGCGGCGACTTGTTGACCGGCTTGATGGAAGGCGGCGAGGATCGTTGGGGCGCGCAGGAAGCAGGGATCGTTCATCATCACTTCCGCCTCGGCGTCTAGATCGTAGTAGAAATTGCCGGGAATGCCGTTTATGGCTGGCGGCGCACCGGTGATGATGGCGACGTTGTTGGGATTGGTGAAAGAGGGAATGACGGTGTGGACTTGGCCGTGGACGCCGCGCTCGATGATCGAACGGAGATTGGGCATCTGAGCGGCAGCTTCGTCGAGGTAGGCTTGGGAGCAGCCGTCGAGGCAGATGCCGACGATGGCTTTTTCGCGCGGGCGATAGCCCCGGTCATTGACTTGAATCATGCGTTGGGGGCAACGGCGACGCGGATGTGCTGGCGGGTTTCGGCCAAGGCGATGGCTTGCGCTAGCTCGGCGAGGGCAAAGGGGTTGCTGACCAGCGACGAGTACGGATAGCGGTCGGCGGTGCGGGCGAGAAAGGCGAGTGCCTCGTCGAGATGGTGCGGGCTGTAGTTGTGGACGCCGCGAATCGTCAGGCATTTGCGGATGACCTGCTCGCCGGTCAGCTCTAGCCGGGTGTTGGGGTGGACCATGCCGACGAAGACGTAGATGCCGCCCGGGCGCAGGGCTGCGACCCCCGAGGGAATCAAGTCCGCGTTGCCGGCGACTTCAAAGACGGCGTCGAGTCCTGCCGGTGGCGAATCGGTCACGGGTATAGCGCCGAATTCGCTGGACAGCGCTAGGCGGTCGGCGTCGATATCGGTGCAGTAGATTTGCTTGATGCCGCGCTCGGCGAGTAGGGCGCAGGTATAGAGGCCGAGCAGACCGGCTCCTTGGATCAGAACCTTGTCGCAGGGAGTGGGCAGCACCGCGATGGCGTTGACCGCGGTGGCCAAGGCGCAGTTGGCCGGGGCGACTGCGGAGTCGGGTAAGCGGTCGTCCACCTTGGCGATGTGAGTGCCGGGTCTAATGAGCAGATGCGTGGCGTAACAGCCGTTGAGTCCGCTGCCGTCGGTGATGGTGGCGTGGCCGTACTTAAAGAGCGCGTCGCATTTTTCCGGCAGGCGATGTTCCGTACAGGGCAGACAGGTACCGCAACTGTCGGCGATGGTCCAGCTTACGCGGTCGCCTAGGGCCGAGGTAGGACGCTGCGAGGCGACGACGCGACCGACGGCTTCGTGGCCGAGGATCAGGGGCGTAGGCTCCGTGCGCAAGCCGGACAGCGTATGGAGGTCGGAGCCGCAGATCGTGGCTAGATCGATCTCGACGAGTACTTCACCGGGCGCGAGCCCGTCGGGCAGGGGCAGGCTTTCGCAGCGCAGCGGATGGTCTAGGCCGTCGAATACCTGTGCGCGGGCCGTGGGCATTGGCTAGCCTTGCGGCTTGCGCCAGTAGCCCTCTAACAGGTCTTGCGGCATCCAGCCCAGCAGGCGTCGGGCCTTGGCGTTGCTGTAGCGGCCGTGGGGCGTGTCCGTGGTGATGTGGAAGATCTCGCAGCGCGAGGGCAGGGACGCCAAATCGACCTCTAGGCACTTTTGTAGGGCGCAGGCGGCGTCGGGAAAGGTGACGGAAAAGGGATTGGTGCCGCTGCCGAGTTGCTCGGCGGACGGCTCGGCGTCGCGAAAGCTCAAAAAGAGGGTGGTGAGCACGTGGATGGGATGGTTGGCGGCGAATACGCGGCAAATCTCTTGGCCGAGCGATTTGCTGTGCGCGTAGAGGCCGACGCCTGAATGCAGGGGGACTTCTTCGTTGATGTCGAAATCGTAGTGCTCGTACGAGGGGCCGGCTTGGGTGAAGTGGGGCCCGGTGTTGACGAAGCGGGTGTGGCCGTTCTCGACCGCGGCGCGGATGCCGTTGTACGTGCCGGTGGTACTGACGTCAAAGGCGATCTTGCGGTCGTGGCGCAGTACTGAGCAGTTGATGGTTACATCGGTGCCCTCGGTGGCGCGGCGCACTTGATCGAGGTCGGAGACATCGACCTGCATGGTCTCGTGCGGGCTGTCGATGGGTACGATGTCGGTGACGCGCAACTCGTAGGTGTCTTGGAGCTGTTTGACCACGTGCGGGCCGAGAAAGCCGTTGCCGCCTAAGAGCAGAACTTTCATGGGTTGGCCTCAAAGTTGTATTGGGGATCGAACGTTAGGTGGCTTTTGGCGTGCTCGACGGAGAAGCGGGCGCGTGCCCCAGCGGAATGGATGTGGATGGCGTTGTATTGGCCGGCTGGCCCCTTTTGCACAATCTGGGCCACGGCTTGGACGGCGTCGCGCTCGTCGAGCCACATGGAATCGTAGGGCTGGTCGGCGACCTCTTCGGCGCGGACGAGGTGGCCAAGGCGGGCAATGGTGATGTGGAGTTCGTGGCTGTGGGCAAATTCGCGGGCGGTAAACTCGGCTAGGTGAGCGCCGAGAACGGCTGGGGCGCAGGAGGGCAGCGGCTTCCAAGTCTCGTCAACGGTGAGGTCTTCTTCGTACGGGGCGAAAAGGTCGAGCGTGCTCACGAGGATGGCGTGTTCGACCTCTGCGGCGGCTGCGGCCAAGAGCAGGTTGTACGTGCCGCGCGTATTGCGGTCCAGCCAAGTGTTTTCGCCGTCGCCGTCGCGCGGGGCGTAGGCGAGGTGGACGATGAGGTCGATGTCTTTGACGAGTTCGTCGGTCTCTGAGCCGTGCCCTAGATCGCACTGAATCCCGAACCCAGGCTCGGGGTCGGTCAAGCGCAGTTGGTGTGCGTCGCCGAGGCCAGCGGCTAGGGCTTGGCCGAGCGAGGTAGCGGCGTTGGTAATGAGTACGTGCATAGCCTTAGAGGACCTGTTGGTCGGTCGGGGTGGGAACGATGTCGTGGATCTGGCTGTCCATCAGCGCGGTGGACGACTGCATTTCGAGCACGGCCTTTTCGTGCAACTCGTCGATGGTGCGGCAACCAGCCGTGGCGAGGGTGGCGCGCAGCATTTGGATGCGGATCGGCAATTTGTCGTGAATCGAGCCGATGTGGGGCACGTAGCCGGAGATGCCTTCCTCGAAGAAATTCTCTCGCGTCTGGGCATAGCGCCGCATGTTGTGGGCGCGCAGCGAACCTTCCATCCAGTACTCTTTGACGATGTCGCCGGCCGCGGTGCGCACGAGGTTGCCTTGGCTTTCGGTGTAGCCGGCGAAGAAGCTCCCCATCATCACGGCGTTGGCTCCCAAGGCCATGGCCACGGCGATCTCGGCCGGGCCTGAAATGCCGCCGTCGGCGATGATGGGCAAGTACGTGTTGCAATCCTGCTGCCACTGGTTGCGCGCTGCGTTGATTTCCATCAAGGCCGTGCCTTGGCCGCGGCCGGTGGCCTTGACTTCCTGCGTAATGCAGCCCGAGGCGATTCCCATGCCGACTTTGATGGCGTCGACACCGGCCTCGGCCAAGAAGCGAAATCCCTCGGACGTGACGATGTTGCCGCCGATGATCGGGGCGTCGGTGCGCCCCTTGAGGAATTGGATCATCTGCCGCTGGTATTCGGTGTGGCCGTCGGAGGCGTCGATGATGAGTACGTCCACTTCTTGCGCGATGAGGGCTTCGGCCCGCTCGCGGTCCTCCGGGTGGGTGGAGACGGCCGCGCCGACGAGCAGGCGCTTCTGTTCGTCGATGGATTCGTTGGGGTGCCGCAGGTGCTTGTCGAGGTCCTTTTTGAAGACTACCGCTTGTAGCACGCCCCCTTTGGATAGAATGGGCAGAAAGCCGCGACCGTAGCGGATCATCAGCTCGTTGGCGGCCTTGAGGTCGCTTATTTCGCGGCCGGCCTGCACGTCGGTTTTCATGCGGGAGGCCACTTGGCAGTCGAGGTCGCGGCGCTCGTCGAAGTCCTTGTCGGTGAGGATGCCGAGGAGCTGGTCGTGGAACTGGCCGCTGGTGGTGACCGGGAAGGTCGTGTAGCCGGTGCGGTGGATGATCTCGACGACCTCGGCGATGGGCTGCTCGGGAGACAAGGTGAGAATATCGGTCTGAAAACCGGCCTTGAAGCGCTTGACTTGGCCGACCTTGGCGCACTGCTCGTCAATGGGCTGGCTGACGGGCAGGATACCGATGCCGCCGAGCTGGGCCAAGGCAATGGCCATCTCGCCGCCGGTTACGGCCTGCATGGCGGCGCTGAGAAAGGGCACGTGCAGGTAGAGAAAGTCGTCCCCCTTGCGGCAGAGCCGGGTTTTGAGCGACGCGTTGGGGGCGTTGCCGTCGGCGGGCGTGTACCCGGGCAGAATGCGAAATTCTTTGAGGCTGTGGGAAGGGGTGCTCAGGACTTGGGCCATGGAAGTCCTCTCAGCGTTGGCGGGGGGAAGAGGGAAGGATTTAGCCTTAGAGTATAAAAATAGCATTGGTTTTATTCAACCCACTTTATTTTCTTTAATAGATAGCAATCACATCCATAAGCTAAAGGAGCTTTGTTATGTTCTACGAAAAAATCTATCCCAGAAACAACCATTCGACCGACGGCATGACGTGTCTGTTGGCAGGTTTTGTGGCTGGCATCGCGGTCGGCGCAGCCGTGGGTGTGTTACTGGCCCCGAACAAGGGCGAGGACACCCGGCGCTTGATCAAGGACCAAGCCGAAGAAACGCGCGACCAAGTGGTGAAGGCTGTGAACGGGGTGACGGCGCGGTTCGAAAAGAAGGCCCCACAGGAGGAAGAGGCGGCCTAGCGCTAAGAGCGGCCGTAGTTGAGGCGATAGAGGCGCGCGTAGATGCCGTCTTGGAGCAATAGTTCCTCGTGGCGGCCTCGCTCGCGCACCTCGCCTCGGTGCATCACCAAAATCTGGTCGGCACTGCGGATGGTCGAAAGGCGATGGGCGATGACGATGGAAGTGCGCTCGCTCATCAGCTTGGCGATGGCGTCTTGGATGAGCTGTTCGGTCTCGGTGTCGATGCTGGAGGTGGCCTCGTCGAGGACGAGGATTTCCGGGTCGAAGGCTAAGGCGCGGGCAAAAGCCAACAACTGGCGCTGGCCGGCCGACAGGGTCGAGCCGCCTTCGGCCACGGCGTGGGCAAAGCCTTGGGGGAGGCGTTCGATGAAGGGCGCGGCGTTGACGTAGCGGGCGGCGCGCTCGACTTGGGCGTCGTCGATGGCGTCCTCCCCGAGGCGGATGTTGCCGCTGATATTCCCAGAAAATAAGAAGACCTCCTGCTGGACGATGCTGATGCGGCGGCGCAATTCGGCCGCGTGCCACTGGCGCACGTCGCGGCCATCGACGAGGATTTCCCCGCGCTGGATGTCGTAGAAGCGGCAGAGGAGGCTGACGATGGTGGTCTTGCCCGAGCCGGTGGCCCCGACCAACGCCAAGCTCTGCCCGGCCTGTAGTTCAAACGAGACATCCTTGAGAATCCAGTCTTCGGCTGCTGGATCGTACTTGAAGAACACGTTGCGGAATTCAATCGCGCCGCCGCGGTTGGCCGCGGGCAGTTGGCGTCGCGGCTTCGATGACTCGACTGAGCTCGCCGAAGCCCTGAGCTCAGCCGAAGGTCCGCCGGTGGGTTCGCTGGGGACGGCCAACATCTCAAAGATGCGCTCGGACGCGGCCATGGCGCTCTGCAGCAGGGCATAGCGGTCGGAGATGTCCATGATCGGGCGGAAGAAGCGGCGGATGTATTGGAGAAAGGCCACCAACACCCCCAGCTCGATGCGGCCATCGATCACGTTCGAGGCCCCGTACCACAGCACCAGCGCCATGCCGACCGTGCCGAGTAATTCGGTGAAGGGGAAGAAGATGGCAAAGCAGTGGATTTCGCGGTCCTCGGCGCGGCGATAGGGCAGGTGTTCGGCGTCGAAGTCGCGCAAATTGCGTTGCTGGCGGTTGAAAAGCTGCACCACCTCCATGCCGGTAATGTTCTCCTGCAAATAGGCATTGAGCCGCGCCAAGCGCGTGCGCAACTCGCGATAGGCGCGCATGGCGAGGTTCTGGAGGTAGAAGGTAGAGACGGCGATGATCGGGACCACTGTGCAGCAGATCAGGGCCAGCTCAAAGTCGATGTAGGCCATGAAGCCGACGATGGCCAGCAAAGTGAAAAAATCCATGAAAACCGAGACGACGCCCTCGCTGAAAAACTCGTTGAGGGCGTCGATGTCGTTGGTGGCGCGGGTCATAATCCGGCCCAGCGGCGTGCGGTCGAAGTAGCGCAGCGGCAGCTTTTGCAGATGGGCAAATAGGTCGCGGCGCATGTCGTACATGACGCGCTGGCCGATCATGCCGGTGACCAAAGTCTGGGCGTATTGGGCACCGTACTGTACGGCGACGCTGCCAAAAAAGGCCGCGATCATCCACCGCAACCCCGCCCAGTCACCGACGGCGATATAGTCGTCAACCGCTACCTGCGTGATATAGGGACCAACTTGGCCGAAGCCGGCGGCGAGGGCAATGGTGCCAAAGGCGAGGATCACGTGCCCTCGGTGGGGTTTGAGATATCCCAACAGTTGCAGCGTCAGCCCCAAATTGAAGGCGCGCTGTTGGATTTCTTCTTCTTTGTTGAGTTCGGTGCTCACAGCGTTTCTAGCTCGGCACTAAGCTGCTGGTGCTGGTACAACTCGGCGTAGAAGCCGCCGCTGTTGACCAAATCGGCGTGGGTGCCCAGTTCGGCGATGCGACCGTCTTCAAGCACGGCGATGCGGTCGGCGTGGCGCAGGGTCGAGATGCGGTGGGCGATGATGAGGGTGGTGCGGCCCTGCATGAGGGCGTGCAAATGGTCGAGAATCGCTTCTTCGGTGTGGGTATCTACCGCGGAGAGCGCATCGTCGAGGATGAGGATTTGTGGGCGGCAAATGAGCGCGCGGGCCAAGGTCGCGCGCTGCTTTTGACCGCCGGACAGGGTGACGCCGCGTTCGCCGATGAGGGTGTCGAAGCCCTCGTCGAATTGGTCGATGTCCTTTTTGAGTTGGGCCTCTTCGGCTGCAGCGTGGATCTGTGCTTCGGCGGCCGAGTCTGCGCCGTAGGCGAGGTTGGCGCTGAGGGTATTGGAAAACAGAAAGGGATTTTGCGGGACGTAGCCGATGGCGTCGCGCAAAGTCGCTAGGGGCCACTCATCGATCGGCACCCCATCGATGAGGAGTTGGCCCGGCTCCGCTTGGATCAAGCGCGGCACGAGGCGGGCTAGGGTGGTTTTGCCCGAGCCGACGCGGCCGATAATTCCGAGGGTCGTGCCTTGGGGAATTTCGAGATCGATCTGATGGAGGACTTGCTCTTCACCGTAGGAGAAATTGAGCTGGCGGAAGGCAATGTGCCCGGCGATTGGGCGCGGATTCGCTGGTGGCAAGGCGCGGTCTTGGATCTCCGGCTCGACGGCGAGGATTTCGTTGATGCGCTGCATGGACACGAGGGCGCGCTGGGCGCGGTCGATGACCCAGCCAATGTACATGATCGGGCGGATGAGCTGGGTCAGGTAGGCGTTGAAGGACACGAAGGCCCCCAAGCTGAGTTCGCCGTCTATGACCGCGCGCCCGCCCAGCCACAAATTTAGCCCCAAGCAGAGCGAGGCGATGACGTAAGACAGCGGTCGGTAGTTGGCGCGGGTGCGGATGTAGGCGCGGTTTTTTTCGAGGTACGCCAAGTTGAGCTGGTCGAACGCGGCGTTTTGCGCGGGCTCTTGGGTGTATGCTTTGACCACGCGGATACCGGAGAGGTTTTCTTGGATGAAGGTGCTGATGCGGCCGAAGTAATCTTGGATGGCCTTGTAGCGGGTGTTGATGACCGCGGCGATGCGGATCATCACGACGCTAAAAAGCGGCAGGGGTATCAGCACCAGTAGAGCCAGCTTCCAGTCGAGCAAGCACATACAGGCGAGGGTGAAGGTCAGCCCCAAGGCGGTATCGACGATGCCGCGGACGCCGTAGATCCAAAAGAGATGCACAGAGTGGAGGTCGTTGGTCGCCCGCGCCATGAGGTCGCCGGTGCGGCCCTGCTGGTAGTACGACAGCGGCAGCTTGAGCAGGTGGGCAAAATACGCGATGCGGATGTCGTATTCGATGCGGTTGGCGGTGCGGCCTAAGAACATCCGCATGGCGTACCCACACACGGCCACGCCGAGGGCGTAGGCGAGGATGTAGAAGACGTAGGTTTCGACTTGTGCGGCGGCGGTTTCCGGCGCTGAGATTGCATCGACGGCATCGCCCACCAGCAGTGGGATGCGCGCCGTCGCCGCCTGTCCTAGCCCGATGCAGAGCGCACCGAGTAGGATGCGGCCCCGATAGGGACGGACGTATTGGGCAAACGGACCAAACATCAAGCGATAGCGAGTTCGGGAAAGGTGGTGGCCAGCAGCGGACGGATGGCTGCCAGCGCTTGGGCGCGGTGACTGAGGCGGTTTTTTATCTGCGGGTCGAGCTGGGCCATGGTCTTGGCGTAGGCGGGGACAAAAAAGACCGGATCGTAGCCAAAGCCGTTGGTCCCGGCTGGGACCGGAGCAATCAGGCCTTCACACGTACCTTCGGTTTGACACTGGCGACCGTCGGGGCTTACTGCGCAAAGGACGCAGCGGAAGCGAGCACGGCGTTGCGCTGGCTCGGGATAGGGCTCAAGCTCGGCGAGCAAGAGCTGACAGCGACCGGCGTCGTCGAGGTCGGGACCGCCGTAGCGAGCCGAGTAGATACCGGGCGCGCCGCCGAAGGCATCGACCTCGAGGCCGGAGTCGTCGGCGAGGGCGATCTGGCCGCTGGCCGCGGCATAGGCGCGGGCTTTGAGTTGGGCATTGGCGGCAAAGGTCTGGCCGCTTTCCTCGACGTCGAGATCAAGGCCCAGTGCCGCCGGTGCAATGACCTCGACATCGGCAAGCAGGGCGCGGACTTCGCGCAGCTTGCCGGGGTTATTCGAGGCCAGAAGCAGCGCCATCGCGGCTATTGGGGTGGTTTGTCAAGCTCTGCGAGTTTGCTCACCGCGTAGTCTTTGAAGCGGCTGTCTTTGATTGCTTGGTTGTACCAGCGCCGCGCCTCCTGTCGTTGGCCGAGCTGAAAATGCGCGTCGCCCAGCAGCACTTCGGCGGCTGGGTAGTCGGATTGGCAACTAGTGGCGCGCCGGCCGAACTCAATGGCTTGGCGGAAGTTGCCCATGCCGTAGTGGGCCTCGCTAAGCCGGTAATGCGTCTCGCAGTAGCCGTCGTCTAGATCGGCTGCCTTGTTCAGCGGGGCAATGGCCTCGTGGAAACGGCCGAGTTGGTTGAGCGCAATGCCGAGCAAGCGCTGGCCCTCGGCGTAGGTGTCGTCGATCTTGAGGGCCTTTTGCAAAAGCGGCACGACGCCCTCTATATCTTGGGTATTGAACTTTATCCGTGCCAAGTCGCCATACGATTCCATGTACGTGGGGTCGGCCTCGATGGAGCGCTGGTACGTGACGATGGATTTGCCGTAGTCGCGGCTGAGGCGCTGGATGTCGCCGAGAGCATTGTAGGGCCTGGCGTCGGTGGGATCGGCCGCGATGGACTCGGCAAAGGCCACTTTGGCCTTGTCTTTCTCGTGCAGGCCACTGTAAGAAAGGCCCATGATGTAGAGAGATTGGGCGCTTTGCGGGCCGTAGTCGCGCGCGCTAGTAAAATAGTCGATGACCTCGCGGTATTTCTTTTGGCGAAAGCTGTTGAGGGCGGCCTTTTGATAGAGCTGGCCTAGGGCCTTAGCGGCCTGTTCTGTCTTGGTGCCGAGGGCATGGGCCGCGGCAAAGCTACGGATGGCTTTGTCATACTCGTTGAGGGCCTTGTAGGAAATACCGAGGACGTAGTGGGCGTTGCCGTAGGAGGCATCGGTCGCCACGGCCTTTTCGAGTTCGATGACGGCATTGCGATAGCTGCCCTTTTTGACCAAGTCGTAGCCGGCGCGAAAGTAGTCGAGGGCCTCGGGTGACTGGGCGAGGGCGGGTGCGCTCAAAAGCGCGAGGGCGAGACTGAGCAAGCGGCAGTACTTCAAAGCAGGATCTCCTCGTATGAAGAAGCAAAGGCGTGGCAGGCGTCTAACGGCGGGCGTCAATCAGGGCTTCGACTTCGCCGTGGTCGGGAAAGCGGTCTTCTTGCAGCTTGGAAAAGACTAGCTCGCCATTGAGGCTGAGTTCAAACTTCCCTCGGTCTGAGGGCACTAGCGAGAAGGCCGCAATGTCTTTCTTATAGGCGACGAGTAGCTGTTCCGCCAAACTGGCGGCTCTGTTTTCGTAGCCTCAATCAGCGCAGTAAACGAGTTCCAAGTTCACGGGAAACCTCCTGTGGAATAGGGGTTGGGAAAAGTATAAAATTCACTAGGAGAGTTGTCAAAGACGAGGGATGGGTGCAGTGGACGGAGTTATAGGTGCCCTTTATCTTCTTGTTAAATATATGTTACCGCATACAATTGAGTAAGAGAGCGAAGTATGGTCGGCCCTTTTTTTAAAAATCAAAAATTGGATGGCACGCGACTTGCCCTGTGGGCCTTGCTGCTGTGCTCCGCGTGTGGAGGCCCCTCGCCGGAAGAGTACATTCACCAGCTCAAAAGCCTGCAAAAAGCCGAGCGCACCAAAGCCGCCAACCAGCTCATCCGCTGCGACGCCGACGAAGTTGTCCCCTTGCTGATTGAGGAGGCCGACTCCGGCTACATCCGCGTGCGGTTTGAGATAATGCACCTGTTGGGCCGCTTTGAGGACGAGCGCGCCGTGCCGACCTTGATCGCGGGCCTAAAAGACAAGTCGCCGCGGGTGGCGGCTGCGGCTGCGTGGGCGCTGGGCCAGATCGGCGCGCCCACCGCGCTCGCTCCGCTGCTCAAGTACGTGCGCGACCCCACGGTAGAAGTGCGCCAATACGTACTCGGTGCGCTCGGCCCGTGCCATTCGTACGAGGCCGAGCCGGCCTTGAGCGACTCGGCTTTCCGGGTGGTGCGCCGCGCCTTGCGCGCGCCCAAGCCCAAGTGGCGAGTCGCGGCCTTGCAGAGTTTGCGCGCCTACGGGTACCGCGACGCGGTGCAAGAGGTCATTCGCATGTCGGTGGATCCTTCAAATGAGGTGCGCTACGTGGCCGTGCAAGCCCTCGGCCAGATCGGTAGCGCCGCGCAGCGTCGGCCCGCTCGCAACGCCATCTACGAGGCCCTGTTGGTCGCCCTCGACGCCGACGAACTCCAGAGCATCCGCGACAAGGCCATACACGCCCTCGCCGAGGTGGGCGATAAGCGGGCTGTACCGCACTTGCAGCGGCTGATGAGAGAAGGCACGGAAAAAGACCAGATCGCGGCGCGGCTAGCCCTGTACAAGCTAAGCCCCCAAGTCGCCGAGGCGATGAGAGGAACTTGAGTTAGGAGCGAAATGAAGGAATTGAAGATCGGCTTTCCGTCTGGGAGCTTGCAGGAGTCCACGTTTGACCTGTTTGTCCGCGCTGGCTATCGGGTGCGGCTGACGCCGCGCTCGTACGTGCCCGACATCGACGATCCCCAGCTTGCGGGCCTGATGTTCCGGGCGCAGGAAATTGCCCAGTACGTGGCGCGCGGCGTGGTCGATGTGGGCCTGACGGGTCGGGACTGGATCCTCGAAAGCGAGGCCGATGTCGTCGAAGTCGGCGAGCTGACCTACAGCAAGAGCACGGCGCGGCCCCTGCGCTGGGTCATTGCCGTGCCCGAGGATTCCCCCATCCAAGGCGTCGAAGACCTCGCGGGCTGCCGCATTGCCAGCGAGTTGATTGGCGTGACGCGCCGCTTTTTGCAGGCGCGCGGCGTGGAGGCCGAGGTGGAGTTTTCGTGGGGCACGACCGAGGTCAAGGCCGGCATTCCCGGGCTGGTGGATGCCGTCGTCGAGGCAACTGAGACGGGCGCATCGCTCAAGGCCAACCGGCTGCGCATCGTCGATACGGTTTGCGAATCGACGCCGCGCTTGATCGCCAGCAAGGCCGCGTGGGCCGATGGCTGGAAGCGGGAGAAGGCCGAGAACTTGCTGATGCTGCTCAAGGGCGCACTCGAAGCCGAGCACAAGGTCGGCCTCAAGATGAACGTGCCGCGCGCCCAGCTCAACCGCGTCATCGCCCGGCTGCCGGCCCTGCACACGCCCACGGTCTCCAGCCAGATGGACGACGAGTGGGTGGCGCTGGAAATCGTCGCCGACGAGCGCGTGGTGCGCGAGTTGATCCCCCAACTCAAGCGGCTCGGGGCCGAAGGCATCATCGAATACCCGCTCAACAAGGTCGTGTACTGATCAACCACCGTCCCTAAATTTGGCCAGATTTTTGGCCAGCAATCACCTGTCTTCTTGTTTTTTCCATTCAAAACTGATTCAACATCAACACGTAGATCTCAAAGTTCCCGTCGCGATCGGAGCGGAATGCGATGCGCTGGCCGTCGGGCGACCAAGCAGGAGCCCACTCGGCATCGTCGTTGTAGGTGAGTTGGGTGACGTCGGAGCCGTCGGCGTTCATCACATAGATCTCATTGTCCCCGTCGCGATTGGAGAAGAATGCGATGCGCTGGCCGTCGGGCGACCAAGCAGGGGCGTAATTCCCATCGTCGTTGTCGGTGAGTTTCCTGACTCTGGAGCCGTCGGCGTTCATCACGTAGATCGCCGAGTTCCCGTCGCGATTGGAGACGAATGCGATGTGCTGGCCGTCGGGTGACCAAGCGGGGGAGCCATCCCACCTGGAGTCGTCGGTGAGTTGGGTGACGTTGGAGCCGCTGGGGTCCATCGCGTAGATCTCATTGTCCCCGTCGCGATTGGAGTGGAATGCGATGCGCTGGCCGTCGGGCGACCAAGCAGGTTCGTAATCATGAACGTTGTTATCGGTGAGTCTCCTGACTCTGGAGCCGTCGGCGTTCATCACGTAGATCTCCCCGTCACGCTCGTCGCGATCGGAGTAGAATGCGATGCGCTGGCCGTCGGGCGACCAAGCGGGGCCGGTATCAAAATCTCTGTTATCGGTGAGTCTCCTGACTCTGGAGCCGTCGGCGTTCATCACGTAGATCTCCCCGTCATACCTGTCGCGAGTGGAGCGGAATGCGATGCGCTGGCCGTCGGGCGACCAAGCAGGGTTGGCATCCTCAGTGCTGTGGTAGGTGAGGCGCACGGGAAAGGGTTCGCCCGCGGCGTTCATCACGTAGATTTCCCCGTCACGCTCGTCGCGATTGGAGTAGAATGCGATGCGCTGGCCGTCGGGCGACCAAGCAGGATCGCTATCCACCCTGTTGTTGTCGGTGAGTCTCCTGACTCTGGAGCCGTCGGCGTTCATCACGTAGATCTCCCCGTCATACCTGTCGCGAGTGGAGCGGAATGCGATGCGCTGGCCATCGGGCGACCAAGCGGGCTCGTCATCCGAAACGTCGTTGTCGGTGAGTTTCCTGACTCTGGAGCCGTCGGCGTTCATCACGAAGATCTCAGAGTCCCCGTCGCGAGTGGAGCGGAATGCGATGCGCTGGCCGTCGGGCGACCAAGCGGGCTCGCTATCCGAAACGTCGTTGTCGGTGAGTTGGGTGGCGTCGGAGCCGTCGGCGTTCATGTTCATCACGAAGATATCCCCGTCTCTTTCGAATGCGATGCGCTGGCCGTCGGGCGACCAAGCGGGCTCGCTATCCGAAACGTCGTTGTCGGTGAGTTGGGTGACGTCGGAGCCGTCGGCGTTCATCACATAGATCTCAGAAGAGACTTCGAATGCGATGCGCTGGCCGTCGGGCGACCAAGCAGGGGCTCGCTCGCTATCATCGAGGTAAGCGAGGCGGGTGGCGTCGGAGCCGTCGGCGTTCATTGCGTAGATCGCCGAGTCCCCGTCGCGCTTGGAGACGAATGCGATGCGCTGGCCGTCGGGCGACCAAGCGGGCTCGCTATCCGAAACGTCGTTGTCGATGAGGCGCACGGCCGGCATGGGCACAAGAGCCTCACCCTCGCCACTATCGCTGCCAGCCTCCGGGACGGCTTGCCCGATGCCCGGCGGCAACAACGGATCGGACGGATCGTCGATGAACCGCGCCAGCAGCCACGCGTCGGTGCCGTTGACCGCGCCATCGGCGTTGACATCGCCGAGGCTAATGTCGCCCCCGTTGGGCAGCACAACCGACGAATCCCGGCTGTACAGCACGATATACACCACATCGGAGGCCGTGACTTGGCCGTCGTTGTCCACATCCCCCAAAATCTGGCTCGCCGCCACCTTCGCCCGAGGCCGGCTATCCACCGGTTCGACGAGCAACTCCACCGGAGCCATGCCCGCCACCACCCGAAACGACGGGTTCACATACGCGACTCCCGAACCCATAACGGCCAAACCATACGCCCGCTCCGGCGCAACCGCCGCCGGCCCCGACCCGACAGAGCCCGCGGCCATCGGCACGCCAGCCTGCCCGTCAAGGAGCACCATACGTCCCGTCTGATACGCGCCGCCGACCGTCAGCCGGTAGATATACACCCCGGCCCCCACGGCCTGCCCGGCGGCATTGGTGGCGTCCCACAGCACCGTATAGGCCCCTGCCGACTGTTCGGCATCCACCAACGTCGCCAGCCGCTGTCCCAGCAGGTTAAACACCTCCAGCCGCACCGCGGCTGACGCCGTCAGGTGGTAGGGAATGATCGTCGCCGGATTGAACGGATTGGGGTAATTCGGCCCCAGCGCAAAGCCGTCCGGTCGCGCCCGGCCCTCCACCGACGGGAGCGCCAGCCGAAACTGCCCATCGGCATCCGTCGTCGCCTGCGCCACCGCGCCTTGGCGCAGCTCAGCCAGATCAAACAGCAGCACCTGCGCCCCGGCGACGGGCAGCCCATCAGACAGCCGCACCCGCCCCTCCACCAGCGGCTCCGCCATAACTGGACCGATAAACACGAGTGCGAAGAAAACGGTCAGGAATGCGTTCATTGCGTAAGCTCCTTGGTTACTGGGAGTTAAAACTCCGTAACTTCGAGGACCCATTACAACCGCACCAGCGGCTTGGCGCCAAGACCGTAGCCCTCTTGACTGGCCCGCTCGGATACGCGGCCATAGCACCGCCTATTCGTGCGTATCCTACCACGCTGGGACTCGCTGGCGGAAGCCCTTGCTACGGAGCGAAGGACGACCGGCCCCGAAGGGGTCGGAAGCGTGGAGGCTGAAGGTGATGTGCTCACCTACCACAAATATAGCCTCTACTCAGGGACAAGCCAACGCCTCGTGCGTGGAAAAGACAGGGACAAGCGGGAGGCTTTTAGCCATCAGTGGCTGACATTATTGTGGGAAAAATAAAAAAGGGTCTTATATTCATAGACTAAGCAAGGATAGAGCGTGCTACGCACCTATACCAGAAAAGCCTCCCTAAGCCGTGGTGCTCATGCTAACGA
This sequence comes from Candidatus Latescibacterota bacterium, assembly GCA_965219735.1. Classification (GTDB taxonomy): domain Bacteria; phylum Latescibacterota; class UBA2968; order UBA8231; family UBA8231. The sequence continues at coordinate 1,023,962 of OZ244790.1, forward strand.
CGATCCTACTTCATAGGAAGGTATAGTCTGCTTAGGCAGATATATAAGTCCCACATTTTTATGGTGCCCATTGCGTCCTATCCCTCCGAGCCGCTCGCCGCCCCGCTCGCCGCCCTGTTTGCGCGCCGCCCCGAATCCGACCCCGAGGTCGAAGACGCGGTACAGGACATTCTGCGGCAGGTGCGGAAAGAAGGCGATGGTGCGCTGTGCGCGCTGACGCAGCGGTTCGATGGCGTGGAGGTGTGCCCTGAGCAGTTGCGGGTACCAGCGTCCGTGCTCGCCGAGGCCGAGGCCGCGCTGGACCCGAATCTGCGGGTTTCCATGGAGGCGGCGGTGGCCAATATCCGCGCCTTCCACGAGCGGCAAAAGCTCAACTCGTGGTTTGTCGAAGACGGCGACGGGGTGATGCTGGGCAAGAAAATCACGCCGATCGAGCGGGTGGGCTTGTGCGTGCCGGCTGGCGAGGTGCCGCTGTTTTCGAGCCTGCTGATGACGGCCGTGCCCGCGCAGGTGGCCGGCGTGGACCAGCTCTGCGCGGTCACGCCGCCGGTAGCGGCTGGCCGCCCAGCGCCCGTGATTGCGGCGGCCGCGCGCCTGTTGGGCATTGACGAGGTGTACGCCGTGGGCGGGGCGCAGGCTGTGGCCGCGCTGGCGTATGGCACGGAGAGCATTCCGCCGGTGCACAAGATCGTCGGCCCGGGTTCCCCCTATACGGTGGCTGCGCAGCGGCAGGTCTTCGGCGCGGTGGGCATCGCGTTGTTGCCCGGCCCGTCGGAAATTGTGGTGCTCGCTGACGCGGCGGCCGATCCGCGCTTGGTAGCCGCGGATTTGCTCTCGCAAGCCGAGCACGGCTGGGGGGCGGCGGCCGTGTGCATCACGGATTGCGCGGCCTTGGCGCGCCGCGTGCAGGAGGAACTCAAAGCGCAGCGAGCGGCGCTTCCGCGCTATTCAATTATAGATAGTGCTTTAGAAGAATACGGTGCGATTGTCGTGGTGCCTAGCCTCGAAGTGGGGATTGAGCTGCTCAACCGCCTAGCGCCGGAACACGCCGAATTGCAGGTGGCCGACCCGTGGCGCTGGGTGGATTCAATTCGCCACTGCGGCGCGCTGTTCCTCGGCGCGGCTGCCACTGAGCCGGTCGGCGATTACTTCGCTGGCACCAACCACGTGTTGCCGACCCAAGGCGCGGCGCGCTACGCCTCGTCGTTGGGGTGGGCCGATTTCGTCAAGACGACGAGCATCATCGCGTACACCCCCGAGCGCTTGGCCCACACGGCCGAGCACATCGCCCGCATGGCGCAAGCCGAGGGCCTTGAGGCCCACGCGCAAGCCGTTCGCATCCGCCAACAGCAGGACACACCATGAGCGCAGAGCGCCGCACGGCGCAGATTGTGCGCCAGACGACCGAAACTGAGATCGAGTTGTCGCTGTGCCTCGACGGCAGCGGCCAGTGCCGCGCCGACACTGGCCTCGGCTTTTTCGATCACATGCTGCACGCCTTGGCCCGGCACGGCCTGTGCGACCTAGAAGTCCGATGTCGCGGCGACTTGCACGTGGACGCTCACCACACGGTGGAAGACGTGGGTATCTGCCTCGGCCAAGCCATTGCTCAAGCCCTCGGCGACAAGGCCGGTATTCAGCGCTACGGCCACAGCTACGTGCCCATGGACGAGGCGCTAGCGCGGGCGGTGGTGGATTTGTCGGGCCGGGCTTATTTGGTCTTTGCCGCGGCTTTTAGCGAGGAGCGGGTTGGCGCGCTGGATGTGTCTTTAGTGCGCGAGTTTTTCTACGCGGTGGCCGACCAGGGCCGGATGAATCTGCACCTCGACCTCATACGCGGCCACAATGCCCACCACGGTATTGAAGCGCTGTTCAAGGCGTTCGCCCGCGCCCTGCTGATGGCTGTGCAGCAAAGCGAGCGGGTCCAGGGCATTCCTTCGACCAAGGGCGTGCTCTGAGGCGCGAGCTTGCCTCCCATGAAAATTTGCCATCTGATGTACGACGACATTGCCAACCCGTGGCTGGGCGGCGGCGGTGCGGTGCGGGCGATGGAACTCTACCGCCGCTTGGCCAGCCGCCACGAGATCACCGTCGTCAGTGGTCTGTTTCCCGGAGCTGAGTTAGAAACCGAACGGCACGGCCTGCGCCTGTTGCGCGTTGGCTCGGCCCGCAGCTATGCCCTGAGCCGGGTGGGCTATTGCCGCGCGGCCGTGGCGCAGTTGCAGCGGCTGGAGTGGGATTTGTGGATCAATGAGTTTTCGGCGTTTGCGCCGCTGCGCGTTCCGGCGGCACTGCGGCGGCAGGGGTTGCTTTTGTTTTATCACTTCATGGGACTTCATGCGCTTGCCAAGCATCCGCTGGTGGGGGGAGTGGCGTGGTTGTGCGAGCGGCGTGCTCTGCGGGCTTATGGTCGGATTTTGACGATTGCGCCTAGCGTGCAAGCGCGCATTCAGCGACGCGCCCGCGACGCGGAGGTCAATCTGGTGTACAGTGGCGTCGATCGGCGTTTTTTTGCGCTGGTGCCCGAGGAAGCGCGGTACTTGCTCTACTTTGGGCGGATGGATGTACACACTAAGGGGATTGACCTGTTGATCGCCGCGTTTGCCGAGATTGCTGACGAGTGCCCGGATATTCGACTCAAGTTGGCTGGGCGTGGGACTCCGCAGCAACTCGCTAAGGTGCGCGGCTTGGCGCGGAGGGCGGGACTGGAAGGCCGGGTGGAGGTTATCGGGAATGTGGATGAGGAACGGCAAGGTGAGCTTTTGCGGCGTGCGCTCGTGGTCTGTGTTCCGTCGCGCTACGAGGGGTGGTGCATGGTGGCGGTGGAAGCGGCGGCGGCGGGGAAAGCTGTGTTGGGGACCGATATTGACGGCTTGCGGGATGCTGTGCGCCACGATGAGACTGGGGTGTTGGTGCCGTCCGAGGATGTGGGGGCTTTGGCAAGCGGGATGCGGGCGTTGATTGCTGACGACGCGAGGCGGCGGGCGTTGGGGGCGACGGGCCGGGTGTGGGCTGGGCGGTTTGGTTGGGATCGGTTGGCCGAGGATTTGGAGGACGTGTATTTGCGGGCGGTGGCGGGAGCCCGCCACTAGGGCAGCTTGAGGAGGATGGACACCAACAAACTGCCGAGTGCTAATAGGCTGGCTACCTGCATCCCAATAATCCAGCGAATGGACGCACGCAGCTCGCGCATGTCCTGACGCAAATCGATGATCGCTTGGGCGGTCTGTTCGGCGATTCCTTCCAGACGGCCTAAGCGGCGGTCGTGATCTTGGGCTTGGGTTACGGGTTCGCTCATGGTTGCGATGTAGGGGTGGGGATTAGTTCAGCTTCATTAGAATGGAGACCAATAGGCTGCCGATAGCTAATAGGCTAGCGACCTGCATTCCCACTAACCAGCGTGTTTGCGCGTCGAAGCGGGCATTGGTATCGCGGCGCAGATTGATGATCTCTTGCTGAATTTCGCTTATAGTGCGCTCGATTCGGTCCAAGCGGGGCGTTATCCCTTGCTCAACGGTGCCGATGCGGCGGTCGTGATCTTGGGCTTGGGTTGTGGGTTCGTCCATGGTTGAGTCCACTTTGCGTGTGGGTGATCTCTTGAAATAGAATATAAAAAATGAGGTTTCATGGTTAAAAAAAATAAACGCGCCAAAACCCAAGCGCCGGCAAAGGCCGATAGGCCGCCGCTGTGGAATCACCGACTTTTTCCGCCGGTCTTTTTTCTCGCCTTGAGCCTGTTGTACTTCTACGAGTTTCCGCTGTCGGACAAGATCGTCTTTGGTATGGATGTGGGGACGGATTATCACAAGGGCGCGGATCTGAGTTTTTGGGACAAGGTGCAGACTGTGGACCAGCCGATGTGGGATCCCAAGATGGGCGGCTTCCCCCAGTCCGAGGCCATTCGCCCTCAGTACTTCCCAGCATACGTCCTGTACTTTTTTACGAGCTTTCAGCGGTATATTGGCTGGCGCTACATTTTGACGATGTTCGCCGCTGGCCTCGGGATGTACGCGTACTTGCGCCAGATCCACGTGGGGGGGCGCGCGGCGCTGTGGGGTGGGGTGGCGTTTATGTCTGCGCCGACCTTTTTGGCGTTTCCGTTGGCGGGGCACTATGCCAAGATGGGGGTCATTGCGCTGTTCCCGTGGATTATTTGGGCGTTGGAAAAGGCGCTGGCGCAGCGGCGGCTGATCTATTGGGCGGCGGTCGGGGTGTTGATTGGTGCGTGTATTTACTCGCATCCGCCGATGACGTACTTCGCGTTGTTGGGTCTCGGCGTCTATTTCCTATTTAAGTTGTACCAGATGCGCCGCGATCAGGGCTTGGTGCGGCGCTCTATTCATTTTATAGGTGCGGTGGTGCTGGGGTTGGCCTTGGGAGCCGAGGGGGCTTTTCCGGTGATGATGTACACCCGCGCCGAGTCCAAGCGGGCTGTGGGCGACGAGGTGGGCGGCAAGACGGCGGAGGAACAGCTCGCGTATGCGCGGAGTTGGTCGCTGCATCCAGAGGAAGTGGCTTCGCTGGTGGTGCCGGAGTTCGGCGGGTACGACAATGTGCTAGTACAGGGCGGCTCGCGCTATTGGGGCCGCAACGCGTTCAAGATCAACTCCGAGTACTTTGGCGCGTTGGCTGTGCTCTTGGCGCTGCTGATGGTGCCGGAGTGTCGGCGGCGTCCGCAAGTGGTGCTGTTGGGCGGCGTGTTTGTGCTGGCGTTGGCATACGTGTTGGGCGAGCACACGCCCGTGCACTGGCTGGCGTTTCACTTGCTGCCGGGGGCGGATGTGCAGCGCGCCATTGGCATGGGGTCGTTTGTGTTTGCGTTTGCTGGGTGTGCGATGGCGGGGTTGGGGTTGCAGCGGGTGTTGGATGCGGACGCGGATGAGCGGGCGTTGCTGCGGGGTCGGTTGGTTTATGCTGGCGGCATTCTCGCCGCGTTTGCCTTGCTGGTGGCGCTTTTTCCGAAGGGGGCGACCGACGCGTGGATTTCCGCGTTGTACGAGGACATTGCGCCGCAGAAGCGGGCCGTGTTGGCTGGGAGCTACGATTGGATTGCGCGCGGTGGTTGGAGCGTGGTGCTGGCGTTGGGCGCGGGCTTGGCGCTGCTCTATCTGCGGCTGTGGGGGCAGCTTTCGGCGACGGTGTTGGTGGCGGGCTTGTGCGCGGTGACGGTGTTTGATACGTGGCGGGTTGATCGGGTTTATTTGCACTATCGGGATCCGGGGCACTACACGGACATTCGCCGGGAGAATCCGCGCGCCGTTCAGTTTTTGCAAAAGGATGAATCGCTGTTCCGCGTCTTGCCCTTGCCTAGCTTCCGGGTGTTGGAGGAGCCGGGCTATCACCTGCACGGGGTTTGGTCCATCACGGGCTTTCACGATTTGACGGTGGGGCGCTACGACCGGATGCTGAAGGAGTTTGAGCCGAGGGTGCAGCAGTTTCTGCGTTCGGGGGTGCCGTCGGCTGGGTTCCAATCGCTGTTGAATTTGCTCAATGGGAAGTATTTGGCTGTGCCCAAGCCGCTAGAATTGAATATGGGGGCCTATCCGCTGCGCTTTGAGGGGGCGCGGTTTCGGCTGTACGAAAATCCGCAGGCGTTGCCGTGGTTTTACTTGGTGCCGGAAGCGGAGGTGTTGGACAGCGGCGAGGCCGTGTTGGCGCGGCTGTTGAGCGGGCGGGTGGATCCGCAGGGCGTGGCGTTGCTGGAGAAGGAGCCGGCGGTGCGGCTCGATGGCGCGGGGGACCGGGCAGGGGATCGGGTGGAGCGGCTGGCGTATGATCCAAAGGAGGGGTTGATTCGCCTGCGGACGGAGAGTGCGGGGGCGCGGGTGTTGGTGGTGTCGGAGAATTACCAGTCGAATTGGTCGGTGTGGGTGGATGGGGAGGAGGCCGAGATGGTGCGGGTGTATTACGTGTGGAAGGGGGTGGCGTTGCCGGCTGGGGAACACGAGGTGGAGTTGCGCTATTTTTCGCCGGTTTTGGCTTGGGCGCGGGGGGTGGGCTTGGTGGGGTTGATTGTGGTTGTGGTTGTGGTGGTAGGGGCATGGCGGCAGCGGCGGCGGGATAGTTGACAATTGGATGGGGGTAAGTGATATTGGCTGATGGCCTTGAAGGACATCTGTTATGGATAGTGGCGCGATAGATTGGGCTGTTATAGGCGTTGGTATTGCCTTGGCGGGGTTGATGCTGGCTACGACGCGGGGTATCCGCGCCGATATGCGGGATATTCGCGCCGATATGCGGGTGCTTTCAGACCAATTGGACAAGAGGATAGATGAACAGGACGCTAAGTTGGAGCGTCTGTCTGAGCGGTTGGGGCGGCTAGAGCAGGCGCAGGCGCGGACGAATGAGCGGTTGGGGCGGCTGGAGCAGGCGCAGGCGCGGACGAATGAGCGGTTGGGGCGGCTAGAGCAGGAGCAGGTGCGGACGAATGAGCGGCTGGGGCGGCTGGAGCAGGAGCAGGCGCGGATGAATGGGATGTTGGAGACGATTCGGGCCGGGCTCTCGTATCGGGTGGAGCGGACGGATGCGGGCGACCGCGTGGCGGAAGATGCCGAATCGTACGAGCCAGAGGGTTGAGTGGCTTGACAGTGGGCTGGAAAATGTTCATTATCCCATATCCCATGAATAATTCCATGAATAATCCCATGAACATCTTGACATACTGGGTTATTGGTACCTAAATTGAAATGCTTTCCGGGCTGATAGATTTGCTTGGAGAAGGAATTAACCATTGCCTGCCCCTAGCAGGCGGGTGGTCTAAAGCAGCGCGGTGCTTTAGACCCTCGTTTCCCGCCCCTTTAATAAGGGATGTCATAGGGGATATAAGGTATTTTGGCCAAGGTATTTAAAGGGGATTTAATTCTTGACACTTCTATTTTTTCTCGGTATAATTAACTCTATTGTATTAAGATAATGCGCTTGCATTATGCACAAAAAGCCGCGAAAGGGGGCTTATGAAACACGCACGAACGCAAATTCTCAGTGGGTTTAAAGCAAATCCATCTTCTTATATCACTTTCTTAATCAGGGAGATCTTCCCTGGGGAGGTCGAGTAATGATACACACAAAGTCTTTGATCCGCCGCTTGGCTTACGTGCCTTGGTTGCTGGCGCTTGGTCTGGTCGTGGGATGGACTGGCACCGCAGAGGCGGTAGATATTACTCTATCGTTAGATAAGTCCACGGTGCGTGAGGACGCTGGCACAACCGAAATCACGGTGACGGCCAAAGCCAGTGCGAAGGTGAAGGGGAACGTACATGTGGTCTTGTCGTATGAAGCTACAGCAGATCCGCTTAATCAGCGTTTCCGCATAACGGTACCTACTATCGTAATTGCGAACGACACAGACACGAAGAAGGGGACGATCCAATTCATTCCCGTAAATGATAACTATCGCGGGGTGCATGGCGACTTTCAGGACAACGGCGCGGCCGATAATCTTGAGATTGACATTACCGGCATAGCTGGGACTGGGAATACCGTTGCCTCGACGACGCTCACGATGATTGACGACGATAAGTTGACCAGGAACTTGAGTCTCAGGTTTGATCCGGGTAATCTAAGCAGGGAGGCAGAGAGGAACGATGTCGATGTGATAGTTTCCATCGATGGAAGCCGTTTGGCGAGTAAGCATTCATTCGACGTAGTTTTTAAGAATACTGTTGGGGATGCCCGGAATGATCTGTTTGACAAAACTCCTGGTACTCAAGCCGAAGCCCTAAAGTTACTCGACGCGGACGAGGACGGCACGCTTGACGCGACCGAAAATGTCTTGGTACGCGACTCGCAGTATTGGGCGCAATCGGCCAAGATAAATCTTGGTAGGAGGAAGAGGGAGGCGAGTGGGACGATTCCCTTTGATCCCTTTAACTTTGCTGGCTATGCCGCGATAGAGGCTGATATTAGTGGGGCGGGTGCTAGGTTTTTCCCCTTGTCCGATCCCACAGGCACCGATGCCGGCTATCCCGATCCCGATGATAGTAGCTGGACCGGTAGAGACGCTGCCGATCCAGGGCCTCCTAGGTCTCACGTTCCCACTCCCGCTGACCCTGACGGTGACGGTACCGAAAACTGGCACGCTCTCGACGCTGACGACGCTCCTACCGCCGGTGACGGAAGCACGCCCAATGATGAAAGAAGATATCATCTTATTCGAGCTGGAGCCGGCTTTATTCCTACCGTAGGAGGTACGGTTGTTACTCCGGTCACCGCCCCCAACTTCCTGAGAGTCACAGGTATCGACCTAAACTCTGATGGGGATACTGGCGATGTAATTGAGTTGACGAAAGTGACTGCGGCAGTTGGCGCACTTGCTGCCGACGCCGATCAAGCAACTAAAGACGACGCTGCGCGGTTAGATATAGTCAACTCGGGTCGTCTGACGGAAAGAGCTTTGGGCATTGACGTCAACGGTGATGGCAATGATGACGGTGAGACGACGGATGCTTCCAATCCGGATGGGCTTGACCTAGTTTCGGAACTAAACCTAGGTATTGACCTAGATGGCAATGGTATTTTGACGACGGCGGGAGCCGCGGCGCCGCTCTTGGATCTTGGGAATACCATGACTTTTACGGCAGGCTCCGCCAACACCGCCAACCCCAATGACAACCTCGCTATAACGTCGTTTCAGGAAAAAAATATGCCCTTCGGGGTTATGGTTAGAGCCGGTTTCTTCCAAGTAAAGGACGAACCGGATCCAATCGTGAAGTCAGTTAAGATCGTTCCCGGTATGATGCGCGAAGAGGAAGGGGAGCGGACCTTTAAGGTAGAGGTTGAGTTGTCGCGTAAAAGACCTAGTCCCTCGCATCTGGAATTTGAGATTGAGGATGCGACTGAGGATGGCTGTGAAGATTGTGCTGGGATTCGCGATATAGATTACACTGCTGATATCGTGCCTCTCACTATTGGGGCAAATCAGACCAAGGGGACTACGGACATCACAGTGAGCCCCGTCGACAACGACGAGGAGGATGAAGCGAAGGTTTTCGTCTTAAAAGCTTCTGTTGCCAGAACAGAGGCCAAGACATTCAAATTCACCATCGCTGATGACGAGTTGCCTACTACCACGGTGACGCTGACCGCGAATCCTGCCACAGTAACGTCGGGCACGGGTCCACAAGATATTGATGTGACCGCAACTCTAAACGGTAAGGTGTTTGACGAAGACAAGACTTTCACCTTGATCCTTAACCACAATCGTGAGAGTGACAAGCGTACTACGGCGGAGCGCGATATAGACTTCGACGCCAGTGTTTATGCTCTGACGATTAAGGCCGGCGACGTAACTGGTACGGCAAAGGTCTCCGTTACGGGCATCCCGAAAGCTACGGGAGATCTGAAGATTGGCCTGACCGCTCTAGAGGCCGGCAAAGGTACACCTTGGGACGTATTAGATTTCAAGAATGAGGATGAAGAGGATGTCAAAATCGTGCCAGCGGTGATTACGCTGAAGCCTGCTCCGGCGGAAGATCTTGAGGAAGCCGAACTTGATGTAGCAGACCTATCGATCACGACCTATAGGTGGACGGCCGGTCTGCCGGTGAGTCAGGAACTGCCGGAAGCTTCGGGTGGCACAGGTATGGCGCGGTACAGCGTCTCCTCCAACCTGCCCGCTGGTTTGACGTTTAACTCGGCCACGCGGACGATTGAGGGTACGCCGACGGAGGAAGTAGAGGCGACCGAGATCGTTTATACCGTGATTGATGCCGGGAACAGCGTGGCCACGTTATTCTCTGTTGAGATCGGTCCGGAGCCGCCTCCCACGGTTGCAGTCAGTACGGTGGAGTTGAGTCAGGCATCGGTCCGCGAAGGCGGTGAGACGGTGGAAATCTCGGTCAAAGCTACCTTTGAGGAAGCCGCTACGGTTGCCGAGACGATCACCTTCACGATTACAGATTCCGACGCAGGCACGTCCGCTGTCCGCGATGCGGATTACACCGCCGCCTTGGTTGGCAATGTCGACATTGAGGTCGGCGACACCCAAGCGACCACGACGCTGACTCTCACGGCCGTTGACAATAGTAAGGAGGATGGCAACAGGTTCCTCGCCGTGCAGGCTAACGGATCCGGTGGTTCGGCATCGGAGGACATCAAGATCGCCGATGACGAGACCGCTAGCACATCTGTCTTGCTGTCAGCTACCCCGAATACGGTAGCCGAAGACGCCGGTCTGACCGATGTTACGGTCACCGCGTCCTTGGACGGCAAGGTGCAGGATGCCGATGTGGCTGTAAGTGTCTCTATCGATCCGGCTTCGTCAGCCACGCGCGACGAGGACTACGTGGCTCTGTTTGTCGCGATGGATCCGGAGAGGACTGTTGAGCCGGTAATTACGATTCCGGCTAACTCGGTGTCTGGTTCGGTCATCTTGCGCCTCAACCCCGCTGCGGACAGCGAGGATGAGGGCAACGAGTCGATCATGCTGACTGGTTCGGCTGACGACTTGGGTAGCGGTTCGGCGACTATAACGCTCGCCGACCCGGAGATGATGGAGGAAGACGACGACATGATGATGGCCCTCATGTTCGCCGAGGGCACCATGATCGACGACATCACGGCTACCGCTGGTACGGAGATCGCCGAAGTGGAACTGCCGGCAGCAGAGGGCGGTTCGGGCGACATCACCTACAGCGTTTCCGAGTTGCCCGCTGGCTTGGCGTTTGACGCGGAGACGCGGAAGATTTCGGGTACGCCTGAAGCCGCAGGTACCACTGAGATCACCTACACGGCGACCGACGGCGAAGGAGCTACCACCGAGAAGACCTTCTCCATCGTGATTAATCCGATGTTGGACTTCGGCGATTTGGGCGGGTTGTTCGGTGCGCTCACTGGTGGTGCTGGCAAGGCCAACCCCGCGTCTGAGCACGAGGGTGGTACTCATTGGGTCATTGACCAGCCGATTGCCGCAATACAGGTACCAGACGACGCCACGTTGCAGGCGTTGGGAGGGGGAACCCCGCCTTATACCATTAGTATCTCGGGGCTCCCCGCTGGCGTATCGTATGACGATGCCACCCGGATGATTTCGGGTACGCCCTCCGAGGTAGGAGACACCATAGTCCTGATCTTGGTTACGGACTCTAATGGTGCGAGTGCTCCACTGCCGCCGTTCAACATTTCGGTGATCCTGCCTCCGTTGGGTGCTCCCAGCAATCTGGTGGCTCAAGACTACGCAGGTGCTGACGGCCAAGGCGACCAAGGCGGCTTTCTCTTGCTGACTTGGGAGCTGTCGGAACATCACGACGAGATCGACGGCTATCGCATCTTCCGCGCACTGCCCGTGCTGGCCAATGAAATGGTTCCTTGGGCCATGGTAGATGCCGTGCCGGGCGTGGAAAGAGGTGTTGCTGTCGTCGCTACGCTCGACAATGTCTCCACTCGTTGGGGTATTGCCGCCGAGCGCAGCGGCCAGACCACGCACGGTGCTGCTAAGGCCGTGTTCGTCAGTGCTGACCAGCCTTACGCGCAGATGGCCAAGACGCTGATGGCTAGCATGGAAGCGGCTCAAGCCGGTGATGCACCGGTGTTCGCCTCGCTGCTGCCGGAAGCACTCGCTTACGCACAAGGCGTGGCTCCGAAGCTGAATGTGGTCCCTGGCGTGCTGTCCTCGGCCGTGGTCTTCACGGACGAGCCGGTTCGCGCCATCGACAACATCGCGCCGTTGGCCGTGCCGTCGTTCAGCGTGCTGGATGCGCCCGACGATCAGGGTAGCCGCATTGCCCTGACGTGGACGCTCTCGCCGTCTGACCAGGTCTTGCAGGATGTTATTGCCGGTGCCGTTGGCCCGCTCGGAGTTGAGCCAGTCGTCGGCGTCTATGGCTACAACATCTATCGCCGCGCTGCGGGCGAAGATGAGTTCGCCATGATCGCACAGGTCGATGCAGGTATTACGTCCTTTGTCGATGAGACGGCGCTCAATGGCGTGCGCTACACCTATCAGGTGCGGCCTTACGACCTGGACAACGAGACGGGTTCCGACATCGAGCATACGGCGATGGCCGTGCGCAACATCGCGGTGGATAGCGAAGGCCGCACGATCTTCGGTCTGTTCGGTGCCGACAACCGCATCGGTTTCGACGATTTCTTCATCTTCGCCGACAACTTCGGTTTGACGGCGGAAGACACTGGGTTTGATCCGGCGTTTGATTTGTCACCCAACGCGACGATCGACTTTGAAGATTTCTTCGTCTTTGCCGATAACTTCGGTCGCAGCACGGCTGCTGCGGGCAAGCGCGTGCCCATGTTAGCTGGTATGAATGCGGATGCGCGGATGTATCTGGATGCGCGGACGGCCCTGCCGAGCGTGGGTGAGGACTTCGTCCTCGACCTGCGCGTGGCGGACTTCGCCGCGATCAAGGGCTACGGCTTGCAGGTGCAGTATGAAGCCGACAAGCTGGAGTTCGTCCAGGTGCTGACCGATGAGCCGCTCGGTGGCAGCGCGCTGGCCACGCCGCAAGTGCTGGCTGACGAAGCCGGTGTCTTGACGGTGGTCGCCCATGGGGACGTGGTCTCCGAGGGCGAGGTGGCGCTGAGCTTGGTCTTCCGTCCTACGACGGAGATCGAGAACACGCTCATCGAGATCACCGACAACCAGACGTATGACAGCGAGTTTGGCTTCAACCGTCTGGCGCTGCCGGTACCGGTGCAGTTGCAGACGCGTCCAGAGGCGTTCGCGTTGGCCAACAACTATCCGAACCCGTTCAACCCGGCGACGACGATCAAGTATGCGTTGCCGCAGGCGGCGGACGTGGAACTGACCGTATATAATGTAGTAGGTCAGGTGGTTCGGACGCTGGTAGCCGAGCATCAGAGCGCGGGTCGCTACGTCGTGGAGTGGGACGCGACGAACGACAACGGGCACAGCTTGTCTTCGGGGATGTATTTCTACCGATTGGAGGCGGGCGGTGAGTTCCACGAAGTCAAGAAGATGCTGTTGCTCAAGTAAGCACCCACTGCACAGCGAGTTAGTGAAATGGGACCTCAAGCCTCAAATTGGGGTCCCATTTCACTATTTAAAACAGGTTCATAAATAGAAGGAGAAGCAACTATGCAGAAAAGCGTGCGCAAGATGTTTCCTCTTGCCATCGCCCTGTTGCTCGCACTATGTGGTGCCGCTGTCGCTGGGGATAACGCGAATGTCGTCATTTCGCTAGATGGGGAACACGCCGCCGCCAGCGCTGGTGAGCAAGTGCAGGTGCCATTATCGGCCGCTGGAATGGTCGGGGTAAAGCAGGTTGAAATTATTCTGACGGTATTGCCCGCGGAGGCTTTTGATCTAGCGGCGACGACCTTTACCCCTGCTTTTGGTTTTTCGCCTGGGCCTGGCGTGGAAGTGTTAGGGGACGATCAGATCAAAGGCGGTGTAGCCACCCTCAGTGAGACGGTAGATGGCGATGGTGCTTTGGGGGTTTTTACCCTCACGATGTCGAGTAGCTTTAGCAGGGAGTCCTCGGCCGAGATTTTGGTGAGCAGCGTGTCCCTTGGGCCGTCGTCTGTGGACCGGGATGTCGTTGGTACCGAGGGATTGTTTATCGTCAATTGGGCGGTGCCCCCGCCGAATATGTTGGCGACCTCATCGGTTTCCCTTAACCCGGCCTATTCCTCGGTCGGCACAGGTGCGGCCGCGGACGGCAGCCCGGGCGAGATCGAGTTTTCGGTCAATTACACCGATGATGGTGCCCCCGCCAAGGGCCAGACCATTGCTTGGGACATCACCAATACCGGTGCGCGGTCGGTCTATCTGCTCGGTGTCGGCGAGGTTCCCTCCGGCGTGTACGTATGCCTGCGGAATGTGACCGATGAGGCTGGCAATGCCGTGGTTAAGTTCGACGCCGAAGGCAACCTAAAGGCCGCGGCGACTTCGCTCGATGTTCGAGCGCGCACGACCGCTGTAAATCCGGCCGGTGACATCATCGACTTGGCGGTTGATTTCGACGCCACTTGGGCGGTGCCAGATGCCGATATGTTGATGTTTGTCTCGCAGATTTTCCTGAATAACGATGACAAGGCCCTCAACGAGCTAGTCGCGGGGCCAGGTGCGAAAATTCCAGTCGCGCTATCGGCAGCCGGGCTAACCGGTGTGAAGCAGGTTGAGGTCACCGTGACGGTGTCGCCCGTGGAGGCATTCAATCTAGAGGCCTCCACATTTGGGGGTTCCAGTGCGTTTATCCTATCGGGGCCGGACAAGGAAGTCTCCGGCAATCAGGTACGAGGCGGCGCAGTCGTTATTAGCGATGCCGTAGATGGCGATGCCGATCTGGGAACCTTCACCCTCGTCACCTCGGACAGCTTTACCGAGGAGATGGAGGCGGAGATTGTAGTCCACAGTGTGTCCCTTGGCCCGTCCTCTGGCGTGCGCGATTACTTGGACGCCGAGTTGTTGAGTCGCAGCATGCACCTCAACCGGCCGGATCCAGTGCTGGTCGCTACCGCGCCGTTGGTTGGCAACTCGTTGACTTCTGGGGCCGATACGGGCGCTGTTGACGACGACAGCCCCGGCGAGATTACGTACTCGGTCAATTTCACCAATCTCTGGGGCGACCCAGGTGAGGGCCAGCTCATCTTGTGGGACGTGTACAATCGAAGCTCGGAGTCGGTGTCCGTGCTCGGTATCGGCACGATTCCCTCCCATGGTAGCGCGTTCGTGCGCAATACGACTGATGCCAATGGCAACTCGTCGATTGAAGTTGACGCCGAGCTCGTGTCTTTTCTCAGCATTACGGCGAGCACGGATACTGAGAATGCGGCCGGCAAGGCCCTGAACTTGGCGATTGACTTCAGCGCGGCTTGGGCTGCTGCCAAGCCGCTAGCCGCGGTGCCGTTGGCTAGCTCGCTGAGTCAAAACTATCCCAACCCTTTCAATCCGGAAACCACCATTCCCTACGCTCTGAGCAGCGATGCGATCGTCTCCCTGACGATTTACAACATCGCGGGTCAGGTCGTGCGCAAGCTGGTTGACGGCGAGGCGCTGGCTGCAGGTCAGTACCAAGCCGTATGGGATGGCCGGAGCGAAAGCGGCGCTAGCGTCGCCAGCGGCATGTATTTTTACTTGCTCCATGCCGGCGACTACGTAGCTAAGCGCAAAATGGTACTGCTCAGGTAGAGGGCGGTTTGAAACCGCCCCCTACCCGGGTGCGTAACAGCAGTTAGCGAGTGAAATGGGACCTCACAGGGGTCCCATTTCCTTTTTCTCGCCGCGGCCCGTTGCGCACAGGTCGCGGCGTTATTGCGCTTGGATATGAAAATCAAGGTTTTATTTTTTGCTTCCTGCCGCGATGCAGTCGGCCACAAGAGCTGCGACTGGGAGATTGCGGAAGGCTGCCGAGTTGCGGATTTGCAGCGCGAGCTCGTGGCCGCGTATCCGCAATTGGCGGCCGTGCAGCAGGTGTTATCGGTTGCGGTCAATGCCGAATACGTGGGGGACCATACCGTGTTAAAAGCGGGCGATGAGGTCGCGCTTATTCCGCCTGTAAGTGGGGGCTGACGTGTTCAAAGTTACCGAAGACCCAATAAAACCCGACGATTTATTTGCCGGGGTGGTGCGCGATGAAAATGGCGCGGTGGCCACGTTTGCCGGGGTGGTGCGCAATCACTCTGGGGATAAGCAAACCGATTACTTGGTGTACGAAGCGTATCCGGTTATGGCCGAGAAGAAGATGGCGGAGATTGGCGACGAGTTGAAGGCGCAGTGGGGCGTCGTGGATGTCGCGATGGTTCACCGCGTGGGCAAGCTCGAAATCGGAGAAATTAGCGTGTTGATTGCCGTAGCTAGCCCCCATCGGGCCGAGGCGTTGGCCGCGTGTCAGTACGCCATTGATCGGCTCAAGCAGATCGTGCCGATATGGAAGAAGGAAGTGGGGGTCGGAGGTGAGAGTTGGGTTGAAGGGCCGCAGGCAGCCTATGAGGGCAGCTAGCATGGTGTTCAATTTTGGTTGGCTATTAGAGGGTCGGTTGGCGGGTGCTGGGCAGATTGGCGGTTGGGGAGGGGACGAGCGGCTGGAGGGCGATCTCGATTTGCTGTCGGCGCAGGGCGTAAAGGCGATTGTGTCGTTGACCGCAAATCCCCTGCAGGCGGGCGCAGTGGAGGCGCGAGATATAGCATATTTGCACTTGCCCATACAGGATATGCAGCCGCCTTCGCTCGGGAATATACGAG
Organism: Candidatus Latescibacterota bacterium; assembly: GCA_965219735.1. Classification (GTDB taxonomy): domain Bacteria; phylum Latescibacterota; class UBA2968; order UBA8231; family UBA8231. The sequence goes on from OZ244790.1 coordinate 1,040,118, forward strand.
CGTTTGTTCAATTCGTCGATGAGGCGGTCGGCCAAGGACGACCCGTGATGGTCCATTGCAGCGCGGGGTTGGGGCGCACGGGCACGATGTTGGCGAGTTATTTAGTGAGGATGGGCAGCAGCGCGGCGGAAGCCCTGACGCAGGTTCGGAACCTGCGCCCCGGTTCGGTGGAAACGGCCGCCCAAGAACGGGCCGTATATGAATATGCCGCGCATCTTGGGCAAATGTGATCCCCCCGTTGGAATTGACATAGTAGGACGGCACAAGTACATTGAATAAAAGCGTGTCCCCTAGTAATCGCACGCTAAAACCGGAAGGGAGGGTCGGATGGAAAAAGGTGATTTTCCTGAGTGTTTGAAGTGCAAGGAAGGTGTTTTAATTCCGCTTTCCGACTATGGAAGAGATGGTGCAGCCATTCACTACAAAGCATGGGCCTGCACGAATCCGAGTTGCGGGTACCATATAAGGATAGACAACGGCGAGTTGAGTATCGGCGAAGAGCTCAAGAAGTCATTTAAGTAACCGGTTCCATTTTCGCCTTTGGCACGCGGTAAAAGTAGTAGATCACGAGAAGAGGCCCCCTTTTGCGGAGCCTCTTCTTCTTATGGGGTCCATCGTTGGCCAACATCAGTATAAGCAGTTGGGGAATCAGGGCTGGAGCACTGGTCCTATCTTTTGCGCTGTGGCTGCACGCGGTTACAGAGAAGTACTACGATAAAGAAGTTGCAGTGCGCGTCTGGGTTGAAGTGCCTCCACCGGGCGAGGGCGCAGAAGGAGATATGGTGCTGGCCAGTGAAGTGCCTCCCACGGTTCGCGTCTTAGTCACAGGAGGGGGCAAGGACCTGCTGTTTAACTTGGACGACGACTCTTTCATTCTGAGGTTGCGGACCGAAGGTAGGAATCGGATTCACCGTCTGACTCCTTCCCAAATCACCAAACGGGCGGCCGACTTGGATGTCGAAGTCAAGGAAATCCTCAAACCAAAAGAAATTGAAATCGCGCTAGAGCCGAGGATGGAACGGGATGTACCGGTGCGGGTGCAAGCGAAGTTAGAGGTAGCCGCTGCCCACGTACAGGTGACGCCGCTACAAGCCGACCCCGCGTTCGTCCGGGTGATCGGCCCCCAGCGGCAGGTTGCCGCATTGCGTTATGTGGAGACGGATTCGCTGGTTTTGCAGAATGTTACAGAAGACGTGGACGTAGAGCAGTCCTTGCGGCATCCCGAACGCACGCAACTTGCGTTCGTGCCTAGAGCCGTGCGCGTGCGCGCTGCCGTGCAGCTATTAGCCGAAGACGATTTAATCGGGGTGCCGATCACCGTGCGACACCTCGGCAAGGTGCGCCTGCGGCCCGAGCCAGCCACCGCCCAAGTCAAGGTGCGCGGCGGGGTTGGCGTGATCACTGGGCTGGACCCAACTCGCGACATCGAGCTATACGTGGATTACGCCGAATATCAGGGGAGTGCGCTGCCGGTGTACAGTGCGAAGACGCCGATTTTTGAGGTGCGTCAGATCGTGCCAGCATACGTCGATTTGGTGAGCGACTAGGATGTTGGTGTTGGGGTTGGAGACCTCCTGCGATGAGACGGCCGCGGCGGTCGTCGATGAGTCGTATGCCGTGCACTCCAATATCATCTTCTCACAACAAGATCACGCGCCGTACGGGGGCGTGGTGCCCGAGTTGGCCTCGCGCGCCCATCTGCGCACGTTGGTGCCGGTCGTGCGGCAGGCCCTAGCGACTGCGGGCATAGGATGGGAAGAAGTGGATGGGGTGGCCGCGACGCGGGGCCCGGGATTGGTTGGGTCGTTGATTGTGGGATTGTCGCTGGCCAAAGGGTTAGCATTGGCGCGCAATAAGCCACTGATCGGCGTTCACCACCTAGAGGCTCACGTGTTTTCCAATTTGGTCGCTGCGCAGGTCGAGATCCCTTTCCTGACACTGCTGGTGTCGGGCGGGCACACCGAGTTGATCTTAGTGCGCGAACTCGGCTCATACGAGGTGCTGGGCCGCACGCGCGACGACGCAGCCGGCGAGGCATTTGATAAGGTCGCCAAACTGCTGGACCTCCTACCTGGGGAGGGGGCTGTGGCCGGTGGCCGGCTCATCGCCGAGTTGGCCGCAGCCGGCGATCCCGAGGCCATTGACTTCCCCCGCGCCCTCGAGGGCGAGATAGACTTTAGCTTTAGCGGTCTCAAAACCTCAGTGTTGCACTACGTGCGCTCGCTTTCCCCGCAAGCGCTCACGCCGCAGCTTGCCCATATTGCTGCCAGTTTCCAAGAAGCCGTGGTGGATGCCTTAGTCGCCAAGACCCTGTTGGCTTTAGATCGAGCAGACGTTGCTACCGTATGCCTCGCGGGTGGCGTTGCTGCCAACCAGCGCCTGCGCCAACGCCTGCGCGCCGCGGTCGAGTGTCGAGGTCTGTCATTCCATTGTCCGGCGTACGATTTGTGTACCGATAATGCCGCTATGGTGGGGGCTGTTGGGGCCTTCTACCTCAGCCGTGGCGTCTGCGACAGTCTCGATGTGGACGCTGCTCCCCGTCTGAGCTGGCGTGTCTGAGTGGTCCGATAGCCATCTCCAGCTAGCGGGACACCGCGTATTCCTCGTCCTGCTGCCCTTTCTAATCGCATTTGTTTATTGGGTATATCAGCGGACGTATCCGCAGGTTGATCCAAAGCGCCGCATGGCGCTGGTGGTGTTGCGCGGTGCGGCCGTGGCCTTGCTGGCTATGGTGTTGTGCGAGCCGGTCTTGACGTGGTGGCACCAGCAGGTCATCCGGCCGCTGGTGCTGGTATTGGTCGATACGAGCCCGAGCATGAGGGTGACCGAGGGGTCGGTCACGCGCTTACAACAGGCTGTGGCCGTGCTGAGCGACGAAGGTTGGTCGGCGCGCTTGCAGCAGGCTGAAGTCCGCGCTTGGGGATTTGCCGAGTCTGCATATCCGCTCGCACTCGATACGGTCGCGGTTGCAAGCACTCGCGGTCAGGCGACCGATATAGGCCGCGCAGTCGCGACTAGCTTGGAGGCAGTCGCCGAGCGGGAGCGCGTGCAAGGCGTGGTCTTATTTTCCGACGGCGGCCACAACTTGGGCCGCGACCCGGTGCGACTGAGCGCGGAACTAGATGTGCCTGTATATGCGCTCGGCGTAGGAGGCGCAGAGGTGCCCGTCGATGTCCAACTCGTGGACGTTCGCACGACCGAGACCGGGTACGTGGGTCAGCGCCAGCAAATCGACGCCGAGGTGCGGAGCTGGGGATACGAGGGAAAGCGCGTGGAAGTCCGGCTTTACGAGGGCGACCGGTCGCTCCAGCGACAATCCCTGCTGTTGGAGGGCGACGGACAGGTGCAGCGCGTCTCGTTTGCAGTGACGCCCCAGCAGGCTGGACCGCGCATTTTTCGCGTGGTCGTCGATCCTGCGGCCGGGGAATTCGCGACAGCCGACAACGAGGCCCTCGCGTTTACTCGGATTCTCGCCGGGCGCCCGCGGGTGCTGCTGCTGGCCGGGGGCCCTAGCGAGGATTTGGCCTTTTTGCGCCGCAGTTTAAGCGCGGATTCGAGTTGGGTCGTCGAGGCCTTGATTCAGCGGGAGCCAGACGCATTCTACGGAGGTGCGTGGAGTCCGGCTGTTTTGCAAGACCGGGACGTGGTGCTGCTGGTAAATCCGGGTGCGTGGCTGCTCAATAGCTCGCCCGCCACCGCGTTAGTTCAGCACGTGCATGCCGGCGCGGGTTTGCTCATCGTCGGTGGTCCCAAGATGGCGCGGGCTTGGCAGCCCGACTCGCCACTGGCCGCGCTCATGCCGCTGCAAGTGGCCGGTCCTGTGCCCTTTGTGCCGGGCGAAATTTTATTGCGGCTCAGTCCGGCCGGTCGGCACCATCCGGTCGTGCGCCAGCCCGCAGGTGTGGACGATCCGTGGCTTAGGTTGCCGCCGCTGCCGGGCTACTTTCGCACGGCACAGCAGCGGCCGGGTACCAGCGTGCTAGTTGAGAGCGTAGGCGGCGAGCCGGTCATCGCTGCGGGCGCGTATGGCAAGGGCAAGGTCATCGCTGCTCTATCCGCGTCCTTTTGGCGACTAGACCTGATGAGCAGCGGCGTCGATGGCCAGCCGCAGACCATTCGGACGTTCTGGTGCGACGCGGCTAAGTGGCTTGCGCTCGACGCTCCAGGCGGACGGGTCCGCGCCTCGACCGAGCGGCCTGTGTACCGGGCGGGCGAAGAAGTGGTTTTCGAGGCGCAGGTCTTCGACGAGTTGCTGAGGCCGCAGCCGGGGGCAAGTGTGCGGGTCGCGCTGGCGGGGCGGGAAGCGTTCGACCTACAATCGCAAGGAGCCGGGCGCTACCGAGGCGTCGCTAGTGGGCTGGCACCCGGCACGTATGAATACGAGGTCCGGGCCGCAGTTGACCAAGCTGTAGTGGGCGCGGTTATGGGCCGCTTTGTCGTTGAAGAGTACAGCATTGAGCTCGGGGATTTGCGCGCCGACCCGTTGCTCTTGGGCGAGTTGGCCCGAGCCAGTGGAGGACGCGCCTATCCGCTCGCCGCCTGGGAGGACATGCTGGAACAGCTCGCGCCGCGCAAGCGGTGGGTCGAAGAGGCTGAGGTCTTGCCGCTATGGGGGCCGCTGTGGCCTGCACTTTTGGCTGTCGCTCTGTTGGCTGCCGAGTGGTTTGGGCGCAAGCGCAGCGGCATGATCTGACGCGCCACAAGATGCAAAAAGCCGCGTTTTTGTTTATTTTTTAATATCCCCCTCTCCAAATCTGATTGCTTTCCAATCTATGTGCTAGCGGAGTCCGTGTTCTATGTCCGAGTTTTCGCACCCACCCAAAGGCGAGAAAAGGCCCCAAGTTTTAGGTGTGCTCCTACTCGGCCTCGGCGCGTTTTTGCTCGTCTGCTTGATGTCCCATTCACCGCTCGATCCTCCCAATTCGAGCCGGTCGGTGGCTGAGAGTTTGAATTGGGGGGGAGGAATCGGCGCATATGCGTCGTATGGGGCCTTTGCGGGCATGGGACTGGCCGCGTACGTCTGGCCCATGCTGTTGTTGCTCTGGGGTTGGAATAGGGTGCGTTGCCAGCCGGTGGCTTTTGCTGTGCATCGCAGCGTGGGTCTCTTGCTCATGGCCGTCCTCATCTGCGTCGCGACGGGCCTGCCCGGCTATTCTCCGCAAAAGGTCTACGAGTTGGGCGGTGTGTTGGGGACCCAGATTAGTTTGGAATTTCTCATACCGTACCTAGGGAGGATGGGGTCGGCCGTGTTGCTGTGTGCGCTGTTTGTGGTGGCGGTGATTTTGACCCCCGGACTGAACTGGCGGATGTTGGCGTGGCTGGGGGTTGGTGTGGTGGCGGTTTGGCAGTGGCTCGGACGTCTGCGGAGCTTGATTCCTGCTAGGCAAAAGAGCAAAGCCGCAAAATGGGAACGGGGCGAAACTGCCATGGTGCGAGAAATGCGACCCGAGATTGGCGCGAAGCCCCGGGTCGAGGATGCGACCCCTCGGAAGCCAATGGTTGAAGAGGTTGACGCAGTCGAGCCTCGGGTGCAGGAGCCAGCGCGAGTTGAGCGGCGCGAGCGCAAAAAGAAAAAGGAACCGGCGGTTGAAGACGTAGCTGTGCCAAGGCCGGTGCGCCAACAAGAGAAGTCAGAGCCAGCCCGCAAGCACTACGAAATCCCGAGCACCCAATTGCTAGACGGAGTGCCAGCTAGCCACAGCGCCGTCTCTAAGGAGGCCTTGCTGGAAAACGCCAAGCTGCTGGAGAATGCGCTGGGCAATTTCGACGTGGCCTGTCAGGTCGTGGAGGTGAGTCCCGGGCCAGTGGTGACGCGCTACGAGGTGGAGCCGGCCCCGGGGGTCAAGGTCAATCGCATTGCCGCGCTCTCGGACGATCTCGCGCGCGTGATGAGCGCGAAGGGCATTCGCATTCAAGCGCCGGTACCGGGGAAATCCGTGGTGGGGGTGGAGATTGCCAATCAGGAGCGGGAGACTGTGTACTTGCGCGAAATCCTCGAAGACGAAGTGTTCAGCCAGGCGGATTCCAAGCTGGTCATGGGACTGGGTAAGACGATTTCGGGCGAACCGTGTGCCGCGGATTTGGCCAAAATGCCCCATCTATTGGTCGCCGGTGCCACTGGGGCCGGCAAGAGTGTGTGCCTGAACAGCCTGATTTGCAGCATCCTCTTCAAGGCCACACCGGACGAGGTGCGCTTTATCATGGTCGATCCCAAGGTCGTCGAATTGATGATGTACAACGATATCCCGCACTTGTTGGTGCCGGTTATCACCGAGCCGAAGAAGGCCGCAGAAGCATTGAAGTGGGCCGTGGCCGAAATGGAATCTCGCTACCAGAGGCTCGCCAAGCTGGGAGTGCGCAATCTGTCCGACTACAACGCCAAGCTGGTGCGCAGCCAGGCCGAGGAAGAGGAAGAGGGTGTCGAGCCCGAGAAGCCGCTGGCGTACCTCGTGCTAGTAATCGACGAATTCGCCGATTTGATGCTGACGGCTCCCGCGGAGGTGGAAACCTCGCTGATGAGCTTGGCGCAGAAATCGCGCGCGGTGGGCATTCACATCATCTTGGCGACCCAGCGGCCTTCAGTGAACGTGATTACGGGGGTAATCAAGGCCAACTTCCCTTCGCGCATTGCCTTCCAAGTGGCGTCGAAGACGGACTCGCGCACGATCCTCGATCTCAATGGGGCCGAGCGGCTTTTGGGGATGGGCGATATGCTCTTTCTGCCGAGCGGCCAAGGCGAGCCAATCCGCGTCCACGGGGCCTTTATTTCTGGTGAGGAAACCGAGCGCTTGGTCGAAGCATTGAAGGAGAGCCAGTACGAAGCCGAAAAAGTTGCGGTGTTTTCCGAGCAGCCGGATATTAACGCGGTTTCCGATGCGCGCGACGACCTCTTTGACGACGCCGTGCGCTTAGTTGCCGAACACCGGCAGGCTTCCACGTCGTTTTTGCAGCGGCGCTTGAAAGTTGGTTATTCCCGCGCCGGGCGTTTAATGGACGAGCTAGAGGACGCCGGTATCGTCGGGCCGATCGTCGGAGCGAAGCCGCGCGAAATTCTCATCGAAAGCGCGGAAGAGGAGTACGCCGAAGAATGAGATTGTGGTTGTGGGCTAGTCTTTCTGTGGGCTTAGTGACGAGCGCGGCCCTCGGGCAGAGTGGCGACGAGATCATCGCTAGGGTGCAGAAGCGTCTTGCTAGCTACAAGACGTTTGAAGCCCGCTTTGAAAAGCAATTCTACTGGGCGGTGCTGGACAAGTACCGCAGCCGCGAGGGCCGGATTTATTTGCGCCGCCCGAATCGCTTTCGCATCGAGTTGGAAGGGGGCGATGTGGTGGTGGCCGATGGCGAAGCCGTCTGGTCGTATGTCGTGCACAACGGCCAGGTGGTGATCAGTCCCTACGAAGCGGAAATAAAGACTCCTTGGGAAGTGTTTTTCGACTATACCGAACGCTATGTGCCCATTGCGGTGGAGGAAAGCGCGTTGCGGGGGCGGCCCTGCTATTTGCTGATCATGGAACCAGAAAACAAAGCCTCTGTGATCGAACAGATGCGGGTCTGGGTGGATCCCCGGAAGTGGTTTCTCCTGCAAGTGGAACAGCGCGAGGCCAATGGCAATCGCACCGCGTACGTGCTCAGGGATCACCGCACCAATAAGAAAATAGCCGACGAGGTTTTTTCTTTTCAGGTGCCCGAAGGGGTGGAGGTGCTAGACACGAGGGAACCTCCTGTTGAATAAGAGGGTGTGGTGGTGCGCGGCCTTGCTAGTGCATGCGGGGGCCTCGACGGTCGCGGCGGATCAGAATATCTGGATTCTGTTGCGCGACAAAATGGACGCCGCCGGACAGCGCGTTGCTTGGGTGGATTTGGGGGCCGGTCATGCGGACGCAGAGTTGGATCTACCCGTCAGCCAGTACTATATTGAGCGCCTGCGGGAGATGGGGGCGGCCGTGCGCTTCTCCTCGCGTTGGCTCAACGCGGTCAGCGCGCGAGTCTCGCCCGAGGTGCAGCGCCGAGTGCAGGCTGTGGACTTTGTCGTCGAAACTCGGCCTGTGCAGCGCTTGCAGCGGCCTAGTCCACCGCCGCCCGCGCTGTTTGCCAGTCCTAAGTTGCAGCAAAGCCGCTATGGCCTCGCCTTTGAGCAGTTGGCCCAAATCGCCGTTCCTCCCCTACACGACCAAGATCTGACGGGTGCTGGGGTGCGCGTGGCCTTGCTCGATAATGGTTTCCACTACGCCGAACACGCGGCCTTTGCTTCCATTCGCGTGGTGGCCCAGCGCGACTTTGTCAATGACGACGAGATTGTCAGCGATGAAGCCGATCAACCCGTCACGGGTGACGAAAGGGGCGGCAGCCAAAACTTGCACGGCGCACAAGTGCTTTCCCTGCTAGCAGGTTATCACCCCGATCACTTTATCGGCGCGGCACCCGACGCCGAGTACATCTTGGCCAAGACCGAACTAAACGATGACATGCCCGAAATGCCCTCGGAGGAGGATCGCTGGGTCGCCGGTTTGGAATGGGCCGACAGTTTGGGGGCGCAGGTGGTCAACAGCTCGTTGGGCTACAATCGGTGGGACGACGGCACGGGCTACTCGCCAGCGGATCTGGACGGGGAAACCGCGCTGACGAGCGTGGCGGCGGCGCTGGCGGTGCGGCGCGGCATCGTGGTGGTGGTGGCCGCGGGCAATGAGGCCAACGGGGATTGGCACTACATAACGATACCGGCGGACGCCGATGGCGCGATTGCGGTGGGGGCGGTAGATGTGCCCGGCAGCGGCGAGCGCATGCCGCAGATTGCCTCCTTTAGCTCGCGCGGGCCAACGGCCGATGGCCGCATCAAGCCGGATGTGGTCGCGCCCGGCAGCGGCGTAGTAGTCGCGGATCTACGGCGCGGCGGCTATGCGCGCAGGGGCGGCACTTCTTTTGCGGCCCCTCTGGTGAGCGGGGTTTGCGCCCTGTTGTTGCAAAAAAATCCCGAATGGGGGCCGGACCAAGTGCTGGCGGCTTTGCGCTCGACTGCATTGGACTTGGGTACGGCCGGTCCCGACACGGTGTATGGTTGGGGGCAGATAAACGCGCTGGCGGCCAGTGGTCTCGACGAGGTGCCGCCGGAGGAGGACCGCCTGTTGGCACCTTTTCCCAATCCAGCGCGGGATGGGGTGGTGCATTTTCCAGTGCAGCTAGCCGAGCGCGGCCTCGTCGAGTTGAACGTTTTTGACGTAGCTGGTCGGTTGGTGTTCGCCGAGCGTTGGGATCTGTGGCCGGGGAGCCACGACCGGCCGGGTCGCGCCCCGCGTTGGACGCCGGGCCGGGCCGTGGCCAACGGGATCTACTTCTATCAACTGCGGTCGCCTAATCGCAGCCATTTGGGCAAAATTGCCCTTGTGCGCGCCCCTTGAGGAAGCCATGGTAATCAAAGCAAACGAGCGCAAGAAACAGCTCAACAAACGTCTGCGAGTGTTCAATCGCCTCGTCTTGGGCGGCGTGACCCTCTTTGTGCCGATCTACATTGGGGTGAGCTTGACGGGCGGATCGGCGGACAAGCTGGAAAACCTGACTGACCTGTTCGCCAACATCAACAACCAAGTTGCCCTGACGGTGCCCCCAGATGGGGTGCGCTACATGCACTTTTTTCACGGTCCGCCTGACGAGGGCCACAAGTTCGTGCTCATTGATGTGCGTTTGCAGGTGAATTTGCAGCTCGCGTGGGCGATTGTACCGAGGTGTTTTCAACTTGTTGACGATGGTGGGCGGCGGTACTACCCGCTGTCGCGCTCGCCGTTTTTCATTGCGCACACCAACGAGATCCAGGGGACCAAGGGCGAGGTTTACGAAGGGCAGCTGCTCTTTGAAATCCCCGCTGAACGCAAGCACGAAAGCCTCCTTTTTGATCGCTACAACGAAACCAAGGAAGACGACAATGGCCACGATTGAGGAACAGTTGACAAGCGGGCGGCAGCAGCTAGAGCGGCTGCGAGGGTATCTTTGACATAAGCGGCAAAAAGGAAGAGCTGGCCGCGCTGGAAAAGCGCATGGCGGCCGCGGACTTTTGGAGCGATCGGCGGCAGGCCGAATCCGTCGGCAAGACAGCGCGCATCCTCAAGGACACCATCGCGGATTGGGAGACCTTGGATGCGCAGTTGGAGGACTTGGACCAACTGCGGCAGATGGCGGCCGAAGAAGGCGATACAGAGGCGCTGGCCGAGGTCGAGGCCGAGGTCGAGTGCGCCATGCAGGGCATCGGCGAATTGGAGTTTCGCACGATGCTCAACGACGAGGCCGACCCCAAGAACGCGATTCTCGTCATCCACTCGGGAGCAGGGGGCACGGATGCCGCCGAATGGGCGTCGATGTTGATGCGCCTGTACACGCGCTGGAGCGAGCGCCACGGCATGGAATGCGCGGTTGTGGATATGCAGCAAGCTGAGGAAGCCGGCATCAAGGGCGCAACCATTGAGGTTAGGGGGGATTATGCGTATGGCTACCTCAAGGCCGAGGCTGGCGTCCATCGCTTGGTGCGGCTTTCGCCTTTTGACACGAGTCGCCGCCGCCACACTTCGTTTGCTTCGGTTTTTGTCTATCCAGAAGTCGAAGACGATATTGAGGTGGATATCAACGACGAGGACGTGAAGGTCGAAACCTACCGCTCCGGGGGCGCGGGCGGCCAACACGTGAATAAGACCGCCTCAGCCGTGCGGCTCACGCATCTGCCCACTGGCATTGTCGTCCAGTGCCAAAACGAGCGCTCGCAGTTTAAGAACAAAGCCACTGCGTTTAAGGTGCTCAAGGCGCGCCTGTACCAGCACCTCAAGGACGAACAGAAGCAGAAACAGCTTGCGGTGGAGAGCACCAAGAAGAGCATTGACTTTGGGTCGCAGATCCGCTCCTATGTGCTCCATCCATACACCATAGTCAAAGACCACCGCACCGATTGCGAAACGGCCAATGTCCAAGCGGTAATGGACGGCGATATCGACCGATTTATCCAAGCCTATTTGACCGAGGGACAAACGTGAGCATTGCCTTGTTTGTCGCCGGCCGCTACCTGCGCTCCAAGCAGCGCGAGGGCTTCTTCTCGGTCATCGCCTACATGGCCGTCGGTGGAGTGATCTTGGGGGTAGCGGCTTTGGTGATCATTCTCTCGGTGACCAATGGTTTTGCCGGCGAAGTCAAAAACCGGCTGATCGGCATGAACGCCCACGTCAACGTTCGCCGCTTTGATGGCGGCCCCATCGCGGGCTGGGACGCGCTGTTGCAGCAGGTGAAAGGCGCTGACGGGGTCGTGGGCGCAGCTCCGGTCGTGGATTCCAAGGTCATTATTGCCTCGCAGCTCGACTTGGGCCGGGTCGACGGCATTCCCGTATGGGGCATTGATCCGGCGACTTTTCCAGAGGTCTCCGATTTGACCGAACACCTGCGCTACGCCAATCCAGAAGGTCAACTGCGCCTCGGCTTGCTCGCAGAGTTGAACAAGCGGGGGATTGTCCTCGGCGAGTACTTGGCGCGGCGTTTGCACGTAGGACCAGGGTCTGAAGTGTTGCTGATGACGGTGCAAAATCTCGATGTAGAAGCAGCTGTGATGGACGGCTTCTCGCCGCGCCCGTGGTCCTTTTTTGTGACCGATCACTTTGAAAGCGGCATGTATCAGTACGACGACAACTATGCTTTTATTCACCTAGAAGACGCCCAACGCATGCTCGAATTGGGCGATGCGATTACCGATATCCACATCCACGTCGCAGACATCTACCAAGCGCCTGAAATTCGCGACCGCTTATCCGAAGAGTTGGGCTATCCCTACCAAGTGCGCGACTGGACCCAGCTTTTTCCCGAATTCTTCCGCTGGATTGAGTTGGAAAAATGGGCAATTTTTCTCGCGCTGAGCCTCATCGTGCTGGTCGCTGCCTTTAATATCATGTCGATCTTGGTCATGTCGGTGCTGATCAAGACGCCCGAAATCGGCATCTTGCGGACGATCGGTTGCACTGTGGGCGAGATCTATCGCATTTTCATCTATCAGGGCTTGGTCATTGGCGGCATCGGCACCTTTTTGGGTTGCTTGATTGGCTTTGCGCTCTGCTGGGCCCAACAGCGCTTTGCCCTGATTTCCATTCCCGGAGACATGTATTTCATTAGCTCGTTGCCCGTGGATATGAGTGTCGTGGACTTTGCACTGGTGGCGGCGATTAGCATGGTCATTTGTTTGGCAACGTCGATTTATCCGGCGCGCAAGGCCGCTGGGTTGATGCCCGTAGAAGCCATTCGGTATATAATGTGATATGATGTGATATGGTGAAACAAGCCGACATCATCCTTGAAGCGCGCGGGTTGTGCAAGGTGTTCGACACCGGCGGCGCGGGTTTGGAAGTGCTCAAAGGCGTGGACTTAGTGGTGCGCGCGGGCGAGCTGGTCGCGGTTATGGGCGAGTCTGGAGTTGGCAAGAGTACCTTGCTACACCTGTTGGGTACACTCGACCTGCCGACGGCTGGCCAGTTGAAAATCGCCGACACCGATGTGCTAAATCTCGGCGATCAGGCGCTGTCGCGCTTTCGCAATCGGCACATTGGTTTCGTATTCCAATTTCACTATCTGCTGCCGGAATTTACCGCGCTGGAAAATGTCTTGCTGCCAGCGCGAGTCGCTGGCGTCGACCGCCGCCAAGATGCCCTTGAGTTGATGGATTCCGTCGGGCTAGCCGACCGCTTGCACCACCGGCCCGGGTCGCTGTCGGGCGGTGAGTGCCAGCGGGTGGCCATGGTGCGAGCGCTGATCACTCAGCCGTTGGTCGTGCTGGCCGACGAGCCGTCGGGCAATCTCGACGAGGCGACCAGCGCATCTCTGCACGAACTGCTCGCCGGGTTGGCCCGGGAGCGCGGGCAGGCTTTTGTGGTGATGACTCACGACCGCAAACTGGCCCAGAGCATGGATCGTCGGGGACGCATAGAAGCAGGTGTATTGCATATGGAAGATGGCGAGAGATGAAGAAATGCGGAGTGTGCGCCAAGCGCGAGGCCGCAGTGGCCTTTACCCATATAGTTGACGACGTAAAACAGACGCTCTTGCTCTGCCACCAATGTGCTAGCGAAAAAAACATCAAGGTGCAGGTAGCCCCGGCTGCGCAGGCCAAAGAAGCGCCCGTGCTGGTGAAGGAAATTAAAATAGAGTTGGCCAAGTTGGCCGGGGCCGAAGGCGACGGGGGGGCGCGCTGTTCGACTTGCGAGATGAGCTACGAGGAGTTCAAGAAGATTGGTCGCCTCGGTTGCCCGCATTGTTACAACGCCTTCGCCCCGCAGCTAGAGCGCCTGCTCAAGCGCATCCACGGCGACGACAAGCACCAGGGCAAGGGATCGTTGAAAGCGGTACAAAGTGCCCAAGGGGCTGACGAGTTGGAGCGATTGCGCGAAGAGCTGGCCCAAGCGGTAGCAGAAGAGGCCTTTGAAGAGGCGGCTCAACTCAGGGACCGCATCCGCATCCTCGAAGGAAAATAGCCGTGAATATTGAGGATCTCGTTTACAATGCGGCTAGTTGGCTCAGTGGGGAAGGGGCTGACGACGGCATGGTCGTTAGCTGCCGCGCCCGCTTGGCTCGCAATCTCGCGGCGTGGCCCTTTGCGCCGAAGACCGCGCTCAAAGACCAAGAGAAAATCATTGAACAGGTCCTGAGTGCCGCCCAACAGTGTCGCCACATGCGCGATGCGGCCTTTTTCCAAATGAACGCCCTACAGGCCAACCAGCGCCAGTTGCTGGTGGAGCGCCACTTGATTAGCCCGGCTCTCGCAAAGAGCAAGGGTCAGCGCGGCGTGCTCTTCAATGCGGATGAGTCGCTCAGCGTGATGATTAACGAGGAAGATCATCTCCGCTTGCAGGCCATCCTCCCTGGTTTGCAAACGCGCGCGGCGTGGCAGCGAGTTGATGCGCTCGACGACGCGCTCAGGAGCGAATTGGAGTGGGCGCAATCGGAACGCTGGGGCTTTTTGACGGCCTGTCCGACCAATACGGGGACGGGCTTGCGGATATCGGTGCTCATTCACCTGCCAGCCTTAGTCGTGACTGAGGACATCGAGCGGGTTATGCGCGGTTTGACCCAGATGACTTTCGCGGTGCGTGGTTTCTACGGGGAAGGCACCACTCCGGTCGGCAACCTATTCCAGATATCCAACCAAGCCACCCTAGGAGTGGACGAAGGGGAGATCGTCGAGAAGCTCTCAGAGGTGACCCAACAAATTATGGGCCACGAAAAAGAGGCGCAGTCCGCTCTGCTGGCAGACGCACCTGCAAAAGTGGAGGACAAGGTTTGGCGAGCGTATGGGATTTTACAACACGCGCGGGTATTGAGCAGTCAGCAGTTTATGGACTTACTATCGGCCGTGCGTTTAGGATGTAGTTTGGGGATGATCGACGGCTTGCCGCTCGGCTTTATCAACCAGTTAATGATTGTTACTCAGCCCTCGCATTTGCAGGCCGAATCCCGTGCGGATCTCTCTGCGGCAGACCGCGACGTGCGCCGCGCCGAACTAGTGCGGCGGCGCTGGGCCGAACAGGGGAGTTCACCTTGACAACAATCTGCCCGTTTGGTAGGTTCAAAATCGAGAGTTATCTAGCAAATCTTATAACGCTCGATATTCAATTCACGCTCTTCGAATGGTCGAGCATCAAGCTTCCTTACTTACATAAGCGGATTGTGGAGGACGATTAGATGAACAACATGTTCACTGAAAATGTAAAACAGGTAATGAAGCTGGCGCGCGAGGAGTCGGCGCGCTTGGGTCACAACTACATCGGCACCGAGCATTTGCTGTTGGGCATTATCAAGGACGGCAAGGGCAAGGCCGTGGCCGTGTTGACGAACTTGGGGTTGAGTTTGGAGACGGTCAAACAGTCGGTGGAAGACTACGTGACGACCTCGGGCGGTACTATGACCATCGGCGAGGTGCCCTATACTCCCCGCGCTAAACAGATCCTCGAAGTGGCAGCCAACGAGGCCAAGGAGATGAAGACGCAGTTCATCGACGTCGAACATCTGCTCTTGGCGCTGCTCAAGGACAAGGAGGGGGTTGCCGCGCAGATTCTGGCCGCCTTTGGCGTCGATTACAAAACGGCGATGGAAGAGACCTTGGCCGTGCTCGAAGGCAAGACCACCGGGCGCAAGGAAAAGGGCAAGAAGAGCAAGACGCCCTTTCTCGACCACTTTGGCCGCGACCTGACCCAGTTGGCGCGCGAGAGTAAGCTAGATCCGGTGATCGGTCGCCAGAAGGAAATTGAGCGCGTCACGCAAGTGCTCAGCCGCCGCAAGAAGAACAATCCCATCCTCATCGGCGACCCAGGCGTCGGCAAGACGGCCATTGTCGAAGGGCTAGCCCAGCGCATCATTGAAAAGCGCGTGCCGCAGATCCTCCTCGACAAGCGCTTGGTCACCCTCGACATGGGTGGCGTAGTCGCTGGCACCAAGTACCGGGGCCAGTTTGAAGAGCGCATCAAGGCGGTGATGAACGAGCTGCAGCAAAACTCCGAAGTCATCATTTTCATCGACGAGCTGCACACCATTGTCGGCGCTGGCAGTGCCGAGGGCACGTTGGATGCTTCCAATATGTTCAAGCCCGCGTTGGCGCGCGGCGAATTGCAGTGCATAGGGGCCACCACCCTCGACGAATACCGCAAGCACATCGAAAAGGACGGTGCCCTTGAGCGGCGCTTTCAGAGCATCATGGTCGATCCACCCTCGGTCGAGGACACCATTGAGATCGTCAAGGGGCTGCGCTCCAGCTACGAGAGCCACCATCACGTGGAGTTCGCCGACGATGTCGTTGCCTATGCGGTGCGCCAATCCGACCGCTATATAAGCGACCGCTACTTGCCCGATAAGGCCATTGATGTGATTGATGAGACGGGCTCACGCGTACATTTGGCTCGGCTCAGCCCGCCGGAAGAGATCGGTCGAATCGAGGCCGAGATACAGGAGATCAACCGCAAAAAGAACGAAGCGTCCGAGCGCCAAGATTTTGAGGACGCCGCCGAGTTGCGCGACGAGGCGCTCCAGTTGAATGAACAGCTACAAAATAAACGCCAAGCGTGGGAGGAAGCAGTCCGCGACGAGGTGGTCGAAGTGACGGCAGACGACATTGCCGAGGTCATCGCCAGTATGACCGGCATTCCGATCTCGCGGCTGGCCAAGACCGAGACCGAGCGCCTGCTGGCTATGGAAGCGGAGCTCACAAAGAAAATCGTCGGCCAGCAGCAAGCGGTCACCGCGATCGCGCGGGCCATCCGCCGCAGTCGCGCGGGCCTACAGGATCCCAAGCGGCCCATCGGCTCGTTTATCTTTCTCGGCCCGACGGGCGTGGGCAAGACCGAGTTGGCCAAACGGCTAGCCGAATTTCTCTTCGACGATGCCGATGCGTTGATTTCGGTCGACATGTCTGAGTACATGGAGAAATTCGCGGTGTCGCGCCTGATTGGCGCACCTCCGGGCTATGTGGGTTTTGACGAGGGAGGGCAGCTCACCGAGCGGGTCCGCCGCCGTCCTTACTCAGTGGTTTTGCTAGACGAGGTCGAGAAAGCTCACCCCGATGTCTTCAACATCCTGTTGCAAATTCTCGACGAGGGGCGGCTCACCGATAGCACGGGCCGCAAAGTAGATTTTTGCAATACCGTACTAATTATGACTTCTAATGCGGGTAGTCGGGATGTGGGCACGGGCGGTGTATTGGGCTTCCAGAAGTCCGATTCCGACTCGATGTACGCGCTGATGGAGGGCAAGATCAACGACGCCTTGAAAAAGACCTTCAATCCCGAGTTTCTCAATCGCGTTGATGACACCATCATTTTCCACGCTCTCGACAAAGAGCACATCGCCGCCATCATAGATATTCGCTTGGAAGAATTCAAAGTGCGCTTGTCCCCGCAGGACATCCAAGTGCGAGTTACGCCTGGAGCCAAAACATTGCTCGCCGACAAGGGCTTTGATCAAGCGTACGGCGCGCGCTATTTGGAGCGGACCATCCAGAAGATGCTCGAAGATCCGCTGGCCGAGGAGATCCTCCAGGGCCGCTTTGGCGAGGGCAGTCGTATCCGCGTCACTAAAAAGGGCGAGGAACTAGTGTTCGACGAGGAGCGTCGAGAAGGGGTGGGTGAAGAGATAAAGAAGAAGCGCGCGACCACGAGCTGATATGAAGAATTTTCTCACCATACTTTTTGCCGTCGTCTCTGTGGGGCTGCTGGGAAGCGCGGTCGAGGCCCAGAAGGTTGTCTCGGTCGAGGTGCAGGGTGAGCTGCGCAAGGTGGCCAAGTCGCTGATCCTAACCACGGTGGGCTTGGAGCCTGGCATTGAGCTATCGCAAGAGAACGTGCAGCAGGCGGTGCGCGATCTCCAAGGGCTCAACGTCTTTGAGGATATCCAGATCTGGGGCGATCCCGTTCCCGAGGGAATCAACTTGATCATCATGGTTGAAGAATACCCGGCCTTAGAGGGTTTGCAGTTCAAGGGGCAGAAAAATCTCAAGGAGAAGGATCTCAAGGAGGCGCTGAGCTTGATCACTGGTCAGGTTATCGCGCCGAGGGATGTGGTGCGGGGCGAGCAGAAAATCCTCGACCTCTATCGCGAGAAGGGCTATCTGCGCGCCGAGGTCAAAGGCCAGACCTTCGCTGGAGCAGAAGAGGGCGAGGTATTCCTCCAATACGATATCAACGAGGGGTCCAAGGTGCAGATCAAGCAGATTCGCCTGATCCAGCACCGCGCCGACGGCACGGTGATCGACAGCCGAGAGCTACCGGCGCGCAGTCCCCGGCGTCCGCAAAAGTGGGACGGTCAAGGTCCGGAGCCGCGCCGGTTGGTGTCGTTGATGGAGACCGAGGAAAAGCGCTGGTGGCGCAAGGGCGAGTTCAACGGCGACACGTACGAAGAGGACAAGCAGAAGCTGCTGGCGTACTATCGCAGCTTGGGATTTCAGCAGGCAGCCATAGTGCGCGACAGTGTCTATTACGACTCGACGCGACGGCACTTGTTCATCGACGTGGAAATCGACGAAGGGCTACAGTACCGGTTGGGCGAAGTCGCTTGGGAGGGCAACGAGCTGTTTGGCTCCGACGAGTTGGTGGAGAAACTGGAGTTGCAGGAGGGGATGGTATATAGTCGTTCGGGGCCGGAGCTAGCCGACTTGGCGCGCTTTGTCTATTACGAGAAGGGCTACTTGGACACCCGAGTGGTGCCGCAGGAGACGATTCGCAACGACTCGATTGATGTGTCGTTTCAGATATTCGAAGGGCAGCCGTGGACGATTCGCAAAGTCGAGATCGCCGGCAATACCAAGACGCGGGAGAAGGTGATCCGGCGCGAGATTGAATTGCGCCCGGGCGATATTTACCAGCAGAATCTCGTCCAAGAAAGTCAGCGGCGCATCCATATGTTGAACTTCTTCAAGGATGTGCAAATCCAGCCTCAATACAGCACAGGCGAGGACGAGCGGTTGGTGGATCTGGTATTTGACGTCGATGAGCGGCCGACTGGGCAAGCGTCTGTGGGGGCGGGGTATTCGGACCGCGACAAGATGGTGGGTCAGATCGGGTTGCAGGTTCCCAACTTTCGCGGCATGGGTCAGAGTCTGGACTTTAACTGGGAGTTCGGCACCCGGCGCGAGCAGTTCCTAGTCGGTTTTACCGAGCCGTGGCTCTTCGACACTCCGACCAGTTTGTCGGCGCGCGCTTATACGCAAAACCTCCACTACTACGACTACCGGAGCACCAGCTATCGGCTAAACAATAGCGATATCCTCTGGAAATCCAATCGCAAGTCGATCAATGTGCGCGTGGGTCGGCGGTTGAAGAAGCCGGCCAATTCCAGCCTTTCGCTGGGCTATCGCCTTTACAGCCAAGGCTATTCCGACTTTGCCGACGGCAACGCTCCATTGGCAAACGATCTCCGCTACCAAGATCGGCTTACGAGCCGTTTTGAGTTGATCTATACGCGCGATACGCGCGACCGGGCCGAGTTTCCGACCAAGGGGACGGTTTTTAGCTACACTCCATCGGTCGCCACTTCGATCGTGGCTGGCGATGTGGATTTCCACAACCACGAGGTGAATTTCAATTACTATCGGCCGAGTTGGTGGAAGTTCGTCTGGAGTTTGGAGACCAAGGTCGCGGTTATAGATGGTTTTTCCGACGCGGACGACGGCCTCATTTCGTACTATGACCTGTTTACACCAGGTGGTATTGATTACTGGGACGGACAGGTCCGGGGCTATCGGGATTACTCCTTGGGCCCAAAGGACCCGACCAGCAGGATTCCTCTCGGCGGACGCTCGATGATGGTATTGAATCTAGAGTACCGCTTTCCGATAGCCGAGCAGCAAGTGTACGGCATCCTCTTTGCAGACGCGGGCAACGCTTGGAAGACGATTCCCGATCTCAATCCCTTGGACCTCAGGCGTTCGCTGGGCTTTGGTTTTCGCGTCCAGACGCCGATGCTGGGGATGATCGGTTTCGACTTCGGCTATGCTTTTGACCCCGAGGAAGATGAAGACGCTGGCTGGAGGACCCACTTCCAGTTTGGGCCGCAGTTCTACTAGTCCTGATCGCAGGGGCAAAAGACCGAAGCCCAAGGTGTCATCTGGCATCTTGGGCCTTCTTATGTCCGCTGTTTCACAAAATTCTGCCAAGTCGTATCTTATACAATTTAGCTTGGGGTGACAGAGGAACGGACCGACGCAGGATTTGCTATGGCCAAACAGTTGATCTGCATACTTTTCTTGATCGCTCTGATTTCGCTCGCTGGGTGTGTTCCTGGCGACGGGAAACACACTGAAGTGAATCCCGCCGGGTTTTTCTGGGGAATCTGGCACGGTTGGGTTGCTCCCATATCGCTCATCTGGGGCTTGTTTAACTCGGACATCCGCCTCTATGAACCGCACAACACAGGCTGGTGGTACGATGCTGGGTTTTACATTGCCGTTATCAGCGGCTTCGGTGGTATCTCCTTGTCGCGGCGCAAGCGATCCAAGATCAAGATGCAGATCAAATAGTCGTCTGACACCCCGTTGCAGCGAGAATAGCGCAGTTGAATTAAAAAAGGAACGCAACTTCAATCCCATTGATTTTCGTCTATAAAGAGGAGTAGATATGAGACGTGCCCTATTGTTCGCCCTCGTCGTGGCCTGTTGCGCCACGAGTGCCTCGGCTCAGCTAAAAATAGGCTACATCGATTCCGAAGTGCTCAAAGAGCGCCTGCCCGAATTCCGAGATGCGCAGCGCACGCTGGACCAGCTACGTCAAGACTACGAGAACCAAGCCAAGGACCGAGAGGCCAAGTTGCTCAAGTATCAGGAGGACTTTCGGCGGCAGGAATTGCTGATGAGCGAGGCCCGCAAGGCGGAAATGCAGGCCGAATTCGAGACGAAAGTTCAGCAATTGCAGCAGTTTACCCAAGAGAAATTTGGTCCCGAAGGCGAGTTGATGCGCAAGAATATCGAGCTTTCCGAGCCGATCTTCCAAAAAATCAACGATGCCATTCAGGGCATGGCCGAGGAAGAGGGCTACGATTTTATTTTCGACGCCGCCGCGCCTTCAAGTGGTCTGGTTTTCGCCAAGGAGGAATACGATCTGACCGAGTCGCTGCTGGAACTGATGGAGAAGGAAGAAGAAGAGGCTCAGGAGTGAATTTAACAGAAATTCTCGAGTTGCTGCCGCACCGCTATCCGCTGCTGCTCATCGATCGCGTCCTCGAATTGGAACCTGGAGAACGCGTCGTGGCCTTGAAGAATGTGACGGCCAACGAATCGTTTTTCCAAGGACATTTCCCCGGTTATCCGGTCATGCCCGGGGTGCTGATCGTCGAGGCACTGGCGCAAGCGGGTTGCGCAATGATGCTGAGCGGCGTGGAAAATCCCGAATCCAAGGTGCCTTTTTTCGCCGGGATTGATCGCTGCAAATTTCGCCGCCCGGTCGTGCCGGGGGACCAGTTGCGACTAGAGTTAACGGTACTTAGGAAGCGGGGCGGATCCTGTAAGTTACAAGGGCGAGCACTCGTGGGGGAGGAAGTGGCAGCAGAGGCGGAGATTATGGCGGTATTGGGGGAGCGGGAAGGCCGTTGAGGAGCATTTGATGGATCGCCTTTATCACGTTCTCGAAGCGCAGCAATTCGATATAGACTTGATAGACGACATTTTCTCCACGGCCCAAGAGATGGAGCAAGTGGTTCAGCACTACGGGTCCAATATCCTCAATCGCCGGGTTATGGCGACGCTGTTCTACGAGCCTAGTACGCGCACGCGGCTGTCCTTTGAATCGGCGATGACGCGGTTGGGTGGGGCAGTCATTACAACCGAGAGCGCACAGGAATTTTCTTCGGCGGCCAAGGGGGAGACCCTCGAGGATACCATTCGCGTCGTCGCCGGGTACTCGGACGTGATCGTATTGCGACACTACGAAAGCGGGGCTAGCAACCGAGCTGCTGCTGTCGCCGGCATCCCGGTGATCAACGCCGGTGACGGAGCCGGACAGCACCCGACCCAAGCCTTGTTGGACCTCTTTACTATCCAGCGCGAGATCGGACGCCTCAAAAAAATTACAATTGCTTTGGTGGGAGATCTGGCCAATGGACGGACAGTGCGTTCGCTGTGCTATCTGTTGGCCAAATACGAGGGGGTTAAGATGTACTTCGTCGCGCCTGAGATAGTGAGGATGCAGGACGACATAAAGGAGTATTTGCAGCGGCACCAGGTCCTTTTCGAGGAAGTGGACGACCTACATGAAGTGGCGAGGCAGGCTGATGTCGTCTATCAGACACGCATCCAAAAGGAGCGCTTTGGCGACCGCACTGGAGAATACGAGCAGGCACGGGGCAAGTACATTGTCGATCGCTCGGTGATGGACTGTATGCAGGAACACGCTGTTGTCATGCACCCGCTGCCGCGCGTCGATGAGATTGAACCGGAAGTGGACGCGGACCCGCGGGCGGCCTATTTTCGTCAAGCCCACAACGGGCTCTACGTGCGCATGGCCCTTTTGCGGATGATTCTCGCTTGACCGCAGTGGTACCGCCAAATATATTGCCGACAACCGCTTCTTATTTAGGAGGATACACAGATGAGTTCGAGTAAAGGCAGGATGAGGGATAAGGAATTGAGAAGTCGGCGACAGCGACGCAAAAAGCGCTTAAAGCAACGCGCTCAGGAGGCCAAGCTGGCACCGAGGAAGAAGTAGATAGGCTAAAAGATAGAGGCCACCGGCCTTGCTTAGGAGAGCCGACAGATTGGCTGTCGGCTCTTTTTGTATTGGAGGAGAAATGGAAAGGCCCCTGCGCGTCGCTATCGCCGGTGCCAGCGGCATCGGCAAGCATCACGCTAAGTGGTTCCACCGCGTCGGTGCGCAAGTCGTTGGTTTTTTGGGCCGCAGTCGGGAAAGTGCCGCTGCTACAGAGCGCGTTCTAAGCGATATTTTTCCCTTTGCGGGCCAAGGCTATTGGGACTTGGACCGATTGCTGATCGAAGAAGTTCCCAATGTGGTCGATGTATGTCTGCCGAATGAAGCCCATTTCGACTGTGTCACACGCGCTCTTGAGCGGGGTTGTCACGTCCTCTGCGAAAAGCCCTTGGTCTGGCATTCGGATGGAGCGGAGCAGACGCTGATGCAAGCGCGAGCCTTGGTTGATTTGGCGCAGCAAACCGATCTGCACTTGGGGGTCTGTACTCAATACGCTGCTTCGCTACCCTACTACCGGCAGCTATACGAAGAGGCCCGCGGTTCGCTCGCTACCGTAGAATCCTTTTACGCGGAAATGGAGACCTTGGCGCGGGGGCGTCGCCGCAGTGCCGCGGAGGTGTGGGTCGATATGGCACCTCATCCTTTGAGCATGCTCTTGGCTTGGATGCCCGACGGAGTCATCGAGCCTGCTTCGCTACAAGTGGTGTCTGGGCGCGGGGAAGTGCGGGCACGGTTCAGTTTTGCCGACTCGGCGGGAAGTTGCCTTTGCGAAATCATCGTCCGCGACCTGCATGCAGGCCAACCCCTGCGGCGATTCGGCGTCAATGGTTTTTTGGTCGATTGCGCGGGGCGGTCTGCGCCCGACGGGACCTATTGCTCGGTACTCAGCACCGGTGAATCAGAGCTAATTGGCGATGATTTTATGTCGCTGCTTATCGCCCGGTTTGCCGAGGCGGCAATACAGCCCAGACTAACGCCGCTCGTATCCAGCGAAGTCGGGTTGCACAACCTCGAACTCCAGCTACAAGTTCTGCAGAACGTCTAAGGGCGAATGCGATAGCAGGTCGCGAACTACCGTCCCGACTTACCGGATTTGACCTACTAGGCCCGATAATTAAAGGAGAGGCAGAATGGGAATTCCAGCGTACGATATAGAGGGCCAATTTGCAGCTTTAGCCGAAATGCTCTCTGGCCGAGGTATCGAAATCGAAAAAATCAAAGCCAAGCTCAAAGCCCAGGAGATCGAGACGCCCTCTTGGGGATATGGCAATTCTGGGACGCGCTTTGGCGTTTTCAAACAGCCCGGTGCCGCTCGCGACGTCCATGAGCGACTTTCCGACGCGGCCCAGGTGCACAAGGTGACGGGTGTCTGTCCTGGTGTGGCTTTGCACATCCCGTGGGATAAAGTGGATGACTATGACGCTCTAGGGCAAGAAGCGGCCGAATTGGGCGTGTGCATTGGAGCGATCAATCCCAATGTCTTCCAAGAGCCTGAATACAAGCTGGGCAGTTTTGGCCACCGGGACGCGGCGGTGCGTCGCAAAGCGCTCGATCACATGTACGAGTGCGTGGATATCATGCAGCAAACAGGATCCACCGTGCTGAGCCTTTGGTTTGCCGACGGCACGAACTACCCGGGCCAAGACGACATCATCGCACGTAAGCGGCGGTTCGAAGAATGCCTCAAGGAGACTCACGCAATGCTGCCCGAAGGGGCGCGGATGCTCATTGAATACAAATTCTTCGAGCCGGCTTTTTACCATACTGACATTGCCGACTGGGGTATGGCGCTAAATTTCGCCATTAAGGCCGGGCCGCAGGCCGAAGTGCTGGTCGATCTAGGGCACCATCCCCTCTCCACCAATATTGAGCACCTCGTGGCCTTACTCCTCGACGAGGGACGCATGGGAGGTTTTCACTTCAACAACCGCAAATACGCCGATGACGATGTGACAACCGGATCGGTCAACCTCTATGAGGTCTTCCTGATTTACCACGAGATCCTCAACGCAGAGCGGCGTGGTGCCGCAGCGGCTACTATAGCCTACATGATCGACCAAAGCCATATTATTAAGCCCAAAGTCGAGGCGATGATCCAGTCGGTGCTCAATATCCAGACGGCCTATGCCCGTGCACTGCTGGTTGACCGTACGGCTCTGGCTGAGGCTCAGGCGGAGGACGATGTAGTGGCATGCGAAGAAATCTTGCGCAGTGCCTATGACACGGATGTGCGGTCTTTGTTGGCTCTTGTGCGCCAAGAGCTGGGAGCCGAGGCTAATCCTCTAGATGCCTATCGTCGCAGCGGTTATTTCGAGCGCATCGCCATAGAAAGGCAGGGCGAATTGAAGGGTGCTGCTAGCTGGGGTTGACGTGTGGGCGTTGTATCGGTTCTATCGTTAGTGCCGCTATTTTTTCTTGGCAAAAAGTTGACAAAAAGATAGTTGTGTATCATATTATAAGGCCGCTCGATACTTGACTTGAGCGATATTGATCTTTGAAAATCGAATAACGTACATGAGGGTCCAGCGTTGAAGAGCTTGGATTTGCAAAAAGCAGTATATCAAATTTTTCTCACGGAGAGTTTGATCCTGGCTCAGAACTAACGCTTGTGGTGTGTCTTAGTCATGCAAGTCGAACGAGAAAGTCACCTTCGGGTGACGAGTACAGTGGCGAACGGGTGAGCAACACGTGGGCAACCTGCCCCTGGGTTGGGAATAACACTTCCAACGAAGTGCTAATACCGAATGACAAGGCGAGTTGATGACTCGTTTTTAAAGGTGGCCTCTACTTGTAAGCTGCCGCCTAGGGATGGGCCCGCGTCGTATTAGCTTGTTGGTAGGGTAACGGCCTACCAAGGCGACGATGCGTAGCCGGCCTGAGAGGGTGAACGGCCACACTGGCACTGAGATAAGGGCCAGTCTCCTACGGGAGCCAGCAGTCTAGAAATTTGCACAATCGCCGAAAGGCGGATGCAGCGACACCACGTGGAGGATGAAGCCCCTCGGGGTGTAAACTCCTGTCAGAAGGGAAGAAGGCGCGGGCGTTAATACCGCTCGTTGCTTGACGGTACCTTCAGAGGAAGCTCCGGCTAACTACGTGCCAGCAGCCGCGGTAATACGTAGGGAGCGAGCGTTGTTCGGATTTACTGGGCGTAAAGGGCACGTAGGCGGGTATGCAAGTCGGTTGTGAAATCCTCTGGCTCAACCAGAGAACTGCAGCCGAAACTGCACACCTTGAGTCCAGCAGAGGGAATCGGAATCCCAGGTGTAGCGGTGAAATGCGTAGATATCTGGGAGAACATCAGTGGCGAAGGCGGATTCCTGGGCTGGTACTGACGCTGAGGTGCGAAAGCTAAGGGAGCGAACAGGATTAGATACCCTGGTAGTCTTAGCCGTAAACGATGGGTACTAGGTGTTGGGGGACATTGACCCCCTCAGTGCCGTAGCTAACGCATTAAGTACCCCGCCTGGGGAGTACGGCCGCAAGGCTGAAACTCAAAGGAATTGACGGGGACCCGCACAAGCAGTGGAGCATGTTGCTTAATTCGATGCAACGCGAAGAACCTTACCAGGGCTTGACATCCGAGGAACTTCTTGGAAACAGGAGGGTGCCTTCGGGAACCTCGAGACAGGTGCTGCATGGCTGTCGTCAGCTCGTGTCGTGAGATGTTGGGTTAAGTCCCGCAACGAGCGCAACCCCTGTCCTTAGTTGCCATCAGGTAATGCTGGGAACTCTAAGGAGACAGCCTGTGATAAGCAGGAGGAAGGTGGGGATGACGTCAAGTCATCATGGCTCTTACGTCCTGGGCTGCAAACGTGCTACAATGGCTGGTACAAAGGGTTGCGATACCGCGAGGTGGAGCCAATCCCAAAAAACCAGTCTCAGTTAGGATTGGAGTCTGCAACTCGACTCCATGAATCTGGAATTGCTAGTAATCGCGGATCAGCATGCCGCGGTGAATACGTTCCCGGGTCTTGTACACACCGCCCGTCAAGCTAGGAAAGACGGAAACACCTGAAGTCGCGATCCTAACCGCAAGGAGGGAAGCGCCGAAGGTGGAGCTGTCGATTCGAGCTAAGTCGTAACAAGGTAGCCGTACCGGAAGGTGCGGCTGGATCACCTCCTTTCTAAGGGGATTATTGGGAGTTTTAGACTCCTGACATTATCCGCCTAGGTCAATGTTTTTACTCTTTGACCTGTCCTCATGTGCGTTATTCGATTTTCGGGGGTATAGCTCAGGTGGTTAGAGCGCACGCCTGATAAGCGTGAGGTCGGTGGTTCAATTCCACCTACCCCCACCATTCAGGCTTTTGCTCTTTGACAATCGAATACAGGTTCACATCAGTAATAATCTAAGGTTTACCGAGTGGAAGCGCTTTATGTGCTTACTACTCGAGACACCGCGATGCATTACCTCTAGTAGTGTTGTGACAGTGATTTTTGGTCAAGCTACAAAGGGCGTACGGTGGATGCCTTGGCACGAGAAGGCGATGAAGGACGTGATAAGCTGCGATAAGCCTCGGGGAGGTGCAAATAACTTTTGATCCGGGGATTTCCGAATGGGGCAACCTAGTGCAGGTCATGCTGCACTACCCTCGGATGAACACATAGTCCGAGTGGAGCAAACGGGGGGAACTGAACCATCTAAGTACCCCTAGGAATAGAAAGCAACCGCGATTCCCCTAGTAGTGGCGAACGAACGGGGAACAGCCCAAACTGCCTGTATGTTAAAGCCTGCACGCGTTGTACAGGTGGGGTTGTGGGGCGTCATTCGACAAGGGTGCTGACTTGTCGGGAAGTTACCAATCGACACCATAGTCGAAGTGTTCTGGAAAGTTCTACCACAGAAGGTGATAGTCCTGTAGGCGAAATGGTAGTCGACTTCCCTATGACGTTCCCGAGTACCACGGGGCACGGGAAACCCTGTGGGAAGCTGGGGAGACCACTCTCCAAGGCTAAATACTCTCTCGTGACCGATAGCGCACTAGTACCGGTGAGGGAAAGGTGAAAAGTACTCCGAGAAGGAGAGTGAAATAGTACCTGAAACCGTACGCTTACAAGCAGTCGGAGGGGGCTTGTCCCCTGACGGCGTGCCTTTTGCATAATGAGCCGACGAGTTACTTGTATGCAGCAAGGTTAATTCACTTAGTGAAGGAGCCGTAGCGAAAGCGAGTCTGAATAGGGCGTTCAGTTGCATGCAGTAGACCCGAAGCCAGGTGATCTACCCATGGCCAGGATGAAACGGGAGTAAAATCTCGTGGAGGTCCGAACCGCCGAACGTTGAAAAGTTCTCGGATGAGCTGTGGGTAGGGGTGAAAGGCCAATCAAACCTGGAGATAGCTGGTTCTCCCCGAAATAGCTTTAGGGCTAGCCTCTTGTAAAAGAGTCGTGGAGGTAGAGCACTGGATCGGCTAGGGGGCTTACCCGCTTACCAAACCGAACCAAACTCCGAATGCCATTGACTTGTTTCAAGGGAGTCAGCGTGCGAGGGATAAACTCCGTACGCGAGAGGGAAACAACCCAGATCGCCAGCTAAGGTCCCTAAGTGTAAGCTAAGTGATCAAAAGGATGTGAGATTGCTGAGACAGCTAGGATGTTGGCTTAGAAACAGCCACCATTTAAAGAGTACGTAATAGTTCACTAGTCAAGTGATCTCGCGCCGACAATGTACCGGGGCTAAGCTTACCACCGAAGCTGCGGACTTCGCACTTCGTTCGCGAAGTGCGGATTGGTAGGGGAGCGTTCCATAGTAGGCTGAAGGCGAACCGCAAGGTTCGCTGGACGAGATGGAAGTGATTATGTCGGCATGAGTAGCGATAAAGCGGGTGAGAATCCCGCTCACCGAAAATCTAAGGTTTCCTGGGCTAGGCTCGTCCTCCTGGGGTTAGTCGGGACCTAAGCTGAGGCCGAAAGGCGTAGGCGATGGAAAACAGGCTAAATATTCCTGTACCACTTACAGAGCGTTCGAGCTATGGGGTGACGCAGAAGTGAAAGGTCAGCCAGCGACTGGAAATGCTGGTCTAAGCTCGTAGGGGGGCCATCTAGGTAAATCCGGATGGCCGTTAACCCCGAGAAGCGATGGGGAGCCGTCTAACGGCATAAACTGACCCTAATCATGCTGCCTAGAAAAACCTCTATGTGAGTTCTGTAGGTGCCCGTACCGCAAACCAACACAGGTAGATGAGGAGAGTATCCAAAGGTGCGCGAGTGAACCCTCGTTAAGGAATTCGGCAAAATGATCCCGTAACTTCGGAAGATGGGATGCCCTCAGTAGGTGAAGTCCCTCGCGGGTGGAGCCCAAAGGGGCCGCAGAGAAACGGGCTGGGCGACTGTTTACCAAAAACACAGGTCTCTGCTAAGCCGCAAGGCAATGTATAGGGACTGACACGTGCCCGGTGCTGGTAAGTTAAGAGGATTAGTTAGCTCCTTCGGGAGCGAAGCTTTGAATCGAAGCTCCAGTAAACGGCGGTCGTAACTATAACGATCCTAAGGTAGCGAAATTCCTCGTCGGCTAAAAACCGACCTGCACGAATCGTGTAACGACTTGGCCGCTGTCTCAACGAGGGACTCGGTGAAATTGTAGTTCCGGTGAAGATGCCGGATACCCGCGGCAGGACAGAAAGACCCCGTGAACCTTTACTACAGCTTGGTATTGGATTTTGACACTGCACGTGTAGGATAGGTGGGAGGCTATGAAGCGGGAGCGCCAGTTTCCGTGGAGCCGACCTTGAAATACCACCCTTGCCTTGTTAAAGTTCTAACCTTGGTCCTTTGATCAGGATCGGAGACAGTGCCAAGTGGGTAGTTTAACTGGGGCGGTTGCCTCCTAAAGAGTAACGGAGGCGCCCAATGGTTCCCTCAGCGCGGTCGGTAATCGCGCGTAGAGTGTAAAGGCATACAGGGAGCTTAACTGCGAGACCTACAAGTCGAGCAGGTGCGAAAGCAGGGCTTAGTGATCCGACGGTTGCGCGTGGAAGCGCCGAAGCTCAACGGATAAAAGGTACTCCGGGGATAACAGGCTCATTGCCCCCAAGCGCCCATAGCGACGGGGCAGTTTGGCACCTCGATGTCGGCTCAGCGTATCCTGGGGCTGGAGAAGGTCCCAAGGGTTTGGCTGTTCGCCAATTAAAACGCTACGCGAGCTGGGTTCAGAACGTCGTGAGACAGTTCGGTCCCTATCCGCCGTGGGTGTAGGATATTTGAGGAGATCTGACCCTAGTACGAGAGGACCGGGTTGGACGGACCTCTGGTCTACCAGTTGTTCCGCCAGGAGCACCGCTGGGTAGCTACGTTCGGAAGGGATAAACGCTGAAAGCATCTAAGCGTCAAGCCCACTCCAAAACTAGATATCCCGTAGGGTTAACCTACCTAAAGGCCCCTCGTAGACTACGAGGTTGATAGGTTGCAGGTGGAAGCGCAGCAATGCGTGAAGCCGAACAATACTAATTGGCCGTGCGGCTTGACCATTTACTATCGCAGCAATACTGGAGTTGTGCATTGCTTTTGATGTGGGCCTGTATTCGGTTGTTGAAGAGAATTTGAGTTTTCCGGTGGTTATAGCGGAGGGGAAACACCTCTTCCCATTCCGAACAGAGCCGTTAAGCCCTCTTGCGCCGATGGTACTGCTGGGGTCGCCTAGTGGGAGAGTAGGACGCTGCCGGATTTTTTTAAGCCCATCCCTTTTGGGGTGGGCTTTTTTTGTCTCTGTGGAAAATACCTTGACAACGCCAATCTGGGCCAATTAATTAAGCTCTTCTCTTAATCAGGAGGGGTCAAATTGAGCGAACAAACGAGGAATTTTTCTCTGTGTGGCCATAGCGGCGCGGGTAAAACAGCGCTGTCAGAGGCCATGTTATTCAACATGGGCGTCGTAAACCGCTTGGGACGCATTGATGACGGGACGACAACATCAGATTGCGATTCGGCTGAGATTGAGCGTCAGATTTCGCTCAAGGTCTCTTTGTTAAATGGCCAGTGGCAGGATCACCACCTCAATATAATCGATACGCCGGGCTACGCAGATTTTATCTCCGAGGCCAAGGCAGCGTTGCGCGTGTCCGACGCGGCCATTGCCGTCGTCGATTCGGTCGCCGGAGTGGAGATCGGTACTGAGCGGACTTGGAATTTCGCTGCCGATTACAATTTGCCCCGGGTACTATTCATCAACAAGATGGATCGCGCCGATGCCGACGCCGACCAGATCTTAGAGATGGTTCAAGAGCGTTTCGGGCGCCAAGTCGTGCCTTTGCAAATGGTGGTAAATCCCGGTGAGGGGTTCAACCATATTGTCGATTTGGTTGCCATGAAAGCCTATGAGTACCAAGATGGTAAGGCCACTGAGGGAGACATACCTGACGAGGTCCAAGGCCGTGCCGAAGAGTTGCGCGAGCAGCTAGTAGAATCCATCGCCGAGACCGACGAAGAACTGATGGAGAAGTATTTCAGCGAGGGCGAGTTGACCGCGGAGGATATAGTTGCTGGTTTGCGTCAGGCCATGTTACAGCGCGAAGTTTTCCCGGTTGTCTTCGGGGATGCCTACAACAACGTCGGCATCGATCAGCTGCTGAATGCCTTGGTGCAATACGGGCCGTCGCCGGCCGAAGCGGCAGGACTCAGATTCCAGGATGGCGAGGAACAGGCAGTTGAGCTTGAAGGTACCGCTACTGCGTCCTTAGCTGCTCTGGTGTTCAAGACCTTGGCCGAGCAGCACGTAGGTGAGCTTTCTTTGCTGCGCCTCTTCTCTGGAGCGATCAAGCCCGGCGACGAAGTGGCCAACTCAAGTAAACGCACCACCGAGCGCATTGGTCAGATTTATCACCTCAATGGCAACAGGCGGATCGAGGTTGAAAGTGCCGAGGCCGGCGATATTGTCGCCTTAGTCAAACTCAAGGACACCCATACGACCGATACGCTTTGCGCTAAGGGCGAGTCGCTACAACTTCCGGGCATTGAATTCCCCGAGCCACTAATTCGCGTGGCTATTCACGCCAAGGAACAAGGCGGCGAGGATCGCATTGCTACCGGGCTTTCCCAGTTGCACGAGGAAGATCTGAGCTTCATCATGAAATACGACGGCGAAGTCCGCCAAACGATCCTGCTCACCCAAGGCGAGTTGCATCTGGAAACTATCGTTAGCCGCCTTAAAGAACGCTTTAGTGTGGAGATCGATATGGAGGTGCCGCGAATTCCTTATCGAGAAACGATCCGCGGCAACGCCGATGCGCAATATCGGCACAAGAAGCAGTCGGGCGGACGGGGGCAGTTTGGCGAAGTGTTTCTGCGCATTGCTCCCAGGGGACGCGGTGAAGGTTTTGAGTTTCTCAACGAGGTCGTCGGCGGCAATATCCCGAGCAACTTCATTCCTGCGGTGGAAAAGGGCATTGTCGAAACGCTGAGCGAGGGGCCAGTGGCCGGTTACCAAGTCATTGATGTGGCTGTTACCGTGTACGACGGTAAGCACCACGCAGTAGACTCGGACGAAGTTTCTTTTAAACTGGCCAGTTCTCACGCTTTTAGGGACGCCTTCCTCAAGGCCAAACCGATCCTGCTAGAACCTATTTACCAGCTAGAGATTACAGTGCCCGAAGAATTTATGGGCGACGTAATGGGCGATCTCTCTTCGCGACGGGGTCGGATCAGCGGTATGGACACATCAGGCCATTTCCAAGTCATCCATGCCGAGGCCCCCTTAGCGGAAATAGACCGTTACGCGACGTCGCTGCGCTCAATGACGCAGGGCAAGGGATTCCACGCACAGCGATTCGACCGCTACGAGGACGTCCCCGGCGATATCATGGCTAAAATCATTGAGGATTCGCAGAAGGCCAAGGGAAGAGAAGCGGCGTAAGCGGCTTCTCCCATTCGTTGTAAAGGGCGGTCGGCCAAAGCGGTCGACCGCCCTTCGCTTTTTGGATTGCGCGGGTTTTTTTATCTTAATAATGTCATAGAAACAGTCGATTTTCCCCGAGCAATGTTCCTGCTTTGAGGAGTGTGAGTACGCACGGGGATTGGTAAGGAGATAAAGCCGATGTCCGGCCACTCCAAATGGAGTACAATCAAGCGCAAAAAAGGTGCTAACGACGCCAAGCGCGGCAAAATCTTTACTAAATTGATCCGCGAGCTCTCAGTGGCCGCCCGCAGAGGAGGAGACGAGGGATCTAATCCGAGTTTGCGCGCGGCAGTCCAAAATGCCAAAGCGGCCAATATGCCCGCGGTAACCATTGAGCGCGCCATACGTCGCGGTACCGGCGACGAGCCGGGGGCGATATACGAAGAGGGACTCTTTGAAGGCTATGGTCCCGGTGGGGTGGCCATCATGGTCGAGACCCTATCGGACAACCGCAACCGCACGGTTTCCGAAATTCGCCACGTATTCACGAAGTACAACGGCAACCTCGCAGAGAGTGGGGCGGTAGCTTGGATGTTTGAACACAAGGGCGTTATCGAAGTGGACAAAACCCATGTTTCCGAAGACGACCTCCTATTGGCGGTCGTAGATGCGGGAGGCGAGGATATCCAAGATGGAGACCAAGTCCACGAAGTAACGACCCCAGTTGCCGATTTGGAGCTGGTTAAAAAAGCACTGGAGAACAACGGCATTGCCTTCGCCCAGGCGACGTTGGCTTGGATGCCCAAAAGCGAAAATGTGCTCGAAGTACAAGGCGAGGAGGCCGAAAAAATTATTCGACTCCTCGAGGCATTGGAAGATCTAGACGACGTACAGAAGGTCTTTTCCAATTTCGATCTCCGCGAAGACGAACTCGAAAAACTCATCGCTCAGGCCTAGTGGGTCTCCGCTTTGCTTGTTCTTGGGGTAGATCCTAGCAGCACGAGCACTGGCTACGGCTTCGTGGAATATAGCAAGCGCAAGGCTCGCTATGTTGCCTGCGGCTGTATCCGTCCCAAGGAAGATGCGTTTGAGGATCGGCTGGTGTACATGTTCGACGAGATGACGC
This sequence comes from Candidatus Latescibacterota bacterium, assembly GCA_965219735.1. Taxonomy (GTDB): domain Bacteria; phylum Latescibacterota; class UBA2968; order UBA8231; family UBA8231. The sequence goes on from OZ244790.1 coordinate 1,073,263, forward strand.
GGCTCATCGGCGAATACGCCCCAGACGAGGGCGCGATCGAAACCACGTTCTTTGGCAAGGACGCCACCGCGGCGGCCAAGCTGGGCCAAGCGCGAGGTTGCCTGATTATCGCCATGCGCAAAGCCGGTTTGTCCATTGCCCACTATACGCCGACGATGGTTAAAAAATCAGTGACCGGAAATGGTCAAGCCACCAAGCAACAGGTACAATTCATGGTAACCCGCAGTTTGGGTCTGAAGGAACGGCCCAAGCCTCTCGATGCATCAGACGCCTTGGCTATCGCGCTATGCCACACCCAGCAGTCCGGCCGGGTTTTAAGCGAGGGCCGAGGACAGCGCAAGCCCGAGATAGAGGCTTTGCTCAGCCGCATGGTGCGGCGTTAGGTATATCCGTGATAACACACCTGCGCGGAACACTCCTGTCCAAATCACCTACTCATGCCGTCGTCGACGTCGGGGGCGTGGGGTATGGCTTGGCCATATCCCTGATTACTTTCGACCAACTACCCCCGGCCTCCGAGGCGGTCCATTTGTCCACCTATCTCTACGTGCGCGAAGACCGCATGGAGCTTTTCGGCTTTGCCAATGAGGAAGAGCGGGAGATCTTCGAGTTGCTAATCGGCGTTTCGGGCATCGGCCCTCATTCGGCGTTGACCGTGCTGTCGGGCATGACCCTGCGCGATTTGCAGGAGGCCATCTTACAGGAGCGCGTAGCCGAACTGACGGCGATCAAGGGCATTGGTCGCAAGACCGCGGAACGCCTGGTGCTCGATCTAAAGGACAAAGTCCGCGCGAGTGCCCCGGCGACCGGCGAAGCGGCCTCGGAGGCCAAACCTGGCGCAACCGACGAAGCGGCAAAGGCTCTGATGACGTTGGGGTACGCAGCACCTGCCGCTCGCCAAGCGGTGCGCAAGGCCGTCGAAAAGCACGGCCCCGACCTGAGTGTGCAACAGCTAATCAAACTGGCTCTCAAGGAACGCTGAAGGCTCGGCTATGGACCATCGACCCATAGATCCTAGTGGCGGAGACGACGACCTTCAGTTCGACAATACCCTACGTCCTCAGTCCCTTGCCGAGATGCTGGGCCAAGAGAAGACCAAGCAGCAACTCGGCATTGCCATTGAAGCTGCCCGGCAGCGCGGCGAAGCCATGGATCACGTGCTGCTGTACGGTCCGCCCGGTCTGGGCAAGACGACGCTTGCGTATGTGATCGCCAAAGAGCTAGGAGTTGAAATCTATCCCACTTCAGGACCTTTGCTCGAGCGTCCGAGCGATTTAGCTGGCATGCTCACGACCATGGAGCCACGCGACGTGCTCTTCATTGACGAGATTCACCGCGTCAACCGCGTGGTCGAGGAATACCTGTACTCGGCGATGGAGGACTTCAAGATTGATATCATCATCGACCAAGGCCCAGCGGCCCGATCTGTCAGCGTACCGCTGGAGCCCTTTACCTTAGTCGGGGCCACGACGCGCCAGGGTCTGTTGACTTCGCCGATGCGCGCGCGCTTTGGGTTGAATGCCCACCTCGACTACTACTCAGTCGCCGAACTCGCCGCGATCGTCAAGCGCGACGCTCGCCTGCTCAATTTATCGGTCTCAGAGTCGGGCGCGATGGAACTTGCCCGTCGCTCCCGCGGCACGGCGCGGATTGCCAAGCGCTGGCTGCGTCGCGCGCGCGATTTTGCCCAAGTGGAAGGCCAAGGCGAGATCAATGCCGAGGTGGTACAAAAAGCACTCATCATCCAAGATGTCGACGAAATGGGACTCGATAAGATGGATATCACGTTGCTGCGGGCCATCATTGAAAAATTCAACGGCGGCCCGGTCGGCCTGAGCAATATAGCGGCCACAATCGGCGAGGAGGCCGAGACAATAGAGGAAGTGGTCGAGCCTTATTTGATCAAGGAGGGGTTTATCAAGCGCACTCCCAAGGGCCGCATGGCTATGCCGCGAGCTTGGGAGCGCCTCGGCCTCGAGCCACCGCCAAGCTCCGGCGAGCAATTGGAGCTTCTATGAACGCGCCCGGCCGCGACGTGATTCTGGCGTTGGACACGGCTACCCCGGTTGGCAGCGTGGCGCTCTGCGCGGTAGAAGGGATCGTCGTCAGCCGCTATTTTGATGTGGGATTGCAGCATTCACAGCGGCTGTTCAACGAAGTAGAGGCAGCACTAGAGGCAGCGGACATGGATGTCGAGGGAGTGCGAGCCATAGCCGTCGCGATTGGACCCGGGTCGTTTACGGGCTTGCGGATCGGGCTGAGCGCAGCGAAGGGCTTGTGTTTGGCTGCGGGCAAGGATCTAGTGACGGTTTCAACGCTGGAAGCGCTGGCTGCCCGTCTGCCCTTTGCTCGCCTCCCCGTTTCCACCGTTCTCGACGCGCGCAAGCGCGAGGTCTATGCCGCGCTCTACGACACGGCGACGGGCGTGCCGGTCGAATTGGTACCGCCCCGGGCCATCGCGCCAGCGCAGTTGGCCCAAGAGCGGGCCAACGCAGCGACGATTTACACCGGAGACGGAGCCACGGCCTATCGGGATCTGTTGGCGGACAATTCGACCGCGCAATTTGCCCCCCTGCCTTGCGCTCGTCCCGACGCCGGGACTATTGGCTGGCTGGCGCTGTCCAAGCTGGAGAGGGGCCAGACTGCGGACTTGGATTCAGTGGAACCTGAATACTTGCGCTCGCCCGATGCTCGTCCCCTAGCGCGGGCATGAGCGACGAGAGTCGCTTCGTTTCGCTAGGGCTGATCCACCTACATCGCTTGATGGAGATCGAGCGATTCTCTTTCGCCAATCCGTGGGGCAAGGCCGATTTTTGCTATTTACTTGCAGATAGAGATGCCCTGTGTTTGGGGCTTTTGCACCGCGGCGAGCTGATCGGCTACGCGCTGGGTTATTTCGCTGGCCGCGATTTTCACCTCGCCAGCCTCGCAGTGGTTTCGGCATATCGGAACCAAGGATGGGGTGGGCAGTTGTTGTTGCGGATATTGCGCTTGGCCGCAGAGCAAGGCGCTAGTTGTTGTGCGCTCGAGGTGCGCTCGACGAATCGGGCCGCGCGGGCGCTCTACCGCAAGGCTGGGTTCCGGACCGTAGGGCGGCGGGCGGCGTATTACAGCGATCCCCCAGACGACGCCGTTTTAATGGAATGCAACATAGAGATTTTGTAATTTATTTATTATACTCTAACTCTTTCTAGCACAATAACTGCCGAAGCCCATAACAGTAGAAGAGGGATGCGATGGCTGAAGTAATTCTGAAGAATATCCGCAAAGTATACGACAAAGAGGTGGTGGCGGTGGACGACGCCAATATCGAAATCAAGGACAAAGAATTCGTGGTACTAGTCGGCCCTTCGGGCTGCGGCAAGTCCACGACGCTGCGAATGATCGCCGGGCTTGAGGAAATCACCGCTGGCGAGATTTCGATAGATGGGACGATCGTCAACGATGTGCCCCCCAAGGACCGCGACATCGCCATGGTCTTCCAGAATTACGCGCTCTACCCGCATATGAGCGTCTATCAAAACATGGCCTTTGGGCTCAAGCTGCGGAAATATCCCAAAGACGAGATTGAAGCGCGAGTGCAAGAAGCAGCCGATATACTCGGTATCCAGGAGTTGTTAGAACGCAAGCCCAAAGCGCTTTCGGGCGGTCAGCGCCAGCGCGTGGCGGTGGGGCGCGCCATTGTCCGCAAGCCCAAGGTATTTCTCTTTGACGAACCGCTCTCCAACCTCGACGCCAAGCTGAGGGTGCAGATGCGCACCGAGATCAGCAAGTTGCACACCCGCTTAGGGGCCACCATGGTGTACGTGACGCACGACCAAGTCGAGGCCATGACCATGGGAGACCGCATCGTAGTCATGCGCGATGGCCTAATCCAGCAAATCGACAAACCTCTCCATCTCTACAACAAACCCGTCAACCAGTTCGTCGCCGGCTTTATCGGCAGCCCTTCCATGAACTTCATCCGCGGTACGCTGGCCTCCAACGGCAGCGGCATAGTCTTCGACGAGGGCAATGTGCAACTCGCCCTGCCCGCCGGCCACGGCGACCAGCTAGGCAGCCACTTGGGTCAGGAGGTGACGCTGGGTATCCGCCCGGAAGACATCCACGACCCGGATACCATTGGCCGCAATGTCGAGACCGTGGAGATTACGGCCAAGGTCGAAGTGGTCGAACCGATGGGCAACGAGGTGTTCCTTAACCTGACCACCGGCAAGACTGCTTTCGTCGCGCGCGTCGATCCGTTGCACATGCCGCAAGTTGACCAAACGGTGCGGTTGGTCGTCGAGATAGACAAAGCCCACTTTTTTGCTCTGGACAACCAAGAGAGCCTGTTGCAGAAATAGGGATTGGCTTGGACAGCACGGGCGGCACCCCGCACTCCGGGGAGTTTAGCGATCTGGCTCGTCGAGACCGGGCTGGGGCCGTGGCCGCAGCTTGGCTTGAATCGGGCCGCATTCCCCATGCGGTTCTCATCTGCGGGGCCGAGGGAACCGGCAAACGGCGCTTTGCGCTCGCGTGGGCGAAAGCCCTGCTGTGCACTGGCAGCGGACCTTTCGCCTGCAACCGCTGCCCGAGCTGTCGCAAGGTCGCCTCGCTCATACATCCCGACCTCCACACCGCTTTGCCGCTACCTCCTCGCCGAGGCAAGCAGAGGCTTTCGCTGGCGGATTTGCGCGAGTCCGTAGTGGAGTACGTCCACGACGCGGGTGCAACTCTGCCTAGCAACGCCAATATCGCGGTTGAGCACCTGCGTCAGTTGCAAAGGGAGTTGGCATTTGCGCCGACGGAATCCCAGCGCAAAGTTGGCCTGATCTTCGCCGCCGAGCGAATGCACCCAGCGGGTGCCAATTCACTGCTCAAGCTCTTGGAAGAGCCTCCAGCCCGGGCTGTCGTCGCGTTGGTTTCGGCGGCACCAGAGCGCCTTTTGCCCACCGTGCTCTCGCGCTGCCAGCGCATGATTTTGAGTCCCTTAGATGCAGCGACCTTGCGGATGCAGCTCGAACAAGAGGGCGTGTCTGGGGAGCGTTTGGAGCTGGCCGTGCGCATGGGGGCTGGCTCGTTGCAGCAGGCCAAAGAGGTGGCTGCCGGGGCGTTTGACGGAACGCGGCAGTTGGTAGAGTCGTTTCTTAGTGGTGGCTCGGAGCAGCAGGACGAGGTCTATTGGAGTGTCCTTGAGGAGTTAGGGGGGGATCGGGGGCAGTTAGAGCGTTTTTTGCAAGTCTGCGATCTGTATCTACGGGATCTTTTCCTGTTGGCGCACGGCCGCGACGCATCCATCGTTCAAGTAGATCGGCGTCCTTATTTAGAAAACCTGCTGGAGAAGATAGACGCTGCCCGAGCTGCTTTGGAGATCGACCGCGCAGCCGAGACCTTGGGTCACAACGCGAGTCCGCAGTTAGTGCTGACTGACTTGTGGCGCGGCTTGCGCCGTGGAGGGTCAGCACTGGTGCCCCCGCCCGACCCGAGCTTGGCGAGGGCACGGCGTTGGTAAACGCCCACCGACCGCGGCCGCGTTTTGCCCAGCACTTCCTCGTCGCTCGGGGTGTTATAGAGGCCATTGCAGGCCTAGTGCGCCCGGCCGCTGGCGAGGTGGTCGTCGAGATCGGCCCGGGTCGGGGCGCGTTGACTGAGGTACTGCTCGTTTCTGTGGATCGCCTGGTGGCCGTGGAAATCGACCGCGACTTGGTGGCCTTGCTGCGCGCACGCCAAGGCGCGCGTAGGCTGCACTTGATCGAAGGAGATATTCTGCAAGTCGATCTCGGGGAGATCTTGCGGACTGCGGACGGGCACCGGCTGCTGATTGTCGGCAATCTTCCCTACAATATCACCGCTCCGCTGATCTTTCACCTTCTCGCACACGCCGATTGTATCAGCCGTGCCATCGTCATGGTCCAACGCGAAGTGGCTCAGCGCTTGGTCGCTAGCCCCGGTTCAAAGGATTACAGTTTGCTGTCAGTACTGGTGGCTATGCGCGCTGAAGTGGAGATGCACTTGCAGGTGGGGCGCGAATGCTTCCGGCCCGTGCCGGCGGTGGATTCGGCCGTAGTCGAGCTGCGCTTTGCACCCAAATCCCGCTACGCAGTAGAGGACGCAGATTGTTTCGATCGCTTGGTGCGCCGAGCCTTTGGCCAGCGGCGCAAGATGCTGCGCAATTCGCTCCTTGGTCTCAACCCCGAGGGCGGGCGGCCTTGGCTGGAAGAGTTGGGCCAGCAGGCGGGGGTCGAACTAACGCGCCGCCCGGAGGAATTGTCGGTAGAGGAATTCATCCGGCTGAGCGACGCCTGCTCGCGTTTGGGAAAGGAGGGGTCGTGAAGCCGATCTTGTGGTACGTGGGTTGGCTAGTGCTAGTCGCATGGGTGGCGGCCGATGCCCAGCAGTACTCGCTCAACTTCCGCCGCTCCAGTTCCCGAACCTCTTGGAACCACTCTTTCCCTAGCTGGAACTACTCGACGCCTGTGCGGTTTTCGGCAGTAGGAGACTCGACTTCCAAGCTGACGATTACCGCATCGGGGAGTATGGGGTTTACTCTCGACGATCGCAGCAGCGGCAAGAGTTGGCAGGACAATGCCTCGGGCCGAACTTCGGTCAACTATCCCATTCTCGGTCCGAAGGCCACCATCAGACTCGGTGCCAACATGAGTACCAGCAACCGAACGCTGCAGAAGCAGAAGACGCGTCGTCAGTCCTTTAACTTTGGATTTAGTTCCAAGCCGTTGAGCAGTGGCCGATTCAAGAGCATGAATGCCAGCCTGACTCCGAGCCTGATTAACGCCTCCCGCGCTACCCGTGCCAACCTCGACAGCACCATCAAGGAGACCGGGATCCGCTACAGTGCTTCGCTGAGGGTCTCGCCTGAAGTCGAGATCGCGAGCAAGAAGCTGAGCAACTCGATTTCGCTGAGCAAAACGGACGATACGCTCGAGCACAACAAAGATCGCAGCGAGAGCGTGAGCGGCAACGTAAGCTATACCTTCCCCGGCGATGTCCGCGTTGGCCTGAGGCTGTCTGAGAACCGCTCTCAGCGGGGTCTCACGCGCGCCGTGATCAGCGAGGACGTGATCAGCGAGGCTGTGGTGCGCGATACGATGGTCAGCGCCGAGTTATCGAAAACGCGCGGTACCAGCATGTCTTCTAATGTGGAGTTCGATCTAGGGCGATTCAAGATCAAGAATCGCGCCTCGTATGGTCAGAACGAGCGCACCAATACCGCCAACGCCGCCCAAGACTTAAACAATCGCTTCTTCGGCACCGACCGCCTCAGCGAAAACTTTAGCTGGGATGCGTCTCTTTCGGGCAAGCTAGTCGAAAAGTTGGTCCTCAACACCAGCGTTCGCTTCAAGGGTAGCGATGCGCGTCTGCTGGCGGTGCGGGTGCTCGATACGAGCCGCTGCGAAAGCCACTTCACGCGCTCGGCGGACGGAACGTGCCGCGATCCAAGCGCCGATCTGAGCGACCGCAACCTCTTTCTCAATGGCTCGCTCAACTGGCCTCTAGCCGATGGGCACTCATTGCGACTGACGACTTTTGGCGAAGTCAAACGCTCGGAGAATCCCGGGAAACCAGAGCAGGACCGAGACACCTTCAACAACAGCGTGAGCCTCAGCTATAACGGCACCCTGCGTTCGGGAGCTAAACTCAACGTCGACCTCAAAAACAGCTTTTTGCACCGCGTGAACTTGCACGCCAAACGCGCCGGAGACAACTCGCGCAACCGCGACATTTCGCTCAATGTTGGCACCAATTACGAGCGTTTAGGCGCGTCCTTTTCGCACCGATTCAGCATCTCCGCGCGGCGCACCATTTACGATTTTGATCGCCAAGTCAATCGCCGCGAGTTGTCGCGCGAAAGCAATATTCGCCGCGGCTGGAGCATGGGGCACTCACTCCGACGCAAGGTCATGGGGGCTCTTTCGCTCAACACGCGCTACGATTATAAAGCGGACGATTTCGGCACCTTAATCGCGGAAAACGGTGCCCAGATCGTCGAAGAGGAAAATGCCAAACACGCGATCCAATTCGGCATGACTTATTCGGCCAGCACCGACTACTCGGCCAGCGCCACCTATTCCTACCGGTTCGACCGCGAGTGGGGGTACGAATACTCCATGTTCGCACCGTCGCGCTTCCTCAACCGCCGCAATACACACCGGACGCTGGCAGCAACCTTCAACTACAACCCGGTCGGTAGCGACAACAAGATGAGCTTGAGAGGCAGCCGCAGCCATCAGCGCAGTGGCACGTTTAATAGCTTTTCTGCGACCTATTCGCGAGCGCTGTAATAACTCCTTAACACTGGTAACAGTGTAGCAGTGGTGTTACCTTAACTAATCGCATACTTATTCGAGGAGATTTTCTACATGCCCCTGCCCAAATGCGATAAAATCTGGTTCAATGGCCAATTGGTCGATTGGGACGACGCCAAAATCCACGTGCTCTCCCATGTAGTACACTACGGCTCGAGTGTCTTTGAAGGCATTCGCTGTTACGAGACGGCGAAAGGCTCGGCCGTATTCCGCCTCGACGAGCACGTCAACAGGCTATTTGATTCCGCCAAGATCTACCGCATGGAAATTCCCTATACGCGGGAGGAAATCAAAGAGGCCATCCTCGAGACGATCCGCGTCAACCAGCTCGCGGCCTGTTATATCCGTCCAGTCGTCTTCCGCGGCTATGAGAACTTGGGAGTTGATCCGATGGGATGCCCGGTTGACGTAGTGATCGCCGTTTGGGAGTGGGGAGAGTACCTCGGAGAGGCGGCGCTCAAAAACGGCGTTTCGGTCTGCACCTCGTCGTGGAATCGCATGGCCCCGAATACGTTTCCCGCTTTGGCCAAGGCCGGCGGCAACTACCTCAACTCGCAACTCGTGCGGATCGAAGCCAATGCGAACGGCTATGACGAGGGAATTGTCTTGGGCACGGATGGGTTGGTGAGCGAGGGCAGCGGCGAGAATATCTTTGTCATCAAGAACGGCTCGATCTATACGCCCGAGTCGTGTTTTGCCATTCTGCCGGGCATTACCCGCCACACCGCCATTACCCTGATACGCGATCTGGGGATGCGAGTCGAGCAGCGCGGGATTCCGCGCGAGTTCCTCTACATCGCCGATGAGGTGTTCTTCACGGGCACGGCCGCCGAAATCACGCCGATCCGCGCTATAGACCAAGTGCAGGTCGGCTGTGGGAAATGCGGGCCGATCACCGCGCAGATACAAGACGCCTTTTTCTCCGTTATTCGCGTCGAAGTCGAGGATCGGCACGGATGGTTGACCTTCGTGTGATGGATTTGATATAGCTGCGTACACTGGATTAGTACGAAGGAGAGAACATGTTGAAGGTTAGAATATCTGTAGTGGCCGCTTGGTTGGGCATCTGCGTTGTCGGCCATACTGACGCTGAAGAGGAATCATGGGAAGTAGTGCAGGAAATTCTCATGAGTACCAAGGATATCGTCGTGCTCGACGGCACTGAGAAGGTGCCGTTGCGCTATGAGGGAGGCGAAGGGCCGACCTACGGCGACTGGATGGTGCGCCACATGCTGTCCGACCCAGAGAAACTCAATCCGTACACCTCCAGTGATGCCGGTGCTAGCACGGTCTTGAATTACATATTTGAGAGTCTGCTCGAAGCCGACTCGGACCCGCCCTACGCGTTGCGAGGGCTAGTCGCCAAGGACTACCCGGAGATTTCCGCGGACAAACTCACCTATACGTTTGAGCTACGCGACGGGGTTTACTTCTCAGACGGCAAGCCGCTGACGGCTGCGGATGTCGTCTTCAGCATGAAGGTCATCCACAATCCCCAAGTGCTAGCGCCGCATCTGCGCAACTACTACGCCGCCGTCAAAGCTGTACAACAGGTAGGGGCGAACAAGGTTAGCTTCCTGTGCGACAAACCCTATTTTCGCAACGATCTGATGTTGGGTGTATTCAGTATTCTACCTAAGCATTTTTACGATCCAGAGGGTTTGCTGGATCCGGTCGAGGTCAAGAGTTTGGTGGATGGTTCTTGGGAAGAAGGGCCGCACAAAGAGCGAGTCGAGCGCTTTGCCGAACAATTTAATCAAAATTTCAACCGCAAGGTACTAGGCTCGGGGCCGTACATAATCGAAGATCCAGAGCGCGACTTGGTCACCCAACAGAAAGTTGTGCTGACGCGGAGTGAAAACTACTGGGGGCGGGATGTGGAAGGGCTACTACCGCCTGGCTTTGTCGATAAGATCGTCTTTAACATCATCAACAATACCGACGCGGCATTCATCGAGTTGACCAACGGCAACCTCGATTACCACGCTCTGCGCCCATTGGAATTTAAGGAAAAGAGTTGGTCGGAAGACTTCAACAGCCGCTTCCTCAAAGGCGTTAGCTACGCCGGTGGATATATGTACATCGGCTGGAACAACAAACATCTAATTTTTGGCGACAAGCAGGTGCGCCAAGCCATGACCCATCTAACCGACCGCGAGGGCATGGTTGAAAACATCATGTTCGGCCTAGCCGAGACGGTGGAGGGGCCGATCCACAAGTTTCGCCCCGAATACAACCACGATCTCGCGTCGTACGCGTATGATCCCGACTACGCTCTTGATCTGCTGGCGGAAGCTGGCTGGGAGGACGCCGACGAGGACGGCATTCTCGACAAGACCATCGACGGAGAGCTAGTGCCATTTAGCTTTGAGATTTTGATCAATTCGGGCAACCAGACCCGCAAAGACATCGCCCTAACTTTGCAATACGAGTTGCAGGATATTGGCATTGACTGCCAAGTGCGCGAGTTAGACTGGTCGATTTTTTTGCAAAAGGTCCGCGGCAAGGATTTTGACGCTATGGTGCTGGGCTGGACCGGCAATGTGCAGTTCGCGCCCGATGGCTACCAGATCTGGCATTCCTCCCAGACCATAGAGAACGGCTCCAACGCGATAAGCTTCATCGACGCCGAGGTTGATCAAATTTTGGAGGACTATCGCCGCGAGTTCGATATGGAAAGGCGCATCGCACTCTACCGGCGCTTCCAAGAAATCCTGCACGAGGAACAGCCATACACCTTCCTGTGGAAGCCGCGCAATGCCCACGCCTATAGCCGACGCTTCAGTGGCGTCACTTGGTATCCCCCCGGCGTCCGCTTGCAAGACTGGTGGGTCGCACAGGAAGCGCAGATGTACTAAGGGCACGTCTGTGTCCTCCGCAGACGCCCTCCGCTGGGAAAGTCACCCCCTGCGTCGGGAGAGGCTGGCAAAGTCGATACTGCTAGTTGCGCTCATCATCGCTTCCTCAGCGGTCGCAGCTTTCGGTTTTGAGCATTGGTTTTACGGGGTATTTTCACTCGGAGCATTGACCGCCTCGCTGTCGCGCTATTTCTTTGCTACACGCTACGTGCTCGACGGCGCAGGGATCAGCAGCGAACACCTCGGTCTTAAACAACGCCGTTCTTGGGCGGAGTTCCGTCGAGCAGACGAACATCGGGACGGCATTTTTTTGCGCCCCTCTCTCCGCTCGAGTCGGTTGGATTCTTTTCGCGGCGTCTTTTTGCGGTTCGATCAAAACCGCGAAGAAGTCGCTCATTTCGTCCGGTGCCATGTTTCAAGTCGATAGCTTAAAAGCGCGGTGGCGACACGCGTTTGCCCTTGAAGACCCGAAGGCGGGTTGGTCTGAGGAGGAGCGCGCGCTCGCCGAGCGGTTGGCCGAGTTTGTCGTAGCTCGCCGCATGGGAGCGGCTGCGTCCATGGCGTTGGAGGCTTGCCGCCCCCTCAACTTTTTGGGCAGCCAAGCCCTGACCTTTTTGGCCCCGTTTGCCACGCTGGTTTTTTCGCGCGACGAATACCAGCGCTTTACGCGCATGTTGGAGCGACGCCAATCTATAGACCTACTCGCGGAGGCCATTGCTCAGCGCGAAGGCCAAAAGCATGGATGACCTCAACGTAGTTATCGCCACGGACTGCGGCAGTACGACGACCAAGGCGATCCTGATCGAGAAGAAGGACGAAGGGTACCGCCAGACCTTTCGCGGCGAGGCTCCGACTACGGTCGAGGCTCCTTTTGAAGATGTCACCCGGGGGGTGCTCAACGCCATTCAAGAGGTCGAGGAGCTTTCCGGGCGACAGATTCTCGATGGCGAGCGGATTATCACGCCGGCAGACGGCAATGTCGGAGTCGATATCTACATCTCGACGAGCAGTGCCGGCGGTGGGTTGCAGATGGTAGTGGCCGGCGTGGTGTTGGCGATGACCGGCGAGAGCGCGCAGCGTTGCGCCTTGGGTGCCGGGGCGATCGTCATGGACGCACTCGCTGCCAACGACGGGCGCTTGCCGCACGAAAAAATAGAGCGCATCCGCCAATTGCGCCCCGATATGGTGCTGCTGTCGGGCGGCACGGATGGCGGCACTGTCAGCCACGTGGTCGAGTTGGCCGAATTCATCAGCGCGGCCGACCCCAAGCCCCGCTTTGGCGCGGACTTTAAGTTACCGATTATTTTTGCGGGCAATGAGGACGCGCGCGAGGAGGTCGAAAAGGCACTGGGGGGGAAGATGGCTCTGACTGTTACTGAGAATATTCGCCCCGTGCTCGAAGAGGAAAATCTGGACCCAGCGCGGCACGTCATTCACGATCTCTTCCTTGAACACGTCATGGCGCAGGCACCTGGCTACCGCAAGCTGATGGACTGGACCAACGCGCCGATTATGCCGACGCCCGGGGCGGTGGGCGAGATCATGCAGACTATTGCCCGCCAGCAGGGGATCAACGTCGTCGGCGTGGATATCGGCGGGGCGACGACCGATGTGTTCAGCGTCTTCGACGGCGTGTTCAACCGCACGGTCAGTGCCAATCTCGGCATGTCCTATAGCGTCTCCAACGTGCTGGCCGAGGCTGGCCTCGACCAGATCATGCGCTGGGTTCCTTTTGACATTGAGGAGGCCGACCTCCGCGACCGGATCAAGAACAAGATGATCCGCCCGACGACCATCCCGCAGCTCATGCAGGAACTGCAAGTCGAGCAAGCCATTGCCCGCGAGGCCCTGCGCTTGGCTTTTGACCAGCACCGGGCATTGGCGGTGGGATTGAAGGGGGTGCAGAGCAAGCGCACGCTGGCCGATGTCTTTGAGCAGGGTGCCACCGGCGAGAGTTTAGTCGAAATGATGGCGCTGGACATGCTAGTCGGTAGCGGCGGAGTGCTCTCGCACGCGCCGCGCCGCGAGCAGAGTTGCGCCATGCTCATAGATGCTTTCCAGCCCGAAGGCGTCACCCGCTTGGCGGTCGATAGCATCTTTATGATGCCCCATCTAGGGGTGCTTTCGACTGTTGACGAGCGGGCCGCCACCGAGGTTTTTGAGCGCGATTGCCTGATCTACTTGGGCACTTGTGTGGCCCCCGTCGGCGAGGGGAAGGGCGACGAGGTTTGCCTCCAATACGAAATGGACCTGCCCAGCGGGCGTCAAACTGGCGAGTTGCAGGTCGGCCAGTTACAGTGGGTGCCTTTGGCCGATGGCGAGGCGGTCGAAATTTCGCTCCAGCCGGCGCGGCGTTGGGATGTGGGTGCTGGCCTAGGGCAAGCCCTAAATGCGCGAGTGCGCGGTGGCGTCGTGGGGCTAGTGCTAGACGGTCGCGGCCGGCCCATCCAGATGGTGTCAGACCAAGGTCGTCGGCGTCAGATAAGCGACTGGCAGCAGGCGTTAAACCTATACGAGTAGCTCATGGCCCATGCTTATACTCCTGGACTGCGCGTGACGCAACACGCAGTCGTGCACAAAGAGCGGCGCTTGCCCCTCAAAGGCGAAGTTGTCGTCGAACGCGGCCAAGCGGTACGACGCGACCAAGTTGTGGCCCGCACCGAACTGCCGGGCGAGGTGGCGACCCTAAACTTGGTCAACCGCTTGGGCATCTCGCCGCAAGAGCTAGCCGGCTATATGCTAAAAAAAGAGGGCGACCGAGTAGAAGCCGACGAGCCACTCGCCGAGACCAAACCGTTTATTAGCTGGTTCAAGACCACGATTGAATCCCCGGTTAGCGGCACTGTCGAGAGCATTTCGCCGGTGACCGGACAGGTGATATTGCGCCAAGCTCCTAGGCCGGTCGAAGTGCTGGCTTATGTCGATGGAGTCGTAGAGGAAGTTTTTGCTGAGGAGGGCGTGCGCGTTGCAGCGCGCGGTGCTTATATCCAGGGCATTTTCGGCGTGGGGGGCGAGTGTTGGGGCGCGCTGCACTTAGCGGTTGATGCCCCAGACGCCACAGCCGAGTCGCTAGGCCCGGAAGTGGCGGGCAAGATTGTGGTGGTCGGCAGCCTGATTAGCGCGGAGACTGTGGAACAGGCCCGGCAGGCAGGTGCCGTGGGGTTGATCGGCGGCGGCCTGCGCGACAGCGACTTGCGCGACCTACTCGGCCGCGATTTGGGCGTGGCCATCACCGGGACCGAGCAGATCGGCCTGACCGTGGTAGCGACCGAGGGCTTTGGCCGCGTCGCCATGGCCCGCAAGACCTTTGACATTCTGCAAGCGTGCGCTGGCATGGATGCGTCCATGGCCGGTGCGACGCAGATCCGCGCTGGCGTCTTGCGGCCGGAGATTATCGTCCCCACGGCCGCTGACAGAGAGGAAGAAGAGGCGCGACCGGGCGCGGAAGGGTTGCAGGTGGGCGATTTGTTGCGGGTGATTCGGATGCCCTATTTTGGTCAGATCGGGCGCGTCAGCGACTTGCCGACCGAGTTGTGCGCGGTGGAGTCTGGGGCGCGGGTGCGGGTATTGGCCGTGGAGTTTGAAGACGGGGAACAGGCGGTAGTGCCACGGGCGAATGTGGAGTTGATTGAGGAATAAGGACATGAGAGCAAAAAACTGGCTAACTGCGTTGGTCTTGGCTTGGCCGTTGGCGAGCGCGGCAGAAAATGCGGAACAGGGGATCGACACTCCTGCGGCACCGGGGCTCGGCACGTTGCTGGCACATCCTGAACCGCCGATCGAGGTGCAAGCCTTCGACACGCCCAACGACGACGGGGGCAGCATTACGCTGACTTGGCTGCGAGATCGTCAGATCAGCGAGAATGCGCTTTATCAGATCGCCATCGCCGATTCGCCCAGGGGGCCTTTTCGCGTCGTAGCCGAGGTTGCGGCCACGGGAAATTTGATGTCCGAGGCACCGGCGCTCTTTGGGCACGGGGCCGATCTGGTGAATTACCACTATGTCAACGTCGAAGAATTCGCTGGCGCGGGTGGCAAGACGCCGCTAGAAGACGGCAAGACGTATTACTTTCACATCGATGTGCGATCGGCTGGGGGCGCGATCCGCGGCAAAGTGATCGTCAACGCCGAGTCCAAAGGTAATTTTTTTAACCGCGCCAAGGTCAATAATCTGGTGCTGTGCCTCGCGTTCTCAGGGCTTATCATGGGCTACATTGGCATTGCGCGGCGGCGCGAGCTCAAGATCCGCCGCATCGCCGGATTAGAGGCACTCGACGAGGCGCTGGGGCGGGCGACCGAGATGGGCAAGCCGGTGCTTTTTATTCACGGCCTGCGCGACATGAGCCAGATACCAACCATTGCTGCGATCAATATCTTGGGACGGGTCGCGCGGCGCACAGCCGAATACGACACTGCGCTGCGGGTGGTGGCCCCAGACCCGGTGGTTATGTCGGTGAGTCAGGAGACGGTGAAAGCCTCGTATGTGGAGGCGGGACGGCCCGATGCTTTCAATCCCGACCACATCTTCGTCGCCAGCACCGAGCAGTTCAGCTATGCGGCAGCAGTCGAGGGCATCATGGTCCGCGATCGCCCGGCAGCTCACATTATGATGGGATATTTCTACGCTGAGTCGCTGCTGTTGGCCGAGACGGGTTCGACGACCGGGGCGATCCAGATCGCCGGCACGGACGCCTTTACCCAGCTTCCCTTTTTCGTCACCACCTGCGACTATACCCTGCTCGGCGAAGAGCTCTACGCAGCCAGCGCCTATCTGTCGGGCGAGCCGAGGATGCTGGGTAGCCTTAAAGGCCAAGACGGGGGCAAAGCCATCCTGCTGGCCGTGCTGGTGCTGGGCCCACTGCTGGCGACCTTGGAATGGTGGCCGCAGTTGACGCACTTTTTTACCCCCTAGGAGGGCGCGATGATTTTTCTCAGTCGAACGCTACCGCTGGTCGTTGCCTTTGCCTTCGGTATGCTCGGCATTGTCATCTACTACGTACCCCACGGCGACGCGCAGAGTTTGGAGCGGGAGATGGCGCTGTGGGTGCGCATAGTCTTCGCGTTTTCCTATTTGCTCGGACTATACAGCCTGCTCAACCTGCACTGGCAGCGAATTCGCCAGCGCGTCGCCGGGTGGGCCTATAGCTTAATCGCCATTTTGAGCTTCGCGGTGATGATGGTCTTCGTCGTGTACAACGATGGTTTAGGCCCCTTCGCCGCGCAGGCTGAGGCCGGGGGCTATAAGTGGCTCTTCGACAATATTCACGTGCCTTGCGCCTCGACCATGTTTTCGATCTTAGCCTTCTTCATCGCCTCGGCCGCGTACCGAACCTTCCGCGCCCGCACGCCCGAGGCGGCTGTGTTGCTGATCGCGGCGGTCATCGTCATGTTGGGTCGCGTGCCCATTGGGAGAGAGCTTTCCGAGTTTTTTCCGCTGGCGACCGACTGGCTGTTGAACGTGCCCAATTTGGCGGCCAAGCGCGGCATCTTGCTCGGCGTGTCACTGGGGGCTATTGCCACTTCGTTGCGGATCATTTTTGGGATTGAGCGCTCGTATTTGGGTGGAGGAGCTGAGTGATGCACAAGCTACTTGCTATCGACCGGCGCATCATTTTCGCCCTAGTGTTTATTAGCGTGGCTGGGCCGTTGCTGGCTGGAATTTCCCTGCCGATCACGCCGACGAACGAAGTAAAAGCCGCGTACAACCAGTTTGAGAAACTCGACGCGGGGGACATTGTGCTGGTCTCTTTCTCCTACGGTGCCAGCACGCAACCTGAAATGCTGCCGATGTCGCGCTCCATGTTGCGCCACGCCTTCCGCCGCGAGCTCAAGGTGGTGGCCATTTGCCTATGGCCCGAGGCACCGGGGCTGGCCCAACAGGTGCTGGAGGAGATGGCGGCGGAATTCGATTTGGAGTACGGGGTGGATTACGCCTTTATGGGCTACAAGCCGGGCACTTTCAGCGTCATCCTCAATATGGGACAAGACTTCCGCAGTGCCTTCCCGCAGGACCAATGGGGTACAGATACCGGCGATTTGGATTTGACGCGCGGTTTGCGCTCACTGCGCGATTTTGACCTTGTCTTAGACTTGGCGGCCGGGGATTCGATTGAGTTTTGGTGGATCCCCTATGGGCAGGAGAAGTACGGTTTTACCTTTGTCGCTGGCTGCACCGCGGTGATGGCTCCCGATCTCTATCCCTTTCTCGACTCGGGACAGCTTGGTGGCCTGCTCGGCGGTCTAGCCGGCGCAGCCGAATACGAGACCCTGATTGACCATCGCGGCAGTGCCAGCATGGGTATGAGCGCCCAGTCAATGACTCATTTGGTCATCGCGCTCTTCGTGGTTATCGGCAATATCGCGTACTTCGTCGCTCGGCGAACTTCATCCGAGCAGAGGAGTTGATATGCGCGATACGTATGTCTTTTTAGGCTTGATCTTGCTGTTTGCCGCGGTCAATATCGGCTTGGTGGCTAGCGGAATCTTGGCGGCGGACTGGACGGGTTTGGGCATCATTGTCGCGGCGGGCATGACCTTGGCACTCTATAGCTTTCTCTACAAGGACAACCCGCTTTTCAAGTTTGCCGAGCACGTCTTCGTCGGTGTGGCAGCGGCTTACATGTTCGGCCAGTACTGGTATCCGACGCTCTACGGCGAGCTCATCGCCGAATGGACCGATCTAGGAGAAGGGGAGACGCCCAATTGGTGGCTGTTGGCTCCAACGGTGCTCGGGCTGTTGATGTTGACGCGCTTTTCGCTGCGCTTCGGGTGGCTCAGTCGCTATGCTTTTGCATTCTTCGTCGGGCTCGGGGCCGGTCTGACGATTCCCCGCTATATTTCTTCCTTTATTTTAGCCCAAATTGAACCTACATTACAACCACTAACCGGGAGCTTGGAGGGGCTCAACTTGCTGATCGTCCTCGTGGGGGTCATCGGGGTGTTGGTTTATTTCTTTTTTTCCGTCGAGCACACCGGCACGGCGGGCCATGTCTCCAAGGTGGGGATATGGTTTTTGATGGTTTCGTTTGGGGCTTCTTTTGGTTACACCATTATGGCGAGGGTCTCGCTGTTGATCGGGCGTGTGACCTTTCTCTTAGACGACTGGTTGCACCTGATGTGAAGGGGTATTGAGTACCCTACAAAGGAGGGATATATGACTAAGTTTGTGCGCGTTTTTCGCGTCTTGACCGCACTGGGCGTCCTGCTCGCGCTGAGCTTGGCTCCGGCCGAGGCCAGTACGGGCGGCAAGATCGCCGGTGTCATCAAGGATGCCGCCACCGGGGATGGGCTACCCCATGCCAATATCGTGGTGGCGGATACCAAGCTAGGGGCTACAGCGGACGAAAAGGGCCGCTTTTTTATTCTCAACGTACCGGCGGGCACCTACACCCTCAAGGCCACGTATATCGGCTACGCGGATTATACCGTCGAGGATGTGCGGGTCTCCGCCGACCTGACTACGAATATCGCCGTTGAATTGACTTCTTCGGATATCCAAGTCGAGGAAGTAGTAATCCGGGCCGAGCGGCCGATCATCGACAAAACTGCGACCAATGCGGTGCGCATCGTCGATGCCGAGGATCTCGAGATTCTGCCGCTCCGAGGCGTCAGCTCAGTCATAGCCCTGCAGACCGGCGTGGTTGAAGACGAGGGGTCGCTGCATATCCGCGGCTCGCGCAGCGACGAGATCGGCTACTACGTCGAGGGAGCCAGCGTCCGCAATGTGGTCACTGGCAGCAGCGCAGTGGGCTTGATCGACGAGGCGTTGGAGGAAATCCAACTCCAGGCCGGCGGCTTCAACGCCGAGTACGGCGGTGCCAACGCCGGCATTATCCTGCAAGAGTTGCGCACCGGCGGCAGCGAGTGGGACTTCAAGATACTCTCCGAGTCGGACAATTTTACCTCCGACTACGAGCAGCGCTTCGGCACGTATTCCTACGGCTACTTCAATCAGGTGATGACCGCCGGTGGTCCGGTTGCGGGAAGCCAGAAGATTCGCGCCTTCTTGGCTGGCCAGCGCCGCGGCATCGGTTCCTATCCGACCTACTGGTCGGGTTTTACCTTTGAGGATCTCGAAGACACTGGCCTCCGCGGTGGCCGCCGGCACTGGAGCGAGGACGAAGAGGGCAATCTCGTTCCCGACCGGATCGAGAAGCTCGAAATCAAGCCCGGCAATATTCCGCACTCGAGTAGTGAAGCGGTCATTTTCAACGGGACCTTGTTGCTCGACTACTACCCCGTCCAAGTCCGCCTCACGAATCTGTACACGGACGCGAGTGGTGAAAGCAACGGAGCGCCCATCCGCAATGTTTTTAACACCCGGCGTTTGGGCGAGTATGAATCGTCCTCCAACCTAGTCAATGCCAAGATCACCCACCTGCTCGACAAGAGCATGTTCTACGAATTCAACGTGAGCCTCTACGAGCGGAATGCCGAGTCCTACGACCCGCTTTTCAAAGATCGGTGGTGGGTGTACAACGACAGCGTGGCCGTACAGCGCGCCCTCGAGGGCACGGGCGAGTACACGCCCTATACCCAGCAAGGTTCGGGACCCAGATCCTACGATCTGGCTGGCTTTCCCTTCAGCCGCCCGGGTTCGCGTACGACATCCTACGGCACCACGTCGGATGGCTATTGGGGGCTGGCCGGTAGCTGGACCAAGCAGACCGATATGCATCAGCTCAAGGCCGGTTTCGACTATCAGAATTGGACCGCGCGGCGCTATGGGATCTCGTTGCGTTCGATCCGCTCGGGGATAGCCAACACCTATCCCGAGTTGGACGCGGTGTACGACCGCTACTACAACAACGAGATCAGCGAAGACCAGATACTCGACGAGTTGATTGCGAAGGCCGAGAGTCTTGACGATGGCAAGGGCAGCAAGCAGGATTTGATCCGATTGCTGCGCTCGACCAGTGCCAGCGATTTCTTCGGCTTCGACGAGTTCGGCCGCGAGACCGACGGCGAGGGGCTAGAGGCCCCGCGCCATCCGACGGTAGCCGCCGCCTTTATCCAAGACAAGGTCGAGTATAATGACCTGATCATCAACGCCGGTCTGCGCCTCGACTACTTTGACGCGGATAGCTGGCGCTTTAAGAATCCGGCAGAGCCGAAGCGGGACTCGAAAGAATACACCATTAAGCTCGAGTCAATGGAAAAGACTCCCACGTACACCGATATTAGCCCGCGTTTGGGGATGTCGTTCCCGGTGTCGGATTTGACGGTCTTTCACGTGCAATACGGTCGTTTCTCGCAAATGCCGGCGATGCGCTCCATGTATGCCGGCGGCGCGCGCCTCGCTCTAGAGTTGGGCGGCCAGAACTACATCCGCTATCCGACCGCCTACGACATCGAGCCGATGCGGACTACCCAGTACGAAATCGGCTTTGAGCGTCAGTTCTCCGAGTTCGCCTCCTTTGACGTCACGGGCTTCTACCGCGATATCAAAGGGCAGATACAGTTGCGCAAGCAGCAGCTCACGTCCGGCGCGGAAGAAGCCGGCGCGTACGTCTATCTGCAGAACGGCGACTTCGCCACGACCAAGGGCATTGAGTTCCAGTTCAAGCTCAGGCGCGTCAATAACCTGCGCACCGAACTGAACTACACCCTGTCCGATGCACGCGGCACGGGTTCATATACTGGCTCGGCCATTTCCGGGGTTGAGAACGAAACCAATCTGCCGACGATCATCTCGCCGCTCGATTTTAACGAGACGCACCGCGGCTCGATCTTCCTAGACTACCGCTACCCCGCCAACGAGCCCAACCCAATTCTGCGGGGTCTGGGGGCCAACCTGCTGATGAGCTTCACGAGCGGGCACAACTTTACCTTGGTCACTGGTTCGATCGGTCAGCGCGGTCCAGAAAACGCCGGCGTACTCGACAGCTTTGACCCGCGCTCGCGCAAGCCGCTCGAGTCGATCAACCGCTCGACGACGCCGTGGACTTTCAATACCAACCTGCGCATTGACAAGGGCTTCTCGCTATTTGGTCTCAATGCCAAGGTCTATAGCCGTATTCTCAACCTCTTCAATCGCAAGAACGTGCTCAACGTGTACAACCGCACCGGCTCCGACAAGGACGACGGCTTCTTGACCAATCCGGAACTGAGTCAGCAGATCGTCGAGGCCAGCGGTGGGCAACAGTACGTGCAACTCTACGAGGCGATCAACTTGGCCAACCGCCAAGCCTACTGGTCCAACGAGGGCGGCGATATCTACGACGCGCCGCGCCAGATCCGCTTCGGTCTGCAGCTCAATTTCTAGGAAAGAGAGGAACGCATTATGAAAAAGCTCGTTTTCTTATTTTTCGCAGCGACGCTCTTGCTCCTAGTCGGCACTGTCCAAGCCCGCGAAGAGTGGGGCGCACCGGCCGCCAAACTGGCCCAAGACGATGTTGAGGTGTCCACCGAACGGACCCAGCTCAACATCAACAATATGGCCATGTGGATACAGAGCGATGGCTGGTCGGCCCGCGATCCGCTCACCGGCAATTCGGGCGTGACCTACCCGCGCTCAACCGCCCAAGTCATCTTCCAAGACGGCATGATTTGGGGCGGGCGGGTCAAGGACGGCAATGACCAAGAACTGCGTGTCGGTGGCCAGACGTACGAAATCGGCACGGTTCCTGGCATCATCGAGTCCAAGGGGGTAGCCCAGGACCGCGATACGGCCCGGCTCTACCGGATCCGCCGCGACTGGGCGACCGCGGATTTGCGGCTAGACGCCTCCGAGGTCCTCAACATGGGTTTGAGCGAGGTTACGGACGCCCACGAGGAGGCGGTGCGCGCCCAGTACGAGCGCGATTGGATGGAGTGGCCGGCCGAGTTGGGTGCGCCCTTTTACGACAACGACGGAGATGGGCAGTACGATCCCTCGGTTGACGAGCCGGGTTTGGCCAACGCGGACCAGGTAATCTGGTTTGCGATAAACGATTTGGACCAGGGGTCCACAACCAATCTCTACGGCTCGTTGCCCATCGGCTTGGAGGCTCAGGTTACGCTTTGGGGCTATGCGCGCACCGACGCCTTGGGCGACGTGATCTTCAAGAAGTTCAAGGTCATCTACAAGGGCACCGCAGAGGCCGCGGACGATGCCGTGATTGAGGACATGTATTTCGCCCAGTGGTCCGATCCAGATCTGGGCGATTACGGCGACGATTTTGCCGGTGCCGATGTCGGCCTGAGCTTGGGTTATGTGTACAACTCGATTGACAACGATCCTGGCTACGTCCCCTTCGGCTTGTCCCCGCCGGCTGTTGGCTACGACTTTTTGCAAGGCCCGATCGTGCCGGTTTATCAGCTAGACGCAGAGGGCAATATCGCCGTTGACGAAGATGGAAACCAACTGCTCGACGATAGTTCGGTGGCCATCTTCAACGAGGGGCTGCGTCCCGGCTACAAGAACTTGCCAATGACGGCCTTCGTGTATTTTGCCGCCGGCAGCGCGATATCCGATCCGGAACTGGGCGAATACGTGGGCACTCAGCAGTGGTACAATCTACTGCGTGGCTTCCAGCCGCAAGACGATGTTGCAAACCCCGTGCCCTACACCAATCCGCTGACCAATGCCGACACCAAGTTCACGCTCGACGGCGACCCAACCAGAGCCGCCGGGTGGAACGACGGCGTGCCGCTGCCGGCTGGCGACCGGCGCATCGTGCTGGCCACCGGGCCTTTTGAGATGGCATTGGGCGACACCCAGGAAGTGGTGGTCGCGCTGTTAGGCGGCATTTCTACCGACCGCCTGCGCAGCGTCTCCAAGCTGAAATTTACCGACCAGTTCGTCCAAGACGCCTACAACAGCTTCTTTCAGGTGCCCAAACCGCCGGTCCAGCCCAATGTCCGCATAGTCGAACTCGACGAGACGATCATCTTGGATTGGGGCTGGGACGACGAGTCGATTCAGGCCACCGAAGGCGAGGGGTCGGCTGGCTTCGAATTTGAAGGCTACAACCTCTATCAGTTGCCCTCGGCCGAAGCTACGCTTTCTCAGGGCGTCAAGGTGGCTACCTTCGACATCGAAAACGGCGTTACCACGATTCTCGGTATTGCCCTCGACGAAGAGTCCGGCGTGGTGCTCGATGTGCCCTTGCAGATCGGTACCGATTTTGGGGTCAAGCGCAATATCAAGATTACTCAAGACCAGGTCCGCAGCGGTCCGCTGGTCAACGGCCAGCGGTACTACTTTGCGGTGACGGCTTACAATCGCGCCACCGCTGAAGGAGCCGCTACCACCACGCTGGAGAGCGCGCCGCAGACCTTGATCTGCGTGCCGCAGGAGCCGCCGCCGGGCACTCGCTATCTGAGCGAGCCTGGGGACGTGATTAGCGCCCAGCACACCGCCGGTGCCAGCGATGGAACAGTCTCGGTCTCCGTGGTCAATCCGACGATGACCACCGGGAACGACTACGCGGTAGAATACGCTGCCGACGCCGACGGCAACACGGTCTGGAATCTGGTTGACAAGACCAGTGGTCAGGCGCTGTTGGAAAGTCAGGCCGACCAAGCTGGCACGGCCTTCTACATCGGTTCCGCTGGCATTGAGGTCGCCGTCGCTGGTCCGCCCTCTGGCATGAAGAGTTGGGCTGGTCCGGCGATGCCATTTGAGGCTTGGAAGGCTTCGCCCGAGGCGGCCGACTTGACGGGCGATGGCCAGATCAACGCCGCCGACTTCGCCCAAGCCGTCGATCACGCCAGCGACACGCGCTGGTTCACCTGGGCTGGTGGTTCCTACGCCTGGGGTGCCGAAGGCTTCCAAGGCGCGATGACTGGCGATCCCAATCATCAGTGGTTCGCGCCGACGACGGTGCCGCCGGACCGGTTGCGCACGGTGGAGTTGCGCTTCACCGACGTCATCGAAGAGGACGGCGAAGACCAGTACAAGCCGGTGGATCCCAGCAACGAGAACGTGTCGTGGGCATATCGCTATCTGCGCGGTGCTGGAGGAGAGCCGCCAGCAGCCGGAGACCTGACGACGACGCAGAATCCTTGGGACTTCGGCAAGTACATTATCAATACCGAAGGCCCAGGCGTCTATGTCTATCAGGAGCGCAATCCGATTGCGCTTTCGGCTTGGGACATCGAGAGCGATCCGCCGCGCCGCTTGGAAGTGGCCTTCCTCGAAAACAACCAGCCCGGCGGCTTAGTCAACGGCGTCTATGGCCCGCCTTGGTACACTGTGGCGAGCAATGTCGCCGGCTCTGGTCCGCGCGAGTGGCTGTTCATCTTCGACTTGGAGTACACAGATCCCAATCAAGGTGAAAACAGCGACATCTTGCTGAACAACGGTCTGATCTACGATGGGACAGAAGGAGAAGAACACCTGCCCTTCATGTGGATCATTTTTTCTGAGCGTCGCCGCGAGGATGACTTTCCGTCGGACGGCGATTCGTTCCTACTGGTCGCCAACCACGTCAATACCCCCGCCGACCGCTTCTCATTTACGGTCCCGGGGTCGGAAAGCAACGACGGCTATCTAGCCGAAGACATCGAGAAGATCAATGTCTTCCCCAATCCCTATCTCGGCGTCAACGCGGCGGAGACCAGCCGTTACAGCCACTTCGTGACCTTCAGCCACCTGCCGTCCAAGGCGAATATCCGCATCTTCGACATGAGCGGCACGCTGGTGCGCACGATTGAGAAGGACGACCCATCGCAGTTCACGCGCTGGGATCTGCAAAACCACAACGCACTGCCAGTGGCCAGCGGTATGTATATCGCTCATATCGAACTGCCGGATCACGGCAAAAGTCGGATCCTCAAGCTGGCCATCATCCAAGAGCAGCAGTTCCTGGAGAACTTCTAGGTGCACGGGATATCAAAGAGAGAAATAGGAGGCCATTCCATGCTTCGACACAGCTTTCGCATCTCGACGATCCTGCTGGCGCTGGTTTTCGCCTCGGCTACGGCCTTTGCCGACGGCCAGGACCGCGCCGGTACGGCTGCGGCCCCGGAACTGCTGATTCCGGTTGGCGCGCGCGACATGGCCTTGGGCGGTGCCTCAATCGCCACCACCTCTGGTCTGGAGGCCCTGCACTGGAACCCTGCGGGTCTGCCCAAGTCCGAATCCAACGCGGGCATCCTGTTTTCGACGATGTCTTATCTGGCGGATACCCGCATCAACTATCTGGCCACCGGTGCCAACTTCAAGAGCTTCGGCTCGCTGGCCCTCAACATCAAGGCGCTGGATTTTGGCCAGATTCCGGTGACGACCGAGGCCAATCCAGACGGCACCGGCGCGACCTTTTCGCCGACCTTCTTCACCGTAGGCCTGACCTTTGCGAAGGAACTGACCGATCGCATCGCCGTCGGGTTTACCAGCCATTATATCGTCAACCGCATCCAGCGCGTCGAGGCCACCGCGGCCTCGTTTAGCGCTGGTCTGCAATACGCCAATCTGGGCGGAGTTGCCGGTTTGGACTTAGGGGTCGCGCTCAAGCACATCGGCACGCGGATGCAGTTTGGCGGTTCCGGCTTATTGCGTCGCGGTCAACTCAACGAGTTACGCCGCGGACCTTCCGATTACAATGTGGAGGCTAGCTCTGCCGACTTGCCCTCAACGTTTGAGCTCGGTCTGAGCTATCGCTATATGGACGCGCTCAACCTGTCCTCGGTCTTCCGGCACAACAATTTCGCCTACGACCAGTACCGGTTGGGTGCTGAATATGTGTTGAGCGATTTCTTTGCCCTGCGCGCTGGCTTCGACTACGCGCCCAACTCGGATGACGACTACATCTACGGCACCAGCTTCGGCTTTGGTCTGAATCTGGATGCCGGGACGATCAAAGATTTGCGCGTTGATTACGCCTACACTACGGTCGAGTATTTCGACGCGCTCAACACCTTTACCTTTCAGTTCGGGTTCTAAATTCGACCGTTGCGCGGCGCATGTCCTGTGCGCCGCGCAGTTTTTC
The DNA here is from genome assembly GCA_965219735.1 of Candidatus Latescibacterota bacterium. Lineage (GTDB taxonomy): Bacteria > Latescibacterota > UBA2968 > UBA8231 > UBA8231. The sequence goes on from OZ244790.1 coordinate 1,099,339, forward strand.
TCACGGGAAATTGCCAATGAAGCGCGTATGCTGGCTGGCGGTGCTCATCGCCGTCGCCGGGTTGGGGTGTCAGAGTTCGGCCTTGACGGCGGCCAAGCTCTACATCAAGCAGGAGCAGCCCCAAGAGGCCAAAAAACAACTCGCCCTAGTCTTGCAGACCGAGCCGGAGAATTACGAGGCTCACTTGCTCATGGGCCGGCTCTTGGGAAATGAGGGCCGCTATGGCGAAATGGCTGAGCACCTAGCGCACGCCGAGCGCAATCCCAAGTTTCAAAGCGAGGTTGAACAAACGCGTCGCCAATTTTGGGCGCGCGAGTACAATGCCGGCGTGGTCCACGCCCAAGGCGAGGCCCCGAATTACGTGATGGCGCGGCACTCGTTTCACAACGCTACCATCATCGACGAAAGTGCGCTCGACGCTTGGCGCAACCTCGCGTACGTCTATTACCAGATCGACAGCACGGAGGTGGCCCTTGCCACCTACCAGAAGATCGCGTCTGCGGACCCAGAAGACGAGGGCACCTTTTTCAGCCTAGGGTCGCTCTACCTGGAAAATGGCCAGCTCGATGAAGCCATCGGTGCCTTGTCGCAGGTGGTCAAGATCAATCCCGAGAACCTCAATGGCCTGACCAATCTCGCCATCGCCCAAGCCCAAGCCGAGGACTATGAGGGTGCCGAGGCCAATTATCGCAAGGTCATAGAGCTGAACCCCGATGATTTCAAGCCCCATTTCAACTTGGGCAACCTCTACTGGCAACAAGAAAAATACACTGCGGCTAAGCGGGCCTATGAGCAGGTCCTACAGCTCGAACCTGACGACGGGGACGCGCGCTACAACCTCGCCATGGTCCATTTGGCCACAGAGGATATGGATGGCGCATTGCCGCTCTTGGAACAGCTCGCAGAACAAATGCCAGACAATGCGTTGGTGTGGATGCACTTGGGGACGGTTTACGCCCATAAGGAATTGATTGAGGAAAGCAAGGCGGCGTTTGCGCGGGCCGAGGAACTAGAGGAGTAAAAAGCGTCCCGCGCTGTAACCCACCATGCTGCAGTACACCGTCCAGCGCATTCTGCTCGCCATCCCGACTCTCCTCGGCATCACCCTACTGACCTTCCTGATTATGCGTTTGGCACCCGGCGACCCGGTCGATTTGTTCTTAGGCGGGGCCGCTGGCGGCGAGGGGCTTTCCACCGACCACCAGTCGGACATGGAGAAGACGCGTCGGGATTTGCGCCGCCAACTCGGGCTGGACCAACCGCTACACATCCAGTATTTGCACTGGCTTTCCAACTTGGTCTTGCGCGTGGAGGACCTAGGCGCATTCGACCGCGGGGCTTTGTTGGCCGACTCCGTGCTCGACGAGCTATCAGACGCGGCGCGGGCCGAGTTGGCCTCGCTTGAGGGCGAGGAGCGCAAGGCGCGCTTCTTGGCGCACTTTCGCCGCCTGCGCCCCGAGCGCGTCGACGAGTTCGTCGAATCGCCTTTCTGGCAGAGCCGCCTTTTCTCGCCAACCCAAAACTACGCGTATGGCGGGTCTGGCTTGGAACTGGTGCAGGTGGGGGCCTGGCGTTTGGTTACGCTGAATTTAGGGCGCTCTTTCAAAGACCAGGAACCGGTCATTGACCACATCCTCGACCGGCTGCCCATCACGCTGGAAATCAACCTCATCAGTCTAGTCTTTGCCTATCTAATCGGCGTGCCGCTGGGCATAGTAATCGCGGTCAAGCAAAATACCGCGATCGACCGCTTGGCTACCACCGGAACCTTCATGCTGTGGTCGATGCCTTCTTTTTGGGTCGGCATGCTGTTGATCTTGTTTTTCTGCAACAAGGAATTTTTCCACTGGTTTCCAGCCTCCGGCATCCAATCCTTGGAGGCTGGAGAGGACTGGGGATTTTGGCGGCTGCTAACTGACCACACTCACCACATGATCTTGCCGGTACTGGCTTCGACTTACTCCAGCTTCGCTGGCATCTCGCGCTATATGCGCACCAGTATGCTGGAAAATTTGCGGCTGGATTACGTGCGCACCGCCCAGGCCAAGGGATTGCGCTACCGAGTGGTAGTGCTGCGCCACGTGCTGCGCAACTCCCTGATTCCCATTGTGACGCTACTGGCGTGGCTTTTGCCGGGAATGATCGCGGGTTCGGTGTTTATCGAGACGATTTTCACCATTCCGGGCATGGGCTTTTTGGCTTTCCAGTCGGTCATCGTGCGCGATTATCCCGTGGCCATGGCGCTCTTCACCATTGGCGCGGCCCTGTCGCTGGCGGGGATCTTGGTGGCGGATATTCTGCTCAAGGTCGTGGACCCACGCATCGACTTTGCGAGTGTGTAGATGAGCGCGGAGACCGTTGTACAAGGGCAGTCTTACGGGCGGGTCGTCTGGAAGCAATTCAAGAAAAATAAACCCGCTCTGCTCAGTCTCTTGGGCATCGTCTTACTGGGGATTTTGGCCTTAAGCGCCGACTTACTGGCCGGCGACAAGCCATACTACATGAAGTACAAAGGCGAGACCTACTTTCCGGCCTTCCGCCAATATGCGGTGCATTTAGGGGTAATGGACTGGCCGGCGGAATTGAAGCGCCGCCGCAACTTCAAAAAGCTCAAACTAGAGGAAGCCATCTTCCCGCCGGTGCCTTATGCCCCGGGCGAAATCCGCTTGCGGGAGAAGTACCAGCCCCCGGGAGCCGAGCACTGGTTGGGCACGGATCGCTTGGGCCGCGACGTGCTGTCGGGGCTGATTCACGGCACGCGCTACGCTTTGACCATCGGCCTAGTGGCGGTGGGCATATCGCTGGCCATTGGCTTGGTCTTGGGGGCGTTGGCTGGCTACTTCGGAGGCTGGGTTGACTTGGCACTCTCGCGTCTTTTCGAGCTATGGGCGGCAATCCCCAGCTTCTTTTTAATATTGACGGTCGCGGCGTTTTTCCCGCCGAGTCTGTTCTTTGTCATGATCATTATCGGCCTTACGAGTTGGGTTGGTATCGCCCGCTTGACGCGCTCACAGTTTTTGCAGGTGCGCAGCTACGATTACGTGGCTGCCGCGCGCAGCCTCGGGTACTCAAACGGACGGATCATGTTCCGCCACATCCTACCCAACGCCATCGGCCCGATCCTGATCCCGGCGGCTTTCGGAGTCGCAGGTGCCATCCTCGCCGAGTCGGGATTGAGCTTTTTAGGGGTAGGGATCCCGGCAGAAGTGATCACTTGGGGTGCCCTGCTGGCTGGGGCGCGCAGCAACGCGGCGGCTTGGTGGCTGGTGGTCGTGCCGGGCTTGGCCATTTTTGCGACCGTGACCCTGTACAACCTGCTAGGCGACGGATTGCGCGACGCGCTGGACCCGAAGCTGCGCGGCTCAGGCTCTGAGGAAAGCGGGTAGGGACTCGTTGGCTAGAACTTGGTCGAGGGTTTGTCGCTGGCGCAGCAGATGGAACTCGCCATCTGTGCCGAGCAGCACTTCGCATGCTTCTGGGAAGGAATTGTAGTTTTTGGCGGCCATTCCAGCGCAATAGGCCCCACTGCCGCCGATAAAAACCGCGTCGCCGATGCACGGCTCGGTGAGTACGCGAGGTGCCAGTTCTTCGGGGTTGCCGGATGCAGGCGTGAGAATATCCCCGCTTTCACAGCAATGACCGGCGATTAGGTACTCGCCTTGGCCGCGCTGCTCTGGTGTGGCCGGGACTACGACGATGGGGTGTTGCGCTCCGTACATGCTGGGACGCAGCACTTCGGTCATCCCGCTATCGACTTTGATGAAGGAATAGCCCTGCCGACCGGTATCGACTACGTCGACGACGCTACAGACGATGGCACCGGCGTTGCCCACCAAGAAGGTCCCGGGTTCGATTTCCAGATGCAGTTTGCGGCCGTGCTCTTCGGCGAAGCGGTTGAATTCATCGGCTACAGGTTGGCCGGCCTCGCACAAGTCGGTCGATACTTCGTCGGCCATGCGCCCAATTTTGAAACCGCCGCCCATATTCACGCGCCTCACCTCGGGCAGTTTGGCGGCCACGCCGAGTGTCAGTCGGGCGCAGTGCTGCCAGACTTCTGGGTCGCTGCCCGAGCCGATATGGCTGTGCAAGCCAGTGAGTTGCAGGTTGTGTTCGGCGGCTGTTGTGAGCACTTGATCGAGATGCTCGTGCCAGATGCCGAAGCCCGACGAAGGGCCGCCCGTATTGGTGCGGTTGCTATGTCCCGAGCCTAGGCCTGGGTTGACGCGCACGGAGACTTCGCGGCCCGGAAAAAGCCGACCGTAGGCTGCGAGTTGATGCAGAGAACAGGCGTTGAAGAGGACGCCTTGGCGCACTAGGTCTGCTAAATTGTCGGGTAGTTGTTGGGCCGTGAGCTGGATTTGGGCCGCGGGGACGCCAGCGCGCATGGCCCGCAGCGTTTCGTAGCCACTGCTCGCGTCAATGTGCAGGCCGGCGCGGTTGAGAATGCGGATCACGCCGGCTGCCGGACAGGCTTTCACCGCGTAGCGCACCGTCAGGCCGTGTGCGTTGGGGAAGGCCAGTGCCTTTTGGGCTTGGGATTCCAGCGCCTTTTGATCATAGACAAAAGTGGGCGTCCCAAATTGGCGCTGGACGGCGCGAACTTGGTCTTCAGACAGGAGTGAAAGCCGTTCCATCAAATGACCCTAACTTGATATTTTTCAATAGAATCCATAGGTTATGAAAACCTTTTATTATCGCTGCCTCACCCCATTTTGTCAAGCTCCTTATGGCCACTTACATCCTCGGCATTTCCGCGTTCTATCACGATAGTGCGGCCTGTTTGGTGCGCGACGGCCAGATCGTCGCCGCAGCGCAGGAGGAGCGATTCACGCGCGTTAAACACGATCCAGATTTTCCAGCTCGTGCCGTCGAATACTGCTTGGGGGAGGGCGGTATTGAGGCCAAGGATTTGCACTGCGTGGGGTTTTACGACAAACCCCTGCTGACCTTTGAACGCCTGCTAGAGACTCATCTCGGCACGGCACCGCTGGGTCTCCGCCTCTACTGGAAGAGCATGCGGGTATGGTTGGAAAAGAAGCTGTGGATCCCGCACTTAATCCAAGAGCAACTCGGCTGCGAAGTACCCGTGCTGTTCAGCGACCACCACGAGTCGCACGCCGCGTCGGCCTTCTATCCGTCGCCGTATCGAGAAGCGGCGATCGCGACCTTGGACGGGGTCGGCGAGTGGACCACTACCAGCTATGGCTACGGCCGAGATGCCGAAATTCACACGCTGGCCGACATCAAGTTTCCCCACTCGCTGGGTTTGTTCTATTCGGCGTTCACCTATTTTACGGGCTTCAAGGTCAACTCTGGCGAGTACAAGCTGATGGGGCTGGCCCCCTATGGCGAGCCAAAATACGTCGATCTAATGCTCAACGAGATAATCGACCTGAAGGACGACGGTTCCTTCAAGCTCAACACTCGGTATTTCAACTACCTATCCGGCCTGACGATGACCAGTCGGGCCATGGACAAGCTCTTCGGGGGACCGCCCCGGCGGCCAGAGACGCCGCTGACTCAGCGCGAGATGGATATTGCGCGCTCCTGTCAGGTCGTCACCGAAGAAGTCATGTTGCGCATTGCCCGCACAGTGCATCGAGAAACCAAGCTCAAAAACTTGTGCATGGCCGGTGGCGTGGCACTCAATTGCGTCGGCAATGGCCGCATCTTGCGCGAGGGCCCCTTTGAAAATATCTGGATCCAGCCGGCGGCGGGCGATGCCGGTGGAGCCTTGGGCGTTGCGCTGGCGCTGTGGTATAACCATTTGGGCCACGAGAGGACGGCAGACGGAGAAAACGACGCGATGCGGGGGGCGCTGTTGGGGCCTGAATACGGGGACGAAGAGATCTACCAGTGCATTGAGGAGCAGGCGGGGGTGGCGCACAAACTCGCCGAGGACGAGTTGCCAGTGCGCGTGGCCGAGTTGTTGGCTGCGGGCAAGGTCGTCGGCTTTTTTCAGGGGAGGATGGAATTTGGGCCGCGTGCGCTCGGCGCTAGGTCGATTTTAGGCGACCCGCGTTCAACCCAGATGCAGTCGGTGATGAACCTCAAGATCAAGTTCCGCGAGAGCTTCCGCCCCTTTGCCCCGACAGTCTTGCGCGAATGTGTACATGAGTTCTTTGAGCTGGATGCCGACTCGCCGTACATGCTACAAGTGGCCCCGGTTAAAGCGGAACGGCAGATCCCCATGAGTGAGGACCAGCAGCGGCTGTTCGGCATCGACAAGCTAAACGTGCCGCGCTCGGATATGCCGGCGGTCACCCACGTGGACTACTCGGCGCGGGTGCAGACGCTGCGCCGGCAAGATCACCCGCGCTACTACGACGTGATTCGCGCCTTTCAGAGCCTGACCAGCTATCCAGTGGTGGTCAACACGTCCTTCAACGTGCGCGGCGAACCCATCGTCCAAAGCCCAGAAGACGCCTATCGCTGCTTCATGCGGACCGAGATGGATTTTTTGGTCATAGGGTCTTATATCTTGGACAAGAAAGACCAGCCGCAGTGGCAGGAAGAGCTAGATTGGCAAGAGGAGTTCGAGCTTGACTGAGGTCAAGAGCTACTGGGGGGTTGCGGTTCCCGCACGCGGCGATTTGCGCCGCTTCGGAATTGTGCTGGCGGCGTTGCTGGCGCTGATAGGCTGCTACCTGTGGTACCGAGATGCCATCGGCGCGAGGCAATTGGTATTCGCGGCCTCGCTGGTATTGGTCGGGGCCGGATTGGCGCTCCCTGTGGTGCTGAAGCCGATCTACTTTCCCTACATGTGGCTGGCGAGAATCGTGGCCTTTGTCAATATTCACCTGCTTTTGGCACTGGTTTTCTACACGCTTTTTACGCTGATCGGCCTTGGCATGCGCCTTTTGGGGCGCGATCCGCTCGACCGCAAAATCGTGCCCAACGAGAAAAGTTACTGGCAGCGTCGGGCCCTTTCTCTGTTCCCCCGCGACCATTATCGCAAGCGCTTTTGAAACGCCGCTAAGCCTTGCTCTTGTTTTGGCCAGCCGTTATATTTACACCGCTTGGGAGGCCCTTTAAAAACGGCCTCAAATGAAATCTACGGAAGAACTTAGCTCATTCGCCGAAGACGATCATTGGATGCGCGAAGCCCTGCGTGAAGCCGAGTGCGCCGGCCGTCGCGGCGAGGTGCCCGTTGGTGCTGTGGTGGTCGGAGCCGGGCGAGTTTTGGGCCGGGCTGGCAACGCGATTGAAGCGGCGCAGGATCCCACGGCCCACGCGGAGATGCTGGCCTTGCGCCAAGCCGCGGCAGCACTGGGGACGCGGCGTTTGTTGGCGACGACGCTTTACGTCACTTTGGAACCTTGTGCCATGTGCGCTGGGGCTGCGGTTTTGGCCCGAGTGCCGCGGCTGGTCTTTGGGGCCGCTGATCCCAAAGCCGGTGCTTGTGGTTCGTTGCGCAATGTCGCGGAGGATCCTCGGCTCAATCATCGCTGTCAGGTCCGCGGCGGAGTGCTAGAGCGAGAATGTGCCGAGTTGCTCAAGGGGTTTTTTACGGCTCTGCGAGCGGCCAAGTAGATTGAGGAGAGGTGCCGGAGTGGTCGAACGGGCCGGTCTCGAAAACCGGTGTGGCTGTATGGTCACCGTGGGTTCGAATCCCACCCTCTCCGCCATTTAAAGTACAATGCTTTTGCGGAGAGATGGCCGAGTGGTCGAAGGTGCACGACTGGAAATCGTGTGTAGGGCAACCCCCTACCGTGGGTTCGAATCCCACTCTCTCCGCCATAAATTGATCCGGATGGGGCAGTAGCTCAGCTGGGAGAGCGCCAGGTTCGCAATCTGGAGGTCGTGGGTTCGATCCCCATCTGCTCCACCATATTTTCCGGATACCCGCTGGTGAAATGCAAAATTTTAGGTCGTGCTAGATGGGGAGATAGCGGTGCCCTGTACCCGCAATCCGCTATAGCGGGATTGAATTCCCATCCAGAGGTCTTCGCACCTCTTGTTCGACCGGAGCAAAGTGGCGCTGAAGACTGGATTCTGCGCAATCAAGAGCTTCTGAACCCCGTCAGGACCGGAAGGTAGCAGCGGTAGGAGTGTCTCTTGGTGTGCCGCAGAGCTGTCCGGTTGGAGCTAACTGGCACCGGGCAGACCTGAGGGCGGGGTCGAAGATGGGTGCACGGCCTTCTAATTTTTAGTTTATTCCCTTCAGCTTGGCTGTATCGAGCAACGCAAATGGCCTATCAGGTAACAGCGCGCAAGTGGCGTCCTCGCCAATTCGACGAAGTCGTCGGGCAGGAGCACATTACTGCCACCTTAAAGAATGCCGTCCATTCCGGCCGCATCGCGCAGTGCTACTTGTTTTGCGGCCCCCGCGGTGTAGGCAAGACCACGACCGCGCGGATTCTCGCCAAGGTTCTCAACTGCGCCGACCCCCGCGACGGCAATCCCTGCGAGATATGCGATTCCTGCCAGAGCATCGCCACCTCTACCAGCATGAACGTGCTGGAGATCGACGGAGCCTCCAACAACAGCGTCGATGACATCCGCGAGTTGCGCGAAGTCGTGCGCTACGCCGCGACCCAAGGCGTCTATAAGATCTACATCATCGACGAAGTCCACATGCTCTCGACCTCGGCGTTCAATGCGCTGTTGAAGACGTTGGAGGAGCCGCCGGAGCACGTGGTTTTCATCTTCGCTACCACGGAGGTGCAGTCGGTTCCCGACACCATTCTCTCGCGCTGTCAGCGCTTCAATTTTCGCCGCATCTCCGCCGGGCAGATCGCCGCTCATCTCGGCACGATTGCCCAAGCAGAAGGTATCGAGGTTGAGGAGGGAGCACTCCATCTGTTGGCTAGCCGCGCAGATGGTGCCTTGCGCGATGCTGAGGGCCTACTCGATCAGGTGGTCTCATTGGGTGCAGAGGTGTCTCAGCAAGCCGTGGTGCAGGTGTTGGGTCTCGTCGATCGCGGACTCTACTTTGAATTGCTCGACGCCATGCGCGAAGCGGCACCTGCTCAGGTGCTGGATATCGTCGCCCGAGCGGTTGACGAAGGGGTCGATATTGAGGAGTTCGTCTATGGCCTAGTCGAACTTTTGCGCCACCTGCTCTTCGCCAAGATACAGGGCGGGACCGACGAGCTGGATATGGCCGAGGACGCCCGCCAGCGCTGTGGCGAGCTTGCAGCCGCTATGGAGGTCGAGGATTTACTCCGCATGATGCAGTCGCTCTTGGATTTAGAAGCGGATATAAAGCGCTCGGTACAGCCGCGTTTCCGCGTGGAAATCGCCTTGGTGCATCTGGCGCTGATGGGTCGGTCTGTCGATGTGGGCGAGCTGCTTCGCCGCTTGCAGTCGTTCGAAGGTGTTGCGCCGCGCCCGGCTGCATCTCCGCCTCCTAGGGGTCGCAGCGAACAGGCCGCGCCTTCTCCACCAAGCAATCCCAATGAGCAAGCTGCACCTCCACCTCCAAATAGCTTCAATAAACAGGCTGCGCCTCCGCTCCCAAACGACTATAGCGAACAGGCTGCGCCGCCACCCCCGGCTCAACAGCAAGTCACTGTCCCGGCTGAGTCGAGCAATGCCGCTGCCAGCCTGAGTATTGATCAAGTACGCACTACCTGGAACGAGCTGGTCAATGCCGTGCGCGCTATCAAGCCGTCGCTGGCCCATTTTATCAATGGGGCGACTTTAGTAGGCCTCGAAGGCCACGTACTCAAGCTGGGCTTTGGTGAGGCCGACCGCTTTGCCATGAATCAGGTGCTCAACAACCGAGAAAGCGTCGAGGAGATAGCTGAGGCAAAATACGGGCGGCGGCTGCGCTTGGAGGCCGTAGTGAAGAAGGACGATCAGCCGACCCCGCAGGCGGCGACCCAGCCCGAGTCCGACCCAGCTCTCCGCTCGGTGCTCGACACTTTTGACGGCGAGTTAGTCTGAGAGATCGCATGGAACCTTTGGCCCTCGAAGACTTGATCGTCGCATTTGCCAAGCTGCCCGGTATCGGCCGCAAGACAGCGCAGCGTTTGGCGCTCTATGTGGTCAAGAGGCCGCGCGAGGAAGCCGAGCTGCTCGCCAAGGCGCTCATTGCCGCCAAAGACCAGATCGAACACTGCGCCACCTGCTACAATTTCACCCAAAAGGGCGAGCCCCTATGCGAAGTCTGTCGAGACACCCGGCGCGACCAGCAGTTCATCTGCGTGGTGGCCGAAGCCAGCGACGTGTTGGCCTTTGAGATGAGTCAGTTTTACTCTGGAGCGTATCACGTGCTCGGCGGGGTGCTCTCCCCTCAGGACGGAGTGCTGCCCGAGGATTTGCACATCGACTCCTTGGTCGAGCGCGTGCGCCAGCAGGGCGTACAGGAGGTAATGCTCGCGCTCAACGCCAACGCCGAGGGCGATGCCACCGCTCACTTCATCGCTCAGCAACTCATGCCGCGGACCAAGGTGTCGAGGCTGGCGCGCGGCCTGCCGGTGGGCGCGGATTTGGACTTGGCCGACAGCGTCACCCTCTCGCTCGCCTTTGCTGGCCGATCTTCGCTGTGAGGCAGTATGAATAGGCGCGATATTTTTAACTTGCCCAATGGACTGACCGCGCTCAGGATCGGTTTGACGCCGCTGTTTTTGCTGCTGCTGTTCACCGATACTTGGTATTTGAAAAGTCTTGCCTTCGTCGTCTTCAGCGCGGCCTCGCTGACCGATTTCTACGATGGCAAACTAGCGCGCGCCGGCAACCAAGTAACGCCGTTGGGGCGCTTCTTGGACCCGTTGGCTGACAAGATATTGGTAACTTCGGCACTCATTGCCCTAGCGTTGAACAGAATGGTCAATTTTTGGCTGGTGTTGCCCATCGTCGGGCGCGACATCCTGATCACGGGTATGCGCCTCTACGGGATATACCGAGGCCGCCCCATGGTCACTTCGCGCTTGGCCAAGTGGAAGACCGCGGTCCAGCTTTTCACGGTTATCTTCATACTTTTTGTCATTGGCCTCGAGGAGGCAATGGGGCGCTTTGCCGCAGGTCATCTCTTCTTTCTCGACGACCAGCTAATCCAGCTTTTGGCCAATGCACTGTTGGCGGGGGTGCTGTTGCTGACGCTGCTGTCGGGTTTTCACTACCTGTTCCGCGCGACCTCTTCCTACAAGGAACCCTGAGCGCGGCGTAGAGGAACGCGTTTCTTCTGAATCGACTGATCGCCACGCTCTTTTTTGTCGGCTATGCCCCGTGGGCACCCGGTACGGCTGGTACCGCGTTCGTCGCTCTGTTGTACTGGCTATTTTTTCCTCCTTTGGGGATGCTGGAATGGCTCGGTGTGCTCTTGGTTGCTTCGGCCATTGGGGTGTACAGCGCGGGCCGGGCGGCCCCGGAATGGGGCGATGATCCCGGGCAAGTCGTCATTGACGAGGGGGTGGGCTTTCTCTTTGCAGTGGCATTTTTGCCTCCAAGCGCTGGGACGATTATCGCGGGTTTCTTCGTCTTCCGCGCCTTCGATATTGTCAAGCCGCCCCCAGCGCGGCAACTAGAAGCCCTGCCTAGGGGATGGGGCATTGTGGCCGACGACGTGATCGCCGGCCTGTACAGCAACGCAGTCATTCGTTTGGTCGAGTGGGCGAGCTAGACCGATACCACACTTTAATTGGGGAGATTTTCATGGCGAAAGCGAACGGACACAGTGCAGACGGCAACAAGGCCAGAGCGCTGGAACTGGCGATGTCGCAGATTGAAAAGCAGTACGGCAAGGGGTCGATTATGCGCCTCGGTGCCGAGGGTGGGGTGCAAGAGGTGGAGGCGATTTCTACTGGATCGCTGGCTGTGGATGCAGCGCTGGGCATCGGCGGCTTGCCCAAGGGGCGAATCGTCGAAATATCCGGGCCAGAGGGGGCGGGCAAAACCATGCTCTCGCTGCATGCAGTCCGCGAGTCGCAAAAGCAGAACGGCACCGCGGCTTTTATCGACGCCGAACACGCTCTTGACGTCAGCTTCGCCCGGCGCATTGGCGTCGATGTGGAAAACCTAATCATATCGCAGCCGGATTCGGGCGAGCAGGCTCTCGAGATCGTCGATACCTTGGTGCGCAGCGGTGCCTTCGATATCATCGTGGTGGATTCGGTGGCCGCGCTGGTGCCGCAGGCCGAGTTGGAAGGCGATATGGGCGATTCGCACATGGGGTTGCACGCGCGGCTGATGTCCCAAGCCCTGCGCAAGTTGGCCGGCTCGATCAACCGTTCGAATACGTGTCTGATATTTCTCAACCAGTTGCGCATGAAGATCGGCGTGATGTTTGGCAACCCGGAAACTACTACTGGTGGGCGTGCCCTGCCCTTCTATTCTTCGGTGCGCATCGATATCCGCCGCATTGCCCGCGTCAAAGACGGAGACCTCGACATCGGCAATCGCACTCGGGTCAAGGTCGTCAAAAACAAGGTGGCTCCCCCCTTTCGCGAAGCCGAATTCGACCTGATCTTTCACGGCGACTCTATCGGCATATCTTGGGAGGGGGATCTAATTGATATCGGCGTTGACAAGGGGCTTGTTGACAAGAGCGGGGCATGGTTTTCCTACAATGGCGAGCGCTTGGGACAGGGCCGAGATAACGCCAAGGAATTTTTGCGCGAGCATCCAGAAATCGCCACGGAGATCGAACATAAGCTGCGCGGTGAGTTGGGGCTTGAGGCTGTGGTAGGGCAAGACGAGGCCAGCTAAGCAGGAGAATAAGTGGAGGACCAACTGCAAAAGGCCAAGGACGCCGCCTATCGCTATCTCAGCTATCGGGCGCGGTCTGTAGCGGAGGTGCGTGACAAGTTAAAGGAGAAGGACTTTGCGGCCGAGGTCGTCGCCGAGGTCGTTGACGACTTACAGCGCCAGAAGCTCCTCGACGACCGCGAGTTCGCCCGACGCTGGGTCGAGGCGCGGTTGCAGCGGGCTAATGGTGCGCGTAAACTAGCCCAGGATCTTAGGCACAAAGGCGTGGCCACAGGTGTAATTGACGAGGTCATAGCCGAGTACGCCGCAGTGCTCGATTCGAGCGAACGGGCGGTTGAATTGCTGAGCAAGCAGGCTTGGCGCTACCGGGGCTTGGCACCCGACAAGGCCAAGCGTCGGATGCTGGGCTTGTTGGCCCGGCGCGGTTGCGACCAGGAAATGGCCAGAGCAGCGGTCGAACAGGTATGGCAGGAGTTAGCCAATGAAGGCTTCGATGAGCTCAGCCGAATCGTCGAGGGAGATTAGGGAGGCGTTCCTCCGTTTTTTTGAGGGTAAGGGCCACGTGCGCGTTCCGAGTGCGCCGGTCGTGCCGCAAGACGACCCCACCCTCTATTTTACCAACGCCGGCATGAACCAGTTCAAGGATGTCTTCTTGGGCTTGGGCCGGCGCGACTACACCCGGGCGGCTGATACGCAGAAGGTCATGCGGGTCTCGGGCAAGCACAACGACCTCGACGAAGTCGGCTACAGCCCTTGGCACCACACCTTCTTTGAGATGCTGGGCAACTGGTCCTTTGGCGACTACTTCAAAAAGGAGGCCATCGAGTGGGGCTGGGAGTTGATTACCGAGCGCTTTGGCTTGGAAAAGGAGCGGCTCTGGGCCACTGTCTTTGAGGGCGACGACGCGGTAGAAGCCGATGCGGAGGCCGAGGCGTTCTGGTATGAATGCACCGATCTGCTACCGGGTCGCGTGGTGCGCCTGCCGGCCAAGGAAAACTTCTGGGAAATGGGCGCGACCGGCCCCTGTGGGCCTTGCTCTGAAATTCACTACTACTTGGGCGATGATCTAGCCGCGCAAGACCCCCGTATGCTCATTGACGATACGGGCGATTTGGTCGAGATCTGGAACTTGGTCTTCATCCAGTACAACCGCGACGAGACCGGGGCGCTGCAACCTCTGCCTGAAAAGCACGTGGATACCGGCATGGGCTTTGAGCGGATGTGCAGCCTTTTACAGGGGGCCGAGAGCAACTACGAGACCGATGTCTTTCAGCCGCTTATCGGTCGCATCGCCGAACTGACGGGTAAAGAGTACAGCGGCGAACACCGCATCCCCATGCAGGTCATTGCCGACCACGTCCGCGCGCTCAGCTTCACCATGGCCGATGGCGCAATGCCCTCCAATGAGGGCCGGGGGTACGTCCTGCGCCGCATCCTGCGCCGCGCCGCGCGCTATGCCCGCCAGCTCGATCAGCACGATCCTGTTATTCATCAGTTGGTTGGCACGTTGGGCGAAACTATGGGGCATGTCTTCCCGGAGGTGACGGCTAGGCAGGATCACATCGCCCGAGTCATCCACTCCGAGGAAGAGAGTTTTGGCAAGACTCTCGACCGCGGCTTGGACCTCTTTGCGCGGTTCGCCGATAAGGGGCAGATCACGGGTGACGATGCCTTCCAGCTATACGATACCTACGGTTTTCCACTTGATCTGACGGAGCTAATGGCCCGCGAACAGGGGATCCCGATAATAGATCAAGAGGGATTCGACCGTGGGCTCGCGGCCCAGCGGCAGCGGTCGCGCCATGTTGTTGCCGCTGCGAGACCCGTAGGCGTTCATGCCACGCTCTCGCAGCCGAGGGCGGTGATCTCGCGGCCGACGGCAGTCGTCGGCACTGCATTCGTCGGCTACGACGAATTGGAAATAGAGGCTCAGGTGGTACGGGTCGAAGAAGGCGAAGATAGCAGGGTGCGGCTCGTGCTAGACTCGACCCCTTTCTACGCCGAGGCGGGGGGCCAGGTTGGCGATCGAGGGAGAATCGAGAGAGAAGGTTTTATCGTCGAAGTCGAGAAGACGGAAAAGGAGCACGGCGTCACCTTCCACATCGGTCGGTTGACGGAAGGAGCAATCGGGACTGGTGCAGTAGTCGCCCGCGTCGATCGCCAAGCCCGGATTGACGCCGAGCGCAACCACACGGCGACCCACCTGTTGCACGAATCGCTGCGGCAGACCCTTGGCGACCACGTAGGGCAGATGGGTTCGCTGGTTGCGCCGGATCGCTTGCGCTTTGATTTTTCGCATTTTGCCGCGGTAGAGCCTGAGCAGTTGCGCGAAATTGAGGAGCGGGTCAACGAGCAGATTCGCGCCGATCTGGAAGTGAGTGCCTTTCAAGAGGAATTGGAAAAGGCCAAGGCGATGGGGGCGCAGGCGCTCTTTGGCGAAAAATACGACGATCAAGTTCGCGTGGTGCGGATCGGCGACTTTAGTCTTGAACTGTGCGGCGGCACCCATGTGCGCTCGACCGGCGAGATCGGCGCGTTCGATTTGTTTTCTGAAAGCGGCATTGCCGCTGGTGTCCGGCGCAGCGAGGCGTTGACCGGCGCGGGTGCCGAGCGGGCCGCGCGCCAACGGCGGCAGGTGTTGGCGGAGTTGGGCTCCCGGCTCAATGCCGCGCCCGAAGAATTAGCGGACAAAATCGAGGCGCTCTTGGGGCGCAACCGCCAGTTGGAGCGGTCCCTCGACGAATTGCGGCGTCGGGTTGCGGCGCTAGAGACGAGCGACCTGTCGAATGGATCGCGCGAAGTGGAAGGGGTCCGGGTTGTGGCGCGACGCACTGAGGCAGAGGACGTGCCCAGCCTGCGGGCCATGGCCGACGGACTGCGCGATAGCTTGGGGTCGGGGGTTGGCGTGTTGGGGGCGGATATCGGCGGCAAGGTTTCCTTTATCGCCGTTGTTACCGACGACTTGATTAAGGGCCGTGGGCTGAAGGCCGGTGACATTGTGCGCGGCGTGGCGCAGCTAGCCGGCGGCTCAGGTGGCGGCAAGCCGCACCTAGCCCAGGCGGGCGGACGCGACCCGGGCAAACTCGACGAGGCGCTAGAGCAAGTGGCGGGCATCGTCGAGCAGCAGCTAAAATAAGCGAGCTGATTCGTGACTAGCAGTGTACTGCAGCACTTACTAGACATCCGTCACCGCCGTGGCGCTGGCTACTTGCCCTTGCTAGATCCAGATCGGTTGGACCCTGACGAATTGGAGGCTCGCGCCCAGCTCTGCGTTGCGGCCGGGGCCGATGCGATCCTCATCGGCACGAGCCTGATGTTCTCGTCGCGCAACGCGGTCTGTTTCGAGCGCGTCCGGGCCAAGGTCGATGTGCCGGTGATCAGCTTCCCTGGAAGCTCGGGTCAAGTGGTGCCGACGGCCGATGCGATCCTCTTTTTATCGCTAGTCAGCGGGCGCAACCCCGAGCTCTTGATCGGTGAGCACGTCAAGGCCGCTCCCTTGATCCACGAGTACGGCATTGAGACCATCCCCACCGGGTATATGCTGGTCGAGTCGGGGACCTTGACATCCGTGGAATTTATGAGCGATACTCGGCCCATTCCGCGCGACAAGATCGACATCGCCATGGCCCACGCCCTAGCAGCCGAGTACTTGGGCATGAGGCTTATTTATCTAGAAACAGGCAGCGGCGCGTGCGCTTCTGTGCCCGACGAAATGGTAAGTGCGGTAGCCGATTGCGTTTCGGTACCGGTCGTCGTCGGCGGCGGCATCCGCGAGCCGGGGGTGGCGCGGGCCAAAGTGGAGGCCGGCGCGGGCTTTGTGGTCACGGGCAGCGTCGTCGAAGACGATCAGCAACGCCTGTGCGCTTTGAGCCGAGCAGTACACGCAAAAGAATAATTAGGAGTAGCAATAGGTAATGGTTGAAAAGACGGCCACGATCAACAATCCACTGGGTATTCACGCTCGTCCGGCCGCGCTTTTGGTGCAGACGGCAGCGCAATTCAAGGCTGAGATTTACCTGTCCAAAGGCGACGTCGATGGGGTCAACGGCAAGAGCATCATGGGTGTGATGATGCTGGCCGCCGAGCAAGGTGCCCAAGTCGCCGTCCGGGCCGAGGGCGAGGATGAGTACGCGGCCGTCGAGGCCATGGTCTCACTGTTAGAGAGCACATTCGAGGGGCAAATTTGACCGCGACCAGCGAACATAGGGTTTTCAATGGTATATGCGTTTCTCCTGGCATTGGCATTGGCCGGGCTTTTGCATATGACAAGCAGGCCCCGGTCATTACTCGCCAGCGCGTTGCGCCGCATCTGGTTGGGGAGGAGATTGAGCGCTTTCGCAACATACTCCACCAAGCTGGGGACGAGATTCGGCGCATTCGCCGCTGGGTCGCCAGCGAGCAGGGCGAGGAGTTGGCGCAGATATTCGACGCCCAGTTAGCCATGCTAGAGGACGCATCCATCCTAGCGCGCACCGAGGCATTGATTCGCGAAAAGTACTATTCGGCCGAGCGGGCGTATGCCGAGGAGCTAGAGAAAGTCAAAGAGGCCTTTGGCAGCATTGAGAACGAATACCTGCGGGCGCGGGTAAGCGACATCGCAGATATCGAAAATCAGGTGTTGATGCGGTTAGCAGGGGGCGAAGTCAAAGCACTCGATTCGCTCCGCGCCAACACGATTGTCCTAGCCCACGACTTGCTGCCCTCGGAGATGGTGCGCCTAGAGCGCCGCCGGATTAAAGGCGTGGTGCTCGATGCCGGTGGTGCGGCTTCGCACGCGGCCATCATCGCCCGCTCGTTGCAGCTACCCACGGTAGTTGGCACTGGCGACTGTTCGCAGCAAGTAGCAGACGGCGACTTGGTGGTCGTCGATGGCAACGAAGGCCAGGTCCACCTGCGGCCCGATGCTCTCGGCGAGCGGCGCTATCGGGCGCGTCGCCGGCGTCAACTGCGGCGCGAGCGCGACCTAGAACGGCGGCGCAACTTGCCCGCTGTTACTCAAGACGGGCAGGAAATCGCATTGATGGCCAACGTCGATGTGCCGACCGAAGTGCAGATGGCGCTCGACAACGGTGCCAGCGGCGTGGGCATGTACCGCACCGAGTTCTTGTATCTCAATTACCGCTTACCCTCCGAGGAAGAGCAGTTCAGGGTCTATTCCGCCCTCGTCGAATCGCTGGTCCCGCATCCTGTAGTGATCCGCACCATGGACTTGGGAGGCGACAAGCTGTCCCACGTCTTGGAGGTGCCGCCCGAGGCCAACCCTTTCTTGGGGTGGCGCGGCATCCGCATTTGCCTCGATACCCCAGATCTGTTCAAGACGCAGTTGCGCGCCTTGCTCAGGGCCGGAGTACACGGCGAAGCTCAGATCTTGTTGCCAATGATATCTAGCTTGAACGAGCTGCGGCGCATCCGGGTGCTAGTGGAGGAAGCCAAAGACGAACTGCGGGCGGCGGGGCACCCCTTTGCCGAGCATTGCAAGCTGGGCATTATGGTCGAAGTGCCGTCCGTGGCTTTGATGGCCGATCACTTTGCTAGCGAAGCAGATTTTTTTAGCCTCGGCACCAACGACCTGACCCAGTACGCGTTGGCCGTGGATCGCGGCATGAGCAAGGTGGCGTGGCTCTACGATCCGTTTCACCCGGCGGTCTTGCGCTTGATCAAGATGGTCGCCGACAGCGGCCAGCGCACCAACACGCCCGTGAGCATCTGTGGCGAGATGGCCGGCGACCCCTTGGCCACGACGCTCTTGCTCGGTCTCGGGCTGGATTGTCTGAGTCTAAGCCCCGGTCTCATCCCGGAAGTCAAGGAGGTCATTCGCGCTATTCACGCGGAAAAGGCGCGGGAGATTGCCGACGAGTGCTTGGCCATGGACACTGGAACTGAGGTGCGCGAGTACTTGGGAGATGCCGTCGGCGAGTACGTACCCTTCTGGCGTCAGAGGTATCACTGAAGGAGCTTGAGAATACACTATGTCCAAATACATGTTTACTTCCGAATCCGTATCCGAAGGGCACCCCGACAAAGTCGCCGACCAGATTTCCGATGCTGTGCTCGACGCTATGCTCGCTGAGGACCTCAACGCACGAGTGGCCTGCGAGACGCTCGTTACCACCGATCAAGTAGTAGTAGCTGGTGAGGTTAAAAGCGAGGCTCGCCTAGACATTGAGGCCCTCGTCAGGCAGGTCATTGCCGATATTGGCTACTGCGATGCCGAGCAGGGGTTTGACTTTCGCTCGTGTGCTATTCTCGTGGCCTTGGACCAGCAATCGCCCGATATAGCCCAGGGCGTCAATGCGGGCGAGGGGCTACACAAGGAAGAGGGCGCTGGCGACCAAGGCATGATGTTTGGCTATGCCTGCCGCGAAACTCCCCAGCTCATGCCGCTGCCCATTACCCTCGCGCACGAGCTGATGCAGCACCTGACGCAGTTGCGCAAGGACGAGAAAATTCCCTATCTGCGCCCGGACGCCAAGTCTCAGGTCAGCGTCGAGTACGACGACGGTCAGCCCGTGCGGGTAGGGGCCGTGGTTCTTTCGACCCAACACGCTCCCGAGGCTAGTCACGCGCAGATCGAAAAAGACATGATCGAACAGGTCATACAAGAAGTAATCCCCGCCCACCTGCTCGACGCAGACACCCGATACCACGTCAACCCCACGGGTCGTTTCGTCATCGGCGGGCCGCATGGCGACTGCGGATTGACCGGCCGCAAGATCATCGTCGATACCTACGGGGGCGCGTGCCCGCACGGAGGAGGTGCTTTTTCCGGCAAGGATCCCAGCAAGGTGGACCGCAGTGCCCATTACATGGCGCGCTACGTGGCCAAGAACGTGGTGGCCGCCCGCTTGGCTGCCCGCTGCCAAGTGCAACTGGCCTATGCCATTGGCGTGGCCGCGCCCGTATCGGTGCGGGTCGATACCTTTGGCACGGGCGTCGCGCTCGACGAGAAAATCGCCGCGGCCGTGGAAAAGGTCTTCAACCTAACCCCCAAGGGCATCATTGAGGCCCTACAACTGAGGCGGCCCATCTACCGGAAAACCACCAACTATGGTCACTTTGGACGCGAAGAGCCAGAGTTCGTCTGGGAGCGGACCGACAAGGTCGAGCCGCTGCGCCAGGCCGTGGGGATCAAATAGAGCCTTGAGCGGCTAGCATATGAATGCCGTGCCGTGCCGATGGTTGGGTGCGCTCCTAGGAGCTGGAGCGTTGACGGGCTGCGAGGTAAATCCCCCCCAAATCCCCAGCACCAATTTCCAGATCAGCATCCCAGTCGCGGACGACCGGACGACGGTTCAGGACTTGGCCGACGAGCGCCCCGGTTTCCTGAAGATCGACGACGAGGGCCTGCTCGCGGTAGATTTTACAGCGGACTTCAATCATCGCGAAGAAGTTGGCGACCGCCTTCGCGTCGCGCCCGTCTCTGTTGCCTTGGCGGTGCCGATTGGACTGGCTGACGGTGCGATTGCCAAGACCGAGGCCCTCGCCTTCGTCGACGACCGCATCCAAATCACGCACGCGGTCATTGCCGAGGGCGGCCTGACTTTCAAGGCGATCAACCAAACCGCAATCTCCTTGCAGATCGAGTTGGTCTTGGACGATGTCAAAAGGCCGGACGGCACGCCCCCCACCTTCCTCATCGACGCGCTCGTTCCCGGTGAGAGCGAGACGGTGCTCTTTGACTTGGCTGACAGCGAATTTGCCCCGCAGAATCCCCTTGAATTGCGGTTCTCATACCGAGTGCAGGGCGAATTTGCAGAGGCCGCCACCAACGAGCTATTGCT
Organism: Candidatus Latescibacterota bacterium; assembly: GCA_965219735.1. Lineage (GTDB taxonomy): Bacteria > Latescibacterota > UBA2968 > UBA8231 > UBA8231. Next base: position 1,119,774 of record OZ244790.1, read on the forward strand.
AGAGGTTGAAACCGAGGATTTGCTACTTAGCCGCGTCGAGGGGGTGCTCGACGAGGTCATCCTGCCGGTCGCCCCGGTCTCTCGCGCAGTCGATTTTCCCACAGGCTTAGACCATATCGCCTTCAACTCGGTTGCCCTAGAAGTCGCCCTGACATCGGGCGTCGGTTTCCGCAGCCGCATTGACCTCCAGATTGAGGGCACCAACGGCCACGGCGAGCGGGATTCCCTGATGATTTCTGAAGCGTTCCAGCGCGGCGATATAGACTATCCGGTATCGCTTGCCTTGTCGCGGACCTCCGCAGAGCTAACCGAGTTTCTCAGCCTGCTGCCGACCGAGGTCGTGGTCGCGCCGACTGTGCGCATTGGCGACGGCGAGTCCGTGGAGGTCATCGACGCTAGTCACTGGGTCTATATCGACCACGTGCGTTTTGCCTCACAGGGTCATTTTCAAATAGAAGAAAACACCCGCATCGAGTTCGACCCGATCTTTCGCCGCCTACAGGACGAAGATGCCCGCCGCCGCATCCACGCTGGTCTCGACAGTGCCGTTGCAGTTACCGCGATTGAAAATCACCTGCCCACCGCCATCCGCGTCAGCCTGTGGGTCGCGCCGAGGGTCGAGGATGTGTACGGTAGCGAAGACCTGTTCACCGACAACGAAGCTAACGGCTATCTGCGGATGCCCAAGCAGGGTTCCTTTGCAGTGGGGGCTGGCGAGGTCGGTCCCGAAGGACAGGTTGTGGCGAGTGCATTCAGCCACCAACGGCTCGCGCTCTCGGACGAAGACGTGGAGGTCTTTCTGCGAGAGGAGGGCATCTATACGGGCATGCTGGTCGAGTTGGACAAGACGCCGAGCGAGGTGGTGATGCGGGCGAGTGATTTCGTCGCGGTGGAAGCTGGGGCAGTGATTTTTATGGAATTCAACGAAGACTTGGTCAAGTAGGGCACCAGTGCAAGGCAAGGGATTGATCGTTCTAGCCGCCCTGCTTGTCACCGGGGCCTACAGGCAGGTGGCCGCCGTTCCCGGCGACGCTAGCCCGCGAGCCGTGGCGCTGGGCCAAGCCTATACGGCGCTGGCCCGGGGCCCGGAAGCTGTCTTTTGGAATCCAGCGAATTTAGCTCTGTCGGACAGCCGCAAGTTTTCTTGGGACCTGCTCGGCGCGGGCCTTTGCTTGGCTGTCGAAAACAACAGCTTTTCAGTCGCCACATACAACGCCAACTTCACGGCTGCCAACGAGAAGGTGTCTCCCAATGGTAGCCCGTACTACATTAGCCCAGTGGAGAAAAAAAAGCTGCTCGCCGACATCCCAGACGCGGGTCTGCGCATGAACGGGGATATCGAGCCGACGGTCGTTGCGGGCCTCCCGCTCAACGGAGGGGTGGCCTTTGCCGTCGAGGAAGTGCGCTCGGCTATTGCCGTGGGGTTTACCAGCGGGGTCGAGAGCGAAATTCCCAAGGACGTGTTAGAGCTTTTCTTTTTTGGCAATGAGTTTGCGGAGGACCGCTTGGTGGCTAGCAAGAGCGAAGGATACGACATCAGCGACTGGAATGGGTCGGGGTGGGCTGTGGGTACGCTCAATGTCGCCGTTGCAAAGCCCGCACTGCCTGCTCGTCTCACGCCCTATCTAAGCGAGTTCACAGTCGGCAGTACGCTCAAGCTCTCGATGGGTAGCTACGGAGAGATTATCGAATCCGGCGGCACCGGGCTGGTAGCCCATGTCGGCGGTGCTGAGGCGGATGCTTGGCTGATTACTCAGCACGCCAAAAGGGGCGTCGGCGTTGGCATCGACATTGGCATTGCTGGCCGAGCCAAAAATCGCAAGACGACCTTTAGCTTGAGTATGCTCAACTTGCTCGACATGTTCTCTTGGAATGAGGGGGTGCGCCAAGATTCCATTTTTCTCGCGACCAACGAATTGCGCATCTCACGCTTCTTGGACGCGGATTCGCGGTCCATTGAGGAAGTATTCGACAACCCGGATTTCGACGGCGACGGCGATCCAGACTTTACCAAGCAGATCAGTCAAGAGCCGTTCTCGCGCTCGCTACCGGCCATGCTGCGGCTCGGGGTGGCCTATCAGGCCAAGCCCCAGCTAACGGTGGTTGGCAATTGGGACCAGGCGTTCAGTTCCAAGTTTGGGATGCGGACTCGGCCGCGGCTGGCCGGCGGAGTCGAGTACTGGCTGGCGGACTGGTTGCCGGCCCGCATTGGATTGTCGCTGGGCGGTCGGAGCAGCAGTTCAGCGGTCGGCTTTGCCTTCGGCCCGTTTGTGCTGTCGTCCATGCAGATCCGCTTGTTGGAGACCAGCCTCGCCATGCGCGGCGGCCTCTTACCGGGAATAGCGAAGGGCACTGCCATTTCCGTGATGTTCTTGCGCTTGAGTCTCGTCTGACGGTCTCCCTCGATCTTTTTTGTCCATTCCAACGCCTTGAGTGCCACAATGTCCTATTCGATGGGCGAAATGTGTCAAAAGAGGAACCTATCGGCGCTGGTACGGTATTTGCAATCATTTGGACAGGCAAAACCGACTTTTGAAAGGGAACCGACATGAATACTAGCTATGAGGTCCTTGAGCGCTACGGACTCGACTTGGTGGCGCAGGCGCGCGCCGGTCGGCTCGACCCGGTGATTGGTCGCGACGAAGAGATTCGCCGCACCATCCGCATCCTCTCGCGCAAGACCAAGAACAACCCAGTGCTCATCGGCGAGCCAGGCGTGGGTAAGACCGCGATCGTCGAGGGTTTGGCGCAGCGCATCGTGCGCGGCGATGTGCCCGAGTGGATGCAGGATCAGACGATCTTTGCGCTGGACATGGGTGCGCTGATGGCCGGAGCCAAGTACCGGGGCGAATTTGAAGAGCGGCTCAAGGCCGTGCTCGACGAAATCCGCGCCAGCGAGGGCCGCATCTTGCTCTTTATCGACGAGTTGCACACCATCGTCGGCGCTGGCAAAACCGAGGGCTCGACCGACGCGGGCAATATGCTCAAGCCCATGCTGGCCCGCGGCGAGTTGCACTGCATCGGCGCGACCACGCTCGACGAACACCGCCGGCACATCGAGAAGGACGCCGCGCTGGAGCGGCGCTTCCAGCCGGTGCTGATAGACGCCCCCACAGTAGAGGATTCAATCTCGATCCTGCGGGGCTTGCGCGAGCGATTCGAGGTCCACCACGGCGTGCGCATCCAAGACAATGCTTTGGTGGATGCAGCCGTGCTGTCCAACCGCTACATCTCGGACCGCTTCTTGCCAGACAAGGCCATCGACCTAATCGACGAAGCATGCGCTACCGTCCGCACGGAGATCGACTCGGTGCCGGCCGAGTTGGACCAAGTGGAGCGCCGGGTCATGCAGCTAGAGATCGAGGAAGCCGCACTAAAAAAGGAACAGGACAAAACCAGTGAGGCACGCCTCGAAAGCCTGCGCAAGGAGCTGGCCGACCTCAAGTTACAGGCTGGTGCCTTGCGCGCCCAATGGGAGGAGGAGCGCGCGTCCCTCGTGGGCGAGCGCGCGTTGCGCGAGGAAATCGAGCAGGTGCGGCATCAAATCGAAGAAGCCGAGCGCCAATACGACCTGAACCGCGCCGCCGAGCTAAAACACGGAAAATTGCCGGAGTTGGAGCGGCAGCTAGCCGCGGCGCAGCAAGCGACCGAGGGCGATGGCCCGCGACTGCTGCGCGAGGAAGTCACCCAAGAGGAGGTGGCCGAGATTGTCGCGCGTTGGACCGGCATTCCGCTACAGAGACTGACCGAGGGCGAGCGCGAGAAATTGGCGCGCCTCGACCAGACTTTACACCAGCGAGTCGTGGGACAGGACGAGGCGGTGAGTTTGGTGGCCGATGCCGTGATGCGGGCGCGCGCTGGCATCAAAGACGAGCAAAGGCCTATCGGCTCCTTTGTCTTCTTGGGGCCGACGGGCGTGGGCAAGACCGAGTTGGCCAAGGCTCTGGCGCAAGCCCTCTTTGACGCTGAGGAGAACATGGTGCGCTTAGACATGAGCGAGTACATGGAAAAGCACTCGGTGTCCAAGCTGTTGGGCGCACCTCCTGGGTATGTGGGCTACGAGGAGGGCGGCCAGCTAACCGAGGCCGTGCGCCGCAAGCCCTACTCGGTGCTGCTCTTCGACGAGATCGAAAAGGCCCACCCGGACGTTTTTAACGCGCTGTTGCAGCTTTTGGACGACGGGCGGCTCACCGACGCGCAGGGCCGGGTGGTGGATTTTAAGAATGTCGTGGTGATTATGACTTCCAACATTGGCTCGCCGCACTTGGTCGAGGGCCTGACGCCGAAAGGGGAGATCGCCGAGTCCGTGCGCGAGCAGGTCATGGGCGAGTTGCGGGCGCACTTTCGCCCTGAGTTTCTCAACCGGGTCGACGACGTGGTGCTGTTCAAGCCGCTGACTTTGGCGGAGATCGAGAAGATCGTCGAACTGCTGATTGACGATCTGCGCCAGCGGCTGGCTGCAAAGCGCATCGAGTTGGTGGTCGCGGCACCGGCGCGGCGGCACATTGCCCACGCAGGTTTCGACCCGGTCTATGGTGCTCGACCGCTCAAGCGATTTTTGCAGCGCGAGCTCGAAACGAGGATCGCTCGCTTGCTGGTGGCTGGAGACATGCCCGAGGGGTCGCGGGTTGAGGTGGTACTCGACGAAGGCCAATTGGCCGTGCGGCACCAGTCGCTGGAAGTGGGAACCGAAAGTTAGCGCTTGTCGTCTTTTTTTGTGGACATTGAGAAATATCCGTATTTTCACACCCTTTTTCAGAGAGGAAATACCATGCGAAAATTTTGCTTTTCCCTATTCATTTTAAGCCTCGCCGTGGCCAGCAGTGTCCAAGCCAGCGATAACTTGCAGTTTCTACGCCAGATGAGCGATGGCTTCGCCGAACTGGCCGCGCAGGTCAAGCCCGGCGTTGTAAAAATCACCACGGAAGGCACCGAGGAAGGCCGCGTATTTGATCTTCCGTGGGGAAGGGGAAGGCCCTTTCGAGCCCCTGACCAGCCTCGCCGTGGCCAAGGCGCGGGCGTGATCGCTGAGTTTGACGGTCAGCAGTACATCATTACCAACAATCACGTGATTCGCCACGCCGATAACATCCGCGTAGAAGTGACGGATTCGCGTTTTTTTGCAGCCGAGGTGGTCGGTCGCGATTCGTTGAGCGATGTCGCCGTACTGAAGATCGACGTCGAGAACCTGCCCGCCATGACATTGGGCGACTCAGATCAGCTACGCGAGGGCGAGTGGGTGATGGCTATAGGCAATCCCTTGGGCTTAGCCCACTCAGTGACCATGGGCACGGTCAGCGCACTGGGACGGAAGCGTTTCGGGGCCGAGTACGGCTCTTTCATCCAGACCGACGCCGCGCTCAATATGGGCAACAGCGGCGGTGCCCTAGTCAACTTGCGCGGGGAACTCGTGGGCATCAACACTGCCATATCTAGCCACGACGGCGGCAATATAGGCATTGGCTTTGCTATTCCGATCAACTTGGTTACGCACGTGGCCGATCAACTCATTGAGCACGGCGAGGTGCGGCGCGGTTTGCTCGGCGTGCGTATCGAAAACTTGGAGCCACTGCTAGCCGAAGCCATGGGGCTGGACAATACCCAAGGTGTGTTGATCACTAGCGTGAGTTCCGGGCGAGCGGCGGATAAGGCGGGCGTCAAAAGGGACGACATCGTGCTAGAAGTCGATGGCCAGCCCGTGCATAACGCAGTTGATCTGAGGAGTCTAATCGGGCGCACGGCCCCTGGCGTGGAGGTCGAGTTACTGGTACTGCGCGACGGCGAGCAAAAGCACATTGAGGTCGAACTGGAGGCCCTGACTGAGGATGTATTGGCTACGTCTGCCGGTTCCCGCGATTCCGGCGAGGCGAGGGGGCCGTTGGGGATAAGGGTAGAGAACCTGAAAGACGAGTGGGCGGAACGCTTGGAACGCTTTGGATACGAAGATGAATCTGGGGTGATGGTCGTGCGAGTGGCCAGAGGCAGCGAGGCGGCGAAGCGAGGTTTGCGTAGAGGGGAACTCATTCAGGCGATCAAATACAAACAGGCGGAAACCGTGGTGGAAAATGTGGAAGATTATGAAGACGCATTGGAAGAAATTAGGCCGGGGGCCGCGTTTATGATGCGGGTGCTGGGAGAGCGGGGGACGCGGCTAGTGGGAATGCGGATGCCCGTAAATTGAGTATGAACTCGCAAGCTATATGGCACCCGGCCGCTCTGGCCGTATATATCCGTCTCGAATTCCACCTGAACAGCGCAGCAGCCCAAGGGTTGCTGCGCTGTGCTGCGAGTGGGCCGTACGAGGTGTACTTGAACGGCGAGCGAGTGGGCAGGGGATTGGGGCCAGCGGTGGCCGAAGTGCCGATGTGGGAACAGTTCGCGTTGGACGCTGCGCTGCGGGAAGGCGAAAATCTGCTGTTGGTCTTTGCCATCGGCTGCGGCGAGGCAGACTGGTTCCGCGCCGAGGGCAAAATTGAGCGCAGCGATGGGGCCGAGCAGGAGCTGTACACCGGTGCGCCTTGGCAGGTGCGGCCGGCCGATGCTTGGGGTCCGGCTAGCTATGTGGCCGCGCTGGCACCGGCTGAGTGGGCCAAAGGGAAATTTGCAGGGTGGCGGGAAGCGGCTGTGGTGGATGGAGCTGAGCCGAGGGAATGGTCGCCGTTGCCCGCGGTGGAAAGCATGGTGTGGGCGCGGGAGGTGGTGGCTTTTGGCGAGGTAGCTAGCGAGGGTGCGCTCGAATGGGTCGCCCGCCCCGAGGCCATGCAGACTGCCAAATGCGTGCGGCGAGAAGCATTCCTGACAGGCGGTAAAACCCACTCCTTGGTGCAGGCAACAGACGAAGCTCGGGCCGCGTACTTGGTTTTGGACTTCGGGCGGTTGCTCTGCGGATTTCCCCATCTGCGGCTGCGAGGCCAGTTCGGTGCAGTGATTGACTTAGGTTTTGCGCGCGCGGCGGGCGCAGTGGAATCGCGCTTGCGCTACGTGTGTGGCGACGGGTTGCAGGAGTGGACTGCGCCGCAGTTGACGACGTGCCGCTACCTAGTGGTGCGGATCGGATCGTGTCCAGAAGACATGGAAATAGACAGTGTCGCGCTGGTGGAGCGGCGCGTAGTTGTCGAGCCGCGCGGGCGCTTTACAACCGTGGGCGAAGATTGGGAGCGGTTGTGGGGGACTGGGGAGCAAACTTTGGCTGATAGCCGCCAAGAAGTGTACGCCCTCGGCGATCAACAGTTCAACTGGGATCAACTCTACGTTTGGGCCATGAACGATTTGTATGTGACTGGCAGCGTGGATACGGCACGCGCCGTGCTGGCCGGTAGCGAGACACCTATTGGCGGGGAACAGGCTTATTTCCACGCGCTGTTCGTCGAACTGGTGCAGTGCTACGACGGTGCGCGATTGACTGCCGAGCGGCTAGCAAGCCTAGTGGATAGCTTGCAAACGGCCGAAGCTGAGGTCGCGTCGGCGACGGCTACTATCGCGCTACGGGCTGGAGCTTGGCTAGCGGCTTCGACCTTGTGCCGACGCATTGGCGACCGTCAACAAGCGGTCCAATGCGAGCGCGCTCATCACCGAGCACGCAAGGCACTGCAAGCCGCTTGGAGCGAAGAGCAAGGGCTTTTTGCCGATGCTGTCGGGGCTGCTGATTGCAGCCGCTGGACGAATGCCTTGGTGCTCTACTTTGCGTTGGCCAACCCCAAGCAGCAGGCACGAGTGGCGGAGCACCTATCCGGCGGCTCGGCGTCAGACGATTGGTGGCAGGCGTTTTTTGTCGCCGGGGCGTTGTGGCGGGCGGAAGCAGATACGGCGGCCTTGGCTTACGTACAGAGAAAATGGGGTCGCTTGCTGGCGCGTCCGGGCCGGACGTGGGGCGAGAAGGCCGGGTCGGTGGCCGCGCAACCTGGGCCAGAGAGTTTGCTGGCGGCGCATGTGCTGGGGGTGGTGCCTACGGTCGAGGGGATCTTGGAGATTCGGCCGCAGTTGTCCGGCCTTGAACGCGCCGAGGGCGTCGTGCCCACGCCATACGGCGATGTCGAGATCGCTTGGGGGGCCTATGGTGGCGGCTTTTCCGCGCGCCTTTCCGTGCCACACGACGGCGAGACGCACCTGTCCGTACCCCGCCGCGACAAGCGCTTCCCCCAAATCGAGATCAACGGAGAGACGGTGTGGCGCAACGAGAAGGCCCACCCCAATTTTCACGTACAGGAGCTGATCAGCGAAGAGGAGCGGGTGGTGATGGTGTTGCGGCGGGCTGGGCAGTACGAAGTGTCGGTAGCGTAGCGGCGAATCCGCAGATGGACGCAGATGGACGCAGATGGACGTAGGATAGCCATAGATATTCACGAGATGAATCCAACTCATTCAGCGATATGACCACAGCATCTCTCCGCCACATCGTCCACAAGTCGCCCGACGCGCCCCCCGAAGGTGCGCCGCTGCTTCTGCTTTTGCACGGCTATGGTGCCAATGAAGAGGATCTGCTGGGCTTGGCGTCGTACCTGGATGCGCGGCTGATTTGCGTTAGTGCTCGTGCGCCCTACGCGCTCGATTTCGGCGGCTTTGCATGGTTTAATGTCGAGATCGTCGCGGAGGGAGTGCGCTTTGCTTTTGCCGAGGCCGAAGAACCCTTAGTGCAGGTCTTGTCCCTGGTGGATGCGTTGCGGCAAGAACACCGGCCAGCTCGCATCTTCATCGCGGGGTTCAGCCAAGGGGCGAGCATGGCGCTGGCAGCCGCGCTAAAGCGACCTCGGGATTTTGCTGGGGCCATCGCATTGAGTGGGCTGTGCTGTCCGGAGATGTTGCCGGAGAATGCGGCGTCAGTGCAGGGCCTGAAGGTTTTTATGTCGCACGGGCGCTTTGATCCGATCATACCCATTGCCCAAGCCCGTGCCTCCAGAGACTTGCTCGCTCCCCTTGGGTTGGACTTGCTGTATAAAGAGTACGACATGCCCCACGCGATTGCCGAGCCGTGCTTAGAGGACTTGGACGCTTGGCTGCGGGCGCGGCTGGATACCCCTTAAATTTCAGGAAAGAAGCGACTTGACCCGCGCTGGCGTGAGCCGGTGGCCGAAAAGCGGCTGCGAGCGGGTGGAGGTCGAGCGCTGCCAAGTGGCGAATAGCCCCCCGTCTGCTTCGGTCAGCACGGACGCGTAGCGCGAGCAACCCGTGCCTTCCGGCGAGACGAAGAGCGGCTGGAGGTGGCTGAGGCGATGGAGGCGCGGAAATTGGCGATCGAAGCCATACGCCAAGCCACCCAATTCCTCGCAGGAGTAGCCGCGCGGCCGGGCGACCGCCTTTGTATGTGCTTTGAGCGGGTGCATGGATTCGGCCCCGTCGTAGAAGTAGAGCGAGAGCGAGGGCAAACAAGCGAACGCGCCCAGCTTGGGCACGGGCAAGCGGCAGGTGACGCGCAAGGCTGCCACGTCCCAGGTCGGGCCGCGGGGAAAGAAGTCGTGGCCGTGGCTCTCGCACGAATCAGCCGCGAGCACGCCGTGGCCCGAAGTGCTGGCAGACCAAGTGTAAGGATGGGCGCAATAGAGGAGCAGGGGCCGCCGACCCATCCCGAACGAGAGGTGGGGGTCTTTGAGGTGCAGATAGGCTGGGTCGTTGCTGGTCAGCAGCGGGGCAATCGACTCCTGTGGGTCGAGCTGGTCGATGGATCTGGCGGAGAAAGCGTCGATGCTCCAGACGCCGGTGCCCGGCTTCTGAAAAGCGGCGACGGCCCGCGGATAGAGGCGGACTTTCTCGGTGGAGACTAGGACTTGAACGCGGCGCTTGTTGAGGCGCAGTGCGCTGCCCTCGATGCTGAGCACGGCCGAGCCGCAGTAGAGGTCGGATTTATCCCAAGTGCGAACCTCGGCAAAGCTCCGTCCATTGTCGGTCGAGCGAAAGATGGCTAGGGCGCGTCCTCGGGGGCCAGCGGTCAGCCCAGTGCGGCTGTCGCCGGCGTCGCGGTAGCGGCCGATGAGATAGAGGCTACCATCGCGGGGATCGCGGACCGAGTTGCCGCCGCCAAACCAGAAGCCGTCGCGGTCCTTGGTTGGCTCGACGAGGCGTCGGCCGCGTTTTTGATCGATGAGACGAGAGCCGAGTCGGATGAGTTTGCGTTCGAGCGCGGGGGGTAGCTTGTCCATAGCAGAGCCGCGCTAAGTATGACAAAAAAGTAACAGAAGTGTCAAGTAAATGACACATTTCTGTCAGGTATCCCAACCGGCCAGTTCTTGGTGGGCGATGGCTGTCATGGCGTCGAGCCAAGCCGGGTGGTCGTTGAGGCAGGGCGCTAAGTGGAACTGTTGGCCGCCTCCGTGAGCAAATTGCTCGGCCCCTTCGCGGCCAATTTCGTCGAGCGTTTCGAGGCAATCGGCGGTGAAGCCGGGGCAGATGGCGACTAAGCGGCGCACGCCCTGCCCCCCGAGGCGCTCCAGGACTTCTTCGGTATAAGGCTCTAGCCAAGGCTCTTTGCCGAAGCGCGACTGGAAGCCGCTGACCCACTCGTCGTCTGCGAGGCCCAGCGCTGTGGCTAGCTGGCGCGCGGTTTCCTCGCACTGGCGGCGGTAGGGGTCGCCTTCATCGACATAGCGCTGGGGAATGCCGTGGAAGGTGATTAGGTAGCGGTCGGGCGTCCAACTGAGGCGGGCGACTGCTTCGGAGACCGACTGTTTGAGCGCGTTGATGTACGCGGGATGATCGGCGTAGGGCGGGACGAAGCGCAGCGCCGGCATCTGGCGTTTGCGGGCGAAGAACCAAGGGCAGCGTCGGCCCAAGGCCGCGCGGTTGACCGCATCGTAGATCGAGCCGGTGGTGGCGCAGGAAAACTGCGGGAACATGGGAAAGACGAGGATGCGCTCGATGCCTTCCCGCTCTAGGGACTGGACGGCGTGCGCGATGCTCGGCTCGCCGTAGCGCATGCCGAGTACGACTCGATAGGCCGCACCCAACCGCTCTTGCAAGCCGCGGGTTTGCGCTTGGGAATGGACCATGAGGGGTGAGCCTTCGTCAGTCCAGATGTTGGCGTACAGGGCGGCCGAGCGCGCGGGTCGGCGGGTGAGGACAAAGAGGTAGAGAATGGGATACCACCTGAGCGGGTGGAGGTCGATGACGCGCGGGTCGGAGAGAAATTGGCGCAGATAGGGCCGCAGGGCGCGGGCAGTCGGCGCTTGCGGCGTGCCGAGCTGGGCGACGAGGACGCCGATTTTGGAAGAGCTAGCGGGCATAAGCGGGCGTTTGCTGGAGGGTGTGCGGCGACTTACTTTTGAGAATATATCCGAGAACGCCGTCTTGAAAAGTCCAAAGGAGAGTAGATATGCGCAGCATTTTCGCAGGTATTGAATACGCAGGGAAAAGCACGCTGGCTACCATGCTTGGGGAGTACTACCGGCACCGTCGAGTTCCCATCCACGGCGACGATCACTTCACCCTCCCCGACGCTTCGCTCAGCCCGGAGTCGCGCAAGATCTTGGTCGGCCTGCCCAACGACATAAAGGAGCGAGGGCAGCGGATGCAGATCCACTACCACGTGGACATCATCAAGAAGTACGCCTGTCCGCTGATCGTCGGCTGGCATTTAGAGGAGGCCGTGTACACTAGCTTTTACGGCGACGATCCGAATAGCTTTTACTATCCGAACTTCCACTACGGCTTTCAGCGGCTCTACGAATCGCTGGTGTTAGAGGCCCATCTGCCCGATGTGGTGCTATTTCACGTAACGGCCTCCGACGAAGAGATCGCGCGGCGGATGCAGGATAGCCCGCACGAATATCCGGTCGTGCGCGAGGAACACATTGCTGAGGTCAAAGCGCGTTTTGAGGAAGAGATCGCCGCGTCGCTGTTTAGCCACCAGAACCGCACCATCGTCTTAGACACTACCGGCAAGACGCCCGATGAGTCGTTCGACGAGCTGCTCTTGAAGTCTGAGCCGCTGGTGACGATGGGCGAATTGGCCGTGCGGAATATGGAGGTGCCGGAGGGCGAGTACGAAGTGGTGTACGAGCGCGGCGTGCGAAGGATGGTACCCAAGTAGGGGTGGTTCGCGAACCGCCCCTACTCTGTGCTGTTGAAACTTTTTCGTGTCGTCGGTCGTCGATATGCGTACTTTTGGCTGTAGCCGAGCGATTGATTGCTAATGAAAAACTTTCGACCCTTAACCACGTCTTTAGTCCTGCTACTAACTTTCGCCTGTAGCGGCCTACAGGTTCTCTGCGTTCCTTTCGCAGAGGCCGCCCCCATGCCCTGCCACGTCGCCAATGTCTGTGGCGAGGAGGGCATGCAAGCGGGTTGTTGCTGTCTGCGCACCGAATCCAACAACGCGTCTCCTCCGTTTGTCCCCCCAGCCGAGCAGCCGTCCGTTTCAACGCCCGCGATTGGAATAGTGGCGACCACGCCCCAGCCGCCTCGCTCGTCTGCACTGCGACCGCTACCCAACCGCATTCCTCAACCACATCCCCCGCTCTTCCAGCTCTACTGTTCCTTCCTGATCTGATTCTCGCCGCACTGAGTTTGTCCTAAGAAGCTATCCGAGCTTAGGGCATACCCGGAAATTTCCAGACGCTTCTAAGTTTCACACTCCACTCAATTTGCGGGGGTCTGTACGCGAATCCCAACCTCCGCGCGGCGAGGAGTATTTGCATGGACAAAAATAGAACGGCCCTGCTGCTAGCCGGTCTGCTGGCAGGCCCGGTTTGGTCGCAGGAAGAAGCAGCGCTCGACCCCCGAGCCGAACTCGCGGAGTACGCGCGCTACGCCGAACAGCACAACCCCAAGCTCAAGCAGGCTTTGACGCGCTACCAAGCCGCCCTCGCAAAGGTGCCCGCGGCGAGCGCTTGGGTCGATCCCCGCCTGACCTACGGCTATTTCGCGCGCCCGGTGGAGACGCGCACCGGCCCGCAGGAAATGCGCTTTAGCGCGGCGCAAACCTTTCCGTGGAAGGGCAAATTGGATCTCAAGGGACAGATCGCCCAGCAAGAGGCCGCAGTCGAGGGCCAGCGCTATGAGGCCACGCGGCGGTCGCTGATTTTCGAGGTCAAGGCCGCGTACTACGACTGCTACTTTTTGGAGCGAGCCATTGCCGTCACCGAGGGCAACTTGCGCCTGTTGGCCCACTTGGAAGAAGTAGGCCGCACTCGCTATCGCGGCGGCACCGGCGAGCACGCCCCGGTTCTCAAGGCGCAGGTGGAATTGGGCCGCTTAGAGGATCAGTTGCGCAGCTTGCGTCAGCAGCGGCGGCCAACCGCAGCCCGGTTAAATGCGGCGCTCGGCCGCGCGGCGACGGCTCCGATAGCTGTTCCCGATTCGCTGCCTATGGCTGCGTTGGACTTAGACGAAGAAGTGCTAAAGGCGCGCTTGCAGGCCGCGAACCCGACGTTGCAAATGCGACAGGTTCAAGCGCAGGCGCAGTCCCTAGGCGTCAAATTGGCCGGCAAGCAGTTCTACCCGGATCTGACCGTGAGCCTCGATTACATCCACATCGGCGACCGGGGCGCGAATCCGCTGATGGCCATGGCCACGCTCAACCTGCCCTTGTGGCGCTCGTCCTACGAGGCCGGGCAACGAGCGGCCAAGCTGAGCCATCAGGCTGCCTTGCAGGGCGTTGCGGATGAGGAGAATAGGCTCGCTGCCGAGCTTGAACTGGCCTTGTACAAGCAGCGCGACGCCCAAAGCCGCAGCGCCCTCTACCGGGACAGCTTGCTGCCCAAGGCCGAACAGGCGCTCAACGTAACGCAGCGCGCCTTTGCCGCTGACCGCAGCGATTTTCTCGCGGTCATCGACGCCCAACGCACTCTGCTGGAGTTCCAGCTAGCGTACGAACGGGCGCAGACCGACCAAGCCCTGCATTGGGCCGAGATTGAAAAGCTGGTCGGCGAACCCACGGAGGAAATTCAACCATGAAAGCAACGAAACAAATAATAGCTACTGGTATTGTGGCGGGGATCGTCGGCTTGGCCGTGGGCTGGGGTTTGGGCGGCTCGGATACACCCAGCGGACATGCACCCGCCGCGGTTGCCGAGCAAGATGAAACGTGGACCTGCTCGATGCATCCGCAAATTCGCCAGCCTAAGCCGGGTCAGTGTCCAATATGCGGAATGGACCTAATCCCGGTGGCCGCGCCCGAGGCTGGCGACATTTTGGCCCCGCGCCAGTTGCGTCTCTCGCCGGCCGCACAGGAGCTTGCCAGCATCCAGACTGCGCCGGTCGAGCGCCGCTTCGCGCCGGTCGAGACGCGGATGGTCGGCAAAATTGCGGTAGATGAGACGCAAGTCCGCTCTATCACCGCTTGGGTAGCGGGCCGGATTGATCGGCTGTACGTGGACTACACGGGCGTGCGAGTCGAAAAGGGCGACCACATAGCCTATCTCTACAGCCCTGAACTGTTGACCGCTCAAGAGGAGCTGATCCAGGCCCTGCGTGCCCGCGAGCGACTGGTTGACAGCGGCACGTCCGTTGGGCAGACGGCGCAGGCGACAGTTGAGGCTGCGCGCGAAAAGCTGCGCCTGCTCGGGCTGAAGGAGGCGCAAATCGAGCGCGTTGAGCGCGAGCGCCAAGCCTCCGACCATCTGACGATTTACGCGCCAACAGGCGGCGTGGTGATAGAAAAGCACCTCAGCGAGGGCGCGTACGTGCAGACTGGGACGCCGATTTACACCATTGCGGACTTGTCGCGGCTGTGGCTGGAACTGCGAGCCTACGAATCGGATATGTCTTGGATCCACTACGGCCAAGCCGTTGAATTCTCGGCTGAAGCCTATCCGGGCGAGGTGTTCAGCGGCCAGATATCCTTCGTCGATCCAGTGCTGGACGAGCGCACGCGCACGGTGCGCGTGCGGGTCAACGTGGCCAACGAGCAAGGTCGGCTGAAGCCGGGGATGCTGGTGTGGGCTGTGGCCCAAGCCGAGGTGGGTGCCCACGGGCGCGCTATGTCGCCCGAACTTGTGGGCAAGTGGATCAGCCCGATGCACCCAGAGATCGTCCGCGACGCGCCCGGTGCCTGCGACATTTGCGGCATGGCCCTAGTGCGCGCCGAAGAGCTGTATGACACTGGCGACGAGGCGGAGCGCGAGATGCCGCTGGTGGTACCCGCTTCGGCACCGTTGCTGACGGGTAAACGCGCCGTAGTGTACGTCGCGCTCGGCGAGGGCCTGTACGAGGGGCGCGAGGTCGTGCTCGGGCCGCGGGCAGGGGATTACTACCTGGTCCACGAGGGCCTGCGCGAGGGAGAGCAAGTGGTGGTCAATGGCGCGTTCAAAATTGACAGTGCCCTGCAGATTCGTGCTCAGCCGAGCATGATGAACGCGCCAGCGCGGGCCGACCACCGAGACGACGAGCCAAACGGCCACGCGCACAGCCCGCCGTCCGCGGTCTGGACGGCCTATTTCGCTATGCAGCAGGCGTTGAGCGAGGACGATTTGCCGGAGGCGCAGGCCGCCGCCGCCGCGCTAGCGGCCCACCCGGCGTCGCAGGAGGTCGGGGACGCCATCAGCAAAGCCGTCGATCTCGCCGCGGCTCGCCAAGCCTTTGCCGAGCTCTCGATGGTGCTCATTCGGGTGGCGCGGCAGGGGGGTGTCCATGCCGGGCCAGTGCATCTTCTTCACTGTCCAATGGCCTTTGACAACGAGGGGGCGGCTTGGCTGCAACAGGCGATGCAGACCCAAAATCCCTACTTCGGCGGCCAGATGTACCGTTGCGGCAGCCTGCGCGAGACCTTCGCCGGCCACGAGTAGGAGGCTACAATGGACCGCTTAATCCGCTTTTTCCTAGTCCACAAACTCGTCGTCGTGCTGATGCTCGCCGTCACCGTTGGTTGGGGCCTCAGCGTCGCTCCTTTTGCGTGGAAGCTCGATTGGCTACCGCGCGACCCGGTGCCGGTGGATGCGATCCCGGACATAGGCGAAAACCAGCAAATCGTCTTTAGCAAATGGGCCGGACGCTCGCCGCAGGACGTGGAAGATCAGGTCACGTATCCGCTGACAGTAGCGCTGTTGGGCGTACCGGGCGTCGAGACGATCCGCAGTTCTTCGATGTTCGGCTTTTCGAGCATCTATGTGATTTTTGCCGAAGAAGTCGATTTCTATTGGTCGCGCTCCCGCATCCTCGAAAAGCTCAACAGTCTGCCTGCCGGTCTGCTGCCCGAAGGCGTACAGCCAGCCTTGGGACCGGACGCAACGGCCTTGGGGCAGGTATTTTGGTACACGTTGGAAGGCCGCGACGAACAGGGCGCGCCCACGGGTGGCTGGGATCTGCACGAGTTGCGTGGTATTCAGGACTGGCAGGTGCGCTATGCTCTGTTGGCGGCCGACGGCGTTAGCGAGGTGGCCTCTGTGGGCGGCTTTGTGCAGGAATACCAAATCGACGTCAACCCGGACGCGATGCGCGCCTATGGGGTGCGGCTCGACGAGGTCTTCCACGCGGTGCGCATGTCCAACCGGGACGTGGGGGCGCGTACCGTAGAGTTGAATCGAGCCGAGTACGTCATTCGCGGCATCGGCTTTGTCAAAGGGTTGGCCGACCTCGAAAACGCCGTGATTAAGGCACGGGATAACGTCCCGATCTACGTCAAAAATGTCGCGCGGGTCGCGCTGGGACCGGCGCTGCGGCGCGGTGCGTTGGACAAGGAAGGTGCAGAGGTGGTCGGCGGCGTGGTGGTGGCGCGCTATGGTGCCAATCCTTTGGCAGCTATTGAAAGCGTCAAGGCCAAGATCGCGGAAATTGCCCCGAGTCTGCCCAAGAAAACCTTGCCCGACGGGCGGGTCAGTCAGGTGCAGGTGATCCCTTTTTACGACCGATCTGGCTTGATCGAGGAGACGCTGGGGACGCTGGAGCGCGCCCTGAGCGAGGAGGTGCTGGTAACGGTGATCGTGGTGCTGGCGCTGGTGATGAATCTGCGCGGAGCCATGCTGGTCTCTGGGCTGTTGCCGCTGGCCGTGCTCGCCTGCTTTGCCGCGATGAAGGTCTTTGGCATTGCCGCCAACATAGTCGCTCTTTCCGGCATTGCCATTGCCATCGGCACCATGGTCGATATGGGCATCGTCATCAGCGAGAACATCCTCAAGCACTTGGAGGATGCAGACGCGGAGGACGACCGCTTGGAAGTGATCTTTCGCGCCACGCGCGAGGTCGGCGGTGCCGTGCTGACGGCTGTGCTCACCACAGTGGTGGGCTTTTTGCCCGTCTTTGCCATGGAAGGGGCCGAGGGCAAGCTCTTTGCGCCGCTGGCCTTTACTAAGACCTTCGCGCTGTTGGCTGCGGTGTGGCTGTCGCTGACGGCTTTGCCGGCCTTGGCGCACTGCGCGTTTGGCACGCGACTGGGGCGTTGGGCACCTGGCCTTTGGGCGGTCTGTGGTCTCGGGGTGGCCTTCGCGCTGTCGTGGTGGGTTGGTCTGCTGTTGATAGCTATTGGGGCGTATCACTTGCTCGCCGCTCGCGTACCGGAGCGGGTGCGTTTGTGGGTGGCGCGGGGTATGGTGGCCGCTGCGGCTATTGGGGTCGTCGTCGTGCTAGCGGAACATTGGTTGCCTCTGGGACCGGAAAAGGGCGGATGGCGCAATTTTATCTTTGCTGCTGGATTGATCGGCGGTTTGTTGGCGCTTTTTCGGGCCTTGCAACATGTATTCCCCCGTGTGCTGCGGTGGTGTCTGGATCACAAGGGGTTGGCCCTACTGTTCCCCTTGCTATTGCTGCTGGTGGGCGCGTCCGCGTGGCTGGGTTTTGCCCGCGTCTTCGGTTTTGTGCCGCCCGCCCTGCGCCATTCAGCGCCCTTTGCCGCTCTCGCCGAGGCCCTGCCCGGATTGGGCAAGGAGTTTATGCCGCCTCTCGATGAAGGTTCGTTCCTGTGGATGCCGACGACCATGCCCCACGCTTCCATCGGCGAGGTGCTCGACGTCCTGCAGAAGCAAAACGCGGCCATTTCGCAGATACCAGAAGTGGAGTCCGCAGTGGGGAAGTTGGGACGGGCGGAGTCGCCGCTGGACCCCGCGCCGATTTCCATGATTGAGACGGTGATCAACTATCGCGCGGAATACCTGACCGACGAGGATGGTCGTCGTCTATTGTTCGCGTTTGACGAGCACGCCACGGACCTATTCCGCGCGTCCGATGGCACGCCCGCGCTCGCCCCTGATGGCTCGCCCTACAAGGTACAGGGCCGCTATCTGCGCGACGATACCGGTCGTCTCGTGCCCGCCGCCAATGGGCGTCCTTTTCGCTTGTGGCGTCCGCCCTTGGATCCCGCGCTCAATCCGGGGCGCGCGGCTTGGCCGGGGATACAGGGGCCCGACGATATATGGGCGGAAATCGCTCGGGCTGGCCAGATCCCCGGCTCTACTTCGGCACCAAAGTTGCAGCCGATTGCCGCGCGGCTCGTCATGTTGCAGAGCGGGATGCGCGCCCCCATGGGCGTTGAGATCAAAGGCCCGAGTTTGGAGGCCATCGAGCGCGCTGGCTTGGAGATAGAGCGCTTGCTCAAGGAAGTGCCCTCGGTTGAGGCGGCGACCGTCAACGCCGACCGCATCGTCGGCAAGCCCTACTTGGAGATCCACATCGACCGCGAGGCCATTGCCCGCCACGGCATCGCCCTGCAGAAGGTACAGGACGTAATTGAGATCGCCATCGGGGGCAAGCTGGTTACGACTACGGTGGAAGGGCGCGAGCGC
This sequence comes from Candidatus Latescibacterota bacterium, assembly GCA_965219735.1. Classification (GTDB taxonomy): domain Bacteria; phylum Latescibacterota; class UBA2968; order UBA8231; family UBA8231. The sequence continues at coordinate 1,138,415 of OZ244790.1, forward strand.
TATCCCGTGCGGGTGCGCTACATGCGCGAATTGCGCGACAGCGTCGAGGAACTGGTGCGCATTCTGGTGCCAGCGCCGGACGGGGCGCAGATCCCCTTGGGCGAGTTGGCCGAGATTCGCTACGTGCGCGGCCCCCAGGTCATCAAGAGCGAAGATACGTTTTTGCTAGGCTACGTGCTCTTCGACAAGAAGCCGGGGTACGCAGAAGTCGATGTGGTGGAAGCGTGCCGAGATTACTTGGCCAACAAAAGGGCCAGCGGCGATTTGGTGCTGGAGACCGGCGTCAGCTACACCTTCGCTGGTAGTTACGAGAACCAACTGCGGGCGCAGAAGAAGCTCAACGTGCTGCTGCCGCTCGCGCTGGCGATTATTTTCCTCATTCTCTATTTCCAGTTTGGCAACGCCGCCACGGCCCTGATGGTCTTTTCTGGGGTTGCGGTGGCTTGGGCCGGCGGCTTTGCCATGCTGTGGCTCTACGGGCAGGAATGGTTTTTGGATTTCTCGGTCTTCGGCACACAGATGCGCGACCTCTTCCACGTCCGTCCGCTGAACTTGAGCGTGGCGGTGTGGGTGGGTTTTCTCGCGCTGTTTGGCATTGCCTCGGACAACGGCGTGATCGTGGCGACGTATCTGCGCCAACTCTTCCGCGAGCAAAAGCCAGAGACTGTTGAGGCGATGCGCCGCGCTGCGCTCGCCGCTGGGGTGCGGCGCATCCGCCCCTGCCTGATGACCGCGGCCACCACGATTTTGGCGCTGATCCCTGTGCTGACGGCGAGTGGACGCGGCGCAGACCTCATGCTGCCGATGGCCATTCCCACCTTCGGCGGCATGATGGCGGTGGTACTGACTGCGCCGGTTGTGCCGGTGCTCTACTGCGCGGTCGAGGAGTGGAAGCTGCGGGTGGCGGCTTGGCGGTCAGCGGAGTAACGTTTCTCAATCGTCGGTTAATAAAAAAGAGTAAAAGAAATCAAGGGTTAACGAATCCTTAAAAGGCGCACGCCAATGTCGGCGTAGCAGGCGTCGGGCGAATCGCGGCCGCGACTCGCCGACCGCACATCCTGGGCGAAAATTGCGCATCGGTTACATCGGTGACATATTGACCATTAGAGGCGTGTTCATCATCGCGACTGGTTAGCACGGAGAGCTTTGTGGGGGACAGGCAAGGGGCATGAGCAAGAAACGGGTCACCATCAAGGATATCGCCCGGCAGTTGGGGATTACGCATACAACCGTATCTCGGGCCTTATCTCAGGACCCCAAGGTTTCCGCCTTGGTGACTGAGAAAACCCGAGAACAGATCAAGCGGCTGGCCGCGGATCTGGGCTACACTCCCAACTTGATGGCGAAGGGGTTCGCGAGCGGACGTACGGGCACCTTGGGCCTGCTGACCTACCAACTCAACCGCGAGATTCATGGCACGTACGCCGATGAGATTCTGAAGGCGGCGGACCGGCGGAACTACCAACTCCTGGTGAGCCTGGACGCTCATGCGCATCCGCGTTCTCCGGTTTATCCAACGGACCGGAGCCGGCAGATCCAGCAGACGATGGCCCGTGGCGTCGACGGTCTCCTGATCCATACCCTAGGGGAGGAGGGAGAGTCCGAGCGCATTCTCCGGGCGGTAGATGGCCTATTGCCCGTAGTGACGTTTGTCTATCCGACGAGCACGGAACTGAGCGGAGTCGTGCTGGATGAGACGGCGGGTTTTTTCGAAATCACAGAGCATCTGATCCGACTCGGGCACGAGCGGATCGGGTTTATCGGCTCGGACTGGAATCGGGATCGCGTGGGTTCCGCCAAGGCACGAGGCTATTTCCGAGCCATGCAAGAGCACCACCTGACCCCGGAGCGCCTACGTGCAGATCATTTGGTTCGATCAGGCTATCAGCTAGGCAAGGCGAGCCGTGACCGGTTCACGGCCTATGTTTGCCGGACCGACTACATTGCCATCGGCCTGTGTCGCGGGCTGCGGGAGGCGGGGCTACGCGTTCCCGAGGACGTGGCCGTGGTGGGGCAGGGCGATCTGGAGGTGTCAGCCTATATGGAGCCGGCCCTGACCACCTTGGCCACCCCCTACGAAGAGATCGCCGAGACAGTGATGGATCTGATGCTGGAGTTGCTGCAAGGCGGCGCTTGCCCCCGCCCTCGGAAAGTCACCCTGCCCTCCCGCCTGATTGTGCGAGAGTCCTGCGGGTCCACCTGATCGGTCCAACGTGACAGGAGAAGCGCTACCACGGCCTGGGGAGTTGCCGTGCATGTGTTTCTCGACGCATTCCTGTGGAGTCCCTACCACCCCAGCGTGGCTCGGCCGAAAAATCCCGTGTCTGCGCCCCCGAGCATCGAGCTCTCCCGCCGCTGCGCGTCGACGCCCAGGTCGAAGTTCAGGCTCTCCCGGTCGAGCACCGCGATGCCGTAGCCGATCCGGTAGGCCTGGCCGTACTCCGACGTGCTGAAGCCGATCCGCGACGTTCCCACCAAACGGCGCCCCAGCGGCAGTCCGTAGCCGACCTCACCGTCGAGGCGGCTGCCCTGCGCGAAGCTGCCGTGCGCCATCCCCGCCATTGTCTCGCGTCTCCACAGCGCCTCGGACCCCCGCGTCGCTTGGCCGCCCCACGACGGCGCTACCCGGGCCGTGAAGCCCAGCGGCGTCGACGGCGTCGGGTTGTAGCTCAGGGACAGTGCCATGCCCTGCTCGCGGAACCCTTCAGCTTGATGCACGACGAGCGTCCGCACCCGCACATCCACCGCCAGTCCGGTCGATGCATCCGACCCAATCAGGCCCGCGCCCACGTCCATGCCGGCGCCGGTTTCTGCGTCGCCGCCGTCGTGCCGCAGTCCGACTTCGACGCTCGGCGTCAACGACACCCGGCCGCCCGACGAGTAGGTCCGCGAGCCTTCCAGCCCCGTCCGAAAGCGCGTCACCGCCGCCTCGGCCGCGTTCAACCGGCCGGCCGGGCCGTCCACGCCGGCGACCGATGTGCCGACCCACAGCGCATCGGCCTTGAACGTCAGTTCGAAGCCACGGGTGCCGCCAGCGACCAGTTCTCCCCGCGTTCCCGCCGCCGCCAGTGCCATCGACAGACCACTCCGCAGGGCCGGTGCCCCGTCAGGCGTCAGCAGCAGGCCGCCAACGCCGTACCCGGCGACGCCCCAGACCGTGACGCGCTCGGTCGCCCGGTACCCCAGCCACGGGTAGAGGCCGGTCACGGCCAAGGCAACCTGTCCGCCTCCGGTCCCGGCGTACTCGCCCGGGCCTTGGCTGTGCGCCAGCGACAGGCCCGCCAGAAGCGGTCCCTTCGCGTAGTCGCCGCCGAACATCATCGTGCGCACGTCGCCGCCGAGCGACAGCGTCCCGTCCTGTCCGGAGAAGTGCGACCTTGCCCCCCGGCTCCAGAACGAGAGGATGCCGCCGTGCCGCGTTTCGCGGTTCAGCGAGAACGCCGAACCCGTCAGGACATCGTCGCCGTTCAGGCCGCCGTGGAGGTCGCCCATCGCGCCCAAGGGTGCAGGCACCGCCTGCCGTACGCCGTTAGCGCCCATCGGCTGGTGCATGGCCGCCCCGGTCCCGCCGCCGATGCCGGACTGGTTGAGGAGGCTCAGCGCGAAGTCTCGCTCCGCTCCGCGCCGCAACGGTCGGCCGGCGAAGCGGCCCTCGAAGCCCGGTCCCCGGGGTGCCGCTATCCGCTCCTCTACCTGCTCGACCACGTACACGGCCGCGGTCCGGCCGAACCGCGCCACCAGCGCCAGCGGCATCGGGTCGTGGTTCTTGATCGTTCCTGTGGCCTCGCTGTCGCTGAGTACGCCGGTCGAGGCGTTCGACAGCGTCAGCGTCAACGTTTCGTCCCCCTCGTCGTGTGAGTCGTTGAGCACCGATACCTCGATGGTCTTCGACGATTCGCCGGCTGCGAACGAGAGGGTGCCGCTTGCAGCCGTGTAGTCCGCGCCCGCCTGCGCGGTGCCGTCCGACGTGGCATAGTCGACTGTCATTGCGACTTCCGCCGCGCGGCTCAGCGTGACCGCGAAGGACAGCACCGCGCCTTCGCCCTCGTCGACCTCCGCATCGGCGACCGACACTCCCACCGGCGGCCCGGCCACACTCGCCGACACCGCGGCGCTCAGGCTCCGACCGCCGCTGGTTTCCACGGCTCCGGCCGGCAGGGTGATTGACACGGCTCCATTTCCGTCCGGCTCGACCGTGATCTCCCAGCTCTGGTTGTTGCCCGGGGTTATGCGTCGGGCTGTGATGACGTCCCCGCCGTCGATCTCGAAGGCGTCGTCGCGCAACGTTGCGTAGCCGAGGCCCTCGACGTTTTCGCTGAACTGCAGGCTGAAGGTGAACGTGTTTTCGCCGTCGTGAGACGCCGGCACGTCCTGAAAGCTGGCCGTCAGCGGCGTCGGCCCGACCACACTCGCCGACACCGCGGCGTTCAGGCGCAGGCCGCCGCTGGATTCCACCGCGCCGGCCGGCAGCGAGATCGACACGGCTCCATTTCCGTCGGGCTCGACCTCGATCTCCCAGCTCTGGTTGTTGCCCGAGGTCTTGCGCCGGGCTGCGATGATGTCCCCGCCGTCGATCTCGAAGGCGTCGTCGCGCAACGTCTCGTGGCTGAGGCCCTCGACGTTTTCGCTGAACTGCAGGTTGAAAGTGAAGGTGTTTTCGCCGTCGTGAGACGCCGGCACGTCCTGAAAGCTGGCCGTCAGCGGCGTGGTCGCCGGGCTCGCCACCGTGGCCGACACCGCGGCGTTCAGGCTCCGGCCGTCGCTGGATTCCACGGCTCCGACCGGCAGCGAGATCGACACGGCTCCATTTCCGTCTGGCTCGACCGTGATCTCCCAGCTCTGGTTGTTGCCCGAGGTTGTGCGCTGGGCTGCGGTGACGCTCCCGCCGTCGATCTCGAAAGCGTCGCGCAACGTCTCGTGGCTGAGGCCCTCGACGTTTTCGCTGAACTGCAGGCTGAAGGTGAAGGTGTTTTCGCCGTCGTGAGACACCGGCACGTCCTGAAAGCTGGCCGTCAGCAACGGCTGGGGCAACACCGTGGCCAACACCGCGGCGTTCAGGCTCCGGCCGTCGCTGGATTCCACCGCGCCGACCGGCAGCGAGATCGCCACCGTCTCGCGGGCGCTGGGCCGGACCTCGATCTCCCAACTCTGGTTGCTGCCCCGGGTCTTGCGCCGGGCTGCGGTGACGCTCCCGCCGGAGATATAGAAGGCGTCGCGCAACGTCTCGTGGCTGAGGCCCGCGAGGTTTTCGCTGAACTGCAGGCTGAAGGTGAAGGTGTTTTCGCCGTCGTGGTATTCCGGCACGTCCCCGAAGGTCGCTGTCAGGGGCGGCGCGGTGATCGTGCCGGTCGCCGTGGCGTCGGCGAGCAAGGCGCCCGTCGGGTTGCTCAAGGTCAGCGTGAAGGTCTCGCCGTGGTCTTCCACTGTGTCGTCGAGGATCGGCACCGAGACCGTCTTTGTCGTCTCGTTGGACGAGAAGGTCAACGTCCCGCTGGTGGAGGTGTAGTCCGAGCCGGCCGTCGCGGTTCCGTCCGAGGTGGCGTATGCCACCGTGACCGTGCCGCTCACCGGCGGAGACAGCGTCACCGTGAAGTCCAGCGTCGTGTCATCGCCCTCGATCGCCTCGGCGTCGGCGACCGACAACCCGCTGCCGTACGCGACTTCGATCGCTGTCGCGGTCGACAGCTTCCTGCCGTCGGATGTGCAGATCGCTCCGGTTTCGGTGCAGGTCTCCGGCAGCGTCAGAGAGAGCGTGACGGTTCCGGTACCGGACGGCGTGACGGTGAAGTCCCACAGCCTGTTGCTGCCAGTGGCCAGTGCCGCGGCCGTCATCGTGCCGCCGGTTACGCCGACTGCGCTCCGCATCTGATCCGCGCTCGCCCACACGGCCTCGCTGAATTCGATCTGGAATGTGAACGCGGTGCCGTCGTGCGATCCCGGCACGTCGTCGAACGCGGCCGTCAGCGGCTCGGCGCTCACCTGACTTGACGCGCAGGCCGGTCCGCTCCCGATCCGAATGCACGTCGAATTGGACGACCCGACAGAGTAGAATTTCCCATACGGTTTCAACGTGACGGTCAGCGGACCGCTACCTCTCCCAGTGGGGACGTACTTCTCCAGGTCCCAGTAGTTGTCGCCGTCCCGGTGCTGGCGCATGAGATGCTTGACGTGACTGCCAAAGGGCGTGCTGTACTCCAGGTATATCGGAAGCCCGACCAAGCGAAAAGGGAATCCGTGGGTCCCTGGGCGCGAGGCGATGGTCTTGGTCAACGAGGGCCATACCGCGCCGTTCGCCGTTGCCCTGATGCGAAACTTGGCTTTCCCGCCCGCGGCGACGGTCGCGTTGACCTGCTCTATCGTCAGTGTCGGCTTGGTGGCCGTGCTGTTGTTGGTGACCGAGTAATTCGTCACCTGGAGCAACTGGTTGTGTGAGAGGTCTCTGATCCTGTAGCCGCTTTCCTCCTCAGTCGGAAAATAGCTGAACGTGACCGTGTCGCCCGAGTAGATCGGGTCTTGGACCTGGACCCACAACCATTGGGTGTTGTGCGTATCGCAAGTACCCGCTCCGCGCGCCCGGTGGCACATCATGGTGGCCATGTTCTTGGGATACTCCGTGCCGTTGACGATGATCTTGGCGGAATACGCGTGCGCGGCGTATTCCATTCGCTCGCTGAAGGTCACCTCGACGAGGTACGGGTCGATGACACGGGCTGAAGATATGGTCGGCCGCGTCCTGTCTCGTTGCGCCTCGGCCGGAACCGCCGCGAGCAACGCAGCGGAGACCGATAGGACGGCCATCGACAACGCAAGCCGCTCCTTGGTGAAGGGCGATGCCCAACGAAACTTCCCAAACGGCATATTAATCGAGAGAAAGCGCATGCAGTAACCTCCGTGTGTCTATAATGGATGTGTCAAGGCGACCGAGACCTGCACGGTCATGTGCAGGCCAGCCGGGCTTGCTACCCAAACCACGCAGAAGTCTGGGACGGTACCACCTTGTTATCGATATAATTCCTAAAGCAAAGTCGATGTCCACGTGAACATTATTAATTTTCACGTGAAACGTCAAGTCGATTTTGACACCGCTGCTCCGAGCGTCCACCCTCGGTGATCACGGGGAATGTTCTGGTGGACTCCCTCTACAGGAGCGGGTCGGCCCCTGTCTTAGGACTAGACGGGTCCGGCGGCCATGGTAATGGCCTTAGGCGTGGTCATTGGTTAGCACAGAGAGCCTTGTGGGGGACAGACAAGAGGCATGAGCAAGAAACGGGTCACCATCAAGGATATCGCCCGGCAGTTGCGGCCTCTGTCGCGCGCTGTGGGAGGCGGGGCTACGCGTCCCCGAGGACGTGGCCGTGGTGGGGCAGGGCGATCTGGAGGTGACACTATCTCAATCGTCGTCTTCGCGCTCGCTGAGGAGTTCGCCGCGCTGGAGCCGCTCGGCGTTTTCCGTGGCCCAGAGGATGTTCTTCATCACCTTTTGCGCGGTGATATAGCGGGTCGCCGCCAACAGGTGGACGCGCTTTTCCTCGGGGTCGTCGCTCAAGTCGTAGTGCCGGAACGCGGCTTCGAGCACTTGGAACATGTGCAGCTCGGCGTCTTCGCGGAGCATGATGTGGGCCAAGGCGTGGCGGAGCTTGGCGACGTCGTGTCCTTCTTCGAGGTACTGACTGACGAGGATTTCGGCCTCAAAGACCTTCTGGAAATCGGCTAGTTCGCCGAGGCGCTTAAGCATGTCCTCGCTGGAGGCGAAGTGCTCGTCGAGCTTCTGCCCGTGCCGTGGGACGCGGGCAGAGGGCATGTTGAGCCAGCGCAGGTAGGTGAGGAAGACCGAGCCGTGGAAAATGGCGCGCAACAGCTCTTTGCTGGCGGCGTAGTGGAAGGTGCAGTAGAGCGCGTGGGCGTAGGAATAAATGTTGGCCACGTCGTGCCAGTCGCCCTCGTTTTTGAGGTGGAAGCGCAGGGTGCGCAATGCGCTGGCATAGGTCATGGCGCGGCATAGCTGGGTCGGCGGAACGCCAGCGCGCAGGGCCTCTTCGACGCGGGTGAGGATGGGTTCAAAGTCGTCGCCGAGCATGACTTGGGTGAACTCGGAGACGTCGAGGGTGGCTTCGTTGCGCTGATTGTCCTCCCAGATCTCGTCTAGGCGCGTGAAGATGCTTTCCAAGACTGGCAGGCTGTCGGCCCAGCGCGAGGTCTCTTCGTGGCGGGTGCGGCTCACTAGATCGACGGCGATCGGGCGGAGAATTTCGTGCGCGCCGACCCATTCCACGTAGTCGAGCGCCTCGAACATTTTGTTGGCAAAGTCGAGGGCATGCCCGTCGCCGGTGAAGTAGAAGTCCGTGGCCGCGGTGAAGACGAAATCCGCGAGGGTTTCCTTGCCACAGTCGCGGTCGTGCAGGGTGAGCAAGATGCGCTCGGCCGCGCCGTGGTGCCGCTGATCGACAAAAGTGCGAAACCAGCGCTTGAGAGTGGCTAGGTCTTGGTCGTCATTGGCGCGGGGAAAGGGAAAGCGCTGGCGGCGCGACGAGCCGGAGGTGCGCCGCGAAATCTGGGTCAAACCGTGGACGAGAAAGAGGTTTTGGTCGGCCTCGGCGATGTCGTCCCACATGTTCGCCGCGAGGGTTAGGATGGCGACGCCCGAGGACCAGCCTTCGCTGGTTTTGTGTGCGCCGTAGTAAAGCCCCTGTTGGATGATTTCCTGCGGGGTGGCACCCGTCTGGCGGAGTGCGGCGACCGCTTTGGCGATGAGGAAGGAACTGCGGTCTTTAAGACCTTGTTCGAGTGCGCGCTTACCGCGAGCTACGAGCCGCAGGCGGGCCTCTTCCTTCTCGCCGGGCGGGATGCCGACCCATGCGTAGCCGTCGTCGCGGACTTCGACGGGGAAGGCTTTTAGGTCGTCGCCCGAAGTGAGCAGGCAGCCGCCGGTCTTTAGGTCGAATTCCCAGTGGTGCCAGTGGCAGATCAGCACTCCGTCGCGGATACTGCCTTTGGACATGGGATAGCCCATGTGCGGACAGCGATTGTCAACGGCGTGAAAGGAGCCTTCGTAGAGAAAGACTGCGAGGTGAATGCCGTCAATGGTAAAGGGCCGGCCCTCGCCGTCGGCAAATTCGCTAGCCGGTGCGAGCCGGTGATAGACGCAAGTCGCTGGATCGACATCAACCTGTGGCCGCACTTCACTGAGGTCGAGACGTTGAGCGGTGGACATGAGCGTTGCCTCCTGTGGAATGGACTTTAAATATGTGCGATTTGGTAGTGTGAGGCGAGGGTTTGTATTGACTTGCAGGGCTAAACGTGGATTTGTATTGACTTGCAGGGCTAAACGTGGACATGTTCTAAAAAGTGAGATATTTCGCGGCGTATATCGAGGAAAGGAGATTTTAGTATGACTTTGCGAATTTTGCTGGTAGCCGTGCTCTTTTTAGGCGGCGTAGTTGCCGAACAAGCCGACGCGCGCAGCAAGCGCGTAAGACAGGTTCCCAACGGCTCCGCGGCTAGCTGTAACACCTGCCACACGGCTGGAGGTGGTTCGCCGCTCAATCCGTTTGGCATAGAGATCGTAACCAACTTCCTCACTGCGTCCGGTCCAGCCGGTGACGTGCTTTGGGGCCCAGAACTGGCGGCGTTGGACTCCGACGGCGACGGAGCGTCTAATGGCGCGGAACTAGGTGACCCCGAAGGTACTTGGATGGTGGGCGATCCCGACCCCACAGGGGACGATCATGGGGAAGAGGAAGATCATGGGGAGGAGGAAGACCATGGTGAGGAGGAAGATCATGGGGAGGAGGAAGATCATGGGGAGGAGGAAGATCATGGGGAGGAGGAAGATCATGGGGAGGAGGACGATCATGGTGAGGAGGACGATCATGGGGAGGAGGACGACCACGGTGAGGAGGAAGACCATACGGAACACGACCACGAAGGCGATGCTAGCCTAGCAGGGAAGGTGTTCAACCCCGGCGACCCAACGAGCACTCCACCGCCCGCATCGTACGATACGGCGGTCGAGGGATCGACTTGGGGGCAGATCAAGCAACTGATAGGCGCACTCGACTAAGGCGTAGGGGCGGTTCGCGAACCGCCCCTACGGGCAGCGATGACGGAAAACAGTAAAGAACAACATTTTGCCATTGAGGGCATGCACTGTGCTGGCTGCGTGCGGCAGGTCGAGCAACAGGTGTCCGGCTTGGTCGGCGTTGAAGTGGCTGACGTGAACTTGGCGACCGAGCAGATGGCCGTGCGCTTTGATCCGGCGGCTGTGGATGAGGAAAGCATTGCAGCGGCCGTGGTAAAGGCGGGGTTCCAGGCGCGGGTGCAAGCACCCGAAGCCGAAGGCGCGGCTAGGCGGCAGGAGCGCAAGCGGGCCGAACTGGCCGAGCAAGCGGGTGCGTTTCGCTGGGCTGTTGCGTTTTGGTTGCCGCTCTTTGCAGTGGAGATGGCCGAGCAGATGGCCGCGCCTGTTGTTCCGGCGCTGTCCTTGGCTCAGTATCCGCTGCGGGTGGGCGTTCTGCACCTGCTATTCGCGCTGCCGGTGATGTGGATTGGCCGCCAGATCTACGCCGAGGGTGGGCAGGCTCTGTGGCGAGGCCGTCCCAACATGTTTTCGCTCATTGCCATTGGCACGGCTGCGGCGTGGATTTACAGTGCTTGGGGCTTGGGGGCTGTCGCCGTGGGGGTGGTTGCGGCGTTTGACTCCTACTTTCCGACGGTTTCGACAATCCTCACCTTGATGCTGATGGGGCGCTATCTCGAAGCGCGCTCGCGGTTGCGGGCCGAGGAGGCCATAGGGGCGCTGCTGCAGCTCAAACCCGACAAGGCCGCGCTGGTGACTGACGATGGGGAGCGGGAAATTGCGGCTGACGCCATCGAGGTAGGCGACTGCCTGCGCGTGCGTCCGGGCGAGCGCATTCCAGCCGATGGCGAGGTCATAGAAGGAAATTCTACGGTGGATGAGTCGCTGCTGACCGGCGAGTCGCTGCCCGTGGTTAAGGCACCGGGCGATGGGGTGACCGGCGGCAGCCTCAACGGCGCGGGCGCACTCATGGTGCGCGCAACGCGCGTAGGCGGGGATGCGCTGCTGATGCAGATGGTGCGCTTAGTCGAGGCCGCGCAGGCGGGCAAAGCGCCGATTGCTCGCCTAGCCGATGTCGTGGCTGGGTATTTCGTGCCGGTCGTGCTGGTCTTAGGCGCGGTGGCCGCGGTGGGTTGGCTGTGGGCCGGGGAGGGTCTGAGCTTTGCGTTGCAGGTTTTTGTGGCCGTGTTGATCATCGCCTGTCCGTGCAGCTTGGGCTTGGCCACGCCGGCCGCTATCATGGTCGGCACGGGACGCGGCGCGCATTTAGGCATCCTGTTCAAAAGCCCAGAGGTCCTGGAAACGGCGCACAAAGTAGATGCCGTGGTGCTGGACAAAACCGGTACTATCACCGAGGGGCGGCCGCAGGTCGTGGCAGTAGAGCCGTTAAACGGACGCCGCGCCGACGAAGTGCTGAGCTTGGCCGCGGCCGTGGAGCGCGGCTCGGAGCATCCGCTGGCCGCGGCGATTGTGGCGGCTGCGACAGAGCGGGGCCTTACCGTGTCAGAGGCTACCGAAGTTGTGGCGAGTCCGGGCAAAGGTGCGCAGGCTGCGGTGGGGGGGGAGGACGTGGTGGTGGGCAATCGCGCCATGATGGCGGCGGTGGGAGTTCGCGTAGATGAGGACAGTGGCTCGGCGGACGGTGCTACTGTCGCGTGGGTCGCGGTGGCGGGCGCATTGGTCGGGCGCGTGTCTTTGGCCGATCGCCCCCGTCCGCAGAGCAAGGACGATGTGGCTCGGCTGCGCCAAGGCGGCTTGGAGGTGGTGATGCTCACGGGCGACAGCCGTTCGGCTGCTGAGGCGGTGGCGCGTCAGGTGGGGATTGAGACTGTGCGCGCCGAGGTCTTGCCCGCAGACAAGGCCGCGGCCGTGCAGGCGTTGCAGGCCGAGGGTCGCTGCGTGGCCATGGTCGGCGACGGGATCAACGACGCGCCAGCGCTGGCCACCGCCGATGTGGGCATGGCCTTTGCCACCGGGACGGATGTGGCGGCCGCGTCTGCTCCGGTGGTGCTCATGCACAGCCGATTGGCGGATGTGGCGCGGGCTATTGAATTGAGCCGAGCGGTGGTGCGGACCGTAAAGCAGAATTTGTTCTGGGCGTTTTTTTACAACGCTGCGGGCATTCCGGTGGCCGCGGGCGCACTTTACCTGTTCGATGGCCCGCTGCTCAATCCAATGCTGGCAAGTGTGGCGATGGCCTTTTCGTCGGTGTCGGTGGTGATGAACGCGCTTCGGTTGCGGCGCTTTGGTTGAAGCGGCCATATTACAGGCTGTCTTATAGCAATCCTACATCATTCCCAAGATAATCCGCAGATGGACGCAGAATAGTAGAAACAAGACGATCCACATCTCGAATCGTTCAAGTAATTCAGGGTTGCTATAGAAGGAGAGCGTTATGGCTACGATTATGATGGTTGGGGCGTTTGATACGAAGGGCGTGGAATACGCCTTCTTGCGCGAGCAGATTTTGGCCCGCGGCCACGAAGTTTTGACAGTGAACACGGGCGTTATGGGCGAGTGCGAAGCCTTTGCCGTGGATGTGGATGCCAGCGAGGTGGCTGCTGCTGCTGGCGCGTCGCTGGAGTCGCTGCGCGCGGCTGGCGATCGCGGTGCTGCCATGAAGGCTATGGGTGAGGGCGCGGCCAAGGTGGCGGAGCAAGGGTACGCCGAGGGCCGGTTTGACGGCATCGTCGGCATGGGCGGATCCGGCGGCAGCAGCGTGGTGACTGCGGCCATGCGCGCCCTGCCGGTAGGCGTGCCCAAGGTGTGCGTTTCGACCGTGGCGGCTGGGGACACGGGAGCTTATGTGGGCAGCAAGGACGTGGTGCTCATTCCGTCGATTGTGGATGTGGCCGGGGTCAATCGGATATCGCGAGTGATTTTTACGCGAGCCGCTGGCGCGATCTGCGGCATGGTCGAAGCCGAGCCAGCGCCGGCTGGCGACGACAAACCGATCGTCGTGGCGTCGATGTTTGGCAACACTACGGAATGCGTAAACGCGTGCAGCGAGACCCTGTCGGCGAGCGGGTACGAGGTCTTGGTCTTTCACGCTACAGGTACTGGCGGTCGCACCATGGAGTCGCTCATCGACGAGGGCTTGGTAGATGCGGTGCTGGACATCACCACCACCGAGTGGGCCGACGAAGTGTGCGGCGGCGTGTTCAGCGCGGGGCCAGGGCGCTTGAGTGCAGCGGGCCGGGCGGGTCTGCCCCAGCTCGTGGTCCCCGGTTGCGTGGATATGGCCAATTTTGGCGGCATGGATACGGTGCCGCAACAGTACAAGGACGGCACGCGGCTCTTTTACGAGTGGAACCCAGAGGTGACCTTGATGCGCACCAATGCCGAGGAGAATGCGCAGATGGGCCGGATATTCGCTGAAAAGCTCAATGCCGCCACAGGCCCGGTCGCCGTGCTCATTCCGCTTGGAGGCGTGTCGATCCTCGACGGCGACGGCGAGCTGTTTTGCGACCGCGCAGCCGACCGCGCCTTTAGCGACGCCCTCAAAGCCGATCTGGACGAGGGCATCCTCGTCCGCGAAGTAGATCACAACATCAACGATCCAGCGTTTGCAGCCGCGGCGACCGCGCTGCTGCTGGAGTTAATTGTCGAGAAAGCAGGAGAGTGATGAGCGAAAAAAAGACGTTCGTACAATGCGCCGATGTGGAGACCCAAGTCTTTGACTGGGGCCGGTTAAACTGGCTTTCCGAGCCGCTGGTGACCGCGGCTGAGCACTTTAGCTGCGGCGTGGTGGAGCTAGCACCGGGAAAGGGCCACGAGCGCCACAACCATCCGTATAGCGAAGAGATCCTCTACGTGATAGAGGGCACTGGGATTCAGACGGTAGAGTTGGAGTCGGGCATGTTGGAGAAGGAGATTGGCCCAGGGGAACTGGTCCACATTCCGACGGCTGTGTATCACTCGACGGTCAACAATGGAGACGGCCCGATGAAGTTGATCGCCATCTACGCGCCGTTTGGGCCGGAAGCCGAGTTGCGGAAGATGGAGGGGGTGCAGATAGAAAAGGCTCTAAACGGATAGGCGGCCATGGCTTTTACAAGAGAAGAAGTACTCGCGAGGCTGCGGCAGAATATCGCCGATGGGATTCCCATTATCGGCGCGGGAGCCGGCACCGGAATCAGCGCTAAGTTCGAGGAGGCCGGTGGGGTTGACTTGATTGTGATTTACAATTCCGGGCGATTTCGCATGGCGGGCCGAGGGTCGCTGGCTGGGACCATGCCGTATGGGGACGCCAATGCGATTGTGATGGATATGGCCGGGGAGGTGTTGACGGTGGTGGAGGATACGCCGGTGCTGGCCGGTGTGTGCGGGACGGATCCGTTCCGGCAGATGGATGTTTTCTTGCGCGAAGTTGAGGCTATCGGATTTTCCGGCGTGCAGAATTTTCCGACTGTGGGCCTGATTGACGGGTTGTATCGGCAGAACTTGGAGGAAACCGGGATGGGGTATGGGGAGGAGGTGGAGATGATCCGCACGGCGCACGAGATGGGGTTGTTGACGACGCCTTATGCGTTTAATCCCGAAGAGGGCGAGCAGATGGCGGCGGCCGGTGCCGACATTGTGGTGGCGCACGCTGGGCTTACTACCAAGGGCGCGATTGGCGCGACGACCGCGCTGACTTTGGAGGAATCAGTGGGGTTTGTGCAGGCGATATGCGATGCGGCGCGGGGCGTGTCCGAGGAGGTGATTGTGCTGTGCCACGGGGGGCCGATTTCAGAGCCAGAGGACGCCGAGTACGTGCTGCAAAACACGAAGGGCGTCGATGGCTTCTACGGCGCGTCGAGCATGGAGCGGTTGCCGGTGGAGGTGGCCATTACCGAGCACGTGAAGAAGTACAAGGCCGTCCGCTTTTGATCTGGCCCTGTTGAAGCCGATGCGCCCCTTGCGCAAGGTTGAAGTGAAGCGGCTCTTTGCGGACGCGGCTAGGAGCTATCCGCCCAAGGCGGAGCTAGCCTTTCTGTTGCAGAGCGTCGAAGACCCGCTCAATGTCGGCTCGATGTTTCGCATTGCCGATGCGTGCGGGGCGCGGGAATTGGTTTTTACGGGTGTGACGCCTGCGCCGCCGCACGAGGATATTGAGCGCACGGCGCGGGGCCATGAGCGGCGAGTGGCGTGGCGGCGGATCGGGCGCATGGACGAAGCGGCCAATGCACTGCGGGACGAGGGGTATCACTTGGTGGCGTTGGAAATGGTGCAGGGGGCGGTGTGCTATTTGGAGTACGATTTCCCGGACAAAGTGTGTTTGGTGCTCGGCAACGAGACCAAGGGCGTCTATCGACAGACCTTGGCGCTGTGCGATGGCGCGGTCTATATCCCCATGTACGGCAAAGGGCCTTCGATGAATGTACACGTGGCGGGGGCGTTGGTGGCGTATCAGGCGTTGCTGGGGAGGGAAGGTAATGGGGGATAATTTGCGTTTTATCTTACCCTGTCGCATTTAATTGTATGAACGGAAGGGAATTCATCAGACGCGCCAGACGCTATGCCAGAAAGACGGGACAGTACTTCGACTTCGATCCGCGTCATGGAAAAGGCAGTCATGGGACGCTCCGGGTGGGCAGCCATTACACTACCGTTCCGCACAAAGAAATTGGCGCGGGCCTGTTGGCATCCATGCTGAAAGACCTGAATATCGACCGAAAGGATTTCTGACTCATGCGCTATATCTATCCGTGCATCCTCACACCAGAAGAAGAAGGGGGTTTCTTTGCATCCTTCCCCGACGTTCCTGGTGCCTTGACCTGTGGCGACGATCGCGCTGAGACTCTTGAGATGGCCGAAGACGCCCTCGTTGCCATACTCGCGATGTACGTTCAAGAGCAATGGGACATCCCAACGCCAAGTCCGGTTGCCGATGGTCAGGAACTCGTCGCCGTACCTCCTGTTGCCGCGGCCAAGTTGGCCCTCTATACGGCTCTGCGCACACAGGGCATTACTTGGGAGACGCTCGCTGATCGTTTGGGCCTGAGCGAGTCTGCCGTCTGCAAGTTGCTCGATCCAGATCGCTACTCCCATATCAGTCAGGTCTTGAAAGCGCTCCGAGCCGTCGGGCGCAACTTGGTGGTCGAAGACCGAGCGGCCTAGCCCAATGGTCCGGTCGTCGACCCTGTTTGCACAGAACGTCTGTGTAGATTGTCGCTTGATTTCGCAACTGTAAGAAATAAAAACAATGGTGGAACAGAAGGTTCAACGGGTGGAAAGTGTCCTAAAACAGATTCGGGAGTTGAAGGAGGATGACGAAAAGGCTGCCAAGGCTACCGGCAAGAATTTTAACGTGTTTTCCTTACCCGGCTTCGGATACAATGAATTGGACCATTCGGCATTCCTCGCTAATCTGCTGAATCCAAAAGGGACGCACTCGCAAGGTCCCGTCTTCTTGCGGTATTTCTTAAAGCAGCTTGATTCGTTTGACTACGAAAATCCCGAGAATTTTAAGGTGGCACGAGAAGCATACGTCGGAGGCTATGGGCAGGTCGATATACTCTTGGAGAAGGATGATGCCTGCATCATAATCGAAAACAAGATAGATGATGAAGAGCGCAAGATATATACCGAGGATCAGGCTGGTCAGTTGAACAGGTACTATATGTACGCAAAGGAGAGGTTTACGGATGAACGGATAAAACTGATCTACTTGACTCCCAATGGTAGAAGACCGAGCGAGGATTCTCTTCGTGGCGAGGATGGACAGAAACCCTTGGACGCAAATCGCGTGATCTGCATATCGTACAAAAGCGACATAATTAAGTGGCTGGAGGATTGTCTCAAAGAAGTAGTTAAAATTGCCCCGATTCGAGAAGTACTATTCCAGTATCAGGAGAACATCAAAAAATTGGCTGGTTTACCGACCAGAGAAGATTTTTTTAAGGATAAAATAAGAGATATTCTAACTGACAATTACCATCTCCTTCCCGAGTTGAAGAATTCTATTCTAACTGACAGTTGCGATCTCCTTTCCGAGTTGAAGGATTTCATTCCCAATATAGAGGAAGCCATACAAAGCAAGTTCTGGAAGAGATTAGAAGAAAAAGTCACCGAGGTTTGCAACATCAAAAGATGCGATAGTGTGGAGACTGAAATAATCTTCAAAATTCCTAGAGGTGAGTTGTGTCCTCCCTTTGAGATTGCACTCAGAATAAAGTTAGAAAGAGGGTTAGGGGTATGTTACGGCTTTGTGCTTCTTGAGAACGGTTCGAGAGTTGAGAAATGCAATCAAAAAGAGTTTGAAGAATACGCTACGTTGGTTCGCAAGGTACTCAAACCTCAAAAAGGTCAAGGCGGTCCCTCTCCTGGGATGTTGGGATGGAAATATCCGAAATACCAAAACCGGGTAATTTTGTTCTCTGACGTAGAACGAATGCGCAATGTTATTGAAGATGATGAATTGGCAAAATTGGTCGAGACAGTTGCCAGAGAGATCGCACCAGTAGTAAAGGACTTTATAAAAGCGAAGAAGGAAGCCAACCTGTAAGATCTCGTCCCATTCTGCGCAGCGAGCAGCCGACGAATTGTCCGACATACCCCAATCTACAACACCGACGCGAAGCTGTATGATGACCAGTTAAGCCGAGGGACAAATCACCGTAGCCCCTCGGCGGCGGGGTGCCCTATGTCCAGTCATCTTTTCATTTTGAGCAAGGAGGTATTCCATGATACGCACCGTCATCCCCTTCACTCTATTCGCCCTGCTGTCTGCTTGTGGCCAGTCCATCCCCACACAGTCCGATGGCCCTGTGGCTAAGACCGCTTCGGATCAGCCCGGCGGCCTCTTGGTGGGGACGTGGTTGCGCGTTGGGTCAGTAGAGGGGGTTCTTGTGGAGTTTCAACAGGAGACTCCGGGGACTCTTGTGGACTCACTTATCATAATGCCCCGAGATGGAGTAGCTTATGAGCTTATCTATCGAAAAAAAACAATCAAATTGGAAGGGTGGGATCAGATCGACGAGAATGCCTGTACAGAAACCAATGGAATAGACGACTATGTGGAGTGCCTAATGCAAAAAGCCCCCACCAAAAATTTGTACGCGAACGGCTGGGGACGCTTCCGCATACAAGAAGATAATGGGCGAGGCCATATCCGATACGATCAATGGCAGGACCACTACTCGAAGGGAGATCGGGTAGCGGACGATTATGTCAGAATCTTCCACGATAAGCGATTCATCGTGTGGGATGACCGACTCATCCTTTGGGACGGAGAGGACGAGGAAATACTGTTCGTCCGTTCCGCCCAATGAATCGCCCCTCTCTTGGTAGATGCCGCAAAATCGGTCTCAAGGATCAGCCTCTATGGGCTTAGGCTCTTCAGTATTGCAACTCGATCCGTTAGGCCAGAGCGGCGTACTCATAAACCGGAGTCTCGATGGTGCGAACGGGACGACAGCGCTCCCACACCGCTTGCTGCAGGCGCTCAACGGTCTCCGGTGAGAAGAGCTTCTCACCTGTCTCAACGTTGACTCGCGCCGGGACGTTTTCAATGAGGAAGAGTCGCCCATCGAATTCAAGGTGGTACGTCACATTTTTTTCAATCAGCGTCTCGTTCCATACTCTGTCTTCAGGCATCGTCCTATCTCCTTACCTTGAAGTCAATCCGTCCACGAAGACGCGTTACGCCTTCATCCCCGTCATCACCAGCCCGCGCTCAAAGTAGCGCTGCCCCATAAAAAAGACCACCAGAATGGGCACGGTCGCTACGACGGAAGCGGCCATGAGTAGATGCCACTGCGTGCCGTACATGCCGGCAAAAGCATTCAGTCCCAGCGCCAGCGTGCGCTTCTCGTTGCTGTGCAGGTAGATGAGCGGCCCCATAAAGTCGTTCCAGAGACTGAGAAAGCTGAGAATGGCCAGCGTCGCCAGCGTTGGCTTGGCTAGTGGCATGGCTATCGACAGGCAGATGCGCAAATTCGAGCACCCGTCTATGCGCGCGGCGTCGATCAAATCTACCGGCAGGGTCTTAAAAAACTGGCGCAAAAAGAATATCTGAAAGGCGTTGCCCGTGCAGGCTGGCACCAAAAAGGGGAGGAATGTATCGACCCAGCCTAGCTTCTGGAAGAGCACAAACGTCGGGATCATGGTCACTGCTGCGGGCAGCATCATGGTCGATAGTACGGCGACGAATAGCACGTCGCGGCCAAAAAAATTCAGCCGGGCAAAGGCATAGGCCACAATGGAGGAAGCAAAAAGACTCGCCCCGGTGCCAAAAACCGTGATGATCGTGCTGTTGAGGAAATAGCGTCCGAAAGGCAACGTCGGCTGATTGAAGATTTCCACGAAGTTGGCCAGCCGCAGCACCGAAGGCAGGAGACGGGAAAAGACCTCGTCCGGCGTCTTGATCGAGGTGATGAGCATCCAGGCAAAAGGCACCAGAAACCAAAACGCCAGAAAGGACAGCGCGGCGTAGAGGATGAGCTGGCGTCGCAGCGACAGGGTGTCTCCAGAAGCGCTGCTCATTGGTAATGCACCCATTTTTTGCCCATCGCCAGTTGGATCAGCGAGACGATCAGCGTGATAATAAAGAGGACCAAGGCCATGGCGCAGGCATAGCCCATCTGGAAGCGCTCGAAGGCTGTTTGAAAGAGATACAGGACGTAGAACAGGGTTGCGTGCGCTGGCCCGCCTTGGGTCATGACATAGGCTTGGTTAAAGATCTGTAGCGAGGCAATCACGCCGACCATCGTCAGGAAAAAAATCGTCGGGGTCAGCAGCGGTAAGGTGACGTATCTAAAGCGCTTCCACGGCCCGGCCCCATCCAGTTCCGCCGCTTCGATTAACTCGCGGGGAATATTCTGCAGGCCAGCCAGAAAGATCATCATCGATCCACCCAAGCCCCAGATGCTCATAAAGATCATGCCCGGCATGGCACCTGCCCGCGATGAGATCCACTGGGGCCGGCCAATGCCGATCCACTCGAATACCGCCATCAATCCGGTCCAGTCGAGGAACAGGTTGATCAAGCCAAAATTGGGATCGAAGAGCCACTTCCACAGCAGCAGCATCGCGATGCCTGCTACGACATTGGGCAGAAAGAAAGCCGTGCGAAAAAAATTGACCCCGCGCAGACGGTGGTTAACCAGCATGGCCAGCCCCAGCGCCAGCACGAGCCCCAGCGGCACGGCAAAAACCGTGTAGTAGATTGTATTAAACACCGATTTGTAAAATAGCGGGTCGTGCGCCAGCTTCTGAAAATTGGCCCATCCCACGTACTCTGGCTCCGTAAAGAGGTTCCAGCGCGTGAACGCCAGACCAAAGCTGGCCAGTATCGGCCCGAGGGCAAAGAGCACCATGCCCAAAATCCACGGCGATATGAAGAGATACCCTTCTAGGTGCTCTCGCAGGTTGAGTTTCATCCGTCCACCTTGGTCTTTTGCAGAGCCATATTGTCGCGAATGGCTTGGTTGATTTTTTTGGCGGCATCCGCTAGCGCCTCGGGTACGCTTTTTTCACCCAGCATGACCAGTTCCCACTCTGGATTAAAAAGCAGATTGTATTCGGCGGGATTGATATAGGGGCTGCGATGAAATAATTCGGTGCGCTCCGCAGCCTCGAGAAAAGTCTGGGTAATCTCCGCATTTAGATTGGGATTTTCTACGAAAATAGGGCTGTACGCGGTTGCCCTGCGGCCGGGAATGTTCCAGCCGATTTTGGCAATGGCCTCTTGGCCTTGGGGCCCGACCAGATATTCCATAAAGCGCCACGCCTCTTGTGGGTGTTTGGTATGGGCGTATATGCCATAACCGACCATGCCGCCGGACAGATAAATATCTACTTTGTGGCGCGGAGGCGTCGTAACTCCCCACGCAAAGCTCTTGATGTTTTTGCGGAATTGGGGCACAAACCACTGGCCGTAAAAGCACATGGCCACGCGTCCCGTCTCAAACATCACGTTTACCGGACTCTGCGCCTGCTCGGCGTAGCCTGGTGCCACGTGCCAACGAGTAGAAAGATCGGCGGCAAATTGCAGTGCCTCGATTACCTCTGGGCTTTCGAGTAACACGCGCATCCGATCGGCGGAGAAAATGCGGCCGCCCGACTGCCAGATCCACTGCTCTGGATTGGCGTTGTTGTACACGCCAAACTGCATGATGCGCCCCTGGTCGTCGCGCTTGGTCAAGCGCCGGGCAATTTCTACAAATTCTTCGCGCGTCCAACTGCCGTCTGGATGGGGAATGCCTGCCTCGTCAAACAGGTTCTTGTTGTAGAAAATCAAAAAGTCAGGCGACCAGTCTTTGCACAGCCCGTAGATTGGCCCTTGGCCAAAGTGCTTGCCGTTCCAGCGGTACGGCTCGACCGTTTGCGGAAAAAAGTCCTCAACGCCGACGAGTTGGCTCTTTTCCAGATAGGGATCCAAGTCGAGGAGCACCCCTTTGGACAACATGTTGCCCAAAGTGACCGGTGCCACGTAAAAGATGTCGGGCGAGCGTCCCCCAGCCATCATGGTCAGCAGCACGGTATTGAAATTCTGCTGGATGTGGATGAACTTGACCTTTATATCTGGATTGCCCGCTTCAAAATCGGCCATGAGCTGATTGAGCATGGCCACTTCCTGCGTATTGCCCCAGCCGGCGAGGACGATCTCCGTGCGTCCGCTCTCCCTTTGTGCGGACGTGTCGAGGCCTAGTAGCAGGGAACGCGCTGTGGGCACGCTGAGTAGGCCCACCACGCCGAGTATGCAAAGGCTATAAAACAGAATAGTGCGGTCCATAATTTATTATCTAACTATCCTGAATTGAGATGCAGATCGTCTTGTGAACACTATTCTGCGTCCATCTGCGTCCATCTGCGGATAATTTTATCCATGACTTAGTGCTCCGGTAATATCGGAAACGACTCGATATCTCCCGTGACAGTCTCCAGCAGAGTCTCGATCTCTCGTTTGTCGCCCTCGTCCAGCGTTAGCTTGCCCGCCGGTGCCCGTTCCACCAGCGTGCTGAACACTCCACGGCGCTTGAGGATATAGCGCATAAAGGGGTGGTTTTCGAGAATGAGCAGCGGCAATAGGCGACGGTGCATTGCGCGCGCCTCCTCTTCCTGCCCGGCCCACCACAGCTCGGTGATTTTGGCCAGCACATCGGCTAGCTCGCAGGCTGGCATATTGCCGTTGGCACCACGGCGCATCTCATCGGGCAAAAACTTGCCCGCCGCCCCGCCGAAGATGCACTTGACCCGGTCGCCGACCATCTCGGCCACCTCGGCGATGTGCTTCGGACCGGGCTGCCGTTCCTCCTTGACGTATTCGACCTGCGGGATCTCATCGACCAGTTGCGCCACTTGCTCGCCGCGCAACGGCGCGTACATGTCGGCATTCTGCACCATGATCGGCCCATCGAACACCCCTGCTAAGCGCCGGTACAGGTCCATTGCCGTGGCCGCGTCAGTGCGCGCTGGCGTCATGGCGATAATCGAATCTGCCCCGGCTCTTTGCGCCGCCCGCGCATAGAGCAGCACCTGCGGCACCGAGATCCCGGAACAGCCGAAGACTACGGGCAGGCGTCCGTTGACTTCCTCCAGCACCGCGTCCAGCCCCCGGGTCCGCTCCTCCTCGCCCAAAAACCAAAACTCTCCAACCATCACCGGCCAAACGATGCCGTGCTGGCCGCTCTCGCAGCAGAAGTTGGCTACCTTCTTCAGGGCGTCGATGTGAATCTCGAGGTCTTCCCTGTAGGGCGTCGGCAGCAGGCCGAAGATCCCCTTCATATCGTCAAAGCGCGTCATTGTTCATCCTTTCTTATAGTTATTTGTCCCAGCGGCGGTCGGGCTGCCGGAAGTCGAGCTGGTTAGGGGTAGCTACTTGACGACAGTTATATAGGGTTCAATGTCCTTTAGGCGCTGCATATCAATGCCCTTTATGTTGAGCAAGCCTTTTGAGTTGTAATAGGGGCGGCCCTCAATTATTCTCTGCGCCACTGCCGGTCCTATCCCGGGCAGCGTTTCTAGTTGTGCGCGCGAGGCCGTATTAATATCGATGCGCTTTGCCTCGAGTTGAGAGAGTGTCGCACAGCTAGTCCACAGCAGGGCCATAACTACACAGCCCACAAGATTCCAGCGTTTCATAAGTACCTCCATTGCGGCAATTTCGCGTTTTCCTTTGGCAGATTTTTGGCTCTTGAACCGCGTCACCGGGTGCGCTCTTTTTGCTTGCGCGCGAAAAGGCGTATCTGTTGCTGCGCCGCGAGTGAGTCCCCCACTTCTCGGTAGGCCACGGCCAAACTATAATGGGCACCGACATAGGTAGAATCGGCTCGCAAAACCGCTTTAAAATCGTCGATGGCCTCCCGGGCATGGCCCTCGCGCAGTTTGGCATTGCCGAGGCCGTTTATTGCGTCGACGTAGTTTTCCTTTATCGCCAAAGCGCGTTCATAGGCAGCACGGGCCTGCACCGGATAGTCTTTCATTAAATAGGCATTGCCGAGATTAAACCACGCCAGCGCATAGTCCTCGTCTAAAGTCAGGGCTTGGCGATAGGCTGTGATGGCATCGTCAACTCGCTGCAGCCGCATATAGGCCGTGCCCAAATTCTGCCAGGCCTGTATCTGGGCGGGGTTGATCTTCAGTGAGGCTTTGTACTCTTGAGCAGCCATTTCAGCAAAACCTAACTTCGCGTAGATCACGCCCAAGTTATAGCGGGCTACGGCATCGTCGGCGTGGCCTTTGAGACGCAAACGCTGATCGCGAATGGTATCAAAATGTGGATCAAGGCGCTTGAACATCTCGATTTGTCTCTGCCCTTCCTCTGCCTTTCCCTGCTTCATGTACACTTTGGACAGGGTCAGGTGCGCTTCTGGATAGGCGGGGTCTAGGGCGATGCTTTGCTCGAGTACAGCGGCCGCTGCGGCCTCTTTACCCTGTTGGGCGAGCACCATTCCCAGCCCATTTAGGGCCTCTACAGCCGCCGAATCGCGCTCGATGGCTGCGCGAAAAGCCGCCTCTGCTTCTGCGTGGCGATTCAACCGCATATAGACGCGCCCTAATGCCGTGCGGTAGCGGGCGCGCGTAGGTTCTATTTTGACGGCTTTGCTCGCCATATCCACAGCCCGTTCGCATTGCCCC
This sequence comes from Candidatus Latescibacterota bacterium, assembly GCA_965219735.1. GTDB lineage: Bacteria > Latescibacterota > UBA2968 > UBA8231 > UBA8231. The sequence goes on from OZ244790.1 coordinate 1,162,554, forward strand.
ATCTTGGCACAGTACATCTCTCCCAAGCTGTAGTACACCAGCGCGTATTCGGGGTCTATTTCCAGTGCTCGCTGCATGTGCTGGGCTGCGGTCTTGTAGTCGTGGTCGCGGGCATGTGTCACGCCTAGATTGTAGTGATCTGGAGCGTGATCGGGTGCCAATTGCAGCGCTTTTGCAAACGTCGCTCGCGCCCTATCATCGTCGTCTGTGCGCAAATAGAGTTGGCCGAGTTGGCGATAGACTGCGGCGCTGTCGGGCGCGAGGGCAATGGCCTTGCGATAGACGGCCAACGCTCGTTCCAACTCGCCTTGCCGGGTCATGACTTCGCCGGCTCCGAGCAACGCACGTACGTGCAGTGAGTCGATGCGGAAGGTTTCACTGAAATATCGCAGCGCTTCCCCATACACGGCGTGTTCTAAATAAAACGCCCCCAGTTCGTAGTGCGCTGCTACGTCGCTGGAATCGGCGCGAATGCGATCTAAATAACTCAGTTCTATCGCGCGCGGGTCTTCCTTAGGAGTTTCTTCTCGCGCACCACCGCAGCTAAGGGCTGTTATCCACGCCAGCCATAGCACGCCATTAAACCACTTCACGTTCGCCTTGTCCTTTTGGTCCTATAGTTTTTCCGGCTCTCGGACGGTGAGGAATTGGTCAGCCGCCACGTCTTCCAACACCTGCTCAACCCCACTTGGCCAACGGATCTTCACCCGATCCACCCGCGTGTGGGTCCCCAAGCCAAAATGTACCCGTAGCGCATTCTGCGACAGATACGAACTGCCTGAACGCACTTCTTCGACTTGGTGTAGGTCGCCGGCTACTACCTGGATGCGCGCGCCGATGCCGTCGCGGTTGCTGTGGGTGCCTATGGTGCGCACCGACAGCCAGTGTTGGCGGTTGCCGCCGTCGTTGCGCAGCAGCAGGCCGCGCTGGTTGTTGTTGCTGACGAACAGGTCGAGGTCACCGTCGTTGTCGTAGTCGGCGGTAGCCGATCCGCGTCCGACCCAAGCGGTGGCCAAGCCCGGCGAGTCGGTGCTGACGTCGGTAAAGGTGCCGTCGCCGTCGTTGTGGAAGAGTTGATCCCGCTGCGCGTAGGAAGGTCCGGCGCGGTCGATAATTTCTATATTCGGTTCGACGTGTCCGTTGGCTAGGAACAAGTCGAGATAGCCGTCGTTGTCGTAATCGAAAAAGTCCGTGCCAAAGGTCAATGTCGAGAAGGTTGGTTCGTCCAGTTTGGACTCGTGTATCTGGTCTTTAAACACATCGCCCCGCTCGTTTTTTAATAGGCGACAGTGCTCCCACTGGAAGTTGCAGACGACGATGTCGAGGCGTCCGTCCCGGTCGTAGTCGCCAAAGTCCGTACCCATGCCCGCCTCGGGTTTACCGTCCGGGCTGAAGGCGACGCCGGAATCCAGCCCAATATTGGAAAATCGCGTCCCCCCCTCGTTGCGAAAGAGGAAGTTCGGGGTCATATCATTGGCGACAAACAGATCCGCATCGCCGTCTGCGTCGTAATCGCCAAATACCACGCCGAGTTGACGACAGCGGTCGTTATAAACGCCCATTGCTTCTGTTACGTCGGCAAACGTTCCATCCCCTTCGTTGCGGTACATAATTCCCGACGCGCCCTTGTATTGACCGGGACCGCAATAGACGCGTATGGAACCGTGCCTGCATTCTTTGTGGTTTTCGAGGGTAAAATCGGTATTGTTGGAAACGTAGAGGTCTAGATCGCCATCGTTGTCGATGTCGGCAAAGGCCGCGCTCATGCTCAAGCGCTCGTCGCCGATGCCAGCGGTCTCTGTCGCATCGACAAATGAACCGTCGCCGCCATTGCGATACAACACATTGGCACCGAAGTTCGTGACATAGAGGTCTACATGACCGTCGTTGTTGTAATCTCCCGCGCAGACACCCATGCCATATCCTTCATCGCCGACACCTGCGTCCTCTGTTATTTCCTCGAACTTCCCATTGCCTTTGTTTCGATACAGGACGTTTTTCGGCACGCGCCGCTCCAAAAAGCCCGGCAATACGGCCCCATTGACTAAGTATAAGTCTTCGTCACCGTCGCTGTCGTAGTCGATAAAAGCCGCTCCCGAGCCATAGGTCTCCACGTAGTAGAAACGACCGCTACCACCGTTCACATGTGCAAAATGGATGCCGGCAGCGGCAGTGACATCGACGAATTTCGGCAGTGCATTTCTAGCCAATTTGGGCACCGTGGCTGCTGTCGATGGCGCGGAAGTTTCATTTGCGCACCCCACGATCAGTGCCATACCCCAGCTAAAGAGAGCCGCAACGATGGGCATATAGAAAGAGCATATATCGCGGGAAATATGCAGTCGATGCAATTCCATTAATCGGCGCAGACATCAGACCGCACAAAGACAGATTTGTCAGGCGTTATTGCAATCCGGCAAACATGCTTAGAAACAGCACCAGATCCGTCGTCGTCTCGTCGCGGAAATCGCGCCGCTCCCAGCGTCCGCCAATGTTGGTCATCAGGCGATAGCCCAGATAGTCCGAGCGATTGGATAGCTGTGCAGCAATCACGAACTGTTCAAAATCGTCCACATATCCGGCGGGCAGTGGATCAGTCCGTTCGACCATATTCCTGAAAATCTCGTACTCGATGCCGGACTCCAGGCGCAGCGTGCTGATCAGTTCCTGCTGCCATACGAAGAAGAAAATTTCCGCTAGCTCGTTATTTTCCAGTTCGGTTTTATCCGTGGGTGAGCGCCGCTTGTAGAGCTGTTTCCACTTGGGCCACAGCACGTGTTTACCTACCGGAATGGGCAGATCTGCCTTGGTGATCAGCGCGAGGAGCTTCTCGTCCTGCCAGTTTGCCGGCTGCCGGTCCCCGCGCTGGTGATAGATCTCGTACTTCAGCTTGGTTTCCAGATTGAGCGGGGCGTATTTGCGCGTGCGCGCACTCAGAAAGGTGGTGTTGATCAGCGCATCCTGCGCAATCATGGGATCGACGAAGGGGCGCATATCGCCCCGCGTGCGTGGACTCTGCACCCACAGAATGATGTCTTCGGGGATATTGTCTTCGACGCTGCGCAGGCCGTTGTAGAGCTGCATCTGCAAACCGTGGCGAGGCACCTCGTGAGTCAGGGTCAGCAGACCGTAGAGCGACTTGCTGCGGCGATTGCTGCTCAGCAGCCACTCGCGCAGGCGGCCGACCATTATGCGGCTGCCCGGCTTGAGTTCGGCACCACCGTAGAAGTTGTAACCTCGATGGTCGCGGGGATATGGGTAGTCCGCTTCCTCGTCGTTTTCAAAGCGGTCGATCACGGTATTGTTGTTCATGTCCGTGCCGTAGAGAAACTCCAGCGGGTCGACGTCGTAGCGCACAAAGGGCTCCAAATAGTCCGGCATGCCGTTGTCGTTCTGGTTGAAGTCCGACACTAGGTCGTTGTTCTCGTCGTAGCCGGGAAAGACAGCCACGTCAGCCCGCTGGATCAGCAAGCGCTCCGACGAGGAACTGCTAAAGGTGCGCCTACGCCAGTCGGGAAAGCGGTCCTGGTCGTCGTTGTCGTCGACGAATTCGTAAACGTTGTTTACAGAACTTTCGTAGTTAATGCGCCCGTTGCTGTCGGGCACGAACATAAATGTCTGATAGCCCGGGTCCATGCTAAAAATTTCGCCGTAGGCAAACCACGGGTACACATTGTGCGACGCCGTTGCGTAGTAGCCCTCCGCGCTCTCTTTTCCCAGCGCCTGATTGTAGGTGAAATTCTGGTTGGGGAAGCGGCGGTATTTGCGATTGACATTGTATTCGGCGCGCAAGTTAAACCCGCCAAAGAGGTCGTCGATTTCCATGGTGAGACCGGCGACTTCGTTGGCCGTCGGCAAGCCGTAGCTAAAGCGCACCACGCGCTGGTTGGAGCCGTCTTTGATGTTTTTCTCTGCACGGGTGACGGGCAAAAATACAGGTTCGCCCGTGTTGTTGACCTGCATATTGGAAGTGACTTCAACAGCATAGTCATTGGCTAAGACCAATTCGATCTCAATTTTTTTGATTTCCTTGAAGTCGATGATTTCGTCTTCGCCGGGAATGGGCGTGAAGTCGCGCTCGATGTCGTAGGTAATGATGATGTTGTTGCCGCCGCTGGCCTCCCAGCGCCCCTGCCGCCGGATGCCGCCATCTACCAGCGCCCGGTCGGAAATTTCGGGATGTTCCACACCATTTATGTACACGCGGTGTAAAAAGAGCAACGCCCCACCCTCGCCGTCCTCGGGTGAATCGTCGGACAGACGCACTAGGAGGCGCTGCACGTTGCCCGCTTGCAGGTTACCGCCGAGCGTGCCCTTGAGAGAGTTGTTGCCGAAGCTCTCCGAGCTATTCCAGTGGCCGGCGTTGACATAGGTGGTGCCCAGCTTGATGAAGTCGCCGATTTGGGCCGTACCGCGCAGGCCAAGCAGATTGGTGAAGATCGTCCGCACCGTGGCTCCTTGGTCGCGGTTGGTCGCCGTGGCCGCCAGAGCGGGATTGTCCGTGCGCGAGGCGAGCAGCGTCAGGGCGTATTTATCGGAGAGAAAATCCCATTGCACGCCGTTAAACAGCGGTTTGGAAAAGGTCATCGGCGTCAGCGTGGTCCTCAGTTGCTCGCCCACGGTCAACGCCATGTGATATTGGCCCTGCGAGGCCGTTGAAATGACTAGGTTGTTGAACCAGTTGTTGAACTCCACAGACTTGTCGATCGCACTGCCCGTTTCTGTGGGGTGCTGTTGCGCCCACTCGTAGATCCTCCAGCCGCGCGTGATGTAATTGCCGTAGATATCGTAAAAGCGCTGGCCCTGTAGTACGATGTCGGTATAGCGCTCGTAGCGATCCCTGGCGTAGTTGGTGTACTCCCAGTTTTTCCATCCGTAGATATCGTAGAGCGTCTGGGGCAGATACCACTTCCGCATAGTCGGCGTGATGGTCTGGGGCGATATCCGCACACCGCTGGTGACATAGGGGTTGAGAAAACCCGATTGCAGGCCTTCGGCTAATAGTCCACCTGCCAAAAGACAAACCGTTAACAGGGCACCGAAAAACTTCTGGCCCATTTGTTCCCTCCCTTTTTTACTGCTGTGCAACGCGCTGGTTGTCAATAGGCCAAACTAATGGCGCGATATACCGACTGGTCTCCAGAGTCGGCTTCCATCTGGATGCGGCAGATATACACACCCGGCGGCAAAACCGTTCCCGCAGCGTCCCGGCCATCCCACGCGAAACCCGCGGCACCTAGGTCGAGCGTCCGCAGGTGCGATCCGGTTAGGTCGTAGATATCCACGTTGGGATTGCCCTCAACCTGGACCACGATAAAGTCGATTTGCGCTTCGTCGTTTACTCCATCGCCGTTGGGCGTAACGACCGGAGTCACCTGCACATTGCGCAGCAAATTCCCGCCGGACACGTCGGGCACAAAAACAATCATCGAGCGCGGCTCTAAGGGTTCGACGCCTTGGCGCACATTCTGCTGGCTGTCCCCAGCCCAGGCCTCAAAGAGCGTGGCGTTGGTCGTTACCTGCGCGGTAAACAGGACTTCCACCGAATCCTCCCGCACCCGCTCTGGCAGTCCGACTCTTAGCAGCCCGTCTGTTAGTTCAACTTCCCCCGGCTGCACGCTCTGTCCGCCGACTCGTACGCCGACCTCTTCCACAGCCCCCGGCACTTGGATAAAGACCTCGTCAAAGCCTTGGTCGTTGCGCGCAAAGGTCGGTTGCAGCAAATACGTAAAACGCTGCAGTGAATCTAGTCCGACCTCGCGCGGCAATATGCGTGCAGCAATGCCACCGCTGACGAGCGGATTGTCGAATTCCAGAGTCAGGGAGCGCAGTACCGGCGTCAGTTGTGGATCGTCGTTGGCCAGTTGAATCTGCAGTTGCAGAAATTGTCTGGGCGTAGGCGAGAGGAATGCCTCCTCGGGAAAATCATAGGGCTGGCTCCAGCCGCTCCAATCCGGTCCTTTGAGCTTGAGGGTGTCGATGCGCCCGCGCACGCTCTTGGGCAGCTTGCCAAAACGGGCCGAATCCAATTCCGTGCCGTTCTTGTGGTAATACTTCTTTTGTAGCTCAAAAGTATTGCCGGTCTGCGAGCGAATTTCGATCTGCGTACCGGCGGGTAAATCGGCGTCCCAAGACAGCTTGCGTACGCTCTTCATGGATCCTAGGTCGATGAAGTCCGACACCATTTCCGTCGCCGCCACGTGCCCTTCGCCGTGGAGTATGTACTCAAAAACCGACTGGCGGATCTGCAGGCGCGTCGGAATGCCGCTGCGGTGGTAGAAGATATGGCGAATTTTCCGCAGCGGGAATGCAAAGTGATACGACTGTTGGTTGGGGAACCTATCGTTGAATACGTCGCTGAGTTCCTGGTAGTCGAAATTGCTGCGAATGCGGTCGCTGGTCAGGCCGCTGGCCGGCGTGCCGTCCGAGGTGGTGAGGATAAATAGCTTGGCCCCGTGCCCGTGGGAGCCACGAGACCCCTCTCCGCCTCCGACGGTCAGATCTAGATGGGAAAGGTGGTCTACCCAGAACGTGGCACCCAGATCCCATTCGAACCAATCGCCGTCTTCGACGTAGGTCCTGAGATTGCCCTCCTTGGCCTGGTCACCACCGACGGCAAGTCGCCAGTTAGTATTGACATCCCCATCGAAGATCATCCCGACCTTATCTTCGCTCCGCCCCGCTCGCACTGCTCCGCCCCGTTCCACCGTGCCTATGGCGAGATTATCTCCCAGTGCATCCACTTCGATCTCAGCCAGCGCCGCCCCTAAGTTTTTTTCCGTGGGCACTAGACGCACGTGGTGGACTAGGTTAAAATCCAGCGTATCCTGCTCTATGAGATGTTCTCCGCTGGCCAGACCGAACTCAATTCGTTTCAGATCGACCTCAAAAACGCGCTCTACATTGGGTGTTGTGGTGACGGCGACCGGGTGATAGGTCACGCCATAACGCGTATCTACGCCGTTGCTTATGTAAGTCGTAAAATTGCGAAAGGGCTTGGCGTCGGGTGTGTCTGGAAAGACAAAGCGCAACTTGCGCGCCAATACCGGTCGGCCGAGATCAATTTCGATCCACCAATCATCTAGCGGATCGTCGGCAGAAGGCTGCCACCAAGTCGATGGATCTTGGTCGATAATATTAGCTGCATCTTGGGGGTTTGAATTCACTGCGCGGATGCCACCAAAAACCTGTTTCTTGCCTTCGCTATGGGAAAACTCTGCAGCATCGGCTACGGCGTTTATATTGCGGCGCATCCACGCCAGGCTAATGCTGCCGTCGTCGGCAATTTCCAGCGTGCCCTTGGGAATGGCCCACGTCTGCCAGTCCGCCGGGCTACTCAGACGCAGTTCGTCGGCATAGGCCCCTGCTGCACACAGGGTAGCGACGAGCAAAGTACGAATCGCAGTGAATTTTCTCATGGTACACCTCGACAGCGTTTAGCTCATATACGCAGCCCGTTTAGTAGGCCACCGCAATGGTGCGCGTATGCGTGAAGTCACCCGCGTCCGTTTCGACGGAAAGTCGGGCGAGGTATAGGCCCGGAGCTACGAGTCCCGTCCCCTCTCCTCGTCCATCCCACTCTTCGACATAACGTCCTTCGCTTCTGGAATCGGCCGATATCGTGCGCACTTTGCGTCCGCGCAAATCGTAGATTTCAAAAACCACTCGGCTGGCTTGGACGCCCAGCAGTGAATAGGCTAGTTCAAACGCGTCGTTGCGCCCGTCGCCATTCGGCGTCACGACGGTCGATCTCACGTCCAATGCGCTCAGCACATCCAACTCCTCGCTCAGTGCCAGCACCTCGATGGAATTGGTCGATACCTCTGCGTTGGCATCTCCCGGCTCGATAGATTGGGGCTGTCCTTCTCCGCCTACGACAAATATCTCGCCCTGAAATAGGGCGTTAAAACTGAAGACGCCCGTTTTCAACAGCAACCGCAGCGGCCTATTGTCTGCGGCCGTGATGCGGTTGGACGGAAAATAGACGATCAACTCGCCCCGTTTTTCCGCGATGCTGTCGGGTTCCACAGCGACTAAGGGGTCGCCCATTTCCAGTCCTATAAACTGGACGTGGCCCGGGGTTTGCAGCCTTAAGGCGTCAAAACCCGACTTGGTCTCCGACTCAAAGTCGGCCCGCACGTCAAAAGTGAAGATGCGCTCCTCGCCCAAGGGCACTTCCGTTTTGCGCCCGCGCGGCTGTGGTTCGTCCTGTAATGCGACCTCTCCGACGACCGCATCGACCAGCAGAGGCGAGTATTCTACGACCAGCGAATCCATCCGGCCATAGGTGAACAAATCCTCGCTTTTCATCGTGAAGTTGATTTTGAGATACTGCCGATTATCCGGCGAAAGAATCTCTATGCCTTCGCCCGCGGACGCTCCTTGTGGCACCGACCAGAAGCTCCAGTTGTCCACGTCGGGCCGCTCCGGCCCCTGAGCTCCAGGGCGCACGTAATCATCGTACGGCGCTTTATCCCATTCGGCAAAACTCACTTCGCGTTCGGTTCTCAGTTCGGTGTAGATGGTGTAAACTTGTGGCGTATCGTCCCGGCCGGTCTGGGTTTCCAGCGAAAAGGAGATGGGATTTTCTGCCAAAGGCTCGGGTTCGCTGTCTATGCTCTTTTTGGCAAATCCGTTGAAATAGGGTATGACCCGCCCGAAATTGACCGACTCGCCGATGTCGATCACCTTGGAGAGGTATTGCGATTTTTGCACAAAACCCTCGCCGTAAAACTCCACCTCGGCAATGACGCCTAGTTCCGGGAAGTTTATGAAAATGAACTGCAGGGACTGGGTGGGAAAACGAGCATTGGCGATGCGCGTGGTTTGGTTGAGATTCTGCTCCAGTAAAAGGTCAAACTGCCCTCGCTTGAAGCGCTCTCCATCAATTGCGGCCCAAACTTCATACAGCTTGGGGTAGGCGTTTTTGAGTGGTAAACCCGGCGTGATTCGCTTGCGGTCGTCGGTCTGGGTGCGCCCTTCCGCCGGGGAAAAAAAGCGGATGCGGTTGATGGGCAATTCCCAACCTAGGTTGTAGTAATAATAGCCAGAGACAATGGCCACTGACCGGGTCGTGTCGCCGTCTATGGTATATACAAAGCCGTTATCTCCGAGGACCTCGGGCTCGCCGGGAATGAGGCGTGCGTTCTGCGTCCCGCCCCGCTCTCCCCCCCAAGGGTTGCCGAAGACATCGGCGCGCGAGCTGCCCTTCTTCTCGCCCAGCGCGATATTGACTGCTGGGTCCAATTCGTAGGGCTGCAGACCGCCGTCCACGACCCACATGCCGCCCATCAACTCGGCCAGTTCTTCCCAGCCGTTATCTTCTGTACCTAGCACCAATCGCTCTACCTGTGCCTCTGCAAAACAAGGGGCCAAGAGCAAAAGAGCTAGCGCCGCTATGTGCTTCATGCTCAGTTCTCCGCGCTAATAGGCCACGTGGATCAGGCGCATGCGGTTGACTTCGTCGGCAGCCGCCTCTATCGAGGCTCTGGCGATATAGGTCCCCGGTGGCACCAAGTCGCCGGCATTGTTCGTTCCGTCCCAGTGCCACTGGGTATAACGTCCGGCAGTCAGGGCAGCGGAGAGCACGTTTTTTATTAAGCGACCCGAAAGATCGTATACGATCAGTTCCGCCGCGACGGGCTGCACCAAATGGATGAGCACAAAAGAGAAGGCGGACGAATCGTTTATGCCATCGCCATTGGGCGTTATAGCCGGTGGAGAAACGGCAAAGGACTGTAGCACGCTTTCGCCGCTGGCGAGGAAAATCACCTCCTGCGAGTCCGTACCCACTTCCCGGGTTGCGTCGCCCTCGGCAATGCGCTGGGGAAGGCTGCCGGTCGTATCCAGAAGCTGTCCTATAAACTGGGTGGAAAAGAGCAGAGCCTGTGAGCGAAACGTAATCCGCAGACGCACATCTTCTCCGGTGCTAATGCGCCGGGATGGGAAATAAACGCGCAGGCCCGTATCGTCCACGTGCACGCTATCCGGCTGTATTTCCTCTAACTCGTGCCCCATTTCCAGTTTGAGAAACTCGGGCCGTATCAGCGTCGAGATGCGCACGCCGTCAAAGCCGGTTCCCTCGCCTAAGTCGGCCTTTATGTCGTAGGTAAAAACCGTATCTCGACCGGCCGGAACGGACGCGCGTCCACCGGCCGGAAAGGGATCGTCCAATAGGGCTACTTCGCTCAATGCCAGCGCGGCCAGCGGCGGCGTGTGCACGATGGCTAGGCTATCGATTTGCATGCTGGCGGAGGTATTGCCCTCAAAGCGCAGGCGCACTTGGAAAAAATCGCGCGGCCCCGGCAGATCCAGCGGAATGGAGTACGTACCGCTGGAGTCGGCGATAAGCGGCTCTGTCCAAGAGGACCAGTGCGTGGCATCCGGGCGAATGCTGCCCTTGAGGACTAACGGCAGGTCTTCGTACTCTTCTTTGCTAACCAGCACTTCCGACTGGGTCTCTACGTCGGCGATTTGGTAGTAGTCGAGAGGCGTTTCGTCAACGCCGTTGCGCATCTGCACGATCACCCGCACTTGCTCGTCGGCACCCGCGCTGCTCTCGCCTTCCGCGGACAGCGAAACTTTGCGCGAGCGAAAAGTTAATGCGCCGTAGTTGACAGGCTGGGCAAACTGGATGAGCTGGGTTTCGTAGAGTCCACGCGGTACAAAGCCTTCGCCGTGGACCTCGATTTCCGCTAGTTCAAAGGGGTTGGGTGAAAGCACTCTGAGTTGAATAAAGCGCACCAGTTGCGTTGGGAAGCGCACATCCACTCTTGGGTCGCGGTTGATAGTCACTTGGCGAACGGCCTCGTAAACGGGCGAGTCATTGGCGTCGAAAGTGCGCCCGTCATTGAGTGATATTTCGTAGCCAGCGACGAACTCATCCTCTCCTTCACGGGGGTAAAAAACAACTTGGCTAACTGGAAACGAAGCCCCGAGATCCATAAAAAAAATGCGTCCGCGCTGATTGACCCCCACTTCCTTAAAGCTATTTTCCGTGCTGGTCGCACCATTTCCGTCCACCAGAACCTCAGACCCCGCAATGCCCCGCGCTGAATTGTTCCACACCCGTCCGTTGCCCTCGGCGATAAAGCTGCTGGGTGCGCCGACTCCCCAGACGATGAACTGAGTTATGTTCTGCTCAAGCGAAAAGCTAGCCGGCCCCAGGGCCTGCCCTTCGCCTACAACTACCCCCGCCATAGTCTGCGCTGGTTCCTCCCAGGCTTGACCACCCAAGCCGACCCCCCAGACATCGGCTCGCAGTTCCGCCGTCCCAATACAGAACGACAGAATCAACCCGACCGAAGCAGTTCGCCGAAAGGAAGCCATCATTGCTTATTCACCAGTTCGGGCGGTGGCCGAAACCCCTTAAACACCTCGCGCTGAAAGTGAAAGGTTAGATCCTTGGTCTCCACGGGCTCGTCGCGGTAATTGTATCGCAATGCAATGCCCCTGACGTGGATAGAAAACTCCTTCACGTCGGGTGCGAGGCTCGGAAAAACGACAAAACCCTCTGATTCTTGACCACTGAAGATGATCTGCTCCTGAAACATAGTGCGCTTGAGCATATCTTCGCGTTCGTTAAAACGCCGGTATTCGTTGCCAGCATATCCCTGGATAAACGAATAGTAGTACTCTAGGATCTGCAGCGGTTCTAAGGGCGCGTACTTGCGATATCCATCCTTTGAAACCAGTGCGATCTTGAAGGGGTCGACGCCGACTTTGGGATAGGCGTAATTTTTAACTTTTAGCAGCCATACGCTGTATTTGGGCGGCATCCACTCTTCACCCATGCGCTTCCAGTTGCCGAAAGTATAGGGATTGGTCGATACGGGACCCTGCGTGGACTGCTGTGGGAATTTGCGGTTCAATTCGGCGTCAGTCATGGGGCGCAGACCGATCTCCAGACGCTCGAACGAATAGGTGATTAAGCCATCGTCTTTAATCACCATATCGGCCTCTTGCTGTCCCTGCGGAGCTGGCTGAATTGGCCCGTCAAAATAACGTCCACATCCTGCCAACATCACTAGGGAACAAAGCCACGCACCGAACCGTACCATCATGTTAACCTCGGGAAGTGTAATTGCAATGCCGGTTATTGGGCGGCGGCAGATGCCGCCGCCCAATAGTGTTCAAAGGACCGTTTGGTTAGTCGTTGAAGGTCGCTTTGATTTTTGCCCAGCTCTTGGATTCCACTGCGGTGCCCTCGCCACCGTCGGCGCGCTCGTACTCGTCGGCACCGAGCAGCGTGTATTCCGAGCAGACATCGCAGTTGCCCGAAGCGCCGTCCTCACCGGTTGTTGCTAGCTGGTGCGTGCGGCGATCTTCGGGATTATCCGCTTCGTTCAACTGGTAGGTCAGGCGGATGATCTGCCCAGCCTCGTTTTCGTGGCGGATGCTGTTATCCGCACCGTCCAACGACGCGTAATCCCAGAGGGGAATGCTGTACTCGTAGTTGACCGTGACGTTGGTCGAACCCGTGGTCGCTCCCGGAGGATTGGTCGTCACTCTGGACTCGGCAAACTCATCCATCCAGTGGATTTCCTCGACCACCTGCCAGCGCAACCACCACGAGCCGTCGCCGCCATAGGGCGTTTCATACACGCCGGGGACCGGCAAATGCATGGTAAACTGCTGCCCCTCAGCGCGCGTGCCCGACTCGCCGTCGCCGTCGTGCGGACCGCCGCTGGCGTTGGCATCGGTGATGATCTCGAGATCATCGTCGCGCCAGCCGTCGTCAAAGACGTCGGAGGTGACGACTAGCGTGTCGTCGGTGGCGCGTACAAATCCGTAGAGCTTGTTGTCGCGGTCTGTGCCCGTCCACGCCGTCATGATTGCCACGTCGAGATCGCTCTTGTCCAGCACTTCGGCCTTCTGGATTTCGTACATCTCGTCGGGACCAACGGTGAAAATGGGGTCGAACCACGCCCAGTCGCCATCGTCGCCATCAATGGTGATGGTAACATTAGCAGGCACCTCTAAGGCGAAGTAGCCAATGCCATTGGCATTGGACTGGCCCCAAGCGAAGCTCGCCAGTGCCACGGACAACATCGCTGCTATGAGTGCGTTTTTACGCATATTTTTCTCCTTATCTAATGGAATTAGAGATATTGCTCTTTTTGCTCCTGCAGTTGCAGTTGCGAACGCTGTATCCATCACCTCCTTCCGCATTTAGAGTAGAGAAATCTGGGCTCGTCTATGAGAGAAACGCAGAGCCGCTACTTCTCTAGGTTAGACAGGACCTGTTCATCGACAACTATCTCGGTCCTATATTTATGTCTCAACTCATCTAGATAGCTATCAAAGTCTTCTGCAATCGCGTGCCGATGGGCGTAGCGCAATTGACGCCATATTCTGGACTGCACCTTGGGTGTAGAAAAAGAGAGGGTCTTTTCCGGGCGCATCGCCAGCACTTCGAGCACGAGATACCCTTTCATATCGCCGCTTAGCTGGATGGGGAGCGGTCCCTTGATGCCGCCAACCGGCACGCCCCGCACGGCCTGGATCATAGTGGAGATAGCGCCTTGGGCCGTCGCCGTGTCAGCCAGCGTGAAGTTAAATATGTCGAACTGGCGCACGCGTCCTTTAAATGCTGGATACTCGCGCATGACCTCGGCCATATCCTCGCCAGCGCGCACGCGTTGGGCGATAGCGCGCGAAGTTGTTTCCGAATCGACCAGTGCACCGGCAAAAAACGTGCGCATTGGCAGGGTGAATTCCCTTGCCAGATCCCTATATAGAGTGCGCTGCTGTTCCTCTGTGACGAAGCGCTTTTCTACTTCCGTTCGCCGCAGCATCTCGACCATGATCTTTTCGCGCTTATCCCGCACGAACTGAATCACGGCTTCCTCGCGATCCAACCCCCGTTGTTGGGCCAGTTGAGGCAGCAGGATTTTGCGCAGTGCTTCGTCTTGGGCAAACTCGACCACGGCGGTGCTATCTATGGCGTGGGGACGGCGCTTGGGTTCGGCCTCCTCTACCAAAGCCATATACGCGTTCAGGTCGATACTCCCTCCACTATAGCGCAGTAGGATGCGCGCGTGGTCTCCTGCTTCTAGCACAGGCACACCGCCTTCAGCTAATCGCCCCCGCTGCAGCAATACGCCCAATACCTGTGCATCTACTGAAAAATCAAAGTGCGTTTTCTGGTCGGCTAAATATTTGGCCCAGCGCTCTTTTTTATTCTGCTTTTCTAGCGTTTGGCGCAGCTTCTTTTTTTGACTCTCAAAAGTGACGTATCGCTCTTCATCGGCTCTGATCAGATGGTAAGTTCCCTGCGAGTTGCGGTACGGTTCGGACACTTGGCCGACCTGTAGGCGAAAAAGCTCGGCGACAAACCCGCTGTGCCGTGCTTCTTCCTCCTGCCAGAAACCCATGTCTCCACCTTTGGTTGCCGATGTGCGATCGAGGGATTGCTCACGCGCCAGCTCTGCAAAATCGGCACCTTGCCGTAGCTTCTCTTGCAGGGCTTGGGCTTCTTCGAGACTGCCTACCTGAATATGACTCGCCCGCACTTCCCGCTTTTTGTGCAATCCGCTTTGGTGGAAATGCGACCGCAGTTCCTCTTCCGATATGGAAACGTCTCCCGTGACTTCCCCGTACAGACGTTCGACCAGCCTCCGGTCGCGCACCTGCCGCACGCTTGCGACCACGTCGGGATGCTGATCCAAACCCTTCGCCTTGGCCTCTAAGACCAGCAGCTTGCGATCGATAAAAGGCTGTAGCATTTCCCGGGCATTACTTGCTGAAAAACGGCGCATATTGCGCTCGGCGCGGAGCAAGTCATCTACCAGAATGACTTCGCTCCCGACTCTGGCTAGCACGGCTGAATTCACAGCCCATGAATCAACGGCCATCAGCCCGACAATCGCCGTCACGGCCCAGCAGGTAGCCATCTGTCCAGCGCAAACCTGCACTCTTTTTGTCGCAGCCGATTCAATGCTCATAAAAAGTTTATTACGACTTGTGAATGCTCGTCTTATACAGGGTTTTCGACATCGAAGGTGAAAAGCATGAATAGTTGAAAAAAGGCCCTGTGTCAAGCGGCCTCTTCTATGTCGAGATGCCAAGCCGAGTTGTTGCCTTGTTCACTATGTGGGTTAATAACAAACAGTTCGGTCAACATTGCGTTTCTAACACCCATTTAGATGCCAACGGAGCTAGCTTCTAACTCGATATTTTTTGTGTCGTACGTGCCCTAAGTGTGCTCTTGTTCTAGGGTGGCGTACTGGCCGATGATTCCGTCGTACGCGGCGACGGCTCTTGGCTCCGGTTCGATGGTTGATCCGGCGACCGGTTGCGCAAATGGCTCGACGACTTCCGCCCACAAAGGCGCATGGTCGGCTGAGGATTGGTGAGCGTGGGCGGCGCGCAAGCCAGCGCCTAGAGCTGCTGAATTGGTCGTCTCGAAGCGGTGGACCGGGCAGTTGTGGACGTTGGCGAAGACGCGCAGGATTTCGGCGTTGGCCGACGCGCCGCCGGTGACGTAGAGCGAGGAGATGTCCACGCCCATCCAACGCGCGTGGATGCGCGAGGAAAGAGCTTGCGCCTCAATGACGGCGCGGACATTGGCTGGCGCGTCGGCGGGGTCGAGGTTTTGGCGAACGACGTTGGCTGCGGGGACTTTGGGGACGATTTCTGGCGCGAAGTAAGGGAGCATCAGAGCGCCGTTGTTGCCTGGGGGCGTGGCGCGTAGGGCGCTGGTGAACTGATCCCAATTCATGCCGTATTGGTCGCGCACGGCCTCGCGGGCCAAGCTGCCGTTGAGGTAGCAAGTCAGGGCCATGTAGTGCGTGCCGTCGGGAGAGGCAAAAACCGCGCCCTCGCCGGCCGCGGAAGTGCGCGGCTGGTCCATGCAGGCGAACAAGGTGTCCGAGGTACCCAAGCTCAGGGCGACTTGGCCTGGGGCGACGAGGCCGAGGCCGATAAGGCTGCACGGATTGTCGCCGGAAAAGGGCAGCACAAGGCAGTCGTCGGCAAAGCCGTAGCGACCCGCGTAATAAGGGCTGATGGGGCCGACGGGCTGGCCGGAAGGGGCTATGGGCAGGAGTTTGGCGGCTAGGCCGGGGGCGGTAGCGTCGAGTGCGCGCGCGCTCCACTGGCGCGCGGCAATGTCCATCATGTTGGTGCCGCTACCGTCGCCGGGGTCAACGCCGACGAGCCGACCCGCGAGCAGGCTGGCGACGTAGGAGCTGACCAAGCCGATGTACGTGGTGTCGGCGTACGCGTCGGGTTCGGTCTGGTAAAACTTGCGGATCTGCGGGCCGCTGAAGCGCTCAAAGGCCGCGTTGCCCGTGAGCGCGAGAAGTGCATCGCGCCCACCGACGCCCGCTTCGATCTCGGCGCATTGCGAACTCGTGGAAGTGTCCATCCAAATGGGCGAAGTTGGGCGGGCGAAGATGGCGGCTAGCTGGTCTTTGAGTGGCTGACTGGGCGACAGACGCGCTAGGGCTGGGCCGGCGCTGGCGTTGAGATAGACGGTGCCGTGCTGCTGGCCGCTGCCGGCGATGGCTTGCACTGCGCCGAGATCGTGGCCTTGGTCGGCGAGCGTTTGCAGGAGCAGGTCCAGCGCTTCGGCCCACATCAGGGGCGCGCTGTGGACCACGCCCGCGCCGAGGTCGAGGACGCCGTTGACGACTCCATACGCAGCTTTGAAGTGCTCGTCGAAGTTGATGGACGCTTCGGCGATGATAGTACATTGCTCCGCGTCGATGATCAGGCCGGTGATGGATTGGGTGCTAGCGTCGATGCCCAGATACTTGCTCATAGAAATACCCCGCCGTAATTTTTGTGAGCTATTCAAACCAAAATTAACAAACGAGCTGGGGAGGACAAAACCAATGGAGGCAGTGGCGGTGCGGCCCGAAATCGCGGAGACGCTGGCAGCAGTGGACCCAGAAGTCGAGGCCATTATTCGCGCTGAAAACAAGCGTCAACACAACAAAATTCGCCTGATCCCATCTGAAAATTACGCCAGTCAAGCCGTACTCGAAGCCAGCGGTTCCATCCTGACGAATAAGTACTCCGAAGGATACGCAGGCGCGCGCTACTACGAAGGCCAGCGAGAAATCGACAAGATCGAGCGGCTGTGCGTCGAGCGCGCCAAGGAGGTTTTTGGGGCCGAGCACGTCAATGTGCAGCCCTATTCGGGCTCGCCGGCCAATCAGGCCGTGTACGTCGGCCTGTGTGCGCCGGGAGATACGGTCATGGGCTTGGCGCTGGCGCACGGAGGCCATCTGACGCACGGCGACCGAGTCAGCATCTCGGGGATGCACTACAAGTCCGTGCAATACGGGGTGTGCCGAGACTCGGGCGAAATCGACTTTGACCAAGTCGAAGCACTGGCTAAAGAGAACCAGCCCAAGCTGCTCTTCTGCGGGGGTACGGCCTATCCGCGCATCGTTGACTTTGCGCGTTTTGCTGAGATTGGGCATTCGGTGGGAGCCATCGTGGTTGCCGACATCGCGCATATTGCCGGGTTGGTGGCCGCTGGGGTGCATCCCAGCCCTGTGCCGCATGTGGACGTGGTGACTACGACTACGCACAAATCGCTGCGGGGGCCGCGCGGCGGGATGATCTTGTGCCGGGCGCAGTACGCCGAGGCCATTGATAAAGCGGTGTTTCCAGGCTTGCAGGGCGGGCCGCACAATAGTACCACAGCGGCGATTGCCGTGGCGCTCAAAGAGGCGATGAGCGATGAGTTTGAGCTGTATGCCCGGCAGATCGTCGCCAACGCTCAGACTTTGGCCGCTGCGCTGTCGGCGCGGGGTTTTGCCCTCAGCTCGGGCGGCACCGACAATCACCTGATCCTCATGGACATGACCAATAAGGGCGTTACTGGTTATGCGATGGCCAAGGCGCTGGACGCATCGGGTATCGTCTGCAACTTCAATCGCGTGCCCTTTGATCCGCGGCCGGCGCGCAAGCCCAGCGGCATCCGCATCGGTACGCCGGCGATTACCAGCCGGGGCTTTGGTGCTGAGGAGATGGAGCAGTTGGCCGAGTGGATGGATCGGGTGGCTCAGGTCCGGGCCAATAAAGCGCTGGAACTCGACGACCGGAAAGCGGAGTACGCCGAGGTAGCGGCTGAGGTCCGGGCACTCTGCGCTCGCTTTCCGGCACCCGGCTTACTCTACGATGGCGGGGGAAGGCCGCTCTAAACATGGACATATATCGAGAATTGGGCATCGATCCCATTATCAACGCCGTGGGACCGGCGACGCGATTGAGCGGGTCGATCATGCACCCGGAGGTGGCCGAGGCCATGCGGCAGGCTTCGGAGCGTTGCGTGGATATAGCGCAGATGCAGGCGCGGGCTGGGGAGATTATCGCCGAGATTACTGGCGCGGAGGCTGGGTACGTGACGAGTGGGGCGGCAGCGGGCTTGTTGCTGGGGACGGCCGCTTGTGTGACCGGATTGGATCCGGGGAAGATGAACCGCTTGCCGGATACGTCCGGGATGAAAAACGAAGTGATCATGGCACGCAGCCACCGGAACTTCTACGACCACGCAGTGCGTTCGGTGGGGATCGAGTTGGTGGAGGTGGGGATTGCCGACCGCTTTTCTGGGGCGGGAATACGCGATGCGGAGGGGTGGGAGATCGAGGCGGCGATCAGCGAGCGGACGGCGGCGATTGTGTACGTGGCGTACGCGCACACGCAGCCGTCGTTGGAAGAGGTGGTGGGTGCGGCGCGCAAGGGCGGTGTGCCGGTGATTGTGGATGCGGCCGGGCAGTTGCCGCCGGCGAGCAACTTGCAGCGCTTTATTGCCGCTGGGGCCGATTTGGTCGCCTTTAGCGGCGGTAAGGCCATTGGTGGGCCGCAGGCTTCGGGGATTTTGTGCGGGCGGCGGGATTTGATCGCCGCAGCCGCGCTGCAACACCAGGACCTCGACGTGATGCCCGAGCTGTGGGAGCCGCCCGCGAGTTTGATCGACAAGTCGCAGCTACCCGGTGCCCCGCAGCACGGCATTGGGCGGCCCTGTAAGGTCGGCAAAGAAGAGATTGCGGGGTTGGTGAAGGCGCTGCGCCTTTTTGTGGACGAAGATCCGGCGGAGCGGCGGCAGCGCTGGTCTGCGCTGATGGAGGAACTGGTCGCCGCGTGTGGAGCACTGCGACACGCCGAGATTGAGGTGGTAGCCGACCGCAAGCGCTCCGAAATTCCGACGGCGCGGCTGGTGCTCGATGAGGAAGCCGCGGGCACGACGGCGCTGGAACTGGTCAAGGCGCTACAGGAAGGGCGGCCGCAGATCGCCGCTAACCCGACATATGTGTACGAGGGTGTGGTGATTTTTGGGCCGATGTGCCTCAAGGAAGGCGAGCCGGAGCAGATTGGCCGACGGCTGAGGGAATTGCTCGGCTAGCAGGCTAAAACTGCGCTCCGTGCGTGAGCTAAAGTAATGCAACAAGCCCCGCCGAGACCCTTTGCTCGGTGGGGCTTGTTGGTAGAGAGGACGACGCGGATTTTCTTCGGCTCAGCGTCAGGTTCGGGGACGAATCGGCCCGACGATGGGCGCGAAATGTTGCGAGCGACGCAGACTGACTGCCAGCCAACCACCCTATCCGTGCTGCCTTACTCACAGCTTCCGAGGAGTTCCATCACGTAAACGTCAAGATTGTCGTCATTGCCGGCGCGCCGAGACACAAAGGCTATTTTTTGTCCGTCGGGCGACCAAGCGGGAGAATGGTCGTAGTCGCTGTTGTTGGTCAGCCGGCGTGGGTTAGACCCATCGGCGTCCATCACGTAAATGTACCTATCGTCCTGATCGTCGCTGCCGCGGTTAGACACAAAGGCGATCTGCGTTCCGTCGGGCGACCAAGCGGGAAAACCCTCGTAATTATAGGTGTAGGCCAAGAAGCGCAGGTTAGACCCATCGGCGTCCATCACATAAATGTCCCAATCGCCGGCACGATAAGACACAAAGGCTATTTTTTGTCCATCGGGCGACCAAGTGGGATTGCTGTCGTAAGCGTCGTTGTTGGTCAGTCTGCGCAGATATTCGTCTTCGCCATCGGCGTCCATCACATAAATGTCCCAATTGCCGGCACGATAAGACTCAAAGGCGATCTGCGTTCCGTCGGGCGACCAAGTGGGATTGCTGTCGTAAGCGTCGTTGTTGGTCAGTCTGCGCAGGTTAGACCCGTCGGCGTCCATCACATAAATGTCCCAATTGCCGGCACGATTAGACGTAAAGGCGATCTGCGTTCCGTCGGGCGACCAAGCGGGACGAAGGTCGTCATCATCACTGAAGATGCCCGCCCGGATCACCCCAGAGCCGTCCGCTGACACTAGGTAAACACCCCGGTCGTCGTCAATCTCACGATCGAAAAAGATATAATATCCGCTGGGCCACCAAACGTTTGAACCGATAGAAGCTCCAGCATCGTTGGTCAGCCGACGGATCGGCCCAGCTACCCAGTTCACTCTCGTTGCTGCTTGTCCGATTCCCGTTGGCAGGAATGCATCCAACGGATTCGTGATATACGTCATAATCGCCAGTAAGTCGACCAAATTGACCTGTCCATCGTCGGTGACGTCGCCCAAGCCGATATTGCCGTTGTTCGGAGCCGTAATAGACGGATCGAGGTTGAACACCACCACTAGTAGTGCGTCGGCCAAGTCAACCTGCCTGTCGTTGTTCACATCGCCCAAAATACCGCAGGTCAACGCCTTGCCCCTCGGCAGTCCTTCCACCGATTCAACCACAAACTCCACCGGAGCCATCCCCGCCCGCACCTCAAAGGCCGCATCCACGTAGGGGACCACGCCCGCGCCCGAAACGACGAGGCCATAGGTCCGCTCCGCCGGTTCGGAGGTCGCATCAACCGTCGATCCGAGAGTCTCGCCGACTGATACTGGAAGACCAGTCCCCGCCGTCCCGGCCTGCCCGTCAACGAGCACCATCCGCCGCGTCAACTCCACCCCCTCGCTGCTCAGCCGATAGATATACACGCCTGCCGCTACGGCCTGCCCCGACTCATCGGTTGCATCCCACACCGCCGCGTGAATACCGGCTGGTCGCTCCCCATCCACCAGCGTCGCTATCTGCTGCCCTAACACATTGAACACCTCCAGCCGCACATGTGCTGCCGTGGGTAACTGATACGGAATGACGGTGGAAGGATTGAACGGATTGGGATAATTCTGCCCCAGCGCAAACCCCTGTGGCAGGGCTTGGCCGTCCAACGACGCCAGCGGCAGCGCGAAATGCCCGTCCGCATCGGTCGTCGCCTGTGCCACCGGACCGCGCTGCAGATTCGTCAAATCGAAAACCATCACCTGTGCTGCTGCCGCCGCTTCACCGGAAGCAAGGCGAACCCGCCCCTCCACCAGCGGCTCGGTGCCCCCATAGGTCGCCAACACCGGCCCGACAAACGCGACGATAGATGCTTTTTTCATCATTAAGACTCCTTGAGATGTAGGGAAAAGTTGAACCGTAACCGCCTTATTTTACGGCGATTTTGGGCCGCGAACAAAAAGTGGATTTTTCATTGACGCTGCTCTACCTTGTCCTATATGTTCACAGTACACCCCAAACCCGAACGAAAGGAGAGCAACGACGATTATGACTACTGTTCCCCCAACTGTTGAGGAACGTCTAGCAAGGCTTGAAGGCGTGTACGATCATCTTGCTTCCAAAGCAGATATTGCTGAGTTGAGAGCAATTTTAAAGGACGATGTTGCGCGCGTTGAGAGCGATCTTAAGGGTGATATTGCACGTGTTGAGAGTGGTCTTAAGGGTGATATTGCGCGCGTTGAGAGCGGTCTTAAGGACGATGTTGCGCGCGTACAGACTGATATTGCTGAACTTAAGGGAAGCGTCAAGATTTTGCTTGTAGCGATGACTTCCGGTTTAGCTCTGCTCAATATCGTTTTGCGATTCTGGCCTTCGTAAGCCCATGTCTGAGTTGAAAGGGTAATTCCACTACGCGGCGATCTCCTCAATAAGACCCTCCACCGACTACAGCTAAATCCGCACTGACTCCTTATTCATAAAACTCGCTCCAACACGTAAATCTCACTGTAGCAATCCTACCTCATTCACAAGATGATCCGCAGGTGGACGCAGACAGACGCAGAATAGGAAGCATAAGACGATCCACTGCTCGAATCGTTCAAATCATTCTGGATTGCTATAGTGCCTTCGGATGATTTTAAAACTGCGCCCCCCAATAGGCGGCACCCAGTAGCGCGGTCTTGTCGTTGAGCACGACGTGGACGGGAATCGCCGCGAGCGGCTCGCCCATGCGGCCTTTGTCCGCAAAGCCCTCCATAAAGCGGCCGTCGCGCAGCTTGGCGAGGATTTTGGGCGCAATGCCGCCGCCGACGAAAACCCCCCCCGAAGACATTAACTTCAGCGCCAAGTTCCCGGCTTCGCGGCCGTAGAGGAGTGCGAAGAGGTCAAGGGCCGCTACAGCTAGCGCGGAGTGGCTTTCGAGGCCGGCGCGAGCGATGGCGTCGGCGCGGTCGGGCTGTGCGGCCTCGGGGGCCAGAGAAGCGTCGGCGCGGTCGGGATGCCGTTCGCACAGAAAGTCGTAGATCGCGGCCAAGCCCTGGCCCGAGACCACCCGTTCCCAGCTAACGTGGCCGTAACGCTCGTTGAGGAAATGCCAAAGTTCGGCTTCGAGCGCGGAACTTGGCCCGAAGGTCGCGTGTCCTCCCTCAGAGGCGATTGCTGCGTAGCGGCCCTCGCCCCAGCACAAGCCTCCCTCACCTAGTCCGGTACCGGCGGCGATGACGGCGATGTTGCCCTTTGGGTCGCGCTGCCCTTCGTTGAGCGGACACAGGTCGTCCGACTCCAACACCAAGGTGCCGTAGGAAGTCGCTTGCAGGTCGTTGAGCAGGTGAACGTCAGTGCCGTTGAGCACGGTCGAAATTTCGCTGGGGTCGATGAGCCAAGGCAGATTGACGGCGCGGACGGGAAGCTGATGGACGGGGCCGGGGACGCCTAAGACCGTGCGGCTGGGGTCGATCTGCGTCTCGTCGGCGAAGGCTTTAAGCAGCGCACCAGCGCTGGGATAGGACGCAGTTTGGTAGCGCCGCTCGACGAGAGGGGTAAAGCCTTGGGCGGCTGGGTCAAAAGCGGCGAGGTACGTTTTGGTGCCGCCGACATCACCGGCGATGATCACAGGGGTGCCCACTTTCTCCAAGCCTCTCCGAGCAGTTCGTTGACTTCCTTGGGCCCGGCGGCCCCGACCGGATAGGAAGGCACCTCGCCCGATGAAGGTGCTTGCCAAGCGTCGAGGATGGGCGTTAGGAGCGCCCACGACTGCTCAATCCAATCGCTGTCTGAGTAGAGCGTCCCGTCGCCGAGCAGGCAGTCGAGGAGCAGGGTCTCGTAGGCTTCGGGCGTGCGGCCGCCAAACGAATCGGCGTAACTGAAGTCCATGTTGACAGTGTCCAAGTGGACATCGGGACCGGGGATCTTGCCGTTGAAGGAAAGCGAGATCCCCTCTTCGGGCTGGATGCGGATGGTGAGCGTGCTAGGGGATAAGGCGTCAGCTTGGGCGAAAATCAGGTGCGGGGGCTGGTGGAATTGCAGAGTGACCGTACTGGTGCGCTTGGCCATGCGCTTGCCCGTGCGCACGTAGAACGGCACCCCTTGCCAGCGCCAGTTATCTACGGTGAATTCGAGGGCGGCGAAGGTCTCGGTGCGCGAGTTTGGGGGCACGTCTTTTTCTTGGAGGTAGCCCGGTTCGTCCTCGCCGGGTCCGTACTGGCCGCGCACCGCATAGCGGTCAACTTGGCCGATGCGGATGGGGCGGATCGCCTTGAGCACCTTGAGCTTTTCGAGGCGCACGCTCTCGGCGTCAAACGAGGAAGGCGGCTCCATGGCAATGACGCAGAGAACCTGCAAGAGGTGATTTTGGATCATGTCGCGCAAGGCACCCGATTGGTCGTAGTAGCCAGCGCGGTGCTCCACGCCAACGCTCTCGGCTGCGGTGATCTGCACGTGATCGACGTAGCGCCTGTTCCACAGCGGCTCAAAAATTGAATTGCCGAGGCGAAAGACGAGGATGTTCTGCACGGTCTCCTTGCCGAGGTAGTGGTCGATGCGGTAGATCTGCTCTTCGGCAAAGACCGAATGCAGGGCTTGGTTGAGTTCGCGGGCCGAGTCGTAGTTGTGGCCGAAGGGCTTTTCGACGATGATCCGGCACCAGCCGTGGTGGTCGCGGTGTTGGCAGCTAAGGTCGGCGCGTCCTAGCTGCTCGACGATGTCGCGGTAGATCTGCGGCGGCACCGAGCAGTAAAAGCAGCGATTGCCCTCGGTGCCGCATTCGCGGTCGAGGGTTTCGAGCCGTGCTTTGAGCGCGGCGTAGGTCGCTGGGGCGCCCGGGTCGCCGCGCACGTAGTGGAACTTGGCGAGGAAGGCATCGCGCGCGCTGTCGTCGAGTGGGCCGACGAATTCGGTCAAGGACTCCCGCATCTTTTGGCGAAAGAGGTCGTCGTCCCAGTCGCGGCGGGCTACGCCCACTAGGTGAAAGGCTTGGGGTAGGCGACCTTGGTGATGCAGATGCCAGATGGCCGGCACTAGTTTGCGCCGGGTCAGGTCACCCGAGGCACCAAAAATGACGAGGGCACAGGGATCGGGGATGCGTTGTTGGAGCATAGTGTGTAGAGTTACTAAAAAAAAGGCCACAGCGCACGCCATGGCCTCCCACACCGCCTCGTGTGAGCTTTGCAAATATACAAGCACAGGCGAAAATCAACAAGTCGATTGTGCCGCTCAAGGCGTTGTGCGCGGTCGCCTTGGCGTTGCTATATTAGCGCAACCAACTTTGATGCGAGGAAATATGAGTCGGTATTTGGTTACGGGTGGAGCGGGATTTATTGGTTCTCATCTGTGTCAGCGCTTGTGTGAAGAAGGGCACACAGTGCGGGTTCTCGACGACTTGAGCACGGGGCGGCGCGAAAACTTGGCTGCCATCCTAGGCGAGATAGAGTTCGTCGAGGGCGATATCCGCGACGCAGCCTTGCTCGCCGAGGTGATGCAGCAGGTCGATTGCGTTCTGCATCACGCAGCCATCGTGTCGGTGCCCGCTTCGGTCGAGCAGCCCCTCGTCGATCAGGAAGTCAACGCCGTGGGAACGCTGCGGCTGTTGGAAGCGGCGAGGCAGGCGGGGGTGCGCCGCGTGGTTTTTCCCAGTTCGGCCGCAGTGTATGGCAACAACCCGCAAATGCCCAAGCGCGAGGACATGCTACCCGAACCCGAGTCGCCCTACGCGGTTTCCAAGGTCATGGGCGAGCACTACGCTCGAGTGTACAGTCAGCTCTACGGCTTGGAGGTAGTTGGCTTGCGCTACTTCAATGTCTTTGGCCCTCGGCAGGTGCCGTCTTCCCCGTACTCGGGCGTCATCTCGATTTTTGTCGCGCGGATGCGGGTCGGCGAGTCGCCAACCGTTTGCGGCGACGGTCACCAATCGCGCGATTTTGTCTATGTCGGCGATGTGGTCGAGGCCAATCTGCGGGCCTCTACTACTCCGGGCGTCGCCGGACGGATATACAATATCGGCTGTGGTCGCAGTGCGTCGCTGCTGGAATTGATCGCTGCGCTCAACCAGATTCTGGGGACCGAGTTGGTGCCGATGTTTGCCCCGCCTCGGGCTGGCGATATCCACTTCTCGTCAGCCGATATATCGCGCGCCCGGACCGAATTGGGCTACGAGCCGAGGGTTGGGTTTGTCGAGGGATTGGAGCAGACGATTGCGGCGTGGGAAGACTCCAACGTTGCGAGGCAATAAAAGGGAGCGCTATTGTGGCAACCATAGTCGATGGCAAAAAGCGCATCCCCTTTATGCGTGGGATGCTGGTGCACTACCTAATTGAGCGCGGCTTCAGCTACGAAGACGCCCGCGCTGTGGCCAATGCGGTGCGCGCGTCTTTGGGCAAAGTAGAGTTCGTGCGCAAGAAGGATATGGTGCAACTCGTAAACAGCGCCATTCGCAAGGGGTTCGGCACGTACGAGGTCGGCGACCTAATTTTCTGGGAGCGCCAGCCCACCACCATCATCGTCGAGCGCAAGAGCGGGTCGCGGCCTTTCTCCAAGGAGTTGCTGTCGGATTCCATTCAGGCGTCTGGACTAGCTCCAGACCAGAGCTACGAGATTGCGCGGACGATTGAAGCCCGCTTGATAGACCAGCGCCGCCAGCACATCGCGCACTGGGAGTTGGAGGATTTGGCGGCCGAACTGATCGAAAAGTCCTTTGACAAGTCTTTTGCCGAGCGCTACCGCTTGTGGCGAGCTTGGGGTGATGTAGATAAACCCCTGATCATTCTCATCGGCGGTGCCAGCGGGGTCGGCAAGACCACGTTGGCGATTGCGCTGGCCAATTTGCTCGATATTCCCCGGGTGGTAGCTACCGACGATTTGCGCCAAGTCATGCGTCTGACGCTTGCGCAGGAGTTGGTGCCGGCCCTGCACACCTCCTCGTACACCGCCTATAAGGCCGTCCCTGCGACTGGTCATCTCGATGCGGTCGTCTCCGGGTTTCGCGAGCAGGCGCGCAGCGTCTGCGTTGGGGTTAAGGCCATCATCAGCCGCTGCATTGAGGAAAACACCAGCGTCATCATTGACGGCGTACACCTAATCAGCGATATGCTGGACTTAGAGGGATACGCTGGCGATGCTTTTATCACACCCATCTGTTTGGAGTTGCCTGGTCGCGACGCCTTTGAGGATCGCTTTGCCCAGCGCGCCAATGAGGCTCCGTCGCGCTCGGCCCATCGCTATATGAAGCACTTGGAGGATATTCTCAAAATTCAGGACTATCTCATTGAAACGAGTGCTGCCCACGGCATTCCGGTCATTACCACGACCTCGGTAGAGAGCCTGACGAGCGAGGTCGCCATGGTGGTCAGCGAGCAACTGCAGGAGCAGGAGGAAATCCGCAAGGCCCTGCGTGCCTCCCGCAAGAAGCGCTCGGCCAATTGACGCAGCGCCGCTTGTTGATTCGCCCAATGCTGTAGTGTATATTCCAAAAATCGCGGCTAATGGGCCGTGGAAACGCGCAACCAAGTTAGGATAGAGATGCTGAGCAACAAAAAGAAGGGTACTTCCGCTAGCAATGGCCAAGCGCTCAATACAATTATCGGCCGCGGCAGCCACTTTGAAGGCAAGCTGACGGTGGATAACAGCGTCAGAATCGACGGCGTATTCAAGGGTGAACTGGCCTGCACAGGGGAGCTAACGATCAGCCAGTCGGGCGAGGCCGATGCTACGTTGCAGTGCAAAGACGCGTACATCGACGGCGTCGTAAGTGGCACCGTGCGCGCCGATAAGGTGCGGTTGGATACGCAGTCGCGCTTTACTGGCGATGTGTACACCGACTCGTTCACGGTTTCTGAAGGCGCGATTTTTCACGGTTCTTGTTCGATGGAAAACCACCAGAAGAAGAGCGAGTCGCCGGCAACAGGTGCCCCAAGCGGCGAAGCTGCAAAGCCCGACCCGCTTGGGGCCCAAGTCCAAAAGCAAATCCAAAAGAAATAGCGTTCCCCACTTCGTTTTTGCGTGAAAAATCCATCTGCACCGCGCGCTGCCGATGGATTTTTTCTTATTACTCATGAGCCAACGCGACCATACTGCTTCCAAACGCCGTCGCTACCGCCGCTCCGTTCCAATGGAGGAGGTCGCAGTACCGCCTCCGAGTACTCGGCATTGGCCGACAAAGGACGCGTCATCTATAGGCGGCTGGCGACGATGGCGGCGCGGTGCCCTAGCCAGCTTGGGTGCGTCGCCGGTTTTCCGCGCGTACATCTTTCTCGGCAGCATTGCCGCTATCTTGGCCTTTCTGCTCTACAACGAATCGATCATCGCCGAATTGCGCGAACACGAAAAGAACCGGGTCGATCTCTATGCGCACCTGATATCGTTCGCGCCGCAGGCATCTGAAGGCCAAATCCCCACCCTCTTCACCGAGGTGATCACTAAAGTCGATTTCCCGCGCATTATCACCAATCACCGCGGCGAGATCATCCAGGCCGAGGACATCGATACTTCGAGCTTATTGGGGGACTGGGCCTTCTGGCGCAGCAAAGCAGTGGACGCGCCCGCTGCTTCGCCCGCTCAATTGCACAGGCTAATTGAGGAAATGGACATTCAGAATCCGCCTATTCCCTTTTATTGGTCGCCGGAGACCCTAGGGCGACTCTACTGCGAGGGGGAGCGTGCGGTCATTACGGATACGCAAGGGGCCGTTGCAGCTTGGCAGGGGGCGGGCCTGCCCGTGAGTGGCGACACTTCGGTGGTTGCCCTCGCCGAGGTGCAACGAGCATTGCAGGAGATGAAGGCCGAAGAACCGCTGTCCTTCAGCGTGCCGGCCGCTAGCTTCAGCTATCTGCATTGGGACGAGACCAATGCGATCATCGAAGACGCCGAGGGGCAATTTAGGGCTTGGGTGGGGGCTGGGCTGCCGCTAGTCAGCGACGATCCCAGCGAAGCGGTCCAAGATCAACTCCGAGCCTTTGTCGATAGCTTGGCTAACCAGCGTCCACCTCTGGAGTTCAGAATCCCGGCCGAGCACTATATCCACTACGGCGACACGAGCTTGGTCGGCCGCATTTCCCTTGCTCCTTTCGTGCAGACCGGCGTGTTGCTCCTCTTTCTGCTCGTCGGCTATATCGGCTACCGCAACATTAAGCGCAGCCAACAGCGCTCGCTTTGGGTGGGCATGGCCAAGGAGACGGCACACCAACTTGGGACTCCTCTCTCCTCGCTGTCTGGGTGGCTGGAACTGCTGCGCGGTGAGGTCTCCACCGCCCCGAGGCCGGACCGAGACGAGCGTTGGGAGCGCGTCGATCAGATGATTGGAGAGATACAGCAGGACAAGCTCCGCCTCGACCAAATAGCTTCGCGCTTCAGCCAGATCGGCTCGGTACCCGAACTAGAAGAAAAGGATGTAGCAGTCGTGCTGGAGGGGACGATAGAATACTTCCGGCGTCGCGTTCCGCAGTTTGGGCGACAGGAAATCGAACTGGAATGCCTAGGCGAGTTGCCGCCGGTGCCGATCAACGCCGAATTGATGAGTTGGGCGTTTGAGAATCTGTGCAAGAACGCCATTGACGCCATGAACGGTCAGACGGGCAGCTTGCGCATCCGCATGGAGCTTTTGCCCGAAGGCCACGCCGTACAGGTCGCGTTTCAGGACGACGGGCGCGGCATTGAGCCCGAGCACGTCAAGCGCATCTTTGAGCCAGGGTTCAGCACCAAGAAGCGCGGCTGGGGGTTGGGATTGGTATTTGTCAAGCGAATCGTCGAAGAATACCACAAGGGCAAGATCAGCTTGGTGCATAGTGCGCCGGGCGAGGGTACGACCTTTGAGGTGATTTTGCCTTTGAGTTGAGGAACAGGTTCGGGCATAAAGCGTTATTTTAGGAATGGAATCCTACAGCTAAAGGGAACGCATGGAAGGCGACAAGCGAAAGATACTCTGGGCCGACGACGAGATTGACCTATTGCGCGCTCACCGACGCTTTCTCGACGAAAGGGGCTATTCAGTGACGCCGGTAAGTAACGGCAAGGACGCCATCGCCCTGATTGCCCAAGCACCCTTTGACATCGTGCTGCTCGACGAGATGATGCCGGGACTGGACGGACTTTCGACCTTGGAGCAGATCAAGACGGCCGATCCCAACGTGCCGGTGATTATGATCACCAAGAACGAAGAAGAACACCTGATGGACGAGGCCATTGGCCGCCGCATCGACAACTACCTGACGAAGCCGGTCAATCCCAGCCAGATTTTCATGGCTTGCAAACAGCTACTCGACACGCGGCAGATTCGCCAAAGCCAAGCCGGGCAGCACTACGTCGCTAGGGCCGGCCAGATCCGCGAGCAGATTGCGGGCGCAACTTGGCAGACGTGGGTTGACGTACATCGGCAGCTCTGCGAGTGGGATATCGAAGGGGCGCGCTTGGGCGACGCAGGTCTCGGCCAGATGATTGGGGATCAACGGCGCGAATGCAACCGCGAATTCGGGCGCTTTGTCGAGCAGCATTACACGCGCTGGATAGCGGACGAGGAGGATTCGCCGCCGCTGTCGGTGGATGTGGTGCCCGAGTTCGTGGTGCCCTATCTCGAACAGGGCCGACAGGTATTCTTTATCGTAGTCGATTGCCTGCGCTTGGATCACTGGATGGTGATGGAGCCTCAGTTGGCCGAGTACTTCAACATCAAGCGCTCCTACCACTACTCGATTTTGCCTACGGCCACGCCTTTTGCGCGCAACGCGATCTTCAGCGGACTTTTCCCCAAGGAAATCGCCGACAAATACTGCGCCATGTGGGGCGAGGCCCAAGACAACGAATACAGCCTCAACCGGCACGAGCACCAATTCATCGACGATTTGGTCCGCGACATGGGCGTCGTGCTCAAACCGGGTTCGCACTACGTCAAGGTGCTAGACACCAGCGAGGCCCGGAAATTGACCCGCAAGATACCATCGCTGGGCAAGTGGCCGCTCGTGTCGGTGGTGTACAACTTTCTCGACATGCTGGTACACAGTCAGGCGCAGTCAGACCTGCTCAAGGAAATGGCTCCTAACGAGGCGGCCTTTCGCGCATTGGTGCAGACGTGGTTTGGCAATGCGTCGCTTTTTGAGACCCTCAAGGGCATCGCCCGCACCGATGCCGTGGTCGTGCTGACGACCGACCACGGCTCAATGCGCAGCACGCGCGCTTCGGTGGTGCACGGGGACCGCAGCACGTCTTCGAGTCTGCGCTACAAGTATGGCCAGAACCTCCGCTGCGAGGAAAAGGACGCGCTGCTGATTGCCGACCCGGAGGCCTACGGGTTGCCCGCGACGGGCCTTGGTCACAGCTTCGTCATCGCCCGCGAGGACTTCTACTTCGTCTATCCGACCCAGTTCAACAAGTACCAGCGCCGCTACAAGGGCAGCTTCCAGCACGGTGGCATATCGCTGGAAGAAATGATTTTGCCCGTGGCGATTATGGAACCCAAGTAGGGAAAGTGAAAAAGGTTTTTACCACGCACTCGGCGGCCCAGACCCACGCGCTGGGTGCTGCGCTGGGTCGGCGTTTGGCACCGGGCGATGTGGTCGCCTTTCGCGGCGACTTGGGCAGCGGCAAGACCTGCATGATCCAAGGCGTGTGCGAGGCTTTGCAAGTGGCCGATTACGTGACGAGTCCCACCTTTGTCCTAATCAACGAATACGCCGGGCGATATAAGGGCCGCGATCTGCCCGTCTATCATTTTGATCTCTATCGGCTGAGGGGCGCTGACGAGCTTGAGGAATTAGGCGCAGAAGAGTACTTTTACGGCCACGGTGTCTGCTTGGTCGAATGGGCCGAGCGCGCCGATGGCTCGTTGCCCGATAGGTGCTGCCATGTGTGGCTAGAGCACGGGGAGGCTTGCGAGCGGCGAATTACCTTGCAAGGGGATGGGGTGGACGAAATAGAGTTCTGAAAATTGGCCAAAGGATAGGGATTTTGCAGCGGCTGATACTGTGCCTCTGTGTTGCTGCTGGACCGGCAGCAGCCAAATGGAATGAGTTGACGAGCTTGGTAGATAGCCCGACGGCCGGGTTGGTCAACAAGGGGCACTACGCGGTGAATGTTCGCCTGTTTGCCGACGGGGGGGCTGTCGGCCGCTTGCACGTCGGCGTGCTCAAGCGGCTGAGCGTGGGCGTGTCTTTTGGCGGCGAGCAACTCATTGGCACGGGTGCAGTCGATTGGAATCCGCGAGTGGGATTGGCTGCCCGGTGCCGGATCATCGAAGAGGGCTACACGTGGCCGGCGCTGCTCTTGGGCTTCGATTCCCAAGGCATCGGGCCGTATAGAAATCAGCGCTACCAAGTCAAATCCAAGGGAATCTATCTGGCACTGAGCAAGAATTATACCTCCATACTAGGGGAACTCGGCGTCCACGCAGGCGTCAATATGTCACGCGAAGATGTCGATGACGGCGACTGGTCGGCGTGGTTGGGGATAGACAAGAGCTTGCGGTTCATGGCCCTGTTGGCCGAGTACGACTGGGGCCGCAACAACGGCCTGCAAAATCAGGGTGTGGGAGAAGGCTATTTGAACGTCGGGGGGACATGGACCGTATCGCCGCGGCTAAGAATTGCGTACTATTTCAAAAACGCGCTGGAAAGCGATCACTTCAGTTCCCAATCCATTCGGGAGTTGTCCATCACGTACAGGAGGAAATTCCGATGAAGATACTGGCTATTGCTTTGCTTTGCGTGTGGGTGGGTGGCGTGGAGGCCCAAGAGGAGCGGGCCATCGACAACTTTGCCGGGGTCGGGGTGCGGGCCATGGGGATGGGTGGTGCCTTTGTTGGAGTGGCCGATGATTTCACGGCCATGTACTGGAATCCGGCGGGCTTGGCTCAGATGCAGCGGCGCGAAGTGCAGGTGTCTTTCCTGCGCAACAGTCGCGCCAACGACTCAATTTTCAACGGCATTGACGGGAGAAGCGAGCTGACCAATACGCGCTTTGGCTCGCTGGGCTTTGTCTATCCCTATCCGGTCTATCGCGGCAGCTTGGTCTTGGCGGCTGGCTTTACCCGCATCAAGGACTTCGACTGGAGCCTCAATCAAAAAGGCTACAGCTATAGCGATAGCCTCGCCATTGACCACGCTTTCCAGCACGAGGGCGAGTTGGCTTTGGCGGGCGTGTCCGCTGCCATCGACGTATCGCCGGCTGTTTCACTGGGCGCGACCTTGGGTTTGATCAGTGGCGAAGACGAGGCCGTCAATGAATTTGACTGGGCGGATTCAGAGGACGTATTCCACGAGCGGCGCTTTCGCGCGCGCGACACCATTACAGACGAATATAAGTGGACCCCGTATGCCGTCTTGGGCGCGATGCTGCGCACGCCGCGCGACGAGCCTCGCTACAGGTTGGGTGCGACGTTTGCCACTGGGGGGACACAAAAAATTCGCTACGTTTATCGCGGATCCCCCATCGATACGGGTTACAGTTCGGTCGAGTACGACGACGGGACTGTAGAGGAAATTCCGAACGAGGAGGTCAGCAACACGTATGAACTCGCGCTACCTTTTGAGTTCGGCGTGGGTGCTTCGGCCGAGGCCCTGCCGGGTCTGACGTTGGCGGGCAGCCTGCATTTGGCCGAGTGGTCGCAGAGCGAGTACAAGGGGGCCGATGAACATGGCTTGCGCGCTTACACCTCGTTTGAGACTCAGTACAGAGACGTCTTGCGCTACCACTTTGGCGTCGAGTACCAGGTGCCGGTCGTCGCACTGGATCTGAGAGCAGGCTACTTCGTGGACCCGGTTCCCTTTATCGGCCCGCGCGACCCCGACTCCGACGATCCGCCTATTCGCATTGAGGATGATCGGCGCTTTATCACCCTCGGGGCCGGGATATTGATCGACGAGGCCATGCAAATAGATATAGCTTGGGTGCGGGGTGCGTTTAAGCAAGTAGAAGAATACTCAGGCAGATACTCAGACAACGTCCTTAGCGAGGACTACGCAATCAATCGTCTCGTCGTCGGCATGGGATACAACTTTTAGTTTTTATTTTTTGCTCCTGTTGTCGGTTTGTGTATATTCAAGTCGAGAAACGAGTTTAACGTTCCTCAAGGAGGGAGTTAAGTCCATGAAAACGAAGGCTTTGATTTTGTGCTCGGCTTTGCCGCTAACCGCGCTGATGGCCAGTGGTTGCTACACAGTGCTCAGTAGTCCGTACGAGGTAGCCAGTCTGCACGACGAGGAGCTGACCCGAGATGTCGAGGCTCCAACGGTCGGCAAATTCGACGACCGCGATTACATGGACGACCTCTATCGCTATCCGGGTGTGCGCGGCGGCTATGGTCGTTACGGCGGCTACGGCGGCTACGGCGGCTACGGCTACGGCGGCTATGGCTATGGCACCTATGGCCGTTATGCCTATCCCTACTACTCCTATAGCAACTACAATCCTTACTATTACTATGGCGGCTATGGGCCCTATAGTTATGGCTACGATCCGTACTATCGAAGTTCGAGAGGTTACTACGTGCCGCCAGGTTATCAACTGATCAATACTCGCCAACTCGACGATTTGCGTGCGGCGAGCCGGCTGAATACAACGCCGATGGTTACCGACCCAGCAAGGGCTACCGAAGTACAGCGCCGCGAAGAGGAAGTGTGGCAAAGGCGGGTAGAGCCTCGGGTGCGCAATGCGCCGACGCCTACGCCGCGGTCCTCGGTTAGCTCGCCGCCGAGTGCGCCGACGCCAAAAGCGTCCGCAACGACGACGTCGGCACCAGCCTCCAAATCGTCTGCGACAAAGAAGTCGGCCAAGCCCAAGAAGCGCCGGCGCTGATTTTTCGCTAGAGACGCAGAAAAGGCGGAGGGCCACGAAGGCTCTCCGCCTTTTTTATGCCTAGTCGCCGCCTAGATCGAAGTGGCGGGTCTGCGGCTTGGGCGGCGGGGCGATGCGGAAGAGGAAGCGTTGCAGTGGGCGGGCAAGGGCCATGAGCAGTTGACGCTCTCCTTGTTTGTTGCCGCCGAAGAGTTGTAGTTGCACCGGCTGGTAATTGCGCTGCGTGCCCCCCTGCTGCCAGACTTGATTGGTATTGAGGTTGATCAGGCTAACCTTGAGGTCTATCGTCAGATCTATGCCGGGGTTGGGCGACATGCCGTAGGGCGTGGGCGACATGGGCATCATCCGTGCCTGTAAGTGCCTCAGTTCGACGAAGACTAAGGCGTCGAGCTCGAGCTCCTTCCTGAGAACGGCCTGTACCGAGTCTTGGTGGACGCTCGTCGAGTCGAGTCGAATATCCTTGAGTTGGTAGGTGATTTCGTCTTGGTTCATTACCTCGGTTTTGGGCATGTTGCCGAGGCTCCGGACCACGGCGTTGGACAGACGCGCCATGACCTTCTCGATATCCAATTCCCGAAAGGGTTCGATGTTAGTCGCGCAAACGACGCCAATGTGATCGACGTCCGCGAGAAAGGGGCGCAAGACCGGGTCGGGTTGCGACGGAGCGCGGAATTCGACGCGCGTAAAAGCGCCGCGACCGCCGCCGCAACCCGCTAGGCCAATGAGCAATGCAAGGGCAGTAGCGCGGATCAAAAGCTCCGTCCAAAGCTGAAGTGGAACTTGAAGTCCGAGAAGTTGCCTTGTAGGTCCATCTGTCTGGCGAATTCAAAGTTCATCGGCAATAAGAAGTACACTAAGAGGCCGAAGCCAACGCTGGCGTGTACCTGCCGTGGGGAGGACGTGAGTGCGGCGTGTGGGTTGTGGAAGGGCCACAGGTCGATTTCGTCTCCCTTGTCCCAAGCCATGCCCACATCCACAAACAGGCTGCCGTCAACCGCTGGAATCAAGAAGGTGCCGGGCCAGCCAAAGAGGATGCCGCGCACAAAGGGGACGCGCAACTCGGCATTGGTCAGTAGGACCCGGCTGCCAGAGAAGGCCGAGAACTGATAGCCGCGCAGTGGGCCGGTGTTGAGGTTGAAGCCCGTGTAGAAGGGCAGGTACCAGGTCGGCCCCCCTAGGTTGTATTCAAGGGCGTCGCGGCCCAAAGACCCCACGCTATAGGCTCTCAGACCCAGCACCGACCAACGCCCTAGCCGCAAGTAGTGGCGATAGTCGAATTCGAGGTGCGAGAAAGAGCGCATGGCCGATCCGAGGTTGAGCGTGCGCCCCACAGAGAGGAAGTAGCGCTTACCAGCGGTGGCACCCAAAAGACCATAGGTAATGGAGTCGTGGACGTATGCGGTCTTAAACAGATGAGTACTGGTAACAGAAGTAGAATCTGGTTCGTAGAAAGGACTGACCTGTTCTTGCTGCTCGCCGACGTAGGTATAGCTCAGGTCTAGGCGGCGATAGAGGTCGAGCGGATAGCTGGCGTTGGCCAAGGCTCCTCGCTGCTGAAGACGGCTAATGCCCCGAGTCGGGGGGCGACCTGGAACGAGGAAGTTGCGGTCGTTGATGAAGTACTGATTCCAATTGAAAATGGATACGCGATACGTGGGCCGCTTGCCGTAGTACGTGTAGCTGCCAGCAAAGTTGAAGTCGTTGCTGATGTCCTGCGCGGCTACGTAATCCGTGGCCAAGATCAGCGAGTGATTGCCCAAGAGGTCGCTCATGCTCAGTTGGGCAACCGACGATAAGAACCCATCGAAATAGCCCATCTGCACGGAGATGCCGTCGAATTCGAGCTTGGGGGTGTAGCGGCGACGGCGCAGTTCCAATTCGCCGTCGTCACCGTCGTTGCCGACGAGCTGGATGGCAGCTTGCGGCTCTTGGGATTCGGTGGGGGACAACGGCCCGCTGGTGTCGGCTAGGAGCACGGCATCGTCCGGAAGCCCCCGATCTTTCAGGGTCGAGACCTGTCCTAGGCTTGGAATGCCGCCTTGGTCGGAAAGCGCGGCGTCGCCCTGTACTACGGGCCGCTCTGGGGGTGTCTCTACAACTAGGGCTTCAGCGGCTGGTGGTACTACTTCGGCTGGCGGTGCTACTTCGGCTGGCGGCGCTACTTTGTCCACGCGCGCTAGTAACTCTGCGTCTTTGCGCTTGACATCGGGCCATTCGGGCATGGCCATCTGGTAGAGATGACTGCGGCCCTTGAAGTAGGTGTTGAACACGATCTGCCGCCCGTCGGGCGAAAGGGCGGGATTCATAATACCGCTGAGGCTGCGGGTTAGGCGGAATTCGCGGCCCTCGTCGAGGTGATAGACGAAGAGGTCGTTGATCTTGTCACGGGTGGAGACGAAGAGCAGCTTGTTGCCTTCGGGCAGCCACTGAGGCCACAGATCGTCAGTGGGGCTAGATATGACCGCATGTGCTGTGCCTTCGGCTAGATCGTAAATTTTGATGTCGAACTGGTTGCGGTACTTGGTGCTAAAGGCGATGTGCTGGCCATCGGGCGACCAATTCGGATAATCTTCGCGCTCGGGCGTACCTGTGAGTTGGCGCCGCTCGCCGGTCTGCACGTCAATGATGTAGAGATCGCTCTGGCCCTGTCCGGTGCCGATAAAAGCGAGTTGGCGGCTGTCGGGGGACCAGGTTAGGCTCTCGACGAGATCCATATCGGGCATAGACAGGGTCTGCACGAGTTTCTTGTCGTAGAGATCCCACAGCATGATGCGGTCGCGGGGCCCCTCTTTGGCGACAAAAGCGATGGTCTGACCGTCTTGTGCCCAAGCTACGGTGCCGCTGCCGATGCTGAGATGATCGTAGTCGGCGGCGCGCATGCTCTCGGTGACGCGCTCGACGAGCGAGGCATCGCGCAGGCGGATGATGTCCACGTGCTGTTCGATCCCGTCTGAGGAATGGACGGCGAGCATGTCGCCGCTGAGCGACCAGCAGGGGCTGGAGAAGCTGTGAATATTCTCGTCGTCGCCTATTTCCTCGGCGAATTCAGAGGTGTAGTCTCGCGTCTGTAAGAGGGGCCAATAGGCTTTGCGCATCTGGGCCGACCAGCGCTCGTCGAGGGTTTTCAAGTCCATGCCGATCAGGCGATCCATGAGCTTGTCGGTGTCGTGCTGGCTGTCCCACAGGCGGAGGATGCGGCTGATTTTTTCGGGGCCGTAGTGCTCGGCAATGTATTCCATGAGCGCGTGGCTTTGCTTGTAGGCGAGGAATACGTTGCCTTGGCCCCAAGCCTGATTCATGGTTTCGAGAGGGATGAGGCCGTCGGTGAGCACGGCGTCGCGGAGGACCATTTCATCGATGGTGTTGCGGCCTGGGGTGGTGTATTCGGCCATGCCCTCCATCAGCCAAGTGGGCGGTTGGGCGATCGGGCTGGTGATGCGGCGAATGGGGCCTTTGTGAACGATGTCGTACTGGAAGATATGGGTTAGCTCGTGGACGAGGACATTGCGGAACTCGTCGAGATCGCCCGCAAAGGGGACGACCATGCGGAAGCGCAGCGGCTCGGCAAAGCCAGCGACGCCAGGCGGCAGAAAGTCGGGAAAGATATTGGTCTGCTGGAACTGGTAGTGAGACTGATAGATGACGACCGGCGGCCGGTGCGAAAGGTCGTGGTGCAAGATTTGGCTGATGTGATCGTAGCCCTCTTCGAGGTACTCGATTGCCCGCACGGCCAGATTCTGGAATTCAGACTCAAAGTGAAGCTCTATGTGCTCGCTTTCGAGGATCTCCCACTGGAAGTCTCGATAGCGGACCTTGTTTTTCCCAAATCCCTGCTGTAGTTGCAAAGTGAGGATATCTTGGGCGCTGAGGTCTGCGGTGCCCCAAACGAGCAGGGCGGCGCAGGCGAGGCTGCGGAATCTCGTTATAGCCTGCACGTTCACTCTTCCTTGGATGTAGGTGAATGGTCCGGGCGTCGGGTTCGCGGGCGCTCGCGATTGTCCGATTTGAATATATCAAGTGAGTCTGTGGAGTCGCTGTCGGCCTGCCGGTATTGTTGCAGGTGGCGCAAATTGGCTGCATATGCCTCTTGAGCGGGGTTGAGGGCCCGCGCCCGCCCGTAGAATTCAGCCGCTTTGTCGGCCATGCCGAGTCGCTCGTATATGACCCCGAGATTGTTGTGCAAGCTGGCCGACAAGCTGTCTTGCGCTAGGGCGCGCTCCATGTGCGATTGGGCCTCGTTCCACATGGCGTTTTCAATGCACCAGAGCGCGTATTTATTGACCTGCTCGATGTCTCGTAACTGTTGACGCGAGCGCTTGGGGCGATCTACGACGACTAGCGCTGGCATGGGTTGGACGGCTGCTGCGCTCGTAGCTGTGGTGTCGGCGGCTGGGGCGTACTCGTAGCCGAAGGGTTCGCCCGCTGGCGGCCTACGCACCAGCTCCAGACAGCCGTGCAGACACAGCGCTCCCAAGCCAAAGGCCACGAGGCGCAGAGTATTTTTTACGGAGCTATTCACGCGCAATTTTTCTAGGCGCGAGGTTGCTATCGCCTCTCGCCATTATAATCAGGAATATAACAAACAGAAACACTTTGAACTATTTTCCGCACTTCTGCCTCTACGAGCCATCTGTTCCCATCCGGCGACGAGCTAGTTCGGTGCCGCATAAGAGCAAGTAAAAAGGCGCGTTACGGCAGAGCTTGGTTATAGAGAGACATCGCAAGGGGGCGATTCGTTCCTTTTACCGCTAGCCGCTGCACGGATCGGTAGCACTCTATCTGTGGATTAACCATAC
This sequence comes from Candidatus Latescibacterota bacterium, assembly GCA_965219735.1. Classification (GTDB taxonomy): domain Bacteria; phylum Latescibacterota; class UBA2968; order UBA8231; family UBA8231. The sequence continues at coordinate 1,201,635 of OZ244790.1, forward strand.
TTAGTGCGGGTAATGCGGACAGCTACATAGCGCATAAAACTACTTTAGTGAGGGTCGGTCTATGCTGAAGCGGGTCCTTATTGCGGCGATGTTGGCGTTCGCGTGGGCTTGTCCGAGTGGTGCCCAGCAGGTCCACGAGACAGTCGGCTGGCGCCCGACCATGATACCGCTGCTGAATTTCAGCTCGGACGACGGCACTGGATACGGGCTGCGGGCCAATCTCTTCGAATACGACGGCCAGAGCGTACCCTATCGCCGCAAATACAGCGCGCAAGTATTTATCACAACCAAAGGCAAGTGGATACACCGCGTGCTCGTCGATACGCCCGAATTCCGGCCCGGCCGGCGGCTCGAGGTCGAACTGGTCTATGAGAAGGAGGATTTCGCCAATTACTACGGCGGCCTCAGCGACGAGGATATCGCCGGGTATTCGCGAGACCAAAGGACGTTCCGGCAAGCCTTCCCGGAGCTCAAGATCAAGTGGATTCGCACCCTGCGTTTCCCTTGGCGCTTGCGCATCGGGGGACGTTTGAGCCACAACGATATCGAGCCGAACGCCGCCGATGGCATCCTCTCCGCGCTCGCTCCCCTCGGCGCGGACGGGGGCGCGTTCGCCCAATTCGTCGGCTCGCTGCGCTACGACACGCGCGACAACTACAACAACGCGACCTCGGGCGTGCTAGAGGAGTTGCTGGTGGACTTAGGGGTTGGCGGCGGCGGAGAGTACCGGGGGGCGACGCTTAGTTTTGACCACCGGCACTTCCGCACCTTGGGGTACGGGCTGGTGGCCGCCAACCGCCTGCGCGTCAACTGGACCTTCGGTGACTTACCTTTCTACGAGGAACTGGACATGGGGGGCAGCGGTACGGTCCGCGGCTTGGCCAGTGCTAGGGACCGGGGAGAGGCGCGGATCGTGTTCAACGGCGAGCTGCGCTGGCGTGGATTGCCGATATGGCGCCGGCAGCACCTGTATCTGGGGCTAGTGGCCTTCGGCGACGTCGGACAGATCTTCGCCCGCGACGCGCTGCCGACGAGCGATGGGTGGCGAGGCGGCCGCGGCATGGGATTGCGTTGCCACTGGCAGAGCACGATCGTGCGGGCCGACTACGGCACCTCGGGCGATCGCAGGGCAATCTACATCACCTTTGCACAGGTTTTCTGAGGCATGGAACTATTTTCAGCGCGCCACCTGTTCTGGATTGGGGTGGCTGCGCTCTTCGCGACGGGCTGCGCCAATATGAGGCGGTGGCCGCCAGATGGGCGGGCCCATGCGGCCTTTCGGGTCGCGCTGTTCGCCTTGGTGCTAGTCAACGAACTCGGCTGGTTCGCCTATCGGCACTTCGTCGCAGGCATCCCCGTCGTCGATAACCTGCCCCTGCATCTGTGCGATCTGTCGGTATTCGTCCTGTTCGCCGGGCTGGCGACCGGCGGGAGGCTGTGGTCCGAGCTGGCGTATTACGCGGGGGTGGTCGGCGCTCTGCTGGCGGTGTGTTTTCCGGCGATCTCGGAGACCGGGTCGATCCGCCCGATCGCCGAGATCCGCTATTTCCTGACCCATGTCGCCTTGGTCGGCGCGGGGTTCTATTTCACATTTGGGTGCCGCTACTGCCCGCCGGCGCGGGCGATCCTGCGCAGCTATATCGCCGTCCACTTCTACGCCTTGGTCATTACCCCGCTCAACTTGTATCTCGGGACTAATTATTTTTTTACGCTCTCGGCACCCAAACAGCTCGCCTTTATCCACGCCTATCCGCACTGGCTCTTCCTAGTGGTCGTCTCCGCCATCTTTCTCACCGTTTTCGCTCTAATGCACCTGCCCTTCGCGTGGGCGCGGCGGTCTGCTAGCTAATCGTCGCGGCGATTGAGGCGTCTGTAGCAGGATGTGATGCCGAGGAGCAAGTAAAAAGGCGCGTATTGCGCCCACAAAACCCACGGCTTTTCGCGCCACACGCCTTCGCTGCCATAGCCGATCTGCACCTCGTAGGCGAGGAAGATCAAGCCGCTGAGGAGCATCCAAGCGGGGCTGGGGAAAAAGGCGAGGAACGGGAGGACCCAAAGCAAGTACCAGGGATGTACGGTCGGCGAGAGCAAGACGTAAGCACCGAGGGTTGCGAAGGCGGCGCGGTAGGGGTCGCGATAGCGGAATTGGACGCCGAGGGCTATTAGTGCGAAAAGGGCCTTGCAGAGCCAGCGTGCGTAGGTATGGCCATCCCACGGCTGCAAGGCAAAGTGAAAGAGCGAGTAGGCTGCCGCGTTGAAGTGCCAGTGTTGCACGTAGGCCAGCAAACCCGTTGCGAGTTTTTCCCCGGCGGCGGCAAAGGGCCAAAAGGCCAATAGCCCCAGTGTTGGAAACAGGAGTAGGGCACTTCGCTTGCGTAAGTTGAACCAACTGGCGCGAGGGCGACGCCAAAAAGTGGGCAACAGCGCGAGGGGTACTAGTTTGACGAGAAGGGCCCCGGCGAGGCCGCAGACGGCTGTGGCCCAGCGCTGGCTGTGGAGTGCATACAGGGCCGCGAAGAGGAGCAGGACGCCTAGGGCGTCGATGTGGCCGCTGCCGGCGACTTCTATTAAGGGCAGGGGATTCCAGGCGTAGAGCAGGACGCGCCGCGAGTCTTGACCGCGCCGGACGAGGCTGTGTGCCAACAGCAGGCAGAGGCCCCAATCGCAGAGCAGCAGGGCCAATTTGAACGCGGCCGGCGTCGCGCTGAGCGCGCAAATCGCACGAAAGAAAAGCTGCGCCAGCGGTGGGTAGATCGTGGGGATGGCGGCGTGGTTGATGCTGTGGTAGAGTGCGTCGCGCAGGTGCGCCACCTCGGGTGCCGAGGGCGCATAGAGGTACGGGTTGATGTCGGCTAGCTGAACGCGGCCATCCCAGACATAGCGAAAAATGTCGTCCGAGAGCGTGGCCGGGCTCCACCACAGCGTCAGGCGGAAGACGAGGGCGGCTCCTAGGATGAGGTGCGGTCGTCCGGGGGATGCGCTTGGGCGTAGGACGAGATACGCCGCGAGTGTGTAGCAGAGAAAAGCGGGAAAGACGCCGGCCCACATCTGTGGTATTTGGCGTTGAAGATCGCCGAGAAAGACCAAGTAGCAGCAACAGGCCTCTATGACGCAGGCCAAAAGAAGTAGGCGAAATTGCACCTTAGAGGGCATCTGAACATTCCGAGTGCGCCCAAACAACCTTCTCTTGCCTCTATCTCATCTGCGTTTAGCTGCGGATACTATGCCGCCGCACGATCTCAGATAGCTGCTTAGCGCTCGACGCGCCGAGCGCCGACATAGCGGGGGAGGAAATACGGGTGGTCGAGCGAGGTAATGGTCGCGCCGGTGCTCACGCCCACATGGGCAAAGCGCTTCTTGCCGAGGTAAATCCCAACGTGGGAGACGCCCTTCCCTGAGAAGGTATTCCGAAAAAAAACCAGATCTCCTGGTTTGAGGTCCTGCCGTTGGTTGACAGTGCGGCCGACGCGGTATATCTGCTTGGAGGTGAGAGGCAATTCGATGCCATAAGTCTGGCGGAAAATAGTGCGCACAAAGGCCGAGCAGTCCATACCAGCGCGGGTGTTGCCGCCCCACTTGTAGGGTACGCCGAGATACCCTTCGACGACGCGCGCGAGGCGGCTGGGGCTAGCGCGGCGGCGTTCCTTGAGTTCGCGCGTCACGCTGGAGTCGGCCGTATAGCGCGGTGCTGAACGGATTGAACAGCTATAGGTGGCTAGCAGGCACAAGAGGATAAGGAGGTGCAACATTGGTGCCCCGTTATCACGGGTAGGAGAAAAATCCCCGACCCGTCTTGCGGCCCAACGCTCCTTGCGCGACCATTTCGCGTAGCAGGGGGCAGGGGTGGTATTTGGAGTTATCTAGACGCTGGGCAAACGATTCGAGGATATCCAAGGTCACGTCGAGTCCGACGTAGTCGGCCAAAGCCAGCGGCCCTATGGGATGGCTCGCTCCCAGCACCATCACCCGGTCGATGTCTTCGGCGCTGGCCACGCCTTCGGCGAGGGCGTAGATGGCCTCATTGATCATGGGAAAGAGGATGCGGTTGACGGCAAAACCGGGGCTGTTGGCGACCGCGACGGGAGTCTTGCCTAGGTCTTGAGCCAAGGCCATGACCGCGGCAAAGGTCTGGTCCGAGGTCGCGGTTGCGCGCACTATTTCAACTAGGGGCATGGCCGGGGGCGGATTGAAAAAGTGCATGCCAATTACCTTGTCCGGTCGCTCGGACGCGGTGGCGAGCGCGTCGATATCCAAGCCGGAGGTGTTGCTGGCGAGGATGGCCTCTGGCTTGGCAAATTGTCCGAGTTGGGCAAAGACCGCGAGCTTGAGGTCTAGGCGTTCGGGCACAGCTTCGACGACCATGTCGGCAGTGCCGACGGCGGCGAGTTGGTCGATACCCCGCAGCGCGGCGAGGGCCGTTTCGCTAGCGGTTAGCTCTAGCCGACCTTTGGCGGCTTGTTGGCGCAGGCGTGCGGCGATGGAGGCGAGGCCCTGTTCACGGGCGCAGGAGTCTGCGTCGTAGAGCAGGACTTCCCTGCTGGCTTGGGCCAAAACTTGGGCAATGCCGCTCCCCATAGTGCCAGCCCCAATGACGGCGATGCGTTTGAGATTCATATAGTCTTTCAAAGGGGGTAACCGAACGTACCATGTTACCCGATAATCGCAAGAGGTTATTAACTGGCGGCTTACTAACTAAATATATTGCGGGAGCCAAGAGATCGCCTAGATTGATTGCCGCGCCGCTGATGCAAAAAATAAAAGCAGAGGAGAATCAATGGCAGTAGAGCAAGGAAAACTGAGGAGCGCCGACTGGTTTGGACGCGAGGACAAAGGCGGCTTCATTCACCGCAGTTGGATGAAGCGCGGCCTGCCCGAGCACGAATTCGATGGTCGTCCGGTCATCGGCATCTGCAACACGTGGTCCGAACTGACGCCGTGCAATATCCACTTCCGCGACTTGGCCGAAGCCGTCAAACGCGGCGTGTACGAAGCCGGGGGGTTGCCCGTGGAATTTCCGGTCACCTCGCTGGGCGAGCCTATAATGCGCCCGACAACTATGCTCTTCCGCAACTTGGCGAGCATGGACGTGGAGGAGTGCATTCGCGCCAACCCGGTTGACGGCGTGGTGCTGCTGACCGGGTGCGACAAGACCACGCCAGCATGTTTGATGGGGGCGGCCAGTGTCGATCTGCCGACGATTGTCGTGCCCGGTGGCCCCATGCTCAACGGCAAGTATCGCGGCAGCGATATTGGTTCGGGAACGGACGTGTGGAAGTTCAGCGAGGATTTTCGCGCTGGGAAGATGACGCGCGAGGAGTTTGGGCTGGCCGAGGACGGCATGACGCGCTCGGATGGGCACTGCATGACGATGGGCACGGCATCGACGATGGCCTGTATGGTCGAGGCGCTCGGCATGACCCTGCCCGGCGGCGCGGCGGTCCCGGCCCCGGACTCGCGGCGCAAGGTGCTGGCGCATCTGGCGGGATCGCGCATCGTCGAGATGGTGGGCGAAGACCTCAAGATGTCCGCCATCCTTGGGCGCACGGCCTTTGAGAACGCCATCAAGGTCAACGCAGCTATCGGCGGTTCGACCAACTGCGTCGTCCACTTGCTGGCCCTCGCTGGGCGCGTCGGCGTCGAGTTGTCCTTGGACGATTTTGACCGCCTTGGCAGCGAGTTGCCGCTATTGGTCAATTTGATGCCCGCGGGCAAGTATCTGATGGAGGATTTCTATTACGCCGGTGGCTTGCCGGTGGTGATACAGGAGTTGAGGGATTCCCTGGATCTAGACGCTTTGACGGCGACGGGTAAGTCGCTCGGCGAAAATGTCGCAGGGGCGGCCTGCTACAATCGCGACGTGATTGTGCCGCTGGACGCACCGCTGATCGAGGCCGCGGGCTTGGCCGTGCTCCGGGGCAATCTCTGCGAGGACGGGGCGATCATCAAGCCGTCGGCTGCCTCGCCCGAGTTGATGCAGCACCGCGGCCGAGCGGTGGTGTTCGAGACGATTGAGGACTATCACGAACGGATCGACAGCCCCGACTTGGACGTGGATGAATCGAGCGTCTTGGTGCTGCAAAACGTCGGGCCGGTCGGCTATCCAGGCATGGCCGAGGTCGGCAATATGGGCTTGCCTAAGAAGCTGCTGGAAAAGGGCGTCCGGGACATGGTGCGCATTTCCGATGGCCGCATGAGCGGCACGGCCTACGGCACCGTGATCCTGCACGTGGCCCCTGAAGCGGCCATTGGCGGCTCGCTGGCGCTGGTGTGCGACGGCGATATGATCGAACTCGACGTGGCGGGCCGGCGACTGCACCTAGATGTGTCGGAAGAGGAACTGGCGCGCCGCCAGGCGGCTTGGCAGCCTCCCGCACCCCACGATACCCGGGGCTACGTCAGCCTCTATGTCGATCACGTGATGCAGGCCGACAAAGGAGTTGACTTCGACTTCTTGGTCGGCAAGTCGAGTTCTGTTGTAACGCGCGAGGCTCATTAACGAAAGGATTAGACGGTGAAGATTGCCAAGATCGAACAGTTTTTCCCGCGCCAGCGCATGCGCTTGGTCAAAATTACTACGGACAATGGGATAGTTGGCTGGGGCGAGACGACCCTAGAGGGGAAGCCCAAGAGCACTTGGGCGGCGGTGGAAGAGTTGGCCGAGTACTTCGTCGGCAAGGACCCGCTCCGCATTGAGCACCACTGGCAGCACGTCTATCGCTCGGCCTTTTTCCGCGGCGGCAATGTGCTGATGAGCGCGTTGTCGGGCATTGATCAGGCGCTGTGGGACATCGCTGGCAAGCACTACAATGTCCCCGCCTATATGCTCTTGGGCGGGGCAGTGCGCGACCGGATTCGCGTGTACGCGCACTGGGGCATCCACGGCCAGACCGACGAGGCGCTGGCAGCGGCGCGGGCGCGGCTCGATATGCTGTTGGCCAAAGGCTACACGGCCTTTAAGGCGGGGCCGGGGGGCACGTGGCGCGCTCACGAGCCTCCGGCGCGGATTGACGCCTTTGTCAAAGACGCCTACACCATGCGCGAATGGGTCGGCGACGAGGTAGAGCTATGCTTTGACTTCCACGGCAAGATGACGCCGGGGCTGGCGATTGAGGTGTGTGGCCAGCTTGCGGGGATGCGGCCGATGTTCGTCGAAGAGCCGATTCCGCAAGAGAATGTCGATGCGCTGAAGGAGGTTTCCGACCACGTGCCGTTTCCCATTGCCACGGGCGAGCGCTTGCTGTCGCGCTGGGAGTTCCGGGAGATTTTTGAAAAGCAGGCTGTTTCCTATATCCAACCCGACGGCTCGCACGCGGGCGGGATCACCGAGCTGAAAAAGATCGCCAATATGGCCGAAGTCTATTACATCCACATCATGCCGCACTGCGCCATTGGCCCGGTGGCCTTTTCCGCCTGTATGCAGGTCGATGCGGTGGTGCCCAATTTCTTGGTGCAGGAACAGATTGACGTGGGGTTGGGCGAGGGGCTGATCGTTGAGCCGTGGCAAGTGGTTGATGGCCATGTCGAGTTGCCGACCAAGCCAGGATTGGGGTTTGATTTGATCGAGTCCGAGGTGGAAAAGACGATCGAATACTCAGAGGAACTGGGTGGAGAACTCTACTACGAAAACGACGGCAGCGTCGCAGACTGGTAGCCTTGCTGTGCGCCGCCATGCGTTTGAAGAGTTGGTGGAAAAGGCCCTCCAGCGTCTGCCGGAGGAGTTCTGCCAAGCACTGGACAACCTAGCCATCGTCGTCGAGGACTGGCCCGACCCCGAGATGGTCGAGGAGATAACCGGGGATCCAGAAGAAGTGCTCTACGGGCTTTTCTCTGGCACGCCCCTGCCCGAGCGCCGCCTCGAAGACAGCGGCGACCTGCCGCCGGTAATTGCGCTCTATCAAGGGCCATTGGAGGAGGACTTTCCCGATCAAGGCGAGTTGGCGCGGGAGGTGGAAACCACCTTGGTACACGAACTGGCGCATTTTATGGGCTTTGACGAAGACGCAGTTAGAGAATACGGCTATGAATAGTAATGACTTGCAAAAGGCTCTCGACACGGGCGATTTAGACGCCTTGGCAACTCTGCTGCGCCAGCACCCGCATCTGGTACACCACCGCGTTGAATGCGCGAACGGGCAGAGCTATACCCCCTTACAGTACGCCGACCGCATCGATGCTAGTTTGGACATCATGGGCCTGTTGGTCGAATTCGGTGCCGATCTGAGCGAATTGAACGAAGCGCTCTTTGGGTGCTGCGAAAATCACAATCTAGACCACATACAGCGTCTGCTGAAACTGGGCGTCCACCCCGACGACGCGTACAACGAAGGCTGGGACTGCCGCGTCCTCTACGGACTTTTGCAGACGTACCACCGCTCGCCCCCCGCCCACCTGCACGCCTGCGTCGAAGCGCTCATTGAAGCAGGGGCCACCTTTGAAGACGGGCCGACGATGGATATCCACCGAGGTCGGCTCGACCAACTGGAGCAGCGCCTCGACCGCTGTCCCGACTTGGTTTCGGGGCGCTTCTGGCTCGACTATGGCGACCATCTCACGCTGCGGGGTGTCACCCTCCTGCACGTGGCGGTCGAATATCACGAATTGGATGCCGTGCGCCTGCTGCTGAGACGCGGGGCCGATTTGGATGCCCGCGCCGAGATCGGTCGCAACGGCGTGGGCGGCCAGACGCCCCTCTTCCACGCCATTGGTGCCAATCAGGGAACGGGCTGGGAGACCTTTGAGTACCTGTTGGATAAAGGAGCAGACTTGACGGTTAGAGCGCGCATCCAGTGCAACCCGGCGGCTGACGACAAAGTGATGGACTGCGTTCACAAGGGGCAGGACCACTTTTTCTCCGAGGTCGAAGAACTCACGCCGTTGGGCTATGCCCTGCGCCACGAATCCGGCCCGGCTTGGCGCGCCACCCCGCGTGAAGTAGCCCGGCTGCGGGCACTGCATGCTCCGGCGTAATCTCGCCGCGTCGGGGCTGTTGCTCGTATCGGCGATATGATTTAATTTTTTTTGACCTTCGCAACACACCATTTATCCAAGTAGCTTTTCCCGTGAATGTACCTAACCACGACATACTAATCGTAGGCGGCGGAGGTGCGGGCCTGCGGGCGGCGATTGCCGCTGTCGAGCTCGATCCGAACCTCAGCGTCGGCTTGGTGTCCAAAGTGTACCCCATGCGCAGCCACACGGTGTCAGCCGAAGGCGGCTCCGCGGCGGTGATACGCGACGACGACAGCTTCGACGGCCATGCCTTCGACACCATCAAGGGTAGCGACTTCCTCGCCGACCAAGATGTAGTCGAGGTCTTCGTCGAGGAGGCCCGCGACGAGCTGATTCAATTGGAGCATTGGGGCTGCCCTTGGAGCCGCGACGACGACGGTCGGATCAGCGTGCGCGCTTTCGGCGGCATGTCGGTCAAGCGCACCCTGTACGCGGCCGATAAGACCGGCTTCCACATGCTGCACGCCCTTTTCCAGACTTCGCTCAAATACGACCGCATCCATCGCTACGACGAGTGGTTTGGGACTCGGCTGCTGCTTGACGACAACGGTGCGGCCTGCGGCGTGGCAGCGATCAACGTGCGCTCCGGTGCTATGGAGGCGATTCCCGCCAAGGCCGTAATCATCTGCACGGGCGGCGGTGGGCGCATTTTTCCCTTTACGACCAATGCCGCCATCAAGACCGGCGACGGCATGTCCATGGCCTACCGAGCGGGTTGTCCACTCAAGGACATGGAATTTGTCCAGTACCATCCCACCGGGCTACCGGGTACGGGCATTCTGATGACCGAGGCATCGCGCGGCGAGGGCGGTTATCTGATCAACAACAAGGGCGACCGCTACCTCAGCGAGTACCTGCCCGACAAGATGGAGTTAGGCCCGCGCGACATGGTTTCACGGGCGTTCGTCCACGAGGAGCGCGCCGGGCGGGTCTTTTCCGGCCCGTACGGCACGTATGTCCATCTCGATTTGCGACACTTGGGCGAAAAGAAAATCGACGAGCGCATCCCCTTTGTGCGCGAGCTGACCAAAAACTACGTGGGACTTGATCCCGTGTACGAGCCGGTGCCCGTGCGCCCGGTGGTCCACTACATGATGGGCGGCATTCACACCGACATTACTACGGCGACGCCGATTCCGGGCTTGTACGCGGCCGGGGAAACGGCCTGTGTCACCATGAATGGAGCCAATCGCCTCGGCTCCAACTCGCTGTCCGAGCTTTTGGTCTTCGGCGCGCGGGCCGGCCAGTATGCCGCCGAGTACGCTGCGGAGGTCAATTCACCGTCGTACGACAGCTTGGAGAAGATGGCGGCCGACGAGTGGCAGCGGATTGAACAGGCGTTTTTCAAAAACGAAGGCAGCGAGCGCATTGCCGACATTCGCACGGATCTGCAGAAGACGATGGAGCAAGGGGCGGGCATTTACCGCGAACAGGAGAGCCTAGAGGCGACCTGCGCCGAACTGCCCAAGCTCAAGGAACGCTACACGCGCGTCCAGGTTGACGACAACTCATCGGTCTTCAACACCGAACTGACCGCCGCGTTGGAACTGGGCTCGCTGCTCGACGTGGCCGAGACCGTGGCCCATTCGGCACTGTTGCGCCGGGAGTCACGCGGCTCGCATTCGCGCATGGACTACGAGGAGCGCGACGACGAAAACTTCCTCTGCCACTCCTTGGCGTACCGCACCGATGGCGAGCCGCGCATTGAATACCAAGACGTCGTCATCACCCGCTGGCAGCCTCAAGAGCGCACCTACTGATTGAGAGGAGCTATGAGCGACAAGACTATTGGCATTCGGGTGACCCGCTTTCGACCCGAGCAGGAGGACGCACCCACCGAGCAGGTTTACGAGGTTCCCTATCAGGAGGACTGGGTCGTCCTCGACGCGCTCAACTACATCAAAGACCACATCGACGGCACTCTATCGTACCGTTGGTCGTGCCGCATGGGCGTGTGCGGTTCTTGCGGTATGATGGTCAACGGCGAGCCCAAGTTGACCTGCGCGGCCTTTCTCAAGGACTACTACCCAAGTGAGTTGGTGGTTCAGCCCCTTGCCCACTTCCCAATCGTCCGCGACTTGGTCGTCGATATAGACGATTTCATGGACAAGCTCAAGGCGGTTCAGCCGTGGATCATTCGCGAAGAAGAAAAGCCGGTCGCCGAAGGCGAGTACTTGCAGTCGCCCGCAGAGCTAAAGGAGTTCAAGCAATTCAGCCAGTGCATCAACTGCCTGCTGTGCTACGCGGCTTGTCCCGTCTATGGGCTAGAAGACGTCTTCGTCGGCCCAGCGGCCCTCGCGCTTTCCTACCGCTACAACCTCGACTCGCGCGACGAAGGCCATGCCCAGCGCACGGTAGTAGCCGCTAGCAGTGAGGGCATCTGGGAATGCACCTTTATCGGGGAGTGCTCAGTGGTCTGTCCCAAGGACGTGGACCCGGCCGCTGCCATCCAGCGCACCAAGGTCGAGACCACGACCAACTGGTTCAAATCCTTTCTCATGCCTTGGGGGAACAAATGAGCCAGTCGTACGAAACCTACAAGCCAAAGCTATCGCCGACTTGGTGGCTGAAGAGCCGCAACTACTTCCTGTTTATGATGCGCGAATTGAGCAGCGTCTTCGTCGCCGCCTTCGTCATTCTTTTCCTCTACCAGCTCTTTGCGCTGGCCGAGGGAGAGGAAGCGTATGCGGCTTGCCGCTCTACACTGACGACGCCGGGATTTGTGGCTTTTTACGCGGTTGCGTTTGTCTTTGCGCTCTACCACACGATCACTTGGCTGGGGGTAATGGGCCGGGTCCAGGTCGTGCGGATGGGCGCATTCACCGTGCCGCCCAAATTGGTAACGGCTGGTGCCTTTGTCGGGTTTTTTCTCGTATCGGCGGCCGTTGGCTACATTTTCCTGTACGCGCTATAGCCATGAGCTACAAACAAGACAAAACCGAACCTTTCTGGTGGGGCCTGTTTTCCGCTGGCGGCGTGGTAGCCGCCATGCTGATCCCGGTACTAATTTACTTTGCCGGGCTGGCCGAGCAATTGGACTTCGGCTCAGAGGCGAGCAGCTACGAGACCATGCGCGCGTTGTTCAACTACCCGCTGGCCAAGGTGTTCTTTTTCGTCGTAGCCGTCCTACCGCTCTACCACGCGGCGCATCGCATCCGCTTCATGCTCCACGAGTTTGGGGTGCGGAAGTTTATCCTTCCCATTCACTACTTCTGCTACGGCGGTGCCATAGTCGGCACTGGGCTGGCGGCCTGCATCTTCTTCTATCTGCTTTAACCGTCAGGTTCAATGAAAGGAAGAGTGTCGATGCCCATAGGAGACAAAAACGCTGTAATCGCCGGTTGTGGAATGCACCATGTGGCCGTGCAGACGCGCGATTGGGAAACTTCGCTGGGCTTTTACCGAGATGTGCTGGGCATGGAGGTCGTGGCCGAATTTGGTTCGCCCGAGCGCAAAATCGCGCTTTTGGACGCGGGCGACGGAAGCCACCTCGAACTTTTCGCCCCCACGGCCGAATCATCCGCACTTGGAGCCGACAGCCCCAACGATCCGGTGACGCACTTTGCCTTGGCGGTTACAGACGCACGCGCTGCCACTGAGCGGGTGCGAGCGGCCGGATGCGAAATCACGGTCGAACCCAAGGATGTGACGCTGGACAGGCTGAACGTGACGGTCGCCTTTTTCAAAGGACCCAACGGCGAAGTCGTGGAGTTTTTCCAGACTCACTAGGCTGAATTGGCAAAAAAAAAGCGCGGAGGCCCAAAGGCCCCGCGCTTTTTTTGTTTGTCTGAAGGATTATTCCGGAGGTTCGGGTTCGGGTGTGGGTTCGGGCTGGGGGGCCGAGCCGATGACGACCACATCTCGGGCTTGGAGGCCCTTGGGGCTAGCGACCGTTTCGAATTCCACCTGCTGACCTTCCTCTAGAGAGCGGAAACCATCGCCGCGAATCGCGCTGTAATGGACGAAGACGTCGTCTTGTCCTTCGCGCTGAATAAAACCAAACCCCTTGGAACTATCGAACCATTTGACGGATCCACTTTGACGTTCGGACATAATGAAGGTTACCTCCCTTCGATTGCTAATGGCGTTGAGCTAAGCGTTCCAAGCTGGGCTTAAGGTACAAAAAAACTTTAGCGCGGGCTACGTCCACCGGCCCCGCGCCCACCGGCTCCGCGTCCACCGGCTCCGCGTCCACCGGTCCCGCGCCCACCGGCTCCGCGTGCGCCACGGACGAAGCCAACCTCGGCCATGCGAATGGCCTTCTGCTGCCGGCGGATGCTCTTTTGGCGGTTGATCTTCTTCTGGACCGAGGGTTTAGTATAGAAACGCCGCTTCTTCAAGTCGCGCAACAAGCCGGCCTTGCGGGTTTTGGACGTAAAGCGCCGTAGCGCCTTTTCAAAAGGTTCGTCCGATCTGACTTCGACGCTGAAATTGCTCATTTACTGCTCCTAACCCTTGGCTTTTGAGTTCCCTAGGTAAGAAAAATATATTCTACGCTATGGGTTGCTCTTAGTCAAGAGCCGTCTTAGCGGTTGTGCTGGCCCAGGGCGAGGGAGCTATAAAAGTAGTTGCGATTTTGGCCAGATGGCCTTTTTTTCTAGTAAAGACTCCCCTACTCAGCGAGAAGTCGTGCTTTGCCGTTCGACTTCCATGCTTACTCTATATCACACGCAAGGAGATGCCATGGCTTTTTCGCATACGAATTCCAAGGGGGTCACGTATATTCTACATTCCCGGACCACGACCCTCAAAAATGGAAACTCGCAGACGATTTACTTCTTTGCTAAGACCGAGAAGGAAGGAGCTCTCGACGCGGTGCCGGCCGGCTATGAGGTGTCTGAGAGCAAAAACGGTCTGCCAGTACTAAAGCGCAGCTAAGTAGGCTGCCTCGGCTGAGCCTCGTTCAGGTCGGTGCCTTTTCTCGATATTCCCCATTGAGAAAAGGCACCGGCCTTTTTTGCGCCAAAAGGCTGTGCTGCGCGCTTTTGCCGAGTATAGCGTTGTCCTATACTATGTGCATGGTGCCAAAAACGGTAGGAGAACAGGCTGCGGCCAACTTGCAGCAACGGCTGGCCGAAAACCCCTACGTAGGCCGCGGCATTGTAATCGGCCGGGCTGCGGATGGGACTTGGATGCAGGTCTACTGGATCTCAGGGCGCAGTGCCAACAGCCGCAACCGCATCTTCGTCGCCGAGGGCGACGTGTTGCGGACCGAAGCGGCCGATCCCGCGAAGTTGAGCGACCCCACGCTCATTATTTACAACGCCATGCGAGTTTGCGCTCGGCGCAGCATTGTCTCCAATGGGGTCCATACCGACGCCATACACGAGGGTTTTGCCGCCGGCCGCAGTTTTGCCGAGAGCTTGGCTGGCTGGCTACACGAGCCGGATCCGCCCAACTACACGCCGCGCATCGCGGGCTATGTCGATCTGGAGACCGATGAGGCTTGGCTCGCCATACTCAAGGCTAGCCCTTTTGACTCCGAGCGCAGCGAACGCCACTTCTTCCGCTTCGACTGCGTCGAACCGGGCTACGGTTACGCCATCACCACGTACGATTCAGATGGCGAGCCGTTGCCTGCGTTTTCTGGAGTTCCCTACCTGTTGCCCCTCGCCGACGCGTCCACCCGCCTCTGGGAAGCTCTAGATCCCGATCATCGGATCGCGCTTGCAGTGCGCCGAATCGCGGCCGATGGCGCGGTCGAAACCGAGATCATGCTATGAGGCGGTCTAGCCTCTGTACGCGCGGTGGCTGAGAAAAAGCGCGGCAGCGAACAGGGCCACGGCTACTGCCTGATGCAGCGAGGCCAAGGCCAAGGGCACATGCGCGACGACCGTGCCGATCCCCAAGCCGATTTGCACCACTACCAAGCAGAGGATTAGACCAGCCCCAGTTTTCAGGGCCGTGCGACGGGCGACCGCCCACAGTGCTAGTGCTAGCCCAAGGACTGCAAAGGCGAAGAAGCGGTGTTGGAAATGGACGGTAGTGGGGTTGTCAAGCAGGTTTACCAGCAGCGGCTGCATAGACCACAAGCCGGCCGGAACCCAAACCCCGAACATTTTGGGGAAGGTGTCCGATAGATGCCCGGCCTTGAGCCCGGCGACTAGGCCGCCAGCGGCGATCTGGAGGCAGATGGCGGCAAATAGCCAAATGCAAAGGCGGCGTGCGGTGCGGTGCACCGACTGAGCCGCTGCCGCAGACGACAGATAGCCGAGGGCCTGCCAGAGGCAAGCGGCCAAAAGGGCCAAGGCGCAACAAAGGTGCAAAGTCAAGCGCAGGTGACTTACTTGGGGTCGGTCGTCTAGGCCGCTCTTGACCATTAGCCAGCCCACCAAGCCTTGGAGGGCGAAGAGTAGGCCAATGCCCAGATAGGTGGGTATGTGAGCGCGGGGAATGGCGCGGCGGCAGAGGAAATAGATCAGGGGCACCACAAAGAGCAATCCGGCCAGTCGGCCGAGCAGGCGGTGGCCGAATTCCATGTAGTAGATAAATTTGAATGCGTCCAACTCCATGCCATAGTTGACGAGCTGGTATTCGGGCGTCTGCCGGTACTTGGCGAATTCGCTTTCCCAGGCCGCAGCGCTTAGCGGTGGAACGACGCCGGTGACGACGTTCCACTCGACGATGGATAGGCCCGAGCGGGTCAGGCGCACCCAGCCCCCATACACTATGAGGACGACGATGAGAGCTGAGACAGCGAGGAGCCAGACGGCGAGTTGGCGATTGGTGGTCATGTGGCGGGGTTTGAACAAATCACTCGTAGAAAATACTCTATGGCGATAGATTGGCAACTTTTGCCGCGTCGCCGCACGCGATAGAAGGAGGTACGTGTGAAGCTAGCAAACAAAGATGCATTGGTAACTGGCGGGTCCACCGGTATTGGTCGGGCCGCGGCTGAGCTTTTCGCTCAAGAAGGGGCGCGCGTCCACATCATGGATTACAACGAGGCGGAGGGCCGAGCTGCGGTGGAACAGATTGAGGCCGCGGGAGGCCATGCGCATTTCTACGCCACGGACGTGCGTTTGGAAGAGAGCGTGGCTGCGTCGGTCGCGCAGATCAGAGAGCGCACCGCTCACCTCGACGTGGCGGTTTTCTCGGCCGGGGTTTTGACGGGGGCGTTCAAGACGATTGAGGAACTGTCGGAGGAGGATTGGGACGCGACGCTCGACACCAACCTGAAGGGCACCTTTCTCTCGGCCAAATACGCGGCACCGCTCTTGGCGGCAGCCGGCCAATCCGTGCTGCTGATTATCGCCTCGGGAGCGGGCGTGCGGGGCGGATCCTCGTCCTATGCTTATGCCGCGAGCAAGGCGGGGCAGCACGGGTTTCACTACAAGCTCGAAGGCGAGTTAGGGCCTAAGGGGGTGCGCTTGCACGTGATTTGCCCCGGGGGGATTGCAACGCCGCTGAAGCTGAAGAATATAGCGCAGGGAGCAGAGGCCACAGGCCGCGATCCAGAGGAAGCAAAGCGCAATGCCGTGCTAGGAGACCCGATGGGGATAGCGCGGGTGCTGGCGTTTTTGGCTTCCGAGGAAGGGTCTTACGTGCGGGGAACGGTGTTCACTCGGTAGCGTTAGGCGCGCTCCCAACGGCTGGGATCCATGCCGGGTGCTTCGGAGGCCATGTTCGGGGGTTTGTTGCCGCCGTGGTAGTCCCAGTGGCGCGTGTTGCGGTCGGCAAAGAGCGGGCGGATTTCGTCGGGCAAGGTCTGGAGGTCTTCCTCGTTCCAAGGGCTGATATCGTCGACCGGACCAGCCCAAGCGGGGCGGTAGGCGGCGGCCAGCATTTCGCGCGGATAGGTGCCGACGTTGGGGAAGTTGCCGTGGAAGATGCGGTGGTGGATGAGCACGGCAGAACCGGCTTTGCAGGGAACCATGACTTCTTCGGGATGGGATTCGTAGCGCGTATAGGGGTTGGCGTCGGCGTGCAGGCACAGGTGCGAGCGCGGCACCACGCGGAAAGGCGAGACCGCTGGGATGAGGTCGTCGAGATAGTAGAGCACCCGTATCAACACCGGGCAAGAGCCTTCAAAGCCGAAAATTTGGGAGCCGTAGGGCTGACCATCGGCGTGGAGGCTGATGCCGGGATGGCCGGGTTCGGAGCGCGCATAGCCGTAGTGCATGAAGATCACTTCGTCGCCCAAAAGTTCGCGCAGGAACGCGAGCGTCGGCGGGTGGCCGAGCAGGGCGGTGATTTCGCCGCCGTCGAATTGGATGTTGTTGCGGCCGCGCTGGCGTTCGCTGTAATCGACGGCTTTGGTCTCGAAGGTGGCGGTGATGGCTTTGAGGCGGGCGATGTGATCGGCGTCGAGCAGGTCGGGCAAGACGAGATAGCCCTCGACTTCGAGTTGGTGGATGCGTTGGCCAGTGGTCAGGGCGGACCAGTCGCGGTCGTCAATGCGGGGAGTGGCCATGATTGTCCTCCTTGTGCAGGGGTGCTATCCGAAAGGATACGGCATTGAGTCGCCTCAATCAACGGCGGGGGGCGTAGTCTCCGAAATCACATACGATGTGAAAAAACTGGACGAGAACTACTTTGCCGAGGACATCTAGCCTACACCAAGCATATGGATCGAGTTAAAAACGGACGTTACGCCGCTTTTGTCTCCAACTTCCCATCCCTGTATCCTTTCCGCTACACTCCAGACCTCCTATTCCCCTCCTCCCCTCTGAACCGCCGCCTTGGCACGATTCTTGCCCGTTACGGGTACCTCCCTACTCCCTACCCGTAACTCAAGGCATGGCGCATGGCCGAAATCGACATCGTTTCCAAGCACCTGATCCAAACCTACCCGGCCGACTTCGCCCGCTTTGCCCTCCAGCGCGACGACATCGAAGACGTCGAAGTGGTAGAGAGCGAGCAGCCCATCGTCAAAGCCCGCCGCACCGACAGCCTCCTCCGCGTGCGCATCGGCGGCGAGGACGCCTTAGTACATCATGAATTTCAAACCACCGATCACTCGGCCATGCCTCGCCGCATGGCTGGCTACATCGGTCGTATTATCGAGCACTACGGCCTGCCGGTGTACGCTCACGTCTTCTACCTGCGCCCCGCCGCCGGACGACGTGACCCGGGGTATTACATTCAAGAGCATCCCGACTATCCGGTCGTGATCCGCTATAAAGTGATCCGCCTGCGCCAACTCGCCGGTCAAGCTGTGCTCGACCGCGCGTTTGTGGGCTTGCTGCCATTTGCTCCGTTGATGCAGCCGCCAGCCGGTCAGACCGAGGCGGCGTGGTTAGAGCAGTGCGTGGCACGAGCGACAGCCCTGCCGCTGGATCGGCCAAGCAAGGCCGATTTTCTCGCGGGACTGGCGATCCTGAGTGGGTTGGTGTATAATCCACAGACGATCATGGCCACTGTTTCCAAGGAGCATCTCATGGACCTCATCCGCGAATCCTCGTTTGCCCAGTATCTCGCCGAAAGTGCCCGTGAGGAAGGCATGAAGCAAGGCATTGAGCAAGGCATTGAGCAAGGCGGTCGAGAACGCGCCGTTGAAGACCTGCTCGACGTGCTGGAGATTCGTTTTGCGCTGGCCGCGTCGGATCCGTTGGCCGCCCGCATTGGAATCCTCGACGATGTGCAGCGCCTCAAGCAGTTGCATCGGGCGGCCATACAGGTGCCCAGCCTCGAAGCCTTTAGGCTCCTGTTAGACGCCGACGAATAGAGGCACTGCGTAACGTCAGTCAAAAGAGGTTTGCATCTGAAGCTGCCTTGGAGATGCGACCGGCGGTACAGCATCTATGCAAACCACCGCTAAGCTGATATGCGGTCCTGCCCAGTCCATGACGGGGATCGCGGATGAGTCGGTCGATTTGATCGTCACCTCGCCGCCTTATCCGCTGGTGGAAATGTGGGATGAGATTTTCGCGCTCCAGGACAGTCGCATCGGGGAGCAACTGTCGCGCGGCAATGGACAGGCCGCTTTCGCACTCATGCACGAGCTGCTCGATGCAATTTGGCTGGGTGCAACCGCGTCCTGAAGCCGGGGGCCATTGCCTGTATTAACATTGGCGACGCCACCCGCACCTTGGATGGGGACTTTCAGTTATACTCCAATCACTCCCGCATCCTCAGCAGCTTCCTCGGCCAGGGTTTTGCGGCTTTGCCCGATATACTCTGGCGCAAACAGACCAACGCCCCCAACAAATTTATGGGGTCTGGAATGCTGCCCGTAGGAGCGTATGTGACCTATGAGCACGAGTACATTCTCGTGTTTAGAAAAGGGCGGCGGCGGACATTTACCACGGCCGCGGAGAAAGCCAAGCGCCGCGAGAGCGCCTTCTTCTGGGAGGAGCGCAACGTCTGGTTCTCGGACGTGTGGCTCGATGTAAAGGGAACTTCGCAAGGGCTTGTCGATGCGCCGACCCGGGAGCGCAGCGCGGCTTTTCCGTTTGAACTGGCCTACCGGCTCATCTGCATGTTCTCCGTCAAAGAAGACGTGGTGCTCGATCCGTTTGCAGGAACTGGAACGACGCTGTCAGCCGCCCTAACAGCGGGAAGAAACTCGGTCGGCGTGGAGATTGACGAGACGTTGGTGCCGGTCGCGCAAGATCTGCTGCGCTCCACACCTACTGCCGCCAATGAGTACAACCGCGCCCGGCTGGCCCGGCATGCGGAGTGGGCTACTGAGCGCACGGCAGAGAGCGGCCCGTTGAAATACGCAAGCCGCCACTACGGATTTCCGGTAATGACGGCTCAGGAACAAGACTTGTTGTTAAACGAAGTTACGGGAATTGACGACGAGGGCGACGGCATGACGCTGGTGGCGCAGTACAGCGAGGAACCGCAAGCGTACCAGCGCGAAAGCAAGGCCGCCGCACCACCCGAATCCTCACAGACACTGCTGCCGCTAGGCTACTAATCGGCGGTGCGCTCTTCTGCGCGCATCGTGCTCTGCAGCGCTTCATAGGCCGCCTCGCAGTCGGCGAGCGCAGCACTCTGTTCCTTGATCTGTTGGTTCAGCGCTTGCACTTGATCGTCGGTCACGGGGTCGGAACCGGCTTCGAGAAGCTGGTGGACCCGCGCTCCCAGATCCGCTTGGGTGCGGTGGAGCTGGTTTTTGGCCGCGGCGATATCGAGCCGGGCACGCGCTAGACGGGTCAGGTCGCTGGCCTTGTCGGCGGCCGCGGCCGCGCCTTCTTGCAGCCCTTTCACGAGATTGTTCCACATGTTATCCACTGAGACCTCGTATGGTTTAAGTGTCTGGTTCCGAGGCGCGGCGCAGTTCGCGGAGTAGCGTCTCTTTGTTGGCCCGCGAAACTTGGCGGCCTTTGAGTTGAGCGTCGGGTAGTTGGCGCACGAGTTGGCGCAGGCGAGTGACCGGCAAGCCCTCTAGTTCGTCGGGGGGTGGTTGCGCTGGTGGAGGAGTTGCCTGAGGATGGTGCAGGAGCAGGTTTTCTACGTCTAGATGGGGGGCGGGAATGACGCGGTGGCTGATCACTTCGCTGACCTTGAGCGCGGCTTCGACGCCGGCTTGCACCGCCACTTGAACGGCGGCAACCTCACCTCTAAAGTGCGTTGAAACCAGCCCGCCGCCGATGGGCTTGATGCCGAGGAGTTCGACCGGAGCGGATTTTACGGCTGCGTCGGCTGCTTCGATGACGCCGACGAGACCGCGGGTCTCAATCAGGCCTATGGCAGCCATTGAGCGCGCTTGGCTCGGTCAACGCGTGTCGTCGAGAGTGTGGGGGACGAGGGCCAAAAAACGGGCGCGCTTGATGGCGCGGACGACGCGCGTCTGCTGCTTGCGCGTGGCACCGGTGCGCCGGGCCGATTCGATCTTGCCGGTCGGCGTGATAAACTTGACTAGGACATCGAGGCGCTTGTAGTCGATGTCTTCGGACTTGAGCTTGGCTACGGCCTCTCGGCGCGAGCTGCGGAACTTGTTGATGGCGACGCTCCTTTTTAAGGCACCGCTTGGTGCGGTACACATCAATATAGAAGGACAAAAAGTACAGGAGGGACCGGGGAATGTCAATATGTCTCTCCGGTCCCGATACCGCTCAGCGCGGATTCATTTCGTCGTGGAGCTGGCGCATGATTTGGTGGTGCCCCATGCCCTCGTCCCGGAGCTTTTTGTACTTGGCCTCGTCGATGCCGTCGCGCTTGAGAAAGCCTCGGATGTCGTAGCGTCCCTCGACTTCTATGGGCAGGCTGCCCTCCTCGACCATGAGCTGGAGGGGATAGTCTTTTTCTTGCAGCGGCAGGTGGATCGCGCGGTTGCGGCGCGCCGATTCGTAGAGGGCCATCATAATTTCCACGGTGTCGCGGGTGGTGGTGCCGGCGTTGCGGTGCTCGGCCTTGTGGCCTTCGAGACAGGCGATGAGTTCGCGGACTTGGGCAGCGTTGGTGTTGCCGCCAATGGCCTTGGAGCCTTCGGTGAGCGCGAGATCGACGTCGCGCCAGCCGTTAGAGGAGGCGTTCATAATCTGGAGCCGGGTCTCGCTCACCGATAAGAGCCCTTCGCTGCCGCGGATTTCAAAGCAGCCAGCCCCAGCCCCTTCGCGCATGAGGTCGGACTGAATAAAAAGCTGGAGACCGCCAGCGAAGTGGACCAAACCCATGCAGGCGTCTTCGATCATGGTGTCGCGCTCGTAGCGGTCGGTGCGGCGCTCGACTGCGCCCATGACCCATTGGGCGCGGGGGTCGCCGAGGACGAAACGCGAGCCGTCAATGGAGTGCGTGCCCCAGTTGGTCAGGCCGTCGGCGACCTTGTTGGTGACGAAGACCGGCTCGCCAATCGCGCCCTCTTCGACTAGTGCCTTGGCCTTTTCCCAACCCGGGGTAAAGCGGCGTTGATGGCTGATGACTAATTGGGTGCCGTGCGCCTCGCAGGCGTCGACCATGGAGTCGGCTGCGGCCATGCCGATGGCCATGGGTTTTTCGCAGATGACGGCGCGGGCACCGCCTGCAGCCGCGGCAATGGTGGGTGCCGGATGCAAAAGGTGCCAAGTGCAGACGCTGACGATGTCGGGCCGGGCCTTTTCCATCATTTCTTCGACCGTTGCAAACTCCTGCGGGATGCCGTATGCGTCCACGTAGGTTTTGCGAGCCATGGGAACCGGGTCGGCGACGGCGATCACTTCGACCTCGTCCACGAGATTGTAGCCCTCCATGTGGGCGTTGCCGATGGAACCACAGCCGACGATTGCCGCGGTATAGCGTTTCATAGAGCATATCTCCTTGGCGAAAACGTGATAGCGGGTGTACTATGGGACATAATAAAGAATAGGCATTAGGTTCTCTTCAAGTCCGCAGGCCGTACCACCCAAGCCTGCAGGCTGGGAAGCGACCATCAATTATGGAAACCCTATACGTCTCGCCCACTCTCTCCATCCCGCTTTCCGAACTGCGCTTCAAGTTCCACCGCAGTTCTGGGCCAGGGGGACAAAACGTCAACAAGCTCAATACCTCCGTTGAGCTACAGTTTGACTTTGTCCATAGTGCGGTGCTCAGCGACGAGCAGCGCCAGCGGATTGCCGAGAAGCTCGCCACGCGCCTGAATAGCACAGGCGCGCTGTCGGTCCAGTCGGAGCGATTTCGCACGCAGGGACGCAATCGCGCCGACTGCCTCGACAAGCTGGCCGCCCTAATCGCCGGGGCGCTCAAAACGCAGCCCAAGCGCAAAAAAACCAAGCCCAGCCGCGCCGCCCAAGCGCGCCGCCTCGACAGCAAGCGGCACCATTCCGAGAAAAAAAAGAGCCGCCGAACGCCTTTGGATTGAACGTTTGGCCTTCTTGGTGCGTCAAAAGATAGTATTTGCGCATGTTCACTTGGTATTCTATCTTCAACTTTAACGTGAACGTAAAGGTTATTCACTGCGAACATTGGGACCTGAAATGAACGTACAAAAAAAAGAAACAATGTACTCGGCGACCGATCTCTATTGGCGCGACATAAAAGACGCCGAGCCGCTTAGCCGCGAGGAAGAAATTGCCCTCTTCAAGCGCGCCAAAGCAGGCGATGAAGAGGCGCGTCAGGCACTGGTACAGGCCAATTTGCGCTTTGTGGTTCGCGTCGCCCGCGAGTACCACGAGTCTGGTCTTTCGCTGATCGAGCTGATTTCCGAGGGCAATCTCGGGCTGATGGAAGCGGTCAAGCGCTTCGACGAGACGCGTGGCTTTAAGTTCATCACTTATGCGGTGTGGTGGATTCGCCAAGCCATTCTGCGGGCCTTAGCCGAACACGGCAAAATTGCCCGCCCACCGCTGAGCCGGGTCAGCGACCGGCAGAAGGTCGAAAAGGAGGCCGATGTCCTCGCCCAAGAGTTGGGGCGCGCTCCAACTGTTGAAGAAATCGCCGCCTGCGTCGATTTCTCGACGGAGCGCATCCGCAACGCCTTTGAGATAGGGCAGCCGGATTTGCCCTTGGATGCCCCTGCCTTTGCCGACGGCGAGATGACGTTTGCCCAGACTTTTGTCTCGTCCGAGCCCAGTTCGCACGAGCGCTTTGTCGACAGGGAAATGCGCGCGGCTGTGGCCGATTGTCTGAAGGTGCTCGACGCTCGCGAGTCCCATATCGTCCGCGCTTATTTTGGCCTCGACGACAGCGCGCCCAAGACCTTGGAGGAAATCGGCGAGTCCATGGGCGTCACCCGCGAGCGCGTGCGGCAGTTGCGGAACAGGGCGCTGGAAAAAATGAAAGACGAGTGCGGCGGGCAGTTGATCGAGTTTTCGAACAACTGAGCGGGCGAGTGGCTCATTGCCGGGGGCTGTGCTGTGTCCTTATTATTGCATACCCTTAACGAGAGGACGCCATGGCCCAGCTCCGGCAGAAATTATTGGTACTCTACGCTCATTCTCCCGATTTGCATAGCCAAACCGTGGCTTGGTCGCTATACGACGGCACGGGCGAGGATCGTTCCAGCAGTGGCGATAGCGAGGAACCGCCCTATCCTTCGGTGGTGGCGGCCATGCGAGACGGGTGGCGGGTGGTGCAGTTCCCCCAGCAGTACCCGGCCTATCCAGGCATGGAATACAACACGTCCTACCTGAAATACGAGTACATTCTCGAAAAGATGGAGGCAATCGATGGTCGATAAGCAATATCTCCTTACTACCAAGCAAATGGCGCAGTTTGTCGCCGATGGCTTTTTGCGCTTCGACGGATTGGTGCCCGATGAGCTCAATCGCGCCGCGTGCGCGGAGATGGAAGCCGGGGTCCCACGGGGCCGCGCTGGCGCGCCGCTCGTCGAATTGTGGACCGATGCGGCAGTCGGTCAAGTTGTGCGTCTGCCCCAGATTCAGGGGATTATCCACAGTCTGGTCGGCCCCGGCCCGCTCTACGACCACCACGCTGTGCATACGGTTGATGCCAACCACGAACACGGGCAGATTTGGCATGCCGACGCGATTATCGACACCCGGCTGCACTTTGACATCCAGCTCTTTTACTTTGCCCACGACACGCCGAGGGAGATGGGTGGCACCATGTTCCTGCCCGGTAGCCACTACCGCCGCATCAGCGAGTCGGACGTCGCTCGCTATCAAAACTTCCTCGGGCAGATGCCGATGGTCTGCAAGGCCGGCACGGTGGCGGTGGCGCATCACGGCATCTGGCACTGCGCCCAGCCCAATCTAACCGGCCGCAAGCGCTACATGTTCAAGCTGCGGCTCAACCCCACGATGCGGCAAAAGAAGCTGTGGAATATCGACGATATCGACGATGCGGAAATCCCCGCGCTGCTCAACGCCAATCACCGCTGGTACGGCAACGAGGTGCGCTTGGAGGTCGTCAACCGCATCAAGCTGTGGCGCTTCTTGACTGGCGACGAGAGCTACGACGTGTCCTACTGGCTGTCGCGGCTAGAGAACGCGCCTGAAAACGAGCTGCGGGCCGCGTGAGCTGAACGCACCCTATGCAAAAGCAAAAGCCGACCCAATAGCTGGGTCGGCTTTTTTTGTCGTGTTGACTGTATCGGACTAGCGGTGCAGTGGCTTACTCTTTCAGAAGGCAAGAGCAATCCAGCGGGTCCGGACTGGTGAAAACCTTACGCGACAATTTGTCTAAGACCGCCACATCGGTGTGCTGGCGCTCGCCGCGACCGTCGGAGAGCAAAATGGATCCGTGGCGCTGCCAGTTGGTCCAGGGGCCGGTAAAACGCGGTTCGGCGGCGGCGGCCTCGCGGTAGAACGCCCATTGGGTCACTAGCCGTGATTCTTGGTCGATCCAGACCGCGTACTTGTTCTGCGGGGTGACGCCGACGTCTTTGAACGTGAGTTCCAGCACTTCGGCTGGCCGTCCGTCCTCGGTGGCTTCTATACCCCGATATCGCAGGGTGACGCCGGTGTCCTTGAGCTTGTAGGGCATGACCAGCCAGTACGAGTCGTTGATCCAGGCGCGGTAGCCGTGGTCGAGTTTGGCCGCGAGCGTGTCGGGGTCGCTGATTTCCGCCCCAGCGACGAAGGCGCGACCCTCTTTGCTGTGGATGTTCATCAGCACCGTCAGATCGTCTTGCTCGAAGCGAATGTCCCCCGTCCACTTGTCCCACACGTGCAAGCGGAACCCGAAAAAGCGCCATGTGATGTAGCGCGTGGCGTCCCAGTTGGCGCGGCCGCCCATCGCAGCCATGACTTCGTCGGCTAGGGCGATGGCTTTGGGGTCGGAATCGGCGGCGTTGAAGCCGGGGGCTGCGGGATTATCGGCGGCGTGGGCTAGGCCGATACAAAAGAAGAAGACTAGGAATAAGCGCAACATAGGGATCCTTGCGGTTGCGGGTGACTGGAGCGCGAAAAGTCTGCCGACTTCTCACGAATGATCAGGTAGAACCTCGGGTAGCAATTTTTCTAACTCGGCTAGTGGAGCTTCCAAAGTCTGGATAGCCTCGGTCCAGAACTGGGTATCTTCGAGGTCGCGGCCCAAGGCACGGCGGGCCACGCCCTCGGCCGTGTCGCTGCCAGTGAGGCGGAGGAATTCCTCGTAGCGGGGGAGAAAGTCGGCCCCCTCTTGTTTAAACATTGAATATAGGCCGCGACTGAGTAGAAAGCCGAAAGTGTAAGGAAAATTGTAGAAGGTTACGCCAGTGATATAGAAGTGGAGTTTTGAGGCCCAGAAGTAAGGGTCTTCGCCTCCTTGAGCGAGCGCGTCGCCAAATACTTCGCGCTGGGTTTCGACCATCAGCTCTTTGAGGCGGCTGACTGTGAGTTCGCCGTCGGCGCGCTCCTCGTAGAGCTTTTTCTCGAACTGGTAGCGCACGGGGATGTCGAGCAGGAAGATCGCGCCGTGGCCGATTTCTTGGTCGAGGGCGCTGGCCTTTTGGGCCGGGCTGAAGGAAGGGTCGGCGAGAATGCCTTCGGTGAGGATCATTTCGCCGAAGGTAGAGGCCGACTCGGCCAGCGTCATCGGGTAAAAGTGGGCGTAGGTGCGCACGTCGCGCATGATGTAGCTGTGGAAGGCGTGGCCAATTTCGTGGGCGAGCGTGAGCACATCGCCGAGGGTGTCGTTGTAGGTCATATAGACGCGGGACTCGCGGGTCAACAGCGAGCCGGTGCAGAAGGCACCGGGCCGTTTGCCGGGGCGGGGCGCGTGCTCGATCCATTGGCGTTCATAGACTTGGTTGAGGAACTCGCCTAGGCGTGGGTAGGCTGCCGCAAAGGAGCGGACGACGAGGTCCGTGCCCTCTTCCCAAGAGAGCTGGCCTTGGTCGGGCAGCGGCAGCGGTGCGCCCAGATCGTACCAAGCGACGCCCTCGGTGCCTATGAGCTGCGATTTGAGGGCGAGAATGCGTCGGGGCAGTTCGATTTGCTCGGCGATAGCTGCGAACATCGCGTCGAGGGTCTTGGGCGAGATCGACGCTTGGAAGCGAGCGATGTCGAGAAAGTGGTCCACGCCGCGATGTTGGTTGAGGGTCAGCCGCGTCCCTGAGATGGCGTTGAGCGCAGCGGCGGCGACGTCTTCCACGTTTTCCCAGGCTTGGTTGCCGCCGTCAAAGGCAGCTTGGCGAACTCGGCGGTCGGGGTCTTCCATCAGGGCGCGGCGCTGCGACATGGGGCGACGCTCGGTGCGGCCATCGGGAAACGCCATGTCGAATTCGAGCTTGCCGGAAATTGAGTCGTAGAGGCGGCCCCAAGCGTGGAGACCGTCAACGCCGAGGTCGGCCGAGAGCATCTCCTTTTCTGGACTCATGGTGCGCTGCGCGTCTTCGCGCTGGCGGCGGAGGAAGTGGCCGCAGTCGGCCAAGGCGGGCCGTTGGGCGAATGTGGCAAACATTTCGTCGGAGGCATCCTTGAGTGCGCGCAGGAGTTCGACATCGAGCTTTGTGCTCTCGGCCGCTAGCAGGGCAAAGGCGGCCTCCTCGCGGGCGTAGTCTTCGTTGCGGGCGTCCGCCGCGGTGAGACAGCCGAGGTAGGAACCCAGATGGGAGAGGCGGTCGGTCAGACCCTCAGTCAGGAGGAATACGGCCTCCCAAGCGTCGGCGTTGTCCTCGGCGAGCGGTGCTAGGGCGGCGGCTTGTTCGCGTGCCGTTGCAATGTCCCTTTGCAGTTCCTCTTTGAATTGCCGCATGGCCGGGCCATCAAATTCAGCAAAATAGCTCGTCAGATCCCAGTCCATGGCTGCTGGAGTAGTGGTCATAGGTCGTTTTCCTTGCTGTGATATAGCAATCCTAAAAATTATCCGCAGATGGCCGCAGAATAGTCATCATAGATCGTTCGCGCTCATTTGGGATTGCTATAGGATGCTGTAGATGCTGGGTAAAAATAACAGTGCCCTCTGGCACAAAGGCAAATTGGTCGCTAGATGATGGTCTCCCTATATTGGGCACTTCCATCCCGTTCGTTTATTCGCAGAGGTCCACGATGCTCAAGTGCGCAACTTCCCTGTGGTCGGCCGACTTGGCCAATCTCGCGGCTGATATCCAGCGCGTCGCACCCTATTCGGAGCGCTTCCACCTCGACGTGGCCGATGGCCATTATGCGCCGACCATGCTGTTTTTCCCAGACTTGGTGGCGGCACTGCGCCCGCATACGGATCGACCCTTTGAAATGCATCTGATGACCACTGATCCGGCCGCGTGGATCGACCCCTTTGCCGAGGCGGGTGCCGACGCCATTATCATCTGCTTTGACTCGACCGCTGACCCGGGAGCCGTGCTGGAGGCGATCAAAGGAAGGGGACTTCAGGCCGGGGTCTCGCTCTTGCTGGAAGAGGATCTCGATTTACTCAATCCCTATTGGACGCTATTGGATGTGTTGACGCTGCTGAACACGGCTGCCGGGATTAAGGGTGCCGATATGGACCCGCAGGCACCCGCTAGGATCCGCCGGGCTAGGGACGAGATCGACCGGCGCGGCTTGGCGACGGTGGTGGAGGCCGATGGGGGGATTCGCCGCCACACTGTGCCACAGATCGCGCGAGCCGGTGCCGATTATATCGTCCCTGGCTCGCTGATGTTCAAAGAGGATCCAGGCGCGATGCGCGAGTGGCTGGCCAAGCTCGGATAGCCATCAGGTAGGACGCGGCAGCTCGTATTCCTCCAGCGCTTGGATTTTACAGCAGTTTGCAGCCTTCTAACTCTTTGGTACTCAGGCGGATGCCGCCGGCGCGGAGTCCACGCACGGGATATTCGCTGATGGGGAAGACTTCGTTGAGCTTGCGGAGGCGCGGCTTGGGCTTGTAGGCGAGGGCGATCTGTTTGTCGGAATCGGTGGTCAGCTTGAGCACCTTGCAATCGGCGGGTACGAGATCGTAGCTGCGGCCTAAGATGAACTTGTCGATTGTACAGCGCTTGATGTAGGAAGCCCCGGCCTTGTCCTTATAGACGACGGTGAAAATTAGGTCCTTATCGACCAAACCGCAGTAGAGCATACCCTTGCCGACGAAGAGTTTGTCCGGCGCTTGGACGACCGAGTAGGTGCCGTCCTTGCGGATGGCGAGGACAGAGTCGTAGAGCGATATATCGCAGAGGGTGGTGCCGCTGATTTGGTGGCCGAGATAACCGGTCTTTTTGTCGTAGCGGAGCTTGAGGTTGCGGTTGGCAGCCGAGCGCGCATCGACTCTTTCGATTTCCACGATTTCGGTGCGGCGCGGGAATTGGCTGCGGTAGCGGTCGATGAGGTCTTGGAGAAAGGCGATGGTATAGGGGATAATGCCGTCCAAATGCTTCTTGATCTGGCGCAGTCGGGTGCGGATTTCCTTCATCTCTTTTTCAGCGCGATTGATGTCGTAGCGCGAGATGCGGCGGATCGGGATCTTGAGCAGAGTCTCGATATCGTCGTCGGTGATATCGCGTTTGATCTGAGGGGCAAAAGGCCAAAGCCCGGTGCGCACGGCTAGGTCGACTTGGTCCGTGGTGGTTTGCTCTTCAATGGCCTGATAGATGCGGTTTTCGATAAAGATTTGTTCGAGAGTCTTGGCATGGAGCCTGTCGTTGAGTTGCTCGGCTTCGAGCTGGAGCTCGGCCTTGAGGATATCGACGAGGCGATCGACGTTGTGTTGCAGGACTTCAGTGGCGCTCATGACCTGGGGCCGATTGTGCTCGTTGATCAGCATCAGGTTGGCTGAAATCGACAACTCGCAGTCGGTGAAGGCGTAGAGTGCATCCACGATTTCCTCGGTGTAGGTCCCGCGCGGCAGCTTGATCTCGATTTCGACATTTTCGGCGGTGTAGTCGGAGATGGCGCCGATCTTGATTTTGTTCTTGCGCGCAGCGTCTTCAATGGAGGCGATGAGTTGTTCGGTGGTGGTGCCGAAGGGGAGATCGCGGATGACGATGCGCTTGGGGTCGGCGGTGTCGAGCCGGGCGCGGACTAAGACTTTGCCATTGCCGTCGTTGTATGCGGAGAAATCGGCTAGACCGCCGGTGGGGAAATCAGGGCGGAGCTGGAAGGGACGGTCTTGCAAATAGGCGATTTGGGCTTCTAACAGTTCAATGAGATTGTGCGGCAGTATCTTGGTCGCTAGGGTGACGGCAATACCTTCGGCACCTTGGGCTAACAGCACCGGAATTTTGGCGGGGAAAACCACTGGCTCCTGATTGCGACCGTCGTAGGAATCGACATAGTCGATCAGTGCCTTGTTGAAGAGCACCTGTTTGGCCAGTGGTGTGAGCCGGCACTCGATATAGCGGGCGGCGGCGGCTTCGTCGCCCGTGAAGATATTGCCGAAGTTGCCCTGTTTTTCAATGAAGAGGTCTTTGTTGGCCAACAACACGAGCGCACCGTAGATCGACTGGTCGCCGTGCGGGTGGTACTGCATGGTCTGTCCCACCACGTTGGCGACCTTGTGGAACTTGCCGTCGTCAATCTTGTGCAGCGCGTGCAGGATGCGGCGTTGGACGGGTTTGAGCCCGTCGTCGATGTGCGGAATTGCGCGATCCCTGATGGAGTAGGAGGCATATTCGAGGAAATAGTTGTCGTAGAGATTGTCGATATAGGACATTAGACTAGGTGCTCCATAATGTAGTCGCGGCGGCTGGGGGTGTTCTTGCCCATGTAGAAGGAGAGGGTCTCGGGGACGGTGTCGAGCGAGCGGACGCCGACTTTGACCAACCGCATGTCGCCGTTGATAAACTGGCCAAACTCCTTGGGAGAAATCTCGCCAAGGCCCTTGAAGCGGGTGATTTCCGCGCTGCCTTTGAGCTTCTTTTCGGCGCGTTGGCGATCGCGCTCATCGTAGCAGTAGTAGGTCTCTTGTTTGTTGCGGACCCGGAAGAGCGGGGTTTCGAGGATATAGACGTGACCCGAGGTGACTAGCTCTTCAAAATAGGTGAGGAAGAAGGTCATCAGGATATTGCGGATGTGGAAGCCATCGACATCCGCGTCGGTAGCCATGACGACTTGGTTGTAGCGCAGGTTGCTGATGTCTTCTTCGATCCCGAGGGCCATCATCATATTGTAGAGTTCTTCGTTTTTGTAGATGGAGGCGCGGGTTTTGCCATAAAGGTTTTGCGGCATGCCCCTGAGCGTGAAGATGGCTTGGGTCTCGGGATCGCGCGAAGAGACGATTGAGCCAGCGGCCGACTGCCCTTCGGCGAGGAAGATAGTCGATTCTTCACCGCGCTTCTTGTCGCCTTTGTGGTACTTGCAGTCCTTGAGCTGGGGGATTTTGATCTCGATGCGGCGCGCCGCCTCCTTGGCTTCCTTTTTAACCGCGTTTAGCTCTTTGCGCAGCTTTTCGTTGTGGACGATGCGCGCTTCGAGTTTTTGCGCGGTCTCGCGATTTTTGTGGAGGAAATCGACGATGGCTTCGCGGGTCTCGTTGACGATCCAGCCGCGGATATCGGTGTTGCCCAGCTTGTTTTTGGTCTGCGACTCGAAAACCGGCTCCTTGACCTTGACGGCGACGACGCCAAAGGCCCCGTCGCGGACATCGACGCCGTTGAAGGTTTTCTTGTAAAACTCGTTGACGCCTTTGAGCACGCCCTCGCGGAACGCGCTCTGGTGAGTGCCGCCGTCGGCCGTGTACTGGCCGTTGACAAAGGAGCGGTGAGACTCGCCGTAGCTATCGACGTGCGTGAAGGCAAATTCGAGGTACTGGCCCTTGTGGTACGCGGGCGGGTAGAGAACCGAACCGCCGGCCTCGCTTTTGAGCAGGTCGAGCAGGCCCTGTTTGGACTCGAATTTTTGGCGGTTGAAATACAGGCGCAGACCTCGGTTGAGGCAGGCGTAGTTCCACAGCCGGCGCTCGACGAATTCGTGGTTGAAGGCGTATTCGTCAAAGATGTCCAGATCGGGCAAAAACTCGACGTACGTGCCGTCGGGCTCGTTGGGCGCTCGGCTCTTCTTTTGCTTTTTCAGTTCGCCGCGCTCAAAGAGCACTTCGGCGCACCGGCCGTCGCGGTAGGAGCGGACGACGAAGTGGGCCGAAAGCGCGTTGACGGCCTTGGTGCCGACGCCGTTGAGCCCCACGCTGAACTGGAAGACGTCGTCGTTGTATTTGGCACCGGTATTGATGACCGAGACGCACTCGACGACCTTGCCGAGGGGAATGCCGCGGCCGTAATCGCGGACTTGGACTCGCCCTTGGTCGATTTTGACGTCGATTTGCTTGCCACAGCCCATGATGAATTCATCGACTGCATTGTCGATGACCTCCTTGAGCAATACGTAGATGCCGTCGTCGGGATCGGCTCCCGAGCCGAGGCGGCCGATGTACATGCCGGTCCGCAGGCGGATGTGCTCAAGTGAAGAGAGGGTTTTGATCTTGCTTTCGTCGTACGTGGCCTTGCCGTTGGCACGGCCGTTGGTTGCTGTCTTGGCCATTGCTTCCATAAGAGGTTTATATGTAGAACACGCCGCGATTCCTGGGGGCGGGACGCGACCGGCGGACAATGGGAGACTTAAAAATACAGGAGAAAACAGGAGCATCGGAGGAGAGCAGGAGGGGGAGTCGCTCTCCTTGGTGCGCCTGCTAATTTAAGCAATTCTCCGTCTGCTTAATATAGTGAACATATATGCAGTTGTCAATCAGATGGGGGTGCGGGTAGCCGTGGTGCCGCGGCTGCTTTTTTCAGTTTGCTTGACCGGCGTGGTCAACCGTCGTACAATGGGGGCGTTCACGCTTCTCACAGAGTTCTCGATTTCGTCGGGTCCTCTGCTGAATACAAGAGCCAAGACCCGGCGAAGGGTCGCTCCCTTCCGCCTCGGCGAATAGGCAGGACTTTCTACATCTCTGTGGGAACGTGAACAGGCCCGGCCCCTTCGGGGGCCTCCTTTCACTTCTACCACAGAGGTTCTGCGATGGACACAAGCGAGTGGCTTTGGATCGCCGTTTGTGCCTTCTTCCTTGCCGCCTTTATACCCCGTCATCATCCGGTACATCCTCATATTCTTATTTCTAATCAAAGAAGTTCTCGCGGCTGTTTAGACAACTTTTATGGTGATTGCTTCAAACGCAACCACTATCGCTTTTCCGTATCTCTTGGGCGACAATGGTGTTGCGAAGGCGATACGCTCGGGTGTATCGCCCAGTTGGAGAGGAGACTATTGTCAAAAGTAGTTTATATTATATAACTGACTTAATTACAACAACTTAACGAATAATGATAACGATTCAGTTATCTGGTGCGCTTCTTGGCACGTTTTTCGCTTTTGTTCCTGTTGAGGCCTCAGCCGTGCTTTAAACCATCAGCAGTATCCATATGGAAGCAAATAGGACGGCCGGCTGTTGCTTCCGTTTCTGCTGTGTCGCATCTCAACCGGCTATAAAACCGATGGCTGATCGAGCCAAGGAGGAAAGCAAGATGAAACTCAGAATCGTATCGAAGCCTTTTGATGGCTATATGTCGCCGGCGATGGCCGGGGTAAAAAGAAGGACTAACAATTGCTGCTGCTGCTGCTGTGGTGGCGGTGGTGGTGGTGGCGAAAGCTAAGTAAGCTTATTTGAACTAAACCTGTTGGATGAAAAACAAAAGCCACTATTGTACATCATCGTAGTGAATCCTTATCGCGGCTGAGGCCAAGCGGTATTTGGTATTGTCCTGCCCGTAGCAGTCTATATTTACTGCTGCGGGCAGGTACTTAACTCATAAGGCTAAGTACACGACAGTAATCTAAGTTGTGGTACGGCCCTGCTTTAGGTTTTATTTGTAATCGCCCAAGATTACATCTAAAACCTAAATACAGGAGCCGCACCATGCTTATTCATATGCTAAAGAAAGCCCTCATGCAAGGGTCTGTATCCCTCTCCCGCCACCGCATGGACCTGATTAGTGGCTTGGTGTGCGCACTGATTCAAGTGCGTTCGGTCAATCTGCGGAAACTGGCGTGTAGTCTGCCGGGGATGGCCCAAATAGACAGTCACTATCGCCGTCTCCAGCGTTTTTTCAGCAGTGGGGTCTGCCCGTCGGTGTTTACCGAGTTGATCCTCTCCAAGTTAGTCCGCCCCGGTCAGTCCCAGCTCTTGGTCATGGATCGCACCCATTGGACGTTGGGTCGCACCGATCTGAATGTGTTGTGTGTCGGCTTGGTCTATCAAGGCGTGTCGATTCCATTGGCCTATCAGTCGTTGCAAAAGCCAGGCAACTCCAACACCGACGAACGTAAACACCTGCTGACCCAGGTATTGTCCTACTTCGATCCGGGCGTGTGCTGTCTGGTTGCCGATCGCGAGTTTATTGGTCGAGCGTGGTTTGATTTTTTGCTGGAGCAACCGGTCGATTTTGTGATCCGCCTGCGCGGCAATACCGGCCTTACCCTCGACGATGGCCGACAGCGGTATGGCGCTTCTTTTAATGAACGAATGCCTCGGGGCACCACCCGATACTATCCACACACGACCCTCTATGGCGGCTTGGCCCTGAATTTGGTGTGTCATCGCCCCGTCCGCGGCGAGAAGCTCCTGCTAATCACCAATCGAACCGACCTCAAGCAAGTGCTTGCACTCTATGGCCAGCGCTGGGCTATCGAGACGACCTTTGCGTGTTTGAAATCGAGAGGATTTAACCTCGAAGATACCCATCTGATCCACCCGCAACGATTGCACCTGCTGCTGGGGCTGCTGGCGTGGACGCTCCTATGGGCATTACTAGTAGGACAGCAGTTGCATCAAAGAAAACCGATCCCTATAAAAAAACATGGACGAAAAGCCATAAGCCTCTTTCGAAAAGGATTAGACCAACTCACACAGATCATACACCAAACACGAGACCAACCTAAACCCGCCCGACAATATCAACCCATGTTACTGTCGTGTACTTAGCTCATAAGGTAAATGACCTTATTTATGCCGTGTATGTTGCATCAACAGTCCGTGAGCAACTGTTTCGGTAGGACCACATTAGCTAAAAGAGAAAGTATCCATGGAAGCCCAAACTGAACTCATTAGTAAGAAATGTCGTTTCGTACTCAATCCCTCGCTCAAGTTTATTTTCTGCGGCGAAGATGAAATTTTAGTACTACACGGTGTGAGATCCAAATTCAACCAGACGATTAGAGATGAGGGCAGAACCCATCTTCTGGGGAGGGTGCTCCGTCGTTTGGGGTCGCCGGCTTCCCTGCAAGATCTCCAAGAGCAAAAGGTGATTGGAGAAGAAGAGTTTGAAGATGCGGAAGAGCTCCTCTCGACTCTAGCATCCCAAGGATTTCTCTCCTTAGCTAATGAAAGCCCTATCGCAAGCTATTTAAGTGCCATTGTAGGCGGCAACCAAGCACTCGGTGAAGTGTGCATTGGCATCGTAGGAGCTAGTTACCTCGGCAGCCGCGTGGCGGCAGAACTCGCAAAAATTGGGATCGGCCAGATGCATATTCTGGACGACCGATGCATCGAAAAGGTCGTGGTTGATCAGGCTCAATTTAACCTGTCCCCGACTTATATTGAAAAGGGACAACCTTATGTTGAGTGTTTGAATTCTCATCTGTCAGAGCTCGGTTATGACCGTCTTAAGACGATCAGAGAACCCTATCACAACCAAGACGCCTTAGAAAGCTTGTTTAGTGCTGCAAATTTTGTCGTCGCCACCTCCGAAGTTTTCTCTTCCCATCTCTTTCATACCATAGATCTAGCAGCACTTGCTGCCGACAAGCCGTGGATGTCCGCATTTATGGACGGTAGTGAAGCCTGCATTGGCCCCATTTATGTACCTGGAGAAACGTGCTGCTACAACGAATTCGAAATCCAATCGGAAGCTACCTTGTCCATCCAGCGTAGCGAGTACTATACCTACAAAGAGGAAATGAGTAAGAATGGCCTTTACAGTCATCAATTTGTCTTTCCACCCTATGCTAGCATAGCCGCTGGCTTTGTGGCAGGCACCGCCTCGTCTTTCCTGTTGTCCGGGAAATCTTCCCTGATTGGCCGATGCTTCCGTATCAACTTTGAAAAGCCCTACGTCGATTACGAAGAAATCCTGAAACTACCCAGATCTCCTACATCTGTTGATATGCGCAACGGTTATCGACAGATCTTTCTCTAAACATCTTACGAATCCGAACGGAGTGTAAAATGACCGTCGAATTCCCTCATATCGCTCCAGGCTTCTTCTCGGAGTATATCCAGACGTTTCTGGAATCGCCGATGATACCTTCTCCGCACAGTATTGAGTTGAGCCACTCAGCGACTTCGGATTACCTTTACCGACAGGTCAGATCAAAGCCGCATCTAGCCGAATTGTACCACGAGAACTCAAAACTGAGCCCTCATTCAACCCTTCAAGTTCCCTCTGATATCTCAACACTCGAACAGGTGCGTCGGTGGTTCTTTGAAACTGCCTATCGCGTTGATGAAGAAATCTTGGTCAACAATGGCTCTGGTCTGAGAATCTCCTATGACCAACTCCCTGAGTGGCTTCAAGGTCCACTGAAACTCTTTTCCAAACCGGGTTCTCTGACCAACCTACTTTATGCAACCGACCTACTCGTGCTGCACGATGGAATACTCTTCCGCGTAGTTCCAGAGTCGGACTACCTTTGGATTGAGTGTGAAGTGAAAAGTGAAGCGACCCTTTTGCCCAGCCTGTTCTGGGGGGCGCCTCCTGTACGTATTGAAGAGTGTTCGACTATGTTGATCGTCGTCGCCTGTCCTTGGCGATATATGATCCTCTACGGTTCTAGGGGTTACCGCCACACCTTGCTTGATATTGGGCGGCTGCTGGGATACTTGCAAAATCGGTACGAATTCTACGGGCACCCAGTCACCGTCCATCAGGACTTCCTCGACACAAAAGCAGACGAATTTGTGCAAGCCGACGGCGTAGAACGGTCTGTTTACGCCCTCCTTACCTTTTCACCTAGCAACGCGGATGAATAGACAATGGCAATCAGAGAGGGAAAATCCTCTTCGGTAGAAATACCGGACTCAGAGCCGACTGCTGTAGGGTCAGTACTACTGCAAGAACTGGAAGAGTTGGATCCTCAGGAGCAGCAAGTTTTGTGCGAATTTTTGCAGCGCATCAAACGGAACAGGGCGGTCAATGGACAGGTAGATGAACTAGCCGTCGCAGTAAACGGGCTAAAAGACTATCCAACGGAAGATGAGTGGCTGTCCTTTGCAAAGGTAAATGAGAAAACCGCACCAGATCTGCACAAAGAATTCGTCTGGGCAGAAAAGATCCAACTGGAGACAAAGCTTCCTCCCATCTCTAAGTCTATTTCGGAAGTGATCAACAGCCGCACTTCGGTCCGAGACTTCAAGAGAACGGCTCTATCGCTCGAAAAACTGAGTGCATTGTTGAATCATTCCTGCGGTGTGCGAGATACCGTATCGGCATATAATCGCCACGACATTACGCTACGCAATTTTCCGACCCCTGGCGGACTGCAATGTACCGAATTTTATCTCGTAGCTAATGAAGTAGAAGACATTTCTCAAGGGTTATACCATTACAGTTCCGCGCAAAACTACCTAGAACTTCTTGAGAGGGGAAATTTTCGTTGGCGTGTAGTCAATTGCTGCTCTCAGCACGAATGGTTAGCCGAAGCAAGTGTCGTCATTTTCATCGCCCCCGACGTATCGCGGCTCACATGGAAATACAGTGCCTATAGTTCGTATAGGTTAGCTCATTTGGAGACCGGTGTTGTAGCCCAGAACCTGCATCTTGTCGCCACAGCTCTTGGGTTAGGATCATGTATGGTA
Source organism: Candidatus Latescibacterota bacterium (assembly GCA_965219735.1). Classification (GTDB taxonomy): domain Bacteria; phylum Latescibacterota; class UBA2968; order UBA8231; family UBA8231. The sequence continues at coordinate 1,239,153 of OZ244790.1, forward strand.
TTCGGATTTGACGATGAATATACAGACTCCTTATTGGGGCTAGATGGACTCCAAGAATTTACAACCCTACTAGTTGCCGTTGGGGATAAAATAAATAAAAAATCGCTTCTGCAAAAATTCACCGATGGAAATAGTTGAGGGAGTCGCATAAAATGGTCTTCTCAAACCAAATTATCTGGCTTCGTAGTTTCGTCGCGCTCTGGGTTGTCGAGTGCAAATTGTTCGTGCGTCAGCCTACTGCCGCCTTCTTTACATTTATATTTCCCGTTTTACTCTTCCTCCTGTTCGGCTCTATCTTTGGAGAAGCTCCGATGTGGAACCGACCCGATGTGCGTTACATTGATTTTTACGCCCCAGCACTCATGGCTGCATACATCGGCCAAGCTGGTCTGATTAGCCTAACTAACTTCTTGGCTGAATACCGTCTGATCGGCATCCTCAAGCGCTATATTGTCAGTCCACTTTCTCTTGGATTTTACCTCTGCGTCCATATCGCAATGCAGGTTGTAATATTTATTATTTCTGCTGTTATTTTGTTTGTTGTCGCAGAGAGTGTTTTCGATCTCCATTTTCGTGGCCATTGGGCCCTTGTCCTGTTTGTGGGTACGGTGTGCATTGCCTGCTTTTTCGCTTTGGGTTTCTTGGTAAGTGGACTCTCCAAGTCTCCAAGAAGCACCCATGCCTTGGGCCAATTTTTGTTTCTCATTATGTTTTTTATTTCGGGAGCTACCCTTCCTCGGCAAATGTTTCCAGATTGGCTACAGACTTTAAGCTGGTGTTCCCCTTTGACCCATGTCGTGACGACCTTCTCTGGTATATGGCTCGGAGATCCGATAGTTCAGTATGTAAATTCATTGGTGTTTCTTATAGTCATAACCATATTATCGTACTTAGTCGCTACTCGAATATTCAAATGGGAGGTGTAAAATATTCACTATGACTTCTCTGAAGTTGCATTTCACTGACATCAATCCTCATCGAGAAATTCTGCCTCATGTGATGAGTGAGAGAGAAGGCCGAGCAATCAGAGAAATGTTATCTTGGTATTCTCCCAATGGCCCGATCCGACATTCGACCATTTACAATGGAGGAGCTGGAATTTCCCAAACTGTCGTCGCGAATAATAACTACTGGGATATTGACCAAGTCATACGCCAAATGGTAAGCCTGCCTTCCTTAAACTTAGCATTGAACTTTTCTGTGCTCGCAGGGGGCAAGGGGTTTGATCCTTCATCGTCTTTTCTGTCCGGCCTAGGAGAAAGCATTGAAAGGATGTCTGGAGTATTCGCGTTCTTCAAAGAAGACTTAGATATTTGTACTGGATCCTATAATTCCCTACAACAAGCTGGTCGAAATGCTATTGCGCCTGAAGTACTTCCTTTGTTTGCAGACGAGCAGTATGCCTCCCCTGATTTTTTCTTTCAACCCTTTACTGACGATACTGAATTTAGTTGGGTCAAAGGACGCAGACTCATTAGCCAAGAAGAAATCTGGATTCCCATGCAGCTCGTACTGTTCTTTTATATTCCATCCATTGAAGAAGATAGAATCGGCTATTCGTCTTCTTCCGGTATGGCCTCTCACATAGATGAAGCCTTGGCCATCATGGCTGGAATAATAGAAATAGTCGAACGTGATGCCTTGATGCTGTCTTGGTACGCAAATATCCCACTGCGCCGCGTAGAAATTGATAGACCGCTCTCTGCCAAGAAGGCCAATAGAGTATTGGAACATATAAAGACGCTCTCTGGTGATGTGAATTTTTGGTTACATGATGTCGGTTTTCCCGAGTTGCCTTCTATTTCGGCTACCAGTATAGTGCCTTACTACAGAAAATTTGCCTATCAAACTGGGTCGGCAGCGGGGGTAGATGGAGAAGAGGCCTTTTTTCAAGCCTTGCTGGAATATGGGCAAGCCGAACTGCAATTGAAGTCCGCTATGTTAGTACATCAGCGACAATCGATGAAAGTTGTCGAGGCTGTATTTGGCAGTCCTTCCGATAAGCCGTTAGCCGAGATGCGTACATTTTTGGAACCTATCGGCTATTACGGACATGTTGAACACGCCGGACGATTGAAGGATTTTTTTGCTAGCGATGACACCGTATTTTTATCGGAATTACCAAATATAAAATTCAAACATTCAGAGGAACGGTTAGAATATCTCAAGGAGATTCTAAGGCGATACGACATAGATCCTATTGTCATCGACTGCTCTCATAATCAAATGTCACAGATGAAAGTAGTCAAAGTGTTTATCCCAGAACTGGTACAGCATCATATAAGCGCATATCCTTACTTAGGTCATCCACGGATTTATGAACTTCCTATGAAAATGGGTTTGAAGGACAAGCCACTTGCATTCAAAGATCTCAGGCTGGGGCCTGTTCCCTTTCCTTAAACCTCGTTGAAATAAATATATGTTCTGCTTTGTTTTTGTCCTATCATACTTTAGCACCCTTTATACGATATATGCGGGTTTATACTTAATAGGTAGATGGGTACTATCTGAAAAAAGCCTGGACGCAACTTTGGATCGCTGCGATTTTGTCGTACCTTTGGCATCTTTGATAGGTACTCTGGTCGTAATTCTGAGTGTGTGTGATTCGGCCACCCGCATTTTGATGTCGGCTTTTGAATGGCCTAGGTGGCTCGGCCTCTCAATGCCCTTATCACTCGTCGTTGCGATTTTTGTCAGTGTAGGTTCGGGCATTGTCTTTTATTACGCAGAGATCATTGCAGCGCAAGCATGGTTAAAACTGCGGATGAGAAATAGGCGGACAGAAGAACGCTGGATGTTTGGGGATACCAAACGCATCGTCAGACAAGGACAAAAATTATCTATAGGTCTTTTATTGATCTGCGTATTGGGTGAAGTCATCCTAGAGGAGATACTATGGAGGGCTTATTTGGTTTCTTATGCAACTGATGTTTTAAACATACCCGTACAATACGCGGTCGTTATCGCATCTTTAGCATTTGGAATGAATCACCTAGCCTATGGCTTAGCAAATGTGATCTCTAAAACTCTGTTCGGTGTAATTTTGAGTTTTATGTATCTCGCCTCCGATAGTCTTTTGCCATGCATACTGTGTCATCAGGTCTTCAACCTTATGGTTTTTAAAATCCGCATCGAATGGAAATCATGACCTCAACTTCGAGTATTTCATTCTCAGACAGTGGCTGTCAAGAGCAAACTCCTATCTTGCAGATAAATGCCTTGTGCAAAACCTATGGCAAACTCGTCGCCGTTCAAGACGTTAATTTTGCCGTATATCCACAACAGGTCTTTTGTCTAGTAGGACCTAATGGAGCGGGTAAAACGTCTATCATAGATTGCATTGTAGGGTTAAAAAAATCCGACTCTGGAGACATTCACTTATTTGGCGAAAGAATTCCCGATCTGCGACGCCGCAAGGACATACGCAGTAGAATCGGCATCCAATTTCAAGAAGATTCCCTCTATAATGATATTCGGGTCAGAGAGGCGCTACGCCTTTATGCGAAAATGTATCAGGATCCTGTTGACCCTGATGAGTTGATAGACATTTTTGAATTGCAACGCCAGCAGAAGACAGCCTACAAAGACCTTTCAGGAGGAGAAAGACGCAGGCTACTCATTGCCATTGCCTTAGTGGGCAAACCTGCGCTACTGATCCTCGATGAGCCGTCGAGTAACTTGGACCCGCATTTGCGCCGGCAACTCTGGGACGTCCTGAATCACTATCGCAGTCGGGGCCTTACCATTGTCATGACCACCCACAACATGAAAGAAGCCCAGCAGTACAGCGATGTGGTCTGCGTGGTAAACAAGGGCGAAATCATTGCCTCCGGCTCAGTACCGCAACTACTCGAACAGTTTCAATTAAACCTCAAAGTGGAGGTAGAAACCGAAGTCGATCCCGAAACCTTGGCAGACTGTCCTGGAGTAACCCACGTCGACGGCACTTCCCAAGGCGTGTGCATATATGGCAAGGATGAGGTGTTTAAGAATGCGGTTATAGACCGTCTAAACAGCTTGAACATACATCAATTTTCCGTAAAAACCGCAGAGCTTGAAGATGTGTACCTATTCGCCACGGGAAGCCGATATATGCGCTATGGCCAAAAAAACGCAAAAAATGATCAGGGCATCGAATCTGAAGCACCTTTTATCAAGGGCAAAGAGCTTCTTCAGCAGGCAATTGATTCCTCCAACCCCGATCAACTATATGAGGCACAAAAACTGTTTGACCGCGCTCGCCAAGACGGCCATCACGAGGAATTTGCCCTGTATTACCTGGCTTTGTGCGAATACCGCCTCGCCACGCTCTTTGCGGCCACTCCCGGCGAACAGGCCGAGTGCATCAACCGAACCATAGAGCATCTCAAAGGGGCTCTTGAGTTGGAAGACAACTTCAGCGACGCCCATGCCCTCTTAGCTAGTGCCTATGGTCAAAAGCTAAGCCTGAAGCCTCATTTGGGCATGGCGCTGGGCCCTGAGACCAAAAGAGTTCTTGAAAAATCCAAGCGACTTGATGGCAACAATCCCCGTGTCGTCCTAATAGATGGAATGAGCGACTACTATACTCCTGCTATGTTCGGCGGCGATAAGCAGCGGGCCATCTCTAAGTTGGAGCAGTCCCTTGAGTTATTTGCCAAAGAGGAAATTCGCGATGCCTTGCAACCCTCTTGGGGCTACGACGAAGCCTGCGCTCAATTGGGTATCATGCGTCAAGATGCCGGAGACATTGAGGGCGCAAGGGAAGCCTTTGTCAAAGCCCTTGCAGTGAATCCCAACAATGGCTGGGTGAAATCCCAGTTGCTGCCGGGATTGGATGATTAATCGCAATGGATAAGAATGTTCTCCTGCAATTCAACTCTCTCTCCCGCTGTTAGCCGAGCCGTATCGCCGTTGGTCGAAATAGCATAGCACAGGGATGGATCGCCGGATATCATAGACACCAACACCAAACGCACCCACCCTACCGCTGGAGGCTATTATGCGTTCGCTAGGGCTGGTTTCACTTTTTAGCATCTGTTTTTCTTTACCGACCTTGGCCCAGAGCAAGGCTTTCGTCCAAGGACAAGTCGTCGATGAAACAGAACGACCAATGGCCTTTGTCAACGTGCAAATCATCGACACCACCGACGGCGCAGTAACAGGCCGCGACGGTCGCTTTGCCTTTTCCACTCGGCATCTTGGGTCACGCGACCTAAGTGCCTCCTTCATCGGCTTTGAACCCGCCCGGAAGACCCTGCATTTGACCGCAGGCGATACCACAACGGTGCGCTTAGTGCTGCGACGCATCCTCATTGAACTCGGTGAAACCGTCGTCACCGTTAGCACCTATACCACCGGGGAAGATGAGACCGTTACTCTTGCTCCCTTGGATGTGGTTACAACGCCTGGGGCTTCTGCCGATATTTTTCGCGCGTTCAAAACCTTCCCCGGCGTTGCCACCGTAGATAATGGTGCCGGTCTTTTTGTTCGGGGGGGCGATGTGAGTGAGACCGTCATCTTGCTCGATCAAGCTACGGTGGTGCATCCCTACAAATACGAATCGCCCACTGGCGGAGTATTCGGCACGATTCCTCCCTTTATGGTGAAGGGTACGGCCTTTTCCACCGGCGGATTCTCCGCCCGCTACGGCAATGCACTTTCTGCGGTACTGGCAATGGAGAGCCTAGACATGCCCCTGCAACGGAGCTATACGCTTGGCTTGGGCCTTGCTGCTGGTGCTGTCGGCCTCGACTTGCCCCTTATTGACGATAAGCTCGGCCTGCGCTTTACGGGGAATCGCAGCTATACCGATCTCCTGTTCCGCGTCAATGGTCATCGCGACAAATTCATTACCACTCCACGAGGGCACGACGGCAACCTCAATCTGATCTACCAATATTCGCCTACCGGACGCCTTGAGTTCTTCAGCTTCGACGCGGGTGACGAGATCGGCGTACAGGTTACAGAGCCTTCGTTTGACGGTCTTTATCGAAATCGCACGGATAGAGCCTTACACAATCTCCAGTGGACGGATGTATGGGCCGATTGGTTCATACAGACCAGTGCTTCACTCAACCAGTACAAGACCCGGCGGGAACTGGGCAACCTAGACTTGGCTCCCCGCGACTGGACCGGAAAAATTCGCACAGACTGGGAACGCGTCCTCGGTGCCGTCGGGATCTTGCGCCTTGGTGCTGAAATGGAGCACGCTGACAATCGATTCGTGGGCCGCATTCCTCAGGGTGATATCCTCGACCCCGAGGCAGAGGTTTTTGAACTCGACACTTCCTACGGTGCCCGGCGCACCGGTGCGTACTTTGAGGCCGATTTCAAACCCGTGCGCCGCATCGTCGCCAATATCGGTGTGCGCGCCGACCACCACAATTTGAGCGACGGTTTTGTTCTAGATCCACGCCTGTCTGCACGATACCAGTTCTCAGAAGACACAAACGCCCGGTTCGCGTGGGGCATCTATCACCAATTCCCCTCCCCATTTAAATACAACCCCACCAGCGGCAACCCCAATCTGGGGCCCCAACGCGCTCAACACTGGATAGGCGGTTTGCACCACGAACGCGGACAACTTCTAGTACGGCTGGAGGCTTACTACAAACCCTACCGCAATCTCGTCCTAGATGACCCCGACCTGAACCTTGCAAATGCGGGTAGAGGTCGAGCTTCTGGAGTTGACTTCTTTTGCAAGTACGGCGCTTTTCTCAATACGCGCTTGAGCGGGTGGATGGCCTATAGTCTGCTGAGGTCGCGCCGATTGCAGGTGCGCCACATAGGGTTTGAGACGCTCCGCGAAGAAGCTCCTTCGCCGTTTGATATCACGCACAATCTGACCTTGGTCACAAAAATGCAGATCGTCCGCACACTCAGCGGCGGCCTGACTCTGAGATACGCCACTGGCCGCCCCATCACGCCAATCGTCGGTGCCATTCCCGTAATAGACAAAAGCTACTACTTGCCCGTGGAAGGATCCGTCGGCTCTGAACGGCTGCCGTCCTTTCAACAGATAAATGGGCAGTTGAGCTATGTGCATTTCTTTGGCTCTGGGCACCAAGCGGTCTTCTACTTGGCGGTCAACAACCTGCTCAACCGCGCCAATGTGCTCGACTATGATTACAGCATCGACTATACCCAGCGCCAGCCACGCACCACACTCTTTCGTCGGTCCATTTACTTTGGCACCACTGTCTCCATGAACTATTGACCTTAACCAAAGGGGTTATTTATGATACGCTTTCTGCTCTCACTCGCTTTCATTTTCTCGATCACCTATCCCACTCTCGCCCAACCGGCCGACAGTCTTATCGTCAGTGGAAAACAGATGCTTGAAAGTGCGAATGACCTCGACTCTATGTATGCAGCTAGAGCGACGTTCGAGCGCGCTCTAGCCGATACGGGTCTGGTGGCGTGGGGGCACTACTACATCGCTTTGGCCGATTACCGCATTGCTGGCCTATTAGAGGGAGAAAGCAAAGACCCTTCTGAACACCTCAATGCCGCTGTCGAGCACTTGAAAAAGGCTACCGAGATTGATCCAGAAGCAGCCGAAGCATATTCCTTGCTGTCGAGCGTGTACGGGTGGCAAATCGGCCTTAGTCCTATGAAAACCATGCTCTTGGGCCCCAGAGTAGGAAAGGCTGCCCAGAAAGCCAAGCAACTCGCCCCCGACAATCCGCGCGTGGTACTGAGCGCGGCCATCAGCGATTTTAATACCCCCGAAATGTTCGGTGGAAATAAGGAAAAGGGCCTGCAAGGGTTCCAGCGCGCCGCCGAACTCTTTGCCCAAGAAGAGCCGAGCGATCCCATCCAGCCAGTATGGGGGCACAGGGAAGCCTACGCGTGGCTCGGCATCGCTTATCAAGGCCGAGGTGAGCTGGAGTCGGCGCGAGCGGCCTTTGAAAAGGCGCTTGAAATCGATCCAGATTTTGGTTGGGTCAAGTACTGGCTGCTGCCCGAGTTGGAAAAAGCCAATTCACCGGATGCGCCGTGAGCAAACGACCGCCAGCTAGCTGGACTGAGTTGCGAGGAGCGCCTAACGGGTTTTGGAGGAGGATCTGCCGCCTCGGGGCCGTCCCCGGCCTCGGCCTCGGCCTCGACCGTTGCGTTTGGCGCGGATGTCGTCCAAGTCGGGTGCCGTGCCCTCCCAATGCGCGTGGATGCGATTGTTGTTGAGCAGGCGCTTGAGATCGCGGAGGTCGCGGTCGCCGACCAAGGTCAGGGCCATTCCCGCCCGGCCCATGCGCCCGGCCCGGCCCGTGCGGTGGGTATAGATTTCAGCGTTAAAGGGGAAGTCGTAGTTGATGACGTGGGTGACGTGCGAAAAATCCAAGCCGCGCCCGGCCACGTCCGTGGCGACCATAAAGCGGATCTTCTGCTGGCGGAAGCGGCGGAAGATGGAGGTGCGTCGCTCTTGGTCTAGCCCACCGTGGATGATATCGACCGAGCGGACGCGCCTTTGTAGGGCGCGGAACAAGTCGGATGCTTTGTCGCGCGAGTTGCAGAATATGATGCCCTGCTGGATTTCTTGATCCTCAATGTAATCGACGAGCGCGTCACTGCGGCGGCGGGAGACGTGCAGGAAGTGATGGGCGAGCGATTGGGGTGCCCGCTGGTCGCGGTTCAGATGGATGCGCTCGGGCGACTTAAGGTATTGTTGGGTCAGCCGCTCTATCTCCGGCGGCATGGTCGCGGAAAAAAGCAGGGTTTGGTGTTCCTGCATGATGCAGGACAAGATAAAGTCCACGTCTTCGATAAATCCCATCTTGAGCATCTCATCGGCCTCGTCGAGGACCACGGTTTTGACGTGGGTTAGGTCGAGGCTGTGATTCCATATAAAGTCGATGAGGCGGCCGGGCGTGGCCACGAGCACGTGAACGCCGTGGTTGATCTTGGCCTTTTGGATGTCCATGTCAAAGCCACCGTAGATGGCAAACGGCACCACGCCTGAGTGCTTGGCGATTTCGTCCACCTCTTGGACGTATTGGAGCGCCAATTCGCGGGTGGGGACCAAGATGAGGGTTTGGATGGCGTTGAGCGAATCGTCAGTGGCTTGGATTAGGGGGATGGCACAAGCGCCGGTCTTGCCAGAGCCGGTTTCGGCTAGGCCCATGACGTCTTTGCCGGCGATAATGTGGGGAATGGTTTGTTCTTGGATGGGCGTCATTTCTTCGTAGCCCATCTCGTCGAGTGCTCTGAGGATATGAGGTGCTAGATCAAGCTCGGTAAACTGCATAAATCCTATCTATTGGGTTGAAAGGGAGGGGAATGCGTGCGGCGGGACGCCAGCGAATGCGCGTTAATCATTATAAGTTATAAACTTAGGGAAAAAAGCTAAATGTGCAATAGGCCGCGTTGCGCGGAAGCGGCTGGGGCTTAATTTGTAACTCAAAAGACGAGGAGATGAAAAATGACAGACGTGCGGGTGCGCATTGCCCCTTCGCCGACCGGCCCCATGCACGTAGGGACCGCGTATCAAGCGCTATTCGACTGGGTGTGGGCGCGGCAAAACGAAGGGCAGTTTGTGCTGCGCATCGAGGATACCGACCAAGCGCGGTCGCAAAAGAAGTACGAAGATGAGCTCATGCAGTCGCTGAGGTGGCTGGGGCTGGCGTGGGACGAAGGCCCTGATGTGGGCGGCCCCTACGGCCCGTATCGGCAGAGCGAGCGCTTGTCTATCTACGCGGAGTACGCCGCGAAATTGGTGGATAGTGGGCACGCCTATCTCTGTTTTTGCACGAGCGAGCGGCTGGCCGCACTGCGGAAGGAGCAGCAGGAGCGCAAGGAGCATGTTGGCTACGATGGACATTGCCGGGAGCTGGCTGCCGAAGAGGTCAAAGCTAAGATACAGGCGGGATGTGCGCACGTGATTCGGCTGAAGATGCCGAGGGAGGGAGCATGTGAAGTTAAGGATATGCTCCGGGGGGCGATTTCCCTAGAGTGGGGGAAGATGGACGATCAAGTGCTGATGAAATCCGACGGCTTTCCGACCTACCACTTGGCTGTGGTGGTGGACGATCACTTGATGCGGATCAGCCATGTGATTCGGGGAGAGGAGTGGATCACCTCCACGCCCAAGCACCTCATGCTCTACAAGGCTTTTGGCGAGGCTTTTGGTGATGCTTCTCTCTGGGAGCCGCCGACGTACATGCACCTGCCGTTGCTGCTCAATCCCGATGGCTCCAAGATGTCGAAGCGGCGGAACCCGACCTCGGTGGAGTACTATCGCCGCGCTGGCTATGTGCCGCCTGCCCTGCTCAACTACTTGGCGCTGATGGCTCATCCGCCGATCGAGGACGAAAAGTTCTCCTTGGAGCAGTTAGCCGAGCATTTCGACCCGGAGAAGATCAATTTGGGCGGCTCCATCTTTGACATAGACAAGTTGGGCTGGCTCAATGGACGCTATCTGCGCGAGGATCGGACGCCGGAGGCTCTATTGGCGGAGCTAAAGGGGTGGCTACTCAACGACGAATACGTCGGACAGATGCTGCCGTTTATGCAGCAGCGGTTGGAGACGCTGGGGGATTTTGTGCCGCGCGTGGCGTTCTTTTTCGCCCGGCAAGTGGAACCAAAGGCCGAGGATTTGGTGCCGAAAAAGCGGGAGGCCGCCGAGGTGGCGCGGATGTTGCAGACAGCCGTGTGGGCCTTGGACGAGGTAGTGGAGTGGGACAAAGACGGCGTGGCCGAGGCCGTGCGCCGGGTGGCCGCGCATTGGGAATGGCCGGTCCGCGACGTGACCGTCCCGCTCATTGTCGCGCTGACTGGCGAGCGGGTGGGGCCGCCGCTGTTTGAATCCGCCGCGCTCTTGGGGCCAGAATTGACCAGGATGCGGCTGTTGGACGCCATGAAGGCGTTGGGTGGGCTGTCTAAGAAACAGGCGAGTCGGCTGGAGAAGGATTGGAGGCGGTGAGACGCTGGCTAGCGGCGGTCGAGCCGGATCGGCGTCCGGTCGCCTTCGCGGATGCTGTAGTACTGATCCATTTCGAGGCCGGTAAACAGTTGCCGTGCGCCCGTGGCCGGCCAAGTAACTTCGACGGCTTCGATGGCCGTGGCCTGTCCTAGACCGATCTCCTGTTGCAGACTTGAGCCGCCGAAGCTAGCTCCCATGCCGACGGTGGCGTAGATGTTCCTCGTTCCTTCAGCAGTTGCGACCTGGACCCTGATGCGCGCTCCCAAGGCGGCGCGATTGGATTGCACTCCTGCCAACAGGAGCGCGATCCAGTGGTTGCCGTGTCCGGGATTTTCAAAGAGGACATTCTGGAACACGTCTCCGGTATAGGCCCCGCCTAGGACCGCATAGATGTCTTGGTCGCCGTCGTTGTCGTAGTCGCCAAAGGTCACGCCGTGTCCCTTTTGCAAATGGCCGAAGCCGCCGGAGGTGGTAACGTCCTCGAAGGAGCGCCCGCCGGCATTGCGGAACATGCGGTTGGGCATGACCGAGCGAAGCGAAGGCGACCCCGTGCCGACGTAAAAATCCAGCCAACCGTCGTTGTCGAGGTCGCCGAAATCGCAACCCATCGTATAGAGCACTTTATCAACGCCCGCTTCCGCGCTGCGCTCGGCAAAAGTTCCGTCGCCATTGTTGCGGTATAGGCGAGGACGCTCGGCTGCGGTCGCCAGCCCCAGATAGTCGGCGGCCACATCGCCGGCGCTGGCCTCGTAATGGTATCCCGAGACAAAGATGTCCAGCCAGCCATCGTTGTCGTAGTCCCAGAACCAAACTGGGAAGCTGCCTAGCGGTTCGGTAACGCCTGCTTCCTTGCTCTTGTCGGTAAAGGTCCATCCGCCGAACTCGTTGGCACCGTCGTTGGCAAAGAGGAAATTGGTGCCGGTGAGCCGCGAAACGTACAGGTCAATTAGGCCGTCGTTGTCGTAATCGCCCCAAGCAGCTCCTTTTACATAGCCGACGACGGCGACTCCGGTTGCTTGGCCTACCTCGGCGAACTGCAGATCCTCTGCTCGCCCGTTGCTGTGGAAGAGTTCGCATCGATGGATTCGACCGCCATACGACTCGTTGCCAACGAAAAGGTCCAGCCAGCCGTCGTTGTCGTAGTCGCCCCAGGCGGCTGTCTGCGTCGGGTGGAAGGTGAGCAGGCCGACCTGCTCGGTGACGTCGGCAAAGGTCCCGTTGCCGTTGTTGTGCAATAGCGAGTTGGGGTGCAGGCCGTCGTCTTCCCACCAGCCCCCGCGCAAAACCAATACGTCCGCATAGCCGTTGTTGTCGTAGTCGGCGTGGACAATTTGCAAGCCGCCGACGATCCCGGTCAGGCCGGCTGCTGCGGTCCGTTCCGCAAAGGTTCCATTGCCGAGGTTAGCAAAATAGCGGAGTTGGTCGCTGAGACCCCAGGACGAGGCCATGATATCCAGATGGCCATCGCCGTCGAAGTCGTCCATGATGCTGCCGCCGGCCATGGAGACCAAATCCAGTCCCAGCGCCGGTGCCACATCGGCGAAGCGCTTGATATCGTAGTCGGAGACGAAAACCTCGGGCGGGACGAGCCATTGCGCTGGCACCTGTTCGGGATACATGCCCAAGGTCATATAGGCGATGTTCAAAAGCCAGCGAACGGTGAGGTCGTCTGGGTGATCTGCCAAATACGCGGTGAATTCCGCCAGCGCCGCCCGCGATCCTCGCTCAATGGTGTGGATTCCGTCGCTGCCAATCGGCAAAAGACAAGAGGCTGTTGCGTGCCGCGCGAGACAGTTTTCCTGCTCACCGAGGCGCATATAGGACAGTCCCAATAGGACGCGCATGTCTGGGGTCAGTCTGAGATCGACTTGTTGGAGCTGTGGCTGGAGCTTTTCGAACTTGTCAATGGCGGCTTGGCTCTGGCCGTCGCGCAACAGCTCCCGCGCCAGATAGGCACTGGCGCGCAGGCGGCTGGCGGTATCGGGCGGCTGCGGCAAGGTTTTGAGGTGTTCTACTCGCGCCGCGTTGATATAGGTGTTAAGGGCGGGGTTCAAATTCTGCGCGATCTCCGCCAAGCGGGCGGCCATGCGCTTCGTGCTAGGGGCTTGGTAGGGCACCGGCGGCTCTGGGGCGCAAGACAGTGCGACGAGAGCCACGCCCAGTATGGATCGCATGTTACGGCCCACCGCGCAGCCGCTTGAAGTGCGCCAGAGCCTGCACAGCGCGCAGGGAGTCGCCGAGCGCCCGGTAGGCTAAGGCCAAGCCGTAATGGGCGCGGGCATAGCTCGAGTCCGCTGCTAGGACCGTGCGAAAGTGGCCCAATGCCTCCTCGGGTGCCCCTTCGCGCAGCGCCACTCCCCCGAGACCGTGGTAGGCGTCTGCGTATCCTTCCCGGTGATCGAGCGCCGTGGTGAATGCCTTGCGGGCTTGTGCCAAGTCCCCCTTGGCAAAATGAGCGTTGCCGAGGTTGTACCAGGCGAGAGCGTACTCTTCGTCCAGCACCAGCGCCTGACGGAAGGCGGCGATAGCCTCGTCCAAGCGGTCGAGACGGGCGTAGGCATTGCCTAGATTGTGCCAAGCCGGCGCATGGGTGGGATTGATCGTCAGCGCGCGCTGGAAGGACGCCGCTGCTTCGCTTGCCACGCCCAGTCGAGCATAGATCCGACCCAGTTCAAAAAGCGCCATCGCATCGTGCGGGTTGCCGTCGAGAATTGTTTTCCACCGGAGGATGTCCCCAGAGTGCGCGTCAATGCGGTTGAAGGCGCGCAGAGCCGCGTTGCTTTCCTCGGTCTTGCCCTGTTTCTGGTAGGTCTGGGATAGGTTGTAATAGGCTTGTGGGTAGAGCATATCGAGGTGAATGGTGCGGCGCAGAGCTTGGACTGCCGGCTCGTATTGCCCCAGTCTGGTATGAGCTACCCCGAGCCAGTTAAATGCCGCCGCGGCTGTCGAATCCGCGGCAATGGCTGCCTCAAAGCTCGCCGCGGCTTCTTCGTACCTCCCTAGGCGGAGGTGTGCCCGCCCCAAGCCGATGCGGGGGGCGACCGCTGTTGGTTGCAAGGTCACGGCCTTTGCGAGGAGTGTGGCGGCCTTTTCGCACTGCCCCAGCTTGAGGCAGTACACATCGCCCAACGCGGTGTACGCTAGGGTGTATTTAGAGTCGCTGGCAATGGCCTGTTCCAGCGCCGCCGCTGCCTCTTGATACGCGCCCTGTTGGCCGAAGGCCGCGCCGATATTGTAGTGCGAGGGAGCGTGGTCCGGCTCGCTTAAAAGCGCCTGTTGGTAGGCTTGACGGGCTTCCGCAAAGCGTCGCTGCCGCAGATAGACGGCCCCCAGCCCCCGGTGCGCGTCTGCACAATCGGCACATCCCTGCACGACCCGTTGGTATGCTTCTGTGGCTCGATCTAATTCGCCTCCTCTGAACAAGATGTTGCCGATCTCTATCTGCGCTCCGGTGTGGGTGGAATCCAGCGCCAAAGCTCGGCGAAAGGACTGTAGGGCCTCGGGGTAGCGGGCCTGTTCGTGGTACACTTGGCCGAGCGCGTAGTGGGCCTCGGCGTCCGTCGGGTCTTCCGCGACTTGGCGCTGGTAGCGGACCTCCCGCTCGTCTAGGGTCTCTTCGGTGAGTGTACACCCGTTGAGCAGGGCTAGCAGGCAGACAACGGCCCAGTGGTGTGCTCGGATTCTTTTCCACTGGTTGCGCATACTCAGCCGGAGGAAGGAGGTTCTTCCACTTGGTGGATCTGGTCGATGGGCACTTGTACGAGCGTCTGCACGATCCCGCTGGGCCAGCGGATCTGGACGCGATCCACCTGTTTTCGCTGGCCCAAGCCGAAGTACACCCGCAGATCGTTTTGCGAGAGATAGCTGCTGCCGCTGCGCACCTCCTCGACCTGCACCAAATCGCCGCTTACCACCCGGATCACCGCGCCGATCCCGTCCCGGTTGCTGACCCGGCCGACGGTTTTAAAGGCGATCCAGTGGTTGTGTTGGCCGCTGTCGTTGCGCAGCAAAAACGCCCGTTGATTGTTGTTGGAGACAAAAGCATCTAGATCGCCGTCGTTGTCGATGTCGGCAAAGGCCGCACCCCGTCCGACTCCGCCCAGGGTTGTAGTGGGCACCAGCGCAAACCGTCCGGCCCCGTCGTTGGCAAAGAGTTGGTCCGGCTGCGGATAGGACGCGGCTTGGTCGAACACCTGCACTTGTGGATGGACGTGGCCATTGGCCAGATAGAGGTCTAGGTCGCCGTCGTTGTCGTAGTCGAAAAAATCCGTGCCAAACGTCAGGGTAGAAAGCGTAGGCTCGCCCAATCCCGACGGAAAGCTCAGGTCGGCAAATGTGCCGTCGCCGTCGTTGCGATGGAGGCGGCAGCTCTCCCATTGGAAGTTGCAGACCACGAGGTCCAAGTCGCCGTCCCGGTCGCAGTCGCCAAAGTCCGTGCCCATGCCGGCCTCGGGGCGAGCGCTCTCACTGAGCGCGACTCCCGCGCTCAAGCCCACTTCGGCGAATCGCGTTGCGCCGTCGTTGCGGAAGAGGAAATTGGCCTTCATATCGTTAGCTACGTACAGGTCCGCGTCTCCGTCTCCGTCGTAGTCGCCAAAGACGACGCCTAATTGGCGACCGGCTTCGCTGTACACGCCGGCCGGCCGGGTAATATCGGCGAACTTCCCGCTCCGATCGTTGCGAAAGAGGGCACCGGATTCTCCTTTGTACTGAGTGGGGGCGCAATAGACCGGGACCGATCCTTGGTGACATCCCTCATCGTACGCTAGGTCAACGAAGACGTTGTTAGCTACATAGAGGTCTAGATCTCCGTCGTTGTCGATGTCGGCAAACGCCGCGCTAGTGCTCAGGCGGGGATCGCCGATCCCGGCGTCGGCAGTCTGATCGGCAAAGGTTCCGTCTCCCTGATTGCGATACAGGACGTTGGGACCGAAGTTGGTCACGTACAGATCTACGTGTCCGTCGTTGTCAATGTCTCCGACGCAGGCACCCATACCATAGCCTGGATGGCCCGTCCGCGTTTGCGCCGTCTGATCGGCAAAGGTTCCGTCGCCTCGGTTGCGATAGAACGCGTTGGTGGGGAGGTCCTTGGCGGCAAAACCCGGCAGCGGCGCGCTATTGACCGCATAGAGGTCTTGGTCGCCGTCGTTGTCGTAGTCGAGGAAGGCCGCGCCCGACCCATAGGTTTCCACATAGTAGTAGCGCCCGCTCGCCCCATTCTGATGGTGGAATTCAATGCCCGCCTCCTGTGCCACCTCTACAAATGCCGGTTCGATCTCCGGGTCTGCTGGCCCGCATCCCGCGCTGCCCCCGACGAGCAGCATCCACAAAGACAAAACCGCGGCCACGGGACTAGACGGGAGCGTTGGGGCGAGCATGGGCAACCACGAGGGTTGCCCCTACGAATGCGCTGGCAAACAAACAGGTAGGGGCAACCTTTATGGTTGCCCAACATACAAGGGGTGATGTCATGGGCTAGTGGGGCTGGCGTCTAGTCTGCCCAACTGCTCTTCAAACACCACAACTCTATCGGCGTATTGATTCCTGAGCCGGGTGAACAAGGAGTCGAAGAGAGTCTTTTCTTGCCGCTTTTGCACCCACCACCGCGCCCGCGAGGCCGCCTGTGCAAAAGGCGTGGGACGCGGGGGAATGCGCTCCCGCACCTCGAATATTGAATAGCCCTCGTCGAGGGCCACAGGGCCGGTGAGTACTCCTACCGGCGCGGCGACCACCGAGTCGTAGAGGGCACCGAAAACTCGTCGCTCGGAGGGATGGTTGTGGATGTGGTACTGCCCGCTCCTTTCGGCATCCGTGCGCAGCGTGTGGCGGGCGGCCAGCGTTTCTAGGCGTTCGCCAGCGCGGACCCGCTGCAAGAGCTGTTCCGCCTCGGCGCGGGTCGCCACCAGCACTTCCGCCATCTGAATCTCTTCCAGTTCCATGAACTGTTGCGGATGGTCGTCGTAGTACTGGCGGGCCATGGCGCTATCGACTTCGGTCCGCTCTACGACTTCCTCCCTGCGGAGGGCTTCGAGCAGCAGCGATTTTTTTTTGTCCTGCAACCAAGCTGCTATGGTCGAATCTTGGTCCAAGCCTTCCTGCAAGGCCGCTTGATAGACGAGGACTCGCGGCAAGAGGTCCCGGTGGACGAACTCGGCAATCCCGCTGCTGTCGAAGGAGACCGAGCGAATGAACCAATAGGCGTTATAGGTTTCGGCAAAATCCAGCAGCGTTACCTGTCCGCCTTTGAAGCGGCAGAGGATCACTTCCTGCTCTTCGGGATCCAACAGCATTCCTCGACCGTCGGACTCGGCCATTCTATCGACCAGTAACCGGACCGCCTCGCCGTCTAGCTGGGCGTTTAGTCGTTCCTTGAGTTGTGCGATCAGCTCATTCCAGCGGGTGCGAAACTCATTCCAGTACTGCTCGCGCAAGAAGGCCGCTCGGTAATGCGTAGGTGCCGGGCCTTGGGACAGGACCTTGAAGATTTCGTAGTTTTCCCCCACGAGTAAGGGCTGACTCAAGTCCCCAACCTGTAGGTCGAATATTTGCTCTCCCACTGCTATGGGCAGGCCCATTCCCTCCAAGTTGCCGCGCCCGTACCAGGCATCGAGTACCCCGCCATGGGCGGCCGATGGTGCGATAGAACGCCCGCGGGCCACCTCGGCAAAGTCCTGCCCCTGCTCCAAGTCGCGCATGGCCTTTTGGGCTTCTGTCGCACTGGCGGTGCGGATATGGGCCAAGCGCAGCATCCGATTCCACTTGTTCGTCGCAAAATTCTGACGCATACCGTCCACGGCGAGATCTACATCCGCGAGGATGGTCCGCACGGCGTACTCATCGACCAGTTTTTTGCGCCGTTCCCGGTCCCATTGGCGCACGAATTCCACTGTCTGATCCAGCCGCTGCTCCTGCGCCGCAATGAGCATCAGCTTCATGTCGATCATCGTTTGCAAGTAGAAGCGCCATGCCTGGAGGCCCTCTTCGGGATCGCGGTAGTTGGCAGTGGATTCTTCGCGGAACTGGCGCAGGTCTGCGAGCTCGATCTCTTCATCACCTACCTTGGCGACCACATCGCCATCTACTTGCGGCCCGCAGCCACTCCACCACAGCGCCGCAAGGACGACTCCCACAACGCGCACCATTAGAGTTCCTCAGCGCGGCGTTGCTTGGCCAGGTACACTTCGCGCGTAAATGGGTAGGCGATATCTACGGTCTCCACTGGCTGATCGCGGTAGTCGAAGCGCAGCACTATCTCTGGGATCCGCACTTCGAACGCTTCGACATCATTGGCTAGCGGGGCAAAGGCGATGAAACCTTCGAGTTCTTGGCCGCTGAAGATCATCTCGTCTTCTGGATACAAGGTGCGGAGCAGCAGGTCGCGCCGCTCGCGGAAGGGGAGGAAGGTATTGCCCGCATAGCCTATGGCATAAGGGGCGAAGTACTCGTCTAGCGCCAGTCGGGTGAAGGCTTGGTAGCGCCGGCCATTGGCGCTGGCGATCTCTATGGCGTAGGGATTGAGCCACACCTTGGGGTATGCGTAGTTCTTTACCTTGAGCAGAAAGACCGTAAAGCGAGTGGGATGTTCCTCTTCCCATCCTGGCTTCCAGTCGCCATAGGTGTAGGGATTGACCGGCGTGAGATACGGGTTGGGGTCGTGAAAGCCCTCCGGCCGCTGCGAGTGGCCACTTAGCTGCCGGTTGAGCATGGCCACGGTCAGTGGCAACAAACTCACTTCCAAGCGGTTTTTGACGAAGGTGATGCTGTGGTCATCGCGGACGACGAAATCCGTTTCCGCCAAATTAGTGGCTGGCAATATGGGGCCGGCAAAGTGGCGATAGCCCAATTTGTGCCCGCAGCCTGCGACGAGCAGCGCGGCGCAGAGCAGACAGCCTATCCATGCTTTCATTGCGTTTGACTCTTTCTATTCAATAGATCACGGCCACCGGCTGCAACCGCACCGCTCGCCCCTGATCCGTTTCCACTTCCACACGCGCTAGGTACACGCCTGGGCGGACCAGTTTCCCGGCCGCGTCTCGACCGTCCCAGTGAACCGCATGGCGTCCTGCGCCCTGTACACTTGGCGGTGCTTGCCATACCGGCCGGCCGTCGAGGGCGTAGAGGCCGACCTGTACTTGGGACGACTCACGCACCCGGAAAAGGGTGTATTGTATGGACAACAGGTCGTTTACGCCGTCGCCTTGAGGGGTAAACGCGCCGTTACCCGCCTTGATGTCTCCCAGCACCCCGCCCGAGGAGGTGGCAGATGCCACGACGAGCAACTGGTTGGAGCCTAGCTCTGCGCTGACATCGCCTCCTTCGATGCGCTGCAACAAGCTCGGCTCGTGGCGGTTGAAGACCTCGCCGCCAAATTCGCCAGCCTCGCCGTACAGCACGGCTTCGAGGCCGATGCGCAGCCGCTGATCGCCACTCGGGTGCAAGGGGCGCGGCAAGAACACGACAAAGCCGCTTGCTTCGCGCAGCAGGCTATCCGGCTCTACAGCGCTGAGCGGGTCGCCCATTTCTAGATAGCGAAATGTAGCTTCCGCCGGTGCCAAAATGCGCACGGCGTCGCAGCCGACGCGGTCCGCGCTGGCAAATTCCACGCCTAGGTCGTACGTGAATGGGGTTTTCGCACCCGCGGGTACGCGCACTTGCCCGCCCTGGGGGTAGGGTTCCTCCGCGAGGACGATCTCGCCGACGACCCGGTCGGCCAACAGGGGCGCGATCTCGATTTGCAGGGAATCGAGGCGGGCGAATTCCCACAGCGCGTCTGTTGCTAGTTGTACGCGCAATTGAAAGTAGCGACCCCACGGCAGGCGCGGATTCTGGTGCGAATTCTCCAACGGTAGCGACCAAAAGCTCCAGTTTTTTAGGTCTGCGGCCACTGGACCGCGATAGCCGACCGCTATGGTAGCACCGCGCGTTTCTAGCGGTATTAGTCGATCCCATTGCTTCTTTGTTACCTCTACGTGGGCACCTAGATCGTCAAAGCCGAAATAAGCCGTTGGGCTGTCGTCGCGGCCCGTGCGGATTTCCACTTGGGCGCGGGTTGGGCCGTCGGATGGCAGCAGTTGTTCTCCGTCCTTACGCCATTTGCTCACCGCCAAGCGCACCTGCCCGAAATTGACCTCCCGTCCCAAATCTATGATCTGCGACTCATAGGTCGCCTGCGGAGCGAAGCCCCGGCCGTAGATTTCCATCTCGGCAAAGGCCGAGCGCGTGACGATGGGGTCGCCGTACAGGGTAAACCCATCGGGGATGGCGATTAGGCGGAAGAAGCGGAGGTATTGCGTGGGAAACGCGATTTCGGTCACCGCGTCGGCATTGCGCTCTTCGTAGCCGAGGGGGATGGCTAGCGGACAGCACGGCCCGTCGCCCCGCCAGACGAACCCGCGCTCTATTTCCTCTTGCATAATGCCGGTCTCGGCTTTGGCGGCCGTCAGACTATAGGACTTGAGGATGTAATTGGGCCTGAAAGGTTCGTCGCTTTCGGGACTGACGCCTTCGGGAGGGAAAAAGACAAAGCGCTCTACCGGCACTTGGGTGCCCAAGTCGATGGTGTAGAAAATGCCAGCTAAGTCCCGCCGCTCTATGTATGTGGTTGGATCCCCATCGACAAAGAGAAAACTTTCCGTGGCTTGATATAGTCTGTCGTGGTTGATGTCCGTCCAGAAGCGCGGGTGGCCGGAGCGGAATTGCGGGTCGGTGGGAAAGCGCCAGCGCTGCCAAGGGCCGAGCTGGGGCAAGATGTTTTCGCTCGGGTCGAGTTCAAAGGGCTGGAGTGCGTGGGAAGTGTCGTCTAGCATCAGGCTGAAGTCCGCCACGTCTGCCGGTGAAACACCGCCCTGCCCGCCAAACTGCCACCACTCTTGTGCCGCTCCAGGTCTGTAAGCGATCACCAGCACAACAAAGGCTAAAATCGCGCCTTTAAGAATTTCCAGATGGCTTCTCACCAGCGAGGTCTCCGCAAAAACTAATGATTAAGGGGAAGAGGCGCTCGCGCCCCTTCCCCTCATAACAAATACTACTGAACTACTACTTGAGGCGTTCGGACATGCTGTTTTTGATGTGGCCCCAAGTGTCGTTTTCCACGTTAGTCTCTGCTGCCGCCAGCGCCCAGAAGTCGGGCATCTGCGAAGCGTCGACGTCCTGCGACTGGCTGCCATCGTTGATGTACATGGAGTGCTTGCGTCCACCGCCGGGGCGGTCGGCGTCGAGCGGGCGATAGCCGAGGTGAATCACATCGTCCTCGGCGAAGGTGTGCCGCGTACTCTCGGCTTCGCTCAACCCCCAGATGTCCCACAGGGCACCCCGCCACTCATAGGTGTACTCAACCGGGCCAACAGTCAGGTTCTCGGCACCCGCTGGTAGGACGGTCCACGCAGCCTCGAAAAATTCCGGCTCCACTCCCCAGAGCAGCTCGGTGGAGTCGATGAACTCTAGCTGGCTGTAGAAGAAGCAGGTCTGGTTGGGCAACAGAGATTCGCCAGCCGGCGGGAAGATGCGCACGTGCCAGCGCTGGCCATTGGCGATCTGCTCGAGGTCAGAACCGAGGATATTGCCGCCGAGGTGATCGGCGTCAACGGTGATCTGCAAGCAGTCGTCTTTCCACCACTCCTTGACGGGCGAATCGTACTTGAGGGTGTCATCGACAAAGCGGGCAAAGCCGTACCACTTGTTGTCTGGTTCCGCCGACCAAGCATTGAGGATGGTGAAGTCGTAGTCCGACAACTCGACGAAATCGCTAGCCCGGTCGAAGAAATCGGGCTGATTGAGGGCGAGAGCCGGGTCGTACCAACCCCAATCGTCGTCGCTGCCGTCGATGGTGATGGAAGCCGGATCCGGCACTTGGGGATAGAACACGGTCACGCCTACGTGAGCAAAAGCGGCCGTGCTCAACAGGCACGCCAGCCCAAAAGACAAGGCGAAAAAGCCGAACTTTCTCATTCTATGCGCTCCTTGATTGGAAGAGATGGAAAAGGAAAAAGGGATGTGGAAAATGTCTTTCAACAAGCTGTGCAACCTCCTTTCAGGATGAGATGATTTTACATTATAAACAAAAAAATATAGAGGCGAAGCAAATTTGCAGCAAAAAAATTAGTTTTTTGCGGGCCCGGCAGCGCGGTTCTGACTTGGTAGGTAGTGGGAACGGGGCGTATATTTGGCCGACAATTCTCAATTCTCATAGGAGATGGATCATGAGGCTGGCAACCCTTTGGAGCAGAGGGCCGATCTTGCTGTTGTGGTGTATTTTCGCACTTGCGGAGTCCACGGCTTTTGCCCAGCTATCCACGGGCTTTCGGCCGGTTGAAGAACCTGGGATTCGCGGGGTGCGCATCCATCCGGGTGCCTTGGCACCCAACCGGCGCAAGTGGTACTTGCCGCAGAACCTGTACTACGAATACCAGTGGCGCGGCTGGGAGTACAGCAACTACGCGCGCGACCACTACGAGCGCTACGTCAACATCCTGCTCGAAGGCACTCGCAACTACAACCTCTTCGGCCAGTACATCAATCGCGGCTGGGTCGTCTACGACTGGACCGAAACCAGCCCTCTGCGCCAGGGCAGTGCTCTCTTGAAGGGAACCCGCTTTGGCCGGTGGTTCGGCAGCCTCGTCATCTCATCGGCCAGCCACGGCCAGTTCCACACTTCTCTGACGGTGGGCGACGCCATCCGCACGACGCTCACCCCCCTGACCTTTTCCAAGCCCACGTTCAACGGGTTGCAGTGGGATTTTCTCGCCGACAAGTACGCAGTAACCCTGCTCGGCTCGCGGCTCAACGCGCCGGGGTTTACCGCGCTCAACGAGGCGGGCGGGGCTTCGGCGATCGAAAACACGACCCGTCTGCTCGGGGCGCGTGGCGTGGCCCAAGTGGGTGACTTCGCCAAGCTGGGGCTGACGTGGGTCAATGTGTCCAATACCAGCAGCGAACTGAGCCTCGGCGACAACTCGCTCAAGGGCCTGCTGACCGGCCCCCAGAACACGGGCAATGTCGAGCGGGTCATCATCCGCATTGCAGACGACTCGCCCGAATCCGAGCAAACCGGGGCCTCGTTTTTCGTCGATCAGGTGATCATCGACGGAGAGCTGCACCCGGAAATTGTGCCCTTGGTACGCGGCGGCGTGCGGCGCGAGGGCATTTTGGAGGTGAGCGGCTCGGACGTAATTGAGCTTATCTACGACATTCGCAACGATTTTAGTCCAACCGAAAAAGTGGGCACCTTCCGCGAGGCCAAGAAGCTCGAATTCGAGCTGGTGGTGTCCAACGACTACCGCATAGAGATCGCCTCCAACCTCCAGACCAATGCCCGGGGCGAGCAGGTCTTCTTGCCGGTGGCCCAGGCCCGCGACGAGATCACCGATGGCTCCAATCAGACCTTTGTGCGCTTTGCCTACGGCCTGCCGACTGGGCACGAGGTGATCGGCATGGACCTGGAGCTGATCAACCTCGCCCACTTTGACTTGCGGGCCGAATGGGCCCTCAACCGCCGCTTCCGCCGCTTCCCCAACCAGAACTTCCGCAAGCTGCCCGCGTACAAGGAGACGGCCGAAGCCGGGTACGTAACGGCCTCGTACCAACGCTATCCCTTCTTTGCGTACGGCGAGATGTTCACCATAGATCCCGATTACAGCACCACGGCCTTTATCGCCGACCCGGGCGGGGTCATCGACTACGCCAGCGAGACCCAAAACCTCTTTGAGTTTGTCGATGACAACGACGACCAGGACCGCTACACCGACTGGCAGCGCTATCGCCAGAGCCAAGGGTTTGGCGGCGAGGGCGGCTCGCAGGGCCGCGACACGGAGATTTTCCCCGGACTGGACGAGAACAACGATTTTATTTCTGACTTCAACCAAAACCAGAACAGCCGCCCAGATTACGTCGAGCCTTTCCTGCGCTATCAGGTCGATCCGCCAGAGTTTCTCTTTGGCATGGACATGAACAACAACACGATCATCGACCGCTTTGAAGACGACCGCCTGCCCGACTACCCGTACGAGCGCGACCATCGCGGGTACAACGCGTACGGGGGATTAAAAATCACCGAGAGCTCCCGGCTGACCGTTGGTCGGCTCGCCGAGCACCAACTGAGCAGCGACCGCGAGAGCCGCTCGTTTTACGGGCTGCTGACCGTGGAAAAATCCTATCCGGGGTTAGATATATCCCTTTTTGAACACGCCAAACTAGTGGCCGACAACCTACCAGAGGACCGCATCGTCTGGCGCGACCCCATCGGCCTGACGGATTTTGCCGATCCGCTCGACAACCAAGATACCTTTGTCAACTCGCTGTACTTGCAGGCCCGCTACTTTCGCATTGCCAACCTGAACGTCGAGGGCAAGCTGAAGTACGAGCGCTTCAACCAGCTCGGTGCGCAGGCCAGCCTAAAGCGCGACCGCTCGTTTTTGGGCCTAATCAACAAGGCCGATTACGCCATTCGTCCCAGCGACCGACTCGCGCTCTATCCCAAGTGGAAGAGCATGTACGAGCGAGAAACGCCCACCGCGCTGGCCGGTTTGGAAGCCAACGAACTGACGGAGAGCTTTTTCTTTTTGGGCCAGTACGTGCTCCTGCCAAAGACGCTGTTGGACTTCGGCGTTGAATTCAGCCTCTTCGAGAATCTAATCGAGCGTCCAGCCGAGGCGTCGCCGAGCTATATTGATGACTTCCGCAGCCTCGTGTTTTCGGCCCTGCTGACCAATGTGTCGTCCTATCAAGGGTACGAGTTGACCATGAACGCGGGCTTCCTGCTAGAGCGCCAGTTCTTCGCCGAGCAAACCCAGAAGCAATCGATCGTCTTCGTCCGCATCTTTGCTGCCACCGGCGGGGTATAGTCCTTGCAACCTCCAGCGGCCCGAGTTTTCACGCCTAAAGCGCTGATCCTCGGCTGCCTGTTCACATTTTTCGTGGCTGCGGGCGACTCGTATGGGGTCTTCTTTCTGCGCGGCTCGTACATGACGCTTGGGACCAGTACGGTCGGTGCCCTGTTCTTGCTCTTTTTTCTCGCTGGGTTGATCAACCCACTGCTCAAGCTGGTCCATCCGCGCGCGGGGCTAAACCGCGGCGAGCTGCTGCTCATTTATATAATGATGGTCATGGCCTCGCCCCTGCCGGTGTTTTTTGCTGGCCGGTTCATCGGCACGATCCTCACTCCCTTTTACTTTGCCACGCCGGAAAACGACTGGCACACGCTCATCCAACCGCACCTAGCCGACTGGTTGGAGCCGCGCGACCTAGCGGTCATGTGGCCTTTTTACGAGGGCTTGGAGCAGGGCCAGTCCATCCCGTGGGCTGGCTGGCTGCCGATGTTCTTGCGCTGGGCACCTTTGGTCTGGGCCTTGTTCTTGGCGATGATTGCCGTGATGGCGATTCTGCGCAAGCAGTGGAACGACTACGAGCGGCTGACCTATCCGCTGGTTCAAGTGCCGATGGCTCTCACCGAGCAGGACGCCGGGGGGGAGCGCATGGCCCCATTCTTCAAAAACCCGGTGATGTGGACCGGGTTTGCCGTACCGGCCATCTGGGGCACCCTGCACGGGCTACACAACTACTTCCCGGAGACCGTGCCCATCGCCACCAATGTCGATCCCATCCATTTCATCTTGCCCATCTTCGACAACCTGTCCGAACTGCAATTCAAATTTCGCTTCAACATTTTGGGCTTTTTCTACTTTCTCAAAACCGAAATCGCCTTCAGCCTGTGGTTTTTCAACCTCTTCGCCAACGCCCTGCGCACCACATTCGCCGTTTTAGGCGTCACTAGTTCGGAGATGATGGGGGGTGGGCACTCGATCATCGACCCGATCCTCGTCCACCAGTCGATGGGAGGTATGCTGGTCCTGTTTCTGTTTGGCCTGTTCGCGGCTCGCAAGCACCTGTGGGCGGTTTGCCGCAAGGCCGTGTGGGGAGACCCGACGGTGGATGACTCCGGCGAAATTCTCTCCTACCGGACGGCTGTGTTCATCTTGGTGGGGAGCAGCGTGGTGATGGTCGCGTGGCTCGCGCTGGCGGGTCTGCCCGTCTGGGTTGCGCTAGCGTTTCTCTTTACCGCTTTCGCGCTTTTTGTGGGGTTTACGCGCCTGATCGCCGAAGGGGGGCTTTCGGATGGTTCGGTCCCGGTCGGCTCGGCCGCCATCGTCGTCTCCGCGGTTGGCTCGTCGGCCATTGGTGCCCAAGGCTTGGTCGTGCTGGCGACGACCTATTTCTGGACGACTGGCCGCAGTTTTGCGATGACGTCAGCCGCCAACAGTCTCAAGTTGGGCGAGGGGTTTGGCGGTTCTAAACGCCCGCTGTTTTGGACGATGATCTTGGCTATGGCCGTCGGGATGGCTTCGTCGATGTGGGTGGTGATGGAACTGGGCTATTCGTACGGGGCGCTCAACTTGAAAATTCCCGGGGGCCAGCACGGGTTCTACGACTATGCCGCTGGCTTGATTCGCACGCCGAGCGAGCCGCATTTGTGGGGTTGGATCAACACCGGCATTGGGGCCGGCGTGATGCTGCTGTTGATGTTGGCGCGCTGGTACTACGTCTGGTGGCCCCTCCATCCCCTCGGCTACCCCATCGGCCCGACCGGGATTATGGATCACCTGTGGTTCGACATGTTCTTGGCGTGGCTGATCAAGGTGTCGGTGCTGCGCTACGGCGGCGTGGCGCTCTACCGCAAGACGCGCCCCTTTTTCATGGGCATGATTGCCGGGCACATCGTGCCGGGGGGGCTTTTTCTGTTTGTCGATCACTTTACCGGCATGGTCGGCAATGTGATTTTCTGGGGTTGAGGTTTGGGGTGAAAACGGGCTATATTTCGCAGTAAAGTGAGGAAATTGCTTGTGTCCGCATTCAAACTGTTTTTTACCGCTGCTGTCGCGTGGTCGGCCACTGCGGCCGAGGGTGAGGTGCGGCAGTGGGAATTGGGCGGGGCGGGCCGCTCTTGGCAGGACGACGAGCTAAATTCCACGGCCATCAGCTTTGATGCGGCCGGGGCCATTCAGTTGGTGGGTTTTAATCCCAACGACAATATCGTCCGGCAGCTAAGATGGAGCGAGGGCTTTCCCTTGGACTTCGTCAGTGAGGTGGCCGAGGCGCGGGTGTGGGACAACGTGCCCTTCAAGCAGAGCAATGCCCCGCTCGTCGATGGCGACGCGCAGACCTCCAGCGAAAATCGCTTCAAGGATTTCGGGGTGCTGCAAGCGGGCCGGGCCTTTTTCTTTGACTTAGGTACGCGCTTCCCCATCAACCGCATCTCGTTTTTCCCGCGTCCAGAAGGGGCCGACAGTCGCGGGCGACCCTTTGCCGACGACTTCATTCGCGGTTATAAAATTCAGGTCAGCGACGGCGTGAGCTTCACGCCGGAAAATCTGCCGGTGTACAACCTGCTGACCCAAGTGGATTTCACCACGGAAAGCGTGGCGCAAATTCCCTTCCCCTTGCAATTCGTCCGCTACATCCAACTCAACGTGACCTCGACCAATCCCTTTGAGATCGCCGAGTTCGAGGTGTACGGAGCGGGCTTTCCGCCGGGAGGCCGCTATCGGTCCAAGATCATCGACTTGGGCGAAGTGGCCAACTTCAGTCGCCTGCTGTGGACGACCGAGACCTTGCGCCAGCAAGAAGGCCGCATCGACGTCGAGCCAATGGCCGATGCCGACGTTTCCATTCGCATGCGCACGGGCCGCGACGATACTCCACAGGTGTTCTACGAAATTGTCAATGTTTTCACCGGCGACGTGCAGGAAGTTTCGGAGAGTGACTACGGCAGGTTGGGCCTGAACGTGCGCGGCCCGGTCGAAGACGACCAAGTCAACTGGAGCGAGTGGTCGCCACCCTTTGCCGAGTCTGGCCAGCGGATTGAGCTGCCGAGTCCGCGTCGTTTCTTCCAGCTTGAAATCGAACTCACCAGCCACTCCATTCTCGACGGCATACGGGTCAACTCGCTGGTGGTCGAGCACTCCATCCCGCCGTTGGCTCAGCAGCTAATAGGGGAAATCTCTGCGCTGGAAACCCCCCGTCCCTTGGGCAACAAGCCCCGAGTGCCGGCCGGCGAACTCTCGACTTTTGCCTATGACATCCGCGCCGACATCAGCGAGACGGATGTGGGCTTTGACGCCTTGGAGATTCTCACGCCTGCTAGGCCGCAGTTCAAGGAAATGTTCATCGGCGATCCGCCCGTCGCCACCGCGCCCGACAGCGTCGTCGAGGGCGAGCGGAGCCTGAAGCTGTTCTTTCCCAGCCAACGGCTGACCCATCAATCGCCGAGTGCGTTGCGCGTCGTCTTCGACGCCGAAGTTTTCGTTCAATCCACGTTCTTTCGCGCCCGAGTCTTCGACACCCAAAGCGACGAGTCTCCGCAACAGGTCCTGCCCGGAGATGCCAACCCCACGGTCCTGACCAACGACTTGCGCGTGCTGACCACGGCCGCTTCGGCGCGCAACCTGCTGCCATTTTTTGCCGTGCAGCCGGCCGTGGTAACGCCCAATGGCGACGGGATCAACGAGCGCGTGCGCATTTCCGGTACTTTGGTCCAGCTCCAGCAACCTGTGCAGTTGACCGTGCGGATTTTTTCGCTTGGCGGCCAGCGGGTGCGCACCTTGTTTGCCGGCGCGCGCGGCAGCGGCTCTTTTGTTTGGGAATGGGACGGTCTCGACGACAGCGGCAATCCGGTGCCCGTGGGGATCTACCTCGCCCAAGTGACCGCCGACGCCGAGCGCGAGCGTTTCACGCGCCTCGGCGCAGTGGGCGTTGCCTACTAAAAAAGGAGAGGCTATGCAGCGCATTCGCTCGCATCAAACGTTCCTCCTATTCGCGGGTTTGAGTTTGGCGGCCCTCGTGCTGGCGGCGTACGCCCAGACTCGGAGCGCCGACCTAGAAGTGTACCGGGTCGATCGCAGAGCTGAGTGGCAGCAGTGGAGCTTTCCGGCCGGTACCCTCGCAATTTCCCCAACCGGCTCGGTGACTCCCGCCGAATTCAAGGGCAGGCACAACGCCGCAGTCAATGCAGATGAATTCACCCACGAACTGGTGAGCGGCAAAGAGATGCGCGGTGGCGCGTGGAAGGCCGGCACCAACCTCGCAACAGCCGGGCGGGCGATAGACGGTCGCGCCCAGACCTTTTGGCAACCCGACCCGGACGCTCCCTTAGAGGACTGGTGGATTGAGATCAACCTAGGAAGGGCCGTACTCGTATCGGAGATTCGCCTCATTTTCCCGGATCAAGAGGGCGCGCGACCCTTCCGCGAGTTTCGCGTCTTCGGGTCTGAGGGACGTCGCGTGACGCGCCAAGACATATTCTCTTTTCACCTGATAGGCGGCACCACCAAGCCCATTGACGAGACTGAGGTGATTTACGATGTGAAGCCGCTAGTAAGGGAGGTGACACGGGTGCGAGGCGCGCGCGAGGAGGGCACTGGGGACTCTACCTATGACCTGCTGCAATTCATAAGGATTTTGGTAGATGCCAAGACGCCGGACGCTGCGCTTGCCGAGGTAGAAGTGTACACGCTGGGGGAAAATATCGCCTTGCAGACCCTAGAGCGCGGCGGCGCGATTCAGGAACGCTCGGGCCGGGGTTTCCCCTTCAAGATGGCCGACGGCAACGCCAATACCGATTGGGGAGCACGGCGGGAGCGCGGCCAAGATCCCATCGCTTGGGACTGGGACTTGGGCGCGCTGTTTTGGGTGGATCGGATCGTGATGCGCACTTCGGACTTTCTACTCCGCACGCTGACGTATGGCTCCAACCTGCCCCAGATTCGCACCCACAGCTTGAGCGTTTCCAACGGTCGCCGCACGCTGACGGGCGAAGTTGATTTTGACCAGCTCTTCGTCGGCGATACAGATGCCTTGCTCGCGTCCTCGACCGAATTCCCCGGCCAATTGACCTATCTTTTTGAGCCGCGCCCCGTGCGCTTTATCGCGGCCGAATGGATCGGTGGCGGCGGCTCGCAGACCAGCTTTCAGTATCAGAGCGGCTTTTTGATTGAGACGCTGATGTTTGCGGTGGGCCACGTGGCTCAAGTGGAGATGAGTTCGGACTTCATCGACTTGGGGAGAATTGCGGGCGACAACCGGGCAAAGGTGATCAGATCTCTGCGCTGGGAAGCCGACCTGTCCCCGGGCACGCGCATTCAGGCGCGCACCCGCTCGGGCAACGAGCTGCAAGAAAATTTTCGCTATTTCCGCAAGGATGGCACCGAGGTAACGGCCGAGCAGTTTGACCAGATGCCAAAGCAGTTGCGAGGAGAAACCCAGAGCACTATCGGCATTGGCGAAGACTGGAGCGAGTGGAGCAACTTTTACCAGCACTCCGGCGAGCAGTTTCTGTCTCCTAGCCCGCGCCGCTTCGTCCAAGTCCAGCTCATTCTCAGTTCAGACCGTCCGACCACCGCGCCGACTATACGCGCCTTGGAGATTGAATTTACCGACGCCTTTCTCGCCGGAGTCACCGGCGAGGTGCTGCCGCGCACGGCCGAGGCGGGCATGCGCCAGCTTTTTTCGTTCCACATCACGCCGGAGTTTGCGTCGCGCAACCCCGGGTTTAACCGCATCCTGCTGCAAACCCCGTCGCCCGCTGACCCCGACTCGCTTGCTCTCACTATAGGCGGTGCCGAAGCCGAGCCAGCCGCGGTGCGCGTCGCCGGCGATTCGCTGCTGGTGGAACTGCCGCGCACAGTGCGGCGCGAGGAAGTTGCGCTGACATTTAGTACGGTCGTAGAGCGCAATGCCACGCTTTTCCGGGCCTTCGTCGGCAACGAGCGGCAGCTAGAGGTGTGGCAGCCGGTTGATCCAGTGCGCCGCGCCGCCACGACCGTCTATCTGCCCAGCGTCCCGGGGACTGATCAGTTGATCGCCAACCTCTCGGTGCAGTCGTTCATCAGCCCCAATGGGGACGGGATCGGCGACGCCGCGGAAATCCGCTTCCACGTATTGAAGACGGACGCGCCGGCCCAAGTGCAGATCTACACGCTCGATGGTCGGCTCGTCCGCACCCTTGAGGGCCAGCACCAGCCCGACCAGTCCTACCTCTACATCTGGGCCGGCCAAGATCAGGACGAGCGCGTAGTCCCTCCCGGTTCGTACCTGTGCCGGGTGGAGGTGGAAGCCCAAGCTGGGGCCGCGAGCCAGCACCGCATTATCAGCGTGGCTTACTAGGTTATACTACTCGATTTCCAGTCGTATGGCGTCGTACGCGATGCAGCCGGGGCCAGCACCGCTTTCGCCTTTTTCTTCTCCCTGCACGTAGCGATTGCCCAAAGCATGCCGCAGGGAGATCGCGTTCGCGCCGCGGCTGAGTAGTCCGGCATCGAAGGCGATCTCCTCCACGCTGTAGCGCGTCGATTGTCTGGCGCTGCGATAGCTGTCTCCACCGGTGCTCGCTACCCTGACGACGCCCACTTCCGCGTCGTTGACCCAAACCTGCAACTCAGCCGCTGCCTTGTTGTCCCCAAATCCCCGTGCATTGTGCCCTCTGGCGATGGCGATGCCGAAAGTCAGCACTGCCTTGCCCGTGGGCTTTTCGTCCAAATCGAATGCGATATTCCAGGCGTTGTTTTGGCTATACCAGTTCCAATGCGCGAAGTTCCAGTCTGCGCGCTCTTGGCTCTTGCCGATTACAAAGTTGACGTCCTGCGGAAAGTCGGTCGGATAACGACGCCATAGCCCCCAATGGTGAAAGTCGCGGCCATTGGCGAATTCCCCCGGCGACCGATCGGCTGTCCCGATCTGCCAAACGCGTCGGCCGCGCACGACCCGTTGCCACGTCAGACGGCCTACAGCCGTCTCCTCTCCAGCCGTGACCGCGATTCCGTTCTGTTTGAATTCATAAAACTGATCGGCACCTAGCGCGAAGAGCGAATAGCGGTCCGGCCGGACTTGTTGTAGGCGAAAGCGCCCGTTCGCATCGGTGCGAGTCCAGAAGTGATATCCCTTGTTCTCCTGCGACCAGTGGGTCCCTTCCGGTGTGAGAATTACCCACGCATTGACGACCGGAGTGCCGTCGTCGAAAACGAGCTGGCCGGCCGCTTCGCCGCGCTCAAGCGGAAACAATTCGTGCGCCATCCATGCAAATGGCCACTTTTGCGCGACGGTTGCCACGCGCGCTTTGGCGTCGCTCCACAAGCTGTTGTAATTGCCGCCGCTATTGAGATAGATAAATGCGGGACCGTAGATCTTTTGCCAGTTCGTCCCGTCCTCGGGCGGGAACTCGATCTCGTAGCCGCCCCGATGCACGCAGTGTGCCTGCCAGACGATGACGGGCGTCTTCGCCGTCTGATGGCTCGTCAGCAAGACGCGGAACGGTGCCGAGCCATAGTATTCTCCACTGGCTTGGATCCACCACACGCCAGCTTGCGGCCCGGCCCAGCCGTATATATTGAAGTCGCCGTCTTCGATCGCGTGACAATAATCGTATTTGCTGACTACGCGCCCGTCCGCCAGGACAAAGGTGGCATCCATGATCTGTTTGGCAGCGCCTTCTTGCTCGCAGGTGTGGCTTACGTGGCGGCGGATCTCGTCAACGGCGATATAATCGAAGTGCTGTGGGGCAAGACGGAGGTTGTAGGCGTATTGCGTGATAGAGCCGGCGGGCATTTGCGCGTCGTGGGTTGCGGTCATGTAGAGGTAAAACCCCGGCTCGCCTTGCCGCAGCACGTAGTGGAGCGCCGTGCGAAAGAAGAGAGGCTCCGCTGGCTCGCGGACGAAGGCCACTTCCACTAGTTCGTCGGATTGACGCAGCACGTTGGCTTGGCCCGCCAGCACCGAGAATTTCTGGCGTAGCGGTGTTCCCGCCGCGTCGTACCCGTTGCCGTTGCAATTCCAGTAGCCGCTGCTAGCCAAGTTGGGCCCACCGCGCAGGGAAAGCTCCTGTAGGATGCCGTCTTCGCGAATCCCCAGACGCACCAGCCCGTTGTCGATGATAATCATCTCTCCTGTCTGCAGTGTCACCGGCTGGGTCATAGCATTAGCTCCTGTGTTCGCGGCGAGAATCAGTTGTATGCAAAGTATAGCTCTCATGTATCCTTCCAAGGAGAAGCATTGCGATTATATATTATACTGCTAATATACAACCTTCAGTTTTATCCTAGTCGGCGAACCAACGCGAGGAAAGATATGACGATGGCCAGCGACCTGTACGCGCATTGCTGCGGTCTGTTCAGGGCATTCCTCTTAAGCCTAGTCCTGACCGTTCCCATAGCCAGTATCGCGTCTGCCCATGTAGGCGTCACGGTCCCCTTCGTTGAGGTGCCCGATCCCGCGTCGATAACCATAGATGGCGACGATGGCGACTGGGCCTTTTTCGACCCCCGTCTCGCTTTGGACCGGGAGGGATTCTTCGACCGCGAATCGGACCACGTCGATGCGGCCGACTTCGACTTCACCATGTACACCGCTTGGAGTCCGCCCCCGGACAATAGCTGGTACTGCTTCGCCCGGATCAGCGACGATACCCTCAAGATCGAAAACGAAGACCCGCTCAAGTGGTGGCAGGACGATACGCTGTCGATTACCGTGGATTCCGACCACTCCGGCGGCAGTATCTACGGGTTCACCCGCGAGGAACTGGTCAACGGCCAACGCTACTACGCCCGGGTGCTGCCGTTGAAGCACCCGCGCCTCCCTCACGGTCAGGCTGGCTTTCTCGACCAGCACCACGACCCTTTCTTGGAGGAGTTCCTGTGGGCGATGCACAAACCCCACTTCGACATCGCTTGGACAATGCGCCCGCCCGACGCGGCCAACGGCACTTTGCACGTCGAATATACCTTCGAGTGGAAAGCGGCCTTGTGGGATGTGCTGGGGCCGAGCCCAGAGGAGAGCAAGCGGCATGTTTTCGCGCCGGGGCAGACGCTGCATATGGGATTCCGGCTGCTCGATGCCGACCGCCCAGGGTCGGGGCGCAAGCACTCGATGTACATTTTAGGGGGCCATCAGCATCAGGACCGCAACGCCGACCGGATGCCCGATTTTCACACCATTACGTTAGATGAGGCGCAAAACTGGCGCATGCCTACGGAGCAGGACGCGGTGCAACCGTCCTCTGTGGACGGTAAATGAACTGCGTGGCTATAACAAAAAAGGAGCGATTCCGATGATCATCGATACTCACACTCATTTTTTCGATCCATTCAGACCCCAAGGCGTGCCTTGGCCGGAGAAAGACGACGAGATTCTCTACCGGCGCGCGCTGCCCGAAGACTACAAGGCCCTAGCCGTGCCCGAGGGCGTAACAGGCACGGTCATGGTTGAGTGCAGCCCTTGGGTAGAGGACAACCAGTGGGTTCTCGACTTGGCCGCCGCCGATCCTTTTATCGTGGGATTGGTCGGCCACCTCGAGCCCGACGACCCGAATTTTGCCGCTGACCTAAAGCGCTTTGCCGCCGACCCGGTTTTCGTCGGCATCCGCGCCCGCGTACATGCAGCGGAAAGTCACGGCTTGGCTGCCGCTGAAATGCTAGTAGCCAACGATCTGGAACTGGACACGGGCTTACACGAGGGTGTGCCGGCGCTGGCGGCGCGCTTTCCCGAGTTGCGCATTGTCGTCAACCACATCGGCGGCATTCCCATCGATGGCAGCCCGCCCGATCCGGCGCGGCTGGAATTGATGCGCCAGGCCGCGGCCCATCCGCAGGTCTATTGCAAGGTGTCGGGGCTGATGGATTTGCGCAGTCAAGTCAAGCCAGCGCCGACGGATGTGGACTTTTACGTTCCGGTGCTCGACGCGCTATGGGATATGTTCGGAGAGGACCGGCTGATTTACGGCAGCGACTGGCCGGTATCCGACCGCAGTGGCCGCGAGTACGCAGACATACAGCGCTTGGTGATGACTTATTTTACCGCGCGCGGCGAAGAGGCGACGGAGAAATACTTCTGGCGCAATGCCAAAGCCGCCTATAAGTGGATTGACCGCGACGGCGCATAGCGATTATTAATGTGGAGAACCTTCTTGATTTGTGGTTGCGCTGTAAACCTCCCTTGGGATTCGCGTGTTATCAAAAAAGGAGGCATCTATGTCCAACATTCAAATCCCCATTCGCTATTACAAGGATTATCCCGGCGGGTACGACTACGGGTACGAGACTCTGACCTTAGAGTTCGCCGAGTGTGCCTTTCTGTTGGTGGATGTCGATGGGCGCTCGCCCAATCCAACGACTAAGAACTTCATCGCGCCGGCTTTGCAAGCCGCCCGCGCCAGCGGAATGCTGGTCAATTACGTCCACAACGACCTGCGCCTAGTGGCCGATCCCGGCAATATCGTGGGTGAGATTTGGGGCAAGACCAAGGGCGGCTGCGGCAACGGCATTGCAAGCTGGGCGCGGCAAGAACACAAACCCGAGTACCTCGATTACGTGGCTCCCCGCGAGGGCGAGCGCAATTTCCCCAAGTGGATCTGGAGCGGCTTTCACGACACCTTCTTGGACCAGCACTTGCGCAGCTATGGCATTAGGACGCTGTTCGTGGTTGGCTACAGTCGGCGGGCCTGCTTGCACTACACCTGCGCCGAAGCCGTAGGGCGGAATTATCGCGTCATTCTGTTGCGCGATTGTTCCAATGCTCCCGGTACGATCGAGATGCCCGACACGCTAGACGACAGCCTGCCGGAAGGCGGTTGGATCAACCGGATCACGCTGCGCAACTTTGAACATCTGATCGGTTATACCACCACGGCCGAGGAATTTATCGCGGCGTGTCAGCAGGTGGGGGAGGAGAAGGTCGCGTGACTCGGTTGTGGCTCGTTGCTTGCACCCTGCTGGTCGCCGAGTCGGCGTGGCCCCGTGGTTGCGGCCGGCGCGTGGCTGGTGGCCGATTACATCACTGATCACATGGGCAGTTTTCTGACGCAGATTTGATGAGGGAACATACACGTGAGTAACACATGGTGTCGCATTGTTGTTTGCGTCTTTTTCTGCATGGCATCGAGTGCTTGCGCCGCTTCTGCACAAGAGGCGGATTTTGTGCTTGTAGCCTTGGAACAGTTGCGCGACTGCATGGAGCGGGACGACAAGGGAACGTTGAATGAGTTCGTCGCGGATGTCAGTACGGCGTCTGGATTGTCTGCTGCTGCGAGTCGGGATTCTCTGGTCTCACTGTTGCGGGATATAAAGACGCATTGCAAGAAATCTACGGCCCTCGGCGAACAGCTTTTTGCGCTGCACGGGGAGCATTTTTCTGAGCGCGAGGCCAAGGCGTATTTAGTGCGGGTTGTGGATATGGCTGGCGACCTGTTGAAGAAAGAAGAGAATGTTGGGCTGGAGCCGCTGATCGCCAAAGCGGCGGGCAAAAGCAAGCTGCTGAAGTTCCAAGCCTTGGATTATACTGCGGCGCTGCTGGTTCCATTCGTGGGGTCGCCGGTGGTGGAAGAGTTGGCCGAAGAGGAGAGCGTGGTAAACGTCCCGACTGGACCCTTTAAGGTGTTGGTGAGGACGCGCAACAGTGAGGGCTTGTCTGAGCAGGTTGACCGTCTAGTTGAGAATGGATCTTCATCCAATGCCACCTTTTTCAGGGTATTTAAGGTTTCCGCGCGCCCAAAAATGAAGGCGCAAAAAAAAATACTAGCACTGCATGAGTCGGTGCGGCCAGCTCTCTTGGATGAACTCATCAAACGGTTCGACCGCGTCCGCGTCACCACGAATCCCTCGGCCAAGGACATTCGCTACACCTTGGATTACATTGTACACGCGTACTGGGTCGGCATCTATGGCTCCAATACCGAACGACGTGTGCTAGAGAGCTACGTGCTGTTGGCAGTGAAGGATGTGATCAAGGACGAAACGGTGCTGGAGCAGGAACTCATCATCCAGAAGGACTTCATACCGGACCTCATACCGGCCGACGAATCTATTCTCGATCAGTTTTACCAAGAAGCCGCTCGCACTGTGGCGCAAGAAGTGTCGCCGCTGTTTGACTGAAAACGCTCATATCTGTCGCTGAGTGCGAAAAGAGATTGATATGCACCGGTCCTCGACCGAAACCAAGAGACTGGCTGCTTGCCTGTTCCTTTCGGCCCTCCTGCATCTGGTTGTGGTCTTGTTGACGCCACCTCTCACACTCGACCCACAACCGGCCTTTCAGGTGGTTTTTCATCCGCCGCCGCGCGCGCTAGAAACGAGGCCATTTGATCCTGCAACACCGGCTTTGCGCGAGCGGCAAATGCAGCGCTTGGTTGTCAAGAGTACACTACCGCAGTTCGCACAGGAATCTACCGAATCCGCTCCTCTTGGCGAGATTGCAGAGCAATTGCCGCCCGAGGCGCGCGATGACATGGCTGACTTGGAAAAGAGGATGCGGATAGAGTGGTCTGACTATGTGAATATCGACTCCTTGCTCTTGGCGCACATGGTCGCCGAAGGAGACTATCGCGAGGACTATGTGCGCTTTCCCCTGCCCAATACGGGCGCAGGCCGCGACCGGGCCTTGGGGGTGATAGAGCGTGCGATTGAAGCTATGGGCGGTAGGAAGCGCCTACTCGCAATAAAAGAAATGAGCGCGATGGTGTGGATAGAGTCCGACTCAAAAGAAATAGAAAGAGGTGGTGTTGTCCTAACGGTGATTCCAGTGACCCCCTATCTGTATCCGGTGGCGACTTGGCATTGGTATTACGAGGGATGGGGAGAACGCGCTGTCTTCAAAAAAGAAAGATACAAGGCAGAGGTTTCGTTCGACCCTGCGGTGCCCAACCCATCTTATGTGAGCAAAAATCCCAAGCGGGCGCGGAGAATATTTGAGGCGCTCTTTGATGATCGCTGGGGGCGATATAAAGGCAATCTGCCTCCTGATTTAGCCACAATGCGCCACCGGGGAGAAGAGGCCCGCTGGCATTTCGTGGATCGATTTATAAGTGAAGACGTGGCCTTGGATTACTTGGGGCAAGAGCGCAGTAGGGACGGGACTTGCCATGAGGTCGTGCTGGTAGATGACCGGAAGTTCGGACACTATTTCGAGGCGCTCTTTGACTGTCGCACGGCCCTCTTGGCCAAGACCAAAGAGAAGCTGACGCCTCAAGAAGAGCAATGGTTCAGGCAAGCCAATCCCAAGGTCCATCCGCCGACTTGGATCACGGTTTACGATCGCTACCAAGAAGTGCAAGGCGTGTTGACACCCCATCGCTGGAAGCGGGCACAGGGGAGGGATGCCATCTCTGTATATTTGCAATGGGCGTATAATGGCGAGGAGCCGTCAACAGCAGAACCCGTTCGCTAGGAAGTATTATCTGTAGAGCCACTATCGTGTACTTATTGAGGTCTGCAAAAATAAAGGAATACTTTACAGTTTAAGTTGTGCGTATTTGAAGAAGCCTCGAATCAGGTCGTTATCATGATGCTGGGCGGAGATCGACATGCAGACGGCCTCGGCTACGTCGTCGATGTGGTCTGGCATGAAGTTGGCTAGCTGGCCATACTTGGTATGATTCCAGACCTGTTCGACCGGATTCAATTCGGGCGCATAGGCGGGTAACCATTCGATCGTGAGTCGATCTGGATACCTTTTGTGCAAGATCGCCACCGCGGCGCGATGGACACTCCACCGATCCAAAATGAGCACGACCTTGCGCCGTATCATACGCAGCAGATGACCGACAAAGGACACCACATCCTGCGTATTAATATTATGCTCATACATCTGGAAATACACCCCCAACCGCTTCCGTCGAGGCGGCAGGGTAACGGCAGCTTGAACCGACAAGCGATCATGGCGATCCCACAGCGTGTGGCCCCGCAACGCCCAGGTCCTACGCCGGGTCGGTTGCAGCATGAAGCCGCTCTGATCCATCAAGGCGATGGTCGCCTCTTGGTGCCGGGCTTTTTTTTAATCCGCGGCCATGCCACCAACCGCCATTGGCGCACGGCGTCCTCATCCTGTTCCCGCGCCCGGTGCTGGGGATACTGGCACGAAAAACCCAACCCATGCAGCAGACGACCCACATGATCGGGATGATAGGACACCCCAAACGTTTGGGCAATCACCTGGGCTACCCGCTTACAGGTCCACAGCGCGCTATCAAAGCCGGCCGCTTGGGGCCCTTGGAGCAGAAGCTCTTTCAACTGCTCCTTGTCTTGGGCACTCAACTGACAGCCCCGACCCGGATGCGGTTTGGCTTTCAGCCCGGCCTCACCCGCTTGGGCTTTCATCGCCTTCCAACGAGACACCGAGGACGGGGAAGCTTTGACCAAGCGAGCCACTTCGTTGACCCCTTTGCCTTCATCAAGCAACGCAGCCGCCCATTGACGACGATATTCTAGCCGATCGGCACTACCTTTAGGTCGCATATAAATGAATATAAACTATTCCTTTAAAAATGCAGAAGACAATAGCAAGGAAGCAGGCGCATGAATAACACATGGTTCCGCATTGCCGTTAGCGTCTTTTTCTGCACGGCATCGAATGTTTTCGCTGCTCCTATACAAGAAACGGATTTTGTACTCGTGGCCTTGGAGCAGTTGCGCGACCGGCTGGAGAAGGACGACAAGGGGACGTTGGACGAATTCGTCGCGGATGTCAGTACGGCGTCTGGATTGTCGGCTGCCGCGAGCCGGGATTCTCTAGTCTTACTGTTGCGAGACCTAAAGACGCATTGCAAGAAGTCCACGGCACGCGGCGAACAGCTTTTTGCGCTGCACGGCGAGCATTTTTCCGAGCGCGAGGCCAAGGCGTACTTGGTGCGGGTTGTGGATATGGCCGGCGGCTTTTTAAAGAAAGAAGAGAATGTTGGGTTGGAACCTCTGATCGCCAAAGCGGCGGGCAAAAGCAAATTGCTCAAGTTTCAAGCCTTGGATTATACAGCGGCGCTGCTGGTTCCATTCGTGGGGTCGCCGGTGGTGGAAGAGCCGGTCGAGGAGGAAGGTGTGGTAAACGCCCCGACTGGCACCTTTAAGGTATTGGTGAAGACGAGCAACAGTGGGGAATTGCAGGCCAGTAAAGTTATCAAGCCAGGACACAAGGGTCGCATATTGGGCCACTTTGTATTTATAGACGACTGGACCTTTTCTAAGATATTTAAGACCGCTTCGCGTCAGGAGGATATACAAAAGGAAAAGCTCCTTGTACTGCATGAGTCCATTCGAGTGTCCCTCTTGGACGAGCTCAAACGGTTCAGCCGCGTCCATTGGACCACGGATGTCGCATCTATCGAGGATGCCCGCTATACCTTAAATTACGTGGCAAACTCGTACTCAGTCGGCAAGGATCGTGACCAGCAACAATTCAAACTAGGCACCGCCGCGCTGTTGGTGATAAAGGATGTGTCTGAGGACAAAGAGGTGTTGAATAAGTGGCACGTCGTCAATACGGCTTTTGAGATGGACAAGGCACCTGTTCTCGATGATTTTTACCAAGAAGTAGCTAGCACTGTGGCGCAAGAAGTGTTCGACTGTTTGCTTGAAAACGGTCGTCTGCGTCGCTGAGCGCGAAAGGAGATTGATATGCACTGGTCCTCGACAGAAACCAAGAGAGTGGCCGTCTTCCTATTCCTTTCGGCCCTCCTGCATTTAACTGCGGTCTTGTTGACTCCTTCCATACCTGACCCACAACCGGCCTTTCAGGTGGTTTTTCGTCCGCCGCCGCGACTAGAAACGAGGGCCTTCGATCCTACGAAACCAGCTTTGCACGACCGGCAAATGCAGCGCTTGGTCGTCGAGGCTGCGCCACTGCAGCTTGCACAGGAAACCGCCGAATCCACTCCTCTTGACGAGATTGCGGAGCAATTGCCGCCCGAGGGACGCGACGCCATGGCTCACTTGGAAAAGAGGATACAGATAGAACGGTCTGGCGATGTGAATATAGACTCCCTGCTCTTGGCGTTCGTGGCGGCCGAGGGGAACTATCGCGAGGACTACGTGCGATTCCCCCTAGCCAATATGGGCGCAGACCGCGACCGGGCCTTGGAGGTGGTAGAGCGGGCGATTGAGGCTATGGGCGGTAGGCAGCGCCTGCTCGAAATACGAGCAATGAGCGCGATGGTGTGGTTAGAGTCCAATGTAAGAGATTTGAAAAGGCCCTCTTGCCAAGGTGGTGTTTGCCTATCGGCGATTCCAGTGACCCCCTATCTGTATCCGGTGGCGACTTGGCACTACGAGGGATGGGGGAATCGCGCGGTTGCTAAAAAAGAAAAGTACAAGGTAGAGGTTTCGTTTGACCCGGCGGTCTCCAACCCATCTTATGTAAGCAAA
The DNA here is from genome assembly GCA_965219735.1 of Candidatus Latescibacterota bacterium. GTDB lineage: Bacteria > Latescibacterota > UBA2968 > UBA8231 > UBA8231. Next base: position 1,280,214 of record OZ244790.1, read on the forward strand.
AATCCCTCCATCCGGGAGCGGAGTACATTCGAGGCGCTCTTTGAAGATCGCTGGGGGCGGTATAGAGGCATCCTGCCGCCTGATTTGGCCGCAAAGCGCCACCGAGGCGAAGAGGTCCGCTGGCATTTCATCGACCGCTTTATGGGCGAGGGCGTAGCCTTGGATTATCTCGAGCAAGAGCGCCATAAGGACGGAACTTGCCATGATGTCTTGCTGGTAGATGATCGGAAGTTCGGGCACTATTTCGAGGCGCTCTTTGACTGTAGCACGGCGCTCTTGGCCGAGACCAGAGAAACGCTAACGCCCCAAGAAGAGCAATGGTTCAAGCAAGCCAACCCCAACTTTCTGCCGCCGACTTGGACCACTACTTACAATCGCTACCAAGAAGTGCAAGGCGTGTTAACGCCCCATTGCTGGGAACGGACGCTGGATATGCCGGGGGGGCGTACCAGCCAAAGTTTCTCGACTAGCCATATACACTTGCAATGGGCGTATAATGGCGCGGACCTGCCAACAGCCGAACCCACCCTCTGATAGGAAAAACCCTTCGCAGTGCAAAAGGTAGATACGATGAAAATACGCGATATTGATACCATTCTGATCGACTCGCCGGGCCGCAAATGGACGATTGTGCGGGTCTTTACGGACGAGGGCCTCGTGGGCTTGGGCGAGGCCACGTATTCCAACAAGGAGCCAGTGGTCGTCGCCGCGGTCGAGCACCTCAAACAGGAATTGATCGGCGAAGACCCGGCGCGCATCGAGTACTTGTGGCACAAGCTCTATCTGCGCTCCTCGCTGAGCTGCATCTGGCGCATGGCGGGTCCCGTGTGGATGAGCGCCATGAGCGGCATTGACCAAGCGCTGTGGGACATCAAGGGCAAGGTGGCGAATCTGCCGGTGGTCGAACTGTTGGGCGGCAAGTTCCGCGACCGGGTCGAGGTCTATACGCACTTTGGCGGTGCCACGCCCGAGGATTCGGCGAAAATGGCGCGGGAAAAAGCGGACGAGGGGTACACTGCGCTCAAGGGTGGAGCGCGGTCGCGGAGTGGGGCCGACTTCGGTCAGTACGCGGACGACGGGAATCCGACAGAGACGGCAGAGCACTTCGCCGCAGTGCGAGAAGCGGTGGGGCCGGATGTCAAGCTGTTGATCGATTGCCACGGCCGCTTCACCGTGGCCCAGTGCATCCGCTTGGCCCGCGCCATAGAGTCGTCTGATCTCTACGTATTTGAAGATCCCGTGCCGCCGGATGACCTGAACGCCTATCCAAAAGTGCGGCGGGAAATCTCCATTCCGGTCATGGGCAGCGAGCGGCTCAACACCAAGAGCCACTATCGCCAATTGTTGGATCTAGACGGCATCGACGTGGCGCAGCCCGACCTGATGTACGCCGGCGGGATCACCGAGGTGCGCAAAATCGCGGCTATTGCTGATACCTTTCACGTCCCCATCTCGCCGCACAACACCAAAGGCCCGGTCGGCATTATAGCGGCCGCGCATTTGATGGCTTCCATACCGAATGTGGCTCCCATGGAGTTCGTCACCGGCATTGAGTGGCGGGACGAGATCATCACCGAGCCACTGCGGGTGGAGGACAGTTGCATCGTGCTGCCGGACGGGCCGGGTTTTGGGATTGAACTGGACATGGATGGGGTGGAAAAGCACCGCTGGCGCGTGGGCGATCCACACTGAAGCAGCCATGAAAAGCGTTGCGATTGTGGGCACAACCCTGCTGACGGCATCGGCGGCGTGGTGTCAAGCGTACCAACTCGACGAGAAAGGGTTGCACGTCGCTCCGGAGCACTGGCCGGAGTGGGGTTTTCCGCCGGGCAGCTTGGAATTCAGCGACGACGGCGTTCGGCCCGCATTTGTTCGCGAGCGGGTCAACGCTGCCTTGGACGCTAGCGCTTTCACTTATGGGGATGGGGTGCAGGGTGGCATCCGCAGTGCTGGAACCGGCCTCGCGGGGGCTGCCAACATCCTAGATGGCCGGGAGGATACCTTCTGGGAACCAGACTTGGCGGACCCACTCGACAAGTGGTGGGTCGAAATCGACTTGGGTCGGCTGGTATGGGCGCAGAAGGTGGTGGTGAAGTTCGCCGTTGAAGGCCAAGGCGATCCATTCCTCCAGTTTAAGGTGCTCACCGCCAACGGCGATCCCGCCTTTCTGCAAAGCGAGTCCTTCAGCTACCTGCCCGCCGGTCACAGCGAGGGCTTAAACAAATCGCAGCGCGTCTATGAGTTCGAGTTACAGCCTACCCGCCAAGTGGACCCGGGGCTTACCGGTCGGCTGATTCAGTTTCTCCAGGTGGTGGCGACGGCCAGCGACTTGGGTCAGGCCGAGCAGATCAGTGCCGTGCGCTGGAACAGTCTGCCGGAGGAAGAGCGCGGCGATGTGCTCTACTTCCGCCGCGAGTCGAACGGCGTTTTGCGGCCGATAGACCAAGCGGCATACGAGGCCATTGAAGAGGAATGGCAAGGCCCGGTCGAATACTATCGCCGGGAAAGGCCGCGACTGACCCAAGTCGAGGTGTGGACCATGGGCGACAATATTAGCCTTGGTGCCCTGGACCGCGGGGGGGAGATTATCGGCTACGGCAACTTGGGCGCGGAAAAGCTAACCGTGGACGGCGAGTGGGGATCCTTCTGGAGCGTGGAAGTGGGTTTTAGCGGCAACGATCCGGCGGTTGTATTTCAGGATCCGCATCGCAATATCTATTTCGACTTGGGAACTTGGTACTGGGTCAACCGCGCTGCCATCGTCTTTGGCGATAGGTATAGCCGAGCGTTTCCCAATTACGGGATCGCGCTTTCCGACGGCAGCCGCGCACCGGATGGTAGCTTGAGTTACGTCGCGTTGACGTCGCGCGGCTTGGAAGGTGGGGAAGGAACCGCGCATCGCAATATTCTCTTTCAGGACAATGTGTTTCCGCTGACTAAGGCGCGTTACTTCAGGATGAATTACACCTTGGTCAAGGGGTCGGCCCGCCCGGCCATCCGCGAGATACAGCTATACGGACGCGGCTTCCTCCCCGAAGTATCGCTCACGTCTGAGCCGATCGAATTGGGGCGCGCCGCTCGCATTCTGTCGTCCGTGCATTGGACGGCCACCGCGCCGCCCGGCACCCAAGTGCGCGTCCGCACCCGCAGCGGGAACCAGCTCGGCCAGAACATCCGCTACTTTTCGAGCACGGGCCAAGAAGTGACCGAGGCTAAATACCGCAAACTGCTCAGCTTTCAGCGCGGCGATTCGACTGTTACCATCATCCCCGGTGCGGATTGGAGCCCGTGGAGTCTGCCTTATTCGGTCTCGGGCGCACCCATCACCTCGCCGAGTCCGCGCCGCTACGTGATGATTGAGGCTACCCTGCGCTCGGAGAATCCAGACGCGGCCGCGTTCCTGCGCTCACTGCGCCTCGCGCTAGACGCGCCCCTCGCCAGTCAAATTTTCGGCGAGATTACTCCTAGCATAACGTCCCAGCGCGGGCAGCCGCAGACGTTTACCTTGCTTTTGCGGCCCGCGTTCGAGGATGGCAACAGCGGGTTCGACCAAGTGCTGGTGGAGTTGCCGCCGGGCGCGGAGATGGACCTGATTGACGGGGCCGTGGGCGAAGAGGAGTACGGACGCGATCAGTTAGAGCAGCTACCGACCGGCCCGGATTCGCTGTGGGTGCGGCTGCCCAGGCCGGTCGAGCAGGGGCAGGGTGTCGTGTCGCTGCGCTTTTCCGGTGCGCTCTACTTGGTGAGCAATGCCTTTGAGGTACAGGTCGGGCAAGGCCAAGGGGCCGACCAAGTGTGGCAGCGCGTGGATGGCGGAGTCAACGCAGGTCGCGGCCTGACCGTGTTTACGCCTTTTACTAAGGCTGTTTTAGGTGAGGTGGCCGCGTCGTCAAATCCGTTTACGCCCAATGGGGACGGGATTAACGACGTGGTGGAATTGGTCTTTCCGGTGTTCCAAGTGCAGGGAGCTAAGGCGTTGATTCTGGAGGTCTATGGCTTGGACGGCCAGTCGGTGCAGCGCATTGAGCAGGCGGTCGCGACCGCCGCGGGGGTTCAAAGGCTGGCTTGGGATGGGCGGGACCGACAGGGTCGGCTGCTGCCGCCGGGACTGTACATGTGTCGCGTCGGCGTGGAAGTGGACGCCGAAGGCGAGCAAACTACGAGCACCAAACTCGTCGCCAGTGTGTACTAGGTAGCTATCTTATATGCCTTGTGGCCGTCCGATATCCTATTGACTGTTACAAGAGGTGCCTCTGCACCTAAATGCTAGCGACTGAGATAGCTTCTAGTGTCTGCATTTTCCGCAAATATAACCGGCGGCCTCTGCGTCCTGTGGACGTGCTGCGCCGCGGCCGAGCCGCTTGTGCCCTTCGTCGATGTGGCCGCCAAACTCGGCCTGACCCGCGTCCACACGAGCGGCAGCTTGGCAAAGGGCTATATCCCCGAGGCCAAAGGCGGCGGCACGGCCGCGCTCGATTTTGACCGCGACGGCGATCAGGACCTCTACTGGGTCAATGGCAAAGGCGGCGGCCACGCGCTTTTCCGCAACGATGGTTCGACCGGCTTTGTCGATGTGGGCGAGGCGTTTGGGGTCGCGGGCCTTGGTTGGGGCATGGGGGCGACTAGCGCAGATTTTGACAACGATGGCGATCAAGACCTGTACGCGACCCAATTGCGGGAGAATTTGCTCTACCGCAACGACGGCGATCGCTTTGTCGATGTAGCCGCAGCGGCTGGCGTGGCCGCGTCTCGTTGGAGCACGGGCGCGGCTTGGGCCGACTACGACCGCGATGGCGACCTCGACCTGTACGTGGCGAGCTATGCGGTATTCGATTCGACTGAGGTCGAACGCTTGGGTGCTCAGTGGAAGGGGGTGGAGGTCTTTGTCGGTCCGAGAGGATTGGTGGGGGCTGCGGATGTGTTTTATCGCAACGACGGAGACGGGTTTGCCGACATCACTGCTTGGGCGCTCCTCAACCACCCTTCCCCGGGCTACGGGTTGGGCGTCCTGTTTGTGGACGCGGATGCCGACGGCTGGCCCGACTTATTCGTGGCCAATGACTCCAGCCCGAACTTTTTTTATCGCAATCGCGGCGATGGCCGCTTTAGCGACCGCTCCCTTCCGGCCCGCTTGGCCTATGGCCGCGGCGGACAAATCCAAGCGAGCATGGGGATAGCTTGGGGCGACTACGACAACGACGGACGCCCCGATTTGCTCGCCACGCATTTTGCAGACGAGTACAACACCCTCTATCGCAACGAGGGCGATGGCACCTTTGCGGATGTCAGCGCGGAAGCTGCCTTAGCGCGCGTGGGATGGGCACATGTGGGCTTTGGTACGGGTTTTTTCGACTATGACCACGATGGAGATCTCGATCTGTTGGTGGCCAATGGCCACGTGTACCCGCAGATCGACCGCGCCGGCAGCGGCAGTGCGTACGCCCAACCCAATCATCTTTTTGCCAATGTTGGCGACGGAACGTTTACGCAGATCGCACTCGGCTCCGAGGTGCCTCGCGTCAGCCGAGGAGCCAACGTGCTCGACTTTGACAACGACGGCGATTTGGATGTTTTCGTGGCCAATCTCGACGATCGCCCCTCGCTGTTGCGGAACGATGTGGGCAACCGGCGGAATTGGCTGGGTCTGCGCTTGGTTGGTACGCGCGGCAACCGCGATGGCATTGGCGCTCGAGCGCGACTCGTCGCTGGCAAGCGGACGCAGATCCGCGACCTCATCTGCGGCAGCAGTTTCCTCTCCAGCGAGGACCGCCGCCTCCACTTTGGGTTGGGGCGCGTCAACCGAGTCGATACGCTCGAAGTGCGCTGGCCCGATCAGCAGCGAGAAATTTTCACCGACCTGCCGGTCAATCGGTACTTGACGATAGAAGAGAGAAACAGCGATTAGTAGGGGGCGGTTTGAAACCGCCCCCTACGTGCGCTGGCATGACAAACGCTGCGTAACGTCAGTTAATCACAGGGGTAAAGAAACATGCGCTTCTTAAATGTTTGTCCATTAATCGCGGCACTGTTAGCTGCTAGCCCGGCGACCGCCGAGCTGTCGCTCCACCAGCTCAGCGACGCGGTGTACGTGTTGCAAGGCGGTGGCGGCAATGTCGGGGTTTGCGTCGGCGACGATGGCATTCTCTTGGTGGATGATAAATTGGCATCGCAGGCCGATGCGGTGCGCGCTGCGCTAGCCCGCTTTGACGGCCCTTCGGCTGAGCTCAGGTCGAAGCAGCCCGAGTACATCTTCAACACGCATTTCCACGGCGACCACATCGGCGGCAACCGCGCCTTTGGCCAGCACGCGACGATTTTGGCCCATGTCAATGTCCGCAAGCGCTTGGCGACGGGCGGTGAATTTGGCAAGCGGCACGTTGAGCCTGAGCCAGCGGTTGCCTTGCCCGTGATTACCTTTGAGCAGTCGGCGTCTGTGTTCTTCAACGATGAGGAAATCCGCGCCGTTCACTTTCCCCGCGCCCATACCGACGGGGACATCGCCGTATTTTTTGTCAACGCCCAGATCGCCCATCTCGGCGACCTGTTCTTCAACGGCATCTTCCCCTTCGTCGATCTAGAGTACGGCGGCGATGTCGAGACCCTGACGCAACACATTGCCGCACTCATCGGCCAGCTTCCCGCGGACGCGAAAATCATCCCCGGCCACGGCCCGGTCGCCACGCTCGACGACCTGAAGGTTTACCACCGCATGTTGGTGGAAACTACGGCTAGCGTGCGCACGCGCCGGAGCGCGGGCATGTCGCTCGACCAGATCAGCGCCGAGGGATTAGACGCTCAATGGGCGTCATGGGAGTGGTCTTTCGTGCCAGCGCAGCGTTGGATCGAAACGGTCTATTGGAGCTTGGAAGCGGGGGCGGGGAGCGATTGATGCGAAGTTGTTGATACGGTCTGTGGCCGACTATAATTTAGTACTCGATGGAATAAGACCTCTTTTCGCTACGTCGTCCTTTGGAAATTTCTATGGAGGTGTTGTCATGTTAAAGCTCGCCGTTGTTGTATGCGCAGTGCTATGGAGCAGCCTCGCCGAGGCGGTCAAGTGGGATTTCGACGACGGGACAATGCAAGGGTGGTCCGCCAAAAGAGCGCTTGAATGGGGTGGTCCAAATGAATTTTATCTGTTTCCAGGAGAGGTCGAAGACGGTGTGTGGAGGGTCGATGTCTCGCCCTCGGTGGTGGGGAAAAGGGATCCTTCTCCTAATGCGGCCTTGATTTCTTATACCATCGGCTACGATTCGCACCTGTTCGACCGGGTGCGAATCCGGTTCCGCACCCTGCATGATCGCCCTACGGCAGGGCGCGTTTGGCTTGCTTGGACCAATGAGCACAACCTCGAGGTACCAGGACGCGACCCTGAAGGGCCACCAGAAAACCGATTTTCGATCCCCAGTATAGACTTCGCGTACACGACCGAGTGGCAGGAAGTGGAATTCTCCCTCTCTGGCCAAGATGAGATCGTGTGGGCGGGGCTCCTGCGGGATATTCGGCTGCATTTTGCATTGGATCGAAACGAAGCGGAGGAGCCCCGGTCGGTGGATGAGGTGGTCGGGCATTTTGCGATCGACTGGATCGAGTTGACCGGCCCTGAAGAGCGCTCGCAGGGCGAATTAGCCCGGCCGCATGTAGAGTATTTTCACTTTGATGGTCCCGGTCTTTTTGCACCGCCGATCTTTTATCCGATTACACCGGGTTTAGGGCATCGATTCGGGAGCGGCGTCTTGACCGACTTAGATGGCGATGGCGACTTAGATCTTTTCTCTACTCGGTTTGCCCCTTATGCGGGTGATCCCCCCTCTGGCTATAGGCCCCCTTGGGGTTGGGTCATGGCCCTCAATGATGGTAGCGGGACCTTTGAAAGCGCGCGCATCGGGTATACCCAAGATGTGGGAGGATTTTTGAATATGCTCGCCCGCGACTTAGATGGCGATGGCCAAGACGAGATTGCGATTTTTAAATGGAATGGAGGCGAAATAGAGGTTTGGTCTATCGGAGCGGATCTCCAGGAAGAGGTACTCGCCACAAGTTCGGACGACCGCGAAGCGCTATGGGATTTGTACTACAGCAGGTTTGATTCGATGAGAGGGGATTTTGATGGCGATGGACAGCAGGAGATACCCTTGGAGCTCCAACGCAATTCTTTTGAAGGAAACATGGGACTCGTTGTAAAAAGGCTGTCAGCGGAAGGGGGGCTGTCCGGAGAAGTACTGAAGGTGCTGTATGGTGAGCATTTGTTTCTGCGCTCGTGGGTGGTGGTGCGCGATTTGAATGCCGATGGAGTGGATGATTGGGTGTTTGTCGGCGGCAACCGGGCGTCGGGCTTTGGAGTATTTGTCGAGTGGGGTGGAGGCTTGAATCCGACCCAAGAAAAGGAGACACATCGTTTGGCTGGTGATGGGACCGGGGTGTTGCCCGGCGATGTCGATGACGATGGTGACTTGGACTTGGTGGTGTTGGATTCGGCCTTGGGTGGCGTGCATGTGCTCAAGAATTCGGGAGGTGGACAGCCGACGGCAGTGCTGACGGCGGCGGTGGCTGTGCCGACGCAGTATCGGCTGGGCGACAGCTATCCCAATCCGTTCAATCCGGCTGTGGTGATTCCTCTCGATTTGACGACGGATGCGGCGGGGGTGTCGCTGACGGTGTACGACGTGTTGGGTCGTCGGGTGCGGCAGGTGTGGCAGGGGGCACTACCGGTGGGTACGCATCGTTTTACTTGGGATGGCCGCGACGAGATGGCTAGGAATGTGGCGGCTGGGGTGTATCTCTATCGGGTCGAGATAGATGGGCGAGTGGAAACCAAGAAGATGATGAAGCTGCCTTGAGAAGAGTGAAAAACGCTCGTCGGCTTCTGCGGATCATCGCCGATAGCCGCAAACGCTTGGCGACGGGTGGTGAATTCGGCAAGCGTTTCATTGACCCTGAACCGGCGATTACCTTGCCCTGATTGCGTTTGAGTAGTCGGAGTCCGTGTTCTTCAACGGTGAGGAAATCCGCGCCGTTCACTTCCCCCACGGGGACATCGCCGTATTCTTCGTCAACGTTTGGATCGCCCATTTCGGCGACTTGTTCTTCAACGGCCTCTTCCCCTTTGTCAGCGTAGCGCTGGATTGAAACGATCTATTGGAGCTTGGAGGTGGGGTAGGGAGCGATTGATGAGGAGTTGTTGATACGGCCTATTCCTAGCCATATGATTTCAATAATTCGTTCTCAAGCTATTGCAATGATCAAAGTGTTTTGTAAAATTCTTTATCAAAAAAAGAAGCATAGAGACCAAGAGATTCAAACGAACGGAGAAGATACGATATTATGACAACACTCATTGCTTTCTCGACCAAAGATGTCATTGTGATGGGATGCGATAGTCTTGGCACTGTCAGTAGGACCATGGTTGACCCTTATGAGTTATTCCAATATTTTGACGAAGAAGGCAAACTCAAAAGAGATGATAATGGAGAACCGCTGCTATCGAATTTTTGGAAACAGATTCATCCGCAAAATATACCTTACAGTCACATGACGCACGTGGACAAGCTCTTTGAGCTGCATGAGAATATCGGTATTATGACTTCTGGCATTATATCTATTGGAAATACAACCCTGAAAAGTATTATTCAAAATTTTGCTCAAAATTTTACTGCTGGTGACTCCTATACAATTCCTTGTATTACCCAACAATTAGTCGATGAAATTCAGGTGTACTATAAAAAAGAATATCCAGACAATGTACCCCAACCAGAAATTGAGCTTCTTATTGGAGGTTGGGAGTCTAATGACAGTCCCCCTAAAATTTATCGTGCCGAATTCCCTTCTGGTGATATCAAACTTGAATTAGATGGCCATTATGGAATATCATTTGGTGGACAATTCAGAGAAATTGCTCGTCTCGTCCATGGAACTGATGTCTTCAACATGCGTTTGATAGAAGATAGGTATAAGTTGCTTCTAAGCCGATTTGTAAACGAATTGCAGGAAGCAAATCCAGACCAAGACATAATTTTTCCGAATTTAGATAATTTTTCCGAGAAGTTCCATATATTTGGCTTGGAAGACCCCGATGACGCTAATAATAAACAACCTTGGAGGCTTGATGGATTTAATGCGGACTTCGGAGATTTTTCCACACAAAACGCTATAAATTGCGTATATTGGCTTGTCGAACTCATGGTTAGAGTACAAGAATTTGGAAATTCAATGCCTACGGTTGGTGGCGATATACATGTGGCAATCATTGACCGGAAGGACGGATTCAGGTTTATTTCTGAGGAAGCCTATAAGCTCCAAGGCCATATAACCCCCAGATGACCAAGGAGGAACGTATGAGACAGGATATTTATCCCAATATCTCTGAGATGGATAAGTTGAAAAATTTTCTAGAACGCTCGTCCATTGATTTAGGTTCGCGGTCCTATTCCAAAAGAACCCGAAACCCCGAACCAACAGAAGAGGAAAAGAGGCTGTTTATCAAGCAGTACGAGCAATACGAGCAATACGAAGCGGAACGTAGTCACCAGCGCACCTAGTACGTCTCCCGCCGAGGCTTTCCCCAGAAAAATCCAGCTATCCGGCCTCTTTAGCCGCGCCTCTTTAGCCGCTCTTGACAGCGGGGGTGGGGCGTTCCATAATTAGGCGCGAACTCAGCGATCACTACTTACAAGCAAGGAGGTTTTTCCTTGAAAGATTTTGCCTATTGCGCCCCCAGCACGTTGCGCGAGGCCGTGGCCCTCAAGGCCGAGAAGGGCGAGGCCGCCCGCGTCCTCGCTGGCGGCACTGACTTGATCGTCCAGCTGCGCGGGAATCGTTTTGCGCCCGACTGCATCATCGACATCAAGAACGTCCCCGAAGCCAACGAGCTTTCCTACGGCCCCCGCCGGGGATTGGTCATCGGCGCGGGCGTGTCTTGCTGGCGCATGTACAATGACCCCGAAATCGTCGAGCGATACCCTGGGCTCATCGATTCGGCTGCCATTATCGGCGGCATCCAAATACAGGGCCGCGCCACCTTTGGTGGCAATTTGTGCAACGCCTCTCCGAGTGCGGACACCATCCCCAGCCTGATTACCCACTCGGCCGTGTGCCACATCGCTGGGCCGGACGGCAAGCGCCAAGTCGCGGTAGAGGATTTTTGCACTGCCCCGGGCCGCAGCGTGCTCGCGCCCGGCGAGATCTTGGTTTCTCTCCAGATCCCGATTGTTAGGAAGAACACGGGTTCTCACTACCAGCGCTTCATTCCGCGCAACGAGATGGACATCGCCGTCGTCGGGGTGTCCTCCCATGTCACCTTGGCCAATCGCGGCAAGGAGTTTAAGGCCGCGCGCATTGCGCTCGCCGCGGTCGGCCCGACGCCGATTTTTGCGCGCGAAGCCGGCGATAGCCTAGCGGGCCAAGCCGTTTCAGACGAGGCCATTGCCGCGGCTGCGGCCGCAGCCCAGAGCGCGGCGAGCCCGATTTCTGATATGCGCGGCCCAGCCGAGTTCCGCACCCACCTCGTCGGAGTGTTGGTCAAGCGCACCCTCGCGGGTGCTGTGGCTCGGGCCCGCGGCCAGTTCGTCGCCAACGCCGTGCAGGAAGCGGCTGGCTAAAAATTTAGGAAGTTGCACCGATCAAATGGTCGGCGGGAAACACTCTGCACCGACCATTCGGTCGGCGAGAGAAACGTCTCACTAGCCGCAACAAGCGGCCCAAATTTGGAGTTAAGGTACATGAGCAAAATACACGTCCAGACCACGGTCAACGGGGAGCCGACCGAATTTCTCTGCGAGCCGCGCCAAAGCCTGCTCGAAGTATTGCGCGAGACGCTCGGCTTCACCGGCACTAAGGAAGGCTGCAATGACGGCAACTGCGGCGCGTGTTCCATCGCCGTTGACGGCGTCCTCGTCGATTCTTGTCTGATGCTGGCCGTCGAGGCCGACGGCAAGGAAATCGGCACGGTCGAGGGCCTTGCCAGCCCGGATAGCCTGCACCCGGTGCAGCAGAAGTTCCTCGAACACGCCGCGCTGCAATGCGGCATCTGCACCCCGGGATTTTTGGTGGCTTCCAAAGCCCTACTCGACCACAACCCCAACCCTTCCGAGCACGAAGTGCGGCACTGGCTGGCCGGCAACTTGTGCCGCTGCACGGGCTACGACAAGATCGTCCGCGCTGTCCTCGACGCCGCTGAGGAAGTGCGCCAAAGCGCCTGAACCCAACGAGGAGGAACGCCATGCCTGCCAACAATGGCTACAAAGTCATCGGCACCCGCCCCATCCGCCACGACGGCGTTGACAAGGTCACTGGGCGCGCCATTTACGGCGCTGACACCCAGTTGGCCGGTTTGCTCTACGGACAGGTTTTGCGCTCGCCCCACGCCCATGCGCGCATCAAGTCCATAGACACGTCTAAAGCCGCGGCTCTTCCCGGGGTCAAGGCCGTCCTCACGGGCACCGACCTGCCCGATGCCGGCGACCAAATGGTCGATCTCGGCGAAGGCCCGGCCCGGCTCAAGTACCTGCGCGACAACGTGCTGGCCACGGATAAGGCCCTGTACAGCGGGCATCCCGTCGCCGCGGTTGCCGCCACTAGCGTCCACATTGCCGAAGAGGCCCTCGACCTGATTGAGGTCGAGTACGAGGAACTAGAGGCTGTGCTCGATGTGCGCGAGGCCATGCAGGAGGGTGCGCCCCAGCTCCACGACGACATGACCACCCAAGAGTTTGGGGAAGACACCGGTCGCAAGAGCAACCTCGCCACTCACTTTGAGCACCGGCTCGGCGATGCAGACAAAGCCTTTGCCGATGCCGACGTGGTTGTGGAGCGCGAGTTTCAGACCGCTACCGTGCATCAAGGGTACATCGAGCCGCACAACGCCACGGCGAGTTGGAACGCCGATGGCCAACTGACGGTCTGGACCAGCACTCAGGGTTCGTTCACTGCGCGCGCCCAAGTCGGCGCGGTTTTGGACATGCCCATTTCCAAGATCAAGGTCGTGCCCCAGGAAATCGGCGGCGGCTTTGGCGGCAAAATTCCGGTTTACTTGGAGCCGGTTGCTGCCCTGCTCTCCAAGGCGAGCGGCCAACCTGTCAAGATGATTATGACCCGGCCAGCCGTCTTTGAGAGCACCGGCCCGACGCCCGGGTCGTACGTCAAGATCAAGATGGGTGCGGACAAAAGCGGCAAGATCGTGGCCGCCGACGCCTATATCGCCTTTGAGTCTGGGGCTTATCCCGGTGGCTTGGTCGGCGCGGCTGCGATGTGCGTGTTTTCGTGCTACGACATACCCGATGGCCGGATCGACTGCTATGACGTAGTGGTCAACAAGCCGCGGAGTTTCGCGTATCGCGCTCCAGGTTCGACGCAGGTGGCTTTTGCCACTGAGCACGTGGTCGATTTGCTGGCTGCGGAATTGGGGATGGAGCCACTGGAGATCCGGCTCAAGAACAGCGCGACGACTGGCACCCGGCGCATCGACGGCGTGGTGTACCCGAAGATGGGCTGCAAGGAGGTGTTGGAGGCCATCCGCGACTCAGAGCACTACCAGAGTTCAGCACCCGCCAGTCCCAACGGAGGGCGCGGCGTTTCGGTTGGCTATTGGTTCAACGTCGGACTCAAGTCCTCCTGCACGGCTAGCGTCAACTCTGACGGCACGGTTAGCTTAGTCGAGGGTTCGACCGACATCGGCGGTACGCGCACATCGGTCGCCATGCAGTTTGCCGAGACCTTGGGCCTACAGGCCGAAGACGTCAAGCCGCAGGTGGCCGACACGGACTCGATTGGCCACACGGACGTAACCGGCGGCAGCCGCGTGACGTACGCCACCGGCTGGGCCGCGTATAAGGCCGCCCTCGACGTGCGGGACCAGCTCTGCGAGCGCGCAGCCCAACTCTGGGAGGTCGAAGCAGGCCAAGTCGAGTTCGACGATGGCGTCTTCCGTTCCGGCGATAACGAGTTGACGTTTAAGGAACTAGCCGGCCGCCTCGAAGAGACCGGCGGTCCCGTCATTGGCCGGGCCACTGTGGATCCAGACTCGGGCGTCGGCGGCTCCTTTGCGGCCAATATCGCTGACGTCGAGGTCGATCCCGAGACCGGCAAGGTGGATATCTTGCGCTTTACGGTCATCCAAGACGCGGGCCGGGCCATTCACCCGGCGTACGTCGAGGGCCAGATGCAGGGCGGCTCGGTGCAGGGCATTGGTTGGGCGCTCAACGAGGAGTACTTCTATAGTGGCGACGGTCACCTCGACAACTCCAGCTTTCTCGACTACCGGATCCCGACCAGTCTCGACCTGCCGATGATTGAGACCATCATCGTCGAGGTTCCCAACCCGGGCCATCCCTATGGCGTGCGCGGCGTCGGCGAAGCCAACATCGCCCCGCCGCCCGCGGCCATTGCCGCGGCCATTGAGGCTGCCGTTGGTGTGCGGCCGCAGGAACTGCCCATGAAGCCCGACCGCATTGTCGCTGCGTTGCAGGCGCACGAGGAACGGGCCGCGCAGGCTGCTGGCGGTTAGCCCACCATGCCCGTAGCTTGGATTCCCTCGCTGATGCAGAAGCTGACTGCTGGCCAGCAGCAAGTAGAGGTAGAGGGCGCGACCGTGCGCGAGGTCGTTGCCGCGCTCGACGCCCGCTACCCTGGCTTCAAGGAGCGGGTTCTCGATGGCGATCGCATCAAGACCGAGATTGCCGTCGCGGTGGATGGCGAAGTGGTCGCCGCCGGGCTGCGGGCCAAGGTGGGGCCGCAAAGCGAGGTTCACTTCCTGCCGGCCATATCGGGGGGCGCGAGTTAGTCAGCCGCAACGGATGCAACACAAAGGGCCGGTACTCCAACAAGAGTACCGGCCCTTCCTTTTTCTCTCCCACTTTTGAACAGTTTCAGTGCGCCCCAGTCGAACCAAAGCCGCCGCTGCCGCGCTCCGTTTCCGCGAGCTGCTCGACCTCGACCCACTCGCTGCGTGTAACCGGTGCGAAAATGAGCTGGGCGATGCGCTCGCCCGGATCGATGTGCTGGTTCTCAGCCGAAAGGTTGATCATGATGACGCCGACTTCGCCTCGGTAGTCGGCGTCGATTGTGCCTGGGGCATTGAGCAGCGTCAGGCCGCGCTTGAGGGCCAAGCCACTGCGTGGCCGGACTTGAGCCTCGTAGCCCGGGGGGATTTCGAGGAGCAGGCCCGTGGGAATGAGACCGCGCTCGCCGGGCGCTAAGACTACTGTTTCGGATAACGCGGCGCGCAAGTCGAGGCCGGCGCTGTGCTCCGTCTCATACGTGGGCAGCGGTTGGCTCCCCTTGTTGATCACCTTTACTTGAATAGTCATAGAACTTCAGGCGTCGTCTCGTGCCGCTCGCGCCAGCGCTGTTGCAGGCCCCGCATGTACACCGTCCCCAGCACATAGGAGACGGAGGCGATGAGGCTGAGTAAGCCGGCGAGAAATACGATCAGCACACGCTGAGGCTTAGCCTTGATTTCGGGCGGCGTGGCTGGGTCGAGTATCTGCACGGTCGAAGTGGCGTCCTTGGCCTCGATCAGAGTCTGGGCTTCCTGTTGCAACAGAACCAGCAACAGGGACGTCTGCACGAGCACATCCTTTTCGAGGTTTGCGTACTCTTGGGCCACGCTCGGAATCTGCTTCAGCGGCAGGAAGAGGTTTTCGTCTAGCTCTAGTTGCAGCGATTCGTTTTGCAGCATGGTGTTGTCGGCGGTCTTGCGACCGTCGCGCAAGAAAGCCAAGGTCACCTGACGCATTAGGATTTCGCGCTCGAGCTTTTTGACCTTATCGTGGTTGGGACTGAGCCCCGAGTCAAGGAGTTGTTGGCGCTTCATTTCGAGTTCCATTGCGGCGGTCTGCATTGAGGTGGCCGTCAGGATCACGGCGCGGGCTTGGTCGTCGATCGAGATGGCGTTGTGCTCGGACTGGAACTGTTCCAGCAGCTTCATCTTGTCATCGAGCTTTTTATCTTCTTCTTGCAAAATCCCGCGGATAAAGTCCAAGCGGTCGGAGGCAGTCTTATGCGCGAATCGCTTGTTGGTACTATCGAGCAGGACGATGTAGTAATTGGCCATGTCGGCGGCCATTTGCGGGTCTTTGTCTAGAACTGAGACTCCAAGCATGCCCTCTTCGGTCATGGCGGCCGTGGTGTTGTCGGAGAGGACCTCAATCGCGTCGGTCAGGGTGCGAGCCTCGTAGCGCTGCATCAAACCGAATTTCTCGACCATCCGCCGCCGCGTCGTCACGCTCTTGATGGTGGCGAGAGAAATGTCAGATGGCGTGCCCCGCTCCCCGAGGCGCAAGGCGGGTATGGGTAAGGACGCGAGCATGCTGGAAAAACCAAAACTCTGCTTCTTCTCTTGGGGGGGCAGAATTTGCACGGTGGCCTCGTATTCCTTTGGCAAGAGAAAGCTGAGGCCACCGGCCAAGACGCAGATGGCCAAGGTGCCGCCGATGATCAGCCATCGGCCCGCGTGCAGTGCCGTTAGCAGATCGATGATGTCGATTTCTTTTTTTTGGGTATTCATTAATAGTGCTCCTTGGGATCGTCGGCCTAAAAGAACCTCAGTGCTAGGCCTGCGAGGATCAGGATACTGTAGGTGGTTCGAATAGTCTCTTGGGTAAGTGCCCAGTAATCGATGCGCTCCTTCTGGGGCACCCATATTTCGTCGCCGACTTCGACTATCAGATTGTTTTTGAGTTTCTCGCGGACGCCCGTGCGCGCCCGGACTAGGCGGGCATTGCGTTTGTCGGCGTCGTACAAATATCCACCGGCCTTGGTTATGTAGTAGCGCACTTTGCGGCCTGGCTCGTAGTCGATTAGCCCGGCTCGCTGCACCTGACCACTGACGTTGATGGTGTGCCGCTGCATGGGGAAAAAGATCACATCGCCGCTGGCGAGCAAGATGTTTTGCCCCTCGTCGCCATCCACAAACAGCCGCTCGAAATCGACTGCGATCCGCCCCTTTTCTTCGCGGGTTTTGGTCTTGAGATAAGCCCGATCCTCGATGTTCATGTAGGTGAGGCCCGCCACCTCGCTCTGTCTCTTTAGCAGCTCTAGCTGCGGGTCTTTCTCGGCCCGGACCTTGGTGCGGATCACTCGGGCACCGATGAGAGACGCCTCATCGGTTAGGCCGCCGGCCGCGGCCACTACGTCCTTGATGCGGGTAACGCCGGGTTCGATGCGGTAGCGGCCTTGGAACCGGACCTCGCCAGAGATCACGACCGTGTACGTGGACTGCCACAGCGATTGTGCGCGGATAAAGATCGCATCGTTAGGGCGCAGCGCAGTGTGGCGGATGGTCTCGAAATCCAACTCCTCCAGCGTCTCTTTGTCTCCACCTAGCTCAATGACTTCGGCCTGCTCGGTTCCTTCCTGAAAGCGCCAGAGTTCGGCGCTGACCAGCGGCTTGGAGCGGTTCAAGCCCTTGGCCAATGTCACGAGGTCGCCGAGGGTGTCCCCGGGTAGGAACTCGTATTCGCCCTCTTGGTTGACCGCGCCGAAGATGGACACCGAATGCTTGCGGAACGAGACGTGGACCATGTCGCCCATGCGCACGTAGGGATTGTGCGCGAGGTCGCCGGTGGCGAGGAACATATCGAGATCCACGCGCTCGCTGGTGCCGTCGCGGTGGATCAGTTGGATGGAGCGTCGGCCTGTGTTGCGGTTAGTGGCTCCACCGGCATGCCCCGACAACTCGATATGTTGCAATCGGCTCCTAAAGCCGCCAGCCTGTTTGATTATATTTAAAACCCGCGTGGTCGGATAGATGGTGAAGCTGCCCTCGTTCAGCACCGCACCGGTGACGTACGCGGTGAAGAAGCGCATACTCACGAGGGAGATGCTGATATCTACGCCGGGATACTTGTTTTGGACTGCGGTTGAGAGACGCTCTTTGGCTGCGGTTAGCGACAGGCCCGAAATGTGAAACGAGCCGACGGTGGGAATGAGAACGTAGCCCTCTGGATCGACCTGCAAGGAGTAGGGCTTGTCGAATTCGCCCCAGATGTAAAGCTGAAGTACGTCGTTAGGGCCAACGATGTACGCGTCTGGGTCTATATCGCGATCCTGACCGATGCGCGTCTTATCCGCGCCTAAGCCGCCGGGCAGGCGCGCCCTATCGGAGATCAAATCCTGATTTAGGTCCGGCAGGTCGGATACGGAAAGGGGCTGTAGTTTGACTTCTTCTTCGCCTCGCTTGATCAGACTTTCCAAGCTGCCTAGGCCTTGTTGGGCGCTCGCTGGCCTTGCTAGCCCGCAAAAGACGAGGGCGCAAGCAAGGGCAAAAATGTTCGTTGGCATGGTTCCTCCTGTTTGCCTAATTGCGCTTATAGTATTTCCCATAATGTCGATGTTCTTACGGCAGCTTGCCCAAGTAGCGCACCCAATTGGCCGCAGCCTCCTCTTCAGTGAACCCAATGAGTTGGGCTAGTTTTGCGGCGACTGCTGCCACCCGCGCTGGATGGCCGGCGGCCCCGCCGATGGGCACGGGCGCGTCCGTTTCCAACAGCAGCAACTCGCGGTCGATTTCCGCAGCCACGGCTTGGGTCTGCGGATCGCACAGGACGGACGGACCGACGGAGACGTAGATCCGCTCCGCACGGCAGATCCGCACGAGTTTTTTGGATTGGGTGAACCAGTGTAGCTGGGCGTTGAGCTTGGTGCGGCGGCGAAATTCCACGGCCCGCTCCAAGGTCTGCCGCTGGGCGCGGCGCGAGTGCAGGTTGATCGGCTTGCCGCACTGAGCCGCGAGGTCGAGTTGCTGCGCGAGGACGTCTTGCTGTTGGGCCTGCTGCTCTGGGCTGGTCGCCCACTTGTAGTCGAGGCCGACCTCGCCGAGGACATCGGCCTCGGGCAGATGCGCGGCCAGATAGGCGAGCGCGTCCGCGAGCTCGGCGTCTGTGGCTTGGGTGATCCACACTGGATGCAAACCCAGCCCGGCCAACACTTGGTTTGGATACTGCTGCTTGAGCGCGAGCACCGCGCGCATAGAGCTGGCACTTTCGCTGACGGCGACGACCTGCCCTACCCCGGCTTGGGCGGCTGCCGCGAGCACGGCGTCGGCATCGGCGAATTGGTCGAGATGACAGTGGCTATCGACGAGCATCTAGACCAGCCCTGCGGTCTCGTCGCAACCGAGCATCAAATTGAGGCACTGCACGGCATTGCCCGACGCTCCTTTGCCGAGGTTGTCGAGCCGCCCGACCAAAACCAATCCCTGCTCTGGGTCGCCCCAGACCGATAGCTCGACGAAGTTGGTGTGGCTCAATTCCGTTAGGTCGAGGAATTTGTCGTCGCGCAGTACAGCGTCTTGGGGTGCGACCACCTTGACGAGGGGACAGTCCGCGTAGTACTCGCGCCAGACCTCGCACACGGCTTCGCGATTGACGCGGGGACGGGCGAAAAGTTCCGTGGGCACTGGCGTGCTGACGACCATGCCACAGAACGAATGATCGACGGACGGCACAAAGAGCGGCTGTTTTTCGCACCCGCTGAATTTCCAGATCTCGGGCAAGTGCTTGTGCGCGTCGTCGAGGCCGTACAGACAGAAAGGTTTGTGATCGTCCGTCCCCTCGTATTCGGCGATCATTGAGCGCCCCCCGCCAGAATAGCCGGACACTGCGTTGATGGTCAGCGGCGCGGTGGGCCGGAGCAGCCCCTGCAAGATGAGGGGCCGCACGGCGAGGATGAAGCCGACGGGATAACAGCCGCAATTGGCGACTTTCTGCGCGCGGCGAATCCGTTCTTTGTGCGCGGGTGAAATCTCGGGTAGCCCATAGACCCATTCGGAGTGGACGCGGCGCGCCGTGCTTGTGTCGATGACCTTGGTCTGTGGGTTTTCGAGCAAGTCGAGGGCCTCGGCTGCCGCGTCGTCGGGCAGGCAGAGCACGCACAAGTCCGCGCGGTTGAGATACTTGGCCCGTGCGCACCGGTCCCGGCGATGCTCCGGTGGAATGAGCAGCACCTCCACATCCTCGCGCTCGGCTAGCATCTGGCGAATGCGCAGCCCGGTCGTCCCCTCTTGGCCGTCTATGTAAATCGCAGGTTTTTTCATGGGAAATTATTTTTTATTCGCATCGCGCAATTCCAACTTCTTGACCCGCTGCAGCGCATCTTCGAGCAAGTCCCTATTGGTGGCGATCAAATCGGCGATGACGCCGGTGAGAAACATCTGAAACCCGGCCAACAGCAGGATCGCCGCTAAGATAAGCGACTGCACGTGCAGCATCCCTTCGTCGGTAAAAAATAAGAAGTAGAGAAAGCGCACGCCGAGGCCAAAACCCGCGACAAAGGTCAAAATACCGCATAGGGAAAATATCTTGAGCGCGGCGTAGCGCGCGTAGGTGCGCAAACTGATCTCCCCAGACTTGAAGACGAACTTGCCAATGTTGGAAAAGAGGCGCGAATCGCGCGTCTTGGGGTTGGTGCGGATCGCGACAGAAGTCACGGCCAAGTTCCTGTATCCGGCCTCGATTACGTGTTCGGCGGTGTGGTCGAAATTGGTAAAGGTCGAAAGCTGGAGCGCGCACTCGCGGCTAAAGGCGCGGAAGCCGCTGGCCACATCTGGCACCTGTAAGCCGGCAAGGCGGCTAATTACCCGGCTGCCCAAGCCCTGTAGGTAGCGCTTGAGGGCGGAGAAGTGGGCAATGGCCTGCGTCTGCCGGTCGCCGATAACCATGTCGGCCTGACCGTCGAGGATGGGCGCGACTAACTTGTCGATGTCGCCGCCGTAGTACTGGTTGTCGCCGTCGGTGTTGACGATGATGTCGGCTCCCAGCCGCAGGCACTCGTCAAAACCGGCCTTAAAGGCTTGGCCTAGCCCTCGGTTGCGCGGGAAGCGAATTACGTGATCTGCGCCGCACTCGCGCGCTACTTCGCTAGTCAAGTCGCTGGAGCCGTCGTCGATGACCAAGATTTCGACTTGATCAATGCCGGGCACTTGGCGCGGGATGTCGCGGATTACAGCGGGCAGGGTCTGCTCTTCGTCAAAGCAGGGAATCTGCACGATCAACTTCATTCATTCATCCCCAGCTTTCCTGCCGGATCTGCTTCTTGTCCAGCCCGTGCTCCTGCAAGAGCGCGACCATGTTTTCGACGAAGCGCGGCTCGGGAGTTTCGCCCTTGGCCCGGGCCGCCCGGCGCTCGTAAGGCGTAATGCCCGGGCCGCAGCTATAGGCCATCACTTTGGAGGAGTCGGGCGCGACTTCGCGCAAGAGTTCCTCGGAGATGCGTCCGCTGCGAGCACCGCGAATGCCGCTTGGGTCCTCGCGGGTGATGCAGTGGATCACGTCGAGTTTGTCGGGGTACTGTGCCCGCAACTCCTCGAATTCCTCAAAGTAAATGACGTCGCCGCGCGTCTTGTTGCTAAACAGCAAGGTGTGCCGGAGCGGGTCGTTGCGGTGCAGGCTCTCCTTGATCAAGCTCCTGTTGGGCACGATGCCGCTGCCAGCGCACACGTGGACAATGTGCTCGGCGCGCTCGCAGACATCGGCGGGAAAGGTATATGCCCCGGTAAAACCGCTGATGACCAGCCGCCGACCCTCGTGGATGTAGTACGTCAACAGCGGCGACAGCAGCGGTGGGTACGGCGTCTCACCGCTCTCATAGCGCTCTTCTTTGATGGTGATGGCGAGGTGCTCTTCGTGCGGTGCAGAGGCCATGGAATAGGCCCGCGGCTTTTCCCGCTGCCCCTTTTGATCTTCTAAATAGGCAGTGAAGTGCTCCAACTCACCGAACTGATGCGGATCAATGGTGCAGAAGTGACCGGCCTCGTATTCGATTGGCTCGTTGCCAGCCGACATAAAGAGCGTAGTGGTGTCTGGAGTGTCGCGGCGCACGTGGACGACCTCTACCTCCATCTCCCGCACTCTCCGCCTTGGCGTGCGCGTTGTTTGCGCTGAGGTGTTCATACTAGCGCTTTCTAGCCAAGTGCGCTTTCATCTTTTCGATCAGGGCATCGTCGTCTGCGGACGCGGCCACCATCTCCTCGAATGCTGCGGCTGTTAGCTCCACTTCCTCCAGGAAGCGCTGGTCGGCCGGTCAGGGAAATACGTAGTCGCCGATGCGTTGCTGCTGGTGCGCCCGCGCCTTGTCGGCTATGCGCGCCAGCCAGGGAATATCGCCGATGATCATACCCCGGGCTCGGGGCTTAAAGTCGAGAATGTTCCACTCGCTCATAGAGTACCTCCACGTGGTGACAAACAAAACTGCAACCGGCTTCTGAACTCGGTCGCGCTTGGGTCTGTGCTCAGGCCCTCGGCCAACATGGCCGCACATTGCCGCAGCCGCGCATGGGGCCTTTTCCAGTGTTGGCGCAAGGCCAGCGCGTGCGGCTCGCCGTCGAGGGCCGCGCACAACAGGGCCGCGCTGTTTAAAAGAAAAAAAATTCGGTGATAATCGAGCGCCCGCGCACCGTCGCTACGCCCAGATTCCTCGGCGTACAAACGCGCTGCGGGCGCGTCCAGTAGCGAGCGCATGCGCCCATCTTGCCGGCCGCTGCCCATACTTGAAGTATACTGCGTCAAGCGCCGTTCCGTCCAGTCCCAACCAATTTTGGCAAATTCGAGGAAGTAAACGCGCGTGCCCCCCGGCTCGACGATTGCGTTGTGCGCGTTGTAATCTACGCTGCCCAGCGAAGCCGGTCGCGCCGCCAGCCAGCCGTGCATGGTTTCGAGCAGCGGCGGTATCCCAGCGTCCAAGGACCGCTGGAGGCGGCTGCATAGCTGTTCGATGCCAGTATGAGCCCGCGCTCCCGCCTCGTTCCAGGCAGCGGCGAGGGCTGCGCGGTTGGCGCTCGGCACTATCCTCGGCTCTAGCTGGTCGGCGCGTTGGGCGCACGTGTGCTCAATGGCGCACAGCCCGCGTATGGCCTGTATCGTCGCCGCACGGTCCCCGTCCTGAATGGCGTCGTCGAGGGTGCGATCGCCGACCCATTGCAAGAAGATGCAGTGGTCGTCTGAGTCCACGCCGAGGACGGCGGGCACTGGACACCCGGCCGCGTGCAGTATGCCGAGCACATCGCGCTCGACCTCCAACAGGTCGTAAGCTGTGCCCTGCGTCAACCGGCCGAAGATCTGGTGCTTGACCACGACCTTGCGGCCGTCTGCGTCCTCGATGCGCCAGACCCCTTCGGCGAGCGGGGCGATCGCGCGGACAGGTGGATGACCCGCGCGCACATAGGCTGCGGTCGCCGCGCTGTCGGCGAGGCTCATGGTTGGCTAAAGACGATGATTTGGGCGACGATTTTGCCGGCTTGGTTGTTGAGGCTCGGGTTTTCGTTCATGGCCAAATTCAGGAGGCCCGCGCGGTCGGCGATAAAGTCGCAGCGGCTGCCCACGGCAAAGATCGGCCCGGCGTCGCCAATGCGGGCCACGAGTGCGCCGACATTGGCTCCCGGCAGTAGGTAGCCCGAGTCTGCGGGCAGGTTGTACAAGCCATCGGCACCGCACCAAGCGATTTGGTTTTGCATGTCCGGCGACCAAGTTTCCTCGGCGTCGATGACGACCCGCTGGCCGCTCTCTAGCCGGATCAAGCTGTCTTGCCATTGCGGACTAGGCCGCACCGTACGCATAATTGTTACAGCCACAGCATCTTCTCGCTATCTAATTTTAATTAAAGCGCGTGTTGCGAATTCAATGCCGCTAAAAAAATCCTCCGGCCCCAAAGAGTCAAGCGCGACCCAACATCTGCGCCAGCGGCGCATTGCCCTGCTCGGTCTCGGCGTGGAGAACCGCGCACTGGCCCACTTTCTCCACGCGCGCCAGATTCCCTTTGCCGTGTGCGACGTCCGCGACCCGGCTACTCCGGTGGAGGGCGTGCAACAATGGCGCATCGGCGAAGGCTATCTCGACGACCTGACCGACTTCGACTTGCTGTTCCGCACACCGGGCCTGCCGACGCTAGACCCGCGCCTGTGTGCGGCGCGGCGTTGCGGCGTCGAAGTATCGAGCCAGACGCGTCTTTTTTTGCAACTGTGTCCGGCTCCAGTGCTCGGCATTACCGGCACCAAGGGCAAGGGCACTACGACTGCGCTGTTACACGCCTTGCTGGCAACCGATTCGACGGCACGGGTGTTTAGCGGCGGCAACATCGGCCGGCCGCCGCTCGAATTCCTTGACGAATTGCAGCCGACCGATCGGGTAGTCTTAGAGCTGTCTAGTTTCCAATTGCAGGACCTCGACCAAAGCCCGCATATCGCCGTGGTCCTTTCCGTCACCGAAGACCACCTCGACTATCACGCGGACCGCGCCGAATACGTCGCCGCTAAAAAGCCCGTGTGCTGCTACCAAACGCCCGGTGATATTCTCATTGTCAATCAGGACTGTCCCACGGCTCGGACCTTTGCTGAAGAGAGTTCAGCCGCCCATTGGGCCTTTAGCACAACCACTCCGAGCATTCCAGGCGCGTGGATTGCCGACGGCCAGTTGTGGGCCTGTTGCCCTGGGGCGCAACCAATCGCCGTTTGTCCGGTGGCCGACCTGTCTCTCCGGGGCCAACACAATTGGAGCAACGCCGCTGCTGCTGTCGCCGGTGCTTTGGCTTTTGGTGCGCCAGCGACCCATTTCGCCGAGGCTCTCCGAACCTTTGAAGGTCTTCCCCACCGCCTCGAATACGTAGCCGAGCGTGACGGCGTTACCTATTACAACGACTCACTGGGCACGACCGTCGATGCTACCTGTGCTGCCCTCCGCGCCTTTGACGCGCCTCTGCTGCTGATCGCGGGTGGCGCTTCCAAAGGAGCCGACTTCAGCGCCTTGGGTACTGCGATTGCCGAGGCCAATGTCCGCGCTGTGCTGCTCATCGGCCAAGAGGTCCCGCGCATTGCCGCTGCCGTACAGCAGGCCGGCGCTAGTGGGATTGTCCACTGCTGCCGCGACCTAGCGCAAGCCTTGGACACTGCCCGCCGCTTGGCGCAAGCGGGCGACGTGGTGCTGCTTTCGCCGGCCTGCGCCAGCTTAGATCAGTTTGCCAGTTACGCCGAGCGCGGCGATCTGTTCAAGCGGCTGGTCCGTGCCCCCGGCGTTGTATGAGCCGCTCGATCTTTTTTACTTTGTTTGTCGATAGCCTTTGGTAAGCCCATTCACCTGTCCACCAAGAGATGAGAATGGAATAAAATTATGAGCGACCGACCCAATTTGTTGTTCATCATGCCCGACCAGATGCGCCACGACTTTCTCAGTTGTTATGGTGCCCCCCACATTTCTACGCCCAACATCGACCGCATTGCCGCCGAAGGCATCCGCTACGATCAAGCCTACAGCTTGCATCCGGTCTGCGTGCCGGCGCGTTGTTCGCTGCTGACTGGCCTCAACGCTTGGCGCAATCACGTGTTGACTAACGGCAATCACCTGCGCCCAGACCACGCTGCGTGTGGCATCCGCACTTGGGCGGAGATGTTGACCGATCACGGCTATCTCACCTCGGCCATTGGCAAGATGCACTTCTACCCGTGGGAAGCCTCCTTTGGCTTTCAACATCGCATTGCCTGCGAGGACAAGGTGTGGGTCAACATCCAAGACGACTACTGGTACTATTTGCAACAGCGCGGCCATCGCAAGTACATGGGCAAGGAGCACGAAGGATACGACGAGCAGCGCGGCGCTTGCGTATCACTGCTGCCCTGGGATTGCTACTGGGATTACTTCGTCGGCGAAGAGGCGGCGCGCTTCATCCGCGAGTACGACGACGAGCGGCCCTTTGCCTGCATGGTGGGCTTTCCCGGCCCGCACGACCCCTACGACCCCACGCCGGAATTTCTGGCTAAAGTAGATGTCGATAAAATCCCCGATCCCGCCCCTGGCGACCCGATCCACCGCGATGTCCGCGAGGGCATCCATCCCCGGCCTCGGCCGGGTGCGCCGATCTGGACTCCAGAGACTGAAGGTCCCTACACCGAGGAGCAGAAGCGCACGGTGCGCGCCCACTATTCGGCTCTGATTTTGCAGATAGACCACGAGGTCGGCCAAATTCTCGCGGCCTTGGAGGAAAGCGGCCGTCTCGACAACACCATCGTCATCTTCGCCTCCGACCACGGCGACTTGGTTGGGGATCACGGCGTAAACGCCAAGGGCAATTTCTACGAGGGTAGCTGCCATGTGCCCATGCTGGTGCGCCAGCCGGGCGGTGCTACAGGTGAGGTGCGCGACGATTTGGTTTGCCTCACGGACGTCACCGCTACCCTGCTAGCCGCGTCTGGTCACGGCGTGCCGGAGTACATGGATGCTAGGCCCTTGCCCGGCTTGGGCTTGGCTGACGATGCGCCGCGCGACATGCTCGTCGGTGGCTTGCAATCTGGCTGGATGGCCTACGATGGGCGGCACAAGCTAGTGAAGTACGGCAATGGCGCGACTGGGCTTTTCGATTTGCAGGAAGATTCCCAAGAGGAGCACAATCTCGCCGAATCCGCAGCGCACGCGGCTACATACCGCCACTTGGACGCTGCGCTCTGGCGCGAGGTCATGCGCTCCGTGCAGGCTTCACACTCCTACAATTTAGTGGACGCTTCTGAAAGTGGCCCTCTGTGGGCCGATAAGGTGTTCGGTGCGGCGGGGTGGGAGCGAGTCTATCCGCACAGTTCAGTTAAGAGGAGATAGGCGCAGTCGGTAGATGGACGATATGCGCTGAAACCACGACACATCTAATCCAACGCCAGCGGCAGCAGCGCCTGATTATAGCCGACGATTAAGCGCGTGCCGCAGCGGAACGCGGGTGCCCGGAGCTTGCCGGAACGTCCCAGCAGGAGCTGAAGCAATTCTTCGTCCGAGGGCCGTTGCGACGTCAAGTCGAAGCGGAGGACGCGCTGTCCTTGGGCGACGAATAGCTCGGTCGCGTCCTTGAGCAGGGCGAGGGCGGCCGTGCCCGCGACCGGTTCTTTGGTCGCGCTCTGCACGATGCCGTCAGCAATGTTGTTTTGCACAAGAAACTCTTGTGCGCGCTTGCAGCTCGTTCAGCCGGGGCGGTGGTAGCGCCATTCCAAGGCGTGGGCCATTGCGCGATTTCTCTCAGATGTTGTAGTGCAGCCCGCACTCTTTGTGGTCGTCTGTGTCGTCGGTTTGTTCGTTGAACCAACGCCAGCGGCCGTTGCGCTTGGGTTCGTCGGGCCGGATCGGGGTGGAGCAGATGATGCAGCCAAAGCTCGGGTAGCCTTGGCCGTAGAGCGGATGCACCGGCAAGTCGTTTGCCCGCGTAAACTCCATCAGCGCTTCTTCGCTCCAGTCCACCAATGGGTTGAGCTTGAGTATTTTGCGCCGGGTGCTGTACTCGTCGATCAAGACCGCCTTCTTAGCCGTCTGCTGGCGATGCTCGGACTGGTCCCAGCGCTGCCCCGAAATCCAGCAGTCCGCGGTCTGCAACAGTGCGTTGTTGGGCCATTCTTTCCGCACTTGGCAGCAGTGTTCCTGTTTTTCCTTGGAGTCGAAAAACAAGTACTCGCCGTGACGCGCGACCATCCGCTCGACATCGCCGCGCTTGGGCTGGACGACCTCGAAGTGGCAGCCGTAGCGCGCTCTGACTTCCTCCATAAAGGCGTACGTCTCAGGGTGGAGCCGGTGGGTGTCGATGGTGGCAAAACGCAAATTCAGCCCCATGGACGTCGCCATGTGGATCATCGCCACGCCGGTGTACTGGAAACTGGTGTTGAGCACGGCCCGGCCGGGAAAGGTCTCGCTGGCCCAGCGCAAGAGATCCTCGGCCGGCATCTGCTCTAAGGCTAGGTCGCGGAGGTAGTGCGCTAGCTGCTGATCGCGCTCTTCGCTGGACGAGGACACCAGTGTTTTTTGATCTGCGGTCACGGCGGTCATAGACCCTATAATGTAAGGATAAGAGCGGATTGGCAAAGCGATTGTCCACAACCGGGAGTTTTTCCTTGCCATTGTCCAAACGCCAAGAGTAGCTTCTCAGGGTTGAGTTAACCTGTTTTGCGGGTCCATTCCCACAGTTTTTTTTAAGGCATGAGCGTGCAAAAACTGCTAGAGTCAGCCGACGCGACCGCGACCGCGCGGATTGCCGCCGTCCTGCCCGCTGAGGAGGAGGTGCTCATCCGCGCCGCTACGGATTTGGCCGCGGACGGGCGTTTTGGCCGCCAGTGGCTGGTGGCCACCCCGCGCCGGGTCCTCGTCGTGCCCACTCAAGGCGAGATCGTCGATATCCCACTCGCCTCGCTGGCCGAGGTGCGTACCGACGCGCTCGTCGGCGGCGGTCAGTTGGAGATTGAGCGCGTGGATGCGCCGGCCTTGTCGCTGAGCTACACCAGCTCGGAGGCCGACAAGATGTCCGAGGTGGCGCGGGGTTTGGAGCAGTTGCGCCAAGGCCAGCCGTTTGTCGTCAATGGGCACTTGGACCGGACCCGCTGCGAGCGCTGCGACCGGCTCTTGCCAGAGAAAAACGGCATCTGTCCGGCGTGTATCAAAAAACTGGCGACCCTCAAGCGCATCGCCAGCTATCTCGGCCCGTACAAGCTCAAAGCGGGCGTCTTGGCTTTTGCCTCCATTGCCACCACGGCTGCGGAGCTAGCCCCACCGCTGATTACCAAGCGCATCGTCGATGAGGTGTTGGTCCCGGTGGAGGGCCAGGCCACGGGGTTTGACGAGCGCATCCACCTCTTGGGTCTGTTCGTCGTGGCCTTGGTCGGCGTCCGCTTCTCGGCGTGGGTGGCCGAATGGGCCCACGGCTGGATTGCGACCTGGCTCGGCGCGCAACTCACCGCAGATATTCGCTCGAACCTCTATCGCCGGCTGGAAATGCTGTCCTTGCAGTTTTACGACAAGCGCAAGGTCGGCTCCCTCATCTCGCGAGCCACCCGCGACGCCGGCATGTTGCAGGACTTCCTCGTCGATGGCCTACCCTATATCGTCATCAACGGCCTGATGGTCTTCGGCATCCTCGGGTTTTTGTTTTGGATGAGTTGGTCGTTGAGCCTGTACGTGCTGATACCCGTGCCGCTGATCATGCTGTGGGGGGTGGTCTTTTGGCGACGGTTGCGCGGGTTTTTCGTCAAGTGGGGCCAAGTCTGGTCTGGCCTGACCGAGCGCACGGTGGAGACGCTTTCCGGCATCCGCGTGGTCAAGGCGTTTGCCCAAGAGGGCCGGGAAATAACGGCCTTTGCCAAGCCCAACGGCCGGCTGCGCGAAGTCGCCGAAAAGACCGCGGTAAATCGCGGCGTGTTCTTCGCCACCATCACGTTCTTGACGGGTTTGGGCGTCTTGGTCGTCTGGCTGCTCGGCGGGCAGCAAGTCCTCGGCGACAAGATGACCTTGGGCACGCTGTTGGCCTTTTACTCGTATATGTGGCTGTTCTACGGCCCCTTGGAGTGGTTCGGCCAAGTCAATTCCTGGATGTCGCGGGCCTTTGCCGGGGCCGAGCGCATCTTTGAGGTCATCGATACCCAGCCCGAGGCATACGAGGACCCGACCGCAAAGCGGGTGCCGCGGATGAAGGGGGGCATTCGCTTCGAGGGCGTCACTTTTGGCTACGACAAGAGCAAGCCCGTGCTGAAGGATTTTGACTTGGACATCCAGCCGGGCGAGATGATCGGCCTCGTGGGCAAGTCCGGGGTCGGCAAGACGACGACGGTCAACCTCATTGCCCGCTTCTACGACATCGACTACGGGTCCATTGCGATCGATGGAATCGACATCCGCAAAATCCACCTGCGCGACTTGCGCTCGCAGATCGGCATCGTGCTGCAGGAGCCGGTGCTCTTTTCCGGGACTATTGCCGAGAACATCGGCTACGGCCGGCCCGGTTCTTCTTTTGCGGACATTATGGCGGCCGCCCGTGCGGCCAACGCCCACAACTTCATCATGGCCAAGCCCGATGGCTATGAGACCCAAGTCGGGGAGAAGGGGGCCGGGCTTTCGGGCGGGGAGCGCCAGCGCGTCTCCATCGCCCGCGCCATTCTCCACAATCCGCGCATCCTGATCCTCGACGAAGCCACGGCCTCAGTCGATGTGGAGACCGAGTTGCAGATCCAAGAGGCGATTCAGCGGCTCGTCGAGGGCCGCACCACCGTGGCCATTGCCCACCGGCTTTCGACGTTGCGCAACGCCGACCGGCTGATGGTCCTCGACGATGGCCGCATCGTCGAGCAGGGAACGCACGCAGAGCTTATGGCCAAGCAGGGGACCTTTTACGAGTTGGTCAATTTGCAAAGAGAGGTGGCCGAGATCATCGCCATTCGGGAATAGACCATGTCCACCTTTTTGGAAAATCTGCCGGACGCTGTCGAAGCCAAGGTTGAATCGCGCAAGAGCCGCGAGGAAAAGGTACTGATCCAGGTCGCCACGGATATGGCTGGCGAGGACCGCTTTGAGCAGCGCTGGTTGATCGTAACGGCGAAGCGCCTGATGGTCCTCGACCCCAACGGCGCGAGCGGCGATGTGGAGTTTTCGCTGCAAGCGGTCAAGTCCGCTCGCATTGAGGCGCTCGTCGGTGGCGGACGCTTAGAAGTGGAGCGCGAAGAAGGCGCACCGACGCATCTGTACTACTCCAATTCTCTCGCGTCCAAATTCGCCGAGGTCGCCGAGGGCATCGAACAGCTCAAAGAGGGCCAGGACCTCAACCTGCCCCACGAGCTGGACCGCACGCACTGCGAGCAATGCGGGCGTCGCCTGCCCGAAATAGGCGGGATATGCCCGGTCTGCATCGCCAAATTCGATACCTTTAAGCGCCTGATCGGCTACATGCTGCCCTATCGGTTCCAGCTAGCCTTGTTACTGGGCTTGACCGTGTTGTCTTCACTGCTGGAGTTGGCACCGCCCTATATCGTCAAGCATCTCATCGACGATGTACTCGTCCCCGGCACGGAAGCCAACCTACTCTACTGGCTGGTCGGTGGTCTTTTTGTCATCGGCGTCGTCGAGTGGTGCGTCGGCGTGGTGCGCCGCTGGCTCAACGTCCGGGTCGGTTTCCGCGCCATCGAGCACTTGCGCACGGATTTGTTCAAGGCACTTCAGTATTTGCCCCTGCGCTTTTACGACAAGCGCAAGGTCGGCGCGTTGATCTCGCGCATGAACAACGACTCGGAAATGGTCGAAGACTATCTGCTCTTTGACATGCCCTACATCGTCTCCAATGCCGCGATGATCGTCGGCATCTTGGGGCTGCTGTTCTACATGAACTGGGAGTTGACCCTGTACGTGCTGGCTCCGGTGCCGCCGATTATCATTGGCTCAAGCCTGATCTGGAATCGCCTGCAGCGCTTCTGGGGCCGCTGGTCGGCGCGCTGGTCGCGGCTTACTACGCATCTCAATGAGTCGATTTCCGGCATCCGCGTGGTCAAGGCCTTTGCGCAAGAGCACCGCGAGTCCGAGCGTTTTGATCAGCGCAACCACGCCCTGCGCCAAATCAGCGTCAGCGCCGAGCGCTCGTGGTTGGTTTTCTTTATGGTGACCAACTTCTTTATGAGTTTTGGCGGATTCTTCGTGTGGTATTTCGGCGGTCAGCAGATCGTTGGCGGCGAGCTGTCGCTGGGGGAGCTGATGGCCTTTATCGCCTATCTGTGGATGCTCTACCACCCGCTCAAGTGGTTTGGCGATTTCTACAGCTTCATGGTGCGGGCCTTTGCCGGGGCCGAGCGCATCTTTGAAATCGTCGATGCGCCCTCCGAGCCGTTTGACCATCCCGGTGCCCAGCGCCTCCCCGCGCTCAAGGGCCAAGTCGCCTTTGAGGGCGCGGCCTTTGGTTACGACCCGGGCAAGATCGTCCTGCGCGACCTCGACTTGGTGGTGCAGCCAGGCGAGATGATCGGTCTGGTCGGCAAGTCCGGGACGGGCAAGAGCACGCTGATCAACCTAATCACGCGCTTTTACGATGTCTCGTACGGCCGTCTCGCCATCGACGGGATCGATATCCGCAAAATCAGCCTGCGCGACCTGCGCTCGCAGATTGGCATGGTCGCTCAGCAGTCGTTTTTGTTCAACGGCACGATTGCCGAAAACATCGCGTACGGCAAGCCCGGTGCCACGTTCGACGAGATTTTGCGCGCGGCCCGTGCAGCCAACGCCCACGAGTTCATCGTCGAGAAGCCCGACGGGTACGACATGGTAGCTGGGGAGCAGGGCGACAAGCTCGCCGGCGGCGAGAAGCAGCGCATTTCCATTGCGCGGGCCATTCTCCACGACCCGAGGATCTTGATCTTGGACGAGGCGACTTCGTCGCTCGACACGCCGACTGAGAAGAAGATTCAGGAGGCGATTCAGCGGCTGGTCAAAGGCCGCACGACTTTTGCCATTGCCCACCGGCTTTCGACCCTGCGCAGCGCCGATCGCCTCGTGGTCCTCGACGCGGGCAAAATAGCTGAGATTGGCACGCACGAGGAACTCATGGCGCGCGAGGGCATTTTCTACAATCTGGTAAAGACCCAACGCGAGACATCGGCGGTTATGGCCACTAGCGGCTAGTGAGGAAGACGCAATGACAGATAACGGAAAATTAGCGATCACCCCGATTACCGTGACTCATCCTGAGCACGTGGAAATCGCCAATTTGCGCCTCTTCCGCGAGCCGGCTTGGATCTTGCGCTTGACCATCGACGGCGACCGCTCGTACCTGAAGGTGAAGGTAGTTCGCGCCGCGCCGCTGTCCCACCCGACCCGCTATATCTGCCTCCTCGACGCCAAAGACGAGGAGATCTGCATGATCGACGATCTCAAACAGCTCGACTTAGAGGCGTGCGCCTTGATTGAGGAAGAGCTAGATCGCCGCTATTTGACGGCGGCGATTCAGCGGGTCAATGCAGTGCGCAACGAATACGGCACCTCTTATTGGGACGTGCAGACCGATCGCGGTCCGCGCGAGTTCGTCGTCCAGAACGTCTCGGAAAACGCCCAATGGCTCGGCGACCATCGGCTGCTGATCACCGACGTGGATAGCAACCGCTTTGAAATTCCGCGCCTCGACGAATTGGACAAGAAGAGTTTGGCAGCGGTTGAACAGGTCGTCTGACTAGCGCTCGCCGTTGCAGGATGCCGACCAGCCCCGCACAGGGGCTAGTTTTTTTTGCTCATCGCAAAACAAGTTTGCCTTGTCGCCAGCGGCCATCTCCCCCTATCTTCAGAGTGTTCAGCATTCCTTGCAGATCCCGCTTAGTCGGGTCATCTGCTGAATACAATAGCCGATACCCGGCGAAGGGTCGCTCCCTTCTGCCTTGGCAAATAGGTAGAGACATCGCTGCACTCTGCAGAGAATGTTGAACATGGCCCGGCCCCCGAGGGGGCCGCCTGTTCCCCTTCTCCGAAGGAGAGGGGTCGTATTCACGCCTGAAGGCGTGGTGCAAGCTCGCCTCGGCCCAAGGCGACTTGCTCATTACCATCCCATCCGCTGTCTAAATCAGAAGTCCTTTTTAGACCACTCTGTACGTACGCCTTGCTCCGACTTCGGCAACTCACCTTCTAACCGACTGAGGATACCGTGAAAAAGGTACGCCGCCCTGTCGATCTATACCGAGTCGAAGGGCACCCCGCGTTGTTTGCCTCTGGGGAGACTATTATGGCCGCGCTTCAATACTACAGTCCCCAACTGGCCGACGAGCGAGCGTACTACGGATCCTTGATGGGTTGGTCGTTCTTTTTTGACGCCGAGGAGAGAATGCCAATCGGCCTGCCCGCCGACGAGCTGATCCACCGCAATTTGTACTATCTCTACGGAATTGAGCGCTGCGAGGTGCGCCGCGACAATTTTGCCGACTTGTGGCAGGTGATTGAGGAGTCGATTGCCGCAGATCGAGTGCTGCTCGCTTGGGTGGATGCCCGCGATGTGAGCGATGCGGCCTTTCAATACAATCGCGTCCCCGGTGCGAGCGAGGCCATGCTCATCTATGGATACGATCAGGCGACGGATATGTTGACGATTCTGGTTAATCCGCAGGGCTTTGTGGGGCAGGTACCGCTCTCTCGTCTGCCCGAGATGTTGCCCGAACTGGTGGTGTACGACTACGCGGTGCCCGAGGGTCTCGATCCTTATCCGGTTGAAAAAATGGAGCAGGTGCTCTTGGAGGATGTGCGGGAGATGCTCGCGGGCAACAAGGTCGGTCGGGTAGAGACGGGCCTGCCGGCCGCGCAGCGCTTTGTCGAGGAGATGGAGCGTCAGATTGAGCGGGACGAAGAGAGTATGAGCGTTTGGATGCGGGAGGTGTTCTGCCAGATAGCCCTACTCGGCCCACAGCGCCAGCGGCTGGACGACAACCTGCGGCGGCTGGCGGCGGCAACTGGCTTGGGTGCCCTGTCGGCTGCGGCCGATACTTTCGGGGACATAGGTGGGCGTTGGGAGAAGACGCGCGATTTGTTCTTCAAGGGAGCGTGCAGTGATCCGGCAGCTACGCTGAGGCGCATCCGCAAGTACGTCGAGGGCCTGCTGAGCCTAGAGGAGGCGCAGGCTCGGTTCCTGTTGCAGTGGTTGTAGCCCTATCCGTAGGGGCGGTTCGCGAACCGCCCCTACTTTGTTTGGAACTGTGATAGCCAATCGTTAGTTTGCTTCTCATGGACGGAGCATTCGCCGCTAGCGGCGAAAAACCTTCACCCCCACAAAGGAACCGCCATGGAAGCACCCCAAGCAGAAATGAGCGTCGTCGGTCGCATATTGCGCGTCTTCTACGCTCCATCCGAGACCTTTGAAGCCGTAGCCGAGCAGCGCAGTGCCGCCGACTGGCTGGTGCCGACCATTATAGTCGCGTTGGCGATTTTCTTCTCCACGTATTTAACCTCGCCGATCTACGTGGCTGAGGCGATGGAGCAGATACGGGGACAGACGTCCGCGGAACAGCCCAATGTGGAGGGTACTGGAGACGCCATACGGATCAGCGGGCTAATTGCCGCGCCGATTATGACGTTTGTCATGCTCTTTATTGGCGCTGCGATCTACCTTTTAGTAGGCAAATTACTCGGCGGCCTGCTCGGCTATGGCCATTGCTTGGCCATCGTCGCGTACACGTCGCTGATTTCCATTCTCCAGCATATTGTCAAGACGCCGCTGGTCTTGGCCAATGAGACGATGGATGTGCAAATAGGATTGGGGATGTTCCTCTCCGAGGAAGCCCAAAAAAGTTTCGGGGGCGCTTTATTGAGCCTCATTGATCCTTTTATCGTCTGGATGATCGTCATCGCCGGCCTCGGGCTGTCCATCGTCGGGCAGATAGAGCGCAGCCGCGCCTATGCAGGCGTTGCGGCTGTCACGCTGATATTCCTCGCCATCGGCGCGTTCTTCAGCACCCTCGGACCTGGAGGTTGAGGTGGCAACCAAGAAGCGCCCTCTTTTGAAGCTCCTCGTCTTCTTGCTCTTGGCCGGCTCGGTCGGAGCGGCGGTCTATTTCAACTTGCGGCAGGAAAAGGCCGAAGAGACCTATCCCACGGCGCTAGTCGAGCGGGGCGCAGTCGTCGATAAGCTAGCCGAAACGGGCCGCATTGAGCTGGTGCGGACTGTGGAGGTCAAATCGACGATTGCCGGCGAAATCCGCGACCTGCCTATCGAGGCTGGCGCGTGGGTGGAGACGGGTGAGTTGATGGCCGTCATCGAGCCAGATCCCAATCAATCGCTGCAATTGTATCAGAAGCGCTCGAGCGTGGAGCAGGGCAAGATCGACCTAGCGGAGCAGGAGCGGAACTTCGAGCGTCAGAAGACCCTCTTCGACAGCAAGATGATACCGGCCAAGCAGTTTGAGGAAGCTGAGGTGCGCTTGACGCGCGCGCGCACTGGCCTGCGCTTGGCCCAGCTTGAACTCGACATGCTCGAAGCCAAGGCCAACTTGCAGCGGGTTCAGCTCTCAGAAGACCAAGTCGCGCTCGACGAGGTGCGCATTCTCGCCCCGATCGACGGCATTGTCATCCGCCGCGACGTAGAGGTGGGCGAGGTGGTCTCCTCTGGGCTTTCGTCGTATTCCGGTGGGACGATGCTTTTTGAGATCGGCGATCCCAGCCAGCTAATCGTGCGCGGCGACATCGCGGAAATCGACATTGGCCGGGTGGAAATCGACCAAGACGTGGACATTGTCGTAGATGCGTATCCCGACACCACGTATCGCGGCCGGGTGCGCTGGATTGCGCCGGTGGGCCAGCAGAAGCAGGGCAGCACCATCGTCACCTTTGACACGGAGATCGAGATTACCGACAACGCGCCGCGCCTGCGCCAAGGCATGTCCTGCGACATTGACATTCTCTTTGCGCGGCGCGACAGTGCGGTGTACCTGCCGGTTGAGCGGGTGCTGGAGGTATTTGACGACGAGGACGAAGAAGACGAGCGCAGTGAGGGCACGCGCGGCCGCTTTGTCGCGTATATCGCCGCGTCGCCGGATTCGCTAGTTGCCGTTCCAGACAGCACGCACTCGGACAGCACGCGCCCAGACAGCGTGCTGCAACTGCCGCTCAGCGCCTTCGCCGAGGTGGAATTGGCCATCGGCATTGAGACCTCGACCCGCCTCGAAATCCTCTCCGGCCTCACCAGCGGCGACCGCGTTGCCGAAGACCCCGCTAGCATTCGCAGCAAACTGGAGCAAAAGGACGAGGAGAAGGACGAGGGGGAGGATGAGGAAGGCTGATGACCGCTCTATTAAGTCTGCGCCTCTAGGTCGAGACGCAGCAGGGCTTGGGGTAGGAACTCGACGGGAATATCTCCTATGCACTCCGGCGCACTCCGGCGGGCGAGGATGCGGCTGTTGGCGTACTTGCCGATCTGTTTGAGCGTCTTGGGCCGCAACTGGCTCGTCCACTTGATTTCCACGGGCCAAAAACGACCGTCTTTTACATAGGCAATATCCACTTCGCCCTCGTCTTTGATATAGTAGGTGGGATAGCGACGGCTATAATGGGCAACGGCGCAGGCTTCTACTAAGGGGCCGATGCGCTCGGGGTCGGCGAGGAGGGGGCGCACCTGGGCGGCGAAAGGATCCTGCGCCTCGTGCAGCCAGCTTTGTACGGCGTGGAAAATGAAGGGGTCGCAAAAGCTAATTTTGCGCGCCTTTTTCGGCGCAGCGGTCAGCTTGTCCTCGCGCAAGGCTGGCTGTACGCGGAGGACATCCATAGAGGTGAGCAGGGCGACATAGTCGCTCACGGTAGCGGGATGGTCGATGCTGAGTGTGCGGGCCAAGGCGTTATAAGTGGTCTGGGTGCCGTAGCAGCGGACAATGGCGGCCAGCACTTCGCCCAAATAGTGCTCCTGCTTGCCGCGCTTGAGCATGTCGCCGCGTATCCAGTCGCTGTACGTGGCGAATGTGGCCGGGAGGATGCAGTCGTGGCGGGCCATATCGTTAATGGCGGTGAGAAAGCCGCCGTGGACTAGATAGGCGAGAAATTCCTCAAGTAGGACTTGCTCGGTTTCTGCGGGTAGCGGCGATCTAGGCTGTGCTAATTGTAGCAGCTCTTGGTTGCTCAGCGAGCGCTTTAGACCCACGGCCGCGGCAAAGCTGAGGGGATGGAGGTGAAAGTCAACCACCGCGGCTTGCCCTCTGCGGCCGGGAAAACGCATGCGGGCCTCTTGGATGACCGCCATGTCCGAGCCGGTCGCAATGAGCACGACGCCTTCGAGTAAGCCAGCGTCGGCGAGGTACTTGATCCCCTTGTCCCAACCGGCGATATAGGTCACTTCGTCGAGCAGGATATAGCGCTGGCCCTCAGTGGGCATTTCTCGCTGTAGGGACGATACCAAGCGCACTAGGGCGTGGTGGTCGTCGATGAGTTCGCCGGTGAAAAAGCGCAGACGGGCCGGGTCAAGGCCGGTTGCAAGCAGATCGGCCATCCACTGTTTGAGCAGAGTCGTTTTGCCGATCTGGCGGCCTCCGCCCACAGTGTAAATGCCTGGCTGGTCGCGCGGCAGGCGGTCGAGGAGGGGAAAACGATAGATTAGGGGCTGATGGCGTAGGCGTCTGAGGTGCGGGTCGAGATCGGAAAAGGCACCTTCGAGATGGCTATTGTGAATCTGAAATTCTTCTAAGTTCATAAAATAGCATAGGGTTACGGTTGTTGTTAAAATTTAGTCAATGAACTCTGAATAAATTTAGTCAATGCAAATGGGTGGTGCAAATTAGCCGCAGCAGAACGCTCGGGGCCGTTTTGGTTTGTGATTCATCTAACTTATCTTTAGCACCTGACGTTACGCATCTGGGCCGAACCGAGTAGGTTTAGGGGCGTCCCCTTGTGGTCGCCCATGAGACACCGCGTATTCAGCCAGCGGGATTCTACAAGGGCAACCACAAGGGTTGCCCCTACAATGCGTAACATCAGGCTTTAATTGGGGATTATATACAATAGTGCCGCTTCATCTTCAACGTCGACTTTGACATTGATGGGGGTCTCAAATTTTAGGTCGTAACGTGAGATTATCTCAGACCA
This sequence comes from Candidatus Latescibacterota bacterium, assembly GCA_965219735.1. Taxonomy (GTDB): domain Bacteria; phylum Latescibacterota; class UBA2968; order UBA8231; family UBA8231. The sequence goes on from OZ244790.1 coordinate 1,318,502, forward strand.
GTTAGGTCTAGTGCTGGCCTTGTGCCCTTTATTTATCTCTCCAAACCGCCAAGCAAGGAGGGATACAGATGAAAGAGCCAAGACCAGCGTTGGAGAATTTGTGCTGTCTCAATGCCCAATGCAAGACCTACGGCCAACGCGGCCAAGCCAACCTGCGGGTGCGCAAGACCTATGGAGCCGACCGGATTCGCTATCTGCGCTGTGGGTGCTGCGGCGAGGAATTCAGCGAGCGCAAAGGCACGGCGTTGTTTAATTGCAAAATCGGTGAAGCCCAAGCCGTGTCGGTGATCGAGCATCTGGATAGTGCCTGTGGCTTGAATGCCACGGCGCGCTTGGTGGGGGTGTCCAAGGATGCGGTTAGCCGCCTTTTGCGCGTGAGCGGACCGGTCAGCTATCAACTGCATGACCGGCTGGTGCGTGACGTGCATCCGAGGGCGCTCCAATTTGATGAGAAATGGTCGTATGTGGCCAAAAAACAACGGCACATGACGCCGATGGACGATCCGAGTGAACGGGGGGATTATTGGGATGCTACCAGTTTGGATCCGCAGAGTAAATTGCTGGTATCGCTGGTGCCGGGTCGCCGTACGACGACGACGATTCATCAAGTCGTGGCCGATGCGGCAGCGCGGCTTTCGTGTGATGCGCGGCTGCCGGCGCTGTTTACCGATGGCGAGCCGACCTATCCCGAAGCGATTGTGGCCACCTTTGGTCGAGCCTATCCGGTGCCTCGACGCCATCGCCGGGGCCGCCGGCCGGCCCCTGTTGTTCGCATCCCCCAAGGCTTGGTATACGCCCAGATTGTCAAGCATCGGCACGGCGGACGAGTCCAACGGGTCGAGATCCGACCCCGCTTTGGCAAGGGCCGCTTGGCTGAGGTCGTAGCGCAGTTGGGCTGGACGAAAGCCAATACCAGTGCCATCGAGCGCTTCAACCTGACCGACCGGATGCGTAACGCACGAAAGGGGCGCAAAACCCTGCGCTTTTCACGTCGGTCGGATCGGCATGATGCGCTCAGTTGGATTGGCGCGTTGCGCTACAATTTTCATCACCCCCAGCGTTCCTTGCGCCAGCGCACCGACGAAGGGCGCTGGCAACCGACAACGCCGGCTATGGCCGCCGGCATCGCCGAGCAGCGCTATAGCTCACTCGAACTCATGCGCCTGTGTCCGGTGGGGCTGAGATAATCTCAAGCTACGACCAATTTTACCTTTATACGAGGTTTTTATAAAAATGACAACCGAAAAACCATGTATAGATTCTATGAAGCGTTATTTTGTCACAGAATTATTTGTAAACAGGGCGGATCAGGATTACATCTGTTCGCGTATCTCTTTTTTTCACGATCATCTACCGAATTTTTATTGGTTAGCTGGACAAGCAATAGAGAAATACCTAAAGGCATCTCTCTTGCTCAATGGAAAATCCGCAAAAGGATACGGCCACGATCTAGTTAGGTTGTTTAATGATGTCGAGTCGTATGTCTCTGAAGATTTTCCAGAATATTTAAGTAAGCCAGAGGAGATTGGCCCACATGGATGGAGAGAAGAGCGTCCCGTCGAATTTTTAGAACGGATCAGGCCATATACATCCCCTGATTTTCGATATAACCTAAGCGACTGCATTTTGGAGTCGCCACAAGAAGATATATTTCATCTTGACCAGTTTATTTTTGCTGCAAGAAGGGTAGCATATCAATTAGATGTACACCTAATACCAAATCGTCGTGCCCCAAACGATCTAATCAGAAAAAGCAAAAAAAGTTCCTCGAAGGTTCATGGCGGTCAACATAGCAACATGCTGCTTCGTCAGAATTTTCCTTTTGCTATTGAAGATTCCGATCTTGGGCCATCTGTATTTCTACCGTCCCACTCTGGAAGCAATATGTTGATGGTAATTCTTGCTGACGGGGTTGGCGGGATATTCCCAATTTCGGATCGGCAGACTCTGGCTAAGTGGGCTTTAAAAAATATCTATATGGGCGAAAATATCAAGCAACAAGTTAAAGATGTTATCTCGTCACTTGATGAGGCAGAAGATGCCTGAACAAGAAACAATCCTAACCTGTATGCCATTGAAGGGGGATTATATACAATAGTGCCGCTTCATCTTCAACGTCGACTTTGACGTTGATGGGGGTCTCAATATCGTACAAAGGGTTCGATTTCAAGACCCTTTTTTTGGCAACGGCACCCATAGTGCCGTTGTGCCGGCAAGCCCACTCCAATTTTCGTGACAAATTGGAGGCCAATTCAGTTTTCGGCACCATGGTATATAATTCCCAATCTTTGTCTGCGGCATCAAGGTTGCAGGCATCATACCTAATCGGGAAAAACGAATATGAAAAAAATGAAAAATTTTTTCATCATAGCCGCTATTCTTGTGGGGATTCCCATGGGTTTGATGTTGCTTGAAGGATTGCCTACTAATAGGGAAACACCTAAAAAGACTCGTTCATATCCTCCACAAAAACAAGAATCTATAGAGTTTTCGAGGAAGGAATTAGTCTCATTAATGCAGTCTAAAGAAGTAAAAAGTATCAGTAGACGTATGTCTTTTGATCGCTGTTTAACCCAGATACAAGACATGGCGACTACGCTACAAGAAGCCCCTATTAATGTAATGGAGACTTCACAGATGCGTATGGTACGATGGGTGATGGTAGATGGCAGTTTCTTGATAACCTGTTCCAAGCCTGACAACAAGATCGTTCTTACCAAATCGCCTTATCAATGATGCTTTAATTGCTGCATCTTCAACCCGAAGGACGAAAAACGCCAATGACCCTTCTCGAACCCCTCTTCGCCGGTTTGGGTCAGCTTCGGGCGCACAAGCTGCGCTCGCTGTTGACGCTGTTGGGCATTGTCATTGGCGTGGCGGCCATCATTGCGGTTGTGTCGCTTGGGGAAGGATTGCGCCGCGAGGTGATCTCGCAGTTCGTCTTTAGCGGTGGGGCGGGCATGATCGAGGTAGAGCCGCCGCGCCAGTGGGTGCGCAAGGATGGCCGCTGGGTGCGCCGCCCTTGGCAAGAGTACCTGACTGAGGCCGACATGGTGGCCATGCAGCGGGAAATCGACGGGCTGCACGCGCTCGTGCCTAGCGTCGAGGGCAGTGCCTCCCTACAGCGTGGCAAAACCACTGTGGATGCGAGTTATACGGGCACCTCCGCTGAGTTCAACGAAGGCTTCAACTGGCCCGTGCTCGGCGGCCGGCCGCTGAACGCGGACGACTTGCGCCTCGCCCGCAAGGTCTGCTTGCTCGGCGACGATGTGTATGCGACCCTCTTTCAGGGGGCCAACCCGCTGGGCAAGGAAATCCTGCTCAACGGCGACCGCTACGTGGTCGTTGGCGTGCTCGACGAGCGCGTCCGCTTTGGCCGCAGTGACGGCAATATAGTGTTGGTCCCGTACACCACGGCCCAAAAGCGACTGCGAGGAGAGGATCACTTTTCGGGACTCACGCTGTTCGTCGAGGACTTGGATGCTGTCGATCGGGTTGTCGCTGCGGTGCGCCGCGTCCTCCGACGACACCACGAGCACGGCGACGACTTCAGAATCGAGACTAGCCAAGGAGAGATAGACGACGCCAATGAGTTTTTCCGCGTCTTGCAACAAGTGGGCGGTGGGATTGCGGGGATTTCGCTGTTGGTCGGGGGTATTGGCATTATGAACATCTTGTTGGTGTCGGTGGCCGAGCGCACCCGCGAGATTGGCATCCGCAAGGCCCTCGGCGCCAAGCCGCGCCACATCCTCGGCCAGTTCCTCGCCGAGTCCGTAGTCTTGAGCATGGTCGGCGGCCTGCTGGGCATCCTCACTGGTTTCGGATTTGGCTTGGGGGCGGCCTTTGTCATTCAGCAGCTCGCGCCCGGTGCGCCATTTACCAGCATTGTCTCGGCTGAGTCCGTGCTCTGGGCCGTTGGCTTTTCATCGGCGGTCGGCATTTTCTTCGGCGTCTATCCCGCCTTTCGCGCTGCCCGGCTCGATCCGGTAGAAGCGCTGCGTCGCACGTGATCTTCCTCGAAGCCATCCGCATTGCCCTCGGGCAAATATGGGTCAACAAGCTGCGCACGGCGCTGACTTTGCTGGGCATGATGATCGGGGTCGGCGCGGTCGTCGGCATCGTGTCCATTGGCGAGGGGATGCGGCAGTTTGTCATTGACGAGTTTGGCAAGTTAGGCGGGGCGCAGTTCGTGATGATCTCGCCGCAATACATGCAGCTCAAGGACGGCCGCTGGGTGCCCAACCCCCGCTATAAGCCCCTGACCATGGACGACTTGGTCGTAGTTGAGCAATCCTCCGACCGTTTAGCCGCGGTCCTGCCCTCTATGACGCATGGGGCCAATATGCGCTATCGCAAGGCCAGCTATCAGAGCAGGGCGGCCGGGACCTTGCCCGAGTTCGCCGAGGTGTACAACTGGGAGGTCGCCGAGGGTCGCTTTCTGATCAACGCCGACTTGGACAAGCTGCGCCGGGTCTGCGTGATTGGGCAAGAGGTGCGCGAGGAGTTGTTTGGCTTGGCTCCCTTCTTGGGCCGCGAGCTCAAGCTCAACGGCCAGCGCTTTACGGTAGTAGGTCTCATGGAGGAGCGCCAGACCTTTGGCGAGAACTGGGGCGATCAAGTGCTGGTGCCGGTGACGACGGCCCAGCGACGCCTCGCCGGCAACAAGTACATCCAATCCATGGTAGCCCACGCCAAAGAGCAAGAAGACGTGCCCCACATTACCGAGGACATTGAAAAGGCACTCAAAAAGCGCCACGGCCCAGAGGCTAGCTATCAGATCGTTAGCGGCCGCAGCATTCTAGAGCAGGTTGAGCAGATCATTTTGCTATTGAAGTTGGTCGTGGGGGGGATTGCGGGGATTTCGCTGTTGGTGGGGGGTATTGGCATTATGAACATCTTGCTGGTGTCGGTGGCCGAGCGCACCCGCGAGATTGGCATCCGCAAGGCCCTCGGTGCCAAGCCGGTGACGCTGCTGTGGCAATTTGTGATCGAAGCGATGGCCCTGAGCTTGACGGGGGGCGCGCTCGGGGTGGCTGCGGGCTATGGGTTGGGCGAGGGCATTGCGCGCGTCATTTCCCATTACAGCGAGTTAGAGTTTCCCAGCATTGTCTCGCCGGAGGCCACGCTGTTCGTGCTGGCCTTGTCCATTGCGATTGGTCTTTTCTTTGGCATCTATCCAGCGGCCCGCGCCTCGCGGCTCGACCCGGTGGATGCTTTGCGTTCGGAGTGATGTTGTGCTGATCGAACTGAATGGCATTAGCAAGGTTTACGTGCGCGGCACTGAGGAAGTACACGCCTTGCGCTCGGTGGATTTGGCGATTGCGGACAACGAATACGTCTCGCTGATGGGGCCTTCTGGCTCGGGCAAATCCACGTTGATGAACATCCTCGGTTGCTTGGATTCGCCCACGGATGGGACGTACCGCTTGGACGGCACGGATGTGTCGGGCATGAATGCCAACGAACTGGCCGAAGTGCGCAACAGCCGCGTTGGCTTCATCTTTCAGACCTTCAACTTGCTGCCGCGCGCGTCGGCCCTGCAAAACGTCGAGCTGCCGCTGATTTACAACGGCCAGCGCCGCAAGGTGCGCCGCGCCCGGGCGATTCAGGCGCTGGAGCGAGTTGGTTTGGCCGACCGCATGACGCACCGCCCGACCGAGCTGTCCGGCGGCCAATGTCAGCGGGTGGCCATTGCCCGCGCTTTAGCCAACGGGCCTTCGCTGCTGTTGGCCGACGAGCCGACCGGCAACCTCGACTCCAGCACCGGCGAGGAGATCATGCTGCTCTTCGACGCCCTGCACGAAGAGGGCAATACCGTGCTGTTGGTGACCCACGACCCCGTTATTGCCCTACAGGCCGAGCGGCTGATTCGCATCCACGACGGCCGGATTGCTTCTGATGAGCAACTGGCGTAGTGAAACCTATACTTTCTTGCGCTGGCCTTTGTCAACGATCTCCGCTTCATTGACACGATTTCCGTGTTTCACTATATCTTGTGTTATAGAAATCATCCCGGTCTTTTGGCACCTATACTTTGCGAATACCGGAGGCTTAGCATGAAGAACATCACCATTACCCTACCGGAGGATGTCGCTCGGTGGCTGCGGATCAAGGCTGCCGAAAACGAGCGTAGCGTCTCCAAATGGCTGGCCGAACTGCTGGAAAGTATGCAGCGTCAGGAAGACGAGTACGAGATTGCGATGAAGCGCTACTTGGAGATGAAGCCACGCAAGATCAACTGGCCACACGGCCGCAGGCCAACGCGCGAGGAATTGTATGACCGTCCCGGTCTTCGTTGACACCAATGTCTTCGTTTACCGCCACGATAGCTCGGATCCGTCAAAGCAGGCTTGCGCCGAGCAATGGATCGAACTACTTGTGCACAGCCGCTCTGGTCGTCTGAGCTTTCAGGTCCTCCAAGAACTCTACGTGAGTCTCACGCATGAGCGGCGGCTGAACTTCGACCGGTCGGAAGCCCAAGAGATCGTCAAGGTGCTCGCAACGTGGCAGCCGGTAGCCGCTGACCTAGCGATGCTGAACCGAGCTTGGGTCTTGCAGGATCGCTTCCTCTTGTCTTGGTGGGACGCACTCATTGTCGCTGCCGCGCAGACCTGCGAGTGCAAGGTTCTGCTGACCGAGGACCTGCAAGACGGCCAAGAGTTCGGCGCGGTTCAGGTGGTCAATCCGTTTGCCACGTCGGACCGGACGCCGGAAGAGGTACTGGCAGCCTTGGCATCGTGATCCGCTTTCCACTATTCTTGTGCGCTAGAGACCACAGCAAACTGTCCCCGGTCTTGGTTGTACGGCCCCAATAGCGCGGAGGAAATCAATGAAAACCGTCGGGTACAGTGACCGTTTCAGCGTCCGACCCGGGCAGACCATACGCTTTATGGTCAGTAGCGAAGCGCCCACGTATCGCGCCGAACTCGTGCGCCTGCGGCATACGGACGCCAATCCCGAGGGCCCCGGCTGCAAAATTGAAGCGCTCGCATCCTCGATCAGTGGCGAGTACTCGGGCCAGTACCAAGCCATCCACAGCGGCTCGTACGCGGTCGTGCCGCACCATCCTTTGTTGAATTGCCCCAATGGGTTTACCCTGCGGGCGTGGATTTATCCCACCACGCCGCAAAAGGGTCTGCAAGGGCTGTTGACCAAGTTGTCCGGCCAATCGGGCTATGGCCTCTTTATCGCCGAGGACGGGTCGCTGGCTCTGTGGGTCGGCGATGGGACGCGGCTGGAAAAGGTGAGCACTGGCGTAGCCCTGCACACAGCGCAATGGCACTGTATCGCCGCCAGCTACGACGCGGCCACTGGAACTGTCCACCTCTACCAGGAACTACAGTCCAACTGGCCGGTGGCCCGCGCCCGAGCAGAGGTTTGCAAAACCATCGGCCCTCTAACTGTGGGAGAGAACGAGGCGGATTTGCTGATGGCCGCTGCATCGGGGCCGGTGGCCACCCACCACTTCAATGGCAAGATCGACAATCCGCGGCTTTACGGTCGCGCGCTTTCCGTGGCGGAGGCCGACGCCGACATCCCGATCGCCAGTTGGGACTTTTCCCTCGATATCGGCGCGGAAATAGTGCGCGACACCGAGGCCAACCAACTCCACGGCCGCACGGTCAACCTGCCGACTCGGGCCGTGACCGGGCACAACTGGACCGGCGACGAGTCAGATTTCAAAGTCGCCCCCAACCAGTACGGGGCCATTCACTTCCACGACGACGATCTCGAAGACGCCCAGTGGGATGCCGCCTTCGAGTGGACCGTGCCCGCAGACTGGCCGAGCGGCGTGTACGCGGCCCACTTGACCGGTGCCGACGCCGAGGATTACCTGCCCTTTATCGTCGTCCCGGCAAAGGCCCAAGCCCGCATCGCCTTTCTGGCACCTACCCTCACGTACTTGGTCTATGCCAATCAGCGCTTTAACGATCCGATCCGCGCCATGCTGGATCTGCGCGAAAGCAGCGACGCCGTCCCGCAAGACCAGTACATGCAGGAGCAGCGGCTCTTGAGTTGTTACGACCTGCACAGCGACGGCACGGGGGTCTGCTATTCGTCGCGCTTGCGGCCGATCTTAAATTTTCGTCCCCTGTACCGCATGCCCTCCCGCTCCTTGGCTGCGGACTGGCCGCGCCTGCTCAACGCCGATCTCCACCTGCTCGACTGGCTGGACACCAAGGGCTTTGCCTACGATGTGATTACCGACGACGAGTTGCACTGCGAAGGCAGCGAGTTGTTGGAGTCGTACCAGGTGATTCTCACCGGCACTCATCCAGAGTACTGGACGGCGTCCATGCTCAAAGGGCTGGAAGCGTACCAGGCGGGGGGCGGTCGCCTGATGTACTTGGGGGGCAACGGTTTCTACTGGATCGCCTCCTTCGACCCCCAGCGTCCGCACATCGCCGAAGTCAGGCGCTGGCGGGGCTCGCGCGTCTGGGAGGCCGCCCCCGGCGAGCACTTTCACAGCACCACAGGCGAGATGGGCGGCCTCTGGCGCTTTCGCAACCGGGCACCGCAAAGAATGGTCGGCGTTGGTTTTACCTCTCAGGGCAGCGGCCGCAACCGTCCCTATAAACGGCAGCCGGACAGTTTGGACCCGAGGGCGGCCTTTATCTTTGAGGGCCTAGATCCCGAGGAATTAATCGGCGACTTTCCCGCCTTAGTCCTGGAGCACGGCGCTGCCGGCTTTGAAATCGACCGGGTCGACCACGACTTGGGGACGCCTGACCACGCCCTCTTGCTCGCTTCGGCCGAGGGTTTCACCGATCTGTACCAGGTGGCGATTGAAGACCAGTTGGTCTCGGCACCCAATACCGGCGGCAGCCAGAATCCTCTGGTGCGGTCCGACATGGTGTACTTTGAAGGCCCCAAGGGCGGCGCGGTATTTTCGGTAGGCTCTATTAGCTGGTGCAGTTGCCTTTCGTACAACCACGGCGACAACAATGTCTCCCGCATCACCGAGAACGTGTTGCGCCGCTTTGCAGAAATGGATTGATATGACGGCAGAAGGTCCCCTGATCCGCAACCCGGCCAAGGAAATTCTCCGCAGGGGTGGGCCGCTGTTTGGCTTCAATGTCTTTGAGTCGCTGCGTCCTTCGGTGATTAAGATCGCGGCCCAAGCGGGGTACAATATGCTGTTGGTCGAAAACGAGCACGTGATCCACAACGACGAAACCCTGACCAACTTCCTGGTCATGGCCCGGGACAATGGCCTTGCTCCGGTGGTGACGGTTCTGGTGCCCGAGCGTCCCTTTGTGTCGCGGTTGCTCGATGCGGGCGCGTTGGGGATTTGCCTGTCCCACGCCGAAGAGCCCGAGCAAGTCGCGGCGCTGGCGCGCTGGATGAAATACGCGCCGGACGGGGAGCGGGGGCTGGCCATGGGTGCCAATGTGGAGTACGCCGCTGGAGAAGTGGCCCGCTATTGCCGCGAGGCCAACGAGGCCACGATGCTCATTCTCAAAATCGAGTCCTGGCGCGGCATCGAAAATGCCGAGGCCATGCTCGCCAACGAATGGGTGGACGCCGTGGTCTTTGGCCCCGGCGACTTGGCGGCGACCATGGGCTTTCACGGCGATTGGGAACACCCGGAAGTGGTGCGGGCCATGGAGCGCGTCATTGAGATCGCCCTGGCTAAGGGGATTGCCACCGAGCCGGCGATTTATCCGCGCAACCGCGAGGAGTACCTGAGCCAGCGCCGGGACGGCATCCAACTGGTGGGTCGTTTCCGCCACAGCGAATACGATCTGCTCCGCGACGGCGCGGTGCGGGATTTTTCCATGTATCGAGAGGATGTAGATGACCACTAAAGTTACGGTTGGAATCGCCCAAGAGTTCTTCGACGCGGAGGGGAATTTCGACTTGCCCGGCCCTGGGCTGGAACTATTCGATGAAATGCCCGAGATCCAGTACCGGATATTAGCCGAGCGGAGCGCGGAAATTGCTCCTGAGCAGGTGCGCGGCTGCGACGCGGTTATCTCGGGCGCGTCCCGCTGGAGCGAGCGCTCCCTAGTTGGCAACGACCAGCTCGTGGCCGTGCTCTTCACCGGCGTTGGGTACGACCACATTGATGTCGAGGCTCTGACGCGGGCCGATGTAATGCTTTGCACGGCCCCCGACGCTGTGCGCCGGCCCATGGCCTGCACCATCATCACCTTTATTCTGGCCTTGGCCACGCGCCTGATCAACAAGGATCGGATCACCCGCGAGGGACGCTGGGCCGACCAGCGCCTCTATCGCGGCGAAGGGGTGACCGGCAAGACGCTCGGTTCCATTGGCGTGGGCAATATCGGGCACGAGATGTTCCTGCTGGCCAAGCCTTTTGGCATGCGGCATTTGGGCTGCGATCCCAATCTGAGCGAGGAGGATGTGGCCGATGTAGATGTGGAACTGGTCGCTATGGATACCCTGCTGGCCGAGTCCGACTTCGTCAGCATCAGCGTCCCGCTCAGCGCGCAGACGCGCCACCTGATCGGCGAGCGGGAATTGAACTTGATGAAGCCGACGGCGTACCTGATCAATACTTCGCGGGGCCCCGTCGTCGATGAGCAAGCCCTGATACGGGTCCTGCAGAGTGGGCGCATTCGCGGCGCTGGGCTGGATGTGTTTGAGCAGGAGCCCGTCGATGCGGATAACCCTCTCCTCAAAATGGATAATGTCGTGGTCGCACCGCACTCTCTGTGTCACACCGACGAGTACTACATGCAGGCCTGGCGGGGCAGACTCCGGCAGGCGGCGCGCATTGGGCGCGGCGAAATTCCCGAGCACGTGGTCAATAGGGAAGTGCTGGAAAAGCCCGAGTTGCAGGCCAAACTCGAGCGGTTGCAAAGGCGGTGATTGTGATGGACAAAATTAAAATGGGCGTAATCGGCTGCCGAGTTGGCAGGACTTGGGTGGCAGGTGCCCACGTCGGCGAAGATACCATTGCTTGGGCGGTCGCCGATCTGAATCGAGATTTGGCGCGACAGGTCGCTGAGGAGAACGATGTCCCCAGAGTCTATGGCGACTATCGAGAGTTGCTCGCCGATGACGAGGTTGAAGCCGTTGGAGTCGCCACTGCACCCGATGTGCGGAAGCCGATGGTCATTGAGGCACTAGAGGCGGGGAAGCACGTGTTGGTGCAGAAGCCGCACGGTCGCAATGCCGCAGATGTCGCGGAAGTCAACGCCGTTGCGGAAAGCACGGGGAAAACGCTCGTGTACTCCTACTTCATGCGGCACCAAGCGGAGAACAGAGAGAGTCGGCAAATGATCGCTGATGGCAGGATTGGGCGTGCGTACCACGCACGCGTCCACTACCACTATCGCGAGCGGGGAGTCCATTATGAGCCGCCGCCGGGTAGGAGTTGGTTATATAGATGGGGTTTTAAGGGCGGTGCATTGGGCCAACATGGTTCGCACTACCTCGATCAGGCCTGGTTTTTACTGGGTTGTCCGCAACCTGAATGGGCCTTTGCCGTCAGCCATAGCGCGTTTCCGACGACCCTAAAAGTAGAGCGTCACTCAGAAGATTACATGAGTTTTCTGGTAGGGTGCGCCGGCGGTACGACAATTCAGATGGATACTTCCTCGGTCATTTCCACTTGGGCGGACCGAGCGTGGGACTTGCGCTTGCGCGTCTTGGGTACGAATGGCACCATTGAGGTGGAATCCACTTCGCTGCCCGAGGGCAAGAGACGTTCGGGGACGCGCCGGTTGCTGGGTGCCATCTACGCGGAAGGCGACGATTCCGCTGGTGAATTTGTGGAACACGGCGATGGAGACTTCAATGCGGAGATCCGCGATTTTGCTGGCGCGATTCGTGGTGCTCAGCCGCCCGATGTCTCTCCCGCCGAGGCGCTGACCTTCATGAAGCTGCTAGACGCGATTTACGCAAGCGCGGAAACTGGCGCAAAGGTGCAAATCGACCATTGATGAAAGGCACCGGCGGTAGCAGTGCCGCTGTGTAGGGATGTATAATCTCAATCGAGGAGAGTCTGCCATGCAAAAAGCTACCATCGACGACCGCGACTGGGCCGCCCTCACGCTAGGCGAGCGCATCCGCCACGTCGAGCTCGAAGGCTATCTGGTCATTCCCGACTTGCTCAGCCCTGAGCACATCGCCCGTCTCAAGGCCCAGGCTGAAACTTGGGAGACCACGCCGCGCGACTACAGTCCGCACCAGCGCGGCAAGTCCCAGATCCAGTTTGAAGGGGGGGCTGTGACCGATCTCATCGCCCATGCGCCGACTGTTGATTTTTTGCGCCAGGTCTTCGGCGACGAGATCGTCTTTCTCAGCTACGGGTACGACCGCTCCGAGCCTGGCACGCCCGGTATCAGCCTGCACACGGACGGGCAGCCCTACGGCTCGCAGATTTTCGGGTACAACGGCAGTTGTCCCTTCACCATCCGCGTGCTCTACTACCTCGATGACTTGACGCCCGAGGTGTCGCCTTTCCGCGTCATTCCGCGCTCCCATTTGTGCATGCACGCCGACGCCAATCCGTACATGCGCTACGAGCGCCATCCCGAGGAGGTGGTGGTGCCGTGCAAGGCTGGCTCGGCGGTTTTTCTCAACCATCGCGCTTTCCACGGCACTTGGCCCAACAGGGGCGAGCACACGCGCTCGGTGCTGGCCATTGCGTACCGTCCGGCCTGGGCCGGCCCCATTGCCGAGGTCGAGACCTGGAACGAGGAGGACTTGGCCGAACTACCCGATTCAGTGCGGCCTTTTTTCACCGACCCCAATACGCGATACTGGGACTTTGACGTGCCCAACAAGCCCGATAATATGGCAAGCGAGGCACCGGGCGTGAGTCCCAGCCGCTGGCAGCGGGCCTGAGAGGCCGTCTTAACCGCCGCTAGGAAGATTCGAGCGTCGGGTAGAACGGCAGGGGCCACTCGTTCGGGTACACGCCGGTGATCTGGTCGCCGCGCCAGGCAAAGTGGTAGGTGTCTCCGGCCGCCATGGTCTCTTGGGTGCGGCGGGTTGGCAGGGCATGGCGCAGGACGATCTGGCTGTTGACGCCTACTTGTCGGCGTCCGAGATAGGCGAATGACCCCACCATGCGCAGGGCCGTTGGGCGGCCGTCGATCTCGATGCGGACTGATTCCGGGGGTGCCCACCCGGGCACGCGGATCAGGACGTTGTCGTGGATGCGGGGCCGCACCGCGAGGGTGGCCTCGGCGCTTCTGTCCGCCTTGATCTCGACCGCGTCGTCGGCGTAGTCAAAGTGCATGTACACGACAAGACCAGCCTCCTCGAGGGCGCTGATGTGCTGGTAGATCGCGCTCATGGTGTGGACGATTTCGGCCGTGCCGCTGGGATTGTACCCCTTGCCAGCGTGGGGGTAGTCGTTGCCTCCCCAGCCGCCGAGTGCCTTAGAGGGAATTTCTAGGTCTGGGTTGGCGTGGATATCGGCTTGGGTGATCTGGCCCGGGAAAAGCCGGGCGCGCACCAGCCGCTCGACGTCGTCGTAGCACTCGGTATGCGCGGTATAACGCGCCATCCACAGGGCGAGCCGGGCGGCCGCGCCCGTGGATTCGGTGTTGGCTAGGAGATTGCCCGATTGGTCGAGGAAGCGCGCTTGGCCCATATCGTGGGCGACCCAGCCGCATTCATTAACCAGCGCGGGGACGCCGGCCCGGTACGTGCGCACCACTGCATCGACGTATTCGGACTGGTGGGTTTTGCAGCCAAAGAGCAGCAGGCCGCACAGGGTGTACAGGTGGGATTGGCGGTCGCCGATAGCCCGGTGCGCCAGTTCGTCGGGGATGGTGCCGTCGGGGGCAATGGCGTACGCGAGGTGGAAGCGGGCCAGGTCCTCGGCTAGTTCCATAGCCAGGGCGTCGCCCGTGGCCTCGTAGTACCACACGAGGGCCTCGATGCAGCGGCCGTGCTGGACGGTCAGGGCAAAGCGGCCCTCGTTGGAGGGATTGTGTCCCGGGTCCTCGTTTTCGCCGCCGGTGAAGTAGCGGGCGTAGTCGAACTGGTCGAAGTCCCAGGTGAAGTCCGGCTTGAGGCCGCGGCGGATCGATTCGAGGTACTTGCGACCGGCCTGATGGGCCCAGGCGTTGTTGCGGTACTGGGCTAGGGCGGCAAAGGTCAGGATGCCCTCGCGCAGGCTGTGGAGTTCGAATTTGATGGGATGCCAATCCAAGCCCGGCGGCACCCAGAGGAGCCCGTCGGCATTGTCGGTGAGCCAGTGGAGATTGCGCAGGTTGGCCCCTTCCATGTGCGCGGGGATGGCAAAGCCGGTGGCGCATTCGAGGCGCAGCATGGCGTCCCACCAGCGGCCCAGATCGTGGGTGATGGCCCAACTGCCCGTGGGCAGGTAGTCGCGCTCCGGGTCGAGCCAGCCCAGCAGGTGCTGGCCCCCCAACTCCATTGATTCTCTCAGTTGCATGGCGTGGTCCTTTGTAGGTGCTCCCAAAAATCGGGCAGTTTGAGACAAACTGAAAGTTCTATCGGGTGTCCAATGTTGAAGGCCGTGCCGAATTGGACCTATACTATCGACTCTACACTCTCATCGCCATAAGGGATACCACCATGTTCGTCGGCCGTGCATTAGCATCAATCGCCCTCGTCTTCCTCCCTCTTTCTGCTACAGCCCAGATTACCCTTTCTCCCGACGATTTACGCCTATCCTTGGGCATGACTTGGGAACAAGAAATCGCCACAGTCCCTAGCAGCCTAGAGGACTCTGGCCTCGACATCGGCTCTGCCGGTGCCGATCAGTCCTCAGACCTCACCGGATCCATCCCCAACAGCATACTTACCTTCGTCCGCAGTTCGGTCATCCCGCTAGAGCAGGCCCCCGACGCCGCTAGCTTTCCCGACGCTGATTACGCCGTCCACAACATTACCATTGTGCCCAATGCCACTGGCGGAACGGATGAGATTGAGACGTACAACTATTTCCAGCGCAGTGCCGGAGGCGATGTTCCCGTTGGAGCCGAAGGGCCGGCCGGACAAGTTCCCATCCCGCTTGTCGATATAGGGACACCTTGGCCGCTAGAATTTGGCAAAAGCTGGGCCGTTGAAAATTTCTCGTTGGACCAGACCCTAGCACCCGGGGTGACAAGCTCCGGCCTGTACGACTATCAGTACGTGGTTGATGCGTGGGGCGAGATTCGGCTACCGGCGGGCACCTTTGAGTTCCTGCGCGTCCATCAGACAGGTACCGGCGTCGTTACCTTCACGGGCAACGCTCAGCTCGCGTCTCTGGGTGAAGTGACAGCCGAGATAGACGCCTATGCTTGGTATGCTCGTGGGATTGGGGCCGTCGCTATGGTGGTAGAGACGAAGCAGACTTTCGCCAGTGGCAACATCCCGCCGAGTACGAACACCCAAATCGCTCGCCTCACTGAAATATCCATCCCGGCCACCGCGATAGAAGCCGAGAGCTGGGGAGCACTCAAGCAAAAGTTTGTCGAATAAATTGAATGATTTTTAAACAAGGGAGCGGACGTATGGATATGAACATGGTTCTCAATTGGATGATCCTAGCCTTTGTGGTAGGGGTAGGCGCGGAAATAAAGAAACTCAAAACGGAGATTCGGAACCTTAAAGACGAATTGGGTCAGAACAACGCCTCCTGATTCACTATTGCCACTTTGTTTGCACGTGTGGATAGGCGCGCAGCCGTTGATCGGCGCTGATCAGCACTAGACCATGCAGCCGTGCTGTGGCGACGATCATCTGGTCGGCTGGGTCTTTGTGGAAGGGTGCAGGCAAATGCGCCGATTCGAGGGCTATATCCACCGAAAGGGGCAGAAGCTCTATAAACGGGGCTTGGGTGGCGTGCGCGACCCACTGGCGCACAGGCATAGATAATTGCAAGAGTCCCTTGGACTCTTTTTTCGCCACTTCCCACGGACTGATCGCCGCTAGCCCAAAGGGCAGGTGATCCAGCTCCAGCAGCATCTTCCTTATAGGATCGGGCAGTTTTTCCGGTGCCTCTAAAGCCCAGATCCACGCATTGGTGTCGAGCAAGTACTTCACTGGCAGGCTTCCCAATCATCCTCGCCGAGCGGCTCATCCCAACCAGGCTGGTACGCGACCGTACCGCGGAGCGAGCCGAAGAAGGATTGAGGGTCGGGTTTAGTCTCTGGCTCAGGGGGGACGACTTGCGCGACGACCTTGCCTCGGTTGGTCAACTCCACGGTTTTGTATTTGGTGCCGACTTCGCGCACGACTTGGGTGCATTTGGCTTTAA
Source organism: Candidatus Latescibacterota bacterium (assembly GCA_965219735.1). Taxonomy (GTDB): domain Bacteria; phylum Latescibacterota; class UBA2968; order UBA8231; family UBA8231. The sequence continues at coordinate 1,334,697 of OZ244790.1, forward strand.
ATTCGCTAATGGACATCTGCATGGTCTCAACTCCTGACTATATAGTCATTTCATATGACCATATTAAAGTACACGCCTCTTCTTGTCAATGAAGCCGTACTTAGTCAGGAGAATGGGTTCAGTTCCGCTATATCACCGTTGGCCGCGGCCCGCCCGTCGCCCAATCCAACAGTTCGACGGTGTGGACGACTGGTACTTCGGCGCGGGCGGCGATTTGTTCCATGCAGCCGATGTTGCCCGCCGCCACGATCTGCGGCGCAACGCTGGCGATGTGCTCGACTTTGCGCGCTTGTAGCTGTTGCGCCAAGTCGGGGCGCAGCATGTTATAAGTGCCCGCGCTGCCGCAGCAGATATGGCCCTCGGGCACCTCAACGACTTCAAAGCCCGCTTCTCTGAGCAGTTGCCTCGGCGGTTCGGTGACGTGCTGGCCGTGTTGGAGGGAGCAGGCGTCGTGATAGGCCACCTTCAGGGCCGGGGCGCGATCGGCCTCGCCCAATCCCAATTGCGCCACCACCTCGGAAACGTCTCGCACTCGCCCCACTACCTCCTTGGCCTTGTCGGCCCACTGCGGATCGTGGCGGAAGATGTGATCGTATTCTTTGATGGCCGTGCCGCACCCCGAGGTGTTGAGCACAATCGCGTCCAAGCCACCCGTTTCCAGCTCGCGATGCCAAACCTCAATGGTGTGCTGCATTAGCTTGAGGCTGCGCTTGCGCTCGCCCATGTGAAAAGTCAGCGCGCCACAACAGCCCATATCCGGCGGAATGACCACCTCAGCCCCCAACCGCGTCAGCAGCCGCACGGTCGCGTCGTTGATTTGCGGCCCCAACACCTGTTGGACGCATCCGGTGAGCAGGGCCACGCGCAGCCGACGCGTGCCCTCGGCGGGCACGACTCCGGGCCGGGCTACAGCAGCCGGTCGCGGCAATCGCTTGGGTGCCATGTCTAACAGGGGCCGCATGACGCGGGGCATTAGGAAGGAGAACGCGCGACCCACCCAGGACATTCTGAGTGCCAAGCGCGTGCGGCCGGGGTAAGGTAGCATCCGCGTCAGCAGGGCGCGCAGTAGGCGATCCATCAATGGCCGCTTGACGAGCTGGTCTAGCCGTGGGCGGGCCGTTTCCAAGAGGAGCGAATAATCCACGCCGCTCGGGCAGGTGGTCTCGCACGCGAGGCAGCCGAGGCAGTTGTCGATGTGTTCGACCGTCTGTCGGCTCGGGGGGACGTCCTCTTCGAGAACGCTTTTGATGAGGTAAATGCGGCCGCGCGGGCCTTCGAGTTCGTTGCCGGTGAGCAGGTAGGTGGGGCAGGTGGCATTGCAAAAGCCGCAGTGAACGCAGGCGCGCAAGACCTTTTCGGAGGCTTCAACTTCTGGGTCTTGGAGCAGATGGGGGGGAATGGTCGTGCGCATTATGTCAGCTCCGTTCGTCCTGAAGCCAGCGCACGAGGGCCTTGTCGGGCGCGCTAATTTCTGCGAGCGATGTGTAGTAGTAGGCTTCCCAGCCGTCTTCTGGCAGGCCGGTGAACAGCATCAGGTTCAGGGGGTAGTTCTCGGAATCCGTGCAGCGGCGGAAATCGTCGCGGAAGAGGAAGGTCGGCTTGCCGAGGGCAATGGCCGCGCCCAATTCGACCATCACCCCCTCGTCTGGGGGCGTGCCGTTGACAATGGCAAAGATCGCGTCGGCCTCGACTACGTCGCGCAAGTCAGCTTGACCGACTTGGTAGGCCCAGCCCGGCGCAGAGAAATCGACTTGGTTGTTGCGGGCAAAAGGCTCCCAGACCTCGGCCCCCAATGCCTCTAAGGCAGAGACGAATTGGGGCAGGAGCCGCTCCTTCCATTGGGCCGAGAATCCATACGGGCTGGCGAGATACAGGGTCTTTTTCATCAATGCGCTCCGGTTTGGCTATTTGGCTATATTGAATAACTGATGTTACGCATGGTAGGGGCAACCCTTGTGGTTGTCCTCGTAGGTCTGGCTGGCTGTTGCCTGGGTGCCCACAAGGGACGCCCCTACATCTATCGCTTCGGCGCAGATGCGTAACGTCAGTTAATAATAACCAACAACGCAAATGCTCAGAGGCGTCTCATGCAAATCCTCCGCGAGAACATCCCCCTCGCTCCGCTCACCACTATGGGCCTCGGCGGCCCTGCGCGCTACTTGGCCGAGTGTACCTCCCTAGACGAGATGCGCGCCTGCTTGACGTGGGCGGTGGCCGAGGGCCTGCCCGTGCAAGTGCTCGGCGGCGGCAGCAACGTGCTGTTTGCCGACGCGGGATACAGCGGCTTGGTACTCAAAGTGGGACTTAGCGGCGTGGTGTTCAATGGTGAGACTGTCGAGGTAGCGGCTGGCGAGGACTGGGATGGCTTTGTGCAGTGCTGCGTGGAGCGCGGCTTGGCCGGTGTGGAGTGTCTGTCGGGTATCCCTGGGTCGGTGGGTGCGACGCCCATTCAGAACGTGGGCGCGTACGGCCAAGAAGTAAAAGACACCATCGTGGAGGTGCGGGCGCTCGACCGGCAGACCTTGGAGGAGATTGCATTTGCCCCCGCCGAATGCGGCTTTGCCTACCGTCAGAGCCGCTTTAAGGGAGCTGACCGCGACCGCTTTATTGTGACTTCGGTGACGTATCGCTTGGATGATAGCGGCCAGCCGCAAATCCGCTATCCAGAGTTGCGCCGGCATGTGAACGACGAACGCCCGACCTTGGCTACGGTGCGCGACGCGGTGCTGGCGCTCCGCCGCAGCAAGTCCATGGTCATCGACCCGCAAGACCCCAACTCCCGCTCCGTCGGTTCCTTCTTCTTGAATCCGGTCATTGACGAGGAAGCCTTTGCTGCACTAAAGGACCGCTATCCCGATGTCCCGAGCTTTCCCGATTCGGCTGGCGTCAAGGTTCCGGCTGCTTGGCTCGTCGAGCAGGCGGGATTTCGCAAGGGGCTGCAAAGGGGCGGCGCTGGCATTTCAGAGCGACACGCGCTGGCTTTGGTCAATCGCGGTGGGACGACCCGCGAGGTTCTCGCTTTGGCTGGTGAGATTCGGGATGCGGTGGAACAGACCTTTGGGATTCGGCTGGAGCGGGAGCCGGTGTTGGTGGAGGGACATTATTGAGAATCGGCGCTTTGCTGCATTGGCGACCAATCCGGCTTTTTCCTCCCGCGACTTTCGCGCGATGCCGGAGCCGTACCGCAGGCTCGTTCCCCAGTATGTCAAGGATTACGTGTCTCTGAACCAGTTCGTCGCTTAGGAAGCCCCGCGATTCACGCATTTATCCAAAAAAACCGTGAATGGGACCCATTTTTTCGATTCATTCACGGATATTTGCCAATATATCGTGAATGGGACCCATTTTTGCTAGTTCATTCACGTAATTTCTCTAAAAAACCGTGAATGGGACCCATTTTTTCGATTCATTCACGGATATTTGCCAATATACCGTGAATAAGATACAATAATGATATGGCGACTACAGAGCTGATAAGAAACCGCATCCAAGATTTGAAGCGAGCGTACGATACCTTGCGCCAAGGCAAGGAATCGCTGCTGTCGATGATCGACGAAGTGGAGGTCCCCGAGAGTGTGTACAACTCGAACGCGATTGAGAATTCAACCCTTACGCTTGAGGAGACAGAGCGAATCCTGTTGGAGCAGGTGTTGTCCCGCAATGTGTCTGTGCGGGAAGTTTTCGAGGCGAAAAATCTAGCCCGCGTCACGGAATACAAACGCACCAAAGCTAAAGACAGCGAGCTGAGCAAAGACCTGATACTACTCTTGCATCAGATGCTCATAGGCGGCATTAATGATGCCATCGCTGGACGCTTTCGCGAGCAGGGGGAATACGTGCGGGTGGGGACTCATATTGCGCCGGCACCTGAGCATGTCGAGCGCATGATAGATGAAATCCTCGTCGAGTATTCCAGCGATCTCGGCTCCTACTTCCTCGATAAAATTGCCCGATTTCACTTGGATTTTGAGAGCATCCATCCTTTTTGCGACGGCAATGGCCGCTTGGGGCGGGTTCTCATCAATTTTCAACTTATCCAGCTTGGACTGCCGCGTCTTATCATTCGCAACTCGGACAAGGAGCGGTACTATCAGGCGTTCAGGGACTATGAGGGTCGCCAAGTGACTAGGACGATGGAAGATATTCTGGCGTTGGCGCTCGTGGAGTCGCTGCACAAGAGGCTGAGCTATTTGCAGGGGGAGGCCATTATCCGGCTGTCGGATTATATCAAGCAGCATGGGCTCTCGGCACCTGCTGTTACAAACGCTGCTCGTCGCCAGACTATTCCCGCTTTTCGCGAGAAGGGGGTTTGGAAGATCGGGGAGGGATTCGTTTACCGGACCTAATATGCTCGATACCGCTACCAAACGCCGCATTGACACAGCCCGCGACATTCTCGTCGGCAAGGTGCCCGATCCGAAAAGCTAGGTGGAGCAGATTACTATTGCGCTCATCTACAAGTTTATGGACGACATTGACGCCGACAGCGAGGAGTTGGGTGGGCAGCGCACGTTTTTTGCTGGCGACTTTGCCCGCTATGGCTGGCCTCAACTGGTGCGCGCTGGCTTGGGCGGCCACGAGACTTTGAATCTATACGCTGAGGCGATCACCCCTACCGACGATTCGTACATGGTCGCCTCCGAGATGATGGTCATTATCGTTTCTGATTTATACACTAAACCGCTCAAAATGGCAAGATCGGCCAAGTGGGCAAGAATTGTGCCACGGCGACGGCTCAGTGGGGAGGAAGGGGATATGAGGCGCTGGAGTGTAGCGGAAAGGATACAAGGATGGGAAAGTTGGGGACAAAAGCTGCGTAAGGTCAGGTCGTAAAATGATGGCTGCAACCGAACCATCGCCGCTTACCCAACGGCTGAGCGATGATCTCACGGTTTCTTCCTTATTCAACAAAACTGTTGTCAACGAATCTGTTGAATAAATCGCAAGATCTGCTTAAAGGCAGCTTCCTACCAATAACTCAACGCGTCCGCAAAAATCCCCGCCAGTTCCTCAGCGTCAGCCGCTCGCGGCGAGAGCTTGGTCACTCGGTGTTGCGGCAGTGTGCCTTCGACTAGGGCCGGGATGTGCTGGCTGCCGTAGCCGAGGGCGTTGAGGCCGTTGGGTGCGCCGAGTTGGCGCATCAGCGAGACGATGCGGTCGGCTAAGATCGCGCCTGCGTCCTCGTCTTTAGCCCCGGTACAATCGGCTCCCAAGACCTCGGCAGCTCGCAGATGCCGCTGGGGGCAAATCGGCGCGGTGAAGCGGAAGACCGCAGGCGAGTTGACGATCACGGCAAATCCGTGCGGCACCAGCGGGTAATTGATGGCGTATCCCTCGGGCACATAGCTTTCTACCATGCCAGCTACTGGATAGGACATGCCGTGCGGCAAGTGGACGCCGGCGTTGCCAAAGCCAATGCCAGCGAGGGCTGCGGCCAAACACATGGCGCTGCGGGCCTCGTCGTCGCTGGGGTCGGCCACGGCGCGGGGTAGGAATTGCTCGACCAAGCGCAAAGCCTCCAATGCCCACAAGTCGCTGACGGGATTCGAGCCTTGGTAGGCCGGTCGCAGTTGAGGACGGTCGGGTCGGGGCCGCTGGTCAAACGGGAGGGCTGTGTAGGATTCCAAGGCGTGTGAGAGCACGTCGAGGCCGGTTGCGGCGGCCACTTGCGGCGGCATGGAGCGCGTGTTGGCTGGATCGACGATGCCCAAGGTTGGGCGCATGTAGCGGTGGGCCATGCCGGTCTTGGCCTTCATCTCGACGAAGTCGAAAATCGCCACGCCCGTGGTTTCGCTGCCGGTGCCAGCGGTGGTGGGAACGGCGATCAGCGGCTTGAGCGGGCCGGGCACTGGCTCACCCCGGCCAATGGGCGCGTTGACGTAGGTGAGGAAATCGGCCGGGTACGTGGTGTACACGTTGGCGGCTTTGGCCGTGTCCATTACTGACCCGCCGCCGACGGCGACGAACCCGTCAAACCCTTGTTGAGCGAACTCAATCGCCGCCTTAAACGAGGCGTCGGTCGGCTCGACGCGCACTTGGTCGAACAGCGCGTACTCGACGCCCGCCTCCGCAATGGCCGCCAAGGCCGTCTGCACGGGCGCTTGCTCGCGCAAGTTCGGGTCGGTCAAGACCATAACCCGCTTCAGTCCCCGGTCCTTGAGATCCATGCCGATCTCCTTGGTGGTGCCTGGGCCGAAGCGGATGTTGGAGGTGGCGATTTCGTAGGCAGTGTCGAGCAGCATAGGGGGTTGTCCTTTTGGGCGGGGGGGACGTGCCCTTCGACAGGCTCAGGGCACGTCGTCCTTTCGGGCGGGGAATATAGGCTTGACTTGGAGAGGGAGGCAAGGTCTAGTTAAAAGGAGTCTGACAATGGGAGATCGTCGTGGTTAAACGAGAGAATATGACGCATGAGGAAGTGGAGGAAGGGCAGCAGTTGGCCTTGGATTTTGGCAAGTTGCAGAAGGCCGCGGCCTGTGGCGAGGGCTTGGTGCCGGTGGTGGCGCAGGACGTGGATAGCGGCGAGGTGCTGATCGTGGGGTACGCCAATGAAGAGGCGCTGAACTATACGCGGCGCGAGGGCGTGGCCGCGTTTTGGAGCACGTCGCGCAACGAGTTGTGGGTCAAAGGCGCGACCTCGGGCAATGTGCTCGAACTGGTCGAAATCCGCGTCAACTGCGAGCAAAATTCGCTGTTGTATCGCGTCCGGCTCAAAGGAGAAGGGGCGTGTCATACTGTGGACGCAGATGGGCGGGCGCGGTTGGGGTGTTACTACCGGCGGCTGGTGGGGGATCGGCTTGAACTGATTTGAATTCTAAAATCATCCGCAGATGGACGCAGATGGACGCAGAATAGGATGCACAAGATGATCCGCTGCTTGAATCGTTCAGATCTTCTGGATTGCTATCTTTCTACGGATAGGAGGACTAGGCGATGGCTAATGCCGTGATTGTCGTGGATATGCAGAACGGCTTTATGCGTCCAGATGGGACGCTGTACTGCGGGGACCATGCACGGGAGATTATCCCGCGAATCGCCGCGCGGGTCGAGCGCGAAAAGGCCGCTGGGGCCGCGCTGTTTTTTACCCAAGACAGCCACACCGCCAACGACCGCGAGTTTGAGATGTTTCCTCCGCACTGTATCGAAGGCAGCGAGGAGGAGAGCATCATTGACGAGCTAGCGCCGTTGGCTCAAGACGCGCAGATTGTCAAAAAGCGGCGCTACAGTGCCTTTTTTGAGACCGAGTTGGCGGCGATGTTGGATGAACTCGCGCCGGACAAGGTCGTGGTGATGGGCGATTGCACGGATATTTGCGTCCTGCACACCGTGGCCGGGCTGCGCAATCGCGACTATCCAGTCGAGGTGCCAGCCGATTGTGTGGCCAGTTTTGATCCGCAACAACACGAATGGGCCTTGGGGCATATAGAGAAAATTCTCGGGGCACAGGTTACCAACCGCTGATGGTAGAGCGCGATCTATACGCGCCCTCGGCGGCGACGCTGGCGGGCGATAACGCGGATATTTACTTCCGCCGAGGTTGCGACATCCTCGCGGCCGAACAGCTCAATCCGGTCGTGGCGATGGAGGTGTTTACTCGGCGGCGCGCCCTGCTCTGCGGTATGCGCGAGGCGCAGGCTCTCTTGCGGCAGGTGCTCGGCGCGGAGGCGGAAGTGTGGAGCTTGGACGAAGGGGATTGGATCGAGCCGCGCGAGGTCGTATTGCGGATCCGCGCGCCCTATCGGGAATTCGGGCTGTACGAGACGGCGCTGTTGGGGATGCTCAGCAGCGAGACGGGGTGGGCCACGGCTGCGGCCGAGTGCGTGGCTGCGGCCGACGGGGTGCCGATCATCAGCTTCGGCGCTCGGCACGTCCACCCAGAGGTCAGCGCCCGGATGGAATACGCGGCCATTGTCGGGGGATGCGTTGGATGTGCCACTCCGCAGGGGGCCGCTCTCGCTGGCATTGAGGCAACCGGGACTATGTCCCACGCCTTGATCTTGTGCTTCGGCGACACGCTCAAGGCGGCCGAGGCTTTCGACCTCCACATCGATGCCGAGGTCGAGCGCATCGCGTTGGTTGACACCTTTAAGGACGAAGCCGAAGAGAGCTTGCGGCTGGCAGAAGCTCTAGGTGAGAAGCTGTGGGGCGTGCGGCTGGACACTCCCAGCGAGCGCGGTCGCGTCACGGCTGAGTTAGTAGCGGAAGTGCGAGCGCGGCTCGACCAAGCCGGGCATAGCCATGTAAAGATCGCGGTCTCTGGTGGCTTGGATGCCGAACGGATCGGCTATTTCCGGGCGGCAGGGGCACCGGTGGACGCCTTTGGGGTTGGCAGCGCGATTAGCGGGGCCTCGGCGATTGATTTTACTGCGGACATCAAGGAAGTAGAAGGCCGGCCCGTGGCCAAGCGGGGACGGATACCGGGGCTTACTGAAAACCCCCGGCTCAAGCGATTGGAACTCTAAAAGGAGCGTGTTATGAACAAATACGATTTTGGTAGTGGACGCACGGATCCCGGCTCGTTCCCCACGGAGGCGCTGGCCGAGGCGGCTAGTGAAGCCGTGCGCGAATTAGGTGCGACGCTGGTGAACTATCCCGGCGACATGGGGCATCAGGGCTTGCGCGAGGTCATGGCCATGCGCGAATCCAAGCGCGAGGGCATCGACGTGTCCGCGGACCACATCGCGCTGATGAACGGCTCCATGCAGGCGGTTACGCTGGTGGCCGAGGCGCTGATGGAAGGGCCGGGGGACGTGATCGTCACCGAGGAACTGACGTATTCCGGGACAATTGGCGCGTACAAGCGGTTGGGGGCCGAGTTGGTCGGAGTGCCGCTCGATGAGCAGGGCATGCGCGTCGATGCGCTGGCCGACGTTTTGGCGGATTTGCGCCGCAAGGGTACCCCGCCGCGCTTTATTTATACCTTGGCGACCTACCAGAACCCCACCGGCTCGGTCATGCCGAGAAAGCGCCGCCTCGAATTGCTCGAAGTGGCGCACTACTACGAGACCATTGTGGTGGAAGACAACTGCTACGGCGACGTGCATTTTGAAGGGCCGGAAGAGCCGGCGCTCTACGCGCTCGACGACAGCCCCGACGTCCTATACATCGGCTCGCTGTCCAAAATTTTGGGCCCCGGCGTGCGGTTGGGCTATTTGTTGGCTCGGCCACCCATGCTGGGGCGGATCCTCGACCGCCGCTACGACGGGGGGAATAGCTTGTTAGCGGCCGCTAGCTGCGCGGCCCTGTTCCGCGACCGGCTGTGGCAGCACCTAGCAGAGACCAATGCCATCCTCAAGGAAAAGCGCGACGCGGTCTTCGCTGGTCTTGAAGAAAACGCGAGCGATCTGTGCACGTGGTCGCGGCCGGTGGGCGGCATGTTTCTATGGATCGAGTTCCCTGAAGATGTGGATCGCGATCGCCTGATGGCCCTGTGCGCTGAGCGCGGCATTGTGGTGGCGCGGGGGCAGGGCTTCCACATACGGCGCGAGGATGTGCCAGCCATACGCCTCGCCTTTGGCTTTGCCTCGCTGGAGGCGGTCCGCGAGGGCGTGCCGCTGTTGGCCGAGTGTATCCACGAGGCTCGGGTCCCCGTGATGGCCTGATGAGTCTGCCCGCAATCGCCTTGGTGCAGATGGAGGTCAAGCCCGGGCGACCCGACCTGAATGCGGAGCGGATGCTGGCCTTTATCGCGCAGGCGCGAGAGGCTGGCGCTGAGGTCGTGGTGTTTTCCGAGCTGTGCATCAGCGGCTATATCCTCGGCGACTTGTGGGAGATGGACGCTTACGTGGAGGATTTTGCCGGGTATAGCGACGAGGTTTGCCGGGCTAGCACTGGGTTGACCGTGATTTTTGGCAATGTGGCGGTGGACCCCGTCCACAAGGGACAAGATGGACGGCGGCGCAAGTACAATGCCGTCTATGTGTGCGCCAATGGCGAATATGTGGTGCGTGCAGCCGTGCCCGCCGGGCTGCCCTGCGGCGTCCATCCCAAGACCTTGCATCCCAATTACCGATTCTTTGACGACGATCGGCACTTCTTCTCGCTGCGCCACTTGGCTGAGGCCGAGGGCCGACCGCTGGAGGACTGGCTGCACCCATACAAGGTGCGGCTCAAGGATGGGCAGCCTTTTAGCTTTGGCGTACAACTGTGCGAGGACATGTGGTGCGAGGACTACTGCCACAGCGGCGAGCCTCTCGACACGCTCGCGCTGTATCGCCGCCGTGGGGCCGAGGCCGTATTTAACCTTTCTTCCTCGCCTTTTACTTGGCAAAAAAGTGACAAGCGCAATCGCGTGGTGCGCCAGATACTGGTGCGTTCGCCCCTGCCGTTTTTCTACGTCAACCAAGTTGGGGCGCAAAACAACGGCAAGAACATCATTGTGTTTGACGGGGACAGCACGGCGTACGCAGCCAGCGGGGACATTGCGTGCCGCGCGCGTCCGTGGCGGGAACAGCTCGTGCTCACGGGCTGCGGGGAGATCGCGCCGCCCCAAAGCGAGATTGAAGCTCAGTACGAGGGCATCCTTACCGGGTTGCGGCATTTGGATGATGTGCGCGGTGCGGAGAGCAAATTCCTCATTGCGACGAGCGGCGGCGTGGACTCCAGCGTGGTTTGTTGTCTGCTGGAGCGCGCCTTTGGCCCAGAGCGCGTGTTTGCGGTCAACATGCCGACGCGTTTCAATGCCGCGGTTACCCAAGACAATGCCCGCTCGCTGTGCGAGGCACTGGGCGTCGATTACCTTTGCTGCCCGATAGAATCGCTGTACGAGGCCGTCGCCGCGCTCGTGCAGGGCGCGGAATTTTCCGTGGGGCAAGGCGAGTACACTCGGTTGGTGGATGAGAACGTGCAGGCGCGCATCCGCTTTGCCGATGTGCTCTCTGGCTTGGCGGCCAAATACGGACTCGTGTTCACGTCCAACGGCAACAAGACTGAAGTCGCCTTGGGCTACGCCACGCTCTACGGGGACGTCAGCGGCGCGGTGGCTCCGATTGCCGATTTGTACAAGGTGCAGGTCTTTGCGCTGGCGCGCTTTCTCAATGAGGGTGTTTATGGCCGCAGCGTGGTGCCGGAGAATTTGCTCGACGGCTCGGTGGTGCCCAGTGCCGAGTTGTCTGAGGCCCAAGACGTGACGCAGGGTTTGGGCGACCCGATTAAGTACGGCTACCACGACGCGGTGCTGCGGCAGTTCATCGAATACCGGCGGCACAGTAGCGATTTGTTGCAGTGGTTTATAGAGGGCGTGTTGCTAGAGAAGTTGGAGTGGGACGATGCGGCGCGATTTCGGGCGTATTTTCCGGATGCGCGCAGTTGGATCGAAGACCTCGAATGGGTGGAGCGTCAGGTGCGGATCAACTACTTCAAGCGGATTCAAGCGCCGCCGATTATCGTTTTGAGCAAGCGCTCCTTTGGCTTTGATTTACGCGAGACCCAACAGCCCCCGTACGCGCCGCGGCGCTGCGAACAGCTAAAGGCCGAGGCCCTGAAGGTGCGGATTTGAACGGCAGGACATTTTAACAGTGAAGGAGCTTGTCTTATGACTGACCCGATCCTGCTCACCGACGAGCAGATGCGCGAGTTTATCGTCAATGGCTATTTGGTCTTTGAGCCGACCGTGCCCGAGGGGACGCACGAGGCGTGCTATGAGCGGCTCAATCAAATTATCGACTCCGAGTTAAACCCGGGCAATAACATCCTGCCGCGCGTGCCCGCTATGCGCCACGTGCTCAACTCGCCCGAGGTGCGCGGCGCGCTCATCAGCGTCTTAGGTCCGAATTACTTGGAGCACCCGCACCGCTACTGCCATCCGCTCAAGCCGGTGGATGAAGCTGTGTCTGCGGCCGAGGCTGAAGAGAGGCTGCGCCGCAACTGCCATCAGGATGGGTACACGCCGATGGGTCATCCGCGCCAGCACTATCTGCGCTATGCGCGAATCATGTACTACCCGCAGGATTCGCCGGTCGAGTTGGGGCCGACGCATGTGATCCCGGGTACGCAGTTCAATCGCGGGCTGACCGACGATGATCGAGCGCGCGCCTTGCCATTGGCTGGCCGGGCCGGCACGGTGTCGCTGACGCATTTCGACGTGGGCCACGCGGCCGGCGTCAGCCTGCTACCGATGCACCGGCACATGATTAAGTTCATCTATATGCGAGCCTCCGAGCCGATGGCACCGACTTGGGACTGCAAAAGCATGCACTGGCAAAAGCCTCAACAGATTGAGGTGCCCTACGATTTGGAACTGGCTTGGGCGCACACTTGGGATTGGCTCTGCGGCAAGCGGGATCGCTATGATAGCTGGCTTCGACCTGAGCTCAGCCGAAGGCCACAGGCCACCGGAGATGTGGCGGCGCTCATCGCTCAGCTCGACTTAGAGGTGGACTTAGCGCAGCGGCTGGCGGCGGCGCAGCAATTGGCTGGATTTGGCGTTGATGCGGCTGCAGCCGTGCCAGTGCTCGTCGAGTGCTTGGGCACCGATCATCAAGCCATGCGCACGGCAGCGACCTACGCGCTAGGCGCGATTGGCGAGCCTGCGGTCGCGCCGTTGGCCAAAGCGTTGCGCGCCGCAGGGCGCGAGGCCGACCAACACGAGGCCCCACCCGCTTGGAACGAAGGGGCGACTAACATGGAGGACGCGGCGCAGGCCCTGGCGGCCGTCGGCGAACCCGCAGTCGAGGCGCTCTGTGAGCTGTTGGACGACGAAAGCGAGTGGACTCAAGTCAACGCCGCCTTTGCTCTCGGCGAGATGGATTCGCACGCGGTGGCAGCGGTCCCGGCATTGACGCGGAGCCTTGAAGATGGCTCGCATCGCTTGGTGCGCACGGCGCTCGTCGCGCTGGGCAATATCGCACAAGGCGTACCAGTGGAAGCTTTGGGGCAAATGCTCTCGGCCGATCATCCAAACTGGCAGGAGGAAGCTGGTCGCCGCTGGGTGCCGCGCGATCAGGTGCGGACCAACGCGGCGATAGCGTGCGCCCAACTCGGCCAAGCCGCAGCTCCGTTAGAACCCCAGCTCTTTAGAGCACTCGACGATTCTTGCGGTCACGTGGGCGCGTTCGCGCTCAGTGCCTTGCAACAGATTGGCTCGCCTACCGCTACGCAGGCCGCGATGGATTATTTGTACTCGCAGCGTTGGGATGCGGCTATTGACGGCGAGCGGCAGTTTTGAGGGGATTGTGAGATAGCGCGAGCGTCGCTTAGGGCTGCTTGCGCACGCCTTGGAGGAAGATGCGCATGATGGTATCGACCATTGCCTCGACGCTCATGCCCTTCGCGTGGATCATCACGGAGCGCACCATGTCGCGGAGAATGGCGGTTTCGATCTTCGGATTCTCTACGGAGAAGACGCCCTCTTCAGCACCGTTTTGTAGGACCCTTTCGATTGCTGCGAGCTGGATGCGCCGTTGTTCGCGCCAGCGCTTGCGGTTTTTGCCCTTGCCGCCCCCACCGTCCTCGTGCGACATCAAGCGAAAGAAGAAGCGGTTCTGGTTGAAGAAGGAGACGATGGCGTGGACCATTCGGCGGAGTTCATCTTCGGGATTCTGTTGGCGATTGGCCTTGCGCTGGAGTTGCTCGTTGAGCCGTCGAATGCCTTCAAAAACCACCGCAAAGTACAGCTCCTCCTTGTCGGCAAAGTACGTGTAGATCGTCCCTTTGCCGACGCCGGCTTGGTGGGCAATATCGTCCATGAGCACTTCGTCGAAGCGCTTGGCTGAGAAGAGGCGGGCCGCCTCTTCGAGGATGAGCTTTTTGCGGTCTATTTTGGCCATGGATAGAAGTTAATACCTAGGGCTTATTCTTCAAGAAACACATAGCGTTCCAGTCTCGCCAGTTCGTCGTCATCGACGTATTTTCCGATTTCTCGTCTCCATTGGGCCATGCTCTTGTAAGGTCGGTATTCTTCAAACTCGTGCGCCATGCGCTTGCCGACTCCGGGGATAGTGAGAAAGTCTGCTTCGCTGGTGCTGTTGAGTTCAAGCGGCACGAAGACGTACTGCTCTAGTCTCGCCAGTTCGTCGTCATCGACGTATTTTCCGATTTCTCGTCTCCATTGGGCCATGCTCTTGTAAGGTCGGTATTCTTCAAACTCGTGCGCCATGCGCTTGCCGACTCCTGGCACTAGTTTCATTTCGGTGTCGCTGGCAGTGTTGAGATTGATCGGCAGGAAGAGCTTGGCATACAGTTCGGCTTGGACTGAGTCTGTTAGGGTTGAATCCAAATAGGCGTTGAATGCTTCCATACCGATAAAAGGCCGTCGCTCCATGATACCCTCGACTAGTGCCGAGTCGAGTTGCGCTAGGGCCAATAGCTGTTCGGTACCGGCTCGGTTGGGGTTGAGTACCAATTCGTTTTTGCCGACCTGCGCTTGGGTGCTGCTATAGAGACAGATGGTTAAAACCGCTACTGAAATGACGCGCTGCATTACTTAGTTCTCCTTTGTTCGTTCCCGGATCAATGCCGGGTGTTGGTAAGTATAAAGAAACCCGATCAGTCCTAGCTGGACCAGCGCCCCAGGTGCCAATGCTGGCATGGCGCCGCCCAACGCTTTAGATAGCAGTTCCAACCCGCTCAGCGTTGGGTACATCTCCAATTCAAATTCCATATTGGCACTAAGATGAAACCAGAGGCCGACTATGCCGCCTAAGACGAAGGCCAGCATGGTCAAGCGGAATAGACGCAGGATGATCGCGCCCGGGTAAAATAGCCGAATCGCCAACAAGACCAACCCGAGTGCCAACAAGACCAAGGGCACCTGTTGACGCCATTCTTCAAAATGATCAAGGAGCAGCAACTCGGTGCCTAGTCCTACGGTTCCCAAGACAAAAATCAGCAAGAGTCCCCGCCGCAAAATGGCTCCACTGTCTCTTTTACTCTCGGTCGTCATGGTTTCAAACCCTCATGGATTTCCAAGCCCCGCCAGCAAAACGTCGCACCGTCAGTATGCCTTGGACGACGCTGAAGACGACTAAGCCGATCCATAGGCCATTGGTGTCTAGGCCGAGTGTAAAAGCCAGTACGTAGCTGACAGGCAGGCGCACTAACCACTGGGATATGAGCGTATAGTTTAGTGCTGGACGAGTATCGCCGGCACCGCGCAAGCCGCCGCCGCTGACGATGGCCAAGGCCATGAAGGGCTCGGCTAAGCAGATGGCCCACAGGAAGGCAACGCCGATGTGCAACACCTCGGTCTCTTGGGTGAACAATCCTATATAGGGGACGGCGAATATAACGATGGGCAGGCCCAGCAGTAGCATGGAAAACGGCCCGACTAACATTGAGGTCCAACCATAGCGGTCGGCCTGTGGCAGATCGCCAGCGCCGATGTGCTGGCCTACTAGGGTCTGGGCCGCCGTGCCAAAGCTCAGCGAACCGCGCCGCAGAATGCGTTCGAGCTGGTGGCCGACGGTAAAAGCGGCTACCGCGGCAACGGGGTTTTGGGTTAGGGCGAGCAATTTCAGAAACACCAAGTTGGAGCCGTTGCGGAAGATACCTTGGAGGCCAGCGGGGACGCCGATCTTGAGAATGCGGCGGGCCAAGTCGCGATTGGGGCGGTAGGAGGTTGCAGGTAGAAAGGTCAATGCGAAACGGCCACTGTACAGGACCCACAACCCGACGATCAAGCCGGTTATTTGGCCAATGATAGTACCGGTGACGGCACCGACTATGCCCAGCGCGGGCAGGCCCCAAGCTCCGAAGATCAGCGCATAGCTGAATAGCAGTTTGACGGCGCTGGTCAGTAGGCTCAAATACAGCGGCGTACGCGTATCGCCAGCGCCGTACAGACAGTTGTGGATCGCGTAGTTGAGGCCGAGGAAAACGAGACCCGCGAAGAATACCAGTAAATAGGGTACGCCGAGACGGGCGACGGAGTCGGTGGGGCTGAAGAAATGGAGAGCTGGGGCGGAGATAGCCATGCCGACGAGGCCAAACCCCACACTGATTAGCGCGACCAAGGTGAGGGCTTGTTTGGCGGTGGAACTGGCGTGATCGGGATTGCGGGCACCGACGGCTTGGGCGACGAGGGTAAAGGCACCGGAAGTCACTGAGACCATAGTAATTCTGATAACCATCGTCAGCGTAGTGGCGATGCCGACGGCGGACATGGAATCGACGCCCAGATGGCCCACCATATAGATGTCGGCCAAGCTGATGACGTTTTCCAATTGGGAGCCTAGAAATACTGGAATGGTCAGCCCGTAGATGGGGCGGACTAGCGTCAGGTCGATTTTGCGCGGAGCGGCGATATAATGTCTCTTGGGTGAATGTTAATTCAGTTTCCAAGCGTTGCCCGGCGAGAATTGGTTGAGATATTCTCCGCGTACAGTCACGCGGACGGAACCAAGCGTTCGTAGCGATAGATCTCTGGCTTTTCCGCACGCAATCGCAAATAATCCTCTCGGTCGATGGCGTACTCTTCTTTATCGCAATGGGCATCCCATTTGAGGACGTAGTGGGCTCGACGGCCCTGGTGGGACATGCCCATTTTTTGCAGCGCTCGGCCAGAAGGCAGATTGTCTTTCAGGTGCGACGCCTCCATTCGCTCGAGGCCGAGTTCCTCAAAGCCGAAGGCCACGGTGGTGCGGCCAGCCTCGGTGGCGTAGCCCTTGCCCCAGAACGGCCGGCCGTACCAGTAGCCCATGCCGGCCCGGCTTTCATCGCCGCCAATACCGATGAAGCCGACCAGCACTTGGCTTGCTCGCTCCTCCACGGCGAAGTTCAACGACCCTCCGGCGTCGTAGCTAGGTTGGTGTTTGGCGATCCAGCGCCGGGCCATGTCCTCGCTGTAGGGATACTTTACTGCAACCAGCGTGGAGGCTACTGCTTCGTCGCCGACTAAGCGGTTGACTTCGGCGCAGTCCGCCAGCGCAAAGGGACGTAGCCGCAGCCGCGCCGACTTCAGCACGGGGTACTCGGCGGAAACCTTTCTCATCTTGCTTCGAGGATGGAGCCTTCGCGTTGAGTGCGTTCGTAGAGGCGAGCGAATTCTTCTGAGCCATCGTCTTGGCGCAGCTCGAAGCGATGGCCGCGAATCGCGCCCTCTTGGTACCCCATTAGGGATTCTAGATTGGGGAAGCCTACTGAATACAGCGTGCCACCTCCAGGGAGACTCGTGACCCCGAGGACCCTCGGCGTTTCTCTCGGTGGTCTATTGGCCAAGCGCTCGAGCTCTTCCTCCCGAACATCCACGCCCAGACCTGGTCCTTCTGGCACCGGAGAACACCCTTCGATGACGGGAATGCGCGTCGCCGCCAGATCCTCGACGTAGTTGTCGTCGAGCGTGATGGTATGGGCGACTCTTGGCAGAACCGCTCCCAAGTGCAGGGCAAAGGCAGTGACCAAGGTTCCGCCCGTGAGCTGAATGACCGAGGGGATGTTTGCCTTTGAGTAGGCAAAGCCGCGATGCAGGGCGTCGCCGAAACCGCCGCAGTACTCGCCGATGATATAGCCGTCGGCGAGCCCGTGCAGCATTTCCTGCATACCGCCGAGCGGCGGCACGTGCATGTAGAGCGGGAGGTCGGTCTTCTCCCGCAGTCGCCGCCAACCGTCGATGTCGGATAGGACCAAGGGGTCCTCCACGCAGCCTACCACCCACGACTTTTCCAGCCGCTTGAGAATTGGCAGGACTACGCCGAGGGAGCGGTTGTGGTTGAAGTCGTACTGGATGCGAAAGCGATCAGGGGCGGTTTGCTCCACGGCTTCGTTTTGCTCAAACACATCGTAGTGGTGGCAGGTGTGCATTTTGAACAGCATGTAGCCTTGGTCAACGGCGCGCTGTACCTCCCGACTCAGCACTTCTGGGGGCGAGGGGCGCGTCCACGCGGATACTGCGACCCGGTCTCGCACCTTTGTTCCCATCAGCTTGTAGGCGGGGATTTCCAGGTACTTGCCCATTGCGTCGTAGAGCGCTGCCGACAGTCCTAGGCACCACTGGCTGAGGCCGATGTTGAGATCGTGGTTGATGAAATCAAAGGGATTGCGCCCGATCAGCGGTTCGACGGCCGATTTGGCGGGCGCGTAGCAGCGGTACTCGCCGTAGCCGACGATCCCGTTGTCGAGGCTGACTTTGAAAACTACGCGCTGGTGTAGTGCCGACAGGAATGGTGGATAATCGGGTACCTCTGGCAAAACTTCTGGTTCGATACAATAGATGTCGATATCGTCGATCTTCATCTTTGGCTTCTCCTCATTCGTAAGCTAGGTTTTGCGCCTGCATCATGCCGATCATGTAGCCGAAGGCGAAGATCTTCCCCAACATGCCGTAGCCACGGGTCGTCTCTGCATCCTCGGACCCCATCGTCGGTGCGTGGTCGGGGCGGATGGGGCCTGCGAAACCGGCACGGGAGTAGATCTCCAGCATCCGCGCCATATCTGTGGGGCCGTCGTCGTGAAAGGTTTCGGTAAACCGCGTTCCCGCGGTGCCCTCGACGTCGCGGTAGTGGATAAAGTGGACCTTGCCCTGCTCGGTGAACTCCCGCGCCACTGAGTAGATATCCTCGCCCATGGCCTTGAAGTTGCCTTGGCAGAATGTGACGCCGTTGTTGGGACTCGGCGCGATATTGATCAGGCGGCGGTACGCGTCGGCGCTGACCATGATTTGGGCGGACTTCCGATAGGGCGAAATCGGCGGATCGTTGGGGTGATAGCCCATGCGGACGTTGGCCTTTTCGGCGACGGGGATGATGCGTTCGAGCAGCCAAGTCAGGTTGTCCCAGAGCTCTTCCTCGGTTTGGGGCTCCGCCAAAGGTTGCTCCTTGTGCGACTCTGCATAGTCAAATTGCGAGGAAATGGCACCGCCGCGCGTGGGTACCCAATCGGTGCGGGAGCCGCCAGCGCCGAGGTTGTAGCACAACACGGGAATGCCGACTTGGCCCATGGCTTCTACTGCGGCGATAAAGTCCAACAGTTCTTCATCACGGCCCGAGGTTCCCTGGCGAATGTGTTGGGAGCGGGTGGGCGTCATGGTCTCGTACACGGGGATCGAAAACCCCACCTCGGCCCATTCTTCCTGCTGTTGGCGCATGGCCGCGGCGTATTGATCGCGGCCTATCCCTTCGAGGGGTGGCGACGTTACACAGCCGGTGACGCCCATTTCCCGGCAAATCTTCACTCGCTCGGGTTGCTCGCTCGGGCTTCGGCCCAGCGTCATTGACAGCTTGAATATCCCTTGGCGCATAGGTTTTCCTTTCGCTTGGTGGCGATGCGGTGTTATGCATGGGTTTCTTAGGTTTGGGATGCTTCGCTGCGCTCAGCATGACAGGTGCTGGCTCGCGTCTAGCACAGGCTCTGACGATGCCTAACTATTTCGCTATCGTCTATAGTCCCTCACAGCATTTCCTCGACCAAGGCTTGGCTGGCTGGGTCTAGACGCCGGTAGTCGGGAATCTCGTAGCGGTTGCCGTCGGCGTCTTGCACTAGTATCCGGCCGTCGCCCAAAAGGCGCACGTCGCGGCGGCTGGAATAGATTTCAAAGGCGCGGGGCCCTCGGTCAGTCTCTACCTCCCAGCGCGGCACTCGATTGGCCACTGTAACCTTGGCGATGCGCTGGATGCGCGGCGTGAAATAGGCCCGCTCCAATTCGTCTTCCACGGCTTGGCGGCTGTCCCGATCTAGCGCGTCGAGTCGGGCCAGCGAGCCAATCTCCTTGCCTTTGCGGTCTTGGACGACGATAAAGCAGTCGTCGCGGGTGAGGGGAAAAGCCCGTTTGACCCGGACTCTGGAATAGGTCTGGTCCCCGGCCAACTCTAGGTTTAAGTCTTCGAACGCATCGACGAAAAACCGCGCTTTGTCCGGGTCGAGATAGGTCACTTCGGCGGCTAAATTTTGGCGCTGCTGCATGGCGCTACCAGGCCCTCAGTTTGGACATTTCGGTTTGCATGCGGCACAGGTTGGCGTAGATGCCGTCCTGTGCAATTAGCTCGTCGTGGGTGCCGATCTCGGCGAGTTTGCCCTTGTCGAGAATGAGCAGGCGGTGGGCGTTTTTGAGGGTCGATAAGCGATGGGCAATGGCAAAGGTGGTGCGCCCTTGGACCAGCCGCTCTAATGCCTCCTGAATCTGCGCTTCGGTCTGGGTATCGACGTTGGAGGTGGCTTCGTCGAGGATGAGAATGCGCGGGTCGCGCAAAATGGCTCGGGCAATGGACAGCCGCTGCCGCTCGCCGCCGGATACGCGGGTGCCGCGCTCGCCGACCATGGTGTCGTACCCGTCGGGCATGTTCATGATGAAGTCGTGCGCATTGGCGGCTTTAGCCCCGGCCACGATCTGTTCGAGGGAAGATTCTGGATGGCCGTAGGCAATGTTTTCGGCGACCGTGCCGTTAAAGAGAAAGGGATCTTGCAAGACCACGCCGATTTGCTCGCGCAGCGACTGGAGGTTCACTTGGCGAGTGTCGTGGCCGTCGATGAGGATGACTCCCTCTTGCGGCTCGTAGAAGCGGCAGATGAGGTTGATCAGGGTGCTCTTGCCCGCGCCGCTGTGGCCGGCCAAGCCGATCATCTCGCCCGGCTCGACGACGAAGCTCAAATCCTCAATGACTGGCTTGTCTTCTTCATAGCCGAAGTGGACGCCGCGGAATTCGACCCGGCCCTCGATGGGCGGCATGACCATAGCTTCGGGCTGGTCGATCACCTCTGGGTGCGTATCGAGCACGTCGAAAACGCGCTCGGCCGAGGTGGCGGCGCGCTGGAAGCGGTGGTTGAGGCGGCACAGGCTCTCCACTGGCCCGTAGAAGCGATACATGTAACTGGTAAAGGCGACAAAGGCCCCCAACGTCAGTTCACCGGCCAAAATATCGCGGCCACCGACCCACCAGATGACAATGGTGCCGATGGAGGTTATAAAGGCCATGACCGGGCCGAACAGGCTGCGCATCCACGCCACCCGCAATTCGCCCTGCAGCAGGTCTAGGCTGCGGCCCTTGAATTTGCCTACTTCCCGCCGTTCTTGGGCAAATGCCTTGACCACGCGCACTCCTGGGATGGTATCGGCGAGCAGGGCGCTAAGAGCCGCCCAGCGACGCCACAGTGGCCGGTAGATGGCGTGTAGCTTGCGGCCAAAGCGCATCGTTGCCCACACCAACAGCGGCGTCGGCAGTAGCACGAGGGCTGCCAGCCCGGGATTGAGCGCAAAGAGGATGATGCAGATGATGACCAAGGTGAGCACATCGCGGATGGCTTCTTGCAGACCGTCGCTGATAAAATCCTGCAAGCGGCCTACGTCTTGGGTGACGCTGGCCATAATGCGCCCGGTCTCGTTTTTGGTGTAATAACTAAGCGACAGCGCGTGGAGGTGGGTGTACACCTCGTTGCGCAGACCGTAGGTAACGCGCTGGCCGATGCGGGCCATGATATAGCTGCGCAGCCCCGACAAGCCGCTGACGACTACGTTCATCAAGATCAACAAGCCCACCAGCCAAGCCAGCGCCGCGACTGGATCGTCCTTGGACACCGGCAAAAGAGATAGTAGATCAAAGCTCGACCCAACGCTCATAGACGAAACGGCACCGACATTCAAGACATCGTCGATGAGAACGCCCAGCAGCAGCGGCTGGCCTAGGCCAATGGTCGTGGCCACCACCATGAGCAACAGGCTAAAGGTAATGAGCTTCCAATGCGGCTTGGCATAGCCCAACAGCCGGAACAGCAGCTTGCCCTTTTCCAGACAGGCCGGGCACACGCCGTAGTGGCGCGGAATGACTTGGCCGCAGCGGTCGCAGCGCTTGCGCCCGGCCCGCGCTCCGGCCAACCGCCCGTGGAGTAATTGACCATTGGATTCCGTCGAGCGGGCTTGCTTGACCAAGCGCTCGACTTGGTTGGGCAGTTCGGACAGCGCTGGCACCAAGCTCTTGGAGAATACGGCCATGGTCGCGCCCTGTTCTTCAGTGCGGACCTTGAGCGCCGCGGTACTCCAATCCTCGCGTACCTCTACTCCACTTATCTCGGCCAAGGGCAGGCAGACTACATCGGGGGGGCCACCGCTGTCGGGGCTGAAGGCGACTAAATGGTCGTCGGTGGCCATGAGCCACGCCTCGCCGTACTGGCCGTCGAGCTTGATATCCGTGGTTACCGCCAAGCGGAGCTCTTGGTCGGGGGCTACTACCTCGGCCAACTCGCGCCGCACTTGCGCTGGCACGGTGGCGCGAAAAGGCTGTGCTGCGTTTTCTGCCGAGCTGCGTTCAAGCTCCGTCATGCTTGCCCCTTATTGCGCGACACTAGTTGCGTCGGTCGCGTTGACCGTGCTGTGCGACGCGCGCATCACCCGCTTGCACCACAGCGCCAGATCGTCCAACAGCGAATAGAGCGTCGGAGCCAGCATCAGGGTTAGCACCGTTGAGGTGGCCAAGCCGCTGGCGACGACCAAGCCCACCGGCCCCCAGCGGCGGGCAAAGCCCTCAGACGTGCCATAGACCATCGGCAGCACGATCGGCATCAGGTTGAGGATGGTGGTAAAGGCGGTCATCAGGATGGGCCGGAGCCGGTGCTGGCCGCCGAGGCAGATCGCCTCGCGCCGCGACATCCCGCTCGCCCGCAGATGATTTATATGGGAAATCAGTACGATGCCGTTGTTGACGACGATGCCGAAGAGGATCAAAAGCCCCAAGGCACCGTTGTTGTCAAAGGGCACGTCGAGGACATACAGCCCCAAGGCCACGCCGACCAAGGAGAAGGGAATGGCGAAGATGATGGTGAAGGGATGGATCAAGGACTCAAAGAGCGAGGCCATGATGAGGTAGATCAACAGGATGGCAAAAATGGCGGTGAAGTTGTTGTCGCTGGCATCTTGCCGCTCCCAGCGCGCTGCCCGACCCAAATCCCAGGTATAGCCGGGGGGTAGCTGCATCCCCTCCATCATCTGGGTGATCGGTCCCATCAGCGCGCGAGCAGCGCTGCGGTCTTCGGTGTTGGCGAAGACGGTGACGTTGAGCATCCGATTCTCGCGCCTGAGATCGCGGGGACCGCGGCCAAGCTGGAAGTCGGCCAACGACGCGAGCTGGACCGAGTTGCCGTCGCGGGTTTCGTAGCGGCTGTTTTTGAGCTGGTCGAGGGTGGCGCGGTCGCCCTCGTTGAGCTGCATGACGATGTCGATTTCGCGGTCGTCGCTTTTGAAACCGCTGGTGCGGCGAGTGCCCAAGGCTGAGGAGATGCCCTGGGCGACCTCGCGCGGCGACAGCCCATAGCCGAGCGCCTGGGCGCGGTTGATTTCGACGCGGACTTCATCTTCGCCGTCTTCGAGGCTGCTATCGACGTCTTGGACTCCGGGTAGCTGTTCGAGACCGGCTTTGACGTCTTCCATTAGCACGGCTAGGACTTCTGGGTCGCGGCCGTGAAGCTGGACTTCGACGCCGAGTTGGTTGCCGGTCCAACTGCGCGAGCGACCCATTTTGTACGTGTACCCCACCTTCTCTGGTAGCAACTCCTTGATCGCGTTGCCCGCCTCCATGGATGAGAGCCGGCCCTCGTCGGCATCGACGAGATAGGCGCGAATGCTGCCTCGGCGCTGGCTGAACCTCGTCATGAGCGATTGAATGTCGAGCGAATCCTTTTTCGCTAGCAGGATTTCTTCTATTTGATAGAAATGCTCGCGGACCTCTTCGAGGCTATAGCTGCGGTCGATGACCACCGACATATCCACCCGGCGCTCTGGGGTCCAAGGGGTGCCGCGTTGCTCGATCTGGTTGTAGAGGTAATAGCCGGTGCCGGTCAGCATCACCGTGGCCAGCAGGGCGACCCAGCGATGGTCGAGCGTCCAGTTGAGCAAGCGGCCGTACGAGGAGCGCAGGCCGTGGCGGGAGCAATACCAGCCGAGCGCGGCCCCGGCCAACGCAGCGAGCGCACAGCCGAGAATGGTCTGCCACTGCATTCCGCTAATGGAGGCGGCGATCAGCCCGGACCAGCGGACCCACCAAGCCTGTAAGCCGCTCCAGCCAAGGTCGCTGATTTGCCAGTAGGCAATGCCGACCACGACTGCGACGACTAGCAGCTTGAGCCAGCGGTCGAAGCGCTCGACCCCGGCGCGCAGCAGCCGCGAGGACACCAGCGGGATCAGCGACAACGAGACGATCATCGACACCATCACGGCGAGGCAAATCGCGATCCCGGCGTCCTTCATCCACATGGCCGAGCGGCCATCGGTGAGGAAGAAGAAGGGCACGAAGACGCAGATCGTCGTTAGCGCCGAGGCGAAGACTGCCATGCTGACTTCGCGGCTGCCGACATGGGCGGCTTCTTCGGCGTCAAGGCCGTCTTCTTGGCGGCGGCGAAAGATGCTCTCCAGCACCACCACCGCCGGATCGACCAACATCCCCACTGCCAGCATCAGCCCCATCATTGAGACCATGTTGAGGGTGATGGTCGATTCAAAGACCTCGCGGGCGACGTACATGCCGATAAAGACGCACAGCGCCGAGGTGGGAATGGCGAGACCGATGACGATGGTCGAGCGGATGTTGCGCAGGAAGAGGAAGATGATAGTCATCGCCAAAAATGCGCCGAGCAGTGCTGAGTTGAAGAGCGTACCGGCTTCTTTGAGCACGGACTCGGCGCGATTGCGGTCGATGAAGACTCCGAGTTCGCCATCGTATTCGTCCTCAATCGCCTGCAACTCAGCGACGACGGCCTCGCCGACATCGATGACATTGGCGGTGGAGGCTTTGAAAATTTCTAGCTCCAGCGCATCGGTGCCGTTGAGCCGCTCGTAGCGGCGCTTTTCGGGGTAGCCGTAGTTGATCTCGCCGATGTCGCTGAGGCGGAACTGACCGCCCATAAGCGGCATGGAGGCAATGTCCTCGGCGCGGGTGAACTCGCCGATGGCGCGGGCCATGTAGCGCTGGCCGCCGTCCATGACCCGGCCCAGCGAGATGTTGGTGTTGTTCTCGTTGAGCTGCCAGCCGAGCGAGCCCAGTGATATGTTGTGGGTCTGCAAGCGCTCTTGGTCCAGCTCGACGATGAGTTGTTTTTCCTCAAAGTCGTCGATGACCACATTGACGACGCCATTGATCCGCAACAGCCGTGGCTCAATGACTTTCTGGATTAGGTCGAGTAGGCGGTCGCCGTCGCCGCGCCAAGCCAGATTGGCATCTATGATGGCGCGCTGGTCGGATTGCCAGCGGCGCAGGCTGACGCGATCGACATCCGAGGGCAGGAGGGCGCGGGCTTGGTCGAGTTTTTCGCGCATTTCCATGTTGGCCAAGTCCATGTCGGTGCCGGCCTTGAAGTCAACGCGCACCTCGCCCTGATTGCGCCCTGAGCTTGAACTGATGCGGTCGATGTTGTTGAGCGTGCCCAGCGTCTGCTCCAGCGGCAGGACCACCAAGCGCTCGATCTCTTCGGGGGACGTGTTGTTGTATTGGACGCGGGCCGTGATCCCGGAAGAGGAAATGCTCGGCAACTGCTCTATGGGCAAGCGATCTAAGGCGACGACACCCACTACCAAGGCGCAGATGGTAAGCATCAGGGTGGTCACGGGCCGTTTGAGCGAAAATTCCGACAGGTTCATAACCAACCTCCTAAGCGCTGCGGTCCATCAGGGTATAAACCACGGGAATGAGCACCAGAGTCAGCAGGGTGGATACCAAAAGCCCGCCGATGACAGTGATGGCCATGGGCGCGCGGATCTCGGCCCCTTCACCTAGCCCCAAGGCCATGGGCAATAGCCCAAGGGCGGTGGT
Source organism: Candidatus Latescibacterota bacterium (assembly GCA_965219735.1). Lineage (GTDB taxonomy): Bacteria > Latescibacterota > UBA2968 > UBA8231 > UBA8231. The sequence continues at coordinate 1,360,355 of OZ244790.1, forward strand.
CGAGGTCGTCATTAGAATCGGCCGGAAGCGCACCTCGCCAGCGCGCAACACCGCGGCGAATTTTTCCATGCCCTCGTCGCGGCGCAGACGGTTGATGTAATCGACGAGAACGATGGCGTTGTTGACGACAATGCCGGCGAGCATGATTAGGCCAATGAGCACCACTACGCTGATGGTGGTGCCCGTCGCGAGCAGGCCGAGGGCGCTGCCGATCAGTCCTAGGGGAATGGTGAACATGATGACCAGCGGGTGCAACAGCGATTCAAATTGCGAGGCCATCACTAAATAGACCAAGAATACGGCCAACAGCAGGGCGAATTTCATGCTGTCGAAGGAGCGGACCATTTCCTCGTTCTGGCCGCCGATCGACACGGTGAAGCCCTCGGGCAGGGGCAAGTCGGCGAGGGTGGTTTCGATCTCCTCTGCTACGCCGCCCAGATCGCGTCCATCGAGGTTGGCCGAGATGACGGCGACGCGCTCTTGGTCGAGGCGGCGAATCTCGGCGGGGCCATCAACAGCCCGCACTTCAGCGACCGATTCGAGCGCGACGGGCACGGCGTAGGAGGCCGGGCTGACGATCATCTGCTTGAGGTCGGCGACGGTCTGGCGTTCCTCGTCGAGCGCGCGGACCCGGATATCGACCTTGCGGTCGCGGCGCGCCAGCTCGGTGGCGACGTCGCCTTGCAGCTTGTTGCGCAACAACTCGCCGATATTCTGCACGGTGGTGCCCAACTCGGCGACGCGCCGGCGGTCGAAGAAAATCTGGACTTCGGGTTGGCCGCCGGCCGTGCTCGAGCGGATGTCGGTCAGCCCGGGGATGGTGTGCATGCGCTCGACCGCTTCGTCGGCCAACAGGTCGAGGGTGCTTAGACTGTAGCCGCGGATTTCCACCTCTACCGGGGTGCGGAAAGAAAAATAAGCGGGCCGCGAGAATTTGTATTTCAGTTCGGGGATGTCCCCAAGGAGATCGCGCACTGCTTCGATGGCCTCCTCTTCGCCGACCTCTGGCGCGAGCCGCACGAGGAGGTGGGCGGTGTGTTCCTTTTTGTCCGCAGCCGTGCCGCCGGCTTGGGCGCTGCTACCGACGAGGGCAAAGACCGAGGCGATGCCATCGAGACTGCGGACCTGCCGGTCAATAGCGGCGACTTGGACGGCGGTCTGCTCCAGCGGAGTGCCAGCGCGCCATTCCAAATCGACGAGGAATTCGCCTTGGCTCATCTCCGGGATTAGCTCTAGTCCCAAGATGCGTGACCGTTCGAGGACTAAAGCTCCTATCGCGATAAAGATGACGAGGACGATCAGGCGGCGACGCAGTGCCCAGTTCAAAAGGAGCGGATACGCTTTGTTGAGCGCGTTGAAGACGAGGTCGAAGAGCCAGTACAGCGGGAAGAGCAGGGTGGAGAAGACGCGGCCAGCACCGCGAGCTATGGCGCGGATCAGACGAATCAGGAACGCGGGGCCTTGGAGGCCGCGTTTGGGGCCGATCTCTTCCCGCTCGGCAATCATGCTTTCGAGGCTCAGCGACGAGAGCATGGGGATTAACATCAAGGCGACCACGAGCGAGGCGACCAGCGAATAGGTGACGGTCAGGGCCTGATCGCGGAAGAGTTGGCCGGCAACGCCCTCGACGAAGACGATGGGCAAAAACACGCAGATGGTGGTGGTGGTGGCGGCGATGACGGCGCGGCCGACCTCGCTGGCACCGCGCACGGCGGCTGCTAAGACGTTAAGCCCTTGGTCGCGGTAGCGCTGCACGCTTTCCAAGACCACAATGGAGTTGTCAACCAGCATCCCGACTCCCAAAGCCAGCCCGCCCAGCGACATGATGTTGAGGCTTACGTCCGTGCCGAACATCAGGAAAAAGGTCGCCACCACTGAGAGGGGGATCGAGAGGCCGATGATGGCGGTGCTTTTGAGGTCGCGGAGGAAGAGGAAGAGCACGATGACGGCGAGGATGCCGCCGAGGATGGCGGTGTTGAGCACCTCGTCAACGGCCTGCTGGATAAAAGTCGCTTGGTTGAAGACGACTTCCATGCCGCTGTCTTGGAGCAGCGTGGCATTCTCGGCGAGAAATTCGTCCAAGCGCTCCTGGACCGCGGCGCTGACTTGGACGGTGTTGGCGTCGCCTTCCTTGAAGACCGAGACCTCGACGCCCTCGCGGCCGTTGATGCGGGTGACGAGGTCGCGCTCGCGGTGGCCGCGGAAGACGCGACCGACGTCCTTGAGCTTGATCGGCGCGCGGTCGATCTGGCCGACGACGATTTCGCCGATCTCGTCGATGCCCTGGAACTCGTTGAGGGTGCGGACGAGGAACTCGGCCTCTCCGTCCTTGAGCATCCCGCCGGTCAGGTTGACGTTTTCCGCGGCGAGGCGGCTGGTGACTTGGTTAATGGAGATGCCGAGATAAGCTAGGCGCTGGGCTTCGACCTCGACTTGAATTTCTTCTTCGAGGCCGCCGTTGATGCGGACGGCGGCTACGCCTTCAAGGCTTTCGAGGTCGGGGCGCAGCCGCTCTTCGGCAATGCGCCGCATCTCCATCAGGCTCAAATTGCCGTAAAAAGCCAAGCGCATTATGGGGTCGAGCGAGGGGTCGAAGCGCAAGAGGATGGGCTTGTCGGCGTCGCGCGGCAAGTTGGACAAGTCGAGCTTTTCGCGGATGTCGAGCGAGGCAAAGTCCATGTTGGTGCCCCACCCGAACTCGACGACTACATCGGAGATGCCCGGCCGCGAAATCGACGAGACGCGGACCACGTTGCTGACCACGCCGACCAAGCCTTCGACCGGCTCGGAAATGAGGCGCTCGATTTCGAGGGGGGCCACGCCCTCGTATTCGGTGCGGACGGTGATGGTGGGATAGGTGATGTCCGGCAGGAGGTTGACGGCTAGGCGCGAAAAGCCCACGCCGCCGAAGGCGATGATGGCCACCATCAGCATCGCCACCGTGACGCGGCGGCGAGTGGAAAATTCGACTAGTTTCACTGGCTTCTACCCCTGCCTTCGCCTCTACCTCTACCTTGCCAGCCCCCGCCGCCCTGTTCGCGCATTGCGCGCAGAACTTGGCGCAAGCTGTCGGGCAGGGGCTTGCCTTGGCGGCGGTACTCGGCGATGATTTGGCGCAAGCTGTCGGGCAGGCCGCCGCCCTGCCAGCCGCCCCTACCCCCGGGCGGACCGAAGCCTTCGCCTCGGGGGCCAGCGGACTCTGAAGCGGCCAATTCTTCCGCAGTCGGTAGGCCCTCGCCGGCCAGCCGCACGGCCGCACCGTCTTTCAGGCCCTCGTGGCCAATGGTCACTACTTGGTCGCCTTCTTGGAGGCCGGAGACGATCTCGACTTGATCGCCCTCGACAAAGCCCAACTCGACAGCGACTCGGCGCACTGTGCTATTCTCGATGAGGAAGACGTCGTCCTCGTCGGTTTCGAGGATTAGGGCCTTCTTGGGGACGATCAAGGTTTGGGGCCGCCGCTCGGTAATAATGCGCACCGTGGTGAACATCCCCGGTTTGAGGATGCCGTCGCTGGCGACTTCGAGGGTGACCTTGACGGTGCCGCTGGTGGGATCGACCTCTGGACTAATCATGCGGATGCGGCCGCGGAAGCTGGTGTCAGGCAGGGCTTCGACCGCGATGGTCGCCTCTTGGCCGGGGTGCAACTGGTACATGCGCTGCTCGGGCGCGAAGATGCGCACCAACAGCGGGTCGCGGTCGGCGATGACAAAGACTTCTTGATTGCCGCGCACTAGGTCGCCCACTTCGACCAACCGCTGGGTGACGACGCCGGCAATCGGTGCGGTAACGTCCGCGTACGCGAGATTGAGCTGGGCTTCTTCAAGGGAGATCTTGGCGTTGTCTAAGCGGAGGTGAGCCGCGTCGTATTCGGATTGGCTGACCATGTTGCGCTCGTGCAGTGCCTTGATACGGTCGTAGTTGGCACTGGCGTCATTAAAAGCCTGTTCGGCTTGGCGCAAGTTTAGGCTCAATTCATCCTTGTTGAGGCGGATCATCACTTGGCCTTGGCGCACGATGTCTCCCTCTTCGGCCGCGAGCTCTTCGAGTAAGCCGGTCGTACGCGCCAAGACGCTGACGCGGCGCTCGGCTTCGAGGCGGGAGTACGTCTCGATGTAGGCGCTCATGTCGCCGCGCGTGACCTGCTCGCCTTTGACCGGAATGGCTGCCGCTTCGCGTCCGCCCCAACCGCCACCGCCGCGTCGGGTACCCTGTGCTACCTCTTCCTCGCCGCAGCCTAGGACGAGGAGCAAGACGCTGCCGATGGACAGCGTATATTGGCGAGTTGTCATCTGGAGCAGGTCCTCGTTGTATGTGTTTTGTTCACGGGATTCCTTTCTTTGGTATGTGTCGCCAAGAGTATAGACGAGGCATCGACCTTTGTCAATAAAACTGACCGGTCAGTTCTGAATAGCTGTACTACCTATTAGACAGTCGATTGATTCTATTCATTCCCGTGCGTTTTCATTTTTTTGTATCGTAAAGCGTCCCGTTCACTTTTGCAGGCCGTGGCCACAGCCCCTATAATTGGCCGTGTGCAAAAGACTCAAACCAAAAAGGAGCAATATAATGAAACAGCTCCTCGTGGCCTTGGCAGCCCTTGCAATGGCAGCCTGTGGCCGAGAACCCCCTGCTGATCTCATCCCCGCCAAAATTGTCGATGTGCGCGACTTCGGTGCCGATGGGGTGGCTGTCGTGCTCAAAGGCGACGATGTGCCGCCGTTGCCCATCATCATCGGCCACTGCGAGGCGCGGGCGTTAGTCGCGGCCATGCGGGAAGAGGATTTCCCGCGCCCGCTCGCGTACGATCTGTTGGAAGCGATGCTGGAGAAGCTGCAAGGCGAGGTGCAGCACCTCGTCGTCCACAGCATCAAGGACAACACCTTTCACGCCAACTTGTACATTGAGACCGAGGCTGGCGAATGGGTGCTCGACTGTCGGCCCAGCGACGGCATGGTGCTGGTGACGCGCCTCGGAGTGCCCATCTACTTGCGGCCGCGGCTTTTTGAACCCAAAGACCTAAGTCCCCAGGTATAACTATCAACTGCGAGGAGGATACTGTGACCTATCGCGTCGGCCTCGTGGGCACGGGTGGCATCGCCCGCGCTCACGGCAAGGCCTGCCAGCAGATCGCCGAAGCCGAACTCGTCGCCATCTGCGACGTGTCCGCCGAGCAACTAGCGCGCTACGGCGAGGAGTTTGGCGTTGCAGCGCGCTACACCGAGCTCGACGCCATGCTTCACGAAGCCGAGCTGGACATTGCCATCATCTGCACTTGGGGTGCTTTTCACGCGGAGACTGGGATTCAGATCTGCGATTCGGGGCGGGTAAAAGCCGTACTCTGCGAAAAGCCCTTCACCCAAAACGCCGCCGAAGCAGCGGCCTTTGCTGAAGCCGGGAGGAGAAACCGCATCCTCGTGGCCGAGGCGTTTAAGTTCCGCCATCACCCCATGCACTTGCGGGCCAAGGCCATGCTCGACGCCGGTGAGATCGGCGACTTGACCGGCGTGCGGAGCACGTTTTGCACCAGTTCAGGGGCCTCGCTCCAAGAGCGCACGCCCGAGTCGAATTGGCGCTTCAACAAGGCCAAAGGCGGCGGCAGTATCTACGACTTGGCCTGTTACAACGTTCACCACGCGCGTTTCATATTTGGCGAGGAGCCGGAGCGGGTGTTTGCCGCGCAGCAACTGGGTTTAGAGACCGATGATGCCGCATCGATTGTGCTGGTTTTTTCCGGGGGCCGCACTGCGCAGATATCCGTGGGTTTTAATACGTTCAGTTCGCAGTACGCGGAAATTTCCGGGCACCAGGGGATGCTGCGGCTAGACCAAGTGTGGAACAACGAGAATCGGGCCGTGACCGTCGAGCATCGCACGCCGAGCGGGGCGGAGGTCATCGAAATCCCGCCGTGCTTTCAGTTTGCATTGCAGTTGCAGCACTTGTGCGAGTGCTTGGCCGAGGGACGGGAGCATCGGATCACGCCGGATCACAGCGTCGCGCAGATGCGGGTGTTAGACGCGGTGAAGGAGTCTATGGAGACGGGGCGAGCGGTGGAATTGTAATCCGCAGATGGACGCAGATAGACGCAGAATAGGATGCACAAGACGACTTTAATAGGGTCTGCTCTTTAACGAAAGAAAGGACGAATCATGCGCGTTGGCATTATTGGGCACACGGGCCGCGGCAACTACGGCCACTATCTCGACATGGCGTTTGTCGGGGTGGAAGGCGCAGAGATTGTGGCGCTGGCCGATCCCGATGAGGCGGGACGTCAGGCCGCTGTCGCCAAGACCGGAGCACCCAAGGGATACGCCGATTACGTAGAGATGCTAGAGGAGGAGAAGCCGGATATCGCGGTGGTGGCGTCGCGGGAGATCGGCGATCACTTGGCGTTGGTACTCACTTGCGTGGAGCGCGGGGCGCATGTGTACCTCGAAAAGCCAGTGGCCGCTTCGGTCGCCGAAGTGGACCAGATGATTGCAGCGCGCGATAAGGCCGGAGTGACGGTGGTGGTGGCGCATCCGTGGCGGGGGCATCCGCCGATCCAGCGGGTGGCGATTCCGGAGATTAAGGCGGGGAAGATCGGCCAGCCGCGGCTGTGTCGGATTTATGGGATGGGCGGCGCGCACGGTGGGGATCAACTGTTTTTGGACTTGTATCCGCATTTCTTTGACTTTCTCTGGCAAGCGTTTGGGGAGCCGCTGTGGTGCCATGCGCATCTGACGCAAGATGGACGGAGCGCGACGCCGGAGGATCTACAGGAAGGCGTTGAGGGGATGGGTTTGGTCGCTGGGGACGGGATCAAGGCGTACTACGGGTTTCCGGGCGGAGTGGCTGCTGATTTTGAGTCGTACCGGGGGGACGGGAAGGAGAATCCCTATCGGATCGACATTCACGGGACGGAAGGGACTTTATCGCTGCCTGGGCCGATGGTCAATCTGCCGGACATTTACTACCACCCGCTGGTCAATCCTGGACTGATCGACGACCCGCGCTGGGAGGTCGTGCCTTCGTCGCCGCCGCCAGACGAGCACAAGTGGCTCAATGCGCACCGCCGCATGGCGCGGTCTATGATCGATATGATCGAAGGCAAGGAGCCAGAGTGGGAGTTGGTAGAGCTGGAGAATGCGCGGCTCTATCTAGAAATGGCGATGATGGCCCACGCCTCGCATATGGCCGGAGCGCGGGTAGGACTGCCGCTGGCGAGTACGGCGAATCCGTTTGACGAGTGGGAGTGATAGAGGCAAAGACGGTTGCCACGCGCCGAAAATTAACTGGATAAAATTATGAGCAATCCGCGTCCGAACACATCGGCGGAGCGCACAGATAGACGCAAGCTGCCTATCGGCATTCAGACCTTCCGTGAGATTCGCGAGGAGGACTACTACTACGTAGATAAGACTGCTTACATTCGTCGGATGATGGACGAGGGCAAGCATTATTTTTTGTCGCGTCCGCGGCGTTTTGGCAAAAGCCTGTTTCTGGACACCTTGAAAGAACTGTTTGAGGGCAACGAACCGCTGTTCGAGGGGCTGCACATCCATGACCGTTGGGACTGGTCGGTTCGCTGTCCGGTGGTGCGCTTGAGTTTTGGCAGCGGCAATTTCAAAGAGCCGGGCTACCTGCATACGAATCTAATGGCGCAACTAGACGCGGTTGAACGGCGGGAGGATGTGAAGTCCGAATACGCCAGCGCACCCGAGCGTTTCGCCTATCTGATTGAGGTACTGCGCGAGCGTACCGGACAGCCGGTGGCGGTGCTGATCGACGAGTACGACAAGCCGATTCTGGACGCGCTTGAGGTGCCAGAGGTCGCACGCGCCAACCGCGACTTTCTGCGCGGCCTGTACGCGACGATCAAGGATAGCGACGCGCACATCAAGTTCACGTTTCTCACCGGGGTGAGCAAATTTTCCAAGGTCAGTCTCTTTTCCGGCCTCAACAATCTCAAGGACATCACGCTGGATCCTCGCTACTCAGCCATCTGCGGCTACACTGATGCGGATTTGGACACGGTGTTCGCGCCGGAACTTCCAGGCTTGGACCGGGACGAGATCCGCCGCTGGTACAACGGCTATAGCTGGCTGGGCGAAGAGAAGGTGTACAACCCGTTCGACATCCTCTTGCTCTTCGACCGGCGTCGTTTCGGCGCGTGGTGGTTTGAGACGGGTACGCCTACGTTCTTGGTTGAGACGCTGATCTCGCGCGGAGTCGGTGCGTTGAGCTTGGACAACATGCTGGGCAGCGACGACTTGCTGTCAGCCTTTGACGTTGACCACATCTCCACCGAAGCCCTGCTGTTCCAGACCGGCTACCTCACCATTAGCCGCACCGAACCGCGTGGTAACAGGCTCTACTACCGTCTGAGCTACCCGAACCAAGAAGTGCGCCAGAGCCTGAATGAAAGTTTACTGAACCACTTGACCGGAAGCCCGGGACAGCAGGCGGAGCACAGTGCCCGGTTGTACGACCTGTTACTGGTCAACGACTTCGCCGGTATGGAAAGCCTATTTAAAGCGTTCTTCGCCAGCATTCCCTATCAGTGGCATACCAACAATGACATAGCCAACTACGAAGGTTATTACGCCAGCGTGTTCTACTCCTACTTCGAGTCGGTGGGATTGGACATCGTCGTGGAGGACAGTAGCAGCCACGGTCGTCTGGACATGGCAATGTTATTCAATAGCAACGTGTACCTATTTGAATTCAAAGTGGTGGAGTTGGTGCCCGAGGGTGCGGCGATGGAGCAATTGAAGGAGCGGCGTTATGCCGACAAATACCGCGCTAGGGGCGAGCCGATTCACTTGGTTGCAGTGGAGTTCAGCCGGGAGAGCCGTAACGTTGTGAAGTTTGAGGTGGAGAGTGTGCCTGAGCATTAGTAGGATCGAAACAGGTAGTATGGTTGTCATTGCAACTAGGGTTTGTCCTCGCGAATAGGTTCCTGCGCCTCTACCAACCACTCGACAGCAGCGATCTGGCCTTGGCGGGCGTAATCGGCTGCTTCGCCGAGAATGCGGGCGGCCTCTTGCGGGGCGTGAAAGCCCATGGAATTTTCCGCGGCTACGAAATCGAGCCGCCACTGCGCCTTGCGCTGTAAGGCGAGGGCCGCTGCTAGGTCGTCGTCTGCGGCACCGGCCGCGCGGGCTGCGGCCATGGCGTCGAGTTGGTCCATGAGCGCGGCACCGGCTCGTTGCAGGAGGTCGAAATTGCGCTGCTGGATCGCGTCGGCTCGGGCGGCGAGTTCGGCCTCGGAGAAAGAGTGGCAGACCTGACAGGCGCGGTTGATGTTCAGTAGTGGGCTGCGCACCCAGTGATCGGAGATTTTGGTGGCTCCGTCGCGCATATAGGGCATGTGGCAGTCGGCGCAGGAAACGCCGCTGCGCGCGTGAATGCCTTGGCTCCAGAGTTCAAATTCCGGGTGTTGTGCCTTGAGGACTTTCGCGCCCGTCTCTTTGTGGACGTAGTCGTAAAATTCGCTCCCATCGTCTAGGGTCATGGCGTCCCAAAACGCTTCCATTTCCTCTACCTTAAGCCCGTTGCCCCAGGGAAAAGTCAGTTTCGCCCCGCTGCCGCAGTAGTATTCGACGTGGCACTGGCCGCAGGTAAACGAGCGCATCTCGTTGCGGCTCGCGCTGGCGTTGGGATCGTAGGGGTGGTCGCGGTTGCCTCGCCGCCAGCGTTCCAGCGACGGCAGGTGCGGGACCGGGGCGTCGGACTCGGCTAGCATTTGGATGCCTTGGATAAACCCGGGCCGGGTGATGCGCAGTTGCATGGTCGCCGGGTCGTGGCAATCGACGCACGATACGGGATGGGCGTGTCCGGCGTCGTGCAGCATCTGGTTTAGCTCGCCATAGGAATAGGCGTAGGAGCGCTCAAAACCCGCGGTGGCGTCGCCGTCGCCAAGCTGCCGGTAGAGGGGCATGATGGAGGCATGGCAGTGCAGGCAGGAGCCGGACTGAGGCTTGGATTGCCGCTCGGTTTGCTCTTGGTCGTAGAGCATGTAGGCGTGGCCGCGCCGGTCGCGGTAGTCGAGTGAGAATGCGTAGCCGAGGAACATGCGCCGGAGCCAGGGGTCGCGTTCGATCTTCTGCGCGGGCAGGGCCTCGCTGCCGCCGTGCCCGCCGAAGCGCGTGCGGGTCGCCTCGGCCGTGCGCTTATAGCTGTCGTATTGTCGCGGCCAGTTGATGCCCCAATGGGCTGGGTCGGTGTCGTCCTCTCCGACTTCGACGAGGCGCACCGGGCCGCGCCGCGCTTCGGCCTTGCGTTCGTATATGTTGACCAACAACCCGGTGACGAGCGCGCTGGCTAGGGCGACTAAGGCCAAAAGGACGATGGCTTTATAAGGTATTTTTCTAGACATAAGCTACTCGTCGTTATGGATATTCTCTGCGCCGCCCAAGCCCACCCACTCTCCGTGACCAACTGTGCGGTGGCAGTGAATGCAGCGCACGGCTTCGGTATCGACGATTTGGTGGACGAAGGCGCTGTGACATGCGAGGCAACTTTGCTGTAAGATGCGGCTGTTTTTTTCGTTAATAAGGATCGGCTCAGGGAAATTTTGCAATGTAAAGGCTGTAGAGTGATTCCAGCCGTTTTCGGCCTTGGCCAGATACTTGCTCAAGAAGTTGCGCGGCAGATGGCAATCGACGCAAGTGGCCACGGCGTGGTGGCTGGATTTGCGATAGGAATCTAGCTGGGGCCGCATGATGTGGCAGTTGGCACACGCGTCCGGATTCGTGCTGAAATAGGACAGGCCCTCTCCGTAGTGGAAGGTAAAGGCCCCCACTCCGATTAGGGCGGCTAGCCACAACAGGCCGAGCCACAGATAGGGACTTGTTGGACGCATGAATGATTTTTCTGCCGCCTTGTAGGTCGCTTGCCGAGCCGGTATCTTGGGTTACTAAAAAAATAATACATGGACCGATATGATGGACAGATGTGCTGGGTTTTTGCGCTGCTGATTGGCTTGTGGACAGGGGCCGCGGCCGCTCAACCTCGGTACGTGGATGTGGCCGCGGCGGCTGGCATTGCATTCGAGCACCGCAACGGGGCTGAAGGGCAGAAGCAATTGCCCGAGACGATGGGGTCGGGCGTGGCCTTTTTTGATTATGACGACGACGGCTGGCTCGACCTGTATTGGGTCAATGTCGCGGGTCCGGCCGCGCTCTACCACAATGAGGGGAATGGCCGTTTTGCCGAGCGGACGCAAGCGGCTGGCGTGGGGAATTCCGGGTGCGGCATGGGCGTGGTGGCCGCTGACTACGACAATGATGGCGATGCAGACTTGTACATCACCTGTTACGGCGCGAACATTCTCTATCGCAATGGAGGTGACGGTCGCTTTGCCGACGTCACGGCCACAGCCGGTGTGGGCGACGGGGGCTTTGGCGCGGGCGCGGCCTTTGGCGACTGGGATCTGGATGGCGATTTGGACCTGTACGTGGCCAATTATCTGGACTTCCGCGCCGACCCGGACCGCGCCTGTTTTCGCCAAGATAGCATTCGGGTCTATTGCGCGCCGTGGACCTATGCGCCCGAAGGAGATGCTTTCTACCGCAACGACGGCGACCGCTTCGCCGAGGTCGGCGCAGAAATGGGCTTTGCTACGGGCCGGGCGCGGGAGCTAGGCGCGGTCTTTTCCGATTGGGATCTCGACGGCGACTTGGACCTGTTCGCCGCGGGCGATGGCACGCCCAATTTGCTCTACCAAAATGAGGGCGGTCACTTCGCGGAAATGGGTTTGATCGCCGGGGTTTCCTACAATAGCCAAGGCCAATCCGAAGCTGGTATGGGCGTGGCTGCGGGTGATTATGACAACGATGGGGCCTTTGATTTTTTTGTGACGAATTTCTACTTGGAGACCAATACTTTGTACCACAACGAGGGCGAGGGGTTTTTCCGCGACCGGACGACAGACGCCAAATTGGGCAAGCCCTCGCTGGCATACTTGGCATGGGGCACGGCTTTCTTCGACTGGGATCTGGACGGCGACGAGGATCTCTTCGTGGCCAATGGTCACATTGACGACAATGTGGAACTTTTCGCCGAGACCACATACGCACAGCCCAATCAATTGTTCAGAAACGACGGTGCTGCTGGATTTGCCGAGGTCAGCGCTGCGGTCGGGCTTGGTGCTCTGCGGTCGAGCCGAGGAGTGGCCTTGGGCGATTGCGACAACGACGGCGATCTCGATATTGCGGTGTCCCACATCAATGCGCGTCCCTCACTTCTGCGCAATGACATGGGCGGCGAGCGCAACTTTTTGGCCGTCCGCACGGTAGGCGTGGAGAGCAATCGCGACGGCGTCGGCGCTCGCATCCGCGTGCGCACCGGGCCTCGGGTGCAAGTGCGGGAGGTACGTCGCGGCGGCAGCTATCTGTCGAGCCACGACCCGCGCGTCTTTTTTGGTCTCGGCACCAGCGCGCAGGCCGACGAAGTGGAGATTCGCTGGCCCAGCGGCAAGGTGCAGCGGTTCGAGGGCGTGCTGGCCGGACAGGTGTTGACTGCGGAGGAGCCGCGATGATTAGGGTTTTCTGCTTGGCGCTGCTGCTTATCGGCTGCCAAGAGCCGGAGCCGCCCCCCCCGGCTACAGGGCGCGCGTATTTCCAGCAGGGGCTTGAACACGCCCAAGGCGGGCGTTTCCACGCAGCTATTGCCGCGTACAAGCAAGCGGTCGCGCAAATGCCCGACGCGCCCCAAGTCCACTACAATCTGGCCAATGCCTATTTTTTGACCGATGCCCTCGACCAAGCCGAGGTTGCGTACCAAAAGGCCATAGCACTCAAGCCCGATTACGCAGACGCGTACTACCAGCTTGGTGCCGTGTACATTCGGCAAAAGAAGTACGAGGCGGCCTATGCGCCGCTCCGTCAGGCATTGGAAAGCGACCCTAGGTACATTTCCGCTTACAATGCCTTGGGCCTGCTGCACATCCGGCAGGGTGCGTATCAAGAAGCCGCTGATCTGTACGAGCGCGCCTTGCAGGTAGATTCGACGCACTATGAATTGTGGTATCATCTCGGCCAAGTTCACGTCAAGCGCGGCGAGCGCGAAGCGGCGAAAACGGCGTTTGCCGAGGCGATTGGCGCGGACACGACCCAAGCGGGCGCGTACGCGGGTTTGGGTGCCTTGTATGTGGAAGAGCGGCGTTACAAGGAGGCTGAAAATCTTTTGCTGCGGGCCGTTGCGCTACGCCCGTTTTGGGCGCGTCCGCACTACGACTTGGGGCAGGTCTATATGCGCTTGGGCGAGCGGGAGAAGGGCCGCGAGGTGTTGGAGCGATTTGCGCGCCTCGAAGAAGAGGAAAAGATGATCAAGAGTTTGGAGTTTACGCTCTTGAGCGAGGCCGAGGATGCGCGCCGCCACTACGACTTGGGAGTGCTCTACGGCCAGCGTCGCCAATTCGCCAAGGCCGCGGCGCGCTACCGCCGCGCTCTTGAACTCGACTCGACCTTTGCCGCGGCCTATGTGAACTTGGGCAACATCTATTTGCGCGGAGAGCAATTCGACGCGGCCCAGCAGCTTTTTGCCCAAGCGCTCGCCGCGGATTCGACCCATGCCAACGCGTACAACAGCCTCGGCAACCTGCACCTGATGCATAGGAACTTTGCGGCTGCAGAAGCGGCGTTTGCCAGCGCGGTGCGCTTGGCTCCAGATGACCAGGGATTTAGGGAGAATTTGGAGATCGCTCGGGGGTTGGAGGCGGGCGATGAGCGTGGGCCGTAGCGCGAAAATTGGACGGTGGAACTGGTGCAGCGCTAGGCGGCGGCTAGCGCTTTCATTGCTGCGACGAACATATCCAACTCATAGGGTATTGTGTATATGTTCGGGCAAATGCGGACCGCCCCGGGATAACCCGGTGGCACGGTGAAGATCTTGTATTTGTCGTACAGAGCGTTGGTGACGTCCGCGGGATCTTGTCCCTTGATGCCAACGGTGGAAATGGCACACGAGCGATGGGGCTCGCGGGGCGTGTGGACGACGATGTTGGGCACGTCGATCAGGCGATCGACCCAGTAGTTTTTGATGTAGCGCAAGCGCGCTTCTTTGCGCTCCAAGCCGATGGTTTGGTTAAAACGGATAGCCTCGGCCAAGGCCAGTTGCAAGTAAGCCGGATACGTGCCGATGTGGGCGAACTTGTGGATCGAGCCCGAGGCGTACCCAGCGTCGCCGAACAACGGCCACACCTTCTCGATGTTTTCTTTTTTAATGTACAGTATGCCCGTGCCCAGCGGTGCCAACATCCACTTGTGCAGACTCGCTCCGTAGTAATCGCAGTGTAGGTCGGGGATTTTGTCGGCTAGATGGGCAAAGGCATGAGCGCCATCGACGATGACTTCCACTCCCTGCTCGTGGGCCATGTCGCAGATTTCGCGCACGGGCAGCACTTGGCCGGTTAAATAGACGATGTGGGAGACGAGGATCACTTTGGTGCGCGGCGTAATGGCCTTTTTGTAGGCCGCGACGATTTCGTCATTGCTCATAGAGGTGATGGGCAGGTCGAGCACCTTGTTGACTATGCCTTCGCGGGCAGCGCGCTGCTCAAACGCGACCTTCATGCTGCCGTATTCGTAGGTTCCCCACAGAGCCTCGTCTCCGGGTTGCAGCTTCAGCCCCATGATGACGATGTTGAGCGATTCGGTCGTGTTGCGCGTCAGGAGGATTTCTTCGTCCGAGCAACCGGCAAAGTGCGCTAGCAATTGATGCATCTCGCGGGTGTCGTCCACCAGTTGTCGCCGCATGTAAAACGAGGGGATTTCGTTGATGGCGCGGGCGTTTTTGCACACCTCATCGATCCCGGCTTCTGGCTGGGGACTGAAATACCCGTTCTCGAAGTTGATAAACTGGGGCGACAAATTGAATGTCCCGCGCACGCTGTACCAGAATTGTTCGTCCAATGCACTGGCCTCTGGAGAGGCTGGACCGAGGCGTTCAGTGGCCGCGTGGACCTTTTGCAGGCTGTCGGAGGCCCATATAGACGCCGCTGCTGCGCCGAGCGTGAGGTTGCCCGCCTTTCTAAAAAAGTCCCTTCTCGAATCTGCCATTTCCGTGCTCCGCGCGTTGTGACTAGTCATGGGTAGAAGCTAAGGGGCCAAGAGCCGCGTGGCGGCGTCTTCAGGGTTGAGGTGGGGGATGGAGCGGTTGAGGAAGGTTTCGAGGAGTTGGGCTGGCGTTAGGTCGGTGGTGTCGATGGCGAATTTGCGGCTGATCCAAGAGGCCCGCACTTCTTGCTCGAAACGATCTAGTATTTCTGGAACGTCTTCGGCGGGGACCAATGAGTGCGGGTGTGGGGTTGCGGCCATGCGGGCGCGGATTGTTTCGGGCGCGGCGTGCAGGTGGACGAGTATGGTGTCGTCGGGCATATCCGGCTCGTATTCGCGGATGTCGATGTCGATGTCCGGGTAGTAGTATTTGGGGCCGTACACCTTTTCCTCAATGTGGAAGCCGCCCAACAAGATGTCTCGATAGCGGTGCAGCAGGCGCACGTGATAGACGATTTGGAAGCGCTGGAATCGCTCCTTGATGGCCGGTAGCATGGCCAGCATGGCTAGCTGCTCCTCGTCGCTGAGGTGATAGGCGTCGGGTATGGTAAAATGGTCGTCGAGGTGGTGGCTAATCCCGCGACTCAGCCCCCATTGATGCAACTGATCGATAAGGGTGCTGACGCCCGAGTATTCGCAGCCGACGGCAATGACGCGCATGAGCATATCCTTTGGAATGTCGTGAGCTAAGATGAAACACTATACTGGCCTCACAATCCCCTGTCAAATTTGTCGACGAAGAACGAGCATAGGAAGGCGCAGCACTGTATATTGACGATTATTTAGCACTCAACTCTTAGGAAAGGAAATCCCATGGCAGATTTAAAAGTAGCGGTCATCGGCTGCGGCGGCCACGCCCAGTCGCACTTCCGCATGATTGCCGACGAGCCACGCCTGCGCTTGGTGGGCATTGCCGAGCTGGATGAGGAGCGGCTGCGCAAAAATCAGGCCGAATGGGGGCCGGAACGCGCCTTTGCCGACTATCGGGAAATGCTCGATGTCTGCCAGCCGGACGTAGTGCACGTGGTCACCATGCCCGGCCACTTGCTGCCCATTGTGATCGATTGCTTGGGGCGCGGGTTGCACACCTCGGTGGAGAAAGCGCCGGGCATGACCGCGGACGAGACCGCGCAAATGGCGCAAGCGGCTCAGCAGAGCGAGGGCAAGGCGCTAGTGTCTTTTAATCGGCGTTACTTTCCCCAAGTGCTAGCCGTGCGGCAGCGCATCGAGGCGGCTGGCGGCGCGGTGCATTGCGCTGCCACGTACAATAAGCCGGTGACCCTGTTGGGTCCGGCGGCACCCGATCCGGTGATATGCGACGCCATTCACCACGTCGATTTGCTGCGCTGGTTGGCTGGCCGCAGTGCTGAGGAAGCGGCCATTCCTGTGGAGGTGCAGGGGATGGTGCAAGACGGCGAGCGGCCTGGATGCCACCGCCACAATGCCGTGGTGCGTTTCGATACGGGCACCTTCGGCACCATGATGAGCCACTACGGCGTTGGCTATCGCATTCAGCGGGCCGAAGTACACGGCGAGGATTTGTCGGTCTATCTGGATATGACCCGAGGGCCGCGAGTGGAGGGCTATGACAAGAGGGAGCCTTTTACCGTAGAGGACGAGGAAATCGAAGCAATGGGCGGGGCCGGCTTCAACGAGGTCGTCCACTTTGTCGATTGCATTTTAGAGGACCGCACGCCGTGGTCGCACTTGGACGACGCCGTGCATACCATGCGCTTGTGCGAGGCCGTTCGCAGGGGGCATCGGGGGGCGTTGTAGAGGTATTTAGATGAATATATCTCGCACCGGCAGGGTCCAGTTCGGCACCACTTTGCCGCCGTCGAGTACGTCGTCGATGGTCAGGATGCGGATGTCGCTCCGCGAGTAGTACAGAGCGACCGTTTGGGTGCTTGGATTGACGACCACGACTAAGCGGGTGCCAGCGTCGAGCCAATCGGCGATCTTGTCCTCGACCTCGGCGTAGGTATCGCCCGGTGAGATGACCTCGGCCGCTAGGTCGGGGGCACCGGGCCAAAAGCCCTCGGTTTGGCCCACCGCCTCGACCCGTTCACGCCGGATGAAAGCCGCGTCTGGGGCCCGCACTACATCGGGGTCTGTGGCCAGTTTGAAGCCGGTTTCGGCCGCATAGACGGCACCAAGCTGGTTGGCCCGGACGAACTGGTCCAAGGGCGTGGTGAGATTGAGCGCGATTCTGCCGTGTTGGTGGCCGGCGGGACTCATTTTTATCAATTCTCCTCGGACCAGTTCATAGCGGAAGCCATCGTCCTTCATCTGCAACAGCTCGTCGGCGGTGATCAGATCGGTAGTCGTCATGGGAATCTCCACAAGGGCAGATAGGGGAAGGAACCTCCCGGAAAAGCAAAGGCCACTCCGAAGAGCGGCCTTTGAGCCGACAGCACGCTGCCAGCGGGTATCTGCATATAACTTATGGCGAGGTCAAACCACTTACAAGAATTATTCTTCTGGTCGCCGGGTTGTGCATGCAAGAATCAAAGTTCCCCTCCCATACGCACAGGCCCCTACTCGTCGGCGTCTAACAGGTGTCTAAAGGCTTCGAGACTGGGCACCTGTATGGCCGCCCGATGCAACTGCTTGAGGCGTTGCACATCGTCGATGGCCTCAATGCGGCTGGCCAACCGTTGCACATCCTCCGGCTGAAAGCGAAGGGCCAACACATCGAGGAGAAATTCTCGGCCCACCTCCTCGCGCCCCTGCTCGGCAAAATGCTGAATAACCGACGATTCGTACATGATGTCCTCCGGTATAATGCGTTGAATGGTTTGATAATCATACACTAAACCGCTCAGAATGACCAAATCTGTCAGAAAATTAGGAATTAGAGCGTACCAAGCCGTCCGAACCGGAGGGGACGATTGGGGCCATTCGTAATTCTTGCAATATCCATGCCAAGGCGGCAGCACAGTGGGAGGACGGGATGTGCGGGGTTAGACTGTATCAGGCACAACCCATGAATGAGACCTTTAGGGACTAGACCGACCCGGAAGTACAAAACGTGAGTCGAGTGCAGACGACAGACACTTCAATCTACTTGAAACCGGCCATGCGGAATCGGCGGGTTGGGTGCCGAAGTGGACACGGCGACGGCTAAAAGGCATACTTAAACGCTATTGAGACCTTAAATTGAATACTCTTCCACCCTCAATATGCCCCTACTCTGCTACCTGTCGCTCCTAGCCTTAGTCGCCTGTCAGGAACCTCCCAACGACCGCCAACCGCGCCCAACCGATGCGGCGCTCGCAAGTCGCCTGCACCAAGGCCCCTATGCGGCTGCTATAGAAGCCGCGAAGCGCGTCGTAGAACGCGATCCGAACTCTGCGGCAGCCTACCGCGACCTAGCTGACGCATATACACGCGGCAACAAGCTGACCGAGGCCCTAGCAGCCTACGAACAGGCCATCGCGCTGCAACCTGATTACGCCAAAGCGCAAACCGAACAGGCCATTGTGCTAACCCGCCTCAATCGCCACGCCGAGGCCCTCGCCCTGTTAGAGGAAGTCACGCGTGCAACCCCGGATTACGCTTGGGCTCAGATGGCGCTCGGGCTGCTGTACTTTCGCCAAGCCCAGTACGAGCAGGCCGTTGCCGCGTACGGCCGCGCCGTCGCCCTGCAAGACGACTACAGCGAGGCGTGGTACAACCTCGGCGAGGCCCATCTCAAGCTCAACGACTACGCTGCGGCCGAAGCGGCGTATGCCCACGCCATAGCCGCCGATTCGACTGTGGCCAAGTACCACCACGGCCTCGGCACGGCCTTGTACAAGCGCCGCGACTACGCCGCGGCCATCGTTGAATTGCAGCGCGCTGTGGCGCTCGATTCGCTCTTTGCGCGGGCTCGCTTCAACCTCGGCAATGCCCTATTGCGCAGTGGTCAGCAAGAGGAAGGACGACGCCAGTTGGCCCTGTACAACGAACTGGAAAATCAGGAAAAGCTCCTCGCCGGTCTGCGCACTACCCTAATCCGCACACCCGACAAGGCCGAGCTGTACCACAAGATAGGCGCGCTGTACGGCCAGCGCGGACAGTACGAAGAAGCGCGCCTATACTATTTACAGGCCCTAGACCGCAACCCCAATTTCGCGCCCTCGTACCACAACTTGGGCAACCTGTATTTGCGTCGCCGCCAAGTGGCCGAGGCCATGTCCCTGTTCCGCCAGGCCCTGCGCGCCGACTCCACGTATGTGCTCGCGTATCTCGCGCTCGGCAATGCCCTGATGATGCAAGAAGCATTCGCCCAAGCGCTGGCGAGCTATGAGCGGGGTTTGCACTTTGAGCCGGACAATGCCCGCTTACAGCGCGGCGCGGCCCTCGCCCGCAAGTTCGGCGCTGCAAGCCAAACGCAGGACTAACCGTGGTCTTGATACTTCTCGCATTGGTGGCAGTTAGTGTCAGCGCCCAATCCGCCCCCCACTTCGTCGAGGTGACCCGCGCCGCCGGCATTGACTTCCGCTATGTAAACGGTGCGAGCGGTCGGAAGTACATGCCCGAAGCCATCGGCTCAGGCGCGGCGTTCTTCGACGCCGATGGGGACGGCTTCCTCGACTTGTACATCGTCAATGGCACGGCCCTGCCGGGCTATGACGGTCCGCCCGGTACCAATGCTCACTATCGCAATGAGGGCGACGGCACCTTCGCGGATGCTACGGAGGCGATGCAGACTGGCGATGCAGGGTACGGTATGGGAGCTGCGGTCGGCGACGTGGATAACGATGGTAGCCCCGATCTGTACGTGACCAACTACGGACCCAACGTCTTCTATCGCAATGAGGGTCATGGCCGCGCCTTTGCCGATATGACGGACCGGACTGGCCTCGGCGATCCGGATTGGGGCACTCATGCGGCCTTTGCCGACTACGACCGCGATGGCGACTTGGACCTCTACGTGGCCAATTACATGGAGTTCGATTTGGACGCGAACAAGGAGTGCTTTACAGGCGCGGCGCGTTCCATCTGTGGCCCCCTCGCGTATCCCGGCCAATCTGGAGTGCTCTATCGCAATGACGGAGACCTCGCGTTTGCCAATGCGACGCGCGCGGCGGGTTTGTTTAGCAACGAGGGCCGGCAACTGGCCGCGGTGTTTGGCGACTGCGACGACGATGGCGACCCAGACCTATTTATTGCCAATGACCGGCAGCCCAATTTTCTCTTCCTCAACAACGGCGACGCCACCTTTACAGAGCACGGCATCATCGCCGGGGTGGCGTACAACGAAGAGGGATACGCTGAGTCGGCTATGGGCGCGGACTTTGGCGACTACGACAACGACGGTCGGCTCGACATTATCTTGGCCACCTTCCAATGGCTGCCCAATACGCTCTATCACAACGACGGTGGGGGATTTTTCAGCGACCTGACGTTTGCCGCTCATCTCGGCGCGCCGAGCGTGCCTTACTTGGGCATGGCCGCAGTCTTTTTCGACTACGACAACGACGGTTTCCTCGATGTTTTGGTTACCAACGGTCATCTCGATGAAAACGTGCGCGAGTTCGACCCGGACACGACTTATCCGCAGCAAAACCAGTTATTCCGCAATCAGGGCGATGGCACCTTTGCCGACGTGAGCAATGCTAGCGGCCCGGGGATGCTCGTCGAGCGCGTCAGCCACGGTGCCGCTTTGGGCGATTACGACAACGACGGCGATGTCGATATCTTCGTGTCGGATTCGGACGCGCCCCACTGCACGCTGTTGCGCAACGACTATAGCGGTCATAATTACCTGACGGTCAAAGCTGTAGGCACCCAAAGCAATCGCGACGGGCTCGGTACCAAAATCCGGGCCGTGGCGGGCGATCTCGTGCAAAAGCGCGAAATTCGCCGCAGCTACGGATACATGGGCAGCAGCGACGTACGCCTAACGCTGGGTTTGGGCCGCCATACCCAAGTAGATTCACTGCAAGTTTTTTGGCCCAGCGGCGCGGTACAGACCCTCTTAAACATGGCGGCTAACCAACACATTGTCATTGAGGAAATTATAAAAAAATAATGGAGAAATTTGTCGTATGAAGTTGAGAATAATCGCCTTGATTGCACTCGTGGCTTGTGGGACAGAACCTGAGCCTACCTACGTCGCCCGCATTGGCGAAACCACCCTATCAAAGGAAGACTTTAAGGAGCGAGCGCAAAAGTTGATGGAAACGGGCTACAAGCATTTCGAGGATATGAATGAAGACGCCAAGTTGGCACTGCTCAACGGCGTGATCGCCCGCGAACTGTTGGTGCGCGAAGGGCTGCGCCGCGGCCTCGACCGCGAGCCGAGCATTGCCCGCGAAGTCGAGCGCACCGAGCAAAGGGTCGTGATGAACAAACTGTACGAGGAAGAGGCCCTGCACGGCGATTATACGTCAACTGAAGAGGAGTTGCGGGCTTTTGCCAAAGAGCGCGAATACGATGTCGAGGTCTTGAGTCGGCAGATCGTATGCGCCACCGAGGAAGAGGCTCTAGAGGTACTAATGGCGCTGCAAGAGGACACTCCGTTTGAGTCGCTGGTGCCCATCTATTCAACAGAGATCATCCAGCGGCGCTTTGGCCCGGCTGGCCAGTTGGGGTGGTTCAAGATGGGCCACATGCTGCCCGAATTGATGGAACCGCTGCGGACCATGGACGAGGGCCAACTCTATCCGCATCCGGTGAAGACCCAAATAGGCTATCACGTCTTCCGGCTCGACAAACGGCGGCACGTGGATTTTGCGGCCCAGCGCGAGTGGTTGCAAGAAAAAGCGCGCGTGCAAAAGCGGGCCGACGACATGGAACAATACGTCCACCGCCTGCGCCGCGAATACGAGCTAGAGGCCCACGACGAGGGTTTAAAAGCCTTGACCGCGCCCGATGGCGAAGAGCAAGTGCTCTTTAGCTGGCGCGGCGGCCAACTGACCACGGCCGCGTACTGGGCCAACCTAGCAGCGAACCACAGCCGGCTCGACAGTGCTGCCCGTTACAAGGCGGTCGAGAACTTGGCGGGGGTGCAGATTATGATGGCGGAGGGCCGCAAGCTGCAATACGACCGCGACCCCGAGGTGCGCGAGCCGGTGGAGCAAAAGCGCGATGCGCTCATCGTCGAGTGGCTCTATCGCACCGAGGGCGGGGAAGTGGCGCGCCAGCAGCCCATCACCGAAGAGGACATTCGCGCGTACTACGATGCCAACGTCGAGATGTTTACCCGCACTGATGGCAAAGTTGCGGATCTATCCTTGGTCTATAACAGCATCAAAACTCTGCTGAGGCAGCAGGCGGCGACTAGGGCCATGGACGCCTTCATCGCGCGGCTCCGAGAACAATACAGCGAAGATGTCGAAATAAATACTGAAGCGCTCGCCGAGGTTAGCTTACAGGTCCTTGCCCAGACCAGCGAAGACGCTGATAAAGGTGAATAGTTTGGCTGATGCAGGAGCTGAGTCGAGGTCTTCGCGAGTCCAGCGCAGCCCGACGTTGGTCGTCAGCGCATACCCCTGATAGGCCGACTGGTTGGCGATCTGGCCGGCCAGCACCAGCGTGGTGCCGTCTTCTAGAAATCCCTCGGGCTGCTCGCCCAAATTGTTGGCGATCTCGTATTCGACGCCCGCGGTAAAGCTCATGTTGCGGTTGATCTCGCGGCCGGCCAGCAGTGAGAAAATCTCCGTTATATCGGATGTTTGCAACGCGCCTTTGTCCGCCGGCACTCGATTGCTGTATAGCTGTTTCCAGTTCAAGGTCAAATCCCAAGAGCGCAGGTGGAGCGGGTACTGGGCCTTGTTGATCACGCCGAGGAAGCGCTGGTTGTTTAACTCTTCAGCCGCCGACCCTAATTGCGTGTATTGTTCGTGCTTGAACTTGGTGGTAAACGAGATGTAGCGGTCGTAGCGCACGTCTAAATACGTGGTGTTGACGAACGCATCGTGCGCTACGAGTTGGTCGCGGATAAAGCGCGATTCCCCGAATGTACCGGGCGTATCGACCCACAAAAAGACGTCCTCGGGAATGTCGTCTGCGACCTTGCGCGGATTGACAATCAGCCGCAATTGCAGGTTGTAACGGGGGAACTTTTCGCTCGCAGTCAAGAGCAGGTACGTAGTCGCGTTTTCGCGGGCGGTTTTCAGCAGGCGTTCGTCGAGGCGGCCGGCCATGAGGTTTATGTCCGGCGCGATTTCAACGCCTAGGTATGTGTTGTATCCCCGGTGTCCGCGCTTGTAGGGATAGTCCGCTTCGGAGTCGTCTTCAAAGCGGTCGATGACTCCGTTGTTGTTCATGTCCATGCCAAAGAGAAAGTCGGGAGGATCGATCTCGAAGCGCAGGAAAGGCTCGGCGTAGTCGGGCATACGGTTGAAGTTGCGATTGAAATCCGAGAGATCGTCGTTGTTTTCGTCGATTCCGGGAAAGACCGCGCTGTCGGTCAGTAGTCCCGTCCCTTGGCGGGTGTTGACGCGCGGGCCGTGGTAGCGCCGGGTCCAGTCGGGTAATTCGTCTTGATCGTCGTTGTCATCGACGAATTCGTACACACTTTGTTGCTCGTTGCCATAGTACACCTCGCCCTCGGAGTTCGGGATAAAGGCTTGGGTCGAGTACTCCGCGTCCATGCTGAAGGCCTCGGCGAAAACCGTCCACGGGTAATGCCGTTTCTGCGCTGTTAGGTAAAAGGCTTCGGCGGTGTTGGTAGCGAGGGCTTGTTCGCGGATGAAGTTTTCGTTGGGGAAGCGGCGGTACTGGAAGTTCCGCACGTATTCTCCCCGCAGGTCAAAACCGGCAACATCGTTAATCGACAGGTCAAAGCCGAGTAGCCGGTTGCCAGTGGGCAGGCCGTAGCGAAAGGTGTGAAAGGCTTGGTTGGCGCCGTCCTTGACGTTGCCCGGGGCGCGCAGCACGGTTAGAAACACAGGTGCGCCGAGTTGGTTGGTCTGTTTGTTAGAAGCGACTTCCACCTTGTAGTCGTTGGCCAGTACTAGGCCGATCTCCACGTGCTCAATTTCGCGGAAGTCGTCGATTTCGTCGTCGACGGTGGGCGCGAAGTCCTCGATGTTGAACGTGAGGGTTATTACGTCGGTGCCGCTCGCTTCAATCACGCCGCGGCGGCGGAAGCCCCCTTCTACCACGGGCGCTATGTCGTCGGTGTGCTCGACGCCATTGGCGAAAATGCGCCAGCGCGACAGCAAGGCACCGCCTTCGCCGTCTTCGGGTGAGTCGTCGGAAATGCGCACGATGATCGAGCGGACAAAGTCGTTGTTCATCGGCCCGCTGAGTTGGCCTTTGAGCGAATTGTCGCCAAAGGGAATGTTGGAGTTCATGTGGGCGGCGTTGACAAACGTTAGGCCGACATTGGAAAAGTCGCCGATGCTGACTTGGCCTTTGGCGGCCCACATGTTGGTGAACGTGCTGAACTTCACGCCGGCCTCGCCGGCGACGCCAGCGACGACGCCGGTGTTGTTGATGCGCGAGGTGAGCAGGGTCAGGGCGTATTTGTCCGACATCAGGTCCCACTGTACGCCGTCGAAACGCGGCTTGGAAAAGGTGAGCGGCGTCAGAGTCGTGCGGATGCCGTCGCCCACCATCAGCGAGGAGTGGAACTGCCCGGAGTGGCTGGAGGAAATGAGGACGTTGCTAAACCACGAGCTGAAGCGCGGGCTTTTGAAGATGTTGCTGCCGCTGGCCGTGGGATAGTCCTCGGTCCAGTTGTACACCCGCCAACCTTGGCTGATGTACGAGCCGTAGATGTCGTAAAAGGGCGATCCTTCTAAGAAGACATCGTTGTAGCGTTGATAGGGGTTGCGCGCGTAGTTGGAGTACTGGTCTTGCCGCCAGTCGTAGAGTTCGTACAGGCGCTGCGGCTGGTACCACTTGCGCACTGAAGGGACGAGGGTTGAGGGCGCGACTTCAGTGGCTGAAGTGTAATAGGGATTGTCAAATCCGGTGGCGCGCTGGGCCGCGGATAATTCCGGCGTCCCGAGGAGCAAACCGCAATACAGCAATAGTATCGTTAGACGTGTCACGTCCTCCTCCTGTTTAGTGTTTAGTGACCACTGACCACTAAACACTGTCATCACTCGGTTGCTTTTCTTGACGCTCGAAGGTGAAATCTAAGATGTTGGCGCTCGTCTTGGCGTGCTCAATTTTCATGGAGACGAGGTTTCCTTGCTCGTCGAGGTCTATGTGGATGTTCTCGCACAACTCGCGGGTCTCGACGACAGGTTGCGAGGTGAACTCGATAAATGCGGTGTCCGTATCTTCAAAGTAGTTGATCTTCATGTTCTTCCGTTCGTTTGCTATCTCCGATATATCGCGTTTAACCTGAGCTAATATACGACGTGAACGTACTGCTGGACGATCTCGTCCTTAGGATCGGTTTGCAACTCGACATGCACTATGTAAATGCCCGGTGGCACGATCTCGCCGTCGCGCTGGCCGTCCCAAGCGAACGTCGCACGACTACCGCGCGGAGTGGCGTTTTTCAATTTGGTGATTAGGCGGCCATCGAGAGAAAAGACGCGCACATGCGGCTGCTTGTCAGTCTTGACGACGGTGAAACTCAGCTCGTACAGGTCGTTGACTGCGTCGCCATTGGGCGTGAATAGCTCGGAGTGGCGCAAGTTGCGGATTAGGGATGCGCCCTGCACCACTTCGGGCACAAACACTTGATCGGCTCCCAATTCCGCTGGCACGACGCCCTGTGCGTTGTCTTCTTGACTGGAGTTAAAGACAAAGGTCTCAAAGACCGTTGGGCTGGCGAAAACTCGCGTTGCAAACGCTATGTTGACGGAGTCGCGCTTTACCACTGGCGGCGGCAACTGCACCCACAGGGAATCGCCGCGCAACGAGCTGTGCGCCTCTACCTGCTGGCCTCCCACCCAGGCTGCGAGCAACTTGGCATCCGCGCTGCCTGGGGGCAAGGAGATCAGCACTTGGTCGAACCCGGGGTCGCGGCTGTTGAATGCCTGCGGCTTGATGGTATAGCGAAATTCGGTCAGCGAATCGAGGGCGGCTTCGCGCGGCCACACCGAGCCGCTCAGGCCAGCAACAATGACCGGATCGTTGGCCACAACTCGCAGTGAGCGCAGCACTGGCGACGCGTTGAGGTCGTCGCTGTACAGGCGAATGCGCGTGCGCAAGTAGCGCCGCGGCGAAGGCGACTGAAAGCTCTGCCCGGAAAAGCGATGCGGCTGGCTCCAAGTGCTCCAAGTTGCATCGCGCACCTTTTCTTGCACAATGTCGCCGCGATAGCGCTTGCGCGCCGCTTCATAGGCTTCCTTGGTGACTTCATCGCCATTTTTGAGAAAGTAGCGCGTAACTTCGGTAAAGCCGTTGCCCGTTTGGGTCTGCACTTCTAAGCGCGTTCCCGGCGGCAGGTCGGCGTCCCACTCGATGCGCCGGATGCTGCGCGCCGCACCCAAGTCGAGGTCGGAGGACTCCAACTCGACGCGCTTGGGATAGCCTTCGCGGTGAAAGGCAAAAAGCTGCAAGGCATTGGCGTCGCGCCCGTAGAAGCCGATCACGCGCCAGAGGATGAGGCGCGTGTCGCGGGTGGGGAATTGGAAATCGTTGAAGGGATAGCTGGTGCGCACTTCGGACAGCAACTCATAGTCAAACGGCCCTTCGGCTGTCGGGTCGGCCGTGTTGCTCGGACTGCCGTCGGATGTGAGGAGGTCGAACATGGGAAAGCCGCCCACCGCGCCCTGCTGGTAGCCGTAGAGCCACGGGCTGCGGCCGCCGATGAGCGGCACGAAGATGATCCGGTCGATGCGGAACACGTTGCCAAAGTCGATCACGGACCAGACGCCATCGTCGCGCCAATCGCGATCCCCAGAAGAGGCTTGGATGCTCCACAGCCGTCGGCCCAAGTCCGCATCCACGAGGAATTCCGCGCCGCTGGCCTTGCCGCAGCCGTCGCAATCGCGTGCTCTTGAGGTCCACGTTCCGCCGCCCCATGACTTCTCGCCCTTTTCCGCGCGCACTTCGGTAAACACTCGGGTCGAAAGGTTGAAGCCAATGCCATCTACCTCGATTTCGGCGAGAGCTGCGCCGGGGGTTTGGCCGGCCGCTTCAAAGCGCACAAAGCGGAGGATAGAAAAATCCAAGCTGTCGCTCTTTGCCAAGTACTGCCCCTTGGGCGTTCCACTGAGAGGAGGCTTGTTGACGGTTCTGAGATCGAACTCTACCACCTGCTTGGTGTTGTTGTTGACCGGGCGACCGACGCGTTCAAACGCGATTTGCTTACCCGGCGCGCCCGCGACTTGGATGCCCGGGCTGATGTGGACTGAAAAGAACTCAAAGGGACGGGCGTCCTCGGTTTGGGGAAAGATTACGCGGATCTTGCGGGCGACGACCGCGCGATCCAAATCGACCTCTAGCCACCACTTCTGGAGCGGATCGTCTAAGTCGGGCTGCCAATAGGTGTTGTGGTCTTGGTCGGCCACTAGTCCGGCTTGGGTCTGATTGGAGGGCGCGCGCACTGGCAAGCGGCCGTAGTCGCCGATGGTAACGGATGAAAATTCGCCAGCATTGGCGACCGCGTTAAACGTCGTGCCAAAACGCTTGACAACAACTCCGTCAGAGCCGATTTGGACGAGCCCAGCCGGATGATTCCACGCCGCAAAGTCCGTCCCTTCAAAAACTATGTCCTGAGCGTATAGGGCGGAGTGAACGACGAGCAAAAGCAGCAGGGATAGTTTTTTAGCTGCGATCGCACTCCACTGCTGTCGGGATGGCGCGCTTTCGAGGTTGATATGGATGAGATCGCGTCTAAGCATCGGCTTTTCTCCGCAGGGTAAGCCAGTCAATAGGCGACGGCAACCGCGTACGTCTGCGTCTCCACGCCCAAGTCGATCTCGACCTCTATCTGCACCAAGTAGAGGCCGGGAGGCACCAACTCCCCATCTGTGTCCGTGCCGTCCCAAGTCGGCGCGTAGGAGCCGGCTTGGGACGTGGCGCTGAGCAGGGTGGCGACGCGGCGTCCGGCGAGGTCGCGCACTTCCATGGTGGTCGGTGCTCCGTTGACGCCAAACAAATCAAAGGCCGCGACGACGATGTCGTTGGCTCCGTCGCCATTGGGCGTTACGACCGGCGAAGACAGCCGCAGCGCGCCCAAGACGCTCAGTTCTTCCTCACTGGCTACCACTTGAATACTGTTGCTGGCGACGTCCGCGCGCGCATCGCCCGCTTCAATCGACTGGGGCAGGAGGGTGGCCTGTGGGTCGCGGTTGATCAATTGCCCCTCCAAAAAGAGCGATGCTTGGTAGATCGCACTGCGGTAGCGCACGCGGAACGACGTGTCCTCGACAAAAACTCGCGGAAAAGTAAAACTGAATTTGTTGGGCGTGGCGACGAAGGAAAAATCTGCACCTTCCTGCGCGGGCACTGCGTCAATTTCCAAGCTGAGAAAGCGCGCGCCCGGAGGCACGTCTAATTCGATCGCGTCAAACCCCACGCGGCCGCTGGTGGCAAAAACTGTGCGAATGTCATAGACAAACGTAGTATCCACGCCTAATGGGACTTTGGGGTCGGGCAGTGGCCCGGCGAGCGACACCTCGGCCAGCACGCTGTCGGCCAACAGAGGCGACACCTCAAAGGCCACGCTGTCCAGCACGCCAAAGGCAAAGGGCTGCTCCGTGGCGATCTCGAAGCGAAACTGGAAGAACGCTCCACCGTCGGCCGAGCGCACCTCGTCGCCCGATTCCACGTAGGCAATGGACCAAGGCGTCCAATTCTCAGTATCCTCTCCTCGGCTCGCTTGGAATCCAGGCGCGCGCGCGTAGGCGGCGTGCACGACTCTCGGCGCGTCTT
This sequence comes from Candidatus Latescibacterota bacterium, assembly GCA_965219735.1. Classification (GTDB taxonomy): domain Bacteria; phylum Latescibacterota; class UBA2968; order UBA8231; family UBA8231. Next base: position 1,389,175 of record OZ244790.1, read on the forward strand.
GGTAGGTAGGGCGATCCACTTTGAGGAGGCGACTGAGTTCGTCAAAAATAAAGTGGTCTATTGGATCGTCGTCCGTGCCGGAGCGCGTCTGGATGATGAGCTGTACCGGGGCCGCGGGGTCTTCGACGATGCGGCCGGAACTCGTCTGTCGGTAGCGCGTGAAGTGCCAAGTAAGCCGACCGAGACTCACTGGCTCGCCAAAGGACTTAACTTGCGACAAGTAACGCGCCACTTGGGGATAGCCGCGGCCAAAGGCCTGTATCTCGGCGAGAATGCCCAGCGATGTGACACCGCCGAACTTGAAGCGCAAAAAGCGCGTAAAGCGCAAAGGTGGCCGCAGCGACACAATGCTCTGGTTGTTGGAAAAGGTGCTGCCGACTAGCTCGTCGAGCGGGTGGTAGCCGGGCGACCCGAACGCGACGGCTTCATCCTCGAAAATGAGCCAGTCTGTGGGCGTGTTGGTGCGCGTTACTTCGTAGCCCACGGGGAAGACGTTGCGCTGGCGTCTATTGTCGTCGGTAAAGCCGCTTTGGGGCGGGAAGAAGACGAGGCTGTCGAGGGCGATGGGCACGCCTAAGTCGAGCGTATAGAACACCGCAGCATTGGGCCGCCCGTCGACGAGCGGCGGGTGAACGAAAGAGGCGGTCAGCTCGTCGCCATCTATGAGGCCGCGCATTACCGCTCCGTTGCCGCCCCACATGCGCGGATGCCAACCCACAAATTGGTTCTCGGTCTCCAGCCGGTCCGGGTCTTTGGTAAAGGCCCACGGGTAGTCAAAGATGTTGACCTGAGCGGCAACACCCGTTGCTCGCACCAACCCGCGCAGCACGTTGTGTCCTCGGGGCACGGAGCGAGGCTGTACGGCTCCAAGGCGCACAGAGTCGTCGAGGGCGATCCAGCGCTCGGCGACCTCAGCCCAGGGTTCGCCACTTGAGCCGACGACCCATGACGACGCCTGCCCCCAAGCTGTCCCGGCAAGCAACAGCAGCGGCACTAGCAAGAAAGCGGTCAATACGCCACTCCTATGAGTTGCGTCGCGGTGGTCGAAGCGATATCCGAGCTTACCCCAATCCGACATAGGTACAGACCGGGCGCGACCCTTGCGCCGGTCCCATCCCGGCCGTCCCAGGTTTCGCGATAGACTCCCGCGGCCCGGGGCGCGGCAATCAGCTCCCGCACCCGGTGACCAGAAAGGTCAAAGATTTCGATGGCCAGCGGCACCTCGCCGGCAAATTGCGTCAGCACGGCGGCGACTTCGACCTCGTCGTTGACCCCATCGCCGTTGGGCGTGAGCACGGCGGTCGAGAGGAGGGTTTCGACCGAGGGCGTGGCGCTTGCGGCGAAAATATGAATGGATCCCGTTCCCACCTCGGCACTGGCATTGCCGGCCACAATCGGATGCGGCGGCACCTCGCCGTCGCCGAGCAAGAAGGCGTTCAGTGGCGTATGGTACTCCAGTAGCCGCAGCCTAAAGGTCAGCCGCATGGGCTGGTTGTTTTGGCGCGTCACCGGGGGGAAAAAGACGTGGAAACCCTCGGCAATAGGCTCGACCTCGACGTCTGCGACCTCGACGAGGGGATCGCCCATTTGCAGCCGCTCAAAGACGGGTGGCGGAAAGGCGGTGAGCTTGAGGCCGCGAAAGCCCGCTAGATCGTCTTCGTCAAATTGGGTGAGGATGTCGCAAACAAAGGAAGTATCAACCCCGCTCGGAACGGCCAAGATGCCGCTGGCGGGATTGGGATCAGTGGTCAATGCGACTTCGCCGACGGCAGTGCTGACCAGTCCGGGAGAAAACTCTACCACCAAGCTATCGAGGCGCATGGTGCTCGCGGCATGTCCGTTGAAAAAGACGCGGAACTGCAAGAATTCGCGCGGGCTTGGCAGATCCAACGGCATGACGACCGTAGCCGACGAATCGAGTTGCAGTGGTGGGGTCCAAGAACTCCAATTCTCCACATCCTCGCGGATGTCGGCCTGCACAAAGTCGCGCGCTGGCCCGACCTCGGCCAACGGCAGCGAGAGATACTCGGTCCGAGTTACTTCTCCTAGCACGGCTCCCGTGTCGGGATCGCGGCGGTACAGGGCGCGTCTGGGCAGATTGTTGTACTCGGACAGGGATACTTCTTCGCGGACGCCGGTGTCGCGGTCGCGGCGAAAGTAGGCTATGGGGGTGTCGTCCATGCCGCTGCGTAGCTGCAAGCGCACGGTTGCGGTGTCGCCTGTTGCGGCACGGCTCAGCCGCTCGGCCCGCACCGCGAGCCGCCCGAAATTCACGGGCCGCCCAAAGGAATGGAGCTGCGAGACATAGCTGGACACGGGCACGAACCCTTCGCCGTACACCTCGAATTCTGCGAGGTTGAAGGGATTGCGCGAGAGTACCTTGAGCCGGAGAAAGCGTCCCTGTACCCCGTTGAAGAAAAGCTCGACCACTGGGTCCTTGTTGTCTTCGACGCGGCTCAGCAGGCGATAGACGGGTCGCCGGACCTCGTCGAACTGCTCGCCGTCGCTCACCCGCAGTTCAAATGCCTTGATGAACCAATCTAGCTCGCCGGGTGCTGGCGCAAAACGCACGCGTTCTATGGGGAAAGGAGCGCCGAGGTCCCAAAAAAACGTGGCCCCTGCTTGGTTGCGTGCCGTTCTGAATGCGCCTTCGGACGAGCTGGAAGGGTCGCCGTCAACGAGCTGCAGGGGACCGTTTACTTGGTTGAAGGGGCCGTCGTTGGACCAAGTGCGCGGCTGTCCGGGCTTGGTGAAGTCGCTGGGGCTGCCGTTGAGCCAAGTTTGACCTGCGGCCCGCAGCAATTCCATTAGGTTTTGGCCGCGGCGCAACTCCAGAGGCTGTAGCGCGCCCTCAACCCCTACGGTTCCGTTTTGTATGTCCGCCTGCGAGGCCCACGACAAGCCGCCGCGGCCGATGTGGTATGTTTCCACCTCGGCCAGCCCCAGCCGTGCTCCCAGCCCTATCATCATGCAGACAGCGGCGACACGGCCAAGTGGAAGGGAGCAAGGGGGCCACATGATTCTCAGTTCAGTGGAACCGCGCTGTGGGGCGCGTTCCCCTTGAGTACCTCGCGCTCGAAAGAAACGCTGAGGTCTATGGTCTCCACGGGTTTGTCCTCGAAATTGAAGCGGATGGCGATGTCGGCGATTTCCACTTGGATGCGCTGTATTTCGTCGTCCAAACGGGGAAAGACGATGTACCCTTCCTCGTCGCGGCCGCTGAAGATGAAGGCATCGGTGAACATGGTTTGCTTGAGAAGGTCGGTGCGCGCCCTGAATTCGATTCGGCCTTGGCCGGAGTTGGCCTGCCAGTACGATCGGTAGTATTCGTACAGCTCGGCGTAGCTCAAGGCGCGGTAGATTTGATTGTTGGTCGCTTTGATCGTGGCTTTGAGAGGGTCGATGACGACCTTGGGGAACTGGTAATTGGCGACGTCTAGTTTCATCACCAAAAAGCGGGAAGGCGTCCAGTCGTCGCCGGGTGGGGCCCAATCGCCAAAGGTATAGGGATTGACTGCCGCGGCACCGCCGGTCGAGGCTTGGGGAAATTGCCGGTTGAGTTCGGCGTCGGTCATTGGTCTTAGGGTGATGGCCAGCCGCTCGAGCGCGTAGGTGACGGAGCCGTCGTCATTGACGGTCATGCCCTCGGCCTGTTGGGGAGTGGGTCGCAGCGGCTGGGGGAAATAGCGTCCACAGCCGCTGACGAGGAAGATGAGCACCGCGATCCATAAGCATCCGCGCATTGTACGTTCTCTCTACCTACCAAGGCGACGCCGGTAAAGATGCAAAAGTGGGCGGGCACCTGATAACGCGCACCCGCCCTGAAGGGAATTCTCGATCTGAGGTGGAGCGGCTCCACGACGGTATTTTGCCGCGGAGTCGCTCCAAGATGTTAAGGTTTAGCGGCGGAAGGAGTCCTTGATTTGCGCCCAAGTTGACTCTTCCACGGACGTTGCGGCCGCGTACTCGCCGATGCGCAGCAGCAGAGCATGAGCGTAGTACTGCCGCGCCGAGGCTTCGGGGCCGCGCGTGGTCATGTCGTTGACCACTGAAGAGGCGCGGTCGCCGTCGTCTCCTGTTGGCTCGCTGTCCTCAGCCCACAGGTTGAAGGCTAGGCCCGCGCCGTCTTCCCCAGCGACGGCATCCAACTGGAAGGTCTCGCTGACCGACGGCCCGCCGTCTTCCATGAATCTCTTGACCTCGTAGTTCCACTCGTAATACGTGGTCCCACCGGCGTCCCACACTTCAGCAGCCCAGGCTTCGGGCGGATCGACGCGGACGGCGAACTCGATGACCTCGTTGTTTTCCTTCCACGCTGGGGGCTTATCGTCCTGAGTCCAGCGATAGCGCACGTTCTGCGGCGGCACCATGTCGCCCGGGCGGGCGATGTATTCCATGACCCAACCGGTGCCGAATTCGCGACCGTGATCCGTCGGGTCGAGGGAAAACTCGATCATGTCGGCGTGCCATTGCTCGACGTTGGTGCCCCAGTGGCAGAGGACGTCGTCGACAATTTCCATATGCACGTACCAGCGGTTGACATCGCCGCCCTTCCAGCCCATGAGGGTGGTGACGTTGTAGTCGTCGCGCTCGGGCAGGGGGCGATCCGCTTCGTCGCGCCACTCATCCATGGTGAGGGTGTACTCGGGATCGAACCAGCCCCAGTCGCCGGCGTCGCCATCGGCCGTCATGGCGCTGGGATCGGGGACTTCGAGCATGTAAAACTCAAAGCCGAGCCGGCCGTTGCGATTTTCAAGGGCCGGCGGATCGTTGAATTGAGCGTTCGCGGCTCCTATTAAGGCTAGGCCAAAGCCGCAGGCGATCAGTAACCTCATTCTTGCTCTCCTTGTGGTGGTTTGGGCGGACTTGCAACCTTTGCAAGCTAATGGATAGTAGAAAATATATAATTGCCAACTATGCAGCACAATTGAGCGCGATTATATACTGACGTTACGCGGTGCCCCTACTCGGTTGTGTCTAACAGGCGTCTAAACTCTTCAAGGCTGGGCACCTGTATGGCCGCTCTATGCAACTGCTTGAGGCGCTGCACATCCTCGATGGCCTCAATGCGGGTGGCCAACGGATCTGACGCGGCCAGCCCAAAGCGAATCTCCAGCACATCGAGCAAAGCTTCAACGGTGCGTTCTCGGCCGCCTTGCTCAATGCCTTGCTTGATGCCCTTCTCCGTAAAATACTGCACTATCGACGATTCGTACATGGTCTCCTCCGCAATGATAGTCTTAATCGTCTCTGATTTATACACCAATCCGCTTAAAATGGCAAGATCGGCCAGATAACTCGCCTTGAGCGGCTCGTCCATCGGCACCTGCTGCGCCCGATTTACGCACTGGCGCAACCATGCCTCAGCATCCACCCTCGCAGGCCGCTGCATCAACGGTGCAAACGGAAACAAGCCCGAATGCCCCGCGTCGAGAATCCCTTGGCCGTCTATCTCAATCAGCCGAATTACTTGGTATTGCACCAATACGCGGAAGCCGTGCCGCTCTTGGAGATAGTACCCCGGATCGGTGCGGCCGGCATCGGGACGCAGATAGATGACGGTGGAATAGAAAGGCAGGCCGTACTGCTCAATACCGCGGCCGATATAAGCGGCCATGCGGAGCGGCATGGGTGGGTCGCTGTCGGTGGTTTGAAACTCGTGATGGACTAACGCCTTCTCGCCGCCGATGCACACGCGGATGAGGCTATCGGTGCGGTGGGCTTCGACGGTGGGTTGTTCGGTGTCGACGACGCCGAGGACCTTGAAGTCGTCGTGTTGGAGGGCGAAGCGGGCGAAGTCGTGGGGGTAGGTGTGGATGAGGTGTTTGGCGACCGTATCGAATTCAGCCATGAGCCACGCCTTGTTGCGGGTGGGGTGGTATCCGCAATAAGCAAAAATCGTGCTAGGGGCGGCTCAGAGGGGCGGCGGGGGATCGGAGGTGCTGGAGTGTAGCGGAAAGGATACAGGGATGGGACGTTGGGGACATAAGGCTGTGCAACATCGATGTTACGCGGCGACATATAATAGTGCCTCTTTTTTTGCTTAGTCCGAAGGAACCCGGCCAACCATCGCCTATGCTGTTTCGGTGGATCACGCTCGCAACCTAGCCAGCGTTTTTAACGATGCCGGCATACCGGCTGCGGTTATCTTGGGCGATACCAGCAGCGAAGAGCGTAACAAAGCGATAGCCGGTTTCAGAGAAGGAACCCTCAAAGTGCTGGTCAATGTGGTCGTTGCGACCGAGGGATTTGACCTGCCCGACGCATCCTGTATCGTAATCGCTCGACCTACTATGAGCTTGGCCCTGTACTTGCAGATGGTAGGACGCGGCTTGCGCCCGAAAGACAGCGGCGACTGCCTAATTCTGGATTTGGCCGCCAATTCAGAAATCCACGGCTTACCCGAGGCACAGCGGAAATGGTCCCTGGAACCGCGTGGAATAGAATCGCCGGGCGAGGCACCAGTTGTCTGGTGTCCGAAGTGTGAAACTGTATCTCCCGCCACTAGCCATCATTGTCGAGGATGCGGCGACGCCTTTGGCAAAGACTGCAATCGGTGCGGCAAGTGGCGGGCTTGGAAACGCTGGCAGTTTGAAAACCACTGCGGCGACGCCCATGAGTTGGTGTGCGACCTGTGCCACATTGATGCTCATATACAAGCGCATTTGCCTGTTACCAAACCACTGGACGAGTTGATTGGCACTTATCCTCCGGAGGACGAGATGTTATCCCATGATTACCCCGAACTGAACGGCGAATTGGCTAATCGCTTGGCTGGATTGTTCAAAGAGCTACTTGAGCAAGAACGGCGGAGTGTTACTAGTGCCAGCGACGACCGTCAACGCGAACTGCTTGAGAAAGTTGAGCGGCGGGAAGCGGAATTGAACGATGATGACGAATTGGACATACTGTTTGAAAGCCATATCGCCGCCTTGCCAGAAACGGAGCGCCCGAAGACTCGGATGCAGAAAAGGCGTATGGCTGTCGATTGGGAAGGCGGTCTCAAGTCTGAATTGACCGAGTGGAAAGACGAGTTAGACGAACTGAAGAATCGGCCTATCGACAAGCGATTGATATTCAAAAGCGCACAAAATAAAGCAATGTCATTGATCGAGCGTGAATTAGAGCCTTTGTACTCTTCAACTCACAGATGTTCCTTGGCCAACTCGGCGGCGTAACACACCGCCGCTTGGACGGACTCGCGGGTGATTGACGGATAGCGAAAAGAGCAGGAACAGATTGGGGCCGAAGTGGACATGGAGACGGCCAAGAGGCATACTTAAACAGCAGTCAGAATTCGAAAATTTGGCAAGGAAATTTGGCAGATGAAAGCTATTCGCTTGGGTTTGGTCGGGTCGGGCGGCATGGCCCAACGCCGGGCCTCCGCTTTTGCGGCTATGGAGGGTTGTAAGCTAACGGCACTAGCTGCCCGCAATGCGCGCACCGGGGCCGAACTGGCCCAGCGGCACGAGGTGGAACTGCTGGGCCATTGGCAGGATCTGATCGAGCGAGCCGATATAGACGCGGTGGCGATTTGCACCAATAATGATAGCCACGCTCCCATTGCCACAGCCGCCCTAAAAGCGGGCAAACACGTATTCTTGGAATACCCCTTGGCGCGTCGTCTCGACGAAGGAGAAGCCTTGGTGGACTTGGCGCGGGCGACCGGCAAAGTGCTGCGCGTCGCTCACCCCGAAGTGGTATCGGCTGAGCACCGGCAGCTCAAAAAGGCGGTGGCTTCCCTCGGCGGCTTATTGGTCGCCTTGTTTACGCGCCTGACTCCGGGGCGAGGAGCGCGTCCCGAGGTGCTGTTTAACCTGCGCGTTTCCGGGCCGCCTAGCTTGTTTTTTGTCTATCACGTCTATCCGCTAGTCGATTTGTTCGGCCCGGCTGCTTGGGTTGAGGGCTATGCCCACTACGACGGCCTGAATGCCGACAGCGCGTACGAGCGCTTTGTCAACCGCGTGGTGGTGGGTTTTGCAGAGGGTGGTACGGCGCAGTGGACTTGGGCCGGGGGCATTGCCATCAGCCGCGCCGAGCAGTACGAGCACTTGGTGCTGGAGGGGGGGACGCTGGCGTACGAAGCCGACAGTTGGTGCTGCTCGACCGCGGCTGGCGCGGAATCGCTGCCTCCGCCTGGAGACGACGAGCACTCGCTGGAGAGCTTGTTTCTAAAGGAAGTGCGCGGTGGGGACGGTTGGCGCGCCGACTTGGATGTGGCCCTTGAAGCCATCCGCATCGGCTTGGGTGCTGAGGTGGCTGCGGCAGAGGGGCGGCGGGTCGCGCTAAGTTGAGCGAGCTGCCCTCTATGGACGATTCGAGGAAATCTGCGCACCGCGCCGGAATCAGCGTGCGTGCCATACTCGTGGGAGCCGTGCTGTGCGGCGCGATTGCCGTGGGTCTGCCATACGGGGAATTCGTTCTCAACGGCACGCAGCTCGGGCTGAATTCTTCGACGCCGGCCGCCTTTTTCTTGCTCTTTTTGCTCGTGGCTCTCGTGCAGCCGCTGCTCGGATTGGTGCGGCGGGACTGGCTTTTTAGCCGCGCCGAGTTGTTGAGCATTGCGGTGATGATGATGATTACCACTGCCATTGCCGCGCGGGGTTTTATCAGCATTGCGGTGCCGATTCTGACCGGCATCTTCTACTTTGCCACCCCGGAAAACAACTGGGAGGAGCTGCTCCTCCCGCACGTCCCCACTTGGCTCATTCCCTACGATGCCCAAGCCATTCAAGGTTTTTACGAGGGCCTGCCGGAAGGTGCGGCGATCCCTTGGGGCGTTTGGCTGGAGCCGCTTTTGTGGTGGCTTTTGTTTATGGCTGCGTTCTACGTGGTCGTCGTGTGTTCGATGGTCATCTTGCGGCGGCAGTGGATGGATCACGAGCGGCTGCTCTACCCGCTGACGCAGGTACCGCTGGGCATGGTCGAAGACGCGGCGACGCCCTCGCGAGTCAAACCCTTCCTGAAGAATCCCGCGATGTGGCTGGGGCTGGCTGTGCCGTTTGTGCTGCACGGAGTCAATGCCTTGAGCCACTACTACGAGTTCATCGGCCGCATCAACTTTGCTTATTCGATGCCGCTGGCCCATGACGCAGTACGGTTTTACCTGCGCTTCGACTGCATGTGGATGGGACTGGCTTATCTGGTCAACGCCAACATCACCTTCAGCCTGTGGTTCTTCTATTTGTTGGTCAAAGCCGAAGAGGTGCTCTTCACCCGCATCGGCATCTTGAGCACCGAGAATCTAGACATTTTCAGCCACACCTTTGAGGGGCCGACCATGGGCCTGCTGAGCCATCAGACCATGGGCGCGATGATCGTCATGGTGATTTTGGGACTGTGGACGGCGCGCGTCCATATATGGCATGTTGTGCAGCACCTCTGGCGACGGGAGGGGCGGTCCGATGGCGAGGAACTGATGTCGTATCGCACGGCGACCGTCGGGGTTGCGCTGGGTCTCGCGGTCATGTCGCTGTGGCTATGGCGCTCTGGGATACCGCTGTGGGCGGTCTTCGTCTATTTGTTCGGGGCGTTTGTCATCTTTTTGGCCCTGACGCGGATGATCGTCGAAGCTGGTTTGGCCGCGGCCGTCCAGGGCATGTCGGGCTGTGGCTTTCTCATTTCCAGCGTCGGCTCCTCGTCCCTTGGGGTGGCCGGGGTGCTGGCCACGGGCATGACGCTCGCTTGGGCGGGCGACCTGCTGGTGTTTATGATGGCTCCCTGCGCCAACGGCATTCGCATGTTGCACGGCCTGAGCCGCTACAAGCGCCGCATCCTCGCGATGATCGGGATGGCCATGGCCATTGGCCTCGTGGGTGGGGTTTGCACGATTCTAGTGTTGAGTTACCACTACGGCGCGAACAACTACCACGGCTCGTGGGCGTGGTTTGCCAAGGAGCCGTTTCGCGTGGCGCAAAACTTTGCGCTCAATCCGACTGGCCCCAATTGGGATGGCTGGCTGTGGAACGGCGTCGGCGCGGTGATTATGGCGCTGTTGATTTGGGCGCGGCACCACCTTTTGTGGTGGCCCTTCCACCCGCTGGGTTATTTGGCTAGCGGCACTTGGATTCTCAACAGCGTCTGGTTCAGCATCTTCCTCGCGTGGCTGGTCAAGGCTCTCGTGCTGAAGTACACTGGGCCGAATGGGTACAAGGCGACGCGGTGGTTTTTCCTCGGCATGGTGTTAGGGCAGTTCGTCGCCGGAGGGTTCTGGATGGTTGTCGATGGGTTTACGGGCATGACCGGAAATAGGATTCGGATGTTTTGAAAACTACACGTTGGCTTTTTGCGCTGTTGATCGTCGCTCTTAGTGGGCAGGTTCTCGCGGAACCCTTTGACGACCAGCATGTAACCGTTTTGGTCTTTACCAAAAGCGCTGGTTTCCGCCACGATTCCATTCCCGACGGTATTGCCGCTATCCAGGCCTTGGGGCGGGAAAATGGTTTTGTCGTCGAGGCTACTGAGGATGCAGGGCGTTTTACCGACGAGGAATTGGCATCGTATCGGGCGGTGATTTTTCTCAATACGACTGGTGATGTACTGGCCGCTGAGCAAGAGCGAGCTTTCGAGCGCTACATTCGCAGTGGCGGTGGTTTCGTGGGTATCCACTCTGCGGCTGATACCGAGTACGACTGGGCTTGGTACGGCGACTTGGTGGGGGCTTATTTCGATAGCCATCCGGCTATCCAGCAGGGCCAGATCCAAGTGGCCGACCGAGTTCATCCGGCCACTAGTCATTTGTCTGCGCGCTGGGAGCGGCGCGATGAGTGGTACAATTATCGCCGCAATCCCCGTGGGCGAGTTCACGTCTTGGCCACCTTGGACGAGGGCAGTTACGACGGCGGCAACCACGGTTTTGACCATCCCATTGCTTGGTGCCACGACTACGACGGCGGCCGCTCTTGGTACACCGGCGGCGGCCACACCCGCGAAAGCTACAGCGAGCCTCTGTTCATGCAGCATATCCTCGGCGGCATCGAGTACGCCACAGGAGTAACTGCGGCCGATTGCGGGGTTACGGTGGATACCAATTTTGCAAAGGTCGTCCTCGACAGCGAGGCTGAAAATCCCATTGACTTGGCCGTGGCTCCCGACGGGCGCGTGTTCTTCATCGAGCGCAAGGGCGAGCTGAACGTATATCGGCCCGATCTCGGATTGACCCGCTTGGCCGGACAGTTAGCGGTTTCGACCGACTTTGAGGACGGCCTGCTGGGCATCGCCTTAGATCCAGATTTTGTCCGCAATAATTGGCTCTACTTGTTTTACTCGCCACACGGCGAAGAAGCCAAGCAGCATGTATCCCGTTTTGAGTTAGATGGCGATGAACTGGTCTTGGATTCCGAAGTCGTGTTGCTGGAAATTCCCACCCAGCGGCGCGCGTGCTGCCACTCGGGTGGGGCGCTGGCGTTTGGCCCGGACGGAAATCTGTATATCGGCGTCGGCGATAATACCAATCCCTTTGATTCGGACGGGTTCAGTCCGTTGGACGAGCGGCCGGACCGGAGCGATTGGGATGCCCAGCGCACATCGGCCAACAGTGCCGATCTGCGCGGCAAGATCCTGCGCATCAAACCTCAAGACGATGGTAGCTACAGTATTCCCCCAGGGAATTTGTTCGTCGAGGCCGAAGAAGGTCGGCCCGAGATTTACATCATGGGCGTGCGCAATCCTTTCCGGTTGTCGATCGACCGCAAGAGCGGCTGGCTCTATTGGGGCGATGTCGGCCCCGACGCCCGCCAAGCCGATCCGCAGCGGGGGCCAATCGGTCTGGACGAGTGGAATCAGGCGCGGGCGGCGGGCAATTTTGGCTGGCCCTACTGCATTGGCGACAACCAGCCCTACGTGGCCTACGATTTTGCCACCGAAAATTCCGGTACGCCCTTCGATTGCGGGGTGCTGAGGAATCTGTCGCCCAACAATACGGGCCTGCAATCGCTGCCTCCGGCGCAGGCGGCGTGGGTTTGGTATCCGTATGGCACCTCGTCCGCGTTCCCCGAAATCATTGCCGACAGCGGCCGCACGGCGCTGGCTGGTCCGGTGTACTACTACGATGCTGCAGCAGGCGACAAGAAGCTGCCAGCGTACTACGACGGCACGCTCTTTATGTACGAGTGGGCGAGCAATTGGATTAAAGAGGTCAAGTTGGACGAGGACGGGAACATCCTCAAGATCAATCCCTTTTTGGACAGCATGGAATTCATCCGGCCCATCTCCATGCAGTTTGGCCCCGATGGCTCGCTGTACGTGTTGGAATGGGGCAGCGGCTTTTGGGGCGACAACGACGATGCCCGCGTGGTGCGGATTGACTACGTGCGGGGTACGCGGGCACCGGTGCCCCGCATTGAAGCCGCGCCCACCAATGGTGCTGCGCCGTTGGAAGTGCATTTCTCGGGGCGCGATTCCTTTGATCCCGATCCGGGGTCGGTGCTGGACTTTGCTTGGGATTTTACCGGCGATGGCGAGATTGACGCGACGGGGTTAGAGGTCGTCTTCACCTACGAGGTAAGCGGCGACTACATTGCCCAGCTAATGGTCTCCGACGCCGAGGGCAACCAAGGCGTGGCGCAAGTGCCTATATCGGTGGGCAATACCGTCCCCCAAGTGGAGATCGTGCGGCCCCCGGACGGCGGGTTTTTTAGCTGGGGAGAAGTCGTCGATTTTGAAGTCAGGGTCTTTGACGAGGAGGACGGGACCGCCGACTGCGCTCGGGTGGTATTACAGGCTTTTATCGGCCACGACGAGCACAGCCATCCCCTTGAGGAATACGGCGCTTGCAGCGGTAGTTTTCAGGCTGAGTCGGGGCACGGCGGCGACGGCGACGATTTGTTTTATACGATCGAGGCGCGCTATACAGACCTAGGTACGGAGTCGGTGGCTCCTTTGACCGGTAGGGTGGGCCACATTCTGCAACCCAAGCGCAAGCAAGCCGAGCACTATACGCGCCAGAGTGGAGTGCTATTAGAAACGACTGGGGACGAGGCTGGCGGCGGGCAGAATATCGGCTTTATCGCTCACGGCGACTGGATTTCCTTTGCGCCCATGAATCTGGAGGGCATTGAGTCGCTCAATTATCGGGTGGCTTCGGCTGGGTTGGGAGGACGTATCGAAGTGCGCGTTGATTCGCTGAAGGGGCCGCCGATTAGCACGGTGCGCGTGGGGGGTACGGGGGACTGGCAGGTTTATACCGACTTGGCGGCACCTATTGCGGACCCGGGCGGAACCCACGAGTTGTTTTTCATTTTTCTGCGCAATCCGGGTGACGACGGCCTGTTCAATATCAATTGGATTGATTTCCAAGGCCCGGGGGTGTCCCGTCCCCCGGCCACCGCAGTGGGTGCCGAGTCGCGTCAAGAAGGGGCGTTGCCCGGTCAGGTCGTCCTGTATCCGCCCTATCCGAATCCCTTTAACCCGACGGCCCAGATTCGCTTTGTGCTTCCTAGGCGCATGGCCGTGCGGTTGGAGGTTTTCGATATCTTAGGGCAGCGGGTGGACGTGGTGGTCAACGAAGCGCTGGACGCCGGAAGCCACGCGGTGCGGTTTGACAGAGCCGAGTTGGCGAGTGGGGTCTATATCGCGCGTTTGGCGACGCCGGGTGGGGACTTGGTGCGGCGGATGGTGTTGGTGCGCTAGCTTTGCTGTAGAAAGCTCAAAGAGGAGGAAGAATGCCTTCCATTTCAAAGAGTAAATTGAAAGCTGATATGTTTCGCATCTTTCGCGAGATTGAAGAATCCGGCGAAGAATGGATCGTCACAGATCACAATCGCCCCATTTTACGCATTCAGCCGATTACGCAAAAAAAGACCGTGGAAGAGGTATTCGGAGCGATTCAGGGCAAAGTCATTTATCGCGAAGACATCGATACGCCGACCATCGACGAATGGGGAGCACCGTCCTGATCGTCCTAGACATTTTAGCCCTCGTATTCTGGACAAACTTTTCGCAGAGAATCTCCATGAAATACGTGGCCACCCTGTTGCCGATCCTGTGCTGTCTCGCCATTCCGGTTTCAGCCCAGATAGTCCATGTGTGGGATCTAGCCGACACCACTCAGACGGGCCAGTTCACAGTGTACAACCCCGACGTCAACGATGCCGAATTCGGCACGCCTATTACCGCCGGTGATATCAATGGCGACGGGCGCGACGATCTGGTGATTTCGGCTATGGCCGGTGATGGTCCTGCCAACGATCGCTCCAACGCCGGCGAAGTGGCCATTTGCTTCGATACCATACCCTCGGGGGGCGGTCTGGACTTGGCCGATGACTCCGGCGATGTGGTCACTCTATATGGCGAGGCCCGGCGCGATCTTTTCGGTATCAAGACCCATGTGGCCGATCTCATGGGCGACGGGCGCGCCGATCTTTTGGTGGGTGCTTTTTACGCCGATGCTCCTGATCGCTCCAACGCTGGCAAGCTCTATATTTTCTCGGCCGAACTTATTGCTCAGTTGAGGGCCGCAGGGAGGCGCTTGGATTTGGCGCAACGACCTTGGCCGGAGGGGGTGATCACCGTTATCGGCGCTGAGCGCGACGACCGCTTGGGGGTGTGGATGACCGCCGGTGATTTCGACGGTGATGGCCACCGGGAGGCGGTGGTGGGTGCCGACCGGGCCTCGGGGATGGCGGGGGCTGTTGAGGCGGGACGGGTGTACGTTCTCTACGGCCCGTTAGATTCGGGCGCTACTATCGATCTGGCGGCTGCGGAACACCCCTTGAGTATCATCTACGGCATCGATGCTCTAGACCACGCTGGTTCGACCGTGGCTGCTGGCGATGTTGATGGCGATGGATATGACGACATTGCCATTGGCGCGGCGGCTTTCGGCACCTTGCGCAATGCGTATCATCGCACCGGCGGCGCTGGGGATGGACCCGAAAACCAGCGCGAAAACGCAGGGGAAATGTACGTGGTGTATGGCGGTCCCCAGCGTCCCGCAGCCATTGATTTAGCCGGGGAGCCGCCCGCCGATCTGACCGTCATTTACGGTGCCGACGGTGGTGGGAATTCGCCCGACCGGCTGGGCGAGGAATTCGTCTTGGCCGATATCGATGGCAACGGCATCCAAGACTTATTCATCGGCGCGTACCGGGCCGATGGTCCGGGCAATAGCCGCACCGACACTGGCGAGGTGTACGTGGTGTATGGCGGTCCCCAGCGGCGCGGGCAGCGGCTGGATATGGCTGCACCGCCGACCGACATTACTGTTATCTACGGTGCCCGCCCCGATGCCATTACTGGCGACGCCTTAGCTGCCGGCGATATCCACGACGACGGGTATGACGACCTCTTTGTGGGTGTGCCTGGCGACGAGGGGCCGCTCAAGCGGCGCTTTGCTGGCGGTTTTGCGGTGTTGGCTGGCGGCCCTGATTTGCCGCACGAGATCGACTTGGCCGACCCCGCAGTACCGGTCGTGTGGATTCAGGCACCCGACCCGATTGATTTTTCGGCTTATTGGGGGGCCAGCGGCGATATGGATGGCGATGGGCGGGTGGACGCCATTCCCAACGGCATGGCCGGCGACGGGCCCGACAACCGGCGCGAAAACGCGGGGGAAGCCCACATTGTCAGCGGTGCCGCACTGGCCCGATATTTGCCCGGCGTGGTCGTCCCCACGGCCGTGGAAGAGGTGGGACAAACCATCCCCGACAAGGCCGCTCTGTTGGCCAATTACCCCAATCCGTTCAACAGCTTCACGCGAATTCCCTTCATCCTGCCGGTTGAGGCGGATTATGCCTTGGCCATTTATGGGGTCGATGGCCAATTGGTGCGTCAACTGACCAGTGGCCGGGGGGTGGGGCGCTACCTAGCCGGGTGGGATGGCCGCAACGACGAGGGGCGTTCGGTGGCCTCTGGGGTCTATTGGGCGCGTTTGCGCGTGGGCTCCCAAGTGTACCGGCGGCCGCTGGTGTACATCAAATAGGCTCTTTCTTTAATCCATTCAAGGCTGCGTCGGTTCCAATCCCAACAGCACGATCAAGAACGAACGCACCCAATAGGCGCTGTTCATGTAGGGGTTTTCGGCCGAGGGCCAGTTTTTCCAGTAGGTTTGGTTGTGGGGGATGCGGTGGAACCACTGGAGCAGGGGAATGGCCGGCAATTCGGCCAGCCAGATCTCGAGGGCTTGGCGAAAGAGCGGCACGAGCGCCGGATCGTCGGGCGCGGTCTGGCCCATCTGATCGACTAAGTGGTCGAAATCCGCGTTGCGCCAGCGCCAGAAATACGGAGTGGCCGTGCCGGTGGGCTGGACGTAGCGGCTGTGGTAGAGCCGCAGGGTGAAGTACGGGTCGCGCACGGAGCCGCCGTTGCCCATGACAAAGGCGCGGGCCGTGCCCTGAGTCATGCGGGTATAGGCGTCGGAGAACATGCGGAAGGAGGCGTCGAAACCCGCGCGGCGCAGTTGCTCGACGAGCACGGGCGTGAAGTCTTGGAAGAGGGAGGGAAAGACGACGACCGGGATACTCAGGCGCTCGCCGTCCCGCTGCCACATACCTTCCGCATCTCTGCTCCAACCCTTGCGCTCCATGATAGCTGCGGTCTGGGCTAGGTCGTGTTTTCCCACGGGATACTTTTCTAGCAGATCCTGCACTTGGTTGATGTAGTGCATCAGTGGTGGGAAGTGGGGGAACGGCAGAAGGGTGTACTCGCCGGCTCCTTGCCAGCCGATGGCTACGAGTTGTTCGCGGTCGATGGCGTGGTTTACGGCCCAACGCATGTCCGGGTCGTCGAAGGGCGGCTCTAGGTTGTTGAAGCCGAGGGCCGGTGGCCACCAGTCTCGATAGCCGTAGGGCAGTTGGCGGCCCGACCACGTGGTGACGTTGGGGTTTTGGTCGAGGAGGGTCTTGATGTTGGAGGGACGCAAGTCGATGCACTGATCCATCTGGTTGGCGAGGATGAGCTGAACCCACTTGTTCTCGTCGCCTTGGGGCAGGTAGATGATGCGCTCGACCCTCGGCAGGCGCTGGAAGCCGATTTGGGCGGCCCACCAGTCCTCGCGCAGGTCCCAGAGCCGCTGCTGGGGATCGGAGCGCGCTAGGCGATAGGGGCCGCTAACGACCGGCAGACCGCGGGCCAAGTCGAGGTTTTTGAACGAGGTCGGATCCTCGCCCTCCCAGATGTGCTTGGGCACAATGTGGATGCCGTTGCCGAAGTTGTAAGTAAAATAGGAGAACACAAAGCGGGGATTGGGCGCTTTGAGCACAAACCGCGCCGTCAGCGAATCCGGGACTTCGACTGCGGCGACCCAAGTGTCCATGTCGGTGGAAAAGGCCAGCTCTGGGGCGTGGGCCTTGAGCATGTCAATGGTGAACTTGAAATCGTGAGCGGTCCAAGGCCGCCCGTCGCTCCACGCCACCCCCTTGCGAATGTGGATCGTCACTTCCGTATAGTCTGCGTTGTACTCGTGGCTTTTGGCGATCCAAGGTATGACGTGGTCTTTTTCTACGTACGCGTTGTAGAAGTAGAGCGGCTCAAACAGGTAGTCGAAGCCCGGGGATTGGGTGCCGACGATAAAGGGATTGAACGAGTCGTAGTCCCGCATCTGCGGCAGGCCGAGGATGAGGGTGCGGTTGCGGGGGACGTGCTTTATGCCCCCTTCGTCGGAACCACAGGCAGTAAGTGCGAGGCCGCAGATGAGGAGCCGTGCGGCGAGGTTTGTTTTTTTAGAGATTGCTCTAATCATTTTTTATAATGTATATACGCAGCCTCAACGAGACGAGGGATTTTGCTGTGGCTAAATTTGTGAATCAGGCGGTTTGTGTGCTGGTCCTGTTGTTGGCAGGGTGCGGCGAGGACGAGACCATCGTCGCTCGGGTCGGCGAGGTGGAGATTGAGCAGGCGGAATTTGCGGCTTTTGTCGAGCGTTTGCCACCGGGGTTGCGCAGTTCTAAGGAAGGACGCGAAGCCGACCGGGAGCACTTGCAGTCGATGATCGACGAGGAGCTGATGTTCGCCGAAGCGCGCTCGCTTGGGATCGACACCAGCTTGGCGGTTGAGCACCAGCTCCGCGAAATGGTGCGGCAGCGCCTCGTGGAGCGCTACCGCGCCCAAGTCATTGTGCCGCAGGTGGAGATCACGGCCGCAGATGTCGAGCGCGCCTTTGCGGAGATGGGGTTTGACCGCGAGCGGCTTTTCAGTCGCATCTTGGTGCGCACCCGCGAGGAGCTAGAGGCGGTCGGGCGCGATCTGCGCGAGGGTCAGCCTTTTGAGGAAGTGGCCGAGCGCTTTGCCGCCAACGACCTCTTCGCCGCGCAGGGCGACGGCGTGGTCGGCTGGATCGGGCGCACGCAATCCGCGCGGCGGTTCTCCATCCCACCCGCCGTCTTTGTGGGCTTGCCCGTTGGACAAATCGCCGAACCGGTCGGGTTAGCCGGTGGCTATCAGGTCTTCCGCTTTATCGAAGATCGCCCGGCCGCGCTCGTCGATTACAGCGAGGAAGTGGCCGAGCGGTTGCGCAAGGAACGGACGCGGGAGAAGGAGGAAGAGGAGTTTGAACGCCTCCGATTTCGCTACGACGTGCGCCTAGATCCAGAGGGCGAGGCCATCTTGCTCCAGAGTTTGGACCGGCCCCTGACGACGGACGAGTTGAATCACCCCTTCTATACATACGAAGGCGGCACAATCAGCGTGGCCGAAGGCTTGGGTAGCCTGCAAGCGGTGGGAGCACAGGGCGCATTGCAGGACAAGGCCCAAGCCGCCGAGCGGATCGGGCGCTTGCTGCTGCCGGTGCGGCTCTTTGAGGCCGAGGCGCGCCAGCGCGGCTGGACTGAGGAGGCGACCTTTGAGGAGTGGCGGGAGCATCAGCGCCGAGCACTGATTCTCAATCAGCTTTTCCAACGGGCCACAGCCGGGGCCGCGCCCAATGAGGACGAGGTCAGAGCGCATTACGAGACCCACAAGGACCGCTATCGCACTCAGGAAGCCGTGATCGTCCACGAGTTGTGGACGGCTGAAGAGGAGGACGCTGCGGCTTTGCGTGCCGAGTGGGAGGCTGGCGCGCCCGTTGCCGACTTGCTCGACCGGCCCGGAGTACGCTCGCACGCTGGCGTCGAGGGGCACGGGGTGCGCGAGCACGGTTGGGAGATGCGTCTAGTGCGCCTGTACGAGCCGCGCTATCCCGAACTGGTAAAAGCGGCCTTTGCCGCTGAGGTCGGCGCGCTCGTCGGCCCGCTAGAAAGCATGGACGGGTACGCGGTGTTCCGGGTGCTGCGGCGGGAGGGCGGCCAGGTTCAGCCCTTTGCCGAGGCGCGCCGCCGGGTGACCGCCAGCTTGCGCCGCCAGCGGGAAAACGAGCGGATCGGCGCGTTTATCCGCCAGTTGCAGGATAAGTACAAGGACCAAGTCGCTGTCTTGGTGGACTGGTAACGGCTATAGCTAGCGGGCCGCAGCCACCTTGACATCCCTAGTTTTTAGCCCTACCTAATAGTTTTTGCATCCACTTATGCAGCAAGCGCCGCGGCAAGGACGGGCCGCCGGCGAGCGAGGGAGAACGCGGAACTATGAAGAGCTACTTCGCCGTGCAGATCCTCGTCGGCCTAGCGCTGAGTTGGGCATTGGCCGAGGCCCAGTCGGGCTATCGGATTGCCGGTGACGAAGTCGTAGTCGAGCGGGGCAGCCACTGGCAGCAGTGGTCCATTCCCACTCATCTGGCGCGCATCCACGAGGACGGCTCGGTGCGGGCGCATTCGCTGCGGACGGTCTTCAACGTCCTAAACGATCCCGGATTCAAGCGTCCGGTCGTCATCAGCAAGCCCGACCCGCGCATCGGCACCATCGACAGCACCATGCAGTTCGACGTGTTTGGCGAGCCGATACGGAATACGCTCAACGAGCTGGTTTTCGACTATTGGGTGCGGCCGGGGATCAGCCGGGTGGGGTCCAATCCGCGGCTCGCGGCCAATATTCTCGACGGCGACCCGACCACGTTCTGGGAACCAGATCCGCGCGATCCCATTGAGCAGTGGTGGATTGAGGTGGACTTGGGGCGGGTAGTACCGGTGGAGCGGCTCAAGCTCCAGTTCGTCGATGAGTCGCTCGGCGATCCCTTCCTGCGCTTCATCATGTTGCTGTCGGATAGGCAGAGTGCGCTGCTGCACGAGCCGAACAGCCGCATCGGCTTCCAACTCTTCATTCCGCAAGACGCGCCCAATACCACGCAGCGCGAATACATCTTCGAGAGCGAGCACACCAGCCCCGAACTGCCCCCGGCCACTGGCGTGGTCAGCGACAAAAAGCTCGTGGAGAGCTTGCATCGCTCGCCCGAGTGGACGGGGCGGAAGATCGAGACGATCCGCATCGTCATCACGGATACGCGCGGCGGGCGGGCCGAACAGATTGATCAAGAGGCGTGGGAGGCCCTGCCGGAAGCAGAGCGCGGGGATGTCGTCTATTTTGCGCGCGATGTGGCTGGCCGCGAAGAGCCAGTCGATGAGGCCACCTATCAGGCCCTCGAAGAGCAGCGCCAAGGGCGACGGGATTACTACCGCCGCGAGCTGCCGCGCCTAGCTGAGGTCGAAGCGCACGGTTGGGGCGACAACTTGGGCATCAACCTGATTGAAAACGGCGGCTCGTACGTGCTGACGACCGATGGGACCAATACGCTGCTTGCGTTCGACGGCGACGCCGGCACTGGATTCTCACACCAGATCCGCAACCCGAAAAACCCCACTGCCAACGTGCTGACCATAGATATGGGGGGCATTGTGCGCTTGGCTCAGACCCGCTTGGTGGGCAGCAGCCGGGGCTACATCATGCGCGCCTCCACGGGCGAGCGCGATGCCCAGGGCAATCTCAAGTGGCAGCGCATCAGCCCGGAGGAACGCGAGCGCAATATCTTCACTGGCAACTTTCGCGACATTGCCGACATTCAAAACCCGCCAGTTTTGACCCGCTTCCTCGACATGGTCACCATCGGCCACGTGCCGCCGGGATTTAGGGCCACCGGCCCGGGCGGCACCGGCCACATGAACCAGTTCTGGTCGTATCAGAATGAGCTTATGCTGCTCGCTGAAGGAGCGCCGGCTGAGGTGGTGCTGGAGTCGGATCTGATCGAGCTGCCGGGGTTGGTGGCCTTGGGTGAGGTACACTGGGAGGCGAGTACGCCTCCGGCTACGGATGTGGAGATTCGCACCCGCACCGGCGACCAGCTTTTGCAGCAGATCCGCTATTTCGACAAGACCGGCAACCAGAAGACTGCGGATGAGTACAGGACGCTGGCCGGCTTTCTGAAGGGGCCTTCGGACACGACCGTGGTGGTGGGGCCGGGCTGGAGTCCGTGGAGTCAGCGCTACTTGCAGCCTGGGGACTTGGCTACTTCGCCGGGCTTGCGGCGCTTCATGCAGATCCAGGCGCGCCTCAAAAGCAGCGGCGAAAACGCAGCGGCCCTGCATCGCATTGCGGTCGCGTTCCACCAGCCGGTGGCCCAGCACCTGCGAGCTGAGGTGTGGCCAACCACTGCCGAGGCCGGGAAGCTCGACACCTTTGCGCTCTACGTGCAGCCCAACTTTTTGCAGCAGCCAGCCAATGTGCGCAGCCCGGGATTTGATCAGTTGCTTTTGCACGCGGAGCCTTCGTTCGATCTGAAGTTCGTCGATGCGGCTATGGGGACTGAGGCCGAACTGTTGGCCGGAACGCCGCTCCAGTGGGACGACGAGCTAACAGTACACGCCGAGGGCGACTCGCTGTGGTTGGAATTCCCGCAGATTGTGCAAGGCGCGCCGGACGATGTACTCACGCCCGTGTACTACCGGTCGGTCCTTCCCGGCGACGAGGTGCCCACTGGCTTGGATCGCAATCTGTTGACCTTTACCTCGCACGGCCTCTTGCCGGATGCCGAGCAGGGTGCCGTGCGCTACTTTCAGCGGGTGGCAGACGGTAGCTTGGCCGAAATGGACGCCGCGACCTACGAAGCGCTCAGCGCGGACGAGCAGGGGCCGGTGCGCTATTTCCGCAAGGTGGTCGGGCTGGGCGATCAGGTGCCCTTTGACGCGGCCGGCGACAGCCTCGACGAGCGGAGCTACGGTCGGCTGGGCAGTCAGCGGGGCTGGATAGTGGGTCGCGGTCGGTTGTTGCGCGTGCGCTTTGCGGGGCGGGTGTACCTGCAAGGGACGCGGATGCAGGTCGCCGTGCGGCAGAGCCAGCCCGCGACGCCTTGGCAGGTGGCCGATGGGGGCGATGCGACCGCCTTGAGTCCTTCCAAGAACCTGTCGATTGGCGCGCAAGGGGCGCAGGCTACCATCGACGATATTGCCATTGCGCCCAATCCGTTTACCCCCAATGGCGACGGGATCAACGAGACTGCGGAGATCGGTTTTTCCCTGTTCCGCGTGCAGGCTGCGCGGCCGTTGGCCATTCACCTGTACACGCTGGCCGGACGGCGGGTGCGGGAGCTAACAGGGTTGGCGACCGGTGGGCCGCAACAGTTTAAGTGGGACGGGAAGGACGAGGCCGGGCAGGTGGTGCCGCCGGGGTTGTACTTGTGTCAGATTACAGTGGAAGCGGATGCAGAAGGGGTCGGAGGGACGACTCGCACCCACCTCATCGCCGTGGCTTATTAAGGTATTGCAAAGGGAGGTTATCTTGAGACCAAAGACCGGACTGTATTGCGGTCTCCTAATTTTGTGGAGCGCGGCTGCCGCGCAGGGCCAGTACGGGACGCGCTTGGGCTTGCAGCTCGGCGACCAGACTAGCCTCGCGCCCCAAGGCCCTGGGGTGGCCCTGAACGCGCTCGACCCGGCCGTGCGCCGCTGGTACGTGCCGCAGGAGCTGTACAGCGAGTACCATTGGCGGCAGTGGGAATACACCAACTATGCGCGCAATCCTTATGAGCGCTACGTGGAAACGACCTTGGAGGGCGATTACTTCTACGATCTGTACGGCAATTTCCTCACGCGCGGCTGGCTGATTTTCAACAACTCGCAGAGCACGCCCCAGCAGTTCGGCAACGTGCTGTTTAAGTCCTCCCGTTTCCAGAGTTGGTTTTCCGAAGTCGTGGTGGCGCAAGACAACAAGGGCCAATACTTCTACACCTTGACGGCGAGCAGCCGCCTGCGCTCGGTGCTGTCGCCGATGGTGTTTGCCAAGGCCCGCATGGACGGCGTGCAGTTCGACTTAGCTACTGACCGCTACGAAGCGACCTTTTTGTTTTCGCGGCTGAGCAACCCCGGCGGCGGCTCGACTGGAGACCGCGAGGTGCTGCGGACGAATAACACTATCTTGGCGGGTGGACGATTGGGGGCCCAGATCGGCGACTTTGCCGAAGTTGCGCTGCATACGGCCAACGCGCACCAGTCGCACACCTTGCTCGACAAGCAGGCCGGCAACCCCTTCGCTGGCTCGCTGACCATCGGGCAGAACAAAACCATCTCGCTCGTCAAGCTGGTGTTGCGCGACGACTCGCCCGAAGACGGCGTGGGCGGCGCGGCGTTTTTCCCCGATGCGTCGGATGTGCAGATCACCTATCGCGATGGCTCGGAGGAATCGGGCAAGGCCATTGGTTTTGAGCCGATCATTGAAGGCGGCTTTTTGCAGCAGGGTTTTGTCGCCGCCAACGGGCCGGAGGAGATGCGGCTCGTGTACGACTTCGACAGTCCGGATTTTGTCGATCGGGCCCGTTTTGCCAAGGACGAAATCGCCAAGGTCGAATTCCTGCTGACGCTGGGCAACGACTATCAGGTCTGGATGACTTCGGACCGCCAGATCAACCTCGACGGCCAAGAGGTCTTGCTGCTCGTCGCGCAGGCCGAGGGCAATGTCCAAGACATCACTAATTTGCAGACTATCCGCTTTGAGTACGGCCTGCCCACGGCGACCCACATCTTTGGCGGCAGCGTCGAGTTGCAAGACCTGCGGGGCTTTGACGTGTACGGCGAGTACGATTTGAGTTGGAGCTATCGGAAGTACCCCAACGTGCTCACGGAAACCCACGAAGCATTTTCTGGGATCGGCGGCCGGCGCTCGGCACCCGCTTGGATGGTCAACGTGTCTAAAAAGGCCGCTCCTTACTTTGCCTTCGGCGAGTTTTACAGCATGGACCCGCGCTACAATACTCAGACCTTTATCACCTCGGGCACTGGGGAATTTGATTACGACAACGAGCGCGGCCTGGTCGATTTGGTCGATGACAACGACGATCAGGACAAATTCCCAGACAACGTGCGCTTTGACTTTCTCAGCGGCGATCAGCAGGTCTTTCCGGGCTGGGATCAAAACAACGACTTCGTGCCCGACTTCAACCAAAACGATACGTTTGTGCGCTCGAATACCGAGCCGGACTACGAGGAGGCTTTTCTGCGGTTTTACGTCGATCGGCCCGAGTTTCTCTTTGGCGTCGATATGAACAACAACTTTTGGGTCGATCAATACGAAAACGACGAGGAGCCGGATTATCCGTATCGCCGGGATCACCGGGGATTCAACGTCCACCTCGGGGCCGACATCACGCCGCGGGCGCGCTTGGTGGTGGGCGCGCTGCGCGAAGGGCTGATTTCCTCGGCGCGCAAAAACGAGAGCAACTACCTGATGTTCACCTACGAGCGCGATGCGCCGCGACTGGGCCGCTTACGGGTATTCGAGATGAGCAAGTTGGTCCAAGACGACATTCCCAATCCGCTGTTGCAGTGGGCGCCGGACAATACGCTGCGCGGCGGCGAGCTGACCAAGGTCGAGGACCCGCTGTTGGCGCGCGACACTTGGGTCAACCAGCTCTTTGTCGGCCACAATTTACAGGTGGCGGCGCTCTTTTTGACCACCAAGATGCACTGGCTCCACTTTGAGCAGCAGATGGAAAAGGCCCAGCGGGAGCAATACGGCTTGGCGCCTTCTGACTTCTTCTTCGGCCTGATCAACAAGGCGAGCTACCGCTTCGAACTCGGGGCGTGGTCGTTGGAGCCGCGCTGGAAGAGCGAGTTCCGCAAGCAGAGCCGCAGCTTGCTGTCGCTCAACAGCCACACCAGTCTGATGGAGCTGTTTTCGGGTTTGGTGGAGACGCAGGTCTTGCAGGTGACCAAGCTCCAAGCTGGCGTGGAATACGCGATCTTCAACGACTTGGACGCCGACGAAAACGATTTCGACTCGGTGACCGTAGCCGTCCAGTTCAGCAATGAGTCCAACTACCTCGGCTACAAGCTCCGCGCCTTGGTCGGCACGAAAATAGAGCGCAAGCAGTTCACCGGGCAGGAGGCGCGGACGACCAACGAATCCTTTGTGACGATTTACGCGGGGCTGAATTAGATCCGCAGATGGACGCAGATGGACGCAGAATAGTGGAAACAAGACGATTGCATATCGAATCGTTCAAGTCATTCAGGACTGCTCTATTGGCCCAGCGCCCGTGGGTGGTCTTGATCGCGCTCACTATTGGACTCCATGCGTGCGATAGTAGATCAAAAGGAGAGCAGCACTACTGGGCGGGCCACGCATACCAAGAGCAGGGCATGACGGCCAACGCCTTGCGCGAGTACCGGAATGCGGTTGCGGCAGGAGTCGATTCTCCCGCCGCCTATTACGCGCTCGGCGCGCTCTACGGCGAAAAGGACGAACACGGCAAGGCCATTGCTGTGTACCGCGAGTTGTTGGCGCGCTGGCCCGAAGAAAGTCGA
This sequence comes from Candidatus Latescibacterota bacterium, assembly GCA_965219735.1. Taxonomy (GTDB): domain Bacteria; phylum Latescibacterota; class UBA2968; order UBA8231; family UBA8231. The sequence continues at coordinate 1,414,767 of OZ244790.1, forward strand.
GCGCAGGAGTTGCTGGCGGCCCACTATGTAGCTGCCGGGCAGCCGACCGCCGCCGTCAGCCTCTATCGGACCTTGATCGACCAAGGGGGCGATCCCGCGGCGTTGCTCGGTCGTCTAGGCGACGCGCAGAGCTTGAGCGGCGACTTGCAGAGTGCGGCCCAGTCCTACGGCGACTTGCTGGTGCTGCGTCCCGATAGCAGCCGGGCCCGGTACCAGCTAGCGCGCATTTACGAGGCCGAAGGTCGGTCCGAACCAGCGATTGCGGCCTATGTCGAGTTATTGGCGCAAAAGACCTATGCGCGGCGAGCGGCCTTGGGGTTGGCGAATCTCCTCATTGAGTTGGACCGCCACAGCGGCGAACTGGGTCGCGTAAGGGCGGAAGGCTGGTGGCGGCAGCAAGGACTGGTCGGGGTGGAAGCCATGCAAAAGGCGGAAGCACAACTCGAAGCCGCGCTGGTGGAAAATCCTAGTTCAAGCGCCGACTTGTGGGGGTTGGGCAAGCTGCGCTTCTGGCAGGGACGCTATCAAGAGGCTCTCGCTTGTGTCGCTAGGCTGGCTGAGACCACCCCGGACGACTACCGGGTGCATTTCTTCCTGAGCAAGCTCTACGGGCTGCTGGGCGAGGAAGAGGCCGCACGGGAAGCGTTTGCCCAGTACCAGCGCCAAGAGCAGCGCGCCAAAGTCGCCGCACGCGTCCAAACTGAGAGGGACGTGTTGTTGAAACAATTGTCGGGGGAAATACCATGAAAGCCGCGTTGCTGATTGGGGTTCTAACTGCGTGCTTGGTGCAGCCGCTAGCGGCCCGACAGGTTCTGCTGATCGGACAGGATGGGCAAATCTCGTGGACCGGGCGGGTCGAAGGGGCCGAGGGCATCTCGACGATCCAGCCCGAGCACCGCTCCTTCCTCGATCCCAATGTCACCGAGCTAGGCTATGCGCCGGCCGATTTGATCGAGTTTAAAAGCGCGGATTTTCCAAGCAGCATCCTGCCGCGGCGAGTGGGTGCCGAGCAGAATTTGGCCGCAGAGGTGCTAGATCGCGGCGGCTCGCTGCGCGCACCGACCGTCTTCGACTTGACCGCTTTGCAACTCCAGGTGATTTTTGAGGACATGCTCGCGGCCGACCCAACTGGGCAGGCATTCGAGCGCAAAGAAGACGACATCTTAGGGACTCAGCTCATTCTCGACTTGGGCGCGCGCTTTGGGGTCAACCGGCTGCGCTTTTTTCCGCGCAACACGATCTTTCCCTCGCCCGGCACCCCCTTTCAAAACGACTTCTTGAAAAACTTTGAAGTGGAGATCAACGACGGCTTGGTGCTGACTAGTTCGGGCAACCCGATTTGGGAGACCTATGCCGTGTACAACGACAACAGCGACCGGATCACCGAAGTGCCCATCGATCCGCCGCGCTACATTCGCTTCATCCGCTTGCGGGCCACGTCGGCCATTCCCTTTGAGATCGAGAAGCTCCAGGTCTTTGGCGAGGGGTTCTTTCCGACGGCGCGCTACATCTCGCCAATCATCGACATGGGTAGCCCGGCCAATTGGGGCCTGATCCGCACCTTGCAGCAGCAAGTAGGCGCTGCGGACCTGGCCGACATGCAGTTGCGCACCCGTAGCGGCCACGACCCCAGTCCCTTGGCGTACACCCGCAAGCAGGTGGCCCTGCAAGACGCCCCAGAAATTTCACTGTCCGTGGACAATCCAGACGAGCCGCTGTTGCGCAAAGAGTACTTAAAGCTGCCCGAGCGCGGGCGTCAGGGCGACGATTGGGAGCGCGGCTCAGTGCGCGACGACTTGGCAAACTGGAGTCCGTGGACCTCGCCTTATGCGCTGGAAGAGCTGGCCGCGGGCACGCAGATTCTCTCGCCCGGCCCTAGCCGCTATTTCCAATTTCGCGTGGAATTCCAGAGCCAGCACTTGGAGGCGAGCCACATTCTCCAGCAGATCGCGCTTGAGTTTTCCGCGCCGCCGCTAGCGGACGCCCTCGTCGGCGAGATATTCCCCCGCGAGGTGCCGGCTGCCGCGGACGTGCCCTTTGTGTACGCGGTGCGGGCGGAGATGGAGAGCGATTACGTGCAGGGCTTCAACAGCTTTGAGGTATTCACGCCGAGCCGCGTGGGCCGCGTCGAGCGGATTGAGATCATCGACGCTAGCGGCGAGCAGGTGCTTGACCACGCTTTTGCGGTCACTGATGGAGTTACGACAGAAGGGGAGGTGGCCATCACCGCCATTGACGACCAGCGCTTTGCGGTGAGTTTCCCGGCCATCAACCAGCACGACGCAGTGCTGAAAATCCACTTCGCCAGCCGGGTGCTGGCTTTTAGCACCCGCTTTGGCGGCCGCGCCCTGTTGCTAGAAGAGGATGCCTTTCAGGGCATTACCCCGGGCAACGCGACCCTCTTGGCCGAAGGCGACGTGGCGACCGAATCGGGGACGACCGTGCTGAGCCGCGCGGTGAACGAGGGCAGCTTGATCGGCAATTTCGCCCTCGGCAGCGAAGTCTTGACGCCCAATGGGGACGGCGTGAACGATGTCCTCGACGTGAACTTCGAGGTGCTGGCGGTCATCGGCAAAGCGCGGATTGTGATCGACCTGTGGGATCTAGGGGGCCGGCAAGTGCGTCGCCTCTTTGACGCCGAGGGGCAAAACGGCGTGTACGACGCCGTGCATTGGGACGGCACAGACGAGCGGGGCCAGCGCGTTGCCCCCGGCATCTACTTGGTGCGGATTGAGGTGGAGGGGGATGCGCGCAGTGGGCAGATGATGCGGCCCTTGGGCGTGGCGTACTGAACGAAAGGAGAGGTCGTGCTGAATCGGATAAAGCGGATGGGCTTGCTAGTGGTGGTCTTAGCGACCAGCGCGTGGGGCCGCGGCGAGTTTCGCCTCGGCGGCGCGGATGGCAATTCTTGGCAGGCCCTGGTCGCCGAGCAGACGGCTGCGTACGTGCTGCTCGACGCCGAGGGCGGCATCGTCGAGGAGGTGACCATTGGCGCGGTCGCCGACGAGGTCAATGTGCGTTTCAACACCGCGGGCGTCGATACGTTGATCGACTTTGCCGACGGCGGCTTGCGCCCGGTGTACATTGACCCGAGCGACAATCTGGCGCGGTCGCTCAAGGAGCGCCAAGGGCACTTTTACACGGCCAGCATTTACGGCCATACGCACTTGGTAACCGACTCCCAGCCCTTGCAGTTTCTCATTGACGGCGATCCGACGACCGCCATGCTAGTGCGAGTACCCGAGCCGCCGCGCTTGGCCGGCCGCAACAATCCTGGCGTGGTCAAAAACAACGTCATGCACTTGGGGGCCGAGTTGCCCATCAACCGCATCCGCTTCTTCCCCCGGCCGGGGTTTGAGGACAATTACTTGGCGTGGTACGAAATCGGCGTGGCCGACCACACTGGGCCGTTTTGGGACAGCAACTTCGACCGCAGCCAGCGCGGCAAGCGTTGGTACATGGTTATCGATGCGGCCTTGGGTGCGCCCAACGATCCGGCCTTTGACATCTTGGCGCGCAACCGCGAGAGCCTCGACGTGGTGGTGGATTTGCGCTTTCCCACCCGCGACCTCAAGTGGATTGCCATCCGCCCGCTCGACCCCGAGCGCGACTGGGAAATCGCCGAGTTAGAAATCTATGGCGAGGGCTTTGTGACTCGGACGACCTACCGCACCCCGATCATGGATTTTGGCCGCGAGGTCGCGTGGAGTAAAATTCGCTGGCAAGGCGAGGTGCCCGAGGGGACTCAGCTTTTGCTCCGCACCCGCACGGGCAACACGCCGCAGCCCAACATCTACCGCGTCATCGGCCCGACCGGTACTCTCGAAGTATCGACCCTCGACGACTATCTGACCCAGCTCGGCCGCCGGCGGTGGGACGACGTGGAATTGGGCTACGATCTAGAAAATTGGAGCCCGTGGTCCGCGCCCTATGAGTTCGCGGCTGGGCTACGGCAGACTGAACTGCCAGCGGATTTGTGGCAGGACGGTACGCCCGTGCTCTCGCCGAGTCCGGCGCGCTACTTCCAGCTAGAGGCCATCTTGTTCGCCAGCGGCGACGCGGCCCCGCGCATCGACGACATGTCGCTGCTGTTTTCCGAGGATCCAGTGGCCCAAGAGGTGATTGGGGAGATCTGGCCGATTGCCACGCAGAGCTTTGCGGCGGAAACCTTCACCTATGTGGTGCGCCCGGTTTTGCGCGCGAGCGACTTGGGCTTCGATCGGCTGGAAATTTTTACCCAGATCCCGGTCGAGCGGGTGCATTCGGTGCTCATCGACGGCGAGGAGATCAGCGACCGCTTCCCGCCTGAGATCGAGGACGACCGCTTGATCGTCTCGTTCGAGCGCTTGGTGGGGCCGCGCGACAATGAGAAGCGGATTGAGGTGGTTTTCGACGCCAAGGTCTTGCGCTTTGGCGCGGATTTCAGAAGCTGGGTGTACGACAGCGCCGAACCCGAGCTCAAGCAGCAAGTCGCCCCAGGCAACGCGACGTTCCGCTTTAGCGGCGACATAGTATCGGTGCGCACGCCCATGGGCGGCGGCCTCATCAGTAGCGTGCAGGCCACGCCAGCGACCTTTACGCCCAACGGCGACGGCGTCAACGACCACGTCGCGATTGCATACGAATTGCGCGATTTGGAGAGTCTGCGGCAGATCCGCTTGCGGATATACGACCTGTCCGGCCGACTGGTGCGCCAAATCGCGGCTAGCACTGGCAGCGGTAGCTTTGCCCAAACTTGGAACGGGCGCGACGAAGAGGGCGCACTCGTGCCGCCCGGCATGTACCTCTATCAGCTCGATTGGGACACCGACAAGGGCCGCGAGGTGGCCAATGGTGCGGTGGGTGTGGCGTACTAGGCTGGAGAAATGGATTTGACCAGGGCCATTCACTGTAAGAAGCTGTCTGTAAACCTACGGCGGACGTTTGCCTGCTGCGCTGTATTGCTCGTCTTTGCCGACGGGGTCTATGGTGACCGCTTATGGCGACAGGACGTAGCGCAAAGCCCGGAGGTGTACCTCGACGCGCTGGACCCGGCCATGCGGCGCTGGTACGTGCCGCAGGTGATGTTTGCCGAATACCCATGGCGGCAGTGGGAGTACACCAACCGTGCGCGGCTGCCGTACCAGCGCTATGTGAACATCGACCTAGAGGGCGATTACTTCTACGATCTGTATGGGAACTATCTGACTCAGGGGTGGCTGATTTTCAACACGGCGCAGAGGCGGCCCGAGGAAGCTGGTAGCTCTCTGTTCAAAACCGAGCGGTTTGCGCGGTGGTTCAACGAACTGGTCATCGCCGGCGATCACAAGGGTCAATATCACTACGCGCTGACGGCGAGCAACAATCTGCGGACCACCTTGACGCCGCTGTCGTTTTCCAAACCGCGTCTGAACGGCATGCAGATCGACCTCGCCACCGACAAATACCAGTTGACCTTTCTCCACTCGCTGATTACCGGCCCGCGCGGTTTGCAGGTGGAGGAGAGCCGCTTTACGGATGCAACGTCTCTCGTAGGGGGGCGGTTTACGGCTCAGCTAGGGGATTTCGTGGAGTTGGGCCTGCACGCGGTCAACGCCCACCAGACCAACAGCGAGTCGGATCAGCTAATAGAAACTCTGTACAAAGGCGGGCTGAACAAGCAGCAGAACGCGACTATCTCCCAGATCGCGATTGCCTTGCGGGACGACTCGCCGGAAGATGGCAGTGGCGGTGCCGCGTTCTTCCCAGATGCCTCGGACGTGATTATCACCTACCGCGACGGCACAGTGGAGTCGGGCCGAGACATTCGCTTTGGCCCGGAGATCAGCGGTGGCTTAGAGCGGCAGGGATTTCTCACCGCGGATGGCGACGGGCAGATTAGCTTGCTCTACGATTTTGACAGTGCGTCGTTTGTCAATCGCGCCTCGGCCGATAAATCCGAGATTGTGGCGGTGGAATTTCGCCTCGTGCTGGCCAACGACTACCAGATCTGGATGAGTTCGGACCAGCAGTTGGGCGAGGGCGGCGGTTTTGTAACGGTCGGTCGGCCATCGAGCTCGTTCACTTGGACGGGCGAGCGCTCCATCAGCTTGGGCGACGTATTCGGCGCGGATGTGGATGACCCAGTCTTTTTGTTGGTGGCGCAGGCCGAGGGCAATGTGCAAGACATATCCAATCTGCGCACGGTCCGCTTTGACTACGGGCTACCGACGGCTACGACAATCGCCGGGGCCACGCTCAAGGTGGAAGATGTGCTTGGCTTCGATCTATACGGCGAATACGACCTGAACTGGAATTTCCGCAAGTATCCCAACGTCGCCGAGGAGACGCACACTTCCTCAGCGGGGATTGGCGACCGGCCCAGCGCACCGGCGTGGATGGCGAATCTGAGCAAGCACTTGGGCCGGCTGTCGCTGTTTGGGGAAGTGTATTCGATTGATCCGCGCTACAACACCCAATCCTTTGTCACCACGAGCTCGGGCCTCGATTACGCCCGGCAGGGCAACCGCTTTGACTTGGTGGAAGACAACGACGATCAAGACCGCTTCCCCGATGGATTCCGCGCGGATTTTTTGGTCGATGACCGGTTGGTCTTTCCCGGCTGGGATCTCAACAACGATTTAGTGCCCGACTTCAACCAAAACGACAACCGGGTCAAGGCCAACTCCGTTCCAGATTACGAAGAGCCGTTCCTCCGCTTCTTAGTCGATCGGCCGGAGTTTCTATTCGGCGTGGATATGAACCACAACTTCTGGGTCGATCTGTACGAAAACGACACCGAGCCGGACTATCCCTACCGCCGCGATCAACAAGGATTCAACGTCTATGGGGGCATCGACCTGAGCCGGCACTGGCAGCTCAAGGTGGGAGCCTTGCGCGAGGAGCAGATTTCAGCGGATCGCAAAAACCACAGCACGTATTTGCAGCTAGGGTACGAGCGGGCTTGGCCGCGGGTGGGTCGGGTGCGGCTGTTTGAGATGAGCCAGTTGGTGCAGGACGACATTCCCGATCCAATTTTGCAGTGGCAGCCAGACAACACGCTGCGCGGCGGCAAGCTCGCGCACATCGCCGATCCGCTGTTGGCGCGCGATGCTTGGGTCCATCAGCTATTCGTCGGCCACAGCTTGGCGAGCGACGCATTGTTGGTGATGAGCAAGCTGAACGGGGTGTTCTTCGCGCAACGGCAGCGCGATGCGTCGGATTTCTTTTTTGGCTTGATCAACAAGGCCAGTTATCGCCGCACTTGGCGCGGGCTGACCCTATCGCCGCGCTGGAAGAGCGAGTGGCGCCAGCAGAGCCGGTCGCTGTTTGACCAGGAGGAGCGCACGACGCTGATGGAGCTGTTTTCGCTGCTTTTGGAAACGCAGCTATTGCAGGCCACGCGGCTCCAGGCTGGCGTCGAGTACGCGCTGTTCAACGACTTCGACCGCGATGCAGAGGATTTCGATTCCCTGAGCTGGGCCTTGCAGTTGGCGACCGAGTCGGCCTATTTGGGCTACCGGATCCAGGCGTTGGCCGGCTTTGTGGTAGAGCGCAAGGCGTTTGCCGAGGCCAAGGCCGCAACGACGACTGAGACCTTTGTCACGCTATACGCTGGCTTGCAATAATGGGTTGTATTTAGCGAGTCATTTGACTAAATTTGCGAGTTGGTCGTTCATTTGCAATTTAGTTTTTTACCGTCCACCTACCCCAAGGAGGTAGCTATGAAACGCCTTTTTACCTGTGGCCTGACGGCAATCGCGCTATTGGCTTTTGCGCTAGCCGCTGGGGCACACGAGCCCCCGGGCGAGGTCTTCCTCGCCGTGCAGTTCCCCGATACGCACGTGCCGAACATTGACGGATTTGACGACGATTGGTCGGCTATACCGCTTGAGGTGTACGCCATTCCCAGCTCAAAGCTCTTTTCGGTGCACGGTTTTGCTGGCGACGACGTGCCGCGCGGCGGTATGGATCCGGCTTCGATGCAGATTCGCCACATTTTGGGCTGGAACGACTCGCGCAACGAGCTGTACGTGACGACGCGGATCTTCGACAACAAGCACACGATCACCCGCCAAGACTTAGGTTCCTATTGGTGGGACGACAGCATTGAGATCGAGTTCAACCCGCGTCACGACTACTTGCCCAAGCCCGAAGACGTGGTGACGCACCACAAATACTCATTCGCGTTCCCGCCGCTCAACGGCAATTTCGGCCCGGCCCTGCAAACGGCCGCGGTCAGTAGCGCCGACGTCGAGAACCCGACGCTGTTGGCCAATGGCAGCCGTTGGTACTACTGCACCTATAGCTTCGAGGGCGAAGAGTACGGCGAGAGCACGTACATCTACGAGTTCCGCACGATTGCCATTGATTCGTATCCCAAGCCCACCGAGGAGAACATCACGGAAGATCAGGTAATTGAGCACGACCTGACCGCGGGCGAGGTGATCGGCTTTTCGATTTTCGTCAGCGACGTAGATGACAGCGCCGGCGATGCCGACAACCGCGTCGGCATGTGGGCGACGACTCCGACGAGCTGTTGTCACTCTTCGCAGGACCTGCTCATCTCCCCCATGGACGACACCATTGATTGGGGCGAGCCGACTGGGACTGCGGTCGAGGCGCAGAGTTGGGGCCGGATTAAGTACCAGTACCAGCAGTAATACCCGGTTCCACACCCTTTGCAAAGAAAGCCCGCTTGCCCTTGTGGCAGGCGGGCTTTTTGCGTCTTACAGTCCGAGTAGGCCGCGGGCGTTCTCGCCGAGGATGAGGCGCTTGGCGTCGTCGTCAATGGCCGCGGTGATGATCTTGCCGAGCTGCGGGCGGGGGTCCATCAAGGGCGTATCCGAGCCGAAGAGCACGCGGTCAGCCCCGGCCTTGGCCACCAGCTCTTCAATGACGCCTGGGGTGCGGAAGGTCGAACAGGTTTCGAGGAAGTAGTTGGGCAGGCGCTGGGCCGCGGCAATGGCTTGGCTGCGATACGGCTCAATGTTGCCGGAGTGGCCGGCGACGAAGCGGGCGTTGGGGAAGCGCGCGGCTGCGCGGCCAAACTGGGCGGGTGCGGCTGTTGGCTCGCCGCCGGTGTGCGCAATGACCGCGAGGCCGCGCTCAGCGGCAAACTCGTAGATTGGATCCCAAGCCGAGTCGTCGAGCGGAAAGGGCGTATAGGGCGGGTAGATTTTAATCGCCCGGAACCCGAGTTCGTCGATGGCCCGTTCCAACTCGGGCCGCACGGTGTCAGGGCAGGTGGGGCACACATAGGCAAAGCCAATGAAGCGGTCGGGGTGGCGGGCGACGAAAGCCGCGGTCTGGTCGTTGCCGGGTTTGCCTTCGGGATGGAAGATGTTGAAGACGCAACTTTTGTCGATGCCCACCGCATCCATGGCGCGCAGCATCGCGGCCGGGTCATCGACCATGTCGAGGGAGTCCCAGCGGCCCACGTGGCCGTGAAAGTCGATGATCATGCGGCTCCTCCGAGAATGCGCTCTAGATTGCCCGCGGTCAAAGCCGCGAGCGCGTCGTCGTCAATGGCCAAGTGGTGCAGGTAAAAGAGCATCGGCCCCATGGCGTAGCGCGGGTAGTAGGACCCGTAGAGGAAGCGCTCTATGCCAAATTCGCCGATTAGGGACTCGATACCGCCCAGATTCTCAAAGCGGCTTAGCTCCATTGTCGCGTGGGGCAGTGCCCTGAGCAGGGGGCGCAAGGCGAGGGAATGCACGTAGTGCGCGCCGAGGAGCACTACGTGTAAATCTGGGAAGCGGCACAAAGTCTCCATGACTTCGGCGACTGGGGTGTCGGCCAGCGAAATCCACAGGGGGATGCGCTCGGCTGCCAGCCAAGCGAGCAACTCGCCGTAGATCCAGTCGGCAAAGGGGACGCGGCTCGCCTCGGAGTTGTGCAGGCGGACGCTGGTGACTTCGCCTGCGGCGTGGAACGCGCGCAGTTGCGCCAAAGAGTCTGCGCTCGGCCCGGCGACCCATTGGAGGACGAGTCCGTCACTTTGCCAATCGCGCAGGGCTTCGTTGCCCTCAATCGCGCTGATGGTTTCGCCTTGGAGGTGGTAGATCAAGCCGCGCTCCACGCCGTGGCGCTGCATTTCCGCTCGCAGCTCGGTCACGTCGGAAAACGGCGAAGGTCGGTCGTGGCAGTGGCCAACGCCGATGTTGGCGTCGAAGACGGGGACGCGGGCGCGGAAGCTCAGATTCTCAATGTTTTGTTTTGACCCCATAGAGTATAGCTCTCAGGACTAGTCGATGTTTTCGCGCTTTTTGACGATGTCTTTGTATTCGTAGTACGGAGCCAATTCGATCAGGTCAATGGTCTCGGGGTCGAGCCGCTGGCGAATGGCGTCTGGAACGGGCCGGCGCTGACGGGTGATCATGTGCTGGACGGTGTGGCGCAGGATCAGGAAGCGGCGGTCGCGGTCGCGGGGCTTCCAAGTGAGCGCGCCGTGCGTGAGGTGCTCGGGCATGATGACCACATCGCCGGCGCGGGCGCAGACATTGTGGACGCCCGGGGACACGGTGTGAGCGACGTAGTTCCTGTCCTCGTCGTCTTCGGCGTCTAGATAAAACATCCCTCGGGGCCGGTCGAAATGGGCCTTGTGCGAGCCGGGCAAGACGATGAGGCCGCCATCGCCGGGGAAGACATCGCTCAAGTAAAAAAAGAAAATAAAGTCCGTACAGCGTACCTGGCCGTCTTCGAGGTAATAGCGCCGCACATCGGGCCGTTTGGAGGGCTGCCATCCGGCGTGCAGATAGTGGAAGCCGTGGCCGTGGCGGTTGTAGCCGAGGGTGCCGCCGGTGAAGCGCGGCCGGCGGTCGGTGAGTTCCATGAGGATCGGCCAAGTAGCAGGATGGCGGGTGAGCACTTCGAGGCTTTTGTCAAAGGCAAAGCCGTGCTGATAGCCGGTGATGTCGCGGCGCTCGAGGTCCGCGCCGAATTCGGGCGGCCACTCTTCGGGCGGCATGTTGATGTAGCGGTCGGCTGCCGCTTGCGCGGGTGCGAGTTCCTCCGGGCTGAGTACATCGCGCAAGTGGAGGTAGCCGGTCAGATCGAAGAAGTAGCGTTGGTCGGGTGTCATCATGGGGTTGGGCCTTTGTTTGGGTGGATAAGATAGCCGTTTCAACAGCGCCGTTCAAGCGCGTCTCACTGGAACACAATCCCGCCTAGATAATTGTTTTGCATGCCGGTTATATAGTCGATGAGCACCCAAGCGTTTGAGCCGCGTCCGCGAACAGCATTCTGGTCGGCTCGGCGTCAAGGAGCGTGCCCTACCCCTTGCCTAGGTTCAGCGCGTTGACAGAGGTCCCTAAAAAGTGTCTTTTTTATCTATACGTCTAACATGCTCAATTCTCAGGATAAATTCCGTGATCAAGTCGCTTGAAGTCAGCAATTTTACGGCCTTCTCGGAAGCCCGATTGTGTTTCGCCGAGGGGCTCAACGTCATCGTCGGCGAGAACGGGACGGGTAAGACGCACTTGCTCAAGCTACCTTATGCCGTTATGGCGGTAAGTGCCGAGGAACGCAGGAGGCATGGGGATGACCGGCAACCTACCAAGACCTTGCTGCAAACTCGAGTGGCCGAGAAGATCGTTAACGTGTTTCGCCCGGAGGAGAGCCGTCTAGGGCGTCTCGTGCGTCGGCAGCAGGGTCGTAACCGCTGCGAAGTGAAAGTGAACTTCCGACGGCGTGAGACTTCCATTGGGTTCAATTTCGCTTCGCAAAGCAAGTCCGAGGTCGTCATGGATCCTCTCCCCTCCAAGTGGGTGGACTCCATGCCGGTATTCTTGCCCCCCCGCGAGTTGCTGACGATCTACCCGGGATTCATCTCGCTGTACGAGACACACAACGTTGAATTCGAGGAAACGTGGCGGGACACCTGTTTGTTACTCGGCTCGCCGACGGTGCGGGGTCCTCGCAGTAAGGTTTTCACGAGCATGCTGGGGGCCTTGGAAGAACAGATTGGACAGGTCGCTCTGGAACGCAATGGCCGTTTTTACCTGAAGCAGTCCGGCCTTGGTGTTGGCACTATGGAGATGCACTTGGTTGCCGAGGGTTGGCGCAAGCTCGCCATGCTGGCGCGACTGATCACCACCGGGGCCCTGCTTGACCAAGGTGCCCTGTTCTGGGACGAGCCCGAGTCCAACCTTAATCCGAGGCTGATTCGCGAAGTCGCGAAGGCGATTCTCCGTATCTGTGGTGCAGGGGTGCAGGTGTTTGTTGCAACGCACAACCTCTTCCTACTTAGAGAATTCGAAATCCTCGCCAAGCATGAAGAGTTCGAGCGCGTTGAGCAGCGCTACTTCGCGCTGCGCCGAGTGGATGATGGTGGCGCAGAAATTGCCCAGGCCAGCGAGATTGATGGCGTTGAGCCGCTGTTGTTGCTCGACGAGGAACTGGAGCAATCGGATCGTTTTCTCAAGGTGTTCATGCCATGACCGTGATTGAGGAAGGCGGTCTCAAATTCTCATTTCCGGCTCACTGCCAAGTTACCAAATACGATGCTTGGAAGTTTTATCGCAAACGGTTTCAGTCCACCGCTGGGGGGTCGAAGGCAATCGATATCCTCTGCCTCCAAAAAGGCGTCTCTTGGTTAATCGAAATAAAGGACTACCGGCAGCACCCGAGGACAAAACCGAGTGATCTCGGCGACGAAGTGGCGAGCAAAGTCCGCGACACGCTAGCAGGTTTGGCGGCCGCGAGTGCTAACGCCAGCGACACGGGCGAGCGCGGGCTGGCAGAACGTGCGCTGGCAAAGCGACGGTGGCGTGTTGCATTGCACCTCGAACAGCAGTCGGTTGCGACTTCGCCGCTTCGGCCACAGGCCATCAATCCCGCTGACGTGCTCTCAAAGTTGCGCAAGAAGTTGAAAGCTATTGATACTCAGCCGGTAGTTTTGAGCCTGCAAACGCCGGGTACTGTCCCGTGGACCGTTCAGTAAAGGTCGTGTTTTCAGGACGACCTCGTATGGCTGACTACTAACCACTGCTGTCACTGGAACACAATCCCGCCTAGATAATTGTTTTGCATGCCGGTTATATAGTCGATGAGCACCCACGTCCCGGCTGCGACGGCCTCGCCTAGCACCAGCCCCAAGAAGAAGGGCTTGAGGCGATTGAAGAGCGTTAGCCCGCCGTATTTGAGCACTGTGCTTTTGATGAGCCAAGCGATGAAGACGCTGAACCACATCTTGCCAAATACGCAACTGACCGGAAACCCCAGCGAGTGGAAGGGCCACCACAGAAACCGGTATTGGACGGCCATCAGCCCACCCATGATAGCTGCGCCGGTGCCGATGTGCAGCCACGTGCTCGGCCGCGGCTCAAACGGATTGAGAATGCTTTTCTCCATAAAGCGATAGGGGTACTGCGCGACGTTGTTGAAGTAAAACCGCGACAGATTGATGGCCCCGTACTCGTAGCCCAGATAGAGAGTCAAAACAACGACGCAGCTCAGGGTTAGGACGATCACCGCAACGACGGCCCCGAAGAGGCGGCGGCGATGGGGCAGGGTGATTTCGGTGACGAGCTTCAGGCCATTGGCGCACGCGCTCATCATCAGGATCAAGGTGTCCACGCTCCAGGCATAGCTCAGGGCCATGCCAGCCATGCCCTTAGTGCCCAACACGGTGCCTCCGACATTGGCGACGACGAAGTCCGGCCCGTTGGTGGGCGGAAACATCGACGCGACCCCGCCTTGCGCGACGACGCGGGCGATGGTCATAAATCCGACAAAGGCACCGAAAAGCAGCAGGGGAACAAAGAGCAGCGGAATGCCCGATTGCCAGAGCCAGATGCCCATTGTCAGGAAGCTGATGATGGCTCCCCACACGGCGACTCGGTAGGACATGATTTCATCCGCGTCAGTTACGTCCGATGCGCCGAGAAAAGCCTTGCGCAGCACGTCCCTGATGTGCCCTCTGCCCACCCACAGCGACCCCAGCACCAAGACGATCATGCCGCCCATGGCTTGGTGGATGATGATCGGGTCGGTGTACTGGCTGTACGCCCCCATCGTCTCATCCTTACCTCCCCAAGCCAACACCCCGAGCAGGCCCCGCTGCACCACGTTTACGAGGTGAAAAAAACTCAGGCCCAAGGCAATGTTTTGCGGCACAAAGTAGGAAAAGCCCACCATCGAGAGACTTAGGTACATCCTCAGGGACGCCATGCCGCGAAAGACCGGGATGCTGTCGAGGGAGAGGCTGACTGAAGGGACGACCACAAAATAGTTGTGTAAGGCGTTGATCGAGGCTAGGACAAAGGGGAGAGAAAAGCCAAGCCACATAAACCCGCTGCGGAACAGGGGTTTGATGGTCCGGCCGCGACCGTCGTCGTCGATCATGGCCAGGGGAAGCTGGACCATGGGATAGGCTAAGCGCTCGCGCTCCACCCATTGCCGCCGCACAATTACCATTAGGCAGAGCATCGCCAGAAAGAGGGCCAAGCCAAAGACGGCCCAGTACAACAGCGGTGCTGCCCAGATCGCCCACGGCACGGACCCTGTGGGGTCGCCTTCGTAAAAGCCCCAGATGGCGTCGCGGCTTTGGGGCACCGGCCAATCGGGCATATAGGGCTGGACGATCTCGGCCCAATCGTTTTCCGGCGTGGCGTAGTAATAGGCTCCCGTGATGACCGGCAGGAGTTGTGCGGGCAGGCCGCGGCTCGACAGGGTGTTGGCCAGCAGAATTAGGAAGAAGGCCACGGCCAGTTCGCCGCGCTGCAAGGGCAGGCGCGGATGCAGCAGCCGTAAAAGCGGGTTTAAGAGGACGACGAGGACAAAAAAGAGAAAGATCGCCGCAGGGGTCAGGTTCCACACGGCCAGCCCGGAGCCTTTGACGATCATGTCGTTGTAGGTCGAGCCGAGGCCGATGCAAACGGCACCGAGCAGCCCGACGATCAGCGCCTTGGGCGTGCATCCCTTTATCATCGGTGGAGAACGTTTTAGCAAAATGTTTCTTCCGAGTTTTGCCTTCCCCTTGACAATGCCCGTAGTCGAGCACGACTTTCCGCACACACAACAGGAGACTCTATTATGGAAAAAGTACCGCTTTGCGTCGTCGGCTGCGGCGGCATGGGCCATCGCCACATCTTGGCCTACAAGGTGTTGGAAGATAGCGGCATTGGCAATGTCGAATTGATGGCTGTCTGCGACGTGAACCGGGCGAACGCCGAGTTTGCCGCCCGCGAAGTCCAGCGGCTGTTCGGGCGCGAGCCGCTAATCTTTACGGATATGGACTCGATGCTCAAGCGCGATGATATCCTCGCCGTTGATGTGGTTACCGACGGCTCAACGCACCATCAGGTGGCCGTGCCGGCTCTGTTGGCCGGCAAGCACGCGCTGGTGGAAAAGCCCCTCGGCATTACCATGCGCGCCTGCCAAGCCATGATCGACGCAGCTCGCACCGGCAATGCCGTGCTGGCCACCGCCGAAAACTACCGCCGCGACCCGCCCAACCGCTTGGCGCGGGCCATCGTCGAGTCCGGCCTGCTCGGGGATCCCTTTTTGATGATCCAGGCGTCGGCCGGTGGCAGCGACAGGATAACCATTACGCCTTGGCGCCATCTCAAGGAAAAGGGAGCCATTGGCTTAGACATGGGCGTCCACTACGGCGACATCATCCAGTACTACATGGGGGACTATGCGCACGTCTTCGGCGGCGGCTTCATCGTCGAGCCGGTGCGACGCCGGCCAGACGGCTACGACGATCACCCCCTCGAATCCTACCGCGAGCGGGCCAAGACCTATCCCGAGAGTGTAGAGGCTACAGGGGAGGATTCCGTCGTCGCGCTGTACAGGATGCGGTCTGGTGCGCTGGCGCAGCTCGTGCTGGTGGCGGGTCGCGGCGGTCGGGGGAGGGAGCGCAGCGTCCACGGCCGTTGGGGAGCGCTCTATGCTCCCGGCGACCGCAATGGTCGGCCCGTGGTGTTGCGCTTGGAGGGCAAGGAGCTAAAAGGCCGCGAAATCCTCTCGCTCCTGCCGGATTTCCACCTCGACGAGATCACCGAGCGCCTCTTTGGTGCCGACGGCGTAGAATACGATCCTTCCGCAACATCCTTCTACGAAATCGACTCCCGGCACTTGGCCATCGAGTACCACGACTTTGCCCAAGCCATCCTCACCGACAGCCAACCCGAAGTGGATGGTTTTGGCGGGATGCAGGCCGTGGCGGCGATTGTGGGGGCCTATGAGTCGGCGCACGCCGGGCGTTCGCTGTCCATGGAGGAGATTATGGGCGGAGCCGTGCGGGGCTATCAGCAGGACATCGACGAAGCGCTCGGGCTAGACTAAAGGGTCGTCACCATGACCCAAAACGGCTGACTGCCCACTTCGTAATCCGCAATGGGCTGTAGGGCACCGCTGGTTGCATCGATTTGGTAACAGATCATGCGATCGGCGGCTTCTCCTGCGCCGTACAGGTACGTGCCAGTCGGGTCGATGTTGAACGAGCGCGGGCTGGCCGGTATTGGGTAGTGGCCAAACGGGCTGAGCGCGCCGTCGGCGTCGATGTTGTAGCCGACGATGCTGTCGTGGCCGCGATTGGATGCGTAGCACCACTGGCCGTTGGGATGGACTTCGACGTGGGCGGTGTGTCCGCCTTCGGTATAGTCCGCGGGCAGGGTCGAGATGTCTTGGAAGATGGAGAGGGTGCCGCGCTCGGGGTCGAAGCGGTGGGCGGTGACCGTGTTGCCCTGCTCGTTGACGATGTACGCGACGTCGCCGAGCGGGCGGAAGCAGATGTGCCGGGGACCAGGCTCTCCTTCCGGTGGAGCCAGTACGGGCGGATCGTTGGGCGAGAGTTGGCCGGTGCTGGCGTCGAAGCGGAACTGGCTGGTCTTGTTGTTCGGATAGACGTGGGGCACAAAGACAAAGCGCTCGTCCTCGGTCAGCAGGATGGCGTGTGCCTTGGGACCTGTGTCGATGCGCTGGACGAGATCGCCGATGGCTCCGTCGTCGTCTAAGCGGTGGACTGTGACGCCGCCACCGGTGTAATAAGCGGTGAGGAGGAAACGACCGGCGGGGTCGGTAATGAGGTGCGCGGGGGTGTCGAGGCTGGTGTCCACCTTGTTGATCAGGGTCAATTCGCCCGACGCGGCGTCGAGATGGAAGCTGGCGAGAGTTGAGTCCCCGACGTGGCCGTCGTAGAGCACGGGACGCGACGGGTGCAAAAAGAGCGCGCCCGACGGGCCGTGTGCCGGACTAGTGGCGCGCAGTTCCAGTGCGCCCGATTGGGGGTCGAGGTCGTAGAGTTTGATGGCTTCGTCGCCGGTGAGCGAGACGAAGACGACGGGTTGGTCTTGTGCGGTCATTGAGGTTTACTCCTTTGAGGTTTTGCGCCGAAACATAGCCCCTTGTTCCGGGTGCGACAAGGGCTATACTACTTTTCTATGGCCGCTGCGAATCGCCAGACGACGATCATCGTGCTCTTTAGTGCGTTGACGGTCCTCGCCAGCATGGGGATCCGCCAGTCGTTTGGCCTCTTTCTACAGCCGATTAGCGACAGCTTGGATTTGGGGCGCGAAGTGTTCAGCTTGGCCATAGCGCTGCAAAACGTGGTCTTCGGCCTGCCCTTGTTCGGGATAATCGCCGACCGCTATGGGGCGCGGTGGGTCGTGCTGGGGGGCGCACTGCTCTACGCGGCTGGGTGCCTGCTGGTGCCGGCTAGCAGCGGCCCGCTCGGTTTGCATCTGACGTTGGGACTCATCATCGGCTTGGGGCTCGGCAGCACGACGTATGTGGTCGTGCTGGGGGCCGTCGCCCGCGTCGTCCATCCGGCAAATCGCAGCACGGCGTTTGGCATCGTCACCGCGGCCGGTTCGTTTGGGACTTTTGCCTTAGTGCCTGGGATACAGTGGGTGATTGTCCACGCGGGTTGGCAAGCATCCTTTGCGGTCAGCGCGGCCCTAATCGGCTGGGTTGTGCTGTTGGCCTTTGGTTTTCCGCGCCAGCCCAGCACACATGCGGCCCGGCCGCATGGCGAGGGTACGCTGCTGCAAGCGCTGCTCAGGGCGCGGGGCCATTCGGGCTATTGGCTGCTCAACGCGGGGTTCTTCGTCTGCGGCTTCCACGTCGCCTTTATCGCCACGCACTTGCCTTCATTCCTCACCGACGGTGGCCTATCGCGCATGATCGGGGCCACGGCCTTGTCGCTGATTGGTCTGTGCAACATCTTCGGCTCGTCGTTGTTCGGCTGGCTAGGCGACCGCTACCGCAAGAAATATCTGTTGAGCGCGCTCTACTTCAGCCGCGCCGTGGTCATCGGCTTGTTTCTCTTCGTCCCCCTGACCAGCTTTTCCGCCTTGCTCTTCGGTGGCCTGATTGGCTTCTTGTGGCTGGCGACCGTGCCGTTGACCAGCGGGACGGTGGCGCAGATATTCGGGGCGCGCTACTTGTCGACGCTGTATGGGATTGTCTTTTTCAGTCATCAGGCCGGCAGTTTCTTGGGCGTCTGGCTGGCTGGCCTGCTCTACGACGCGACGGGGTCGTACGATCCCGTCTGGTGGTTGGCGATTGCTCTCGGCGTGGTGGCTGCGCTGCTCCACCTGCCGATTGCCGACCGGCCGCTTCAATCCTCAAACGCATAGGACGACGCTATGACGGCTAGTTTTAAAGAAATGACTGCATTTTTCAGGGAAATTGGTGCTGCCGATGTGGGGCATACCAACAAGACGTACTTGGCCCACTGCATCGGCGTGCACGGCGATATGAAGAAGTGGGGTGGCGACGATGTGATGTGCCACGCCGCGCTCTTCCACTCCATATACGGCACTGAGATTTTCCAAGATTTTACCTTGCCCGTCGAGCGCCGCGCTGAAGTGAGGGCGCTTATCGGCGAGCGGGCCGAATACTTGGCGTACGTCAATTGCGCCATGGTGCGCGACACGTTTGACGCCGCTGTGGAGCAGCACGGTGCTCCCTATGTGCTCCAAGACCGCTTGACTGGCGGTTCCATCGAGATGAACGAGCAGGACTTCAACGATCTAGTGACGATCCACCTGTGCGATTGGTTGGAACAGGTGGCGCGGTGGGGCAACTGGGACTATCGCCGCGACGCATTCGAGCGCATGGCACAGCGCTTGGGCGGCATTGCCGAGGAGCGGTTTGCCGAGGTGTTCGCGGGCCGCCTCAAATAGACAGTAGTCAGTAGAGTAGGGCTAGGTCGAGGATCACAGACCACTGAAGTGTCCAGACGCTCAATCAAATCGATTGGGTATTGAGGTCGTAGAGTTTGATGGCTTCGTCGCTTCAAGTAACACTATGTCGCTGGTGATTGAGCGACAGCCCGATAAGCTTGGCGGGGGTGGTTGGGCTGGCCCGGAAAACGACGCTCAAGTTGTCCACTTTTCACCATCGGGGCGAGATGACCCGCCGTTAGATTATGTTGACGGAAGTTGAGGAGTTCGGCCAACTCAGCCGAAGTCACCCATCTACCCTGGTCGCATATCGCGTGGATGAGGGGACGCAGGCGCTCACGGCGGGGACGCGGGCCAAGTTGGTCAATGGCTATCCTGATGGCAGGGGGAAGCTCCTCCTCTGTATCCGCGCCTAACTCCTCTGTATCCGCGCCTAACTCCTCTGTATCCGCGCCTAACTCCTCTGTATCCGCGCCTAACTCCTCTGTATCCGCGCCTAACTCCCCCGCATTCAGTGTAAGGGTGTTGCAAAGTGCTACTGTAACGCTGCGGTTGGTAGCCTCTATGCTCGGCTGGGGTAAGAAAGCGTCTTTCATCTCCGTAAACATACGCGGAATGCCCTCACCTTGGTCGCGTGCGAAGCCGAGGTCCACCAGTACCCGCACGATGCGCGGATTGCGACTGCGATGGACCCGCCGGAGTGTTAGCAACTCGTCTGTGGTCAAGTTGCCAGCTAGAGCACCGGGGCTGACCACTTCCATACGGTCTTCAAACAACCAGACTTCTGTGCCAACTCCTTCAACGCCGTAGTCGCGATGCGCTATGGCATTGAGTAGCGCTTCACGCCACGCGAAATCCGGGTATTCGGGTACCTCCCGAAACTGGTTGCCTACGAGCCGCGACGGACGACGCAGTAGGCTGCTGATTACGCCGCTTGCCTCCTCAATGACGGCGGGCAGGTTGCCCTCCATACGCGGGCGCTCTTCGACATTGTGCTCGGGTCCGGTCCGGCGCTCGGTGCCGATGACGCGGAACAGGCGCACACCAGCGTTGGGATGGTCTGGCCCTAAGCGGGCGAACAGCAACTCAGCAGCTTTCCGCAAGACGATCTCCCGGCCTCGGCGATCAGCCAGTTTGCGCCGCAGCAAGTACTCCTCATCGCTCAACGCAGATAGACCCGCCCCCTGCCGCGCCTTGGCCAACAATTGATCGTCTAGCTCGTCTAGCTTGCTGTCCGATGGACGGCTCTCCCAACTCTCGGCCATGCCTTGCCATTTGAGCGCACTGATATGGCTTTCACTGACTTGTACGGTCTGGTCGCCAATCCGTAGCGGAAAGCCATTACCTATTACTTGCACGGGCCTATCCGCTGTCGGCACGTCGAAAACAATTAGTTCATGGCCTTCTACGGTAATGACAAAGCCCCTAGGTTGTGCAGGGCGCAAGCGAGCACACGGTGTGGCGAGCAGGCTACTCAGCGCATCCGCAGGAAGACGGTGACCAGTAAGAGAGCGGTCATCTTCGATGCCGAGGATCAGGATGCCGCCTTCGGCATTGGCGAAGCCAGCGACGTATTCCGCAACTTGGTCCCGCACAGCACGGCGGTCGCGCAGTTGTTTGGTGCCGCTCGCTCCTTCAAACAGCGACTTGCGGTCGAAGTGTTGACCTTCGTCTTGGTCTAGAAAAGGCGTGATGTCGAATTGTGGTTCCGTCATTCGCTTCCATCCCCAATAATCTCCGCCAACAACCCCTCCGTCTCCCGCTCCACCGCCAAAATATCCGCCCGAATCTCGTCCAGCGTCCGCAGCGGCTGCCGCTTCGTCTGGGTAGAGCTTCGCCGCATACTGTAAGGCGGCGGTTAAGTCGCTTTGATCTTGTTCGCTCCAAGTATCACTTCGTTCCACAACAACCACTTCGGACAACCCTGTAAAATGAGTGCTGCGAGACGAAACTGCTCGCTTGATGGTAAGGCACGAACGGTTTCGGTGAAGACTTCTTGTGCGGTCGCGGTCATGTTGACTTCTTCTAGAAGGGCTTCTCTTATTAAAACGGTTATTGCGTAGTTAAATTATTGATTTAATTCATTCCGCCATTCTAGTATTTTCTTGAAAACAGCATTAAACCGTCTATTCTCAGTATGAGACAATTCAAGTAATATATTAATCAATGGATATTCGTCATTGACAGAAACAGAATGCCCATTAATAGAAATCATCTTAAAAATAGCCTCGATCTTTTTTTTACGATTACAAGGTTTATCTAATGGCCATTCGCTATTATGCTTCCAGTAATTGGCTGAGGCATCAATTATTCTCGCGAAAGTATTACCACTTTTGTGTTTCGGCCCCTTCGGCAGCACCTCTTTTTTCTTTTTTTGTAAATTCCCGTACACGAATGTCATATATTGTTGAAGCACAACAAAACCAAGTCCTACAATGTGCTCTATGTTCTCATAAATATCGTCTATATGACTATTCTCTATACTATTCTCTATTAGAGCCCATAATTCATCAATTCTCTCATCGATTATATTTATTAATTGACTAGTCAGCCCTTTTCGGTAATCAATAATATAATCTGTAAGAGAACCTGTATGTAACTCTATCTCACTCATCTAGATATCTCTCGGATAAATTTTAGCTACTCGGTCAAAAGTTCCCGGAGCTCTGGAGAGAAGAGATCCATAGCCTCCTCACGCAATTTTTTTCTCCGAGGTTCGAGTGCGGCCGTTAGTATCTCGGCAAAATAGCGACGATCTTTAACCTGCTCGCGAAACTCGTGCGCTTCGGCAGAAAGCCCAATTTCGTCAAGGAGGATGGCAACCTTGTCGTAGAATTCGATATTCTCCAGCATCACCTTCTCCAAGATCGTGAATAACGATTCCTGCGTAGGGTCTTCAGCGAGCGATTTTTGCAGGGATTCAGCCGCATCACGATAACCACCGTAAAGAAGAGCTATTCCGGCTTGATTATTGTAGATTCTCGCTGTTCCCCGCGACATCATATATCTGGCAAACGCCCTCCTCACCCCTACGTATTCATCTAACGCCTGATCAGACTGGCCTTGCGCTAGCAGGGAATCCGCACGCCCCAGCGTCTTGAAAATAGCCATCGCTTCATCTTCACCGTTGGCCGGAGTTGCGATCCCGATTGCAGTAACGATTAATACTATGAACCTCATACTCTACACCTCTTCCGTAATAAAGTCATGCGTTCCCCCCGAACATCTTTTCTATCCCCAGCCCGCCCATGCGGTCGAAGTCGTCGGGGACTTTGATCTGTCCGGCCATAAAACCCAACCGACGAGATGCCGCCGTTTTGTCGGCTCGCTTGCAGACGAGGGTTTTGAGGTAGCCCCGGACCAGTGCCGACACAGATGTCCCCAACTCCGCTGCCCGAAGGCGGGCGAGCCGGTGGGTTTCTTCATCTACAGAGACGGTGATGTTTTTCACGTTCATCTCCTTGCAGATGCAGTGCTTTACAGTGTATGGATAGGGCGATGCCGAAGTGTTCGCGAGTCGCCTTAAATAGATACTGAAAACAGCTTGGCTTTGTACAGGTGAAAGCGGAGGCCGACTTTTTCGCCTGCGAGGGTCGATAAGTCGGTTTGGCCCCGCCAGCGCGCCGCCTCAGAGATGGAATCGCCCGTGAGGGGTTCGGCCTCGGCGAGTGAGAAGCCGGGGTAAGCTCCTACGGGCTGGGGTGGCGTGTGAATGGTCTGGACGATTTCGGCCTTGATCCAGCCGTCTGGAGCCGTGCGAAAGTTGAGCAGCAATTCGCGGCCGGAGCAGGGCCGCTCGATGAGCGTGACTCGCCCCTCGCCTTTGGCCTCTATCCCCGCGAGCCGATCCGGCTCCCAACAGGCCCAGCGAAATTCTCCATCCTCGGGGTACGACGTGGAACCACGGCGGAGAAAGTCGTGGCGGCGTTGGTAGCCTCTAAAAGGCAGTCGCCACGTGCCGTTGGCGGCGATGAGATTCGGGCTGGCGTAGAGCTGGCCGTACGTTCCCCCCTCATAGGTGCGGTCGATGATGGGGTGGCGAAAGGGCCGGATCCATTGGTGATTGTCACGGCTGACCGCGAGTTGGACATCGACCGTAGAGGCGATTCGATGGTATATCGACGGAAACATCAGGTAGCGCGGCTGCGTACCCGGATACGGCGTGTAACAGGGGCTGTAGATGTCGTCGTCGAGCGCGTCCAAGGGGTCGGGCAGGAGGCAGGGGTGCGGATCGGCTAGCGATGAAAACTGCGGACCCGAGGCGCGGCGCACCAATCGTCGGCGGTCGATATGGCCGCGCAGGTACGCCACGTATTGATCTTGGTGGGGATCGTACACGCAGAGGTTGTGGGTGTCTAGCTGGGTTGCGCCGGCGTCGAAGACGGGGGTGCTGAGATTCTGCCAGTGGATGCCGTCGGCAGAGGTCGCGCCGTGGAGCTGCTGTCGGATCTCAATCCCTTGGGCCTTTTCCCCGGCCGACACATCTCCTAGGTCGCGGGCTGCGAGCAGGGCCTTGAAGCGCGTGGAGTCCATTTCCGGGTCGGGCTTGCCGTCGCGGAAGTAGTTTGCCCCTGGGCCGACGGCCTTGTAGCGCTCGGCCGCCGGGGCACTGGGGTCGATGAATACCCAGCCGAGGGGATGGTCGCGGCCCGCGCAGATGATGTTGTTGTGGGTAGAGCCTTCGTACTCGCACAAGCCCAACTCTGGCCGCTGCCAGGTAAAGCCGTCGTCGCTTTCGGCGTAGCAGACATACGAGCGCGTGATGTCGTCCAAGCGTTGCACGCCGTACCAGAGGCGGTAGCGCCCTCCGTCGTGCAGCATGGCGTTGATGTGGAGATTGGCTCCTTGCTCCCAAGGGCGCTCCTTGTGGAAAAAGACCTCGGATTTGCGCGCCAGTTCGGGCACGAGTTCAATGCCTTGGGGCGGGTCCTGGGACCAGACGGTGCCGTCGTCTTCGAGCTTGCGGTGGGAGGGCCAGATGCCGTACCAGTCGAGGAAGGGCGTGAGTTGGGGTTGCATGGTGATCTATCCTTGGGTGAGGTCGCAGAGGAGGACCAACTCGCCGCCGCTTTCGGCCGAGGCATTGGCCCCTAAAACGGCGGCTAGGCTGTTGAGGGAAGGGACGTAGGGGCTGCGTGTCATGGAAGGGTCGCCGGCTTGGACGGCAGCGATGAAGGCGCGAGCCTGAGAGAAGAAAGCACCGCGCGATTGCGGCTCTTCTTGGGCTTCCCACACTACCTCGCCGTTTTCCGTCACTTTTTGTGGATTCCATTCGATGATTGAGTCGTCGCTGACGACGAGGATTTCGCGCTTGGAGTAATTGACGTTGCTCATTACCCGCGAGACGCTGGCGTTGGCGGTCAAGCGCCCCTTGAAGCGGTAGTTGACGTTGTACACGTGGGGCAGGTTCATCGGCTCAATGCGCTCGTCGGGCAGGGATTCGACGTAGAAGGCCGAGACCGCCTCGATGTCACCGAGCAAGTAGCGCAACAGATCGACGCTGTGGATGGTGTTTTCGACGAAGGAGCCGCCGCAGAGTTCGTAGCGGCTGGTCCAGTAGCGGATGGGCTGACCGCTGTAGAAGTTTTGGATTTGGGCGTGGCGCGGCGTGCGCTGCTGCAATAGCTCCAAGGTCGGCGCGGAAGAAGGCTCGTAGCGAGAGACGAAGCCGACTTGGGATACGATGCCGGCTTTTTCGATTGCGGCGTTGAATTCGGCGACTTGCGCTAGGTCGAGGGTCTGCGGCTTTTCGACGAACAGGGCGACGCCTTGGTCCGCGGCGATGAGCACTTCGTCGGTGTGTGCAGTCGGCGGAATGGACAAGTAAACCGCGTCGAGTTCCTGTTCCTCGAACATTTGGTGGTGGTCCGTATAGGTCGAATGAGGCTTATAGACGGCCGCTTGTTCCTGGAGGGTTTCCTCGCTTTTGTCGCAGAATGCTTGGAAGACGACTTGGCCTTCCTCGGCGAGGGCAGCTAACGCCGGGAGGTGCGCCCTTTGGGTGATCCAGCCGAGGCCGATGCAGCCGACGCGGACAGGTTTCATGTGCAATTCCTTCTCAAGGGGTGAGTGCTTCGATGCGGGCGATGAGTTCGGGTGATAGGTAGCAGCCGTCGGAAACGGCCGTGGAGACTTCGAGTTCGTCTATTGTTGCAGCGCCGGTGAGCAGCACGGAGACTTGGGGGTCTGACAGCAAGTAGCGCAGGCCGTGGTCGGGCATGTCGCCGGGTTCGTCGGCGAGCAGGGCTTCGAGTTTTTCGAGTTTGGGATACAGTTCGGCAAAGCGGCCGACCTCCTTCCAAGCGTCGCGCTTGGAGCCGAGTAGGCCGGCGTGCAGTGGCGAGGCGAGGATGATGGCGACGTCGCGGGCGGCCGCGGTGGGCAGGAGGATTTCCTTGGCCGTCTGCACTAGCAGGTCGTATTTGAGGAAGGTGATTACCGAGACGAAATCGTCGCACTCGGCGAGGACATCGCGCATCAGCACGAGATCCGAGCCGGTCAGGCCGATGTGTTGTGCGAGTCCTTGGTCGCGGATTTCGAGCATGGCCTCTAGGGCGCGTCCTCGACCGAATATCCCCTCCCAGCCCGCCTGTTCGGCCTCGTGGAGTTGCAACAGATCGACTGAGTCGCGCTGCAAGCGTAGGAGACTGGCTTCAAATCCCCGCCACACGGTGTCGCGGGTGTAGTCGAAGGGCGCGGGATGATAGCCTACCTTGGTCGCCAGATAGTAGGGCGCGTCAACGCCTTTGAGGGCGTGGCCGAAGACCTTTTCGCTGCGGCCTTGGCCGTAGAGCGGGGCCGTGTCGAAGTAATTGATGCCCAATTCGAGGGCGCGCTCGACCATGGCTACCCCATGCGCCACCGGCAGGAGGCCGTATTCCGGGCGTCCGTAGAACCAAGACCCACCCATGGCGATTTCGCTGACTTGCCAGTTCGTTTTGCCGAATCGTCGGTATCGCATGCGCGCTCCGCTGTTGATGCTAAAAGGAATGGAGTAACTTAGACACGGCGGCGGTTGATTTCAATTAGGAATTAGGAATTGAGAATTGAGAATTACCCATCACCGCCCCAATTCCTAATTCCTAATTCTTTGGAGACAGCGATGCAATACAGCTATATGGTAATCGACTTTGCGGATCTCGGGGGTGATTTTGCCGCTGGGTTGGACTTCATTCGGGACTGCGGGTACGAGGGGGTCGAGTTGAATCTGACGCCTGCGGTGCTGGGGCAATTGGACGCGATTGAACGAGCGGTGGAGGCGTGCGGCTTGGTGGTGCCGTCGCTTTTGACTGGGGCTGCTTATGCCGAGGGGCTGTGCTTGAGTGTGGCTGATCCAAGCCGACGCGCCGGTGCTGTCGCTAGGCTGCGGGAGTACCTGCCTATCGCTCAGCGTTTTAACGCCATCCTCGTCGTCGGGCTTTTGCAGGGCTTGCGCGCGGACGAGCCGGATGACGAGGTGGCTAACGAGCGCATTGCGGACGGCCTTCGCGAAGTGGGTTTGGCTGCCCAAGACGCCGGCGTGGACTTAGTCGTCGAGCCGATCAATCACCTGCAAGTGGGGTTTAACAATTCCGTCGGCGAGGTGCGCGCCCTGATTGAGCGCATTGGCGTGCCGGCTTTTAGGCCGATGGTCGATACGATTCACATGAACATTGAAGAAAAGTCGTTGACCCAGCCTATTTTCGACTGCGGCGATGCGCTGCGGCACGTCCACTTGTGCGAGAGCAACGGCGGCGTGCTGGGCAGTGGCCACCTCGACTTCAAGGCCGTGCTCGCGGCCTTGGACGCCATTGGCTACGCGGGTTTGGCCTCGGTCAAGGTCTATCGCCAGGCCAGTTTGCGCGAAGCTGCGTCCGCGAGTTTGGCGTACTTGCACGGGCTAGCCGGCTAGCGGGCCGCCCAATACCCGATGAAGACGGCGGGAATGCCCAGCAGCAGTTGTAGGCCAATGTGGACTAAGGCGGCTGGTACCTGACCTGCGCGCAGTATGGTAGCGGTCTCGTAGGCCACGGATGAAAAAGTGGTGAAGCCGCCGAGGATGCCGACGAAGAGGAATAGGCGGAGTTGGGGGCCGAGGTATTGACGCTCTTCGGCCAAGCCGCCCAAAAAGCCAATGACTAGGCAGCCGACCACGTTGACCACGAGGGTGGCGTAGAGTGGGGTGCCCAACAGGCGCTGGGTTCCCAAGGAGACCAAGTAGCGCAACACGGCTCCAATGAAGCCGCCGCAGCCCACCAGTAGAATGCGATCCATGGCTTGCTAACAACGGCATCGCCATTGTCGCGGGCAAGCTGCGCTGGAAGTTAGCCGACAATGTGTGCCGAAAGCTCAGCTTTGTTACGACCACCGGCACTTCTTGCAAAAGGCCTAGTCCACAGCCTCACACACCACGGCTATTTCCAGTTTTTCGACGACGAGCTGTGGCGCGTCGAGTGCCCGTCCCTGGGCGCTGATGCCGACCAAGTTTGCACCGGACGCCAAGAGCAGCCCCTCGACCGGCCAGACCAACCACCCATCGTCCACGGTCGGCTGTTCCAGCAACGCATTGTTCAGCCGTATCTGCACGGTTTGTTCCACCCCTTGTGCCGCCGGGATATTGACGAGTTCTCCGTCGGGATGACCGATGGTTGCTACTTGCACTGGTGGCAGGCGTTTGGCCGCGGGCAAGTCTTCTGCGCTTGGATCGGACAGTAAGAGACGCAACTCTGCCTCGGCGATTCGCTCGGCGGCTAGGTCGAGGCCCACGTGTATTTGCAGCAGGAGATCGGTGTGTTCGTCGTTGGGCACGGTCGCGGGTAGTTGGGCCAGCATGTTGGTGTTGGCGTAGTGGTGCCTCGGGGTCGCCCAATCCTCGGGGTTGGGTATCACGGTGGGGCCGTGTCCGCCTCCACGACGCTGGACGACGAAGCACTTGTCTTTGGCGCTGAGCGTTGCAACCGCGCCTAGCTCTTGGTAGGCGCGGCGATGGCTGGCCCAATCTTGGCCAGCGTACGGGGCGTCGGTTGCGTAGTTGAAGTTGAAGGTGTGGATGCCGTCTGCACCTTGGTGCCACCAATTGGCCGCTACTCCGCGCAACACCTCGATGCCGGGATTCTGGTAGCCGTCCGTAGCGTGGTGATCGTCGAGGGACGGATAGAGCTTGACCGGGGTGCCCGCGACCACGCGCCGGAAATCCGCCAAATCCACCTCAAACGAGCGCACGCCGAGGGCCAGCAAGTCGATCAATTGCTCGCCGACCCAGCGCTCTATATCGATCCCGTCGAAGCGGCAGCCCACGAGCGTCTCGGGTATGCGGGCGGCGAGGAGAAAGGGCCGCCCGCGCCGCTCGCCTACGGCTAGTGATAATTCTCGCAACTGGGCGATGAATTCAGTCAGCCGGTCGCGGTTGGACCAGCCTTGGCCAGCGGGAAATACGACTCCGCGGGCAAAATCCAATTCCATCCCGTCAAAAGGCCAGCGCTCGATTACTTCGCGCAAGTTGCGCAGGACGTAGCCGTGGACTTGGGGCAAGGCGAAATTCCAATAGCCATTGTCCGCGTGCGTACACCAAGGCGTGCGAAAGAGCCAGTCGGGATGGGCGACTTTCGCGGGGATGCGCGCAAACGGGCCGAGGTCGTTGTCCGAGCCGTTCATGCGATGCGAAAAGAAGCACTCTAGGCCACGGCGCTGGGTCGCTTCAAGAACTTGGCCGACGATGTCCGTCCCTTCGTCCGCCCACTTTTGATAGAGCGGATGGTCGTACAGCGGCAAGTGCTCGCTCGGATAGGGCGCTTGATTCCCCTCGCCCCAGTTCCACCAAATGCTGTCGATCTGCGATCCGGGCGCGTCGGCAAACTCGAACAGATGCTCCACGAGGTCGGGCCGCTCCGGGTTGCGGCGATGCTGCACATTGATCGCAAAGGTCACGTCGAAATTGACTATGAGACGGCGACGGCGAGCGATGGCAGAGAGGTGGGCAGAAGAGAGGGAGGGCATAGGGTTATAGGTTGTCTGGCGAGGCGTCGGGGATTTGGGATTTATGCGCTAGGGCGTGTTCGTACTGTTGGGTGCAGGAGATGCGGGGGAGGTTTTCCGTTCGTGCGCGGCGCAAGAGGAGGTCGAGTTGCTGTGCGCGGCGGTCGATGCGATAGACAGACCAAGGGTGGAAGATGGGCAAGTAGTAGGGCAGGTCTGCTTGTTGCACGTAATCGATACCTGGGGCGTAGGCGTCGTACACGCCTTGGGCGTCCACGGGCATGTGCGCTGGATAGGGCCAAGGGAATTGCGGCGGCCACAGCACCTTGCCCGGCTGTCCGGTGAGGATGTTGTCGTGCCAGGCGTGCGAGGGCATTTCTAGGAGGCCGGGGAAACCCTCGCGGGCATACCAGAAGGGCCGGTTGAGCGGTGCGGGCATGGTTCCGTCCGGCCCGGCCCCCACGGTGCGCATATAGCGGTAGCCAGCTTCCCACATCACGTGGAGGATGCGCTCTTGGCCAATGAAGCCGCGCGTGTAGCCGCCGGGCGCGGTCAAGCCGATCACCGGGCGGGAAAAGGTGTCTTCGATCAGCTTTTTAGAATCGACTAACTCGCGTTGTAAGGTGGCGTGGTCATCGGTATCGGCTAAACCGATTAGGTCTTTGTGGGTGAACGAATGGCATTGGATGTCGAAAAGAGGCTCGTCGAGGATGGCGCGGAATTCGGACGCAGCGCATTGCAACAGCTCGGCGACGATGAAAAAGGAGGCGGGCGCTTGCCGCTCTAGATGCACTTGGGCCACGGCCCGGACGCCAGCAATGCACTCGGCTAGCCGCTCTCCCTCGTAGCTGATCCGGCCTTGGTAGCCCGGCCCGGCAGGCGCGTCCCACCAAGCGTACACGGCTTCGGTGTCGTAAGCAGATATGTAAGAAGGCATGGGTTAGACTGTCTTTGGCGACTCAAATAAGCCGTAAACGGCGGAGGTCGTCTTCGGTCCATTGAGTTCCTTTTAGGATGCTCCGTAGAGTTCCGATTGGGAACGTATCACCCGACGCATGGTAGTGAAGTATAACGCGGCGACCATCTTCGCTGCGATAGACTCTGCCGGATCCTTTCCTTCTCCTATACGTAAAGCCATCCTTTTCCAGTGCTCGTACCAAGCTGCGCGCGGTGATAGTCCTGAGTCGCCGAAACAGGTCAGGACGCAGATTCATCGCGTGACGACGACGAGAGGAGAATCTACCACTTCGATGCCACGTTTCTGAACCTGTTCATCCGTTTCTTCCATATCTTCGATGTACGCATCGGCGGCGTCCTGCAGTGCCAGTAGAGCTTCCTCGCGGGTGTGGCCCCAAGCGGCACATCCCGGCAGCGCGTCAATCCAAGCACTCCACCGACCGTCCTCATCTTGCTCGATCTCTGCAGTAATTACGTATGTCGTCAAGCTGCACCTCTACTTTCACAGTTGTCGGTACTGTACTCGTTCTATCCTACGATCTGTCAAAAATTATAGGTAAAATGACCGTCTTTGGCGATTGGGGGTGGGATGGGGTAAGTTAAGACCGGCGGCGATGGATCGTCAATTTTTGCTGCTAACGCAATCTCACTTACGCGCCGAGGAGAACTACCGTGAAAATCACCGATGTTGACATCATTCCGGCGCACGTGCCGCTCGCCGCTCGCAACGATGAGCACGCCGTGCGCTTCCGCTCCATTGACCAGCGCACCTTCTTCAAGGTGCAAACCGACAACGGCTTGGTGGGATGGGGCGAGTACCGCTGCACGCCGCCGCCCGCGCAGAGCGTGGAGGGCCTCATCGGGCGCAGCCCCTTCGACTTTTTGGGCAGCGAGGTCCACCTCGGCTTGGCCGGGGCCTTGTACGACGTGATGGGTCAGTACCTCGAAGTGCCGGCCTACAAGCTGATGGGTCCCAAAGTGCGCGACCGCGTGCCCGTGGCGGCGTGGACGCGGCCCGCTGATCCCGAAGAGCTGAGCCGCGAAATCCTCCGCGCCGCCGACCAAGGCTACCGGCTGTTCAAGATGCACACTTGTCAGCACCACGATGTGTTTGAGCAGAACCGCGCGGTAGAGGATGTAGCGCCACCCGGCTTCAAGATGCAGTACGACTTCAATTCCAACCGCACCTTGGCCACGGTGTTGCCCATCGTCAAACAGCTCGAAAAGTCGCCTGTAGTGGGCTATATCGAGGATCCCTTGGTGCTGAGCGATGTAGAAGGCTGGCGGCGGCTCCGCGCCCAATGCGGGGTGCCACTGGTTATGCACGTGCCGCCGTTGGGCGGGTTGCAGGAGGTCGTGCAGGGGATGGCTGATGCGTACATCGTGGCCGAGTACTGCGGCGGGTTTGGCGACGCGTTGGTGCGCGGCTTGGCCTATGGCAAAGCCAATATGCAGGTGGTGGTGCAGCTAACTGGGGGCACCTTGGCCAAGGCGTTGGCGCTGCACCTGGCGGCCGTGCTGCCCACGGTCGCGCACTCGATCAATCTCGACGACCAGTACGAGGAGGACGCGGCCCGTCAGCGCATTGAGATCGTCGAAGGCTGTTCGCCCGTGCCGGAGGGGCCGGGCCTCGGAGTGGAGGTGGACGAAGCGGTCATTGCGCGCTTGGCTCAGCGCGGCCCCGCGGAAATCCCCCGGCACTTGGGTAGGCTGCGCCTGCCGGACGGGCACGTGCTCTACACGGCTAGCATCCCGCCGCTAGATGCGTTGACCGGCTTTGCCGAAGGGACCATCCGGGGCTTGTCTTTTGAGGTGTGGCACGACGATGGGTCTGAGGAATTCGCGCGCATGTACGGGCGGGTGGAAGAGGAGGGGTCGGTGTTGGAGTGAGGGACTGGCACAAGCGATTTTACTTCTCCTGTTTCGCCGTCTCCCAAAGCCGGACGGTCATGCTACTGTTCATTGTTTTGCTAACCCTGATGATCCCCTCGATCGTCTCGGCTCAAGCCTCGTACGGCCTGCAAGAACGGGTGCCGAACCATTCTTTGCTCATCGCTCCAGTCGAGGGACGAGTGCCCCAGACCGTCTCCGAGTCGGGCCTGTTTAGCAATGTGGCGGCCCAGACCCCGGCTGCGGGACTCATTCCCTACGAGGTCAATTCAGTATTGTGGTCCGACGGGACGGCCAAGACCCGCTTTATCGCGCTGCCCGGGCAAAGCCAGATTGAGTTTTCCGCCTCGGGCGTCTGGAAATTTCCCCCCAACGCGGTGGTGGTGAAGAATTTCTACATAGAGTTGGAAAAGGGTAATTTGGCCAGTCGGCACATTGTCGAGACGCGCTTTTTGGTCAAGCGCGGCCAAGCTGATACATGGGACGGCTTTAGCTACATGTGGGATCTGGAGGGCAAGGACGCGATATTGCTCGAAGAGGCGGCGACCCAGTCCTATCTCATCGCCGACCCAGAAGCCGAGGACGGTTTCCGCGAATACGTGCATTTCTATCCCGGACCCGAAGATTGCGCCTTGTGCCACACCGGACCGGCTGGCTATGTCTTGGGGCTCAACACAGCCCAGATGAATCGCCCGTACGACTACGGCGGCATTGTAGATAACCAATTGCGCACCCTAAACCACATTAGTTTGTTCACTGAGGATATCGGCGAGAATTACGACGGCTTCCCCCAGTGGGCCGACCCCACCGATGCAAGCCTGCCGCTGGCCGACCGCAGCCGCGCCTATCTGGCGGCCAATTGCGCTCACTGCCATCGTCCCAATGTGGTCAGCCGCTCGACCATCGACCTGCGGTACGACACCCCCTTAGAGGAGACCAATACCCTAAACTGGGTGCCTTCCTTGGGTGCTCTGGGTACTGAAGAAGGGTTTATCATCACCCCAGGCGACCCCGATAACTCCACCCTGTACTTGCGCCTGCTCACCTTTTCCTCCAACCGCATGCCGCCGGTGGCCTCCACCGTGGTTGACTGGGAAGGCAGCGATCTGATCCGCCGCTGGATCGCCAGGATGGATCAGCCTACTGCCGTACAAGGACTGGCGACTGTACCAGAAGAGGCTAGCTTGGCGCAGAACTTCCCCAATCCCTTCAATGCCCATACCACCATCGTCTATCAGGTTGGCGAGACCGGCCCAGTGGAATTGGCCCTATACGATGCGGTGGGCCAGAAAGTGCGCACCTTAGTACAGGCCGAGCAGGCACCGGGGTCTTATACGGTGCGCTGGGATGGCCGGACAGAAAACGGCGGCTTGGCCGCCAGCGGCGCGTACCTCTATCGCTTGCGAATGGGAGGCTACTCGGCAGCCCGGCAGTTGATACTGGCGCGCTAGAATTCACTTCATCTGTGAGGAGCGTTTACATTGCGAAAAATTATCGGAATAATCCTAATCGGCTGGACTCTAAGCACTGTCGGTGCCGATCCCCGGCCCCTGCGCGACGATGTTCAAGTCCGCCACTTGCTCGACGTGAGTCGGCGGACCATGCGCATTGCCAAAGACCCGCGCGACAACACCCTGTACACCCTCACGGCTACGGGGACTATTTACCGCATTCAGATCAAGGGCGAGGACGAGCGCGTCGGCGAGACCATCGCCCGAGGGGTGCGCGACGCCGAGGGAGCATGGACTTGGACCCAGTTCCGTCCCGAGGAAGGGGTGCCCGCAGGAGTGCCCATCGACGAAATCCGCGCTGCGGCCGCGGCGGCTGCAACCCGGGCGACCGACCCGATCGAAGATAAAATCCACGTCCTCGATACGCGCAACAACCGCATCATCACCCCACCGAACAAAGAAGTAGCCAATCTAGCCGACTATGGCATCGCCTTCCCACGAGCTATCTATTTCGACGCCGAGGGTGCCCTGTACGTGGTGCTCGATGTGGAGGCAGTCAATGCTGTAGGCGAAGAGCGGATTGCTACTTCCGCGGACCACAAGCTCAACGATACCCAAGGCTTTGATATTGCGGCGGACGGCACGTTCTACATTGGCGGCAACAGCGGCAACAAGGTCATCAATGTAGTGCGTGGGGTGCGCGACGGAGACACCATTGAGTGGGCTACGGTGGCCCGCACTGAGCGCATTCCCCCCGGCACCAAGAACCATCCCCATCCGGCCATTGTCCTCAGCCCGGACGATCGCTTTGTGTACATCAATTCGGGGTCTCGTACCGACCACGGCGAGCTGTCCGAGGAAGGGGCTTTTGCCGGGGCGCGCGAGTTGCCCCTGTCGTCGGCCATTTTGCGGGTGCCAGCGGATGGCCAAGACATTTTGATTCCGGCTGATGAGGAGGCGCTACAGGCTTCGGGTTACTTGTACGCCGACGGGTTCCGCAATGCCTTTGACATGGCCTTTGCCGCCAACGGCGATCTGTTTGCCGCGGACAATGGCCCGGACAGCGATATGGCCGACGAGATCTGCTGGGTGCGGCAGGGGCTGCACTATGGCTTCCCTTGGCGCATGGGGGCAATGGATACAGCCCA
The DNA here is from genome assembly GCA_965219735.1 of Candidatus Latescibacterota bacterium. Lineage (GTDB taxonomy): Bacteria > Latescibacterota > UBA2968 > UBA8231 > UBA8231. Next base: position 1,449,261 of record OZ244790.1, read on the forward strand.
GCGCTTCCCCGACTACGACCCGGCCGCGGACTTGCTCCTGATGACCCGCTCGGACGCTAGGGATCGCGGCTTGTTTTACAACGATCCGACCTATCCACCTCCGCCCGTGGAGCGTTTTGCCGATCCGGTCCTCAATCTAGGGCCCGACGCCGACCGCTACCGCGACCCGAGCACGGGCGAGGTGCGCGACGCCAGCGACGAGGGTGGAGCAGCCTATACGCTTACGCCGCATAGTTCGCCGTTGGGGTTGGTCTTTGACGTAGAAAAGGCTTTAGCACCCGAGTTTCGCGGCGACGGCTTTGTGTTGCGCATCGGCGGGGACTGCTGCAACCTGATCAACCCCTTCGACGACCCGGACGAGGACCTCATCCACATGGACTTGGAGAAGGTGGGAGATAACTATCAGGCGCGCATGACCCGAATCGTCGAAGGTTTCAGTGGCCCTATTGACGCCGAGATCATCGGCAACAAAATCTACGTCATCGAGTGGAGTGGCGGTCGCGGCTTGTGGGAGATTTCCCTGCCCAGTAGTTCGGCCACTGCTGTGGAAGAAGAAAGTGGCAGTGTCCCCGACGGGTACGCGCTGGCACAGAATTATCCCAACCCTTTCAACGCTAACACGACCATCGCCTACGAGATGGGCAGCGAAGGACTAGTGGAACTGACCGTTTACAATGTCGCCGGACAGAAGATCCGCGATTTGGTGCAGGATCGATTGGCCGCGGGACGCTACGAGGTGCAGTGGGACGGGCGCGATGACCGTGGCCGAGCCGTGGCCAGCGGCACCTATATATACCAGCTTACCGCGGGCAATTATCAAGAGAGTCGGACACTGACGCTGTTGAAATGATTTCTGCGGATCGCCTAACGAGATAGGCTACCGCCCTGTCCCCAAGAGCCGTTCCATGTTGCCGCCGAGGATCGCCGCCATTTCGGATTCGCCTATGAACGGGCAGTAGTGCCGTATGTAGTCGAGGCTCTGGCGGTAGGTCCAGTGCAGTAGGACGATGGGGATGTCCGTTCCCCAGAGGATGCGATCGGCACCGATGCGTTCGACCATTTTTTCCAAGACGGGTCGCATCTGTGGCATGGGGTAGTCCCAGCGCGACTGGAGGAACACGGCGAAGAGAATCTGGATGTGGAAGCGCGGGTGGCCGATGGGCGCTGCTTCGTACACCTCGTCAGGCACGTGGAGCTGGTCTTCGTCGGCAAACATCCGCCAGGAGAAGCCGTGGGTCATGACCACATCGACGTCGGGGAAGCGGTCCATCCAAGTGCGCAGTGCGCGCAATTCGTCGAGGTAGGCGGCGGGCGATCTGGCTGCGCCGAGGGTGAAGAACACGGGGATGCCCAGTTCGGCCACGGTCGCCCACAAAGGGTCGAAGTCAGGCCCGGTCCACTCGGGGGAGAGGTCGTAGAGGGGCCGGTGAAAGGGCATGAACTGCAGGCCCGACAGGCCGTGGTCGCGGATCGCCCGTTGCAGCTTGGCGATGGCGTCGTCCGTCCTGCTGGGGAACCACCATTCGGGCACGTGGGCTAGGCCCTGGATTCGTCCTGGGTGGCGCTGGCAGCAGTCGGCGATGTAGTCGTCACCCAGACCCATGTACGGGGTGCGGTGCAGGAGCGCTCGATCGATACCGGCGTAGTCCATCTCCGCCACCAAGCTGTCGGCGGGGAAGGCGAAGTCCACCGTCCACGGCGGCAGGGCCTGCTTCACGTAGTCCTCGCCGTCCACTGTCCACTCGACGAGGCCGTGGTCTCCGGTGCGGAAGGCGGCGTCCCGCAGGCCATCGAAGCGCCAAGGGCGATCGGGGTCGTACAGGCCCGTAGAGTCAGCCAGGACGCGGTCGGCGCGTCGCCAGCAGGGCTGCTGCCGGGCCTGGGCCATGAACAGTTGCAAGTGTCGCCAGAACTCGGCGGGATTGGCGAAGCCTCCGTTGCGGCCCGGCGGCGGGAAGCAATAGGCGTGTCCGTCGTAGATCATAGTGTCGTCCTTGGCAGGGAGTGAGCCTTGTTTAACGAGGGATAAGGCGGATGTCCAAGCGGCAGCCAACAGCTTCTGCGTATTTTTGCAGAGTAGCAAGAGAAGGGGAGTGCTTTTTATGTCGTCCTGATGCTTCAAGACGTGCGACTGCTGGCGTTTGGGTGCCCATTTTTTCGGCAACATCAGCCTGAGTTAAACCCGCATTCTTTCTGGCTTTGAGCATTTCGTCAAAGAGGGCGAATTCATCTGCAAGTGCATCGTATTCAGCGACGAATTCGGGTTCTTTCATCCATTCGTCAAGCAATTCCTTATGCGTTTTCATGTTTAAACTCCTCCTGACGTTTGCGTGCAAGCTCCAATTCTTTTAGAGGCGTTTTCTCAGACTTTTTGATATAGGCATGAAGCACAACCACCTTTTGACCAACAACCGTACAGAAAAACGCACGTCCTATTCCTTCTTTGCCTTTTGCTCTAATTTCGAATAAACCATTCCCCAATGCTCGTGTAAAAGGCATTCCCAAATTTGGCCCAAAAACCGAGATTCGCTCTGTGATCCGGGCATAAACGGCTCGGATGCCGACGGGCCAAGTACTTAGGATACGTTGGACGTTTTCGTTGTAATAAACGATTTCCCAAGCCATATCATAAATTAACAAATATGTTATAAAAATCAACTCATTAACAAAGGAGAAATGAATGAAAAGGAGAAATAAATAATGAGCCAGCATAGCGCACTTTCAAGGTTTACCGGCATTCCGTTGCACTGGCAGATCGCCATTGCCCTCGTCCTCGCCGCATTAGTAGGAGGGCTGGGCGACGAGCATACGACGCTGTTTGGCGCGTCGCTCGTGGAAATTCTCGATTTCTTCGGCAGCTTGTTCCTCAATGCGCTAAAGATGATCGTGGTGCCGCTGATTCTGTCTTCGATCATTGTTGGCGTCCGCAACATGGCGAGCCAGAACGCCTTTGGACGCATCGGCGGGAAGACGGTGGCCTTTTACGTGGGTACTGGACTCCTGTCGGCTTTCACTGGTCTCGCTTTTGTGAATCTCATAGCGCCCGGCGAGACGGAGTCGGCGCGGGCGCTGGGTGCTGCGCTGCCAGATTCGTCGCAAGTCATGGACAAGGTAGAGGGACGCGGCCTGCGCGATCTGGTCGAAGTCCTCAAGCGCGCGATACCGTCCAACATCTTCGCGGCGGCGCTAGAGGTCCAACTGCTGGCGCTGGTATTCGTCGGGGTCGTGTTTGGGTATTTCATGTCGCGGCTAGACGGGCCGGCGGGCGACACCTTACAGCGGTTTTGGGTCGGTCTGCACGACCTCATGATTCTGATCACGATGTGGATCATGCGGTTTGCTCCCATCGGCGCGTTTGCGCTGGTGGGCAAGACGTTGCTCATCTCCGGCTTTGCCGCGCTCGAAGCGTTGGGCCTGTTCTTCCTGACCGTATTGCTGGCGCTGGCGCTGCATTTTGCCGTGTGGTTGCCACTGCTGCTGCGCTTGGTTGCCGGCATCAGTCCATACGCGTACTACGCCAAGGTCGCGCCCGCGCAATTGACCGCGTTTTCGACTGCGTCGTCTTCGGCGACCTTGCCGGTGACTATCAATAGCGCCGAACAGGCCGGCATCTCCAACCGCGTGACCAGCTTTGTCCTGCCGTTGGGGGCGACGGTGAACATGGACGGCACGGCACTGTACGAGTGCGTGGTGGTGGTGTTCGTCGCCCAAGTGTACGCGTTCGCGTCTGGCATAGATTTTGGCATTGCGGAGCAGATGATCGTCGTATTGCTCGCCTTGCTCACGTCGATTGGCGTGGCGGGCATCCCCGCTTCTAGCTTGGTCGCCATCGCGCTGATCCTGCCCGCGGTCGGCCTGCCGGTGGAAGCCATCGCCATTGTCCTAGCAGTTGACCGCCCGCTCGATATGTGCCGCACAACCGTCAATGTAACCGGCGATCTGGTGGTCACGGCGCTGGTGGCGCGCACAGAAGGCGAAGACTTGTCGGATATCCGGGCGTGATCCGCAGATGGACGTAGCATAGGATGCACAGACGATCCGCCGCTCGAATTGCATAGCTACAAAATGCCCACGCGTTCGCTCTCGGCGTCTTCCAACATGCCCTCGGCTGCCACGAGATTGAGCTGGTCCACTTCCTCGGGCGTCAGGTCTGGCAACCGGTCCACTAGTCTTAGGAAACGCTCGACCTCGGCTGGTGCTACGAGTCCCTCGGTCAATACGGCTAGCTTGTCGATGTAGTCTGGCCGGGCAAAGGGGCGCTCGCCGAGGTAGTGGGCGTTGGGGTTGTCGAGGCGTTCGGCGATCTGGGTGCCGTCGGCGAGGCGGACGACGACTTGAGCGCCGAATTTCTTGTGGTCGGGATCGGGATGGTGATAGGCTTGGGTCCACTCTGCGACTTCTTCGGTGCGGATCTTGTGCCACAGCGCGACGGTCGAGGGGCGATGGGTGCGCTCCGAGGTATAGGAATGCACGTGGTGCCAAGCACCGTCCTCCGAGGCGACGGCGAGGATGTACATGGCGCTGTGGTCGAGGGTCTCGCGCGAGGCGTCTGGGTCCATTTTCTGTGGGTCGTTGGCCCCGGTGCCGATTACGTAGTGCGTGTGATGACTGGTGCGGATTACGACATCTTCTACTTGGTCCAGGTCTATATTGCGGGCGTGGAGCCGGAAGCCGAGGTCAATCAAGGCTTGGGCTTGGTATTCGGCGGAGTGTTCCTTGGTATAGGAACGGAGGATGGCGCGCATGTTTTCGCCGGGATCGGGGAGGGGAACGCGGTATTCGGCGTCTGGCCCGGATAGCATCCAAGCGATGACGGCGTCGCGGCCCTCGTAGATGGGCGACGGTGCCCGCTCGCCGAGGCGCACTCGGCCCACGGCTTCGATGGCGATCTTGTTGGCTTGGGCTGGGGCGTAGGCCTTCCACGAGGTGATGTCCCCTTTGCGCGACTGGCGGGTGGCGCAGGCTAGGTGTAGGCTCTGATTGATGGCTTGGTAGATTTGCTCGGCTGGCATCTGGAGCATGGTTCCGAGTCCGGCGGCCACGGCTGGGGCGAGGTGGGCGACGTGGTCGATCTTGTGCTCGTGCAGGCAAATGCCCGTTACCAGCGCCATCTGTACCTCGTAGGCCGTGAGTATGCCTAGGGTCAGCGCGCGGCCGTCGGCTCCCGTTTGCTGGGCGGCGGCGAGCAAGCCGGGGATGTTGTCGCCGGGATGCGAGTAGTCGGCTGCGAGATAGGTGTCGTGCATGTCGAGTTCGCGTACGGCAACCCCATTGGCGAGGGCGGCCCATTCGCAGTGGAAGCTGCGGTCGTTGGCCACGCCAAAGAGGCGGGTGCCGCTGTTGTGGGGATGGGGATAGCCGAGGGCGAGGAGGCGGGCGTTGCGCACGGGTGGGCGGTTGATTGCGGCGAGGGCGACTGCGGCGTTGTCGATGACGCGATTGCCGATCATCTCGACGACATCCGCGTCGGCTGCTTGGTTGTGGGCGGCGAGCTGAGCCAGCTTCCAAGCTAATTGCTCTTCGCGCGGGAGGACCGTACCGTCTGGGTGGGTCTTGACGATGTGGTTTTGCATGATCTGCTTTCGTGGTTGGTGGAATTGGGAAAGTCAAATAATAGGGCCTATCGCCGAGGACGAACAATTGCAAGGGAAGGAGAGGAATATGAAAGTCTTGATGCAGATGGATTTAGCTGAGGAGTTGATAGAGGAGATTCGGCAGGTGGCCGAGGAAGTGGAAGTGGTGTGCGTGGACTCGGATGCGGCGGCTTTGGCAGTCATGCCCGAGATCGAGGTCGTCTGCGGGCACATCAGCGAGGAGATGTTCGCGCGGCGGCAAAAGCTCAAGTGGATGCAGAGTTGGGGGGCGGGGGTAGATGGAGTGCTGCACCCCGAACTGGTCGAGAGCGATGTGGTGTTGTGCAGCGCCAAGGGGTGGGTGGGAGTGCATTTGGCCGAACATGCGATGGCGTTGTTGCTCGGGCTGACGCGGGGAATCCATACGGCAGTGCGCTACCCGGACTGGGAGCAGCGCTGGCCAATTCGCGCTGCGTCGTGGGAGCTAATTGAGCAGACGATGGGTATTGTGGGATTGGGGGGGACGGGGAGGGAGTTGGCGCAGCGGGCGAGTGCGTTTGGCATGCGAATTATCGCGGTGGATCCAGAAGAGGTCGAAGTGCCGGAAGCAGTGGAAGCCTGCTGGGGGATGGATCAGTTCCACGCGTTGTTGGAACAATCCGACGTGGTGGCGGTTTGCGCACCGCTGACTGCGGAGACTGAGGGGTTGTTCGACCAAGAGGCGTTTGCGCGGATGCGGAGCCACGCGCTGTTGATCAATGTCACGCGGGGGCGGATCGTCGATGAGCAGGCTTTGCTGGCGGCGCTTGCCGAAGGGCAGATCGGCGGGGCGGGATTGGACGTGGTGCCGCAGGAGCCTCTGCCCGAGGATCACCCGCTGTGGCGGATGGACAATGTGCTGATTACGCCGCATACGGCCGGGGGATCGCCCAATCGCGATAGTCGGTGTGTGGCGTTGTTTTGCGATAATTTGCGGCGCTATTTGGCGGGGGAGGCGTTGGTGAGTGTGATCGATAAGCGCAAGGGGTATTGAAGCTAAGATAGCAGCGTTTCGCTCCAGTACCATGCTTCAAGCAACATCGCTATGTGCTCTGGCTTGTCGTCGACCGCTTGTATGTGGAAGAAGCCGCGCTTTAACAAAACCTCGTCTGTGTCAGACGGCCTTATCTTCAGCCGATACTGTTTGCCGAGGTAGAGATGGCTTTCGCCGCCGACAAACTGCCGCTCGGGGGTGCGCGGTCCAAGCTGTGCGAAATAGCTAATCTGGCGTTTTATCCAGCGCGCGCGTTTGTTTCGGCGGAGCCATGCGCGACAACTCGAATCGGTAGCGATTCCTCAGGCGAAGAAGTCTAGCCTAGGTCTGAATATCTGTTGAGAAGCGAGACCCGTTTCTCATTCCTTCCACGCCTGGGCAAAGAGGCCGAGTGAACCGGGCGCGTACCCGGCGTAGTGGTTGTTGAAAAATACGTACACGGCCCGCTCCGGCGCGGCCTCCGCCAGTTCTCGCACCTGCCGCGTCCACTGCTGGGTCTCGGAGACGCGGTCCCATACGAGGCGATCCCAATGTCGTTCCTGCTCGCCCTTGCGAATTCGCTCCTCGACGTAGGCGTCCATCTTTTTGCGGTCGCCCAAAAAGCGCACGTAGAGAAAGTCAGCCGTTACGGGATCGACGCGGTTGCGGGTCTCCGCTAAGCCCGGCATGGTGTAGTAGTTGTTCAACACGAGTGCCACTCCGTATTCGCGCAGCAGGTCTAACAGTTCCGCCCGCAGCCAGCTCCCGTTGCGCACCTCCACTGCAAAGCGGAACTCGCCCGTGGGTAGCTGCGGCAAAAAATCCGCTAGGCGTTTGGTGAATGCGCTGCCGTACTCGTTTTCGTGCGCGTCCTGTCCCCGCGCAATGTATGGAAACTGCATCAGCAGCGGCCCCAACCGCTCGCCCAATGGGGCCATCGCGTCGAGGAATTCCTCCATTTCCCCCATGCAGTCCACGAGCATTTTTTCGTGGCTGATCACGCGGGGAATTTTGGCGGTAAAGCGAAAGTGCGGAGGCGTCCGCCGCCGCCATCCCTCTATTGCTTTTGGCGTCGGCACTCGGTACCAAGTCGAGTCGATCTCCACACTTGTGAAGACCTTGGCATAGTGCTCGATGTAGTCGGCCGCGGCACAGCCTTCTGGGTAGATCAGCCCTTCCCAATCCTCATTCGACCAACTCGTCGTTCCTAAAAAAAGCTGCGCGGGCAGCCCCTCTTGCACTTGCTGCATTCGCTCGACGTGCCGGGGCTTGGCCGGCGGCATGATTTCGGAAAAAAGGTCTTGTTGTTCTGCCACGGTTCGCTCCATAAAAAAGAGGGCGCGGCACCTACCGCACCCTCGCAATTACCGGCGAATATCCTGTACGCGCTACGCTTTCTCCCTCACCATCTTCACCACCTGCTCCTTCCCCACTAGCTGCACAAGCGACCCAAATCGCGGCCCTCGCTCCTGCCCGAGCACCACCTCGTAAAACATCCGAAACAACTCCTTAGGAGGAATTTCAGCCTCGCGGGCCAAGTCAAAAGGTATGGCCTGCAATTCTTCCTCGGTGGCCCCATTGGCCACGCTCAACCGCTCGGCCAACTGTTCTAGGAGTGCTCGCTCCTCGTCCGTGGGCGGACGAAATTGCTTGTTCGGCAGCACCACGTCTCGGTAGTAGTTAAGCCCCTTTTCCACCAACGCCTGCGTCACCTGCGGATAAGTAGCAGCTTGGGCGTCGTAGCGCGCCAGATATTCCTTCAATACTTCGACCGAATCCACGCCTAGGGCTGCGATCAGATTGTTGACCGTTGAGAAGTTGACCCGAGATGCGTACTCGGGCACGACTGCGCCGCGGTCGCCGATGTGCCACAGGGCCTGTTCGGGCTGCTCTTCCTCTGCCACATCGGGATAGTTCCGCAGCGCATCGAGATAGTCGTCAACGCACTTGGGGACGATGTCCCAGTGCAGCCGCTTGGCTCGCTTGGGATTTTGGAACAGGAAAAAGAGCAGGGATTCTATCGGCGCGTAGGTCTTCCACGCATCTACTGTCACCCCCATGCGGCCGGTGCTGCTCGCCACCTTGCGCCCTTTCTCGTCGAGAAAAAACTCGTAGCACAAGCCGACCGGCGGCTGCTTGCCCATCAGGCGCACGATGCGGGAGGACTGGCGCACCGAGTCTATGAGATCTTTGCCGTACATTTCATAATCGACCTCGTAGGTGTACCAGCGCAGCGCCCAATCGACTTTCCAGCCCACCTTGGCGTTGCCGCCGAGCACTGACTGCTCGCCGCTTGCGCCGCACCCGGTGTAGTGGCCGGTATCGAGGTCGCAGGTGAAGCTCACGGTGCCCCGGCTGGGGTGGTAGGCGGTGACGCGCGTGGCCATGATCGAGCCACAGTTGGGACAAATCGGAAAGAAGGGCGACCAGTGCTGGCGATTTTGTTCCCGCAGCGTCGGCACGATGATCTGGCGGACTTCTTCAGCTTTGTCGAGGAGAATCGACAGCCCTTCGTCGAAGTCGCCGCGCACGTAGGCTTCGCGTGAGCTTTGAAACTCGTAGTCGAAGCCGGACGCGTCGAAAAACTCGCACAGCTTGGCGTTCATGTAGTCGCCAAAACTCGTACAGCAATCAAAAGGATCGGGGATGGCGTGTACGGGTTTGCCGAGGTGGGCGGCGAGCATGTCGGGCTGCGGAAAGTTGCTAGGCACCTTGCGCAGGGCGTCCATGTCGTCGCTGAAGCAGAGTAGGCGGGTCTTTAGTCCGTAGAGGTGTTCACAGGCGTTGCGCACCCAAGAGGTGCGGACGCCTTCTGAAAAATGACCTAGATGGGGAAAGCCGCTGGGGCCAAAGCCGGTCTCAAATAGTACCGGGCGATCTTCGCTGGGCTGGCGCTGCTTGACGATCTGTGCCGCCTCTTGGAAGGGCCAAGCCCGATGCGTATTGGTCTGGTTCCTCTCCATGTAACTTGATCAAGTGTGAGGCTCGTCGAGACGGCGCTTGGGTGATAGTGCGGCGTCTTAGCGATTGCGGAAAGTGATGCGTCCGCGGCTTAAATCATAGGGCGAAAGGGCCACGGTGACTTGGTCGCCCGGAAGCACGCGAATGTAGTATTTGCGCATCTTGCCGGAGACGTGGGCCATAATCTCGTGGTTATTTTCCATCTCGCACTTGAAGTAGCCGTTGGGCAGGGCCTCTTTGACCACTGCTTGGACTTCGATCGCTTCTTCTTTGGCCATTGCTCTCGCCTGAAGGAGTATGGGATGGTGATAGCGTTATCGGCTCCACCAAAAAAGTAGCCGCCAAGGCGACTCACAAAGAATACGAAGTGTACGCTTTGACCGAGCAAAAGTCAAACTCATTCGACCAAGTAATTCACATCGTACGAGGCGTGTTTGACTGCCTCGATCGTCGCTAGATGAGGGGCTAGCTGCTGGACTCTGCCGTAGTATTGGACGGCTTCTGCATATCGCTCGGTCTTTTCGCAGATCATGCCGAGGTTGTGCAGGGCTGGAATGTGATCGCCGGACAGCGCGATGACCTGCCTAAAGGCCGCTTCGGCCTCGACGAGCTTGCCGAGGCCGAGGTGGGCGAGGCCCTTGGCGAAGAACATGCTCTCGTTGTCTTGCTCGTACTCGACGGCCTTGGCCAGCACGGCGAGTGCCAACTTGGGCTGTTGGGCTTGCAGCCGCACGAGCCCGAGGCTGTAGTAAGCGCGGGCTAGGGCGCGGCGCGCACCGCGATATGCGAAATCGACCTGCAACAAGGTCTCTAGGTGTTCGATGGACTTTTTGAAGTCGCCGACCTTGTGATACGCCACGGCCATGTTGAAGCGGGCGTTGACGTGATCGGGCTGGACTGCGATGACTTTTTCTAGGTATTCGATACCCTCGGCTTGACGCTCGGTGCGGCAGAGCAAGGTCCCCAGCCCGGCCATGGCTTCGACCATTAGCGAATCTAGCCGCAGGGCCTCTTCGTAGTGGTGCTCGGCTTCGCGGTCGTATCCTTGGACGTGGAGAATGACCGCGAGATTGCAATGTGCCTCGGCGTAGTCGGGGTCGAGCTGCAATGCCTCGAGCAGTAGCCTTTTGGCTTCGTACTTTTGTCCGTCGTCAAAGTACGCGTTAGCGAGGAGAACGCGCAGTTGCGGGTTGTAGGGTTCGATGATGACCTTGGCGTTGAGATAGCGGATTTTCTCTTTGGCCCAGAGGTTGTACCCCCGCTTGTCCTGGCGCTGAGCCTGACCCTCGCCGCACAGCAAGGCCAGCAATAGAAATGCGAGCACGGGCTTCATGGTTGGAACTTCTGAATCCGATCGTTGAACGTATCGGCCACGTAAATGAATCCCTCGGCATCGCGGGCGATGCCGCCGGCTACCACCTCGCGCTCGTCCTCTTGGCCAGTAGCCATATCGACGACAACTTGGATGCGGCCTGTGAAGCGGAACTGATCGTCCTCTTCGCCCTCTTCGCCCCAGCGCGTCAGGTAGTGCCCTCGCTGGAACACCTCGATACGGCTGTGGCCAGCATTGACCACGAAAGCGCGGTCGGCGGCTTCATCGACGGCAAAATCGGTGGGGCGCAACAAAAGCCCGTTGCCGCGGTCCTGATGCGATTTGGGATCGCGGCCAATGACGCGGCTGGCCGCGGCGCGCTGCGGGTCGTCGTACACGACTAGGCGGGGTGACTGCCAGTCATCAGCGCGCAGGGCCAATGGCTCGATCAGCGCGGCGAAGCGCCCTTGCCAGAGTCGCAGGCTAGCCACCAGCAGGGCTGGGATGGCGTACTGGACCTGCTGCTCGCCTGCTTGGTCGAATAGCTGCAATTGGCTGATGCTTTCGATGTAGATGGCATCGCTGTCGACGATGATGTGGCGGGCGAACAGCCCGGCTAGTGGACGCGTCCAGAGCAGCCGACCGTCTGGGGCGAATTTTGCCCAAAAGGCTTCTGGCTTCTGGCTTGGGCTGTGCAGGTTGTACACCACGTAGAGATGATCTTCGTCGTCGAGGGCCAGGGCCGGCCCGTCCAATGCGCTCGTTTCCATACAGGCCAGTGGCTCAGTAGTATAGACCCATGCGTCTAAGGAGCGGCCCGCGCGGTCAAAGCGCTCGACGCGCCCCCTGCCCGCGCCGACGACAAAGACTGTGCCGTTGCGGCTGATGGCCAGCCGCGTGGGGGTCGTACCCTCGGCTAGTGCCCAGCTTGCGACGCGGCGGTGGAACCCGCCTGCGGCCGTCGTGCTGATTAGCTCGTGTACGGTCTCACCCTCGCCGTAGAAGCTGACGATCCGGTAGCTGTACTGCGCGTTGGCCAACAGGCCGCCGTCTGTATAGGTGGTGTCGGTCGCGGATTCCACGCGGGCTATGGCCGCGAACTCGCTCCCTGTGGCGCGCTGGATTTCACCGTAGAGAAAGCCTGATGAAGACACTGGGGGCCAGACCAAGTGCGCGGCAGCCTCTTCACTGGAGAAGGTCACTTTGAGCATGGGGGGATCCGCAAGCCAGGGCGGAACCTTCTTACCGGCGAAGGGGCCAACGCAGGCGACGAGCGCTGCGGCGAGGCAGAAAAAGAGTCTATTCATAGCGCAAAAGAGATAGCTCTACCCTCCCGCAATGTCAAGGAATACAGCATGAAGACGGCGTTGCCAATCTTGCCGGTGAAGTAGTCAATGGCCAGCCGCAGTCCGTTGCACAGAATCAGGCCCATGGGACTATTCACCGCGCGGTTTGAGGCTTGACGGTACAGGTGGGACAGACGCGCCGCAGGTGTTCGCGCCGCACCTGCCACAGGTCGTGGGCCTTCACCAATTCGCATTCGGCCTGCCCGACCTTGCCCCGCCGCTGCAACTTCCTCCGGTCGAGTGTTGAGTCCAGTTTGTGGGTTGGGACCGGGCAGGGGCCATTGCGAAAGGCCAGTCCCAAGACCTCGTCCGCGGTCCCATCCTCGCGCACGATGCGGTCTGGAATTGCAAAAGATTCAATGCAGCCGCAGGGCACGGACATCTCGGCCACGTGATAGGCCGTGCTCGTATCGTGCGTCGTGCCCAGCGCGAGGATGTAGCCGCCGCCGTGTACCAATTTGCCGATCGGGCTATCCGGGGCCCAGATACCGGCTTCGAGGTGTCCGCGGCAATAGTCGCTGGCTCGCGGCCCAATCGCCGCCACCGCGTGGGTGGGATGCATGCTGCGCTCGGCCTCGGTGCGCCGCCACAGCGCGTCTGGAATCGCGCCGTTGGTGGTGGGCGAGGTCAGCCGGTTGAAGACTTTCGCCGCGCGGTGGTTGAACGAAGGTGCCAGCAGAGTTCCTCGCTTGCCGACCGCCTGCAAGAGCGCATCGACGACGGTCTCAGCGCCGCCCTCGACAAAGCCGATGGCCGATAGGGAACTGTGGACCATCAGATCCATGCCCGGGGTGACGCCCAAGCGGCGCAAATCCTTCACTAGTTCCTTGCGGCCGATCATCTTGGCCGGGTCGGTCAACGCGGCATAGCCCAATTCAGCGTGTGCTGCGAAGTACTCGTAAACCCGATCGATGGTGACGGGTCCTTCCGTCCGTGGCCCGGCGGGATAGTCGGCTTCCTCGCAGGCGATGCACTCGGCGATTTCGCCCAAATTCCGGCGTCCGTCGGCCCAAAACAGTGCCCACGGCGATAGCTGTGCGGCCGAGATGCGCGCATTGATCGCGGCTGGCGTGTTTTCGCCAGTCGGTGAGAGCACAGCCGTGCGCCGTGGCACTAGCCGCGCTTGGGCTGTGCGCCGCGCTCGCTTGCCCGGTAGCGCGGCCTCGGTGACGGCAGCCGCCACCTGCTGCTCGCTTTCGTCCATGGCCTCCAAGATTTCGCGCCGACTGCCTCCCCAGAGCCAGCGCGTAAGCCGCCGCACGCTGCGGCTGTGGGCCTCGCGTATGTATTCAGCTTCGGCTCGGGGCCGCTTTTTCTTTTGCAGTACGGAGCGGAAATGCTGAGTCTCAGTGCGGACCAACTCCCCCACTTCGCGGCTGCCCATGTCGGCCAAGTAGTACAGATAGGCCGCCATTGAGGCTGCGCAGGTCTCCAGCCCTCGCGGGCTGAGCAGTGCTTCCACGTCGGCCGAGGAGTGATAGGCGTCAAAGCCGCGCCTGGTCCTGTTGTGATGCGTGGTGATCCAAGGGCAGGGAAATCCGTACTGGGGGTCGCCGATCAAGGTGTCAGACGTGGACATGAATCGCTCCAGATGCACTCGGTAGCCTATCTTGCGTTGCCGCACCCCGGCCCGCAAGATAGCCTCGCCGATCCGGTCGACGAAACCAGCCGACATGGGGATTGTCGCGTGCCACTCCAGCCGGCCATCGCAGACGGCGGGTCGGGAGCCGACCGAGTCGATACACACGCCGGCCAACGGGGTTTGCAAGCGCCGCACCCTTTCTAGATAGGCGAAAAACCCGTAGCACTCATAGGCGTTGAGTAGGCGAATAGTGCGCTTGGGACGCGCGAGTTTTCCCGCGCGGATAAGCCCTTCGATTACGCGGGCGATCTCTAGGGTGGTGGCCACGCCCGAAGCGTTGTCGATGGCCCCTGGCTCAGCGCTGTGCGCAATGGCCCACACTTCGTCCTGCGGATCGCCTGCTCCCTCGATGATGCCGCTGACCACGTCGTGGCTGCCGACGTATTTGCGGATGTCGGCTTTTACGTGCAGGGTTAGAGGACCGTGCTCCCGCGCTAGCCGCCGCAGTCGCTTCCCTTGCTGCTCAGAGATCACAAAGCCCACCAACCGCGCCTCAGCATGTGCTAGGGGAATTGCGCCCCACCCGAATTTGGTCCACGCCACTGCCTTGGGCAGGTTGGGCACCAGCCGGTCGGCGATGACGGCGGCGGCTCCCTTAGCGGCTAAAAGACCGAGGTGGGAGCGCGGGTCTAGCTTGGTCAGCACAATCGCACCACTGAGTCCGTCGGTTGGCTGGCGTTGGACGTCTTCGACTTGGTCGAGAATCACCAGCCGCAGCCGCACGCCATCCGCTGGAGTTGCCGCGCTCCATTGGATGACGTGCCAGGGATTCTCCTGCCAATTTAGCACCCGTTCGGTGAGCGGGTGAACCACGTCCACGGTCGCGCCCGCCACATCGGCGGCCTCGCGGATAATCCACCGGCCCGACCCAATCCGCCCTCCGGTCTGAATGGACTCGACCTCCACGCGCGCGCCGGCAGCCTCGTAGCGGCTCGTTAGCGTGGCGGTCGTTTCGCCGAAGCGATCAAATGAATTCCACCGATCCGTCTGTACCACGTCTCGCACCGCCGCCATCATCTCCTGCCCATTTGCCTGTTGCAGCATCAGCGGCAAAGTTTCGCGGCAGAGCCGCTGCAATGATTTCGCGCTAGCCATGATCTCCTCCTTTTTTGCTACTAATAAAGGTCGTCGCTTGGATTGGAACAAAAAAGCGGGGAGCTAGTGGACGAAATGTCCACCAGTTCCCCGCTAGCCGAGCGCGGTACGCGATGCTTATTAGTTGAGGTCGAGGACCTCCTCTAGCGCCTTGATCTCTTGTAGGTCGATGTCGATGTCTTCTAAGAGATCGTCGTCGCGCTGGCGGTAGAACTCCTCGCGCCGCCGGCGCTTGCGCGCATAGGGGGTCTCGATGTTGTAGAGCCGGCAGAGCCGGCTGAAACTGCCCGGGGCGATACCCAGCGCACGGCTGGCTTCTTGGTTGCTCGCGTAGATGCGCGCCGCGCGCTTGATGCGTTCTGGCTCGATTTTGCGCATGGGTTGTTTTTCTCTCCAGATCTTCAATTGGTGCGAAGTTCGACGAAATTCAACGAAAAAAGCCGCAGCATTTTTGCGCCGCAGCCATCAAAAAAGCCGCTGGAAAGCGGCTGTATCGAAATCGATGTATCGCCGGTTTCCGGGACGCAAAATTGCCCTCCTTCTCGAAAGCGCTGTCCCGAAAACCCCGTGGGAAAATCCCTACACGCGCAAGCAATCGCCTAAGACGATGCGAATGCGAGGTAAATTCCCGATTCGGCTGTGCGTTTTAGCCAGCCGATACACGCAACCTGAAGAGTCGTGCGTGGATCCTAGGGATTGGGACGAACGCGCAACGCGCGGATGCTGTTCGTAGCCCGCATATTTGGGACCGTATGGCCGCCCCCATCGGGGAGTCGGCTCCTGAGAGTACTACACGAGAATCGATGTGCGAAGAGAATCATTCTTTGAGGCCCTCCTCTCATGGTGATGTGCAATTTGTTTTGCACGATTTTTTACTGCCTTTTAGTTTCACTTTCAAGGTGATATATTGTCAAGGAAAAAATGCCTAAGAATAGCAAAAAAAGAACTTTACGTCATTTTCTGAATATCTCTTAATTAATCCGCATATTTATCAATCAATCTGCGTCAAATGGCGCGAATCCCCTAACGACTAAGGAGACCATTATGTATTCGATTGGCTTAGCTATGCGGCTGCGCCCCAATGCGTACGCCGAGTACAAACAGGCCCACGACGACCTGTGGCCCGAAATCGCCGACAGCATGACCGACAACGAGGTCAGCATGGCCATCTACCGCTTGGACGAGCACCTCATCATCCACGCGGTCGCTCCCACCGAGGAAGACTGGCTCAAGAGCCGCCAAGTTCCCGTCCTAGAAGAGTGGTACGACTACATGGCCCAGTTGCTAGAGACCGACGGCGAAGGGGAGATCATCTTCGAGGAACTACCCGAGGCCTTTGCCTTCGGAATGTTCAAGGAAGAGTGAACGCTAGGCCGCTTGCACCGGGTTTTGCAGTCGGCCGATCTGGTCTATTTCCACGATTACCTCGTCGCCGGCAGTAAGCCACACGGGCGGTTTGCGCGCAAAACCCACGCCCTGCGGGGTGCCGGTGAGAATGACCGTGCCCGGCAGCAAGGTCGTATCTTCGCTGAGGAATTCGATCAGTTCGGCGACCGTGAAGATCATATCGCCGGTGGTGTGGTCTTGCATGGTTTCGCCGTTGAGGATCGTGCGGATGCCGAGGGTTTGTGGGTCGGGAATTTCGTCGGCTGTGACCAGTACCGGCCCCAACGGGCAGAAAGTGTCAAAGCCCTTGCCGCGGATCCACTGGCCGCCGCCGCCGTTTAGCTGCCATTTGCGGGCTGAGACGTCGTTGGCACACGTGTATCCAAGCACGTAGCTGAGGGCGTCGGCCCGCGCCACATTGCGGGCGGCCTTGCCGATCACCACCGCGAGTTCGCACTCGTAGTCAACTTCCGGGCCACGGCGACAGCAGGCTGGCAGCAGGATTGGGTCGCCCGGGCCGCAGACCGCGCTCGTGGGCTTGGCAAAGACGACGGGTTGCTCGGGCGGCTCGAGGCCGGATTCGGCCGCGTGCTCGCGGTAGTTTAGCCCAATGCAGAAAATGTTGGTTGGGGCGAGTGGGGCGAGCAGCTTTTTGACGGCTACCTGTTCGCCAGTGGGGACTAGTTCTGCGAAGAGATCGCCGGTGAGTACGGAGGCTTGGCCGTCTTCGGTTTCGAGACCCCAGCGGACGGCGTCGTCAGCGTCGATAAAGCGGATGATGCGCATGTCTTTCTCCTTTGTTTTTCCATCACTTGCACAAACCTTAAGGCAGGGTTAGCAGCCCGTCAAATGACCTTGACGCTCAGAGTGGGGCCGCCTATTTTCCCCATTCTTACATTAATGAACGCGTTTATTCCTCTTGCTTGGGTGCACCGCCTAAAGGAATTAGCGGTATGCAGGTATTAATGGGGTGTCTAATCGGGCTGTGTGTCGGCGTATGTGCGTCGGCGGAGCCGCTGCTTGAGGGGCGGGTGCGGCTGGAGTCCGGCGAGCCGGTCGCCGACGCGCAGGTGCGGCTTTTTGATCTGACCGACCTGCGGCGCGAGACCATTGCCCGCGCCCAGACCGATGACACGGGGTACTTCGCATTGCCGTTAGCAGCCTTGGCCGGAAGCGTCCTTCCCGAAGGCTTCACCTTGGGGCCGAACTACCCCAATCCGTTCAATCCCTCGACGATCATTCCCTATCAACTGGCGACTGCGTCCCAAGTGCGGCTGGAGGTGTTCAACCTGCTGGGGCAGCGCCTGACGACGTTGGTGGATGAGGAGCGTCCGGCGGGCTTTCACACGGCGACGTGGTACGCTACGGACGCGACTGGCCATGCCGTAGGGGCGGGGGTGTATATCTACCGTATGACGGTGGGCGCGGCGAGTCAGACGGGGCGGATGGTGCTGATTGACGGGCAGGCGGGCGTCGCAGCGGCAGGGGCGGCTTCTGATTGGCTGGAAGCATCCGATAGCGGCGGGCTTGCCAAAGAGGAAGTGTATGGGTTGATCGTCGAGGGCAGCGGGTTGGTTTATGTGGACTCGTCCTTTCGCGTCGAGGCAGGCATGGCTCCGGTGGAGTTGGTGGTGTCGGCGGGACCGTATTCGGCGGGCAAGGCCGCGGACGGCGCGCTGGTGTCCATCCCGGATGCCAACCTGCGGGCGGCGATTGCGCGCATTTGTGAGGTGGGGACCAGGCCGCTCACCGTGGCTAACATGAAGACTTTGACCGGCCTGGATTTGGAAGGTGGGGGCTTCCGCGATTTAACCGGGTTGGAGTACGCTACCAACTTGAAATCCTTATTGCTTAATGACAACAGGGTCTGGGACGTATCAGCACTGGGCGGCTTGACCAATCTGATAGCTCTGGAGCTTTCCGGCAATAACCTCACGGATGTGTCGCCGCTGAGCGGCTTGACCAATCTGATAGATCTGTATCTTTCCGGCAACAATCTCACGGATGTGTCGGCGTTGGGCGGCTTGACCAACTTGGGACGGCTGGAGCTTAACAACAACAATTTCACGGATGTGTCGGCGCTGAGCGGCTTGACCAACTTGTATCGGCTGGAGCTTTCCGGCAACAATCTCACGGATGTGTCGGCGCTGAGCGGCTTGACTGGGTTGAGAGAGCTGTATCTTAACAGCAACAATCTCACGGATGTGTCGGCGCTGAGCGGCTTGACCAACTTGGAAGCCTTATGGCTTTCCAACAATAGGATCCAATACGTGTCACCGTTGGGCGGCTTGACCAAGTTGGAACGGCTGTATCTTAGTTTCAACAGGATCACAGACGTATCGCCGCTGAGCGACTTGACTAAGCTGAGAAAGCTGGAACTTACTAGCAACAGGATCACGGACGTGTCGGCACTGCGGGACTTAGCCAACCTGAGACAGGTAGATCTTCGGGGAAACCCCCTAAACGTCTCCTCTACCAACAATCATATTCCTGCCCTTAAGGCCAGCAGAGTTATAGTACTCTTTGACTCCTCGCAAGAAGAAGCGGCGGACTATGTGCCGGTAACTATCCCGGATGCCAGGCTGCGGGCGGCGATTGAGGCGGCCTTGGTCAAGGCGAGCGGTGTACCGATCACCGTGGCTGATATGAAGGCTTTGACCCAACAACTGGACGGGCGAGGTAGGAGCATCCGCGACTTGACCGGGTTGGAGTTCGCTACCAACCTGAAATTTTTATGGCTTGACTACAACTGGATCACGGATGTGTCGCCGCTGAAGGGCTTGACCAACTTGGAAGTCTTACGGCTTAACTACAACAGTATCACGGATGTGTCTCCGCTGAAGGGCTTGACCAAACTGAAAGATCTGGGACTCAGGAGAAACCCCCTGAGTGTCTCCTCGGTCAACGATCATATTGCTGCCCTTGAGCGCCGCGGCGTTACGGTGAGCTTTGACCCGCCGCTCCGAGAGAGTGACTTCGACATCGAACTCGTTTTCCTTGACGACTTCACTGAAAATCAGAAGTGGGTGATCCAATATGCGGCTCGGCGCTGGATGTCGATTATTAGGGAGGACTTGCCGGACTACGAATTTACTCAGGGCTGGTCGGGTACGTGCGGCGATCAGTCGTACAGGATTCCCGCCGGGGAGCAGATAGACGACCTACGCATCTATGTAGTAAACCAACCTAATGAGTTCGGTAGTTATTGGGGTGGGCCACGCGTGGTTCGCACGACCCCTCATCTGCCCGTCTTAGGCTGCATATCGGTCGGCGGGAATTTGGGTGTAACACTTCACGAGATAGGGCACGTTTTGGGGATCGGGACGTTCTGGAACGATCGGGGCTTTCTGCAGGACCCGAATGGCGACCCCCATTTCAACGGTCCGCGGGCGATTGCCGCCTTTAACGACGCGGGTGGCCGGGACTACGCGGATGCGAAAGTGCCGGTGGAGGAGGGGGGAAGGGGGGCGTTGTCGCACTGGAGATCTTCCGTGTTCCAAGGCGAACTCATGGATTGGACGTATGGGCTAGATGGGATCGGACCGCTGAGCGCGATCACGGTTGCGGCCCTAGCCGATCTCGGCTATGTCGTCGATGTCACCCAAGCCGACCCATATACCCTACCCGGTGCTGCCGCTAAGGCCAGTGCGAAGGTCGCCGCCCAGCCCAATCAAGCGGAGCCGAAGCCTGTCGTGCGGCACCGGCACCACCAACAGCGGGAGCCGATCTACGTGGTTGACCCGCAGGGGAATATCGTCCGCACCATAGGCGACTGAAATTTCGCTCGGCACTGTATTTCACTGCCGCTATTAAACCCAACGCGAGGAAAAAAGCGTGTCTCAAAACGTCAGCGAAGAACGCGTACGCAAGATAGTCGAAGAAGTGGTGCAGCGCGTCGTCAGCGGTGGGAACGGCAGTGAGGGCGGGGACACTGGGGTCTTCGCGACAGTTGACGCGGCCGTCCAAGGCGCGACTCGCGCCCAGCAGCAGTTGGTGGCCTTGTCGCTGGAGGAGCGCAAAAAGATCGTCGAGGCCCTCCGGCAGACGGCGCACGTCCACGCCGAGGAGTTTTCGCAGCGGGCCTTGGCCGAGACGGGCATGGGGCGGCTGGAAGACAAGATCATCAAGCACCAAGTCGCGGCCGACACCACGCCCGGCGTCGAAGACCTAGAGGCCACTTCGTGGACCGGCGATCACGGGCTGACCGTAGTTGAAATGGCACCCTACGGGGTCATCGGCGCGGTCACCCCATCGACGCATCCCGTGCCAACGATGGTCAACAACGCCATTTGCATTGTCGCCGCGGGCAACTCGGTCGTCTTCAACGTACATCCGGCGGGCAGAAAGGTCTCCATGTTTGCGGTGGGCTTGATTAATCAAGCTATCGTCGCGGCTGGCGGGCCGGCCAATTTGGTAACTGCGGTCGAAACGCCGACCATTGAGACGGCCAACGAATTGTTCAACCACCCGGACATCCGCCTGCTGCTGGTCACCGGCGGGCCGGGCGTGGCCAAGGCCGCGCTGGGTAGCCCCAAAAAGGCCATCGTCGCCGGCCCGGGCAATCCGCCGGTGGTCGTCGATGAAACGGCCGATTTGGCCAAGGCCGCACGCGACATCATCGACGGGGGCGGCTTCGACAACAACATTCTCTGCATCGGCGAGAAGCAGGTCTTTGCCGTCGCTTCCATTGCCGACGAACTCAAGCGGCTGATGGTCCAGTACAATGCTTATGAGCTCGATGCGCGGCAGGTCGAGACGCTCGCGCAGGTGGCTTTTGTCGAAGGGCCGGACGGGCATCTCGTAGCCAACCGCGAGTTAGTGGGGCGCGACGCCGCGGTGTTGGGCGAGCGCATCGGCCTGCGGCTCGACTCGTCGCTGCGCATGCTCATTGGCGAGACGGACGCCAACCACGTCTTCGTGCGCGAGGAGCAGATGATGCCCTTTTTGCCGATCGTGCGCGTGCCCAACGTCGATCAAGCCATCCGCGAGGCTGTCATCTCCGAGCACGGGTACGGGCACACGGCCGTGATTCATTCGCGCAACATCGAAAACATGCACAACATGGCTTGCGCCGTGGATACTACCATTTTCGTCAAGAACGGTCCTTCCTACGCCGGGGTAGGCTTGGGCGGCGAGGGTTTTGGGACGTACTCGATTGCCGGGCCGACGGGCGAGGGGCTGACGTCGCCGCGCACCTTTACCCGCCAGCGCCGCTGCGCCCTCGTCGATTACTTCCGCATCACCTGATGCTCTTGGGTCAAGTCAAAGGGCACCTAATTTCCACGGCCAAGGTCCCGAGCCTGCACGGCAAGAAGCTCTTAGTCGTCGAAATCGCGTCAGTGCGCGAGCACGGTCTGGTGTTGACGGGGCGGGATATGGTCTGCATCGACGCGGTGCAAGCGGGCAAGGGCGAGTTGGTGATTTTGGTGCAGGGCAGTTCGTCGCGCATCGCCCCGAACCTAGGCGATGTGCCGACCGACGCGGTAATCGTCGGGATCGTAGATTCGCTACAGGCGCTGGGCAAGGACTTTGACTGTCGGCAACTGAGCCGCGAGGGGTAGGCGATGGAAGCGGCGGGATTGGACCGCAAGCAGATTGAGGTGCTGGTGCGCCGGGTGGTGTACGATCACCTGCCCGATGCTCAGCTAGAGCAAGCGCCCTCAGCTCCGAGGTTGGTCGTCAATATGTCCGCCCGCCACGTCCACCTCAACCAAGAGGCGCTGGACGCGCTCTTTGGCGCGGGTGCCGAGCTGACCGTGCAGAAGGCCCTGTACCAGGGGGGCGCTTTTGCCGCCGAGCAGACGGTGTCGGTTTTCGGCCCGCGCAAGCAGGTGATTCCCAATGTCCGCATCCTCGGCCCATTGCGCGATTACAACCAGGTGGAACTGGCCTTTACGGACGCTCGCTATTTGGGTATTGACGCGCCGGTGCGGCTCAGCGGCAACATCGAGGGGACGCCGGGTTGCTACTTAGTGGGGCCGGCTGGGGGGTTGGAGTTGGATCACGGGGTGATTCGGGCTGCGCGCCACGTGCATTTAAACCCGGCAGAGGCTGCGTACTACGGGGTCGGCCCGGGGGACTTGCTGCGGCTGGTCGTAGAAGGCGATCAGGGTGGAGTCTTGGAAGGGCTGATCTGCCGAGTCAGCGAGCGGGAGCGCCTAGAAGTTCACATCGATACGGACGAGGGCAATGCGATTGATTTGGTACACGCCCGCAAGGTATATTTGGAGCGTTGAAAGCAAAAATCCGCACAATTACTTCAGGAGGTAAGGGATGTCGGATGCAATAGGCATGGTAGAAACCGTGGGGCTAGTCGGGGTCGTCGAGGCCGGCGACGCCATGGCCAAGGCCGCTAGCGTCCAGCTTTTGGGCTGGGATCGAGTTGGCTCCGGCTTGGTGACTGTATTTTGCTCAGGGGATGTGGCGGCTGTCAAGTCGGCCGTGGATGCTGGATCGGCCGCGGCGGCCAAGGTTGGGGAGGTACATTCGGTCCATGTGATTCCCCGCCCGCACAGCGAGTTGACGGCCGTCGTGCCCGAGCGCGGCGACAGCGACGACAGCGATGGTCGCGTCCGCGCCTTGGGTCTGATTGAGACGAAGGGGTCCATCGGCGTGATCGAAGCGGCCGACGCCATGAGCAAAGCCGCGGATGTGGAGGTCGTCAAGCTCCAGGACATCGGCGGCGGGTACATCACCGTCATCGTCAGCGGCGACGTTGGCTCGGTGCAGGCTGCGGTCAGCGCCGGTGCCGAGGCGGCCGAGCGCGTGGGCGAGCTCGTGTCGCAGCACGTGATTCCCCGCCCCCACGACGATCTCATCGCGCTGTACTTGTAAGAGGAGAGAAATGATGAAAGCATTGGGTATGGTTGAGACCCGAGGTTTGGTCTGCGTCGTCGAAGCCCTCGACGCCATGTTGAAGACCGCGGACGTGAGCTATGCGGGCCAAAAGCGCGTGGGCAGTGGCCTAGTCGCCGTGCTGGTCGAAGGCGACGTAGCCGCGGTCAAAGCGGCCGTGGATGCGGGCGCGCAAGCGGCCCAGCGCATCGGCGAACTGCGCAGCGTCCACGTGATTCCCCGCCCGACTGAGGGACTGACAGATCAGCTTGGTTAGCTAAGTGGCTGAGGCTTTGCACATCGACGCTCCGGTAGTAACCGGCGATTTGCTCGGGCGCGAGCACAAGGGCGAGCGCACGCTCAGCGTGGCTCCCAGCGCCATTTTGACGCCGACGGCTTGGGACTACATTCGCCAGCACCGATTGCAGCTAAGTCGCGGCGAGGCTGTTGCGGCGGCCGTCGATGACGTTGGGGACGCGGGCCGGTGTGAGCATCCCGACCGGGCCTGTGGCTGCGAGCACGAGGAATTTGGTTCGGGGTACGTCGAGCCAGCACGCTGCGGCGATTGCGCCGTCCACGAGCGCAAGAAGGAGGGCGATCCCGAGGCGAGTTGCGAGGGGTGCAATCGCTACAAGACGCTTTTGCAACAAATTGAACAGGGCCAAGCCTCCGACCCAGAAGCCTTAATTGAGCAGATCACCGAGCTAGTAATTCACCGGCTGGCAGACTGAGAAGCTGTTGGGTTAAAACGAGTATCGGGAAAATTGAGCAATTTTACGGGGTTTTAGCCCCAGAAGACTAGGAGATCTCCTGATGAACTCATTACTGGCAGGTTTCTTCGCACTCGTGTTTATCGGTCCAGTTGTCGCTGAGCCGCTGCTTGAAGGTCGGGTGCGGCTGGGCTCGGGCGAACTGGTCGCCGATGCGCAGGTGCGGCTCTTCGATATGAGCGACTTGCGGCAAGGGGCCATCGCCCGCGCCACGACCGATGGCACGGGGTATTTCGCGTTGCCGCTGGCGTCGTTGGGCGGCCATGCGCTGCCGCAGGGCTTTGCCTTGGGGCCGAATTACCCTAATCCGTTCAATCCTTCGACGATCATTCCCTATCAACTGGCTGCTTTGTCCGAGGTGCGGCTGGAGGTGTTCAATTTGCTCGGACAGCGCCTTGCGACATTGGTGGATGGGGAGCGTTCGGCGGGTTTTCACACGGCGACGTGGAATGCGACGGATGGGGCAGGCCGTGCGGTAGGAGCGGGCGTGTATATCTACCGGATGACGGTGGGTGCGGCGAGCCAGACGGGTCGGATGGTGCTGGTTGACGGGCAGGCGGGCGTCGCGGCTTCTGGGGTGGCTTCTGTCTGGTCGGGAGCGGCAGGGTCGGGTCTGGATGGAGTGGGGGCGCAAGTGTATGGGTTGATCGTTTCGGGTGAGGGGTTGGTTCCCTATGTGGATTCGTCCTTTCGGGTCGAGGCGGGCATGGCTCCGGTGGAGTTGGTGGTGTCGGAGGGACCGTATTCGGCGGGCAAGGTCACGGACGACGATTGTGCTTTGTGCGGCCTTTTCGACGTGTTCGGCGATCAGCAGGAGGAAGAGGAGGAGACGGAGGAAGAAGCGGCGGAAACGGATAGCACAGCCAGCGAGGGAGGGGCGGATTTGATCGTTCAAGATTCTAAGAAAAACCTCTCCCGGACGCCGGGGCAGTTCTTCTCTCTAGTGGCTGTGGTAAGCAACCAAGGAGACGGTCAATCTGCCGCAACTACGTTGACTTACTACCGCTCGACCAACGCGACGATCTCTACCAGCGACACGGAAGTGGGCACGGACATCGTGGAGGCTCTGGCGGTGGGGACTGGCTTTAGAATCAAGTCGATCCGCCTGACCGCTCCATCGAGTGCGGGCACCTACTATTACGGTGCCTGCGTGGCATCGGTAGCCGGAGAATCTAATACCGATAACAACTGCTCCTGTTTAATGGAAATGACAATCCGGTCTGGATCGACCGTCGCCATCCCCGACGCCAAGCTGCGGGCGGCGATTGCCAAAGCACTGGGCAAGGCGAGTGGGGCGACGATTACCAAGGGTGACATGGAGACGTTGACCACCTTGGGTGCGGTGGAGGCGGGCCTCCGCGATTTGACCGGACTGGAGTTTGCTACCAACCTGAGAGAACTGATTCTTTCGTACAACGCGATTTCGGACATCTCGCCGCTTTCGGGCTTGACCAACCTGAGATGGCTGCGTCTTGATGCCAACGCGATTTCGGACATCTCGCCGCTTTCGGGCTTGACCAACCTGAGATCGCTGATTCTTTGGAACAACGCGATTTCGGACATCTCGCCGCTTTCGGGCTTGACCAACCTGAGATGGCTGCGTCTTGATGCCAACGCGATTTCGGACATCTCGCCGCTTTCGGGCTTGACCAACCTGAGATGGCTGCGTCTTGATGCCAACGCGATTTCGGACATCTCGCCGCTTTCGGGCTTGACCAACCTGACAGAACTGATTCTTTGGGACAACGCGATTTCGGATATCTCGGCCCTGCGGGGCTTGACCAACCTGAGATGGCTGGGTCTCAGGCTAAACCCCCTAAGCGTCTCCTCCATTAACGATCATATTCCCGCCCTTCAGCGCAGCGGCGCTACAGTGCGCTTTGATCCGCCGCTCCGCGAGAGCGACTTCGACATTGAACTCGTTTTCCTCGACGACCACTTCGATGAGAGAAACAAAAGGGTGATCCAATATGCCGCTCGGCGCTGGATGTCGATTATTAGGGAGGACCTACCGGACTATACATTTACTGGCGGCTGGTCGGAGCCGTGCGGCGGTCGGTCGTATGCGATTCCGTCCGGGGAGCGGATAGACGACCTGCGGATCTATGTAGTCAGCTTCAACGACGATGACGACGACGCACCCGCCGGGTGGGCTGGCCCAGACGTGTTGCGCGAGACCTCCTATCTGTCCGTCGTAGGATGTATGGGGTTCAATGATGGTTATAATGTTTCCCCCGATACAGCCCTGCACGAGATAGGGCACGTGCTGGGGATCGGGGCACGGCCTTGGGACAATAACGGCTTCGTTCAGAAGTCGCCTAACGACGTGCATTTCAACGGCCCGCTGGCGATTGCCGCGTTTAACGACGCGGGCGGACGGAACTACACCGGCAAGAAGGTGCCGTTGGAGGAAGATTGGGCGCACTGGCGGGAATCCGTGCTCAGCGGCGAACTCATGGAGCCGGGTGGTGGGGACGTATCACTGAGCGCGATCACGATTCAGTCCCTCGCCGATATCGGCTACAGCGTGGATGTCACCCAAGCCGACCCCTATACCCTGCCCCGTGCCGCCGCCAAGGTCGTCGCGGCCGGCTCGACGCCTGACGACCACTTGCCGGGGCGTCTGGTGCCACAGCGGGCGTGCGGCGTCGGCCAACAGCATGAGCCGATCCACGTGGTTGACCCGCAGGGCCGCATCGTGCGCACCCTGCACAGGTGAAGCCGTGCCCGCATCCTACCCGCGCATTCCCTACGGCTGGGCCGATTTCCGCGCTATCCGCTTGGAAAACCGCCTCTACGTCGATAAGACCCGCTTCATCCACGCGCTCGAAGAGGAGCGCTACGCCTTTCTCATTCGCCCCCGTCGCATGGGCAAGTCCTGCTGGGTGTCCCTGCTGGCGGCGACGCTGCGGGAGGCCGCGCAGCAGGTGCGCGGCTATCTGGCGGGTCCGGGCTTGCAGCGCCGCTACCCGTCGGTGCAGCACATTGGCCTAGCGATGGTGTTTCACGGCTGGGAGATGGCGGCCTACGAGGCGGTAGGAGACGACGCGGAGGCCGCCGCGCCATGCAAAGGTGAAGCTAACAGTTGACCATGCCACAGCCCGCCACTCACCGCCCTCCCGACCCGAAAGCCTGCGCTGTCGCCCGCGCCGTTGGCGAGGCGGTCCACCCGGCCAAGGTCATTCTGTTCGGCTCCCGCGCCCGGGGCGACTTTACCCCGGACTCGGACATTGACCTGCTCATCATCACCGGCCCCGGCCCGGTGGACCAGCAGGAGTACCAACGCACCAGCGCGGCAGCTCGTCGCACCGTTGAGGAACTGTATGGCGACTCGATAGCCGTCGATTTGCTCCGCATGAGCGAGCGGGCCTTCCACGACGGCCGTCGGGCGCGCAACCACGTGGCCGGGCAGGCCGTCCGCGATGGTTTTGAAGCGAATGGAGACAAAGTGGCCTACGACAACCCGCAACCGACCAACTGGCCCGACATCCGGCAGCGCATCGCCAATGCCGAGCGGGAACTCGGCGTGCTGAAAATTCTGGTAGAGGCAAACGCTGCTCAGGAAGCCATTGGCTTTCACGCGCAGCAGGCCCTTGAGAATGCGCTCAAGGGCTGGATTTCCGCACTCGACGCCGACTACCACAACACCCACGACCTGACGCAACTGGCGGCGACCGTGCGCCAGCATCCGGCCGAAAGCGACACCTCGGCTGGCGAGCGGCTAGCGTGGCTGACCGAGTATGCAGTGCGCTATCGCTATGCAGGGGCCGAGGTGGTCATGGACGACCGCTTTGCACTGCTCGCGGCGGCTACTGAGACCGTCGGGGCCATCCTCGCCCGCATCCGCGTACTGGTCGCAACGGAAGAAGAGGAGCTTGGCTCCGAAAAGGGGCAACAGGATTCGTCCGCGAAACCGGATGAATCGACGGCAGACTAGCGCGATGTTTGTGAAACAGGTATCCCGTGCTGTCGGTCCGTCTGAATAAGTTACAAATCTCAATGGGTTCTAAAGTTATGGCAGGAGATCCAGCAGTCGGCATGATCGAGGTACAGGGCGTGGCCGCTGCCATTGTGGGTGCGGATGCGGCCTGCAAGGCCGCGGACGTGAAGCTCGCAGGTTGGTCGTCAATCGGCGGCTATACCACGGCCTTTTTCACCGGATCGATCAGCGATGTGGCCGCCGCACTGCAAAGCGGCGAAGAAGCGGCCCGTGGAGTAATAGAACACGTGGTGGCCGCGCCCCTACTCCAACCTGCTGCCGCCTGCCATCATTTCGTCGATTTTCCGGTCCGGGACGACAGCGACTTTCCCACCGGTGCCCTAGGATTGGTCGAGACGCGCGGCTACGGGGCTCATATTCACACCAACGATCAGATGGTTAAGACGGCTGCCGTTGAGGTAATCAACGTGCTGACGATCCACGACCGCGTGGTATGTTCGCTAGTCTTGGGAGACGTAGGAGCCGTCACCGAAGCCATAGCCGTCGCGCAAAAGTTGCTCGCGGACTGCGAGCACTTGCTGGGCTCGGCACTGATTCCGCAGCCGCGGCCCGAAGTCTTGGCTGCATACGCCGCGCCGATGGGAGGTAGCGGTGTCTAGCGGAGCGATCGGCATACTGGAGACGCGCGGCATGGCGTCGCTGATGGCTTCTACCGATGCCATGCTCAAGGCCGCTGAAGTGCAACTCTGCGGGCGGCACGGCATTGGCTCGGGTTGGCTCACCGCGGTAATCGCCGGTCAAGTGGCCGATGTGGAGGCGGCCATTCGCGTCGGCGAGGTCGAGGCGAATCGCACCGGCGAACTGATTGGCGCGCAAGTGGTGCCGCGACCGGATGCGCGCGCTACGGACGCCATGCCCCACGCAGCCGGTCTCGGTGCTGAACAGGTACAGCCGCGGGCGATAGGCTTATTGGAGACGCAGGGCCTGACGCCGCTGGTGGCCGGTGCCGATGCCATGCTCAAGGCCGCCCAGGTGGAGCTAGGGGGTTGGGCCTTCATCGGTGGTGCGCTGTGTCACGCGCCGATCTTTGGCGATGTGGCGGCTGTACAGACGGCGCTAGAAGTCGGTCGGCAAGCAGCCGAGCGGATTGGCACGGTGTACGCGACGCTTGTTTTGCCGCAGCCCAGCGAGGGGCTAGGGCCTCTGCTGCCGCCCGCGCCAGTGGTCGAGCCGCGTTCCACGGGTGCTTTGGGCCTCATAGAGACTATTGGTTACGCCACGGTCGTGGGTAGCGCCGACGCCATGCTCAAGGCCGCGGATGTGCAAATCGAGCGCTTGAGCATTGGCAGCGGCGGGCGGATTGCCGCGCTGGCCACCGGCCACCTCGACGATGTGCAGGCTGCGGTGCGCGCTGGGGCCGAGGCAGCCACGGCCTTGGGGGAGCTCGACGCCTCGGCTGTAGTCTCTAGACCCGATCCCGCGCTCGTCGCCCGCTTTGCCACTGCGGCCGAGGGCCTTGGCGCGGGTGCGCGGCAGGCCATGGGGCTGATTGAGACGCGCAGCACTGTGGCCTTGGTGCGGGCCGTCGATCGAATGCTCAAGGCTGCGGCTGTCGAATACGAGGGAGCCTATAAGGTGGGGTACTACTTGACGGCCGCGGTCGTGCGCGGCGATGTCGGTGCCGTGCAGGTCGCCATAGATGCGGGTCGGGAGGAGGCCGTTGAACACGGGGAACTGGTCTCGGCCTACGCAATTCCACAGCCTTACAGCGGCCTCGAAGGCCGCCTGCCGCACGTTTAGCGAGGACGCGAAAAATGATTCGGATTGACGATGCAGTAATTACCGCTCAGACCTTGGAGGGCCGCCTAGCTGGCGAACGGCAGGTCGAGATCGGCCCAGGGTCTAAGTTGACGCCGTCGGCACAGGACTTTTTGCACGCCCAAGGCGTTGAGATCGTGCGCGGGGAAGCCGGTGAAGTCCCCACGACGCCAACATCGGTACCAGCACCGGCACCAGCGGCTCCCCGCGCGGCCGGACGTCAGGCATTTGCGGGTATCTTCTGCCCCAATATCGTCCTTTTCGACAGCCAGAACAGGATCAACCACGCCGAGATGGAGCGCTACATCAACTGGCTGATCGAGGCTGGGATCCACGGGTTGTACCCCAACGGTAGCACGGGCGAGTTCGCGCGCCTGTCGCAGGAGGAGCGCCAAGACGTGGTGCGACTGGTCTGCGAGGTCAACAAGGGGCGCGTACCCGTCCTAGCTGGAGCCAGTGAGGCCAACTTGCGCGACGTGCTCAAGATGGCCGAATACTACGCCTCGCTCGGCGTGGATGCCATTGCGCTGATGCCCCCCTATTACTACGAGATTTCTACCGAGAGCCTCTTCGAGTACTTCGCCGAAATTGCCGAGGAATCGCCGCTGGATATCCTGCTGTGCAATATCCCGCAATTTACCCAAGAGCTGTCGATAGATTTGCTGGAGCGGCTCTTGCCCTACGATCGGATCTGCGGCACCAAGGACTCTAGCCGCGACCTGCCGAGGCTGCTCAACACCATGAACCGCCTGCGCCAACAGCGCCCCGATTACGTGGTGATGACCGGTTGCGAGGAGATCGTGTTCCCCTCGGTAATCATGGGCGTCAGCGGGGGCACCATCGCCACCTCGGGCATTGTCCCAGAGGTGATCGTCGAGCTGTATGAAAAGGCCAAAAGCGGCGACATCGAGCGGGCCCGCGAACTGCAATACCGCATCCTCGATCTCATCAACTTGATGCTCCTCGGGGTCAATTTCCCAGAGGGCTTTAAGACTGGGGTGGCGGCTCGCGGCTTTGACGTAGGCCCAGCGCGCGCGTCGAGTAGCGCGACCGAGCAGGAGTACCTGATCAAGCTAGAAGCCCAAATCAACTGCGTCCTCGCGGATATGGGCTATCCAGTCCAAGGCCCTCGCGCCTGCCCGGCGACCAACCTGCCGCCGATCGTCGGTCGCTAGATGGCCTTGGTGGGGCGTGTGCGTGTTGGTGATCCGCAGATGGACGCAGATGGACGCAGGATGGCCCTGACGGGCGCGCGGGTGTTGGTGGTCGGGGCCGGTATCGTTGGCCGCTCGATGGCCTATTTCCTCGCCCGGCAAGGCGCGGAGGTAGTTCTGCTCGACGAGGGGATCCCCGCAGGCTCGCCCACGAGCCGGGCCTCGTTGGGCGTCCTCACCCACTGCAACGGCGGCGACAATCCCTACGCCCAGCTTTTCCGCGACGGCCACGCTTTGCACGCCCGGCTAGCCCGCGACCTAGCCGAAGACTTAGGCGCAGACGTGGGTTGGCGTCCTCTCGGCGGCATTGATCTTTTTACTGACCCAGCTCAGCTAGAGGAGGTATGGCGCTTCAACCGCGAGCGCGGCTGTCGGGTCGAGCGGCTCGACGAGCAAGCCCTGCGCGATGCGGAGCCGGGGTTGGACGGCGGCGGCGAGGGGCTGTATTTTGCCGACGATCACCGGGTGGATCCCCTCAAATTGGGCGCGGCGCTTTGGGCGGCGGCCGTAAAGCAGGGAGTGTCTGCTGCTTGGGGCGAGCGCGTCTGGCGCATTGCCCAAGAGGGCGAGGCCGTCGAGGTTGTGACTACTCGCGGAACCCACCGCGCCGACTTTGCGGTTTTGGCGGCTGGGGCGTGGACCGGCGACTTGGCCGCCCAACTCGGTGATCGCGTTGCCCTGCGCCCGGTGCGGGGCCAACAAGCGCGTTTTGTCGGTGCCCCGCTGCGCCACTTAGTGAGAATAAATGGACGCCACTTCATTCCAGACGGCGGCGAAACGATCGTGGGAGCGACGTCGGAGGAGGTCGGCTTTCGGTTGGAGACGACCCGTGCAGCCGCTGCGCAGTTTGCCTCGGAGGTGCGCTCTGCACTAGGGAGGTGTTTGCCGCTGTCGCGCCAGCAGGCTGGTCTGCGGCCCAAGCCCCGAGGCGGGCGTCCGCTCATCGGCCCGCTGACGGATGCGCCGCGCGTTTTTGTGGCCTCTGGGCACTACAAAAACGGCGTCTTGCTGGGCCCGATTACCGGCCAAATCGTCGCTCGTTGGATTGCCGAGGGAACTCCGGGGCGCGACATGAGCCGTTTCGCACCTGAGCGTTAAATTCATTGCCACCTAACACAGTTGAGGTTAAACATGCCATTGCAAAAAGAAGACCTACTCGCCGCGTTAAACTCGGTTACTTCCATCCCGGTGGTCCCGTTTCGCGGCGGGCAAATCGACTACGAGGCTCACGCCAAGAACATCAACTACTTGATGGAGAACAATCACTTGGACGGCGACCGGCCCCGGGTGATCGGTATCGCCGGCACTAGCTTGATCCACCACATTAGCGCGGACGAGCAAGTGCGGTTGTTGGGCTTTACCGGCGAGCAGATGGGGGGGCGCGGGGTGCTGATGTCCGGGCTTGCTCCCAATCCGGTTGGGGATGCCGAGCGGTTAATCGAGCGGGAGGCCGCGCTCGAATATCCCCCGGATGTCTATCTCGTCATGCCGCTTACGGGCGTGGCCAGTCCAGAGGGCATTTTCGCGTACTACATGGATTTTGCCGAGCGGTTGGGGCGTTCGTGTGGGGCCAAGTTGCTCTACTACCTGCGCAACCAAGCCGAGCGCGAGATAGCCGTGCGGCTGATGAACGAATCCGAGCACTTCGTCGGGCTGAAGATCGGCACCACGGTTGATGATGTTGAGCCGATTGTCGCGGGGGTGGAAGAAGGGGCTGCGCTGGTGATTTGGGGCGTGGGGGATCGCTCGACCGGGCCAGCCGAGCGCGGCACCAAAGGGCATACGTCGGGGATCAACGTGGCTTTTGCCCGCGCCTCAGACGAGATCAACAACGCCCAGCGCCGAGGCGATTTTGCGACTTCGCAGCAGATTGAAAATCAGCTTGCGCCCCTAGAGGAAATTCGCTTCCGCAACGGTCGCATGTACAACTATTCAGCCGTGGTCGAGGCCATGCACTTGGGGGGATTCAGCGATGTGGACGGCGGCGATGGTGGCCCGTTCAATCCGCGAGTGCCGGCGGAAGTGGCCGAGGAAGTGGCTGCGGCCATCGCCGACATTGTGGACTATCACTAGCCTTCGTTGTGCAGCCGCTCTAGATAGGCCGCCCATTCGACGAGGAGCAGGTGCTGCTTTTGGCTGTTGCAGTGCTTGCAGCAAGGCACCACGTTGGACTTGGTGGTGCGGCCGCCGCGGATGAGTGGCACCACGTGATCCATGGTCAGCTCTTGAGGCGCAAACGACTGCTGGCAGTAGTGGCACTGGCCAGCGGCCCGTTTGCGCTTCCACCATTGGGAGCGGCGCAGTTCCTTGGCCTTGTTTTTTTCTCGGGCGACGTGCTCGGCGTCGGCTGGGACGAAGTACGTGTTTTCCATGTGGGGGCAAGATAGTTCAGAATGAGTGCAGCACAAATGAACGCCAGAATCCTTATCCTAGATGCTTTATTTTAACCTCAACATCAAATTTCCCCTCGGATGTAGAGGATAGATTCGCCGCACTAATCAAATATTCTAACTGAAAACCTCTAATTGACTCATAGGACTCAAACTGTACATGTGGTTTTGGCAAAATCTGATGACGATAACCGTGCTTGATACTATCCCAGTGCATAGCTACACAGGTCCCTCCTTCGTCTTCGTAAATTGAAGCCTCTGGTGGAGAGTTGATTATATCCTTTAACGATGAGAAATTAGATACTCTTGGATTGATCCGAAAATCTGGGGTCAATGAGGGGATGGACACATTTAGTGAGTTCGGTTTCGGTTGTTCAGGCGGTTTTGGCTCAGGGGGTAGGTCCAAAGTATTTTTACCTAGCGAAACACTTACATAATCAGGAAAGCAGACTTCCACATCCACGTCCTGTGCCGGGCAAGACCCACTATTGTAAACCCAGAGCTCTAGGGGCATCAATAGCAACCTCTTATTTTTAATCTCTCTCGTCTTGACGAGCCAATCTAGGTATTCCTCATAAAAGGTACGCAAATTATCGTTGTAGAGTTTCCGTTGTTTATCCGTGATCTCTATACCCATGAATGCCAATGCTGATGACGAAGGGCCGCCTCGGATGTTCCTCATCTCCATCAAAGGATACTCCTCGTGGAGTCTCTCTAGAATTTTCTCTTGTTCGGTCTTTGAATAGGAAGGAAGCTTTGGATCTATCACTATCAGACCTCGATTCGACTCCTCTCCTGACTCCAGACAAAGTTTGGGGAACTGTGATTTAAGACGCTCGTTTTCGAGACGAAGCTCTTTAATCTCACGATCCGACTCATCAAGAGCGTCCTCCAACTGCAGTTCTGTCGGTAGTTCAATGGATTGTAACTTCAGTCTTCTTAAAGTCAGCTTAATACCATAGTCTCTTTGAACTACTGCTACTTGGTTTGAATCAGAAGCCAACGATAAAGCAGACGCGATGACTCGATGGTCTGGTTTGTTTTTTTTAAGATTCAGATCGTCCCAGTCTATTTCTGGATCCTTAGATTCGACGACCAATTGTACGTTGTTTCTCAATCGTCCTGAGAGATTTTCGTCAGTATTCTCATAGATTAGGGCAAGGGCTTTCCTTGCTCTCTCACGCATCTTGCGGAGTTTGTGCTGGTCTTTTTGTTTGTCAAGCTCTTCAATGACTACAAGGGGCACATATATGGTGGGAATCTTACCACCCGAGCTAAGTACACGACAGTAACATGGGTTGATATTGTCGGGCGGGTTTAGGTTGGTCTCGTGTTTGGTGTATGATCTGTGTGAGTTGGTCTAATCCTTTTCGAAAGAGGCTTATGGCTTTTCGTCCATGTTTTTTTATAGGGATCGGTTTTCTTTGATGCAACTGCTGTCCTACTAGTAATGCCCATAGGAGCGTCCACGCCAGCAGCCCCAGCAGCAGGTGCAATCGTTGCGGGTGGATCAGATGGGTATCTTCGAGGTTAAATCCTCTCGATTTCAAACACGCAAAGGTCGTCTCGATAGCCCAGCGCTGGCCATAGAGTGCAAGCACTTGCTTGAGGTCGGTTCGATTGGTGATTAGCAGGAGCTTCTCGCCGCGGACGGGGCGATGACACACCAAATTCAGGGCCAAGCCGCCATAGAGGGTCGTGTGTGGATAGTATCGGGTGGTGCCCCGAGGCATTCGTTCATTAAAAGAAGCGCCATACCGCTGTCGGCCATCGTCGAGGGTAAGGCCGGTATTGCCGCGCAGGCGGATCACAAAATCGACCGGTTGCTCCAGCAAAAAATCAAACCACGCTCGACCAATAAACTCGCGATCGGCAACCAGACAGCACACGCCCGGATCGAAGTAGGACAATACCTGGGTCAGCAGGTGTTTACGTTCGTCGGTGTTGGAGTTGCCTGGCTTTTGCAACGACTGATAGGCCAATGGAATCGACACGCCTTGATAGACCAAGCCGACACACAACACATTCA
Organism: Candidatus Latescibacterota bacterium; assembly: GCA_965219735.1. GTDB lineage: Bacteria > Latescibacterota > UBA2968 > UBA8231 > UBA8231. Next base: position 1,484,583 of record OZ244790.1, read on the forward strand.
GATCGGTGCGACCCAACGTCCAATGGGTGCGATCCATGACCAAGAGCTGGGACTGACCGGGGCGGACTAACTTGGAGAGGATCAACTCGGTAAACACCGACGGGCAGACCCCACTGCTGAAAAAACGCTGGAGACGGCGATAGTGACTGTCTATTTGGGCCATCCCCGGCAGACTACACGCCAGTTTCCGCAGATTGACCGAACGCACTTGAATCAGTGCGCACACCAAGCCACTAATCAGGTCCATGCGGTGGCGGGAGAGGGATACAGACCCTTGCATGAGGGCTTTCTTTAGCATATGAATAAGCATGGTGCGGCTCCTGTATTTAGGTTTTAGATGTAATCTTGGGCGATTACAAATAAAACCTAAAGCAGGGCCGTACCACAACTTAGATTACTGTCGTGTACTTAGGGGCTATACTATTCCGGCGGGCACCCAGGTGCTTATAGGCAGCACAGTGCCGCACAAGCTACCCGCGTTTTTCCCCCAGCCCCATCGGTTCGACATTGACCGCTATACGGCAGAACGGGCCGAGCATCGCCAGCAAGGGGCGTATGCCCCCTTCGGTTTGGGGGCACATAGTTGTCTGGGTGGGCGTTTTGCCGAGGTGCAAATCATGCTCACGCTGGCCACTATTCTGCATGAGTTCGAGCTGGCCTTGGAGCCAGCCGACCACGAATTGAAAATCAAGCAGGTGCCCCACCCGCGTCCCAGCAACTCGTTTAAATTTCGCATAGTACGGCGGCGGCCGAGAGGGTAGCATGGCCGACAAGCAGCCACAGACCAAACTCCCGCGCTACCATTCGCTCGACAGCCTGCGAGCGGTCATGATGATGCTTGGATTGGTGCTGCATACCTCCATCAACTACGTCCCCGTTCTTCCGAGCGATATTGGATGGCCCTATCAAGACGCGCATACAAACCCCATCTTCGATTGGCTGATCGTCTTCATTCACGTATTCAGGATGCCGGTCTTCTTCACCGTCGCCGGGTTCTTTGCGGCCTTCCTCATTGAAACCCGTGGGACAAAGGCGTTCCTGCGCCACCGCTGGAGCCGGATAGGGGTTCCGCTCATCTTTGGCTGGCTGGTGATCTCTCCGGCGATGGCCGGCAGCATGTTCTACGCGCAGCAATTTACGGCCGTACTGCAGCCCGAAACCGACCCCTCAGTCGTGGCCTTGGAGCACGTGTGGGAACACCTTCTCATGCACCTGTGGTTTCTGTACCACTTACTGCTTTTCTGTGTGGGTGCCAGCGTCCTCATGCCGCTAATCTACCGCATTCCCGAGACGGTGCGAGCTCGTTTCCTCGATGCCTTTAGTCAATCCATTAACGGACTCGGGCTCGTGTTGTTCGTTGCGATCAGCGGCGCGATACTGTATCAGATGCGATCTTGGTCGATTGACTATTGGGGAGGCTTGTTGCCCCCCTTGCGCATTCTCGGGACGTATGGGCTGTTCTTTTTGTTTGGCTGGCTCCTGTTCAAGCGGCGGGAAGTTCTCGACAGGTTCAAGAAACCGGCTTGGGGGTATTTCATGGCCGGACTTGTTTGCTTTTTCATTCACCGCTACTTCGTCGATATAGGTTGCGGCACCGGGCGGTTTTGCGACCCAACCGCGGTCGGCGAGCATGTCGGCGCAATCCTCTTTCTGGCACCGACGATCTGGTTTTTGGTGTATGGCTTCTTGGGGTTGTTCCTGCGCTACATGGAGAGACCGAGCGTCCGCTGGCGCTACATGGCTGACGCCTCGTACTGGATGTACATCGTCCATCCGCCCCTCGTCATGGTGCTGCCGACCTTTCTTGCTTCTGTGGCACTTCCCGCCGTGGTGAAGTTTCTCCTCGTGCTGAGCGCGGCAACGGCTGTCATTTTGGTCACGTACCACTACGGGGTGCGAGCAACCTTTATTGGCGAGCAACTCAATGGGCGGCGCTATCCTCCTACCGCCTGAAGAGTTGGCCTAAAGCGATTCAGGTTCAAACAGAAGACGGCCAATATCGCCGGACAATTGAGCAACAGATTCACGGCCCTCGGATTGTCAGGAGGTCGCCGAGGCGTTGGCTGTCTTGCGGGATTGAATCAGCAGCGCTTGGTGATGAATTCGCGGCTCATCCACTGCCCGAGCACGTTGTGCGAGCGGAGCAGCATCTTCTGATAAGCGCGCTCCAAGTTCTTTTTGTTTTTGGCGTTGGGTAGGGCGTTAAAGCGGCCGCGGATTTGGGTGATAGTGCGGCTGCGGGGATCGACGGCGATGGTGAGGACGCGGTGGCGGTGGCCTTTGCCGTCTTCTACGCCGAGGGACCAGATCGAGGTACTGCCGTTGCGGCAGCTCTTGGCGTAGGTATAGACGCAGTGACCCATTTCGCGGCCCTCGGCCCCTAGTTCGTGGTTGGAGAGTAGCTCCTTTACGCTCCAAGTGAGGGTCTCGCCGAGTTGCTTGTCCTCTTGCTTCATCTCGAATTCGCCGATACTCGAAGCGCCCCAAGACATGTGCCGGACGCGCACCTTTTTGCCGCCAATTCTGTCTGGCTCGGCATCTTCATTGGGTAGCAGCACCTGCCGCGCCAGCGCTTCGTGCCACTCGTCAATTTGGCGCAACAGTTTGGGAATGCTGCGGCTCTTCATGGAAAAGTTCGGCTGCGCCGGTGGCCTTTGCTCGAAGCCTCCGCCGGGAAGGGCGATTTGCTGCGGCACGTATTTCTGATCGTGGATAAAATCGACGATAGGGCCGACGTGGGCTGGGTCGAGCATGGGATTGTTGGCAAAAAACAGGATCGCGGTGGACCAGAAGTCCTCGTTTTCAAACGACTGGCCCAGCCGGGTGGCAATCACCGCCCGCGCCAGCGCCGGACTGCCGCCTTGGCCCAAGACCTGACCCCAGCGCAGGGCGTGGGCGATGGAGAGGTCGTCGGGGGCGGTGAGGAAGCAGTGGGCCGACTTCTTGCTCAAGGCGACGGGGAGGTCGGCGGTGCGGATGTTCTGCCCCGCGCCGATGTGTTTGAACCACGCCTGATGCAAACCGGCATCTGGCATCTGTGAGGTGAAAAAGGCCGCGTCCATAAAAACAGGTACGTCATAGCGGGCCAGCAGGTGGCAGGCGAGGTGGTGGAACTGCTTGCGGGGGTTGTGGCTCGGCGGCACCCACTCGGCCACGGGGCGCACCCAGTCTTCTGAATGGCGAGCCAAGGTGGCTAGACCTTCGATGAAGTTGTTCTGCGGGTGGGCACCGAAAGCGGGGATGACGGGGTCGAGGCGAAACAGGTCGGCGCGGCGCGCGGCTTGCAGCAGGATGTCGAGAAAGGCGCGGCGCGGCGGGCCGTAGGGAAAGGCGTTGAAGAGGCCGCGGATCTTGTAGAGGTAGTCGGCACCGAGCCGTCCCTTGGGGAGCCTGCGGTCGTAGAGCTGGCGGATGGTGTTGGCCGGGCTGCGCGTTTGCTGGCGGGTGCGGGTGAGCGCGGCCTCGCCCTGTTGGCGGCGGGCGAACTGGCGCTCCTTTTGGATCTGGCGATTGCTCTTGTGGAGTCCGTCGCCCAAACCGCGTTTGCGGCACCAAGCCCGGTACTCGTTCTCGGACTGGAGGCCGAGGGCGCGGATGTGGCTCTTGAGGTTGGCGCGGTTGTGGGCTCGCTCGATCTCGCTGCGGACATTTCTCTTGCGGCGGCGCGCCATAGCCAAGTCCCGGTTTTGAGAACACTCCTTAATGAGTCGCGCAGCTAGTATAATGTCAATAGTGCCAACCGCGTCGCAGTAGATCGAAAATTCCTAGTTGCCACAGCCACCGCTTGCCCTCGCTGGTATCGGCGGTTTAATTTGCTCTTACCACCTAACTCAACGCGCCGCGCCCATGCTAGATCGCAATCCGATCCCACTCTTTCCCCTGCCAGTGGTCGTCTTCCCCGACCAAATCGTGCCCCTGCACATATTTGAGCCGCGCTACAAGCAGATGCTCGCCGATGTGCGGGCGGCTGACGAGCACGGCGAGACCTTGCCCATTGGCATGATTCTGGGGAAGGACCGCGAGGTACAGGGCGAGGTGGGCTGCGCAATGCTGTTGGCCAAAGTGCTCGACGAGTTCGACGATGGACGACTCAACATCATCGTCCGCGGCGCGCGGCGCTTTCGCGTCGCTCGCATTGCCGAACACAAGCCCTACTTAGAGGCGTGGGTAGAATACATAGATGACACCGAGGAGCCGACGGATCCAGTGCTCTTGGCCAAGGCCGTTGCGGCCTTGGAGAACTTGGTGAAGCAACTTGAGGAAGTGAGCGGTGCGCGAGCTGAAGTAGGGTCTCTGCAAAACGCCTTTCAAATCGCCCAAGTGACGGGCCTCGATCTGGGGATTAGACAACAACTACTGGAAATGACGACCGAAAATGGCCGCCTACACGCGCTCTGCGAGTACTTTGAGCAAGTAATCCCCCTGCTAGAGGCAGAGCGCAAGCTCCATCGCTTGGCGTCCTCCAACGGGCATACCGGGCGCCATAAAGAAGGCTCTTAATCGGCTTCGACGAAGATACTACCGGCCACTTCCAGCCCTAGCGACACCTCCCTAGAAGCGTCGATCTTCAATTGCAGCGGGCCGTTAAAGGGTGCCTTGGCGGTGACTTCGACCCGGGTGCCCAAGCGCAATTGCAAATTTTCCATATAGCGCAGCATTTGGGGATTGCGGTCGCTGACGCGGCGGATGACCGCGGACTGGCCGTCTTGTAGCTCGGAGAGACGGCGGTACTTCGGGTGATCGATCTGGCCTTGCTTGGTGGGGATTGGCTCGCCGTGGGCACCGACGGTTGGATAGCCCAAAGCCTCGTCGATGCGATCCTCAAACTCCTCGGAAATAGCGTGCTCTAGACGGTCGGCCTCGGCGTCGATTTGGTCCCAGGAATAGCCCAACGCTTGGCTGAGGTACAGCTCGATCAAGCGGTGATGGCGGATGGTCTCCAAGGCGATCTTCTCGCCGCTGGCCGTTAGCTCGACCCCGTGGTACGGCGTGTAAATGAGCAGATTTAGCTCGGCGAGCTTCTTGATCATGTTCGTCGCCGAGGCCGCAGCCACTTCCATGCGGCTGGCGATCACCGAGGTGGTGACGCGCCCGCCGTGCTCGTCGCTGTGCTGCAATTTGTAAATCGTCTTGAGATAATCTTCAATAGCCTGCGTTAGCACCCCTTGCCTCCAAGGTTACGCACTTTGTCTTGAAAATAAAGCCAAAAACAGATTTAGCAATAACCTTGACAATTTTTTAGCCATAGCTAAATTTTTATTTTTGTACGTCAACTAAATTAGATAAGCAAGGAATCATGTTCTGGATTTTCATTTTGTTGTACGCGTTGGGTTGCGCCGCGCCCGAGCGCAAAGACGAGCGGATTGAGGTGGTGTGTACCACCGGGATGGTGGCTGACCTCGCCCGGAATATCGGCGGCGACCGCATCTCGGTTGTCGGGATGATGGGCCCGGGCGTCGATCCGCATTACTACAAGGCATCGCAAGGCGATTTGGCCAAGCTGACGGCCGCGGATTTGATTCTCTTCAACGGCCTTTTTCTCGAAGGTAAAATGGAAGACATCTTCGCCAAAATGGCCCGCAGCAAGCAGGTGTTGGCCGTGGCTGAGCAGATACCAGAAGAACGCTTGCTGCGTCCGCCGGAATTCGAGGGCAACTTCGATCCTCATATATGGTTCGACGTATCGCTGTGGGCGCAGACGATCGAGCCGGTCGTGGCTCGTCTGAGCGCAATAGACCCGGAAGGGGCGTCGGTCTATCGCCAGAATGGTGCCCGCTACCAGGAGCGCCTCAACGCGCTAAACCAATGGGTCGTCGAGCAGGTCGAGCTGCTGCCGGAGGCCAGCCGCGTGCTGATTACGGCTCACGACGCTTTTGGCTACTTTGGCCGGGCCTACGGAGTGGAGGTCGTCGGCCTGCAAGGCATTTCCACGGTGGCCGATTACGGGGTCAACGATGTCACCCAGCTAGTCGATCTGATCGTGGAGCGCCAAGTCAAGGCCATCTTCGTCGAAAGCAGCGTGCCCGTGCGCTCGATTGAGGCCGTGCGCGAAGGATGCTTGGACCGCGGCTTCCAAGTGGAAATAGGCGGCACCCTATACTCGGATGCGATGGGGGCTACTGGCAGCGGTGCCGACACGTATGTGGGCATGGTCGAAAGCAACGTCAACACCATTGTGGGAGCCTTGCGGTGAACGCGCCCCATCCCATCCAGATCCACGACATGACCATTGCCTACCACAAGAAGCCGGTGCTGTGGGACGTGGATCTCGATGTGCCCGAAGGACAGCTCGTGGGCATCATCGGTCCCAACGGCTCGGGCAAAAGCACCATGATCAAGGCCATTATGGATCTCGTGCCCAAGGCGTCGGGATGGGTCAAGATCTACGGCGAGGACTACAGCCAGATGCGCAAGATCATCGGCTATGTGCCGCAGCGCGAGTCCGTGGATTGGGACTTTCCGGTCAGCGCGCTCGACGTGGTGCTGATGGGCCGCTACGGCCACGTGGGATGGATGCGGCGGCCGAGCAAGGAAGATCGCCGCTTGGCCTGGGCGGCCCTCGACGAGGTGGGCATGACCTCCTTTGCCGAGCGGCAGATTAGCCAGCTATCGGGCGGCCAGCAGCAGCGGGTTTTTCTCGCCCGCGCCTTGGCCCAAGAGGCCCGCATCTACATCATGGACGAGCCGCTTGCCGGCGTGGATGCGGCGACCGAGCGCGCGATCATTGCCAGCTTGGTCGCCCTGCGCGAGCAGGGGAAAACCATCTTGGTCGTGCATCACGACTTGCAGACTGTAACCGAATACTTCGATTGGGTCATCATGCTCAACATGCGGGTCGTGGCGTCCGGCCCGACCAGCGAGGTCTTTACCGACGACAACCTGCAAAAGACCTATGGGGGTCGGCTGACCGTGCTCTCACAGGCCGCCCAAGCCATGGCCGAGCAGCGGCGCGAGGGCTGACGATGCTAGTCGAAAACGCCCTGCGGTTCTTGAGCTTGGCCGACGCCAATGTGCGCTTCGTGCTCTTCGGCTCTCTGCTGATCGGCGCGACCGGCGGGTTGCTGGGGTCGTTTGCGGTGTTGCGGCGGCGGAGCCTCGTCGGCGACGCGCTGGCGCACGCGGCCCTGCCCGGGGTGGCGTTGGCCTATTTGTGGACGGGGAGCAAGGCTTTGCCAGTGCTGCTGACAGGTGCGGCGATTTCCGGGGTGCTCGGCGTGTTGGTAATGCAGTTCATCATCAACTATACCCGCGTTAAGGCGGATTCGGCGATCGGCATTGTGCTGTCGGTATTTTTTGGCGTGGGGATCGTGCTGTTGACCCACGTTCAGCGGGTCGGCACGGGCAATCAGAGCGGTTTGGACAAGTTCCTCTTTGGGCAGGCGGCCTCGCTGGTGGATGACGACCTGCGCGTCATGAGCGTGCTGGCGGGCCTAATTATCCTCGCGGTGGCCTTGTTCTTTAAGGAGTTCAAGGCGCTGATTTTCGACGCGGATTTTTTGCAGACGCTCGGGTACTCGTCCCGCTGGATCGACGCCTTGCTGATGGGGCTGATCGTGCTGACGGTGATCGTGGGCTTGCAGGCCGTAGGCGTGGTGCTGATTGCGGCCATGCTGATCACGCCGGCTGTGGCGGCGCGCTTTTGGACCGAGCACCTGCACAAGATGGTGCTACTCGCCGCTGCTTTCGGGGGCTTGTCTGGGGTCGTCGGCACCTTCATCAGTTCCTTGGTGCCGCGGATACCCACTGGCCCAGTGATGGTGCTCAGCGCCACCTTGTGCTTTGTGGTGTCGGCTCTTTTCGCGCCCCAGCGGGGGGTGTTGGCGCGGTGGCGCAGGCAGCGGCACAACAGCCGCCGCGAGAGCCAGCAGCACTTTTTGCGCGCCTGCATTGAGCTGCAAGAGAAGTTGGGGACGAGTCGCTCCTTGGCCGTGGAGGAGTTGGCCATTGAGATGGGCCTGTCGCCGGACCGGGTCAAACGCCTCGGGCGGCGACTCGCCGAGAAGGGGCTAGTCGCCGCTCAGGATGGGCGTTTCGCCCTGACGGCTATAGGCTCGGAAGAAGGGCTTTTCGTGGTTAAATCGCACCGCTTGTGGGAGCACTATTTGTACTATCGGGCCATACTCGACGCCGATCACGTGGATCGGCCCGCCGACGAAGTCGAGCACTTGCTGACGCCGGAAATCATCGCCGAGTTAGAGGACATCCTCCAGCGCGAGCAAGGGCTGGACCCGGCCTGGATCGTCAACATCCACGGCACCGGTAGCCACTACCGCCGGGGAGGCCGCGAATGATCGAAGGCGCTTTTTGGATCGTGCTCACCGGCGTGTTGGTCACTGCGTCCTGCGCCCTGTTGGGCACCTTCTTGGTGTTGCGCAAGATGTCGTTGTTGGGCGACGCTTTGAGCCACGCCGTGCTGCCGGGGATCGCCGTGGCCTTCCTGCTGTCGGGCAGCCGCGCGGTGCTGCCGATGTTTCTGGGCGCAGCCGCCTTCGGCTTACTAACCGCGCTGTTGGTCGAGGCATTTCACCGGCGGTGGCGCGTGCAAGAGGACGCGGCCATCGGCATTGTGTTTACCGCGCTTTTCGCGCTGGGCGTGGTGATCATCACCGCGTATGCCGGTCAAGTAGATCTCGATCAGGAGTGCGTACTCTACGGCGAGATCGCCTATACCCCTTGGGATCTGCTGCTGTGGGGCGACCAATCGTTGGGGCCGCGGCCGGTGTGGATATTGGGCGCGATGCTGGCGATTAATCTGATTGTGATCGCGCTCTTGTACAAGGAATTCAAGATCTCTGCTTTTGATCCGGCCTTGGCCATGTCGGTGGGGATCAACGCCACGCTGATGCACTATCTATTGATGGGTTTGGTCGCGCTGACGACAGTGGCGTCATTTGAATCCGTGGGCGCGATCTTGGTCGTGGCCATGCTGATCGTGCCTGGAGCAGCCGCTTACCTGTGGAGCGACCGGCTCATCGCGGTAATAGGGTTGGCCGTGTTTTTTGGGATCGTTTCGGCTGTGGCGGGTTACTTTTTGGCTAGCTTATGGGATAGCTCCATCGCCGGTGCCATGGTGGTGGTCATCGGCGGGATATTTCTCTTTTCCTTGCTTTTTTCGCCCAATCAGGGCGTGTTGGCGCGGATTTATCAGCGCGTGCGGCTGTCGCTGCAAGTGGCGCAAGATCACATGCTGCTCGCGCTGGTGCGGCGCGAAGAGAAGGAGGTCGGGTGCGCTGGGCTGCGGCCCGCCGAATTGGTGGCGACTGCGGCCGTTTGGAGTCCGCTGGCTCAGCTAGCTTTTGGCGATCTGCGACGGCGGCAACTTTTGGCCCAGGCGAATGGTCTGGTCGAATTGTCTGCAAAGGGCCAACAAGTCGCGCTGCGCCTGCTGCGCCATCACCGGCTTTGGGAGACCTATATGAGCCATCTGGGCCTGCCCGCAGACCACGTACACGACCCAGCCGACGCGCTTGAGCACTTTATCGGCGGCGAGCTGGCCGCCGAGTTGGGCGCGCAAATCAGCGACGAACAGGATCCGCAAGGCAAGCAAATCCCGCCCTCTAATTGATGCCGAGGCCAGCATGATCCGGCTGAAGAGCAAAGATGCAGATCTCAAGCGCACCTATGCACGGGATCTGTGCGCTTCGGCGGGGTTTGCGGTCTTGTTGCTGGCTGTGGTGGTGGCGATTGATCCGCAGATTGCTTTCGATGCGAGAAGGTCCGTGCAGCGGCCTGTGATCATCGAACTGGAACTCGTTCCTGAGACCGAGATGCGGCTGCCCTTGCCGCCGCCGCCAGTCCGGCGCATTGAGCCGGTGGCATACGTGCGGACGCGACCCGTGCGCGAGTATAAGCTGCCGCCGCCCGTGGTGGTGACTGAGTTCCCTTTGGAGGAGGAAGTGGAGGCCGCGGAGTTGTGGATGGTGGAGCAGCCGCCGAGAGTGCTTAGGAAGGTTCTGCCGGCCTATCCCGACAGTGCGCGGAGAGCACTGGTGGAAGGCAAGGTCTTTGCGCGGGTGTTGGTGGGTCGAAAGGGACGGGTCGAGCACATTGACCGCATTGAGGGGCCGCAGGTCTTCCATCGCGCGGTGGCACAGGCCGCCAAGGCTTGGGAGTTTTCGCCGGCTGTGCAAAACGACCGCGCCGTCCCGGTGTGGGTCAGTTTGCCGTTTGTGTTTGAGTTGGAGTGATCAGCCACCGGCGCGCTTGGCCTGATAGCCGCGCTTGGCTAGCTCGGCGAGCACGACATCCACTTTGTCCCCCTGAATTTCTATCACGCGATCGACGACCGATCCGCCGCTGCCGCATTTGCGCTTGAGTTCGGCGGCGAGGGTCTTTAGTTCGGCGGCGGATAGACGCAGGCCCGAGATGGTGGTGACGGTCTTGCCGCCGCGACCCTTCTTTTCGCGGCGCACGCGGGCGATGCCGTCGCCGGTGGGGGCGGGGGCTTGCTTTTTCGGCTGCTGTACGCGGCCGGTGTCAGACGAATACACGAGGCGGCTGTTTTTAGCCATTGGGATTCTCCATTCCGTGTCCCGCCGCCCGCCGCTCTTGGACTATGCGCACGGTCTCGTCGCGCCACGCTGCAAACTCGTCGGTATCTACGGCATCGTGCAGGGTTGCCCTTTTGGCGTAGGGCACGTAGTTGCCGATGTGCCAGAGGGTGTTGCGGTACAGGCAGAAGTCACCGGCGTCGAGGAAGAGTTGCCGGGCGCCGGGCATACTCTGTGCGTATTCGCGGCAGCTAGACTCGCGTTCAGTAGCGGATTGTCCTTCGAGATCGGGCTTGGCAATGGGGCGCTCGGGAAAGCGCGCTGCTTCGCACGGCAGGTCGCGGCGCAGGTGGCTGCCGGGGACGACCCACGTGCATGAATCGGTGTACAGGGCACAGTTGACTTGGTTGAAGTAGCGGTCGTCGGCAAAGTACTCGTCCCAGCGAGCTAGCTCTAAGCCGGGCATATTGTCGCGCCAGTCGCGGTGCCAGTGGGTACACCACGGCGACTCGGCTGGTTCAAAGAGCACGCCCATGACCTGCGGGCCGCCGACGCGGAAATCCGGCGCGAGCAAGCGGTGGAGTGCGTCGTTGAGCGCGGGGAGTTCTACATAGTCGATAAAGGGCTGTTGGTCGAGCGGGAAGTCGGCCATTGGCTGCAAGCGCTGGGCTTGGGGGCCGCGCTGTTGGCGGGCTAAGTCTCGCGCCTCGTCGCAGACGCGGCGTAGGTCGGCGACGAGGGAAGGAGGCAGGAGTTGGCGGAAGACTGTATAGCCCTGAGTGCGGTACTCGTCGATGTGGCGGTCGGAAAAAGCGAAGGCCATAGCGTTGTCTCACACGTGCCCCACGTGAAAACCTTCGGGCGGCTCGAAATGTTCGGCGCGTTTGCCGATGTAGTGGCAGATGAAACTGCGCCGCCAGCGGTCGGCAGTCTGGTTGGGATAGGAGCCGTGGATGGTTTTGCCGTCGAAGAAGAGGCCGTCGCCCGGAGCCATGTCGAGGCCGACGATTGCGGCCTCGGGAGGTAGCTGGCTCTGAGCGCGGGTGAAAGAGATGCGGGTGTCGGCTTTTTCAACGGGCCGGAGTTGGCCGTGCGAGCAGGGGACGACGACCATTTGGCCCACGGCGTCATCGGACGGGTCGAGGGCGATCCACAGGCCGATTAGCGGATCGGTAGTGATGTACTGCTCGTCTTGGTGTAGGCCCTGACCGCGGCCGCCGGGCGGCTTGAAGTAGAGCATGGTCTGGCGCAGGACGGGCTCGTCGTCGATGAGCTGTTCGACCGCGGCGAGCAAATCGGGGCGGGTGGCCCAAGTGGCGCTGGAGAGGTCCCAGTCGTGCATGTTGATCATGCGCGGATAGGTGTGGTTGGGGTCGTCGGGCTGGTCGTCGGTACCGCCGCTGTCGCCCGGATGGGAGCCTTGGGCACGCAGTTCCATGTAGTGGCCGATCATGGCCTTGGCTTGGTCGGGCGCGAATACCTCCGGCACGACGAGATAGCCTTGGGCGCGGTAGGATTGGACTTGGACGGCGTTGAGATTCACGGCGGGTTACTTCCTAAGTGACGTTACTCAACTCTGAGAGTTTTAGGTATGGGATGCTTCGGCTCCGTTACACTACGCTCAGCATGACAGGAACGGCTGTTCCGTAACTTAGCGAACGCAGCTCCCCCCTTCAACCAATGACGATTTACCACTCGGCCACGCGCTTTTTGGCGAAATAAGCCCGGTCCCACTCGGCTCCCCAGCCGGGGCCGGTCGGCGGCGCGATGTGTCCATCGACGGGAAGCGGGGGATTGAGCAAGCCGATTTCGCGGCCAATTTCGTCGCGGCTGCCACCGGGGAAATACTCGTAGTACGTGGTGTTTTGCAGGGCGCAGACTAGGTGGGCGTGGACTAGGCCGAAGAGACCGCCCGGACCGTTGAGTTCAATGGTGGTGCGATGGGCAGCGGCTATAGCGGCGAGTTTGAGGGTGGCTGTGGTGCCGTGGCGGGCGTTGGCGCGGACGAGGTCCGTGGCCCCGGCGCGGACCCAAGCAGCGCAGATCTCGTAGTCGTGCATTAGGGTCTCAAGGGCCATGACGGGTATGTCGAGTTCGGCGCACAGCGTTTGCAAGCCTTGGAGATCGCGGTCGGAAATGGCCTCCTCGAACCAGCCGTAGTTGAGTTCTTCCAGTGCGCGACCCACGCGCAGGGCTTCGCGCAGGGTGTAGGGGCTGCCAGCCGCGTCGTGCAATAGATCGATGTCGGGACCGACGTGATCGCGGATGGCGCGCGACCACGCGATGTTGGTGTCGGGGGGGCTGGACCAGTGGTCTTTGAGCGCTATAAAGCCCGCTGCGAGTGCTTGGTCTGCCCCTTCTAGGGCGGCGTCGAGGCTGCCGGAGGGGAAGTTGTAATAGGCTCGGCAGCGCGGGCGGGTCCGGCCGATTAGGGCGCAAACTGGCAGGTCGGCGGCTTGCCCCGCGATGTCCCAGAGGCAATTGTCAAAGGCCCCGTGCCAGCCCGGGCGCGAAAACAGCGAGCGGGTGGCCCAGCGCAGCTTGTCGTCGAGCCGCTCGCGGTCGAGCGGGTCTTGGCCGACGGCCATGATTTTCAGGGCTTCCAACTCCTCGCGGCGCATGGTTTGGTAACGGGCGTCGCCGACCGTGCAGATACCCTCCAAGCCTGCGTCGGTCAGCACGTGCAGCACGTGGATGGGAGCCTCGGCGCGGCGATGGCCGCGGGCCTGCCAGCGGGTGCGATGGCCGTAGGGGACTTGCTCTAGATCAAAGAGCGGAGTAGTGGCTGGAAGCTCGAAAACGGAGAGTTTGATGGCGGTGATTTTCACGCTGTTTTCCGCTCGCCGCACACGAATTGTTCCAGCGTGGCTACGTCGTCTCTACTGCCGATGAACAGAGGGGTGCGCTGGTGCAGTTCAGTCGCCTGCAAGTCCATGATAGGTTGGGTTCCGTTGGAGGCTGCGCCGCCGGCTTGTTCGACGACAAAAGCCAAGGGCGCGGCTTCGTACAAGAGCCGCAGCTTGCCGTTGGGCGACTTGCTGTCGCCGGGGTAGAGAAAGATGCCGCCCTTGAGCAGGTTGCGGTGGAAGTCGGCTACGAGCGAGCCGATGTAGCGCGCCGAGTAGGATTGCGGACCTTCTTTGAGCTGCTTGACATAGTGGCGCACTGGCTTGTCCCACTTGGGATAATTGCCTTCGTTGGCGCTGTAGTACTGACCTTTCCTGGGGATTTTGATGTGCTCGTGGGAGAGCAGGAACTCGCCGAGGCTTGGGTCGAGGGTAAAGCCGTGGCTGCCGCTGCCGGTGGTATAAACCAGCATGGTGCTGGAGCCGTAGATGATGTAGCCCGCGCAGACTTGCTCGCGGCCGCAACGGAGGAAATCGCTGTGGGCGACGGTGTCGGTGCTTTTCTTGCGGTAGATGGAGAAGATGGTGCCGATGGAGACGTTCACGTCTATATTGGACGAGCCGTCAACCGGGTCGAAGACGAGGATGTAGTTGCCGCGCGGGTGTCTTTCCGGGATGGGGTAAATGTCGTCCATCTCTTCGGAGGCCATGCCGGCAAGCCGGCCCGTGTGATCGGTGGTGCGGATGATGAGCGCGTTGGCGAACTCGTCGAGTTTTTGCACCTCTTCGCCGTGGACGTTGGTGCGGCCGGTGATGCCCATTACCTCGGCGAGGCCGGCCTTGTTCACGTCGCGGGAGATGATTTTGGCCGCGCTGGTTAGGTCAGTGAGCAGGCCGGTGAATTCGCCGGTGGCCTCGGGGTGCTGCCGCTCTTCTTCGATGATGAAGCGAGTGAGGGTGGTGCCGATTTGCATGAGGGACCTTGCATCAATTGAGGGTGTTTGACACGGGATGGGATAAAACAATACAATCCCATCTATCCTGTCCATTCGTTACATTCGCAACGCTACTGAGGAGAACAAAATACTATGATCAAATTGGCGACTATGAGCAGCGCGTGTCCAGACTGGACGTTAGACGAGGTCGTCGCCGGCATGAAGCGGCACGGCTATCAGGGATTTGAGCCGCGAGTCGAGTGGGATCACGCCTGCGGGATTGAGGCTGCACTTGCGGCCCAAGAGCGGCGGGATATTCGCCGGCGGATGGAGGACGAGGGCTTGGAAATTTGCTGCATTGCGACTGGGGCACGGATGGCTGCGCCCGACGCGGCAGAGCGGGCCGGACACGTGGAGGATGTGAAAAAGTACATCGACCTAGCGGCTGATTTGGGCTGTGGTTTGGTGCGGGTTTTTGGCGGCCAGCGCGGCGGGGGCCGCGAGTGGACTGCTGTCGTCGATTACGTGGTGGAGGGCTTTGCGCAGGTGTTGCCCGCGGCGGCTGAACGCGGCGTGACATTGCTGCTGGAGACGCACGACGATTGGTGCTGCTCGGCACCGGTGCGCGCGGTTGTCGAGCGGGCTGGGCACCCGAATTTGCAGGTGCTGTGGGATTTTATGCACACGCAGCGGGTGCTGGAAGAGCCAGCCGAGAGTTTCCAGATGCTAGGCGCACACACGCGCCACATCCACGCCCACGACGGGATGATCGTCGATGGCAGGTTGCAGGTCAGCGACGTGCTGGGCGCGGGCATCTTCGATCACGCCGAGCCGATGCGTTTACTTGCTGAGGCTGGGTTTGATGGGTATTGCTCGGTGGAAGTGATCCACAAGCGCGGTAGTGGAGATCGGGCCGATGCGGTGCTTGGGCAATATGCCGAGGGGCTGCGGGGGATTGTGGCTGGTTTTTGAGTGGCCAACGGTTAGTAAGTTCCTATCTTAAGGCCGCTTTTACGGGCGTCTTGCCCGATCCCAGAAGACAAAACGGAGTACACGTATGGACAGCGCACAAAATAGCATCCGCGAGGCCCCCACCCGTCTCAGCGGCCTCTTACGCAATATCGGCCCCGGCGTCGTTGTCTCGGGGTCGGTGGTCGGCTCGGGCGAGTTGTTGGTGACGACGCGGATGGGGGCCGAGGTTGGATTTGTCTTTCTCTGGGGGGTGATCTTGGCCTGTTTGGTCAAGTTTGTGATTCAACTCGAATTGGGTCGGCAGTGCCTGTTGCGCAAGAGTAGTACCGTGCAAATCCTCGACCAAGTGCCGGGCACGCGCTGGCGCGGCACCTCGTGGATCGCGTGGCTCTGCGTGATGGGCTACTTCTCGGTGACGGTGGCCGTCATCGGCATCTTGGGATCGGTCGCCGGGCTGATGGTCACGGTTTTTCCCTTTGCGTCCGAACAAGTGTGGGCGGTAGTCACTTTCCTCGCTATGTCGGTTTTGCTGTGGCGGGGGCTATACGGCGACTTGGAGAAAATGGTCTCTGCGCTGGTGGCGACCTTCAGCTTGGTCGTCATCGGCTCGGTGCTCGCACTGCAAGGCACGGGCTACGCAATCAGCAGCGAGCAAATCGCCTCGGGCTTCCGCTTTGCCATGCCCGCCGAAGGCGCGTTTGTGGCTTTGGCGGTGATGGGATCGGTCGGCGCGACCGCGGTCGAGCTTTTTATGTATCCCTATTGGATCGTGGAAAAAGGCTACCCGGATTTCGTCGGGCCAAAAGACGATAGCCCGGAATGGCAGGCGCGCTACCGGGGTTGGATGCGGGTCTTGATCACGGATGCGGGCGTGTGTACGGGCATTGCGCTGGTGGTCACGTGCGCGTATTACCTGCTGGGCGCGTCGGTGCTCAATCAGCTACAAGTCTTGCCCCAAGGCATGAAGGTCGTCGAGCAGGTCTCGCTAATTTTCACCGAGAGCATCGGTGGCTGGGCGTACTATATCTTCATGTTCGGGGGGTTTTGCACGCTCTTTTCCACGCTGCTGGTCTTCGCCGCTTCTTCGGGGCGGATTGGCGCTGACTTTTTGCGGCAACTGAAGGTGAGCGCGCTAGCCGAAGAAGAGGGCTATCGCCGCTGGATACGCATTTTCCAAATCGCCTTCCCATTTGGGTGGCTGCTGTTCATATTGTTCGACCCGCGCACCCTCGACTTTGTGCTCAAAGGGGCCAATGCCAACAATCTGCTGCTGATCCCAATGGCCTACGCGGTGCTGCATCTGGCGATGCGGGTGCCCAAAGACGAACGGATGTCGCTGAAGACCGAGATAGCCCTTCTGTTTACGATCTGGGCCATCATCAATTTTACGGCGGTCAATCTGTTTAAGCTGTCTGGGCACTAGCCGCAATGTAAAAACTGGGAGCTGTTGAGAAAACGCACCGGATCCAAGCGCGATCAATCGTGGCACCAAGGCGCGTGAAAAGCGGCTCAAAACTGCGAAGACCAACAAGTCAACGCTTTCTCTCAATATGACCGGCCAGCTATTCACTCACTATTTCCTCACCGACGGCATAAAGGCCACGGCTGAGTGGCAAGCGTCTCTCGCTCAGCCAGAGGCGTTTATTGCGTTCAAAGACGGCGTTGCCCGGCATCACGACGCCCTCAGCCGTTCCCGAAATCCCAACGAAGCTCGCACGGAGGAGGAGTTGATTCGTCCGGTTCTGGAGCTATTGGGATGGACCGAGTACGTGCCTCAGCCAAGTGCGGCCGGCCATGAGGACATTCCCGACCATCTGATTTTTGCTGACGCCGACTCCAAGGCGCGGGTCGGCAACCCCTTCATCTGGGACGAAGAGGAACGCCGCCACCTCCGCGCCCGCCTCGACGCGCTCTACTTCCACCTCTACGGCCTGTCGCGGGACGACGCCGAATACGTGCTCAACACCTTTCCCATCGTCCGCCGCGAAGACGAAGCCGCCTTCGGAACATACCGCACCCGCGATATGACGCTGGCGTATATGAATGCGCTGGCTGCGGGGGATGTGGAGGTGAGGGTGGCGGTGTAGATCGGCGAAGTGAGGCGCTTGACAGGGTTCGGGCGAGCCGAGACGTTAGGATAACTAGATGAATACTACACAAGAGACAGAATTTGATTATCAAGCGTATATGAGAGAAAGTACCCGAGGGCCAAGCGAAATCAATCGTGGAACCAAGGCGCGTGAAAAACGACGCGAGGCTGCCAAAGCGCGGATTTCTCAAAAACTACAACAAGGCGAAGGAACAACGATGACATACGAAACACAAAACTTCAAAATTCCCAAGCAGTCTGATGACTACTCGGAATGCTCGCACTTCGTCACGACTACTATTGAAGCGATTATTAAAGAAGCCATTGAACAAGAAAAAAATAAAATTTTTATCAATACAAATTTAAAGTTCGGTCTCCCGATGGAGAATATCAATAAGATCGCTGGGCCATTTGTTGAAGCGTGGGCCGCCCAGACGTTTTATGATGCCCTCGAAGATAAGAACAATAAATATCAATTAATCAATGTAGAAGTAGTTGAACGCCTACATATGGCGGATATCATATTACAATTCCAGAAGCAAAGAAAACTTGAAAGTGGCGTGACGGCAGAGGTTGATGTTAAGGCAACATCAGAGGATATAGAATCTAGTGGGAAGTCGCCGAATATCACTTCATATGCTCGTATTCGCACTGCCTATATTGAAGACTCCGATTACATATTTGTCATTCTTTCTCTGAAACATCGCGTATATTCAAAGCGTAATAAAACTACAGGATTGATGGATGGAATCATGGAGGTTGTTGCGTATAATGCTTATGACCTCAAATATCTGTCTTCAAGTGACATAAGCTATAATCCTGCGCTTGGAACAGGACAAATCCAGATACGGGATATTCACTACGTTGAACTTGAGGAAAGAACCACATGGGAGTTTTGTCAGTTGCTCGATCAGAAATACCTTCAGTCTGATCGGCGGTCGTTTGAGCAATGGCTTGAATTAGCCAATAAAAATGGATGGATAAAATCCGATGATTAAACAAAAGATAATTTTAGGAGACGCCGTCTCTGAAATGCAAAAACTCGACACTGAGATTGTTGACCTTATCATTGCCGATCCCCCTTATAACCTAGGAAAAGACTATGGTAATAATCGTGATACTAAAGACTTTGAAGGATATTTAGCATTCTCAAAAGATTGGATCAAAGAAGCGCATAGGCTCCTAAAGGCCGATGGAACGATTTATGTTTTTATGGGATTCCGGTTTATTTCCTCTCTGTATGATCTCCTAGATAGAGAGTTCGGAATGTTTTTCAATAGCTGGATCGTGTGGCACTATACGCAGGGAATAGGAAAAAAGAGAGGTTTTTCCCCTCGGCACGACGATATTCTAATGTTCACAAAAACAAAGGATTTTACTTTTAATTTAGACGATATTCGCGTCCCCCAGAAATACTACCGTGAACGCAACAATATGCGAGGGGCAAATCCAGGGGATGTTTGGGAATTTTCGCACGTTCACTACTGCAATGAGAATAGACAGAATCACCCAACTCAAAAACCGGAAGGGCTGATGGAGCGAATGATATTAGCCTCAAGCAATGAAGGATCGCTAGTTCTCGACCCATTCTTGGGTAGTGGAACCACACTCAGGGTATGTCAACAGCTCAATCGAGTCGGCGTCGGAATTGAATTGAACCCCGACTACGTAAAAATGTCGCAAGAACGCTTGCAAAAAGAGTTTGTAGGATTCGATAGTATTGATCCAAGAATGGAGCGCGTTCCTCTTGATTTGCGTAACGAGTCTATTAGAAAGGCGTATCTCGAAAATCATAAACATTGGTTTTTGCGCGGCCATGAGAACGCTCTTAGCGATTTTGAAAAGTCCGTTGAGTCTCTTTATCCAGATAAACCGAAAGAACCTACACAACTGACATTACTCGAACAAAAAGAGCAATATAAAACCCAATAAAAGGCGTCCTCTACGTAATGCACCGTCCGGTACGCCGACTACACTCTGGCCGCTACCTGACCCTCGGTTTGATCTTCAATGAGAGATAGCCAACTCGACGCCCGGTCAGGATCACTTGCTTGCGGCGATCTTTTTGCCCCACCACTAGTCGCACGACGACCTCGTCCGCACCCTGTCGCAAGCGAGCCCTTCATCTGGGCCGAAGGGGAACGCCGTCAAGCTCTACAAGTTGGGACGGTTGTCCTCGCCCTCCCCTCGGTATGCCAACATATCCTCGTAGTGCAGCCCCGTGCCCCCGAAGATATCCAGCGCCGCTCCCACCGTAAAATCCAGTTTCCCTTGGCCGAGCTTGCGGAGGACCGCGATGTCCTCGGTACTGCTCACGCCGCCGGCGTACGTCGTCGGGATGGGCGCGATCTCGCCCAAGAGCGCGACGAGTTCGGCATCGATCCCTTGCTGCTTGCCCTCGACCCCAGTGGCGTGAATGAGGAATTCGCTGCAAGACTCGGCGAGAAGCGCCAAGTTGTCCGCACTGATAGCAAAATCCGTAGCCTTTTGCCAGCGGTCGGTCATCACCATGTAGCGCCCATCGCGGTTGCTGCAACTGAGGTCTAAGACCAGCTTCTCGCGCCCCACCGCAGCTACCATTTGTGCCAGCCGACTGTGGTGGAGCTGGCCATCGCTAAAGACATAAGAAGTGACGATCACTTGCGCGGCACCACGGCTGAGCCAAGCCGCGGCGTTGTCGGGGCGGATGCCGCCGCCGACCTGCAAGCCTTCGGGGAAGGCGGCCAACGCCTGGGCGGCTGCGTCCTCGTTGCCTGGGCCGAGCATGATGACGTGGCCGTCGAAGAGTTGGTCGTTGCAATAGCGCTCCGCAAAGTACGCAGGCGGGTGGGGGGCGATGAAGTGGGTTTGGGGGGCGATGCCGTCGCCTAGGCTGGTGCCGACGATCTGCTTGACTTGCCCCTCGTGCAGGTCGATACAGGGCCGAAAGCGCATCAGCGGTCGCAGCGGTACTCTGCGAGTGCGTCCTCGTCGAGGGTGACGCCGAGGCCCGGGCCGGGTGGCGGGAGGATGTACCCGTCGGCGATGGGCAGTTTTTCGCGGATGACGTCGCCGCTGTGATAGACGCAGCCATTCACGTCGCTGGCGTAGCCCAAGTTGGGCATGGCAAAGGCGAGGTGGGCTTGGGCTGCCGTGCCGATCCCCAGCTCGGGCATACTGCCGATGATGCAGGGCAGGCGTGCGGCTTCGGCAATGGCGAAGATGCGTGCGGCCGCACCCAAGCCGCCGGCTTCCGACACGTACACGTTGAAGACATCGACGGCTTGGTGGCGGACGCAGTTGAGGGCGTCGGCCGGCGTCCAGACGCTCTCGTCGGCCATGATGGGCAGCGAGACGCGCTCGCGGACAAAGCGCAATCCCTCTAAATCGTCGGCTGCTAGGGGCTGCTCGACCAGTTCTAAGTCAAAATCCGCGATTGCTTCGATGCTGCGCACGGCTTCCTTGGCGGAGGACCAGCCCATGTTGGCATCTACGCGCAGGACAATCTCGCTGCCGACTGCGCCGCGCACGGCTGTGAGTACGGCTAGGTCGGCGCGCAGATCCCGCCCGATTTTGGCTTTGAGGGTCTTGTACCCTTGCGCCACTAGGCTCTGGGCTTGGGCGGAGATGGCCTCGGGGTCGCCCATGGACAGCGAGTGGCTCAGCAGTACGCGGTCGCGGACTTGGCCGCCCAGCAGTTGGTAAACGGGCACGTCGCAGGCTTTGCCAACCAAGTCGTAGAGGGCCATTTCAATGCCGGCCTTGGCCGGGAAGGAGCGGTGCAGGAGTTGATTCATGCGGTCGGCGATCTCGCGGATGCGGCGCGGGTCTAGGCCGCAGAGCATGTCGGCGAGCAGCCCGTTGATGGCCTCGCTTTCTCCGCGTCCGCGGCGGTCCCAGATGCTGGAGGCTTCGCCGAGGCCGGTGAGTCCGGCGTCGGTGTGGATCAAGACGACGGCGTTTTCAGAGGCTTGGTGCGTGCCGAGGCTGCTTTGGAACGGCTGCGGCCTGGGCACGCGCACGGGTATGGCTTCGACGTGGGTGATTTTCATGGGATCAGGTGGCGATAGATGCTGAGGGTGGTGTTGCCGTAGGCTCGCTGCTGGGTGAGCGCGAGGTGGCCGCTCTGCTCGGGCACGTCTAGGTCGATCTGGTGCTGTACGAAAAGCAGGCCCTCGTCGTTAAAGAGCGGGGATTCCCCGAGGGCTTCGATGAGGCCAAGCAGGAGCGGAGCGCCGCAGTAGCGGGCGTGGTACGGGGGGTCGGCGTACACAATGTCAAAGCGGCGGCCGGTCGCTGCCAATTGGGGGATGAGTTGTTGGGCCTTGACCGAGTGCAGGCCCTCGACGCCAGCCTTCCATTGGTAGAGCAGCGAGCGGATCTGCCGCCGCCGCCGGTGGTCTGGTTCGTTGAGCTCGACGCTCGCGCCCCGGCTCAGTGCTTCGAGTCCCATCTGGCCCGAGCCAGCACACAAGTCGAGAAAGGTGCGGCCCTTCAAATCGGGGCCGAGCATGGAGAATACGGCTTCTTTGAGGCGCGTGGAGGTGAGGCGGATCTGGCGCAGGCGTCGCCCGGAGGGTATCTGCCGACCGCGATAGGTGCCAGTGACAATGCGCACGGCTAAGCCTTGAGTTGGAGTTGATTTAGACAAAAAAGTATCGCGTTTGGGACTAGTAGCGTCAAGTTGTGGGTTGCGGGCGATGGGGGAAGTTTGAAGTTTGAATTAAGGTCCTCTTGAGGGATTCGATGGGAGGTATAATCAAACAATGGTCACAGAACAATACGATGTCGTCGTCGCAGGGGCTGGTGGCATGGGCAGTGCCGCGCTGTACCACTTGGCGCGGCGCGGCGTGCGCGTCTGTGCTGTCGAGCGCTTTGGTATAGCTCACGACCGGGGGTCTTCGCATGGGGATACCCGCATCATTCGCAAAGCCTATATGGAGCATCCCGACTATGTGCCTCTGTTGCACCGGGCCTACGAGTTGTGGGAGGAGCTAGAGGCCGAAGGGGCGGGGGAACTCTTTGCCCGCGTCGGACTGCTAGTGGCGGGCGATCCCGACTCGGAGGCGATGCAGGGGCAGGCGGCCTGTTATCAGGCGCACGACTTGCCGTATGAGGAGCTGGATGGGGCAGCGATTGCCGAACGCTACCCCAGCTTGGCTTTTCCTAGGGAGTGGAGTGGCTTTTACGATCCCCTAGGCGGTTTTCTCCGAGTCGAGGACTGCGTCCGTCAGCACGTTGCGTTGGCTCAGCAGCACGGCGCGAAGCTCTACACTGGGGAGGTTATGCTGTCGTGGCGGCGCGAGGGCGAAGGAGTGGTAGTGGAGACCGAGCGACGGCGCTTGTTCGCTGCGCGGTTGGTGCTGGCGACCGGGGCTTGGGCGGTGCCGGAGCTATGCCGGTTGGGCGTGGCGGCGTGCGTGGTGCGCAAGGTGCTGTTGTGGTACCAGGGGCGCGGCGTGGAGCAGTACGCGCGCGGCGCGTTCCCCTGTTTCTTCATCGCCGATGGCGAGCAGTACTTCTATGGGTTTCCCGCGGAAGAGCCGTGGGGCCTCAAGTTGGCCGAGCACAATGTGTCGCACGATCCGGTGGACGATCCGCTCCAACTCAATCGCGCATTGACCGACGGCGATCAGCCCTGCGTCCTCGATTTTCTCGCGCGATACTTTCCCGCGCTGCAACCAGAGTTGAGCAAATACGCCGTCTGCATGTATTCGCTGACGCCGGATAAGAACTTCGTTTTGGACGTCCACCCTGAATGCCCAGCCGTGGTGTTCGGGGCGGGTTTTTCCGGCCACGGCTTCAAATTCTCTCCGGTAGTGGGCGAAATCTTGGCTGAATTGGCGCTGGAAGGCGATACCCAGCATCCCATCGAATTCCTGCGCCTTTCCCGTTTTGCACAAAGGAGGTCGTAATATGGATCTAGGACTGCAAGACAAAATTGCTCTGATAACTGGAGGGAGTCGGGGGATCGGCCGGGCGATTGCGTTGGCGCTGGCCAATGAGGGGTGCAAGGTGGCGATTTGCGCCCGCGACCAAGTGCCGCTCGAACGCGCATTGCAGCAGGTGCAGGCGACTGGGGCCGAAGCTATTGCCGAGGTCGCCGATGTGCGCTCGCGGCCGGAGGTGGAGGCCGTTGTCGAGCGCTGTGCGGCCGAATGGGGCGGCGTCGATATTTTGGTCAACAATGTAGGTGGGGCGGCTGGCGAACAGAGTTTGCTCGAAACCGAGGATGAGGACTGGGAGGAGACCTTTGATCTAAATGTGTTCCACGCTGTGCGCACGACGCGGGCGGCTCTGCCCTACATGCGGCAGCGAGGCGGGGGCGCGGTGGTGATCGTCTCGTCGATTTCGGGGTGGAAGCCCGGGCCTAAGTCCCAATATGGAAGCGCGAAGGCGGCGGAGATTTTTCTCGCTGGTGCGCTGGCGCTGGAGTTGGCCGAATGCGGGGTGCGGGTCAACACGGTCGCGCCGGGGTCGATATTTTTCCCCGGTGGTGGGTGGGCGCGTTTTCAGGCGGAGCAGCCCGAGCACTTTGCACAGTTTGTAGAACGGGAGTTTCCCGCCGGGCGCTTGGGGACGCCGGAAGAGGTAGCGGATGTGGTGGCGTTTCTGGTATCCGAGCGCGCGAATTGGATCAATGGAGCGATGATCCCCGTGGATGGGGCGCAGGGACGGCCGACGGCGTTTTGACGGGTGAGTCGCGACGAGCCGTCAGCGCGATGGGACGATGCGGAATTGGCGCTTGCCGTCGATGCGGTAGGTCTCGAAGTCGTCGTGATCGATGGTAAAGATTGCAGTAAGCGATTCCCGTTTGGCCAGATGCACCAGTGTCGCGTCGGCGAAATCCATTGGTCGGTCGTCGTAGCGTTTCATCAGACGGTCCAGATCCGGCAGGTCTGCATCTGTTATTGGCAGTACTGTTATGGCACCGGAGCGGAGAAAACGCCAAGCGGCGTTAATCGCTGGCCGATGATCACCTAGCAAATGAAAGAGTTCGGCCAGTACGGCCGCGCTAGTGGCCAACGGCAGTCGCAAAGACGGAAACGCCTCGACACACTGGTCGTGCCACTGGTCGTCGGCATCGAGCAAGGCCAAGATCGTCCCTGTATCGATCAGACCCTTAGCGCGCACGGCGTTGTTGCAATCGGGCGCGCACCCGTTGCCCGACCTGCTGTGAACGGAGGGGACCGCCGCCTCGGATGGTGCCAAAGGTCTGCATGGCGGCTTTGCGAAGCTGGTCTTGTATTTCGTCGTCCCCAGCCTCTTCCCGGTCGAGCCACTGGGACACGATCTGGTCGAGCAGTTGGGCTACGCTCGTTTTATGGGCTCGGGCCGCGGCTTCAAGACCGTTTTTCACTTCGGGAGAGACGCGCCAGCTATATACTTCGCTTTTGTTCATGTAGTACAGTGTACTACATATGTGATGCCGTTGCAATAGGCATGAGTAAACCACTGCCCAAGAAATTGGCGGAGTACGTGCTGGTTCAACGCGAAGCAATCAACGCAGTAACAAGAGTTTACGCATCAACACGACTTCGTCGGTCGCTAGCCTGTACAGGTACATGCCGTTGGCCACGGGGCGACCCGCGTCGTCGCGGCCGTTCCAATGGAGCCGGTGGTAACCCGCCTGCTGCGGCCCTTGATGCAATACCGACACCCGTTGCCCGGTCAACGCGAATATTTCTAAACGCGTCGGACTAGGAGCGTGCAAGAAGTAGGAAAGAATTGTCTGGCTGTTGAACGGATTGGGTGCGTTTTGCGCCAACTGGTCGCTGTCGGGCAGCTCGGTCAAAGCCCGCGCCGGATCTGGTGCAATCTCCAATTGCAGCGATCGGACGTTATCGGCGGGATTGATTTCCAGTTCGTCTGCCGAGAATTCAACGGTGAAGTCGAGGGTGCCGGCCTGCAACGGCGTGAAAATCAGCAACAGATCCACCAGCTCCTTCGCCATCCTGGTCTAGAGCGATTCCGGTCGGGCGCAGGGGGCCTTCGCAGTAGAGGTCGGCATCCGGGAGACGGTCACTGGACTCTCCAGCTAGCGCGGGAGAGAGCGAGTAAAACGAGTGGTTCGCATCGAGCAGATTGTTGGTAAAGTAACAGGTCATAGCCTCAAAGTTGCTAATGGCTCCATCGTCGATGGCGGCGTTGATGAGTCTGTCCAGTCGGGTATTGAGATACTCATTGGAGGTGCCGCGATCGTCGCTGAATGAGGCGGGTACCAATAGGGAGCCGGTGCATCCGAAGCGAGGATTGAGTTCGGTTGCTACGAGTTGACAGTCCAAGTATAGATCGTCGTCAATTCGCTGTAAGGCGTTTTCAATCTCCGTGGCGTTGTCGCTGGTGGAGGAAACTGGCCAGAGGAAAGAGGTAATGGGGTTGACCAGGTGGTCGAGAAGGGCGGCCTGTTCACCTAAAAAGGCATCGTACTCAAAAGCCATTTGGCTATCGGCTGACCAACTTGCAATTAGGGCGTCGTAGCCTGCGGTGTTGCCGTGACGTATCTCGTCCAACAGCTCCAATAATGGAGTGCGCTACTGCCGATGCATAAAATTGAAGAAAAGGCTAGCGTAGCGATAGAATTTGAAGCCATCACTGTAACAAGACTGAAAAATTTGCTTAGTGTCGAGGCGGATATCATCGCTGGCGATTCTGCTCATCATGCTCTGACGTACGGGAACACCTTGGGCGGAAGTGCTGCCAGCTAGGAACTCCGCCAAGCCTTCGTCTAACCAAGTCAGTCGGCAGTCTTGATAAATGTTGGTCTGTCCCCACAAGCCCGGATGCAGGAAGCGACCAGCCAAATAATGCACGTACTCGTGGCGAAACAACTCTTCGAGCGTAAAGATGCTCTCGTCTCGGGTCCGCTGATAGGTGTAGAACGTGGCGTCTTGTTCGATGTAGATGCCGCCGTTGTTGGTATTTAAGTCGAACACATACCACTGAAATTGTTCGTACTCCGCCAGAGTGCCGTAAATCTTGATGTAGAGTACATCGTTGACATCGCCGGCTACGGCCTTGTCGGTTTCCAACAATCGGTGAAACTGTGCCTTGACCTCCTTAGCTGCGTAGTACAAGGGCTGCACCGTCTCCAAATTCAGGGACGTTTCAAACACTACGGCCCCATCGTCAAAACGGTACGTATGAGGAAAGACCCGGGCGATGATTTCACTTTCCAGCACGTCCCGACAGATGTTCCAAGTCTCGCAATTGACCCGATCTTCTAGGTTTTCTGCCACAACCATGAAGGGGCCACTAAGACGCTCATACTTGGGGAGTATAGAGAGCAGGGCGGCGATGACGGCGTCTTCTAGAGCATCTACTGCGGCTAACCTCCCGAGCTCGCGGATGGCGTTTTCCAGTAGGTACTCATTGGCTGGATACAGAAAATCGTAACCAGTAGCTTGCAACAGGATGTCAACGATTTCCGTGTCGCGACCGAGGGCGTCCATAAAGCCCTGATCGCGGTTGACGATACCGCGAAAGATAAGAAAGAAGACGCCGTTATAGGCCCTCAACTGGGCATTGCTGGCCGCTCGCTCGGGCATCAATCCCGACAGAACGCGCTTGACTTCTACTAAGTGATTATATGTTGCTCATTTAGTCCACCTTCCGAAGTCGTGTTCCGCTTCCGCTTATCGGAGACCATTTGGATCTCCGCCCTCACCCCTGAAACAGCGACAGCGCCCCATCGACGTACATCTCGGTTCCCGTGATATAGCTGGCCTCGTCCGACGCCAAGAAGAGAATGGCGTTGGCGACCTCCTCGGCGCTGGCAGCGCGTTGTTGTAGGGGAATCATGCCTTGGGGGAACTCGCGGGGGATGCGGATCTTGTCGATGTTGCGGGGAAAGGTGTTCTCGCCGATGCTGGTTTTGGTGGCACCAGGGCAGACGACATTGATGCGGATGTCCCATTGCGCCAGTTCGACCGCGGCCATCTTGGCGAAGGTGACTTGGGCGGCCTTGGAGCAGGAATACGAGGTGAAGCCGAAGTTGGAGAAGATGCGGTTGCCGTTGACCGAGGAGACCACGATGATGCTGCCGCCGCCGGCCGCGCGCAGGTGGGGGATGGCGTATTTGACGGTGAGGAAGGTGCCGCGGACGTTGATGTTGTGCGTCTGATCCCACTCCTCGGGAGTTATGTCCTCGATGGGGGCAAAGACTCCGTTGATGCCGGCGTTGGGCACGACGATGTCGAGGCGGCCCCAACGCTCGACGGTGGCGGCCACTAGTCCGGCGACGTGTTCGGCGTTAGCTACGTCGCCGGGCAAGGCCAGCGCTTGGCCGCCTAGTCCCTCGATTTCGGCGACAGCTTCCTCGCAGCGCTCGGCGCGGCGGGCCGTCAGCGCGATGTTGGCTCCCTCGCGGGCCATGGCCACGGCCGCGGCCCGGCCAATGCCGCTGCTGCCGCCGGTGATGAGGGCCACTCTGTCCTTCAGCTTCATGTCGATCTCCTAAGTTGACGAGAAAATGTGGGCGGAATATCATTGGAGGCCCCTAAAATACATCCAGCGAAAATGGAGACAAGAATGGAAGAAAATGTGAACCCGCACTCTCGACCTGCGGATCTGAAGATTACGGATCTGCGCGTCGCCAATCTGCGCGGGGCACCGTTCCGCGCAACGCTCATCCGCATCGACACCAACCAAGGCATCTCTGGCTACGGCGAGGTGCGCGACGGCGGCAGCCCGACCTACGCGCTGATGCTCAAAAGCCGCTTGCTTGGCGAAAACCCCTGCAACGTCGATAAGCTCTTCCGCAAGATCAAGCAATTTGGCCACCACGCGCGTCAGGCCGGTGGCGTCTGTGGCGTGGAGATGGCGCTGATGGACCTAGCGGGCAAAGCCTATAATGTGCCGGCCTACCAACTGGCCGGGGGCAAGTTCCGCGACCGGGTCCTTTGTTACTGCGATACTCCGACGCGGCGCGATGGTCGGGAGATGGGACAGTTGCTCAAGGAGCGGATGGAGCGAGGGTTTAAGTTCCTCAAAATGGACGTCGGCATTGGGTTGCTACGGGGGATCGAAGACGCGCTGATCGCCCCGCCGGGCATGTTGGCAAGCCAAGGCATTATGCACCCATTTACGGGGATCCAGATTACCAACAAGGGCATTGACATCCTCTGCGAATACGTGGCACAAGTGCGCGAGGTAATCGGCTATGAAATTCCCTTGGCCGTCGATCACTTTGGCCACATTGGCGTCGAGTCCTGCATCCGCTTGGGCAAGGCACTGGATCAGTTCAGCCTAGCTTGGTACGAGGACATGATCCCTTGGCAGTTGGCCGACCAGTGGCAGCGGCTCGCCGAGGCCGTGGATACGCCGGTATGCACGGGCGAGGACATCTATCTCAAGGAAAACTTCCTGCCGCTTTTTGAACGGCGCGCCATTGCCGTCGTCCACCCGGACTTGGCCTCTTCTGGCGGGATACTCGAGACCAAAAAGATCGGCGATCTAGCGCAGGATTACGGGATTGCTATGGCGCTGCACATGGCCATGTCGCCGGTGGCGGCGTTGGCTTCGGTGCATTGCGCTGCGGCGACGGAAAACTTCATGGTGCTCGAAAACCACTCGGTTGATCAGCTAGAGCAGTGGAGCAGCTTGGTCGAGGGCTTGCCAGTGCCTCTGATTGAGGACGGGCATATTGCGGTGCCGGAGGGGCCGGGGCTGGGCTTTAGCGGCCTCAATGAAGAAGTGCTGCGGTCGTTTGCCGATCCAGACCAGCCGGAGATTTTTGGCCCCACCGACGAGTGGGACGACGAGCGGCCGCACGACCGCTTGTGGAGCTAAAAATGGCCTACGACATCGCCGTGCTCAAAGGCGACGGCATCGGACCGGAGGTCATGGACGAGGCTCTGAAGGTGCTCAATGCGTTGGGAACGCCTGACCTTGCTTTCGTCGAGTATCCGTGTGGTGCGGGGTGCTATCTGGAGCAAGGGGATCCGCTGCCGGAGGCGACGGTGGAAGGATGTCGTCAGGCGGATGCGGTGCTGCTGGGAGCGATGGGCCTGCCGCACGTGCGCTGGCCGGACGGAACGGAGATGCGGCCACAAGTCGATTTGCGGTTCCAACTGGATCTGTACGCGGGGGTGCGGCCGATTTATCTCTATGCGGCCGCGCATACCCCGCTCAAAGGGTTGGAGGCGGGCGATATTGACTTCGTCATCCTGCGCGAAAACGTCGAGGGGCTTTTTGCCTCCATGAACGGCGGCATCCAATTGCGCGGCGAAGTGGCCGTGGACTCTATGGTGATCACACGAACCGGAACCGAACGGGTGGTGCGCTACGCCTTTGAGTTGGCGCGGCAGCGAGGTCGGACGCCGATGAAGGTAACGTGCGTTGACAAGGCCAACGTCTTCCGCTCGATGGCCTTCTTCCGCAGCGTGTACGACGAGGTGGCTGCCGATTACCCGGACGTAGAACGCGACTACGCGTACATAGATGCGCTGAGTATGTACTTGGTGCAGCAACCGGCGGGATACGACGTGTTGGTCACTGAGAATATGTACGGGGACATCATATCGGACTTGGCTGCTGGTTTGGTCGGCGGTTTGGGGCTGGCTCCTTCGGGGGACATCGGCGAGGACGCGGCTGTGTTCCAGCCTTCGCACGGGACAGCCCCGGACATTGCCGGGCAGGGCAAGGCCAATCCGGTGGCGATGATTCTGTCCGCGGCTTTGATGCTGCGCTGGTTGGGTCAGCAACACGGCGACTCGGAGTCTGTTGCGGGTGCTGAGCGGATTGAAAAGGCGGTGCGCGCCGTAATCGGCGAGCAGGGCGTGGGGACGCCCGATTTAGGAGGCCAGTTGAGTTGCCGCGAGTTAGGGGAGCGGATTGTTCAAGCGATCTGACATGAACCGCCGAACCTTTCTCGGCTTGGGGCTAAGCGCGGCTGTGTGGCCTGCATTGGGCCGTGCTGCGCCCGTGCGGCCGGAGCGGGTGCGTCTGCGCGAGTTGGGGATTGTAATTGGGGACTTGGCGACTGGTCCCTATAACGCTATCACTGATGTCGAGGGCGTGCAGGTCGGCCATCTGACGCTGATTGAGGATGGGGGGCCGGTGCGCACCGGCGTGACGGCGATTGTGCCGCGCACACCCGCGTTTGCCGCGGATTTCACGCTCAACGGCAATGGTGAGCTGATGGGAGTAGGTTCCATGCGCCGCACGGGCCTGTTGGCCGGTCCCGTCCTTTTTACCAACACGTCCAGCGTCGGCGCAGTGTACGATGGGGCGGTGGAGTGGATGCTGGCGCGCGATCCCGACCTGTTCAAAAGCGATTTGCAGCCCGCGCCCATAGTCGGCGAGACATGGGCTGCGTTTCTCCACGATGAGGTCGGGCGGCACGTGCGACCTGAACACGCGGCAGCGGCACTCGACGCGGCGCGCGACGGGCCGGTGGCTGAAGGCTGCGTCGGCGGTGGGACCGGGATGCGGGCCTATAGCTTTAAGGCCGGCATTGGCACGGCGTCGCGCAAAATTCCCTGCGGAGACCAAGTCTATACCGTGGGCGTGTTGGTGCAGGCGAATTTTGGTCGGCGGCCCCAACTGCGCGTTGATGGCGTCCCGGTGGGTCGGGAGATTACCGACCTGATGCCGGCGCGCGGTGGCAAGAGCAAGTCCCTGATTGCCGCGGTGGCCACGGACGCGCCGTTGATCCCCATTCAACTCCAGCGCGTGTGCAAGCGGGTGGCTCTGGGCATGGCGCGCACGGGCGCGATCTCTACCCAAGGCAGCGGCGATCTCTGGCTGGCATTTTCTACGGCCTCTCCCGAGCCGCCGGATGCGCTCGCCATGCTATCCGACCGCTGGATTTCAGGCGTGTTCCAAGGGGTAATTGAGGCTACGGAGGAAGCTATTCTCAACTCGCTGACTACGGCCCACACCATGACTGGCCGTGGCGGCAATACCATCCACGCCCTGCCGCTGGACCGCTTGGTCGAAATCATGCGCGCATACGGTCGGCTTAAATGAATCGCTCGCACCTAGCGGACGATGCGGCGGGCCCGCACAACGCCATTGTCGATGTGGCCGGAGTCAGCGTGGGCCACGTGGATATTCGCACACCGGACCTGCACACCGGCCTTACAGCCATTGTTCCGTATCCATCCTCAGTAGAAGAGCGCAAGCTGTTTATTGGTCGCTTCTCCATAGACGGCGGCGACGCCATGAGCGGCCTTGGGGTCGCCGAAGACTTCGGCACCTTTTCCTCGCCCATTGTTCTTGCCCCGACCCCGGTCGTTGGCCGGGTGTACGAATCCTTAATTCGCCACAGCTTGGGCCGCGACACTGGGCTATCGACGGTAGCTGGCTGGCCGCCGGTCGTCGTGGGGATTGACGACACGGCTGTCAACGACCCCGCGCTCGTCCGCAAGGCCCTGACACACGCCCACACAGACGCGGCGTTGGCCAGTGCTGGTAGCGCGGTGCCTACGGGCAATGCTGGAGTTGGTGGCGGGTTGCAGGCCTTTGGCTACAAGGGCGGCATTGGCACGGCCTCGCGCCGGGCCGGCGAATACGCGCTGGGGGTGCTGGCTGCGGTCAACGGGGGGCGCGAGTTGTATTGGGCCGGTCGCGTCCTACCAGTGGGCGAGGGGACAGGGGGACCGCAGACTTTTGCCGCGGTTGTGGCCACGGATGCGCCCCTGATCCCGCGTCAACTAGAGCGGTTGGCTGGTCGCGCTGCGCTGGGGCTGGCGCGGACGGGTTTGTGGAATCCGCATACGCGCGAGGGCCTCGTCCTCGCCTTTTCCACCACGGGCATTATCCAAGAGCCGGACGCACCTGTGAAGATGGTGGACGAAGAAAAGCTCTATTCGCTCTTTGCCGCTGCGGCTGGGGCTGCCGAGGCCGCGGTCGTCGATGCCCTCTTGGCCGCTGAGACGGTCGGGGATCTCAAAGCCATGCCGCATACTGACTGGTTGAAAGAGGAAGACGGTTGAGTTTCAGCTTGCTCGACGATCAAGACGCGCTCAGCGCTTTCCGCGCTCGGCTCTTGGCTTGGTATCACCAAAACAAGCGGCAGACGAGCTGGCGCGACAGTGGCAATCCCTACCACGTCTGGGTATCTGAGGTCATGTTGCAACAGACCCGGGTGGATCAGATGGCTCCTTATTTCGAGCGTTTTATCCGCGCGTTTCCCACGCTTCAAGCGCTGGCTGCTGCTTCCGAGGATCAAGTGCTCAAGGTCTGGGAGGGCTTGGGCTACTATGCGCGGGCGCGCAACATGCACAAGGCGGCCAAGCGCATGGCCTTTGAGTTGGGAGGCCGCATACCGGATACGTACCAAGAGCTGATTGAGTTGCCGGGGATTGGCCAATACACGGCCGCGGCCGTCAGCAGCATTGCCTTTGACCGCGATCACCCGGTGCTCGACGGCAATGTAACCCGCGTACTCTGCCGCTTGTTGCGGATTGAGGAAGAGCCGACCCGCGCCCACGTCAAGGCGCAACTCATCGCTGCTGGCGAGACCCTGCTGGCCCGGGGCGAGGCCGGCGACTTCAATCAGGCGATGATGGAGTTGGGGTCGCGGGTCTGCACGCCGCAAAGCCCTTCTTGCCCGACGTGTCCAGTCGGCGACTGGTGTCGGGCTAGGGTCGAGCTGGACGACCCGGCATCCCTGCCGCGTAAGGCTCCTAAGAAACAGAGGCCGCATTATCACGTGGCGGCGGGCTTGATTCGCAAGGGCGACGAGTTGCTAATTGCCCAGCGGCCAGCCGAGGGGATGCTCGGCGGCCTGTGGGAATTTCCTGGGGGCAAGCAGGAGCCCGGCGAATCCCTGCCCGAGTGCTTGGTGCGCGAGATACGCGAGGAATTGGCCATTGAGATCGAGGTGGATGAGCGTTTGACGAGCGTGGATCACGCCTATTCGCATTTTAGCATCACCTTACATGCGTTTGCCGCCCGCTATGTGTGCGGCACCCCCGAGGCACTGGGTTGCGCTGCTTGGCGCTGGATTGCGCCGGAGGCGTTGGACGACTTCGCCCTGCCGCGAGCCGATCGCCTGATCGTGGAGTTCATGCGCGAGCACGCACAGCAGATGGAGCTGTTTGGTGAAAAAAAGTGAGTTGCTAGTCGAGGGTAAGCGCCGTGCGCCTGGGCTGGTCTTGCGCGGGCTGTGCATGGGCACGGCCGACGTGATTCCCGGGGTTTCCGGGGGGACGATCGCCTTGATTACGGGCATTTACGACGAGCTGGTCGGGACTATTGCCGCAGTTGATCAACGGCTCGTGAGTGCCTTGGTGCGGGGACGCTTGATCGAGGTATTGCACCGCGTCAATGCCCCCTTTCTGGTGCCGCTGCTGTGCGGTATCGGCTTGGCCATTATCTCGCTGGCCAAATTCATAACTTGGCTGCTGGCAACGCACCCTCAGCCCGTGTGGGGCTTTTTCACCGGCTTGATCTTGGCCAGTGCGCTCGTGGTCGCGCGACAGGTTGCTGGATGGAAGACGGCGCAGTGGGGATTGACGGCTCTCGGCGCAGTGGTTGGCTACGCCATCACTACGTTGGTGCCGGTCGAGACTGGGACTGAGGGGTACAAGTTTGCGCTGGCTGGCATGGTGGCCATTTGCGCGATGATTCTGCCGGGGATTAGCGGCTCGTTTCTGCTGGTGGTCATGGGCAAATACCAGCAGGTTTTGACTGCTGTACACGAGTTCGATTGGGCGATCTTGGGCCTTTTTGGCGTTGGGGCGGTTGTCGGTCTGCTGGGCTTCTCGCGGCTGCTCAGACGCCTGCTGGCCCACTTTCGCGCTAGCACGATGGCCTTTTTGGTGGGGCTGATGTTGGGTTCCCTGCGCAAGGTGTGGCC
This sequence comes from Candidatus Latescibacterota bacterium, assembly GCA_965219735.1. Taxonomy (GTDB): domain Bacteria; phylum Latescibacterota; class UBA2968; order UBA8231; family UBA8231. Next base: position 1,518,701 of record OZ244790.1, read on the forward strand.
GTTCCGCAACGAGCTGGAGGACGGGCGCTACGAATGCGCGTGGCCGCAGGAGTTCAATGGCGAAATTTGGCTGAGCTTGGGGCTGATTGTCGTGGGCGTTGTGCTGGTCTTGGTGCTGGAGCGGCTGGGCAGAGGGCGGTGAAACGCTTGCGTCTGGCATCAAATGGTAAAAACTATACCAAACGTTAAAGGAAGAATCGTATGAGATTCACCACCAGCGACATAGATACTTGTAAGCGCTACCTACCTAGCGGACTTCACTACGCGCTTGGTCGCCGTCACCCGACGTCCTGGGGCCTTTTGGGGTATTATTTGAAGGAGCAGTTTGGTATTGAAAAACTGCCCTACGACATCACTATCGTAGAGATGCTAGAGAGGAGAATGATAAAGCCCGATCTACTGATTAAGTTCCCCAAGAACGCCAATGGGAAAAGTTTTTTGGATTTTTACAACAAGGGGCTCCATTTCTCCTCGTTGGTCTATAGCAATAAAGGGTGGGATCCCGAATCCTTCCTGCACCCCTATGATGTGCTAAACTATAAGACATGGAGACGCAAAACAGTACCGTCCGTTTTCAAGCCCGAGAAATACTCTAATGGAGTCAAGCGGATACCCTACGAAGCCTATTTTAGGTACTGGAGGATATACATATTCGTAGACGCACTCAGCGACGGATATGACCGAATCGCCCGGTTCCTGCCTTATGACGTGGGGATAGGGTGTTTAGCAGAACATTTCCAAAAGAGGAATGACTACTGGGAGAAAACCTACAAAGATGCCTTTGACCGGCTGTCGTATTACCAAACCGCTAGAGCCATACTAGATACTCACAAAACACCTAAAAGGTCTGCCAGCGAACAAGAATACGCACAGTACCTTATCTCGACTTTATCCATTCAGGTAGCGTAACAGACGGTGTGTATCAAGCGGTTAAAGAGGGTACGTGGTATTTTTACCATGTCGTCCTGCGGTTGGGTGGTTGAAAAAGTCGCCCAAATTCGTTTTCGGACCCCCGCCAACGCATCCGCAAAGGTTGGTTTTACTTTTTTATACCACGCGGTGGCGTGCCAGCTTGGTGCTCTTTTTTTGCCCCAGCGATGGGCGATCAACGTGACGAGACTAAATAAGGCTAAGAGGACCGGGGTAGTACGGGCAATCGCTCGGTCATTCCACTGGCGTTGGGTTTCCATGCCCAGATGGGCGCGGGCTTGTTCAAAGGTGGTTTCGACGGCCCAGCGCTGAATAAAAAACGTCAGCATCTGCCGAGGCGAGAGGCTTCGATGGGTCGATAGCAATGCTTGGGGTGCAAAGGTGTGGTGGGGATCTCGGATGAGCAGCCATCGAATCGGCACGGGCGGCAAGCCGGTGTGATACCAGACCGCGGTTTGGGAATAGACCTCCACGGTGCGCCGGCGGCGGCCATACCAACGAGAGATGGTTAGGGTTTGCCAAGGCGTATCCGGGTCGTCCAGATGGTGTTGAAGGGAGGGTAAACGGCTCCCTTTGCAGCGGGGGCGACCCACTTGGCGGGCCGACCGAGGCGGGGCCGGGGTATACAGGGCCGCATCCAGACGCAGACGCGTCACGACGGTAACATAGGATCGGACCGCGTCGAGGAAGGCCAGCGCCGCAAAGCTACTATCGGCCACCACCACAATACGCCGTCCTGGCAGCCAACGGGCGACGATGTGGAGCATGCTTTGGGCGCGCTGTAACAGGGACACGGCGGGGCGACCCTGCTGGGTATAATAGCGCTGGGAGGGACATAGCACACTCATAAAGGGTAACGCCCAAAGCCGATCCGCCCAGCCGATCGGCGTCAGCAGCATCAATGACAGCCAGCGTAGGCCACTGGCTTTAACCACATGGCTCCGACTGGAACGCACCGGATCTCGATAGATGCCTTGGGCGCGGATGTGGTCGCCCCGCCGCCGCTCAATCGTATCATCTAAGCCCAAGACAATCCAGCCGGTCGGCGCAAAGGTCGCCACTAACAACGCCAATAAACGCTGACTACCCGCCATCGGCGACCACACACAGCGATTGAGCAGGCGATGATAGGTCTGAAACTGGGGCTGTGCCCCCAAGCCCATCACTTCCAACACCGCGCTGACCGTCCGTTTGCCCGGTGCCAACAAGGCTCCGAGCAACAATGTCTGCGCCTGCGGCCAGACACGGGAAGAAAAAATAGGGGCAACGTGCGACAAAACACTTATTATATCCTTCGGCAGTCGACTCATAGCATCCTCCTCGGTTGTAGGTGTCTCGACACCATCTACGCTACGAAGGAAAATGAGTCGCTGCCATTGTTCTTTGGATAAAGTCGAGATAAGTGCATTAGAGTTTATCCAACAAGAGAGGCTAAGTTATACGCCCGACATGATGGAAGAGGATATAGAAACGCTCCTAGACTTATTTCGTACATGGGAGAGGCGATCCAAGAAGGACCCCAAGTATTATATGCAGGGGCTCGTCTTGCTCAGGCGAGATATATACGACCTGACTGAGTGGCTCTCTAGGGCAACAAAAACTACTCTGAGCGAATGCTTTGAGAGACGAAACGGATGGAGATATTCAGGGGCCAATTTTCTCAAGCATGTGGTCTGTTTTGAACACTTTGACCTAGAAAGAGAGTTTGCGGATTACACCGTCAATCTCGGTAATAAAAAGGCGAAGATACTAAAGACAGACCGAGAACAGGCGAATGTTCTCTTTGATCGGCTATTGGGACTATCGGATTACAACAGTAGTTTCGGGTCTTGGGTGCGTATTCTGTCTGACCTACAAGGTCAGCTGAGGGGCACTAGCATGAAGAATCCCGTTAGCTTTAAGGAAATACGGGTCGTTGACTACCTACGCAATTTTGCCATTACGACGGAGGCCCTGATACGCCAGATGGCGGTCGATATAGACCCCCAAACTAATAGCCGATCTCTATTTAAAGTGTTTAAGGGGCTAGAAAATGAATATGGGAAATGCAAGAATCCGACGTACAGAGGTGTCCTTGGAACGGTTATCAAGGAGCTGGAGGACAAGAACACCAACATCACCGACCTGCACGATATAGATAACCTTACCAAGAACAACAAAAGCATCTTCAGTAAGGTGAACTGCAAGCATAAGGTAGTCCCCGGTAGCGGCGATGTACAAAAACAATTCGCTGTCCACTCAATCCTTAGTTTTGTAACGGCCCGCAACTACGCCGCTCATCATTTTTGCCGAGACTCCGAGCTGAACAATCCGATAGACGACCCGCCTTGTCAGATATTCTACTCGTGCATCGCCAGCATCGTCTTCATAGACACTATCGTCCAAGAAATAAAAAAGGCTCCCATAGTTCAATACACCGCCATTAACCCATGACACGGCGCCCTATGGGCGTTGGACTGCGGGATTTCGGCCGGCAGGGGCCGTTCGAGGGCTACAAGTTTCGCGTCGATACCATGGCCTTGTTGGTGAAATTGATGTTGGGCTCCCTGCGCAAAAGATGGCCGTTTCGCAACGCGCTGGAGGAAGGGTGCCACGAATGCACGTGGCCGCAGGAGTTCAACAGCGAGGCTTGGCTGAGCTTGAGGCTGACTGAAGTGGGATCGGTGCTGGTTTTGGCGTTGGAACGGCTGGGTAGAAGGCGGTGAAACGCTTTCATCTAGTCATCAACTATTGTCGGATGAATGGCTTGTATGCACTCGGCGATCAGATCGCCGATCAGCGCGGCTTGAGGTGAGTCGCCTTGTGGTAGACCGATAATTTCGCTGTGCGACGGATCGGCTTCATATCCATTCTCGGTAGCCAATGGATTGTGAACAAATCGGAGAGCAGTGAGTTCGGGAGAGTACTGCTTTGTTGCACCGACACCTAATTCTGCAAGACAGCCGCGTTTTCTCATCGTTAGCCGAGATAGCCTTCTTACCTCGTCAAGCTGCTGTGCTTTGGTAAGATCGCTGAAGTATTCGAGCCAATTGACAGACAGGCCGTTATCGCCCGACCGCAGGCGGAATGCCGACCCATCTACACTCCCGTCTTCGTGCCTGCTGGTCGGCTTGACATAGCGGACGACATGGGCATCATCGAGAAGGTTGTTTCCGTTCATGTGCCCATCAGCGATGTGAGATCGAAAGCATCAATCTGTCTTTTTACTCCATCAAGCGTATCGCGGCCGGCCACTCGCGCAACATCTACGGTGCTTGGACGGCGTTTGAAAATGACGTACTCCACCCACTGGTTGCCGAGGAACTGAATCCCAAGATGACTCTCATCATCGCCTTTCCAAACGGCGCGCAGATTCCCATTGTCCACAAGTACCAGCCCCGCTTTTTGTGCGAAGGGTGCCGACCTGATATACTGCCAAAAATCCTTTTCGGAAGACTCGTTCAATACGAAGCCATCGTCCTCAGCGTCGCTGCGCAGTAATTCAATCCGGAGCGAATAGTCTTTGTGGATTTTTCGCGGGTTTTCTTGTGTGATCGACATTTGCATCCTCTACTGTTTACTGGCGCGTGAGGCTTCCTCGTATTGGATAGTAGAAGTTACTCCTTGGCCAAACGACTAAAGAAGCTCTCGTCTATTTGATGCTCGACAACCGGGACGGTTTTGACGCCCAAATTCTGGTTAATCATCTCTTGCACCAGTTCTTTACCATCAACTAGCCTGATCGGTGCATTTTCTTCTTCAACAAAATTTTTGGCACCGGGGGAGAAGCTCGAGGTTGTGACGAGAATTCCCCTGTCGTAGCCTGCGGTCAAACTGCCTCGGAATCTGTGGACTTCCCCAATGCCAACGCTATTTTGTGACTGATACCGCTTCGCTTGGAACGCTACTTTTACGCCGACAAACGACAACTCGCATCGACCATCAATGCCCCTGTCATGGGGACGACCGGTTACCTCGACATTTGAAAATCCCTTGGCTTTCAAGAACTCGCCAACTAGTTTCTCAAATCCACTCGGAGACAGTTCTGTGATACGCTCAAGTAAGGCTGAAGCAGTATTACCTTCTCGATTCGCGGCAAATGTGTCCGATGTCGCCTTGCTCCCTTCTGGTACAAAAGAACGGGCCTCGGCTTCATTCTCTGATTCTGGTAGCTGTCTATGTACTTTCGTTGAGTCATTTTGGCCCAGCAACGATCTGTACTCGGATCTGTACTCGGATAGCTTTTTGCCTCCTGCGCTGACAGCGTCCCAACCATTTATTGGCCCCTTATTCAGATGTTTTGCCCAACCAGACGGAGTGTCGAAGCTCTGAGAATTATGAGAAATCGAGCCATTGCCCTCTAGCTTTCCGACATAAGCTTCGCCGCTTTTACTAAGTCGGCATTCCAGCTTTTCACCGTCTTCCAGCAGTCCAGCCTTAATGAGATCCAACAAAGTTATGCGCTTAGCCATAGAAAGCCTTCTTGATATTTACTCCAAACAAACGCCCTTTGGCAGTCAAATGCAACCACTGCGGGCGCAATTTTACAGGGTAATGGCACAAACGGAGCTGTACCGCGTCCCAACCTCAATTTTGCGAAAGATCATCCTCTTCGCGCTTGGGAGCGGGGCCTATCTGCGGGCCGTCATCGGCATCGCGTAGGGTGTTGCGGGCGTCGTGGAAGCGGCGGATGCGCCGCACGAAAATGAAGATCAGGCCCGCCAGTGCTACGTAGAGCAAGTACTGATAGATCGGCTCGGTCCAGCCTAGCACCACGGGCCAGAGGCTGGCGATACAGAGCAAGATGAAAATATCTTCGATCAGCTTGTGCCTTTTTTCGCGCTTCTCTTCTGGTTCAGGCGTCATCGGATAGGGCCTTGTAAATGGCGTAGTTTTTGAGGACTAGCTTGACGTAGAGGCGGGTCTCCTTGAAGGGGATGCGCTCGACGAAGGCGTCCGGGTCCTCGGAGGGAAAGGTCTTGAGCCACCGGCGGGCGTTGTGGGGACCGGCGTTGTACGCGGCCAAGCCCAGTTCAAAGCCCAAGTCCGCACCCGCATCGGTCGTGAATTGGCGCATTTGGTTGCCGAGAAAGTAACTGCCAAAGCGGATGGAGACGGCCGGGTCGAAGAGCGCGTGCAGTTCAAAGGGTTTTACCTCCAATCTCCGCGCGAGGTTGAGGCCAGTGTGGGGCATGATTTGCATCAGGCCCCTAGCACCCGCCCGCGATACCGCTTTTTCGTTAAACGTGCTCTCCTGGCGAATTACCGACAGGACCAGATAGGGGTCGATTTGAGCCTCGGCTGCGGCGGCCGCAATCTCTTCCCAGTAGTAAGTCGGGTAGATACGCGACAATTCCTCTGGGTCTTGCCCGTCGAATAGGCGCATCGACAGCCGCATAGCTTGGTCGCGATAGCCGAGGGCCTCGTAGTAGTCGCGGATGGCCTTTAGCGCGGCTTTGTGGCCCGTGTAGTCGCGGACGGCTTGCTCCATCTCGGCAGTCGACCAGTCCCTTAGCCCCAATTGATTTAGCAAACCTGCGCGCTCAAGGTGTGCCCTGTGTGCTAGCGGGGGGACGTCTTGGCGGAGGCTGTCGGCGGATCGTCCTTTGAGTTGAACTTGGTCTTTATGGCCCAACAGGACGGCGCGGGCCGAGTAGTAAGAGCGGGGGAATCCAGCGGCGGCGCGGCGATAGAACGAGGTGGCGTCCTGTGTCTGGCCCAGCCGATCGGCACTTTTCCCAGCCCAGTACAGGGATTGGTCGATGATGTGGGGCTGGCGCGCCTGCTGACTGGCGCGTTCAAAAGCGGCGAGGGCTTCGGAGTATTGCTCTTGGCAATAGAGCGCGAAGCCGACGCTCCAACGCGCTTCGTCGCCGTAATCGGTCTGCGGGTAGTGTTCGGCTAGGCGGCGATAGAGCGTCTCGGCGCGAGCGAACTGGCTTTTGCGCTCGGCGGCTTTGGCGGCCTGCCACAGAGCGTCGTCGGCCAAGTCGTGCTGGGGGTAGCGCTTGGCAAAGTTCGCATAGGCCGCAATGGCCTTGTCTTCGCGGTTTTTGCGGACCGAAAGACTGGCCATGCGATACAGGGCCGCCGGGCTGCCGTGGCGCTCGTGGACCGTGCGAAAGACCTGCGCGGCCTTGGTGTAGTGCCCCGCAGACTGGTGGGCCCGGCCGAGCATGTAATGAGCTTGGGCAACGCGCTGGTCGCCGCTGTGTTGGCGGATGAAGTTCCGAAAGCTCTTGATGGCTTGGTTGTACCGCTTGTGGCTGTAATAGGTGTACGCCTTGGCATAAGCCGTGCGGGCGTCGAGCTTCTTTGGCAAGTGCGACAGGCTATTGCGGGCGTGCTTGGAACGGGGATGGTTTTCCAGCAGTTCCAAACGCCACTTTTGCGCCCGCGCTGAGTCGTGCTTTTGACTGGTGATTGCGAGCAAGTAGAGGACTCGTGCTGGATCGGTGTTCTGTGCGAGCTGTTCCTCGTACAGGGCGAGGGCCTTGGCGGGTTGGCCAGCGGTCCGGTAGAGGGAGGCCAAGCGCATGCTGGCTGGGTTGCGGAGGAGCGGATTAGTCGAAGTGGCCAGAAAGTTTTCGTACTCGGCGATGGCGTCGTGCGTCTGGTCCATGTCCTCTAGGGAACGGGCCACCCAGAAGCGGCGGTAGTCGTCCAAGGCCGGTAGGTCGAGGTTGCGCAAGCGATCGTACGCGCGGTTTGGTTTTTTGAGCATGCGCTCGCAAAACGCCCGCTGGAACTCTAGGTGCGCTTGGGTGGTCGGATCGTGTTGAATCGTGTCTAGCGCGGTGAGTTGGGGATAAGCGAGGTCGCAGCGATCGTCGGCGATCAGCATGGCGATTGGGCTCGGCGGCTCTGGTATGAGAGCCTCGGGGGGCGGCTCGGGGGGCGGCTCAGTGGGGGCCGAAAAGTAGAGATAGACTCCTGGCAGTAGGACCAGTAGGCTCAGGCCTAGCGTTGTCCAAACCCATTTGGCTTTGTCGGTCATTGGTTTTATAAAGGTTTGAGGTGGGTGGTTATTCGAGCGCGTTAGCGGCGCATCTTGCTCTCAAAAATACAACAGCCTAGCGCAGGGGGCCAAGCGAAAAAATCGCCGTGCGGCGGCGTGGTCAAAAAGCCAAGGAGGACCGTACAAAATGAAGAAGCGCGAAATGGCCGCTAGCGGTGCGGGCGGAGGCGCATCTTAGGGCGCTGGAGGTCGTGCTTCAGCGGCGTTTGGGTGCATAGAGGTGCGTGCTCTGGCCGTAGTGGCTTTCGGCTGCTTCCATAAGGGTTTCGGAGAGCGTGGGATGGGGGTGGATCGAAAGCTGGACATCCGCTGCGAGTGCGGCCATTTCCACGGCTAGGACGCCCTCGGCAATTAACTCGCCCGCGCCGCTGCCGGCAATGCCCACGCCTAGGATCCGGCCGGTCTGGGGATCGATGAGTAGCTTGGTGAGGCCGTCATTTGCGCCTTGGGTCATGGCGCGGCCAGAAGCCGACCAGGGAAAACGCGCGACTTCAACCGAGCGTCCCTGCTGTTTGGCCTCTTCCTCGGTGAGGCCGCACCAAGCGATTTCCGGGTCGGTATAGACGACGTTGGGAATGGCTTGGGGTGCGAAGACCTGTTTTTCGTGGCCGGCTACGACCTCGGCGGCTAGGCTTCCTTGGTGGGCGGCCGTGTGGGCGAGGGCCGCGCCGACGAGGTCGCCAATGGCGAAAATCGAAGACTCGGCCGTGCGCAGTTGGTCATCGACCTCGACGTAGCCGCGCTCGTCGAGGCCGACGGCGGTGTGTTCCAAGCCCAAGTCTTGGCTGTTGGGAACCCGGCCAACGGCGAGCAGGATTTTGGCGTAAGTCTTGGAAAAGCTCTGGCCGTCGCTGTTTTGTAATTGTACCGCTAAGCCATCGTCGCTCTCGGCGAGCGCGGTCACTTGGGTGTTGAGCATGATCTCGTCGAAGCGCTCGGCGGCCGTGTTGTGCAGGGGTTTGACCAAGTCGCGGTCGGCCGGGGGGATCAGCCCGGGAAGCATTTCGACGACTGAAACTTGGGTGCCCAACGCCGCGTACACCTGTCCTAGCTCCATGCCAATGATACCGCCGCCGACGACGAGCATGGAAGCGGGTATGTCGGGGAGGGCGACGGCTGCGGTCGAATCCATGATGCGATCGCTCGGCTGGTCAAAGAGTGCCGGCACGGCTGGGCGCGACCCAGTGGCGAGGATGGCGTGTTCGAACTGCAAGGTATCTTGGCTGCCGTCGGCTTGGTCGATTTGCAAGGTGTGGGAATCGACAAAGCGGGCGCGTCCCTGCACGTAGGTCAGCTTGCGCGCCCTGACGAGTTGACCTAGGCCCTGCGTCATCTTGGCGACGACCTCGTCCTTCCAACTCCGCAGCTTGTCGAGGTCGATCTCGGGCGCGGCGAATTGGATGCCCCAGTGCTCGGCTTCCTTGGCTTCGTAGAGCAGCTTGGAAATGTGCAGGAGGGACTTGGAGGGGATGCAGCCTCGGTAGAGGCAAACGCCGCCTGGATGGGCTTCGGGATCGATTAATGCGACGTCCAGCCCCAAGTCCGCGGCCTTAAAGGCGGCGACGTAGCCGCCCGGACCACCGCCGATGACCGCTAGCTGGGCCTTGTCCATAGCTGCCTCAGCCTTCCAAGAGTGCGATAAAGGGGTCTTCCAATGCCGTGCAGATCCAGCGGAGAAAGCGCGCGCCGTCGGCCCCGTCGATCAGGCGGTGGTCGTAGGACAGCGACAGGGGCAGGAAGGTGCGCGGCTGGAACTGGCCGTCGATATACGCGGGTTCGACTTGCGAGCGCGCCACTCCGAGGATGGCCACTTCGGGCGGGTTGACAATGGGCGTAAAAGCCGTGCCGCCCATGGTGCCGACATTGCTGATGGTCATGGATCCGCCCTGCATGTCGGCCGGTCCGATTTTGCGCTCGCGCGTCTTTTGCGCCAGTTCGCTCAGCTCGACCGCTAGCTCGATTATGTTCTTTTGATCCACGTCGCGCACCACCGGCACGAGCAGGCCGTGCGGGGTATCGACGGCAATGCCGATGTGAAAGTAGCTTTTGTACACGACTTCCCGCTGGGCTATGTCGATGCTGGCGTTGAACTGCGGGAAGACCTTGAGGGCGATGCCGAGCACCTTGATGAGGATCGCGGTTGGCGTCAGCTTGCCGCCGGCTGCTTCGGCCTTTTTGCCGTATTCTGAGCGCCACTTTTCTAGGCTGGTGATGTCGGCCTTGTCGAATTGGGTGACCTGTGGGATGGTGGCCCAAGCCTGCGCGAGGCGCTCGGCGGTTATCTCGCGCACCTTGGTCATGGGCTGGCGCTCGACAGCACCCCACTGACTGAAGTCGGGCAGTGGGGCGGTCGGGATAGCACCTCGCGCTGCGTGCAGCTTTTTGGAGTGCGCCTTGACATCGTCGATTGAGATCCGGCCGCCCGGCCCCGTGCCTTGGACTTGCGCAATATCGACGCCGATCTCGCGGGCTAGGCGTCGCGTCGATGGCGCGGCTGGGACGGGGCCGTCTGTAGGTGCAGGCGCGGAGGGAGCTTCTTCGACGAACGAGGCGGGTGGGATCGGGGTAGAAGTCGGTTCCTCTACCGGTACAGGTGCTGAGGGTGTCTCCTCGACAGCCGGGGACGTCTCTTCGACGGCTGGGGCTGCGGCCGTCTCGACTTCGAGGATGGGCTGCCCGACGGCGATGGTGTCGCCCTGTTGGATGAGAATTCCGGTAACGGTGCCGTCTATGGAGGAGGGTACCTCAATGACGGCCTTGTCGGTTTCAAGCTCGATAACGGTTTGGTCTTCGGCGAGGCGGTCGCCGACATCAACGAGGATGCGGATCACATCGCCACTTTCGATGTTTTCTCCCAAGTCGGGCAGAGCAAATTGTACGGGCATAGGGTGATCTAAACTCACAGGTAAATGGGATTGGGTCTTGCTGGATCAATCTCTAGGTCTTGCATGGCTTGGACGACCACGTCGCATTCGATTTGCCCCTCGCGCGCCAGTGCGCTCAAAGCTCCGAGGGCGATGAAGCGGTAATCGACCTCAAAGTGGTCGCGCAGGGCCTCGCGGGTCTCGCTGCGGCCGAAGCCATCGGTGCCGAGGGAGACGGGCGGGTTGGGAAACCAGCGGGCGATGGATTCGGGGAGGGCCTTGACGTAATCCGAGGCCATGACGTACACACCGCGCTCTTTGGCTAGGCATTGTTCGATGTAGCTGAGACGGGGCTTTGCGCCGGGATGCAGGCGGTTCCAACGCTCGGCATCGAGGGCGTCGCGGTGCAGGGCCTTGTAGCTGGTGATGCTCCAGACATCGGCGCTGACTTGGTATTTTTCTTCGAGGATGCTCTGCGCTTTGAGGGCGCTGTTGATGATTGCGCCGCTGCCGAAAAGGTGGGCTTTGAGGCGGGCGCGTTTCTTGGCCGAGGGTTTGAACTTGTACATGCCCTTGAGAATGCCTTCTTCGACGCCGTCGGGCATCTCCGGCATGGAATAGATGTCGTTTTCGACCGTCAGGTAGTAGAACACGTCCTCCTGTTCGACGTACATGCGGCGAATGCCCTCGCGGATGATGACGGCGATCTCGTAGCCGAAAGCTGGATCGTAGGCTTCGAGATTGGGCACGGGATAGGCCAACAGGTGGCTGTGCCCGTCCTCGTGTTGCAGCCCTTCGCCGTTGAGCGTGGTGCGCCCGGCCGTGCCGCCGACCATGAAGCCCTTGACCCGCATGTCGCCAGCTAGCCAGACCAAATCGCCGATCCGCTGCATCCCAAACATTGAGTAGTAGATGAAGAAGGGGATGGTGTTGATGCCGTGAGTGGCATAGGCCGAGCCGGCCGCGATAAAGGAGGACATAGAGCCGGCCTCGGTGATGCCCTCTTCGAGTATCTGGCCGTCTTTGGCCTCTTTGTAGTAGGTGATGACGTCTTTGTCAACCGGCTCGTATAGCTGGCCTAGGCTCGAATAGATCCCGAACTGGCGGAAGAGTGGCTCCATGCCGAAGGTGCGCGATTCGTCGGGGACGATAGGGACGACTAAATTGCCGATTTGCTTGTCTTGCATGAGTTTGCGCATGACTGCGACAAAGGCCATCGTCGTGGCAAACTCGCGCTTGCCCGAGCTCTTTTTGAATTCCTCCCACAGCGCTTCCGGCGGCATGGTCAGCGGGGGAGCCATTACCTGCCGCTGGGGCACGTAGCCGCCGAGGCTTTCCCGCCGCTGGCGGATGTACTGCATTTCCGGGCTGTCGTCCGGAGGTCGGTAGAACGGCGTCTCCGCGACCTCGTCGTCCGAGATGGGGATGCCGAAACGGGTGCGGAAAAGGCGGATCTCGTCCTCGTTGAGCTTTTTTTGTTGATGAGTGATGTTCTTGCCCTCGCCGGCTTCGCCCATGCCATAGCCCTTGATGGTCTTGGCGAGGATGACGGTGGGTGCGCTTTGGTGGGCGATGGCTTGCTGGTAGGCGGCATAAACCTTTTCTGGATCGTGGCCGCCGCGCCGCATTTTCTGGAGTTGTTCGTCCGAGTGGTGCTCGACCATTGCGGCTAGTTTGGGGTCGGTGCCGAAGAAGTCGTGACGGATGTAGCTGCCGTCGGAGACTGAGTACTTCTGGTACTGGCCATCGACGACCTCGTTCATGCGCTGGGCCAAGCTGCCGTCGGCGTCTTGTTCCAACAGCGGATCCCAGTCGTCGCCCCAGATCACCTTGATGACGTTCCAGCCAGCGCCGCGGAAGACCGCTTCAAGTTCCTGTATTATCTTCCCATTGCCGCGCACCGGGCCGTCGAGGCGCTGGAGATTGCAGTTTACTACCCAGATGAGGTTGTTGAGCTGTTCGCGCGCAGCGAGAGTGAGCGCACCCAAGCTCTCGGGCTCGTCGCACTCGCCGTCGCCCAAAAAGGCCCACACCTTGCTATCGTCAGCGGGCTTGAGGCCGCGATTTTCGAGGTAGCGGTTGAAGCGCGCCTGATAGATCGAAAGGATGGGACCTAAGCCCATAGACACGGTTGGGAACTGCCAAAAGTCCGGCATCAGCCAAGGGTGCGGATAGGAGGCGAGGCCACCGCCTTCTTGCAACTCGCGGCGGAAATTTTCCAACTGGTGTTGGTTGAGGCGACCTTCGACGAAGGCACGGGCGTACATGCCGGGGGAAGCGTGCCCTTGGAAGTATATCTGGTCGCCGGGATGGCCGTTGCTGGGGGCGCGAAAAAAATGGTTGTAGCCGACCTCGTAGAGGGTGGCTGAAGAGGCGTAGGTCGAGATGTGGCCGCCGACGTTGGAGTCGTGATTGGCGCGCACTACCATGGCCATGGCGTTCCAGCGCACGATGCTTTTGATCCGCCGCTCGATCTCGCGGCTGCCCGGATAGGGGGGCTGCTGGTCGCGGGAAATGGTGTTGATGTAGGGCGTATTGACGCTGAAGGGGGTGCCGACGCCGGCTTCTGCGGCGTGGGTTTGAAGCTGTTGCAGGAGCTTGAGGACCTGCGCGGGCGTCCTATGAGCCAGCACGTAATCGAGGGATTCGAGCCACTCGCTCACTTCGGCTTGTAGTTCTTGGGCATTGCTCATGGCTGAAACAATTCCTTTGCGTAGGCCGTCTTATAGGTCGAAAAAAGATAATAAGCACGTGTTTTCTTGGCAAAAAACCGTTTTGTTACAATCAGTTATATTGTATAGGTATAGGCACCGTCACTCGCGCTGACGGGCGACGGAGAAAGAGAGGCTCCCGGTGCGTAGACACAGAACCGCCTATGTCTTTTTGCTGGCGTCGCTGCTTTTGCATCTCACCGCGCTTTACCTAGGAGATCACCTGTGGCGCGACGAGATGGACGCGGAGGCCTTTCGCGTGCGCCTGGCCCGTATCCCGCCGCAGTTCAAGCCCCCCCGCCCGACTCCCCTACCCCGCTTGGATGTAGAGGCGCTGAAAGTGGAGATGGAGTATCTGCAGGCCGACCGACCGGCTGTGGACGTCCGCGACCCCAATATAGAAAGCGAGACGACCCCGCCCGAGATAGAGGCACCGACAGCCCCCTTGGCGTTGCGCGAGATGGCCTTGGGTGCGAAGGAAGATGAGCCAATTTTGGAGCGCGAGAAGATGATCTCGCCCTCGTCGTTGGGTTTGGCCGATAGCATAGGCGAAGCCTCGATGGATCTGTTGCGGTTAGAGGACATGGCTCGGGCTAACAAGGAGCACGCCGCCATCATCCCCAGTCGGGCGACTCGCCGCGACTTGTCTGGCTACGTGAACTTCACTCAGTTGCGCGTCTATGGAGCTGGTTCAGGTCGCGGTGCGCTCGACGCCCTGAGCCGCTACTTGCGCGACCATACCGACCTGCTGGCGCAGGTGCGGGACAAGACCTATGAGCTTTTCCTGTCGGAGCAACTGCTCAAGGACCCCATCCACTTCCTCTTTGAAGACACCTTGTCCGCCTACGACCCGAACATCCTGACCAAGTTCAGTGCGGACGAGAAGGCGCTTTTGGGTCGCTATATGCGCGAAGGAGGGTTCCTGTTTATCGATGGCACCAACCGCTATTTGCGCGAAATGAAGGACCACCTGCGCGAGATTTTGGGGTCTGAAGCGCGCTTGGCACCCGTCCCGACCTCGCATCCGCTATATCACTCCTTTTACGAATTCGGCGGCGGCTTCCCCGGAGAGGACCGGTCGCGCAGCAGGTACGAGGAGGGCAACCGCTCTTGGTATTATCCAATCAACAATCGAAATGATCTCGTGGCCATACAGCAAGAACAAGCACCCGTTGTATCCGGGACCGAAGCCGAGCAGGAAGCCGAGGTATTGCATCCGTCAGAGGGGCTGTGGGGAGTCGAGCTAGACGGCGAGTTGGTGGCCGTGCTGAGCGACTTGGGGTTCGAAGGGAAGTGGCGGGCCAGCTTCAATACTGAAGGCGAGGCCACGGGGATTTCGACCTATGCGCTGATGGCGGGGACCAACGTCTTGGTCTATGCGCTGACGCGCAAAAGCGGCATCACGCCCCAATTGCCACCGCCGACTTGGATGCCGGATCAAAGGCCCGTAGCCATGGTACAAGAGGCACCGCTAGCCATCGACATCGCCGTTGCCGACGAGTTACTATTCGATGATCTCGACGCGTGGCTTGCCTTAGTGTTGGCCCCGATCGGCAGCGAGATCACAGAGGATATCACAGTGCGCTTGGACGGCCGCTATTCGCTCGAATTGCTCAAGCGCGGCTACCAGGGATTGCTTTTCCACAATTTGCCCGCTGGTAAGCATTGGGTTGAGTTGAACTATGGTGGGCAGACCCAACAGGTGGAAGTCGATCTGAGGGGGGGCCAAGTCACCACGCTGACGTTCGCACTCAATCGCTTTGCCTTTGTGGTGCGGCTGCGGGTGCAGGAGCAGGAGGAACGGGCGGATTGGCAGCGCTGGTCTGCGGCCTTTGCCGACTTGGAGGTCGAGGAAATTTACTTGGCCGCCGACCGCGATTGGTTGGAAGGCGGCCCGTAAAATGGCTACATGTCGCGCAAGAGCACGATAAACAATCCCATGTCTTCTTGTTCGTCACCGCCCTGCAAATCCACACTGACTCCTGCGTTCAGAACCATGCCATCGCCGAGGCCGATGTCGAGATTCGGCTCTAAGCGGGTACTGAGATTGTCCTCTAGATCGGAAGTATTGGACGTGATAACTAAATCGAGATATGCGCTTAGTTTTTCGCTGAATACTATCGCCGGCTCGATCAGGAGGTTGCCTACTACGCCTTTGCCTTCGTAGGCGTGGGTGTAGCCTTTTAGCCCGGCGACCTGTAGTTGACTGTTGAGGCGGAAGGCAGGGCCAACTCGCACAGTCTGCATGAGACCGATGGACAAACCGGGGTTGTCGATGTCTCCGGCGGGTAGCACAACGTTAGCGATTGCCGCACGGTTGGTGCCGAGTTGGTATTTGCTGCCGACTACGAGCGACGAAAAGTTGGAACTCCCATCCTTGAAAAAGCCAAAGGTGAGATGTGTGCCCACTTCAACGCGAGGGTGGGGATTAAATTTGGCCATGGCCACGATATTGCTCACGTCCTTGAGCTCTTTAAACGTGGAGGGAGAGGTGCGGACGCCAATATCGACGCTAGTGTAGCCTAGGCCGCCCGGTAGGACGTAGTAGGGGTCATAGCTGAGGGGAGCATGAGCGGGGGCATAGATGGCAGGGGCTTCGGCCGCAAGCGCAACCGTTTCCTCGACTGGCGCGTCGTCTTCGGGTTGAGCATGGACGGCAGTGCCCACGAGCGCGGCCACGCTGATTAGTACGCAAAGCAGGTGCATGAGATCTCCTAAAATTGTGAGGGAATGTTCAAAAGCCGCAGCGCTTACAGGCGCGGAAGAAAGGCTCGGCCATGGCGTAGGCACCGCGAAAGACCATGTCGCTGGTGAGGGGGTGCACGCAGATCAGGCGCGCGCCGTTGTCGATGGCCTCGACCATGCCGTCTTCGATGTCTTGGGGGTCTTCCATAGCGCCGTGCCCCACGACGCGGCCGGTGTGGACGCCGCGCTCGGCCGCGGCGCGGAAGAGGGCGTTGACTGCGTCGTTGACTTCGGGGAGGTCGCCCTCGCGCAGGATGGCGTCGAAGGGGCCGACAAAGCCACATGCCTTGTTGCGCCCTTGGTCAGCCATCAGGTCGAGGACGCGGTCGCGGATCTCGATGTCGATGATGTATTCCTTGGTCTCGAACTGGATCCAACCCTGGGTCTCGGTCTCGGTGCCGCGCAGTTCGTCGGGCGTGAACATCATGGTCCGCTCGCCGTCGCGCACCGGATACCCGCCGCGGTCGTCTGGAGTGGCTTGGCCGGGGACGGGGAAGTTGATGGCGCGGAAATAGCGCTCGGCTTCCTCGTAGGTGGTGCCATAGGGGCGCATCGTTGCCCGCGCTCCGAGCTGAAAGGCGTCGCCGTGTTCGGAGCGGGCTTCTCGGGCTAGGCGCTGGACCGGCAGGATGCCGTGGCGGCCGAGGACGGCGTTTTGCTCGCGGCCGTACCAGCCTTCCCACTGGCTGTGCTCGGCGTCGTTGACTATCCACGACCAGCCGGCCTTGGCCCAGGCGTGGACCTCGGCGTCGCGCAGCTTGTGCCACGGCACGTCGTTGAAGCCGCCCAGCAGGGGCGGGGTTTTGGCCACGGACTCGCACTGGTCGAGGGTTTCCTTGAGCGGGTTGCGGGCGGGATTGAGGGCGTAATTGTAAGCGCGGCGGGCGAATTCCTCTGCTTTGAGGGGCCGACTGCCGCCAATGGCTGCGATGGCGTCCACTTAGGTGCCTCCTTGTTTCTTGTTTAGTGTTGTAGTTGCGTTAATAGAATATAAAGAGCCGCAATGTCCGTTGTGGGGATTGCGAATGAAATGGAGCAGGTTAAAAAGTTGCAATGTCCGTTGTTGCTAGCCAGTCGGGAGCATACCGGCCAGCAGCGTCGCTAAGCCCAAAAACGAAAGGAAGCCCACGATGTCGGTCGCGGTCGTGAGAATGATTGAGGACGCCGTCGCGGGGTCGTGGCCCAGTTTGACCAGCACGACTGGGATGGCTGCACCCGCTATGGACGCGAGCATCATGGACATCAACATGGCGCACAACATGACGAGGGCTAACCCCATGCTTTGGCTCCAGATGAAGACGCCGATTGCGGTCACCGCGGCAATGGCCAGCCCGTTGCAAAAGCCGATGGCTAGCTCTTTGCCAAGGACGCGGGCCGCGTGCGAGGTGCGGATTTCGCGCAGCGCGAGTCCCCGCATGGTCACGGCGAGGGCCTGCGCACCAGTGTTGCCCGACTGACCCGCGACTACGGGCAGCAGGACCGCGAGTGCGGTAAACTTGGCAATGGTGTCCTCGAAGAGACCGACGACCGCAGCCGCGAGAAAGGCGGTTACGAGGTTGATGTGGAGCCAGGGCAGTCGGCTGCGAATGCCCACCCACGGCTTGGACAGGGCGCGCTCTTCCGCGGATACACCGACCATCTCTTGGACATCGCTCGCCAAGTCTTGCTGCGCCGCGCTCACGAGGCCATCGTGGCGAATGACGCCTACTACTTGTCCGGCAAAATCGACCACCGGTAGGCTGGTGAGGCGATAGGTGTTGAGGAGTTCGACGACCTCGTCTCGCGGCGTCATGGGCTGTACTTGCACGACTGCGCTGTCGCGGAGATCGCCGAGCAGCAGTTCGGGATCGGCGGCGACTAGGTCCGGCAGCCGCACCAAGCCCGCGTAGCGATCCCTTTCGTCGCGCAGCACGAGTGCCATGGCGCGGCGATTGCCGAGCTGGCGGATTCGCGCTAGCGCGGTGGCTACTGGGCAATCCACTGCAAAGGTGCTGACTTGGGCGTCCATCAGGGAACCGGCCGTGCCCGGGGGATAGGAGAGGATCTCTTGGATTTCCCGCCTGCGCTCTGTGCCTGCCAACGCGAAGATCCGCGCGCGTGCTGAATCGTCGAGATGCGCCACTAGCCTTGCCGTAATGGCCGGGTCGAGTTGGTTGAGAAGGCGACTCAAAGCCGCGTCGTCCAAATGCGTTAAAATGTGTGCGCCGCGCTCCAACTCCATCCGCTGCAAGACGGTTGCCGCGACCGCATCGTCCACGCCTTGCAACACGCCGACGGCTTCTGCCACCTCGGCGTCGTCCAACTGGCGCGCCACTTCCTCGGGATGGAGTTCGACGAATCGCTGGATGAGCACTTGATGCGGAGTTGGCTGCTCCATCACGACTCTCGCTTGCCCGAGCCACTGGCGACCTCAGAGGCCGGCCATTGAAATATGCCGCGCAAGCCGAGGCCAAATAGTTCGCCGAGGGCCGAGGCCGTTTGCAGGCCGCTATCTGTCTGCTCAGCACTAGCTTGCCGTCGCTCCAAAGCCCGCGCGGTTTCGTAGCGGAGGACACCGACGAACTGGTCAGCCCTGTCCACTACGGGCAGCGCGTGGACGCTGCTCCACGCTGGGTGCTCCACCACGGTTTGCCAAGTGGCGCTGGCGGCAATGGATGCGACGTGACGCGTGCAGACGGACGCGAGCGAGGCATCGGGCCGCGCGCCCATTAACTCTCGCATATTGACGACGCCGACGAGCCGCTGATCCTCGGCTATCACGTAGAGATAGTAGAGAGCGTGCGCGGGATTGCGCTGGAGCCGTTCGAGCACTTGATGCACGGGCTCCTGGTCAAATGCGGTGAGTACTTCCGGGTCCATGAGTGCTCCGGCCGTATCCTCGGCGTAGATGAGCAAGTTTGCAATCAGTGCTTGGCGGCGCTCGGGAAAACACTCGACGACTGCGGCCCGGCGCTCGCTCGGGGTCGTGCGCAAGATGGCCGCGGCGATATCTGGCCGCACGGCAGTGAGTATGGCGGCCGCATCTTCGGCGGCTAGCTGTTCTAGGGCGAGGGCCGCAGAAAGCGACGGCAGGTAGTGCAAGAGGCGCGCCGCAGCCGCTGGCGCGAGGCCGCCGAGCACCAGCGCTGCTTCGCGGTGCGACATGGCTGCTAGGGCGGACGCGACTTCCGCCGGATGATCGGTTGCAAATTGCGCGAAGAGCTGTCGTTCAAGATTCACCAGACTCTCCCTTGCTTACGCGGAGGCAGCGCTCCTCGAAAAACTGCTGGCCAGGGATGCCCAGCTCGCCCTCGTCGTGCTCGACAAAAACGGTGGTGGAGGTCGTCCGCACGATGCGCCCGTTGTCGTTGCCGAGGCGAATGCGTTGACCTACGTCGTAGGACTTGTTGACGTAGTGCATGGCGAGAATGTTGGCGATAACGCTGCGGGCGCCCAGCCCAAATGCAAAGGCCGCGCCGGCGAGGAGTGCGGCGAGCACGATCAAGAAGATGTTCGTCAGCAGCGATACGTCCACGCCTAGTTGTTTGATCGCCACGAGAATGGCCGCGCCGATGATAACCCCCCGGACGAGGCGGGCCAACTGCTGCCCCTGATGCGGCAGCAAGCGAAAGGCCGTGCTCATTGCCGCATTGCTGACGAGGCGACCTCCGACGACACCGACGAATAAGACTGCGACCGCGGCGATGACCCTGGGCAGGTAGTGTGCTAGAGCGGCCAGATAAGTGGTCAAAACCGGGAGACCTACCACTTCGCTCGCTACCGTGATCGCGACCAACAAGACGAGCCAATAGATGCTGCTCGAGACGATGCGCCCGAGTCCCTTGTCGGCCAAGACCTGCTGCCAAGCGGCTGCGGTTGTTCCCACGGAAATCCGCTTGGAAAAACGCTCGACCACGCGGCGCACGAGTGCGCGAAGCGACCACGCCACGAGCCATCCGACGAACAGGACGATTAGGGCGACGACCAACTTGGGCAGCAGGTGGAAGAAGCTCTCTTTAATGGAACCAAGGACGGCGAGCATCTCAGCGGATGATCTGGGCTCCATAGGACTCCTCCAGTTACTTTTTTTGCCGCATCACCATTGAGACGATGGCCAGCCAATAGAGGTTCTGCACGACGGCGAAATAATAGACGACCCCCATGAGGTGGTCAAACACCGCGCCTAGGGCAAAAACCATCAAATAGACGTCGATGCCGCTGCGCAGATAGTTGCGCAATTTTAGCGGTGGAATGCGTGCGAAGGCGGCCAGGCGGCCAAGCAGGCCGCGGCTCGCGGACTCCGCTAACTGCCCCTTGCCAAAGGCTGCGGCATTCATCAGGGTGGCGATGTGAGTCATGGCCAGCGAAGCGAAGACGACAAAGGAGTAAAGGTAGGCGTGCGGATCGCCGCTTTGGCGCTCCAACGCGTGTCCCAACGCGAGGCAGAGCGCTAGTTCGGCGATGCGGTCGAACAGGCCGTCGAGCCAAGCGCCAAACGGCGAGCTGAGGCCGCGCAAACGAGCGAGTTCGCCGTCGCAGCAATCGAGCGTAAAGGAGAGTTGGATGAGCAGGCCGGCCCCGATGAGGGCCATGCGTTCGCCCGTAGAGAGCAGGTACACACCGGGTAGGATGACGAGAAAGGAAAGGACCGTTACTTGGTTGGGGCTGAGGGGGGTGCGGACCAACAGGCGGGTGAGTAGGGTAGAGAGGCGGCGGTTGAACAGGACTTCGACGAGTCCCATGACCTCGGGCTTGCTGGCCTTGAAGTCCGCAGCCGTGTACGGGGATTTGCGCACAGGTGCTCCCATCCTACACCACAAAGGCACAGGGCCAGGAATGTCGCTGGCAAAAGGTGGCACAGTCAGGCATAGTTAGTCGCGGAATGGAATCAGCTATACGATCTGCTCGATGGACGTGCATTTCGACGATAGTCTTGCGCTTTGAAATTAACGGCAGGGCTGAAGCGCGGCAATGGACCGCGTCGCGGTTGCCGCCGTTGGGGCTAGCGGCTATTTTGCGGCCATGCAAACGGAGGAATTGGTTTGGAGGTGACGCGGCGCGCTCTCGTATTGGGCGCGGGGGCGGCGCTCTTCTTGAACTTAGCTTGTCCCTACTCAGTACTCGTCCTGCAGAACGCTGGCCTGACCTCGGATTACATTGCGGCTGGCGCGATGATGGTCTTTTTGGTTCTCGTCGGGCTGGTCAACCCCCTGTTAAAAGTAACCATCAGGTCTTGGGCGCTGCGCACGAGCGAGCTGGTGGTCGTGTACGCGATGATGGTCGTGGCGTCGGCGATTCCCACTTGGGGATTGGTGACCAACCTGTGTCATATCCTCACCCGTCCCTTTTACTACGCTACGCCAGAAAACCGCTGGGCCGAGTTGATTCAACCGCTGATTCCCGCTTGGCTTGCGCCGCACGAACCCGAGGCTGCGCGCTTTTTTTATGAAGGGCTACCCGCGGGGATGGGCATTCCGTGGGGCGCTTGGTTGGTGCCGCTGGCAGCTTGGGGCAGCGCGATGCTGGCGGTCTATCTGCTGATGATCGCCACGATGGTCGTCTTCCGGCGGTCTTGGGTCGAACAGGAGCGGCTGGTCTTCCCGCTGGCGCAGGTGCCCTTGGAGATGCTGCGCGGCAATGACGAGGGCATTTTCCCGCGGTTGTTTCGCAATCCGCTGATGTGGGTCGGGTTTTCCTTGCCCTTTGCCATTCAAGTGCTGGACGGGCTGAACCACTACTTCTTTTACGTGCCCGAGGTGCGGCTGGTGTTCGACCCGCTGATGCTGTTCCGCGATAGCGTGCGGCTGCACATCTTCGTCAATTTCGCCATCATTGGCGTGGCGTACTTCCTCAATCTCAACGTGGCCTTCTCGGTGTGGTTCTTTCACTTGTTGAGTCGCTTCCAGACCGGGGTTTTCAACGTCATCGGCTTTGAGGTCAAAGGACACAATGAGGCGCTGACAGGTTCTTCGGTGGCCCTGTCGCATCAGGGGATGGGGGCGATGTTGGTGCTGGTGGGGGCGATTTTGTGGACGGCGCGGGGGCACTTGCGCCAAGTGTTCGGCACGGCGTTTAAGCGCGGCGTGCAGGCCGACGATGGCGATGAGATTCTCTCGTATCGGGCGGCTGTGTGGCTGTGGATTGTCTGCGCGGCCTACTTCCTCGGCTGGCTGCTACTGAGCGGGGTGCCGGTGGTGGCGGCCGTGGTGTTTTTCTGCGGGGCGTTTGCCATTTTCCTGGCCATTGCGCGGGTTATTGCCCAAGGCGGCGTGGGTTTTACCTCTTCGACTATGCTGCCGCAGCCCTTTGCGGTCTATACCTTGGGCACGGATGTCATCGGCTGGAAGGGGCTGGCGTCGATTAGCCTGAGCTATTCGTGGGCTGCTGAAATGCGCACCACGGTCATGGCTTCCACGGCCAACGCGCTCAAGCTGGCGCACGGGCACGGAGCCAATCACCGCCGCCTGTTCTGGGGGCTAGTTATCGCGGTCGTCGTCGGCATGATGGGGGCCTTCTGGATCACCCTCTATTTGAACTACACGCACGGCGGGATCAACCTGCGCCAATTCGGGGTGCCGACGCTGGCCTATCGCTTTTTGGAGGACAAGATCCACAATCCCGTTGGCTGGGATCACATCCGCCCGCGGCTGCTGTTTACGGGTGTGGGTGCGGCCTTGATGGGTGGGCTGATTTACATGCAGCACCACTTCCCGTGGTGGCCGCTGCACTACATCGGCCTGCCGGTGAGCGACAGTTGGGTCATGGGGGTAGCGTGGTTTTCGGTGTTTTTGGGCTGGTTGTGCAAGGCCGTGATATTCAAATTCACTGGTACGCGCGGCTACCTCACGTACAAGCCGCTCTTCGTCGGGCTGATCGCCGGGCAGCTCCTAGGCGCGGCCATGTGGATGGTGATCGACTTTTGTCTCGGAGAGATGGGGAATGTGGTGTACGTGGGGGTGCGCTAGGAGCAGAATCTTCACACTAGGCGTCCACACGCGACGCCGACACAAGGAGGAATAGACATGAGCGACAAGATGTATCGAGCAGTGGCCATAGGCCGGACCGGGCGGGGCAATTGGGGACACGGGTTGCACTTGGGTTTGCAGAACCATCCGCGCATTGAGGTGGTGGCGGTCGCCGATGAGGACGCCGAGGAGCGGCAGGTTAAGCAGGAGGAATTGGCTGCTCCGCGCGCGTACGCCGATTGGCGCGAGATGCTAGAGGCCGAGCAGCCGGAGGTGGTGACGGTTGGGCCGCGCTGGACCGATTGCCACTTGGAGATGGTGCTGGCTTGCTTGGAGGTGGGAGCGCACGTGTACTGCGAAAAGCCCATGACGTGGAACTTAGCTGAGGGCGACCAGATTGTGGCTAAAGCCGAGGCGACTGGGCGCAAGGTGGCGGTGGCGCATCAGGGAGCGTACCTGCCGCGCATCCGGCACGTCAAGGAGGTGTTGGCGCAGGGGCGGATCGGCGCGGTGCAAGCCATTCGCGCCCACGGCAAACAGGATCGGCGCGGCGGCGGCGAGGACATGATCGTGTTGGGGACGCATCTATTCAATATGATGCGCCTGTTTGTCGGCGACGTGGCGTGGATGACGGCGCACATTGCACACGAAGGCCGTGCGCTAACAGTTGAAGACGTGCGCGAGGCGACCGAGCCGGTGGGACCGATCGCCGGCGATTGCATCAACAGCTACTTCGCCTTTGAGAGCGGAGTGGCGGGCTTTTTTGATTCGCGGAAACACGTCGAGAGCGGGGGGCCGCGGATGGGTATGGAGATTGAGGGCAGCGAAGGGACGATCGCGCTGCGCGGCGGCGGCAGTGGTCCGGCCATGCTCTATCCGCATCCGGTGTTTGATCCAACCGATGCGAGCCAGCAGTGGGTTCCCTTAGACGAGGTGGCGGACGAAGCGCTGAGCACGGGCAACGATCTAGCGGTCGCCGATTTGATTGACGCGGCCGAAGCCGACCGCGAGCCGCTGTCGAGCGCGCGCGACGCGGTGGCGGCTTTGGAGATGATTTTGGGAGCTTACGAGGCGGAGATTACTGGGGGGCGGGTGGCGTTTCCCATGCAGCGGCGAGAGCATCCGTTGGTCGCTTGGCGGGAGGGGCGGTAGGTAGGCCGAGTTGCGGGGATGAACCGACCCGAGCGTCTGGTTTACAGGTTGACTCAGTGGCCTAAATTTCTTCTATTGGTTACTTCACTGGCACACTTGTGCAAAACTTGTGGCAAGTGCGCTAGATTTTACCTCACCTCTAGCACGTTACAGGAGGCACTCATGCACACTGAGAGGATGAAGTGGCCGGTGGCACTAGGCGCGGCGCTGTTTTGCGCCTTGCTCGCCCTGCCGGCATTCGCTGGCAACGGCAAGATCGCCGGTGTAGTACAAGACGATTCCGGGCAGGCATTGCCCGGGGCCAATGTGGTCGCCGAAGTCGGTGGCGAGCGGGTCGGCACTACAGCCGACGACATGGGACGTTATTTCCTGCTAAATATTCCCCCGGGCGCGTACTCGGTCGAAGCTAGTTATATAGGCCACCAAACGGTGCGCCAGACCCAGATTGAAGTTCGCTTGGACCTGACGACGACGGTCGATTTCGCGCTGGAGACCGAGGCGATCGAAGGGGAGACGATAACAGTGGTTGCCGAGGCACCGCTGGTCGAGCGCTCGCTGACGACCAGCCGGGCGACGATCGGCCGCACCGAGCTCAACAACACCATGCCGGTGGCCGACTTGCAGGACCTAATTAACACGACGCCGAGTGTGTTCCGCGGCTATATTCGCGGCGGGCGCAAGGCCGAGGCCAAAGTGCTCGTCGATGGGATCGATGTGTCGGATACGTATTTCCGCGCTGGCGAAGGTCTAGTCACTTGGAATCCCTATGTAGATGTCAATCGCACCTCGGACGGCGAGTTCACTGCGGTCGGTGTCAACGCCAGCAACGTACAGTCGCTGGACATTATCGCCGGTACCTTCAACGCCGAGTACGATGCGGCTAGCGCTGGCATCGTCAATGTAGTAACGCGCGAAGGCGGCGACGAGTTGGAGGGACGGCTGTTTGTCCGCCGCGGCGTTGGCGGCTACAAAAACGCCGGGCCGGATGTCTATGCTGGGCTGGTCAATCCCGAGCCGGCCGACGACGGCACGGTCGATGAGACGACCTATTTCGACCGCTACCTGCAGTCGCGCGACGACTTGCTGGCCTCCGAAGACGAGGCCGACAAGGCCAAGGCCGACAAGTACTATATTTTCGACCCCGAGCAGGTTACCTACGGCGACAATCCCTCCACCGAGATGGAGCTTTCGCTGGGCGGCAAAGTATTGCCGCGCACCCATTTCTACTTGACCACGCGCTATCTCAACGACGAGGGACTGTTCCCCAACCAGCTCAACCGCTCGCAACGCTATTCGCTCAAGCTGACGAATCGGCTCAGCCAGAATGTCAAGCTGACCGGCAACGTGATGATTGACGACGGCGGCGAATTGGGAGGTTGGGTCAATCGCAACTTCAGCGGTCGCTACGCCTATTTCCCCGAGGGGGCCTTGGGCAACAAGAAGTTAGGGACGATGGCCTATCTGGGGATGAGCCACTCGCTTTCTAACAACACCTTCTACGAGATCAAGCTCTCGCAGGTTACGCGCATGAGCAAGTTCGGCTACTCCGACGACAACGGCGACGGCATCGTCGAGGCCAACGAGAGTGGCGATTTCATCTTCATCGACAGCGCCGAAGAGTCGGAAAAGTACCTAGGCGTTGACGGCTCTGGAGCCGATGCCGACGGTAACTTTACCTTTTTTACTACCAACCCCGGCAATTCGCGCAACTTCGACCTGCCCTTTGGCGACAATCAGTACCGCTTGGCGCAGGCGGGCTTCTACTTTGAGGAGCTCAACCGCGACGTGATGCAGCTCAAGGCCGACATCACCCATCAGTACAACTACCACCACCAGCTCAAGGCCGGCCTGCTGTACCGCAGCCACACAGTCTCGAAGCTCATGCAGCGGACGCAGATTACGGTGGGCTATTCCAATCTGCCGTACGAGATTTCCGAATACGAGCGCAGCCCGAGCGAGCTGGCCTTGTACGTGCAGGACAAAATTGAGTACGAAGGCATCATCCTAAACGCTGGCTTGCGGCTCGACAGTTTCAATGCGGACGCCGAGCAACTCGCCGACTTTTTCCGCCCGTCTGAAGAGGGCGAATACACCTATGAAGGTGGCCAGACCCACACCTACCGCACCCCGATTCGCAGTGGGGCGGTTGAAACGCGCTGGTACTTGCAGCCAAGGCTGGGGATCTCGCATCCGATCAGCGAGCAGGCCGCGATGCACTATTCGTGGGGCAAGTTCTACTCGCCGCCGTCGTTTTCCTATCTCTATGAGGACTACGACAGCTTCACCAACCCAGCGTGGCCGAACGTGCCCGATGTCGAGGCGGACCCGACGACGGCCACTGCGTACGAGATGGGCCTGCAGTACAGCTTCGCGCCCGAGTACTTGTTCGACGTTACGGCCTATTACCGCGACATCGAAAACTACGGGCGGCTCGGCTTTACCATCAGCCCAGCCGACGCTGGCTTTGCCAACTACAGCATCAATACCAGCGGCGGGTACGCCGACAGCCGCGGCATTGAGTTCGGGGTAGAGCGCCGGTCACAGAGCAAGATCAACGGTCGCGTCAACTACGCGTACAGCTATATCAAGGCATCGCGCAGCGGCAATAACTCGACGCCTTTCCCGGACAAAAGATCGTTTTCGGTCAACGCTCCAGCCGATGACGAAGCCTTGGATACGGCGCTGGCCAACAAGGAGCGCTTCAACACGTACGAGGCCAATGTCAACGGCGGTGGCAATCCGCTGATTTCCGGCTACGACCGGGCCCACCGCCTCGCCATTACCCTGTTGGCCGAGTTGCCAGCCGAGGTTGGTTTGACCTTGATCTCGACGGCGCAGAGCGGCTTCAACTACAATGTGACGGCCACCACGGACGATCCGCGGGCGCGCGAGACCCTGCAGGCCCCGTGGAATATGCGCACGGACCTGCGGCTCCACCGCGGTCTTGCGTTGGGCGGCTTGTCGCTGGGGGCCTTCTTTGAGGTACGCAATGTTTTCGACCGCGAGAATATCCTGACGTGGGACAATCGCAACATCACCTCCACCACCAAGTGGGAAGAAGCGGGAGACCCGACGGGTGACCTCAACCGGGCCTTCACTGGCCAGAGTCAGGCGATTTACGACATCCCGCGCATGGCCAATTTCGGCGTCACCGTGGATTTCTAGGAGGAATAGTAAGATGATTAAACGCATGAAAATTGCGTCTCGGCTGGCGACCGTGTTGGTGATCGCCACGGCCGGGACGATCGCCGCGCAAGAGGGCGGCGTGTTCACTGCTGGCGATCTGTGGGATTCCTTCTTCCCCAGCAACGCCGGTTCTTGGTATCGCGAAACCGATGACGATCCAACCGCCCGCTTTAACCTCTTCCGCGTCGGCAACTGGGATCGCCAGTGGACGACGCCGACCCAGACCTATCCGGGCGGCGAGAATCTGCACCTGCCTTGGGGCCAAGATTTGCAGATGTCGGAATACAGCCCCGAAGAGATCAATATCACCACGGACAGCAATGCGCCCCGAGCCAAGCAGTACTTGCACGGCTTCTACACCAGCAATTTGGCCGGGGCTGGCGATGCGGCGCGCAACTTTACCAGCCCGGGTGCCTACTGGGTTGACGAAGACCGCAACGAAATGCGCTACGAGGGGGCGATGCCGACCAACCTCGGCGTTGATGTGCGCTGGCGGATGCGGCAGTTTGCCGCCAACCACGCCAACCTCAACGACTTTATCGTCGTCGAGTTGGAATTGACCAACACCGGCGTCCTCGATGCCGATGGCGACGGCACAGCCGAAAAGACCGACAATCGCATTCACGCGCTCACGCTGCATCTGCAAAACGAGCCGATTAATTCGATGAGCAACGCCGTTCATGGCCGGCGCGGTGCTTCGGGGTGGTTTACCGGCCCGACCTCGGGCTACGACGCCACGCCCGACGCTGATGGTACACCTTGGGATGTGCCGGTGGTATTCTCCGGTCCGTCGCCGAGTACACTTGGTGAGCCACATCCGGTTTTTGGCACGTCAACCGGCTGGGCCGCCGACGGTGCGCGCCTGTTGGGCAATACCATGAATCGGCGCAGATACTACTACGACATCTACAATGGAATGCAGTGGATCGCCGCCAAACAGGGCGCGTTGCCAGAAAGCGGCAGCAGCGTCAGCGCCGAGGACAAGCGCACCATCTACGACAGCCATCCGGTCGGCGTCGATGGCGAGCGCGGTTGGTTTACCTCGGTACTCAAAGACGACGGTGGCTACCGCAACCCGCGCGAGAACCACATCTATGCGATGGCTACGTTTTTCGACGGCGAACAGATCGGTAGCCGCACTTGGGACAAGGGGGCCGCTATCCAGAACGAGAGTAGCTTGGTGCCCGACCCCAACTGGTTTGATCCCGATCACGCGGACATTGTCCCCGGCGATCCGCTGTCGTTTGTCAATGCCGTACGGCCAGAAGGCGAGCGCGGCCAGCCGTTGGGCGATATGAAGTACAACAACACCTTCATCCAAAACTGGGAGGTCGATCCGAGTCGTTCATTGGACGACCAGCCCGATTGGGCGTGGACGCAGGGCTACTCGATTGGCCACGGCTTCGACGGCATGTTGCAGGTAGGCATCGGCCCATTCTCTTTGGAGGTGGGCGAGACCATCAACTTGGTGCTCATAGAGTACGCGGGGTTCCGCTTGCAGGGGGTACGCGCTGCGCGCAGCACGGCGCAGTGGGTCTATAACAACAACTTTGAGGTCCCCTCGCCGCCGCCGACGCCCCACATCGAAGTCGCGCCCAACACGAATGTCAAAGTCGATGTCAAGTGGGACGATAGCGCCGAAGCGGCATCTGATTTTGCGGGTTACAAGGTCTATCGCTCGACGCTGTTCCCCCGGGTCAATTCGCTCGACGTCGGCCTGCGCCTCATCGACCGCTATCACGAGCAGACCGAGGTTAATCCCACGGACGCGCAACTGGCTGCCTTTGGTGCCGACAACAACCCCAACATCAGCTCTGGGGGCTACAGGCCGCAGGAGCCAGCAGCGTGGGGGCCTTATCGGCTGATTGCCCACGTGCCTAGCAGTGAGTTGGGCAGCTACCTCAACGACGGGCCGGACAGCGGCGAATTCAAATACAAGTTTGCCGACAATAGCGACTTGGTGACCTTTGGGTTTACCTATTACTACTATGTCGCGGCGTACGACAACGAGTCGGGCGAGATCAATGGTCAGCCGTTCAGCTCGCTGGAGACGCATCGGCACAACTTCAACGGCCGCGATGGGTTGTGGAAGGGCACGTACCACTACGCGACCGCTAGTTCGTTTTTCCCCGGCAGCTTGGAGGGTCAAAAGTCCATTGGCGCGCCGTTTATTCTCAAGGCGCCGCTGGCCGATGCCGGTGAGCTCGTAAGCGGCGATCTCGCCATCCGCGTGGTGCCCAATCCCTACAAGAAGGGTGCGCTGCACGATACCGGCACCGAGCACAAGATGCTATTCTTCAACCTGCCGAATGACACTAAGATCACCATCTTCGACGTGGCTGGGCAGGTTATCGACGTGCTCCACTTCGACAGTGATACCCCCAACCCGTTCGACGGCACGCTGTTTTGGGACATGTTTTCCAAGGATGGCATTGAGGTAACTAGCGGGCTGTACATCTACGTGGCCGAGTACCCGGGCGGGACGCAGACCGGGCACTTTGCCATTTTGCGCTGAACCGAACAGGGGAGACTTGAAAATGAAAGTGTTAAAACTCATTGCAGTGATAGGGTTGGCCATCTCGTTGGCGCAACCCGGGGTCGCCGATGTGCGCAAGTCTGGCCTGACCGGTGCCGCCTTTCTCAAGATCGGCGTAGGTGCTAGGCCGGTCTCGCTCGGCTCGGCCTATACGACCATGGCCGGCGACGTCCACCAGCTATTCTGGAACCCAGCCGGTGCGGCTCTGAGCGGTGGCGAAAGCCAAGTGCTGCTGTCGCACAACTCGTGGATCGCGGACTTGTCGCACGACGCCATTGGGTTCGCGCGCGATATGGGTGACATGGGCACCTTGGGCATTGGCATAGTGACGCTCGGGTTGAGCGACATTGCCGCTGACCGCGACGTGGTGCCGCAGTTCGTGCTCGACGCGGGAACGTTCGATCCCAACGACACCGAGACCTCGGATACTTACAGCTACCGAGATTTGGCCTTGGGTGCGACGTGGGCGCGCAACATCACCGACCGGCTCAACTTAGGGGTGACCGGCAAGATCGTCAGCCAGACCATCGATGGCGTCAGCGCCACCGCGTATGCGGCTGATTTCGGCGCGCTCTACCGCATCAATCCCACGTACACCATCGGTGCGCGAATCAACAATCTGGGCAGCGATCTGACGTTTTACGACATCGGTGCGCCGCTGCCGCTGATATTCAGCATTGGCGCGGCCGCCGCCATCCTCGACGACCCAGACAGCGGCATGAAGGTGACCCTGCTCGCCGATGCCACCAAGCCGCAAGACGCCGAGCAGCTTGTGTACGCGGCGGCTGAGGTAGAGCTTTTCGACATGCTCAGCCTCCGCTCCGGCTACAAGTACAACTATCAGGGCGTAGAGGACGAGAAAGTCAATGAGGTCAACGGCGAGGTTATCTCGGCTGGCCGCAGCGAAGAGGGCCTGACGGCTGGGCTGGGTCTCGCATTGAGCATGGCCACGGTCGATTACGCCTTCACCTCGTTTGGCATCCTCGACAGCGTGCATCAGTTTTCCTTGCAGTTCCGCTTCTGAGGCTGCGTTGCGGGTTCGCTAAGAAAAAAGCCTCCAGGACCTCTGGTCCTTGGGGGCTTTTTTCTCGTAGAGGCAACTTGGAGGGAAAGACGATATGACAACTAAGCCCGTGCCGCATGAGGTGATCCCCTGTGATCGGCTGCCGGCAGGGCGGTACCGCGACCTACCCGAGCCGCCCCACTGGCGCAAGCTGGTTGGGCCGAGCATCCTGCTGTTGGGGCTTTCGCTGGGCAGCGGGGAGTTCGTGCTCTGGCCCTACATAACGTATAAGTTCGGCTTCGTGGTGTTCTGGGCCTGCATGGTGGGGGTGCTGACCCAGTATTTCATCAACATGGAAATCGAGCGCTGGACTTTGGCTACTGGCGAGACTGCGGTGACTGGGTTTTGTCGCCAATGGTCGGGCTGGGCTGGGGTTTTTCTGGTGTGCAACGTGGTCCCGTGGATGTGGCCGGGCTGGGCGTCCGGGGCGGCGACTATCCTGACGTGGGAGTTTGGCGGCGACGAGAGTACGCGAGTCGGCTATTCGATTGCGAGTTTGTTGGTGGTCGGGTTGGCGCTGAGTTTGGGGCCGGTGGTGTACCGCACGGTAGAGCGCATCCAGACGGTGCTGATCGCCGTGGTGTTGGTCTTTCTGGTGGTCATTTTCTTTTTGGTCGTAGAGCCAATTCACGTGTGGGACATGTGCAAGGGCATCGTCAACATCGGCTACATCCCGGAGGAGATGGAATTGCCGCTTTTCTTGGGAGCCTTGGCCTTTGCGGGTGCTGGAGGAACGATGAACTTGGCGCAGAGCGATTTCGTCCGCGACAAAGGCTATGCCATGGGCGCGTACGTAGGGCGGCTGACCAGTCCGCTGACCGGGCGGGAAGAGGCCGTGGGCGATATTGGCTATCACTTTGAGCAGACGCCGGAGAATATGCAGCGCTGGCGCGGCTGGTGGCAGGCGGCCAATCGCGAGCACTTAATTACCTTCTACGCGCTCTCGGTTTTGTCGCTGATACTGCTGTCGCTTATTGCCTACGCCACTACGAGACAGGCTCCTGGGTTGGAACAGGGGTTGGGGTTTGTCGGGACTGAGGGCGACTTTATCGCGCAGGAGCACGGCAGCTTTTTCAAGCATCTGTTCAACTGGATGGGCATTGCCATTTTGCTGACGACCGAACTGGGACTGTTGGACGCCTGCTCTCGCATTTCCACTGACATCATCAAGACGAACTGGCTGCGCGAAAATGCCAAGTGGACGCGGAATCGGCTCTACTTCCTCCTGCTGTGGGCGCAGATTCTCTTCGGCGTGCTGATTATGCTCTCGGATTACAACAAGCCGGTGCAGTTGCTGGTCTTGAGTGCCTCGCTCAATGCAGGAGTTATGCTGCTGTATTCGGTATTGCTATTGTGGCAAAATAACCGCGTGCTCAAAGGGGCGCTGGCCATGCACCCGGTGCGCTTTGTGGCCTTGATTTGGGCCTGCGCCTTCTTTGGCTATTTCTCGTTTGTCACGCTGCGGGAGCAGTTGCCCAAGCTCTGGGGGTGAGGGGGTTTGGTAGCGCTATTTCGCTTGGGATATAAGCCACGCGGGCAAGCCTCTGGGCCTCGGTGCCTAGGGGCTTTCCTTTTGCTGCTGTTGGTGGTGCTCACAAGCCCGGCGCTTGCCGTTGAGCCTGAGGTGGAGGTGCGGCTGTGCCAGCCGCGCTGATTGTAACCGAATCCTCTCATCGGTGTACCGCCGCCTGCCGCTTGACAAACAGGGATAAAGTAAGTGTTGTTATCAACCCCTGTCTAAAATCGCGTCTGCAATTGTATGAGAAACCTGAAAGGTCTTTGTGTTGAACCAGATATTTGAGTCGTTCCTGCTTAATCGTACGGCGAGCGGTATCACAGAATTTTTTCTGTTGCTGATATTCGTCTGCTTGGTGGGCGCAGTCGTCATGGCGTGGAGAGGCACCGCGCCCCGTTTTACCGCGTATGCCCCTACCTTGCTCACCTCGCTGGGCATCCTCGGCACCTTCACCGGCATCGTGATCGGGTTGCTGAACTTCGATCCGGCTCAATTAGATGCAAGCATTGGCAAACTACTAGACGGTTTGAAGACCGCTTTCATCACCAGTATCACAGGAATGGGTGCTGGCATCCTCTTCAAGGTGCTATCGACAACCTTGTTGAAGCCGACGGAGGCCGAACCCGAATCCGAGGTTGGGCCGGCAGACATTTTGTCCAAGTTAGACGAACAGACGCGGTTGCTTGAAGCTACTCGGGACGCGGTTGCTGGTAGTGAGGAATCAAGTCTGTCGGGGCAAATGAAACTGCTCCGTACGGATTTGACTGACCGGCACCGCGATGATCGGCAGGCATTCGATGCCTTCGCAGACCATCTGCGGGAGCAGCTAAAAGAGGTTGCACAGATGCTGTCCCAAGCGGCGACCGAACAGATCGTCGATGCTCTGAGACAGGTTATCGCCGATTTCAATCAGAAAATTACTGAACAGTTCGGCGATAATTTCAAGAGGCTCGATGCGTCCGTACAGAAGCTGGTGGAGTGGCAAGAGCACTATCGACAGCAACTGGAACAACTCCATGCACTCTATGATCAATCGGTTCAGAATATCACTAATATCGACTCGGCAGTGGCGCACATCGCCGAGTCCAGTTCCAGCATTCCTAGTTCCATGGAGAAACTTTCCGGTATCGTGGAGACGGCCAGCCACCAACTTTCCGAGTTGGAGCAGCATCTTGCAGCCTTCTCGCAATTGCGTGATCGGGCAGTAGAAGCGGTGCCGCAGATGCAAGCACACGTAGAAGAAATAACTCGTGAGATCAGTGCGTCCGTCGATGCCGCCAGCGAGCATTACAAGGAGCTACTGGCGAATTCGGATGGTTACATCCAAGCGCAAGATGAGAAGGCGCAAGGGTTGCTCAGAACCTTTGCCGACGCCGGTGAGCGCGTACAGCGCGATCTACAGACGGAACATCAGCAGTTACTAGCGAGCTCAGACACGTACATCAAGGCTCAGGATGAGAAGGCACAGGAAATGTTGGCAGTCTTTATGGACGCCAGTGAGCGCGTACAGCGCAACACTCAGTCTGTACAACAACAGGTCGCAGATAGTATCCAGCAGATGCAAAGTCAGGTGGAGGCGTCAATGAACGAGGTGCTTGGTGCACAGAACCAAGCGGTCAGTCAAGGTGTGGAGAGGCTACATGAGCATATGCGTCAGTCCGCATCGCGCACTGGAGAGGCCGTCAATGCCCAACTTGAAGCTCTCGATCAGTTGATGAATCAGGAAATCGAGCGGGTTATGAACGAAATGGGTCGTGCGCTTGCCCAAATCGCCGGCAAGTTTACCGCTGATTACAGTGAACTCACGGAAGCCATGCACGGGATTGTCGAGCGGGGAGGACGCGGCCGATGAAAGCGCAGATGGGGCACCTGTTCGGGATGCGACGGACCGAACAGGAGGGCGAGCACTGGATGACAATCTCGGACCTGATGGCAGGTTTGATGATGGTCTTCCTTTTCATCTCCATCGCGTTGATGCGCACGGCATTCCTTGAGCGCGACAAGATCAAGGAAGTAGCAGTGGCCTATCGCGATGGGCAGATTGCGATCAATAGCGCGCTGTGGAAAGAATTTGAAAGTGATTTGCCAAAATGGGAGGCGGATCTCGACGCAGAGACTTTGTCGATTGAATTCAAATCGCCAGAAGTGCTGTTTGAGACCGGAGAGATTGCTCTACAACCGCGGTTTGTGGAGATCTTGAATGACTTTTTTCCACGGTACTTGGCGGTAATCAAGCAATTTGAGACCGCCATTGAAGAGGTGCGTATTGAGGGGCATACTTCAAGCCATTGGGATGCGGCGACCGGGGAAGCCGAAGCGTATTTCAATAATATGTGGCTGTCTCAGGGGCGGACCCGGTCAGTGTTGGAGTACGTTTACAACCTTCCTGCGGTCGCCGAAGATCAGGCGTGGGTGAAGGCTAACTTGGCCGCGGTCGGTTTTTCCTTTTCCCGACTCGTCTTTGACGAGACAGGAGGCGAAGATCGGGACGCATCACGCCGGGTCGTATTCCGAGTCATCACGAACGCGGAGTTCCAGATTCGCAAAATTTTGACGGAGTGAGCTACACCGTGTACCTCAATGTGGATTTTGAAAGGTTGTACGCCGCAGTTCGCCGCATGGGAGCGGATTCCGTAGATCCCGATTTGGTCGTCAGAAGAGGAGTGACCAAGATTGATCCCATCGACATTCAACTGGAGGAAGGCGTAGAAGTCGATCTGTCCGAGGTCGGCGTGACGGATAACGGACTATTCATTTACAGAGGCCGTCAGATTTTGCTCTATATTCAAGATCACGGCGCGGGCGTTCAAGATGCCTTGGACAATGGGGATGTAGGAAGAAAGTTCCACGTTGCTTATTGTCGGACCTTGGAGAAAATGCACAGCAGAGGGCGGTATGGACGCTACGTCGCGACGAATGACTTAAGTGGGGAATTTTATATTACGGGGTATGACTGTGACACTAGAGAGAGTATAGATGGGAGAACGCGCCTTAAGGTCTGCAAGACCTGCCTTAGTAAATTGAATTACCGGCGTGCCGGGCGGACCAGAGACCAAATAGTCGCAGAGTTCGATCTGAAAGCATTTTTCGCCACGTACCAATCCTCCTTTCCGCACATGCCGAGTCGCCGCGCCGGGCAGTTCGACGGGCAGTACACTGCTGACTGGGGGGAGGTAGCAAGACGCTACAAGGAGACAAAGAACTTTACATGCGAGAGCTGTCACTTGGATCTAAGGAATGCCCTCTCCCTTCTCCATGTACACCATATTAATGGCGTTAAGACAAACAATAGCCCATCGAATCTAAAGGCGTTGTGTATCCAATGTCACAGCCAACAACCTGATCATCAACATATTACCATTAGCGACGAGAATACTCGGCGGATCGCCGAATTACGCTGGGAACAGGGCTGGCTAGACCTGTGATGCAATGGGCAATTGCTTGGACTTTTGAGTCCAGAAATTGCGCTGGAAACAGACCTAGCCGACTCTGGGACGGGCTACGGGGCTATAAGTAGATTGTCGTGCAGCCCCTCGTTAGGTTTATTGGCGAGCACCGTTCCGTAATCTTTTATATCGGTAGTACAGATATGGAGGGAGCTAGAGCATGAAAAAATTAACACGTATTACTCTCGACCCTGCTGTCATGGGCGGCAAGGCGTGCATTCGTGGGTTACGAGTGACGGTTGGAACCGTCGTGGGACTTTTGGCAGCCGGTCGGTCGCCCGCGGAGATTCTGAAAGCGTACCCTTACCTTGAACCGGAAGATATAGATCAGGCTCTAGCCTATGCAGCGTGGCGAGTTGAAGAACGAGAAGTTGCACTGGCCACCCTATGAGCGTGAAACTTTTGATCGACATGAATTTGTCGCCTGATTGGGTACCTGTGCTGAAAAACCACGGATGGTCGTCAGTCCATTGGTCCACAGTAGGCGATCCGCGGGATAGCGACCGGGCGATTATGGATTGGGCGGTGGAGCACGAATATATCGTATTTACTCACGATCTGGATTTCGGCACCATGCTGGCTCTGTCCCATTCAACTGGTCCGAGTGTACTTCAGATTCGCGCTGAAGATATATTACCGGATCATCTGGAAAGCATAGTAATCGCTGCTCTCAAACAGCACGATGCTGATCTGGCTTCTGGATCTTTGGTCGTCGTGGACGAGAGTAGGACTCGGGTCCGGATTTTGCCAATATGAGAGGCTTTGTTGTCTCTATGACGATTGAACACGCGAATTCGCCTTTGAGTGTCAACCAAGAGTAGATGTATAGAAGATGCCCAATGGAATCCTCAAAGTAAGCCTCCGGGTGTTGTGTCCGGGGGTTTTCTTTTTTCTGCTGTTGACGGTGCTGCTCGTTCCGTCGCTGGCTACTGGTGACGAGGAAGCACGTCTGCGGCGCACGGTGGAGACACTCTCCGCACCCTCCTCGCGGATGACGGGCTATCCGGGGGCTGCGGCAGCTCGCGAGTGGCTGGTCGCTGAGTTGGAGAGTTTGGGAATAGCAGAATTCTACCGGCACGAGTTCCCGGTGTTGGTGCCGATCGACGAGGGGTTCTGGCTCGAATGCGCCGGTGAGCGGCTCGAATTGTTCGGCGTCTGGCCCAATTTGGTGCGGACGCCGACTTTGCCGGTCGAGGGGATTGAGGGTCAGTTGGTGTATGGCGGGGATGGCAGCCGACTCGAAGGGCAGCCGGTGGCCGGGCGGATCGTCCTGCTTGACTATGCCTCGGGCACAGCTTGGGTGGATGCGTTTCACTTGGGGGCCGCGGCCGTGGTGTTTTTGGAATCGGCTGGGGCGCATCGCAAGGAAGCCGAGCAAAAGTTCCTCGACGTGCCGGCCGACTTGCCGCGTCTCTATGCGCGCAAAGATGTGGCGGAACGGTTGCGGGTGTTGTCAAGGTCGCAGGCGCAGGTGCGCTTGCGGGGGCGGATGGCGTGGCGGGAGGTGACGGCGCAGAATTTGGTCGCCGTGATCCCTGGGCGCGATGCGACGCTAGGAGAGGAGGTCGTCTTTCTCGCCGCGCACTACGACGCCGTGTCGCCGGTGCCAGCGTTAGCGCCGGGGGCCGAGCAAGCGGCGAGTGCGGCGGCGCTGTTGGAATTGGCGCGGGAGTTTGCCGAGCGGCCGCCCAAGCGCACGGTCGCGTTGCTGTGGACGGCTGGGCATTTCCAGAACATGGCGGGCATGCGCCATGTTGCGCCGTTGTTGCTGGCGGCTGCGGGACAGCGAGAAGGCGAGGTGGAGGAGACTGCGCTTTTGCAACGTCTCAGTGCGCTGGAGATGCGCTTTTTGGTGGGGTTGGATCTGTCGTCGCACAGTCCGCGGCTCGGGGCGTTCAGGCCGAGGGAGCCGTATCGCGTCTCCTTGCTCGCGCCGCCCATCACCGAGCGGTTGCTAAAGCTGGTAACGGCGTACGAAGACTCTGCGTTGGGGGGCAAGCGGGTGCTGGTCAATGGCCTGAAGCAGGATTTTGCCCGCCAGGGTTTAGGGGGAATGAGTCTGACGGTGCCGTTGGATGCGTCGGTAGCGGCCCTCACCGGATGTCCGGCGTTGGCCTTTTGCACGGTCAACGATAGCCGCGCTCGCTTTGACTCGCCCGACGATGATCCTGCGGCGGTGCGCTTTGACTGGTTGGGCGATCAAGTTGCGCTGATGCAGGGCGTGCTGCCTGCGCTCATCGACGACCCAGACCTGGAGCCGTGGGCTTGGGGTAACGATGCGTTTGGCACCATTGGCGGGGAGGTGGTCCACTATGGGCCGCGCAGCTATCTGCCGGATCAGCCTACGGCTGGGGCGTTGGTGCGAGTGCGGCTGCGCCATCCGACGTTGGCTGGGGTGCGGTCGGATTTTTGGGCGGCGGCGGATGATTCGGGGCGGTTTGCCATTCCCGGAGTTGAGTCGGGTATCATCTACACGAAGCCGGTGCGGTTGGAGGCGTATCGGCTTGATGCGGAGACTGGGATGGTGACGGATGCGCCGGACTGGGGAATCAATGGGGAGCGCAAGTTGCCGGGGCGTGCGCTGACGGTGACGATGGATAGTGCCGAGGACGAGGTGCAAATTGTCACCGCACCGCTGCGGGGGACGGCGCTGTTTGGGATTTTTGATCCGCGCAATTTGTTGACCTTAGAGCGCGTGCAAGCCATTGACGCGGTGCTGGAAGCCGAGCCGGTGGTGTACGGAGCTTGTCTGCCGCTGACGGCTCCAGAAATGGAGCTATTTAGCTATGTGAATCGGGTGGGGCCGTGGACGGAGCCGGTCGGCGTGATTTTTACTCAGCCTAGTGAGCGATTCAAGGCCGTGATGGCGACGGGCCGCTATGGATTGGGGCGACGCCTACTGTTGCTCAATGGTACGGAGGACGTCCCGAGTGGGATGGGCTATGCGGTTGATGGGAAGGGACGCATTGTGGAGACGGTGTATCGGGTGGCTGCTGATATGCACGTGCTCAATGGCGAGCGGATTGACCGGCTGGAGCGACACGGCGTGCGCAATGGGCGGCTGGCGGCTTTTCACGAGCGGTCGGCTGGGTTGCTGGCAGAAGCAGCAGTAGCGCGCGCTGAGCATCGGCACCAAGATTTTTTCGATCGGGCGCGCCGCGCTTGGGCGCTGGCGGCGGCGGCCTATCGGGACGTGGAGCGGACGCAAGCAGGGGTAGTGCAGGGCGCGCTCTTTTTATTGGCCGTGCTGATACCCTTTGCCCACTTTGCCGAGCGGTTGGCGTTTGGGTTTGCCGATTTGCGGCGGCAGGTATTTGGGTATTTCGCGCTCTTTCTCGTGGGCTTTGTCGCCCTGCGCTATGTGCATCCGGCCTTTGAGTTGTCGATCTCGCCGGCGATCATCCTGCTCGGCTTCGTCATCTTGGCGTTGGGTATTTTGGTCACGTTTCTGGGGATGTCGCGGTTGAACCGGGAGTTGCAGGAACTGAGCAATCGGCGCGGGCAGATTGCGGTGCAGCGGTCGGGTGCGGTGCTGACGTCGGTTGCCGTGGGGTTGGCGCATTTGCGGCGGCGACCGTGGCGCACGGGGCTGACCTGCGCGACGCTGGTGCTGTTGACCTTTTCCGTGCTGTCCTTCACTTCGGTTCGCGCTGCGCTGCACACGAATTGGATTGCGATTGGCGCGGATGCGGCGTACGAGGGTGCGTTGGTGCGGATGCCGGGCTGGCAGACTATGGAGCTGGAAGGCTACGACCTGTTGCGCGATTGGTTTGGCGCCGAGCAGGTCGCGCCGCGCGCGTGGATGTCGGTATCATCGCTGGCGTCGTCCTATCGAGTTGAGCGGGATGGCGCGGAGGGGCGAGCGGTTGGGGTATGGGGATTTGTTGGGCTGGCGGCACAGGAGGAGAATTTGCTCGGGCCAGAGGTGGTAGCCGGGCGGTGGCTGCGGCCCGGGGAAGAGGACGCCTGTCTGTTGCCAAAGGGACTGGCGGATTCTTTGGGAGTCAGCGTCGAGGGATTGGAATATCAGCGGGTGCGGATTTTTGGGGAGGTGTTTCGGGTGGTAGGGTTGCTCGCAGATGATGCGCTGGACCGGCTCGATCTGAATGGCGAGCCGCTGACGCCGTTGGATCCAGAGGCGCAACAGCCTTCGGAAGCGGAAGTGGGACGTGAACAGGGAGGGAAGTTGCGGCCGTTTGCCCATTTGCCCGCGTCGGCAACGCCGGTCTTGCCGTTTGCCGCGCTGATGCGGTGGGATGGGGTGCGGCTGGCGTCGGTGGGGATCAGGTTGGATGGAGGCACGGAGGCAACGCGCAGGGCTGTGGTAGAGCTGGCGGAGACCTTGGACTTGAACCTGTTCGCCGGTCTTGGAGGGCAGCGCTTGCTAGTCAATTCGGTCGGGGTGGCGTCCGTGTCGGGGTGGGGGTCGCTGATCGTGCCGCTGCTGATCGCCGGATTGATCGTGTTTAACACCATGCTCGGGGCGGTGTACGAGCGGACGCAGGAAATCGGCACCTTTAACGCGGTCGGTTTAGCTCCTGGGCACGTTAGCGGGCTGTTCATGGCGGAAGCAGTGGCGTTGGGGGTGGTCGGCACGGTCGCTGGCTATTTGCTAGGCCAAGGCGCGGCGCAGCTTTTGGCCCAAGGAGGATTTTTGCCCGGCTTGGAGTTGAATTACTCGTCGCTGGGGGCGGTGCTGACCGTTGGTGCGATCGCGCTGTTGGTGGTGGCGTCGGCGCTCTATCCGGCGCGCATGGCCGGGCGGATCTGCACGCCGGGCATTGAACGGCGATGGAAGCTATCGGGCGTCAGAGGCGAGCATTTGCGCGTGCAACTGCCCTTCTCACTGGCGCGGCGCGAAGCGCTCGGCATGGCGGCGTTTCAAGCAGAGTCGTGGGCGGCCAATCAGGAGCAGTCGATCGGGGCGGGATTTTACGTCGAAGCCCTGGAGGTGGAGCGGGTGGGGGAGCAGGTGCGGGTGGCGGCGCGGGTGTGGTTGGCGCCGTTTGACCAAGGCGTGGTGCAAGAGACCGCGATGGAGATAGAGCCGGGGCCGGACCCGAACTATTGCGACATTCACGTTGACTTGGCGTTGGCGGCTGGCGATTTGGCGACATGGCAGCGCGTGGTGCGCACCTTTTTGGACGATGTGCGCAAGCAATTTTTGGTCTGGCGCACCTTGGACGCGGATAGTCGCCGCTACTACGCCGAGCAGTTGCCGCAGTGGGAGCGGGGCTGAACGTTACGCGGGAACTGGAAAATCGGGCTTGCCATAAACCATGTTGTGAAATACCTGCCAGAAGGATTCGCCTTGGCACCGAATTGTAACGTCGTCCACGCGCTCAACCCCTTCTGGCGCGGAAAGACGGTCGGGATCAGGATGCGTTACTTCCACCATCACCGGACGTTTTGCAATGAGCGGTTCGATGTTTTGGGCGACCGCGATGGCTTCTTGCACGCGCGTCTTAATCAGGGCGCGAGCGTCTGTTGGTGCCATGTGCAGGGCGCATAATTCTCCCAGCCCTTCTTTTACAGGCGCTGTGACAATGTCGCGGACCCAGCGCTCGGATTCGGTGCAGGCGTGCAGATCGCCCGCGGTAAAGACCCATGGAATGCTTAGCTGACCACACAAATACGCCGCCATTTCCATCTCGCCGACTTCGGTGCCATTGACGCGATAGACCATATTTTGGCTCATCGAATGGGCGAGGCAGCCGTTGGGCGTGCCGGTCATTGCATGCATGCCCACTTGGATCAAGGCGTCAAATTTAGGCGATAAACCCGGCAACCAGCACGGCCGCTTGACACCTTGGACCAGTTTTACGCCTGAGATCAATTCTTCGGACAAAATCGTGCGCCCCGCCCCATGCGCGTCATTGATGATGATTTCTTCGACACCTGCTGCAAATAAGCCTTCGGCCGCGGCGTTGACTTCGCCGGTCAACAAGCGCTGCATCTCGGCGCGGTCGTACACGCCTTTGGCCGTTGTCGCATCGTCCCGGTGCCTCGGGTCCCAATCATCGACGCCGGCCACGCCTTCCAAATCGGTCATCATATAAACGGATTTCACGATTATGGGATCCTCCTATTTTTAGGTGGACAAGGTGCGGGCCTGTGGCCTGTTCTTGGACGTGGCTGACCGTTCGGAGGTCGGTTTCGGGATCGTCTTGGTATCGTTTTCACGGGTCATTTTTCCATCATGTCTATCTTCTCATCAAGGGCTTTCCTGATACGGGTTTTAGCTATACCTAAAATTTTCTTAGCGCGTTTCTTCCCCACCCACTTTATCACTGTTCTTTTTCCTTCTCTCAAAAGAAGAAAATAGAGAAGAGCATCGCGTAAAGAAAAAGTGCCTGTCTCAATGGTTTCCGCTAGCTGCAAAAGCTGTTCGGACTCAGACAGAATTTCGGGAATAAGAGCACTTGCTTGAATCCCAGGAACAAACTCAAAAGGAACTTCTGATTGCAGATAGCCTCTTTCCTCTCTGAATTTTCGCCCTTCCTCAGTCGAAAACTTCTCATACTCGTCAAGCGTAATCTTTCCGCCTTGCAAATCCAATGCTTTTTCCGATGCGAGTCTCTCCCACTCTTCTTCATATTTGATATTCTTCCAGAGCAAATCAAATGGGTCATCTACAGGGGCAGCTATGCCTTCTTTGTCTTTTAACCACTCTTTCATTTTGGATATTGCTTTGGAGTTAATCTCAAAGTGATCTGAGTTACCTCCCATACGAAGACGAACCTTCTTTCCTTCCTTTTGCATAGACCACCAATACTTCAAACGTTCAAAATCTTCATCAACAGTCTCACCACGTAAATTGACAACTTCGAAGTTCTTTTGAATCATGCGCCCAACCATAAAAGCAAGTGTTTGATGAACAAAATCTTCTTCACTACGTTTACTCAACTCGGCGGCACCTTTGATTGCTTCTCGCAAAGATTTAGTGATATGAATTGAAGAAAATTCAATGTTGTCCCTTTTCATCCTATCTCCGCTTACTGTAGCGTTAGCAAGATCGCCTAATACAAAATACCCTCTTGCCGTAACGCTGAGGAGTCCAGCGGACTTCTCTAGGAAGCCAGCCGTAACAAGGGTTTGCACCTCTTCTTCAACCGATCCCTCGAAATGCTTGGAGAAATCGTTGATATGCTGGCAGAGACCTTCCGATACGGCATACAAGAGGAACATCGTTTCCTTATCTTGCATCGCCTCGGCTGCTTCCCAATCGCTCTTTGCTGGGCTGGGCATCAGTTGGACTCCTTTGTTTTGTGGCGATAGGCCATACTACGTCGCGCTTTTACACGCTTACTGGCTTGTGTCAGAAGATGACAGGCTTCGACATCACCTTGCTGGTACCAGTACACACCACCATATCCTTCATCCAATTCTTTTAACGCTCCTTGGCCCGGATAGCCCTCTTTGTACGAATCTGGAGCCATAACGTAGATTTTCGGAGCCAAGTCTGGATGGTTGCAGAAATCACATGCTTCAGCGAGTGCTCCAGGAGAATCTTCAATAAGAATAATAACCAAATCAGCCGTATTTGCTTGAGCAAACTCTTTACTTTTTTCCGAAAGTCCCAAATCGTCACC
Source organism: Candidatus Latescibacterota bacterium (assembly GCA_965219735.1). Lineage (GTDB taxonomy): Bacteria > Latescibacterota > UBA2968 > UBA8231 > UBA8231. Next base: position 1,562,383 of record OZ244790.1, read on the forward strand.
TAAACTTGTGAGTTCTTCGCTAAACATGGCATTGTGGCCATCTTCGAGAAGTTGTTCCTTTATGTCTTTCCGTTTATTGGCAATGAGATCATTCTTTTTGGGGGACATGCCCCAGACCAGAATGCTAAAGGCAATTTGTTGCTCTTTTTCCTGTTGTTCCCTCAACTGTCGCTCGAAGTTGATCCGTGCCGTTTTTGCAGCTTCCGTCTTCGGTTCAGGCAATACGGGACGGTTGCGAGCATTGGCCATTAGTCCTCCTCTGAGAATACAGTTTCTAAAGACGGAGACTCCGGTCCCCAGCGAACCTTCAAAACGAGGCTTATACGGCTGAAATCAGCCCTTTTCCGTAGATTATTCCGAATAACTCAACAGCTTCTCTGTTCCCTTAGTCTGGTGTAATGTAGAATACTAAGCCCCTAAGTCAATATGAGATGGTCTAAAATGGCGACTAGGACAACGCAAGAAACGGTAGAAAAATTTACGAGATGGCCGCGCTGCGCTTAGCCGCGCTTATCATCGGCATCACGGTTGCAAGCGGGTGGTTGCTTCAGCGCGTCGAGTTGCTGTACAACGGCCCGTATTTGGCCGGGGCCGGGAGTGCGCCGGGGGCGCAGGTCTTTTTTGCCGTGCCAATAGGGGCTTTGGCCGCCGTTGCCTTAATGCGGCGCTGGCTTGGCCCGGGGGATCGGGCGGTGCTTTACGCGGCGCTGGTAATTGGGGTGTCGGCGACCGCTTCCGGCCTGATGCACCGCTTTCTGCCGGGTTTGGTGACGGGTTTCTACGGAGGGTTTGCACAGCCGACCGGACCCTATTACCGCTTTTTGCAAGTCGTCCCGGACTGGCTGGTGCCGGGCGGGCCGAATGAGGCCCCGGCCATCGGGGCGTTTGAAGGCGGTGCGGCTGTTCCTTGGGGGGCGTGGCTGTGGCCGTTGGCGATGTGGAGTGTGTTTTTCGGCGCGTTCTTTTTGACCTGCTTTTGCTTGGTGTGGCTGTTGCGGCAGCGCTGGTTGGAGACCGAGCGGTTGGGGTTTCCGCTGCTCGAAGTACCCCGCGCCCTCATTGCCGGAGATCTGTTTGGCCAGCGGCTGTTTTGGTGGGGCGCGTTGGTGCCGGTCGTGCTGTTGGGGATCAATGGGTGGCATCACTACATGCCGAGCGTGCCCGAGATCGACACGAGATTGGCAATGGAGCATTTCCTGCTCGACGATCCGTGGAAAGCCATGGCCCCTTTTGAGTCGCCGTTCCACTTTGAGTTTGTCCCCCTGTTGGTGGGCGCGGCGTTTCTCGCACCCGTGGAGGTGTCGTTCAGCACGTGGTTTTTCTATCTGCTAACCCGCGTGCAATTGCTGGTGGCTCACTTCCTCGGGCGCTCGGAATATCGCGGCGATTTCATCCCCGGGCACGGGTCGCCGTGGCTAGATTGGCCGAGTCACTTCCCTTTCTTTATGACGCAGGCGCGCGGTGGCTTGCTGTTTTTGGGACTGTTCAGTCTGTGGTCGGCGCGGCGGGCTTTGGCGGAGGCGATCTCTTGGCGCAGTCCGGCGACGTGGGGGCTGGTGGTTGGGGTGCTGGTGCTGTGGGCGTGGACTACGGCTTTGGGAGTGCCGCCGCTGATGGGCATTGCGGCACTGGTGCTGGTGTTGCTGTTGGCGTTGACGTTTGCGCGGCTGCGGATTGACGGAGGGTTGCCCATTGTGGGGATGCCGCAGATTGTGGGCTATCTGTTCTTCGTGGTGTTGGGGACTGGCACTGGGCATTTTGCCGATGAGACCTACATGGGATTTGGCTTCTTGGCGGTGTTTGGCTTTACGATGATTGGGATCTGGCCCGCCCTGCAATTTGAGGGACTGAAGTTGGCCGAGATCCACGGCGTGTCGCCGCGCCGCTTGATTTGGGGGATGGCCTTGGGGTTGGCCGTTGGGTTAGGGGCCGGCTGTGTGTTTTCCCTGGAGACGATCTACGAGCACGGGTTGTTTGCCTTGCAGGAACAGGGCGGCGCGCGGTCTGAGGCGCGCATTGGCCGCTATTACAACTACTTGTTCAAAGACGCGGGTACGGTGGATGGAGGCACGGACTGGGTGCGCTTGGGATTTCACGCTATTGGGGCGGGCTTTACCTATTTCTTGGCGTTGATGCGCCAGCACTTTTTGCGCTGGCCCTTGCATCCCATGGGCTTTGTATTTGGCACGGGTTTTGGCTGGCTGGTGTGGGGATCGGTGTTGTGCGGCTGGTTGTGCAAGTGGCTGGCGGTGCGCTACGGCGGGGCACAGACCTACCGGCGGGTCATGCCGTTTTTCTTGGGGATGATTTGCGGCGAGGTCGCCATGCGGCTGTTGTGGGCGGCAGTCGCGCTGGGGCAGGGTGAGATGGGAGGTGGATACCGACCGTGACGGCTAACGATCTAACTAGCTACCGCGACCTGATGCAGCCCCCGACGCGCTTCCGCGAGGGCTTTACTGCGCGGACTGTGGCCGGGGCCTTCTTCGTCGGCTTTATCATGATGCCCGGTGCCATTTACATGGGCCTGATTGCTGGCGCATCGCTCGGCGCGGCTGCCGAGTGGGTGACCATTATCCTGTTTTCCGAGCTGGCGCGCCGTTCCTTTTCCTCGCTGACGCGCCAAGAGATTTACCTGATCTACTACATTGCCGGTGGTTTGGCTGGCGTCATTGGCGGCACCATGCTGGCTGGGGGGCCGTTTGGGCAACTGGTGTGGAACCAGTACCTCGTGCAGTCGCAGGCCGCGGCTGGTTTTGGCATTGCCGAGCACATCCCGGAATGGGTCGCGCCGCCGATTGGTTCCGATGCGCTGATGGGGCGCAGCTTTTTGCACCGGGCGTGGATCCCGCCAATGGTCGTGCTGGTCGCCTCGCAGTTTTTGTCGCGGGTCGAGTGGTTCACGCTCGGCTACATCCTCTTTCGGGTTACGTCCGATGTGGAGCGCTTGCCCTTTCCGTTGGCACCAGTCGCCGCGCAGGGAGCGACGGCTCTAGCCGAGGCCGACGAGGGGCGAGATAGCTGGCGGTGGCGGGTTTTCTCGGTGGGCATGGGGATTGGTTTGCTGTTCGGCGCGGTGTACGTGGGGTTGCCGGCGCTGACTGGATTGATCGCCAGCGATCCCATCGTCCTGCTGCCCATTCCCTGGATTGACCTGACGCGCACTACGGAGACCATTCTGCCGGCTGCACCCTTGGGCATTGGCACGGACTTGGGCTTGGTGTTGTTGGGGATGGTGCTGCCGTTTTGGATCGTCGTTGGCACGTTTGTCGCGGCTATGGTTCATGCCTTGGGCAGCCCGATTCTCTACCACGCTGGCATGTTGACGCACTGGCGGCCGGGCATGGACGCGATTCTGACGAATTTTGCCAATGACATCGACGTGTGGATGAGCGTGTACATTGGCGCAGGCGCGGCTGTCGGCGCGATTGGTTTGGTCCACGCCGTGCTGTCGGTGCGGGCTTCGCGCCGTCAGGGCGGGCACCGCCCGTTGCGGGATACGCCGGTTGGTCGGGGCGACTTCCCATTGTGGATGGCGATTGGCGGATACGTCCTATCGACGTTGGCCATGATCTGGCTCTGCGTGTTGCTGCTAGAAGACGACGAGTTTCCGCTGATCTTTTTGCTGCTTTTTGGCTTCGTGGTAACGCCGGTGATTTCGTATGTCAATGCGCGCATGGCCGGGTTGACGGGACAGTTGGTCAGCTTTCCGCTGCTGCGCGAAGGTGCTTTTATCTTGAGCGGCTACAAAGGCATTGATATATGGTTTGCGCCCATTCCATACTCCGACCACGGTCGGCGCGCCCAGCTCTTCCGCGAAGTGGAGCTGACCGGAACGCGCTTCTCGTCGATTCTCAAGGCCGAGTTGTTGCTGTTGCCGCTGAGTTTGGTCTGCGGCTTTGTGTTTTGGTCGCTGGTCTGGCAGATGGAGCCTATCCCCTCGCCGACCTTTCAATACGCGCAGACGTATTGGCATCTCATTGCGCTGCGCCAGTGCTTGTGGTACTCGGCGACGTTGGGCGGGGAGACGTTGTTTGATCAGGCGATTAAGGGCTGGTGGATCGCGGGGAGTTTTGTGATGGCCGGGGGGCTGTTTGGGGTGATGTCGTGGTTGGGGTGGCCGATTTCGCTGGTGTACGGGTTTGTGCGCGGCCTTGGGGGGCTGCCGCATTTGCTGATCCCGGAGATGGCCGGTGCCCTGCTGGCCCGCTATTGGCTGGAGCCGCGCTTTGGGACGCAGCAGTGGCGGCAATACGCGCCGGTGCTGTTGGCTGGGTACGCGTGTGGGATGGGGTTGGTGGGCATGTCCGCGGTGGCTATTGCGTTGATATCTAAGTCGGTGACGCAGTTGCACTATTGAGAGCCGTCAGCCGCACAGGGCTTGGCGGAGGCCAAAAGCGCGTTTAACCCAGCGGCTCTTGTAGCCGACGACCGCGTAGTACGGCACTAAATCGCAGCCAAAGCCGCGCTTGAAAAAGGCGATGCTTGGCATGTTAGCGTCGGCGGAACCAACCTACAAAACGTTACCCAAAGGCATCATCCCTGTATCCTTCTCGATACACCAACCCCCGGCCGCCTTCCTTTGGCTGTCGATGGAAAAAGCGTGATTCCCTGCGGGGCAAGCCAAAATACAATCCATGCGCGGCCTTGGCACAGGCTTTGCCTACTCAACGTAAGCCGATGCCACTCCAATCCGTCGAGGCCCCATGCCCCCCATCGACGCCCTCACCAAACACTTCGTCCAAACCTATCCACACCACTTCCTCCAATTCACCTTTCAACGCGACGACATCCAACTCGTCGAAATTCTCCCCACCGAACAAACCACCGTCGAAACCCGCCACCTCGACACCCTCCTCAAAGTCCAAATCGATGGCCAACCCTCCCTCGTTCACTACGAATTCCAAACCACCGACAGCACACCCTCCATGCCCCGCCGCATGGCCAGCTACATCGGACGCCTCATTGAGCAATACGGCCTTCCCGTCTATGCCCACGTCATCTATCTCCGTCCCGACGCTGGCAAAAATGATCCGGGCAGCTACATCCAAGAGCATCCCTTGTATCCCATACGCATTCACTACGCCGTCCTCCGCCTCGCCGACCTCCCCGGCGAAACCGTCCGCGATGGCCGCTTATTCGGCCTACTGCCCGTAGCCACGTTGATGCAGCCGCCATCGGGCACGAACCGCGACCAATGGCTGACCGATTGCATGGCCATGACGCGAGAGCTTCCGCTAGACTCACCAGCCAAGGCCAACATGGCGTTGGGATTGGCTTTTTACAGCAGCTTGACGTATGATAAGCAACACCTTTCCATCCTTTTATCTAAGGAGCGTCTTATGGCCTTGGTCAAAGAATCCGAGTTTGCGCGCGACTTTTTAGATATGCTGAGGGAGGAATTCGGGGACGAACTTAGGAGTGAAGCTGAAGCCGAAGTCAGGGCGGAAGTCGAGGCCGAAATCAGAGGACAAGTCATTGAGCAAGGTATCGAGCAAGGTATCGAGCAGGGCAGGGAGCAAGGTATCGAGCAAGGCAGGGAACAAGGTATCCGCCAGAGCATCCAAGCCGTGTTGGAACTGCGTTTCGGTGACAGTGCCGCCCAAGCCTTCGCCGCCCGCTTGGCGTCCATTGACGACGTACAGCGTCTCGATCACTTACATCGCGTTGCCGTGCAGGCGTCGAAACTCGAAGAAGTAAGTCGCCTGTTGGACGACTAGCCCAATCGCTGTCCACCTCGCGACGGCCCTATCCCACCGCAGAGCTTGGGCCGTCGTCTCTCCTCGTCACCCGCGCAGGGCCTGTCGGAGGCCAAAAGCGCGTTTGACCCAGCGGTTCTTGTAGCCGACGACCGCGTAGTACGGCACTAAATCGCAGCCAAAGCCGCGCTTGAAAAAGGCGATGCTCGGCATGTTGGCACCGACGAAGTCAAAGTACTGTTGGGAGCAGGTTTCCCAGTACTGCCAGAACAAAAGCGAGTTTGCGCCCGTGTGGTTAAAGGCGGGATCCGAACCCCCGGTCCAGAAATAAGCGGTGTCGCGACCTTCGGCAAAGACGACGAGGCCCGCGACTGTCCCGTCGGAGTCGGCGATTTTGTACGCCTTGGCTAGACCGGCCTCTATGACTAAAGCGACAAAGCGCTCGGCCATAGCGGAGGAGACCGGAGGGCCGCTGGTTTGGTTGGAGTACGTGGCCTCGTAATGTCGCCGAAAGAGCGCGGTGTCATCCGTGGCTTGGAGCTGATAGCCCAGTTTTTCGGCTTTGCGGATGTCGCGGCGTCTGAGGTTTGCCAGCCCCTCCCAGAGGGTGTCACTAGCGCCGAGGGTCAGCCGGTAGGTGTAGCGCAGGTGCGCGTCCCAGCCCTGCCAAGTGAAGGGGCGCACGTCGGCGATGGCCGGCGCGTGGACTAGGAAGGTGCGGTGGTAGTGTTTGGCGATATAGTCGAGCAGGTGCGTGCAAGCGCGGTGTTGGGCGGCTTCGACTGTGGCTGGTCTTTTGCTGTCGGCCGGAGCTAAGAGCAGGCCGGTGTGAGGCGTCAGCTCCGGGGTTTCGAGGCGGTAGAGGCCCCAGCGTCGGCGGGCTAGGCCGCTGAGGCCAGCGACGAGGGAGCCGTTGCGGTAGCAACCGAGGCGGTGGACTTGACCGCCAGTGGCGGCCGCAGCACAGCGCAGCCATGCGCTAGTGGAAAATACCGTGCCGCCGCCGGCTTGGTGGACGAAGTCGTCCCAAGCGGTGTCGTCGGCGACGAGTTGAATTTCAAAGGTGTCGGCCACAGGGGATTTCGCGGTTGGGATTCAATGCGTGCGGTAAATTAGGGCAGGATGGGCGCTTGCGCTACATCGCTTGACATTCCCCTTGGTGCGCTGTATATTGGAACCTTTCCAAATTGAACGCTAACTTCTTGGCTTACTTAGGTTTAATGACAATGAGCGCGCCGTTCCAGTTCCCGCGTATTTTCCGCCCGACGCCAGTGTGGGCGCGCCTCCGACTTCTCCTCCTCGACTTACTGCTTATTATTGGCCGGCCGGTCAAGTAGGCTTCGCCCCTCGTTCCATTTTCAACAGCCCAATTAACGGACGAAGCCGCTACAACAAGCCGGCTGTCAGCTAACTATGTCTATCAAACAATCTCAACGCCCTCAGTGAAGGAGAATTTTTCATGCAGATGTTCTACGACAACGACGCCAACCTCGAGCTGCTCTCGGACAAGACCGTGGCCGTCATCGGCTACGGCAGTCAAGGCCACGCGCATTCGCTCAACCTGGCGGAGAGCGGCGTCAAGGTGGTGGTGGGCCTGCGCGCGGGTAGCCAGCGGCGCGCTGAGGCCGAGGCCGAAGGGCTGGAGGTGGCCGATGTGGCCGAGGCCAGCAAGCGGGGGGACATCGTGGTGATCCTGATCAACGACGAGGTCCAGAAGGCCGTGTACGAAGCCGATATCCGCCCCAATCTCGAAGCGGGCAATGCCCTCGCCTTTGCCCACGGGTTTAACATCCACTTTGGGCAGGTGGTGCCGCCGGACGATGTAGATGTGTTCATGGTCGCGCCCAAAGGGCCGGGGCACTTGGTGCGCCGCGTGTACCAGCAAGGGGGTGGCGTGCCGGGCCTGTTGGCCGTGTACCAAGACGCCACTGGCCGGGCGCACGAGGTCGGCTTGGCCTATGCCAAGGGGATTGGCTGCGGCCGGGCCGGAGTCATTGAGACGACTTTCCGCGAGGAGACGGAGACCGATTTGTTCGGCGAGCAAGTGGTGCTGTGCGGCGGTTTGACCGAGCTGATCCGCGCGGCGTTTGACACGCTCGTCGAGGCTGGCTATCAGCCCGAGGTCGCTTATTTCGAGTGCCTGCACGAGGTCAAGCTGATCGTCGATCTGATCTACGAGGGCGGCATTGCCAACATGCGCTCGTCGATTTCGGATACTGCGGAGTTTGGCGACTTGACGCGCGGGCGGCGGGTGATAACCGAGCAGACGCGAGCAGAGATGAAGCAGATTCTCGCCGACGTGCAGAACGGCCACTTTGCGCGGGAATGGCTGGCGGAAAACCAAGTGGGCCGCCCGGTGTACAATGCGATCAAGCGCCGCGATTCCGAGCACCTGATCGAGACCGTCGGCACCCGGCTGCGCGCGATGATGAGTTGGCTGGACGACAAATAGAACAACCTAAAAGGAGGTAAGTGCGATGGAACCCCTACTTAGCGAATTGAGTTCCGACCCCGACCTTTGGTCGGTAGGCGGTCTCTGCACGGCTGGAGGGGACCGTCTGCCGCTTGTACCACCTCATCTGGCCAGCCAGGAAAGAATACATCATGGCTGAAGCAAATCGCGTATATATTTTCGACACCACGCTGCGGGACGCCGAGCAGACGCCCGGTGCCTCGCTGACCGTGCGGGAAAAGCTGGAAGTCGCCCACCAGTTGGCACGGCTGCAAGTCGATATTATCGAGGCCGGCTTTCCGGTGTCCTCCAACGAGGACTTTGAGGCCGTGCGCCGCATTGGGGAGGAAGTTGCCGGGCCGGTAATTTGCGGGCTGTCCCGCGCCGTGCCCAAGGACATCGAGCGGGCCGGCGAGGCGCTCGGCGCCGCGCCGCGGCCGCGGATTCACACCTTTATTGGCACGTCGGATATTCACCTCGCGGGCCAGTTGCGCAAGGGCCGAGAAGAGGTGCTGAAGATGGCGGTGGCGGCAGTGGAGCAGGCCAAGTCGTACTGCGACGATGTCGAGTTTTCGCCGATGGATGCTGCCCGCACTGAGCCTAACTATCTCAATGAAGTCATCGCGGCGACCATCGCGGCGGGGGCGACGACGATCAACATCCCCGACACGGTGGGTTATGCCGTGCCCGAAGAGTTTGGGGCGCTGATCGCGCGGATCATCGCCGAGGTGCCCAACAGTGGAGACGCCATCATTAGCGTCCACTGCCACGACGATCTGGGCATGGCGGTAACCAATGCCCTCTCCGCGATCAAAAACGGTGCGCGCCAAGTCGAATGCACGATCAACGGCTTGGGCGAGCGGGCCGGCAATTCCTCGTTGGAGGAGATCGTCATGGCGCTAAAGACGCGCCAGGACTACTTCGGTTTTGACACCGAGGTAGTCACCGAGGAAATCGTCCCCACTAGCCGGCTGGTCAGTCGCTTGATGGGCATCGCGGTCCAGCCCAACAAGGCGATCGTCGGTGCCAACGCCTTTGCTCACAGCTCGGGTATCCACCAGGACGGAGTGCTCAAGCAGCGCGACACCTTTGAGATCATGGATCCGAAAGATGTGGGGCTGGAAGCCACCGAGATTGTGCTAACGGCGCGCTCGGGACGCGCTGCTTTGCGCCATCGGCTGGAAGTTTTGGGCTACGAGCTGGATCAGGCGAAGTTGGACAAGGTCTATGAGAAGTTCTTGGAACTAGCCGACAAGAAGAAGGAGGTCTTCGACGAGGACCTGATTGAGATATTCCTCGACGATCCCGGCGAGGGGACGCCCTATTACGAATTGAAGTATCTGCAGGCGGTTAGCTGCACCGGAACCGTGCCCTCGGCGACGGTGCGTTTGAGTATCGCCGGTGGCGAGCCTGTGGAGGGAGCGGCTCAGGGCGACGGACCGGTGGACGCTACTTATGAGGCCATTCACCGAGCTCTCGCTAGCCATCCTCTAGAAGATGACGATATCCAACTGGATGATTATGCCATTCGCGCGATCACTTCCGGCAGCCAAGCACTGGGCGAGGTGACGGTACATCTGTTGAGAAATGGAGAACAGGCGCGGGGCCGGGGTGTTTCGACTGACGTTATCGAGGCCAGTGCGAGGGCTTATGTCGATGCGCTGAATCGCCTAGCCGCAAGAAACACCAAAGAAAAACACCCGACCGTGTAGAGGAGATTGGAGATGGGTAAGACCCTGTTGCACAAGGTTTGGGACGCGCACACCGTGCGCGAATTGCCCTCGGGGCAGACCCAGTTGTTCGTTGGCCTGCATTTGGTCCACGAGGTGACCAGTCCCCAGGCCTTTGAGATGCTGCGGGAGCGCGGCCTTACAGTTCGCTTCCCAAAGCGCACCTTTGCCACTGTGGATCACATCGTGCCCACGGACTTGGTGCAGCGGCCTTTTGTCGATGACTTGGCTGAGGAAATGATGGACGCGATCGAGCAGAATGCTGCCGAGTTCGAGATCCCGCTGTTCAACATCGACGACCAGCGCCAGGGGGTGGTCCACGTCATCGGCCCGGAGCTGGGGCTGACTCAGCCGGGTATGACCATTGCCTGCGGCGACAGTCACACTTCGACGCACGGGGCTTTTGGCGCGGTGGCCTTTGGCATTGGCACCAGCCAAGTCCGCGACGTGCTCGCCACCCAGTGCTTGGCCATGGACCCGCTCAAGGTGCGGCGGATCGAAGTCCGCGGCGCGCTGAGCGAGGGGGTGTACGCCAAAGACGTCATCTTGCACATTATCGGCCTGCTCGGAGTCAATGGCGGCGTTGGCTATGGCTATGAGTACGGCGGCTCAGTCATCGAGGCTATGTCCATTGAAGAGCGGATGACGGTGTGCAACATGTCGATTGAGGGCGGTGCCCGGGTCGGGTACGTCAATCCCGATCAGACGACGTACGACTATCTCAATGGGCGGCCTCATGCACCGCGCAACTTTGGATCTGCGGTCGAGTGGTGGGAGTCGATGGCCTCGGACGCCGATGCCGAGTACGACGACCTAGTCCAAATCGACGGCCGCGAGATCGGCCCGACCGTGACGTGGGGCATTACTCCGGGCCAATCGGTCGGCGTTGACCAGGATTTGCCCGAACTGGACGCTTTTGCCGACTCTGATCGCTCCACCGTTCAGGAAGCTTTTGAGTACATGGATTTTGAGCCGGGGCAGAGGATCGCCGGTACCAAAGTAGATGTAGCGTTTATCGGCTCTTGTACTAACGGCCGGCTCTCGGATCTGCGCGAGGCTGCCAAGGTTGCTCACGGACGCAAGGTCGCTCCCGGCGTCCGCGCCCTCGTGGTGCCTGGGTCGCAGCAGGTGCGAGCCGCAGCCGAGGCTGAGGGCCTGCACGAGATCTTTGCGGAGGCCGGGTTCCAGTGGCGGGGGGCGGGTTGCTCCATGTGCTTGGCGATGAATCCCGATAAATTGCAAGGGCGCGAACTGTGTGCCTCGTCGTCCAACCGCAATTTCAAAGGCCGTCAGGGCAGTCCCACCGGCCGCACCCTGCTGATGAGTCCGGCGATGGTCGCGGCGGCGGCGGTGGCTGGCGAGGTGGCGGACGTGCGGGAGTTGGTGGGGTAGAGGAGGAGACATCATGGAAAATTCGAGTGTGGTTAAGACGATAACTGGCCGCGGCGTGGTGGTGCGTGGAGCTGATATTGATACCGACCGCATCATTCCGGCTCGCTTTTTGCGGACGGTGACCTTTGAGAATCTGGGTGCCCATGCCTTTGAGGACGATCGCGCCGGTGGCGACCATCCCTTTGACCAAGCGCGCTTCCAAGGAACGTCGATCCTGTTGGCTAATGCCAATTTCGGCTGCGGGTCCTCACGCGAACACGCGCCGCAGGCCCTGATGCGCTGGGGGATCAAGGGCTTTGTCGCCGAGTCATTTGCCGAGATTTTCTTTGGCAACTGCATCGCCATGGGGCTGCCCTGTGTGCGGGTGGCGGCCGAGGACATGCAGATTTTGATGGACGCGGTCGAGAGCAATCCGGCGCAGGAGGTGGCCATCGACCTCGAAGCGCGGCAGGTGCGCTGGTCTGGTGGCCAAGTTGCTGCCGATATTGCCGATGGCCCGCGCGAGCAATTCCTCAAGGGAAGCTGGGACTCGCTAGGTCAACTTTTGGCCGCTGGCGACCAGATTGAGAGCACTACGCGGAAGCTGCCGTACGTGGCGGGGTTTTGAAAGAGGTGATAAGATGGGCCACATCAAAATAAATGGACGGAAAATTACCAACCCATTGTCCCGCGCACTGATTGTGACGGCAGCAGCGCTGATTTTCGCTCTCGTCATAGGTGCGGTCCTGATCAATATCGGGATCGCCCTAGCAGTGGCGATCATCATTGCCGCGGTGGTGTTGCTGGCCACCCCGGTGGTTGCGGGGCTGATCTGGCTCGCCAAACTAATCCATAAAAGAGGGAGATAAATAATTGCACAAAATCGCCGTAATACCCGGAGACGGAACAGGGCCTGAAGTGGTAGTCGAGGGGCTGAAAGCACTCGACGCTGTAGCCGCCAAGCAGGGATTCAAATACGAGACCGTGGAGTTTGACTTTGGCGGCGACCGCTATTTGCGCACCGGCGAGGTCTTGCCCGACTCGGCGGCCGACGACTTTAGGCAGTTCGACGCCATTTACCTAGGGGCCATCGGACACCCCGACGTAAAGCCGGGTATCCTCGAAAAGGGCATTCTACTGAGGCTGCGCTTTGAGTTGGACCAGTACATCAACCTTCGCCCGGTCAAGCTCTACCCCAATGTGCCGACGCCGATCAAGGACAAGGGGCCGGAGGATATAGATTTTGTGGTGGTGCGGGAAAACACCGAAGGGCTGTACGCGGGTTCTGGCGGCTTTCTCAAAAAGGGCACGCCCGACGAGATCGCGGTGCAGGAATCGATCAACACTCGCAAGGGCGTCGAGCGCTGTCTGCGCTACGCCTTTGAGTACACCCAGCGGCGCAACAAGGACAACACCTTGACCTTGTGCGGTAAGACCAACGTGCTGACGTATGCCTTTGACTTGTGGGAGCGGGTCTTTGAGGAAATCGGCGCGGCCGACTACCCGGCCATCAAGCGCGACTACGCCCACGTCGATGCCATCTGCATGTGGATGGTCAAAAACCCCGAGTGGTTCGACGTGGTAGTTACCGACAACATGTTCGGGGACATCATCACGGATTTGGGTGCGATGATCCAGGGTGGAATGGGCATTGCCGCGGGCGGCAACATCAACCCCGAAGGCGTGTCGATGTTTGAGCCGATCGGCGGCTCGGCCCCCAAGTACACCGGCCAGAATATCATCAATCCTATGGCCGCCGTCGGCGCTTGCCAGCTCATGCTCGACACGCTCGGCGAGCACGAGGGTGCCAACATTTTGGAGGGGGCCATCGTCTCGACGCTGACCAAGCTCGACGATATGGGCGCGGGAAGAATGGGGTATTCGACGGCGGAAGTAGGCGACCTAGTAGCCCAGGCCGTTGCCGACGCCTAGGGCGATGGAGGGAAGCGACACCATGCGCATCGAAGTCTATGACTCCACCCTGCGAGACGGTGCCCAAGCCGAGGGCATTTCCTATTCGCTAGAGGACAAGCTGCTGATCGCGCGGCGGCTCGACGCGCTGGGGGTCGATTACATAGAAGGAGGCTGGCCGAATCCGACCAATCCCAAGGACTTGGCTTTTTTCCAAGAGGCGAAAAAGCTCGGGTTACAGGCGAAAGTAACCGCTTTCGGCAGCACTCGACGGGCGACCAACGCACCGGAGGAAGACGAGACCTTGCAGACGCTGCTTAAGGCCGAGACCGAGAGCATCGCCCTCTTCGGCAAGAGCTGGACCTTGCACGCGACTGAGATTTTGCGCACCACGCTAGCGGGCAATGTGCAGTTGATCGAGGATTCAGTCGCCTATCTGGTCGCGCACGGTCGCGAAGTGATCTACGATGCCGAGCACTTTTTCGACGGCTATAAGGCCGACGCCGATTACGCGGTTGAGACGCTGTTGGCCGCCGAGCGCGGTGGGGCGCGGATTTTGGTGCTCTGCGATACTAATGGCGGTACCTTGACCAGCGAGATGAGTCAGATTGTCGAGGAGGTCAAGGCACGGATCGGCATCCCCTTTGGCATCCACACGCACAACGATGCTGGCGTGGGCGTGGCCAATACGCTCGTGGCCGTGGAGCGTGGGGCGGTGCAAGTGCAAGGAACTTTTAACGGCTATGGCGAGCGCTGCGGCAACGCCAACTTGTGCGCCATTCTGCCCAACTTGGAACTGAAGATGGGTTTCGAGACAGTGGGCCGCGACAACCTTGCGGAGCTGATGGACTTCTCCCGCTTCCTCAGCGAGATCGCCAACGTCTATCACGATCACCGCCAGCCGTATGTCGGCGAGAGCGCATTCGCCCACAAGGGTGGAGCACATGTCGATGGAGTGATGAAGGTCGCCCACTCGTTTGAGCACATCGAGCCGGAGCGGGTGGGCAACGAGCGGCGGTTCTTGGTCTCGGACCAAGCGGGCGGTGCGACGGTCGTCAGCAAACTGCGGCGATTTTTGCCCGACATAGAGAAGAGGGATCCGCTGGTGGGACGGGTCTTGGAGCGGGTCAAGCAGTTGGAGCACGAGGGCTATCAGTTCGAGGCGGCGGAGGGGTCGTTTGAGTTGTTGGCGCGGCGGGTTCAGGGCACGTACGAGGACTTATTTACGCTGATCAACTTCCGCACCATCAACCGCAGGATCGGGGAGCACGCCGAAGAAGCCGAGGCCATCGTCAAGGTCGTCATCGGCGATGCCGAGTACCATATGGTCGCTGGCGGCGATGGTCCGGTCAACGCGCTCGATCAAGCACTGCGCAAGGCGCTGGAGCAGGAGTTCCCCGCGCTCAAGCAGGTGCACTTGGAAGACTACAAGGTGCGGGTGTTGTCGAGCAGCGACGGGACCGCGGCCAAGACGCGCGTGTTGATCGAGTCGTCGGACGGCAAGGATGTGTGGGGTACGGTGGGGGTGTCGGAGAATGTGATTGAGGCGAGTTGGATCGCGCTGGCCGATAGTTTGCACTACAAATTGATGAAAGACGCGCTGGCCGAGCTAGCGGTCGGCGCGACGGGAACGGACTGAGTGCTATGAGAATTATCGAGGGCGGTGGGGTCACTGCGCCGAGTGGGTACCGGGCGGCTGGCATCCAGACGGGTGTCAAGGAGTCGGGCGCTAAGGATTTGGCGCTGGTGTATTCGACGCGGCCGGCCAATGCGGCTGCGGTGTACACCACCAACAAGGTGCAGGGAGCGCCGATTGCCATCGACCGCGCGCACCTCGCCGATGGCAAGGCGCGGGCCGTGATTCTCAACAGCGGCAATGCCAATGTCTGCAACGGCGACGTCGGCTTGGATCACGCCCGGCGAATGTGTGCCCTGACGGCGAGCGAGTTGGGTCTGCAAACGGAAGAAGTGCTGGTCTGTTCCACCGGCTTGATCGGCGTGCCACTGCCGATTGCCAAGATCGAAGCGGGCATCCCGCAGATCGTTGCGGCGTTGTCCGAGGAAGGCGGTGCTACTGCCGCCGAGGCGATCATGACTACGGACACTGTGCCGAAGAGTTGCGCCGTCGAGGTTGAGTTGGAATCGGGCCGCGCTGTGGTCGGGGCGATGGCCAAAGGAGCGGCGATGATCGCCCCCAACATGGCGACGATGCTGGCGGTGGTGACTACGGACGCGGCTGTGCCCAGCGGACCATTGCAGGAACTGCTGTCGCAAGCCATCCAGCGCACGTTTAACTGCATTACGGTTGACGGCGACATGAGTACGAGCGACACGGTGATCCTGATGGCCAATGGCGACGGCGCGGAGTTGGGCGAACGCGATTGCGCGCGTCTCTACGAGGGCATTGAGTACACGTGTCGGCAGATGGCCCAGGCGATCGCGCGCGATGCCGAGGGGTCGTCCAAGCTGATCACCATAGCGGTGCGCAGGGCTGCCACGGAAGCCGAGGCGAGGCAAGTCGGCATTGCGGTGGCCAATTCGAGCTTGGTGAAGACCGCGGCGTTTGGCAACGATCCCAACTGGGGACGCATTCTGTGCGCGATGGGGTACGCCGGCGTCGAGTTCAATCCCGAGACTGCGCGCGTGTCGCTGTGCGGCACCGACATCTATGGCAACGGTGCTGGTCTCGATTTCGACGAGGATAAACTGAGCGCGGCCATGCAGGCGGAGGAAATGGCCATTGGCATCGACTTGGCGATGGGCGAGGCCGCGGCTGAAATTTTTACCTGCGATCTGACGTACGAGTACGTGCGCCTGAACGCCGAATACACCACCTGAGGAACTATGCCACTTTCGCACAATGTACAGCGCGTCCAGCCGTCGGTCACCATGCAGATTTCAGCCCGGGCTGCGGCTATGCAGCGCGCTGGTATCGACGTGGTTTCCCTGTCGGCGGGCGAGCCGGATTTCGATACGCCGCAAAACGTCAAAGACGCTGGCATCCGCGCCATTGTCGAGGGCTTTACCAAGTACACCACGCCGGGGTCGGGGATCATCGAGCTCAAGGAGGCGATCTGCCGCAAATTCGAGCGCGACAATGGTTTGGTTTACACCACCGACGAAGTGATCGTCAACAACGGTGCCAAGCACTCGCTCTTTTTGGCGGTGGCGGCGCTGGTCAACGCTGGCGACGAGGTCATTATTCCCACGCCTTATTGGGTAACTTACTGCGAGCAGCCGCGGATAGTGGGCGGCGAGCCGGTGATCGTCGAGACCCAAGCGGCCAATGGACTCAAGCTGACTGCGGACGAGTTCCGCGCTGCTATCACGCCCCGCACGCGGATGCTCTTTTTATGCTCGCCGTCCAATCCCAGCGGCGCGGTGTACACCCGCGAGGAATTGGAGAGCTTGGCGGCGGTGGCCGTTGAGCACGAGGTCTATGTGCTCAGCGATGAAATCTACGAGAAGCTGATCTACGACGGAGCCGAGCACCACTCGATTGCTGCTTGTAGCCCGGAGGCCAAGGAATTCAGCATTGTGGTCAATGGAGTGTCCAAGGCCTATTCGATGACCGGCTGGCGCATCGGCTATACGGGGGCCACTGAGGAGATCATCGCCGGCATGAACAAGGTGCAAAGCCAGGAAGTGTCGCACCCTTCGTCGATGGCACAGAAAGCGGCTGTCGAGGCGCTCGATGGCCCGCAGGAGTCGGTCGAGGAAATGCGCCAGGCCTTTGATGCGCGGCGGCGCTACATGGTCGAGCGCCTCAACGCCATAGAAGGCGTGGAATGCGCGTTGCCGTCGGGGGCCTTTTACGCCTATCCCGACGTCGCCGCGTACTACGGCAGCCAAGTCCGCGACTCAGTGGCATTGTGCGAGTACTTGCTTGAAGAGGCCAAGGTAGCTTGTGTGCCCGGTGCTGGATTTGGTACCTACGAGCACATCCGCCTCTCCTACGCCACGTCGCTGGACCTACTTGAAAAGGCGTTGGACCGAGTTGAGGCCGCGCTGGGCGCGTTGGCGTGAATAGGGGATTGCCAATTGCGAATTCGCAATTGCTAACCTAGGAGGTTTGTCCCATGAATAAAAATGGATTTTACCTCGATTTTGAACGCGATCTCGTCGAGCTAGAAAAGAAAATCGACGACCTAAAAGAACAGGCCAAGACCAATGGCTTGAATTTGGATGAGGGCGTGCGCAAGCTCGAGGCGCAGGCCGCGAAGAAGCGCCGAGAGATCTACACCAATCTCAGCCCTTGGCAGCAGGTGCAGATTGCGCGGCACCCGCATCGCCCCTACGCGCTCGATTACGTCGAGCGGATGCTCTCTGACTTCACCGAGTTACACGGCGACCGCCTCTTTGCCGACGACGCCTCCATCATTGGCGGGCCGGCGCGGCTGAACGACGAATCGGTCATGGTCATCGGCATCCAGAGTGGGCGCAACCTCGAAGAGCGGCAAAAGCGCAACTTTGGCATGCCGCATCCAGAAGGATATCGCAAGGCCCGTCGCCTGATGCAGATGGCGGCCAAGTTCAAATTGCCGATCTTGACCTTGGTCGATACATCGGGGGCCTATCCTGGGATTCAGGCCGAGGAGCGGGGCCAAGCCGAGGCCATCGCCCGCAACCTCTACGAAATGTCGCATCTGCCAGTGCCCATCGTCGTGGCCATCATCGGCCAGGCCTTCAGCGGTGGTGCCATTGGCATTACGGTCGGCGACCGGATCCTGATGCTGGAGCACGCCTGTTATTCAGTGATTGTGCCGGAAAGCTGTTCGACGATCTTGTTCAAGGTGCGCGAGCGCAGGGAGGAGGCAGCCGAGGCCCTCAGGCTCACGGCTAAAGACCTGAAGCAGCAGGGGATTATCGACCGCATTGTGCCGGAGCCGTTGGGTGGAGCGCACCACGACTGGGACAATGCGGCCTCCGCGCTCAAGCGTTGCGTACAAGATGCGCTAGCCGAGCTTCAGCGACTCGATCCAGAAAAGCTAATTGCTCAACGGCTAGACAAGTTCGCGGCGATGGCGCGCTTTGAGGAGTAGTTTGGGAACTGCGCTTCAATTGACAGTACCGGCACTTGCTTCTCTCCGCCACCGCTCAAGTGGGTGTTCGCGCGGCGTGAGCGGCATGGACACCCGCGCCTTGCGCCGATGTGACTCCCACGTCGCCTGAATCATTTCGAGACAATCCCGACCATCCCTGCCGCTAGCAAACGGATCCCGGTCTTCTTCAATGGCGGCGATGAGGTCGCGCAGCATGAGGCGCTGCAAGAGCAATCGTACGGATGTCCTATCGCGTAGATTGCCGCGCTCGTCGAGGTCTTCGGCTGGCAGATGCACGGGTTCCCACGCCTCGGCTGGCGTCTTGTGTTGTCCTTGGTGGATAAACATCGTCGTGCCCACGCTCTCCCGCACGGCGATGCGCCCTTCGGTGCCGATGATGTCAATGCCGTAGCCGTTGTCGTTGGTCTGCGGCTGGGCGAGAAACTGCACGTCCGCATGGATGCCGTTGGCAAAGCGGAATGAGGCGTGTCCACGCTCGCCGAGCACAATTCCTGCATCGCGGTCTTTTGGGTGTACCTCTTGGGTGTGTTTGATGTCGTCAACGGTTGATTCGCGTCCATCCATCTGCACGAGGTGCGCGTGCGTCCACTCGACATCGCCGCCGAACAGACGCACCCAATCGTAGAGATGGGTCCCCATCTCCATCAGCGAGTTGCCCACCTTGCGGCCCCCTTTGTCGGTTGCCTGTAACAACACCACTTGGCCGATTGCGCCTTGGTCGATCAGCGAGAGGGCGTGGCGGTTGTAGGGGCTGGCGCGTTTGATGTGGTTGATGGCAAACTTGACGCCGTGCTGGTCGCAGGTTGCAACCATCTCATCGGCCTCGATGAGGTTCAGGGCAATCGGCTTTTCGCAGAACACGTGGATGCCGCGCTGGGCTGCGGCAATCGTCGGCTGGTGGTGCATGGGTGCTTGCGTTGGGACGATGACGAGGTCGGGCTGTTGTTCATCGAGCATCTTCTCGTAGTCGTCGTAGATGGCTTTGACGCCAAAGCGCTCTCCCCATGCCGCCGCCCGCTCGGGGTCGATTTCCGCCCCGGCGACCAGTTCGCAGTTGGTTTCTAACTGTACGGCCTCCGCATGGTGCCCGCCCATGCCGCCGAGGCCGATAATCGCAATGCGGTAGTTGTTCATAAGATGTCTCATCGTTCGCGCCTACGATTGCCTCGTAGGCGCGAACTCTATTTTGAATTAGGCGCGCCGCAAGCGGTCGAAGAGCCGCTCCAGACGGTCGAAGGCGAGGCGGATCATGTCTTCATCCCAGTCGCCGTCAATTTTGATCTGGACCATGGACTGGAGGGTCTCTAGATAGGCTCGCTGCGTCTCGGTTAAGGGGCGTTCTTGGCGGTCTGAGCGTTCGGACCGTTCCGAACGGTCTTGTCGTTCTTGTTGTTGTCGCTCTTGTCGTTCGGAAGTGGTGCGCTTGGTGCGTCCGTCGCGCCCGGAGCGCTCCTTAGGGGCGGGTTCGCGGACGCTGCGAGCCTCTTTTTTAGGCGCAGGCGCGGGTTCGGGAGTTTCTTCTTGGGGTTCAGGCTCTTGGGGTTCGGGTTCGGCGACCGCTTCCTCTTGCGGGGCGGAGGGGTCGCCAAAATCGGCTTCGGCGATGAGATACTTGAAAAACATCTTCATCTTGTTGGCCGAATCGCGCCCCATGCCGGTGCGATTGCGGAAGTAATCGACAATCGCGTCGTCGCTCATGTTGCCGTTGTTCTGCTCCCACTCTGGCAGCAGGTCTTTGTAGAGGTCGCGGATCACTTCGGCGATGGCGAATTTGCGCGTCTCCTTGGGGACTATCCGCAACAGTAGGTCCGTGGGCTTTTGGTCGCGGTCGGTCAGGTTCATGGATTCGATGCCGCGCAAAAAGCGGTGAATCATCGACGGGGTGCGGATAATAGGCCGCACATAGTCGCGGTCGATCTGGTCGGGGATTTTGGTCTCTAGTCGCGAGAGAAATCGCTCGAACTGCACCTTGGTGATGTAGGGAAACCATGCCCGGTCTTGCCGGCCGCCGTTTTCCCCCGATCCTTCTTCCCCTGCCGTCTCAGCGGCGTCTTGGCGTACTTCTTCCATTGTAAGTCTCCATTCGATAAAATGATATGTCTCCGGGCGTTAGGGCTACGCGGCAAATTCGGCCGTCACGACGGCGGAAATGCCTCCGCGCACATTGAATTCTCCCACTACGGTCATGCGCCGAGGCGCGCAGGCGGCCACCAAATCGTTGAGGATGGTGTTGGTGACTGCTTCGTAGTAAGCGCCTTCTTGGCGAAAGGACCACAGGTAGAGCTTGAGCGATTTGAGCTCAATGCACTGCTGGTCGGGCACGTAGTGGATGTGGATGGTGCCGAAATCAGGTTGCCCAGTTACGGGACATATCGAAGTGAATTCCGGACACGAGAATTCGATTGTGTAATCGCGGTCCGGATAGGGATTGGCAAAAACCGCTAGGTCTTTGCTCGGCTCGGTAGCCATGAAAATTTCGTCTCCTAACAGCCTAAAGCACTTATAAAATAAGGCCAAATGGGTGCTTTGGCTATGCCGCGCCAAAGCGTTCGATGATGTTTGCGGTAATCTCGAAGCGGTAGGAGACCGGGCCCAAGCTGTCGCTCAAGGCGAACTCGCCTGCTCGCAGGCCAACTCGAACACCCTGTCGGTCATCCAGCGCTTGAAACCCTCGTTGTCCATGAACTGCTTGAAGAGCTCGGTGTCGTCCTTCATGACGTTCGTCATGACCCGCAGCAGCGCCTTGTCGTGCTCGATGCGGGAGTTGGCGGCGTCCGAGTTCTGCCGCGCATTCCTGAAGGCAGCGTCCGCGGCCACCCGGGAGGGGATGGTCTTGGTGATGAGTTCCCCCACGCGGTCGGCATCCTCCCAAGTGATGTCGCCGAACAGATCGTTGAAGGTTTTGAGGATGTTCGACAGCCGGTCCAGCTCCGGCTCGGTGCGGTGGCCCCCGCCGGCGGTCGGCACTGGATCGACCTCGGCGTCCTCGTCCGGCAGCAGGATCTGCTGCATCGCCTGTTTCTCGACCCGGTAGCTGTCTAGGTCGATGGCGTCGAGGATGCCTTTCGACAGATCCTCTTCTTCAGGGGCGGGCAGCTTTGGGATCAGGAAGTTCAGGAAGATCGAGCGCTTCTCCCAGCCAGCGTCGCTGTAGGGAAGCACGGAAGAGAGGAAGGCGTAGGTGCGCACGAAGCCCTTGGCGTTGCCCTTGAACTCTACTTGGCCGTCCTCGTCGAGATCGGTTTTGTAGACCGCTACGCAGTCGTCGAGAATCGGGTCGAGTTGGTCGCGCTGGGCACCGCTGAGGTAGCGGGAGACGAAGTCGTCGATCTGTTCGGCGGAATAGACTTGGGCACGGTCTAGGCTCGTCTGCAGGTCGTGCAGCTTGTTGGGGTCGGTTTCGTCGGCTAGGATGGTCGCGCGGTAGTAGTCGGCGAAGGCATCGCAGATGGTGTCGGCGTCGTTGAGGAAATCGAGTACGAACACGTCGTGCTTTTTGGGATGCGCCCGGTTGAGGCGGGAGAGGGTTTGCACCGCCTTGATGCTGGACAGCGTCTTGTCCACGTACATGGTGTGCAGCAGGGGTTCGTCGTACCCGGTTTGGAACTTGTCGGCGCAGACGAGGAAGCGGTAGGGGTCTTCTTGGAACTGCCCGGCGATCTGGGTGGAGGGGAAGCCGTTTATCGAGGCTTCGGTGACTTTCTCGCCGCCGAACTCGTGCTCGCCGGAGAAGGCGACGATAGCCCGGTAGCGGCTCTTGCGCTCCTGCAGGTAGTCGCGGATTGCGTGGTAGTACTGGATGGCTCGCTCGATGCCGTTGGTGACCACCATCGCCCGCGCCTGGCCGCCGATTTTGTTTTGCGCCAGCACTTGGTCGTGGAAGTGGTCAACCATGATCTGGGCTTTGAGTCCAATCGCGTGATCGCTGCTCTCGACGAAGCGGCGCAGCTTCTTCTGGGCCTTCTTGACGTCGAACTCTGGGTCTTCCTCCACGGTCTTGGCGAGCTTGTAGTAGCTCTGCACTGGCATGTAGTGGGCGAGCACGTCGAGGATGAACCCCTCTTGGGTCGCCTGTTTCATGGTGTAGCTGTGGAAGGCGTGATGACTGACCTTGCCGTCGGCCTGCGGGTTCGGGGCACCGAAGATTTCCAGCGTCTTGTTCTTGGGGGTGGCGGTGAAGGCGAAGTAGCTGGCGTTGGGGAGCAGCTTGCGCGACTCCATCAGGCGGTTGATCTGGTCTTCAAAGGTTTCTTCTTCCTCTTCTGCTCCTGCCTCAGAGAGCGCCTGCGCCATGGCGGCACCGGTGCGACCGCCTTGGCTGGAGTGGGCCTCGTCGATGATGATGGCGAAGTGCCGTCCGCGCTGCTGGTTGCCGATTTCGTCGAGGATGAAGGGGAATTTCTGGATCGTCGAGATGATGATTTTCTTGCCGCTCTCGATGAATCGGCGCAGGTCGCCCGAGCGGTCGGCGTGTCCCACTGTCGCCGACACTTGGGAATACTGTTTGATGGTGTCGCGGATCTGGCGGTCGAGGATGAGGCGGTCGGTGACGACGATGATTGAGTCGAAGACTGGAGCGCTGTCTTTCTCTAGGCCGATTAGTTGGTGGGCCAGCCAGGCGATGGAGTTGCTCTTGCCGCTGCCGGCTGAGTGTTGGATTAGGTAGCGACGGCCTACGCCGTGGGTGCGCGCGTCGGTTAGCAGGCGGCGCACTACGTCGAGTTGATGGTAGCGGGGCCAGATTTGGGTCTGCTTCTTCTTGCCCGTTTTCTCGTCCTTTGACTCCACTACTTGGGCGTAGTTTTCCAGGATGTTGGTCAGGCTCTCTCGGGGGAGCACTTCTCGCCACAGGTAGTCGATGGCCAGCCCGTTGGGATTGGGTGGGTTGCCAGCGCCGTCGTTCCAGCCTCGGTTGAAGGGGAGGAACCAAGAGGTCTTGCCGCTGAGGTGGGTGCAGAAGCGGATTTCGTTTTCGTCGAGTGCGAAGTGGGCGACGCAGCGGCCGAACTCGAATAGTTTCTCGCGTGGGTTGCGGTCGCGCTGATACTGCTGGACTGCGTCGGCTACCGTCTGTTTGGTGAGGCTGTTTTTTAGCTCGAAGGTGAAGATTGGCAGGCCGTTGATGAACAGGCCGATGTCGAGGGCGCGCTGGGTTTCGTCGCGGCTGTAGCGAAGCTGGCGGGTGACTGTGAAGCGGTTTTGCTTGAAGCGCTCTTGGGCTTCCGGGTTGTCGGCGGAAGGCGTGCCGTAGAATAGGTCTAGGTTGTGCGCTTCGTGCTTGATGCCGTGGCGCAGCACGTCGATGGTGCCGCGTTTGGTGATTTCGCCTTGGAGCCGGGCTAGGAATCTGCGGCGCGTGGGGCTGGCTTCGGACAGGTCGAGGGACTCTGCTGCTTCGGGCTGGGTGGCGCGGAGGAAGGCGGAGAGTTGGGCTAGATCGACACAGTATTCGCGGTCGTAGTCGTGGTAGTTGCCGCCGGACCAGCCGACTCCGCCGTAACCGGCAGGGGGCTCGCCTACGGTGGGACCTAAAGGTGGGTCGCAGGGATGGCCGGTTAGGGCTGTGCAGATGAGGCGTTCGAAGCCGCGTTCGGAGGTGTCGGTGGGCATTATCTAGTTAGTATCGTAGTATCGACAAAGCGCACGGCATTTACCCGCGCTTGCGGTCTTCGTCTTCGGCGGCCGCTGCCTGAGCTTCGGCTCTGGCTCTGGCCCGGTCGTATAGCTCTTCGCGAGGCAGGTTGTCGGCGGCCCTGAATCCGGGCGAAGTGGTGCGGATTTTCTCAATGGCCTCGCTCAACATCCTACGCCGACGCTCGGCCTCTGGCTCCGTGACCGGCCCGTTGTCGGCTGTGCCGCCGGCGCGGTCCGCAACCAGACTCTTCAGGTAGTCTCGCACCAAGGCTGACACCGAGGTGCCCAATTCTGCCGCTCGGATTCGGGCGAGCCGATAGGTTTCTTCGTCAATGGATACGGTGATGTTTTTCATGGGCACAGCCTAACAGGTTTTGTGCGGCACACTATATGTGCTTATTGGCCTATGGGCAACATCTCTGGAGACGCGTGGGGACAGTCTATCAAGTACCCGTCAAATAAAATACGAACCATATAACTAATTGATAATATGTCTCTTATGAGTATTTTTCAAGATTGGCTCGCCTACGAGGGTGACATCTCATCAAGTACCAATTCCAGCAGAATCTTCAAGGCTGCTCACCGGCACGGCCTTCAGAGAGTCGGCCACGTATCGCAGAACGGCTCTCACCTTCCATTCGTCCACGGGCGCGAACCACTCCATGAACTCCTCGACGGTGGCACCGGCCTCTAGGTTCTCGAACAGGGCGGATACGGGCAGTCTGCTGTCGGTGAAAAGCCAAGCGCCGCTGACCTTGCCTGGGATTTGCTCCACCCCAGGGCACTTGCTCCAGTCCGTCATAAGGGCATATCCTTTTCGAGTGTGTACTCTTCTGCCGATTCCTCGGCGTTGAGTTCGCCGAGATTTGAATTCTCCCTATCATGGATTGTACTGTCCAAGTCGTCTTCCGCAAGCGGATCCACTTCCGGCAGTTCAGCCGCCGCCTCGCGCACATCGAGCTTCCCGGTGACGACATCGGCGATTAGGCGGGTGCGGTATTCGCGGAGTAGGTCAATCTCTCGTCCAGCCATAGAAATTGCGTTCGTAAAGCTGTCCGTAGCGGCTTCTATGGACTGAACTGCCCATTTCTGTTCTGCTACTGGTGGGACGGCAATAACGATCTGAAAGAGGTCTTTACGGTCGAGCCCAGGGACAGCAGACTTGCCGGCTTGGTCGGCCTTTGTGATGCTGCGGAGCAGGTAATAGCACCATTTCTTTCTGTTACCCTGGAAGTCCGTCACAAAGAGAGACGTATTGTGCGGCCAGAAGTCTTCCTCGACAAAATAGACAGCGTCTGTAGAGCCATATCGTCCCATAACGACTCCTGGACCGGTACATCTCGCCTCCGCGTGTGAATCAATGACACCTCCGGATGATACAACAGGAAACGGACCCGGCACACGTCGGTCTGCCGGTAAGTCATAGCCGCGTTGCAGCCGAGTCACCCACTTCAGACGCCTCAATTCCCAATGATCCGGCACCTCTCCCAGCCACTCCACGCCGGAGTCCTTGTATGACGGATAGGGCTGGCCGGTTCGGACGTCGGTCTGGCCCGTGACGGCCTGGTGGATGATGGCCTGCTTCTGCTCCTCCAGCAGCGCAATCAGCTTCTGCTTGGCGCGGATGTAGCGCTGGATGCGCCGGTCGGCGTGGTCGAGGAAGCGGACGATGGCGGTTTGTTCCGAGACGGAGGGAACCAAGAATGGGATTTCGCGCATTCGTGCTATTGACAAGTCCCACTGCCCGATGCGGACGCCGTCGGAGGCACGTGTAAAGTATGGAACGTAGGCCTTGGATCTGATGGATGTGTGGAAGTAATTGGAATCAACACCGTCTATGTCGAAAACAAAATACGCGGGGCTAACGATGCCATGAAAATTGGAAACCCCGTACGACCCTTGCCATGCCTTCATTTTGTTCATGGCAAATTGGTGTCTTTTTACGACCTTGTAGTTCGTCAAGTCATCGGGAATAAAATTGTGGTTTTCGTCCTTGTCCGATACGTCACGAACCACTACTCCTTTCTCACGAACCACTGACAGCAACGGCAAGTCTGGGCGATTTCGTTCAGCTACCGACCGTATCGTGTTACGTAGCTTCCTCACCTGCCAATGCGCCGGCACCTCCCCCAGCCATTCTACACCGGAGTCCTTATAGGCAGGATAGGGTTTTAGATTGGGATCAAACATTAGATCTCATGTTCCTCTTCTCACTATTCGAGGAGTAGTCAACTAAGTATAGGATTGCGGGGTTTGAAAGAGATCTGATTGCAGATTGTACAATTCGCGCACGATAACTACTTCTAGCTTTTACTACCCTTGGTCGAGTCTCATATTCATCGTCGCGCTCGTTCCGCGGAAAGTCCTCTTTTCCTATGATTACGCTCTCCCTCGCTTCCTAGGGCGAGGTAAGCAGAGAGGTGAACGGGCTTGAGAAACCCGTTGTCTCTAAAGGTAACTCGATTTAGCGTGGCAGCGCAAGGTCCGCCTTGGATTTTCGATCTAATCAGTTGCCCACCGCTTCGTCCCCGATTCCAAAATCACTCGTTGCCGAATCGGGGACGATCATTTCTTTACTAAAAAATCTGGAATCAAATGACCGATTTCATCTGCAAGCCTTCCCTTCGGTTTTAACATCTTCTCATTCTTATATATAAATTTAAAAAATGCACTCTCTTTAAAATCAGTCTCAACAAACAATATAGGTGTGTTTTTTGTTCTAAATACGTCTTCTATCATTCCAGACATACGATTTATTACAAACATAAAAATTATGCCCGGCACACAAAAGAAATGCCAATGAGAGCTTTTCATCTTTGCATAAAAAGGAAATGTTACGATAGAGCTAAGTACACGACAGTAACATGGGTTGATATTGTCGGGCGGGTTTAGGTTGGTCTCGTGTTTGGTGTATGATCTGTGTGAGTTGGTCTAATCCTTTTCGAAAGAGGCTTATGGCTTTTCGTCCATGTTTTTTTATAGGGATCGGTTTTCTTTGATGCAACTGCTGTCCTACTAGTAATGCCCATAGGAGCGTCCACGCCAGCAGCCCCAGCAGCAGGTGCAATCGTTGCGGGTGGATCAGATGGGTATCTTCGAGGTTAAATCCTCTCGATTTCAAACACGCAAAGGTCGTCTCGATAGCCCAGCGCTGGCCATAGAGTGCAAGCACTTGCTTGAGGTCGGTTCGATTGGTGATTAGCAGGAGCTTCTCGCCGCGGACGGGGCGATGACACACCAAATTCAGGGCCAAGCCGCCATAGAGGGTCGTGTGTGGATAGTATCGGGTGGTGCCCCGAGGCATTCGTTCATTAAAAGAAGCGCCATACCGCTGTCGGCCATCGTCGAGGGTAAGGCCGGTATTGCCGCGCAGGCGGATCACAAAATCGACCGGTTGCTCCAGCAAAAAATCAAACCACGCTCGACCAATAAACTCGCGATCGGCAACCAGACAGCACACGCCCGGATCGAAGTAGGACAATACCTGGGTCAGCAGGTGTTTACGTTCGTCGGTGTTGGAGTTGCCTGGCTTTTGCAACGACTGATAGGCCAATGGAATCGACACGCCTTGATAGACCAAGCCGACACACAACACATTCAGATCGGTGCGACCCAACGTCCAATGGGTGCGATCCATGACCAAGAGCTGGGACTGACCGGGGCGGACTAACTTGGAGAGGATCAACTCGGTAAACACCGACGGGCAGACCCCACTGCTGAAAAAACGCTGGAGACGGCGATAGTGACTGTCTATTTGGGCCATCCCCGGCAGACTACACGCCAGTTTCCGCAGATTGACCGAACGCACTTGAATCAGTGCGCACACCAAGCCACTAATCAGGTCCATGCGGTGGCGGGAGAGGGATACAGACCCTTGCATGAGGGCTTTCTTTAGCATATGAATAAGCATGGTGCGGCTCCTGTATTTAGGTTTTAGATGTAATCTTGGGCGATTACAAATAAAACCTAAAGCAGGGCCGTACCACAACTTAGATTACTGTCGTGTACTTAGCGATAGAGTTAAAGCCTCCTTCTTCCTCTTCTTCATCATTATTTACAGAAATCGTAAGGAACACATTTTCCGGAAAATCCACTTCTCCAAGAAGGTATCTACGAAACTTATCTTCATAGCTACCTAGACATCCATATAAGCTGCCCACATCTCTAGGCCACCTACCCGCAGAAGCTCTCCAAATAATACTTGCTCCAAAATATAGATACGCTTCATAATCCAGATTTATATTTTTAGGTAATTTTTGCGGTACTATCCAACCTCCCCCTTTTTCCGCAAACATTTCTAACCCTGCTTTTAACTTGTCATATAATATAAAATTCCCCTTCCCTCCATAGCACTCTCTGCATACTATCCCTTCTCCTTTCTTGCTAAACATCCCTTCGCAGTCATCACACAACAAGCGGGTTCTGATTTGTTTATCTGTGTACCTACTTCCTCCTATTGTAGAAGCAGAGACAAGACCGTCTTTGCTCCTAATTCTCTTGTGAAGGGCTTTAGGCATTAGGTGACTCTTTCTTAAAATCCTGTCTCGAAGACATAGAGCGCACTGTTCCATCTATCTCGCACCTTTCTCAACTTAACTCCCAAATTCCCGATCAAACGATCTAACCTAACCCGATCTCTTTATTATACAATCTCCTTAATTTTCTCTCCTGCTCCCTCACCTCAAAATCCGCCCGAGAAAAGAAAATCGCTTCTATTTCCTCTTCGTCTTTATGAACATCCCATAAGACTTTAGTGTCCTTCACAAAATCACCTCTTGGGTTGTTCGTAACTCTTCTTGTCTTTGCTACCCATTCAAAAAACCCCATCTTACTCATACCTTATCCGCCAAGTTTTTTTGCCGCACTTAGAGCAGTCACAAAGGCGGTGATGCTCTGGTGCTCTGAGTTGAAATTGAGCATTGGGGAACTTGTGCAGATCGGACGGACTAGTTACTTTAGACATTGGCATTGCCAATTTCTCCTTGTAAAAGGGGTACGGAGGGGCGATGTTCTCAGGCACCGCGCCCTTGCTCGTGTACCCTATATATTCTAAAAAAAGATTTTTCAGAATGAACGAACTAATAATATAAATTTGTAATTTTTTTTAGCTTTTCTAATAAATTCCCCATCTTCAGAATCATCAAGTTCATTTTTACAAAGATTGGCGAATCCTATTTTTTCATCATCACTAAACGATGAAATTTTATACAACAAACAACGCGCCAAATTTTTGATATAAGGATCACAACTTAAAACGCTTGTATAACATATAAAATCATAAATTTCAATCCATTTCTCATATAATTCAATTTTCGTTATCATTCCAAGCCAGTTGGTCGCTGAAAGAGCAAGCAGAAATCGGACTTGCGCTGCACTGAGCTTTTTCTATTTTCGGGGAGATTTGTTTCGTCAAACGCCGATAGGGGCGGCAACCCCAACCACTCGGCGATCTTATATAATAGGTTTTTACTTGCTTCCAAGCAAGGTCCAACAACCTCTTCCGGCATCCTCGTCGGGAGGGGTTGTTTTCGTGTGCTTGATCCGTTCTGGATCAGTCCGTATGGTTCTACTCTCCATACTCATCTCATTCAAACTCAGGAGCAAAAACATGTACATAACTGTCACAGACATAGGGTTAGGTCTTGATATAGCCGGAGCAATTTTAGTGTACCGATATGCAATCACCAAAAGCCATCCGCCGATAAATTTGGGAGCGAGAAACACTGTTCCGCCAGAAGACAACGAAAGCCAACTGAGAGCAGGCGGCCAACTCAATCCAGACTACACCAAGCACAAGCGGCTAAGTTTTTGCGGAATATCCTTCTTAGCTCTCGGCTTTTTTCTTCAAATGGTCGGTGTTCGTTTCCCCGCGCCATTGTGTGCCATTTCTTGCTGTGGCTGATCTCCGATTTCCACACTCAGCAGTGTTGCCGTCGCGTCGGTGGCATTAGGTATATAATTCCCCGTTGATCTAGACGCTTGACCATTCTAGCGAATTTGCGGCTCGGAGTTTCAAACCCGGTAATTCGCACCTGCCGTGGGGGCATGGCCTATGAATTTTCTATTGAGGCCATGAATTCTGAGCCACTGGCGCATGTTCTGCCTGTGCTTGGAGCGAGTGCCCCGTCGTGGATCATTATGGCCCAGCGAAGTTCTTGCAGCGACGTAACGAGATATTCAAACAGCTCGTCTAGGCGTTCCAATGCTGCAAAGACCTCGGCTCCGTACGCTTCTGCACCCCCTGTCTGCTGCAAGACATCCCGAATATCGCGCAGTTCTTCCCTTTCCTTGCGGAAGTACTCCTCACTTTTCTCCAATTCCGGTACTGCGATGTCGTCAGGATCCATTTCCCGGCCCGGAGGAAAATCTTCAGTTGCTTTCTGGAGTCTCTCCTGAAAGGCGTTACAGACATTGACTACAGCATCGTGCCGCTCGCGAAAGCTGTCCGTTAATATCTCTATTGCGCCTCGCAATTGGTCCCTGTTCTGGTTGGCGAGCAGGTCTGCAAGCCAATTCTGGCTTAGCTCCTCTAATTGTTCAGGAGGCCGCGCCAGCCAGATCAATGTTCCGGCGATGTTGCGGACCGTTTCACTGCTGAATTCAGCCATTTTCTCTTGAGCGACCATGCACAAACTCGCTTTCCGAAATCCACGATTTCATCTTTCAATCTAAATTAACGACGCGAGATGTCAGTGCAAATATACAGTCCAGCTTCATACCGCGATGGCCTCCACTCTGACAAGATGCCAAGCGCACTTGCCGTGTAACCCGTGTAAAACTTAACCTTCGCCATGTTGCGTCAGGTCTTGAATCTTTTGAGGAAGCTTCGAAGAGGATTTTTGGCGTAAGGCATTTACAAATGCTCGACTCTCTTCGAGCGATTGGTCAATCTCATGCCGGTGATCGAAATAGTAAGCCAATGCCGCATACACATCCGCCAGGGTTATGTCGTAATCGCTGGCGATTTCGTCGGCGCTCTTGCCTAGGCGCTCGTGCCAGATGACGATATTCTCCACAGTGATTCGACGACCGGCAATGCGGGGTTTGCCACTTGATATGCCCGGGGTGATCTCAATGTGTTGATTCAGGGTTTCCGTTGTCATTTCCATTCCCTCTTGGCTCAGTCGTCGCGACTATCTGTTGGCTTGGCCTGCGTTGATTGGCGCATTCGCGCGGCCAATTCTTCCAGCGCGGGGTCGGAATACCGCTTGGAATTGAACCACTCTATCCGTTCGTCAATAGTCATGTCGGCGGTTTTGGCGGTAATTCGGGCGCGGGCTTCGCGCATGAACTTGACGCAGGCGAATTTCTTTTTGGCGCGGGGGGCTTCAGTCATGGACAATTTCTTCTGGGGTTCGAATGTCGAGTGCCCCGTGTGTGCGGCTGAGCTCCGACGATCTCCCCCAGCAACCCTTCCGTCTCCCTCTCCACCGCCAAAATATCCGCCCGGATCTCCTCCAGCGTCCGCATCGGCTGCGGTTTGTAGAAATATCGGGTAAAGCTGATCTCGTAGCCGATTCTCACGCTGTCCGGTTGATACCAAGCGTCAGCGGCATAGGGCAGGACCTCGCGTTGCAGGAACGCTTCGATGCCGCCTTCCTCTTGCAGTGGGATTTGCTCGGTGTCGCGCAGGTCGGTGTCCGGTTCGTATTCCACCACGACGGGCTTGCCGTTGACAGTAGCCTCAAATCGGCCGCGCAACGGGTCGGCCTCTGTGCCTCTCTTGTGGATTTTCTTGATGATGGGCGGCGCGGTCTCGCTGCGCTCACAGTCCTCCTTCAGCTTCTTGATCTCGGCGGCCTTGTAAGCGCGGTTGGGGTCGGCCCCTTCGAGCCGCAGCGGCCGCTCGACCGTCACCTTCCAGTAGCCGAAGGCGTCATTGTCGAAAATCTTGCTTTGCTCGCTTTCTTCAAAGGCGAGGAAGGTGTCGCAGATGCGCTGGATATCCGCCTCGCCAAGCTCGCAGTTCTTCTTGCCTAAGTTTTTGCGCAACGGCCGGTGCCACTCGGTAGCGTCGATCAACTGCACCTTACCCTGGCGATGATCTGGCTTGCGGTTGGAGAGCACCCAGACGTAGGTGGCGATGCCGGTGTTGTAGAACATGTTGAGCGGCAGGGCGATGATCGCCTCCAGCCAGTCGTTCTCGATGATCCAGCGGCGGATGTTGCTCTCGCCTTGGCCAGCGTCGCCGGTGAACAGGGAACTGCCGTTGTGTACCTCGGCGATGCGGCTGCCGCCCGGCTTCATCTTGGAGAGCTTGTTGGCGAGAAAGAGCATCTGGCCGTCGCTGGAGCGGGTGACGAGGGAATACTCGGGATTGTCGTCATGCTCGATCACGAAACGCGGATCGCGCATGTCGCGCTTGCCGCCCATGCGCTCTAAGTCGGTCTTCCAACTCTTGCCGTAGGGTGGATTGGAGAGCATGAAGTCGAACTCGCGGGACGGGAAGGCGTCGTTGGCCAAGGTGGAGTGCTCTGGGCCGCCGACGATGTTGTCGGCGGCGTCTCCTTCACCCTTGAGCAGCAGGTCGGCCTTGCAGATGGCGTAGGTCTCGGCATTGATCTCTTGGCCGTAGAGGTGGGTGGAGACTTCCTTGCCGTGGTCGGCGGCGAGTTGCTGAAGCACGTCCTCGGCCACAGTCAACATGCCGCCGGTGCCGCAGGCCCCGTCGTAGATCAGGTAGGTGCCGGACTTGATCTGGTCGGCGACGGGCAGGAAGACCAGCTTCGCCATCAGGGTCACGGCGTCGCGCGGGGTCCAGTGTTCGCCCGCCTCCTCGTTGTTCTCCTCGTTGAAGCGCCGGATCAACTCCTCGAAGATCGTGCCCATGCCGTGGTTGTCGAGGCCAGGGTGCCTGACCGTGCCGTCGGCGTAGTGTACTGGGGCTGGGCTCAGGTTGATGTCGGGGGAGGTGAGCTTTTCGATCAGCGTGCCTAGGGCGTCGGCCCTCGAAAGCCGCGAAACCTGGTTGCGGAACTCGAAGTTTTCGAGAATGTCTTGGACGTTGGGCGAAAACCCGTCGAGCCAAGCTCGGAAGTCGGCTTCGAGTTGTTGGCGATTGGCGCGGGCGCGTAGGTCGCTCAGGGTGAACTTGGAGGTATTGTAGAAGGCTTGTCCCGCGATCTGCCGCAGGGTCGCATCCTGTTCGATGACGCCGGCGTTGTCGAGGGTGGTCTTCATGTCCAGGACCGCCTGCTGGCTGTCCTCCAGCACTGCATCGAGTCGGCGCAGCACGGTCATCGGCAGGATCACGTCGCGGTACTTGCCGCGCACGTACAGGTCGCGCAGGACATCGTCGGCGATGCCCCAGATGTAGTTTGCGATCCAGTTAAGGTCGGTGTTGTTCGTCGTCGCGTTGCTGGTCGTCATCGGGATTCCCTACGGGTGGTTAAAACATTTTTAGAATAAAACCAAACGGATGCCTTGGCTATGCCGCGCCAAAGCGTTCGATGACGTTGGTGGTAATGCGCGAAACGGTCTCGTCCACGAGAATGGAGGCTGGGTACGTGATGGAGCCGACGGAAAAAACTGCGCCGTTGCTCTCTGTCTCGTAGTAAACCATTTCCGCGCCGCCGCGGTCGGGGTTGAGGCCGCGGGCGATGATTTCGATGTTGGGGGGCGAAGAGGGCGAGGTCTTGTCGGTTTCGTGGCCGGAGGCACCGCCGGGTACCCGCTCGTGTAGGCTGGGCTCGCCGAAGGTCTCGCCGTTTTTGACGCCTGTGTTGGCGAAAATCCAGTGGTCGGCGGCGAGGACTTGATACGGCGCGGCCGTCATAATGCCCGCAGTGGTACAGACCACGCCGAGCAGGTTGGCCTCGGACTCGTGGTACTGGTGAAAGCGGCTTTCGAGGCCCTCGGCTCGCTGGAGGCGCATATCGCCGTTTTTGACCTTCATCGTCTGCTCGTCGAGCATCTCCACTTCGCAGTTGAGGCCGTTGCCGCCCAAGTACATGAGTTTGCCGCCGCGTTCGCGCACCCACGCCTTGACGTCGTAGTACATCTTGCGCGACCAGTACTCGGGATGGGTGGTTATGATGAGGATTTTGTACTGGTCGAGGTCGAACTGGTCAAAGTGAAATTGGGTCTCGGCGTACAGGTCGTAGGCATAACCCTCGCGCTCCAGCCAGCCGAGCAAGCGCCACTCGGCCGGGGCCACGTGAGAGGCAGAGCGTCCCGCGATGGGATCGGTGATCTGGGCGTCCTCGGGAACGTGGTTGAGCGGCTCGGGTCGGTCGAAGGAGAGGGGGGCGTAGTCCTCGGCGTCGTAGTTGAGGTGTTCGCGGTCGGTGTAGCGCTTCAGCTCTAGGCGGGCATTGATCGTCGGCGTGGGCGGAAAGCAGTCGGGGTGGATGTAGTTGGAGCGCCCGCCAAAATTGTTGTACGCGTTCCAGTTCATGTTGGCGGCGAGGACTGCGATGTCTGCGCTGGGGGCGGCTGGGGCGACGATCCAAGGAAAGGAGAAAAACGCGCCGGACTCGCCTTTGGCGTGGAAGTAGTAGAGGCCAGAGCGCTCCGGCGCGGTGACGAACTGTTTGTGGTTGGGGCTGGTGTAACCAAACTTGTTCCACATCACTCCGGTCTGGGTGTAGTCGCCGTCCGGGGTAATCTGCATGGTGGCGCGCGGCCCGTGCTCGTCGAACCAGCCTAGCGGGCGGATGTGCTCTTTTTCCCAGCCGTAGCGCCACAAGTCGAGGCGGTAGGCTTCGAGCGAGTGGACGCGGAACTCGGATTGCTCGCCCGCTTGGACCCACTTGGGCCAGGCGTAGCCGAGCAACTGATGCGCGAGCAAGCGGAAGTGGTGCGGCCGCTCGGGGTGGATGTTGATCTGCCCGCGCTTGGGGCCGAAGCCGTCTTTTTGCAAGGTCACGGTGTAGGGGCCGGGGGGAACATCGGCGAAGATCTCGCCGGTGGCCCGCGAGCGGGTTTCGATGTGCAGGTTTTCGTTGGCGATTTCGAACTGCACGTCGTGCAGGGCGATGTAGCGTTCGTCACTGACGTAGCCGATTAGCATGGGTTAGCTCCTTGGAATAGAGGCGTAGGGCAAGGGATCGTCGGCACCGGCCCGGCGAAAGCCCGCCAAGCGCAGGCGGCAACTCTCGCAGCGGCCGCAGGCGAGGTCTTCGCGCTGATAGCAGGACCAGGTTAGGTGCAGGGGGGCGGTGAGCGCTAGGCCGCGGCGGACGATGGCGGCTTTGTCCGAGTCTATGAGCGGGGTTTGGATGCGGACTTGGGTTTGGGGGCCGGTGCCAGCGGCGACCATGCGCTCGTAGGCGGTGAAAAACTCCCGTCGGCAGTCTGGGTAGTGGCTCTCTGCTTCGTGAGCGCCGATGTAGATGTCGGTTGCGTTGATGACCTCGGCCCAAGCCACGGCCACGCCGAGGAGGTTGGCGTTGCGGAAGGGGACGTAGGTCGAGGGTAGGCTGGCTGTGGATTCGTCTTCGGGGATGGGCTGGGTTGTATCGACCAAGCTGGAGCCGCCGATTTGGCGCATGTAATCGACGTCCACCACGAGGCGGGTCTCCACTTGGAAGTGATCCGCGAGGGCGGAGAAGGCCGCGAATTCGCGTTCCTCGGTGCGCTGGCGATAGCGCAGGTGGAGAAAGGCCAAGGGGCCGCGGCGGGCGGCAATGGCGGCGGTGACGCAGGAGTCGAGCCCACCGCTGACGAGGACGATTCCGAGGCTCAAAGCAAGAGGATGACTTCGTTTTGGATGGGGGTCGTAACTTCCGGGCCGGTCTCTGGGTTCACGTACACATTGACTTCGAGCCGCACGCCGAACTCCGGCAGGTACGCGCCCGGCTCGACGGAAAAGCCCGTTCCCGGTAGGATCGACCGCGCATCGTGGGTCTCTAGGTCGTCGAGGTTTACGCCGAGTGCGTGGATGCTCGGTCCGGGGCCGAGGCTGTGCCCTGTGCGGTGGACGAACTGCTCGCCCAAGCCGTGCTTTGTCAGGACTTGGCGCGCTACGCGGTCGAGTTGCCAGCCCTGTAGGACTTCGCTAGCGTGCCAAGCGGCGTCGAGCCGTTCCAGCACTTGATCGCGCGCTTCGCGCACTGCGGCAAAAACCTCGGCATGGGCCGTTGGTACGCGCGGCCCGGCAAAGGCGACCCAAGTTATATCGCCAAACACGTGCTGCTCGCCGGGGTGGCGCGCCCACAGGTCGATGAGGATCCAAGCGCCCGGCTCAATGGGGGCGGCTGTGTCCGTGCGCGGCTCGTAGTGCGGATTGCCGCTGTTACCATTGACGCCGACGATCGGCGGATGCCCGCTGTCGAGGCCGCGCTGCTTCAGTTCGGCGACGATGAAGGCTTGGACGTCGAATTCGGTGAGGCCGGTGTGGAGGCGGTCGCGGACGTACTCAAAGGCCGCGTCCTTGACTTCGGCTACTTGGCGGCAAGCGTCGCGGTGCGAGGCGAGTGCGTCCGCGCTCCAGGTGGCTAAGGCGACTTGGCACAGGTCGGCCGAAGACACCACCTTGGGGCCGAGGGATCGCACCAGCTCCAAGGTGCCGCCATCGACCCAAGAGACCGTGGGCAGCGTACCCCCGGGCCAGTATTCCATAGCTACTTGGGGCAGACCCTCGACTGCATCGCGCAACAGGGCATGGAGCTGTTCCCAGCTAGCGTAATGGGCAATATCTATGCCTAGTCCGGCGAGGGCCTCCGGCTCGACTGCCGAACCGAACAAGCGCGGCGCACCCGAGGCTGGCACGATCAGAAAGACGCGTCGGGTCGTCTGCCGTCGCTGTCCCAATAGCTGCCACAAGACTGGATTGCCGCCGCGAAAATCGTACACTAGCCAAGCGCCAATTCCTTCCTGCTGCATGTAGGCTTGTATTTTTTGTAGGTCCAATGAAAATCTCCTCAATCGTTCAGCCTTGCGCGGCAAACAACTGCTGCAAGTACGCGCCCGTGTGGGAGCCGGCTGCGCTGGCCACTTCTTCGGGGCGGCCGCAAGCAGTGATTGTCCCGCCAGCTTCTCCGCCTTCTGGCCCTAGGTCGATGACCCAGTCGGCGGCCGCGATAAATTCGATGTGGTGTTCAACTACTACTACGGTATTGCCCTCGTCAACTAAGCGCTGCAACAGCGCCAGCAGCAAGCGCACATCCTCCAAGTGCAGGCCCGAGGTCGGCTCGTCGAGTATGTAGAGCGCGTGATCTTGGCGCGAGCGTCCTAGTTCGGCCGCCAGCTTAACCCGCTGCGCTTCGCCGCCGGAAAAACTGATCGCTGGTTGGCCGAGGTGCAAATACCCCAAGCCCACTTCCGCGAGGGTCTCTAGCCGTTGCGCAACTTGGGGCACGGCTGCAAAAAGCTCGCTCGCCTCGGCCACGCTCAGCTCCAGCACTTCGGCGATGTGGTGCTGGTGGAAGCGCACGTCCAAGACCTCGGCGCGGTAACGCCGTCCACTGCAAGAAGGGCAGACGACTTCGAGATCGTCGAATGCGCCTCGGCGCGTGCTGTGCACTCCACGACCCTTGCACAGGTCGCAGGCTCCCTCTGGGGAGTTGAAGCTGAAGTGTCCGGGCCGGTAGCCCCGCAGGCGAGCTTCGGGCAGGTCGGCAAATAGGCGGCGAATCGGCGCTAGCAACCCCGTGTAGGTCGCCGCGTTCGAGCGAGCGCTGCGGCCGATGGGCCGCTGATCAACCGCAACGACGCGTGTTACCTGCTCGATTCCAGTGCAGGAGTCATAGGGCAGGGGACGACGCTGAGCGCCGTGCAATTTGGCCGCCAAGAGCGGATGCAGGGTGTGGCTGACCAGCGAGCTTTTGCCCGAACCGGAAACTCCGGTTACGCAGATCAAGGTTCCCAACGGCCATTTTACTTCGAGTTGGCGCAAGTTGTGGCCGCGGGCACCGGATAGGACCAACCAGTTCTGTGGCTGGCGCGCTTGGGTGCGCGGCAATTGCAGCGCACCGCGCAGATAGCGTCCGGTCAAAGACTCGGCTGCGGCTACCTCGCTCGGCGTGCCCTCGGCCACGACCTGTCCTCCGGCAGTCCCCGCGCCCGGTCCCATGTCGACCAGCCAGTCGGCCCCGCGCAAAAGTGCGGCGTCGTGTTCGATTAGGAACACGGAGTTTCCGGCGTCGCGCAGTGTTCTGAGCGCGTCTAGGAGCTGGGCGGCGTCGCGCGCGTGCAAACCGGCGCTGGGTTCGTCGAGCACGTAGAGCATCTGCGTGGTGCCCGACGACAGGGCGGACCCGAGGCGCAGCCGCTGAAATTCTCCGCTCGACAGGGTGTCGGCGCGGCGGTTCAGTTGCAGGTACTCCAACCCTAACTCTTGCAACAGGTCCAGTCGGCGGCTGATCTGGGCGCGGATGGCCTCGCCGACGGGGGCTGTAGCTGCGGGAAAATCAAGGTTGTTGAGCCACTTGGTCGCCGCGACAACCGCGCACTCGCCGACCTCGGCAATCGACGCTCCGCCCAATTCCACGGCGAGGGATTCGGGCCGCAAGCGCGCTCCCCCGCAGCTAGGACACGGTGCGTCGTCGAGGCGTTCTTCCAGATAGGCCAATTCCTCGCCTTCGGCTTTGGCACTGATGCGCTCTAGCCAGCGCGCCAGCCCGATGAATCGGCGGCCCTCGCCGTGCCACAGCCGTTCGACCGCTTGGTCCGGCCAGTCGCCCACGGGCTGTTCGGGATCAACTTGGTGTCGTCGGCAGAAGGTTTGCAGACGGTCGCGCAAATCGCCGTGCCCAAAGTCGTGCCATAGGGGACCCAGTGCTCCTTCGAGCGTGGCCCGTCCACTGGCGAAGACCTGCTCACTGCTCAAGCCGCTCTGCACCCCGAGACCCCGACACGTCGCGCAGGCTCCGACGGTGCTGTTGAAGGAAAACAGCGCGGGTTCTAAAGACGGGAAAGGCGCGCCACAGGCCGAGCACGCTGGCCGCACGGCAAAGACCAGATCGCTGCCTGCGTCCGGGGTAGAAAGCACCACTTGGCCGTCGCCCGCTTCCAAGGCTGCTTGCAGCGACCCTTGTAGGCGGCGCGCGATGCCCTTTTTGACGACGAGGCGATCGACGACCACGGACAGGTGCTGGGCGCAGGCGATGCGTTCGGGCGCGATGTCCTCCAGCAGCAGGTCTCGTCCGTCGAGGCGGACATGGCGGTAGCCGGCGCGGTCGATTGCGGCGAGTACCTGCTCGGGCGTCTCGTCCTTCCGCTGTCGGCGCGGCGCGAGAATCATCAGGCGAGTGCCCTCTGGCAAGCTCGCAGCCGCTTCGTTTGCTTCCTCAAAGCGGTGCGTCTGCACCCGTCCGCCGCAGTGGAGGCAGCTAGGTTGACCGACGCGGGCGAAGAGCAAGCGCAACAGGTCGTACAGGCCGGACAGGGTCGCCACTGTGGCTCGCGGACTCTGACGGCCAGTTCCTCCGGCGAGCGCGAGGGCGGGGGCTAGGCCGTCGATGCGGCGGGCCTTGGGCACGCGCAATGCGCGCCAGCCGCCTCCTTGGTCCAGCGCCGCGAGAAAGCGCCGGCGCGCCTCGGCGTAAATCGTGTCCAATACGAGGGAGGTCTTGCCCGACCCGGACGGGCCGCTGATGGCCACGAGGGATTCGTGGGGCAGGTCTAAGGAGACGGCGCGCAGGTTGTGTTCGCAGGCTTCCCGGACGACTAAAGTCGGCTGCATGGTGGTCGCTTATTCGCTTTTCTTTGCATGGGTTGCCCTGTAGTCTATCTTGTCTATTGTAAGTCTCATCCTTGCCCCGGCCAACGTTGACGGCGGCCAGACTGTGGAGCAAGCCCATGATGCAGACGAAACCCGATTCGTCACGGACAGCTAAGCGCAAGCTACCCATCGGCATTCAGACCTTTCGCGAGATCCGCGAGGAGAACTGCTACTATGTCGATAAGACCGCCTACATAGCGCGGTTGGTTGACGAGGGCAAGCACTACTTCTTGTCGCGCCCCCGTCGGTTTGGCAAGAGCCTGTTTCTCGATACCCTGAAGGAGCTATTCGAGGGCAACGAGCCGTTGTTCGAGGGGCTGGCCATCCACGAGCGGTGGGACTGGTCGGTGCGCCATCCGGTGCTGCGGCTCGACTTTAGCAGGGGCAACTTCAAGGAGCCGGGCCAGCTACAAGAGGACGTGATGGCGCAACTAGACGCCATAGAAAGGCGGGAGAGTGTCGGTTCGGACTACGCTGGTGCGCCAGCGCGCTTTAGCCATCTGATGGAAGCGTTGCACGAGCGCAGCGGCCAGCGGGTAGCGGTGCTAATTGACGAGTACGACAAACCGATTTTAGACGCGCTGGAGGTGCCGGAGGTGGCGCGAGCCAACCGCGACTTGCTGCGCGGGCTGTATTCGACGATCAAGTTTGGCGACGCACACATTGCGTTTACTTTCCTCACCGGCGTGAGCAAGTTCTCCAAAGTCAGCCTGTTCTCCGGCCTCAACAACCTCAAGGACATTACCTTAGACCCGCGCTACTCGGCCATTTGCGGCTATACCGAGGAGGACTTGGACGCGGTGTTCACCCCGGAACTGCCCGGCTTAGACCGAGAGGAAATCCGGCGCTGGTACAACGGGTACAACTGGCTGGGTGAGGAACAGGTGTACAACCCCTTCGATGTCCTTCTGCTCTTTGACCGTCGCCAGTTCGGGGCTTACTGGTTTGAGACGGGTACGCCGACGTTTCTGCTCGATATGTTGTTGGAGCGCGGAGTCAATTCTCTTGCCTTGGACGACATGCTCGGCAGTGAGGAGTTGCTATCGGCGTTTGACGTGGATCACATTGCGACTGAGGCGCTGCTGTTCCAGACCGGCTACTTGACCATTCGCCGCAGTGAGCCGCGCGGCGGGGAGATATACTATCGGCTGGGCTACCCAAATCGGGAGGTGCAGCAGAGCCTGAACAAGAGCCTGCTGAATCACCTGACGAGCAACCCCGCACGCCGGGCCGAGCACAGCGCCCGGCTGTACGACCTGCTGCTGGTCAATGACTTCGACGGCTTGGAGACGCTGTTCGCGTCGTTCTTTGCCAGCATTCCGTATCAGTGGCACACCAACAACGAGATTGCCGACTACGAGGGGTATTACGCCAGCGTATTTTACTCGTACTTCGCGTCGCTGGGGCTGTCGATCACAGTGGAGGACAGCAGCAGTGCCGGGCGCTTGGACATGGCGGTGGAGTTCAATGGGCAGGTGTACCTGTTCGAGTTCAAGGTGGTGGAACGGGCGGCGGAGGGGGCGGCGCTGCGGCAGTTGCAGGAGCGGGACTACGCGGCCAAGTATCGCGGTCGGGGCGCGGCGATTCACCTGATTGGGGTGGAATTCAGTCGGGAGAAGCGCAACGTGGTCGCCTTTGAGGTGGAACGGGCGTGAGGCGGTGGTCGGAGGCCGCTATTGCAAGAGGATGCGGCTTCCCGGAACGACTAAAGTCGGCTGCATGGTGCCCGCCTATTTGTGCATTTTAGGAAAAACATAGGTGCATAAAACATAGGGGTTGGGTGTTGTACAATCCAAGAAGCAGACCGGCGTTCACATTGACGCTAAATTGCTTAGTCTGTATATTAACTTAACTATTTTTAACAACTTATAAAAATGACGAACTCGCGCTATCACCGCGAATTCCGCCTCTTCCGACGCTGAGATTTCCCATTGGCATGCAAATTTGCGCTCCCTTATGGCTAGGGATTTGGGGCCTTGCTATATGCTTGCCCACCCTCCCGGCCCGCGCCCAAATGCCCGACAAGCGCTGGACGCTGACTGAGCTTATCGACCACGCCTTGGACCGCGATGGCGAGGTTGCGAGTGGCCGCTGGAAGGTCGAGTCGGCTGACGCTCGCCGCCGCCAAGCTGCGGCCGCTAAAATCCTTCCCCGCCTGCGCATCGACAGCAGAAGCGGCCTAGTTCCAGACGCTATGGGCAGTGTGTTCAATCCGCCCGCCGATACCACGGGGTTCCGATCCTTGGGGCCTTTTGCGCGCGCCGAGTTGCAATTTGTGCAGCCGCTCTATCCCTTTAGCCTCGGTCGCCATTTAAACGAAGCCGCCACCCGAGGGGTCGATGTGGAGCAGTCCGATCTGTCGCAGACCCAGTTGGACGTGGCTTTTGCCGTCAAGGAGCTGTACTACGGACTGCTGTTGGCGCAAGACTTGAACTCCTTGGCGCAGCGCGTGAGTGATGAGTTGGCTAGCAGAGCTGAGGAACTGGACGACGACCCCGTACTCTCGTCGTCCGACCGCTACAAGTTGCGGCTGGCCCAGCTCGACTTGGCCGTGCAGCAGCGCGAGGTGGGCGACCAATTGGCCTTGGCGCGGGCGGCGTTAGCTTGGCGCGCGGGCCTGTCCAGCGATGCACCGCTCCTGCTCCAGGCCGAGCGGCTCGCGCCGGTGGCGGCCTCAGTTCCGTCCCTAGACGATCTAATCGCACAGGCCCTCGACCTGCGGCCGGAATGGCGCAAGCTGCAAGCGGGTCTCGCCGCCAAACAGGCCCTCACACAAGCTGCCCGCGCCGCGTACCAGCCCCAAGTGTTCATCGGCGGTGGTTTGCGCTATGCCGTGGCCCCTGGGCGCACCGACCAGCGGAACCCATTTGTCAAAGACGAGTTTAACTTTTTCAACGGCGGCGTCTTCATCGGAGTGCGGCAATCGTTGGAGTGGCACTTGTTGGCAGCGGATGTAGATAGGGCGCGCGCTGAATACCGCGCGCTTGAAGTGCGCGTGCCGAGTGCGCAGGAAGGGGTCCGCTTAGATGTCCGCCGCGCCTATTTGGATTATCGCCGCGCCGACCGCGATTTGCAAGATGCGCGCAAGAGTCGGCAATTGGCCCGGCAGTGGCTGCGGGAAGCCCGCGACGATTTTGAGTTTGACCCGCAGACCATCGGCGAATTGATCGCCGCCTTTGAGACTTGGGCCCGCCGCGAACAAGCCTATGGCGAAGCCCTGTACGACTTCAACCTCAGCGTCGCTCGCCTCGAAAAGGCCACGGGCGGTCTCGAACTGATCCCACGCGATGATACAACTCCTTAGCGCAGTCGTGCTGTTGGCGTTGGCCAACCCAAGCGACGGCAGGGCCGATGCGGCTTGGGCGACGGCGGCCGTGGCGCGGCTGAACGCGCTGTTAGAGGCACCCAACCGCGAGCGCGCCGACGGAGCCGACCGCTTAGTGCGCGAACACTTGGCCGTGGACGAGTTTGCTACGGCGACCTTGGGCGACTATCTCGAAGGGGCGCTGGACGCATACCGGGGCTTGCTATCCGGCCCGCGCTTTACGCACCTCGTCGAGCACTATCGCAGCCGACTAGCCAGAGCCTATCAACACCGACTCAGCGCCGACTTGGCCGCCCAGCTTGCTGCTGCGGATTGGCGCGGCTTGCGCTTGGATAGCCTCGCAGTGAATGGCCAGCGGGGCCGTGCGCAACTTCGCGCGTTATTTGCCACTCGCTCGCTCGGTTTGGAGGCCGACTTGATCTTTGCAAACGGAACTTGGAAAATTGCCGAGTTAGAGATCGACGGTCGGCCCGTCTCCAGCCACTACCGGCGTCGCTACCAATCGCTGATCGACCGCGGCCATTCGCCGCCGGTGCTGGAAGCCCAACTCGCCGAGCGCGAGTACGTCGTTCTCGAAGACTTCACCGCTACTTGGGATGGGTCGCAGCCGATGGAATGGGGGCCGTGGAAGAAACAGGATCGCCAGAAACCTGTGCTCTACCGCGTAGAGGGTCGCTCGCGGCGCTATATGGCGGCGCGCGATTCGAGCCATTCGGTCATCGTGGGAA
Organism: Candidatus Latescibacterota bacterium; assembly: GCA_965219735.1. Taxonomy (GTDB): domain Bacteria; phylum Latescibacterota; class UBA2968; order UBA8231; family UBA8231. Next base: position 1,605,957 of record OZ244790.1, read on the forward strand.
AATTCATCCAGTGGAATCCGCGCCAGTATCCGATTATGACTTGGTGCTGGCGGGCCGCGGCCTTGCCGCTGGGCGGCAACGAGTTTCTCGACGAGGCCAACGACAGCGCGGCTGGTTTGTACGTTATCTTTTCCAAGAATTGGCTGGGGGTGCCCAAACAGCTCAAATACGTGTGGAGCACGACCTTGCCCGAAGGCACGGTGGGGAGGCGCGACAAGCTGTTCCGGCCTTGGTTCTTCGTCGTCGAAAGCGGCGCGACCAACTTGGGCAAATGGACCTTTGAGGTCGTCGATTTGGAAAAGCACCACCGGGCAAAGTTAGGCGGTCGGCCAGCCAAGCGCACCATCGGCTTGGGGATGCTCACAGACGCCAACTCGACCCGTTCGTACGCTGAGGCGTACTACGCAGACCTGCGAGTCTGGACGCGCGAGGCTTTTGACGGCGGGCGCGTGGTCAATCACTGCGGCGGACTCCCCGTCACCAATGGCGCGTACTCAGGGGAGAATTCACAATGAAAACGCTATGGTGCGCCGCGTGGGTCGTCCTCTGCGTAGTGGCTGTTGCTAGTGCGGAAGACGACCCCATCGCCTTTCTCAAGAGTCACGACGCCGAGGTGCAGGCCATACTCGCCGAGGCTCCGACCGATTCGCTGCCTCCGGCCGTGCGGGAAGAGATCAAGCAGCACATCAACGCGGCCTTTGACTTTCGGGAATTGAGCCGTCTCGCCTTGGGGGATTACTGGGCAGACCGCTCCCCGGACGAGCGCAACCACTTCGCCGAGACCTTCAGCAGCATCATCCGCGAGCAGAATTTCGACAGCTTCTCTCGCTACTACCGCGAGGGCGAGATCCGCTACGAGTCGGCCGAGGTGCAAGAAGACACAGCCGTCGTCCAAGCGCTGGTACCCGTGCGGGACGAGCAAATAGAGATTGAGTATAAGCTCCATCGGGTGGAGGGTGTGTGGCGGATATACGACTTGGTCATCGACGGCATCAGCACGGCCGAGGGCAACAGGCGGCGCTATGCTCGCTATATCGAAAAAAATGGTTACGAGAAGCTGATCGTCCAGCTCGACAAGCAGTTGGCTCGTTTGCGCGAAACGGTTCTCGCGCTGCCTTCAGGCAGTGCAACCGAGGATTAACCCGCCGCCATGCCCATCAGCCACCAGCGCTTGGTTCGCTACATCTACCACCACTACATCGGCATAATTGCGCTGGCCACAATACTGTCGGTATTTGCCGGGTTTTTCGCCGCCAAGCTGGCCCAAAACATCAAGACCGACTTCGCCGATCTGCTGTCCGACGACTACGTCAGCGTCCGCGAACTCAACCGCATCAAGGACCGCATCGGAGGCATCGGTCCGCTGATGGTCGTCATTACCAGCGATGACTTGGACGCGGCCGTTTCTTTCATGCAGGTCTTGGCCGATTCGCTCGAACACAGTCCGCTGATCAGCTCGGTGAGCCGCCTCGACAGCAAAAAGGATCTGCTCGAAAAAAACCGGCTGCTCTACATGGATTTAGAGGACCTGCGAGAAGTCAACCGCCGCCTCGACGAGCACGTAGAGTTGCAAAAGCTCAAGCAGTCGCCGCTCTACTTTGCCTTGGACGACGAGGAAGAGCAGGTGCTCGATTTTTCGGATATTGAGGCCAAGTACCAGCAGGATGGCACATCAGCCGCGGTCCCAGAGCAATATCGCCAGTACTTCATCACGCGAGAGGGCAACGGCGTCATCCTCCGGCTCTATCCGGCTGGACTTACCACGGACGTCGCCTTCTCGCAGGACCTGATCGACCATATTGACCAGACCATTGCCGCCATCGGCCCGGAGCGCTTCCACCCCAGCATTGAATGCGTGTACAAGGGCAGTTTCCAAAACAGCGCCAACCAATTCACGATTATTATACAAGACCTCAAGTCAACGGCCTTGTACAGCATCGTCGGCGTGCTCTTGCTTATCACCCTGTTCTTTCGCCAAGTAGTTGGCTCGCTTTTTATTACCTTGCCACTGCTGATGAGCCTGACTTGGACGTTTGGCGTCACCTACTTGGCCATCGGCAGTCTCAACATGATCACCGTGGGGCTGTTCGCCATCCTCTTTGGGCTGGGCATTGACTTTGGCATCCACATCTTCGCCCGCTATCGCGAGGCCCACCGCCGAGGCATGGACATCGAACAGGCCCTGACCGTGACCGTCCGGTACACGGGTAAGGCCCTGGCGACGACGGCGGTCACTACCTCGATCGCTTTTTACTCGCTGCTGTTGACGGATTTTAAGGGGTTCTCGGAGTTCGGCTTTATCGTCGGCACTGGTATCCTGTTCTCGCTGGTGGCTATGGTTGCGATATGCCCGGCCTTCATCGTCCTCGCCGAGCGCCTGCGGTTGGTCATCCCGATCCGCAAGCGCAGCGTCCTGTGGCGCACAGGTCGCTATCCAAAGCCTTGGGCCACCTTGCTGATAGGCACAGTGATCACCGGGTACTCGCTGTATCACCTCGGAGATTTGGAATTTGAATATGACTTCAGCAAGCTCAAGCCCGCGCCGCCGCCCAACATCAACAAGGGCAGCCTGCCCCAGAGCCTGAAGGAAGGCCGCTCGCCGGCCATCGTCTTGACCGAAAGCTACGACGAGACCATGGAAGTAGTTCGCACGGTCGAGGCCATCAAGGCCGCCAACGGCGACTCCTCCACGGTCCTCAGCGTCAAGAGCGTGTACTCCGCGCTGCCGCAAGACCAAGACGCCAAGCTGGCGCTCATAGCCGACATCCGCGCCTTGCTCGACCGGGAAGAGGGCCTGTTCAGCGAGAGCGAGCGGGCTAAACTGGACTCGCTGCGTCCGTACCTCGACGTGGAGAAGCTCACGCTCTACGACCTGCCCGCGGACTTGACCAATGAGTTCAAGGATAAGGAGGGCAACATCCTCAACTTCGTGGCGATCAATGCCGCAGTCGAGCTCAAGGACGGGAAAGACGCCATCCGCTTTGCCGAGGAAATCAGCCACATTGAAACGCCGGCGGGCAAGACCTACATAGCTTCTAGCTCGCACATCATCGTCGCCGAGATGCTCAAGGTCATGCTCGAAGACAGCTCCCTCGCCGTGATCCTCACGCTCGCGGTAGTAGCGGTGGTGCTGCTCATCGACCTGCGGAGTTTCGTCGATACCCTGCTGGTGCTCACGCCGCTATTGAACGCCTTGGTGTGGGTCGTGGGCTTCATGTACGCGTTTGACATCAAGCTCAACCTCTACAACATGGTCGCCTTCCCGACGATTATCGGCATGGGCATTGACAACAGCGTCCACATCTTCCACCGCTACCAAGAGGTCGGCCGCGGCTCGCTGCGATTGGTGTTGCGCACGACTGGGCTCGCGCTGTTGGGTACGTCGCTGACGACGATGGTCGGCTTCTCGGGATTGGTGCCAGCCATTCACCCGGCGCTCACGTCGATTGGCGTGCTCTCGCTGGTGGGCTTGGGGTCCTGTTTTATCACGTCTGTCACGCTGCTGCCGGCCCTGCTGCAAATCCGCGAGCGCCGCACTGAGAAGCTCTAGACCCCATGCGCGTCGGCATTGTAGGGGCGGGCATTTTCGGCTTGGCTGCGGCCTTGGAACTCAACCGGCGGGGCCACCAGGTCACCCTGTTCGAACGCGGCCCCATCCCCTGTCCAGATGCCTCCTCGACCGATGTGTCCAAAGTCATCCGCCGCACTAGCTACCCCGAGGAGACCTATCACGAGTTGGTCGAGCGAGCCGCGCATCAGTGGTGCCAATGGCACGACCAACTCGGCCGGGCCATGTACTACCAGACTGGCAAGCTCAATATCTGGGGCGATTTGCCCACCGACAGCCCGGCTCGCCGCGGCTTGGAGATGCTGCACCAGCGGGGGAAGACGGTCGAAATACTGAGCCCTACTCAGGTCCGCCAGCGCTTTCCCCAATTTGCCGTGCGGGACGACGACACGCTCTTTTACGATCCCTGGTCCGGCTATTTGCGCAGCGGTCAGGCCGTGGCCGATCTGGCCGATCTGGCCCGGGACCGGGGCGTTGCTATCCACTCTCACACCCCTGTGCAGGCCATGGATGAGACCGACCAGGGTGTCCGTCTAGCCACAAGGTCAGAGCGGCCTCTATTCGACCGCGTCGTGGTCGCCGCTGGTGCTTGGGTGGTGCGGCTTTTTCCCATGTTAAAGGACAACCTGTGCATAACGCGCCAGCAGATGGCCTTCTTGGTCCCGGTCGAGCCCGAAAAGTTTGCTCAGAAGGTGTTTCCCGTGTGGACGATGCTGAGTACTCAGGCGGCCTGGTACGGCTTCCCGCTGCTGCGCGAAGGGTACGTCAAGATCGCCGAGGACAGCAAAGTGGAGCGCGCCGCGCCCGAAGCCGACCGCGAACCCAGCCCCGACTTCCTCGATCAGGCTCGTGCCTTTGTCGCCGAGCGCTTGCCCGCGCTGAAAGGGGCCCGACTGGTGGGGGGCCGCGCCTGCCTGTACACCAATACGCCCGACGACCACTTCGTCATCGACTGGGCCCCAGGCGCGCGGGGGATTCTCATCGCCGGTTGTGGCAGTGGTCACGGCTTTAAATTCGGCGGCTCCATTGGGCCAGTTATAGCTGACGCCTTGGAGGACCGCAAGAATCCACTGGGCGATTTGTTCCGCCTTGGGCAGCGCTTTGCCGACCCGGCGGATCCCTCTGGAAATTGAGCGTGGACTCCCTAGAAATCGACCTGACGCAAGACCAGGCCAGCTTTTCTCAATGGGGGTTTTAGATATATTGAAATGGAAGTTGAGGCAAAAAAATGGAGCGAGAGACGGGACTCGAACCCGCGACAACCACGTTGGCAACGTGGAGCTCTACCAACTGAGCTACTCTCGCTCGAAAATCGATTAATATGAGAGGAAAAAATATAACCATGCCCCGTACAAGCGTCAAGATGCGCCAAGCTCTGATACCTCTCACTGTAGCCCTCTTGGGAGCGGCCTGTGAACAGGGGCCGCCCGAGGAGTCGCCGGCTTGGCCTCCCAAAGCGCGGTGGCACAACAATCAAGGCGTGGTCTATATGGATCAGCACAACTACACGCGCGGGCGGGAGGAGTTTGCCCGCGCCCTTGCCTTGGCTCCAGACTACGCTAGTGCACAGGCTAATTTAGGCATTGCGTACTACGCCCTCGGCAAGTACGACAGCGCCGCCACGGCCCTGCAAACCGCGCTCGCCATCGACCCCGCCCTCCTCCACGCCAACTACGCGCTGGGCCTGATCTACAATGCTCAAGGCCGGGAGCACGACAAAGCGCTCGCCGCTCTGCAAAAGGTTGCCGCGGCCGACCGCGACGACCCCCACGTGCGCTACTACATGGGGCAAATGCGGGCCAAGCTAAACGAGGGCGATGCCGCCATCGCCGACTTTAAGGAGGCCATCCGCCTCGATCCCTACAACGTGTCGGCCTACTATGGACTGGCCAATCTCTACCGGCGGCTCGGACGCGAGGAAGAGTGGAAAAGCACTTTGGAGCACTTCAACCAACTCAGTCAAGCCGGGCACCAAGGCGTCTCTTCGTCCTATCAGGGACAGGGCAAATACGCCGAGGCCGTGGCCGACGCCGGTGGCGGCGATCCGAGTCAGGACGACGTGGCTGGGCCTTTTGCATTTGCGGCGGCTGGCCCGGCGGCTGGCCCGGTGCACTTTGCTGCCTTGGGCGACTTTGACGCGGATGGTCGGTCGGATGTCTTGGCCGGGGCCGAGGGCTTGCACTTGTACGCTGGCGGCACAGCGGAAATGCTCGCTGCTCCGACGCTTCCCAATGGCTTTGGAGCGACTGGAGCGATCTCCGGTGACCTCGACAACGACGGGACTGCTGACTTGGTGTTCAGCGGTGCGGGTGGAACCTTACTCTATCGAGCGGCTAACGGCGAATGGGTTGCTGGCGAAGACTTGTCTGTGGCTTCGACCCGTGTGGCACTGGGCGATGCCGATCACGACGGCGACCTCGATTTGCTAGTGCTCGGTTCGCGCGTCTCGCTGCTGGCCAACGATGGGGAGGCCCGCTTCGCTGCTACGGGTCAACCAGCCGGTTCGGTCGCGGCGGATCGGGCTGCATTCTCCGACCTCGACAACGATCGCGACGTGGATATAGTCCTGCTTGCGGCCGAGGGCCTGCAAGTGCAAACCAACAATCGCGACGGCACGTTCTCGGAGATCGCTGACGCTTTGGGCTTGGGTGCCGTGCAGGGCGCGGGCTTGGCCGTGGAGGATTTCAACCAAGATGGCTATATGGACTTGGCGATTGCGAACAGCAGTGCCGTAGAAACGCATATCAACCAAGCCGGCCGCGCCTTCGTTCGGGCCGAGGGGTCGGCGTCCGGTGGGCGGGTGCTGCTTGCCGCCGATTTCGACAACGACGGCGACCTTGACCTATTGGCCTGTGAGGACGAGCGGCTGCAACCGCTCGCTTATAACGACGGTCAGTTTCATCCGCAATCCCCGATTGACGAGCCGGGCGGGGCTGCGCTCGTGGCTGATTTTAATGGCGACGGCCGCGTGGATATTTGGGCGGGTGGCCGGGTGCTGCACAACCAAAGCAAGGGGAGGCACTGGATTGAGGTCGCCGCCCAAGGGCTTAATAGCAATCGCGACGGCGTTGGGGCCAAGGTGGAGGTGAAGACCACCCACCGCCTCCAGAAGCGCGAGATTCGTAGCGAAGGGTACGCGGGCGTGCTTCACTTCGGTTTGGCGCAGAGCGATTCGGTCGAATTCATCCGCATCCTCTGGCCTGGGGGCGTGCGCCAGACCGAGTTGGCGACTGGGGCTGGACAGCGGCTGGAATTGACGGAACTCGACCGCAAGGGGACCTCATGCCCCATCCTCTACGCTTGGGACGGCGAGCGCTATCGCTTTGTTACCGACATTTTAGGGGGGGCCATTATTGGCTATTTGACCGCCCCGGGTCAGTACTATCAGCCCGACACTGACGAGTACGTTCGGTTGGGGCCGCTGGCTCCCAAGGACGGCCACTATGTCTTGCAATTGACTAACCAGCTAGAGGAGATCATTTACGTCGATGCCCTTGAACTAGTGGCCGTTGATCATCCGCCCGAGTTCGACGTATATCCCAACGAGCGACTGCTCTCTGCGCCGCCCTATCCAGAATTCAAGTTGTATCCCCTGCAAGGGCTGCGACCGCCGGTGGCTGCCAAAGATCACCGGGGCGCGGACGTGTTGGCCACGCTGCAAGAGATCGACGACGAGTGGTACGATGGGTTTGACCGTCTCGATATACACGGCTATGCCGAAGACTATGCGCTAGAGCTGAATTTGGGCGACCTGTCCGAATTTGCCCATCCGGTCTTGCTCGGTTATGGGTGGGTCGATTACGCGCATTCGACCTCGAATTGGAGCGCGGCGCAGCGCGGCTTGTCGCTGTATCCGCCGCGTTTGTCCGTAGCCGACGGCGAGGGAGGATGGATCGAAGTCAGCGCAGATATGGGTTGCCCGGCGGGCCTGCCCAAACACGCGCTCTTCGACTTGGTGGGCCTGTTCCCGTCCGACGACTACCGGCTGCGGATCGAGACCAATACCGCGCTCTACTGGGATCAATTGCTGGTGGGCGACGCTGCGGATGTTCCGCTTGTGGTCCACCGCCTGCAACCGGCGCAGAGCGACCTCCACTGGCGTGGCTACCCGGCCCATACGGCGATCAAGGGCACTTTTGCTTTTCGCTATCACTACGATCAATTGGAATTAGAAGCGCCTTGGGGCACCCACGCCGGGGCTTTCACCCGCTTCGGTCCGGTGGAGGAGTTGGTCGAGGACATTGACGACCGCTTTGTCATCATGTTCCACGGCGACGAGCTGACCGTTGAATTCGCCGCCTTGCCGCCGCCCGCGGCTGGTCTGGTGCGCTCGTTTTTGCTGTACGCCGATGGCTTTGGCAAGGACATGGACCTGCACTCGGCGCACTCGCTAACGGTCGGGCCGCTGCCCTTTCACGGGATGTCTGGCTATCCGTACCCAGCGAGCGAGCACTATCCGCAAACTAGCGCGCACCTAGAGTACGTGCAGGAATACAACACGCGCTGGGTCAAGGGCTACTATGAATAGAGAGCTTCCGGGCAGGGTAATAGAAGGAGCAAAACGCGTGCCCAGCCTCTTACTGAGCAATGTGAATAAAGGGCTTCTGGACAGGGTAGTAGAAGGAATAAAAGGTGTCTTTAGCCTCTCAATGCTCAAGAGGCTGCTGCTGTACGCCGCTTGCTTCTTCGTCTTGTACGCCGTTGTCGGCATGAGTGGCTATCTGATCCTCAACGACAATTTGCCCGACATCGATGCTTGGAGCTTCCGGCCCAAGCGGGTTACCAACGTATATTCGGCCGACGGCCGCCACTTGCAGGACTTCCTCGAAGAAAACCGCGAAATGGTCACCTATGAGGAAATCCCCGCGTCCATGCGGGCTGCCCTTCTGTCGGCTGAAGATCGGCGCTTCTTCTCGCATTGGGGCATCGACATCTACCGCATCCCCGGATCGCTGCTGGCCAACCTCAAGGATCGGCGCCTCGTCGGTCAAGGGGCCAGCACGCTCACCCAGCAGCTCGCCCGCAATAGTTTCGCTGAGGTCGGCAAGCAGCGCAGCAGCGCTTCCTTTGCGGATGTGGTGGCCACGTACGCGCGCAAGATCCGCGAACAGATCACCGCCGTCTTAATCGAGCGTCTGTACACCAAGCCCGAGATAATGACTATGTACCTAAACACGGTCTATTTCGGCCACGGTGCCTACGGGATTAAGGCGGCGGCGCGCCTGTACTTTGACTGCGAAGTCGATCAGCTCGCGCTCGAAGAGAGTGCCTTGCTCGTTGGGCTGCTCCCGAGGCCGAATAGTTATACCCCTCTGCGCCACCCCGAACGCGCCCGCAGGCAACGCAATCTGGTGCTGTACAGCATGGCCGACAATGGCGCGATTACTCCAGTTGAGCGCGATTCTCTACGCAACGAACCTATCGCCACTCGCAGGGGTAGCCACGAGGAGACGTATGGCATAGCTCCGTACTTTGTCGAGTACGTCCGCCAGCAGATGCAGCGCGAGTTTGGCATGGCAACCTATCGCGAAGGCTTTATGGTCCACACTACGCTCGACTCGCGCTTGCAGCAGATCGCCGAAAAGCACTTTGATACTGAAATAAGCAAGGTGCAGAAAAAGGTGGATAAGTACCTAGCGGCCGTAAGGGCGACCCAGAGCGTGCGCGACTCGGCCGTAGTTCAAGCCGCCTTCGTGGCTATGGACCCGGCCACCGGCCACATCTTGGCCATGATTGGGGGCCGCGACTTCGGCCACAGCAAATTCAACCGCGCCACCCAAGCCGAGCGGCAGCCCGGGTCTGCGTTTAAGCCTTTCGTGTACACCGCTGCCATCGACAACAACCGCTTTGCGGTGGATGTGCTCGACGACAATGCCTTTACGCTCTGGGACCACAGACGCGAAAAGTTTTGGGACCCCGAGAACTACGACAAGAAGTTCATGGGGCCGATGACGCTGCGCGACGGGCTAAAGCGGTCGCGCAACCTCATCTCCATTAAGCTGGCCGACGAGATCGGCCCAGCCCTGATTCGGAGTTATGCCCGCAACATGGGCATATCCACGCCCATCCAGGCCATCCCCTCCATCGGCGTCGGTACGAGCGAAGTGTTACTCCTCGACATGGTAGCTGCGTACGCGGTCTTCCCCAACAAAGGTATCTACGTCGAGCCGATGGCCATCAGCCGCTTGGAGCGCAAGGATGGAGATGTCTTTTTTATGCAGGAAAGTGGTCGCAAGCAGGAGGTGCTGCGGCCGGCCGTGGCCGTGGTTGTCGCGGACATGCTGCGCTCGGCCGTCGATGAAGTCGGCGGCACCGGCCGTCGCATCCGCACGACCTACGGCTTCCGGCCGCAAGCTGCTGGCAAAACTGGCACGACCAACGACTACACGGATGCGTGGTTCATCGGCTTTACGCCCCATCTCGTAGCTGGGGTCTGGGTCGGGCTAGACGACCCCAGCCTGCGCCTGTGGCCGAAACAGGCTGGCTCTTCGGCGGCCCTGCCGTTGTGGGCGGAGTTTATGAAGGAGGTGTATGCGAGCGTGGAACCCTATCGCAGTCTGAGAAACCGCGGGTTCGATGAACCAGAGGACCTCGTCGTGCGCCGCGCGGTCTGCAACGACTCCTACAAGATCGCGACCCGCTTTTGTCCCAATCAGAAAAAGGAGATCTTCATCGCTGGCGAAGTACTGCCGAGCACGTGCCCCCTGCACGGACGGTCCCAAGAGCAGGACCCCGGACGCATCCAGAGGTTTTGAAGATCAGATTACAAGACGAAGAAGATGTAGAACAGTCCGCCGAGAATGCCACCAGACAGGCCGCGCACGATGGCCTTGTTTTCTGGTTTGATCACCGTTTGTTCGACCATGTCGCCCCCGCCTAAGACTTCGCTCAACCCCTTGGGCACCAAGTCCGAGCTATAGGCTTGGACGCGGCGGTCCCAGCGCACGATGTGGTCGGCAGTCGTTTCTATTCTGAGAAAGAGATCGCCATAGGCGTCGCGCCGTTGTTCGTTGCCCCAAGGGAGTAGCCGCCGGGCGGTCGGCGAATACACCACTCGTGCCCTGACTAGCCGGTAGTACACCACGTCGGCTGGCGAGTCTTCTGGCTGGCGCACGAGTACCTGATAGCCCCGCTCCTGCAAAGTCTCGATCAGGGCGTCCTCAACGACCCAATTAGCCTCGTTCTTGTGGTCTTCGGCCTGGAGGAAAAGCCGCGTACCCGAGGGTAGAGGCAGAGCATCCATTTGGTGGTCTAGGGCGAGAACAAAGGCTTGATTGATCAACTGCAAGTCCGTGGGAGTTTGATTTTTGCCGCCTTGGGCTTGGCCCACTTCTTCCCACACCACGCGGACTGTGTTCGCGCCGCGCAGGGGAATGAAGTGCTCCCGCCCCAAGGGCTTACAGGCACTCTGCCAAGTAAAAGGCCCCGGGCGTTGAGGCACGGCTTCGAGCGTCACCCGGATCGCCGCGCCCGCGGCTAAGCTATCCAAGCCGCTTACCAGCAGGCTCGGTGCGGTTTCCTCTTCGCTTTGTACTAGTGCTGCGCCTGGCGGCCCTTCTATCAAGGAGACATCCGAGAACGCCGGCGCAACTTGCAGGCGCAGGGCCGCGAGGCCAATGGGGTCGGCGCTCTCATTGCGCCATATACAGGTGATTGGCCCGCGCTTGCCCACCTCCATAAACCCAGCTCCCAACGCCATCATAAACCCAGGCTCCAATGCCATCACGGGCAGCGGGTCCACCTGCAAGTGCCGGGTTGCCAAGTCCACTGGACTTTGGCCAGAGACCCGCGCAGTGACCGCCAATGGTAGGGGGCCGAGGTGGCCCGAAGCCACGCGTACCGTCCAAGAGAGCGTGTCGGCCTGCCCGGGGGCCAAGCTGCCCTCCCAGTGCTGCGGGGTGTCGCCCTCCGGCCAGTTCAGTTCCGGGGGCCAGCTCCAGGTTAGCTGTTCTAAGGGTGGCCCCGATGCATCGTCAAAGCGCACAATCGCGCGCAAGTCAAAGCGCTCGCCCTGATAGACTCGCTGCGGCTCAATGGACCACGAAATGGCTGGCGGCGGGCGAACTGCTAGATCGAATTCGATCTGGTGGGCCGGAGCGCCCTGTGGGTCGAGCGAGGAGTAGATCGCCGCGGACCAGTCAATTTTTTCCACCTCCGCGGCGGCTAGGTCGATGTAGAGGGTATCGATGTGTTCTCCGGCCAAAGGCCGCGCTGCATAGTCTATGCCGATTGACGCCTCCTCTAGCTGCGCTTGGCCTAGTGCGGAGCGGACGTTCTGCAACCGCGCATTGCCGAGGCACCGTAGCTCCGCGCTGACTATGGCTTCGCCATCGCCGGGAAAGTAGTGCAGATAGAGAATGGACTGCTGGTCCAACGCCGGCCCAGCAATCGCCGGTTGGTCCAGACGCGCACTGAGCGTCGAGCGAGCGCTCGCCGGCACTACTGCCGCCCACAGCGCGACGACCACCCCTAGCCCGCGCCAATAACTGCCATAGCCGAGCGCGCCCTCTCCGCCTTGAAGGCCGCGCCTTCCTACTGTCCCTCGGGTTGCCATTTAGTTCGCCTCTTCATCGCTATTGCCGGGTGCTGGTCCCTCGACCCAAAAAAGCCTAACTTACTTTTTAACTGTAACTTACGTCTAATTCAAGCCTAACGTACGGCGCGGGTACTGTCAAGGCAGAAGCCCCTCTCCGCATCCGTAGAAAGGCTTGACTGAACCAGTGCACTCCGATAGGTTGTAAACTGGCTTGGCCATCACCCTGTTGTGCATTATCACCATGTTCGCCGTCATGCAGTTTACTGGGCGCACCGATTGGAACGCGGCGTGGCAGCAAAAGCCGCGCCCCTCTTTATGCTAGACTGGCTATTCCCCGCGCTCGGCGCACTCGGCCTCGGTGCGCTGTGTGCCCCTATGGCCCTTGCCTTGCGCTGCCGGCGCGAGGATCTGCCGGAGTCTTGGGAATGGGGCGTGCGGCTGTCCTTTTTTTGGGGGGGACTGGGGCTTGGTCTGCGGTGGGGACCCAAGGGCCTGCGCATCGCGCCCGTGCTCTTGGGCCGATTCCTGCCGTACCCTTCGCTGCCGCTGCGGACCCGTGTGAAGCGCAGGCCAAAAACACGGCGAAAAGCCGAGCAAGAAGCCGCGCCCAAAGCCCGCGCGTGGAACCTGCGCGCGCTCGTGCGCCTGCTGATCAAGCCCAGCCTTGGGCTACTGGCGAGCTTGCCGCGCATCATTTGGCTCAAAAGGCTGCGAATCCAGGGCCGCTTGGGCCTTGCCGACCCGGCCCAAACCGGACGGATCTACGGCTATTTACAGGCAGTTGCAGCAGCGCACCAGGGAAAGATGCAAATAAACGTCAGTCCGGATTTTGTGCGCGCAGGGGCCTTTGGCCGCTTGGACTTGGTCGCTCATTTGCACTTGGGCTTGTTAATTTTGCTCTTGGGGCGCTTTGGCTCGCAGGCGGCATACCGCTTGTTGGCCGTGCGCTTCCGCACTGAAAACTAAGCTTGATCTAAGTCGAGGAGCTTTTCATGGCATCGTCCGTAGAATCCCTAGTCGAGCGCGTCCTAGGCGAGTTGCACCGCATCGTGCAAACCGAAACCGTCATCGGGCAGCCGTTTCAGGCCGGCGACTTGACCATTATTCCGGTATCGAAAATATCGTTTGGCTTTGGGGCCGGCGGGGGACAGGAGGGCAAGGGGCAGAGCGGGACGGGCGGCGGCGCGAACATCGAACCCATCGCCTTCCTCATCGTCGATGCCGACGGCAGGGTGCAGGTGGCGGCCATCGGCGATCAGGAGGCCGGTTGGAATCAGATCATCGCGCTGGTGCCCGAAGCCATTGGCAAGATCAAGAAGTTCGTCAGCAAGAATAAAGAGAAAGAGAAAGACGCCAAGGCCGAGGGCGAGGGCGACTGAGCCATCTCAGTGGTGGTCTTGGCTGGTGGGGAATACCTTGAAGCACCCGTCTAGCAACAGGTGGGTGTACCAACCGACGATGCAGGCGATGAAGAACACCACGTGCCCTTCCAGCAGGGTATGTACGTTGTCCCAAGTAAATTCCCCGAGAAAAGCCTGCCGCGCCCGCCAGTATTCGTAACTCGTGCCCAGCACCCCTACGGTGATGAACGGGCTGATCTTCCAGTGCGTCCAGCCGCGGTGGTGGTCCAAGAGCGGTAGGACGCACAAGAGGCCCACTAGCGTCGCCAACTCGTAGTGTTCGGTCCAGCCCAGATAGAGCAAGATGCAGAAGACGCCGCGGAAAAACCACCGCTGCGCCACTGAAGCCGTGTCCAAGTCGGGAAAGAGGGAGAAAAACAGCGCGGTGCCGACGACAGCAGCTTGGGTAGTAAGGTCGTCGGGCGCGACATAGCCGGAGGAAACCGCGCCTATCGCGACTCCGGTTCCCGTGACGACTCCTCCCAAGACATGTCCTTTGAAGTTCACGATTCCAAGCTCATTTTTTTTGCTGATGATAGAGCTGGCCGCAGGCCGCGTCGATGTCCCGCCCGCGGCTGTGGCGCACGGTAAACTCGACGCCGCAGCCTTTGAGCACTTGATAGAACTGCTCTAGACGCTGGCGAGCTGGCCGACGGAAGCGGAGGTCTGTTGTTTCATTATAGGGTATGAGGTTGATCTTGCAGGGAATGTCGCGGGTCAGTTCGGCGAGCCGCCGCGCGTCCGCGTCTGCATCGGTCAACCCGGCCATGAGCACGTATTCAAAGGTGACACCGTAGCCGCGACAGGCGAAAAATTCGCGCGCGACTGCCAAGAGGTCGGCGATTTTGTACTTGCGGTTGATCGGCATGAGCTGTTCGCGCATCTCGTCGGTTGTGGCGTTGAGCGAGATGGCCAACCCTACGTTGAGATCTTCGGCCATGAGCCGGCGGATGCCCGGGATGTAGCCCGCGGTGGACACCGTGACTTTTCGCCCCCCCAACCCAATGCCCTCTTTTAGGCGCATTAGCTTTAGAGCACGCGCGACCGCCGAGTAGTTGAGCAGCGGCTCGCCCATTCCCATCATCACCACATTGGTCACCTTCTCGCCGCGCTCGCGGACGAAGTGGTTGACCTGCAAGAGCTGATCGACGATCTGCCCGGCGTCGAGGTTGGCTATCATCCCCATTCGCCCGGTGGCGCAGAACTTGCAGTCGAGCGGGCAGCCCACTTGCGACGACAGGCAGGCCGTGCGCCGGGTGCCATCGACGATCAGCACGGACTCGATCCGCTGCCCGCTGGGCAGCTCAAAGAGGAATTTGACCGCTTCGCCCGTGGCCGACTCTTGACGTTTGACGAGGTTCAGGCAAGTAATGCGCGTCCGCTCGGCGAGCTTTTCCCGCAAAATTTTGGAGATGTTGGTCATCTCCTCGATGTCGCGCACGCCCTTGGCGTAGAGCCAATCGAGGATTTGACGGGTGCGGTACGTCGGTTCTTTGAGCTCGCCGACGAGCCGGTCGATCTCGTTGGGCAGCATGGACTTCAGGTCGTAGATCTGACTAAACATATTAAAAGTCCTTGACGATTAAATAGCACATTGTATATGTTAAAGGTTTGCTGATGTTGGTCAACGGCTCCCCAACCGTTGTCAGCCCCTTTATTTTCCTCTATAGAAATAATGCGATTCGGATTTGCTATCTGGTTCTGGGGCATCCTATTGAGCATCCTTGCGCTTATGGCGCTGCGCTTGGGGATGCCCTCTCAACATTCGGCGGTTGCAGGCGTCCAATTTGGGGAAGTAGCTCTTACTCCAGCCGCTGAGGCCGCAGTGTGGGAGTTGCCCTTTGTCGGCCCCCAGATTCCGCCCTCACCCGACGATGCCACGCGGACCATTGCCGCCGCGCTGAGCCGCGGAGACTCTATAGACCGCTTGCTCAAGTCCCACCGTCTCCCGAGCGATCAATTGGAGTTGCTGTACCAAGCGCTATACTCGATCCTCAACCCAGCTCAAGTCAAGCCGGGCGACTACTACGAGGTCGCAATCGACTCCAGCGACGTCATTCGCCGCTTCCGCTACACGCCTCTCCGCACCCCGGATCGCCCGATTGAGGTGGAACTGTGCGAGGGCGAGTTCGTCGCCCGCCAGTTGCAGCTACCGCTGGAGCGGCGAGTCGAGCGGCTCGAAGTGCACATCGAGAACAACCTCTCCAACGCCATCAGCGAGGCTGGGGAAGGCAGTACACTCAGCGACTTGATCGCCGATGACATATTTGGCGCAGTCATCGACTTCCAGCGCGACCCGCGCCGCGGAGACCGCCTGGGGATCGTCTTCGAAAAGCTCTACACAGACGAGCGCTTCGTCCGCTACGGCCACGTCCTCTTGGCGCGCTACGAAGGCGAACGAGTGACCGAGTTGGCGGTCCGCTATGCTCCCACCGAGGGAGAGGACGCCTATTACAACGCCAGCGGTCGCTCTCTCGGCCGGATGTTTGTGCTCAAGCCCCTTGGAGTCAATCGCATCACCTCGCGCTTCAACCGCCAACGCTTCCATCCCGTACTCAAAAAGCAGCGCCCCCACCTGGGCACGGACTACGGCGCGCCGACCGGCACCCTAGTGTGGACTACGGCCCGCGGGGAGGTTGCGTACGCTGGCTGGAAAGGTGACTACGGCAAGTTAGTCGAAATCGTCCATCCCAATGGCTACCGCACCCGCTATGCCCACCTGAGCAAGATATTGGTTCGCAAAGGTCAGCTCGTACAGCAAAAAGAGATCATCGGCAAGGTCGGTGCCACCGGACTCGCGACTGGTTCCCACCTGCACTACGAAATCATCAAGGATGGCCATCACATCAATCCCGAACACATCAACACGGGCAGTGTCATCCCAACCTTAGCCGACGATCTGTTACCCGATTTTGTCCGGAAGCGCGACGCGCTCTTGCATGCCCTCTCGCTCGGCTCACGCCACTTGGCTTTCCACACAGGCCCCTTGACATCTACCCTGCCCTAGCTTGTATTGGCTGTCTCGCTATGGAATTAAAATCGCTGCAAGAAATCGAGAATCTAGCCGAGCGCGACGGTCGCTATAAAAGGGATGCGTATCTCTTTGTGTACGACGCGCTGGAGTACACAGTGCAAAAGCTCGGCAAGGATGCCTTGGCCAGCGAGAAACGGCACATTTCCGGCCGGGATCTGCTCTTTGGCATCAGCGAGTACAGCGCCGATCAGTTTGGGCCGCTCACCTGCTCGGTATTTGCCCACTGGGGCGTTGAGCAGACGCGCGATTTCGGCGAGATTGTCTTCAATTTGGTCGGCGCGAATTTGCTGCGCAAAACAGACGAGGACCGGATTGAAGACTTCGTCGATGTGTACGACTTTGCCGAGGAATTCGACTGGAAGAAGCGCAAGGCCGACCTCAAGCGCCTGCCCTGAGCGCGGGACGCGAAGATGAAAATCGCCTACTTTGACTGCTTCTCAGGTGTCAGCGGCGACATGATCTTGGGTGCCCTGCTCGACGCAGGCCTCGCGCTAGAGGATCTCAACCGAGAAATTGCCAAGCTGGGCGTACAGGACATTGCCATTGAGCGCGAAGCCACCGCCCGGCA
This sequence comes from Candidatus Latescibacterota bacterium, assembly GCA_965219735.1. Taxonomy (GTDB): domain Bacteria; phylum Latescibacterota; class UBA2968; order UBA8231; family UBA8231. The sequence continues at coordinate 1,623,063 of OZ244790.1, forward strand.
CGCCATTGCTGCCACCCGCGCCAAGGTCTGCGTGGCTGGCGCGCCTTTGGCCGACGCCGAGCACCATCTCGACCTGTCTGGCGAGCCTACGCACGATCACCCCCACGCCCACCTCAAAGATATAACCAGCCGCATTGCCGACAGCCGCTTAGACGGTGTCGTCAAGGAACGTTCCATCCGCGTTTTCGAGCGCCTATGTGCAGCCGAAGCCGAGGTGCACAACGCCGCGCCCGCCGAGGTCGCCCTGCACGAAGTGGGGGCCCTAGACGCCCTGATAGACGTAGTGGGGGCCGTGGCCGGTCTCCAGCTCTTGGAGGTGGACGAGGTCTGTGCTTCGCCTCTGCGCTTTGGCACGGGTTTTGTAAACTGTGCGCACGGGCGCTACCCGGTGCCCGTGCCCGGGGTCTTGGCCCTCTGCCGCGACGTGCCGACCGAACAGACCGATATCCGCGCCGAACTGGTCACCCCGACCGGAGCGGCGATCATCACCACCTTGGCCCATTCCTTTGGTCCGCAGCCGCCCTTCTGCCAACAGGCCGTCGGCTATGGCGCGGGTCGCCGCGACTTAGAGGCCATCCCCAATCTATTGCGCCTGCGCTTGGGCGCGCGCGCGCCGGCCAGCGAACGCATCTTGCTGATCGAAGCCAATATCGACGACATGAATCCAGAGGTGTACGGCTATCTCTTCGACCGGTTGCTAGAGCAGGGTGCGTGCGACGTATACGCCACGCCGGTCCTGATGAAAAAGGGCCGTCCGGGCAACGTTCTCAGCGTCCTCGCTCCAGCGGGCCGCTTGGACGAGCTGGCCGCGATCGTGCTGCAAGAAACTACTACCATCGGCCTGCGCTACTACGGAGTGGAACGCCGCGTCTTGGAACGCCAGATCCGCACCGTTGCCACGCCGTACGGGGAGGTCGGCGTCAAGTTTAGTTGTATAGACGGACGTCGCCGCGCCGCGCCTGAATACGAGGACTGCGCGCGGCTAGCCCAAGAGCACCAAGTGCCCTTGCTCTCCGTATATGAGGCCGCTCGGGCGGCCGCCATCAAGGAGTAATGACCATCATGTTGCGATTGATCTTATGCGCTTTATGGCTGGTTCCGCTGTCGAGCCAAGCTGCGGAGTGGCCGGCTTATAGGGGAGACCTAGACGAATTCGACAATATCCAGCGCCTGCCCGCGGGCGAAGGCCCAGACCGCCTCGTGCTCGGCGACAACAATGGCCGGCTCCACGTCTATGAGGAGCGCGACCACACCTATACCGGGGTGTGGGACAGCGACTATCTCGAAGGGGCTGTGGCTGGCGTGTTCGTTCTCGACATCAACGACGACCAGCTCGACGAGATCGTCGCCTATACCGACCATGGCCGCGTGTATTACTTTGACTCTCAGGACTACACACTGCTGTGGAGCAATTCGCCCAATGAATACGAACGCATTACCAGCCTGACCATTGGCGACATCGACGACGACCCTCAGCCTGAACTCGTGTTTTGCGCCGACGGTCGCTTAGTCGTGTACGATGGCCGCGACCAGTACGAGCAGTGGCGCAGCGACCAGACCGACTTGACGGCCCATCAGATTCTCATCGGCGATGTAGATGGGGACGGCGAAGACGAAATTGTGCTCAACGACGGCTACGTGTTCGACGCCCGCTTCTTCGATTTGGAGTGGCAGTCGACCGAGCCTTTCGGCGAACGCATGGGGCTGCTCGATCTCGACGAGGACTCGATTCCCGAGGTCATCGGCGAATTTCAGGGCCGCTACCTGCGCATCTTTGATATCGATCTCCGGCGGGAAAAGTCGCTCAGCCGCTAGCGGTCTAGTCTTGACATCTCGGCGGCGACCGGCGTATATACTCCCTCTCATCCAAACACCAAAAAGGAGCGTACAATGCGACCCGTCACCCTCTTTACTGGCCAGTGGGCCGACCTGTCTATCGAGACCCTCTGCCAACAAGCCGTTGAGTTTGGCTACGACGGCTTGGAACTGGCCTGCTGGGGAGACCACTTTGAGGTTGACCAAGCTACAGATGCCTATTGCCAAGCCAAGCGCGAACTGCTCGAAAAATACAATCTAGCGCTGTTTTCCATTTCCAATCACCTCGTCGGCCAAGCCGTGTGCGACGCCATCGACAGCCGCCACCAAGCCATCCTGCCTCCGCGCATCTTCGGCGATGGCGACCCGGAGGGCGTGCGCCAGCGCGCGGCCGCAGAGATGATCGCCACGGGGCAAGCGGCCGCCCGGCTCGGGGTTGACGTGGTCAACGGCTTTACCGGTTCTTCGATCTGGCACCTGCTCTATTCATTCCCGCCGGTATCCCCGGACATGATCGAGGCTGGGTACGCGGATTTTGCCGCGCGCTGGAAACCCATACTCGACCAATACCAAGCGCTCGGCGTCAAATTCGCGCTCGAGGTTCACCCCACTGAAATCGCCTTTGATATTGCCTCGGCCGAGCGCGCTATCCAAGCACTTGACGGCCATCCGGCCTTTGGTTTCAACTACGACCCCAGCCACCTCGGCTACCAGGGCGTGGACTACGTCGAGTTCATCTACCGATTCAGCGACCGCATCTTCCACGTCCACATGAAGGACGTAGGCTGGTCCGCGACGCCGACCGCCGCCGGTGTCTTCGGCGGGCACACCGAATTCGGCGACCGCCAGCGCTATTGGGACTTCCGCTCGTTGGGCCGCGGCAATATCGATTTCGAGGAAATCATCCGCGCCCTCAACCGCATCAACTACCAAGGGCCGCTGTCGGTCGAATGGGAAGACAGCGGCATGGATCGCGTCCACGGCGCGACCGAAGCAGCCGCCTTCGTCAAGCAGGTCGATTTCCCGCCCTCGGACATTGCCTTTGACGCGGCGTTTGAGGACTAGTGTTGCAGCGTTTTGTCATCCTCCTAGTTGTTGCCGTCCTCGCCGCTTGCGGTGGCGAGGAACGCTCGCAGCAGACGTTGGTCTTTGGCCGCGGTTCGGATTCGATCGGGCTAGATCCGGGGATTGAAAACGACGGCGAATCGTTCAAGGTCTGCGACAACATCTACGAAACCTTGGTGACTTACGACAGCGAGAGCACGGCCGTGGTGCCGCAGCTTGCGCATTCTTGGGATATCGCGGACGATCAACTTACGTGGACCTTCCACTTGCGCACGGGGGTCCGCTTCCACGACGGCACTCCCTTTAACGCCGAGGCCATGCTGTTTTCGCTAGGGCGGCAGTTTGACAAAGACCATCCCTTCCACAAGGTCGCCGGCGCGTTCAAGTACTGGCAGGCCATGGGCATGGACGACATTGTCGCCGCGCTAGAAGCCCCGGACGATTCGACTTTTGTCATTCGCCTCAAAGAGCCTCATGCCCCCTTCCTAGCGAACTTGGCGATGAACTTCTGTGCGGCCGTCAGTCCTACCGCGGTGGCCCGTTACGGTCGCGATTACTTCAAAAACCCGGTCGGCACCGGCCCCTTTCGCTTGGTCGAATGGCGCAAAGACGAGCGCATCGTGTTGGAGCGCAATCCCGATTACTGGGGGCCACAGCCGCAGCTCGACCGCCTAATTTTCAAGCCTATTCAGGAAGGGTCGGTGCGCTTTTTGGAGCTTTCGCAGGGCACGATTCACGGCTTCGACAACCTCAGTCCTGAGTACATTGAGCCGGTCCGCGCCGACCCCAACCTCCAGTTCTTGACGCAGGCGGGCATGAATACTGGCTACTTGGCCATGAACATGGACAAGAAGCCCTTCGACGATGTGCGGGTGCGCCGAGCCATAAACCACGCCGTGGATAAGCAGGCGCTGGTGGATAATTTCTACGAGGGCTTGGCCATGCCAGCCAAAAACCCCATCCCGCCGACTTTGTGGAGCTACAACGACACTATTGCGGGCTATGGCTATGATCCGGCCAAAGCCCGCGCCTTGCTGGCGGAAGCCGGTTATGCCGACGGCTTTGAGACCGAGCTATGGGCCATGCCAGTGCCGCGTCCCTATATGCCACAGCCTAGCAAGATCGCCGAGGCGATTCAGGCCGATCTCGAAAAGGTGGGCATCCGCGCTCGCATTGTGTCTTGGGAGTGGGGGACGTACTTGGACAAGGTGTTCGATGGCCAGCACCAGATGGCTTTGTTGGGCTGGACCGGCGACAACGGCGACCCGGACAACTTCCTTTACGTGCTCCTCGACTCAACCGCGGCCATCAAACCTGCCCAGAATATCTCCTTCTACCGCAGTGGCGAGTTGCACGACGCGCTCGTCGCAGCCCGTCGCTCCACCGATCGCGCTGTGCGCACGCGGCTCTACGCCGAGGCGCAGGAAATCGTCCACCGCGACGCGCCTTGGGTACCGCTAGTACACGCGACGCAGACGGTAGTTTTCCAGCGCCGCGTCACTGGCTTCAAGCTGCATCCCACGGGCAGCAAGTGGTTCCACAGTACTGCGCTGGCCCCTTGAGCCATGCACCGCTTCGTCCTCCGGCGGCTCATCGCGCTCTTGCCGACGCTGGCGGGAATTTCGCTTTTAGTTTTTCTGATGCTCTACTTGGTGCCGGGCGATCCGGCCCAAGTCATGCTCGGAGAGCGCGCCAACGCCGAGAGCTTGGCCGAGTTGCGCGCGACTATGGGCCTCGACCAGCCCTTTCACGTGCAGTTTTACCGGTTCTTTGTCGGCCTGTTGAGCGGAGACCTCGGCCGTTCGATTCGCACTCACGAGAAAATCACCACCGAACTGTTCCAGCGCTTCCCGGCCACTTGCGAGCTAACCTTGGCCAGTATGCTGCTGGCCATGACGGTCGGCATCGCGGCCGGACTGTGGGCTGCGGTGCGGCGAGGCAAGGTCGCCGATCTGCTCAGCATGATCTTGGCCACGGCCGGCATTTCCATTCCCGTGTTTTGGCTGGCCTTGATGCTGGTGCTACTGTTGGCCTTTTACGTGCCGCTCTTCCCGGTGTCCGGCCGCTTGAGCACGCATATCTACTTTGAGCCGATCACCTATTTCTACGTAATCGATACCCTTGCGCAGGGCGATTTTGCAGCCTGCGGCGACGTGCTGTGGCATCTCTTCCTACCAGCCCTGACTTTGGGGACCATTCCCATGGCCGTCATTGCGCGCATGACCCGCGCCAGTTTGCTCGACGTCCTCGGCGAGGACTACATCCGCACGGCGTGGGCCAAGGGCCTGCGGGAGCGGGTGGTGATTGTGCGCCACGCCCTGAAAAACGCCTTTATACCCACGCTCACGGTCATTGCCCTCCAATTCGGCTATTTGCTCGGGGGCGCGGTTATAACGGAGACTATATTCGCTTGGCCGGGGGTTGGACGTTGGCTCTTTTTGGCGGTGCAGGCGCGCGATTTCCGCGCTGTGCAGGGCGGGGTTTTGCTGCTGGCCACGGTCTTCGTGCTGGCCAACCTCATCGCCGACGTACTCTACGCTTGGCTGGATCCGCGCATACGCTACGACGAGGAATAGAGGGGACAAAAAAGTGGAGGCAACGAGCAAGGCCGTTACCTCCACTTTTTTGTGTTTAACAGTGCTTATGTTGTTGGCACTGCGTCCTCTCAGCCACCAGAGGAGGAGATGGTGATGCGGACGATGTCGGCCACGGCCGGATAGGTGAACCCATCGTTCACTAAGCGCACCGTGCCTCCTTCATACGCACCGGTGTTGGCAGCGGCCTGACGCGGCGCTTGATTCGCGCCCACGCCCGGCTCCTCGTTGACTTCCGTACCGGCATCCCACAGCCCAATCTGAGCGGTGACGTCGCCGCTTATGGGCTGGCGATCGTCGGTGAACAGGGCAATGCCGGTGTCACCCGGTGCCAAGAATAGGTCGTTGGATTGCACGTACATGGTGGCGAAAGACAGCCGGTCGCCGGGACGAGCGACGAAGGTGAATTCATAGGCGTTGCCCATCTCCATAAATGCCAATGGTCCGGGACTGTCGGCTCCTACTGGCGTGTTGAAAATCCCGCTGTTTCTCGGTAGGTTCGCGGCTAGTTCGGCGGGATTGCCGTCTTCGGCGAGCGCTTCGAGTCCCGCACCGCGATCGGGCTGGCCGTCGACAAACAGGGGCGTTCCGCCGCGCTGGGTGACCCATGCACCGGGCGCGAGGAGGGTACCGAGGTTTTCGATCCGCACAGTGAATTGTACTGGGGTGCGCAGTTCTGCCGAGCCAGCAGCCGGATCGGTAGAGATGGTTATGGAAGAGATAGCCCGTTCAGGGAGATCATCTCCGTCGCCGCCGGTATCTCCGTCGCCGTCGGCATCACCATCGCCGCCGGTATCACCGTCGCCGTCGGTATCACCGTCGCCGTCGGTATCACCATCGCCGCCGGTATCTCCGTCGCCGTCGGTATCACCATCGCCGCCGGTATCACCGTCGCCGTCGGTATCACCGTCGCCGTCGGTATCACCGTCGCCGTCGGTATCTCCGTCGCCGTCGGTATCGCCGTCGCCGCCGGTATCTCCGTCGCCGTCGGTATCACCGTCGCCGTCCATGTCTCCTGCCCCAGCCCCTGCGATAATATCACCGATGTCGTAAGGTACCCCAACGGTAACAGTGCCGCTCAAGGATGGCTCATCGCCAGACACATCGACCACAAGGTCTAGCAATACCGTAGCATCAGACGCACCGGAAACGGCTATCTCGCCCGTTATGGGAATGCGCGGGAACTGATCTTCGCCCACGTTCAGGTTGCCGTTGAGTACCAGCAGCCCGTCGGACGAGTAATCCGTTAGCACCCACTCGTTGCCCGCGATGGCCAACGTGCCACCACCGGCTCCGTTAATCGTCACCTCATCCGAGGTCAGCGCGACCAACAGGACGTTCTGAAAATAGCTTATCAGCGCATTGGTCAGGGATAAGATATCGGGCGTTATCGCAATATCGGGCCCGGTTTGGCCGTCGCTCGTGTCGCCATCGGTATCGCCGTCGTCCATAATGCCGATGTACAAACCGCCTCTGGAGGTGACGGTGATGCGGACGATGTCGGCCACGGCTGGATAAGTGAACCCATCGTCCACCAAGCGCACCGTGCCTCCTTCGTCCGCGCCCGTGTTGGCACCGGCTTGGCGCGGCGCTTGATTCGCGCCCACGCCCGGCTCCTCGTTGACTTCCGTACCGGCATCCCACAGGGCGATCTGATCGGTAATGTCGCCGCTTATGGGCAGGCCATCGTCGGCGAACAGGTCAATGCCGGTATCGCCGGGTGACAAGAACAGGTCGTTGGATTGCACGTACATGGTGGCGAAAGACAGCCGGTCGCCGGGTTGAGCCACAAAGGTGAATTCATAGGCGTTGCCCATCTCCATAAACGTCAATGGTCCGGGGCTATCGGCTCCTACTGGCGTGTTGAAAATCCCGCTGTTGGGGAGGAGGCCCGCGGCTAGTTCAGCGGGATTGCCGTCTTCGGCGAGTGCTTCGAGTCCCGCGCCGCGGTCGGGCTGGCCGTCGGTAAAGAAAGGCTCTCCGCCGCGCTGGGCGACCCATGCGCCGGGCGCGAGGAGGGTGCCGAGGTTTTCGATCCGCACGGTGAATTGCGCGGCCACGCGCGGCTCAGGCAATCCGGCAGTCGGATCGGAAGAGTCCGTCGACTTACCTGCCTTATATGCGGTGGATGGGTCGGCGGTGGATGAAAGGGGATCTCGGTCTGCACAGGCGGCGAACAAGACGGCCCCAATGCAGGCGACGTAAAGTAGTTTCATGGAAAATCCTCCTCGAAAAGGGTTTATGGGTTCCTGTCCGTAAAGACTCACATAGGGGCTACATAGTTTCAAGAAACGCTGTGCCTCTAAACCTGCGTCCACGCACCGCTGTTGTTGGAGGATTCTACTGCGGCTGCGACGAATTTCATGCCTGCTACGCCCTCTTCCACGCCTGGGTGCGGAAAGGCCGCGGGCACATCCTGTTCGCCACGGCGCGTGCGGATGAGCCGCTCGATGGTGGTGTGGAGGTTGGCAAGGGCTGGGAAGAAGTCTTCGTGATGCCCCGAGGGCACCCGCAAGTACGAGGAGACCGACGCGGGCAGGTCGAATTCAGCGCCAGTCCAGTAGGTAATGTCGCGGCCATCGCCGTGGCGCACCAGCAGGCATTCGGCCCGCTCCTGATGCCATTCGATAGAGCCTGTGGTACCGAAGACGCGGAAGCCGTTGTCGTTGCGGTAGCCAACGGCGATCTGCGTGGCCGTGATCAGCGCGGTGCCGCCGTTTTCCAGCTCGCCGATCACGTTGAAGTCGTCGTCGAGTACGCGGCCTTCGACAAAGGTGTTGAGCCGCGCTGAGACTCGCTCAACGGCCAGTCCGGTTGCCCAAGTCGCGGCGATAAAGGCGTGCGTGCCAATGTCGCCGCCGCAATTGGAAATGCCCGTGCGCGCGGGATCGGTGCGCCAAGACGCCTGCTGCTGGCCGGTCTGTTCTAGCGCCGTGGCCAGCCAGCCCTGATGGTACCAGGAATCTACCTTGCGGACTTGGCCTATTTCGCCGCTGTGGATCATTTCCTTGGCCAGCATCATCATGGGATGGCCCGTATAGGTGTGGGCCAGCACAAAGGGTACAGACTCGCGTTCGACGATCTGCGCCAAGTCTTCGGCTTCGGCCACTGTCATGGTGATGGGCTTTTCGCAGAGCACCGGGATGCCGGCCTGTAAGAAGGCTTTGGCTGGCTCGTAGTGGGCGAAGTTAGGGGTGACGATGGTTACGTAATCGAGGGCTTGCTCGCCGCTTTGCACCGCCTCTAACAGTGCCTGATAGGTAGGATAACCCTCGATGCCGTAGTCGTCGGCAGCGCGCAGTGCCGCCTCTGGACTGGAGCGCAGCGCGCCGGCGACCAACTCTCGGCTGGCGTCGAGCGCGATGGCGCGGTTGTGGACCATGCCGAAAAAGGAATCGGGGCCGCCGCCGCCGATCATGCCTACTTTGAGTTTGCTCATGGAATTTCCTCCCCGAAATGTATTATTGAAGTGCTTTCTTCTAAGTACGTATGGGGGCCTAAAACTGTCAAACGATTTGGTCTCCTCACGGCACTTGTGGTAGCCCCTGTTGTAGGCTTTCGATGGCTAGCCCGCTATTGAAGTCATAGCGTTTGTAAATCAACACCAGCGCTACATCGGCTTGGCGTATTTCCACTCGGCGCGGTAAGTACAGCGCATCCATCTGACGGTATTCTCCTAGCTCGCGGAGTAGGACATCGCCCTCGGGCAATGGGATGCTTTCGCGCAACACCAAGCCGCGGCGCAGGTCTAGCCAAGCCCGCCGTCCTCCCGCGAGGGCGACCACCGCGTGGTCGGCGCGGGGATACTCGATTGGCTCGACTATGGAGCCTGGCTCGACGAGACCGAGCAAGGCGTAACGCAGATCGCATGACCCAAAGTCCAGTCCGGTCAGTGTGGTTAGCAGTCGGCCGCGCATCGTCCCTTTTACGGGCTGATCCATACCTCGGCTGTATACGGTCAGGCTGTCGCCTTCGAGCAGCGCCGTAAAAATGTGGGTGAAAAAGGGCCCGCGCACTTCGACGCGAAAGAGATCTGGATTGATTAGCTGCACGAGCGCCGTCCCCCGATCGCGCATCTCGCCGCGCCGCAGTTCAATGGCCGCTTCCGCCGTCAGGTCCTCGAACTGGGCGAGCGACGTCGAAGCCGCGAGCAAGGCGGCCGGTCCTTGGTCTGCATCCCAACCCTCTCGCACCACTAGCGGCGGCGCGCAAGCTAGCGCGAGGGCGCAGAGTGCGAACCATTTGTAAGCTGTATGAAAATTTCGGGTGTGCCCCGAGTGCGAGGTATGCATCATGGCAGCAGCTTGCGCCGGACCTCTTCGTTGTCCGGCTCGAGTTCTAGCACTTTTTGCCAATGCGTGCGCGCTTCGTCCGTTTTGCTGAGGGAGCTGGCAATGTCGCCGGCGTGGTCGAAGATCACGGCCTGCTCCTCGGGATCGACCTCGTCTATATGCTCTAGGGCTTGTTGCAGGTAGTGCTCGGCCTGCGCTAGCTCGCCGAGGCGGAAATAGGCCCAGCCGATGCTGTCGAGGAACGCGCTGTTGTCCGGTTCGAGCGCGATCGCCTTCTCCAAGAGCGCGACCGCCTCTGTTAGCCGGATGCCCTTATCAGCGTACATGTAGCCGAGGTAGTTGAGCGCGTACGCATCGTTTGGCTCGATCTCCAACAGGCGTTGGAAGGTCTCTATCGCACGGTCGAAGTACTCGTCGCGGTCAAGTTTGCGCGACGCTTGCTCATAGCAGGAGCCGAGGTAGAAGAGCACGCGGCTCTTGTCGTTTGCGAGCGCAACGGCCTGATTCAGCTTTTCAAGCGCCGCTTCCCAGTGCTCTAGTTCCTCTAGGGCGATGCCCCAGTACAAAAAGGCCGGGCTGTACGCGGAGTCGAGCGAGGCCGCTGTTTCGTATTGGTCCAGCGCGTTTTCCCACTGCCCCTGCCGCCCCAAGCTGATGCCCCACCGCACGTGCAGTGCGGCCTCGCCCGGGGATACTGCAAGTGCTTGGCGATAGACGGCAATGGCTTCTGCCCAAGCGTCTTGTTGCTCTAGCGCGAGTCCCCAGTACAGATATATCTCAACTGCATCGGGTAGGTGCTGGAGGCCGCGCTGGTACACGGCGATGGCCTCATCGTAGCGCTCGGCGCTCTCTAGGGCCGCTCCCCAGTACAGGTAAATCTCGCTGCTGTCGGGCATGACTTCTGCCGCTTGGCTGAGAACGTCGGTGGCATCGTCGTACTCCTCCAAGTAGATGTAGTATCGCGCTAGGTCGGTCCACTGCTCGACCGTTTGGGGCTGCATCTCGACGATGCGCTTAAAGACCAACGTCGCTTGGTCGTACTTGCCAGACTCGGACAGAGCCGTTCCCAAGTGGTAGAGCACCTTGGCCCCCTCTTCGGCGAGGATTTCCTCTAGGTCGTGCTCGGTGACCATTAGCCGCGCCAAGTGGTAGGGGACGCTGCTGTCGGGCAGATGGCCCGCGGCCGCTCGATAGATGGCGATGGCCTCGTGGCGGTGCCCCTGCGCCAACTTGAGCTCGGCTAAACCCAGCCAAGCGTCCTCGACTGTAGGATCGGCAGCGAGGATCCGGCGATAGATGAGTTCAGCCTCTTTTTGGTGGTCAATGCGAGAAAAAATGCCGGCTATGTCTATCTCGACTGTCACTGGCACTTGCTCTTGGGCGAGGACCTCGTTGAAGAGCGGGGCAATCCGTTCGGTTTGGCCCATTTCAAAGTAGAGATAGGCCAAGTGGCGATAGAGCGGCCAATTGTCCGGTTCGTAATGCAGCAGCTCTTTGATGTGGTTGATGGCACTCTCGTAGTCGCCTTCGCTCTCCAAAATCCGAATCAACAGGCGGAGCAACCTCACTTGGTTGCCGTCCAATGCCAAGCCCTTGCGCGCAAAGTGGGCGGCCATGTGGGCGTCATCGATGCGCTGATAGTTGTAAGCGAGGCGGGCGTAGATGGTGGGCGAAGTCGGGTCGAGGTCGGCCGCGTTGCGCAGGGCGACTATCGCGCCGAGGTAGTTGTGTTGGGCCTCAAAGACCTTGGCCTTGACGAAGTATTGCATGGCTTGGTCGGGGCCCGACGGCTCGGCGGGCGCTTTGTGACTCCGCAGACCCGCACAGCCGCCTGCTACCAGCGCGAGGGCGCAGAACAGGGGGAGGGTATTTTTCATAATTGTCAACTCCCCATCAGATGATTTTTGGATCCAAGGCGTCTCTAAGCCCGTCGCCAAAGAGGTTGAGTGCCAAGACGACCACGAAGATGGCTACTCCGGGGAAAGCCATGACCCAAGGCGCTTGCAGGAGCAGTTCGCGTCCCCCGGATAGCATGGCTCCCCACTCGGGAGTCGGCGGCTGGGCTCCCAATCCCAAGAAGCTCAATCCGGCCGCGTCTAGGATAGCCGTGCCCAAGCTGAGCGTGGCTTGCACGATGAGCGGAACCGTGCAGTTGGGCAGGATGCTGTAGAACAGCAGCCGCGATTCGCTCGCCCCCAGCGCGCGCGCGGCCTCGACGTACGTGGCCTCGCGCACGGTCAACACGGACGAGCGCATGAGGCGGGCAAATTGTGGCACCAAAACGATGCTGACGGCGAGAATGGCATTGTCGATGCCCGGCCCGATGACGGCGACGATGGCAATGGCCAAGAGGATGCTGGGAAACGCCAGCATCAGGTCCATCAGCCGCATGATGAGCATGTCGGCAATCCCGCCGCGATACCCGGCCACGAGGCCGAGCAAGGTGCCGGCGGAAGCGGCCAGCGCGATGGCGACCAGTCCGATCCGCAATGAGATGCGAGCGCCGTACACGATGCGGCTGAAGATGTCGCGGCCAAAGTCATCCGTTCCCAGCCAATGGCTGGCCGACGGCGGCTGCAAGCGCGCATAGAGGTTTTGCGCCAGTGGATCGTATGGTGCCAGCAGCGGTGCCAGCAGCGCGACTAGAACCGCACTCGCCAAGACCCCGCCGCCGATCAGCGCGAGCCGCTGTTTGCCGAGCCGCCGCAGCTCACTGATGACGTGTGAAAGTATCTCAAGCATGGCAAATTGGCATCGCTCTACTTCGGCTCTAGAACTAACACGCCCAGTGGCGGTAAGTGCAACTGCGCCGAGTGCGGCCGGCCGTGGCAGGAGACTTTCTCGGTTTGCACCCAGCCATCGTGGCCCACGCCGCTGCCGCCGTAGATTTCGGCATCGCTGTTGAGTACCTCGCGGTACGGTCCGGCGGTTGGCAGCCCGAGCCGATAGTCCGCACGGGGAACTGGGGTAAAATTGCAGACGAAGATCAGGGGTTTTTCGCCCTCGGCGCGGCGCGCAAAAGCCGCGATGCTCTGCGCAGAGTCCGAGCAGTCGATCCACTCAAAACCATCGGGATACGCATCGGTGCGGTGCAGGGCCGCACAGCGGCGATAGAGCTGGTTGAGATCGCAGAGCCAGCGATAGACGCCGCGATGGGATTCGTCGTCGAGCAGGTGCCAGTGCAGTTCGCGTTGGTGATCCCACTCTTCCCACTGTGCCAGTTCGGCCCCCATAAACAGCAGCTTCTTGCCTGGGTGTCCGTACATAAAGCCGTAGAGCAAGCGCAAGTTGGCCAGTTGCTGCCAAGCGTCGCCGGGCATCTTGCTCAACAGCGAACGCTTGCCGTGTACCACCTCGTCGTGCGACAGCGGCAATACGAAGTTTTCGGCATAGGCGTAGAGCATGCCAAAGGTCAGATCGGCTTGGTGGTGGCGGCGGTGGATCGGATCGCGCTGCATGTAGCGCAGCACGTCGTTCATCCAGCCCATGTTCCACTTGAAGCCAAAGCCGAGGCCGCCAGTGTCGGTAGGTCGGGAGACTTCTGGCCAAGCCGTCGATTCCTCGGCGATCATCAAGGCACCGGGATAGTGCTCGCCGACGGTCGTATTGAGCTGTTTGAGGAAGTCGATGGCTTCGAGGTTTTCGCGCCCGCCATAGGCGTTGGGCACCCATTCCCCTTCTAAGCGCGAGTAGTCGAGGTAGAGCATGGAGGCCACGGCATCGACCCGCAGGCCGTCGAGGTGAAAGCGTTCGAGCCAAAAAAGGGCGTTGGAAATGAGGAAGGATCGCACTTCGGCGCGGCCGTAGTTGAATATGCAGGTTTGCCAATCGGGATGCTGCCCTTGGCGCGGGTCGCGGTGCTCGTAGAGGCTGGTGCCGTCGAACTGGGCCAAGCCGTGGGCGTCGCTGGGAAAGTGCGCGGGCACCCAGTCGAGAATCACGCCGATTTCGTGGCTGTGGCAGTAGTCGATGAAATAGGCGAAATCCTCGGGCGTGCCAAAGCGCGCGCTTGGGGCGAAATACCCGGTCCCTTGATACCCCCACGAGCCGTCGAAGGGATGTTCGGCTACCGGCATTAGCTCGATGTGGGTAAAGCCCAGTTCGGCCACGTGGGGAACCAATTGGTGAGCTAGCGTGCGGTAGTCGAGATAGGCACTGCCGTTGCGACGCCACGAGCCGAGATGCACCTCGTAGATGGCGAGGGGAGCTTCCACCCAGTTGCGCTCCCGTCGCGCGGCCATCCACGCGTCGTCGCTCCAGGCGAACGCATCGTCTCGGCAGACTGCGGAAGCGGTGTGGGGCGGCGGCTCGCTCGCCAAGGCAAAGGGATCGCTTTTGAGCAGCACATCGCCGGCGCGGCTGAGGATTTCGTACTTGTAGAGCGCACCCGCGCCCACCTCTGGGATGAACAGTTCCCAGACTCCAGAAGCGCCCAGCGAGCGCATGCAGTGCCGCCGACCGTCCCAGCCGTTGAAATCGCCGACCACGCTGACTCGGCGGGCACTCGGTGCCCACACTGCGAAATACGTGCCCTCGGTCCCGTCGATGCAGCGCGGATGTGCCCCCAGCATCTCGTAGGCGCGGTAGAGCGTTCCTTCGTTGAAGAGGTATTGGTCTTGGGGCGCGAACTGCGGCCAGAACGAGTACGGATCGCGGCAGCAGCGAACCTCGCCCTGTGCGTCGGTCACTTCTATATGGTACGCAAAAGGTGTGCTGCGGCCCGTGATCCGCGCCTCGAACAGCCCGTCGGCATGGATTTTGGCCGCGGGAAAGCTCGCGTTTTGCCCCTCCCGTTCGACGACCCGCACGCTCGTCGCATCGGGCAAGAACGCGCGCACGACCCATCCGTCGTCTAAAGGGTGCATACCCAAGGTCGAGAACACATCGGCGCATTCGCCGTGGACAAGGGCCTCTATGGTCTGCGGCGCAAGTGTTACCTGCATGGTCGCATTCGCCGCGTTCGTCGGGGGGTGGTGGCCAAGATCATTCAGCGCGGGCCGAAAATTTCGTTCAGGTCAGCGGTGAAGCCGGCGAGCGTGGGAGAAGTCATCGCCTGTCCCTCGCCGTAGATGGCCTCCACCTCGAAGGCTCCCTCTGCGAGCTGCAGCACCGTCACCGTCCGGGCGTCTGGATCGACCAGCCAGTACTCCTTCACGCCGTGCTTGGCGTACAGAACGCGTTTGAGCGTCCGGTCTCGTCCAGCGGTAGAGGGAGACAGGATTTCTACTACCAAATCCGGCGCACCGAGGACATTATCACCGCCGAGCAGCAGGTGTGCTCGCTCGTTGGAGACGAACAGCAAATCCGGCTGCACTACGTCTGTGTTTGACAGCACTACGTCGCAGGGGGCGAAAAAGACCTCGCCCAAGTTCCTCGCCTCTACGAATGTATGGAGCAGCGCTCCTAGCCTAGTGCCAATTCGCTGGTGTCCTAAGTTGGGTGCCGGGGCCATAATCAATTCTCCGTCCAATAACTCATAGCGCTGGTCTTCCGGGGTATGCCGGTAGTCCTCATAGGTGAACTTGACGGCTGGATTGGGGCTGAGCATAGCGCCCTCCTCTCTCGTCGCTTGATACGCGGTGTGCGAACTTCTTGTCAACAAAAAGTAAAGTAAAACAAACCCCATCAACAGGGCGTAGGGAGTTTGGACATTCTGCCGACGAGCGGATGGCCATCGGCAAATAAAGAGATAGGTTATATTGTAATGTTACGAACAAGAGGCATCTTGGGTAGTAGATGCTGCACTGCGCTCAGCATGCCAAGGAAGTGAAGTTTCGGCTATTGGACAAAAAAATCGCCACTAGCGGCTGGGGGCTGTACCCGCTCGTCGCCGCCTCGGTTCAGCGCGCGCGTTACCTGAGCGACCTCGGTCGCGTTGCCGCGACCCCGATTTTGCCCCAGGGCAATTGCCGCTCGTACGGCGACGCTTGCCTGTACGAGCGCGTCGTCTCCACCCTGCCCCTCAAGCACCTGCTCGACTTCGATCCGCAACGTGGGCTTTTACACGCGCAAGCCGGCATTACTTTCGCGGAGATCATCCGCTTTGTCCTGCCCGAGGGCTTTTTTCCGCCCGTTACGCCGGGGACTAAGTTTCCCACGCTCGGCGGCTGCATTGCCGCGGATGTGCATGGCAAAAACCACCACGCCGAGGGATCCATCGCCGCCTTTGTTGAATCGCTGGACATGGTGTTGGCCGATGGCTCGCTAGTGCGCTGCTCGCGCAACGAGTGCGCGGATCTGTTTTGGGCCACGCTCGGCGGCATGGGCTTGACGGGGTTTATCTATGCGGCGACGCTGCGGCTGAAAAAGGTGCCGTCGGCGTACATTCGGCAGCGCGCGATTAAGACGGCGAATTGGGCCGAGACGTGCCGCGTTTGCACGGATACGCAGCATGAGTACACCTATTCGGTCGCGTGGATCGACGGGCTGCAAACGGGTCGGCGGCTAGGGCGCGGCCACGTGCTGCTAGGGGAACATGCGGATGAACGCGAGCTCAAGGGTAAGCCGCCCTTTCCCATCCACGGCGAGGGCCGCTGGGCCGTGCCGTTCTTTTTGCCCGGCGGCGTGCTCAATGCCAAGTCGCTGAAGGTGTTTAACGCGCTCTATTACCATCGCCAAGTGCGCCGTGCGACCGACGCGCTCGTCCACTACGATCCGTACTTCTATCCGCTCGACGCCATCCGTGGCTGGAATCGTCTGTACGGCCGCCGGGGCTTTTTGCAGTACCAGGTCGCCGTGCCCTATGCCGATGGCGCGGAGGTGATCGCCGACCTGCTCGGGCGCATCGCCCGCGAGGGTGTGGCTTCGCCCTTGGCTGTGCTCAAGACGTTTGGGCCGCCGAGCGAGGGCTTGCTTTCTTTTCCTATCGCGGGTTATACCCTCGCGTTGGACATTCCCTTGCGCGATGACGGGACGATTGCCTTCTTGCGTGAACTGAACAAGACCATCGTCGAGGCCAAAGGCCGCGTCTATCTGGCCAAGGACGCCATTTTGGAAAGGGAGGATTTCGCCGCCATGTATCCGCAACTAAGACAATTCAAAGCGGTCAAGCGCAAGTACGATCCCGAATGCCGCTTCCGCTCCTGTCTGTCCGACCGCTTGGGGATTACGTGAGAGCCTTAGTTTTGGGGGCGAAGTCGGCGATTGCCCAAGCCATTGTCGAGCGCCTCGACGGGTACGATTTCGCGCTGGCTGCCCGAGGGTGTAGCGAACTGGAGCCTTTTGCCGCGGACTTGCGGCTCAGGAACTCGTGCGAGGTGGAGTTGTTTGAGTTTGACGCCTTGGACTTTGCGGCGTTGGCGCGCTTGCCGCAGCAGGTGCACGAGCGCGGCGGCCCTTTCGACTTGGTCGTCCTCGCCTTCGGCTATCTCGGCGACGAGCGCGCAGCGCAGCGCGATACGGATGAGCTGGCTCGCATCCTCAACGCCAACTTTACCGGCGCGGCCATTGCGTTGGCGCATTTGGCCAATTATCTGCAGGAAAGGGACACGCCGACTGGTATCATCGCTATTTCGTCTGTGGCTGGCGACCGGGGCCGCCAGGGCAACTACGCGTATGGGTCGGCTAAGGGGGGACTGTCGATTTTTTTGCAAGGGCTGCGCAATCGGCTGGCTGCGACATCCGTACACGTTTTGACCGTCAAGCCTGGGTTCGTCGATACGCCTATGACGGAGGGGCTAGAGGGGTTGTTTTTGGTCGCTCCACCGGAGAGAGTGGCCGCCGACATTGTGCGCGCATATCGACAAAGGAAAGACGTGCTTTACACGCCGTTTTTTTGGCGCTGGATCATGCTCGTGATCAAGAGCATCCCCGAGCGCATTTTTAAGAAACTGAAGTTGTGACGCGCCAGTCATCTGCCGTTGTTCAGGAACGGGATGACCGGATGCCGCGGTCGGTAATAAAGTTCCGATATCGGGCAAATGCAGCGTTGACTTTCTCTGGGGTGAGGCCGTAGTCGCTCAGGTCGTAGCGGTGTCCCTTCTCCCTCCGGCGTTGCTGTGCCTGCCGCTCCTGCCAGTCTTCCATGGCGTCGATAGCTGTCTGTTCAAGCGGCCACTCGAACCGCTCGTAGATGCTGCGCACGGTTGCCATCGGGTTCTCGATCAGATCGACGTAGTTGACGTCCATCCAGCGGTGCTCCAATTCGGGATGGGCTTCCCGGAAGTGCACGACTCTGTCCATCATGCCGCTCATTAAAGCCAACTGTTCGGCACCGAAGGTTTCTCGCGGTTGCGGCTCATAGACAAGCGAGTGTGCTCGTTCTACGAAGCTATTCCAGGATCCCATAAATTGCGTAGGTTCGCGATGGGTCTGGATGAAAAGGGCATCGGGGTATGTCTCGATGAGGGTCTCCAGTTCCATGAGATGAAAGGGCATCTTGAAAAGCCATTGCGCTTGGTGTCCAGGCTGACGCTGCCGGTGCTGCCATGTGATGTTCTGCATGGTTCGGCGGTGGTGGGCGTAGGCACGCTGCGAACCGGTGGCGGCCAGCCAACGTCCGAATTCCGGAATACGGAATCGAACGATAAGGGTCCACGACCCGAAGGCCATGCTCAGCATGGCGAAATCCTCCACCGGTTCGTCCACGTTGAAATCGTGAACCCCTTCGAAGAGCTCGAGGGCAACGGAAGAGTTGAGCAGATCCTCGACCCACGCCCGGCGGGGGTCGTCCGGGGTACAACCTATCGTGGCATATTCTTCCTTCGACAGGCGTGGCGCAGTGAACTCGTAGCCGCGCAGGGCCCAAAAACGCTGGTCTCGGGACATCAGGCGGTGCAGGTAGGTCGTGCCGGTGCGGTTGATCTCGACAATGAAGACCGGGCGGGTAATATCCTCCTGTTCGATCTCCGGATACCGCTGCCGTTCGCGGGAAAACCCGGCGTTGATAATCAGGAGACGGCTCAGGTCGAAGACGATTTCGAAGACACTGCCCTCCAATAGTTTGGCATCGGAGGTTTGAAATGCCCGAACCAGTTGCTGCATGTTTCGAAGCATCCACGTGGGGTAGGTCTGTTCGAAAGAGACGTTGTAGTCTTCGGCGTAGCGCTCGGCCCGCGCGATCAGGCGGTCGAAGTCCAGACTGCCTTGCGAATCGGGATACGGCCAGTGTTGGTGATTGTCCTGGCCCAGTTTGTAG
The DNA here is from genome assembly GCA_965219735.1 of Candidatus Latescibacterota bacterium. Lineage (GTDB taxonomy): Bacteria > Latescibacterota > UBA2968 > UBA8231 > UBA8231. Next base: position 1,641,965 of record OZ244790.1, read on the forward strand.
GAGCGCCTGAGCTTGGTCAACACGCCCGCCCACTTGATCGGGTGCGGACAGTCCTCTCGGAAGGCCCGGTCGCAAATGGGAAGCCTGTCTTCAGATTTATCCTTGCTGAACCAGTATTTTCCGAAATGATCGAGCACCGCCCAGCGTCCGTGCAGCGGTGATTTTTCGCCGCGAGCCTGGCAGGCGCGCTTAAATGATTCGAAGGGGACTTCGGGAAAATAGATTCCGAAATCCGCGAGCTCGAGCTCGTAGTAATCGAGCCGCGGTCTGCAGCAGTGGTAGATGGTGAAACGCCGTTCGGGATTCAGGGAGATTGCTGTACAGGCTTAACTCACCGTATCGACCGCCTCGTTGTTGGATCGAAACGTGAACCCTTCCGGCACGGATTTGCAGTCCATCACCGCGGCCAGAATCCGCATGGACATATCGTTCGATTGGATATATCCGGTAGTAGATACAGCGGTTTGTGGCAGCCGGAAAATCGCCAGCGGCATACCGGCTTGTTGGGCAAACAAGAGGATCTGTTCGGAAGTCAGTTTGCTCCAGGGGTAGCCAAGCAAACCGAGTGGGAACGTTCTCTTCATGCTGGCGAGGTCCGGCTGCATCTGGTGATCGATTTCGCTGTGCTTGAATTCATTGGCGAAGAAAGAGAAGTACTGCGGAAACACGGCCAAGGTAGATGCGTAGAACAGGTGCTTGAAGCGATTGCGCAAACACAATTCGAGCACATTGTGCAGGCTGAGCGTATTGAGCTTGCGTATGGCGTTATAGGAAGTGGCGAGACTTATGTCGGCAGCCAGATGATAGACGGCGTCGATCCGCTGACAGAGATCGTTGAAATCCGCATCGCTCAGACCGAATCGGGCTTGGCCGATGTCGCCGACTACTATGCGGATGCGCGGCGTGAATTCCTCGTCCCAGATTTTGGCATGCTGCAGGGCGTCGCGCAGGCGCTCGAACCCGTGTTCCGCGTGGTCGGCCCGGATGACGCAATGCACTACCAGATCGGCATGCTGCCGCAAGAGGTCGCGCAGGAGGAAACGACCGATGAATCCGGTCACCCCGGTCAGCAAAACCTCGCGAAAATCAGCCGGGGACACTGGATCGGCCGGCGATTCTTGACTGACCGCTGTATGGACGAATCGGCGCAGGGTATCGACGTCTCTCTGGCAATGCGGTGGCAAAGATCCAACAAGCGGGGCCACCGCGGTGTCGGCAACGGTTTTTTCGGTCATGGTTCCTTTCCTTAAAATCGTGCAAATTCGGATTTATTTGTTACATCACCGCCAAGCGTTCTGCCTGTGCATTCACGGCGAATCGGAAGGTCGCCAAAGCATGCTCAACTCCATCTTCATTGTAGCGAAATTCATCGGGTATTGATTCGTAACGCGTCTGAACTCGCGAGAACAACGCTTGCCTCTGGTTGTTGAATTCTTCCCCATCCTGAACTCGTGCTTGCTTAAACATCTCCAACTCGGCTAACAGGAATTCTTTAAAGCCATAGATAGCATCCTGCTGATTGGTGATTTTTTCAAAGTGATAGCCCAAGCCAGCTAGGCGGATTGCTTTCGAGAGCATTTGAGGATGATTCTTGGCCACTTTGGCGATGAAATTCATATAGGCAGGAACTTGATTGGCAGCAAGCCTCCCGCGCACACCCATAAGCTCTGCATAAATCGCATTCTTACTCCTCGGTTTCAGCAGATGTGGGACTGGCTTGAGGTGCTCAAACAACGTCAAGCAGCGCTTGAAATAGTTCTCGAGCGTCGGATCATAGAGCGTGGTGGTCACGCGTCGATATCCCTCAATCAATATCTTGGGATCCATCTCTGGCTTGAAGTTCAGGGTCATAGCGTTACCCCCGATGGAAACCTCCAAAATCCGGTTTTCCGACTTTAGACGATTGTACATATCCGTGCCCTTCACAGCAGTCAACATATAGATTGGGGCCACGGGAATGCCCACCTTTTGGATAAACTCGATCTGGGCATCAAACACACCCTCATCATCATCATCTAGGCCCAAGATGAATCCTCCCTGAACTTGCATCCCTTTCTGCTGGATTTTGCGAACGGCATTGAAGAGATAATTCTCTTCCCGCTTGCTGATATTCTGCGGTTTCTTGGTCTTGAGCAGTGCCTTGGGATTGGGGGTTTCAATACCCAGAAACACAGTGTCGAAACCCGCTTCGACCATAGCATCCATCAATTCATCCATTCGGGCGAGATTCACACTCGCTTCGGTGGTCAATGTAAAGGGATACCTATGTGCCCTTTGCCAATCGGCGAGCACCGGCAGCAGATTCATCGCATCTCGCTTGTTGCCGATGAAGTTGTCATCAACGAGGAAAACCTGGCCTCGCCAGCCCAGTCGATACAGCAATTCGAACTCGTTCACCATCTGATCAGGGGTCTTGGTGCGGGGCACGCGACCATAGAGCTTGGTGATGTCGCAGAATTCACAGTCGAATGGACACCCACGCGAAAACTGCACGCCCATTATGTCGTAATTCTTCATATCGATGAGGTCAAAGCGTGGGACCGGCGTCTGGGTAACATCCGGCTTGCGCGGCTCCCGATAAATCGCTTTGGCCGTACCGCTTGCCAGATCTCGCAGGAACTCTGGAAAGATTTCCTCAGCCTCATCCAGCACAAAATGATCTACGCCTTCGATCTCATCGTGAAATGTGGTGGGGTGGGGTCCCCCGGCCACCACGGGAACGCCAGCCTGATTACATCGCTCGATAACCGCCTGCAGAGAGACTTGCTGAATGATCATGGTGGATGTAAACACCATATCAGCCCACTCCAAGTCCGACTCCTCTAGGGAAGTCACATTCATATCCACGACGCGGAGGTCGTATTCCGGTGGAAACATCGCGGCGATAGTGAGCAGGCCGAGAGGTGGAAAGGCCGCCTTTATTCCGACAATCTCCAGCGCAAAGTTTCCCCCCCAGTAGGTTGGTGGATGTTCGGGATAAACCAGAAGAGCATTAGGCATGGCAAAACTCCCTCTATCCCTCTTTTTAGGGTTGGCGCACAGGGAAGGTGCTCAATTCGGCACCGTCCCCTGGTGGAAAGTGGTCTGCGAGTGTGTTGGCGAAAGCCGATGGTGCGCGGCGGACGCGCTGCTGGTCGGCAAGGGAGTCGGTCTCTAGTTCGGTCGCATCCATCTCGGCTTGGTCCTCTTCAACATCCTTCTTGCCGTGGATGATGTCCTGAGCCAACGACAGCGAGGAGGCTGTAGTCATCAATTCGAGGGCGCTAACCTGATAGTTGAACTGCATGCGGATGAACCCCCCAGTTCGGCGACCGAGATCGACGTGAGTCCGAAGCTGGACAAGGGTTCCTCCACGCCACCTTCGTCGTGTCCGCACAGTTCGGCGACCTTGCTGGCGATCTGATCCACCACGGTGTCCAGCGTAAGTTGGCCACCGGTATCGACCGCGAATGCGTCCGGGTTGCTGAGCATGCGGCCGGTACGCATGTAATCGGGCGAGTCAACCGTCAATGGCGGGCGGGCGAACAGGGCGGTGATCAGGTGATCTTGGTCGTCCATGCTGCGCATGGCGAAATCGAGGTTGGTAATGGCGAAATCGGCGCTGATCGGCGGCATGCCCGACGACCGCGTTAGGCGCAGCACATGCAGATTGCGCGAGGCCATGCCAGCCTCGGCGACCGCGGCGAGGTTGTAGCACAGTGCGGGTAGTCCTTGGCGATGGCGGGAGGCTGCCAGACCGTCCAGAAACCCGTTGGCGGCGCTGTAGTTGATCTGTCCCGGGTTGCCCAGCGTCGAGGCGATGGAGGAGAACAGCACGAAGTGGTCGAGGGGACAGTCGGCTGTCGCCAGATGGAGATTGAGGGCACCGCGCACCTTGGGGGCGAATACCTTGGCCAGCGATTCGTTCGTCAGGTCGGCCAGCAGACAGTCGTCCAACGTGCCTGCGAGATGGAATACGCCCTTCAGCGGCCGTTGCAACTCGGCGATACAGCGCCGGACGTCCGCCTCTTCGGCGACGTCGCCTCGAACAATGTCGATCTCTATCTCTTCCTCTTCCGTGAGGTACCATAGAGCACTGGTTTTCCGAACCCAGTCCACACTGCGGCGGCGCTGCGGATCGCGGTCTAGCAAAGTGAGATGACGCGCACCAGCGGACGCCAGATAGGGCAGCAATAGCTTGCCGAATCCGCCCATCCCGCCGGTGACTAGATAGGTCGCGTCGGGGTCGAGAAACGGGCGCAGATCGACAATCGGGAGTGAGTGATCGCTCGGTTCCTCCGGTGCCTGTAGAACCAGTTTCCCGGTGTGCTGGCCGGTGGTCATCAAGCGCAGCGCTTGGGCATAATCGCGGTAGGGAAAGGAGGTAATCGGCAACGGCGGCACGGCACCTTGCTCCAGCAGGTTCATGCACTCCTGCGAAAGCTCGTGCGCCAGCACTGGGTCGTCGCTCATCATGCGGTCGATGTCGATTGCTGCAAAGCGCAGATTCTTGCGGAAGACGCTCAGGCTGAGCGCGTTGTCGGAGTAGATATCGACCTTGCCGATCTCGCAGTGCCAGCCGCCCGGCCGCAACGCCTCCAGACACAGGGTGATGTGGCGACCGGCGAGGGAATTTAGTACCACATCTACTCCCTCACCGCCGGTCGCTGCCATTAGTTCGTCGTACCAGTCGTAGCTGTGTGAATCGAACGCCGCGCACACACCTAGCGCGCGCAGTTGATCGCGCTTGCTCTCGCTGCCGGCCGTGGCGTAGATCTCCGCTCCCGCGTGCTTGGCTAGGGCGATGGCCGCCTGGCCGACGCCGCCCATGGCCGAGTGGATGAGGACGCGCTGGCCTTTGCGCAGGCGAGCTAGGTGAATCAGCGAATAGTACGCGGTGACGTAAACCGACAGTACTGAAGCGGCCTCCTCCATGCTCAGGGATGCGGGTTTGGCGAATACTAGGTGTTCGTTGACTACGGCGCGATTGGTAATGCACCCGCCTTGGGTAAAGGCCACGGCGTCGCCGACGCGGCACGCGCGCACGGCATTGCCGACGCGGCGGACGATTCCGCTGGCCTCCATCCCCACCGTGCGGCCCAGTGCCGAGCGTTCGTAGGACAGGGCCGGTAGCAACCCCAGCGTCACCATGACGTCGCGGAAGTTGAGCGCCGCGGCTGCTACGTCGATTTCTACGTCGTGCGGTCCTAGAGATGCGGGTTGGTAGGTCTTCATCTGTAGGCCGCCGATCTGCCCTGGATTGTCTAGGACTAGTCGGTACGGGGTTTCCTCGTCCGCCGGTACGAGCGGCGACCGCTCCCGGATGCTGATCAGTCGCGGCGTCCATACTTGGTTGTGACGCACCACCAGCTCGCGCTCGCGCAGGTCGCAGGTGCCGAGATAGGCCAGCGTCTGCAGGTCCTCCGGGGCGTCCAGATCGACCAGCCGGAAATCGATCTGCGCCTCCGTACCTACGTCTGCGGCGATTTCCTGGTTTATGCTGCGGACCGCTCCCCACGCGGCACCCGCGCGCGGGTCCTCCACTTCTAACGCGGCGCGGCGCGTTACCACGGTCAAGCGGCAGGGGCAGCGCGCCTGTTCCACCCTGAAGGGTATCAGCGCCTTGACGAAGGCGACTAGGCGTGCTACCAGCTTTTCGCCGGTCGGATCGTGCGGATCAGAGCCGCAGAAGATGTCGATGGCCTGCAGGTCGGTCGCTGCGGGCCAGTCGGCAAGTGCGCCGATGCGGTCGTCTGCTAGATCCGCATAGGGAATGGCGGACACCTCGGGCGAATCGAGGAGTGCCAGCCACTGGTCCGACAGGCTGTCCGGCTCGCCGATTACCCAGCGGGGGCCGGGTAGTTGCTGGGAGGTATCCGCGGCGGTTTGTGGTGCCTGCAGCAGGGTGGTGCGCCGACCGGTGCGCACTGTGGTCCAGTCGGCGTCTGGTTCAATTGCTTCACCTTCGGCGTGTGCAACCAGCGCTAGGCCGCCGGGGACCGCTATACTGCGCAGCAAGCGCCATTGCTCCGTCCCCAACTCCGCAGCGTCTCCATGGAGCAAGAGAATTTCGGCGGCGTGCGGCCGCAGAAGGCCGGTATCCAGTTCCGGGGTCTGCTCTGTGGCGAGGTCAAGGCAGGCAAAGCGCAGGGAGGCATCGTGGCTATGGAAGGCGTCGTAGTGGGCGCGGGTCTGCTCCTGCGTATCGCCGACCAGCCAGAACTCAGTCTGCGCATCGGCACTTCCGAGGTAGTCGAGGCATTGATTGAGAATGGTTTGCTCAGGGGGGTGTCCGCCCGCGAACTCGACGACGTGGCAGGCGTAGCGGTCGTCGGTGCCGGGCTGCTCAAAGGCGGCGATCAACGCTGCGGGCTCGATTTCGCCGTCCGGCAGGCGGTGCAGGAAAGACTGCGCGTCCGCGACGAACTTGGGCTGCCAAGAGACGATGTGCTTGCTGTGCGGCAGGTCGTTCCAGCGCGGGTTGGAATTGAAGGAGACGTACGCGTCAATACACAAAATCAGATCGCCCGTAGCGCCGTCGTAGAAACGAATGCTGCCTCCGGGGCGCTCGCCGCGGCGTTCCGTGAACTGTCCCAGTTCGTTCACATCTGCCCAATCGGGGTCTTTCTTCACGTGGCAGGTGAGACGCGGTCCAGTCGGCGGACGCAGAAATGTCACACCTTGGGCGCGCTGCGGGAGGGCGAAGATGTCCGTCGCGCGCAGCAAATGATAGAGGAAGATCTGCAACCCGCCGTCGAGCAACGCGGGGTTGGCGACGTACCCTTCCTCGCGACCGGTTGTCCATAACTCCTCATCCATCTCCACGTCGAACAGATAGTCGCCCGTGCTGTTGTCGGCTAGAACGCGCTGGATGTTCTGGAAATAAGGACCGTACTGGAAGGTTTCGCCGAGGCTGGCATCCACGCGCTCGTAGAAATCGCTTTCGCCCACGAAGTAGTAAGGCTCGAACGGAGTGGTGTCGATATCCGCTAGGCGCAGCGGCACGTTTACTGGGTGGTTGCTGCTCACCCGGCGCACCTTGCCGCGGGAGTGCAATTCGCTGTGCGCCTCAGTCTCGTAGGAGCGGGACGAGATGGTGAAGGTAAATTCGTCCGGCGCGTTGGCGACCGGAAACAACTCGGTATGCAGCCGCACCGGCGTCCTGGGGATTGGACACGGCTGGAGGAATTCGAGCGTTTCGACATGCAGTGGAACCCCCTCAAACGCCTGCAGGAGCAGTTCGATGTACCCAGCCGCCGGCATAATCGAGGCATGGTGCACGCGGTGCTCTGCCAGCCAGGGAAAGTCCCGCTCTGACAGCCGCGCTTCGAACAGCAGGTGTTCGCACGGGACCTGGTGGCCGATCAGCGGGCCGTGGGCGTACTCGCCCAGATTGAGGAACATCTCGTCATCGCTCATCTCGTCGGCCTCTCCCTGATCGTCGCGCGGATAGCCGGGAAGCAGGTGGGCGATCGGTTCGGGGCGCGGGTACTGCGCGGCGAAGTCTAGTTCTACTCCAGCTCTGAATAGTGCTCCCAGAGCCTCTTGTAAGCCGAGGCAGACATCGGAGTCGCGCATGAGCGTCGGAATGCAGGCCGCATCCTGAACATTGCCTTCCAGACACTGCACGATGGTGGGTTGCAGGGCGCTGTGCGGCGCGACTTCGAGGACGACATCGGGCCGATAATCCCGCATGATGGTTTCCATCGCCGCGGCGAACCGCACGGGCTGGCGGATATTCGCCCACCAGTAGGCACTGTCCAGCCGCTCCGTTTGCTCACCGGTCACTGAGGAAACCATCGGCACGTCGGCATCGAAGTTGCAATCTTTCAGGAAGGATAGGGCCGCCAGTGCGTCGTCTTTGAGCGGGTCCATGGCGCTGGAATGGAAGGCGATATTGCCCGGAATCAGTCGGTTCTGTAGGTTGCGCCGCTCCAATTCTTCTACGATGGGCTGTAAATCGGTCTCCTTGCCGCAAATGACGGTACTGGCCGGCGCGTTCTCGCAGGCGATTTCAACCTGCGTTGCCCGGTCGTTTTCAGGCCGAAAGGGGACCTGCAACGCGTCGAGCAGTTCCTCCAATCCCGGCCGGTCGAGGCCGATGGCCAACATGCGACCGGAACCGGCCCTGCGCTGCTGCAATGTGGCGCGATGGAAAACTAGGTGCGTCGCCTCCGCTAGGGACAGTGCCCCGCAGGCATAAGCAGCGGCTACTTCGCCGGAGCTGTGGCCGACGACGCAGTCTGGATAGACCCCCCAAGTCTTGAACAATTCTACCAAGGCGCACTGGATCATGAAGATGACGGGCTGGGCTAGCTGGACTTCATTGAGCGCCTCTTGGGGAGCGGAGAAACAAGCCTCGCGCAGCGAGATATCCGAGTGCTCCCGCCAGTGTTCCTCAATGGTATCAATAACGCGGCGGAAAACCGGGTCGGCGTCGTAGAGGGCGCGGCCGCAACCGGCCCACTGCGTGCCCTGTCCGGAAAATACCATCGCTATCCGTCGCTCACTCTCATCGACCGTGGCGATGGGCGTTGGATCTTCGGCAAAGCCCTTTAGTGCCTCAATCAGTTCCTGTTGGGTGCGCACGGCAAATGAGGTGCGCGCGGCGAAGTGGGTGCGGCGACGGCTGAGATTGCCGGCCAGCGCATAGAGATCTAACTCCTGTTCAGCGAGTGTTTCCCCTAGCTGTTGCGCGCTCTTTTCCAGCGCGCCGGACGTGCGCGCCGATAGGGGGATCATGAAGCCGGCCGCCGGTGCCAGCGGTACCGACCAGATCCGGGGTTGTTCGGGGCGGTATTCGCGCACCACGCAGTGCCCGTTGGACCCGCCAAAACCGAACGAGTTGATGCCGACCACCACCGGGTGGTCGGGGAACGGTTCGCAGTCGGTCTGCACCTGCATCGGGCAACTTTCGAAGTCGATCTCCGGATTCGGTACTAGGTAGTTCTTCGACACCGGCGCGAAGGTGCGCCGCTGCATCATCAGCACGACCTTGAGCAGGGCGCAACTGAACGCGGCAGCTTCCATGTGCCCCACGTTGCTCTTGACGCCCGAAACCCGCAGCGGCACATCGCGCTCGACGCCGCCGAACGCTTCGGCGATGGCATTGCCCTCAATGCGGTCGCCGACCACAGTGCCGGTGGCATGGGCTTCGATATAGTCGAACTCCTGCGGCGTGCGGCCCGCACGGGCATAGGCTGTGCGCATCAACTCCACCTGTGCGTGACGAGTGGGTGCGGTGATGTATCGCCCCTGCGCTAGACCGGCGCTGCCGTCGGCGGCACCGGCCGAATTGACCGCGGTCGCCTCTACCACGGCGTGGATGGGATCCCCGTCCCGTTCGGCCGCAGCCAGGGGTTTGAGCGCGAAGACAAATGCCCCCTCCGAGCGCATGTACCCATTGGCTTCCGCGTCGAAAGAGTGGCACTTCCCGTCCGAACTGATCACGCCCAGCGCATTGAAGCCGGTACTGAGCCGGGCCGATCCGAGGTAATTGGCCGATCCGAGGAAGGCTTGGTCGCAGTCGCCGGAGTGTAGCGCATTGATCGCCGTGTGCAACGCGGTCAGGCTGGCGGAACAAGCCGTGCAGCAGGCGAGCGACGGCCCCATCAAGTTGAAGTGGTAGGAGATGCGGTTGGCCAGCATGGCCACGCTGATGCTGGCGATGGAAAACTCAGTTGCCCCCAGCGGCCGGCGCCAGTTGGACGTCGCTGGAACCTGCGCGCCGATGAACACGCCCGTGCGGCTGTTGCGCAACGACTGCAAATCCCAGCCGACCCGCTCGCAGGTCTCATAGGTGCAGGTCAATAGCATCCGCACGTGCGGATCGGCCGACAGCATTTCGTGGTGCGACATCCCGAAGAGACTGCGATCAAAGCTCTTTTCTCCATCCTCGCGGATCAGCCCCTCGTAGGGACTGGCAAACCGCCCCGGACCAGAGAAGTCGCCGATTGGCCGGTAGCCTCTGCCGTAGCGGTTGGTTACGGATTCCTGCACGATCTCGCGTTCGCTGAGCAGCCGCCACAAGTCGTCGTCGGTGCTGATTCCGCCTGGCATGCGGTAGCTGTATCCTACGATGGCAACGGCATCTTCGGAGTATGGTGAATTCATTTTTCGGGTATCTCCTCGACGATATATAACGCAAAAGCCTTCTTAAAATTCCTAGTGGACTACACCAGCCTTACACGTCGCTTTTGCACCACTTGAAGTCGGCGGATAGGCGCTCGCGCTCGGGGCGTACTGGGAATTTTAAAAAGGCTTCTTAGGAAAATAAACGCTATTACTTCTTCTCGACTACTTCATTGAGCGTCACTTCCGCTAGGTTGAACATCGTTTCCAGAATTTGCTTGCGCCGCAGTCTCATTTCCTCAACTCTCTTCCACAATGCGTCCTTTATCTTCTCGACTGCTTCTGCGCGCATCTCGGGAGAGAGGGTGCTGTCAGTTCTGAATTCGTATTTCTCAACTGTGAAATCAGCAATATCTAGTATGTTTTCTCCCACGATGTTGAAATCAACGGAGCTTCTAACCTGTCCGATTTTTTCTTCGCTGTTGATGTCGCTCATCTTTGTTACTCCTCGTGTGAAGTGGTTGTTGGGATAGGGGCTGCTTAATTGTTCTTAAATCCGCCAATTGCCGCATCCCGAGACTCATAAATCGAAATGATTTGATCAAAGCCGCTGGCGGAGATAATCTCGCGCACCGGATCGGAGAGAGAGCAAAGGCCAAATTGCCTGCCCGGTTCGTTGAATTGCTTCGCCATTATCAGGCCAACCCGAAGGCCGGCGCTGCTGATATAGGAAACGCGCTCAAAGTCCAAGAGTAAGGCTTGGTCGGCGGAATTTATTTCAGCCTCTAAGACCCGTTGAAATTCATCGGCGTTGCTACCGTCGATACGACCGAGAACTATCGCGATCAGAATACTCTGTATGCGCTCCCACTTGATGTCGAATCCCATAGAATCTGCCTCTTTCTTGTTGCAGTTTTGGGCATATACCCTGAATGACTAACAGGACGAAATAACGTCTCACAGGTCGAATAACCCATCAAATTAAAAAATACTCCCCAATGGTCAAACGATTTTTACACAAAGACGTAGCTTAACTGTTCTCGAATGCGTCAATTGCCTCGGCCCGAGATTCATAAACCGGGATGACCCGATCAAAGCCGCTGATTGCGAGAACATTGCGGATTGGATCAGAGAGGGTGCAAATGCCAAATTGCTTGCCCGATTCGTTGAATTTCCTAGAAATTACTAGACTGATTCGCAGCCCTGCGCTGCTGATGAAGAATACGCGCTCAAAGTCCAAGATCAAGGCGTGGTCTTCCGCATCAATTTCAGATTCTACGATACGCTGGAATCTATCGGCGTTGCTACTGTCGATATGACCAACGAGCATCGCAATCAAGATGCCGTCTTTTCGTTCCCACTTAACTTGTACGCTCATAAAAATCTCGCGTGAGACCGTCGCCTTTAGGCGACGGAGGGATAGCGATTCAATCGGCGATAGGCGGCTTGTCCGCCTTGAGCCGGTTGAAATCTGAGTGGTTGTATAGTGAAAATATTATCATTATATTTAGGAGTATGGAAACGATCCGCACCCTCTCTTGCAAGCTGGTGGTTCCACCGCAAGCAGCGACGCGCCTTGAGGCGACGCTTGCGGCGTTTGCCTCGGCCTGTAACTATGTGGCTGATTGGGGCAACGAGCATAAGAAGCACCGGCAATACGATTTGCACAAAGGCTGCTACCGCGCCTTGCGTGAGCAGTTTGGCTTGTCGGCTAACTTGGCCGTCCGTGCTATTGCTCGGGTAGCCCCTCGACTGGCAAACGCCAAGACGCGGCATAGTAAGTTCAAGCCTACCAGTATCGACTACGATGCTCGCATTTTCAAGCTCAATGTGGAGAGCGAGACGGCCAGCCTGCGTCTGCTGGATGGCCGTTGCATCCTCGCGTTGGCGTTGGGCGACTTCCAGCGGCAAGCGCTCGCGGGTCAGCAGCCAACCAGTGCAACGCTCAAGAGAGGACGGAAGAATCGCTATTACCTTGACGTTCAGGTAAAAGAGGACGCACCCGAGCCGCCTGCCGATGCGGATATTGACGCCACCCTCGGCGTTGATGTCGGGTTGCGCCATATCGCCACTGATTCCGCAGGACACCAGTTTCAAGGGCAGGACCTTGCCGACTATCGCCAGCACCGCGCCGAGGTAAGAGCGTCGTTGCAGGCGAAGGCAGATACCGGCAGCACATCCACACGCAAGGCGTGTCGCCGGGCACTCAAACGGCTTTCGGGTCGGGAGCGACGCCATCAGAAACGGGTCAACCACGAGATCAGCAAGCAGCTTGTTGCCTTTGCCCAAGAGCATGGGCCGGCCATCATCTTCGAATGCCTCAAGGGTATTCGGAATAGATGCCGGTTCCGCAAAGGGCAGCGGCGTAGCTTCCACTCGTGGGCGTTCTACCAACTCCAGCAGTTCGTCGAGTACAAGGCACGTCGTGCTGGCGTCCGGGTCGTGTATGTCGATCCACGCTACACGTCCAAGACCTGCTCGAATTGCTTGCATGTTGGTGTCCGTCGTCAAGATGACTTCTCCTGCAAAGACTGTGGGCAGCGTTCCCATGCCGACTTCAATGCGGCAAGGAACATTGCCCGCTGGGGCCTCGCGGTAATCCGAGGCGAATACTCCCTACTCTCCTGTGCGCTCCCAAGCGGCGGAAGAGTAGGAGGGTAAAGCTGACTGCTTTAGCTGTCAGTGCGATTACTTGAATTTCCCTTTTTCTTTTAGACTAGAAGCGCAGCCCCACCTGCCCGAAGACGAGGCGGCCCACCGCCGGAGCGCCGACGAAGGACTGGTAGGCTTGGTTCAGCACGTTGCTCGCATCGATCTGTAGCACTAGATCCTGCTCCAAGGGCAACCGGTAGGTCAGGTTGAGATCCAGCACAGTGTAGGAATCTACTTGGCCCACGTATACCCCCGAACTCATGGGGAAGGAATCGATGCAACGCATCTGACCCCCTAGCGCCAATCCCCACTCGGCAAAATTGTAGTCCATTCCCAACTTGACCTTGTGTCGGGGCGCGTTGAGGGCTATGTCGGCCCCCCCCTCGCCGTGGGAAAACTTCAGATTCTCGAAGAGATTGTCGTTGACAAAGGAGTAATTCCCCGTGAGCCGCCAGTGGTCGGCGGGGAAGTAGGCCAAGCTCAGGTCTAGCCCGTGGATGGTCACATCTTCAAAATTGCGGTAGCTCATAATCATCGCGTAGGGATCGGAAGCCTGCTCGGGCGAGATCGTGCCGTAGGGGATGGCTGCCGCTCCCGCGGTGAGGATGCCGGTCAGTTCGTCCACCGGCGAGCCGTTGTTGTTGCCCTCCACCACCCCCGGTACCTGCGCCGCGTCCAGCGCTGCCAGCGCCCCAGCTAGTTGCTCGTTGGCCGGATCGGACAAGGCCGCGCCGATGCTCTCGCCCAGGGCCGCACCCAGAGTCTGCGAATCGAGGAAGACCGTGGGAGTTACCACTGAAATCGCCCCGACGAAATCCTCGATCCTAGACTGGTACAAATCCGCGGCTACTACCAATTTATCGGCCACTATGCCTTTATAGCCGAATTCGATAGTCTGAGTAATGGCCGAGTGAAGGCGCGGCACATCATAGGCCGTAATGGGGGTGATGCCGTCCGCTTCTACGAAGAAGAAAGGCGGTCGATGCGGATCGGGCTCTGCGCCGAGCGGCTCCGTCTCGATGTTCAACCGGCCCATGATATTGCGCAGGCCGGGCAATTGCTCGGGCACGATGCCGGGCAGGGCTGCGGCCAACTGCCCGGCTGCTGCTTGGGCGTCTTCAGCTCCCATGCCTTGGGCCATCAGGGCATCGGTCGCTAGTTCCTGGAAAGCTGGCCCAAACTGCGCCAGTACCGCCTGCCGACCGATCCCCCACATCGCGTTGGTGAACAGTGGGTCGTCCAAAGGCAGGTACTGGTCGGCTGGCAGACCGGCCATTGGGGCAAAGGGCGAGCGGAACAGGGGCCGGCCGGCGTCGTTCCGCCGGAAGGTGAAGCCGTAGCCAGAACTGCGGTAGTTTCCTTGGGTCCAGACATCGATGGATTTGAACTCTCCTAGGCCGAGCGCCGAAGAGAGGGGCGAGAAGTTTGGATTCAGTCCGAAGGGATCTCTGGCCGTTTGCAGGTCGAGGTAGAGATTGTTCGAGGTGGGCGTACTGAAGGCCCGGTTGTAGGTCAGCCGCAATGTCTGGGTCACCTGCGGCTTGAACACCAAGGCGGCCCGAGGCGATAGCTCGGGATCTTCGAGACGGCTGTGGTAGTCGTAGCGCAGGGCCAGCACCAAGTCCAGCATGTCGCTCAGGGCGGTTTCGCTCTGCAAGTAGCCGCCGAACTCGTTGAGGCTGTCGTCCTCCTCGTTACTGCCCATGATGGTGCCGTCCGTATCGGGCCGCGTCAACAGGGCATCAAGGCCGTAGGTGAAGCGCTGACGTTGACCTAAACTAGACGTATGCTGCGCTTGGAACACGTTGAGGGACGACCTATCGACGACGGGATCGCCCGTGCGCAGCAGATACGTGTCGCCCGCGTCGTTCCAGTTGCGGAAGGCTTGGAAGAACCAGTCGCGGTATAGCAGCCGCAACTGGGCGTAGTTGTACTGCCAGTCTATGGTCTGCGACGCCCCCACGCCGGTCCCCCCGATTACGTTCGCCTTGTTGTGTCCCGCCGCCAAGATGGCCGTCAAGTCATCCGCGGCCCGCCAGTCTAGGCGCGCTTCGACACTTTGGTTTCTGTTGTTGGGATCGCGCGTTTTGAGGGGTGGCAAATCCGCACCTGCATCTATCTCCGTCTGCCTCAGTGCTTGGGCCTTCACCTCCTCCGGGTCGGTGTACTCCCACTCCGTCCCCGTATAGTACTGGCCCGAAATCTTGTAACCCAAGCGATCCCCCACCACGCCGGCATGCCGGATTGTGGTATGGCGCAGATTGCGCTCCCCCATCCCCACGTGCACGTTCGTGCCCTGCGAGGTAAAGGGGGAATGGGTGATGATGTGCATGACCCCATCGGCGCTGTTGGGCCCGTACAGGGCCGACCCCGGCCCTAATACCACCTCTATGCGCTCCACATCGTCGTTGGTGAGCGGAATGAAATTCAAGGCGTTGACTCGTAGCGAGGGCACGCGGGCGATGCGGTTGTCCGTCAGCGTGAGCAGGGTGCCGGAGAATATATTGTTGAAGCCGCGCACCACCACGTTGGCGTTCGCCAACCCCCTCTTTGCAATGTCCACTGCCGGCAGATTCTTGACGTGGTCGGAGAGACTCAACGCTGGATTGTTGCGGATTTCGCTGCCCTCGACTACGGATACCGAGGCTGGAGCGTCGAGAATTTTTTCCTGCCGGCGGGAGGCAGATACCACGCTTTGCGCGAGAAAAATGACCTGTTCCACCAAGATCGCATCCAGCCGGGTGGTCTGGCCAGCTCGCACCTGCACGTTTTCCCGCAGGTGGGACTTGTAGCCGACAAACGTGATTTCGATTTGGTAGTTTCCCGCTGGAACGGCGATGCGGAACTGCCCATCTGCATCCGCTGTAGTTCCAGCTTTGTAGCCCTCCACCGGCAAGCGCACGGCGATATTGGCACCAGACAGAGCCTCCCCCGCCCCCTCGGTAATCATCCCCTCGATAAAGCCCTCCGGCTGGGCCCAAACGGCTCCACTCTCCAAAATCGCCCATAGGCACATCAGCTTGGCCATTTTGCTCATCGCAGTTTCCCTCCCACAAACGCCCAAGGCCCCAAGCCCTGAAAGCGCGGTTTGCTAGAACAAAAAGTTCCTAGATCGCCCCTAGGAAGTCTATTATATGACAAGGGTTTCTATCTAACAATTGAATAGCCGCCGCAACTCCTCTCCATCATTCGACGCTTACAGCAGGATCCCGGCCACGCAGGCGGTCATAAAGCAGGCTAGGGAGCCGCCCAGCATAGCGCGAAAACCCAACCGCGCCAAATCGCGCCGCCGCTCGGGGGCAATGCCGCCGATGCCGCCGATCTGGATGCCAATGCTGCTGAAGTTGGCAAAACCACACAGGGCATAGGTCAGGATGATCACCGAGCGCTGACTCAGCTCCACGCCTGAATCGGGCTGGATCCACTGGCTCAATTGGACGTACGAGACGAATTCATTGGCCACCATTTTCTTGCCCAATAACTCGCCGGCCAGCAAACAATCCTTGGCCTCAATGCCCATCAGCCAGGCAAAGGGCGCAAATAAATAACCCAGCGCCGCGGACAAAGACCACTCCAGATCCTCTATGCCTAGCATGTAGCCCACGCCCTGGCCCAACAGGCCCAATGCCCCGTCCACTAGGGCGATCAACCCCAGTGCCGCGATGAGCATGGCGGCCACGTTCAGGGCCAGCCGCAAGCCGTCCAAGGTGCTGTTGGCCGCAGCTTCCACCACATTGGTGGCCGTGCGCTCCACCTCAATCGATACCTGCCCTAGCGTCTTGGACTCTTCTACCTCGGGCTGCATCACCTTGGCCACCAACAACGCCGCTGGGGCCGAGATCACCGAGGCGGCTACCAGATGACCGGCGTCAATTCCCAGACCTACGAAGGCGGCCAATACGCCTCCGGCAATGGTGGCAAAGCCGCCGACCATCAAGGCCATCAACTCCGATCGGGTCATGCTGGCCACGTATGGGCGCACCACTAGCGGAGCTTCGGTCTGACCGACGAAGATGTTGGCGGCCGCGGCTAGGCTTTCTGCGCCCGAGGTGCGCAGGGTGCGCTGCATGACCCAAGCGAAGGCCGCCACCACGTACTGCACTAGCCCCAAGTGGTAGAGTACGCCCATTAGGGCAGAAAAGAAGATAATGGTCGGCAGTACCTTGAAGGCGAAGAAATGCTCGCCGAATGCGTCGCCAAAGACGAAGCTGGAGCCAGCATCGACGTAGTTGAGCAAGGCAGTGAAAAAAGCGCCAATATAACCGAAAAGCGCCTGTCCGGGTCCGGTCTTGAGAACGAGCAGGGCGAGGAGAAATTGCAGTCCCACGCCGGCTGCTACTAAGCGAAAATCTACTTTGCGGCGGTCGGCGCTCATGGCGAAGCCCAAGGCGATCATCACCAAAAGTCCGAATAGGCTGATCAGCCGTTCCATCGGTACCTACTTTTTGTGCGAGAGTTGGAGAATACCGGGGAAAGTATATAAAAAAACGGCGGGGGAAGCCCCGCCGAGAAAGTCAGAGTCAGAGTCGCGCACGTGTGTTGAACTATCTATTCCTCACTTAATCACGGACGCCAAGTTGCTTTCAGGCCGCCCCAGGTAGTTTCGACGACCGCACTGGAGTCATCTATGCGGTGGAGTTCCCAGATGGTAACCCCGGTCCCCCTCGTGGTCGTGAGGAACAGGGCGTCTCCCTCAATGGCATACTGGCTAATCCCCCACTTATCGAGTATAGCGAGGAACTGCACCTTATCGAGTTCAGCGAAAAACGCGTCGATAAATTCTTCTTCAAAGGCCGGATAGTTCTCTGCGGGGATTTCGTGTGAGTCTGCTACGTAACGGGCAAAGTCACGGGCCACTTGGGTAAAAAAATCGGCGAAGCTTTCACCGTCAACGGACAGGTCTAATGCGGCTATATCGACCAAGAGATTGTCGCCCGAGACGCCATAGGTGCCGGTGCCGTGGGCAACAATCGTCTCCATGGTGGGTGGTTCCGGGACTTGGACATCGGCGAGGAAGTCGTCTTTCACCTGAATGACTTGGTTGATCTCAAAGGCTCCATCTTCCTCAAAGGTCAGGCGAATGGCAATCTCGCCGATTTGCTCATCGACCATAGTGCCCCCCCAGGTGCCGTACAGCGCCTCTTGCTGGGCGGCGAGCGGCGCGGCGAGGAGGCAGAGTAAGACGATAGACGATAGGAACTGGCGCATAAGGGCTTCCTTACTCGTACAAATGAGCGACGTACTCTGCGTAGCCGTTGTAGGGGAGGGTCTCGCGTCGTTCGGTTGCGTTCAAATCGGTGGAAATGAAGCGCTCGCTGGCTTGCGACCAGCGGGGGTGGGGGACTTGCGGCTCGACGTTGGAGATAAAGCCGTACTCGTGGGGCGCTAGGGTGTTCCAAAACGTCGCCGGCTGTTCGCTGGTGAATTCGATTTTAGTGATCGACTTGAGACCCTTATAGCCGTATTTCCAGGGCGTCACTAGACGCAGGGGGGCACCGTGTTGCTTGGGCATTTCGTGGCCGTAAACGCCCGTCACCAGCAAAGTCAGCTCATTGGTCGCTTCGTCCATGGTCAGGCCCTCGGTATAGGGCCAAGGCCAATCGGATCGATCCCATTGTACTGGGGCCACCT
The DNA here is from genome assembly GCA_965219735.1 of Candidatus Latescibacterota bacterium. Lineage (GTDB taxonomy): Bacteria > Latescibacterota > UBA2968 > UBA8231 > UBA8231. The sequence continues at coordinate 1,660,298 of OZ244790.1, forward strand.
CGGGGTTGAAGAAGGAGATCATGCGCACGTAGCGGGCCGATGATAGCGGTTGGACAAAGTCGATGAGGTCTCGCATGGGAAAGCCCGTCCACGGGATGGCCATGGACCAAGCCTCGACGCAGCGGTGGCGGTAGAGGCGCTCTTCCAAATCCATGATGCCGATTAGGTAGTCGATGTCGTAGGTCTTGGGCTCCGGCACTAGGCCGCTTATTTCCACCGTCCAAGGGGCAGGCTCAAAATTGTCTATGAAGCGCCAGACCTCCTTGGAAGTGGAGAATTCATAGAAGTTGTTGTACAGGGCTGCTATCGCTTCGTCGGTGAGCGGCCGGTCGAGCGTGGAAAACTCATCGTTCGTGGGGGCCGGATACCACTCTGAAGGTGGGATTGGCTCGATGATCGTGGGACGGTATTTTGTCGTATCGACGAGCTTTTCTGGATTGAGGAGTTTTTCTGGGATGCATCCCGCAAGCAGGCCGATGGAGCCCAAGCCGGCCCGCCGGATGAACTTGCGGCGGTTGAGATAGACGGCTTCATCGGTGGCCTGACGCTCGGGAATCTCCCATTTTTTGCGCGGCATCACAGCCTCCTTTCAATGGCGGTTCGACCAAAATATAACAGATTGGCTCTGCAACCGCGATTCTAGCGCTTGAAAGCCAAGCCCACGGCGTAGGTCGTGCCCGCGGCGGTATTGCAGCCAGCCGCGATGTGGAACAGATCGACGCCGAGTTCTAGGTGCTTACTGAGGGACCAGATCAATCCAGGGGCCAGCTTGAGGATGTCCTGGTCGCCGACGAGACCGCCTTGTCCCATGGCACCGCAGTCGCCCATGGTGCGCATTCCTTCGACCGCGCCTTTGACTAGCAGGCGTTTATAGGTGACACCGGCCTCGAAGCCATAGAAGAATTCGTCGCTGAAGGCCCCGCCTCGCTTGCGATAGCCGACCGTGCTCGTCAAGTAGCCCGGGAGTGGATACAGCGATTTGCCCAACAATAGGCGTATGTCGATGTCTCTCTCGCCCGTGCCCAAGGGAACCTTGTTGTCGGCACCTGCGCCGTCATCCACTGGACTCGGCCCCAAGCCAAGCCCGCCCGTGCTGAGGGAACCAATGCTGTCTTGATCCATGTCGTAGCCTAAAGGGAATTTGCCTCCTAGCGCTAGGGAGACCACCGCTGGATTGCGCAGCAAGCGCCAGCGCAGGCGCAGTTCCAAATCGGCCAGACCCGAGTTGATTTCGTCGGGGTGGATGCGGGTTATGGTGGTATCGAGGACGTCGCTTTTGAATACCTTCACCTCGGTATTCTTGTACACCAAGCGCTTGTAGGGCAGGGTGGCCACCAAGGTCAAGCGTTCGTGCAAACCATATTCTAGGTAAGCCGACATACTCTCGTCGCTCAATTCCTCCATGCTGGGTTTTGCCACTCGCTCCCGCCGGTCGCCGGTGGCGTCCAGATAGTCTTGGGAGCGGAAGGAAAGTCCGGCGATTTTGAAGTACATTCCGCCCGAGTCCTGCGTCCAAGCGCCGGCATGTAGTTGGGTGGGGGCAATCGCCAGCAGGAGGGCCGCCAGCGGGATCCAGCGCCGCAGGGGGCGGAGCGAATTTGGTCGAATGTTGTGATTCATAAAATTTCTCGGCATATGTCGGGGTTAAGCGGTCTTTGTGTTGTTCTGACGATGATATATCGGCCGCTGATAAGTAGCAACGTTCCCAAGGACTATTGCAGTAGGACGAGCCTCCAATTCTATCGCTGAGCCATTCAATAGACGTAGCGCAAGCCGACCTGCACTTGGCGCGGGTCGCCCAAGCCCGACTGCACGGTGCCGTCGAAATTGAACAGGAGGCCGACGCTGGAGGGGTCGCGGAAGTTGTCCGTGTTGAGCAGGTTGAAGACCTCGACAATGGCCTCTAGCTGGCCGCTGCCCACTAATATGGGCCGCGATAGGCGCACGTCATAGGAAAAAAATTCGTTGTCCTTGCGCAATGTGTTACGCGCCGTGATGCTACCGTCGTCGCAGATTCGGTCGGAGGCTGCGCCCCACGGGTTGGTCGAGCGGCCGCCCGCGCAGGATGCGGAGACTGGCTGCGCCGAATAGTAGCTCAGGCGCTGGTTGAGTAACATTCCGCCGGGCAATGCGGCCAAGGCCCACGCATTGAAGCGGTGGCGCTGGTCGCGGTCCGAATAGCCCCATTCGCGCTCCAGTTGGGTCGCATCGACGTAGCGGAAGGTGAAGGGATCGCGCTCGTTGTCGTCGTCGGATTTGTCCCACGACAAGGTATAGTTGAGTTGGAACTGTAAGTCGTCGTGCACCATCTGCCGCAAGCCGAAGCTGAGGCCGTGGTAGCGCGACTTGGCCGTGCTCTCGACCACGGTCAAATCACCGATGCCGTTACTGCCATCAGCCCCCAGTCCCGTTGCCCACGGAGAGCCGAAGATGGCGTCGTTGCGGTTGACAAAGCGCGTCAGATTATCGGTGCGGGCGTATGTGTACCCGAAGGAGCCGACCAGACCGGACGCATGTAATTCGCGTTCGATGCCGACGTTTGCGCTGATAGTGCGCGGGTTTTCGAAATTCTGGTCATAGACAAAGATGCTGGGCAGGAAGGGATCGCCTTGGGGCGTGGGCAGCAATTCGCCGTAGGTCGGCGGTGGACCTAAAATGGGCGTCAGGGCGCTGGCGCGGAAAATGGATTGCCCGCGCGAGCCATTGGTCGAGCGCGTGCTGGCCACGTTCAAGCCCGGGATGCGGGCGTAGTAAATCCCGGCGCTGCCGCGCAGCAAGGTCTTGTTATCACCGTGTACATCGTAGGCCACTCCTAGGCGCGGCTGGAACATGTCCCAGTCCGAGGGAATGGTGCCGTTGGAGGGGAATTCGTAGGTGCCTGTCTCGTTGGTCACCGTTGCGTCGATGAAATCGGCGAAGAATACCTCGTCTGGATCGGTGAGCACATTGGGCTGAATTTGTGCTTCCCAGCGCAGACCGTAATTGAGCGTCAGCTTGTTTGAGGGTTGCCAACTGTCCTGTACAAACAGGGCTAATTCGTGCTGCGGGATACTCTGGGTGCCCGCTTCTTCCACGGTCAGGCCGCCGACGCCGGATTGCTGCAAATAGAGCAGGACCGGCCCGGTGATATCCGTCCCGTCGGGGCAGGCTCCAGTGGTGCTGGTGCTGCCGTCGGCGCACTCGACGTAGCTGTTGCCCTGCTCGACGAAGTTGAGAAAGCCATCTAGCGAACTGAAGATGTAGCGGCCATTGGCAAAACCGATGAAGGTCTGCACGGATTCGACGCGGTTCCACTCGATCCCGGCTTTGATTAAGTGATCGCCCTTGGTCACGGAGATGTTGTCGAGCGCTTGGATGCGGGTGTCGTAGTACTCGACCGGAATGAAGAACGGCATGCCAAAGCGATAGCCGTGGACAAAATCCATGCCCGTGTCGGGGAAGGGCCGTCCGGTGTTGGGGTTGTCCGGGCCAAGGTAGGGCCGCGGGCGATCCTCGCGGGAGACTTGGAAGCGGAATTCGTTGGTGGTGGTTGCGGACAGCAGCGATAGCAGGCTGCCGTTGAAGGCGTGCGACCAGTCCTGTTCTACGGCGTTGGCGCTGCGGGCCCACGAGTCCACGTCAAAGGTGCCGTTTTCCTGTTCGGACCAAGTGTAATTGTATTTGAAGGTGGCGTAGTGTTCATCCGAAAGGCGAGCGTCGATTTTGGCGAGGAAAGCGCGGGCGTCGTTGGTGCGGTCAATCGGCCCGTAGTCGCCGGCTAGCGCCCCGTTGAATTGCTCGTCCATAAATTCGCGCAGCCGGGGATCAATGCGCTCGCTGTCGCTCTGCTTGGTGTCCCTAAATACCTGTTGGTCGTAGGCGGTAAAGAAAAAGGCCCGGTCCTTTATCAGCGGCCCGCCCATAGTGAAGCCGAACTGGCCCTGACTAAAATCCGGCGCGCGCTCTAAGCCCTCGTGCCGCGCTGTGCCCGACAGGGCGTCGTTTTTGCCGAAGAAATGCACTGAGCCGTGCAATTGGTTGGTGCCCGATTTGGTGATGACGTTGACAAAGCCGCCGCTGGAACGACCGAATTCCGCGTTGGCCCCCTGCGGCACTACCACCATTTCCTCGACCGCGTCCAAGTTAAAGGTGAAGGCTGGGCGCTGGCCGCCGCGCTGTTCGCCGAAGAAGGGGTTATTAAAATCGGCACCATCTACCGAGATGTTGTTGTGAATGCCGCGCTGGCCGCCAATGCTCAGCTCGTCGCCGTCGGGGCCTTGGACAATGGCCACGCCTGGCGTCAACAGCGTCAGGTTGAGGAAGTTGCGCCCGTTGTTGGGCAGGTCCTGCACGGCCTCTTCGGGCAGGCGCGTGGCTGGTTCGCTCTGCGTTATATCCACCGTCGATAAGGCCGCCTCGACGATCATCTCCTCCATCTGCGGCAGCATTTTGACGATCAATTCCACGGTCTCGCCGACGCGCACTTGCACCCCGGTCTGCCGCACTTCGGCCCGTCCGGCTGCCTGTACCGTCACGTCGTAGGAGCCGAGGGGCAACAAGGTTGCGGTGAACAGCCCTAAGTCGGACGAGGTAAGGATGCGCTCGTAGTTGGTGCGGGTTTCCTTGAGCGCGACGGTGGCGTTGGCGATGGGGTTGCCAAACTGGTCCCAGACAAAGCCGCGGATTACGCCGGTGGTTGCTTGGGATTGTGCCCAAGCCCCGTCGAGTAGGACGATCCAGAGTAAGACGGACAAAAAAGGCAAGAAGCGAAGTCGATGCGTCGGCATAAGCTATCTCGTTACAAAGAGAGGACGATCCGCGTCCGGGCCAGGAGCAGACCTTGCGCGGGTCAAAGGTATTCATAAATCTATAACGTATTATTTGAAAACGACACTACGGAGGATAATCTCTTGGGTATCTTTCGCGTTCCCGCCAAAATGAGAAACTGGCAGAATCGGTTCCTGCCGCCGGGGAAACAGGGGCGAGAAGTCTCCTGTGACATGCTGGTGGATTCCGGTGCGGCTGAGTTGGCACTGCCCGCTGAAATCATGGATTCGCTCAAGCTCGAAGATTTGGGGGCCATGCGCGTGGTTACCGCGGATGGTGGCCAGCGCGAATGCCGCGTTTTAGGCATGGTTGAGCTCGAAGTGCAGGGACGAGTATGTCAGGTCAGAGCCATTGAATTGCCTCGGGGCACCCAACCGCTGTTAGGGGCCGTTCCGCTCGAAGAAATGGACTGGCACATTGACCTTGCAGGGCAAAAACTGGTCCCCAATCCGCTTTCTCCCGACCAGCCGCTGCTGCATCTATGATGGGCGAGCGTCCAGCCCACTCCGCCATGCCCGCCCTAATTGCCTTTGACGCCGACGATACCCTGTGGGACAACGAGATCTACTTTGAAACGGCCAAAGACCGTTTTAAGCATCTGTTGGCCCCGGATTGCGATCCGACGTGGACCGAGCGGGAACTGGACGAGACCGAAATGCGCAACCTAGCTCACTTTGGCTACGGCATCAAAGGCTTCACCTTGTCGATGATAGAGACGGCTCTCGACCTGACGAAGGGCGCGGTAACAGGGCAGCAAATTCGCCAGATTTTGGACTATGGCAAAGAGCTGTTGCAAATGCCCATTGAACCGCTGCCCCACGTTGAGGAAGTACTCACCCACCTGTCCCGAACCCATCCCCTGATGCTGTTGACCAAAGGCGATTTGTTCGACCAAGAGGCCAAGATCGCTCGCTCCGGCTTGGCCGATCACTTTACCCACATCGAAATTGTCAGCGAAAAAAACGAGGAAACCTACGCGGCTCTGCTACAGCGCCACGGCGTCCAACCGGCTGACTTTTGCATGGTGGGCAATTCGCTCAAATCGGATATCCTGCCCGTCGTCGCCTTGGGTGGGCACGCCGTCTATGTGCCGTATTACACCACTTGGCTCCACGAACGCGTCGAGCCTTCGGAAGCCGAGCGCCAGCAATATCACCAAATAGCCCACCTAGGCGAACTGCCCCGCCTGCTCGCGGAGCGATTCGCCTCCACCGTTCAAAACTAAAACCGTGACTTCGTCCGGCCTTCCCGCACGACGGACCTGCAATGCCGGCGACCGATCCTACTACACCTGAACCGGGAAGGGTTGGCCGTCTGCTGCCATCTGCCTTTCGCTCACGGCTGAACCTAGAGCCGCCCGACCCAGAGCCTACCGTCGAAGAGACTGGCTCGGCCTTTACGCTCCGGGCCTTTGCCTTGGGCACCTTTTTGGCCGCTTTCATCGGCGGCGGCATAGCCTATAGCACCCTGTACCTGCAAGGCTCCTTCATGGCCTTGGGCTTTAGCACGGTCGGCGCGGTTTGCCTGCTGGCCCTGCTGACGGGTCTGATCAATCCCGTGCTCAAATTGTGCGGGACGCAGGGTTTGCGCCGAGGCGAATTGCTGCTGGTGTATATAATGATGGTGATGGCCTCGCCCATCCCCATTGTTTTTACCTCAAAGATCATCAGCCAACTCGCCTCCCCCTTTTACTATGCCACGCCCGAAAACGATTGGCAAAGCCTCATCCACCCCCACATTCCCCACTGGATGATGCCGCGCCAGCTCGGCGACGCCCAGTTTTTCTTTGAGGGGATGGGAGCCGATTACGCGGTGCCGTGGAAGGCCTGGCTAATGGCGCTGGCGGCTTGGCAGCCCTTTATCTGGTCGCTCTTCCTAGTGATGATCGCCATCATGGTCGTGCTGCGGCGGCAGTGGATCGACAACGAGCGCCTCGTCTATCCGCTGGTGCAAGTGCCGCTGGCCATGACTGCGATGGGAGAGGGCACAGAGCGCTGGCCGCCTTTTTTTAAAAACCGGGGCATGTGGGCCGGTTTTGCCCTCGCCGCTACTTGGAGTACGCTACACGGCCTGCACGCCTACTTCCCGGAAGGCGTGCAATTCGCTAGCGGCGTCGATCTGTTCCACCAAGAACTGTCGATTATGCGCGGCACCTCTAAGCTGTATATCATCTTCCGCTTCCACATCCTCGGCTTTTTTTATTTCCTCAAGACCGAAGTCGCGCTCAGCCTGTGGGTTTTCAATTTGTTGGCCAATGTTTTGCGCGGCACTTTCGCCATCCTCGGCGTAGGCAATGCGCCCAGCTTGGGCAGTGGCCACGGCATCGGGCACACGCTGCAGGTCTATCACGCCATGGGTGCCATGTTGGTCCTGTTCCTCGGCGGCTTGTGGGCCGCCCGCCGCCATCTGGCTGCGGTCTGGCGCAAGGCTTGGTCTGGGGATCCGGCTATTGATGACGCCGATGAAATCCTGTCATACCGAGCGGCGGTGATTATTCTCGTGGTTGGCACGGCGATCATGGTTGGCTGGCTGTGGTTGGCTGGATTGCCGCTGTGGGCTGGCGCAGCGTTGCTGTTTCTGGCCGGTGCCCTTTTTGTCGCCTTTACTCGGGTGGTCGCCGAGGGCGGTCTGTCCGACGGTGCTCCGCCCGTGGTACCGGCTGGCATCCTCATCTCCGCGGTAGGCTCGTCGGCGCTGGGAGCACCGGGCTTGGTCTTGCTGGCTAGCACCTATATTTGGACGGCCAATGTCCGCAGCTTTGTTATGGCCTCTTGCGCCAACAGCCTGAAACTGAGCGGGGAACTGAGCCGGGGACGGCGGCCTTTGTTTTGGGCTATGGTCGTGGCCATAGCCGTGGCGCTAGCGGCTTCGACTTGGATGATTTTGGAACTGAGCTACGAGCACGGCAACCTCAACCTGCGGGGCACGGTCAGCCGCGAAGCCCCCTACCGCTATGTCGAGGGCCTGTTGCGCTATCCGAGCGAGCTGCACCTGTGGGGTTGGATCAACATGGGCTTGGGCGCGACCATTATGCTGGGCTTGACCGTGGCCCGGTGGCACTACGCTTGGTGGCCTCTGCATCCTTTGGGCTATCCCATTGGGCCGACTTGGATTATGGATCACCTGTGGTTCAATATGTTTTTGGCTTGGTTTATCAAAGTCCTAGTGCTCAAGTACGGCGGTGCCGACCGCTACCACCGGACTAGGCCGTTTTTTATGGGCCTGATCTTGGGGCAACTGCTGCCGGGCGGCATCTTTCTGGTCATAGATCATTTTACTGGCACAGTCGGCAATGTGATTTTTTGGGGTTAGCGGCGTGACTTGCAAAGCGACTTATCGGTGGCTGGGCAGCATATACTTCGTCGGGCTGTTACTGCAAACGCCTTGCTACGGCGAGGTGGCTGCTTTGCGCGCCACTATCGAAGCGTTAAGCGCGGTCGAATCGCGCTTGGCTGGCTATCCTGGTGCCGAAGCGGCTGCTGCGTTGGTGGAACGAGCGTTGGTTGCGGCTGGCGTCGAAGCGGTGCGGCGCGATTCGTTTGCCGTGGTGGTGCCCGTAGAGCGCGGCGGTCGCCTGCGCTTGGAGCAGAGCGGAGAAGAGGTGCCGTTGTGGGGTTTGTGGCCGAATCTGGCGCGGACGGTTACGCTGCCGCCAGAGGGGCTGCAAGCGCCGATGATCTACGGCGGCCGGGGTGAGTGGGGCGACTTCGACGGCCACGCTATTGACGGGCGCATTGTCCTGCTGGAATTCGATAGTTGGAACCACTGGCTGCACGCCGCGTCGCTAGGTGCCCGGGCCGTGGTGTTTATCGCGCCTGAACAGGCCAACCGCCACCAAGCCGCGGCCAAGTACGCCCACGTGCCGCTAGACATTCCTCGGTTCTGGATCGAGCGGGAAGCGGGCCTAGACTTGCGCCAGCGCCTGCGGGCCGGTGAGCTATCGGTACATTTGCAGGGCCGCATGGACTGGCAACAGCGGCCAGCGTGGAATATCTGGGGCGTGATCCCGGGTGCCGATCCCGAACTGGCCGCCGAGCGCGTTGCCATTGAGGCGTACTACGACGGGATTTCCGTGGTACCGGGTCGGGCACCTAGCGCTGAGACTGCCTGCGGCATTGCCGCTTTATTGGAATTGGCCCGCCATCTAGCGGTCCATCCGCCGGCGCGTAGCACCATTTTGGTGGCGACCTCGGCTCACTTTCAAGGTCGCCAGGGCATGGCCGACTTTCTCGCTCGCCACGCCCGCCGCTCGGAGGAACCGCTCCACATAGACCTGTTCATCGGCCTCGACCTGTCGAGCCGCACCGATCAAGTCGGCATCTGGAATAATACCGCCAGACCCGAATTGCGGCGCTTTTTCGCTCCATTCGGTCGCCGCTTCAGTGGCTACGCCAGCACCCTGAACTCGGCTGCCGTCGGCAGTTTGGTCAACGGCATTACCCCCATCAAGGGCTTGGACTGGTCGGCGTACATGCCCGGCGGCATCGCCGCCAACAGCCAGCTCGCGCTCGAAGGTGGCTTGATATCCTTGGGTCTGATCACTGTCAACGACTCCCGCCTGCAGATCGATTCGCCGCTGGACCAGCCCACCGCGGTCAACTACGACAATCTGGCACGCCAAGTCGCCTTGATAAACGGCGTGCTGCAACAGGCGCTCAACGATCCGCAGTTGTTGGAAGAGAAAGCGTCCTTCGGGCCGGTGCTGCAGGATCGCTTGCGCGATTTGCGCCTCAAGGTGCGGACCTTTCCGCGCCGCTCGCAAACGCCGGACCGGCCGGTGGCCGATGCGGTAGCCGTGGTGCGTTCACAACGGGCGACCGCTGGCAAAGCCGTCAAAGGGGTGCGCACGGCCCAAGTCCATCTGAGCGACGACGAGGGCGAACTGTTCATAATGGGGCTGCCGCAGGCCCAGTACCGCACCAACGTGTACGTCTTGGACCCGCACGACGGAGCCATTACCTACGCCGCCGACCTGAGCAAAAGGGCGGAGGGATTCCACGGGAAGCCGCTGCCTGACGGCTCCATCCCAATCACTGTCCAGTGGGCGCTCACCGAAAAATCGGTGGTGGTGTTTCCCTGCCTGAGCCGTCCTTTTTACGGCCTAATCAATCCGCGCTCGCTCAATTTCTTGAGTGGCATCACTGTGATCAACCGCTACGACACTGCCCCGCGCCAATACGGCTACGCGCTGGGCAGCGGCCTCGACGAAGCGGCCGGGGTAGTATTCGGGCCGCAGGACGCCGATCCGCAAAACCGCATCAAAATACTGGCGGGCCGCCAAGTGTTGTTACTCAACAACGGCATCCCCGACAGCCGACCCAATGGCGAGGGTTTTTCCCTAGCTGAAGAGCGGCTGGTGCCGACGCTGTTGCAGGCCGCTTGGGACATGTGGCGTCTCGACGAGGATCGGTTGCAGACCATGCGCGACCACGCCATTGAAAACCACTACCTGCAGCGCCTGCACGAGCGCACCGCCCAAGTCCTCGAAGCTGCCCAAGAGGCCGCTCGCCAAAAAGAGTGGAGTCGCTACGTGGCCCATCTGCGGGTGGCGCTGGGACTGGAAAACCAGGTCTATCCCGAGGCCATAGCGACCTTAAACGACGTCATAAAGGGCATGGTATTTTTCTTGGCGCTGCTTATTCCCGCGGCCTTTTTGGGTGAACGTCTGCTGCTGGGGGCAACGCAGATCACGCGGCAATTGACTGGTTTTGGCGCGTTGTTAACCATAGTCTGCCTCGCGGTCTCGCAGGTGCATCCCGCCTTTGCCATCGCCCATCCACTGGTCATCCTGCTGGCCTTTGCCATCATGGCTATGGCCGGTCTCGTCCTCGTCCTCATTAGCAGCCGCTTCAACAGTTTTATGAAGGAGCGCGGCGACCGGATCCACCACGTTGAGATGCGGCGTTTTAGCGTCGCTCATGCTGCGTTTATGCTGGGCATATCCAACATGCGGCGGCGCAAACTGCGCACGGGTTTGACTCTGACGACTCTGGTGCTGCTGACGTTTACGGTGCTTTCGTTTGCCTCGTACGAGAGTCGGGCGCGCTTTATCTCGCTGCCTCTCGAACACGAGGGTGAGTACGAGGGCCTCTTGGTCCGCAACCGGGCATGGAATCCCTTGGGCCAGCCCATGTTGGATTACATTCGCTCTCACTTTTCCGCGGTCGGCCCGATCAGCCCGCGCAACTGGTTCATTTTGCAAGAGGACAAAAAGACATACCTCGAAGCTGCGGCCGGGCGACAGTTGGTGCGGACCTACGGCTTGCTCGGCCTAAATCCCGAGGAAACTGACATCACAGGCGTTGACCAAGCTCTGACGGCCGGTCGCTTTTTTACCACCGCGACCGAGGCTAGTTGTCTACTGCCCTTGCCGATGGCCGAAGCCTTGGGCTTGGATGCTGGCGACTTGGGACGGGCGCAAGTGCAGGTGATGGGCAAGGAACTGACCGTGGTGGGCTTGTTCGATCCAGAGGTTTTCAACGACATCCGCGACTTAGACGACGGGCCGCTGACGCCGGTGGACTTTGAGCTGTCCCGGACTGCTGGTAGCACCTTTCAGATCAACCAGAGCGCGGCCACGCCAGCCACCGCCTCCCAGTACCGCCCCTATGTACACATACTGCCGGACAACGTGCTCATTGTGCCCTATGAGATCGTCCGCCAAATGGGGGGGCGGTTGCGCTCGGTGGCCGTTGCCTTTGACCGGGAGCGGTTGGACTCTGGGGCGGCCCAAGCGCTGTTGGAAGACTTTCTGCTGCGGGTGGCCGTCAGCCTGTTCGTCGGTTTGCGGCAAGACGGGACTTCGACTATCGACGTCTGGGCCTATTCGTCGATTGGGGCGACGGCGATAAAGGGCTTAGGGGTGCTGATCGTACCCATGCTCATCGCCGCCTTCATCGTCCTCAATACCATGCTAGGGACGGTGTACGAGCGCCTCAAGGACATTGGCATCTACGCGGCCGTAGGACTGGCTCCGTCCCATATCGCCCTGCTGTTTATCGCCGAAGCCTGCGCCTATGCGGTTTTGGGCATTACGCTGGGGTACTTGGGGGGACAAGGGATGGGCTTGGTGCTGAACTACTTGGACATGCTGGGCGGCCTCAATTTGAACTATTCGTCCTTGGCGGCTGTGTTTTCGGCGCTCATCGTCATGGGAGTGGTCTTGCTATCGACGGTATATCCGGCTCGGGTGGCCGCTCGCACTGCCGTGCCCGATATAGCGCGGCGCTGGCAGCCCGAGCCGCCAGTGGGTGCCGAGTGGGAATTTCGCTTTCCCTTCTTGGTGTCGGCGACCGAGGCTAAGGGCCTGTGCGGCTTTTTGTTGGATTACCTAGCGTCGTACGGCGAGGCCTCGATTGGCTCGTTTTACACCGAGGGTACCTTGCTCCAATCCTTTGCCACGCCCCAAGGTACGGCCTATGCCATCGAAGCCAAGGTGTGGCTGGCACCGCTGGATTTGGGCGTGAGCCAGCACGCCATACTGTGCATCCGCCCCGAAGACCAAGCCAATATTCACGGCCTAGTGTTCTATCTGCGCTGCCTCAGCGGCGACAATGATTCGTGGCGTCGGGCCAACCGCAGCTTCTTGCAGGCGATCCGCAAAGAGTTGCTAATTTGGAATACGCTCAAAACAGCGGAGCGGAGTGCGTTTCAGCAGCGGGCGGAGGAAGAGCTTCAGCGGTAATAAGCTCGTATAGCAACCCATTATCGCTATGGCGCAGACCTTTCTTCTCACAGCATTCTATTGCACAGTCTGCGGAAAAAGGGTTGATTGATTTACCCCTGCCCCCCTTTCCTGCAAGTAAGGGAACCGTCGCTGAGAGCAAAAAGAGGGTGGAGAATGAACGACGCGCGTGAATCCGCAAAATCCCCAAGTCAGAAAAAATCCTTTGATCACATCCTCGGACAGCACTACACGGTCTTCGACGGGCTAGCCGGGATGCACGTGGAAGACCTCTACCAAGATCGGCGCGGACTGCTCTGGGTCGCCACGGCCGACGGCGGCGTCAGCCGGTTCGACGGGGCGCATTTCGATACCTTTGGCCTGTCGGACGGGATGCCTCATCTCACGGTAATGACGATTGCCGAGGACCAAGACGGGCGGATGCTCTTCGGGACGCTCGGCGGCGGGCTGGCCGCGTATAACGGACGTAGATTTCAGGTGTACACCACCGAGCACGGGCTGCCGTCCAACAAGATCCTGAGCTTGCAACCGCAGACCGATGGCTCGATGCGGGTGCTGACCGACGCAGGGGTCGGCTGGTTTGCCGACGGGCGGTGCGTAGAGTGCGTGACAGACATTGCGGGCCAGCCGCTAGACGCGGTGTACGACATAGCGACTGACGCGGCGGGTACGACGTGGCTGGCGACGCGGGAGCGGGGGGTAATCAGCCTCGATGGGCGACACCTGAGCGCGGGGAACGGCGCGATACAGTGGCCGTGGAAATTCGCCCAAGGCACCTCCGGCCCGCTGTGGATTGCCTTTCGCTATGTTGGTACCGAACCCGTTATAGGCTGCTATGATCCAGTTAGTCAACAGCTCGAACTCATCAAGGCGGGCGATCAGGTCGAAGGGGCGGATGTCGTACAGCACGGCACGCGGCATGTGCGCTTGGACGATAGAGGCTGGCTGTGGATGACCCGCCGAGGCGTCTTGGTGTACGACGGGCAGGCTTGGCATCCATTCCACACCCACTTGCCGGATAGCCACTTTTCGGATACGCGGCTGACGTACGAAGATCGCGAGGGGAATATCTGGGTGGGGCTTTGGGGCGGCGGGCTGGTTTTTTGCGATCCGGTCAGTGTCCAGTTATACACCGAAGCCGACGGCCTACCCGACTGCGAGGTCCGGTGTGTGGGCGAAGACCGCGAAGGTCGGCTATGGATCGGTACGATGGGGGGCCTAGCCTGTCGCGAAGACGACCGGATTCGCTCGGTGGCTCCAAGGCGGACGGTCTCGACTCTGGTGGTAGATCGACAGGGGCAGGTCTGGAGCGGAGGGCCCGTAGGACAGGTATTCAAGGAGACGGGTGGAGAGGCCCAAGCGATTGAGGTGGCCGAGACGAGCCACGCCGAAGGAATCGCCGGGCTGTGGGAAGACCAAGCAGGAAACCTAAGCGTCTGCACGTCCAAGGGGCGATTGGGACGGATCGCAGAAGACCGCTTTATAGAGCACAAGGAGCGATTGCCCGGCGATTGCACCGCCGTGTTGCAGGACGGTGCGGATGCCTTCTGGATCGGCTTCAGTAGGAAAACGTCGGCCCTGTGCTATTATAAAGACGGCCATTTCCACACGCCTGATATAGCCGGCATGGAAGCCATCGCGGATGTGAGTGCTTTGTGCGAGTATCAGGGCGTACTCTGGGTAGGAACGGAAAACTACGGCCTGTTCGCCTTGGACTACGCCTCCGAGGAGGTGCGCCGGTTTACGGTGGATCAGGGGGCACTGTCCGTCAATGGCATTTTGGCGCTGGTGAACGATCCGCAGGGCGGTATGTGGATTGGGACCAGCGGCGGGGGCGTACTGAAGTACGATGGCCAGACCTTCCAGTGCATTCGGCTGGGGCCGGGCGCGTTGGAGAATATCGTCGAGGCCATCCTGCGCGATAGCCAAGGCCAGTTGTGGTTTGGGACGCGGGCCGGTCTCATTGCGTATCAGCCTGGGGAGACGCCGCCCCTCATCCGAATTCGCCAAGTCGTGGCCGGGCGGACTTGGGACGAACCCCAAGCCGTGTCCTGCCCGGCTAGCACGCCCGAGATTCAGTTCCGCTTCCAAGGCATCAGTTTCAGGAGCGAGGCCGAGCAAATGCGTTACAGCCATCGGCTCGTCGGCTACGGCCCGGCCGAAGAGTGGAGCGCGTTCACGCTCGCCAATAGTGCGACGTACAAGGCTTTGCCAGCCGGCTCATTTCGCTTTGAGGTGCGGACCATGGACCGGGATGGCTTGGTGTCAGAAGTAGCCAGTGTAAACGTGCGGGTAGTCCCCGACGCCCAAAGCGCCCACATCCGGCTCCTAGAGCAAATGTTGCGGCTTTCGGGGCGGGAATTTCTCAGCCAGAGCCCGGTCATGACCAAGCTCTTGGAGCAGGTCGCACGAATGGCCGAGACGGATATGACCGTGCTGGTGCTGGGTGAGACCGGGACGGGTAAGGACCTGCTGGCGGAGATCATCCACAACCTGAGTCCGCGGCGAGAGCACCCCTTTATCCCGGTCAATTGCGGGGTTTTGCCCGCTGGCCTGATCGAAAGCGAGTTGTTCGGCCACGAGAAAGGGGCCTTTACCAGCGCGATGAACCAGCAGACTGGCCATTTTGAACGGGCGAATGGCGGCACTTTGTTCCTCGATGAAATCGGCGACTTGTCCACGGACACTCAGCGGGTACTGCTCCGAGTTTTGGAAGAGGGCCACCTGATCCGCGTTGGCGGCGAGAAGTCCATCCCGGTGGATGTGCGGGTGGTTGCGGCGACCAATCGCGATCTGAAAAAGGCCATCCAGGAGGGGACGTTTCGGGACGATCTATTCTATCGCTTGGACATGCTTACCGTGACGCTGCCGCCGCTGCGGGATCGCCGGGAGGACATCCCGGTCTTGGCGGCGCATTTTGCGAGCCGATGTGCCCAAAACCTGCGGCGGCCGGTGCCGGCTCTGAGCGACGAGGTGATAGCGCACTTGCAAGGGTATTCTTGGCCGGGGAATGTGCGCGAATTGGAACATGTGATCCAGCGGGCGGTGGTGCTGTGCGAGGATGATGTCATTCAGGTGGCGGATGTGCCGCTTGAGCCGCTGGCCTCTGCTGCGCCGCTTGCAGGGGCTGAGATCGAGGACGAGAAACAGCAAATAGTGGCGGCCCTCCAAGCGACCAACTGGAGGATCTATGGCAAGCGGGGTGCAGCGCACTTGTTGGGAATGCACCCGGAGCGGCTGCGTTCCCGCATGCGCGTGTACGGGCTGCAACGCCCCAAGAAATCCTCTTGACGGGAAAAGGAACCGCAGCCGACGGAGCCGGGGTTGTTGATGAAAAGTCGTATAAAAATCGTATTTATACGACAAAAGTCGTATAAATCTACGAAAAAGTTGTGGAAAGCCTTGCGCCGATGGCGAGGCGGTGCTTCATAGAGATTCCCGTTCTATAATTCTAAGTATCAATTTTTTCAATCCTTTAGGTACGTCCTAAAGGATTTTTTTTGTGCGTGGCCTGCTCGTTGGCACGAAACTTGCACATACCGTCGTTGAGAGCGAGGCGATGCAGAAGAAAGGAGGGGAGAATTTCAAACTGACGCAGCACCCGTAAGGTGGGGGCCTACCCCCTTGGGCCTCCCCACCTTGCGGCTGCTGCGGCCCTACTGATGATAGTTCCTTTAACCCGATAATCCGAGAGGATGGTTGCTATGTTACTACCACATCATGCGAAGGAATGGATAGGGGCCGTGTGCTGGATCTTGAGCTACGTCGGCCTCGTCTTGCTATACCACTTGGTGGCAGATAGTACGTTAGTTTGAAATCGCAACAGTCTCATTTGGGCTGTCGATACAGACGGGAGTAACTGCCGCGCTATGTGGGGCGGAGGCCGCTGCGGACTAGGAATTAGGGAGGATTCAAATTTTCAGGTTCAATAACGAGATAACTAACGCTCCTTGCTTCCAGCTCAATTGGAATCTCGATGTTGTAATGTCGGTCGATTTTGTAGCATTTGGATTCTCCTTCTTTTTCACGAACCTTGGCAATTTCAGACAACCCGGTATAATAGAGTGGTAATTTCAAAGTCATCCGTTGTACCGTTCGTGTAGGATTATAGAGCATCGCGAGTCCACAGGGGTTGATTTGCGCGTTGGCATGGAGGACACAATCAATAGAGCGGCCATCTGGGCGGCGCACGTGAATGAGGTCAGAATCCAATATTGGGCGATACTTTTTGTAGAAGTCAACCCATTTCTTAACGACAGTTTTCGTCTGTTCAGTATCAAAAAGTCGAGGACCGCGATAGCACGCAATCACACCGCTGCCGAAGTTCTGTGCGAGATGTGATTCGTAGTCATCAAGGTGTTCACAAAGCGGCTCAAACGTTGCGGCTGCTCCGCCGCCGTGGTACTCCACCAACGGGACGAACATCCAACCCATACTGGGCGTCTTTTCATACGTGGCATCGTAGATATTCTGCCGGGCAATTAAAATTTGCCGCTCGCGGGGCAAGCTGAAGTTCGTTTCGCGATAGCCCATCCCGCATTTGTTTGAACCGTTGAGGTAATACTGATCTGGCGAATTGATATAGATACCGCGTTTTCGACATTCGTGGTAAAAATGAACGCACGCTTCCCACTGACGCAACTGCGAATCCGCTAAACCGTTATGATGCTCGTGCGTCGTTGCAGCACAGATGTCACCATGATACGGACCGTCAGTCTCTATGATATCCATTCCGGTTGCATCCATGAAATTCAGCACTCGTTGGAAATAACCATCTGCCCATCTGCTCGCAAGACAAGCACTCTGTCCAAACCTACTTCCAGGTTGCCCGGTGTCTGGGTCAACACAGTTGAAATCTTCACCCGCATTTCGCGAAGCACACATCAGTGTATAACCGCCGAGTTGAATACCTTTGTGGTGGGCATAATCGGTCAATTCTTTCATTGTGGTTATGTATTCCGGATCTTCGCTCTCAATATTGAATCCACTGCCAAAGGTCATAATCACCATTTCAAATCCGACTTCGGCGCACTGATCGATCGCTAAACGGACCGCATCTGGCTCGGCACTCCGCACGTGCATGAAAATTGGATTCTCCGTGACCTGTGGCGCGACCGTGCGATACATCTTGCGGCGTGCGAGTCCTTTTCGCTCACGCGCATCACTATCATGTAGAATCTCGAAGGTGCGGAAGCTCTTGAAGGTCTCACCCGGTTGGAGAAGGATTCCCGGACCGAGTGGATAGCGGCTTGTCATCAACAGTGGCATCTGATAGTTATAATCGACTTGCGTCTTGTAATCTGTATCTGGTCCCCAGTGTGTCGTTTCCATTCCGCTGAAGGCATAATCACTCTCGACATGTAGCCGATGCTTTTCCTGCTCGTTGCCAGCAAGGATTTCACAGTTTAAGGCATCAAGTTGAATCGGTTCTTGGCTCTCATTGTGAATAGTGAGCCACTTGGACAGTGCTGGAATGCCTTGGTATAATTCATAATGCAGGCATACCTGAAGGGAGTTGGCGGATGGCGGCGGTGAGAACACAACCGTCAGTTTCACACCTTCTGGTGGATGGACTGATGATGTCGTAGAACGCCTGTGTACCCACGGATAGCGGATTTCAGGTTTACCGACCCTATATTCGCGAAATTGAAATGCGTTTTCGTCACTGGTCAAATCCGCGATCCAATCCGAGTCAAGATAGGCGTAGTCGGGCTGTCCTTTCAATCCTCCCACTTCATATTCGTTTCCGTTAATCGCAAGTACCGCCTCTGGTTTGATGGCGCGAAGAAGGGTATTACCGGTAATTTGATTGGTATAATCAACCGTTGCGAAATTAGGTGTGGTAGCGAATGTTCGGCGAATGAGTCCATTGTCGATAATAAGTTGACTGTCCTTTTCTTCTACTAAAGCGGGTTGGCGAAAGGGCTGAACTAACCAATCATTTTGTTGTGATGTGTATTGCATGTTAAGCCCTTATTCTATAGGCTTCCAATTTGGCAGATCGCGCTATGTGGGGCGGAGGCCGCTGCGGCCTAGGGATTCCCAACACCGCATGGGCGACTCTTCAAGTAGCGCCGAAACCTCGGCCTGGAGGTCGCTCGCGGTTTCGTCCTTGGGACGCAAATGGGCTAGGCGGCCCAGCGCGTCCATGGCAAAGCCGACGCAGATGGCGTTCTCGTCGCTGCGGATGATCTCTTGCAAGGCTCGTGCGGTCGGCTCCAGTGCTGGGCCGGCAATCGCAGTGCCGTGGGAGCAGAGGATGACCATGGACCACAGCGCGTTCTCGCGCACGGCCGAGCGCACTGGCTTGAACTGCTCAAAGCCGAAATCGACGCCCCCGCCCTCGCACACATCGCACTCATCGGTGGGCCGCACGAACTTTATGCTCCGCCCTTGCGCCCGGTCCATGGCCAGCCGGTTTTCCTCGCGGCCCAGACTCTGCACCAGCGCTTCGAGGCAGGCGGGAATCAGGGCTTGGCCGACCCCGGTGGCGATTGCACGGCGACCGAGACAGCCGAGAGTGCCAGCGGCGACGGCTCGGACATATACCGACGGATCTTCGCGCAGGCGCGTTGCCACGGTCTGCAAGACCTCTTCGTTGAGGGGGCTGGCATCGCCCAAGCCGTACACGCCCGCTTTGCGGACCCATTTGACGGGGGAATTTGCCGCTTCTAGCAAGGTGTCGGTAGCCTCTGCACCGACGGCAATGAGGCCATAGGTGGCGGCTCGCCGCACGCTCTCCCGGTCGGTGTACAGAGCCTGACCGAGTAGCTGCACCGCCAGTGCCGGGTCGCCGATGGAGGCCAGTTTGTACGCCGCGCCAATGCGCGCGGGTTCGGCTTCTTCGCCTTTGGCGAGTAGCTGGGTAAATAAGCGGTCAGATTCCGCTTCTCGGTCCGCCGACGATAGGGCGGCGGCCTCGGGTCGCGGCGGCGGCGTTTGGCCCGTCTGCATCCAGTGGTGGTGATAGCGCCAGACCGAGGTGACGTCGTCGCTGGCTGCGGAGCGATCGATGCGGGTCAGCGGATCAAGCCTGTTCCACTGCACTGCGGCTGGCGAGCCATTGGAGCCGGAAGGGTCCGTGGTGCGATAGATCCAGAAGCGCCACATGAAGCGCGGGTTGTCTTGCCAAGTGCGCCAATCGTCGCGGCGGTGGTTGCCCCGGTGGAAGGTATTGTGCGAGTACAACACGACGCTGCCAGCGCGCAGTGGGGCCGCTTCAAAAGGCTGCACCAGCGGCCACTTTAGGTTGGTGACCGCTTCTCTCATGCGCACGTCGTGCGCGGTGCGGCGATGGACAATATCGCTGGGGTCGTATTGGGAATCCGGGCCGCTGACGGGCTGGCCCTCCATGCCGCTGAGGTGGTAGGCGAAATCGAGGTGGTCGGCCCCGGCGAAATTGTCGTGGTTTTCTTCGTGGTTGAAGGTCCAGTAGTGCGAGTAGGGTACGGTCGCCGTCGGGCCCATGTCCTCGCGCACGGCCTGCGGATAGTACAGCATTTCGATTTGCACGGCTTGGTGGTGGCGCTGTTTGCGGCCGTTGAACGGGCCGTTGTCATCCTTGTGCCAGTGCTGGTCGCGGCCACCGCTGGTGAAGGTCGCATTGTGGGTGAAGGGCACGATGGCCCAGTTCTCGCCGACTAGTTGGTTGCAGGCCGCGACGACGCCGGGGGCGTTGATGACTTCGAGCACGTCTGGAATGAGTTCGGGCGTAACGCGCTCGCCAGTGCCGACCACCTGCTTTTCGCGCTGATAGATCCGCTCGTGAACTGCGGCTGGAATGCCTAGGCTTTCTGGGGATAGGACGACCAGTCCTCGGCTGGCGAAGTCCTGTACTAGTTGGTCTGGCTCGCTGTAGGCTAGTTGGGCTGGGGCTGAAGAAAGCTCTTTCGCGGTCATGTCAATTTACTCACCTTCCTGTTTAGTTTAATCCAATCTAACCACGGGTTCTTTCCCATTCAATTAGGCTACTAAGACAGGAGTCATTATGGCGCAAAAGAAAACGCTCAGACAACGGATGCGAGACGGCGAAGTGCTAACCGCCTTGCGCGGCTCGCTGACCACGACCAAGGAGGAATTGGCCGATATATGGTCAACGGGTGAGTTCGACTACATCTGGATAGACAGCCAGCACACTCCCTTCAGCGAAGAGCAATTGGTCGCCTACTGCCGGGCGGCCGAAGAGTTGGACATCGACGTGCAATTGCGCATCCCGCACACCCGGCAGGCGCACATGGTCGGGCGCTATCTCGACTTGGGTCCCAGCGCGGTGTTGATCCCCGAGGTCATGGAGCCGGAGACCGTAGATGACGCCATTGCCTATGCCTATTACGGCCCCATTGGACGGCGCAGTTGGGGTGGTGCGCATCGCCGCGGCCTGCGCGGTGTAACTCAAGGGGTGGACCGACGCGCCTATGCGGCGTGGTGGAATGACTACGTGATCTTGGCGATCCAAGTAGAATCCGTCGAAGCAGTGACCAATATTCGCAGATTGGCCAAGCCGGGCGTGAGCGTGGTCACGTTTGGGCCCAACGACCTTTCCTTCAGCTTGGAGGATCATCCGGACTATCCGCTGCACACGGTCGATGACTGTATGCGCAATGTCGCCGCGCAATTGGCTGGTACTGGCATCAGCCTAGCCATGGGAACGGGTACTAGCCCCGAAGAACGCAACAAGTATCTGGAGATGGGGTTTACGCTTTTCCAGGGGGATGCGCCGAGCTAACTTTGGCCGTAGCCGTATGTTAATCGTCCGTTACTAAATCAATCATTCGGAGGATACGCCATGTACATTGGATCGCAATTTGGGGAACAGACCGACGAAGAAATGCAGGTCTTGTCGCAACTCGGCATCAAAAATGTCGATCAGACTCCTTCTGCGCCGTGGCGGGAATGGAGCGCGGAGATGCTGGTGCAGATGAAGGAGCGGTGGGCCAATCACGACATCAGTATGGAGATGATCCACATTCCCTTGGGCTCGCGCAGCGCCTACGACAACGAGGCCGGGGCGATCTTTCTCAAACCGAGCGACGAGCGCGACCGCCAGATCGACTGGATGAAAGAGACGGTGCGGATGGCGGGCGAGGCTGGCATCCGCGGCCTCAACTACAATATCACCATTTTGGGCCACCTGCGGACGCCCTCGAAGACGGGACGCGGGGGAGCCGTCGTATCGACCTTTGAATTGGACAAATTGGACCAGTCGCTGGGCGAGTTCGAAGACGGGCCGGCCGATGAAGACGAGATGTGGGAGCGCATTGACCACTGGCTGCAGGAGATCATGCCCGTGGCCGAAGAGTACAAAGTCCAGATGGCCTGCCATCCGTCCGACCCGGGCATTGGCGTGGGCAATACGTACCGGGGCGTGGCGCGCCCGCTGGGGATGGTCGAGGGCTTCAAAAAGCTCATCGCGCTCTACGACAGTCCGTACAACGGCCTGAATTTTTGCCAGGGCTGCATGTCCGAGGCACTGGCCAATCCGGCGGAGGAAATTTTCGCTGTCATTCGCTACTTCGGCGAGCGCAAGAAAATTTTCAACGTCCACTTCCGCAATATCAAAGGGGGCTTGGGGAGCTTCGTCGAGGTTTTTCCCGACGAGGGAGACATCAACATGATTCGGGCGCTGAAGGTGTACAAGGAGGTCGGCTACGAGTACATGATCATGCCGGACCACGTCCCCGGGATCAGCGGCCCCGAGCCGGGCAAAGTCGGCTTTGCCTATACCTTTGGCTATATCCACGCGGCCTTGCAGGCGGTGGAGGAGGTCTAAGCGCAATCTTCTGGAGACTAATCCGAATCTATATGGGAGGTTGGTCTTATGAAAAAGTTGACGAATTTGCTACTCGTTGCCGCCGCATCCCTGATCGTTGGGGATGCTCTGCACGGCGAAATAATCCATTGGTCTTTGGGGGGGGCATCCGGTCTCAACTGGGCGGAGTGGACCCAACAGAACACCCTAGTGGATCTTTCCGCTCAGCCAACGGCGCTCCAGCCCCTGCAACTCAAACCGGATGAAAATCTAGTCCCCCAACTGCACTGGACGCGCTACAAGTTCCCGATCGTTTCCTACTTCAGACCGGGCATGCCCCGCATCTGGCCGGGGACGGGCGAAATCTCCACCCCCAAAGGACTCGATCTCATGTCTTTTATCGACGGCAATTCAGGGACTTATGTCAGACCTTTGGGCAATAACTTTTTTACTATCGATCTAGGGGCTCCCGTACCCGCCGAACGCATGGTATTCTACCCCCCCGAGGGCGTCGATCCATTTACCCAAGAACCGTACCGACCCAATTTTCGCCTGGCCGGGTACGAGATATCAGCTAGCAACGACGCGATTTTCATCGAGCGCGAAACAGGCGGGTATCACGCTCTCGATGTGCTGCTGGCCCATGTGGAGCAGAACTTCGATTCGGTCATTGAGGCCAATTTCCCCCGGCAGAACCTGCGTTTCTTCCGCCTGAGACCACTGCCCGGTCCTAGCCTCTCGATCAGTGGAGAGCGGGCTCTGGCCGAGATAGAAGTCTATGGCAGCGGCTTTGTACCCGGGGCGACGTGGCTCTCCCGGGTCGTCGATCTGGGAGAACCGGTCAACATCGGCGGAGTGATCTTCGGCGTAAGTAAGTGGCGCGTCGAAGACGGCGTGCTACAGCCAGCACCCGAGTCGCTGGCCCGGGCCACAGTGGAGATCAAAACCGGCCTGGACGATACCGCGATCGCGTATTTGAGCTACAACGACCTGTCGCAGGCCGTCGAAGTGGACTCCGCGGCTTACGAGCGTCTCAAACCGCGCGTGTATTCCTATGACCCGCCAGCCGTGGGCTGGCGTGGCCCGATCGTCGAAGACCAAGAGCAATGGAGCTTTTGGTCGAGGCCGTTGACCCACTCGGGCAGCGACCCCCAGACCCCAGCGGGGCGCTACATGCAGCTTAGGATACGGCTGGAGACCGACGAGGTATGGGAAATGGCCCGGCTGGACTCACTTGTAGTGCAAGCTTCGCCCTTGCTGGCCGAGCGGATCTTGGGCGAAGTGGCCACGGCGGACAATGCCAATCCAGAGGGTAAGATCGCCCAAGTGCCCGTTGGCGAGCCTATCGAATTCGCCTATGCCATAAAGGGCGAATTCGCCGCGGGACAGGCCGGTTTCGATGCCGTGCGCGTATCGACGCCGGCCCCGAGCTCTTTTAAAGAATTGGCCCTCGGACAACCAGCCATACTAGTGAGTCCAGATAGCGTGGTGGGCGAGGCTCGGGGCTTTGTCGCGTACCTACCGCAAGTCATCGGCCCACAAGGGGAATCGAGCCTTTCTCTCAAGTTGGAAACCTCCCTGTACGGTGCCGCTGGGACCTTTGCAGCAGAGGTCTTTAGACGGCAGGGCACGGGCTTCCCCCAACAAGTCCAAGGCGGCAACGCGAGCGACGACATAGGCACGGATCAGATACGGGTGTTGGCCTTGGCTTCGTCGCTGGGATCTGTATTGAGCGGGGTGGAAGTCAGGCCAGCGGCGATCACGCCCCAAGGGGACGGGGTAAACGACCGGGCGCTGATCTACTACACGCTGTTGAATACGCAGACCAACGCCCGCGTTCAGGTCGTGATGTATTCGTTGGCCGGAGCCTTGGTTCGACGCCTGTCTATGAGCTGGCAGGCCGCCGGCCCTCAGACTTTGGAATGGGACGGCCGGAACGAGGCGGGCAAGATCGTTCCTCCGGGATTGTACCTAGCCCGGCTGGAAGTGGAAAGCGCCGACGTCAGCCACACCGCAACCCGCCTTATCAGCGTGGCCTACTAGCTGCCGATTTGCTAGGCTGAATCATGGTTATTGCAAGGATATGAGGCCCCATCTTGCTCCGATATTTCCCGTTCCTCTTGGTGTTCTTTCTAGGGGCATGCGAAGGCAACACCACCGATGAGGTAGATGGGTCAGCCGGAGCAGACAAAGCCCCGTCCCCGCCGGAAGGGATCGCTTGGGAGGTGGAACTGTACTTTAGAACCTATAGCTCACCACGCCTTTTCACCGGCTCTGGCCGACCCGAGATCCTCATCGCTTTTGGCGATGAAAACCCCCGCGCTGGCGGTGCCTTCGCCGTGGATGTCGCCACGGGTGAGCGCCGCTGGCGTCTTTCCACTACCCACGAACTTTTCGCCCTGCCCACGCCGCTGACACGTAGGACAGGAGGCAGGCAAGCGTGGGTTTTCGCCGGACGCGACGGTCAACTGCGCGCTGTTGATGGGACCACGGGTGAGGAACTTTGGCACTTTCGCCCCTTTGGCGACGAAGGTCGTGCAGTGGGGATTTACAATTTCTATTCTGGCAGGCTGTTCGGCGATGTCAACGCCGATGGCGTAGCCGATTATCTGGTGACTAACGGAGGCGATTCGCGCCTCGAGTCTCACGAAAGTCGGCCCCCCGGCCACCTGATGGTCATCAGCGGGTTGAATGGCGACCTCATACACCGGCTGCAAGTCCCCGATGGCCGCGAGACCTACTGCTCGCCTCTCCTATGGAGGCGGATGGGCGAGGAATGGGTCGTCTTTGGCACGGGTGGCGAAACCTTTCCAGGCTCTCTTTGGGCCGTCCCCGCCGACAGCGTTCGGGCAGGCACCTTGGCCGGCATCCGCGCTATAATTGCCAACAAAGAAGACAAAGGCTTCATCGCTCCGCCGTCCTTGGCCGACCTAGACGGCGACGGCGTGTTGGATTTAATCGCCACGCCCTTCGACGGCCGACTAGTGGTGCTCTCCGGTGCCTCCCTGATGCCTCTGTGGAGCTTTGTAGCCCCGGATGTAGAAGAGACCCAGGCGAGTCCGGCCGTGGGCGATTTTGACGGCGATGGCGACTTGGATATCGTCTATAGCGTCCATCGAGGAGTCTTCCCGCAATGGCAGGGGGCTGCGGTGCGGGCCTTCGACGGACAGACCGGTGCGCTGCTGTGGACGCATAGCGTGGAAGAAAATTTGATTCCCCCCTCACCGCTGGCGGTCGATATGGACGCCGATGGAAAAGATGAGATTTTTTTCGTCGAGTCTGAGCCGGGCTATTTCATGGGCCGAGCGAGTTCGTCGCGCTTGCACGTAGTGCACGTAGAGGAAAATCGCTTGGAGACACTTGCTACGGTTGACGGACTCAGCGCCAGTTCGGGCTGGGTCGGCGATGCCGATGGGGACGGCTGGCTCGAGTGGTTCGTGCCCCTGAGCAAAATTGGCCGGGGTGGCCTCCTGCGCTACGACTTAGGCCGATCAGTCCCCGACCGCATCGCTTGGGGTGGCTACTTGGGCACCCAGCACGACGGGACCTATTGAGAAACTGCTAAAGAGAATTTTGATCCGGTGTAGGGCTATGTCCGTGCGACCCGGCAGCGCCATCTCGCTCAGGTGCCAGAGACAAGGATCGCCGGACTAGCGGTATCAAGGCCGCTGTGCCCTGACGCACTCGATAGGTCCGGTCCAGCGGAACATCCGCAAAGCGCTGAACCTCGTCCGCGCCCGGCCAGATCACCGCAATTTCCCGGATGGCCGTGGCCGGTCCTAGACCGATCTCCTGTTGCAGGCTCGAAGCCCCGAAGCTGGCGCCGCTGCTCACCATCCGGTGGATTGACCGAGTGCCCTCCGCAGTTTCCACTTGGACTTCGACGCGGGCTCCAATAGCACTGCGATTGGCTTGAGTCCCCTCCAGCAGCAAGGTGATCCAGCGGTGCCCGTGCCCGGGGTTTTCAAACAGGACATTCTGGAAGGTATCCCCGGTATAGGCCCCGCCTATGACCGCATAGATATCTTGGTCGCCATCGTTGTCCAAGTCGCCGACGGCCACGCCGTGCCCTTTCTGCAAATGGCCGAAGCCGCCCGAGGCAGTGACGTCCTGAAAGGTGTGCCCGTCAGCATTGCGGAACATGCGATTGGGGACCACCGAGCGCAGGGAGGGCGAACCCGTGGCCACGTAGAAGTCGAGCCAGCCGTCATTGTCCAAGTCAACGTAGTTGCACCCCATCGTATAGAGCACTTGGTGGAGATGGCTGGTCTGGCTGACATCGGCAAAGGTGCCGTCGCCTCGGTTGCGGAAAAGCCGAGCCCGTTCGGCGTTGGTGGGCAGGCCCAGATAGTCGGCTGCTACATCCCCGGCGTTGATATCGGGGTTGTAGTGATAACCCGAGGCGAACAGGTCGAGCCAGCCGTCGTTGTCGAAGTCCCAAAACCAAGTGGGAAAGCTCTCGTGCGGCCGCTTGACCCCGGCCTGACCGGCCACGTCTGTGAAGCGCGGACCCTCGGCTGGTTCGCCGCCGCGGTTGCGGAAGAGCAAATTGTCGCCCATCAGCCGCGAGACGTATAAGTCGATCTGCCCATCGTTGTCGAAGTCTCCCCAAGTTGCGCCCTTGACCAAGCCCTCAGTGGCCAGGCCGAGGGAGGCGGCCTTTTCGCTGAAGGTACCGTCGCCTTGGTTGTGGAAGAGTTCACCGGGGTGGACATCGCCGATGCCGGGAAAGGTCTCATTGCCGACGAATAGGTCGAGCAGGCCGTCGTTGTCGAAGTCGGCCCAAGCTGCCGTTTGAGTGGGGTGGAAACTGAGCACGCCCGCTGCTTCGGTTACATCGGCAAAGGTGCCGTCGCCTTGGTTGCGCACCAGCGAATTGGGATGCTGGCCGTCGCGGTCCTGCCAAGCTCCCCGCACGGCCAGAAAATCGAGCCAACTGTCGTTGTCGAAGTCGGCGTGGATCAGTTGCAAACCGCCGGTTATGCCGGTGAGGCCAACTTCCCGAGTGCGCTCGACAAAAGTGCCGTCGCCTCGATTGCGAAAATAGCGAAGTTGGTCGTGCAGACCCCAAGCCGAGATCATCAAGTCGAGGTACCCGTCGTTGTCAAAGTCGTCCATGATGCTGCCGCCGGCTAGGGATACTAAGTCGAGCCCCAAGAAGGGAGCGATATCGGGGAAATGTCCGATGTCGTGTTCAGAGGCGAAGAGCGAGGAATCGATGAGCCACTGGGATGAGACTTGGTCGGGGTACTCCCCTAGGGTCATGTAGGCGATATTGAGAAGCCAGCGCGCCGTTAAATCGCTAGGGTTTTGCTCCAGTACGGCGATAAAGTGGTCTATGGCCATCCGCGAGCCCTGTGGGTCGGCGTGGACGCCGTCGGGCCCGATGGGGAAGAGGCACGAGGCCGTCGTATGACCTTCTAGGCAGTTGACCTGCTCGCCCAAGCGCATATAGGCGGTCCCTAGGAGTAAGTCTAGGCTCGGCTGCATGCGGACTTGGCGCTGCTCAATCTCGGGCTGCAATTGGCGGAATTCGTCAATTGCAGCTTGGGTCTGACCTGCACGCAGGCGCTCCCGGGCCAATAAAATTCGCGCCCGCAGACGGGCCAAAGGATCCAAAGGCTCTTCTAGGCCGCTGAGATAGCCCACGCGCAAATCGTTCAGATAGGTATTGGAAACCGGATTTCGGTTGCGAGCGATCTGTTGCAACCGCTCAGCCATTAGCTGGGTGTCCGAAGGGGGAGGAACCTGTTCGGGGGTTTCACAGGCGACTAGGGGCGCGGTGCAGACGGCCATCAATAGGGTCGAGTGGCGCATTAGAGGTCTAGTCTGCCTCGACAGGAGCTGGGCTGAGACGCTGGTACTCGGCCATCATGGCCTCTCCCTGCTCCACTAAATCCTGCTCTAGATAGAGCCGTCCCAGATTGTAGTAGGAATCGGCGTTTTCAGGATCGAGCCGTATCGCCTTTTGATAGGCTTGGGCCGCCCGTTGGATATCCTTCTTCATCATATAAGCAGTGCCCAGATTATTGTACCCTTGGGCATAGCGCGGATTGATCAATAGCAGGGCTTCGTACTGCTCCAAGGCGTCGTCGATCTTGCCCTGACGCAATAGGATATTAGCCAGATTATTGCGGGCGCTCGCGTATTCGGGATGGATCACCAGGGCCTTGGTGTACTGAACCACCGCTTCGGCGATCCCCCCCAAATTGGCGTAGAGTACGCCCAGATTGTAATGAGCGTGGGCGTCTTCGGGATAGAGGGTCAGCATATAGCGGTAGTGTTCAATGGTCTCGCTGACCTGCCGCAGGCGTTCAAAATTCGCCACTAGTTGTTCGCCGGCCGCGTCCTGACCTTGCCTCAGGTACAGCGTCCCCAAGTGGTGAAAAGCCTCTGGGGAGAAGCGATCTAGGACAATGCTGCGTTGCAGAACCTGTTCGGCCTCCTCAGTGCGCCCCAGCCTCAGATAAATTCTGCCTAGCTGAGTGTAAGCCTCGGCGTGAGCGGGCTGGAACTGCACAACGGTTTTAAACGCCGTCTCGGCCTCTTCCATACGACCCAACTGAATAGAGACGAGGCCCAAGTGGTAGTGAGCGTCAACATAGGCCGAATCAATCACCACTGCGTCGGACAGAACGGTTTCCGCTTCATTGAGGCGTCCTTGCCGCTGGTAAATTAATCCGAGGTTGTACAGCGTGGCCACATGCTGCGAATCGATGGCCAACGCCTTGAGCAGGATTTCGGCGGCCTCTGAGTAGCGGTTCTGGTCGGTAAAGGAAATGGCGAGCTTGCGATAGGGGTCGGCGCTGTCGGGGGCTAGGCTGATGGCTTCTTGATAGGCTCTGACGGCATCTTCATTGCGGCGTTGCCGAACGTAAATATCCCCCAGAGCAATGTGGGCTTCGGCCTTGTCTGGGGCGTATTCTACGGCCTGTAGAACTTCCCGCAGGGCCTGTTGAAATTGGCCTTTCTTGAGCAGGATGGATCCAAGCAGCAGACGCGCTTCTACATGAGTGGGATCCGCGGCTAGGGCTGCCAAGCAAGCGTCGCTGGCCAAGGCGTAGTCGCCGGCTTGGCTTTGCTCTTTGCACTCGGCGTAGGCTAGGGTCGCCTTTTCCTGTGCTCTGTCGCCGCAGGCTTGGAGTGCGATAGATAGGAGCAAAACGGCCAAGACGCTCCCGCCCCATTTGGATGTCCGCCGGCGCTGGGAAACCTTGCGAAGGCCTCTACGAACCGGTGTCGGCATCCAGCGTTTGCAAACGGTCTTCAAAGAGGACGATCTTGTCAGCGTGCTTATCCCGCAGGCCTTGGAAAAGAGCGCTGAAAAGGCGCTTCTCTTCCTGTTGGCTCAGCCAGTAATGCACGCGACGGGCAGCTTGCTCAAAGGTCTGTGGCCGGGGGGGTAGCTTCTCCAGCACTTTGAAGATGGAGTACTGGGTTTTGCCGACATCGGCCTTGACGATTTTCAACGGTCCGCACAATTGCCCCACTGAGGCGCTATCGGCAGCGGTGTACAGGGCTCCGTAGCGCATCTTATCGGTGGGATGCAGATGGAGCAGGCCCTTGTTCTTGGCCGCTTGCCAACGCTTGGATTTAGCGATCGCCAATTGCTGCATATCCTCGCCGGCCTCAACGCGCTGGAGCAGGGCTGCGGCCTCTTGGTGTGTATCGGCTAAAATCTCGACCAAGCGGATCTCGGCCTTGAGGCGAAAGCGGTCTTGATGGGTCTCGAAATAGCGGCGCTGGGCTGCTTCGCTCAGATCCATGCGCTCTTCCACCGCCTGCTTTTTGAGCGCGTCAATGAGCATGGACCGCTCCTTGACCGCAAACCAAGCGACTAGAGAGGAATCTTGATCCAGACCTTTTTCTAGCGCCGCTAGGTAAAACAGAGCGTCGGACAGCAGGACGTCCTCGACGGCCGAGGCCACTTGGGCGCTGTCTAGACGCTCGGGCTGGAACAGCCCGTCCTCGACGTAGAACTCCAATAGATCAATGGCCGTGATAGGATTGTCCTGAAGGTGATACAGGACCTTATTCTGGTCGGCGGCACTAAGGGCCAGCTTGCGTCCTCCCCACTCGGCTGACAATGCGACTGCAGCGGCAATCTCAGCCGGATTCGGGCGTGGCTGGTAACGCTCTTTCAGTGCCTTCAGGGTCTTGTTGCGCTGGTTGACGAAGGCCCGCACTAGCGTGGTTTGGGCGAAGGCCATGAGATAGCTGGCCGGCGCTGGTTTCTCCTGCAAAATGAGAAACACTTCGTAATAGCCCCCTATCTGATAAGGGCCGCAAAGCGTGTTTACTTCTTGGTCAAACATATCTTCGGCCACATCCAACGGCATGCCGTGCTGTTCTAAGTTGTCACGCCCGTAGTACGTCTTGATCACGCCTCCTTGCCGCGCTGTCGCTTCGTCTAGGGAACGCTCCAGCGCTACCTGCTCGAAGGGCTTGCCGCTCTCGACTTCCCGAAGGGCTTGGATGGCTTCCGCTTCGGTCGCCGTACGGATGCGAGCCAGTGCCAGTAAGCGGTTCCACTTACTTTTTTTGAAGCGCTCTCGCAATTCCTCAAAAGGCACGTCGGATTTGCTCTTCACTTCGCGCACCAGAAATTCGAAAGACAACTTCTGCCGCCATTCTCGCTGTAGCTGTCGTTCAAAATCCACCCCTTGGTCTAGGCCGCGCGCCCGGGCCTCCAGCAGCATCAATTCCATATCGATCATGCTGTCGAGGTAGTCGCGTAGCCCTTCAACCCCTTCTTTTTCACTGCGCAACAGGGCTGGTACATCCATCTGGAATTGTTGCAGGGCTTTGGCTGTGATCACTTGGTCCGCCACTTGGGCCACGACATCAACATCCGGCTCGGGGTCGAAGCCACAAGCACCAAAAAACAGTCCTAACCCCAGAAATAACGACCAATGGCTCATATCAGTTCGCCTCGGCGGGACGACTCTTGGCGTAATAGACCTCCCGCTGGAAGGGAAAATCTATGTCGATGGTCTCCACAGGTTCGCCTTTGAAGTCGTAGCGCAAAGGCATGTGCTCAATGTGTACTGTGAATTCCTCAACGTCGTAATCCAACGGAGCAAAAACTACATGTCCGTCTTGCTCTTGGCCGCTGAAAATCAGGTCGTCCCTGAACAGGGTTCGGCGAATCAGGTCCCTGCGGTCGGAGAATTTGCCCCGGGCATTGCCGCTGTAGGCTACAGCGTATGGCCAGTAGTATTCGACCAAAGCCGCAAAGGAGAGCGCTTCGTAGCGCCGGCCGTTGGGGGAAGTGATATATATATTGACGGGGTCTATCTGGACCTTGGGATAGGCGTAGTTCTTGACTTTGAGCAGAAAGACGGTAAAGCGATCCGGCGCTTCGTCCTCGCCGGGCGGTTTCCACTCACCATACGTATAGGGATTGGTGGGCCCCGTATAGGGATTGGCCCGGGCGTAGCCATCCGCATAATTCGATACAGTAGCGAATTGCCGATTCAGCATATCTTGGCTCAAAGGTAAGAGCGTAATCTCTAAGCGATCGACGACAAAGGTAATGCTGTGGTCATCGCCGATGACGTACTGCGCCTGCTGCTCCGAACTGGCAATCGCAGTGGACGCCGGCTCAATGGGGCCGGGAAAATGTCTGTAGCCCAATTTGATGCCACAACCGGTCGACAAGCTCAAGCCGAGTCCGAGCGTTAGTGCTAGGATGATTTCACGTGTCTTTATGGCAGCCATCAGTTTCTCCTCAGTAGGCTACGGCGATGGGCTGTACGCGAGCGTTAGCGCCCCGGTCGGTTTCTATGTTTATCCGCACCAGATAGAGCCCTGGGGGCACGGTTCGGCCAGCGTCGTCGCGGCCGTCCCAGATGGTCTGTTGGCGTCCAGATCTAGCTTCGTCAACTCGCATCTGCCGCACCCGATCGCCGCTGAGACTGTAGATATCGACTGCTACCTGAGTGTCCTGTAATACTTGAAACAAAGTAAAGTCAATGGCTAAGTGGTCGTTGATTCCGTCTCCCTGAGGAGTAAAGACCGCAGGTTGAATGGCCAGTTGGTCCAATACCGAGTTCACCGACCCACCCTGAGCTACAATGCGCAGTTGGTTGGTGCCGATTTCGTCGCTCACGTCTCCGCCTTCTACACTCTGAGGCAGAGAGTCGCCACTGCGTTCAAAGACCTCAGCGTCGAGTTGATCGGCTACCCCAAAGAGGGCGGTCTCAAAGCGCACTCGCAAGCGGTCGTCGCTGTCTTGTCGCACCGCTTGGGGCAAAAAGACGGCAAAGCCGTCGGCTTCTATAACCAGACTATCGGGTTCCACTGGCACCAGCGGGTCGCCCATGAGCAACTCCAGAAAAGTGCTGGCAGAAGGCGTGAGGAAGCGCACTGCGTCAAAGCCGTTTTGTCCGACACCGGAAAATTCGGCTCTGATCTCGTAGACCAGTTCGATCGTTTCACCCGGTTTGGCTTGGACTAGCTGGCTTGCTGGATGCAGATCTTCGATGCGGGCCACTTCACCCAGAACTCGGTCGGCCAGCAGCGGAGACGCTTCTATGAGCAGCGAATCAATGCGGGCATAAGCCCACAACTCGTCGGTTTCCAACTGAATCTGCAACTGCAAATAGCGGCCCAGCGGCACCCGAGGCCGCTGACCGGATTGGCGCACGGGCGAGGACCAGAAACTCCAATTGGTCTGATCGTCGATGATGGGGCCGCGCCAGCCTACCGAGGGCGGATCCCACGGGAAGACGCGCGGCTTCAGCCGATCGTAGTCGGACCGCGATACTTCTACTTGTTGCTGCAAATCGTTGTAGGTCTGATAGGAAATGGGCGTATCGTCCAAGCCGGTTTTGACCTCTATCTTCACCCGGGTCGGCGTTCCTGGTGCCGGCACAGGTTCCCCCCCGTCTTCCTTGCGCCAGTGACTGACGCCGAAGTGCACCTGGCCGATATTGACGATCTGACCTAAGTCTACCACCGTTGACACCCAGCGAGGTTGTGGCACAAAGCCCCGACCATAAACTTCGAAATCGGCCGCCGAAAAGCGAGCCCACGCACCATTGTCGTCTGGAATGGGGCGGATGCGGAAAAACTGCAAGTACTGTAGGGGAAAATCCATATTGGTCTCTTCTTCAAAACTCTGGTCGGAACTGTCGAGCAAAATGTCTAGGGGTTGGTAGTAGAGTTCTTGGGGAGTGCGGGGCTCCATCTGGTTGACTAAGGCCACGTCGTTGCTGCCGGTCAGCTCGTAGCGTTTGAGCGAGTAATTGGGCCGGTACGGCTCTTGGGTGAAGGGATCGACCCCCTCGGCCGGCACCCAGACAAAGCGTTCAGCGGGTATGGGCGTGCCAAAATCCAGCGTGTAGAACTCACCGAACCGGCTCCAGATATGCCCATTGCCGTTCCAGTCCTTGATCGAGTAATGCGTCTCCCGGTCGCCGTCGACAAACTCTATGGGATTGGTCGAGTTGCCCGGCCGGGCAACCTCGCCAATAGCGCGCCAGGTCCGCGGCTTGCCCACTACGTAGTCCAGATCGATGGGCGTGCGGTAGCGCGTCCACACTAGCTGGCTGACTAGATCCTCGTCTGGCTTGAGTTCGAGGGGCTGGATGGACCCGGCCACGGCGTCGGTGTCCATCATGACGCTCAAAAAGGTCAGCTCTTTCCAGTCGGCACCGTCCCGTCCTCCCAGATGCCACTGAATTAGTTCTGCCATCCCCCTCTCAGGGCTCCCCAAGAGGGCGGAGGCGACTAGTACCGCAATGACAGTTCTCATGCCGTACTCCTAGCTCAAACGCAGAAAATGCAATAGAAAGAAAACAGGATGAGGACCCAAAAGAGGCCCTCATCCCGACGGTTAATCAGCACAGCCAAGAGCTAGCGCAATTGGCTCTGCATGTGGTTCTTGATCCGACCCCAGCTATTTTCTTCGACCGCAGTCATACCAGTACCACCCATCGTACCAGCATTGGGGCAGTCTTCGCAGGCCAGGGTGTAAAAGTCGGGCATAAAATCGCCCTTCTGGTCCTGCTGCTCGTCCGAACCGATGGGAATCAAGCGGTGATTAAAGGGACCGGTGTCGGCATCGTTGGGCCGCGGGCCCAGATGGACAACTTGGTCGGCCGCAAAGATATGCCGCACGCTCTCCTCTTTAGTCGGCTGGGTAATATCATAAGTCTCCATCGCCCATTCGATCGTGTAAGAGACGTTTAGCGAACCATTCGAAGCACCGGCCGGCGACAGGGTCCACTCCGTGATGACCACCTCGGTCTGCTCTCCTTCGAAAATATCCTGATTCCACAGGATCGACGGCAAGTCGATCTGCTCAATCAGGCTGTTGAAGAACACCGCTTGGCCCGGCAGGGGCAGGATGCGAATGTGGTAGCGCTGACCGGTATTGACGTGATCGAGGTTCACGCCTAGGAAATCGCCACCGCTGTGATCAATATCGAGGGTCAACTGCAGGTTGTCGTCGGCCCACCAGCGTTTGGGATCCTCTTCGACCACGGTCAGGGTGTCGTCCTGGACGCGGTAAAAACCCCAGAGCCGGTTGTCCGGCGGCTGACTCCACGCCATGAAAAGGGCGAAGTCGAAATCTTCCTTGGTGTAGCCGTCGTTGCCCGAGGCATCGTAGAAGTGCTCCGGCGTAAAGGCGAAAGACCGGTCGTACCAGCCCCAATCGCTTTCATCGCCATCGATGGTCATGGCGGAAGGATCCGCCACTTGGGGCAGGAAAAATTCCGCTTCTACGTGCGCAAAAGCAATGCTGCTCGTAGCCAGCATTACGGCGCATCCCATAAGTAGGATTTTGCTGCTCTTCATGGATACTTTACCTCCATTGGTGAGTTAAAAAGAAGAAGATGAATAATAAAAAGGTCTGCGAAATTGGTTTTTTGTGCACCTCCTTTCCTGTCCAATTGAACAGATGCTTGTCGCAGGTTTGTGTCTAATCTGTCCCCGTACTGGCGAAGATCCGCACAAAAGTCAGCGTTTCTTTGCGGGTGGCCTCCTCAAAGCTCTGTCGCTCCCACTGGAAGCCGGTGTTCATCGTCAGTTTGTACCCAAGATAAGCCGAAGTATTGGAAAAGAGAATCGAGAATACCAAGCTGCGAAAATCTTCGACGACGCCCACTTGCGCTTGTTCCGACTTCTTCTTCAGGTTGTCAAAGTTAGAAAACTCCGTCCCAAATGCCAACCAAGTCGTGCCTGGGATCACACTATAGCGGGTGACCAGAAACAGCGTTTGCTCTAGGCTCTTCGTGTCCTGCAGCGCTCGGTCGGACGGCGTTTCGCTGTGAAAGGTGCTCTTCCACTTGGGGAAGAGGGTGAAACTGTCGTTCAGACGGAGGGTATAGTCGGCCTTGTTGATCAGACCCACAAAGGAGCGATTGCGTTTTATATCGGCTTGGTCTCCTCGCTGGCTGAAAATTTCGTACTTCAGCTTGGCAGCGACATTCAGGTTGCGGATCCGGTGATAGCGCCCGCGCAGAAATAGGCTGTTGACAAAGGTGTCTTGGTTGTCCAAGGGATCGGGGAAATCCGTCAAACCTATTGGATCGATCCAGCGGATTCGGTCTTCGGGGATATTGTCTTTGACGAACTTAAAGTGTTCGAAGACTGAGATATCCATCCCGGGCAGCCGCCAGTCGGCCGTAATCAGGCCGTAGTTGACCTCGCTCGACCGATCCCTGCTGAGCAATTCTTCGCGCAGTTGTCCCACGGTCAGTTGGATCTGCTCGGTTAGCCGCAGGCCGCCGTATAGGTTGTAGCCCGCGTGGTCGCGCTCGTAGGGATAATCGGGCAAGCGGTCGTCCTCAAAACGGTCAATGAGCGTATTGTTGTTCATGTCCATGCCGAAGAGGAACTCGGGCGGATCAACTGCATAGCGCAGGAAGGGTTCGGAGTAGTCCGGCCGGCTGTTCTGGTTCTGATTGAAATCGGAGACAAAGTCGTTGTTCTCATCGAGACCGGGAAAGACTTCGATGTCCCCACCCGCCGAACCGCCCGAAACCCCGATCCCCGTTCCTAGCTGGCCGGCGCGGAACCAGTCGGCGAAGCGATCCTGATCGTCGTTGTCGTCGACGAACTCGAACAAGTTGCGCTGCTCGTCGCCGTAATCCACGCCGCCAAGGGAATTGGAGATAAAGCTGGTGGTACTGTAATCTGGTTCCATGGTGAAGGTCTCGCCGTAAGCGAACCACGGATAATTGATGTAAGAGGCCGTCAGGTAGGCGGCTTGGGCAGTGGCTTGGGTAGCGGCCAGCTTGGTGAAGTTCTGGTTGGGGAAGCGCTGGAAACGCCGGTTGACGGCGTACTCAGCGCGCACGTTGATCCCGGCCATATCGGTGATTTCTAAGTCTACGCCGATGACCTCGTGGGCCGTAGGCAAGCCGTATTCAAAGCGCAAGAAGCGCTGATTGGTGCCGTCGGTGACCTCGCCCCGAGCCTGGGCCACTGGCAGGAAAACCTCGTCCCCCAGACGATCTACCTGCATATTGGAAGCCACTTCTACCTTGTAGTCGTTGGCAATAATCAGCTCAAACTCTAGTTTGCGAGCCTCTTGGAATATGGGCAGCTTTTCGGTGGGCCGGAAATCGTTGCGGATATCGTAGATCAGCTCCAGCACGTCGGCTCCTTTGGCTTCGATATTGCCACCGCTGCGCACCCCGCCCCGGATGATGGGTTTTATTTCAGTGTGGACTTCGCCGTCGATGATGACCCGGTCGAAGAACAGCAAAGCCCCCGACTCGGGCGACTCAGGCGAGTCGTCGGAGATGCGTATGGTGACGGTCTCGACATTGCCCGTGTTCTGCGGTTTAGTGAGAATCCCCTTCAGGGAGTTCTCGCCAAAGGTCAGATCGGTGCGCGTGTTGGCCACATTTATCCACGTCCCGCCCACCTGAGCGAAATCCCCTAGCTGGGACACTGCCCTCGCGCCGAACAACCGGGTCGTATTCTCAGACCGACTGGCCGGAGAAGATTCGTTATTGGCCACATTGCCTGGGGAGTTGAGCCGCGAACTAAGCAAGGTTAGGCCATACTTATCCGTGAGGAAGTCCCACTGAATGCCGTTAAAGGTGGGTTTGGAGAAGGTGAGCGGGGTCATCGTGGTGCGGATTGATTCCCCCACAGTCATTGAGGTGAAGAATTGACCTTTGTGGGCCGAAGATACGATGACCCGGCTAAACCAACCGCTAAATTTGGGGCTTTTGAAGATGCCACTGCCCTGCGGCTGCGGTTGGTTTTCGGTCCAGTCGTAAATTCTGAACCCGCGCGAGATGTAATTGCCGAAGATGTCGTAGTTGCGTTCCCCCTCTAGCAAAATATCGACGTAGCGCTGGTACTGTTCGCGGGCGTAGTTGCTATACTCCCACCCCTTCCAACGGTATTCGTAGTACAGGTCTTGGGGCAAGTACCACTTCCTGCGGTTGGGAGCCAAAGCACTTGCATGGACTCGCGCCCCATAGATCCCGGGTTCTTGAATAGGCCGGTACCCGGTCGCCAACTGCGCCTCTGCCTTTTCTAGGGCAAAGACCGAAAGGACAAAGAGCGGCAGCAATAAGTGGTTGCCGTGGACTTTCGCCCGAACCATAAATCACCTCCCATAATCGCAGAGCCGGTCGACCGCTGTAGTGATGGGCCACCGGATCGGCTCCGATCGCGACTGGATTTAGTAAGCCACGTTAATGATGCGAATCATATCCTCGTCACCTGCCTGTGAGTCTAGGCTGATATGACACAGATAAATTCCCGGCAGAACCCGTTTCCCCGACTGGTCCAAACCCGACCAGTTGAAGCCCCAGAAGCCATCCGGTCGCCGTTCGCCTGTCACTTGGCCGACTAATTCGCCGCTGAGTGAATAGACTTTTACCCGAGCCGGTACATCCACTTTCAGCACGGTAAAGCGGATCTCGAGTTCATCGCCGACCCCATCTCCGTTGGGTGTGAACACCGGAGGATGGAGCGACAAGTTGTCGATCAGACGCCCCTTTTGAGCTTCTTCGGGGAAGAATACCGAGGTCGAGAAGCGGTCAGCCGGTTCGCCGACCTGCCACAAGTCCGGCTGATCCGTATTGCCGACTGCAGCGATAAAGAGGTACGGGTTCTGCACTACTGTCACCTCAAAGTCCACTTCGACCGGTTCTTGGCTGACTGAGTTGGGCAATTCAATGATTAGCGAGTCGGCCATGATCTCCACAGCGGTCGGTTCGATCTGCTGCCCTCCGACCCGTACCGCTAGGCTGGTGGCATCGGCCTGCGACGGGGTTTCTAGCAGGATCCGGTTGAAACCGACATCGCCCTCCCCCTCTACGGGAGTCAGCACATAAGTGAATATTTGTGGTGCGCCGGGGGTGGCCTCTCTGGGGCGGATATCGCCCAAGACCTCAGAAATAAAGGCGCTAGTGTAGTCCAACGCCAGCGAGCGCAGCATGGGTGCCGCGTCCGGAGTATCCGCATTGAAAATGACTCGGAACTGCACAAAACGACGCGGACTAGGCGAGAGAAATTCTTGGCCGGAAAACTGGTACACATTGCTCCAGGCACTCCAGTCGTCGCCCGGTGCCAGCGTGGTATCGACCTTGCCCCGCGCCGGTTTGGGCAGTTTCTCCCAGGCTGCTTTGGTGGTCAGCGATCCCGATTTCTTGTAGTAGGTGTACTCCTCGGCCAGCCTATTGCCCGAGCGCGTCTGCGCCTCAATGCGGGTATTGGGCGGAAGATCTGCATCCCAGCGCAACTGCTGCAGCACTTGGGGGCGGTCGCTTATGCGGATGAAATCCGAGACCATTTCAAATCTCGCTGGATATCCTATGGGCATGACGATGAATTCAGAGACCGCTCCCGTAATACCCCGGCCCGTGTACACAGCGTTGAAAAAGCGTATGGGCATCGGCGGGGCCAGTAGGTAGGTGAGTTCTTCGGGCCGGGGCCAGTCGCGGCCCTGAAAATCGAACAGGATGTTGAAATTGGGCTCGCCCGTCGGCTTTAATGTCCCGTCCGAAGTCAGGATCCGATGGTCCTCAATGCTCGGCTTAAACCACGTATCGGCCGTCTGTTCGGCTAGAAGGATGAAGCGATTGACCCAAAATACCGCCCCCAGATCCCAAACCCACTCGGGTATTTCTCCCTCCTGCGGATTGAATACAGCCCAATTGGTATTGACGTCGCCATCGGCCATTTCGGAAGCTCGATTGTTCTTATCTACTATGCTCCCGCCTCGCTCTATGGTCCCCATAGCCACATTCTCTCCATAGGAGAAGACTTCCACTTCGGCGAGGGCCGCATTGAGACTCTTAGCATCGACTCGGATGCGAATGAATTGCATCGGATCGAAATCGGTCTCGAAAGTTACTTTGTCTTGGACGGAAAAATCGATCCACTTGAAGTTGGCCTTACGGAACCTAGAAGACGCCTTGTATTCGACTGTAGTCGCGGTATTTCGCTTAGTCGTACCTCCGACCAAGTGGAACTGAAAAACATCTTGGTTTTTTGGCTCGCGATCTCCGTCGGCGGCAAAGACGCGGAATTCTTGCAAGGGCCGAGCGCCTTCCTCATCGGGGAAAGTCAAGCGGATACTGGTCACCGGCACTACCCGGCCCAGATTGATTTCGAGCCACCAATCCTCTAGGGGTGCGTTCTGGTCGGGCTGCCAGTAGGTCGAGGAGTCTCCGTCAATGACCAAACCGGCCGTAGCCTGCCCGGAACCAATTTTCCAAACACCGCCTTGAGCTTCGCCACCTTCTTTTAATTTGTGGGTGAAGCGCGTGGCATTGAGCGCTGCGTTGATCGGTTGGTCGAACTTCACAGGTCTGATGGTCCCATCGTCGTCAATAGCGACGATATCCCGTGGAAAAGTCCAAGTATCCCACTGAGCTTTCGAGTTGATCTCGAATACCTCTTGGGTCGCCGCCGGACCGACAGACCATAGCACCAGTTGCACGGCGATGCCAAACGACAACCAAAATTTGTTCATCAGCCTACCTCCTGCGCTAATACATCTCAGTAGACAATCCCGACTGGAGCCATGCGCACGAAATTTCCCCGTTCCGTAGTCACTTCCACTCTCGCCATGTACAAGCCGGTCGGTAGCAATTCTCCCGCCTCATTCCGACCATCCCAGGACTGTGAAAAGACTCCACTGCCACTAACGCCGGCAAAAAGGACTTGGACCCGGCGGCCGGCTAGATCGAAAATTTCTATATGCGTATCAACGGGACGCACCAGTTGCACGAGCGTATAGTTGACCTCGGCTTGGTCGTTGAGGCCGTCTCCATTGGGCGAAAACACTGGAGGCTGCACTACAAAGGAAGGCAGAATGGCGCGCGAAGACCCAGCAGAAGTCAGGACGCGGATGCTGTTGGTCAAGACATCGGGATTAGCATCTCCTGGTAGTATCCGCTGAGCTGGTTCATCGCTCTGGGTGTCAAAAATCTCGGCTTCAAAAAAAGTTCCTTGGACAAAAACCCGGCCATCGAATATCACTCGGAGCGAACCCCGTGCATCCATGCGCTGGTTAGAGAAGATCAGGGTGAGGCTGCTCTCCTCCTCCAAGACTTGCTCGGGCTCCACCGAGACGGGCGGGCTGCCGATTAACAACTCTCTGAAAAGCGGCTTGGAAGGAGTCGAAATGCGGATGGCATCAAAGCCCACATCCCCTGGGGTCACATTGGCACTAAGATCATAGGCCAAGGTCGATAGGGCACCGGCGTCCACCACCGGTACCGCGCCGAAGGGCTGCGGATCGTCAAGTTGCGAAATTTCGCCGACGGCTTGCTGGGCTAGCGGGGGTATAGAGTGCTCGACACTCATGGATTTGATCCGTATTCCATCTAGAATCTCGTCGCTTTCCATGGTCACTTCAAACTGGAAAAAGCGCCGTGGACTAGGCAACTGAATAAGCTGGCCCGACTCAAAAAAGGGCGTTGACCATTCGCTCCACTCCCTTTGGTCGTCCTCTATCGGTCCCTTTTCGACCAGCGTCAAGCCATTGTACTCTGCCTCGGTCACCACCTCGCGTTGGCGCGTGAAGAGATTGGAGATTTTGTAATACACCTTGGGAGAATCATCCAACCCCGTGCGCATGCGCACGGAGACGCGACCAGACGATTCGGAGACAACTTGCGCAGCATCGTCTTCTTGGCGCAGGTGCTCTACCTCCCAGAAAAGACGGGAGAAGTTGGCTTGTTCCTCCAAGTCAATGACTTGGGAGAGAAAACGCCCAACAGGCGCGAATCCAGTGCCGAAGACTTGAATCTCGGCCAATTCAAAAGGATTGGCGGAATTGATCCGCAAGCGCAGAAAGCGGATAAACTGCAATGGGAATACGGTCTCCGATAGGGGATCCCGGGTGAAATCCACCCGCTTCAAAAACGAGTAAATCGGTACTTTATCTTGGTTGAAGCTGGTGCCGGCGTTGATGGACAAATCATAGGAGCGAATAAAATCGTCGCTGAAAGGCCGCCCTTCTTCATCGACTCCCTCCAGACGCGGAAAAAAGACGATGCGGTTAGCCGGGATGCGGGTTCCCAAGTCGATAAAGAAAGCCTGACCTTCCTGAGATACCCCTAGGCGTTTGAAGCGGTCTGCCGATGAGGTGTTGGGGTCGCCGTCTACAAGGGGTAGGTTGGTGTCCTTGAGAGCGGCATTATCCCAAATATGGGCTTCAGCGCGCTCATCGATGAAGCCCAATGGCACGGCATCCTGCCAAGCCAATTGCTCCACGATGTTGTCTTGGGAACGAAAGCCCAAAAGCTCGATGGAGCCATCGGGCGTGAATGCCACTGCCGAGGAAGTGAGCCGCTGGGATTCCCAAGACGCATCTGCGCCTACAGTCCACAGGCGAATATCGGCCCCAACTTTGGTTCCAATAACCAGTAGAATTACAGCCGACCACAGCATCGGGTTTAGCGCGAGAGTATTTTTCCAAGTCATTTGTCGTCCGCAATTTGGGAAGTTACTCAAGGTATCGAATTCGCTCAGAGCATGTCAAGAATTAAATCCTCTAGAATTGAATTGGCAGGGGTCAATCTAAAGCTATCGAGTTATCGGTAAAAATGAATTGTAAACGACTAAAAAACATGCGTATCTTTAATATACGCTACTTCATAACTCATTAAAATCGCAGTTACTTAAAGAGAAAATGCACTATTGCGATCGCGCAACATGTCCATCGTAAGTTTCGCTAATCGAGACAATCGACGGGAATGGGAATGAGTCCGACGCGAATCTGGCTCGGCAGAATTTTCTCTATTCTTGTCGGCTTAATGCTACTAGGTGTGGTAGAAGCGCTGTTACACCTAGTGCCCGGCTTGAATCCCCAGCCCTTGGTCATCACCTTGGCCGAAAAGGGAGATGGGTTAGTTCGATCCATAAACCCTCTTTATCCGGCTATTTATTTTTCTCAGCACCACAAAGGCCAGCGTCTGGCCAGAGGTCATATGGCACCGCGGCCTTTTATCGAACCCAGTGCGCTACCTACCTATCGGGTGGTGGTGGTTGGAGCCTCTACTGTGCAGGGTTTCCCCCATCCCCGACGGCTGGCGGCTGCGGCTTTTCTGGAAGCCATGCTGCAGGATGCCCTGCCAAGTCGCCAAGTGGAGGTTTTCAACTTGGGCATCACTTCCATCGCCAGTTTTGCCGTCGCGCAAACCTTGGCCGATGCCTTGCCCTTGCTAAAACCAGACGCCGTGGTGATCTATACGGGCCACAACGAATTTTACGGCATCTATGGTTCCCACCGAGAGCACCGAACTCATCTTTACAATACCTTGCATTACAATTTAATGCGGTGGAGAATCCCTCAATTGCTGGGCGGACTGATTGACGCCCTGCGCCCAGATGAGATCGCCTCCCGCAATCTACTCGAAAGCCTAGGCGAACGCGGGGAAGTTTCCCTCACCAGCCGCCGTCGCCGCTTGGCCCGAGAGGATCTGGAAACCAATCTGCGCCGAGTAATCGCCCTGTGTCGCGCAAGCGAAACCCCGCTGGTTTTATGCACGCTAGTGTCTAATGACGTCGGCTTTGCTCCGGCCGCATCCGGCACTCCGCCGTTGACCGGTGTTCCCCTAGGCCAGTGGCAAACTTGGGTGGATTCCGCCGCGACCGTATTGACTGCTGGTGAAGTAACCCCAGTCGAAGGGGGACTGGCCGCGTTGGAGCGTGCAGCGGCGCTGTGGTCCGATTCGGCTTGGTTGTGGTATTTGAAGGGGTGGGCCTTGAGTCAACTGGAAAGGCCTCAAGATGCCTTTGCGGCCTTCATTCGGGCGCGGGATCTAGACACAATGCCCTGGCGGGCCCCCAGCGCCCACAATGAGGTGATCCGTTCGCTGGCCGACGCCGAAGACATCCTCCTCGCCGATGTCGAACAGGCTTTCTGCGACGCATCCCCTCCCGAGGGGATTGGTTGGGAATTGATGAGCGACCACGTCCATCCTTCTGTGGACGGTCAACTCCTAATGGCGCGGACCATGCTGAGGGCTTTCCGGTCCCTATTGGAGGAACAACCTACCTCTTGGAAAAAAATCCGTAGCGATGCGTCGTACCGGACCGCATTGGGCGATCTGCCGGTCGAGCGCGTCGTGCTCCAGCGCACCGTCGCCGCTCTACTCAGCAAGCCGCCCATGGCGCGCTACAATGCCCACAACGCGCGTTTGTTCCACGACTTGGCCGCAACGGATTGGCAGGCTCTATCGGCTGCCGAGCAACGCGGGATCGAGCAATGGACTCAAAACCCGACCAAGGTACCCCTAGTGCTGGAGGTGGCTGATCAATTATTTGCCGCCGATGCCTTCGCCCGCGCTGAAGTCCATTACGCCGCTGCTCGGCACCAAGCCCCTTTTACTTTGCGGGGAGATCTGTGGGCCGCGGTCCGCTGGGCTTGGACGCTGCAACTGCAAAGAGAGGAATTTACCTCGACGCACAAGCGTGAATTGCAACTAGCCTTGGTTAGGGCGGACTTTTTGGCACAGGATAAATCAGCGCCGCAAAGCACCCCCATCTTGAATTATATTCGGGGGCAACTGCACTATTTTCTTCAGCAACATGAACAGGCACTACCTTATTTAGAGGCCGCTTTTCACGTCGAGAAATTTCGCCGACAGTTTATGGACACGCTATTTCCCGTTCTGGCTGCTGAATTGTTTTACGCGGGTCGTGCAGACGAAGCGCGCCGTCTCGCCCGTCTTGTCAGCGACGAGGAAGGAGGTAATCCCTATTACATCCAACTCGTCGAAGTCCTCTCCCGCGACGGCACCCAGATTTCTTCCCCATAGGAGCTTGTTCCAAGGAATCAATCATGGCCCAACCCCCCGTTTTCGCCCCCGACAACAAGGAAGACATACTCGCTTTTTTTCAGCAGTATAAGTACGCCGTAGTCGCCGACGCCCTGCCTCCCGCCGACATCCGCACACTCAACGCCTTTGTCGATCGCTCCAAGAGGGAAATCCCCTGCGAATGGGGTCCCGACCGCTTGGGCGTCTTTTCGCACGGGCAAATTTTGGTTCACCACCCCGAGTTGGATCGCTTTATCCAGCCGGCGATCTC
This sequence comes from Candidatus Latescibacterota bacterium, assembly GCA_965219735.1. Classification (GTDB taxonomy): domain Bacteria; phylum Latescibacterota; class UBA2968; order UBA8231; family UBA8231. Next base: position 1,705,057 of record OZ244790.1, read on the forward strand.
CTATGATATAGTGCAGACTATTATGGCACCCCAACCTCGCTTTGCCCAATTCGATTTCCGCGACGTGCCCGCTGGCAAGGGCGATGGCGAGATGCGCTTCCATCGCGACCGGCCCTACCAACCCACCACCGAGACCGAGCCTGAGCGTCCCTATGAATGCACCTATGTCTGCGCCATCCACTACTTGAGCGACGTGGAGGCCAGCGACCCCTGCTTTTGCGTCGTGCCCAACAGCGGTCCTTACGAGACGGTGGACGAGGCCCGCGTCCAGCTAGGCGATGCCTATGCGGAAGTGCCCATCCGCGGTCCGGCCGGCACCTTGGTCCTGTACGACATCGCCATTTTTCACACTCGCCTACCTGGACAACGCGCCCGCGCCCGGCGCACCTTGCACCACTACTACAGCCGCGCCGCCAGCCAACCCTTGACCAATTGGGTACTCCTTCCTCAGCGCTTAGCCGAACATCCCGATCCCGAGCAACGCACCTTTTACAGCCAGTGGTCCGCGGCTACCCAAGCCTACGCCGAGGCCGGTTTTTCCTCGGAGTACTACGAGGAACACGTGCTGGAGAAACTCACCTAGCTACAGCGACCGTAACCCTTTTCCACAGGAGCGAACTGTGCAGGTACAAGACCTATTCATCTCCGGCCAAGAAGGCCATCACACCTATCGCATCCCTGCCTTGGCCGTAGCGCCAGACGGTGCAGTGCTGGCCTTTTGCGAAGCGCGTCGCCACACTGGCCGTGACGACGATCAAATCGACATTCTCCTGCGGCGCAGCACGGACGGCGGGCGCACTTGGGAGCCGCGCCAACGGATCGTCGCCGATGGCGAGCGTACCTGTGGCAACCCCTGCCCCGTAGTTGACTACGACCGCAGCACCGTGTTGCTGCCCTTTTGCAAGGACAACCAGGAAGTCTTTGTCAGTCGCAGCGCTGATGGCGGGCGGACTTGGACTGACCCCGTGGAGATTACCGCCCAGGTGAAGGCGTCTTCGTGGACCTACCTCGGCACTGGCCCCGGCCACGGCATTCAACTGCAAAGCGGTCGCTTGCTCGTGCCCTCTTGGGTCGATGAAAGCTCCGGTCCGGCCACTTGGCGTCAGCCACCGGCCACTTGGGGCCAAGTGCAGTCTTCCATCGCTTTTTACAGCGACGACGGCGGCCACACTTGGCAGGTTGGAGCCAAGTTGACTCACGATGCGTCAGATGAATGCGAGGCCGTGGAAATGGCCGACGGCTCTCTGTACATGACGCTGCGCAGTCGCAACGAACGCCGCTGTCGGGGCTGGTCGCGCAGCACCGATGGCGGCGCAACTTGGTCTGCGGTCGCCTACGAGCCGGCCCTGCCCGAACCTTCTTGCCAAGGCAGCATTGTGCGCCTCGGCGATGGGCGCGTCTTAATGGCGCATCCCAGTAAGCCCGACGAGCGCGCTGAGTTGACCTTGCGGCTGAGCGAAGATCAAGGGCACAGTTGGCCCGTAGCGCGAGTGCTTGAGCCGGGTGCGGCGGCGTACTCCGATTTGGCCGTGGCTCCCGACGGACAGGTTTTGTGTCTATACGAGGCCGAGCACTACGGCTGTTTGCGCTTGGCGTGCTTTGAGACGACGTGGATTGAGGGAGGCCCTTAATGAGATCGGAAGTCAGTACATCACCGGAATGACATTACCCACTGTACCGGTAAACGCGTCGATTACCAGCCACAGACCTCCGGTGGCGAATTGGCCGGCGATTAGGCCAAGAAAAAAGGGGCGGATTTTGTGGTATAGACCGACGCCGCCGTAGCGCAGGATGGTGAGTTTGATCAGCCAGGCCAAAAAGACGGAGAACCAGATGTAGCGCATGGTCCACCCGGCACTGACGGCAAAGCCCAGCGGGTGGAAGGGCCACCACATCAGGCGCTGGCGGGCGATCATGAGGAGGGCCATGACGAGGCCGCCACTCAAGGTCCAGAGCCAGCCATCGACGCTGACGCCGGAAGGCTCACTCAATTTGCGCAGGGCGAATCTGGAGGGATAGCTCGGGAAGCTCTGGCCGAAGAACTGGTTGTGGAGATTGACCCCGCCGTAGTCATAGGCGAGGTGGAGGGTGTAGTAGATGGAGACGGCCAAGGTGATGAACATGGCTCCGACAATGCCCCACAGGAGCCGACGCCGATTGCCCGCGGTCTCGCTGGTCAGGCGCAGGCCGTTGGACAGGGGCGCCATCATAAAGACCAGCAATTCGCCGACCCAGATGAGGGTGTAGGCCGAGGCCACCATGCCCTTGGCCCCGAGGGCCGGGACGCCCACCCCGGAAACCACAAAACCGAGGGGCACCATGGCCGGGCTCAATGTGGGGATGCCGGCCTCGACGATGGCGCGCGTCAGGCCGATGAAGATGACGAGGGCCGCAAAGACGAACAGCGGCGCGATCCAAGCGGGAATCCCACTTTGCCACAGCCAGATGGTCATGCCCGCAGTGCCGACGAGAAGCCCCAACAGGGCGCTGCGGTAGGACATGATCTCATCGGCATCGTCAACCGAGGCCTTCTTGGACAGGGCTTGACGCCACACCTCGGCTAGGTGGTGCCGCCCCACCCACAGGCCCGCTCCCACCATTACGATCAGGGCCCCCATCATCTGGTGGCCGGTCACTGGAGTGCTCCAAGGGCCGAGGGTGGCCTGTAGGGTATTGATGCCCAACAGGCCGAGGATGTGTTGTTGCAGCGTGTAGATTAGGAGGAAGAACCACAAGCTGAGCGAGAGGGTGGAATTGATGAGGAAGGAGAAGCCCAGCATGAGGAAATTGAGGTTGACCGGCAGATTGGCACCGAAGAAGGACACACTGGTCTTCAGCCCAATCTGGGCCACGGAGGGGAAATAGTGGTGCAGGGCATTGAGGCTGCCGACCAAGAAGGGGATGGCAAAGCCGATCCACATGAGCCTGTTTTTAAAAAAGGGCTTGAGCAGGGAGGGCCGGCCCTCGTCCTCGATCATGGCTAGGGCCACTTGGGCGAGGGGATAGGCCAAGCGCTCGTGTTCGACCCACTGTCGGCGCAGGATCACGGCAATGGAGATGAGGGTGAGGTACAGTGCGGCGTAGAACAGCAGCCAGTAGCCCAAGGGAGGCAACCAACTGGCCCAGGGGATGACCGTGGTGCCGATACTGCCTTCGTAGAAACCGCGCACGGCCTCGGGGTCGCCCATTAGCATCCATTCGGTGAGATGGGGATGGACGACTTCGGCCCATTTGTTCTCGGCTGAGGCGTAGTAGTAGGTCCCGGTGATCATGGGCAGGAGCATGCCGGTCACGCCTCGGGAGGGGATGGCCGCGGCGACCATCATCATGATGGCGATAGTGACCAGTTCGCCCCATTGCAGACCCCATTGCCGCTTGGGCAGGGCCAGTGCCACGTGGACAGTGATTAGCAGAAAAAAAAGCAGGCAGTACGCCGCCGGGGTTGACGAGGAAAAGCCCATGGGCGTGCCCTTGACCAGCATGGTGGTATGAGGCACGCCGAGGGCGATGGCAACGCACAGCAGAGCACCGAGAAACAGGCCGCGGAAAGTGATGTGGGCGTCGGGGCGTTCCCTAGCTCGGGGCGCAGTGCGTTCGGCGAGACGGGTCCGCAGACTGGCGGGGATTTTTCTTTTCAAGCCGGATGCCTAGATTGCAGTCGGTCGGTGGGCTGAGCACGGGGATTTTGTGGAAGCCAAGCCCTAACCTATCTTTTCTTTGTCCCAACCTATGTTTTCCAGCCGAAGCTTGTCAATGCCTTGGCGGGCCCGACGAACCAAGGCGCACTTGCCGCGCCGGCCAATACGGAAAGTCGTGGAAAATTCACGGAAAAACGCCCACCGACCGACTTTGGAGGTGAATTATGCGCTGCATGCTCTTTGCAATTTTGTTGTTGGTCGCTCCACACGGAGTCTCTGACTTAACGTGGGATTTCGCCGAAGGCTGGGCGGCACAAGAGAGTTCCGCAACGGCTACCATGGTGAGCAGCGAAAGCATGGTAGCGAGTCCTCGTTCGGATGCAGACAGTACTCAGAGCCAGCCATCGGTTGTGACCATAACCGGCGAAGTCCAGGATCCTCGCTCGCGGGAAATCACATTTAGATACGAATCGCCGGCGGCGCTGGAAAGCGCCGAGCAGCGCGTTGTGCTCGACAGCTTGGATCGCTTCGCCTTCGAGGTGCCCGTCGTCCGAGGCACCCGCGTCAGTGGGTATTTCGAAGGCGGGCAGCCGAGATGGGAATGGGTGCAGTGGTTAGGATCGCTCCTTTTCGATCGCAGATCCCTATCCCTCTTTGTCGAACCCGGCGATAGTCTGCACGTGGCCGTGGAGGAGGGCTTTTTCGGTCCTTCCTACTCGTTCAGCGGCTCCAACGCGGACAACAGCCGCTTCACTTCCGAGTGGATCCCGCAATTCTACTCTTTACGCCTCGACCGCGATGCATACAAGGGTTTGGAGGTCGAGGATTTCAAGCGCCTAATGGAGCAGTGGCGACGGGATCAGTTCGAGTTCTTGGCCACAGGGCGCGAGCAATACGCGCTGTCTTCAGGGTGCATCGACTATGTGACGAACTACGTCAACTACGAGTGGGCCATTAGGATGGTTGATTACCCGTCGCGTTACCAGTTTGCCAACGGACGCGAGAACAGAGACATCACCCCGGAGTACTACGACTTCTTGCAGGAATTTCCCCTAGTGGACGAAAAGGCTATAGGCATAGCCCATTATCGCTGGTTTCTGGAACGCACCTTGGACCATGACGATGACGATGACCATGCCCCCAAGCTGTCTAAGACGTATGATCTATCGGGTTTGGAGTTGTCGGAGGAGACGCAAGCGCAGCTCGACTCTCTGTACGAAAAGTCCGGCCGACAGCCCGTGCTGTCGAAAATGGTCGATTTGTCGGCGTTTGGTGTTTCGGTGAGTGCTCAAGCGCAACTCGACTCTCTGTACGAAAAGGAGGGCCGATGGCTCAAGCTGTCCGAGCGGTACGATTTATCGGCATTTGGCGTTGCGGAAAGCGCCCACGCGCAACTCGACTCCCTGTACGAAAAGTCCGCTAGGTCTCTCAACTTCTACTGGTTCAGTGAGGAAGAGAAGCCTAAGGCGGATACGACGGGCGGGGAGTTGGTGCTCCACATACCTTCTGGAGTACGGTTGGATTCCCTAGCCAAAGAGCCACCCAAGCTGTCGGCGAGGATGGATCTATCGAGCTTGAAGCTGTCGGAAGCCGCTCAGGCTCAGCTCGACTCGATGTACGAACATCGTCAACCGCCCAAGCTGTCGGCGAAGATTGATCTATTGGGCTTGGGTCTGTCGGCAGCCGCCTTGGCTCAACTCGATTCGATCTATGCCGGAAAAGGACATTGGTTTGGGTCTAGATACAATCTGGCCAACGAAAAACTCGAAGGGAGAGTGCTCTACTGGTTTTTAGCCGGAGAGTTGATCAATACGCTCAAGCGCGGTGGCAGTGAAGCTTTTGCGTGGGCCCAGCGCAAGTGGGAAGATTTTCAACAGATCAACCCGCACCCGGAATACAATGAGGCCGTGCTAGTGGCTCTGGCTGCCGCTCTGAAGCTACAACCCGGACAACTCGCACCCGACTTCACCCTCGACGACCTCGACGGTCAGCCCGTGTCGCTGAGCCAGTTCAAGGGGCAGGTGGTGCTGCTCGACTTCTGGGCGAGTTGGTGCGGGCCGTGTATCAACGACCTGCCCTATCTCCGACAAGTCAAGGAAAAGACGTCTGGCTGGGCGGTCGTCTTCCTCAACATATCGCTGGACGCGGATGAGGCTGCTTGGCGAGAGGCGATTGATGAACACGAGATCAAAGGCGTCCACGTGCGGGCGGACGGCTGGGGCGCGGAAGTAGCCAAAACCTACCAAGTGATGGGCATACCTTCGTATTACTTGGTGGACTCGCAAGGGCTGATCGTGGAGGATCCTGGTTTAAGAGGGAATACAGAGGCGACTGTAGCGGCGATCGAGAAGAGCTTGTGAGAAGCCGTAGTGAGATGCGCGACATTCTCTTGGCAATTTGTTGTTGGCGGCCCCGCGCGGGCGTTTCCCTGTGAGCTAATATGATCGATTATCCGCTTCAGAACGGTCTCGTCCAGGCAGGTGTTCCGGTCGAAGTGGGCCAGGACACCGGCCATTTCTGGTTTCCGTCTCTACACCAAGTCGGGGACGACGCGCTGGTTTGTGCCTGCATCCGCTCCGCCGACGTCGCCCAAGGGAAGTGGCCAGCCGATCTTTTTGTGAGCCATGACGTCGGTGGTAGCTGGCACCCGGATCAGCGCATCGACTCGTATGGCCACACCTCCGTCCGCGATGCGTCGAGCACGTTGATGATGCCCTATGAGCAATGGCCGCAAGCGCCGGGAGATCGGCAAAATTGCGTTGCTCCGGGCAACGTGCTGACGATGGTCGATGGCGCGCTCGCGGTCGGACCTCGGGACGTGCGGGTCTGCGATTTTCCGCGCCCGCTCGCCGATTACCACGAGGACGAGCTGCGGCTCCAGCACAACGGCAACATCCTGCGCCTTGAGGATGGGAGCCTGTTGACGACGATGTACGGAAAGTTCGACGGGGAAGAAGGCTATAACACGTTCGCCGTAGTCAGCGACGACGGGGGTTTTTCGTGGACGTATCACAGCACTGTCGCCGGCCCGGATGCCGCGCCCGGCGCGCCCGAAGGCCCCAATGAATCCAACACCCTGCGGTTGGACAATGGCGATCTGCTCTGCGTCTATCGCGTCGGCGGTAGGTGGGACTTCCACAAGAGCATCAGCGCGGATGAAGGCCGGACGTGGTCGCCGTCGGTGCGCATGGAAGGGATGGCCTCGGTGCAACCAAGGCTCGCTCGGTTGGGCAACGGCGCGATAGTGCTGACCGGTGGCCGCCCGGGTTTGTTCCTCTGGCTCTGCGCCGATGGGCAGGGCGAAGAATGGGAGCGGGTGAATTTGGGGGAGCATCACAACCGACTGGTTGAGTCGGATGTGAGCTTTTCGGACGCCTTCTGCAACGCGCAGGCTGGAGAGGACCCCGCCATGAGCACGTCGTACACCGCGCTGATGCCTTGGGGAGCCGACGGGTTGATTGTGACTTATGACCGCTTGGCTAACGGCTGGGCTGGTGCCCCAGGGCCGAACGGGGACGTCGATCGGGTATTTAGCTTATCAGTAGCGATTTCCATCTGAAGTGAGCGCCGTGGAAGCTAATATGCAGGTCAATGCACGAGTGCTGGTTCTTGACCCCCATCTCTTTTGTTCCCAATTTGGTAACAAAAGCTTCGCCGCCTGCCAATGCATGTAATTACTCGGAAAAGGCTCCAAGAATTCTGGCGGGATCATCCAGAGTCGGAGAAACCTCTCAGGGCTTGGTTCGCCATCATGCGATTAAGGCGCTATTCTACTCCGCACGAAATGCACCAAGATTTTCCTTCTGCCAGCTTCTTGGGACAATGGCGCACGGTTTTCAATATCGGCGGCAACAAATATCGGCTAATTGTGGATATGCGCTATGACTTGGGAAGAGTGTATATTCGCCATGTCCTTACGCACGCAGAATACGCTCGTCGGACCCAGACAGGCACTTTATAGCCAAGGAGTACCCAATGGTTGAAGTACTCGATTTTACCAAACCTCATGTGTTGAGAGACAAAGGAGAATACGATATCGCTGTCGCCGAAATCGATACCCTCCTCGACACAGATCCTCAGTCCGGATCGGAGGAGTATGAGCGGCTGGAGTTTCTATCTGTTCTGGTGCAGGCTTATGAAGACACTCATTTCCCGGCTTATGAGAAGCCCACGCCCCAAGAAGTGGTTGATTTTATGCTGGAGCAGAAGGGCCTTTCCCGGGGTGATCTGGCGAAGTGGCTGGGCGGTAGAAGCCGAACATCGGAATTTTTTAATGGAATTCGCCCGCTCTCTATTCGGCAGATTGGCGCGTTGAGAGCACATTTGGGCATTCCAGCGGATTTACTGATGAACTTTTTCCCATAGGTCGGCCCCTGCGTCGGGCCTCAAGGAGTAGCCATGCCTCAGCAAAAACCCAACATCATCTACATCCTCGCCGACGACATGGGATACGGCGATATGGGATGTAACAACTCCGGCTGCAAAATTCCCACGCCGCACCTCGACCGCCTCGCCGCTCAGGGGATGCGCTTTACCGACGCCCACGCTTCCTCCAGCGTCTGCTCGCCCAGCCGCTACGCTCTGCTCACTGGCCGCTATTGCTGGCGCACTCCGCTCAAAAGCAGCGTCCTGTGGCCTTGGGATCCGCCCTTGATAGAAGCCGAGCGCCCCACAGTGGCCAAGCTGCTGCGCCAGCAGGGTTACCGCACTGCCTGCATCGGCAAGTGGCATCTCGGCTGGGAATGGGCGACCAAGGACGGCAAACCAGCCTGCGGCGACGAGTCCATCGGCCGTCTCAACCGCGAGCAGCGCCAAGCCCTAGAGCGCAATATCGACTACAGCAAACCTATAGGCGGTGGTCCTCTAACCTGTGGCTTTGACTACTACTTTGGCGTCGATGTGCCGAATTTCCCGCCCTACACTTGGTTTGAACAGGACCGGCTGGCCGCGGCCCCGACTGCGCAAAAGCCCGAGGAGATGTTCGGCCTGCCCGGAGCCATGAAGCCGGGCTGGAAACTGGAGGATATGGTCCCCGAATTCGTCCGCCGCGCTCGTGCCTACATCGCCGAAGCTGGCTCTGATCCCTTTTTCCTCTACTTGCCGCTGACCTCGCCGCATACGCCGATTGTTCCCAACGAGGACTTCATCGGTCGCAGCGGAGCGGGTCTGTACGGCGATTTTGTCTGCGAAGTCGATTGGGTGGTCGGGGAAATTATGGCCGCGCTCGACGAGCAGGGGTTGGCCGACGACACGCTGCTCATCTTCACTAGCGACAACGGTCCCGAGTGCAGTCCGGCCGCGGCTGGCGGCTGCTACGAGCACGTGCGTCAATTCGGCCACTACAGCATGGCCCATTTGCGCGGTGCCAAGCGCGACACTTGGGAGGGGGGGCACCGCGTGCCCTTTGTCGCGCGTTGGCCTAGGGTTACGCCGGCTGGATCAGTCTGCGACCAGCTCGCTCTGTTGGGCGATTTTATGGCGACCTGCGTTCAGTTGACTGGGGTCCAGTTGCCGCCGGGAGTGGCCGAGGACAGCATTAGCGTATTGCCCTTGTTGCAGGGGCAGATTGATGCGCCGGTGCGCCGCTCAGCCGTGCATCACAGTTGCGCGGGCCGCTTTGCCCTGCGCCAAGACGACTGGGTCTTTATCGACGCTCCTTCCGGCGACGACAACCGCGAGCCGGATTGGTTTAAGGCGGAACGGGGCTATAGCGACCACAATTTCCCTGGGGAACTGTTCAACCTCAAAGACGACATCGCCGAGCGGCAGAATCTGTACGATCAGCACCCGGATATCGTGCGCAGCATGTCGTGCCGCTTGGAAGAAATCAAAGCCACAGGTGAGGCACTGGCGGGGCCTTATGACGAGACGCTGGAGGAATCGGAGTAGAGACCTGATGTTACGTATCTGGGCCGAATCGATAGGTGTAGGGGCGTCCCTTGTGGGCGCCCAAGCTACACGGCGCATTCAGCCTGCGGGCGCTTAAAAGGGCAACCACAAGGGTTGCCCCTACAAGGCGGACTCGTCCGGTGCATACGGCGTAAAGCGGTACGCAAAGTCGCTGTATGGCGCAGCGAATGTATATGCTCCCGGCTGTGCCGTGCCAATGGGGACGATTTTCATGTTCCACGTATCGACGCCGTCGATTTTATACGGTTGATTGCCCGACAATTCGAGGGTTATCGTCTGCGGGTCGGTGGTGTAAACGAGATAGTATTCCCCGGGTTTGGCGAGGATGTACCGCCCGCTGTCGTCGCCGATTGGTTCAAGCGCGTCAAATGCTGGCGCGTCTGCCATAAACGATTTGAGGAATGCTATGCGCTTGGGGCTGTCGCCGCGCAGCACGCCGCCTTTTGCCCACCAGAGTAGGTCTTCGGGGTGTTTATACGTTTCTCCGTGACCGACGTAGCAGCCGGCAACAGTCCCCGCCCAAAAGTGTTGCACCATCTGTTGTGCGCTGATATTGCCCCACCCTTGCGGAATGTCTCCCTCGTAGCGGCATTCATCGTAAATCACGGGTTTTTTGTATTGGCTGCGATAGCGGATGCCGTGTTCCATGTTGGAGGTTTGAATACTGGTGTGCGTTACCCACGGCTTGCTGTGGTCGTACCAGCGCCGCCCATTGTGAATCCCGCGCAGCCGCTGATACGGGTCGTGGTCGCGGATGATTTGGAAAAATCGATCCCAGTCTGATTCTGCTTTGGCTGGCATGAAGTCGTATTCATTGGCCAGCGACCACCACACATTGCGGAAAGCGGCTAACCGAGCGACGGCGTAGCGGATGTAGCGGTCGTCACTGGCCGCGTCCATATTCTCGAAATCCCAGCGATCGTAGGTGTGAAACAGGATTAAGTCGGCTTCGATACCGAGTTCCAAAAGGTCGAGAACGCGTTGCTCAAAGTGACGCCAGAACTCGGGGTTGAATCGCGTGAAGTCCCAATCCGCCAGTGGCGTGCCCTCGAACGGATAGTACACCGGCTCGTTTTTGTTGTACACGTAATCCTTGGGAAAGATGCACATTCGCATCTTGTTGAACGGTGCATTGGCGAGGGTTTGGAGCGTCTGTTCCTCCATGGCCTCCCCTTGATGCGCCCAAGCGTAACAGGTTGTCCCGAACTGGTGATAGGGTGTTCCGTCGGCATACTGGAAGTAGAAGTCGTTGTTAACGCGCACGGGTCCGTGATTATCCGCAGATGGTGCGATGCACGTAAACTGCCCGGTCTTGCCGTTGAGGGCGGCGTGGTTGCTTTTTGTGATGTACGTCCATTCGCCGATCGCATCGGGCATAAAGCGAATTTTGTACACGTCGTCTCCATCGTAAAACCCGTGCGGCTCGAAGACGCGATCGTTTAGTGCAAATTCTGCTGTTAATTCGACATCGACGAATGGATTGCCCGTCTCCGGGCCAGTCAGCGTGAGTTCATACACGCCCCAGCGTTCAATCATGTTTGTCTCCAAGTCTTGGGTAGATTCAGCGGAAGCTGCGCCGAGCGAGAAGATAACCATGAAAATCACTGCCGGTAAAACTCGTCTGACCATCGACACCTTTTACCTCCCTCAAAGGTAAACATTATTGCAAATTTCTTTACAAAATAGGAGGCTAAATCCTATATTGTAAAGAATGTATATCCAACGTCAGCTCAGCTCCCAGCTCAAAAAGCTGGCCTCGCTCTATCCAATCCTCTCGGTCTCCGGTCCGCGTCAGTCGGGCAAGACTACGCTCGTGCGCGAAGTTTTCCCCGACTATGCCTACGTCAATCTCGAACGGCTCGACGACCGTTTAGCTGCCGAAGAAGATCCACGGCGATTCTTGGCGCGGTATGAGGATCGGGGACTGATCATCGACGAGGCGCAGAAGGTACCGGCGTTGTTCTCCTACTTGCAGGTCCTGGTGGACGAGCGCGGCACTATGGGCCAATTCGTCCTTACGGGTTCGCAGAATTTCCTGCTGCTGGAGCAGGTCAGCCAATCGCTGGCCGGACGCGTCGCCCTGCACACGCTGCTGCCCTTTTCTCAACAGGAGCTTGCGACTAACGCCGATTTAAGCTTGGACGAAAACCTGTTTAAAGGCGGCTATCCCGTCCTCTACGATCGCGGCGTCTCTCCGCCCGACTACTATCCGGACTATATCCAGACCTATGTCGAACGCGACGTGAGGAGCCTGCGCAACATCGGCGATCTGAGCGCCTTTCAGCGCTTTTTGCGGGTCTGTGCCGGGCGGGTCGGACAGTTGCTCGATTTGAGCAGCCTCGGCAACGATTTGGGGATCAACTACAAGACGGTGCGCGCTTGGATTTCAGTATTGGAAGCGAGTTATATCGCCTTCCTGCTCTATCCGCATCACGAGAATTTTGCCAAGCGGCTCATCAAGTCGCCCAAGCTCTACTTCTACGACACGGGCCTGCTGTGCTCGCTTTTGGGACTGGAGTCGGCCGACCAACTCGCCACCCACTATTTGCGCGGGGCGATTTTTGAGAATTGGGTCGTCGCCGAGGTGATCAAACAGCACGTCAACGCGGGCCGCCGTCCAGACCTCTACTTCTGGCGCGACAACATCGGCAACGAGTTAGACTTGCTCTACGAGCGGGGGGGGCGGCGGCAGGTGGTCGAGATCAAGGCGGGTGTGACGCTGGGGACGGACCAGTTTAAGGGTTTGCGCTACTATAGGAAATTGGCGACGGCCTTGCCGGTGGAGCAGGATTATTATCTGATCTATGGTGGGGAGGAGTGCCAAGAACGCGTCCACGGTATCGTCTTGGGATGGCGGGATGTTGGGGAACTGGTATAGTATTCGGCGACGGTCAACCGAACTTCTCCCGTTGTGCCAGCATAATACGATCAGCCAATTCTCGGGTTAAGTACAAGCATTGCGTACCGGCCAATGGTCTGATAGTTATCTAACCAACAGCGTCTTGCCCACAAACTCCTCCTCTGTGTCTTCGGTTTTCAACCTATAGAAGTACATGCCATCGCTGAGCTCGCGGCCGGCATCGTCCCGCCCGTCCCAGATGATGCTATAGTTGCCGGGACTCTGATGGCCCAAAACAAAAGTTCGAACGTGGTGTCCGGCTACATCGTAAATAGCTAATTCAGCCGATGTGGCAGTGGCTATTTTATAAGAGATGGTCGGGGTAACGGGTTTGAGCGCACGAAGCTTGGCCTTCAGATCGTCGGGCCATTCGTCCAAATCGGTCGCCTCTCGCCAAGGCATGCGCTGACGGACCTCCTCGGCGAATATAAGCTGACGTTCTAATTCTTCAGACCATTCCTCTTCGGACCATTCCTCCGGACCGGTCCTCACCGCCTGCCAGATTCTGTTATCTGGACTCGACTCAGCCGCGCCTTTGGCCTTCGCCGGTTGCGGTTCCGTATCGATGCGGGCGATGACCTGATCGACGAGTCCTACTTGGTGAGCAATGTCCATGATCTGGAAGAGCGACTCATGCGTGGCGCGCCCGCTTCCGCTGAGATAGATGCGCTCGGGCCACTGGATGAAAATCATTGTGGTATTGTCCAACTGTTGTCTCTTCGCCTGCAATTCCTCTTTGAGGGTCGCAAACGTCACTGGTTTGTCCTTCAGCTTCATATTGCCGTCTTGATCCACGATGATATGAATACTCTGCTTACTCGACTCAGCCGCAACTTTGGGCACTTTCGAGATAGTGCCACAGGAAGGCAGCGTCACGGCGGCCAGAGGGCATAGCAGTACGGCTGTCAATACACGCGCCCGCATGCCCATCCGGCGCGCACCGCCGCCAAGCGCCCTGCGGATTCTCAGTGCCAAGTCCGATTCTGCTGCGAAGGCGTTCATCGTAGGGATTCTCCGTATTAAAGGATTTAAGTGAACCGCCCGTTCGGCGACGTGAGCTAGGCCGCGCGCATAGGCTTCTGAGCGGCCGGTGGTGCATACTACGAGATCGTCGCAGGCCTGTTCGGCTTCCCGCCGCAACATGCGACCGCACAGCCACACGGCAGGATGGAAGAACAATACGGCGGATACTAACCGCTGTAGTAGCAGCGTGAGGTTGTCCCAGCGGCGCACGTGTGCTAGCTCGTGCATGAGGACTAAGGAGAGTTTATCGGCGCTCAGTTTTTCTACGAGATCGGCGGGGAAGACAATGATCGGTCTCAGGATACCCAGTGCCATTGGCGAACTGATAGAAGGGGAGGTTGCCACCTCGACCTTGGGATAGTAGTCGAGCGTCCGACGCGCTTGCCGCAGAGCGTCGGAAAGAGGACCGTCGTGTTGTATTTGTGCCTGCTGCCGCAAGCACCAGACGATACCGTAGCCGACTAGAATCCGTCCGATGAGCAGCGCCGCGCCTACTATCCACAGTATCGCTCCCCAACCGGCTGTAGTAAGCGGCACACTACTTGGGGCAATTGTTGGAGAAGTCGCTACTTGCATCGTTGGGTACTCGACAGGCGAGAATGCGAGGGCGTCCTGACTGGGTTCCAAGAGTGACACGAACGGTGTGAATAGCGTATAGGGAGAGCTGATCGCGACGGCGATGAGCGGCTTGAGCAACACGACCGCCCACAACAGGTGGCGCAAGGCCGGCGACTTGATCGGCAATAGGTAGCAGGCGACTAGGACTAAGACCGTTAGCGCCGCGAGTTCGATACTTAACTGACCAAACCAGCCGAATAGCTGGCTGCCCAATCCGTTCAACGCCTCGTTCATCGCTGGTCTCCTTTTCTGCGCTCGAGAGTTTTGTCCAGCTCCGCTCGAATCGCCGTCAATTCCTCGTCGCTGAGCGACTGGCCGTCCAGTAGTTGGCTGACCAGCGCTTCGGCCGAGCCGGCAAAGAATGAGTCGATGACTTCGCCGAGTGAGCGCCGCCCCATGTCCTCGCGCGTGACCACCGGGCGATAGAGATCGGACCGGCCTTCTCGTTCCGAGACCACAAAGCCCTTATCGCGCAGGATGCGCATTATGGTCAGCACGGTATTGTAAGCCATCGGCTTGACGGCTGTTAGCCGCTCCTGTACCTGCTTGACGGCCGCGGGCGACTCGTCCCACAGGACGTTCATAATGAGGGTTTCGAGCGGAGTCAGCCTTTTGTCGGGTTTGTCTCTGGTCGCCATGGCAAATCCTTTCAATTTTCTGCCAACACCCACTGTAGCTGATGGGCCATTGCCGTGCTAAAATCAGTGCCTAATCCCTTGCGTTCATAGCGAATCTGTCCGGTCGGATCAATAATACACGTATAGGGAATCTCGTTAGAACCAAACGTCTCTCGCATTTCCAAATCACCCAATACAAATGTTAAACTTGGTGCGCGCTGGTAGCGAAAGCTCGCCACCATATCTCTGCGTCCTGAAGAATCCTCGTCAATATTCACCGCTAAAAATTCAACATTTTGCTTGTAGAATTGCTCCTTGAGTTTTTGCAGATAGGGCAATTCCTCAATGCACGGGCTACACCACCCCGCCCAAAACGTCACCACCACAGCCCTGCCCTGTAAATCTGCTGAAGTGATCTTCTCGCCGTCTAGCTTTTGCACTGCAAGGGTCGGTGCCGGTCGTGAGATCCGCTCATTTTCAACGCGTTGGATAATTTTCTTATCCCACTCGGCCTTTGAGGAAGCATAGGCTTTGCTCATCCCTGCGCCTGAGCCAAATTCCCCGACATAAGCTTGGCTCCACAAATCCGCAACATCCCAACGTACGACCGAAGTTAGCAATAATTCTGAGGCGAGTTCATAAGCCTGGGTCCAGGTTTTTTGATCAATATAAATTCGCAGCAAAGTGACCTTTGCTCGATCTACTTTAAACTGCTTAGATGCCAGTTCCAGGTCGCCTAAATCCTTTCGAGTTTGCCATCCGCGAATCACAGTCTTCATTTCCGCGACAGCTTGATCGTGTTGCCCAACGAGTTGGTAAGCACGCGCCAATAGAGCGCGACAGCGCAGTTCTCTTTTGCCGTAATTACCCCATTTTTCTTGTTTCTGCAATGCTCCTTTTAATGCGTTCTGTGCATATAGAAGCGTTTTATCAGACCGAACCTGCTTGTCCACAAGTACTCGAGCAGCAGCTTCATAAGCACCGTGGGAATACATTCGCAATGCGAGCATTTTTTCAGACAGCTCAATCAACAAATGTGGATCATCGGTGACCTGTTGGTAGTAATTCAACAGTGTAATGGAGATGTCGCCTTTCAGAAAGGTATTGGGATAATCTGCAAGCAATTGCTCAAGTCCCAAAATGCCTTCCCAATACTGCTCTGTGGTTTCGGGGCGGTATCCGTTCGCAATTCGGTGAAACCGCTTCTTCTCTTCTGCGGAATGGGTTGGCTGTTGTGCAAAACACAGAGAATATGCGATTAGACACATGGCCAAGCTCGCTAATATTCTGCACTTGTTGAGATACATCTCTAACCTCACTTTCTTGCTGTCCAAATTAGATTCAATGGGCGCGTCTCTTTTTGTGGTTGTGGTAATCGATTTGCGCTTAATCTCACATAGTATATCCCGTCGGGTAATCCTCGTTTAGATAGGAACACCGTATAAGAACCCGGCGCGTGTGTTTTACTAACAGGCTGGGCCACCCGTATCCCCTCCATATTGAAGCAATCGAGTTCTATAAAGACGGAGTCTCGATTAACCGTTTCTGGAATCCAATACGCAATTTTCACCAGTGAATCTTGTGGCGCACTTTCCACGCTGAGGTTCAGTTTTTCTATTCGTGGGGCTGCATCGCCACTTGTATTGAAAAAGGGATTCTCTTCCTGACTTGGCTCAGTCGAGACTTTGGACACTTTCGAGGTAGCGCCACAAGAGGGCAGCGTCACGGCGGCAAGGGGGCATAGCAGTACCGTCGCCAACACGCGTGCCCGCGTGCCCATCCGGCGCGCACCGCCGCCGAGCGTCCTGCGGGTTCGCAGCGTCAAATTTTTGTCGGGTTTGTCTCTAGTCGCCATGATAAGCCCTTTCAACTAAGAATTTAGTTTAACATACTCGACGGCACTCGGTTTGTCAACTAAAATTTTAGTTGATATGAAAAAGTCGGGATAGAGCACATTGACTGTTATTCTGTGATGGAATTAGTTAGAATGATACGGCCGAATACGAGTCCATTTCGCAGAGCGACCAAAAAAAACTGAGAGCCTGCCCTGAGCAGAGCCGAAGGGAGCGCCACCATGTCCGACTATACTTCCTATAAAACTGATTATGACCGCGACGGCTTCGTCCTCGTGCGCAACTTCCTACCCCCCGACGAACTCAAAGACCTAACGGCCCAGGTCGACCGCTACGTCCGCGAAGTGGTGCCGACCCTGCCCGATCAGGCCGCCTTCTACCAAGACAAGGACCGGCCCGAAACCCTGAAACAACTACAGCGCATGGGCGACTACGACGCCTTCTTCGCCGAGTACCGCGACCAACCGCGCTGGAGGGCCCTGGCCCAGACCCTCATCGGCGAAGCCGCGCAGGTGAGCCAGCCCGAGTGGTTCAACAAGCCGCCGCAGACCGAACACCCCACGCCGCCGCATCAGGACAATTTCTACTTCAACCTCAAGCCGCCCAACGTCGCCTCCATTTGGCTGGCCCTCGACCCGGTTGACGAGGAAAACGGCTGCCTGCGCTACAGCCCCGGCTCGCACCGCAAGGGCATCCGGCCGCACAACCGCACTGCGGTCTTAGGTTTTTCGCAGGGCATTGCCGATTACGGCCCCCAAGACCAAGCCAATGAAGTCGCGGTGCATTTGCAGCCCGGCGACGCGGTCGTCCACCACGGCGAAATCATCCACCGCGCCGACCCCAATCGCTCGTCGCAGCGCCACCGCCGCGCTTTTGCCATGGTCTTCGAAGGCATCAGTTGCAAGATTGATGAGGAAGGCCGGCGCAGATACCAAGAGTCCCTGCAAAGCCAGCACCAGAAGATGGGGCTGGAGACTTCTGCTACATAATGCGCGTGCTGATCACCGGCGGCGCGGGTTTCTTGGGGTCGCATCTGAGCGATCTACTGCTGGAAAAAGGCTGCGAAATCATCTGCATGGATAACTTTCTCACGGGTCGGCCCGAGAACATCGCCCATCTGCTCGGCCATCCGCGGTTCCAGTTTATTCAATACGATGTCACCAATTACATCCACGTAGATGGTCCGCTCGACTTCATCCTGCACCTCGCCAGCCCAGCTAGCCCGGCCGACTTTGAGCGATTGGGCATCAACATCCTCAAGGTCGGCGCGTTGGGTACGCACAAGACCTTGGGGTTGGCCGTGGCCAAGCAGGCCAAGTTCCTGCTGGCCTCCACGTCGGAAGTCTATGGCGATCCCTTGGTGCATCCCCAGTCCGAGGAGTACCTCGGCAACGTCAACCCTATTGGCATCCGCGGCGTGTACGACGAGGCCAAGCGCTTTGCCGAGGCCATGACTATGGCGTACCACCGCATGCACGGCACGGACGTGCGCATTGCGCGCATATTCAATACGTATGGCGAGCGCATGCGCCAAGACGATGGCCGGGCCGTGCCCAACTTTATCATCCAAGCCCTCAAGGGCCGCGATCTAACGGTTTATGGCGACGGCCAGCAAACCCGCAGCATCTGCCATTACAGCGATTTGATCGCTGGCCTTTACAAGTTCATGCTGTCCGACGTGACGACCCCAGTAAACCTCGGCAACCCCAGTGAAATCACCATGCTAGACTTGGCCCACAAGATCATCGCCATGACGGGATCCAAGAGCCGCATCGCCTTCGGCGAGCTGCCGCAGGACGACCCTCGGGTGCGCCTGCCCGACATTGCCAAGGCCCGCTCCCTCCTCGACTGGACGCCCCGCGTGGGACCGGACGAAGGGCTGGGCCGGACGATTGCATGGTTCAAGCGAGAATTGGAGAAATAGCTACGTGCGCCTTTGAACCCGAAAGGGAATGGATCGCCGCTCGGGGTTGTCTAATGCGAGAATTGGAGAAATAACTATGTGTGCTTTTGAATTGCGAGAAAACGCCCTCGGCGTTGAAATCCACGCGGGCGATCAACTGCTCGCCCTGTACCGCGCCACCGAGGAACTGCCTCGCGGCGAATCCCCCAAGCCTTGCTTCGCGCCCTTGTACACGCTTTCCGGCCAACTCGTGACCGAGTACCGCCCGCCCGATCACGCTTGGCACACGGGGCTGTTCTTCGGCTGGGTCCACGTCAACGACGCGAACTTGTGGGGTGGGCGTTGGTATTTGCCGGAGACAAAGAAGTACGAACACGTCGCCGACAGCCACGGCGTGCAGCGGCACGATGGCTTCACGGCTTTGGAAGTGGATGGTGTGACTGAGTCGCTTTCTTGGCTCGACGGCCACGATCAGCTCATGGCGCGGGAGTCGCGCTCTTTTGGTTTTAGCAGTGCCGAGGACGGCTACTGCTTGCGAATCTCCACGCGCATTGAGCCAGCCGGCGACCGGCTGGTGATGGGAGCCTCGCGGGCGGCGCGCTACTCGGGGCTGGTGTTGCGCATGGGGCCTTCCTTTGCCGAGGCCGACCACTATTGCAGCGAAGGACGCCGTGGCCATGCGGACATCATGCAGCAGCGCGCCCGTTGGGTGGGAGCGCGTGGGAAAAGCGGCGGCTTTGTCGCGCTCATGGATCACCCTAGCAACCCGCGCCACCCGGTCACTTGGTTTACCCGCGCCAACTTGCTGGGCACGGGCCTGCTGATAGAAGGCGACTTAGAGCTGGCGGCTGGCGAGTGCTTGGAACTGCACCACGCGTTCTTCGTCCTAGACCAAGACCCTGGTCCCACGCAACTAGAAGCCCTGTACGCGGATTTTGCTGCTTCTCCCGGAGAATTGCCATGAGGCTGTTGTGCCTCCCGGTGCTGTTGCTGCTCGCCTGTGCTTCAACTCCCAAAGTCGAATACTCGGCCCTTGACTTGGCCCAGCCGGACCAATGGACGGCTGGGGCCTCAGAGGATGCGGTTGTCGATCACTGGTGGCGCGACATGGGGGCCGTGCGCCTCGACAGTCTGGTGGCGTTGGCCTTGGAGCACAACTACAATCTCAAGATCGCCGGTGCCCGTCTGGCCCAAGCGCAAGCTCAGGCTCGGGTGGCTGGTGCGCCGCTCTGGCCTCAACTCAGTGCCAATGGCAACGGCTCGAAGCGCAAACAGAATTTCGTCGGCCTGCCCATCCCCGGGAGAGACCCGGATCAGGTCTTGACCTCCGAGAGCACGTCCTTTGGCGTCGATTTGACTGCGAGTTGGGAAGCCGACCTGTGGGGTCGTTTGCGCGCAGGTGCCCAAGCCGCGCTCGCCGATGCCGATGCCGCCGCCGCTGATTTCCGCGCGGCGCGCCTGTCGCTGGCAGCGCAGACGGCGCGGGCCTATTTCGCCGCGGTCGAAGCGGGTCACCAAGTCGAGCTAGCGCGGGCCACCGTTGCCAACTACCGGCTCTCTGCCGAGCAGATAGAGGATCGCTATCGCCGCGGCTTGCGCTCGTCGCTCGACGTGCGCTTGGGCCGGTCGAGCTTGGCCACAGCCGAAGCGACCCTCGCCCAACGCCGCCAGCAACGGGATGCTGCGCTGCGTCAACTCGAATTGATCTTGGGCCGCTATCCTAGCGCCCGGATTGAGGTCGGGGACGAGTTGCCCGCGGTCGGCGGCCCGGTCCCAGCCGGTCTGCCCGCCCAACTCGTGGGTCGGCGGCCCGATCTCGTGGCTGCTGAGCGCCGCCTCGCCGCGGCCGACCGTCGGCTGGCCCAAGCCCGGCGCGCCTTGTTGCCCCGCATCAGTCTCACGGCCTCCACGGGCCGCTCGTCGCGCGCGTTGAGCGATTTGCTCGACGGCGATTTTTCGGTGTGGAATCTCGTGGGCAATATCGCGCAGCCCCTGCTGCAAGGCGGGCGCTTGCGCGCGGGCGTTGATCAGGCTTCTTCCGCAGCCGAGCAAGCTCTCTTTACCTACGCACAAAGTGCCCTTAGAGCATACGGCGAGGTGGAGGCGGCGCTGAGCACCGAAGGTTTGCTCGCCGACCAAGAGCGCGCCCTAGCCACGGCGGCGGAAGAAGCCGTGGCGGCGCGCGCCTTAGCTGAAGATCGCTACGCTAGAGGACTCGCCGATCTCATTGCCCTGCTAGAGTCGCAGCGCCGGGCCTTTGACGCTGAGAGCCGCCTGCTCGCCGTCCGTCGCCAGCGCCTCGATACGCGCATTGACTTGCACCTAGCCCTTGGCGGGGGCTTTATCCTTGCCTCTCAGACTTCGGCGAGCTCAGTCGAGCCGCACGCGGAGATTCCTCAATGATACGCGTCTTCAAAATAGTTTTGCCAATTCTCATTCTCGCCCTCGGCTTTGGGGCCTTCCGACTGCTGGCCTCCATGCGGGAGCCGCCCCAGCGCGTCTCTCGCTCTTATGCCGGGCCGCTCGTCGAAGCCGTCGCTGCCCCGCTACAACAGGTCCAGGTCGTCGTTGAAGGGCAGGGTACGGTGCGCCCCGACGCCCAGATTGACCTAGTGCCGCAGGTGTCGGGTATTGTGGTGTGGAAGGACGCCGAATTCGAACCCGGCGGGACCTTTGCCAAGGGCGCGCTGCTGTTTCGGATTGACCCGCGCGACTACGAACTCGCCGTGCAACAGGCCGAGGTCCAAGTGGCGCAGGCGCGCTATCAACTCGACTTGGCTCGGGAGGAAGCCGCCATCGCTGAGGAGGAGTGGGAAAGGCTCCACGCCGAAGAAGCTCCTACCGACTTGGTGTTGCGCAAACCCCAGCTACGCGCGGCCGAGGCTAGCCTCCAAGGAGCGGAAGCGCGCCTCGCCGAAGCGCAGTTGCGCCTCGATCGCACCAAGGTGTACGCTCCCTTTGCCGGCCGGGTGCGCACTGCCCGCGTCGATGTCGGCCAGCATATCAACGCCGGCCAAGCTATTGCCCAGATATACAGTATCGAAAAGGCCGAGATCGTCGTCCCCGTTCCCGACGAAGACCTTGGGTGGTTCACCCTGCCGTTGCCCATCGACGTCGCTGAGGCCAGTACTGCTAACGCCGGGGCCATTTATGATCTCAACGCCGAGGGCGGCTCCCGCGCTTTTGCTTTTAGCCGAGAGGGGGCTAGCGCCGAAATCAGCGGCGCTTTTGCCGGTCGCCGCCACCAGTGGAGCGGGCGCGTCGTCCGCACCGAAGGCGAGCTTGACCCGCGAAGCCGCATGGTGCGCTTAGTTGTCGAGGTCGAAGCGCCCTACGGCGGCATTGCCGACGGGATCCCGCCGCTGACGGTGGGGATGTTCGTCGAGGTGGCCATTGCCGGTCGCATGGTCGATGGCGTCCGCGTCCTGCCCCGCGTGGCTTTGCGCCAAGGAGACCGCGTGTGGACGGTGGGCCGCGACGGCGTCCTCAGCATCCGCCCAGTGCAAGTGGTGCGCGCGCTTGAGGATGAAGTGCTCGCTTATATCGACATGCCTCCGGCAGAGCGGATTATCGTCTCGCAGCTCAGCGGCGTTACCGACGGGATGCAGGTGCGTCTCGCGGATGGCAACGCAGGAGGTCAACTGTGAAAGCGCCTGTGTCTTGGATGGCGAAGAATCACGTCGCCGCCAATCTGCTGATGGGTTTCATCATGTTGAGCGGTCTGTTTGCCATGATGCAGACCAAGAAAGAGACCTTCCCCGAGATGTCGCTCGATCAGGTGCAAATCCAAGTGCCTTATTTGGGCGCGACACCAGCCGAGGTCGAAGACGCCGTCTGCAAGCGCATTGAGGAACGGGTGCGCGGCCTAGAAGGGGTGCGCCGCGTGCGCTCTACGGCTGCTGAGGGTATGGGTTCAGTCAGCGTCGAGCTAGAGCGCGGTGCCGACATGGACAAGCTCCTCGACGACATTAAAAACGAAATCGACCGCATCGACACCTTCCCCGCCGAGGTCGAAGAGCCGGTTATCAAGGAGTTGACTCGCCGCAATCAAGCCATCGACGTGGTGCTCTACGGCGATGTCGAGGAGAAGGCTCTCAAAGTCGCGGCCGAACGAGTGCGCGACGACCTGCGCAGCAGCGGCGTTATTTCGCAGGTCGAGCTCAAGGGCGTGCGCGTCGATGAGATTGCCATCGAAGTCTCCGAAGAGGCTCTGCGGCGCTACGGCCTGACCTTCGCGCAGGTGGCCGATGCGGTCCGCCGCACGAGCATTGACCTGCCCGCTGGTAGTGTCGAGAGCGAGGATGGCGCGATCTTGCTCCGCACGCAGGGGCTGATGCGCGTGGGGCGCGAATACGAAGAGGTCGTCGTGCTCACCCGTCCCGACGGCACGGCCCTCAAGCTCAAAGACGTGGCCACGGTAGTTGATGGCTTTGAGGATACCGATCTCATTTCGCGCTTCAACGGCCAGCCCGCGGCCGTGGTGCAGGTCTTTCGCATTGGCGACCAGAACGCCCTCGACATCTCCGATTATGTCCACCAGTACGTCGAGGACAAACGCTCAACCCTGCCGGCGGGAATCGATATTGGCTATGCGCGCGACGACGCGCGCATCTTGCGCAGCCGCATCGACTTGCTGATCCGCAATGCCCGCCTCGGTCTGGTGCTGGTCTTCATCTGTCTGAGCTTCTTCCTCGACTTGCGCTTGGCTTTCTGGGTGATGATGGGCATCCCGATCAGCTTTTTGGGGGCCTTCGTGTTGATGCAGCCTTTCGACGCCTCGATCAACATGCTTTCGCTGTTCGCCTTTATCGTGGCCTTGGGCATCGTCGTCGATGACGCGATCATCGTCGGCGAAAACATTTTTTCCCACCGCATAAAGGGAAAGTCCTTTGGCCGCGCCGCCATTGACGGGGCGCTCGAAGTGGGCACGCCGGTCGTGTTCTCGATTATGACCTCGATTGCGGCCTTTATGCCGCTGTTTTTCGTCGAGGGCATGATGGGTAAGTTCATGTCGGTCATCCCCGTGATCGTCATCTCCGTGCTGCTGCTGTCGCTGATTGAGAGCCTGTTCATTCTGCCGGCGCACCTGTCTTCTAAGGGGGACGGGCCAGTCAGCCGCTTGTTTCGCCGGGTTTTCATCCGCCCGCTCGATTGGCACGCCCGGGTCGTCGTCCTCTTTGACCGCGGCCTCAAGCACGTCATCCGCAACGCCTATCAGCCCACGCTGCGCTTGGCACTGGCTCATCCGATTTCCAGTACCGCCTTGGCCTTATCGCTAATGCTGTGTACCGCCGGACTGGTCGCTGGCGGTCATATCAAGTTCGTGTTTATGCCCGAGATTGGGTCCGATTGGGTGACGATATCGGTCAATATGCCGCAGGGCACGACGGCGACTCAGACCGCCAAGGTCGTGCGACACATCGAGGAAAAGGCCATCGTCTTGCGCGACCAGCTCGACGCCGAGCGCGAGGCTTCGACCCGAGCTCAGCCGAGGGGTGGGGATTCAATCTACCGCAATGTCTTCACCTACATCGGCGACCAACCTACGGCCCGGCGTTCTTCCTTTGCAAGCACTCCAAGTGCTGGCGGCCAAGGACATCTGGCCGAAGTTACCATCGAACTGTTGCCTTCCGAGGAGCGCAATCTCGACAGCGCGGAGATCGAGGCGCGGCTGCGCCAATTGGTCGGCGAAGTACCCGGCCCTGAATCCATTGTTTTTTCTTCGTCGCTGTTTTCCGCTGGCAATCCCATCGAGGTCGAGTTGGCCTCGGACAACTTTGACCAGCTCTTATTGGCCGTCGAGCGGCTAAAGGGCAAAGTCGCCGAGTACGCCGGCACCGGCGATATCCAAGACAGCTTTGAGGAGGGCAAGCTGGAGATGAAACTCCAGCTCAAGCCCCAAGCCCGCACCCTCGGCCTCACGCTTGCTGATCTAGCCCGCCAAGTGCGCCAGGGCTTCTACGGCGACCAAGCGCTGAGATTCCCACGCGGCTCGGACGATGTGCGGGTGATGGTGCGCTATCCCAAAGATGAGCGCCGGAATTTGGGCGACGTGCGCTCGATGCGCATCCGCACGCCTTCCGGTGCCGAGGTGCCCTTTACCGAGGTTGCCACTGTCACCATTGGCCACGCCTATGCCGCCATCCAGCGCACCGATGGCCAGCGCGTCGTGCGGGTGAGTGCTTCCGTAGAGGACCAAATCGCCAACGCCGATGAGATCAACCGCGATCTTGAAGCGTTTTTCTTGCCCGCCTTGGTCCAGGACTATCCCGGTCTGCGTTACAGCTTCGGCGGCGAGCAGAAGGAGCAACAGGACTCGCTACAGAGCCTGCTGTTCAACTTCGGCATCGCCCTTGCCGCCATCTACGTACTGCTGGCCGTGCCATTCAAATCGTACACCCAACCCCTCGTCGTTATGAGCGCGATTCCCTTTGGCATCATTGGCGCGGTTTGGGGGCATCTGCTGATGGGAATAGACTTGGCGCTTTTGAGCCTGTTTGGGATCGTCGCGCTCTCGGGCGTGGTGGTCAACGATTCGCTGGTGCTGCTGACCTTCTACAACCAGCTACGGCGCGAGGGATCGTCGCACGAGGACGCCCTAGTCTCAGCCGGAGCCGCGCGCTTCCGCCCGATCCTGCTGACCTCGCTGACGACCTTTTTTGGGTTGCTGCCGATGATCCTCGAAAAGAGCCTTCAGGCGCAGTTTTTGATCCCAATGGCTGTCAGCTTGGGCTTTGGCATCCTGTTTGCCACCTTCATCATTTTGTTGGGCGTCCCGATAGGAATGCGCCTGTTGGTGGGAGTACAAGAGTTTTGGGGGCGGTTGGTCGTGGAGAAACCCGCCGAGGTCGCGCCGGTTACCGGGTCTTGAAGGGTTGTGGCGCGATTGAAGTGGGGTGGTCTTCTACTGTGCATGGTGGCCTGCGCGCCTACTGACGAGTTTCCCTTCATCGACAAAGCCAGCGATTGGGGCATAGAGCAGTCCCACGTCGGCGGCGGTGCGGAAAAGCGCTATATCGTCGAAGCCAAAGGCGGTGGGGCCGCGCTCCTCGACGCGGACGGCGACGGCGATTTGGACATTTACTGGGTCAATGGGGAGGGCGGAGACAATGCCCTCTATCGCAACGACCGTGGCCGTGGCTTTGTCGATAAAGCGGTCGCGGCCGGTGCTACGGGTCGCGGCTGGGGCATGGGTGCGCTGAGTGCCGACTACGATGCCGACGGCGATGCCGACCTGTACATCACCTGCCTGCGAGAAAACATCCTCTATCGCAACGACGGATTAGAGCAATTCGCCGATGTCACGGCCCGCGCTGGGCTGGCGCTGCCGGTGTGGAGTACGGGCGCGGCCATGGGCGACGCGGACTTGGACGGCGATTTGGATTTATACGTGGCCAATTACGCGGATTTTGATTCGTCCGCGGTGCGGCCCTTGGGCACGCAGTGGAAGGGCCGGGACGTATTCATCGGCCCGCTGGGCCTGCCTGCATTGCCGGACGCGCTCTACCGCAACGATGGGACTGGCACCTTTGCCGAAGTGACGGCAGCTAGCGGCCTCGGGCAGCACGACCCGGGCTATGGGTTTGCCGTGCTGTTCATCGACAGCGACGACGATGGGGATTTGGACCTGTACGTCGCCAACGACTCGACGCCCAATTTCCTCTACCGCAACGACGGCGCTGGCACCTTTGCCGAAGTGGGGCTACAGGCCAATGCCGCGCTAGGGGAAACGGGCTTGGCGCAGGCCGGCATGGGCGCGGCTTGGGGCGATTACGACAACGACGGCGACGGCGATTTGCTGGTCACCAATTTTGAGGACGACTACAACACGCTCTATCGCAACACCGGCGGCGGCACGTTTGCGGACGTGAGCTTTGCCGCGGGCTTGGGCCGTATCAGCCTGCCCTTCGTGGGGTTCGGCGCGGTCTTTGTCGATTTTGACAACGACGCCGACCAAGACTTGTTCGTGGCCAACGGACACGTGTATCCGCAGATCGAACGCCCGGGCAGCGGCGCGACCTACGCGCAAGCCAATCACTTGTTCGCCAATGACGCCGGCCATTTTAGCCTCGTCGAGTTGGGCGAGGATCGGGCGGTCAGTCGCGGCGCGGTAGCTGGGGATTTTGACGACGATGGCCGCGTGGATCTGTTCGTCACCAACCTCAACGGCCGGCCCTCTCTGCTGCACAATCAGATAACTGCTGATCACCATTGGCTCGGCCTGCGTCTTGTGGGCGCGGGGAAAAATCGCGAGGCCGTTGGCGCGAAGGTCGTATTGTGGAGTGGCGGCCAAAGGCAGCGGCGGGACGTGTTCTGCGGCGAGAGCTTCTTGGGCAGCGGCGACCGGCGCGTGCATTTTGGCTTGGGCGCGGTAGGCCGGGCGGATTCGCTGCACATCTATTGGCCGAGTGGCGCGTTGCAACGGTTGGCCGACTTGCCGATTGACTCGTATATGAGGATTGAGGAGGGGGGCTAGGGGCGGTTGCTGCGTGGCGCACAGCGGCTATATTTGCGGACGCACGTACCTATTTATTTTTGTCTTGGTCGCTGGGATGATGAAAGCCTTTCAGCAAACGTTACCACCCACGGGAAGGTTACCAAGACGCTACCGCATTGACACAAGTCTATGAGTTGGTATAGTAGGCTAGTTGGCTACAAACCCCGAGCTTTTAAGGAACAACTATGGACACGGCAAAACAACTGACTTTGGAGGAAATCAGGCTTAAGAAGTTTACTGATAATACAGCACAGTCAGTTCTCAACAATCTCAATGAGCTAGAATCGAATCGTGAGTACCTGCTTACGCGATGGATTTGGGAACTCTTGCAGAATGCACGAGACACTTCCGCTAACGCCGATACAGACCTCATAGCTTCTATTGTGTACAAGCCGGGAGAAGAGGACGAGCACGGGGAGTTAGTTTTTCAACACAATGGACCTAAGTTCAAGGTGGAAGACATATTCCACCTCATCTACCACGGATCTACGAAAGTCGAGGATGAGGATACAATCGGACAATACGGGAGCGGTTTTCTCACAACGCATCTATTGTCTCCTGTAATCGATGTATCCGGTCAACTCGAAGACGGTCGATCTTTCCAATTCTGCCTGAATCGAGAAGTAGGTTTAGTTAAAGAACTCAGAGATTCAATGAACCAAGCATGGGACGATTTTGGAGCTTCTCTATCTACAGAGCCACTGTCAGATGATCGCACTGCCAAGTTTCAATATCCTATCAAGGCTGATGCAGTTGATGCAGTCGAGGAAGGACTTACAACATTAAAAAAATGTGCTCCTTTTTTAGTCGTTTTTAATAAGGAATTTTTGCGTATCAACATTCAATGGCTTGACGAAGCTATGAGTTTCGAGGTGGCCAAGCCTCCAGAGTTATCGAAAAGTGGGCTACGACAAGTCATGGTCTCAGAGAAAGAGAATGGAAGGCAACAAGATAAAGTGTATCTATTGGCAGAATCAGAAGGCGAGAAAACTTCTGTCGCTGTTCCATTAGAATCAATTAACAGTAGTCAGATATGCGTACCTGTCGACGATGATATACCTAGACTCTTCTTAGGTTTTCCTTTGATAGGTACTGAGAATTTCAGTTTCCCTTCTATAATCAATAGTTTTGAATTCGAGCCAACCAGAGATCGTGATGGCGTGTACATAGGACGAAGCAATAACGAATCGAATCGTAAGAATGAGTCAATTATAAAAGAGGCTTGTGAATTGCACAGCCGTCTGCTTTCGTTCGCGGCATCGTCCGACTGGCGTAATACATTCACACTGGCAAAAATTCCTAGCATCCGCGGACAAGACTGGCTGAACGTGGGTTGGCTACAGAAGACTCTCAAAGAGCAACTCATTGAGCAGATCCGTCAAACTCCCTCGGTTATCAACGAGGTAGGTGATGCGATACCTACGAGCGAATCGATACTGCCGATAGCGGAAGAGGACAAAGGCGTAGAAGCACTTTGGGATTTGTTGAACGACTGTAGAGAATTCCGCAATAGATTACCGAGACGGGACGAAGCCGTTGGCTGGTCGTACGCGATCAAGAGTTGGCCTAATATATACGGCGAAGATGACACTATGTCCTTCTATGAGACGATGGATGGAAAAAGGCTGGCAAAAGAAATTAATGATAAAACTCACAAGGACGGTAATTGTGGTAAAATTGATGATCTTCAAACGCTTCTTCATAAAGATGTTTCAGCAATAGGTTGGCTGGATCAATTTCACCAATTCCTCAACGAAAACGATTTACAAGAAACAGTACGCGATTATCATATTGTCCTTGACCAAGAGCATTATCTTGACCAATTGAGTAATCTGCATAGAGATCAAGGTGTCTCGGAAGATCTGAAGGATATTGCGAAATTGCTCGAATGGGAGGTCAGGGAAGAACTCCGTGATGTAAAGTTGTCATCTCTGAAAGATAAAGTTGGCAAGGGAGACGTGAAAAATGAAGACGTAATTAGAAAATTACTCGAAGAGTTGGAGAAACGTGCCGAGCAGGATCCGGATGATGACTTCGCCCAAGCGAGTGTAGGCATTTTCTCATGGATTGTTGATAAAAAAGATTGGGATCGGCTACGTGGATTTCCAGTATTCGCAGAGAATGGTAACTCTGATAATCAGGAAATTATCTATCTAGAGCGTACAGAAGAGAAAGACGATCTTCCATTCGCTCCTATTTCAGCATGGCCAAAAGACTTACAACAGTACTCTCAGCTTTTTCCGAAGAATTATATATTGTCTGAACGTTTCTTCGAGGTCGCATCCGGTGAGGAAGTATGGCAGACTTTGGAAAAGAAAGATTTTCTCAGAAAAGATGTGATAATTACTAAAGAGCTGAAACTTGATTTTAATACATTCCTCCCTGATGGGCCTCTGACCGAGGAAGAGGATCACAAAACTACTGAGCGCGTTGGTGTGACTAATATCGCTTTCCTGACCGAAGATGATATTGGAATCATAGACCGAGTGCGTCAAAGCCAGCATCTTGCCCGTCTATTTTGGCGTTTTCTTACTGAATGGATGGTAGTTCATGACGCTCAAGGACTGGAAATCGCGAAGGCATCTTGCGACTGTGGGGAGATTCATGATTACTTTTCGTCAGAGTGGCTCTTGCCCTTGGTACGGAGGCGGTGGGTTCCCGTGGGGGAACGCAAGCAAGACAGAGCAACGGCGGAATCCCTTGGCAAATTGCTTCGCGGTATTGAGGAGGGAACAAGCTCTCTTCGTGATAATCAAGCGATATCCAAATTATTGAAAGCGATTGGTGTAAAGTCTCCCGAATTGATGATTGAGATTGTTGCTAGTGGTGATACGGAGATCCGGTCGACTTTAGAAGATAACATTACGGATATATTAGCCGCGACTGGAGGGGACTTGAGTCCAGTTCAAGACTTTATGCAGGATATGAAGGAAGACAAAAATCTCCTTGAGCATCTTGAACAGCGCCGGGAAAGAAGGCGTATGGGGCATGAAAACCACTGTTTGGGGCGACTAGTAGAAGACTTGGTGAAGAAAAGTATAGAAAGCAAAGGCTTCACAGTGGGTCGCACTGGCACTGGATCGGATTTTGAAATTTCGGCTGAAAGTGGAGATGTGGCAAACTTGGAGCTATCTCTAGAAGATAAAGATTGGCTGATTGAAGTGAAAGCTACTCGGAACCAAGAAGTCCGAATGACAGATATTCAGGCGAAAACTGCCGTAGAAGAAGGAGACAGATTCCTACTCTGTGTCGTACCTGTAGAAGCTGGAAATACCGAACTAGAATCAGATGCCATCCAGGATACTATACGATTTGTACAAGGTATTGGTTCTCGCGTAAACTCATTGTGCGAAGACCTCGAAGTGCTTGAGAATTTACGAGACGATATCAAAGCTGGTGAATCTTCAGGTATCCAGCTAGAAATTGGATCAGAAACAGCACGGTTTTGCGTTTCTAATTCCGTATGGGAAAATGACGGATTTCGACTTGAAGACCTCGCCGAGCGGCTGGCTCAGTCAGACAACTGTTCCCAAACTACGTAAGGATGCCTCTTATGCGCGAATACCCATATCCAGAATACGACGGCGTGAGAAGCATTGTCTTGGGAATAATCGTCAGCATTCTGACGTGCGGGATTTACTATTTCTATTGGCAATACAAACAGATGGAAACGCTCAATGCGTGGCTGGGGCGGGAGGAGTACAACTTCTGGCTTTGGCTCGTACTCTTTATCCTGACGTGCAGCATCTTTGAGCTTTACTACGAATACAAGATGGCGAAGGGCATCAACGAGATTCAGGAGAACAATGGGCTGCACGAAAACAAAGACCTAGCGTTGATCTGCGTCCTAATTTCTATTTTTTCCCTCGGCTTGGCCGCTACTGCTATTCAGCAGTGGGAAGTCAACAAGTTCTACGGTGAAAGCGTCGACGATTAGTCCAGTTCATCTCGCGAGAATTTTCCTCGTTGGGCTGGCGCTCGTCGCGGCATTATTGGCGTGGCTTAGTCCCGTACTCGGCGCGACTTGGCCGGTCCTGTGCCCCTTCCGCTTCCTCACCCAGTTGCCTTGCCCAGGCTGCGGCATGGGGCGCGCCTGCATCGCCCTTGTCCAAGGCAACTTCGCCGGTGCTTGGTACTACCATCCCTTCGCATTTTTCCTCGTTCCATTAGCTCTCGGCTTGGCGTGTTCTCCAAGTTGGTTCGGCCGCGCTTGGCTGGCGCTACCTTTAGCCCTCCGCAAGAGTCTCGCTGGGGGTGTGCTAGCCCTTATGCTAATGCTTTGGCTGTATCGCTTGATGCGTTCCGGGGGCTGTTGACGGCGGTAGCATCATCGGACATGTTAAGAAGACAGCGAGAGATGGCCGAACGCAGATGCGGAGGACGACAATGCCAGAAGTCACGCAACAGCAATTGAACGACGCGAAGCACGTGATCGAAACCACGTTGGGCGAGCAATTCGACGACATTGATTTCGTGATGGTTTCCGTCCAGCCCGATGTAGAAGAGTGGGACGACGACGACGACGAATTTATCGAAATCAAGGCAATCTACGACGGAGCCGCTGGGCAATTGCGCGGTGAGCGGATGGTCGGAGTAATTCCCCTGCTACGGCGACGCCTACAGGAGTCGGGTATCACCGCGTTCCCGATCATGCGCTACATCTCGAAATCCGACTGGGACGAGCATCCAAGTGACGCCGCATGACCTCGTTTCTGCTGCGCAAGACTTAGTTGGCGACGGCAGAGGCGCTCCACGGCAGGCGAATCTGCGCCGGGCGATCAGTACGGCCTATTACGCTCTATTCCATTGCTTGGCGGGCTGTTGCGCCGACGCCTTAGTGGGAACTGCCGGTGCTAACCGAAGCGAGCCCGCATGGCACCAAGCCTATCGCGCCCTAGAACACCGCGACGCCGCCAAGCGGTGCGAACAGAATCGAATTCAGCGGTTCCCTCCAGAAATTCAGGAATTTGCCGGGTTGTTCGTGGACATGCAGCGAAAACGCCACCGAGCGGACTACGCATCCGAAGGGCATTGGTTGAAGTCCGAAGTGACGGACGATATAGCTCAAGCCGCCGCGGCAATCGCGCTACTTGAACGTGCGCCGCTAAAGGATCGCCGCGCCTTCGCTATTTATGTTTTGCTTCGGTTCAGACCGGGTCGCTAGCGGCTCAGCGCCCACACTGCGATATTGGCACCCATTTTGAGGGCGTCGAGTCGTTTGCCCTCTGGGTCGCTGTGGACGTCGGGGTCTTCCCAGCCGTCGCCTAAATCCGCCTCATACGTGTACAGCACGGCTAGGCGCTCGCCTGCGAAAAGCGCGAGGGCTTGCGGCCTTTTGCCGTCGTGTTCGTGGACTTTGGGCAGGCCCGCTGGCAACTCGAAGTGGCAGTGGAACAGGGGATGTTCGGGCGGCAATTCCACCCACTCGGCGTTGGGGAAGACTTGGCGCATGGCGCGGCGGAAGCTCTCGTCCATGCCGTAGTTGTCGTCGGCGTGGAGAAAGCCGCCGCTTTCCAAGTAGTGCCTAAGCCGCGCCGCCTCCTCAGCGGAGAAGGCCACATTACCGTGCCCGGTCATGTAGATGTACGGATAGGAAAACAACTCCTCGTCCATGATTTGCACCCGCGCCTCGGTTTCGGCTGCGTCGATTTGGGTGTGTTCCCTTAAGAAGCGGAGGAGGTTGGGCAGGGAAGAGGGGTCGCTGTACCAGTCGCCGCCGCCGCCGTATTGCAGCCGCGCAATGGTAAATAGGGGCTGGGCCGAGCCGTCCGCAGCGAGGAGCGCGACGGCGAGTGCAACGCAGAGGCCGCGCATGTCAGCGGTCGTTGATCACGGCGATTTTGCCGCGCACGGCGTCGCCGGTTTCAGCCTGCGCGACAAAGTAGTAAATACCCGATCCCACGAGAAAACCCGCCGCACTCTGGCCATTCCAAGTGACTGCACCTTCGCCCGCTGCGCCGTCGAGCTGACGGATGAGTTCGCCCGCTGCGGTGAAAATACGCACGCCAGCGCCCAGCGGTAGGTCGGCAAAGGTCAGGGATGCGCCGCGCACGCCGATGTGAAAGGGGTTGGGATACGCGTACGCTTGAGGCCCAGCAGCCGCTCCCGAGACGCCGAGTTGCAGGCGGCTCATCCCGGCGAGCGTGCCAATCCACAGCGCGTCGTTTTCCCGATCGAAGTACAGGGAGTTGACGCGGTTGTTGACGAGACCGTCGCTGGTGTCGAGCGCGAACTCGACTTGGCCCTCGGTGTCGATGCGGGCCAAGCCGCCTTCGGTGCCGACCCAAATGCGCCCCCAGTCGTCTTCGGCCAGCGACGTGACCGCGGTGTTCGGCAGGCCGTTATCGGTGTTGTACACCTTCCAGCTTGTGACCTTAAAATGCGCGTCAGGGCGCGAATACTCGCCGCGCACTGCATTGAGGCCGTTGTTGGTGGCGACCCACACCCGCCCCGAGCGATCGACGTGAATGTCGATAACGGCGTTGCTGGTCAGAGCTGGATACTCGGCGGTGTCGAAGATGAGGCCGATCTCATCGCCGGTCTCAAAAGGGGTCCCGCCATCGTCTAAGAGGAAAAAGCCGTCGAGCGCCGTCCCGACCCACTTCAGGCCGTCGGGGCCAATGGCGATTTTGGTCATGTCCCGTCCCGCGGACATGCCGAAGTCCAACTGACTGTTGAGTGTGGCCCGTTGGGGCGGCCACCCATCCATGACGACTAGCCCATTGCGGACGTTGGCGATCCACAGCAAGCCGTTAGCGTCGCGGTCGATGTCGCTGATGGCGACAAAGGTATCGCCGTCGATACCTTCGAGGGCCGAGTTGTTGGCATCGAGGTTCTGCCACTGGCCATTGGCAGCGCGTACGTCAATGCCCCGGCCCCAAGTGCCGACCCACAGCAGACCCTCGGCGTCGGTCTCTAAGGCCGAGACGATATTGGACGATAGGTTGGTACTGGTGTTGTGGGTGGTCCAGCCCTCGCCGTCGAACTCGTACAGACCGAAAGCGAAAGCGCGTAGATTGTCCTTGGGCACGGAGGCGACCCACAGATGACCGTTGGGGGTCTGAGCCATGTCGAAGAAGAAGTTGCCGACCGGCTCGCGGGGCGGCGGCGGTTGGTCGGTACCGAGGACGCGCAGGCCGCTCGCACTGGCCACCCACAGGGGACCGTCGGTATCGGACAGGTCGGCGGCGCTGCGGATGTGCGGTGCGCTGAGCGGCTGCCAGCGGTTGCCTTGGCGCTGGGATAAGACGCCATCAGCCGTCGCGCTGACGAGGTGCTCCTCGAATAGGCCGAGGGCAACACTGCTGCTAGTAGAGTAATCGATCTCGGGGCGGTCGAGCGCGGGATGCACTCGCCAGATGCCGTTTGAAGCTGCGACAAAGAGCGTGTCTTGATGGACTAGCATGTCGCGCACTTCACCCCTTGTTAACTCAAGCTCCCAACT
Source organism: Candidatus Latescibacterota bacterium (assembly GCA_965219735.1). Taxonomy (GTDB): domain Bacteria; phylum Latescibacterota; class UBA2968; order UBA8231; family UBA8231. The sequence goes on from OZ244790.1 coordinate 1,739,459, forward strand.
GCTGGGATCTTGGAGATTGGGCTGGTCCAAATCCGCCCACACTAGGCCGTTGACGGTCCCGGCCCACAGACGACCGGCAAACACCTCAATGCTGGTCACCTCGGTGTCTTTGGCCAGACTCCCCAAGCGGCGATAGGTCTCCTTGACCTCCTCCTTGCTGATGACAAATGCACTGACGCCGCGTTCGCTGCCGACGTAGAGGATGTCCCCATGAGGTTTAAGGGCGTTGATGCGGAGGTTTTGGAAGTCGAGAAAGGGCGGGTCGAAGCGGTCTTCCTCGGGCCGATAGCGGCTCAAGCCTTGGGAGTGCGTACCAAACCACAGGTGACCATTGGCATCTACGGATAGGCTCAAGATGAGGTTGCCTGGCAGGCCATCGCGGCGGGTGAAGCGCGTATAGGCTTGGGTCTGCTGGTCGTAACGCAGGATGCCGCCGCTGGTGCCGGCCCAGACCGCGTCTTGGTGGACGAGGACCCGGTTGATTTGGCGCATACTGGTATAGGCTTCCCATTGGGTGCCGGATAGCTGGGCGCGGACGGGCAGGGCCAAAAGCAGCAGGAGAAAGAGGCGGAGCAAGAGCATGGAAACGGCCTACATCATCGTTAGAGGGTCGATGTTAATGGAAAAGTGGAGGGCGTGCTCTTTGGCGGCCTCGCGCATGGCTGGCAGGGCGCTGAGGGCCGTTGCGCGCAAGTGGCGCGCCGAGGGGCCGCGCAAGAGCGCTTGCCAGCGGTAGTGACCGCGCAGCCGCGCCAGCGGTGCCGGGGCTGGCCCGAACACGAGTGTGTCTGCGTCGAGGCCCTGCCGCAGGGCATTTACGCCTTGTTGCGCCCCGGTTTCAACGGCTTGTTCACAGGGGCCGCGCCAGCGGAAGACGATTAGGCGGCCAAAAGGGGGAAACCCGGCCTGCTGCCGCTGAGCCAATTCGCTGTGGGCAAAGTCCGCGTAATTTTGGTTTGCGGCCGCGCGCAGGGCGTCGTCGTCGGGCAGAAGCGTCTGGATGACGACCTCGCCAGCCGTGCGACCGCGACCCGAGCGGCCGGCGACTTGGGTCAGGAGCTGGAAGCTCCGCTCGGCCGCGCGGAAGTCGGGCAGGTGCATGCCGGTGTCGGCGGAAATCACGCCGACTAGCGTGACCTCGGGCAGGTCGAGTCCCTTGGCGATCATTTGGGTGCCGAGCAGCACGTCGGCCTCGCCGCTGCGGAAGCGCTCGACGAGTGCGTCGTGCGCGCCTTTCCAAGTGGTGGTATCCACGTCCATGCGTATGACGCGGATGCCGGAAAATTGTTCCAAGAGGGCGCTTTCGACCCGTTGGGTGCCCACCCCGTCGAAGCGCAGTTCCGAGCTGCCGCAGGACGGGCACACCGGCGGCGGTGGGGCCGCAAAATCGCAGTAATGACAGCGGGTCTCGGAGGCAGCGGGCCGCTGGTGATAAGTCAGCGAGACTCGGCAACTGGGGCACTGGATCGGCTCGCCACAGGCGGTACAGCTAATGAAGGGCGCAAAGCCACGGCGATTTTGCAACAGGATGATTTTTTCGTCGCGATCAAGGCGGTCCTGTATTTTGCGCCGCAAGTCGTGCGAGAAGATGGCTCGCTGCTGCCTTTGGAAAGGCTCCTTTTTCATATCGACGACCGTCACTTGGGGCAAGGGGCGGTCGTCGATGCGGCGGGGCAAGGTGTGGAGGTGGTACTTGCCCGTGACGGCATTCCGATGCGACTCTAGGCTGGGCGTGGCCGAGCCGAGGACGACGACGGCGTTGCCGTGCTGTCCGCGGACTAAGGCGAGGTCGCGGGCGTTGTAGGTGAGGGGATGGCTGCTGTCTAGGTCCTCTTGCTTGTACGAGGTGTCGTGCTCTTCATCCACGACAATCAGCCCCAAATTGTCCACCGGTGCGAGGATGGCCGAGCGAGCGCCTATGAGCACGCGCTGCTCGCGACGGCGCAAGCGCCGCCAAGTGTCGTAGCGCTCTCCGGTCGAGAGCTGGCTGTGGAGGACGGCGACTGCCTCGCCAAAGTGCTCCTTGAAGCGCCGCACCATCTGCCAAGCGAGGGCGATTTCTGGAACCAAGATGATCACGCCGCGCCCCGCGGCCAACGCCTGCGCTGCGAGTCGGACGTACACGAGGGTCTTGCCCGAGCCGGTGACGCCGTGCAGCAGAGCCGGATAGAATTTCCGGGCGTCGAGCGCGGCCGACAGGGCGTCGAGTATCTGTTGCTGGTCGGTCGTAGGGATGAGGTCCGGCGGGGTACCGCTGGCGATGTGGGCGAGGGGGTCGCGGACGACTTCCTCGGTAGTCGACTCAAGCAAGCCACGGCCTTCGAGGGCCTTGAGCACGGCCGAGGAAAATCCCGCCGCGCTCAGTTCGCTGCGCACAGCCGTGGGGTGATCGAGCAAGTAGCGCAGACAGGCCGCTTGGCGCGGCGCGCGTTTTTCGATGTCGGCGATGGCGGTGTGCGCGGCCGCTTCGTCGTTTAGGAGGAAGCAGCGTTGGCTCAGGGCGCGGGGCCGCCGGTCTTCGAGTACAGGCGCAATTTCAATGTGCCCGTTGCGGCGCAGAGTGCGCATCCCCTTCTCCAAGCCCCGGCTGCCGAGTCGGCGCTTGAGGGTGCTGACCTTGAGAGAGCCGCTGCGATAGAGTTCGCTGAGTATCTGTGCCTCCATGCCCGTGTGGTGGACAGCGGCAGCGGACGCGTCGCGCAATTGTACGAGGCGGTTGGAACTGAGTTTGACGCCTGGGGGCAAGGCGGCCATCAGCGCACTGCCGAGGGGAGCCATGTAATAGGAAGCCATCCAGCGGCAGAGCGCAACGATCTCGGGACTGAGGAGCGAGGTGTCGAGGATTTGTTCGATAGGGCGGATTTTGCTTGGGGGAAGGTCGCCGAGTGTAGCTGGCCCTAAGACGATGCCGGTGAGCCGGCGCTGGACCACTGGCACCAACACCAAAGCCCCAGACCGCGCTTCAGCGGCGAGTTCAGCAGGTACGCCATAGGTCAACTCGCGCGCTACAGGTGGCGGCAGGGCGACCTCTACGTAGCCTTGGATCATGGTTGGGCGTCGGGAGCCTCTTCTGTGAGGGGCTGTAAATTCGGTCCTAGTATTTGCATGCCGTCGGCTGTGGCGCGGAAGCGGAGCACTTGATTGGGGTCGCCAAGCTGGCCGCCACCGAGTAATTCGCCGCCTAACCAATAGCGTATGCCGTGGGGATTGGTCGAGAGTACGACGAAGTGATCGCGGGCTTCAAAACGGCGGCGCTCACCGGGCGCGATTGTACCCTCAAAATTTTCTACTGCCCCATCCCAGCGAATTTGCACCCAAGTGGAGTCGCGGGCTTCTAGCTCGAGAACGACAAGGGCGGCGGTTTGCGCAGTGGCCGCGATAGCCGAGGTGTCTGCGGTAGCGGGTGTTTCAGAAGCCTCTGGCTCGGTTGACGACTGGACGAGCAGGGTGTCGCTTAGGGCGACTACCGGCTGGGATTCGGTCGGGGGGGAGATCGTTTGTGCCGGGGTGTCTATTTGCGTCGGGGCGGCGGATTGGGCTGGGGCCGTTGGCGGCGCAGCTATCTTATCGCCGAAGAAGTAATACGCCACAGCGAGCAGGCAGCAGACGCCTACTACCAAGCCGATGACGATCAGCGGCGTCCGCGAGCTACGCTGGGGCGTGGGCTGCTCTAATAAGACCGCTGGGCGTGGGCGAGGTCGGAGGACCTGGCTTTGCTGTTGGTCGAAGCGGGTCAGGAGCGGCTCGGGATCGAGGCCGAGGTATTCGGCATACTCTTTCAGGGCTAAGCGGACGAAGACCGGTTCAACCACATCGAACCGTTCGGTTTCTAGGCCCTGTAAGACGGAAAGACTAATGCCGCTCTGCTCTTGGATTTCTTCGAGATCGAGGCCGCGCGCTTGGCGTGCGGCCGACAATTCTTCTGCAATGGTTTGTTGTTTTTCTTCGCTCATTTTGTGGCCTGATTGTTTAGGTCGCACCCCACTGCGCTCAACAGGACGCAAAGACGAGCTAAGGGCAGACCAACTACATTATAATAACAACCTGCGATGCGTTCAATGAAGCGCGCGCCTAACCCCTGTATGCCATAGCTACCGGCTTTGTCGAGGGGTTCGCCGCTGGCGACGTAGGCGGCGATGTCCGCGGCGGTCAATGACCGCATCTCCACTTGGGTACAAACGACTTCCTGCAGAAGCTGGTCGCCGCTTTGGATGACTAGTCCGGTATAGACCTGATGGACCTTGCCCGAGAGGCGACCGAGCATGGAGGCTGCGTCGGCTGCGTCGGCGGGTTTGCCCAATATCGCGCCATTGCAACAGACGATGGTGTCCGCCGCGATAATGATGGCGTCCGCTGAGACTGCGCCGGCCACAGCGCGGGCTTTGGCCACGGCCGATTCGAGTGCGTAGTCGGCCGGGATGGACGTTGCGGGCACCGGCTCTGCCAGCGGACTGGGGACGACTGTAAAGGGCAGGGCGAGTTGGCGCAATAAGGCGGCGCGCCGGGGCGAGGCCGAGCCGAGGATGAGTGGCTTCACGCTGGAGACTCCACCATTAAGGTGACCGGGCCGTCGTTGTGGATTTCGACCTGCATGTAAGCGCCGAAGACGCCGCGTTGGGGCGGCAAGCCTTGTTCGGCGAGTAGGTCGAGAAAGCGCTCGTACAGGCGCTCGGCAACCGGAGGTGGGGCGGCTTGGACGAAGCTGGGGCGGCGGCCCTTGCGGCAGTCGCCGTACAGGGTAAACTGCGAGATGGCGAGTACGCCGCCGCCAACGTCGAGTACCGAGCGATTCATTTTGCCTTGGTCATCGGCGAAGATGCGCAGGTGAGCGCACTTTTCAGCGCAGAAGCGCAACGCTTGCTCGTCGTCGTTAGGGCCGAAGCCGACGAGCAGGACCAAACCCTGGCCAATTTGGCCGTGGAGTTGGCCATCAATGTGGACACTAGCGTGGCTGACGCGCTGGACGAGGATTTTCACGGGCGGGGACTGTGATTAGTGTGATTAGTGTGATGAGAGTGATTAAAACCTAGGTCTTTGCGGCTTGGGAATCGTCACATGAGTTTCAAATGTACCCCTCGCCGCACCTCTGTCAACTACGCCTAGAAGCGCCGCTGGCCGCGCTCGAGTTTGAGCTGTGGGATGTCTTTCAACTGTACCTTCAAAAAGAACGCTCGGTTTTTGTGGAAAGTGCTCGGTTGTACGTTGAGGGTTGCGGTCCAGTCGTGGAATTCCTTTTGCAGGGACAATAGTTCGGAAGTGAAGCGCTCGGTGGACAAAAGCCGCGTCCCTGGAGCGCGCAGATTGTAGTTGAGCGAATAATTGCAATGCCAACTCGCCAAGCTAAAGCCGGCCGCGGCCCGTATCCAAGAGCGGATGAAGCTAGCGGTCGTAGCGGTGGCGCGGCGGTGTGAGATGTAATGGCTGAGTTGGAAGCGGGCACCGCGCCGGCGGTTGTCAATGTCGCGCATGAGGCCGCTTTCAAAGCCGAAGGATTCCCGGCCACTGGCGGAGCCGAAACTGCTCTGTCCGTATCGGCTGGAGGAGCCAAAGCTGCTTTGTCCATAGGGACTGGCGGAGCCGAAACTACTCTGGTCGTATCGGCTGGAGGAGTCAAAGCTGCTGGTCTGGTCGGCGTCCATGCGCGACGCTGCTGATCGCCGCGACCAGCTAGCCGAGGTCCGCACTTCAATCTGCTCGCGGCGCGGTGCCAACAGGTGCAGTCGGTTTTGCTCGTCGTAGAACTCGTGGCGCAAGGTCAACCGCGAATTTAGGTAGCGACCTGCCTCGACGTTTAGGGTTGTTCGCAGGTCGTCTAGTTGGCGCTCCTTTTTCTCAAAGTCATAGGCCGTATAAAAATTGAACTGGACTAGGCGCACTTTGTGCTCCTCTTCGTCGCGCAGGATTTTGGCCCAGAAGGTGTTGTCGAGGCGGAAGTCCAAGCGCCGCCGGTGTTGGAGCCGGCTGCCGTCGCCACCAAATCCGAAGACGCCGCCGGTGTCGGCGCGGGAGGCTTGGTAGTTGAACGAGATGCTGGGTTTGAGTACGTGGCGCAGGGCTTGGAGCGGGCCGATGGATGGGTTGAAAAGGCCGTAGAAGGTCTGGCTCAAGGCTGCACGGGTTGAGAAGCGGTCGTTGCGCCGGCTGCGGGTTGAGCTCTCGCGCAGGTCCTGGTCGCTCCAGCTTTGGTTGAGCGACGGACTGAGGTTGAACCAGGAAAAGGGACGGTACTGTGCGCTGACGCGCCAGTTCACTTGAGCCCTGGTTTTGCTGGTGGTGTCTGTGCGGCTGCCGCTCTGCGTGTTGCGCAGGCTGGCGTTGCCGTCGTAGTAAATGCGACTGTACCAGGGGCGATTTTGGCGGCTTTGGCGGCTTTGGCCTTGTGACGCTTGGCCCCAAATCGGCTTGCGGCTCTTGCGCAGGCTGAGCTCGGGCAGGACGGTGGAGAACCTCTCGGTGTCGAGGTATTTGGTCTGGCTCGCTTTCAGGCTCAAGCTATTGCCCGAGCCGCGCCAGCGCCGGGAGTAGCTGAGGTTGGAGCGCAGGGTGCGGTTGAGGCGGTCTTGGAGGCTGGTGCTGTTGTCTTGGGCAAAGCTGTTGTTGCTCTGGAAGGTGCCGTTGGCCCGCAGGCTCGCGTCGCGTCCTAGCTCTTGGCTGTGCCTGAATTCGAGCCGCCAGTTGCGCGAGGCCGTGCGGCCATCTTGGCGGTTTTCAAACTGGGTTCTGACGTGGCCTCTGAATCGGTAGCGCGCGGAGTAGTTGAGGCGGGCGCGCCCCAGCCAGCCCGAGCGCTGCCGTAAGTCGGCTGCGAGGGATAGATCCCAATAGTCGTTGGGCGCGAGGTAGTAGCCCAAGTTGCGCAGCTCCCACTCGCTTTGCCGCGCCCCAAATCTAAGGGCGCGTTGCCCAAAACTCGGCGTTAAAATCCCGGACTGGCGATCTTCGCGCAGCGAGAAGACGTAAAAGGGAATCCACAACAGCCGCCGCTCTTTGATGCGGAAATACACGGGGCGCGCCACGGCCATGTCGCCGGCTATGACCTTGATCCTCGGGCTGTAGAAGTCGAAGTGCGGATGGTCGGCGTCGCACGTGGTGTACGAGCCTTGGTGGACGTGGAACTCGGTGCTGCTGCGGGTCTGGATCAAGTCTCCGGCGTAAAATCCCTTGTCGCGGTGGATTTTTCCTTTGAGGATGGTTCCTTGTTCGGTGGAGAGGTTGTAGAGAATGCGCTCGCCGCGCAGGGTTTGGTCGCCTTGGCGCAACACTGGGCGGCCGACGACCCGCCCAAGCGAATCGAGGACTGCCCGCGCTTCGACTTGGTCGAGGTCGCGGCGGAAGACGATCTCGGCAGCCTCTAGCTCTGCGCCCTTGTGCGAGATGCGGGCCTGTCCCTGCAACAGGAGCGAGTCGCCGACCTCGTAATAGCGCATATAGGTAGCTTGGTATGCAAAGCCTTGGTCTTTGTCTTGGCCCTTGGCTTGGGTCAGCAGGGAGCGGGCCTCTTGCAGTTGGGTATCGGACGCCTCGCTGCTGCGCGCATGGGCGAGGGCAAGGCAGAGGATTAGCAGGCCGATCATGGCTGGCGCTGGCGCCGCACTTCGTACAGGGCGATGCCCGCGGCCACCGAGGCGTTGAGCGAGCCGATGGCCTCGCGCTGCATGGGGATGTGCAAGAGCGCGTCGCAGCGCTTTTGCACCATGCGCCGCAGCCCCTTGCCCTCGCTACCGATGACTAGGGCGCAGGGTTGGGCAAAGTCCGCGGTCGTCAAGGGCTGTTTGCCTTGGGCGTCGAGTCCGGCGATGAAAAGCCCGCCGGCCGCGGCTTTTTGCAGGGCCTTTTGCAAGTTGTCAACTCGGCAGACGGGCAGGTGTTGGGCTGCACCGGCGGCGGCTTTGAGCGCGGCTGGCGAGAGGCCGGCGGCAGACCGGGCTGGCACGACTACGCCTTGCGCGCCGAGCGCGTGGGCGCTGCGGATGATGGCACCGAGGTTGTGGGGATCTTGCACTTGGTCGAGGAAGAGGAGCAGGGCTTGAGCCGGTAGGTGGTCGAGTACGTGATCGAAGTCCGCGTACGTTGCGGCTGCCGCGTACGCGACGACGCTTTGGTGGCGGGGGCCGGCGAGGCGGTCGAGTTGGGCTTTGTCGCGCAGGTCATAGGGGATGTGGGCCTGCCGCGCGCGGGTGAAAATTTCGTCGATGACCGGACCGTGTGCGCCCTTGGCGATGAGCAGGCGGCGCAGGGGGCGCTCGGCGCGGAGGGCTTCGAGCACGGGGTGGCGGCCCCAGATTAGGTCGTCGGGGGTTTGTTTATCGGACATGGAGTGACTGGGCGTAGGTACAACCAGGCTAATTGTAGATGTTGAGACGTCTGATTATAAGTTTAGGATTCGGCTAATTGAAAATTTAGAGCTAAAGGGAGGGTAGTCTTCTTACTCCACTGTCGTCTCAACGTAATTGATTAAAAATACTCGATATGCAGGTTAGATGGTAGGGATGTTGGTAGCAGCGACGCGACGATGCACTCTGGCTGCGCGGAGAAAATTGGACAGAACCTCATATTTTTAGCATACTATGTCCACTAATTGTGGACATTGATGTATATTATTGCGGTACAAAATGCTTGAAACGACCCCATTGCGACAGCAGATCGCTCGAGATGTCTTCGATTACCAGCAGCTAGTCGCCTGTTTGTCCCAGTTTAGCAAGCCCCGCGACAAAATCCGCAGATTGTTGGCTAGTGGAGAAATCGTGCGCATTAGGAAGGGCTTGTACGCCTTTGGCGAGCCTCTCCGACGAGCACCTATCAGCCGGGAACTGCTGGCCAATCTGATCTATGGGCCTTCCTACATAAGCCTAGACTACGCCCTGAGCTACCACGGGCTCATACCGGAACGCGTCGAGACCGTCACCTCGGTGACATTGGGGCGGTCGCGCACCTTCACTACGCCCTACGGAATGTTCTCCTACCGCCGCCTGAGTCAGAGCCGCTACGCCGTTGGGGGCCTTCTAGCAGAGCACGGCGATCTGTCCTTCCTGATCGCTGCCCCAGAAAAGGCACTGGCGGATAAGGTATGGGCCGACAAGCGCTTCGATGGGACTCGCTTGGCGACCTATGGTTCGTATTTGCTGGATGACCTGCGGCTGGATCCCGCCCGGTTGGCCGTCCTCGACCGCGATCGCCTCGATGCGATAGCGAGAGCCTACGATTCGCGGAAGCTCTATTGGCTCATGCGCTATCTACAGACGCTAAGGGAGCAGAGCCATGCATGAGGCCATTCGTCCCATGCTCGACCGATACGCACCTGAAACGCGCGACGATTACGTCAATGCGCTGCGGGAAATACTACAGGAATTGGCGTTGCTCGGCCTCTGGCGCAGCAAGTTTTTCGAGCATGCGGCCTTCTACGGAGGCACGGCCCTGCGCGTACTCTACGGCCTAGATCGCTATTCCGAGGACATTGATTTCTCGTTGCTGGCACCCGATCCGGGATTTTCGCTTGGGCAATATGGCGAGTCCCTGTTGCGCGAGATCGGCAGTTTTGGTTTTAGCGTCGAGTTTGAGCACAGAGAGCCGACCGGGCAGACGGCCATTGAGTCGGCCTTTCTCAAGGCTCATACGCTCAAACAGTTGCTCGTCATTGAAGCAGACGCCGAACGGTTCCCCGGCCTGCATCCCGGATCGGCTCTGCGGATCAAACTCGAAGTGGACACCGCCCCACCCGGCGGCTTTGAGACTGAGAGCCGCTATCTGCTGCAACCTATTCCGTTTGCGGTGCGCGTTTATAGCCTGCCCGATCTGTTCGCTGGTAAGCTACACGCCATCCTATGCCGGAGGTGGCAGACGCGCGTCAAGGGGCGAGACTGGTACGATCTAGTCTGGTACGTCGGCCGTCATCCACAGGTGCGTATGAGCCATCTAGAGGAGCGCATGAGGCAATCGGGCGATTATCGGGACGAGATGCCTTTGACACGGGGTCGCCTCATGGAACTCTTGCGCCAAGCGGTTGACCAACTCGATGTTGGGCGCGCCCAGGACGATGTGGTCCGGTTTGTGCGCGACCCGCGAACCATCGATGTTTGGTCGCGGGATTTCTTCCGCGAGGTCGTCCAACGCATTGAAATTTTTTCCTAAAGAAGGGGGCTTATATACTTGGCTACATAGAAGAACCAGCCTTTTAGGGTCCCACGACTTCCCGTAACGGTCCTAAAGCTTGGACCTGCGACTGCGCCGATCTTTCTGGCAAAACTCTTTGAAGGACACGTCATCTCCAGCCCCAATTTCTTCGACAGCTCGGATAATTTTATTCTTATCCTTGGGATAGATAACAGATACAGGAAGCGATCCGATCTCAGGCACGAGTACTTGCCATTGCCCGAGTGATTTCTTGAAGATAGCTTTTGAGTCACAGCCCTAAGTACACGACAGTAACATGGGTTGATATTGTCGGGCGGGTTTAGGTTGGTCTCGTGTTTGGTGTATGATCTGTGTGAGTTGGTCTAATCCTTTTCGAAAGAGGCTTATGGCTTTTCGTCCATGTTTTTTTATAGGGATCGGTTTTCTTTGATGCAACTGCTGTCCTACTAGTAATGCCCATAGGAGCGTCCACGCCAGCAGCCCCAGCAGCAGGTGCAATCGTTGCGGGTGGATCAGATGGGTATCTTCGAGGTTAAATCCTCTCGATTTCAAACACGCAAAGGTCGTCTCGATAGCCCAGCGCTGGCCATAGAGTGCAAGCACTTGCTTGAGGTCGGTTCGATTGGTGATTAGCAGGAGCTTCTCGCCGCGGACGGGGCGATGACACACCAAATTCAGGGCCAAGCCGCCATAGAGGGTCGTGTGTGGATAGTATCGGGTGGTGCCCCGAGGCATTCGTTCATTAAAAGAAGCGCCATACCGCTGTCGGCCATCGTCGAGGGTAAGGCCGGTATTGCCGCGCAGGCGGATCACAAAATCGACCGGTTGCTCCAGCAAAAAATCAAACCACGCTCGACCAATAAACTCGCGATCGGCAACCAGACAGCACACGCCCGGATCGAAGTAGGACAATACCTGGGTCAGCAGGTGTTTACGTTCGTCGGTGTTGGAGTTGCCTGGCTTTTGCAACGACTGATAGGCCAATGGAATCGACACGCCTTGATAGACCAAGCCGACACACAACACATTCAGATCGGTGCGACCCAACGTCCAATGGGTGCGATCCATGACCAAGAGCTGGGACTGACCGGGGCGGACTAACTTGGAGAGGATCAACTCGGTAAACACCGACGGGCAGACCCCACTGCTGAAAAAACGCTGGAGACGGCGATAGTGACTGTCTATTTGGGCCATCCCCGGCAGACTACACGCCAGTTTCCGCAGATTGACCGAACGCACTTGAATCAGTGCGCACACCAAGCCACTAATCAGGTCCATGCGGTGGCGGGAGAGGGATACAGACCCTTGCATGAGGGCTTTCTTTAGCATATGAATAAGCATGGTGCGGCTCCTGTATTTAGGTTTTAGATGTAATCTTGGGCGATTACAAATAAAACCTAAAGCAGGGCCGTACCACAACTTAGATTACTGTCGTGTACTTAGGTCACAGCCTTTAGCAATTTCATTATCAAAGGCTATATGAAAGGCCCTTCTTTCAAACTCTTTTCTTCTCGCCTTTTCTTCTCGCTCTCTTTTTTCTACACGTAATCGGATTTCTCGAAGCTTCTGAGCTTTCCGAAACTTCCGGTCTTCCTCAGCCTTAACGCTTTCGACTTCGGGTAGCTGGTATTGTCTAGACGGTGCTCTATATCCAGATCGATCCTTTGGATTGGTTGAAGCTACGATAAAAAAGAGGGCGAATACAAAGAAAACGGCAAGCAGTGTTATACCGCGCTGAGACATGGCGTACTCTCCTACAAAATTCTTGGTGCGCTATCTCGAAGCATCGCTCCCACATCTAGCGGCTGGACTATGCCTAGCTTTTCTTCTCGATGCTGTTGATTTTCGCGTAGGGCAATCATGCTAAGTATCTTGGTCGTCCGTAAGGCTTCCGGAATTCTACCGCCTCAAGCTCTTCGACCTCTTCGCTCAGCAGGTATTCAAGGGACACGCCGAGTGTCTTAGATAACCGAATTAGGACGTCGGAACTCGGCATCATCTCGCCCCGCTCGTATTTCCCGATGGCTTGGGCGGTGACGTGGCCGTCCAGTGCGTCCGACAACCCGCGCAGCGAATAACCGGACTTTTTTCTGGCAAGTTTTAGGCGATCTCCGAACATGTGGCTCCTGATGTTGAAGTTTACTCTTTCGAAATGTATGTCATAAATGTAAACATAAACAACTGTAAGGATGGTCTGCGATAATATTTTGATTAGGAGGTTACTGTAAGATGGCGAAACGCACTCAGCATGTCGTTCCGCACGGCAGTGGATGGATCATTCAGGGAGCCAGTAGCCTGGCGCACGGTATGGTCTAGACTAGCTACCGGCTGAGGAGTTGGCGAGTCAGGGATCGTTCGACACTGCTCCCGTGTGCTCTTCAATGAGCTCGGGAGATAGGAGTTCAAGTCGTTGCGCTGCATACTTGAACCCAACTCCTGTTTGGCTATTTCTAAGATACTCGATGACCTCGTTAGCGTGATCTAGGTCTCCTGATACGTTGTCTAATTCTTCGGCATCAACAATACCCTTATACTTCTGCCACAGTTCCGACGAACTCGGAGAGGTTATCTCCATCCGACCCCGTATAAGGATCACCTCAAAATAGCTCCCGTACTTTTCTTGCAGAACTCTTGCTCCAGGACGATCAAACACCATATCCGAGACCTCAAGGTCCGAGACCTCGCCTCGGACGAACCGGTGATAGAGGTCCGAGTCAATCGTCCGAACAATTAGCGCGACAACAGTTGCTGAGGCGAGGGACATCCGGTCACTCCGCAACGATGCAAACACCAATCCTAAACGGTGGATGGCCTGTGCAATCCGTCGAAGACTGAGATCGGGCGCACCAAAGAAACCTAGCAGCCAAGCTCGAACAGTGCTATCGTGTGCCGCTGCATCCCCATCTTTCGTCCTAGTGAAGTAGTCCTTGAGTATTGGATCGAGGATCGCAGTGATAAACGCATCCCGTTCAGGCTCGGGGAGTCGGAAGTCCACATCGAAGAACCGGCGCAGATACCCTTCGGCATCAAATCCGCTGCCATAGAGAGCCTTGATCGAGTGCCCGAGTTCAGAGCGATTCACCGCCAGTACGAAGACTATGTTTTCGACAGAAAAAAGATGTTTCGCGACCTCAAGGAGCTCGACAGCGTAAGAAGGGCGACACCTATCCAACTCGTCAATTACCACAATCAGTGGTCGATTCCCGCGAGCTTTTGACAACGTACCTGCCATGTCTTGCAGTACATTCCTGAATGTGTTGACGGACTTCTGCGCTTTTTGGTACCCGGACAGTTTATCCTTGGCGTAAGACACGAGGGCTTGACTTACTTCCTCCATCAGTGGAACATCTCCTATATCCGCTGCCGTGGCTCGTATAACATTCGGAATGGATTGTCGAAGAATCTCTGTCGCTATCTCCTTCGTCTTGGCGATTTTCGGGGCTAGCGGTTCATCTTTGTATTCTTGGATCCCCTCTGTTAATTCACCGGAGAGAGCGACGAAGGGATCCCCGGAATGGTCTGTCTCCCACGCATTGAACTCGACAACGGGAAATCCCTGATTGCGAAGGTGCTGTGACCATATCCTGAGAAAGGTGGTCTTGCCTGCCCCCCAAGCGGCATCGACCGCTAGGACGCATGGGCCTTCAATCGAACCGACGAGGTGAGTGAGAACTTCTGCCGGCTCCTTCCGACCGAGAAGGTCGTTCTTGAAAGGGTCATCTTTGGGTACATCTATTTCGCGTGGTTGTATGCGTATTCCCATATTGGTCCGTGATGAGCAGGTGAATAGATCAATCGTGCTTGGCTTTGAGAGCGTTAAGATCGGCGTACTCGATGAGTCCCTCTCTTGTGCGAGCCTGTCTCAGCGCTTCGATGGTCTCGACATTGGGAACTCTCACTGCGAAAGGCAAACCTCGATGCAGGGTGACCTGCGTATAAAACAGCGTGATCGCCTCGGTTGCAGACAGCCCAAGTTCCGAGAAAACCGCTTCAGCTTGGGATTTCAGCTCCGGTTCGACGCGGGCACGGATCATTTCGGTCTTGGCCATGGGTATATCTCCGTCTCCATTGGGTGATGCGGCGATAATGTACCACAAATGGGGAACAGGATCAAACTATCCAGAGATGCGGGTTTTGCTCTACTTAACGAATTGTCTGGATCTTGAAGATGAAGTCTTTGTTTTTTACAACCCGTTGAAAGCGTCCTTGACGGTGAATTTGGTGAAGATGAGCGAGCTACTAGAAGTGGTCCCAAAACTCCGGGTTCGGTTCCTTGTGAGAAGAAAGAGCGTCGGTTCAAGAGCGTCTCTCCCTATGAAAAACGCTCAATGCGAAGGCACTTGACGGCCCTTGACGCGGCCCGACGCTAGTTTTGGGACCACTTCTAATACCAAGGGAACCGAGATAACAACACTGAAATAAATTGTTCCAAAGCCACCAATCCTTGCTCACAATCCTCAGCGGTCTCGCCGAAAATCTCACACGTTACGAACGGAGATTCGTCTTGCTTTGTTGCGAGAGATTCCCTGATCTCCTGAAGAATTTGAACTCTGTTCTCAGGCCGGTGTAAGAAAGCACCAAGAGGAGCCCAGTACCGTTCTAACCTTTCGTCTCTATAGAGGGCACCATTCAGTGCTATCAATATTTCGAGTTTGTCGAAAATCAAGGTGTAGCGTTTGTTGTAGCGAATGATGCGATCAGCATATGGTCGCAACGTACTGTGCATCCACTCGTTCAGGGGTACGTAGTGTCTGTCCATTCCTTCTAGAATCTGCATCTGCCGTCCGGCATCCGAAAAGCAGGAAGGCGGAAGCACCTGTACGACGGGAACATCCTTATGGCGTACTCCGTGAATTGTGGTCCCTAACATTCGTCCAAGAAACCGAAACCGGCCCGCTTCTGCCGCGCCGAGTCCCAACGCATAGAGCAGAAGTATTGCCGGATATCGTTGCAACTCAATCCAAAGAGTCGAGCCACTGTTCAATGGTGTCGAACCAAGACGTTCCAGAGCTCTCTGCCAGACCGGATAGTGCTCCTCTTCTGCCCAATAGCCTCCGGTCATCGCCATTGCCAGCAATGTCGAACAGGCCGCCTCGTATCCGCGCACACGCGCCGTCACCGACTCGGTGTTCCACCCTAGGCCACCTTCTGCGGAGAAAGCCTCGCCAGAGATTACCTCGACAACTCGCTCAACTGCATTATCGACAAGGTCTGACAGTTGAATCCGATATCGGGATTCGGGAATATAGCGCTTCAGACTGGCTACGGCGGCTTCGGTGGAAAGCGGGTGAGGTCTTGAAAACTCCTCAATGGATTCGACTTGTTGCTGGACGGTCTGGAAGAAATCGTCAGCATCTTCAATGGGAATCACTTGGGCTCTGCGATGATGAATAAGGTGTTGAGCCTTATCGCTTGGCTCGCCCCGCACTGCCCAGTATGTCGTGAACCGGCGCGATGATGCACGAATAAGGGCAGAGCGTAGCGCACCGTCCCACTCTGCTGACCAGCCGCATACGATCAAGCCGAACTCATCGAAGATGCGATCTAGGAGCTTATCGAATTCGGGTGGATACTCGTCAAGCTCTGTTGGGGTGTTCCTAATGCGTGGGTCAAGGTAATCGCCATGTACCTTAAAGACACAGCATTGCGTGTGAATCAACGGGAGAGCACCCTGAACCTGATCAGGAGAACTCAGGACCGTCGGTACAACTCCTGCGTCGGTAAGGGCGGTTTCCACGAGACGGTCAAAATTCGTGGTGATGATGACTCTTATGAATCCTTGCGCGGCCAGCGTCGCGATGGCACGGTGCGCCGCCGTAGGCTTTTTTTCGCCTTCCTCGCGTTCAGTGTTGTTCGGTTCCCAGTACGCACGTAGTAGCTGCTGCCGCTCCTCTGGCGTCTTGGCGAGTGCGTCGAGAAGATCAGAATAATTCGCCTCCTGTTTGAAATTCTCCCGATACCAATCTTCTGGGTCGAAATCACTCGTCTCCCCGTGGACCTTTGCTAGCTTGCGAATCAGATCGAGCGTTATCTCCCAACCCGTGGGGATTTTCGCTGACCGAGATACGCCCGACCCAACAAGAACAGCGTAAACGTCTCGATTGGCCTGAATCGAGAATGCCAGCGAGTGAACGGGATCAATCATGGTGCTGCCGTCTCCAATTGCGTTACTCGCAATTCGCCGGACACTAGCTTGGGAAGCATCAGTTTTGTCGCGCTAGATTTCAAACCTTGTTCGGTGATGCACTCTTGAACTTGGTCTAGGTATCGGCTTGAAACGGCAGCTATGTCCTTTGCCGTCGCCCATGGAATATCGCCACCCCAATACTCTGCCACGCTGCGGGCTGGCGTTCCACCGATTACCGCGCTAGCGACTTCGGATACTGGAACCTCGCGCCATTCGCCGCTCATATCCTGTCTAGCTCCTCTATGACCACGTTACCCCCGGCCAGAACGTCCATAGTAACCCGGCTGCCTCGGAGCAAGTTCATGCCCAGCAAAGGTTCGCCCTCTGCTTGCAAGATCCTAACTCGGCGAGGACGCCCATACCAGAGAGTCGTGCCTTGCCAAACTCTCAAATACACCTCGTCGCCGTTGGCCAATACCACCGGGCGTTCACCTTCCGGGGCCAATCCACACTCCCGAATCACCGCGGCCGGCAAGGTCAAATCCCCAGTAAATCCGGTATCTAGGTCAACTTCCACTGAGCGGAAAGAGGTGTCGTTGAGAAGTAACTCAATCGGCAGGCGGGCGTGCAGTCGGCGGCTTACTCTTCCCTTAATCATCAGTAGTCTCAATTTTGCCGCCAAGGCTGTAAGCGGCGCGATAGCCGATGAGTACCCCATAGGTAACGGCGTTGGGTCGGCGCTCTCGCAGTCGGCTTGAGGCAACAACATCTTCTTCGTTTATCTCGTAATCGCCGCTTTCCACATCAATGACGATGAATTTCCCATTTTCCTGCGGTTCCACCAGATGCTTTATCTTTTTCTGATAGATGGCCTTGCCCAGACTGGAAATTTCCCCGGGCCGATAGTTCTCAATGGACATATTGACCTCCTAGTTTCATGTACAGCGCATCGGCGCAAAGGTCGAGATCATCGTCCCAAGCGATGGCTTATATGCACCTTCGCGAAATATCCTGGCTCGTCCCAAATTTTGAACACGCCCTTTCCAGCAAGGTGCGACAGGTCGATCTCACCGGCGACGCCATCTGCATATCGAATCCAAATGCGGTAGCCAGCTCGTGGGTGGACTTCGGTCGGCTGAATCATGGTGCTGCCTCCTCTAGGCTTCATTATTCCCCATTCTTAATGTTCTCTTTCCACTCATTTAGCTTGAGCAACGCCTGAAGCGGCGTAATCTGGCTGAGGTCCATGTCCCGCAACTCCGCCACCCACGGCGCGTCCGCTGGCGCGGGGAAGAGGTCGAGTTGAGGTCGCGGAGCCGGCGGGGGTGCCTCTGGCTGGTGGATGTCCTTGGTGTCGATCTGGTCCTTTTCGAGGCGGGTGAGGATTTCTTGGGCGCGCGCGACGACTTGGGCCGGCATCCCGGCCATCTGTGCGACGTTGATGCCGTAGCTTTGGTCGGCAGACCCCGGGGCTAGGCGGTGGAGGAACACCACGTGGTCACCTTCTTCGCGCACCTGCACGTTGAAGTTGACAACGCGCTCTAGGTGGCTTTCGAGTTCGGTCATCTCGTGGTAGTGCGTGGCAAAAAGGGTGCGCGGATGGACCTCGCGGTGCTGGTGCAAGTATTCGACAATGGCCCAGGCAATGCTCAGGCCGTCGAAGGTGCTCGTGCCGCGGCCGAGCTCGTCGATGAGGAGCAGGCTGCGGCTGGTGGCGTTGTTGAGGATATTGGCGGCCTCGTGCATCTCCACCATGAAGGTGCTCTCGCCACCGGCGAGGTTGTCGGACGCGCCCACGCGGGTGAAGATGCGATCGACCACGCCGATGGTGGCCTGGCGTGCGGGGACGAAGCTGCCCATCTGCGCCATCAGCGCGATGAGACCTACTTGGCGGATGATGGTGCTCTTGCCGGCCATATTCGGGCCGGTGATGAGCATGATCTGTGCGCCGTTGGCGTCGAGGCGCACATCGTTGGGGACGAAGCTGCCCGTGCGGAGCTGGCGCTCGACGACTGGGTGGCGGCCGTCGCGGATGTCGATTAGCTGGCCTTCATCGACTTGGGGCCGGGTGTAGGATTCGCTCTCGGCGACTTCGGCGAGGGAATACAGCACGTCGATGCGCGCGATGGCGCGGGCGGTCTGCTGGACTTGGGGCGTCCAGCGGGCGGCGCGGTCGCGCAGGGCTAAGAAGAGCTCGTTCTCTAGCTCTTTGAGGCGGTCCTCGGCCCCTAGGACCTTTTCCTCGTACTCCTTTAGCTCGGGCGTGATGAAGCGCTCGGCGTTGGCCAAGGTCTGTTTGCGATGATACTCCTCGGGGGTTTTGTCGAGGTTGGCCTTGCTGATTTCGATGTAGTAGCCAAAGACTTGGTTGTAGCCGATCTTGAGCGAGGCAATGCCAGTGCGCTCGCGCTCGGTGGCCTGCAAGCGGGCGATGTAGTCCTTGCCGCCGCGGGCGATCTGCCGCAGTTGATCGACGTCTGGGTGATAGCCGTCGCGGATTAGGCCGCCGTCGGTTAGGGTCGCCGGAGGTGCATCGACGAGGGCACCGAGGATCTCGGCGACCAATTCGCGGACGTCGGGCAGCCCCTTGGAGCATAGCTCTTGCAAGAGCGCACTCTGCGCTGGGGATAGCGCGGTGCCGATGGCGGGCGCGAGGTCGAGCGAGCGGGCGAGGGCCACCATGTCGCGGGCGTTGGCTCGCAGGCAACAGATCCGCGCGATCAGCCGCTCTAGATCGCCGACCTGCTCTAGGCATTGGCCGAGGGTGCGGCGGATCTCGCGCTGGTTTAGGAGTTCGTCAACGGCCTCTAAGCGGGCGCTGATTAAGGGCGGGGACTTGAGCGGCTGGGCCACCCATTGGCGCAACAGACGCGCGCCCATAGGGGTGCGGGTGCGGTCGAGGATTTCGAGTAAGGTGTTGGCGCGGCCTCCGTCTTGGCGATTGGCGAGCAGCTCTAGATTGCGCTGGGCCGTGGCGTCGATGAGGGCGAAGTGCTCGCGGTACTTGCGCTGGAGGCGGTTGATGTGCTCGACTGCACCGCGCTGGTTGTCGCGCAAATAAGCTACCGTCGCCCCACCGGCGCGGATGGCAGCTTCCATGTCGTCGCAGCCAAAGCCCTTCAGCGTCTGGACGCGGAGCTGGCTGGTGAGGGTTTCGTACGCGGTATCCGCGGCAAAGTGCCAGTCCGCGAGGCGGCTGAGCGCCACGTGCGGCAGGGCGTTTTGTAGGGTGGCGACCCACTGTTCGTCGGCTCCTTCGGCGATGAGCAGCTCGGCCGGTCCCAAGCTCTCCAGTTCGTCGGCGAGATCGCTGGCGGGAACCTCGTCAAGCGAGAAGTCCCCGGTTGACAAATCGACGCTGGCGAGGCCGACGCGGCCGGCGTGCGCGCAGAGGCCGACGAGGAAGTTGTTGCGCTGTTGGTCGAGCATGGCGTCGGAAAGCGCGGTGCCCGGGGAGACGACCTCGACTACGTCGCGCTTGACTACACCCTTGGCCTTTTTGGGATCTTCGACCTGCTCGCAGATGGCTACCTTGCGCCCGAGCTGGATGAGTTTGGCCAGATAGCCTTCCATGGCGTGGTGGGGCACGCCAGCTAAAGGCACATCGCCGGAAGATTGGCCGTGATTGCGCGCCGTCAAGGTGAGGCCCAAAAGTTGGGCGGCCTCTTTGGCGTCGTCGAAGAACATCTCGTAGAAGTCGCCCATGCGGAAGAAGAGAATTGCGTCGGGGTGCTGACGCTTAAAGTGCATGTACTGCTCCATCGCCGGAGTAAGTTTGCCGCCCGGTGTGAGTTTGGCTCTCGGTGACATGATTCGGGTGGGTTCGTGGGTTGGGGTTGGTAGAAATAAAAACGCGGTGGGACGATTGTTCGTCCCACCGCGCTTGGTTGTTGCTACGGGGCTTACGACTTGTCTTGCTCGTCGTCTTGCTCGTCGTCTTGCTCGTCGTCTTGCTCAACGTCTTGCTCGGCACCTTGCTCGTCGTGGACGTCTCCCCAGCTCTCCATCTCGTCGTCCTTGTCGGCAGTGGTTTCCTCGACGGCGACCTCTTGGACGGGATGCTCGGCTAAGTAGGCTTCGTACTCGGCTTGATCCTTGTCCTTAAAGTACTCGCGCACGCTGAGAACGATCTTTTTCTGATTCTTATCGAATTCGATGACCTCCAGCGGAAGCTCATGCCCTTCGGTAAAGCTCTGGCGCGGAGTTTGCAACCCGTCGATAGCCAACTGCGACAGCGGCACGAACCCATCGACTTCGTCGACGAGCGAGACGACAATGCCGCGCTCGAGGATCCGCGAGATCGCGCCTCGCACCTCGACGCCTACTGCGTACTGGTCGGCGAAGCGAGGCCAGGGGTTTTCAAAGGCATCCTTGTGGCTGAGCGAGATGCGGCGGCGCTTGATATCGATTTCGGAGACGACTACGGGGATTACGTCGCCCTTTTTGAACATTTCGCTGGCTTGGCGAATGCGCTTAGTCCAAGACATATCCGAAATGTGCACTAGCCCGTCGATGTTGTCCTCGATCTCGATGAAGGCCCCAAAGTTGGTCAGGCTGCATACCGTGCCCTCGATCTTGGTGCCGGGGGGGTACTTGGCGTCGAGGGTATCCCACGGATCGTCCTCGGTTTGCTTCATGCCGAGCGAGATCTTCTGGTTCTCGCTGTCGATCTTGAGCACCTTCACCTCGACGATGTCGCCGATGTTGACCAGCTTGGAAGGATGGCGCACGTGCTGAGTCCAAGACATCTCGGAGATGTGGACTAGGCCCTCGATGCCCTCCTCTAGCTCGACGAAGGCACCGTAGTCGGTGATGGAGACCACCTTGCCGCGAACTTGGCTCTCAATCGGGTACTTCTTCTCGATGTTTTCCCACGGATGAGCCGTTAGCTGCTTAAGCCCCAAGGAGATGCGCTCGCGTTTGCGGTCGTAGCTGAGCACCTTGACCTTGATGCGGTCGCCAATGGAGACCAACTCCGAGGGGTGGTTGACGCGTCCCCACGACATGTCGGTGATGTGGAGCAGACCATCGACGCCGCCCAAGTCGATGAAGGCACCGAAGTCGGTGATGTTCTTGACGACGCCCTCGCGGATCTGGCCTTCCTCCAACACCTTGACGATCTCCTCGCGCATCCGCGCCCGCTCTTCCTCTAGCACAGCGCGGCGCGAGACGACGATGTTGCGCCGCGCCTTGTTGAGCTTGATGATTTTGAAGGGGAACTCGTGGCCGATGAACTGATCGAAGTTCTTGACCTGGCGGATGTCGATCTGCGAGCCGGGCAGAAAGGCCTCGACGCCAAATAGATTGACGACGATGCCGCCCTTGATGCGGCGCATCAGTCGGCCCTCGACGGTGTTGCCAGTGTCGTGAGCATCCTTGATCAAATCCCAGACCCGCATGAAGTCGGCCTTCTGCTTGGAAAGCACGACTTGGCCCTCTTGGTCTTCAACATTCTCCAAGAAGACCTCGATTTCTTGGCCTTTTTCAATGGACTCTGGGTCGGAAAACTCCTTGATCGGCACCGCGCCTTCGGACTTGAAGCCGATATCGACCATTACTTCGCTGGGGCCGATGGAGACGACCGTGCCCTTGACGATCTGGCCCTCTTTGATGCCAGAGATACTTTCCTCGTAGAGAGCCATCAGTTCGTCGAATTGGGCCTGATCGTACTCGGGCTTTTCCAGCTCTTCGACGCTGACGTTGCCGTACACAGGAGTTTCTTGTTGCTCTTCTGTTGCTTCCTGCTGCTGTTCTGTTACTGTGGTTTCCTCAGTCATGTTGCGCAGATCCTCAAAAGGTTAAGACGAAGCGCGCACTTCGCCTAGTGTGATACCGGCGCGGCCTTTCCGCGCCAGCGTTAGGCGCCGCGCTGGCGAGCCAATGCGACGACGCAATCTACTTGGTCTTCCAAAGTCATGTGAGTCGTGTCGATCTCGACAATTTTGTTCGCCGCACTCGTACCTCCATAGTCGCGCACGGCGTCTTCCCGGTCTCGGGTTTGAATGTCGGACCGGACCTGTTCCAATGTGATGCATACTCCTTTGGTAGTCAATTCCCGATGCCGGCGGCGGGTGCGCTCATCGAGGTCGGCCACTAAGGCGATTTTTAGCTCGGCGTCGGGAAAGACCACCGCGGCCATGTCGCGTCCTTCGGCGACTACGCCACCCAACTGGCCCAATTGCTGCTGCTGGGCGACTAGGGAGTGGCGCACCAAGGGCACGTTTGCGTATGCGCCCGCCCGGCGGGTGATGTCGGGCTGGCGAATGGCTTCGCTAATGTCCTGTCCGTCGAGCAGGACGCGCCCCCGGCCAGAGTCCAAATCTATGATCGAGGTCGCCAATAGGTTCTCCAGCGCGTCCTCGTCCTCGGGTTCCACCCCACCGCGGGTCGCCGCTACGGTCACGGCTCGGTACATGGCCCCGGTGTCGAGGTGGCGATAGCCCAGCCGCTCGGCCACCCGCCGCGCCGTGGTTGTCTTGCCGGAGCCGATGGTACCGTCGATGGCGATGACTAGCCCGCGCCGCTTCACAGGCCGACCCCGGTTTTGAGATGGCGGACCTCCTCGGGGCTGAGCTGGCGGTACTGGCCTACGGCGAGCGGGCCGAGAGTCAGCCCGGCAAATTCGACTCGCGCCAATTGCCGCACTGGGTAGCCGATGGCGCGGAGCATGCGGCGGACTTGGCGCTTGCGCCCCTCGTGAATGCAAAGGCTCAGCCGCGCCCGCTTGTGCCAACCGCTGCTCCAGCGCTCCTCGACGTGGACCTGAGCCGGTGCGGTAGGCCCGTCGCCGAGCGCGATGCCTTCGCGTAGCCGGTCGAGTTGATCTTCGTGCGGGTCGCCGTTGACGACGGCTTCGTAGCGCTTGGTGACGACAAAGCGCGGGTGCAGCAGCCGGTGGCCGAGGGTGCCGTCGTCAGTCAGCAGCAAAAGCCCGGTGGTGTCGAGATCGAGACGACCTACGGGCACGGTGCCTGGGTGGAGGTCGGGCAAGAGGTCAAAGACCGTGGGCCGGTCGCGTGGGTCGCTACGGGTGACCAAATACCCAGCCGGTTTGTGCAAAAGTACGTATTCGTACTGGCCGGGCAAGGCGACGACCCGACCGCGGCACTCAACTCGGTCGGTACTCACTGCAACTACTCGGCCCGGCTCGGCGACGATCTCGCCGTTGACGCACACGGCACCACTTTGTATCAGCGCATCGCTGTGGCGGCGCGAAGCCACGCCGCAGCGGGCCAAGAAGCGATTGAGGCGCATTTGCGGCTCAGGAGCGTTCATCGTCGCTCCCTTCTTCTGCCTGCTTTTGCAACTCGTCTAGCTCGGAGGCGAGTTGACGGGCGGCAGTCGGCTGCTGGCCTTCGGCGAGTAGCTCTGCTAATTCCTTGGGCTTGGGCAACTCGCCCAGCCCTCGCAGCCCAAAGTGGACCAAAAATTCTCGGGTCGTGCCAAAGAGCATGGGCTTGCCAATGCCGTCGGAGCGGCCGGCGAGGCGGACCATGTTGAGTTCCATCAGCGTTTGCAACACACTGGCCGAGCTAACGCCGCGGATGTTGTCGATCTCGACGCGGGTAACCGGCTGCTTGAAGGCGACGATGGCGAGGACTTCAAGACCCGCCGGCGTGAGGCGCACTTGGCGCGAGGTCTTGTGGTACTTGCGCAACCAAGGGGCGCATTCTTGGCGCGAGGCGAGCTGGTAGCCGCCGGCCAATTCGACGACTTCGATCCCGTGCCCGGCCGCTTCGTACTGGGCGTTGAGCGCGTCGATGGCCTCGCGAATATCGCGGCCGTTGTACCCGGCGAGCAGATCGACGAGGCGACCCGGGGTCGCCGGCTCGGTTGCCGTCAGCAGAATGGCCTCAATGATCGCCCGAGCCTGCGCCGGGTTGACGTCGCGCGCGGCCGTTGTGGGTTCATGGTTCACGGGTCTGAATAGCCCCCGCTGCGGTTGGCTTCGACGACTCGACTGAGCTCGCCGAAGTCCTGAGCTCAGCCGAAGGTTGAGGTGGAGATTGCTCGATCCAGATCTCGTCGAAGGGCCGCGCCTGTTGCACGCGGACGCGCTGCGTCTTGAGCAGTTCTAGGATCCCGACGAAGGTGGCGATTAGGGCTTGGCGGTCGCGGCCTTGAAGCAGGTCCATGAAGCTGATGCGCGAGTTGCGCTCGAGCACTGCTAGCAGGTAGTTGATGCACTCGGCGACTGAGACTTCCTCTTCGACGATTTGGTGGACCAAGTTTTCGGGCACTGTGTCGAGCACGTGCTTGTACACGACCAATAGGTCGAAGAGCGATACGGGCTGGAGCTGGGCTGACTCCTCGACGCTGTCGCCCGGACCTTGGCGGCGCAAGTACACGTCGCGCCGCTCGTCTTTGCGCACGCCTAGCCAGTCGGCGATGTCCTTAAACTGCTGGTACTCTAGGAGGCGGCGGACCAACTCGGCCTTTGGATCTTCCTCGCCGTCGCCCTCGCCGTCGAGACCGAGTTCCTCGCGGGGCAGCATCATCTGCGACTTGATTCGCAGCAGGGTGGCCGCCATGAGGATAAAATCGCTGGCCTGTTCGATGTCGAGTTGGTGGATGTGTTGCAAAAAGCCTAGGTACTGAGTGGTGATATGGGCTATGGGAATGTCGTAGATGTCCAACTCGTCTTTGCGTATCAGATAGAGCAACAGGTCCATCGGACCTTCAAAGACGTCGAGCTTGACTTCGTAAAGAGCCGCTTCTTCTTGTTCGATCTCGTCGCGTTCCATGAGAGCGCCTACCTCAGTCAATAAAAAGATACGGTTTCCAGCGCTGATCGTCGATGCCGACGAAGTTGCGGATGAAACTCACGTTGTTGGGGCGCTTGGGTTTGCTGCGCAGCACGAGGCCGACCTGCTCGGGCAGATGTTCGCCTTTTTTATTGTTGCACAGGGCGCAGGCGCAGACGAGATTTTCCCAAGTCCCTTGGCCTCCTTTGGTGCGCGGCACGATGTGATCGACCGTCAGTTTGCCGTCTTTGCTACCGCAGTACTGGCACTGGTGCTTGTCTCGCTTGAGGATATTGCGCTTGGAAAGCACGACCCGCCGACGCGGTGCGCGGATGTAGCGCTCGAGACGGACGACGCTGGGCACCGGATAGTCTCGAGAGACCGAATGGATCACCTCGCTCATCTTCTCGACGGCTTCGGCCTTGCCGCGCAAAATCAGCAGCAAAGCCCGGCGCACGCTGCATGTGCTTAGCGGCTCGTAATTTTGGTTGAGGACGAGTACGGTTTTTTCCAGCAAGAGTCTATCCACGGTGTAGAACTGACTAAACTGACTAAACTTAAAGCTACTTTTGGCATGTTCCAACCCTTGGATTGGAGTTATTAAGCTGCACCCTCCTACGGCAATTTTGCTTCTTAATAAAAAGCGCACTAACAATGAACAAGTGCAAGGTCAATGATTGGCGAGTAAGTCGGCGTAATCTTGGGCGCTGAGCAGGGATTCCAAGTCCGCAGAGTCGTCGATGCGGACCTTGAGCAGCCAACCGCCGCCATAGGGATCTTCGTTGATCTGTTCGGCTCCTTCCGCGAGGCTGTCATTGACTTCTAACACCTCGCCGGAAGCCGGGGCTATGAGGTCGGCGACGGTCTTAACCGCCTCGAGCGTGCCAAAGGTTTCGCCCCTTGCGATATGCTCGCCCACTTCGGGCAACTCGGCAAATACTATGTCGCCCAATTCGGTTTGCGCGAAATCCGTAATGCCGAGGGTAGCGATGTCGCTTTCTAGTAGAAGCCATTCGTGGCTTTCTGAGTAAAGCAAGTGCTCGGGGATTTGGGTCTGGCTCATAAGTGCCTCTCGTGCTTGTTTAAGACGACCGCTCCGCGTTGGCTACGTAGCTGGTGTCGAACTGCCCGGCGATAAAGTCGGGTTCGTTGAGTAGGGTTTGGTGAAAGGGCAGGGTGGTGGCCACGCCTTCTATGGTGCATTCTCCTAAAACTCGACGCATCCGCGCCATGGCACCTTGGCGGTTGGGGCCATAAGCGATGATTTTGGCCAGCAGGGAGTCGTAGTAAGGAGGAATCTCGTAGCCTTGGTAAATGTGGCTGTCGATGCGGACGCCGGGTCCGCCCGGCAGGTGGAGGGCCTCAATGACGCCCGAAGAGGGGATGAAGTTGCGCGCGGGATCCTCGGCGTTGATCCGGCATTCAATGGCGTGCCCTGTGAGTTGGATGTCCGCTTGGCCAAAACGCAGGGATTCGCCGGCTGCGATGCGAATTTGTTCCTCGACTAAGTCGATGCCGGTGACCATCTCGGTAACCGGGTGTTCGACCTGGATGCGGGTATTCATCTCCATGAAATAGAAGTTTTGGTCTGAATCGACGAGGAACTCAATGGTGCCCGCGCTGTAGTAGCCGACGGCTGCCGCTCCGGCGAGGGCGGACTCGCCGAGCCGCTGGCGCAAGTCGGCGTCAACTACTGGCGAGGGGCTTTCTTCCAAGAGCTTCTGGTGCCGTCGCTGGATGGAGCACTCGCGCTCGCCGAGATGGACGAGGTGCCCGTGCTGGTCGCCGAGGACTTGGATTTCGATGTGGCGCGCCTCTTCGATGGAGCGCTCCATGTACACGGCGTCGCTGGTAAAGGCGGTGCGTGCTTCGCGCCGTGCCATCTGCCAGGCTTCCTCTAATTCATCCATGGCGTGGACGACCCGCATCCCGCGACCGCCGCCGCCAGCGGAGGCCTTGAGACGCAGTGGGAAGCCGATTTTTTCCGCCCATTGACGAGCGTCGTCTAGCGATTGGAGCGCTCCCTCGCTGCCCGGCACGACGGGCACGCCGGCCTCCTGCATGGTGTGGCGGGCGACGGCCTTGTCGCCCATTTTGCGAATGGCCGCGGTCGGTGGGCCGATGAACTGGATGCCGCAATCGGCGCAGATTGCGGAAAAATCGGCGTTTTCGGCCAGAGGGCCGTAGCCGGGGTGGATTGCGTCGGCATTGGTCAGTTCGGCCGCGCTGATAATATTGGCGATGTTGCGGTAGCTGTCCTTGCCAGCGGCTGGCCCGATACAGACGTCTTCGTCGGCAAAGGACACGTGCAGGGAACGGGTGTCGGCCTGGGAGTGGACGGCCACGGTCGCGATGCCCATTTCCCTACAGGCGCGGATGACGCGCAGCGCGATTTCGCCGCGATCGGCAATGAGGATTTTCTCGAACACAGCCTCTAGCTAGGACGGATTTTGAACAGAGCTTGGTTGTATTCAACGGGCTGGCCATCGCCGACGAGAATCTCGACTACTTCGCCTTGGACATCCGCTGGAATCTCGTTCATGATCTTCATGGCTTCTATGATGCAGACGGTCTGGCCGCTTTCGATGCGATCTCCCTCACTCACAAAGGGATCGGTTTCGGGCGAGGGGGAGCGATAAAACGTGCCAACCATGGGCGAGAGCACTTCGTGGAGGCCGTCGTCGGTCTTTTCGGCGGGCGCTGGCTCAGTGGACGCGGTGGGCACGGTGGGTGCAATGGGCATGGGTGCAGCGGGAGCCACTGGTGAAGGCGCACGACTGCGGGTTAGGCGGATGCGCGTGCCGTGCCAGAAGCTGTGTTGGACCTCTATCTCTTCTAGGTCGCTATCGCGAAAAAGCTCTAGCAGTTTGCGGAGCTTGCCTTCATTCACAGGAGGTGTCGTCCTTTCTCAAACGCGCTCTACGTATTCGCCAGTGCGGGTATCGACCTTGAGCCGGTCGCCCCTATTGACAAAGAGCGGCACTTGCACCACGTAGCCGGTTTCTAAGGTTGCTGGCTTGACTGCGCCGGTGGCGGTGTCGCCCTTGATGCCCGGTTCGGTGTGGGTGACGGCAAGGGAGACAAAGTTGGGTAGTTCGACGGAGACGACCTCTTCTCTCGCTACGAGGAGGAAGGCGTTCTCACTTTCTTTGAGGAGGTTGCCGGCCGCGCCGACGATCTCTGCGGACACCGGGATCTGATCGTAGGTGTCCAAGTCCATGAAATAGTACAGATCTTGGTCGGCGTACAGGTATTGCATCTGGCGCTTTTCGAGCCGGACTTGCTCGACTTTGTCGCCCGAGCGGAAAGTGCGGTCGAGCACGGCACCCGTCTTGGTGTTTTTGAGCTTGGTGCGCACGAAGGCACTGCCCTTGCCCGGTTTGACGTGCTGAAACTCGACGATGGAGAAGATCTCGCCATCGAGGGACATGGTAAAACCGTTTCTAAAATCCGTGGTGTCTGCCATATTGCTCCCGTTAGTTCGCGTTGCTGCTTTGTTCTAGCGAAGCCAGCTTACTGCGGATGATGGTGTTGGTCGGCTCCTGGTCGAGGAGCTCGCGATAGGTTTCGATCGCCTTCTGGGTCAAGCCCTGAGTGGTGTAGATTTCGGCCAGCGTCATAGTGGCGATGCGCTTGCTTTTTGGTCCGCTCGGCTCGCTGTCGGCCGGCGTGGGTGGTTCTGCAGGTGTGGGCACTGGTTCGGGCCCTTTTTTTTCTTCTATCTCCTGCAAGAGGCGGAACAATTCGCTGTCATCGGTGTCGCCGTACAGAGCGTCGCGGTCTTCGTCTTCTGACGGCTGGGGCGGTGGTAGAGCTTGGGGCTGAACGGCTTGGGCGTCTAGGGTCTGCGCTGCTGCGCTGGCGACAAGCTCTTCGGGTTCGGGTTCGGGCGTGGGTGCGTCTTGGTGGGTTTGGCCAGCGAAGTGGTTGATCCGCTTTGCTAGGGAGGCGTCGAAAGGGTCGAGGTACGCGGCTTGACGCAGGCTTTGCAAGACTAGGGGCGTGACGCCGAGCTGTTCAAAGAGGTGGGCGAGGCGCTTGTACCCGCTGGGGTTTTCCGGGTCCAGCCGCAGGGCTTGCCCCATGGCCTCGCGCGCTTCTTCCAAGTCCCCCCGTTTCTCATAGCACTTGCTGAGGACGATAAAGCCAGTGGCGTAATCGGGAAAACTCGCACAGCCCTTTTGGCACAGCTCGAGGGCGCGCTCGGTGCGCCCGCGCTTGAGATAGTGATCGGCGAGGCGAGCAAAGTGCGGGGAATCCGGGTCGCGTCGGAATGCTTTTTCCAGTTTGGCTATGGAGTTGGCCATGGCGATAGGAATGGGAGGTGCTAAGGCGGCTGAAACGCGAGGCTATTTTATGCTTTGAACCGCGAAATGTCAAGGATGGGGCAGGACGATGGGAAGGCGCGAATTGGCGGCCAAAGGGGGGCGGAAACTGGCGCGGCGGCGTGGCGCATGGCGATATTGATTAAATAACTAAAACAAGTTGATTGATCTCGGAAGGACGAGTATGAGCGACATATCCTTTGAGCACGTGTTGAGTAGCCAATACACGGTCTTTGATGGATTGGCTGGGATGCACGTGGAAGACATTTACCAAGATCGCCAGGGCTTTATCTGGGTTGCCACAGCCGACGGCGGCGTCAGCCGTTTCGACAGCGCCCATTTTGATAACTTTGGCCTCAAGGACGGTCTGCCCAATCTGACGGTCATGGCCATTGCCGAGGACGCGGATGGGCGGCTTTTGTTCGGCACGTTAGGCGGAGGACTCGCCGCGTACGACGGGCGCGGCTTTCAAGTGTACACCACTGAGCACGGCTTGCCTTCCAACGAGATTTTGGGTCTGCAAGCCCAACCCGATGGCTCGATTCTGGTGCTGACTGGCGCGGGTGTGGCTTGGTTTGTCGGGGGGCACTTTATAAAGTGCATAACCGAAGTTGGCGACCAACCGTTGGAGTGGGTGTACGATATGGCCACTGACGCGGGAGGCACTACTTGGTTTGCGACGTGGGGAGGTGCCCTCAGTTTGGATGGACAGCACATGGGTATCGGCGACCGGGCGAACCAATGGCCTTGGAAGTTCGCCCAAGATCCCTCCGGCCATCTGTGGATTAGTCTCCATTACACGGGTACCGAAGTCTTGATCGGCTGCTACGACCCACAGGACCAACATCTTGAGTTTATTAACGTGGGCAAGGGCGATGAGGGGATGGTACAGCACGGGACGCGGCACGTGCGGGTTGACGAGAGGGGCTGGCTATGGCTGACCCACCGAGGCGTGATGGTACACGACGGGCGGGAGTGGTATCCTTTTTCTGCTTCCTTGCCAGATATTGACTTTTCGGCTACGCGTCTGACATACGAGGACCGCGAGGGCAATATCTGGATCGGGCTTTGGGGCGGTGGGCTGGTTTTTTGCGATCCAGCTAGTATCCGGCGCTACACGGAAGCCGACGGCCTACCGGACCGCGAGATTCGCCACTTAGGCGAAGACCATGAGGGACGGATGTGGATTGGTACGATGGGGGGTATGGCCTGCATGGAAGAGGGGCAAATCTGCCCGGTCGAGACGGGGGAGATCGTCTCGGCGATAGTGGTGGATGGCCAAGGGCAAGTCTGGAGTGGTGGGAGTGCAGGCAAGGTGTACAAGTGGGAAGGCCAAACGCCACAAGCGATCGCAGTGGTCGCAGATCCCCATCCCGAAGAAATCGCTGGGCTATGCGAAGATGGGCAAGGGCGTATCTGGGTCGGCACGTCCGAGGGCCGCGTTGGCTGGATAGAGAAAAATCGCTTTATCTCTCTTGATGAATGCAGTACCGCGTTGCAAGACCAAGGCGGGGTATTCTGGGTCGGAACGCTGCTGCGAGACCAAGACGGAGTATTGTGGCTCGGTTCAGTTGGATTAGTACCAGCACTATACTGTTACGAGGATGGGCACTTGCGTCCGGCGGATATGGCCGAAGCAGAGTCCATCGCTTACGTCAACGTCTTGTGGGAGCACCAGAACACCCTGTGGGTGGGTACGGCCAAGGGGCTTTTCACCCTTGATCTTTCGTCGCGGGAGGTGTGCCGGTTTACCGCCGAGCAGTTTGGGTTGTCGGCCAATGGCATCTTGGCGCTGGCGGCCGATTCGCAGGACAACATCTGGATGGGCACTAGCGGCGGCGGCGTCCTCCGCTACGATGGCCAGACCTTCCAGAGCATTCGCTTGGGGCCATCTGCCCTCGAAAACATGGTCGAAGCTGTCCTGTGTGACCGTCGCGGTCGATTGTGGTTTGGGACGCGGTCGGGGCTGGTTGCCTACCAACCGGGACACACACCACCGCGCTTGGTGATCCGCGAGGTCATGGCTGGTACGCTCTTGACCGCGCCCGAAGCCGTATCCTGTCCAGAAAGCACTCCCGAAATCCGCATTCACTTCCAAGGCATCAGCTTCCGCACCGGCGCAGGGCAGATGCGCTACAGCCACCGGCTGTTAGGCTGCGGTCCAACGGAACAATGGAGTGCGTTTGCGGTCGCCGATGAGGTCGTGTATAGCTCTCTGCCGGTGGGCGAGTATTGCTTCGAGGTGAGGACGATGGACCGCGATGGTTTGCTGTCCGAGGTTGCCAGCGTGGAGATTCAGATCCTCCCTGACGCCAAAACCGAACGCATCCACGCCCTTGAAAGCGTCCTGCGCGCTACCGATCACGTGGTGCACAGTCAGAGTTGGGCGATGCGCCAAGTGATGGAACAGACCGTACGCGTCGCCGAGACGGCGATGACCGTGCTGGTGCTGGGCGAGACCGGCACGGGCAAAGGCTTGCTGGCGCAGACCATCCACGAGACAAGCACTCGTCGCAAGCGGCCCTTCATCCAAGTCAATTGCGGAGCACTGCCGGCTGGGTTGGTCGAGAGCGAGTTGTTCGGTCACGAGAAAGGGGCCTTTACCGGGGCGGCGAGCCGTCAGCTTGGGCGCTTTGAACTGGCCGATGGCGGCACGCTCTTTTTGGATGAGATCGGCGATTTGCCGTTGGAGTCTCAGCGGGTGCTGCTGCACATATTAGAGGAGAATGCACTGACCCGCGTCGGCGGCCAACAGCCTGTAGGTGTGGACGTGCGGGTCATTGCGGCGACCAACCGCGACTTGCGGCAGGCGATCCAAGAAGGCACGTTCCGCGAAGACCTGTTCTACCGCCTGAGTGTCTTCACGCTAGAGCTTCCGCCGTTGCGGCAGCGTCAAGAGGATATCCCGGCTTTGGCGGTGCATTTTGCGGAGCGATATGCCCAGCACCTGCGACGGTCGGTGCCGACGATAGACGAGGGAGTGGTTGAGCACTTGCAGGGGTATGCTTGGCCGGGGAATGTGCGGGAGTTAGAGCACCTGATCCAACGTGCGGTGTTGCTGTGCAAGGACGGTGTCATTCGGGTGGGTGATTTGCCGTTCCTGACGGTTGGACAACGAACCGGGGACACGGACGTAAAGAAGTCGTTTTCGCCGCTTGCCCAGCCCGCCGAAGGGGAGGAAGAAAAGCAACAACTCCTAGCAGCACTCCAAGCCGCCAACTGGATTATCTATGGCGATTGGGGGGCGGCCCGGATGCTGGGCATGAACCCGGAACGGTTGCGCTCGCGGATGCGCAAGTACGGCCTGCGGAAACCGAAAAAGCCTAGCGCGGGAGCGTAGAGCGCATATCTGACCGGGATTGAGCGCGGCTCTAATTCAGAAGCAAAATCAAATCTGTAAGGCTCACGGCTTCCTGTCGCCGGGGATACAGGAGGGCAGGTCTCGATCTATACGGAACGGAATCTCGTGTAATTCATACGAAATCTCGTGTAATTCATACGGAATATCGTATGTTGTCTTGTGCTGATGGCGGGGTCACGCATCATATAAAGTCCCATACCATTGTTTTAAGTGTCATGTTTTTCAATTCTTTAGGGGATATTCTAAAGGATTTTTTTGTTGGCGGCCCAATTTTTGGCACAGAATGTGCCTACATCTTCTCAGCTACGCACCGCATAGTCCTCCTCAAACCTTGGAGAAAATCTGATGAACGTATATGTCGCAGTCATAGTGGCCTTGATCGCCCCCTTGATCTTATGTCTAACCCCAGCAAGCGCCCAAGGTCAGTCCCACGCCGTGATCATCACCGGCGAGGTCCACAATCCTCCATCTCAGGAAATCGAGTTCCGCCACGAACCACTACTCGCTCCCGGACCGTCCCAACACCACATCGTCTTGGACGAGCAAAACCGCTTTGCCCTTCTCTTGAATATTCCCAAAGGGATTTTTGTCACCGGGCATTACAAAGATGAGCACAGCATCCCCTTCTTTGTCGAACCCGGCGACAGCCTGCACGCGGTCGTAACTTTCGCCGAGGTGGCGGAAGCCGATTCTGCGGCGGAAGCCGACCATTTGCACAGGGCAGTTTCCTCTTACTCCCTGACTTTTAGCGGCCGGGGAGCGGAAAATAATCGCTTCTTAGCCGAATTCTGGCCTCAACATCATTCCTTCGACCTCGACTATGCGCTGGGCCCCGAAGAGTTTGCCTTCCAAGTCAAACAGCGGCGTCAGGATGAATTTGCTTTGCTAGCCGAGGGGGAAAAAAAATACGCTCTTTCTCCGGGGTTTATCGACTATATGACGACCTTTTTCAACTACAAATGGGCCAACAAGACGGTTTCCTATCCGGAGTTTTCGTTTGAAAACGGCCGACTGACACGCCGAATGAGCCCCGATGGCTCCCACAGAAGAGCGGTCCCGCCGGACTACTACGACTTCCTACAGGAAATTCCCTTGATAGATGAGAAGGCTATCGGCGTGGGGGAGTATCGCCAGTTTCTGGTGAATACCCTAGCGTTGGAGGCAAAATCGGATGGGATGCCTAGACTTTCCGATAGCTACAAGCTGTCGGGTTTGGGACTGTCGGAGTCCGTCCGCACCCGACTCGATTCCATGCACGACGCGAACAGAAAGCCCAGATTATCACAGATGATCGCTCTGTCGGGTTTGGGTCTGTCGGAGTCCGCCCAAGCCCAACTTGACTCCATGTACGAAGATCCCAAAAAGGCCAGCGCGTCCGAAAAGGCCGCTTGGTTGGGGTTGGAGTTATCACCCGCTGCCCTAGCTGAACTCGACGCTTATAAGAATCATAGTACGTTTATCAGTGATACCACGAAAGTCGATACGACGGGCGGGAAGTTGACCTTCCATTTGCCAGGGGAAAAAAACAAAGAGTGGTACGAATACGTAAACAATCGTCCGCTATCGGCAAGGATTGACATGGCGAGTTTAGAATTATCGCCGACTATCCAAACTCAACTCGATTCCATGTTCCAAAATCGCAAACCGCTCAAGCTTTCCCAAAAGGTTGACTTAGCGGCCTTGGGTCTGTCGCCAGCCAGCCAAGCCCGACTCGACTCCATCTTTGCCGGACCGAGTTTTCCTGCCTTAATGGGGGCTTCAGAACGATACGACCTCGCCAAGCAAAAACTGCAAGGGCGAGTACTCTACTGGTTTCTCGCCGGAGAGTTGAGGATTGGAATTAAGTTCGGCTGCGAAGCCTATGTGGATGCTCGCTGGCAATCCTTTGCGGCGAGCAATCCCTTCCCTGAGTACACCGAGGCTCTCCAAGCGGAAATGAACAAGACCCTAGTCCTACAACCTGGGCAACCTGCTCCCGATTTCACCCTCTCTGACCCCGACGGCCAACCCGTATCGCTGAGCCAGTTCAAGGGCAAGGTGGTCTTGATGGATTTTTGGGCGAGTTGGTGCGGGCCGTGTATCGGCGATTTGGGAGACCTCCGCAAGATCAAGGAGCAACTGGCCGCTCAGCCGGTCGTCTTCCTCAACGTCTCGCTGGACGCGAATGAAGGAGCTTGGAAGAGGGCTATTGCCAAGCACCAGATCCAAGGCGTCCACGTGCGCTCGGACGGCCAAGTAACGCAAGCCTATAATGTGTTCGACATCCCTCGGTATTATTTGGTCGATTCACAAGGGCTGATTGTGGAGGATCGTTTGAGGGTATTTGACGTTGATGAGGTTGTGGCGAAAATCGAGAAAAGTCTGTGAGAGAGACACCCGGCCCTAAGGTTAGTCTATAACCGGCATGGTGCGCATCAACATATTGAATCGCTGCGGCCGGACCTTAACCATCGAACTCATGGGATATATCAATAAGACGGAGTTCGACATCTTGTATGAGTGCCTACAATCGCATGTCGAGGAGGGGGTGACAGATGTCTGGATCGTGGCCAACGAAGTGCGGAGCCTCAATCCATTGCTTGGACGAGAGGCGACCCGTTTGGGTCAATTGGTCCCAACGTTGCGCTTCCAGCAACTCGCTTCTTCCATACAGAACACGTTAAAAAGTTGGGGTTTGGAGACGTGGATAGATGATTAGTGCGATGTGTTCCGGCCTTTTAAAGAAAAACCCCCGCGCCAAATCTCTGGCACGGGGGTTTTTCGGTTCTCTCAGATTTCAAAGAGGCTCACGACCGAATAGCAACGGCAGCTTTCTGCCGACATAGTGCTGACATGACTTTTTCGCCGCTATCGCATGTTTGTCGTAAGCCTTTGTTTTTTATTGGTGCGCCCGCAGGGGCTCGAACCCTGGACCCGCTGATTAAGAGTCAGCTGCTCTGCCAACTGAGCTACGGGCGCAGAGAAAATATCTGCACAGGTGGACAGATCGTCAATGCCGCGCCAGTTCTGGGAAGAGCTCGTCGTGGACTTCGGCGCATTGGCGCAGGTGGACCATGCGCTCCGGGCTGGCGGTGTCGAGCATGGTGGGATAGAACATGCCGCCGCCGGTTACTACTTGGTAGCCGCCGGGCGAGTGCCGGCTGAGATAGTCCCTGAGGGTGGCTAGGTCGGCGTCGCTGGTGCAGGGGCGGGTGAGGTTCATGGTGAACATGCGCCGCCGCTGGTCGCCGCCGAAGGAAGCGTGGTAGAGGTCGTGGTTGAAGATGACGAGGTCGCCAGGGGTCGTCTCGAGCGCGAGGCTGCCGGGAAAGTCGCGCGGCTCGATGCCGAACAGGTCCACGGAGTTGTTGAGGTCAATGCCTTCGGCGCGGACGAAGTGGTTGGGGTGGTGGCTGCCGGGGATTATGCGCAGACAGCCGGTATCGCGGGTCAGGTCGTCTAAGTAGAAGGCGATTTTGACCGAGAAAAGCTGGCCCCAATTGCCATCGGGGTGCCAGCCGGTATCGCCGCTGTAGTAGTTGCCGTCGCCGCTGGCGTAGTTGAAGTTTTCGCCGAGGACGCCGTTGCAGATCCCGACGATGCGCTCGTCGTCTACGAGGGTGCACAGCCGCTCGCGGTGCTCGATGGGGCCGCCGAACATGGTGCGCTTGCTGCCGTCGTGTTGCGCGCCGTTGCCGTAGGCTTGGATGGAGCGCTCAAACTCCTCGGTGATCCAAGCGATCTCGTCGGGGGCAAAAAGCTGCGGGAAGTAGAGATAGCCGAAGGCCTTGAAGAAGCGAATTTGCGCGGGCGAAAGTTCCATGAGGGATCGTCTCCGAGTTAGAGGCAGCACGGAAAATACCGCTTCTGCGCAGGTCAGCCAAGAGGTTCGATCGAAGCGATCTCCATGGTGCGCAGGTACTCGCAGAGGGCGCGACCGTCTAACGGCAGGTCGAGCACGTCGGAAAAGGGCCACATGTCCCCTGAAAGGAAGTCGATAGCCGTCTGCCGCTCTTGGTTGCAATCTGTAGTCTGCACGTCTTTGACGGCTTGGATGATGACTGCGGCAGCGAGCCGCCGGTGGCCGTCAAACCGGGCGCGATAGGTCGTCTTTTTTGTCTTCATCTGTTTTTCGCTTTAGCTAGGCTAGAGATGGTATATAACGCCCGAAGTGCCGCTAAGTTTCACAGGTATAGCCCAATCACGCAGCCAGTCGCCATGGTCGCGAGCGTACCGCCCACCAGCGAGCGCAGCCCCAAGCGCGCCAAATCGCCGCGCCGCTCGGGCGCGATGCCGCCGATGCCGCCGATCATAATGGCCACGGAGCCGAAGTTGGCAAAGCCGCAGAGGGCGTACGTGGCGATGATGAACGAGCGCGTGCTCAAGGCGGCATTGCCTTCCATCTGCTGAGCGAGCGCTAGGTACGCGACGAATTCGTTGAGAATGGTCTTCAGGCCCATGAGTTCGCCGACGAGCCGCGCTTCTGCCCAAGGGATGCCCATCAACCACGTCAGGGGGTGGAAGAGGACGCCCGCTATGGTTTGCAAGCTCCAGCCACTCGGGGTGCCGTTGAACAGGGAGTCGAGATAGCTCAGGCCATAGTTGACCAAGGCGACTAGGCCGAGAAAGGCGATGAGCATGGCGAGGACATTGATCACCAAGTGCATGCCCTCGGCCGCGCCACGGGCAGCCGCATCGAGGCCATTGAGGGTGTCCCTCGGCGGCAGCTCTACCGTCTCTTGTGCTGTCTCCGCTTGTGCCGTTTCCGGGATCATGAGCTTGGATACGGCGATGGCGGCCGGAGCGCTGATCAGCGAAGCCACGAAGAGATGACCGGCAATATCCGGGTGAATCGCCCCGAGCATGGTCGCGTAGATGGTCATCACGGTGCCGGCGATGGTGGCCATGCCGCCGATCATCAGGCACAGCAGTTCGCTTTCGGTGAGACGGGCCACATAGGGGCGGATCAGGAGCGGGGCTTCGGTCATGCCGAGAAAAATATTGCCGGTCATGCCGACGCTCTCGGCTGAGCTGATGCCCATGGCCTTCTGCATGAACCGGCTGAGCCGGGCGATGACCCAAGGGAGAAGCCGGTAGTGGTAGAGCACCCGCGAAAGCGCGGCCACAAAGATGAGAATCGCCGCGATTTCGAGGGCGACCACCGGCCCGTGCTCGCGGGCAAACGATTCTGCGCTGATGCCGCTAAACAGCAGCGACTCATTGGCAGTGAGCGCGGTTTTTTTTAGCAGGGTCGTCAAATCGCTGGCGAGACCAAATACCAGCGAGCGGATGGCTGGTTGCAGCAGGATAGCGGCCAGCAGGAGCTGGAGCACCGTGGCTACGCCGAGAGTCTTCCAGGGAATGGAGCGGGTGCGGCGACCGATGAGGTAGGCGATAGCGAGAAGAACGCAGTAACCTAAGGCACTGTGGACGATTAACATAACATCCTAAAAAATAAAGGGTAAAACCGAAAAAAGTCAACCGCAGTGCGCCCGGTCCGTGCGCCTTCAGTCGAGGGCGTTGAGGGTGCGTTGGACGACCGAGTGCAGGGAGTCGTCGGTCGGGATGCGGACGGCTCCGGCCCAGACGGGAAGGTTGCCGAGGGCCTGCGCGAAATGGGCGAAGTAGGAAGCGTCGGCGGGAGAACCGCGACTGGCCATGCGGGTGCGCCAAATGTCTAGGGGCGGCGGATCGAAGTGGAGGACGCAGAGGGTGGCTGGGGCGATGTTTGCGGCTAGCCCTTGCCAGAGGCTGTCCACGCCCAATTCGGGGCCAAAGCCGCCGACGAGGAGGACTTGGCGGGTACCGACGAGGTTGGCACAAGCTGCGGAGAGGGCGCTGGCGTATTCGAGGGGACGGAGTTTTTGCCAGTAGTGCGGTGCGCCGTAGGCCGCGTCGGGCGCGTCGCCTCGCAGCGCGGCCGCTTCGAGGATAAAACCCGCGGCCGTTTGGTCTTTGTCGATGAGAAAGGTGTTTGGGCAGAGCGCGAGGAGTGCTCGGGCGACGGAGGTTTTGCCGACTCCGGGCGGGCCGCCCAGAACCACGAGGCGGGAAGACGGGCTACCGGGGCGGGCGGCTTGTAGGAGAGCTGCTGTGGTGGGGCCGGGGTCGGGTGCGGAGTCTGCGTAGCCGCCGCCCAAGTGGGCCACATCCGTCACGGCGAGGGCGCGCCGCGGTCTTGGGGCTCCCAGCCGACGAGTTCTTTGGCGTTGGCGAGGTCCCACTTTTTGTCTGCGCCCAGTGAGACTCCGTAGATGATGCCGAACTGGGGCCGAGGAGCCTCGATGCAGCAGGCAGTCAGTTCGGAGACATCGCGGGCGCTGAGCCAGCGGTTTTCGCCGGGGGGATAGGTGCTGTTGACTTCCTCGGTGTCCGGGTAGTTGGCGATGCGGAGGCAGTAAGAGGAGATGCCGTACTCGTCGTAGTAGAAGCGGCCGAGGGCCTCGCCGAAGGCTTTGCTGACGCCGTACATGCTGTCGGGGCGGATCGGCATCTCAGGGGTGGTGTAGATACCTTCCTTCTCGTAGAAGCCCGTTACGTGGTTGGTGCTGGCAAAGACGACGACCGGGACCTTGTTGATGCGGGCGGCCTCAAAGATGTTGTAGGTGCCCTGGATATTGGTCTCCATGATCATCTGGTTGTAGCGCGTGCGCGGATAGCCCCGCTGGACGATGGCGATGCCGAGGTGGACGATGGTGTCGATGCCTTCGCAGGCTTCGACCATGTTCTCGAAGTTGGCGAGGTCGGAGACCACGATTTCGTCGTTTGGTTCGACCTCGGGGATGTTGCGGTGGAAGAGCAGGCGGAAATCGTAGCGGTCTTTGAGATGGCGGCGCAGGCCGGACCCGACTTTGCCGGCGGCACCGGTGATGAAAAGTTTTTTCTTCATGTCTCTTCCTTGTGTTTGGCGGCGTCTGCGGGATTGCGGTCTATACTATTTGCTTGGGCTGCAGGGCGCAAGTCATTTGAGGTAGAGCAGACGCTGGAGCTGCCACCACCTAGATTCTTGTCCCTTCGGACCTCGCTTAGAAAGAAACAGTCGCGGTCATTGAAACCGTCCGCGGCGCGCCGAGCCAGGCCGCGTTCTCGGTGATGGCGGACAGATAGTCCCTGTCGAGCAGATTGTTGGCCACGAGCGAGAACTCCGTTGAGCGGAGCGAGGGATCGAGCGCAGCGCCTGAGAAACTGACATACGCGTCCACCAGCCAATAGGCGTCCGTGTACCAGTCGGCTGTCAGGCTGACGCGCCGCGACGATGTGTACTTGGCCGTCAGTCCCGTGCGGAAAGGCCCGGTCCGATCGAGTGAGACGACCCACAGCCGGTCCGGTACGCCGGTGACATCGGTCCCGGCAACGATGTTCTGGCTTTCATCGACGAGAGGATCACCGCTTCCGATATACTCCGAGTCGTTGAGTGTGCCGGCCGTGTACAAGGAAATCTGCTGCGGCATCCGCACCGTTGCCGAGACCTCAAATCCCTTCGTTTGGAGGCCGCCGGCGTTGAAATAGGCACCGCCGCCCGGGATGAGGTAGTTGGGACCGGCGGCCGTCGTCGGGCCGAGGTAGAAGATACGGTTCTCGAAGTCGATGGTGTACCACGTGGCGCTCAGCGCCAGCCGTTCCCCCGCGTACTGCAGCCCAACGTCGATGTTTGAGGCGGTCTCGGGCTCAAGCAGATCGAGGCTCCGGCCCGGCACCTCGAGGAGCGTAGCGCTGATTGCCCTGAAGTTCTCCGAATAGCCGGCGAACAGGTCGAGGCCCTCGACCGGAGTCTCGTATGTGATGCCGCCGGAGAAGAGCAGATCCGAATCCGAATCGACCTCGAGGTCCGGGCCGACATTGAACTGGTCTTCGCGCGACACGCCGACTAGGAACTGCTTGACGCCGCCGCTCAGGGACAACGGGCCGGCGAAGATCGTCTCCTCGGCGTACCACTTGAAGATATGTTGCGGGAAATCCCAATCATACTGGTGCCAGTAGGCCTGCTCGTTCCAGTCGAAGCTGAGCGTCGGATCCAGCATCTGATGCCAGTCCCGACCCAGGTGCCGCCGCGAATCCTCGTACCAGATCCCGGCGCGCAGCGTGCTGCCGACGGTGCCGACGGTGGTGAACCACTCCTCGTCGAGCGTCGCGCCGACGCGGTCCTTCCCGTAGTGGCTGTGGCGGTACGACTGCACCGCAGTAGCATCCGGGTGGCACGCAGGATCGACCTCCGGGCCGCCCGATCCGTAGTAGTTGTAGATGTAGGACGATGTGCATCCGTCGATCGGCCCGACTGCGACGCCGTCCCGGTTCACGAAGCGGATCAGCCCGAGTTGGGTGCCGCCTTGCACTGGTGGCCGACCCAGCAGCTCTGATTCTGGGCCGCCGCTGTCGTCGGTGACGTCGACGATGTAGGGGGGCAGCCAATCGCCGCGGCCCCGGTTGCGATGAAAATAGAGTCCGCCGCTTATGGATATGACGTTGAGCGACCAGTCCGCCTTCAGGTAGGCCAAGGTGTTGTTCCGCCGGGTCTGCCAGCCGGGCCGGTAGAACTGGTTCAGGTATGGGACGCCGGGCCAGTCGCCGACTAGACGGTCCCAACGCGGGTTGGCTAGGAAGTCGCCCTCGCTGTAGAGCCGCTGATAGGTATCCTCATGGATGCTGTCATACGAGAGGTAGCTCGTAAGGTCAAGGCGCCCGTGCGACGAGACAAACTTGGCGGCGATGTGCTCCCGCTCGTTCTGCGCCGAACCCTGCACCCAGTCGGTCGCCTCTTGGCGGACTGCGGCGATCCACGCGCGGGTTTCACTACCGAACAGCGGCCCGGTGTCGAGGCGCATGTAGAGCCGCTGGCCTTCGTTCTCGCCGATGGTAGTCGACACAGTGTAGGTCCGCTCGCTCGCCGGATCGTCCGTCAGGTAGTTGAAGGTGCCGCCCAGCGCCTCGACCGAGCGGGAGGCGATGTCGGCCGTCCCTTGCGACACTTCGACGCCGCCGAGGTTCATCGGATCGATGAACCGGTTCGCCTTGGCTCCGCTGAAGTAGTCGGATGTACCGTTGGGGAACCCGTCGATGGTCGTGCCGATCTGCGCCTCGCTGATGGTCACTTGGAAGCCGCGCACGGCGACGTTGCTCGACCAGTCGTCGAAGCCGTACGCATCGCCCTCTTGGATGGATACTCCGGGTAGGTTGTCGACCACTGACGTCACGCTGGTGATGTTCGACTGCTGCAGGATCATCGGCTCGGCGACGACGTTGCTGGCGAAGATCCGGGGCTCCTCGGCAACGACGCTGATTCCCTCAAGTCCGACGACGCTCGGTTCCAAACGAACATCGAGCGTGGGGACGCCCGGACTTATCGTCAGTCGCTTTGTCTGGAATCCCACAAAGGAAAAAATTAGCATATCCTCTGGAGACCGAAGGTCAATCGAATAGGCCCCATCCTGGTCCGTCATCGTCCCGATGTATGTGCCCTCAATGACGACCGTTGCGCCCGGTAAGGCATCACCGGTTTCATCCGAAACCACGGTGCCTGAAATCGCAATCTGCCCATGGGCAGATTGGGCTAGTTGTATAGCCAGTATGACGGCAATGGTGCGGACGAATTTCATGAGACGAGACCTCCTGCGATTAGGTGGGAATACCTATATCTATAACGAATTTGGGAGGATGCGTGAAGCGAAAGCACCGG
The DNA here is from genome assembly GCA_965219735.1 of Candidatus Latescibacterota bacterium. Lineage (GTDB taxonomy): Bacteria > Latescibacterota > UBA2968 > UBA8231 > UBA8231. Next base: position 1,781,799 of record OZ244790.1, read on the forward strand.
TCTCTCATTTCGTCGAGTGCTGGGCCGTCAGCGACGCGAGGCTGCCCAAGTTTCTCAGTGAGGGAAAAAGGCCCGTCCAAGCGGCGACGACGAGTAACGTGCCGATGCCGCCGCTGACGACGGAGAAGACCGGGTTGAAAAGCTGGGCTACCAGCCCGGACTCAAAGCCGCCGATCTCGTTGGACGCGCCGACGAAGATGGCGGAGACGGCTTGGACCCGGCCTCGCATCTCGTTGGGCGTGCCCATCTGTGAGATGACGCGGCGGATGACCATGCTGACGTTGTCGAAGGCACCGGTCAGCGCCAGCATCAGCAGCGAGAACCAGAAGTTTTGCGAGAGACCAAAGAGGATGGTCGCCGCACCAAAGCCGGCCACGCACCAGAGTAGGGTTTTGCCAGAGCGGCGGATCGGCGGCAAATGGGCGATGGCCAAGGCGGTGATGCTGGCACCGATGGCCGGGGCCGCGACCAGCCAGCCGAGCGCGGCTTCGGGTGCGAGGCCGACGGAGCTGAGGTCGATGATCTCGCGGGCGAAGATGGGCAAGAGGTACACTGCGCCGCCGAGGAGGACGGCGAACAGATCGAGCGAGATCGCGCCGAGGAGGAGCGGCTGGTCGCGGACGAAGCGCAGCCCAACGGCGATTTGCGCGAACATCTTGCCCCCTTGGATACGCGGAGCGGGCGGCAAGATCATGGTGCTGAGGAAGAGGATGAAGGCCGCGGAGGAAATGGCGCTGAGGATATAGGCGACTTGGAGATTGAAGGCGATGACAAAACCGCCGATGGCCGGTCCGGCAATGCCGATGATCTGCTGTAGGCTGGTTGCCCACTTGGCGGCGTTTTCAAAGAGCGCATCCGGCACTAGCAAGGGCGCGATGGCCCGTTGTGCGGGCCAGCCTAGGCGGAGGAAGGACGAGTCCAAGAAGAGCAGTACGTACATCCAAGGGATCGGCATCTGGTACCAGCTAAAGACGGCCAAGGCCAGCGAGCAGAACGTTGCGCCGGCTAGGCTGAGCATCATCAGCTTGCGACGGTCGAAGACGTCGGCTAGATACCCGGCGGGCAGGGTCAACAGCAGCATGGGGATGGCTTGGACGAGGCCGACCATGCCGAGGGAGAGCGCTTGGCCGGTGCGGTCGTACATCTCCCAACCGATGGCCAAACCTTGGGCGGCCGTACCCATCCGCACCAGCGAGGAAGCGATGAGATAACGCCGGAAGAGCGGGACGCGCAGGCTGGAGTAGGGGTCGTGTCTTTTGTGCAAATCAGCAGTGGTGTATAGTTATGGGCGGCGAGCGGTGCGATCTCGCTAAATTACTGGCGTGTCTCTGACTAGCGCCAGAGGCATACCGTCGAGAAAGGAAGTTTGCAATGTTGGCAATAGATGGGGGTCCCAAGGTCCGCGAGACGCCATTTCCCAAGCGGCATCTGTTCGGGGCTGAGGAGCACGAAGTCGTGATGCGGCTGTTCTCTGAAGCGCAGGAGAGCGGCAATGCAATCGGCTACAGCGGGCCAGAGGAATTGACCTATGAGCGGGAGTTCGCCGCGTTTATGGGGGGTGGGTACGCCGACTTGGTCAACTCGGGGACCTCGGCGCTCTACGCGGCATTGGGGGCTCTAAAGCTAGAAGCGGCTGGCGAGGTCGTGATCCCGCCGATTACGGACCCGGGTGGGGCGATGCCTGCGGCGCTGTTGTGCCAAGTGCCAGTGGTGGCCGATGCCGCGCCGGGATCGTTCAACGCCGGGGCGGAGCAGATCGCGGCGGTGCTGACGCCCCACACCCGCGCCATTGTCGTGGCCCACATTGCCGGCGAACCAGCGGATATGACGCCGATCTTGGCGTTGGCAGAGGAGCGCGGCATACCGATCGTCGAGGATTGCGCCCAAGCCCACGGGGCGCGCTACAAGGGGCAGCTAGCGGGATCGCTGGGCACGGCGGCGGCCTTTTCGACTATGAGCGGCAAGCACCACGCGACGGGGCCGCAGGGTGGGGTGGTCTTTACCCGCGACGAAGAACTCTGCTGGGAGGCCAAGCGCTTTGCCGACCGGGGCAAGCCTTTTAATACGGAGGCGACCTCCAACCTGCGCGCCGGGCTCAATCTCAACGGCAACGACTTGTCGGCCGCTATTGGGCGGGTGCAACTGAGAAAGCTCGATGCGATGATCGTCAAGCGGCGGCGGGTAGCAGCGCAAATTGAAGAGGCCATTGACGAGTGCAAGGCGGTGCGGTTGGGATGGCAGGTGGCCGAGTCGGAGGGAGTGTACTGGTTTATGAGGTTCCACGTGGATGCGGCTAAACTCCGGGTGGACAAAGACGGCTTTGCTCGAGCCGTGGCCGCCGAGGGTATTCCGCTGACAGCTACGTATCGCTATATCCCCTCCGAGATGATCTGGTTTAGGGAGCGGCAGGTCTTTCCCGGCAGCGATTATCCGTGGGGATTGCCGGCGTATGGGGGAGACCGCAATGCAAAGTTTCCCTGTCCCAACGCCGTTGATGCGGTTGAAAGCCACTTTATCATGTCGATTCACGAGAATTTTGCCGCGCGGGAGGTGGCGGATATTGCCGAGGCGTTTGCGAAGGTGGAGCAGGCGTATTGGCGATAATTAGTCTGATCAATGGGATATACTATTTCTAAGTAATCAGCTCATTTTGTGCTTCTTTGCGGTGTGTTAATAAAGGGCCGCGCACACCGCGCTCAACTTTGGCAAACGCATCGTGGTTGTGAATGCTCTCATAGTTGTTGCTCGATACGTAAAACCACGCAATGCGCTCTGCGTCCATCATCGCCAGCAAATCTGTTGCCACATCGCGCACAATATCTTCGACGAACTTGGGATCATTATATGCACGCTCGGTGACGTATTTTTCATCTGGCCGTTTCAGAATGGGATACAGTTGACATGACGCATTGTATTCGCCAATATCGATCAAATCTTCAAACCAGATAAATTCATCATCACAGGGGCGCACATTCATCGTTACTTCGGAACGCTGATTGTGAGCACCATAGTTGCTTACTTCTTTGCTACACGGACAGAGGCTTGCCACGTTTGCACGCACCCCGATCAGCTTGTCTTGTATACCCTCATTTGTCAAAATCGCTTTAAATTCACAGTTGTAATCCATTATTCCTTCAATGCCTGTCACAGGTGCTTTACGTAACAAGAAAATAGGAAATGCCATACTCAAAAACGCTTCTTCGGCTTCCAATAGTTCGAGCATTTCTTTGAGCACAATGTGTACACTGTTAGGTGTAAAGTGTTTGTGATGCTCATTTAGCGCAATCATAAACCGCGACATATGAGTGCCCTTTTGATAGTGGGATAAACTCACGGTCATAGACAGATTGGCGACTGTGTGAAATTCACCATTATCGCGCAGCGGCAAGGTCAAAGGATAGCGCACGTTGGACACACCTACCTGATCGATTTCAATGCCGCGTTTGTCATGTGAATTTTGTATATCTGGCAGATTCATTCTGTTCTCCGTGGCGAAACTTATCGGCTAAAAGTTCCGCCTAATCTACTTTAAAATACAAAATGGTCAATCCTCTAAGAATATCCGACAGAATGTTTGCCAGAGTATCGATATTGCACGAACCTTTGGGCAAGAGCGCTCTCGGTCGTCAAATCGCTTGACGGGCGAATCACCGAGTAGTATGCTTGCGCAGATCAGGACCGCTACCGCTTGCAGCACTGCGGCGCAACGCAACCCTTCAGCAAAGCGGGGTATATGAGAAAGAGCAAAGTCTTGGACAAAGTGCGCACGGGGCGGTGTGCCCGCATTTGTGGCCTCGGGCATTATCTGCCGTTCTTCGTGCGCTATGCCGCTCACAACGGCTATGACGGCATCTGGCTCGATTTGGAACACCGGGCGATGGATCAGCGCGAGGTTCAGGGCCTGTTGGCCTTGTGTCGCGCCTGCGATATTGATTGCATGTTGCGGGCTCCGACGCTTGAGCGCACTCGCCTCTATCGCTATCTCGAAGACGGGGCGACCGGTCTGATGATGCCGCTGGTTTCCGACGCGGACTTGGCGCGCCAAATCGTCGCCGCGGTGAAGTACCCACCCTTGGGCAATCGCGGTTTGGACGGGGCGGGTTTGGACGGCGATTTCGGTCTCGACGTGTGGCATGAGGGCAGTACTTATATCGACGACGCCAATCGCGAGACCTTTGTCGTCTTGCAGATTGAAACTCCGCAAGCGCTGGCCAATGTCGAGGAGATCGCCGCGGTCGAGGGGGTGGACGCGCTCTTTGTCGGCCCGGCGGATTTGGGGTTGCGACTCGGTTTGGCCGGGGGAGATGTCGATCTCGATCAGGCCGTCGCCAAAGTCGCGGCGGCGGCGCAAAAGCACGGCAAAGCCTGGGGGATACCCGCTGGCACGCCCGAGTTGCTGGCCAAATACCGCGCCCAAGGGGCGCAGATGCTGGCTTACGGCGGCGATTTTGCCCTAGCACAGGTTTTAGCCGATTGCCGCCGGGATTTCGACCAAGCGTTTGACGAATAAGATGACCATGAAATTGCCCTCTGGACGGATTTGGCCGCATCCGGTATGCGATATGCTGGGGTTAAACTTGACCCACCCTCGTTTTGTGATCGACGATATTGACCTAGGCAAAAAAGATGTGAGCACTTGTCGCGGTGACTTTCCCAAGTTTGCCGAATGGGGGGTGGAGGTGGTGATGTGCAAGGGGGGAGCGGCCTACTACGACGAGAACTACAAACCGCTGTGGCGGCAGGAGTCGGAATGGCGTCCGGGCCGCGGCGGCGAGGATATGTTCCTGAGTCTGGCGATCAAGAATCCGACCCAACTGGTGCTGGGGGTGCTCGACCGTTTTTTGCTAAATGTCGAAGCCTATCCCGACCAGGTGCTGCTGGTGCGGACGGCCCGGGACTTGGATGCCGCGCGGGCGGCGGGCAAGGTCGCGGTATTGATGGGAGCCAATCGCAGCGACTGGTTCGGCGATGGCCCCGGCATCCTGCGGATGTTTGCCCGCCTCGGGTTGCGGATGATCACCTTGGGCCAAGCGACCCGCGAGTTGGGTTGGGACGCTTCCAATGAGACCCGTTCGGGCGGGCGGATGACTGAGTTGGGGGTGCGGATGATTGCGGAGCTGAACGCGGCTGGGATCCTCATCGACTTGGCCCATAGCAATGACCCCTGCGCCCTCGATATCATCGAAGTATCGACAAAGCCGGTGGTTGACTCGCACTCGCACCCGCGGGCCTTGGTCGATGAGCCGAGGGCGGCACCCGACGAGGTTATGCGGGCGTTGGCCGAGCGCGGCGGCGTATTGGGGATCCCGCCGCCGATCACCAGGCCGCCGGGGGACGCACCCTATCAGGCGGTCGCGCCAAAACAGTTGGAGCAGACCTTGGTGCAGGTTCGCTACGCCGTTGATGTGATGGGTGTAGAAGGCGTGGGGATCGGCACCCACTTCAACAGTGCGGTATTGCCTTGGGTGGTAGAGGGTTTGCTGGATGCGGGATTTGCCGAGGAGGACACGAGCAAGATATGCGGCGGGAATTATCTGCGAGTCTTGCGCGAGGTCCTGCCCGCTTAACTGGAGACTGAGGTGGAAGATGGACGCAACGGAAAAGTATCTCTTTGAAGTACACGGCTATCTGGTGATCGAGGGTGCGCTCTCTCCGGCGGAAGTGGCAGCGGCCAATGCGGCGATTGACCACTACGCCGATCAAATCGGCATCCGCCCCAATGACTTGGCCCACGAGTCGGAGACGCTCAAGGGCACGCAGGGTCGCGGCGATTTGGGCGGGATGCTGACGTGGGACAAGCCGCATTGCGATCCGTTCCGGGCAATGATTGCCCATGCGCGGTTCAAGCCTTATCTGGAAGAATTGCTGGGACCGGGTTTTCGCCTAGAGGGATTGGGGATCATTACTATGGACGAGGGGGCCGAAGGCTTCTGGTTCCACGAGGGCGGCGAGCCGCTCGATCGCTCGCGGGGTTTTCTCTACCGCAATGGCCGGATGTTTTGCGGGATGACCAACATCGCCGTGCAGTTGGCGGATGTGGGGCCAGAGGATGGGGGTTTTGCTTGCCTGCCCGGCAGCCATAAGGCCAACTATCCCTGCCCGGACGAGATCCGGCTGTACGAGGCACATCAGGATCGAATTGTGCAGATTCCGGCCAGAGCGGGCGACGCGATTCTTTTCGTCGAGACGCTGATGCACGGGGCTGTGCCGTGGACGGCCAAACACCAGCGGCGCTCGGTGATTTTGCGCTATAATCACGGCGTCCAGGCCGAATCGCTGATGGGGACCTATACACCGCCGGATTTCTACGCCGAGTTGACCGAGGAGCAGCAGGCGGTGATTACGCCGCCGCAGTACCGGAGAGAAGACAAGGGATCTCGGCTTTACAAGCAGAAATAAGAAGGTCGTTCAGTGCTGGGCCGGAAGTAGCTCATTAACCCTAAGGAGGTTAGACGATGCAATGCTGGATTTTCGTTTTCAATCCGCTCGAACGCTACATGGCCAACTACAAGCATATCTTCGACGCCTGGGAAGAGGGCGGCGTGCGCGGCATTGTGGTAGGGCGCATGTTTTTTATGGAGGACGACGGCGGCCGAATTCCCGCCTTTCCCCAAGATCCCCAAGCCTACGCCGACCTAGGGCTAGCAGCGCCCGAGGAGCAGCCCCGCGATCTGGAAAAGGAGCGGGAGCTAAGCGCGATGCTGGATGACGCCGCCGGACGCGGCTGGCACATCATGGTATTTGACAGCGGCACCACGGCCCACGTGCAGAGCTTGATAAACCGCTATCCCCAAGTCAACGGAGTGATCATCGACGGGCCCGGGGAGAATCACTACGAATTGGCTTGGCACCACGGCGGCGAGCTCTTTGAATTGCGCGACGGCGAGCGCGTCGAGTTCGCCAACTTGGGCTTTGAGATCGACCGGCTGGAGCGCGGTATTGCCCATATGCACCAGCGTTTCCACAACCTTACCCCGGATCTCGTGCGCTACTGGGCCCCGGGCGGGACCTTGGCTGGTTTGAACCTCTTTGACATTAACGAGGATTCCCTCTACTGGCTGCGGGCGCGGGGGGAAAAGTCGCGGCGTTCCTGGGAGCGGGCCCGCGCCGACTTGGACGGAGTGAACCGCTATGTCGAGTTGGGCGGCATTCCGCGCATCACCACGTTCTCCTCGCTGACCGGCCAAGATTACCAGCAGATGCCGCCGTTCTTCGACTATATCTTTCCGAAGCACTACTACTGGCATCGCGGCTTCGACGGCATGTACGGGACCATTGCCCGCTGGGTGCAGAAGTTCGCCGAGTGGAACCCCTCCCTGACTGAGGCCGACTGCTTCCTGCTGGTCGAATCGCTGTTCGGTCTGCGTCTGCCCAATGTCGAGTCGCTGCTGGATATGGAGATGGGTTTTCCCGACGAGTTCTTCGCCGAAGTCGTGTACAGCGAAACGCGGCGCGCCCTAGAGGCCATCAAAGACGTCGACAAAACCATCTTCTGGGTTTCTACCGGCCGCTCCCCGCACGCTGGCGACGCCATGCCGGCCCGCGATTTGGCCGGTATTCTCAAAGCCTCGCAGGACGCCGGTGCCCAGCGCTTTCTCTTCCATCCAGATCCGGATCCCAGTCCGTCCGAGTGGAGTGTGATCAGCGGCCTGTGCGGCGCACAATGGCGTCAATCGCGGGACGAGTACTGGCCGCCCAATGCGGCTAAACCGGACGAATACCTGCGCGATTAATAGGCACCCCGGAGCTAGCGCTTAGGCGCTGGGAAGACGTTTTGTTAGGGACTATGGAATACAAGGTCTAACTCTCTTTGCGACGCGTCTTTCCCTTGTATGCCCTTTCGGGCTTCATCAGCCTCGGCTACCAAGTAGCGTGGTTCCGCATTTTCGTCGATTGGTTTGGCTCGACTAACCTCACCTTCGCCCTAGTGGTGTGCAGCTTTATCGGGGGTTTGGGCTGCGGCGCGCTTTTGAGCCAACGAATCACCCGGCTGCTGACTGACCGGACTGGCATCGGGGACAAGCTGCGTTTGTACGGGCTGATAGAACTTCTGGTCGGGGTGTCGGCTCTTGTGACCGTAGCGGTCGAATATTTGCCGGCGGACCTCTGGGGTTCTTTCCCCTATTACCTGAACGACGGAATCTGGGTCCAAGCGATCCACTATCAGATTGCCCAAGGGGCCATCGCCACGATTAGCCTCTTTATTCCTTGTCTGTTCATGGGGGTGACCTTCCCCTTGCTGTGCGATATTTTCCGCTCAATATCGAGGAACGGGCGTCTCCCCTCCGTCCTGTACGCGTGGAACACTATTGGTGCGTGTAGCGGCGTACTCGCTTGCCAGTTCATCCTGATACCGGAGATCGGGCACCAGCCAACTTTCTGGCTGATGGCCGGCTTGAACATACTGCTAGGATTATACTTCGTCGCCAGCGGTGGTGCACCCGCTGACGACGAAGCGGCGGACACTGCCTGCGCAACATTCCCAAGTGCTGGAGTGCCACCTAGGTCGGGAAGTGCCCTCATTGCTTGTGCCGCGCTGAGCGGCTTGCTCGCCGGAGCGCTCGAAGGCGATATGTTCAAACGGATCGATTTCATTGTCGTGCTGAGCCCTGGGGCGACCATGTCGTTTATCTCCTTCTGGGCAGTGCTGGGCATTTTTCTTGCCAGCATTATCGTGCGACACATTGAGCGCATCCGGCTCGCTCATATCAAGGGCGCGTACGGTCTGGCCGCGCTCTACTACTTCGCGCTCTGGCGATTCAGCGATGAGTTGACATACTTGGTGGGCAACCCGCCGGATGTGCGCGGCGTACATCACTTCCCAGTGAGTCTCTCCCAGCTCTTCGTTTATACTGGCATCTATGTACTACCTGCGTACTTGCTAGTCTCCCTGCTCCTGCCCTACGTCTGCAATCGACTACAGGGCATGGGGAAGCACTTGGGGCTGGCCTACGGTCTGAATACGGTGGGGTTCTGTCTCGGCCTGATCGCCTTCACTCTGGTGGCACCTCGCCTGAACATCTTCTACTCGTTGAAGCTCTTTCTGACCTTCATGGTGCTCGCCGCGATCGCCTTGTCATTTATCTCGGAATTCCGCCCCATAAAAGCATGGCAGATTGCTGTCTTGGTGGCCGTTGTTACTACCACCTGTATAGCCACGCCAAGAAGATTTGATCGAGATTTTTTTACGCCTCTGATGTGGCCCAACGCTGTCGCGGCCCAAGGCATGAGAAGCAATGCCGCCCATACTACGTATTTTCTCGAGCTTCCGAACAACAACATGAAGCTCTTCTTCGGCCGTCTGTCCATGTCGGGTACATCGCCGCGATCCCAGCAGTACATGCGTCTGATGGCGCACTTTCCCTTGCTCGCCCATCCGCATCCGGAGAAGGTCCTGCTGATCTGTTTCGGAGTCGGCAACACCGCCTCGGCCATTGCCGCCCATGAAAGTATCACGCGAATTGATGCCGTCGATCTCAACGAGAATGTATTTAAGATGGCGCCAGCCTTTGCCGAGCATCATGGCTTCGTACATTTGGATCCACGGCTGCGGATGATAAATGATGACGGGCGCAACTTCCTCGCGCTGACCGACGAGACGTACGATCTGATTACCAGCGAACCGCCGCCGCCCATGGCCGGGGGAGTGTATCGCCTGTATTCGCGGGAGTATTACGAGCAGGTCCTTGCGCACCTGAGCCCCAATGGATTTATGAGCCAATGGTTGCCCATAGGGCAGTTGCCCAACGACGCGATTGAATTGGTGACCAGAACTTTCGTCGCGGTATTCCCCTATAGTCTGTTGTTCGAGGGAGCAGGCCATCACCTGATCCTGCTAGGCAGCCGCTCACCCGTTCGTTTCGAGCGACTGTCCGAACGCTTCTACCAATCCGACAGGGTTAGGACTGATCTCTTGCGGATCCGTCTCTCAACTCCTGCCGCGCTGGTTGACCGCGTGATCCGCAACGACGCCGAACTGCGCAGTCGCCTTGGGTCGGGACGCGTGCTCAGCGATCAGCACAATGACTTGGAGCATTTGTTTTACGATCCAGAGGAAGTCCAAAGGACCTCTTACGAATACTTGCGCGGTCGATAGGTTTGCGTATGCGCTGCCATGCCGAGCAGTTAGATTTGCGTGAGAAAGCTCCCCATGTGTCCGGTTATATAATCCAGCACTAGCCATCCGCCCGCCGCTACGATCTCGCCCAAGATCAGGCCGAGAAAAAACGGCCGCAAATTCCGGTATAGCTTGGGACCGCCGTAGCGCAAAATCAACAGTTTGAGGAACCAAGCGAGAAAGGCGCTGCCAAAGATATGTCCCGTCTTCCAGTTGGCGCTGATGGTATAGCCGAGGGGATTGAGCGGCCACCAGACGAACTGATGTCGCGCCCACATCAGCAGGGCCATCACCCCTCCACCGATGCCCATGAACAGCCAAGCGTCTAGTCTTGGACCGGGCAATTCTGCGGCGATGCGAGGAGCTATATCCCGAGGACCAAAGGTGGGGGCCTGCCCCACGAAAAAGAGCGGATTAAGGTTGATGCCCCCGTATTTATAGGCCAGCACTAAGGTCATATACGACGAGCCGACTAGACTGACCACAACGGCAATGACCACGGCCCAGAATAGCCGGCGCTTGGAACCGGTGATAATCTCACCCATCTTCAGTCCGTTGGCTACAGACGCCATGACAAAGGAGCGTACTTCGGAATGCCAGCCGTAGGAAAAGCCCAGAGCCACTAAACCCGAAGCACCCAAGGCCGAGGCACCGGCCCCCGAAATGACAAAGCTCGAAGTCATGATAGGGGGCCGCATGGCCGGGATGCCCCCTTCGGCCACTACCCGAGTTAGCCCTATAAACAGCATCATGGCACCAAAGATGAATAACAGTGCCGTGGGAAGGGTTAGTCCCATCATACATAGGCCGACCACCACTAGGGCGAGAGCCACAATCAGGCCGAAAAGGGCCTGTCGATAGGATAGCATCTCGCCGCTGTCGTCGACCTCTTCGTCGCCATGGAAGGCTTTGCGATATACACTTTGTAAATGGCCGCGTCCCACCCACAACCCCACTAGCACAAAGACTATCATCGAACCCATACCCTGATGGGCTAGGAAAGGTTCGATCGAGTAGAAGTCGATCCGCTGGGTGCTCTGCAAGCCGACGATATTGAAGATGCCCCGCTGGATCGTGGTGAGGGTGTAAAATATCCAGATCGAAGCCGTGATATCGAGGTTGACGAAATAGAAAAAACCCGTCCAGGGCGGACTAAACCAGAAACTGAGGCCGACGGTATCGCGGAACAAGGGCAATGTGAAGGCCTTGGTGATCTGCGGAAAGTTCGGAAAGTAGGAGTGCAGGCCATTGACACTGAGCAGAATGAACGAGACGGCAAAACCGATCCACATGGCTTTGTTAGTGAAAAACGATTGACCGATCATTCCTTCCTTTTCTCGGCCGATCATCTCCATGGGTACTTGGACCAGTGGATAAACTAGCTTTTCCCGGTCCATCCACTGGCGGCGTAGAATGACCATGGTGCAGATCATGGCAAAGCTGAGCACTAGAAAAAACCCGTACCAGAAACTCAGCGGTACGACCCAGATATCCCAGGGGATAGACTCGCCTTCGGGCAGACCTTCAAAGAAAAAACGCGCCGCGTTTTCGCCCCGGGGAATCATCCAGCTAGGAATGTACTGGTTGTAGAGAAAGTCCCAGTTGTTCTCGGGTGTGGCATAGTAAGTGGAGCCCAGTAAGCAGGGTATGATGAACTGAGTGAAACCCATGCCGGGAACACAGCAGGCCACCGCTAGCATGATGTAGATGGTTACTAACTCGGCTTGGTCCAAGGCCAGGGGCCGGCGGAGGCAGGCGACCAAGGCACTGGCGAGCACGACGAAAAAGAAAAAGAACAGGGCCGCCGGGGTGCTAAAGTTCAGGGTTAGATACGAACCTCGGATGAGGGTCGTAGCATAGGCGTCGAGGAGATTTAGCAGAAAGGCCAGTACCGCCCCAAGTAAGACGGCCCGGGCCGAAATGCCTTTGACGTCTCCATAGGTCGGCTGGCTTCTTTTTAGCCATGCGAGGTGTTGAGGCGGAATTCTCTTTTTCAATACTTGTCTCTAGGGGCTATCATATGTCGTATTTCAACTAATGGATAAGTTGTTTGAGCGACAAAGAGAGGCCGTTTATTTTGTCATCACTAGGCGTGCTCCAATAGCACAGTAGCGGAGTGATTGCTCAAAGCTGAAACGTTTGGCTGACCGTACGTTGCGCGCGTGATTGACAAAGCCGCCCCCGCGCATAACGCGGGTAGAGCCCGAAGCAGCTCCGGTAGGGTCTGCCTGTTTGGCGCTTGAATAGGCGTTGCTGTACCAGTCTTGCACCCACTCCCATACATTGCCGTGCATATCGTATAGGCCCCACGGATTTGGCCGCTTTGAACCCACCGGTTGGGCAAATTTCCCCTCCGCGTCTCCCACGTTTCCTATGTACCAGGCATAGTCGCCCAACAGGCTGTCGTCGTTCCCAAAGGAACGGCTCGTTGTGGTCCCAGCCCGGCAGGCGTATTCCCACTCGGCTTCGGTAGGTAGGCGGTACAAATCTCTGTCGGCAGCTTGGTTTAAGCGGCGGAGGAATTCCTGCATGTCGATCCACGAGATATAGACGGCCGGGTGATTCGGCTCGGCCCGTACGTACTTGCGCCGGGTCCACGGTGCGGTTCCCATCACCGCGATCCATTGGGCCTGGGTAATCTCAAATTTACCCAAGTAAAAGCCCTTGCTGATCGAGACTTCGTGCTGTGGGCCTTCGTCTTCACCTCGTATAGGAGCTGAGGCAGGCGATCCCATCAGAAAGGTACCTGGTTCGATCCACACGAATTCCATCGTGACTCCGTCGCGGAGTTCCACAACAGTGTTCTCGGATTGCCCTGCAGTTATGCACGCGATGCCCATCATTAGGGCGGCAAAAATCTGCCTCATTCCGCACCTCTGGATCTATGAATGGCGAAGGCATGCAACTTTTTGGCAAAACAAAAAAGTGGCAAAACCATCGCCCTCGTCCTACGATTTTCTGTTCTTGCCGCAGTAGAAGCTAATACCTATAATTCCCCATCCATGCGACTGTTATTTTCTGTTTAGTTCACCTCTACAGCGATGAGTATATGGAGCTTTTTTATCGTCGCCGTGCCCTTGTCTCTGCCTTGGCATTGGCGGTGCTGCTGCCGGCATCTGTTCTACCCCAATTCACCGACCAAACAAAGGAAGCGCACATCGCCTTTCAACATGTGGCCGGCGGACATAAGAAAAAGCACATTGTCGAAACCTCCGGCGGCGGCGCTGCTTTTTTTGACTACGACAACGATGGCGCCCTTGATCTATACGCGGTCAACGGCGCTACGGTCAATACCTACCGGCAAAAATCCGGACCGGGCAATGTCCTCTACCGCAACCAAGGTAACGGCACCTTTGCTGATTTGACCTTATCTGCCGGTGTTGGGGACCGCAGTTGGGGCATGGGCTGCACTGTGGGCGACATCGACGGCGATGGGTACCGCGATCTGTACCTGACCAATTATGGTCCCAATGTTCTCTACCGCAATCAAGGCAACGGCACCTTTGTGGACATTTCCGCTGGGGTAGCAGGGGATGACTATAGCTCCAGTGCCGCTTTTTTTGATTACGATGGCGACGGGGATCTCGATTTATACGTCGCCAATTATCTCGTCTACGATTTTGATTCCCCGCCGGATAAGGTCTGTACCTACGAGGGAATCGAAATCTTCTGCGGTCCCCAGGGCCTACCTGGAGCCGCCGACCGGTTCTACCGCAACAATGGGGACAACACCTTTACCGACGTCACCCGTCCCTCGGGTATCTCTTGGGCCAACCACTACTACGGGTTGGGTGTACTGCCCGAAGACTTCGACAACGATGGCGACACCGATCTCTTTGTGGCCAATGACGCAACTCCCAATGTACTCTTCGACAACAACCGCGATGGCACCTTTAGCGAAATTGGCCTCAAAGCAGGCATTGCGTATAACGAATACGGCGAGGAAGAGGCAGGTATGGGGGTCAGCGGCGGAGACTATGACGCCGACGGTGACCTCGACCTCTATATAACCCATTTTTTCCGCGAGAGTAATACCTTCTATCTCAACGACGGACAGGGCCATTTCAAAGATATAACGACCCAGATCGGTCTAGAAGAACCCACGCTTGGGATGCTGGGGTGGGGCACCCAATTCTTCGACTATGACAGGGACGGCGACTTGGATCTATTCGTTGCTAATGGCCATGTCTATCCACAGGCGGCTAGCACTATTGCGGGCACTTCCTACCCCCAGCGCAATCAATTGATTCGCAATGACGGCGACAATCGTTTAATCGATATAGGGGCTGCGGCTGGCCCGGGAATGGGCCTCAAAAGAGTCAGCCGCGGTGCCAGTTTCGGCGACTTCGACAACGATGGCGATGTGGACATTTTCGTCGTCAATTTAGACGAGGCGAGCACCCTGCTGCGCAACGATTTCGCCCCCGTCAACAACTGGCTCGTAGTCCAACTTCTGGGCCGTGGCCCCAATCGCGACGCCGTCGGTGCCAAGATCCGTTTGCTGGCCGGTGGCCGATCCCAGTGGCGCACGGCTAATGGCGCTTCCAGTTATCTCTCCTACAACGATATGCGTATCTTTTTCGGCTTGGGTGAGGCAGAAGGGGCAGATGAAGTGGAGGTCACTTGGCCCGACGGTACCCGTCAGACCGTGTCATCGGCACCGGCCAATAAGCTGTTGGTAATCCGCCAAAACGGTCCCTACTCCTTTATGGAGATGGGGGCCAACATGTACGCAGAATAAGACCTATAGGCCTCTATCCTTCCCCAAAAGCGGCTTTGAGGTTGTCCTCCTGAATAACCACTTTCGATGCGTATTTGTTGCGCACTTCTTCGATAAACTGATTAAAGGCCCTTCTGTTCTTTTCTCTCCTGAGTTGGGATCGGACTCTCCACTCGGCCTCCGCAAAAGTCTCTCGCTTTCGTTCCCTAGAAAGCACCTTAAATATAGAATAACCCTCATCTACCTTGGCCGGACCGGTGAGCGCTCCTAGCTCGGCTTTTTCGGCGACTTCTACAAAACCACCGAGAAAGGCCTGTTCGAAAAGGTGGAAGTGGAATCGGCCCTCTTCATCCCGATCCTCTAGCGAGCGGATAGAATACTTCTTGGCCAAATCGCCTAATCGGGCTCCCTTTTGAATCTGCTCCATCAATCTCAGTGCCTCGGCCTCCGTCTCTACCAGAACCTCTTGTACTTCAATTTGCTCGGGATGCATATATCTTTCCGCATGGGCCTCGTAAAATTGGCGTAACTCGTTTTCAGCAATAGTCACTTTAGCTCTCAGGAGCCGCGCCCTGAGAGCACTTATCAAGAGTTGATTTGCTTGATTTCCCAACCACTCGACCGTCTCTGCTTCCTCGTCTATGCCAGTACGCAGGGCCGCTTCCACCAGCATTGCATTGGGCACAACATGGCGCTCGGCAAAAGCGATCACTTGGCTGGAGTCGCTGAGTTGGGCCAAGGCGTTGCCTTTCAGGACGTGGCCAGCATCTGCCAAGTCTTGAGCGGTTATTTCTCCGCCGTCGTACCTATAGAGAACTATATTGCGTTCCGTCTCCGAGGCGAAAGATGCACCGCCACGCACTTTTTCGACAATGAGCGCGAGGCCTTCCCGATCCAATTCGAGGTGGTATTTTCCCTTGAGTTCAGCAACTAGAGTCGATAGCGCCCGCTGCTTTTTTTCTTTTTTCAGTCCCATTTGGATAGCCAAACTCCTCTGAGGACTGAGTTCAATGGTAGAGTCGGCGATGACTGTGAAGATCGAATAGTTTCCACCGATTTTTATGGGCTCGGAGACTTCGCCCAAGGCGAGGGAAAACAGCTTATCCTGAAGGGGCATGACCATGTGTTCGCGGGTGGTATAACGGCCTAAGTCACCACCTTGGGCCGAGGTTTTTTTGTTTATGGACCATTTTTGGGCGACTTGCCCAAAAGGCACCCCATTGTTGAGTTCCCGGAGGGCGGCCAAGGCATTTTCGCGGCTGGGAACCATTATATCGGCCAATCTGACTGCTCGAGTGAGCCCCATGCGTTCAGCGTATTCCCGCACTTCGCCTTCCTCCACTTCCTCCTCTACTTCCAGCGCTCTGTCTTGGAAAATGCTGATCAACTTTTCTTGCTGGACCTTTTCCAGTCGGGCGTGAAATTCAGGGCTTTTGTCGAGCTCGGCCGCCTTCGCTTCCATGATCAGTAGTTGGATATTGATCATGGTGTTCAAATGCTTTGTCGCTTCTTTTACCCTAGTGGTGTCCGCCTTAGCATCTTTGGGAAGGCCATCGATAAATTTCCACAACTGGTCAACTGTTATCTTCTCATCACCTATCTGAGCAACGACTCGGTCTCCCATTTCTACTGTGCAACCCATGAGCATGGTAAAAAGTGCGAGTGGTAAAAGCCAAAATGCAGTCATTTCTCTTGGCATGTAGCTCAGATCTCCTCTGTATTCCTGTGCATAGGTAGGTTACTCCAAACCGGCGAATACCGTGGCAAAAGCCATTCTGCCCGTTTCGGTTTCGTTATCTATGGCCCTTCTAGTCAGCCTGAGCCCCATCAGGGTCGTCAAATTGTAGCCCAAGTAGTTTGAATTATTGGCGAACTGGGCCGCGCCCACAATTTCACGGAAGTCGTCTAGCAACCCTTCCTTGACCGCCTCATCCGAATCCCTGAGCTGTTGGAAAACGGTGTACTCCACGCCGGCCTGCATAGTGGAGTTATTAAACAATGGCCATCGGGCCAATAAAGTAAAAACCAGCGTGTCTTCCTTCCGTTTGGGATCTGATTTGAGCGCTGGAGATTCTATCCTCAATTCGTTTTTAATTTTTGGCTGGATATCGAGATTAATAAATTTGAGAACATAGTCCACTTTATTAATTAAACCGATAAAAACGAAATCCTGTCGCAAATCGGGCTGTCTTTCCCTTTGATGCCAGCGGTCGTATTTCAACTTGTTGATGAGATTTAGATTCTTCAGCTTAGTATAGTTGAAGCTTATATAGGACGAATTTATCCACGTATTCCGGGCCGCCAAGGGATCAATGGTAGGGACGTTGCGCCTCTCGAATTCGTCCCACTGGCGAAGGTCGTTCTCTATATTGTCCTTGGCTAGCCTGAAATTCTCAAAAATCCTCAGCCGGCCCAGTCCGGGGTAGTCCTTTTCCAGCGTAAAAAGCAAATAATGGGTGGTGTTTTCTCCATCGCCGGCAATGAGGCTTTCGTCGGTGTGACCGACCGTCAATCTCATCTCTGGAGTAATATTGACGCCTGCATAGAGATTGTACCCACTTAAATCTCTACCATAGGGGAAGTCTGCTTCATCGTCGTTTTCGAACCGATCTACCCAGATATTGTTGTTCATATCTATGCCGAACAGATACTCGGGGCGGTCTGTAGAATAGCGCAGAAAGGGCTCGTCGTAGTCGGGTACTAAGTTGGGCAGGTCTTCGCTGTCGTTTTGATTGAAATCGGAGATAAAATCGACGTTTTCATCCAAGCCAGGAAATACGCTCAAGTCGATGCTTTCGTAGATCCTCTGCCAGTCGGGATATCGATCCTGATCGTCGTTGTCGTCGACGAGTTCGTAGTAGAATCTCGTCCGGTCTTCGTAATCTATGTTGACCTCGCCACGGGCCAAGATAGCACTTGTATTATAATTGTGATCCATACTATAAGCCTCGCCAAAAAAGAACCACGGCTGAACAATTCTCGACAGATTCACCATCCAGCCATCGCCTTGGTCAAAAGCCGACAGGTGTTTTGTATGCTGCCTGTTGGGGTATTTTCGGTAACTCCTACTGCGGTCGAATTCGCCGTAGAAATCAAGCCCCGCAATATTGTTCGCCTCCAGAGTCAGGCCGAAAATTTCAGTAGCGGTCGGCAAACCGTACGGGATCTTGAGGACTCTGAGATTGGAGCCATCTTTGACATTTTCTTCGGCTCTGTCCGCCAGCAGAAACACGTTGTTGTTTTGCCGGTTATTCTGGCGATTCGAAGACACCTCGATTCTGTAATCGTTGGCAACCACCAGTTCAAAAGTCACTCTTCGTATCTCCGAGGGGTCGGGACCAGTGTAGGTTCCCTCGGAAAAATCGTATACTAATTCGATCTGCTCAGAGCCGCTAGCTTCCCAGAAACCCAAGCGCTGAAAGCCGCCCTGAGGTGAGGGTTTGAGACCGGCCTCACTGGCCCGGACAACCTCCCGCCTAAACCCCTGTTCTCCCTCCTCATCAATGATTTCGACGTCGGCCTCTATGATCATGTCCCAAGCGAAGAGAGTGGCTCCACCTTCGTTATCTTCAGGCGAGTCGTCGGTTAGACGGACGAAAAGCTGGGTGATATTTTCAGCATTTTGACTAGAAGTAATCGAACCACTCCTAGGGGTTCCTTCAAAGGCATCTAAGAGTTGGAAGGAATTGTGGGCGCTTACATAGTTGGCCCCGATGCTGACAAAATCGCCTACTTGGGCAACAGCCCGCCCACCCATTAGCGTTGTCAGGCTGGTCGTTTGGTTGACTGCAGGGTTGCGAGGCCCGGCTCCGCCGGGGGCAGAGATCCGCGAGAGGATCGTCGTGACTTGGTATTTGTCGGCTTGGTAGTCCACTTGAATTCCGTCCATGGCTGGCTTTGAGAAGGTCATTGGGGTGAGGGTCGAGCGGATCTGATTGCCTATGGTGATGGCCAAGTTGTGTTGGCCCTTCTGATCAGAGGCAATGACCAAGTTGGTGAACCAGTCTTGGAATTTCTGGGTCTTGAATAAATTGCTGCCCCCTTGCTGAGGCTGCGTCTGGGACCAGTCGTAGAGCAACCATCCTCTAGTGATGTAGGAACCGTAAATATCGTAGAAGTAATCCCCGGCTAAATTGATATCTACATAGCGATCGTAGTGATCCCTAGCGTAGTTGGTGTATTCCCACTGTTTCCAACGGTATTCTAGGAAAAGTTCTTGGGGTACGTACCACTTTTTAACCGCCGGGTCCAAGGCACCAAACAGCACGCCGGATCCGGTTGGTTCAAAGGTGAGTTCAGCTCCCCGGCGCACACCTTTTATGCGCATCGGATCGACATCTTGGGCTTGTGCGTCGGTGTCGAAAGCTAACATGGACAATAGAAAAGAGTAAATTATGGTAGCTGAACTAATATTGCGCATTAGAGGGCTACAAATATGGCAGGTCAGCATGAGAGTTCCACCCTAGCTTTCAGGTAAAATGGGAATAATTAATAGACTATTGGGACAATTTTCGTCTTGCTCTCGGACCCTGAATCTGCATCAATTTCCACTCGCATCATATAGATTCCGGGTAGCACTTTGGCACCGCTCTCGTCCGTTCCGTCCCAAGCCCTTTGGTATCTCCTACTGGGATCCAAGCCTGAATAGATCGCCTTTACACGTCTTCCAGAAAGATCGTATAGCCCCACCGAAACCAAAGCACCACCCGTCAGATTGACGATGTCATAAGTCACCAAGACTTCATCATTTAGGCCATCACCGTTGGGAGTAAAAGGAAGAGGAGCCACTTCCATGGAATGAATGAGGTTTTTGCCTACTGAAATCTCGACGGAAAGGTCGTCTCCCCGTGCCTCAAAATCAGAGACTGCGTCTCCTTCGGTGACTACTTGGGGCAGATTGTCCGGTTCTTGGCTATCGGAGACTCTGCCGGCAAAAAAGGTATTGTACTGCAAAGCCACATTCTCAAAGACCACTCGCAAGGTGCGGTCTCCCACAATCTGGGGAAAGCTAATTTGGACCCCGTCTTCTGTATCCGTCTTTTCCCATTCGACTTCGGTTTCGTCTATTTGAACGGAGCGCACTACATCTACCGGTGCCATAGTCTTTAGTTCGAGCTGATTGAAACCGCGGCTATTGACGGTTCTCACGGCATAGGTAAAGGGGGTATTCTGCCCGATCAGAGCACGTTGGGGCCATATCTCGCCCACCAGCGAGTCGGCTAGGGCAGGAGACATCTCAAAGGAGAGGGAATCAACTGTAGCCGCGGCTAGGATATCGCTGGTTTTGAGGAGTAAATGAAACTGAAAAAAACGACGCGGGGCTGGTGATTCAATCGCCGTGCGGACTCCGGCCGGATAGGGGGAGGACCAAGTGCTCCAAGACAGCGAATCGCTGGGATCCGGCGTGTTGCCACTCCGGGTCACTAGGATGGCATCCGTTTTTGTTGGTTCGCCGATGCTCCCCCTAGCCCATGTTATGTCGCCAAAGACAGTGGGCTGCTCTCGATCAAATACTATTGAGGTATACGACGCCGTAGAGGCAAAACCCGCACCAAAGACTTGAAACTCGTCAATCTCCCACTCCCCTCGCACTAGTTGCTTCACCTCTATGAAACGAACAAACTGCAGGGGGACGGTCAGATCAACGGTCGGCTTGAGGTTGCGTTCCTCGGTTTTAAAAACCTTGAAATCTGGCGTCCCGGCTAGGGTTTTCTGCTCCTCGCTGCCGTCGTTCAGCAGCAGTTCATAGCCTTTCAGGAAAAATTCTTCAAATCCCTTGCGCGGGAAAAACTTGATCCGATTGACCCCGAAGCGCTCGCCCAAATCTAGCCTGAATATAACGCCGGTAGGGGAACCACCCTTGACTTCAAAAGCCTTGGTCGTATCACCACTGACCATATGCGCTAATTGTTCATTCAAAAGACTCGAGGATATTTCGAGTATTATTTTCGCATTGGGCGACGTTACGGTCCCTCCTCTTTCAAATATTTTCAGGACGATATTGTCTTCGGGACCTGTCTGGGCAGGCTGAATCTGGCCGGGACTGGTGTCAAAATCAATAACCGATGTCGCGGAATAATGGTCATCCCACGCTAGGGTACCTGGCCCGCCGCCAATGATGATCGTCTCTCCATAGCCTTGGGTCGGCGCGAGTACCTGCAATAGACAAGAAAATGCTAATAGCGCGATCTTGACCAACGATGGCTTGTTCAATCTGTTCCTCTCGGGTCGCAGAAGATCAATAGGAGACATGTACTAAGCGGTAGTCCGAGGTATTTCTACCCGATTTTGAATCGACCTTAGTGTCGATCCTCAGCACATATATGCCAGGAGGCACCAAAGCTCCGGAGTTATCGACTCCGGTCCAAACCACGGAATGCCGTCCCGTAGTTATGTACTCTTCGCGCAGTTGGTGAACGAGACGCCCGCCTAGATCGTATATTTGCACCTGTAACGGCGTTGATGCCTTCACTCGCATGAGTGAAAAACTCACAGCCATATCATCGTTGATGCCGTCGCCGTTAGGGGTGAAGATTTTATTTTTAACTTCGATATCCCCCAGTACTGCACCTCTTTCAAGGGCTAGGATCACGGTTTTTTCGCTATCCCTGGTCTCGTTTGCATCGCCTGGGTCCACTCTTTGCCACGAATCGGGAATGGAAGAATGGCCGATAGAGCCATTGAAGAATGTGGTAAAATCGAATATGGTCGCCGCAAACTGAAGCTCGATCAACGCGGCCCCGTCGGTCTCCTTGATGAGAGAAGGCAGACGCACCCAAAGCGAATCGGAATCGTCAGACACAACCTCAAACCCCTCGCTTTGGGCGGTATAGGTTTGAGTCGGTTGCCCTGTGAGGCTCAGATGGGCTTGCTTGAATTTCATTTTGACGCTGGAGGGAGCTTCAATGAGAATCTCGTCAAAACCCTCGTTGGCTGGCTCGAAGGTCGTGCGGACGAAATAGGAAAACAGTTGCTCCGCGCCAATCGTCTCGAGTTGAGGGGGCAGCACTTCGCCAACAATTGTTTTGGCGACTGGTGTTACAAAGTTGAGTTTCACCCAGCGCAGTGTAGCGGCCACGAGGGGATTGTCCGTGAGAAAGGTCGCTCGGATGGCGACGAATTTACGCGGACTGGGCGAGGTGATTTTGTCTCCCGAATTGAAATAGCGTTGACTCCAACCACTCCAATCGCTGCCCGGGTTGGTCTGGGTAACGACGGGTCCAACAGAGGCATCCCCAAAGAACTTTTTGTCCGTCGCGTGCGCTGCCGCTGCTTCTTCTTCGGTGCCGGGAAACAATTCACCGTTCTTTTTATAGTAGAGCGTAGAAGTTTTGACGGTGTTGCCAGTGCGGGTCTGGAGAATAATGTCCGTGCCCGGCGGCATATCCGCGTCCCACTCTATAGACGCCAAATTTTGGGGAGTAGCCCCCAATTCTATGAACGCCGCAGGCCCGTCAAAGACCGATTCGATCCGGGCCTCGGGCATGTATCCCTCGCCGAAAAACTGAATCTCTGACAAGCCGTGGCGTCCGGCCCTTATATGTAGCCTATAGGTGAAAGAAAAATGCTCGACTTTGGTGAGCGGAAACTTAAAATCGTGATACGATTCATTCCCGTTGATATGGTCGATTGACCCCACTGTTTTCCAGGCCAGACTACCGCCAGCATTGGTGGAACCGTCTGAGACTTCGATGCGGTAAGCGCGAAAAGGCCCAGGGGGACTACTGCTAGCTTGGAGTACGCGGACATTGTCCAAGAAGAAGGCCCCTCCCAGATCCACCACTAAGGCACGCTCGACATCCGGTGGCTCCGAAGGCAGCAGCCTATCGGGATTGTACCCTCCTTGAGCAGGCCAGTACAACGCCTTTTCTACACTATAGATTACTCCGTCTACCACCACCCCCTCTGCACCGTTGTTTTCCCAACTCGTTACCTTGCCACCCCGCTCTAGGACGCCAACCCCGATATTGTCGCCGATTGACCAGACTTCCACTTCCGCCAATCGAGGCAACTCGCGGCGGTAGTAGACGACAGGGCCTTGACTGTCCCTGCCGGCCAAGGCCTCCCAATCCTCGCGTCCCTCCAACAATCTCAGCCTTCCCGAGGTTTCTCGGCGGAAGTATTCTATGTCGCCTTGCTGGTCGGGGTCGAGGCCCTCGTAAGCGGACTGGGAAACTTGTCTTGCCTTGCCAAAGTCGCTGTCCGTGACGCCGACCGAGACGAATCTGATCACATCGCCGGTAAAATCCCCGCGCACCTGTGGCCATTTGGTGGGCAACTGGTTGGTCAAATCGACTTCAAAGACCCGTTCATTCTTGATGGGCTTGTTCGTTGAGAAGCGTTTCCTGTACACCAGCGGCCCGATGATCGTCTCCCCCTGAGAGGTTAGAACCTTGAATTGGAGAAAGGGGTCTCCCAAATCCTCCCCGACAAACTTGAGGACGATCTTATTGGCCGATACGGCCCGCCCTAAATCGATTTGCACCCACCAATCCCTAAGGGGGGTGGAAGTGTCCGGCTCCCAATAGGTGTCCATCCTGCCGTCCATGAGGTTTTCTGCGCTTGAGCGATTGGAACCGGCCTCCCATATCCCGCCGCCGAACTCGGAGGCATTCAAAACCGCGTTAATGCCGGGGACTACCTGTTCAACGCCATCTACTTCGATCTTGGTGCTTTTGCGTATAAAAGCTGGTTTTACGCCCTCCTCGGTGATCTGGATGGTCTTTACTACCGACTGCCAACTGGCCCAGTGATCCCTAGACTCGATGACAGCCGCGCCGTCTCGGATGGAAAAGCCCTCTTGCCCCCAAGCTGAGTCACCTAGGAGTATCCTACCTAGGAGGCAGACCAAGCTAGTACTCACCAGCTTGAATGCTCTCATGCGTTGGTATCTCACGTATTCACTCATAGGGGACGATTAAGAATCAATAGGCCACGGCGATAACGCCGCTCTTGATGCCCTCTTCCGATTGGATGTCTACTGCTATTCGATACAAGTATAGTCCTGGGGGGACCAGCCGGTTGGAGTGGTCTGTCCCATCCCAAGAGTGGGAGTACTCTCCGATGGGAATGTCTCCGGCGTATATTTGCTTAACTAGGCGACCGGACAGGTCGAAGATTTCTACGGAGACCGGAACCTGAGACGTTACCCGCAAGAGCTTGTAGGAAATATGCACCACATCGTTAATGGCATCGCCGTTGGGCGTAAAGGGATTGGGCCCAATCTGTGGTGCAAATACCAGTGAGCTGCTCAGCGATGTTTTCACTGCAATCCCGTCGCTCTCAATCTCGTCGGCAGCGTTGCCCGGATTGATGCGTTGGCGCACCTCGTTCGGCTCGGCGCTATTGAACACCTTACCAGTAAACAGCGTACCCACTTCCCGCAGCACCGGCGCGTTGAACACCACCTCGATCAGGGCTCCGCTATCGGTCGGCTCTAGCTTGCGCGGGAAGTTGATCTCAAAACCCAAGCCATCCGAGGTTTTTACCCAGATAAAGTCATCGTAGTTGATGCCGTCTATGCGTAGCGAATCGACTGAAACCACCCCTGAGGGCGTGGAAATCTCTACGCCGTCAAAGCCCATGTCGCCGGCCCGGATGGTCGGCCGGATGAAGTAAGTGAAATGCGTCGCTTGCCCCACTTGGGTATCCACCGGGAAAATCTCTCCCACTAAGCCGTGCACGGCCGGCGGCACGGAGGCCTTGAACTCGACATAATCGATCTTGCCCCCATCCTCGATTGTAGAAAAGAAGTCCACTTTGAGTTGTAAAAATTGGCGCGGACTAGGGGAAACGATGCCGGTCCCCGAATTTTCAAACAGGTAGGGACTGGACCAGAAACTCCAGTTTTCCGTATCGGGGCTCACTCTATCTTGGGGTTTTACCGGCTTGAGAACATCGAGCAGCTTGCTGTAGCGGCGCTTGTATTCGCTCAGGGTCAAGTCGCCACCGCCATCGCGAAATTGCACGCTGTCCCGCTGCTCGGGTCGCAGTTGCCAAAAAATGTCGGGATGTGGATCTGCGCCCGTCCGAGTGCGGATATCGACCCGGGCGTCCGTATCTTGCCGGCCCGACCAGCGAATCTCGCCCCAACTGGCTAGGCCGCCCAGATCGACTACTTCGGACTCATACGAGGCTCGGGCTACGAAACCACCGCCGTAGAGTTCAAAATCGGCGAGCCCTATTTCCTTGGGTGTGTCGCGAAAAATCAGCAATTGGACCGTTTGAGTCGATATCGGCGGGTCTAAAATCACGCTGACTTCAGGTTCGGTATTTTCTTTTACTTCGGCTACGATCGGGAAATAGGACATTCTGTTGCCAATATTGACCAGCCTCTCATCGCGGGAGCCAATGGCGAGCCGCTCCAAAAAGTGCTCCGGCTTTTCCGCCAGAGGGCGAAATCTCGCTTCCCGGATGAGAAATCGCCCGCCTAAATCAAAAGTCAATTGTTCACTGAGGGTCCGCGAGGTGCCCACCTGAAAGCTCTCTGGAGCTACGGCTGGCCACGTGAGACCCGTAGTCGGATCGCCATCGACCAGTACCTGTCCAATCAGTTGATTTTGATTGGCGAAAAGCCGCACCCGCACCCAGCCACCCCTGTTCAATAGGGCCGCGGCAATGTCTTCGTCCTCATCAAAGTAGTTAGGTTGCAGTGAACCCGCTGGCAAAGAGTCCAGATCGAGGCCATCCTGCAGTTGGGAGACCGTCCAGTCGATTTCCCTGAAGTCGATGCCGAGGCCTGCAAGGCTGTCTTTTTCTGCTGTTGAAAAAGGGGTGCCAATTCTATAAATAACCACGCCGGAGACATTTTGAGGGCAGAGGCCGACACCCAGCAACACGAGTAAAAGCAACCCTATTGACTTAGGTGAGAACATGCCTAATTCCTTTGGCAAGATTAATAAAAAAGGGGGCGAAGATGACCTCGCCCCCTAAACTGCTCATTTTTCTCTTACTTGTTCTCCTTAGCGGGAAAAACTCTCCTTGATGTCCCCCCAGCTATCCGACTCGACGGCAGTGCCCATGTCTTCACCCGCTACCCACATGCTCTCATCAAAGGGGAGCAGGACATAGTCGACCATAGCGGTAGCTTTGAAATAGATTTCCGTGTCGCCGCTATTGGTCCAGTAGCCGTTGTACGAGCCTTCGGCACCGTTGTCGTCGTCCTGAACGGCAAAACCAATACCCATGATTTCGCCTGCCTGCATAGTGTGGACGATTACATCTTCGTCATCTATGCCCGTAGAACTGGTGGGCAAATCGTCGAAGGGAGTGAACCACATCTCCATGAACAGGGTTCCAGCCCCGCCGTTGATATCGCCCTCAAAACTCCATTTGGCACCGGAATAAGGCTCAACGCCAGCCCACGGAGCTCCGCCCCAGAGCCACATGTGATTTTCTTGGTGTAGCGTGTAGCGGTAATTCTGGGACAAAGCCCCTTCCCACCTCTCCGGGTCCAAATCCGCCGATTGTACATTCTGGAAGATGGCGTCGCCGCTGTGGTCGAAGTCCAAGGTCACCTCGACCGTATCGAAATTATTTTCGATGGTCCCGTAAAAGAGGTCGTCAAACCTTTCCTCCATGAAATACAGAAGGTTGGTCACTGGACTCCAGCCGAAAATGATGCGCTCGGCTAGATTGGAAGGGTCGGGGTCCCCTTGGGTGCCGGTGACAGTCTCGATCAGATCTTCATGAGTTACCCAGAAGACCGCAGGTACGTTGTCCCATTCACTTATGTCTCCGTCCATCTGGACATCTCTTATGCCATCGACGCCAATAGGAACCTGAACCGCGGCCCAGTTTCGGTCTGTGCGGAGGTGAGCCGAACTGGCCACTACGGTGAACAGGACAAAACTCAATGCCAAGAGGCTACAACTCGTTGCTTTGCTCATTACCCAAAATCCTTTCTTGTGTGTGTGAGAAAACTACTTTTCGGAGTTTCTTAAAGAGACTGCTCAACTACCTAAAAGGGTTTAGCCTCCTTTTCTCAAGTGATTTTCTGGGGGCATCGCAGGCGAAGCTACATAATGTCCTAATATATAAAGAAATAAAACTAGGAAATCAAGCTGATTCTCGTAAATCATGGTCCTTTATGGAACGCGCAATCATAAAGACATAATTTATTTATTATTAAAGAGTTATGAATATAATAATTTTGTGTTTATGCCGAAAAAATCGCAAAAAGTGTACGAACTTATTGATCTAGGGGATAATGCCCTTGCCCTCTTGAATTACCACGAGTCTGTTGGCAGAGAGGTTTTCAAACCGTTCCTCTAGGCTGCTTGGCCAGCGCACGATCAACAAGTCTATGGTTTCTCTCTGCCCTAAGCCGAAATGGGCCCTCAAGTCATTGTGCGAAAGATAGCTAGCACCACTCCGAATTTCGGCGCTTTGCGTGAGCTCTCCACTGCGGACCTCAATCCTAGCCCCTATGCCGTCTCTGTTGCTTGCAGTCCCTATAGTCTTGACCAGTAACCAGTTGTTCTCATTGCCTCCGTCGTTGCGCAACAGAGTGGGGTGATCGTTTAGATTTAGGACAAAGATGTCCAGATCCCCATCATCGTCGTAATCCCCGAAGGAAGCTCCTCTGCTCACCTTTTTAATCTCCAAGCCCTCCCCCGATACCTGCGATACCTCGGTGAAGGTGCCATCGCCCAAATTTTCAAAGAGTTGATTGGTCTGGGCATAGCTAGTGCCTAGGTTGGCCCTGTCCAATTGGGGAAAGAGGTGGCCATTGGCCACAAAAAGATCTTTATCGCCGTCGTTGTCATAGTCGAAAAACTCAGTGCCCCAAGCCAAAAACTGGAAACTTTCCTTGCCCACGCCGGCGTCAAAGCTGAGGTCGGAAAAAAATGCGCCGCGGTCGTTGTGGTAAAGCGTATTGGTCTGCTCCCAGAAGTTGGTGACTAATATGTCTTGGTACAGGTCGTTGTCGTAATCCCCATAGGCAATGCCCATACAGCCTTGAGCCTCGCCGCTTTCGCCATAAGCAGCACCGATCATCCAGCCGATATCGACAAAGGTCCCATCGCCTTGGTTCTGATAAAGGAAATTGGGCCCCGTATCGTTGGCGACATAGATGTCCACATCGCCGTCCCGGTCGTAGTCGCCACCGATCACGCCCATGCCGTAGAGCTTATCTTGGTTCACCACCCGCGCCTCCACAGTCACATCGGCAAAAGTCCCGTCGCCTTGGTTGCGATATAGGATATCCCCACTCCCCTTCATTCCGCGCGGTCCGAAGTGAACCCTTAAACCTTTCCACATATAGGACCTATTGGGAGTGGTCTGCAGAAAGTGCTTGAAATCGACGTAGTTGGCTACGTATAGATCTAGATATCCATCGCCATCGTAATCGAGGAAGGCGCATCCTGTGCCGAACCGCTCATCTCCTACTTGGGCGTACTCGGTCACATCGACAAAAGTCCCGTCGCCTTGGTTAGCGTACAGGACGTTCCTGCCGTAGTTGGTTATATAAATGTCCAAATCGCCATCGTTATCGTAATCGCCGACGGCGCATCCCATACCCCAGCCTATGTCGCCCAAATTTGCTTCATTGGTAGCATCGACGAATTTACCACGCTCGTTTCTATAAAAGGTATTGCGCGGGTGCTCTTGGTCTGGGAAGCCAACCACCTTCGACCCGTTCAAGATGTACAAATCCAAATCGCCGTCCTGGTCGTAGTCGAAAAAAGCCGATCCTCCCATCATGCTGTCGACTAAGTACGTCTGCTCGCTATCCCCGGAGACGTTCTGCGCCACCACTCCGACTTCCTCCGCTACATCTACGAACTGGACTCGACTTTCTGCTGCCCGTCCTTCGACAGCTAAGAGCTGTGAGGAAATAAGGAGAAAAAAAAAGAAATGCATATAAACCAGCTCTATGGGGTGGGAGTCTGCTGTCGTTTGGCGTCCAAGCTCTGGATAATCTCCTGTTGCTCTTCCGCTTCCCGATAGCGCCCTGCTTTGATATAGGCATCTTTGAGCAACCGGCGATACTCGAGATTATGTGGATCGAGACCGATGGCCAGCTTGTACTCATTGATCGCCTTTATATACCTACCTTGTTGGGTATAGTGAGCGGCTAATTCGCCGTGGTATTTTGGATTGTCAGGCACTAAGACGACCCGTTGTTCCATATCCGCTATATTGCCTTCGCGCAGTTTTTTAAAGATCTCCATCTCCTTTGCGCCCTCCTCCCTTTTGCCCTGTTTCAGATAGGCGTTGGCCAAGCCGAAATGTGCTTCGGCATTGTAGTAGTCGAGTTCGATGGCTTTTTTGAATCTGCCAATCGCCTCTTCCTCGCTGCCGATCTTGGCATATACGGCCCCCAAGGCGTAGTGGAAAACCGATCGGTCGGGCTCGAGCCGGATGGCATACTGGTATTGCTCAATAGCTTCTTGGTATTTTTTGTCTCTCGAATAGATCATGCCGAGCCGATAACGGGTGTAGGCCATATCGGGATTAACTGCGAGTGCCTTGACGAACTGCTCCGCTGCTTTGTCGTACTGTCGCTGGCGTTCATAGGCCATACCTAGATTGTGCTGGAACCAACCGTTTTCAGGGGCCAACTCCACAGCCTTGCGATGTTCCTCAACGGCGGCGGTCAGCTTGTCTTGGTCCGCCATGACAGCCCCCAGCAGGGCTAGGGACTGGTCGGTATAGACCAAGCCCAGTTTATCGTGTACCTCGGCCCAATTCGGCTCGAGTTGCAATGTTTTGTGGAATGCTTCTGCGGCCTCTGCCAGCTTGCCTATTGCCATATAGGCGTTTCCCAAGACGAAGTGGATAGATGGTTCGTTGGCGACCAGCTTGGCCGCTTGTCGCAATTCCTCTATGGCTTGAGAATAGGCCCCTTCTTCTAGATATATCGTCCCGAGCCGGTAGCGAGAGGGACCGTATTGGGGGTTGAGGTTGATAACAGCTTTGAAATGCTCTGCTGCTTTAGCCCGCTCTTGGGTCTGTATGTAGATGACACCCAAGCCGTGGTGAGCGGGAAAATACTTGGGGTTGGCCTCAATGGCTTTTTGATAAGAATCGAAAGCCTCGTCGTACTCTTGGCGAATGAAAAAAAGTTTGCCCAACTTGTAGTGTGCTGGCGCGTAGCTTGGATCAATCTGGAGGACCTTGACAAATTCCTTTTCCGCCTCGCCCAATCGGTTTTGTAAGGCGTAGATGAAACCGAGGCCGTCGTGCGGATAGATATTATTGGCATCTAATTCTATTGCTTGCTTGTACTCCCGCTCCGCGCTTTCATAGTTGCCCCTTTGGGCATGGCGCATACCGAGCCTATAATGCTCTTGGCTCTTTGAGGAAGCATTCGCCTCGCCATCCTGTCCATGTGCGGCTCCAACGTGGTACAGGATACATATCAATGAAATTGTATAACCGATTCGGCAAATGGTCTTTAATGCCTGCCGCAGACCTGGAAAATACATAGAGAAATTATCCTCTCCCAAAGGGCACTGTGAGTCTTGCCGGACGGACAGGGGAGACTAGTGGTTGTGTGCCATCCCGTCCGATTCATTGCTTGGGTTGATGGCAAAAGATTTAAACTGTCGGCGAGTCGGATGCGAATCACCTTCGCGGATATATAGACTTTGATCCATCTCGACGTCGTTGAAAATCTGCACTTCTCCGCTGGTGGGCCAGACGATTTCGATCGCCTGGATAGACTCAGCCTGTCCTAGCCCTATTTCGCATTGCAGGCTGGAGGCACCAAAGCTGCCCCCGCTGGTCACCGTGGAATAAATGTCGCGGCTGCCATGTGCGGTGTTCACGCTCACCTTTACGCGTACTCCAATGGCGGACCGATTGGTACGCCTGCCTTCGAGCCGGAGCTTGATCCAATGATTGCCGTGGCCCGGATTGGCAAAGAGGACGTTCTGATAGACATCACCGGTAAAGGCTCCGCCGATGACCGAAAAAACATCTTGGTCGCCATCGTGGTCAATATCGCCAAAAGCCACCCCGTGGCCCTTTTGCAAATGCCCAAAGCCACCCGAGGTGGTGACATCTTGGAAGAAATTGCCGTCGGCATTGCGGAACATGCGGTTGGGGACTAGCGTAGCCATGTACGGGTCGCCGGTGCCGATATAACAATCTTGGTACCCGTCGTTGTCTAGGTCGCCGAAATTGCTACCCATAGCTATGAGGGGTTCGTCGAACCCTACCTTGCGCGTGACATTAGTGAAAGTACCGTCGCCGTTGTTGCGGTATAGACGGGGTTCTTCGGCGCGGTGTGGCAAGCCCAAATAAGCGGCCGCTACGTCCGCTACCTCACCCTTGAAACCGGCGACGAATAGATCCTGCCACCCGTCGTTGTCGTAGTCCCAGAACCAAGTCGGAAAACTATAGGGTGGCCCGGCTACGCCCGCCGTGTCCGTCACATCGGCGAAACGCCCACGCCCCTGATTGCGAAAGAGCAGATTAGATTCTTCGGGGTTCAAACGCGAGATGTACAGGTCCAATTGTCCATCGTTGTTATAGTCGCCCCAGACTACTCCTTTGACCCAGCCGACCACATCGAGTCCCGCTGTCTCGGCCACATCGACGAATTGTACCGCCGATACTCCGCGCCCAGAGTCTTCGCCTTGGTTGCGGAACAACTCGCACGGATGAATGGCACTACCCTGAGATTCGTTGCCGACAAATAGGTCAACCCAACCGTCGTTGTCGAAATCGCCCCAAGTCGCTGTCTGGGTTGGGTGGAAAGTGAGCAAGCCGGCTGCCTCGGTCGCATCGAAAAAGCGCCCATTCCCCCGATTGGCCAACAGCGAGTTGGGATGGCGGCCCTCGTCGAGCCAAGCGCCGCGCAGCACCAGTACATCTGCATAGCCGTTATTATCGTAGTCGGCTTGGCAGATATTCAAACCACCCACAATGCCCTTCAAACCGACCGCTTGGGTGTGATCGGCGAAGGTGCCGTCTCCTTGGTTGCGGAAGTAGCGGAGCGGGTCGCGCAGACCCCAAGATGAAGCCACGATATCGAGATAGCCATCGCCGTCAAAGTCTTCCATAATAGCCCCTCCCGAAAGTCCCACCACGTCCAGCCCCAACTGGGGAGCGACATCGCGAAAACCCCCAATATCGTAGTCAGAGGTGAAAATTTCGGGTGGAATCAGCAAGTTCTGTGGCACCTCTTCCGGGTACTGACCCAGCGTCATATAGGCGATATTGAGTAGCCAACGAGCCGACAAATTGCTTGGATCTCTGCTTAGAACCCCCAAAAACTCCTCGACAGCGGCACTCGATCCGCGCTTGATTTGGTGCACTCCAGTGCCGCGGATTGGCATTAGGCAAGAGTCGATATTGTGTTGCACAATACAGTTTTCTTGTTCGCCCAAACGAAGATAGGCCAAGCCCACTAGCAGTTGGAGAGAATGCCGAAGCCGAGGATGATGGACCACAGTCTGCAGTTGCCGGTACTCCTGTACTGCTTGATCGGATTGGCCCGCTTGCAGCAGTTCGTTGGCAAGAGAAAGGCGGGCCTGCAGGATTTGTTCTCGCGTCCGAGGATTGGTGGCCGCACTGGATTGGCGTAGGTGATCCAACCGAGCGCGGAAATATGCGACTCGGTCTAGATTCACATACGGATGCGTAGCGGGGTCGACATTGACGGCTATGTCTTCTAGGAGTTCAGCCATGCGCTGGGTGCTGGCCGCCTGTTCTCGCTCAGCACAGGCTACCAAGATAAGAAACCATCCTACAACAATTGGGAGCCGCATAGAGCGATCTGCCTTGTTATTGTCATTATTGCTCTCTGCCAGCCAGTCCTTGCAACTGTCGGTGAACCAGAGCCGCCCGACGATAAAGGATACCGTACAAATAGCAAAGCCCAAGGGATGAAACGGCCACCACAAAAAGTGGTGCCGCAACCGAGCGCCTTGCAGTCTATTTGAAAAACCCGTCGGGATATGGATCGGGATTGAGCAGAGGAGCCGTCCAGTCGCCGATTTCGTCCAGCCCCACTGGGGCACCGCCGCATTCCACGTGTGATTTGAAGCCGGCGAGAAACATCTGCACCTTCTCGTAGATGGCCTCGTAGGACTCGGGCATTTTTCGGGTTTCGAACATCTCCTGCATCTCCAGCAGCAGGGGAACCCAAAAGTGGATGCCGCTGTGCACGAACTGCTCGAAGGTGCGCTCCCCGAACACCCGGATCCAGCCCCACGTCCCCGATATTTCCTGCAGCGATCCGTAAAAGGTCTTCCCTTCTTCTTCTCTGGGTTCGTATTCAAAGGTGAGGTGACCATTGGGGACATGCCAGTCGGGCGTCTGGTAGGCCACGCTCTTAACGCCGCCGCCGATACATGCGTAGATCATGTACAGGCCGTGAATGCCGTGGGTGGCGTAGTCGGACATGGAGTTGGCCGCGGCAAAGCCCCTGATCGGTTCAATGGCCGCCACTTCGCGTTTGATGTGCTCAATTTCCGGTGCCGAGCCGAAGGATGAACCCGACATGATGGGAGTGTCGTGCTTTTGGGACAAATCGATTATTTCCTGCGCGTCTTGGAGGTTGAGGGCAAAGGGGCGGTTGATGAAGATGGGGACGCCGGCCTCCAAATAGGGTCTGGCCAATTCTTTGAAATGCAGGGTCGAATCAAAATCGGAGAGGATGACGCCGTCCACCTTGCCGACCATATCCCAATAGTTTTCCACTGCTTCGACCCCTTTGTAGGTATCGCAGAAGTCCTTGACGCCTTCTTTGTCCATATCCCAGACGTGGGTCATGACCATGCCCGTCATACGCGTCGTGCAGCCCTGAAATTGGCGCTGGCAGGTGGGGTCAATGATCGGACCCCATATACCTGAGATGTGCACGTACCGGGCGCAGGTTAGAACGCCTACTCTGACGAGAGATACATTCGACATGGTCTTTCTCCTTTTTCTTTTGAGTGGGAGATCTGTTGCGGCAAAGTGATTCTAAGAATACGGATGCGGTATTGGGTCAACAAGATGAAATGTCGGGATAGATAGCCCGTCAGCACTGGGGCCGCGACCGCTACCGTTGCATCAGTGCGTGATTGCGTACATAGTTCCTGTAGGTAAATCAAACGAGTAAGGAGGTGCCAATGCCCGTTATCGATGCTCATGTTCACGTGCTTTCCAACTTTGCTCCTATGGCCCCTTGGGGAGATCTAGGGCGAGTAGATCGGCTCCTTCACCATATGGACGAATGCGATGTCGACAAAGCCGTCGTGCTGCCGGTGGTGGCGGAGTTCTCGCCGGGCAATAACCAGGAGTGCGCCCAGTGGGGGCGAGAGCACCCCGATCGGTTGGCCGTATTGACGGATGTGCCCATGCATCAGAAAGATGCCGCTGAGCGGGTCTTGCGCGCGGGCGAGGAATTCGGTGCCGTGGGGACCAGTTACTACCCACCCAGGCTTGATGAGAAAATGCAGTGGATGTTGGAAGAGGCTTGCGATGCGCTCTGGCAGGCATACAAAGACACCGGCTTAGTCTGCAATCTGCAAATCGGGCCGTCTAATTACGGGACCTTGCTGGAGTTGGCGCAGAGATATCCAGAGATCCGCTTTGTCGCCAATCACCTAGCCCTGCCCTCGTTAGCCGGCGGCCCCGATGCCCAAGACAAGACGTACGGGGGACTGCTGCAGGCAGCGGCTTATCCCAATCTGTCGATCAAAGCGTCGGGCTTCTACGCGGCGGCGGCGACTCCTTGGGATTGCCGTTGTCCCCAAGCACTGGGATTTTTCAGCCGCCTGCTCAAGGGTTTGGGTGCCGACCGCCTGCTGTGGGGCTCGGACTGGCCGCCGGTCAGCCGCCATATCACGTACCGGCAGAGTTTGGAAATAATCCGCACTTTTGCCACGGACCTGGACGAGGGGGATCGGGCCAACGTGCTGGGGGAGAACGCCGCCCGGGTTTACGGGATTTGAGAGACGCCTAATTGAAAGGGACTTATCGTGCTGAATACCGATGTCGAGCGCTTTGACTCAGAAGGCTATTGCTTTTTCCCCGATGTTTTCGGGCCAGACGAAGTCGACGCCATGCAGTATTCACTGGACGTGGGCGTGCGCGCGGGTTTTCTCGACCGGGATCAATACTACGGCGAGCCGCACACCAAGGAAGTGTTCTGGCTGGAGGTCTGCCGCTATCCGTATCTACTCGATGCGGTGGAAGCCGTCTTGGGTCCCAACCTGATCTTGGTCTATTCGAGCATGTTCATCAAGCTGCCGGGCGATGGGACCAGCGTGGGTTGGCACCAGGACAACAACTACTGGCCTAGCGTCCACGGCACCGATGTGGCTACCGTGTGGCTGGCGCTCGACGACGCGGACGCTGAAAACGCCGCCATGCGCATCATACCCGGTTCACACCGGGACTACCGGGAGATGGAAACCGTGCCTGCGGGGGAGACCGAGATGCTGAGAAAGAAGGTGCAGGTCGCTCCCGAAATGGAGGAGCGAGCCGTGATGATGGAGATGAATGCCGGTAGTTTGTCCATCCACGATTCCTACATTCTGCACGGCAGCGAAGCCAATGAGAGCGGACGCCGCCGCGCTGGCTATACGATTCGCTACTGCAGCACAGACACGGCTTGGGTGGACATGGACCAACATCCGATTCCGGTGTTTCTAGTGCGCGGGGAGGGGGGGGCGCGGGGAGAGCAGTACACGGATTTGCGACCTGAATAACTCGATGCTTGTACACTTAGGAGGAACCCCAATGGCCTACGTATCTATCACCGCTAAGACTCGCAAAACCCCGCCCCATTGGGCCGTGCGCCAACGCGACTTGATCGCCTTGATGGACCGCGCCGCCCACCCCTTTGTCGAACACAGCACCCGTCCAGACGGCACCCTGATCCAGCGCACGGAGTGGACCAGTATGGACGGCACGGACAATGGCTACGAGGCCTTCCTATCGTTCCCCCTGTTTTACCTGCTGGGCGGTGGCGAGCACATCTACCAGATCGCCTGCAAAGAGTGGGACGCCATCACCTGGCAGTACGCCAACTACGGCACGGTCGAGCGCGAGTTTGTCACTGGTTTCGACTGGTTCCATCACTCCGAAAGCTATACCTACATCTATTATCTGGCGCTGGCCGATCCCACCCATCTCATCAACCGCACCCGCGCCCTGCGCTACGCCGCCATGTACACCGGTGCCGACCCGCTGGCACCCAATTGGGACGCTCAGCGCAAAATGATCCGCTCGCCGCTCAACGGCAGCAAGGGTCCGCGCTTTGTCACTACTCAAGTCGATTGGGATTACCACCGACCTATCCTAGCCGACTACCTAGCGCCCTTTGAGGATATTCCAGGGGCCGACAGCTCCGACCCGCTCTTCAAGGTCGATTGGACAGACGACGAAGTATTCGCCCAGGTCCTCGACTTGATCAATCAGCGCATGACCCGCTGCGATGTGCCTCTCAATCTGAGTATCGCCGGCTTGATCACCAATGCTTATCTGTACACCGGCGACGATCAATACAAAACTTGGGTGCTCGATTATTTGCAGGCGTGGGAGGAGCGCTGCGCGGCCAACGGCGGCATCATGCCCGACAATATTGGGCCCGAGGGAACCATTGGCGAGTTGATGGATGGCAAGTGGTGGGGTGGGTACTACGGCTGGCGCTGGCCGCACGGCGCGCGCAATATCGTCGAGCCGGCCCTAGTGGCTGGGAGTTGCGCTCTGCTGATGACCGGCGATGATTCCCATTTGGACTTGGCCCGCTCGCAGCTCGACATGCTGTGGGAACTGCGGCGCGAGGAGGACGGCCTCGTCAAGATGCCTGCTCGCCACGGCGACCAAGGCTGGTTCGATTTTCGGCCGCCCGATCCCTACTTGTACATTCATTTATATTACTTGAGCCAGAGCGAGCGGGATTTGGCTCGTCTCGATGCAGCCTTTCCCGACCGCGCCGCTTTTGCCGGTCTGCCCCCCGACTGGGGCGCTGCCAAAGCCGGCATCTGCCCGCCGACGGCTTGGTTTGCCTTTATCGAGGGCAAGAACTTAGGCTACGTCGATCAGGTGATTGACTCGACCTACTCCAGCATCTGCCACAGTCTGAATCGCCTAGAAAGCGACGACAGCGATCCTGAAACGCGCGAGTGCTATCACTTCCAGAGACTCAATCCCGTGCTGCCCGAAGCCCTGATCCAGATGGCCTTGGGCACGCCTTCGGCGATCTACAACGGCGGGATGCTTCAGGCCCATGTGCATTATTTCGATCCGCAGCGCCGTCGTCCCGGTCTGCCCGAATACGTCGCGGCCCTAGTCGATCGGGTCAGCGCTGACGGAGTTAGCCTGACGCTGGTGAATACGGACCCAGTGGAAGAGCACAACGTCTTGTTGCAGGCCGGTTCCTTTGGCGAGCACCAATTCACGGGTGCCCAGCTAGAGAACGAAGACGGCCAAGATCAGTCCATTGAAGTGGAGGATCAATATCTTCAGGTGCATTTGGGACCGGCGGCTCAGGCTCGCTTGCACCTTGGGCTGAAGCGCTTTGCCCGCTCGCCTTCCTACAGTTCCCC
Source organism: Candidatus Latescibacterota bacterium (assembly GCA_965219735.1). GTDB lineage: Bacteria > Latescibacterota > UBA2968 > UBA8231 > UBA8231. Next base: position 1,819,132 of record OZ244790.1, read on the forward strand.
TCTTCCCTAGGCAAATATGATCGGCTGATAAAAATCGGGCTGGTGAAAGCTGGGATTGGGTGTACCCACGGGTGCCCACGAACCCCAGTGGGGGTGGGAGGTGCGATCGCCGCACTTGTAGAAGTTGCCCTTCCACTGGGTGCCGGGCACTGGCGTCTGGGCATCGAAGTACTGGGCGAAGAGGGCGAAGGGGACGCGGTACTCGACCGCCCAAGTCGTGGGGGTGGTGAGTTCTGGCTCGACGATCTTGGGGAGGGTTGTGGCGATGCGGATGGTGGCACCGTCGGCATCGCTGACGTTTTCGGCTTCCCGGCCTTGGTCGTGTTCGGCGGCTGACGGGCAGCGGTGCAAGAGCATGGTGCCGCCGCAATTGACCTCGAAATTAAAGTAGGCCTGCGAATCGGGCAGGGGCGCGACGAAGAACTCGACGCAGGAATCAGTGCAGACTGAATCTTGGAAGCGCTCGGCCACGGCGCGGACGTAGCGATCCTCGACGCGGAAGACAATGGACAGTGCCCGCTCGTCGTAGAGTAGGCGCGCCTGAGTGCGGGGGCGGTGGCCGGAATCCTCCCAGGAAAAGTGGGTGATCTCTAAGGTCTCGGCCGCCTGCCATTGGGGACGCTCCCAATCGGCGTCGGGAAGGTCGAGGTCGTCGGTGCGGTGAATGGTGTAGTGCATAGAGGTATAATAATTAACGGTGAAGCTGCGTGAAAGTGGTCCCGTGCTGTTTGACGAGGAGTATGGTCTCCAGTATTTTCCTACACAACTTGTGGAGCGACTGGCAATTGGCTGCTGGTCGCCTTTTTGCGAAAGGGATGCACGTTGCGCCGAGCGATTTTTTCCGCCATTGCCGCGCTGTTCCTCGCCGGAGCGGCCCAGGCCCAGATAAAAACCATCGTCACCGATCACTTTCGGGTCCATTACACGCTTGGAGCCGAGGGCACCGCGCGCCGAGTAGCCGAAACCTGCGAGGAGGTCTTTCCCACCCTCGCGGCGGCCTACGATTACTACGACGACTTCCGCACGATCCACGTCCTCGTCTTCGACAACTCGGACGTGCTGGGCAACGGCTGGGCCAACTACTACAGCAATACTATGGCCATTTGGGCCACTAGCCTCGACTTTGAGCTGCGCGGCAGTCACGATTGGATCAAAAACGTGGTCACGCACGAGTTGACGCACATCATTACGCTCAACAAGGCGCGCAAGAAATGGCCCTTCCAGTTCGCGCTGCTGTCGGTCTCGCGCTTCGACTCCAATCCAGACATTACGTTTCAATTCCCGCTATACCATCTCAATACTCCGCGCGGCTGGACCGAGGGCATCGCTCAGTACGGAGCGCAAAAATTCGGCTACGATTCTTGGGATTCGCATCGCGATATGTTGCTGCGGATGGCAGTGCTTGAAGACGATCTGCTCTCGTGGGAGGAGATGGGGACGGTCTGGGACCGCATGGGCAAGTTCTACGGCGAGTTCGTGTACAATCAGGGCTACGCGATGATGGTGTACATCCATCAGCAGTACGGTGCTGAGAAGGTCGATGAACTGACGCATCAGATCGGCTCGATGAGCTTCGATCCGGCCATTCGCCGGGTGTTGGGCGTTTCCGCCGACCAGTTTTACGCGGATTGGGTCGCCTTCTTGGCCGAGAATTACGGACGCCTCGAATCCGAGATCCGTGCGCAGGGCTTCTTTGAAGGCGTGCCGCTGGACGAGGTCAACGAGGGCGTACTCGAATATCATCCCGCGCTGTCGCCGGACGGCAAAAAACTGGCGTACCTCACCAGTGAGAAGCAGGACTATGGTATCACGGTACTCAAAATCTACGATTTCGAGACGCAAAAAAAGACCAAACTCAAAGGCCGGATAGATACGCGAATTAGCTGGTCTCCCGACGGCGAGGAGATCGTCTTTGTCCGCAACAAGGGCGGCTTTAACGACCTCTATATCTACAACTTGGCCGAGGACAAGGAGCGCCGCATCAGTGCTAGGCTGCGCGCCAAAGACCCCTCGTTTTCTCCCGATGGCCAGCGCATCGCCTTTGTGCACAATGAGGACGGGACCAACAACCTCGGTCTCATAGATCGCGACGGCACGGACGTAGTTTATCTGACGAACAACAACGACGCCACCCAATACATGGGGCCGCGCTTCTCGCCCGACGGCGAGTGGCTGCTCTTTAGCGTGTTCCGCGGCGAGGACCGCGACATTGCGATGATTCGCGCCGATAGCCCGCCGCGGCCAAAGATCTTTGAGAAGGCTAAAAAGAAAAAGAAGAGCGAAGACGAAGAAGACGGAGAAAATGGAGAAGACGAGAAGGAGACCATCGACGTCTTTCCCGATACGGTTGCCTTCGCCCATCCCGACTCGTCGGGGTTCCGCGCGCTTGTCGCCTCGTCGGCCGACGAGCGCGATCCGCACTGGCTGCCCGATGGCTCGGGTTTTGTGTTTTCGTCGGACCAGAGCGGTATTTTCAACATCTACCGCTATCGCTTGGAAAACGACGAAGTCGAACAGCTAACCAATGTCATCGGCGGGGCCTTTGTGCCGACTGTAGCCGCCGACGAGAGCGTGGTGTACAGTGGCTACCGCTCCAACGACTATAGTCTCTATCGCTTCGAAATGGGCGAATACGAGCGCGATGCGCACTTTGAGCCGGTGGCGATGCGCGACTATCGCTCCATCTTCGACGGTCCCAAGCTCGCCGATCAGTTCCAGACCGCGACGTACAGAGGGCGCAATGTCTTGCGCTACATCCCGATTCTACAGGTCGGCCCCACGTATGTCGGCAACACTTTTGGCCTCAATCAAGCCAGCGGCGGCTTGCAGTTTACCACCGGCGACATGCTTGGTGGACAGGAGCTGACGGCTTGGGGCATTGTCGGCAAGAACATGCGCAATGCCACAGACCTCAATACGGATGTCGGGTTCTTCTACGAGCGCCGGCTCCGGCCACAAGTGGGTAACAACCGAACCTTCAACCCCTCGTTTTACATAGCGGGCCGGCGGCGCGAGATCGACAACTTGATCAAGGACAGCCAGGTCACGGTCGATACGCTCGGGGTGGGCCATATCTATCCGGTCCCGGTCGATTCGGTCACCAGCTTGCTCATTCCGGCCGCCCAGCAATACATCTATCAGGGCATTAGTCGCGACGATCTGTTCAAGACTGCCTTGGGTCAACTCGCCGTGGGCGTCGATGTGCCGATGACCCGGCGCACCGAGTTAAACGCCCTCTACATATGGCGCAACTACTCCGAGGGCTGGTCTTTGCGCCGCTTCCGCAGCCAGAACCAAATCTATGTGGGACAGCAGAAATATTCAGACTCAGACACTACTATGTATGACGTGTCGGCTATCCTGGATCCGGCGCTTTTGGCCCAAGACACTCTGTTGGTTAACAACGAGGATCCGCTGAAATTCTACGGCGATCTAAGCTTTTTTCGCACGCATATGTTGAGCATGGCTTGGCGCTACCGGAAGATCAACCCCACGGCCGACCGCTTGATCAGTCCATCGGGCCGCGCCATGGCCTTAGTCTATCGCTATATGATGCCGACGGTAGCTGATTCGCTAACAGAGCAAACACCCGCCGATGGAGTCCCCCGCGATCAGTTCGTCGGCGTCGAGCGTCGCATGCGGGTCAACGAATACATAGCTGCATACAACGAGCGAATCAAGTTGCCGTTCGCCAATTCGCTCAACATCGAGTTAATTGGCGCGTACAAAAACGTTCGCCTCAAGCCCCGCTTTGTTGAAGACGGCGGGTTTTTCGAGGGCCGCTTCTACTGGCCTCTGCGCTACTATATCGGCGGGCGCAACTTCCTCAGTGGCTACCCCTATTTCACCGACTCGGGTACCAAATTGCTCTACGCCCGCGTAGGTTACGGATTTCCGATTCTCAAGCGCATCAGCAGCCGTTTTATCAACTTCAACTTTTCCAAGCTCTACGCCGAGCTGTTCGCCGAAGCCGGAGCGGTGGGCAACTTCTCGCGCTTTGAGGATATTGACTTCTGGAAGGGGAAGCCTTGGCGATCTTTGCCCAATACCGACAAATTCTTGACTAACGTCGGCGGTGAACTGCGGCTACAGCTTTTTACCTTCTACCGCATCCCCATGTTCACCTATTTCCAAGTGGCGCATCCGCTCAATCGCGACCGGGTTTCCAGCGGCGAGGACGCCCCACTGATCGACAAGTGGCGCTACTACTTTGGGTTCGGACTGTGAAACGCGAAGATCGTCAGGCGGGCAAAGTCGATCTGCACAAGCTAGCCTTGCGGCTCAAGGTGATAGAAATGATCGGCATATACGCCCGCCGCCGCCGCCTCGACGAGGCCTATTTGCGCTGGTATCGCTTGATCCAGCCCAACTGATCTACCCCTTCAAATTTGCTCTCGTCGCGAGAGTCTGAGCGCGAGCTGGGCGTAGCTCAAGCTGGAGGCGACGACCAAGGTCGCTGCCGCCATGACTAGTCCTGTGCGCAAGCTAGCCGGGGTCTCGATGACGTAGCTGAGGGCCGTAAGCACCATGTAGAGGGTCGTGTATTTGCCCCAGCGATTGGCGGCAATGACCAGCCCCTGTGAACGCAAGAGCAATCCCCCCACCAGTACAATTCCCAAATCGCGGACAAAGAGCATCCCCAAGAGCCACAGTGGCAAATCGCGCCAGAGGACTAACCCGCCGAGCAGGCAGGCGAGGAAAATTTTATCAGCTAGCGGGTCGAGTATCTTGCCGAGGCGGGAGACTTGGTTGTAACGCCGCGCCACCCAGCCATCGCCGATGTCTGTGGCACCGGCGAGGAGCAGCAGGAGCACGGCTTGGAGTTGGGCTGCCGGTCCTTGGGCGATGAAGTAGAGCAGGAAGGGGATGAGCAGAACCCGCAGGACGCTGAGGAAATTGGCCAACATTGTCGGGCTATTGCAGCATTTCGCGAGCGTGTTGGCGCGCTGTATCTGAAATGGTCTCGCCGGCCAACAGATAGGCAATTTCCTCGGCGCGGGCCTTGGCGTCGAGTAGCACGACCTCAGTAGTGGTCCGCTGTTGCTCCTGCTGCTTGCGCACTGAAAAGTGCTGGTCGGCGAGGCTGGCAATCTGCGGCAGGTGGGTGATGACGATGGTCTGGCGCGCTGCGGAGAGGGCTTGTAGTTTGCGGCCAACGGCCGCGGCGATGCGCCCCGAGATCCCGGCGTCGATTTCGTCAAAGACCAAGATCGAAACGAGGTCGCGCCCGGCGATCGCTTCCTTGAGGGCGAGCATTACGCGCGAAATTTCCCCGCCCGAGGCAATGCGCGCTAGCGATCGCGGGGCTTCGCCGGCATTGGCAGAAATGTGGAAGGCGACGTGCTCCATGCCGTGTTCTCCAGCCGCGTAGCGACGCCCGTCGCGCTCGACTATCCCCTCCAGGTCTTCAGTGGTTGCCAGTTCGATGTAGAACTGGGCCTTAGCCATGCCCAACTCTCCGAGCGCGGCGACTAACGACCGCGACAAGGTGGCACTGGCCTGCTGGCGAGCCGCAGAAAGAGCCAGACAACAGGTGGCAAACTCGGCGAGTGCTTGATCGCGATGCTCGGCCGCCTGGGCAAGTTCGTCGCGGAGTAGGCTAGCGCGGTCTTCTCGCGCCGCAAGCTCGCGGGCGCGTTCTAAGACGGCATCGAGGGTGCCGCCGTATTTCTTTTTCAGGGCGCGCAGGCCATCGCGGCGCTCGCGCAGTTCGTCGGCCCGCCCAGGACGCACCTCGATGCTGCGGGCGTAGTCGCGGAGTTGGCTGGCGAGATCTTCGACCTCGTAGATCAACTCTTCTAAGGCCGCAGTTTGGGGGCCGAGCGCAGGGTCAATTTCGCGGAGTTGGTCGAGCTGACGACGCACTTGGCCGAGGATCTCGTACACCGCGCCTTCGCGCTGATAGAGTCGGTCGTAGAGTTGCAGGCCGCCTTGGGATAGAGTCTCGGCGTTTTCGAGAACTTGCAATTCGCGCTCTATCTCGGGCTCTTCACCCGGTCGCGGTGTGAGGAGGCGGATCTCTTCTAACTGGAAAGTGCGCAGTTCGTCTTCGGCTGCGAGCGCGTTGCGCTCTGTGCGCAGTTGGTCGAGGCGGGCTACGCTATCGCGGTAAGTGCGCCAGTGCTGTCCCACGAGGCGGCGCTGGTCGTCGAGGCCGGCAAACGCATCGAGAAAACGGGCGTGGAGCTTGGGGTCGAGCAGCGATTGGTGTTCGTGCTGGCCATGCAGGTCAACCAAGATTGAGCCGATTTGCTTCAGTTGCTTGATTGGTTGACCTTGGCCGTTGACAAAGGCCCGCGAGCGGCCTTGGCCGCGAATCTCGCGGCGGAGGATGAGTTGCCCGTCCTCCAAGAGAACGCCCAGATCGGCTAAACGCGCGATTTGATCTTGGTCGTCGAGTTCAAAAAAGCCCTCCACCGCGCACGAGTTAGCCCCTTTGCGCACTAGCTCAGCGTTGACGGGACCACCGAGGATGGAGTTGAGGGCACCGATGAGAATGGACTTACCGGCCCCAGTTTCGCCGGTGACGACGTTGAGTCCGGGGCCAAATTCGATTATCGCTTCTTCGATAAGGGCAAAGTCCTTGATGTAGAGGCGAGTCAACATCGGGCCGAGGCCGAGAGGCAGTTATTGGTCGTCGTCGTCCAGAAAGGAGAGGCTAAACTGGCCCTCGGCGTCGGCTGTGAGGACTTGGACGCGCTCGCGGGTCTGGTCGAGCCACTGGCTGCAAGCGCGCGAGGCGGCGACGCCCTTTTCAAATACTTCGAGGGCCTCTTCGAGCTTGAGATCGCCCGCTTCGAGGTGCTGGACGCTCTCTTCGAGCACGGCTAGGGATTCTTCAAAAGATTCACTCATCGAGTTTCTCCTCCACACAGCAGATGGCGCCTCCGCGGCGAAAGCGCAGTTGCAGTTTATCGCCCGGCTGAAGCTCGTTGCTGTCGCGGACGAGGCGTTTGTTGGCGACGTGTTCCACTAGGGCAAAGCCGCGCGCTAGGCTCGTGAGCGGGCTGAGGTCGTCGAGGCGGGTGGTGGCGTTAGCTAGGGCTTCGACCTGGGTGCGCAAAAACCAATCGAAAGCGGTAGAAAGGGCTTGACGCCGCTCGTCGAGGTGTAGGCTTTGCTGCTGTAAGCGGTCGTCGAGGCGTGCGCACAGACGGTTCGGGTCGCAGTGGCGCAATCGCTCCTCTAAGGAGCTGAGGTAGCGCTCCATTTCCGCTAGCAATCGGCCTTGTTGTTCGGCGACCCGCTCGCGCAGAGCACTGCGTTCACGGGCGACCATTTCGGCTGCAGCCGAGGGAGTTGGGGCGCGGCAGTCGGCCACGTAATCGGCGATGGTATAGTCGATCTCGTGACCGACGGCAGAGATGACGGGTTGGGACGACTGGTAGATAGCCCGGGCGACGGATTCGTCGTTGAAAGGCCAGAGGTCTTCTGGCGCGCCGCCGCCGCGGCCGACGATCAACACGTCGATGTCGTCTAGTTGATTTAAACTGACGATGGCTTCGGCGATCTCAGCGGCGGCCCCTTCGCCTTGAACCCGTGCGGGGCAGAGGACGATCTCGATATCCGGGGCGCGGCGGTCGAGGACTTGGATGATGTCGCGGATGGCCGCGCCGGTTGGCGAGGTCACTACGCCGATTTTGCGGGGATAAGGGGGTAAGGGGCGCTTGCGGCTTTCGGCGAATAGCCCTTCGGCCTCTAGGCGGTTTTTGAGCTGCTCAAAGGCGATGGCCAACTCGCCGACGCCAGCGGGTTTGATTTGTTCGGCATAGAACTGGTACTTCCCCCCTCGCTCGTACACGGAGACATGTCCATACACTTGCACCTGCATGCCCTGTTGGGGAATGAAGGAGAGCGAGTTGGCCTGCCATTTGAACATCACTGCGCTCAGCTGGCTCGCATTGTCTTTGAGCGTGAAATAGCGGTGGCCAGAGCTGTGGTGGTTGTACTGAGAGATTTCGCCTTCGACCCAGCATTTGGGCAGGTTTTCCTCGAGCAGGCCCTTGACTTGGTTGGTGATTTCGGAAACTGAGTAAGGCCGGTGGGCTGCGTCTTCGGCGTCGGTCCAGAAGACTGGCTCTTGAAAGGACATAGGTCCTCCGGTTGGAGAAGCGGAAGCCGATTGGAGCAAACAGGATAGGCTGCAGCAGGGGCGAGGTCAAGGCTCCGCTAGCTGCAATCGCTCGATCCGGATAGCCCGGCCGCTTATCTCGTCGGCTTCGACGAGCGCGCCGCAGAGGACCGCTTTGCCGTCGGCGGGTTTGAAGCGGGTGGGTACTTGGGTGAGGAAGCGTTGGATGGCTATTTCGGGACGCACGCCAATCACGGATTCGCGGGTGCCGGTCATGCCAGCGTCGGTTAGGTACGCCGTGCCTTTGGGCAGGATGCGCTCATCCGCGGTTTGCACGTGGGTGTGGGTGCCGATGACCGCGGTGGCCAGTCCGTCGAGGTGGAAGCCCATGGCCATTTTCTCGGCTGTGGCTTCGGCGTGGAAATCCACAAAGACTAGAGGAGTCTCTGCGCGCAGGCGTTCGATTTCGGCGCGACCCGTGCGGAAGGGGCAGTCGATGGTGGGCATCCCGGTACGCCCTTGGAGACAGAGCACGGCCACTGGGGAACCGCCGCGTGCGGCAACGACGGTCGCCCCAATGCCGGGAGCGTCTTTGGGGTAGTTGAAGGGGCGCAGGACGCGGTCGGATTGGTCTAGGTACGGGATGAACTCGCGGCGGTCCCAGACGTGGTTGCCGCTGGTGATGACGTCGGTGCCATAGCTGTGCAGCTTGCGCACGATGCGGTCGGTGAGGCCAAACCCTCCGGCGGCATTTTCGCCGTTGGCGATTACCAGAGAGACTTCGCGCTGTTGCACCAGCGCGGGGATCAGAGCCGCGGCGACCCGGCGGCCCGGCCGGGCAAAGATATCGGCGATAAAGAGAATGTTCACCGCGCGTGAGACTCGGCACGCATCTCGCGGATGATGCAGACGCGCAACTGACCGGGATATTCGAGTTGTTGCTCGATTTTGTTGGTGATTTCGTCGGCGAGTTGTTCGGCATACGTGTCGTCCACCACTCCACTATCGACCAAGACCCGAACTTCCTTGCCATTTTGCAGAGCAAAAGCTTGCTTCACGCCTACGTAATCGGTCGCGAGTTCCTCAATGTGGTGTAAGCGGCGGATGTACTCCTCGACTTTTTCCTTGCGGGCACCCGGGCGGTGGGTGGAGATCTCATTGGCGGATTCTACGAGTACGGCGATGGCCGAACGCGAGGGCGCGTGCTTGCTGTGGGTTTCGATGACCTGTACGACTTCGGGGCTCTCGCCGCACTTGCGGGCCAGTACGGCGCTGCTTTGCGCTGGATCGTTGCCCAACTCGAAGTCTTGTGCCTTACCTATGTCGTGCAAGAGACCAGCGCGACGGGCCAATGTCACGTCGAGATCGAGCATCTCGGCCATCATGCCGGCTAAGAACCCGACTTCTTTGCTGTGGACCAACAAGTTTTGACCGTAGCTGGTGCGGAAACGGAGCTTGCCCAGAATTTCCAATAGCGGCTCGGCCAAGTCGTGAATACCGAGGTCAAAGGCGGCTTTGGAGCCGGACTCGCGGATCATCTCCTCGACGGTGCTGCGAGCCTTGTCGTACACTTCCTCGATGCGCCCGGGATGGATGCGCCCATCGCGGATGAGCGTTTCGAGGGTATGCCTGGCCACCTCGCGGCGCAGTGGATCAAAGCCCGAGAGCATGACCATGCCAGGGGTATCATCGACTATGACTTCGACGCCGGTGATCATTTCAAAGGAGCGGATGTTGCGCCCGTCGCGACCGATGATGCGCCCCTTCATGTCGTCGAAGGGGATGGGTACTACCGAAAGCGTACTCTCGACGGTCAGCTCCCCTGCGAAACGCTGGATGGCGCGGGTGATGATTTCCTTGGCCTCTAGGTTGGCCGTGGCAATCGCGGTGTCCTTGATCTCGCGGACCCTGCGGGCGGCGACTCGGCGCGCGCCCCCCTCTAGCTGATCAACGAGTATGCGCCGGGCCTCTTGCTGGCTGATGCCAGCCAGCTCTTCCAGCCGCTGACTCTGCTGGTGGACAAGATTCTGTGCTTGCGTCTCGGCTGTAGCTGTGGCCGCCTCGCGGCGGTCGAGGTCCTGCTCGTTTTTGAGCTGTTCGCGTTCCTTGCTTGTGAGCAGGTCTATTTTGCGCTCTAGTTGCTGTTCGCGCTCTAGCAGCTTAGCCGCGAGGTCGCGCAACGAGCGCCTCTGCGTCTCTTGTTCCTTTTCCAACGGGGCGCGCTCGCTGTGCCACTCGTCTCTCGCTTCGAGCAAGGCATTTTTTTTTAGCACTTCGGCTTCTTGGCGGGCGCGAGAGACGATCTGATCGGTGGTAGCTTGAGTGCTGCGCAGTCTGCTGTTGCGCACTCGCTCGTTTCCCAACCAGCCGAGGAGACAGCCGCCAGCAAAAAAGGCAAAGGCAGAACAGATTAGGACTATATAGTCAAACCCATTAAACATGGGTGTCTCTTTCTCATGGGGCTCGACGCCTTTGGGCATCGGGCCAGAGCACGGGGCGAGCCCGGCTCAGCACACTGCTTCAGCGATCGGAACGGGGGGCTTCCACTTCGGCAAAAAGGTGCCCAAGCGAGGCGGTGAGTTGAGAAGTCCGCGAGGCGATATCAGCTTCGGCGGAAGCGTAGTCCTTCCGCAGGGTTAGGAGTTCCTCCACCAAGCTAAGACTAGCCAGGATAGCCACTTGAAGTGGGGAGCCACCTTTGATCTCGCGCTCGATCTCGTGCATGCGCACGTCCAACATCTCAGCGAGCTTTTGCACGTGTTCGGCAGAGTGTTCTTGATCGACCCCTAAGGTGTAGTGCTTGTCGAATATTTTGACCACTACTTGGGACGACATACCTAGACCCCTTTCTCAGACATCGTTGTCCTGTTCGGCCTCTATGTGGGCCACTTCGACCTGATCGAGCTATTCTTTCTCACTGCTGATGGTGCCGTCCAAGCGGCTGAGGAGCTTTTCAATGCGTCCTTTTACCACTTCTTTGTCCTTTTTGAACTGTTCGTTCTCACTGCTAGCGGCGCTGATTTTTTTTTCGAGGCTTTGGGCTTCCGCCTGCAGGGTGTCATTTTTTTCTTTGAGGCCCTGGACCTGTCCAGTCAGTTCGTCGTTTTCCTTGCGGAGCGTTTCGAGTACTCCCGTCAGGCGGTTGATGTGACGCTCAAGGCGTTCAAAATTTTCATTTACATCCATTGGGACGGCTGTACTCCTGATTGAGGTTGAGATTAGCGCAAACGAGCACCGAACCGCATCTCGAGGCCCTTGAGCATCGAGGAGATCGCCGCATCGGCCTGAGCGTCCTGTAACGTCTGATCGCGGTCGCGCAGACGAATGGCGAAAGCCACGCTCTTATAGCCTGCTTCTATTTGATCTCCTTGGTAGAAATCAAAAACCTCAATGGATTCGACGAGGCGGGGCGCGCTATCTTGCATAGTGGCTATGAGTTCGGCGGTTGCAGTGTCTGCGCGTACGACTACGGCCAAGTCGCGCTCGATCGGCGGAAACTTGGGGAGCGCGGAAAACGAGCGCTCCCGACCGTGCCAATGGCGAGCTAGCGCGGTGAACGATATTTCAAAAATATGTACTTGACGCTCTAAATCAAATGCCGCGCGCAAGTCGGCCGAAACTTGGCCCAACCAGCCGAGGGGTTGAGCATCGAGGGAGACGCAAGCTACGTGCCCCGAGCGGCATTCGGGACGGTCGGCGGGGGTAAAGCGTAGATCCCCTCCGCCCACTAGTGCTTCGAGCAAGCCCTTGAGGTCGAAAAAGTCGGCATCGCGGGCGTCGGCCTGATAGGGAGACGCTGAGACGCGGCCCGACCACAGGGCTGCGAGGTGCCAGTTCTCCTCGGGCCTTGCGTCCTTTTTTTCTCTGGCGACAAAGCATTTGCCCAGTTCAAAGATGGCTACCTCTGTGGCCCGCTGGTTGAAGTTGCGACACGCGACATCCAAGAGGCTTGGCACCAAGGTGGTGCGCAAGGCGTCTTGGGTTTCGGTTGGCGGGTTGGCCAAGCGGGCGGCACGGTCTGCGGCACCGGTCAGGTCGAGCCAGCGAGATTCGACGATCGCATTACTGACGACTTCATCCAAACCTAGGCCCAAGAGCCGTTGCCGAGCGACCTGCCTAAAGGTGAACTCGGAGTCGCGCTGGGTGATCCAAGGCCCAGATGCCTCTTGGCGACCCTCAATACGGTCGAAGCCGTAGATGCGGCCGACTTCCTCGATGAGGTCGGCCGGGCGCGTTAGATCGGGACGGAAGCTCGGGGCCGTTACCACGAGGGAGCGGCCCGATTCGACCCGGCAGCCGAGGCGTTCGAGAATCTGGACGATGGCAGCGGAGTCTAACTCCGTAGCCAAGAGTTGGTTGGTGCGGTCGATGCAGAGTGGGATCTGGCGGCACTGGCCGGGGCGAGGGTACACGTCTAGAGGATCCGGGGCGACCGCGCCGCCGGTTAGTTCGGCGATTAGTTGGGCCGCGCGGTCAATGGCTCGCACCGGGGCGTCCCAATCGGCACCGCGCTCAAAGCGCGTAGATGCCTCGGTGAAAAGCCCCAGACGAGACCGGGCTAGCCGCACCCGCGACGGTGCGAAATACGCGCTTTCGAGCAGGATATCCGTGGTAGTCTCCGATACTTGGGAATGGGCTCCACCCATGACCCCGGCTAGTGCTTGGGGCCGCGTTCCATCGGCGATGACTAGCATCTCTGCGTCGAGTTGACACTGGGTGCCGTCGAGGATTTCCAAAATCTCGCCGGCGCGCGCCCGGCGGACGATGATGCGCCGCTGATCCAGTGCATGCAGGTCAAAGGCGTGCAGGGGATGCCCCAATTCCAGCAGCACGTAGTTGGTTATATCGACGACGTTGTTGATTGGACGCTGACCCACGGCTTGAAGTCGGCGCTGGAGCCACTGGGGCGAGGGACCAACCTCGACGCCGCGCACGACGCGGCCGGTGTAGCGCGGGCAATCATCTGGTGCCTCGATGTCGATCCGCACGTCTTCTGCGGTGGCCGCTCCGCTTTCGGGCACCTGTGCGTTGGGAAAACGGAGGGGGTTGCCAGTGAGTGCGTGGACCTCGCGGGCAATGCCCAAGAGACTCAGGCAGTCTGGACGGTTGGGCGTAACCTCGAAGTCGATGACCACGTCGTCGAGCTCAGTGGCCGCGGCAAAAGGGGTGCCGACCGGGAGGGCTTCGTCGAGCACCACAATGCCGTCGTGGTTATCGCCTAGCCCGAGCTCGTCTGCGGCACAGAGCATGCCTTCGGATGCGACGCCGCGGATTTTGGCTTTTTTGATCTGCATGCCTCCGGGCAGCGTAGTGCCGGGCAGGGCGACGGCGACGGTTTGCCCGGCCGCGACATTGGGTGCCCCACAGACGATGGTGTTGACCCCAGTCCCCACATCGACTTGACAGACGGTCAGACGGTCGGCGTTTTCGTGTGGGCAACAGGTGTTGACGCGGCCGATGACGACGCCCTCGTAGCGCGCGCCGAGATCCTCGACGCCCTCGAACTCTAAGCCCGCCATAGTCAGGCGCTCGGCTAGCTCGGGCCAATCCCAAGGGATGTCCACGTATTCCTTGAGCCAGTTATAAGTGATTTTCATAGGGCTTTGCCGGGAATCTTAGAATTGGCGGATGAACCGCAAGTCGTTTTCGAGGAAGCGCCGGATGTCGTCAATGCCGTGCCGAATCATGGCGATCCGCTCCAATCCCATGCCGAAGGCGAAGCCCGTGTATTCGTCTGGGTCGTAGCCCACCGCGGCAAGGACGGCCGGGTCGACCATGCCGGCCCCGGCGATTTCGATCCAACCCGTTCCTTTGCAAATAGAGCAATTCGCGCGTTGCCCCTTGCAGATGCAGGTGAAATCGTATTCCACGCTTGGCTCAGTAAAGGGAAAGAAGTGAGGCCGAAAGCGCACTTGGGTCTCCTCGCCCATAAGTTGGCGTCCCATGGCCTCAATAGTGCCCTTCAAGTCGGCGAAAGAGACCCCGTGATCGACGTATAGGCCCTCGATTTGGTGAAAGGCGAAGTGGTGAGTTGCATCGACCGTCTCCTTGCGGTAGCAGCGACCCAATGAGATGATCCGCACCGGCGGCGGCGTTTGCTCCATAACGCGGATTTGCACTGTGGAGGTGTGGGTGCGCATGAGTCCACCGCCCTCTAGATAGAAGGTGTCGTGCAGATCCCGCGCAGGGTGGTCGGCCGGCGTGTTGAGGGCGTCGAAATTGTGGTACTCGTCTTCGGCTTCTGGCCCGTCGGCCACGCCAAAACCCATGCCTTGGAAAATGCCGATCAATTCGTCGGTTAGCTGGGACAGGGGGTGAGCACAGCCCAAGAGGGGCCGTCGGCCCGGAAGCGTTACGTCGAGGGCAGAAGCCGATTCGACCGCCTGCCTAAGGGCTAGGGCCTTGTCGTCGAGAGCTTGCTGAATGGCCTGTTGGGCGCGACCGGTGGCTTCCCCTAGCGCGGGTCGTTCGGTCGCGGGTTGCTGGCCGATCTGCCGCGCGATCAGGCGCAGTCGGCTCTTGCGCCCGAGGTGGTGAACTCGCAGTGCTTCCAATGCCTTGTCGTCTTGGGCGGCCTCGATTTCCTCTACGGCCACCACCGCCAATTGTCGCACTTCTTCTAGCATATAGACCTAAATAGAACAAAAAGGGCCCGGCGCCTATCGCCGACCCCTTTCTGTCAGATGAGTATGAGTTTAGACGTGGGGCCGGGCTTGTTCGACTACCGCGGCAAAAGCGGCTGGATCGCGCACGGCTAGATCGGCCAAGACTTTGCGGTTGATTGCAACGCCGGCTTGGCCTAGCCCATGGACGAGCTGGCTATAAGACATGCCGTTGCGGCGGGCGGCGGCATTGATGCGGACAATCCAGAGGCGGCGGAAGTCTCGCTTGCGCTTGCGCCGGTCGCGGTAGGCATAAGCTTGAGCGCGATCAACCGCTTCGCGCGCGGTGCGGAAGAGGCGGCTGCGCGCTCCCCAATAGCCCTTGGATTGTTTGAGTACCTTCTTTTTGCGCTTCTTGGTGGCTACGGCATGACTTACCCGTGGCATGAATTATTCTCCGTTAAACTCGCTTACTTGAGGTTCAGGGCCCGGCGGACGTTGGTTAGGTCTGCGGACGAGACCGGACTGTTTTTGCGAAAAGCCCGTTTGCGCTTGGTCGAGCGGCGGCCCAAAAGGTGAGTGGCATAGGCGTTGCGCCGCTTCAGGCTGCCCGACCTGCGCTGCTTAATGCGCTTGGACGAGGATTTATGCGTCTTGATTTTGGGCATGATGATACCTTTGTCTTGATTTTGGCTAGAAAAGCAAAAAATAGACCATGAAATAGGGGCTGTCAAGGAAGGGCCGCCTACCCTTAAGAGGGTGAATTTTTGTCGGAAAAGTTTGCGATCTCGCCTCGGAACTGAGCGCGATCAGGCGCTAAATTGTAGGCGATTAGGCGACTGCGTGCGATCTACATACTTCGATCCGCTCCCGCACTTGGGGACGGATAAAGACCGCGTCGAGAGGCAGCCGCGAAAGGGCGCGGCATAACAAATGCACTCGGGCCGCGGTATCGAGCTTGTGATTGATGATCAAGTAGGACCTACCGCCGTAGCGGCAAAGCCCACCCTGGCCCTCGAAATCGTCGTAGCGCACCTCGATATCGAGCCCTTCGGCGAGGGTTTCTAACTCCTGCAGGAGGATTGAGTCATCCATAAAAAAATAATAGGACCACAGGCCGTAGCTAAGCAAGGGGATTGTTGGGAGCCGAATGGCGGATTGTTATTATATGGTGCCATCTCAGAGCGCGTCTGTGGTAAAGGAGAAACCGACTGTGACTGCCGCAAAACCTCAAGTATTGGTGACAAATGACGATGGTGCCGATTCCCCCATTTTGGTGCCTTTGCTGCGGAAACTGTCCGAGTTGGCCGAGCTATGCGTAGTCGTGCCGGCTGCGGAATGCAGTTGGACCAGTAAGAGCATGAGCCGCTTTGAGCCGTTGGTACTGGCCGAGATCGAATGCGGCGGCTTCCCGGTCCAGACGCTGACCGGCAAGCCTGCCGATTGCGCCCATATCGGCATCCACAATCTTTGTCCTGCAAAGCCAGCGCTAGTCATTTCCGGCATCAATATGGGCGTCAACTCTGGCCTCGCTTTCACGCTGAGTTCCGGCACGATAGGGGCGGCTGTAGAGGGCTTTCTCTCCGGGGTGCCGTCCGCGGCTTTTTCGCTGGAGCTGCCCGAATCGGCGTTTGTCCTCTGGCGGCGGTCGCGGCGGCTCGATCCCGCGCTCGATGCGTTGGTTGCGGCAGCGGCGGTCATCGCTGCGGAAATCACAGCCGAGATCTTGCGTGGAGGACTGCCGGCTGGTGCCGACATGGTCGCGGTGAACATGCCCGCCAGTACTAAGCGCGAATCTCCGAGGTGCCTGACGGGCTTGGCGAGGACGAGCTATGGTCCGCTATTCGCCCGGCGTGCGGTCGAGCCGCATTTTGCGTACCACAGTTGTCAGTTGCAGTTGGTCGGCGATGGAGCTAACAGCGATGTGGAAGCCCTGGCGCGCGGTGCGATCGCGATTACGCCGCTCCGCTATTCGCTTGGTGCCCCAATAAGCTCGATTGATCGACAGCGTTTTGAGTGCGGCGTTTTCACACCCGAAGGCTCGGTGAAACGAGATGGTCATGGTTAAGCGGCTTCTCAAAAACGGTAGCTGTATAGCCGTCCTATTGTTCGCGGGGAGAGCGTGGGGCGAGGACGAGGTCCGCGTCGATTCCACCCACATCCAGCCCTCAACTCCGCTGCTGGCCAAGGTTTCGCAGTCGGCGACCGAGCAGACTGTGGAAGCCGTGCGCTGGATGGCCAAACGACGCCAGTTTACCCTGCGGGGCATTCCCTACGGCGTTACTGGCCTTCCGTTCGCTTATCTCAGCCCTAACACGGGCTGGAATTGGGGGGTGCGCGTACATTGGGCCGACTATCGGTACCAGCCTTATCTCTACAAGCTGACCCTGCACGTACAGCAGTCTTCCGAGGGCAAATTAAAAAACCGCGTGAGACTAAGGGTGCCCCGGATTTCGGGGACGGGTTTCGGCCTGAGACTGGAGTTGATCCGAGAGCGCAATCTGCGCACGCGCTACTATGGGCTGGGCAACGACAGCGCATTCAATCGAGATTTCATTAAGCCTAATAGCGCTGATTTCAAAGACGAGAACTACTACTACTACATTCTAGAGAGGAACCCACGGATCTTGGTGAGCCTTTTTCGCCAGTTGTACGGTCCGGTATCCATGTCGCTCGGCTTTGGGCTGGAGCGCGTCGATGTGGACCAGCGAGGGACACAGGCTTTTTATTTAGAGCGTGGTACCCCAGACGGAGTGATAGATGGATTTTCGGGGTTTATCAGTGCGACTCTTCAGTGGGATACCCGCGACGACGAAGTGGTGCCGCGGCGCGGCTTCTTTCAGGAGTGGTCATACGAATCGGCGCGCAATTCACTGCTGGCGCTGGTCTTCGAGCCTATTGATTTTAGCCGCGTGACCTTGACTAACGCCTACTACATACCGCTGTCGCCTCGGGTGAATTTCTCCCATCGCCTCGTGCTGGAGGTTCTCAGTGGCGAAGTACCCCTCTACGCCTATGGTGAGGTTGGGGGCAGTCGCCGGGTTAAGGGATTAGGCGGCAGCGATTCGCTGCGGGGTTTCGACACCCAGCGGTTTACAGATGACGTGCGCTTTTTGTCCAATATCGAATTGCGCTACCAACTGTACGATATTTGGTTTTACGGGCAGTACATAGAGTGGCAGGGGATGGTTTTTTTCGATTCGGGCCGGGTCTGGCCCGACTTGGATCAGATCGAGTGGTCGGATATGCACATCAGCGGCGGCGCGGGGGTGCGAATGGTCTGGGACGCCGATCTCGTGATCCGTATGGGCACGGGCGTCGCCGACGAGCAAATGGATGTCTGGCTGAGCCTAGGACACAACTTCTAGGCGTGGCTGGCAGTCTTCGGGGATAAAAGTGCGATCAAGCGCGCCAGTTCCGCCGCCATGCGGTCGCGTGAGACGATGCGGTCGATAAAGCCGTGTTCAAGGACGGTCTCGGCTAGTTGGAAGCCTTCGGGCAGGGGAGCGTCCGTGCCGAGGAATTGCTGGATGACGGTTTGGCCGGCAAAGCCGATACGCGCCCCTGGTTCGGCCAAGGCGATATCGCCGAGCATGGCGAAGCTGGCGGTGACTCCCCCGTAGGTCGGATCGGTGATAATGGCGATATAGAGCAAGCCGTTTTGCGAGAGCTGATTGAGCTTGGCGCTAATCCGCGCCATCTGCATCAGCGAATAAGCGCTTTCCTGCATCCTAGCACCACCCGACTGGCAGACGATGACTAGCGTGCATTGTTCGGCCATGGCGCGGTCGATGAGGCGGCAGAGCTTCTCGCCGGTCGCTCCACCCAACGTGCCCGTTAGATAACGCGAGTCCATGATCGCCAAGGCGACGGGGTGGCCGCCGATTTGGCCGATGCCGGTGTACACCGATTCTTTTAGACCACTCTGACGGCGACTGGTCTTGATTTTGTCCTTATAGCCTTTGAACTTAAGCGGATCGACAGGTGCTACGTTGGCGTTGATTTCGGTGAATGTACCGTCGTCGATGAGGAGGTCGATGTACTGCTGATGGCCGATGGGATAGTGAAAAGCGCACTCCGGGCAGATCCAATGCCGGCGTCGCAAGGCCATCTCGTAGTTGGAGTGGCCACACTTTTTGCACCTGATCCAGATGCCTTGGGGGATTTCGCGCTTTATTAGGGACTTAATTCCCGTTTTCATTCTTTCGAACCAGTTCA
Organism: Candidatus Latescibacterota bacterium; assembly: GCA_965219735.1. Classification (GTDB taxonomy): domain Bacteria; phylum Latescibacterota; class UBA2968; order UBA8231; family UBA8231. Next base: position 1,838,023 of record OZ244790.1, read on the forward strand.
CGGCTTCTTCTCTCAGATTAGCTCGGCCGCTCGATTGCGGCGAAGTGAATGTGGCGGTAGCGCATCTGTCGCCATATTGCTGTAAAGCGGATAAAGTGCCTTAAAAATAAATACTTGTCAATCTATAAACGCACGGCGAGCCGCGAGAATGTAACGCAGTCGCTGCAAAGATGTAATGGTAGAGTTGTTATATTTAGTGCCTAGGTGGCCTTTGAAGTTGCATCCCAAACAGTAAATACATATCTTGACGGCTCTACGGAGGCTGCATTAAGTATTACAATGAACCCGCAAATTGTCGCGGCTCGGAGACTGTAGCCATATTGAGGATTGTTCACCGTGAAATGTAATCTGATGCGTGCACTATGGCTAGTGATCTGCGCTTTAGTTTGGGGTGCCGACGCCAGAGCCAATGAGAATGAAGTTGCAATAGCCGATTCAATCCGCAAGTACAAATACTACGCCAAAACGGCCCGCCAAAACAAAGAGTACGACAGAGCCATAGGCTATTACGCGACTGTTTTGCAATATAGTCCCCAAGAGTTGACGGCCGCCTACTTCTTGGGGAAACTCTATTACGAAAAAAAGGATTCCACCGGTGCCCGCATCGCACTGCCCCAGGCCCGTATCGCACTGCGCCAAGCAATCAGTATCGACTCGCTGCATCTGAATTCCAATCGGCTACTCTACAGGATCTACCAAGCCGTCGGCGAGGCCGATTCGGCTGCTTTGAGCTTGGAGCGCGAACTGCGCAAAACGCCGGATGCTGATGACCGTCGCGAACAGCTAGCCGAGCTCTATCGCCGCGAAGGCCACAACGAGCAAGCTATCGCCCACTATGAGAAGTTAGTTGAGGCTGACACGACTGGAATCGAAGACGCTGAACTCATTGAAATACTTGCAGTGTTACACCAAGAACTAGGGCAGGTGGTTCAGGCTCTTAAGTGGCGTAAACGCCAAGTCGAGGGCGGGACGGGTGGGGCCGACCAATTGGAGAGCATCGTCGAGTTGAAGCTAGAGGTCGGCGATGTCGAAGGGGCTTACGATACGCTATTGGAACTGGCGAAGGTGGATTCGCAGAACGCCTATTCCTACTACAACCGAATCGCATCAATCGCTTCTGAAGAGGGCGACGACACTTGGCGCTTCAAGGGTTTCAAGGGCATGGTTGAGGCCGATCCCAAGGATTTGAAGAGCATAGCTGAGCTAGTGGAGTGGCACCAAGGCCGCGGCGAGTTCGCCTCGGCAAAAGAGTGGCTGGGGCTGGGGCTAAAGGTAAATCCCGAGGATGCACACTTGCTGCTGCTCAAGGGCGACAATCTGGTGAGGGAAGGCGACGAGGAAGGAGCCATTGCTGCCTTTGAGAAAGCCAAAGCCGATCCGGCTTGGGAGAAGGTGGCCCAGCAACGCATCTGGCAGCTCCGGCCGCCCGAGACCGAGGAGGAAAAGCTCAAGCGACAGTTCTTCGGCGGTGAAGAGGCGCAAGAGGAGCAAAACTAAGTACCGCTCTGGTCTGTTGGACCGGGACTAACATTTAAATCGCGAGGGGAAAAATGGTAGAGCTTTTTCAAGACGGCGGATGGGCCATGTGGCCTCTGCTCATTCTGCTCATCATCGGCGTTGCCGTAGCGATTGAGCGCCTGTACAATCTGTCGCGCTCGTCGATTGACGCGGCGAATTTCTTTGCGAATCTCGAAGAGGCACTCGAAAGCGGTGGCCCCGACGCAGCGGCCGAGCTTTGCTCGAATACGCGCGGTCCGGTTGCTTCCGTTATCCACGCAGGGCTCCTGCGTCTGGGCCGCGGCATTGACCACGTCGAGAAAGCCATTGACAATTCCGGCGCAGTGGAGATGGCCTTTCTCGAGCGCGGCATGGTCTGGCTCTCGACAGTAGCCAACTTGGCACCGATGATAGGTTTCTTAGGCACGGTCAGTGGTATGATCAACGCCTTTCAGGCAATTAAGGAAGCCGGCGACGTCGAACCTTCCATGGTCGCGGGTGGTATTTCCGAGGCCCTAATCACCACAGCCTCGGGTTTGATCGTGGGCATCCTGATCCAGTTTTGCTACAATTTCTGCGCCAATCGCATCGATAAGATCATCGCCGACATGACCGAGCAGACGGCCAACTTTATTGATCTATTGGCCGAGCGCGAGCACCAAGGAGCCTAGACGTGATCGGGAGGCGTCAGAGCCGGGTTGCCCCGGAAATCCCCACGGCTTCGATGGCGGATATCGCCTTTTTGTTGATCGTGTTCTTTCTCGTCACGACCACCATGAATCAAGACAAGGGCCTCTCTTTGCACTTGCCGCCGGTGGGAGAAACCAAGGAAGTACGAGAAAAGAATATTCTCAACGTGTGGATCAATGCCCGCGACCAGATCGCTTTTTTTGAGAATGAGCAGTTAACACCAGTGCCGTTTGCTGAACTCAAGGGGCGCATTGAGGGGCGTCTGCAGGAAAACGAGAATCTGATCGTTTCGCTCAAGACCGAGCGCGGGGCCACCTATCGGGCCTTCGTCGATGTACTAGACGAGCTCAAACTGGCCGGGGCTACCAAAATATCGATTGCCAACCCGGAAGAATAGCCGATGAAATTCGCACGCAAAGCCAAAGTAGTTAGCGTTATTCCCACAGCTTCTATGGCCGATATATCCTTCTTGCTCCTCGTATTTTTCATGGTTTCGACGGTTTTCGTGCGCTATAGGGGCGTGCCAGTGGAGTTGCCACAGGCCGAAAAAATTGAGAAGCTCGAAAGCCGCCGCAATGTATTGCAGGTTTGGGTTAGTAGCGAAGGAGTCGTCAATATTGAAGACCGGAACATATCGCTTTCCGAAGTGGGCAAGCTGGTGCATAAGCACCTGACGGCCAATCCCCGGTTGATCATCTCATTGCGGGGCGATAAGGATTCCGAGTTCGGGGTGATTTCCGATGTCATGGAGGAGTTGCGCAAGGTCGAGGCTCTGCGGGTCAACTTCTCCACCAAACGGGAGTTGGACGAATGATTCGCGGCAAACAGCCTGAAGCCAACCTGCGGTTGACGTACCGGAAGACGTTGTGGGCCTGCACGGGTCTTTCTACCCTCGTGCACGCGGCCCTCTTTGGTCTTTTCCCCAATTTCGAGCCCGAAGCCTACGCCAAACCCGAACAGCCGATTATCATTCAACTCGAAGAAATCCCCGAGACTAAACAGGAACGCCGGCCCCCTCCGCCAGCCCGGCCGGTAGTGCCCGTACCTACCGACAACCCGGATGTCCCGGATGACGTGACCATTGAGGACACTGAGCTAGACCTCGATCTCGACGATCTAGCACCGCCGCCGCCATTAGAGGAGGAGGTGGTGATTGAGGAAGTCGAGTTGGAGGAGGAAGAAGAAATCGTCGAGTTGTGGCGGGTCGAGAAGAAGCCTAAGCTCACCAAGAGAGTAGAGCCGAAGTATCCGCCTACTGCTCAGAAGGCCAACATCACGGGCAAGGTGTTTGTCACCGCGCTCGTCGGCAAAGACGGCAAGGTCGAGCAGATCGGCAAGATCACGGGTCCCAAGGTGTTCCACGAGGTCGCCAAAGCCGCCGCTCTCCAGTCGGAGTTTACGCCGGCGATGCAAAACGATAGGCCCGTCAAGGTCTGGGTTAGCCTGCCCTTCACCTTTAGGCTCAATTGACGGTTGCCATATCTCCCTATTTTTCTTATATTTAGTATTACTTTCCTTCCCTTTCTTCCCCGCACAAACGCCGTCCACTGTACTCTGAACAGGTTAGTAGGAGGATTAGTCTATGCGGTGTCCCTATTGCAATGGTGAAGAAGATCGGGTGGTGGATTCGCGGTCGTGCCGCGAAGGTATGGCGATCCGTCGTCGCCGCGAGTGCACAAGCTGCGACAAGCGCTTCACAACCTATGAATACATCGAGAACGTGCCCCTATCTGTTATTAAGGCCGACGGTCGGCGCGAGCCTTTTGATCGCAGTAAACTGCTCGACAAGATACAGGTAGCCTGTTATAAGACGACCGTTTCGGCCGAGGAGATCGAGCAACTCGTCGATCAGGTCGAGGCCGAAGTGGGCAGTCTCAACGTGAAGGAAATTCCCTCCAAGCAGCTCGGCGAGCGCGTTATAGAGCATCTGCGCCAGCTCAACGATGTGGCGTACGTGCGTTTTGCCTCGGTCTATCGCCAGTTCAAAGACAAGAGCGATTTCATGCGCGAATTGGATCAATTGGCGAATAATTAAGGGCCGATGCTGTTTTTTTTAGCGCATCCTTGTTTTTTGCTTGACAAGCCCTCCATTGTTGCTTTTTTTGGACAAACACAACATCTTGTGTTGAACAAGTGCAAGATTTTGAAGATAGTGTGGTTGCAATATCTGCACTTTTGTTCACTCCCCACTTTCAGTACATTCTAACAATTCTTGGTCAACGCAAACCTCCGCGACGATCTCCCTCCTCGCGGCGCGGACAAGGTATTGTTTTGCCTCAAAAGGAGGGCCGTAATGGCATCTAAAATTGAGAAAGATCCTGTGGTCGCACACCGATTTGAAGATCTGCTTGCGCAACTCGAAGGCCACGGGCTCAAGCGCAACGGCCACGATGCTCTCTTGGCCCGCGCCGCCAATGCTGAGACCTATTACGGCGACAACGACCTTGCCATCGACGTTTTACGCAACAAGTACTTGGCACCCGGCGAGACCGGCCCCCTGCACATTTGGGACCGCATCGCCCGGGCCATGGCTTCGGTGGAGGAGGATCCCCAACTCTGGTACGACCGCTTCTTCTCGCTATTGATGGACTTCAAGTTCATCCCCGGCGGGCGCGTCATGCACGGCGCTGGTCGGGACGAGGCTAGGCGTAAGCCGACGCTGTCCAACTGCTATGTCATTCCCATTGAAGAGGACAGCCTAGAGGGCATCTATCGCTGCCTGAGCGAGTCGGCGATGGTGTACCGCACGGGCGGGGGCGTCGGCACGGATCTGTCGATTCTCAGGCCGCAAGGAGCCCCGGTCAACGCCACGGTGGATGCTTCGCCGGGTTGCACGGCCTTTATGAACTTGCTCTCCGAGAGCACCAATGCCGTCTCCCAAGCCGGCCGTCGCGGTGCCCTGATGCTGACCTTGCGAGTCGATCATCCCGATATCGAAGACTTTATTACCATCAAAAACGACGCCAATCGCACCAAAGTGCAGTACGCCAACATCAGCGTGCTGATTACCCACGAGTTCATGCAGGCTGTATTGGACGACTCGGACTTTGACTTGTGCTGGGATGGCAAAGTATTCCGCACGGTCAAGGCGCGCCAATTGTGGGACAAGATCATCGCCAATGCCCACGCCAGCGCCGAGCCGGGGATTATTTTTTGGGACACGATGCGCGAGTATCACAATGTCGAATACGTCAATCCGCTCACCAGCACCAATCCCTGCGGCGAGCAGCCGCTGGCCTCGTACACGGCCTGCAACTTGGGCAATCTCAATCTGGTGAACTTCGTCCGCGCCGATGGCGAGTTCGACTACGAGGCGTTGGGGGAGGCCGCTCGCGTGGCGACCCGATTTTTGGACAACGTCATTGAGTACAACATGGACAATCATGCCTTGCCCAAAATTCGGGAAGCCGTAGCCTCCGACCGTCGGGTGGGTTTGGGCATCACCGGCATGGCCGATGCGCTGGTCTTGATGCAGAGTAAGTACGATTCGGACGAGGCCTTGGAAATTATAGACCGCGTTATGGCCACCATCTGCCACAACGCCTATGAAATGTCCGTCGAATTGGCGCAGGAGAAGGGAGCCTTCCCGCTTTTCGACTGGGAGGGCATCAAGCAGAGCAAATTCATCCAGGGCCTACCCCAAGCGCTGCAAGAAAAAATCGCCGAGCACGGCCTGCGCAATTGCACCTTGATCACCATGCCGCCGGTGGGTACGGGTTCGATTGTGGCGCAGACGAGTTCGGGGATTGAGCCGATCTTCTGCACTAGCTACACCCGCCGGGTAAAGCAGGACGACGGCGAGAGTTTTCGCGAATACAAGGTCTATCACCCGCTCATCCAGCGCATTTTCGGCGACGACGAGGACCTGCCCGATTACGTGGTGACGGCCCACGAAATCGACCCCTTCTTCCGAGTCAAGATGCAGGGCGTGCTCCAGAAGTACACCGATAGCAGCATTTCTTCGACGATCAACCTGCCCGAAGACATCGCGCTAGAGACGGTTGCCGACATCTACATCACCGCGTACAAGGAGGGCCTCAAGGGCGTGACGGTGTACCGCGAGGGCAGCCGCGAGGGCATCCTGCAGACCGAGGGGCAAGCGGACAAGAAGGAAGATTCGGTTGTGGAGGTCCCCGATTCCTTGGGGCCGGATGGCTTTCGGCATCGCCGCCGCCGCCCGGCCGTCACCGCAGGCATTACCGAGCGGATCAACACCGGCGAAGGCAAGATCTACGTAACGATCAACGAAGACGAATACGGGGTCTGTGAGGTCTTTAGTACTATCGGCAAGGCGGGTGGCAATGCCGCCGCCCAGTCCGAAGCCATCAGTCGGCTAATTTCGCTCGCGTTGCGCTCGGGGGTTGACCCACAGGAAGTCATCAGCGAGTTGAAGGGTATTTCGGGGCCAAGTCCGGTGTGGGAAGACGGCGAGTTGATCCTGTCTACGCCGGATGCCATTGGCAAGGCGATGGAGCGCTATTTGCAGCGGAAGGCAGGCAAGCAGCCCGATGCTATTGCTCCCGAGGGCGTGCCGCCCAGTTCCAGCGAGAGTAGCGAGCCGAAGGTGCTGACAACCTGTCCAGAGTGCGGATCGACGGTATCGTATGAGAGTAGCTGTCTGATGTGCAAGCACTGCGGATGGTCCAAGTGTTGAACTAAACACCGGAGTGCTTTTGATTGAGGCGAGGATGTCGTCGGGAAACCGGCGGCATCCTCGTTTTTTATCCTAACTTGAGCACTAATCCGTCGTAGGCAAGTTCCACACTTGGGGGAAGTTCGGCATTGGTCTGATGGTGGTCGAGGTCGTGGGCTATATGCGTGAGGTAGGTACGAGCGGGCCGGAGCTCGGCGACGATGGCCAACGCCTGCTCGACGTTGAAATGGGTAGGATGTTCTTTGTGGCGCAGTGCGTCGAGGACCAAGACCTCTAGGCCGCGCAGCCGCGCCATGGCTGCCTTTGGGATGTAGTTGGTGTCCGTGGCGTAGGCGAAATTGCCGATGCGGAAGGCGAGAACCGGGGCGCGACCGTGATAGATGGTGAGCGGCTCGATGGCGAGCCCACAGGTAGTGAACGGCCCGGCAATCGGACGCAAGGTAATTTGTGGCGTCGCGCTGGGAGCGTCTTTGTCAAACGCGTAGTCGAAAACTCGTTCGACGCGTGCAATGGTATTTGGGTCCGCATAGCAGGGCAGCGGCTGATCGCGGTCAAAGCAATAGGAGCGCACGTCGTCGAGGCCGTGGAGATGATCGGCGTGGCCGTGGGTCAACAGCACGCAATCGACGCGGTCGATCTGATAGCGCAAGGCTTGGGTTCTGAGATCCGGACCGGCATCGACAAGAATGGACCGGCCTTGATGGGCTAGGTGTAAAGCGCAGCGCAAGCGCTTGTTTTTTGGATCGTCCGAGGTGCAAACTGGACAGTAACAGCCGATGCGCGGCACTCCGATGGAGGTGCCGGTGCCGAGGAAGGTGACCTTCATGCCAGCACGGCGGGCAGGGTCAAAATCCACGGCCCGTCCTCAGTAATGGCGACGGTGTGCTCGGCGTGGGCGGCGAGCGAGCGGTCGGAGGTAAGGGTGGTCCAGTCGTCGAGATGGTCGATTTGGGGGTCGCCTAGGCAGAGGATTGGCTCGATACAGAATACGTGGCCGGATTTGAGCAGCGGACCTTTACCGGGAGGGCCATAGTTTTCGATATAGGGAGACTCGTGCAGCTCGAGGCCAATGCCGTGGCCCCCGTACTCGCGCACCACAGCCAGTCCTTGGCTTTCGGCGTGGGATTGGATGGCGTGCGAAATGTCGGAGAGCCGTCCGCCGGGTCGCGCTCGGTCAATGCCTTGGGCGAGGCAAGCGAGGGTACCATTAATAAGGTGCTGCGCCTGCACGCTGATTGCGCCGACCGCGACGGTAAAGGCCCCGTCGCCATAATAGCCGTCGAGGCAGGCACCCACGTCAATGCTGACGATGTCGCCCTCTTTCAGTGGGGTTTCGTCGGGGAACCCATGCACGATTGCGGCATTTACTGAAGTACAAATCGAGTAGGGGAAGCCGTGGTATCCCTTGAAGGCGGGGACCGCCCCTAAGGCGCGAATTTCGGCCTCGGCGACTTGATCCAGCTCGAGAGTGCTCACGCCAGGCGCAATGAGCGCTTCGAGCTTCTGCTGGACGGCGAAGACGATCTCGCAGCTAGCGGCGATGTGTTCTATTTCGCTTGATTTCTTGCGGTGGATCAAGGTGAAAACTCTAGAGAATGCAGTGCGTAAAACCGAATGCGTTACAAAAAGGCGGCGGCTTTAGTTTGTCAAGAGCGCGTCTTGCGATTGTCTTAGGGCGTCTATATATTCAGAAAATTATGTAACTTACGTAAGTTACGGCTTTCAGTACTATCAATCGAGGGAGCAGATGGGTAAGTCATTGGTGGTTGTCGAGTCGCCGGCCAAGGCCAAGACAATCAACAAAATTTTGGGCAAGGATTTTGTGGTTAAACCCTGTATGGGGCACGTGCGGGATCTGCCGCCCAAGGAACTGGGCATCGACATTGAAGACGGCTTTAAGCCGCGCTACGTAACGATTCGGGGCAAGGGCAAGATCCTCGACGGTCTTCGCAAAGCAGCTCAAGCCGCCGATACCACCTACTTGGCCACCGACCCCGACCGCGAGGGCGAAGCCATTGCTTGGCACGTGGCCCAGGCCATCTCCCGCAAGGACGACAACGTCAAGCGCATTCTCTTCAACGAGATCACGCCCAAGGCAGTGCGCGAGTCGCTGGATCAATCGAGTGTGCTGGATCTCCACAAAGTCGATGCCCAGCAGGCGCGGCGCGTGCTGGACCGCTTGGTCGGATACGAGATCAGCCCGCTCTTGTGGAAGGTCATACACTCCGGGCTCTCAGCCGGTCGAGTGCAGTCCGTAGCCGTGCGGTTAATCTGCGAGCGCGACCGCGAGATCAAGGCGTTTGATCCTCAGGAGTACTGGTCGGTCGAGGCCCTTTTGGGCCGCGAGAGCCAAGATTCGTTTCGGGCGCGCCTTTTGGCCAAAGACGGCGAGAAGCTCGACATCGCCAATCAGGAGGAAGCCGATCGCATCGCCGCCGAGTTGGCCGCGCAGGATATAGCGGTCAAAGAGGTCAAGCAGCGCGACCAAGTGCGCCGCCCGGCCCCGCCCTTCACAACCAGCACCCTGCAGCAGGAATGCGCCCGGCGGATGCGCTTTTCGGTCAAGCGCACTATGGCTGTAGCTCAGCAGCTATACGAAGGCATTGAGGTCGAGGGTGAAACCCGTGGTTTAATTACCTATATGCGCACGGATTCAGTGCGCGTTGCGGGCGACGCCATTGCCGAGGTGCGCGAGCAGATCGGCACCCTCTACGGCCACGAATACGTGCCCGAAACGCCCAATCACTACCGGACCAAAAACAGCGCCCAGGACGCCCATGAGGCTATACGCCCCACCTCCGTGGCTTTGCATCCAGACAAGATCGAGGACTTGCTTACGCCAGATCAAGCGCGGGTATACTCCCTGATCTGGAAGCGATTCGTGACCTCGCAGATGAAGCCGCAGGTACTCAGCATCACGACGGCTAATGTCGAGGCCGGCCCCTATTTGCTCCGCGCTACAGGTAGCATCGTCAAGTTTCCGGGCTTTACCCTGCTCTACAGCGAGAGCAAAGAAGACGAGGACAAGCCGGAGGCTATGTCTAACGGCATGGCCCAGGGAGAAGAAAAAGACGAATCGCGGGCCATGCCTGCTGGCATTGCCGAGGGCGAAGTGCTGAAGTTAGAGAATATTTTTCCCGAGCAGCACTTTACTAAGCCGCCGCCGCGCTTTACCGAGGCGTCTCTGGTCAAGCAACTGGAGTCCGAGGGCATTGGTCGTCCCTCAACCTACGCGCAAATCATCACTACCATCCTCGATCGCGAGTACGTCGAAAAGGTCGATAATCGCTACTTCGTGGCCACTGAGCGCGGCCAGACTGTCAACAAACTACTCGTCGATACCTTTCCGCACCTCTTCAACGTAGCTTTCACGGCCAACATGGAGGACAAGCTCGATCAAATCGAAGATGGGGGCACCAACTGGGTGGAGATCGTGCAGCAGTTCTACGGCTCGTGGAAGGGCGATTTAGACACGGCCAATAGTCAACGCAAAGAGCTAAAGCGCGCGCTGCAAGAGGTGTCGGACGAGGACTGCGAGGACTGCGGGTCCGACATGGTCGTCAAGTGGGGTCGCAACGGCCGCTTTTTGGCTTGCTCTGGTTATCCCAAGTGCAAAAATACAAAACCTCTCGAAGAGCAAAGTGAGGTGGAGACCGACGAAGTCTGCGATCAGTGCAGCGCGCCCATGGTCGTCAAGACGGGTCGCTATGGCCGCTTCTTGGCTTGTAGCAGCTATCCAGATTGCAAAAACGTCAAGCCCTATGTTCTTGGGATTCAGTGCCCAGAGGACGGCTGCGATGGCCAGATCGTGGAGAAGCGGTCTCGCAAGGGCAAGGTCTTCTTTGGTTGCAGCACCTATCCCCAGTGCAAGTTCGCTAGCTGGGACCGTCCCATAGATCGCAAGTGCACCCATTGCGACGCTGCTTTGCTCTACGAAAAGAGTAGCCGCTCGGGTGCCCCTGCCATGCACTGCCGGGTCTGCGGTACCGAATACGAAAGCGAAGAGGGCGAAAAAGACAAAAGCGCCCAAGCTGCCTGAATATTCATTTCTCCTTGGCTCGTTAACTGCCATGGCCGATGCATCGCAGAGCGCTCTGCACGCCGGATCTAGCCTCGAAGAGGGCATTGCCCGCTTTTTGGCATACTTGCACAAAGAGCGCAACTGCGCCGAGTACACCCTCAGTTCATATCGCTGCGACTTGCAGCAATTCGCCCGCTTTCTCTACCCACGAGTCGATAATTTGCAACTGCCGCTGCGGGCAGTGCAGCGCGAGCAGGTGCAGTCCTTTGTTGCCGACCTAGAAGGAAAGGGCCTCAAAGCCAGCACTGTCGCCCGAAAATTGGCAGCCCTGCGCTCGCTCTTCCGCTATCTCTGCCGCGAGGGAGCGCTCGTCGCTAATCCGGCTGGTGCAGTGGCATCGCCTTTGGTCGAGCGTGCATTGCCGAGGCACTTACCCGTAGAGCAGGTCGCCGAGGCCATGGAAGCCCCTTCGACCGAGCGGTTCAGCGGAATGCGGGATCGTGCCATTCTAGAGGTGTTCTATGGAGGGGGCATTCGCCTCGGCGAGCTGGTGGGGCTCAACCTCTCGTCGCTGGATCTGGCCGAGGGCACCATCAAGGTGATGGGTAAGGGCCGCAAGGAGCGCATCGCCCCCATTGGTGCAAAGGCGCAAGAAGCGCTCAAAGCGTACCTGCAACGCCGCGCCGAGGTTCTACTCGAATGCGATATGTCCCAAGTAGAAGCCGGTGCCCTTTTCCTCAACGGACGCGGCAAGCGATTGAGTCGCCGCACCGTACAGCGCATCGTCGAGCGCCACCTGCAAACAGTGTCGAAAGACGATTCGCTCAGCCCGCATCGTCTGCGCCACTCCTTTGCTGCCCATCTCCTCGACGCTGGTGCCGATTTAGTGGCCGTCAAGGAACTCCTCGGCCATGCGACCTTGGCCGCGACTCAGAGTTATACCGAAGTGAGCTTAGAGCACCTACAAGCCATCTACGCCGAGGCCCACCCGCACGGTGCTGATTAGCGTCTTGGTCGCGCTGTTGTTGGGTTGCGCCAAAGTCGGGCCGCCTACCGGAGGGCCGGTGGACAAAGAGCCGCCCCGCATTCTGTCTCACTACCCGGAGAGCGACGCCTTGGAAGTGACGCGGGATACCCAAATAGAAATCGTCTTCAGCGAACCCATGAATCGCGAGCAGACTGAAGCTGCTCTTTTCACATCGCCGGCCGGACCGCTGCAACTGTCGTGGCGTGGCCCACGGCTGCGCATTGCCATGCCTTTGGCCGAGGAGCGAACTTATGTGCTGACGGTGGGTACCGGGGCGCGGGATCTACGGGGCAATGCCTTGACGGAATCCTTTACCTTGGCTTTTGCCACCGGCTCACAGCTCGATCAGGGGCTGGTGCGGGGCCGGGTGTACCAAGACCATCAACCCGTGTCCGGTGTCCACGTTTGGGCCTATGACTTGGGAACTTTTAGCGGAGAGGTAGGTTTGGACGAACCGTCCTATCAGACGCAGAGCGGTGCCGATGGAGGCTATGAGTTCGCCCGCCTCGCTCCGGGCCACTATCGGGTACTGGCCTTTAGGGATGCCAATCGCAACGCCCTGCCTGACGACGACGAGTGGTTGGCTCTGCCAGCGTCCTCTGTGGAAGTAGGGGAGGAAGAAGTGCTGGCTGGCGATTTAGCGCTCATGCGTCGACAGATGTCCGCGCCCGTACTCAAGCGGGTCCAAGCCGTACACGCCGAGCGGCTGATGTTGCTGTTTACTGCGGCCGTGGACCCGCGAGACTTAGAGTTGGAGGTCACTGGGCTGGCGGTGGAGTCGCTATATGCGGCCCCGAATGCAGAGGAAAAAATTTACGTCGAAACGGCAGCGCAGGAGCCGGGCCGGCGCTATCCCGTGCAGCTCGCGCTCGCTGGTGCGCCCGTACAGTGGGATACGCCTGTCCGCGGCAGTGGGCGGGCCGACCGCAAGCCGCCCTCTTTTGTCGCGCTGGCGCGAAATCAACTGGCCCCAAGGGATGCTTTGGACTTGCTTTTTTCTGAGGCCATGCAGGCTGCCGCGTTGGAAGGGTTTTGGACGGGGAGCGATTCGACGCAAGCACTAGCGGGGGATTGGCTGTGGCCAGCGCCCAACTGCGCCCGCTTTGCGCCCGCCGAACCGCTGGCACCGGGTGCGTATCGGCTCGCGGGGCCGGCCGCTCGGCTCGCGGACCGGGCTGGCAATGGCCTCGCCGATAGCCTGCTCGCGCTCTCGTTTACAGTCGGCGCGGAGACTGCGGCAATTCGGGGGCAGGTGCAGGCTGCGGAAAGGGGGCGCGTCCGGGTCGCGGTCGTCCACGAGGACGGGCGGACGTACGCTGAGTGGACCGACGAGGACGGGCGTTTTGCGCTGAACGGCCTGCTGGCCGGCACCTATTCGCTGTGGACCTTTGTAGATCGCGACGGCAACGGCGAGTACAGTAGCGGCTCGCTCAATCCCTTTGGCTATTCCGAGCCTTATGGACGCTATTCCGAGTCGATTGACCTAGACGCGGGCCAAATCGTCGCTGAAGTGGAGATCTCATGCCGCTGAGACTGATCGAGTTGACGCTCTTGGTGCTGGTGATCATAGGACTGGGGGTGGTGCACTTTGCTCGCTTGACCCCTCATCAGCGGGCCTTGATCCAATTGGAAGCGCGGTTGGAACAGCTCTACTTGTTAGAAAAGGTCCATTTTGATGAGCACGGCCGCTACTTCGATCCGAACGACAAAAATATACGGCCCGCCTGGTGGCGGATAGAGGGCTATACGTGGGAGTTCTGGCCCGTCGGCGAGGGGTTTTTGTTGGTGGTGCGGGCCGATTTGGACGGGGACGGACAGATCGGGGCTTGGGCCATGGATGCAGCCCATCCGCAGGTGAGCACTCTCAACCAAGACTGAGCAAATAAGCCCGTCAGACGGCGATTTCCATGCGGATGGAAGGATGGGGATCGTAGTTGAGCAGTTTGAAGTCGTCGTAGCGGAAGTCGGAAATCGACTGGCCGCGATTTTTAATGGTCATCACCGGCAGTGACCGGGGAGTGCGGGCGAGTTGTTGGCGCAGCGCGGCGACGTGGTTCTGATAGATGTGGACATCGCCACCAGTCCAGACAAATTCCCCGGGCTGCAAACCACAGACTTGGGCCATCATCATGGTCAGCAGGCTGTAGCTGGCGATGTTGAACGGCACGCCAAGCCCCACGTCGCAAGAGCGTTGATAGAGTTGGCAGGAAAGCCGACCGCGAATGACGAAAAACTGGAACAGGCAGTGGCAGGGCATGAGGGCCATTTGCTCCAACTCGCCGACGTTCCACGCGCTGACGAGGATGCGGCGCGAATCGGGGTTGGTCTTAATGAGGTCAATGGCGCGTTGAATTTGGTCGATGGGGCCGTCTGGAGTTGACCAATTGCGCCACTGCTTGCCGTAGATGGGGCCGAGGTCGCCGTTTTCATCGGCCCATTCGTCCCAGATGCTGACCTTTTTCTTTTGCAAATAGGCCGTGTTGGTGTCGCCCTTGAGGAACCACAAGAGTTCGTGGATGATGGAGCGCAAATGCAGCTTCTTGGTGGTCAGGCAGGGGAACCCGTCCGCGAGATCAAAGCGCATCTGATAGCCGAAGATAGCGAGGGTGCCGACGCCCGTGCGGTCGGCTTTGGTCTCGCCGTGGTCGAGGCAATGGTTTACTAGGTCGAGGTATTGTCTCATTGTGAAAGCTCTTTTTTAGTTTATAGGTTTTGTGCACCGTGTCAAAGGCGTCGGTGCGGTCGGCTGTGGACGAGGCGTCAGCGCATCTTCAACCTATTTTGGCTAAGTGCAACCGGCCGGCGGGCCGGTTGACAGGAGCGTGCCCGCCGCGTACTTTCAAACCCCTGTTGAGGCGACGTGGCCAAGTGGTAAGGCAGGGGCCTGCAAAGCCCTTATCCCCGGTTCGAGTCCGGGCGTCGCCTCCATTTTTTTGTTTGTGCGCCGGGGTGGCGGAATTGGTAGACGCGGTGGACTTAAAATCCACTGTCCGCTTAAGGACGTGCCGGTTCGAGTCCGGCCCTCGGCACCACTCTCTGCATCACTTCTTACTAATCCAGCAATTCTAACGCCTGCATTCCGGCGCGAATGTACCCTAGAGCGAAAGCCCTCCCCCTGTGTCCATACGGCTCGTCGCCGATTACGCGGGGCGTGTGGTCGGGCGTGATGACCCCGTCGTAGCCGGCGTCGCGATAGGCTTTGAGCGCGGCGATCATGTCGACGTCGCCCTCGTCGATAAAGACCTCGTCGAACTTGGGGAAGCCGCCGCGCACATTGCGGAAATGCACGTAGAATATCTTACCTTGGGCGGCGAAGCGGCGCACGGCTGAGATTGTCTCGTCCGGCCCCATCTCGGCCACCGTTCCCTGACAGAACTCCAATCCATTGCTCGGACTGGGCACGAGATCGATCAACCGCTGCATGGCGTCGTGATTGGTCAAGAGCCGGCCCGTGCCGAAGAGGGTTTCGGCCGGTGGGTCGTCTTGGTGGGCAGCGAGTTTGACCCCAGCGTTTTCGGCGACGGGCACTACCCGTTCGAGAAAATAGGCCAATCGCTCCCACATCTCGGCGACCGAGACCGGCTCATCGACGATCGCCGGCGCGTCCTTGACTAAGGCGTAATCAAAACTTTTAAGACCAGCACCACCGCGCCCGCCGCCGCTGTCGTACGCGCGCCAGTGGCCGGAGACGCCGGCCAAACTGAAGTAGTAGCCGAGGATCGGGATGCCGATTTTCCCCATGTTTTCAATGGAGGTACAGACTTTCGCCAACTGGGCGTCGCGCGCTGGCGTCGCGTGGGTGATGGGGTGCATGTGGTCGCCGGGCAAGTTCTCGATGGCGCACAGTTCCAAGCCGAACGAGTCGATGAATTTTTTCATCCGCAGCAACTCGAAATAATCGAGCACGCCCTCGTTGCCGAGGTGGGGACTGTGGACGACGATGTGGGTGACGCCCATCTGCTGGGCGAATTGCAGGTTTTCTTTGCTGAGTGTGTCGAGACCGAACTTGAGACCGAGTTTCACGGTGGGTTCCCTTTCTAACGAGAATGGTGTCTGCACAGTACGCACAACGCCTGCGGTAGGCAAATCTCGCCGCGGTCAGCCCCTCCCTTGACGCGCCGTACTTTGGCCGCTACTATCCGCTGCATGCGAGCTTTTTACCTACACGGTGCCCGCGACCTGCGAGCCGCGGAAATCGAGCGACCGCATATCGCCGCAGACGAAGTCTTGGTGCAAATCCGCGCCACCGGCATCTGCGGCTCGGACCTGCACTACTACGTCCACGGCAGAAACGGCGATTTCGTCCCAGAGCGCCCCTTTGTCCTCGGGCACGAGTCGGCCGGGGAAGTAGTAGATGCGGGTGCGTTCGCGGACGTGCTGCCAGCGGGCAGCCGAGTGGCCATTGACCCATCCCGTCCCTGTCGCACGTGCGCCCACTGCCGCCAAGGCCGCTACAATCTCTGCCCGCAGATGCGCTACTTCGGCTCTGCTGCCTGTAGCCCACCCCAAGACGGCTCGTTCCGCGAATACGTGCAAGTCCATGCGCACAACTGCCATCTGCTTCCCGCGGCGATGGACTACCGCCAAGCGGCCCTACTCGAACCGCTATCCATCGCCGTCCACGGCGTCGGCCAAGCAGGGGGCATCGCTGGCAAGCGCGTGCTGGTGACGGGTGCCGGTCCCATTGGCCAGCTCATCGGCTTGGTCGCTCGGCACTACGGAGCCGCCCATCTCGCCGTCAGCGATATTCGCCAAAGTGCGCTCGACTTAGCCGTGTCGCTGTGGGCCGATCAGCCCGTGCGCGCCGACGATGCGACGGCTGTGGCGCAGGCGGCGGGCGAGGGATTCGACGTCGTCGTGGAAGCCTCTGGTGCCCCGGCTGCCCTGCAAGCCGCGTACGCGCACTGCAAGGCCGGTGGCACCATCGTGCAGTTGGGTGTCCAGGGCGGCCCGATTGAACTGCCGGTCAACTTGGTCATGCAAAAGGAATTGACCGTCCGCGGCTCCTTCCGCTTTGCCCACGTATTTCCCCAGGCCCTGGACCTGTTGGCGCGGCAGCGACTCGACGTGACTCCTCTCATCTCGCAGTGCGTCCCCTTTCCCGACTTAGTCGCTGGTTTCGACGCAGCGCTCCAGCCCCAAACCGTCAAGGTGGTGGTTGATTATTAGGGCATCGCTGGTTGTTGACCGCGCTACACGAGGGCGCTTTCTTATGTCGCCGACGCCATAGGGAGCCTATATGCACGAAGCTGTAAAAGACTGGTTGACACAGTGCCGAGACAAACTCCGCACCGAGGCGATTACCGCCGCGGATCTCGACCGCCTCGGTGAATTGCTCGCCGAACCCGGCCAGCAGATTCTCTATCTCTACGCCAAATCGACCAATATGCGCTCGCCACTGGCTAGTTGGGCCTTGTACGACGCCACCCAGCCGCAAACCCCGACCCTGCCCAGCGCCGACCCGCCCTACGAATCAGTGCTGGCGGCCGTGGCCGATGGCTGGCGCGTGGTGCAGTTTCCCATCGCCAAGCTCTACGCGTACGAAGGCCAAGACAACGACTACCTCGGCTATGAGTTCGTGCTCGAAAAATTCGCTTAGGAGGAACGGATGTCGCCAATTAAACCGACGCTAGACGACGACGGCGTCATGGACTTTGTCGCCTCCGGCTTGGTCGTCCTCGAAAGCGTCATTGACGAGAACTTCAACCGCTGCTGCGACGGCCTCGCTCCCGGCAATTGCGACGCCTTTATCGCCGCGGACGACTTCACTCAGCAGGTGTTGCTGCATCCACAAGTCGCCGGGGTCGCGCGCTCGCTGTTGGGCGAGGATTTCTTGGTGCCCCGAGGCGGCCACCACCACTTTTTCAAGGAGCCGCACTTCGGCCAGACTTGGCATTCGGACGGGCTTTCGGGCAGCGGCTACGACGTCTTTGAACTCCAGTGCTATTACTACCCGCACAGCGTCGCGCTCGCCGATGGGCCGACCATGGTTCTGCCCGGCTCGCATTGCCGCGCCGTCGATCGCGAGGCCATCGCCCACTACGGCGACATCCTCGGCCAAGTCTCGCTGACGGTGCCGGCCGGCACGGTGGTGCTGACCCGCTATGGCATCTGGCACAAGGCCGGTCCTAAAACCAACGACCGCGCCCGCAGCATGATCAAGTTCTCCTACCACCGCACGGCTGCACCACAGCGAGACTGGCTCTGCGATGCCGTGGAAATTCCCGCCTATCGCGATCGTCCGCGTCTGCCGTATGTAACCGAAGTTGAATCCTACCGCGATCGGGTGAGGCGCATCCGCACCTGGAACTGGCTCTGCGGTATTGACCAAGAAGTCGCGCTGCGCTGGGAAAGGTCGCAGCCGGTTTCCGAACTGATAAAGGAAGGCACTCTATGACCGCCAACAGACCCTACGCATTGCGCGCCGTCCCCGGCCTGTACTCCAGCAAACCGGGAATCCAAGTCGCCGTTCAGACCTCGCACAAGGCCAGCGACGAGGATTTGCAATTCTTCCAACAGCTCGGCGTCGAATGGGTCATGCTCGGCATTGACGACCCGGCGTTGCACAGCGTCGAACACTACAAACAGTTCGCCGTGCGCTTTGCTCAATACGGCCTGCAGATCTATCGCATCGCCAATCACGCGGTCCACAACGTCCCGGAGATTACGCTCAATCTGCCCGGCCGCGACGAAAAAGTCGCAGAATTAATCCAATTCATCCGCGACCTCGGCGCCGCTGGCATCCGCTACCACACGTACGCCCACATGGGCAATGGCATCTGGAGCACCGGCCGCACCACTCGCCGCGGCGGCATGAGTGCGCGAACTCTCGACATCAAAAATGCCAAAGGTCGCTGGGGCAGCGAGACCTTTGCCGGCGACTTGACCCACGGCCGCGCCTACGCGGAAGACGAGCTGTGGGAAAACTACGAGTACATGATCCGTAAGGTCGCGCCGGTCGCCGAGGAAGCCGGAGTTTATATCGGTATCCATCCCGACGACCCGCCGGTCTATGCCCTAGGCGGAATACCGCGCTGCATCTTCGGCAATTTTGCCGGGTACAAGCGGGCGATGGACATTGCCGACAGTCCCAATATCGGCGTCTGTCTGTGCGTCGGCTGCTGGCTGGAGGGCGGCAAGCAGGGTATGGGGGCGTCGGTCGAAGAAGCGATACACTACTTTGGTACGCGCAACAAGCTCTTCAAAATTCACTTCCGCAACGTCTCCAATCCCATGCCGGACCCGTGGGTCGAAACCCTGATGGACGATGGCTATCAGGACATGCACCGCGTGATGCAGGCCCTGCGCGCGGTTGAGTTCGACGGGGCCATCATTCCCGACCACATTCCCGAGATGATCGGGGGCAGTCGCGCCGGCGTCGCGTACTCCATCGCCTATATGCGGGCGCTGGTGCAGGCCGTCAACAACGAAAGCGGCGGGCCGGCCTAGCCGCGAGTCGCGTTGACTTTGCGCGGGATAGGCCCTAATATTTTTAAATGCTTGCACCGCTTGGCGATGTGCCCATAGCTCAGTTGGATAGAGCATCTGCCTTCTAAGCAGACGGTCGTAGGTTCGAGTCCTACTGGGCACGCCATGCAAGCCCTCAAGATCTAGGTGGTGGGTGTAGCTCAGTTGGTTAGAGCGCCAGGTTGTGGCCCTGGAGGGCGCGGGTTCAACTCCCGTCATCCACCCCATCTTCTAATCTCGTCTCTGCCCATGCAGTCGTCCGATGTACAGCCGGCTTTGGTCGGTCCCGCCAAAATCATTACGTGCGACCAGTTGCTTGTCGTCCGCAGACAATTGAAAAAAGCGCGGCAGACCTTCGTCTTCACCAATGGATGCTTTGACTTGCTGCACCGAGGGCACGTCGAGTACTTGCGCGCGGCGCGCGCCTTGGGGGACTGTCTCGCGGTGGGGTTAAACGACGACGACGGGGTCCGCGCCCTCAAGGGCCACGGACGGCCCGTCTGCCCGCAAGACGACCGCGCTGCCGTGCTCGCGGCCTTAGAATGCGTTTCGCATGTGTGTATCTTCTCTGGCGAAAGCGTCGAGGGTCTCGTGGCCGCGCTCGGGCCCGATGTCTTGGTCAAGGGGGGCGATTACGCCCCAGACGCCATCGTCGGCCGCGAACACGTCGAAGTGCGCGGCGGCCAAGTGTGCGCGCTGCCGCTGTGGCCGGGCACTTCCACTACCCAATTAGTCGAGCGCATCAAGGCGCTGCCCAGCGCGTGTGCGTGACGCCCCTTGCGCGATTTGGTCTGGAGAGGGGGATTGTGCTATATTTATCGAAGATGGTTCATTTGTGATTCCAATAAAAAATGCAATGAAAAGCGCGAAAAGCGCGTTGGTGTTGGCCTTGGGCCTTGGGGCTTGTGCTGCGCCGCCGCGAACCGAACAACCACCCGTCCAGTGGGAAGAGGTCCAGCCAGAAGAAAAAAGCGCGGCCCTCCAAGCCCTTGAACGCGCCGTTGCAGCCGCGTACGAGCGCGAGCAGGTCATGGCCGAGCGCGTGCGCCAGCTAGAGACATCCAACGCCCAGTTGCGGCAGGCACTCAGAGCCCTCCAAGGCCAGAACCGCGTCCTAAGTGCGCGGTTGGATTCTCTGCCCCGCGGTCGCGCGATGCCGCCGCGCGTCGCCGCTAGTACCAACACCCCCACTACACGAGCCAATACGACGGCTGCCGTCGGCAAAAGCGATGCGTTCAACATGTACCAAGGTGCGCTCGCCTACTATCGCCACAAGCAATACGACCGCGCCTTGGCCGAGTTTGACCGCTTGTTGCGGGAAGCCCCCATGAGCGAATGGTCCTACAACGCCCAGTACTGGAAGGGAGAGTGCTATTACGGGTTGCGCAAATACCAGCAGGCGCTCATCGAGTTCACCAAAGTGTTTGCCTTCAGCAACACGGGTAAGGCCGACGACGCGCAAATAAAAATCGCCAACTGTCACATCAAGTTGGGCGAACGCGACCGGGCGCTTGCGGCCTTGCGCAAGCTGATTGACGAATATCCAGATAGCGAATACGTGCCCACTGTCCGCGACAAGATAAAGCAGCTCGGTGGTTGATGAGAACGATTTTGCTCCGATTTTGTTATTGCCTTTTGGCCGCGCTGATGCTCTGCGCCACTGCGTCGGTCGCCGTTCCTTTTCCCACTAACATGGACTTGTTGGTCGAGACTGTGGCGAGTGCGGTCGATGAGAGTTTGGCGCGCATTGAGATGCCGAACGACGCTTCGACGGCCCCCTTGTTGGTCGTGGCACAGAGCAAGCACGACGCCAATTGGATGGTCGAGCACCTGCTGGCCAACCGGCTATTGACGCGTGGCTTTAGCGTGACCTTGGATTCGACGGCAGTCCAACCGGCGAGTATGCGCCTGTCCTACCGGGTGCTTGACTTGGGCATCTCCGCGCATTCGGGATTGCGCGGCAGCAAAGTCAGCCGCCAGGGCCGGGTAACGCTCGCCCTGCGCTTGAGCGATGAGCGCGACGATGTGGTCCATTGGCAGGATGAAATCACCCGCACGCAGCGCGACTGGATTCCCAAAAAGCAGTTAGAAGTGCTTCAGCACGACCAGTTCGAATTCGCCAAGACCGAATTAGAGGAACAAACGTGGAGCAAATTTGTCGAACCTGTGATCGTATCCACCGTGCTCGGTGGGCTTATTTATTTGTTCTTCTCTAATCGCTAGCTAGCTATGAAATACCTCGCTTTCCCGCTCGTCTTGTTCATTGCCGCTTGTGCCAGCACGCCGCCCGAGAAACTCCAAGGCGCAGATTACTACTTTGAAGAAGGCCAAAAGGCCATGGAGAAAGACCGCTGCCTAGAGGCCTCCGAGCACTTCAAGCGCTTAGTCAGTAACTTTCCTGGCTCGCATCGGGTCGCCGAGGCGCAGTTCCTCCTCGCCGAAGCGCACTTTTGCAATCGCGATTGGGTCAACGCAGCCTTTGAGTATCAGCGCATCGTCGATATTTACCCGTCTAGCGAGTGGGCGATTGAGGCGCAGTTCAAGGTAGGCGAGTCGTACTTCAAGCAATTGCGCCGCCCGGAGCTGGACCAGCAGGAGACCTTTGAGGCCCTGACGGCCTTCCGCAACTTCATCGAAGACAATCCCGACTCGCCTCTAGCTGAACAGGCGCTCCAGCGCATCGTCGAGTGCCGGAGCCGCTTGGCCCAAAAGCAGTACCTAAGTGGCCGCTTGTACCACAAACAGGGCTATCTCGACTCGGCCAAAATGATCTACGAGGACGTGTTGCGCGAGTACCCGGACGTCGGCGAGTGGTATTACACCACTCTCTTCCGCATGGGCGAAATCGCCCGCGCCCAAGGCGATGTGGATCTGGCGGTGCGCTATTGGAAGGAAGTGCTGCAAGACAGCGGCGACCCGGAGCTGGTCGAGGACGTGCAAAAACACCTATCCGGGCTGAGCCAATCGCCGGGCTAAACATGCGGCGCATCGGCGTCATCGGCGGCACCTTTGACCCCATCCACCACGGCCATCTGCTCTTGGCCCGCTTCGCCTTAGAGCAAATCCCGCTTGACGAAGTGCTTTTCATTCCGGCGGCCGATCCGCCACTCAAACAGGGCGCGTACGCACCGACCGAGGAGCGCTGGGCTATGGTCGAACTGGCCGTGGCTGGCTGCGCCGACTTTGCGGCCTCGCGCTTGGAGCTAGACCGCCCGGGCAAGTCCTATACCGTTGAAACCCTGCGCCTGCTGCACCAGCTTTATCCTCGTGCTGCGCTGTTTTTTATTATCGGCGCGGACAACATCGGCCAGCTAGACGAGTGGCACGACCTCGAAGGCATTTTTGCCCAGTGTACTGTTGTGGTGGGTTCACGTCTTAGCGAGGTGGAAGGCGGCGACCCGAAGCTGCTGGAGCACCTGCGCTTCATAGATACTCCGCTCATTGAGCTGTCCTCGACCGAGATTAGGACGCGCCGGGCCGCTGGCCTGTCCATCCGCTACATGGTGCCCGAAGCGGTCGAGGACCACATACTTGCGAAAGGATTGTACGCCGCCCCGTGTTCATAACGCATCTAGAATGTTCCCGTACGGGCGCACACTACGACGCCGACGTGTTGCAGAACCTGTCGGAGGTCGGTGCGCCCCTCCTCGCCCGCTACGACCTCGACCGGGCTGGCCGCGAGCTGACCCGCGCCGCGCTCAGTTCTCGCCCGCCGACGATGTGGCGCTACCGGGAAGTCATGCCCATCCGCACGCTTGGGGAAATCGTCTCCCTCGGCGAGGGTTTCACCCCGCTGCTCCGCCCGGAGCGCTTGGGTCGTTGGACGGGCTTTTCGCAACTCTACATCAAGGACGAATCGCCCAATCCCACCGGCTCCTTCAAGGCGCGCGGACTCTCGGCTGCCGTTACCTGTGCCCGCGCGCGGGGTGCGAAAAAGCTGGCCATCCCCACCGCGGGCAATGCCGGTGGCGCGATGGCAGCCTACGCCGCCGCCTGTGGTCTACCGACGATTGTCTTCATGCCTCGTGATACGCCTCATGCCTTTGTCGCCGAGTGCCGGTCTTGCGGTGCCGAGGTCGAACTGGTTGACGGGCTAATCAGCGATTGCGGTCGCATCGTCGGCGAGCGCAAAGAAGCCGAGGGGTGGTTCGAGGTATCGACCCTGAAGGAGCCGTACCGCATCGAGGGTAAGAAGACTTTGGGCTACGAGTTGGCTGAGCAGATGGATTGGTCCTTGCCCGACGTGGTGATTTATCCCACGGGTGGGGGCACGGGGCTGATCGGGATGTGGAAGGCATTCGCCGAGATGGAGCAACTCGGCTGGATTGGCGAGCACCGGCCGCGGATGATCTCGGTGCAGGCCGAGGGCTGTGCGCCGATTGTCCGGGCCTTTGCTCGCGGCGATGAAGCCGCTCAGGCGTGGGAAGGTGCTCACACCGTGGCCTCGGGCCTGCGCGTCCCCAGTGCGGTCGGCGACTTTCTGATGTTGCAGGTTTTGCGGGAAAGCGGCGGCACTGCCATTGCCGTCAGCGACGAGGAATTGATCGCGCATTCGCACAGCATGGCGGCGCACGCGGGCATTTTCCCCGCACCCGAAGGCGGGGCAACGCTAGCGGCCCTAATCAAGCTCAAGGAGCAGGGACTAGTGGCTCCAGACGAGCGCGTGGTGCTCTTCAATACGGGGTCGGGTTACAAGTACTTGGAGGCGCTGTCCGAGGGGCTCGCTCCTTGACGAGAATGGGGGCGGCGTCTATTTTATGATACTGCTTTGCACCCATAGCTCAATTGGATAGAGCACCTGACTACGGATCAGAAGGTTCGGGGTTCGAGTCCCTGTGGGTGCGCCATTAAAAACAACGGGTTACGTCAAAAGGCGTAGCCCGTTTTGCTTTGGTGGGAAAGATGCGTTTATGGCCCTACCAGAAGCCCTTTCTGTCGATAGTTTTCAAGATCGCATCCCGACCAACGACAGCTTACTGCTGCACTAAATGCTCCGTTGACAACGCCTTTATCTCCCCCGTATGTTTTCTGATGTAAGCTAAGGCATAACCGCCCTCGCCGCCCGTCGGAGGCCCAAGATGTCGTCTATAAATATAAAGATTGAATGTCCTGCCAATATTCTGAATGCGCTAAAAGAAACCCCTGATGAATTTGCACAGGAAGCACGAATACTTTTGGCAGCAAAGCTGTATGAAATTGGTCGCTTATCCTCAGGGCGAGCCGCAGAACTCGCTGGCCTGGGCAGAGTAGCTTTTTTCGATATTTTGAAGTCGTACAAGGTCCCTGTTGCGAATTTGACCCGCGAAGAGTTGAAAAAGGACTTCGAGAGTGCCAGAAAGATGCGTGGTTGATACACTTGCGCTATCTGGAGAGGGAAACTAAATCGGTCCCTAGGTACTAAAAGGAGCTATCTATGGCGAATATACCTGTTGGATTAATCGGCTGCGGCGGTCGCGGTCGCGGCCACGTGCGCGCCCTGCATGAGTTGGCGGACGTCGAGTTGGTCGCCGTCTGCGATCCGGTTGCGGCAAGCCGCGAACAGGTGGGCGACGAGTGGGGGATTGAGCGCCGTTACGCGGATGTTGAGGTCATGCTCGATGCTGAGGAATTGGCCGCGGCGATCGTCGCGACCCCGGCCCATCTCAATGCCGAGGCGGCCCTGCCGTGCTTGGAGCGAGGGATCGACACCCTGCTGGAGAAGCCGCCGGGTATGAGCTTGGACCAGACCCGCGCGCTCAAAGAGGCTGCTGAGGCCAGTGGTGCCCGTGGCATGGTCGGCTGGAATCGCCGCTTTGATCCGCTGGTCTTGCAGGTGCGCGAGGAGATCGAGTCTCGCGGCCCGATCTACCAGCTAGTCGGCGAGTTCCACAAGAGCATGAGTGGTTTTATCGCTGGTGGCCGTTTTCCCGAAATCGTCATGGACAACATGCTGCTCGAAAGCCCGATCCACGCGATTGATCTGGTGCGCCACTTGGGTGGAGCGCCGGTCGCCGAAGTCCACAGCTTCGTCCGGCGCGCATCCGCCTACAAGGACGTCCACGCCGCGTTGGTCGTCTTTGAGAACGACTGCGTCGCCCAGATCTGCGCCAACTACACCACCGACGCCCGCCTAGAGCGCTACGAAATCCACGGCCGCGACATCTCGGCCTATATAGAGGGGATTTCCACCTGCGAGTTGGTTTGCGACGGGGAGCGCAAGCACTTGCAAAAGGAGGGTACGGACAGCACCCTAGCCCAAGCCGCCCACTTCTTCGACTGCATTAAGGCAGGTCGTCCCATCGGCCCGCCGGCTGCGGACTTGGACGAGGCCATCGCGACGATGGAACTCGCCACGGCTATCTTGACGGGCCTGCGAGACGACTCTTAATCGCCCCCCAAGATACCTCTGCTATGGCCGTGGCCAACCGCACGGCTTCAACAGTGAAACTACAGGCGATGTCGTAGAAGAGCTGGTCGCCCTCGACGCGCACATTGGTCCACACCGCCGGCAACCCGACGACCCCGGCTTCATCGGCGGTGGTCGGCCAGTGGACTACGCCTGATCCCGCCCGCGACCACACCCCGCTGTGCCCGACGCCGCCCAATTCTAGCTCATAGGTTCCATCCGCCCGGAAGAGCACGTGCCCGGCCAGCGTCCCATCGGCAAAATTGACGATGCCCCACTGCCCCAACAGTTCGTCGCCTAGTTCCTGCGCTGGTGCCAAGGCGAGAGCCGGTTCGGCTCCCCAATACAGGCTGTCGCCTACTACTTGGAAGGGCACGGCTTCGCTTTGCTCGGCCAGTATCCCGCTGACGTCTGCGGTGTAGCGCAGGGTCACAACGCCGTCCGCGGTCTCGTACCGGCCCCGGTCTTCCGCCACTGGACGCTCGGGGTCGTCCCGGAGTGCGACGCGGCGGAAGCGCCCATCGCTGTTGAATTCGACGTACAGATGCTCTATGGATGATCCCCACTCGGCCCGACAGCCCTCCCAAGCACCTACCACGCTCGGCTGTGCCCAAGCGGTAGCACTGAAGAGCAGCAAGGCGATGCAAACTGTTGTGTGCATTGTAAAATGTACCTCCGTTCTGCGTTGGTTGCCGACGATTGACGCCATGTCCTAATTAGTGGTCTAAAAGGAGATTTTCGATGTCGCTCGAAGGCAAAGTAGCTCTTATCACGGGTGGTGCGCGTGGCTTGGGTCGCGCTTATGTCCTCCATCTGGCCCGCTTGGGCGCGGACATTGTCATCGCCGACATAAACTTGCAGGCCGCCCGCGAATACGGCGAAGACCTCACGGCTGAGACCGTGGAAGCCGAAGTCGTCAGTCTCGGTCGCCGCGCCGTGGGTGTCGCCGTGGACGTTACTGACCGCCAAGCCGTAGATGCCTTAGTCGCCGAGGCCCTTGATAACTTTGGCCGCCTCGACATACTCGTCAACAACGCCGGCGGCAACTTGCGCTCGCACGAGGAACAAGCCGCCTCCTTGGCCGCGGAAGACCACTACCGCTACATAATGGACATCAACCTGACCGCCACCATCCACTGCTGTCAAGCGGTCAGTGCGGCGATGAAGGAGGCCCAGTCTGGCAAAATCGTCAACGTGGCCTCGCAAGCGGGCTTGTGGAGCGGGCGCGACGGCGGCGGGATGCCCTACAAGGTGGCCAAGGCCGGCATCGTCCACTACACGCGGGTGCTCGCCGCCGAGCTCGGTCCGTATGGCATCCACGTCAACTGCATCGCCCCGGGCCTAATTTTGTCGTCCCGTGCCGTGGCCCAGGGCCGCAACAGCGAGGAATCGCGTCGGCACTTAGAGCCGCAGATTCCCCTTCGTCGCTTGGGCACGCCCGAGGACTGCGCTCGGGTGGTAGAATTTTTGGCGTCCGATCTCTCGGATTACGTCACCGGCCAGTGCATTCCCGTGTGCGGGGGCTTTGTGGCGTTTTGATCGCTCTCACTCTTCGGGCCGCCTGATGCGCGCTACGAGTCTCATCAGGGCGAGCCGCTCAAAATCGCGTAGATCGTCGGTGCGAATCAGAAAATCTCCCTCTACGCGGCGCGTTTCCCCGGCGCTGAGGATTACCGGTTGCCCAAACGGTATAAACGCGTCGATTAGAAATTCCTCTTGGTCGAAAAACCGCAAGTCGTAGCGCACCCACACGGTTTCTTCGCCGACATTGCTAAACACAGCCGCAAAGATCCCCTCGAATTCCGCTATTGTCGAGAGTCCTGGCTGTGGCAAGAACGGCAACCAAGTCAAGCTGTCGATCGACACGCTGCCTTCTAATCCCTCGTCCTCGACAAACTCGACTTCGCTGCGTAGCACGTCCACGGCGTCACTCGGTCCGGTCTCTGCGGCAAAGCATCCGACCAGCAACAGCACTAGGGCGATTACCATGCTCATGGCTTGGTCCCAACTCTCGGTTTGCGTCTGTATTTCTTCGTGGTGTTCTTAATAATGCTATGAAAAAACACAAGTTAATCCAGTGCCTAGCGCTAATCCTGATCGCCGTAGCTGCTCGCGCCGACGATCCTGAGCCTCGCTACCAAATGCCTCCCATCGAAATCACGGCGACGCGCGCGCCTCGCGAGGGATTTGATCTGCCGCTCGCCACGGCCGTGGTCGCGGATGTCGGGCGCGCCCGGCCCGGGCTCTCGCTGGCCGAGTCGCTGCGTCCGGTGCCTGGGCTGTTTATCGCCAACCGCCACAACCTCTCCCAAGGTGATCGACTCAGCGTGCGCGGCCTAGGGGCACGCGCGGCCTTTGGCGTCCGCGGGATCAAGGTCTTGCTCGACGGTATTCCCCTGACCATGCCTGACGGCCAGAGCCAGCTCAACAACCTCGACTTGGGATCAACCGGACGCATTGAGATCCTGCGCGGTCCCAGCTCGTCGCTGTACGGCAATGCGGGCGGCGGCGTGCTCGCGGCCCACACCCAAGCTCCGGCTGAGGCGGCTTGGCGCGTGGAGCCGCGCTTGATCGCCGGTAGCAATGGCTTGTTCCGCGCGCAGACGAGCCTTGCGGGACGAGCTGCTAACACCCACGCGTTCGCCAGCTTGTACGAGTTGCGCAGCGAGGGCTATCGCGACCATGCCGACGCCCGCGCTCGCGGCCTCAACGCACTCGTCGGTCACGCACTCACTCCCCATACTGAGTTGACGCTTCTGCTGCATTTGTACGATGCTCCTTACTTGTTCAATCCGAGTTCGCTCGACGCGGAAGCTGCCCGCGATCGTCCGCGCAGCGCACGCGGATTTGTGGTAGGGCAGGGGGCATCCAAGCAGGTGCGCCAGGGCCAAGGCGGCATTCGTCTCGAATATCGCCCGCCGCACGCACAGCACCATCGCGCGTCGAGCCTCGTGCTGTACGGCGTTGGCCGTGCGCTCAAAAATCCCATCCCAGGTCGCATCATTGAGCTCGACCGCCGCGCTGGCGGCCTGCGCACTGAGCACCAATTTGCCTGGGCCGGTACGCGTTTGGTGACTGGCCTCGACTTGGACTTCCAGCGCGACGCCCGCCGCGAGTTTGCCAACGAGGGCTTGCCCGAAGGCGAGCGAGTGGACGACGAGCGCGTCTTCGAGCTTGTGCAATACGGCGCGGAGCAGGTGGATCAGGAGGAACAGGTGCAGAGTTTCGGGCCTTTTGTCTCCGTGGAGAGAGATTTGGGGGCCGCGTTGACCGCGACCGTAGGGGGCCGTTACGACCGTTACCGTTTTGCCGTGGACGATAATTCGCGTGACATGGGCCAGTTCAGTCCGATGGTGGGCGTGGTGTACCGCCTCGATCCCTTCTCGCGCTGGTACGCTCATGTTGCCACGGCCTTTCAGACGCCCACGACCTCTGAATTGGGCAATCGGCCTAGCGGCGAGGGCGGATTCAACCCGGATTTAGGCCCGGAGCGCGTCCTCGGGTTGGAGACGGGCTTGCGCCGCCACGTGCGCCGGGGGCGCTTGGATCTGGAGGTGGCCTTGTACCAACTCCAGATCGCCGACGCGCTGATTCCCTTTCAGGTCGAAAGTGAAGACAGCGAGGAGATTTACTTCCGCAATGCCGGACAAGCGCGCAATCGGGGGTTGGAACTCTCGCTTTCGGCGGTGCCGATCTCGGGGCTGCGGACCACCCTCGCGTACACTTTTGGCGACTATGTTTTTGAAGACTACGAGGTTGAGACCGACAGTGAACTTGTTCAGCTCGCTGGCAACGAGGTGCCGGGCGTGCCGCGCCATCGGCTCTTCGCCGCGTTGAGCTACGACAGTCCGCAGGGTCTGTTTGCCGAGATCGAATTAGAGCGAGTCGGCCGCTACTGGGCCAATGATTTCAACGGCCCGCCGCCCGGAAGCGAGGCCGCGCTCGACGAGTTTTTCAATGGTGCGTACCTGCGAGTCGATCTGCGCTTGGGGATTGACTATCGCGCAGCGAGGCCCTTTGTCGCGGTCGATAACTTGTTTGATGCCCGGTACAACGGCTCAGTGGTTCCCAACGCCTTTGGAGGGCGCTTCTTCGAACCCGCTGCGGGCCGGACTTGGCGCTTGGGGATTGGAGGATGGATTGGGGGTTGAGTCTCGGTCTGCGGATTGACTCAGACAAAGTAAATCGCTTGATTCTATAAATACTCCGGGAACAAAATTCTGCCGTATGTGTCAGTTCAATCTGTTGACCTAAGCAGGTGGCATCGTGATCGAGGTTTACCTCGACTACAACGGCTCCTCCCCTCTTGATCCCCGCGTGGGCAAGGCCATGTGGCCCGCTCTCGCTGAGTGGTACGGCAACGCTTCATCTACGCATCGGTTTGGTCGGCGGCAAGCTGCTGCGGTCGAAGATGCTCGCGCTCGCGTCGCGTCGCTCGTCGGGGGTCGGCCAACACATGTTATTTTTACAGCCGGGGCTACCGAAGCCAATAACCTCGCCCTCAGCGGAATTGTTGCTAGTCGGCCAGCGGATCGGGGTCGGATTCTTATCTCCTCGGTGGAACACGCCTCGGTCCGGGAGACGGCTCGGTGGTTGAGCGGTCAGTCGCTCGCTGAGGTTGATGCGGTCCCGGTGACCAGTGGCGGGGTCGTCGATCTCGACGCGCTTGAGGCTTTGCTCAGCGACGATGTCCTGCTCGTGTCGGTCATGGCTGCTAATAGCGAGACCGGCGTACTGAATCCGGTGGTAGAGATCGCCGACCGCGCTCATGCCGCCGGTGCTCTGTTTCACTGCGACGCGACCCAATACGCGGGTCGACTCCCCTTCGATCTCTCCGACATAGGTGCTGATTTGGTGTCACTTAGCAGCCACAAAATCTGTGGTCCTGGCGGTGTCGGTGCCCTCGTCGCCGCAAAATCCAATGGGCGGCTGCGCCCCATTATCCACGGCGGCGGGCACGAAAGGGGCCTGCGCTCTGGGTCGCTGAACGTAGCTGGTATCGTTGGATTTGGGGCCGCTGCTGAGATTGCTGCCGAGGAGCGCGTGCAGGAGGCGGATCGGATACGTCCTCTCCGCGACCGCCTTGTCGCCGAGTTGAAGTGTGGCCTGTCCGGGGTCGAGGAAAATGGAGATATTGACTGCCGCCTTCCCAACACGGCGAACATCCACTTCGCAGGAACGGACGCCGAGGCAGTAGTCGCCAACATGGACCCGGTAGCGGTCTCGACCGGCAGTGCGTGTAGTGCCGGTGCGATTGAACCCTCAGCGGTGCTGCTAGCGATGGGGCTGTCGCGGGAGGCCGCCTTTGAGTCTGTGCGGTTTAGCTTGGGCCGATTTACCACGGACGAGGAAATCGAGATCGCAGCCCAGAAAACTGTCGCCGCAGTCGAGTACGTGCGGGCTATGAATGAAGGAGAAGCGTAATGCGATTAGTCGAGGCGGCCAAGCCGACTTTCGCTCGGCATGAGACGTTCCATCCCCGCTATGGCTGGTTCCGCAAGGCGTACTCCGTGACGAAGCACGACTCTCAGATATTTACCCATATAAATGCCCCGGTCTTGATTGGGGTTGGTAAGAACATGGTCCGGTCCATTCGGTTTTGGGGCCTCGCTGCCAAGCTGATCGAAGATGGGCAAACGCCGGGATTGGTCCCGACGGAGTTCGGCCATGCGCTGTTTGGCGAGTCGGGCTGGGATCCATACATGGAGGATCCAGGTACGCTCTGGTTGCTGCACTGGCAGCTATTGGCACCGCCATCGCTCCTACCGGTGTGGTGGATTGCATTCAATGAGTTCCACCCGGTCGAGTTCACTGACGAAGTGCTTGACCACGCCGTCGGAGTGGGGCTGGAATCGGTAGGGGAGTGGACGAAGCAGCCTCATCCTTCATCCGTAAAGAAGGACATCAGTGCTCTGTTGCGGACCTATGCACCAGCCGAGCACTCAAAACGCTCGGGGAACAGCATTGACGACCTTCTCGATTGTCCCTTGCGCGAACTGGGCCTGATCAGACGATCCCAAGCCACCGGTAGCTACCGATTCGTCCTCGGGGAGAAGCCAACGCTGCCGCCGGAGATTGTGAGCTATGCCGCACTCGACTACCTAGCTCGCACTGAAACCGGGGGAAACACTGCTACCCTCAGTCGCCTAACGCATGAACCAGGGGCACCGGGCCATGCTTTCAAGCTGACAGAAGCGGATATGTTCGACGCGCTTCAACAGACGGCGACGACCACTAATGCGCTGGAACTTGCCTCGCCGACCGGTGCGCCTCAGTTGTCTTGGTCCGGCGATCCCGCGACTATGGCTAACGAGGTGCTTTCGTCTTACTACGACATCACTCCAGATACTGAGGTCGGCAAAGGCGACCAGCTTGGGTTGTTCGACGTTGAGGATAGTGTCGCCACCGTGGAGACACATTAATGGGAGCACTAGCAGACTACATTGGCGTTGTGGGGCGATTTGCTCGCTCGACCAGCCTAGAGCGCGACATCGCCCGGCGCGAGCCTCTTGATGGCTATGTCGTCACCGCCCGAGCACTCGATGTGGTGGAGCGCATTGCCTCCACGGCTACAAACGGTGCTGCGGGCGGAGCGTGGTCTTTGACCGGCCCTTACGGCTCGGGTAAATCATCGCTCGCTCTGCTTATCGACGCTGCATTTGGCAAGCGTGGTGCCACGCGAACTGCCGCGACCAAACTCATTGAGGTGACATCGCCGGCCGTAGCTGACCTCCTCGCCCGCGCACATCAAGCCCGTGGAACTGATGAGCGGGGGTTTCACCGCGCCGTAGTCACCGCAAGCCGAGAACCGCTGCACCATACCGTCCTGCGAGCGCTTCAGTCCGCCGTCATCCGGGCCTATGGAGCCATCCCCTCGACTCGTACATTCCGAGCGGCTAAAACGCTCAAGGCCGCACTCGCCGACGCTGCATCCGATGACCCATGGCGAATCGGCCCCTCACCGACGGACCTGCTCGAAGTAGCCCGCTGCTTGGCCGAAGACGCTCCTTTGCTGTTCATCATCGACGAGTTCGGCAAGAACCTCGAAGCGATCGGCGATGGCTCGGATGCTGATCCCTACCTCCTGCAACAACTCGCCGAGGCCGGACAAGGAGCCGGTCTCCCGATCTTCGCGTTGACGCTACAACACCTGTCCTTTGAGGATTACCTCGTCGGCATTGATGGTCCACGACGGCGGGAATGGGCAAAGGTCCAAGGCCGGTTTGAAGATGTCGCGTACATCGAGTCCGCCGCTCAGACCCGCGCCTTGATCGGAACGGTTTTCGAGATTGACGACGATCTGCAACCCCGCATCAGACGATGGGCCGAGACCCATGCTAACGAGATGCGTGCCCTCGGAGTCGCTGACCTCGCCACCGCCGCTGCGGTCGAGGCGTGCTATCCGCTGCATCCTCTTACTGCCCTAGTACTCCCAGAGTTGTGCAGCCGCTACGGACAGCACGAGCGCACCCTCTTCTCGTTCCTGACCGGTGCTGACTCGGCCACTGCTGCTTCGTTCTTGTCCGCTACCCCCTTGCCGGATCGGGGCGCATTGCCCTCGCTCGGCTTAGACGCTGTCTATAACTACTTTGTCGCGGGTGAAGCGGGTGTGGTTGGCTACTCGCAGCGGTGGTCGGAGATCGCCACCCGGCTGCGCGACGCTCATGGTCTGACGGAAAGCCAGACGAAGCTGACCAAGTCGATCGCCATCCTCAACCTCGTGTCCACCGGCGGAGCCGCTCGCGCCTCTGCCCAAGTGCTCGACATTGCTCACAATGGCGCAACAGCGGCCCTAATGGATCTCCAAGATGCCGGCATTGTCACGTATCGCGATTTTGCCGACGAGTTCCGGATCTGGCATGGCACGGATGTTGATATTCGCGGGCTTATCAAGGCCACGCATGCCAAGGTGCAGCGGCAACCGCTCGTGGAGATCCTCGCTGCAATCCACGAACCTGAACCCGTGGTCGCGGCTCGGCACAGTGCCGAACACGATACCCTGCGCGTGTTTGCCCGCCGTTACGTTGACGGCACCGAGCCGGTCGCTCTACTGGACCCGTTCTCGCCCTACGATGGGGAGGTCCTGCTGACGGTCGCGCTGGCTGCTATGCCGACGCTCTCGCAAGCTGGCAAAAACGCAAAACCCGTGGTCGCGGCTATCCCGAACGATCTCGCCCACCTCAACGATACAGCCCGCGAGGTTGTAGCCGTTGCCAATGTCCTTGACCACGATAGTGTAAAAGACGACTGGGTTGCACGGCGCGAAATCGGGGAAAGACTCGCTCAAGCCGAGGCCGCGTTGGGCCATGCTATAGAAGCCACGTTCAACGCCGAGGTTTGCCGCTGGGTCTTGCTTGGTCCGGATGGGCCAATTGATCTTACGGCTGGACGAGGCAGTGCCGCGCTCTCAGAGGCAGCCGACCGCGCTTACTCGGCGACGCCGACCGTGCGAAACGAGATGCTCAACCGCACGGCAGTCACCTCACAGGGAGCCAAGGCCCGGCGCATATTGCTTGAAGCGATGATCGAATTCGGCAATCATGCTGATCTCAAGCTCGAAGGACATGGCCCCGAAGTGGCTATGTACCATGCCTTTATCAAAGGAACGGGCATGCATGGCTGGGATAAGCGCAATGAAGTCATGGTTTTCCGCTCGCCGACTGATAAGAAACTGCAGCCGGCATGGGATCTTCTTGATTCCGAATTCAACCGCGCAAGCACTCGTCGGATCAATCTTGCGGACATCTACGCAGCCCTGCTGTCGCCGCCGATAGGGATGAAAGCCGAGGTGATTCCCGTTTTCGTCACGGTTGGGCTGCTAGCGTATAGCGACGAAGTTGCAATCTACGAGCACGGCACGTTCAGGCCGCTTCTCACCGCCGATCTCTCCGAGCGGATGGTTCGTAACCCCAAGCATTTCGACATTAAGCATTTCGCCAACACGTCCGGTGCGCGACGCCAAGTCATTGAAGTACTCGCCGCCCGGCTAGAGGTCCGTCCGCGCTTCCGCAAGCACCGCGTCTCCAATGTCCTCGCTGTCGTCGGGGAACTCGTGTCGCAAGTAAGACAGCTCGACAACTACACGCGGCGCACGCGGAATCTTTCGGATGCCGCTATCGCCTTCCGCGAGGTCCTCTCCACCGCCGTGGAACCCGACGAATTGCTCTTCGCCGCGATTCCCGAGGCTCTCGACTTCCACCCCGTCCCGGCTGCGACCAAGACCTACAGCAAGGCGAGCGAGTATGCGGACTCCGTCGCCGGTGCGCTTGAAGAATTGACTGGCTCCTACCAGGGCCTTGTGGAGAATATGCTCAATGAATTGTTTTCTGTTAGTGGAGAGACCTCTCGTCTCACCATTGCGGAACAAGCTGCTGCACTCGATGGCGAGGTACTTGATCCTGATGTGCGCGCATTCGTCCTTGTACTCGCCAACGATGGCATTGATTCCGATATTGATTGGATTCAGACCATTGCGACTGTTGTTGCCAAAAAAGCCCCGGCCGAGTGGACGGATGCCGACTGTGATCGCTTCCGCACAGAACTATCTCAGCAAATCGCGTCTTTCCAGCGTCTCGTCGCTCTCCACGCCGCCGGAGTTGACTCAGACGCTATGAGGCTGACTGTCACTCGCGCCGACGGAACTGAGTACGTCCGTCTCGTCGGAGTTGACCAAGACCAACGAGATGCCTGCGAGGGGGCTCTCGACGATGCGCTTGTGCGCCTTACTGATCTTACTGGCTCCCTAGCCCGTGCCCAGCAAACACTCCTCGCATTGCTTGGCGAAAGGCTCCTACCCGCGCCCGAACAGGACGCGCCTACTGAAGAGAGGAGACAACATGGCTGATAATACGCGCCACATTTGTGGCATTTCAGGGGGCAAGGACTCCAGTGCTCTCGCTGTGTACATGCGCCGCGAGGTTCCGGACATGGAGTACTTTTTCTGCGACACCGGGGCCGAGCTTCCCGAGACTTACGAATACTTGACTCGGCTTGAGGTCGTACTCGGCAAGCCGATAGCTAGGCTCAATGCCTCGCGTGGCTTTGACCACTGGTTTGAGGTGTTTCGTGGTGCGCTGCCGTCCCCGCAGATGCGGTGGTGTACCAGAAACATGAAGATCAAGCCGATTGAGGAGTGGGTCGGCGATGAGCCGGTCATCTCGTACGTCGCTATTCGCGCCGACGAGTCCAACCGCAAAGGCTACATTTCTACCAAGCCCAACATTAAGACTCGCTTTCCGTTTGTCGAAGACGGCGTGACGCACGACGACGTCCTGCGCATCCTCGAAGATGCTGGCATCGGCCTTCCCGAATACTACGAGTGGCGGACTCGTTCCGGGTGCTATTTCTGCTTTTACCAGCGTAAAGCTGAGTGGGTCGGCCTTGCAGAGCGCCATCCCGAACTCTTCGAGCGCGCCATTGCCATCGAACAGAAAGTACTGCGCGACGCTGGTGTTGACGGCGACGCCGATTTCTCCGATCGAGCTATGCGGGGCCGCCAATATACATGGTCGGGTGGCGAGACCCTCGTCCAACTGCTCAAGCGCCGCAAGGAAATTCTCGCACGGCACAAAGATGCTATGGACCGCGCCGGCAAGAAGAAGACCAACGTCCCATTGGTTGAAGCACTTGCTGAAGCATTGGACGATGAGGACGATACTGAGGCTTGCACGGTGTGTTCGCTGTGAGGAATTGTTGACGCCAATCTTGTAAGGGACTGGAGGAGAGATGCCGCTAAACGAAAGAAAGATAATCGAGATCATCTCTGAAGAATGTGCCGGAATAGACGAACGGTACAACGGCTACAGGGAAGATATAGGCGATGTGATTACCGACATTCTTATGTATGAACATGGCCATCGCGTCTCAAAAACGAATATCCAAAAGGATATAAATGAAAGATTCGATAAAGCTGCTCGGTCCCTTATCAAAAAACGCGGCTCCCATACGGGTTCGGAGGAATCGGACTCATGAAGCTGATCCGTGCGAAATTTCAGAACTTTCGGTTGCTCCGGGATTTAGAGCTTGAGTTTGCTAGCGATCCTGACAAAAATCTGACGGTCATCCGAGCGGCAAACGAGTCGGGTAAAACGACGATTCTCCATGCCTTGAAATGGGCACTCTACGGAGACGATGCATTGCCTAACAATGGCAACGGGTTCCGCCTATATCCCATTGACTGGGATACAAGATATGATACGCGCGTTCCAATCACCGCGACAGTAGAATTTAAGGTCTCAACCTATAGGAGGGTAGGTAGTGAAACACGTGAGACTCAGCGGCATTACAGGCTTGAGCGATCCGCGTTTGAGGTTGTGGACAGTCAGTCCCCCCGTCCTAGCTCGACGGTGAAACTGTTTGAGCTAGATGGGAGTGGGGCGCATTCCCTTGAAGAGCCTGAAACGATTATTAACGAGGAAATGCCATCTGAGTTGCGCGATGTCTTTTTCACGGATGGAGATAGGGCACTATTGATCTCTGCATTTCTAATGGAATGGTGCCTCATTCTTGCTTCTACCCAGACCGTACTCCTTTAGCTATGCAGTCCTCAATAAGCTTTATCGAAGCTCATGGTAGCCAAGCTGTCAAGCGTGAGCGTGTGGCAAACGCCATTCGCTCCCTTCTCGGTCTAGGTATCATTGAGGACGCGATCGGCCATGTCAGAAAGTCGGAAGCCTCAGCAACAAAGGAATCGAAAAAGGTCAGTAACAGTGATGAGTTGACAGCTATCGCCTTGCAGCTTGAAAAGCTTGAAGAATACACGAACAAACTGGAATGCAGACTCAAAGGCGCTAAACAGCAGTTCAATGCGAATAGCGAGAAGGTGAACGAAATCGAGAGCAAGATCATGGTAGCACTTCAGAAAGGCGATGAGGAAAAGCTAAAAAAAGATATTGAAAACACGCGAAGCGAAATCAAAGAACTCGATAATAAGTTAGTTGATGCGAAAAAAGAGCATTCGGAATTGTTCCGCAGCCATGCTATTGCGAAGGACCTACTAGCCTCCCTTCTCAGTCGAGCTCACGAGAAACTTGAGGAGCATGACCAAGTTAAGATTACGGATACAACGATTCCTATGCTTCAGGAGCGTCTCTCGGAAGAGATCTGCATTTGCGGCGAGGCATTGAAACCTGATAATCTAGACGGAAAGAGGCGCCGTGAACATATTCAGCATCTTATCGAAAGTAGCATGTGTGCTGATGAAACCCAAAAGACCATCACGAGTCTCTTCCGCTATTCGCAGGTGACAAATACTGAGAGTAACACTTGGCTAAAAGACTACAAAATGGTCTTAGAAAAACGGAACAATCTGGAAGATCAGCGAGACCAAGCGGGTCGCAGATTCCGTACGCTAGAATTGCAACTAGACAAACTATCTGATACGGACATCCGGGAGCTAAGGACAAAGCTCTCTATGTATAAGGAGCAGCGCGATGAATACTTAAGGACTATCACGGAGATCGAAACGAAGCTTACTGACTTGCAAAAAGAAACTAAAGAAGTTCAAGACAAACACGAGCGGCTACTACAAAAGGAGAAAAAGGCCATGCACATCCGATCAGGACTAGATATCAAAAAGGATGTGATTAAGGTGCTAAAGAGCGCTTATGAGCGAATTACGAACGAGGAACTCGCCAAAGTCAGCGAGCAGATGAACGACAATTTTCTCGAAATGATTGGGGCGGATCCAGATCAGGGCGCGATTATTCGGCGAGCGGAGATTAGCGAAGATTTCGATATTATCGTCTATGGTCCCGAAAAGAGAATGCTCAACCCGGACCGCGACCTGAACGGTGCGTCGCGCCGTGCCCTGACGCTTGCTTTCATATTGGCGCTGACGGAGGTTAGCCAAGCCAAAGCACCGAATGTCATTGATACGCCGCTTGGCATGACGAGCGGCTATGTCAAAAATTCTATTCTGAGAACAGCGGTGCGGAAGAGTGCGCAACTCGTGTTGTTTCTGACCCATGACGAGATCGCCGGATGTGAAGAGATTATCGACGAAGCCGCAGGCAAAATCGTCACGCTGACCAACCCAGCTCATTACCCGAAGGTGCTTGTCAACGATCCTGGTGACGTCGAGCGCAAGGTCCTTCGCTGCGATTGTGATCACAGGAGCGAATGCCAACTATGCCAGCGTCGCACGGATGTAGAAGCCGAACCAGAAATAGTGTTATAGGAGGCAAAGATGGTGGTGGATCGCTACTTCAATCCGTTCCAAGCGACCGACATCAATGTGCCGGTCGGACAGCACGGAGAGTTCGTTCGGTACTGCCAAGGGACGAGTGATAGTAGTAGGGATATTGATAAGAAGCCGTTTCCGCGCATGGTTGATCTCTGGTTTTTTTCTTCCTGCATTGCTGCGCGTCTTGGGCTAAAACCGGCTGATATTAGCAAATACGATACGCGGAAAATCATCGACGGCTCCATTTTCGGCAGCGATCCATGGCGTGTCCAAACACTGATGTTAATTGCAGTTGGCATAACAGGCGATGTGCAGATCGCATCGGAACCGCGCAAGATGATGGCACTTGCTAGCGGTCTCGCCGTGGCCGGGCTACCTAAGGTCATTGAAATGCTGAAGGATGGAGATGCGGAGCCGATCTGGAATCTGTCCGATGCTGTTGACGATCTTTTGAGGAAAGAAAAAGCAGCGTAGGAATAGTAGAAGCGTTCTCCTATCAGGCTTCGGCAAGGAGATAAATGGCTTGTTCAAGATTTGCGCCCGGACAGTACTGGAACTAGGGGCTGAGCTTATCAGCTCTGATGTCATTGCGTTCTATGAATTAATCAAGAACGCATTTGACGCCGAGTCTCCGAGTGGGGCAGAGATTCGTTTTGAAGTAGTACTCCGGCGAAACGATTATCTAAAATTCCGTCGTCTTGCGACTGAAGGCTTGGCAGATGTCGAGCGACTGAAGGCGGATGTCGCGAACGCTCTAGATCAGTCGGCACGGCAAGAATCTTTGGACCGCTTTCGGCAGGCAATACATGACGCTAAGGACCTCGAAGCATTTTTAGAAGCTCTCGATATTGCATATGCCGTTGAGAATCAGATTGTCGTGTCCGACCAAGGCACGGGAATGTCACAGCAGGACTTGATTGACAACTACCTTGTCATCGGCACAACGTCGCGAAAACGTGCAATAGACGCCGCCCTTGCGGATCATAGTGCCGGTAAGCGGCGTGTTCCCTATCTCGGAGAGAAAGGAATTGGACGGCTTTCTGCCATGCGCTTGGGCGATAGGCTAACTGTAGAGACTGCTCAAAAAAAGGACAAGCAGCTAAACTTGCTCAAGATAGACTGGTCTTCCTTCGATATTCTTGATGCAATGCTAGACGAAGTCGACGTCATACCCGAGCACGGCGATGCCAAGCCGAAAGCAGATTGGAGCGGTACACGGCTGATTATCGGCTCATTGCGGGCGGATTGGACCCCCGATCGTGTAAAGTATCTAGGCGAATATGATTTTGCACGGCTGACCGACCCTTTCGCGAACTCTAAGCGTCGGCCTCGTATTGCGATCTTCTGGAACGGGAACCGGATACCGGTCGCGCACATGGATCGCCACTTACTGACACATGCACATGCCTCGGTAAAGGGACAGTTCACCTATAGGGAATCGAGACCGATTCTGGAATGCTGCTTTGAAGCGTTAGATCTAGGTTTTGAGCATCCTCATGAGGTTGAAAAACGGGAGTTTTCGCTGCCTGACCTTGAAGGATCGATAGGTGGCACTTCTGGGGAGGTTCCGTTATCTGCGCTCGACTCTCTAGGATCGTTTGAAATCGAGGCGTACTGGTTTAATCGACAACGGCTAGGCCGTATCGATAGTATAGGCGACCAAAAGGTGGTGCGAGATCTGCAAAAACGTTGGTCGGGAATTTTGCTGTTCCGCGATGGGTTTCGCGTGTTGCCTTATGGTGAGGACGACGATGATTGGCTCGCGCTAGACCGGCGAGCACTGGCGAGTACTGGATACCTCCTGAACAAGACGCAATTTGTTGGCCGGATCACCATATCTCGCCTCGGCAATCCCATGTTGATTGACCAGACAAATCGCGAGGGATTGCGAGTCTGTCCCGAACAACAGGCATTCATTAGTCTATTGCAACTCACTATTCAGTCGCAGCTACGTGATTTCTTGAGAGAAGTTGAACGCCGCCACAAAGATCAACCCCTCAACATGGTCGAGGTTAAGACGGATGTGTCAAACCTCGAAAAGAGAGCGAAGACAGCAATCCAACAAATAAAGCGAATCGCTCCGCAGGCTTCGGAAACTGTGGAGGAGATGCAACTCACATTTTTTGAACTCAAGGATTTCCTCGACCAAGCGCAACGTAGGATAGCTGAAGTGGAAAGTGAAAACCGACAGATGGTGCAGATGGCAGGCGTCGGCCTGCTAGTTGAGGTTGTGGCGCACGAGTTGGCGCGATCGGCAGAAAATGCGCTGGCAGCTCTTGAGGCACTCCGGGACAGAGAAGTGCCGGAGCAAGTAGGAGGACTGCTCAACTCTCTTCGAGCAGAAATGGCATCGGTAAACAAGCGTGTCCGCGTTCTTGACCCACTAAGTGTATCGGGCCGTCAGCGCAAAGAAATCTTCAATTTAAGGGATCTGACCGCGGACATTCTGAGCGGGCACAGACTACAATTTGGCCGCCACCATGTGAAACTGAAAGTAACAATGCCGGAGCACACTGTCCGTATCCGTGCAGTAAAAGGCATGATCGTGCAAATTCTCGAGAACCTGTTATCCAACTCTCTTTACTGGCTCGATCTTCGCAGACAGCGTGAACCCGACTTCCAACCGCGCATCACAATTGTGCTAAAAGACGATCCCCTTACAATCACTTATGAAGATAATGGCCGAGGTATTGCCAAGGAGAACCAAGAGAAAGTCTTCCGTGCCTTTTTCTCTTTGAAAGAGAAGTCCAAGCGCCGGGGGCTAGGTCTATATATCGCACGTGATTGTGCTGAATATCACGGCGGCAGTCTGACACTTGATGATCACATCAATTGTGAGACTAAACGCCTTCACCGTTTTGTCCTGCAATTACCCGATGAGGTTGTTATAGGTTGATGGAACTACGGAAACTTCTCGAAGATAGTGAAATCCGAACGGCCGTCGTTATTGACGATGTATTTGACGATGTTCCACACCCGGATGAACTCGACGAAGGCGATTGGTCAAATTTCTTCGATGATCTCGACGAGGATGGAGACGAATTCCTAGAGGGTCTATATCCAGGATACAAAAATGCTTCAAGGGACGATCTGAAAGTCTCACAGGATTTTATCAAACAGTTGTGGGAGAACCGTGCGAAACTGCCACAGGCAGTATGTGGTGCCCTCTTCCGTGAGTACGAAGACACGAAAACAACCGAACATATAAGGCTGGACCAGTTAGTCTTCGCATTGAAGTCGCTGGGCTTGACATGCATGAAGATGGGACGCGAACTCGATGCAGGGGCCAAAGAAGCAGAATTACTCTTCGTCGATTTGTTCCTCGGCTTTCATCAATCCGAGGACGATATGAATCATGCAATCCGACGGGTCAAAGAACTCGTTAGGGACCGAAAACAGAATCCGCCGCTCGTTGTGCTTATGTCTCGGAGTCCCCGGCTTCAGGAAAAGCGGGACGAATTTCGGGATAAAGCGGGGCTTCTCGGCTCTACCTTCCGAGTTGTCAGCAAGGCCGACCTCGCCGAGGAGGGCACGCTGGAGACTATATTGACGAGGTTGGCCATGCACTACCAAGACGCCAAGCGCGTCGCGGGATTCGTCCATGCTTGGGACACTGGTCTGGATCAGGCGAGGAAAAACTTCATCCAGGTACTACGCCGCCTTGACCTGTCGGACTTGGCACAGGTCCGGGCTTTGCTGCTCGAATTTGAAGGGCAAAAGCTGGGCGAATACCTTCTCGACGTTGCTGATCGGGTCTTGCAGCATGGGATAGAAAGTGACGCAAATACGATTGGGGCGGCGCTAGAGCTAAACAAGATTGACTTGAACAAGTATCCCGCGCCGCATCTAGCCGGCTCGCCCGACCTACAGGAATTGGTGCATCGAATGGTCTTTCTGCATTCGGATCGGCTTCGTCTGTCGAAAGAAGAAGGCAAAGTTCAACTGCAGTTCGGTGATCTGCTGTGCTGGAAGAACGCAGACGGGACGGCGTTCAGAGACGATGTCGCCCTAGTTATCACTCCCGCATGCGACCTCGTGCGTAACGGGGTCGAGCGCATCATGTTATTGTCTGGAAAACTCGGAGACCTTGAGCCGAAGGATTGGTCCTATGGCCGGCACCCTGTGAGAACCCCGATTGTGATTCTTCCTGACGAAGAGCGCAAATGGATTAAGTGGAACCTCAAAGATATTAAGACGCTGAGTTGGAGCGAACTTGATGATTTGTTAAGTGAACAGGGACCACTGAGCCGCATTGGTCGGCTTCGGGAGATATATGCAATCGAGATTCAGCAAATGCTGCTCGCCGATTTAGGGCGTATAGGTCGGCCAGCTAATTTACCCGGGTCGTTTCCGGTGGAGGTATCGTTGTTTTACGTATGCACCAATTCCAAAGCCCAAAGACTCGATGTCGAAGAAATCGAATACGCTGCTTGTTACGTTGGCCGTGGTGCAGATTCAAAACCCGTACATCGACTCGTTTTAACAGAACAGTCATGCGACCATATTGAGCGATCGTTGCGTGCCCTCGATGATAACAAGCTGCACACGTCGGCGCGAGCTAGCCTTGCCGCAGTGAAGGATGATAGAGGCTTTTTCACACGGTTTGAGCGCGGAGAGATTGAGATACCTTCCGAAAGAGGCAAGAAGTTTATTCGGTCCGATGACGGTAAAAAGGTCTATGCAGCGATAGTTCGTGAGAATGACTTGGATGACGGGCGTGACGTTCCGAGAGATTTGAGGAAAGCAGTCGTCATCGTAAGGGTAACTGATTTTCCCGAAGAGGATACCGATTAGGCAATCACTAAAAGCCACTTATGGTACGCTAGATAGACCTTCGCTTTGCCATAAAGATCATCGATATCCAGTGGTTTGCTATCGGGATTTAGCTCTGCGGTTGGTCGCTAACCGTACTCGCCGTCTTCCGCAATCGACACACGAAAAATCCCTCCATTCCTCCCAGCGGTAAAATCCGCTTGGCTCGCTGCACCTGATCGTCAAATGCCTTCCCCCTCCACTCACTCAAGCCCGACACCACATTATCAAAAGGAAGCGCGATGTCCTCGACGGTTAGGGCACCGGCGAACTGTCGCAGCACTCGGTTGATGATAGCCTCGTTTTCTTCGGGCGCGAAGGTGCAGGTCGAATAGACCAGCACCCCGCCCGGCTTGAGGCATTGCACGGCCGCGTAGCAGAGCCGCCGCTGTTTGCGGCTAGCCTCGGCGATTTTCTTCTCGCTCCAATAGGCATAGGTTTTGGGCGCATCGGCGCGGAATCGCCCTTCGGACGAGCACGGCGCGTCGAGGAGTACGCGGTCGAAGCGCTCTGGGTGGCGACGCCAGATGCGGGTTCCGTCGGCGAGATGGGTTTGCACGTTTTCGGCTCCGTGCCGCGCTAGGTTGTCCCGCAGGCGAAAGAAGCGGCCGCGCACGGA
This sequence comes from Candidatus Latescibacterota bacterium, assembly GCA_965219735.1. GTDB lineage: Bacteria > Latescibacterota > UBA2968 > UBA8231 > UBA8231. Next base: position 1,882,378 of record OZ244790.1, read on the forward strand.
TTCCACGGCCCAGATGCTCCCTTGATTGCCCATTAGTTCGGCGAGTTGCAAGGTCTTGCTGCCCGGAGCGGCCCCGAGGTCGAGAATGCGCTCCTCGCTTTGCGGAGACAGGAGAATCGGCGGTACCATGCTGGAGGGGTTTTGGATGTAGAGCCGGCCTTCGCGGTAGGCCGCGCATTCGGTGAGGGCACGGCGCTGGGTAGCCGGGACGACAAAGGCGTCGGCCTTCCAAGCGAGCGGCGTCAGCGCAAAGCCTTCCGCCGTTAGCTCGGCCACGAGCGCGTCAGGCGTGCCCTTGAGTGCGTTGGCGCGGAAGGCCGTGGGCTGCTCTGCGGCCAAGCTCTGCCAGCAGGCGGCAAAATGCTCGGCTGGGAGGATGGCCTGCAAGCGGTCGCGAAAGGCTTCCGGTAAGGGCACGGTAGCTAGCCTTTGGAGGGCATCTCGTCGCCGGTCGGCACGGGGTGGTTGATCCAGTAGCCGCTCGGGTCGGTGCCGCGGCAGATATAGCCGTGGGCGCGCTTCTCCTCGCGAGTGCGCACCTCGGGCGGCATGTAGCGCAGCGTCAGACCGCAGCGGCGGCGGGTGGAGCGGTTGGGGGCCGAGCCGTGTAAGAGCAGGTCGGTGTGCAGGGACATCTGGCCGGCGCGCATGGTAAAGGCCACTGGCTCGCCGCCCCATTGGAGTGGATTGTGGACGCTCTGTCCCAAGACGTTTTGCTCCTCGGCGGTGCTGTGCTCAAAGGGAATCTGCCCGTGCAAATGCGAGCCGGGGACGACGGTCATCGGCCCGTTTTCCTCATCCACATCGTCGATGGCCAGCCAAGCGGTCACCACCTTGCTCGGGGTCAGCGGCCAGTACGAGGCGTCTTGGTGCCAGACGACTTGTTTTTGTTCGCCCGGCTCTTTGCAAAAGTAGTGGGTCATAACGCTGACGAGGTTGGGGCCGAGGAGGTCTTCGACGTAGTCGAGAATGCGCGGCTCGTGCAACAAGTCGTAGATGCCCCGGCAGTGGCGATGCCAGCCGTTGATCGAATAGCTGTTGTGCCCATTGGCCTTGGCCTCGGCCATGAGCGCGTCGAAATAGCGGCGATTGGCCGCGGCTTCCTCGGGCGTGAACACGTCCAAGGGGCAGATGTAGCCCTGTTCGTTGAACTGGCGGATCTGGGCGCGGGTGAGCTTTTGCGGGTTGTCGTTGGTCGCGCTGAAAAATTTGAGCTCGCGCCCCATGTCGGGGAGGGCGTCAGTGATGGGCATGGCGTTCTCCTGTTGAGTTTTGGCGAGGCGATGAAAGCTCTATTTTACAACGCGCAAATTTTACGCAAACGAACAAGGAGCACAAAATGACTCAGTACAAAGTCGGCGTGATCGGCTGCGGCAATCGCGGTCGCCGCCACGCCGAGGGCTACCAAGCCTCCGCCCAAGTCGCAATCGCAGCCTGCGCCGATCCAGTGGAAGCGTCCCGCGCGTCCTTTGCCGAGGACTTTGCCGTGGCATCTTCGTACGAAGATTACCGCGCCATGTTAGCAAGCGAAGCCCTCGATGTAGTGAGCATCTGCACGTGGACCGGCCTGCACCGCGAAATGGTCGAAGCTGCGGCCGCGGCCGGCGTCAAAGCCATCCACTGCGAAAAGCCCATGGCCAGCACGTGGGGCGATGCTAAGGCGCTGGCTCGGGCCTGTGCCGACCGCGACGTGCTCCTCACCTTCTGCCATCAACGCCGCTTTGGAGCTGTGTTTGTCAAGGCCAAACAGTTGCTCGACGAAGGGGCCATAGGCACACTCCAGCGGCTCGAAGGCGCGTGCTCCAACCTGTTTGATTGGGGCACGCATTGGTTTGACATGTTCTTTTTTTACAACGACGAAGTGCCGGCCGAATGGGTCATGGGCCAGATTGCCGTCGAATCCGAGAGCTCGGTGTTTGGCGTGCCCCTAGATACCAGCGGTCTGGCGTGGATCCGCTGGCAAAATGGCGTTGAGGGTTTGCTCGGCACAGGAGCCGCGCACGTGCAAGGCCCGCGCAACCGGCTCATCGGCAGCGAGGGCATTATCGAAGTCGGCGGCGCGGAGCGGGCACCGCTGCGGCTGTTGCGCGCGGGTGCGGCGTGGCAGGATTTTGCGGATGAAGAGATCGCCGATGTCGTGCCGCCGGGTGACGACACTGTGCTGTCGGTGCTCGACCTGATCGCCTGTCTCGAAAGCGGTGCGGAGCCGCGCTTGTCGGCGCGTAGGGCACTGCAAGCGACCGAACTGATTTTTGCCACCTATGAGTCGAGCCGCCGCCGCAGCCGGGTGTTGCTTCCCCTCGACGTGGAGGACTCGGCTCTGATTACCATGCTAGAAGAGGGGCAGATCGGGCCGGGCTAGTCGGTCCCGTGCCGGATGGCCAAGGCCGCAAAGCGAATCTGAAAGCGATAGACGCGCTTTTGTCGGCAGATGATTTCGTGCGTGTTGGGATCGATGCGATGGGGGGCCTCAATGGTTTCGACATCGACGAGGGCCTGATAGCCGCGCTCGGAAAAGACGTCGATTAGCATGGCTAAGGCCAAAGGATTGTCAAAGAGCGAATCCTCGGAGTTGACGAGTGTCATGCCGGTAATGGCATAGCGGGTGACAATGGGCATGAACTTGGAGTTGACTTTGTCGATGACCCGCTGGAACAGCTCGGGATGATCCTCGTTGTAGATCTCCAGCCGCTTGACCAGTTCTTGGCGGGCGTAGAGCACGAGGCGGGTGGCCGGCGTGATGGTGCGGACGCGGTCGAAGGTCTTGTGCGAAAGCTCTAGCGAACTCTGGTAGGAAAACTCCTCCTCAATCTCCTGTTGCACCTTGGCGAGCGGCTGGCTGGCGTCGATGAAGCGAAAGTGGAAAATGGCGCGCAGCGAGCGCAGCGCCTCAAAGGTCGTCTCCTTGAAAACTTGGTAGCGCTTGCGCGCGGCCGCTGGGTCGAGGTCGGTGGCGCGGATCTCGGCGAGTTGGCCGACGCTTGACTCCGTGGCCTTGCGGTTGTGCTCTTGGGCCTCCCGGCCGCGGTGGAGCTGGCGCGCGACGCTGACTTCTTCATCGACGAAGAGCAACACAGTGCGGAAGAGGGGGCGCGGGAAGTTGTGATTGCGGAATTCCTCGCGCAATTCGGTCATCTTGTCGTAGAACAGCTTGAGGCACTCGACCTGCACTTGGGTGCGCGGGAAGCCATCGACGATCACGCCGCGCTCGTAGATTGGGTCGAGCAGCTTGTGCAAGAGCAGGTAGGTGACCTCTTCGTCGCCGACCAAGCCGCCGGCGTCCTTGATCTGTTGGGCGCGGGGGCTGTCGAGCAAGTCGCTGATCACGATGGCCGCGGCCGTAATGCCCCGCGCTTCGAGGATGAAGGGGGTATTGGTGCCCTTGCCTGCGCCGGGCGCGCCGCCGAGCCAGATGATTTCTCCGGGGAAGCAGAGCTTGGCGCGACCGAATTCCTGCTCTAGGTCGCTCCAGACGCGGTCGAAGATCAGGCTGGCGTCCTTGATCTCGAGGTCGATGTGTTTGGATTTGGATTTCGCCATGCGCTTTTGTGGTCGGCTGCTATAGGCTGCGGAACGGTTCCTTATTGACCAGTTCTTCTATGACCTGCCCGCCGATCAAATGCTCTTGAATGATGCGCTCTAGCTTTTCGACGGTCATGGAGTGGTACCAGACGCCCTCGGGATACACCACGACGGTCGGTCCGGACTCGCAGACGCGCAGGCAGTCGGCCTTGGTGCGGTGGATGCCGCCCTTGCCCGGATGGCCGTAGCCCAATTCGGACAAGCGCTTTTTTAGGTACTCCCAGCAGTCGGCTCCGGTGCTGTCGCTGTGGCACTTGGGCTTGGTGGGCGTGGCGCAGAGAAAGATGTGGCGCTCTACCGGAGTGTAGGTCGGATCTGTGGTGTGCTCGCTCATGTTAGGCCTGCCAGTGTTGGTCGAGTGGGCGATGGGTGAAGGGGCGCTGCTGCTGGCCGTCGTACATATCGACGATGTGGCCGTCCCCTTGGAGAATGTACTTGTAGATGACGAGGCCCTCTAGGCCTACCGGGCCGCGGCTGTGCAGGCGGTTGGTGCTGATGCCGACCTCGGCCCCTAGCCCGTATTTGAAGCCATCGGCAAAGCGCGTCGAGGCATTGTGAATCACGGAGGCTGAATCCACCTCGCGCAAAAAGGTGCGCGCAGCTTCTGAGTCTTCGGTCACGATCGCGTCGGTGTGATGGCTGCCGTACGCGTTGATGTGCTCGATGGCCTCGGCCGTGCTATCGACGACTTTTACCGCCAGCATCAAGTCCAAGTATTCGGTGGACCAGTCGGATTCAGTGGCCGGTTTGACTTGCCCGTTGGCGTTGGCGAAGGCGAGGGCGCGCTCGTCGCCGCGCAACTCCACGTCCTTTTCGAGCAGTGCCGGCACGGCCCTTTGCAAAAAGGCCGGGGCAATGCCACTGTGGACGAGCAGGGTCTCGGCCGCGTTGCACACGGCCACGTATTGGGTCTTGGCATCGACGGCGATTTGCACGGCCTTGTCGAGGTTCGCGCTGGCATCGACGTACACGTGGCAGATCCCGTCGGCGTGGCCCATGACCGGGATCTTGGTGTTGTGCATGATGTATTGCACAAACTCGTTGCTGCCGCGAGGGATGATGAGGTCGATCAGTTCTTCCTCGCCGAGCAGGGCGCGGACTTCCTCGCGGCCGGGCAGGAGCGTCATCCACCCCTCTGGCAGGATGTCTTGCGTGGCTTGGCACATTATCTCGGCGAGGGTCTGATTCGTTATGGTGGCCTCGCGGCCTCCTTTGAGCAGGGCGGCATTGCCGGACTTGAGGCACAGGGAGGCGATCTGTACCAAGGCGTCGGGCCGGGATTCAAAGATCACGCCGATTACGCCGATGGGCACGGTCACTCGGTAGAGGTGGAGCTGGTCGTCTAGCTCGGTTGCGCTCTGGGTCTGGCCGAGGGGATCGGGCTGGGCGCAGACCTCGCGCACCATCTCCACTGTGCTGGCGAATTTGTGTCCGCTCAGGTCGAGCCGCTTGAGCAAGGGCGAGGCCAGCCCATCTTGCTCGCCGGCTTTTAGGTCTTCGGCGTTGGCTGCCAAGATGCGCTCGCGATTTGCTTCGAGGGCCGCGGCAATGGCTTCGAGGGCTTGGTTGCGCCCCTCTGCGGAAGTTGCGGCGAGCACGCGCGACGCGGCGCGGGCCGCTAGGGCTTGTTGGCGCACTTGATCGGACATGTCTAACTCTCCTCGGTCGCGTGCTCTGTGGCCGCGCCCATGATGGACTGCAAGCTCTGGCTCAGCCGCTGTGGATCCTCGATCGTGCCCTCGCCTAGCAAGACGAAATCAACTAGAAAATGCGCCCAGCTTTCCAATTGCTCGGAGTCGCGGTCGCGCTTGAGCACCGCGGCCATGTTGCGGACGATGGGGTGTTGGCGATTGATTTCTAGCGTGCGCAGCGAGCCCTTGAACTCTTGGTCGGTCATTTTCATCAGCCGCTCCATGTTGCGGCTCAAACCGCCTTGACTGGCGACCAGCAGGCAAGGGCTGTCGGTCAGCCGCTTGGACTCTACCACGTCTTCGACTCGGCCGGCGAGCTTGTTTTTGAGAAAGGAGATCAGCTCAATGGTCTCGGCTTTCTGCTCATCGACCCCTTCTAACTCGACTGCGTCCTCTTCCAAGTCCAGCTCGGCCGCATCCACGCCCACGAATTCTTTGTCGGCGAACTTTTGCAGCCCTTGGACGACCCATTCATCGACCGGCTCGTCGAAGTAGAGCACCTCTAGGCCGCGCTTGCGGAAGGTTTCCAAGAGGGGACTTTGGGCGATGGCCTCTTTGCTCTCGCCGGCGAGGTAGTAGATCTTGTCCTGCTCGCTCTGCATCCGATCGACGTAGGTCTGCAACGAGATGTAGGGGGTGTCATCGTCGGTCAGCGAAGAGCGGTAGCGCAGGAGCTTGGCGAGCTGGGCTTGGTGTGCGGCATCGGTGGCCACGCCCTCTTTGAGGATGGTGCCGCAGGCGTGCCAAAAGGTCATGTATTGCTCTTCATCCTTCTTCGCCATGCCCTCTAACATGCCGATGATGCGCCGCACCAAGGTGGCGCGGATTTTGCCGATGATAGGGTTTTGCTGGAGGGTTTCGCGCGAGACATTGAGCGGCAAGTCGTCGCAGTCAACCACTCCGCGCACAAAGCGCAGCCACAGCGGCAAAAGCTCTTTGCAGTCGTCTTGGATAAAGACTCGCGCGACGTGCAGGTTGAGCGAGATCGTCGGCTCTGTGTGCAGCCATTGGATTGGGGCGCGCTTGGGGATGTAAAGCACGGCGTAAAATTGGATCGGCACATCCACGACGATGTGCTCGCGCGCGAGCGGTTCGTCGGGGTCGCCGGTCAGGTGCGTGTAAAATTCGTTGTACTGCTCGGGGGTGATTTCGTTGCGCGGCCGGGTCCACAGCGCGGCCGTGTCGTTGACTTGTTTGCCAGCGACCTTGATGGGATAGGCGACAAAATCCGAGTGCTTGCGGATGATGGCCTCTAGCCGGTGGGCGTCGAGAAATTCCTCGCAGTCCGAGCGGATGTAGATCTTGATCTCAGTGCCGCGGTCGGCTTTGTCGGCATGGGATAGGGTGTAGGCTCCGTCGCCGGTGGATTCCCACAGGACCCCGTCGGCTTCTGGGTCGGCCGCGCGCGTGGTGATCACTACTCGGTCGGCTACCATGAAGACTGAGTAGAAGCCCACCCCGAATTGGCCGATCAGTTTGAGCTTTTCTTGCTCGTCGTCGGCATCGGCCAGCTTGGCGGCAAACTCGGCCGAGCCGGAGCGGGCAATGGTGCCGATATTTTCACTGACCTCGTCGCGGGTCATGCCGATTCCGCGGTCGCGGATCGTCAGGGTCTTGTTGCTGCTCGACACCTCGATCTCAATGTCCAATTCGGCGTCTGGGTCGAGGATATTGCGGTCGGTCAGCGAGCGGTGGTGGATTTTGTCTAGGGCGTCTGAGGCATTGGAAATCAGCTCGCGCAAGAAAATTTCTTTTTGCGTGTACAGCGAGTGAACCAACAGGTGGAGTAGCTGTTGGACCTCGGTTTGAAAAGCCCGTTTTTCAACCTGTGGATCTTCGGTTTGGACATCTTCGGACATCTTGTTGCAGCTCCTTTGGCGCTTGTGTTGACGAAACCAAAAAGGTAAGGAAGATCACCTACAAAGCAAGTTTGACCCGCGCCCTTGTAGCGAGGGCTGGACGAGCTATTTTCTGGCCACATGCAAACTTACGACCTCATCATCGTCGGCGGCGGTCCGGCTGGTGCCACGGCCGCGCTGTATGCGCAGCGCCACGGGTTGGCAGCTCTGCTGCTGGACAAGCAGTGCTTTCCCCGCGACAAGGTCTGCGGCGACGCCCTCTCCGGCAAGACGGTTGCCATCCTCCACGAGCTGGGGTTGTTTGAGGAAGTGTGCGACCTGCCTGGGGCGGCTGTTGCCCGCATTGTCTTCGGCAGCCCAGACGCGACTGCTGCGTCCATCGACCTGAGCAGCTATGAATTGCACAACGCCCTGACTGGCCGGGTGCTGCCGATGGAGGGGTTTGTCATCCGCCGCGAGGTTTTCGACGACTTTCTCTTTGCCAAAGCGCGGGCTGCGGCAGTCCAGACCTTGGAGGGTTTTGCCGTGCGCGAGCTTCTGAGAGAGGGCGAGCAGGTCTGTGGGGTGAGGGGGCAGACAGCCGATGGCGCGCGCTTGGAATTTCGCGCGCCCTTGGTGTTGGGGTGCGATGGCTTCAATTCGATCGTCGCCCGCAAGAGTGGGTTGTACCGCCACGAGAGCCGCGATTGGATGGTGGCCTTGCGGCAGTACTTCGAGGGCGTGGCGGGCCTGAGCGATCAGATCGAATTGCACTTTATAGACGAGGTGCGGCCTGGGTATTTTTGGATTTTCCCCCTAGAGGGCGACCGCGCCAATGTCGGCATTGGCATGGATCATCGAGACATCAAGGCGCGCGGCATTGACCTCAAGGACGCGCTCGCAGCAGCGGTGGCGAGTACGACCTTTGGCGCGCGTTTTCGCGACGCCCGTCCCCTCGAAGACCCGGTCGGCTGGAATTTGCCGGTTGGTTCGCGGCGGCGACCGGCGCACGGCAATGGCTTTCTGCTTTTGGGCGACGCGGCCGGCCTGATTGACCCGTTCACGGGCGAGGGCATTGGTAATGCCCTGTATTCGGCCCGCTTTGCCGTGGAGACTGCGGTTCAAGCTCGGGAGGTCGGGGATTATTCGGCTGGCTTTTTGCGGCGCTATGAGGATCGGCTGTGGGATGCGCTGGGCAGCGAGTTGAAGCTGAGCACCAAGCTGCACAATTTGGGCCGCTGGCCCTACTTGATGAACTTGGTCATTCGCAAGGCCGCCAAAAATGCCGAGGTCAGCGATATGATCTGCGGCATGATGGCCGACGCCGTGCCGCGCAAGATGTTGACGAATCCGCTGTTTTACCTCCGGCTGCTGTGGAAGTAGGCGCGGTCAGATCGTCGTCGCCAAAAATCCGCCGTCAACGCGGATGCCTGTGTCAGTGAATCTGGCTGCTCGTTGCGATTGCGACTATGCAACAAGGGACGTACCCTTGTTTCGCATAAATAGCATCTAGCGACCGTTATCCGAACTAATTGTTCGGGTACAAGCAATTATGTGCCATAGGTTGAATTCAGGTTTATTCTTATGCCGTCAGTTTACATCGAGACATCGATAGTCAGTTACCTGACAGCGCGGCCATCGCCCAGCCCGTTGGTAGCGGCTTGGCAGGAAATGACGGTATCGTGGTGGAATCACCAGCGCCGGGATTTCGACCTTTGCACTTCGGCCTTGGTGGTTGAGGAAGCCTCAGGAAATGATAGGAGACTTACTCTAATGAAGGATGAAGTCATAGCCGCCTTATGGAAGATCAAGGAGGATATTGCTCGCGAACACGACTATGACGTGGATCGCTTAGGTGCCATGATCCGCGAAAGGGAGCGTGAGTATGCCCACAGAGTTGTGGATTGGGCCGATTCTACAAGGCGGGCGGCCAGCGAAGAGCCAGAAGTTTCTTAATCCCCCTCCGCTAGCGACCATTATCCGAACCAACTGCTCGGGTACAAGCAGTTATGTGCAATTGCATCAGGAATGCAGAGAATAATGTGATATGTCGCTGGGGAAGGTCACTTGTTTTATAACGCGTAGCTTGGACGGTCGAAAGCACGTTCTCCTACTAAAGCATCCCTACGCCGGGAATCAAATACCTGCCGGGACGGTGGAAAAAGGAGAATCCTTTGTCGCCGCGGCACTCCGGGAGGCCCGCGAAGAAACGGGTCTAGCCGCATTGAATGTTGTTGCGGAACTTTTGTCGGAACGGGAGAAGCTACCTCCCAACACAGCCGTCATCCAGAAGACTTCCACTGTATACTCTCGACCAGATACTGGCAGTTTCGATTGGGTCACGATTCGAAGAGGTATTCGCGTTGACACCCGAGAGACTGAAAACGGTTTTGTGCAAATCGATTATGTGGAAAAAGAGTCGCTCGGTTCGGATAGGATCTCGTTTCAAATAACTGGCTGGATACCACAAGATGCTCTGACGACCAATGTTGTGCGTAAGCACTATCACTTAAGTTGCGCAGCAAGTGATGAGCTTGAGTGGGAAGTTTTTTCTGATCACCACAAGTTTGTCTTAATGTGGCATCCGTTGACCGAAGATCCCAAATTGCAGGAACCATTTGGGCAGTGGTTCGACTCCATCAAGGAGCATCTCGTTGATTAGCTAGACAGATCAACTTCGCTAACACGGTACCTCCGGCTCGGGCCTGACGGCCTTCGACCCATGAGGTTCCATCAAGGGCCCGGCGCGAGGGTGTCGATGCAATTTTTCACACTGAAGGAGAAGCTAGTTTCTCCTCCCAATTGCCGAGGATGAGACGATGCCACTGGAGGCACTGATTGGAATAGGGTTCGCCGCTTTGGTGGTACTTGGGTTGGCTTTGAGGAAGCTGGTCGAGTGGATCAGCTTTCCGTGTCAGTTCTGCGAGGCAAAAGTTCGTCCTTTTCGCAAGGTCGATATAGAGACGCAGGAAGTAATTCTGAGGTGTTTCCGCGACCACGAACGACGGGAGGCCCCCCGGAAGGAGCTGTTTGTTTGCTTGAACTGCAAAACTGTTCACGATGACTTCTCCGGCGAGAAGCAATCGTGGGATAGCGACAGATTTGGCGGCGTTACCTTCTGTAAAGTGTGCCACGCGACCATGTACGGCTGTAATCCCAAAAACGATGACATCAAATGTCCACGATGTGAGACGCCATATGCTTGGCAAGTGTACGAGCCATCCGGATTTAGATTCCTCATGCCCCCAAAAGGCACAGCGGTTCTCAAGTCCAGCAGGGGTTACGTTGACGCGTAGCGTAGCGCCAGCGCAGCCCCACATCTTCTAACAATCAATTATAGAAATGAGGATTCCAAGAGTGATAAAGCGTAGTATGAGCCTTTTGGCTTTGTTGTGCAGCCTATTGTGGAGCGTCCACCCCTGCGATGCCCAGTCCGCAGAAAGACAGGTTCCACAGACTCTGGTGCGTACCATTGAGATGAAATATCTGCTGTATTTGCCACCTGCTTATGACAAAGGCGAAGAGCAATGGCCGTTGCTGTTGTTCTTGCACGGAGCAGGCGAGCGCGGAGACGATCTTGAGCTAGTGAAAGTCCACGGTCCACCGAAAATGATAGCGCAGGGGAGGGACTTTCCCTTCGTGGTCGTCTCGCCGCAGTGTCCAAAGGACGAGTGGTGGTCCATAGACGCGCTGCACGATCTCATAAACGAGATCGTTGAGACCCATCGCATCGATACGGATAGGATTTATGTGACCGGCCTGAGCATGGGGGGATATGCGACGTGGGGACTAGCCTGTACCTATCCCGAGCGATTTGCGGCCGTGGTTCCCATCTGTGGTGGTGGGGATCCAGAAAAAGCGCCCCTAATGAAGGAAATCCCGACCTGGGTTTTCCACAGCGCAAAAGACGAGGCCGTGCCGTTGCAACAATCACAGGAAATGGTTGATACGCTCAAGGCGGCCGGAAGCGATGTCCGCTTTACCGTGTACCCTGAAGGAGGCCACGTGGAGGCTTGGCAAAATGCATACGGCGATCCTGCCCTGTGGGAGTGGTTGGCAAAGCAGCGGCGGGCCAAGTAAAAACACTAAACCCCCGATTAGTAATGCTGCCGCAATCCCCGCAAAACACTCACCCTGTCACCTCGCAGACTCAGGTGCAACTGAAGGATATCAAGAAAAGATTCCCATTCCGAGTCCTTACATCTCAGGATTGGGAACACTGGACTACTAAAGGTTATATCATTATCAGACAAGCCGTGCCGACAGCGAATGTGGAACGCCTTGTCGAGCTCTTGTGGGAATTTGATGAGAAAGACCCGAATAATCCCGCGACTTGGTACGCTCCTCAACGGCGAGAGCATAAAATGAAGGAACTCAACAATACCGGCATGCTGGAAATCTACAATCACCAGTATCTCTGGGATAATCGACAGGAACCACGGGTGTACGATGCTTTTGTCGATATCTGGGACCGGGAGGATCTCTGGGTCGCCATCGACCGCGCCAATCTCAAGCCTCCAGAGCAGGTCCGCGGCAACTCAGACGGCTTCATCCATTGGGACGTGGATACGTCGGTACGACCTCTACCGATCGGTGTGCAAGGCGTTTTAAGCCTACAGCAGCAGGATGGGGATGTCGGGGGATTCCAGTGTGTTCCAGTCCTGTTTGAAAAGTTCGAGGAATGGGTGAAGACCCAGCCTGCGGACCGCGATCCCATGCATCCCGATATAACCGGGTTATCCGTCGTGAATATCGAGATGGAAGCGGGCGATATGCTCATTTTTAATAGCCTGCTCGCCCACGGCGTGCGCCCTAATCACTCGAAGGACCGAATCCGCATGGCCCAGTATATTTCGATGCATCCGGCCGAAGAGGATAATGAAGTAGAGCGGCAGGAACGCATCCGACTCTGGCGTGAACAGGATCATCCTCAGCGCGATGCTTTTCCCGGTGACCCGCGCGAATGGGAGAGGAAGCATGCTGAGACCGCAACGCTCACCGAGCTTGGTGAGAAACTGCTCGGTTTGAAAAACTGGCACTGAATCAGGGCAATATGGCTTCTATTTTTACTTGCCCCTCGTCCCAAATCACCGTGCCCGCGCCCATTTCTGCTAGCTCGACTACATCGCCGGGCACCTCCAATCTCAACGAGGTCATCTCGATGCCGCTGTAGGCGGCAACATACCTTTTGCCCCCCGGGCAAGCGCAGAGCCATACCGGGCCCTTGTCGCAGGTGAGCGTGGCACCGCCGATGGAGACCTGTCCAGAAGCACTCTGGTGGGCGTAGGGCGACTCGTGCATGGGCCAGTCTAAGGAGCCGTCCTGCGTCCAACGCCGCTTTAGCGACCACTCGTACAGATCGACTTCAATGCCTAATATGCGATCGTCGCGCGCGTACTCTACGCGGAGCGGGCGCTCGCTACCCGCGGTATAGGTGGCGGGCGGGGCTGCCTCGTCGACGAGCACGCCGCTCGCTACTTGGGCGGCAAAATTGGCACCGCTGGCGTAGGAAGTGCGCTCGGCCAGTTCGGCGTAGAAACCGCAACGGGGCTGGCCTTGGTAAAAGGAGCCGGGTTTGGCCATTTCCCAGAACGTCTTGGCCGGTCCCGTATAGTTGTACATTTCCAGGGCCAGATGACCGTCCAGTTCGACTAGGCGGATGGGGGCACCGCCGCCCAGGTCGGTCAATTCGAGCGGCTGGACGGCTGTCCACAGGGTACCGCTGCCGACGACGACGACCTCGCCCCGGGGCACTGCCGTCGGCAGAGAATCTACTTTGTGCTGGCCGATCCAGATCTCATCGACCTGCTCAATCTCGGTCCACACGAGCACGGCTTTGGCGCTGGTGCGCCGCGTCCAAGCGTCCAAGCCGCGCGGGGCGTAGACGCCGATGGCGCGACCCCGCTCATGCACGCCGTAGAAGTGACCCTCTTCGGGAACGACCTGGCCGGGCTCGCGCGATGGCGTCGTCTGGAAGCTGAGCCACTGGTCGTCGAGTATATAACGCGAAAAGAGCACGCCGCAGCGATCGCTATCCGAGCGCTGGTACTGCGCGTAAAATACGCTGGATTGCAGGGCGATGAAGATGACTTCCTGAGTCTTCAGTTCGCAGGAGGCCACGCCTAGAGAGAACGAAGGACTGTGATAGGTGCTCAGCGCTACGGGCTCTTCGCCGTGGGCTGTTTCGTCTATTTGCTGCGGCACGTTGGGGCGCTGCAGCAAGTCGCCGATCCAGGCGGGTACCTGTCCGCCATCCAACCACGCGCGCACCTCATCGGCGTTAAAGGCGTTGGCGTTAAAGACGGCATGGCTATAGGCGCGGCTGAAGGGGCCGGCCCAGCAGCCGATGCCGGGGTGTACGTGTAAGACGGCGGAAAGGCCGAGGCGAGCGAGCATGGTGCGGGCGCGGATGCGGGTGTGTTCGTCCTCTGTCAGTTCGGCCAAGCGGCCCAGCACGTGCACGGCGACAGAGGCGTAGTTGGGGCTGTTGTATTCGGCCGGCAGGCCGTAGGTGTCCACATGCGCCATCCAGCGCACCAGTTTTTCCCGGCCGCGCAGGCCGATGTTATCATCGCCCAACAACTGGCCGCCGAGGCAGGAGTTGGTGATGTCTTTGAGGACGATGTTGGTATAGGCCAAAGCCACGTCGATGCGTGCGATTTCCTCTAGGCCGAGCGCGACGGCGCGGCGCATAGCTGCGACCAAGTCCAGGGGCAGGGCATCTGATGCTTTGCACAGCACGGGAATGCAGTAAAAGAGCACGAACTGCACGGCATTGAGATCTTCGACGACTTCGTCTTCCAGCTCCCAGCGAAAATTGCCTCGGTGCGGGTCTGTGTATCGCACTTCCTGGCAGGCGAGCACGGCCCGAAAGATGGCGGAGGCTTCGGCGATGTCCGCGGGTGCGCCGCTGGCCATCAGCTCAGAGGCCAGTTGCGCCGAGGGTACGGTGGCGTGAAAGATGCGTCCGCGCACCTGATGGGTTATCATGTGTGCCTGGGCGTCGTAATTTTCGGGCAGGGCCGGCGGTGATGGCAAGGTGGATTCCTCGGTGAAGTTGTGAGAATAGAAAGGAAGATGAAGTGAGTGGCAAAAAATATGATCTGCTGATCGGGGGACAAATGTGTCCTCCTGCATCTGGACAGTACTATCCCCTCTACAGCCCCGTAGATGGCACATTAGTCGCCGAAGTCGCCGATGCCAGTCGGGCTGACGTGGATCGGGCCGCGGCGGCTGCGCGCGAAGCATTTTATGCCGAGTGGAAGTTCTGCGGCATTGAGCACAAGCGCGCTTTATTCGCCAAGCTGAAAGAGGTGCTCTATGCCATGGCCGACGAACTGGCGGCGGCCAAAGTCCAGCCCCAGGGGGGACCGGGCATCCCGCCGCTGGTAGAGCGCGTCATCGACTACTACGTGGGTAAACTAGACGACGGGGCGGGCGCGCTTCTTGAGCACGGCGACCAAGGCACTAATTACGTGTATAGGGAACCGCTGGGCGTCGTCGCTATCTTTGCCCCCTTCAACGGGCCGATGCTGGCCTCTCTTTTATCGGCTGTGCCGGCACTGATAGCCGGCAATACGGTCGTGCTTAAAGCGCCCGACCAAGAAGCACCACAGGCGCTCAAGACCATGCAGGCATTCCACGAAGCCGGTTTCCCCACCGGAGTGGTCAACGCGCTCAGCGGCAAGGGGCCTGAGGTGGGTCAGGCGCTCGTCGCGCACCGAGGTACGCGGCTGATCAGTTTTACCGGCAGCACGGCGACGGGCAAAAAGATCATGGCCGCGGCCGCCGAAGATCTCAAGCGAGTGCAGCTAAATCTGGGCAACAAAACAGCGCAGATCGTCTTGCCCGACGCCGACCTCGAAGCAGCGGCGACGGCAACCGTGGGATCGGCCTTCCCCGGGCAGGCGTGCTCGGCCATAAGTCGGGTTTTGTTGCACGAATCGCTGCGCGACGAGTTTATCGCTCTCCTAAGAGAAAAGGTGCAGGCCGCAGGGCCCAGCATGTTGATCGACCGGGCGGCGGTAGAGCGCGTGGAGCGCTACGTCGAAATGGGAAAAACGCAGGGATCTCTGCTGTTTGGTGGCACACGTCCGCCGGGAGAAGAGTACGCCAAGGGTTGCTATTTTGAGCCTACGGCTTTTGCCTTTGCCGATCAGTCCTGTCCGGTTTGCCGTGACGAAATTTTCGGGCCAGTTGTCTCCGTGCTGACGTTTGCTAGCGACGACGAGGCGCTGGCGTTGGCCAACGATACGGACTACGGACTGCTCGTTTCGCTCTGGACCCGAGAGGCTGAGCGACAGCGCTATTTTGTGCGGCGATTGGAAGTGGGGATTGTGGCCATTAATAGTGCCAGTATGCTGAGCCATCGCACTCCCTGGGGTGGTTTTAAGCAGAGCGGCATTGGTCGGCGCTACGGCGAGATGGGTTTGGAGCCTTTTTTTGAATACAAGACGGTGTGGATTTCTTGAATGGGGCGAGTTAGATAAACAAACTCCTTGGGGTGTTTCAGAGATCCTGAAACCATAAAGCACAGATGCTTATTCGGAACGGAAACAGTCATAAGGAAGGGGGCAACAGGGTATTTATAGATACATAGTTTCAATAATATCTATTTTGTGCTTCACCAGCGGCGTTATGTCCGATGCTTCCAAGATGGGCTTTTGGGGAAAGCAGCGTAAGGGAGCTAATCAGCAGAACGAGCGCCATCGTCCTGAGTGGTACAGGGCGGCAGATGAACTGGGACTGGATTATGTTCGGATTTTACCCGATGCATGGCCCGCCGATAATAGAGACTTTCTAATCGGCAACGCCGATAATTTCGCAGCAATCAATGAGACCGATCTAGCCCTGTTGATAGAAGCACTCAATGAAGCCGAGAGCAATGGTATCAAAGTTGTCCTTGCGATGGCCAGCTTGCCCGGTGCACGCTGGAAGCAGTTGAATGAGAACCAAGATGATGGCCGGCTCTGGCGTGACGAAAGCTACCATGAGCAAGCCTTCAATTTCTGGCGTCAGTTAGCAATGCGTTTGGAAAAACATCCTGCAATCGTAGCTTACAACCCTCTTAATGAACCACATCCAGAGAGGGTATTCGGTTTTGAAGAACGGGACGAGAATTTCAGCCAATGGTTTCAGAGTATCCAGGATACGCCAGCGGACCTCAACCAATTTAACCAGCGGATGGTCGAATCCATCCGTTCAGTAGATGCAGATACGCCCATCATGCTCGATGGCTGGTTCTATGCCGCTCCTCAAGCGTTCGACTTCAATCGCCCTGTAGATGATGACAAAGTGTTGTACGCTTTTCACAATCCTGGGCCGTGGCAGATGGTGACTTATCGAGTCAATAAGGACCGGTACGCCTATCCAGACCGAGTTCCGAAGTGGTGGGATGGTCCTGTGGAGTCGTGGACTATTGATCGTCTTGCGGAGGAGGTCAACGCGGTGCAGCGGTTTGCTGAGCGACATGAGATTCCTTCTAACCGAATCATAGCTTCAGAATTCTGGTACGACCGCCGGCTCGAAGGCGCTGCTGCCTATCTGAGCGACCTAATAGAAATCTATAATAGCCGAGGTTGGCATTGGGCGTTTTACGCCTTTCGCGGTGATGGATCATGGACGGGGTTAGATTATGAAATCGCATCGAGTCACAAGATGGATTGGCATTATTGGCAAGCTGTCGAACAGGGCAAAGATCCCGAGCAATTCAAGCCACGAGGAATGAACCCCTTGTGGAAAATACTACAACGCCAGTTTCGCAAAAACAGTAAGGGTCATGATTGGATCGAATAGCGAGCTATTACAACAGAAAGAACGAGACCCAACGTCTCTTTAGTGGCCGAGGCGAGCTAGAATTCCTCCGCACTAAACAGATCATAGAGCAGTTTCTCCCCGATGAAACTGGTTTGTCGATAGCAGACGTTGGTGGAGGATCTGGACCGTACGCGTTCTGGCTTGCCGAGAAGGGGCACAAAGAAACAGGTGTCCACTGTCCCAACAAGGGCAATACCAAATACTTTACTGATGCCTATCTCCACCACCCGGATGAGATCGAACGGGAAGCTGAGGAGGCACATTTACATATCATGGACCATGTCGCCATTGAGGGTGTGGGGTGGCTTTGGCAGAATTTTGATCAAATTTGGTCGGATCCGCGACAACGGACTATCATGCTCGAGATGATAGACCGAACCGATCGAGATCGCTCTATCTTGGGTGCGAGTGGCCATATGAACTACGGACAATGCTTGATAATGCCACAAAATTGGTACCGGCCCACCATCCAGGGCGTTGGGTTATCCATACTCGCCATGCAGGACAACCTTGGCGCGTGGTTGTCGAGCCAGATTCGGACGACCAAATCCTAATGACCGTAACTGCATATCCTGAAGAGGTACGACCGTGAAAACCGTTTCTCTGCAAATCACATATCGGAAGGGTAAGCCTTTTGCTGCCTATATTTACCTGTCCCGCCGGAATGGGCAAAAAAGTGTCCGGACTGAAGCCATATCAGAAGATCTCCTGATTGACTATGCTCAGGATGAGACACCTCTTGGAATTGAAATAGTCTCTCCTGGAATGGTGAGCATAGACGAAATACAGGCCGTCTTTGACCGCTTGAGGCTTGATAGACCACCACTTATAGAACTAGAGCCACTTAAAGCAGCGTAGCTATCTTGCCCACCTGACTGACGAAAGGACGCGCGTCTTCTTTGTGAAGGGGTCGCACAGGTAACGTACAATAGTGTCGTCACCTATGGCGAAAATGTCGAGGAGGCACGCAGGAGCTCAATTTGGACGCGGTCGTCTGGAGGTTGGAAGCTGAGGTTCCATCAAGGGACCCCATTCTGCCGTCGATAGACCAAGTATTGAGGGAAAAAATGAGTGAAGAAAAAAGTGCAAGAGATATGGCGACGGCACTCGGTCTGGCCACATTCCAAGCCCAAGTTCTTGAGTATTCTCTGGTTTCACTGTATGCTGCGACTGCGCTAAAAAAGGCACAATTAGATGGTGCTATGATTCAGCCGCTCATGGATACTCGCTATAAACAGACACTTGGTAAGTTGATTAAAGATGCTCTTAGGGAGTTAGAAATACCAGAAGAATTAAAAGAAGATCTTGAAGATGCCTTGAAAAAAAGAAATTGGGTAACACACCATTTCTTCCGAGAGTATGGTGCAGTAGGCTTTAGTCTCTCTACAACGGAAGGCCACTAAATTATTTAGTGATGTTACGCAGCCTTTAGCTTCTGTAATTCGTCAAAGGCGTGTCGAATGGCCTTGAGATAGAGTTTTGATCGGAGGGCAAACGGATTCATCCGCTGCTTGATGCGCAGCCATTCTAGCGAGAAGGCCGCATAGATGGCCATAAAGACGTGGTTGCTTTGGGTACGGACCCGTTTGGTCGGCGACTTGGCCAGAGCGGCATGGGACTTGAGCGTTTTGTGAAAGACTTCGACTTTCCATCGTTTTTGATAGATCGTCTCAAGGGCGTCTCCGTGTGGGTCGAGATCACTACAGGCCAGATACAACATGCCGATGGAATCGTCTTTGTTTGTAAAGACTTGCCGATGCAGCAAGACGGGAAAAGGCAGTCCTTTGATCCAGGCTTTTACCGGCGTGGGGTCTGACCAGTCCAGCGTATCGATGCGCACGAAGCGGCCGTGGGCTTTGTCTTGTAGGCTCAAGGCGACCGTCCGGTTGGATTTGAGGGCGACGATAAAGTGTTTTTTCAGGTCTTGGCGGATAAACAACAGGTTTTCCTTGGCCGCAAACCAACTATCGGCCAACACATAGCGGTAGCGCAGGCGATTCTGTTGGCAGGTTCGTAGCATCTGCCGCAGCAATTGATTTTTGGTCCCTTCGCTTTTGCGTTTGACCCGCCGCGTTTGCCGATCGCAAAACCGAATCGGTTTACGCACTAACTCATAGGCCACCGGCACACTGACATCGCCAGCCTGATAGATGCAGTTGAGCAGATTCAAGCCTTTGACGGAGCGGTTTTTACTGTGATCGAAGTGCCAACAGATCAACTCATTTTCATCCGTGTGCGGCTTTTCCTGAATCGTATCATCGAAAATGAGCACCCCGTCTTCCCGCTCGATGGTGCGTACCACGGTTTTGACTTGATGCCATAGCTGTTTCGACGTGTACTCGGCTTGGGACAGAAAGCGCGTTACTTGATCGTGGCTGATTTGGCCATCCAACAAAGACGAAAGGCCGGTGGCGGTCGTCGCGCCAAAAGAACTCAACAAATAATCGCTATAGAGGTCTAACAGTTTTTTATCCATAACAAACAAGATAAACCAAAGCCTAAAGGCTGCGTAACATCACTTATTAAATGAAATTTGGCCGTTCCTAGAGCAGGTTAGCAATAGTGTGAATAATCTCGTACTTCAACGATTACGGGAATCTGGCAAATCAGATATAGAAATAAGTAATGGAATTCAACGAGCAATGGAGAAATATATTGATGAGCAAACAATTACATAACAAGCAAATCTTAGTGCAGAGCAGCGTCTAGCGTTGCTTCAACCGGGGGTGGGAATTCGATCTTGTAAAAGCGATCGGCATCAAATGCGTAATCTTCGCCACTTTCGTCCACCATGCGAATGTACCCGTGAGCAGCCGCCTCTTGATCGGGAATTACGCGATACACTTTTCCGACTTCGAGAGAAGCCTCATAGCCTTCGTTGTTGAGACAAATCGCAAACTGTGATGTTTTTTTCTTCACGGTAAAGCGTGGCGTCTCGCCGCTCTTTAGATCGTCGTCGCCAAGAACCCCCCGTCAACGCGGATGTCCGTGCCGGTGACGAAGCCGCTGGCCGCGTCCGACGCGAGGAACACTGCTGCGCCGATCAGTTCCTCGGGGCGGCCAAAGCGGTCCATGGGGGTGTGGGAGAGGATTTGTTGGCCGCGTTCGGTTGGGGTGCCGTCGTCTTGAAAGAGCAAGCGGCGGTTTTGCTCGGCGGGGAAAAAGCCCGGGGTGATGGAGTTGACCCGCACGCCTTTGTCGGCCCATTCCCGCGCGAGGAATTGCGTTAGGTTTAATACGGCCGCTTTGGCCGCGGAGTACGCCACTACCCGCGAAACCGGCAGGTGGGCGGCGATCGAGGCGATGTTGATGATGCTGCCCCGGCCCTGTGCGGCCATGGCCGAGCCGAATTCTTGGCAGGGCAACAGCGCGCCAGCCCCCAAGTTCAAGTCGAAACAACGCTGCCAATCGTCGGTTGCTATCGCGGCAAAGTCTAGGTCGTCGTTCAGGGTCACCTGCGGCTGATTGCCGCCGGCTGCATTGAGTAGCACGTTGACGGGACCCAATGCTGCGACGACCGCTTCGTGGGCGGCCTTGAGCGATGCTTTGTCCGTGGCGTCGCAAGCGGCGAAAACGCCCGTACCTCCTGCGGCCTCTATCGCCGCTACTCGCTTATGCCCCCGGTCGTGGTCTCGTCCCAACACTGCTACGGAGGCTCCGGCCTCGGCCAATCCCTGGGCCATTGCTCCGCCTAATACGCCGGTGCCGCCGATGACTACTGCTACTTCGCTCTGCAAATTCCATTGACTCATTTTCAATACCCCAGTGCTTTAGATAAAAGTCCAATAGTGCCGCCGAACACATTGCCCCAGACGATTAGCCAGCCCAAGTGCTCGCGGATTACTTCCTCCATCATTTCCTTGACTCGGTCGGGCGTCAACTCCTCTAGCTTGGTTTCCAACAGCCCGTCAACCTGCTCCCGCATGGCGCTGACGTCAATGCCCGCTTCGTCGGCCAAAAGCGGCGCGATCTCGCTCCCGAACCCAATCACGAACTGCTTGACTAGCGGCTTGACCGTCTGCGTCCCGACCAACTGGAGCATCATTCCCTGCGGCGATTCCGCCAACTCATCTAGCTTGCGGTCGATGATTGCGTCAACCTCGTCGGACGCCAGCACCTTTTGCACCTTTTCTCCCACATCGTCTCCGGCCATCCGCTCGGCGAAGAATCGCTCCAGATACTCCTCGTCGAAGAAGTAGCGCATGATGGCGTCTTTGACCGCTTCCCGGATGGCGCGGAATCGCGCTGGGATGACTCCCGACCCGTACAGCAGGGGTACGCGGTCGAAGAGCATTTTTACTGCTAACCAGTTGGTCGCGCCGCCGGCAAAGCCAAACAACCCGACCGCCAGCACCCACTCGCTGCCAGCGACATCCTCAACGCGTCCCCAGAGGCCCGCCACCAATAGGGCAAACGAAATCAGGTTGCTGACGTTGCCCTTTTCCCAGCGTGCTGTTTTCATAGATCAATTCGCAATCAATACGATTATCCGCAGATGGACGCAGATGGACGCAGAATGCGCATACCGCTTACCGCGCCGTCTTCGTCTTCTGCTTGTCCTCGTGCCGCTCGATTCCCAACTGGACCAACCGGTCGATCAAATCACCGTAACTCACGCCGCTCGCCTCCCACAGCTTGGGATACATGCTGATGGGCGTAAACCCCGGCATGGTGTTGATCTCGTTGACGAAAATCGTCTCATCGCTTTCGCGCACGAAAAAGTCCACCCGCGCCAAGCCCCAGGCTTCTATCGCCTGAAAGGCCCGGATGCCTAGCTCGCGCACGGCCTCTTGGGTGGCGGGCGAGATGCGCGCTGGAATGATCAGGTCGGAATTGTCGTCGATGTATTTGGCGTTGTAGTCGTAAAAGTCGTTGCCCGGCACGATCTCGCCGGTGATGGACGCTTCTGGCGACTCGTTGCCCAAGATCGCCACCTCGACTTCGCGGCAGTCGCTCGCTTCGGCCTCGACCACGATCTTGTAGTCGTATTGCGCTGCGTCGTCGATGGCCTGTTCCAGTTCGGCACTATCGCAGGCTTTGCTCACCCCGACGCTCGAACCGAGGTTCACTGGTTTGACGAAGACGGGGTAGGCCAGCGCGGCTTCGACCTCGGTCCGCACTCCGGCGCGGTCCTTTTCCCACCGGCTGCGCCGCACTACTTGGTAGTCCACCTGCGGCAATCCTTCGGCCTTGAAGACCCGCTTCATCAGCTCCTTGTCCATGCCTACGGCCGAGCCGACGACTCCGGCTCCTACATACGCTACATTGGCCAGCTCCATCAGGCCCTGTACGGTGCCGTCCTCGCCGTAGGGGCCGTGCAAGAGGGGGAAGATTACGTCGAGGGCTTGGTCCTGCACATCGCCTCGCTGCGCCACGAGCGAGCGCGTCCCCAGATAGTCGAGCGCCACTGGTGTTAGTCCGTCCTCGTGGACCTGACTGGACGCTAGAAGCTGCTGCGTGTCCGAGGCGGACAGCCAGCGTCCTTCTTTGGAGATGCCGATCATCACCAGTTCGTACTTGTCCTTGTCGATGGCTTCCAACATCGAGCGCGCCGAGATCACCGAGACCTCGTGCTCGGCCGAGCGCCCGCCGCAGAGCACACCGAGGCGTATCTTGCGACCCATGTATTGCTGTTCCTTCGATTAAGTTGCGAGTATCGTTGCCCCTTCTACCAATATAGAAGGGATGCCAAAAACTGTCGAGGAACGGCAACTTGCCCCTGCTGCGCGAATTGCGTATTTCTTCCCGCGTTCTCGTGCGCTGACTCTACTACACTCAAGGAGTGAACTGCCGTGAAATACCGCTACGCTGAAATGATTTGGAACGAGACTCGGGACGCCGCAGCCGCGGGCCGCGTGGCCGTGCTGCCCGTCGCCACCCACGAAGACCACGGCCCGCATCTGCCGGTGGATACGGACGTAGTGCTGTGCCACGGCATCTGCGAGCGCGCCGTGGCCCGGATCCCAGAGGAAGCCGTGCTCGCTCCGCCTGTCACCCACGGCTACAGCCCGCACCACATGGATTTCCACGGCACCCTGACCATTACGTGGGACACCTTTATCCGCTACGTCAAGGACGTGTGTTGCAGCTTGGCCCACCACGGCTTTAAGCGCATCCTCATCGTCAATGGCCACGGCTCCAATACCTCGCCGCTCGACTTGGCGGCCCGTCTCACCGTCCTCGAATACGAGGGCCAGATCCTCTGCGCTTCGGTCAATCACTGGGATATACGCCGTGCCAAGACTGTGGGCAACGAACTGCGCGACTCGGACTACGGCGGCACTTCGCACGCCGGCGAATACGAGACTTCGCTTTACTTGGCGCTCAAGCCGGAACTCGTCGAAATGGACAAGGCTGTTGACGAGCGTTCGCCGCTGTCGCCCAGCTTCCGCACTGACCTGTTGGCTGGCACGCATCCCGAGGGATCGGGCGCACGATTGATACCCTACTGGAGCCAGCAGACGGGCAGCGGGGTTATGGGGGACGCGACTAAAGCCACCAAGGAAAAGGGTGAAAAATTTTTAGCAGCGGCGACTGAAGGGCTTGTAGAGCTAGTCCGCGAGTTGAAGAATCAGCCGATCTTGCCGCGCCGCGATCAGCATTGACGTGAGACGATCCTTTCCCATTACCTAATCAGGAGCCTCTAATGACTGAACAAGAAATGCTCGACGAGCTGAAGAACTTTGACACGCCTTCGATTACTAACGTCGTCGCCACCTATCCGGGCGATCCCTTGTGCTTGGGGCTGTACAATCCCTGGAGCGAAAACTGGTACACCGATCAGTCGTTGCGCTGCATGTATCCAGAGCTCGGCCCCACGGTCGGCTACGCGGTCACTTGCACGTTCGGTCTGCCCGATCCTAGTTACAGCGGCGTTAGCTTCATGGACGTTCTCGACGCCCTCGACGCCTCGCCCAAGCCGACGATCTTGGTCTTCCAGCAGAAGTTTCCGCCTGAAATCCAGGGCAAGGTCGGCCTAGCCGGCGGCAACATGACTACTGCCATGCAGACCATTGGCTGCGTTGGCGCGATTTCCAACGGTCCTTCGCGCGACATCGACGAGATCCGCCCGATGAAGTTCCAGTACTTGCTCAGCGGTGTCACCGCTGGTCACGGTGCCCAGGCCATTCACGCGGTTAATGTGCCGGTCTCAGTCGCTGGCATGGACGTGGCCCCCGGCGAGATCATTCACATGGACGAAAACGGCGCGGTGAAATTCCCCGCCGACAAGCTCAGCGCGGTGCTGGAAAACGTCCGCGCCCTGCAAAAACACGAGGCCGAGCGCATGGCCCAGATGCGCCAAGCCACATCCGCGGCCGAACTGCGGGCCATCTTCGGCGGGCACTCGTACGGCGACGATGAAGAGGAATCGTGAGTCGAGGTAAGAATGAGTGAAGCCCCTCACAAAATCGCCTTCGCCGGTTTGCGTCACGGCCATATCTTCGATCTCTATGCACTAGCTTGCGACTCGCCCGCGCTCGAAGTGGTAGCTGCGTGCGAGGAGCACGCGGAGACGCGCGCCGAAATCCGCGCAAAGGGCACTGCCGCAATTACCCACGACCGGATCGAGCAGATGCTCGACGAGGTGGACTGTGATATTGTCGCTACTGGCACTTATTTCGCGGGTCGCGGCCCGGTGCTAATCGAAGCCCTCACGCGCGGCAAGCACGTCATTAGCGACAAACCCCTGTGTACCAAAATGGCTGACCTCGACCGCATTGAGGCGTTGGCGGGCGAGAAAGACCTCAAGGTCGGCTGCATGTTGACCATGCGCGACTCGGCTGCGTTTATCGGCGCGCGCAACCTGATTCAAGCCGGCCGCATCGGCGAGGTCCACGCCATTGCCTTTGGTGGCCAGCATCCGCTGCTTTTGGGCTCGCGGCCCGGCTGGTATTTTGAACAGGGCAAGCACGGCGGCACCATCACCGATATTGGCATCCACGCCATCGACGCTTTGCCTTGGGTCACAGGCCGCCAGTGGGCGAAGATTAACGCCGCGCGCTGCTGGCGGGCCTTTGTTCCCGAGGATTTCCACATGCAGGACGCCGGGCAGATGATGCTGGAGATGGACAATGGCTGCGGGGTCTTGGGCGATGTGTCGTACTTTGCTCCCGATAGGGCGGGCTACACTATGCCATACTACTGGCGGACCACGTTTTGGGGGCGGGATGGAGTAATCGAGACTTCGACTACGGCCAAGGACATTCAGGTGCTCGGCAGAGAAGACGCCACCGTGCAGATCGAGCCGCTACCCCCGGCCCAACGGGGTGGCTACCTGCGCTCCTTCCTCGACGACATCGCCGGCAAAGTTCCTGCCAACGGCCTCGACACCGCTGCGGTACTGCGCTCGACGAGCAACGTCATTCGCATTCAGGAGGTGGCCGACAGGGGGGAGCGCGAGGTAGGGTTCAGTAGCTGAGAGATGGGAGTGCCCACATAGTCGATCACCCGTAGATACCCGGTAAGAAGTTCACTGCCTACCGTTCATCGACGATTCGCTGTGCACGTAGCGCATCGGTAAACTCCGCGAGGTCATCGGTCGTCCATGTGATGTATCGGCGCAGGCGTTCGCGACGCGCATCCAACCCAACCGCGTCTTTCAGGAGGCGCAGCACGGTGCTGTTCAGGCTCTCACCGCGTTCTGTGCTGATAGCGCGAAGTCGCCGTGAAAGTTCGGGATCGACATTGCGAAGGGTAATCTGAGTAGCAGCCATGACATTAAGAATCTACTGTCATGCCTATACTGCATCAATTCCGACGGGCGGTGTGGCGGAGAGATGGGCATTGACTTTCTCCTTCACAAGCTCTTTTCGATCGTCGCTATAATCTCGTCTGTATCGTGTACTGTAGATAGACGCTCCGCAATCAATCCCTGCGCGTCCACTATATAATACTCGGGCAGACTCGTCACATTATAGCTTTTCGCCGCTTCGGATTCCCAACCGTGAGCCCGCACGTGGACGCCTTTGATCCCGTGTTCGGCGACGGCCTTGCGCCAGGCGGAATCGCTTTCGTCCAACGAGATATTGAGGAATACGACCTGCTGGTCTGCCATTTGCGCTTTGATTTGCCGGAGAAAAGCCAAGTTGCTGATACACGGCCCGCACCAACTTGCCCAGAAATCCAAGAATACCGCCTTCTCTTTGAACTGACTCAGGGATACTGGCTGGCCGTCGAGGTCGGAGAGGGTGAAATCGGGGGCAGGTTGCTTAGGGCGCAGACGAAGGGCCTTGTGCAACGCCGCGGCGACCGCCTCAGTGTATTCCGGGTGCGGGTTGATTTTCTCGAAATCCTCCCACTTCTCGTGGGCTAGCTCAAATTGCTCGCTACCACCCTCAAATCCCTTGATTACCTGCCCGGCTAGATACCAGTATAGCACCCGCCCCGCCATGGACTTCTTCGCTTGGTCGTATCGCTGTGCAAAATCCCAGATCGTCCGACTTAGTGGTTCGGCGAACAGCGAGTCGAGCTGGGCTTGGGCTGTTGCCGACAAATCGAACTGCGTCAGATCGACGATGTCCGACAGCTTGCGCGGTTTGCGGTTTGCGTAACTTGAATCGAGCTGGGCCTGGAGCGGATCCGACAGCCCCAATCCCGACACATCGATTTTCTCGGATAGCTTGCGCGTCTTGGCGAATTCTTCCAACTGTCCTGCCTTGGCTAGGTGAAAAACCACCTTCCCATCCGTAGTATCGACTCTCGGCGCGTCTTCATTTGGATAGGTACTCCTATAGGATCTGGTCTGGGCGAACAGCGAGTCGAGGAGGGCTTGCTTTGCTTGCGACGCGCCCAGCCGCGACAAGTCGAATTGTTCGGACAGTTTTGGTTTCTCGGCCTTTTCGTAACTTGAATCGAGCCGAGCTTGGAGCGAATCCGACAGGCCGTACCGAGACAAATCGATTCGCTGTGACAGGCCCGAGATAGGAACGAAGTTCTTTTCGTAGATTGAATCAAAGCGGGCTTGGGCCGAATCCGACAGGCCATACTGCGACAGTTGCAGGAGCTTAGACATGGCAGGAGCTTTGTGTTGCTCTCTATCTTCCGCTTCCATCTTCGCAAACCAGTCGAGCGCAAGATCTACAAATGTGTCATAATCCGGCGTGACTATGGCCTTTTCGTCCGCTAGGGGAATATCTAGCAGGAAGTCGTAGTAGGCCGGCACAATAGCTTTGTTCTCTCGTCCATTGGCGCTATAGTAATGCCTCGGGTAGGAAACCATGCGCTGAGCCCATTCGTACTTGATGAATGCCGTAGCATAATCGACAAATCCCGGGGTGAGTGCGTATTCCTCGCGTCCTTCGGCCAGAAACTCGAACTGGTCTTGCCGCCGCTGATCTATTTGGCGCTTGAAATCCGCGATTTCCAGCCCCTTGTAGTCTAGACTGAAGGGGCCGAATTCAGACATCCATTCGACCACGAAACGGTTATTGTCGGCTCCTGGGCCGCTAAACGAATAGGAAGGTCCGAAAAAGCCCTCCTCCACGGCGATGTGCAAACTATCGCCGGGTTCGACATAGAAGAAGAACAGCTCGCGCTTGTCAAAAACCATGAACTTCAGTAGCTGCCACAAGCCAGGGAACCCGCTTTCGTACCGTCCGATGACGAGGGTCCCCCACGCAGTGGGCACCGAGAGGGAGAAGCGATTCTGCTCGTCTAGGACGACGCGAGACGTGGTCCGTGCCGGAGCAGAGTCGTATTGAAACCCGATTTCCCGCGAGCGGGGATCTCGAAATTCGCCAGTGATGACCGCGACTTGCGGCTGCATTCCTTCTTCAGCCAGGGAGGCGACCGCACCGGTGAGTAGGGTTATTGCGGCGACGAGGAATGCGTTTGATAAATGGTTCATACAAACAGCTCTTCCACCAGCGTCCGAGCCCGCTCGACTACCGTTTCGAGGCTGCCGGGGGCGAGTTTGGCCCAGTAGGTAACGTCTTCGTTGGCCTCGTGTCCGCCTCGGGCGTAGGCTGCCCGCGTCGGCAGGTAGCCGACGTAGTGCGTGGTGAGGTGCGCTGGAAAGAGAAAAGGGGCCGCTGAGTTCGTTTTGAGCGCGAGTTGTCCTTCGACAAAAGGTTCCCCGGGCAGGCCGATTACGCCGAGGTCGCCGATGCGGAAAGCCTGGATCTCATAGGGGAACTCGGCGTCCCGCTGGCGGCATAGTTCGACGCTGTGGGTCGATGCGGCCCGGAACCAATGCGGGTCCACTTCGCCGTTTGCGCCGCGCGGCGGTTGCGGATTCTCAGCGAGGATCGCGTTGACCTCGCGCAAGCGCTCGGCTGGAATTTCGCGCAAGGGTAGGCCGACCTTTTCAACTCTGCAATCCAATGCAGCGTCGTTGGTGAACGCCATATTGTGAACGATGCGTTCGCTCATCTGGGCCAATTCGCGCCCCATTCGCTGGTGATCCGGTCGGCAATCTGGGTCGAAGGGATGCCAGGGGTTGATGTTGCCGCAACAGCCGTTGACGACCAACGGCACGGCGTCGGAGCCGAATAGCTGCTGCATCTGTCGCGTCCAAGCACCAGGCCAATCCGCGGACACGGCCCGGTAGGTCTCGGGGTAGCCGAACGCATTGACCGGGTGACAGGTGTAGTGCAGGAGAAAGGCCAGCGGCTGCATATCCATATCTTGGATGCAGCACACGCCGACTTCCGGGTCCATTGGCCCTTCAAGATAGCAGATATCCGCGATCCCGAACGGCTGCTGCTCCCGTCCCAGCGGCTTGGGCATGGCGATGGTGCCGTCCCGGCGTATGCCTCGGCGATTGAAGGCCAAATCCCCCAGTACGCCGCGTCCCAGACCGATACGCACAGGTTGCAGTTTGCCCACGGCTTCGACTGCGGCCTCGACTGCGGCGACAGCGGCCCGGTCGCCGTAGGCGCGCTCGGCCCCGCGCAGATACTCAGTCGCCTCGGTCGTCTCCAATGGGAAATCTGGATCCAGCATAAAGTAGCCGAGGCTCGGGGCGGAGTGCGTCTGGGTCGCCTGGACCATGATCGCCTCGGGTGCGATGCCCGTTTGCTCGCCGATAGCGGCGCGAATTTGGTCCGTGTAGGAGCCGGTAACAATGGTGAGGTCCAAGATCACCATGCAGACGCGTTGCTCGCTGGCCTCAAAGACGATGGCCTTGGCAAAGAGTGGGTCCATCACGGCTTGGGCCGGGCGGTGCTCGCCAGCTCCGCTGCCTGATAAATGCGTCCCTGCGGGCGGGGTGATGTCGATCATTGCCGCTCCGGCTCTTAGTAGGTTGGTCTCGTGCATGGTCTTTCCTTTCGGTGCAGCTAATAGCGCAGCGCAGCGTCCCAGCGCGACAACGCATCTTGTGCCCGCCATTGGGGATGCGCTTCATCAGTGGCGGCGACGTGCTGCAACCACTCGGCACAACGCGCATCCAAAGGACGCATACTCATCAGCGCGCCGAGGGCGTTGAAGCGCACAAAAGGCTCGGCGTCGGTCAGTGCCTCTACTACTCGATCCTCTGCACCGCGCGCCTCCCGGCCCCATAGTGCCAGCGCCTGTAGTGCATTGTGCCGCACCCAGACATCTTCGTCTTCTAGGGCGCGCTCGATATCGGGTATCAGCGCTAGGCTTTCGCGGCCTAGGTCGCCCGCGATGTCCGCGGCCATCGCCCGCAGCCAAGGATCGGGGTCCGCCAGCGTCTCGCGCAGCGCATCCACGGCGACGCGGCCCGCCGCACTCAGCGCCACTGCGGCCATCTCGCGCTCTTGCTCGTCTCCGTGACGCATCCGGGCGACTAAAGCCTGCGCTCCATCGGCATCTACTTGTCCGCCCAGACCATAGGCCGCTTCCAGCGCCTCGTGTTCTTGGTCTGACGCTAAATTTTGGAATAGCGACTCCAGCGACGCCGTGCCACCGAGCCGTTCAGCCCCGCGACCGCCAAGCCAATTCCACATGGTCTGCCAAGTTTTGGGCAGGCACAACAAGCGCCCGTCGTGGAGCGCCGACCATTGGCGTGCGATTGCGGCAAAATCGGGATAGGCGGCGGCCTTCCAGCTAGGCGCTTGCGGCTCACCTCGGCGGTCGAAGACAAATTTGAGCATAATCCGCTCAGTGTTGCTCGTATTAGCTCCGGCCCGATGCCAAGAAGAGAAGTGGCAGATGGCCATTATCCCGGCGTCGCCCTCGACCCCGCATTCCAAGGCTTCCATTGCCTCGGGCCGTTGCCGATAGTACTGCGACCCGGGCACCAAGGTCGTCGGTCCCAACTCCTTGGGCACTGCATGGGGGAAGTACACCAGCAGCACCTTGCGCGGCCGGTGTCCATAGCGCCAGGGGCGGGTCCAGCCCCGCAGGGTTCGGGGCGTTCCGTCTTGGTGAAACCCGCCGGCTGCTTGGCCGGGTTGGGTCAGGTGAGCGTGGCGGTGGCAGAGCATGTGATAATCCGCGCCCAAGATGCTCGTCAGCGCCCCCTCCACCTGCGGATGTGACAATACCTGTGCCAGTTCCGGGACTCGCTCGTAGATGGCGTTGCCGGGATTTTTGCCTTGGACAAAGGCGGCGCGGGTCTGCGCGCAAACCGCTCGGTGTATATCCGCGTCGATAGCGGGGTGGAAGATGTGGTACCCTCGCGCGATAAAGGCGAGTATCTCGTCGTCGTTGAGTCGAAAGTCCACCGGCCGTCCTCCTCGTCGGTTGTCTAGGGTCGTGGCGTACTATCCGTTTTCCATCCGTGCCGCTTCTAATGCGGCCTGAAAGTCCTCCGGCAGCGGCGCGGCAAACTCCATCATCTCTCCAGTAGTCGGATGCGCGAAGCGCAGTTTTTTGGCGTGCAGGGCTTGGCGTTTGATCAGGCTCAGCATCCAGTTGGCTTGGCGGCGGTACTCGGGGCGAACTCCTCTAGCTTGGTCGCGGCCTCCGTACACGGGGTCGCCGAAGACGGGATGGCCGATATGGGCCAGATGCACGCGGATTTGGTGTGTGCGTCCGGTCTCTAGCTGGCACTCGACCAAGGTCGTAAAAGGACAGCGCTTGGCGACGCTGAAATGGGTCGCCGCCGCTCGCCCATCCTCGACCACGGCCATTTTCTTGCGGTTTTTGGGATGGCGGCCAATCGGCGCTTTGATCCGCCCATTTTCTTCGCGCAAGACGCCCCACACTAGAGCGGCGTACCGGCGTTCGATCTGGTGCGCTTGGAGGCTTGCGGCCAGCGTCCGGTGGGCGGCGTCGCGCTTGGCGACTAGCAGCAAGCCGCTGGTTTCCTTGTCGAGCCGGTGGACGATCCCCGGCCGGAGCGCGCCGTTGATGCCCGACAGGTCGCGGCAGTGGTGCAACAGCGCATTGACGAGGGTGCCCTCGGTCGCGCCTGGAGCCGGATGCACGGTCATGCCGGCTGCCTTGTTTACGACTAGCAAGTCGTCGTCTTCGTACGCGATGGACAGGGGGAGTGGCTCGGGATGTGCGGCTAGCGGCTCGGGCTCGGGCAGTTCGACGGCGATTTCGTCTCCGGGCTGGACCAAGTAGGCCGGGCGCGTCTTTTGGCCGTTGACGCGGACCGCTCCGGCCTTGATGAGTGCTTGGATGCTGTTACGCGAATGTTGGGGACAGTGGGTGCGGAGGAAAAGATCGAGCCGCTCGGCGGCTGATTCGACGGGGACGGCGAGGTCCATGGAAATTTACTTCCGCGCGATTTCCTCTTCGGACGCAGGGGAGGACGGCGGCTCTGGGGAGGAGGCCGTCTTTTCGCGGCGCGAGTAGCCCAAGGCCAAGAGCAAGACACCGACGGTGACGAAGGAATCGGCGAAGTTGAAGATTGGCCAGCGCAAATCCCCGAGGCCGAAGTCGAAAAAATCCACCACTTCCCCCAAGTACAGGCGGTCGATGATGTTGCCCACGGCACCGCCTAACACTAGGCAGAGGGCTAGGCGCAAAAGCCGCTCATTTGCGGCGAGCGAGCGATAGAGGTAAATGAGGATGCCGAGGGCGAGGAACGAAAAAGCGGTGTGCAGCAGCGGGCTGCCCATGTTTAGCCCGAAGGCCGCGCCGGGGTTGTGGATGTAGGTCAGGCGAAAAAAGTTGCCCAATACAGGTTCGGATTGGTACAGCGTCATGGAGCCGCGGACGATGAATTTGCTTGCTTGATCGATGGCCACGGCCAGTGGTATGATCCACAGAAACGTCACTCTAAGTCCGACGCCTCTTCGCGTTTGGACTTGCAGCTAATGCACTGGGTGGCGGTGGGCACGGCCTCTAGGCGGCCGCGGCCGATTGTCCCCTTGCAGGTGCGGCAGATGCCAAAGGTGCCGTCCTCGATGCGTTGCAGGGCCTCGTTTAGGTAGATGATGTAATCGCCCCCGCGCTGGGCGAGGAGCAGAGATTTCTCGCGCTCCATGGCGTCGGTTCCGTGGTCGGCCATGTGCAGCGAGTAGGTCGAGCGGTCCTCAGAGGCTGTTTCCCGGGCGTCGTTGCGCGAGGTGTTTTCAATGGCTTCGACATCGTCTGAGGTCTGGGCGATTTTTTCGAGGAGCAATTTTTTGAAAAAATCGAGATCTTTTTGGTCCATCTGATTGGGTTTGTTGGCCATTTTACTTTTACCTCTCTTCACTAGTACTAAGCCTTAGCGATGGCAATAGTGCCGTCGTGGCCGTTGACCTGCCGCTCCTGCTGCAGGAGCGCCTCTTGGGGCAATTCTCCAGTGTGGAGGGCTAGCGCTAAAATTTCGGCGGCGATGTACGAGTTGTGCTGCTGCACCGCTTCCTCCAGAGCGGTCGTGCCTCGCACCCAGATGTGGATGCGGTCGGCGACGTCCAGCCCGGCCTCTTTGCGCATGTTCTGCACGCGGTTGACGAATTCGCGCGCAGTGCATTCGGCGATTAACTCGTCGTCGAGCTGGACGTCCAACCCCACCCCAAGGTTGTTGTCGATGGCTACTACTACGCCTTCTTTCTCGCGGCGCTGGACGACGATGTCGTCCAGCCCGATCTCGCCGCCGACCACGGAGAGCTGGCCGCCGCTTTTGAGGAGGTTTATATCCTCGTCCGTCAGGGCTTGGATGCGAGCGGCGACTTCTGGCATCTGCTTGCCGAAGCGCGGCCCTAAGGCGCGGAAATCGGGCCGGTAGGAGACCTCGCTGAACTCGGTCGCGTCCTCCACCAACACTACTTCTTTGACGTTGAGTTCGTCGGCTAGCAGGTCGGTCATCTGCTCCAGCCCGTGGTGGCTGTGTCCGTTGGGGGGCAAAAGCCAGAGATGCCGCAGCGGCTGGCGCACTTTGAGTTCGTGCTTGCTGCGCAGCGAGCGGCCCAAGACCACCGCCCGCGTCGCTAGTTCCATTTGCTGCTCTAAGGCGGCGTCGCGCAAGTGCTCGTCAGCTTGGGGCATATCGCACAGGTGGATGCTTTCGGGGGCCTCGGAATCGACGCGGCGCACCAAATTTTGGTAGATGCTTTCAGTGATAAAGGGCAAGACCGGTGCTAGGGCTTTGATGAAGGTCACTAGCACCCGATAGAGGGTGTCGTACGCCGCCTGCTTGTCTTGGTCGTCTTCGGACTTCCAGAAGCGGCGGCGGCTGCGGCGGATGTACCAGTTGGTCAGCTTCTCGATAAAGGCCACCATCGCCGGCACTGTGCGATAGAGCCGGTAGGCTTCCATTTCGGCGTTGAGGTCGTGGAGCAGGGTCTGCAATTCCGAAAGAATCCAGCGGTCGAGGCGGTGGTCGAGCGTCTGCACACGGCTCTTGTCTGGCGTCCAACCGTCAATGGTCGCGTAGGTGACGAAGAAGCTGTAGGCATTCCACAAGGGAATAATGACATCGCGTAGGCTCTGCTTGATGCCTGCTTCGGTCATACGCATCTCTTCGGCCTTCATGGCCGGCGAGTTGAGCAGATAGAGGCGCAGGGCGTCGGCGCCGTAGGTCTCGAGCATCTCGGCCGGATCGGGATAATTCTTCAAGCGCTTGCTTAGCTTGCGTCCGTCGGCGGCTAGCAGCATACCGCCGACGATGCAGTTGTGGAAAGCCGGCTTGTCGAACAGGGCCGCGGCGAGGATTGTCAGGGTGTAGAACCACCCTCGGGTCTGATCGAGGTTCTCGGAGATGAAGTCGGACGGGAAAGAGGCCTCAAAGTCCTCGCGCCGCCCAAAGGGATAGTGGTTCTGTGCGTACGGCATGGACCCAGACTCAAACCAGCAGTCGAGGACTTCGGGCACGCGCTGCAGCGAGCCGTTCCCCGACGGTGCCGGAATTTCGAGGTCGTCGATGAAGTGCTTGTGCAGGTCATCGACTTCGCGGCCGGTGAGTTCGCACAACTCTTGGCGGCTGCCGACGCACACAGCTTCGCCCGTCTCCTCGTTGCGCCAGATCGGCAGCGGCGTT
The DNA here is from genome assembly GCA_965219735.1 of Candidatus Latescibacterota bacterium. Taxonomy (GTDB): domain Bacteria; phylum Latescibacterota; class UBA2968; order UBA8231; family UBA8231. The sequence continues at coordinate 1,916,631 of OZ244790.1, forward strand.
CCCCAGTAGCGGTTGCGGCTGACGGCCCAGTCCGGTGCCGACTCAATGCCCTTACCGAAGCGGCCATTGCGGATGTGTTCGGGGATCCACCAGATCTGCTGATTGGCGGCGAGCATCTTCTCCTTTACCTCGCCTTCGATTTTTACGAACCAAGTGGAGATCGTGCGGTAGATGAGGGGCGAGTCGCAGCGCCAGCAGAAGGGGTACGCGTGCTCGATGGAGCCTTCGGAGAATAGCTGACCGGAGGTGCGCAAGCGGCGGATGATGGGCGTATCGGTGTCCTTCACGAAAGTACCCGCAAAGGCTGGGATTTCGTCGGTGAAGCAGCAGTCGGCGTCGATGGGGCATACTACGGGCAAGCCCTCGGCCAGACCGAGTTGGTAGTCGTCTTCGCCGAAGCCCGGGGCAATGTGGACGATGCCGGTGCCGTCGTCGGTGGATACAAAGTCGGCCGTCACGACGCGGAAAGCGCCTTCCTCGGCACGGTCGGCGAAGTCGGAGAACAGGGGCTCGTAGCGCAATCCGACGAGGTCTTCGATGGCGACCGGCGTTACCTCGGCGATTTCGCTGTCGTGCCGGCGGAAGAGGTTTTCGACGAGGGAAGCGGCGAGGATCAATTGCTCCCCGTCGCGGGTGGTGACGCGCACGTAGTTGATGTCGCGGCCGACGGCCAAGCCCATGTTGGAGGGCAAAGTCCACGGGGTCGTCGTCCAAGCAAGTAGGGACAGACGTGGCTCACCAGCGACGCGGAAGCGCACGGTGATCGACGGGTCCTGAGTGTCTTGATAGCCTTGGTTGACCTCGAAATTCGACAGCGGGGTCGCGCAGCGGGGACAGTAGGCGAGGGACTTGTAGCCCTCATAAACGAGCCCCTTGTCCCACAGCGATTTGAACACCCACCACACCGACTCCATGAAATCGGGATCCATCGTCCGGTACTGGTTGTCCCAGTCAACCCAGCGCCCTAGTCGCTCGATCAGCCGTTGCCACTCGGCCGTGTAGCGCAGCACCAAGTCTCGGCAGGCCTCGTTGAACTGGGCCACACCGTATTCGAGAACGTCGCGTCGAGACCCGAGCCCGAGTTGCTGTTCAGCTTCGTTTTCGACAGGCAGGCCGTGGCAGTCCCAACCCCAGCGGCGCTCGACCCGGTAGCCGCGCATCGTCCAGTAGCGGGGCACCACGTCCTTGGTGATGGACGCCAGCAGGTGCCCGTAGTGGGGCAGGCCGGTCGCAAAGGGCGGCCCGTCGTAGAACCGAAAGGGTTGATCGACGGGGCGAGCATCGACAGACTTGCGATACAGGTTGCCGTCGCGCCAGAACTCGAGAATGTGGCGCTCCTGAGCGGGAAAGTCCACTTGGGACGGAACCGGGGCAAAAGGAGTTTGGGGTGCCATGTTCATTCGGCTGCGGGGAAGATATTGTTGAGGAAGACGACGACGAGCCTGAGCAGAAAAAACAGGACTATCGGCGTAAAGTCTATGCCGGTTGACCAGAAAAACCTCGGCAAGAAAGAGCGCACTGTATCGAGGGCCGGATCGGTGACGCCGCGCAGGAATTGGACGAGTGGGTTGTGGGGGCTGGGATTAAACCACGAGATCAGCACCCGGATGAGGACCACATAGCTGTAGATCGTGATGAGACCAATGAGGAGGCCCTTGACGTCTGTAAAAAAACCGCCGAAATCGAACACGATTATCTCCTGTGTATCAAGTCGGCCGCGGGCCGAAGATCGCCGTGCCGAGGCGCAACAAATTGGCCCCTTCGGCGATGGCGAGTTCAAAGTCGCCGCTCATGCCCATGGACAGGTAGTCCACGGACACGCCTGTAAAGTCGCACTCGGCGACTTTTTCGCCGAGCTCGCGCAAGGTCCGAAAACAGCCCCGGACGATGGCCTCGTCCTCGCTGTGGGCGGCAATGGTCATCAAGCCGCGGATTCGCAAATGCGGTAGCGGCGCGAGGGCTGCGACTAGATCGACGAGCTGATCAGGCACCACTCCAGCTTGGCTCAGGCTGCCGGCCGTGTTTACCTGCAAGAGCACCTCAATGGTGCGACCGGCCTGCTCGGCCCGACGGCTGAGTGCCCGCGCTAACCGGTCGGAATCGACCGATTGCACAAGATCGAAAAGCTCGACGGCTCGCCCGGCTTTATTCGTCTGCAAGTGGCCGACAAAGTGCCAAGCGAGGGGCGCGGCGACCTGCGGGCGCTTGACCGCTGCTTCTTGAATGCGGTTTTCGCCCGCGAGGCGCAAGCCGCAGGCGTAAGCGGCCTCGATCTCGCGTGCGCTGCGCGTTTTGCTGACGGCGACGACCTCAATCGCGCTTGCTGTGCGCCCGCTGCGCTCGGCCGCCCGCTCGATGCGAGTGCGCAACAATTCCCAGTTTTCGCGGATGTGGTCCATAAAAATATTTAGACCATCAAAGATACGAATCAGCCCAGTCGGACACAAACGAGCAGCGGCTTGGCTTAGGCCGCGGCACCGTCTTCTGCAGAGCGGGACTTTTCCGCCGCGAAAAGGCTTGCATCTACGAGCGATGCCAAGGCGGAGAAGAGCAGGGTTGAAACGAGAATGTCCAAGAGCACGGCCTGCGCCAACAGACCTTCGGTGCCTACGTAGGGGGCTAGCCCATGCGGGCTGCAAAATAACTCAAATAGCAATGCACCGCGCGGCAGGAGCCGCCAGCCAATGCGCCGCCCTGGATGGGGCCCGGGCAGCGGGTAGTACACCATAGGGACCAGCCCTCGCAAAAGCAGCGGTACGGCCACTAGGACGAGCGCGGCCTCGTACAACCCGGTTGCGGACGGCCACAGTGCGCCGAGATCGAGCGCGGTTCCCACGAGGGCGAAAAAGAGCATAAAGGCCACTGGTGCGCTCCGGTGTAGGAGCAGCCGCACGCGGCGGCTCTGCTGCTTGTTCTGCACGAGGCCCGCTACCAGCCCGCAGGGCAGCGCCATCAGCCCGAGGAACTCCAGTGCGAGAGCCGCAAAGAAAAAAGCTCCCACTAGGCCGGAGACTACGGTCGCGCTCGGGGTAGCGAATCGACCTAAAAGGCGCAGTCCTAGTCCCAGTCCGCCGCCAGCCACGAGCGACAGGCCGACGCGCCCGATCCATCCTGTAGCGCCAGTTTCCAGCAAGATCAGCGTTCCCCCCAACGCCACGAGGGCGCAACCCGTCCCCAGCAAGGCCAGCAGTAGTGCACTGCGCCGGCCAAATTCCGGCAAGCCGGTGAAGGGGCCCCACAAGCTGGCCAATGCGCCGAGGAGCACGGCTTGTTCCCAAGGCAGTCCAAGCAATGCGGTAACCGCTGTCACGGCGGCAAAGATTAGCGCGGTCGCCGCCGCTGCCAACCCAAGCATGCGCCAAGCGTGCGTTGGCCATATGACGTGTAGTCCCACTTGGAACCCGACCCCGAGGCCCACGGTGAGAAAGAGCACTTGGTGTAGGGAAAACGCGTCCAGATCGACGAGTTGTAAGCCGCCGCTGCCCAACAACATCCCGGCTCCGATCCATCCCACCAGCGCCGGTAGGCGAATCGCCTGCGCTAGCTGGCCTCCAGCCGCGGCCAAGAGGGCCAGCGCACCCAGCATCCACGCGGTGTCAAAGGGGCTGGAGCGATCCTGCAGCGGCCCGTAGTAGATCAAGAGCAGGACAAAGGCAGCTACTACTATCGTTTTCATGGCGAGAGGCGGCCCCGCCGCAATTGGCTGGCTTTAGTTGGCCTCTTTGGCAGCGGCCCGCCGTTGGCCTAGGTAGAGTACCGGACTGGCGACGAATATAGACGAATAGGTGCCGATCACGACGCCGATCATCAAGGTGATGGTGAAGTCGCGGTTGACCTCGCCGCCAAAGATCATCAGCACTAATACCGCCATAAGGGTCGTCGCAGAGGTGATCAGCGTGCGGCTCAGACACTCGTTGATGCTCTGGTTGACCGTGCCGTCAAAACCCTGTCGGCGGGCCGTGTGCAGGTTTTCGCGGATGCGGTCGAAGACCACGATCGTGTCGTTGAGCGAGTAGCCGACAATGGCCAGCAAGGCAGCGACCACCGCGAGGGTGATCTCAATGTTGAGGAGCGAGAGCAGCCCGAGGGTGATGAGCACATCGTGGAAGAGCGCGACGACCGCGGCGATCCCATAGAGGAAGCGGTGGAAGCGCCAAGCCATGTAGATCAGAATCAGCGCCAGTGCCACCAGGACTGCGCGCACGGCCGCGTTGCTCAATTCACTGCCGATTTTGGGGCCGACCTTTTCTTGGCGCCGGATCCACTCCATTTCCTCGATGTTGTCGGCAAATCCGGACTCGAGAACTCCCATAATGCCGTCGGCCACCTCGGTGCCTGCCCCGCTCTCGCTGACGCGGATGAGGATGTCGTTTTCCGACCCGAATTGCTTGATCTCGCTCTTGCTCAGGTCGATCTCGGCATCGCCCACAGGGACGCGGCCGAGTTGGCTGCGGATATCTTCGACTTGGACGGCTGGATCGAAGTGCAACTCCAGCAAGGTGCCGCCGGCGAAGTCAATGCCCTTGCGGATGCCATTGATGCCCAAAATGGAGACGATGCCGATGAGCAGCACGGCCGCCGAGGTGCCGAAACCAATGTTGCGCAGCGAGAGGAAGCGGATATTCAGGTTGGAGAACAGTGCAACGGGTCCGATGCTCAAGCTCGATTGCTCCGATTTCCGGGTAATCAGCTCGAAGATCGTGCGGGTTACAAAGAAGGCCGTAAAGAGGCTGGAGATGATACCGATGCACAAGGTCAAAGCAAAGCCGCGGATCGGCCCGGTGCCGAACTGATAAAGCACGATGCCGACTAGGAACGTGGTTACATTGGCGTCGACGATGGCCGAAAGCGCGTGGCCATAGCCGGAATCTATGGCCGCGCGAACGGTCTTGCCCGAGCGCAACTCTTCGCGGATGCGCTCGAAGATCAACACATTGGCGTCAACAGCCATGCCGATGGTCAGGATGATGCCGGCGATGCCGGGCAAGGTCAGCGTGGCGTGAAAACCGGCCAGTACCGCCATGATGAAGAGCATGTTGAGCAAGAGGGCGCAGTCGGCGATCAGCCCGGCGGCTCGGTAGTAGAGGACCATGAAGATCACGACTAGTACCATGCTGTAGATGGCTGCGGTCTTGCCTTGCTCGATGGAGTCGCGCCCGAGCGAGGGACCGACCGTGCGGTCTTCGATGATCTCGACCTCGGCCGGTAGTGCACCGGCCCGCAGCACGATAGCGAGGTCTTTGGCCTCTTCTTGGGTACCGCTGCCGGTGATGATGCCGCGACCCTCGCTGATTTTGCTCTGGATGACTGGGGCCGAGTACACGGATTCATCGAGGACGATGGCCATGCGCTCGCCGATGTGCGAACCCGTGATGCGGCTGAAGAGCCGCACTCCTTCATCGGTAGTCGAGAAATTGACAATGGGCTGGCCCATGTACTCGACGACTTGGCCGATGGAGACGAAGGCGTCCTGAATCATGTGCCCGGTCATCTCCGGTTTCTTGCGCACCAAGTAGAGGAAGTAGAACTCATTGCCCTCGGCCCCGGCGGGCTTACTCGAAAAGAGGAATTCTACATCTGCGGGGATGAGTTCTTGGGCTTCTGGAGCGTTGAGCAACTTCTTGACGCGCAGCAAGTCGCGGCCCGCGACCGTGAGGTCTTCGCCAGCGGGGCTGAGCAGGGAGGAGAGGGGGGCGCTTTCTGTGGTGGAGGAAAGGAGGAGGTCTTCTTCCTCTTCTTCCTCCTCTTGCGGGGCCAGCACTTGGTCGATGCGCTGGATTAGGCGAGTGCGATCTGCAGAAGGTTCGAGGAGCTGGAATTCGAGCAGCGCGGTCTGGCCCACTAGGTCTTTGGCGCGCTGCACGTCTTGGACGCCGGGCAACTCGATGATGATGCGGTTTTCGCCTTGGCGTTGAATGGTCGGCTCGGCTACCCCAAACTGATCGACGCGGTTGCGGATGACTTCCTGGGCTTGGGCGACTGCATCTTGGGCTTCCTGCTGCTCCATCCCCTCGGTCTTGACCTCTAGGACGAGGTGGATGCCGCCCTGCAAATCCAGCCCCAAATTGAGCGAGCGCTTTTTCAGATCGACGAGTTGCCCGGGAGATTTTAGCTCCATGGCCTCTCGCTCGTCGTCCGCCATACTGTAAAATTCCACGCTCGGCAGCAGGTAGTACACTGCCGCGGCGATCAGTGCCACGATCAGCACGAGTTTCCGGTTGCGTTTCATAAATTTGTCTTTACTCCACTATTGCCGAGCGCAGCCCGGCGAAGGTTTGCTGCTATTGCAAAAGCGAAAGCGGTCGCGCATCCCAGTTGACGCCCGGTGCATGAGCTGCCCGTCTCGCGCAAAAAAAATGAAGCCCTCGACGTCCGGTAGGCCCTCGACGAGCGCGAGTCCTTGCTCAGGCCCTAAGACGAAGACCGCGGTTGACAGGATGTCGGCGTCCAGTGCGGTAGCAGCCCACACAGTAGCGCTTATGCACGCCCGCGCTGGATAGCCAGTCTTGGGGTCGAGCAGATGGTGATAGCGCTCGCCCTCCCAATCAAAGTACTGCTCGTAGTCACCGGAGGTCGCGATAGCCGCGAGCCCGAGGTCCTCTACTGCTAGGTATTGCTCTGGGGCGCGCGGATGCTGCACCCCAAAGAGCCAAGGCCGCCCGTCTGGCTTTTCGCCCCAGTAGCGAATGTCGCCTCCGGCCTCAATAATCCCGGCCTCCACTTGCAACTCCTGCATGGCCGCCACGGCTTGGTCAACCGCGTAGCCTTTGGCCGCCGCTCCCAGATCCAACCGCAGTCCCGGCCTGTTGATCCGAAACGACTGAGTGGCAACTTCCAACCCTTCGTAACCCACCAGCGCCAGCGCCGAATCGATCCGCGCCGGAGCAGGCGGCGCTGCCGCGTCGGGGAAGTTCCAAAGGCTCGTCAACGCCCCCACCGTGCAGTCAAAAGCTCCGTCGGTCAACGCGGCGAAGTGCTGGCTGCGCGTCAAGACCGCAATCAATCCGGCTGGGCCGCGCGTTGGGGCGAGTTGCGCCTGCTGCTCTAGCCGCCGCAAGGTTCCATCCTCGCGGTAGTGGCTCATTGACGAATCGACGCGGGCGATCTCTGCGTACGCCGCCTCTAGGTGCGGGCGAACCACTGCTTCGTCTCCGTAGAGTTTGACCGTGACGAGGGTTCCCAACAAGAGGCGGTCTGCGCGCACCGGCGCGGCAGGCCGAGGCGACGGCAGAAAGTACAGGACCACGGCCAAACCGCCTACGGCCAGCAGACTGCGCTTGAGCATGGGCTGGTCGCGTCAATTGTTGCGTTCGACGACGAGCTGCACGGCTCGTTCTAGTGCTGTACGGGCTGGGGAAGGAGCCAGCACTTCTAAGCACTTCTGAGCGTGGGCAGCGTATTCGTGTGCGGTCTCGACGGCAGCGGCGACTCCTTGGTGCTTGTCGACAAAGGCCACGATTTGCCCCCATTCGGCTTCGTCCTTGTCCGGCCGGGCCAAAAGGGCTTCCATTTCGGCCCGCGCTCCTGAGGGGGCTCGCTGTAAGGCACGTATCAGTGGCAAGGTAATCTTGCCTTCGCGCAGGTCGTGCCCGACGGGCTTGCCCATGGTCGCCTGATCGCTGGTGAGGTCGAGGACGTCGTCGGCGACTTGGAAGGCGCGGCCGAGCGATTCTCCGTAGCGACCCATAGATTGCACGATCTCGTCTGATGCGCCGGCGAGAATCGCGCCAATCCGCGCTGCGGCCGAGATCAGGGAAGCCGTTTTGTCGCTGACCATAGCAAAATACGACTCTTCGCGCGTGTCGCACTGAGTGCCGATCTGGATTTCAAAAATTTCGCCCATGCTCAGCCGCTCGGTGGCGTGCGCGACTGCGCTCAGAACTTGCAAATTGCCGATCTCGATCAGCAGGCGCAGGGCGCGCGCGAGCAGAAAGTCGCCCATGAGCACGGCGATCTGCCCGGTCCAGCGCTCGTTGACCGTCTCGCGGCCCCGGCGCACGGTCGCTGAGTCCACTACGTCGTCGTGGGCCATGGTGGCGGCGTGAATCATTTCGACGGCTACAGCCGTGTCGATTAGCTGTTCGTTCCAGCGGCCAGACGCTTTAGCCACGAGCAGGATGAGGGCCGGCCGGAGGCGCTTGCCCTTGAGCGTGGCCATGTAGCGGGCAATGACGTGGACCAACTCGACATCGGCATTGAGTTCGGCGTTGAGCCGCTTTTCAAACCGGACCAGTTCTTGATCGATCAGACCTATACAGGGATCCATGAGAAAGGCATCTGTCGAAATTAAATCACTAAATAAATAGAAAATTTAAGAAAATTTAGAAGCTAAGTATTGAAAATATGCCTGTCAATCTATGCACAGAGTGCTGGCAATGGATTGATTTCGCTCTATGAATTATACTTGTCGCTTCATTGCAACACGGGGAGACCGCTATGAAAATTACTCAGATCAAGACTTATTTGATGCAGTGTGCGCCTGCGCAGGCGAGTGGTTGGTCGGCGCGCAACTGGCTCTTCGTCAAGGTCGAGACCGACGCCGGCATCTACGGCGTGGGCGAGGCCTCGGGCTGGCCGCGCGTGGTCGAAACGGCCATCCACGATCTAACGCCTTTGATGATCGGCGAAGACCCGTTCCACATCGAGCGGCTGTGGGGCAAGATGCAGGTGGCGATGATGGGCCACGGCATGACCGGCATCGTCGGCTCTGGTGCCATGACCGGCATTGAGATGGCCTTGTGGGACATCAAGGGCAAGGCCCTCGGGCAGCCGGTGTGGAATCTCTTGGGCGGCAAAATGCGCGACCGGGTGCGGGTCTATGCCCATGCGCACGAGACAGAGCGGGCGCGCGCCTTGGTCGATCAAGGCTATACGGCGATCAAGACCGGGGGTATCAACAACTGCGTCGAAACGGTTGCCGCCATCCGCAAGGAGGTCGGCGACGAGGTGGATCTCATGGTCGATGTCCACGGCCCGCCTTGGCTGACGACGCGCGACGCCATTGCCTTGGGTCGCGCACTCGAAGACTACGACCTGCTGTTTTACGAGGATCCAGTAGCCCCTGAAAATATCGATGCCCTCGCTCGGGTTGCCGATGCAGTGGACATTCCCATTGCCGCGGGCGAACGCCACGCCACTATTTGGGGGGTAAAAGAGCTGATTGAGCGCGAAATCATCGATGTGGTACAGCCCGATACAGGCCGCGCTGGGGGCCTGGGGCAGATGAAGAAGATCGCTGCTATGGCCGAGGCTCACTACTGCACGGTGGCCCCGCACGACGGCTCGCTGGGGCCGGTGGCGGAAATGGCGGCCGTACACCTAATGGCCACGCTGCCCAATTTCCTGATCTTGGAGCACCTAGCCGACGATGTGCCGCAGCGCTACGAGGTGATGACAGGTCAGCCTGAAGTGATCGATAGCCATATTGCGGTACCGGATGCGCCTGGGCTGGGAGTGGACTTGGTCGAGGAGGCGATTGCCCGATACCCGTCGCAGGGCAACATCGCCGCTCCGGACGCGAGCTATGACTATCAATACGTCCAAGCGCGAATTGGGCGGTCGCTGTGGCTCAGCGAACGGGAAATGCCGCCGCCGGACTATCGTCCAGGCGAAATATATTAGGCGTACATTTTGCCTGGGTTGAAAATGCCTTGTGGGTCGAGGGAGCGCTTGAGCATCTGGTTCATGCGCGCTGCGCCAGCGCTGAGCGGGGTAAAGGCCTCTTCGTTGTGCTCGTCGGCTGCAAAGCGCCAGCCGATGGCTTGGTGGCGCGCGGCGGTGCGATGCAAATGCGCGGCTTGGGCGGCCACTGGCAACAATGCCCACAGCAAGCCGCCGGCCCAGTCCAGCCCCCAGCGGCTCAGGCCCTCGGTCGCTAGCGCTTCCATTAGCGGCACCATCTGGGTCGGCGGTCCAGAAAAGCGCCAGCGCTGTTGGCTCTCGGCTGGGATCAGCCATTCGAGCTCGCGCCAGCGCCGCCAGAAGACGTGTGATTCGGCCTCTTCCACGATCTCCGACTCTGCTGATTCTTCTTCGCGCAGCGTTGTTAGCTGCGCCCGCACCGCGGATGCCGGGCCTTCGACGCGGGCGGCTAATCGGTTGGCGTCGCAGACTAGGCCTGTGATCTGGAGGGGCCGCGCCGCCCAGTTGAGAATCCGCTCCAGCGCTGCTGCAGGCGTCAGTCCGTGCATGAACAGGGTCGCTTGGGTTTCGGGGCGCGGCCAGACCTTGAGGCAGACTTCGGTAAGCACCCCCAGCGTCCCAAAGGAGCCGGCCAGCACTTTGGACAGATCGTAGCCCGTGACGTTTTTGACGACTTTGCCGCCGGTGCGAATTCGCTCGCCGCAGCCGTCGATCAGTTCGGCACCGAGCAAGTGATCGCGCAGTGCGCCCATCTTGAAGCGCCGCGGTCCCGAGAGATTGCAGGCGACAGTGCCGCCGATGGTCGCGGCCGCACCCCAAGCGGGTGGTTCAAAAGCGAAGTACTGGTTTTCGCTACGGCACAGGGCTTCTATTTCGCTCAGCTTGGTGCCCGACCGAGCGACTAGGACCAACTCGTTTGGTTCGTAGCTGACGACGCCGGTCAGAGCGGAGAGGTCGAGGGGGACCCCGTGGTGTTGGCGTCCGAGAAAGGACTTGGTGCGGCCGGCAAAAATTTTTAAGGCCGCGTTTTCGGCTAGGGCTTGGCGAACTCGCTCTTGGATGGCAGCGGATGCGTCGTCGCCGTGGTTCATGTGCGCGGAGGGCGAGGGTGGTTTTTACCCGCTCAGACCTTGATCCCGTTTTCTTTCAGGAACTGATGGACGCCTTTTTTGTTTAAAGTGCGTAGGGCACGGGCGGTCAGGCGTAGGGTGACGGTGCGGTTTTCCTCGGGAATGAAGATGCGCTTTTTGATGAGATTAGGCTGTTGGACGCGCTTGGTTTTGCGCTGCGAGTGACTGACGTTGTTGCCAACTAAGCCCTTGACCTTGGTCAGGCTGCATTGTCTGGCCATGAGTGTCTCCCTGTAAGAAACTCTAAAATGTAGCGGTGCCAAGCCGATAAGTCAAGGTGGGATGCCCTTGACAAAAGAGGGGCTTGGAATGACCTTAAAAGTGCCAATCGCCATGACCAAATGACCAATCCCCACCTATACCATTTTATGAGATTCACATGCTGCTTTTGTGCGCTGGCCTTTTTTTGCGGAGGCGCGGCCATGGCGGAATTGCGCGTAAGCGAACAGACGCCACAGCGCCTGCGCCTGGTCTGGGTTCCCGAGGGTCGAGAATTAGAACAGGGGCGTGGTGCCCTGATCGGCATCCCAATCGACGGCGAGGTTCGCTTGGAGTTGGTCGAAGCCCGCGTGGCGCGGACGGATCGCGCTGCTGAAGACGCCGCGCCCACGCTTGGGCCAGCCTTCCTCGGCGAGAGCGGCTTTGCGCGCCGTCAGCGCGTCGTTCCGGTGGCGTTTGCCCCGCGCATCGAAGCGGACGGGACGCGGACCCTATACGATCGCATCGTCGTCGACCTACACGTGACCGGCAGTGATGGCACCCGCGTCGCCGATCCTTGGGGCGAAGCATTCTACCGAGGGGTGCTCGTCAACCCCGAGCAAGCCAGAAACTGGCGATTGCCACCTAAGCGGCGGCCGGCGCGCAAGGCCGCGTTGCAGGGAGGAACTTGGCTGCGGACCCTCGTCTCGGAAGAGGGGATGTACAGGATATCGGGTGCCGACTTAGAGGCCGCCGGGGTGTCGCTCGGCGATGTCGATCCGGCGAGTTTGCGCCTGCGCTACGGAGGCGGCAACGCCTTGCCCATCAACGAGATAAGCCCGCCCCAAGCCATGCGAGAAGTGGGCTTGGTTGTAGAAGACGGGGGCGATGGCCGCTTGGATGCGGATGACTTCGTCTTGTTTTGGGCCGAGCCGGTCAGCCGCTGGGAATACGCGCCGGCTAGTCGCTTGTTTCAATATCGGCACAACCTCTACACGCGCGAGAACGCGTACTGGCTGGGTTTTGGTGGTGGGGTTGAGGGGCAGCGGGCCGAGCAGAGGAGCGGTGCCTTAACCGCGGCCGACCCGCTGCAGCCCACGAGCTATCGGATGCGGGTTCACGAGGAAGCCGAGCAGTTCGTTCTCCACCAACTTTTTAGCATCAAGTCCGGCTATACTTGGTACTGGGAAGACTTTCGCGGCAATGCGCGCAATTTCCCGGTACTGGTGCGGCAGGCCGTCCCCGAGCCGGTGGCTGTGCGCTTGGGTTTTATCGGGATACCTGAGACGCGGCCGCGTTTTTCAGTGCGCTGGAACGAAGCGACCATTGGAACAGTGCCTTTTACATTCCCAAAGCAACTGGGTGACCGGAGGTATGCTGCATCTGATACGCTGTGGGCGGCGCTAGGAGCACAGGAGGGGCTGAACCACTTGGGGATCTTCCACTCCGGTAATCCGTGCCGCTTCGACTGGTACGAAGTAGAGTACAGCCGCGGCTTTGTCGCCGAGCGCGGCGAGTTGCTTTTCACCTATCCGCTGACGGGCACCACGGAATTTCGCCTCACTGGTTTTGCTGACGAACAGCCTCGCGTCTTCGAGGTCTCTGCGGGGTTGGCCGAGGTCGTGGACTTCGCGTACGACGCGCAAGACGGGACGGTAATTTTTCAGGATCGGCCCGGGGATGTGCCGCATCAGTACATAGTTGGCGGCCCGGCGACTTGGAAGCGACCTGTGCGGATCGAACTCGATTTGCCCGGCAATTTGACGACCGGGGCTTGGGGGGCCGATTGGGTGGCGATTTACCACCGCGATTTTCGCGCCGCGGCCGAGCGCTTGGCGCAATGGCGGGCTGCAGACGACCGCTTCGGTCGGCCCCTGCGGACGGCGGCCATCGACGTACAAGACATCTACGACGAGTTTTCCGGCGGGGTCTTGGACCCGACGGCGATCCGCAATTTTCTCGCCTATGCGGCCGAGCACTGGGATCCCGTGCCCATGTTCGTGGCCTTGATCGGCGACGGCTCGTACGACTACAAAAATAATTCGTCCATCAGTCAGGGTAATTGGATTCCAGCTTTCCAAGATGACGACAGTACGTACGACGAGTGGTACACGCGTGTGGTAGGGGGCGATTTGTTTCCCGACATGGCCATTGGTCGGCTGACCGTGCAGACCGCAGCCGAGGCCGATGTGGTCGTCGACAAAATAATTGACTACGACCGCGCACCCGAAGTGGGGCCTTGGCAGAGCCGAATGCTGCTGGTGGCGGACGATTTGCTCAATCGAGACCATCCAGACAGGGTCGAGTCGATGTTTATCATTCACAGCGAAGAGATGGCCGAGCGCGTTCTGCCCAAAGACTTGGACTTGATCAAACTTTACATTGCGCAATTTCCCCTAGAGGGTCAGGAGAAACCGCGGGCGCGAGAAGAGTTCATCCGGCTCTTCAACAAGGGTTCACTAATTTTGACCTATTTGGGCCATGGCACGTACGACCGCTTGTCCCATGAGTGGATGTTCTTCCTTTCCCGCGATTTGGACAAGCTCAAAAACGGTGGTCGTTTGCCCTTGTTTTTTACGGCTGCAAGCCAGGTTGGAGTGTTCGACGACCCCGTGCGTATCTCCACGCCCGAGGCGCTCCTGCTGAAGGAAGATGGGGGCGTGATCGGCATGATTTCTGCGACCCGGATAGGATATCATCACACCAATGTCCAGTTGGCCAACCAGTTCTACTGGCAGATGTACCACACCGGACGGGAGCACGTGCCGATTGGGTTGGCCCTCACCGAGGCCAAGCAATTGCTGCTGCCGAAGTATGATCCTAGCACACCTAAAGAATTTCGCAACATTCAGCGCTACTCGCTGTTTGGCGACCCGGCGACGCGCTTGGCCATGCCGCGCTTTCAGGTTCAGATCGATGTGGCCGATTCGCTTCGCGCCCTCGGCGAAGTGGTTCTCACCGGCCAAGTCCTCGATGCCGCCGGTGAACCAGCTACTGCCTATGAAGGCCAAGTGTGGTTGCAGGCCTTTGATTCGAGCGAGCAGAGCGACTTAGAGGGTTTTACCTACGAGCAGACCGGCGCTCCCATCTTTCGCGGCCGCTTTCCAGTAGCTGAGGGCCGCTTCAGCGCCGCGTTTCGGGTTCCCAAAGATATTACTTACGGAGGAGAGAACGGCCGCATCAGTGCCTACGCTTGGAGCGATGCCAGCCCGACGGCCTTTGGCTCGGTGAGCAGTATAGTACTGGCGGGCACGGCCCAAGGCGTGGAAGCAGACGTGGAGGGGCCGGAAATTTCGCTGCGCTTCGAGGGGGCCAAGGGCTCTAAAATTCCGCGGCAGACGGTGTTGTTGGCCTCGATTGCGGATCCCAGCGGCATCAACATCACTGGAGAGACCGGACACGAAATCGAGTTGGCCATCGACGGCGAACTGTTTACCTTGACGGAGCTTTACAGCGTGCAGGGCGGGGACTATCGGCAGGGGGTCATTGAATTTCCCCTGCCCGAATTGGAAACCGGCAAACACGAAATTCGCCTGAAGGCTTGGGACAACTTCAACAATTCGTCGCGCACGACGATGACTGTGAATGTCGCGGATGACGGCGAAGGAACTGCGGGTCTTACCAACGTCCTGTTTTACCCGAATCCCATGCGCGCGAGCGGCTATTTCACGTATAATCTAGAAGACGACATGCGCGCTGTGCAGATAGAGGTCTTTTCGCTGGCCGGTCGGCTAATAGAACAGTTGGAAGGACAGACGCGCGCTGGCTACAACCAAGTACTTTGGACACCACCGGCGGGCTTGGCCAATGGTGCGTATATTTACCGAATAGAGGCCGAACGGGAAAGTGGTGTTGCGGTTGCGCACCGCGCCGTCTTGCAGGTCGCCAAGTGAGGATTGTGAGAGGAGTGCTTTTGCAGCAGTGAGATCGTCTTAGTACGCAGGAGGCATCATTGTTTTATATTCTATCCCGAGCTGAGGAGGACTCCGCTATGAGGAATTTGACGACCTTGCTGATGGTCTGTCTTTGCATGGGTTTGTGGCCGGCTAGGGTCCAGGCCACGCCCGAGAGCCGCGCAGGCGTGCTTTTTCTGTTGATCGAGCCAGGAGCCCGCGCCGTTGCCATGGGCGAATCGTACGTGGCAGTGGCCGACGACGCCACGGCCGGCTACTTCAATCCGGCTTCCTTAGTCGGGCAGAGCCGAAAAAAGATGCACTTTACCCACAGCAAATGGCTGCCTGGGCTGGCCGACGATTTGTCCTACGAGTTTTTGGCCTATTCTATGCCGATAGAAGGTGGAGGCATTGGCTTTAATGTCGCGTTAATGAACTTGGGCGAGCAGACTCGCACGGGAGAGCGCGGCGAAGTCCTAGGCACCTTCCGCAGTCATGAAGTGGCAGTGTCGGCAGCTTATGGGGCACAGATCGGCAACAAAACGACCGCTGGCATCAGTTTGAAGTTCATCCGCAGCAGTTTGGCTCCTGTGGGAGCTGGCAGAGAGCGCGGCGAGGGCATAGGCAATAGTTTTGCCGCAGATTTGGGATTTTTGTGGAGGGCTACGCCGGATCTCAGCATGGGCATGGCCCTGCGCAATTTGGGTCCCAAGATCGCGTATATCGACGCCAGCCAGGCCGATCCGCTGCCCCAGCACATCGTCGTTGGGGTGGCTTATGAGGTGATGGATACCCAGTACAACGACCTACTATTGTCCTGTGATCTATACAAGCCCCTGATCGCCGATGGATCGTTTGTGAGCAACTTGGCCACGTCTTGGGCCGACGAGAGCTTGAGCAATGAATTTAAGGAGATGGACCTGCGCGTGGGCGGCGAGTACCAGTACGGGCTTTCCGCGCGCGAGGACGAGGCCTTCATTGCATTGCGCGCCGGTATTTCGCTGGACAGAGATGGCGAACTAAATGTCCAGACCTTCGGCCTTGGGCTAAAGTACAACCGCATCCAGATCGACGTGGCTTATGTCATCGGCAATGATCAATCGCCGATGGATGACAATGTGCGGTATTCGATGAATCTCCTTTTTTAGAGGATTTTCCCCATCCCTTTGTTCCTCTTAGGCGTCTGCTTCACGCTGATGTTGTCGGCGACCACTGCGGCTGAGGCCGAGTGGCGAGTCTTGGCCTTGCGAGTCGATTTTCCGCGCGAGAGTCCCGACGAACTGACGACGACCGGCGTCGGGGCCTTTGATTTGCGCTCTGCGTCGGAGGCGGCTGAGGATTACGCGCTTCCCTATGACTTGCCGCCGCACGACCGCGCTTATTTCGAGCGGCATTTGACCGCGTTGGCGCGCTATTACGAGGTCGTTTCCGCCGGCCGGGTAGCGATCTCCGCGGAGGTGTTCCCCCGCGCCGCACGGCAGGCGTACGCGCTTCCCCAATCTATGCTCCACTATGGCAACGGACGCACGACTGAGGAGATCGGCGCGAAGTGGATCGAACTGGTGCGCGATGCCCTTGACGCCGCGCAGGCCGATCCCGACGGCCCGCGCTTGGACGAATTCAACAGCTTCCTCGTGTTCCACGCCGGGGTCGGCCACGAGACTGGCGAGCTAAACGACATCCGTTCGGTCTTCCTAGCCGAGAGCGATTTTGCGCGCTTTAACGGCGGCCCGCTGACCGTGGGCGGTGCGGAGATTGATCAGGCGTGGATCCTGCCGGAGTCGCCTAGCCTCGATGGCCGGGCCGGCCTCAATGGTTTGCTAGCCAAGTTCTTTGGCCACCAGTTGGGTCTGCCTGGATTGTCCAATTTTGCCGATGGCCTGCCGGCCCTAGGAGGCTGGAGCCTAATGGACGTGGGGGCCAACGCTTCGGGCTACGTGCGGACGGACAGCCTCGCGTGGGTGGTTGGCTTTGCGCCACCGCATCCTATGGCTTGGAGCAAGATGCAGCTAGGGTGGGTCGAGCCAGTGGTGGTGCGGCGCGATACCGTACTATCGCTGCTGGCGACTGATCGCAGCGGCGATCTCCCCAAGGCCGTGCGCATACCCATTGACGCGCGCGAATACTTCTTGCTGGAGAACAGGCAACAGCGCGGGCAGCGCGGCGTTGTGGAGGATGGAGACGAGGAGAAGGTGTGGATCGATCCCGATCAGGTCACCATAGAAGAGGGCGTGTGGGTAGCGATGGAGGAATACGACGCCTTTGTCCCGGGATCGGGAGTGCTGATATGGCACGTAGACGAGGGCGTGATGGCGCGCGCGGCCGACCTCAGTGCCGCGAACAATCAGCCCCATTGGCAGGCGATTGCCCTGGAAGAGGCCGATGGGTACCGCGACATTGGCCATCCGATCTTTGAGCGGCAGCGGCAATTCGAGGGGTCGCCCGACGACCCGTTCTTTGTCGGCGGACAAGTGCTGTTCGGCTCGGCGACTCAACCTGACTCGCGCAGCAATCGGGAGTGGGAGACCGGTATTGAGATCGAAGTACTTTCCTCACCCGGCGATACCATGCAGGTGGCCATACGCTTTGGACGCGCCCGACCGGGCTGGCCGCGGGATTTGCCCGGCGACGGTCGGCTACAAGCTGCGGATTTGGACGGCGACGGAGTGGAAGAGTTGCTTTTTGAGGCCGGGGGTGGGGTCGGCTATGCGACTACAGAAGCTGTGGCGTCGTGGCGAGTACAGAATGCGCGACTCCTGGCGGCTGGCGACGGCGATGGCGATGGCCAGCCCGAGGTTTTTTTGCGGCGCGACGCAGAGATCAGCGCGTGGGACGCCGGAGCTGATCAACCGCTGTGGCAACTCGCGCTAGACGAGGTGCCGTTGGACGCGCGTTTCAGCGCGGGTGTGGAGGCCGAGCTGTTACTCGTCGGAGCGGAACAGACCTATGTGGTAGATGCCATAAGCGGCGAGTTAAAGGAACAAAGGCCGTCGATGATGCCCTCGGCTGTGGGCGATTTGGACGGCGACGGCCAAGTCGAGCGGGTCTTCGCCACGGCTGGAGGACAGGTGGAGATCGGATCTCATGTCGTCGAGTTGGACGATTCGCTAGCCGTGCCGCCAGTCTTGGGCGATTTGGACGGCGATGGCTTGTTGGAAGTGGTTTTGCTCGCGCGCGGTGGAGCGATACACGCCGTGCGAGCCGACGGATTGCGCCAGGCCGACTTTCCCGCTGCCCTGCCGAGCTTTGCCGAGGTCGGCGATCTCGTCTTCGAGCCGGTGCTTTGCGACGTGGATGCCGACGACAAGCAGGAGATATTTGTCGCTGGCCACAGCGGAATTTTCGGTGTGGATGATGATGGGAGATTCTTGCCGGGCTTCCCCCTGCTGATGGCCGCTCCCCCAACGGGGTCGCCGGTAGTATTGGACTTAGACGGTGATGGCCGGTTGGCGTTAGCGGCCTTGGATAGCACGGCTGTGTATGTGTGGGATCTGCAGAGGGTAGCGGTGCAGTACGCCGGAGGGCCGGCCCATTGGCCGCAGGCCGGGGCCGATGCGGCCGGATCGCGGACTGCGCTGGTGGCCGGTCGCCCCGTTGTAGAGCCAGAGGCGGCCTTGCTAGGCCGGGTTTATTGCTATCCCAATCCAGTCGGTCCCGGTGAAGCGGCGCATTTGCGCTTTGCGCTGAGCGCGGCCGGGCGCATCGAATTGGAGGTGTTCGATGCGTTGGGTGGTCGCGTTGAGCAACACCGCAGCAACGGCTTGGAAGCCGGTGAGCGCGAAATCACTTGGTCTGTGAAAGACTATGCCAGTGGCCTGTATTTATGCCGATTAATTGCGCACGGCGACGACGGACGGCGGGGAGAAACCGTGGTCAAAATGGCGGTGAGTCAGTGAGGGGCTGGCGTTTTGCAGGTGCCAAGTGAGCATTGCGAGAGGAGTGCCTTTGCAGCAGTGAGATCGCCTTAGTACTGGAGGCATCATTGTATTGTGAGCTGAGGAGGACTCTTCGATGAGCAAACAGGCGACCTTGCTGATGGCCGGTCGTTGCGCGTTTTGTCTATTGCTCGGCTGGGCGAGCGCATCCCGCGCCCAAAATCACCCGGAACTGGCGTGGCAGGTGGTGGAGACCGAGCACTTCCGCATCTTCTACCACGAGGGGCTGGAGGGCGCGGCAGCGCGGGCAGCGCGCATTGCCGAAGCCGCGTACGCCCCCCTTACCGAGTTGTATGGGTACGAGCCTGACGGGCGCGTGCGGATCGTGCTCAAAGACCACGACGATTACGCCAATGGCGCGGCTTTTTTCTATCAAGACACCATTGAGATCTGGACCACGTCGCTGGACCACGACTTCGACTTGCGCGGCAGTTCAGACTGGCTGCGCAACGTAATAACCCACGAATTCGCCCATATCATTTCGCTAGGTGTTGCGCGCAAGGGCGTGCAGCGCGTTCCTGCGCTGTACTTGCAGTACTTTGGCTACCAGCGGGAGAAAAACCGGCCGGACATTCTCATTGGCTACCCAGATGTCATCGCTTCCTATCCGGTGATGGGTACGGTGATGCCGATGTGGCTGGCCGAGGGCGCGGCCCAGTACGGGACTGCGACTACGGGGCACGACCGCTGGGATGCCAACCGCGACATGGTGCTCCGTTCTTTGGTGTTGGCGGACGAGCAGCTATCCTTCGAGCAGATGGGCGTCTTTGGCAAGCAGGGCTTTGGCAACGAATACGTGTACGATCACGGCTTTGGCTTGGTGCGCTACATCGCCGAGACGTACGGCGAGGAAAAAATCGTCGAACTGTACCGGGCCGCGGCGCAGTGGCATACACTTGCCTTTGACGGGGCGTGCAAAAAGGTCTTGGGCAAGAGCGCGGACGAGCTGTATGGGGAGTGGATCGAGTCCATGCGGCAGGGCTATCGGGCGCAGGTGGCGGCGTTGGGGCCGCTGCGCGAGGGCGAGCGGATCGTGGATGTCGGCTTTTCCAACCTGCGACCGCGACTGGCGCCCAACGGCGAAAAATTGGCGTATCTGTCAACGCGCAAGCGGCACCACTACCCGCACGGCTTGATCGTGCGCGACCTCGCTACGGGCGAGGAAGAAGTCGCAGCCTTTCCGGCGGCGGCTTCGACTGTGGATTGGTCGCCGGACGGGCGCAAGCTGCTCTTTTCGCGCATCGACCGGGCGGACAAATACGGTTCGCGGCAGGCGGATATTTACGAGTGGGATTCTGCGGCCGCCGGTCCTAGCTTTTTGCGCAATATGCTGTGGTTAGTGCCGGCCATGGTCAGCGGCACGGGACCGGAGCCGCCGAGTGTCAAGCGGCTGACGCGCGGTATGCGCGCGCTGTACCCGACCTATTCGCCCAATGGCGAGTGGATCGTCTTCGTGCAAAACAAGGGCACTAGCAACAACTTGGCGATGATGCGGGCCGACGGCACGGGCCTGCGCTATCTAACCCATTTTGCGGACGGCACCCAGCTCTATACGCCGCGCTTTTCGCCCGACGGACGCAAGTTGGCGTTTGCGATCGCGCGCGAGGGACAGCGCGACCTCGCCGTGGTGGAATTGGACGCAGACGCCGCTGGTGCAACACCCCTACTCGCTGAAGGAACATTCGACCTCGCCATTGCCACGCCGGGTACGGATCGCGATCCAGCCTGGAGCGCAGACGGCACCCAACTCGTGTTTGCGTCGGATTTCAGCGGCATTTTCAATATCTATGCGCTAAACTTGGAAACGCGCGCGCTACGGCAGATAACTAATACTATCGGCGGCGCATTCAGCCCGTCGGTCGGCCCAGAGGGCGAGGTCGTCTTTACGGCTTATACGGCGTCTGGCTTTGAGATTCGCCGGTTGCACGACGAGGGGACGCCGGTTGCGGCTGAGGAGGCGTGGTTTTCTCAAGATGTACCGCCAGATTGGCGCGGTACGCCAGTGCCCGCATTGCCGAGTGCGCCTCAAGCGTATGGCATTGACTTTCTCAAGACCGGGATCCTGCCGAGGCTGTTTATGGACGAGGGGCATTTCAAGGTGGGCGCGTACCTCACTTCTGGCGACGTGCTCAATCGCCAGAGCGTATTAGCCGGGGGTGCCATTGCGCCGGATAACACAGATCGCGACCTGTTCGCTATATACGAGTTCAAGGGATTTCGCCCCACTTTCTTTTTAGAGGTGTTTAACCAGCGTCGGCGCTCAGCCCGCGGCGATAGCTCAGAAGCGCGGGCGGGCATTGTCAATGCCGTCAACTTCAGCTTGAGTCAGCTCAATGTGGGGGTGCGCGGCAAATTGGGTCGCCACGGGGAGCTGACGGCTTCGGCCACGTATGACCGCTACGATGCCAGCGTCCAATGGGATGCTTTTGTCCCGCGCCGCGATGGCGGCCTCGGTTTTGAGCGCCAGCGGCAAAAGCCCTTTGGCTATACCTATCTCAATGGTTTTGGGCTGGGGTTGACCTATCGGCTGGAGCTGATTTCGCGGCGGCGGGATCGCGATATAAACCCTTTGGGCCGCCAGCTCTACGCGCGCTACGACCGGATGTTTAACTATTTCATCGACGGCTTTAACGAGCAGTCGTCCTTTATCGACGAGAATTATATCAAGCTGTTCTACAATCAGTTTACCGTCGATTGGAAAGAGTACATGGCCATGCCCGGCAATACTCGCTTGGGCCTGCGGCTATACAGCGGCTGGATCGACAGTGAGGCCGTCGCCGACACGACGCGGGTACGCGGTTTCTTCGACTACCGTCTCGGCGGCCTCAATTTTATGAAAGGCTATACTTTTTACAGTATCGAGGGGCGCAAGGCCCTGATGGGCGCGGCGACGCTGCGCTTTCCCCTGCTGCCGAATATGGACAAGCGCATTGCGCAGCTATATTTCGACAAAGTGTATGGCGCAGTGTACACTAGTATGGGCAAGGCTTGGGATCGAAATATAGGCGAGTGGAACGAACGGTATGGACGCGATGGCCCGCTGCGGGATGTGGGGGGACAGTTGCGCTTTGACTTGATTTCTTATTACAGCGTGCCGACGCGAGTGCAGTTGGATGTGGCGTATGGGATTGACGAGGTACAAGATAAGGGGCGGTGGAAGTCTTATTTTACGGTGTTGTTCGGTTATTTGTAGGGACGCAGATTGTTAGGGGCGCACATTGCGACAATTGCAACGCCAATTTCCTTCTATTGGTAAGGGACGTCCGAGGCTCGACGAGTTCAAACGCAAGCTTGGACAATTGGCGAAGCGTCGGTCGCGCTTTTGGGTGCTGCCGCAATAGAAAGGAGCAAGTATGACGAGGACAGGAATCGCGCTGGTGGTTGCCGTGCTAACTGCCGCCGGCGTTCGGGCCGAGGGATTGCCGAGTATTTTGAGCGAGGAAGGACAGGCGTTCTTGGTGGGATTGCGGGCAGTGGAAGGCGATACTGATCCTGAGCCGACACCGCGCACACAGGTGCGCAAGGGCAAGTCGTCGAAGCGGTCGTTTTTGTTGTCCGCGCTGGTGCCGGGGTTGGGCCAGTGGTATGCGGGATCGAAGAAGCGGGGGCTGGCATTCTTAGGGGCCGAGGCCGCGCTAGTGATCGGATGGGCGGCTTGGAAGGGCAAGGGCAACGACCTAGAGCAAGAGTTCCGGGCCGTGGCCGACGAACACTGGGAGCCGGAAGAATACTTGGTTTGGCGCGACTCGCCGATCTCGAGAAACTCGTCGATCACGCACGCGCTACCTTGTAGTAGCGAGGTCGTCGAAGTGTACATTCCAGCGATGCGGGAGTCGGGGAGGGCGGATTTTGGCGGATGTGCGCCTAGCGAAATTCAGCAGTACTACGAGTTGATTGGCAAATACGATCAATATGCAGCCGGTTGGGATGATCTGAAGCGCGTAAGGCGCGATGGCAGTATCGGCAATGCCGCCGTGCCGACTGAAGTCGATTCGGTCGAAAATTTCCATTCCGAGCTACGGCTCCGCTACGAAGATCAACGCGACGAGAGCAATGTATTCCTCAAGCGAGCATCTTGGGCAACCGGGTTCCTCTTGGTCAACCACGTTATCAGTGCCATTGATGCGTCACGGGTGGCGCGCGCACGCGCCGCGGGCGCAGACGAAGCGGCTCTGCAGCGGCGGACGCGCTTCGCGTTGGTCATGCAGCCTTGGGTGGGGTCGCGCGTGCCCATGCTCGTGGCGTACAAGCCGTTGGATTGAGCCGATGTGGCGCTGGATTGCGTTGATTTTGCTGTTGCCCGGCGTGGCTGAGGCCGGGACGTCCCAAGGGGCGTTTTGGCGCTCTTTGCTGGTGCCCGGTTGGGGGCAGAAATACGCCCGTGGCGGCGGCGGTGGTTTCTTGGCCGCTGAGCTGGCACTCTGGGGCGGTTATTGGGGCTTTGAGTGGTTGGGCCAAGTGCGCCGCGGTCAGTACCGGGCGCATGCGGCGGAACGAGCGGGTGCGCGGCCCGAGGGCAAGGACCGCGACTACTTCGACGACTTGGGGTTTTACACGAGCCGATTAGAGCACAACCAGTTCGCCCGCTACGAGGACGGCCCAGACGCCGAGCTCTATCCTGTGGACGCGGATTTCTTCTGGGAGTGGGATCGCGACGAGTCGCGTCTGCGCTACCGCGAGTTGCGCAATGCGAGTCAGCACGCGTACCGGCAGGCGCTCTATATGACGGGCTTGGTGGCCGTCAATCACATCGTGGCTGCCATCCATGCGGCGCGGGTAGCTCGTGCAGATCAAGCTCAGCTTAGCTTTGCGCCCAAGGTGGCGGTGAGGCCTGGGGGAGCGGCTTTCTTCTTGGTGCGGCATTTCTACTGATGGTCTGCTTTTTCTCGCGAGTGGCCTTGGCCGCGTGGATGTTCTCGCTGCCACTGACGGTTGCAGCCGAAGAGCGAATATGTGGGACGCGCTGGCTCGAGCAGCATCGCGCGTCTTTCCCCGCACCAGCCCCCAAGGCAGTCGGCGCAAGTCAAGAGCTAGGCCCCATTGAAGTGGGGACTCAGCTCGCCTTTTACGTGCCGACCGAATTCGTACTCAAGTCGGCCACTTGCCGCTACAAGGGGACGCACTGCTACATCTTCGTCGAGGAAAGTCAGTGGGATATTATCGCGGCCCAGCCGGATGTGGATAAGCTGGGTGCGCTCTTTGACGCGGCGACTCCGGCTGATTCCGCACGCGGGATATTTGAAATAGCGGTCGATGCCTTTGGCGAGCCTGCCGATGAGGACGGCGATCCTCGCATTTTCATTCTGATTTTGGACCTTCCTAGGAACATAGTCGGTTATTTCGATGGTGAGCTGTACGAGCGGGCGCAGCCCGAATTGCGGCGCGATACGATTTACCTCGACGCGAACAAGCTGGCCTTCAGTGCCTATCTCGCCCACGCGACCTTAGCGCACGAATTCCAGCATCTAATTCATTGGGGCCGCGATTCAGACGAAGAGAGATGGATCGACGAAGGGCTTTCTGGGTATGCCGAGGAGCTAGTCGGTTTCCCCGAGGCCGATCCGAGCATGGTGCCGAGTTTTCTCGCGGATCCCAGTATCAATCTAACGCACTGGGTGTTTGATTCAGCAAATTACGGCAAAACCTATCTGTTCGCCTCGTTTTTGGCCGAGCGCTATGGTGCAGGGCTGATTCGCCAAATCGTCGCCGAGCCGCGCAACGGCATTTCGGGCATTGACGACGCCTTTAAGAACCAAAACTGGGTTGAGGATTACGCAGGGGCTTGGCGTTTGTGGATTGCGGCTAACTATGTGGGTGGGTACGAGGCTCTGCGCGGCCGCCGCGCCGCCGCAGTTGCAGCGCCTGATGTGCCTTTCGCAGAACTGGCCGGCGAGGTCGGCAGCCAATGGGGCGCGGCGAATGTGGTTATTCGCTCGGAGGGGGATGTAGTCGTTGATTTCGCTGGCGCGGCCGAGGGGGACTATGCCGCGTGGGTGTACGCCCTGCGCGATCAGCGCGGCGAGCTTATAGCGATGGAACTTAGCGCCGACAACACAGGGCAGGTGCAGGTCGCGGATGTAGATAGCGCGGCGGTCATCGTCGGCAGGACTTCGCCGACGGGTGGTGATTTTGTCCTCGCGGCCCGGTATTTTACGCCCACGGTCGTAGCGATGCAGGCCGAGGAGCGGGCCGGGACCAGCGACTTGGCACCGGCTTATCCGAATCCGGCTAACAGCGCGGTGAGTCTGCCCTTTCGCCTAGCAGGGGAAGCGGATGTCGAACTGGCGATATACAATGCCTTGGGCCAGCGCGCGGCCCTTTTGGTGGTGGAGCGGCTTGCGGCCGGGGAGCACTTGGCGCGCTGGGGCGGTGAGCGCGCGGCTAGTGGGGCGTATTGGGCTGTGCTGAAGGTCGGCGGGGAAACGCGGACGCGCCGGTTGATGTTGGTCCGGTGAAGGTTGGACTGACCCTAGGAATGCCTAGCGCCTGACGGTCTGCGGATCCGGGAACCTCAGTCCTCCAACGCGAGGGTGCCAATGTCGCGGGTGTGGGCGTCGCAGTACCACAAGACGCCTTGGTGCGCGGTCAATCCGTGTACCTCATCCGGGGCAGCTACTCGAATGACGTCATAGACGCGCCCATCCTTGGTGTCGAGCAGGCTAACGGTTCCGGCCGAGGTGTCGGCCACCCACAGCCTGCCGTCCGGCCCCCAAGCGATGCCGTGGTTGCGAAAACCGGGGGTGCGAAATTGATGTTCTTCTTCCCAAGTGTCGGGGTTCATGACGTGGACCATTTGGGAAGGCGGCGTGGCCACATACAGCTTGCCGTCTTTCCACTCCAAGCCGTGAGAACCGGTGGTGCGTGCGTCTGCGATACCCTCCCGGGGCGCTGTGATGCCGGCACCGGGCGAGTCGTATTTGGCGATGGTGCGGCCGGTTGCCAGTTCTAGTTTGGCGATTTTGAGTTCATAGGTAGAGGCGATCCACAGGTATCCGTCCCCCACGGTAATGCCGCTGGAGTGGACCGTATCGGTCTGGGCTGCGAACAAGGTCTCGCCGGTTTCATAATCCAACTTGTACACTTTGTTATCGACTTGGTCGATGACCCACAGGCCGTCGGGGGCGGCTTGGATGCCGTTTGGCTGCGGTCCAGGGCACAAGAATCGCTTGTCCACTTTGGCAATATTTGAAGCCATTGCGTTTTTTCCTCCATAAAAGAAAGTGCGTACTAACGGTCGAGCGGCGCGGCGATGATGTTGTCAATCAGCCGGACGTTGGACAGGCGCACGGCGAGAGCGATGACGACCGGGCCGGTGATATGAGCCACTTCTTCGAGCGTGTCCGGGTGCGCGATAGAAATGTAGTCAATGGACGCGTCGAGTGCGCGCTCGATGTGCGCCCGCATCGCGGCGATGATTTGGCTGGCGTCGCGTTCGCCCTGTTCGATCTGTTCCCGGCCCATTGTGAGCGCTTCGTAGAGGGCCGATGCGCGCTGTCGCTCTTCTGCGCTGAGCAGGATGTTGCGCGAACTCATGGCCAAGCCATCTGCTTCGCGCACGGTGGGAGCAACCTCGACGCGCAAATCCAAGTTCAAATCGCGCACTAGGCGACGAATGACGGCCGCCTGCTGGTAGTCTTTTTGGCCGAAGACGGCTAGGTGCGGTTTGACGGCGGTGAATAGCTTGGTCACTACGGTGGTGACGCCGCGGAAATGCCCGGGGCGGAAGGGGCCGCACAAGCCCTTGGTTAGCTCTTCGACCTCGACGGAGGTCGAGAAGTCGGGGGGATAAAATTCCACTGTCTGGGGGTGGAAGACTGCATCGACCCCACGGCGGGACAGGAGGTCGAGGTCGCGCTCCATGTCGCGCGGATAAATGGCGAAGTCTTCTTTCGGACCGAATTGCAGGGGATTGACGAAAATGCTGACGACCGTGCGGTCCGCGGCTTCGAGGCTGTGATCGACCAAGCTGAGGTGTCCCTCGTGCAAAAATCCCATCGTCGGTACCAACCCGACGCACAGGTCCGCGCTGCGCCAAGCGTCGGATTGAGCCTGCATTTCCGCGACCGTGTGTATGCGTTTCATGGGATGGCGGGTATGGCGAGGGGGCCGGCGGCCTTGGCTGCGCGACCGTTGAGTGCGGCGAGGTACGCAGCAAATGGCCGGCCGGTGACTGGATGGCTAAGGCGTGGGGCGATTTCGCAAAGGGGCACCAGCACAAAGCTGCGCTCGTGCATGTGCGGGTGCGGCAGGGTCAGATCCGCGCTTTCGACGACGCGCTCGCCATAGAGCAGTAGATCGAGGTCGAGGGTGCGCGGCCCCCAGTGAATACGGCGTTGCCGTTGATGCTTTTTTTCAGCGGCGAGCAGGGCCGCGAGCAATGGATCAGGAGAAAGCGAGGTTTCTATGGCAAAGACGGCGTTGAGGAAATCCGGTTGCGCGATCGGTCCCATCGGCGGGGTTTCGTAGGCATGGGAGACTTCCCCAAGATGCGTACCGGGGAGAGTGGCGACTTCTCTGAGTCCGGCTTCGAGGTACGCGCGGCGGTCGCCGAGGTTGCTGCCGATGGCTATATAGGCTCGCTCAGGCATAGGAGCGGCGTATTTCGACTTCGATGCCGTCAAAGTGCGCGGCGACCGGGGGGTTGGGTTTGCGCACGCGGACGACGAGTTCGACCGGAGCACAGTGAGTGCCGACCTGCTCGGCGATGCGCTCGGCGAGGGCTTCGACCAATTTGCAAGGCTCGCCGGTGACTACATCGGCCACCAGCGCGTACACCTCTGGATAGTTGATCGCCGCGTCTATGTCGTCGCTGCGCCCTGCTTGGCGAAAATCGCCGTAGAGTTCGACATCGACTTCGTAGTGCTGGCCGAGTGCGGTCTCTTCGGGGAAAAGCCCGTGATAGGCAAAAAAGCGCATGTTGCGCAGGCGGAGTGCGTCGTTGGACATGGCAAGAGCTTCAGGCGCGACCCAATGCCCGATAGGCGATGTCGCGGCGGCAATAAGCGTTGTCGAAGGCGATCTGATCTACTGCTGAGTAGGCTTTGGCGACGGCAGCTTGGAGATCGGCGTCCGTGGCCGTCACGCCGAGCACCCGGCCGCCATCCGTAATGATGCGACCGTTGCGCTGGGCTGTACCAGCGTGAAAGACGACGATGTCGTCGCGGTCGGCAAAAGCCTCCAAGCCGCGGATCTCCAAACCCCTCTCATAGGCTTGCGGATAGCCGTCCGAGGCCATGACCACGCAGACGGTCGCTCCGGGCGCGCATTCGACTTGCACTTGGTCTAGGCGACTGTCGCAGGCGGCGGTGAGCACATCGACGAGGTCGGTTTTGAGCAGGGGCATGAGAATCTGGCATTCGGGATCGCCGAAGCGGGCGTTGAACTCTACGACTTTAACTCCAGCCTCGGTACACATCAGCCCGCAGTAAAGCACGCCTTGGTACGGAGTGCCCAGCCGACGCATTTCGGCGAGGACGGGTCGGATGATGCGCTCCTCGGCTTCGCGCACTAGGGCCGGCGTCATCACGGGTGCCGGAGCGTAGGCCCCCATGCCGCCGGTATTGGGGCCTTTGTCGCCGTCGTAGATGGGTTTGTGGTCTTGGGCGGGTGTTAGGGTGATAAAATGCTCGCCGTCGCAGATTGCAAAGAGCGAGGCTTCCTCGCCGACCATGTATTCCTCGACGACGATGTGATGGCCAGCCCCGCCCAAAACGTCTTCGTCGAGCATTTCGCGCGCTGCTGCGAGGGCTTGATCTACACTGTGGCAGACGACCGCTCCCTTGCCGGCGGCTAGGCCGCTGGCCTTGACCACGATTGGGGCACCCTGCTCGCGGATATAGGCGCTGGCGGCTTGGCTATCGGTGAAGCTCTGGTGCCGGGCGGTGGGGACGCCAACGCGCTCCATTAGCTCTTTGGCGAAGACCTTGCTGCTTTCGATGCGGGCGGCGGCTTCCGTGGGGCCGAAGATCGCCAGGCCGCTGGCGCGGAAGCGATCGACAATGCCGCCGGCTAGGGCGTCGTCTGGGCCGACGACGGTTAGCCCGATTTGCTGCTCGTGGGCAAAGGCGACTAGGCGCTCGATTTCGCCGACGAGTTTTTCGCGTTCGGCCACGGGGGTATCGACGCGGATATCGACGCATTCAGCGAGGGAGGCCATGCCGGGATTGCCGGGGGCGACGTAGAGTTTGTCGATGCGCTGGCTCTGCGCCAGTTTCCACACGAGGGCGTGTTCGCGCCCCCCTTTGCCGACGACTAGGACGTTCATAGGCGTTCCTTTCTCGGGTTCAGAGATAACCAAATTCCCGCAAATCGCGCTCTTTGTCGCGCCAGTCTGGGCGGACTTTTACCCACAGCTCTACATAGACGGGCGCGTCGAGTAGTTCCTCTAAGGCGGCGCGGGATTGGCGTCCGATTGACCGCAGGCGCAGGCCCTTCTTGCCGATGACGATGCCCTTCTGGCTCTCGCGCCCGACGTAGATAATGGCGCGAATGTAGGTTTTGTGACCAGGGCGCTGGCGGAATTCCTCGATGTGGATATTGATGGCGTAGGGTAGCTCGTCCTCAAGGTGCTCAAAAGCTACCTCGCGGATGCGTTCGGCGGCAAAAAACCGCTCGGGCTGTTCGGCCACCATATCGTCTGGATAGAGCTTAGGGCCGCAGGGTAGCTGGGCCTCTAAGTGCGACAGCAATTTGTCGAGTCCGTCGCCGCGTAGGGCGGAGACTGGGATTGGGCTGGCGATGCCGAACTCGTCCGCGATGCTTTTTTGCAGGCCGTCTAGCTGGGTGGGTTGTACTAGGTCAATTTTGTTGAGCACGGCCAAGACTGGTACCCGCGTGCGCGCTAAGAAGTGCTTGACCAGCGCGCTGCGGTCTTTGGGACGGGAGGCGTCGAACAGCAGCAAGACGAGGTCGGCTTGGCGGGCGGCTTGGTCAATCTGGTGGGCCATAGTCTCGTGCAGCTTGTAGGAGGACTCTAACAGGCCCGGCGTGTCCAAGAAAATTATCTGACTCTGTGGACGGGTGAGGATACCGAGGATGCGGCTGCGCGTCGTCTGCGGTTTGGCGGTGACGATGGAGAGCCGTTGGCCCAAGAAGGCATTGAAGAGGGTGGATTTACCCGCGTTGGGACGACCGGCCAAGGCCACGTAGCCGACGCGGGGCTGCTCAGAAGCGGAAGCTGGCGGACAACTGGTAGGTTGCTTCGAGCGCATCGTGCTGCAAATAGGCGAGGTCGAGGTCGAGGCTGTGGTGGGGGGTAAGCCCTAGCCCAAAGGCTTGGCGGCCTTCCTCCAATCCAGCCCGCAAGGCGATGTAGCGATGGCGGTATTCTAAGCCGGCGTTGAGCGGGACGTCATCGGTTGCAGCGGACGCATCGCCGCCGGAGCGGGTGGCTAGGAGGGCGGTGGTCTGGCCCTCGGCGATGGGTATGGCGTACGCCACGCCCAACAGCAGCGATGGCTGGATGCGGTCGGTGCTGTCCGTATTCCAGACGATGGGCGTGGTGGTAATGTCGCGCACGTTAGCCGCTAGCGCGATCTGGTGGCTCAATTGGTAGCGCACGCCTAGGTCGAGGCCAAAGCCGTAGGCGTTGATGGAGGCGACTTGGCGGTAAATGGCCTTGGCGCTTAGCCCGAGGGATAAGCGCGCACCGAGCCGGCGACTGCCCGACAGATACAGGGCGTAATCCGCGCTTTGTTCGGTCGAGGCGATGAGCGGACGGTTGTCAGTGCTGGGGGGCTGGAGGGGATCCGGCAGTTCGGTAAAGTGGATGTCGTCGATGCCCATGCGGACCAAGCTCAGGGCCATACCGTGCAAAAGGCGACCCGGCTGGGCGATGGAGACAAAATCGCGCTGGATGAGGCCGGAGAAGTGTTCGGAATGCGTCAGGTGAACTTGGCGACTGCTGAGGGCGGATAGGCCAGCCGCATTCCAATAGCCCGCGGTGGCGTCGTCTGCGAGGGCCACATAGGCGCTGCCCAAGGCCGCAGAGCGGGCACCCGCGCCCAAGCCGAGGAACTCGCCGGCGTAGCGCGAGGCGGCGTGGACAGCCCCGGTCAGCAACAGGGTTAATGCAAGCGGAAGAAGACTCTTGAGCATGGGTTGTAAAAAGCTAGCGGAAGGGTGGCCGAGTGTCAAATCGGCTCACTGCATCATCTCCCACAGGAGAGGACGATCTTCAGGCTATGAGGACGATTTGCAGATCCATGACGTTGGTGCCCGTAGGACCCGTGATGACGAGGTCGTCCAGCGCCGCGAAGAAGGGATAGGAGTCGTGGCGGTCGAGAAAGGCACGGGCGTCGAGACCTTGGGCGCGGGCGCGGCTCAAGGTCTGGCCGTCGGCTAGGGCACCGGCGGCATCGGTGGGGCCGTCGGTGCCGTCGGTGCCGCCGGAGAGCAGGGTGATGGCGGACCAACCATCGAGCTGGAGGGATGCGGCTAAGGCCAATTCTTGGTTGCGCCCGCCCTTGCCGTCGCTGCGCAGGGTGACGGTTGTCTCGCCGCCGGCGATGAGACAGGCTGGCCGGGCGATGGGACGGTTGGTCTCCGCGGTTTCTTGGGCGATGGAAACCAAGGCGGTGGCGGCATGGCGCGCCTCGCCCTGCAAGCGGCTGGTGAGGACGCAGACCTCGTAGCCGAGCGCGCTGGCTTGGTTTGCGGCCGCGTTGATGGCCAAGCGGCTGTTGCCAATGACCAAGCTTTCGGCCCGGGTAAAGCAAGGGTCTTTAGGTTTGGGGGTTTCCGGTCGCTCGCCTCGGGTGCCAGCTTCGAGGTGCTGACGGACTGGGGCGGGGAGCTGGTGGCGCAGGTCATAGCGATCGACGATAGCTAGGCAATCGCCAAAAGTCGTGGAGTCTGGGTGGGTCGGGCCGGAGGCGATGGTGTCGAGGGGATCGCCGATGACGTCCGAGAGCATGAGGGCGACGACGCGGGCGGGTGCGGCCGCGCGGGCGAGTAGTCCGCCCTTGATGGCCGAAAGGTGTTTGCGCAGGGCGTTGATTTCGTCGATGGTCGCGCCGCAGGCGAGTAGGAGGCGGGTGGTTTCTTGCTTTTCTGCGAGGGTCAGGCCCTCGGCTGGGGCGGGTAGCAAGGCCGAGCCGCCGCCGGAGAAGAGGCCGAGGACTAGCGCGTCGGGAGCCAAGTCTGCTAGCAATTCGAGTTGGCGGCGTGCACCGGCGACACCGGCTTCGTCCGGGACCGGATGCCCGGCTTCAAAGGTCTCGACCTGCGCCAACGGCAGCGCATGGCCGTACTTAGTGTTGATGGCCCCGTAGTCAATGCGGTCGCCGAGGATCGCTTCAGCGGCCGCAGCCATGGCCGCAGTGGCCTTGCCAGCGCCGACTAGGCGCAGGCTGGAAATGGTATCGAGAGGGAAGCGGAGCGGGCCACAGCGCAACTCTCCGCCTGTGACCGCGAGGGCTTGGTGGAGGCAACGGCCGGGATCGGCGGCAGCGACCCCGGCGTCAAAAATGGCGCGCGCGTGGGCGCGCCGCAAAGCAGCATCCAACTAAGCGCACCCTAGAAGCGGCGCATGAGGCCCACAACTTTGCCGGCGATGCTGAACTCGCCGGCGTCGGGCGCGACGACGATGGGGTCGAACGCCTCGTTTTCCGGCAGGAGCCGAATGCCGTCTGGGTCGGGAGCATAGCGCTTGACCGTGGCCTCATCGCCGAGCAGCGCGACGACGATATCGCCGCGCTCGGCGCGGTCTTGCTGGCGAGCGATGACGATGTCGCCGTCGAGAATCCCGGCGTTGCACATGCTCTCGCCGTGGATGCGCAGGGCGAATACATCGCCCGAAGCGGGGACGAGCGATGTATCGACATTGAGCGTGTTCTCGATGTTTTCTTCGGCGAGGATCGGAGTACCCGCGGCGACCCGGCCAACGAGGGGCACTTCGCGCAGGTCAGCGGAAAGGGAGGCGGGCTTGACGAAATCGACGAGCTCTATGCCCCGTGAGCGGCGCGCCCGACGGCGGATATAGCCTTTCTTTTCTAAGGTCTCCAAGGTGGTGCGCACGCCATTGGTGGAGTTGATGCCAAAGACGTCCATGATCTCGCGGATCGTGGGGGGGCCTCCGGAGCGAATTGTATCGGCGATGAAGTCGTAAATTGCTTGTTGGCGCTCGGTTAGGGGTTTGGGCATGAGTGTGCCTCCATTGGGGAGGAAAGATGAATAGCAACCTGAACTTATATATACTTACTGCACATTAGTTCATTTGTCAAGGGGCACCTCTTCGTCTAATTTGCCCTCCTCATTACTTGTTCAGGGGAATTTTCTGTTTTCGCGCGACGGAACGAAGGCCATGGAAGCCATAGTCGCCAGTGTGCGGCAAGTGCTACAGGAAGCGGGCTTGGAGGCCGATGCTAGCTTAGTCGTCGCTGCATCGGGTGGCGTCGATTCGACCGTGCTACTTGATGTCTTGGATGGCCTAGGGTACCGGTTGCACGTGGCGCACTTGGATCACGCGCTGCGGTCGGATTCGGCGGACGACAGCCGCTTTGTCGCCAACGAGGCGAAGCGGCGTGGGCTATCCTACTCGATAGAGCGGCGCGACGTGGGGGAGTACGCCCGAACCGAGGGTTTGTCGTTGGAGGAAGCGGGTCGGCGGCAGCGCTACGCCTTTCTCGACCAAGTCGCAGACCGGACCGGGGCCGAATTCATCGCCTTGGGGCACCACGCCGACGACCAAGCCGAGACCGTGATCTTGCGCCTGTTGCGCGGCAGCGGTGCTACCGGCTTAGGAGGGATGGAGATTGCGCGCGAGGGCCGCTATCTGCGGCCGCTGCTGCGCGTGCGGCGCGCTGAGATCGAAAAATATGCGCGTCAGCGGGGCTTGTGCTACCGAGAGGATCTCTCCAACCGCGACTCGCGCTTTTTGCGCAATCGAGTGCGCGGGGAACTAATGCCCTTGCTCAAGAGCTATAATCCTAACATCGCCGAGGTTCTAAATCGCACGGCCGCGTTGCTCAAAGCCGAGGACGACTTGCTCGCGGAGCTAACCCAAAAGGCTTTAGATACAGTGATTTGTGAGCGTTGCAACGACAAGGTGGTCCTTGATAGTAGTAGGCTTCTCGCTTATCATATAGCGATGCAACGGCGCGTGCTACGCGTTGTGCTCCAGGGCCTTGCCGTTGCAGATGGCCCTTTTAATTTTACCCGCGTCGAGCAAGTACGGGGCTGGATTGGAGCTGGCGACAAGCGCCTGCGGGTATTGGGTGCTGGGCTGAGGGGGCAGGGCTGCGGCACGCGTTATATCCTACGTCGCGGGCAGCGGCCGCCGGTCGCGCGCAGTTTCGACATACCCGGTGTGCTCGTATTGAGAGAGCATGGCATAAAAATCCGCGTCCAAGTCGTTCCCCCGGAGCACTTCGACAAGGCCCAGTTAGGGGGTGCGCAGGTGGCTTTAGACGCGGATCGCCTCGGCGCGCGGGTGCAAGTGCGCAGCCTGCGACCGGGCGATCGCTTCCAGCCGCTGGGCATGGAAGGGCACAAAAAACTGAGTGACTTTCTCATCGACGCCAAGTGGCCGAAAATCTCACGCGACGAAGTGTTAGTGCTGACCCGAGGCGAGGAAATAGCTTGGGTCGCGCCTCTACGTTCTAGCAATGCCTTCAGAATAAAATCTACTACGCGCCGCATCGCCTTGTGTACGCTGAGGCATTGGGACGGCGATTGACCTAGAGCAGCTATCATGGAGGGACGAAAAAAGCAGACCCCTGAGGAGCGCCCCCCGCGCTTTAGGGACGACCGCGGGCTGGACAGTCAGCAGGGCGACGGCGAAGACAGGCCACGCCGCTGGCGCCGCCCCTCGCGGACCCAGGCGTTTTGGCTGTTCTTCGTGTTGGTGATGATCTTCACCGCCAAGTTCTTTGGCAGCAAACCCTCCGACCCTCAGCTCGTCTCCTACAAGGAATACCGCCAATACTTGGAGCAGGACCGCATCGCCCAGGCCGTCATCGTCGGCGAGCGCGAGCTCGAGGGCGTTTTGCACGACGGGACCCGCTTTGTGGTCAACTTGGGTCCAATAGACGCGGCGACCAAGCGCGAGTGGGAGGAAAAAGGGGTCGATTTTCGCTTTGAGGAAGAACCTTTCCGCTGGTACAATTTCCTCTTCAGCTTTTTGCCGTGGCTACTGTTTATCGCCTTCTGGATATTCATGTTGCGGCAGATGCAGGGCGGCGCGCGCGGGCTGTTTTCCTTTGGCAAAAGTCGGGCCAAGCTCCTGATGGAGGACAAGCACAAGGCGACCTTTGCCGACGTGGCTGGAGCCGACGAGGCCAAGAAGGAGTTGGAGGAGATCATTGAATTTCTCAAGGATCCCCATCGGTTCCAGCGCCTCGGCGGACGGATTCCCAAGGGCGTCTTGATGGTCGGGCCGCCGGGCACGGGCAAGACGCACTTGGCGCGCGCGGTAGCAGGCGAAGCGGGGGTGCCCTTCTTTTCGATTAGCGGCTCGGATTTCGTTGAGATGTTTGTCGGCGTTGGAGCTTCGCGCGTGCGCGATCTTTTTGAACAGGGCAAGGCCAATGCCCCGTGCTTAATTTTTGTCGATGAGATCGACGCGGTGGGCCGCCATCGAGGCGCGGGCATTGGCGGCGGCCACGACGAACGCGAGCAGACCCTCAACCAGCTTCTAGTGGAAATGGACGGCTTTGAGTCCAATGACGGCGTCATTCTCATCGCCGCGACCAATCGCCCCGATGTGCTCGACCCAGCGCTGTTGCGGCCCGGCCGCTTCGACCGCCGAGTGGTGGTTGACCTGCCCGATGTCAGGGGTCGGGAGGGCGTGCTCAAGGTTCACGTGCGCAAAGTGCCCTTGGATCCGGACGTCGATTTGCAAAAGGTGGCGCAGGGCACGCCCGGGCTTTCTGGAGCCGATTTGGAGAACTTGGTCAACGAAGCGGCTTTGCTGGCCTCGCGGCGCGATCGCAAGACCGTTGATATGGGCGATTTTGAAGCGGCCAAAGACAAGGTGATGCTCGGGGCCGAGCGCCGCAGCATGGTCCTGACCGAAGAGGATCAGCGGCTTTCGGCATACCACGAAGCGGGCCACGCCTTGGTCGCCAAGAACCTCAAAGGCGGCCCGACCATTGGCAAGGCCACCATCATCCCACGCGGGCAGGCCATGGGCATGGTCTCCTTTTTGGCCGACGAACGGCGCTCGCTTACCGAGACGCGGCTAAAGGCTCATTTGGCCACGGCGCTGGGCGGTTGCGCAGCCGAGAAATTGATCTTTGCCGAGCGCTCGACTGGAGCCCAAGGCGACTACCAGCAAGTGACGCGCTTGGCTCGTTCGATGGTCTGCGATTGGGGTATGAACGAAGAGCTTGGCCCTCTCTCATTGGGCGGCGGCGACGACGAGGTCTTCCTCGGCAAGGAATTCACCCGCAGCCGCCACCTGAGCGAGGAGACGGCCCAAGCCGTTGATCGCGAGATCCGCAAGTTGGTGGTGGAGGCCGAGGAAACAGCGCTGCGCATCCTCGGGGAGAAGGAGGACAAGCTGCACTCCTTGGCTCGTGCTCTCCTCGCGTACGAGGTCCTCGACGACGCGGAGATCGACCAAGTCTTGGCCGGGGAGGTTCTCGCCCGCGAACCAGTGCGCGTCTTGAGCGACGAGGATGAGGCGTGATCTGGGAGTTGGAGAGTCGTACCCTCCACTTTGTCGACCAAGTACAGATCATGGGCGTCCTCAATGCGACGCCCGATTCGTTTTACGACGGGGGCCGCTACTGCGAGCCGCAGGCTGCGGTGGAGCGCGGCTTAGAGATGGTGGAGGAAGGGGCGGCAATCGTCGATATTGGTGGTGAATCGTCGCGGCCGCCGATGTACGGGGTCGCCGCAGAGGTCTCGGTCGCCGAGGAATGCGCCCGGGTTCTGCCGGTCGTCGAGGGCCTCCGGCGCCAGAGCGATGTGCCCATCTCGGTTGACACGGTCAAGGCCGAAGTGGCGCGCCGAGCCCTTGGGGCGGGGGCCGATATCATCAACGATATTAGCGCCCTGCGGCACGACCCGGCCATGGCCGAGGTCGCCGCCGGGGCCAAGGCCCCCGTGGTACTGATGCACCGCCGGGGCACGGCGGCTACTATGCAGCAGAATACCCACTACGATGATTTGCTCGGGACGGTGTACGCCTTTCTACAAGAGCGCGTACGCGTCGCCCATGCCCAAGGCGTCGAGCGCGTGGCTGTGGATCCGGGCTTGGGGTTCGGCAAGTCGCCAGAGGGCAACCTCGCCTTGTTGGGGATGCTAGAGCGCTTCTTGGACTTAGAGTGTCCGTTGGTGGTGGGCGCTTCGCGCAAGTCTTTTATATGGAAGACGCTCGGGCTCTCGGCTGCCGAGAGCTTGGAGGGCAGCTTGGCGGCGGCAGCGCTAGCGGCTAGCACGGGTGTCCACGTGCTGCGAGTCCACGACGTGGCCGCGACGCTGCGGGCCGTCCGCTTAGTCGAGGCTGTGCGAGGCCAAGTGCCGTGCTAAAAGACCCGGTCCTGTTTCATTTCTTCGGCTTTCTGCCCGTCTCGCTGACCTCGGTGGTGGATATCCTGCTGGTGGCCTTTATCTTTTTCCGCTTGCTCTCCCTGATCAAGGAAACCCGAGCCGCGCATATGGTCGCCGGGCTGCTGCTAATGGTGTTCGTGGCCTTGGCCGCACCTTGGCTCAAGATGAACGCCCTGTCTTGGCTTTTGGAGCAGGCGCGCTCTATCTTGCTGATCCTGCTGGTCATCCTCTTCCAGCCCGAGTTGCGACGGCTCCTCCAAGTCTTGGGACAGACCCCGGCGTTCCGCTGGTTTTACAAGGCCGAGCAGTCACGGGTCATCGATGAGGTCGTCAGTGGAGTGGGGCGCTTGGCCGACTTGGGGTACGGGGCGCTGATCGTGCTGGTGCGCCAAGTCCAGATCAGACCGGTCATTGAGACCGGAGTGCCCTTGAATTCCGAGGTGTCGGACGATTTGCTAACCACGATCTTCAGCCCGCGCGCTCCACTGCACGACCGAGCTGTCGTTATCCAAGGCGAGCGCTTGGTGGCGGCCCGCTGTACCTTGCCTCTGGCCGAAGAGGTCGAAGACCAGCGGTTGGGAACCCGCCATCGGGCAGCATTGGGGCTGTCGCAGGAATCGGACGCGGTAATCATCGTCGTCTCCGAGGAGAACAGCACTATTTCGCTGGCCATTGGCGGGGTTTTTTGGCGGGGGTTGGACCGTCGGCAACTCAAGCTGCGCCTGCAAGAACAGATGGCTTCGGGCCGAGCGTAGCGCAGTTGCACTTTGCTTGACACAGTCCCGGCAGTACTCTAAGTTGAAATTTTTATTTCAATTAAATAATAAAAATTATGAGAAATAAACAGATGCGGCAGACCCGCATACGGGAGCTGCTCTACAGAAGGACCATTGATACGCACGAAAAATTAGCCGAGGTCCTCCAGCAACAAGGCATCGAGGTCAGCCAGTCGACCTTGTCGAAAGACTTGCGCGAAATAGGCGTGGTCCGGGTGCCGCAGGCCGATGGGGGATTCCGCTATACGCTGCCCGAAGCCGGGGCCACGCTGCGCGACCTGCACATCCTAGAGAGAGAATTGCAGGACTTCTTGGTCCAGGCCGAACAGGTGATCAACATGGTGCTGGTGCGGACTGCGTCGGGACACGCCCAAAGCGTCTGCGAGGCCATTGATCGAATTGGTTGGGCCGAGGTCGCAGGCACGCTCGCCGGTGAAAACACGATCTTTATCGTCACTCGTTCCGAGCAAGATGCGGCGAAGTTAGTCGATAAAATCAACGCGGTGTGCGGCGAGGAGAACTGATGAACGCCGAGGTCTTGCAGGACTTGCAAGTCCAGATCGACAAAGCTGAGACCCTGATTGAGGCCCTGCCTTATTTGCAGGAATTCCGCGGCAAAGTGATGGTCGTCAAATACGGCGGCAGCACTATGGGCAGCGGAGACACTGTGTACAAGGACATCGTCTTCATGCAGGTGGTCGGCATCTGTCCGGTCGTGGTCCACGGCGGTGGCCCGGCCATCACCCGCCGCCTGCAAGAGTTGGGCCTTGAGAGTCAGCGCGTAAATGGGCTGCGGGTGACGGATGCGGCGACGATGCAGGTGGTCGAGGATGTGCTCTTTGGCGAGGTCAACGCTCGGATCGTCCGCGAAATTGGCGCACTAGACGGGCGGGCCGTGGGCGTCTCGGCCAAGGACGCCGGAATCATGCAGGTGCGCAAACACTGGGTTCAGACCGATAGCGGCGCTATGGATATCGGCTATGTCGGCGATGTCGAGCACGTGGATACCGCGCCTTTGTTGGACTTGATAGGCAAGGGCATGATCCCGGTGGTTGCGCCGATTGGCCGCGGCCCAGAGGGCGAGAGCTTCAATGTCAATGCCGATACGGCGGCTGGGGAAATCGCCGCGGCCCTGCACGCCGAGAAGTTGGTCTTTTTGACGGATGTGCAGGGCATTATGCGCGATCTCGCAGACGATGCTTCCCTGCTATCAACCGTACACGTCTCTGAGGTGGGAGGGTTGATAGACCAAGACGTGATCTGCGGCGGAATGATTCCCAAGGTCGAAGCCTGTGTCAAGTCCGTCAAAGCCGGCGTGCGCAAAACCCACGTCATTGACGGGCGCGTGCCGCATGCGATGTTGCTTGAGTTTTACACCCGGCAGGGCATTGGTACCCAAATTGTCCAGTAGAACGACGGAGACAACTATGAAAACCGAAGATATTATCAAGGGCGAAGCGCAATACATTTTGCAGACCTACGGCCGGCCCGAGTTCGTACTAGAAAGAGGCAATGGGGTCTATCTCTTCGACATGGACGGCAACCGCTATCTCGATTTTGTCAGTGGCTTGGCAGTCAACGCGCTGGGCTACGGCGACTACGAGGTGCTCAAGGCCATTGAGGCACAGGCCGCCAAGCTGATGCACGTGTCCAATCTCTACCACACAATCCCCTCGGTCGAGGTGGCAAAGCGGCTGGTTGAGCACTCATTCGCCGACCGGGTGTTCTTCTGCAACAGCGGCACCGAGGCGTGGGAGGCCACGCTCAAGTTTTGCCGCAAGTGGGGCAACACCACCCACGACCAACCCAAAAACCGCCTCATCGCCTTTGAAAATTCCTTTCACGGGCGGACGTATGGGTCCATCTCGACGACTGGTCAACCCAAGTACCACAAGGGGTTTGAGCCGTTGCTGCCGGGCATTGACTTCGCCCAATTCAACGATTTGGCCTCTGTAGAATCGCTGGTCTCGGATCAGACCTGCGCGATTTTGGTCGAGCCGGTGCAGGCCGAGGGGGGGATCAACGCCGCGACTGCGGAATTTCTCACCGGGTTGAGGCGCCTGTGCGACGAGCGGGATATGCTGCTGGTCTTCGATGAGATCCAAGTGGGGTGCGGGCGCTTAGGCTCGCTGTGGGCGTATCAACAATACGAGGTTGAACCGGATATTATGACCTTGGCCAAGGCCCTCGGTGGCGGCTTGCCAATCGGCGTCGCGCTCTTGCGGCAGAAAGTTGCCGATGCCATTGAGGCTGGCGATCACGCCGCGACGTTCGGTGCCAATCCCGTGGCCTGCGCCGCGGCGACCGCGGTTTTGGACAAGCTGTTGGAGCCGGGTTTTATCGACGGGGTGCGCGAAAAAGGCGAACACCTGATCGATCGCCTGCAAAAGTTGCAACAGCGCTGGCCTGAGCACATTACCGAAGTTCGCGGCAAAGGGCTAATCGCCGGCGCGGTCACCAGCCAGCCAGCCGCTGACTATCTGGCCGCCTTCCGCCAGCGCGACATCTTGGTAGCCACGGCTGGGGCCGATGTGGTGCGCTTCTTGCCGCCGCTGATCGTCGAGCGGGATCGCATCGACGAAGTAGTAGATGTATTCGACGAGATCCTGCGCCAAGGTGTCTAATGGCCGCGGTACAAACGCCTTGGGGTGGGCGGTTTCAGTCCGCGCCGGCCGAGCTGATGGAGCGCTTCAACGCCTCTATTGGCTTCGACCGCAAGCTATTGGCGGCCGATATTGCGGGCAGTGTGGCCTACGCCCGCGCCCTGCAGCGGGCCAGCGTTCTCAGCGCTGGGGAGCTGGAGCAAATCGAAGCGGGGCTAAAGCAGGTGGAGGAAGAATTTTCAGCCCCGGACTGCGCGCTTCCCGACGCGCTTGAAGACATCCACATGGCGGTGGAGCAGCGGCTGACCGAGCTGATTGGGCCGGTCGGAGGCAAGCTGCACACCGGGCGCAGCCGCAACGATCAAGTCAACTTAGACGAACGGCTCTACCTGCGGGACGCGATTGCGTCGCTCCAGGCGCAGATCCGCCATTTGCAAGGCGTGCTGCTGGCGTCGGGCGAGCGGCACAGCCGCGTGGTGCTGCCCGGCTACACGCACTTACAACAGGCCCAACCGGTTCTTTTTTCTCACTACGCGTTGTCGCTGTTCTGGATGCTGGAGCGCGACCGCGGGCGGCTAGGGGACGCTTGGCGGCGGGCGGATTTTCTGCCGTTGGGTTCCGGGGCGTTGGCTGGGAGTGCGTTTCCGCTGGACCGGGCCTTTCTCGCCCGCGAACTCGGGTTCTCACAGGTGACCCCCAATAGCCTCGACGCGGTCAGCGACCGCGATTTTATACTCGAGACCCTGTCTGCGCTGGCAATTCTAATGATGCACTTGAGCCGCTTCTGCGAGGATTTGATTCTCTGGTCGTCGGCGGAGTTTGGCTTTGTCGAGCTCGACGATCTCTTTGCCACCGGCTCTAGCATGATGCCGCAAAAGAAAAATCCAGACGCGCTAGAGCTGGTGCGCGGCAAGACCGGTCGGGTGTACGGCAGTCTGATGGCGTTGCTGACGACGATGAAGGCCGTGCCGTTGACGTACGCCAAGGATCTGCAGGAAGACAAGGAGCCGCTCTTCGACGCGCTGGAAACGTCGGCTATTTGCCTAGAGGTTTTCGCCGGTGCTTGGGAGAGCATGGAGGTGCGCGCCGAGCGGATGGAGTCCGCGGTGGATTCCACGGCCTTGGCAACGGATTTGGCCGACTATTTGGTGGGCCAAGGCGTGCCTTTTCGCGAGGCCCATCGCGTCGTCGGCCGCTTGGTGCGGGACTCGCTAGAGCAGGGTCGCGCCCTTACCGAACTTAACTTGGAAGATCTGCGCGCCCACAGCGCGGATTTCGGCGAGGATGCACTCGGCTTGCTCGACGTGCGCCACAGCTTGGCGCGCCGTAATATAGAAGGCGGCACCGGCCCGCAGGCCGTGGCTGAACAGATGGAGAAGGCACGACAGGCATGGGCCGGGAGTTGACAGAATGTTAGTAGCGATTAAAGACATTGAATTTTACGTGCGCGAGATGCGGATGCGCATGCCGTTTAAATTCGGCAACGTGGTCGCTGATAGCCTGACTGCGCTGCATGTGGCCATGGATATAGAGTTGGATAATGGCCGTCGGGCGCGGGGCTGGACTGCGGATATGCTGTCGCCTAGGTGGTTCGACAAGGACCCAGACAAGACGATGACCGAGGGCATCCGGGACTTGGTGGATGGAGCGCAAACTGCGGCCACCGCTTATCGGGAGTCGAGTCGAGGTGGCGCGACCCCATTCGCAATATGGGAGGCGGGTTACGAGGCGGGGCGGGTGTGGGGCCGAGAGCGGGGCACGAACGATCTGCTGGCGTCCAACGGCGCGGCTCTGATGGAGCGGGCACT
The DNA here is from genome assembly GCA_965219735.1 of Candidatus Latescibacterota bacterium. Taxonomy (GTDB): domain Bacteria; phylum Latescibacterota; class UBA2968; order UBA8231; family UBA8231. The sequence continues at coordinate 1,959,111 of OZ244790.1, forward strand.
CATCGACGGTTTGGGGGTCGCGCTGGGGCAGCCCTATTTTGCGCTGTTGCAGGACAATGTCCTCGGGTTGGCGCTGGGGAGGATTCACGCGGAGCTAGAGGGGCTGGAGCTTGCCGCGGTGCTGCCGGCGGCACCAGTGCGCTCGCTGTACATCCGCCATACGGTCGGCTTGGTCGATCCCATCCGCACGGCCGCAATTATGCCCAAAGAGCGGTTGAACGACGGGTTGCCGCAGTCCTTAGAGGAGTGCATTCAGAGCCAGGGCCTGCGCTATTTCAAGATCAAGATCGGTGGCGACCCCGAGGCCGATTTTGAACGCTTGGCGGAGATTGCCTCGCTTTTGGACGAGAGCGGTGCGGAGTACCACATCACGCTCGACGGCAACGAACAGTATGGCGACGCGGCCGATTTGCTGGCCTTGTTGGAGCGGATTGAAGAGGAATTGGGGGCGTTTTACCACCGCATCCTTTACGTCGAGCAGCCCATGGACCGCGCCCTTTCCCTCGATCCCGCGCTCAAGAAAGACCTCGGGGTTTTGGCGGCAAAACGTCCTCTATTGATCGACGAGTCGGATGAATCCTTGGATTCCTTTCGCCGCGCACTGGACTTGGGATACAGCGGCGTCTCGTCTAAGTCTTGCAAAGGGTTGGTCAAGGCGCTGGCCAACAGCGCACTCGCTTGGCAGCGCACAGCCTCGGGTCACCCCTGTTTTGTCTCGGCCGAGGATTTGACTGTGGTGCCGGTGGTGTCGCTGCACCAAGATTTGGTGCATGTGGCGGCGTTGGGGATCGATCACGTCGAGCGCAATGGGCACCACTACGTGCGGGGGTTGGACCACTTGTCGGCTGCGGAGCGGGCGTGGTGCTTTGAGCGGCACGGCGATCTGTATCGCGCCGAGGGCCAGAGCGGTTTGCTCGATATTCGCGACGGCCAGATCGCGGTCGGTTCCCTGCAACGGCCTGGGCTCGGAGTTGATGGCGCGGTCGATATTGAGGCCATGCAGCCGCTGGCGGAGGCACATCTCTCGTGAGTGCCGTAGAAATAAGGCTTGAGGACGTGCGGTTCTACATGCGGAATGTGCATACCCGCATGCCCTTCAAATACGGCGCGGCCGTGCTGACCGCCGTGCCGATCCTCCACGTGGTGGCTCAGGGCACGCTAAAAAACGGCACTTCGGTACGAGGGGTTGCAGCCGACATCCTCCCACCTAAGTGGTTCGATAAAGACCCGGCCAAAAGCTACGAAGACAATGTCGCCGACTTGCTGTGGGCGGCGCGTGCGGCGCGGTCGGCGTACTTGGATGCGGCGCGGTCCCCCGCGTCGTTCTTTGCCATCTGGCAGGACGGTTATGCACAGACGGTATCCGCTGGCGACGCGCACGGCCTGAATCGGTTGACGGCTGTCCACGGTAGTACGCTGATGGAACGCGCCCTGATCGACGCGGTGGGATGCGGTGTGGGCGCGAGTTACTTTGAGTTGCTCAAGGCCAATCTCCTCGGCTTGGATCTGGGGGCGATTCACCCCGAACTACAAGGGGTGGAACCCAGCCAAGTGATCGGGGCTGCACCGCTGGCGCAGTTGCACGTGCGGCACACGGTGGGATTGGCCGATCCGATTGTCCCAAGCGATATTGCGCCCGAGGAGCGGTTGGACGATGGGTTGCCGCAGTCGCTGGCCGATTGCGTCGAGCGCCAAGGGTTGACGTACTTCAAGGTCAAGGTGAACGGCGATTTGGAAGCCGACTTGGCGCGGTTGGCCGCGATTGCCGAGCTGTTGGACGGGCGCGACGCCGAGTACAAGGTCACGCTCGACGGCAACGAGCAATATCGTGAAATGGACGCGCTCATTGGTCTGATTGAGGCCCTTGCAGCCAAACAGCCGCGTTTGTACGAGCGCATTATCTACATTGAGCAGCCCTTAGAGCGAAGCGTGGCTTTGGATGCTGCATTGGAACCGGGCATCCGGGCCGCGGCTGCACGTCGTCCCTTGCTCATCGACGAGTCGGACGATGCGCAGGACACCTTCCGTCAGGCTTTGGCGCTGGGATACGAGGGCGTTTCGTCCAAGGCGTGCAAAGGGCTGGTCAAGGCGCTGGCCAATCTAGCGTTGGCGCGGCAGCGGGAGGGTTGTTTTCTCTCGGGCGAGGACCTGATGAACCTGCCGGTGGTGCCCCTGCACCAAGATTTGGCGCACGTGGCGGCCTTGGGGATCGGACACGTTGAGCGCAACGGGCACCACTACGTGCGGGGGTTGGATCATCTGACCGCAGCCGAGCGAGCGGCCTGCTTGGCCACGCACGGGAAGCTCTATCGGGAGATGGACAGTGGGTTGGTGGCCTTGGATGTGCGGGAGGGAAAGATCGAGGTGGGGTCGCTGCAAGTGGCGGGTTTGGGCGTGGGCGTGCCGGTGTCAGTGGATGGGATGGTGGAATTGGAGGAATGGGAATTTGCGTCGTTGGCCTGAGCTAGGAGATGGCTATGCTAGACGATTTTTCCCTAGAAGCACTCGTCGCCTATGCGGAGGCGCACCCGGTCATTGCCACCTTGTTGCTGTTGGTGGTGATGGTATTGCTAGGCAGCTTGCTGCGCAAGATTTTCAAGGTCGCGGTGGTGTGCGCGATTGTTTTGCTAGTCGGCCTGTACTTTACCCAAGGCGACGACTCAGACTGGTGGAAACGGGTCGAAGCAATCGGCAGTGAGGTTGTGTTGTGGGGTGAGGCGTTGCTGGAAAAGGCCGATGAGATTTTTGAGAAGGGGAAGGAGCAGCTAGAAGGAGATTAGGCCACCCCGGCCTCTTGTAGTTGCGCGATAAAGGCCGCTTCGTCGAGCACTTCGACGCCGAGGGCCTGCGCTTTTGCCAGTTTGGACCCCGCTTTTTCTCCCGCTATGAGCAGGTCGGTGTTTTTGCTGACGCTGGACGTGGTTTTACCCCCCAAACGCTCGATTAGCGCGGCTGCCTCGTCGCGGCTGTAGTTCGACAGGGTGCCGGTGATGACTACGGTTTTGCCGCTGAAATACGACGGTGCTGCTGCGGCTTCTTCCACTTTCATCTCAAACTGCAACTTAGCCTTATTCTTGAGCTTGTAGAGCACTGGATCGAGTGCGGGGAGATCGGGGAGGCTGGCGTAGAGGCTGCGGGCGATAGTCGGGCCGATTTCGTGGGTGGCTTCCAGTTCTTCGACGCTGGCCTTGCACAGATCGTCGAGGCTGCCAAATGTCCGGGCCAAGGTGCGGGCCACCGTCGCGCCTACGTGGCGGATGCCGAGGGCAAAGAGCACCCGGTCGAAGGGCTGCTTCTCGCTGCGTTTGAGGCCGTCGAGGAGGTTTTGCGCCGACTTTTCGCCCATCCGCTCTAGGGCACCAAGGGATGCTACGTCGAGTTCGTAGAGATCGCTCAAGTCCTTTACCAATCCCTGTTCTACCAATTGTTCGACCACGGCCGGTCCCAAGCCCTCTATGTCCATGGCGTTGCGCGAGGCGAAGTGTTCGAGGCGGCGGCGGAGTTGGGCGGGACAGGTGGGGTTGTCGCAGCGCGCGACGGCTTCTTCGGCGTCGCGGGTGAGTGGACCTCTGCACGAGGGACATTGGTTGGGGAAGGAATACTCTACGGCGTCGTCGGGCCGCTTGCTGGGATCTACCTCTACGACTTTGGGGATCACGTCGCCGCCCTTTTCGATCAGCACGGTGTCGCCGATGCGAATGTCCTTGCGGCGGATTTCGTCCGCGTTGTGCAGGCTGGCCCGGGCGATGGTCGAGCCGGCCAAAGGCACGGGGTCTAAAATGGCCACCGGCGTTACGGCACCGGTGCGTCCGACTTGTAGATGAATATCGCGAAGGCGGGTGCGGGCTTGATAGGCCGGAAACTTGTAGGCCATGGCCGAGCGCGGGCTTTTGGCAGTGTAACCCAGCCGCTCCTGCTGGCTGAGGCTATCGACCTTGATGACCACCCCGTCGATTTCGTAGGGGAGATCGGCGCGGGCGGCGGCGTAGCGGTCGTAGTGGTCGAACACGTCCGCTAGCGAGGCACATCGCTCGTGCTCCGGGACCATTAGGCCCCAGTCGCGGAGTGTTGCGAGGCACTCGCTGTGGCTCGTCTGGCCGCCGCCTTCGGCGTGTATCCAGTAGGCGAAAAAGCGCAGGTTGCGCTTGGCCACTAGGTTGGGGTTTTGCAGCTTGAGTGAGCCGGCCGTGGAGTTGCGCGGGTTGGCGAAAAGCGGCTCGTCGTTGGCCTTGCGCTGAGCGTTGAGCTTGGCGAAGTCGCTGCTTTCCATGTAGACTTCGCCGCGGATTTCGCAATCGATTCCCGGCTGCCGCAGCCGGAGGGGGATGGTGGGAATGGTGCGGGCGTTGGCGGTGATTTCGTCGCCTTGGACTCCGTCGCCGCGGGTGATGGCGCGCATGAGTAGGCTGTCTTGGTAGATGAGGCTGAGGGCCACGCCGTCGATTTTTAGCTCGAAGACGTATTCGACTGCTTCGTCGGGCAGGCTCTGGCGCACTCGCCGGTCGAAATCTTCCACGTCTTGGCGCGAGTAGCTGTTGTCGAGGCTGAGCATGGGCTGCGCGTGGCGCACAGTGGGGAAGTCGCTGGTGGGTGTGCCGCCGACGCGCTGGGTGGGGGAATCGGGCTGCTTGAGTGCGGGGTGAGCCTCTTCGAGGGCTTGCAGCTCTGCGAGGAGACGGTCGAATTCTTGGTCGGAGATGGTGGGGGCGTCGAGGACGTGATAGCGGTAGAGGTGCTCTTCTAGCTCGTCCACGAGCGCGGCGATGCGTTGGGCGATGTCTTGGGTCATGGTACAAAGTACGATAGGGGGGGCACCTAACCGCGTCAACCCGCCTCGTCTTATTGTCCGTTGATGAATCCAGCCTTATATTTTTGTCGCGGAACGAGATAGATATGGCTGCTACTTGGCACGACTACTGGGAACTGACGAAACCGCGAATTGCCTTTTTGGTGCTGGTTACGGCCGCCTTCGGGTTTTTCTTGGGCGGGCAAGGCATTCACGCGCCGCTGCTTTTTTGCTGTCTGCTCGTCGGCACGGGCCTGACTACCTGCGGGTCGTCGGTGCTCAACCACTATCTGGAGCGCGATGTCGATGGGTTGATGAAACGGACGCGCAATCGGCCCTTGCCGACCGGGCGCGTCAAGCCGGGGACGGCGCTGTCGATGGGGTTTGTGCTGGTTTTGAGCGGCGTGTTTTTCCTGCTGTTTACCGCCGGGTTGTTGACGGCGTTTTTGGCGCTCCTCTCCGCGTTTCTCTACGTGGTGGTGTACACCCCGATGAAGCGGCAAAATTGGCTCAATACTTCGCTGGGTGCCGTGCCGGGTGCCCTGCCGCCCGTAGGAGGCTGGACCGCGGCGACTGGCGCGATTGACCCGGGGGCCGTGGTCCTGTTTCTCATTCTCTTTGCTTGGCAGCACCCGCACTTCTACGCCATTGCTTGGATCTTCCGCGACGACTACCGGCGCGGCGGTTTCAAGATGTTGCCCGTCGTCGAGCCGGATGGGAACAGCACCTGCTGGCAGGTGATGGGCTACTTAGTGCTGTTGCTGATCTTTTCGGTGCTGCCTTCGTTCATGGGTCTCACTGGGCCGTTCTACCTAGCCGGGGCGCTGGTGTTGGGCGCGCTGTTTCTCGCCTCCGGTCTCGCGCTTAGTTTCTCGCGCTCTGTGACCAGTGCGCGGCGGTTGCTCAAGGCTTCGGTCCTCTACCTGCCGCTACTGTTGGTGTTGAGCGTGGTGGATGCCGGATTTTAGAAGTGCGGCTTGCGCCCGCTCGTACTCTTCGGGTGCGTTGAGATTGGCAAAAAGCAGGCCGCGCTCGTCGTAGGGCCGCCAGTCCTTTTCCCTTATCAAATCCAAATTCAGATTGCTCAGCAGGTCGCGCATGCCGAGCTGATCGGCCTGTATAGCGGCTTCTACGGCCGTTAAGCAAGACGGCTCGTAGAGCGCGCAGAGCGGTTGCAGCCCTGTGGCCGTGTGGGGCACGACCGCTTGATGCGGGCCACGCCGGTCGATGAGGTGGCGGAGGAAGTCTGGAGTGAGAAAAGGCAAGTCGCAGGCGAGGAGGAGCACGGGTGCGGCGGTTGTGCTGAGTGCGGTGTACAGGCCGCCTAGTGGCCCAAGTCCGGGACGGTGGTCGGGATGGACGGGCAGCCCGAGGTGGGTATAGGCAACAGCGTCACCGATGATGACGCGGGGATAGCCGAGGGGGCGTGCCGCAGCGAGGACGCGCTCAATCAGAGTCTGGCCGCCTAATCGCAGGAGGGCCTTGTCGCGGCCCATGCGTCGGCTCTGGCCGCCGGCTAACACGGCGACGTGGATCATTCGGAGTGCTGGCTGGGGCGGCGATTGATCTGGGCAGCCGCGTACCCTGCGCCAAAGCCGTTGTCGATATTGACGACAACCACACCGGCCGCACAGGAGTTGAGCATGGTCAAGAGAGCGGCTAGGCCGTGGAAACTCGCGCCGTAGCCCACGCTAGTTGGCACGGCCACGACCGGAATATCCACCAGCCCACCGACGACGCTGGCGAGCGCGCCCTCCATCCCGGCGACTACGACGATGGCCCGCGCCTGCTGCAAGAGCTCGCGGTACGCTAGGAGCCGGTGCAGGCCGGCGACGCCGACATCGCAAACCTCCTCGACATGCGCGCCCATAGCGCGGGCCGTGACAATGGCTTCGCGGGCCACGGGCAAGTCCGAGGTGCCGGCTGCGACTACGGCCACTAGGCCCTCGGGCGCGGGGCGTTCGGTTCCTGGTACTAGAACCGTGCGGGCGAGAGGATCGTGCTCGGCGCGGTCAAAGCGCTCGACAAGTGCTTGGGCCGTGGTCGCTTCGACGCGGGTGGCCAGCACCTGAGCGCCATGCGCGGTTATGCGCTCGGCGATGGCCAGCACCTGCTCGCAGGTCTTGCCTTGGCCGAAAATGACTTCCGGGAACCCAGTCCGCAGGGCGCGGTGGTGATCGACATGGGCAAACCCGAGGTTTTCAAAGGGCAGGTTTCTAAGCCGCTCTAAGGCTTGACTCGGCGCGAGGTCTCCGGTGGCGACTCGCTCTAATAGGTGACGGAGTTGTTCTTGGTCCATGGCTGGGAATCTGGGATTAACGGCAGCAGCGAAAGCCGAGGAGGGGCTGCTCGTAGTTTTGCAAGGGCGAGTCGGCGATGATTTCCGTTAAGACCTCTATATCATACGGGTCTTGGCCTCCGATGGATAGGGTACTCACAAGCGTCGCACCGTCGCAGGCACCGCCCGAATATACGCTGCTTGCTGCGACGTACACCGCTAGGTCGCCGGCGTCGTCGATAGCGGCGACCCATTCGTCCATGTTGCCCGTCAAGTCAAAGACGCCGGTCGCGCCGCCGCAGTTGGGAAACGAGCCAGAGGGCGCGAGTTGTGCGGTTGGATCGTCGCTGTATTGGGAAAAGACGGAACCCGGCACGTTGCAGAAGCGCATGCCAAAGTGGTCGCGGCTGTCGTAGGCAGCCAAATCGTCGGTCGAAGAAAAGTTCCGCATTTGGTCGGCTTGACAAGCGGCGGTCCACTCGTCCGGGCTACACAGGCGCTTGCCCTCGGCCGCGCACAGGCGTGCTGCTTGGAAAAACGAAGCGGACTGCGGCCGCTCTCCTCTGGCGTTGGGATATTCGTACGCGTCAATTTCGTATGTTTGACTGGTGGTTGGCAGTACTAGGCGCACCATGCCGCTAGCGGGCAGAGGCGGCTCGATTGGAACGTGGAGGGCGATTTCGCGCTCGGTGTTTGCGGCACCGTCACTGGCGGCAACGCGCAGTTTGTGGCTGCCGGGAAAAAAGGCGACGATGGTAGCGCGCGAGCCGATTTGTCGCCCGGTTTCCTCGTCGCGGATGGCCTCCTCTGACCAGATGCTAAGGCTGTCCTCGGCGATCGGCTCCCAGTGGTATTCGAGTTGGTCGCCGTCAGGATCGCTGCCAAATGCGTCGATAACTATCTGTGGCGCACTAAACGCGCTGGTCGCGTCGGCGGTTACTTCCAACACAGGTTCGCGCTGCACGATCTCTACGAGGAAGTTTTCGACCAGCACCCGTGCGTCTTCGGCGCAGCGCTGGCGGTCGGCTAGATCGGGTACGGCATTGGCATTGCAGTTGCGGTCGGTTATGAGGACCTGCACGACAAATTGTTCGCTGGAGCCGGCGATGGTTTGGGGAGCGAACCAAGAGTTGGTCTCTTGAGCCAGCGAATCGCGGAAGCTGCCTCCGGCTGAGGCTCTCCACTGGTAAAACAAGGGATCGTCGTCTTCGTCGGCCGCGCGGATTTCAAAGCGAACCTCGCCGCCGCGCTGGACCTGGCAGGCCACATCCGCGCTATTGAGCAGGGTATCTGGGAAAGCCTTGTCTGGAAACTGGCAGATCATCCGCGCCAAATGCACGGTCGGAGGGTCGTTGGGGAGTTCGTCGTGGAGCAAGCTGCAGGCGCCGAGGGCGAGGAGCGAGGCCAAGAGGCGCCAACCAAGGTTCATTCGCTGTCAATCAGCAGGTCGAGTAGCCGCTCTAGATCGCTATCGCTGTAGAATTCGACCTCGATCTTGCCTTTGTTCGCCGCGGTGCGACGGATGTTGACCGCCGTGCCGTAGCGGTGCTGCAACCGCTCCTCATAGTCGCGGACGTGGGGGTCGCTGGGGACTTCTTTGGCAGACTTCTTTCTCTTGCGGCCCGCACGCTGATTGGCGACTGCCTTTTCGACTTCGCGGACGGCCATTTTTTCTTCGACTGCCCGGCGGCCCAACGCGAGCCGGTCTTCGTCTTCTTCGAGGCCGAGCAGGGCGCGGGCGTGCCCCATCTGCAACTGGCCATGCCGCAAGAATTCTTGGACTTCGTGCGGCAATTGCAACAGCCTGAGGAGATTGGTCACGGTCGAGCGATTTTTCCCCACCTTGCGGGCGACTTCCTCTTGCGTGAGGAAGCACTTGTCGGTCAGCGAGCGGTAGCCTTCGGCCTCTTCGATTGGGGTCAGGTCTTCGCGCTGGATGTTCTCGATCAGCGACAGCTCCATCAAATCTTGCTGAGACTCGATTTCGTGGACGATCGCTGGTATTTCTTGGATCCCCGCCTTCTTTGTGGCCCGCCAGCGGCGCTCGCCAGCGATGATCTGGTAGCTTTGGCCGATGCGGTTGACGGTGATCGGCTGGATGACGCCTTTCTCTTGGATCGAGTGCATCAGCTCGTCGATGCTCTCCTCGTCGAACTCGGTGCGAGCTTGATAGGGGTTGGGTTCAATCTCGCCGACGTTGAGATAGACTATCTGGCGCGAGGCGTCGCCTTGGCCGCTAGGTTCGGCATATTCCGGGATGAGGGCGCTGATGCCCTTGCCGAGGACCGGCTTCTTACCCATGGTCGATCACTTCTCCTGCGAGGCTCATGTAATCCTGAGATCCCTGCGACAAGATGTCGTAGAGAACGATGGGTTGGCCGTGGCTAGGGGCCTCGGCCAGACGCACGTTGCGGCTGATGGAGGTCTTGTAAACCTTGTTGCCGAAATAGGACTTGACCTCTGAAGATACTTGGCGCGATAGGTTCAAGCGTCCGTCGAACATAGTGAGCAGGACGCCGGCGATCTGGAGCTTGGGGTTGAGATGACGTTGGATTTGGCGCACGGTGTTGAGCAGTCGGCCAAGGCCCTCTAGCGCGTAGTACTCGCACTGAATGGGTATCATTACCGAGTCGGCCGCGGTTAGGGCGTTGAGGGTCAGCAATCCCAAAGAAGGCGGACAGTCGAGAATGACAAAGGCGTATTGGTCGCGGACTTGGTCGAGCAGCCCGTCCAACTTCTGCTCGCGGGCGATCATGTTGACCATCTCGACCTCGGCGCCCGTCAGGTTGATGTGCGAGGGAATCAAGGACAGGAAGGATATCTTGGTCTCGTAGGTGACCTCGGCAGTCTCCTTTTGCCCGATCAGCGCGTGGTAGATATTGGCCGTTTCGACTTCCTCGCTGTTCTGAAAGCCACAGCCCGAAGTGGCGTTGGCCTGCGGATCCATGTCGATGAGCAGGGTCTTTTGTTCGGCCACGGCGAGACAGGCCGCCAAGTTGACGGCTGTAGTAGTCTTGCCTACTCCTCCTTTTTGATTAGATATGGCGATAACCCGGCTCATGGTAGAAGCTCACTCGGCAAGGGCGGCTTGGGCGGCCGCCAAGCGAGCGATGGGCACCCGGTAAGGGGAACAAGAGACGTAGTCGAGACCTACTTCGTGGCAAAAGCCCACCGAACTGGGGTCGCCGCCGTGCTCGCCACAGATGCCGACCTTGAGGGTTGCGCGGGTGCTGCGACCGCGCTCGGTACCGAGGCGCACGAGCTGGCCGGTGCCCTCTTGGTCGAGGCTTTGGAACGGATCGTCGGCGAGAATGCCTTGGGCTACGTATTCGGGCAGGAACTTGCCAGCATCGTCGCGGCTGTAGCCAAAGGTAAGCTGGGTCAGGTCGTTGGTGCCAAAGCTGAAAAACTCGGCTTGCTCGGCGATTTGGTCGGCGAGGAGCGCGGCGCGGGGAATTTCGATCATGGTTCCTACTAGATACTCGATAGTGCCTCCGGCGGCAACGGCGACGCGGTCAACCATAGCTTTTAGGTCGCTAAACTCGCGCTCGGTTCCCACGAGGGGGATCATGATTTCGGGCAGGGGATTAATGCCCTCGGCGCGCACGTTGACAGCAGCCTCGAAAATGGCCTCGACCTGCATCTCGTAGATTTCAGGGTAGGTAATGCCCAAGCGGCAGCCGCGATGCCCCAACATGGGGTTGAACTCGTGCAGGGAGGTGATTTTAGCCTCGATCTGACTCAAGGAGACGCCCATTTCCTCAGCCATCTGTTCTTGCTGGGCCGGCTCGTGGGGCAAGAACTCGTGCAGCGGTGGGTCTAGCAGGCGGATGGTTACGGGTAGGCCGTTCATGGCGGTGAAAATGCCTTCAAAATCGAGCCGCTGTATGGGCTTGAGCTTGGCTAAGGCTTGTCGTCGCCCGTCCTCGTCGGCGGAGAGGATCATCTCGCGTACGGCCACGATGCGGTCGCCCTCAAAGAACATGTGCTCAGTGCGGCACAGGCCGATGCCTTCGGCACCGAAGCGGCGGCGGGCTACCTCAGCATCGCCGGGGGTATCTGCGTTGGTGCGCACAGCTAGCTTACGCCTGTCGTCGGCCCAACCCATTATGGTTGTGATGGCCGGGGAGGAAAAGCGGGGCTCTACGGTGGGCACTTGGCCCAGCATGACTTGGCCAGACGAGCCATCGATGGATATCCAGTCGCCCTTTTTGACGGTCTTGCCGTTCGCGGTAAACAATTCTTGGTGATAGTCGATTGCTATGGATTCGCAGCCAGCGACGCAGCACTTGCCCATGCCGCGCGCGACTAGGGCGGCATGAGAGGACGCGCCCCCGCGTGCAGTGAGAATGCCTTGGGCGGCATTCATGCCGCCGATGTCTTCGGGCGAAGTCTCTTGGCGTACCAAGATGACGTTCTGGTCCTCGCCCGCTTGTGTTTCGGCCTCCTCGGAGTTGAAGACCACTTGGCCAACCGCTGCCCCAGGAGAGGCTGGCAACCCCACGGCAATGATTTCCCGGGGACTGGAGTCAGCAAACGTGGGATGGAGGAGTTGGTCTAGTTGATCCGGAGTGACGCGCAGGAGGGCTTCCTCTTGTGAGATAAGCCCCTCGGCGACCATGTCCACGGCGATTTGGACAGCCGCCGCCCCAGTGCGTTTGCCGTTGCGGGTTTGCAGCATCCACAATTTGCTCTTCTGGACTGTGAACTCCACATCCTGCATGTCGCGGTAGTGCGGCTCTAGCTGGTCACAGATTGCTTGGAACTGCTCGTACACTTGCGGCATTTGGCTGCTGAGTTCGGACAGCGGCTCGGGTGTGCGGGTACCGGCGACCACATCTTCGCCTTGGGCATTGATGAGGAACTCACCGTACAGATGCTTCTCTCCGGTGGAGGGGTTGCGCGTGAAGGCCACGCCCGTGGCGCAGTCGTCGCCCATGTTGCCGTACACCATGGACTGGACGTTGACGGCTGTGCCCCAGTCGTGGGGGATGCCTTCGATCTTTCGATAGAGGATAGCGCGCTGGCCCTGCCAAGAGCCGAAGACGGCACCGATGGCATTCCACAACTGCTCGTGGGGGTCTTCGGGGAACTCGAGGTCGAGCCGCTTGGTGATCTCAGCCTTAAACTCGGCGACCAAATCTCGCAAGTCTTGGGCGCTCAGTTCGCTGTCGAGCTCGATCCCACGGGCGTGCTTTTTCGCTTCGATCAGAGCCTCAAAGGGGTCTTTTTCGTTTTCGTCTTCGGGCCGCAATCCCAAGACCACATCGCCGTACATTTGCACGAAGCGGCGGTACACGTCGTAGCAAAAGCGCGGATCGCCCGATTGTTCGATAAGCCCTTGGACGATCTCGTCGTTGAGGCCGAGGTTGAGCACGGTCTCCATCATGCCGGGCATGGACACTCTGGCCCCAGAGCGCACAGAGAGCAAGAGCGGGTTGGCCGCGTCGCCAAAGCGCATGTCCATGGTCTTTTCGACTTCGGCAATGGCGCGTTCCACTTGGTCTTTGAGTTCGCTGGGATACGTTTGGTCGTGGTTGTAGTAATAGGTGCAAACTTCGGTGGTGATGGTAAAACCGGCTGGGACGGGCAGGCCGAGTTGGGCCATTTCGGCGAGGTTCGCGCCTTTGCCGCCGAGCAGGTTGCGCATTTCCTTATCGCCTTCGGATTGATCGGTGCCAAACAGATATACGTACTTTTCCGTCATTGCTTTCCTATTCTATTAAATTAAATGCGTTTTGAAGCGAGAGGGCATCACGGCCTTGACAGCCTTTGCCGCTGAGATTGAGAAGGGGGCGAATTAGGGTATTGGGAAGAGTCCAAGGGTCGAACATGCTCGGTGCTTCGAGGAACGGCCTCACAGGGCTGAAAAGGCTGAATATATCCCAAAGGAGAGGTTCTTGCAAGCATTTACGCCCACACCTGTTCCCAGCGCTGGCTGGAGGCCGAGCGATAGAGGGCCAAGGCCGTGCGCAGCTCGCCGAGGGCGTGTTCCGGCGGCGCGTCCGGGGCCTTGCCGTCGAGGACGGCAGCGGCAAAATCGGCCAACTCCGGTCCAAAAGATTCGGTGTAACCTAAGCTGGCAAAGAGCCGCTTGCCGTCGGGATGGTCTGCGTCCCACAGATAGAGTTCAGCGCCGTCGAGACCGGCGTTGATGGTCAGCTCGCCTTTGGTGCCGGTAATTCTCCACCAAGGGTCCGGGGCAAAGACCGTGTCGATCATCATGGCGTCGAAGATGGCGGTCTTGCCCGAGTCAAAGCGGAAGAGTGCGCGGGCGAGGGACTCGCCTTCCATCTGCGCGAGCGGATGCCCCAACACGCCGACCACCTCTTTGATTTCTCCCATCCACATGCGCAAGGGCCGGATCCAGTGCGAGCCGCCGTCGATGGCGATGCCGCCGCCGGTGCGTCCCTTTTCATAGCGCCAGGCCCGCTCTTCTTTGAACCAGTAGTCGTCGAAAGGATAGACAAAGGCCGCGCGGGCGGTGATGATCTCGCCGATGGCTCCGGCGGCAAGGTACTTTTGGGCTTCGACGATTTCGGGCCAGTACTGGCTGTTTTCCGCGACCATGAAGACGCCTGGGGCCGCGTTGGCCGCGGCGAGAATGCGGTCGCAAGCGTCGAGGGTGGGGGCCATGGGCTTTTCCAACAGCACGTGCTTGCCAGCGGCGAAACACTGGAGGGCAATGGATTCGTGCAGGTCGTGGGGCAGCATGATGTCAACGGCGTCGAAGTCGCCCTTGGCGAGCGCTTCGTCGAGCGAGGTGAAGGCCTGCCCGCCGGTTTCAGCGGCGTAGGTTTGGGCTTTGGATTCGTCGAGATCGACTAACGCGGTGACGTCGATGCGGGGGGCGTGGTCTTTGATGCCGTCGAGGTGAAAGCGGGCGATGGCACCGCAGCCGATAAAGGCGAGCTTGAGTTTGTCCGGCATGGAATTAAGTCTCCGATAGCATAGGTGAATTAAGGCTGGGAAAATACGCAATGGAGGCGCGGGAAATCAATAGATTGGACTATATGTTACGCGACGAGATTCCTGAAGAAGCAATTTTGCCTTTGCTCGGTACTGCGCTATGAGATTACTTATTGGGTAGCGGGGTCGGGTGCTTGGGGGTAGATTTAGTCCCAAAATAAGGAGCTAGCTATGAAGTACAAATCACTTTTATATGCTCTCGTGCTGTGGGCGGGCGTCGCCTTCGGCGCAGAGGGGACGCTTTCTGGTGTCGTGATGGGGTCGGAGGGCGAAGCCATCCCGGGTGCCAACGTCGTCCTCGTCGGCGACCTGCTGCCGGGCGGCAAGATCGGCACGGCGACCGACGAAGATGGTCGCTTTCGCTTGGAGGAGTTGCCGGTCGGTGAGTATCAGCTCAACGTCACGCATATCGGCTATCGGTCTCTGATGCGAGAAGGGGTTAGCATCGTCGCCGGCGAGCAGGAGCTGACTTTGACGCTGGAAACGGGGATCATCTTCCTCGACCAGAACGTAGTTTCGGCTTCGCGGCGGCAGGAAAAAGTCCTCGAAGCCCCGGCCTCGGTGGCGATAGTTGAAGCCGCGGAAATCCGCAATCGGCCGGCGCTCAGTGTTGCCGAACACATCCGCGACTTGCCGGCGGTGGACTTTTCCCAGACCGGCTTGGCGCAGAGCAATGTGGTCGTGCGGGGCTTCAATAATGTCTTTTCGGGGGCTTTGCTGACGCTGACTGACAATCGCATCGCCCGCGTTCCCTCTCTGCGGTTGAATGCTTACAACTTCATTCCGGTGACCAACGACGATATTGAGCGCATTGAGGTGGTGTTGGGGCCGGGGGCGGCGCTCTACGGCCCCAATAGCGCCAACGGCGTGATGCACATCATCACCCGCTCGCCGTTCACTTCGGCGGGGACCAATGTCAACGTTGGCCTAGGCGAGCGGAGTGTGCGCAAGGTGGGAATGCGCCACGCCGGGGCTGCTAGCGATCGCCTCGGTTACAAGATCTCGGCCCAGCACTATACGGGAGTGGACTGGGAATACGAAGACCCGGTAGAGGTACAGGCTAGGGCCGCCAATCCAGACATCCAACCGCGCAGTTTTGACATTGAGCGCCAGAGTGCCGAAGCGCGCTTGGATTACAAGGCTTCGGACGACTTGACGGCCATTTTGTCAGCCGGATACAACAAAGGCGATCAGATCGAGTTGACCGGTTTAGGGGCTGGCCAAGCTCAGGACTGGGAGTACAACTACGTCCAGCTTCGCCTGCTGTACAAGAATTGGTTCGCCCAAGTCTTCCAGAACGGGAGCGACGCCGGCGACACCTTTACTCTGCGCGATGGCGCGCCGATCGTCGATAAATCTAAGCTGACCGCGTTCCAACTCCAGCACTCGGCGACGCTTGGGGATATACAGCGTTTTACCTATGGTGCCGATGTGCTGCTGACGCGGCCCGATACCGAGGGGACCATCACCGGCGGCAACGAAGACTATGATCAGACCAATGAATTCGGGGCTTACGTGCAGAGCGAGACGGCCCTGAGCGAGATGCTCGACTTGGTGGTGGCCCTGCGCTACGACGACCACAACCGCATTCCCGAAGGCGAAATCTCGCCGCGCGCCGGGCTAGTTTTTAAGCCGAAGGAGACTCAGATTCTGCGACTGACGTACAACCACGCCTTTTCCACGCCGTCGAGCAACAACTTCTATTTGGACATCCGCTCGTCCCAAGATCCTTTCGGTATTGGCGCGGCTTTTGCGCCGGTGTTGGGCTTTGCGCCGGCGATAGACATCCGCGCGCAAGGGACCTACCGCGAGGGCTTTGCTAGCGGCTGGACCTTTGCTCGCTCGGACAATGGCCGACCAAAATTCCGCTCGTCTTTTGCACCGGTGGCGGGGATGGATCCAGCCGACTACATCGATTTGGGGGATCCGGTCTTTACCAATGTGATGTGGGGGCTGGGGCGCAGCGGGGTGTTGAGCGCACTTAATACAGAGCTTTTTATGGGGCTAGCGGCAACCCAGATAGGGATATTGCAAGAGCTAGAAAAAGCAGAGGCCGAGGTTGCCGCTCAGCAGCTACTGGGCGGGTTAGATGCCTTGTTGCCCGCACAACTGACGGGGTTGGACAACGCCCTGCTCATGCTCAACCTCGAAAAGGTGGCGGCTGGCGATTCGGCACCCTTTGATCCGGTAGCCGATGTTTTTGACGTGCCGCTTACCCGCTCTACTACTACCGAGACCTTTGAATTGGGCTACAAGGGGATAGTTGGCGAGAGGCTGGTGGTGGCGGCCGACCTGTATCACACCCGGATCCAAGATTTTGTCTCTCCGATTCAGGTACAGACGCCTAATGTCTTCCTAGATCCGGCTAGCCTCGGAGCGGCGCTAGGTGCTAGCATTGGCGAGACACTGGCCTCGGATGCAGAGCTGGCCGCGGCGGTCGCCCCGCTCGACAATATGCAGGTACCGGGCACCTTGTCTGGCAATGGCAATGGCTCGCCGGTTGATGAAATTGTCACTTTGTTTGCCGGTGGGGCCGCGGGCATACCGTTTGGCACGGTTACGCCGGAGCAGGCCTTCGATCCGACGGCGGTGATGTTGACCTATCGCAACTTCGGCGAGATCTCCCTTAATGGCTTGGATGTGAACTTGGTCTATTTCCCGAGCGACCAATGGTCGCTGACAGGCAGCTATTCTTATGTCGATAAGACTTTATTTGAGAACGTCGATGGCATCGCCGACATAGCGCTCAACGCGCCGGGTAACAAGCTCAAGGTGGGAACGTCCTATACCTTCGACCAAGAGCAATTGACCCTAGGGGCGCAGTGGCGCTATGTGGGGGCGTTTCGCCAAGAGTCCGGGGTGTTCGTCGGGGATGTAGAAGCGTACTCGCTGCTCGACTTGAACGCCAGTTGTCTGCTGCCGTTCGGAAGCAACTTGCGGCTCGGGGTGGATGTTTCCAACGCGCTCGACAACAAGCACCGGACTTTTGTCGGGGCACCGGAAATCGGTCGCTTGGTCTTTGGGCAGTTGGGCGTGGCGTTTTAAGGGAGGATACAGAAGGCAAAAAGGGGGACGGGCGATGTCCGTCCCCCTCTTTTTATGTCGGCTTGTTGCCGCGGGCCATGACCACCTTGCCAGTGCGAACCATTTCCTTGAGGTCGAATTTGCTCAAGAGCGATTCTAGCGCATCCATCTTCTCGGTGGTGCCAGTGGCCTCGATGGTGATGGTGGCCTCTGAGATATCGACCGTCTTGCCGCGAAAAACCTCGGTGATCTGCAAGACCTCGGTGCGCTCTTCGACCGAGCAGCCGACTTTGAAGAGTGCTAACTCGCGGGTGATGGCATCGTCGGCCGAGTGGTCCTTGGCGTGGATGACATCGACTAGCTTGTTGAGCTGAAGAATGATTTGGTTCAACTCGGCAGCGGGGCCAATGCTGGTGATGGTCATGCGCGAGCACTGGGGGATGTGGGCCGGCGAAACAACTAGGTTCTCGATGTTGTAGGCCCGGCGAGCAAAGCACTGGGCGATTCTCACTAGGACGCCGGGACGGTCGTTGACCAATAGGCCGATGGTAGTCTTCTGTTGGGGTTCGGTCAGCCTGAGTTGTGGCGCGTCCACCGCCTCTTGGCGGGCATTGAGGTCTGCGGCGGCAAAGTCGATGGCAGTCGTAGACATTAGGTGCTTCCTTTGGGTTGAGCCAGTTTCTGCTTGGGAGCCTCGATCAGCATATCGGTGAGCGCAGCCCCGGCGGGAATCATCGGGAAGACGTTGTCTTCTTTTTCGCACTCAGCGTGGATGACGCAGGGGCCTTCGTCGTGGTCGAGGGCTTGCTTGAGGACTTTGTCGATGTCGGCGGTGCGCCGAATGCGGAAGCCCTTAGCCCCGTAGGCTTCGGCCAGCTTGACGAAGTCGGGGTTGCCTTCTAGATCGACGCCAGAGAGACGATTGTCGAAGAAGAGATTTTGCCACTGGCGAACCATACCTAGGTACTTGTTGTCGAGGACTAGGATCTTAACCGGCAGCCGATGGACGACGGCGGTGGCTAGTTCGCACAGGGTCATCTGGAAGCCGCCGTCGCCGCAGATGGCGACTACGGTCTCTTCGGGGCGGCCAAACTGAGCACCGACGGCCGCGGGAAAGCCAAAGCCCATGGTACCAGCGCCGCCAGAGGAAAGCCATTGGCGGTGATGGGCTGTCTTGTAGAACTGAGCCGCCCACATCTGGTGCTGGCCGACATCGGTAGTCACCACGGCGCGGCCAGCGGTCAGCTCGTACAGGCGGTCGATGATAGTCTGCATCTTGAGGCCGCCACGCTTGCCGTATTTGAGCGGGTATTTCGTTTTCCACTCGTCGATTTGGGCCAGCCAAGCTGCCGTGTCAATCGGCTCGACGTAGTTGATTAGCTCTTCGAGTACTTGGCGCGCATCGCCTTCGATAAAAACGTCGGGCATGACCACTTTGCCGTATTCGGCTGGGTCAATGTCGATGTGGATCTTTTTCGCGTCTGGACAGAATTCCGAGAGTTTGCCGGTGATGCGGTCGTCCCAGCGTCCCCCTACCGACATAATCAGGTCGCAGCCGACGACGGCTTTGTTGGCGTAGGCCGTGCCGTGCATGCCGAGCATACCCACCGAAAGCGCGTGCTGCTCGGGAAACGCCCCCTTGCCGAGCAGGGTGTTGGTCACTGGCATCCGCGTCTTTTCGGCAAATGCCTTGGCCACCTCGTGCGCGCCCGAGGCGATGCAGCCGCCGCCCAAGTAGAGCAGGGGGCGCTTGCTGCGGCGCAGAAGAGTGGCGGCGGCTTCGAGCAGTTCGGGTGCGGGCTTGGTCTGCCAAGTGTAACCGGGCAGGTACACCTTCTCTGGAAAGTCAGTGGTGCATTCGGGGAAGGGGTCTCCCTGAGTAACGTCCTTGGGCAAATCGACTAGCACTGGCCCCTGTCGGCCGGTGGTGGCGATGTGGAATGCCTCGGTCATCACGCGGGGGATGTCGTTGGGGTCCCTGACCAGATAGGAATGCTTGACCACGGGCATGGAGATGCCGAAGACATCAGCCTCCTGAAAGGCGTCTTTACCGAGCATGGGGGTGACGGTTTGGCCGGTGAGGGCGATGATGGGCGCGGAATCCATCAGCGCGGTTAGCAGGCCGGTGATGGTGTTGGTTGCGCCCGGGCCGGAGGTTACGAGGACGACGCCGGGCTTGCCGGTGGCACGGGCGTAGCCGTCGGCCATGTGGGTCGCACCTTGCTCGTGCCGGGTGAGGACGAAGCGGATCTGATCGGAGTTGAGCAGTGCGTCGAAGATGGGCATGGCCGCGCCGCCCGGATGGCCGAAGACGTACTCGACGCCGAAGCGGTCGAGCGCTTCGATAACTTTGTCGGCTCCTCTCGCCATGTCGATTTCTCCCTAAGAATGGATAGTTTGAAGATTATTATGTAATTAACTTGAGCAAAGTATAGACAAAAATGGCGTTAATGACAAGGAGGAGAGAAGAATTTGGACGATTTGTAACGAAAAAGGAGGGAATGTAGGGATAGGCTCAGAAGCTGTTGCAGGGCGGTAAAGGTATCCGCAGATGAACGCAGATGAGCGACGATGTGGGATGGCGTTGCTTGGGGGCGGAATTTCCAGATAGCTCTAAGAGCGGCTCCACACGTCCTTGAAGAATCGGATCCAGTTGCCGGAGAAGATGCCGGCGATGTCTGCTGGCGAGTAGCCACGGCGCGCGAGGATGGGCTGGAGTTTTTGCAGATCGGCGATGGTGTTGAGATCGCGTGGGGCTTGCTCGGAGCCGAAGCCACCGTCGAGATCGGTGCCAATGCCGCAATGACGCGAGGTGCCCAAAAGCTGACAGATGTGGTCGATATGGTCGGCGACGGTTTCTAGGGTGGCGTTGGTTAGCTGTTCAAAGGCGGGGACTTTGCGCTGCCAGCCCGGGTCGAGCATCCAGGCGTCAAAGGCTGCGCCGATGATTCCATCGCGCTCGGCGATGGAGTGGATCATTTCGTCGGTGAGCTGGCGCTGGCCGGGGACGAGCGCGCGACAATTGTGGTGCGAAGCGCAGACCGGGCCGTCGTATAATTCCAAAAGCTCCCAGTGGGCTTGGTCGGTCAAATGGGTTAAGTCGATGATGATGCCGGCCGCTTTGAGCGCGTCGAGCAGGGGTTTGGCCGGCGGCAGCAGTCCGCCTTCGGTGCCGGTGCCGTGCGAATAGGTGCTGGTGCCGTAATGCGAGATCGACACTAGGCGCAAGCCGAGTTCGCGCCATTCGGGCACTTGGTCCGGGCCTAAGATGGGGTCGGCGCTCTCCATGGCGAGGATCAGGCCGAAAGGGGTCGTTGGGTCGGGGTTTTGCCAGGCAGCGATGGTTTCGTCCAAATCCACGCTGCTTTTGACGAAGTGGAGCAAACCCGCGCGTTCGAGTGCTTGGTAGTACGCCAAATGTCCGCGGCCGACGCCGTGGCATTGGGCTTGGCAGTACATGCCGGTGCGGGTCCACCGGTCGCCTGGATCTAGGCGCGACATCACCGTGCCGCAGAAGAGGCCGACCTTGCCTCGGCGCAGTTCGGGGAAGGTCACTGTGCAAGAGCCGAAGCCTTCCATAGTCTGCACGGAGTCGTGGACGCGCACCGTGGTCGCCTTTTGCGTTAGGTCGCGGTTGATTTGCAGGGCGGAGAAGGATAGATCGAGATGGCTGTCGAGGATCAGCGGGCGGGCGTCGGTCATTGTATTAGTTCCAGGCTTGGCGGAAGAAGCGCGCGAGGTTGCCGTGGGCTATGGCCGCAATGTCGTCGGTTGAGTAGCCCCGCCGATCGAGGATGTCGAGGAAGCGCTGTAGATCGGCAATGGTGTCGTAGTCAATGGGAGCCATTTCGCGCCCGAAGCCGCCGTCGAGGTCGGAGCCGATGGCGACGTGGTTGCAGTTGCCGACGAGCTGGCAGATGTGGTCGATGTGATCGACGACAGCCGACATGGAGCGGCAGGCGGTTTGCGGATAAGTCGTTGGGTCGTCGAAGTTGATCTCGGGATTGAGCATGAACTCGGCAAAGACCGCGCCGATGACGCCGCCGCGCTCGGCGATGGCTTGGATCATCTCGTCGCTGAGGTGGCGCTGGCCGGGGACGAGGGCGCGGCAGTTGCAGTGGCTGGCGTGGACCGGCCCCGACCAGTAGTCCAAAAGCTGCCAGAAGACCAAGTCTGAGGCGTGGGTCAGGTCGAGGGCGATATTCGTTGCGGCGAGCGCGTCGAGCAGGGGATAAGCATCGGCGTACAGTCCGCCGCGAGTGCCGGTACCATGACCCCAGGTATTGGCACCAAAATGCGTCAAGCCCACCGAGCGCAGGCCCTGCTCCCACCACCAGCTTACTTGCTCAGGGTCTAAGATGGGATCGGCGCTTTCCATGCTCAGAATTAGGCCGATCGGAGTCGTTGAGTCGGGATTTTGCCAAGCGGCGATGGCTTCGTCGAGATCGCTTGTGTCGCGGATGAAGCGCAGTTGGCCCTCGCGCTCTAGCGCTTTGTAATAGTGAAGATGCGATTGGCCGACGGAGTGGGCCGCTTCTTGGGTTCTCATGCCGTCGTCGAGGAGGCCGGTGGGCATCTGCACTCGGCACATGATGGTCGAGAGCGCGATACCGACGTAGCCTTGGCGCATCTGCGGCAGGGATACGGTGGCTGTGCCGCGCGAGGAGCTTTCGGGACGCTTTCTGTCGCGCAGCGAGTCGGGGTGCGAAGGGCCTACGGGTTTGGGGTCTTCGCGCTCGCGCAGGACGTGGACGTCTTGGGTGAGGTCGCGGCGGTGGTGCAGGGCGTTGAAGGCCAAGTCGAGGTGGCCATCTATAATGAGCATGGGTTGCTCGGGCATGATGGGGAACCTTTGGGTTAATTCGCTAGGTATTTTTCTACTATCTCTTCATTGATCGCCGCGCTTAGCTACCAAGTCCTGGGTCAGGCGCTGAGCTAAGGAACCTTCCTGGGCCAACGCATAGACCATTACATTGATGGCGAGCATCAACTCGTCTTCATCATCAGCCCAATGCGGAGATTCCAAGGGATTTACAGAGACGAGACGATTCTTTATAAAATGTCCTTTTAGGCCCTTAGTAATGTAACATGCGATAGACGGGTCCGGGTGAGGTTCCAAGAAGTATGATTGGAAACCAATATTAAAAAAAGCGTTGTAAATGGGATGATTCTCTGACAATATATCCGACCAGAAGTCTTTTCTTTCTACCAAGCCTCCATTCATTAATACTTGGGAAAGACGTTTTTCCACATCACCAACGCCTCCCATAATGAATCCCCCCTGAATTAGGTACTGGAACTGGTTGGCCTCTTCAATCTCATTCAGGCCTAAGCTTCTGTATATAGAACCAATGAGCAGGGGAAATTTAAATATGCGCTCGTCATCAAACGAGATCGGTCCGAAGGCTTCGGCCCGCAAATTAGTGTATTTATTGATCCCATCGGCCAACGCCTCAAGACTCCTAGTTGGAACTATCCCTAGCATATCCAGCGCTTTTCTCGGTACCACAAGGGGCAATTTGATAAATCCCTTAATTGATTGCGGATCGTCGGGGTCTTGGATGACGACGGCCTGATGCTGGCCAGTGTCTAGATGGTGCACTTCTAGCATCTCCAAGGCGAGATCAGTTTTGTTTTCAGATTGGCGGGTAATCTCTATTGCGTGGTCCCCAAGGGAGTAATCGGCTCCTAGTTGCCGCTCGGCATCTAGCGGAAGCGGCACACTGCTGGGGGGCAGGCTGAGGAGAGACTGAGCAGCCGATACAGATCCCTGCTTCATGGGAGCTTCTGTAGTGACGGTTGTAGTCAAATGGACGGGGTCTGTGCGGATCGGCGTGGGTTGCCTCTTGCGGACCATCGGCTGTTGCTTAGGCTGTGGAATTTTACGCACAGATAACGGCTTAGTCGGGCGCGGCTGACGCTTGATATACTTGACGGTCGGCGGATGAGGCGCGGTTGACACAACGCGTCCAAACGGATCAATCAGCGCTAGTGCCGCAAGCAAGACCGCTGACAAAGCCACACTGTACCACAAACTCCGACGCTGGGGACGCAACAAAGCATCGAGGTCGAAGGAGGTCGAAAATGATGCAAACCGACGGGAATCTTTCACGGAGTGGCTCCTCACGGAACTAGGTATCGTTCCACTATCTCTTCGTTGATGGTCACGCCCAACCCCGGTCCCTCCGGCACGTGAACGTAGCCATCGACGACCGAGAATTTTTCGTGCGTCAGGTCGTGGCGCAAGGGCGATTCGGCCATGCAGTATTCGAAGACCTCGCCGTGGGGAACTGCCGCAAGGCCGTGCAAGGAGGCGGCGATGGTGATGCCGCTTTTGAACGAGTGGTTGACGACCTTGCGGTGCAGGCGGTGGGCGAGGCGGCCGACTTCGACCATGGTCGAAAGTCCGCAGCGGCCCGGGTCCGGTTGAACCCAGTCGATGTGGCCATTGACGAGCAGTCGCTCAAAGTCCTGATAGTGCGACTCGGCTTCACCCGTGGCGATGGGCACCGGGCTGCGCTCGCAGAGGTGTGCATAGCCTGCGACATCCTCGGGATGCAAGGGTTCTTCCAGCCAGAATATGCCGTACTCGGCAAATTGTTCGGCGCGCTTGAGGCCGGTCTTCCAGTCCCACACCTGCCCAGCATCTACCAAGATGTCCACATCCGGTCCGGCCCCCTTCCTCGCTTCGCGCACCAAGGCGATATCGTTTGCCTCGCTCTGTCCCATCGGTCCCCAGCCGAACTTGATGGCCGTGAACCCCTCTCCGGCAAAGCGGCGGGCCAATTCGCCGGTTTCTTGCGGCGTGTCGCCGAAGAGGATGGAGCAATACGCGCGGAATTTGGTTTGATAGGGGCCGCCGAGCAGCTCGTAGGCCGGGCAATTGCGCGCTTTACCGGCAATGTCCCACAGCGCGAGATTGACGCCAGCCATAGCGTGCGTGCCCACGCCGACGCGGCCGTAGTAATTGGCCGCTTTGAGCATGCGATCTCCGCATACGTCGATGGCCAGTGGGTCCAAGCCTTCTAGCGCGTTGGCGAGGCCGTTGCTAATCTGGTGGGAGAGCGGGGCCTCGACGACGGCCTTGACCACGGTGGGAGCCGAATCAACTTCGCCCCAGCCGGTGATGCCAGCGTCGGTTTCTATTTGGATCAGACAGGTGTCCTGCGTGCCGTCGCAGCGAGCGGTAACGTCGGGCAGGCGCAGGTAATGAGCGGATACGCGAGTGATTTTCATATCAAAAGTCGAATACGGTTTCGAGGGTCATGATTTTGTGGCGCTGTAAGCGCCGATCGGCGGAGCGTTCGAAGACGAAGCGAGTATCCCAGCGCACGGATGCGCCTTCTTTTATGTTCAGTCCAACGTCAAAGCCGTAGAAAGTGTCTTGGGTCGGCTCGAAGAAGTCGTCCCGGCCGGTGCCGTCTTCTTTGGGATTCCGGCCGATGTTGTTCTTGTGAAAATAAGCGTACGCGCGCTTGAGGTGGGGAAAGTACTTGAGCAGTTTGCGCGACAGAGATGCACTGGCGATAAGCTGCTGTTTTGGGTCGCTGGTGCCCGTCAAATACTGATAGGAGACCGAGGCGTACGCGTATGAGCCGAGTTCCGTGCCCAAGTGACCGAAGAAGCCGGAGAGGTTGTTGCTGTGGTCTAGTCGTGAGTCCTTGGACTGGGCCTGCCCGGTGGCGAGGTCGAGATGAGCGCGGTCGAGTTCGTACAGCTCGTCGAAGTAGCGCGAGTCGAAATCGCGGCGGAAGTGGCGGAAGTCCAATTGACCGTTAAGCGGGCCTAAAGACAGCCACAGGCCCGGGGCGGCGATTCCGAACCCGGTCGCTTGGCGATTTCCGGGGTAAACGCCCTGCTGTTGCGCCTCCAAGCTGGAGAGGGCGTCGTCGTCGTCGATCAGCATGGCAAATTGGCCGTAGAGCTTGAGCTCTAAGCCTAAGTCGCGGATGAGCGGGTAGGCTAGGTCCACGCCCAAGATCGAAAAGAAGTCTTGGCCAACGCGATTTCTGTTGAAGGGCTTGTGGCGATCCACGTCTTGGTCTATTGGGAAGGCGTTGCCATAATTGGCGTTGAGCCCCAACAAGGCGGAGGCGATATCGGCGGAGAGGCCGCTGCCGGCATCGGCGTCGATGATGCCGTCGTTGTCGTCGTCGCTGTCGATGTGGTCGGGTACGCCGTCGGAATCGTTGTCGAGGGCAAAATCGCCGTCTTCAGGAAAGGCGTCAATGGGGTCGGGCACGCCGTCGGAATCGCTGTCGCGCAGGCCGCTGTACTGGTCGAGATCGGCGACAAAGGTCACACCCACTTCGAGATCGGCGGCGTAGCCAATGGTCCGCAGTCCGATGAGCGCGCCGCCCTCTTGGAAGTCTTGGAGGTTGTTGATCACTCCTTCGAGTCCGATATTAGTGCCAGCGAAATTGGCGATGCGGAACTGGAATCCGGTTTTCTTGATGCCCGGATAGTGCAGGGTGTTGCGGTAGTTGTCCATGATGAGGCCGTATCCCAACGTCACGTTGTCGAGCGCGCCGATTTTGACGTACACCGCGTCGTTGGGACGCCCATAGCGCACGTAGTAGATTTTGCGCAAGATTGAGTCGAAAGTTTGGGTTGACGAGCCGGCCTTCCAGCCGCGCGAACCGAGATCGCCATTGCGTTCGACAAACAGCTCTAAGTCGAGGCCAATGCCCAAGCGGCCCAAGGGGAAGTCGGGTCGGAGGCTAAGGCGATATAGCTGCTCTTGGTCAACAGTGACGCTGCCCATGCTGAGCGAGTAGCCAAACATGGCTACCGAGGGCTGAGCCGAGGAGGCGGCTGGGCAGGCCAAGAGTAGCAAGATAAAGGCGCGGTTGCAGCGAAAGTTCATAAAGGAAAGATGCGGTCGCTGGGCCGCGCATGCAATGGCAAGGCGGTCCTTTTGTGCGCCGCAAACGACGACGATATAAGTCACTCCATAAATCACTAGAAAGAGGTTTGCGATGGGACAAACACTGAGAGATCTACTCGACCATAGCTTCGCAACCTGTGCCGAACAGACGGCCATTCGAGAACTCAAGCCCGTAGAGGGTAGCCGCACATTGAGCTACCAGCCCGTGACCTACGCCGAGCTCAAAAGTCGCCGCGACCGGCTCGCGGCGGGCCTTGCGGCGCAAGGCTTGGCCAAGGGTCAGCGCGTGGGTATCCTCACCGATGGCGGCAGCGAGCCGCTCTTGATCTTTCTGGCGACCGACTGCATTGGAGTCAGTGCGGTGCCGCTGTGTATCCAGTCGCCTGACGAGGCGCTCGCCCATAGCATCGCACACTCTGCGGTTGAGTTGCTGGTCGTAGATCGCAAGGGCTACGAGCGGTTTGACACCATCCGAGAGCGACTGGACAAGACGCCGCAGATTGCGTTGACCGAGGGCGAGGGCGAGGATGTGATCCCGTGGGAAGAGCTGGCGGAGAGCAGCGCGGCCGTACCCGAGGTCGAGGTGCTGCCGGAAGATGAATCGAAAATTCTCTATACTTCGGGCTCAACCGGCCTGCCCAAGGGCGTGATCCAGACCCACGCCAACATCGTCGCCAACGTCGAAGAGGTTTGGGACGTGATTAGCAAGCGCGAGCCGCTGCGCATGTTCAAGTCCGCGCCCGACTATCACTCCATGGGAATTCTCAATATCTATTATCCCTTGGCCAAGGGGTGGATCTTGGACTTGGCGCGCTCGCCCGACCGCGTCCTCAGCGACATTCGCCTCTCAGAGCCGGAAGGCTTCCTCACCGTGCCGCTGATACTCGACAAAGTGTACGGCAATGTGCGCAAGGAAATCGACGCCGGTGGCCTCAAGGGAGGCTTGATCCAGCGCTCGGTTGCGGCCAAGGAGCGGTTGGCACACGGCCAGGCTGGGCTGGGCGACAAGCTCTTTTTGGCGGCCATAGGTCGTTCAATCGTCGGCAAAATTCGCGCCCAGCTCGCCACGCGAGTCGGTCCTCATCTAGAGCTTTTGATCGTCGGTTCGGCCAAGGCCGATCCCAAGGCATTGGACTTTTTTCACCACGTGCTCGATATCACTACATACGAGGGCTACGGCACGACCGAGTGCGCGCCGCTGATTGCCGCCAACCATCTCGAAGGGCGCAAAAGCGGTACGGTGGGAAGGCCACTGCAGGCGGTGAAGATCGTGGCCGAAGACGGTTCGGAAATTGGGTACAACGATCCAGCGCAGGATGAATTCCGGCCCAGTGGAGATCAGGTCGGAGAACTGTGGACGAGTGGCCCCAATGTCATGCGCGGATATTTGCACGACCCCGAGCAGACCGAGCAGGTGCTAGTGGAAGAAGGCGGCCAGGTCTGGTATCGGACCGGCGACTTGTTCAGCATGGATGACGAGGGCTTTCTTTCGTTCCACGGGCGAGTTGGCCGGCAGTTCAAGCTGCGCAATGGCGAGTTTGTCAATCCCGAAGCCCTAGAGCGAATTTTCGCCCGGGTGCCCCTAGTCGAGCACGTAATTGTGTACGGCGATCAGCAGCGCGACTATCCGCTGCCGTTGGTGACGGTGGATGTGGAGGAGGCAAAAAACAGCGGCATCGACGGGTTGCCGCTAGAGGACGAGGACGCCCTGCGCACGCATCCGAGCTTGGGCGAGCGAATTCGCGAAGGGTTCCTCGCTGAGGCCACGGCCGCCGGCCTGCCGAGCTACCAGCGGCCGCAGCGCGTTGCGCTCTTGCCCGAGCCGCTGAGCGAGGACGCCGGAACTTTGACCAAGGGTCTGAAGAAGATCGTGCCCAAGGCGATCGTCGAGCGGTATCGCACGGTCGTCGAACAGACCTACGCATCCTAGCCGCGCCGCAACTGGTGCAAGCGGCGGCTTAGCTCGGTTGGCGAGGCCATGCCAGTCGTGCCAACCTGCTGAGCGGTAATTGACGCGGCCAAGCAGGCTACCGCCGCCGCTTCCGTCAGGCTGGCACCTGCCGCTAGGGCCGCGCTGAGGGCAGCCGCACAAGTGTCTCCGGTGCCGACCGGGTCAACGGGTGCAGTGAGACACACAGCCGGCACGTGCTCAACCGCGTTGCCGTCGGCTACGAGGATCCCCCTATTGCCAAGCGTTAGAAACACCGGGTGACCAGTCTGGTTGCTGAGTGCGCGGGCGTGGTGGCGCGCGGCCTTGAGTGACAAGCGCCCTTGGCCGCCGAGCGCGGCCCAAGCCTCGCGCTGGTTGGGTTTGAGGATAGCGCACTTAAAGCACCCAATGCGCGTGCGCGAATCGGCGAGGACCACGAGCTTGGGCTGAGGACCGAGCGCAGCGGCGATGGCGCGGCGCACGCGCGTGGTGAGGACGCCGCAATTGGCTTCGGCGACTTGGTCGATTAGTACGAGCCCATCCCAGTGGCTCAAGCGCTGGCGGACATGGGCGATGAGCGTGCGCTGTAAGTTGGTAGGGGTCGGGCGGCGGTTTTTGATATCGAACCGCTCTAGTTCCTCAAGGACGGGCCGACCGCGCTGGCCGCTATCGACGTAGCAGGGTTTGTCATAGGTCGGAGTCAAGCGGCCCGGAGCGGTGAGAAAGCCAGTCAAATCTAGGCCCAGCCGACGCATGGCCCGCCGCAGTTCGTAGCCTTCGCCGTCGTCGCCGCAATATCCCACGGCCTCAACCGCACCCACGCCGAGGGCGCGCAAGTTGGCGGCGACATTGCCGGCGGCTCCGGGTTGGCGGCGGTAGCCGATCACCTGATAACAGGTTTTGCCGGTCTCCAGCGACTTTTCGTCGAGGGCCGGGTCGCATTCGAGGTAGGAGTCGAGGAAAAAGTCGCCGACTACGCCGATGCGCAGCGCGGGAAATGCTGCCACGAGGGCACGCAGGCGAGTTGGGGCCAAGTCGAACATGAGATTGACGGCGCAAAGGGTAGGTAAGTCGGACTTGATTTAGCACTTATAGCTTCCTATTTTCACTAGGTGCTATTTTTAGTTATGTCCTTGATTCTCTTAAACTTAAAATAAAAAGAAAACGTGCCAATTCGCAAAGCCGTATTCCCCGTAGCCGGTTTGGGCACTCGCCTGCTACCGGCGACCAAATCCCAACCTAAGGAGATGCTGCCCGTTGGTTGCAAGCCGGTCGTGCAGTACGTGGTCGAGGAGATGATCGAACAGGGGTTGGACAAGTTCCTCTTTGTAACGGGCCGCAAGAAGCGCTCGATTGAGGATCACTTCGACGACGATCCCGAGCTCGCGGCGCGCTTGGGCGATAGCGCGATTGGCGAGGTGGACTATGCGGCCGAGGGCGTTGAATTTTACTATGTGCGGCAGCGGCGTCCTTCCGGCAATGCCGATGCCGTACGTCAGGCGCGGGAATTCGTCGGCGACGAGTCGTTCGTGGTGGGGTTTGGCGACACGATTATCGCCTCGCCTCGGATGCCAGGCGTGGTCGGCCGGATGATGCAGTCGCATGTCCAACGGGGTGCGGCCGCCACTATTGCCGTATGGGAAGTGCCGCGCGAAGAGACCTACAAGTACGGGGTCGTCACACCGCAAGGCGAGGCCGACGACGACTTTGCCATCGCCGACATCGTTGAAAAGCCGGCGGTGGAAGCCGCGCCGAGTTGTCTTGCAGTTGCGGCCCGCTATATTTTTTCACCGGAGATTTTCGCCGCCATTGACGAGATTGAGCCTGGAGTTGGCGGCGAGTTGTGGTTGACCGATGCCATCCGCGTCCTGATCGAGCGCGGGGCCGAGGTCCGCTGCATGCGCCTTGCGAGCGACGAGGTGCGCTACGACATAGGAACGCCGCTGACGTACTATCGGGCCTTTGCGGATTTTGCCTTGGCCGACCGGGAGTTCGGAGCAGCGTTTCGCGCGTATCTAGAGGACAAATTGGCCTAGGCATACGCAATGAAAGTAAAACTCGACTATGGCCGCGACGGCCTCGAAATCGAAGTGCCCGACTCGGCCGCGGTATTGCAGATGGCTCCGAGTGAGGGACTCGACCGGATCGAGGAGCGGATCGACCACGCGTTGGCCCGCCCGATAGGGACTCCGTCCTTGCGGCGGCTGGCGCGGGGACGCAAAAACGCCTGCGTAGTTATTGCCGATATTACTCGCCCGGTCCCCAACGCCGTCATTTTGCCGCCGATGCTGCGGATTCTCGAAGAGGAAGGCATCGCTCGCGAGGAAATTACTCTGTTGGTCGGCACTGGCCTGCATCGGCCCAACGAAGGCGAGGAATTGGTACAACTCGTCGGGGCCGACATCGCCCGCAACTATCGCATCGTCAACCACACCGCCCGCCAACGCGAGACCCTGACATATCTGGGGGAAACCTCGGGTGGAGCGCCAATATGGATCGCCGCGCTCTACATGGAGGCCGACTTAAAAATCGCCACCTCGCTGATCGAGCCGCACTTGATGGCTGGGTACTCGGGCGGACGCAAGGCCATTTGCCCGGGCTTGATGGGCATTGAGACGATGCGCGTCCTGCACGGCCCCGAACTGTTGAGCCATCCTTGGGCGTGCGAAGGTTCCATTGAGGGCAATCCCTTCCACCGCCAAGCCCTTGAAGTGGCGCAGTGCGCTGGCGTTGATTTTACATTTAATGTAGCCATGAACGACCAGCGGCAAATCACCGGCCTGTTCTGCGGCGACCTAGAAAAGGCTCATGCCGAAGGGGCCCGCTTCGTCGAGCAGCAGAACGGCGTCTTGGTTGACGAGCCGTTTGATATCGCGGTTACTAGCAGCGCTGGTTGGCCGCTCGACCTGACGTTTTATCAAGCCGTCAAGGGCCTGACGGCAGTGTTGCCCATCGTCAAAGAGGGCGGGACGATCCTCATTGCCGCTCGCTGCGCCGAGGGCTTGGGCAGCCCGGAATTTGTGGAGATGCTGCTCGGCGCATCCGGTGCCGCCGAATTCGCGGACCGCCTCGCGGATCCCGATTTCTTCGCCATCGACCAATGGCAGTTGCAAGAGTTGTGCAAGGTACTCCACAAGGCCGAAGTTATGTTCTACTCGGAGGGCATTGATCCTCGGTACTGTGACAAAGTGTGGGTCAAGGTCATTTCCTCTGTGGAGCAAGGGCTAGCTGAGGCACTGTCGCGGCATGGTGCCGGGGCGCACATAGCAGTCGTGCCCCAAGGCCCGTACGTACTCACGCAAACCAAAGGAGAACACTGATGCCCGCTAGACACAGATGGTTTTTGCGGGGGGGGCTTGCTTTGCTGGCCGCCCTGTACTGGGGGGCAGACGGAGGGGCGAGTGTGGTACCGATTATGGGGTTGGGCGATCAAAAGGAAGAGGAGGAAGCGCTAAAGGATTCGGTGGTCAGCGACAGCGCCATCTCGGAGGGGCTGAAGCAACGGCTGCTCTTCATGCCCTTTCGCGACAAGTCGAAATACAAGGGCGAGTGGGATATATACTCGGCCATGCCTCGTGGCTTAGCCGATTCACTGCGCGGCAGTGCCTTTTTCAGCACTGTGTCCATTGATTCGGCGCTGGTGCGATTAAAAAAGAAAGAATTGCAGGGCAAGCTCGATGTTGGGCTCGCCTTGGCCATTGGCCGCGAGGTGGACGCCGACTACGTCGTCTTGGGACAGATCGACGAGATGAGCATGAAGCGCTTTCGCGCCACCGTGCCCATCGGCGGTTATCGCAGCTATCAGGGTCTGACCACGGTGCGGCTGTATCCCTATAAGGTCATAGACGGGGAAGCAGCCGGCGAGGTGATGCGGGAAGTAGCTGAGGACAGCAAGCGCTATGGGATCACCAATCCGGCGGCCTTCGTGCCACTGGAAAAGGAGTACTTTCTCTTGGGACAGATGGAGTGGGGGAGCGAGGAATTCCACAATACCTTGCTAGGCAAGTCGGTGGGTCGATGTCTAGATCACTTGGCCGCCGGGCTGGATAGCCTCATCCAACCTCCGGCCGCACTCAAGGTCTCCGAGCCGAAAATCATAGAGGTGGTGGCTGACACGGTGCAGGCTGATACAGGGGAAAACGGCCAATCTGTGCGAGTGCGATTGAGTGCTTATATTAACGTAGGATTAGCCGATTCAGTGCAGAAAGGCAACAAGTACGGCGTATGGGACAAGGGGCGGGAACTGAAAGACCCGGATACCGGCGAGGTGTTGGGAACTTCCCTGCCGCGCCGGGTCGGTGTCGTGCAAGTCGAACAGGTGCTCAGCCAACACCTGTCGCTGGTGAGGATTTTGCAAGGGGAAGACGCCGTGCAAAAGGACTACGGAATTCGTGCCGAATAAGGTCGATATGAACGCACTACAAACGACATGGACGATGGGCTTGGTCCTGCTGCTGATCGCAGCGAGTGACGCTAACAGCGGCGATATTCAGGTTCTGCCGGAAGACAGCCGCGTATTCTACGTCTTTTCGCACGATAGGACCCCGCAGCGCCAGCGGGTTTTGCAGCTATGGCAGCAATTTAGCGCGCAAGATGCTGAGCAGCGGTTTATCGCCATTGCCCGCGACGAGCAAGTGCTAGCGATGGCCGAGGACCTGACCTTGTGGTCGGTCGCGATGGCCGTGCAATCCCCAGAGGTTCCCGCGTACATCAAGGCGCGGTTGGACGCCGACGGGGATTATTTCGCAGCCGTAGATTCTGAGGGCACTTTGTACTTGGCCGGTCCGGGCCAGACCCTGCTGCAACCTTTGTCTACGGAAGTGGACGAAAGTACCTGGGGCAAGGTAAAGGACTTGTTCAGATAGATCCATGTCCGCCGAGCCTGAGCATAGCGACTTCTCCATCAAGCGCATTGATGCCTTCGCCTGCGGCGCTCGCTTGCTCGCGGCGGGTGCTATGCGGTATCACCGCTTGGCAGTCGAGGGCGGTAGCAATCTGCCGCGCGAGGGGCCGGCCCTGATTTTGCCCAAGCACTGCGCATACCGCGACATTCTGCTTGAAGGAGTCTTGTTGTACAGGTTCACCCGGCGCTATGCCAACTACATTATGAAGGTTGGTCTGTGGGGGTTCCTAGAGTTGATGGGGGGAGTCAAAGTGGTGCGACCAAAAGACATCAGGCGGATCGCAGATCGGGAGCAGCGCCGCGCTGAGATTCGGCGCGCCCGCGCGGCTAACCAACAGATGCAAGCCTATATAGACGGGCTATACCAGAGTGGAGAATTGGTCGTCTCGCACCCGGAAGGCATGCGTTATCAGGACAAGTTGGGGCCACTGCAAAAGGAAGTAGTCGAACATCTGGTACAGGCCGAAGAGCGGTTGGGAATGCGCGTGCCGCTGATTCCCATCGGCTTGAAATACGATAGCTACGCTCGACCCGGTGCTCGGGTGTACTTTCGGGTTGACGAACCACTCTACGCGGATTCCTTCGCCAATATCAACGAACTGATGGATCATCTCAGCAAGCGCTTGCGAATACTCAGCGGTCTAGCCTGATAGGCCGAGTGTGTAATACCCAGTAAGGAGAATACATGTTCAAGCTATCTGCATTGGTTTTAGCCGTCGCGATCGCAGGATGTGGCTCGAACCAAGTTAAAATCGAGATCAAAGGCGGGGACGGCCAATTCGTGCGCTTAGACGCCAATGACGTCCAATACAAATTCAACCACTTGGTCAAAGCCGGAACCTACATCTTGCCCGAGCCGGACAGCAAAATCGAATTGGGCGGTGGTGCGTATGCCGTCAATGTTGCTGCGGGGGATTATCTGGGGAACAAGGTATTGCAAGTGGAATCGCCGCCGCTATGGGGCGTGCGAACCTACGAGGCGATCTTCGAGATTCCCACGGGGAGCAATGCCCCTTTCAAACGCGAGGGCACGATCCTCTACGCCTCGACCAAGAAAAACGTCCGCAACTGGGACTTGTTTACCATCAAGGCCGATGGCAGCGACCGCCATCAGCTAACCAACACCCCTGAACCCGAGCAGCATCCCTCTTGGTCGCCCGACGGCAAGAAGATCCTCTTCACCCGCGGCGATGTAATGAGTAACATCGACCTCTACGTCATGGATGCCGATAGCGCGAATGTCGTGCGTCTCACCGAACATCCCGAGCGCGATCAACGCGGCGTCTTTTCGCCCGACGGCGAAACGATCGCCTTCGTCAGCCAGCGCGACGGCGATGTGGCCGTTTGGCTTATGGCCGCCGATGGGTCCAACCCGCGCAAGCTGGTTCAAGGCCGCGAGCCTTCGTTTTCGCCCGATGGTCTTCGCATCGTCTTTACTTCTTCGGCCTTCGATGACAACGACGAGATCTACCTCATTGATCTCGACGGGTCAAATCGGACTCGCCTCACCGATAATCGGCGCAAGCTCGACTGGTTCGCATCGTTTTCTGCCAAAGGCGACCGCTTGGTTTACAATTCGGAGGCATTTGGCGGCCAGGAACTGATGATCATGCAGGCCGATGGCCAAGGGCAGACCCGCATTTCGATTGCCGAAAAGACCTACGAGCAAGAGCCCGTCTTTTCGCCCGACGGCAAGGGGATAGCTTATGCGGGCAAGATGGGTGACGACGAATACGACATTTACTTGGTCGGCACGGCCGGATTCGACATGGACGAAATGGACGAGCCGCCGCTGATGCCCATCAACCTGACCGACAACGACGACCGCGACGATCTGTCGCCGAACTGGCGTCCCTACTGATCTAACATGCAGACGAAGGGGGCTACGGGCGTTTCTTACCTCTATATCGTCCTTGCCCTGGGACTGGCTCTGCGGCTTGTAAACCTGCAAGCGC
Organism: Candidatus Latescibacterota bacterium; assembly: GCA_965219735.1. Taxonomy (GTDB): domain Bacteria; phylum Latescibacterota; class UBA2968; order UBA8231; family UBA8231. Next base: position 1,993,843 of record OZ244790.1, read on the forward strand.
CCCTGACCGACAAGCAGGCTTGGCGTCAGACGGACACGGCCGCCATCGCCCGTAATTTTTACGAAGAGGGCTATTCGCTCTTCTATCCACGCGTCGATTGGCGCGGCACCACCCCAGGGTACGTGGAGACGAATTTTCCTCTGTACCCTTTCGTCGTCTCCCTACTCTATGCCGTAGCCGACGGTTCTTATGAGTGGCTCGGGCGGCTCGTGGCGGCGCTGTGCTCGACGGCGGCCGCGGCGCTGCTCTATTGGCTGGGCCTGCGATTGGGAATGGGGCGGCTGGGCGCGCTTTTAGCTGCTCTGCTCTATTTGCTTTTTCCCATGAGCATATACTACGGGCGCACCTTTATGCCCGAGGCGCTGATGATCCTTCTGAGCGTAGGGGCGCTTTGGGCTTTCGCGCGGTGGATTGACAGCGGCCGCCGATGGGACTTCGCACTGGCTGCCCTTGTGACCGCCCTGTGTTTCCTCGTCAAAATACCTACCCTCTATCTCGGTTTTCCGCTGGTCGCCTTAGCGTGGGTGCGCTGGGGGTGGCGCTTCTTGCTCAGGCCCGCGCTTTGGCTCTATCTCGTGCTAGCCGTGGCTCCCTCCGCGTTCTGGTACTGGCACGCTAACCTGCTCTTTGAGGAAACTGGCCTGACGTTTGGCATCTGGAATCGCTATGGCTATGACAAGTGGGACCACAGCCTGCTCTTTACGGTGGATTTCTACTGGATGCTATTGAAACGCTTCTGGCATAGTGTCTATACGCCTGCGGGAGCGGTCCTAGTTTTGGCGGGACTGGCCCTCGCGCCTGTCCAACGGCGCGAGTGGACACTGTGGGTATGGATGGGAGGGCTGGTACTCTACTTCTTTGTCGTCCCCGAAGGCAATCGCAGGCTGCATTACTACCAGTTACCCTTTGTCCCGGTGGGGGCTCTGCTAGCCGGGCGGGTACTCGAAGCCATTATTGAGATAGATGCCGCACCGGCCGGGGGGTGTAGATTTGCGCGGAACTGGAAGCACCGCTGGCGCGTCGCTTTGGTATGTACGCTGGTCGTTGGGATCACCGCCTACAGTGCTTGGGCGGTTGGACCGTATTACGCACAGCCCAACAATTGGCACAATTACTACCAGAGCTGCCATCTGGTGGGTCGGATAATCGACGCCAAGTTGCCGCAGGATGCGTTGCTGGTCATCGGCGACGAGGACGAAAACACCGGAGTGCCGCACCGGTCGCAAAGCCCGACCTTGCTCTATTACTGCCATCGCAAGGGATGGCAAATAACTCCGTCCGAATTTGCGCCAGAGCGGCTCGACAGCCTCGCGGCCGAGGGTGCAGACTATTTTCTAGTCGCGGCTGGCTTCGCCGTGGATAACGAGCCTTTTTGGCAAGATCTCTTGCGTCGGGGCGTGACGATCCCTTCAGCGCACCCGCGTCAGTGGCACGACAGAGCAGAGTTCATGCGCTTCGTTACCCGGCAGCCAAGAAAGGATCGTCACTTCATTCTCGTATCTCTTACAGCCGACGGCGAATAGTTGACAGCAGCCGAGGGCCTATATATTATGGCTCTTAGGTAATTGTCCGTTTTCTACGGTCCGTCACAAGGAGGGAGAGATGGCGTCAAAGGTCGAATATACTCAGGTGAAAAAGTGGCTTCTGGTCGGTGCTCTAGCGGCTGTTGTGGCTGGCTGTGCCACCACCGGAGGCAGCGGAGGTGGTTATGGTCTGCCGCCCATTCCCGAGGGCAAGGGGCGGCTCATGTTGGAGACGGGAGGGATCAACGAAGTAAATTATTACGTACTCGACGGAGAGACTGGCGAGGAGATCCACTCGGAATCGCCGCGCATGGCCGCGAGTTCACCCATAGGATACGAGACGGGCTATCGCTCTCTGCCGCAATTCGTCGATCTAGACCCTGGCAGATATACCGTTGTGGTCAATACGGATATCGACGACAGCGTTGAGAAGGAAGTCGATGTCCTGATGGGACAGGAAATGTACGCGACCATACCTATCGGTCGTTTTCAGGTCATTTTTTCTGACGCACAGGGTCGCAGTCAGGTGCCTTTCCTGATTTTTGACTACAATTTGCGGACTATGCTAGGCCGGGGCATGACCTCGACAGAGGTGCGCTACTTTATCGTGCCGGTGGGTGAGTACAAGGTGCGGATTGAAAATTCTCCCACTGGTTTGGACGAAATCAGGCCCGTTCAGGTGAGCATGGGACAGACCCAAAACATTCTCATCGGCCCACCGCCTTCGCCGGCACAACCAGGCGAAAGTGGGAGCGAAGGGGCCGCACAGCCTTAGGCTTATCGCGGAGCAATACCATGAAGCGCAAAGGACGATGGAGTGGGGTTGCACTCTTGGCCGCGCTGTGGGTATCGGCCAGTGAAGCTGCTACTTCCCCTCTCAAGGCGACCATTATTGATCGCTACGGCAACCAGCACCAAGTAGACAAGTTCACCTTTCAGGGGCGTCAGGACTTGGAAATCTACTTCCAAGGACAGCGTCGGTTGGTGGAACTAGTCAAGGTGTCTCGGTTGCGCTTTGAAGGAGAGCGCAGCGATGAGGAACAACGCGTCGTGCTCATGTTTCGAAATGGCAGCCAAGAAGCGGGATTGATGGTGACGGGTGGTTCTTCTTCGCCCCATCAGGATGCTGTCGGTGGTGGAAGCAGCGGGCGTCGCTTCGCTGGGGTGACCGAGTTGGGGCCGTTCTTCATCCTCGCCAGCGATGTGCAAGAGATTGTCTTGCGCCATCCCGTCGGCGAGGAGCCGCCTGAAGAAAAAATCCTCAAGGCCACGATCATCACGGCAAACGGCAGGCGCTTTGAGGTGGAAGATTTGCGCTTTCACGGCAAGAAGCGGCTCGACTTTTTCAAGGGCCGCAACAAGCGCTTTATCCCTTTAGAAAAAGTGGCGCGAATCGACTTTGAAGACGGTGGGACGGGCGATGAGTTCAGGCCGATAACGGCTACCTATTGGTCGGGGAAAACCGTTATGGGCACGGTCGAGGCGAGCCTAGTTCGCCTTTCGGGCGAGACCGACAGGAGCTATTTCGAGCGCGTCAACCAGGCCTTTACGGGCGTCATGGGTTCGAGTCCATTTGCGATTGGCATGCACGACATAAAGCATATTCGCTTTCGGAAGGATAGTGATGAAGAGGGGGCTGACGATAGGGCCGACGACAGCACCGACGACAGTGATAGCGACGATGCCGAAGATTCTCAATGAGTGTGCCTTGCGCTGCCGACAGTTCTTTATCGGCAGTATGGTCAACGGATTATTTCCTGCAAGGAACTACTTGCAGCACAGAGGATAATTTCCTATATTGCATCGAATTAAGAGCCCCCTACAACAGTAGCTCCGGCTGGTGGGAAAGTCGGATGTTGATTGCTAGTGGGCATGGTTTTCTTAACTGAGGGGAAGATAGACCTACAAAGGCAATAAGCGATAGCCCATCCTACGCGCAGATCGAGCCGAAAAGGTCCCTGCCCCTAAATCACCACATTCCCGATCGGGATTGGAAGGAGTCGCAGCTTATGAAACGTCTATATGGCCTCCTCGCTATAGGCTTGATAATGGGCCTGACAAGCGGGGCCAATGCGCATATTGGAGAACAGGTTTACCTGCTCTTTGAGATGCTCGATGAGGATATAGGTGACCTCGATTTTACCGATGGCACCGTTGAGGATTGGGAAGATGTAGTCGGCGAACCCCAGTTCCTCCCCACGGATCTATACCAAGATCCCACAGTGGGCGATGGTGCGCAGTACGACCCGGCGGACCTCGACTATCGCATCTGGACGGGCTGGAACGCCAGCCAAGGCACGATCTGGTTCGCCATGGAGCGCATTGATAACGTGTACTTCGGAAGAGAGTACGACGGTAGCAGCCCTTGGAATTATGAAGCCATCGAATGCATGCTCGACGGAGACCACACTGGTGGCGACTACACTGGTTCGGCCAACCCGGACTGGACCGACGAAGAGAAGAAACTGAACAACAACCGCCATGCACAGCAGTACATCGCCGTTGCAGATGACCCTTCGGGTCGCCACGTCTTCTACCTCGGTGCAGGCTCTGAATGGGTCAACGATGTGCCCTATGCCGATGGCGGTGGTGTCTCAATAGGCGACAATCCAACGGTCAGTATCATCGAGTTTTACTGCACGCCGTTTGACGATCTGATCTGGAACAGTCCCGATGATAGTGTTGCTTCGCCTCTCTTTGAAGGTAAGATCATTGGTTACCAAATTTCGACGCCGGATACGGATCAGGGTCCGGGCCAAGATCGCGCCTTCCACACCATATCTGGTCAGGCCGCAACTTGGCGCTTTGCCGAGCGCTTTGTCGATGCTCGTTTGATCGGTGCCGGTGGCGATACTGGCACGGCGGTCGAAGAGGACTCTTGGGGTCGCATCAAGGCCTCGCTGAGCGAGTAAGCGACCGAACATCCTTTTTGACCTGTTTTGACCTGTGCAAAGAGAGGGGGGAATCATCCTCCCTCTCTTTGCACTTAGAATCTTCACTTACATCTGTCTTAGTCATACTATCTATAGCTGCTTGTATCGCATAACAGCTCGTTCCCAATGCCTCTGCCAACTTGGGCGAGAGCGCAAACTCTATCAAGGAGTAACGGAATGAGAATAGGGATTTTTGCTGCCGCACTGATTTTGTTGGGTTGGTCGGTAAACGCTGACGCAGAGTTGCGCCTGTTATCCATTCCTGGTAATTCCACTTGGGGTGCCGTCAAACAGAGGTCGGTTTCAAAGAATACTTTTATTGAACTAATAGACCTCGAAAGTTACGAAAACGGCATTGGCCCCATCGCGCCCGTGCGCACAGTACCCGTTCCCGAAATTTCCCTCGCCTTAACTTCCGACGAAGCAGATGCGGCGATTGACTCCAGCCTCTTTGCCTTTTCCCTCAATGTGACTAGAGCCGATGTGGTGGCACTGACCGATGCGGAACGCGAAGATGGTACGATCGTCGAGAAAGGCACGGTGCTGATTCCTCGCTGGAGCCCTTTCCCGCGCAGCTTGGAGGCCGTTCAATTATTGCGCAGGGCCGGCATCACCGAGATTGAGGCCATGATCAACGTGGCTGAGTCTTTTCCCCGCCCGCCCGGTGGCGATAAGTACAACAAAAGTCTCAACCTCACGGCCCTCGGTAGATTTGAAAGAGCCTTGACCGGGATACGGTTGCAAGAGGGTTTGGGGCGCGTCTTTGACGGCGATCCATTGACCCATTTTGAACGCATCGATCGGTTGGGGGAAGACGTCACGCAGCAATGGATTCTCTTTATCGACTTGGGACACTACTTTCCAATCCGGCTTTTTCGCCTCTATCCCAGTCTCGAAGAGCCGGTGCGCGTCTCCGCCTATACCTTTTTTCGTGGCTTGCCCGAGACCGAGACGGTGATTGCCGGCCTCAGTCTCGAAGATCCGATAACCGGACCGTTGGGCTTCCCTAGATTCGATAGAATCGGCGATACGTTTCCGACCTTCGTCCCCGAGGCGAGTGTGCCGGTCAACGTGGAAGATACTATTGCCGTAGTGTTCGACCCACTCCCCAAAATGCGCTACGCACGCTTCGATTTTCAGACTCCGTTGGATTACGACTTGGCTGAAATGGAGTTCTTAGCCGACGGTTTCATGCCCGAAGCGGTATATACTTCCAATGCGCTACCGCTGCCCCCAGCGACTCTGGGGCGGATCTTCTGGGATGAAGAAAAGATCGGCGATCCCACCAAGTCGAGAGCGATCGTACGCGTACGGACGGGGTTCACTGACGAGCCCGATGTGCTCTTCCGCATCAACTACTACGACCGCGAAGTGGAGTGGAAAGAGGGGGCAGTTATCATCGACCGACGGCTCGGTTCCTCGACACAAGGCCAAGAAGTGCATCTGGACTCCTCGGAATTCAACATAGAGGCCCGCGAGGTATTCAGTGCCGCCCTGCCCGAGGATCGCCAGGCGATCCGCTTAACCCGCGAGGAGTATATAGGATTACCGGTCAGCGTGCGGCGCCGCATCGAACCCGACCTCGAGTTCTGGAGCAGTGCGCAAACGGCCGATAATGGCGAACTGGTCAATGCGCCGAACGGGCGGCCCTTTATCCAGGTTGAGGTAGAGTTCCTGAGCCAGTCGCCGGAGTCGGCGACAGTTATCCGCAACATGCGCGTTGAATACTCCGCCCCACAGATCACCGATCAAATCCTCGGCGAGATCGCCCCGGCAGTGGATGTAATTGCCGGCCGCGATACTTCTTTCGTCCTAGCCTTAAAAGCTTCCATAGGACCCGAGAACAACGGCTTTAATCGTCTACAGGTTTTTACGCCGGCACGCACCGAGGAGATTGTGGGGATGGAAGCGGATCTAGGCGACGGCCAAGTCCAGGTTCTCTCCCGCATCGGAGTCGACGAAGGCGAGGCTAGCGAGGGGCAATTTCAAGAATTGTACATCGCTGATGATCAGTTTGTCGTCGGTTTTCCGACCATTGGTCCAGCCGAGGATGGCCAAGTACGCGATGCGCTAGTGAAAGTCCGCTTCCGAGGCCGGGTCATTAATTTCCACACCAATTTCTTCGCCAATGCCTTCCTCGATACCTTGGATGCCGATGTGGAACGGCACTATACCCGCAATGGAATCCTAGCAGTCGGTGAGGGTGCGCTCGATACATTGGCCTTCTTTCTGCCGCAGGAGGTGGAGGACAACGATGTGGTGGACTTTGGAGCGACGGACCAGCTCGCAGACCGCAACTCTTTGGCTGTCATCGCCGATGTTTCGGCGCAGAGCGAGGATCTAGTGAGCAACTTTAAGGCCGCCCCTAACCCTTTTACGCCCAATGGCGACGGCATCAACGACGAGATGACTGTGCTCTTTGATGTACAGCGCCTGCTGACGCCGAAACCGGTGCGTCTGGAAGTATTCGATTTGAACGGTCGGCGTCTGCGTCTTATTGAGCGTCATCTATTGTCGGGGGGGTACTCGCAGCAGTGGGATGGTCGCGCTGATGGTGGACAAATAGTGCCGCCGGGCCTCTACGTATTGCGCATTTCGGCTGAAGCCGATGATGCGGGTAGTGCTCAAACGCACATCGTTTCTGTAGCGTATTAACCTTAGTTGGAAAGCACGGAAAGAGAGGATATGCTATGAAGCGGCTGCTAAAGTGGGGGGTACCCCTCATCGTGGTGTCTATGCCGAGTTTCTGTCTGGCCCAAGATGCCTATCGCCTCCAAGGCGATGCGATCCTCGTGGATCGGGCTTCTCTCTGGGGAAACTGGATATATCAGAACGATCTGGTCACGAACTTGAACGTGCCGGTCAGGGAAGCGGATATCTTCCAAGTCGGGACCGATGGGCTACGACCGGTGTTTTTCCGCCGCAATATCAATGTCGGCCCCACAGCTAGAGACTTCACCTATCCCGACTTAGTCCGCGCTGCCGGTGCGCTAACTAGTGGTGGTGCGACCGCCAAATCCAACGATGCCTTGGCCAACAATATTCTCGACAACGACTTGAGCACGTTCTGGGAGCCGGACACGCCGGCCAGTTTTGAACGCCGCTTGAGCGATTCCGGCGACTTCCATCTCGATGGAATCAGCAATTGGGAGCTTGAAATTGATCTAGGGAGGCTAGTTTTCGCCGATAGCTTGACGATCATCTTTCCTGGCGGTCAGTTCGAAGACGAGTTCCTCGGCCAACCAGTCAAGGCCTTAGCGCTCTTCGCCTCAATGGGCGAGCGCTTTCCCTTTCCCTTGGGCAACAATCTCCAGTTTTCACTTGTAGAAGAAGTTTCGACCGGATTTGTCGCCGGCAAGTTGGCCCAGTGCGTACGCGATGAAAGTGTGGGTTTTGCCGGTGAGACCCGCTGTGAAGGAGGAGGAGGACTTGAGACTGGTGGAGTGACTCTGGTTTCGGTACCTGGGACCGAGGGACGCTACGTACAGATGACCTTTATTCTTTCGCCCCTAGATCGGGCCGACTGGGACTTGGATGGTCTGCCCGATATTAGCGGAGCTTTCATCCAGTATGTTCGCGTCAAAATTACGGATTCGGATCTCTGGCGCGATTCCTTTCTAGGTGAAGGCGAAGAGGCACGCCTCGCTTATGAAGCACTGCCCGAGGAACAGCGTGGTGCGCTCGTCTATCAACGCCAGACGGCCGGCGGTTTACTAGTCGAAATCCAGGGCGATGCCAACCAGACTGCCCGCGAAAAATACCAAACCTTACCCGAGGAAAAGCGCGGGCCGATCCTCTACTATGTCAAAGAGGTTCCCCGCATCTCCGAGATTCAGATCTGGGCCAAGGGCGACAATTACGCGCTGCAACCCGAACAGCGCGGTGGTGCCTCGTTTGAACACGGCGGTTTGGGCGCTCCTGAATTGGCCACCGATGGGTTGTACGACTCGCAGTGGACTGCTAATACATGGTCGCCAGTTTACGTCAAGGGCACGGCTTGGTACGATTTAGGGGCCGTGTTCTGGGTCGATAATCTCTCGGTGGTCAACAAGCGCATCAATCAGAGCCACTTGGGTGCCTTTTTAGGACCGGGCATCTTGGTCTCCGATGGCACGCTGCTCAAACCCTTGAGCATGAAAGACCCCAACGACTTCCCCCAGCTCGAAGAGGGGCTCAAATGGGACAACATCATTAGCGAGGAGCATATCGACAACCACACGCCGGTAGTGCGGATTTTCCAAGAGGCCTTTGCCCCTCGCAAAATCCGCTTCCTACAGGTCCGCGATATCGACGTTACCGGGCATCAGTCGGGCCGCTATGGTGCGTTGGCGACCATGGCCGAGATCCAGCTCTACGGAGAGGGATATCCTGTCAGCGTGTGGGCGTACTCGCCACCTATCTCCCTGACCGATTCGCGCGGTAACTTCATCCGCAAAACCCTGCCGCGCATTGCTTGGGAAGGCGACGTTCTCATCCGCGACGTCGACCCGCTCACCGGTCAATCCATCGAGCGGATTGAGCCGCTGGATCTCCATCCAGATGTTCGCTTGCAGGTACAGACCCGCACCTCCGATCAGACGGACACCAATTTTACCTACTATCAGGTCGTCAGCATCGGTGGCAAAGAAGAGCGCGAGGAAGTGTCAAAAAATCTTTACGACGAGATAGCCTTGCAGTGGTTGGCATGGGAGATCTGGCAGACCCTGCCTAGCAACGAGAGGCACGCCTCGCGCAAGGACGACGATGGCGACGGTGCCAACGACGAGGATCCCATTGACCTCATCGACAATGACGGCGACGGGCTCATCGACGAAGATGGTAAAAAACTGCGCCGAGCACCGCGTACGAGCTTTGCCAAGGACGGCGAGTTGGCCTTCGTCGGCTGGAGCGCATGGAGCGAGAGCTATCTGCCCACTAATGGCGTTAATGAGGCGACGATTACCTCGCCCAATCCGCGCAAATTCGTCCAGGTCCGGGTCAATATTTCCTCCGAGGATCCCTTCAAGACGGCGCGAATCCGCGAGTTGCGCATTGAACTTGCACCGCCGCTGGCGCTGGAGTTAGCTGGTGAGCTAGCGCTGGTAAGCGACGATGGGGAGGCAAAGGGGCTGACTGATTTAGACGTTTTGCCCGCTGATTACACGCTGCCGCGCGATATCAATCCGCTCAAGCCCCAACGATTTTCCTATTTTATCCGTGCTGCTGCGCCAGACCCGACAGACGCCACTGTGCGCGATGGTTTCAATGAGGTGCTGGTCGTTACTCCCCGTGCCGCTCGCCTAACTGGGGTCCGCCTCGGCCAAGTCGAGGTCACCGAGACGTCCTCGCTTCTCGACCCAGATCAAATGCAGACTTCAGCAGTGACCACGCGCTTCGACCGCGCCTTTGCCGAGGACAACGACGGTATATTGCGCGCCGAGGACGGTTCGGTACTGGAGCGCATAGCGGCCGGAGAGGACTCGATCTGGGTCCGCTTCCCCTTCTCGCTCAACGCCGACTTGCCCGCCGAGGCACACGCCCTCATCGAGGTACAGTTCGAATCGCAGAGCTTCCGCGAGGGCATTGAGTTCACCTCTTTTGTCCGTGCGTCCGACTCCGACGAGGGCGTCTTCCAGCGAGTCGATACCGAGAACAGGGACGCCACCGAACTGGTGGACTCCTCGACGACGCGGGTCAGTCTGATGGCCTTGCTGGGTTCATTGATCCAAGACGTAGTATTGACACCGGTCTTTACGCCCAACGGCGACGGGATCAACGATGAGCTTTTGGTCCACTTCGCGCTGTTGAAGGTGTTAGAGGAGCGGCCGTTGGGTGTGGCGTTTTACGACCTGGGTGGTCGCTTGGTCGGCCGGGGGCAGAGTGCGACGGAAAGCGGCAAAGTGGGGGATCAGACGTTTACTTGGGACGGGCGCGATCTGGATGGACAGATCGTGTCGCCGGGGATCTATCTCTGCCGGATTGAGGTCGAGGCCGACGATGAGGCCAGCCAACTTGTGCGCCTCGTCCACGTCGCCTACTAATAATTGGAATACGCTGCAATCTAGACCGGAAATTTGATAAACAAGGGAGGGCTTTGTGAATACAGCTTGGAGTTGTCGCATCGGTGCGGTTGTGCTCCTGATGCTGGGAGTGGTGGTAGAGCATCTCCCAGCACAGGAGGACTTCGGTTCGCGTCTGGGCGTGCGCCGCGGTGGGGAAGTATATTACGACCCCGTGGGGCCTGGCGTCCTCTTTGACGCGCTGGATCCGGCGGTGAAAAAGTGGTACGTGCCGCAGGAACTTTTCAATGAGTACCAGTGGCGGCAACAGGACTATACGAATTACGCCCGTCGGCACTATCAGTACTATGTGAGGACTGCCCAAGAAGGCGAATATTTCTACGACATCTATGGGAATTACATCACTCGCGGCCAGCTTGTTTACGACTGGAGCGTTGCCGCGCCACAGACATCGGGTAGCAGCCTGTTTAAGACGCCCTATTTCGGCAACTGGTTTTCGAGCGTAGTTATTGCCTCGGATCAAAAGGGTCAATACGCCTATGCCTTGACCATCGGCGACCGCATCCGCACTACCCTGACGCCGATGACCTTTTCCAAACCGACGTTCGCCGGTATTCAGTTCGACTTGGCCACCGACAAGTACGAAGCGACGTTTCTCCTTTCGCGTCCCAGTGCGCCCGGGCTGGTCGAATCGCTGACGGGTGCCACCAGTACCGCTCGCTTCCGTTCAAACGATACTAATATGCTTGGCGGTCGTGGCACGATACAGATCGGCGACTTTGTCAAGGTTGGCGCGACCTACGTCAATGCTTTCAACTCCTCGACCAAGGGGCAGGCTTTTCAGGGCAATCCCTTCAAAGGTACGCTTACTGAGGGTCAGAACAACGCTGACATTTCGCGCATTGAAGTGCGCTTAAGCGACGATTCACCCGAGGACAACGTCGCCGGTGCGGCCTTCTTCCAGGAGGAGATGATCATTACGACCATTGACGGCGAGCGCATCAGCAATCGCCGCCAAATTGGCAATAGCAATGTTCTCGCCTACAGTCCGTCGGTGCAGGGTGGTTTCCGCCGCGAGGGATTCCTCTCGGCCGATGGCAACGAGATCATCGTGCTAGTGTACGATCTCGAAGGCCCTCAGTACCGCAATTCCTTCGGCCCCCGGCCCGAGCAGATCAAGAGCATTGAGTTCCTGTTGCTCTTGGCCAACGATTACCGGATTGACGTTACCTCTAACCGCCAAGCCAACCGCAACTTTCAGCCGGTCTTGCTTTCCGAGGGTATCCCCGAGCGCACGGTACGTGCTGACGGCAATGTGAAGGATGGCTCGAACCAGGGCTTTGTGCGCGTCAAATACGGGTTGCCGGTAGCCAATGAGATTTTCGGCGTCACTCTCGATGTTTCCGATATCGGTGGGTTTTATCTTGCGGGCGAATACGACCGGAACCGCCAGCACTTTCGCTACCCGCGGCGGTCCGAGCTTGATGTGACCAATCACCAAGCCCACAATACCTCGGCCGATGCTTGGTTCATCAATGCCTATAAGCGAGCGTATCCCTACTACGGCTTCGGCGAGGTCTATAATGTTGATCCCAGCTACAGCACCAGCACTTTTTTAGCCGGCACTCTGAACGACGCGGCCGATATCAACTACGACGACGCCACTCGTTTCGTGTACGAATTCGTCGACGACAACGACGACCAGGATCGCAACCCAGACTGGCTGCGCGCCAATTCCTCGCAGGACCTCCGGGTTTTCCCCGGTTTTGACGAGAACAACGACTTCACCAACGACTTCAATCAGAACGACTCCCAATTGCGTGAAAACAGAGTGCCGGACTACGATGAGCCGTTCTTGCGCTATGCATCTGATCGCCCCGAGTTCCTCTTTGGCGTCGATATGAACAACAACGGCATTATCGACCGCTTTGAAAACGACGAACTGCCCGACTACCTGTACAAACGGGACCGGCGCGGGTACAATATCTACGTAGGTTCCCATTTAGGACCGGAAGCGAGGCTGACCGTCGGTCGCCTCGACGAGCGTCAGCTAGCCGACGCCCGCGAGAACGTCACCAATTACGCCTTGCTGACCTTCGACAAGGACTACGCAAGCAAGGGGCGCGTACAGGTTTTCAACAACTATCGCCTAGTCCAGGACGATATACGCGACGACGTAATCGAGTGGATTGTGCGCCAGGGATCTCGCGGCGATCTAGTGCCCTATACTGACCCGCTGCCCTTGCGCGATGGCTGGGCCAATACCTTGTACCTGGGCTATCAGTACCAGAGCGACCAGATCCACTTCAAGAACCGCCTCAAATGGGAGGTCTTCAAGCAGGCGAACTTCGACGAGCGGCCCATTGAGGAGCAGGACATCCGCGAGACGGCTTCCTTCTTTGGCGTCCTCAACAAGATAGATTACACTTTTGACCTAGGCGTCCTCAAGTTCCAGCCGCGCTGGAAGAGCGAATTCCAGCGCCAGCGGCCTTCACGCCGCGAAGATACCCAAGTGCGCGTGGCGACTACCGAGTTGAGCGAGCTCTGGTCGTTGGTCCTGCGCATGCCGATCCTGTCGCACACCGAGTTACAGACCGGTCTTGAGTACCTGCTCGTCAAGCAGTTCCTCGAGGAACTAGAAGACCATCAGTTGCGCTCGGACCGCAACGAGATGGTTTATGCCTTGCAGTTTACCAACAACGTCGACTATCTGGGTTATAATCTATGGACCCAGGCCGGGTTCCGCGTGTCGCGGATTGACCGCGCCTCGGCCGATGAGGCGCGCACAGAAACGGCGATGTTCATCACCGTGTTCGCCGGGCTTGAGTAGGAGGTTCCCATGCTGAAATGTTTCACGTCGCTGCTTTTGGTCGGACTGCTTTTCTTGGGCTGTTCCTATCGCTACTACGCCGAAGATATCAAGCCGAGGAGCGAGGCCGAGCAAGGGGCTAACAAGACGGTGGCTGACGACGGTACTGTGTCTTATAGACAGGCCCGGCTTGAAATCAGCGTACGGCCGATGACCGACGAGGAGTTGAACCGCCAGTTCAGTGCGTACTCCAATGAGGGGCCCGACTCGCGCAACCCCTACACGTTTGGCAACTCGACGTACTTTCGCACTGGGGATACCCCACAGCGCTTCACCGTCTTTCGCATGTACGTTTCTAATTACGAATACCCCAAGGTCTATCTCGACCCTAAAAAGGTCTATATAACCACCTCTAACGGACGCAAATACTACGCGCTGAGGCGTGAACAACTCTCAATATACTATCGCCGCTACGTAGGTAGCGGCACTGGCGGCAATGATCCGGGGACACCCGGTAACGCTCGCTATATCTGGCAGGAGCGGGACGGCATCTTGCGGCGCACGATGTTTCCCGATGAGGAAGTGTTCAGCGCCCAAGAGAACGAAGGGTTTCTCATCTTCAAGCCGCTGGCACCGGACGTCAATGAGTTGACCGTGCATATTCCCGATGTGGTGGTGCGCTTCGACTACAAGGGAGATCCGATTGAGGACGTAGATGTCCAGATGCACTTTGAGCGGGAGATTGGTCGCATCTATCCAGACGGGCGCAAGGTGGCGACCAACAAGTAGCGCAGGATCACTGGCTAATATACTCAGATGCGCGGTGTCGCTATGAGAGCGGCACCGCGCAGATTTTGTACACAGGTGAGAAACATATGTCGTGGAGATATTTTTTATTTGCCCTCTTGGTACTTACAGGTTGCGGCCCGGAGAGCGAAACCGCCGATTCTGCCTTAGTCTTGGCCACAGTCGCTGGGAAGGCCATCACTGCCCTAGACCTCGAACGCTACGAGCAGGAGTTGCCCGACTATCTGCGCTCAAAGAAAGAGGGCATGGCTGCTCATCGCGCGCATTTGCAGAGCTTGATCGACAAAGAGCTCGTGTTGCGCGAGGCTAGGAAGAGAAGACTGGATCAGCTACCCGACCTGAAGCACGAGCTTTCCAAGATGGTCAATAAGCGCTTAGTTGAAGAGCTGTCTCGCGAAATGGTCGATGACCAGCTCACAATTACCGAAGAGGAGCTTCGTACAACCTATGAGGAGGACTCGCTAGGTTGGGAAATCTGGCCAGCACACATCCTTTCCGCTAGCGAAGAAGACGCCCGCGAAATCATCCGCCTGCTAGATACAGGGGCTAGCTTCTCCGAATTGGCCCGGGAGCGTTCCCTCGCCGACGACGCAGACAAAGGCGGTAATCTCGGTGCCTTCTTCGACCAATCTGGTGCCGTGTCCAGCCTGCGCGATGGCACCTTCCACCTGGAGGAAGGCCAAGTCAGCGAGCCGATTCGCACCATCGACGGCTATGAGGTGATCAAGGTACTCAAAAAGCGGCGCATTCCCTTCGAGCAGTTGCGCGGCGATATCGCTAAGCAACTGAGTCAGCGCAAGTGGGGGAGGCGGCGCGAAGTAGTCATAGATTCGCTCAAGAAGGCGCACGACCTGCGCTATCACCGCGATCGCATCCACGCCGTGCTCGATGGACTGCATCGCCGTGGACTGGACCAAGCACAAGCTCAGGCACCGCTAGTCGAATACACAGGCGGTGCGATCAAGGTGGGCGACTTCGTACAGGAACTGCTCGCCGTGGAAAAAGGGGTGCTGCCGCCCGACAGCGCAGCGGTCTTTCACGTGCTTGAGTTTTGGGCTCTGCCCGATTCGATATTGGCCCTCGAAGCCCGTGCTCAGGGGCTACATCAGCGGGCTGACATAGTGGAGTGGAAAGAGAAAAAGCACGAGAAGCTCCTCGCGTCCCAATTGCGCCTAGACGCGGTTGAGGGCAGAGTCGAGGTGGCGGACGCCGAAGTTAGGGCTTATTACGAAAAATACCTCGATACCTACAAGTCCTTGCCCGGTATCATCGAGATGACTGAGGTGCTGGTCGATACGCACGCGGAGGCTGCGGCGATCCTCGCCCAAGCGCGTGCTGGGGGACGACTAGAGGAGTTGGCTATTCGCCATTCGGTGCGGTCCGGCATGAAGCCGGTGGGCGGTCACACCTTCGCCGACAGTGGCCGGGTCACTATCGAGTCGCTCTATCAGTCGCCGTACCGTACCTTTTTTGGCGACAGCAATTCCAAAGACGTCGGGGTCCTACAAGGCCCAATGGAAGTCCAAGAGAAATACAGCGTGTTTCGCCTCGATCAGCCTTATGAGATGGCATTGCTGCCCTTTAAGCAGGTGCAGCGGCCCATTCGCGTTAAGATCCGCAAGCGCCGCGAAGGTGTGCTCTTCAACGCGTTCCTCGACTCGCTGCGCCGGGTGGAGGCCGATCAGGTGCAAATCAGCGAGGAAGTACTCTCCCGCTACGCGGTCGGGAGTTAAATCCTCAAACCTCAAATTCCAATGAACTCAGGGGCCATGCGCGGTCGGTTCGCTGCGCTACTGCTCGGCCTAGTGCTGGTCGCGCTCATCGAGGGAGGGCTGCGGCTGATCCCGGCGTTGGATCCGCCGGCGTTTGCCATCCAACTAGCGCGCGTCGAAGGCCGGGCACTGCACGCGGTCAACCCGGACTATGCCCGTCGCTTCTTCGCCGGCATGGCCGAGCCTATCCGGCGCGGCATTCGCATGACCCCGAGGCCCTATATCGAACCCGCACCCGAGGGCGCGTTGCGCGTGCTCTTTGCCGGGGGTTCGACCGTACAGGGCTACCCCCACCCTAAACGTTTATCGGCTCCGTCTTATCTCCAAGAAATGCTCGGCGATCTCTTCCCAGAGCGCCAGATCGAAGTCTTTAACGCCGGGATCACCGCTGCTTCGAGCTTTGCCGTGGCTCGCGCGGTAGAGGACGGCATAGCCGCGCTCGGGGTGGACTTGGTCGTAGTCTATACTGGACACAACGAGCTATACGGGGTTTATGGAGCGGCCTCATTGGCCCAAGGAGGGCAAGCGGTGTGGATGAAGCGGGTCCACTACGCGCTGGTGCAGTGGCGGCTGAGGCCCTTGGTCGGCAAGCTGATAGGGCCATTGAGCAAAGAGCGGGAGGGTGGTCCCCTAATCGAAGTGATGTCTAAGGCGGGCGCGATTCGGGCGTCCGATCCACGGAGGGCACAGGCAGCGGCCAATTTGGAGACCAATCTCCGCGACGTGGCGGCCTTTTGCCGAGTGCGGCGCATTCCCTTGGTACTTTGTTCGGTTACCAGCAACGAGCGTGGTTTCGCGCCAGCGCGCATTGAGCCGCCTTTGTCAGATGGAGAGCTCACGCGCTATGTAGATTTTTTGGCACAGGGCCATAGGGAGCAAGCGTCGCCGGCCGCGCTGGCGGCTTTGGAGCAGGCCGAAGCGCTCTATGCGGACGACGCCTACTTGCACTTCTTGCGCGGTTATCACTTAGAGCAGTTGGGTCGTGGGGCTAGGGCACGGGCGGCTTATGTGCGGGCGCGCGAGTTGGATCCTCGGCCTTGGCGGGCGATAGCGGCCCTAAACGAGGTCGTGCGCCGAGTCGCGGCCGAAGAAGGGGTGCTGCTCGCCGATGTCGAGGCGCGCTTCCGCGCCCACAGCCCAGAGGCAGGCGTGGGTTGGGAGTTGATGGCCGATCACTTGCATCCGGCCGCCGCCGGTCAGGTGCTCTTAGCTCGGTCCATTGTCGCTGCGCTGGCAGGATCATCGGCTCCTTGGCAGGTCGCGCCCGGCGCTGCGGATCGGTTGGCGACAGCCGACGAATACCGCCGTAGGCTCGGCGACTTGCCCGTCGAGCGGCTGGCCGTGTTGCGGGCCATGGCCGTGCTCTTGACCGCGCCTCCTTTGGATGAAGGCAATGAACGTCGAGTGCAGACTTTGCGCGAGCAAGCTGCGGCCCTGTGGGATGAACTGAGTGCTGGAGAGCAGAGCGGAGTCGAGCGCTGGCGAACGGGAGAGGGGCCAGAGCTATTGGCGCTGAATGTTGCGGACGCTTGTTACGCCGCTCGGGATTACGAGCGCGCGCGAGCCTATTATCGCGCGGCCCGTTTGGAGGAGCCTTATACGATATGGGGCGATTTGTGGAGCACGCTGCACCAGATGCGTTGTGGACAACTCGCGGGAGATTCCATTGGTCCGGCTGAGCGCTCCGCGCTCAGTGGCCTGTTGGACCGCTTGCGCTTCTTGAGCGAGGCTCCGGACTTTTCTCCGGGGTTACAGGACTTTATTCGCGGTTATGCCTACCATTTGCTCGGAGAGCATGTCAGGGCTTTAGCAGCGCTAGAGAGCGCAGGGCAAGACGCGAATATCCGCAAGATGTTCACGACAGACTTGCTAGAGTTGCTCGTCGCCGAGCTGATGACTGCGGGTCGCTTGGCCGATGCCGAGCGGTACGCCGTGCAGATAGCTGTCGAGCAGCAGCAAGAGGCGTTCGGTCGGGCACTCATTGAGCAGATTAGGGCGGGTCAGAAGCCGCGCTGACACCCTTGCCTTCGACGAGCGCGATGGCTTGGTTGGCTGCAAAGGGGCCGAATCGTTCGGTTCGGCCTGAAGGCCAGCGCACTTCTATGGCATCGAGTTGCGGCCGTTTGCCCAATCCCAAATAGATGCGGAGCTGGCTCTGGGATAGGTACGAGCGGCTGCCGCGCAGTTCCCTAGTCTGGACCAAGTCGCCGCTGGTCGCCGTCAGCCGGGCACCGATGCCGTTTGGGTTGCCGTTGACTCCCGCGAGCTGGATGGTGATCCAGTGGTTGGCGGTGCCTTGATCGTTGCGCAGCAAGCTGAGCGATTGCCCCGAATTAAAGACTAGTAGATCGGGATCGCCGTCGCCGTCGTAGTCGCCGGTGGCACTACCGCGACTGACGCGCTCTAGGGAGAAGCCGGGGCCGGCCGCTGCGGAAATCTCGGCGAAGCGGTCGCCGTCGTTGCGGAAGAGCAAATTGCGCTGCCCATAGCTGGTGGATTGGTCGATGTCGCGGACGTTGTCGAGGACGTGACCGTTGGCGGCAAACAGATCGAGATCTCCATCGAGGTCGGGATCGAAAAACTGGGTGCCAAACCCGAGGAAGGGCAACGACGGAAGGCCTATCCCGGCGGCAAAGGTCGCAACCGAGAAGAAGCCCCCTTCACCCCGATAGAGTGCGTTAGGCTCGGCCTGGAAGTTGGTCACCGTTAAATCGAGTACGCCGTCGCCGTTGTAATCTCCCCAATCTACCCCCATGCCCGCTTCCATTTGTCCATCTTGGCCATAAGCCACCCCGGCCAGTCCCGCCCGTTCGGCAAAAGTCCCGTCGTGGCTGTTGTGGTAGAGAAAGTTGCGTACCGCATCGTTGGCCACATAGATGTCGGGCCAACCGTCGCTGTCGTAGTCGCCAAAAACCACCCCTAGCCCCTTGCCGCTCGCATCGGCGATGCCCGCCTCCGCCGAGACATCGACAAAGCGTCCTGCGCCGTCGTTGCGGTAGAGCAGATCGGCTTGCCCTTGGAAGTTGTCTGGATGTGGATAGCCGACAGGTGATTGGCCGCCATAACTTTCGTAGCCGGCCATATAAGGCACTTGATCGACATGAGCTGCGGTCGGATCGTAGGCCACGTAATTGGTGACATAGAGATCGAGATCACCGTCGCGATCGTAATCGGCAAAGGCGCAGCTCGTGCCCCAGCGCGCATCGGCAACACCTGTCTGCCGTCCGATTTCGGCAAAGTGTCCGTCGTCGTTGCGAAAAAGCTCGTTGGGGCCAAAGTTGGTCAAATAGAGATCGAGGTCGCCGTCGCTGTCGTAGTCGGCCGCGGCAACTCCCATGCCGATGCCTGAGTGGGCGACCCCAGCCGCGACCGGAACAAAGCGCTGGCCATCGTTGCGAAAAAGGCTATTGACTGGGGCTGCATCCTGTGGGCCGGCGGCGATAAAAGCGCCGTTTACGGCATAAACATCTAAATTGCCATCGCCATCGTAGTCGAAGAAGGCACCCCCGCCGCCCATAGTTTCGGGAAAGTAGCGCTGAGGACTGCGGCCGTTTTCGTGCTGCCAAGTCAGGCCGACGGCAGACGCAACTTCGACGAAGTGGATGGATGAGACAGTGGGCGCGTCGTGTTGCAACGGTGCAGGTGGCGCGGTCTCTTCGGTGGAGTTACAGGCTAGACAGAGAAAGCAGATGAGAAGGACTAGTATGGACATGTCAGGGACTCGGCAGTTGAGCGAGCCGCTCGCGGGCTTGGCGCAGGAAGTCTGGGTCGCCTTGCCACTTGTCGATAAAGGTTTGATAGCAACGGCGTGCCTCCGAGGTCGCGCCTTGGGCCTGGTACACGGTTGCCAGCGCGTAATAAGTCCGCGCAAAAGTCGAATCGGCGGCAATGGCCGCTCGATAGGCCCGCTGCGCTCGGTCTAGCTGTCCCTTTTGCAAGAACAGGTTGCCGAGATTGTAGTGGGCATCGGCCAGAGTTGAATCGGTGGCAATGGCCGCTTCCAGCGCCCGTTGCGCCGCCGCTTCCTCTCCCAAACTTAGCTGGACATGGCCGAGGTTGTTCCAAGCTGTAGCCGAGGAAGAGTCCAACGCTAGTGCGTGCTCGAAGGCCGTGCGGGCCTCTTGATACTGGTTGCGCCGCATATAGACATAGCCGCAGGCGAAGTGGAGCTTGCTGGTGCGCACATCCTCTGGGTGCTGAGAGATGCCTCGGCGGCATAATTCGAGCACTGCTTGGTCTTCTCCGCGCGCCGACAAAAGCCCGCTTAGTGGAATTAGGGCGTCTAAGTCGGTCGGGTCGGCTAATAGTGCTGCTCGATAGTGCGTGAGGGCGTCGTCGTCTCGACCCAGTTGTCGATAGTGATAGGCTAGTTGCAAGCGAGTCTCACGGTGGTCGGGTCCGGTGTCGAACTGGCGACGCAGGTGCGCGATTTGAGCAGCGTGGGCAGCGAGGGTCTCAAAACGTGCCAGCGCCGCCTGCGCTTGAGTTGGCTGTCCCAGTCCCAAAAACGCCGAAGAAAGATTGTAGTGAGCTTCGATTAAGTGCGGGTCGAGCGCGAGCGCGCGGCGAAAGGTCGCCAGCGCCTCTGGGTAATGCCGCTCGGCTAGGTGCAGCAAACCCATCAGACGGTGACTCTCGGCTAGGGTCGAGTCTTGGGCGAGGGCTAGGTCGAGCGCGGCTCGGGCCTCGTCGTAGCGTCCTTGACGCAAGTAGAGCCGACCGAGTTGTTGCCGTACGTCAATGTTCTCCCCACCCACCACTAATGCAGCGTGCAGTCCTTTTTCAGCTAGGTTGTAGCGCCCCTGTTTGGCGTAGAAGAGGGGGAGAGTGCGGAGGGCGGGGACGTAGGTTGGAATGCGTTCGAGCAACTCGATGGCCAGCGGCAGATGGCCCCGGTCGGCCTCGATTACAGCTAGGTTGTGCCGAGCGCGATGATAGGTGGAGTCGGCTGCGATCGCGGCTTCGTAGGCTTGGACGGCCCTCTCTACGTGTCCGAAGCGGGCGTCGAGATCACCTAATGCACAGTGCGCTGCGGCGTCGAGCGAGTCTAGGGCTAACGCTTTTTCAAAAGCGCGGCGTGCCTCGGCGTAGCGGTGTTCTTCAGCGAAGTTGCGCCCGGCCCACACCAAGCGGTCGCTTTCCTTTTCCGGGGCGGGATCTACGCCGCAACTACTCAACGTCGCCCATAGTACGGCGAGCGGGACAGCCAAGCTCATTGCGGGGCGTTCTCTTGCGCGGATAGCTGTCGTCGGGCTTCGGCGATTTTGGCTTGCAAAGCCTCATTGGCCGCCCCACCAGACGGAACGTTCTCCCAGAGCGTAATAGCCCGTGCGAATTCACCCCGGCGGGCGTGGATATCGCCGAGCAGTATGCGGGCACTATAGAGCTTCTCATCCAGTTCGATGGCCCGCTCGACGGCCGCCTGCGCTTGGTCCAGTTGATCCATTTCGAGGTACACATTGCCGAGATTGGAGTAGTAGAAACCCGTAGATGGGGCGAACCGCGCGGCTCGCTCGTATTGTCTGAGGGCCTTTTCTAGTTGGCCCTGCTTGTGAAAGATCAAGCCCAGATTGTTGTGACTTTCGGCTAGGGTTGAGTCGTGGCTCAGTGCTTCGAGGTAATAGCGCGCTGCCAAATCGTCCTTGCCCCGGCGCTGGAGCAGCGTGCCCAGCCCTTGGTACCCCAAGCCATAGGTCGAGTCGATAAGGATGGACTGGCGATAGTGCTCGACGGCTAGTTTGAGACGCCCAAAGCGACTGTAGAGGGCGGCGAGGTTAGAGTGGGCTTGGGGTTGGTCGGGGTACTGGCGCAGCGCATCTTGGTGGGGCTTGAGTTGGGCGTTTTGTTCGTCCAAGACTCGCGCGCGCTCAAGGGTGCGCTGCCCTTCCGCGTCGCGGCCCATGCGCAACAGAGCCTGCCCGATTCCGAGAAACGCGGCCGGCTCGTGGGGACTGAGGCGCGCGACTTGGCGCAATTGTTTTTCGGCATCTTGGTAGTTGCCCAGCTTTAGGTCTACTTGACCTAGCTGTAGTCGAGCTTGGAGGTGGGTGGAGTCGGCAGTGGCGATGGCGGCGAAAATTTCGCGAGCCTCTTGTAGCTGGCCTTCTCGCTGGTGGATCACGCCTAGTATGTAGCTCGCTTCGACAGCGCTGGGGGCTAGGTCTAATGCCTCAGTGAGGAGCTGGCGAGCTTCCTCTACTTTTCCGTACACATCGTAGAACATTTTACCTAAGGCGATGCGAGGGCCGGCGTAGTCGGGTTTTAGCTCGAGCGCCTTCTCAAACTGGGTCTGCGCCTCGACAAAATGACTCTGGGCGTGCAATACAACGCCGAGATAGTAATGGTATTGGGGGTTGTCTGGAGCTTGTTGCAGCGCTTGGCGATAGGCTTGCTCGGCTTGGGAGAAGAGGCCGCGGGCTTGGAGCGCACGGCCGGCGGCAAAGGTTTGGGCCGCTGGATCAGCGGACGATTTGGGAGCTTGCGTTGTATCGGGTGTTTCGCGGGCACAGGCGGCGCATACGAACAAAAAAAGCAGGGCAAGACGCATAAGTCTACTCCGATATGAAGCGATTGATGCTTGGATTTCGTCGATAAAGAGGGGCCCAGCGCTGAGAATGGGTGGCGCACAAGCAAAGATCAAAAGAGCTTGGAAGTAGCTAGACAAAGGGCCTCCTATGGCGCTTCGATCCGGCGATAGGCTTCGTCGAGCAGACGCTGCGCGTGGGCGGAGGGCCCTCTCGCTAGCACTTGGCGCAGCCGGTCAATGGCCGCGGCGTGGTTTCCATTTTCGAGTTCGATGAGCGCGAGGTTGACGTGAGCCTCTGGATTGTCTGGGGCTAGTTCTAGGGCTTGGAGGAACTGGATTCGTGCTTTTGCGGTGTGCCCGGCGATTAGGTGTATCGCGCCTATGGCGACGAGTGCTTCGGGCCGTCTCTCGACGGACAATGCTCGGTGGTATTGGCTCAATGCGGCCTCGGCTTGCCCGGCCTGCTGTAAGGCCCTCCCCAGTTCGTAGTGCAGCCAGAAATCCCGTGGCTGCCAAGCAAGCGCCCGCTGCAAGTGAGTTGCAGCCGTGGCGTAGTGTCCTTGGCGGTAGAGCAGGCGGCCGTAGTAGTAGTGGGCCATGCCGGACTCTGGATCCCGTTGGAGGGCGCGGCGCAGATATGCTTCGGCCTGCTGTGGCTTATTGGTCGCTAGGTAAATCCGGCCTAGGAGTATGCGAGTGTCTGTGCGCCGGGGATTTTGCGCTAGAGTCTGCAGGGCCTCGCGTTCGCTTTCCCCATAGCGCTCTTGGTGAAAGTGCGCCACGGCTAGATTGTGGCGGGCGTAGTTGTACTCTGGGTCCAATTCTAGGGCCCGGTGCGAGTAACGCGCAGACAGGGTGTAGTCTTGCTTGCGCAGATGCACCTCGCCTAGGGCAAAGTAGAGTTGGGCGTCCTCTGCGGTCGGCGTGGCTTCGGCGAGGTTGCACAGGATCAATAGGCCCCCGAGAGGCAGGGCAAGCACTGTAGTGCGGATATAGGCTCTGCGGCGCACGCCTAGATAGAGCTGAAAGGCGGCAAAAGCCGCAAAAGCGATCAGCACCGGCACAACCGGCATGCGGTAGCGGGCCGCCGGAAAGAAGAGGACGACCGAGGCCGTGTACACTAGCGCGTAGAGCCGCAGCAAGGCAATCGGCGGCGTCCATTCCTCCCTCATGCTCAACCCCAAGCCGAGCAAGCTCAGCGGGCCGATCAGGCCGATGGGAATAGACACGCGCCAATCCCAGAGCAAGAGACTCAAAATCCGCGAGTGTTGGCGGGCGTAGTATATGTCTTGATTGCGCTTGGTCTCCGGGCCGCTCCAAAAGTGAAATACCTTCTTGCTGAGCAAGCCGAGATAGTCGAGGGGCTGCGTGGTTATGTAATCAAGGGCTTTGTAAAAGAAAAAGGCCGATTGAGCTGCCGCTGTTTCATGCTCCGAGATCGCCGCTTCGGCGATCATGGTTTCCCACTGCATACCCGGACGCAACGAGACCGTGCGCTCGTAGTCGGCGTTGTTGCCGATGTAGAAATTGACGCCGGCATTGGAGGAGATGAATACGAGATCTGGCTCAATAGTCCAGTTGCGATAAGTGATGGGCAAAATGACCAACACTATGGGAATGACAAAAGAGAGCAGGGGACGGTAGGCAGATGTGCGCCGGTGCCATAACGTCCAAGCGCAAAAGGCCACGATAAAGAGCAAGATAGTGGGGCGAGTCAGAGCCGCAAGGCCCGCGATGAGGCCGGCCAGTACCCAGTCGCGCCCGCGGTCGCGTTTCCACGCGAGCAACAGGCTGTACAGGAGCAGGAGATTGAGGAAGACTTCCACCGGCACAGCCAATAGCTCACCCTCAAAGTAGAGCAAGGAGCCACACAAGGCTGCCATGATGCCGGCGATGCGGCCGACCTGCTCGCCAAAAGCGTGTCGAGCCAAAGCGTACACCAATAGACAGGAAAGGACACCGAGACCCACGTGAACGAGTCGGATGCCGACGAAGTACGAGGCTGGCAGCAGCCAGCAAACGAACATCAACAGGTAGATGTAGAGGGGCGGTTGCCAGTACGGTTCGTCCCCTCCCCAGAACGGACCGCTGGCAAGGGCTTGATTGAGAAAAGTCTGGGCATCAACTACGGGCGCGTCGAAGAAGGGACTGGCGCGGTGTTCCCACAGATAGCCCAGCCGCAGTGCAAGGGCAGCTAGCAGGAGCGCGCCCAAGAAGAAGCGGGTGCTGCGCGCCATGGCATTAGAATGGTGACGAAGAAGGGAAATTCTGCAAGCGTTTTACGGCGCGACGTTGCCCATTCTCTCGGAACTGGGCAGCATCGCGCATTAGGGTCAATAGACCAACGATAGGGTCCCCGAACGCTCAGTGGAGACGTTGTCCAAGTCAATGGCGAGTCGGTAAAGATAGATGCCCGGAGGGGCAACTTGGCCTTGGCTGTCGCGTCCATCCCACTCGACTTGGAGACTGCCAGCCGTCGAGCCATCTGTATGGATCTGGGCGATGCGGTGCCCGGACAGATCGTAGATTTCGAGCTGGACATCAACCTGATCGAGGACGAGGAAAAGGTCGAAGGAAAAAGTGACTTCGTCGTTGATGCCATCGCCGTTGGGGGTAAAGGGGTTGGGGGCGATGTGGGGAGCCTTGACGATTTGGTTGATCTCGTCGGCGACCACGAGGAGGGCATTGGTAGCTATGTCAGGGGTAGCATCCCCATCTTCGGCCGGTTGCGGGATGGATTCGACATCGGGGTCGCTGTCATTCCATACCGAACTGGTGAACTCCTCTGAGCCGCGGAAGAGCTTGGATCGAAAGACTATTTCGATGTTCTGGTCGAATTGAAAGTGCTCGGCACCCATCAGGGGCAACTTAATGTGCAGTTTGGACGAGCCGGTGCGCGGATGGGTGACTACACTCTGGGCAAATTGTCCCAAGCTGTCGGTGCGGCCTTCGGCTGGAGCGAGACGGATGGGCTGGATATCGTGCAGCGGGTCGGCTCCCGTGCCCGCGGCGATTTCGGTCCAGGCTTGGCCGTCGAAGCGCAAGGTGTCGATACGGGTATTCACGCTGGGCACGGCGATCTCGATCCGGTTAAAAGAGGTCTCCTCGCCCGTTTTGAAGAGTGGCCGGACAAAGTAGCGGAAAGCCGTCTCCTCACCCAACGTGACGCGCGGAGGGAAAATTTCAGCGACGATCCCACCTGAGACCAGTGGCGCGTCGTAGTCGAACTCGATGAAGTCCAACAGCGCCGCGCTGTGTTGGCCGGAGTCGAAGAAGATGCGGAACTGGATGTAGCGAGTGCCGCCGGGCAGGGGTAACTGGACGCCGGCATTTTTCCACTCGGATTCGGGTAAGCTCTCGTCAATGAGGGCGTCTTCGAGCTTGAAAGGGGCCGACCAGAAGCTCCAGCCCAAGGGGCCATCGTTACCTAGGTCAACACCTAGCTCATTGTACTGGAGCTCTCGTTCGGGGACGCGGCCTTCGGGAAGCTTCGCCCAAGAGAAAAGGTCTAGGGGAACGCCATTTTCGTCTTGGGTGTCAGAGAGGCCCGGGCCTAAACGGCGGGCATATATATGGGTGTCGAGGGCGTTGCCAACGCGGAACTGTATGCGGACATCGCCATCGCGGCCATCGCGGTATCCGCGCCAGCGCACTTTGCCCCAGTTGACTTGGCCGCCGGCAACATCGAGGGGGAACTGGTCTTCATAACTGGCGCGGTCCGAGGCGGAGAACTGCTCGATCTCGCGGTCGTAGCGACGGATACGCGGAGTAGGTGTTCCCACGTCGATGATGGCCGAGATGTACTGCCCATCGATGGCATAGCCGTCGCCGAAGTGCCCGATTTCGGCGGTCTGGCTAAGCTTTCCTTCGGGATCAATCGAGAACACGTCGATACGGCCGGCGATAAAAGGTGGGTCGAATCGGAGGTCCTTGATCACCGGGTTGAATTGGCCCCGGACAGCTTGAACTAGTGTCCGGTTCGCCCGAATGGCCTCAGAGAGTCTGTCGATGGAGGTCTGATTGCCGTAGCGGATGTAGTAGTTGGCGATGGTGCCGCCGGGCAAGGTCGGCTGTGGGCGGAAGACGATACGGTTGATATAGTAGTAACCCATCAGATTGACAGCGATCCCACCACGACCATACTTGGTGGAGGTGAAGTCTGTCTTCAGGTTTCCATCGACGGCCTTTTCGGCCTCTTTGCGGTCGATTACCCCCGCAACTGCCCAGTAGTCGGCCGAGATGGGATCGGAGACCTCGCGTCGGAAGCCATATTCGCTCGGCACCACCATAAAGGGGCGCTGGGTATCCTTGCCGGGGATGACGCCGCCGAACTCGCCGGCCTTAAAGCGTTGGTTGGTCATATAGGCCAGATTGCGCAGGCTGTCCAGACGTATCGGCCGAATCCAAGTGGTAACGCCCCCATCGTGTTCGGGCAACGGCGGATCCTCGTCGATCAGTCCGTCGTCGTCGTCGTCGAGAGTATTAATCGGGTCCTCGTTGAGCAGACCATCCCAGTCGTCATCGTAAGGAGTGTACAGCCCGTCCTCGTTGAGCAAACCATCCCCGTCGTTGTCGATCTGTGGGTCGGGACCATCTTCGTCAATGAGTTCGTCGCCGTCATTGTCGATTAGTTCAAGTGGGTCTTCGTCAATGAGTCCGTCGCCATCGTCGTCGCGGTTGTTGTCTGGGTCTTCATTGATCTGGCCATCGCCATCATTGTCGACTTGCGGATCAACGGGGTCTTCGTTGATCTGGCCGTCGCCGTCATTGTCGATTAGCTCGACCGGGTCTTCGTCAATGAGTCCGTCGCCATCGTCGTCGGCGATCAACTCAACAGCCCAACTGCGACCCAAGTCGAGACGACCGGTGACCGGCCGCAGAATCCAAGGATGCACATCGTCGCCGATCCGCCACCGCTTGATTTCGGCATAGCCATTGCTGAACACAAACGCGACGCCGAGTACCGCTACCAACAACCTGATCATCGAACACCTCCACGCGAGACCGTAAGCCCTTGACTGTTTGCGACGAGCATAACAAAGATGCCGGCGGCAGTTGCGCGCCCCATATCAGTCCACATCTGCCGGGCCAATCACGTATTTTAGACGTTTTGTTACTCTGTACTCTATTATATAGTATAGTATAGTGGTGAACAATTCAAGATAGTCAGATCAGGCTGACAGGCATAAAAAAAGAGGGGCCTTTGTCGTCAATCGCTTATGTAATCAGTGAAGTCGAGGCGCGGATGAAGGAACTCGCAGCAATTTACAAGAGGATTGAACAGACCTAACTTATTGTTATTCATTGATTTTATTCGTCATGAGCCCATTGTTTCTATAGCTATCTCTAATATATCTTGACACGTCTTAGGCCATTGATTATCATACTGCCCTATATATTGAAAGACATCAAAAAACAGATAAGAAGGCGTCGGCTGAGTTACTGGTCGCGTTTGTTGTTTTTAGGGCTGGCGCTACAGGTAACAGTAGGCTTAGCTAAACCGGCTCTAGGTCACTATCCCGAAGGAACGGCCTACAAAGCTTTTCAATTTCCCGATCATTTGGTCCCCGCCATTGACGGAGATCTGACAGATTGGGAAGTTGTAGGCGACTCCTACGCCATATTGACGGGTCAGTTTCACGACCTAATTAGTCCAGAAGTTGAGGCGAGCGATTCGGACGACTTTGCTGCTCGTCTCATGGTAGGGTGGAATAAAACGGAAAATAGGCTCTACGTCGCCGCTCAGGTTCGCGATGATATGCATCAGATTGATCGTCCCGCCGGTAGTGCTACGGTGCTTTGGGAAGACGACGCAATGGAGTTATTTATCGACGCGGACCACTCGGGTGGACAATTCGCCAATTTCACCGAGTTGAGCCACGAAGAGCGGATACGGCGCAACGGAGCTGAAGCTAACCACTTCGTTTTGGCTGGTCCGTCGCCCGACGAGGATTTTTTTGTCAATTTTTCTGCTGCCGCTTGGTACGCACTACCCGATGGTCCGTATACTAGAGCGGCGATCGAGTTTGTAGGTATTTTGGGAGGAAAGGGAGTGACGAATTACGAGGTTATGCTCGTACCCTTTGACCGCGTCGATGTCGATGCGGTCTTTCAAAGCGAAGAACATCTCTTGCAGGAAAATGAAATCCTTGGTTTTAACGTAGAGTTTAACGATTTTGATGTGCATTCAGAGCTTTTTGATGCTAAGTGGTCTCTTTCGGGCCAACACAACTCGTATCGCTTTTCTGATCGCTTCACCGACTTGATCTTGATGCCGCTAGAGGGTACTTTTCAAGTGACGGTTGTGGAGTTGAGGTCTTGGGGGCGTTTGAAAGCTTCTTTGTTCACAGAGCTGTATCAACGAGGAGTTTCTGAATGATGAGTTTCACACGAGTATTATTTTCGGTTTTGATCGTCGGCTCGGGTGTGCTAGGTTGTGGATATAGCTATTACACGGGTCCATTGCAGCCTGGTCAAGATCAGGCCTCATCTATCAGCGTGGCAGATGACGGGACCTTGACCTTTGCCCAAGATCGCTTTGAAGTGCGACTCAAGCCGATGACTGACGAGGAGTTGAATCGCCAGTTTTTCAACAATTCCCAAGCAGGTCCTAAGTCTACAAACCCCTATACCTTTGGCAACACGGTATTTTGGGGGACAGACGAAGAAAAACAGCGATTCACCGTCTTTCGTCTCGGCATTAAGAATTACGCCTACCCTAAAGTCAAAATCGACCCGAGCAAAATCGTCGTTAAAGCGAGCAATAAGCGCGAGTATTGGAGCCTCAACTTTGAGCAACTCGACACGTATTATCGCGCCTATGCCATAGGATATAGGGGCAACGAATATGCGCGCTACCAGGAACGCCGCGACTTGCTCCGGCGAACGATGCTCAAAGACGAGGAGATCTTCAGCGGCCAAGAGGCGGAGGGCTTCGTCATTTTTCCCGTGCTTCACCCCGACGTGAGTGATATCGAAGTCCAAGTACTCGATGTAATTCTGCGATTTGACTTTCGCAACGAGCCGGTGGAGACCACCAATATTTCCTATAAATTCGCCCGAGATATCGGCAAGATTTACAAGGACGGCACGATAGTTCCTAGAGTCGCTAAGGCAAACTAGCCTTTAAGCGAGACCACCAAGGAGGAGTTGGCATTATGAAATCTCTGAGAATGTTTAGCGTTTTAGTTGGCTTGCTGCTCATCGTCCAATCAAGCGAGGGAGTTGTCAACATTCAGAATGTGGGTTCGGGCGCTCGTGCCCAGGGGTTGGGCAACAGCTTTGTGGCGGTGGCCGACAACGCGGATGCGGTGTTTGCCAATCCGGCGGGGTTGGGTCAGGTGTCTCAGCGTGTGGTGTCGTATACGAATGTGTCGCTTTTGTATGCGGGCATTGAAGGCGACGACTTGGGTCAGCACGTGGTGTCCTATGCGCAGCCGTTGGGCGAGAAGATGGGCTTGGGGTTGGGCTATGAGCGGATAGGCTCGTCTTTGATGAGCGAGAATGGGGCGTTTGTGTCGCTGTCGTACCAGGTGGAGCGTCGGCTGCAAGTGGGCTTGTCGGCCAAGTATTTGTTTTGGAGTGTAGGCTCGATCCCCGACGATGATGGTCGGGCGGATCCGCTTTCGAACCAGAGTGCGGGCAACGTAGGCTTGGATTTGGGCTTGTTGTGGCAGAGTCCGGTGCAGGGGGCGCAGGTGGGGGTGTTGTTGAAGAATATCAATCAGCCGAATGTGGCCTATGGCGAGGTTGAAGGGGATGCGGATGCGGGTGCGTTGCCGATGGATGTGCATGTGGGGGTTGGGTATCGGCTTAGCAGTCAGTCGTTGGTGTCGGTTCAGTATGTGCGTCGCGACTTGACGGGGGAGGGTTCGGATGATGGGTTGGTGGTTGGTGGGGAGACGCAGTTGGTGGAGGGGTTGTTGTTGCGGGCGGGGGGTCGTCGTTTGTTGTCGGAGGATGCGGGTGGGGGTTTGAATGCGGGTTTGGGCTATCAGTGGAACCAGTTGGTGTTCGACTATGCGTATGACATTGGGTTGGATTTGACCGAGACCAATGGCGCGCACCGGTTCTCCTTCGCATACGAATTCTAAAACCAAAAAAAGCCCCCGATGAACTCCAAACTAGGAACCTAGACAAGGAGATGCACAAATGACGGTCTGGGCTGGACTTATCGCGCTGGGATTGGGGCTAGGAGCTAGCCTTTTCCTACCGGTGCCGCAAAATCTGAAAACCAATTTTGATGCCGGACAATCTCTCTACGCCCTCGGCGAGTTTGAAGGGGCGATCATCGAGTATTCAAAGATCGTCAAATTCAGTAGCAAGGCCGTGCGCACCGATAGTGTACGGGTGACGTTTGGCAACGACCTAGAATTGCCCGTAGTCGCGGCGGCTTGGTATCAGCTAGGCAATGCCTACAAAAAGAGCGGGCAACACGAAAAAGCGGTGGAAGCCTATCGTCAAGTTATCGACGCAGGGAATGTGGCTGAGGATTTCAGGTCATTGGTGCAGTTTCAAGTCGCCGAGACCCGCTTCCTCGCCAAAGAGTTCAGCGAGGCAGCAAAGGAATACAAGCGCTATGTCGAGCTATTCCCCGAGACGAGGGAAGCCGGCAAGGCGTATTTTTACGCGGGCTGGAGCGAGTTTAACACAAAAGAGTACGACCAGTCCATCGAAACGCTCAACGGCATGCTAGCGGCTTATCCTCAAGATCGCTATGCGCCGGACTCCCAGTTCCGCATCGCCAGTGCTCTCTATGAGAAGGGTGAGTACGGCGCAGCCGTCGATATGACCCAGATAGTCCTCGACAAATACCCCAATAGTCCGGTCATTGCCCAAGCCCTCTATCTGAAGGCCAATGCCTATGACCAGATGGGGCGCGACGCAGAGGCAATTAAATCCTACCGCGATGTGCGTGACCTCTACGACCGGATGTTTGAACTCTTGCGCGGTTCGTTTCGCGAGGGTAAGAATGTCGACTTTGAAAACTATCGACAACTCTTTGAGACCTCCTCGTTGCGCGTCGCTGAGATTTTCCGCAAAACAGACAAGTTCGAGGAAGCCTACAGAGAATTGATCGCCGCTCAAGAAACCGCCGAGGAGCGCTTTTACAAGGCCAAGGTGCAGATGAGAATCGGCGACAACTACATGGAGTGGGATAAGTTCGACCAGGCATGGACCGCTTACAACCAAGTAATTGAACTCTACGGAGATACGCCTTATCCACCTAACGCTCAATATCAGAAAGGCGAAGCTAAATACTTTTCCGGAGAATACGACGCTGCCCGTGAAGACTACCTACAACTATTGGAGGATTATCCAGATAGCGAAACGGGTTTGCGCTCCGCAGCGCTCTACAGCGCAGGCTGGTCTGCAGAGAAACTCGGCGCGACAGATCAGGCTATCGCGAGCTACACGCAGGCAGTAGACAACTTTCCTCGCTCTGACCAAGCGCCGCTGTGCTTGTTGCGCATCGCTCGGCTCAGCTACGAGCAGCAGAAAGTCGAGGAGGCCATTGAGGCCTACAAGGCCATAACGGAGAGCTATCAGGATACGCGGCATACGGCCGATGCTTACTATGGCCTTGGTATTCTCTACCGAGACGAAGGGCGGAAGGATGAGGCCATCGCTGCTTTTTCTAAGGTTGACCGCGATGCCCGCGAGACGTACATCGCTGCGCTGATTGAGGCAGCCAATCTCTATATTTCTCAAGATCGCATCGCCGAGGGGCGTGCGCTGCTCAACCAATTGCTGGAAGGCGTGACCGGCGACCGCGATTTGGAGGCTAGGGCCCATTTCCAGATGGCCCAACTCGACCTCAACAATAAAAACTACGTCGACGCAGTCGAGCGCTACACTATGGTGCTTGAAGAGTACCCAGAAAGCGATGTCATTCGCGACACCCGCTACGGCCGTGCATTGGCTTACCACTATTCGGGCCGTTACGACCGTGCACTGATCGATTACAAGTGGCTGTTGGACACCAAGATTCCCAAGGCGATGCAGCTAAAGGTCTCGTTCTCGATGGCCCTCTCGTACTCGGCGGAAGGCAATGACGATGAGGCGGAGAAGCTGCTGAATGAGGTCATTGCTTCTGGAGACGAGAGCTTAGTGCGTTCGGCGCGACTGCAGTTGATCTCAATGGCCGAAAAGAAGGGCAATCCAGAGGAAGCGGTGCGCATCTACGAGGAGATGTTGGCTACCACTACCTCTAGCGAGGACCGGGAGCGCTTGCTCATTCGCTTGGCCAATGCCTACTTCAAACTAGATAAGTTCCAGCAGAGTATTGAAGCGGCTCAGGAGCTAATCGACTTGGCCGTCAACGTCGAGAGCATTGCCAATGCGCTTTTCGTCCAAGGTAACTGTTTCTATAGGTCGGAGCAGTTCGTCCAAGCGATTGCCACGTATAACACCATTATCGAAAACTATCCGCAGATTGCTTGGGCCAAAAATGCCCAGTTCCAGATCGGCGTAGCTTATAACAGACTATCGGCTAACGGCAATGTCGAAGTGCTACCAGCGATGTCAAAGGCGTTCAATACCTATTATACCCAATATCCCGATGACGACCGCGCTGTGCATGCCTATTACTACGATGCTTGGGCGCATTATCGGATGGGTAAATGGCGTTCTGCCAGCGATGTTTTTGCTGGCCTAGCGGATCAGTATCCGCAGTCCCGCTATGCATCTGAAGCGCTTTTTCGCGCTGGCGATGCCCTATTTAACATGACCAACGTGAGCGGCTTGGAGGAAAAAAACCGGAATTTTCTAGATGCCATGGTCTTCTATGACCGAATCATTAAGCGCTATCCTAAGTCGAGCTACGTAGACGATGCGCTTTACAACAAGGCTTGGTGTCTGATCAACCTCGACCGTCAGGAAGAAGCGGTGCCGGTCTTTGAGCGAATCGTCGCTCAATATCCCAATGGTACTTATGGGGCACGCAGCCAATTTACGCTCGGAGATTACTATTACGGCCTCAAGGATTACGAGAAGGCCACCGAGAGCTACCGGGTTTTCTTGGAGCGTTTTCCCGCTGATAAGCTAATTGCCCAAGATCGAGCACTGCCGAAAAAGGCAAGGACTCTGCTCGGACATTTGGCTGAGATCGATGCCTACAATATTTATGCAATGGGCGAAAAGCTCTTAGCTGAGAAGAATTACGACGAGGCAATGGCGATCTTTAAGGAAGTGCAGCAGAAGTACCCCAAGAGCGACCAGGCTGTCAATTCGCTGGTCAACATCGGTGCCGCCCACATGGCCCAAGAGGAATTCCGCCAAGCCGGTGCCGTCTTTCAGGAGGTCGTCGACAACTATGGCGACAACCCCAAGTACAGGACGCAAGTGGACTACGCCAGAGAGCAGCTACAGGTAATGCAAGAAGCTCGCGTCCTATAACCCTGATTTCTTTGCGTCCTAACTTTAAGGAGGGAGAAAGAAAATGATTGAACTTTTTCGAGAAGGCGGACCTTTCATGTATCCTTTGATGCTCTGGTCTATGCTGTCTATTGCGTTCTTTCTCGAGCGCATCTGGACGTATGCACGGCTGCGCTCTGAGGATCAATTGGCCGAAATCACCAACGATATCAACTCGCGTATCGACTCGGGTGCTTCCCTTGACCAACTCAGAGAGTACTGCGCCGAGGTTGGCAAGCTCGAAGGCGAGGTGTACGGCGAGGGGATCGAGCGCTTTGAGCACTTATCGCGCGAGCAACGCACGATGGAGGAAATGCGCGAGGAAATGAACGGCACGGTTGAACGCGCCGCCTTGGGGTATCTCGAACGGTATCTGGCCGTTATCGACTTCGTGTCCAAATCCGTGGTGTTGCTCGGTCTGCTGGGCACGGTCAACGGTATGATCAACGCTTTTGAAGGTATTGCGGAAAAGGGTCTCGGTGAGCCGACGATCGTCGCCGCAGGTATTTCCGAAGCACTGATCACTACAGTTACAGGTCTGGTGATCGCCGTGCCTTCAATCGCCATCTTCACGTACTTTAGCAACCGCGCCACAGGCAAGTCCGTTGAGTTTGAAGCATACGGCCACGGTTTCGTCGACGCCCTATTGCGCCGTTGGCAAGGCACCCAAGCTGCCTAAGGGTGGCCTTTTTAGGAGGTATGAAATAGATGGCTGAGAGAGTAGAAAAAAAAGAACTGAACATGCCCGATCTGACACCGATGATCGATGTGGTCTTTCAGCTACTCATCTTCTTTATGGTGACTGCTGTGTTTGCCATTACTCCGGGTTTGGACATCAAATTGCCCGAGGCCGAAGAGGCTCAGGCCCCGGAGAAGGAAAACCTTTTTATCGTTGTGGATCAGGACGGCAACATGAAGCTGAACCACAAGTCGGTGACCTTTGCGACCCTCAAAGAGGAATTGCAGGCGAAGAGACAGCTACTGGACAACACCACGATGATTATCATCCAAGGAGATGAGCGCTCCACGCACGGGCAAATCGTCCAGATCATGGACATTGCTCGCCAGGTGGGCGTCATTGATCAGGTCATCGCCACGGAACCGCAGCGCAACTAAGTGAGGGTTCTAGGCCCTTCCAAGAGGGGGAAGAACTGTGGTAGACGAGTATAGAGTAGACGAATACAAAAAAGCAGTACAGGCCCAGCGCCAAAAAACGGCCTATATGGCGGTCGGCGCAGCCTTTTTTATTCACGTACTTTTCATCCTGTCCAAGTGGGTGGTAATCGCCGCTGGCTTGGCGGGTGCCGGGGTGCTGGTATACGCCCTATATTCAGCTACCACCGGCCGCCGGCTGAACATGGGCGTGGCCTTTATGCTCTCGGTAGCTATTCACGCTGGCGTCTTCGTTTACGATCATCTCTTTGGCATTGGCGAAGAAGAGACAAAAGAGGCGCTAATCATTTTCCGCGCGCCTCCACCAATTCTCGAAAAGAACTTCGACTTAGCCAAACGTCCCGAGATATCCGAAGTGCAGATGGAGATGCTGCAGTCGATGGCACCGCCAGATTTGCCGCAGGATATATCGGCGATAGCCGATGTTAGCGCGGTAGGTAGCGATCTGCTGAGTTCGGTCTTGCCTGGTACACAGGTCTTGGGTGCCTTTTCAGGTGCCAAGGCCGAAGAATTGGCCTTCGACGAGGTCGCAATGATCGAACTGGCTGAAACGTCGGCACCGGTACAAGAGGCTCTGAGTCTGAGGCACGAATTGCTCAATGTCGGCGACTTGGACATCGGTCGTTACCAAGCGATCTTGATTCAGGACCCAGACAACAAACGCAATATCCGCGGTTTCTTCAACATGACGGTTATCGACTACGACATCGCAGACAAGAACCGCGATCGGTTCCCAACTGCGGTAGAGGAGTTGATGCGCTATATGCGCGACCATACCCAAATTAATGCCCGAATTGAGGGCACGACCTTGGAATTTTCGGATCCGCGCATCATGGATGCCCCCATGATTTACGTAACGGGCAATGATGCCGTCTTGCAAATCAGCGATACAGAGAAGACCAACTTAGGTGACTATCTCAAGAACGGTGGTTTTCTCTATGCCGAGGAGATTCGCCAAAGCGACGCTGAGAACGGACTTGATGGCAAGGAAGCTGGAGTTTCGGGTACGCCGTTTGACCGTCAGTTCAAGGCCCTGATGAAAGATCCGCTGGTGCTGGGTAGCGATGGCTCCAAGTGGCAGAAAGTGCCCAAGAGCCACGAACTCTACTATAGCTTCTGGGATTTTCCCGATGGCCCGCCGATGGGCGGCGCACCCGCTGGCAATGTGTTCGACTTGGAGATGCTGGAACTGCGCGGTCGGGTTGCAGTGGTTTTCAGCGACCTGAATATTAGCTGGTACTGGGGAGATCCGCTGGCCGATGCACGAGAGCGCGGATTGCAGTTTGGGGTTAACCTAATCGTCTATGCGTTGACCCAACCGGGTGGCATCGCCAATGTGACCCAATTTACCCAATAAACACCTTTCATACGGCAAGAGGTACAGACGCCCTACCGATAACTGATCGGTAGGGCGTCTGTGTTTCGGCCATTCCTCCACCAGCTTCGGCCTTTTTTTAGATCGATCTTCTTATCTGGTTCCAGATATCGAAGTATGTTGGAAAGGTCTTGTTGACACATCTTGGGTCATTGATGCGGATTCCAGGCACCCGCAATCCGACTAGGGCAAAACTCATAGCTACTCGGTGATCCTTATAGGTATCGATGGTGCTGCCTTCGGGCTTAGACGGCGCGATGGTAACGCCATCTCTATGCTCTTCTACTTTCACGCCGAGCCGACGCAATTGGGCGACCATAGCAGCAATCCGGTCGGTCTCCTGCCAGCGCGTGTGCTCGATGTTGCGGATACGCACTGGATCCGTGGCAAAGGGTGCGATCGCGGCCAGCGTAAGCGAAGTATCCGATATAGCCTTCATATCGACGTCTATTCCCTTGATTCGATCCGGGCCGATCACCTCAACTCCGTGGGCGTAGCGGTTGACTGTACATCCCATCTGCTCGAGCACATCGACGAAGTGGATATCGCCTTGGGCTGAGTCGGCGGGGATATCGACTACGCGTACCCGGCCGCTATTGAGCGCAGCGGCAGCAAAGAAGTACGAGGCATTGGAAGCATCCGGTTCAATGGCGTAAGCGCGGGGCTTATAGCATTGACCGCCGGCAACGCGAAAACGTTGGTAATCGTCGTGTTGTACCTCGATCCCAAATGCCCGCATTACCGCCATAGTGATGTCGATATATTCGGTTTTGAACTCGCTGACCATCTCGATTTCCAAGCCGTTGTCCGTGTAGGGTGCGACTAGCAGCAACGCGGTAAGGAACTGGCTGCTCTTGCTGGCGTCGAGCTGGGTTTTTCCGCCTTTGAACCCCTTGGCTTGCACCTCTACTGGCAGGCATCCGTTGGCAAAGCGCGAACGTGCGTCGATACCGAGTTGGCCGAGCGCGTCGAGCAGGTCGGCAATCGGCCGGCTCTGGCGCATGGGCGCGTCGCCGTCGATGATGAAAGTCCCGTTGCCGAGCGCGACATAACTCGTGATCGACCGAGAAGTAGTGCCTGAATTGCCAATGTACAGCTCGGCACCATTGGTGGGGATCCGTCCACCATTGCCTGTGACTGTAAAGCTAGTCGCCTTTGGATCGGCCTCTATAGAGACGCCGAGTTTGCGCAATGCTTGAACCATGTAGTCGGTATCGTCGCTAAAGAGTGCACCCGTAAGGTGTGATTCTCCGTTGGCTAGCGCTGCAACTAGCAACGCCCGGTTGGTGTAGCTTTTGGATCCGGGTACGGCGACCACGGCATCGAGTGGCTCTTGCAGAGGTTGTATTTCGAGCGAATCGGCGTTCATGTTTAGCTGACAGCGGTGGTTGGGTGGTATTACGCGTGCGGCACAAGGCCGCTACATAATCTGGTATTTCGCGGAGCTTTGAGCAATGTATGCCCGGGAGGTCTTAGGCTGGAGGATGCTGGAGTTTTCCGCTACCTTTATTCGCGAAAGGAGCGCGCCATGCCGTCAGACAAGACGCCGGGCGAAATCAAAAACTTACTTGAGGGTCCGGTCAACTCCATTCCCACTACCTTTTTGCCCAATGGTCAGCTAGACTGGGAAGGCATCGGCCGCATAATCGACGTCGGCATTGTCAGCGGTAGTAAGGTCAGCTTGTTGACCTATGGGGACAGCCAGTTCGAGTTTCTCAGCGACGAAGAGGTCGCCCAGCTTACTCGTTTTTTGATTGACCGGGTCGCCGGACGGGCGTTGACGGTGGCGGCTACTCGGCGCTGGCCGGACGATCGGGCGGTCCAATTCGCCGAGTATTGCCGCAGTTGGGGAGCCGACGTACTGATGGTGCTGCCGCCGGAACAAGCCCAACCGCAAGGCAAGGTCGTCCAATACCGCAAAGTAGCCCAAGTCATGCCCCTGATGTTGGTGGGGTGTCCTCCCTATGAAATCCTCGACGCGCTACTCGACGTGCCCAACATCTGCACCTTCAAAGAAGATGGCACACTCGAATACGCAAAGGCGACTATGCACCGCTATGGCGATCGGTGGAAGTTCATGACCGGCGGGGGCCTATGGCGCAATTTCGCACAATGGCCCTGCGGCATCCGCGCCTTTTTTTCCTATCCATCTTCGTTTGCTCCCCATATAGCACAAAGCTACTGGCGAGCCTTTCAAGACGGCGACGCCAAAACGGCCCAGACCATCATCACTCAAATCGAAGAACCCTTCTGGGGAGTGGCCACAGATGTGCTAGGCGGCGGCCAGGCTGTGTGGCGCACTGCGCTCGAACTCAACGGCATTGCCTCGCGCTGGTTGCGCCCGCCTATGGTGACGGCCACAGACGAGGAGGTGGAGAAGATCGGCGCCGTCTTGGATGCCATCGGGCTGATAAATCCCCTCTGAGCGAGACCCCCTTCTTCCGATAACTGAATCGCGGTTCAATTGCCTAGTTTTGTCTGCTTTGCTCTAAGATGGATCAGATATCCACACAGTGTATCACCGCCACCTCGCCGAACCCTAGCGTCAGCTCAAAGGCTCCGTCACAGAGCGCGAGATCTCGTTTTCCTAGCAGGTTGCGGGCTGAGCCTATTGGCCAGCGTGGTTGCATCCGCGTCTGTGCTGTGCGCCTTTCTACATTGAGCGCGAAGATCAGCGAGCCACCCTGCCGAGAGTGGCGGCGAAAGGCGACGACGCGGTCTCCGGTAATTGCAAACCACGGCTCGATGCCCGCGGTTGCCAGCAGCGCGGTCGCTACCTCATCGTGGACCAGCCCCGCTGGCGCTGGTGCCCCAGGCTGCCCGGTCACTGCCGACGAGGCTGTGGCCGAAAGCGCAAACCCGTACCAAGTGAAGCGCCCGTCGGCTGAGCGGACCCCAACCACTTCATCGCCGATGGTGGCGATGGGCGCAGTATCGCCTTGGGCTTCTAAGATTGAATAGGTCGTCCCTGCCGGCAGGGCAAAAGTGCCGCACTCCATCTGCACGACGTTTTTGCTAGCCCGGACATCGAAATCGGCGACAACATCAAAATCGGCGATCCGGCAATCGATGAGATCGCTGAGTCCCTCGGGTGGCTTGAAGCTCCAGTGGCCCCTGCCAGCAAAGGTGCCAAAGTAGCCGTCGGCTACGAGGTGGGGACCGTCGGACGCTTGCAGCAGATCGCGCAGGCGGGCGATGGCTGTCTCGTCGAGGACCGCGAAGTGCGGCAGGTAGACTAGCGAGTACTCGGACCAATCCATCGTCGGGGTCACCAAGTCCATCGCCACGCTTTGTGCCCACAGGGCGCGGTAGAGCGCACGGTGGTGCTGGATGAATTGGACGCCCTGATCGTTAAAATCAAATGCGTCGTCGCTTGGGCCGCTGTAGGCAATGGCCACATCGGCGCGTGGAATGGTCAGGGGCAGATGGTCAGCGATGCGGTCGATTTGGGCAATGGTCGCTGTTGCCGCGTGGAGTCGCTCGGTCGGCTCGCCATCGAGTGCGGCGATATTGAGTCCAGGTGCTTCGTAGGTCATGTACTCCGGCCGATACTGCCAGAACATGGCTCCGGCACCGCCCTCGATCAGGGTTAGCCAGATATAGAGAGCTGACTCCTCGCCGAGGGTCTTTTTCTCGGTCGGATGTAGCCCGCCGACAAAGCTGCCGTAGATCTCTTCGTTCCACCACCGATTGTTGCGTCCCATTGTTCGACACCACTGGAAGCCGTACGCCTCGCAGGCGATGCTGTAAGGCTCGTCGGTGGTCAGTCGGTTGGACGAGTGGTGCGAAAGGCCCCAACTGTCGATTTGCGGGCTGACCGTCTCGTGGTGGGGCGCTGGGTACGAGCCGCCGTGCGAGCGCTGCTCGTGCGTCCCATCGAGCCGGTCGATCAAGTCGGCCATCCAGCCTAGGTGGTCGGCCATATTTTCGCGGTGGAACTGCAAGTACAGCCTCATTTCCACTGGCGCGGCTTTACTGCGCGGCGCATCGACGTCTTCCCACGAGCGGTAGCGGCGCAGCAGCCGTTCGTTGAGTGCGTCGAGCGTGTAGTTGCGGTGGAGCCAGTCTTTGTACTTGGCAATGGTGTAGTCGTTGTAGGGAGGATACGGCTCAGGGGCTGTCCACGCACCGGCGTAGCCAATGCCGTCCCAAGTGCCCCAGACGCCCAAGGCTTGGTGATCTTTGTAACGCGGCACAAATTGGCGCAAATAGCGTTCGACATAGACGCGCCACATTGGGTGGTCGAAGTTGTGGGTCATCGCTCCGTGTGCAGCAAACGCGCCGGTCGTATTTTGTTGCACACTGCCGTCGCGGCGGACAACCCTCATGTCCGGGTGGGAGCGCAACATCCAAGCTGGGCAGGCCATGTGAGTGCCCAGCGGGGTATCGACCCAGACTTTTAAACCGTGCTGGGCAGCTAGGTCGAAAAGCCGGTCTAGGTCGTCGAATTCGTAGTGGTTGGGCAAGGTTTCGACCCAATCCCAGGAATACCAGACGCGGACGATGCTCATACCAGCGGCGCTAATCCGGCGAAAGTCCTCGTCCCAGTACTCCGGCGGTGGCACGGGCGGACGGTAGTATTCGACGCCGACCGGAAAGGGCCGGTCGAATGCCTGATCGAGGGTTTTGTCGCGACTACGCAACTGCATCCATTGGTCGCCGATGTGCATGGTGATCTCCTAGTGGTCCGCTACGCTAATCCGCAGATAGCGGATGTTGTGAATGTGGTCCTCGCGGCACCAGAAGGCCGCTAGCACGTCACCATCGGGCAGGCGCAAGAGGTTAGGAAAGCCAAAGTGCAGTTCGGCTAGCTCGGTAGCCGCATCTCGCTCGCCAAGCATCCGCGACGCCGCGCCCTGCCACAGGGGAGCCTCTGCGAGGTGGACCCACTCGTCGCCTTGTATCTGGGCGAGCACCGCCCACAGGCCAGCCGCATCAGTGCGGCGCGTCAGGCACAGGACTCGGTCGTCGCCCAAGTGCAGCAACTTGGTCGTCTCTCCGGCGATTTCGGTCGAGCCACGGACGCTGAACGTTTTGCCGTCTGGTGCTATCGCGTAAGGCACTTTCATCAGGGTCTGACCTACGACCGAGTTAAAGGGCCAGGCCACCGCGAGGAGCCGCCCGCCCTCCAATTCCACGAGACTGACCTCGTGGTAGATTACCTCACCTTGGGGATCGGCGAACAGCTCGGTATA
This sequence comes from Candidatus Latescibacterota bacterium, assembly GCA_965219735.1. Classification (GTDB taxonomy): domain Bacteria; phylum Latescibacterota; class UBA2968; order UBA8231; family UBA8231. The sequence continues at coordinate 2,035,370 of OZ244790.1, forward strand.
TTCGGGCCAAGTCTGGCCTTGGTCGTTGGAGACTAAGGCTAGGGTTTTGAGTCCGTCGGGCGCGTCCCCTTCCCAAGTCCGCAATAGGCCCGTGGGCAAGAGCAACCGGCCATCGCCGGTCTCGACAAAGGCGTGACAGACCTCGTAAGGGCCGGCCAGTGGCGGCTCAATCTCCTGCGGTCCTTGCCAGTGGGTCCCGTCGCGGCTGCGGAGCACGAACCAGTCGCCTTGCTCTACGCCGTACGTCTGGGGATTCCAGCCGCTGGTTTCGGGGTGGTGGCAATAGCTGCGCCGTCCCGCGCCGATCAAGGTTCCATCGGCCAGGGTGCTGATGCGGACGGTGCGGCGAGCGGTCGCGGCAACGGGGTCCGTGAAAAAGGCCACCGGCTCAGTCCACGAACGGCCGCCATCGGTCGAGCGTGCAAGATAGGTGCAATAATCAAGCACGCCGATGGTCTCGCCCAAGTCGTAGGCGGCCAGTAGGTCGCCGTTGGGCAACAGTGCTAGGGTTGGGTGCCAGGCGTGGAGCGTGGAATCGCGGTAGATGAGGCCAGTGGCGCGGAGTTCGATCATGGGGATTCCTAGGGTGGGGTGATTGACCGGGGGAATAATATGGATTTAGGTTTTTCGCACCAAATTTTAATACGCGGAGGACACACTCATGCCCAAACCTCGCCTAATGTTTGAAAACGACTCGCGCCACACCTTGCTCTACATGTGCGAGCCACCCGTCGGGCAAGAGGGATGCGAGGCTGCGGTTGATGAGCTATTGGGAACGCCGATAGAGGCATTGGTTTTCAACCTCGGCTTCGGCAATGCCTTTTTGCACGACACCCAAGTGGCCGACCACTGGGGCCCAGAGACGGCGGCTACCGCTCAGTTCCGGCCGGAGGACGATCACCACTGGGATCACCTCGTCTTCCAGCGCGCCTATCGCAACGCCCAGCAGCTCATCGCCGAGGGCCGCGATCTGCTGCACATTGTCTGCGACCGCGCACGGGCCAAGGGGCTGCTAATCTACCCTTCGCTCCAGGTACAGGCCGACTTAGGCGAGGGCTTGCGGATCGGCGATACCCAGTTGGCCGATTTTGCGCGACCAGAAGTCCGCGAGATGCGCTTTGCCCTGATTGAGGAGACCCTGCAAAACTATCCGGTGGATGGCTTTGAACTCAACCTCAATCACTACGCTGGCGGAGCCTTCTTTCACCCGGACGTCATGGAGCGCGGCCGGAGCATCTTCACCGACTGGCTCCAGCGCGTCCGCGAGGCCGTCAAGCAAAGCGGCCCGGACCGCGAGCTGGCTCTGCGCATTCCCTCCAGTATCGCCGGTTGCCGGTCTATCGGACTGGACCCAGAGACGTGGATTCGCGAGGGGATTGCCGATGTTTTGGTCGCGGAGAACTTCGCGTCTATGTCGCTGATTGACGCGACTGCGGATTTTCGACCCCTGATCGCAGCGGCCCAAGACGCGGAGTGCCGGATCCACGGCGTCATCCGCAACAACGTGGATTCGGACCGGCTGGGTGCGGCTCCCATTGCCATGGTGCGCGCCGTTGCGACCAACTACTGGGCACAGGGCGTCGATGGGCTGAATTTGGTCCACTGGGCCGGCAACTGGCCGTACGGCCCGTCCTTCTACGAACAACTCCGCGAGCTGCCGCACCCGGACGTGATGGCGGTCAAGGACAAAATCTACGCGATCCCCACGCCCACGGGGCGTTCAGTCGCGCAGCCAAAGACCGAGCCGGGACTCGTCATGCAGCTACCGGCCTCGCTGTCGCTAGAGCAGCCCGCAGCACTAGTATTGCCCATTAGCGACGATCTACCGCGCTGGGGTGCGGCGGGACGAGTCCACGAGGTCATCTTGCGGATACGACTGATGCGCGCTACCGACCGCGACCGCCTCAGCTTCAAGCTGAACGGCGACGAGTTGCCAGCGCATATCACGCGCGAGATCGACCACATCTATCAGATGACCGCGCCGCGTTATCGCTCGCATTCGAGTTACTGGTTCGTCTTCCGGCTGGACGAGGCCCACTGGCCGGTGCAGGGAACTAACATCGTAGAGGTCACCTTGCACGAGCGCGATCCAGAGGCTACGCCGCTCATCTATGTGCGGGACGTGGAACTGGAGGTGCGCTACCTGCGCGGCAAGAGCACCTATCGCGGTGTGCATAACACCGACCCAGATTTAGGGCCTTATGAATGCGGCGTTACTTGAGAGGACCGACGTCGGCAATGGAAACTTTTTGATCTGAAAGGTCGGGGATGTAGATTTACCTTACTATTCCCCATTGTAGAGAGAGACCCGTCATGCTGCGCTCAGCTATCCTATGCGCTCTATGGACCTTGCTCGCCGCTTGTCAGGACGAACAGCCAGAACAGCTAGGCACTTGGGAACACAGCGAGGACAGAATCGAGGTGGTCGGCTTTACTTGGGAACATATCGACACCCTAGACAAGTTGACCCTTAGAAACGCCACCGTTTCTTACGATACGTTGGTAGGCCAGTCCTCTCGTCGCGTGACCTTTAGAGAAGACGGGACCTTCCACCTCAACTACGTGAATACCTATGACTTCAGCGATTTCCCCCCCGAAACGTCGGCAAAATTAAAAGAACAGAGACTCTTCGACTCCACGACCTATGACGGGATGGGTACTTGGTCCACCGCTGGCGACAGTCTGTGGATGGAGATTGAAGAACTCATCGTATATAAGGACATTGCCGAGATTAGGCTCTTCGGAATTCCCGCTGCGTATTTTGTTTATGAGGTCGGCGATGGAGAAGCGATGTCTGAGGAACATCGCGCCGACTTAGAAGAACTCTTTCCCAATCTCGTCAACCTCTTTGTAGACCAAATGGAATTCGCCGGCACGTACCGGCTCGAAGGCGATAGTCTCTTGCTCACCTCACTAGGGACGGATGGCGTAGAACGCACCCGTGCGTACTCTCAGACTACTGGCTCTACCGTCGTGGGGGGCGCTGAAGGCCAATCAGTAAACAATTAATACGGAGGAAATTATGGCCAGCCATCTCGAAGACGTCGAGTACAAAAACGGCAAAAAACACGGCCCTTGGGTGCTGTACTACGCCGATGGCGGCAAGCGGCGCGAAGGCGCTTTCGACATGGACAAAAAGACGGGGAAATGGATCGAGTACCACAGAAACGGCCGGCCCGCTAGTATCAACCACTACCGAGAGAACCGGCTCACCGGCGACCACGTGGCCTACTATGAAAACGGCAAACGGAAACAGACCGGGCAATTCAACGAATACCGCGGCAAGAGTTCGGACGGGCGCAAGACGGGTACGTGGACTTTTTACGCTACGGACGGCGAGACGATCTGGCGGCGCATTACCTACAAAGACGGCCGCCGCTGCCGCGAGGACGAGCATCCCCTCGGCTTGTGCCCGGATTGCGACAAGCCGGTAGAATCGCCCGCGTGGGAACACTGCCCCCGCTGCGACGCCGAGTTAATCTAAAGCTCATAGAGTGAGGTAAGTTCGCAATGGAATTGGTCCTACTGGAGGAGCAACAGCGCCGCTTCTTTGACGACAACGGCTATCTTGTCGTCCCCGGGGCGCTGACGGAGCAAGAGGTGGTGCAGTTGACGACAGTGTGCGACCGGATGATCGATGAATTCGGGCGAGAAGCAGACCAATACTACGTTCAGCGGCGGCCAGGGATCGTACAAGAGCAGGCGTTTCATCCGCTGCTGACCCATTCCTCGACGGTGCCGTTAGTGGTGCAATTGCTATCGCCCAATATCCATCTGCACACTACGGCGATTATCTATAAATTCTCGCAAGACGATGCCGACGAAGGGACGCGAGGGTGGCATCGCGACATCGGCATGACCGAAGATTTGGGCCATGAAGGCATCGTCCGCGCCGGCATAAAAGTAGGCTATTGCCTGACGGATTTTCCCGCGCTCCAATCGGGTTTTACCATGTTCGCTCCCGGCTCGCATCTGCTGCCGACGCCGTTGCCCATCCCCCAAGGCCAAGGCGATCCAGAGGGGGCGGTGGATTTGTGCCTCAACGCTGGCGACGCCTTTTTGTTTGAGAACCGCGTCTTTCACACGGCGGCACCCAATTTAAGCCAGCGCATATCGAAGGTGATCATACTGGGCTACAGCTATCGCTGGATGGGAGGGCTACGGGATAATATGAACCTCGTCCAACCGGGCGACGAGGTACTAGACCAAGTAGATGATATTGGCAAGCAGTTGTTGGGGGGATCGAGCAACGGCTTGGCCGAATGGGCCCGGGAACAGGGCATCGCCCCCGAGCCGATTGAGTGGACCAAGCAGGTGTAAAGAATCGACAAGGAGAACGCCATGAGCGAGCATAGTGCCGCGCCCGTGCCCATGACTGAAGAGCAGAAGTTTTTTTTCGACCTCCAAGGCTGGATTTTGTTGCCCTCGGTGCTGTCTGAAGCGGAAATCGCAGCGATGAAGGCCGAAGTGTACGACGGTGCCAAACAGGGCTACCAAGGTGCCTTGCAGGAACTGTTGGATCATCCGGCGGTGGTCGGCATTCTCACCGAAATCCTCGCCGAAGAGCCGTACCTCGGGGACGAGTACTACAGCTTCCGCTGTGAAAATTCCTTTATCACAGTGCGACACGCCGGCTGGAAAAGCACCGACAACGGCACCGGCCTGCCGCATGTGGTGCGGCCGCCGCAACAGGCCAATGCCATGCGCTACCAAGTGGCGGGCAACAAGATATTTTCCGGGCTGACGCGGGTGGTATGGGAGCTTGAAGAAGTGAAAGCCGGCCAAGGGGGCACCACGTTTCTCTCCGGCTCGCACAAGGCCCATTTCAACTACGGCGGCCCCGACCCAAACCGGCCCAATATCGGCGAATCGCCCTGGGAGGAACGCATGCGCGCGGCCATGGCCCAATATAGCTGCCCGCCCGGCTCGGCCATTGTCTTCACCGAAAGCCTGTTACATGCAGCCAACGATTGGCGCAATTCAGACAATCCGCGCTGCGCCGTGTTCAATTGCTACAATTCCCTGTGGGCGCAATGGCACCGGCTCAACCTCAGCCACGAGATCATCGAGGCCATGCCGCCCAAGCGCCGCTCGCTGTTCCGCGGCACGTGGCAAATAGGCGGCGAGAATCGCGCCTATTCGCTGGACAACCGCTCGGTTTGAAGAATAGCGAGTCGGGTGCTCGACGGGCGAGGTCGGAGCGAATGGCTGAGACCTTTATCAGACGAGCCAACTTGGAGACGACTCCTGCCGGGGAGAGCCAACCTCTTTCCGTCCGGGCCTTTTTGTTGGGAGCCCTGTTGTGCCTGCTCATTGGCGTCGGCACCATCTACGCCAACGCCATCATCCAGGGCACCTTCATGGCTTGGTGCTTTAGCAATCCCGTTGCTCTCTTCCTGTTCTTCTACCTAGTGTTGGGCAATATCTTGGTGGGCACCTTGGCTCGCAATTTGGCGCTGAGGCGGGAAGAGTTGGTGCTGATCTACGCCATGATGATGGTGTCGGCGTCGATTCCCACCTTTGGCTTGGTTGAGCATCTGCTGCCCATGATCACGGGGGTCTTTTACTATGCTACCCCCGAAAACAATTGGGGTGAACTGATCCAGCCCTATGTTCCCGTTTGGATCGCCCCCAGCGATGGGCAGTTGATCCAGGGTTTCTACGAGGGCCTGCCCAAGGGGATGCCGGTGCCTTGGGAAGGCTGGTTGGAGGCGTTGGGCTATTGGTCTGTTTTCCTCCTCGCTCTCTATTTAGTGTCGATTGGCCTGATGGTGATTTTGCGCCGGCCGTGGATGGAAGGGGAACGCCTGCTCTATCCGATGATGCAGGTCCCCATTGAGATGATCAACGGACGCGAGGGGACATCCTTGGTGAGTGCGGTCTTCCGCCAACCGCAGATGTGGATCGGTTTTGCTCTGCCCGTTATAGTGGGCTGCTGCAACGCCCTGCACAATTACTATCCGCAATGGCCGGGGCTGTACTTTCGCTCCAGTATGTACTTGTTCCGCGATACCATCAATCTGCCCTTTGAGTTTTCGTTTTCTCTGGTGGGTTTTTCCTATTTCATCAACCGAAACCTAGCCTTGGGAATCTGGTTTTTCTATTTGCTGGCCCTCGTCGAGCAGGGCTGTTTCAATATTCTCGGCGTCCACAGTACGGAAAAATTGGGTTGGTTTAGTAATCCTAGTTCCCCTTATCTGACCCATCAAGCTCTGGGGGCCATGCTGGTATTCGCTCTATATACTTTGTGGAAGGCGCGCTCCCATTTGCTGGCGGTAGCGCGCCGGGCTTGGAGGTGGGGCGGCGACGATGGCGACCAGAACGAGATTATGTCGTACCGGGCGGCCTTGTGGACGGTACTGATAGGATTGGTCGTCATGGTAGTGTGGCTCGAGGCCACGGGCATCCCCTTGGTGGCGGTATTGCTCTTAGTCGCGGTGGCGATGCTGATCTTCATCGCCTTGTCGCGCATTGTCGCCGAGGCTGGGGTGGCGCTGGTGCGAGCGCCGCTCATTGCGCCCGATTTTGTCATGGCCAGCATGGGCACCTCCTTCCTCGGGCCGAAGGGCTTGACTGGACTGGCCTACACCTATCCGTGGACTGCGGATATCGTCACCTTCCCCATGGCTGCCTGCGCCAACAGCCTGAAGATGATCCACGAGGTGGTGCGGGGGAGAAAGCGGGCCTTTTTCTGGGGCATGGTGCTGGCCTTGGTGGTTACGTTGGCCGGCGCGTTCTGGATTGTGCTGTACCTGTCCTATCGGCACGGCGGAATCAATCTCAATAGTTGGTTCTGGCTCACCTCTTCCTCCGTTCCCCTCTCCTATATCTCGATGATGATGCGCAATCCCTCGACGACGGAGCTAGGCGGCTGGCTGTTTACGGGCTTTGGCGCGGGGCTGATGTGGCTGCTGATTTGGGTGCATCAGCGGGTCATGTGGTGGCCCATTCATCCGCTGGGCTTGGCTATGACCGGGACGGTTTTCACCTCGGGGGTGATGTGGTTCAACGTCTTTTTGGCTTGGGCTATAAAGGGTTTGGTGCTCAAGTATGGCGGCGGCCTTTTGTACCGTCAGACCCGGTACTTTTTTGTCGGCATGATCTTGGGTGCCTTTGTCGTAGCCGGCACTTGGCTGGTCATCGACTTTATTACCGGGAAGCAGGGCAATTTCGTGTTGATATGGTGAGTGCCCTGCTCATTTAATACGCCACACTGATCGCGCCGGTGTGTTCTTCCCGCGCTTTGTCCGTATCCACCCGCACCTGATACAGATAGGTTCCCGGTGCCACGGCGCTGCCGTCATCGCTGTGGCCGTCCCACAAGTGGACGTGACGACCGCTGCGCTGGTGGCCCCGGTAGAGCGACCGGACTAGACGGCCCGCGAGGTCGAATATATCTACCGCCACTTGACCGGTCTCCACCAATTCCAACAGCGAGTATTCGACACCGACCGCGTCGTTGATCCCGTCCCCGTTGGGCGTGACCACGGGCGGCTGCGCCCGCACCTCACTCACGAGGCGGCCGCGCAGGCGTATGCCGGCCCACACTTGGTTGCTGTCCAGTGCAAAGGTGGCGTCTCCGCCCTGTACCTGCTGGCCCACTTCGAGGGGGCGTTCGGAGTCGAACACCTGACCCGCAAAAGTCGTGCCAAAGTGAAAGACTTGGGCGCGGAAGAAGACCTCGACCAACTTCTGACTATCAGTGGCGTCCATGCGCGGCAGCGATAGCGCCAAGCGCTTGTGCGCAAGGTCGGCAGTCCAGGCCACTCCATCTCCATTGACGTGGACAGAATCGATGCCGACAAATCGTCCAGAGGTTTGCAGCACTAATTGGTCGAAACCACTGTTGTCCGGCACGATGAGCGGTTTAAAGGCATAGGTAAACGGCGTCACTTGGCCCGGTTCGGCTTCCACCGGCCAGATCTCGGCAACTACTTGGTCGGTTATGGGCGGCTGCGAGGTGGTGAACTCGACAAAGTTGAGCCCGGCCCCTTGAAAGCCTTTCGGCAAGAGCAGGATCTGGAATTGCAGGTACTGCCGGGCGTTCGGCGCAATAATGGGCGTGCCAGTGCTGTCGGCAAAATCGTAGGTCCCGGACCAGGGGTTCCAATGGTCTAAGTCTGTAGTAATGCCGGCTTTATTGCCCTTCAGCTTGTCGTAAGCCGCGCGTGTGAGGGGCTGGCCGGTCGCGTCGCGAAAGGTCTGCTCGTCGCCGCGGCCTGTAAAGCGCCAGTAGCGGTTGGGGTCAGCCGCGGTGCCATTGCGCGTGCGGATTTTGACGCGGGCGTCTCGTTCCTTGAAACCGGACCAGCGCAGGTCGCCCACGGTGGCGGGGCCGCCCAAGTCGAAGATCTGAGTTTGGTAGAAGCCCTCCAAGACGTAGCCTTCTCCGTATGCTTCGAATTCGGCGACTTCCCAATCGCGTTGGCGGAAAGCCATGGCCAGTACCAGCCGGTCGGCAGCCTGGGGCGGAAAGAGGAGATCGACCGTGCTAGAGCGATTGTTCGTTTCTGAGACGATGACCTCGTCGCGGTCGTCGTCGTAGGCTGTGAGGATGAATTGTTCGATAAAGCGCAGGGGAAATTGAGGCGAGGGATAGAACCGCACGCGGTTGACTGGGAAACGCCCCCCCAAGTCGAGAATGAGTACGACGCGCGCGCCGACGTGCTCCGAATCGGTATTCTTGAACACGGTCGTCGAATCGCCGTCGGAGATTCCGGCGGTCACTTCGTTCTCGGTTTCCAGAAAGCCGCCCACGCCAAAGCGAGCGCTTTTGGATCCGCCGCCTCGGTCCTTGGCAGTAAGTGCCAAATTATCGTCTGCTGTGGTCAGAATGGGCGTCGCTTGGCCGCCCTCAAACAGCAAGCCCTCGGTCCGCCCATCAAAACCCGCAAAGGCTTCCTCCCAGGCCAGATGGACGATGTCCACTCCCTCCATCTGTGTGGGTGGGGGACCGCCAATTCGGTACAGGGTCAAGCCCCAGTTGTCGCACGGCCACAGGGCAATAGCGGCCCAGATCGCTAAAATGGACGCTCTCATGTTGCTTCACCCCATTGGAGATGGCTCCATTATAAAGCGGCTTGGGTAGCGAGACAACTGAGCGGTGTGTGGCTGTTGGAGCTAGTCGTTGCTTGACCTATCTTTTTCGGCATAAGTCTAACTGCGCGATCTCATCAGGAGGAGCACATGGGAGTGTGGATCGAAAAAGCACCGATGCCGACCAATCGGCACGATCTCCAGGCGATTGCTGTGGACGGCGAGATCTATGCCATTTCTGGGGCTGGAGACCATACGGTACACGTAGTTGAAATCTACGACGTAGCCAGCGACGCTTGGCGACCGGGACCGCCCATCCCCACGCAGCGAGGGTGGTTCGGCGCGGCGCGAGTCGGCGACGAGATTTACGCCTGCGGCGGCAAGCGGGTGCGCACGGAGGAGGAAAAACAGCAAACCGGCGACGACTATCACTTTGAAATCCGCGACAGCGTCGAGGTTTTGAATCTGAAGACGCAGACTTGGTCCGTAGCCGCGCCCTTGAGCAAACCACGGGCTGGGCTGGTGGCCGTTGTCTGCCAGGGGAAGATCTACGCAGTCGGCGGCAACAGCATGAATGCCGAGCCAGCGATCGGCCAGCAGCACCTAGACCGCGTCGAGGTTTTCGACCCGGCCACGGCCCGCTGGACCTTGGGAGTGCCCCTGCCTAAAGCAGTCCAAGGGCCTGGAGTCGCCGTGGTGGACGACAAAATCTACGTCGCGACCGGGATCGGCGGCGATGGACCCCGGCCCGACTTCAATGTGTTCGACCCGGATACTAGCCGCTGGTCGCCGCTGCCGCCCATTCCCACGCCGCGCTGCGATCCGGGCTGTTTGGCCGTGGGGCGCAAGATCTACGTCTTTGGCGGCTGGGGCGGATCGGCACCCTATCACACCGAGGTCGAAGTGTACGATATTGACGTCGGCACTTGGTCGAGCGAGACTCCCATGCCAGTGAAAAAAGCCTGGATGGCCACTGCGAATGTAGGCGAGCGAATTTTCGTCATGGGTGGGGCCCACAAGTGGGAGGACCGAGAGGGGTACAACTGGATCGCGGATCTGCACGAGTACGTGCCCTAAAGCCTAGTCCGTAGGGGCGGTTCGCGAACCGCCCCTACCCCATCGTCTATAATATCGCGAACCACCCCTACCCCCAGTCCCACCGCATCGTCCACAATCCGTAGCGAAACTGCAACACGACTGTTTCTCCCATGCTACACCGCATCGCCTAGCAAAGCACCGTCGTTCAGAGAGCAAGGTGATTTAAACGAATTGGTCTGCATTTTGCATGAGCCATGTAGCCGATTATCTTTGACCCAATACCAAAGGATGCTCATCATGTCCAATCCACAACCCGCTCCCGAGCTCTCCACCCGCGATGTTTTGCTGCAGATCGACCGCCGCCTAAGTCTCATTGAGGCGGATGTGCGCGAAAACAATACCAAAATCGACAGTGTCTCAGCCGAAATGCGCCGCGAGTTCAACGGCAAGTTTAACTTGGTTATCGGCTTGATTATCACCACTTGGCTGTCGGTAATGTGTACGCTTTTCTTCAAATTATAGCGTGATGTTACGCAACTCCTGCAAAGGCAGAGGTTGCCTAACGTCAGTTCGCAATTCCTAATTCCCAATGATTGCCTTGGTACTGGCGGCCATTCTACTGGGATGCCAAGCGCAATCCGGGCGGGAACAGGCCCCTTTTCACTTCGTCGATGCCAGCCGGGAAGCGGGGCTGGACTTTCTAAACGTTTCCGGTAGCCCAGAACAGAATTACGTCCTTGAGTCCATGTCCACCGGGGCGGCTTTTCTCGACTACGACAACGACGGTTTTCAGGATCTTTTCGTCGTCAACGGGACGCGGTTGGAATACCAGCCCGAGGAGGCGCGCAACCGGCTCTTCCACAATGAGCTGGGTGCCGGAGGTGCGCGGGTTTTCCGTCAAGTGGAAGCCGATCTAGGCGTTGGGGGCTGGGGCATGGGATGCGCTGCGGGGGACTACGACAACGACGGCGATGTCGATCTGTACGTCACGTATTGGGGTCCCAACCAACTCTGGCGCAACGATGGGGCGGGCCGCTTTGTCGAGGTTGCCACTGCCGCTGGAGTGGATGACGGTCGCTGGGGATCTAGCGCCGCCTTTGGGGATGTCGATGGCGATGGGTGGCTCGATCTGTACGTGACCAACTACCTCAAATTCGACTTGGACAATCCGCCGGCGGGCGGCTCTAAATGCCACTACAAAGGTCTGTACGTGTACTGCGGACCCGAATACGCTGGTCGGCAGGCGGACCGAATCTACCGCAATCGGGGCGACGGAACGTTTCTGGACATGAGCGATTCCACCGGAGTCGGCACCCTGCGCTACCCGGCGATGGGGGTCGTCTTCAACGACTTGGACCGCGACGGCGATCTCGATCTGTACGTGGCCAACGACACCGAACCCAACCTGCTGTGGCGCAACGACGGCGACTGGCGTTTGGTCCAAGTGGCCGTCCAAGCCGGGGCCGCGTACAGCGGCGATGGTTTGCCGCAAGCCAGCATGGGATTGCACGCTGGCGATTTTGATCGCGACGGCGATCTCGATCTCTTTGCAACGCACTTTTCAGAAGAGCTCAATACCCTGTACTGCAACGAGGGAACTTGGCGCTTCCGGGATTGCACTCGCGAGGTCGGCTTGAGCCAAATTGAGAGCCCCTACTTGGGATGGGGAACGGCCTTTGTCGATTTCGACCGGGACGGCTGGCTCGATTTATTTGTCGCCAACGGGCACGTCTATCCGCAGCTAGATCAGAGCTACGCCGATTTGCGCTATGCGCAGCGCAATTTGCTCTACCGCAACGAGGGCGGGCGGTTCAGGGAGGTGGGAGAGCAAAGCGGGGCCGTGTGGAAGTTGCAGAAGGTGAGCCGCGCCGCGGCAGTGGGCGACTACGACAACGACGGCGATGTCGATGTTTTCATTATGAACTTGAACGATACGCCGACCCTGCTGCGCAACGACAGCGAGGCGGACAATCGCTGGTTGGGGCTACGGCTGGTGGGGGCCGAAGGGAGGATAGCCATCGGTGCTGAGGTGCGAGTGCGAGCTGGCGGCAGCGAGCAAGTGCGAGAGGTCCATCGGGGGTACAGTTTCCAGGCCCAAAACGACCCGCGCTTGTTGTTCGGCCTAGGGCCGGCGGCAGCGGTGGAACAGGTGGAAATCCGCTGGCCTTCTGGGCGGCGGCAGGTTTTGTCGAGTCTGCCGACCGGGCGCTATGTGGAGGTGGTGGAGCCGCCCTGACTCGAAGGCGTGGGCGGGTCGAGCTGGATTTGGGGAATTGCTTCTGCAAAGATGCGCACCTGATCGGCGTATTCCTCTCTGTAGCGGGCGACCAATTCATTGAAACGCCGTTCTTGCTCTATGACGCGCAAGATCGCCGCTATGCGCTTGTGCACTGCTTCTAAGGGGGGAATTTCCCCGCCGCTGCGCTCTTTGAGGCGAAAAATGGAATACCCGTCGGTCACTGCTACCGGGCCGACCAAGACGCCGATTTCGGCTGCCATAGCATGATCCACCAGTGCGCCGTAGATCGCCTTCTGATACGAGTGGAGGTGAATCTTTCCCCGGCCTTCTGGACCGCCGTGGCGCTGGCTCAGGGAGGCCAGATCGGCTATGGTTTCGCCGCGGTCTAGACGCTGACGCAGGGCCTTGGCTTGGTCGTGGTCGTCAACTAAGAGTTCGTCTAGCCATAATTCCACTGGGGTGCGAAATTGTTCCCGATGGTCTTGGTAATACTGGGACACGGCCGCATCGGTTATGGTTATTTTGTCGCCGATCTCGCTTTGGCGCAGGGCGAGGATGAGCATTTCCTCGGTCTTGCGCTGCTTCCAGTAGCGCATGGCAGGGCTTTCGGTGTAGCCGGCCTCTTTGGCCGCGTGCCAGACCAGCGATTTGGGAATGGGCAATTTCCAGGCCGCGCGGATTATCTGCAAGCTGTCGCCTAGGGCCGGCACTTGGCGGCTGCGACGAAAAGATTCAATGTAGTGCGTCGCGGTTATGCGGCCGCCGTCAAAAATGAACAGTGGTGCCGCGCCTTCTTTGGGGGCGAGTTTGGGATAGGGTTCGACTGCGGGGTCTTGGGCCATGAGGATGGCCAGACCAGCGGAGTGCAGACGCAGATTTAAGGAAGTCGCCAATTCCTCGATCAGAGCCTGATGTTCGGCGACGAAGCGCTCTTTCCACACATTTTTGTACAGGTCTTGGCGATACCGGGCGAAATCGGCACGGCGTTCAGCAGTACAGAAAATTAGCTGGTAATTTTTGCTCAGGGGCAGGATTTCGGACAGGGAACCTATCTCTAGGCTGGCAAAGACTTGAACGGGAATGCCGTGATTGGCGGCGCCGACGCGGTTGACATAGCCCAAATCGCCGCCGTGCTCGGCGGATTGCAGGTCGAGTGAATGGGCCTGGGCCAAGGCGGCGAAGTCGGAGGCCGTGGCGATCTGCTGGCGCAATTTCACTGCTTCGTCGCGGGTGTTGACCAAGAGGCGGAGCAAGCGCTTTTCGCGCTGGAAGTCGCCGGCGACAAAGAGGTCTTCGAGCTCCTCGTCGGAAATCTCGATCTGGGCACTTACTTTGACGCTTTGGTAGGTGTTGATGACCTTTTCGCGAAATTTCCAAGCGAGTTTGTTCTCGAAGGTCAGCACCGTGTCCAAACCTTGGGCACGGGCCGCGTGGGCCAGCAGTTTCTGGTCTATGAGCGATTGCAGATAGTCGCGGCGCGCGGCATCGCCGCTCTCTGTGGATTTTAGGCCGGGACCTAACGAGGCAATAAGACGCTCTACTTCAACCACGAAAATAGAATCGCTGCCGACTTGGGCGACGGCGATCTCCGGCGCGGAGGGAGGTTGTACAGCGGCGGGGGATTGGTCCTGGGGCGTACAGGCAGACAGAGCCCAACTAAGCGCTAAATACGGTATTAAAACAATGGTGCGATACATGACGGTTCCCTTCGGCTGTGCAGTTCGGTTCAGCGCAGATGCGTAACGTTAAGGATATAATATACAACTAATGGGGCTAGTTTGACGTTCGGCCCGGGTTTCCATTAGGGCAGCTTACACCAACGACGGCCCTTTTCGGGTATGGTTGGCCGTCTGGTGCGCCCCTATTTTTATTTTGCTTGATTTTTAATTTTCAAATTTCGTACCTTGCAGTTGGAGGAGTAAAGATTGGGAAATCTTAGTAGAATCGGCTTTTGTCCCACTCAATCGCGGAAAGGAGGAGAATGCATTAGGCTCAGAGAAGTATTTCAGTTAGAACGCAAACTTCATCGTTTTACGAGAAAGGAACTCACATGATTCGTCGCATCACAACGGCTGCTGTGGCTCTTACGTTGGGCCTAGCGGTCAATATTTCGGCGCACTCGCCCGAGGGTGCCATTTTTCCGGCCTTCCAGTGGCCAGCCGGCCTTGAGCCCGTCCTGGACGGCGTCGGCAGTGAATACGATATCGTCCCCGATGCGTACTGGCAGACCACCGAGCAATTTCCCGACACCCAAGGTGGACGGGAAATAGACGCGTCCAATTTCGACGCCAAAGCCACGGTGACCTACAGCTTGGGGACCAACCGGCTCTATTTTTACAGCGAAGTATTCGACGATATCAACCGACCGGGCGATACCTGGCAAATTCTCCTCGACGCTGATCACAGCGGTGGTGAGTGCTATCCGGGTGATGAGCGCTTAGACGGCTCTCAGTGCTATCAGACCGAAACCTACAACAATATCGGCGACACGCTGTTGGGATCGGAAATTGTCCACTTCTTCTGGGGCGCAGCGACTTGGCTGCCCGAGGAGGGCTGGTACAATGCGGTGGCCACCTTTGAGGGCGACCACTACGGTCCGGGGACGACCTGGCTAGAGATTCGTTTGGCACCTACCGACGACATCAATCCCGCCGGCCCTGGAGATTCGATCCTGCACGAGATGCAAGAGAACAATATAATCGGCATCCACTACAACTGGATGGATTACGATGTCGGCTGCCGCCAAGCACGCGAAGGCGAAGAGTGCGGCGGTTGGGACGCTTTCTACAACCTGAGCCAGAGCGACATTGGCTTTAGGAATGCCGATGGCTGCAGCGACTTCTTCTTGTCGCCCGTTGATGAGAGCGTTGACTTCGGCGCTATGACCACTTCGGTTGAAGCCACGACTTGGGGGCGGCTCAAGGCCGGTTTCGTCAATTAAGCTATCCTCCATATCCGGTGTTGTTTTCGCTGCCTGGCGTACCGAGAGGGTGCGCCAGGCAGCACATTTTAACCCAATAGGTATGAAAGCTGCGATGCTTCGCCTAGCGCTGCTGTCTTTGCTGATCCCGAACTTGTCTTGGGGGCTCACCATTTATCGAGTTGGTGGCTACGAGCTTCCCCAGCCCGAATTGGCGGACAATCCGGACGTGGAGTTTGTCCAGTTGAGTTGGGAGGACTTCGCCACGGGAGCCGAGGGCGTGATGGTCGGCTTGGAGATCGGCAATGAGGGACGGCTCGCCCCGGTATTCATTCCTTCGGATGAGAATATGGCGGTATCTTCCTTTGCCCGGGGCGGCGGTCCCGGCAGTTGGAAGTACAATTTTCTCACCAAGGGAGAAGAAATCGATTTGATCGCCGACGGCGACTCAACCACTTTTCTCGACCCAGCGGTTCTAGTCGCGCGCTCGGAGTCGTCGCTGGTGTACCTCGACTTGGGCGGCCGCTTCCTAGTGAATCGGGTCGTCGTCTATCCCCGGCCAAATTATCCCGACCGCTTGATCGAGGGCTATACCCTGTACTCATTGCCCAAGGGGACGATAAGGCCACAGGGTAAAAATGTAATCGCGCGGGGTATCGACAACCGAAATCCGCGGCTCGAAATCAACTTTGTCCCCCGCCTGCTCGACCAGATACAACTCAATATCCACCAAAAAGAGGGTTGGGAAATCGCCGAGTTGGAAGTCTATGGCGAGGGTTATGTATCCAGCGCGCTGTACGCTTCTGGAGCGTTCGATCTCGGCCAGCCGTCCAGTCTGGGTGAGATCCGCTGGGCGGGCTTCCAAGATACCGGTGCCAAATTGATCCTCCGCACGCGCAGCGGCCACACGGTAGATCCCAACCGCTACTGGCGTTTTACCGGCCGTGGCGAGGAAAAAACCTTCCGCAATGCCCGAGGGGTGCCCTTGACCGCGGCGGACTACAACAAGCTGAAGGGCAACAAAGCCGAAATCACCACGGATCTGGACAATTGGAGTTCGTGGTCGGGCCCCTACGATTGGGCCGACAGTCTTGGCACGCCGATCATCTCGCCGGGTCCCCGACAATTCATCCAAATGCAATTGGACTTCGCGCCTAGTGGGCTGGATGGTGCGGCCATCGATTTTATCGAATTCCGCGTCACTCAGCCGCCGGTGGCCGGACGAGTACTCGGCGAGATTTGGCCGATTGAGGTAAAGCCTGGAGAAGAGACGGCCTTTGTCTATGCCATGCGGCCGGATTTTGTCGGAGGCGAAAGCGGTTTTGATCGTTTGGTGCTGGAGACTGCCGGCCAGTTCACCAGTGTCGATTCCGTGCGCGTCAACGAGGAATTGCAGGATTGGCGACTCGCCGAGCCTTTGGCGGACCAGCGGCTGGTATTGGAAGTGGCGCGCATGGACCGGAGCAAGACTGGCCGCGTGGTGGAAATTTTCTTCAAGGGCCGGGTGTTCCGCTTTGGCACGGTCTTCGCTGCGCAAGTCTTCGATAGCCAACGCCCGCTAGAAGTGGGGCAGTTGGTGGAAGACGGAGATGCGACCTTCCGCCTAGACGGCAACCAGCGCTCGGTGGGAATTGAATTGGACCGCGAGATCGTCAGTGAGTTGGTACTCAGTTCGCGGGTATTCACGCCCAATGGCGATCAGGTCAACGATCAGGTCCATATCGAGTACATCCTACTCGAATTGGCCGGGACCGGAGCGGTGGAAGTGGGCATATTCGATTTGGCGGGTCGCCGGGTGCGCCAGCTATACCGGGGCGCAGACACCAGCGGCCAATACGCCCGGACATGGGATGGCCGGGGAGATGACGGGAGCGTGGTGGCACCGGGGCTCTATCTTTACCGAGTGCAGGTGGATACAGACGAGGGACAGACAGAACGCAGCGGACTAGTGGCCGTCGTGTATTGAGCGGCATCCCACGGGAGGAAATAATATGGACAGCATTTATCTGCGATGGGCCGGATGTGGACACTTTGAGGCGCTGTTAGGCGATATCAACGTGTGTTTCGATCCCTATCTCTTCGGCGAGGATCTCGAACGGGCCGAACCGATATTCGACTACATTTTTATCAGCCACGAGCACTTCGACCACTGTCATCCCAAGACCCTGCGGAAGCTCTGCGAGGGCGATCGCTGGAAAAAACTCTTCGTCCCCATCGGCTGTCTGACGCCCAACGAGCCTGTTGACGAAAAGTACGGCGATGCCGCTTTTGCGCGCGACCTGCCCATCACCAAGCACATCCCCGCAGACAAGGTCCAGGTGGTTTATCCCAAGTACCAGGACGTCGAGCGCTATGGTCGCCGCGAATTTCCCGGGCCCTTTGAGTTCGATTTGGGGCCGATTCAGGTTGAAGTGTACGAAAGCGGCGAAAGCGCCCGGCCGGACCTGCCCACTTGCGCCTACCTAGTTACCCATGCTGCAAGAGACGTAGCCATTTTTCACACCGGGGATTTGCACGGGGCCTATCCGCCGCTGGAGAATCTGCGCGGCCGCGTCGATTACCTGGTACACATGAAGACGCCGATGGAGCCGCTCATCAATGCGGTGCAGCCCAAATTCGTCATTCCCACCCACTACCGCACCGACCGCCAGGCCGAGCCGATTCCAGCCGGTCATTGGCCGCCCAATCTGACCGACGTCAATGCCTTCCTAGAAGACTTGCGGGAGCAAATTGACGGCAAGGCCCAATTGCTGCCTTTTACCGCACCCGTTCAATACGAAGTGGAGATGCCGGCCAAGAAGGTCAAGTGGAAGTGGGAATGGTACAATTCATGGGATGTTCCGGCTTGGAGAGAAGAGTAGGGGCAACGCTTGTGATGGACCAATCCCCTATGGACAGCGCGGATTCGTCCTCTAGAAAAGAAAAGCATGAGTAGGAAAATGTACGGCCTGCTCGCCTTGGCGTTGCTGTCGTTGGCAGCCGATGCCCCAGCGCAGACGATCGCCTTGGGGGGAGAGGGGCGTGCGTGGCCGGGCGGTGGGGAAGAAATCGACCCGCAATTCCGCTTGTCCAGTACCGAGTTGGCCGTTGGCAATACGCCAGGCGGCGTCATCGACTTCGCATTTGCCGAGGGGTGGATTTTTCCGCAACAGATCGACACCGGGCGGAATCTGGCACTAGGCGCGGCCGACAGAGGCGGCGGCATGAGCTCGCCCCTGCCCTCGATCAGCCAAGAGTCGCTGGCGGCCATCATCGACGAGGATGCAGAAACGGCCTTTCGCCGCAAAGCCAGTGCCGCCGGGGAAGTGGTCATCGCCCGCGGCATTATTATGGACTTGGATTTGGGCGCGCGCTTTGGCGTCAACCGGATCCGGTTTTTTCCGCGCAACACGGTTCGCGCCAATGAGGAGTTCAAGTTCGAAAACGACTTTATGCGAGGGTATTCTCTAGAGCTGAACGACGGCAGCGAAGAGACGTCCGTAGAAGGCCGCCCGCAGTACACCACCTTCGTCCGGGTCGAGGACAATACGGATGCAGTCGTCGATTTGTCTTTGCCCCTGCAATTTGTGCGCTATGTGCGGCTGGTGTCGCTGTCCAATATCGGCTTTGAAGTCGATGAGTTGGAAGTATTCGGCGCAGGCTTCGTTCCCGAAGCCCAGTACCTGTCGGATATCTTCGACTTAGGCGATCTGGCCAACTGGGGCAATCTGCGCTGGAGCGAGCGGCGCGAGGGCATAGCCGGCTTGTCGGATATTCGCGTCTTCACCCGTTCTGGCCGCGACACCACGCCCTTTGTCTTCAATCGCTTTAACGCCGATTTGCAGGAGGTGCCCTGGAAGGCGTCGGCCGAAATCAACGGCGTCTTGCTCGATGGCTTGCCCATTGACGAGGCTTTTGACCAGTTCAATTCCCAACCCGAATCCGTCCGCCAGGACCTCACCCTCTCTCAGGCCGATCACGCCAGTCTCCCCCTCCAACAAAAAGCGCCCATCAGGGACGACCTAATCAACTGGAGCAATTGGTCGCCCCCCTATCCGCCAGAGGGCACGACCCCGGCTGGTACGCCAATTGTCTCGCCTGGTCCGCGGCAGTACTTCCAGTTCAGGATCGATTTTGTCAGCCGCGATTTTCTCGCCGCGGCCGGAGTTGGCACCCTGTCCTTTGATGTGGCCAGACCCGTGCCAGCCGAAAAAATTGTCGGCGAAATTTTCCCCCGCGACGTCGCCGCCGGAGAGGTGGTGGAGTTCACCTATGGGGCGCGGGTGGGAGTCCGGCCGCAGGATACGGGTTTCAATCGCTTTGAAATATCCTCGCCGAGCATCTTTGAAAAAATCGGCCGCATAGAGGTGCTCAATGCCCGGGACGAGCTCATCGCGGGGGAGGATTTTGACGTGGTCCTCGCGGCGGCGCAATTGCCGCTGCACAAGGGCGAATTCAGCATTGAAAGCGCCGAAGATGGTCGCTTTGTGGTGGGCTTTCCACCCGTCGACGATGGCGATTTGCTCAAGATCGCTTTTACGACCTCAGTCTTGCGCTTTGGGCAGGGATTTGCCGGTAGGGCTTGGCTGGTCGATCCCAGCGTGGCAGACGAAGGGCAATTGCCGCAGTTGGTCGTGCCGGGCAATGCAGCCCAACTAGGAGCCGCAGATGTGGATCCCAGGCCGGTGGGCAGCGAGGACCTAACCGCGGTGGATAACAATCTGGCGGTGCGCATTGCCATCAAGGGATCGCTGCTGGGCCAGCTCCAAGTGACCCCCGAGATTTTTACCCCCAACGGCGATGGAATCAACGATGCGGCTGTGGTCCATTTCGAGGTGCTGCGGCTGGGCGTAGGTGCTCCGCTGAGGGTGGAGATTCGCGATTTGAGCGGTCGTTTTATTGCCGCGGCCTTTGCGGACGACCGAGCTAGCGGTCGCTTTACAGCCACTTGGGATGGGCGGGATGGCAACGGCGCTGTGGTGGCACCTGGTATCTATTTGGTTCGCGTCTTGCTCGATACCAATGTCGGCTCCGAGGCAAAAACCGGCCTCGTTAGCGTGGTGTACTGAACGGGAGGGCGTTTTCTATGTATGGCAAATACGGGTTGGTTTTCCTGCTCCTCAGCAGCTTGATGAGTCCAGATTGGCTCGAGGCGCAGGATTACGGATCTCGCCTCGGAGTGCAGCGCGGTGGTCGGGTGTCGTATGAACCTCGGGGCCCGGGCGTGCTCTTTGACGCTCTCGATCCAACCCTCAAACGCTGGTACGTGCCCCAGGAACTCTACAACGAGTACCGTTGGCGGCCTTGGCAGTACAACAACTACGCCCGCGAGAATTACCAGCGCTACGTCAATACAGCCATAGAGGGCAATTACTTCTACGACCTATACGGCAATTTTGTCACCCAAGGTTGGCTGATATACGACATGCGCCGGCAACAACCGGCCGAGTTCGGCAGCACCGTATTCAAGGACAGCCGCTATGGCTCGTGGTTCAACAACGTCTTGATCGCCTCCGACAGCAAGGGTCAGAATCACTATGCGGTGACCATTGGCAATAGCATCCGCACGACGCTGACGCCGCTGACTTTTTCCAAGCCGGCCTTCAACGGCATCCAGGCCGATTTCGCCTCGGACAAGTACCAGGCCACGGTGCTGATGTCGCGCATTAGTGCCCCCAATCAAGTGGGCGTTGCCGTCGGTGCCGTGCCCACGGGCGTGTCGAATACCACCGATTTTCTCGGCGGCCATTTCACTGCCCAAGTGGGCGATTTCGTTACCTTGGGGACCACCTATATCAACGCCCATCAGTCCAATACGCTATTGGAGAGCTTTTTAGGTGGTCGCGCCCAAGGCGATTTGACCGTCGATCAAAACAGCAGCGCCGTCACCCGCATCGAAATCTTGCTCGAAGACGACTCGCCGGCCGACGGCCGGGGTGGGGCGGCGCTGTTTTCGCAAAATATCATCATCACGGCGATCCGGGATTTCAATACCGGCGAGCGCGAAACCGTCACGGGCAAGGAGATCAACTTCGCGCCTCTCGTCCAGGGCGGTTTCCAACGGCAGGGGGGTTTTTTGGCTGCGGACGGGGACGAGACGATTCGCCTCATCTACGATTTTTCCGACCGCGCCTATCTAGGCCCCGATCCCTCGACCATTGTCGAGGTTACTTTCGAGTTGGTGCTGGCCAACGACTACAAGGTGTCGATGGCTTCCAACCGCCAACTGAGCCGCGCCGGAGAATTCCACCCCCTGCTAATCGCCCGGGCCGACGGCAATGTGCGCGACACTTCGAACCAGCGGCTCGTGCGCTTTGACTACGGTCTGCCCACAGCCAACCAAATTTTCGGTTTCCACCTCGCCACGACGAGCTTCTTGGGCTTTGATACCTATGCCGAGTACGCGGTCAACCACCAGTTTAGGAAGTACCCCAACCCCAATGTAGAAGGCGACCACGAATCGGCTTCGCGGCGCGCCGACGCTTGGATGCTAAACGCGGCGAAAAACGCCTATCCGTGGTTTGTCTATGGCGAGGCCTTCAGCATGGGCAAAGACTACGCGACCAGCATTTTTCTCAGCGACCAGCGGGGCGTCATCGACTATGCGACCCAGAACCGATTCTTCGAATTCGTCGAGGACAACGACGACCAAGACCGCACCCCCGACTGGGGGCGCATCTACCAAGCCGGTCCCGATATCGAGGTCTTTCCGGGCTGGGACGAGAACAACGATTTCATCAACGACTTCAACCAAAATGACAACCGCACGCGCGAGAATCAGTTGCCCGATTACGAAGAACCCTTCCTGCGCTATCACAGCGACCGGCCCGAGTTCCTCTTTGGCATTGATCTCAACAACAACGGCTGGATCGACTGCTTTGAGAACGACACCGAGCCAGACTTCCCCTACAAACGCGACCATCGGGGGTACAATGCATACGGCGGTGTCCATCTGACGCCGGAGACTCGGCTGACTGCGGGGCGCACCCGGCAGTGGTTGATTTCGTCTGCGCGGCGCAGCGAGACCAGTTACGCTCTCTTCACCTTTGACAAGGATATCGCCGACTTGGGGCGCATCCGGGTTTTTGAACATCTGAAACGGGCGCGCGACAATATAGCCGACGACCGCATTGCGCCCCTGCCCTTTTTCCGCGGTCCGCAGCTACCCGTCCAAGATGTGCTGTCGGCCCGAGACACTTGGATCAACACCGTGTGGCTGGGCTTCAGCTATACGGGCACGGCCAACCTGACGGTGGAAAACAAGTTCAAGTACGAATTTTTCCATCAATTGCTCGATGATGAGGTGTTGGCAGAGTTGGGCGCTCGGCGGGACTCGCGCTTTTTCGGGCTGATCAATAAAGCCGAGTATTCTCTCAATGTAGCAGGGGTGAAATTGATGCCACGGGTCAAAAGCGAGTACCTGATTGACTCACCCTTTCTGCGCTCCGAAGACGAGCGCAAGCAGTGGACTCCGAGTTTGTTTTTCATTACCCGCCTGCCGCTGATGCCGCGCACCCAGATCGAAGCGGGCTTGGAACAGAGCTACCGCTGGGAGTTGCTAAGCGACGAGGATGCCCTAGTTGAGACTGGGGCCGAAGGAGTGGGTACCGGGGATCAGCGCGAGACGATTGTGGCGATCCAGGCGACCAATGTTAGCGATTATTTGGGCTATAAACTGATCACTCAGCTTGGTTTCCAATACGAGCGCCGGGCCGCGGAAATCGTCGAAAAGAAAACCCCTGATTTTGGTTTGGGGAACAGGACCTCGACCGGTTTCACGACCTTTATTACGGTGTACGCCGGTCTGGGCCTCTAGTCGTGGCACGTGCGGTTATTATCACACTCACCCTGTTGGCGCTTGGCCCCGGCGGTCTCCGATCCGAGGAATACGGCAACCGCTTGGGGCAGGGGCACGGCGTCGGACTGCAATATCTCACGCGCAGCCGCAGTACGCTCATCAACGCCATCGATCCAAGGGTGCAGAAGTGGTACATGCCCCAGGAATTGTACAGCGAATACCGCCTGAAGCAGTGGGAGTACACCAACTATTCGAGGAATTTCTATCGCAGCTATTTATCGGCGACGCTCGAAGGAGATTACTTCTACGATCTGTTTGGTCGTCGCGTGGTACACGGGTGGTTGGTCTATGAGGCGCGAAAAGAACAACCGAGGGCCTCAGAGGGCAATAGTTTGCTCAAGGGCCTGCCCTACGGCGGCAATTTCCAGAACCTGATCATCGCCTCTGACTCCAAGGGACAGCACCATTTCTCTCTGACTATAGGCGATGAGATCGCTACGACGCTCACGCCGATGACGTTCCGCAAGGCCGTCTTCAACGGCGTTCAGTTCCACTATCTGCGGGATCGCTACGCTGGTACGGTGCTGTTGTCGCGTATCAGCGCGCCGCTGGTTACTGCCTCGTCGTTCGACGTGGGGCTGACCAATGCCACGGAATTGACCGCTGGGCGTCTCACCGCCGAGGTGGGCGACCGCGTCACGGTCGGCGGCACGTACGTCAACAGCCACAATAGCCGCGCCACCTTGGAGCGCTTTGCCGGCAATATGTTCAAGGGATTTCTCACCACCGACCAAGCCGGCAACGCCGTTACTTTTGTCGAGGTGCGCCTCGGCGACGATTCGCCCGAAGATGGCGAGAATGGGGCCGTACTCTTCGCCGAGAACATCATCCTAAAGGATGTAAACGGCCATCAGTGGAACGGCGCGCAGGTCGGTTATGTGCCGTCGCGCACGGGCGGTGAACTGCGCGACGGTTTTGCGGTGGCAGACGGCGGCGACCGCATTGTGCTGCGCTACAATCTCGAAGCCTTGGCCGCGGCACGGGTCGTGGAGGTAGAAGGCGAGCCTATGTGGCTCCCAACTACGGTCGATTCCCTCGCCGAGGTGGGCTTTGAATTGGTCTTGGCCAACGATTATCGAGTTGAGATCGCTTCGAATCGCCAAACCAATATAGAGGCGCAGCCGGTCTTTCTCTTGGTCGAGAGCGCTCCGGGCAATGTCGGCGATACTTCCAACCGGCGCACCGTGCGCTTTGACTACGGTCTGCCCACGGCTAATCAGATCGCTGGCCTCACCTTGGAAGTGCGCCAAGTGTGGGGTTTTGACCTGTACGCCGAATTAAACGTCAACCACCGCTTTGCGCAGTACCCCAGCCCCTTGTTGGCGACCCACCGAACGTCCGCTAGACAGGCCCAAGCGTGGATGGTCAATCTAGCGCAAATACGCGCGCCCTATTTTTTGCACGGCGAAATTTTCAGCATGGACCCGGATTACACCACCAGCGTCTTTATGACCGAGACCAACGGGCGGGTCGATTACGTCGATCAAGAGTCCTTTTTGTACGACTATGTCGATGACAACGACGATTTGGATCGCTTCCCGGACCAAAAGCGCCGGTGGCAGTCATCGGGGTTGGGACAAACTCTTTCCACCGGCGAGGGGGCAGCCGATCCGGCCGTGTTCCCCGGTTGGGACGAAAACGGCGATTTCATTTCCGATTTCAATCAGAACGATACGCCGACGCGCCGCAATGCACTGGCCGATTACGAGGAGCCTTTTTTGCGCTTCAACGTCGATCGGCCCGAGTTCCTGTTTGGCATTGACATGAACAACAACGGCTGGATTGACCGCTTTGAAGACGATGTTGATCCCGATTATCCCTACGACCGGAATCTGCGGGGATACAATGTGTACGGCGGCGTTGATGTCGTGCCCAAAGTACGCCTGACCGTGGGCCAGACGCGGCAGTGGCAGTTATCGACCAAGCGGCGCAGTGAGGCTGCGTATGGTCTTTTCGTCTTGGAACGGGACTGGCCCGGCATTGGTCGCCTGCGCGTCTTTGAGCATTTGAAGAAAGTGCGCGACAATATAGCGGACGACCGCTTGGCGGCCTCGCAGGCCATTGGCGCTCAGCAGGCCGTGGTGGAAGATCCGCTAGCAGCCCAGAACACTTGGATCAACACCGTGTGGCTGGGGTTCGATTACACCGGCCTAGGCTCTCTGCAGGTAATCAACAAATTCAAGTACGAGATCTTGCACCAGCGCGACGAGCAGCAGGTGCTCACCGAGCGCGGTGCCCGCCGTCGCGGGCGCTTTTTGGGCGTGGTCAACAAGGCCGATTACGGCCGCGATATTGGCCGAATACACATCCGGCCGCGCCTTAAAAACGAGTTCTTCTGGGACGTTCCCTATCTCGAACGGGAAGGCGAGCGCCAGTGGTGGAAACAGATGCTGTCGTTCAGCGTGCGCTTCCCCATCCTCAAGGAGTCGTGGATTGAGACGGGCGTTGAACAGGTTTTTATCACTGATTTAGCGACGGACGCAAAGCAAATGGCTGCGGGCGAGCGAACGGGCGATGGCCAACAGACAGTTCTGGCGATCCAGTTGACCAATTACGGTACGTACATGGGCTACCGCTCGATCATGCAGTGCGGCTTGCGCTTTGATCGGGACCAGTTTGAACGCGTTGACCGGAAGTCCGAAACCAAGACGGGCAGCCTCGTCTTTGTCTCGTTCTACGCCGGTCTGGAGTAGGAGGATTGCTATGACGAGCAGGCATTGGGCGAGCTGGATTTTAGTCGTCGCGCTCGGTTGCCGGGCCGCAGTGGCTCAAGAGGGGTACGCGATCCAAGGCAACCGCATTGTCACCCAAGGTGCAGACCAGTGGCACCAATGGATTTTTCCCTTTGGCACGGTCGATATCGACTCCGAGGGGGCTAGACCGCACTTTGTGGCGTCCGAACTCAATGCCTGCCTCAATGCGCACCGCTTTCCCCTATGGGCCGACGAAGATGAAAAGGAAGGGGGGATCTTGTCGGCTGGATCGGGGCTGGCTGGAGCAGTGCGCATCCTCGACGGCAATGTAGATACCTATTGGGAACCCGATCTAGACGATCCACAGGATCTGTGGTGGGTGGCGATTGACTTGGGGCGGATCGTATCGGCCAAGCACATTGTTTTGCGCTTTGCCCGGGAAGGTGAGGGCGATCCGTTTTACCAATTCCGCCTGATGGTGGCCGACGGCGAGGGCAAGGTTGGCGATAATCTCGATTATCACTTGGTCGGCAAGACCGAGCGGCCCAATGTGGACCAACGCGAATTTTCGTTTGATCTACAGCCCTTTCAAAGTGCCGATCCCCATTTTACCGGCGATGCCTTTCGCTTTGTGCAGGTGGTGATGACGGACAGCCGCTTGGGCAAGGCCGAGGAAGTGGACAGCTTGGCCTATCAGAATTTGCCAGCGAAGCTGCAGGGCGCAGTGGAGTACTTTGGTCGCAGTCGCAGCGGGAGCGAGTGGCTGCTCGACAGGGATGCCTATGAACTGCTCGATCAGTCCGAGCGGGGTTCAATCCGCTATTATCGCCGCGAACAACCGCGCCTCGCCGAGGTCGAAGTCTGGACCTTGGGCGAGAATATATCGCTGGGGGCGATCCAGCGGGGCGGCACGGTGGAAGGGCACGGCTTTAATCCCACTCGCAGCCTCGATGGGGACTACACAACTTGGTACGGTCTGCAGCAGAGTTACACCCGCGAGGCGGCCGAACCCGAGCGGCAAGTTCTCTTCGACCTAGGGGCTTTGTACTGGCTGGATCTATTCCACTTTCTGCCGCCAGCGGCTCGCAGCGCCGGCGGTACGCTGGGCAATTATCGGATGAAACTGTCGGACGGTTCGCTAGCCCCGGACGGGAGCTTGCAGTGGGTGCAGGTCGAAGAGCGGCGAATCTTCCGCCAGCCTCGGTTCCAAGAGGTGCGCTTTGAGTTGCAAAAGGTCCGCTACATCGCCTTCGACTACCTAGTGGGCAGAGGGGGTAACAGAGCTGGATGGTCCGAACTCCAGGCCTACGGCGAGGGCTATCAGCCGGAGGTGGTGTTAGAATCGCCGTTGATCGACTTGAGCAGTAGCATGAATTTGACCACGCTCCACTGGGAGGCCGACGTCCCGCCCGGTACGCGCATTGAGGTGGCCACCCGCACCGGCGATCAGACCAAAGTCAACACCACGTATTACCGGAGCGACGGCGCTGAGGTGGACAAAAAAGCGTACCATAAATTGATTGCCGCGCTCAAGGGGGATTCGCTCAATGTGTTGGTCGTCGACGAAGAAACTTGGAGCCCTTGGAGCAAACCGCACCTGCTGTCAGGCCAAGTCATCACGTCGCCGTCGCCGCGCCGCTTCCTCAAGACCCAGGTGCGGTTGAGTAGCGACGACCCGCAAAATGCCGTGCTATTGCGGCGCTTGGAGGTGTCGTTTTCCCAACCGTGGGTGGGCAGAGCCTTGGGCGAGGTATTCCCGGTGCAAGTGGAACATCCGGGAGAGGACACGCGGCTGACCTTTTTCGTGCGGCCTGTGCGGCGGGCGGGCGATCCGGGTATTGACGAGGTGTTGTTGGTCAGTTCAGGGGAGACGCCGCTGGCGCTGCGGGAGGTACGCCTTGGCTCGGCAGCAGAAGTAGCTGCCGGAGGTGGCGAAGCGCTGGGCCTAGATGTGGTGGAGGTACTTGAGACCGCGACCGATTCGCTGTGGGTACGTCTGCCCAACGCAGTCGGCCGCGACCAGGTCCTCGCGGTCGATGTATTGACCGCGCTATTTGGTCACGGCGTTTCCTTCGCCGGACGGGTGGGCAACCGCGATGATTCGGGAACTTGGCAATTAGTCGAAGCCGACCAAGAGGCCGTAGCCGAAGTGGAAAGCGGCGTCCTGCGGGTGTTGGTGCCCTCGGGTCAGGTGGGTTTGGCGGACCTGACGCTGGATACAAAGGTCTTGACGCCCAATGGGGACGGGATTAATGACGCAGCGCGGATTGGCTTTGAAGTGCTGCGCTTGGATGGAACCCAGGTGGTGATCGTCTCGGTGCACGATCTGGCCGGTCGCCGCCTTTGGACACTGGAGCAGGTGCGCGAGCGGGCGAGCGGGCAATACGAGGTGGTTTGGGAGGGGGTGGATGATGCGGGCGAGCGGGTGCCGCCGGGGACGTATATTTTGCGGGTGGAGGTGGATGCGGATGCGCGCAGCAATGTGCGGACTAAGATAATGCGGCTAGCTCACGTGGTGTATTGAGGCGCAGGGGTGGGCCGCCAAGTCCAACGATTGACAGCTATCTTGGCGCTTGGCTGGTCTATAGGCTGCCAAAGCGAGCCGCCGCCGGTGCGTTTTACCGACGCCACCGACCAAGCGGGCCTTTCTTTTGTCCACGAAAACGGTGCCGCCGGGCAGTACTTTCTCATCGAGACTATGGGTGCAGGTGGGGCGCTGGCCGACTTTGACGAGGATGGCGACTTAGATATCTATCTGGTCAACGGTTTCGATTTAAGAGGCTTGGACGCCCTGCCGATCAACTTGGCGCATCGAGAAGACGGCCTCTATTGGGTGGCCCCATCAGCCCCCAGCGCCGCGGACCGCTCTGCGGACCCAGCCGATTACGCGGTCGCGCTGGCCCCCGTAGCTGGGGTGGAACCAAGGGGCAATGCGCTCTACCGCAACGAAGGGACTGGTACTTTTGTCGAAGTGCCCAATGCTGGTGGGGCTGCGGACTTGGGTTATGGAATGGGCGTAGCTGTGGCCGATGCCGACAACGACGGCGACCAAGACCTGTACGTGACCAACTACGGGCCCAATGTTCTCTATCGCAACCGGGGGGACGCCTCCTTCACCCGCAGCCGTGGCGTCGAGGCCCCCCAATGGAGCGCCAGCGCTGCCTTTTTCGACCGCGACAACGATGGTGCGCTCGATCTGTACGTGGTCAATTATCTCGATTTTACCCTAGCTACCAATAAAATATGCGGCGGTTTCATCCGCACTGACGACGCGGGCTTGCGCGCGATTGGGGAAGATACGCGCTCGTACTGTGCGCCCAGCGAGTACGGGGGCGTACCCGATGTGCTCTACCACAACGAGGGGGAAGGCACTTTTACCGATGTATCCATTGCCGCGGGTATCGCCAATCCCAAGGGCAAGGGCTTGGGCGTGGTGGCTTGGGACTGGAACGAGGACGGCTACCAGGATCTATACGTGGCCAACGACGGGGTGGCCAACTTCCTCTACCAAAACGCCGGCGATGGCACCTTCCGCGAGATAGCCCTACAAGCCGGGGTGGCCTACAATGTGCGCGGCCAAGCCGAGGCTGGCATGGGGGTGGACATCAGCGATTGCGACCGCGATGGCGATTGGGATCTGTTCGTCACCAATTTCTCCCGCGAGACCAATACGCTCTACCGCAATGAAGGAACCTACTTCAAAGATGTGACTGCGACGTCGGGCTTGGGCCGGCCGAGTTGGCTCTATTTGGGCTTTGGCACTGCATTTTTCGATTACGACCACGACGGCGACCAAGACCTGTACGTGGCCAACGGCCATGTCTTGGACCGCGTCCATATACTGCAACCTGGGGTGCGCTACGCCCAAGAGCATCAACTATTTCGCAACGACAGTTCCTGCCGCTTCGCGGATGTGGCAGACAGTGCGGGGAGTTGGTTCGCGCAGGAGCAAATAAGTCGAGGGTTGGCCCAAGGCGATTGGGACGGTGACGGCGATTTGGACCTGCTGGTGACCAATTGCGGAGGACCAGCCAAGCTAGCGCGCAATCACGACGGCAACGGGCGCAATTGGATCTCAATCAAGCTGGTGGCTACAGCGGCCAATCGGGATGCGGTGGGAGCCGAGGTGCGGCTGGTGACCGGTTCGTTGGAACAGCGCCGCCTAGTGAGAAGTGGGAGCAGCTATTTATCGGCTGGCGACCGGCGGCTCCACTTTGGCTTGGGAGGCCACGAGCGCATTGACCTGCTGGAAGTCCAATGGCCGGATGGGACTATTGAGGGATTTCGGGATCTACCCGCCGACCAAAATTTGCTAATTGAGCAAGGACGGGGTGTGCAGGATGAATAGCCCGTCCTCGGCAGCCTCTATGGGCCGGCGCGAGTTGGGGATGGCCGGCGGTCTCTTGCTCTTGGCTTTGGTCGTGCGTCTGGTCTATCTGGAGCACAGCCAAGACAATCCCTTTTTCTCAGCACCGGTAGTGGACGCCCACTCCTATGTGGCGCAGGCGCGGCAGCTCGTTGAGGTGTCCTGGGTGGGAGACAAGCCCTTTTGGCAGCCGCCTCTATATCCCTATTTTCTCGCCCTGATCTACGCCGTTTCCGGCGACTTGTTCTGGACGCCCCGATTTATTCAGTTCCTCTTGGGGGCGGCCTCTTGTGCTTTGGTGTTTGGCATCGGTCGGCAGGTATTTGGTACCCGAGTCGGTTTCTTGGCTGGGGCTATGGCCTGTCTATACGGACCCTCTATCTATTTTGAGGGAGAGTTACTACCTACCGCGCTGGCCGTTTTTCTCAATCTCCTGTTGCTCTTGGTCCTGCTCCAGCCCGACTGGGGACGGGGACAGGCTTTAGTCTCGGGCCTCGTCCAAGGCTTGGCCATAGTCGCCGTGCCCAATGCGGCCCTGTTGGCTCCTTGTGCCTGCCTGTGGTACTGGAAAAGCACCGAGCGGGCCGTGCGGAGCAAGCTGGTCTGGTGCCTGCTTTTTGCGGCGACAGCCAGTGCCGTGGTCGGCGCAGTGACGGCGAGAAATTGGGTGGTCAGTGGCGAGTTCATCCCCTTGTCTTGGAACGGCGGCGTAAATTTCTACTTGGGCAACCATCCCGATTACGACCGCTTGGTGGGGATTCGCCCAGGGCCGGAATGGGAGAGCTTAATGGAGCAGCCGATGGCAGCGGGCTATGAGGGGTACGCCGAGCGGTCGGCTTATTTCTACCGACAAGCCGGCGACTGGATCGCCAGGGCGCCTGGGGATTTTGTGCGGTTGCTGGGGTACAAGGTGTTTTTGTTGGCGCGGGGCGAGGAGATCAAGCGCAACCAAGACGTGTACTTCGCCCGCACCTATTCCTCGCTGATGAGCGTCTTGCTGTGGAAAACCCACCACTTTGCCTTTCCTTTTGGGCTGCTGGGGCCCTTGGCTGCTGTGGGTATGGTCTTGGCTTGGCGGCACCGACCCGAGGCGAGTTTGCTGCTGCTCTGCACCGGCGCGTACAGCGCCTCGCTCCTGCTCTTTTTTATTACGGGCCGCTATCGCCTGCCCTTGGTGCCGCTGCTGCTGCTCTTTGCTGGATACGCCCTGCTCTGGCTGGTGCAACAGGGACAGGCCCGACAGTGGCGTCCCTTGGGGACCGGTGTGGCTTTGGTCGTCTTGCTGGGGATCGCCGCCAACGCTGGCTTGCGGCCGGCCGATCCCTTGGCCGACGCGGAAATACACTTTGATTTGGGACGCGTCCAAGCCCAACAGGGACAGTATGCGGCTGCGGTGCACTCCTTTGGGACAGCCGTGCAACTCGATCCAAATTACCTGCGCGCCCGCCACAATCTGGGCGCGGCGCTGGCGGTGATGAAGCGCTACGATGAAGCCGAGGCAGTTTATCGGCGGGCCCTGGCGCAAGCGCCCGAAGATCGGGGATTGCACCTCAACTTGGCGGCTCTGTACCGGGCTATGGGACGATACGAGCAAGCGGTGGAACACTACCGCCGAGTGTTGGCAACAAAGGCCGACGCCGCGGTTTTTCTATCTCTGGGACGAGTCTATAAGAGAATGGGAGCAACAGAGCAGGCCCAGGAAGCCTTTGCGGCGGCGCTACGTGGCGACGAAGTGCGGGCGCAGGCGGCCAATGAACTGGGCTTGATCGAGGTCCGACAAGGGGCGTTGGAACGGGCGGTTGATTATTTTGCCATGGCTCTAAAAGCCGCGCCCGGCAATCACTTGATCGCCTTCAATCTGGGAGCGGCGTATAACGACTTGGGCCAATTCGACAAGGCGGCCGAGGTCTACCGCCTGACCCTGAGCTTGGCCCCTGAGTACGCCAAAGCCCAGCGCGCGTTGACGCGATTGCAGCGGCGATAGTCCTAAAAGATCGTTTGGAATGCTATATTTTTTGTAACGGCACTAAATCACTAGATGTTAGGAGATGTGATCATGGACAACCGAATTACCGTTGATCCTAAAGTGTGTCACGGCCAAGCATGTATTAAGGGGACGCGCATTCCCGTGCATCAAATCCTTCGGATGCTTGCCAACGGGGATACTATTGAAGCGCTCCTGCGAGAATATCCTTCTGTGCAATTGGAAGATGTTCTCGCTTGCTTCGACTATGCGGCGGCACTAGCTGAAGAACAGGTGACACCTCTTGAATTGGAGAACCATGAATCTATTGCGAAAATGCGCCGCTGAATTCATCGGCGCGTTTGCCATTGTCTTTGCTGGCTGCGGTGCCGTGGCCATTGACCAGATTTCCGGCGGGGCGGTTAGCCATGTGGGTGTTGCTGCCACGTTTGGGTTGGTCATCATGGTGATGATCTATGCCACCGGCCACATTTCCGGGGCGCATTTCAACCCAGCGGTGACCCTTGCGTTCGCGCTGACGCGGCATTTTCCCAAAAGGGAGATTGCGCCCTATATCTTGGCTCAGTGCGCCGGGGCCGTGGTGGCCAGCTACATTCACGTGGCGAGTTTGTCGTCAGTACTGGCTGCTACGCAACCTGGACAGGTGCTGAATTTAGGGGTCACCCTACCAGTGGACGGCCTGTTCACTACGGCCCTAGTGTGGGAATTCATGCTGACTTTTTTGCTGATGCTGGTTATTATGAGCATGGCGACCGATTTTCGCGCCGTGGGACCGGCGGCCGGTCTGGCTATTGGCGGTACCGTGGGGCTGGAGGCCATGTTCGCCGGGCCGTTGTGCGGGGCCTCGATGAATCCAGCCCGCAGCTTGGGTCCGGCCCTAGCCGCTGGCGAATGGACGGCTTTTTCTGCATACATCGTTGGTCCGGTGCTAGGGGCTGCGGCTGGCGCGCTGTTCTACGAATTCATTCGCTGCCAAGCGCCTTCCGATCAGGAAGTGAAGGGCTGTTGCTGAAGTTGGTCGCCTGACCTACGTAAAAATTCGCAGCCGGGCGACCGGTCGCGAACCACATTCCAGACGATGCGAGGAGAACGAGATAATGCGCGTGTTGATCATGTCCGATATGGAGGGCGTAAGCGGCATTGTGGTGTGGGAGCAGGTCAGTGGTGGTGCCGCGATGTTTGAAGAGGGCCGACAGCTCTACACGGAAGAAATCAACGCCGCGGTGCGCGGGGCCAAAGCCGCTGGCGCGACGGAAATTGTCGTGGTCGATTGTCACGGTGCGGGCAAAGGATGGAGCTTTAATTCGCTCATCCCCGACAAAATTGATCCCGATTGCGAATGGGTCGCCCATCACGAGTGGGGACGCTACGACGAGCTGTGGGAGCAAGGATGCGACGCCTGTCTGCTCATCGGCATGCACGCCCGCGACGGCACTCCCGACGGGGTGCTGTGCCACACCATCTCCAGCGTCCAGTATAGAAATCTCTGGTTCAACGACGATCTCGTCGGCGAAACCGGCGTCAACGCCGCGCTCAACGGGCACTATGGGGTGCCGATTGCCCTCGTCACCGGCGATGAGGCCGTCTGCCGAGAAGCCAGAGCACTCCTCGGCGAAGCGCTGCCAACCGTGGCTGTTAAAAAGGGGCTGAGTCGGTTTAGCGCGCGCCAGTTACCACCCGTCCGCGCTCGTCAGTTGATCGAAGACGGGGCTAAAAATGCGCTTGCCGATTTGACCCGGACTAAGCCGTATGTCCCTGAAAAGCCAATGACTATCAGAATTGAACTCGCCAGCGTCGATCAGCTCGCCGAGTTCAAAGGACGACCTGGGGTTGAGATAACGGGGCCGCTCTCCGTTGAAAGCCGCGCCGAAGACTGGCTGACCGCGTGGAATCAATTCTGGCCCCATGCTTAAGCGAAGACACACTGCGCGATCTGTTCGGGATTGGAACGAGGTTTAAACGAGGAGCTGAGCGATGTCGAGTGAAGCGAGAAAGGTTTACGACGAGGCGATTGTCATAGATGGTCTGAACGTCAGCAACTGGGAGAGCGACGCGGTGTTCGAGCGTTTGCGAGCCGGCAATATCACCGCTATCAACGCCACGGTGGCAACGTGGGAAAATTTCGTGCAGACCATGGCGCATCTGGCGGCGTGGATGCGGCGTTTTCGCGAGCGCCAAGACATCTTGCAGGTAAAGGAGACGATCGATATTCACGCTGCTAAGAAACTCGGCAAGACCGGGATCATCCTCAGTTTTCAGAATGCCTCGCCCATTGAGAACGAGCTGGATCGACTAGGGTTGTTCCTCGCCCTCGGGGTGCGGGTGATTCAACTGACTTATCACGAGACCAATCTGCTGGGTAGCGGCTGCTGGGAGCGGAACGATTGTGGCCTGAGCAACTTCGGCGTCGATGCGGTGCGCGAGATGAACCGGCTTGGCATTGTCATCGACTTGTCGCACGTCGGCCCGCAGACGACGATGGACGCCATTGAGATGTCCGAGCAGCCGGTTGCGATCACCCATGCTAATGCCCGCAGTTTTTGCGGCCACCCGCGCAACAAGGAAGAAGAGGCGCTCAAGCTCCTCGCCGAAAAGGGGGGCGTCGTGGGCGCTACGTCGTTTGCCAACTTTCTTCCCAAGGGATTCGATTCGACGGTCGAGGATTTCGTCGATGCCATCGACGACATGGTGGAGCGGATCGGTATCGATCACGTGGCCATCGGTACTGATTCGACTCACGATCAGCCGCTTGAATTCTGGCATTACATCGTGTCGCAGCAGGGCACAAAATTTCCCTCGACCTTTGCCGATGGGTCGGTGCCGTACACGGAGCTGAGTTTTCAACCAAAGGGGATCGACAGCCCGGCGGAGTTCCCCAACTTAGCGGAGGCGCTCGCCAATCGCGGGTACAGGGCCGAAGAGATCACCAAGTTGTTGGGTAGAAACTGGATGAGTCTCTTCGAGCGGGTGTGGAACGTCTGAATCCTATAGCAGTGGCCGTCGCCGCACAGCCGACCTGTGGGACTACGGTCAGGGCGCGAACTCGTGTAGATCCGCGATCCAGTTGTAGCCCTCTCGGTCCTCCCAATTGTGGGCCCCGCCCATGACGAATGGCCGCTCGCCCACTACGCAGGCCGACAGCCAAGCCTTGCCCACTGGCATGGGCGCGTCTTCGAACCAGCGGTCGGCTTGGATGTCGTAGATTTCGGTGGCCGCTGAGTAGTGCGGATCTTTGCCGCCAAAGGTATAGAGCAGGTCGCCCAGGACGCAGGAGCCGGATGATTCGCGTCCGGTAGGCACCGGCGCTAGCGCTTCCCAGCGGCCCACTGCTGGATCGAGCACATAGGTCTCGCTGCGGCAGGGCCGCTGTGGATCTTCGTCGCTGATGCCGCCGGTCAGGTAGATGCGGTCGTCGTGAGTCGCTACGGTGGGGCCCTGCGTGGGGCGGGGCAGGGCCGGCCCTGGGGTCCAGGTGTCAGTGGCGATGTCGTACACTTCGACGCGGTCGAGGATGCCTGGGTCCTCGCGGAGCATGGTGTTGCCGCCGATGGCCCAGATCTGGTCCTGACAGGCGGTGACGGCCAAGCCGGCGCGGGGTCCGCCGGGCATGGGTGCCAGCGCCGACCAGGTTTGCTCGTCCAAGTCGAGCATTTCCAAGTTGTCGCGGGAAGTGAAGTGATAGTCGTGGCCGTAGGCTTTCTTCTCTTCAGGCGTGCGGATGGTTTTGCCGCCGGCCACGTAGATCCTGCGGCCGATGCGGGCGGCGCCCAGCCATCCCCGTTTGGTGGGAATGGGCGGTCCTTGGGTCCAGGTGTCGCTGGCCACATCGTAGATTTCGACCGCATCGACCGTGAGATCGTCGGCACCGGAAATGGCGTAGATGGTGCCGTCGACCGCAATGGACTGTAGGTCGTGGCGGGGGGTGGGCATAGGGGCGCGTTGAATCCAAGTTCCCATGGTCAACTCCTAATGTCGGTTCGGTTAGTGTGGTGGCGCGGCCAATTCTGCCGGGAAACCGCTCTCCCGTCAGTCGTCCTCGGGCTTCTACCGAGCCAGCGGCAGCGCGATTTTTGCGTTGTTTTGCTGCTGCGATTGCAGGCAGGCGATCATCATCTCCACAACGGTCAAACCATCTCGGCCGGTACACGACAGCTCGCCTTCGCCGTCGAGCGCGCGCACGAGTTCGTGTACACCCGCGGCGATTCCATCGACTTCCCACGGGCGCGGTTCAACCAACTCTCGCTCTCCGTCTCGCTCGATATACGCATCGCCTTCCCGCTCGATGAAAATATTCCCCGTGGTGCCCGATATGGTGAAGTCGAGTCGGTTGGGGGCTTGCTTTTCTCCGAGATAGACCCCGCGCACGCCGTTGGCAAAGTGGATGTAGGCGTTGGCGCTCGGCTCGGTGGCGGGGTCGTGCCCGCCGTCGCCGCGATACTCGCTGTAGTCTTCGTACCCGTCCTCTAGCTCGGCGACGAGCCACTCTGGGTTGCTGCCAGCGTACCACATGATGGCGTCGAGCAGGTGAGTGCCGTTGCGGAACAGCATTGATCGCGTGCCGTAGTGCTCGCACAAGACCGCTCTCACGTCGCCAATCTCGCCCTCGGTCACTAGTTCGTGGCAGCGATGCCAGACGGGCATCCAGTGGCGAGTGTGGTCGACGGACAGCAAGGCGTTGTGGCTTTCTGCGGCAGCCACCATGCGGTCGGCGTCCTCCACGCTGGTGGCCAGCGGTTTTTCGCAGAAAATCCCCTTGGCGCCGGCTTCGGCCGCGGCCACCACTAAGTCGGCGTGCCGGTTGTCGCCGGTGGCTACCGTGACGATGTCGAGCTGTGCCTTTTCCAGCATCTCCCGGTAATCGTCGTACATCTCCAGCCCGGGATTGGTCGCCTTGAACTGCGCGGCAAATTCGTCGCGTTGCTCCGGCACGAGGTCGCAACCGGCCACGACCTCGGCGTTTGCTAGGCTCTCGGCCCCTTGGGCGTGCCGATTGCCAATGCCTCTACAGCCGATGACTCCTACTCTGTACATGATGCCTCCTTTGATCTAGGCCATTAGTGAAGTGAAATAAGTGATTTTAGCAAAATTTCCAAACAGCTTCTAAGCTCGACTTTATCCAAAGAACAATGGCAGCGACTCATTTTCCTTCGTAGCGTAGATGGTGTCGAGACACCTACAACCGAGGAGGATGCTATGAGTCGACTGCCGAAGGATATAATAAGTGTTTTGTCGCACGTTGCCCCTATTTTTTCTTCCCGTGTCTGGCCGCAGGCGCAGACATTGTTGCTCGGAGCCTTGTTGGCACCGGGCAAACGGACGGTCAGCGCGGTGTTGGAAGTGATGGGCTTGGGGGCACAGCCCCAGTTTCAGACCTATCATCGCCTGCTCAATCGCTGTGTGTGGTCGCCGATGGCGGGTAGTCAGCGTTTATTGGCGTTGTTAGTGGCGACCTTTGCGCCGACCGGCTGGATTGTCTTGGGCTTAGATGATACGATTGAGCGGCGGCGGGGCGACCACATCCGCGCCCAAGGCATCTATCGAGATCCGGTGCGTTCCAGTCGGAGCCATGTGGTTAAAGCCAGTGGCCTACGCTGGCTGTCATTGATGCTGCTGACGCCGATCGGCTGGGCGGATCGGCTTTGGGCGTTACCCTTTATGAGTGTGCTATGTCCCTCCCAGCGCTATTATACCCAGCAGGGTCGCCCCGCCGTGTCCCTGTTACAGCGCGCCCAAAGCATGCTCCACATCGTCGCCCGTTGGCTGCCAGGACGGCGTATTGTGGTGGTGGCCGATAGTAGCTTTGCGGCGCTGGCCTTCCTCGACGCGGTCCGATCCTATGTTACCGTCGTGACGCGTCTGCGTCTGGATGCGGCCCTGTATACCCCGGCCCCGCCTCGGTCGGCCCGCCAAGTGGGTCGCCCCCGCTGCAAAGGGAGCCGTTTACCCTCCCTTCAACACCATCTGGACGACCCGGATACGCCTTGGCAAACCCTAACCATCTCTCGTTGGTATGGCCGCCGCCGGCGCACCGTGGAGGTCTATTCCCAAACCGCGGTCTGGTATCACACCGGCTTGCCGCCCGTGCCGATTCGATGGCTGCTCATCCGAGATCCCCACCACACCTTTGCACCCCAAGCATTGCTATCGACCCATCGAAGCCTCTCGCCTCGGCAGATGCTGACGTTTTTTATTCAGCGCTGGGCCGTCGAAACCACCTTTGAACAAGCCCGCGCCCATCTGGGCATGGAAACCCAACGCCAGTGGAATGACCGAGCGATTGCCCGTACTACCCCGGTCCTCTTAGCCTTATTTAGTCTCGTCACGTTGATCGCCCATCGCTGGGGCAAAAAAAGAGCACCAAGCTGGCACGCCACCGCGTGGTATAAAAAAGTAAAACCAACCTTTGCGGATGCGTTGGCGGGGGTCCGAAAACGAATTTGGGCGACTTTTTCAACCACCCAACCGCAGGACGACATGGTAAAAATACCACGTACCCTCTTTAACCGCTTGATACACACCGTCTGTTACGCTACCTGAATGGATAAAGTCGAGCTAAGAGCGCACCGCGTAGAGCCTGTTTACCGCTGCTAAAGACACCAGCTTAGAATAGTGATACACCTGCTCGTCGCCTACGCGGGTCGGCGCTTCGAGGACGAAGTCGGCAAAGTGCGGTGCGTTGAAGACCACAAAGGCTAGGGATAGAGAATCGACGTGACGGGCGTGGCGCTGGCTCAGGTCGGGGAAGGCCACCGGGCCGGTGTCCACTTGGTAGATATCGTTGGCGCGATTGGTGTTCATGGTTTTGACTGGGCACTCCATGATCGCCTGTAACCCGGTTTCCTCGTTCTGCACTTGGGTCTGCGCGACGATTGGCACTGAGTCGTAGGTTGCTTCGCGCACTGCCGCATCGCTGGTCAGTTCCTCCACATCGCTCCCGACAATCAAATGGTACTGTTGCCCGTTCCAGCACTCCTCGGAGCGGCGGATCTCTCGATAGCGGTCGCGTAGGTTGGCGTGACGCCGATAGATGACCGACCACTCCGGGCCAAAGACGGGCAGGAAGTCGTAGTTGTCTTCGTGCAGGAGATTGTCTTTGGCAAAGGTGTGCTCGCTCTTGCACGACCCCACCTGCACGTAGTCCTCGCTCTGGCCGGAGGCTTGGTCGATGATGCGCGTCCGCGACTCGACCCAAAACCGCACTTCGTTTTTCGGGTCGTTGCCGATTAGAAACGAGCGTCCGTAGTCTAGTGGTGTCACAATAGCGCCTCCTTTGGAGTCGTTTGGGAGACGGGGAAGATAGCCCTATATTGAGGCGGCTCCAAACAAGAGAAACGATTCCCATGACCTTAAAAATCACCGACGACGTATTCTTAGATCAGGACGGTCGCCCGCGCCGGATACGCGGCGTCACCGTCAACAGCGCCTCGCCCCTGCTCGTCTCGCTGGCGGCGCAGGTCGGTTTTGAAGCGGTGTGGATCGAAAGCGAACACGGTCCGGTCGGCTTTGAGCGGGCCGAGACTTTGTGTTTGGCCGCGGAAGCAGGCGGTATTTTCCCGCTCATTCGCCTGCCCGATGGCGAGCGCCACCACGTGCTGCGGGCACTCGAAATCGGGGCGCGGATCATTCTCGTCCCCATGGTAGATGATGCGGCCTACGCGCGCCGCATCGTCGAGGTGGGCAAGTACCCGCCGTTGGGCCGACGCGGCTTCAACGTGCGCACGCGCGGCATGGGCTTTGGCATGGAAGACTTGCACGACGTCCTGGCCCGCGCCAATGCTCGCACCCACCTCTTTGTCCAGATCGAAACCGTGGAGGCCGTGGCGAATGTCGATGAGATACTCGCCGTGGAGGGCCTTTCGGGAATCTTCATGGGGCCGGGGGATCTAGCGGTCGATATGGGCTGCACCGGCCAGATGGGCGACCCAAAGCTGCGCGAGGCCGTGCTCTCGTGCTTGGCCAAGGCGCAGGCCGCCGGTAAGCTGAGTGGCATCTTCACCTTGCCGGGGCCACTGCTTACGGCCGCGATGGATGCGGGCTGCGACTTGGTAATCTGCGGCGGGGACGTGATGAATCTGGGCACGGCTTGGAGCGAATTGCTGTGTCAGATTCCGACTGAGCGCGGGTGAGGTCTGGTCCCTTCGACAAGCTCAGGGATCAGACCCGGTCGAGCGCAGGTGAGGGCGCGGCGCGGTCAATCGGAGCGCACCGGCACTCCTTCCAACAAGCCGCTCTGGTGCATATCGACCCACTCGTCCATAAAGGTCTTGTTCCATTGCGCGGTTAGCGGGTGATCCATCATGTCGCGGTACACCGTCCACATGGTGACGAGTTCGTCGGCCCCGTCGCGGAAGGCGGCGTGAGCGGTTTCCACCGAGCGGATGAGGGCGGCCATGATGAAGGGGCGCTGGCCCCAGCCGCTGAACATTTGCGCGCATTCGCGGATCAGCTTGGTCGGGTCGCCGCCCACTTCCTTGACCGGCTCGCAAAAAGGCAGGATGTGGTTCACTCCAGCTTGGGCGACGGCCACAGCTTGCGTTAGCGAGAACACTGTGGTGCAGAAGGTCTCGACGCCTTGGTCTTTGAGGATGCTAAATGCCTTGAGGCCGTTGACGTTGCAGGGGATTTTGAGGATGATCTGCTCCGACATGTTGGTAAAAACTTGCCCGACTTCTAACAGCTCTTCAACGGAATGGCCGTCGATTTCCATCACCACAGGCTTGTCGGTGAGCTTGAGGTATTGCTCTATCAGGCTGATGACCGAGCCGTATTGTTTGGCGTATTGGTTGAGCACCACCGTGTTGGTGACGATTCCGGCGATTCCGAGGGGCATCCACTCCTTTAGCTCGTCGGGCGAGCCAGCCAGCCAGATGGTGGGGCCGCGGCCTTGGGCGCGGGCGGTGGGAACGGGTCCACTTGCTGCCATGACAGGTCTCCTGTGGTTTTTAATGGGCGTTGACAGGTGGGCGAATATAGAAAAAACGCGCGGCAAAAGCGAGTAGGTGAACGAGAGGAGACCCCGTGAAATTCGACTACTTTTACGGCGGGCACGTCGCCATGGACGACTTGGGATTTGCCGGTCGGCCGGTGGACGAGCGGGTCGAGGCGGACGAGCACCTCGCCTCGGTCTTTGCCGAAGCCCGCGCCATGGCGGAGTTGATGGACGCGGCTGGCTACGACACCCTGTGGTTGGCCGAGCACCACTTTCAGTGCGAGGGCTACGGCGGCATCCCCAATATCCCGATGCTGGCCGTCTATTTGGCCCAGCACACGCAACGGCTCCACTTGGGGAGCATGTTCAACACCGTGCCAGCGTGGCATCCGTTGCGGCTGGCCGAGGATTTTGCCCTCGCCGACATCCTCACTGAGGGCCGTTTCCGTTTTGGCATTGGCCGCGGTTATATCGGCCGCGAGTTGGCCACTTTGGGCGCGCCGCTCGAGGGCGACCCGGCCAACCGCGCCCTCTTTGAGGAGCAAGTCGAGATCCTCTTCAAGGCGTGGAACGAGCCGTCGTTTGCCCATTGCGGCCCGCACTACGAACTGCCGGCTAAGGTCGCGCATCGCCGGGATACGCTTGAGGAAATCACCCTAGTGCCGCGGCCGCGCAACCGGCCGGTCGAGTGCTGGCAGCCCATCTTCAGCGCCAATCCGCGCGGCATTGCGTTTATGATTAAGCACGGGATCAAGGGCGTGGTGCCCGGCGGTGGAAGGGCGATGGAAATCGCCGAGCGCTGGCGCGACGAGTTGGCCCGTGCGGGCCGCGACGCCGAGATGTCCGTCGCCAGCATTGGCGACGCATTGGGCGCAGGGTTGGCCTTGGTGTTACAAGTCCACTTAGCCGACACTCAAGAGCAGGCGATTCGCGAGGCTGGGGTTTGGTTTGAGGAACAGCTCAAGGTCCTGGCCCCCTTGGGCCGGATGCCGACGCTGACTGAGGCGCAAATCGCGGCCACGTACGACGGGGCGTCGGCGGCGCAGGCCGGCTTGCCGACGGTGCGCGATTTGGTGCGCGAAGGGGCATGGATCTGCGGGCCGCCCGAGCACGTGGCCGCACAGCTCGCCGAGATTCAAGCGTAACTGCCCGGCTTGGAACGCGTCACTATTGGTGCTGGGGCGCTGGGCATCCCACCGGAGGCGATCCGGCAAACCATTGAGTGGTTTGGCCGCGACGTGTTGCCACAATTTGAGGAGGCATCGTGAAAGCCAACCAGACCAAGGCCGCCCTGCTCGGAGGGGCGACTGTAGAGATAGTCGAAATCAACCGGATCTTTGACCCGGTCGTAGTCGAGCTAGCGGCGCAAGCGGGCTTTGGCTGCGTCTGGATCGACATGGAGCATTCCCATCTCGGGCTAGACGGGCTGTCGCAGCTAATTTTGGCGGCGCGGGCCACGGGGGTCGATACAGTGGTCCGCATTCCCAAGGGGCCGTACAACCAAGTAATCAAGCCGCTGGAGTTAGGGGCCGGGGGCTTGGTTTGGCCCCATTGCAAGAGCGCCGACGAAGCGCGGGCTTTTGTGCAGATGGCCAAGTTCCGGCCGCTGGGCTTGCGCGGCTTGGGCTGTGGCCGGGATTCGGACTACGGGACGCTAGATCCCACCGAGTACATGGGCAGGGCTGATGCCGAGACTATACTGGGCGTGATGATCGAAGACGCCGAGGGCGTGGAGGAAGTAGAAGCGATTGCCGCAATCGAAGGGATCGACCTGCTCTTCGTGGGGCCGAGCGACTTGGCGCACAGCTACGGCGTCGAACGCGAGGGAACCCCCCACATAGACCACGACCGCGTGCTGGCGGCCTTTGACCGCGTGGGGGCAGCTTGCGCGGCCAACGGCAAGGCCATGGGTACGGCCGTCGGCCCGGGCGAGTCCATGCGCCGCGTGGTCGCCAAAGGCACGCGCTGGCTCAATTGCTGCCACGATATGTCGGCTCTCACCAGCGGCTTGCGCAGCGCGCGGCAAGCGACCCTTGGGGCGAAGCAACGCACGATCACCCAGCAGTTGTTGGACTTGTATCACAGGGGAGAGCTGGACCTTGACGACGTATCCGGTACGGCAAAGCAGCACGATTTTAGCCGGAGCATGGTCAATCACTTGGCGAGCTTTGTCCAGCACAAGGCAAAGTGCGTCGAAGCCTTGCCCGAGGTAGCTCCGTTCGTCGAGCGCATGGAGCAAGCCCTTGTGGATGGACGGCGAGGCTTGGCGTTGACCGATGCCTATTACGTCTGTCTATCGGTGCAAAATCTGCCCCAAGAGCGTTGGCTAGAAGCGCTGCAAGCGACGTTTGACCGTTGGGAGCACGCCGACCAAGGTTCTTTTAAGGCGTTCTTTGACGAGGTTAAAGAACGTCTGCAGGCCGAGTAGGCCGCGTCAGATCGCGACTCCGCCGCAGACTGAAATGCACTAACCGGTCATCAGGGCGACCTTATCGGTGAGTTTTTTCATCTTGGTCTCCTGTTAGTCGATGCCCAGTGCCGCGTCGATTTCGGCTTGGTACTCATAGACGGCTCCGCTTTCTACCTCGCTGAGCTGCACCGTCCGACCCAACCGGCTCGATTCGAAAATCGCGTACACCGCAGCCACATCTTTTAGGCCCTCCATTCCATCCACCTCGATTTCCCGCCCGTTGAGAATGGCCTCGGCTAGTTCAAAGTACTCTAGCGCCAACAGTTTCCAGTCGATGTCTTGGTCGGCGACCCGCTCGGGGAAAAAGTGCTCGGCCAATGGCTCTAGGGCGAATGCTTCTGCGTCAGCCACGAGTGCGGCGTGGTCGAGCGTTGTGCCGTCGGCCCGTTGCAGGCACGCCCTAGCACCGCGCGTGCCAAACCCTTGCATCACGCCCTCGGACCCGAAAATGACCTCGCCGCC
Organism: Candidatus Latescibacterota bacterium; assembly: GCA_965219735.1. Classification (GTDB taxonomy): domain Bacteria; phylum Latescibacterota; class UBA2968; order UBA8231; family UBA8231. Next base: position 2,079,344 of record OZ244790.1, read on the forward strand.
GCAAGAGCCGTAGCCCCCTAGGCCCACCACCCAGTTGACCGCGAGGCCGCTTTCCATCCGAAACATTGCCATAGAGGTGTCTTCGGCCGTGGCGTGGACTTGCTGCTCCATCTCGGCGAAGCGGGTTTGGTAAAACTCATAGGGCGAGTTGACGGCTTCGGGCTTGTGGCGCACGGGCGAGGCTAATTCAACGGCCCCGTAGGCTTCCTTGATATCCCCGAGTTGGTAGCGAATCATGTCGGTGAAATGGACGCCCAGATCCAACAGCAGCCCGCCCCGATCCTTCATGTGCCGCCAAGGTGTGATAAACACTTCGCGATGCGGGGCCAGCGAGTGGAAGATCGCCATGTAGGGGCGGCCAATGGCCCCTTGCTCCAGCAGGTGATGCACCAGCCGCGACGAAGGATCGCGGCGGTAATTTTCCGCCACCGACAGGATGCGCTGGTTGCGCTCGGCGGCCTCAATCATCTGCTGGCAGCCCTTGACGGTAATGGCCATGGGCTTTTCCACCATCACGTGCAACCCCAGATCGAGCGCTTGGCAGACCACGGCGTGATGCACCGACGGGTCCACCACGACATCTACGGCCATTAAGTCGGAGACTTCACGGTGCATGGTTTCGAGGTCGGTGAACACAGCGGGCCGCTGGCCCACGAGCTTTTCGGCTTCTGTGGCCGCTAGTTCGGCGTTGTCGCGCCGGATGTCGCATACGGCGACGAGTTCTACATTGTCAAACGGGGTTTTGGCGAGTTCACCTAGGCCGTATAGGTGCCGCGTTCCCATGCCCCCGCAGCCGACCAATGCCAGTCTTATTTTGTCCAAAGTCGCCTCTCTTTTCTATACGTGCTCCTCGCGCGCGGCGTGGACCTCGTCGATGGCCTTGCAGTGCCGCAGTCCCACGGATTTGGCCGGTGTTTGATAGCCCTTCCAGGCGTAGGGGTCGATGCCGGCTACGGGCACGATGGTGCGCCGGTCGGCGCGAGCGGGCGATTCGCCTTCTTCAATGCTCCAAGGCAGCAGGCTCCAAGCGTTGCAATAGTGGTTGACTAAGACGCGGCGATAGGTGTCGCCTCGGTTTTTGTACGAGCGGTGGAGGAGGTAGCCGTTGAAGAACACGAGGGCACCGGCCTCCACTTCAACCGGGATCTCGACGCTCTCGTCAAAGCCGTAGCTTTCGGGCGCGAAGTCGAACTCGTCTGGGTTTTCGTGTGGCCGCTGTGGGTAGAGATACCCAGGCCGGTGAGATCCCGGAATGACGTAGAGACAGCCGTTTCCCACGGTGGCGTCGTCCACGGCGATCCACGCGCCGATCAGCGAGCGATCTCTCGTGGGAATGTAGATCTCGTCTTGGTGCCAAGCCTGCCCCTGGAAGTTGGGCGGCTTGACGAAGTACATGGACTGCATGCACTTGACGCTGCCGTCCCAAAAGGGCAGGTGCGCGGCCGTGATCTGGCTCAGGGCACCGCAGATTTTGGGGTGGCGGACGTACTTTTCGATGACTGGACTGACGTAGTGGGGCTGGTGGATGCAGAGGATGCTCTCTAGCACCGCTTGGTCGCTCATGGCGGGATCGACCGGCTCGATGTTGTCGCACTCGTAGCGGCCGCGCGCCACGTCCACGAGGTCGCGCTTGAGTTCGTCGAGCTCGGCTTCTTCCATCAGGCCCGGCACGACGAGATAGCCGTCGTCGATAAAGGACTGCACTTGGGCGGGAGTGAGCGGTTTGGGGACCTCAATTGCCGGGCTGGGATTCATTTTGATTGCTTCCATAACTCGACTTGCTCCGTTTAAGTCGTTGGCACTTGGCCGATATTTTGATACCCTTACCTCGCTTTGTCAAACAAATATAGAGAAAGGAGCGCACATCGTGGATCTGACGTATATCGTATTTACCAAGCATTTAGAGGGGCTCGATGTCCCGCAACTCATCGACGCCTTGCAGTCCATTGGCGTGCAGGGGGCCGACCTGTGCGTGCGCGACGGCTACCCGGTCAACCCCGACAATGTAGCCACGGCTCTGCCGGAGGCCGCGCGCCGCTTTGCCGACGCCGGTCTCTGCATCCCCTTGGTCACGGCTCCGGGCGACTTCAACCGCCCGGACATCGACTACGCGGAAAGGTATTACGCGGCCTTGGGCGAGGCTGGTGTGGCTCACGTCAAGTTAGGCTACTGGCACTGGGAGCCGGATGTGCCCTACTGGACGCAGTTAGACGAGGTGCGCGGTTTTACGCAGGGGTTTCAGGCGCTGTCGGAAAAATACGGCGTCAAAACTGTCATTCACAATCATTCGGGCGCGTCCATGGGCCTCAATGCCTGCGCCGCGATGAACATCGTCAAGGACTGCGATCCGCAATACGTGGGTGTTTTCGCCGATCCTGGGCATTTGTCGCTGTGCGGCGAGCCGGTCGCCATGGCCTTAGACATTGTGCGCTCGCACTTGTGTCTGGTCGCGTTTAAGGATCTGGCCCGCCAGCGGTCCTTGAGCATCACGCAGCAGGGTAATCCCACTACCGGCGTCGTGCGTATGGGGCAGGGCTTTGTCGATTGGCCTTCGGTGATTGCGACTTTGAAGCGGTTGGACTTTGCTGGCCCGGTCAGCTTCCACAGCGAATACGGCGGCGAGCCGGTGGAATCCGTCATCGACTTGGCGCGGATTGACGTGCGCTTTTTTACGGCTTTGTGCCAGAAAGGGGAAGATCATGCTTAAAGCGGGATTTATCGGCGCGGGGGGCCGCGGTCAGAGCGCCCACTACCCATCGGTCCATCGCCTCGCCGACCGCGTGGAGATGGCCGCAGTTTGCGAATTGGACGAGGAGCGGCTCAAGCAAGTGGTCGCAAAGTACGGCTTTACGCGCACGTACCAAGACCACCGCGCCCTGCTCGACGAGATCGACCCGGACATCGTCTATTGTGTGATGAACGAGAAGTGGCTCTTGCAGCCGGCCCTCGATTGCATCGCTGCTGGCAAGCACCTGTTTATCGAAAAGCCACCCGGAGCTAACAGCGACGAGACGCGGGCGATTTTAGAGGCTGCCGAGCGCCAGGGCGTCTGGGTGATGGTCGGTCTGCAACGCCGCTACACCGCCGTTACCCGCGAGGCCATGCGCCTAGTGGCAGCCAAAGGCCCGGTGTCGCTGGCGACGACGACCTTCAACAAACAGCTTCCGCAGAGCGCGGACGAGTTTACTACGACCTTGTGGAACGATCTGGTCCACATCGTCGATTTGCTGCGCTACATGGCTGGCGGCAAGCCGGTGGAAGTTACCGCCTACCAAGACAAATTCGGCGGCGAGGGATTCAACCACTACACGGCGCTGGTGCGCTTTGACAATCGCGCGACCGGCGTGATGCTCGGCAATCGCGCCTCTGGTGGGCGAGTGCTGCGCTCGGAGCTACACGGCGTGGGCATTGGCTGCTACATGAAAATTCCCAGTGAGATCGAAATCCACGAGGACAACCAAGTGCGCACCCTCGGCGGCTGGGAAATCGACGGTGTGCCCCAAGACGATGTGCCCCGCTACGAGGGTCTGCTGACCATGCACGAGCACTTCCTTGATTGCGTGGTTGAAAACCGGCAGCCGATCACCGACATCCGCGACGTGATCCACTCAATCGCGCTAGTGGATCAGATTGAGGCGGCTGAGATTATGGCGGCGAAGACGTAAGTCATGCTTTTTGGTCGTAGCTTGAGATTATCTCAGCCCCACCGGACACAGGCGCATGAGTTCGAGTGAGCTATAGCGCTGCTCGGCGATGCCGGCGGCCATAGCCGGCGTTGTCGGTTGCCAGCGCCCTTCGTCGGTGCGCTGGCGCAAGGAACGCTGGGGGTGATGAAAATTGTAGCGCAACGCGCCAATCCAACTGAGCGCATCATGCCGATCCGACCGACGTGAAAAGCGCAGGGTTTTGCGCCCCTTTCGTGCGTTACGCATCCGGTCGGTCAGGTTGAAGCGCTCGATGGCACTGGTATTGGCTTTCGTCCAGCCCAACTGCGCTACGACCTCAGCCAAGCGGCCCTTGCCAAAGCGGGGTCGGATCTCGACCCGTTGGACTCGTCCGCCGTGCCGATGCTTGACAATCTGGGCGTATACCAAGCCTTGGGGGATGCGAACAACAGGGGCCGGCCGGCGGCCCCGGCGATGGCGTCGAGGCACCGGATAGGCTCGACCAAAGGTGGCCACAATCGCTTCGGGATAGGTCGGCTCGCCATCGGTAAACAGCGCCGGCAGCCGCGCATCACACGAAAGCCGCGCTGCCGCATCGGCCACGACTTGATGAATCGTCGTCGTCGTACGGCGACCCGGCACCAGCGATACCAGCAATTTACTCTGCGGATCCAAACTGGTAGCATCCCAATAATCCCCCCGTTCACTCGGATCGTCCATCGGCGTCATGTGCCGTTGTTTTTTGGCCACATACGACCATTTCTCATCAAATTGGAGCGCCCTCGGATGCACGTCACGCACCAGCCGGTCATGCAGTTGATAGCTGACCGGTCCGCTCACGCGCAAAAGGCGGCTAACCGCATCCTTGGACACCCCCACCAAGCGCGCCGTGGCATTCAAGCCACAGGCACTATCCAGATGCTCGATCACCGACACGGCTTGGGCTTCACCGATTTTGCAATTAAACAACGCCGTGCCTTTGCGCTCGCTGAATTCCTCGCCGCAGCACCCACAGCGCAGATAGCGAATCCGGTCGGCTCCATAGGTCTTGCGCACCCGCAGGTTGGCTTGGCCGCGTTGGCCGTAGGTCTTGCATTGGGCATTGAGACAGCACAAATTCTCCAACGCTGGTCTTGGCTCTTTCATCTGTATCCCTCCTTGCTTGGCGGTTTGGAGAGATAAATAAAGGGCACAAGGCCAGCACTAGACCTAACTGGTCTGAGATAATCTCACGTTACGACCTGCTTTTTTGCGAGGGAAGCAATAAAAAAACTTTCTAGCCTTGGAAATGGAGATTACCTAGGGGAGAATTTGATCGAAGATTCCACGCGTCCACAATCCGCCCAATTCTGAAAACGTAGAAAAAACAAAAAGATGGGGACTGCTTACGTAAGCGGCCCCCATCTTTTTGTCGTACATAAAATATAAACAATCGACTAAATGTCGTCAAGAAAATAATTCATAACATTAATATAAATATATAGATACGTCATTTTTATATTGACAAAAGTAACACCCTCCAGCACTTTTTGTCAACGCGAAAATACACCATCCAAAGACAGCAGAATCGCAGCTACTTTTACCCATAATGGAGGGAATCTATGGAGAATACCATCGCCTCTCTCATCGATCTGCCCAAACCCACTGGACGGATGCCCTTTCACTTGTCCCCGGATGGACGGCATCTCGCTATTGGCGTACAGAGACGTACCCACGGTGCACGAGGACCGAGATTTGACGAGTGGGGTGTGCCTACGGAAATGGCTGGTAGTTCCGTGGTTGTCGTGGATACAGCCACTGGGGAGTCGATGCGGCCTTTTCCCGAAGGCAGCGTAAGCTGGGGTGCTCAGTGGTCGCCAGCGGGCGACAGGCTGGTGGCCTGCGTGCGGCACGAAGGGGTGTCGTGTCTGGGTTTGTGGGACGTTGGCACGGGGGAGGTTGAGTTGCTGCGGAATGCGCCTGTTCTAGTCCGCTTTGGTTTTGAGTTGCCGGTGTGGACGCCCGATGGAAAGGGTATCGTAGTACCCCTCTGGCCAGCCGAGCGCGACTATCGGGAAGATGCGCACGGTCCCGTACCAAAGATCGACGTCAGATCCAACGATCCCGATGCAACCACGGAGGTCGAGCCGACTGTACCGAGTTGGTGGCAGTGCGACTTGGGCCATGTTAGCCTCTCGACTGGATCCGTCAAGAAGCTGCTACAACAATGGGCCTCCGGCCACTGGCGTATCGCGCCCGATGGCCGGCATGTGGCCTGTACGCGCTATGTCGAATATGTAGCGAGTTTGCAGCACTGCCTGTTCGAGCTTTTCACCGTGGATATCGAGACTGGAGAGGAAAGGGTGCTCGCCGCGGACATTGCCAACGCCTTTGGCATCAACTACGCGTGGTCGCCGGATTCGGAGCGTGTTGCGTACACCTCCTCTGGTAGAGGGCAGCCCGACGAGCTGTTCATCGTCGCAGCCGATGGTTCTGAAGAGCCTGTAAATCTGACTCCAGAGTCGGAGTTCGACCTTTTGAAATACGACACGCCGCGATGGAGTTCGGATGGTTCGAAGCTGCACTCACTCGCTAGCAAGGTGTGGTGGCAATTCGATCTGGAATCCGGTCGTCATTGCTGTGCATCGGTTCCAGACGAGTGGGTTATGCGCCATTGGATCGCGCGACCGACTGAACCCACCATTCAATTGACGCTGGCCGAGGACCTGCCCGTCGTGCTACAGAATCGGTCCGACCTGAGCGAGCGGGTTGCCCATCTGGGGCAGGACGGAGGGCTGAAGCACGTAGCGGATATACTGGGCACGTGTACGAGTCAAGTCTGGTACATGGAAGTGGATGATTCCTCCGGGTGCTACTACTTGATGGCGGAGGAGGCAAATCGTCCACCCTCTGTGCTACGCATAGAGGATGGAAGCCATGACTGGTTGTTTTGCCTAGCGCCTGAAGTTCAGGTGTCCAAACTCGGCCGCAGTGAATTGATCGACTTTGAAGCAGCCGGTATGCAATGCCGGGGAATGATGTTGATTCCTCCTGAGACGCGGCCGCCGTATCCGATGATCGTCAGTGTGTATGGGGGCTACCGAGGTGTGGGGACGAGCAATCGCTTTGGTCTCCAAGGGCCGCAGGCTATCGAGCCACAGCTCCTGTGCAGCGCCGGCTACGCGGTGTTGTTCCCGGAGGTGCCGCTGGGAGAAAAGGACCCGATGATCGGTCTTGTGGAGCCGGTACTCGCTGCTGTAGATCGGGCGGTCGCACTCGGTCTAGCCGATGGCGAACGCGTAGGGTTAATGGGCACGAGTTATGGCGGCTATAGCACCGTGGCGCTGGTCGCGCAGACCGACAGATTCCGAGCTGCGTTAGCTATTGCTCCTTGGGGTGTGAATATGATGAGCATGTACACTCGCCATATAGGATGGTGCGAAACGGGACAGGCCCGCCTCGGCGGCTCGCCGTGGGAGAATCGGGCCGCGTACATCGAGAATTCGCCCTTCTTCTACCTAGACCGAATATCTACTCCACTGCTGCTCGTGTGTGGTACAGGGGACCAGGACGGTTCTACTCAGGCCGAAGAGACGTTTGTCGCCCTGCGTCGACTGGGTAAGCGCGTCGAGCTACGGCTGTATAAGGACGAGCACCACGGCACAAGTGCTTGGTCCCGCGATGCTCTCGATGATTTGTATCGGCGCGTTGTGGATTGGTTCAATTGTCATGTGGCCGAGGCGTAGCTCCATGAGCAACTCGTCTCAGAAACCCAATAGGAGGAGGAGGAGATATGTGGCCGACGTTGCGAGACTTCCTGAGTGTGCCTGATGAACTTACGGGGAAAGGTGTGCGCATTGCTGTTGTCGATGGGGATTTCCCAAGCCACCCCGATATCACCACCAACGAGCAACGTACAACTTACAAAGTAATGGTGATGGAGTCCGAACCGCAGCCCAAGATGTTCGAGGCGGAGCCTGGACCATGGAAAGGAGGCGCGCATGGGCTGTGGGCCGCGGCCTCGGCGGCTGGATCAGGTGCCGAATCGCAGGGGCTGTACCGGGGTATCGCCCCGGAAGCTGATCTCTTTCTCGTTGCCGAATACTTCCCCGGCCAGAGCGAGGATCCTGAAGGGCGATATGCGGCACAAATTAAGGCGCTGGAATGGGTTCGGGACAACTGGAGAAAATACGAGATACGAGCTGTATTGTCGGCGCACAGATGTGGGATCGACTCGAGCCTTCTGCCTTGGCAAACGGAACCAATACGCATCTTGTGTGAAGAAATAGCGGCCGATGGTCTGCTCGTAATGGCAGGGTCGGGGAATACATCCGACCGGACTGCTGGGGTTACCGAACCCGCGGCCCCGTCGGTGCTTTCCGTTGGAGGGATAGTGATTTCCCCGGATGGAGACCTAGACCGGGCCGAAGCGTTTCCCGGGAGCCGGGGAACGACCTTTGAAGGGAAATGGATTCCGGAGATTCTGGCACCTGCGGAGAACATTGTCCTCCCCCATGGGACCGATGAAGAGATCGAAAACCACTTTTATGTCAAGATAGACAATCTGCCACGGCGCTATGCTCGCACACTTGGGACATCGTTCTCGGGGCCGATCGCTCTTGGAGCCGCAGCCTGTGTGTGGCAGGCGCATCCGAGTTGGACAGCCCTAGAAATGAAAACGGCCCTTATCGCTTCGTCGATGAAGCGTCCACAGTGGTCGGATCTGCGCGCTGGCCTAGTTTCTGTCGAAGGTGCTTTGGCGATGGAAGCGGCGGAACACCCACCCGAGCCGGTGACGAGCCCCTATCGAACCTGGTCAGGGTGGCGGAAAAGTTCGGTCGAATACCGGATGGATCAACTTAGTGACGGCGATTCTGAGCAGGTAAAGGATGTCATCCTCTCTTTTGTTGGTGATCCACTCCCGGACGCGGCTCTGCAACTGATCAAGAAGTGCTTAAACCATTCAAAACCTGAGGTTCGCGCCGCTTGCTTGTGTGCCCTAGCAAGCAAAACGTCCGAGGTGAATTCGGACTACATCAAGGAAGCGTGCCGGGACGTTTCGCCGATTGTCCGGTCGGCGGCGGTACACTTGCTGCAAGGTTGTCCAGCTTTGTGGTTTGAGTGCAGCGCATCTCTCAGCGTCCTCTTCAATGATCCGAGCCTAGATGTCCGTTATGTATCTATTCGCCTTGCTGACAGAACGGCTCTTCCGCGTTTCGCCGAAGAGATCGTCTCCGGTCTCGAAGAGGACGCCCGCATGAATCGAATGTGCCACTTCGGGGCCCGAAGAGATGCATTGGAAGCAATAACAGGACATCGCCTGCCGTTAAAGCCTCCTTACGTGCATGGACATCCGCATTATTCGGACGCGCTTCGCGATGCACGAGTGGATCAGGCATGTCGCTGGGAGGATTGGCTCCGCCAGGACTGGCCAAACAGGGCGTGAGGAGTGGGAGCCACTTTGCTACTCAAAATTCCACGTACGGTTCAGATTCAATCGGCGTAAACGATTTCGGCGGATGTTGTTCCATAGCATCTTCTCGCAACTCTACGCCCCAACCCGACCCTGCTGGTGGCACACAGTGCCCATCGATCACTTCAATAGGCTGCGTAAGCACTTTGTTGTATCGATCAATGGACGACACAAAAATTTCCTGCATCAAACTGTTGTGAATACACAGATCCAAATGCAAGCTGGCGATTGTTGAAATCGGCCCATTGGAATTGTGTGGGGCGACTGTTACATAATACGTTTCGGCCATTGCGGCAATTTTCTTCAATTCAGTGATGCCGCCCGCATGACAAATGTCCGGCTGAATAATCCCGACCGCATTCAGTTCCAACAACGCGCGAAAATCCCAGCGAGTGTATAGCTGCTCACCCGTTGCAATGGGCACATTTACTTCACGGGCAAATTGCGCTAGCGCTTCTGGATTATCCCACAAAATCGGCTCTTCCATCCATGCAATGTTATAAGGCTCCAATTCCTGCGCCACACGCCGTGCGCTCCATATATTCAAGCGCGCGCGAATGTCAATTCCGATTTCAATTTGCGACCCAGCGGCTTCGCGTGCCGCTTCGACAAGGGCGACGCCGTGCTGAATGCGCTCGATGGTGGCCACCTGTGTACCTCTAAAAGGGTAAAACTTCAACGCCTCATAGCCTTGATCTACTACTCGTTTTACGCCCTCGGCGATTCCTTCAGGTGTGTTGTTCTTTCGCGGCCAGCCATTGGCGTACATGCGAATTTTGTCGTGCGATTTTCCACCCAACAATTCATACACTGGGACGCCCAAGGCTTTACCCTTAATGTCCCACAACGCCAAGTCAATCGCACTGATCGCACTCGTCGTTACCGCTCCCCCCGACCACGTCACACGCCGATACAACGAGGTCCAAATTCGCTCAATCTCAAATGGATTTTTGCCTAGCAGAAAGCGCTTGAACGCCGCAAACTCGCCGCCCAAGGCGTCGTCTTTGTATTGCAAACTAGCTTCACCCCATCCATGAATGCCGGCGTCAGTTTCGATTTTCACAAACATCCAATTGTTGGTCCCTTCCGACCCTATCCGCATCACTTGCAAATCAGTAATTTTCATTTTTTTCTCCATGGTATGTTAGATAGTAGCTTCAAACCACGCTCCACCACGGTGCGACGAGTACGCGATCAGTGAGCCAGAACGTTTCTTCGCCATCGTAGAGAACGATCCCACACTGCGTCATATCGGAGTATTCATCTAGGAATGTATGCAGATGTCGCACATCCCCGGGATGGACGCTCGCGGCGGCCTTTACTTCTACGGGCAGCAGACGGCGGCCCGTTTCGATGACGAAATCGACCTCGGCACCCTTGGTCGTCCGCCAAAAGAGAATCTCTGTTCTTTCGATACGAGTAGAAGCCCAAGCGAGTAGGTCGCAGAGCACTATGTTCTCTAGGTGTGCGCCGCGAGGATGTGCCTCGCCCGCTAAGTGCAAAGCCAACCCGGTGTCGCTCCAGTAGAGTTTGGATGACTTGACCAGCCGTTTCGTCCTGTTGACAGAATAGGATGGCAGGCGGACTAGTTGGAACGACACCTCTAGCAAGTTGAGATACCGCTGCACTGTGGACGGGGCAAGATGTACGTCCCGAGCTAGGTCTGCTTGGTTTAATAGCCCTCCAACGCGCAGACAGGCTGCCGTCATCAACCTCCGCAGGTCGATTATGCTTGCGATAGGGGACAGACGCGGGATGTCCCGCTCCAAGTAGGTAGCCGCGTAGCCTTCGAACCAGAGCCGCCGATCGTCATCGTCTATCAACTCATGGGCTGGGACGGGATAACCTCCGCGTCGAGCAAGGGCCTGCCACGGCTCTGCTTCGGCTGGCTCCGCGAGCAGCACATCCCGCCATGCAGTAGGGGGCGCATCTACGAGCTCTGTCCACAGACCAGGCCTAGCCAACCCGCGTTGCTCGCGACGGGTCATGGGCCAGAGCATCAAGTAGCTAGCGCGGCCAGCCAGCGTTTCGCCCACCTCCTTCATAAGCAACAGATTCGCCGACCCAGTCAGGAGGAAACGACCAGCAACCCGATCCTCGTCAACGAGGCGCTTGATAGCGAGTAGCACATGCGGCACCCGTTGCACCTCATCAAGCGTGATCTGCACGGCCCGAGCAGCAAGGGCATCTGGTTCGCGTTGGGCTTGTTCGAGGACGCCGTAATCGTCTAGGGTGAAGTAAGATCGGTCTGCCCCGATGGGATGCATGCGGGCGAGGGTGCTCTTGCCGGTCTGTCGTGCGCCAGTGAGAACGGTCACAGGCATGACCCGCAGCGCCCGCTCCACGCTCGCGGAAGCAAATCGAGGCAGCAGTCGATTTGTGTTCATATACCCATGATATGGGTGATAATCACCCACGTCAAGGGTGATTATCACCTGCAAACCACCTACACACCCGCGGCCCAGCCATTGCCCCCGGCGCGCACTTTGCCCTCGCTTTTGAGCACTTCGGCACCGTGAGCACCGCCGGCCACTGCTTGAACTACCTGCACCCGGTGGCCCATTTCTCTTAGGGTTTGCACAATCGCCGGGTCGATGCCGCGCTTTAGTTCGAGGGGTTCTTGGGCTTCGGCGTTGAGTCGGAGGGCTGTGGCGGCTCCCAAGGCGGTGGCGTTGAAGTCGATAATGCGCTGGCCGAGTTGGGCACCGACGCTGATGATGCGGCGACCGCCGGGTAGGCCGATAGCCACGTCGCGCTGGGGCAGGCGCAAGATCATGGGGACCACGTTGTTGAGCGGACGCTTGTGCGCAGCTACAGAATTGGCCCGACCGGGACGAGGGTCCAAACGGCACATGCCGTGGCCTAGGATAATGCCCGTGTCCGGTACGGTGAAACAGGAGCCAAAGGCCCCACCCTGTGTGATGGTGATGCCTACGAGATTGCCCTCGGCGTCTGCGGCCGATACGTGCAAGGTTTCGGAGACGGCTGGACCCGAGGCTTCGTACACTTGCTGATCGACCTGCTCGGGGAATTGTTGCAGGGTTTCGACGCGACCGGCCGCGTAGTCCTTGCTCAGCAAGCGCTCCACTGGCACATCGACGAAATCGGGGTCGCCGACGTAGCGCAGGCGGTCGCGCCAGGCTTGCTTGACGACCTCGGCTAGCTGGTGCCAGTACAGGGCTCGGTCGTCGGGCACTATGGGCAGGCATTCTAGCATGTGCAGTATCTGGAGAGCGGAGAGGCAGCCATTGGGCAAAATCGGTCCGTACACCGGCACATCGCGGTAGGTGATTTGGTACGGCTCGGTCAGGCGCGGCGCAAAGCCAGCCATATCCTCGCGGGTGAGAGCGCCGCCGCTGGCTTGGACATAATCGCCGATGGTGCGGCCCAATTCGCCGGAGTAAAAGTCGCGCCAACCAGCTTGGGCCAAACGCGCTAGGGTACGCTCCATGTCGGGGCGATGCCAAATGTCATCGGGGCTGGGCAACTCGCCCTGTGGGGCGAGGTGGCTAAATGTTGCGGGGAAGCGGCGCAGAATGGCTTCTTGGCTGCGGATGGCACCGGCTAGGGCTGGGCCGTAGGGAAAGCCGTCGGCGAGGAGTCCTTGAGCCGGGGCGACAATCGCGTCCCAAGGCAGCTCTCCCCAGCGCTCGTGCAAAAAGCCCATGCCAGCCATTTGGCCGGGGACGGCTATGGACTGGGGGCCGTACACGTTGGCATCGTCGCGCACGCTACAGGCGTATTCTTTTTCGTTGGTACACATGTTGTCGCGGCGGGCCGGCAGAATGTCGTACATGTGCTCGTGGGCAGCGGCTGGAGCTACGGCATTGGCGTCGAGCGACCAGACGCGGCCGGTGGAGCCTTCTAAGACGACTGCCGCTGACATGTAGCCGCCGATGCCGTTGGATTGGGGGGCCAACATGCAGCAGGCGAAACTGGTGGCTGCGGCTGCATCCATGGCGTTGCCGCCTTGGGCCAATATCTGCGCGCCAATGCGCGCTGCGGCTGGCTGCTGGGCGGACACAGCGCCGCGGTCGGCTAGTACTTGGTGTCCTTCGATCATGTGGGTCTCCTCCGCATCACTACGCTAGCCAAAGCGCACGCCCGTCGGGATAATCCCCACGTCCTCTCCGCGCCGCATGGCCTCAGCCGCGTCGAGGATGCTCGCCAAGTCGTGCTTGGGTTCAAACCCCAACTTTTGCTTGATGTTGGTCAAATCCAGCTCGAAGTAGTTCCAATCCGGCCGCCGCGCATCGGCGTAGCTCAGTCCGAAGCGTTCGGCGAGATAGGGCACGGTCTCGCTCCAATCGAACAGCGCGGCCCCGCCCAGATTGAACACCTCGCCCACGGCCTCGTCCCGCTCCAGCGCCAGCACTAGCCCTTGGACGATGTCGCGCACGTCGGCATACACCTGCCGATAGGGCCGTCCGTCTGGATTGCGCGATAGCAAGAATTGCTCCTCGCCCGTCCACTGCGCCTTGAGCTCCTCGGCTCCCTCTCGGTCCTTGAACTGCTCGTAAACCGGCCCGAACAGGAATAGATGCGGCAGACCGTTTTCGTCGAGGAATTCGCCCGGCTCGATAATCGTGGCAAAGCGCGTGGTCACTGACGGCAGCCCGAACTGCAAGTGATAGCTCATCACCAGTTCCTCGCCGATCCACTTGGTCAGGAAATAGGGCATCGTCTGGTAGCGGGCGACTTGGTCTTCGCGGATTGGCTCTTCAAAGCAGCGGCCGTTGTAAGGATTTTCCCAGTAGATCGCCTCGGTGGAAGCATAGACCAAGCGGTGCAGATTGGGTGTCAACTCACGGATCGACTCTAATACGTTGATGGTGCCCATGCCGTTGATTTCGAGGTATTCGCGGTTGTCGAAGGGGCCGCCAAAGGCTGCGGCAATGTGGTACACTGCATCGACTCCTTCGACGGCGCGGCGCACATCGGCGAGATTGCGCAAATCGCCTTCGATGGTCTCGACGCGGTCAAAGCTGTCGAGCTTGTGGGCGCGGCTTTGGTCGCCGGGATAGACAAAACTGCGTATGTCGTGCCCTTTGTCGAGCAAAGCTCTGGCTAAGTTGGCTCCGACGCGGCCGGTGCCGCCGGTGATTAGGATTTTCACGTTGCACCTCTTAGTGGTTAGGGACTACATAAGATAATCCGCAGATGGACGCAGCCCTCGGATTGTAGGGGCAACTCTCGTGGTTGCCCAGGTCCTAAAGCAAGGGCGCCCACAAGGGACGCCCCTACGTGGGTAGGGCGCTGGCCAAGAGTTTTTCCGGGGTGGCCTCGGCTCTTTCGTACTCGGCGGCGATCCGTCCCTCGCGCATCACGTACACTCGGTCGCACAGCCCCAGAATTTCGGGCATTTCCGAGGAGAGGACCACGATTGCCAGTCCTTGGCGCGCCAGCCCGTCTAGCAATTGGTAAATCTCGGCTTTGGCACCGACGTCGATTCCCCGGGTTGGCTCATCGACGAGCAGCACTCGCAAGTTTTCCTTGAGCAGCCAGCGGGCCAGCAGTGCCTTTTGCTGATTGCCGCCGCTGAGCCGCGCGATGGTCTGCTCTTGGTCGGGGGGACGCAGGCGCAGGCGCGCGACGAGTGCGCCGACTTGCTGCCGCTCCATGCCGACCTGCACGTGGCCGGCGCGGCAGAATTGCTCTAAGGCTGCGACGCTCGCGTTGGCGCGCACGCTCTGCTGCGCGAAGAGGCCGTCGGCCCGGCGATCTTCCGGTACTAGGCCCAACCCGAGGGTGCGCGCCTGCGGTGGTGCGTTCGCTGGTACGGCGACTCCGTCGATGGTGATGGTTCCAGCGCGGCGGCGATCTGTGCCCATCACGGCTCGCGCTAGTTCGGTCCGCCCCGCGCCCATTAGTCCGGAGAAGCCGACGATTTCTCCAGCGCACACCCGGAAGGAAATATCCTGCACTCGGTCCGTAGTCAGCCCTTCCACTTCTAGCGCGCATGGCCCCGGTGTGCGATCGGCCGGGGGAAAACCTTGGCCCAACTCCCGCCCGACCATCAGGGCGATAAGCTGTTCCTCGTCGAGGTCGGCGGCTGACTCGCAAGCGACGCACTCGCCGTCGCGCAAGACCGTCACCCGGTCGGCCAGCGCCATGACCTCGGCGAGCTTGTGCGATACATAGACCACGCCGACGCCTCGCGCCTTGAGCCGGGCGATGAGTGCAAAGAGCTTGTCGATCTCGCGCGTGCTCAGGGCCGAGGTCGGCTCGTCCATGATGATTACTTGGGCGTCGCACGCCAGCGCCCGCGCGATCTCGACCAATTGCTGAGCGGCCACGCCGAGGTGGCCGACCTTGGTCTGCGGATCGACCGCTAGCCCGACCTCATCTAAGAGTGTTGCAGAAGCGGCGTAGAGCGCGTTCCAGTGGACGCGGCCACCGCGCCCGTGCGGCAGGCGACCGAAGAACAGATTCTCGGCGACCGATAGTGAGGGGACTAGTTCTAATTCTTGATAAACGACTGCAAGGCCGTGGTCCAGGGCTTGGCGCGGATGGCGGATATCTACGGGACGACCCGCGATCTGGTAGCGGCCTTGGTCGCGGTGGTACACGCCAGCCGCGATTTTGATCAAGGTGCTTTTGCCCGCGCCGTTTTCGCCGACCAGCGCGTGGACTTCTCCCGGTTGCACTGCAAAGTCAACGCTCTTGAGTGCATAGACGCCGGGGAAGCGTTTGTGAATGTCCTCTAGGGACAGTAGCGGCGTCATGTCGGGGGAGCGAGCAGCCGTCGCAGGAGGCTTTGCTTGCGCCGGGTGTCCAGATACACGGCGAGGATAATTACTGCGCCGCGCGCAATGTCGTGGTAGAAGGACGACACGTTCAACAGCACTAGGCCGTTGGAGAGGACCGTCAGAATCAGGATGCCGATGAAAGCACCGCCGAGCGTACCCACGCCGCCCGTCAGGCTGATGCCGCCCAAGATTACCGCGGCGATTACTTGCAACTCAAATCCTAGGCCGGCGTTCGGCTGCCCGGAGTTGAGGCGCGAGGCTAAGATGAAGGCACTCAGCGCCGCCAGCACGCCGCCGAGCACGAAGACCAAGACGCGCGTGCGATCGACGGCCAAGCCCGCGAGCCGCGCCGCTTGGATATTGCCGCCGATGGCGTAGATATAGCGGCCGAGGATGGTGTGGTGGAGGACGTAGTAAAACAGCCCCAAGAGGACAAAGGTCACCAGCACTGGGATCGGGATTGGCCCTAAGTGTCCGGTGCCCACTTCGATGAAGCCTTCTACTTTGCCTTGGATCGACACCGCTTGGGTGCTGACCATCGCTGCGCCACGCAAAATCGCCATCATGCCCAAGGTAGCGATTAGGGAGTTGATGCCGGCTTTGGTGACCAACAGTCCGTTACACAGGCCGATGAGCGCCCCGGCGGCGAGTGCGGCGACCAGCGCCAGCGTCACGCTTTCAAACTGATTGAGCACGGCCACCGCAATGATCCCGGCCACTGCTTGGGTCGAGCCGACGCTCAAGTCGATTTCGCCGAGCAGGATGATCATCACCATGCCGATTCCGGCGATGGCCACCAGCGAGGCGTCGCGCAGCACGTTCTTGATATTGACGGCGGTAAAGAAGACCGGCGTCAGCAGGGAAATTCCCACGCAGAGCAAGACCAGCGCCAGCAACAGCCCGGCCTGCTCGCTGTGGAGCATCCGCGACAGCAAGCGGCTCATTGCGGCATCAGGGCACGCACCGCATCCACCTTGAGCGCGAAGGGTGGCTCGGTGCTCGTGTCGTAGAAGCGGCTGAGATTGTCGCGGGTGACGACGATGGTCGGCGTCTCGTAATGGTCGGGTAGCTGCTCACCACGCGCTAGTTGTACCGCCGCATCGATGAGCGCACCACCGACAAAGTTGGGAAACATCGCCAGCGCCGCTGCGTAGGGCGTGTCGCCGGTGAGCGCCGTCTGTCCCACAGTGCCCTCGAAGCCGAAGCCGATTGCGGTCAGGGCCGCTTCGTCTAATCCGGCCGCCTTGTAGGCTGCCATGCCGCCGGTCGTCGAATCGTCGTTGATGCCGTAGATCACATTGATCTGCGGGTTGGCCGTCAGCGCGTCTTGCGCGACCTTAAACGCCTTTTCTTTGAGGCCCTGCCCATCGACTTCTTGGACGATCTCATGGGTCAGACCCGAAGCAGCGAGCGCGTCTTTGAAGCCATCGACCCGTTGCCGACAGTCCTCAAAGTTGGGGAAGCCGACGATGAGGATCTTGGGGTCGAGACCCTTGTCCGCCGCGTAGCTGGCAAACCACTCGCCGGCCTTGATTCCACCGGCGTAGTTGTCAATCCCCACGTAGCTGGCGGCCTCGGACACGGGGTTGGACTCGGTAATCACGTGTACTCCCGCCGCTTTGGCCTGCCGCACTATCGGCCCCATTGCCTTGGCATCCACCGGCGATAGGACCAGCACCTCGACCCCTTGAGCGAGCAAGTTTTCGGCTTTGGAGATTTGCGCTGCCACGTCGAGGTTGGCATCGGCGACGATCAGCTCGACATCCAACTCGGCCGCTCGCGCTGTCGCCGACTTGCTGATGTTTTGATACCACTCGTGCGACATGAAGTTGATGACGTAGCCGATCTTGAGTTTGTCGGGCGCGTCGTCCGGCTGCCCGCAGGCGACCAATAAGGCGCACAGCAGCCATGTTTTAGTTTTACTCATTCGTTCTCCTATCCCTTTACGGCACCAGCCGTCAATCCCTGGACAAAATACCGCTGCAATCCCACAAAGAGCGCGATTGGCGGCAGGCTAAAAATCAGCGACGCGGCGAATAGCTGGTCGTATTTGTTGACGTATTGTCCCAAAAACGCGGCGCGCAATCCCACCGGAATGGTCAGGGCCTGCGATTTGGTAAACACAAAAGCGAATAAGAATTCATTCCACGAAAGCAAAAAGGCAAAGGTCCCCACGGCCACGATCGCCGGTGCGGCCAGTGGTAGGACGATTCGGTAGAGTAGCTGGAGGCGGTTGCAGCCGTCGATGAGCGCGGCTTGCTCTAGATCGGTGGGGATGGCGCGGAAATAGCCGTTGAGCAGCCAAGTGCAGAATGGGATGGCAAAGCCCGTGTAGATCAGCACCATGCCCACGTGCGTGTCGAGCAAGCCGAACGAGCGAATCACCTGAAAGAGCGGGATGAGGATCGAAGAGCCGGGCAGCATTTGCGACATCACCACCACCATCAGCAACAAGGTGTTGCCGCGAAAGCGGAAGCGGGCAAAAGCATACGCTGCGCAGACGCTAAACGCGAGGGCGATCAAGGCCGTAGAAAGGGAAATCACCATGCTGTTGGCAAAGTACTTCACAAACGGCCCGGTGTCCCACATCTCGACATAGGCGCTGAAAGTGACCGAGCGCGGAAAGACCAAAGGCGGCGTCTGCGTCATCTCGGACAGGGGGCGCACCGAAGTCGTGACCACCCAGATCAGCGGCATCACCAGCGCGAGCACGAAGACCGAGCCTAAGCCGTAGGCGAGATAGGCGCGGATTTTTTCTTGGGTTTTAATTCGCATCCCCACTCCTCCTCTCCTCGCGGAAGAGCACGCGGATGAAGACGATGCTCATAGCCAGCAAAAAGAGCAGCAGAATGAGCGCCGCAGCCGCGCCTTTGCCGAGCCGCAGGTGCTCGAAGGCGATGCGATAGACTGTAATCGGCACTACTTGCGTGGCCTTGGCCGGGCCGCCCTCGGTCATTATGAAAATCAGCGCGAAGTCGTTGACCATCCAGATGGTGGCGAAGAGGAAGACTACCCCGATCACGTGTTTGAGCTGCGGCAGGGTCACGTGAAAGAAGCGACCGAACACGTTGGCCCCATCGACGTGCGCGGCCTCGTACAACTCGGCGGACACGCCCTGCAAACCGGCCAGCAGCATGATGGTGATATAGGGCATGAAGCGCCAGACATTGGCCACCACCACTGCGCCCATAGCCGCATCTGGCTGCGCCAACCAGGGGACATTGGCGTCGATGAAGCCGAGGCTCAGGAGCGTGTGATTGACGAGGCCGAAGCTGTCGTGGAAGAGCCAGCGCCACATGTAGCCGGTCACCACTGGGGCGATGGCCCAGGGGATCAGCAGAAAGCCGGTAAAGACCGGCCGATACTTCTTGATCTCGTTGAAGATCAACGCCATCCCCAAGCCCAAGACGAAGGCCACTGGCAGAGAGTAGAGCGTAAAGCGCACCGAGCTCCAGATGCTGTTGACAAAGGTGCGGCTGCCGAAGAGCTTGGCGTAGTGAGTCAGGCCGATGAACTCGTCGCCAGCCCCGCGAAAGAGCTTCACCTTGTACAGGCTCATGATCAGGTTGCTGAACACCGGATAGAGAATGACGACCGCCAAGACTAGCAGGGCCGGCAGCAAGAAATAGTACGGCGTCAGATTTTTGCGCAGTGCGCCTCTAATAATCACTCAATACCTCGTTTACTTCTTCGGCGGCGAAGTCCAGCGCCTCCTTGGGGCTTAGCGAGCCGGTCAGCGCCATATTGACTGCGTCGGCGATGTGCCGCTGAATCTGCGTCACTGCCGGATGGCCCGGCCAACCTAGCCCATTGGCCCCGGCGATGGCGAGTTGATCTAGGTCGATGTAATCGGACTGCACGCCTTCGGCATAGGCTGCCTTTAGCGTGGGAATGCCGCCCATGGTCGGGTTGGGGTTGCGCCAGACCGGATGGTCCAAATCCAGTGCCTTGACCACTTCCCAGGCTTCATTGGGGACCTTGGTGTAGCCGGTTATGGCAATCATAATTACGTCGAGCAACGTCCGCGATGGATGCGGTTCCAGCGGCTCGGCGGGACCGGGCACTTGCGCCAGCGCCAGGTTGTTCAGATCGAAGTCGTAGTTGCCGTGGACGATATCCTGCCACCACGGCCCCTCAATCGACAGCGCGGCCTTGCCGGTTGACCAGTGCGCGGCGTTTTCGTCGAAGCGATAGGCCGCGCTACCGGCCGGCAAATAGCCCTTGTTTTTCATTTCCACTAAAAACTCCAACGCCGCTTGCCCGGCCGGGCCGTTAAAGGCGGCGGCAGACCAATCATCGTTAAAGACGCGCCCACCCGCTTTGTACAGCAGTGGCAAAAAGCGGTAGGCCGTGTCCAGATTGACGCCCCCAGGCATGGTAAAAGGCTCGATCCCCGTGCCCGCGAATTTTGGGCCGAGCGCCAGCATCTCGTCCCAAGTCTGGGGCACTTCGAGCCCCATCCGACCCATAATGTCGGTGTTGACCGCCAGCACGAAGGGCAGCATGGTCACCGGCAGACCGTAGTGCTTGCCGTCGTATTCGACCAGTTCCCAGACGTTGTCGAGGATGCGCTCCTTGACCTGGGGAAAATCGGGGAAATTCTCCAGCGCGTACAGCCCTCCCAACTCGCCGAACTCCACCGAGTACTTGTGATGCACCCGCACAATATCCGGCCCATCGCCGACGATGGTGGTGCTGATCAGGCTCTCGCGCTGCGTTGCCCAGTCGCGGAACTCCAGCTCGATTTGGATGTCGCTGTGCTCGGCGTTGAAATCGGCCACAGCCTGCTGCACCCATGCGCGCAGGCCCGGCACGCCCCCGAACTCCCACAACACCACTGTGGTTGGCTCGCCGAGACGCGGGCGGTCGTCGCCTCCGCAGGCGATCAGGCCCATAAGGAGGAGAAATAGTATTCTTTTTACGTACATACGAACAGCATATACAGGTCAATAATCCTCCAAAATTTCGTCCACTTCCTCTGCCGCTTGGTCGAGTGCCTCCTTGGGGGACAAGGTCCCGCTCAGCGCCATATTGACCGCGTCGGCCATCAGCCGCTGGATCTGCGTCACCGCCGGATGCCCCGGCCACGCTAAGCCGTTTTGTCCAGCCGCAGCTAGCACCTCGCCGTTGATGAAGTTCGACTCGATCCCCGGTGCGTAGGCGATCTTCTGCGTGGGGAAACCCAGCATTTCGGCGTTGGGGACGTGCCACTGCGGGTCGTCGAGCCACAGGGCTTTTATAACTGTCCAAGCCTCCTCCGGCGCTCGGGTATAGCCGGTGATCGCCACCATGACCAAGTCCAGCAAGGTACGCGGTGGATGCGGCCCGAGAGGCTGGGCTGGCCCAGGCAGCCGGATCAACTGCAACTTCTCCACTGGGAAGTCGTAGTTATTGGACACAATGTGCTGCCACCACGGCCCCTCAATCGACAACAGCGCTTTTTCCGTACACCACGTTGCCGCGTTCTCGTCAAAGGCGTAGGCGGCGCACGCTGGCGGCATAAAGCCCTGTTCCTTCATTGCCACGAGGAACTCCAACGCCGAGACCCCGGCCGGGCCGTTAAAAGCAGCCCTCGTCCAGTCCTCGTTGAACACCCGTCCGCCCGCTTTGTAAAGCAGCGGCAAAAAGCGGTAGGCCGTGTCTTGGTTCAGCCCCGCCGGCATGGTGAAGGCGAAAAGCCCCTGCTCCTTGAGCACCGGCCCCAGCGCCAGCATATCCTCCCAAGTCTGGGGCACTTCCACCTCGTGCTCGGCCAATAGCGCTTTGTTCACTGCCATGATAAAAGGCAAAATCTGGATGGGTAGCCCAAAGTGTTGGCCCTCGTACGCGACGTGCTCCCACAGATTGTCGAGAATCCGCGCTTTGACTTGGGGAAAATCCGCAAACCGCTCCAGCGCGTATAGCCCCCCCAACTCGCCAAATTCCACCGAATACTTGTGGTGTACGCGAATGATGTCCGGCCCCTCGCCGGCAATCGTCGAGGTAATCAGGCTTTCCCGCTGCGTGGCCCAATCCCGATTCTCGTAATCGACGCGGATGTTGTCTTGTGCGGCATTAAATCGGTTCACTGCCTGCCGCAACCATCGGTCTTGCTCCTCTACCCCGCCGAACATCCACATCGCAATCTGCACCGGCTCGCCGGGCGCTCTTTCTCGGTCGGTCGCGCAGCCGCTAGTGAGCAGCACTGCCCACGCGCAAAAAACCCATATCACCATCGTTCGTTTCACGCCGGTTTATAGTAGCCAAAGCGCTAATGGCCCACAACACGGGCCGCGCCCGCTGGACACGTCTGGCTGTATTACTTACTAATGAGAGCTAACACTCAAACCCAACACGGCTTATGCAAAACATCCTCATCACGGGTGCTACGGGTCTGATCGGCACGGCCGCTGTCGCCAGCCTTCGCAGGTACTATAACTTGCGCGCCCTCAACCGCCGCCCGCTCCCAAACATCGACTGCCACCAGGCCGACATCGCCGATCTCGACGCCATCCGGCCAGCCTTTGCGGGGATCGACGCGGTCGTCCATCTTGCCGCCCATATTGAAAACGATATAGCGGCGATCTCCCGCGCCAACTTGCAGGGGACAGGGAATGTTTTTGCCGCAGCTCACGAGGCCGGGGTGCGGCGCGTCCTCTTCGCCAGCAGCGGGTCGGTCATGGGCGGCTATGCCGCGCTCTCGCCATACAAGGAGCTTTTGGCTGGCGAGTACGACCAAGTACCCGCCGAGTGGCCGATGCTGACTGCGCAATCGCCTCTGCGGCCAACGGGACTATACGCAGCTAGCAAGGTCTGGGGCGAGGAGCTAGGCCGCGAGTACGCTTCGGCCCACGGCATGTCCGTCCTCTGTCTGCGCTTTGGCCGCGTCAATCCGGAAAACCGCCCGACCCATTCCCGCGAGTTCTGCGTCTGGTGCAGCCAGCGCGACGCCGTGCAGATGATCGAAAAGTGCCTTGCCGCTCCCCTCGACTTGTCCTTCGACACCTTCTTCGTCAACTCGGATAACAAATGGGGCTACCGCGACTTAGAACACGCTCGCCAAACGGTGGGCTTTGTGCCCGCAGACCGAGCCGAAGACTACCGCTGAGGAGAAAATTTATGCTGCCTTTTGCTATGTGCGCGATTTTGCTCGCTGTCTCTGCCGCGCGCGCGGACGTGAACATCAACGCTCCCTTGTTGGAGGTGGCTCCAACTATTGACGGCGACCTTGCCGAGTGGAAGGACCTCGCCCACAACGACGGCATCTGGGACATGCGCCGCATCAGCGAGGCTGGCTTCTACCGCCTCGATCGCGGCGCGCGCAACCGCCTCACCGACCACGGCGACGAGCCGCACCTCGAAGACGACTTGCGCGCCCGCTACTACATTGCTTGGGACGCGCAAAATTTCTACTTCGGAGCCGAGGTCTGGGACAATGTTAACGATCTCGACGACCCTGATCCGGCGGACAAGCGGTGGTATTTCAAGGATGCGATTTGCTGGTTTATGGAAGGCCCACGCGACCGGGCCAACGAGCGCTTCGGCCAAGGCGACAACGCCTTCTGCTTTGTCGCCGACCCGCAGCGCACGCCGCAAAACGCTTGGTGGCGGCACGGCGCGCCCGGCCAGAGCTACATTGAAGAGCCGATCCCCGAGGCCGCTTGCGACTACGTGGTGCGCATGGATCCTTGGGGCCGGAGCGCGGCTGATTTCATCTTGGAGGCCCGCGTGGATATGCACGCGACGTTTGCCCAGAGCGATCCCCGCTGGCAGCCGCCGCAAGTGGGCGACGAATACAGCATGGAAATCGTCCACACCGACCCGGATGGCGGCGCGTACGGCGGGCACTTCATGATCTACGGCAATGGCGACGACGATAACACGTGGGGGCGGATGATCTTGGTCGGGCCGCGCGAGCCGATCGGGCGGCTCGCCGAGTAGGAGAAAGAAAATGCACCGTAGCGCAGTGTTTCTGTCCTTGGTAACTGCGACCCTCATCGCCCTCGTCGGCTGCAACTCCAATCCGGTCTCCACGGGCGGACGAGCGCCTGCATTCACCTTACCGGCGGCGGATGGGACTTCTGTTTCCTTGGCCGACTTACTCGACGACCGCGCGGCCGCGGTACTGCTGTTCTACAGAGGATTCTTCTGAGGTTCCTGTCGGAGCCAACTAGGTGAGTTGGCAGATGTGTATCCTGAGTTTCTAGAGCGCAATGTGTCACTTGCGGCGATCAGTACTGATGACATTGCCGACGCGCTGAAGATGGTGGAGCTCACCGGCGCTGAATTCGCCATTTTGTCAGATAAGGACGCCGAGGTCGCCAAGGACTACGGAGTTTACAACCTGCTGAATGATGGCGTCGCGACGCCGTCCGCCGTCATCGTCTCACCTGGGGGCGATGTCGAATGGAAATACGTAGGGAGAAGTATATCCGACCGGCCGACGCCCGATGCAATTTTGGCTCAAGTCGACCGCTTGATACAGTGAATCGCCTTCATTCAACGGCTTGCTCATGGAAGAGGAGCTTTTTTCTTTTCGAGCCTGTGAACGACGCCGAGCAATCCGTCAATGGATAGATCCTCGTCGAGCAGTGGCCAGTGGATACCGTAGCCTGAAGGAGAGATTTCAAAGAGGTTCTTTTCTCCGTCAGACGCATTTTGCAGAGCAGGGGATATTTCGCTCACTCGAAAGGTTCTTTCTCGCCCATCGATAGTCAGAATCATGCAATCCCCGTCAAAGTGAAGTCCGGTTACTTGATGATGTTTTTTCATTGCTGACGCCTCCGCTGAAATTCTTCCCATTGTTGTTCAATATATTCAAAATGCTCAAAAATGATCTTTTTAATTTCTCTTCTATCACGTGGAGATAAATTATACGCGTAGGCTTCTTCAAGATCAAAATTTTCCCGATCAAGCCAATATTTACATTCTCTCTCTCCCTTTCGACAGTGGATATGAACAGGTTCGTTGCCTTCATTGGCATAGAAAAACAACCGCCAGCCTAAAATCAGAAGTACCGTTGGCATTTCTTTGTGCTCCCTCAATCCCCGTTCCACGATTTAATACGCTCGGCGATCTGTTTCATCTGTTCTTCCCACTCGAATCGCCCCTCCATTACTTCCTTGGTCATATACTGGGTGCTCGAAATGGCTAAGCCCACCTTGTTGGTGCGCTCTCTCTGCATATGCTCTTTGGCATATGACGACCAACTCTCATCTTTTTTGGGATCTGGCAGCGGCGACAAGCCTGTTGCTTTCTCAAGGACAGAGCTAGGAAGGTAGTTCTCAATTTCCTTGGCTTCGGTGATCCAAATATGCGCTCTGTCTATCTTTCCGACTTCCTCACGAATCCTCTCCACCCACGTCTTTAGATCAGAATCCTCGGCGGTTCGATCTCCATCGCACACGACGATGAGGTTGTGATTGATTTGGGACAGGTTAGCGAGTTCGGCAACTTCGTCCTCGTCTTCAGGCGATTTGAACTCTACTCGTGCTAGGAGCGCACCGCCGTAGAATACGCACTGATAGTCGCGGCCTTCCCGGAGACGGCCATCCGTATAAAGCTCAATCCAGCGATTGAGATAGATGCGGTCCGAAGGTCCCTCCACCCAAATGAGTCCATTCGCTTGGAGCAAATCCGATGGTCTTGCTCCTAATTCGGAAATTATCTTGATGAGATTAGAATGCGTGGAGACGGTTTCCGTATGGGCGGACTCGCCATCGTGGAGCACGCGGATAACTTAGGCATTATCAGATATGCCGAAAAAGTCGAGGGCGATGCTCGAATGAGTCGTCAGGAAAATCTTCGCTTTTTCGTTGACTGCGTAGTCTTCAAGATACTGAAATAATCGCCGTAAGAGGGCAGGGTGGAGATTGTTTTCAAGTTCTTCGAAAGCGAACGTAAACAGAGACTTATCCTTTTCCTCGATTTTGGGAACAACCAATAGATTGAGGAGAACTAGGAAAACGGTCTTCAAGCCGCTTCCCGATTTACTGAGGGGAATCAATCCCTTAGTCGCTTCGCCGAGATAGACCTCCCAATGGTCCTTTATAGTCTCTTCCTGTGTTTCGTCGTGGACTTGTACTTCTATCTCTGAAAACTGGCCATCGCTTCCAAATATCGAATTCAGTGCGGTCAGAAGTTCCTCTTGGATGACCTCTCGTGGGAGTTTCTCAGATATGATGAATCGACGTATTATATTTGTAGCCCCTTGTCCGTCAGGACCGAGCGCTAATCTTATAGCTGGTGGTTCAGTTTTGATATCACGGTCTGCAAGGAGCCTGCGGAGAGACATCCCATTAAGACGGTGCGTTACGTTGCTCAGAATCTCATAAATGTTCGAACGTCTTGCATCGACTGAGTGTTCTGAAAAAAGATGCCTACGATTGTAAGTTATTAGACCCCATCCTATGTCGAAATCGTCTGGAAATTTTACATTCGACACTTCATTTTCGATAACTTCCCACGTCATCTCTGTGTTGACAAAATACCGTCCGTGGTCATGCCAGTGGTTCCCACCAAGGGCACCTGCGCTTGTATTTTCCGAAAAAACTCTCTTCAGAGAGTCTTCATCTAATACACCACGGCACCGGTAATCCCACCCACGGTCAAACAATTTACCGTCGCATAGTGCCCCAACCAAGTCTAATAGATGGGACTTTCCAGAGTTATTACGTCCAATTATGACGTTGATCGGCTTAATAGTATCTAAGCCGGCCCAATCCTTTTTGAAGCAGCTATGTCCTTTGAAGTATATAGAGTCGGCTTTCATAAAGCGGCTTTCTCTCTCATGTCAATTTTGCCGGTCACAGGCGCGGTGATCAGGGTGGAACGGTATTCTCTTGCAGATATTCTCAGAGGTCTCGATTTTGCCGTCAGCGTGCCGATTTTTCACCTTCTCGCGATCGAGAGAGGCATCGGACAGCACTGCGGCGTAGCACCGTAGCAAGCCTATAAATATAACGGGATGTTGAGACATAATCGAATTTTCTCTTATTTGGAGCATGGATATTGGCCCGCTTCGCGTGGAAGAGGCGAGTTCCTCCGTCGCAGACTCGACAGACCGCCCTTGTAAGGCGATATTGAGCGCGGTATTAACTCGGAAGGAGTCAAATGAACCTGCAACACACGATCAAAGCGTTCATCAGGTCGGGCGAGACCCACTACGTTGCCGAGTGCGTCGAGTTGGCTGTTGTAACGCAAGGCGTCACTTTGGACGAAACCTTGGCCAACCTCCGCGAAGCGGTCGCACTGCATATAGAGGACGAAGACCTCTCGACTTTCGGCCTAGTGCCGGATCCGACGATCTTGGTCACCATGGAATTGGAACCGGCGATTGCCTAGGCTAAGACGACTCTCTGGGGACCAAGTCGTCCGTATCCTAGCGAAATTCGGGTTCCGCGTTCACTCCCAGCGCGGAAGTCACATCAAACTACGGCGAACTTTAGAGGCTGGTACATCTCAAACGCTCACGGTACCTCGGCACCGCGAGTTGGACATCGGAACGCTGAATGCCATCATGCGTCAGGCGTCCCGGTTTATTCCTGAAGACGAATTGCGTCGAGAGTTTTACACAGATTGATTAAACGCGGCAAATCTTCTTTTCGACAAGGAGCAACACATGAGTAGGGTAGATCAGATCGGCTGGCAGGCCCAGAGCAAAACCGGCGTCATTGCGGCTGGTGGTGCTGGAGCCGTAGCCGCTGGTATTGAAATTCTCGGCCAAGGCGGCAATGCGGCCGATGCCGCTGCCGGCGCGATCATAGCGCTCAACGTCACCGATCACGGGGCCTGTTCCATCGGCGGGGAAGTGCCGGTGCTCGTCTGGGATGGAAAAGCGGTCAAGTCGCTGTCCGGCCAGGGGCGCGCGCCGCTGTCGCCGGAAGCTATTGCTTGGTACATGGAGTACGGCATCCCGGACCACGACATCAAGATGGCTCCAGTGCCCTCGGTCGTGGATTTGTGCATTACCCTCTTGCAGCAATACGGCACGCAGAGCTTTGCCGCGATTGTCGCGCCGACTTTGGCTCTGCTCGACGAAGGCGAGGAGGCGTGGCATCCCGATTTGGCTCGGACGCTACGGCGCATGGTAGAGGAGGAACACCGCGCCACTGGCAATCGCCAAGAGAAGCTGCAAGCGGCCTGCGATCACTTCTATGGTCGTCAAGCCGAACACGGCGATATAGCTGAAGACTTGGAGGCGTTCTACGTGGAGCAGGGCGGGTTCTTGCGCCGCGCGGATCTGGCCGCCCATAGGACTTTGATCGAAGAGCCGGTGGTAGTTGATTACCGGGGCTACCAAGTGTACAAGTGCGGCCCGTGGACCCAAGGCCCCTATTTGTGCCAAGCCCTGCGGCTGCTCGAAGGGTTTGATCTCAAAAGCATGGGCCATTGCTCGGCCGACTACGTCCACGCGGTCACTGAAGCGATGAAGCTGGCCATGGCCGACCGCGACGCGCACTACGGTGATCCCCTGTTCGTGGATGTGCCCATGAACGCCTTGCTGTCCGACGAATACACCCAACTCCGGCGGCCCTTGATCGACATGGGGCAAGCCGCGTTGGACGCTCGTCCTGGAGACCCGCTCGGCATGAGGGCACTACAGGAAGGAGGCGTGTTCCAGCCCGGAGTCGGCGGCACTACCACGTGCGTAGTGGCCGATCGCTGGGGCATGGTCGTATCGGCTACGCCGAGCGCGAACGTCTATCACGCTGGCGGCACTGGCAGCACGGGCGTCTCGTATGGCAATCGTCTGCGCAGCCTCAACACAACGCCCGGACATCCCAACTGCATCGCGCCGGGCAAGCGTCCGCGCATCACCCTGACCCCCACGCTGGTGCTCAAAGACGGCGCGCCCGTGTTGGCCATCAGCGTGGCCGGTGGCGACCTGCAAGACCAAGCGACCTTGAACCTGTTGCTCGATTTTGTGGAGTTTGGGATGCAGCCGGCCGACGCGGTCATTGCGCCGCGCTTTGCCACGGATCATCACGAGGACTCGTTTGATCCCAACCCGGTGCGCGAGCAGACGTTTATCCAGGCTGGCTCGCTGGCTATCAGTTCGGCCGTCGATGCAGAGGTCCGGGACGAACTGGCGCGACGCGGCCACCAAGTCAAGGCCCGCAACGGTCCCATCGCCACTCCGGTCATGTTGTGGGCCGACGCGGGCACGTACTACGCGGCCGGCGATCCGGCTGCAGGCCGCCATGCGGCAGGGCTAGATGGGGACTAGCGCAGTGGAATTGCGGCTGCGGTGTGTTGGAACCATATTGTCCGCGTTTAATCCCGATAAAATTGCCTCTGAAGCTGGTTTTTGATGACGTCGCCGACTGCGGCCCCGACATATCGAGAAGAGCATACTCGCCAAGGTGCGGCTAGCGGCCTCACGCTCCGCTCCTTGGTGCTCGGCGTCATCCAAGTCCTCGTAGTGTGCTTGGGCGCGCCCTATGCCATCTGGGTCTTGGGCTCGTCCGAGATCACGTGGTCGTTCTTTCCGATTGCAGTCGGCTTCTCGTTCTGCTGCCTCATCCTGCTCAACATCTTGCTCAAGACGATCAACCCGGGCTGGGCCTTGCGACCGGCCGAGATGATCACGGTTGTCGTCATGGGCTTGGTGACGACTGGTATCCCCATCTTTATGATGGGCTATGTGCTGTCGATTCCCACCACGCCCTATTACTTTGCCTCGGCTGAAAATCAGTGGGGCACGTACGTCTTGCCCTATCTGCCGGCGTGGCTGTTGCCGAGCAATGACGGCTTGGCCATGACTTGGTTCTTCGAGGGGCTGCCCATAGGTGAGCCGATGCCCTGGGGCACCCTACTCGATGCGTGGGCCATGCCGCTGTTTTGGTGGCTGAGTTTTATATGGACTTTGTACGCGGTTTGTTTTTGTCTCGTCGTCATATTGCGCAAGCAGTGGGTTGAGCGCGAGCGGCTGGCCTATCCGCTGATGGAGGTGCCGCAAGCCCTTGTCGCGGACGCCGATGGCCCTGCGCGCGTGCCAGCCGTCTTGCGCAACAAGGTCTTTTGGATGGGGGCGGCGATCCCCCTGTGCATTGTCTTGTGGAACATCGTCGGCTTTTTCTTCCACTTCTTTCCCAAGATCGAGTGGCACCATCCCATCCAAATCGCGCACGGCTTTCCGACCATTAACATCCGCTTCTATTTCCCGGTTGTTGGCTTCATGTATTTCGCCAACCTCAACGTCACCTTCAGCATCTGGTTTTTCTATTTGTTGCTGTTGGTCGAAGAGGGTCTTTTTAACCGCTTTGGCGTTGGCGTGACCGAAGCCGACAACTTCGTGTGGGGTTTGCCGTCGACGTCTTGGCAGTGCTGGGGAGCTTTTGTGGTGTTGGTGTTGTGGGGGCTGTGGATGGCGCGCGATCACCTAAAGGACGTAGCGCGCAAAGCTTGGAATCCCGCGCATCCGGTTGACGACAGCCGCGAGCTGATGTCCTATCGCAGCGCGGTCGTCGGCCTGTTGGTCGGGGTCGTCTATATGCTGGCGTGGCTCAACAAGGCTGGCATGGAAATGTCGGTGGCGGCGTTTTTCTTGGGCGGTGTGCTCATTGCCTACTTGGGCATCACCCGCTTGGTGGTGCAGGCTGGCGTCTTTTACCTGACGACGCCCGTGGTCAGCCAAGCCATGACCATGATGACTTTTGGTACGAGTGCGATTTCGCCGACGGGCTTGGCGGCCCTGGGGATGAGCTATGGGTTCTTTAGCGATGTGCAGTCGATTTTCATGCCGTCGGCTGCCCATGCCACCCGGCTGCACGATGCTATGCGCATGAGCCGCCGCGGCCTGTGCTTGGCCATTGCACTGGCCCTGTTGGTCGGCTTTATCGCCGCCATTGTGTACGTCATTGTCATGGCCTACGAGCAGGGGGCTTCCAACTTCAACTCTTGGTTCTTCCGCGTCTCCTCGGGCGCGGGGGTGCGCTCCTTTGACGACGCGTTGAGCAAAATAAAAACTCCAGCCGATTTCCACGCACAAAAGCTCGGCTTCTTTGGCATTGGTGCGGCGGCCATGACGGTTTTGACGTTTATGCAGTATCGCTTTCCGTGGTGGCCTCTGCACCCGGTGGGTTTGGCTATTTCCGCGATCTGGATGGTGCGCAACCAAGCCCCGGCGATTTTTGTGTCTTGGGCGGCCAAGAGCCTGATCATGCGCTTTGGCGGCATCGAACTGTACCGGAAGGCCGCGCCGTTTTTCATCGGCCTGATTCTCGGGCATTTCTTCGGAGTGGGGATCTCGTTTATCGTCGATATGATTTTCTTCCCCGGCAACGGCCATCCCATCCTGCACGGCTGAGTTACAGCAGATCGTACGGGATGACGAGTACCTCGTCGCGGAGTTGGGATACCTCTTCTACGGGGGAGATTATGATTCTAGGGCCATTTACAAGGTAAATTGCCTTTTTCGGCTTCCGTCCGCCGCGCCCGGCCCTTGCCGCCAGCGACACCATCTTTATTCTCTCACTATTCCTTTCCACAGATTGACGAAGAGGAGCAGATGAAAAACCATCAGAGCTTACTTATGGCCGCGCCTATCGCGATTGCAGCGTTTCTTTTGGCCGCGTGCCCAACATTTGGCCAAGCCCCCCATCCCAGCGACGCTTACTACGCGCTCGACCGAGTGCTCGACGTGAGCATTGAAATGGCGCCCGAGGATTGGGACCGCCTGCGCGGCCAGACGCGGACGCTTGTGGATATATTCGGTGGTGCCGACTGCCTCGACAGCCCCCCGAATGATGTGTTCTCTTGGTTCGAGGCGACTGTAACTGTCGATGGCGAGAGCCTCGCGCAAGTCGGCGTCCGCAAGAAAGGGTTCTTAGGATCGCTGAGTAAGGTCAAACCCTCGCTCAAGGTTCGCTTTGACAAGTTCACTGACGGCCAGCTCCTCGGCGATGCGATGAAGCGCCTGACCCTGAACAATGTCCAGCAAGACCCGTCCATGCTCAATACCTGCATGGCCTACCACGTCTTCGCTGCCGCTGGCCTGCCCGCGCCGCGCTGCAACTTTGCCACCGTGGCGGTAAACGGCGAAAACTTGGGCTTGTACGTCCACGTCGAGAGCATGAAAACCGCCTTTTTGCAGCGCAATTTTTCCGATCCAAACGGCAATTTGTACGAAGGCACTGTCAGCGATTTTCGCCCGGAGTGGCGCGGCACCTTTCAGAAGAAAACCAACGAAGAAGTAGCGGACTGGTCGGATATCGACGCGGTCGTCGCTGCGCTGCAAGACGCCTCTCCGGCTGGCTTAGATGCCCTCTCCGCCGCGATTGATCTCGACCGCTTTTTCACCTTCTGGGCCGCCGAAGTGCTCATCGGGCATTGGGATGGGTACGCTGGCAATCGCAACAACTTTTACATCTACCGCGAGCCGAATGGCCCGTTTGTGTTCATGCCTTGGGGCGCGGACGATGTTTTTACCTCGACCGATGGCCCCTTTGACGAGTTTGAGTCGCCGCCGGCGGTCATGGCGCACGGAGCCATTGCCCATCGTTTATACCGCGACGACGCGATGAGAGCCGCCTATGTAGCCCGCGTCAAGGAATTGCTCGACACAGTTTGGAACGAAGGGAAACTGCTCGCGCTCGCCGACGACATGGCGGCGATCGTCCAGCAGCACATACTGGACAAAAGGCAAGCCAGCGCAGCCCGCGACGCAGACCGGATGCGCGAGTTCATCCGCGAGCGGCGAGCGGTAATTTTGGCCGATCTCGACCCACAGCCACCCGCTTGGCCTTGGCCGCTGGCCGCGGCCGATATTTGCTGGCCGGAAAGAGGCACGTTTGATCTGCGCTTTGAGACGACGTGGGGGTCGAGCGCGAGCGAGAATCCGCTGGTAGAAGGAACGGTCGAGTTCACTGAGTACAAGCTAGCAGGAAAAGAGCAGCGCTTTGATCTCTCGGGAGCTACGGCCGGCTTTGAAGAAGGCGACGCCGGCGAAGGGGAAAGCTGGGATGAAACCTTGGGTGCGCTCGATAGCAATGGCAACGGCGTTTTCGACCAAGCCGACTACGATGCGGCCATTGCGTTCGGCGTTGAAGACCTGCCGCGGTGGGAAGAAATTCTGACCATTGACGCCAACGGCGACGGGGCTATTGACCGGGGCGAGTTTGAGGACGCGGTGGGAGCAGAGGGCGCTGAAGAGAGAGCGTCCGTATCCATTGTCAGCCTTGGAAAAGATTTTGCCATCGACATTCTCGTAGCGGAGCTGCCGATTGACCAAGTAGCGAGCGGTGCCCACCTCGCCATCGACATGGATGAGGTCAGTGGCTACCACTTGTTGTTGGCATCGCCTGATAGCCCCCCGGAGCAGTTTGACCTAATCGGCAAGGGAGGGATTGAATTCAGTGAGGCTAGCACGGAACCGGGTGCAAGGGTTGCGGGTCGGTTCTACGGCACGTTGTTCAGCTTTGAAGGAGAGAGTTCAGCGGAAGTTAGTGACGACGAAGCGGCGACTGATACCAGACTAGTCATCAACGAGGTCGCCGCTCAAGGCGATCCGCTCGATTGGTTTGAACTGTATAATGCCTCGGACGGGCCGATAGATCTTGCGAATTTTGTGATGGCCGACGATCTGACGGACGAGAGTAAGCGCACTCCCTTCCTGGCGGATATGGTCATCGAAGCGGGTGCGTTTCTACAGATTGAGTTAGACAAAGACGGGTGGCCCGGCTTTGCCCTTGGCCGCGACGAAGAGCTGGGTATCTGGACGGTAGATGGCGCGCTAGTCGCCAGCGTCGATTGGGAGGAGGGACAGGCCGACGAGGGAACGAGCTGGGCGCGCTTGCCGGACGTCACGGGCGACTTTCAGACGGTAGATACGCCTACGCCGGGTGCTCCGAATGAGATTCCAACGGCGATCGCCGAGCAGGCCGCAGGCGTGCCCGAGGCGTTTCGGCTGCGCGGCAACTGGCCTAATCCGTTTAATGCCAACGCGGTCATCGCCTTTGACGTGGCGAGGACCGCGCCGGTGCGCCTCGTGGTGTACGATGTGCTCGGACGCCGCGTCCGCACCCTGCACAGTGGGGAGACGCTGGCGGCTGGGCACTATCGCACCGCTTGGCACGGCCGCGACGATGAGGGGAGGCCGGTTGCCAGTGGCGTCTATTTGTACCGACTCATCGCCGGGGAGGATTTCACTGCGGTGGGGCGGATGGCTTTGATTCGCTAGGACATCTGCGCGGGTAACACATATCATTGGCGACGGTGTTAAAGTAAGCGACGCCGGAAAATGGCCCTTCCCAATACGTCCTATCTGAGAGAATGCAGATCTATGAACAAGACCAGAATCTCGATTGTGGCGGTGGCTGTAATGGCCAGCCTACATACCGCGTCATGGGCGCAGCCTCAACCTACTAGCACCCTCAGCGGCTTTGTCCGCGATAGCAGCGACGGCGAGCTCCTACCCAATGCCGCGGTCGCCATCGCCGTTGCGGACCGAGTGCTGGGGGCGCTGAGCAACGCCGAAGGCTATTACGCCATCCCGGACATTCCGGCGGGAACTTGGGTCGTCACCGCGTCCTACATTGGCTACACGACCCGCCAAGACACGCTGGCGTTGACCGGCCAAGGGCTGCGCTGGGATATCGAACTGGAGCGGCAAGCACTGGAGATGGGGGAGGTCGTGGTGGAGGCCGAGGCGACTGCGGCGAGCGAACTGAATCAGCGGCCGAGCGTGGTCGCCCTGCAAGTAACGGATGTTCAACAGATGGCGGCCATGGCCGAGCCGGACCTGCTGCGTAGTTTGCAACTGCTGCCGGGGGTGCAATCGGCATCGGATTTTAGCAGTGGACTCTACGTGCGCGGGGGTGGCCCCGACCAGACCGGCATCCTGCTCGACCAGATGCGGCTCTACAATCCGTCGCACGCTTTTGGCTTCTTCTCCACCTTCAACCCAGACGCGATCAAGGACGTCACGTTCTACAAGGGGGCCTATCCGGCTCAGTACGGCGGCAGCCTGAGTGCTATCCTCGATGTGCAAAATCGCGCTGGCAATCGCCGCAACTTTAGCACTAGCGGCGGCGTTAGCCTGATCTCCAGTCGGCTTATGAGCGAGGGGCCGCTCGGCCAAGGCTCGTGGATGGTGGCGGGTCGGCGCACGTACATCGATCCGGTGCTGCGGGCGGTGCGGCAGGCCACCGACGAACTCGATGGCCTCGGGTACTGGTTTTACGACGTCAACGCCAAGGTCAATACCCAGCTTAGTCCCAACGACAACCTCATGCTCAGCGCATACCGGGGCAACGACCACCTCGACATCAGCGTGAGCGCTAACAGCGCCGAGGACGACAGCACCAACACCTTGTCCTTTGGCAATGAATGGGGCAACGAGGCCGTGACCGGGCGCTGGACGCACGTGTTTTCGCCGGCGCTCTTCGGGCGCATGATCGCCCTGTACTCCAAATACCACAGCGACATTACCCTCAATGTGTTTGGCACGCCCATTGCGGTACGCAATCGCGTGCGGGATGTCTCCATCAAGGGCGACCTCGACTACTTTGCCGCGGCCAATCACACCCTCCGCACCGGGGTCGGCCTTACGTTATTCCGCTTTGATTACGGCGTGCTCTTCGATCAATACGAGAACAACCAAGTAGTAAAGCCCTATCTCTTGTCGGCCTATGTCCAAGACGACTGGCAGGTGACGCCGCTGACTGAGGCTCGGCTGGGCCTGCGCGGAACTTATTACGAAGAGGGTGGGCACCTGTCGCTCAACCCGCGCTTTTCGCTCAGTTGCGTGCTGCAAGAAGGCTGGCGCGTCAAGCTGGCCGGGGGTAGCTACCGGCAATACTTGCAGCTCGTGTCGTCCGAGGGCTTTAGTGGCGGCGATTTGTGGCTGCCGCTCGACGGGACCGTAGAGCCGGGGCGTTCCTATCAGGCGGTTGCGGGTTTGGAGTGGGAGCCGGCCAACAGCTATCGGTTTAGCGTTGAGACCTACTATACGGACTTGGCCAACCTCGTCGTGCTCGACGAGGAGCAGGGGGAAAACGACGAGCAGGAAACCTCCGAGGACATATTCAAAACCGGCGGCACTGGCTATGCGACCGGCGTGGAGATATTTGCCGAAAAGCGCCGCGGGCGGTTCAGCGGCTGGCTGGGCTACACTCTTGGCTGGACGCGGCGGACGTTCCCGGATATCGATGGCGGCCGCACCTTTCCGCCCAAGTACGACCGCCGCCACGACGTGTCGTTGACGGCTACCTATCGCTTGGCCCGCTGGACTTGGACCGCCAATTTCGTGTACGGCACTGGCCAAGCCTACACGCCGGCCGCGGCTCGCTACACCCTGCGCGACCCCGCCTCTGACCGCCCGGTTGACCGGCTGCTAGCGGCACCGCGCAATACGGCTCGGCTGCTGCCGTACCACCGCTTGGATGTTGGAATGCGGCGCACCTTTGGGCTGTTTGGTGCGGATGTCGATTTCTACGTGCAGATTTTCAACGCGTACAATCGCCGCAACGAATGGTTTGTCCAGTACGACCCCAACGATTCTACCGAGCAACCGCTCGTAGTTAGGATGCTGCCCATTGTGCCGACCTTCGGCTTTGACTTCAGGTTTTGAGCTATGTACCGCTACCTATTGTTACTACTGCTGCTACCGCTACTGGCTTGCCAGGCTCCGGGGCCGCTGGCGGCCGACCGCGACCCCGACGAATTGTTTGGCCCCAGCGAAGACAACCTCATCGTCGTGGATGCCATTCTCATCGTGGATGCGCCGCTGCCGCCGGTCGTCCTGCGGCATACGGTCGCTCCCGGCCATGTTTATTCGGCGGCGACAACGGCACTGGAGGGGGCCACGGTTTCCATTCACCGCGGCGACGAGGTGTTCAACTACCGGCGCGACCCGAGCAGAGCCGGGCACTACCTGCCGCCGGACGACGCGCCGGTGGTTGAGCCGGGCCGCCTATACGAGTTGCGCGTTACCACCGAAGAGGCGTTAGAGGTGCGCGCCCAGACCCAGACGCCAGAGCGCATTCGCATCGACGAATTGCGGCTTTTGGCGGACGATTTGGAAACCGAACTGCGGCGATTGCGGTTGTTTGCCGAGGTCGGCGATGAGGTCTATCAGGCCGCGGAAAATCAGTTGGAGTACGACGATGGGGTGCTAGTAGCCCAATTTCAAGACGATGGCCCTGCGGTATCCTACCAAGTACGCCTAGCCAATTTAGAGCGTTCTAGCCCGCTGCTGTTTGACGACGAATGGATTGAGGATTTTGACGACTTTGAACTTGAGCGCGTAGAGACCTCGCCCTTGTTGAGTTTGGCAAGTGGCGAGCTCTATCTGCCTTGGGACGGCATCTACTATGCTGGGCGCTACAAGGTCACGCTCTTTGCCGTCGATCAGAACTGGTTCGACTTGGTTCGCACCGACAATGTGAATTCGGAACGAGGCAGCGGCGAGGCCGGTCAGAGTTTTCAACGGCCGCTTTTCCACGTCGAGAACGGGATCGGTCTGTTTGCTTCCGCGGCCGTTGATTCCTTCGGCTTCTCGGTCCGGCCCTAGGAATTATCTACGTAGTCTGAGTTCCATGCTGGTCTTAGGAATTTTCCTCTTGAGTTTCGCGTCTCCTGCCGCCGCAGAATTCACTTTCGAGCAGTACGAGGTCGTCATCGGCGCGGCGGAACGCCAGACCGTTTTGACGGGATTCCTGCGCGGTGGTGCTGTTGCGGATCTTGCTGTGGTGAGCATCGACGAGAATGACGACCGCCGCTTGCGCATCTACGCATTCGGCGATAGCACTTGGGTGTCGCTACTCGACGCAACGCTGCATCCCGCAGTATCGTTCGTCGATGTGGCCAACATCGGTGGACGCGACCGGCTGATTGCGTACGAACCCGGTCGCCTGAGCTGGTTCGATCCCGAATCGGCGACGGAACGGGTGCTGGTGACGGTGGCTTCCAACTTCAATCCGCCTCGCAGCGGCGAGATCCACCATGTAGATGTTACTCGGGACGTGAACGGCGACGAGCGCGACGATCTGGTCGTGCCGGACGTCGATGGCTTCTGGGTGTTCGTCCAGATGAGCGACGGTGCGTTTGCCGATCCGGTGAAGATCGGTCTCTCCACCGATATGAGTAGGATCTACGGAGCCGACGGCTATCGATACGATCCTTGGTCACAAAGCCGTGTTCACGAGATGGACTACAATCGAGATGGTCTTATCGACTTAGTGTTCTGGAACGCGGACCACTTCGAGGTTCATCACCAGGACGAGCGTGGGCTGTTTACTCCGAAGGCGGAGACCTTCACAACCGATGTGACATTCGACTCTGACAATTCCTCTTTGCTCGCCACTGGAGACATGACGGGGAGGGTGCTGCACTCGTTAAGCGATATGAACGGCGACGGGGTCGCAGACCTGGTGGTTTTCTTGCTGGAGGGCCGGAGCACTTCCAGCAAGCGTTCCGCCTTCGATGTGCATTTCGGCACGCCAACAGCCGATGGTGGCACCGTGTTTGCGCCGGAGGTAGGAGCCACGTTCCAGTCGAACGGCAGCATCCAACTTGGGATGGACCGACACGACTTTGATCGCGACGGCCAGGTCGAATTGATGTTCACAACCATTGAGGTCGAATACCTTGAGAGCAGCCTGTGGAAGAGATTCAAAGGGTTCATGGGCGATGACATTTGGTTGAATCT
Organism: Candidatus Latescibacterota bacterium; assembly: GCA_965219735.1. Lineage (GTDB taxonomy): Bacteria > Latescibacterota > UBA2968 > UBA8231 > UBA8231. The sequence goes on from OZ244790.1 coordinate 2,117,840, forward strand.
TGAGTTCTACCAAATGGAGGGGGGGCGCTATCCCGACACACCCGACGCCACCCGCAGAATTGCGTTAGATGGCGTACCTAGCCATAAGGAGCCGGGATGGGTGCCACTGGACATCGTGCTTCAAGGGGCAACGCACGAACGCCGCAAGACACAAAAGAGTTGGCCGCGTGCGTTCAACTCGACTTTGCTCATCGGGGATGTGACCGGCGACGGCCTCTCCGACCTGCTCATCGGGCAGCACCCTAGGCACTTGGACGTTTTTGTCGGCGTGCCAGGGCCGGACCTGTTTTCCCAGCGGCCTCAAGACGTTGCGGTCGCCGTGCCCAACGACGAGGAATACACTTGGCTGGTGGACTTGAACAAGGACGGCAAGCAGGACATCCTCATGCACCACCCATTCACGCTACGAGATGCTCACGGAGCCCGGAGACTACCGCCGGGAACCGAGCCGCATCGGGTGACGATGCTGATCGCCCGTTAGCTTCAACCAATCCACTGGGTCTCGACTCTAAGGTCGCACCACGCTGCCGTCGGCTCGGCGGTCCTCGGCCGCATAAAAGGCGCGCACCTGATCTCCGACCAACAGATTCTTCGCCTTTTCTTCGTCGATGTCGATTCCCAGCCCCGGCTGGTCGTTGGGATACATGTATCCTCCTTCCATGGTCGCGTGCCCGGGGAAGGCTTCCAATTCTTCTGGCCGAAAACCGTTCTCCTCTTGGATCCCGAAGCTGTAGCTCGACATATCGAGATGCATGGCCGCGGCTTGGTTGACCGGATCGTTGTCTCCACCTTCCTGCCAAGCCGTCTGCACGCCGTAAAATTCGCAGAGCGCGGCGATTTTGCGGCAGGGAGTGATGCCGCCGCCTTTGGCCACCCGGATGCGAATGTAGTCGATGAGGCGCTCGCTGATCAGCGGCAGGTATTCGTGGACATTGGTGAACAACTCGCCCATGGCCTGCGGCGTGGTGCACTGCTGGCGCATGAGCCGGTACCAGCCGATCTGCTCGGGTGCAAGCGCGTCTTCGAGGAAAAACAGCCGGTAGGGTTCCAGGCGCTTGGCCAGTGCTACCGCGATTTGGGGTTTGAGGTGCTCGTGGACGTCGTGGGTGAGCTTGGGGCCAAACCCCAGCTTGTTGCGCAAGTACTCGAACATCGCGGGAATGGCCTCTAGATAGGCTTCGTCGTCAAAGGCCGGTGCTGCGGACCAGGCATTGCGCGGCTTGAGGGCGTTTTCCACGAACCCACCGCCGCCATAGCCGCCGAGTTGGCAGCGGATTACCGGCCAGCCCTCGTCGATATAGCGCTGGATGTCGTCGGCGAGCGACTCGTGGTCGCCACCGCCGGCGTGGGCGTAGCAGGGGACCGCGGCGCGGCAGGCTCCGCCCAGCAGTTCGTACACGGGCATTCCGGCTTCCTTGCCCTTGATGTCCCACAGGGCCATGTCGATGCCGCCCAGTGCGGCGTTGAGGATGGAGCCGCTGCGCCAGTAGCCGCTGTTGTACACGCACTGCCAGATGTCTTCGATGCGGCTGGCCTCGCGGCCAATCAGCAGCGGTCCTAGGCTTTCTTCAAGGGCCGTGGCGACGGTGGCGGCGTGATTGTGCTCGCTGGCCGAGCCGATGCCGTAGAGGCCGGGTTGGTCAGTGATGATTTTGACGATGACCCAAGTGCCGTTCTGGCGAGTGCGGATGCAGCGGACTTCCTTGATCTTGGCCATGAGTGTCTCCTTGTGTGGGTTTGAGGATTGTCGAATTCAAGGACGATATTATCTGTAAGCTAAGCTTTGACCGTCTGGCGGGTATTCACGTAGCAGGCTCCTGTACCCACTCGTAGGAAATGGAGGCCACTGCTTTCACTTTCCCCCTTTCCACTCCACCACCTCCCGCCGCGCCAGATGCGCCTCCACCTCGGCCCGGCTGCGCCATACCGGCCGCAACTCTTGCCGCACCATCAGATCCAGTTGATCGCCCCGGTGCGGCGAATTTGGCTGGCTCGCATTGCCATAGCCCAGCAGCACTCGCGCTTGCACTGGTTCGCTGAACTCTACTACCGCCACGAACGAATCGCCGCCGCGCACCTCAAATAGGCCATCCGCACCGCGGGCAAACCACAGCGTCTGGAAACTCGGCCCGCCGCTGGCTGGTAAGTCTCGGCCCGCAAAGCGCAGGCGGTGTACTGCGCCCCAGGGAATATCGAGCGCCCCGTGCGTCTCTACTACTTTTTGGGCTGCCCGCTCTAGGGCCGCCACAGCGCCCCGGGGATTGGCCAAGCCAGCGGGCGTGTTCAGCGGGTCGTCCACCTGCCAAGTTGTGCGGAATAGTGCTCTTCTCGCTTGCGCGGCCCACTCATCAAACAACACTGCCCCCCGACTGTCCGCATCCACTCGTCGGTCCCACGCGGCCAGCACCGCCGCAGCGGGCCGCACCGAGTCGCCGCCGTGTTCTTCCACCGCCTTGAGCAAATCATCGAGTACGCGGTCGGCCATTTCCCGGCGGGTCGAGTGTTTGTACTCGATCAATTCCCCAAAGGAGATCGACGCATCCTCGCTCAACATGCGCACGGAGCGCTGTTGCCGAAAGCCCAAGTGAGGACCCGGTGCCATATAAGGTGGAAAATCCCCCGGGTCCAACAGTAGGGGCATGGTCGCCGTCCAGGGTGAATCGTTGGTGTTTTGCACCCAGCCGCTGGGCGGGTCGAGCAGGCGTGGCAAGTCCCTGTACGCATGCGTCTCCGTCCACAGGGTCGCTGCCGTATTCCCAGGCACCACACCCTGCCAATAGTCCCAATCGCCCCGACTCCGGCGCGGTGTGTGGCCCCCGAACAAATAGAGGATATGTCCGTCCCGGTCGGCGTACACCACGTTGAAGAAGGGCATCTGCAAGCGCTGGAGCGCCGCCTCGAACTGATCTAGCGAGGTCGCCCGGATCATGTCCCAGTATTGCTCCATGAGATGGGGCTGATCTAGGCCTGCCAACCGCAGGGCTACGGCTTTGTCCTGCTTGCGGGCCAAAACCGGCCCGTGCACCGAGCGCAAAATGAGCAGTGGCTCGGCCCTGAGCGTCCCATCCTCTTGCCGCACCCGAAGCGTATCCACGCTCTGCTCAAAGGCCTGTACGCGACCGTTCCATCGGTAGCCGCCTTCCATCAATTCCAACTCGTACAGGTCGGCCCCGTCCATGGGGTTGTTCGTGTGGGTCCAGCCCAAGTGGTTGTTGAAGGCAATGCCCAAAAGGGGAAAGCCCACCAGCGTCGCCCCGTACGCGTCTAAGCCTGGACCCCGTAGCTGCACCTCGAACCAAGTTGTCATGCCGCCCCAAGGCAAGTGCGGATTGGCCAGCAACATGGCGTGGCCGCTGGCCGACCGGGACGGGGCCACAGCCCAAGCATTGGATCCGGCCCGCTGCCAGTTTTGCGCCTCCTGGGCCTGACTGGAAGCGACAAAAGACAGATGGATGACGCGCTGCAAATGCGCCAGCGGATCTTCCGGCGCGACTGGTAGTACTAGCTGCCGCTCGGGGTTGAGTTGGTTGGGGTGGGTCTGAGCATAGGCGTTCATTCCGGCGACAAAGGCGTCGAGGTAGGTGCGCATCTGGGGACTTTGCGCTTGGAGCCAGACGCGAGCTCGTTGGGGGACGCCCATGGTCCGCACGTACTGATCTCCTTGGACATAGCGCATTCCCCAATACTCGGCTGCCCGGCCCCGGGCTTGGCCGTACAGTTCCAGTAGCAAATCGCCGTGGTTGGCCATCTGCGCCCAGCCAAAGGCGTAGAACAGCTCGGGCATATCGCCGGCGAAAATATGCGGTACGCCCCAACTATCCCACAGTATCTCAGTCGGTCCGGTCGGCTCTTCCTCCAGAATCGGCCCCAAGCTACAGGCACTTGATCCAACGACCAGAACGATCAGCAGCAAAAGACGCAGCATACAAAATCCTCTATAGTGCGTCGCATTTCGTCGGTACCTTTGGTTGGCTCCTGCTCGGCCGCGAACTCCTCGCTTCGCAAAATCGTCTGCAAGGTGGCCATGAGTTGAGTCATGTTCCGCCTAGGCTGTTGGCTAGTCCAGATTCCTCAATCTTGGCCATGAGTGCCTACTTGTGTAGGTTTGCCATAAAAGATAAGCCCCGTGCGATGGACGAAAAACAGCTTCTTACTGTGAGGATACTTATGCGCGCCTTTCAACCCTACGCTTCTTTGGAACGCTACATTGGCCGCCGCCTTTTGGCGGTGTTGGCTGCACTGGCCTTAACCGACATTGCCATTGTGCTGAGCGCGTCGCTGAGTACCGCCCTGATGAGCACGGCGTCCGGGGCCGATGTGGTCCGCGCCCGCGCCATTGAAATCCTCAACGACGAGGGGCAACCCGTATTCGTAGCTACGGCTGACGAGCACCAAAATGGTGCTTTGTGGGTGGGGGCTGGCAAAGGCCAGGGTGGGGTTAGCCTCAGTACCGACGCGACTGGACACGGCTTGCTCGTGGTCAATACGGCTACTGGCGCGCCGCTGGTCTCGGTTGTAAGCAGCGATCAAGAGGGAGGTGCATTGCAGGTGTACAACGTCGCGGGTGAGCAGTTGGCGTACCTAGGTGCGAGCGAGGTCGGCAGTGGCCACTTGGCCCTGCGGAGCGCGCTTGGTAATTTGCTAATCGCTGCGGGAGAAGATGAAGGCAGTGGCTTGCTGATGGCCAACAATGCCGCCGGCGTCAACATCTTCCTCGCTGGTGCTGATTCGTCCCAAAACGGCGGCCTGCTGATCAATAGCCGCACCGGCGAGAACCTGATCTACGCGGGTGCGGGTGCCAGCGGCAACGGCGGTTTGCACGTCAATGCCGCGAATGGAACTCACCTCGTCTTCTTGGGGGCCGATGGGCAGCACAACGGCGCAGTGGGGATTTGGGACCGCCATGGCGCGGGCAGCGTCTTACAGAAGTAGCATTTGCATCCACTCTATGCAGGGGCAGGGCGAATCATGGATTCCAGCGACCGATGCCTTGGGCGATCCGTCTTATTCACGGGGTGTGTGGTTGTTTGCGCTTTTTTCAGCGTGCCCCCGGCAAGTGCCGACGAGATTCGCTTTGCCTCCCGCCGCGACTGGCAGGCTTGGCCGCTGCCCGGCACGGTCGAGTTGACTCCACAGGGTGGGCTCAAGCCCATCGCTGCCCGCCGCAATATCAATGCAGCCCTCAATGCCGCAGCCTTTGGCGGCGGCATCCGCCGCGCTGGTTCCAACCTACGAGACGCGCCATTGGTCATGGATGGCGATCTTTCCACTGGCTGGCACCCGCATCTGGACGATCCTCCCGAAAGCTGGAACATTGAAGTCGATTTGGGCCGGGGCGTCTCTGCCCACCGCGTCAAGCTGATCTTCGATCCCGAGGGACCGGCTCCAGCGCTTTTTGACTTGTTGCTTTCCACTGGTGAACACGCCGTTGACGAGGTCGATAATCCGATCGCCGGGACCGTTATCTACCGCCAGCGCGAGCGATTCAAGGAGAACACTCGCCACGAGATCACCTATGAACTCGACCAGTCCTTCCACACGCCGATCCAGTACGTGCGCTTGGACTTGCTCGCCCTCGAACCGAACACCCGCCTGCTCGAAGTCGAGGTCGAGGCACTGGGCGACAATCTGGCCTTGGGGACACTCGAACGCGGCGGCAACCTCGAAGTCGTTCTCGATGCGTTTGTTACCCAAGACCTCATTCCCCTGGGCAACGCCCAAGTACTCATTGACGGCGATCTCTCCACTCGCTGGTTTGTGCGGCGCACTATCCAAGCCGAGCGCGATGTTTTTTCGCACATCGTCCTCGACTTGGGGGCCACCTACTTTGTCGATAAGCTCAAAATCGTCGGTGGCGTAGTCGCCCGGCCCGGCGGTGGCATTACCGCGGGTAGCGGTCGGACCATTGCTTTCTTCGTTACTCGGCGCTCTTTTGGGTTCAATTTTTATGAAGTGCTCGGTTCCGACGGCTCTGTGGCACCCGATGGCACTCTGATCTGGCAGAAGTACTATTCCGGCACTGCTAACGAATACGTCAAACAAGTAACCGGTGTCGCCACCCACGAGTTTGGGCTGGTGCCTACACGCTTTATCCGGGTGCTGTGGAAGAGCTGGGATGCGAGCAATCGCTGGGCCTTCCGGGGCTTCGCCGAGGAGCTTCAGGTGTTCGGCGAGGGCTTCCCGCAGAACTTGGAATTTCGCTCGCACATCATGGACTTCCAAAGTCCTAAAAGCCTCAATGCCCTATCTTGGGAGGCCGACATCCCGCCGGACACCCGACTAGAACTACGCAGCCGCTCCGGCAACGAAGTCGAAAACCTCCTCACCTACTACGACAAGAACGGCAAGGAAGTCACCAAGAGGCGCTACGACAAGCTGATTGCCAGCTTCAAAGGACCTATCGACACCTCCCGAGTCATCGGCGGCGACTGGAGTGCGTGGAGCAAGCTCTACGCCTTTTCCGGCCAAGAGTTCCAGTCGCCCTCGCCACGGCGCTACGCCCAGATCCAGATGCGGATGGTTACTGAAGATCCGTCGGTGGCACTCCAACTCGACGCGCTTAGTATTGCGTTCAGCGACCCTTTATCTCAGCGCGCTGTCAGCGAAATTTTCCCGACCCAAGTCCTGCCGGGCGAGGAAACCGAGTTCCGCTTCTTCTTGCGTCCGCGCGAGACTAAGGCCTCTGGATTCGACCGCCTCGTCTTGGAGACGCCGACGCCGACGCGCTTTATTCGCGCTTTGGTCAACGACGAGCCCTTAGAGGTCACAGACCAGCCGGTCGAAGCTGGGTTTGCAGTGACTTTCCCCCAGCCGCTGCGCGACAACGATCTCGTCGAATTGCGCTTTGCCGCCCAAGTATTTCAGCAGTCCACTCCTTTCGTCCTTTTCATTCAAGACGCGCGCACCGAAGATGTCAGCCGTCAGCGCGTCGATCCCGGGGATGCTACGGACCAAGTCGTCAGCAGCACCAACGTCGTCGGCCTGCCCGTCGCCCGCGACCTTATGCTCAACGTCGTCTTCGACACCTCGGTGCTGACGCCCAACGGCGACGGCATAAACGATGTGCTCGCCATCCGAGCCGACGTGATCAATATCCTCGAACCTCGCCCTTGGCACCTGCGGCTTTACGACTTAGCGGGCCACGCGCTCGTCGAGCGCTCGCAAGCTGTTACTGCGGGTACTCAGGACTTCACTTGGGATGGCCGCGATCAAGCAGGGCAACTGGTGCCGCCCGGCCTCTACGTACTCGAACTCCACCTCGATGGGGACGCCCACCAGCAGCGCGTCCGGCGCGTGATTTCAGTGGTGTATTAACTTCCTCTTTTAACGCTTGTTGAGGATTGTCGTATTTCGTACTAATAGGGCGGACATTGGCATATATACCGCGGAGGAGATCTATGCACAATCTGTGGCGGTGTGCCGCCTTGGGGTTGCTGGTAGCGACGCCGGGAGAGGCTCAGCTAGGCATCTGGCAACTAGGGGGCAGCGGCCTAGCGTGGAGCCAGGCCGACTCGGTCGAGATACTCGTCGATTTTGAACGCACGCCAGGGGCGATTCAGCCAGTGTACCTGACGCCAGATCAGACCGTATTTTCGCATTTGCACAACTGGCAATTCTGGCGCGATCCCAGCGACAAGATCCTAGGCTATGTCGATGGCCAGATGCCGCGGATATGGAAGTTCAAAGACGGGATCCCCGACCCCTCTGAAAATGGCTCTTGGTTGATTGACGGCGACAGCACCTCCTATAACATCCCCATAGCCCAAGGTGGGATATCCGCCGAGTACTTCACCATCGACGTGGCCGTGCCGGTGCCGGCTGTCCGGTTCGGGTTCTTCACTTCTCCAGTGGGGTTCCGCATCGAGGGCACCCCCACCCTAACCGACGCACCTCCTGCTTTCGACGTCTCCATCGGCGGCGACGCGGATCCGGCGATTCCCAAAGGAGGGAACGATCTCCTAGAAAAGGTCGTGGCCAATGTCGCCGAAAACCTCGACCCCACCGTCCACATCGACTTTCCGCGCCAATACGTGCGCTTCATCCGCTGGCGGCGGCAATTGTCGATCCTCGACGAAGAGGCTTTAAGCGGCTGCCGTGATTGCGGTGCCCAAGGCAATCAAGCCCGAGCGATCAAGGGCAATATCGGCGACTTTGAGCTTTTCGCCTTGGGAGTACCGCAGCAGGTGGTCTATGTCACCAAAATTGTGGACTTGGGATCAATCTCCAACTTCGGTCGCCTGTATTGGGCCGCGACCCCCATGCGCATGGATGGAGATCGCGCGATCGAAGCACCCAACGCTCCAGTCGGGGTCAAGGTCGAGGTGCGTACTGGCCGCGACGATGTGCCGGACATTTACCACGAGTTCACCAATACCGGCCTAGAAAAGGAAGTTTCGCGCGATCGCTACGAGAACGACCTCAAAGCTCGGCTCGTCCGAGTCAGCGCCGACGCCGGCAGCTTCCGCACCCGCGAGCCTAAACCGGGGGTCCGCGCCTCAATCGCCTACGACAGCGACAATTGGACTTTCTGGTCAGTGCCCTTTACCGAGTCGGGACAGCCACTTCGACTGCGCTCCGGCTCACACCTTCAGCTCACCATCGCGCTCAAGAGCCAAGACTTCGACGCTTGGGTTCGCCTCGACTCGCTGTGGGTCGAGACTGCGCCGCTGTTGGCTGACGACGTTCGCGGCGAAGTAGCCAGAGCCGACGACCTCCAACCCAAGCGCGGTTTTACTGAGGTCGAGTTGGGCGCGATGACTGATTTCGTCTACGACGTGCAAGCCGTTTTTACCAGCGATCACGCCTCCGGCTTCGACGCCTTGCGCATCCACACCAGCAATCGGGCTGCTTTTCGGAGCCTAGAAATGGGCACACCCCTTGCCGCGGTTGCTCCCGCAGAAGTAGTCGAGGCAGAGAGCGCCTTGGTCGTCCGCCTTCCCGATCGGATAACTCCAATCCAAAATCCGCCCATCCGCGTGGTCTTTGGCACTGAGGTCTTTGAATTCGCTGCGACTTTCGAGGGAGAGGTTTTCGCTACGGACAGCGAGAGCCTGCCCCAGCCGATTGTATCCGGTGACGCCGGCGAGGCTATTTCGACCAACAGCCTGCGGGTGCTCAGCTCTCCGGACGATTCTCCTGATCTCATCCAGAGCCTCACTTTTTCTACCCCAGTCTTGACCCCCAACGGCGATCAAGCTCACGACGAACTGCACATCGCTTACTCGTTGTTCCGCCTGCCCGAGCAAGTGCCGGTGACCCTCGAAGTGTACGCGCTTGATGGCCGCCGGGTCGCTCGGGTCGCCATTGGGACCCAAGATTCAGGTCCCCAACAGATCGCTTGGGACGGCCGCGACCAGCAGGGTGGGATGCTAGCACCGGGACTTTATCTCCTGTCCATCTCGCTCGGTACTGATGCTCCCCAGCAGTCTCAACTGCACCCGCTGGGCATTGCTTATTAGGGAACGGGCAACGTGCGTATTGGCATTTTACTCTGCGGCCTGCTCTTGTTATCGTCTGCCCGCCCCAGCTCGGCCGAGCGTCTGACCTTCGACAGCGCCGAGGATTGGGCGAGCTGGGAGGCACCATTCGGCCTAGTGCAAATCGGCGAGGAGGGCCAGCTACAGCTAGTCAAATACCGCAAGAACACCAACGTGATCGCCGATGCGTCTCTTTTTACCCACCCGACCAAGACTCGTGGCGATGCCGTTCCCGGTGGCGTATGGGAGGTAGGTAGCGGCCAAGCCACGGCCGGGCACGTCATCGATGGAGATCCCAGCACCTTTTGGAAGCCCGATCCGGATGCGGTCCTCGGCGAGTGGTTCGTGCAGATTGACCTAGGACGCGCAGTACTGGCCAAGGAAATTCGCCTCACCTTCCCCGATCAACAAGGTGCGCGGCCCTTTCGGCAATTCACTGTCTTCATTGCCACCGGCGTGACGTCCAACCCCCTCGACGACCTTTTCATCTTCGACCCCGTCTATCGCACTACCCGCCCCAACGAGGAGGCCGAGATCTCAATACCGCTCGCTTTCATATCCAAGGCGACATCGCAGGTACTCGACCCGGATCTCAATATCGATCCGCAAGAAAAAGACCAGTACCGGCTCCTTCAGTACATCAATTTTACTGTCGAGGCCTTCGACCTAGAAGGGGCACTTGCCGAGATTGAAGTCATCGGTATCGGCGATAACGTCTCCATTGGCCTCGAGCGCCGCGGCTTGGTCATCGACGGCCTAACTTCCGTCTCCAATATCAGCCTCTTCGACGCCAATATGAACACCAATAGCGCCATTGCCCCCGTCGCCTTCGCCGGCCGAGAGCGCAGTTGGCAGGAGCAGGGGACTTGGTTCTATGCAGACCTAGGGGCCGTATTTTGGCTCGACGGGGCCTTCATCTACGTACTCAAGGAGCAGGAGGGCACCGCCGGGTTTATCGCCGGGCCCGCACGGGGCTTTACTATCCTCGTCTCGGACGGCACACCCTCCATCAGCACGGATCTGCCCGTCCCCGAGCCCTTTGACTACAATGAGTTACTCTTCCAACCAGACGACTGTCCCCCTTGTTTACATTACCTGCGCTACCAGTTCCGGCCACGCCGGGTGCGCTATATGCTCTGGCACGTCCACAGTACGAGCGGCTGGAACTCCAAGTGGGCCGAGCTCATGCTTTTCTCGCCAGGGCACCCCGCCGAGGTGGTCATGCACTCGGATTTTATCGACCTAGGGGCGGAAGCTGGCGACGGGCACCCCAAGGTCATCAAAGGGCTATCTTGGGACGCGGACCTACCCCCTGGCACACGCCTGCACTTGCGCTCGCGCTCGGGCAATACCCTCAGCGAAGTCTATGACTTCTACGACCGCAAAGGCGATAAGGTCACCGAGGAAAAGTGGAACAGCTCTCCCAAAGTGCTGCGCGGGCGGATCGATACCACCGTAGTCGTAGGCGAGGATTGGGATGCTTGGAGCGAAGAGTACAAAGTGACTGGTGAGGGCTTTAAGTCGCAAAGCCCGCGCCGCTTCGTGCAGTTGGAACTAATCCTCGCGACCGATGACCCCGCCGTCGCCCCCGCGATCAACGCGCTGTCTATCGACTTTGAAGACGCCTTTGTGCAGGAGGCCAAAGGCCGCATCCAGCCCCGCGAAGCTCACCCCAACGCGGACACCCGCTTCACTTATACCCTCTGGGCTAGGGCCGGGGAACAGGACGGCGGTTTTGACCGCCTACGATTCGTCCTCTCCGCGGAAGCCAGCGATGTCGAGCTCGAAATTGGGGGGCAGGCTATCGCCCCCGCCGCGATAGAGCAACGCGGCGATTCGCTAGTCGTTGTCCTGCCAGCGCTTGTTCGCAGTGCCTCAGTCCGCGTCTCGTTCACAACCCGCGTAATACGAAACGCCACGGTCTTCGCCTTGGACCTCGGGTTGGGCTCGCGGCCCGGGATCTGGCAATCCGTCGAGGCTGTGGAGCGCCGCTCCAACATCGTCATGCTGCCCGCATTGACCGGCAGCGACCGGCTGATTTCCGACTTACAGGTGCCCGAGGCGTTCACCCCCAACAGCGACGGCGTCAACGACTTGTTCGCGGTGCGTTTCGTCGCCTTCAAGGTAGCTGAGATCGTCCCCGAGGTTTCCGTTCACGATCTCACCGGTCGCCACCGGGCCTCGCTGGTCGCAGTTCAAGCGGATGCCCAACAGCATTATACTTGGTTGGGGTACGACGACAGTGGTGCGTTAGTCGAACCGGGCATCTACCTCTTGCGCGTTGATCTCGGTGCCGATGCCGGCGAAGGCATTGCCATCCGCAGCTTTGCTGTTGCCTACTAATCCAAGATCTCCAGCGCCTTTGTGGTTTAGCGCCCCCGATAGCGCCGCCAGCCGCCGCGCTCCGCTCGCCAGCCCAGCGCGTCGAGATGGGTTGCGCGGATTTGTTCGATGTGGCGGGTATGGGCTGCGGCCTTCTCTTCGCTGAAGGCGTAGTGGCGCAGGCGCTCGGGATCGAGTTCGACGCCTAGCCCCGGTTCCTTGGGCACGGTGAGGAACCCTTGGTCGTAGGCCATCTTGCCGCCGCAGATCACGTCGTCGGTCCACTGGTTGTAATGCGCGTCGATCGCGTGCGCCGAGAAGGGCGGGAAGGCGCGGTCCCGCCCCCAGACGATGTGATAGGGCATCTCGTAGGGAAAAGTAAAGGCGGCGATGTGCAGGCGAATCGCCGTCGCCGGTCCCAATTCATAAGCGCTGTGCATGCCGATTCCCATACCCAGAAAGCGCGCCGCGTCGTAATAGCGCTTGAGCGCCAGCGGTCCTGCGTAGGCGTCGGGAGCGGAAATGTCGGCTGGTTGCCAGCGGTGCAGCGCGTCCAGATCCAGCTCTGCGTCTAGGGCATCGTCGCCGTAGCGGCCCTTGGTGCTGGGATGCGGGACCAGCGGTGGCAGCCAAGCGTGCGACGAGATCGGTATGGTGGTCAACAGCCGCAGGCGATGGCCGGCGCGGAAGATGTGAGCAAAACGCCCGCCCACTGGTTCCTCAATCCATTCCGGATGACAGTCCTCGACCTCGCGCATAAAGCGCAGCGCCTGCGCTTCGCCCCAAGACGCGTGTGGATCGACGCGGATGTCCACGTCCGCTCCTACGGCTGCGCGGATGTTGCGCACCAATTCCACGTAGCGCTGCGGCTCAAAATCGCACATCGAGAGTTTGATGTTTTGGAAGCCGTGGGTGCGGATAATTTCCTGCACGTAGGATGGATAACTCTCAAAGGTGACGGCGTTTTCGCCATTGAGGTCGGGGAAGCTATACCAAGTATAGGCCGACATGGGCACGCGCTCTGCCAAGGGGGCTTCCAGCGCGAAGCATTCGTGCAAGTACTGGCCCAATGGTCGGTCGGCGATTTTACCGATCAGGTCCCAGTAGGCCAGGCCCATATCGGCGCGGATGCTGGGGTCAAAAGGATTTTTGCCTAGGACTTTGCCCTTTAATTCTTCGGCGTCCGCGTTGGCTCCTTCGGCAATGCCGACCAAGCCCTTATCAGTCTCGAATTCGGCAAAGGTGAAACCCTCGGCTGAGCCGTCCCAGCGCTTGGTTCCAACCCAGGGCATTAGCACCCGGAAGATGCGCACGTCGCGGATGGTGTGCCCGGCTGCAAGGCCCTCGGCTTGGATGCGCTGTTCGACGGCTTTGGCTTGGGCGACGGTCTCGCGGTCGAATTCGGCTAACTCTGCTATGGGGTCCATGTGGCGTTTTCTCCGGTTAACGGTTGTCGGTGGTATCTGATCCTGCTTCTCTAGGTATCAAAGAAAGCAGACGATCTGAATCTACGCAGACGTACTTTTTCACTGCAACCGATATAGGAGACGCTCTTGCTCTACGCGGATTCGACGGAGTATATTGACGCCCTGAATGTAAAGGAGAATCAACGACATGATCGATTCCATAGACCTCTTTGAGAGCGGCACCCAAGGCTACCATACCTTCCGCATCCCAGCCCTGATTACCGCACCAACAGGCACTGTACTCGCCTTTTGCGAGGGCCGCAAAAACGCTCGCGGCGACACTGGTGACATCGACATGCTGCTGCGGCGCAGCGACGATGGCGGACAGACGTTTGCTCCTTTTGAGCTAGTGTGGGACGACGGCCCGAACACCTGTGGCAATCCCTGTCCGGTGATCGATGCCCGTACGGGTGCGATTTCTCTGCTGATGACGCACAACCTTGGCCATGACCACGAGCCTGAGATCATCGACCAAACGAGCGAGGGCACTCGCACGGTGTGGCTGACGCGCAGCGAGGACGACGGACGCACTTGGTCGCCTCCAGTGGAGATCACATCCGTAGCGAAGCAACCTAACTGGACCTGGTACGCCACCGGGCCAGGCGCTGGCATTCAGCTAGCTACCGGTCGGCTCGTCATCCCCTGCGACCACATTGAAGCGGGCACCAAGAAATACTATTCGCACGTCTTGCTCAGTGACGACGGCGGCCAGAGCTGGCGGCTCGGCGGCTCGACCCCGCAAGACCAAGTCAACGAGTGCGAAGTAGTAGAGTTGCAGGACGGTCGTTTGCTGCTCAACATGCGCAACTACGATCCAAGCATCCGCGCCCGCGCTTTTTCGTTTAGCGACGATGGCGGTCAGAGTTGGTCGTCCATAGCGCGCGACCCCGTCCTCGTCGAACCGATTTGCCAAGCCAGCATCCGCCGGGTCGGCACCAGCGTACTTTTTTCCAACCCCGCCAGCACTGAGGGCCGCCAGAACATGACTGTGCGGCTCAGCGACGACGAAGGCCAAACGTGGGATAGTGCCCGCGTCTTACACCCCGGCCCGGCAGCGTACTCTTGTCTGGCTGCGTTGCCCGACGGCCGCGCCGCTTGTCTCTATGAATGCGGTGCCGAGCATCCGTACGAGCGCCTGACCTTGGCCCGCTTCTCGCTGGACTGGGTACGCGACGTGCGCTGAGGAGTTTTATGAAAATCACCGACATCCGCACTCTCTGCCTCTCTCGTCCCCACGAACCCGAGCGCCAGTGGTTCAGCGCCACTTTCCACGTGGAAAAAGCCGACTGTCCCATCGTAATCATCGACACGGACGCCGGATTGCAGGGCATTGCCGAACCTTCTACCTATGGCGATCCACCGCTCATTCGCCAGCAGCTCGACGCGCTCAAGCCCAGTCTCATTGGCCGCGATCCGCTCGACCCGGATCTCGCGTCCAGACCCATCGGCGACCGCTCGATGTACATTGCCTACGCTGGTCTCGAACTGGCGCTGTGGGATTTGCGCGCCAAGGCGCAAAATAAAACAGTTGCCGAACTCATCATCCCCCTCATCACGCCCGACGCTCCCGAGCGCAAACCGCGCACCCGCCTGCGCATCTACGCTTCGGGCGGCGTTCAGTACGACTGGGACGACCGCCCCACATCAGTCGTCGATGAAGCACTCGCCTTAGCCGACCGGGGATTTACCGCCTATAAGATGCGGCTGGGCACTGAGTGGTCGTGGTCGGGCGTCACGGTCGCGCAGATGATTGATCTGTTGCAGGAGGTGACCGACGCAGTGGGCGAGCGCATGGAGCTGATGCTGGAGGGCAATTGTCGTCTCGACGAGGCGCAGGCCCGCGAGATTGGCCACTTTCTCGACGAGGCAGGCTGGACTTGGTTTGAGGAACCGCTGCCCAAGGATCAGATCGACGGCTACGCCCGCCTCAATGCTGAACTACAGTTGCCCATCACCGGCGGCGAATCCAACTCGACCCTCGCCGAGTTTGAGCCGTTCTTCGCGCAAAAAGCGTACGCCAAGGGCCAGCTCGACGTTGGCGTCTGTAGCCTCGGCGAGGCCATCCGCATCTACCACCGCGCCAAAGAGTATGGCGTCGAGCTTTTCACTCAGAATTGGCACAACGGCCTGTTGACCATATCTAACGCCCACTTCCTCGCCGCTCTTCCCGAAGAGCACGTGCTGGAAATGTTCATCGGCCAAGGGCCGTTGCAATGGGACATCTTCAAAGACCCGCCCGCGACCGAAGGCTACCTCGCGCTGCCCGACGCGCCCGGCTGGGGAGTAGAGCTAGCTGACGATATTGAAACGCGCTTTCCCTATATCCCCGGGCCTTGGGGCCGTGCGGTGGAGCGTTGAGAAGAGCATTCAAATCCATACCGGGCGTTTTTCGATGTTGTGCCGATCCAAGATTTGACAACTGCCCTCGGCTCCTTGTAAAATAGTCCGCCGTCATTCACCTTTGGAGCCAACATGATAAAAGACCCTCCGCTACTTACTGTTCGCCGCAACTTTCCGCGGCCTTCGGAAGCTGTTCTACGCGCCCTGCGCAATGTTCCCACTGGCTTTATCGTCGATTGCATGAACGGTCGCGGTGCGCTTGACTACCTCATCAAGCCGCTCGATTCTGACAACTGCAAGTTCGTCGCGCCCGTCGTCACCTGTCATCCGGGGCCGGGCGACAACCTCGCCGTCTTTGCCGCGCTCGAGATCGCGCAGCGGGGGGACGCGATCTTCATCGCCACGGATACGTTCACCAAGACTGCGGTCGCCGGCGACAACATGATGGCCATGGGGCGCAATCGCGGCCTCACCGGCTTTGTCACCGATGGTCTGATGCGCGACATAGATGGGATATTGCCCGTCGGTTTGCCCGCCTTTTGCCGGGGCATTACGCCCAACTCTTGTACCCGCAACGGCCCAGGCACGGCCGGGATGCCGGTGGTCATGGGCGGGATCTGCGTGGATGCTGGTGAGATCGCGGTTGCCGACCAAGACGGGGTGGTGGTCATTCCCCACGACCAGTTCGATCACGTCTGCGCGACCCTACCCCAAGTGCGCGAGGCCGAGGAAAACCTCTCTCGCCAGATCCGCTTAGGTTTGGACAATATGGAGGGGATACGCGAGTTGCTCGACTCGGACCGCACGGAGCACATCGACTAATTTTCGACGATCACCAAGCTCGGCTGATCGAGCGCCATCTCTGGAAGCTGGTCGGCCTCCATTTCTTCTACGGTACCGTCGGCTAGGCGATAAAGCCGCGCCAATCCCGCAATCTCCCAAGCGGATGGGACCGTAGCCCCCGCAACTGCTGGTAATAGCAGGGCCAATGTGCGGGTCGGCCCCTGAAGTAGCCGCAGTGTCGCGCCGTCACCCTCTACGCTAGTGGCCTCGGCAAAGGGCACGCGGAAGCGCTGTAGCAGTGCATTGAGGCAGCGCAGGACGCCAAAGACGGGGCGGGGATTGCACAGGGGATCCAGAAGTCCCTGACCGATATCCATGGTGCGGTCCAGATCGATAAAAGGCTCGACAAAAAGCCGCGCCCTCGGCAGCAGCGCCGTTGCAAAAAGCGCCTCCGCGGCTTGGACTACATCGTCTTGATCGCTTCGCCCCGGCAACTCAAAGAGCAAATCTAGCCGTCCCATCGTGGGCAGGGCGCTTACCTCGCGCCAAGCTAAGGCATCTTCCCAAGGGGCCGTTGCGTCCAAGCGGCACAGGGCAGCTTCTATCCACGTATCCGCGTTTTGCAATAGACAGTCGAGTTGGGCTACTTCGTCGGGCCGGTAGCCGATCCGGGTGCGAGGGTGCTGTTTGCCGGCTATCTGCTGGCCGGGGATTACTGGAGCCAAAGACAGCCGCAAATTGCGATGGTAGCTCTTGAACAGATACAGACACGACGACGAGGGCCAAGGCTCGCCCGGCGTCTGGATCTCCCAAGTATCTACTTGGTCGCGGCGACTTTCTAAAATGGACTCGTACGGGGTGGTCCCGTCGTCGAGAATGGTCGCCTGCACTTGGACGCCTTGGCTGCGCAAAAAGCGCAGGCGGTCGCCGGACTGGTCCAAATCGGTCCAGGGACAGCGCAGGGCCTGTGCGCCCAGTTCCAGACAGGACAGCAGGGGATAGTCGTTGCGCACTGGCTGGCGCACCACCGAGGGAAAGGTCATGGGGACTTCCGTTTCCCATCCCAGTGGGTGGGTCGCGGTTAGCCCTAATGGGGCTCCGCCCAAGTCGGCGGTTGCTGGGATGAGTAGCCGCCGTGGACCTGATGCCCAATCCTGTGCCCCGGCGGTGCGGATCAGGTGAATGTCGAGTCGGTTGTGGCGCAGGCGACACAGGAAAAAACCCAACTTGGGTTGGTCGTTGCGGCCCTGCTCGGGCGGCGGTGCGCTGCTGAACAAGTGGCTAAGACCGGGCCGAGCAAAAGAGGTGGAGGGGACGGTGCGATAGTACAAGGTGCCCGCTAGCTCGCAAAAGGAAAAGTGCACGTGGGCTGCAAAGAGCCAAGCCACTTGGTGGGCGGCTAACAATTTTAGCAGCGAGGTGCGGGCTGGTTCGCCGATGTTGTCATAGTGGCCTAGATGCGGCTCGGCGGGGTTGTGCAAGTAGGGCGGTAGGTGCAAAAATACTGCGATGCGCATCTTTGCGTGTGTGGCCAAATCGGCTTCCAACCAATTCCTTTGCTCTTTTTCTGCTGGCAGGCCGGTGTTCAGAATCTGGCTGTTGAGCACTACCAAATGCAGGTCGTGATAGTCAAAGCTGTACCAAGATGGGCCAAAGCGCCGGTGGTATGCGTCCAACCCCTCGGCCGTGACCGGATGGGTGGGCATGGTGGGGTCGGGTTTGTCGCCTAGGTCGTGGTTGCCGGCCACCCAGCGCGGCTGCACGCCGCAGGCGGCCATCTGCTCTAGGGCTTGGTCTAAAGCCGGGACAAAGCCCGCGCTCTCGGGGTATTCTTGCACCACATCGCCCATGTGTACGACAAAATCTGGCTCCAAGGAGGCTACCAAGCGCAACGCCGCGCCCGCCCGTTGGCTCTGTTGGGCGCGGGAGGGGAATTCGTCCATGCCGACGCTCCCCGCTAGCGCATAGTGGGTATCGGAGATGACGACGAATTCGCCTAGGGCCTCGGGCAACAGGGTGCGGTCGAATAGAGTGGGCATCGCGTTATCCAACTGGGCGCAAATTGAGCAATACCAACAGCCAAGACCGCGCCCAGTACGAAGTGTTCATGTAGGGATTTTGCGCCGAAGGCCACCCCGTCCAGTACGTCTCGTTGACTGGAATCCGGTGGGGCCACTGCACAAGCGGAATTGCCGGTAATTCTGCGAGCCAGATCGCTATTGACTGTCGGTAAATTGCCATCATCTCGGGCGCATCGTTGGGCGTCTGCGCCATGCGATCGACTAGTGCGTCGAAGTCGGCGTTCTGCCAGCGCCAGTAGTGCTCGGCGGTTTCTCCCGTCGGTCTGGAGAAACGGCTGTGGTAGTGGCTCAGCACTTGGTAGGGATCGCGCATTGAGCTTAGGTTGCCAAACATGAAAGCGCGCGCTTCGCCTTGGGCCATCCGCGAAATGTAGTCCGAAGTCATGCGGAACGAGGCGTCGAAACCCGCCGCTTGGAGTTGGGCAACCAAAACCGGCGTCAGGTCCTGGAAGTGCGCGAAGATGTCGATGACGAGCGAAAATACCTCGCCGTCCTTCTCCCAGAAGTCATCCGGTCCTCGTGTCCAACCTTTGCTCGACATGATAGATGCCGTACGCGCGGTGTCGTGGACGCCGATCTCGTATTGGGCAACTAGATCCGCTGCCGCGGCGAAATAGGGCTGCATTTGCGGCACGTCCGGCAGTGGCAACAGCGCGTAGTCGCCCGAGTTCTGCCAGCCGATTTCGACCAGTTGTTCGCGGTCGATGGCGAAGTTGATCGCCCGGCGGATTTCAGGATCGTCGAAAGGGGCCTCCATATTGTTAAAACCTAGGGTGATCGCCCACGGCGTCATGTAGCTATAGGGTGGCTCTCGCCCCGTCCAAGTGCTCATTTTGTCGTGTTGTTCGAGCAAGGTGATGATATTGGACGGTCGGAGCTCCAAACAGGTGTCGAGCTTGTTGGCGAGCAGATTCTGCACCCGCTGGTGCTCCTCCATGTAGGGCAGAAAGATCAACCGCTCGACCTGTGGCAGCGCGTGGAAGCCGGTTTTGGCCGCCCACCAGTCCGGGCGCAGATCCCAGATCCGCTGTGCTGGCTCCGACAGTGCAATGCGATACGGCCCGGAGACCACCGGCCAACCGCTGGCCAGATCGTAATTGGCAAAGCGCAAGGGATCTTGTCCCTCCCAGATGTGTTTGGGGACGATCGGCACTCCGTTGCCGTGGTTGTGGGTGAAATAACTGAACAGAAAGCGCGGGTTCGGCGATTTGAGGACGATCTTCGCCG
Source organism: Candidatus Latescibacterota bacterium (assembly GCA_965219735.1). Lineage (GTDB taxonomy): Bacteria > Latescibacterota > UBA2968 > UBA8231 > UBA8231. Next base: position 2,137,535 of record OZ244790.1, read on the forward strand.
TCAGGCTGTCGAGCGCCACGGCCTCTTGGACCCAGGTCTCCATATCGGTTGAGAACACCAGATTCGGCGCGTGCTCTTTGAGCATATTGACCGTAAAGACAAAGTCGTATGCCGTCCACGGCCGCCCGTCGCTCCACGCCACGCCCGGGCGTATATCCACCACGACTTCGGTGTAATCCGCGTTGAACCGGTGCCCGGTGGCGATCCACGGCAGCGGTTCGGCGTCGATCTTGTAGCCGTTGAAGAAGTAGAGCGGTTCGTAGAGAAACTGATAGCCGATTCGCGAGATGCCACCCGGCACGAAGGGGTTGAAGGTGTTGTAGTCTTGGATCTGGCCGCCGCAGGTGTTGTTCTCGGCGCAATCGACGATTAGCGTGCGGTTGCGCGGCACTTGCTGCAAACCGTCTGTAGCCTGTTCGCTGGTACAGGCTACCAAGGCTATACCGCAGAGAAGAGCCAAGCGCCAAGCGCGCGTCGCCCAAGTTGCCCTAGGCTGTTTTCCCATATTCGCCGTACTTTCCTCCGTGCGAGACTTATTACGCTCAATGGGAGGTAACATAACGCGCGGAGTTCTCCGTTGTCCATATCCGTTCCCGTGCTGTCCCTTGAGCGAGCGGGCTGCGTGCGCTAATATGGAAGGTGTTCCCGCCCACCCTCACTCCCCGAGGTAACGCCATGAACCCCTTACTACCCCTCGCCTTATTGGCGCTCGCCGCTTGCTCAGACCCCTGCGCCGAATCCATCGACCAAGCCTTCCTCGACCGGGAAGCCGCTAAGGAAGGAGCCGTGCGCACCGAATCTGGCCTCATCTATCAGGAGCTAAAAGGGGGTTACGGCCCCCAGCCAGGGCCTAAAGCCCGCGTCACTGTCCACTACAAGGGCATGTTTGCCGACGGCGAGGTCTTCGACAGCTCGTACGAGCGGGGCCGCCCCAGTACGCTCTCGCTCAAAAGGGTCATCCCCGGCTGGACCGAGGGACTGCAGATGATGAAAGGCGGTGGTCAGGCGCGGCTGGTGATCCCGCCGGGACTGGCCTATGGCAAAAAGGGCAAGCCCGGCAGCATCCCTTCGTGCGCGACCTTAATTTTTGAAATCGAGTTATACGAGATAAAAGGGAGTTAAATCCATGAGTAAGCTACCGCGCCGCAACATGGGGCGCACAGGCATGCAGCCCCGAGCGCTCGGCATGGGTGCAGCCTTTGTCGGTGCATCTGGCGAGGCCGAGACCATCGCCACCATCGAACGCGCGCTCGATTTAGGCATCGACTACTTTGACAGCTATGCTGGCCGCAACGAGGAGCGTTGGGGCAAGGCGCTTGCTGGCGTCGAGCGGTCGAGTTATTACATGCAGGCCAAGGTCGGCCCGCACCCGGAGCGCCCCAAGGACTTTTCCGCGGAGGCCACGCGCTGGAGCGTCGAACAGAGTCTGCAATCGATTCGGGTCGATTACCTCGACGCTGTGCTGGTCCACGACCCGCCTGATATTGCCGACCCGTTAGGCCCTGGTCGCGCCTTCGACGAGTTGCAGAAGATGAAGGAAGAGGGCTTGGTGCGGCACATTGGTTTGGGGGTCCGCGATCACGACTTCCACCGCGCTACCATCGAGGCTGGCCACGCCGAGATCGTCCTTACGTTCCTCGACTACACGCTCCTCGACCAATCCGTCGCCCGCACCACTATGCGCTTGGCCAAAAAGCACGGTACGGGCCTGATTTTGGCTAGCGTCTTCGGCATGGGACGCTTGACCGGCATCGAGCCGGATCGGGCTGCTGAGCCGCGTGCTCACGCCATGTGGGAATGGTGCCAAGAGCAAGACGTGGACATCAAGCACTTGGCCATGCAGTTCTGTCTCGACGCACCCATCGACGGCATCGTCATGAGCGGTCCCGCCGACCGCGATCAGCTTCAGGATGCGTACGACGCGGCGACGCAGGAAGTGCCTGCTGAGATTTGGGCGGCGTTTGAGGAGAAGTTTGGGGTCGGGATCTAGGCAGTAGTTTAGACTCGATATCTATAATTCGGAATTAATCTCGTCAGATGGAGTAGAAATGGATTCATCTTTACCTGAATGGCGCAGTTACTTCGCAACTATCGCGGATTCGTATGATCGGCTCCAGCCAGTTCTAAGTCCACCTTACAGCAAGGGCTTGGACATGCTTGTGGATCTGATTCCCTTTGATGCCGATGATGCATTCGAGTTTGTGGACCTCGGCTGTGGCACGGCGGAGCCGACTGTGCGCGTGCTGGAACACTTCCGCTACGCCACTGGTACTTGCATAGACAGCGAGCCGGAGATGCTTGAGCTCGCCAAGTGGAAACTGACGCCATATTCAGATCGGATCGAGGTACGGGAAGCGGACATCACTAGTTGTGATATTCAGCCGTGTGATTTGGTGTTCTCAGCTAAGACTATTCACCACGTTCCTCCGGCCGGTCTGCCCGAACTTTTTGCCCGGATCGCAGGCGCACTTCGGCCGGGTGGTTGCTTCGTCCTGTACGATGCGATGTCGGTTGGACTCCAGTGGGGAGCAAGTGTTCGACAGCAGTCGTCGCGCTTCCGCCAGCGGCATCTTCAAGACGCCATTGCCTCAGGAGTAGCTACTCAGCAGGAGATTGATGCTAGGGTGGAGTACAAGCGAGCGATGAAGGCCGCTGGGAAGGATGTCGAGTACGAGCACAGCGCAGAGAATATGATTGACGCCATGAGCGAGGCCGGGTTTGCTGAAGTGGCCGTTGTCTGGCGCATGTTTGCCGACACGATTCTGTTGGCTTTTACACCAAACAAGGAAGCCTGAATGAGTACGTGGCGTGAATTGACATTTCCAAACAGTTCCTTAAAGGATGCGGTACTTGTTATCGAAGATGAGCGTGCGGAAGTATTAGCCGATCCACTTCGTTGGCGCATTCTCGAAATTCTTGGAGCAGGGAAGTCGGTTGCAGAAATTTCGCAGACGTTGGACGTTACCGATGCTCGGGTGCTGTACCACTTGCAACGGCTGGCGCAAACAGGTGTCGTGTATTTGGAGGGAGACGAAGCAAACCCCCAGGAATGGCGTTGTTTGCCAGCGGCGAGCAAAGTTCGCGTTCGAGGTAATAGTGCGGCACAGGATCAAATTGCTGAGGCCATGCCAACGGATGTTGTCAGACAGTTCAATCAAGCGTTTCGCGAAGCTGCCGAGGGCTTGTATGGTTCGACATTCCAGCAATCCATCAATCACAACCGTGCACGACTATCGGAAGAACAGGCAGCCGAATTTGGTCGTCGATTATTGGCACTTATAGAAGAGTACTTTCCTCCGGGAAAAGGGGATCGCTCGGGCGTCAAATACGGTTTCTACGGGATTCTCACGCCGATAGATCTGCATCCGCTTGGGGACTCTGAGACTGAGGAGTGAGAGTTCGTTAGGCGTGTGAATCGCTCCCGAACACCGCAATGAGTCATAGCGCGCCATCGCCTCCTTGACATACTACGATAGTACCTTTCATTCACCCCCTTCATTCTTCTTCTCTCTCTGGGGGTATCATGTCGCAGGCAATGAATGATTTGAGGGGCAGCTTGGTCGCCTTGGTGACGCCGATGACGGCATCGGGGGCTATCGACTGGGCGGCGCTGGACGGCTTGGTGGATTGGCACTTGGAGTCCGGGACGCACGGCATTGTGCCGGTGGGTACCACCGGAGAATCAGCCACGTTGACTCACGCCGAACAGAAACAAGTGATCGAAGCCGTAGTGCGCCGGGTGAATGGCCGCGTGCCGGTGGTTGCAGGTACCGGTGCCAACGCGACTGCCGAGGCCATCGAGTTGACCCAAGCCGCGCAGGGCGACGGTGCCGACTACTGCCTGTCGGTGACGCCGTACTACAACAAACCGACTCAAGAGGGTCTTTACCGGCACTATTGCGCCATTGCCGAGGCGGTGGATCTGCCGATAGTTCTCTACAATGTGCCACCGCGCACGTCGTGCGACATGGAGGCCGCGACTGTGGCCCGGTTGTCTGCTGTCGATTCGATTGTCGGCATCAAGGAAGCGTGTGGTGATCCCAGCCGCGTCGCTGAGATCAAGGCACTGGTGTCTGACGACTTCGTCCTGCTGTCCGGCGAGGACGCGCAGACGCTCACTATGGTAGGGTACGGCGCGGTCGGGGCGATTTCAGTGACCGCCAACGTCTTGCCGGCGGCCATGGCCGAGTTCTGCCAAGCGTTCATCAACGGCGACGACGACAAGGCCCGCGAATTGGATGCCAAGCTACAGCCGATTCACGAGGCCCTGTTCATGGAGACGAGCCCTATCCCAACCAAGTGGGCGCTTAACGCTATGGGTAGGATTGACGTTGGCATTCGTCTGCCGCTGGTGGAATTAACGGAACCCGTCCAGATCGAAGTACGCAAACGGCTGGAGGCTTTGGGCGTGCTTTAACGAATTGTTGATGGCGGATTTTGGCGACGACTATCTAAACCCTTATCACAGAAAACTAGGTGCTATTGTCTTCTGCATTTTTAAAGGAATAGTTTATATTCATTTATATGCGACCTAAAGGTAGTGCCGATCGGCTAGAATATCGTCGTCAATGGGCGGCTGCGTTGCTTGATGAAGGCAAAGGGGTCAACGAAGTGGCTCGCTTGGTCAAAGCTTCCCCGTCCTCGGTGTCTCGTTGGAAGGCGATGAAAGCCCAAGCGGGTGAGGCCGGGCTGAAAGCCAAACCGCATCCGGGTCGGGGCTGTCAGTTGAGTGCCCAAGACAAGGAGCAGTTGAAAGAGCTTCTGCTCCAAGGCCCGCAAGCGGCCGGCTTTGATAGCGCGCTGTGGACCTGTAAGCGGGTAGCCCAGGTGATTGCCCAAACGTTTGGGGTGTCCTATCATCCCGATCATGTGGGTCGTCTGCTGCATGGGTTGGGTTTTTCGTGCCAGTATCCCCAGCACCGGGCGCGGGAACAGGATGAGGACGCCGTGCGCCAATGGCGGTTGGTGGCATGGCCGCGGATTAAAAAAAAGCCCGGCACCAAGAGGCGACCATCGCCTTGATGGATCAGAGCGGCTTCATGCTGCAACCGACCCGGCGTAGGACCTGGGCGTTGCGGGGCCACACGCCCATACACCCCGTGTGGGATCGCCATGATCGCTTGTCGGTTCAAGCTGCCGTTACCCTGCCGCCTCGACGGAAGCGGTTGGGGGTGTATTTCCAGATGTATGAGCATAATATTAATACGCAGGATGTGGTGTCCTTTGTCGGTCATCTGCTGCGTATGATACGGCGCAAGGTCGTGCTCATTTTGGATCGGTGGAGTGTCCATCGCGCCGCGGTGGCGATCTTGCACAAAAGGTATCCAGATCGACTCACGATCGAATGGTTACCCGCCTATGCGCCCGAATTGAATCCGGTCGAACAGGTCTGGAATCATACCAAGTATGGCCAGCTAGCCAACTTCATGCCAGACCACATCGACGACGTAGCCGAGGCCGTCTGCATGTCGATCTCCGCCCAGCATCATGATAACGACCTGATTCGAGGCTTCTTCAAATACGCACAACTTAAACTGTAAAGTATTCCTTTATTTTTGCAGACCTCAATAATGTTACAAGCAGTGCTTTTCGATCTCGACGGAACTCTGTTGGATCGGCTCAGTTGCCTTAGAGTGTATCTGTACGGTCAGGTCGAACGACTAGCCAAAGACCTCCACGCTCTTCCATTTGGCGAATACATGGAGCGAGTAATTGAGTTGGACGCCCACGGCCACGCCGATAAGGGTGAGTTATTTAGGAGCATTGAAAGCGACTTTGCTCTCCCGCTTGGTACTTGGCAGAAGTTGTTGGACGATTTTACGACGTACTTCCCTTATATATGCGTTCCGTTTCCCAAGACACATCAGACGCTTACCACACTCAGGCAACAAGGCTTAAAGATGGGGCTTGTCACGAACGGGGCAGTTGATTCACAGCAGCCGAAAATTGATGGGTTGGGGATCGCTCGCTATTTCGACACCATGTTGATTTCGGAAGCCGAAGGGGTCGCCAAACCGGATGAGGAAATCTTCCGTAGGGCGACCGACAACTTGGGCGTCTCGCCAGATCAGGCTGTCATGATTGGCGACAATCCAGAGGCCGACATTCGGGGTGCCAAGTCCTGTGGGATGAAAGCGATTTGGAAGCGAGATGAGTACTGGAAGGCACCTGAGATTGTGGATGCGGTGATTGACGATCTCGACGAGTTGCCGAGTATAATTCGCAACCTTGCGTGAGTTCATACTTTGATCAATGGATTTCTATTAGCGGGTCTGGATGATATATTAGGACGAAACGGCAATCTGCCGTTAGGAGGCCTACGTAATGCCTACGACGTGGAAAGACTACATTGAGAGCACTTCGGACGTGCTGCGTGGAAAACCGCGTATAAAGAATACCCGAATCCCTGTGGCTCTGGTGATCGGCTACTTGGCGGATGGTTATTCCGGTGATCAGATCATAGCCGAATTTCCAGAGTTGACGACCGAGAGTGTCGCCGCCTGCCTAGATTATGCCCGTGAATTGGCAGATTTTGAAGTAGCGGCCTGATGGCGGTCGTTTTCTTTGCCGACCATTGCGTACCGACTGTAGTCGTAGATGAGCTACAACAGGCGGGCTACAAGGTGCTTGTGTTAAAGGATCACCTTCCCACTGCATCGCCCGATGAGATTGTCATTGATGAAGCCGGAAGGTTTGAAGCGGTACTGATATCGCTCAATGGAGACTTCGCAGACATAGTGCGCTTTCCGCCGAGCAACTATCATGGAATCATTGGACTACAGGTCAAGAATCGTCCAAGACTCATCCCGCACATTATGTCTCGTCTCCTCGATTTTCTTGCAAGCCAGGAAAGGTCTGACCTTACTGGCAAACTAATTCTCGTAGAACCAGACAGAATAAGAATTCGCTGATATAAAAATACTATGCCTAATCGCTTTGCGAGTCAGAAAGATTGCTCGATTATACAACTGGACAGACGAAATGACACAAGACATAAGAGTCTGCTTTATCGGCGATTCACTCGTTAATGGTACCGGTGACGAAGCAGCTCTCGGGTGGGCTGGGCGTCTGTGTGCTATGGCCAGTGCGAGCGATATATCCGTTACCTATTACAACCTTGGTATTCGGCGCAATACGAGCAAGGATATTCTGTTGCGCTGGGAGAGTGAATGCGGCCTTCGGCTGCCCGGTTTTTGCGATGGACGCATAGTCTTCTCATGTGGCGTCAACGATACGAGCATTGAGAATGGGAAAATGCGCGTCGAGTCTGTGGAATCTTGCGCGAACGTCCGAGCGATTCTGCGCGGAGCTAGGCGATACAAAGTGCTTATGGTTGGTCCGCCGCCGGTTATTGACGACGAACAAAATGAGAGAATCGAAAGCCTCTCGCTTGAGTTTGCTCGCGAGACAAAAGCGCTTGGCGTTCCGTACATCGATCTTTTTTCTGCTCTTTGCGCGGATGACGCCTATAAACGGGAAGTGGTGGGGAACGACGGCGCTCATCCAAGAAGTGAAGGCTATTCCAAGATGGCGCGTATTATAGGGGCGTCGCCCAGTTGGTGGTTTCATGCAACTAGTAACACCATCAGAAAGTAAGACACTTTGGGCGGGTCCTAGCCGTCCTTAAAAAAGTCGCCGTCTAATCAATCCCCAGCGCCTGATCAATCTCGGCCTGATAGCCCTCTAAGTCGCCGCGCTCGATCTCGGCCAAAGTCACCGGTCGGTTAAACCACTCCGACTCGAAGATCGCCATGCAGATTGCCTGCGAGCGATAGCCGTCTAGGCCATCTACTTCGGGCGTGCCCTGTCCCCGCACGGCATCGGCGAAATCCTTCAGCTCGGTTGAGATGGGATTTTCCACTCCACTGGGGAAAAGTCGCTCTCGTTCGTCTTCTGCGAGGCTACTCTGATACGCCTCGATCAATGACTCGTTAGGTGTGTTTTCGCCGGTGCGTGTCCACAGTCCACTCTCCCAGTCGATGCAGCCCTCGCTGCCATAGAGGACGCGCTTGCCGAAATCCTGTCCCGGCGCAGAACCTTGCCAAGTCCACTGCACCACGGCACCGCCGTCAAAGTCAATCAGCGCCATTGCACAGTCCTCCACATCCACCGGCCAAGCCCCTTCGCGCTCGACCGGCTCGTCGTAGCGATATGGCTCAAAGCTGTGCGCTCGCGCCACTACCTGCCGCGCCTCAGTGCCCAAGTGATAGCGGAACAAATCGGCAAAGTGCACGCCTCCGTCGAGGAGCCAGCCAGCCCCGGCGTCGCGCTTGAAGTTGCGCCAACCCCACTTGCCCAATCGCAAGCCCGCTTCCAGCCAGTAGAAAGTGCGCGGCTGGCCGATCTGTCCGCTGGCTACTGCCCAGGATCTGGCCCGCTCCTGCGGCGAGCGGCGGTAGTTTTCGGCTACGGCGAGTTGACAGCGGTTATCTACGGCCGCATTGAGTATTTTGCGGCCGGCGCGCAGGGTAATCGCCAGCGGCTTTTCGATAATCACGTGTTTGCCCGCCTCTAGGCAGGCCACGGCGAGGATGTGGTGCTGCGAGTGCAGAGCGCAGATGTCCACCGCGTCTAGGTCCTCCACGTGTGTGAGCATCCTCTCCACGTCGGTATAGATCGCCGGCTTGTGCGACTGGAACTCGGCGATCTCGTCGGCTCGCTGTTGCGCCTGCGCCTCCACCAAGTCGCAACAGGCCACCACCTGTATATCGTCAATTCCGGCCTGTGCTAACTCCGCCAAGCCGCGCACGTGCGCCCCGGCCATGCCTCCACAGCCCACGAGGGCCAACTGCAACTGCTCCATTATGCGTTTCTCCTAAGTTGGAATAATTGGTAACACCATGTGCGACGCCTGCGCCGCGTTGTGGTGAATTCTGTTGTCCGCTCCCTGGCGTCGTCGCTCCTGACCGATGGGGTCACCGGTGTTGGGATTGACGTCAAAGCGGGGAAAGTTCGAGCTGGAAATGTCGAGGCGGATCTGGTGCCCGGCGGCAAACACATTGCTCGTCGGATAGAGAGTAATCGTCAGCTCGGCGACCTCGCCCGGCGTTAGCAGCGCGCCCTTTTCGCGCCCGTTGCGGTAGCGCAGGCGCGCGATGCTGTCGGTCAGGTTGAGCGCGTAGCCATGTGGATACCAGCGACTCGGGGGATAGCAATCGATCAGCTTGGCGGTAAAGTCCGTATCCGGTGCTGATGACGAGACCCACAATTTCACCTCGATAGGTCCAGTTACCTCCACGTCCTCGGCCAGCGACTCAGTGGCAAAGACCAACACATCCGGTCGCGAACCCAGCGGTAGATAGGGCGGCTCACAGCCGTAAAACTCCGGCCCTTCCGTTTGATCAAACCCGCCCGGCTCCATCAATTGCTCCGTCCGCGCCCGCCACGGCGCATTGGCGGAAGTGCCCACGCCCGGCGGCAGCGGGCCGATCTCGGAAAGCGAGGAGACATTGCCGCCAATAGAGGGCACTGGATTGGCTGGATCGAAGCGATAGACTGTATCGCCGTCTTCTGCGGCTGGCTTTTCCGGCGACAAGGTGCCGTCGCCGTGCAGATAGTACTGGGTGTAGTTCGTCCGGGCTAGTGGCCACTCGGCCTCGTCGCGCCAATGCCCGCCGTGGAAAAGCCGACCACTGCTGGTGCGATAGCCTCTGCCGCCGCCCATGGCGAAGATCCGCACGGGTGGTGCGTTCGCCTCGCCATTATCAACGCCCTTGAGCGCCCAGTCGAAGTAGCGCAGATGCAGGTCGCGGAAGTCGTCTAGCGCTGCGTCTTCGCCGAATTCTACGTCGCCAGCAAAGCTCTGCTCCAGAGTTTGCGTCCCGTGCGTCCACGGCCCCATGAGCATCCGCACTGGCCCCTGCTTGCGTGCCGTTAATCCCTCGTAGTTTTTGCACGTCGAGCGCGTGTACGAATCGTACCAGCCTCCAATGATCAGAGTCGGCACATCTGGGAAGTCGTCCCAAAAGAGCGATGGCGCATAGCTGGGGTGCTTCCAGTACTCGTCGTAGTCGGCCTTGGTCAGCAAGTCCAGCGCCCACTTTTGGTAGGGCGGCACCAATTTGAGCTGGGTCTGTCCTTTGCGGAGCGGCATTCGCGTGAGCCAGTCGGCAAAGGCGGGTGCGCCCAAATTTAGAGCTGCGTCAACGGATGGGTCGGCTTTTAGCGCGCGCTGGGTGTTGGCTGCGGAATGCCAAAACGCCCACGCCAAAAATCGCAACTCCAGTGCGCCGCCGTGCCGCACGGAAGACTCGTGCGCGTCGGCTCCGCTCATATTGACCACCATAGCCTTGAGGTTGGTCGGCCCCAACGCCGCCATGGCCGTCTGTGTCCAGCCCGACCACGAGGTTCCCCACGACCCCACCTTGCCGTTGCTCCACGGCTGCTGGTCGATCCACTGCAAGGTGTCGTATCCGTCCTCGGCCTCGGGCAAGAGAAAGTTCACATCTCCCTCGGACTGGAACGTCCCCCGGCAGTCCTGATAGACGGCCACGTATCCGCGCTGGGCGAAAAACCGGCCGTAGTTGCCGTTGCGCTCGACGTCGCTTTTGTCGTAGGGCGTGCGGTGAAAGACTGCGGGGAACTTGCAGGGTAGGGGTTGGCCATCGCGGGCGGGAAGATATAGGTCGGTCGCCAGCCGCACTCCATCGCGCATCTCCACCATTACATCGCGTTCTATCACTAGGTCGTACAGGCCATCGGCCATAGCATTATTCCTTGTTTTGCGCTGCGGGGCAGTCCCAAAGGACCGAGCGATCCCTTTGTAATCCCCCGACAATTTGGGTATCATAGTAGCCCGTGAAAAAATGACGCGCAACTGACGGCTTATGGCAAAACTTTCTGCCGAATATGCTCATACTTACCGCGGCGAGTGCTGCGCCGGGGGAGCGGAGGGGGTCGAGAACAAAGTGAAAAAAACCGTTGACGAATTGCAGCATCAGAGCCAACTCATGCAGGCCGTTTTTGACAGCATCAGCGACGGCGTGATAGTCGCCGATGAGCATGGCAGCCTCGCCTTTAATCCGAGTGCGGAACGCATTATCGGCGGGAAGGTGGATACGATTCTCGAACAACGGACGGAGGAATACAGCATTTTCTATCCCGACAAGATCACGCCCATTCCAGCCGAGGAACTGCCGCTGGTGCGCGCCCTGCGCGGAGAGGCGACCGACGAGATGGAGATGTTCGTTCGCACGACGGCCAAGCCAGAGGGCGTCTATATCAGCGCCAGTGGCGGACCCATCAAGTTATCTGGCACCGCGCGCGGCGGGGTCGTTGTTTTTCGCGATGTGACGGAGAGAGTGCGGGCCGAAGAAGCCCTAGCCCAGGCCTTTGCACAGGGCCGCCTCGAGGTGATGGATACGATCCTGCACAACATCGGCAATGCCATTACCAGCGTGGCCATCGGCGTCGGAACCCTGCAAGAAGAGTTGGCGAACAATCCGCTGATCGAACGCTTAGCGGCCTTGTCAAAGACCGTCGAGGCGCATGAGGAGGATTGGGGCGACTATGTCCAGCACGACCCGCAAGGCCAACAGGTGCGGCCGTTTCTGCTGGCTCTCGCCGCGGATTTCGTCGAGCAGAATCGGGAATTGGTCCGCACGGTTGAACGCGTCAACAGTCAAACGAGCCACATCGTGGATATTGTCCGTGCGCAACGGGGATTTGACAGCAAGGCCATGACCAGCAAAGACGTCAACCTGCGTCAGGCCATCTCCGGTGCCCTGAAAATCGTGCAAGACTCGTTTGCCAGCAGGGGCATTCAGACGCATGTGGACTGCGGCAATGCGCCTGAAGAGGTTCGCATTCAGGAGAGCCAGTTTAATCAGATGCTGGTCAATCTGCTCAAGAATGCAATGGAAGCTATCGATGAGTTGAAGAAATCAGGCGGGCTCAAGGGACAGCCGCGCATCGAAATTAGAGCCTGTGTCCAGCAGGATTTTCTCGTCCTCGAGGTACAGGACAACGGCATTGGCATTGAGCAGAAAAACCTCAAAGCGATCTTTGGGGCGGGTTATACGACGAAGCAAGAGGGGAGCGGGCTGGGTCTTCATTCGGCGGCCAATTTTGTCACGAGCTCCGGGGGTAAAATTCAGCCCTTGAGCGACGGCTATGGCACCGGCACTACCATGCGCGTCTCGCTGCGGCTCAATTCCGCGGATCGCGATGGGGACGCCACGTCGGAACCCTCTGTCTGATGTCGTCTGCGCGTTCTATCGCTGCAAACCTTCCAACCGCCCATTGCGAACTAGTCCCTCATGATCGAGCAACTATAAAGGCGGCTTTATGAAATCGAACGACTCTTGGAACTACCGCGTGCTGATCGTTGATGACCAAGAGGAAATTCACAACGACTTTGAAGAGATGCTGGCCTCCGGCTCGACCAAGAGGGCAACGGATGAGCTGGCGGCAGCGTTTGTCGCGCAGAGCGATAAGCCGGTTCTGCCGCAGTTTGAACTCTCCCATGCGGCAAGCGGGGAGGAAGCCTGCAAAATGGTCAAAGCAGCCGAGGAATCGAACCGTCCCTTTGCGCTGGCCTACGTTGACGTCAGAATGCCCCCGGGCACGGATGGCGTTGAAACCGTGCGCCAGATTCGGCAATTCGAACAGGATATCGAAATCGTCATCATGACCGCGTACTCGGATAAGACGCTGCCCGAGATTGTCAATGACATGGAATTGCTGCACAAATTGCTCTACATCCGCAAGCCGTTTTCGCGCGAGGAGATTCAGCAGATCACGCTTTCGCTCACTGGGAAGTGGAATATCGAACAGGAGCTGGCAAAGTACCGGCGGGAACTTGAAGATAGTAATCGGCAACTGGAATCCAGTAATCAAAGACTGCAAGCAGTGCTCGATGCGACGGGAGATGCCATCGGCATGTTCGACGCTGAGGGACGCTTGCAGGTGGCGAATCAGGGGTATGAGAAGCTGCTTGACGCTGCGGAAAGCGAGTTGCAGCAGATGCCGCCAAGTGATCTCAGGGAACGCATCGAGGCGCGCCTGCGGCCGCCCGGTCTGCCTGAATTGGGACGCGAGCTTTTCTTGGACCGCACGGGCGACTTGGAGGAAGAAGTTGCCGCAGCCGGAGACTCAACGCCTCGGCTGTTTTATCGCTCGACAGCACCCGTACAAAACATGGGCCATATCGTCATGTACCGGGACGTGTCCAAAGAGGTTGAGAGCGAGCAGATGAAAGCAGAGGTCTTGCGCTTGCGTGCCGAACTCGGAACGACGTACGCCTTTGACGGCATGGTGGGAAAAAGCAAAAACATGCAGGACTTGTATGCCCTGATGCAGCGGGCGACCGAAAGCGACATTACGGTGCTGGTTCAAGGCGAAAGCGGGACTGGTAAAGAGCTGGTCGCCAAATTGATTCACTACAACAGTCCGAGAAAGACAGATCCCTTTGTCGCCGTCAATTGCGCTGCTATTCCCGAGACGCTGATCGAAAGCGAGCTTTTCGGACACGAACGCGGGGCTTTTACCGGGGCGGCCACGCGGCGCGTCGGGCAGTTTGAGCACGCCCAAGGCGGCACTGTTTTGCTCGACGAAATTGGCGACATGCCCATTGCGCTGCAAGCCAAATTGTTGCGGGTCCTAGAAGAGCGAGAAATCCAGCGAGTGGGTGGGACCTCCACGATTCCCATTGACATCCGCGTGATTGCGGCGACTAATAGGGACTTGGAAAGCGCGGTAAAAGATGGCGGGTTTCGCGCGGACCTGTTCTATCGCCTAGCTGCTTTTCCCCTCGTCATCCCACCCCTCAGAGAACACCGCGAGGATATTCCCCTGTTGGTGTCACATTTTTTGCAGGACTATGCCGAACGCGCCGACGAGTCTGTGCGCGGGATTTCTCCGGCGGCGCTGCAAACATTGCTCGCGTATGACTGGCCAGGCAACGTGCGCGAGCTCAGAAATGCCATTGAACGCGCCCTGTTGCTGGAGACCACGGACAGACTGCAAGTCAGCAACCTCCCGCCTCAACTCGCCGCCGTGGTTCCATCTCCAACGGACCCCGGAGGTCCTGCCCAACCCCTTTCGCTGCAGGAAGCCGAGCGGCGAGCGGTTGTCCACGCCCTCGAAGCCGCGGATTGGAATATCACCAAGGCCGCGCAAATGCTGAATATCAATCGCGTGACCCTGTACCGGAAGTTGAGAAAATACGACCTGTTGGCGGAGAGGTAACTGCCGACCGGGCCTCCAGGCCAATTCCTCGCAGTTCCGAATCGACTGTTGCAACTGTTGCAATAGTAAACGGTTGCCGCCGTAGGTTTCGCCAACTACGTCATAAATAACGCGTTTTCAGATAGTTAGACGCCTCTCCTTTTCATTCTGTGTCTTCTGAATTGTTTCATTCTGCATCATTTCGGCAACCTCCCATCCTTCCTCAGCAGTTCTCCTAACATCCTTTATACAAAGGACTTAGTCCATCCGCTAAAAACTTGGCACGGTTTGTGCATAAGCATTGGCAGAGAGGGAGTTTTCCCTCCTAGCTGGCAATGGAAGAGAAGGAGGCCGATCATGATAGCTGTGCTGATTGACGATCTTGACAAGCGGGTGGTGGCAGGTGCGGAGACAGGGGACTCACAACGGCGGGGGACAAGCCGTCGCGGCCTCAGGGGGTTGGATATCGGTCGCCGGGTTCGACTGTGGCAACGGCAAGACCATGCGGCGGCCAAACCCCAGGGTAGCTGGTACCGGACTGGAGCGGTGCTTATGGCCGTGGCTACTGCCCTTGTCATCGCCGCCCATGCTCGCGCTGAATATGATCCGCCGATTACCACACTCGTGACGAATATGCTGCAATTTTCAGGATCAGACAGAATCGTAACTCTGTGTGAGAGTCAGGACGGACTGTATCAGGGGTTTAGAACCGGCCCGTATCAGGGCGGGTATGAATTGACGGATATTTCGCTCTATATGCGAGATGCGAATGAGAGCCGGGACAGGACGATAAACGCGGGCCTCTATCGCCGCGAAGGATACCTTATCACCAAGGTCGCTGATCTGACCAAAAGTCGCTTGGATGACTTTGCGCGCAATGTGTGGCAGGCACCTGAGAACACCTATTTAGAGCCGGACGCGGATTACTACTTTCTGCTCAGTTGCGGTGCAGGTCGCGCAGACGACAACGTCGCCCAATTCACTGCAACCGACAGCTTCGGGGAAGATTTAGAGGCCAGAGAGGGATGGTCTCTTCACAATTATCTCGGCTTGCGGAGCGCTGGCGGCATCAAGTGGGAAAGAGATCCTAACAAGACGCTCAGGATACGGGTCAAGGGCCGTCCCAGTCCGCACCGCGCTTACAAGACCGAAATCATATCGACACCGGCCGACGGGCGCGCTTACCACTACGGCGAGAACATTGACATCGCCCTGACGTTCAACACGGATGTGTACGCGCCCGAGGACGACTCTTGGATTGTCATTCGGGTCGGCGATGCTACCAGCGGCCCCAACACCCGCGTGGCAGAGTACCTGTCCGGCTCCGACACGAACCGGTTAGTATATCGCTATCAGGTGGAATTTGACGATGTCGATACGAACGGCATTAGCGTCGATGAGGGAGGCTTGGACACCGGATTCGTCGGGTCGGTACCCACGATCATCGTCAGTTCCGGCTTGTTGCCCGTAGAGCGCTATTTCCCCGGCGTGGCAGACGATCCTATCCACAAAGTAGATGGGTCGCTGCAAGGCGCAATAGGAATGAGTTCGCGGCGCGGCTTGGCCAGGCCACTTATAGGGCCGGCCAAACGGTAGGCCGAACGGCTCTTCATACGGTCGGAACGGCACCATATCCGCAATCTCCTGCAATTCGGCGAGGACATTTCAAGGCCCGTACGGCCAAGCGTTCGCTTTTCCACAGTTGTTACTCCATCGGCACCAGCCGCAAAATCCGCCCCGGATCCTCCACCGCGAGATAGATCGCGCCGTCCGGCCCGGTCTGAACGTCGCGCATCCGCGACTCACCTTGGTACACGATCTCATCGCGTACTACTTCTGTGCCCGCCAGTCGCAGTCGGTGTAGGCGGTTGAAGCGCAACGAGGTCACCAACAGGTCGTTTTGCCAGTTGCCGAAGCGCTCGCCGGTGTAAAAGTCAATGCCGCAGACTGCTATCGACGGCACCCAATAGGTCTGCGGCTGCTCCATGCCATCGGCGTGGGTTTGGTCGGTAATGGGCGTGCCGTCGTAGTTGATGCCGTAGGTTATGGCCGGCCAGCCGTAGTTTAGGCCGCGCTGTACGAGGTTGAGCTCGTCGCCGCCCTTGGGGCCGTGCTCGGCTGCCCACAGTTGGTCGGTCTCCGGGTGCATGGCCATGCCTTGGGGGTTGCGGTGGCCGTAGGACCAGATCGACGCAATGGCTCCGTTGCTGCCGACGAAGGGATTGTCGGTTGGGACACCGCCGTTGTCGTGCAAGCGGTGGATCTTGCCGTTGGGCAGTTTCACGTTCTGGGCGAGGGGCCGCTGGCCGCGGTCGCCGATCGCATGGTACAGATAGCCTTCGCGGTCAAAGACGATGCGCGAGCCGTAGTGATGAGAGTGCCGAGTGTAGAATTGATCTGGGACGCGATGAATCACTTCTACATCGATCAGCTCTTCGCCTTGCAGTCGTCCGCGGCTGATGGCCGTATAGCTCAACATGCCGCCTAGCGGACCGGGCAGAGGGTCCGAGTAACTGAGGTAAATCCAGCCGGTCTCCGCGTATTGGGGGTGCAAGGCCACGTCCATCAGCCCGCCCTGTCCCTTGGCGAGCACCTTGGGCACGCCGTTGATGGGCGGCGAGACTGCGCCGTCGGTGCCGACGATGCGCAGCCGTCCCTCGCGCTCGGTGACCAACAAGCGTCCATCGGGCAGAAACGCAAGGCCCCACGGCACACCCAAGCCGGTGGCAAAGGTCTCGACGCGAAAGGTGTGTTCCTCAGATTGGACGATCTGTTGGGCCGCGCTGTCTCCTGCAATGGCGAGGATGCAAACTAGATAGATGCTGTATCGCATGTATTTTTTAAACCTTTGGTCAGATAGCTATCCCATAAATGCTAGCGCCCGCATTCGCATCGATGGCGACAAATCAGGGGTATCGGTGGGGATTAATGGGGTTGTGCGCGCTCGGCTTCCCGCATCAGGCGCACTAACGCGTCGATTTGGGCTGTGTCCATCACGGCGCCAAATCCGGGCATGCCGTCCTCGGGAATCCCCACGGCAATGCTCGCGAAGATGGCCGCGTCGCTTGTGCCGTAATCCCAGCGGCCGTCAATCAGGCTGCTAGCCATGCCGCCGTCCATGGCGGGTCCGTGGCAGTCGGCGCAGTAGTAGGCGTAGTGGGCTGTTGCTGTGGCCGTGGTTGGCGATTCTGCTGGCGGAGGCTGCCGGCCCCAACTGCCGCAGCAAACCATGCTCAGGGACAGGCTGCAAAAGAATGCGCGCCGCCATGCGCTAGCGGTCATGCGGGACGTTACAGCACTTGCACCACCTCGCGCACCCCCTGAATCAGCGCGTCGATGTGGTGAGTCTCGGTCGCCAGCGATACGTTGCCGCCCGTCCGCGTGTATAGCCCCTTGTTGAGCAGAGCAAAGAACAGCCAACGGTGCATCTGCGCGTCGTCCTGAGCCGCTTCGCGGAAATTGCGCGGTGGCTGTTCGAGGAAATACAGCCGGAATATGGACCCGGCCACGACCACCTGCACGGCGACTCCAGCTTCGCCAAACGCGGTCTCCAACCCCTCAGCCGCCCGCCGCGCCAGCCCTTCCATTTGCTCGTACGCCTCGGGGGTCAGCGCTTGGAGGGTCTGCAAGCCGGCGGCTAGGGCGATGGGATTGGCGTTGAAGGTCCCGGACTGTTGAATCTGCGGCCCGTCGGCTGGATCGTATAGGGCCATGGCGTCGGCGCGGCCGCCGAAGGCCGCACCGGGCGTTCCTCCGGCGATTACCTTGCCTAAACAGATCAGATCGGGCCGCACTTGATAAGCCGTATGCGTCCCACCTGGACCGAAGCGGAAGCTGACGATTTCGTCGAAGATCAGCAGGGCACCGGCGCGGGTGGTTGCGTCGCGCAGATCCGATAGAAAACCGGGCTCTGGCAGCGCCAGCCCGGCGGCTGTGGAGAGCGGATCCACGATCACGGCGGCTAGGTCCTGGGCGTGGTCGCCGATGATCTCGGCGCAAGTCGCCGCGTCGTTGAACGGCAGCACGACCACCTCGTCGAGGGTGTGGGCCATCAGCCCGACCGAAGAGGCCACGCCTTGTGGCTTGTTAGCTGGCCCCAACTCCGGTCCCAGCGGCGGCAAGTAACTCACCAGCGCGCTGTCGTCTATGCCGTGATAGGCTCCCTCGAATTTGGCGACCTTGGTGCGCCCAGTATGTGCCCGCGCCACGCGCAAGGCGTTGAGCACGGCCTCGGTGCCCGAGGAGCAAAAGCGCATTTTTTCCAGCGCGGGCATGCGTGCGCGCAGCACTTCGGCCATTTCCACTTCGAGGACGAGAGGCCGCGAAAACCCAGTGCCGCGGGCGATTTGTTCCTGCAGGGCTGCGACGATGGCGGGATGGGCGTGGCCCAAGGGCAGGGCCGTGTTGTTGTTGACGAAGTCGGTCAGGCGGTGGCCGTCGATGTCGTAGAGATAGGCCCCCTCGCCGCGGTCGGCGTATAGGGGAAAAGGGTCAATGTGGACGCCCGTGCGGGTATTGCCGCCCGGCAGCGATTGCTTGGCTCGCGCAAACATCGCTTGCGAGCGGGGATTGCGCACTGCGTACGCCGCGATTTCCTCGTCGAGCAAAGCCTTGATTTCTCGTGCCATGATTCATCCTTGTCTAAAGGGCTGCGAATTTCGCTGGGCGAAGGAAGGAATGCTGGAAGGAAAGTGGTGGTCGGGGTGGTCGGATTCGAACCGACGACATCCTGCTCCCAAAGCAGGTGCGCTGACCGGACTGCGCCACACCCCGACTCACTGCAAAAAATAGAGATAGCTATAGACGATGGCAATAACGGCTCAGGGGCGGTGGGTGTTGATGGCGTCGCGCAGGGTGAGGGTCGCCTGCCGCGCTGCGGCCGCGAAATCGCTGCCTTGGGAGGCGTAGAGGATGCCGCGCGAGGAGTTGATGAGGATGCCCGCGCCGCGAGCGTCGCAGCCGTTTTTGACCGCTAGCTCTATAGAGCCGCCTTGCGCGCCGACTCCGGGTATCAGCAAGGGTATGTCCGGCGCTAGGGAGCGGAAGTGGGCCAAGTGCTCGGGTTGGGTCGCGCCGACGACTAGGCCGATGTTGTTGGCGGCGTTCCACTCGTGGGCTTTGGCAATGACGCGCTCGTATAGGGGCCGGTCGCCCATGAGCTGTTTTTCAAAGTCGTCGGCACCGGGGTTGGACGTCAGGCAGACGAGAAAGGTGGTGCGGTCTTGGTACACAGTGAAGGGCGCGACGCAGTCGTGGCCCATATAGGGATTCACCGTTAGCGCGTCGCAGCCTAGGACCTCGTAGAAGGTGCGGGCGTATTGCGCGGCTACATTCCCCATGTCGCCGACCTTGGCGTCGATGAGTACCGGAATCTCTGCGGGAATGTGGTCAAGGGTGCGTTTGAGCGTGGCAAAGCCGTCCGCGCCGAGGGCGCTGTAGAAAGCGAAGTTGGGCTTGTAGCAGCAGACGAGGTCGCAAGTGGCGTCGATGATTTGCTGGTTGAAGTAGAGGACGGAATCGGCTTTGGCGCGGACGCAGGCGGGCAGTTGAGCGGGATCGGTGTCTAGCCCGACGCAGACCAGCGAGTTATTCCTGCGGATCGCTTGATTCCATTTCTCCGTAAAGCTCAAACTCATATTCCATTCCTTCTAAGATGAAAATGTCAGTATAGGTAGAATCGAAATAGATAGAATCGAAGGCCGCTGGCTCGGGACCGAGGAGGAAGGTCACCCGGCCTTGGCGCAAGAAGTCGCCGGCCTCGTCGGCTTGCAGCACTTGCACAGCATCGAAGTTGTCGAGGATGGCGTCGCCTGAGTAGCGACCGGCCGTGCCCGTGGCCCTGACGACGAAAGGGTTGGCCTCCTCGCCGCCGAGCCGTTCACTTGTGTAGGCGCGGTCGATGTCGTCGTCATAGCCTGCGACTCCGTAGTCCGTGGTGAGGCTGCGGTCCACGGTAGCCACGCCGTGGATCACGTGTCCCTCTGCGCTGAGCACTCGCGGCGCTATGCTTGGTTGTAGCCCAAGACCGCGGACGTCGATGAGCAGACCGGTGTAGGGTGCTTCAGGCACGAAAAACACAAGTTCATCTGCTGCGAATGAATCGGCGGTGGCTGGTGCTGCGAGTGAATCGGCGGTATCTGGCACTGCGAGTGAATCGGCGACGATTGGCATTTCAAGCGAATCGGTGGTGGCTGGTGTTGTCAGCGAATCGGCGGTATCTGGCACTGCGAGCGAATCGGTGGTGGCTGGTGTTGTCAGCGAATCGGCAGTAGCGGGCACTGTGGGAAAATTGTCGAAATGGTTCAGGTCGTGTAATCTTGGGTCTATAGGCTCGACCTCGGGCAGCACTGCAGCCGCGAAATCGCCTAGCAGAAGCATTCGTACGGCGATGCGATAGTGTCCTTGGTCCTCGCTTTGCGAACCAATAGCCACGCGGGCGAGTTCGCGAAAATCGCGATCGAGGTTAGCGTCTTGCAGTTGGGTATCGGCGTTGAGGCGTACTTGGCCGATTAGTTGGCGCATGTTGCGAAACGCCGCGTCCCGAGCATTGCGCAACCCGTGGAGCCGCTGCTGCACGGGGTCGGTGATTGCCACAGGCGCAGTGCCGTCGCCATAGGCAAAGAGCGCGTGTTGCGTCCAGTCGATATAGCCTTCGGCTAGCTGCGAAACCAAAGGCTCGATCGCATAGCGCTCGGGCTGTTGGGCGGGAAGCCGCGCGGCAATTAACACTAGCGCGGCGATGAGAGGGAACATATAGCTCTCCAAAGAAAGAAAAATCACCCGGAGCCGCCGGGCCCCGGGTGTGGAGGAGTGAGTCTATAAGCCGAGTTCTGTCCACGCACCTGAAGTGCGCTGTGCGGGCATTCATCTGGGGCGGCGGTTGCCCGGCCGCCTCGGTGCAGCTTACCCGGGAATATAGCGAGGCGGACCACCTCTTTTCCCCTACTTAGCCTTGCTCCGGATGAGGTTTACCCTGCCACCTGCGTCGCCGCCGGTGCGGTGAGCTCTTACCTCGCCTTTTCAACCTTACCCAGCAAGCTGGGCGGTGTGTTTTCTGTGGCACTGTCTGTGGGGTTGCCCCCCCTGGGCGTTACCCAGCATCCTGTCCTGTGGAGCTCGGACTTTCCTCACCAGCGACCGCTAGGAACCGCTAGTGCGCCCGCCCGACTTACTCCTCCCAAGGTTAAACCGACTGCTCGTCCCAAACCATGATGGTGCCGCAACTTTCGCAGTTGATGACGCGGTTGCCGAGACGCACCTCATTGCGAATTTGGGCGGGCATCTGGTGAAAACAAGCGCCGCAAGCTCCCTTGCGCACGGCTGCGACGCGAATCCCGCGCCGCCCCCTCCTGCGCTCGTACATCTGCACTAATTGGGCATCGATGTCCTCGATGCTCTTGGCAACCACCTGCCGACTTGCTGCGACGTCGTCGATTTGTTCCTGCATGGTGCCGAGCTGGCCTTCGAGTTCGTCAATGCGCTCTTGCTCGGCCTCGCGGACCTCCTCAAAAGCGCTTTGCTCTTCGTCGATCTGTTCCTGAATTCGCTCTAGGCCTTCCATAGCTTTGATCGACTGCGTCTCGTGTTCGGCAATGGTCTGTTTGCAAATCTCGATCTCGAGCTGGAGGGAATCGTATTCCTTGTTGGTGGTCACTACGGCAAAACGCTCCTCGCGCTCGCGCAGGGTGGCCTTGCCACTTTCGATCTCGCGCTCGCAGTGCCGCTGTTGCTTTTCGAACTCCGCGCTCTGGGCCTCTAGATCGCTCAAGACGGACCGCGCTTTTGCTATCCTGCTGCGGCGCAGGTCGATTTCAGCGGGATATTTTTCTTTGGCCTCTTCCAGTTCGAAAAGCTTTTTATCGACTTCTTGGAGCTTCAACAGTTGCAGCAAACCCTCTTTCATGCGGCCTCTCGTTTCCCATGGTACCGACCAAAGAAAAAGAGTGCATCTTTGATGCACTCTAATGAATCGTATGAGCTTCTGCTGACGAACAAGCATTCTGTGTGGTAGGCAAACCCAGTATGTCGCGTCATCAGAAGCTTGTGGTTATCGGTTGCAGTAAATGAGTCTCACTTAATTACGGGCATTTGGATAAGGCGGTCAATAGAGCAGCACCCGCGCCGTCTGCGCGACGTGCCCAGAGGTCAGACCGTATTTTTGCAGTAGATCCTCGTTAGGTGCGGATTCGCCGAATACGTCGCGGATGCCAACGCGCCGCATGGGTGTGGGGTGCTGCTCCCCTAGCACTTCGGCGACAGCGCCGCCCAAGCCGCCGATGATCGTGTGGTCTTCGGCCGTCACTACTCGGCCCGTCTGTACGGCCGCGGCGACAATGGCGTCTGCGTCGAGTGGCTTGAGGGTCGGCACGTGCAGGACGAGTGCCGAGATTCCCTCGTGCGCCAATTCGTCGGCCGCGGCGAGGCAGCGCGGGGTTTGGGCCCCCGTGGATATAAGGGCGATGTCCGTGCCCTCGCGCACGACAAAGGCGCGGCCTAGCTCAAACTCGTAGTCGGTCGAAAAGATGACCGGCTCTGGGTCGCGCGTCATGCGTACGTACACAGGGCCGGGCAGGTCATTGGCCACCAGCATACAAGCGCGGACCTCTACGGCGTCGGCCGGGGCCAAGACGGTCATGTTCGGCATGGCCCGCATGACGGAGATGTCGGCGACTTCTTGATGGGTTTTGCCGGTTTTGCCGGTCAATAGGCCCGAGTAGGCGCCGCAGAGTTTGACCGGCAAGTTGGGTTGGGCGACGACGACGCGGAGCTGGTCGAGGTCGCGGTTGACGATAAAACAGGCAAAGCTGCTCAGCCACGGTACGAGGCCGCAGGTGGCCATGCCAGCGGCGACGCCCATCATGTTTTGCTCGGCAATGCCCATTTCGAAGAAGCGGTCGGGCCGCTCGCGGGAGACTTTGTCGGCCTTGGTCGAGTTGGCCAAATCGCCGTCGAGCACGTACACGCGCGGGTCGCGGTCAATGAGTTCGATGAGTGCGTCGCCAAAAGCGTCGCGCTGGGCCAGCATCTCGCCGGTGGTGGAGAGGTTCACAGCGCGGCCTCCTGTGCGGCGAGTTCGTCCTGCGCTTGTTTGAGGTCTTGGTCGGTCACTGGCTTGGAGTGCCAGTTGAAGTCGTTTTCCATGTAGGAGATTCCTTTGCCCTTGACCGTGCGGGCGACGATGATGGTGGGTTGGCCGCGGTGTGCCTTGGCCGCGGCAAAGGCCGAGAAAATGGCGGGAAAGTCGTGGCCGTCGGTTTCGATGGCGTTCCAGCCAAAGGCGCGCCAGGGGCTGAGGGGATTTTCCTGTGCGGCCAAGCGGTCGAGTTCGCCGTAGCCCTTTTCGGTGGCCCAGCCGTATTGCTGGAGGCCGTTCCAGTCGAGGATGGCGGTGAGATTGTCGAGGCCGTAGCGCGCTGCGACAAAGGCCGCCTCCCATATCTGCCCCTCCTGCGAGTCGCCGTCGCCGATCATCACCCAAGTGCGAAAGTCCTGTCCCTTCAGACGGGCGGCGAGGGCCATGCCGAGTCCGGGAGACAATCCTTGACCTAGCGAGCCGGTGGACATGTCGAGGCCGGGGAGGACGCTCATGTCCGGGTGGCCTTGGAGGCGGGAGTCAATGGCGTCAAAGGTGGCGAGTTCCTCAATGGGTAGGTAACCGCGCAGGGCCAAAGCCGCGTAGAGGCCGATTGAGGAGTGCCCCTTGGACAAGATGAAGCGGTCGCGGTCTTCGTCGCGGGGCTGGGCCGGGTCGATGTTTAGTTCGGCGAAGTACAGGGCGACGAGCAATTCGGCTGCGGACATGGGGCCGCCTAAGTGGCCGGCTCCAGCGTGGTGTACCGACTCGACGACCAGGCGGCGCAGTTGGATGGCATAGCGCTTTAGCTCGGCGTGGCGCTCGCGCGTCAGGCTCATAGAATGTCTCCTTTTTGCGGTTCGTTAAGGTAGAGACCGGCGCGGTGTTAGTCCAGCCACGGGGGCGCAATGCCAAAGGCTTGGCCACACTCGGCTAGGCGCTCGACGTCTTCTAAGCCGATGGGTACGCCGTCGCGTGCGTACGCTGCTTCGTTGCGGTGTTCGGGCGTGCCGGGTAGAGTGACTTCGTCGTACCCGCGCAGCGGGATCATCTGCTCGCTGGCTAGGCGCACTAGCTCATCGACGCCGTGGCGCACTTGTGGAGCGGGAGCGAAGAGGCCCAAGTCGAGGACGAGGATGAGGCTGCCCATGCGCGCCGCTGGCCATTGCGCGGCGACCTCGCGGGCGCGGTCTCCACCTTGGCCGACAAAAGCTCCGCCGAACAGGGTGGCGATTGCGGTGTAGCCCATAGACTTGAAGAAGGCCGCGGGGATCAGGTCTTCAATGGCTTCGATCTGCTCGCCGCGCTGGTAGTCGGCGAGGATGCAGGTGGCCACGTCGAGTACTACAGGAGGCCCTTCTTGTCCGGGCAGGCCAAAGCACAGAGGCGGGTTGCCGTAGTGGGCGGCGCGCTCGCCGTCGTTGCTGGGGTAGTACTGGGGATAGGCCGCTTGCACTGAGAAGCCCACGCAGTTTTCCGCCATGGCGCGGCGCACGTAGTGGCCCGCTGAGCCGTAGTGTCCAATGTGGCAGGCCGCGCCGATGGCGAGACCCTTTTCCTTGGCCTTGGCGATGGCGCGTTCGGTGGCCAACATGGTCGGCGCGTACCCGAGGCTGCCATCGCCATCGACAAAGACATGGGTGTCGCTTTCGCGCAGGATGCAGATGTCTGGGTTGGGGTTGGCCTTTTTGTCGCGGATCGTGCAGCAGTATCCGTATAGGGCGCGGGTGCCATGCGAGCGCACGCCGCGCAAATCCGAATTGGTCAGCAGGTCGGCCAACTGCGCGGCGTGTGCAGCGGACATGCCAGCGGCGCGGAGGCAGGCCGTGCCAAAAGCTCTGAGGTCGGTGGCGGCAATGCGTTTGAACTCTGTGGGGGGACGGTTCATATAAGGGACTCCTGTGGGCGTTAGGGATGGTTGGCTTGGCGGGCAAGCAGGTCGGCGAGTGCTGCGCCAACTTGGTCGGGATCGCTGGCGGGGGACGCGGCTAAGGCGCGCCGGTAGAAGTGCTCGGCCTGCCGATAGCGATCCTGTGCGTCGTACAGACGGCCTAAGTAGTAACAAGTGCGGGCCAAGTCGGGATGGTCGCCCGCTTGCAGGGCCAGCGCACTGTGGTACAGGGGTGCGGCTCGTTGATAGTGGCCTTGGAGGAACAGGGCATGGGCGCGGGCGCGGAGGTTTAGGGCATGAGCGCGCTGGGCGAGGGAATCGGCCGCGGCGCGGTCGCCCTGTGCTTGGTAGAGGTCGGATAACTTCTGCATGGTTGCCGCGACTTCTTCATCGCCTCGGTGGGCCTGTTGAAAGGAGAGGACGCGGTTGTAGAGTGGGGCGGCCTCGGTCGGTCGTTGCTGGAGCCTATAGGTGTCGCCTAGTTTGTCGAGCGTCAACACTTTGTCGGGATGATCGTCTGGGAGGGCCACTTGTCGTTCGCGCAAGTGTTGGTAGAGGCTTTCGGCCCGCGCGAGTTCGCCGCGCACGACGTGGAGTTGAGCGAGTTGGTGGGCGGTGCGGCTGTAGCGAGAATCGTCGGGGGCGAAGGTCTCGGCTAAGGTCAGAGCGTGGGCTAGGGCTTGTTCGGCCTCGTCAAAGCGGCTCTGGCCGAGGGCTGCGCGTCCGGCTTGATAGTGTTGGGACCAATCCTCGGCACGGGGATCTGGCTTACTACAAGCAAAAGAGAGGACGAGGGGCAAAAAGAGCGAAAGTAGTGCAATCACGGCGTTTCTGTGGGTTGTTGTTGCAGGGTGTTGAGCAGTTGTTGGGTCTTAGTGTGCAGCGCAGCTTCGTTCGCACTCAGCGCTAGACTGCGGCGCAACGCCTGTTCGGCGGCAGCGCGTTCCCCATTGCTGAACAGGCCCAAGCCGAGGAGGTACCAGCCCTCGGCGTCGTCTGGGCGCACTGCAACCGCTCGGCGGCAGTAGGCGATAGCTTCGTCGTAGTGTCCAAGTTGGCCGGTGATTTGGCCGGCGTTGAGCAAGGCGGGAAAGTACTCTGGATCTTGGTCGAGAGCCACCTGTAAGTAACGCAGCGCAGCTTCGGGTTGTTGCAGCTTTAGGAGGTCGCCGGCAAGGCTGTTGAGCAGAGCGAGATTCCCGGGGCGCAGGGCGACGGCCCGGTCGAATTTGTTCTCGGCTTGGGGAAAGTACCCGTGTCGGACGAAGAACAGGCCGAGGTTGTAGTGATGGGCGGCTTCTTCGGGCGCGTTGAGAATGGCTGCGCGCAGTCGCTTGACCTCCTTGCCGCTGAGTGCTTGCAGGTGCGAAAAGCTCGTTAGGGCTTGCTGCGCCAAAGTGTCGCGGCCGGCCTTGCGGGCGAGGGTAGCGAGGCGATAGAAGGCGTCGGCAAAGCCGATGTCGAGCAAGGTGGCGCGCTGAAAGGCCTCCAAGGCATCGTCTTGTCGGCCCTCGGCCGCGAGACTTTGGCCGAGGTAGTAGTAGAGCGTGGCGTCGTTGGGAAACAGGCGCAGTGCTTCGAGCAGTTCGCGGGTGGCTTCGGCGTAGCGGCCCGTGGCCAAGTACAGCTCGCCCAAGCGTCGGCGCACTGGCGAGTTGTCGGGATTGAGCTGGACGGCGCGCTGGAGATAGGTGTCGGCGCGATCGTACTGGCCCAGCTTGGTATAGATTCCGCCGAGGTTCACAAAGCCCATGGCGAAGTCGGGTTTAAGGCGGACGGTTGTTTCGAGGGATTCTATGGCCAGTGCGTAGCGCCCCTGCGCTGCATGGGACGAGGCCAGCACATTGTGGAGGTCGGCGTTCGTCGAGTCGAGGGCTAACCCGGCGCGGGCGGCGGCGGCCGCTTCTTCAAAGCGGGTCGCTGCAAAGTGAGCGCGGGCGTGGGCGAGGTGATCGACTGGATCTGGTACTGGCTCAGAAGCACAGGAGGCGAGCGCAAATGCCGCGCAGAGCAGTCGCCACGCCATCTCAGGGCTGCTCGGCGAAGCGGTGGAAGCGGTCGATTTCCAGATCCGCGTACACTTGCTGTGCGCCGCTGGGCCAGCGGATTTCGAGGGTATCGACGCGGGTGCGAGTCCCCAAGCCGAGGACTGGGGACAAGCTGTTGGACGACCCAAATCCCGGACCGCTGCTGATTTCCACGACCCCGAGCAAATCTTGAGCGCGCAGGCGCAACTGCGCGCCGATGGCACGAGGCCCTAAATCCACGCCGAGGAAGTGGTTGTGGTGGCCCTCGTTGCGGTACAGACTGTTGGGCCACAGGTCGCCTGGGTAGTGGCCGCCGACCGCTGTGTAGAGGTCGAGATCGCCGTCGAGGTCGTAGTCGGCAAAACCCACGCCGTGCCCCTTGCCCGGGTTGCCGACACTGGCCGCAGTCGTGATGTCGGCGAAGCGGTCGCCGCGATTGTGGAACAGCGTATTGGGTTCAAAGCGCGCCATTATGGGGCCGCCGTTGGTCAGGTAGATGTCGATTAGACCGTCGTAGTCGATGTCGCCATAGCCCGCACCCATCGAGCCGAAGGAGCGGGCCAACCCCTGCTGAGGAGCGATGTCGCGGAAGGTGGCCCCGTCGTTGCGATACAGATAGGCGCGAGTCGGGCGCAAGGCTAGCCCCGTGACCTGCGACTGCACGATGTCTTCGTAGAAGTTCATGGCCGAGACGAAAAGGTCGAGATCGCCGTCGCCGTCGCTATCGATGAAGAAGCCCACGTAGCTGCCCTCGCCCGGCTTGGCCACGCCAGCCTCGGCGGTGACGTCGCGGAAGGTCGTCCCGTCGTTGCGGTAGAGATGATTGGGGGCGGCTACGTCAATGGCGTAGAGGTCGCTGTCGCCGTCGCCGTCGTAGTCGCCACAGGTCACGCCGAGGGTTTTGCCGCGATAGGCCACGCCGACCTGTGCGCCGCGGTCGGCAAAGGTGCCGTCCCCTTGGTTGTGGTACAGGCGGTTGGGCCGTCCGCTGCCGGTGATGCCCGAGGCCACGTACAAATCTGGCAGGCCGTCGTTGTCGTAGTCGGTCCAGACGGCCATGAAGCTGTCGTCCGCGCCGGCGACTCCGGCTTGGGATGCGACATCGCGGAAGGTTCCATCGCCTTGATTGCGGTAGAGCGAATTGGGCGCGAGGCCCTCCCAAGCCTCGCGGGTGGTAAAGAGGTCTGGATGACCGTCGCCATCGTAGTCTGCGGCAATGGCTGCCCAGCCGCCGCGCGGGTCTGCGAGGTCGGCTGCGGCAGATACGTCGGCAAAGCGGCCGTCGCCGTCG
The DNA here is from genome assembly GCA_965219735.1 of Candidatus Latescibacterota bacterium. Taxonomy (GTDB): domain Bacteria; phylum Latescibacterota; class UBA2968; order UBA8231; family UBA8231. The sequence continues at coordinate 2,165,983 of OZ244790.1, forward strand.
TTGCGATAGAGCACGTGCGGGGCTTGGATGCCCGCGGCGAAGATGTCCGGGTCGCCATCGGTGTCGTAGTCGAGCCACGCCACGCCGCGCCCTCGGTCTCGCTTGCCGACGCCAGCCGTTGCGGCCACATCGGTGAAACGCACTGGCGATGCCTCGGCCAGCGGTGCCAAGCCGATTTGATGGGCCGGTTCGAGGTCGCCAGGGTAGGTGCCGTACGCCTCGATATAGGCCAGCCGCAGGTTCCACTGGCGCACGGTGCGCTGCGGCGAAGCTGGAGGCAGCACGTCAATGGCGCGCTTGTACGCGGCTACGGCCTCGGGATATTGGCGCAAGTGATGATAGGCCGCGCCCAGCAGGAAGGATAGGTACACGTCGTCCGATCGCTCGACGAGCAAGCTGTCGAGGCGGGTGGCTGCTCCGATAAAATCGCCCAAGCGCAAAAGCGAGGCGGCCTTGCCCGAGCGCGCTCGGTAGTGATTGGGATCAACGGCGAGGATGGCTTCGTACTGAGCGAGGGCACCTGCGGCGTCGGGTTGGTCTTGCGTCATTAGGAGATCGGCGTATGCCATGCAGGCGACCGCGTTGCCGGGGAAGGCCATCACTATGGAGTCGAAAAGGGTGCGCGCTTCGGCTTGACGTCCGAGTTTGCTCAGAGTTTGGGCCAACTGCAATCGGGGTTCGATGCGCTCGGGCGCGAGCTTTTGTGCGCGTGCGAGCGGAGACACAGCTTGTTGGTAGTGCTTTTGCCGCAAGTAGATTTCCCCGAGCGCGAGTGCGGCCTCGTAGTGCAGGGTATCGCGCTGGACGAGTGCTTCGAGCACGTAGGCGGCGGAGTCCAAACGGCCGGCCGCTAGGTGTTGGCGGGCCTGTTCGTAGCGCTGGGCGCTCTGCGCGGGTAGGGACGGCTCAGAGGCACAGCCCAACAAGGCGACGAGCGCGAGACCTAGGCGCATAGGCGTCTTTGGCAGTGGATACATTTTGCAACGCATAGTGTACGAACTGAGGGGAGAATTGGCGAGTGGCGACGGCGCAAAGCGGTTGATTCGCGGCGCATTGTGCCCTATACTTTTGCCGAACGAAAACTCTGCGGAGGTACGCGCGATGAAACAATGGACATGGTTGGCCCTAGCGGGCCTGTTGACCACCCTGAGTTGCGGTTCGGATGAAGCCGTGCAACCGACGTCCGATTACGCCGATGCTTGGATCGGCGAATACGAAGGCACCGGGAATTTCGCCCTATCCAATGGCGCCAGCGGGGAAGACCGCCCCGTTACAATAAGTATTGTACGGGTCACCCCTAAGGAGGTTACCGTGTCTGCCACGTTGGTTTATGGCGAGGGCCGCAACGATTTCATTCAGGCAATTGACATCCTCCAGCCCAACGATCCCGCTCAGATCACCTTGGAGGTGCGCTACATCAATGCGAAGACGGTTTATGCCTTCACCCAAGAAGAAGACACGATCACCGGCTCCATCGCGACGAGTTCGCTCCGGCTCGGAGGGACTTGGGGCCAAGATCAGATCATGACCGAGATAGAGGCCGTCCGGCAGTAAGACTTTGATTTATGGGATGGCCCGTAATAAAAAGAACCGCGAGCGAGTGCCGCGCCGTCGCTTCTTTTACATAGGAGCAGCCGCGCTGGTGGTTGCCCTCGGCGTGGGTGGCTCGTATTGGTATTTGCAGTACCGGGCAAATGCCGCGCAAAAAGCCGTCGAGCAAGGCGACCGATTGCGTGCCCAAAATCAAATGGACGAAGCGGCCCGCTACTACCAGCAGGCCATTGAGCTGAATCCAGACCTCGCCCAAGCCCATAGCAATCTAGGCGTGACACAAGCGGCGCTAGAGCGTTTTGCCGAGGCAATCCCCCACTTCGAACAGGCACTAACGCTGGCCCCCGATCACTTTGAAGCGCAGATTGGCCTCGCCGTTTCGCTCGACGGGTTGGGCCATTTTTTAGCGGCAGAGGATAGCTATAAGAAGGCGCTGGCGCTGCGGCCCGACTTTGGGGCGATCTACTACAACCTCGGCTATCTCTACCATCAACAGGGTCTCTACGCAGAGGCCGCGGCTCAGTACGAGGAAGCTGTGCGCTTGATACCGACCTTCCTGCAAGCTCGGGCCAACTTGGGGAGGGTCTATCACTTGCAGCACCGCCCGGGCGAAGCCATTGCCGAGTACCAGCGCGCCCTCGCGGACCACCCAGACGAAGGGCGGGTGTACGCGAACTTGGGCGAGAGCCACATGGCCTTGAGCCAATATGAAGAAGCAAGGGCGGCCTATCGGCGAGCGATAGATATCGGCGTCGAGACGGCGGGCGCGTTTTACGACCTCGGCGTCATCAGCGAACAGGAAGGCAAGCTTGAAGCAGCGCGGAGTTACTTTCACCAAACCCTGCTCAAAAATGCGGCTCACGCCAACGCCTATCATCGCTTGGGCACGGTGACAGCCAAGTTAGGGCAGGAGGAACAGGCCGCCACCTACTACTTGGAGGCCATAAAGCGCGACCCCGGCCACGCGGGTGCCCACTACAGCTTGGCCCAACTCTACCTCAAGCAGGGCCGTAGCGACGAGGGCCAGGAGCTAATGCAGGTCTTTGCCAAGCTCAAGGAATACGAGGGACGGCTCGCCAGCCTCAAACGGGCTGCGAGCCGGTCGCCGCGCTCACCGGAGGCCAGCTACAACGTGGGGCTGCTCCACTTAGAGTTCGGGTACGTCAACAAGGCCGCTGCGGTCTTTGAACAGCTCCTCAAACTCCATCCCGAATTTTCTGCCGCGCAGGAGCGCCTCGCCGAAATCGAGCGGGTGCGGGCTGAGCACAGCGCGGGTTGATCGTTAAAAAGGATTCGCGCCTAATTTGAGGAGGGCATGTCTCTGCCCTTGGCGGACGACTAAGAGCTTGTTGACGGGCACGTTCTCGACTGCGTAGGTGCTGCCGTTGGGATAGGTGATTTCGACGCGGTCGATGGCCTGTGCGGTGCCCAAGCCGAAGTGGACGCGCAAGTCGCTGTGCGAAAGATAGCTGCCTGCGCCGTTGACCGTGCGCCACTGATGTTTGCCAGCCGCTTGCAGGCCGATGCGAGTGCCAACCCCATCGCGATTGTCTTCGCGGCCAAAGACCTGCACCACGAGATAGTTTCCCGCATTTCCTCCATCATTGCGCAACAAAGTCGGCGCGTCGTTAAGCTCGACGACGAAGAGGTCGATATCGCCGTCGTCGTCGTAGTCGCCAAAGCTAGTGCCGCGGCTGACTTTAGCCTGCGCTAGCTCAAGGCTGGCTGACACTGGGGCGAAGCGGCCGTCGCCCTCATTGCGGAAGAGTTGGTTGGGTTGGCGGTAGGTGGTGCCGGTTGTGGCTTGGTCAACCTGCGGATATACATGGCCATTGGCGACGAAGAGGTCGAGGCGACCGTCGTTGTCGTAGTCGAAAAAGCGCGTTCCCCAACCCAACATCTCTACTGTGGCCGCGGCGAGACCAGCCGTGGTCGTGACGTCGGAAAAACGCACGCCGCCCTCGTTGCGGTAGAGCGTATTGGTCTCGGTGAAAAAGTGGGTAACATACAGGTCTGGGTCGCCGTCGTCGTCGTAGTCGCCAAAATCCGCGCCCATGCCGGCTTCGACGTCGCCGTCGCCATTGTACGCCACGCCCGCGATGAGGGCGACGTCTTGGAAAGTGCCGTCGCCTTGGTTTTGGAAGAGCACATTGGGAGTCTCGTCGTTGGCGACAAAGAGGTCGCTATCGCCATCGGAATCGTAATCGGTCGGCACCACGCCCAAGCCGTAATAGCGGTTGGTGGCTGCCACACCAGACGCTTGGGTGACGTCAGTAAATACACCGTCGCCCTCGTTGCGATAAAGCACATCCGGTGCGCCGACTAAGCCTTTGGGACCGCAATAGACTTGGAGACCGCTGAAAAAGGTGCAGAGTTGTGGCTCAGCCGGCAGGCGTTCGGCGTCGAAGACGACGTAGTTGGCGACGTAGAGGTCGAGGTCGCCGTCGCGGTCGTAGTCGAAAAAGGCCGCGCTGGCGCTGTATTGATCGCCGCCAACGCCCGCTGCTTGGGTCGCATCGGCGAAGCGGTCACCGCCGCGATTGCGATAGAGTACGTTGGCTCCGTAGTTGGTTGCATAGAGGTCTGGGCGGCCGTCGTTGTCGATGTCGCCCACGGCCACGCCTCCGCCCCAGCCGGCGTCGCCGACCTCGGCTTCTCGGGTGATTTCCATAAAAGTACCGTCGCCGCGATTGCGGTAGAGCTCGTTGCCCGGCCCCGAGCGGTCGCGGTACGTGGCAAAGGTGGCTCCGTTGACTATGTAGAGGTCGAGATCGCCGTCGGAGTCGTGGTCGAAGAAGGCCGCGCCGCTGCCGTGGGACTCTAAGATGTAGTGCTTTTCTTGCCCGCCAAATACATTGCGATAGGTGATGCCAGCGGCAGCGGTTTGGTCGCTAAATTGGGGTTGGGCGCGCAGGGGGAGGGCGCATAGCAGCGCGCCGCAAAACAGCGGAAAGACGCGCAAATTAGGGGGCGACCGCGTAGTTTAGGCCCGTGAGCAGATGCAATGCTTCTTTGGCGGCCTCGTGGTCGGGGCCTTCGCGCTCGGCAAACATGCGCTCTAGCGGCCTTACGGCTGTGGTGTCGCCGATGCGGCCGAGGGTGCGGGCGCTCTCCACGCGGACCCAGATGTTGTCGTCGGTCAAGGCGAGGCACAGCGCGTCGAGAGCGCGATGCGTCCGGTGGTGTCCCAATAGCTGCGCAGCGATGTAGCGCACGTTGTCGTCGCGGTCGCGCAGCGCGGCGAGGGTTGCCGCTTCGGCCTCTGAGGTCCACAGAAACTGCAGCGCGGCGAGGGCCTGTCGGCGCACCGAGGGGATGGTATCCGCCAAGGCGCGCACCAGAGAAGGCACGGCCGTGGTGTCGCGGAGGTTGCCCAAGCTCCAAGCTGCCGCCCCGCGCACCTCGGGGACTGAGTCGTCGGCGAGGATGCTGGCCAAGGTCGCGTGGAGGTGGGGGTCGTCGAGTTGGCCGAGGGCGCGGACGGCCTGTTCGCGGATATGGCGATTTTCGTCGCGGAGGAGTGCTTTGAGGAAGGGTGTGGCGCGCCGGTCGCCGATTTGGCCGAGGATTTGGGCGGCGATGTAGCGCAGGCTATCGCTACCAGCGGTCGCGCGATCCATCAAGGGCTCGACGGCCGTGCCGCCTAGTTGCACCAAGGCATGGCTGGCGTCGAGGCGGACTTGACGCCGCGAATCGTCGAGTTGGTCAATGTAGTATTCGGCCTGTTGTGCGGCGCAACTCAATAGGCCGGCGCAGAGGCTTGCTAGGGCGAGCTTGGACATGGGCGGCTTAAGTGAAAGCAGGTGTCAGGGATTAGAAACCTGACACCTGCTTTGGGTTTAGCTTGGCAGTGAAGCCTAGTTGACCATCTGCATGAGGCGTTGGGTAATCGACCCTTCCTGCGTCAGGGCGTATATGATGATGTTGACCGCTAGTTGTAACTGGCGCGTTGAGTCCCCGCCGCGTCCGTCGTTTTCCCAGCCCCAACCACCGTCGCCAGGCGTGACGCTTGCCAACCTGCCTTTGATGTAATAGCCACGCAGATAGTTCCAGGGCCTAACGCCCAATTTGCCCTGCCCTAGTGAGGGGCTATAGCCGAAAGGCATGCCCCCACTCAGGTCGAAGAAGGAGGTATAGACGGGGTGATCTTCCGGCAGGCGCTCGGACCAGAAGTCCTTGCCGTTAATTAGGCCGCCGTACTTTTCTAGTGCTTCGCCGTTGATTCCGCTGAACGAAAAACCACCCGACATTAGGTACTGGGCCAAGTTGGCCATTTCGGTCTCGTTGGGCGATCCCTGCGGTAGGATGATAGGTATTTCCATAAGACGCGGGTCGTCGAATGTGACAAAGCCGAGGAATTCGGCCTTGAGGCCAGTGTACTCGTTGATCACGTCGCGCAGCCGGTCGATGGTTTTGACGCGGAGCGTTACTGTGCCATAGCCGGAGGTCCCGCCAGCCAGTGCCCGCGCGGACATGACTTGGGCTAGCTTGACAAAGCCCTTGATGGCTTGCTTGTCCGTGGCGTCTTGGACGATAATGGCGCGGTAGCGGCCAGTGTCCATGTTGTTGACGTCGAGCATCTCTAGGCCCATATCGATCTTGTGCTCGGAGGTGCGGGTGCTGGTCACGGCCGCGGCCGTCAACTTAGGCTCTATGGTCATACCGCTCATCGTGCTGAAGGTAGATTGCCCTGACAGGCGAATGCCCGAGCCACCGACGCCGGCGATTAGGCTGCGGGTGTTGAACGAGGCCGTGGCCTGTACTTGATCCATGCGCGCTTGCGCTAGCTGAACCTCGCGGCGCGCTAGCTGGCGCTTGGGCTGGGGAATTTTGCGCAACTCCAGCGGCTTGGTCAGGCGCGGTTCGCGCTTGATGAACTTGGTCGTCATGGGCCGTGGTGCCTTCTTCTCCTCCGCCTTAAAGGGGTTGATCGCAACGACGACGAGCAGGAGGGCCACAGCAGAGCCTAGGGCGATAAAGAAGCCCCGGCGCAGGCGGCGGACCAGACTGTCAAGATCGAAGTCCTGAGTGGGCGAAGCAAAGCGCGTGGAGACCCATTTCTTACTCATAGTGACCTCCTCAAAGGACGTTTGGGGGAAATGACCCGGTCTTGGATCTGTAGGCCATCTCCGCGTTTTTTGAGCTTCTTGTCGAGTTTTCGCAGCCGAGCAATGGCCGTAGTAGAATCAACATCAACTACCTCTATTTGCCCTACTTTCTGCTGCGATGGCCTAGGCCGCCACACATCGAACCGCATTCGCTTCATTAGACCGTGCCGAGCTCCGATGTTTAGCTGGACGTGGGGTTTGCCTTTCTGTTCGGGCAAGACGGCTACTATGCGACCCTCTAGCGGCAAATTCGCGTCTAGGTCGGGCGCTAGATTGTCCGCCAGCCCCTTTAATACTCCTCGGGCAACGGCGAGGTCACTGCTGGGCTTGGAGACGAACCAGCGCTCGGCGACGTTCAGTGCGCGTTCTGTAGCAGGATCAGCCACTTGCAAACGGAGAAGATCGGCTAGAAAAGCCCGCGTCAAACCAGGATGTGACGCACCTGGATACTTCCAAGTATTATAAAGGAATAGCTGTTGGTCATAAGGTATCACGGCTGAGGAGTCGCGCAAGTCCGACCAGAAAATTTTGTCGCGGTGCAGATCTTCCAGCTTGACTTCGAGTTGACAGACGATGGAGGGCAGTGAAATCACCTCGTAAGACCGGTCTTCGCTTGGTCCTCTATCGTCTAATAGGCCCAAATTTTCGTAGTAATGAATAACTTGGTTGTGGTAGGTTTTATGGGCTTTGTTGAAAGTGAAATGGGCGATGTAATCGATGGATTCTTGCCCTGTGGGATCGCGGGCCTCGCGGATGCTCCGCAAGCGCACGATGCGAAAGCGGCCCAAGTCAGTAAAGATGTCTCTGATCGCTCGCTCGATTTCTCGCATCAGGCGGGGATGTTGCTCGGCGAGGTGGACGGGCAGGATCTCTTGCTCGACGAGATCGGTAAAGACTAGGCCGATGGTGTAGATGTGCGGCTGGGCGTTGGTGGGCTGGCCCCCGAGTACGAGAGCCAATCCAATGAGGAAGAGAGATTTCACGAGATTAAATTATGTGATTGCAGTGGAAAATATGTGTATTGCATCTACTTATGATATAATTTGGCCGGTCTCGCAGAGCAACTTTTTTTCTGGTAGTGGTACATTTTGAAATTATCTTTTTCGGTAGGTCTTAGGGCGCTTTGGCTTTGGCCTTCTCTTATTCACTTCAGACACGATCCAGCCAATATTATAGGGATGGGTTACTACTCCAGCGGCCATCGCCGGCGTGATCCGAATACTCTGGTGGATGCGACAAAAATTATAGTAGAGGTAGTGGAGGGCAAGGGCGTGGGCGTGGTTGCGGATGATCTTAGAAAAGCCATTCGTCCGACGCGTGAACCGGCGCATTGACATACGCATCGTGAGGTTCTGGCGCTCTACGCCAGAAGTGCTGATTGTTTCTAGTTCAGGTTCCCCCATGATCGTTTCGGCTTTAATCTCTATCTCGTCATTCGCATAGATTTTCTGGAGCATGGCGAAATCCACATCAGCCCCGAACACCTCATCAACCGCCTCTAGGTAGGCTTTTAGACCATCCGAAGTAAGCTGGACGCGGTGCGCTAAGCGTCCCTTTAGATCATCTAAGAACTCTAATGCGGTAGCCGTAGTGCGGTCGCCTATCAGCCACGAGGCGACGAGCTTTGAGTCTGGATCAAAGGCGACCCATGTCCACACATCACCAGCCTGGGGAGGTGCGTTCTTCGCTCGCGCCTTGTGAGCTTCCTTCACATAGACGAAGCTCCAAGCCTCATCCAGCTCTAGCCGCTTGCAGGTTAGATTGCGGAGCATCTCGTCGCAGTACTGGGTTGCCCAGGTCCCAGCGTCCCGTAAGAGGTTGAGAATCGTCGTCCGGTGGGTGTCCGTGATCCGAGCCGTCGCACGGAGGCTCATACCCTCCACGAGACAAGATATTATAAGGGCTTGCCTCTGGGGAGGTAGGACGTTGGACATGCCCTAAATATAAGTAATTTAAGGCGGTTATACTATACTTTTGTGTAGTGTTTAAGAGGCTAAATTTTGGGCAGCTTAACAGGCTTGGGGACTACAAGAGCTGAAAACTTGACATAATAGTCCCATTTTTTGTATTATTTTATTAGATTTTCCCATTTTTTTTCAAAAAACTAGCATTTTGCCCTTGACACAGATCTTTAACACACCTGTTTCTATGTCCGTTCGGCTTTTAATAAGCTCTTTTGTTCCAAGGAGCTTATTGTATTTTACTCATCCATTCAAGGAGAAAAGTGATGCTCCCCCACATCCTTCTTGCCTTATCTCGATGTAGGCGTCTTTAGAAGATTTCCCACGAATCTTCTGCCTACTCCCCTTATTAATTCCACTTTACCCTTCATGCTTGGCCGTTGTCTCTACGGCAACAAGCTATGGACAAGCATGTACATGATTCGCTTTCTATCCCAAGGAGAGTTGACCTATGACCGCCCTACTTCTTGCCGATATAGTAATAGGTATTATTGCAGTGCTGATGGGACTCAGAATCATCCGGCACGCAAAACGTGCGCTAATACTTCGGTCAGAAGGATTTAGTCGTTTAAAGCACAACAGTAACCTTGAAGCTGCTAATCTCGCCACGAGCCTTATCAAAGAGGCCGAGGAAGAAATAGAAATCTACGACGATGGAGACTTCTTTGAAGAATCAACGTATAATTACGATCCATTCATTGAAGCGATTCAAGACAAGCTTAAAAAGAATCCATCGTTTAGGATTCGTTGCTATTTCAATGTAGCCAGTCAAGACTTAAAATTTATTCAGAGATTCAAGGACCACAACCAAGTAAGTATTTATCGCAGGAATGAGGAACGTCCAGACGATCTTCATTATAAAGCGATAGACGGATGGATAAAAGGGGTTCTCTCTGCACATCATCTTGGAGACGGGGAAAGAGGGTACAGAGATTTCTCATACAAGAATTTTCCTCCCGATGATATTCCAAGAGCTAAAGGAGCTATTATTGGAAAATTCAGACAATCCCCGACCCAATTCGAGGAATTATGATATACGCTGAAACCCCAATATATACCCTTCTATCTATTGCTGTTGTCTTACTTGGCATCGTATTTGCGATTAACTATAACCGCAATACTGGCCTTATCGGACTACAGTCCTCTTTGCCTTTTTTTTGGTTTGTTTTGGCGTCATGGTATAGTGTTGTTGTAGGATTTATACATTCATTTGTTCGCTTGGCGCTACAAGATGGGGGATTAGAGCCTGTTATGTACGTTTTAGGTGCTCTTCATGCTATAGCATTGGCTCTGTTTGCAGTTTCACTTTTATCTGCCTTCTCCCTCATGAGCAAGATCGCAGTAGATGATTCTCTTGATCCTAAATTTTGATAAGTTCAGCATTCCCTGCAAGTTCCGGCCTAGCTAGGCCCTACGCTTAGCTAGGCCGGTCTTTTTCACTAGAGTTTAGGCGTCGCTACCCTTTCTTAGGTGGCGTCTTTTTCGTAGTCGTGTCTTTAGGATTACGAGGCTCAGTAGAATACGGCTGGCGCGTCGTCTCTCGGACGATCTGATAGGCCCGCTGGTTCACATCACGGGGGCGCTTAGGAGGACGTTTCATACTTCCAATATACAGTGCCGCACTCACTTACACCAATCAGGGCGTGCGCCACGACCATTATAGGGCTTTGCTAGCCCGCGCTGGATTAGTATAGGCGATAGCAGTTTATCATCTACCCATACATCCGCTATAATACGACCCGCGAATGTACCAGTCACCGGGCTAGTCAGCCAGATTCGCTGTGCTGTGTGTACTAAGCTATCCGTTAAGGCCGTTGCCTGAGCGCCCTTCGCTCTAGACTTAGGACAGCCACCCTGTTTCTCTGGTGTGTCGATACCCCGCACACGCACGAAGGTATGAAGCTCTATCCCCGGCCAGATATGGGCCACCCCCTCGATAGTATCTCCATCAACGACACGCTGGACGCTGAACGGAATAGTATGCTGCGCTGGGTCTGCGCTAGCTAGCGTAGCGAGCAGGATTATGGCTAGTAATACACTCACTTACAGACCTTAATATGGCGTAGGTAGGTGACGTAGTGAACGGGATCACCAGCCCCTAGCTCCTCTAAGACACGGGCGATTTTATTCTTATCCTTTGGGAATATCTCACTAATCAGCTTAGACTGTCCAGCCGCGTACAGCTCCCAACCTAGCCATGTTTTTCTAAACTCAGCCCGCGCACGGCACTCTTTATCTATCTCAAGGTACCAGTCCTTATATCGCTCTATATAGGCTAGCTCGCGCTGTGCCTTTTCTTTCTCTCGACGTAGTAAGCCCTCTAGTATTCTCTTTTTCTCAGCCTTCTCCCTATCCTCCTCCCGCTTCTTTTTCGCCTTAGCCTCTAGCGCCTTCTTAGTTCGTGCAAAGTCTTTACTAGATCCGATAAACTCACTATACACCCAAGCCGTACCAGGCTTTGCTATAACCTGAGTCCACTGGCCCTGCCTCTTAATCATACGCACGGGATCACCACGCTTCATTGTGGTAAGGATTTTGGCAGAGGTCGAGGGTTGATCCCTAACGTTTAGCGTCGTGGCGAGGACTACGATACCGTTTACTTTTGGAGGAGGGGGCGTGCGAAAGGAGCTAATACCAACACCGATGGATATACCAATAAAGAGCGTAAAAACATGCGTCCAGCGGCTCATGGTGAACCTCCCTCTTAGGACGGACAGGAGGCCCCCGAAGGGGCCGGGCCATTGTCCGCGTTCAATAGAGAGAACGGTTCTACCTATTCACCAGAGGCGCAGGGAGCTACCCTTTGCCGGGTCAAGTACGGCTGTTGTATTCAGCAGATGACCCGACTAAGCGGGTCTATTGAACACGGACAGCCACAAGATAGGAAAAAGGATTAGTGAGGGCTACTAAACTTCTTGACACCCCCTCCATCAGGTGATACGGTTCTCCTACGCCCATTCACCCATAGACAGGAGAATCTTATGAACCTACAAGATACCATTCGCCAGCTATCGGCTGACTCTCAGAAAGTAGAAGCCTATAAAATAGGCGAACAGGCTTTTATCTTTAGGATGATTATGCTGCTTATTAAGGAGCTGGAGCCTTTAAAGCCAGGTACCCAGCGAAACATAATTGCGGAACTCGAAAAGTTCGCGACAGAAGTCCAAGAACTTCCATCTCTCGTGAAGGAGGATCCGAGCACGGTAGAGCTTGTCCAGGGGATGAATCTTGCCGTTGAGGCGTATCTTGAGTCTGTTCAGAAAGAACTGTCTGAGTAGTCATTTTAAAGGAAGGCCCTCCGGTTGATCCTTAGCGCCGGAGGGCCTTTCTCCTTCTTAGATAAGGGTTAGGGCACTAAGGATTTCAAACTGTACCACTACCTTTTTTCTTGACAACCCTTTGGCAGGGGTTTTATTATGAACCGTTCAAATCGCTCGTCCACTTCTCAAGCTAAGGAGATGCACTAATGAAGAAGTTGACTCTTTTGGCCGCTGCCGCGGCCCTTTGCGTTACGACGCTGGCCGATGCCCAGCCGCCGATACGCTACTTCGACTTGCCCAAGTTCACCCAAGCCCCCACGCTCGACGGCGACCGCGCAACAGTTGCCGACGAATGGGCTGGTGCGCTAGAATTCGACTGCTCGCCGAGCCAGATTCAGCTCGACGGTCAAGAGTTTGGCTGGCGCGATCAGGCGAATGAGTCCTCTGAAGTAAGCACCAACCAGCTCAATGAAAACGGCGAGACCGAAGTAGCTGGCGAGGGCCGCACCGACGCCGATGTCTCTTCGGTGATCTTGCAGGCGTGGGATGACGATGCCCTGTATTACATCACCGAGGTTAGCGATAACGTCCGCGACACCGAGGGTGGCGGCGAGGCACGGGCTTGGTGGGAGCGCGACTCCATGTCTCTCTACCTCGACATGAACAACGAAGATCACCCAGGTGGCGACCCGACCGGCGAGTACGTCAACCTGAATGTGGTCAACTTTATGGCCGTGCCTTTCGGCTCGAATGAACTGTCCGTCTGCTACATCACCACCGTACAGAACCAGCGCGTGGATGTCCACGATCCCGATGCAATTGAGGGGTTTGAGTACGGCTTCCGCGACGCCGGTGACGAGTTTGGCGACGAAGGCGACGCCGACTACGTGATCGAGGGGCGGATGGAGTGGGACACTTTTCTGCGCAACGGCAACCTCTTTGAAGTCCCTACGACCGGCTCGGAGATGGGATTCACTTGGCTTTTGGTTGACGCCGATGGCGAAGACGCCTATGGCGGCCAGATCCAGTGCGTAGCGTGGGCTGGTGGCAACCAGTCCGAGTTCGCCAACTGGGTCTTCGTGGATACGCCGGCTGGTCCGTCAGGTACCGCGGTCGAAGAAGATTCCTGGGGCCGCGTAAAGGAGACCTTCGTCCAATAGTCAATGACTTTTGGATAGGTTATAGTAAAAACGGGAAGTGGGCTTGACGCCTGCTTCCCGTTTTTTTTTCTTGACCCGCGAGCTTGGGCAAATATATGTTTTCGCCCAACACCTAATCTTAAGTGAGCCGCGAGGGGTTTTCATGCTGTGTTTTCTAAAATGCCGTGTTGTCAAGCGCTGGGTGGCCTTGTCCGCGCTGGTTTGCGCTGGCCTGTCCGCACCGGCAGAGGCGCAGCGCCACCCCGAATCTGCTGGCCCGCTGCCCTACTACGACCCTTCTCCCGGCACGCCGCAAGACCCTCCGTGGAAAAAGCGCCCCGCTTTTATTCGCGGGCCCCAAGACCGCTATGACCGAGGATTGGGGAGGGCTTTCCTCAACACCGCAGTCAGCGTTCCCTATCTCAACTACGCCGACGAAAAGTACATTGCTTACTACCGCGAGACCGTTGCTTGGGCCACCCCGTCGGGCCGTCCTCTGAGCGCCCGCAACGTGGGTTGGGACCGGATGGGCAACTACATGGGCGGTGGCTATCAGCGGCTCCTGACGATAGAAGAGTCGCGCAGTGGCAGTGACTTTAGTGGGTATAGCTATATTGATCACAAGTATCGGTCGTTTCGGATCGGCCACTATACTCACAAGGATTTGCACTGGACCGCCACGTTGGGCAACGTGGGCACACGAGGCGGTGCTACGGATGTGCGCACCATCTTCACGCCGCTGACGCTAGTCAACAGCAAGATGAGTGCGCTGCGCATGGACATCAACTACAAGGAGCGCGACCGAGCGACGCTGCTCTACTCGCGCGGCGGCGACCACGCCGGTGCCCAGTTGTTCTCCAAATGGGCGATTGGCCAAGAAGGCGACGACGCTTGGGACAACTCACCGGTGATGCTCTTTGGCGGCCACTGGCAGCACGAAGTGGGTCGCTTCGCCAGCGTTGGCGGTACGCTAATCAACCAGATTATGAGTTCGCCAGATTTGTCGCGCACTAGCGCTTGGCGCGGCGATTTGCCCTATCAGATGCTCGGTCCCAAGACTATCCGCGTTTTCGTGGCCGATGACTCACCCGATGACGCGCGAGCCAATGCCATTGTCTATGGTGTGGACATCCTCATTGAGGGTGCACGTGGCACAGAGCCGGTGCGCCTGACTAGTCTCGACGATGATCCAGACTATGATCCAATGTTAGAAGCCGGGCCACCCGAAGGCGGTGCCGTCCTCGCCGGCGGTGGGCTCGAGGCCGAGGGCAAAATACCGGTGGTTTACACCTTTGTCCTTCCAGCGGATGTGACGGTGCGCTCGGCGCGCTTTGTCGCCGATGTGGCCGGCGACTACCGGGTCGGCGTTAGCCAGACCCACGACTTCTTCAATATTGATCGCCGAGGCACCGCGGCTATCACTGAGGTGGCTTGGCCAGCTCCCATTGCCAGCGCTGGTGAGCGGGCCATACGGCGTCCGTTCAAATGGTACACAGACGAAGACGAAGAGCTCTACTACACCATGGTCCGCGCCGATGGCAGCGACGGGACTGGTGCCAATCGACGGATGGTCTCCTTTGACTACGGCATTCCCACCGGACAGAGCTTGGCCTCGATCAATTATCAGGTCGATTTGGTGGGGTTGGAAGTCAGCGGCGAGATGGCGCACAACCTGCAGAATTTCATGTTCCCGATTGGCAATAACGAAGGCCAGCGCAGCAGCGAGCGCGCCTTTGCGTGGTGGGTCAAGGGCATCAAGAATGTCGCGGGTGGCTTAGCGCTGGGCGGCGAGATATACCGCATGGAGCCTAACTACGGTGGCGGCTACGATAGCTATCGCGGCGGCATGGCCTTCCACTACGATGGGCAGCCTGCTCCCGGCGGCAGAATATCTACAGTTACCGAGGAATATCCCATCCACGAGGACAACGACGATCACGACCGTTTCCCCGACGAACACGTTAGTGATACGGCCGTTGCCGAGCCGCGCACGCTGTATCCAGGATTTCCCAATGCCCAAGTGTACCCCGGCCTCGACGAGAACGTCGATAATATCCCGGACGTGGACCGCAACGAGAACTTCATTGTTGACTGGGAAGAGGCATTTCTGACCTACGATTCAGAGCCCCCCGAATTTGTCTATGGCATTGACTTCAACAATAACAACGTGCCCGACTTCCGCGAGAACGACGATAAGCCAGACTATCCCTACCCACGCGATCAAAAGGGTCGGCACATCTTCCTGCGCTATGATCGCTTGGGAAGTTGGGGCGAGTTTATTAGCATAGGCAGCTACGACAATCGTCAGATCGCCGGCCCGGGCAAGTCTGAGGGGATTTACTTCCGCTACGCTTATGAGGTGGAAAAGCGCGGCGTTGGTGCACTGAAAATTAACTTCGACGCCAAGCAGGTCAAAGACGATATCCCGGATCACACCTACGTGTACCGAGTGCCCATTGACGATGTTGAGGCCATTAGCTGGTTTAACGAGCCGGACGGCCCGCCTGAGCGCGCGGGCTTTTGGCGGCCAGCGACGCCGGACGAGTTGTTAATGCGCGACAGCTTTGTGCATCTCTTCTTTTTCGACAGCGCTTATCAGGGCTTCCACGGATTCAACATTGAAAATGGCTTCCTGTTGCAGCGCAACAGCCAAGCCGAGATTGAGCTTGAAGACGGCAGCGGGCTGTTGCAGCCCCAAGACGTGCGGTCGCGTTTTTCCATTGTCAACAAGATTGACTATACCCATAGCTGGGGAGCCTTCAGCGTCACGCCTAAGCTGAAGCATCGGACGATCTTTGAGCAGGTTGACAGCGAAGATGTGCCGAGGAAATCGTACAGCGATTTTATCCCCATCGTAATGGGGCGGTACCAGCTCACGCCCAAGACTAGCTTCCAGCTAGGCGTACAGGGGCTACCCTTGCTGCCGTTTAAGCACTGGGATCGCGCCTTTGAGGATGGGACGTACAGCCAGACCGATTATATGGCCATGCTGAGCATCACCGCAGACTACTTTGGCATCCGCGACAATTCGATATTCTTCGGCTATCAGCGCACGCGACGGGACTTTAGCCATGCAGGGCGGCCCGATTCCAAGCAGGGCATCCTCTTTGTGGAACTAATATCCCCCTTCTAAGGATGCGAATACACATGAGACTCATCGCAAAACACATTCGCGTCCTCCTGTGCTTGGCATTGGCCGCTGGGGGGTGCGCTACTCTCAGATCCCTCGAATCGCATTCGCAGCGGGAGTACTTTATTGAGCTGGAGCCGGTCCTACCCGCTGGGGATACCTATTACATTGATCCGATCGACAGCTCGGTCGTGTGGAGCGAGCAAGGCGTGCAAGTCAAAGTTAAGTTCTACGACGATGCTATGCTCGACACCGAATACGATGTCCGCTTCACGCCTTATACGCTCACTGGAGTCGAAATTCCCGGTTTGGACTATACGCCGCCTCTGTGGACCGTTTTTGAAGTAACCGTGATCAACCGCACTCGGGAGCGGGTGGAGCTGGATCCCACGCAGACTATTCTGCGTTTGGACGATAGCAGCCGACTGCTCTGCCGCCAAGGGGCGGGAGGTTGGTACGACAAGGACGAGTTCTTCGACTATTCCTACTTGAAGTGGGGAGGTCAAGAAGGCAATGTGCGCTATCATGCCAGTTTGGACCGCAATCCAATCTGGAATAAGAGCGAGTATTATCGGGAAAAGCCCGTGCGCAAAGGCTCCAGATACAGCGGCAAGTTGACCTTTCCACCGCTGCCTGCAGAAACCAAGTCATTCACCCTCGAAGTAAACGACTTCATTCTGGCCTTTGATCAATTTCAAGTAGGGTACGGCAATCCGGTGGAATTCACCGACTTGAAATTCCACTTCAATGTCGATCACGGAGTGCGTTGGGTGGAGAATAAGTAAATGAAAAAAATGGTGAAGTACCTCGGAGTGACGCTGCTTGTCGGCGCGACGGGCTGTGCCTTGAAATACGAGGCACTCAAGGATACCAGTTTGCTCAATCCACCGACGACGCCGGTCAAAATATACGTCAAGGAATTCCCGGTCGAGAGCAAGGCTAATGTAGTCGATCCGAGGATGGCCACTGCGGCTTCTGACCAGTCAACTCAGTATGTCACGAACGCTCTTGCCAGCCATGGAAATAAACTGGTGCAGATTTCTCGCCCTTCGCGAATCGAGGATTTGTCTAAGGCCTTGTTGCACGAGCTCCGCAGGGACAAGGTGCGGATCTTCACGCAGACGGACCGGGTCGAGGTGCTAGACGAAGACAGCGTGCGACAAGTGGATAACCCCTTTACTCTGGTGTCAGCAGACTCAGACGAAGCCGACTTGGAAATTAGCGGCATGGCTCTGATTACCAGTCAGCGGGTGCGCAAAGTATTCTCCCCGCAAACGCAAAGAGTGCAGGTCGAGGTCTCCGTCAAGGATCTCAAAACCGGCAAAGTGAGCAAGAAAAATCCAGTGGATGCTGGTATTGTCATGACCTTTAACTCTAGGGAGTTGGAAGAGGCCCTCGCCGTCGCCGTGGTGACCAGTCTGACGCAGAAACTGCTATTCTGAAGTGCTGGGGCTGGGCGCACTTTTGCTATTGCTCGAATTCAGTCCGTGCCGTGCTGAATTAAAGACTTGGGTAGTGGACACGGTCGATACATTTGCCTTGGGAACGACCCAAGGTGTACAGGTGCATTCAGATAGCCTCGTCATCTTGGCGCATTTGGACGAGAATATAAATGTGGCTTTAGGACGATCAGTGATAGACGATTTTGACAAGCCTGTGCCGCTAACCGACGGCGCGATTGACCTCGTGCGGAGCGAGTGGATCTCGGGCACCAATCACGTGTTCGACAAGCAGTTTACTGTCGATCTCGGGCTGGACCGGGCGATCAAGCGCGTGCGATTGCTAGCCGGCGAGACGGCGCTGAACCAGCCCGAGTATTTCGTGCGTGGGTACAGGCTCGAGACAGCCTCCCAGGTGGCACCGCAAGTTTGGCATCTTTTGGCGGAACAGCCGGACAATTTCGTCCTCAATGTAGATACAAGCGCAGATTCTACTTGGGCTGCGACCGACGAGCGCGGTGAGGCGATCCCGCGCGAGGGGCGCTTCGTGCGGCTGACAATAATCCGCCAAGACCGCAGCAACTGGGTTGCCATCGGCGAAATTGAGGTATTCGGCGTGGGCTACGTTAGCGAAGGCTTCATAGAGGATAGCTTCGCTCCGCCTACCCCGGTCAACGTGGGGCTGATCCGCTGGCAAGTAGATCGTCTGGAGCGCACAGGCATTGAGTTACAGGTGCGCGGAACTACCGCAGAGAGTGCAGAGGAGCCTTGGGGAAGGGTTGCGGCGCACACGGATGGGGAATTTTTCTACAATGGGGACGAGCCGGTTGCGCAGTTGGCGTACCGGGCTCATCTGACGAACTCGGCTCCTTTTGTCAGCCCGGTGCTCAAGCGCATTGCCATTGACTACGATCCCGTCTTGGTCGCCCAACAACTCTTGGCGGAGGTGATCGTATCCGATTCACTGCGCAAGGGCGAGGAAGCAACGCTGATCTACCGAGTAGAGATCGCGGCTGGCGTCGATGATTACGGGGTTGATTTCTTGCGTGTACAAGGCCCCTTGCTCCGCGTAACAGCCGTGCGCGTCGATGGTCGGGAACTCGTGCCCACAGAGGATTACACTTGGGACCCAACGCCGGATCGGGAGGGGGTGCTGATAGAGCTTGCACCTAACGAGCAAATCAGCGCGATGGCTACTGTCGAAATTGAGGGGCAAGCGCTCTTTGTGCGCGACAAGACCGCCATGCGCTTTGAGGCTGGCAACAAGGCCCAAGGCGACAGAGACGGCTACGTGAACTGGCAGCAGGGGCAAGAAATGCCGGGTGCCACTTGGACGGTACTGGCTGCGGGAACGCCGTTGCAGCTCTTGGGCGAAGTGCAGGTGGAGCCGCGCCCGTTTTCGCCGTTTGCAGATGAGTATGTGCGCTTTACCTTCGTCGTCGGCAATATCGAAGAGGGCCGGGAAGTCGTGCTAAAAATTTACGACTTGACCGGTCGGTCGATTCGCCAGTTGGCGCAGACCGGAAGCGCCCGGACCTATCAGTTTGAATGGGACGGCCGCGATGGTAGCGATCGGGTTGTCGAGCCAGGACTCTATCTGCACGAGGTTAGGATAGAAGGAAGCGATAAGGCGCGCCGAGGTACTTTTGTGGTGGCGTACTAGCGTCCTATTGCTGGTTCTCGTCCCCCCAGTTGGCGCTGCTTTTGAATTTGTGGGACGGGGGGCTCAGAGCACGGCACTGGGCGGCGCTTTTGCCGCCAGCATTCGGACGGCTGAGGCCGTTTGGTACAATCCGGCCGGTAATGCCCAGCAGCAAAAGTGGCGGGCAGGTACGACCCACGCGTTGATTTATCCTGGGTTGGATCAAAGCCCAGCCCTAAACGGCTTGTCGGTAGCTGGGCCCTTGCGAGGCGGCGGCTTCCAGTTGGGCGTCTCGTTTCTCGGTGCTGATGGCTGGCGCGAAGAAGTGATTGCCCTAGGCTATGGGCGGCCGTTGTACGAGCGCTTCGCCTTAGGTGGCGGCTTGCGCACCAGCGCTTGGAAAGCTGGCGACCTGTCGCACCGGGCTTGGCACCTCGATGTAGGTGCCACTTGGGAAGCGGGTTTCATACACCCGCGGGCATACCTGCGCTTGGCCTTGGTCGTCAAAGACTTAAACGGCGCGAATATCGCCGCGGGCGGCCAAGCCGCAGGCAAAGAAAAGCCGGCCGTGGTTGCGGCGGCCTTGCTCAACTTGGCGGGGCGGGAAGTCCTGCTCGACATTGAACGCCGCGATGGGCGCACCGAGTTCAGAGTGGGGTACGAGACGCGGACGGTGAGCCTCAACGGCGCTCGGTTCCGCATGGGGGGAGCTGCAGTTGGTTCGGGTTTTGACGAGAGAGAGCTCAACGTGGGGCTTGGGCACAACTATAAGCAATGGCATTTCGATTATGCTTATTCATACCCACTGCACCTCTCCGGCTATGGAGGCGTGCATCGGTTCAGCGTTGGGTATCGCCAACACTGAGTTAGAATGCGACTGAAAATCGAATCTCTATTTAATGAGGATAGCTGCCATGAGTAGTAATGCGAGAAGAAGCCTGGTAAGGACCGCGCTACTAGCGTTTGTTGGGTTGGGAATGCTGGGTGCCGAAGCCGAAGCGCAGACCTTTCTGCGCAACCGGGATTTCCTCAACCTCGGCCATCCCGAACCGTATTTGAACTATGGGCGCAAGGAGTACGATCCCTATCCTTCGGTGATCAACGCACGCAATCGCTACGACCGCTTAGGCAATTACTTGTCGCGCGGTTTCAATGTCTTCACTTGGGAATTTTCCCGCCCTGGGGAAAGTAATATCAACACCCGTACTGCCCAGTACTTGGGATGGTTCGCCAACTTGGTTATGCTCAACGACTCGTATAAGGGGTGGAATTACCGAGTGACCTTGGGCGAGGACATCCGCGCCAAATTTTCAGATCTGACCTTTAGCGACCCGCGCTTCTTCGGCATCCTGCTCGATGGCGCTTCCTCGGACAACAGGTTCACTCTGATGCTGAGCCAAGGTGGCGACCTGTTGGGTGCCGCCAAATTTTCGACCTTCAAGGCCACCAGGGAGACCTCGCCGGTGTTGATCTTTGGTGGCCACTGGGAGACCAAGCTGGGCAATGTGCTGCGCATGGGTGCCACGTACTTCAATCAGCACATGGCCAATACTGCCGATGAGAACGGCTCCTTCCTCAAGGGCGATACCCCCTATAGCATGCTGCCGCCCTCTTTTATCGAAGTCATTATCGAAGACGATTCGCCCGATGATATAGGTCGAGTGGCCACTGTGTACGACGTAGATGTGGTGGTCATCGGCGAGTCGCAGGGACAGCGGGTGCGCCTGACCAGCATTGAAGGCGATCCCGAGTACGACTCAAGCCTGAAGATAATTGATCCCGTCGGTGGGGCCGAGGGCGGGCTGACCATAGCTGGCGAAGACCAAGTAGTCTTCCGCTTCCAAATGCCGCGATTCAACCTGCCGGATGCCTCGGAGTACTCGGACGATCCCGACGGCTTTGTGCCGGGGTTGACGATGAAGTCCGTGCGCTTTTTGGCCGATGTCGAGGGCGACTATCGCATTTTGGTGCGCCAACAGCACTTGTTTTTCGACCAGCGTGCCCACCAAAAGAACGTGGACAAAGTGGCCGAAGGGGACGACAGATACGCTCCGGGCGGCAGGAGCTACGTCAATCCTTTTACCGGGCTGAAAGGCGACGACGCGCTCAAATCACTCGAAGATGTGCTAGTAGAAAATCCCGAAGCCTTCAATCAGTGGCCGGTAGTGCCGGATCCGGCCACTACCCAGGCTCAGCCGTTTTTGCAATACAAGTGGGATCTGTTCGATCCGAGTCAGGTGGGTTATACGGTCTTGCGCTCCGACGGCAGCGGCTCGGGCCGCAAGGTGGTCGAGTTCGACTACGGCATCCCCACCGGTCAGGCGCTCTACGGGTTGGATTGGGACTTAAGCCTTAAAGGGCTAAAAGTAAAAGGCGAGTTGGTCACTAATCCCCAGTACTTCCTCTTTCCGGTGGGCAGCAATGCCGGCAAGCGCTTTGACAAGCAGGCTCTCGGTTATTTCCTCACGGCTCAAAAGGAAGTAGGCCCGATCGAGATCGGCGGCGAATTTTTCAACCTAGACCCGGACTACAGCGGCAACTACGACAGCGCTCGCGGCGGCGTAGCCTTCTTCAGCGACAATTGTTTTGTATGTCCACAGACGCAGGAAATGTCCGTCATGACCGATAATGACGACAACGACCAGTGGCCGGACGAAATGATCAACGAGTTGCCCAGCGCGGAGAAGTCGGATTCGGGCATTTTCCCTGGGCTGGACGAAAACAACGACCTAATCCCAGACAGCGACCAGAATTTCAACGGCATCCCCGACTGGACTGAGCCGATCCTATTTTACGACGCCGATCCGCCGGACTTCATCTATGGCATCGACTTCAACAACAACGGCGTAGTCGATTACCGCGAAAACGACGCGCTGCCCGACTACCCCTACCCACGGGACCGCCAAGGGACCCACTTGGTGGCTACCAAGAAAGGCTTGGGGCGCTGGGGCAAGTGGGCCTCTGTAGGCTATTACACCATGAAGGAGCCGGCCGGCGGCGGTAAGGCCGAGGCCATCTACGCCCGCTACGAGCACAATTTCACCTCGCCCTATCTGGGAAGAGTTCGCATCAACGAGGACATCAAGCAGGTCAAAGACGACATTCGCGATGACGTGTACGTCTGGAAAGACGTAGGTCTTAATGAGCGGATACCCAGCCCCTTCCCGCACTTGAAAGGACCGATGATTGAGGCGCGGGATCTCAATTCCCAGGTTTTCCCGCCGGATGTCGATCCGCTGAACATGCGCAATAGCTTGGTCAATACCTTATTCATTAGCTCAACCTTTCGGCAGTTTTCCAATCTCAACGTCATCAATAACATCCAGTGGATTCGCAACAGCCAAGCCGAGGATGAGTTCGACGATGGTACCCAACAGGAAGCCGGTGTACTTTCGACCTTTACGATGGTCAACCGGTTCGACTATACGATCAACGCCGGTAACCTAAACATCCGTCCGATGTTCAAGCACCTGTTTTTGCGCGAGCATTATAGCGTACTCGAAGACGCCACGGACGACGGCCGTATTCGCTCGTTCTCGATCTACGCGCCGATCATCAGGACCCGTTTCGACCTGACGACCAAGTCCAATCTGCAACTCGGATTTCAGGGCTTTCCTTTCTGGCGGCACACTAACTTGGACCGGGTGGATGATAGCAACGATTTTAAGGAATGGACGCTGGTGCTGATGATGAGCAATCGCTCAGATCACTACGGTTACAATCTCGCCTCCCAGTTCGGCTTTATCCGAACCAACCGGGAGTACGACGATGCCACACGCGCTTCCGATAGCTTCGACAACTCGCGCCTCTTCTTTGATATTGTGGCCGGGTTCTAGGCTAGGAGATTGACACCATGATTCTGGTAAATCTGCTGCTAATTGCAGCGGTTGGCGTGGCTGCCAGCCTGAGCACGCGCTTCTTCTCACCGGTGGAATTGCAAGACCGCTTTGAGGAGGGGCAGAAACTCTATGCGCTTGGGGACTACGACAAAGCTATTGAGCGCTATGAAGTCATTCTCTCCACCGAGAGCAACGCCATGATCAACGTGGAGGATGTAACCGTAGCGGTTGACGAGTTCATTCTGCCGGTGCGCGTAGGGGCTACCTACCAGCTAGGTAATACCTACAACAAGCTAGGTCTCGAAAAATTGCAGCGCTCGCAGTTTTTGCGCTCGGAGCAAAAGGAGGCCGAGGCCGATGCTCGCTACGAGGAGGCACTGCAAGATCTAAACAAGAGCCGCGACCACTTCCGCACCCTAGCTGCGGACGAAAGCGTCGATGATCGCACTCGGGTGATGGCTCAGTACCAGATGATTCAGACGAGTTACCAACTCAAGGATTACGAGCAGGTCATTGAGGAAGGGGACGAACTGCTGCGCAGATTCCCCCATAGTCTCTATGAGGCATCCGTTCACTACGACCGCGCGTGGTCCTATTTTGAGTTGGAGCGCTACGAGGAGGCCATCGCCAGCTTCAAGCAGGTGTTGATCTTGGCTCCCAGAGGCTCTAACGCCGATCGCTCGCTCTTCCAAATTGCCGAGAGCTACGACAAGCTAAGGCAGTACGAGGATGCACTAGAGTACCTCGATCGCCTGATCTCCCGCTATGACTTCGCGCAGATGACCGAGGAAGAAATCATCGAGATGACCACCCTCAAGCTCAAGGGCTTGGTCAAGGAGACGGCGCGCGAGCTAGTCGCCAAGGCCCACTTGAAAAGGGGCGATATCTACGCGCACAACGGTGAGGTCGAAAAGGCCCTCGCCTCTTATGCCGTGCTTCCGGCCGAATACGCGGCTGAGCCAGTCTTGGTGCAAAATAGCTATATCCGCATCGCCGAGTTGGTGCAGAAGGAGCAGGGCACGACAGCGGCCATCGCCGCGTACAAAGACGCCATCGAAAAGGTTGAGGACAAACTCTTTCAAGCCCGCACGCAGCTAACGGTCGCCCTGATGCTTTTCGATCAGGAAGAGTACGCCAAGTCGGCCCAAGAATACGAGATATATCTCAAGGCCTACGGCGATGTGGCCCAGCGCATCGGCTTCGACCGCTACAAGGTTCTCTTTCGCATCGCTCAGTGCCACCAAGAATATGGGCGGCAGGTCCGCAGTGAAGACCCGGCTAGAGCGGACGAGGAAATCGCCAAGGCGCTCGAAAGCTATGATCAACTCCTGAGCGAGCGCGAGGACAATGTCCTGATACCGGACGTGCTTTTCAACGCTGGCTTTGCCAAACAACTTCTAAAGAAAGACGAAGCGGCGCAGCCGCTGTACCAGCGATTAGTCGATGAGTATGCGGACCATCCGGCGGCTCCCAACGGCCTTTTGCAGTTGGCTCGCATAGCCTATGCCGCATCCGAACTCAAACAGGCCGAGGAGATCTATACAGCCTTCCTCAACCGCTTCCCGGATTCGGAACTGCGCAATACGACGCGGATGGAGCTGGGACTCACCTACAAGCGCCTCCAGGATACAGATAGCGCCATCGCCGCCTATGAGACGGTGGAAGAAGGTTGGGACAAGTGGCCTACCGTGCAGGTCGAGTTAGCCGAGCTGTACATGGGCAAACAAGAGTACGAAAAGGCGCGCAAGGCTCTCTCTAGTGCCTTGGATCGGGCCGACGACGACACCCTAAGAGGCCAAATGCACTACACCTTGGCTCGGGTACATTTCGCCGAGGACAATTTCGCCGGTGCGATTGACTCTTGGGGTGAGGCCATTGCGCTGAATCCGCCTGAGCACATCCTGCAAAATTCGCTGCTGGCCCGTGGGGGTGCATACTACGAGGTCGCCAAACAGCAAGACGCTGTCGGCGACACGGCCCGAGCCCGCGTGAGCTATGAGGCATCGCTGGATGATATGAAGTCCCTGCTCGAAAGCGAGCCCACGCCTCAGATAAAGGATAGTGCCTTTCGCACGCTAGGGGCGGGCATGATCCGCTTGGGGCGGCAAGAAGAGGCGGCTCGCTACTATCAAGAGCTCATTGCCGCGTCGGACGACCCGCAGGAACAGGCGACCTTTAGCATGCTGCTGACCGAGCTGTACTACGATCAGCAGGACTTCATCCAGGCCGAGAAATTCGCCCGCCAGCTCCTCGACATGCAGTTTGAAGACGACAATCAAGCGGGTTACTACCGCAAGGAACGCGCCTATTCCATCATCGGCAATGCGTTGCTGCAGCAAAAGAAGTACGAGGAAGCCGCCCGCATCTTTGCCCAAGGTCTCAAGCGCTATCCGAATTCGGGCGAGAGTGGCAACTTGGCTTTCTCCAAGGGCTTTGCCGAAATCAGCTATGGCGACTACGCCGCAGCCGCCAAGAGCTTCAGGAGCTTTGTCAAAAAATATCCGCGCAATGCCAACCGCATTCACGGCCAGTACTATCTGGCCCACAGTCTCCAGGCCCTGACCCAGTTCAGGGAGGCCGCCGCCGCTTTTGTAGAGCTTGTCGAGCGCTATCTCCAGTCCCAATACGAGGAAGAAGCGCTTTTCCTCATTGGCGAAAACTATTACAACGAGCAGGCCTTTGCCGAGGCTGCGGCTGCATACCAAGCGCTCTTGGCAAAATATCCCCAAGGCCGATACGGCGGGTCGGCGCAGTACGCGTTGGCTTGGTCTTTCGTCGAACAAGAGGAGATGGAGCAAGCTGTAGGCGCGATGCAAAATCTAGTTGCCAATTACCCCGAGAGCGAATTCGCCCCCAAAGCGCAGTTTACCATCGGAGACTACTACTACAATATCCAGTCGTATGACGAGGCCATGGCGGCCTACCAGCAAGTACTCAAGCTATATCCCAACTCCGAGGAGGCGTCGAGGGCCACTGCCCTAGTGGAAGAGCTAAGCGAGATCCAGGCTAGTTTTAGCTACAACGAGGCCATGAAGCTCTTTGAAGCCAAAGACTACGACCGAGCCGTGCCAGCCCTACAGAATATTATCCGCGATTACCCTGGCACCTATACTGAATTGGCCGCGTACTGCAACTTGGGGCTGGTCTATGAAATCACGCGCCAGTGGTCGCAGGCGGTGGAAAACTATCAGGTAGTGGAAGAAAAGGGTGGGGACAAGCCGGAAAACGCCGACGTGGTCAGTTTTGCCAAGCTACACCGAGAATGGATCGTGGAAAACCGGCTCTAGTGAGCTTTTAACGCAACGCAAAGTAGTACACAATACCGGGAGGTTGTAATGGAGCAAAATTTTTTAGTGGACCAATTTTTCAAGGGTGGGCCTATTATGTGGCCCCTGTTGCTCTGCTTGCTGATCGCCCTAGCCATCATCATCGAACGGCTGTGGCGTCTGCTGGCGGTCCCGGGCGAAGAGGAAGCCGAACATCAGCTCAACGAGGCCGAGGAAGTGCTCAGCAGTCAAGGTGAAGGCGGAGCCGTCGAGTTGTTCCGGCAGGGCAGTGGCGTGCTCAACTTCATCTTCGCCGCGTTGGTGAAGCGCTACGATACCTTGGTGCTGGAAAATCGCACGGATCTAGAGGATATGCGTCAGGAGCTGATCTTGGCTACTGAAGAGGCTGGCGAGATGTATCTCGGCCGCCTCCTCAACGCGCTCGGAACCATTGGCGTCCTTTCTCCGCTGATGGGGTTGTTGGGCACGATCATGGGTATGATTAATGCCTTCGACGCGATTGCCCGCGCCGGGGCTGGCGATCCGGCGGCTGTGGCCAGCGGCATCTCCGAGGCCCTGATCACGACGGCCAGCGGCCTCATCGTCGCCATTCCGACCATCATCTTCCACCGCTACCTCTCCGGCCGTGCGGAAAAGGTCTTCAAGAGCGTGGAGCTATACTGCCACGCCTTCGCCAATACCCTGCTGGTGCGCTTCCAAGCCAGTCAGCAGGAGGCCGGCTAGGCAGAAAGAGACGCGGCAATGCGGCAGAGACGAAAGAGCGGATTCGGCAAAAGCGCCTTTAAGACCTCGGAAAACCCAGATCTGACTCCGCTGATCAACTGCATGTTCTTGCTGTTGGTTTTCTTCATGGTGGCGACCACCTTCGTCAACCCCAAGGGCTTGAGCGTAGATCTGCCCGGTGGCGAAGGCGAGTCGCGAGCGACCAAGGACATGAACATCGTGATTGACCCGGATCAGACGATCCAAGTCAACGGCGAGATCACGGATAAGGCGAGATTGGCGGAAAAAATCCGCCAAGTCATTGAGGCCGACAATACCAAGAACGTGATCTTGGAGTCCGCGCGCTCAATACCGCACTCCTATGTGGTGCAGGTGATGGACATCGCCCGCGGCGAGGGCATTGAGGCCATCGCCTTCGCCAAGAGCGGAGAAGGATAAAGCGGCATGGCTAAACGGAGACAGTCGCTGGCTGAAAAAGCCGGCGAATTTGAGCTGAATCTGACGCCGATGATCGACGCAGTGTTCCTGCTGCTGATCTTCTTTATGACCACTACGGTCTTCGTCAAGGCCACTCAGCTCAAGATCGAGCTGCCCGACTCGGTTCACTACGACCAGCTCAAGTCCGAAAAGAAGCTGAATCTGCGCATTTCGAGCGAGGGCCAGCTCGAGATCAACGGGCAGCTTGTGGCTATGGGGCAGCTAGCGAGTTGGTTAGAGCGCGAGAAGGTCCGCAGCGGCTCATCGACGCTGATTATCACTGCGGACGCGGATGCTGCACACGGCCATATTATCGACGCGATGGAAACGGCCACCATGGCGGGCATAGAAAAGATCGACATCGAAACCGAGGAACCAACCAATTGACAACAGCTAGCAAAAAGGGAGTTGCAATTTTATGAGAGCGAGGTACATGGCGCTCATCGGCTTAGTGGCGCTCGGACTGGTCTGGAGTTGCGGGGGGCTGGTGCCGCCCCAACTCGCGTACGACCTGCACGTGATGTCCATCCTGCCCGAGGGCCGCGGCGATTACACCATCGATCCGGACGACAGTTCAACGGTCTTTAGTAAAGAGGGACTTTTAATCCGGGTGCGGCATCTGAGCGATGCCGAGCTCAACGAGCGCTTCCCGCCCCTGTACGATGGTCGCCACGTCAACCCTTATACCCGGGATGATATCGATCCTGAAAAGGGCTATATCCCTCCGCGGTTTACTGTTTTTGAAGTCGAGGTCATAAATAAGACCTATGCCAAGATCGAATTCGATCCGGCCAAGGCGACCATGGAATCGGGCGGCGAGACCCATCGCTACTACGATCCCGGGCGCGAGGGGGCCGTCGTGTTGGGGGGTAACAGCTTCACCAAGTACTACAAAATGGAGTTGGGCACTTCGGGTAATGAGCGCGAAATTAACTTGGAGCGCATGGGCATTATCTACAAGACGGTCTTTCACCGCCATCGACCGATCTTCCGCGATAGCAGCCAAAAAGGCATGTTAGTCTTCGATCCGTTGCTGCCGGAAAACGACGAGTTGCTGCTCACATTCCACGAATTTGTGCTGTCGTTTGACGCCAGCGGCAATCCGGAAGAGACCATCGACGTCGAGTTCCGCTTTGCAGTGGACCAAGGAACGAGGGAAAAGGCCAGCGCGGGCGGGGCGGGTTGAGTCCCCGGGGCTATTCCGCATCTGGATAGTACGTATGGCAGGACATCTCATTGCGAGGAGCTGGACCTTCCGTCTAGCTCCTCTTTTTATGCACAAACCGCTGTTGGCCGGGGTGCTAATCTGGACTTGCATTAGCTGTGGCGATGAGCAGCCGGACAACGCCCATCTGCTGGCCAAGGTCGGCGCGATCGAGATTACCGCGGCCGATCTGCGCACCTTTGAGGCCAATCTCAAAACGGCAGCCATGCGTTCGCAGCACCGGGACAACTTGCAGACGCTAATTGACCGCCAAGTGTTGCTTTTGGCGGCCAACGAGCGGGGTTTGCAGCGCGACGAAGAGGTCTTAGCCGAACTCGCCAAGCGCGAGACCAAGGCCCTCGCCGACGCGATGCTGCGACGCAATGTTGCAGCCAAGGTCGCGGTGACTGAGGCCGACATCGAAAAAGCCTACGCGCAACCGGGATGGGGTGAAAAGGTCACTACTATGGAGATTTTTGTGCCTAACCGGGAAAAGGCGCGTCAGGTGCAAGCGCTTTTGGCACAGGGCGAGGACTTTGCGGAAGTAGGCCGTCAATTCGCCGCCGACCTCTATTACGGCGTGCATACCGGCGAAATGCGGCAGGTAGCCTATTCGCCCTTCGATAGTCCCCGCGACCTAGCACAAGCGGTCTTCGCCCTGCCCGTGGGCGGCGTGACCGAGCCGGTCCCCTTGCACGGAGGATTCGTCATCGCCAAAGTAGCGGAGCGTCGCCGCGCCGAATTGGTCGAGGTCGAAGACGGCATCCGCGAGGCACTTGCCGACGAGCAGCAAAAGCAACTGCGCGAATCGTACCTGCGACACCTCAAGTGGGATTTGGACACAGTTTTTGACGCCGAGGGCATGGCTATAGTAGTAAGCGTCTTACAGGGCGCGATCCGCTATGCGGATTTGGACGAGGCCCAGCGCCAGCACCCGGTCTATGCTTTTGAGGGCTTGCAGATGGATGTGGCAGAGGTTTTAGAAGCCGTGCGGCCATCGGGCCGACCGTGGCTGGAAGCCACAGCCGACTCCGTCAACGAGAAGCTATCTGAGAGTCACTTTCCAACCCGCATTATGGCCCACGACGCCCGGCGCAAGGGCCTTGATAAAACCGAGGCTTTCGCGCGGTCGCATGAATTGGCGTTGGGCAACCTGATGCTTATAAAACTGCGCGAGCAGATCTTGGCCGAGGCTCCCGCGCCGACTGAGGAAGACCTACGGGCCTTCTACGAGGAGCACAAGCAGCGCTTCCGCAGTCCCCCCCACGCGCAACTAGAGGAAATTTTGCTCGAGACCCCGAGCGAGGCGCGCCAGATTGCTGCTCAGATTGAGGCGGGTGCCGAGTGGTCGGAGTTGGCTCGCGTCCACAGCCGTCGCCGCAATGCCGAAGATGGGCTCCTGTACGTCTCCCAATCACAGGCTCCCTTTTTGGGGGAGGCTTGGATGAACGCGGTGATGAACGCAGAGTTGCAACAGCTCCAAGGGCCGATCCAAAAGAGGGGTGGCTATTCGATCTTCCGGGTTATCGAACGATACCCAGAGATTTACTACGGCCTAGAACTGGAGCGGGTGCGGAATTCGGTGGAGCGGGATGTGCGGGAGCGCATTGAGCGGGAGTTTTTCAACAGCTATCTGCGGGACTTGCGCGAAAAATACGCCGAGCAGATAGACGTGTACGAAGAGCACCTGCGGTATTTAGACGATGAGTTAGTGCAGAACTGAGCAAACGAGGGGAGCGATTTTTGTCACAGGCCAACGCCCAAGAGCGCTTCGCGGTCATGCCCGCCGACGCCCCCTTTGAACCGGGCTTCAATGCAAAGACCCTGTGGGCGGCGCTCTTCGTCGGCTTCGTGATGCTGCCGGGCGCAATTTACCTCGGGCTAGTGACCGGGATGAGCATGGCCGGGGGGGCCGAGTGGGTGACGCTCATTCTCTTCATCGAAATGGCCAAGCGCACCTTCGTGTACTTGCGGACTCAGGAGATCATCATCCTCTACTGGGTGGCAGGTGGCTTGGTGATGATGGGCGGCAAGCTGGGCACGGGGGCCGATCTCTTTGGCGGCCCGTTCGGCGTGTTGATTTGGGATCAATATCTGATCCAATCGCCCCAAGCCGACGGACTGGCCGAACACATTCCAACTTGGGTCGTGCCCCCGCGTGGATCGGAGGCGCTCTTAGAGCGCAGCTTCCTCGACAGTGCGTGGCTCAAGCCCATCGTCATTCTCCTCTGCGCCGTTGCATTGCAGCGCGTCAACGCCCTATCGTTGGGCTACGTACTATTCCGCATCACCCACGACATCGAGCGCCTGCCCTTTCCCATGGCGTATGTGCAGGCCGGCGGTGCCACCGCTCTCGCCGAGACCTCGGCCAAGCAGGAGGGCTGGCGCTGGCACGTGTTCAGCACGGGGGCTTTTATCGGGGCGGTGTGGGGCGTATTCTACGTGGTGGTGCCAACGCTGTCGTCGGTCTTTTTGACCGAGACCGTGTCGATTTTGCCGATTCCCTTCATCGACTTCACCGTGCCGCTAAAGGCGGTTTTGCCCGCCGCGGTCATCGGCTTGGCCACGGATTTGATCCACGTGCTATTCGGCCTCGTGCTGCCGTTTTGGGTCGTGGTAGGGGTGTTTGCCTCGTCGATCGTGGTCAACTTGATCGCCAACCCCATTCTCTATGCCTACGGCATCCTGTACACTTGGGAGCCGGGCATGTCGTCAATTCCCACCCAGATCGCCAATACCTTTGATTTCTGGCTGAGCTTTTCGCTGGGCGGGGCCATCGTGGTCGCGGCTGTGGGTTTCTATACGGCGGGCAAGGTTTTGCTCGCAGTCGGCAAGGAGCACGCCCTGACTCGGGAAGCTGACCAGGGACCTAGCCCCGAGCGCGGCGACATCCGCATTGTCATGGCCTTGGGCATCTGGGCGGTGAGCACGCTGGGCTTCGTGCTGATGGTGTACTATTTGGTGCCGGAATTCCCCTGGTGGATCACCGCGCTCTTTGGCTTTGTGTGGACGCCAATCTACTCGTACATCGGCACGCGGATGATCGGCCTGACCGGGTCTCCGCAGGGAGTAACTTTTCCCTATCTGCGCGAGGCCAGTTTCTTCTTGTCCGGCTACCAAGGAGCCGGGATCTGGTTTGCGCCGGTGCCGATCTTCCAGTGGGGCTACGAGGCACAAGTGTTCAAGCAGCTAGAGCTGACGCGCACTCGCTTTGGCAGCATCGTCAAGATGACGGCCCTGACCTTGGCTGTGATGTTTGTGTGTAGCTTTCTGTTCTGGTCGCTGATATGGAAGTTAGGGCCGATTCCCTCCTCGGCGTATCCGTTCGTGCAAAAGATGTGGCCCTTCCACGCCACCATGCAGGCGTTCTGGGCCAAGTCAACGCTGCCGGGCGCGGGCCAGAGTTTGGTGACGCAAATTATTCGCTGGGATTACATCGGGATAGGGCTGGTCTTTAGCGGTGCATTATACGCGCTGCTGAGCGCACTCAGCGCGCCGCTGGGGATTTTCTATGGTTTTGTCGCTGGCCTCGGCGGCTGGCCGCACTTTGCCATCCTCAACTTCGTCGGTGCCTTGTTAGGCCGTTTCTACTTGCAAAAGCGCTTTGGCCCCGAGCGCTGGTACGCGTACGCGCCCATCGTGTTGGCTGGGTATTCGTGCGGCGTGGGCTTGATTGGCATGACGTCCATTGCCATAGCGCTGATTTCCAAGGCCGTGTCGCAGGTCGTGTTCTAAGGAGTAGCACGGTGAGTCGCGCACTGGTGTGCATGGCCCTGTGGGCACTTGGTTGCGGCCAAAAGAACCCGGGGCAGGTGAGTGAGGACCGCGTGGTTGCGCCCGCTCCGTCCGAAGAGGCTCCTGCTACCGAAGAGGCCAGCGAAGTTACCGAGGTCAACAAGGCTGATCACGCCATGATCCTCGTGCCCGAAGGCCTCTTTGTCATGGGTTGGGACGCGGGCGACCCAGACGAGCAGCCGCCGCACCAAGTTTTTCTTTCCGCGTACTACATTGACCAATTCGAAGTCACCATAAGATTGTACCGGCGCTGCGTGGAGGACGATGCCTGCGAAGAGCCAGCCTATGCCCCTAACTGCAATTGGGACAAAGACATAGACGACACGCATCCCATCAACTGCGTGAACCGCCAACACGCGCTCGACTATTGCGCGTGGGCTGGCCTGCGGCTGCCGACTGAGGCCGAGTGGGAGAAGGCCGCGCGCGGAACCGATGGGCGCATATATCCTTGGGGGTACGAGTTGGCAGGCGACGAGGCCAACTTTCGCTTTATCGCCGGAGCGACCGAGCCGGTGGGCAGCCGTCCCGCCGGCGTGTCGCCTTACGGAGCACACGACATGGCGGGCAACGTGTGGGAGTGGGTGGCCGATTGGTACGGGGACACGTACTATGCAGAAAGCCCACGGGACAATCCGCAGGGGCCGTTGCGCGGGGAATTTGGGGTGCTGCGGGGTGGGTCGTGGTGGTTTGAGAAAGAGTCCCTGCCTGCGGCGAATCGGGAAGCCTATGATCCGCGATTGACGGATATAGATATTGGGATCCGGTGTGCGCGGGATTTTTGAGCGGGCAATATTGCCGTTGCTCGTCGCGCTGGCAGGCTGTGGCAAAGATTCAGTAGCACCGGTAGCGCCGGTCGTTTTGGAAGAGGGCGTTGTCATTGCGTCGCCGGCCGATATCGCGGCCCTGAGGGAAAAGGGGGGAGGTGCTTACATCATCGACGGCGACTTACAAATCGTTGGGAGCAGCTTAGTCGCGCTGACGGGTTTAGAAGGGCTGAAGCGCGTCGAGGGCAGTGTAGAGATTTGGTTTAACGACCGCTTGGAAAGCCTAACGGGACTGGAGGGGCTTGAAAGCGTCGGAGCGGGGCTAGGTCCGGCGGATGCATCACCGCCCTTACCCACTCCAGCGGCCGGCAAAGCCGCTCACGTGGTGGAAGGGTTATTGATCTTTGAAAACAAGGCCCTGCGTTCTCTCAAAGGGCTGGAAAACCTCGCTTCTGTTAGCGGGGGCTTGGCGCTCGTCCGCAATGCGTCGCTTGCATCCCTGACGGACATGCCGCATCTCGTGGAGATCGAAGGCAGCGTGGACATCTGGTTCAACAACGCACTGCAAAGCCTAGAGGGCCTGCACCACTTGGCTAGAGTACGGGACTTTTTGGAAGTCAGCGGCAATGGCGCGCTGCAAAGTATAGACGGGTTGCGCGGGATCAGCCACGTTGGGGCGGATTTGATCATCAGCAACAACGCGTTGCTGCCACAATCCGAGGTGTGGGCCTTTGCCGAGCGGATGGTAGATGAGGGATTTGCGGGGGCGGTGATCGTCGGGGACAATCTGGCCGATTAGCAGCCCTTCACTTCCGCACTATGCGGATGCGATGGTTGCGGGTATCGGCGATGTAGAGGTTGTCGTCTGGGTCGAGTTCGATGCCGTAGGGGCGGCTGAGCAGGGCGGCCTGCGGGTCGCCACCGTCGCCCATATCGCCGGATTTGCCGCACTGGCCGGCCACGGTGTAGAGCGCGCCGTCGAGGTCGATGTAGCGCACGCAGTGGTTGAAGGTGTCGGCGAAAAAGACCCGGCCCTCGGAGTCGGTGCCCACATCGCAGGGCCAGTAGAGCGAAACGTCGATGGCCGCGGCCCCTTCGTCGCGCTCGCCGCCGGACATGGGCGGGAAGGCCCCATTGCCGGCGATAGTGGTGATGATGCCGGTCGCGTAGTCAACCTTGCGGATGCGGTTGTTGAAGGTGTCGGCGATGTAGAGGTTGCCGAATTCGTCGGTGGCGATGCGGCTAGTGGGTGGGGCCGCTTGGCCTATCGGAGCGTAGATCCGGGCTTGGTCGGCGGGACCCGCGTCGCCGGAAAAACCCGGCTCGCCCGTGCCGACGACCGTAGAGATCGTGCCGTCTGTATCGACCATGCGGATGCGCTGGTTTTCCTGATCGGAGATGTACATGCGTCCGAGTGGATCGAAGGCGGTAGCGCTTGGCAGGTTGATCGTCGCTAGGGCCGCGGGGCCGCCGTCGCCGCTGTAGGTGCGCTCGCCTGTGCCGCAGATCGGCTCGATATAGTCGGTGGCAAAGTCGTAGCGCAGGATCATCGAGTTGTGCCAAGCCGTGAGTATCAGGCGTCCGAGCGGATCGAAGGAGATGTGGGTCGGATGGTTGAGGCCGATCTCGCGCGCGGGGCCGGCCGGTGCGTCGCCGAGTTCGCCTGTGCCGATTAAGGTGGTGACGTTGTCCTTGGCGACGGTGCGGCCTCGGTATCGTGGGTGCTGCTGTCGCGTCTTGTCGCTGGCCTTGGTGGTGACGCGGACTCGGTGGTTGTTCCAGTCGAGGATGTAGAGCCGCCCGTCGGGGCCGTAGGTCAGGTCTTGCGGCAGGTAGAAAAGCGCTTGCAGCGGCGGAGCTTCTTCCGGGCCTTTGCCGGCGTCGCCCGTGCCGGCAAAGGTTTCGATGCGTCCGTAGGGGCCGCTAGGACCAGTAGGCGTTTCTCCGCAGGCGGACAGGATGAGTAAGAGTGCTAGGTAGATCATGGCAAGATGACGCGGCGGATGCGGTGGTTGTACGTGTCGGCGATATAGAGCCGACCCTGCGGGTCGAAGTCGATTCCGGCAGGTCGATTGAGGGCTGCGCTAAGGGCGGGTCCGCCATCGCCGGAAAACCCTTCCTCGCCGCTGCCAGCAACAGTCTCAATAATGCCGGTTGCGAGGTCAAGGGCGCGGATGCGGTGGTTAAATTCGTCGGCAATGTAGAGCCGGCCGTCGGGACCAAAGGCCAAGTCGCGCGGGTTGTTGAGATCGGCGCTGAGAGCTGGTCCACCGTCGCCGCCGCTATCAGCCTCCCCCGTGCCAGCCACTGTTTCGATCTGGTCGAGGTCAAAATCAACTCGGCGGATGCGGTGGTTGAGGGCGTCGGCAATATAGAGCCGACCCTGCGGACCAAAAGCCAAGGCCCCGGCCGGCGGTGGGTTGGCTCCGGCTGGCATCTGGAGCTGGGCGTCGCGCGGGCTGCCGCCATCGCCGGCGAACCCGGCCACGCCGGTGCCTACGACGGTGGAGATAATACCGTCGGGATCTATTTTGCGCACCCGCTGGTTGCGCTGGTCGAGGATGTACAGCCCGCCATCGGGGCCTAAGACCGTCTGCGGTGGCTGACTCAGAAGCGCGTCGCGGGCCGGGCCGCCGTCGCCGGCAAAGCCCGGACCCGCGCCGCAGATGACTTGGACGAGCCCGGTCTGCGGGTCGTAGAGGCGCAGCTTGTGATTGTGCCAAGCCGTCAGTAGCAGAGTGCCGTCGGCCAGTGGCAGGATATGGGTCGGGTGATTGAGATGGACCTCGGTGCCGGGCGCGCCGGGGGGTATTTGGTCGGATTCGTCGTAGGGTCCGTCGCCGACGAAGTCCGTACCAATGACGGTGACGAGGGAGCCTTCCGGAGTCGCGCGGCGCACGCGGTGGTTGTTCCAGTCGAGGAGGTAGGGACCCGAGGGGGTGAAGGTGAGATCGACGGGCCAGTAGAGAGTGGAAGTTAGCAGTGGTTGATTGTCGCCATTGAAGCCAGCTTCGCCCGTGCCGGCCCAAGTGCAGATGATGCCGGGCGCGTCCGTGCATAGCGATTGCAGGCCGCTATCCGGGCCGGTGCTTTTGGAGCAAGCCGTCAGCGACAGTGCGAGGATAAGAGGTATGAAGCGGTTCGTGGACATAGCTTAGTACATTGATGCGCAACCTTAAATATATAAAAAAGAACGCAGTAAATCATCGATTGCATAGGGGTGGTATCACATGACTTTGCGCTCGGCCGTGCTGGGGATTGTGGTCGTGATGGCCATTGTCATGGGAGCGCCCTATTCGATTTGGATGGTGCGCTCTTCGGAGATTACGTGGTCGTATTTTCCGACTAGCGCCGGTTTTTGCTTTGTGGTGGTTCTGCTGGCGAATGCGCTGGTGCGGTGGATGCGGCCCACATGGGCGTTGCGACCCGCCGAGCTGGCTATCATTGTGATCATGGGCTTGGCGGCGACTGGGATTCCGACCTTTATCGTCGGCACCTTGCTGGCGATTATTTCATCGCCGTACTACGGAGCCACCCCGGAAAACGATTGGGCGGGCAACATCCATCCCTACCTGCCCGATTGGGTCGTACCTCGCGCCGACGGCGATGCCATGCGCTGGTTCTACGAGGGACTGCCCAAGGGACAAGCCCTGCCGTTTGATGTCTGGGTCGGGCCGCTGTTTTGGCTGTTGAGCCTAATCCTGACCGTGTACTTCGCCTGCTTTTGCTTGGTGGTGATTTTTCGCCGCCAGTGGGTCGAGCACGAGCGGCTGGTTTTTCCGCTGATGGAAATGCCGAGGTTGTTGATTGACGACGACGGGCGGGCGATTGTGCGTTCCAAAGGGTTTTGGATCGGCGCGGCGATTCCGCTGGGAATGATCCTGTTCAACATCATTGGCTCGTTCTACATCGGCTTTCCCAAAATCAACTTCAACCACGCCGTCAATCTGCAACTGAGCCGGGAGTTTCCCACCATCAGCCTGATGCTCTACTTCCCGGTAATCGGCTTTATGTATCTGGTCAGCACCAGCGTCTCGTTCAGCATCGTGTTCTTTTATTTAGTAGCCGTGGTGCAAGAGGGGATTACCAACCGCATCGGCTACGACGTGACGCGACCCGACGCCTTCGTCTGGGGAATGCAGTCGCTTTCTTGGCAGGCGTGGGGTGGATTTACGGCAATGGTGCTGTTGAGCTTGTGGATGGCGCGAGGTCATTTAGTGGCGGTTGTGCGCCAAGCCTTGGGGGGACGACGGACCCTAGACGACAGCGAGGAAATGGTTTCGTATCGCACGGCCGTTTGCGGATTCATGGCCGCGTCGGTCTATATCCTCGGCTGGCTGTGGCGGTCTGGGATGGATCTGCACATTGCCGCGCTCTTTGTTTTTGGCGTGTTGGTCGCCTACTACGGCATCACGCGGCTGGTGGTGCAGGCCGGGGTCTATTTTTTGACGCCGCCGGTGGGTGCTCAGGCTTTT
Organism: Candidatus Latescibacterota bacterium; assembly: GCA_965219735.1. Taxonomy (GTDB): domain Bacteria; phylum Latescibacterota; class UBA2968; order UBA8231; family UBA8231. The sequence continues at coordinate 2,203,777 of OZ244790.1, forward strand.
GCACTGGCGATAACCGGCACGAGTATCGGCGGGCACAATTTGGTGGCGCTGGGGGTTTCCTATACTTGGTTTGGGGATGTGCAATCGCTCTTTATGCCAGCGGCGGCGCACGGCGCACGGCTTGGAGAATTGTACCGGATTCGCCGGTCGATGGCCTTGGCACTGGGCATTGCTGCGGTCGTGGGTTTCACTACCTGTCTCTATTTCGTCCTCTCGCTGTGCTACAAGTACGGCGCGGGCAATTTTGGCTCTTGGTACTTTATCGCCGGCGGTGGTGCCGGGGGCATGGCGTACAACGGGGTGATCCGCCATTTCAACGATCCTTGGCCGACCGACTGGAACAAGCTGTCCTACTTCGGGATCGGCATGGTGGCGTACTCAATTTTGTCCTTCCTCCAGTATCGCTTTCACTGGTGGCCGCTGCACCCGGTGGGCATTGCAGTAGCTCCACTGTGGATGACGCGACTCATCGCATTTTCGGTCTTTCTGGCGTGGGTGGCCAAGAGCGCGATTATGCGCTATGGAGGGATTGCGGCGTACCGTCAGGCGCGACCGTTTTTTATGGGATTGATCGCCGGGTATTTTTTGGGGATTGGGTTGTCGTATTTGGCGGATATTTTCTGGTTTATGGGCGAGGGGCACGCGTATTTTCATGGGTGAGTAGCGTTTGCGAGCCGCGCACTCACAAGCCGATTCAGCTTAGGCGATCTGGGTACGTACTCATCTACAACCGACTACGGACATACCCCAAGCCATCAGCAAACTTTGTCAGCAATCGGCAATTGTACGCCGTCAGTTCGTGTTCAATATCCGGATTCGTAAAATCTCTGGAGTTCTTGGTAATGAAACAGCTATGATCCTCGGATGCTGTGGCTAGATGATCGAGAATTGATGCATAAACTATCGAATCTTGCGGCGAAAGACTTCGACTCTCTTGGAACGTTATAGCGGCTCTGATGATGCTCAAACCTATGGGTATCACTCCAACGGTCTGTAAAATTCTTTCCAGAGTATCATCGAGTCGGTGTTTCTCTTCTTCACCACTTCTGAGCAATAAATCTGTGAGTTCCCGAAACTCATCCGATGACTCTTGATAAGGTCTCGAACGAGAGAGTTCGTGAATAGCCGTAATGAGTTGTTCGTACAGCCCTCGTCTTTGCTTTGAGCGACGTACCCACGCTTCATACGGCTCTCCAATACTGAAGGCGGGCAACACCAAGCGAATATCTCTTGATTCTGATAGACTCAAGAGTTCCAAGCAATTTTCATGTTCTTCTTGAAGAAATGCGAGTTCAAGGACAAAATTTGATTCTACATACACGATCATACTGTAGCTTCAATTGCAACAGAACCGTGTGCAATCGCTTCGTATAAACCTGAGTCAAAGAGCCATTGGAGACTGGGGTCAACCGTGTCTCGTTGAAGTTCTGTACGAACTATATCTTCCAGCCACGACATTATAAGCAATTCGAGTCCATACCCACTTAGGTTGTTAAGAGAGCGAGTTGGCTTAAGATATGGTGCCAGTATTTTCGCGGCCTTTATTTTGTAGTCAGGTTTTGCCAGATTATTCACAGGCGTGGTGTCTATCCACAGATAGAAAAAGTCAGGGAGCACGAGCAAGAAGTAAGGCACATGCGGTATGAACGAATGGACCAATAAATTGTGACGCATACGGGTGACCCACTCAGCGGATGCACCAAGTTTGTTTTTGATTTCGACGACGAGTTGGAGCTTCCTGTCTGGACTGTACACCGCAATATCGACGCGTCTTATTGTATGAGTTTCCACAGTATGAACCTCCATGTATGACTGACTACAATCTCTTGCGAAGCTCTCAAATAGATTCTTAGCTAACGATCCCATAGCGACTTTTTCACATTTTACTTCCCTTGTTGAGCCATGTCAAGCAAATCGAGCCGTGAGCAGTAATCGTTGGAAAAGCCCCTCTTTCCGCTTATTCCGGTACGGTGTTGTGCTTTGGCACTGACTGATCTCCTGCCGCGCTTGAACCCCCCTCGCTGATACCCTATCTTGACAGCCGCTCGTCCCATTCTGACAGACAAAGCGAATTTCATGGCCAAACCCAAATTACTCAATGTGTTTTTCTTGGTGTTCGCCGCCGCGATGATTGCGGTCGTCGGTTTCGGCGATCCGGGAGCAGTCAATCGCGCGGTAAATGATTTCTTCGGCTGGGCACCCAACCCGCCCGTAGAGGCGCGGATGGTGGATCCCGCGCAAGCCGCCCAGCTTCGCGCTTTGGTCGCCGGCATTGACGAAGCGGACATTGCCGCTGAGATCGCGCGCTTTGCTGCCTTCGGCTCGCGGGTGCCGGGTTATGCGGGGGAGCGGCAAGCCCGCGACTACGTGCGTCAGCGGTTTGAAGCGCTGGGACTGGAGGACGTGCAGAGCGAGGCATTTAAGGTGGCCGTGCCCATAGATCGCGGCGGCGAGCTGGTGGTGCAAGGCGGCGATATTAAACGGCTCTACAGCTTGTGGCCCAATGGCGTGCGCACGCCTTCGTTGGGGCCAGACGGCGTGCGAGGCCCTTTGATCTATGGAGGCCAAGGCGCGCTTGAATCATTGGACGGCCAGCCCGTGCAGGGCAGCGTCGTGCTGTTGGACTTTTCCAGCGGCCAAAACTACCTCCACGCCGCATCGCTGGGGGCCAAGGCCATCGTCTTTTTTGACAACGGCGGCGTCAACCGCGAGCAGGCCGCGGACAAGTTTCTCAAGGTGCCGGTTGACATACCGCGATTTTGGCTCGAGCGGCAAGACGCGCTCGATCTGTTGGCGCGTCTGCAAGACGGGCCGGTCGCCGTCCACTTGAATGCGCGGATGGATTGGGAGGGCGTGGAAGCGCACAACGTGTATGGCTACCTGCCCGGATCGCTAGGGATGCTGCCAGCCAAGAGCCGGGAAAAGCCGCAGTCGTGGCAGGACCAAACCATCGTCATCCAAGCCTATTACGACGCCATCTCGGTCGTGCCGGCTCTCGCCCCGGGAGCGGAAAATGCGGCTGGGATCGTCGCTCTGCTCCAGCTAGTGGAACTGCTCAAAAAATATCGCCCTCATTACTCGGTGCTCTTTTTGGCGACCTCTGGGCACTTTGAGGGCTTGTCTGGGATCAACGATTTCCTCTATCGGCACAGCCGCCGCAGCGACTATTTCCGCGAGCGCATGAGTGAAGCCGAGCGCATTGACTTCGACCTGATGCTATCGCTGGACCTGTCGAGCCACGCCGACCGCACGGCCAGCTTTGGCATGGGCACCTTCTACAATCCCAAGTGGCGCACTGACAACTACGTCAAATACATGTTGACGCCCTATTCCAAGCGGCTGAGCCTCGCGGTCGAAGAGACCTTTGGCGACACCACGCGCCACTACGAGGGCATTGCCCCGCCCAAGCGCACGTGGAAAAACTTCATGCCCATCCCGCTCGCCTTTGCCAGCGAGGCCGCGGCCTTCGTCGGTCAGAAGGCCCTCGCCCTTGCCACGGCCAATGACGCGCGCGAACGGATCGACACGCCGCTCGACCTGCCGGAGGCGGTGGATACACAAAACCTCACTCGGCAGATCCAGACGCTCGCGGCCATGTTGGCGTGGGCTGGCCGAGACGCCGAGTTGCTCAAGCCGACCAAGTTGGAACTGGAAGACTACGGCCACAGCTTGGCGGGCGCGATCTATTGGTTTGACCGCGACGTCAATTTTGCCGTGCCCAAAAAGCCAGTGCCGCAAGCGCTGGTGACCTATCAGCAGCTCGGCCCGAACTCGGTCGGCGGGGTGCGCACCTTGATCGCGCAACAGGCCGACGACGCGGGCCGCTTCCGCTTTGACATCATGCGGAATCGGCTGAGCAACGCCATCCGCGCGTACGAACTCGATCCCTACGGCGAAATCATCTCGGCGCCGGACATGGGCCAAGAGGGCGACGAGACGTACCCGACTGTGCATCCGTGGGGCTGGTGGGAAAACGAGATGCTGCAAGTGCTCTTTAAGTGCCGGGCGCTGAGTTTGTTTGAGACGGTTGACTCGCGCTACCTATCGGTCTTGGACCATGTGACTGTGCTCGACGAGCGCGACGGCGTGCCGCAGTCGTGGGGGGCCGACTTCGTCGAAAGGCAGAGCAATGAGGAAGGCAAAGTAACGCTCGCCTCGGTGGTGTATGCCCAGCCTGGCATCCGGGTCAAAGCCCTGATGAGCACGAGCCTTTTCGGCGTGCGCTATCTGCTGAGCGGTGCACCCGCCGCATGGGTGGCTGAGCCGGTGCGCCCAGCTGATGTGGATGAGGCGACGATGAAGCAGGCGCTCGGGCGCGGCTATCTCGTGGATCAAGGCGTGGTGTTGCGTCCTGGGTATGCAGCCGCACGCGACATGTGGGTCCTCGACGATGTGCGGATCAAGCAGTTGGCGCGCTATGGGGTGCGCAACGACAAGTTCATGCACCTGCACGAAGAGGCGCGCTTGGCCCTGTTGGAGGCCGAAGAGCACTTGCAGGCGCAGCGCTACAGCGAGTTCAAGCGAGCCACGCGCAAGGCGTGGGGCCTCGAAGGGCGGGGCTATCCAGATATCAAATCGACTGCGGACGACACGGTCTATGGGGTGATCTTCTACTTCGCGCTGCTGTTGCCGTTTTCGTTTTGCTGCGAGCGGCTGTTCTTCGGCTTTGCCGATATCCGCCGCCAAGTGGCAGGCGCGGCGTTTTTCTTTTTGGCGATCTTTCTCATCATGCGCTTTATCCATCCGGCCTTCAAGCTGAGTTCGTCGCCGTATATCATCTTTTTGGCCTTCGTCATCTTCGCCATCGGCGGCACGGCCCTGCTGATGATCTTAGGCCGCTTTACCCGCGCCGTCGGCCAGCGCAAGCGGGCCGCGGCTGGCGTCCACGAAGCGGACATCGGTCGCCTCAGCGCTACGGCCGCGGCCGCGTCGTTGGGGATTTCCAATCTCCGCAAGCGCAAGTTGCGCACCGCGCTGACGGTCGTCACGCTGACACTTTTGACCTTTACGGCCCAGGCCTTCACCTCGGTGCAGAGCTATCTCAAGTTCTATCAGATTCCCCGCCCGAATGTGCCTAGCTACGAGGGTGCTCTGCTGCGCGATCGCGGCTGGAAGGGCTTGCAGCTATCAGTGCTCGACTATGCGAAGAGCGCGTTTGACAACCAAGCGCAGGTGCTACCGAGATCGTGGATTACTTCCAAGGTCATTGGCGAGCGGGCCTATATCGACATTGAACACGAGCAGGCGCAGAAGAAGAGCTTTGCCTCGGCCCTCCTCGGAGTGACTCCAAGTGAGGGCGCGCTGATGGGGCTGGAAGAGCTGTTGGTGGGGTCGGAGAGCCGCTGGTTTGCGGCTGGCGAGCGCGATGTGTGCATCCTGCCGGCGGCTATGGGGGAGATCTTGGGTATTGGCCCAGAGGATGTGGGCACGGCCCAGATATGGCTGATGGGGCGGTCCTATCGGGTCATTGGCTTAATCGACGGCGAGGCCATCGACCACCTGCGCGACTTGGACAACGAGAGTCCGATGCCGGTAGATACGGTCGCCGAGGCCAAGAAGATGGAGCAAATGGCTGACTTGGACCCGCGCCTGATGGACACGACCGCGATTGAGACCTTTACCCATCTGATGGCCAACAACGTGGCGTTTTTGCCCTACCAGCAGGTCGTCGATTTGGGTGGGACGCTGCGCTCCATTGCCATTGCTGGCTTTGCCGATCGCGAGACCTTGCTCGCCGAGGTGGAAGAATTCGTGTCGAGGGTGGCCGTGCCGCTCTTTGTCGGGGCCGGCGAGCGCGTGCGGGTGTACACGTCTATGGGATCGGCGTCCTTGGCCGGGATTGGCAATCTCTTCGTGCCCTTATTGATCGCTTCGCTGATCGTGCTCAACACCATGCTCGGGGCCGTGTACGAGCGCTCCGGCGAGATCGGGGTGTACTCGTCGGTGGGACTGGCACCGAGTCACATTGCCGCGCTCTTCATTGCCGAGGCTCTTGTGTTTGCCATTGTCGGCGCGGTGCTGGGCTATTTGGTAGGGCAGACGACGACTTTGCTGTTGGCGCACTACGCGCTGTTGGGGGGGATGTTCCTCAACTACTCGTCGCTGTCGGCGATTTTCTCGACCTTGGTGGTGATGGTGGTAGTGGTGCTCTCGACCCTGTATCCGGCGCGCAAGGCCGCGGCCATGGCTGTGCCCGACGTGACGCGGCGTTGGGAGTTTCCTCCGCCCGACGGCGACGACTGGCGCTTCGACTTTCCCTTTACGCTGGGGAAGGGCGATGCTTTAGGCTCGTGCGCGTATCTGCACCGGGTGTTCTCGTCGTATGGCGAGGGGTCGGTGGGCGACTTTATGACCGAGGGCGTGGATTTCCACTTGGAGCAGGGCGGCGCGCAGCCGGTCTATCTGCTGGAACTGATGGTGTGGCTCGCGCCCTACGACTTGGGCGTGAGCCAGCGGGTGTTCTTACGCACGTTGCCGACCGACGACATTCCAGGCATTTACCGCATTGAGATGCACTTGCAGCGCGTCAGCGGCGATGTGGTGAGTTGGCAGCGGCTCAACACCAGCTTCCTCAACGTGCTGCGTAAGCGCTTCTTGGTCTGGCGGACGATTGCGCCGGAGGTACGGGAGGAATACTTGATTGAGGGCGAGAAGTTGGCGCAGGGGACGGGGGTGGGGTTTAGTGCCAATGGATAAATTGCCGGATGTCATTCCCTTGACGCCCTATTACCGGGAGATGGTGTGGGGCGGACGACGATTAGCCGCGCTCTACGGCAAGGTCCTGCCAGACGATGCGCTCATTGGCGAGTCCTTTGAACTGTCCGCGTACGAGGGCCGCGAGAGTCGGGCGGTGGACGGTCGTTCGCTGCGCGAGTTGGTGGAAACGCATCGCGCCGACCTAGTTGGCGCTGCGGTGTGGGAGCGTTACGACGGGCGCTTCCCTTTGCTTATTAAGCTCCTCGACGCCCAGCAGGATCTGTCGATTCAAGTGCATCCCGACGACGAGTACGCCCGGCGCAATGGGTTGGTGGATAGCGGCAAGATGGAGGCTTGGTACGTGCTGCAATCGGACGGCGGCCGCGTGGCTTGTGGGCTGGCCGAGGGCGTGGGCCGCGCGGAGTTTGTCGCTGCACACGCGGCCAACCGCGTCGCTGAGGTAGTTCGCTTTTACCCGGTCGCGCAAGGGGACGTGCTCTTTGTGCCGCCGGGCACGGTACACGCCCTGTGTCGGGGGGTCGTTCTGTTCGAGGTGCAGCAAACGAGCGACCTGACCTTCCGCATCTACGACTACGGCCGGCCGCGCGAGCTGCACTGGGAGCAGGCCCTTGAAGTCATCGACTTTGCCCAACGCCTGCCTGGGCCGGTGTCGCATCCCGTGCTGCGGGGCCAAGTGCTGGTAGAGTCCGAGCACTTTGTGCTGCGCGGCTGTGGCTTAGACGGCGGCCGGGCCGAGCATCGGGCCGCGGGATCGTTTCTGTCGCTGACGGTCATTCGCGGTCGGGCGTGCGTGGGGGAGTGTGTCTTGGATACGGGCGCGACTGCGATAGTACCGGCTGGTCGCGCTTGCGAGGTCGCATCGCTAGGAGACGAAAGATTGGAGTACCTAATCGCTTCTGTACCCGCCTGAAAAGCCTTGCTGTAACGCCAGTCCCGATTATCATTTAATCAACGCAACCACAAACAACGAAGGAGTGTATTGTGAATCTATTTTCGCTAGCGGGAAAAGTCGCCCTCGTCACCGGCGCTAGTCGCGGCATTGGCCGTGGCGTAGCGGCGGGCATGGCTGAGGCCGGAGCCACGGTTATCTGCGCTGCCCGCACCCGCAGCCAGCTCGACGAAGCCGTCACCGCCATTGAGGCCAGCGGCGGTAAGGCCCGCGCGGTTGAGTTGGACATGGCCGACTTAGAGGGCATGGATGCGGCCTTGGAGCAATGCGGGCCTATAGACATTCTGTTCAATAACGCTGGCATGAACATCCGCCAGCCTATCGTCGAAGTTTCGGAGGAAAACTACGACCAGATCATGGCCGTCAACCTCAAGGGTCTGTACTTCCTCAGCCAGAAGGTCGGCCGCCAGATGATCGAGCGCGGCCAAGGCGGCAAGATCATCAACATCGGCTCGCTGACCACGGGCTACGCCCTTGCCAAAGTGTCGGTGTACACTGCGACCAAAGGGGCCGTCGGCCAGCTCACCAAGGGCCAAGCCATTGAGTTTGGGTCGCACAATATCCAGGTCAACGCCATCTGCCCGGGCTTTATAATCACCTCGCTCAGTGAGAAGCTGTGGGCCGACGACACCATGCGTGCTTGGGGCGAGGGGCGGGTTGTGCTCAACCGCTTGGGGACGCCCGAAGACTTGGTCGGCACGGCCGTCTTCCTCGCCGCGCCAGCTTCGGATTACGTCACCGGGCAGTGCATTTACGTCGATGGCGGCTTCATGGCTGGCGACGAGTGGCCCTTGCCGCCGGTGGCTGGTAGCAAGTAGTTTGGGCTATTGATGGCTATTTCCACCCTAATGAGGAGTTAGCTCGCATGTCTGAAGTTTATGAACCTAATGCTGATTTACGCGACCGCGCTCACGTCAAAAGCATGGATGATTACCGGGAAGAGTACGTGCGCTCCATCGCCGATCCAGAGGCGTTTTGGGCCGCAAAGGCCGCGGAGTTCCACTGGTTCAAGAAGTGGGACGCTGTGCGGTCGTACAACTACGACATGGACGCGGGGCCGATTGCAATTGAGTGGTTTGCTGGCGGCCAAACCAATATCACCTACAATTGCCTCGACCGGCACCTCGATGCGAAAGGCGATCAGGTCGCCATCATCTGGGAGGGCAACGAGCCGGGGGAAGACGCCACGCTGACCTATAGAGAGCTGCATGAACAGGTCTGCAAATTCGCCAACGTGCTCAAGGCGCACGGCGTCAACAAGGGTGACCGCGTCTCCATCTACCTGCCGATGGTGCCCGAGTTGGCCATTGCCATGCTGGCCTGCGCCCGCATTGGCGCGATTCACTCAATCGTGTTCGGCGGATTTTCCGCAGACGCGCTCGCCGATCGCATCGTCGATTCCACCTGTACCACTGTCATCACCTGCAACGGCACCCATCGCGGCGACAAGCCCATTCTGATGAAACCCGTAGCTGACCAAGCTATGGCCGACGCGGACTCGCGTATGGATGCCAAGGTAGAAACTTGCATCGTGGTTGATCGCGCGGATTTTGCCGTGGATATGCAGGCCGGCCGCGACTTTTGGTGGCACGAGCTGATGGCGGACGCGGATGCCGACTGCGATTGTGAGGTCATGGACGCCGAGGATCCGCTCTTCATCCTCTATACCTCCGGTTCCACGGGGCAACCCAAGGGCGTACAGCACACGGTCGGCGGATACATGGTCTATACGGGCACCACTCATAAGTACGTCTTCGACTACCACGACGGCGACATCTACTTCTGCGCGGCCGACATCGGCTGGGTCACTGGCCACTCGTACATCATATACGGTCCGATGGCCAACGGCGCGACCACCGTGATGTTTGAAGCCATCCCTACCTATCCCAACCCGGACCGCTACTGGCAGACCATTGAGAAGTGGAACGTCAATCAGTTCTACACGGCCCCGACCGCCATCCGTGCGATTGCTGCGGCCGGTGAGGAGTGGCCGGCCGGCTACGAGATGCCTTCCCTGCGTCTGCTGGGCACGGTCGGCGAGCCGATCAACCCCGAGGCTTGGCGCTGGTATCACAAAAACGCTGGCAAGGAACGTTGCCCCATCGTCGATACATGGTGGCAGACCGAGACCGGCGGCATCCTCATCTCGCCGTTGCCTGGGGCGACTCCGACCAAACCCGGCTCGGCCACCTTCCCCTTCTTTGGCATTGAGCCGGTCGTGCTCGACCCGGAGAAAGGCACAGAGATAGAAGGCAACGACGTCACTGGTGTCTTGGCTATGCGCGCTCCTTGGCCGGGGCAGATGCGCACGGTGTACGGCGACCACGAGCGCTTTGAGCAGACCTATTTCCAACAGTACAAGGGCTACTACTTTACGGGCGACGGCTGTCGGCGCGACGAGGATGGATACTATTGGATCACCGGCCGCGTCGATGACGTGATCAATGTCTCTGGCCACCGCATGGGCACGGCCGAGGTCGAGAGCGCGTTGGTGCTGCACGCCAAGGTGGCCGAGGCCGCAGTCGTTGGTTTCCCGCACGACATCAAGGGCGAGGGCATTTACGCGTATGTGACGCTTAACGCCGGCGAGGAGTACACCGACGCGCTCAAAGACGAACTCAAGAAACAGGTGCGCACGGCAATCGGCCCGATCGCGACCCCGGACGTCATCCACTGGGCGCCGGGCTTGCCCAAGACGCGCTCGGGCAAGATTATGCGCCGCATCCTGCGCAAAATAGCCACTGATGAGACCGACTCCATCGGCGACACCTCGACGCTGGCGGATCCAGCGGTTGTGGACTCGCTTATTGCCAACAAGTAAGTGACCGCCGATGACTTAGTACGCGAGGACAACTTCTCCCGCGAGTGGCTGGAAACTAACGGCTTAGGGGGTTGGGCCTCCTCTACGGTCAGCGGCGCGCACACTCGGCGCTACCACGGCCTGCTGGTTGAGGCGACCTGTCCGCCGGTTGGCCGGGTGGTGTTGCTGTCGCGGCTCGACGAGACTTTGGTCCTACCTACAAGACGCGTCGAGCTAAGTTGCAGCATTTTTCCCGGAGTTATTCACCCACGGGGCGACCAATGGTTGACGTCCTTCGCGCCCGCGCCGATGCCGACGTGGACGTACGCGGGGGATGGGTGGGTGTTGCGCAAGCGGCTGGCGTTGCTCGCGGGCGAACACGCCTTGGTCGTCGCGTACGAACTGGTAGAGGCGTCGGAGCCGCTTTGTTTGGAATTGCGTCCCTTTTTCGCGGGTCGGGAATATCACCACTTGGTGCAGGCCAATGATCAAGTCGCCCGCGCTGCTGCTTGGACCGATGATGTGCTGGCCTATCAACCCTACCCCGATCAGCCCCCTGCCTACATCTACGCTGCCGACGCATCTTGGGAGGCCGACCCGGACTGGTACTACAACTTCCAATATCCGCGCGAGGAAGAGCGCGGCCTCGACCACAGCGAAGACCTGTTCACACCCGGCTACCTGCGTCTGCAACTCGTCCCCGGAGAGACTGTTGGCGTAATTGCGGCTACCGAACTGCCCACCTGCCGCGACCCCATTGCGCTCCTTGCCGACGAAATTGACCGCCGTCAGCAGGTGGAGGTGCGTGCTGATTGGGCCGCCGATTCTTTGCTGCGGTCGCTGGCACGGGCGGCCGATCAGTTTCTGGTGCGGCGCGGTGATGGTCTGCACACCATTGTCGCGGGGTACCACTGGTTCACGGATTGGGGCCGCGACACCATGATCGCCCTGCCCGGTCTATGCTTGGTCACCGGGCGCTTTGCCGAAGCGCGGGGCATCTTCGCGGCGTTTGCCGAGCACGTCAGCGAGGGCATGATCCCCAACCGCTTTCCCGACGCGGGAGAGGCTCCGGAATACCACGCCGTTGATGCGACCTTGTGGTTTTTTGTCGCGTTCTACAAGTATTTGCAATACACCGAGGACTACGAGTTTGCCAGCGAGTTGTGGCCGACGCTAGAGGACATAGCCGCTTGGCACGAGCGCGGCACGCGCCATCAGATCCGGGTTGATGCCGACGGTCTGCTCGCGGCTGGGGAGCCGGGGATGCAACTGACGTGGATGGACGCCAAGATCGGCGATTGGGTGGTCACGCCGCGCATGGGCAAGCCGGTGGAGGTCAATGCGCTCTGGTACAATGCGCTCAAAATTTTGCAGCACTTGGCCGAGACATTTGGTCGGCGTACCGATTACGGCCAGCGCGCCGCTGTGGTGCAGGCGTCTTTTGAGCGCCTGTTCTGGTGCGAGGAGCAGGGGTATTTGTGCGACGTGGTCGCGCCCGAGGGGCCGGATTGGGCGATCCGTCCCAATCAAATTTTCGCGCTCTCGCTGCCCTTTCCGCTCGTCGAAGGCGAACGGGCGCGGCGGATTTTATCCGTGATTGACGAACACTTGCTGACCCCGCGTGGCCTGCGGAGCCTCTCGCCGAGCGACCCGGCGTACTGCGCCCGGTATGCGGGCGGCCCTTGGGAGCGCGACAGCGCGTATCACCAAGGCACGGTGTGGGGCTGGCTCATCGGCCCGTACATCACCGCCCTCTGTCGTTGCCACGGTCGCGTGGGCCGCCAGCGCGGCCGCGCGCTCCTCGATGGCTTTGCCACGCATCTGGACGAGGCGGGCTTGGGCACGATCTCGGAGATATTTGACGCCGAGCCGCCGTTTGCGCCGCGCGGCTGTATTGCCCAGGCGTGGAGCGTGGGGGAGTTGTTGCGAGCCGGGGTCGAGGACGTGTATGAAAAAGGAGGTGAGGATGATGTCTGAGCACGCTAAAGATGTGATAGATCGAGTTCGAGCCATCCGCCGGAAGATATCCGAAGCAGTTGGGAACGACCCGGAGCGACTCGTCCGCCATTATCAGGAGTTGGACGAGAAGTATCGAGCCAGAGTACTCCGCAGAAAACAGACTTCGCCAGAGAAATAAGTGCTGGCTAAACTGCTTTTGGAACGGAGCACTCTTGACAGAACCCAACGCAGCCCTTTTAATAGCCCGAGCAAATAACGGCGCAGGTGTCCGCTGTTGTACGGCAGCGGAAGAATAGGGAAGGCAGTGTAAATCTGCCGCGGTCCCGCCACTGTGACCGGTTGACGGCCCACAAGCCGTCGCGTCCCCGACATCAGCCACTGATTCCCAAGAGGATCGGGAAGGAGTCGGACGGCACATAACCGGAAGCCAGGAGACCTGCCTGCGACCGAGGTGAATGACACCCTTCGGTAGAAAGGTTGGTCCACCGGTGCCTAATACAAGCACCCAGACCCGCACTCATTCGAGGGCGGGCTTTTTTATTGTTTTCTTTTTGCTGGCCCTGCATCCCGGGGCACTCTTGGCCGGGTCGCTACAGGGCCGGTTGCTCGACCTGGACGCGGGACGTCCCGTGCCTGGTGCTGTATTGACGCTGAGCGCCCCATCCGGTGCCGTCCATTCCGTCCGCAGCGATACCTCCGGCTCCTTTCATCTCGAAAATCTGTCAACAGGCACTTGGGATTTGCGCGTGGAACGGCTGGGCTATCGGCCCCTGCACGGCCGCATTCAGATCGGCGCAGCCCCCACCTCCGTCGAGTTGCACCTGCAATCTCTGCCCATGATCATGGACGAGTTGGTGGTGCGCGCTCGTCGCGATCCCAAGGGCAAGTACATTGCCTCTTTCGTCGAAACCATTGTCTTGGGCGACCGACGTGCGCCCGGTGCGGACCTAGCTCAGACGCTCGACCGCGCTACCGGCGTCAACATCCGCCGCTACGGCGGGTTGGGCAGTTTTAGTACCCTTTCCATTCGCGGGTCCACTGCCGAACAGGTACAAGTTTTTCTCGATGGGGTGCCGCTCAACGCGGCTGTTGGCGGTGGCGTGGATCTGGGCGGCTTGCCGATTGGTGGCGTTGAAAGCGTCGATGTATATCGGGGTGCGGTGCCGGCGCGCTTTGGTGGTAACAGCCTCGGCGGCGTGGTTCACATTCGCACGCAACCGCTCGGTGGCAAAGTCCGTACGCGCTTGCATACGGCGTCTGGTTCGCACGGCACCCGCCAACTGGGCGCTTCGCTCAGTGGCCCCTATAAAGGCTGGGAGTACTTGGGTTTGGTCAATTACCAAGCCAGCCGCAACGACTTCCGCTTTTGGGACGACAACGGCACTGAGTACAACGCCCAAGACGATGGCTGGGCGCGACGGCTCAACAGCGATTTTCGCGGCGTACGAGGCTTGGCCAAAATCGGGCGCAGCTTGGGTGCCAGTCGCTTGCAGATTCACAACACCTTTGACCTGAGCTACAAAGGCATCCCCGGCATTGGCAACAACCAGTCCCTGCACACCCGCTACGACACGTGGCGTCATATCGCCGAAGCGGCGCTCTTCGGTCCGCTAGGCGATGGCCGCGCCGGGTACCGACTCAAAGCTCACCATTCACGCGAAAAAGACGAGTACCAGGATCGGCACGGCGAAGTGGGCTTAGGCCGCCAGCACGACCACAATATCACTCAGAGTTTGGGATTGCGCGGCGAGGTGAATGCCCTGTTGTCCGGTGAGTCGCTGCTGACCGCTTTTGTCGCGGCTCGACATGAGACCTTTGCGCCCGACGATCTACTTCGTCCTGAGAGTCGGCTCTTGCGTAGTCGCCGCCGGGCATTGGCTGTCGGCACCGAGGTGGAGGTGCCGTTGGGACAGCGCTTGACCCTCAATGCGGGTACGCAGGCGGAAGGGCTCGACGACCGCTTTTTCGACCGGAAGTACTTCGCGCCTAGCGAGGTATTGCCGAGCCGGGACAATGGCGAAATCCTGTGGGGCTACCGCATGGGTGCGGCCTTGGACTTAGGCGCTGGCTTGGCACTCAAAGCCCACAATGGCCGCTATCAGCGCGCGCCCAATTTCTTTGAACTGTTCGGCGACCGGGGCGCGGTGATTGGCAATACCAACCTCGTCAGTGAAGAAGGGCGCAACTGGGATTTGGGTTTGGTTTTTCGCGGTCCTTCGGCTGAGCTCAGGTCGAAGCCCGCCGATGGGGTAGGGTTGGGGCTAGCCGAGGTCGTGTACTACCACAATCGCGTCGAAGATCTCATTCGCTTTATGCAAAATTCACAGCGGGTGTCGCGGCCTTACAACCTCGGACGCGCCTTGCTGCGCGGCGTGGAAACGCGGGTCGAAGCGCGGTTGTTGCCAAGGCTGGCGCTCCGCGGCAATTACGCGTACCAGCGGGCCGAAAATCGCACTCCGTTCTCTTTTGAACGGGGGAATGACCTGCCCAATGCGCCGCGCCATCGGCTTAATGCGAGTGTCTCTTTCGACTTAGGCCGCGCTGAAATCTACGGCGAATTCAGCCGCGAGAGTCGGCATTTTCTCGACCGGGCTAATCTGCGCACCGTGCCCGTTCGCGCCCTGTACAATCTCGGCGGTACTGTGCCCCTGATCGAGGGCATTGCCTTGGCTTGGGAGTTGCGCAACCTGACTGACAATCAAGTAGCCGATCTGTGGGGCTATCCACTGCCGGGCCGTTCGTATGGGGTTTCTGTGCATTATGCTGCGTACCAGTAGGGCACTTCGACAGGCTCAGTGCCCGATTTCGACAAAGCGCAACGCGGGCTGAGCTTGTCGAAGCCCACCATCAATAGCAACTCATTCGTTTCCTAGGGCATCGATTGGGCATCCCTACCATAACTAAGGAGGTTTTTCGTGTATCGCATTTCCGTTTTAGTCGTCTCTCTCTTGTTGCTGGCGAACTCGTCGTCGGCGCAGAGCGATCTCTTCGTCATCACCACGGACTTTTCGACCGGCAGCACGGCTTTTTTGGCCGCAAATGCGGCCGAGGCCGAGGTGAATCTGTTGGGCATCCATTCGGATGCAGTGGGGCACTACCACGACGGTCGCGTCTATATCGTCAACCGCTTGGGGCAGGACAATATCTTAGTGCTGGACGCGATGGATTTGCGCACGCCGCTGACTCAGTTTTCGGTGGGCAATGGTGCTAATCCGCACGATATCGAAATCGTCGCACCCGACAAGGCGTATGTAACGCGCTATGAGACGGCGTCTTTGCTGATCGTCAATCCCCAAGACGGCGCGGAATTGGGCGAGATTGATCTGAGCGCTTTCGCCGACGCGGATGGCCTGCCCGAAGTGTCGCAAATCGTCCGCGTGGGCGATCGACTCTACTTGAGCTGTCAGCGCCTCGACCGCAACGGTGGGTGGGGACCGGTTGATGTTAGTTACCTGATTGTCGTCGATCTGGCGACTGACACCTTGGTTGATGTGGACCCGGACGCCGAGGGCGTACAGGGCATTGCGCTGAGTACCGCCAATCCCAACAGCATGGCTGTCGTCGGCGAGCAGATTGCCGTGGGGGTCGTGGCCAATTTTGGCGACCGGGCCGGTGGAGTGGAAATCGTCGATACGGCGACCAACCGCAGCCTTGGGCTGGCCGTCAGCGAGGAGGACTTGGGGGGCGATATTACGTCCATGGTACTCGTCGATCAAAACCGGGGCTATGCTGTAGTTGCGGACGAAAACTTCGCCAATAGCGTCCGGCCCTTTGAGTTATCCAGCGGTGCGGTGGGTGCGCCTTTAGAAAATATCAGCGGCGGTTTTATTCCCAGCTTGGCGGTAGATGGCGATCGCTTGATCGTCGCTGATCGCGGGAGTTTCGCCGATCCGGCTAGCGCGGGACTCAAATTCTACGACGCGGGCACCGGCGCGTTCCTGAGCGGCCCCATCGACACTGGCCTGCCGCCGCAGAATATTGTGGTCCTGAGCGATGCGACCATTTCCACGGCTGTGGAGGAGGCTGCCGACAGCTTGCCGCAGGAGTTCGCCTTGGAGGCGGCCTATCCAAATCCCTTTAACGCTTCGGTACAGATTCCCTTTGTGGTCTGGCAGGCCAACACTCCGGTCGAATTGACCGTCCACGACGTGTTGGGCCGCACCGTCCGCATCCTGACCTCTGGCCCGATGGCCGCTGGGCGACACGTTCTCCAATGGGACGGTCGCAATGTCGCAGGTGAACCGGTGGGCAACGGCGCATATCTGGTGCAGTTGCGCGCTGGCAGTCAACGGGCGGTGGGCAAGGTGATGTTGATTAAATGAAAGGCAACCACAGGGGTTTTTTAGGGCAACCCTTGTGGGCACCCTTCATTTGGATAGGCCGATAAACAAGGGAAAGGCAACAGGCATGGTTACGCTATCTAAGCTCTACACCAAGACGGGCGACGGTGGGATGACGCGGCTGGGCGATATGTCGCAAGTGCCCAAGACGAGCGCCCGCATCGCCGCTTATGGGTGCGTAGATGAGCTGAACTCGGTGATTGGGTTGGCCCGGGCTAGCGGCGCTGAGCACGGCGATGTGCTCGCCCGGGTGCAAAACGATCTCTTCGACTTGGGGGCCGATTTGTGCGTCCCGCAGGCGGATGGTGAAGAAGAACGCCTGCGTGTGCAGCCGCAGCAGGTCCTGTTCCTAGAGCAGCAAATTGACGACCTCACGCGAGATTTGGCTCCTTTGCGGAGCTTTATCTTGCCTGGAGGACGGCTTCCCGCGGCTTGGCTCCACTTGGCGCGGACGGTGTGTCGGCGTGCCGAGCGTGCAGCTTGGCAGCTTGCGGAGCAAGAGCAAGTCGGAGAGCCGGTTTTGCTGTATCTCAACCGGCTCTCCGATTTGCTGTTCGCGATGGCGCGGGCCGCCAACGACGGTGGAGAGACGGATGTATTGTGGAAGCCGGGGGAGGGCGCAGACGATGCGTAAGTGGATTTTGGGGCGACCGATTTTTTGCGGAGGGGTTTGATGCGCAAGGTGTGTTTTTGGGCGTGGCTGGTTTTTGGCGTGTCGGCGGCGAACGGGGATGACTGCGTCGATACCTACGATTCGGCGAAGGACTATTTCCCCGACAAGGCCGAACTGCAATACGCCGAAAGTTTTGCGATTGAATACTTCGACAACTACAAAGTGGTCACCGTGCATACCCCGTGGCCCGGTGCCGAAGAAGCTGTTCAGTACTTATTGGTCCAACGCGGCACTCTCGCCCCCGACGGGTACGAGGACATGCAGCGCATCACCGTGCCCATCCGTCGTCTTGCAGCTTTATCGACGACCCAATTGCCGCACCTTGAATTGTTGGACGCTCTCGAAAATCTAGTCGCGGTCAGTGACATTAAAATGGTGCATTCGCCGGGCATCAATCAGCGCTTTGCGGCTGGCAAAATTGCCGAAATCGGCCACGGTGCCGGGGTCAATCTCGAATTAGTGCTGGAATTGGAGACCGACGTAGTGATGACCGTGGCCTCGGCTCAATCGCAGTACAACGCCCACCCGGTTTTGCAGCAAGCCGGCGTGGCCGTGGCCATTAACGCCGAGTACACCGAGCCGTCGCTGTTGGGCCGCACGGAATGGCTCAAGTTTACTGCGGCCTTTTTTAACGCGGAAGCTCTGGCGGAAAAACGCTTTGCGGACATTGTGGCTCAGTACCAGCAATACGCGGCTTTGGTGCAGGATGTGCCGACAGACCAACGTCCCACGGTGTTCGGCGGCTCCCTCTGGCGCGACAATTGGCACGTCGCCGGTGGCAAGAGCTACGCAGCGCAATTGATCGCCGCGGCTGGCGGTGCGTACCTATGGGCCGATGACGATTCCGGGGGGAGCTTGCCCTTGGATTTTGAGGCCGTGTACGAAAAGGCCCATGCGGCCGACGTGTGGCTGACCATGCGCAACGAATGGCATTCGCTGGCCGAGGTGGAGGCCGCGGACGAGCGCTACGCGGCGTTTGCAGCATTGCAAAGCGGTCGAGTGTACAATGCCAACGCCCGGCTCAACGCGTACGGCGGCAACGACTACTGGGAAGCTGGCCTTGTCGAACCCCATATCGTGCTGGCCGATTTTATAAAAATCCTGCATCCCGACCGCCTGCCGGACCACGCGCTCAAGTTCTATAAAAAACTGGACTGAGACGTCGTGGCGACTGTTTCCACCACTTCTTGGCCTCGGCTGGGGCCGCGCTGGGGACTCTTTCTGGCGATGGCCGGGGCCTTGTGCGGCTTTTTTGCGCTCAGTCTGGGCGTGGGGTCGGTGTCCATTCCTCTCGATGCGGTGGTCGCCATCCTGTGGGGTGAAACCGACCAGAAGCCGAGTTGGAGCCACATCATCTACGCGATTCGCTTGCCGCGCGCACTCACTGCGGTGTTGGCTGGCGCAGCCCTGAGCGCCAGCGGTTTGCAAATGCAGACCCTGTTCCGCAATCCCCTCGCCGATCCTTTCATCCTCGGCATTAGCGCCGGAGCCAGTCTGGGCGTGGCGTTGGTCGTTTTGGGCACGGGCGTTACTGGGGCCGGGCTGCTGGTCGGTTTGGGACTTTTGGGTCAAGTCGGCGTGGTCGCCGCAGCCGTGGCCGGTGCGGCGCTGGTGCTGGGCTTGGTGCTTTTCGTGGGGCGGCGCGTGCAGCACACTATGACCTTGCTCATCCTCGGCCTCATGTTCGGCTATCTGACCAGTGCCGTGGTCAGCGTGTTGCTCTACTTCAGCATTCCCGAACAGGTGCAGACCTACGTCCTGTGGACCTTTGGCAGCTTTGGCGCGGTCGCTTGGGGGCAACTCACTTTTTTAGTGCCGGTGGTGCTGGCTGGTCTAGGGATTGCCGGACTGCTAGTTAAGCCGCTAAATGCCTTGCTGCTCGGCGAAACCTACGCTCGCAGTATGGGCTTGGGTGCGCGGCGGGCGCGGCTGTGGATTATTGCTAGCGCCGCGCTACTGGCTGGCGCAGTTACGGCCTATTGCGGTCCCATTGGCTTTTTGGGCGTGGCTGTGCCGCATTTGTGCCGCGCTCTTTTCAACACTTCGGACCACCGCGTGCTGCTGCCGGCTAGCGTACTTTTGGGCGGCATTTTGGCCCTAACTGCGGATTTGGTGGCTCGTTTGCCCGGCAGCGAGGCTACCTTGCCGCTCAACGCGGTCACAGCCTTGATCGGCGCGCCCGTGGTCACTTGGATCATCCTGCGCCGCCGCACGCTACGGCAGGCTTTTGCCGCCTGAACGCCGTGGCTGAGACCATTTTACAGACGCGCGACCTGTGCATTGGCTACGCGCCCAAGCGACGCCCGCGCGTTGAAGTGGCCGCGGACATTGGCGTGGAATTGCTCAAGGGGGAACTGGTCTGCTTGTTGGGTCCCAATGGTGCGGGCAAATCCACGCTCATGCGCACACTGGCTGGTCTGCAAAAGCCGCTGGCTGGTGAGGTGAACCTTGAAGGCCGCGACCTGCACGGGCTGACCGAGAGCGAACGGGCGCGGCTTCTGGGCTTAGTCCTGACCGAGCGGGTGGATGTGGGCAATCTGTCGGCCTATGCACTCGTGGCGTTGGGCCGCTATCCGTACACGGGCTGGGACGGTCGTCTTTCTACTGCGGACGAAGAGGTGGTGCGCTGGGCCATTGACGCGGTGGGGGCTAGGGACTTGGCAGGGCGCAGCGTTGGCGAATTGAGCGATGGCGAACGACAGAAGGTGATGATTGCCCGCGCCTTGGCGCAGGAACCAGCGGTGCTGCTCCTCGACGAGCCTACGGCCTTTTTGGACTTGCCGCGGCGCGTCGAAATCGTGCAGTTGTTGCGGCGCTTGGCCGGTGACAGTGATCGCGCGGTCCTGCTTTCTACGCACGATTTGGACTTGGCCCTGCGCTGCGCCGACCGCCTCTGGTTGCTGCCGCTGGATGGTCCATTGCAAACCGGGGCACCGGAGGACTTGGTGTTGAGCGGGGCTTTTCAGCGGACGTTTGCGGACGTGGAATTCGACCCGGCCATTGGTTCTTTTCAGTTGGCGCAAGAGCCGGAAGGCGAAGTCGGCTTAGTGGGCGAGGGGCTCCATGCCCTGTGGACGGCGCGCGCGTTGGAACGGGCGGGGTTTCGCGTGGCGGAAGACGCGCCGACGTGTGTCGAGATCATCCACGACAATGGCGACGCGACTTGGCGACTTTACACGGCGACCGGCGACCGCGTCTGTGCCACCTTGTACGAATTGGTCAAGTGCTTGAAACTAGACGCGATTAATTAACGCCTCTCGGGGATTCGTGCATTTTCAGACGGCTCTGTTTGTTGTGCAGGATCAACGCCACCGGAGAGTTGGAGCGTTCCGGTTCGATTGGACAGTGTCACGTCTGCGTCGGGGCCAGCGTCCAGGCTTGCAGCGATTGCACCTTGGCCACACCACCGCGCGCGAACAGGCTGACGCCGATGCTGTCGGTTCGCGTCGGATAGATGCGCTGGGTCACGCATTGGCGGCGGTTGGCAAAGACTTCGAGGATCGAGCGGTCCAGGAAGATGCGCAGGGTCAGCAGTTCGCCCGGAGCCAGTTCGAATGGCCCTTCCTGGGTGGTGACGTACTTTTCGCTCTCGGCCAGATGCGGCTGGAGTCTGCGGTAGCGGGTGTAGCGTATATCGCGGTCGAGCGACGATCGGCTGACGTCGACTCGCAGCACGGCGGCAGCAGCGTCGTAGGAGACCGCTGTTTCCTCCTCGCCTCCTGGGGAGCGCCGCACTTTCAGCCCCACTTCCCGCGCTTCTTGGGGATCGATCTCAACGGCCAGTTCCAGACAGTCGCCGCCGACTCCCTCGACCGCAACCTCGGAATCGGTGGGCACGTCGATGGACTCGTGTCGGCGGGGCTCCAGCCGCAACACTTCGAGTTCTGGGGCAGGGTCGATCTGAAGGTGACCGTTGGGGTCCAGCGACAACAGGCGCGGAACGGTCATAACGCCCGACCATCCCGAGGCGCGCTCGCGCTCGTTGCCGCGCAATTCGCGGACCCAGTCGAAGAAGATGCGCCGGCCGGTTGCATCCAGCATGGTGCGCGGGCCGCCGAGATGACCTCCTTCCCAGCTCATGCGCCCGTGAACGTCTGGATAAAACCGTTCGTCCCGGACTTGGCCGATGTAGTACTGGCTTCCCTGCAGATGGCTGCAGAAGAGCAGCATGTGCCGGTCGCCGAGCGGAAAAAAGTCGGGCACGGCGCAGTCTTCTCCTCCTTCGGTCCACTCCCGCCGCGACTGGTAGAACAAGTCGACGAACTCCCATGTGCGCAGATCTGGCGATTTGAACAGGTACGCCGCGTCCCCTTGGTCTTGCGGGTCGCGTTTGTTGATGGCGGCGTAATAGAGGTCACCGGCCAACCAGCCGCAGGGGTCGTGGATGGTGTAGCGGCCGAAGTCGGCGCTTCCTTCTTCCGGCTGGGGGATCACTGGATTGTCCGGGTCTTTCGTCCACTCGATCAGCAGATCGTCGCTGCTGCGGGCGAGGCAGAGGCCGTCGGGATTGCCGTAGTAGATCAGCGTTGGAATTCCTTCCTTGCTGATCAAGGCTCCACCGCTAAAGCAGCCGACGCGGTCCGGCCCGTCCGCTTCCGGCGTCAGCGCCACCGGATGGTGGACCCAGTGCACGAGATCGGCACTGGAGGCGTGGCCCCATTGAATGAGATTCCAGTAGGCACCGTCCGGGTTGTACTGGTAGAAGATGTGGTAACGGCCCTTCCAGAACAGGGCTCCGTTGATGTCGTTCATCCACGCGGCTGGCGGCGTGAAGTGATAGGCTGGCCGATGCGGGTCGCGGGCAAAGGCGTCGGCGAGGTCGCGGGCCTCTCGGATCCGCGCTTCCATCTGGTCTATTTGGTTTTCGGTAGTCATGGGTGCGCTCGCGGGTTAGTTGCCCGGAATTTTGGGCAGTGGGCTTTTTGTCTGACGTGGGAAGATAGGAAACGGAGATGGACGCTGTCGAGCTACTTAAAGCGTCGCCCTTGAAGTAGATAGTAAAAGGGGTAAGTTTTTCTGTTACAGTTGTCGGCGCGGCGGCGTTGGCGTTTTGGAGGCTCTGGCCATGAATCGCATAGTTTCTCTCTTGCCCAGCAGTACTGAAATAATCTGCGCCCTCGGTTGCGGCGATCAGCTTGTCGGCCGCTCTCACGAGTGCGACTATCCTGCCGGTGTCGGCGACCTACCTGCCTGCACAGCTCCTAAATTCGACCCAGACGGGACCTCGTATCAGATTGACCAGCGGGTCAAAGCCATTTTGCAGGAAGCTGCCTCGGTGTACCGGGTGGACGCCGACCTGCTCGACGAGTTGGCACCGGATTGGTTGGTGACGCAATCGCAGTGCGAAGTTTGCGCCGTCAGTCTCAAAGATGTCGAAGAAGCCGCCTGTCAATTGGTGCGCTCGCGGCCCGCTATTCTATCGTTAGAGCCCAACGCCTTGGCCGATGTCTGGGGCGATATTGAGCGGGTGGCTGTGGCGCTAGAAGTGGAAGACAGGGGCCGCGCCTTGGTGGCTCAATTGCGGGATCGGCTAGACCAAATCGCCGCTCGCACTCGCCATATCGACCAGTGTCCGCGCATCGCCTGCATCGAGTGGTTCGAGCCGCTGATGGCTGCGGGCAATTGGATCCCCGAATTGGTGGAGATTGCTGGTGGTCAAAATCTCTTTGCAGAGGCAGGGACGCATTCCCCTTGGCTGTCGTGGGAGGAACTAGTGGAAGCCCAGCCGGATATTGTCGTCCTGATGCCTTGCGGTTTTGATATGTCTCGCTCCCGACGCGAGATGCCTGCGCTCACCCAGCATCCGCTTTGGTCCCGGCTGCAAGCCGTGCAGCAGGGACAGGTATTCCTCACCGACGGCAATCAGTTTTTCAATCGCCCAGGACCGCGCTTAGTAGAGTCGGCTGAAATTCTCGCCGAGATTTTTCATCCCCAACACTTCGGCGGTACGCACGAGCACCGGGGATGGAAGCGGTGGGAAGCCTGAAGAAGTGTTGGAAGACTCCGCTGCGGATCACTCGCGTCAAGCTCCCTACCTCGTCGAAAACTTGTGTATTGTAACCGTCCGGTAGGTCTCTCCCGGACGCAAGACCACCGAGGGAAAGCCCGGCTGGTTGATCGAGTCGGGATAGTGCTGGGTTTCTAGGCACAGGCCGTGGTACTGATTGTAGAGTGCCCCGCCCTTGCCTTGAACTCCGTCGAGGTGGATGGCCGAGTAAAACTGCACGCCCGGTTCGGTAGTGTACAGCTCCATCACCCGCCCGCTCTCCGGCTCGTACACCTCGGCGGCCAGCCCCGGCTCAGCCCGGCCTCCATTGTCGAGCACGTAGTTGTGATCGTAGCCGCCGATCTGATCGAGCTGTCCGATTCTCCCGCCGATGGCGGTTGGTTTGACAAAGTCGAGGGGGGTGCCAGCGACCGGCAAGATGCGCCCAGTGGGGACTTGGTTGGCGTCCGGCTCGGTGTAGTAGCGGGCGTGGAGAGTGAGGATATGCCCGAGGGTGGGGCCGCTGCCGGCCAAGTTGAAGTAGGAGTGGTTGGTCAGATTGATCGGCGTAGGCTTGTCCGTGGTTGCCTCGTATGCGATGACTAGTTCGTCGTCGTGGGTCAAGGTGTATGTTACGCTCACTGGCGCGGTTCCTGGATAGCCTTCCTCGCCGTCTTGGCTCACGTAGTGCAAGCGCACCGCTGGTCCGCGTTTATCGTCCACGACCTCGGCGTCCCAGACGACCTTGTCGAAGCCCACTATTCCGCCGTGCAGGTGGTTGGGACCGTTGTTGACTGCGAGTGTGTACTCTTGGCCATCTATAGAGAATTTGCCACCGGCGATGCGGTTGGCGACCCGCCCGGTGATGCAACCGAAGTACGGATTCTCCTTCTCATACTGCTCCAAGCGGTCAAAGCCTAGTACTACGTCTCCTAGCATTCCGGCGCGATCGCGCACGAGGAGTTCGGTGATGATCCCGCCATAGGTGATGACGCGGGCTATGGTGCCGTGGTCGTTTGTGAGGGTGTAGCGATCGACGGACTGTCCCGTCGCGGTTGTTCCAAAGCTGTCTTTGCTCACGTTAGCCTCTCCTGCGGTGGCGGCCAAGGCGACCGCCAGTACTATTGCGCTGGGCTTTTGCATGGCCCCTCCTTTGTCGTTGATCTTGCGCGTCCTTTCTGCCGGACGTAACATAGGCATTCCGCATTTGCAGGGGCAACCACGAGCGTTGCTGCTGCGAGTATCCTGCCCTCGTCGAGGGCGTCGTCCCTTAAACTTCCTAGCGAGATACATTATGAAAATGTCCTTTTTGCTTCTTGCCTTGATTTTTGTCGCCTGCGGCGGTAGCGACGCGCCGGAACCGGAGGCCAACCCCCAAATCGCTTTCGTCACCAATGGCGTTGGTCCCTTTTGGACCATTGCCGCCAAAGGAGTTGAGGCTGCTGCTGCCGAGTTTGCCGCCGATGCTGAGGTGCAAATGCCCGGCGAAGGGGTTGCCGACCAGAAGCGCATCGTCCAAGCTCTGCTGGCTCGCGGCATCGACGGCATGGCCATAAGCCCTATCGACCCGGACAATCAGACCAACCTGCTCAACGAGGCCGCCGCTCACACTAACCTGCTCACCCACGACTCGGACGCTCCGAAGAGCAACCGCCTTTGCTTTATTGGCATCGACAACTACTCGGCCGGCCGCGCCTGCGGGGCATTGGTCAAAGAAGCCCTGCCCGATGGCGGCAATATCATGATCTTCGTCGGTCGTCTCGAACAACTCAACGCCCGCCAGCGCCGCCAGGGCCTCATCGATGAACTGCTCGGTCGCTCCTTTGACCCGACGCGCCACGACCCCAACAGCGGCCCGATCACCGGCGATCAATACACCGTTCTCGACACACGCACCGACCAGTTCGATTACGCGAAAGCCAAGGCCCAAGTCGAGGACGCTATTGCCAAGTACCCGGACCTCCACGGCGTCGTCGGCCTATTTGCCTACAATCCGCCGATGTGCCTCGAAGCCATCAAGGAAGCCGGCAAGACCGGCCAGATCCAAATCATCGCCTTTGACGAGGAAGCTCCCACCCTCCAAGGCATCATCGACGGCCACATCTACGGCACGGTGGTGCAGAACCCGTACCGCTACGGGTATGAGTCGGTGCGCATCCTCGCCGCTCTCGCCCGCGGCGACCGCTCGGTTTTGCCCGAGGGTGGGGTGCTCGACGTGCCGGCGCGGTCCATCCGCCGCGACAATGTCGAAGCCTTTTGGGACGAACTGAAAACCCTGACCGGAACTAACTAATGGCGCTGTTGGCGGCCCGCGACATTAGCAAGCGCTTTCCCGGAGTCTTGGCCCTCGACGCAGTGGATATGGCGGTGGAGGCCGGAGAAGTCCTCGCCGTCATCGGTGAAAACGGGGCTGGCAAATCCACCCTGATGAAGATTCTCGCCGGCATTGAGACTCCGGACAGCGGCCAGATTGTGCGCGATGGGGAGCCGGTGATCATTGACTCGCCGCGCCGCGCTGCCGCGCTCGGCATCGCCTTGATCCACCAAGAGCTCAACTTTTGCGCCAACCTCTCGGTCGCCGCCAATCTCTACCTCGGCCGCGAGCCGCAGCAGTGGGGACTGATCGACCGCGCCGCCGTCCGCGAGGGGGCCGTTCAAGCTCTCGCGCAACTGGAGCTTGAGGTGTCGCCGGACACCTTGATGGGCGACTTGCCCATTGGTCACCAGCAGCTCGTCGAAATTGCCAAGGCGCTGTCGACCGAGGCGCGGATTCTGATTATGGATGAGCCGACCTCCAGCCTCACCAGCCAAGAGGCCGAGGCGCTATTCGCGGTCATCAACGAGTTGCGCGAGCGCGGCGTGGCCATCATCTATATCTCCCACCGCCTCGGCGAGGTCGAAGCGCTAGCGGATCGCGTCTTGGTTCTCTGCGATGGGCAAAACGCCGGTGAGTTGGCCCGTGCGGAGATCAGCCACGACGCTATGGTGGCGAAGATGGTTGGACGCGACGTGGCTCAGTACTACGCACACGAATCCCATCCAGCCGGCGACATCGCCCTGCAAGCCGAGGATTTGGTTATCCCTGCGTGGCCCGATCACCGGCTCAACTTCGCGGTCCGGCGTGGTCAACTCGTCGGCATCGCCGGTCTCGTCGGCGCGGGGCGCACCGAACTGTTGCAGGTGCTCTTCGGCATCGTCCCCGCGCTCGGTGGCCGCGTCCTTATCGACGGCGCACCGCAGGCGATCCGCTCGCCGGTCGATGCCATCCGCGCTGGCTTGGCCCTCGTGCCCGAAGACCGCAAGCAACAGGGCTTGATCCTCGAAATGGCCCTGCGCGACAACATCGGTCTGCCCGGTTTGGGGCACTATCAGCGCTTTGCCGGTTGGGCCAATTTTGCCCGCCAAGCAGCGGACGCCGACCAAATGATTGAGCGCCTCGCCATCCGCACTCCCGGACCAGCGCAAATCGTCCAATACCTATCCGGCGGCAATCAGCAAAAGGTGGTGCTGGGCAAGTGGCTGGCTCTTGAACCCCGCGTGTTGCTGCTCGACGAACCAACCCGAGGCATCGACGTGGGAGCCAAACAAGCGATTTACCACCTGATGGAAGAGTTGGCCGAAAGCGGCGTGGCGGTGCTGTTTGCGTCGAGTGAGTTGGAGGAAATTCTGGGGATGGCCGATGAGGTGTTGGTCATGCACGAGGGCCGCATTACTGGCCAACTCCAGCGAGATGCGCTCAGCGAGGAGGCGATTATGAGCTTGGCGACGGGGAAGGCGGCTTAGAAGATGAAGAAAATACTGGGTATCCTCGGCTTGTTGGTGGCGATTTTTGTGGTCACTTGGATCGTCGAACCCAAGTTCGTCAGTGCCTACAACCTGCAAAATATCATCCGCTGGACTTCGCTGTTTGGCATCATTTCCATTGGCGTGGCCTTTGTCATCATCACGGGCGGAATTGACTTGTCGATTGGTTCGTTGATCGGCTTGGTGGGTTGTCTGCTGCCCATGCTCTTGGCTGCTGGGTACTCGCCGGTCATTGCGCTGTTGGCCGTGGTGGTTTTGTCGTTGGCGATTGGGTTGATGCACGGCTTGCTGATCACGCGCTTGGGATTGCAGCCGTTTGTCGTCACGCTGTGCGGTCTGCTGTTCTACCGCGGCTTTGCCCGCTGGCTTACCCACGACCAAGTCCAGGGCTTTGGCTCGTCCTACGAGGGCCTGCGTCAACTGGCGATTGGCAAGGTCTCGCTGGGCGGCGGTTTTGCGCTGCCGATTCCGTTTTTCCTCTTGCTGCTTGCCGGGGTGCTCGCCGCCCTCTTCCTCAACCGCACGATATGGGGTCGCTACCTGTTGGCACTGGGCCGCAACGAGACTGCGGCGCGGTACAGCGGCATCCAAATTGAGCGGATGAAAGTGTTGGCGTACGTCTTGTGCTCAGGCACCGCTGGTTTGGGGGGCATCCTATTCGCGCTTGACGTCAACTCGGTGCAACCGGCCGCGCACGGCAATTTCTACGAATTGTATGCGATTGCCGCGGCCGTGTTGGGAGGCTGTTCTCTGCGCGGCGGCGAAGGGTCGATTTTGGGAGTCGTCATTGGCGCGGCCGTCATGCGGTTGCTCTACAATGCCATCAATGTCTCGGGCATCCCCACCCAACTCGAATTTGCCATTATCGGCGCGGTGATTTTGGCAGGGGTCATCGCCGACGAGTTGATTCGCCGCGTGGCGGGCAGGCGACGAGCGGGACGAGGAGATTAAACTATGGAACAAAAAAAATATCGCGCTGGCGTCATCGGTCTCGGGTGGATGGGGTTTCTCTACGACTTGGGACAGCGCGATTACGATAGCATTGGCGGGTCGTATCAGGCACCGATATACGATGTTGACAGTGCCGATCGACCCCTGCCGGACGGGCTTGATGTCAACCGGACGTTTCACTTCCACGATCATCCCGGTCGAGAGGGGCTGGCTACTTCGTATGCTGCGGCTCTTTCCGACCGGCCCGAAGTGGAATTGGTGGCTGGGGCCGATCTGGATCCGCGGCGGCGGGCCATGTTCGGGGAGCGCTTCGGCATTGGGGCCTTGTACGCGGACGCGCTGGAGATGTTGGACGAAGAGCGGCTGGACATCGTGGCGATTGCAACGAACACGAAGGGGCGGTCTGTGCTGACGGTGGCGGCGGTCGACGCTGGGGTGCGAGGCGTGTTGGTAGATAAGCCGATGGTGTTCTCGCTGGTCGAAGCCGACGCCATGGTCGGCGCGTGCGCCGAGGCCGAAGTGCCGCTGGTGGGCGGGGCGACGAGCGTTTCTCACCCGTCGTTTGCGCGGGCTAAGGCGCTGGTAGAGGAGGGGGCGATTGGGGAGGTGCGGTCGCTTGAAGCGCGGGTCCCAGTTTTAGCTCAGCATCAGGACTGGAGCTACTTTTTGACCAGCGACCCGATTTGGGTGTGCGGAACGGGCGATCAGCCGCGTCGGGAGCGCGGCAGTACTGAGTTCATGGGGCAGGGGATGATCGCGTGCAGCGATGGTTTGGTGGTCCACATCCGCGCTGGTGCGCCCGAGGTGCGGATTTCGGGGAGTCGGGGAGAGATGCTCTTTGAGCACAATCAGTGGCGGCTCTATCAGGACGTGGAAACGCCGACTGCTGGGCGGGTGGAAATGCCGTGGCCCGCGCCGCAGTTTTTGCCCGGAATGCGGACTGTGTACTGCCTCGACGACTTGATCAACTGCATGGAGGGACGGTTGGACGAGCCGAAAAATTCCGGGCGGCGGGTCGCTGTCGCGCTGGAAGTGGAACTGGGGCTGAAGCAGTCGTCAGCGCGGGGCGGCGAGCGCGTGGAATTGCCGCTGGCCGACCGCAGCTTGGCGCTGACGTACGACTGGTTCCGCTAGAAGTATTGCAGAAGAAGCGGTCTCAAAACCCCCGACGGCAAGGTATCCGCAGATGAACGCAGATGGACGCAGATCTGAAATGACGTTGGGCGGAGCGCACTTAGAATTTTGAGACGGCTGCTAAGGATACGAGTAGATGCGGATATTGGTTACGGGTGCGGCTAGTGCATTGGGTCAAGAGGTGGCTACTGCGCTGGCAGCGGATGGAAACGCGCAACTGCGGCTGTTGGACGATTGCGCAGCGCAGCGGCAAGATGTCGAATGGATCAATGCTCGGTTGACGGATCCAGACGCGGTACGGCAGGCGGTGCAAGATGTAGATGCCGTCGTCCACACGGGCGAGCCGCCGCCGACGTCCGAGAGCGAAGAGGCTCTGCTGGATCGGGCGACGCGCGGGACGCACGTGCTGTTGCAGGCGGCAGTGGAGGCTGGCGTTAAGCGGTTTGTGTATGGCAGTACTCTTGAAGTATTTCGCGCATACCCCGACACAGTGTACGTCACTGAATATTACAAGCCATTGCCACCGACCGAAATGGCGGTGCTGGCGCGGTATTTGGGTGAGATCACGTGCCGCGAATTTGCGCGCGAGCATCCCATTACGGTCACGGCGTTGCGTCTCGGCAAGCTGGTGTGGGAAGAGGAGGTCGCCGGGCGAGAACGCGATTTGATGTGGGTCGATATTCGGGATGCCGCGCAGGCGTTTTGCGCGGCGTTGGCGCGGGATGCGAGCGCGTCTCTAAATTGGGTGCCGCGCTGGGCTGTGTACCACATTGCCGCGCCCATCGCCCATCCCAAGTTTTTGCTCGACCGAGCCAAGTCCATGGGCTATCGGCCGCAGCGCGAGTTCCGAGGAGCCGACGCATGAAGAAAAAGGTGTTGTTGCTAGGGGCCTCGGGGATGATCGCCCCCGATCTGCTGCCCGGTCTCGAAGATACGTACGATGTGACGCTGGCCGACATCACCCCGCACCCAGACGGCAAGCCCATCGTGCATTGCGATGTGTCGTCGCGGGAGCAGGTGTGGGACGCGGCTGCGGGTATGGACGCGATTATGAATTTTACGGTTGTGCGCGATCATCCCGAGCAGAGCTTTCACGTCAACATGCGCGGGGCGCTCAATGTGATGCAGGCCGCGGTTGAGCACGGGATTAAAAAGGTGATTCACTCTGGCCCGCAATTCGTCCGCCGCACGTATGACCACGACTTTGACATTGAGGATGTGCCGCCGGTTTTGACCACGGGTTATTACTGTCTGACCAAGGGCTTGGCGAGCGAGATTTGCCGCACGTACGCGCGGGCGCATGGCATTCAGACGATCAGTTTTTTGTTCAATGGCTTGGGGCCGCGGCCGACGCAAAGCACCGGGGATTTTCCACCCTTTACGGTGGTGTGGGAGGACTTGCAGCAGGCCTGTCGGCTGGCGCTGGAGATTCCAGAAGTACCGGATTGCTTTCAGGAGTTCAACTTGCTTAGCTGGGAGGGGCACGGCAAGTACAATGTCGATAAGGCCCGACGCATTTTGGGCTTTGAGCCGACGGAGCGCTGGGAGCGATATTTTGCGCGTAGTGAAAATGACCACTAACTGATGTTATGCATGGGATTCTTTGGTATGAGATGCTTCGACTCCGCTGCGCTCCGCTCAGCATGACACCAGGAAGCAGCGTACCCTGTCATGTGTAACGTCGGTGACAATAACAAACTAGGAGCTTTTCCATGAGTGAAATCGTCGCGGATACGGCCCAAATCCCCGAATTGGAAAACCAACTCGACGCGCTTGATCGGCACGGCTTTCTATTGGTGCGCAATGCGCTCGACGAGGAAACCGTGCTAGCTTGGCGGGAGTGCTTGGTGCGGAAGTACGAGCGGCGGGAATGGGACATTAGCAATGAAGTGGGCAATGTGGCTTTTGACCATTTGCTGGGGCAAGAACCCGAGATAGCTCGGCCCATGGTCGGCCACCATTCGGTCGCGCCATATTTGCAGGCCATGCTTGGGCGGCAATGCCAGTTGCGGAGCTTTCGGGCGCACATCAATCCGGGGGCTTATACCCAAGAGTGGCACAAGGATTTTGGCTATTATTGGGACGCTCCCGACGAGGCGCGACACGCACTGCGCCCGCTCTGCATAAACACCACGTTTTACCTGACGGACAACGCGCCTGAGACCGGGCGCTTGACCTTTATCAACAACTTTTGCCACAACGCGCTGCCGGAAGAAATTCGTCACCTAGGCGGATACAATTCTGACAACCCCTTTTATCAGTGGTGTGAGCAGCAAGAGCACATCCATCTGCATCCGATGACTGGCGACGCGGTGGTGTTTTTTAGCCACATCCCGCATCAGGGTGCCAAGCTAAAGGAAGATGCCGACGCGCCGATCCGCAGCAATGTGGTACTGCACTATCAGCAGACGCCGATGTTCCCGGGGATTCCCTTTGTCAGCTCGCCGTTGCCGGCCATTGCCGCGCTCGGGTACAACGGAACCTTTCCGTTTGCCGAGGGGCGTTAGGATTTCAACATCATTTTAGAAAAGGAGAACGCTTATGCGTCACTTTACTCGCACCCCCCATTACAGCGGACCGGACGACCCAGAAATCGGCCAAGTGCGCGGCACCTTGGCACTCGGAGAAACCGTCATCATCGAGACCACTGGTGGAGCGGACAACGACTTTGAAGCGGCCGGGGAGACCCGCGCCGGCATGATTACTTCCGGGGAGAGCCATCGCCGCTACGCCCGCCCCGGTGGTCCCTTTCTCATCGAAGATATTGGGCCGGACGATTGGGTGGCCATTGAGATCATCGATATCGAGGTCGGCCCCTACGGCTTCTATCGCAACGGCGGTCCCAATTGGGGCAATTGGCGCTGCGTGGCACCAGTGCGCGACGGGCTGATTCACTTTCCGCCGGATTTTGTCGTGCCGGTGCGGCCCATGATCGGCGTCGTCCAGCTCGAATCGTGGGCACCCAATGCCATAGATCACGGTGGCAACATGGATTTCAATGCCATCCAGCCCGGCAGCACCGTCCACATCCGCGCGCAAAAGCCCGGGGGCTTGCTCTCGCTGGGTGATGTCCATGCGCGCATGGGCGACGGCGAGTTGACTGGGGCGGGGGTCGAGATCGACTCGGCCATCACGCTCAAGGTGGATCGCTCGCTCGGATTCCCCAACAGCAGTCCCGTGGTCGAAACCACTAGGGTTGTGGAAGACGCCGAGGAATATCTCACCAGTGCGCGCGCAGAAGAGTGGGGCGACGCGCTCAAAGCGGCGTGGCTCGAAATGGTGGCCCTCATTTGCGACCGCTACGACACCACGTACGAATACGCCAACATGATCGTCGGCACCATTGGGGACGCGCGTCCGGGCTTTGCCACTGGCTACATGGGCGGGTACGCGACCTGTCAGATCGCAGTGACTAAGAAACTGCGGCGCACGGGCGAGCCGTATAAGCCATAGGGCTGAGAGGCGAATCCTAGGCGTTAGGTGCTAGACGGACGATAACCACTCATCGCCAGGCATGATGCGCTGCATGAATTGGTCGAACATGGGGACGGTGAACGCGGTGTCCCCATGACTTGGGCTCCAAATCATGCCTTTGTTGATTAACTGGTTGCGAGTGGGAGCCAAAGAGCTTACTGGGCGGTTCAATATATTGGCAATATCACCAGAACGATGAGGCCCGGCACCGAGCTGGGCCATTGCCCGCATATACCTTTTTTCCGCCGGCGTAAGCCTATCAAACCGTACCGAAAAGAAGCTTTGATCTAGGGCCGCTATGGCCTGTTGGGACGCGACTTCAACATTAGCCGCGGTAATGGGAGTGCGCTCGGCAGCATCCCAGACATGCTTGCCCCATTCTTGTAGAAAGTAGGGATAGCATTGAGTTTGGGACACGATGGCATCGAGCGCGGGTGGTTCGATCTCTACTCCTTCGTCTTTTGCGGGCTTCGCAATTGCGCGCTTGGCATCTTCGGGCGACAGCGGCCCGATTGCGGGAAACTCAAAAAGTCGTTCGGCATAAGATTTTGCTTGCCCCATGCGACCGCGTACCTGGGGTAGGCCGGCTCCAACCATGACCACGGGGAGTTTGCGCTGAGCCATCCGGTGCAAGGCGGTGATCAATGCCGCTAGCTCATTCTCTTGCACATATTGAAGTTCGTCGACAAATAAGGCCACACAGGTCGCATCCGCCTTGGCGGCGGCACCGACGACTTCAAACAAAGCCTGCAAGTCGATTTCTAAGTCCCCGTTGTCTGCCAACCCAGACTCAGGTTCAAAGTCCAACCCGACCTCGATGTCCTGATACTTCACTTTTAAGGCTCCAACAAATCCCGCGAGTCCTCTAAGTGCCCTTTGCGCTAGTTGCTTTGCTGCCTGCTTATTCGAGAGTCTCAACAACGCCACGCGCAGTTGAGGCACTATAATGGCGGGCAGGGAACGATTTTCAGGTGCTTCGATGCGTAGGGCGTAGATGCCGCTTACTTCGGCTTGTTCTCGCATGAGGTCCAATAGCACGGTTTTGCCAACGCCGCGCAAGCCGACCATCATCATGCTCTTAGTGGGCCGCCCTATTTTGGTCCGCTCCAATGCGATGCGTGCGGATTCGCGGATATCATCGCGGCCAGCTAGCTCGGGCGGTGGGGTGCCGGCTCCAGGCGCGTATGGATTGCGTATGGGGTCCATAAGGCAAATTTATAGGATAATTATAAAGTTTATAAAGTTTATAATAAAAAGATAATTTGGCTAATCTCGCTAGATTTAGCAAGTTGGTTGTCATTTCGGAGGGCGCGGATTGCTGTGGCGATCTTGGAGCGTGAAATGCTCCGCGTCAATCAGCGCGGAAGACGCCTTCCTTTTTGACGCGGTCTTGGACTTTGGCAAACTCGGTCGAGCCGTCGTCTTCCCAAATCGAGGAGCGGAAGCCGCGATCAACGCCCTCCTGATGGCCGGTAATGCTGGTGGGGGAGATGTAGGACGGGCCGTAGTACGTGTTCCCGCCGGGCATCTGCAAGACGCCGACGTGGGTGGGACGCTCGACGAGCGATTGGGACGCTAGCCGCGCCAGCGCGTCCTCATCGACTGTAAAGCCCAAGCCCGGTCCGTTAGGTACGGGGGAGGCTCCATCGACAACGGGAATGGTTTGGGTGGTGTAGTCTTCGGCGTACTGGTCGTCGAGGTTGATCGAGTGGGCGGTGTGGGTCGGCAGCACCGAGGCCATGTGCATGGCCATAGCTTTGCCCAGAGTACCTCCTTCGAATTGCAGTAGAACTTGCACATTGGCCCGGCCACAGGCCCAGCCAGCGGCCATGGTGTCTTCGAGGGAGCCGCCGATCATGTACATGTCGGCGAGGCCGTATATCAATTCTTGGACCCCGCCCAAGGGCGTGCCGTGCATGATTAGCGGCAGATTGGTCTGTTGGCGCAAGCGCTTCCAGCCGTCGATGTCCTTTTTGTCGAGCGGGTCTTCGATGTAGCCGACGATGGGGAAGTTTCTTTCGAGTTCGGCGATGATCGGCAGTGCGCTGCCGAGGCTGCGGTTGTGGTTGAAGTCGTAGTGGATGCGGAAACTCTCTGGGGCGACCTCTGTGGCCAGCCGGGTCTGTTCGAAGACGTCGTGGTAGGTGCAGGTGTGGATTTTGAAGACGCGATAGCCCTCGGCCGCGGCGCGTTTGATCTCGTCGCGGAAGATCTCTGGGGAGGCGGGTCGAGTCCAGGCGGCCACGGCGATGGCGTTGCGCTTTTTCTGGCCGAGGAGTTTGTGGACGGGCAGGTCGAGGTGTTTACCCATCGCGTCGTACAGGGCGCATAGTAGGCCCGAGGGGACGGCGGAGCGATGGTCGTTGACGAAGTCGAAGGGGCTGAGGCCAATGAATTGGGCGACGGCGTCGCGGGACGGTTGGGCGTAGGGCCGCACTCGCATGTCGCCGTAGCCGGTAATGCCGGCGTCGGTGTGGACTTTGTACACGACGCGGCAGTCGATGCCGTAGAGATCGACGCGGCGCTCGGCGTAGCGGCTAGCCAGCTTGGGAAAGATGGGGATGACTTCGATGTCGGTGATTTTCATCTTGGGAGGCTCCTTGATGGGCGGGGAAGGTGGTCGTATAGTGCAGCAATGCGGAATAAACGCTCGGACTCATCGGTTTGGAGGCGGCCTTCTTTGCGGCGGCGATTGAGCGTCCGAACCGCGATATTAGCCGCGCTGGCCAATGTCTTGGCCGGTACGGCCATGGCGGCTTGAAGGTGGTCAAAAGCGGTCATCGGCAGTCCGCGCTTGAGTTGGCGGATCAGGGTTCCGGTATCTTTGAACGACAGTCCCGTAGAGGCCCCATAAGAAGGGCCGCTGGGGGCATCCGCGCTGATGGTCGAAGCGGCCAAGGGCTTCGCGCCTTCGGAGGCCCAAACATAGATGCCCGTGGGTTTGTTCTTTTTCTTAGACGATGAAGACATGATGGGAGCGCTTCCTCCTTTCTGCGGAGGGGCTAAGGCTATATTGCCATGTAAGATGGGCCGTATAGCGTCATTGGACAATTCGATAATGTCGGTTTCCTTGCGATTTTAGCAATGTTGGCGCAGGGCTAAGTGGGCGTCTGTGGCAGACGCCGGAGGTCATATCGAGAGACGCGACGCTATGGATTATCAAAGGTACATCTACTGGCAGGACTTGGCTATTTGGCTATCTAGAACGCTATCCCGATATTAGATCTAAGGCGAGATTCCAAAAATCGTCTGAAATCGACAGCGAAATAAGCGACAATGCTCGATAAGGAGGGACAGTGGGACGTTCAGAACCGATTGAAGAAATGGGATATTTCTGGTCTCCAAAAAATCCAGAAAACGGAGTACAAGGAGTGCTCCGTATTTCTGAAGCAAGGAAGATCTCTTTGGAATTGCAAGACAAGCCTAGAAGCTCTAGTATATCCGATTTATATGAAGATTTAGATGATAATAATTGCATCTTCGGTTTAATTCAAGATGGTTTCGTTTCTTTGAAAGGATGCTTCGTTCTTTCGCATGGACCCCGTGGAAAAGTACTAAATCTTCTTGAGTATATGAAGCTTAGTGCGTCTTTAGCTCTTACTGGATTCGACGACGAAGACTTCTTCCAAGAAGATCCCAAATTCCATTCTGTAAAATTTTCCGTAAGCAATCTGGATGAATGGGTTGGGATCAAGAGATTCCGATTTCTCAATGACTTTGGATTCCAATTTCACGATGTTGAAAATGAAGTATCCGTTACCTGTCGTTTTCCAAAAAAGATTTTGCTCTGTTCAATCAATTATATGGGAATAAATCTGGAAATAAATTTGAGATTTAGTTTTCCTTTTGTGTCCGAAAGGAATATCTTAAAGCAAGTAGTTGATGTGATGTTATCAGTGGAAAAACCTCAGCCTTTTGGATATTTTGAAGACCTGATTTTCAAGCTGAGAAACTTTTTTACCTTTGCAATGAATGATCAGTGTTTCGTTGATAATATGCGTGTAATAGCTCCCGATGAGAATGAGATTTCATGTTGTAACATTTACTATCCGGGGCAATTTCGTTTTGACGATGAAGGAAAGATTATTCGTGATCATGATATGCTTTTCACTTTCGAAGATATTAAAAATCAAATTGATGAAGTGCTCTCTAATTGGCTAAAAGGACATAAAGATTATAATGAGGCTTTCTATTATTACCACTTATCGGCTTACAGTAAACATAGATATGGAGGGGAAAGCATATTCTTAGATTTTGTGCGCTGTGCCAAAATTTTAAGCAAAGAAAAAAATCTGAGCCAGAAAGACGCGATTGATGAATTGGTAAAACCGTTCAGCGATCTTTTTGAGGAGGACTTTAGCGAGCGTGTTAAAGATATAAGAAATTATTTTGAACACCCAGAGAATCCTTCACAAAAATCCAAGTTTAGAGATTTCAAGGAATTGTTAGAATTGACAATGAGCCTCGAATTTCTTCTCAAATTGCATTTGTTGAAAATGCTCGGGCTAGATGAGAAATGTAAAGAGAAAGCAAAGAAAAAGTATTTACGCGTTATCAAGCCAAAAGCATGACTTGGATGTCCCTCATGTACACTAATACCCGCGGATCTATCTGCTGATAGAACTTCTTCACGTCGTTTTCAATGGTCATAATGACCGCGCTCTTGGTCGGATGGCGATTTTCGTTTTACCCGGCAATGCGCGTCGCCCCAGCGTACTGTTCGGTAGCCAACAGTTGCTGCCATATCGTATCTGCGTCGAGACTACCCGCTCGCTCGACGGCTTCCAAGAGTAAGCGGACAGCATCGTAGCTCACTGTATCGCCGCCGGTGGGCGCAATCCCGTACAGGGCCTGATATGTGTCGATGAACGCATGCGCACTCGGCTCGTCCGTGTCCGGCGAAAAGTGGCTGCTGAAAAAGCTGCCATCCACCGCGGCTTCCTCATTGTCCAACAGCGTCGGATTGTCCCAAGCATCGGCTCCTAAAAAAAGGTAGTGGTTCAATTTGAAAATGTGGATTCTGGAATGGAATCATGGCTACAGTACGGGAAACCCCGAAAATACCGCCAGCCATCGGGATCTACTCTTGTTTTCAACCTATCAGCTACACAGCCGCGAAACGAATTGCCCCGCACACCTAAAATGAGGTAGTGGTTCAGTTTGAAAAATCGGTGCTGCGTCAATTTAGGTCGTAACGTGAGATTATCTCAGACCAGTTAGGTCTAGTGCTGGCCTTGTGCCCTTTATTTATCTCTCCAAACCGCCAAGCAAGGAGGGATACAGATGAAAGAGCCAAGACCAGCGTTGGAGAATTTGTGCTGTCTCAATGCCCAATGCAAGACCTACGGCCAACGCGGCCAAGCCAACCTGCGGGTGCGCAAGACCTATGGAGCCGACCGGATTCGCTATCTGCGCTGTGGGTGCTGCGGCGAGGAATTCAGCGAGCGCAAAGGCACGGCGTTGTTTAATTGCAAAATCGGTGAAGCCCAAGCCGTGTCGGTGATCGAGCATCTGGATAGTGCCTGTGGCTTGAATGCCACGGCGCGCTTGGTGGGGGTGTCCAAGGATGCGGTTAGCCGCCTTTTGCGCGTGAGCGGACCGGTCAGCTATCAACTGCATGACCGGCTGGTGCGTGACGTGCATCCGAGGGCGCTCCAATTTGATGAGAAATGGTCGTATGTGGCCAAAAAACAACGGCACATGACGCCGATGGACGATCCGAGTGAACGGGGGGATTATTGGGATGCTACCAGTTTGGATCCGCAGAGTAAATTGCTGGTATCGCTGGTGCCGGGTCGCCGTACGACGACGACGATTCATCAAGTCGTGGCCGATGCGGCAGCGCGGCTTTCGTGTGATGCGCGGCTGCCGGCGCTGTTTACCGATGGCGAGCCGACCTATCCCGAAGCGATTGTGGCCACCTTTGGTCGAGCCTATCCGGTGCCTCGACGCCATCGCCGGGGCCGCCGGCCGGCCCCTGTTGTTCGCATCCCCCAAGGCTTGGTATACGCCCAGATTGTCAAGCATCGGCACGGCGGACGAGTCCAACGGGTCGAGATCCGACCCCGCTTTGGCAAGGGCCGCTTGGCTGAGGTCGTAGCGCAGTTGGGCTGGACGAAAGCCAATACCAGTGCCATCGAGCGCTTCAACCTGACCGACCGGATGCGTAACGCACGAAAGGGGCGCAAAACCCTGCGCTTTTCACGTCGGTCGGATCGGCATGATGCGCTCAGTTGGATTGGCGCGTTGCGCTACAATTTTCATCACCCCCAGCGTTCCTTGCGCCAGCGCACCGACGAAGGGCGCTGGCAACCGACAACGCCGGCTATGGCCGCCGGCATCGCCGAGCAGCGCTATAGCTCACTCGAACTCATGCGCCTGTGTCCGGTGGGGCTGAGATAATCTCAAGCTACGACCCGCTTTTTGGGTGGTGTTTATAATAGAAATCTTATAGGCATTGTCAATTGATCTCCACCGGGCCATTCAGGACTTATGCACAGACTATCGCTGGGACGCGCTATGTTGTTAAAGCGTCTGTATTTGGTCGAATCTAGGAAAACTGCTATCTTGTCGGAAAAGGCTTGTTCCCATCAGTAGACAAGTGTTCGGGATAATAAAGCAGGATGTTGGTTATGACTAAAGTCACCTTAGAATTTCCAGATGAAGTGTTCTCCGCTTTGCGTCGCTCGCCAGAGGAGTTCGTCGCTGAACTTCGCCTAGCCGGAGCTATCCACTGGTATGAGCGGGGTGTGATCTCGCAAGAAAAGGCCGCCCATATAGCTGGTTTGGATCGCACCGACTTCCTCATGGCCTTAGCCCGTGAGCAAGTGGATGTCTTTGCGGTGGATATCGATGCATTGAAGAGCGAACTAGATCGTGGCTGAAAAACCAGCCGTCAATGCTTCACCGCTCATATTCTTGGCCCGTGGAGACTTGCTCGATTTACTGAAAATCGCGGATGATGAAATAATCATACCTGCCGCCGTTGCCGCAGAGGTCCAAGAGCGTGGGTCTGAAGATCCAACGGTCCAGGCCATGGAAAAAGCAGCTTGGATGACCGTCGTCCCTACACCGCCCATTGACGAACGGATTCAAGCTTGGGATTTAGGTCCAGGCGAATCATCTGTTCTGAGTTGGGGCTATGCCCACCAAGGCACGGAAATTATCATTGACGACCTAGCAGCACGTCGTTGCGCAACAACTCTGGGCATTCCCTTTCGTGGCACGCTAGGTCTTGTTTTGGTTGCAAAAAGACGCGGGATGATTCCATTGGCACGGCCCGTAGTTAATCAACTCAGGCAGTTGGGCATGTATTTGTCCGATCAAGTTGTAGATAGAGCTTTGGCTCTAGTCGGAGAATAGCTTCATATTGCGACTTTTGCGTCTCAGTACAGTCGGCCTCCCCTTATCAAAACGCCATCTCGTAAAGCCGTAGAAAATCCGCTTCTTGCAAGGGAAGCGGGTTGAAGGTACCGGTCCACTGCCCAGCGGCTTCTTGGGCCATGGCGGGTAGATCGCTTGCGGCGACTTGGCAATCGGCGAGTCGGCGCGGTAGCCCTGCCATAGCGCACAGTTCTTCGAGATGTTCAGCGAGCGCGAGGGCGCTGCCGTTGAGTTGGATGTCTGCGCAAAGTTCGCCGTATAGCTCGTCCACTACTTGACCATTCAACCGAATCACGTGTGGCAGCATCAGGGCTACGGCGCGACCGTGGGTGAGTGGGTAGTGGGCAGTGAGGGGATTGGCGGTGGCGTGGGCGGCACCAAGCATGGAATTTTCGATGGCAGTGCCGGCTAGGTGGGCACCTAAGAGCATGGCGTCGGCGGCGTTTTGGGGATCGGCGACGGCTGCCTCGTAGTGGGGCGCTAGCAGTTGCCAGGCTTGGCGGGCGAACATCTGCGAGAGCGGTGTGCGGCGGGTGGAGACGTAGCTTTCGACGGCGTGGGCGAGGGCGTCGATACCAGCGTCGGCGCGGACGCGCTGGGGGACGCTGATTAGCACGTTTGGGTCGAGGATGGCGATGTGGAAGCGCGCTTTGCGGTCGCCGCAGGCCATTTTGGCACCTTTGTCGCCGCAGGTAATTAGGGCGTAGGATTGGGCCTCGCTGCCCGTTCCGGCTGTGGTGGGGATGCCGATGGAGGGCAGCATGGGTTGGGTGGCTTTGCCGTAGCCTTGGTAGGACTGCATTTGGCCGCCGTTGGTCAGCAGGAAATTGATGCCCTTGGCGCAATCCATAGCGCTGCCGCCGCCTAAGGCGACGATTAGGTCGATGGGGCCGTGGGTGCGAGCGTGGTGGACTCCGGCGGCTACGTGTTCGGTCGTGGGGTTTTCTCCTACGGCGGAAAAAGTGGTCGTCGTTAGGTCGGCGTTTTGTAGTGCATGTTGGGCCTGTTCGGCGAGGCCGGCTTGGATGAGGCCGGGGTCGGTTACGAGCAGGGCGCGGGGGCCGGCCAATGCGCTGGCGAGGTCGCCTAGCTGGCCGAGGGTTCCAGCACCAAAGACTACGCGGATGGACGGATCAAAGTCGAAGGGAGTCATCCGGTCCTGCGCTGCAAGGCGCGCTGTTGGCAGAGGAAGTCGAAGAGGTTGCCCTCGTGCGGCTGATCCCAGGCGATTTCGTGGGTGGGGATCGGGCCGAGGTTGAGGCGTTCGATGTGGGGCGCGGCGAGCAGTTGGCGCGTTAGGCTCTCGTCTTCGGTGAGGGCGGTGGCTACCAGCGTTGGGCCGATGCGTGTGACCACTTCTTCTTGTGGGACTTCTACTACCGAGGCGAACGGAAAGAGATATTCGGTGTTGGCGAGTGGATGTTGCCAGTCGGGAGCGTGGATCAAGGTTGGGTTGAGGAAGGTGCAGCCGCCGGTCTCGGCGACGCGTTCGCCTTGGCCTCTGGCCGTGTCTGTTGCGTCGCCGAGTTGACCGTCGATTAGGGATGAGATCTGGCGCGCTACGGCGGGATTGGGGAAGGCGGCGATTTGGGCTTGGGGATCGTCGAGGGATCGGGCCTGGATTTGGCTCAGGCGCTCGCCGAGAGCGGCGGCGATTGCGCGGCCGTGGGCGGGCACCCAGATGCCGGAGGCGTTGAGGCAGGAGCGGCCTCCGTTGGAAGCGATTGAGGCGACCATGAGGTCGAGATAGTGCTCCCACTGGTCGATTTTGTCCGCGCCGATGATGATCTTGCTGCGTCCTGGTCCGTGCAATTGGACGCGAGGGTCGTCACGCC
Source organism: Candidatus Latescibacterota bacterium (assembly GCA_965219735.1). Lineage (GTDB taxonomy): Bacteria > Latescibacterota > UBA2968 > UBA8231 > UBA8231. The sequence continues at coordinate 2,245,782 of OZ244790.1, forward strand.
AAGGAGCGACGGTAGGACCGCCGCCGAATAGCAGCGAGCGATTGCAGCGGAGTAGGATTTCGGTGCTGCCGCCGTGGTCGGTTGGGTAGTAGCTCAGGGCTTGGGGTGGACAGCCGGCCGCGATCAGGGATTGGGCGATGCGGTAGGGTGTCCACGGTTCTTCGCGGCCCGGCTTGAGCACCAGCGGAATTTTGAGCGGGATGGCTGGCAGCCATAGCGCGTGGACGCCGGGCGAGTTGCTCGGCAGGATGCAGCCGAGGGCGTGGGCGTGGGACGCGAAGTGGAGCGGACTTGGGCCGTGGTCGAGGACGGTTAGGTCTAAGCCTCGGGTCAGGCCGCTGAGCACGGCGGACATTTCGACGCCAACGCGGTGGATTTTGTCCATGTTGGCGCGGGCCAGCGACTGCGGCAGGCCGGTGGTGGCCGAGACTTGCGCGACATAGTCGTCCGGTGTTTGGCTGTCGTCGCCTAGAGGCAACTCGGCGTGTAAGAAGAGGTCGGCGGCCTGTTGGCAGATGGCGACCAATTCGGCGACGGTGAGGGCTTGCAGTGCTTGGCGATTGCGCTCTTGGGCGGCTAAGTCGCGGGCGATTAGGCCGCGGTTGGCTTGGCTGACTTGGGCCAGCGGTTGGCCGGTGGCGATATGGGCGACGGCGAGGCGGTCGAGGCTGGTGTAGGGCTGGCCGGCGCGGAGGATGGGTAGGTGCATGGGTTTGGGCTTTGGGTTGGAGTTGGAGTAAGGGGTTACGATCTATAATCTATAAATCTGTAATCGCAGAACAAAATTCGGGGGCTTGATTAATTTATGTTTAATCTGCGTTTCAGGTTAGTCGTCTTGGTTGCCATCGGTATCGCGAATCAATTCCTAGACCGTGCGGCTGCGCAGGATGATTCTGAGAGGATTTATCAACTTGAAGAGACTGTTGTCACTGCGGAGCGGATAGAGAATTCGCTTTTTGAATCTACTGCTGCGGTGTCGGTGCGTACCAGTGCCGAGATGGAGTTCCTGCCGCTGAAAAACCTCGCCGCTGCGCTGGAAACTTTGCCAGGAATTTCGTTTTTGCACCGCGATGGGCTGGGGCGCGATCCGTTGGCGACGTTGCGCGGTTTTTACGGTGGCGGCGAGGCAGAATATCTGCTGGTTATGATCGATGGAAGGCCGATCAATGAGCTTGAGAGAGGGTTGATGAATTGGAATGCCATCCCGCTTGCAAGTATTAGCTCAATTGAATTTTTGCGCGGTGGCGCGTCTTCGCTGTATGGCGATGCTGCGATTGGTGGCGTTGTCAACGTGGTCACCGCTGGCGAGCATGCACCTCTGACACAGATTTCAGTAACGGGTGGAAACTTTGGGTCACTGGGTGTACAGGCGAGAACGAGCGGTCTTTGGCATGGGCGCGAATATGTGGCATTCGGATCGGGGGAGCGGTATGCCGGATTTCGAGAACATGCCGACCGCGCAGTAGAAAATCTTGGGGGTTCCTTTGCGCTGCTGCAAAAACCCAACGGTTCGCTTGCGGTTTCAACAACGCATCACTTCCAGCAATTTGATGAACCCGGCCCGTTGACTGACGCTGAGTTAGATGACGACCGCTCTCAATCGACACCGTTCTACAGGTTCGACCATACGACGGACCGAACGCATCGAGCGGCGATAACAGGTGATTACAATCTTCGCGATAGGGCCAAATTTTCCGGCGCGGTTTCCGGCGAGATTCGCGATTCCGATGCGGTTAGGACGCTGCAACTCAGCCCCGAATTTGCCGACACTAAGAATCGTTTACTTACGGCCTCGCGCCTCACGAGCTCGCTGCAACTGACGCTCGACCAACTAGGATTTCCCGGCAAAGATCGTCTTAGTATTGGCATTGACGCGGGTGTGCATTCGCTTTCCTCTGAGTATTATCAGTTCCTTCTTGGCGGACTGGCTGACTATAGTGAGATGAACTCCGTTGCGCGCGGTGCATTGGAGGAAAAGGGCGCTAGCACTCGGCGCTCGGCTGCTGGGTTCCTGCAGTACGAGCTTACGCCAATGCAAACACTGCGCGTCGTTTTGGGAATGCGCGCCGATGTAATTCGCGATCAGTTTACTCCTAAAGCGCCGAGTGAAGGGGAGGAACAATCAACGACCCATGCGGAATTGAGTCCAAAGGCGGGGGCGAATTTCCGTTATGTAAAAACAGAGCGGCATGTCGGCAACTTATACGCCAACGTTTCGCGATCATTCAAAGCTCCAACACTGGATCAGCTCTATGGCCAGCGTTCGATTATCTTTGAGATCCCACCAAATCCTCCGTTCAAAGTTTTGCTTTCAAGTGGTGATTTAAAGCCGCAGTTTGGGACATCTGTTGAGGTGGGAAGTTATCATCGCGCGGTGCTGTTCCCGAACCTCCTGTACGGCGAACTTTCGCTTGCGGCTTATACGATGGACATGAAGAATGAGTTGGATTTTGACCTTCAGCAGCTCAAGTACGTGAATATCGGCAAAAGCCGCCATCAGGGGATTGAAACGGGGCTCAGGTTTATAGTAAAGTCGAACCTGAATTTGTTTCTCAATTACACCCACCAATCCGCTAAATCGCAAATTGGCGAGTACGCCGGCAAATTCCTGAAGGCCATCCCACGCGATGTGATATATGGCGGCGTCAATGCTGCACATAAATCCGGCTTGGGTGGGAGCATCGTTGTTAAATCTGCGAATCGCATTTTTCTCGATGACGCGAATGCGATTACGCTGCCTAACTATAGCACTGTGGATGTTCGGCTCAAATATCAAGTGGGTCTAGTTGCCGCTACGCTTGACGTATTCAATGTCTTTGATCGATCATACAGTACAACGGGGTATCCCGACGCATCGGGAAGTGGATATAGATACTTCTATCCAGCCGCTGGACGACATGCGCTCTTTGGTTTTCAATTTCAGCATTGAGGGATATGACCGATGTCAACCATAATAGAGTAAAGTTACATTGGAGTCTAAGAGATATGGATAATGGAGATTATCGAGGCAGGATTGCGGTTGATCCGCAAATTCACTTTGGTAAGCCTTGTGTTGCCGGAACCCGGATTCCCGTGGCTGACGTTCTCGAATTAGTGCGCAAGGGAATCTCGTTTAAGGCGATTCTCTCTGACTATTTTCCAGACCTTCAAGAAGACGACATTCGCGCTTGTATCCATTATGCGATTGATTCGGCTTAATCCCACGAATCTATCCTACCGCGATTTCGTTGGTATCAAGAGTTGCTCAACCGTTTTCGCGATTTGTCGATGATGGCCAAGTGCTCCTGCCAATCTGGTTCCCGTTCGGGGCCTTCCAGCGCGTCGCAGGCGCGGAAAAATTCTTTGAGGTCGGCTGGGGGTTCGAAGGGGTGAGATCGCTGCTGTCCTTCAAGTCTCTGGTGGGCGGCGGCTCTGAGCCACGCGCTCAAGGTCATTCCCTCGCTCCGTGCCTGACGGACGAAGCGGTCACGGTCTTCGTCGGAGATCACTAACTGAACTTTGGCCACCTTCACCTGCTCCTTTTCTATAAACATATGTATAGGACGATATACATGCCTATGCTGGAGATCAACCTTATCGAGTGGAAAATGTAGCCGAAATATCAGATACATTTCCTCGCTGTCGAAGAATTTGTGATTTGCCCGCCTTGATAGATGATATGTGCGCTTGATGGTCTTCTTGCGAGAATTCGTCTATTCCATTATATATTATATAGACAAAAATTCACATAAAACGCGATTTTTTGCAGTCTTACTATTCATCACCATGAACTCAAAGGTCGCCATACCTAAGGGACGCCGCAGACTGTCCGACGTTATTCGGGCATCCGGCGACATCATTCATATCGCCGATGTTGAAGATGCCCTTGGCGTTAGCCGTTCCGACGCCGCTAAGCTACTCTCCCGTTGGAGAGGGCAGGGCTGGCTGCGGCGCGTTGGCCCGGGTACCTACGCGCCGGTTGGCCTTGACTCCCTTGCCAGCGAGCAGGTTCTCGATGATCCCTGGGTGCTGGTGCCTGCGCTCTTTAAGCCGGCCTACATCGGCGGCCGGACTGCCGCCGAACACTGGGACCTGACGGAGCAGATCTTCCGCGATATTGTTGTGATGACAGCGCGGGCTGTGCGTGCGAAAAGCCAGCAACACCATGGCGCACACTTTACTCTAAAGCATGTCCAGCAGGATATGATCTTCGGCACGAAGACCGTCTGGCGCGGAAGAACCCAGATCGCCGTATCGGACGTTCATCGCACCATCATCGACATGCTCGACAATCCAGACCTCGGAGCTGGCATCCAGCATGTTGCCGACTGTCTTGAGACCTATTTCGACCGCAAGGACAGGGATGACGACAAGCTAATTGCCTATGCAGATCGGCTCGGTAATGGTGCCGTATTCAAGCGTCTGGGTTTTCTGGTAGAACGCGGACCTAGCACTACCACCCTTGTTGAGGCTTGCCGTGCTCGTCTAACCCAAGGGGACGCCAAACTCGACCCGAAGCTTTCATGCCGCCGTCTCATATCCCGATGGCGTCTCCTTATGCCTGAGAGTTGGGCCAAGGCAGTGTCCGCATGATCGACCGCCACGAAATCCTCGATGTCGCGGGTAAACTTGGCTTACGGCCCCAGGTTGTCGAAAAGGACTATGTGCTCGGCTGGGTTCTCGCCGGCATCTATCAGCACGCCGCCCTTGCAGAATATAGAAGGAGTTTACTATGAGTGAACAGCATCGACCAATGACTGAAAAAGAACAAATCATGCTGAATCGAATTGATCAACTACTCGAGAAAGAATCTATTTCCATGTCTGATATCCATGCTGGCGAACTCTATGTGACGGTCACTAACATGTTTGAAAAGATCTATGGTCCTCACTCACCGCAACTAAAGCTGTTGGAAACGATACGTGAGCAGGTTTATGAAGGCCAAACACGCAACTACAACAAGTACGAATCCAGCAGAATGCAGGTTTTCACGGATCGTCTGCATGGTTGTCTCCGTGTGTTAAAATCGGACATCGAAGAGGGGCTTATAGTAAATATCCGATCCGAAGCTCGAGGCGAGGTTTTTGGGGACTTCTTGGTCTTAGCTCGTGAAGCACTCGATGCAGGACAGAAGGATGTCGCAGCAGTGCTAGCGTGTGCGGCTTTGGAAGATGTATTAAAGCGATATGCGAGCGACCAGGGCCTCGATGTCCATGAGAAAAACATGTCGGAGGTAGTGAATGCCCTAAAGTCTAAAGGTGTCGTTCGTGGTCCCCAAGGGGCGCTGTTAAGTGGATTTGTAAAAATCCGTAACAAAACATTTCATGCGCAATGGACTGCAATCAATACTGCCGACGTCAGCAGCATTATAGCATTCACTGAGACATTTCTGGTTAAACAATTCTCATCCTCTATTGCTACAGATAGTCCGTCAGACTCCTAACATAGGGGGTATCTATTGCACGCTATGGCCTTGGCAAGGAACGAGACGATAGCTTCTGAGAAACTTCCTTCAATAGAGAGAGGTGATAATTGAAATCAGGATTTGACTCCACGGCATTCATAGCTCACGTAGGGCATAGGCTAGTTAGGCATTTTGAAGAAGCCAGACAGGCTACCCCCCCTTCATTGGTTGGCACAGCTATCGAAGCACCGGTGCGTAAAGAACTTGAGCAAATTCTTCCGAGAGGGATTGCAGTGGGCTCCGGTTGCATAATTGATAGTTACGGAAGTAGCAGCAAACAGCAAGATGTGGTCCTGTACGAACGGGACATTTGTCCTGTGTTCTCCGTTAATGACACACCTGAATCTACTTATTATCCGTGCGAAGGCGTTATAGGTGTAGTAGAGGTAAAAAGTTCCATTGGCAGCACTGACCTACAAGATTCGTTCAAGAAGATAGAGTTTACGCCGTTATGAAGTGCATGATTCGTTATCAAAGCCAGATGAACCGCTAATCCGTTATCGTCGTTACGGCAGCATCCAAATCCCGTCCATTATGAGTTTTGATTTGTATCGTGAAGGCGACCAGCTAGGACTGACGCAAATATTTGGTGCTGTGCTCACCAATCAACTCAGATTAAGACCTGATACCTTTCGCACCAAATATGCAGAACTTTCCGGGAATTTTGGGGATGACTGTTCTCCGAACATGATAGAGGTTTTGGGAGGAGGAACCCTAATTCCTTCTAGCCTAGACGGAACCGAGTGTAGGGCCCAATTCTCAGCCAAAACCGCTACTCACTTCATGTACTCCGAATCGGACCCATTCCGACATCTTCTTCACTAGATTTATCTCGCTCACAGGCATGGGCTTACCAGTCCGACTGAAGCTTTTGACCGCTATCTCATCGGTGAGGATCCGAATTATTTCGGCCTAGTCGTGCCTAAGACCGTTTGATACTACGTATTATTGAGGTCTGCAAAAATAAAGGAATACTTTACAGTTTAAGTTGTGCGTATTTGAAGAAGCCTCGAATCAGGTCGTTATCATGATGCTGGGCGGAGATCGACATGCAGACGGCCTCGGCTACGTCGTCGATGTGGTCTGGCATGAAGTTGGCTAGCTGGCCATACTTGGTATGATTCCAGACCTGTTCGACCGGATTCAATTCGGGCGCATAGGCGGGTAACCATTCGATCGTGAGTCGATCTGGATACCTTTTGTGCAAGATCGCCACCGCGGCGCGATGGACACTCCACCGATCCAAAATGAGCACGACCTTGCGCCGTATCATACGCAGCAGATGACCGACAAAGGACACCACATCCTGCGTATTAATATTATGCTCATACATCTGGAAATACACCCCCAACCGCTTCCGTCGAGGCGGCAGGGTAACGGCAGCTTGAACCGACAAGCGATCATGGCGATCCCACACGGGGTGTATGGGCGTGTGGCCCCGCAACGCCCAGGTCCTACGCCGGGTCGGTTGCAGCATGAAGCCGCTCTGATCCATCAAGGCGATGGTCGCCTCTTGGTGCCGGGCTTTTTTTTAATCCGCGGCCATGCCACCAACCGCCATTGGCGCACGGCGTCCTCATCCTGTTCCCGCGCCCGGTGCTGGGGATACTGGCACGAAAAACCCAACCCATGCAGCAGACGACCCACATGATCGGGATGATAGGACACCCCAAACGTTTGGGCAATCACCTGGGCTACCCGCTTACAGGTCCACAGCGCGCTATCAAAGCCGGCCGCTTGCGGGCCTTGGAGCAGAAGCTCTTTCAACTGCTCCTTGTCTTGGGCACTCAACTGACAGCCCCGACCCGGATGCGGTTTGGCTTTCAGCCCGGCCTCACCCGCTTGGGCTTTCATCGCCTTCCAACGAGACACCGAGGACGGGGAAGCTTTGACCAAGCGAGCCACTTCGTTGACCCCTTTGCCTTCATCAAGCAACGCAGCCGCCCATTGACGACGATATTCTAGCCGATCGGCACTACCTTTAGGTCGCATATAAATGAATATAAACTATTCCTTTAAAAATGCAGAAGACAATAGGGAGAGCCGTGGCGACAGTAGCTGAGATGTCCACCTATCTGAAACATCTCGATCCGGTGATTAGGACCGAGGGCAGCACAACCGCTTCTTCGGTCTGTCTGACCTTATCTAGTTGTATCCAAATCTACGTATCATGAGTACTGCAGGTCTTCTTTGCTATTGTGTTGTCCCCCGGAGAGCAGAACTTAGTATCGGTCCTGAAGCAAGCAGATGTAACCGCAGAAGAATTTCTTAAAGCGTAGAACTTACACCTCAGTACACCCCCACCACGACAGACTCTTGTAACTCCGCCAGCAGCCGCAAATCTTTGACTCCATCCCAAGGATACGCCTCAATAGGCTCCGCACGCTCAGCCTCGTCGCGTTCGAGGAAGCGGGGCATGAAAAATTCCTTGGTCAGGGTGGTGAGCATTACTTGGCCGGTCTCGCCGTAGCCGACCTTGCACGAGGGGTCTTTGGGATCAACTAGCTCGATGACGGCGCGTGGCTGCGGCGGGTAGTAAGTGATGGCGTATTCGTCGGCCGGGTCAAAGGGCTTGGGGCAGGCCAAGCCCATCAGGGTGTTGCCGTAGGTGGGGACAAAGGCGAGGCCGGGCACCAACTCCTCGCGGGCGAAGCGGTGGAACTGGGCGTTCATTTCCGTGCCGCCGCAGAAGATGCCCTTAATGCCGAGCTTGGGCAGGGAGACTTTTTCGCAAAGGGCTTCGAGGAGGCGAGGTGTGGTGAAGACGCACTGCACGTTGTCGTGGGCCTTGAGGATTTTGAGCGCCTGCTCGATGACGTGGGCTTTGTAGGCTTCCAACTCGCGCATCTTGCCGGCGCGGATGAGTTCGTTGACCCAGCGCGGGTCGAGATCCACCATAAAGCACAAGCCGCCGCGTAGCTGAGCGAGATACTCGATGGCCAAGCGCAGGCGGCGCGGTCCCGAAGGCCCCAGCATCAGCCAGTCGGCTCCCTTGGGGAAATCCTCCTCGGACAGGCTCTCGCTGTAGAGCGCGTAGTCGGTGTGGAAGTCGCGGATGTTGATGCGGTATTTGGGCAAGCCGGTCGAGCCGCCGGTCTCGAAGACGTAGATCGGCTCGTCGGCATAGGCTTTGGGCACCCACTGGCGCACTGGGCCGCCGCGCAGCCACTCATCTTCAAAGTGGCCGAGCAGAGCCAAGTCGTCGTAGGAGCGAATTTGCTCGCGCGGGTCGAAGTCGAGTTGTTGTGCGTAGGAGAGCCAAAACGGGCAGCCGGTCTCGGGGCTGAAGTGCCACTCGACGATGGCGCGGACGTGGGCGTCGAGGTCGTCGCGGGCTGCGGCGATTTTGTCTGGTGAGACGGTCATTGGCTTTCTTCTGCGATGGCGAAGAGGGTGTTGCGGGAGGCGATGTAGAGGACGCCGTCGCGGGCGACCGGAGTGGTGTACACGGCGCTGCCCAGATTAGTCTCGTGGAGTAATTCGAGCGTTTTGCTGGCCTTGAGCACATCGACGTCGCCGTCCTCGTCGCCGATATAGACCTTGCCGTCGGCGACAAAGGGCGAGCCCCAGATTGCGGCGAACGTGTCGTGGGTCCAGTGGTGGGTGCCGGTCTTGGCGTCGAGGCAATAGACGAAGCCGCTTAGGTCGGCGGCGTAGAGCAGGCCGTCGGCAATGGCGACGGTGGAGATGGTGCGGTTGTAGTCCTTGTCGCCGAAGTGCCAGATTGCGCCCGTCTCGGTGATGTCGCCGGTGCCGCTGGCGTCAATGGCCCACAGGTGGCCTTCGCCTTCGCCGTGCTCGGGGTCTTGGCCGACGCCGAGATAGACTATGCCGTCGTGGAAGACGGGCGTGGAGACGAGGTTGTTGCGGGTGCCTCGGCCGCCCAATTCCCAGACTGAATCCTTGGGGTTGCAGTCGAATTTCCAGATGAGTTCGCCGGTGTCGGGGGCGAGGGAATAGACCCAGCCGTCGCCGCCGGGGAAGATCACCTGCTTGCGGCCACCGGCCTCGCCGTAAGCGGGGTTGGCCCACTGGCCGTGCAGAATCTGGTCGCCGGGCAGGTCGCTGTCCCAGAGGAGGCTGCCGGTCTGCATATCGAGGGCGATGAAGCTGGGGGCAAAGGGGGCCGGGATGTGGATGTGGCCCTCATCGACGCCGTTACTGGTTAGGGCGAAGAGCCGACCGTCAACGCCTACTGGCGAGCTGGTGGCGAGGTTGTGGGGGAAGACGTCCAGCTCGGCGATCATGTCGAATTTCCAGATGAGATCTGCGTTGGTGGGCGCGGTGGCGGTCTCGTCGGCGATGGGGCCGTCGTTCTCGCCGTCGCGGAAGCCTTCGGTGTCGAGGCAGACGACTTCGGCGCGGTTGGAGACGTAGTAGAGGCGGTCGCCTTCGACGTAAGGGGTGGAGCAGACGCCCTGCTGCGGCCAGTCGTTGACGCGGCCGGCCGGCAGCTTGGGATGGGCGATTTGCCAGAGGAAGGTGCCGTCCTCTAGGGAAAAGGCCATCACCACGCCGCGATCGCCTTTGTGGTTGGGATCGCGCTCGGCCTGGTTGTTGGTGCCGACGAAAATTTTGTCGTCGGCGATCAGGGGCCCGGCGTAGGTCTGCGAGCCGAGCGTGGCGCGCCACTTGACGTTGGTGCCGGTCTCGACGTCCCAAGTGGTGGGTAGATTCTTCTCGTCCGAGACTTGGTTGCGCCCCGGCGAGCCGCCCCACATGGCGGTTTGGGCACTGGCGGAGGCGGCTAGGGCGAGGATGAGACTGCAAATAGTTAGAGTCATTACCAAACTTTCAGGTTGTCGTAGTAGATTTCAGCGGGAGAGTAGCCGTAGAGTCCGGGGCTGCCGCTGCGGTTGGGCAGGGGATCGACCGCTTGGATGGTCCACGTGGCTGGCTCCGGCTCGTCGCGGGGCCAGACTTTGCCGCGGATATGGGCTATATCGCCTTCGATTTCCACCTGCATCTTCATGGTGTACCAGACGCCGGTTTCCCAAGCGAAGGGCACGGTTTTGGCCATGCGTAGTTCGGCGGCCCAAGTGCGGATCTGCAACTGCTGATGGTAGCCCATCATGTCGAGGGTGTAGCGATTTGCGATCAGGCCCATGTCGGGAACGGCGCGGCGCTTTTTGGTGCCGAGCAGGTCGGCTTGGATGGTGTAGCCGGTCATGGTGGGCGCGCCGAGATAGGTGTTGGCGCGGTGCAGGCCGCGGGCGGCAGGCGGCTTGACCAGCACCTTGTTGCCTTCCATTTCGCGCACCTTGAATTTGGTGCCTGTACCGACCCAAGCTGGTGAGGCGTCAACGGTGAATCCCTCGAAGTCTTCGCTGTAATTTGGCGGCGGGAGTACGGCGATGCGTGCCTCGGCGGTCAGTTCGCCAGCACTGGCGACGATTTTGCCGCCGCTGGGTGCGTCCGCGAGGACGAGCGTATTGCCGTCGAGTTGGCCGACCGGACCGGCGAGTGTCCATTCGGCTGCGACTGGGCCGATTAGGCGGCCGTGTGCGTCGAAGGCTCGGGCGCGGAACGATACGCTGGCTCCGGGCTGGGCGACGACTTCGGCGGTGATGATTTGCAGGTGCGCCGGTGTTGCGTCTGGGGCAGCTTGCTCACGTGGGTAGTTGGCTGCGGTTGCTGAGACCTTGAACTGCGCGGCTGGGTTGCCGAGGCAGTAAACGCCCGCTTCGGTGGAAAGGTAGATGCGACCGTAGGCTACGGCGGGCGAGCCGAATAGTTCGGCCGGGCGTCCGTCGGGCATTGCAATCTCGGCGAGGTCGAGCGTCTCGGCGGCGTCGAGGCCGGGGGCGACGATGGCAAAGCGGCCGTTGACCTCTGGCGCGTAGAGTCGGCCGTCGGCCAGCACGGGCGATCCCTTGCCGACGGTGCCGATGTTGTGAATCCAGTGGACTTGGCCGGTCTCGGCGTCGAGCGCGTGGATGTTGGCCGAGTTGTCGAGTATGTACAAGCGGCCGTCGTGGACGACCGGGCTGCTGTAACCGGCGAAGACGCCGTCGTAGCGCCAGACCTCGTTGCCGGTGGCGTCGATGCAGACGACGCGGCCGAGGGCGGTGTTGTCGAGGTTTTCCTCGCTGTGCGCCGCGTACACTTTGTCGCCGGCGACGACGACCGAAGAGTTGATGCCGCGCCGACTGAGTTTGAATCCCCATATGCTCTCGCCAGTGCGGATTTTCATGGCATAGATGGAGCCGTCGGCGTTGCCGCCGATGAGCAAGCGGACGCCGTTGATGGTGGCGACGACGGGCACGGAGTACGTGGTGTCGAGCGGCCGGCCCCCCGGAGTGGCGATCCAGACGAGTTCGCCGCTGCGCTTGTCAAAGGCGAAGTAGCGGTGGCGGCCTGGCGTGTGGCTGCCCCAATTGGAGCTGAGATAGCTGATGATGACGAGCTCTTCATCGACGACGGGAGTGTGGACGCGACCGCCGTAGCCGGAGATGCGCCCGAATTCCTCGGTCAGCGAGCGGGACCAGACGACCTTGCCGTCGCGGTCGAAGCACAAGAACAGTCCGCTGACCGTGTGGGCATAGACATAGCCGGTCTCTGGGTCGCCAGAGAGGCTGGCCCAGCCGACGCGATTGAAGGGGATGGTGGTGTGGAAGATGTTGTAGGCGTGTTCCCAGAGCAGGGTGCCGTCTTGGGCGTCAAAGGCGGCGACAACGCCCTCATGTTCGATGCCTTCACCGCGGCGACCGATGACAAAGACTCGTCCGTCGAGGACGATGGGGGTCGAGCGACCAGTAAATTCGGCGTGCCAGATGGGCGACCAGGATGCGACGAGGTCGGTCTCTTCGGAGACGCCGTTTTGCGCTGGGCCGCGCCAGGAGGGCCAGTCGGCTGAATGGACGCTGGAAGCGGCGAGGAGGAGGCCGAGAAGGGCGCAGGGAAGTTGCAGGCGGAGGTTGGGCACGGCTAGTCCTTGGTAGAGCGAGAGTGGAAGTTAAACGTTCTTAAGTACATAATGAGCGCCGCCGATTCTTGTCAACCGACGGAGAAGTGTGCAAGTTGTCCGAGTCCATTCACAATCGGGAGGAGTTATGAGCAATCAGAAAGACTACACCGTCCGCGCGACCCACTGTAGCCACCAAGCGTCGCTGGATGAGATCTACGACCGGCTAGTGGAAATCACCGCGCCGTTGAGCCGGTCGTGGGCCAAGATTGAAAAGGCGCGGCGTATCGGCATCAAGATCAACATGCAGATGCGCACCAATAGTATCCGCCGGATCGGCGGGCGGCGGCAGGAATTGGTGGACGACGACGTGATGCGGGCGGTGCTACGGCTATTGCGGGAGCGCAGCGACGCGGAGATTTTCGCGCTCGATACCAGTGCCGCGCCGCCGGGTGAGCGTCCGGGTGACGATTTCAACGCTAGGCCGATCTTGGAGGAATTCGGCGTCGAATACGTCGAGGCTGGCGACCCACCTTTTGAGCGCTACAAAGTGCCCGGTGGCGGGATCATGTTTTCCGAGTACCAGCTTTCCGCGGCCTTGGGCGAGGCCGACGCCTTCGTCTCGTTGGCCAAGATGAAAAATCACGGTTTTATGGGCATCACTCTGTGCCTGAAAAACCTCTTCGGCCTGCCGCCGATCCCGCCGCACGGCCGCTTGCGCACGTACTTCCACCACGTCATCCGCCTCTCGTACGTCCTGCCCGATTTGGGGCTGATTGCCCAGCCCTGTCTCAACATTATCGACGGGCTGACCGGTCAGGCGCGCATGGAGTGGGGCGGCGAGGGTAGGATTGCCGACTGTTTGGTTGCGGGCGATCACGTTATTGCCACTGACGCTTGCGGTTCGCACCTGATGGGCACTGATCCTCGGCTCGATTGGCCGACGCCGCCCTTCCGCCGCGATCGCAGTCCAGTGGCGGTGGCAGCCGAGCACGGCTTCGGGACGGTGGATTTGGACGAGATTGACTTTGTCATGGAGGGTTTGACGCCGCCGGTGGCCGAGTTCGATTCGGCGGAAGCTGATCCGCCGGAGCAGATCGCGCGGCTGCGGCAGACGGCCAGCGAGCAGGCGCTTTTTTACCGCGACAACCACGAGCGAATTTTGGACGCTCACGCTGACAAGTACGTCTTTTTGCAGGACGGCGAGGTGATTTGGAGCGGACTCAAGCCCGAGGAAGCGGGAGCCGTGCAGAACGTTGCCGCGGGCAAAAAGGATCAGGCGGTTTGGCTCAAGCTAGCTGATCCAGCAGAGCGCGAAGGCGAGCGAATGGCGGTGTACGAGAAGATTCTGGCGGCTTAAGTTTTATGCTCAGCGCGCCTCTCGTTCCACCAAGGCGCTGATGGCTTCGAGGTCGAGGTCGCTGCCATCTTGAGGATAAGTGTAGGGCAGGAGCCACCAGTCCTCGGTGAAGGAGGCTTCCCCGCCGGGCGGTATGTCCTCGCGTGGGCCGATCGGCTCCAACTCGCACATCAGATCCTCGTAATACCATATTGAGATGGTCAGCCCGGCCAGTTCGCCGTAGGGCCGGTCGGGGTACACTGGATAGCGCTTGACCCACAGTAGGTCGTTGCGGTCGAGATAGGCAAACCACCCGGCTTGTGAGTCCATGCCGAGCTTGGGTCTGAGCGGCGTGGAGAGGACTTCGAGGAAGTTGTCGCGGATGCGGATGTTGGGGTCTTCAGGGCGATAGTTGATGACCGGGCCGGGGCCGTACATGACGTAGGAATCCGGGAAGCGACTTGGCGTCAGGGGAATGATTACGATGCCGCCGCCCGTGCCAAAGGTGCGGCTCCAGTGGCCCCAGTGCTTTTCGCTGTCGGAGACGTTTTTGATGGTCTGGGTGACGCTCAAGTGGGTGGAGTGCTCGGCGAGTTGGAAGTCGCGGATGAGTTGGACGCCGGTCGGCTCGTCCTTTTTGCTGATCAGGCGGGCCGAGCGCGGGCCGGTGATTTGGCTTTCCCAGTGTCCGAGCCAGAGGTCAGGATGAGCGGGGATGATCATTTCTGGGCCGATGTCGAGGCGGCCGCCCGTGGGGCCGAAGCGAGGATCGCCGTCTTCAAAGGTCGCGCCTTCTTGCGCAGGGTCGAGGTAGATGGCGTTGGGGCCTTTGCGCGAGTATTCGAGAACGCGGCCGGCCGATGAGGTGAGGACGACGCGGGTGTGGGCGTTTTCGAGGAGGATGCAGTCTTCGTAGCCGAAGTAGGTGATGCGGTCGGTACCGGGCATGTTGGAGTCAGCTCCAGCTTGGGTGGCGGCGAGGGTGAGGAGTAGAAGCGTTAGGCGGCGCATAGTGTGTTTCCTTACTGGTTGGGTTGATCAGTTTAGGGAATCAGGCAGAGGATCTGCACACATGATCCTCCGTAGTAGGTTTTTTTCTTCTTTAAGTAATAGCCGGAAATCGGGATCGTGCTGAACTTGAGCCGCCAGAGATGCCCCGTCCTTTTCCTCTTGTCTAATGAAGGCTGAAATTTCTCTAGTAGCCCATTTCACCGCCCCACTGTCCACTCGTCCCGGTTGATAAAACCGCCCATGTTGCACGAGAGGTTTCCATGCCGATCTCTGTAGGATCGCATGACTTCGAGGCACAAAGAATAAGGGGAATTGGATATGGCACAGTTCCAACCGAAAATGCAGATTTTCCTGAAGTAGATTTGAATAGGCTCTTTCGACGCTATTCCATCCCCGCCCCTGCGCGAGAAACTTTGCTGTAACAAAATACACAACGTGACGACAGCATATAATTTTCTCTCGAAGTGCGGCGAAAGGATCCCGACCTCTTGGGTAGTGATGTTGATCGAGCCACGGCGAGTACTGGCTGTCCTCTAAGGCGTTGTACACAGGTAGTACCAGACGATCTCGATCTTCAGCACAATGAGAGAGAAACACATGATGGGTACACCGCGGCAAATGGCGGATTTTCCAATCACCGATCATTTAAGGGGCTTACTTAGGGAGGATTAAAAGGAGGAACTTCTAGCTCAGGTATGGTGTTGCCCGTAATCGCAGCAATGAGTTCTTCGCCAAGGGGCGTCGGACAAGCGAATATCCCACGCTTGATCTGTATAACCTTGCCATCGGCCATGTTTTTACATGCCGTCACAATCTGGCCGAGAGTATACTGCCCTTCCAACGCTGAATACAAAGACTGGTACGACAAGCCATAGCCAACCCTGCGCGTCGAGTCGAAACGGGGATAGGCCGCAAGGATAGCGCGGTATATATCAGGCAAATCCGTCACATATTGGTTATCGATGGGCATTCTAAACTCCTTCTGTGCCTTTGAGTTTAAAATAGCGGGAATCCCAAGTCAATCATTGGGGTTGACGATGACGCGGCCCTGCACTTTGCCCGCTAAGATGTCCTTGCCGAGGCGAGGGACATCGGCTAAACCGACCTCAGTGCAGATGCGATCTAATTTTTCCAAGGGCAGTGCGGTGGCTAGGCGCGCCCAAGCGGCTGCGCGGTGTTCGGCTGGGTAGAATACGGAGTCGATACCGAGGATGTTGACGCTGCGCAGCAAGAAGGGGATGACGGTGGTTGTGAGTTGGGCACCGCCGGCTAAGCCGACCGCGGCGACGGAACCCCCGTAGTTCATCTGGGCCAAGACGCGGGCTAAGGTGGTGCCGCCGACCGAGTCGATGCAGGCGGCCCAGCGCGCACTTTCTAACGGTTTGTTGGATGGCTCGGCGAGGTCCTGGCGCGCGATGATGGTTTGGGCACCGAGGTCTTTTAGATAGGGTTCGAGTTCGGGGCGGCCAGTGGATGCGGCGACTTGGTAGCCCAGCGAGGCGAGGAGTAGGACGGATAAGGAGCCGACGCCGCCAGCCGCGCCAGTGATGAGGACTTCTCCTTTGTCAGGTGCGAGGCCGTGGTATTCGAGCGCTTCTAAGGAGATAGCCGCAGTCAGGCCCGCAGCACCCAAGCCCATGGCGGTGCGCAGCGTGAGATCGGCGGGTAGGGGGACGAGCCAGTCGGCCTTGAGCCGCGCCTTTTGCGCGTACCCGCCCCAGTGGATTTCGCCGACGCGCCAGCCAGTGCATAGGACTTGGTCGCCGGGTTGGAACTGGTCGCTCTGGCTGTGAACGACGGTGCCGGCGAGGTCGAGGCCGGGGACGTGGGGATAGGTTTTGACTAAGCCGCCCAAGCCGTTGAGGATCATCCCGTCTTTGTAGTTGAGCGAGGAATACGCAACGGCGATTTCTACGTCGCCGGCGGGTAGGCGGCTTTCGTCGAGTTCTTCGATGAGGGTAGAGTGCTCATGTAGGATGAGTGCTTTGAACATGGTCTTTATGGGATCGAAAGAGGAAACTGAACGCGGACAGACGATCTGCCGGGGGATTATGGTATTGTCTTCGTTTGAAATGCGCAAACTAAACCGCATTCAAGCCCGGATGATCACGAGAATACGCCGTACTCGAGGCGACCGAGGAGGTTTTCGACCTCGCGGGCACCGGGCTCGGTGTCGGCGTATTGCAATGGCGTCTTCATGCCGAGGGCTTTCTTCGGCTCATTGAACCACGCCTCCGCCCGCTCTTGGTCGCCCAAGACTTCAATCGCTCGGTCGTACAGGTTTGAAATTTGCATCTTAGGCATTAGGCGATTCCTTTTCCGATTGCAAATTGGACGAATTGAACACGAGGCGTAACAGGAGCCACCAAATGTAAACATCGCAAAGGGAAGGGCTAGACGTATCGTCGATAAGGCCATGTGCTCGGTCGTTACGATGAGGATGAAACAACACTCTTAATTCAAAGAGCAAGTTTTTTCCGAAAATCTCTTCGGTTTTGTTATGATGGAGCAATCGACCAAGCGGGAGTTCTTCATCAACTCCATTTCTTCTATATCGCGTATTGACCCTGCGTCGTTTTAAATGGAAACGGATAAGGTTTTCAATTTGAGGATAGAGAACTTGGAAAGCTACGTCAAAGTCGCCGTTATATCCTGCGAGCAGTCCTTTGACGAAAGCCTGCGTCCGTCCAGGCGGCACGATAGAGGAATGCTCGGCAATCGAGCAAAAAAGGTTCGGCTCTAGGCAATGTTCTTGCCATATGACTTTTAATGCGGGCAATAGAGTGGCCTTGGCTAAAAGTGAAACATAAATCATATAAGTCTCTACCACTTGAGCGCGGACAGCCGGGTTGTCGAAGGACGGATTGGCACTAATGGGTGGATGGTTAGAGGTTCGTAGTCTCTTCGCCGTGCGTGAGATAAGTTTATCTACATCAACCATACTTCTTAGATTGACAAATTTATAAAGTGCTTCAATGTGGTCTTTGCCTGTTACAACAGCACAAGCAGCGGTCGAGAATTGGTTGAACTCTTCTTCTGTGATGTCGATTCTAATCGGCTCCATCTCGCTAATTCCCTGATTCAAAAACTCTTCTTGGCGCAGCATCAATTCGTCAATTCGCTCATCCACTTTAGCTATCTTACTCTTTTCTTTAAGCCGATGTAGAGTATCAATGGCCATTTTGTAAAAATAAGCTGCAACCATTGGCTTTTCCGAAGAGAGTCGTTCATCCCCTTTTTTCACCAATGACTCAGCCTTTCCGAGGGTCATTTCAACGAACTTAGCCGTATCGTCTGCTAGTTCGAACCAGTCTGCAGCAGCTTGGTAATAATCTGCTGCGACTGAATGCTCATTGTCAGATTCAAAGCCGAGAGCCATTGATTCGAGTTTTGTAGCGATTTTAGTTGCTCGACTTTTTCCAAGTTTGTTCGATTCCAATAACTTGACCAACTCTCGTCCGAAATATCTTCCCTCGCATATCGCCGACTCAAGTTTTTGTATAATGTCGTCTTCAATAGCTAATAGACGATCACTATCTTTAATCGAGAGAGCTAAACAGATTGCTCTATCCCAGAAGTCACCAGCCCAAACCCATGTTTCAGCATCCAACGGAATTGAACGGTAGCTATCAATAGCATCTAAGGCAAACTTTATGTTACGCGGACGTTGGTAGTGCCAGACCAAATGAGCCAAATGAGCCTTCAGCCAATGATCGTCTATCTCGTCAACGATTTCTGCAAAGAAAGCAATCTCGGCTTCTGTTGCGTCTGGAAGTTCCCCCCATGAACAGGCGTTCCTGAGAATGGACAAAACCTTGCCGCGAGATAGCTGGCCGTCATCAAAAGCTCTCCTTTCTGCATCCAATAGATCAGAGCTACTGCGTTCAAGATCTGAAATGGCTTCCTTCCATCCACTTTGGAGAAAATCTTCTTTAGTAACAACAAGATCTGCAGGATAGCGCTCATGGGGCAGCATAGAGCTATTTTCTCCTTTCATTGGCAACGGACAGATCATCTATAACTCTTGGGTTGTAGTACTTTGAAATATGGTGTCAAGGTACCATGTTTAAGTACGCAAGTTTCTACAACAAACACAAGGTCGGCTAGGGTACACAGATCCTGGCTGACTGCAAACAACCGAGCATGAATTTGCGGTGATAATCAAGAATGGAGGCTGTCGCGTGGGTGGCGTGGCTTTAAAAGGCGAAAATCCGCGCCAAGCCTCTCAGGCATCACCTAAGTTCTTCGGCTCTTACCCAATCCCCAAGGGCGCTACAAACACCAAAACCGCACGACCTACTATCCAGCCGCCTCGGCCGCAGCGGCGACAGCAGCCGAAAGTCCCGCAACGTCAAATTCTGCGCCGTCGATGGTTATTGTTCCGGTAGCAGAAAGGCCGTCGGCCCCAACCGAAAGCTGCATATCGAGTATCAACTCGGCCTCATGCAATCCTGAAAGGGTAACCTCCCCGCTCATCGGAATGGGAGCCTGCGTCAGGTCGATGTTCAAGGTGCCGTTGGCTATCAACTCGCCATCGGGCGAATAATCCTGAAACGTCCAGTCGTTGTCGGCGATCTCCACCGAGCCGCCGCCCTCCCCTAGTACCGACGTCGTACCGGGGATCATCGCGGCGAAGAAGATACGCTGCAAACTGGAGATTAGCGTACCGTACAAGGCTATGATATCGGGCACTATCTCTGGCAGACAGAAGGCTAGCCCTAGGTGATGTAAGTCATTGTTTGGTACAGCTAGCAATGCTGAAGGAATACACCCCGTCAAGTCGTTGCCGTTGAGCCGCAGGACTTTCAGGCTATCGAGTTGCCCCAACGCTTCGGGAATCGGCCCTGTCAACCCCAACGCTTCAGGGATCACCCACGTCCTCTGGTTGTAGCTGAGATCTAGGTATTGCAGATTATGGAGTTGTCCCAATGCTTCGGGAATCGGCCCTGTCAACTGATTACCGTTGAGGAACAGGTGCTCCAGTTTGTGGAGTTGTCCTAACGCTTCGGGAATCGGTCCCGTCAACTCGTTGCCGCTGAGGGACAGCCAT
Organism: Candidatus Latescibacterota bacterium; assembly: GCA_965219735.1. GTDB lineage: Bacteria > Latescibacterota > UBA2968 > UBA8231 > UBA8231. Next base: position 2,265,529 of record OZ244790.1, read on the forward strand.
TTCAGGTTATGGAGTTGTCCCAACGCTTCAGGGATCGGTCCTGTCAACTCGTTGCTGTGCAGCCCTAGGGTTTCTAGATTGTTGAGATTGCCTAACGCTCCGGGAATCGGTCCCGTCAACTCGTTGTCGCCGAGCCACAGGGCTTTCAGGCTATCGAGTTGTCCCAATGCTTCGGGTATCGGCCCTGTCAACTCGTTGTCGCCGAGCCCCAGCTCAGTGACCCGCCCCTCGTCATCTGTGGTAACGCCGTACCATTCGTTCAGAGGTGCTAAACTTAGCCAGTTAGTATTGTCATACCAGTTAGCGCCGCCAGTAGCCTCATAGAGCGCGATTAACACAGCCCAATCTTGGTCAACGTCGGCCGCTAAACCGATTCCATCCGGCAACGTCGGGTCAAGCGGATTCGCAATATAGGTCATAATAAGCAGGACATCCGCTATATCTATATGGCCGTCCTCGTTGACGTCACCTAGGGAGATATTGCCTTGATTAGGTGCTACGAAAGAGACGCGTTCTAAAGTGTAGAGAGCACGAGCAGCGCATCCGCTATATCGACCTGATTATCGTTGTTGACATCGCCCAGTATGCCCACCGCTTGTGCGGCCTTGCCCGCTGCGTGCGAGCGAGGAGCCTCATCGACGGTTATGGCCTCTCCCGTAAAAGCGAACGCCGTATCGATGTAGGTTGCCATATAGGGACCGGAAACGCCCAACCAGTAGCTCGGTCGCTGGGGCACAGAGACCGCGAAGTCTCCTTGGTCATCCACCGGCGCACGGGCCAGCACTACCAGACGCTCCGCGTCGATGATGACCACCTCGGCCTCTGCCACCGAAGCTCCCTCAACCGGCACAATCTGGCCCCGTTGGATCTGTTCCGGGCCAGACGGATAGAGCGGGTTGGAAGATTGATTTTCAGGTCGGCGGTCGCCGTCACCACAAGCGGTCATCGACAAGGCGAATATCAGAACGAATAGGCTACGCATGGCATGTTTTTCGGTTTAGGGCGAAGGGTCAATATGGCGATCAGATCGAAAGTTATACACCAAAACGCTTAAAATGACAAGATCGGCCAAGTAATTGGCCTTGAGGGTCTCGTCCATGGGTTCAGACGGCTTTTTTGCACGGGTTGTCCCTGTCGTCTATCTTGTCGGCATAGGCCCTATACTTCAGTTGGCCGGGATGTGGAGCAAGACCCATGCTACAGAAGGAACCCGATTCGTCACGGACGGCCAAGCGCAAACTACCCATCGGCATTCAGACCTTCCGCAAAATCCGCGAGGAGGACTGTTACTACGTCGATAAGACCCCCTACATAGCGCGGTTGGTTGACGAGGGCACCCACTACTTCCTGTCGCGTCCCCGCCGCTTTGGCAAGAGCCTGTTCTTAGATACCCTAAAGGAGCTGTTCGAGGGCAACGAGCCGCTGTTTCAGGGGCTGGCCATCCACGACCAGTGGGATTGGTCGGTGTGCCATCCGGTGCTGCGGCTCGACTTCAGCAGCGGCAACTTCAAGGACCCAAGCTACCTGCACAAAGATGTAATGGCCCAGCTAGACGCTATGGAGAGCGAGTCGGCGGTCACGGCTAGCTACGACACTGCATCGGCCCGCTTGCGACATGTGCTGAAGGTGCTGCACGAGCGTACCGGCCAGCGGGTGGCCGTGCTGGTTGACGAATACGATAAGCCCATTCTCGACGCGCTGGAGGAACCAGAGATCGCCCGGGCTAACCGCGACTACCTGCGCGGGCTATACGCGACCATCAAGTTTGGCGACGCACACATCGCATTCACCTTCCTCACTGGGGTGAGCAAGTTCTCCAAAGTCAGCCTGTTCTCCGGCCTCAACAATCTCATCGACATCACCCTAAACCCGCATTACTCGGCCATTTGTGGTTACACCGAGGCGGACTTGGACGCAGTGTTCGCCCCGGAACTGGCCGGCTTGGACCGAGAGGAAATACGCACGTGGTACAACGGCTACAACTGGCTGGGCGACGAAGCCGTGTACAACCCTTTTGACGCGTTGCTGCTGTTCTTCAACCGCCGGTTCAGGGCCTACTGGTTTGAGACGGGGACGCCGACGTTTCTGCTCGAGATGTTGTTGGAGCGCGGGGTCAGTGCCCTAACCTTGGACGACATGCTCAGCAGCGACGAGTTGCTTTCTACTTTTGACGTGGATCACATTGCGACCGAGGCCCTGCTGTTCCAGACCGGCTACCTGACCATTCGCCGCACCGAGTTGCGCGGAGGGGAGCTATACTATCGGCTGGGCTACCCCAACCGGGAGGTCCAGCAGAGCCTGAATAAGAGCCTGCTGAACCACTTGACGGGCAACCCGTCGCGCCGAGCCGAACACAGCGCCCGGCTATACGACCTGCTGCTGGCCAACGACTTCGACGGCTTGGAAACGCTATTCAAGGCGTTTTTTGCCAGCATTCCGTATCAGTGGCATACGAATAATGAGATTGCGAACTACGAGGGCTATTACACCAGCGTGTTCTATTCCTACTTCGCGTCGCTAGGGCTGGCAATTACAGTGGAGGACAGTAGTAGTGCTGGTCGCTTGGACATGGCGGTGGTGTTCAATGGGAACGTGTACCTGTTTGAGTTCAAGGTGGTGGAACAGGCGTCGGCGGGGGCGGCGCTGGGGCAGTTGCAGGAGCGGGACTACGCGGCCAAGTATCGCGGGCGGGGTGAGGCGATGGACCTGATTGGGGTAGAGTTCAGCCGGGAGACCCGTACCCTAGCGGCTTTCGAGGTCGAGCGTATGTGATTAACTGACGTTACATACCTATCAGTCGCGTAACATCAGTGGTATAATACGCCTAGAGCATTCATTCCACCGGTATCTCATCATTAAAAACCTGGGTGCGTTTCATCAGGCGGCGCTGGTCGGGGGGGAAGGCGAGGCGGCGGTGCATGGTTGGGCGGTTGTCGAAGAGGACGAGGTCGCCGACTTGCCACTCATGGGTCCAGACGAAGCGCGGCTGTTCGAGATGGGCGTACAGTTCGCCGAGCAAGGCGTCGCTGTCTTGGCGGCTGAGGCCGACGACGTATTTGGTCAGGTGCGGCCCTACGTAGAGCGAGCGACGACCTGTTTCGGGATGGGTGCGGACGATGGGGTGGGCGATGTGCTCGGGGGGATTTTGCGCTTCGACGTAGTGGCGATGCACGGCGCGCATTCCCTTGAGGTGAGCTTTCCGAGTGTCGTCGAGTGCTTCGTAGGCGGCGGTGCAATTGCACCACTGGGTCTGGCCGCCCTCCGAGGGGATCTCCACTGCGTAGAGCACCGACAGGGTGCCGGGGCGTTGTAGGTAGGAAAGATCCGAGTGGAAGGGAATCAGTTCGTCGCCTAGTTCGCCGATTGGCTCGCCGTTTTCTTTGACATTGGAGATGAGGAAAATCTCCTTGACTCGCCGTGGGCGCTGCTTGCGCACGTGCGGTACGGGTTTGCCAAAGTACGCGGTGAAGCGCACTTGGTCTTCGTCGCTGAGTTGCTGCTGGCGAAAGAATACCACGCCGTAGTCGAGCAGTGCTTGGCGCACCTGGGCGACTTGGTCGGGCGCGAGCGGTGCGGATAGGTCACAGCCTTTGACCTCAGCGCCGAGCGCGCCGCCGGTGGGCGCGATTGTTATCTCACAGGCCATTTGAAAATCTCGCGTACGCCCCAAACAACGTCATCCCGCTGCGTTCATCTGCGTTCATCTGCGGATACTTTGCCCCCGTGCGACCATCGCCGGAGGGTTTCAGACATTGCAGACCTCAAAAGCGTGTTCGAGTGAGTCAACGGGATCACCCTTGGGTCGGTACTCGTGGCCGACATAGCCATCGTAGGAAGTGGCGGCGATGGCCTGCATGATCGGCGGGTAGTAGATCTCCTGCTGGTCGTCGAGGTCCTGGCGACCGGGGTTGCCGGCAGTGTGGAAGTGGCCGATGCAGTCGATGTGGTCGGTGATGTTGCGAATGAGGTCGCCTTCCATGATCTGCATGTGGTAGATGTCGTAGAGCAGCTTGAAGCGGGGCGAGCCGACGGCCCGACAGAGGGCTATGCCCCAGGCGGTGCGGTCGCACTGGTAGTCGGGATGGTTGACGCGCGAGTTGAGCAATTCCATGCAGAGGGTAATGCCTTTTTCCTCGGCGGCATCGGTGACGCGGCGCAGGCCGGCGACGCAGTTGGCGAGGCCCTCTTCTGAGGAGCGGCCCTCGCTGTTGCCGGAAAAGCAAATCAGCGAGGGGATGCCGTGTTCAACGGCGAGATCGATGTTGGCGAGAAGCTCGTCTTCGATGCGGTCGTGGTTTTCGGGCTTGTTGAGGCCGTCGGGTAGGGAAGCATGGCCGGAGACAATGGCGATGGCGAGGTCGTGGTCTTGGATGAGCGGCCAGTGCTCTTGGGAGGCCATCTCTACGGATTGGTAGCCGATGCGGGCGGCGGCCGCGACCAATTCTTGCGGGCTGAGGCCGCTGCCGGTGAAGGGGTTGAAACAGACGGATTGTTTGATGGCAGGCATAAAGCTAGGCTCCTGTGCCGAACATTTCGGCGGCCGGGGTAAAAGGGGCATCGAGTTCGAGCGGGTACATGGGCCGCTGGCAGACGCGGTGCCCGAGTGTGGGCAAGTTCGCGCTGGTCGAACCAAGGGCATCGACGTTGAAGTTTATCTCGGCCCATTCGTCGAAAAAGTGCCACTGGCAGTGCGGCGACTTGATGACGATGAGGTCGTAGTCCTTGGGATTGATGTCGTGGGCGATAAAGACCGAGCGATCGATAAAGGGCACCGAGCGGCTGACGCAGACGATAGTGAGGTTGTCGCTTTCCAGCACGGCTGTAGGCCCGGCGTGCTGGGGCGTGTTCCAAGATTCGCAGAGATATTCGCCGTCGCCGAGTTGGGTGACTTCGACTTCTAAATCGAGCGGGGCAAAGCGCGAATCGAGCGAGCCACCCAAAACCACGTGGATGTGCGCGCCTAGCCCGGCGTCGTGGGCCATGTACGCGGCGGGTGCATCTACCAGCGGCGCGAGCACTTGGCCGGAGTATCCATTGGAGTGCAGGGCTTGGAGGAGCACGTTGCTGTCGCCGGTTGCGCCCGAGGAGGGAGCGTCGGCCGCGTCGGTGAAGAGTACTGGACCGCTGTATTCGGGGGCTTGGACCACGGCGTCTTCGACGGATACGAGGTCGGGCTGCATGAGTGCGCGCCGTTCCCAAAAATCAGCGGCGAGATGCAGGGCCTCGCTGCGGGCGAGGTCGGGGTCGGCATCGGCCACGATGATGGCTTGGGAGCACAGCTCGGGCACATCGGTGAATGGGTTGCCGATCATCATGCCAGCGGCGAGAATGTCGGGTTGTTCCTCTAGGGCTTGGCAGTAGCGGATGGTCTCGCCGTACACGCCGGAGGCGGTGATCAGTTCGTTGCCGCGCACGAGTGCGGGCACTCGCACGCGGGCCACTACGGGCTGAGCGCCGGCGAGGACTTGGAGGAGCAAATACGCAGCGCGGCGGCCGGTGTCGGCTAAATCGACGTGCGGATAGGTGTGATAAATGGCGAGGCCGTTCGAGTGCTCCAGCATGCGGTGGGTGAGGATGCCGTGAAGGTCTTGCGAGATCACGATGGGAAAGTCGGGACCGGCGCTGCGGCGAATCTCTTGCAGCAAGTAGCCCTCTGGGTCGAGTTCCTCGGTGCAACCCATGGCACCGTGCAGGCAGAAGTACATGCCGTCGGCGTCGGCTAGGCGCGGTGTGACCGCGTCGAGTAGCTCGGCGGCAAGGCGCTCGAAGTCCCGTTGGTCTAAAGGCCCGGCCGAGGGGGCGACGGCTCCGTACGTGGGGATGACGTCGATGTGGCTGTCGGCGAAGACCTGCAAGGCACCGCACAGCTCGGTCTCGCGGCCTTGGTGATAGGTGAGCAACTCAGGACCGCGGCGGACGGAGAAATTGTCATACGTGCCGATGACCGGGTTGAAGGAGGAGATTTCTTGCTTGCACTCGGCGACGAGGATGCGGGACATGGGCGTCCGTTCGGTTAGGCTTCGACAAGCTCAGCCGGAGGTTTTAAGCGGGCGGATGTTGGGGCCTTGGGGGGTGTCTTCGATTTCGTAGCCGGCCGCGGTGATTTCGTCGCGCAGGGCGTCGGCCGTGGCCCAGTCCTTGGCGTCGCGGGCCTGTTGCCGCTGAGCAGCGAGCGCGTGAATCGCGTCGGGTACGGCCTCCTCTTGTGGCGTCCACTCGGCTAGCCCCAAGCCCATGACTTGGTCGAAGTGCAAAAGCGTGGCCTTCTTGGCGGCATCGGGGAGATCGTCGGCCACGAGCTCCCAGCACAGGGCGAGGACGCGCGGCATGTTGAGGTCGTCCTCGACGCGCTCTTTGAACTCGGCTACGTAGCGGTCGTTGGGTTCAGATGGCTCACCCCAGGCGTGGGCGGCGGCGCGCAGCCGGTCGAGGGCCGTGGCCGCGCCGCTGAGACTTTCCCAAGTGAAGGAGAGCTTGGCCCGGTAGCGCGCTCCGAGGCAGAAAAAGCGGTAGGCGAGGGGGTCATACCCTTCTTCGACGAGAGATTCGAGGCGCAGGAAGTCGCCGCTCGACTTGGACATCTTCTCCCCGTCGAGTTGCAAAAACGCGCCGTGGAGCCAGAATTCGGCTAGCCGCGTGTCGTAGCAGGCTTGGGATTGGGCAATCTCGTTGGTGTGGTGGACCGGGATGTGATCTTCGCCGCCGCAGTGGATGTCGAAGTACGGCCCTAAGTACTTGGCCGCCATGGCCGTGCATTCGATGTGCCAGCCGGGGAAGCCGCGCCCCCACGGGCTGTCCCATTCCATCTGCCGCTGCGTGTCTGCTGGGCTGAACTTCCACAGCGCAAAGTCCGTGACGCGGCGCTTCTGCCCGAGATCGACGCGCTGGCCGCCTTGTAGGCCCTCGATGTTGAGGCGGGCGAGATGGCCGTAGTCGCTCAGGCGCGAGGTGTCGAAGTACAGGCCGTCGTCTGTGCGGTACGTATAGCCTTTTTCCTCGATGGCGGCGATGGCGGCAATCTGCTCGTGGATGTGGTCAGTGGCCCGGCACCAGACGTGGGGCGCGAGCACGTTGAGCCAGTCGAGCTTTTCTTGGAAATCCGCGGTGTAGCGCTCGGCGATTTCCCAAGCCGTCAAGCCGGTGCGCCGCGCGCCGGCTTCCATCTTGTCCTCGCCAGTGTCCGCGTCGGAGGTTAGGTGTCCTACGTCGGTGATGTTGACGACGTGGTGGACCTCATAGCCGCTGTATTCGAGGACGCGCCGGAGGATGTCTTCGAAGATATAGGTGCGCAGGTTGCCGATGTGCTGGTAGTTGTACACAGTCGGACCGCAGGCGTACAGGCGTACTTGGGGCGGGGCGAGCGGCGCGAAGGGGCGCTCTTGGCGGGCATAGGTATCAAAAAGATGCAGGGTCATAGGGCTATTAAAGAGGGGTTAGTTGTAAGATGTGGCAATGGAGAGTCAGTCTATAGCTCGTCGATGGATACTTCGCGTCCTTCCATCGCACTTTTGACTGCGGCAAAGACCATGGCCATGGATTTGAGGTTGTCGGCCGCATTGCACTCGGGCGTGCGGCCCTCTTCTATGGCGGCGACGAATTCCCGCAGCACGGGATTCTGGCCTTGGTCACCGTCGTCGTCGAGGGGAATCTGCTGGCGAATTTTGGGGTCGGCGCGGTGCGAGTGGGTGTGGTACAGGTCGAAGCCCTCCCACGTCAGCGTACCGCGTGGCCCCTCGTAGCGCCACTCGCCGTTGTGCCCGGCTGGCACGTGTCCGACCGTGCAGCCGATGCCTCGGTGCGTGGCAATGACGCCGTTGGCAAAGCGGAAGAGGATCATCTGAGCGGCGTCGCCTTGGTGCCATCCCCAAGGAAGGTTCCAAGTGAGGGCGTGTGCGCTCACGGGGTCTTGACCGAGGGTGTAGCGCATCATGTCGAAGTGGTGAATGCCCATATCGGTGAGGAACATATACGGCTCGGTGACGTAATGCGAGCCGGGCGAGTCGGCCCAGTTGACGTAGAGCGAGACATCGAGCTGGCCGACTGGGCCGATGAGGTCTTCGGCCAGCAGGCGGCGAGTCGTGCGCGGCAGGCCGTTGAAGCGGTAATTCTGGGTAATCATGTGCGCGACGCCAGCGTGGGTGCCGGCCTCCACCACGCGCCAGGCCGCTTGGTAATCGTCGCTGAGAGGCTTTTCTCCGAGCAGGTGCAGGCCGGCGGCAAAAGTCTGCACGGCGATTTCTTCGTGGATAGCTGGCGGGGTTACGTCGAGCACGAAGTCGGCTTGCACGGCGTTGAGAGCTTGGCCGAGGTTAGCGTGTATTTGGTTGGCGGCCAAGCCGAGGTCGTCTATAGTGCGCTGGCGATTGGGCGCGAAGGGTTCGACGCAGGCGACTACATCGACACCCGGTTGCTTCTGGCATTGGCCGAGCCAATAGCGGCCCCTGCCGCCTAACCCTACGAGTATGGCTTTCATCGGCGTCCTTTCTCTGTTTCTTTAAATAAAGGGCTTGGTCTGCGGCTGGGCCAGTCGCCGGAGAAAATTGACACGGTTGGAGCACAGGGGTACCTTTGAGCGGTTTTAACGAGGGGTGCCACATCACAGTGCGCCACTCGTTCCCTTGCCGCTGAGGTACGCTTCTTTTGGTTATATCGCATAGCGCTCCTACCCGCCTCGTCCTCTCAATTCTCGCGTGGTGCTTGAGTTGGAGTTGCGCCGAGGAAAACACCGAGGAGCTAGCCCCTGGAACCGAAGAGCTAGCACCCGGGGTGCTGTACCACGAGATTCACTTGCCCGAAAGACCGTGGCGGATACACGTAGTGGAAGTGGACCTATCGCGCGCTTGGGCGGCGGGTATCCGCGTGCGCACGGCCAAGCAGGAAGAGGCGCAAAAGACCAGTAGCTTGGCCGCCGGTGCCTTAGCGGCCATAAACGGGGACTTTTTATTTCCCGGCGAGTCTAACCAGCCAGCTGGGTTATATATCGAGTCCGGCAATCTCATCCGCATCCCCCAGCGGCGCTCGGCCTTTGCCATTACCGAGACGGGCCAGCCCTTGATCGCAGTGTACAAGATGGAATGGGGCCTGTTGACGGCCGGGGGCGAGCACTTGCGCGTCGCGGGCTTTAACCGCGAGCCAGCGCTAGGGGAGTTGTCCGTGTTCAACGATCGCGCACAGATGCAGGGGGATTCGCTGCAAGCCGCCACGGGCTTCCTATTGCAAGGATTGGATTCCACCTCCATCGCCAACGACACGATCTCCGTCCGGGTCCAGCAGATCCGGCGGGAGGCTTGGCCGCTGTCCCTTCAGCCCGGCCAGTGGATGTTGACCGCTGGTGTCGAATACGAGGCGACCGAGCAGGTCGCCTTGGGCGACACGGTACAACTGTATTGTCGGCTGTCGCCAGCTCGCGCCAAGTTGATGGAGGCCATCAGTGGGGGACCGCGCATCCTGCGCGATGGCGAAGTATCTATTGAAGTGGAAAAGGAGCGGCTCAGCCGCAGTTTTGCCGACAAGCGACACCCGCGCACGGCCATTGGATACTCCCAAGATGAACGGGTGCTCTTCCTGATTGTGGTTGATGGGCGGGATCCAGGGTACAGCGTTGGCATGAGTTTGCAGGAATTGGCCGAATTTATGCGCACGCGCTTGGCCGAATTTTCCCGCGCCAAGACCAATGCCTATCAAGGGCTAAACCTCGACGGCGGCGGCTCGACGACGATGGTCGTAAGCGAGCAGGTGGTCAACAAGCCATCCGATCCCACAGGTGAGCGGCCGGTGGCCAACGCCCTGTTGGTCGTGGCGGAGGAACGGTAGTGCCCACCTTGCGCGCCGAAGATCTCGATGCGCTGGCACGAGCTTGCTTGCGACAGGTTGGCGTTCCCTCGGCTGACGCTGCGTTGGTGGCCGAGCACTTGGTCGAAGCCGGGCTGATGGGGCACGATACCCACAGCGTGTTGCGGCTGCCCCAATACGTGAACATGGTGCGCGACGGCCAAGTCGAGCCTGGGGCTGCGTTGGTGGTGTTGAACGAAAGCGAGTGTGGGGGGCGGATGAGCGGCCAGTGGAATTACGGCCCAGTGACGGCAACCGAGGCTGTGCGCTGGGCGCTGGACAAGCTCGGCGACGGGGCAGTGGCGGTCGTTGGGGTGCGCGACTGCAACCACGTGGCGCGGCTGGGGCGTTTCGCCGAGATCGCTACTCGCGCCGACTGCATTGCCCTCATCGCAACCAATGGCCACGGCGGCGATGATGCGGTGGCCCCCTTTGGCGGCCGCAGCCGTCGCCTGCCGACGAATCCAATCTGCTGCGGTATCCCCACTGGCGGCGATTGGCCCGTGATCCTCGACATGACGACAAGCATGCTTTCCGGCGGGGACATGCGGCTTTTGCGCAACAGGGGCGAGGATGCGCCGCCGGGGATGCTGATCGACGCAGAGGGACTTCCGACGACGAAAGTGAATGCGTACTATGGTCCGCCCGCTGGTGCCATCTTGCCGCTTGGTTTCCCGCAGAGCGGGCACAAGGGCTACGGGCTTTCCGTACTAGTGGATATTTTGGCTGGGTCACTTTCCGGGGCCGGGATGACGCAAGAAGCACCCGAGCGCACGGGCAACGCACTGTTCATCGCCGTGCTCAATATCGCGGCCTTCCTGCCGTTGGACGAGTTTTACGCCGAGGTCGCGGGATTTGTCGAATGGGTCAAGTCGTGTCCGCCGGCTCCTGGGGTGGCCGAGGTGTTGCTGCCTGGAGAGCGGGCGCACCAGCGGTTGCAGGCGCGGCGGCGCGATGGGCTACACGTGGATGAGAAAGCTTGGGATGAGATAGGAGCCTTGGCGGCCGAGTTGGGAGTGGAACTGCCAAGATCAATTGAGAATTAAAAATTAGGAATTGCGAATTACAAGGGCTTAATTCCTAATTCCTAATTAAAAAGGAGTTTGCGATGCTTCACATTGGGATTGTCGGCATGGGTGGAATTGGCAACAACCACGCCCGTTGCTACGATGCAAACGAGAACGCAAGGGTCGTCGCCGTATGCGACATGGTTAAAGAGCAAGCGAACAAAGCGGCCGAGTCCTATGAGGCGCAGGCCTTTTACTCGGTCGAGGAGATGATCGCCAGCGGCCTGCAGCTTGACGCCTGCTCGGTGACCACGGCCGGGGTGGAGAACGGGGGCGATCACTACGAGCCGACGATGGCGCTTTTGCGGGCCGGCATTCCGGTGCTAGGCGAGAAGCCGATTTCCAACGAAATTCCCAAGGCGCGGGAGATGGTGGCCTTGGCTGAAGAAAAGCAGTTGCCCTATGGGATCAACCTGAACCACCGTTTCACGCCCGCGGCCGTCAAGGCCAAGGAGTGGCTGGCCAACGGGCGGCTCGGCGAACTGCAGATAATCAACATGACGATGTGGATCAACAATCCCAACGAGTCGAGCCCGTGGTTCCACATCCGCGCCCTGCACCCGCACTCGCTGGACGTGATGAGCTATTTTGCTGGTGGGGTGGATCGGGTACACGCCTTTTTTAAGAAGGGAAAAGGCCGGCAGATCTGGTCCAATGTGCAGGCGAACCTGCTGTACGAGAATGGCGTCATCGGGCATTTGACGGGGTCGTACGACGCGGGGGGAAGCTATGGCTTGGAGACCTTGGAACTGGTCGGCTCGGAAGGACGGATCATCATCAATGAAGCCTGCGAGAAGCTGACGTTTTACCCGCGCTTTTCGCGCGAGGTGGAAAGCTACGATCACCTCGGGGGGATGGGCGGCTTTGCGGATACCTTCCCGGCGCGCATCAACGCGTGGATCGACGATTTGCTAAACCAAGTCCCGCCTGCGCAGGTGGATGCCAAAGGAGCGGACGCCTTGCGAGTCCAGTTAGTAATTGAGTCACTCATCGAAAGCTGGGAGACCGGGCAGGTGGTGAAGGTGCCAGAGCGGTAAGCGCAAATGGCGGCTAGAGGGGCAGTTTGTTATACTCAGATCTGAGGAGATGATGCGGATGAAGCGCGCCAAGCCAAAGTCCGAACTTGGCCAATACTTATATTCTATACTGACTGTCGTGGGTTTGTTTTTGGTTATTCGCACTAGTGTGGTGCAGGCCTTTTACATTCCTTCCAGTTCGATGGAAGATACGCTCTTGGTGGGCGATTATCTGCTGGCCAACAAGTTTGTCTACGGCGTTCCGGTCGATGTGCCCCTGACGAGCATTTCCCTCTTTCGCCTGCCCGCACTCAGGGAGCCGGAGCAGGGCGACATCGTCATTTTTCGCTCCCCGCAGGACGAGGGGCGCGACTTGATCAAACGCTGTGTCGCCGTCGGAGGGCAGCGAGTGGAGATTGTCAACAAGGTGCTCTACGTCGATGGCGAGCCAGTGCAAGACCCGCCGCTGGCCAAGTACACCGATCCTAGGTACTATCCGAGGGAGTTCAATTCCCGCGACAATTTTGGCCCGTATATCGTGCCCGAAGACCATTTCTTTATGATGGGAGACAACCGCGACAACAGCTCGGACAGCCGCTACATTCGCGCCGTGCCCAAGCGGTTGATCAAGGGCAAAGCTATGATTATCTATTGGTCGTGGGAGCCCGACACCCGAGGACCTTATTACAGGGGCCTGACTTCGCTGCCCGCAGTGGTGGCTAGCTTTGTCTGGTGCCTGCCCAGCCGAGTGCGCTACGGGCGTCTCGGGGACGTGATCTACTAACATCTTCCCTTACATTTGGAAAGGGGAGCGGATTGAAATATGAACCGCAGGGAATCGCACGAATACGACAAGGCTCAAGAGCCGGAAGAGCAGGTTGCCGAGCCGTTGCGCTTGGTCGATCAGCTACTCGCGCTAGCGCCAGACCGCGACCCAGCTCGCCCCCTGCTGTACCGTCTCCGGCGTCAGCTGATGGAGCGAGAGATTTCCTTTCAGGAGGCGCGTCGGGCTCTCGTGGAGATGGAAGCCGCCCTAGAGAAGGTGACGGCACCGGCCAATCGCGTCGGCATCTTCCTCGGCCTGCCGAGCGAGGGGATTGCCACGGTCTTCGTCGGCAGCGCCGAGTACTATGCCAACATCGACCCGCGCGTCGATGTGTCCCAGCTCAAGGTCGGCTGCCGGGTGCTGGTAAACGAAGCCTATGCGGTCGTCGGCAATTTGGGGCACAGCCCCTCTGGGCCGGTGGCCAAGGTCGGCGATCTGCTGCCAGAGGGCCGGTTGCGGATTGCCCAAGCGCACGGCACTCAGGAGGTGGTCGTGGAGCGCGCTGCGGAATTGGCTGACGCGGATTTGCAAATCGGCGACGAGGTGCGGATGGATCCGGCCTACAAGGTCGCGCTGGAGGTTTTGCAGTCCGCCGAGAGCAAGGAGTACTTCATCGAGGATGTTCCTCCAACTCCTTGGGAGAGCATCGGCGGTCAGCAAGAGGCGATCGAGGCCATCCGCGACACCATTGAACTGCCCGCGTTGCACCCCCAGCTCTTCGAGCGCTTCGAGTATTCGACGCCCAAGGGTTTTCTGCTCTACGGCCCTCCGGGCTGCGGCAAGACCCTCATCGGCAAGGCCACGGCGTACAACTTGGTGCAGCACATGCGCGAGGTCGAAGGATTGGACCTGGAAGAGTACTTCATGCACATCAAGGGGCCGGAGATCCTCAACATGTGGCTCGGCGAGACCGAGCGCATGGTGCGCGAAGTTTTTGCTCAGGCGCGCCAAAAGCGCAAGGAAGGCTATTTGCCCTTTGTCTTTATCGACGAAGCCGAGTCGATCTTGGGCACTCGGCGCTCGATGCGCAGCCACAACATCTCCAATACGGTCGTGCCGATGTTTTGCACTGAGATGGACGGGATTGAGTCGCTGCAAGATGTGGTGCTGATTTTGGCCTCCAACCGCCACGATCTGATCGATCCGGCTGTGCTCCGGCCCGGCCGCATTGACCGCAAGATCAAGGTCGCGCGCCCCAACTACGAGGCCGCTGGCGACATTTTGCGGATTTACCTCAAACCCGAGCTGCCGCTCGACCGCGCCGAGGTGGAGCAGCACGGCGGTGAGGCGGCTGCGCGCGGGGTCCTGATACAGGAGGGGCTAGACGAGTTGTTTTCCAAAGGCGAAGAAGCCCGCTTCTTGGAGGTGTCGCTGCGCAGCGGCCGCCAAGAAGTGCTCTATCGCGGCGACTTGATTTCCGGGGCCATCATCGCCTCGGTCGTATCGCGGGCCAAGGAAATGGCGATCAAGCGCGCCATTGCCGAAAGCGACCCCGAAGGCGGGATCCGCGCCGAGGATTTGCGGCAGGCGACGCGGGCTGAATACCGCGAGAACGAGGTGTTCCCGCCCTCGGACAGCGTCGAGGACTGGCTCAAGCTGCTCGACTACGAGCCGGAAAACGTGGTGAGGGTGATACCCGTTAGACCTCAGCCGGAAAAAGCACCGGAAAAGCGCATCGGCCAGGTGATCTGACTCTGCTCATGCAGCGGCTCTGCGGGCTAGAAACCGAATACGGCATCCAAGTTGATCAAGACGAATCCATGGACGTGGTGGTAGAGTCCATGGAATTGATTCGCTGCTATGTGCGCCAAGATTTTGTCGCGCTGTGGAATTACGCGCTCGAAAACCCTCGGCTCGACATGCGGGGCTTTGAGGTCGCCGAGCTCCTCAACGACAAAGACGAGACCGTCCACTTGCAGAAGGATCGCCAGCGCCGGATCCAGCTCGCGGACTTGAAAAGCGACCTGATCGTTCACAACGGCGCTCGCCTGTACAACGACCACACCCACCCGGAATTTTCCACTCCAGAATGCTATAGTCTCCGCGATTTGGTAGCCGTCGACCGCGCCGGGGAGCGGATTCTCTTCCAGTGCGCGCGTCAACGCACCGAAGACCGCGGCCGGGGCGTAGTGCGTCTATACAAAAACAACACCGACTTTGAGGGGCACAGCTACGGCTGCCACGAGAACTTCCTGCTCAGTCGCGACATGCCCTTCCAGCAGGTGATCGACGGGCTGCTACCCTTTGTGGTGACGCGACAAATTTTTGCCGGGGCCGGCAAGGTCGGCGTCGAACAGGACGCCCGGGCGCGAGCCGCTACTTATCAGCTAAGCCAGCGCGCGGATTTTTTCGAGGTCATCGCTAGCGTCGATACCATGCACCGCCGTCCGCTGGTCAACACTCGCGACGAGCCGCACGCCGATCCAGCGCAATATCGCCGCCTGCACCTGATCATCGGCGATGCCAACATGTGCGAATACGCCACCGCGCTCAAGGTCGGCACGGCTTCCTTGGTGCTGGATCTGCTAGAGGCCGGTGCGTTGCCCGCGTTTGCATTGGCCGATCCCATTGGCGCGCTCAAAACCATTTCCCGCGACGAGTCCCAGCAGTGGGCAGTGGCCTTGTCCGAGGGAGGGGCGAGTTCGGCGCTGGAGATACAGACGGCCATTATGGCGGCGGCGACGCGGACTTTTCAGGGCCGCGACGAGGAGACCGATTGGGTGCTTGCGGCTTGGCGCGACGTGTTGGATTCCCTCGCGCGGGATCCGCAAGAGATGATTGGACGCCTCGATTGGGTGACCAAGAAGTGGCTTTTGGATGCGTTTGCCGATTCCGAAGGGCTCGATTGGGAACGGCCGGAGGATCGCGCGTGGCTGCAAAGCCAAGACCTCGAGTACCACAACATCGACCCGGCTGAGGGGCTATACTCAACGCTCGAAGCCGCCGGTCAAGTAGAGCGCGTCGTCTCCGAAGAGGCGGTGTGTCGGGCGTTGGTTGAGCCACCTGGGGACACGCGGGCTTATTTTCGTGGCAAGATGTTGCAGAAATTTGCCGCTGCGGTGCGCTCGCTCAATTGGGATAGCATTGAGCTGGAACTCGACGGCCGCTGTGAGGTCATCGACCTCAAGGCTTGTGTCAGTCGGGAGACAGCGGCTTATTATAACGAAGCCTTAGACGCGGCTGCGAGCGTCGAGGATTTGCTCGCCAGACTGGGTAGAAAACCAAAACCGGAGGTGGCACCATGAGCGATTTTATTTCCTACCGGGAGCGCGCGCCCCGGCCGACCAAGCCGATCGACGACAACGACGACGGACCAGATACCGGCCCGCGCCGACCGCGAGTCGAGCGCCCCAGCACGGACGACATCCTCAAGCGGATGCGCCGAGTAGATCCGAATCAGGCCCGTCGCTACCGCCAGCGCACTGGACAGTAGCCCTTAGCATAAGGAGGTCTGCCCTTGCCTTGGCGAGGGGAGCGGATTGAAACGATGGAAAGCTGCGATTTCCTCGACTTACTCAAGGAGCGGGGGCTGTTGCCCGCCGCCCCGGTCGTTGCTGCGGAAGCGTCCTTGCAGCCGGTCGAGGGCACCACGATTGTAGCGGTGCGCTGCGCCGACGGGGTGGTGGTGGCCGGTGACCGCCGCGCTACCATGGGCAACTCGGTGGTGTACGACCGCGCCGACAAAGTGCTGATCATCGACGACGAAGCGGTCATGGCCATTGCCGGCTCGCCGGCCGTGGCGTGGGACATTGCGCGGATGCTGGAAATGTCGGTGCAGTACTATCGCCGCAGCCAGCTACAAGGGCTGAGCTTGGATGGCAAGGTGCGGACATTGTCGCGGCTGTTGCGCCAGAACTTGCCGCTGGCCATGCAGGGGATTGGCGCGGTGGTGCCGATCTTCGCGGCTTTTGACCACGCGGCTGCGGAGGGCAAAATTTTCTTTTACGACCTCTTGGGGGCCGAGTTCGAGTGCGTGGATTTCTGCGCCACCGGTTCGGGTGCACACATTGTGCGCGGCGCGCTGTACTACCAAAATCGCTGGGGGCCGCAGCCGCTGCGGGAGATGGCCGGAGAGCAGGCGGTCGAGCTGGTGCTCAAGATGCTGGAGACGGCCGCTGAATACGACACGGCTACCGGCGGCTTCCGCGAGGCCGCGCACATCTTTCCCCAGGTCGTGCAGGTGATGGCTGCGGGCTTGAATACCGTGCCCGAGGCAGATTTGGCCGCGTTCTACCAAAGGGCTTGAGGAGCATGTTAGAAGAACCTTATCGCTGGGTCGAGGCCATCAACAACCGCCGCGAGTACGTGGAAGATCAGCTCGCGAGCGGCAGTCCGGTGGTGGGTACGACGTACGCCGACGGGGTACTGCTGCTGACGGCTACTCCAGGCCCGCGCAAGCTCTTTGAGGTGTACGACGAGATCGCCTTTGCGGCCGTGGGGCACCCGGCTGACATCGAGAAGCTGCGCAAAGCCGTCATCGATATCGCCCATCTCGAGGGATTCAACCTGTCGGCCAACGACGTGACCTTGCAGCGGTTGGTCAGCTTTGGCATCGGCCCGCTGATGAAGGCGGCCTTCGACGAGCTGTTTCGCTCGCCCTTTGTCGCCCGCGTGATGATGGCCGAGTTAGACCCGGATGGCGGCGGCGACGCCTTTTTTACTATTGACGCCGATGGGTCTTTTGCCCAAAGTGGTGGGGTGGCGGCCATCAGCGGCAACGCAGAGAGCGCACAGGCCATGACGGCACAACTGCAAGAGACTAGCCCAGAGCTTCCGCTCGACCAAGCCTTGGGTTCGGCGTTGGAGGTGTGGGGATTGGGCCGGTTGACCCTCGACGCCCGCGATGGAGGTGGAGAGGTGCCCAGCGCGGAGGCTGTGCGCGATTTTCTCAAGGGCGGTTTGCAAGGGCTGACAGTCGAGGCTGCGGTGCTCGACCGCGACCGCGCCGCCAAGTCGAAGTTCCGCCTGCTCACTGCGGAACAACTAGCCGAGCCACTCACTTCCTACGTCGAGGCTTAGTATGGAAGGTCGCATCTACGGACTGGAAACCGAATACGGCTGTCTGCCGCCGGCTTCGGATCCCTTTTTGAGTCCCGATTTCGTGTCGATAAAGGCCAAAGACTGTGTGTTCTACCGCGAGCACTTGGGTATTGTCGATATGCACTATCGGGGCCGCGACGAGCCGCCCGGCAATGGCGGCTTTCTCTTCAACGGCGGTCGAGTGTACATCGACATGGGCCACGTCGAGTACGCCACTCCGGAGTGTACCGGGCTTTTTGATTTAGTGGCTGCCGACCGAGCTGGCGAGCGGTTGGTGCAGCGCGCGCTAGACCAGCTTGGCTTGGCTGATAGCGCGGCCTTTTTCAAGAACAACATCGACCACTACACAGGGGCTACTTTTGGCTGCCACGAAAACTACCTCGTGCGGCGGGAGGTGCCGTTTTCTCAAGTGCTGCTGCCGACCATGCTGCCCTTTTTCGTCACCCGCCAGATATTCGCCGGTGCCGGTCGAGTCGGTTGCCACACGGATATTTTCGAGTACGGCAGTGCCGAGGACGAAGGCGTTGAATTCCAACTCTCACAGCGGGCCGATCACATCGTCACCGAGATCTACCAGTGGATCCAGTTCAGTCGCGCAATCATCAACACGCGCGACGAGCCGCTGGCCGACTGGGGATTGTACCGCCGCCTGCACCTGTTGGTGGGCGACTCGAACATGATGGAGTACGCCACGGCCCTGAAGGTGGGGACCACGGCCTTGGTGTTGCAGCTTTTGGAAGAGCAAGAGCGCGTGATCTGCGACGACATCAAGCTCCTCGATCCAGTGCAGGCCATCCGCGACATTTCGCGCGACATGACCTATCGCTGGGAAGTGCAGCTAGAGGATGGCCGCTACACCACGGCGACGGAGATACAGCGCGCGTATCTCGATTTGGCCGAGCGCTATCTGCGCGGCCGGGACGAAGAGGGCGACTGGGTGTTGGACGAGTGGCGCTTTGTCATCGACGCCTTAGAACACGATCCCGGGTGCTTGGTTGATCGCGTCGATTGGGTGGCCAAGAAGTGGCTGTTGGAGTACTTCATGCGGGAAGAGGGGTTGGACTGGCAGGATACTTGGATCCAAAGTTTGGATCTGGAATACCACAATCTCAACGCGGCGCGGAGCCTCTATTTCGATTTGTACGAGCGCGGGATGGTCAAGCGAGTCGTCAGCGACGAACAAATCAACCAAGCCATCACGCATCCCCCGGCCGATACCCGCGCTTGCGCTCGCTCCCGCGTGATGAGGGCGCTGACCGATCAGAAGACGCGCTACCAAATTGATTGGGACTCCATTTGCGTGGGCGACGATAAGTTCCTCAGCCTCGACGATCCGTTCCTCACCTACGACCGCGAAGCCGAACTCTTCATCCGCGAGTGTCGGCAGATGCCGATCGATAAGTTTTGAAGTATGCCGCTGGGCCGGCGCTGACGTATTTTCCATACAAAAGATGAATATTCTCATTCAAGAGAAACAGCAGACCATCGCGTCCCATATGGAATGAACCTTGAAAGTGAGCATTCTATGCTAACGGCCTATATCCAATCGGCGATGAGGCACGCGACATACGAGATCCTCGACGATCAAACGTTTTATGGAGAAATCGCCGGATTTCAAGGCGTGTATGCAAATGCGGATACCTTAGAACAGTGCCGCGAAGAATTGCAATCTGTGCTTGAAGGCTGGATCATCCTTGGGTTGAGAATGGATCACCCGCTTCCAGAGGTAGATGGGTTGCGCTTGGATAGCGTGCCGGAGTCGGTGTGATGCCCAAATTTGGGCCGATTAGTCGCCGCAACCTTATTCGACGTTTGAAGCAATTGGGATTTGAAGGCCCGTATCCTGGGGGCAATCACCATTATATGGTCAGAGGAACAACACGTCTTGTGTTGCCCAACCCACATCGCGGTGACATTGGACGTGGACTTTTGAACAAGATTTTGCAGCAGGCCGGGGTTAGTCGGTCAGTTTGGGAGAGTTTGTAGCTTCTCGACGCAGTAGCAGAATCTGTCTCATGGGATAGACTGTGGAATTGAAATTGTCCAGTTCTGTCTATAGTAACCGCAAAATATTGAAAGCTATACGTGAAGTCTCTGGGTCGAAAACAAAGGGCCAGCAGCGTGAGCCTTCTTGGTTTCACCCATTTCCCGCCCGCATGCCCATCTCCTTAGCAGAGCACTTAATTGATCGAATAACGGCTCCAGAAGCTGTCATTCTCGATCCTATGGCCGGCTCTGGAACAACCCTAATTGCAGCACGGAAACTCGGTCGGACAGTATATGGATTTGATCGAGATCCACTCGCCGTACTCATAGCAGACAGTACCATCCAAAATTTTGATTCTCGTCGCCTAGACGATCTAAAAAAACGAGTCTTGGGTCGGGCTAAACAAACACTACAACAAAAGAAGGCAAGCATAGAAGAGGAGCTCAATCAGCTATCGGAAGAAGATAGAGATTTTATTGAATTCTGGTTTCCTTCAAAGTCCCAAGAGCAGTTATTGGCCTTACAACATAGCATTAGAGAAGAAAGCGAAGGTTCCGAACAAAATCTGGCTTGGGCTATTTTCTCCAGTCTAATTATTTCCAAAAGGGCTGGTGCGAGTTGGGCACTGGATATTTCTCGATCTCGTCCACACAAACGGACAGACAAGACGATTGTAGAGCCCTTTGTCGGTTGGATACAGCGCTTTGATGCTACCGTCAAACGGTTACCCTTCATCGACGATAAGTCGTTATCGATAGCTAGTACGATCCAAGAAGGAGATGCCCGCCGACTTCCCCTTGAAGAGGATAGCATTGACTTTGTACTGACCTCGCCACCTTATCTCAACGCCATAGACTATATGCGGGGGCACAAATTTTCCCTTTTGTGGATGGACTATCCACTGGAAAAGTTGCGCTGGCTGCGCAGTACTATGGTAGGTACTGAACGCGGACTGTGGCATAGCGATGGCTTACCTCTTGTCACAGAGGATCGATTAAATAAAAAAATCAAAGAAGAACGCAGGAAAGCGCGTATAAGGAGATATTTGTCCGACATGCACAAGGTATTTGGTGAAATTAAACGCGTGTTAAAACCGGATGGTGTAGGATTGTTCGTCGTAGGACCGACCATTATCAATGCCAAAAGAACAGATGCCGAAAAGATTTTTTCGCAAATAGGAGAGCATGTCGGTCTTACGCTGATCGGTAGTGCTATGCGTCACATAAACGCAGCACATCGCTCCTTGCCTCCGCCTCAGTTAGTGGATGGACAAGTCTCTATGGGGAAACGGATGAGACGGGAGCTCATCCTAGCTTTGCGGAAGTAGATGGTTTATGCTTGATGATGCTTGGTATACAGATATTCACGAACGCTTGTGCAAGGGAGATCCGACGGCACCTGCCGAGCTTGCCGAAGAGATGATGGAGGTGTTGGTCGAAAGATTATCCTACAAGTACTCCAATCTACCAGATACTGATCTACTTGCCGAAGCCGTTTCGGATGCGCTGATGGACTATATCAAGCGTCCAGAGCAGTTTGATCCGACCCAACGCGGTTTATTCGGCTTTCTGGTTATGGCGGCTGAAGGAGATCTGAAGAATGCGCTGGCTAAAATTGATCGCCGGAAGGAGAAAGAAATTCAGCTAGAGTCTGTCGAAGTTGATGAACTAGGTGGGAATACTAGAAATAGAACAGATGAATTAGAGGAAAAAATAGACTCTGAACGGATGCAAGATGCATTGGATACACTGTTTGATGATCCCAAGGATCGGGCGGTAGTCAAGCTGATAATGGAGGGAGAACGGGCCACTGAAGTGTTCGCTCAGGTTCTGGAGTTGGAGGCACTGTCCGAAGATCAGCAGCGTACCGAAGTAAAAAGGAACAAGGATCGCATTAAAAAACGCCTGCAAAGACACCGTGGAGATATTTTAGGCTATGAGTAATAAGGTAAAATATCTACAGAAACTTGTGGAAAAGGCGAATACCGATCGTTTTTTTCTCGGTTGGTCATTAGCTCAATATCAGACCTTTCATGATCTAGATGAACAAGGTCTGGCCCAATTCTTGGAGTGCGATATAGAGCACATCAATCGGCTTTCTCTCTGTCGTCAGCCTGATGACCAAGGAGACCAATTCCAAGAGCAAGTCCGTCGCATTGCCGGGTTTGGTGCCTGTAGCCCGGATCGGCTTGTACGCCTCATGCGAGAAGTGGCTGCTTTTGCCGCACTACAGAAAGATGCCGAGGAACGACAAGGCGCTATGCTTATGGCGGCCCGGGACCGCAAAGAAGAAGGGGAAGTGGACAAGGGGTGAGAAACTGGGATATAGTCGAGCAGGCAGAGAGATTTTGGAGTTTAGCTGGTTGCCGTGAGTCGTTTCCCCGATCCTTGGAAGCACCCCTATCTTGGGCATTACCCGTAGCTCTGATCAAACTTCCTCGCCTAGAAGTATCTTCGTTGACGGAGTGGTTGGATCGGCAGGGTATCATTCCCCCTTTTACAGTGGCTTACCACTGTTTGAGAGCCTGTCTTGTAGCCAGAGCCGGGTATGGGATGATCTTTCTTGATGGCAGCGACTCAGAAGACGAGCGGCGTTTCTCCTTAGCACACGAAATATCCCACTTTATGCTCGATTACTGGCAGCCGCGAGAGCATGCTCTCTCCGTGTTAGGATCAAGGATTCAAGACGTACTCGACGGCCGGCGTCTCCCCACTCCTGAAGAACGGCTAGGCGGTCTGCTTCAGGGTGTATCTTGGCAGACATTCACGCACCTTATGGATCGGTCGCCTAGCGGCCAAGTAGGGTGCCTGCGTATTCTAGACGCCGAGGATCGGGCTGATCGATTGGCGCTAGAGTTATTGGCTCCTCGGGCGACTGTAATCAGCCGATTACAGACTGTACAATGGAGAGAGTCGTCCGCCCATGATCGGGTGGTCGAGACCTTGCAGCAGGAATTTGGTTTACCCGGAACCGTCGCCCATGAGTACGGGCGGATGCTAGTGATGAGCCAGCGTCCTGCCCGCTCTTTTAAGAAATGGCTCAACGGATGATTTTTTGTCGAACTGGGCTCTTTTGGTGGGAATAAGTCAATAGATGGCCGGAGAAAACCAAGGAGAAGAGCCCATGAAATTGAGTATGGATGGGGATATGGATGAACTTCGAGAAAACTTGTCCGAAGACCAGCCTGCCCTGACAAGCAATGAATATGAAGCGGCGCACGGAGAGAAACTATCCGAGACGCTGGATATCGATACTTGGCGTCCAGGGGCTGATCTTGTCGAGATGTACGAGCGCCTAGAGCGGGAGATTGCCGAGGCCGTTCGCCAAGAAGGTATCTATACGAAAAGGATTCGCGCCGAAATATTTCCTAGGCTCAAAGATCGTCTAGGTGCTCCTCCTGGGGCTGGTGTATATAGGGTATCGGTCGAGAAATTGGAGGACGTCCACGCTAAGCTATTGTTTAATGGCGGGGTGGAAGCCTGCGACGGTACAGTAGTCACGCACGACACCCTGCCGACAACTATCACCCAGATAGGTGTCTGCTTGGTTTCTTACCAAGGCGATCAGGGGTCTTGGGTCCATCGGATGTTTCGTCGCGATTTGCGTACGACTGGTAAGAATCCAGTGGATGAGACCTGGGAGCTTTTGGAGAGGCGGCGGCAGCGTAGTGCGGTAGATCAGGAAAGTCAGCGCGACCGGATAAGCAGCTTGGCCCGGCGGGGTATAATGGCTTATGCTGAGCGGGCAGTACTGTTGGATCGGTCGAAAGCCATCTGGCGCATGGGTCATGGGGTGCCTACACCATACGAGTTGGTTACCGGCTCGGGTATGCCGGATCTGCTGCGCAGCAGTATAAAGTTGTTGAGGCGGCTAGTTTTGGACCATAAGCGATTTGTATTTATCCCCAGTACGACTAACGCACGCGAGTTGTTGACCATTGGCAACGCTTTGCAGCCGTCCGAATACGCCATCGTCGATACGTATAAGGACACACTGGATCGGATCGCCAGTGGACACTACCGTGGCCAAGAGTGGGTCGGTCTCAGAGGGTCGGTCGAAGAATTTGTTGAGGAGTGCGGACCCAAAATTGCCATCGGCATGTACCGGGCCTCCAAGCTGTCGCCTCCTCAGATGTTTTACGCTCACATTGATCGTGCCCACGAAGCGGCCCTTATCGCCATGGCCGACAGTGTACTCCAAGAACATAGGGGATTCCCCATGCTTATCGACCTAGCTGATCGGCTATGCCAGTCGTCTTTTGGAGCCGATAGCTTCATGTCGTCTGCCCAAGCGGCCTACTCCGAAGCTGGTGAGCCTTTCCGCTATTTAGCTGAACGCAGCACACGACGCTAATCGAGGAGAATATGAAGATGGAACCTAAAAACGGAAGCGATATGTACACCCAAGGTGGGGACGGACATGTGGAGGAAAATATAATGGACATTCCTCAAGAGGCGCTTCAAGCTATTGATGAGGACAGTATAGACGCTGGTGGAGCTTATACACCTCCACCCGGTTACGAAGGGTCGGTGGGCAGGACGATGTTCGATATGCCCACTAGCAAGGACGGTACTCTCACCGTATTGCTGCCGCCTGAGAATATAGACGTGTTTCCAAGTCAGGCACTAGTGCGTATCAAGAGCTTAGCCGATAGTCGCGTCTATCTGGGAGCAGTAGCCGAAGGACCTTTCGCCGAACCCGATGGACTGAGGGCCGATGCTACGCCGATGGTCGTAAGTACTGTACAGGGCGGCCTGCTCATGCCTAAATACCACGGTCGTGTCCAGGTCGAAATTATTGGTGAGCAGATAGATAATGGTACCTTGTTGCCACCAACTCGTCGGCCCAAGCCCAATAGTCCAGTATTCACGCTAAATAGAGACGAAACGGCTAAGGCTCTGTCGATTCAGGGCAATCTTCGCTTAGGTTTAGCTGACGGCTTTGATGATCTCGGAGTGTATGTGCCTGCGAACAGTAAAGGCATTTTCCCGAGGCACCTAGGGATTCTGGGCACAACTGGCGGTGGTAAATCGACAACCGTCTCAGGTCTGATTGCCAAAGCACAAAGTGAGAATATGGCAATCGTTCTCGTTGATACGGAAGGCGAATACTGCGGCATGGACAAGCCGACTGAGGATGAACGTATGATCCAAGCGCTCGAACGGCAGGATATGGAGCCGAAAGGAGTAAAGGGTACTCATATTTATCATCTTGTAGATAGAGAGACGGCCAATCCAAACCACCCGGATGTGAAGCAGTTCTCCCTACGATTCAGCGCTCTCTCGCCCTATGCACTCCAAGAAATTCTCGACCTGACCGAGGCCCAGAGCGAGCGATTTTTCAAAGCGTACGACGTAACGAAGCGGATTTTGGAAAAACTGAAAATCTGGCCAGCCAACGACCAACAGCGGCAACAGCTTCTGGGACTTGATGAAATGGAGACAGGCTATCCTAGGATGACGTTGACCTGTCTGTATGACGTGGTCAAAGAGATCCATGCCATCAAGGATAAAGACGCAGCGGAGCCTTATTTGGAAACAGACTTTCTCCAAGTAAACCGCAATCAGCTAAAACAACTCATCGGTGCTGCCAACATGCCCGGCAATCTATCCAGTTGGCGGGCACTGATGGGGAAACTGAACAAAATTAAGCGGTTGAAAATTTTTGATTCTAGTAAAGCTCAACAGATCAATTACAGAGAGATGTTGCAACCGGGATGTGTGAATATTTTGGATCTGAGTGACACCGATTCGCCTCAGATCAACAATCTAGTTATTGCGGAGGTCTTGCGCGGGGTCCAGATGCAGCAGGAGCAGAATTACAAGGAGGCTGCAAAGGCGGGGAAACCTCCGATCCCAACGACCATCTTTATCGAAGAGGCCCACGAATTTCTCTCGGCGCAGCGAATCCAGAAGATGCAGGTACTCTTTCAGCAGGTCGCCCGCATCGCTCGGAGAGGTCGTAAGCGCTGGCTGGGGCTAGTCTTCATCACACAACTACCACAGCATCTGCCCGATGAGGTGTTAGGCCTGATCAACAACTGGATCCTGCACAAAGTGAGCGACGCGACGGTAGTCAGTAGACTCAAACGCTCAATAGGGGGTATCAACGAAGGGCTTTGGCGACAGTTACCGTCCTTAGCTCCTGGACAGGCCATCGGGTCATTTACGACCTTTACTCGACCGTTGCTCATCGGCATCGATCCAACGCCATGTAAATTACTGATGGTGGACTGAATTGACCTCCGAGTCAGTTGCCTTCGAGGAATCGATGGCTCGGGATCAGCGTTCTCTACGTGGCTCCTGAAAAGCGCATGATGCCGGCGCGCTGGGGGCCAAGCAATACACAGTTTGATCTGACGATGTGAACTCTTCATGCTGCGGCGATGGTTTCTGTTCCTATCCTTCCTGTTTATACCGTTCCCGTCCTCGGCGGCCGAGTTCGCCTGCGCGGCGTTGGAGTCGTCGGCGCAGCAGGTTGTGCAGACGCCGGAGCACCTGAGTGCGTTGGTTATCTTCGCGCAGTTTGCCGACGAGAATGCCGGCGACTCGGCTCCCCCTTGGGCGAACGATCTTTTCGACGATGAGTTGCCCGGCAGTTTTGCCCACTTCTACCGCGAGATGTCGGCCGGACGGCTCCACATCGAGGGCCAAGTGTTGCCTCGGCGCTACCGCTCTCGCGACAATGCCGAGACCTATCTGGCCGAGACCCCAGGAAGTCTGGGCCAATTCGGGCGCTTCAACTTGGAGGTCCTCACCGCGGCGGATGCAGACATCGATTTCGGTCTCTTTGACAACGACGGCCTCGACGGAGTGCCCAACTCCGGCGACGACGACGGGTACGTCGATATCGTCTTTATCAACCTGCATACCTCGCCCCGCGACTTTTTTATTGGCGTGGCCACTGGCATCGCCAGCTTGGGGTTAAACGCCGATTACATCAGCGGCGATCCAGCGGCCAGTGGCGGCTTTGTGCGGGTGCGGAGTCGCTTCACGGGTTTTGCTGGCACCACGCAGCGGGGCCACACTTTTAGTGTCACGGCCTCGACGATGTGCCACGAGTTCGCGCACGTGTTGGGGTTGCCCGATCTCTTTGATCAGACGGTGTTGACTGTGGCCGAGTTGGAGCCAGAGGACGATTCAGCGGGCATTGGCAAGTGGGGGATCATGGGCCGGGGGACGCTGGGTTGGAGTGGAGCAGATGGCCCCAACGCTTTTTCGGCTTGGTCGCTGGCCACCCTCGGTTGGGTGGAGATAGTGGAAGTGCCGGGGAGCATTGAGGGGCTGGAAATTGGGGAGATCTTCAGCGACCGGAAGACGTACAAAATTCCCCTGACCCAAGACGAGTACTTCCTGCTGGAGCACCGGCGCGCCGACGGCTCGTACTACAACCGCAATATCCCGCAAGACGGCCTGCTCATCTGGCACATAGACGAACGGGCAGACAACGACGAGGAACGCCACAAACAGGTCGATTTAGTCTGCGCCGATGGGCTTTTTGCCCCCAACGGCGACCCCGATGTCGTGGAAGGACGAGACCATCTCGACTTTTGGGCGCGGGACGCGGCGTACTCTTCGGCGCACAACGGCAATGAAGGCGACGCGACCGACCCGTTTGACGGCGTGCGCTTCCGCCGCTTTGCTTGGGACACGAATCCGGCCTTCAGCGGCCACACCGGCTTTGCGCGGAACTTGCCGCTGGGCGTGGCTATAGACAATATCCGCCCGCAAGGTGCCGCCATGGTCGTCGATGTGGTGCGGCAGCAACGCCCCGGCCACATTGTCGGCGACGCGACGTGGACGGGTCGGGTGGATTTGGACGGGGATGTGGTCGTGGCACCGGGTGCAACGCTGACTATTGACGCCGGTGCGGAGATCCGCTTTGCCCGCGGCGATGCACAGGGTACGGGGTTTGATCCAGACCGCGGCGAGCTGATCGTCTATGGCGATCTCAAAATCGGCGAGGGCGCATCGTTTGCGTCGAGTGCGCCGCGCCCTGGTCTCTTGGATTGGTCGGGTATTTACCTGCTCGACGGCCAAGCAATTGACCCTGCGGCCATCGCCATTGAACACGCCCATCGCGGCATTGTCAGCTTCCGCCTGCCCCCGGGGCGGACGCAGTGGCTAGACGAGCAGGCTGTGTACGCGGATTTGGTGGTGCCGGCTGGGTCCGAACTGTACATCGGCCCGAGCAGCGTGTCTTTTGCCCGCTTTGATCTCAGCCGTCGCGGCGTGTCCTCGGACTTCGCCGAGCTGATCGTGGAAGGTGCTTTGACGATTGAGGGGACCGCTGGACAGCGGGCACAGCTAACCACCGACCCCGGCCCAGACAACGACGGCTTGTGGTATGGCATTCACATGCTGCCAGGTGCTCAAGTCGAGGTGCAGCACGCCGAGCTAACGCGCACGGCTTTTGCCTTTAGCGGCGAGATTGACGTGGAGACGACCCTGCGCATTGCCGACTCTGCGGTGCGCGAAAGCGGCGGCAACGGCCTGCGGCTGGCGCTCAATGGCCGAGCACAGGTAGATCGGAGCGAATTTACTACGATAGCCGGTCCGGCCATACTCCTCGCTGGCAGTGGGCAACTCGCGTTGCGGAACGCCACCATTGAGGGCAACGGCCAAGAGGGGATCCTGCTCTACAACGCATCCTTGGAGGCCATCCGCGTCGCCGTAATCGACAACGGTCGCCTCGACCCGGACGACCCGCGGACTGGAGTGCGGGCCATAGGCGGCCGCGGCCAGCGCATTGAGATGTGGGAGTCGCAGATTGAGCAAAATACCGGGCACGGCATGGATTTGGAAGAGTGGCTGGGGGAGGTGGAATTGCACAACAGCCGCCTCGTCGCCAACCAAGGCGATGGGCTGCGCGCCGGGGGCGCGGCGCGCTTGGTCCTTGCGCAGGTGCTAGTCGAGCGCAACTTGCGCGCTGGTGCCGAAATCTCTGGGTCGCTAGTGGAGATATGGAACTCGACGTTCAGGGCACATGTTGCCGCGGGTCTGCGCTTGGGGCCGGGGACGAGAGGGGCGATTGAGATGGGCTCGTTTGTCGGGGGCCGAGGTTTGGAGCTAACCGGCGTGGAGTCGCTGGAGATTCGCAACAGCGAGTTTGTTCGCGGGACGCCAGCCATTCAATCTGTGGATTCTGCGCCGCACATCGTCGGCAACCGCTTTGCGGACAATACCGTAGCTATCCGGGTCGAGGGGCCGCGGATGCCGACGGCGATTAGCGGCAACACCTTTGCGAATAACACCACGGCCCTTGAGAACTTGAGCGCCGAGGAATTGAATGCTCAAGGCAACTACTGGAGTGGGGCCGACAGCGCGGCTATTGCAGCGCAGATCGAGGGCGCGGTGGCGTGGGTGCCGTTTCTCACGGAGGAAGGGGTGTCTAAGGCGGTGGCCCTGCCGACCGACTTTGCGCTGCATCCGGCCTATCCCAACCCCTTCAATGCCGAGGTCGCGCTGCCGTTTGACCTGCCGCAGGCGGCGTCGGTCGCGCTGGTGCTCTACGATGCGTTGGGACGGCCCGTGCGCCAGCTTGTGGACGGGCCGTTAGCGGCTGGCCGCTACCGATTCGTCTGGGACGGGCGCGACCAAGACGGGCGCGTGGTGGCCTCGGGGATTTACTTCTATCGCTTGGTGGCGGATTCGTTTGTTGCGGTGGGGCGCTTGGCGTTGGTGCGTTGAGAGGCGTGCGTTTGCCAAGCGGGCACGTGCGCCGTTAGCAAGGCTTTGAAGAGTTTGCCGTGGTTGGGCACGCGCAGGTGCAGCAACTCGTGGACAATGACGAAGTCTTGGAAGCCTAAGTCTTGATCGGCGAGATCGGCGGCGAGGGTGACGATGCCCGCAGTCGAACACGAGCCCCACTTGCGCGTCATGTGCTGCACGCGCACCTGCCGTGGCTGGACGTTCAGCCGCTGCGCCCAAGATGCGACGCGCTCGCGCATGACCTCTCGCCGTTCATCAGGCGTCCGCATCAGTGCTTGCTCCCAAAATGCCGAGGATGCGCTCTACGACGCGGCTCCGTTCGTCTCTTTGCAGTCGCAGCAGCGGAACATAGAGAGCCGTGCGCAGCCGTCGTTGCTCATCGGCATTGACGGGCGCGTTGGGGAAGCGGTCGAGCAGCATTTCCGCTCGTTGTGCCAACTCCAAGGTGTTGATGCCAGCGATCTTCAGCTTGTCGTCGTCCTTCAACGCCCAATAAACGGCGAACGCGCGCGGTGATAGCCCGCTATCTCGTTCGGCCCGGATGGCAGCATCCTTCTCCGCAGCGAGATCAGCCAACCGATCCATGGCCGCCAGCGCAGTCGTCTTGCGATTTTCCAGTTCCTTCAGGATGCTTTCGGCGCGTTCCTTTAAGGGCAGCAGCACGGACTCTTTATCGGGGTTGCTCTCGATTTCCTGCCGGAAGCCGCGCACGAGGTTGAATACTTTGGCCGCGTCCGAGCCTGACTCGCTTCGCAGGGCTTTAAGGGTGGACACGTCAAACGTCGCGGTCTTTGTCAGACGGCCCAGCCCCTCTTGGGTAGCACTCTCCTGTACCAGAAGCCGCGTTTTGTTAGCCAAGTCCACCGTGTAGTTGGTGCCGCTGGCATAGGCGTTTCGTACGATCTCGTAGAGTCGCGCCAGCCGCTTGAAGGTTTCGATGTGGTCGCGCAACGCTGGCGCAGGCGACAAGATCTCCCAAAGTGCCTCAATCTCCTTGTAGGCTTCAAAGAACTCCTTGCGCCGCTCTGGTTCTAGAAAACGCCCATAGACGAGTTGCTCTAGTCGTTCATCTGCGCCGCCGTTTTTCCCATCGGCGAGGTAGGTAGCTTCCGCTTGTCTGAGCTTGTCGAGCAAGTCGCTCAGCAGGAGATCGAGGTCCTCAATTGCACCGCTGACGTCGGACGAGTCGAACTGCAACGCCTTTTTCAGTTCGCGCAGCACGCCGACAAAATCGACCACGAGGCCGATCCGTTTTTGCGGGCCGCAAGGGCGGTTCACGCGCGCGATGGCTTGCAGGAGGACGTGGTCGCGCATGGGTTTGTCGAGATACAGGCAGTAGAGAAGCGGCGCGTCGTAGCCTGTGAGTAGTTTGTCGGTGACGATGAGGATCTTTGGGTTCGCATCCGCTTTTTTGAACATTAGGCGCGTGTCTGCCTCGCGGTCCGGCGAAAGCTGGTACTGCGCAACGAGCGGTCGGTTGACGATGTCGGAGGCATCCTTGGTATAGACCGGCGCAGTCCATTCGGGGGGCAGCAGTTTGTCGAGCGCCCGCTTGTACTTGGCACAGGCTTCGCGGTTTACGCCGACGAGGAACGCCTTGTAATGGAGCGGTGCCACGTTATCGCGGAAATGCTCGGCGACGAATGCGGCAACTTTTTCGATGCGGTCGTCCGCGGTGAGGAAGGTGCGCAGGCCGACGGTTTGGTCGAGGACCTTGTTGAGTTCGTCGACGTCAGTGACGCCCTCCATCTCGGCGAGGGCGAAGAATTCTTGGTCGAGCCGCTCGGCCGGCACCGTCATCTCGCTCGGGGCCATAGTGTGGCGGATCGGCAGCGTTGTCTCGTCCTCAATCGACTCGGCGATGGAGTACTTGTCGAGATAATTCAACTCGTCATCGACTCCGAATATCTTGAAGGTGCCTTCTCCGTACGCAGTCTGGTCGATCGGCGTGCCGGTGAAGCCGATGATCGTTGCGTTGGGCACGGCCGCCATCAGATAGGTGCCCAGTTCCTTGGCGACCGAGCGGTGTGCCTCGTCGATGAATACGTACACGTTGTCGCGGGTATTGGCGTCTTTCTCCAGCCCCTCAAACTTGTGGATCATGGATAGGATTAGGCCGCGCTTATCGGTTTTGAGCATATCCCGCAACTCGTCCTTGGAGTCTGCACGCCATACTGCGATGTCTTGCTGCTGCATCTCGCCGAGCAGCCGCTCGACCCAGCCCTTGAGTTGCCCTTCGAGTTCTGTCCGGTCCACGACCACGACCACCGTCGGCGTGCGGAATTCATCCCTGCGTTCCAAGATGAGACGAGCGGCGGTGAGCAGGGTGAAGGTCTTGCCGGAGCCTTGGGTATGCCAGATGAGTCCGCGCCGTTTCGCTGGCTCGGCGCAGCGCTCGACTATGCGGTCCACGGCTCGGCGTTGGTGCTGTCGCAGTACGGACTTCCGCGTCTCGCCGTCTTCGACGTAGAACAAGATCCAATCGCGCAGTGTGCGCAGGAAATCGGTTGGCTCGAAGAACGACTGGACGGCGAAGCGGTAGCTTTCCTCCGGCTGTTCCTTCCACCGCGCCATAGACCGGCGCACTATGTTCCAAGTGACGCCATACCAATAGTCGAGGAGGTGGGTAACGTTGAAGAGCTGCGCCGCTCCCATCAGTTCCGGCGTCTCCTTTTCGTAGCGTCGCAACTGGGTGACACCGCGCTCGATGGCGTCGGCGTCTTTTGGGTGCTTATGCTCGACGATGGCAACTGGCACGCCGTTGAC
The DNA here is from genome assembly GCA_965219735.1 of Candidatus Latescibacterota bacterium. GTDB lineage: Bacteria > Latescibacterota > UBA2968 > UBA8231 > UBA8231. The sequence continues at coordinate 2,297,772 of OZ244790.1, forward strand.
GACGAACATCACGTCGGCGCGGTTGCCCTTGCGCGCTGGTGGCTTGAGCTTCCATTCCCAAGTGACGTGAAAAATGTTGGTGCTGGGCGCATCGAAGTCGATAAACTGGACGGGGCGGGATCGTTGTTCGGCCTCGTCGTACCACTGCCGCTCTCCGCGCAGCCAAGCGAGCATCTCGCGGTTGCCCTCAATCGTCGGCGAGATCGCTTCGAGTCGTTCAACGACGGCGCGGATTGAATCGTCTGTCATCCAGGGATTGAATCGCCCGAGTGCTCCTTCAAGCTCATCGCGGAATAGCATCCCGGCTTCGCCGCCGCGCTTTTGCAGGGAGCTAGCGGGCGGAATGGGTGTCCAGCCGATTTCGGTCGCGTGGCGGACCATGGGGAACTGGACGGTCGTGGCTTCGGTGATGTTGAATTCAGTCATGATCGAACTAGGTTTCTAAAAGCTCTTGGGTAAAGGCCATTCGACACGAAATGAGACATAATCGCGCCGCGCCTATTGCGCCCCTTAAGACCCTCTTAAGACCCCCTTAAGACCCCCTTAAGACCCCGATAGCACCTCCGTACACAGCAGATGCTGTTTCACGATTCTCCCACGATTCTGTGATGGCTTGTCCCAGTATGCCATGTCATAGCTCCGTGTCACAGCTTGTCATAGCTTCCGAACCAGATGCGTGGGCAGTATCCACGAATAAGCCGGAATAGCCGGAATAAGCCAACCTGTGGTCCCACAGACGTTTCCAACGCGCATCGGCCATACCTTGACATGCGCCCGACTTGAAGAGTACATTTTTCATCAAGTTAAAGTCCTCTCCTGACGACGGTATCCCCTTAGGATGCCCCCGGGTGGTCAGGGGGGGCGGTCGGGTGTGATTCATCCAGCCCGACGTCAAAAGGTTCCCCCCCGATGACAAGCGCTCCAGGTGAGAACTCTCCGGCAACGGAGTAGTTGGGGGGGTCGCTTTTTTCTTTTCTATATCCATCTTGACTTCAAATTCTCGCTCTCGTATAATGACATTGTTGGGTGGCCTTAGCGGGCTTTGTATGGTTCGCCAGCCCGACATTCAAAGGTTCCCCCCCGATGACAAGAGTGCCAAGGGTGCTCTCTCCGGCAACGGAGTAGTCGGGGGGGTCGCTTTTTTCGGTACACTGCTCATCAATAGTACTTTGACTTGGCGCGGAAAAGTTCAAGCTCGTGGCGCACCGCAGGCTTGATGCGGTCGTACCAAGTTCTCTCTCCTGTTTGCCATTTCCGAAAAATCGCCCAACAGCAATAATCTGCCACCTGCAATCCGTAGTGGGAACGCGATTGGTGGTGCAGAATGTGATACTTCATTCATCATGGCCAGATTCAGGCGGCACGAGCCGCTCAATGTTGGTGATCAGCGTCGGCAGGTCTTCCTGCACGGTTTGCCAGACTATATCGAGATTGATGCTGAAATACGCGTGAACAAGTCGGTTTCGCATAGCGATAATTTTGGGCCAAGGAATGTCTGCCAATTCCATGCGAGTCGGTTCGGTTATTTGGGTCGCAGCTTCACCAATGATTTCGATGTCTTTGACCAACGACAAGACCAACTGGCGATCAACTTCTAGGTCGCTGCGGACTCGACCGTGTGCAAACGACACGGCCTCACGCGCCGCTTCAATCATGTGGCGTAAGCGGATTTCGTCATGCTTGATCATATTGCACTTCTGCGGTGGCCAGAACATCTTGCCGGAAATAGGGGCTCAGATCCTCGGCTGTTCGCAGATCCACTTTGCGTCCTGTGAACAGCTCTGATAACTCCAGTTCCATGCCGGCAACGCCCAGCAATCCGGGAATGCGATCCGGTTCAAACTCGACGAGCACATCTATATCGCTTTCTGGTCCGAAGTCCTCTCGCAGCGCTGAGCCAAAGATGGCGAGCCGCTTGATGCCGTGTTCTTGACAAAAGGCGGCCAGTGCGGTTTTTGATACCGATACCTGTGGGTTCATTGCTTATGCTCCCTTATTTCAATATTTCAATAGCGTCATATGATGGGGAATAATTCCCAGTGCTCGATTCTTCTTACTTGGATTGCAGGCGACGCCAATTGGCTATGTCGAAAGCACACGGTCTCGCAGTCGCCGGTACCCTCAATCTCGAAGGTCGGCAGGCTCGCCGAGTAAGTGATGCGCTGACCGACCACACTAGTGATATATCACATATCGTTTTGAATCTTTCCTAGTATCTGGGTCTTGGTCGTAAATAGATTTATAGAACTCACGCTTTTCGTCAATACGGACACATAAGATTCTTTGATAACGAAGACATATTTCGGCTAGGAAATCATGGCGTACTCGAAGTCTTACTCCAAAGGAAAGTTTTTCCCGAGAATATGCCTCAGATTGGTATCCCTCCTGCCACGCTTCGTATTTGGCGACAACTTCATCATCTCTAGTGAGATCGAATCCATCGAACGAGAGATCAAATTCATCTAATATGAATGACGCTAATGAGCAGATGCTCCAATACCCTAAAAAAGTCCCTATATTTTGATGTTCGGCAATGAGAGGGATGCAGTCTTCGCTAACATCCAACGCATTACTGCCCCTATTAGTCAGTAAATCTCGGGTTTGCTTCAAGGTAACGATCATAGCCGACGCAGGCACAATTTGCTCCGTCGCCCATTCGAGTTCATCCAGTTCGTGCGACCTGCCGTACACCTGCATGGGAATCAGCATTGAGATCAACGATGTCTCTTGCCGGTAGGGTACATTGTATTGCTCCTCGTGAGCCAGTATCTGCTTTTCAAATACAGTAAGCCAATCGGTGCTCTGTTCGTCCGTGCTGACATTACCGACTTGGAACGGTTTGAGCTCGTCGAGTTCCCTGAACCATATTTCCTTATCGATCACACGAAGTATTTCAATGTCCGAAGGACGAGTTATGCTTCCTCGTACAACATAATCAGGATCAACCATTTGGGTTACTTGCCAGAGCCAGCGGATCTGAGCTTGGCTCAGTCTCTGTTTCTCGGCCACTTCGTTGAGGATACTAAAGAGTATATCTGTGGCTAGTTCCTGAAATTCGGTTGTGATCCAAACAACGGGCCAACCTTGGGGATGTACATGCCCATACCAGTCGTCTTTGATACGAGAACGTTCCTCATCTATGGACCAGTTCTGAGCATTAAGGCACTCTTCAATGGCTGCCACAAGACTTCCCGACCGGACTTGAAGGATTTTCTCTATCAGTTTCACTCGGTTAGAAAAGTGGAACAGAGTTTTTTTCTTGAGAAAGCCCGAGAACGTGGAACTTGGACTCGATGGCATCCTATAGGTCGAATGCGATATAGCGGCTGAGTACTTCCTATCGATCCGCTCAATTGCGGTGCTAACTGAAGGTTCCAATGGCGAAACTTTGCTCACATACTGAAGAATGCACATCGCTGATTGACGACAAAAAAAGTCCTCTCGGTCAAGGAGTTTGGCTAGCGTTTGCTGATTAGAAGTCAACAGATTAGGCTTCTGATTCGCAAGTGTATGAAGAATCATTAGCAAGCGGCGAAGACGCCTTCCGGAGGCCGATAGTGTTTCGCTAACGAGTAGAGGAATTGTACTCTGAGGCCGGGCAATCGCCAATCTCGTGAGTGCCCGGATCAGTCTTTCGCCGTGATCAATTTCTGATGTATCCAGATCTTCCATAGAAAACTGGAGAATGAGTCGGTTCTCATCGAAAGTCGGCCCCGAATACTCCTTCAACCATGCATAGTCATTGTCTTGAGGTAGCTGTGCAAACATGCTTTCGCAATATGTCAGGAAATCATTGAACACTGCCTCAAGTAGGCATGGTTCATTGAGAATATCCAAACCCGTAGCCGCAATGGGTGTCGTATCATACCCTCCCTCGGACCGGTTCACGGAGTCGTGGCACTTCTTTAATAAAGACATCTTTGCAGTTGTTTTATTTACTTTTGCTATAGTAGCTAGGTACTTAGGATTGCTTTGCCAAAGGTATCCCAATGCATTGTTGCTATTATAGCATGAGTAAGCCAAGGCGAAGCAGGCTACGGCGTTGTCCTGATTGCCAAACTCCAAGAAACGCTCTGCCAAGCACTCAATTGTATTCAAATTTTGCCAGTGTCCTTGTGATTTTAAGTATTCCTTGATTGGAATGAGACTTTCAGGGGAAGATGCCTGAGTTATGTGATGACGTAAAGTTTCATTGAGCAAGTCTCGTTCATGGAAATGTTCATTTTCCGTTTTCAATTTTTCGAGTACTGAAAGGAGCTTAGAAAAAGATTCCCTGCATTTTTTGGCTATGCCTTCTTTAGTTATAATTTCTCCATCAAGGACGAAATCTGGCTGTACATTGTTACTTGACGCAGGATCGTCTCTCTTATTGTCATCCGAATCGGGAGGAATAGAGAACTGATTTTTGAGGTCACTAGGCCAATGCCTAGGAGTGATTTCCGTCAGGATAAAATGCCTGAAACGATCCTCAAAAGCATTTTGAACATTCTCTGAACAGGATCCTCGAACTAGATCAATGATGTGCTGTCGAGTCCCAATGATTTGCTTACAGTGCCGACCATCATCACTAAAATGATTGGAGAATGATTCGCTCAGGCACCATAGATACTCAGGATCTTCATCCTCCGCACTTAGAATGTATTTCTCTAGACAATCCTGAATTTTCCATCTTGCCATTGATCGAGAGAATTGGTTGAGCAAGTCGAATGCGGCTGGGCGATTGACAGCCAAAACGACAGAGAAAGCATATTTTGTGAAATACTGTGTTTCTCGACCATCAGTGAGATGGGGCATCCATTTCACCATCCATAGGACACGAGCACATCTTTCAAGTGCCATTTCAGGCTGATACTGGTTCACCAGTTTCATAACATCTATTAGATATAGCAGGGTAATATCTTTATGGTAACCATAGATGAGCGAGGAGCGGATTCCATAGCGAAGCCACTTCTCCGCACTTTCACGCATACTGCATTTAGCCATGATTGCTGCAAGCCATATGAAGTGATTGGACCTGCAATTGCCTTTCAACATAGTTGATTCCTCGTACGTAACAGCGCAGCTTTTTAAAATAGAAGTAAGCTTAGGGCCTACCGTGGAATTTTTCGCGAGAGTCTCCCACAGGCGTAACTCGAAGTCATAGTCTTGGCGGGACTCGCTGATTCCGAAATGAGTATTCCATAAAAGGGATTCGCGTAGTGAAGCCAGTCTCTCAACCCAAGCATCTAATCGATCAGGAAAGTGTTTTTGTATCCCTTCAGTCATCGAGCCTATGGTAAATTTCAACACGTCCCTTATTAGGTCGATCGAATCGACTATTCTTTCGCCTTCGCCCCGGTCGGCATTCACAATAATGTCAATGCTTTTACACGCTTCTTCATACCAATCACTCTTATCAACTCGAAACGATTGGCCGATGCAATGACAAGCCTTCAGGAGATGTTGGAGAGCAGATGTCCATAGCGTCTGCGATGTACCTACAATCTCGCATAGGTTTGAATAAGAAGACTCGCTATTCTCGTAGCCCAAGATGACAAATGAGTATGCATAATTCCTGAGCACTGGATCGCTTCTCGACAAGTCGTCTGGGCAGTCCATCTTTGGAGCTTTGATTAGCCCCGCAATGGCGGATACTTCGGAAGCCGGCAGACCTGCTTTGGCTGCATAGAAAGCCAGCTCTACATTGCCACGGGGTTGTTCTGCCTCTACGTACTCATTTACAGCAATCCGCAGATCATCGAGAAGATCATGGTGTGCGAGTGCACGGATCAACAGGTAACGCACCAAGCGATTTGGGAAAAGTCTCCTCACACGTTTAAGTCGATTCCACTTTTCGGTATGCCCAAACTGAACTAATGCATCGATATATGCTGATAAATGTGGTGCATAGCCTGGAGCATAGACATCGGTCCTCTCCAGTATATCGGGAGTGAATTCAAACCGGGAAAGCCACCGCAGTGGATGTGCTTGTTGCTCCGAGTAGATACCCAAACATCGGGCAATGCCGATAACCTGCGAGCGAATCTCATCTTTCTTGTCAGAATGAATGCCTCGAAACTCGTCCGTGAATATATCGAAAAGCTCCCGCCCTAACTCCAGTTTACCTTCGTCCGCAAGTGCCGACATAATGGCAAGTGAAACGTGGCTATCGACTATCCAGCGGTTTGCCTCTGACGAATAAGCGAAGGAAATTACTTCTTGTTCACGACCCAAAGCTAGAAGAGCGTCTCCAAGCAGAGCTCGATCGAGATTGTGTTCAAGACGCTCCCCTGTTCTAAATTTTAATGCGCCAAGCCGACTGATTTGAACGATATCCCGCTGTTTATATGCCGATTCAACCGCCCAGTGTATCGCGTCCAAAATATCTTTGGATGGCCTATAGTGTAGAAGGGCACGTTCAACAAAATCAGCATTCACTTCCTCCAAGACATATGTATAGTCGCCAGAGTCATAGCAGTATTCAAAGGCATATCCAAACCACTCAGGAGAATCCTTAGCGGCCTTTAGGAAACTTGCAATGTTTACTTTTATTTCCTGTATCCAGTCCGCCTGCAGTTGGCTGATTATGAACTCACGGAAGCTGTTATGGAATACCGACAGTCTGTCACCAGAGTTTCGTAAAAGGTGACTCATACACTTGTACGCATCTTCGAACTGGGGACGGTTGAGAGACTGTTGAATGCGGTGGAGTTCACCTCTATGCACGGAAAATCGTAAACAGGCCATGACCGCGCACAGGTGCTTTGCGTTAGCCATAACTGATTGGTCAAACTCTTCCCAAAGGAGTCTATAGTAGTCGCGAATATCTCCGCCCGTTGCTGGAGCAAGGGAGGCTACAGCATCTGATACCTTGTCACTCGATAAGATGACTTCCGCGGCATACTGTAAATACAAAGGAAGCCCTTCACACTTTTCGTGGATATCGACAATATCAGCGTGTGATAGACCAGATATTCCTCGCTTGTTCTTCAAGTAGTCTTGTGTCTCAGATTCTGAGAACAATGGCATCTGAATATGGGTTTTTGGACACTCTCTCGTACGCTTGAGAAAGTGAGGCCATTTATGCAACTCTTGAGTGCCCACAACTATGGCAACGCCCGTAGGCACATCTGAGGGCAGGGCTGAGATCACAGTATCTCTTACTTCCTGCTCAAGTCGTTCAGCGTGGTCCAGTCCGTCCAGAAAAATTACAAGTTTTCGACCTCGCTCAATAAAAAAGTCCGCCAGAGTCTTCAAACACTCATAAAAATTTTGCTCGCTATAGTCAAAACGCCGTTCGAGAACATTCAGATATCTCCTATGGAACTCACTTAACAAGTTTGCGCGGAGACTTTCTGCCTGGACTCGCATCTTTTGAGCATTGTCGTTCACATCAACGAAGCAATAGTAACGGAAAACCTCATACTTAGCTCGATTTAGCACGTCGAAGTATGTAGTAAGTGAGGTTGACTTGCCGCTACCAGGCAAACCTGTGACAGTGAGGTACCCTCCGTCAATATGTGGCAACACTTTGTCCAGTTGCTCTGACAGAGCCTTACGCTCTACAAAATGATCTTGGTTGACCGGGAATACTTGGGGAATAAGCAACTTGCTCTGGAGTCTTTCCAAAAGTCTGTCAATTGATTCAGTGGTAATTGGATCTCTGGATAAGATTGCGTTCTGTTTAATGTATTCCTTGAGATCGAGGAAAATAGCGGAATCAGAAAGGCCCAACTTTTTGTCAAGAAGAATCGTTCGTATATATTGCTCCAACTCCATCAACGTCGGCTGCCGAACACGGAATTGGAAGTCCGTCAAGAATTCGCGGAAAGCGTCAGTATCAAGTCCAGAAGCAGACATGAGGCTTGCACGTAATTGCTTCGCATTTCCCCGTCTTCTATCTTCGATGACTTCTGGTGTAAACACCCCGTAGTGTGTCACAAGATCAACGAGAGAAGCATCAAGAGCACGGTTTGAACAGAGATACGCGGTAAGGCTATAGCCGGGAAATCTGCCGCGCAGGGTGTTCCAGCTATCCGCAAATTTCTTCAGATTTATCGGACTATTGGGATCAATGAGATCACTTGCCTCATAGACATCAAGTGGATTCACGGCATATTTAACCTGATAGGCTTCGATTTTAGTTTCTTGTAATAGAACAATGTCATCAAGATTTCCCGACTGTTCATACTCCAAGAACATCTTAAATGGCGTACGATCTATATAGTTTTCTAACGCAAGCCGTAGGGCCGTGAGGTCCTGATATTCATCGCCCTTTCTTCGGGAACTGCCTCTTTTACTTACCTCAGTCATTTGTAGATCAACCGTTCTATCACTATTTCAGATTAGTGATTTGAATTTCACCCGTCATCAGCTTGTGCAGCAGCGCCTTGAACAAATCGTCTAGCACCGCCCGTTTCCTTCGGTGCAGGTCAATTTTGCGGTCAATGGCGTCGAGGATGGCGACGATCTCTTGCTGTTGAGCAGGAGATGGGTGTGGGATCAATAGCTCTGCAAGGCGAGCGCGGGAAAGATTGGGGATCGTCGTGCGGTTTCCGGCACCTTCATAGACGTTGCGGTGCGTGAAGCCTTCTTCGAGCCATGCCATTGCGAACTGCGGATGGGTGCGAGAGACGTCCACAGGACGCAGACGGTGAAGGTGGTTCTGAAACAAGCACTCATCCATTTCTCCGTTCCACACAGCGGCGCGTCCAATCTCTCCACCCTCGCACACTAGGAGGTCTCCTTGGCGTAACAGCTTGTGGGGCGGCACCTCGCCTTCGAGACGCATCTGGCTAACGACCTGTAGTTCGATGCGTCCCCAGTACACATTGGAGGTGCGGAGAAAAGGCGTTCCTTCTCCATCGTTGGCAAGATTGCCCTTCAGAGATAGACCCTGCTCGATTTCGAAGACATTGCCGATAGACACGAGTTCCCAACTCTCCGGCACCGGACCAATCTCAGTTTCTTTTTGCGCCTCACCCCTGAGGCCACGAGTGAAGAGGTTCTGCATCGCGGCGCGTTTAAGAGCCGTCGCGTTCGCTTCACATTGGGTTTGATGAAGCAAAGCTCTGCGTATGGTGTTGAGGACAGTGGCGATTTCCCGTTGCTCAGACAGAGGTAGCAGTGGAACTACTTGATCCAGAACGTCAACATCCCGCACCGCCGGATAGCTTGCCCCGGACTCCATTGAGGCGATGCCCTCCATCACGGACTCAAGCTGGGTGGCGAAGTAAAGAAAATCCGCGTCAATCGCTTGGGGGTCGGGTCGCAGGACACAAAAGGCCGTAGAAACTATTTCACCATCCAGAGACGCCGGTATCTGTGCAATTCGCCGCAATGTGGGGCGGACCGTCGCGAAGATTGTATCCCCGGTCTCGACGATTTTGCGCGCCCGGCTCGGGGCATTGTCCGCCGAGTATGTTGCCTCTGAGACGATCCTGAGTTCATCCCGAGAAACGGCCGACACGTCTATGTAACGGATTGAAGGACGTGGATCAGCACGAGGGTTCCAAGTTGCCCCTCGGATTGTCAACTCCCTCAAAGGACGCCATGTCCACGCTTCATTCATCGCAAATCTGCCATTCCCTTGAGCCGCACGGCCGGCAGCCTCTTTAGCCGCTGATTGACCGGGTCCACTTCTATGCCGACGGATTCCAGCGCCGTCACGCCCAGCAGCGGCTCTGCGTCAGCGTCGCCGAAGACGACCGTCCCGCCGACGAACTCGCCCATGAACTCGATCTTGGCAACGGCGACGTCCACTGCGATCTCGCTGCCATCGGCCAGCTCATACACGCGCTTCCCCTCGGGCTCCAAGCCGATAGCCTCCAGATGCGGTCTGGGCACCAGGGAATCTGTGGCTCCTGTATCGACCAAGAATAATCCCTCCCAGTACCTGTCCGAGTCAGCAGGGTTCGTGATCCTGACTGTTACGTGTGTCGCTCCCATTTTCTTGCCTCCTTATGCCATTGAGTGTGCGCTTACTGCAATCGGGCCAACATTTGAGCCATTGACGCTTCAATCTCGCGGGCCTCTTCATCGAGGCGCTGCATTTCGGCAATGATTTCCTTAATCGGACGCTGAGACACTGCATCCGTCTGCCCCACCCACCGGCTCGGACTCAAGTTGTAATCCGCTTCCTCCGCCTGCTCTCGCGTGATAACAGCAACCTCCCCCTCCACCGGCTCCCCCTTCGCAAACGCCGCCGCAATCAGCCGAATGTCCTCTTCTAGAATAAAATTCTTGGGCCGTCCCTTACCTACGCGCTTACTGGCGTTGAACAGCACGATCTTGTCCTTCCGCGCCTCTGGCTTGCGCTTCGACAGCACCACGACCACGCCGGCGGCACTGGTGTTGTAGAACAGGTTGTCCGGCAGCAGGATCACGCCGTCGATCAGGTCGCGGTCCACGAACCATTTGCGGATGTTGCGCTCCCGGTCCTCGTGCTTGGCACCCGAGCCGCGCGTCACCGCGCCAGTGTCGAGCACTACCGCAGCCCGCCCGCGCTCGTTCAGACAGGAGAGGGTGTGCTGGAGCCAAGCCCAATCGCCCTTGCCGGTGGTCGCGCCGCCTTGGGTGCGGAAACGGTCGAATGGGTCATTGGCGAAGAGTTCCGGGCTGAACGGCTGGTTCCACATGGGATTGGCGACCACGATGTCGTGGGTGGCGATCTGGCCGGTCGCAGTCTTGAACTTGGGATTAATCATGGTGTCGCCGCGCTCGATTTCCACCTCCATGTCGTGGATGATCCCATTCATACGGGCGACGGCGTAGCTCTCGGCTTGCAGTTCCTGGCCGTAGAGCTTGAGCGGTACGCGGCTGATGGGGTCGAGTTCGCGGGCGACGAGTTGGAGCTTGACGAGCAAACCAGCCGAGCCGCAGGCGTAGTCGTGGCAATCCTCGCCGGGCCGCGGGCGCATGATGTGCGCCATGAGGAAACCGACCTCGGTGGGGGTGAAGAACTCGCCCGCGCTCTGGCCGGAACCTTCGGCGAACTTCCTCAGCAGATACTCGTAGGCGCGGCCGAGGAAGTCTGGCTGCACGTCGGCGAGGCCGAGCCGGTAGCGCGGATCGGAAAAGGTCTCGATGACTGCGGCGAGTTTGGATGGGTTAATGTCGCGCTCGCCGTTGCGCTCGGCGGCGAAATCGACAAAGTCGATGACGCCCGCAAGCGAGGGATTCTGCCGCGCGACCGCCCGCACTGCCTTGGTCAGATGCTCGCCGATGTCCCTCGGCTGCGTGCTGCGCCCTTGGTCGTCGGTCGGCCACTCGTAACTTTCGCGACCGCTGATGATGCCCCAGCGCGCTTCCGGGGGTAGGTAAAAGCGCAGCAGCGCGTGGTCGCTCTCGGCGATTTCCAGCGCGATGTCTCGTTCGCCGTATTCCTCGACTAGCCGTTCGATCTCGTCGTCGAATACATCGGACAGCCGCTTGAGGAAGAGGAGCGGCAGCAGGTAATCCTTGAATTTGGCGGCATCTTTCTCGCCACGGATGGAGCAGGCCGCGTCCCATAGCATTTGTTCCATGGGCTTGGTCGAAGGCACGGCCGCACGGCCTTTGCCTTTCCGGCGCTGCGTTACGCGTACGGCCGCTTCGGTTGGCTCGGCCGCGTCAACGCCCGCTTCGACAGCGAGTGCGGCGATGGCCTCTTGCGCGGCCTTCTGCGGCTTGATCGCGCCGCCCTCCCAACGGTTGATGCTGGCGAAGGAGACGCCGAGCCGCTCGGCGAGTTGCTCTTGGGAGAGGTCGAGGCGGGCGCGGATGGCGCGCAACACAGCCGGAATGTCGGATAACTCTGTTATGTTTGTCATAACTGATAATATAACAGAATTGCCCGGCTATCGTCAAGGGCAGATGTGAATTCAGTGGCTCCAGCGCGGCGTTAGCTGACTCTTGAGAGCCGACTTTATATCCCCAACTGCTGGCGCAACAATTCCTGCACAAGCTGCGGGTTGGCCTTCCCTCGCGTCGCCCGCATCACTTGACCCATCAGAAATTGCACGGTGTTGTGGTTGCCGCCCTTGATTTTTTCGACGGCGGCGGGATGCGCGGAGATCACTTCGGCTACTGCTTGGTCGAGTTCGCCGCTGTCGGAGATTTGCCCGAGGCCGCGTGCGGCGACGATCTCGGCGGGCGAGCCGCCCTGTTCCCACAGTTGGCCAAAGACTTCGCGGGCCGCGTTTTGGTTGATCGTGCCCTTTTTGACTAAGGCGAGCAACTCGATGAGCGCGGCTGGCTGAACTTCGATGTCTTCAATCGACCGGCCCTCGGCGTTGAGGCGGCGGAAAACCTCCCCGGTGATCCAGTTGCCCACTTGCTTGGGGTCTGCGCCTTGTATCTGTGCAGCCTCTTCGAAATATGCGGCCACGGCATGGTCCTCGACCAAGGCAGCGATCTCTTGGGGATTGAGTCCGTAGGCGTCGGCAAAGCGCGCGGCCTTGGCGTCGGGCAGCTCGGGCAAGCTGGCGTGGACTCGGGCGATCCACTCGTCGTCTAACTCGGCGACGAGCAGGTCTGGCTCCGGAAAGTAGCGGTAGTCGTCCGAGGTCTCTTTGCTGCGCTGCGGACGGGTTATGTTGGCTCGTTCGTCCCAGCCCATGGTCTCTTGCTGGACGTGGCCGCCGGCTTCGATGATCTGTTGCTGGCGCTCGGCTTCATAGGCTATGGCGCTGCGCACGGCGCGGAAGGAATTGAGGTTTTTGACTTCGACCTTGGTGCCCAATTCGCGGCTGCCCACAGGCCGGATCGAGATGTTGGCCTCGCAGCGCATGGCCCCTTTTTCCATGTCGCCGGAGGACGCGCCTAGGTAGCGGACGATTTGGCGGATTTGGGTCAGGTACGCATAGCTCTCGTCGGCTGAGCGGAGCGAGGAGTCGGTGACGATTTCCATCAGTGGTACGCCGGCGCGGTTGTAGTCGATCAGGCTGGAACTGCCGGCGTGCTGGAGCTTGCCGGTGTCTTCTTCGAGGTGGACGCGGACGACGCCGATTTGCTTGGGGCCGCGCTCGCCGTCGATCTCGATCCAGCCGCTCTCGCACAGGGGCTGCTCGTATTGCGAGATCTGGTAGCCCTTGGGCAGGTCGGGATAGACGTAGTTTTTGCGCGCAAAGACGCTGCGGGGCTTGACTTGGCAATGGAGGGCCATGCCGGTCATAACCGTCAGCTCGACGGCGCGGCCATTGATCACGGGCAAAGCGCCGGGCTGGCCAGTGCACACCGGGCAGATGTGGGCGTTGGCTGTCACCTGAAAGTGATCGGCCGCGCAGGCGCAAAACATCTTGGAGGCGGTTTGCAACTCGACATGGACTTCCATGCCGATGACGGTTTCGTAGTGCAAGGGATGCTCCTTTGGGCGAGCTTTAGGCGAAGAGGACGTGTTGGCGGAGGAAGGCATCGCAGGCTTGGTAGAAGGCCCGCACGGTCTCGGGTTTGCGCCAGCCGTGGCCCTCGCCTTCGTACAGGTGATAGACGTGGGGTATGTTGCGGCGGCGCAACGAGGCGACGATCTCCTCGGCTTGGGCCGGAGGCACGACTTGGTCGTCGGTTCCCTGAAAGATGGCGATCGGGTCGCGTAGCTGGTCGGCGGCATAGACCGGCGAGCGATTGCGATAGGCCGCAGCCGCTGCGGGCAGCGGGCCAATCATGGAATCGAGGTAGCGGGATTCAAATTTGTGGGTGTCTGCGGCGAGGGTGAACAGGTTGGCCACGCCGTAGAGGCAGATGCCGGCGCGGAAGAAGCCGGGCCGCGTGGTGAGCGCCCGCAAAACCGTGTAGCCACCGGCGCTACCACCCATGATGACGAGGCACTCTGGGTCGGCGAGGCCGCTGGAGACGAGGTGCTGGGCACCGCTGATGGCGTCTGTCACGTCGAGCAGACCCCACTGGGCGCGCAGGGCGGTCATGTAGGCGCGCCCGTGGCCGGTGCTGCCGCGATAATCCACGTCGAGGACGGCCCAGCCGCGAGTGGCAAAGTATTGGTGGCTGCCTTCAAAGCCGGTCTCTATCTGACCGGTGGGGCCGCCGTGGATGGCCACGATCAGCGGCGGCCGGCCGCGGCCGGTAAAGCGGCGGTTGGCCGGAGGATAGTACAGCCCGTGGACTTGCGCGGCGTCTTCGGTGGCCCAAGAAACTGGCTCGGGCGTAGAGAGATCGGCTGGGGCAAGCGACTCGCTGGCGGAGCGGGCGCGGACTGCTACTTGGGTGGCAGTACCAGCGACGATGCGGGCGGGGATCGCGCTGGCCGCGGCAATGCAGGCTAAGCCCTTGCCGCGCGGGGCCGCGGCGAGCTGTTCGATGTGGGTGTAGGCGGATAGGGCCTCGACCTTGGCGACTGCTCCGCTGGCGAAGTCGAGCGCGTATGCTAAGCGCTGGGAGTTTTCGCTGCGCACGAAATACAAGGTGCGGCTATCCGCGGCCCACGAGAATGCCCTCATGCCCTGTGCCCAGGCGGGAGTGGCGACGTCGTTGGCGTCCTCGTACAGGCAACGCGTGTCCCCGTTGGCGAGATCGCGGCACCAGAGGTTGCTGTAGCCGCGCTCGTCCGAGGCATAGACCAAATAGCGGCCGTCGGGCGAAAAGCTAGGCTGGGCAATGGCGGTGTCTGCGTCGCCGGCGAGCACCTCGGTTGTACGCAGGCTGGGCAGCCCGTGGCGGCTGCGCGCAAGCTGGCCCAGCACTAGGCGGGTGCCGTCCCAAGGCATCTGCGGATGATCCCACTCGATCCAGGCCAAGCGGTCGCCTCTGGGATGCCAGGCTGGCTGCATGTAGAAGTCGGCCCCTTCCGCAAGGATTTGCGGCCAAGAACATCCGGCGACATCGACGATGGCTAATGTGTCGCGATCCTCGTACGTGTGGACGTACACGAGATGACGCCCGGTTGGCGCAGGCACCGGAGACGCGGCGTGGCCAAACTGAGGCGTGATCGGCTGGGCTGGGCCGCCGGCTAGCGGCTGGCGATAGAGGCGGCCGCAGTGCTCGGCGAAGTACGCGTGGGCGCGAGCGACGGCAAAGTCGCCGCCGCCGTAGCCGACTTGGGCACGCACCGAGAGCGCGGCATTGAGATCGCGTGGAGCGGCCCCCGGCTGTTGGCAGACGAGCACGCCTTTTGGCCCGCGTCCCTCCAGCCAGACGAGCGTGCGGCCGTCGGTATCCCAAACCACGTCGCGAAGACGAGTGGAGTTAGCCAATTCGTCGGGCGAGAGGGGGCTGGGCCACAGGCCGAAGGGGCGGATTTCCATCTCTACTCCATCAACTCGATCTTGACGTTGTCCGGGCCGTTGATGAAGACGATGCGGCTGCCGTCGTCGAGCGCGACCGGCCCCATCCAGATCTCGACGCCGTGCTCGGCGATGTCGGCGAGGGTTTGATCGAAGTCGTCGGAGACGAGGGCGATGTGGTCGTAGCCTTGGTAGCGCCCCAATTCCATGGGGGCAAACTCGCGGTCCGTGACGGTGATTTGCACGGCACCGATGTGGACTGGCACCCAAGTCGCACCACCGCGCTCAAAGGGCGGATCGCTGGTAGCGCCGAAGAGCTTTTTGTACCAGTCAACCGCGGCGTGGACATCGACGGCCTCGTGGTGGATGTGGTTGAGGGTGTAATTGGGCATGAGAAATCCTTTCTTTATGAGCGCCCGAAAGTTGGCAAAAAGGGCGCTACTGTCAAGGGAGGTGGGTTTGTGTCACAGGGCGTCGGCAAGGCCCTTGAGGTAGTGTAGGCTGCCCGCGGCGATGGTGCGTGGATCTGGGTTAAAATCGAACACTTCTACGGAGACGTAGCGCTGATAGTCCAGGTCCTTGAGCGTCCGCATGACGCTGGCGAAGTCGGTATTGCCAAAGCCGGGGCCGCGCTTGTTGGCGTCGTTGACATGGACGTGGTAGAGGTGCTCGCCGGAGTCGCGCAAAAGCTGAGGGACGGGAATTTCTTCGGTCGAGCCGGAGCACACATCGACCATGGTCTGGAAGTGCGGGTGATCGATCTCGGCGATCATTTTGCGCGCTTCTGCACAGGTGGTGATGATGTTCGTCTGCTCCTTGCTCAGCGACTCGATGCACAGGTAGACGCCGTGCTGCTCGGCCAATTCCAAGCTGCCTTCAAACGCTCCGCGCATGCGGTTCCAGCACTCTTGGTAATCCCATCCTTCCTGCACGTTGCGCTGCATGGGCGAGCCGATGATCATCACTTGGCCGCCGAGGTCGCCGCAGAATTGGACTAGCTCCTTGAAGTACGCGCAGGTGCGCTGGTAGATAGCTGGGTCGGGGTGGGTGATGTACAGCCCGTCGGGGCTGGCCAAGAGCCAGTGCAGGCCGGCGATTTCCACGCCAGCGCGTTCGGCGGCCGCGCGGATTTGGGCGCGGCGCGACGCGGGAATGTCTTCGACGCTGTCGGCGAGGGTAAAGGGGGCGATTTCGACGGCTTCGTATCCGAGGTCGGCGGCGTAGTCGAAGACCTCTTCGATGGGCCAGTCGGTGAAGTACTCGTTACAGGTGGTGAGTTTCATGTGGAGTGCTCCTTGTGGGGTTGGGCTTAGATTTACGGGGTTAATTTTCGCTTTCTGTCAGCAGTGCTGCTATGTCTTCCGGCAAGGTAATTCCGGTTTTTTGCTCAAAGTCGGCGATGCTTCCGTTGTAGCTATCAAACAAGGAGACAATGTCCACTCCCATATTCTTGGCGGCGGTCAAGTCTGATTGGGCTTCTTGCCACTTTTTCAAGTGTAAGTAAGCATTGCCGCGATCATAATAGGCGTCGGCGTGATCTGGTTCTAGCTCAATCGCCTTGGTATAATCTTGTATGGCATGATCATGCTTTCCTTGGCTGTCATAAGCATTGCCGCGATCATAATAGGCGTCGGCGTGATCTGGTTCTAGCTCAATCGCCTTGGTATAATCTTGTATGGCATGATCATGCTTTCCTTGGCTGTCATAAGCATCGCCGCGACCGTGATAGGCATCAGCGTAATCTGGCTCTAGCTCAATCGCCTTGGTATAGTCTTGTATGGCGCGGTCGTACTTTTCTTGACCGCTGTAAGCAAGGCCACGGAAGTGATAGGCGTCAGCGTAATCAGGGTCTAGTTCAATCGCCTTGGTCAAATCTTGTATGGCGCAGTCGTACTTTTCTTGACCGCTGTAAGCAAGGCCGCGGAGGTAATAGGCGTCAGCGTAATCAGGGTCTAGTTCAATCGCCTTGGTCAAATCTTGTATGGCGCGGTCGTGCTTTCCTTGGCTGTCATAAGCAAGGCCGCGGAAGAGATAGGTGTCGGCGTAATCGGGGTCTAGCTCAATCGCTTTGGTCAAATCTTGTATGGACTCCGAGTACTGTCCCCGTTGTCCTGCCTCGATTCCGCGTCGGAGATATTCTTCAGGATCAGGAGTAAGATAGGGAGCACCAGAACGCTGGGTGTAGGCAAATCCGACAAAATCCGGGAAGAGGGATTCTTCACAGATATCGTGCAGTGCTTCTAATTCTTTTTTTATCTGTTCCTTGCTTGCTGATTCAATGAGTATTTCTTCCGCGCCTAGTTCTCCTGAGGAAGGAAGGCCGAAGAGGAATAGAGAGTGCTGCGCTGGTATGCGCTCGTTCAAGTGTGCTGGTTTCCAGTACCAAAATTTTGGGGATGCTACTGAAATTCCCGGTATTGGATATCCAGCCTCTTGGTCGTTATCGGATTCACGGGTTTTGAATTTAAGGATGTCGCTTATTGACTTGTCCTCTATATCCTTGTGCGTTATTTCCCAAAAGGTTCTCTGATCAGCTATGTTGATGACAAACACTTTTCCATCCGCATCATCTGATTTTTGACAGGCAAACCACAGGGCGACGAGAGCATTGCGCGTAAAGTCAGTGAGGCAGGTTGCAGCCCCGTTATGCTGGAGATCGGCGAGTAGCTCTAGATCGTCTAATTGCTTTTGCTCCCGCTTGTCGTAATTCTTCCGCCTGCATTTTTCTATGAGGTCTTCATTATAATCAAGCTTGAATTCAACTTGTAAGTGCAATCGCTTGGGTAGCTGGCATAGAAACGGCCAACTGGTATATTTTCCCGGGCCATTTCAAACGCAGCTCCCGACGGAGGCGCTTATGGGAACGTATCACCAGTTGACCGAGTATCAAAGATACCAAATTTACGCGCTGAAGAAAGCCGGGCATGATCAGCAGTCCATCGCGGCGACGGTGTCGGTATCGCCGTCGACGATTTGTCGAGAGTTGCAGCGCAATCGAGGGCAGCGCGGCTATCGTCCCCATCAAGCCCACCAGCACGCGCTGGCGCGTCGTCGCCACAAGGCGAAGGCGACCAAGATGACCCCGGCGGTCATCGAGCGCATCGAAGCGGAGTTGTGTCAGCAGTGGAGTCCCGAGCAGATTGCGGGTCGGCTGCAGGCGACCGACGGTCTTCGGTTGAGTGCCGAGCGCATCTACCAGCACATCCGAGCGGATCGTCAGGCAGGCGGGACGTTGTATCGCCATCTGCGCCACAGTCAGAAGAAACGCAAGAAACGCTATGGCCAAGCCGATGGCCGAGGCCAGATTAAAGATCGAGTCAGCATTGACCAGCGCCCGGCCATCGTCGAAGAAAAAAGGCGCATCGGCGATTGGGAAATTGACCTCGTGATGGGCGGCCAGGGCACTGGGGCACTGGTCTCGGTGGTCGAACGGCGCTCGCGCTATACCGTCTTGGGCAAAGTCGCCTCCAAACAAGCCGAGCACGTAGCGGCGGCGACCATTGCGTTGCTCGCGCCCCATAAGGAGCATACCCAGACGATTACCGCCGATAACGGCAAGGAGTTTGCCCACCATACCACGATCAGCCAAGCGTTGGACGCGGTCGTCTATTTTGCCCATCCCTACCATGCTTGGGAACGGGGACTCAACGAGAACACCAACGGGCTGATTCGCCAGTATGTGCCCAAAGGAACGGCCTTGGATACGCTGTCGGAAGCACAGATACACCATATCAGGGATCGGCTCAATCATCGACCGCGAAAGGGATTGGCATTTCAAACACCACATGAAATCTTATGTAAGGAAACGGGAACCCAACCTAAACAGGGCGAAATTGCACTTACAAGTTGAATCCGCAAAGGAATAACGGATCGGTTATTTCTTTTTGGCTTGGGAGACTTGCCTTCAGACGGCGCTCCGCTGAGGACTCCGAAAGCCACTCCTTGTTTTTTTGGCCTCGAAAGGCCAAAGTGGAGTTGGGCCATTTAGCTTTTATATCTGAGACTTCCTTCAGATATTCTGCAATGTCTTTAATTCGCTGATTTTCGTTCATTTTTTTGCTTATCTGATTATCCTGGCACCGTTTCCAATCGGCTTATTAACCGCCGTCCTTCTCGTCAAACAGAATGGTTCGCGTATCGAGTAGGATTCTCACGAATCCATCTCCCACTCATCCCCGAAATCAGTATGAACGATGTCGCCGTGGATGGTTATCCGGCCGCGCAGTTTGCCTAGCTCTCTGTTTGAGCGGCTTTCTTCGCGGTATGGATTGACCGTGGCTATGGGCCGTTTGTTCAAGGTCACGAGGAGCGGTTCCCCCGTCCGTTGCACCTTTTTCAATTCGTCGATGCACTTCGCCTTGAATTCGGAAATACCTATTTCTTTCATCGCGATCCTCCAAGTCTAAATAAAATAACGGACAGGGTAAGATGTAGCGCAAAGAAGACAGAATAGGGAATAAAGGATACACTAGCTACTGCTCCCACCACTGACCCACCTCATGGCACAGTTGTTGCAAGCGTCCAGATAAAGGAGGAAGGACTATGTGGCGACTGTTGGTGTTTGTGCTGGTCGGCCCGGTGTGGGCCGAGGGGGATTTGGGGGAGGAGGACGCGGGCTATTTGGAGCAGCGGTTGGACGACTTGGGAGGGCTAGACGCGGCGGCTGTGCGGTGGCGGGTGCGCGGGGCCGAAGCGGTTCGGGAGCGGTGGCAGTTGTATCAGCGGGTGGAGGTCTCGCCGGTTAGCGGACAGGCGTTTTTTGGCTTGGCCGAGCGCGACGTAGGCGAGTCCGGGTGGAGCGATTTTAGGACGTTTTACTACGCAGTGCAGAGGCGGCAATCCGAATGGGTCGTCGGCGATCTGCGGCCCGGTACGGGTGCGGGCTTGGTGTTTGGGCGCAACCGGCGCGGGAGTATTGCGCCGAGGATGCCGGCGGGCGACAGTCGGCGCTTGGGGTATCGCTCTAGCGGAGAGAATCACGCCCTGCGCGGCGCGGCGTGGCGCTACGAGGGTCGGGCGTGGAGTGGGATGCTGCTTGGAGGTTGGACGCGCCGGGATGGACGCTTGGATGAACAGGGACAGGTGCGGTCGTTACCAGAAAGTGGCTATCACGTGACCGCGACCGAGGTGGCTGGCCGCGACCTGCTGGGTATTCGGGCTGGCGGTGGTCGGCTGCACTGGCGGGGCGAGCATTGGCAGTGGGGCACGACCCTGCTGGCCTTGGACTTTTCCCATTACATCGACTTGCGCCGGAATGGGCGGACGCCTTGGGGCTTTGTCGGCGACGAGCAGCGCATGGGGGCTGTGGACGTGCGCGTGGCTTGGGATCGAGGTCGAGCGGCGTTGGAAGTGGCCGGCGATGGGATGGGGCACTGGGGGATGGTTGGGGAACTGCGAGGGCGGTATGGGGGTCTGCGGCTGAGGACGCTGGGCCGCTACTACGCGCCGGGGTTCCACAGCTTCTTTGGCGCGGCTCCGGGGACTTCGGCCATGCAAAACGAACGGGGTGGCGTCGCTGAGGTCAGTGGGTGTGGCTGGCGCGGCTACGTGGATGTGTACCGTCGGCCGGCGCGCTCCTACTTCATACCGGTGCCGGTCACGTATGCTACTTGGGGAGGTGAGTTGCGGCGGCGGTTGGGCCGCCACTGGGCGATGCGCGGGCAGTGGCAGAGACGCCTGCGGCCGCATTGGGCGGACGAGCGATTGGTGCAAGAGCGCAGCCACAAATGGCGCTTGGACTTGGACCGGGGGGCTTGGCGCTGGCGCGGCGAGTTGGTGCGCTGGCATCGCGCCGCTCGCGCCGAGTGGGGCCTGTTGGGCAGTGTGCGGTTTAAGACGCGCTGGCTCACTTTGCACGTGAGCCGCTTCCGCACGGACTCGTGGTGGACGCGGATTTACGAATACGAAGTGGATTTGCCCGGAGCCGTGAGCATCCGCCCGCTCTACGGTACGGGCTGGCGCGGGTACGCGCTGGTGGAGATTGCCTATCGCGGCTGGCGGCTGAGCAGCCGCTACCGCATCCAGCGCGACCAGCGGCTGCGGCACTACGGAGGCGTGCAAATTGACTGGACCCGAGGTCGTATTGACAAGCATTAGCGGCGCAGATAAGTTGAAATATGCCTCCCACGTCGAAAACCTCGCCCGAATTCACCAAACGGTTGCAACTGCTCTTGCGGCCATGAACGGCTCCCACCGCATCATGCGTCTTATGGGTAGCAACGCAACGCAGCGGCATCCCCTCACAGAAGGCGTCAAGTACGCCGGAGTTAGGTTGCAACGGGTCACTTGATCCGGCTTCCCGCCTGAATTTGATGCTTAAACCCGCTGCCAAAAACGCCCTCGTCGTCGCTTGGGTCATCGTCGCAGAGGCCAGCGCGACCCCCCTGCAAGGCATCGCCCCCCAAACGGGGCACATCCACGCCCTGACCATCTTTGCGCACTTTGCCGATGAGGGTGGCTTGGGCCGCGAGGCCCCGTCTTTTGCGGCGGAGATTTTCGCCGAGCAGCCGGGTAGCCTGACCCACTTCTACCGCGAGATGTCGCGCGGTCAGTTCGAACTCACCGGCGAGGTGCTGCCCCGCCGGTATGCGTCTCGCAGCAATGGCGACTCGTACGCGGACATGGAGGCTGGTTATGGCCGCTTTGCCCGCGAGATCATAGAGGCTGCCGATGCCGACGTGGATTTTAGCCGCTACGACAACGACGGCCCCGACGGAGTGCCCAACTCCGGCGATGACGATGGATACGTGGATTACATTTTTATCGTCTCGGCCTCGGCCCCGACGGGCTTTATTGTCGGAGATGCCACAGGTGTCGCCCGGCTAGGGTTGGGCTATGACTTCGTGAGCCAAGACCGCGCTTTGCACGGTGGCTTCATCCGGGTCCAGTCAAAAAGCGGCTCCGTGCAGCGCGGCAAGAATTTCGCCGATGCTGTGGGTATCATGGCCCACGAATTTGGACACTTTCTGGGCCTGCCCGACCTGTACGACCGCGAATTTGACGACGAGCCGGAAGACGACTCGGGCGGCATTGGCTATTGGGGCTTGATGGGGCACGGCATCCGAGGCTGGGACGAGATAAGTGGCCCCAACCCCTTTTGCGCTTGGAGCTTGGGGCAGCTCGGCTGGCTGGGGGTAAACAATCAACAGCTCAAAGTGCTGAGCGAGGACCAAGACGACGTGGTCTTTGCCGATGTCAACGCCGGCGGCGATGTGTATTTGCTGCCGGCACACGCGCCCGCCGAACACTTTTTCCTCGTGGAGTTCCGCAGCCGCCAGCACAGCTACTACGAGCGCAATCTGCCCGGTGAAGGCTTGCTGATCTGGCGCATAAATCCCAATCGCAACGGCAATGATCTAGAAGCCATTAAACGGGTGGATTTAGTGTGCGCCGATGGGCTTTTTGGCGATGCGGGTTTCCCCTTGGGCCGCAAGCCGTCCCCATTTAGCGGCCGCGACAACCTCGACTTTTGGGCGCACGACGACCGCTATCGCACGGATTTTGGCGGCAACCTCGGAGACGCCACCGACGTGTTTGACGGCGAGCAATTTACCGACTTCTGGGCTGCGTCCAATCCGGCATCCACGACTGGGATTAGTGTGACCCGCATCCGCCGCGCGGGAGATCGGATGGTGGCCGACCTCAAGCTGCAAGATCACCGTCGCGCCGGCCCGATTACCGATATGGAAATCTGGCGGGACCGCATTGAAATCGTCGGCGATGTGACCGTGCTGCCCGGAGGGCATCTCGATGTCCGCACTGGTGCGGAGGTGCTAGTGGGGCCAGATGCGCTGGCTGCGGGTGCGGATACGGCGCGCGTGGAGCTGATAGTGTACGGCGACCTCATCGTCGGTATTGCGGGGCAGGGGCAAACCGCCTTTCGCTCGGCGGCAGCCGACCCGCAGCCTGGGGATTGGCAGGGCATCGTGCTGCACTCAACCGCCTCGGCCTATTTGCGCAACGTCCACATTGACCATGCCCGCTATGGGCTATTGGCCAAAAAGCTCGACCACGCCATTACCTTGGAAGATGTGGCAATCCGCCACGCTGGCGCGGACGGCATTCGCTTAGAAAACATCGAAGAGGAGATCATCTTTGATGGCGTGCAGGTCGAGGAATCGGGTGGAGCGGGCATTTGGATCGCCGGCTCGGGCTTGATGCGGATAAATCGAGCCGAGCTGCACGACAATGGCCGCGCTGGCCTCTGGCGCGAAGGTGGGTATTTATCGTTGCTCGACAGTCGTTTCAACAATAACGGCTCGTCCG
The DNA here is from genome assembly GCA_965219735.1 of Candidatus Latescibacterota bacterium. Classification (GTDB taxonomy): domain Bacteria; phylum Latescibacterota; class UBA2968; order UBA8231; family UBA8231. The sequence goes on from OZ244790.1 coordinate 2,321,231, forward strand.
CGCCCGAGGAAGCCAACTTGGTCTTGGGGCGGGGGGCCAGCGGCAAGGTGGCGGGCAATTCGTTTGCCGGTGGGATTGGGATTTACTGCGTGGAGACGCGGGAGGTCGAGATCGAGGACAACGCGCTGTACAATAATGAGGTCGGCCTTTGGTCTATAAGCGCGCGCCCGCGCATTGTGCGCAATCAATTCTTCAGCAATGCATTGGCCCTGCGGGTGGAGGGGAGCGTGGTACCAGCGCGGCTAGTCTTGAACGGCGTCCAAGAGGGTGAGCAACTGATCGACAACCGAACCGATCAACCATTGCAGGCGATTAACAATTGGTGGGGGAATGAGGACGAGAGTTGGATCGAGGCCCGGATTAGCGGCGATGTCAACTGGCAGCCCTTCCTCAACTTCGACCCGCGCATACCGTTGAACTTTGCCTTGGGACAGAATTATCCCAACCCGTTCAACGTGGGTACGCAGATCGACTATCAAATCGGGATCAACGACCCCATTGTCTCTGGCGAGACTACGGTCGAGTTGGAAGTTCGCACCTTGACCGGTGGCTTGGTGCGGCACTTAGTTGAGGGGTTGGCAGCCCCAGGGTTGTACAGCACTTCTTGGGATGGCCGCGACGAACGTGGCGAGCGCGTGGCCAGTGGCATGTATTACTATGTGTTGCGCATCGGGCCGATCGCCCACGCCAAAAAAATGATCTTCATAAAATGAAAATCGAGGCGGATTATCTAGTCCTCGGCAGCGGGATTGCCGGTTTGTTCTTTGCCCTCAAGGCCGCTCAGCAGGGGTCCGTGGCCGTGGTGACCAAGCGCGAGCGGCGCGAGTCTAACACGCAATACGCGCAAGGCGGCATTGCTGCGGTCATGGATGGAGCCGATTCGGTGGCTAGCCACGCGCAGGACACGGTTGTGGCGGGCGCGGGCCTGTGCGACCGCGCGGTTGTCGAAGGGGTGGTAGCTGAAGGGCCAGAGGTGGTGGACGAACTGCTGACGATTGGCGCGCAGTTCAACGAAGCGCGGCCCGGGGTGTTGGCATTGGGGCGCGAAGGTGGCCACGCCCATGCGCGGGTAGTGCATGCGGACGACATGACCGGCCGCGAGGTGACGCGCGCCTTGGTCGCGGCCGTGCAAGCGCTGCCGCAGGTGACCTTGTACGATCACCATTTGGCGATAGATTTAATGGTGGACGAGCAACGGCGCTGCCACGGGGCTTGGGTATTGGACTCGCAGCGAGCCGATCCCATCGCCGCTGTAGCGCCGGTTACGCTGCTGGCCACGGGTGGTTGCGGGCAGGTCTTTTTGCACACCACCAATCCGCGCGTGGCTTCCGGCGATGGGATTGCTATGGCTTGGCGGGCCGGAGCTAGGGTGAGCAACATGGAGTTTATGCAGTTCCATCCGACCATGCTCTACGATCCGGGGCGGCCCTCGTTCCTGATTACCGAGGCTTTGCGCGGGTTTGGTGCCGTGCTAATCGACGAGCGCGGCGCGGCGTTTACCGACCCGTTGCAGACGCGCGATGTGGTGTCGCGGGCCATTGTCGCGCAGATGCAGAAAAGCGGTGCCGAGTGCGTCTATTTGGACGTCACCGGCCAAGATGCCGACCAGACCCGCCGCCGCTTTCCCAACATCTATCAACATTGTCTGGGAATGGGTGTGGACATGACCAAGACGCCGATCCCGGTGGTGCCGGCGGCTCACTATAGCTGCGGTGGGGTGTGGACAGGCGCGCATGGCCAGACGGATATTGCGGGTTTGTACGCGGCTGGCGAGGTGGCGATGAGTGGGTTTCAGGGGGCCAATCGGCTGGCGAGTAATTCGCTGTTGGAGGGGTTGGTTTTTGCGCGCCGCGCTGTCGAACACGCCAGTACAGTTGCGCCCGTGGCTGAGGGGCGGTTCGAGATGGAGCATGCGGGCGATGCCGTTGCGCCTGATACGTTGGAGGAGCGGCGGGAGTTGCTGCGGCGCTTGATGTGGGACGAGGTGGGGATCGTGCGCAGCGACCGGGGCTTGGCGCAGGCTCAGGAGGAGACGGAGCGGCTGGCGCGGGAAATTGAAGCGTTGTACAACAAGCACCGGCTCGACGGCGAGCTAGTTCAGCTACGCAGCTTGGCGACTGTGGCTCAGCTCATTGCCCGTTCGGCGCGGCAGCGCTTGGAAAGCCGCGGCGTCCACTACAACTGCGACCATCCCACGCGCGACGATGATCGCTGGCAGCGGCCGACGCTGCTGGTGAAGGATCGGATAGCGGCGTCAAAAATACACTAGTGCCGCCACCTCCGTTTGGAAGGTCTTGAGGGACCACTCCCACTCGCGGTGGTCAGAGCGGCGTTTGAGGTAGTCGTAGCTTAGGTCTAGTCCGGTCTGGCCGCTCAAGCTGATGCGTTGGAACGGGAACCAGTCGGCACCCAGACCTAGCGCTATCCCTAGATCGCGCTCGTCGGCTCTAAAGGGTCGTATCCCCGAATTGATATCTGATTGGCGATCGCGAAAATAAAAGTCCGCGTGGGCTTGATAAAAAATAAAAGGGGCGACTTGGTCGTGTAGGGGTCGGTAGTGCTTGATGGTGGGACGTAGTTGCAGCCTTAGAGAACGATACTGGAATTGGGTATTGTCTCGTTCGAAATTTTCGGGCTCGTCGAAAGTGTACTCGCTGTAGTGCGACAAAACATCTATTTCTAAGCCGAGGGCCGTGACGGGAGAGCGTACTTTCCACAGGCTGAGGCGAAGTTCGCTGCTAGAAGGTAGGGCCACACCGAATGCCCAGTTGCCTCGGTCGGCCAAGGGGTCTTGGTCCGCGGCGGCGGTGCTTATCAACAGGACGATACCGATCAGCGGGAAAATAAGCATGGCTTTCTTCTCAAAAGAAGTTGGGTCTCAGCTAGAGCGTAGAACATTCCCGCCTAGCCGCCGGTTGGTCTTAGGGTATTCGGTACTGGAGCCACCCATAAAAAGGCGGGATTATCCTTGAAGGAGTAGTCTTGTTTTTTATGTAAGGTTATTCGGCCATCGACAATACAGACTTCTGTGAAGGCGGGGTTCGGCTGAAACCCATCAATGGCTTGTCCATCGTCGCGGCACAGCATCGCTGGCTCGACCTCGGATGGCCGCACAAAAACGTAGATCCTGTGATCGGGAGAGTCTTGACCATAACTGGTGGCCTCGTTAATCGGTAAAAAATAAATGGCATCTACGTCACTTGCTGGCCAATCCCTTATAGGTAGAGTGAAATGACGACTCTCACTGAAGCGGGTATCGTCGCCAAAAAAAACACGTTGCGGGTGCCTGGGAACATTGGATGATTCAAAGGACTGTGTTGGGCTCCAATAGTCGCACGCCGTTATCTGGATGGCTAGCAGCAAAGTAAGGATTAAAAAAGACATCGCATCGCTCAAATAGTGGAGAGTGATAAGTGGCGGCATCGTCTTTCATCAAAAATACATCAGTGCCCTCACCTCCGATTGGAAGGTTCTTAGGTATAGGGACCAATTGCTACTAGATCTGTTATTATCGCCCCTAGTATCGTACTGCGCGTAGCGGTAGCCTAGGTTCAGTCCGGTCTGGCCGCCTAAGCTGATGCGTTGGAATGGGAACCATTCGACCCCTAATCCCAGTGCTAGCCCTATATTGCCTGAGCTGCTGCCGCGCTGCCTATACAGATCGATATCTCGTTTATAGCCCCGAAAACCAGCTATGACTTGGCCATACGTAAAAGGGGCGATTCGGTCGTGCAGCGGACGGTAGTGCTTGATAGTAGGACCTAGTCGTAGCGATAGGTAATGATCTTGGAGGGTGGTCGGGTAGGGGGTATCGGCGTTGGCGGTGGAATCGGCGTAGCTCCACGAAACACCTACTTCCAAGCCCACGGCGGTGGTGGGAGAGCGGATTTTCCACAGGCTGAAGCTGCTTCCGCTGTTAGAGGGCAGGGCCACGCCCAACGCCCAATCACCTCGGTTGGCCAAGGGGCCTTGGTCGGCGGCGGCGATGCCGCTCGTCAGCAGGACGATCCAGATCAGACGGGGGATAGACATAGGAGCTGCTCCTGAAGCACTGATTAGCTGGCGTTAGCGAGATGCTTCGACTCCGCTGCGCTGCGCTCAGCATGACACGGTCGCAATACCTGTAAATAATATACACGATCAAGCGCGGCCGTTCATTCCATGCGTTGACTGGCTACCTAGGCTTTCCCCATGCGATACTGCGCCACGCGGTGCCAACACCAGCCGAGCAAGAGCAGCCCTAAGCCGCTGAGCCAGATCGTGTGCTCGACGAAAAACGCCAATCCCAGACAGGCGACTAGGCCCACTATGGCTATCCACCGGGGGTAGAGCCGTTGGGCGGCTGGCAGGCGCAGGGCGCAGAAGTTGGTAATGGCGTAATAGACTAGGATAGTGAAGGCGCTAAAGGACCAAGTGGTCTTGATGTTGCCGACGAGGACTAGCCCGGCGATGGCCAGCCCGACGACCACCACGGCAATAGAGGGCGTAGTCTGATCCCGATTGAGGCGAGCAAGTGCTTGGGGCATATCCCCACGGCGGCCCATGGCCAGCAGAACCCGCGACAGACCGAGGATTAGGTTGAGCAGCACCCCGGCCATAGCGGTGATGGCTCCCAAGGCTAGGAGCCAAGAGATGCCGGGCGCGTCAAAGGTGTGGGCGATGACCTTTAGGGGGGCGGCTTTCTCCATGGTGGCCGCGTAAAATGCCTCCGAGCCTACAGCGGCTATGGCGACGGCACCGACGCCGATGTAGAGCATCATGGAGATCAGCAGCACGGCGACGATGGCGCGGGGGATTGTCTTGCGGGGTTGGCGCACTTCTTCGCCGAGCGTGGCGATGCGACCGTAGCCCGTATAGGCGACGAACATTAGGGCGCTGGCATGCAATAGGGCTGACCAGCCTTGTTCTCCCAAGAAAGGGGTCAGGTGCAGGTTGCGCAGGGCGCTGGGAGCACCGGCGACGATGAAGGCGATCAGCGAGCAAAGCGTCGCGGCGACGATGGCGATGTTGACCTTGTTGGTGCGGTTGATGCCTAGGAGGGAGATGAGGGTGAGTACTAGCACGGCAGCCAAGGCGACCGGGGTAATAGATGCGGCCTGATCTAGGGCGTTGAGCAGGTAGCCGGCGAGTCCCATCGCCGCGGTGGCCGCGGTAGCGCTCTTGGCGCAGATGAACATCCACCCGGCAGTAAAGCCGATGGCTGGCGAAGCGTACTCATAGCCGTATTGGTACGTGCCGCCGCTGAGCGGATGGCTGGCAGCTAGCTGGGCGCTGGACAGGCCGTTGCAGAGGGCGACCAAGGCCCCGATGGCGATAGCGACGAGAACCGCCGGGCCAGCGATGCCAGCGCCGATGCCAATGCTGACAAAGACGCCGGTGCCGACGATTGAACCCAAGCCGAGGGCAATGGTGCCGATTAGGCCCAACTCGGGACGCAGGCGTTCGGACGGGGTGGGTGCGGAGGTCATGCGATCAAATATAGGTTGGCGGCGCACTCGCGTCTTGTCTAGGGAGGGAAAAGAGCCGACGCGTCTTGACTATATGATTAAAGCCCTTTTACGTACTACATATTGACGAACTCACCACTCATTAACTACGAGGAGGAAACCATGATCCGCATATTGTCATTTGTCCTAGTTGCGATAGGGCTGCTCGGTGGAGCAGAGAAAGCCGCTGCTGCCGCAAGGGATGTGGTAGATCGAGAGACGTTGAAGAATTTCGTGCTGGAAGCGAAGAGCCTGCTGGAGTCGGCACAAGACGAGGCGGAGCGGACGGCCATTTTGGAGTCCTTCAGGACCGACGAAGAATGGCGACATGGGCCGATTTATATCTTCATCACTAGTCTCGATGGCACGAGCTTCTTCCACGCGGCCAAACCCGAGCGCGAAGGCACTAATAATATCGACCAAGAAGACAGCAATGGCGTTAAGATCACACGTCAGGCTATTGCGGCGGCACAAGCCGGGGGTGGCTTTACGGAATACCTGTGGGATAATCCTGCGATTGAAGGAGAGGACGAATCTCCCAAGGTAAGCTACGTGGCCCCCATCGAGATTAATGGTACATCCTATTACATTGGCGCGGGGTTGTATATTGATTCGGCGCAGACGAGTGTAGCGCCCATTTCGTGGGGTAGCTTAAAAGGGCAGGTGTAAACTTTGAGCATCGTCGTCCTCGACTTTGGCGGGCAGTACGCCCACCTGATCGCCAACCGCATTCGCCGCCTCCGCGTCCATGCTGAGATTCGCTCGCCAGAGACGGCAGTCGCCGACTTGCAAGACGCCGATGGGCTGATTCTGTCGGGTGGCCCGGCCAGCGTCTATGACCCAGAAGCCCCGGCGTACAATCCCGATATTTTGGTGATGGGCAAGCCGATGCTGGGCTTGTGCTATGGCCACCAACTGCTTTGCCACCGCTTGGGTGGCCAAGTAGAGATGGGGGAGACCCACGAGTTTGGCGCGGCTTATCTGCACGTCCACAAGGCAGAGGGGGTGCTGGCTGGATTGGACGCGCGCGAGCGGGTGTGGATGAGCCATCGCGACCACGTTGCGGCCCTGCCACCTGGGTTTGTCGTCTTGGGCGCGACCGAGGACTGCCCGGTGGCGGCAATGGGCGACGCCGAGCGCAAGATATACGGCTTGCAGTTTCACCCAGAAGTAACGCACACTGTCCGGGGCATGGATATTCTCGATAACTTCGCCGCGCTGTGCGGCGCAGAGCGGAACTGGACGATGGAGCGCTACACCGAGGAGACGATAGAGCGAATCCAAGAGCAGGCGCAGGGGCGCAATGTTTTTTTGTTCGTCAGCGGCGGGGTCGATTCGTCGGTGGCGTTTCTCCTGCTCAACCGCGCCTTGGGTGCTGAGCGGGTGCTGGGCTTGCACATTGACAACGGCTTCATGCGCGAGGGCGAGACCGCGATGGTCGAGCGGCTGATGAAGGGAGCGGGGCTGCACAATCTGGAAGTCGTCGATGCCAGCGCGGAATTCCTCGCCGCCACGGCGGGGATTGCCGACCCCGAGGAAAAGCGGCGGCGGATTGGCGAGGAGTTCATCCGCGTCCGCGACCGGGCGCTGGCGGCGCTGGCGTTGGACCCGGATGAGTGGCTGTTGGGCCAGGGGACGCTCTACACGGATACCATTGAGTCCGGCGGCACGGAAAACGCAGCGGTTATCAAGACTCACCACAACCGCGTCGGCGTCATCGATCAGCTCTTGGCCGAGGGCAAGGTTGTCGAGCCGCTAGACCAGCTCTACAAGGACGAGGCGCGCACCTTGGGTGAGACGCTCGGCCTGCCGCACCACTTGGTCTGGCGGCATCCGTTCCCAGGGCCGGGGCTGGCGGTGCGGGCTTTGTGCAGCGATGGGCCAGACGCAGAGGACGCTGACTCTGGCTTGGAGCTTGAGACAGTCGCCGAAGCGCAGAAGGTGGCGGCGACATTCGGCCTAGCGCTCGATGTGCTGCCGTTGCGCAGCGTCGGCGTGCAGGGCGATTCGCGGACTTACGCGCACCCAGCGGTAGTTACCGGCCAGAGGGAGTGGAAGACGCTGGAGGCGCTTTCTACCGAGCTGACCAATAACTTCCCGTCGATCAATCGGGTGATCTACCTACTGGGGCCGACACCACGACCGCAGCAAAACCTCAAGGCGGGGTACTTGACCCGCGACCGGCTTGATCTACTGCGTCGGGCCGATGCTATCAGCATGGAGGCGTTGGAGCGCCACGGGCTGATGGCGGAAGTAACCCAGATGCCGACAGTGCTTTTGCCGCTGTCGTCGGATGGGGTGCAAGAGAGTGTGGTGCTGCGGCCGATTGCGACCTCCGACTTTATGACCGCGCGCTTTTGCCCGTTGCCGCAGGCGTTTTTAGACGATGTGTGCGAGCGGTTGTTGGCACTAGCGGGCATTGAGGCGGTCTTTTACGACATTACCCACAAGCCGCCGGGCACGGTGGAGTGGGAGTGAGCCAAGCGGCGAAAACATGTTCGACACCAGCATCCTCGACGAGGCCATAAGAGCGCGACGCCAGCGGCTAGCGGCCGAGCAAGCCGAGTTGCTTGACTGTGTTCGTCGCACTCTGTTGGAACTGCGAGAACCCTTCGGAATCGAGGCCGCGTACATTGTGGGCTCGTTGCGGTCCCCCGATTCTTGGCGAGAGTCGTCCGACATTGACGTGGCCGTGGCAGGTTGCTCGCCTGTTGTGCTCGAAATAATGAAAGCGCTGGAGGACGCTACTGGCAGAGAGGTGGACGTAATTGACCTCGACCGGCATCCTTCCTCTCAATCCTTTACCCAGTCTGGAGTCAAGGTATATGGATAAAGAGGCTTTCGCCGTTCTCGAAGCGGGGTTGCGAGCGCGTGTCCGAGACATCAGTTGCATCGGCAGTCGCATCGAGAAACGCTTGGGCACGTTTGCCCATAGTGCCGAAGGAGTGGACAGCATGGGGTATCAGCTCCACAACCTCTATGGCGCGTTTGAGCAGTTGTTTGAGGAAGTTGCGCGATTCTTTGAGAACCAAATCGACGAAGCAAGGTATCACGCGGATATGATTAGGCGGATGCAGCTAGAGATCGAGGGCATCCGTCCAGCGCTTCTAGCCGCAGAAACTGCTTCCGACCTAGATGAATTGCGGCGATTCCGCCATCTGTTTCGCCACGCATACACTGCGGATTTGGATCCCGACAAGGTGGCGGATTTAGCGGCCAAAGCCGTGTGCATCCAGCGCGATTTTGCGCGGGACTTTGAGCGATTCTTGGCGCTCTTGCGGCCTGAGTAGCTAGCAGACGAGGGTGTACTGCTTCTTGCCTCGGCGCACGATTAGGTATTTGCCGTGTAGGCCCTCTTGGCACCGCATGCCCCGCGCCATGTCCGTGCAGCGCTCGCCGTTGATGTAGATTGAGCCGTTTTGCACGTCTTGGCGGGCTTGGCGCTTGGAGGACGAGACGCCGGCCGCGACGAGTAGATCGATCAGTCCTAGTTCCTCCTGATCCATAGCGTGCGTTGGCACGTCGTCAAAACCTTCGAGGATTTCCTCCTCGGATAGGTCCTGAAACTCCCCGTAAAAGAGTGCGTGCGAGATGTGTTCGGCCCGGCGAGCAGCGTCGGCTCCGTGCACGATGGTCGTTGCTTCGGTGGCGAGGGTGCGCTGGGCTTCGCGCCGTTCGGGTTGGTCGCGGACGGTTTCGGCGAGTTGGAGGATCGCGTCTTGCTCCAAGAAGGTGTACGTTTTCAGGTGGTCGATGACCTTCTGGTCTTCGGCGTTGATCCAGAACTGGTAAAATTGGTAAGGCGAGGTCTTAGCCGCGTCGAGCCAGACGGTGCCCGCCTCGGTCTTGCCGAATTTGGTGCCGTCTGCTTTGGTCACCAACGGGCAGGTCAGGCCAAAGGCCCGGTTGCCGGCGGAGCGGCGGATCAAATCGGTGCCAGCGGTGATGTTACCCCACTGGTCAGAGCCGCCGGTCTGCAACTCGCAGCCGTATTTTTCATTGAGGACCAAGAAGTCGTACGCTTGTAGCGCCATGTAGCTGAACTCAGTGTAGGAAATGCCCGTTTCTAGGCGCGAGGCGACTGAGTCCTTGGCCAGCATGTAGGGGACGGGAAAGTGCTTGCCGACGTCGCGCATAAAGTCGATGGCCGCGAGTTGGCCGAGCCAGTCGTGGTTATCTACCATGATCGCGGGGTTGGGGCCGTCGAAGTCGAGGAAGCGCTCTAGCTGTGCTCTGACCTTCTGCGTCCATTCGGCCACGACGTCGGTGGCATTGAGCTGGCGCTCCTCGGTTTTGCCGCCGGGGTCGCCGATTAGGCCGGTGCCGCCGCCAGCTAGGGCGATGACTTTGTGGCCGGCGAGCTGGAAGCGGCGCAGGAGCAGAATCGGCACGAGGTTGCCCACCGTCAGGCTGTCGGCGGTTGGGTCGAAGCCATTGTAGAGCACGATTGGACCGGCGGCGAGGCGCTCGGCGAGGCCGTTGAGGTCGGTGGCTTGGTAGATCAGGCCGCGAAATTCAAGATCGGGTATGATGTTCATTGCATTTCCTTCTGGTATGGGCATAAAAAAAGCCCCTGTAATCAGGGGCTTGTAAACGCGGTTGAGACGATGAAGCGGACGTACTACCCCTCTCTATGAAGCGAGGTATAATAATAGTGGCGATCGGCGCGTAGAGTTTGCATCATTTATTCTCCGCGCAAAAATATAACTGCGACCTCTATTCTCGTCAATTATTGAGGTCTGCAAAAATAAAGGAATACTTTACAGTTTAAGTTGTGCGTATTTGAAGAAGCCTCGAATCAGGTCGTTATCATGATGCTGGGCGGAGATCGACATGCAGACGGCCTCGGCTACGTCGTCGATGTGGTCTGGCATGAAGTTGGCTAGCTGGCCATACTTGGTATGATTCCAGACCTGTTCGACCGGATTCAATTCGGGCGCATAAGCGGGTAACCATTCGATCGTCAGTCGATCTGGATACCTTTTGTGTAAGATCGCCACCGCGGCGCGATGGACACTCCACCGATCCAATATGAGCACGACCTTGCGCCGTATCATACGTAGCAGATGACCGACAAAGGACACCACATCCTGCGTATTAATATTATGCTCATACATCTGGAAATACACCCCCAACCGCTTCCGGCGCGGCGGCAGGGTAACGGCGGCTTGAACCGACAAGCGATCATGGCGATCCCACACGGGGTGTATGGGCGTGTGGCCCCGCAACGCCCACGTTCTACGCCGGGTCGGTTGCAGCATGAAGCCACTCTGATCCATCAAGGCGATGGTCGCCTCTTGGTGCCGGGCTTTTTTTTAATCCGCGGCCATTCCACCAAACGCCATTGGCCGATGGCCTCCTCATCCCGTTCCCGCGCCCGGTGCTGGGGATACTGGCACGAAAAACCCAATCCATGCAGCAGACGACCCACATGATCGGGATGATAGGACACCCCAAACGTTTGGGCAATCACCTGCGCTACCCGCTTACAGGTCCACAGCGCGCTATCAAAGCCGGCCGCTTGCGGGCCTTGGAGCAGAAGCTCTTTCAACTGCTCCTTGTCTTGAGGGCTCAACTGACAGCCCCGCCCCGGATGCGGTTTGGCTTTGAGCCCGGCCGCGCCCGCTTGGGCTTTCATTGCTTTCCAACGAGACACCGAGGAGGGGGAGGCTTTGACCAGACGAGCCACTTCGTTGACGCCTTTGCCTTCATCAAGCAACGCAGCCGCCCATTGACGACGATATTCTAGCCGATCGGCACTACCTTTAGGTCGCATATAAATGAATATAAACTATTCCTTTAAAAATGCAGAAGACAATAGGAGGCTAACAATGACTAGTGAACAATACCGAGTGGCCGTCGTCGGTGCGGCCGGTACGTGGGGACGCTATTACACTCGTGCCTACGCTGCTCATCCCAACTGCACAATAGTCGGCCTCGTCGATCGCGCCAGAGAGCGGCGGGATGCCATCGCCCGGCGCTACGGCGTGGAGAAGGTGTACGACGATCTCGACGGCCTCTTGGCGGCTGAAGTGCCGGACATTGTCTCTGCGGTGGTTCCGGTGGGCCAGAACTATCCCTGCGTTACGGCCTGCGCTCGCGCTGGCGTGCGGGTGGTTTCCTGCGAGAAGCCGATTTCGCACGAACTGCACGAGGCCGACGAAATGATCCGCATCTGCCGGGAGCACGGCACGTTGTTTGGCTGCGCTCAGGCCGGATGGGCGACGCCGCATATGCCCGAGGTGGTCGAATGGGTGCGGCAGGGGCACATTGGCCGATTGACTGCGGCGGCGATCCCGGGCGGGTTGCCGACTGAGGTGTCGGGCGGCGGTTGCGTGCAGATTGCTGCTCTGCGCATCCTCACTGGGATGGATGTGGAATGGGTGGAAGGATACACCTTGCCGGCGGTGCCGGGGTACGTGGCGGAAGGCACTCCTGTAGAGGAAGGGGATGTGCCTGCGTACGGCCGCTTAGGGCTGAGCGGCGGCATTGTCTGCGAGGTCGTCGCCCCTGAGCCGGATGGCCGCGTGCCGACCTTTATCTCGGTTGTCGGTGAGCGCGGACAGGTCTTTTTGGCGCGTCCACGGCCCGTGCTGATCGAAGGAACTGGCGCGGCGGCTTCTCCGGTATATCCCGACTTTTTGGATCAGCCAGTAGCCGACGCTTTTACCTATACGATCGAGCGCTTGATGCGCGCCCATCGGGACGGTACTGAGCCGTATAGCAGCGGCGACGACTACCGCCACTCGCTCGAAGTGGCCATCGCCTTGGTGCGCTCAGCCCACCGGGGACACGAGCGGGTGTCCCTGCCGTTTGCGGATCGCACGCTCAAGCTGTATCCGCACCCCTATCGCCTCAGAGGCGGCGATGTCGCCGGGTGGCAGAGCATTGGCTACGATGGACCGCCGACGATGGATGTCTGAGGGGAAACGCCCGCATCGCAACCGATGAGCTGACTCGGGAGACATAGGAGATGTCTGATACCGCATTGCCGCAGCAAGCTAGGGGCGTCATCATTGGCGCAGGCATCGCAGGTTGCAGCGTCGCGTACCATCTGACGAAACTCGGCTGGCGGGATGTCGTCGTCGTCGAGCAAGGACCGCTGTTTGAGACCGGCGGCTCGACCTCGCACGCTCCGGGCCTCGTTTTCCAGCTCAATCCGTCGAAGACCATGACGGGCTTTGCGCGCTATACGGTTGAGCTTTGGAGTGAGTTGGAACTCGATGGCGAGCCGTGCGCTAAGAGTGTGGGTAGCCTTGAAGTGGCTTGGACGCAGGAGCGTCTCACGGACTTGAAGCGCAAGGCCGGGTATGGCATGAGTTGGGGGGTGGAGGCCCATCTGCTCAGCGCCGACGAGGCACGCAGGCTAATTCCTATGCTGTCCGACCGCATTTTGGGCGCGCTGCATGTTCCTTCTGACATCCAGACGAAGGCGACGAGGCCGGCTGAAGCGATGGCGCGAGAAGCGGAACGGAACGGTGCCGCGTTCTACAGTGATGTCAAGGTTACCGGCTTTACTGTCGTGGACGGACGGATTGCGGCAGTCCATACCACGCGCGGCGATATTAAGACGGACCTGGTTGTCGCTGCTACCGGCATCTGGGCTCCAAAAGTCGGCGGACTGGCCGATGTGCCCATTCCACTGTCGCCGATGCAACATCTCTACGCCGTTACGACGCCACTGCGGGAACTCGCCGGTGCGACCGAGGAGATAGCGCAGCCGTTCTTGCGGCACCAAGACGGGGCCATGTACTTCCGTCAGGTCGGCGAGTGCTACGGCATTGGCTCGTACCAGCACGAGCCTCTCTTAGTGGACGCCAATGACATTCTCGACCACGAGAAAGCACCGATTGCTCCAGCCGAGATGCCGTTTACGCCGCCTCACTTTGAGAAGGCGATGGCCGCGGCGGGAGAGGTGCTACCGAGCCTCAAGGGCGTGGGGTTGACGCGCAAGTTCAACGGGCTCTTCTCGTTCACTACTGATGGATTTCCCGTACTCGGCGAAGCGCCCCAAGTGCGCGGTTTCTGGTCGGCGCAGGCCGTCTGGATTACGCACGCTGGTGGCGTTGGCAAGGCGGTTGCTGAGTGGATTGCAAACGGCGAGCCGACCTGCGACCTGCGGGAGTGCGACATAAGGCGCTTTCATCCGCACGCGTACAGCCGCTCCTACGTCCGCGCCCGGGCTGCGCAACAGTACCGCGAGGTGTACGACATCATCCACCCGCGCCAGCAGATAGCCAATCCGCGCAACCTCCGATTGACGCCGTTCTATGCGCGACAGCGGGAATTGGGTGCCGTCTTCTTTGAGAACGCGGGATGGGAGCGTCCTCAGTGGTACAGTGCGAACGAGGGCCTGCTCGACTCTCTTACCGTTACTGGCGCGTCGCGCACTGGCTGGGAGGCGCGAGAATGGTCGCCGACGATCGCTGCGGAACACGTCGTCACTCGCGAGCGAGTAGCCCTGTTCGATCTCACGCCCTTCGCCAAGTTCGAGGTGACTGGAGCAGGCTCGCTCGCTGCGCTCCAGCGCCTTGCGACCAATCAGATGGACAAGCCCGTCGGGACTATCACGTACACGTCTATGCTCACGCCCCGGGGCGGCATCAAGTGCGACCTGACCGTGACGCGCTTGGGTGAGGACCGCTTTATGGTGGTCACGGGAGGAGCTATGGGACGCCACGATCTGGGCTGGATTCAGGCGCATTTACCGGACGGTGGATCGGTCGGGGTGGCTGACATTTCGTCGGGGCTGTGCTGCATTGGCTTGTGGGGGCCGAGTGCGCGCGACTTGCTGGGCCGGGTCTGTGAAGACGATGTGAGCAACGAGGGGTTTCCCTACTTGACCGCACAGCCGATACGGATAGCCGAGGTTTCCGCACTGGCGTTGCGCATCTCATACGTGGGTGAACTCGGCTGGGAGATTTACGCGCCTGCCGAGCAGGGCTTGCGGTTGTGGGATGTCCTGTGGGAGGCGGGGCAGCCGCTCGGAGTTATTGCGGCGGGTGGAGGCGCGTTCGACTCGCTGCGCTTGGAAAAAGGCTACCGACTGTGGGGGAATGACATCCACACCGAGTACAATCCTTACGAGGCGGGCCTAGGTTTCTCGGTGAGGATGGGGAAGGGCGATTTTCTGGGCCGGGACGAGTTGAGGAAGATTCGCACACAGGGACTGACGCGCAAGCTGTGCTGTATGACGTTGGACGATCCCAATGCCGTCGTTATGGGCAAGGAGCCAATCTTGGACGGCGACTGCGTGCTGGGCTACGTGACGAGCGCCAACTACGGTCACTCAATCGGCCTTGGCATTGCGTATGGCTATCTGCCGATGAACTACGCCGAGGTGGGGACCAGCGTTGACATCCTCTACTTTGGCGAGCGGATTAAAGCAACAGTTGCGCAGGAGCCTTTGTACGACCCGGAAGGCAAGAAGATGAAGGCGTGAAACCCTTGCGTGTGCGTGGCGTCGAATTGGTATAGAAATCCAAACAACTGGAGGTCCTCAGATGGCACAAACTCTGGTAATCGACGGTCTCAAGCGGCGTACCTTGCCGGTTAACCTCCGGCAGAGCGGCAACAGCGACGCCCAAATGTTAATATCTGCCCGCATCAGGAAGTCTCCGTGGTGGCACCTGTCAAAGGCGGCAGGCTGCTGGGCATATACGACGTACAATCACATGTATCATCCGCGCGCGTATATCAAGCCCGAGGATGGTGGACTGTTTGCGGAGTACAAATATCTGACCGAGCATGTCAGTATGTGGGATGTGGCAGTCGAGCGTCAGATCCAGATCAAGGGCCCCGACGCTGCCGATTTTGTGGACATGCTCATCACCCGCGATGTACACACCGTAGTGCCGACAATGCAAGCCCGTTATGTGATTTTGTGTAACCAGTACGGCGGCGTCATAAACGATCCGGTTCTATTGCGGGTGGCTGACGACGAGTTCTGGTTTAGTATTTCCGACTCGGATCTCCTGCTTTGGGCACAGGGGGTCAACGTATCCGGCAAGTTCAATGTCGACATCCGCGAGATTGATGTGTCGCCAGTCCAGATACAGGGGCCCAAGTCCGTGTTGCTGATGGAGAAGATGTTCGGCTCCCACATCAGGGAAATCCCATACTACCACCTGATTCACGACACGCTGAACGGCCATGCGGTCACGATTTCGCGCACGGGCTTCTCCGCCGAGGTTGGGTTTGAGATATACCTGCACGGTGCCATGCTCCATGCCGACGATGTTTGGCCGCATATCTTGGAACAGGGAGAGGAGTTCAACTTGGGAGTGATCGCCCCCAGTCACGTCCGTCGTTTGGAGGCGGGAATTTTGTCTTACGGCCAGGACATGGATATAGAGAATAATCCATTTGAAGTTCGGCTTGGCTGGCAGGTGGACTTGGATAAAGGCGACTTCATTGGCAAAGAAGCGCTGGCCAGAATTAAGGAAGAAGGGGTTGAGCAGCGACTGGTCGGCCTGAAGGTCGGCGGCGAGCCGATTACTTGGTACAACGAGGATTTCTACCTTGTTAAGGACCGCGACTCGGGCGACGACGTAGGCTACGTGACTAGTGCTTTCTGGTCGCCAAATGTGGGGTCGAACATAGCGCTGGCCGTCATGCCTCGGTCGCACTGGAGCAGGGGCACTCAAGTGAAGGTGCAGTTGCCAAAGGACGGCATTGTGGATGCCGAGGTGGTGCGGGTGCCGTTCTTTGATCCAACCAAGGAGCGTCCCAAGAGCGCTTTGTGAAAAATCAATCGCCTAGATAGCCTTGGTTTGCCCAGACTTTGCTCGCCAGTTTTTTCGCTGCGGCGTCCGGTTCGATTGCACCCAAAATACTGCTCGGCGGTTGCCCCTTCTTTTTTCGCTCGGGGTCGGGCGACCAGTCGTCTTTGGCGTATTTTTTGCGCACTGACTCGCGGCGGAAGTCGGGTATTTCCATTGGTGCCGAATCGTTCAGCGCCGAACGCCACGCTTGGATCCCAGCTATGCTCATGTCGATGCCGCGATACACGTCGAGATAGGGTGGCCCGCCGGTGCGGATGGCCTCGGCAAAGTGGTAGCTGGTGAAAAAGTCGCCGCCGCCGTGGCCGGCGCGCGCGGCTAGGCCATGATGCACGGGGAAGTTGGGACTGTACACCGTTTCGACTGGATCGCTCTTGCGCTTTTCCCACGGCTCGTACCACACGCGCAGCCGCTGTTTGTCGCCGTGGCGGCAGTTTTCCATCACCCCCTTGTTGCCGTGGATGCGGACGTAGTTGCCGTGGCCGCGCAATGCTCCGTGTAGCGATTTCATCACTGCGTCGTTGTCCATCCGGCAGATGATTACTGCGGCAGTGTCACTGCGGTTCATGTGCAGCGTTTGGGTGGGGTCGGCGAAGTCAAAGGGGATGACGAAGCCGTTTACTTTGACGGGCCGGGTGTCGGTGATGTACATGACCGGGGCGATGGAGTGGGTGCAGTAGTACGTGGAGGGGATCCAGTTGCGCCAGTGGTCGCGGCCGCAACTGCGCGCTAGTTTCACTTCGGGTGGGTCGGGGTGGACGTACTCGCCCTCGCCGTATTTGAAGTCGCCGACGCGGCCCTGTTGGTAGAGCCGCTTCATCTCTTGGTTGAAGACCATGTAGGGGTAGTTCTCGGCGAACATGTAGATTTTGCCGCTTTTCTCGACCGCTCGCGCCAGCGCCACGCCTTCTCCTAGGGTGTGGCAGGCCGCGGTTTCGCTCATTACGTGTTTGCCGGTATTGAGCGCTTTAATGGCAAACGGCGCGTGCTGGTGGAAGTAGTTGGCCAGCACGACCGCGTCCATATCGCAGCCGAGGAATTCGTCGTAATCGACAAATGTCAGCACGTTGAGCGCCTTGCCTTCTGCTATGAGGCGCTCTTCCCAAATGTCGCAAATGGCGACCAGTTCCATGCCGGTCGCCGCAGCCGCCTGCATGAAGGAGCGGCCGCGACCGACGCCGACTACGCCGACGCGGATGGGAGGTTGTTTGCCGCGTTTTTTGGCCATGATTCGATCCTGTGTATGAAGATTCGCTAGTCGCACGGAGCGTCCTTATTATACCTAATATGCGCCGGTAAACGCCAGAGACTCGGAGTATGATGATGAGCCCACGCCCGAATATAGTGCTGATTATGTGCGATCAGATGCGATGGGACGCGGCCGGATTCGCGGGCAGCCCCACGGTTCAGACGCCGCACCTCGATCAGTTGGCAGCGAATGGCGTTTGCTTTGAGAACGCGTACTGCGCTTCTCCGGTGTGTTCGCCGGCGCGCGCGAGTTGGTTGACGGGCCTTTATCCGCATGCCCACCTGCAACTGCGGAATTACGGCCCCGGCAGGAAGGGCGAGTTTGGTTCCTATCTGCCTGACAACTGCATTACAATCGGCGATGTGCTGAAAGCGGCCGGATATCGCTGCGGCATCGTTGGGCCGTGGCATTTGGGCGATGATCATCTTCCGCAACACGGGTTCACGGATTTCTGGTGCACCTATCGTTATTTGGGCTTGAATTCAACTTGTAAGTGCAATCGCTTGGGTAGCTGGCATAGAAACGGCCAACTGGTATATTTTCCCGGGCCATTTCAAACGCAGCTCCCGACGGAGGCGCTTATGGGAACGTATCACCAGTTGACCGAGTATCAAAGATACCAAATTTACGCGCTGAAGAAAGCCGGGCATGATCAGCAGTCCATCGCGGCGACGGTGTCGGTATCGCCGTCGACGATTTGTCGAGAGTTGCAGCGCAATCGAGGGCAGCGCGGCTATCGTCCCCATCAAGCCCACCAGCACGCGCTGGCGCGTCGTCGCCACAAGGCGAAGGCGACCAAGATGACCCCGGCGGTCATCGAGCGCATCGAAGCGGAGTTGTGTCAGCAGTGGAGTCCCGAGCAGATTGCGGGTCGGCTGCAGGCGACCGACGGTCTTCGGTTGAGTGCCGAGCGCATCTACCAGCACATCCGAGCGGATCGTCAGGCAGGCGGGACGTTGTATCGCCATCTGCGCCACAGTCAGAAGAAACGCAAGAAACGCTATGGCCAAGCCGATGGCCGAGGCCAGATTAAAGATCGAGTCAGCATTGACCAGCGCCCGGCCATCGTCGAAGAAAAAAGGCGCATCGGCGATTGGGAAATTGACCTCGTGATGGGCGGCCAGGGCACTGGGGCACTGGTCTCGGTGGTC
The DNA here is from genome assembly GCA_965219735.1 of Candidatus Latescibacterota bacterium. GTDB lineage: Bacteria > Latescibacterota > UBA2968 > UBA8231 > UBA8231. The sequence goes on from OZ244790.1 coordinate 2,339,898, forward strand.
GAACGGCGCTCGCGCTATACCGTCTTGGGCAAAGTCGCCTCCAAACAAGCCGAGCACGTAGCGGCGGCGACCATTGCGTTGCTCGCGCCCCATAAGGAGCATACCCAGACGATTACCGCCGATAACGGCAAGGAGTTTGCCCACCATACCACGATCAGCCAAGCGTTGGACGCGGTCGTCTATTTTGCCCATCCCTACCATGCTTGGGAACGGGGACTCAACGAGAACACCAACGGGCTGATTCGCCAGTATGTGCCCAAAGGAACGGCCTTGGATACGCTGTCGGAAGCACAGATACACCATATCAGGGATCGGCTCAATCATCGACCGCGAAAGGGATTGGCATTTCAAACACCACATGAAATCTTATGTAAGGAAACGGGAACCCAACCTAAACAGGGCGAAATTGCACTTACAAGTTGAATCCGCATGGACTAACTGGCCTAATTCGGCAGGAAATGGGCCAGTCAAGCGATTATTTGAAAGGTCCAATTCTTCTAAATAGGTCAATTTTCCCAGCACGGCTGGCAGCACATGACCTTCCAGATCTCGCCGTTCGTCGGGCTGTTTCAGTGAGATGACGCGGCCTTCGGCGTTGGTTTTGACCCCCTGCCATTTGGCTAGCGATCCCTCTGAATTCCAGTGACGCCACACGGTGTTATTATCAGGAGACCCCATAGCTTCGTAGAACTCAATCAGCGCAGCCCTATCAGAGGCAACCGATGAGATAGATCCGGTCAAGGGATTTTCTGTGAGGTTGAGCGTTTTCAGATTGGTCAGTTGGTCTAATTCGGGTGGAATAGAGCCGGTCAATTGGTTATCGGATAGATCCAGCGTTTCGAGGTTGGTCAGTTGGCTCAAGGTAGCCGGGATCGACCCGTCCAATTGGTTATTGGACAGGTCCAATGTTTTCAAGTTGGTCAAGTTACCTAATTCGGGTGGAATAGAGCCGGTCAATTGGTTATCGGATAGGTCTAGCGTTTCGAGGTTAGTCAGTTGTCCCAAAGTCGCCGGAATTGGACCAGTCAAATAATTATCGGACAGTATGAGTGTTTCAAGGTTCGCTAATTGTCCCAAGGCGGCCGGGACCGGCCCGTCCAATCGGTTCAGTTTCCTACCCAAAGAGGCATCGTAGTACGTTCTAGCTATGTCGTTACCGAGGTCGAGCATTTTCAGGTTGATCAGTTGACCCAATTCAGGCGGCAGCGAACCGTTTAAACTAAGACTATTGAGGATGAGTTCTTCCAAGTAGGTTAGCTGGCCCAATTCAGGCACCAATTCTGTTCCGCTGAAGCGTGATTCCTGATAGTTCTGACCGCTCAAAGTGGAAATATGTACATATATGGAAGAGTCCCAGCCGGCCTTGGACGGAGAAATCCTCAGTGAAATGACACGGCCGTCGGAATTGGTTTGGACGTATAACCACTCATCTAGGCTCGACTTTATCCATTCAGGTAGCGTAACAGACGGTGTGTATCAAGCGGTTAAAGAGGGTACGTGGTATTTTTACCATGTCGTCCTGCGGTTGGGTGGTTGAAAAAGTCGCCCAAATTCGTTTTCGGACCCCCGCCAACGCATCCGCAAAGGTTGGTTTTACTTTTTTATACCACGCGGTGGCGTGCCAGCTTGGTGCTCTTTTTTTGCCCCAGCGATGGGCGATCAACGTGACGAGACTAAATAAGGCTAAGAGGACCGGGGTAGTACGGGCAATCGCTCGGTCATTCCACTGGCGTTGGGTTTCCATGCCCAGATGGGCGCGGGCTTGTTCAAAGGTGGTTTCGACGGCCCAGCGCTGAATAAAAAACGTCAGCATCTGCCGAGGCGAGAGGCTTCGATGGGTCGATAGCAATGCTTGGGGTGCAAAGGTGTGGTGGGGATCTCGGATGAGCAGCCATCGAATCGGCACGGGCGGCAAGCCGGTGTGATACCAGACCGCGGTTTGGGAATAGACCTCCACGGTGCGCCGGCGGCGGCCATACCAACGAGAGATGGTTAGGGTTTGCCAAGGCGTATCCGGGTCGTCCAGATGGTGTTGAAGGGAGGGTAAACGGCTCCCTTTGCAGCGGGGGCGACCCACTTGGCGGGCCGACCGAGGCGGGGCCGGGGTATACAGGGCCGCATCCAGACGCAGACGCGTCACGACGGTAACATAGGATCGGACCGCGTCGAGGAAGGCCAGCGCCGCAAAGCTACTATCGGCCACCACCACAATACGCCGTCCTGGCAGCCAACGGGCGACGATGTGGAGCATGCTTTGGGCGCGCTGTAACAGGGACACGGCGGGGCGACCCTGCTGGGTATAATAGCGCTGGGAGGGACATAGCACACTCATAAAGGGTAACGCCCAAAGCCGATCCGCCCAGCCGATCGGCGTCAGCAGCATCAATGACAGCCAGCGTAGGCCACTGGCTTTAACCACATGGCTCCGACTGGAACGCACCGGATCTCGATAGATGCCTTGGGCGCGGATGTGGTCGCCCCGCCGCCGCTCAATCGTATCATCTAAGCCCAAGACAATCCAGCCGGTCGGCGCAAAGGTCGCCACTAACAACGCCAATAAACGCTGACTACCCGCCATCGGCGACCACACACAGCGATTGAGCAGGCGATGATAGGTCTGAAACTGGGGCTGTGCCCCCAAGCCCATCACTTCCAACACCGCGCTGACCGTCCGTTTGCCCGGTGCCAACAAGGCTCCGAGCAACAATGTCTGCGCCTGCGGCCAGACACGGGAAGAAAAAATAGGGGCAACGTGCGACAAAACACTTATTATATCCTTCGGCAGTCGACTCATAGCATCCTCCTCGGTTGTAGGTGTCTCGACACCATCTACGCTACGAAGGAAAATGAGTCGCTGCCATTGTTCTTTGGATAAAGTCGAGATAAGGGGGCCTCGCTTTTCCAGTTGCCCTCGCTTAAAAGACCACGCGGATTATTTCGGTTAGTTCTCGTCGCGTCGTAGAATGCCTCTAGCGCCGCTCTATCGGAGGTGACGGACCCCTCTGGAGCGGGAGGTAAGGACGCGGGAGGCACCGGCTCGCCGATGCCCAATGAGTTGGTCCCATCTTGTTCGGCCGTCAAGAAACCGCCCAACAGAGCGAGATCCGTCCAGTCTATTTGTCCGTCAGCGTTGACGTCTCCTAGCTGTATGTTGGCACCCGGCAGGACCGTGTCGTTCATCAGGTAAGAGAAAAGAGCAAGCGCATCGTCCCCATCGACGGTTTGGTCTCCATCTACATCGCCTAAGAGAGGGGGCACCCCGTTTTCTACGAGCTTGCCCGCAGGATGCGACCGGTGAACCTCATCGACGGTTTGGTTCTGATCCACATCGCCGCTCTCTGCGAGTTTGTCCATAAAATACGCCGGAGCCTCATTGACGGTTATGGCCTCCCCTGTAAAGACGAACGCCGTGTCCACATAGGTTGCCATATAGGGACCGGAAACGCCCAACCAGTAGCTCGGCCGCTGGGGCACAGAGACCTCGAAGCCTCCTTGGTTGGCTACTGGTGCACGAGCCAGCACTACCAGACGCTCCGCGTCGATGATAACTACCTCGGCCTCCGACACCGAATATCCCTCAACCGTCACAATTCGGCCTCGTTGGATCTGTTCTGGTCCAGACGGATAGAGGGGATTGGAAGATTGGTTTTCAGGCCGGCGATCGCCATTGCCACAAGCGATCATCGACAAGGTGAATGTCAGAACGAATAGACTACGCATAGTGCATTTTCCCGGTTTAGAGTGAATGCCCAATATGGCGACTAGATCGAACACACTTTGGGCGATGCACTGTCGCCAGATCATCGCATTAAATCGTTTAGCGCCTTGATCTGGAGGTGTATTCATGGCGAAGCCTGTACTCGACGATGGCTTATGGGCCTTGATAAAACCGGTTTTACCCGTCCATGTGGTGCGCTGTTGGAAGGCAGTTAAGCGATGGATTATACGGCTTTACATAGTAGCAATAGGCGTGAGATGGAACACACGTGAACATTTTGCAGCAGTCTTAATGTCCCCTCGACGCAGGGCCTCCCGAACCTCGTCGAGACGATATGCGTCTTCAAGGGAAAGGTACGGTGCCCATCCTTCAGGCTCTTCTAGTAGCTTTACGTCAAGTCTTGCAACGTAGTTTCCTTCGTGAACGAGCTTCGTCCGGTCTCTCTTACTCATTTGCGTTTCCGCTTGGATCCAGAGAAGTGCTAAGAGCGGTACTCGCACGAGGCACCTCGGGCATGCCAAGTAAGGCCCGCCATTCGCACTCGATTTCGGCGAGCTCTTCGCGCACGGCCTCTGGGTCGTCGCCGTGACAGCACGGCCCTAGAGGCCCTTCGATGTAGCCCACGTAGCAGCCATCTTCGGGCGACCACTTCACGACCTTGGTCCACTCAGGCACCTGAGGGAACTCATGGGCGATTTTCTTATAATCTATCGGAGGAGTCATTGGCGTTCCTTCCTATTTTGGACTTCAGCTAACTTCTTCTTGAGCTGATTCTCTTGGTACGCATGGGCATCTGCACTGTCCTTGCCAGACACCGTGGCCACGACGCCAAGTGGATGGATATACTTTCTGTGGCTCCCCTTACCCTTGCTTCTATGTTCGATGAACCCGGCTTGCATGTAATCCCGCCGCACCTCGCGCAACTTTCTAGGCATGTACCATCTTTCCGAGTCGGCGGTTAAAAGGCGAATCTGTGAAGGGTCGCAACCCTTTCAACATAAGGAGAAATCTATGCTCGCTAATCAACAGGAGCAAGATTAGAAGCGGTCCGTCTGGGTGAGTATGCGGGCCGCCCCCTACAGCGATTGGGTAAGGGGTTACCCTGTTTTATCTCTGTGTCTGCCCTTGGCGTGGGGCGGGTTCGTCCATTCATCTGACAGCTTTTTTGCCAAAGTCGGTCCCCCAAACCATTTTATCAGCCTAATTGCAAGACCACTTCAAAGGAGGAGACCATGGGTACCTACACACCGCTGGATTTGAACGCGCTGTACAACGCCGGGTTAGATCTCTTAGGAGGGCAAGGACCGCTTGGCGCACAAAGCTTTCGCGGCTTGCCCTTTGCGCTCGGCAGCGATGCTGAGCGCTGTCTGATCGCCTGCGGCGGGGAGCAGTCCGGTGTGGAAATCCCGATCGGTCGTCGGGCGACTTGGATGATTGTGGCGCATCGCCTGTTGGAGTCGCGGATTGCCGATAATGGGCCGCTGGCGACGCTGGTAGCTGAATACGCGCTGCACTATGAGGACGGGGATGTGCTCAAGGTGCCCGTGCGCGATCGCTTTGAAATTTCGACGGTGCCGTCCTCGTATGGCGGTACGCCGTTTGTGGCGGTGCCGGATACGAACGATCAGCTCTTGCCGCGCACCGAAGGCCCGTGGGACATGGCCGGGCGTCGCCAGACCGAGGTTGATGGCGGTCGCGCGCAGCACTACGTGCTCTGGGCGTGGCCGAATCCACACCCGGACAAGGGCGTGGAAAAAATCGCCATCGAGGCCGCGGGACCGGCCTTTGTCATCGGCGGGATCACTCTGAGCGACTTGGACGAAGAGCCGATCTGCCGCGAGGGCACGCGCGAGGTCATTATCACCCTGCCGCAAGAGGAGGACGCGCGCGAGTCCGCCTCTCTCGAAGTGGAAGTGGATCGGGGCGTTGCGACCTATCCCTACCCATTGCCGGAGGATACGACCGAGGATTTTCTCGACGGGCGCAAAGGTTGGGGCGAAGCGCAAAACGAGGGCAGCAGTCCTTCATACGTGGAAATAGCCGCCAATCCTTCGGCCACCGTGCAGGTCAAGCGAGACGGAGAAGTTTTGGGCGAGACTAGCTGGGGAGAGGTGCGGCAGCAGGGCCGCGTAGAGGCTTCGCCGCGAGTGCAGCTAGAAGTGGTGGAGCGCGGGCGCAACTGGGTGCATACCAAGGTCATTGACGACGCCACTGGGAAACCCGTGCCCTGCCGCGTTCACTTCCGCTCGCCGGAGGGCATCCCCTACGCCCCGCACGGCCACCACGCCCACGTCAACTCCAACATGGGGACTTGGCACTTCGATGTGGGCGGCGATGTGCGCTTGGGACAGATCACCTATGCGTACATCGACGGCACCTGCCAAGGCTGGCTGCCGCGCGGCGAAGTGATCGTGGATGTGGCGCGTGGCTATGAATACGAGCCGCTGCGCACCAGAGTGGAGATCGAGCCAGGCCAGCGCACCTTGGAGCTGCGGTTGAAGCGCTGGCGGCAGATGAACGAGGAGGGCTGGTACAGCGGCGACTCGCACGTGCATTTCCTGTCGGCGCAGGGCAGCCTCACTGAGGCGCAGGGCGAGGATTTGAACGTGGTCAACCTGCTGCAATCCCAGTGGGGTGGGCTGTTTACCAATACCGAGGAATTTACCGGCGGCGAGATGGCCACGGCCAACGGCGATCACATCGTCTATGTGTCCCAGGAGAATAGGCAGCACTTTTTGGGGCATCTGATCCTCATGGGGCTGAAGGAGCCGGTGATGCCGTGGTGCTCGGACGGCCCGGGCGAAGCTGAATTGGGCGGGACGCTTGAAGTGCCCATGGCCGAGTGGGCCGACCGTTGCCGGGAGCAGGGCGGTAGCGTGGTGATCCCGCATTTGCCTAGCCCCAACGGCGAGCCAGCCGCTCTGATTGCCACCGGGCGCGCCGACGCAGTGGAGATGCTGCGGCACGGGACGTACATGCACGGCGAGTACTACCGCTACCTCAATTGCGGTTACAAGCTGCCGTTGGTCGGCGGTACGGACAAAATGAGTAGTGACGTGCCGGTGGGGATCTATCGCACCTATGTGCAGATTCCCAAGGACGAGCCGTTTACCTATGACAACTGGTGCAAGTACATGGCCGCGGGCCGCACCTTCCACAGCGGCGGCCCGCTGATCCGCTTCAGCGTCGATGGCCACGAGGTGGGGGACACAGTGCAGCTACCGGGCAATGGCGGTACGGTGGAGGTGCTCGCCGAGGCCGAGTCAGTGATGCCGATCCACACGCTGGAAGTGGTGCAGGAGGGACGGGTGGTGGCCTCTAGCGAGGATTCCAAGGGGGGGCGCAAGTTGAGCTTGAAGGCCGAGGTGAAGGTGGAGGGCCACTCGTGGCTGGCGGCGCGGTGCAGCGGGCCTGGCTACGAGCAGAGTGTGCCGCACTTTGATGGCTGGGGGCGGGGGATCATGGCGCACACCTCGCCGGTGTATCTGGCCTGCGGCGGCGAGTGGTGGATGTTCAACCAAGAGACGGCGCAGTACATGCTGACCTTGGTGGACGGCTCACTGCACTACATCCGCCACAACAGCCGTCTGCATCTGCGCGACGACATTACGCACCACCACGGCGAGGCGGATCACCTCGCCTATCTGGAGCGGCCCTTCCTCCAGGCGCGGGAGGCGATCCATCGCCGGATGCACCAGTTGGGCGTGCCGCACTGAGATCGCCTTGTTTGGGGATGCTAGCGGGGATATATTGAGCGGCCATTCACTGTAGAAAGGAAGCTATGATGAGCGACCAGTTTGTACCGTTGGATTTGAGCGCAACTTATAACGCTGGTACTGGCAATGTTGAGTCCAAAGACGGCAAGCTCTGGCCAGCGCCTGACGATGCGCCTGACCATACTCCACTCGTAGGGCTGCCTTGGGGCGAGCACCAGTTTTGGGGTGTGCCCTTTAGCTTGGCAGCCGCAGGTGCGGACCGGGCCGTGGTGCTGGTGGCGCAAGAAGCCGGGGATGGGGTGAGCGCATCGGTGGAGATTCCGATAAACGCCACGGCGCGGCGCATCCTCTATGCCCACACTTGCGCGCCGGTGCCGGGGGAATGGGCCACGGTCGAGGGCACGGGTGAGGAGATTGGGACCTATCGCGTTCTCTATGCCGACGGTAGCTCAGTCGAGCAGCCATTGCGCCGTCGCTTTGAAATCCACGATGTGCAGGTACCTTGGGGGCATCATCCCTTTCTCTGCCGCAATTGCCGCCACTACTACTCGGTACCGCTGAACAGCCGCGAGTATAGCTATGGCATGGTGCAGACGGGGACCTTTACGCGCGAGGGCGGCGACCTCCAGGGTTGGTGGCTCTACGACTGGGAAAATCCCGCGCCCGACAAGGAGATTGCAGCGATTGCGGTGTCGGCGGCTGGGCCTACGGCGCTAGCTTTGGCTGGCATTACGCTCTGCCACGAGGAGCGCGACCCCTTTGCTTGGCCGGCGCGGCAGGAAGTGGCGCTGCGGGTTGATGCCGAAGGAGCGCCCGAGGTGGCGATGGAGCGCGGCGAAATTGTGCGTCAGGATCAGCTTTGGGTACCGAGTGCGGATTTCCTCACTTCTGAGGAAACGGGCTGGGGACGGGGTGGACAGGAGACGGTTGACGGTGGCTATCTGGAAATCCATGGATCAACAGAAGGGCAACTCGCTATTAAGGCGGGGGACGACGTCGAAGAACGCATCTGCTGGGGCGACGTGCTTAAAAAAAAGAAGGTCGCTCAAGGCAAGGTGCAAATCGAGGTCGTCGCGCCGTCCGGCAAGCAGTGGGTTCACGTGCGGGTTGAGGACGCGGATACCGGCCAGCCCGTGGGAACCCGCGTCCACTTCCGCTCCGAGCACGGAGCCTATCTGGCTCCGCACGGCCACCAAGCCGACGTCAATGTGGCGTGGTTTGAGGACATGGGCGGCGACTGCAAGACCGGGGGCGTGCCCTACGCGTACATCGACGGCACCTGCCAGATCGACTTGCCCATCGGTCCGGTGTATGCCGAGGTCGTGCGCGGTTTTGAGTACCAGCCGCTGCGCCAGCAAGTTGAGATCAAGCCCGGACAGAACGCGCTGACCCTCAAGGTCAAACGCGCCTTTGACATGAAGCAGCGCGGGTACTATTCGGGGGATACCCATGTGCATTTTCTGTCCTCTCAGTCGTCCCATCTAGAGGCCGAAGGCGAGGACCTCAATGTGGTGCATCTGTTGGCCAGCCAGTGGGGTCGGCTGTTTACCTCGTGGGAGGAATTTACCGGCGGCTTGGCACCGACCAGCAGCGACAATCACTTGGTTTGGGTCAGTCAGGAGAATCGGCAGCACGTGCTCGGGCACATCAGCTTACTCGGCCTCAAGGAACTGGTCGCGCCGATGTGTACCGGTGGAGCCAATGAGGATTGGGTCGGCGGCTCGGTGGATGCGCTGATGGCCGATTGGGCTGAGGAGTGCAAAAAGCAGGGCGGGCTGGTCATTATGCCGCACATGCCGCTGCCCGACTTTGAGAACGCGGCCAACATCGTCTTGGGCCACGCCGACGCCGGTGAGATGTGCTGGATTTGGGAGGGCGAGCAGATCAGTTCGGCCGAGCGAGGCTACTACCGCTGGCTCAATGTGGGCCAGAAGCTGCCGATTGTCGGCGGCACCGACAAGATGTCCAATGGTCGCATTTTGGGCGGCTCGCGCACGTATGCCAAGTTGCGCGATGGCGAGGAGTTTACCTTTGACAATTGGTGCCAGGCTGTGCGACGCGGTCAGACGTTTGCCAGCACCGGCGCGATGATTGACCTGAAGGTCGAGGGGCGAGAGATGGGCGAGGAAATCCACCTGCCCGGCAATGGCGGTACGGTCGAGGTGGTGGCGACTGCGGAAAGCGTCTGGCCGCTTACCGGACTGGAGCTTATTTGCAATGGCGAGTCGGTCGCGAGAGAAGTCGTTGCGTCCGGGAACCATCAGATTGAGTTGAAATTCAAGCTCAAGGCCAATCGTTCCTGCTGGATCGCTGCTCGCTGCTGGGGGCCGCACTACACGGACGCCGGGCCGGTGATGGCCCATTCCTCTCCGGTGTATATCGACGTGGGGCGGCGTTGCGTGTTTGCGCCGGCCGAGGGCAATTATCTGCTGACGCACATGGAGGGCGGCATTGCTTGGGCCGAGAGGATCGGTGTCTTCCGCGACGAGGCGATCCGCCAGCGGCTGATCGGCCTGTTCAACGAGGCCCGGGGCGAGCTGCTCCGGCGTATGGAGTGAGACGCTTTACCTGCCGATTGCAGGTCGGTACAATGCTTTATCACTGACCATAAGGTCGGTGCAACGCTTTACTCGCCGACCGCAGGTCGGTGCAAGGATGGACGATGCTGACGCTAACACAAATCGATGAATTCCACCGCAACGGCTTTCTCAGTGGCGGGCGAGTGCTCGCCGACGAGGAACTGGGCGAATTGAGCGACGCGCTTGACGAGATTTTGACCAAAGGCCCGGATGGCTTTGCCCCCGGCGAGGCGCAGCCGGTATCCTTCCGCGACCTAGCCGGTGGGGGCGGCGTCAGCGAGCATCCGGTGTGGCAGATCGTCAATATCTGGGAGGCTGCGCCCGCTTGGGAACGGCTGATTTACCACCCGGCGGTCGTGCAGGGGATCAGCCAGCTCACCGGCCATGCCGACCTCCAAGTCTGGCACGACCAGATCCAGTACAAACCCGCGCGCTACGGCGGCTCGACCCACTGGCACCAAGACGCGCCCTTGTGGCCGATCATCAAGCCGATGACGCCGGTCTCGGCGTGGATTCCCTTGGACGACGCGACTGAGGAGAACGGCTGCATGTGGATGGTGCCTGGCAGCCACAAGTGGGGCAATCAGATCGAGTTTTTGCGCACGCAGGGGGATTTGTCGCTGCTGGAAAACTTCAAGGACTTACAGGGCTTTACCCCGCCAGCCGACGCCGAGATCCGCGAGGTGGCAGCGCGGCCGTGTCCGGTGATGCGCGGGGAGGTTTCTTTCCACCACTCGCTGACTTGGCACGGCTCGCCCTTCAATCAGTCGCCGAGGCCCCGGCGCGCTATTGCCATCCACTATATGACTGGCGCGGCGCGTTTCGACCAAAGCGGCGAGCACCTGATGAAGCAGTTCGTCGAATTGCCCGACAATGCGCCGATGGCTGAGGCCGGCCCGCACTTCCCGGTGGTGTGTCGCAATGGAGAGCCGGTGGGGGTGCCAGAGCGGTTGCGCGTTACTAGTCGGACTTCTGAGGAGTAGCTGGCGGCTGGGCAAATACGGTTGACCAATCCATCCGGCCAGTAAGCTGCATGGTGACAAAGAGCGTGGCGATGCACAGGATGGTAATGGCCAAGCCGGTATAGCCGACGAAGAAGAAGGTGTAGGAGAAGAGCACCAAGTAGATGAATTGGGCCAACCCCACCTCCACCAAGGCCAGCCGCAGGCCGACCACCAGCCGCATGTAGGAGATGACCAAGAAAACGGACACGGCCGCGGCCACCAAAAAGGCGTAGTGGATGAGCAAGTGGTCCGCTAGGTAAGCCAACAGCAAGTGAAAGCTGAAAAAGGCCGCGCCGATGAAGAAGTAATTCATCGGATGGATGTCGATGCCTTTGACCGCGGCAAAGACGAAGAGGACAAAGAAAAAGAGAAAGAGGGACATGGGTGCGGCTAGGGTCACGTCTTGTACCCAAGGGCCTGGATTGAGGCGGGTGGGCATGACCATGCCGAGGGAAGCCCCAGTGAGCAAGCGGTCGTACTGCCAAGTGAGACGCCAGCCATCGGCGGTGCGCTCCTTTTGAGTGGGAGCTAGGCTTTGGCGCGGGAAGTCGATGGCGTCGAAATCAGTGTGCATGACCAACTCGAAATCGGAGACTTGCTCGACGTGGTCGCCGAAGCGATACCACCATTCTTCTAAACCCTGCGATTGATAGGAAAGACGGATCTGGCGACTCTGGCCCGGCGCTAAGTGCAACGGTTGTTGCAAGTGTCCTTCGGCCAGCGGCAGCGGGGCGATGGGTTGGTCGTCGAGGGACAGGGCGAAATCATCGTACACAGCTTGGGAAGTAGGTAAGACCAGATCGAACGTCAGGTCGAGGGGGCGGTCGGTCTCGTTGGTCGCATTGTAGGTGGCGTCCAGTTCCACTTGGTAGGTGGAGTACCACAGCAGGCCCTTGCGGCGGTGTTCGAGGTGTAGATCGACTTGTAGGCGGCTGGCTTGTAGGGGCAGGAGGTGCCGCCGTTCCTTGGAGTGTTCTGTCTCTTGGCCGTCGGCGGTCTGTTTGACGACGGTTTCCTCGGTGGTCCAGTACAGGAGTGGGGCGCGTTGAGACTGGGAAGTGCCCCACAATTGGCCCACCTCGGCTTTGAGTTTGGTGTCTTGCTGGTGGGTGCGATGCGAGACGACCTCTGCCAAGATGATCCAAGCGACGGACGTGCAGGCAAAAATAAAGCCGATAGCGGCAATGCGGTACAGCATGAAGCCCTCCTTCAACTGCGTTTGAACGTCTCGCCGATAGCTAAAGTTCCACGTACAGAAGTAAAGTAATCGTCTCAGGGGTGGTCCTCCAGCGAGGGCCGAAAGAAGCTGCGTCCGTCGGTTTGCTTGCTAGACGGAATGCTTGGGGCCGATATTGGGACGCTATGACTGCGCTGATTATCGCCTTTTTGGTCGTCTTTGCTATCGGCCCGGTGGCAGCTTCTACAGAGCCGCGGGCTGTGGTGGAGCACTTGTCCTCGCTGGGATCGCGGGTAGCGGGCTATCCGGGGAGTGCTAGGGCGGCGGAGTATGTGGAGGGGCGGTTGCAGGCGTTGGGGTTGGCGACGCGACGCGACTCCTTTGCCGTGGTGGTGCCGATGGATAGGGGCGGGCGGTTGGAGTGGGAAGATGAGTCGGTCGCCTTGTACGCGATGTGGCCGAATGGGGTGCGGACTTCGACCGTGCCGCCGGAGGGGTTGCGAGCGCCCGCGATTTGGGGAGGTGATGGGGATTGGGGCGATTTTAATGGGCGGGAAGTAGCTGGGCGGGTGGTAGTGCTGGACTTTGCCAGTGAGGACGCTTGGCTGAAGGCCGCGTCGTTGGGGGCGCGGGCAGTGGTGTTTGTGGCTGCGGATTCGGCTACTACGCAGCAGGCGCAGGGCAAGTACGTGCGGGCACCGTTGGATGTGCCGCGCTTTTGGGTGGAGGGAGCCGCTGGGCAAAGGCTGCGGCGGCGGTTGGTGGATGGCGAGGTAGAGGTGGGATTGTGGGGGCGGATGGATTGGCAGGAGCGGATGGCGTACAACGTGTGGGCGGTAGTGCCGGGGAAGGATGCGGGGACCTTGCGGGATAAGACAGTGCTCGTCCATGCGTATTACGACGCGCCGTCGGTGGTGCCTGCGCGGGCACCGGGAGCAGAGGCGGCGGTGAGTGTAGCGGCGCTGTTGGAGGTGGCCGCGCGCTTGCAGGAGAACCCACCGACGCACACGGTGATACTCGCCGCGCTGAGTGCCCACTTCCAAGGGCGGCAGGGCATGGTCGCCTTCCTCGACAGGCACGCCCGCCGCCAAGAGCACTACGCGGCCCGGCTGGCCGAGCCGCTGGATATTGCCCTGTTCATTGGCCTCGATTTGTCCAGCCACGGCGAGCGGGTGGTGCTGTGGAACAACACGGATAGCTACGCGCTCAAGCGGTTTTTCGTGCCCTTTGGCCGTCGCTTTACCGAGTACGCGGAGGCACTGGGTCGCGCCGAGGGAGTGGCCAATGGCATCAGCCCAATTCGGGGGATGGATTGGGACAGCTACATGCCTGGGGGTTTAGCCGCCGATGGGGAGTTGGCACTCGAGGCGGGGTTTCCGTCGCTGACGCTGGCCACGGTGGGCGACGCTCGTTTTGCGCTGGATTTGCCGCTGGGCGAGAAACTGGCGTGGGATAATGTGGAAGGACAGGCGGTGTTGGTGGCAGATCTGTTGGCCCATGCGTTGGCCGATACGGCGCTGTTGGCCGGACGGGAGCGGCTCGAGGAGGCGTTGAAAGATCGGCTGCGGGATTTGCGAGTCAAAGCGCGGACGTTTCCCCGGCGCAGTCAGGTACCGGATCGGCCGGTAGCCGGGGTGCTGGTGGCGGTACAGGTAGAGCAAGAAGAGCGCAAAGGGGTGCGCGACACGCGCTACTTTCTCACGGATGCAGCCGGGCTGGCGCGGGTACCTGGGCTGGTACAGGGGACGTATCCGCTGGCGGTGGCGGCGCTGGACGCCGAGCGGGGGACGCTTACTCACGTAGTGGACTTGAGTAAGCGCGCGCAAGCGCACCACGGGGAACCGCGGGCGGATGGTCGCTTGGCCAAGAATGTGCGCTGGCCGCAAAACGAGCAGATCGCCGTGCTCTTTCCCGGGGTGGGTCGGCCCCTGTACGGCTTGGTCGAGCCGCGCCTTTTGCGCGCGTTGAACAAAGTAAAAGTGCTGTCGGCGGCCGGGAGCGAGCCGCGCCAGTACGGGTACGCGCTGGGTTCAAGCAGCATCGGCTCGGTGGGGGTGATCTACGGGCCGGCAGATGCCACAGCCGGCGACCGCGTCAAAGTGATTTTGGACGGCCAGTTTTTGCTGCTCAACAGCGAGGGCGGCCAAAGCGAAGCCGAGGCTCGGGGCGAGGGGTTTTTGCTGACCGAGGAGGGATTTGGAGGTGCGACGCTGCAGGCGGCGCGGGACCTGTGGAACTTGGATGCGGCGCGGTTGGGGATACTCAAGGAGCACGGCATTGAAAATCAGCGGTTGACGCGCCTGCACGCGCAGGCGGCAACGGCCATAGCCGAGGCGGAAGTAGCGGCTGAGCAGCTAAAGTGGGATGAGTACGTGGCGTGGAGCCGCAAGGCGCTGGGCTTGGAGACGCGGGCCTATCCAGAGGTCTTGGCGACGCTCAACGACGTCCTCGAAGGGGTGATCTTCTTTATGGCGCTGTTGTTGCCGGCGGCCTTTTTCGGGGAGCGGCTGTTGTTTGCCGCGGCCGATATTCGCCGGCAGCTCGCTGGCTTTGGACTGTTATTGCTGGCAATTTGGCTGATTTTGGCGCAGGTGCATCCAGCCTTTGAGTTGGCCGAGCCGCTGGTGGTGCTGTTGGCTTTTGCCATCATGGCAATGGCTGCCTTCGTGCTCTTTATGCTGGTAAGCCGGTTCAATCGCATCATGGCCCAGCACCAGAGCCAACAGATGCGGGTCCACACCCAAGACCTGAGCCGCTTGAGCGCGAGTTATGCAGCCTTCATGTTGGGGATTTCCAATATGCGGCGGCGGCCCCTGCGCACCGGCCTGACGCTGGCGACGCTGACGCTTTTGACGTTTACCCTGCTCTCTTTTACCTCGTTTGAACAGCAGATCCGCTACGCGAGTTTCCGGCTGCCCCACGCTGGAGCGTACCCTGGGATTTTAATCCGCGACCGCGGCTGGGAGCGCCTGACGCCGGAGGCGCTCGATTACGCCGAGTCGCACTTTGGCGGCAGTGGCTGGATGGGGCGGCGCGGTTGGTACGCGGCCGAAGGCGGCCAGGGAGGCTGGATCGCGGTGGCGGCAGCAGGGAACGCAGTGCGGGCCACGGGTTTGTTGGGCCTGACGCCGGAGGAGGCGCAGATCACCGAGGTGGATAAGAGCTTGGTGGCCGGATCGTTTTTTGTCGCAGATGACGAGGACACCTGTATCCTGCCATTGGACATGGCTGAGGCGTTGGGCGTTGGAGTTGGGGACCAGGTCGAGGTGTTCGGGCGCGCGCTTAAGGTGCGCGGGATTGCCGACCCGGAGCGGTTGGGTGAACTGCGCGACCTCGACGACGAGAGCCTGATGCCGGCCGATTTTGTCCTGTCGAGCGCAGAAATGCTTCAGCTAGGGACGGCGCAGGATGTGGATATTGCCGGCGAGGAGGAGCTACGCGAACTGCGGCCCTTCATCCACCTAAAGCCGCAGTACGTGGTCCTCGTACCCTATCAAACGCTGGCCGAGGCCGGGGGCAGCTTGCGCTCGGTGGCCGTGCGCTTTCCGGGGGCGACCGACGGGCAGGCGCTGGTCGAGGACTATCTGACGCGGGTGGCGGCCACCTTGTTTGTCGGCTCGTCGGCCGGGGAGGTGATGGCGCTCAGTTCGGTGGGATTGACGGCTGTGCAGGGGCTGGGGGCGCTGGCGATTCCCGCGCTGGTGGCCGCGCTCATTGTGCTCAATGCGATGCTGGGGGCGGTGTACGAACGCCTGCGCGAGATCGGTATCTACTCTTCGGTGGGGCTGGCACCGTTGCACATCGCGCTGCTGTTTGTGGCCGAAGCCTGTGTCTATGCGGTGCTGGGGACGACGCTGGGCTATTTGCTGGGTCAAGGGTTGGGGAAGGTGTTGTTGGGGCTGGGGCTGTTGCAGGGCATTACCTTGAACTACTCGTCGCTGGCGGCGATTGGGGCCGCGCTGGCGGTAATGGGGGTGGTGTTGCTATCGACGATCTATCCGGCGCGGGTGGCGGCGCGGCAGGCGGTGCCGGATGTGGTGCGGCGCTGGCGGCCGGACCCGCCCAGCGGCGACGAGTGGCTGTTTGAGTTCCCCTTCATGCTCGGCGAGGGAGAAGTCGAAGGGGTATGCGGCTTTTTGGCCAACTACTTTGGGGCCTTTGGCCGAGCGACGCTGGGGGATTTTTACGTTGAAGATATGCAAGTTACGCAGGCCGATGGCTATCGCCTCTCGTTTGCGCTGTGGCTGGCCCCATTTGACTTGGGGGTGAGTCAGGAGGTGGTGGTGGAGTTCGTGCCGACCGGGGAGCGCGCGCGGGCGATGGAAGTCCGGCTGCGCCGACTAAGCGGCGAGCGCCACTACTGGCAGCGGCTCAACCTGCGGCTGGTAGAGGCCCTGCGCAAGCAGATGTTGATTTGGTACGCGCTGCGGGAGGCCGAGCGCGTCCAGCACGTGGAGTCGGCGCGGACGCTGGCAGCCGAGCAGACCGAGGAGCGAGTAGAAGAACAGGCGGCGGTGGAACAGACGACGTCTTTTACTTGGCGGGGGTTTGCGGTGGGGACGCTGTTGGCCTTGTGCATCGGCGTGGGGGCACCCTACGCGATAATTATGCTGCAAGGATCGTTCATGGCGCTCAACAGCTCGTCGCCCGGGGCGATCTTTCTGTTTTTCGTCTTAGTGGTGGTGGTCAACACCCTGCTGCGGGCGCTGGGCCGCGGCCTCGCCTTGGGGCGGGCCGATTTAGTGCTCATTTACGCGATGATGCTGTTGGCGTCGGCCGTGCCAACGCAGGCGTTTGTCGGCTACCTGATTCCGATCATCAGCGGGCTGTACTACTACGCGACCCCGGAAAACAACTGGGGCGAGATTTTCTTTCCGCACGTGACGCCGTGGCTGGTGCCGCAGGACCGACAGGCGATTGTCGCTTTGCACGAGGGGCTGCCGCCTGGGGAGAGTATCCCGTGGGCGGCCTGGAGCGAGACCCTGAGCTATTGGTACGTGTTCTTTTTAGTGCTGAGCTTTATGATGCTCTGCATGAGTTCCATCCTGCACCGGCAGTGGTCGCAGCACGAGCGGCTGGCCTATCCCATGGTGCAACTGCCGCTCAAGATGGTGGAAGAGGGCCGACCGGGGTTTAAGCTGGGGCCGCTTTTTAAGCAGCGGCTGTTGTGGATCGGCTTTGCGGTGCCGTTCGTCCTGCTGTCATTCAAGGGACTGCACTACTACTTTCCGGCCGTGCCGCTGCCGATCCAGTCGGCTGGGCAACTGCCGTGGATCGGCACTAAGCTGAATTCGCATTGGGTGTATGCGTGGATCGGCTTTTTCTATTTGGTCAACCTAGACATTTCCTTTTCCATTTGGTTTTTCTACCTCTTCAACAAGGCGCAAGAGGGGATTTTCTCCTCGTTGGGCATTGCCAGTACCGAAAAGCTCAGTCTCTACTCCTACTCGCAGACCGCGGACCTGACGCACGAGGTGATGGGGGCCTGTCTGATTTTCGTCGGCTACACCTTGTGGATGGGGCGGCGACACTTGGGGGCGGTGTGGCGCAAGGCGTGGCGCGGCGACCCGACGATGGATGATGCGGGGGAAATGCTTTCCTATCGGGTGGCGGTTTTTGGCTTTTTGGCCAGCCTGCTTTTCGTGGGCGTGTGGCTGTGGGCATCCGGGGTGCCGTTGGCGATTTTGCCGCTGTTTTTGCTGGTGTGCTTGATCTTCTACGTGTTTGTCACGCGGGCAGTGGCCACGGCTGGGTTGGCGACGGCGCGCTCGCCGATGGTGGCGGCGTTTTTCGTTATTTCCGCGGTCGGCGCACCGGTGATTGGAGCCAAGGGGCTGACGGCCCTGACCTTTACCTACGTCTGGCAGTCTGAGATGCGGCTCTTTCCGATGATTGCCGCGGCCAATTCGCTCAAGCTGGCCGAGGCGGTGGTTGGCTCTAAAAGGCGGCTGTTTTGGGGGATGGCGCTGGCGTTGGTGGTGAGTTTGGCCGGGGCGACGTGGATTATTTTTGAGGTGTGCTACGAGCACGGCGGGATCAATTTGCATCCGTTTTTTATGACCCGTCAGGCCAATCGCACGTTTACCGACATGGCGCGGCCGATCGTCGATCCGCTGCCAGCCGATATGCGCGGTTGGTTGTTCACCGGCATCGGTGGTCTCGTCGAGGCCGTGCTGTTGTGGGGACATCATCGGTTTTACTGGTGGCCGTTGCACCCGCTGGGATTTATCGTCAGCGTCGGCTGGCTGGCTGGTCAGGTGTGGTTTTCCGTGCTCATCGCGTGGGCGCTCAAGCTGGGCATTGTCAAGTGGGGTGGGATGCCGCTCTACGAGCGGGCCAAGCCCTTTTTCCTAGGGTTGATTTTGGGCGAGGCGACCGCGGCCGGATTGTGGGTGTGCATCGATGGCGTATTGGAAGAAACCGGGCATCGTTTGTCGCATATGTGAATCTGTATATACCTATGTATTGTCATTTACGCTTTATTGTTGTGTACAACGGGGCGGTTCGCTAGCTGTTTAGAGTTTAATCACGTCAGACACTTAACCGGGAGGATTTATTATGCGGAGCATGGACTTGGCCGGTCTGATGCGCCTATTGGGGACGGCGGCCCTGAGCCTCGTCCTCGTCAGTTCGCTCGTCGTCGGGCAGGCGGCGTGGTCCGAGGAGGCTGAGACGGAGGAAGAGGACGAGGAGGGGGCCTATACCGAGGACATCTATTTGATGGAAGAAGCCATCGTCGTGGGGTCGCGCCACGCGCCGCGCTCGGAAAAGGAGTCGGCTGCGCCCGTAGATGTGCTAAATGCCGACCAACTGCGCACGCAAGCTGCGGTCGATATGGACGACATGCTGCGCACCCTCGCTCCGTCGTACAATATTCAGCGGCACGGCATTGACGACGAAGCGACCTTGGTGCGCCCGGCCACGCTGCGGGGCCTGCCGCCGGACAACCTGCTGGTGCTGGTCAACGGCAAGCGCCGCCATCGCTCCGGCGTAATCGCACTGCTGGGCAGTTCGCTCAATACGGGATCGCAAGGGCCGGATTTGAGCGTGATCCCGGCCATTGCCTTGACGCAAATGGAACTGCTGCGCGACGGCGCGGCGGCCCAGTACGGGTCCGACGCCATCGCCGGGGTGCTGAATCTGCGATTGCGCGAAGCCTCCGAAGGGGTGCTAATGGAAACGCGAGCAGGCCAGTACTTTGAGGGCGACGGTCGCTTGTCCCAAGTCGCGGCCAATGTCGGCCTGCCGCTTAGCGAGGACGGTTTTTTCAACGTCAGCGTCGAGTACCGCCAGAGCGATCCAACCATCCGCAGCGGTCAACGCGCCAATGCGGCGACGCTGAGAGAGAGAGACTATCCGGTCAAAGAGCCGGCGCAGATCTGGGGCAGTCCCGACCTCGACGGCGTGTGGAACACTTTTTTCAACAGTGGAGTTGATCTCGGCAATGGGTCTGAAGCCTATAGCTTTGGCGGCTGGGCCAAGCGCCGCGCCGAAGGAGGCTTTTTCTTCCGCGCTCCAGGCACTTCCTCGGCGCGCAGCAGCGTATTCCGCATTGGCGATCAGCGGGCCGTAGCCGATCTCGACCCGGACGACGATGTTGATCCCGCGAACTTGGCAGTACCCTCTCTGGACTCCAGCTTCGACGAGATTCAAGCTTTCGTCGATGAGCACGAGGGCGATCTCTTTCTGTTCAACGAACGCTTTCCCGGTGGTTTCACGCCGCGCTTTGGGGCCGACATCCTCGATATGAGCTTGGTGGCTGGCCTGCGCAGTGCCCGCTCCGGCGGCCTCAAGTGGGATGCCAGCGTCAGCGCCGCTCGCAGCAATATCGAGTTCTTCATCTTCAATACCATCAACGCTTCGCTGGGGCCGGATACGCCGACGTCGTTCCGCCCGCGCGACTACATCCAGACCGAAGTCGCGGCCAACCTCGACTTCTCGTACGCGATGGAGGTGGGTGGTTTGGCCTCGCCGCTCGGCCTCGCTTGGGGTGCGGAATGGCGCCAAGAGACGTTCGAGTCCGTGGCTGGCGATGAAGCCTCCTACGTGGTGGGTCCCTTTGCGGCCCAGGGCTTTAGCAGCGGTTCCAATGGCTATCAGGGACTGCACCCAAGTAACGCCGGCAAGTGGGATCGCCCCAACTATGCCTTGTACGTGGATTTGCAGGCAGACGTAGTGCCGCAGCTCCAGCTAGGCACGGCCGTGCGCTACGAGGATTTCTACGCCGACTTTGGCAATACCCTCAACGGCAAGCTCTCGGCCCTGTTGCGGGCTAGCGACCGGGTCAACCTGCGCTCGACGGTCAGCACTGGGTTCCGCGCTCCGTCGCCCGGCCAGGCCAATCTCCGCGCCGTGACCACCGGCTTCTCTGGTACCGGTGGTCTGACCGAGCAGGGACAGGTGCCGCCGACCCATCCCATAGCCGCGGCCTTGGGCGGTGAGGAACTGACTGAGGAGAAGTCCGTGGGATTTTCCGTCGGCACCGCCATGGAACTCACCGACGATTTCGATCTGACCCTCGACTACTTCGCCATTAACATCGAGGACCGCATCGCCCTGACCGGGAATATCCAGATCACCGACCAAATCGCCCAGATCATCCGGGACGATGAATCCCTTCAGGGCGTCAGCGTCCTCCAGGAGGTCAAGTTCTTCTCCAATGACTTTGATACCCGCACCCAAGGTCTTGACTTGGTGCTGTCGTGGACGCGGACGTGGAACTCCCAATCTCTGTCCCACATTGATGTTGCCTACAACTGGACCCGGACCACGCTTGAGGACTTTTCGCAAGAGCGGACCAGAGACGAGTTTCTGGGCAAACCTCTGGACGAACCGATCAAATTCAAACTGATGACGCCCCGGCGCGAGGTGGAACTGGAGGAAATGAATCCCGAGCACCGCTTGGTGGTCACCGGTAGCCACCAAATGGGCGCTTGGAACGGTATGCTGCGGCCCAGCTACTTTAGCGCTTGGAAAGCCTGCCGCTTCCAAGACAACAGTTGCGGTGATCTCGACGCCTTTGACGGAGGTGTCATTGTCGATGCCGAAGTCGGTTATGCCTTTGGCGATAGCTATCAGTTGAGCGTGGGGGCACAGAATATTCTCGACTCAGTGCCCGAAGCCGCGCCCGAAGAGACCGCAGGCCAAGGCAATCTGCGCCCGGAGAGCACGCCTTGGGATTACAACGGTGCTTTCTGGTACACGCGCTTATTTGTGGAATTTTAGGGCGGAAATTACCTGCCTCGCAGCGGCCTAGGGCAGCGTAGCAGCGGCGAGTTGCCCTAGGCCGCCTAACTCCTCAACAGCGCACCACATCCTCGACGTCTGCGACTGGCAGGGTGTCTTCGTGCAGGGGCTGCACCGTTTGTCCCCACGCCGTCAGAAGATGCATATCCCGCGTCAGTTCAGTGCAGCGCTGGGCTACCTGCTCTGGATCCCAAGCGGCGTAGAGTTGGTCGAGCAAATTTTGCCGCAGGGCAGCGTAGGCACTAGCACTGCCCAAGTCGTTCCATTCCCCTGGGTCGTCCGCTAGATTGAACAAAGCCGGTGGGGTGTCGTTGTGGTATTTGTAGAGTTTCCACGGTCCCTGTCGGATCATGCGCGAAGGAGGATCGCCGCGCGAGGGCCCCAATTCGCTGAAGGTAGTATCGGGGCGGGCATTATCTGTGTGCCCCTGTAGTTCGCGCCACAGAGAATGGCCGTCGGCCGCGGGCAGGGGCTCGCCGCCGGCCACCTCTACGGCGGTGGGTGCCCAATCGAGCAAATTGCACAGCACCGGGTTTTCCACGCCCGCTGGTATCACGCCGGGCAAACGGGCGATGAGGGGGACGCCGACCGAGCCTTCGTAGTAGTTGCTCTTCCACCAGCAGCCGTGCTCGCCGGCCATCTCGCCGTGGTCGCTGGAGTAGATCACCAACGTATTGTCGCGCAAGCCGGTCTCGTCGAGCTTGTCGAGGAGTTGGCCGACTTTGCGGTCGAAGTATTCGCACAGACCAAAATAGGCCGCCCGCGCCACGCGGATGCGCTCTGCGGGCAGGGGTTTGTCAATGAGGCGGCGCTTTTTGAAAT
Organism: Candidatus Latescibacterota bacterium; assembly: GCA_965219735.1. Taxonomy (GTDB): domain Bacteria; phylum Latescibacterota; class UBA2968; order UBA8231; family UBA8231. Next base: position 2,362,160 of record OZ244790.1, read on the forward strand.
TGGTTACTGCCGCTGGCTCTCCGGTCGGGTCGGGTTGCGGCACATCGACGCGGTCGTAGTAATAGTCGTAGAGATCCTTGGGGGCGAAGAATGGGCAGTGCGGCAACACAAAGCCGGCTACTGCGGCAAAGGGCCGGTCGTGCGTTTGTGCCTTTTCCGCCAAATAGGCGCAAGCCGCCTCGGCGACGCGGTCGTCAAAGGCTTGGTACGTGGTGCGGCCGTACCCGGCTATTTCGACGCATTCGCGGGTCTGGCCCGAGGTGCTGGAGGGAATGTTCTTGAACAGTGGCCCGCCCTGTTGGGCCGCACCCGGATGCCGGGCGGTGTGCTCGCCAATGGGTCGGTGCTCAAAGCCGTGGCGCTGGTCGGGGCCGACAAAGTGCATGCGGCCAAGCAGCGCGGTCTCGTATCCAGCCGCGCCTAGGGTGTGGGCCCAAGTCGGCAACGCTGAGTTGAGGATGTGGTCGTTGCCCCAGACTTGGTTGGCGCTGGGCCGCCGCCCGGTCATAAAGGCCATGCGCGCTGGCGCGCACAAAGGCGAGGGGGTGTACGCATTGGCAAAGCGCATGCCTTCGCTGGCCAAGCGGTCGAGGTGCGGGGTGCGCACCAGCGGGTCGCCGTAGCAGCCGAGGTGGAATTTGCTGTGCTGGTCGGAGAGGATGAAGAGGATATTGGGTCGGTTCATGGATGAGCTGCTTTTGGTGCCTACTGTCACTTTAGTTCGTTCATTTGAACAAGGGCGTGGAATGTAGTGAAAAATGTGAGGGAATGCATTTCTACGGTTCCTCGACGTGATCGCGGATAGCTGCCGACCGATTGGCTCTATTTGTAGGGGGGACTTATTTTTTTGCAGTGAACAGCTACTCCTACTCTCCATCTATTTTGTACCTGTCTTTAATTTTTTTTCTCCTATGCTACGGCTGCGCCGCACCCGAGCGTTCGGCCTATTTCGTCGAGGTAGCTGACGAGGCCGGGCTGGATTTCCGCCACACTAGTGGAGCTAGCGGCGATTACTTCCTGATTGAGACAATGGGGGCTGGCGCGGCCTTTTTCGACTACGACAACGACGGCTGGTTGGATGTGTATTTGGTGGACGGCTTTGATTTGTCGCCGTGGCGCGAGCGCTTGGTGCCGGTCAACCTCGTGGCTGGAGATTCGACGGGCACTTGGGTCATCGAGGATTTCCGGCCGCCCCTGCGCTACGATGGCCGGGTGGATACTTCGGTGTTGGCATTGCGCCAAGCTCCTGGCACGGGCCAGACGCAAAACCGTCTCTACCAGAATATGGACGGGGCCTTCCAGGAGGTCACCGAGCGAACGGGGCCAGGCGATCTGGGCTACGGCATGGGGTGCGCGGTCGGCGATTACGACAATGACGGCCGCGCAGATCTCTATGTGACCAACTACGGTCGCAATGCCTTCTATCGCAATCAGGAGGACGGGACCTTTGCCGAGCGGTCACAGGCGGCCGGCGTGGCCGGCCCCCACTGGAGCACGAGCGCGGCCTTTTTCGACTACGACAACGATGGCGATCTCGATCTGTATGTGGTGAATTACCTCGACTTGACGCCGGACACCAACCGCTTGTGTGGTGGTGCGGTCGCTAGCAGCGGAGCCTCCTTGCGCGTTCCGGCTGGCCAGCGGACCTATTGCAGCCCGAGGCGCTACAATGGCGCGCCAGATGCGCTCTTTCGCAATGAGGGAGACGGGCATTTCTCCGATGTGACACAGGCTAGCGGGGTCTTTAGTCCATTTGGCAAGGGGCTCGGGGTAGCGGCCGCTGATTTCGACTCCGATGGTCACCTCGATGTGTACGTGGCCAACGACGGCACGCGCAATTTTTTTTATCGCAACCGAGGCGATGGCGCGTTTGCCGAGACCGGGTTGGCGGCTGGGGCGGCGTACAATGGCGACGGCCAAGCCGAGGCCGGCATGGGAATTGCGGTCGGCGATGGGGATGCCGATGGGGATGTTGACTTGTTGGTGACCAATTTTTCCCGCGAGAGCAACACGCTCTATCGCAACGAGGGAGCCGGCCACTTTGCCGATGCCACGGAGGCCGCGGGTCTGCGCGGCCCGAGCTTGCTGCCGCTGGGATTCGGTGCGTTTTTTGCCGATGTCGATAACGACGCCGACGTGGATTTGTTCGTGGCCAACGGCCACGTCCTCGATCGCATCGCCTTACAGGATTCGGTGTTGAGTCATTCACAGCCCAACCAGCTTTTCGCCAACAATGGCCACGGCGCATTCGCCGACGTGTCGGCTCGCAGCGGTCCGGCTTTTGAGTTGTCCGCGGTGTCGCGCGGAGCCGCTTATGGCGATTACGACAACGACGGCGACTTGGACGTACTGGTGACCAACGTCGATGGCGCGGCGCGGCTGTACCGCAATGAGCTGCGGTCGGAACATCACTGGCTGTCCCTGCGGTTGGTGGGGACGCGGGCAAATCGCGACGCCGTTGGTGCGCGGGTGCGGGTGTTCTGCGATGGTGCGGTGCAAACGCGCCAGCGGATTGGCGGGGGCACCTATCTGTCGGCGAGTGATAGCCGGTTGCACTTTGGCTTGGGCGACTGTGCGCTGGTGGAGCGAATCGAAATCACGTGGTCCGACGGCAGCGTGCAAGAGCGGCACGGCGAGCCGGTTGATCGGTTCTTGGTGGTGGAGCAGAAGTAGTGGGCGCGTTGTTACTGTGCGCGGTCGGGTGCCTCGTTGAGGTAGCCAATGGGTGGAGCGAGTCGCTCGCTGTGCAGTTCGTCGATCGGGCGGCGGACGCTGGCCTGACGCAGCGCAATGTCTCGGGTACTGACCAAAGCTACATAGTCGAGGGGATGATGGGCGGTGCGGCCTTTTTCGATTACGACCGCGATGGCGACGTGGATTTGTACGTGGCCAACGGGTCTTCCTTCGCGGGCTTTGCCGCAGGCGAGCATCCGGCCAACCAGCTCTATCGCAACGACGGCGGTCGCTTTACCGATGTGACGGTCGCCGCTGACGTGGGGGATACAAGCTGGTCGATGGGATGCGCGGTGGCCGACTACGACAACGACGGCCACTCGGATCTCTACGTTACTAATTTTGGCCGCAATATCCTGTATCGCAACGCAGGTGCCGGTCGTTTTGCCGATGTGACGGTTGCCGCTGGCGTGGGCGATATGGGGTGGGGCACCGGTGCGAGCTTTGGGGATTACGACCGCGATGGCGACGTGGATTTGTACGTGGCCAATTACGTGGATTTCTCCCTCGACTACGAATCCCCGATCCCCTGCCTGTGGAAGAACGTGAAGGTGTACTGCGGGCCGGTGGGTCTGCTGCCGGCAGCGGATGTGTTTTACCGCAACAACGGCGACGGGACGTTCTCCGAGTGGACGCAACAGGCCGGGCTGGAAGGCGAAAAGTTCTACGGCATGAGTGCCCTGTTCGGCGACTACGACAACGACGGGTGGCCCGACCTGTTCGTGGCCAACGATTCCACGCCCAATCTGCTTTTTCGCAATCTCCGGGACGGTCGCTTCGCCGAGGAGGCGCTCATGGCCGGGGTGGCGTACAGTGGGGAAGGGGTAACGCAGGGGTGCATGGGAGCCGCTTGGGGGGATTACGACAACGACGGCCTGTTCGACCTCTTCGTGACCAATTTCGCCGACGAGTACAACGCGCTATACAAGAACGAGGGTGGGGGCTTTTTTGCCGATGTGTCTTTTGCTGCGGGGATTGGGGCAGCGCCGGCCGAATTGGTCTCGTGGGGCACGGGCTTTTTCGACAACGACAACGACGGCGACCGCGATCTTTTCGTGGCTAACGGCCACACCTACCCGCAGGCCGACCTGCCGAGGGTCAACTCCAGCTACGAACAAATCAACTCGCTGTTTGAAAATAGGGATGGACGACTGGTGGAGGTGTCAGCCGCAGCGGGTCCGGGCTTTACCTTGCGCCGCGTCAGCCGTGGGACCAGTTTCGCCGACTACGACGGCGATGGCGACATCGACTTATTCGTCCTCAATCTCAACGACCCATCCACCCTGTTGCGCAACGACGGCGACCACGACAATCACTACCTGTTGGTGCGCACGGTGGGCACGAAGAGCAACCGCGACGGGATTGGGGCGCGAGTGATCATTAGTGTCGGCGGGCAGACCCAACACGCCGAGGTGCAAAGCGGGGGGAGCTATTTGTCGCACAACGATCTGCGGCTGCACTTTGGCTTGGGTAAGGCCGAGCGCGTCGATCGGCTCGAAGTGCGCTGGCCCAGCGGGGCGGTTCAGATTCTGAGCGACATTGCCGTCGATCAGGTCCTGACTGTCGTCGAGCCGCGTCAATAGACGCTGGGATTGATGGCGGGGACGTATAGACTCTGGGTCTCAACGATACCGATCAACAAAAGCTGGGCTTGGGACTATATCCGCGCCGAAAACAATGGCGCAATAACGTTCAATTGCTGTCATTATAGGCCACCTCTGCGCCGTATATTTGAAATTTGGCCACTGCAAACATGCGGCTCGGCTCGGGAGAGTTGCCTGTTCGTTTATCCCTTAAAATTTTGGTTCATAGTTTGCGCGATTGTCAAAAAAAAAATGATATTGATTCCAGCCGGTGCATTCCCGATGGGAACCTCAGAACGGGAAGCCACCCGACTAGCAGCCGCGTACGGCTACCACATTAGCTGGTTCATCGGTGAGATCCCTCAGCGGTCAGTGTATGTAGATGCTTTCTACATTGACGAGTTCCCCGTGACCAACGCTCAATACGCCGAATTCGCGGACGCGACGGGCCATCCTCCACCAGCTTTCTGGCCCGATGGGACGCTCCCGACCGAAAAGCGCAACCATCCAGTTACTGGGGTAAATCAGGACGATGCGTGGGCGTACGCAAAATGGGCGGGCAAGCGCCTGCCCACGGAGGCCGAGTGGGAAAAGGCGGCGCGCGGCATGAATGGCCTTCGTTTTCCTTGGGGCAACCAGTTCGATCCAGAGGCATGCTGCTGGGGACGCTCCAGCCGGGAAGGTCCGACTGCCGTCGACTCCTATCCTGAAGGTGCGAGCCCGTACGGGGTCATGGATATGGTCGGCAATGTGGCCGAATGGTGCGCCGACGCACCGGGACCGGGTGCGGCTTTTATCAAGGGGGGATGTTACCTGACTAAATCGGTCGTCAATCTGCGACCGGCGGCGCGGAATATGAGCGGCTTCACCAATAATCGGTCCATGGTCTACGGTTTTCGCTGCGCAAAGGAGGCTGGCTAAGATGGCACCAATCAGGATCGAACCCCTCTCGGGGACAGGAGGGTCAAGCTCGATGAGTTTTTCTCTATCCAATGTTCCGGCTTTTCCAGAAGCTACGTTTGGTGCCTGCTTTCCCGAAGCGATTGGCGATGCCGCCGCTGCAACTTGGTTTGGCGACGAAGTGGAGATCAACTGGGAAGAACGCGATGGAGGTGTGCTGCATTGTGTCGGTAGGCGTCCGGGGGAACTCTCCTACACCGTCACTCTTACCCCGGGAGAGGAGATGGTTGAAGCGCATCTGAGCCTGACCAACGAAAGCACTAGGGACTGGGAGACTACTTTGGCCTTCAACTGCTTTAACCCAAATAATGCCGAAGCCGTTTGGGACCACGACTGCCTGCGCCATTGGGTCGGCCAGCAGGGCCAGATGAAGCGTCTGATGGCGCTGCCGCGTCAGTTTGGTCCCCGGCCCACCATCCAGCTCTACAGCGTCGAGGGTGCTCCTCTTGGAAAAAAGATCCCCTTTGTAGCCAATTTTGCGGCAACGCCCGAAGATGTGGTCCTAGAGGGGTGGATGGCCATCCAGTCGGTGGACAGTCGCCGTTTTATAGCCACCGCGTCGAAACCGACTCTCTTCCTATTCCAGAACATGGAATACTCCTGCATACATAGCGCTCCGAGTTTTGGGCCCCTCGCGCCTGGAGCAACCGGCCAAGCCATCACGCGGCTTTACTTTGTCGAAGGCGATCTGGCCGCATGGCATGAGCGCATGAAATAGGAGCAGACGCCCCGATCACAGCTATGGTGCTGATTCTGGTAATCACTCTTTGCCTGTGCGCCTTCCTGAATTTCGTCGGTGTCCGCAGCTATGTACTACTGGATACGTATTCGGGATTCGCCGACCACTTCACTACCATAGGTGTCATCTTCATCGTTTTCTGGACTACCGTCGTTGGCTTGGCACTACGCCTGTTGCATCCTCTCCTACGCCTCTCCGCAGCCCATCTAGCTCTTATTTATGCCGCGCTCATGGTCGCCACGGTCATTCCCACTATGGGTTTTGGTGGTTATGTCATTCCTCTGCTCGCCGGGGTGTTCTACTACGCCACACCTGAGAACAATTGGAAGTATCTCATATGGGACCACATACCCGAATGGGTTGTGCCACGAGACCTCCAAGCCATCACGGGCCTATTTCAGGGCATCCCCGCGGATCAGCCTATTCCGTGGGGCCTATGGATCAAGCCTCTGTTCCTATGGGGAACATTTATGTTGGCCTTCTATCTAGTCAGCGTATCCTTTATCACCTTGATGCATCATCAGTGGTCTCGCCGGGAGCGCTTGGTTTATCCGATGACCATTTTGCCGACTAGCATGGTGGAGAGTTTGGACGATCCGGCGGGGAGCATCTTCAGAAGTAAACTGCTGTGGGTCGGTTTCCTGATCGCTTGGTCCATACCCACCATAGATGTGCTCGACCGTCTTTTCGACTTTCAGGTTTTAGACGGTTTTGAAATTCCCATTGCCAACGTACTAGTGTCCCGCAGTTTGGGTCTCAGTTACCGCATTGAGATCAATCCGCTGATCATAGGGCTTGGGTATCTGGTAAATCTGAACGTGTTGCTGGGCGTTTGGGGCTGCCATGTACTGATGAACTTGGAGGACAGCCTGCTGGTATGGGCCGGGATTGCAAGTCCATTGCCAGCCGGCCCTCTGCCATCCGGCTCGGTGCTTATGACCCACCAGCAGATTGGTTCCCTGCTTTTTTTAGTCCTCTCTTCCCTGTGGGTCAGTCGAGATTACCTGCGCCAGCAGTGGCGCCTGATCGTGGGGGGCGGCATCCAGGAACCCTACCTGCTCTCGCCCCGCTGTGTCGCCCTCGTCGGCTTGGCCGGCCTGCTGTACATGGCCGGCTTCCTCTATGCCACTGGGCTTTCCCTCCTGTGGAGCCTAGGCTTCCTCTTGGTAGCTCTGCTCGTCTTCTTCGGGATGGCGCGGCTGGTAGCTCAGACTGGCCTCGGTCGCATGCGGGCTCCCTATTCACTGCCGCCCATCCTGACCAATATCTTGGGAACTGGACATCTCTCCGACCGCGACCTGACGGCCATGGGGGTAAATTTTGTCTGGGCCTCCGACCTCCAACTCTTCTTCATGGCCACCCTAGCCCACGCTTTTAAGGTCTGCGAAGAGGCAAAGCAAAAGATCACGAGCCGCCAGCTCTTCCTCTTTATGACTGCTGCGCTCATCGTCAGTCTGGTGACAGCCTTGGGCTGTTATATCTGGCTGGGCTACCGACACGGTCTCATCCACGGCTGGATCTGGTACTTTGTCATGTCGCCCGACTTCCACTGGGGTTGGGTCGCCAACACCATGAACAATCCCCACCCTCCGCAACTCCAGACGGCCTTCTTTATGGGTGTGGGAGCTGCGCTAGCCGCCTTGCTCACCTTTGCCAACCATCATATCGCTGGTTGGCCTCTGCACCCTGCGGGACTAGTCTTGGGCATGACTCAGAATATCCGCTTCGACTGGTTCAGCATCTTTCTGGCTTGGCTCCTCAAGGCCGCAATTATGCGCTACGGCGGGGCGAGTCTCTTTCGGCAGGCGCGACCATTTTTCATAGGCCTCTTGCTAGGAGCAAGCGTCGGTATTGGCGGGGCTTCTCTGGCCGTCTCTTTTTTTTACGCCTGAGATCCTGAAAAGTTAATTGCGATATATACGACCTTTATTGGGGTCAATTATTCGGACTGGCTGAATCGGGCTGGGACGTTCGGATCGCCAACTACTCGAACCGACAGATTTTGATTAACGCTAAATTTTTTTAAAAAAATTAAATATATCTTGACTTGATTGTATGGTATTTATATTTTGCATTCCCATAAACTGAGGAGGGAATTATGATGAAAAGACTTTCGATTGTAGCGGTGGGGTTGATCGCCTTGGCCAATGTGGTTTCTGCCCATGTCCCTGAAGACAAGATATTGGGTGCTTGGCAGTGGCCCACGTCCCACCTTCCCGTCCTCGATGGCGATATCTCCGAATGGGAGGTGTTACCCGAGGAACTGTGGATCGAGATCAACGAGCAGGATTTCGGCGGCGACTTGGGCACCACCAAGGAGATTGATGTGTCCGACATGTGGTTCCGCGTTGCCATCTCTTGGCACGACGAAACCGACCGCCTCTACTACGTCATCGACCGCTTTGACGATTTATGGGACCGCGATGGGGGCGGTTTCGGCGATTCGGGCAACGATGACAGCATTGAGATCGGAGTGGATGCCGATCACTCTGGCGACTGGTACTTCACCCTAGACCGCGGGCTGCCCGAAGAAGAGCTCATGCGGTTGGACGGTGCCCATGCACAGACCTATCACTATCGTTGGCCAGCTATCGAGCCGGAAGGTTGGAACTGGTTCTGGATGAGCTCGTCGACTTGGCACGATGAAGAGCCTTATTCCTGCTGCGCCGATTCGTTTACCCTAGACGGCTCCCACGGCACTCAGGCCACTCTGAAAGCTGAGTGGTACACGGTAGCGTGGGACGACTTCAATTTCCAGGGCCCCGAACAGAGCGTCCAACACGACCTCGTCGAGCTCGAAATTATCGGCCTTGGGATCGCAGTGATCGACAACGATATAAGTCCGTCTCAGGACGACAAACGCTTCGGTCGTTTTATATTGGGTGGCCAGAACGATGTATTCGGAAATGCTAGTTCGTTTACCGACTTCGTGCTGCTCCCGGTTGATGAGGAACGTTTGCCAACCGCGGTCGAGAGCGATACTTGGGGCAGCATCAAGTCCTATTTTATGGAATAAACCTTCTCGCTGTATCTTTTACGATCCTAAAAAGCTGTGCTCGGGTATCCGGGCACAGCTTTTTTATATTTGCGCGTGAGTCTAGAGAAGAGATGAAGGCTGTATCACATAAACTCATCTCTAACACCGACGTATTGAGGCGACCTTTTAATAGGCGATGGAAATGACGCGCTGTGCTGAATCACGGCCTTTGTCCGCATCCACCTCCATGCGAAGAAGGTAAATGCCTAGGGGCAGGATTTCGCCTTGACTGTTGCGACCATCCCAGCTAAACGAAAAGCGGCCGCTCAGGTTCTCGCTCCTATGTATCGTTGCCAGTTTCCTACCTGACAGGTCGTATAGTTCCACAGCTACTGACGCTGGGCTCGTCAGATTTAGCAGGTCGTAAACGATCCGCACCGCATCGTTAATCCCGTCCCCATTGGGGGTAAAAGCCGCTGGGGAAAGCCGCAGCGTCCAGATCGTCTCCTGTCGCAACTGGCTCAGGTCCACCTTCAGGGTATTGGTGTCAGTTAGCGGATCCGCATCTCCAGGTGCTACTGTCTGATGCATCTCGTGTGGTCGCGTACTGTCGAAGACCCGTCCCGCAAAGATAGTACTGAATTTGAACACCTCTGCCCGAAAATCTAATTCGATCAATTCACCTGTGCGCTCGAAAGCGATCCTCGGGACCTGCACGGCAAACCCGTTGTCTGTTAGGTGCCTTATCTCGAATTCCACTGGAGTGCCGCTGATGCGCACCGCGTCCACACCTTTAAGGGCTCCGGGCACGTCGATCTCGATACTGTCAAAACCCAGATCATTGGGTGCAATTTGAGGACGTAGTTTGTAGGTAAAATTGGATTCTTCACCCGCAGGCACTGCCACCGGAGTGATCTCAGCGAGAACTTGACTGGCCACCGGCGGTACCGACACCCCAAACTGAAGGTAATCCAGCCGGGCACCAGCTTGTACCACAGAGGTGAAGTCGATCTGGAACTGGATAAACTGCTGTGGTTTGGAACTCACTAGGGAGCTATTCATGGCCTTGAAGTCGTATGGGGCTGACCAGAAGCTCCAGTTTTCACCGTCATGGGTAGTCCCTGCCTTTTCGTTAAACGATAGTTTCTGGTAGGTTTGCCTGGTCAGTTCTGCGCCGTTGGCATCTAGGCGGGTGCGCTCGCTGCCGCGCTCGGTGAAGCGCCAGTACGCGTTCGGTTCGCTATCGTCGCCGCTACGCGACTTTAGGTCGATTCTGGCCTCTGGGTCAACGCGGCCGGACCACGATATCCTTCCCAGAGTGGCCGGGGCACCCAAGTCGATGATATTAGATACATAGCTTGCGAAAGGTGCATAGCCGATTCCGTAGATCTCGAACTCGGCGATCTCCCAGACATTGCGGGTGTTTTCGAAAGCCTGAAAGACCAATTTGCGGGAAGGCTTCTGTGGCAGTTGCAGATCAACGACGGCTTCGGTGTTTTCTCTGACATCGTGGATCAGGTCGAAGTCGCCAGCACTCTGCGTGGGACAACTGGGGCATACGCGGAAGAGGACGTTAAATTCTCGCGTGCCATCTTTGAGTGAATCTCCGTCGCTGATGCCGATCTTGAACTTCTGTACAAATCGGTCGCTTAGGAACTGGTCGCGCGGATAGAAGCGGACCCTGTGGAGGATCACCCTACCGCCAAAATCGAAAAGTAAATTTTTTTCGGTGGCCGAATACGAGGCGAAGCGGCCGTCCCCTAGGTAGATGGTGCTCGGATCCTGGTCGAATATCAAGGCATCCTCATCGCCGTGATTTTCCCAGCCTCGGAAACTCAAGTTCTCTATCTGGCCACCGCGCTCCTCGATCAGCGGCGTGAGATTGAGATTGGGATCAAGGCGCAGTGGAGAAACCGAATCGGGACTCACCTGCACCAGTTCCGCTTTGCCGTGCAGATTTTCTTCTATCGCTTCCCAAGATAGCTGCACGAACTCGTGCGGCATCTCCTCCTCGGGAGCAGGCAGGTGTTCGCCGCCGATTCGGTATATAGTGAGGGCTGTAAGGCGCTCTCCATAGCCTGCACTGAGCAAGACCAGCAGGGCAACCAACAGACTGGGGAAAAAACACTCTCTCGTCACGGCCGCACTTCTTACTCCTTTTCTCGGCAACCGGATCAGTCGCCGCAATAGTTTGTAGCAAAGTATTGCGCTGGTCAGAGCGCAGTTTTGGCCCCCAAGGCAGATCAATAGCTTACGCCTACGGAGCGCACGACAATCTCGTCCCCGACGACCGCGCCGAATGTATTAGCAGCGATCTGCAGACGAGCAAAGTAGATTCCCGGGGGTACCACCATGTTCTTACTGTCTCTACCGTTCCAGCCAATCTCATAACTCCCCGTGCTCAAGGGGCGTTGTTCGGCTAGGTGCCGCACTGTCCGGCCGCTGAGATCGTAAACGGTTACTTCCACCGGGCTAGAAGCGCTCAAACGAGTGACCCGGAATGAGAAAACCACCTCGTCGTTAATCCCGTCGCCGTTGGGGGTGAAGACGAGGGGCTGCACCTCGATCCCGGTGATCAGCTTTTTGATCTTGAGCGTGCTCACTATCGTGGTCGTGTTCCCTTGGACTGCCGCTAGGACATCGCCTGGATCTGCCCGCTGCCAAGTGTCCTCGCCTTGGTCGCTGTTGCGCACGGCCGGACGCAGGACAGCGCCCGAAGCAAAGAGCGCGGTCCTGAAGTCGAGCCGCAGCAGGTCAATGCCCTGATTCGGCCTTATCCTTGGAAAAGATAGACGCAGGCTGTCGGCTTGGGTGGGTACAACGGAGACTCCTTCCACGGCCAACTCCCCATCGTTCCTGTACAAACCTACGAACTGTAGGTTCATATCGGATGGAGCTACGAGGAGCAATTCGTCGAAGCCGGAATCTCTGACGGAGAACTGTGGCTCCAAGTAGAGCGAAAAGATTTGTTCTGTTCCTAGCGAGTCCACTTGAAATGGCGCGATCTCGCCGACTAGTCTGCGGACTACGGGATCGACGAAGCGCAGACGGATCGATTGGAGCACGGCGTGGAGTTCGGGATTTGCTGAGAGCAGAGTCGCCCGTATTTTGAGGAATTCTCGCGGCGAAGGCGAAGTAATCGGGCTGCCCGTCGCCTCGCTGTAAGGCTCGCTCCAGTCGCTCCAGTCGCTTCCCGGTACATCTTCGGCAATGATATCACCCCTGAAAAGTGACAACAGGTCTTCGTATTTTTCCTTAGTTAGCTCAGTGCCATCTTTGTGAAAATAGTGCAGCTTTTCATCTAGTTGACTGCCACTGCGCGTCTGAATCAGCACATCCGTACCTGGAGGAGTATCCGCCTGCCACTCGATGGAGAGCAGATTGCGGCTGCCTCCCAGACGGATCAGATCCGACTCTAAGAAAACCTTGGGTTGGAAACCTTCCCCGTAGAGCTGTAACTCGGCTAGCTGGGCGCTTCCTTCCAGACCCGCTAGAAACCATCTCAGTCTAAAAAAGCGCGCCGCTACCTGCGAGAAGGTATTGACTTCAAAATTCTTATAGGTGATCTCGTGCTTGCGCTGCAGCAGTTTGTTCCACTTCAGGCTGCCGTCCGGCGCTAGGGAACCGTCTGAGCTCTCTGCTGTATATTCGGCGAAAGACTGCCCTTGGAAAACCATTCGATGTGTATCGATCCAGAAATGCGAACCCAGATCGACCATCAACTGCATCTCCTCGCCGATTCTGGTCGGGTCTGGAACACCCCAGGGCAGGCGCGACTTGCTGTTTGGATCGCCATCGACGAAGTTGCCGGTTGCAGCAGCCGGCTGGCTGGTCGATAGCCGACCGCCTCGTTCGATAGCGCCGCCGACTATCTCATCTCCTTCGCTCCATACTTCCACTTCTGCTAGCCGGGGTCGCTCGCGCCGGAAATGGCGAACGTCCCCCTGCTGCTCCACCGACAGTTGTTCATAAACCTCCTTCTCGACTCTGAAGCTGCTTCCGTCGGGCAGACGCTTGTAGTATTCGATCGCACCTCGATCGGGGGCCGACAGAGCATTGTATTCTTCCTGAGTAAGTTCCTCGCTGCGGTCTAGGTTGCTGCCGCTGACGAGTACCTGAAATAAGCGCACGGCCTGCCCCCCTATTTCGCTGTCTGTTAGGTCAATCTCGAAGAGCCTTTCGCTCCTGTTGGGTTGCAGAGTGCGAAGCACGGTCTTGAAGGTTGGGCGCGGAAACTGAGCCCGTTTCTGCCCGTCGGTTACGAGCAGTTCAAACAAGAGAAACGGATCTCCCTCTTGGGCGAATCGCACCACTATCTTCTTAGCGAAGACGAGCCGCCCCAAATCGACGGTGAACCACCACTCCGAAGCGAGATTGTCTGGGTCCCGAGGAGGATTGGGCTCCCAGTAAGTGCTCGGGTCGCTATCTAGGATGTGGATTACATCCTCTGGATTGGAGCCGGCTTGGATGGCATCAGTCAGGCTGATTTGTTCGGGGTCTTTCTTGGTTAAATCACCCGGGGGATGCTGCCGTAGAAATTCAACGATATCCTCCACCGCGTTGGTCCCTCGCCGCAATTGACGGGGCCGTACTGTGCCTGTGGCGGAAATCTCCACGGTTCCCGCGGGGAACTCCCAGTTCCGCCAGTGATTCCGGGTATTGACGAGGACCTCAGCGCTGCCGATCCGATGCCCCCGCTGCTGAGCCCATCCTATCGTACCGGTCAGCAGCAGAGCCAATGCACTGAGTCGGCAGAGCCACAGAGTATGTTTCATATTCTCCAGTCCCTTTTCTCAATGCGGCAGGCCAAGAGACCCTCCCTTCTTACAGGCCGACGAACATCGACAGGAAGGCCAATCCCGAAGTCCGTATCTTGCGTTCATCAGTGGCCGCTTCTAAGGAGCGCCTGTCGTAGCGCATCCCCAACTGCGTGGTTAAAGAGTACCCCGAGTACGGATGGGTAGTCGATAGTTGCAAGGCGAAAACGGTGCCGCGAAAATCTCCAGTCAAAGTACCAGTAAGCAGATTGTCCTCCTTCCCTTTGAGGTTGTAGAATAGCCTCTGCTCCAAGCCTAGCTGGACGCGGGTATTTTTCAAAAAAGGCACTTCGGTTAAAAAGAAAAAGAGCGCATCCCAAGTCCGCTGCGTATCCTCGTTCTGCTCAAAGGGCACAACGTGTAGGAACTCACTTTTGAATCTGGGCAAAAACGTTAGTTCTCTCCAAGTTAAATTGCAATCGACTTTGTCAATCAGCCCTACTATCCCGGAAGTCCGGCGACCATCGCGACGCTCCGCTCCCAAGGGATCGAAATCCGCTAGCCGATTCTCTTGCTCATCTAAAAAGATGTTCCCCGCTTCGTCCAGCGAGAATCCTTTGTCGATCTCTCGCTGCCTGAAAACCTCCCACTTGAATCGGTGCCGCGTACTCCACTGACGCGGGCTGGCATATTCCCAATCGATGTAGAATGTATTGATCCAGGTGTTCTCCGCAGCCAGTGGATCGGGTACGGCCATATTGCTGCCGCTGGTCTCTCCGGCCTGTCCGAACAGCGTGCGGGACATGACCCACTGGGAGAGTGGATCGGGAATATCGTCCTCGGCCTTTTTAAGCATATCGAAAACCCGGACCCTTCCCCAAGTCGGCCAATTCCGTTCTAGGGTGAAGATGCCGTAGGTAGTCTTATTCCTGCGGTCGGTCTTTCGCTGCACTTGGTTCAGGCGCCCCAGAGTTATTTTGACTGCGGGATTGATTTGGACACTGCTGTAGAGGTTGTAGCCCCAGTGATCTTTTTTGTACGGATAGTCTGGCAAGTCGTCGTTTTCGAAGCGGTCGATCCAGCCATTGTTGTTCAGGTCGATGCCGAAGAGGAACTCGGGGCGGTCCGAACTGTAGCACAGAAACGGTTCGTCGTAGTCGGGAAAAAAGTTGGGCCGCTCACTGTTGCTGTTCTGGTTGAAATCGGAGATGAAATCGCCGTTCTCATCGTATCCGGGAAAAACTGCCGGGTCGGGCACGCCCTCCGCGCGGATCGAGAACGCCGTCTGACCTGGGATCGGGATCAGGCTGCCCTGATTGAAACGAATCTGGTCTGGATGGCGGTCGTTATCGTCGTTGTCATCGACAAAGTCGTACAGACGGTTCGTGGCCTCGGGTGAAAAGTCAACTACGCCACGGCCATCTACTGGCTTGACGCTGGTGCTGTATTCGTCGTCCATGCCGAAGGCCTCGGCGAACAAGCGCCAGGGACCTACGCGTTTGGTCAGGTTGATCATCCAGCCGACGGCCTCTCTGTCGCCTGAAGTACCGGCAATAGTCCGGTGTTTTTCGCGGTCGATGGCCGGATATTTGCGGTACCGGGTACTGAGATTGAACTCACCATAGAAGTCGAAGCCATAGAAATTTCGCACTTCGGCAGTGATCCCGTAGATCAGATGGGCGGTAGGTAGGCCGTAGTCGAAAATTACTTGGCGCTGGTTCAAGCGGTTCTTGATATTGCCGATGGCGCGCTCGACTAGGAGAAACTGCGGCTGGCCATCGAGGTTGGTTTGCCGGTCGGAAGTCACCTCGACTCGGTAGTCATTGGCCAGCACCAAGCGGAAGCGCACGTTGCTGATGGCGTTTATTGCGTCTTCGGCTTCTGCTAGAGTCAGCTTGAAATGCCGCTGCATCAGGAAACGCAGGCTGCTCTCTTCGCTTTCGGTCTCTCCAGGACTCAGGACGTATTTGAGGGTAATACTTTCGGCTCCGTCAGCCGTCAGGAACCCGTCGCGCACGCTGCCGCCCTCGCGCGCAGCGTGGAATCCGATGCTGCTGCCTGTGATGACCGTATCGATGGGCACCACCTGCACGCTGTCGGCGACCTCGATCCGCTGAAGCAGGGTGGTCGTGATCTCCACATCCTCGCTGAAGAGCACAGCCCCACCTTCATCGTCCTCTGGAGAGTCGTCGCTGAGACGCACGACCAGTAGGTTTGTTTGCCTACTTAGCTGCCCCGCAGTCAGCATGCCCTTAAAGGGATTGTCCCTGAAGCTTTCCCGCGAGCCGCGGACGTTGTGGGAATTCACGGCGGTCAGGCCCAAAGTCAGGAAATCGGTTAGGTCAGCTTCGAATCGTCCTGCTGAAAGGTTGGTGGAATTAGACAGGGCCACTGTGGGGGCCAGGTAATCAATCTCGACGATTGGGGCCGAAATTCTGGAAAACAGCCCGGTGGCCCGGAAGCGGTCGCCTACCAGGCTGGTCGCGATCCCGTTAAAGCCGGCCTTGCGGAACGTCATGGGAGTTAATGTGGCGTTGATCTCGTCGCCGATGAGGATTGAATAGCCGTAGTCCCCGCTCCTGTCTTTGCCGATGACTAGGCGCTGAAACCAAGTTTCGTAGCGTCCGGGCTTGGTGAGTTGACTGCTCTGGAAGGGACGCGGACGGGTCTGCCGCCAATCATAGACGATCCAGCCTCGGGTGACAAATGAGCCGAAATCGTCGTAAAAATGAATCCCTTCAAGTTGGCGTTCTAGATAGCGCCGGTAGGGGTCTTGGGCGTAGTTGGTGTACTGCCACTGGCGCCGGCCGTACTCGGCGAATAATTCTTGCGGCAAATACCACCGCTGCACGCTTGGATCCAGGGCCTCTAGCAAAATGCTCGGACCCACCGCCGTATAAGTCGTCTGTCCGCTCGTCCGCCGGCCCAAGCGGTTGCCGTAGTCCTCCTCGGCGGCGAGGGAAAGAGCCAGGACGACAATTAGCGCAAGGGCTCCTGAAAAGCGGCAAATATGTAGCGCGATGCCCGGTGTCATGGTCACTCTAAACCGGCATAGACCGTTATGAAAGTGACGGTTTCGTTGCTGGTCTTTATATCCTTTTCAAATAGAGACGGATTGGCGCGAGGATCTTTGCGTATCACCCGCTCCGCTCCAATGCGACTAAAGCGCAGGCCCAGCAGGGTGGTTAGCTGGTAGCCTTGGTAGGCCGAGGAGTTGGCTAGCTGGACGGCGATGGTAGTTGAGTTCAGGTCTCCAGTCTGACCAGCGATGCCTTGGTCTAGCATCTCATTTTCGTCCACCCACAGGTCCCGGAATCGCAGAACTTCCAACCCCCCTTCAAGGACGGTATGTCGCAGGATGGGCAGCCGAGCCAGCAGCAGAGCCGTGCCCGTCCAGCTACGAAGCTCTTTCTCTTCGGCTAGGAAGGGTGTGCGCCGCAAATATTCGCTTTTGAACTTGGGCTGTAGATCGAGGCGGCCCAATCCGTACAAATAGTCGATCTTGTTCACTAGGGCGAACAGACTGGATCTATCCCGGAGAGAACGCCCCTCGATATCGCGTGGGCGATCCTCTTGCTGATGGAAGGTCTCGTATTTGAGTTTGTTGACGAAATTGAGATGCTCAATGCCCTTATAGTCGAACCCGATCCAGAGCGTATTGATCCAAGTATTCTGGGCCGGCAGTAGGTCGAGCACTAGGGGCTGGATGACCGCCGATTCTATGTAGGGTGCCGGTTCGCGCCGGTCGTCCGCGATAGCATCTTCTGCCCGTTTGAGCATGTCAAAGACGCGCACCCGGCCCAAGCTAGGGTAATCGCCATCAAAGGTCAGTAGCAGGTAGTCCGTTCGGTTCTGACGGCCCTCTGATGGCTGCTCCTCATCCGTGCGCCCGATGGTCAGGCGCACATCCGGCGCGATATGCACACCGGCAAAGATATTGTAGCCGCGGCGGTCGGGCTTGTAGGGATAGTCGGGCAAATCGTCGTCTTCAAAGCGGTCGATCCAGGCGTTGTTGTTTAGATCGATGCCGAAGAGGAATTCGGGGCGATCTACTTCATAGCGCAGGAAAGGCTCTTCGTAGTCGGGAATAGTGTTGGTTACGGCTTCGTTGTCGTTCTGATTGAAGTCGTTGATGAAATCGTTGTTCTCGTCCCACCCCGGAAAGATCAGCAGGTCGTTAAGTGTGCCGAAGCGGATCCAGTCGGGGAAGCGGTCTTGGTCGTCGTTATCGTCGACGAACTCGTACAGATAGCGCTGAGTATTGTCGTACTGCACATCGCCTCTGGAGTCCACAATGAATGCCGTAGTAGAGTAGGCTTCGTCAAATGAGTATCCCTCCACATAGAAGAACCAGGGATAGGTTTGTTTGGAGACGTTGAAGTTCCAGGCGTCGGCGTCTTGAGAGGATATCTTGTGTATCTCGTTGGCGCTAAAGAGCGCGGCGTTAGGGTACTGGGTAAAGCGCTTGTTGCGGTCCCACTCTCCGTAGAAGTCGAATCCCCAGACATCGGCCCCCTCTATGGAGAAGCCGCCCACTAGGTTGGCCGTGGGTAGTCCATAGTCGAAACGGACTCGCTGCAGGTTGGAGGTGTCTTTGATATTGCCCGGTGCCCGGCGCACAGTCGCTAGAGCGGGTCGGGCGCTGTCGATGGTCTCGGGGCTCAGTGGGGGAATCGGCGTGTCGTGCCGGCCGCTTTGTCGGTCCGACCACATTTCTATCTTGAAATCGTTTCCTACCAGATAGTCAAACTCCACCTTGACAATAGTGGTGGGATCTGGACCGATATAGCCTGGGTCGTTAAAGTCGTAGTTGAGGACGATGCGCTCCTGTCCATCGGCGGCCAGAAAGTCTGGACGGACAAATCCCCCGAAGACGATGGGCCATTCGGCTCCGGGCCGCGTGACTTCTTGGAGTGTAAAAACACTCTCTTCATCGGTCTCGAAATCCCGGCTGACGATGCGCATGTCGTGGTTGAAAAGAGCCGTTCCTCCCTCGCCGTCTTGGGGCGAATCGTCGCTGAGGACGAC
This sequence comes from Candidatus Latescibacterota bacterium, assembly GCA_965219735.1. Classification (GTDB taxonomy): domain Bacteria; phylum Latescibacterota; class UBA2968; order UBA8231; family UBA8231. The sequence goes on from OZ244790.1 coordinate 2,380,937, forward strand.
GGCGATGGCCGTCAGCGGGGTACTGCTCTGGCCGTTGGTCAGATTGCCGGCAAGGAGATCGCCGCCGAACAGGTCGAGGGCCGTGTTGGCATTGTGGGCGTTGACCAGAGTTGCTCCCAGCTCTACGAAGTCACCCACTTGGAAGGTCGCTCGACCTCCGAAAAAGGTCGTCTGATTGGTGCGAACAATAGGTTCGCGGGTCGCTCCGGAAATAGGATCGCTGATGCGCGAAGCCAGAATGGTGGCGTGGTACTTGTCGGAGGCAAAATCGAGCTGTACCCCGTTAAAAGTGGGTTTGGAGAATGTCATGGGGGTGAGCGTGGTGCGGATGCGATTGCCCACAGTGATTGAGTAGAAGTACTGTCCTTTCGCATCGCCGCCGATAGTCACTGAATTGAACCAACGGCTGAAACGAGTGTCTTGGAAAATGCCGCTGCCCAGTTGCTGGGGCTGATTCTGGCGCCAGTCGTAGATTAGCCAGCCGTGACCGATGAAATTGCCGTAGAAATCGTAGAAATAGCCGCCTTCTAGCGAGGTGTTGACGTAGCGCTGGTACGGATCTCTGGCGTAGTTGGAATACTCCCACTGACGCCAAGAATAATCGAGGAAAAGCTCTTGGGGGACATACCACTTCTTTACGGCCGGATCGAGCGCCCCGAATAACACGCCGGGCCCCCGAGGCTCAAAACTCACCTTACCCCCGCGTTGCGTGCCGATGCGAGAATCGTAGCTCTGGGCATCCAGCATCCCGGCGCAGAGCAGGAAACAGGCCAGGCCGACGAGGAGACAGTTCTTGGCGATGTTCACTTTAAGTCTTCCTCTCCTCGATTGAAGTTTCTGTCGCGTATAGACCAAACCTAATAGACCACACCAACCAAGCCCGCTTCTTCTACTTTTCCCGTTCCAGCGGTCAGAGAAACGCTAAACACGTAGTGCCCCGGCGGCACGAGATTGCCTTGCTCGTCTCTCCCGTCCCAAGAGCGGGTAAAGCGGCCGCTGAGGTCCTGATCTTGGTAAAGATTTCTGACCAGACGGCCGGCTAGGTCGAAGATGCGCACTGCTACCGGCGAGAGTCGCCGTAGGCTAGTAATATCGTATTGGATAAATGTCCGGTCGTTGAGGCCATCCTCGTTGGGGGTAAAGACCGCCGGCTTGGCTCTCACATTTATGAGTAAATCTCCGACGAGGGGGCCGGCTACGGAGAGGTTGCGGGCCACTGGAGTGCCCACTGGCTGCTGATCGATATCGGCAAAACCCAGCGGACTCAAATCTGCCGCGTTGCCCGCAATGACTCCTTGGCCGATGGTCGAATTCGCTTGGCTGTGTCGGGCCCTGCCGGTAAAAGTTGTACCGAAGCGCAGGACGGTTCCCGCGAACGCCACTTTGAGCAGGGTGCCGTCCTCGACGATGGGATTAAAGGCAATGACGAAACCGTCCTCGCGCACCTCGAGAACGCTGAAACCGTTCTGGGATAGGGGCAGTGCATCTAAAGAGGCGGTTGAGAAGTCGGCTTCCTGCACGGTACCATCTACTTGCTTTATTTCGATCCGTCCAATTGATTCAACTCGCACTGGCGTATCGATTTCGAAGCGATCAAAACCCCGGTCCTGTCCAGGCCTAGAGCGGTTCCGCACGGCGTACATAAAGTCAGTCCTCTGCCCCAAAATGGCCGTGCGCGGCGCGATCTCGGCGACCAGTTCTGCGGCAAAGGGAGGAGATAGCACTTCGAAAGCCAGACCGCCAACGCCCGTAGAGGCACTGAAATCGTCGCTGAAAAAGTCGATGGAGAACTGGAAATAGCGCCGGGGCACGAGTGAGAAGACTTGGACGCCTAGACCGGTGTTCTCTAGTTCCTCTTCGCTGGCAACGACCCCGGCGTGCGCCTGGGGAGGGGACCAATCGCTCCAGTTGGTCAGGTCGTCGCGAATGCCGCCTTTGTCGTCATTGCTCAGTCTGGTGTAATCTCCCTGATCTATAACGATCAAGGCCTGCTTTTCCAAGGGTAGCTCCTTGAAGACTCGAAAGGCTTCCCGCGCGTCGATTGCGTCGTTGTCTAAGACGGTCTCGATCAGCGTTTTGAGTTCTTCGTCCTCTACATCTTTAGCCTGTTTCCACGGTACCTCTACCTCGGAGGTGTTGATGCCTCCCCGGTACACGCTGCTAATGATCCCGGTATCAGTTCCCGTGCCGCCGCCTACTCGGAAGAGGCGCTCGCCGGGACGAATTTTGTTGAATTCGATAGGCTGCGGGTCCAACCCCGAACGCGTACGGACCTCCACTTTAGACCGCTCTGTGTCTCCCTCCTTCTCCTCCAGCCAGCGCAGCTTGCCCACCAGCGCGAGGTCGCCAAAATCGAATACATTCGAAACGTAGCGAGCTTCGGGTACGAATCCGGTGCCGAAGACCTGAAATTCGGCGATTTCAAAACCGACCGTAGTCAGGGACTTCAGACGGATAAAGCGGACGTACTGTGGCTCTATGCTGATGTCCACCACTGCGTTGTCGTTCTGAGTCTCGAGGACCACGGTCTCAAAGATCGGTACCCCTTCTAGCTGGGTCTGCGGAGTGCCGTCGTTGACGAAGAGTTCGAAACCCCGGATAAAATTGTTCTGAAAGGGAAAATCGGGAGCTGGATAGTCGGAGTCAGCGTTGCGCGGGAAGAATTTGAAGCGGTTGATTCCGAAGCGAGATCCTAGGTCGAGATCGATGATAACGCCCAGTAAGGGAGAAGCTTGGCGCATATCCAAAGCCGTAGTTCCGTCGTCGTCGATCATTTTGGCGAACTCGGCTCCGCGGGAGGAGTTGAGGGAGAGGATGCTGCCGCCCCGCTCTTCGCTGTTGGCACCCACGGCGATATTGGCTGTAATATCGGCGCGCTGCGGAAATATCCAGTTGGGCCTGTCTTGGGGGTCAAAATCGATGACGCCGCCCGGCGCATTGGTGTGCTCGACAGTGCGAGCGGTTCGGATGACGGTGGCCGGAATACTGCCGCCGCCGCTTTCCCAGCCCAATCCTCGACTGCCACCCACGACGACCACTTCCGCCGTGCATAGACTAGCTAGCGGGACGAGCGCGGCTAGTCCTGCTAGGACTAGTCTGGATAAGTGTGATTTTTCAAACACCTCAAACCACCTGGGTCTAGGGCCTATGTACTGCCAAAAAGAGGCTTAGAAGACGCATTAAACCCACCTAGCATCGATGTTTAGACAATATAAAGAGAATCAGGTAAAAACTTCAAATAAATTGAATAAATTTATGTCGAATATAATGATCTCCCCTAAAGCATTTGCCAATAGCGTTTGTTTTTAACCGTGGGGACCAAACCCGACAGCCGGTCCTATGGTTTTAGATAGGAGTGAAGTGCTTGGAAATATGTTCGTTCTTATCGAGGAGCTTTTCGGCCGTGCTGCTGTCGGTGATTAGACAGTTGCCCCAGCCTCCTTTTAACATAGCGCGCAGGGCCTTGACCTTAGGGAGGCCGTAGGCCAAGATGACGACATGCCTGTTCCGGCTTCTGGCCGCTTTTTTAATTTGTTCAGGTGCGACCTTGAGGATCTTTTCGTCTAGTTCGCAGACAACATGCTCTCCTTCGGCATCGAAAGCCGAGTAAGCACTAATGCCGACGATACCCCGATCCTGTAGTTTCTTGTAATCTATGCCTAGATCGTCCATGTTTTTCCTATTGGTCCTAGAAAGGGAGCGACCCAAAGCGCCAACACCAAGAAAGAAAACGTCAGCTTTCGAGGCTGCTTTCAAGGTATTCTGAGCTTTCTTCCTGTAAATAGGTAGATCTTTGTCTCTGGGGCCTGGCAGGATATGGGGATTCATCCGCGTTGCCCCGAACTGGACCAGTAGGCAGTTGACTAGCAGATTCACGGAAGTATAGGGATCGTATTGGGGACCGCCAGCGACACTGTACACCTCGATCTGCGAAAATGCCCGGCGCAGTTCCTCTATCATGCAGAAGATCGTCTCTCCCCCATCGAGGGTGATATGGATCCCATCGCGAGCAATGGCTTCGAAGTAGCGGGCTGCTGCTACGCCGATTCCCCGCAGGCGTTCTCGCTCGGATATATTTTTCGAAAAGGGTACCACGATGGCGTTAGGGGCTGGAATGTCTGGAGAGAACAATTCTTGGACATGGGCGGCCAACACATTCTCTTTGGGCATGGAAATCAAGTTTTGCACAAAGCCATTCTTTTTTGCCTGTGACAGGATCGTGTTCACTAGACCGGGACTAATGCCCATCTCTTGAGCTATGTCTTTTTGTTTCTTGTGAAAATGGTAGTACTTGATCAATATTGACGCCATGCGTGCCATTTCGCTGTCGTTGAATTTGGTGTTTTTTAACATCATGAATGACTCCAAAACTGAGTTTTATATTCCTGACCTAGCCAGTGATCCACCGGATCGCCAAAGATTTTATAGGCATTTGATCGCATGAAAAAAATCAATAGATTTGAAAATTTTAACCAACTATTTTTGGGCAAAACCAAAAGGCTCCAAGTAGTGCTTATGCAAAAATACCTGTTGACCTTTCTCATGGCAGCTAGCGTAACCATCGCCTTCGCCGACGATTCTCGCCCGTTGCCAGAGGCCGAGTCTATCCTCGCCATAATAGGGGGCGAGACGATCTCTTCCTCGGAGTTTAAGGCGTTCAAGTCCCGCGTTTCTGCCGGTATGCAAGTGGGTGAGACTCCCCTAGAAATCGATAGGAACCTGCTGGAAGCCCTGATAGACCTGAAACTCCTGCTCAGGGAAGCACAGGCCCAGAATATCGCTAGCGATCCCGTATTCCAGAAGCGGATGGACGAACAGGTAAAATCCCGCCTGCTCAAATTATATAGAAAAAGACAGATCGTTGACAAGGTGCTAGTTACCGATGAAGAACTACACAGGCATTATCGCGCCACACACCGGGACCGCGCCCTCCGCCTAGGTGGAATCATGGTCGAGACTAGGGAGGAAGCTCAGCAGGTCGTCGCAGCGCTCGAAGCAGGAGCCGATTTCCAGCAACTCGCCCGCGAGCGCTCATTACATCAAGACACCGGAGAGCACGGCGGGGATAGTGGCAAGTACAAGCTGAGAGACCAAACGAGGCCAACCATTGCGGAAAAAGTTTTCCATCTAGAAATAGGGGGAATCTCAGAACCAGTGCCTTTTTCCTACGAAGGCCAAAAGGGGTATGTCGTTTTTAAAGTTCTGGACGCCGTCCCGGTGCCGCTGAAGTCGTCTGAACAGAGAATAAGGGAAGAGTTGATATCTTGGAAAATGGCGACTAGGACCCAAGCTCTGCTCGATTCGTTGAGAGAAGAATATGCGCCTAGGATCATGTATCACAGGATTCCACTGCTGAGCAATCTAGAGGCTGTAGATGGGGCTGACTTGTCCGATTCTACGAGTAAAAAAGCTCTCTGCACCTTCAAAGGGGGACAGATTGCGCTCGCCGACTTTCTTCAGGATACCCAGAAGATTCGCATCGCTCCTCGGGAGTTGGCAGACAGCAGTCGAGTCGTGGCTCTGCTGCAGAGTATATTCATACCGGAACGCCTCTTCCTCCAAGAAGCCAAGGCTCTTGGCCTAGATCAGGATCCGGAACTACTGGACTTTCTCAGCAGGAAACGGGAGGAATTGCTCATCAGCCTTCTGCGGCAGCGCGAGGTAGATCAGCACACGACAGCTAGCAATGAGGAAGCTCAGGCGTTCTTCGACTCCCATCCCGAAAAATTTACCTCGCCTGAAACGATCGTGGTGACCGAGATCTTGGTACCTAGCGATTCCCTTGCTTATCGCCTTAAGCGAGAACTCCAGGAGGGAGCGGATGCGACCCAGCTAGCCGTGCAGCATACTATGCGGGAAGAAGCCCTGCATCACAGCGGCAATCTGCGTCTCAACGTTTATACTCAAGCCTTTTATCCGAGTATTTATGAAGCAGCGCAGCATTTAGAGGTAGGCGAGGTAGGTGGACCAGTGCCCACAGGGGAGGGGTATTCTGTGTTTAGGGTAATAGATCGAGGGCGGGAAAAAGAGCCCTACAATGCTGATACCCAGCGTCGGGCCCGGGCTTACGTGAAAATCGACAAGGCCAAGAGGGGCTATGTGCACTATGTCCGCGGTTTACGGCAGAAATACTCCGTCACCTTATTTGAGGAAAACGTGGCAGAAATGCAGCGGCTGGCGGAGGAGTGAAGTCTCTCTACAAGTGCGCTGGCCCAGCGGGGCTGTGCAGGTGCTGAGCGACCTTGCCGTCGATCAGCACCTGACTGTCGTCGAGCCGCGTCAATAGACGACAGAGACGAGGCGCTGGCGTTGCTGTTGGCCGCGGTCGGTTTCTGCGATGAGATGGACGAGGTAGAATCCCGGCGGCACGAGGTGGCCGTTGGGGGTGTGGCCGTCCCACTCGACGGCAAAGCGGCCACTGGTGGCAGGCCCGGCGTAGATGACTCCTACCTCGCGGCTGGCGAGGTCGAAGACCGCGAGTTCCACTTGAATCGCATCCACTAAATACAAGAGGTCGTATTCGATCCGCACGACATCGTTGCGGTTGTCACCATTGGGGGTGAAGACCGCTGGGTGTAGGGTGAGGCGGCCAATGAGCGGCTGGTCTAGGCTAAGTAAAGCCACTTGCAGGCTGTTGGTCTCCCTCGGGGTCACGGGCTGGGCGACTTCAAAAGGGCGGGTACTGTCGCGGATTCGCCCTGCAAAGGGAGTGCTGTACGCGAACACCTCGGCGCGGAAATCGACCTCGACCTGCTCGCTGGTCCGTTGCTGGTCCATGCGCGGCAGCGTGACTTCAAACCCCTCGGCAGTGTGCTGCGCGATGGTGTAGTCAACGTCCACCCCGCCGATCCGCACGGCCTCTATAGCCTGCACTTGGGCAGTGGTGGAGATGGCTAGGTGGTCGAACCCAAGGTCGTCGGCTGCGATGTGCGGCTCTAGGTAGAAGGTGAAGAGGGTCGGGTTCAGGGCCGGGGCTTGCGGCGGGTAGATTTGCCCGAGGGCTTGGGAGGCTGGCGGCGGGATAGATGCGCTGAACTGCAAGTACGAGAGGTAGCCCGTTGCCTCGGCGGTCGAGTGGAATTCGGCCCTAAATTGCACGAAGCGGCGCAACTGATCGACCGGCATCGGCCCGCGACCTGTGGCAAAGGCAAAGGGCGCGTTCCAGAAGTTCCAGTCCTCGATGTCTGGGGTGAGCCCGGCCTGCTCGCCCTTTTGTAAGCGGTTGTAGGTGCGCAGGGTGAGTGGTTGGCCAGCGGCGTCGAAGCGGGTAAGCTCGTTGCCGCGGAATGTGCGTCGCCAATAGGTGTTGGGGTCGTCGTCGTCGCCCGTGCGGGCACTTAGCTCAATGCGAGCCTCCGCGTCGACATGACCGTCCCAAGTCAATGTGCCCAAAGCGGCAGGTCGGCCCAAGTCGATGATGTTGGATGTGTAGCGGGAGAAGGCGGCCGGTCCGGCTCCATAGATCTCGAATTCGGCGATTTCCCAGATGCCACGGCTGTTTTCGGGCAGCTCGATGAACACCTGCTGGATGGGTTCTTCGGGCAGAGCCAACTCCATGACGGCTTGAGTGTTCTCGCGCACGCGGTGGACGATATCGAAGTCGAGTGTGCTGTTGCGCCAGCTAACCGCGTACTCGCGGGTGCCGTCGACGAGGGGGTCCCCGTTGCTGGTACCCAAGATGAAGCTCTCGACAAAGCGGGTCGCCGCAAAGCGCGCACGTGGATAAAAGCGCACGCGATCGACGAAGAAACGCCCGCCAAAGTCGAAGACCCAGTACTTGCGCTGGGGGCCATAGCCGACGACGCGGAGATAGCGCCCATCACCCAGATAAGCGGTTTCTGGGTCGCCATCAAAGATCAGGATGTCGTCTTCGTACCACTCCCGCCAGCCGTTCCACTCTAGGATGAGGATGCGGCCACCGAGGGATTCTACGAGCGGTGCCAAGTTGACCGAGGGAGTTAGCGATAACGGGCCGATGTGCTCTGGCTGTAGCGCGATCCATTGGGCTTGGCCATGCTGGTTGGGATCAACGGCTTCCCAAGATAGCTGGACGAACTCGTACTCGGCTTCCAACTCCGGTTTGGGCCGGTCGGCTCCGCCGATGCGATAGATGGTGAGCGCGTGAGATGGGGAGGCTGCCGCGAGGTAGCAGATCACCCAGTAGAGAATGCGTTGATGCGACACGGGGCTACCGGGCCTCGTGCGCTAGCTGACGCGCTTTTTCGCGGTGTGCGCGGCTTTTTTGCAGGTGTCCCAATTGCTGGTATGCGTCGCTAAGGTAGAGATGAGCGCGGCCATTGGCTGGGTCCAATTCGACGGCGCGGGCGTAGGCGCGGGCAGCCTCGTCGAATCGGTCCAATTTCGCGTATGCCACCCCGAGGTTTAACTGCGCTGAGGCACTGGTGGGACTGAGCCGGGCGGCCTCGGCAAAGTGGGCGACGGCCGCGGCCAAATCGCCCGTGCGGGCCGCGGCCAAGCCGAGTCCGTAGGCGGCCTCGTGCAAGCTGGAGTCGAGTGCGGTAGCGCGCAAAAGACTGACTCGAGCTTCCGCATAGCGTTGTTGCTTGAGGAGAATCATCCCCAGCCGAGTGTGACTGAGCGGGTCTTCTTCGTCGAGGGCGAGGGCTTGGCGAAAACTCGCGGCGGCGGCGGCTAAATCGCCTTGATAGGAAAAGAGGACGCCTAGGCTGCTGTGGGCGTCTTTTAGTTCGGGATTGATGGCAAGGGCGTTTTGATATTCGAGGATGGCTTGGTCGTATTGGCCTTGCAGGGCGAGGTGCAGGGCAAGATTGTAGCGGGCCGTGGCCGAGCCAATGGCCACCGCGCTTACTTCGGGCAGGGATTGGTCCGAGCCGATGCCTCGGTGGTGCTGGCGGAGGATTTCCGAGCGCGCGAGGGCCTTTTCTCCTTGTTCGCGCTGTCCCGTGCGCAAGTAGAGTTGCGATAGATTGAAGTGGACTTGGGGCGAATAGGGATTGAGTTCGGCGGCTCGTTCTAGAGCTGCCACAGCTTGGTCGTAGTGCCCTTGAGTGCGGTGTAACAAGCCGCGGTGGAAATGCGCTTCGGCGTCTTCGGGCGCGTACTGCACGGCGCGTTGCAGGTGATTTAGGGCTTGGTCTAAGGTGCCTTGTCGTCGGTAGTATAGGCCCAGCTTCTTGTGGGCTGGCGCGAGCGTGGAATCTACCTGTAGGGCGGCCAGATAGGTGCGCTCAGCGAGGTGGGCGCTGTCGCGGTAGCTATATACGAGGCCGAGGTTATAGTGGGTGGTGGCGCGTTGCGGATCGAGTTCGAGCGCTCGTTCGAAGGCGCTCAGGGCTGCATCAGTGTCGCTGTATCGGGCTTCGGCAAATGCGCGGGTCATCTCGATGGCTCCGAGTAGATCGTAGAGCTCGGCGTCGTTGGCATCGCGAGCTAAGCCGGCGTGCGCTGTTTCTAGCGCTTGTTCGTACTGGCCGACTTGCAGGTAGCAACGCCCTAGGTAGCGATAGGCAACCTGCGATGGAGACGGACTCTGCACGGCTCGTTGCAGGACCTCAATTGCGGTTTGATACTCTCGGTTGTAGAAGTGCTGCTGGCCTTCGACTAGGAGAGGGTCGTTGCGGGCGCAGCCCCAAGCGAGCAAAAAGAGCAGGAGCACGACCCAGTTCAATTTCAATTGGGCGCGCCAAGGGCGCGTTCTATCGCGTCTGAAAATTCCTCAACCGGGTGCTGCTCCCGCAGGCCGCGCACATAGCGCACGTAGCCGCGCTTGGACTTGTCGATCTTGACGTAAGCCGTGGCGCGGCGACGGGATGTGGCGTCGTAGGGATGTTTTTTCTGGTGGCGGTCGAGGACCTTGAAGACCGAATACCCGCCTTGGATCTGCACTGGCCCACCGACTTGGCCGACGGGTAGAGAATGCGCTAAGTCGTAGATGTCCAGATAGTACGCCTTGGTATAGGGACTGAGGGTCAGGTGTCCGTCGTGGTGGCCGGCACCGGGCCGGAGGGTGTGAGCGCGCGCCAAAGGCGCGGGGTCGGCACCGGCGAGGATCTCGCGCTTGAGCCGCTGGGCCAACGAGTCGGAAGACACGAGAATCTCTACTATTTCGGTTGTCAGCGGCGCGGTGAACTTCTCTGGATGGCTCTCGTAGAAGGCGAGGGCTTCCTCTGGGGTAACTGCGACGTGCTGATCGACGTAGCGCTGCCGCAGGGCGTTGAGGAGCAGGTCATCTCGCTTGTTGCGGATGCGCTGCTGCAGGTTGGGGTCCTCTTCTAAGCCGTGGGCCCGAGCCTCGGCAGTAAAGAGAAAGGCCGGGGCGATCGCAGTTTCTAAGAGGAAAGCGACGCGAGCGGAGTCGGCCAACTCCGGCCGGCCGGCGCGCATTTGTCGCGCCATCTGCATGAACTCGTGGCAACTGATTTTCCCGCCGCGAAAGGAGACGATAGGCGCGTCGCTCAACGCGGTCGGCAGAGCGTATAGATCGCCCTCGGTCTGCTGGCTGTGCTGGTTGAGATTGCGAATCTGCTCGGGATGCACCTCGGGGCCGTACTCGCTTTTGAGCGAGTCGAGGAGAGCTTGGTAGCGGGCGACTCGCTTGCGGCCAAAAACTTCCTCCCGTACTTTGCCCTCGGAAGCGGCGAGCGGCAGCGGCATCTCGTCGGTGACTTGAAAGACCGTGTAGTGGGTCTTGCCGGCAAACCGGAAGCGGATGGGTGCGGATACCTCGCCCACGGCGAGGGGGAAGATCGCTTCGGCAATGGCCGGAAGGACCTTGTCCTTGAGCTTGTAGCCCCCCACATCACCGCCCTGTTCGCCGCTATCGCGGTGCAGAGAACGCCCCTTGGCCAACGCCATGAACTGCGCCCCGTCGGCCACGGCCTGCAAAATTTCCTCCGCTTCTTCGCGGGTCTCTAGCATGATGCCGCTAAAGCGGAGGGCGCGGTCGCGGTGGGTGGCTCGATAGTGAGCTTCCATCTCTTCGTCTGTAACGACGATCTTTTGGGATATTTCGCGATGGGTGTACAAATCGAGCAAGAGGTTTTGGGAGAAAAAGGATAGCTCAGCTTGGAGCGCGGGATCGTCGGCTAGCTGAAGGGCCTCGGCTTCGGCGAGCAAGAGCCGCTTGTCGATCAAGCTGTTGAGGACTTGGCGGTTCTTGTCGAGCAGAGTATCGCCCTTTTTCATGCCCTCTGGGATGAGCGCACTGAACTCGGTGAAAGCCGCGAGAGTAATGGGGTCGCCGGCTACGGTCGCCAAGACGACATCCTGCACCTCGGGCTGTTCGGGCTGACCATTGCAGGACGCGAGGAAAAGGGCGAAAAGAGACAGGAACGGGAGGATGCGCTCGCACTGAAAGGACTGGATTGAGATCATTGAAAATTTCTTGCTCTAGTGGGTAGTATTCACTTATTTAACGAGCAATTAATTTAGGATTTGACAGATTTTTGAGCAACAATGCAGGGACATTCGGCGTTGTGGAATGCTCTCTACAGCCCGTCCTGCTAATTATCTCTAAGAGTCAGTTTATGCAAACAGCTTTTCGATCTGCTTGCCTCATGGGCGGCGTCTTGCTCGCCGCTTTGGCGGCGGGAAAATCAGCGGTTGCGGAAGTCGTGGTCATTGGCGGTGGAGAAGGCCTGAGTTGGGAAAGCGGTGGGGGTGATCTCCCCGCCGTGGTCATCCGCAGTGCGACCGCGATCGAAAAAACCAACGCCCCTGGGGGGGTCATCGACTTTGAGCCGGAAGGGCGGCCCTACTTTATCGCGCCCCAGCGCGCCGATACCACCCGCAACATAGCGGTCGGTATTAACTCGCCATTGCGCGGCGGCAGCATTAGGTCGCCGAACAATCGCTCTATTGGCGCAGCCTTGGCCAATGTGATCGACAACGACGGCGACACGGCCTTGGACATGCGCGCTTCCGGGGGCACCCAAAGTGCCCGGGTACTAGGGCTAATCATCGACTTAGATCTCGGTGCTCGCTTTGGTCTCAATCGCTTCAAATTCTTTCCGCGCAACGGCGACCCAGATTTTCCCTCGAAGGAATTCCCCTTCCAAAACGAATTCTTGCGGGGGTATGAGATTTTTATCAATGATGGCACGCCGGAAAATTCCTTTGAAGGCGTGCCCATCCTGCAAACTGTCGCGGTCGAGACCCAAAACGACCAATCCGTGGTGGATGTGCGTATCGCTCCGCAATACGTGCGCTTCGTGCGGCTGAAGGTGCTGACCGCGGCCGGCTTCGACCTAGCTGAGTTCCAGATTTTCGGCACGGGTTTCGTGCCCGAAGCGAGCTATGTGTCCAATATCTTCGACTTCGGCGACTTGGCCTTGTTCGGTAACTTGCGTTGGATTCAAGAGGCGGAAGGCGACGCAAACCTGTCTAGCTTGCGGGTTCGCACGCGTACGGGCGTGGATCCGAATCCGGTCGAATTCAACAAGGTCCGTCCGGGCGAGCGCATCTTCCGCGTAGGCGGTGGGGCACAAGCCGGCAATCGGTCGGGCACCTCAACGGCCAATGTGGAGGTGCCGTGGAAGTGGGCCGATGCCATCGACGATGCCCAGCTAAAGGCCCTAGTTGAAGAGGTGTTGGACAATGACGAGGTGGATGTGCGCGAGGCGATTGGGGTGTTTAAGGATCTGCCGCTGGACCAGCAGGTCCTAGTCACCCTCGACGAGGCTGATTACAGCGCGCTGCGAGGCGAGGACAAAGGGGCCATCCGCGACGATGTCAACAACTGGAGCGGCTGGTCGCCTCCCTATCCGGCGTCCGGTATCGTCGGCCAGGACCAGCTTCCAATAGACGGTTCCGGTGTTCCAATCTCCTCGCCTGGCCCACGGCGCTACTTTCAGTTTTCGATTGACTTTTTTAGCGACGACTTCGAGTCCGCGGCCGCAGTCGGCGGCTTGGCCTTTGACGTGGTTTCGCCGCCCTTTGCCCAAGAACTGATCGCCGAGATCTCACCGCGCTCAGCGGCCGTGGGGAAGAACACCCGATTTTTATACGCGGTACGCAACAAATCATCTGGCCAGCAGCGCGGCTTTGACGCCTTTGAGATCAAGACTCCCTTGCGCGTCGAGTCCATCGGGCGCGTGCGAATCCAGCGACCTGGTGGCGAGGTGCAAGAGGCGGATTTTTCCGGCTTGTCGCTGGTGAACTTGCCCCAGGCCAGCAATGCTATCTCCATCGACGAAGTGCTCGACGACCGCTTTGCTATTTCCTTTCCACTCATCGAGGAAGACGGGACGGTCTTGGAGGTAGAATTCGACAATGGAGTGTTGCGCTTTGGCACAACGTTCGTCGGCCGCGCCTTTAATCGGTCGGTCGAAACGACCCTCGGGCAAGGCGTCGTGGCGGGCAATGCCGCTGACTTGAGTCAGTCCGGATTTGCCGACACCGACATCCAGCCGGTGGGTACGCCTATAGCGGACAACCTCTCGGTGGCCGTACCGATCAGCAAGGAGCTTTTAGCCAATGTGGCCGTAAATTCGCCGGTATTTACGCCCAACGGCGACGGGGTCAACGACCGCGTCCTCATTCAGTACGACATCACCAATATCGCGCGGCTCTCGCCGGTAAAAGTTTCGATTTTCGATCTGTCCGGCCGCTTGGTGCGGGCCTTAGTCGATAGCGAGGCCATCAGCGGCCGCTTTGCCCAGCCTTGGGATGGCCGGGACGACGACGGGGTGTACGTGCCGCCGGGGCACTATGCGTTTAGCGTCTCGCTGCAAGCCGGCACGGGCCAAGTGAGGAAAATCGGGGTTGTCGGGGTGGCTTACTAGTTACTTAAAATGTAGGGAGAGATGATTTGCAAGTGTTTAGACTATGGGGGTTAGTTGGTTTGGCTGCTCTGATGCTGGCGGCTGGCCTGGCTGAGGCCCAAGATTACGGCAACCGCTTGGGTCGCCAGCGCGGCGGGGCGGTTAGCTTTGAACCGCGCGGCCCTGGGGTCCTATTTGGTGCGCTCGATCCAGCAGTCAAGAAATGGTACATTCCCCAAGAGCTTTTCAACGAATACGGCTGGCGGCAGTGGGAGTACTCCAACTACGCTAAGGATGAGTTTCGGCGCTACGTCAACATCCACCGCGAGGGCGATTACTTCTACGACTTCTACGGCAACTTCATCGGCCGCGGCTGGCTGATCTACGACTGGAGCCAAAACCAGCCCGGGCAGCTCGGCAGCAGCATCTTCCAAAACGCTCGCTTCGACTCTTGGTTCAATGGGGTCACCATTGGCGGCGACTCGCAGAGCCAGTACTACTATTCCATTACGGTCGGCAATCTGCTGCGTACGACCCTCACGCCAATGACCTTTTCTAGGCCTCGTTACAATGGCGTCCAGATCGACTTCATGGCCGACAAATACGCCGGCACGATCCTCGCCTCGCGGATCAGCGATCCGATCTTGGGCGCGACCCAAGAGCCGGAGACCCGCACCAATACCACTACCATGTTCGGCGGGCGCGGTACGATCCAGATCGGCGACTTCATCGAGGTAGGCGCGACCGTAGTCGATGCTCGCAATACCAATACCACGCTCGACCTGTTCAGCGGCGACTTGATCGCCGGCAGCCTCACTTCCGGCCAGAGCAGCACCCCGCTGACAGCCATTGCCATCATTCTCAGCGACGACACGCCCGAAGATGGCGAGGGCGGCGCGGCTTTGTTCCGCGACAAGGTGCGCATCATCAGCCGCGACTTTGAGACAAACAAAGAACAGGTTTTCGAGGCGGAGGAGGTCGTCCGCGCTGGCGCAGAGTGGCCGATTAAATTCGGCGGTTTTGAGCGCCAGGGCTACACGGCTGCCGACGGCCACGAGCGCATCGTGCTCAACTACGACTTCAACGACCCGGCTTACATCGGCCCAGACCCCACCTCGATCGTGGCCGTGGAATTTGAATACGTCTTGGGCAATGACTTCAAGGTGCAGATGTGGTCCGATCGGCAGACGGGCCGCCGCGCCATGCCTTCCGCGCCCCTGAGTGCGGAAACCATAGATGCCACCGAGCCAGCGCTGATTACCCTGCGGCGAGCCGAAGGCAACGTGAAGGACATTTCCAATCTCCAACTCGTCAAATTTGACTACGGTCTGCCGACGGGCAACCTAGTCGGTGGATTTACAGTGGAGGGCAAGGGGCTGTGGGGGCTTGACTTCTACGGAGAGTGGGACCGCAATAAGCGCTACTATCAGTATCCCAATGCCGCGCTGTTTACGGCTGGTAAAAACCACAAAATTTCCACCGAGCAGTCCGACGCTTGGTTTTTTAACATCTCTCGTCAGTTCCATCCGTGGTTTTTCTTTGGCGAAGTCTATGCGATGGACGATGCGTATTCGACCACGGCTTTTTTAGTCGATGCCAACGGCGACATCCAATACGACAACTCCCAGCGCAACTTCTACGAATTCGTCGAAGACAACGACGATCAAGACCAATATCCCGACTGGATCCGTGCGGGTTCGGCCAACGACCGGCTCATCTTTCCCGGGTGGGACGAGAACAATGACTTTATCTCGGATTTCAACCAAAACGACAATGGCACGGTCAACAACCTCATTCCCGACTACGAAGAGCCTTTTTTGCGCTATGCGGTTGATCGTCCCGAATACCTCTTTGGCATCGACCTGAACAACAACGATTGGATCGACCGCTTCGAAGACGACGACTTGCCGGATTACCCCTATAAGACCGACCGGCAGGGCTACAATGTGTTCGCCGGTGCTGAGCTCGTACCAGGGGCGCGGTTGACGCTAGGGCAGGCGGACGAGCAGATGATTTCGGCCGACCGCTCCAGCCGCGTCCAGTACGCGCTCTTTACCTTTGACCGCGACGTGCCCGGCGTGGGTCGCTTGCGAGTTTTTGACGCGCTGAAAAAGGTCGCCGACACCATTCCAGACGACCGGCGTGAACCCACGCCTTTTGTCGATGCTCCGCCGATCCAGCCCCTCGTTCCCGACATCCTGCCGGCCCAAGACACTTGGGTCAATTCGCTGTGGCTCGGATTCGACTACGCGGGCATCGACCGACTCAACATCATCAACAAGTTCAAGTACGAATTCTATCGCCAAAACCAAGACGAGCCACGCGATATAGACGGACGCCGCCTGCGAACCAACACGAACTTCTTCGGCTTGATCAACAAATTCGACTACACCTACGACTTAGGCCGCTTCAGCCTCCAGCCCAAGTTCAAGAGCGAGTACTTACGGCGCACGCCGTTTTTGGTCCAAGAGGACGAACGCAAGGAGTGGACCGGTAGCTTTGTGCTGCTAGCCCGACTGCCGGTGCTGAAGCACACCGTGCTGATGGGGGGGGTAGAGCAACTGCTGCTGAGGGATTTGATGAGCGACGAAGACGCCATGGTCGCCAGCGGCATCACCATGGAAACGGGCGACTTGAGCAGTGTAAACGTGGCGGTGCAGTTATCCAATTCCTCGGACTACATGGGGTATCGCCTGACGACGCAGCTCGGCCTGCGCTACGGGCGCACCCAGACCGAGCTAGTCCTAGAAAACGACAGTGGCTTTGCCAAAGGCAGCGAGAGCAGCAATTCGACGACTAGCTTCATCACCGTGTACGCCGGAATTCAGTAATGGGCACGCTGCGAGCTAAATGCGCGTTGCTCTTGGGCGCGGTGGTTCTGTGCGCCCTTGAGGTCGGTGCCCAGATAGACTACGGCAATCGCCTCGGCCGCCGGGTTGATGAGCGCCGCGTATTTTCGGCTGCGGGCCGGTCGGTGCTGATCGGTGCGTTGGATCCCACCATTCAGCGCTGGTACTTGCCCCAGGAATTGTTCACCGAGTACGGCCGTCGTCAGTGGCAGTACACCAACTATGCGCGGGAGCCTTTTCTCCGCTACGTGTCGCGCAGCCAAGAGGGTTTTTATTTTTACGATCCCTACGGCGATCTGATTACTCGTGGCTGGCTCATCTACGATTGGCGGCAGACCCAGCCGCTGACCAGTGCCAGTAATCAAGTCACCAAGCGCGGCGAGTACCTAAGCTGGTTCAACCGCCTCATCATCTCCTCGGATACCAGCGGCGACTACAGCTATTCGATCGTGGTCGGGGACGAGCTTTTTACAACGCTGACGCCCCTGACTTTCCGCAAGACGGGGTTCAATGGCGTGGTGACTAGTTTGGCCAGCCAGCGCTTACGGGCAACCGGGTTGTTTTCGCGGATCTCGTCGCCGATCATCGACATTAGCGCGGATTTTCCGACCCGGCAGCTAGAAAACGCGACGAACCTATCCGCATTTCGCTTTGAGGCCGATATCAGCGATCACTTGACCTTAGGCACGACCTTTGTCAATTCCCACAGTAACAACGGGGCTTTGGAGAGCTTTCAGGAAAGTCCCTTTACGGGTTTGCTGACTTCGGGCCAGTTAGACCGGCGGCTCGAATTACTGGTGGTGAGGCTGTCCGACGATTCGCCTGAAGACGGCGAGGGAGGGGCCGTGCTCTTCAGCGACGACGTGGAGATCACGACGACCTTGATGCGCGAGGTAGTCGCGGGCGACAGCGTGGCGATGGTTCCGCGGGATACGGTTATCACCGGCAGCAGTATTGGCTACCGACCGTTGCGCGAAGGGGGCAAGGTGCGCGATGGCTTCCTCACGGCTGACGGAGCCGAGCGCATAACGCTTAAATATCCGCTGGCAGTCGAAGATGGGGAAGACGAAGCCGGGACTTTGCGCCTGCTATTGCAGCAGAGTTTGGGGCTGAGCTTGGCCGAGGCCGAGGATGCGGTGACCGCGATCAAGAAGGTGCGCTTCCGGCTCATTCTGGCCAACGACTACCGGGTGGAGATAGCGTCCGACCGACAGACCAATCCGGTGGATCAGCCGCAATTTCGACAGGTCGCGCGAGCGGCCGGCAATATAAAAAATCGTCTCAACCAACAAGAGGTGGCCTTTGACTATGGGCTGCCCACCGCGAGCCAGATATACGGCGTTACCGCTGAGATGCGCGATTGGTATGGGTTCGATTTCTACGGAGAGTTCAACGTCAGCACCCGCTATCGCAAGTACCCAACCACGACCCTAAAGAAGCACGAGGCTATTGCCGGCATTGTCGGAGACCAGCACGACGTGGCCTACATGGTCAACTTGGCGCGGGATATCGGCCCTTGGCGCTTTTTTCTCGAAGGCTTTGGCATGGACGACGGATACAGCACCAACGTGCGGCCAGTGGATGGTCGCGGCTTGGTTGACTACTCGCCCGAAGCCATCATCCAGTCTTATGACTTTGTCGATGACAACGACGACAACGACCGGCATCCAGATCAGTTGCGCCGCTTTCAGGGTAGTTTGATTCCCATTCCGGGGCAGTATTTTATAATCCGGCCCAACGGCGTGGCCGATCCAGCGGTTTTTCCCGGCTACGATGAAAACGGGGATTTCCTTTCCGACTTCAACCAAAACAGCAACGGCGAGCGGCAAAACTTCTTCCCGGACTACGACGAGCCTTTTCTGCGCTACGAGGTTGATCGGCCCGAGTTTCTCTTTGGTATTGATTTGAACAACAACGGTTGGGTCGATCGCTTTGAAAACGACGACGAGCCAGACTATCCCTACAAGAAAGACCACTGGGGCTACAATTTTTACACCAGCGTTCAAGTCAATCCCGAAATACGACTTACGGCCGGTCGCCTGCGCCAAGCCATGCACCAAGCCGCGCGCGACAACGATACCTTCTACGGGATCTTTACCTTTACCAAGAGCTTCCCCACGCTGGGCCGCTGGCGGCTCTTTGACATGGTGCGGAGAGCCGAAGACAATATCGAAGATCACCTCGTGCAGTGGGTCGTGCCCAGAGCGGAGTTCGGCCAATTCAGCGAGACAACGGGCAGCAATGTGCCCGTGCCCGATCTGCTGGCCGCGGAGAATACGTGGATCAACACGCTTTACTCGGACTGGGAGTACGACAGTCCTAGAGGTTGGAGCACCCGCCACCGATTCAAGATGGACGTGTGGAAGCAGCGGGAAGCCGAGGTGATATTGGCCCGGGACGAGGAGGGCCGCGTGCTCTTGGATGACGAGGGCGCGCCGGTGGTGGCCTTTGATCCCTTGGGCCCCGAGGGCCGCAATGGCCGCGAGTCGTCCAGTTTTGTCGGGTTGATAGACAAGGTCTCCTATGCGTTTTCGTGGAAGTCGATCTCCATTTCCCCGCGCATCAAGGGGGAATTTATGCGCCGAGTGCCCTTCAGCCATAGCGCACCGAAGGAACGCAGTTACGACGTGCTCTACATGGTGCTGGCAAATTTTCCGATTCTCCACCGCTCTTATGTGCAGCTAGGGGTTGAAGGGCGCTTTTTCTACGACCTCGAAGCCGACGAAGGGCAACTAGCGGTCGGAGAGCGGACCGGCGATTTTCGCGGTACGGTCTTGGCCTGTCAACTGACGAGTACTCGCGCCTATTCCGGATACGAGTTGACCACTCAGATAGGCGTGCGCTTTGATCGTCGCTCGTTGGAGATCAAAGACGGGGATGGAGAGCGGAAGACCTCGGGCCTAGTGTTCCTTTCGGTATTTGCCGGATTGTAGAGGCGGGGAGCGATGACGACTGCTGCCCCTCAGGGCTGGATCATCAGCCGCCAATGGGATTTCTTGTTTTTCATTGGCACCCCGCTGCTTTCTCTCGCGGTGCTGTTGTTTGCCGCCAACTACTTCACCTCTGCTGACATAGCCCTTTTTGTGCTGGCCTTTTTCGCGGTGGGACACCACCTGCCTGGGCTAATGCGCGCCTATGGCGAGCGGGAGCTGTTTGGCCGCTACAAGGCTCGCTTCATCGTCGCGCCGCTGGTGATCGCCTCCTTTGTCAGTTGGAGCGTGTTCAACGGCCACCTCGGGTTTTTCATTTTCTTGGCCCTGTGGGACATGTGGCACTTCTTCATGCAGCACTACGGCTTCATGCGGATCTACGAGTTCAAGCGACGCCGTCCCTCGCAGTTGAGTGCCCGGCTGGACTGGTGGCTGATAGCCGTCTGGTTCGGATACGTGATAGCGGCCAGCCCCCACTATTTGATCAATTTTCTAGAGCGCTGCCACCGCTATGGTTTTGGACTGTACACTTGGATCAAGCCCGAATACGTCTTTTTGCTGCGGGACGCCATGCTGTACTTGGCGCTGGCCTTGTCGGTGGTTTACGTGGGTAACATGGTCGTCGAAAGGCGACGCGGCGCGCCCATCGTCTGGCCCAAGCTGGCGATTTCGGCCACTACGTTCGCCACGGTCTATTACGCGTACATCATTCTCGAAGACGTCATCTTGGGCTACGCGATCACCGCGCTGGCACACGACATTCAGTACTTTGCCATCGTGTGGATCTACAATCACGGAGTGCTCAGACGCTCGCAAGACTTGGGACGATCCTTCTTCCGCTTCCTATTTGCCGATGGACGCTTGCGCATCGTTTTGTTCTATCTGTTGCTGATATTGGCGTACGGCGGCATAGAGGCCCTCGCGCGGGCGACCCAGAATTTCCTGATTTACGATATAGTAAAGGTGCTCATCGCCACCTCGGCCTTTATGCACTACTACTACGACGGGTTCATGTGGAAGGTCGGCAAGAAGGAGATCCGGCAGAACTTGATAGACGAGGATTCCGCAGAGGGCCCGAGCGAGGAGGCGTTGCCGCGCCGTGGCTGGAACGCGCTGGTGACGCGCTGGCAGAATGCGCGGGCGCAGTGGACGGCCTTTTCCTATGGGTTCGAGACCGGCAAGCAGGTGCTGTACTTCGGGGTGCCCATTCTCTTTTTTGCTTGGACCGACGCCCACTATTCGCTGTCGGATGTAAACGCCAAGGAATACTTGTCCCGACTGGCACCGAGCGTGGCCAAAGCCCACGACGACTTGGGGGTGGCCTATAGTCAACAGGGGGATTTCGACCGCGGCATCGTCGCCCACCAACAGGCCATTGCCGCGGATTCGACCTATGCCCAAGCCTATACGCACTTGGGGATCGCCCATTCGCTCAAAGGCGATATGAAGGCTGCCATTGGCCTGCACCAACAGGCCATCGCCTTAGAACCCGAGTTGGCGCAGGCCCATTTCAATCTGGGGGTGGAGTACGCAAAAATGGAACGGCTCGGGGAGGCGATTGGCGCGTTTGAGCGCGCGGTGGCCTTAGACACGGACTATGGTCGCGCCTACTTGGCCCTAGCCCAGACGTACAAAAAGATGGGCAATCAGCCCCTCGCAAAAAAGCATTGGAACCGGGCACGCGACTTACAGGCCGCTGCGCAGCGGAAGGATTTGAGCCTGAGTGCCATGCCTTGGGCCACTGGGACGCCGCTCAAAGGCGACTCGTAAGACCAAAGAGAAAATACTTGACAAGAGAGGTGTTTCATTATTCTTTAGACGTTTTCACGTCATGCCCCTTAATTATATGGGGCGTTTTTTATCACTCATTCAACCAACACAGGGGGTTGTAGCATGAGCAAGAAAATTGCGGTGCTGGCTGCTGTTATGGGCTTGATGGCTTCGTCCGCCTTCGCTCATATTCCCGAAGGGACTGTATATGGTGCCTTCCAGTGGCCGACCGATAAGCTGCCCGTCCTCGACGGCGACATTTCTGAGTGGGATATCCTGCCAGCCGAGGTGTGGATTGACAGCGATAATCCCGACATCATCGTCGGCGAAGGTGACGTCGGGCGCGAAAAGGACCGCTCCAATCTGTTCTTCCGTTTTGCCATGGGCTGGAACGACGAGTTGGATCGCATTTACTATGTCTTCGACCGCTTCGATGACGTTTGGGATCGCGATGCCGGCGGTATTGGCTGCTGCGGCCAGGACGACTCGATTGAGATCGGTCTGGACTCCGACCACTCCGGTGGCTGGTTCCACGCTGGCGGCGCTGGCATTTCTGGCGACTTGAGCGAAGAAGAGGTAAAGCTCTACAACGGTGGTCAGACCCAGACCTCGCATTACCGCTGGCCGGCTATCACGTCTGGCAGTGATCCCAATGGTTGGAGCTGGTTTTGGATGTCTAGCTCGACTTGGCACGGCGACGAGCCTTACCAGTGCTGCGCGGATTCCTTCAACCTCGACGGCGTCCATGGTGCTGAGGCCAATTTTCAAGCCGAGTGGTACACCATTGGCTGGGACGATTTCAACTGGCAGGGTGCCGACCTGAGCACCCCGCACGACTTCGTCGAGCTGGACATTGTCGGCGCTGGTTTGCAGATCGTCGATAACGACAACGGTCCGGAAGATGCCGAAGACAGAAACCCGTGGACGGCCAAGTGGACGTTAGGCGGCCAGTCCGATATCTTTGGCAACGCCGGTTCGTTTTCCGACTTTGTGTTGTTGCCTCTCGACGAAGCAGCTCTCGCTAATCTCCCGACTGCGGTCGAGAACGATAGCTGGGGCCATATCAAGGCTTCCGTCGCTAGGTAACTCACTCGCCTAAAGCAGCAAACATCCGTAGTGGGACGGGTAGGTCTTCGTTGATCTACCCGTCCTTTTTTGTCATATTTTTCGCATTTCCTCAGTCAAGTCACAAGGCCGTTATGCCACAGCGCATTGGGATTCTCCTAGCATTTGGATGGTATTTTTTGGGCGGGCCGGCTTCTGTTGCAGCCCTGACCGTAATCCGCCTCGGAGGAGAAGATTTGCCCCCGCCCGATTTGGAGGTCCCCTATGAGTTCGTGCAATTGTCGTGGGCCGAGGTGGACCCAAGGCGGCACGGCTTGGCCGAATTAGTAAAAATAGATACCGGCTTTGTCGAGCCGCTGCACTTAGATCCCACTGTCAACTTGGTGCCGATCCTCGAAGAGTTCGGCGGACAGGTGCTGGCTCTGGATTGGATCGGTTGGGGGCCGGCTAGCGGTAACGACTTGGCCATGTTTGATGGCGACCCTACGACGGCGTTTTTGGGCGATGGCGATTGGGGTGGGGACTACGGTGTCATTCGCCAGAAATCGCTGGTTTTCGACTTTGGGGGCCGCTTTTTCCTCGAACGCATTCGCTTCTTCCCCCGCGAGCGATTTTTGGCCGACCGGTTTGTGCAACGCTTCATCATCGGCATTAGCGACGGCGATCCGCTTAAAAAAGACACGCGGGAATTCAGGCGAGGCATCCGGGGCAGCTTCTTTGACTTCGACCTTCCGTACAATGTCTTCGAGAACGTCGAGTCTGTCATTGATATGTCCCTGCCGACCGTACCGGTGCGGCGGTTGCTATTTGAAGCGCCTGAGAACACGCGTGGCATTTGGGAGATCGCGGAGTTGGAAATCTACGGCAATGGTTTTGCGCCGTTTGCTAGCTATGTGTCGAACGTGATCGACTTGGGCGCACCCGCCAGCCTCGGGAGCCTGACGTGGGCTGGCCAACAGGACGAAGGGGCCGCACTGGCGTTGAGCACGCGCAGCGGCCACGATGACGACCCCAATACCTATTGGCGCTATACCTTTCGCGGCGGCGAGCGCACCCGCTTCGACGCTAAGGGTCGCCCGCTGAACTTGGCGTCATACAACAAGCTGGCGTTAGGGGCGCGAGGGGGCATCACTCACGACACAGCCGCGTGGGCTTTCTGGAGTGCCGCACACGACTTTGCCGCTGGTGAGGGGCCCATCGCTGGAGCCGGGCCGCGCCAGTTTGTGCAGGTGCGCGCCGACTTCACATCGAGTCAGAGTGCTAGCGGTCGGCTCGACTGGGTGGAGCTAGCTGTATCGATCCCGCCGGTGGCGCAGCAAGCCATCGCTGAGATCATGCCTTCGGTGGTGCCGCCGGGAGCCGCTGCTGCGTTCACCTACAAGGTCAAGGCGTCGATAGCCAACGACGATTTGGGCTTTGACCGGTTAGCCATCGACACCCCCGCGCGGGTGCAGAGTGTGGACGGGGTGCGTCTGTCGGGTCAGCCGGTGGCCTTTGAGATCGTCCAGAGCGACGACACCGGGGTTGTGTTGGCCCTGCCCTTGATGGATGCACAGCGCACCCAAGAGGTGCTAGAAGTGGACTTCCACGCGTCAGTGTTCCAGTTTGGCACGGTGTTTACCGGTCGCGTTTTCAACAGTCAGCATCCTGCGGAGGTGCCGCAGGCGTTGGCTTGGGGGGATGCGGATGGGGTGCCTTCCAGCGAGCGGTTGCGGGTAGATTTGACGGGGTTGGGCACAGGTCCATTGGGAGCGTTGTCGGTGGTGCCTGGGGTATTTAGTCCCAACGGGGATGGGATCAACGATGTGGTAGAGGTTGGCTGTGACGTGCTGAATTTGTCAGGTCCCTCGTCAGTGGAGTGCTGGGTATATGATGTGTCGGGTCGTCGCGTGGGATTGGTGGACGAGTCTTGGCTGGGTAGCGGTCGGTATGTGGGGGTGTGGGACGGTCGTGACGAGGAAGGAGCTTTATTGCCACCGGGGTTGTATGTAGTGGATTTGCGTGTGGAGACGGATCAAGGGATGACGCAGCGGCAGGTGGTCGTCTCCCTAGTATATTAAGGAGCCGAGTATGGCTGGGCGTTTAACGGCGTGTGTATGGGCGGTCCTGTGGATCGGCGCGGTCGGTCCGGCGAGTGGGCTGACGATCTATCGGATCGGCGGCGAGAGTCTGCCACCTCCGGAGTTGGATGCTCCGTACGAATTCGTGCAAATCAGTTGGAGCGATATTGACGCAGCGCAGCACGGCAGCGAGGAGTTGCTGGTGTTCGACCCAGATTTCGTACGCCCCCAACGGTTCGATTCGTCGGTCAATCTCGTGCCGATCATCGAAGAGCAAGGCGGCAAGATTCTGAACTTGGTGTGGATTGGCTGGGGGCCGCCGCAGGCGGACGATCTTTTTATGTTCGACCAAGATCCGAACACCATATACCTCGGAGACGGTCACTTTGCCTCGCACGGGCCACCGCACAAGTACCTGACTTTTGATTTTGGCGCGCCCCTGCTGCTAGAGAGGATTCGCTTTTTCCCGCGCACCAAACACCTGACGGACCGCTTTGTAGAGACCTTCAGGATCGGCATCAACGACGGCGATCCCCTCAAGGATGGTTCACGCGAGTTTCTCCTTGGCCGCTGGGGAGATGAGCTGGACTTCGACATTATCTACGATATAACCGAAAATACCGAAGCCGTCATCGAGTTGCCCCTGCCGGCAGAGCCCGTGCGGCGGGTGCTCTTTTCGGCGGCGGAAAATACGCGCGGCATCTGGGAGATCGCCGAGTTGGAAATCTACGGCAATGGCTTTGCGCCCTTTGCGGACTACGTGTCCAATGTGATTGACTTAGGAGCCTTGGCGAGTTTGGGGGAACTAACGTGGGCCGGGCGCGAGGACGAGGGGGCCAGCGTGGCCCTGAGTATGCGCAGTGGGCTAGACGCGGACCCAAATATCTATTGGCGGACCACCTTTCGCGGCGGCGAGCGCACCCGCTTCGACGCCAAGGGCCGTCCCTTGACGCTGGCGTCGTACAATAAGTTGGCGCTCGGCGAGCGGGCTGGCACTACCCACGACACGGAGAATTGGGCGTTCTGGGGAGGTTACGACTTCACCGCTGGGCAGGGGGTGATGATCGGAGATGGCCCCCAGCGTTACGTGCAATTGCGCGCGGACTTCTCGTCGAGCCGAGAGACCAGTGGGCAGTTGGATTGGGTGCAGTTTGCCGTGTCGATCCCGCCGGTGGCGCAACGAGCCGTCGCCGAGATATCACCTGCGGCCGCGCCTCCGGGTGAGGTTACGGCCTTCACCTACAAGTTACGGGCAGTCTTGGCCAGCGACGATGTGGGCTTTGATCGGCTGGACATTGATACGCCGGTACGGGCACAGAGCGTGGATGAGGTGCGGATTTCGGGTGAGTTGGTGGCCTTTGAAGTGGTGCGGCTGGACGAGACCGGTTTTGCAGTGCAGCTACCGAAGATTGACGCGCAGCGCACCGAGGAGCTGATCGAGGTGGATTTCCAGACCGCGATCTTTAAGTTCGGCACGGTGTTTTCCGGGCGGATCTCCAACAGCGAGCAACCTCAAGAGGTGCCGCAAAGCCTAGAGTCTGGGGACGCGGACGCGCTGTCCGAGAGCAACAGGTTGAGCGTGGGGTTGACCCGCTTAGGGGAGCAGGCTATCGGCGACTTGGCGCTGATGCCGTCGGTGTTTAGCCCCAACGGCGATGGTATCAACGACGCGGTGCGGATCGAGTGCGATGTGCTGAATTTGGTGGGGCCGGTGCAGGTGGAGTCGTCGGTGTACGATTTGTCGGGTCGCCTGTTGGGCGTGGTGGGTTCGGATTGGACGTCCAGCGGCCGGTACGTGGGGGTGTGGGACGGGCGGGATGAGCGCGGTGAACAGGTGCCGCCGGGGTTGTACATTCTGCGCGTGAGCGTCGAGACCGATAAGGGGCCAGCCTTCCGGCAAGCGGTCGTCTCCCTAGTATACTAAAGGAGCCGAGTATGGCGGACGATGGGCAATTTCTAAACGAGTTAAAACACTTTAGAACACAACGGGAAACGCTATGACTATCTTCGGACGCGTCCTTTTTATTGGGCTAGCTCTCGCACTGGCCGGGACCGCCGTGTGCGCCCAGCAGGCCGGCCACCGGGTCCGCGGCAATCAGGTCGAGATCAATGGCCGCAATCATTGGCAGAATTGGGAGTTTGCCCCAGGAACCTTGACGATTTCTCCGGACGGAGAAGTGCGCGCCCGGCGCATTGAGAAAAATACCAATGCAGTGTTCGACATTGTCGATTACTTGAGCTTTAATCCACCGGCGTCTCTCGGCAGCAAAGATCCCGCCGAGATTGTCCTCGCCGATGCCGTCAAGGGCGGCTCCAATGTCGCCGATGTGGTCAACCTGCTCGACGGCGACATCACTACCTATTGGCAGCCCGATCCACATTCGGCCGACAGGGACTTGGCTTCGCAGTGGTGGTTTGTGGTCGACTTGGGCCGCGTGGTTTTTGCCAAAGAACTCGTGGTGCGCTTTGTCGAGGAGGGTATGGGCGATCCCTTTCTCCTCTTTGAGGTGCTCATCTCCGACGGACTGAAGCCAGCGCGTTTGCAAACCAGCGAAAATCCGGCCTTTAAGACCGTGTTGCGGACCTTGCGCGAAAACAAGAGTCAGCGGGTCTTTACTGTCGATCTGACGAACCAAGAGCCCACTGTGCAGGCCGCAGCCGTGCGCTTTGTGCAAATTTTAGTCACGGATACCGACGGGCTGCTCGGCACGGAAGTCTCGGCCGATGAATACGAAGTCCTCACTGAAGAGACGCGCGGCGCGATCCAGCATTTCAAGCGCCAGCCCGATGGCCGCGAGGTGCCCGTTGATCAAGACCTGTACGACATATTGGACGAAGAACGCCGGGGTAGCATCCGCTACTTTCGCCGGGAATTGCCCCGCTTGGCCGAGCTGGAAGTATGGAACGAAGGCGACGAGCTGACCGCCGGCATTCTCGCGCGCGGCGGCGTCATCTCCACCAATGCGAAGCAGCCACTGGCCCTGACCAAGTTCGTCGATGGCGACTTGGCGACCTTCAATCGCATCTTTTACGGGGTCTCCACGGCGGTGGCGGACCCCGAGTTGGAGCTAGTCTTCGACTTGGGGTCCTTTTATTGGGTCGATACCTTCCGCTTGGTTTACAACCGCGGTTTGTTCCCTAGCTATCGAATGGATTTTTCCGACGGCACCCTTGCACCGGACGGCAGTCTCCAGTGGACCACCAAGGCGTCGCTAGGGTCGCGGCCTTGGTCGAGAGTTGAAGGCGAGGCGTTCGAGCCAATCAAGGCGCGATTTGGTCGCTTCCAGTGGACCTTGAATGCCGTTGGTGCTCGCACGGCGGACATATCCGAGTTGCAGCTCTACGGCGAAGGCTTCCAGCCGGAAGTCTCGCTGCGGTCGGACCTGATTCGCTTGGGTGGCAGCCGCAATCTGCTGTCGATTGAGTGGGACGCCGACACTCCCCCCGGCACCCAAGTGCTGATTCAGACTCAAACAGGCAATGAATTGGGCGAGATCCTGCACTATTTCAAAAAAGATGGCACAGAAGTGACCGAAAGCGAATACAATAAGCTGTTGTCGATATTCAAAGGCGACACCGTCGCCGAGCAGGTGCCCGGCAGCGATTGGAGCAATTGGAGCGCGCCCTACGAGGACCCGGCGGGCAGTCCGATTATCTCGCCGTCGCCGAGGGAGTTCCTGACAGTACAGGCGACCTTGCTGTCGGAAGATCCAGAGCTAAGCCCAACGCTGCGCTCGGTTCGTCTCAACTTCGCCAATCCCGTGGCACAGCGTCTGCTGGGAGAGATCGGCCCGTTTGAGGTGGACGAGCTCGGAGTGCAACGGTCGTTCTCGCTTTATGTGCGGCCGGAGTTCGATCGCCGCGATCCGGGTTTTGACGAGTTGTTGTTGTTCGCGCCGTCAAACATGGAGTTGGATATGGTGGGCCTTTACGGCGGTCGAGTGGCCGATTTCGACGGTGATACGAGTCCAAGCGCGCTAACTGGGGTCGAGGTCATCCCTACGGGCCCAGACTCGCTGCACGTGCGCTTTGACGAGATACAGCCCAATGGATCTACAGAGGTGCTGAGGCTGGATTTTGAGACGGCGCTTTTTGTCACCGGTGCGGTGTTACAGGCGGCCCTGCGCAACAGCAGCGCAGACGGGGGCGGCTCTTGGCAGCGGATCGACCCAGGGGAGGCCCTAACGCAGGTCGTCGGCAACACCACGACGATTGTCGCTGCTGTGGAGCACAACGCGCTGCTTACGGATGTGGCAGTGCTGCCGGAAGCCTTTTCGCCCAACGGCGACGGGATCAACGACCGCACGGTCTTTGCCTTCAACGTCGTGCGGGTCGGCGACGATAGTCCAGTGGCCGCCGAGGTCTACGATTTAGGAGGCCGCCAAATACGGCGTCTCGCGCAAGAGCGTCCATTTAGCACCGGCACCTATGAGATCGAGTGGGATGGCCGGGACGACGGCGGGCGCATGGTGCCGCCGGGTCTGTATTTAGTGCAGTTGAGCGTAGATACTGATATCGAGGGAGCGCAGGTCAAAGACGCGCATGTACTCAGGATGGTTTCTGTGGCCTACTAAGCACGGGCGGTGGAGAGCCTGCATGCGTCTGCTACTGATTTAGGCCGCCGCGCTCGTTGCCGCTGGCTGTGGTGGGTCCGGCGAATCGAACTGGTCGAATATTCCAATACCATCTTGCGCCAGCTGCAGGAGGCGGGCGTGGCCATCGTCTTTATCTCGCACAAGTACTCAGGGAGTCTATCTATGAGCAAGCCCGTATGTCTGGTCTCTGGTTCGAGCAGTGGAATTGGCACGGCTGTTGTGGCCGCCTTTGCCGCCAACGGCTATGACGTGGTGGTGCACTACAATTCCGGCAGCGATCCCTCCGACCCCCGCGCGCACAAAAGCTCCGGCGAGGAGCGGGCGGCCGCGGTGGCCGACAAACTGCGGACGGAGCACGGAGTGGAGGCGCTGAGTTTGGGTGCCGATTTGAGCCAGCCCGAAGCCCCTTTCGACCTAGTGGATCGGGCCTACGCGCATTTCGGCCGTCTCGACACCGTGGTCAGCAACAGCGGCGTGACCAACTACGTGCGCGGCGCAGACGGGCAGATTGCGCGCTACCGCTTCACCGAGACGCCGGTCGATCATCTTGAACGGGAATTGGACCGGGTCCTCAGCGTCAATCTCAAAGGGGCCTACCGCCTGTGTCAGCGCGCGCTCAAACGCATGATCGAGCAGGCCGAAAACGAGCGGCGGGCCGGGCGAGAAGTCCCGCACCGCAGCTTTCTGTTTATCGCTACGGTATCGGATGTGGCACCCGACAGCACGCGCATCCCCTACGGGGTGAGCAAGGCCGGGCTCAACCACGTGGTCCTAGGGGCGGCCTTTGATGCGGGACAGCACAATATTACCGTCAACGCCCTGCGTCCAGGGGTGGTGGAGACGCCGCTGACGTCGCGTCCTTCTGGCATCGTCGATCCAGAGACCGACCAGCAATATACCGTGGCCGAAACCTACGGTCTGATGGCCGAGGGAGGCTCGCAGGCGCTACCGCGCATCGGCCAGCCCGAAGATATCGCCGGTGCTGCCTTCGCCTTCACCCAGATACCCTATATGACCGGTCAGTTGATCGCGGTGGACGGGGGATTCACGTTGGTCAATGGCTTTCCCAACCGCGAACTGTTCCTGCAGGAGGGCATGCGGCGACGACAGGAGAGCAAACAAGGAGCTTGATCTGGCTCAAGCAGGACCAACGCTGGCAGGTTTCCCATTTGCACGTATCCGCGTGTCTGACCTGAGAAGGCTGAACCAAGAAGCGAACGGAGATCAACAGGAGCGCAGGGCGGTCGTTTCATCTGGGGTATTCCACTATCACTTGGGGGCCCACGCCGGACTGGACAAGGTGTTTGGAACCATCGCCGACCAAAAGGAGAGCCTACATGCGTCTGCTACTAATTTGGGCTGTCGCGCTCGTTGCCGTTGGATGCGGTGGATCCGGCGAATCGGGCAATGAGCCCACGGAGAAAAAAATCGTCTGGTACGCCCTGATGGTCCACCCCTATGTCGAAGAGGTGCAAAAAGGGGTGATCGGCTATGAGCGCGACACTGGAATCAAGATCAAACGCCAGATTGGCCAAAACTGGACCCAGGACAACGAAAACGCCAACGTCGAGCCGTTGGCCGCCCAGGGCTACAAAGGCTTCTCGCTCTATCCAGCCGACGCCAGCGCTGCCAACGGACTTTACGAAGAATTGGTGCAAAACGGGGCCTATGTCGTCAGCTATGGAGCGCCGACGACGCTGCCGACGCCCGCGTCGTTTTGCGTGGCGACCGATGTCAAACAGGCGGCGATGGAGGCGACTGAGGCGCTGATCGGCTTTATGGGCGGCAAGGGCAACATCCTCAACGTGCTCGAACTGGTCGAAGACCCCAATACCATCTTGCGCAAAGAGGGCGTCGAGGCGGCGGTGGCCAAATACCCAGAGGTCCAGATCGTCCAGGAAATCGCTGGCATGGAGTCGATTGAGACCAGTACGGCCAAAATCCAGGACGCGCTCTCGGCGCGGATCGAGGAGATCGACGGCGTGATTTGCACGGGGTACACGCCGACCGTGGCTGCGGCGACCATCCTATCGGAGTGGAACCAAACCCCGGACAACAAGCGCATCCACTTCGTCGGCATCGACACGGACTCGGTGGTGCTCGACGCGATCCGCCAAGGGGCCATCGACGCGACCGTCTCGCAGAATCCCTACGGCCACGGCTACATCACGTGCGCTCTCCTGAGCTATCTACTCGACGGCTGGCAGGCCAATCCCGACTGCTACTTCATCAACTCGGGCACGGTGCTGGTGACTGAGGATAACGTCGATACCTTCGAGGACGAGGTCAGAGCTATCACCACGCAGATTATGGGCGAGTTGGAGACCAAATACCTCAGCCCGCCCCGCTGATCTGTGCTCGAACTGCAATCCATCAGCAAGCGCTTCCCCGGCGTCCGAGCACTGGACGACGTGTCGCTCTCGTTCCAGCCGGGCCAGATCCACGCCCTAGTCGGCGAAAACGGCGCTGGCAAGAGCACTCTGCTCAAAATTATCACTGGGATCTACCAGCCCGACGCTGGGCGGATGCTCTTCGACGGCGCGCCGCTGCGCGTGCGCAACTGCCGCGACTGTCTCGACCGAGGCATTGGCTTGGTCCATCAGGAGATCCAGGTAGTGGCCGAGGCTAGCGTCGCCGAGAACATCATGCTCGACAAGTTAGACGCCTTCAGCCGGTGGGGTCGCCTCGACTGGCCGCGGCTCGACGATCAGGCTCGGGCCGCGATGGCGCGGGTTGGGTTAGACATCGACCCGCAAGCGCCCATTGGCGATTTGAGCGCGGCGCACAAGCAACTCGTGCAGATTGCCCGGGTGCTGTCGGCCGAGGCGCGGGTCTTGCTATTAGACGAGCCGACGTCGTCGCTTACCGAGCACGAAGCGGCCCGCTTGTTTGGCATTTTGCGCCAGTTGCAGGAAGCGGGCGTGGCCATTGTCTTTGTCTCGCATAAGTTCGACGAGGTCTATCAAATCGGCGACCAAGTCAGCGTGTTGCGGGACGGGCGACACGTGGGCACGAGGGAGTTGGCCGGGCTGCCGCGCGCCGAGTTGATCGAGATGATGATCGGCCGGCGGGCGGAGACGGCTTCGTTTGGCATGCCAGTGGTGGATCGGACGCGGGAGGTGCTCAGGGTTGAGGAGTTGTATGCACCTGACCAGGCGCACGACGTGAGTTTTTCGCTCTACGCTGGCGAGATTTTGGGTTTGTACGGTTTGGTGGGAGCTGGGCGCACTGAGTTGGCGCGGCTGCTAGTCGGGGCTGAGCAGGCCGAACGCGGTGCCGTCTATATCCACGGAGCCAAAGCGCGGATCGGCTCAGTGGCCGATAGCCTGTACAAATACAGCATGGGCTACGTAACCGAAAACCGCAAAGAAGAGGGCCTGCTGCTGGAATCAGCCGTGCGGACCAACCTCGGCATTACCATATGGGAGCGAATCGTCGGCAAGTTCACCCGCCGGATCGATGACCGGGCAGAGACCCAAGCCGCGCAGGCGCTGGTCGCGGCGCTGGATATTCGCACGACGGGTTTGGAGCAGGAGGTAAACCACCTCAGCGGCGGCAATCAGCAAAAGGTCAGCTTGGGCAAGTGGCTGGCCGCTGGCTGCGACATCCTGATCGTCGATGAGCCGACCGTCGGGGTGGATATCCAAGCCAAGGCACAGATCCACCGCTTGCTCTGGGATTTGGCGGCCAAAGAAGGCAAGGCCATCATTTTGATCTCGTCGGACATGCCGGAGATCATCGGCTTGGCAGGGCGGATTCTCGTCTTTAAGGACAAGCAGATCGTCCACGAGATCGCCGAGATCCGCGAGCAGGGCTTGGACTACGATGAGGTAAGCCGCCGCATTGGACTTCATCTGAATTGACTATGGAACGCCTACGCAGACTCATGCGGCACAACGACGCGGGGATCGCCTTGTCGGCGGGGTTGCTGTTTGTGGGATGTGCGCTTAGCTCGGAGAGCTTCCTGTCGGCGTACAACCTCTTCAACATCTCCCGGATCGTTGCGTTCTCCGTGTTGGTGGCGTTGGCTCAGGCGCTGGTGCTGGTCGCTGGGGGGATGAATCTGTCCGTGGGGGCCATTGGTGGTTTAGCTACCATTACCACTGGGTACTGCATTCAGGTGTTGGGTTTGCCGGGGTGGTTAGCGGCGCTGGTGGCGTTGGGGATTGGCAGTGTGGCTGGGTGGGTCAACGGAGTCATCATCACGCGGTTGCAGATCAATTCCTTTATCGCCACGCTGGCCACGCTTTTTGTCTTTACAGGGCTAGTGCATGGGTTTTCCGAAGGCTATGCCTACACAGACATTCCTCGGGAATTCACGTTTTTGGGACGGCAGAAGTTTTTGGGGCTGTCGAATTTGTTCTGGACGATGGGACTGGTGCTACTGGCGACGCACTACGCATTCCGGCACACGGTTTTCGGGCGGCGGTTGTTGGCGACTGGGGGGAATCAGGAGGCGGCTCGGCTGGCGGGGATCAATACCGATCGGATGATTTTGCTGTCGCATGTGCTGTCGGGCGGAGTGGGGGCGCTGGCCGCGGTGTTGTGGGTCTCGCGGATGGGTTCGGCGCAACCGGCGACGGGCAAGGACTGGCTAATTACCAGCTTTGCGGTGGCCATTGTCGGTGGGACTGGGCTGGCTGGCGGGCGCATCTCGGCGCTGGGCCTGCTGTTAGGGGCGGTTATCATCGTCCTCATCAAAAACGGCTTGGTGATGCTGGAGGCCAACGTCTATTACGAACAGGCGTTTTTGGGGTCGATTATTCTGTTGGCCGTGGTGGTGAGCCGGGTGCGGGATTTGTATGGGGGGCGGAGTGGAGGTTAGTACGGTTCGATGCCGTCTTCCTCGCAGGATTTGAGGTACTCGTCGATGGAGCGGTGGAATTCGCGCTGAATCCCCGCGACATCGGTTGCTTCAAAGGTGGCAATCGGATAGGCACCGCTGTTGACGACCCGTCCGTGAAGACGGCCCACGGAATCGTCGAATTCGATCTTGGCAGTGTATCCCTTGTATTTTATCATGGCTTAACCCCTACTGCATGGTACCAAACGAAGTACTATGATGCAAATTTGGCCCAAGTCTAAGCCGGAATTGTTTTTGACTTGGCTAGCTTTTGTAGCTACAATAGAGCTACATATTAGGAGGACATACAGATGAGTACTGATACGGTCGTACGCGCGCGGATTGATAGCGAGACCAAAGCACGAGCTGCGGAAGCACTACAAGCAATGGGTTTGTCGGTGTCGGATGCCATTCGCCTGATGTTGCTGCGCGTGGCGGATGAGAAGCGACTACCTTTTGCCGTTCAAGCGCCGAATGCCACCACCGTCAAGGCGATGAAGGAATTGGACGAGGGTAAGGGCAAACGCTTCGGCAACGCCGAGGAACTGTTCCAAGACCTCGGGATCTGACATGCTGATCCCGGTTCGCTCTACTCAGTTCAAGCGCGACGTGAGGAGAGCCGAGAAGCGCGGCAAGGACCTGACCAAGCTGCGGGTGTTACTGGCGTCGTTGATCCAGCGGGAACCGTTAGCTGCCCGCCATCTCGATCATCCGCTGCGGGGCATTTGGAAGGGCTACCGGGAAGCTCACATTGAGCCGGACTGGCTCTTGATTTACCGCGTCCAAGGAGCCGAGTTGCATCTGGTTCGCACAGGTTCCCACTCCGACCTGTTCAAGGAATAAATCAGGCTGCAAGCGCCGTTACGCAAAGGCGAACTATGTACCACCAATTAGACCGCATCACGCTCAAATCCGGTGAAGCTGTACAAGCTGGCGTCGTGCAAGGCCCTGATCTCGACTGGGCCGAGCGCGTCGAGACCCTTTTGAGCCACAAAGGTCCGTCCTGGCGTTGGGGCAACGAGCAGGTGCTACGCACTCAGACCGGCCTCGATGTCTTCTTTTACCTGCTGCACCGCGACGGCGATCCCTTTGCCAATATAATGAACATTGAATACCGAGGCGTGGGGCTGCTCGGCCACGTGTTCACTCGCCCCGAAGACCGCCGCCAAGGCGCTGCCATGCAACTGATGGCCTGCCTTATGGAGCACTTCCGACAGCGCGGCGGCCATGCCCTGTTTTTGGGGACGGGCTACGACACGCCGCCCTATCACATTTATCGGGTCAACGGCTTTGCCGGGGTCGAGCCGGAAAGCGGTTATATGGACTATTACAGCACCTCGCAGGACGAATTTGAGAGGGATTATTTTGCACAGGGTTCTACGGCTATAGAACCGGTCGGCTGGCTCCACTGGCCTGTTTCGATCCCTCTGTTTTTGGGTGATTTTCTCGGCGTCGTGCGCGGCGCTGGTTTGGGTGTGTGGGGTCGCCGCTCCACCGAAGGGCCTTTGTTGCCCTTGCTGCAGGACTGCTTGGAGCGCGACGCAAGCGGCCTTCCGCCTCGCGCGTTGGCTTTGGTGCAACGGGAAACCCGCGCTGTGGTGGGCTGGGCGATGTGGTCTGATCATCCACTATGGCCGGACGCCTGTTTGGTTGACCTGTATTGCCATCCGGACTTTTGGGAGGAGGGGGTCGCCTTGCTTCAGGCTCTAGAGCTACCGGAGAGCCACATGTGCTTGGCCTATTGTGACGCTGGGTTGCACCCTAAAGCTACTGTCCTGACTGCGGCGGGTTTCCGTCGCGGTGCAACCTTAAAGCAGCGGGTTGCTGCGGATCGGGCGCAAACGGGTTGGGTTGACGTCGAGGTGTGGGAAAACAAGGGGAGTTTTCACGCCGACGGATCGGTGGGGTACTGATGATACTCTATTTGTCGGGTCGGGATACGGATGACTTGCTGATGGTGTTGGAAGGGGTGGCGGGCGTGGTGTTCAAGCGGAGCGACGAGCGAAAGAAGCGAAAGTATTTTGAAAAGGGGGCGCGCAAGGATTCGATGGGCGAGGTTTCGGCGAAGGTTTTTCTCGGCAGCGGTGTTGAAGAGAAGGCGCGAGCGGCGGTACGGGAGATCGTGGTTGAGGGAGTGCGGTCGAAGCAGGTTGCGGTTGCAATAAAAGGCGAGGGGAATGCGGAGATCGCGTTGGCCGGGCCGAATCCTGACGAGGGGCAATTACAGGCGTTGGCCGATCGGTTGATGTAGGATGGGCTCCTATCTTCGCCTGCGGCGAATAACGAACCCAAACGTGCTACAGTCAGACGAGTAAGAAGCTATTATGGCAAAGACTGAAGTTGTCGAGGCCCGTATCAATCCAGAGCTAAAGCGCAATGTCGAGGCGCTACTGAGCAAGCTCGGCTTGACCACGACAGAGGCCATAACTCTTTTCTTTCGGCAAATGGAACTGTGCAACGGGTTGCCGTTTCTCGTAGAGCTACCTAATGAGGAAACCCGCGACGTTTTTGAAAAGACGGATCGAGGGGAAGAACTGGTCGAGTGTGAAGACGCCGATGGCATGTTTCGGAAGCTCAACATTTGATGCGGCGTTCCTCTGGTGGTTGTTGACAGGGTTACTCGGACACGCTCTTTTCCAGTGCTTGCATGATCCAGCTATTCAAGCTCAGACCGCTCTCTGCCGCCGAGCGAGCAACGCGCTGATGCAAGTCTGGCCCGAGCCGAACGTTGAGCTTGCCTGAGAAGGGTCTTCGCGGCTCAATGCCGTCTTCCTCACAGGACTTGAGATACTCGTCGATGGAGCGATGGAACTCGCGCCGAATCCCCTCGACGTCAGTTGCCTCAAAGGTGGCAATCGAATAAGCGCCGCTGTTGACGACCCATCCGTGAAGACATCCCACGGAATCGTCGAATTCGACCTCGGCGGCGTATCCTTTATACTGCATCATGGCTTGACTCCTACGGCTTTGAGGAACGCGGCGATGTCGCGCACCGTCGCTCTCCCAGTCTCTGGCTCTGGATGGGGTCGGTGAACTACCATCCGTTCTGCTCCCTTCTTCAGCAGAATGCGCGCCCCCGAACGCTGAGACACCTCCACGCCTGCTGCCTTCAGCATGGCAACGATGTCAGTCCACCGGATACCTGCTGGCGTCGGCGTCTTGAGCACATTCTCCAGCGTGCGCTGATGCTTCGCTCGCATGACGATTTAATGGTACTAAACGCAGTACCATGATGCAAGTTTGTCCCGAGCCGCAGTTGAGCTTGCGGCTCGATGTCATTTCCTCTTCATTGAATTTACAAATGCTCATCTTCAACGGAGATGACAACATGAGTGACTTGAGTTTGCTGAGAGGGGTTTACGCCGATGTCGAGGCTTATGGCACCCTGATAGACAAGGTAATTGAACGGCTGGGGCGAGGGGAGACCGATCTGCCTGATCCAAATCAGAAGAAGCTCGGGCAGCTTCTCATTGATACCAGTGATCAGGGCCTCGAATCACAGTCCCTTGAGGCGCTGACCTTGGACAGCTTGCTCCGGTCGAACATCGGCGAGCCTTTTACGGGTCTGGATCTGAAGCAACTTGGCGAGCACCTTCTCAGCGGCCAAGTTGATGTCAGCTATCATAAACAGCTAGAGACGCTTGCCCAAAGACTGGAACGGGAGCGGGCGGAGATTGCCCGTCAACTACGGGGACGTTGATGGTCGAAACCTATCTCGGATCGGTCGGCCAATCGCTGAAGATGTGGGATCTGTGTGGTGGGGGTCGGAGGCGGGTCGGAGGTTCGTCGATTGTTGACAGGTTTTGATGGGCTTTACAAATTGAAGCCCCAGGTCAGGTGGGAGCTAGGATCGGCCCAATCCGAAGATAAGGGGGATGAGAAGCGTTCTTAAAACTAGTGTTTCGGTCTCTTACTCGGTTCCAAATATCTGGGACCGAAGGCGTCTCGTCCCTATGAAAAATGCTTGACGCCAAGGCCACACGACAGCCCCGCAAAGCAGTCCGAAGGGGTTTTAAGAACGCTTCTGAGATATTTTATTGAAGGAGATAAACATGACTACAAGACCGGAAAGAAGAATCATAGTAGTGCCAGATGGTCAAATATGTGACTACATCGACGAGAAATTCCGAAGGGATACGCCAGAAGAGTATGTGCGTCAGACAATTGAAAAAAGGTTAGTCAATGAGCATAAATACAAGCGAGAACAAATCAGAATAGAATTTGGTCTGAAATTGGGTTCCCGTCGTCCTCGTGCGGATATTGTCATATTTCCTAAAGATAGTCCTGAGTTTACTCAGGACTATGTCTGGCTGATTGTGGAATGCAAGAGTGAAAAGGTAGAACCCCAAAACCGAAAAGACGGTGTTGAGCAACTCAAATCCTATATGAGTGCTTGCCCTAACTGCGAATGGGGTATGTGGACGAATGGCAAGTACAGGGAAGTATTGAGAAAAATAAAAATAGAGGGACGATACGAATTTCAGGAATATAATGATATTCCTCCTGCCGATGGGTCTTTGGAGGATATTGATCGGCCAAAACGTAATAAATTGAAAAGAGCCTATGAAGATAATCTTTTGATGGTTTTTCGGACCTGCCATAATCATATTTATGTGACTGATGGAATGCAAAAACAGCCTGCATTTTTTGAGTTGCTAAAACTTATCTTTTGTAAAACACTTGATGAGCAAAATGTAGGGGCTACACTTGAATTTTATGCAAGATCAAAGGAACGTTCTAATCCAGATGGGCAATTAACAGTCAAAAACCGAATTTCTAAAATCTTCGATAAAGTTAAAAATCAGTTTCCACAGATATTTGAAGCAAATGATGAGATCAGATTACAGCCTCGTTCGCTTGCATGGATTGTTTCGGAACTCCAGTCTTATAGTCTGTTGGAAACTCACGTTGATGTGAAAGGAAAAGCATATGAAGAGTTAGTAGGGGCCAATTTGCGAGGAGATAGAGGCGAATTTTTTACGCCGAGAAATATCATGCGCATGGCAGTTGAAATGGTCGATCCAAAACCAGAAGAAAAAGTTTGTGATACTTCATGTGGTACAGGAGGCTTTCTAGTTATGGCAATGAACCATATGATTTATCAGTTAAAAAATGAAGTTGAAAAGGATTTTGGCAAACCAGAAAGCGAATGGACAGAACATGAAAAGAGTATGGTTAGAGACCGAATAAAACAAATTGCAGCGTCAAATTTATATGGATTTGACATCAATCCTGATCTAGTCAAAGCTACAAAAATGAATATGGTTATGAATAATGACGGTAGCGGTAATATTTATCGAAATGATTCTCTATTACCTCCCCATGAGTGGGACCTGGAACTTAAGCAACAGCTAGCAGAAGCATTAAATATTAAAGTGAGTGAGATAAAAAACCCTGATACTATTGAATTTTTCCTTGAATTCAACTTGTAAGTGCAATCGCTTGGGTAGCTGGCATAGAAACGGCCAACTGGTATATTTTCCCGGGCCATTTCAAACGCAGCTCCCGACGGAGGCGCTTATGGGAACGTATCACCAGTTGACCGAGTATCAAAGATACCAAATTTACGCGCTGAAGAAAGCCGGGCATGATCAGCAGTCCATCGCGGCGACGGTGTCGGTATCGCCGTCGACGATTTGTCGAGAGTTGCAGCGCAATCGAGGGCAGCGCGGCTATCGTCCCCATCAAGCCCACCAGCACGCGCTGGCGCGTCGTCGCCACAAGGCGAAGGCGACCAAGATGACCCCGGCGGTCATCGAGCGCATCGAAGCGGAGTTGTGTCAGCAGTGGAGTCCCGAGCAGATTGCGGGTCGGCTGCAGGCGACCGACGGTCTTCGGTTGAGTGCCGAGCGCATCTACCAGCACATCCGAGCGGATCGTCAGGCAGGCGGGACGTTGTATCGCCATCTGCGCCACAGTCAGAAGAAACGCAAGAAACGCTATGGCCAAGCCGATGGCCGAGGCCAGATTAAAGATCGAGTCAGCATTGACCAGCGCCCGGCCATCGTCGAAGAAAAAAGGCGCATCGGCGATTGGGAAATTGACCTCGTGATGGGCGGCCAGGGCACTGGGGCACTGGTCTCGGTGGTCGAACGGCGCTCGCGCTATACCGTCTTGGGCAAAGTCGCCTCCAAACAAGCCGAGCACGTAGCGGCGGCGACCATTGCGTTGCTCGCGCCCCATAAGGAGCATACCCAGACGATTACCGCCGATAACGGCAAGGAGTTTGCCCACCATACCACGATCAGCCAAGCGTTGGACGCGGTCGTCTATTTTGCCCATCCCTACCATGCTTGGGAACGGGGACTCAACGAGAACACCAACGGGCTGATTCGCCAGTATGTGCCCAAAGGAACGGCCTTGGATACGCTGTCGGAAGCACAGATACACCATATCAGGGATCGGCTCAATCATCGACCGCGAAAGGGATTGGCATTTCAAACACCACATGAAATCTTATGTAAGTGATGTTACGCAGTCTTTAGCTGCTGTAATTCGTCAAAGGCATGTCGAATGGCCTTGAGATAGAGTTTTGATCGGAGAGCAAACGGATTCATCCGCTGCTTGATGCGCAGCCACTCTAACGAGAACGCCGCATAGATGGCCATAAAGACGTGGTTGCTTTGGGTACGGACCCGTTTAGTCGGCGACTTGGCCAACGCGGCATGGGACTTGAGCGTTTTGTGAAAGACTTCGACTTTCCATCGTTTTTGATAGATCGTCTCAAGGGCGTCTCCGTGTTGGTCGAGATCACTACAGGCCAGATACAACATGCCGATGGAATCGTCTTTGTTTGTAAAGACTTGCCGATGCAGCAAGACCGGAAAAGGCAGTCCTTTGATCCAGGCGGTTATCGGCGTGGGGTCTGACCAGGCTAGGGTATCGATGCTCACGAAGCGGCCGTGGGCTTTGTCTTGTGAGCTCAAGGCGACCGTCCGGTTGGATTTGAGGGCGACGATAAAGTGTTTCTTCAGATCCTGGCGAATAAACAACAGGTTTTCCTTGGCCGAAAACCAACTATCGGCCAAGACATAGCGGTAACGCAAGCGATTGTGCTGGCAGGTTCGTAGCATCTGCCGCATTAATTGGTTTTTAGTCACCTCGCTTTTGCGTTTGACCCGCCGCGTTTGCCGATCGCAAAACCGAATCGGTTTACGCACTAACTCATAGGCCACCGGCACACTGACATCGCCGGCCTGATAGATGCAATTGAGCAGATTCAAGCCTTTGACGGAGCGGTTTTTACTGTGATCGAAGTGCCAACAGATCAACTCATTCTCATCCGTATACGGCTTTTCCTGAATCGTGTCATCGAAAATAAGCACCCCGTCTTCCCGCTCGATGGTGCGTACCACGGTTTTGACTTGATGCCATAGCTCTTTCGATGTGTACTCGGCTTGGGATAGAAAGCGCGTTACTTGGTCGTGGCTGATTTGGCCATCCAACAAAGACGAAAGACCGGTGGCGGTCGTCGCGCCAAAAGAACTCAACAGGTAATCGCTATAGAGAGCTAACAGTTTTTTATCCATGACAAAGAAGATAAACCAAAGCCTATCGCCTGCGTAACATCACTTATGTAAGGAAACGGGAACCCAACCTAAACAGGGCGAAATTGCACTTACAAGTTGAATCCGCATTCGATGTTATTGTTACGAATCCACCGTTTGGAAGCAAAATTCCCATTAAGGATAGTCACATTCTTGGACAATTTGAGATCGGCTATATTTGGCGTAATGAACAATATGATAAAAATGGACAAGCAAGCTGGACGATTTCTTCTGATTATCAAACATCAGCACCTCCAGAACAATTATTTATCGAACGTTGTTTGCAATTTCTCAAACCTGGAGGAAGACTAGCAATTGTTTTGCCAGATTCCATTCTAGGAAATCCAGGACTTGGGTATATCCGCCAGTGGTTGATTGAAAAAACGAGAATCATTGCCAGTGTGGATTTGCATGTTGATACCTTTCAGCCCAGAAACGGAACGCAGACATCGGTCTTGATTGTCCAGAAGAAGACACATGAAGAAATCACAGCAGAACAGCGCTCAGGAAGATTCAGGCTGTACAATATTTTTATGGCAATGGTAGAGAAAGTCGGCCATGACAAACGAGGGTCGTAGCTTGAGATTATCTCAGCCCCACCGGACACAGGCGCATGAGTTCGAGTGAGCTATAGCGCTGCTCGGCGATGCCGGCGGCCATAGCCGGCGTTGTCGGTTGCCAGCGCCCTTCGTCGGTGCGCTGGCGCAAGGAACGCTGGGGGTGATGAAAATTGTAGCGCAACGCGCCAATCCAACTGAGCGCATCATGCCGATCCGACCGACGTGAAAAGCGCAGGGTTTTGCGCCCCTTTCGTGCGTTACGCATCCGGTCGGTCAGGTTGAAGCGCTCGATGGCACTGGTATTGGCTTTCGTCCAGCCCAACTGCGCTACGACCTCAGCCAAGCGGCCCTTGCCAAAGCGGGGTCGGATCTCGACCCGTTGGACTCGTCCGCCGTGCCGATGCTTGACAATCTGGGCGTATACCAAGCCTTGGGGGATGCGAACAACAGGGGCCGGCCGGCGGCCCCGGCGATGGCGTCGAGGCACCGGATAGGCTCGACCAAAGGTGGCCACAATCGCTTCGGGATAGGTCGGCTCGCCATCGGTAAACAGCGCCGGCAGCCGCGCATCACACGAAAGCCGCGCTGCCGCATCGGCCACGACTTGATGAATCGTCGTCGTCGTACGGCGACCCGGCACCAGCGATACCAGCAATTTACTCTGCGGATCCAAACTGGTAGCATCCCAATAATCCCCCCGTTCACTCGGATCGTCCATCGGCGTCATGTGCCGTTGTTTTTTGGCCACATACGACCATTTCTCATCAAATTGGAGCGCCCTCGGATGCACGTCACGCACCAGCCGGTCATGCAGTTGATAGCTGACCGGTCCGCTCACGCGCAAAAGGCGGCTAACCGCATCCTTGGACACCCCCACCAAGCGCGCCGTGGCATTCAAGCCACAGGCACTATCCAGATGCTCGATCACCGACACGGCTTGGGCTTCACCGATTTTGCAATTAAACAACGCCGTGCCTTTGCGCTCGCTGAATTCCTCGCCGCAGCACCCACAGCGCAGATAGCGAATCCGGTCGGCTCCATAGGTCTTGCGCACCCGCAGGTTGGCTTGGCCGCGTTGGCCGTAGGTCTTGCATTGGGCATTGAGACAGCACAAATTCTCCAACGCTGGTCTTGGCTCTTTCATCTGTATCCCTCCTTGCTTGGCGGTTTGGAGAGATAAATAAAGGGCACAAGGCCAGCACTAGACCTAACTGGTCTGAGATAATCTCACGTTACGACCTTTCGTTCTCGACAGTCCTGAAAATCAAAACCGCAAGTAGTGCCTGAGCCGCGTTAAGCTGCTTAAAAATATCCTCGTACAGCTTTCCAAAATGCTCTTTGCGACGAAATTTGGCCTGATGCGGCCTTTTTCGCCAAATTGCAAGTACAGCTTCTGCCACAATTGAACTTGTTATAACCGATGACCCACCACCGCCTTCCTCTCGCTGGCGTCTATACGTATAGCCCAGATCCTCTAAGCCCAGTTCCAGATTTTTCTGTATCTCATCGTTGGATTTCAAATCTCTGAGATCCACTGGATTCTGGCTGTTGGTAGCGTAGGTGATGTCTTGGACGACATCCTTATGTGTATCGGCTAACTGATAAACACGAATCAACAGATAGGCCGATTGGCCGACTATGTTAGGCAAATTTCCATTTAGTGTTTCTTGAATCGTCTTGCAGGTCTGCCCCCCGTTGATCACCTGCATATTCTTGAGTTGCACCTTGTAGTCTGATTGCTGAAAAGCGTTGTAATCAAATCGGTCGCAGACTGCGGTAATTCCATTGTTGTAGAAATAGAATTTGTCAGATCTATTGGGATCGCAAAGAGTCTCGTGAATTGCGGTGTTGACGCGATTGGTGTGAAGCCCAAGGTAACGGCGGATATTGCGCTCAAGTAGGCCGTCTCCGTGCTCGTCAAATAGTCGTTGGATCTCCTGAACGGAAATACGCCCGACCAAAACGCGCATATAGTTCATATCTTCTACGATGGCTTGCCCACTAAGTGTCAGGGTGGTATCCACCTGTTTACTGCGCTGCAAGATGCTGACGATAGAATCGTGGTTGAAGTGGATAAACTTTACTTTGTCGCCGTAATCCTCTTCTGCGTCAGCTACCCAATTATCTGCTTGCGACGTCCACTTGTCGCCGTTATTGCAAAGAATTACCCGAACATTGGGAATATACGCATCGCGGATCAACGAGCGGATCTCCTCAATTTTAGGGGCTATTTTTTCATTCAGTGCGACATTTCTATTGGGATCAAATAGCACCCGAACGGTACCTACAGCTTTTTGAACATCATTTTCTGGAAAGTTAGCTTCGCCGCTTAGGTCCTTGATCTTGTATTTGCCTTGGAAAATCGTGACGAGAAAATCACCGTCTTCAACCTCGCCAATGTGAAGCCCATCAACGCCAGCATCATTCCCTCCCTCGGTAAGTAACTCGGCACTGTCCTCAAGCGTCATTTCAAGGCATGTTGACATGCACAGAAGTACAAAGGCTGC
Organism: Candidatus Latescibacterota bacterium; assembly: GCA_965219735.1. GTDB lineage: Bacteria > Latescibacterota > UBA2968 > UBA8231 > UBA8231. Next base: position 2,425,405 of record OZ244790.1, read on the forward strand.
CGACTTCTTTTTATTAATGTCATTCCCTTCTGGCAACCATTCAGGGTGGTCTTCAACAATACCCGATACTCTCTGGTCGATAATACTAGCATTGATATTCATATATTCTTCTCCTTATCAGTCAGCCCTTCCAGTCTAGTACCTTTTCACACAATTTCTTCAAAAGCGCAGCAATTCCCCCTCGCCAAAAACGAGCAGATCAGCCAAGATCGCGGCAAAGTAGATCAAGCTGACCGTGCTGTTGACCGTCATAAAGGCCGTGCTCATGCGGGACAGGTCATCGGCCCGCACCAGCCGGTGCTCGTACACCAGCAAACCGGCTACCACTACTACACCCAACCAGTACAAAAAGCTCAAGCCAGCCATGCGGCCCACGATAATCAGCAGCACCACGAACAACAGGTGCAAAACGCGGGCAATGTGCAGAGCGCGGGCAATGCCAAAGCGGACCGGGATGGAATGGAGTCCGGCCCGAATGTCAAAGGCGTGATCTTGACAGGCGTAGATGATGTCAAAGCCGGCCACCCAAACCAACACCCCTAGACACAGCAACAGCGGTATGAGATCAAAACTGCCGGTAACCGCAATCCAAGCACCCAGCGGCGCTCCACCCAAACTTAGCCCCAAAACCAAGTGAGAGGCCCAAGTGAAACGCTTGGTCAGCGAGTAGAACAAGAGCACAGCCAAAACCAGCGGCGACAGGTAAAAGCACAAAGGATTGAGTTGATAAGCGGCCAAAACCAAGGCCAAGGCCGACAGAACCACGAACACCCCCACAGCTTGCGGCGAGACCACCCCTCGCGGCAATTCGCGGTTTTGGGTGCGGGGATTGGCCGCGTCGAGGTGGCGGTCAACGAGGCGATTAAAACCCATCGCCGCGCTACGCGCCCCCACCATCGCCAGCGCAATCCAGCCGATCTGAGCGGGAGTAATGCCCTTGTAAGTCGCGGCCAGCAAGGCACCGCTAAAAGCAAAAGGCAGGGCAAAGACGCTGTGGGAGAATTTGATCATGCGGCCGTACACCGCAATGGCCTGCAAGGGAGCCATCTCGACCTTCCTCGACAAAAGCGGCCTAGGTCAGACCGCCGGGTAAAAGCGCAGCGGAGGGACCGCGTCGATCAGGCCGTGGCGGTGAGCCAGTTGGTAGAACAACTGCAAACCAGCTTGGGCGGCCTCGTCCAAATCAAAGCGGATGTGGCGGGTCAGGTAACGCTCGTAGAACTCGGGCGAGCCGCCGCATTCTCGACTGTGCGCTACGGCGATAGACGGCACTTGGCATACCCCCTGATCTTTGGCCCGCTGCAATTGTTGGACTTGGACGGGTGTAAGCGCCTGCTGGTGGCCAGCCCAAAAGGCAAACACAAAAGGCAAATCGGTCATAGCCGTCCATTCCCGACCCAAGTCAAAACTCTCCACATCCCCGTCCAAGTGCGGGAAAACCTGATCGCCGATGAGCAAGGCCGCGTCAGCGCACTCCAGCATCGCCTCCAAATCGGGTGGAGCTTCGATCAATTGCGGAGTGAGAGCAAATTTTTCGCGCAGAAGGATGGATAACAAAGCCACTGAGGTGCGTGAACTAGTGTCCAAGGCTATGCGCTCGACCTGCGGCAACGGACGGCGGCAAAAGAGGCGCACCGTCAGCACCGGACCCTGCGAACCAATGGCGATATCGGGGACAATCCAGTAAGGGCGAGCGCTGCGGGCGTATTCGATCGCGGGAATGATCCCCACGTCGATAGTGCCATCTGCCAGCTCCCTCGCGCAGCGCGAGGGCACCGAATAACTCAGGGCGAAAGGTGCGGGGTCGCGTTCGAGGGCAACGACGAGGGGCCGCGTATTGAGGTACGGGACCGCGCCCAAGCGCGGCTTCATGAATGAACGGCCTCTTGCAAAGCGTCAATCCGACAAGGTGAGTCCACCGGCTCGTAACGAGTGTTGCGCCGCCTTGGTGCAAAACCCGCGTCGCGGATTAGCCGCTCCATCGCATCCAAACCCATCTCATTGGTATGGCTAGTGCCGGCGGCGCTGACGACGTTTTCTTCGAGCATGGTGCTGCCGAAATCGTTGACGCCGTAGCGCAAGCTGACTTGGGCGATTTTAGGCCCCTGGGTCACCCACGAAGCCTGCAGGCTGGGGATATTGTCGAGGAAGAGCCGCGCTACGGCCACCGTGCGCAAGTGGTCGTACCCGGTCGCTTTAGCGCCGTTCCAACGCGACTCGTCCGCGCCCAAGTCCGTGTGGTCGGGCTGAAAGTTCCAAGTGATAAAAGCGGTGAAGCCACCCCGTTCGTCCTGTAGCTGCCGCAGGCGGTCCAGGTGCTCTAGGCGGTGTTCGACCGTCTCCACGTGACCGTACATCATCGTCGCGGTGGTCGGCATCCCCAGCGCGTGCGCCACGCGATGCACTTCCAGCCATTCCTCGGTGCGGTCCTTGCGAAAGCCGATAATGTCGCGCACCTCATCATTGAGGATCTCGGCCCCAGCACCCGGTATCGAATCCAGCCCCGCGTCGCGCAGGCGGCGAATGGCCTCGTCCAGCGGCAGCCGCGATAGATGCGCGATGTAAATGATCTCCGTAGCCGAAAGGCAGTGTAGCTGCACCTGCGGATAGCGGTCCCTGATCGCCGAGAGCAACTGTTCGTAGTAATCGAGGCGCAGCTTGGGGTTGAGGCCGCCCTGCATCAGAATTTCGCAGGACTTAGGCTCGTCCCCGCCAAAGGCCACCAACTCGTCGATTTTGGCAAATATCTGCTCGTTGGGCAGGACGTAGCCCTCGCTCGAACCCGGCGGCCGGTAGAAGGCGCAAAAGTCGCATTTGACCCAGCAGACATTAGTGTAGTTGATATTGCGCCCGACGTTGTAGGTGACCACCTGCTCGGGGTGTTTCTGCAGGCGCACCCAATGCGCCAGCATCCCCAACTCGGCGAGGTTGTGGTGCGCGTACAGGCGGCGGGCATCATCGAGCGCGAGGCGCTCCCCAGCATAGACCTTTTCGGCAATATCGGCGATCACGGGTGCTATCCAGCCGCCGCCATCAGAGTCGGGGTATCGGCGACGATATTGTAGAGGGAATCGCGCTCCAAAGGCTGGCGCCCGGCCTCGACAATGCGCTGCAAGAGTTCGGCTTGCGTCAGCCGCTGCTGGGTCTCGGTGAAACTCTTGCGGGTGATCTCGTAGTCCATGACCGTGCCGTCAATGTCGTCAGCCCCGTACCAGAGCGCGGTCTGCGAAATCTCAATGGTGTTCATAATCCAGAAGGTCTTGACGTGGGGAAAGTTGTCGAGCATCAGTCGCCCCACGGCGATTTCCTTGAGGTCTAAGCAACCCGTCGGCCCAGGTAAGTCCTCCAACTCGGTGCGCTCAGGGTGGAAAGAGAGCGGGATGTAGCAGAGGAAACCGTCGGTCTCGTCCTGTACTTCGCGCAGCCGCACGAGGTGATAGACCTTTTCCTCGGTATTTTCGATGTGGCCGTAGAGCATAGTAGCGTTGGAAGGAAGGCCGGCTCTGTGCGCCGTCTGCGCGATTTCCAGCCACTCCTCGGAGTCCGCCTTAGTCCAGAAGAGGTCCCCCTGAACCCGGTCGCTGAAGACCTCGGCCCCACCGCCGGGCAGCGACTCCAGCCCAGCCGCCTTCATGTCGGCAAAAATCTCCTCCAGCGGCTTTTTGGCAATGCGCTGAATCTGGGCGATCTCGATCATAGTGAAGGCCTTCAGATGCGCGTCGGGGCGGGCTTGCTTCATCGCCTGCAAGACGTCGAGATAGTACTGGTAGGGCAGTTTGGGATTGACGCCGCCGACCATGTGGATCTCAGTGATCGGAGCTTGATCGTACTCGGCGACCCGCGCGGCGACTTGCTCGGGCGACAACACGTAGCCGCGCTCATCTTTGGGCTTGACGTAGAAGGAGCAGAACTTACAGAGCTTGTTGCAGATGTTGGTGTAGTTGATGTGCTGGTTGCGCACGTAGTACGCCGTGTCGCCGCTTTTGCGCTCGCGGACGATATTGGCCAGATAGCCCAAGACAGGCAGCTCATCGCAGGCGTATAGGCGCAGGCCATCGTCCAAGCTCAAGCGCTGTCTAGCCAGCACTTTGTCGTGGATATCTGCGAGACCGGCGCGGCCGATAAGATCGTCGTAAATCACTTATTTCTCCTGCGTTTAGTACATAATACCTATGGGTATCCTATTCGTCAACCGCCCCTTTGACGCCCTGATACACCGCGGCAATCCCTAGAGTCATAGGCATGTAGCGCGTCTGACTGAACCCAGCCGCGACGAGCAATTCGACAAAGGCCCGCCCCTGGGGAAAGGTCCCCACCGAGCGCGGCAGATAGGCATAGGCCCGGCGCTGGCCAGAGATTAGGCCGCCGATCAAGGGCAGCACTTTGTGAAAGTAAAACAAGTACAATTGCCGAAACAGCGGCGCACTAGGCTCGCAAAAATCGAGCACCAAGAGCTGGCCACCGGGCTTGAGCACCCGATGAGCCTCGGCCAAGCCACTCGGAATGTTCCCAAAGTTGCGCACCCCAAAAGCCCCGGTCACCATGTCGAAGGTATTGTCCTGAAACGGCAGTTGCTCAGCGTCACCGACCAATAACCCCACGCGCGCGGACGGGCCTTTGGCCGCCACCTTGGCCGCCCCTAGCCGCAGCATCTCAATAGCCATGTCAATACCGACGACCTGCTGCGGCCCCAAGCGGTCGGCCGCGAGGGCAAAATCGCCAGTGCCGGTAGCCAGATCCAAAACGCGCTGCGGGCGCTTGTCCTGGGCTGCTTGGAGGGCGCGCCGCCGCCAGTACACATCGACTCCGCCGCTGAGCAAGTGGTTGAGCAAGTCGTAGCGCCGGGCAATGGCGTTGAACATGTCTCGGTTGCGCCTCTTGTGTTCGGCGACGTTTTGCTTATTCTCCATGCAGGAAAAGCTAGTCCCGTTACCATCACTGTCAACAGAAGCTCATGCCTCAATTACAGGCTAACATCCTCATCGCCGACCAATCGCTCTTTATCCGCGAAGGGCTTCAAGAGGCATTGCAAAAACCCGGCTATGCCATTGAGACTGCCGCGGACGGCACCCAAGTGCGCCGGATGCTGAAAGCCGGCAATTTTCACTTGGCTATTCTCGACCTGCAGATGCCCGGCCCCGCTGGGATGCAACTTTTGCAGGAAGTCGGCCAGCACTACCCCGACACCCTGTGCATCATACTCACAGACCACGACAACGTCCACACCGCAGTCGAAGCCATGCGCAAAGGCGCATACGACGTGGTGACCAAACCCGTTGATCTAGACAATTTGCGCCTCGTGGTCGCCCGCGCACTCGATCGCTTTGAGCTCGTCGTCGAAAACCGCAAGCTCCACCACCGCCTCGAAAAAGAAGCCCCTTTCCGCCGCCTCGTGCGCCGCAGCCCGGCCATGCAGGCCGCCGCCGCCACAATCAAGCAAGTGGCCGAAACGGATGTGCCAGTGCTCTTGCGCGGCGAAACCGGCGTCGGCAAGGATCTGGTCGCACGCGCCATCCACGATCGCAGCAGACGCCGCGACGCTCCCTTTGTAGCCGTCAACTGCGGCGGCTTCACCGAAGAGCTTTTTACCAGCGAACTGTTCGGCCACAAGCGCGGGGCCTTTACCAGCGCTCACGCCGACCGGCCCGGCCGTTTCACCCTCGCCGAGGGCGGGACCCTCTTCCTCGACGAAATCGGCGAGGTCTCGCACAAAAATCAGGTCGAGCTATTGCGCGTCCTAGAGTCCCACGAGTTCCAACCGCTCGGGGACCCGCAAGTCCACCGCGCTGATGTGCGCATCATCGCCGCGACCAACCGCGACCTCGAAAACGCCGTCGCAACCGGTGCCTTCCGCGAAGACCTGTACTACCGGCTCAACGTGATCCCCATCGACATCCCTCCCTTGCGCCAGCGGCGGGAAGACATCCCGGTCTTAGTCGAAATGTGCCTCGACGAAACCTGCCGCGCACAAAACAAGCCTCCCAAGAAAATCAGCCCGGAAGCCATGGAGGGCCTCATCGCCTATAATTGGCCGGGCAATGTGCGCCAGTTGCGCAACCTGCTGCAGCGACTCGTGGTCACCACCCCGGCTGCTGTCATCCTACCCGAGCACCTGCCCGGGCCGCTCGGCGAGCTAGCCGATGGCCCCGGACAGTTCTCAATGGCCCTCGGCTCTTCCCTCCAGGAAGTCGAAGCCGAACTCATCCGCCAAACCCTCCAACGCCTCACGGGCAACCGCCGCGAAGCGGCCGCTATTTTGGGCATTAGCGTCCGCTCCCTCCAGTATAAGCTCAAGCGATACAACATCACGAATAAGTAACACGCTGTCGGCTGTCGGCACACGTGCGACAAGTCGGCAACCCGCTCGCCAATTTTAGCAACTCCTGCATTTTTTGCACTTTTACGCCTACGTGGCCCCTCAACCCGCTCCTCGCCCGTTAGTATTTATTTTTTAAATGACGCATTTACAACATCTTATCTATCATTAGCTCATTGTGGCATTAGATTTGCTTATCTATACGTGAGTCGAGAGGAGCACTGGTCGCCCTCTGCGCGACCAGCAGAGTTTCACAGCCCGCATCGACCGTAACTATCTGTTAATACAGAGCAAGTAATTTTGTCGGATCAAGCATTGAGCAACGCGGGGACGCTTTGTAGCCCCGAATTAAAACGGTGGGAATGCAAATTTTGCACTTTGAGCACATAGGGTCTGGTGCTCCTAACTCGCGCAATTCAAGCGCCTTGCAGGACATCGGCCCAAAATTGTTGCAACTAAGTGCAAAAATTTGCACCTGCTGACCCCATTACCCAAGGAAGGTTTCGCACATGGCTTACGCGATCCAAGAAGCCCTAAGTGACGAGGACAACACCCTGCGCCTCTACTTCGACGACATCGCCGAGTCTAGGCCCCTGAGCCGCCAGCGGGAAGTCGAGCTGTCGGAGCGAATCCAAGACGGCGACATGGACGCCCGCGACGAGTTGGTTCAGGCCAACCTGCGCTTCGTCATCGATGTGGCCAAAAACTATCAGAACCGCGGCCTCTCGCTAGAGGACTTAATCAGCGCGGGCAATGTGGGCTTGCTGACCGCTGCCGAGCGCTTCGACGGCACCAAGGGCTACAAGTTCATCTCGTACGCCGTGTGGTGGATCAAGCAATCCATCTTGCAGACCATCGCCGAGCACGCCCGCACTGTGCGCCTACCGCTGAATAAGCTCAGCCTGCTCAAGGACATTTCGCGGGCCGTGCGCAAGCTGGGCCAAGGCCGCGAGAGCGAGCCGGATGTCGAGGAAATCGCCACTGAGTTGGGCTTGCCAACCGAAGAGATTCTCGACACCATGCTCAGCGCCCGCTCAGTGCGTTCGCTCGACGAGTCCTTTGAGAACGACGACGATCGCAGCCTGCTCAGTCTCCTCGCCGATGACAATCAGGCGACGCCCGACAGCGACGTCTTGCAAACCTCGGCCCGTGCCCACTTAGAGGAAGCCCTCGCCAGCCTCGAAGACCGCGAGTTGCGCATTATTCGCCTCTACTTCGGCCTCGATGGCAGTCAAGCTCTGACCTTGGAGCAGATCGGTGGGTTGATGGGCCTGACGCGGGAGCGCGTGCGCCAGCTCAAGGAGCGCGCCCTGAGCAAGCTCCGCCACCCGACTCGCTACCAGTCGCTCCTCGCGTTGGTAGATGAGACGGAGTTTTATTAGAATTGCAAGCGAGTCCGCTGCCCGCGCCAGGGCAGCGGACTTGCTAATTCGATAGGATTTTGTTGCGGGCGGTACCCGATTGCTCAGCCTTCACCTTCCCGCAACTTCTTGAGTTCGTCGCGCAAGAGCGCGGCTTTTTCAAAATCTTCGCTATCAACCGCTTCTTGTAGCCAGCGCTCTAACTGCTCCTTTTGGCTCAGCGGTCTCTTTTGCAAAATCTCCTGCTCCAACTCTTCGAGCGCAGCTTCTGAACGCTCGCGCTCGATATAGAACTCTTCGGCCTCCACCTCGGGCCACGTGCCAATCCGCGCGCGGGTCCGCCGCACGATGGCCAATGCGCTGTCGTAATCTTGGTCGCCAACGGCTATCATGGCCTGAGCTACGCCGTTGATGCGCAAGATATAAGGCCACCATTTTTCCAGATTGTCGCGGTCCTCTTCGTCCTCGGCATAGCGGTTGACGAACCGAAAGAGCTCCATATTGCGCTCGGTATCGCGGACGACTCGCCGGTAGTCGTGCAATTGGATCAGAAAGGCGTAGCGCTTGTACAAACGGCTCCCCTCGTCAAAAAGCTCGCGGCAAGCCGCTTCATCGAGCGCGAAACCCTCGTCGCTGGCCCTATGTTCGCGGCGGTATCTTTCCAATTCGTCCCGGTAGTAATCGAGAGCAAAGTCCTGCCCGTGGGGCCGGCGGCCATCGGGTCGGCCGTCGAGATTTAGCTGCAAAATGCCCTGAAAGGCCCCTTGGTCCACCCGGATCTGGATCTTCGCAACCCCATCCCTTCCCGATATTTTCCGCACATTTGCCTCTGGGTCGAAGGACCATTCATTTAGCAGGTCGGTCATATCTCGACTCATGCCGACCTCGCAGGACTGCTGTTTACTGACATTTTAGAAACTCTCATAGCAGAATAATAACCGGGTTGATGCATTACGGCAATGACCTTTCCGCAGCCTCGGAAGCCGCACCATTCCTACGGCCCCTCTGAACCCTAGCCTGCGATGGCATAGTTTATGCTACAACAATGTACGATGTTTCTTTGATTTTAATTGAATAACGGCCTTTTGCGGCGTATGACCCTGTATTTTTGGTCGATTTTTCGTTTTTAACCACGAATATGTGGCTTTCTGATATTTACAAAAATGTATTTTTCTCTATTATAACGACAAAAATGTCGTAAAATAGGATGGCTTACATGTCCACCCAACCGACCGCCAATGCTCAACAACAGATCTCTATTCTACATGAAATCGGGCAGATACTAGGCTCGACAACCGAGTTTGAGGAGGCGGTCAACGTCATTCTCAAGCGCATGAGCGACCAGCTCGACATGAGTTTGGGGACGGTCAGCCTCTTGAGCCAAGAAGCCTCCGAAGTCTCCATTGACGTGGCGTATGGACTCTCACAATCGGAAATCAAGCGGGGCCGCTACGACGTCGGGGAAGGCATCACCGGCAAGGTCGTAGAATCTGGCAAACCCGTGATCGTGCCGCGCATCAGCAGCGAGCCTCTCTTTCTCAACCGCACCGGTGCCCGCGGCAGTGCGGCCAAGAACCAAACCTCGTTCATTTGCGTGCCCATCCTCCAACAGCAGCAGGTGGTAGGCACCATTAGCGTCGATATTCCTTATAAGGACAACGAAAGCCTGCAAGATACCGTGCGCCTGCTGTCCATCATATCCGTCATGATCGGCCAATCGGTCGCCGCCCGCCAACGCGCCCGCGCCGAGCAAACCCAGCTTCTCGACGAAAATTTGCGCCTGCAAAACGAGCTCCGCGAGCGCTTCCACCCCGCCAATCTCATCGGCAACTCCCGCCCCATGCAGGAGGTCTGCCAACTCATCGGTCAAGTGGCCTCCAGCGATGCCACGGTCCTGCTGCGCGGCGCGAGCGGCACAGGTAAGGAACTGGCCGCAGATGCCATACATTACAACAGCTTACGCGCCGATAAACCCTTTGTCAAAGTGCACGTCGCCGCCCTGCCGGAGACCTTGGTCGAATCCGAGCTATTTGGCTATGAGCGCGGCGCTTACACCGGGGCCTCGACGAGTAAAGCCGGCCGGTTTGAACGGGCGCGCGGCGGGACGATTTTCCTCGACGAAATCGGCGAGCTCAGCTTGGGCGCACAGGTCAAGCTGCTCCGCGTGCTGCAAAATCGCGAAGTCGAGCGCCTCGGTGGCCGCGGCCCAGTGCCAGTCGATGTGCGCGTCGTCGCGGCAACTCACATAGATCTGGAAAAAGCCATAGCTGAGGGAACATTTCGCGAGGATCTTTTCTACCGCCTCAATGTCTTTCCCATCTTCATTCCGCCCTTGCGCGAGCGCAAATCCGACATCCTCCAACTCGCCGACCACTTCCTCGAAAAGTACTCCCACCAGCACGGCGTGGAGATGCACCGCATTTCTACGCCCGCTATTGACATGATGATGAGCTACCACTGGCCGGGCAACGTGCGCGAGTTGGAAAACTGCATTGAACGGGCGATCATTCTCAGCAACGACGGCGTCATCCACGGCCATCATCTGCCCCCCTCACTGCAAACGGCTGACGCCACCGGAACGCCGGTCACCGGTTCGTTTAAGACGATGATGCGGTCTTATGAACGAGAAATCATCATCGAAGCCCTCAAGAACGCCCGCGGCAATATGGCCAAGGCCGCCCGCACCCTCGGCACTACAACCCGCATTTTCTCTTATCGCATCCAAAAACTGGATATCTGCCCAAAAAACTACAAGAAATGAGCAGCATAACTACAAAATTGTCATTTTTTAACACTATTTCAATTTTGTAGTTATGCCGGCCTCGTTTTTCTCTTTATTGTTATTTTTTCTAACTCCCTAATTTACAATAAGCTACAATTCTGACGTATCCGCACTCAATCCACTTGGCACATTTCTTGCCTTGTAGTATCCGACGTTCGCATCTACGAGGCGTCGATAGGATGCCTCCTTACCTCATTCAAGGGAAGGGATTGCCCATGTCTGTTTTTTGCAACCGTCCTTCGCTCTTATGGATCTGTGCCGGGGTCCTCGGGGCGACTACACAAGCTTCGGCGGGAGATTTCAAAACCGTAGAAGCCTTCCAGGCCATACCCTTGGCCTATCCCAAATTCATGGTGGACAACCTGTGGATCCTCATCGCCGCAGCCTTGGTCTTCATCATGCACTTGGGCTTTGCCACGCTCGAAGCCGGCCTGACCCGGCAGAAGAACACGGTCAACATCCTCTTCAAAAACCTCTTTATCATCTCGGCCGGTATCCTCACCTACGCCTTGTGCGGCTTCAACATCATGTACCCGGGCGACGATTGGCTCATCGCCGATGTGCTGGCCCTCAAGGGCTGGATCGGCTTTGACGACGATGTGGCCAATCTGACCAATCAGTACGCAGATTACACCTATTGGTCGGACTTCATCTTCCAAGCCATGTTTGCCGCCACCGCTGCGACCATCGTCTCTGGTGCGGTGGCCGAGCGCGTCAAACTGTCGGGCTTTATGCTCTACGCCGCGATCTTGGTGGCTTTTGGCTACACCATAGCAGGCTCCTGGAAGTGGGGCGCTGGCTGGCTCGACGACCTCGGTTTCTACGACTTCGCCGGTTCGTCGGTAGTCCATGCCTTTGGCGGCTTCTCAGCTCTTGCCGCAGTCATAGTGCTGGGGGCGCGCAAGGGCAAATACCACAACGGGGAAATCAGGCCCATCCTCGGGCACAGCATGCCGCTGTCGACTATTGGCGTCTTCCTGCTCTGGCTCGGCTGGTTCGGCTTCAACGGCGGCTCAGTGCTCAGCGCCGACCCCGCGGCCGTATCGCTGGTCTTCGTCACCACGACCCTCGCCGCTGCGGCCGGCTGCATGGCCTCAATTTTTACCTCTTATATCTACCTTAAAAAGCCCGACATAACCATGGCGCTCAACGGCATTCTCGCCGGGCTAGTGGGCATCACGGCTGGTGCCGACGTGGTCACTTGGGCCGGGGCCATCTGGATTGGGCTAATCGCCGGAATCATCGTCGTCTTCTCTATTGTCTTTATCGACCGCATCAAGATCGACGATCCGGTCGGTGCCATCTCCGTCCACGGCATCTGTGGCATCTGGGGCACGGTCGCGGTCGGGATATTCAGCACCAACGCCGACCACAGTATAGGCATCCAGCTATTGGGTACCCTATCTTTTGCCATCTTCGCCTTTGTCTTTTCCTTTATCCTCGCGACCATTGTCAAGGCGATACTCGGGTTCCGCGTCGATGAGGAGGACGAGGACGAGGGCCTCGACTTAAGTGAACACGGCCAGCCCGCGTACGCGGATTTCCAGCACATCAACAACTAAGCGAGGGGGAACCAACAATGTATAAGATTGAAGCATACCTCCGGCCATCGGCCCTTGAGGACGTGCAGAAGGCCCTAGGCGAACGGGGCATCGCCGGCATGTCCGTAACCGAAGTGCGGGGCTTTGGCCGCCAGCGCGGCCATCGCGAGGTCTATCGCGGCGCCGAGTACCGCATTGATTTCGTCCCCAAGATCAAAATCGAGGTCGTCGTCAAGGACGCCGACCACGAGCAGGCAATCAACACCATCGTCGAGGCGGCCAAGTCCGGCAAAGTCGGCGACGGCAAGGTCTTCGCCTCGCCGATCCAAGAAGCTGTGCGCATTCGCACCGGGGAGACGGGCGAAAGCGCCCTGTGATAGTAAGGGGCCGGTGTGGCCTTTGGCTGCACCGGCTCTACCTTTTACCTCAACCCACCTAAGGAGAGCGTGATGAAACGCTTGCTTTTTGCCTCACCCCTTCTCTTTGTGCTAACCTTAGCCGCCGTTCCGGCCGATGCTGGGGTTGGCTTTGGTGCCGACGTAGTCAACCGCTACGTGTGGCGCGGCACGGACTTTGGCAATGCCGTCAGCGTCCAGCCGGGCATGTCCATCAGCTCCGGCAACATCGAAGTCGGCGCTTGGTCCTCGTGGGCGATCTCCGATGGCGGTGCCAACGAGAACGACCTCTACGTCAGCTTCTCGTCCGGCCCCATCGGCATCACCCTGACCGACTACTACTTCCCGGGCCTGACCGAAGACGACATGTTCTTCAGTTACAGCGACGAAGATGCAGTACACATCCTCGAAATCAGCGCATCCCTCGCCCCCGATGGCGTACCTTTGAGCGCCCTAGTCGCGTACAATGTATCCGGCGACGCCGACGATTCGTTCTGGGCGGAAGCGACCTACGACTTGGGCGAGATGGAAGAGACCGCCGTCAGCGTCACCGTCGGCTTCGGCAACGGGTTTTACACTACAACGACTGATCCGGCCTTGGTCAGTATCGGACTCAACATGGGCAAGGGCGACAACTTCGCCTCGTACATCCTCAACCCAGACAAAGAAAGCACCTTCCTCGTCTTTGGCAGGAGCTTCTAAAACCTAGTCTGCATTCCAACCGGAACCCAGACCAGAAGTAGGGGGCGCGTGCGGCGGGGAACGCGTCCCCTGATCCCATATCAACCACTACTTTGAGAAAGGAACTCTCATGGCCAAAGCCAAAGCAAAAGCCAAAACGAAAGCCAAAGCCAAAACGAAGTCTTCCGGGTCCAGCCCCGTCTCGTCGGCGCTGGCCTTAGCACGCAACCAAAACGCGCAGATGGTCGATTTTAAGTTCACCGATCTGCCCGGCATCTGGCAGCACTTCACCATGCCCATTGCCGACTTGGAACCCGACCTGTTTGAAGAAGGACTCGGCTTCGACGGTTCGTCCATCCGCGGCTGGCAGGAAATCGACGAATCCGACATGCTCGTCGTGCCCGATCCGACCACTGCGGTCATGGACCCGTTCATGGCCGTGCCGACCCTGTCGCTGGTCTGCTCGATTGAAGACCCCATCACCCGCCAGCCCTATGCCCGCGATCCCCGCGGCGTCGCCCAGCGCGCCCAAGCCTACTTGCAGCGCACCCAACTGGCCGACACCGCGTTTTTCGGCCCGGAAGCCGAGTTTTTCATCTTCGACAACATCCGCTTCGACCAGCAAGCCCAGCTAGGCTTCTACGAGATCGACTCGGTGGAAGGCCGCTGGAACTCCGGCTCGGCGGACGGCCCCAACTTAGGCTACAAGCCCGACTACAAGGGCGGCTACTTCCCCGTGCCGCCGACCGACTCGCTGCAAGACATCCGCACCGAGATGGTGCAGACCATGCTCGCCTGCGGCATCGACACCGAGATTCACCACCACGAGGTGGGCACGGCCGGCCAAGGCGAGATCGACATCCGCTTTTGTCCGCTGCTTATCTGCGGCGACCGGATGATGCTGTACAAATACATCGTCAAGAATGTGGCGCATCGGCACGGCAAGACGGCCACGTTCATGCCCAAGCCGCTGTTTGAGGACAACGGCACAGGTATGCACACCCACCAGAGTCTGTGGCAGGGCGACCAGCCTTTGTTTGCCGGCAGTGGCTACGCGGGGCTGAGCCAGATGGCGCTGCACTACATCGGCGGGTTGTTGCACCACGCGCCGGCGCTGTTGGCGTTTACCAATCCGACGACCAACTCCTACAAGCGGCTGGTGCCCGGCTACGAAGCGCCGGTGAACTTGGCCTATTCGCAGCGCAACCGCAGTGCGTCGGTGCGGATTCCGATGTATTCGCCTTCGCCCAAGAGCAAGCGGGTGGAGTTTCGCTGTCCGGATCCGTCGTGCAATATCTACTTGGCGCTGTCGGCGATGCTGATGGCGGGGTTGGACGGGATCGAGCGTCAGTTGGATCCAGGAGAGCCTTTGGACAAGAATCTGTATGATCTGTCGGCGGAGGAGCGGGCGGGGGTTCCGCAGACGGCGGGATCGTTGGAGGCGTCGTTGGACAACTTGGAGCAGGATCGGGACTTTCTGTTGCAGGGGGATGTGTTCTCTGACGATCTGATCGACGCGTGGATTGACTACAAGCGCACCGAAGAGGTCGATGCCATCCGCTTGCGGCCTCATCCCTATGAGTTCGCACTCTACTACGACGTGTAAATATCAACTACCTACAAACTACACAAAGGGACGGTGCCAGCTTGGCATCGTCCCTTTTTACATTTGGGTACGCCCGCGCGATTTTCGTATATTCAGTCTTCTAAAATACAAGGAGAATGTATGCGCTTATTGACAATTCTGATACTTACTATCCTCCCGCTCGCAGCGTCCGCCGAAGTAGGTCTGCAGGCGCAGTACGCAGTCCAACGCGCCCTCGAACCTGTCGTCGTCGATGGCAAACTGGATGAGTTCTCGTGGGAGAGAGCGCATCAAATTAACCGCTTTGAACGCATCCTCAACGATTACGACGAAGTGCTCTTTCCCACGCGGGCGAAGATGCTGTGGGATAGCGATTACTTTTACTTTGCCTTCGTCTGTCAAGATGCGGACATGTGGGCTATCTACGACCAAGAAGACGATCCGATGTGGAGCGAGGAAGTCGTGGAGGTCTTTATCGACCCCGACGGCGACGGCAAGCGCTACCTAGAGCTGGAGGTCAACCCGCTCAATGCGGTCGTCGATTTGCTAATCTACTCGGTGTCGCCCGAGTGGCACTCGTCCAAAGACTGGGATATCGCCAAGCTCAAAACAGCGGTCCAAACCCACGGCACAGTGAACGACTCGCTCGCGCTCGACTGGGGCTGGACTGCGGAAATCGCCATTCCTTGGGCGGCTATGGCCGATAGCGTCACCGGCGGTGCGCGTCCGACAGCCGGCGATATCTGGCGGCTCAACCTCTACCGCATCGAACGCAAGGGCGGGCGCGCCCTGCAAAGCCGCATTCGAGATTTGCAAGCCCAAATGGCTCAGCTCGACTCTCTCGACGAGCGGCTACCCGACCTAAAAGCAACCTTGTCGTCGCTCGGCGAGCACTACCACGAGCAAACCGAGTACACAGCCTGGAGCGAGACCTACCAGCGCGGCTTTCACCATCCCGCCCGCTTTGGCGCGGTGCAATTTGCGGAATAAGCGCCATGAATAAGCTCTTCGCCCTCTGTCTTTTGCTCGTCCTGCCAGCGCTGGCCACAGCCGACGTGGAAGGCATGGTCTGGATCGGCCCGGACTTCTACATCGACAAGTACGAGTACCCCAACCAGCACGGTACTCTCCCCAAAGTCGACGTCACTTGGGGCGAAGCGGAGTCGCTCTGTGCAGCACAGGGCAAGCGGCTGTGCACCGAACAAGAATGGCAGAAAGCCTGCACCGGGCCGCAGAACTTCGCGTACTCCTATGGCGAGAATTTCGAGCCGGGACGCTGCAATACGCGCTTTGCCGTCGATGGGGTCTGGCAGCGCGGGCCGGGCCTAGCGCCCAGCGGCACGTATGAACGCTGCACCAACGCCTACGGCGTCTACGACATGATCGGCAATGTCTGGGAGTGGACCGCGTCTTGGTATTCGCGCTCCGACCGTTGGCGGATCGTGCGCGGCGGCTCCTTCTTCCACAACGTCAACCTGGCCCGGGCCGACGCCCGCTACGGGCGATTCCTCGACTCCGACTACCACCTCGATTTAGTGGGTTTCCGCTGCTGTCTCTCGGCGGCTCCCCCTTCGGCTGAGCTCAGGTCGAAGCCCCAAACGCCGTAACGTCATGGCCATTCGCAAAGTGTCGCGAATGGGGCATCCAGGGCTGCGTCAACGCGCCGCAGAGATCCCCCCTGCCCAGATGCAAAGCCCCTCGATGCAGCGCTTGATCGACGACATGATCGAGACCATGATCGACTACGAGGGCATTGGCTTGGCCGCGCCGCAAGTCTTTGAACCCTTGCGGCTAATCGTCCTCGGCGATCCTTCGGCTGAGCTCAGGTCGAAGCCCGCAGCCGATCCTCAAGACGAGGCCGCTATCCCGCTGACCGTACTCTTCAATCCGCAGTTTACCGCCCAGTCGTCCGAATGCTTAGAGGCTTGGGAAGGCTGCTTGAGCATCCCCCAATTGCGCGGCGTCGTCCCGCGCTCGACAACCGTTGCGGTCCAAGGCTACGATCGCAAGGGGCAAGCAATGGAGATGGAAGCAGAGGGGCTTTTCGCCCGCGTTCTCCAGCACGAAATCGACCATCTCGACGGCGTGCTCTTCTTAGACCGCATGGACGATCTACAAACCCTTACTTTCGTAGAGGAATACCAGCGCTATTGGCTCGATGCCGAAGCGTGAGGCCACCGGGCCGACTTGACAACCGCTTCAGACCTCGTACTATGTTTTCGTTCAATCCCAACCCACTCAAATAGGCTCATGGATCCCCGCTTCTCACTCGAACAAGGCACGGGCATTTACACTGGCAACGAGCTGATCGTCAAGGGTGCCTTAGAAAGCCAAGTCGGCGTCATTACCGGGTACCCCGGCTCGCCCTTGGCCGAGCTTTTCGAAACTCTCGAAAACAACAAGGACCTCTTTAACGAACACGGCATCGTCGCGCAGATCGCCAACAACGAAGCCCTCGCTGCCGCCCGCCTCAACGGCTCGCAGATGGAGGGCATTCGCGCCTTGGCCGTGATGAAGAGCGTCGGCCTGCACGTGGCGGCCGACGGATTGGCCCTCGGCAACATGGTCGGTGCTTCGCCCAGCGGGGGTGCCCTAGTCGCCGTGGGCGACGACACTTGGTCTGAGGGGACCCAAGTACCGGCTGACTCGCGCTTTCTGTCCCAGCATCTCTACATGCCGGTCCTCGAACCCGCGACCTTTCAGGAGATCAAAGACTGGATTGGGCACGGCTTTGAACTGTCGCGCCGCTCGGGTCTCTATCTGACCTACCTAGTCACCTCCAACCAAGCCGACGGCGGCGGCAGCGTCACGGTCTATCCCAATCGCTTTGCCGCCCTCAACCGCAAGCAGCGCATCGCGCTGGACACCAGCACCATTTGCTCTGACGAGCGCGTCATCATCCCGCCAGCCACCGCGCACAAAGAGCACGAAGTAGTACACCAGCGCTATCCCCACCTGTGGCAGTTAGCGCGGGAGGCGGGCATCAACCAAATCCTCTATCCGCCGAGTGCAGCCCCCAAGCCGCTGGGCTTTATCACTTCCGGCTTGGCTTATAGCTATCTCGAACACGCCCTGCACATCCTCGGGCTGACCGGGCATTTCCCCATCCTCAAGCTGGGCATTACCTACCCGGTCGATCCCCACATGATCGCGCGGTTTGCCGATTGCGCGCAAACTTTCTGCGTGGTCGAGGAAAAGCGGCCCTTTATCGAGCCGCAGATCGCCGCCGAGTTGACGCGGCAAAAAGAACTCGGCTCCGCGCTGTGGGGCAAGCGCTTCCCGGGCAATACCCCGGGCTTTCCCGATATCCAGGGTCTGCATCCCTCGCTCATCGTCCAAACCCTAGCGCGCCTCTTCGTTGCGCTAGACGCCGAGCTACCCATCGACCGCGAGAAACTACAGGCCGAACTCAACACCTTGGCCCCCGTCAACTTCACCACGACCGTGCCACCGCGCGCGCCCTCGTTCTGCCCGGGGTGCCCACACCGCGACTCGGCCAGCGTGCTCAAGAAAGCCGCGGCCGACTTGGCTGCGCCCCCCGACGGGCAAGCCCCGGTAGATTTGGTCTTCCACGGCGACATTGGCTGCTATTCCATGCTCAAATACGCGCCGTTTTCCGAGCTGATGCACAATCTGTCCGGCATGGGCCTAGGCGGCGGCACCGGCGCGGGCATCGATCCCTTTATCGACAACAAACAACTCGTCTTCATGGGGGATTCGACCTTTTTCCACACCGGCATGATCGCCATCTCCGACTCCATCAAAAACGGCCAAGACATCACCTACATCATCCTCGACAACAAGACCACGGCCATGACCGGGCACCAGCCCACCCCAGGCGTGGACGTCGATATCTTGGGCAAACCGACCTTCGCCCAAGACATAGAAAAGGCCGTCTCCGGCCTAGCGGGCGGCTCATCGACCTTTATCGCCCGCATGGACCCATCCCAACGCGAGGACTACGACGCTCTCGTCCGCAAAACCTTGCTCCGCGACGGAGTCAAAATCATCATCGCTGACAAGGAATGCGGCATCACCTACCACCGCCGCGAGCGAGCAAGCCAGAGCGCAATCGCCAAAGAGCACGGTTTCCTGCCGGTCGAAAAGCACATCAACATCAGCGAAGACGTCTGCGAGTATTGTCTCGAATGCACCCAAGCGACCGGCTGTAGCGGCCTGACGGTCGCGTCCGCCACCGAGTACGGCCCTAAGATCGCCATCGACCCTTCCTCCTGCGTTGCCGACGGTGCCTGCACCCGAGTCGAAGTCGGCGATGGCGACAAAACCTGTCCATCCTTTGAAGAAATCACCGTCCGTCGCAAAGCTCCCCCCACCGTCTCGACCCCGCCCATTGATGCCGGTCAGTTACCCGCGCCACCCCAGCGTCCTCTAACCGACATCTGGTACACCTACATTGCTGGGGTCGGCGGCATGGGCGTCAACGTGGTGGCCTCGGTGCTGGCGCAAGCTGGGGTGCGACAGGGCTACGAAGTGCGGCTGACCAACAAGAAGGGGCTAGCCATCCGCAATGGCTCAGTTTATTCGCATTTGAGCTACTCACCCAAGGGCACCCCGGTCTCCCCGCTGATTCCCTGCGGCAAGGCCGACTTGCTCCTCGGGCTCGACGTACTCGAAGCGGCGCGAGGCCTCGAACCCGAAGGCCGCTACCGCATCGCCCACCCGGAGCGCACCGCCGCCATCGTCAACACCGCCAAGACCCCCACGATCGACACCCTCATCGGCCAAGAGGATTTCTCCGCGGAAGATCAAGCCGACCTGATCCACCAACACACCCGGCCAGACGCGTACTTTGGTGCCAACCTCTTCCGCATCTGCGAGCACTACTTGGGCAACAAACTCTACGCCAACATCATGATGCTCGGCGTGGCCTTTCAGCGCGGGCTGCTCTCCCTAGACCTAGACACCTTGCTCTGGGCCATCGGACAGGCCGTGCGCCGCGACCTAGAGACCAACCTAAAAGCCTTTAACATGGGGCGGTACCTGGCGCTCGATCCAAATCACTTCCCGGTCGACGAAGAACCACTTAGCTACGCCGAGTTGGTCGCCGACAGAACCGCGCTGTTGGCCAAAAAGAAGGGCAAGCGCGTTGCCGAGGCCTACCGCAACCGCATCCGCGACACGCCCGTCGCCACAGCGCGGCGGCACTTCGCGCTGCGGGTGTACGACCTGATCCAATACGAAAACCTCGCGTACGCCGACCGCTACATCCAGCAAGTGCTCGCCGTGCAGGCCAAAGACGGCCCCGAGTTCGATTTCGCGGCCACCCGCGCGGTCATCTATCAGCTCGCCAAGGTCCTCGCCATCAAGGACGAAATCTACGTGGCCTATCTGCTCACCTGTGAGGAGAAGTACCGCCGCGACCGCCGCCGCTACAACATCGACCCGAGCCGCGGCGACCGCATCCGCTACCGCCACCTGAACCGACCGCATCTGCGCCTGTTTGGCCGCGACTTCCGCCCGGACCTCAAGCTGGGCGACAGGTCGCTGAAGTGGGTCGCTCGCATGAAGTTCCTCCGCCGGCTTTTCTCTTCGTGGTGGCACCGCGAAGAACGCGACTTCGCCGCTTGGTACGAGGGCCTAATCGCCGACTTTTCCCCGCAATCCGCAGACGAGTACCACACCTGGGTGCAAGTTCTGTCGCTGCCCGAAGAGGTGCGCGGCTACCGCGGCGTCCGGCAGCCCAAAATGGAGGCGGCCAAAAAGCGGGCCGATGAGTTGCTCACTGGACGCGAGACCGCTCCAGACCCGGCACTGGTACAGATTTCCGTATCCACTGGAAGCTAACCTCTGTGATTCGCCCCTATCGCCCAGCGGACTTGCCCGCGCTCAAGCACATCACGGCCGTCTGCTTCCCCGGCGTATCCATCGACCACAACATCGAGCAGCGCTTCGGGCTAATCGGCGGACGCGACTGGCAATTTCGCAAGCTGCGCCACATTGACGACGACGTGGCCGGCGAGCGGGCGAGCGGCGTCTTTGTGTGGGAGGAAGGCGGCGAGGTCGTCGGCTACATCACCACCCGCATCGACCATGAAAGCAAAATCGGCGGGATTCCCAACCTCGCCGTCCTGCCGCATTGCCAAGGCAAGGGTGTGGGCCGCCAACTGCTAGAGCACGGCTTAGCGCATCTGCGCACCGCTGGTATGGAGTGCGCCAAGATCGAGACGCTGGCGCAAAATCCCATCGGCGCGCACTTGTATCCCAGCCTCGGCTTTGAGGAAGTCGCCCGCCAGATCCACTATTGCACGCGCCTCTAAATTGGTAACGACATGACGCCGAAAGAAGCCGCCGGCCGTCGCGCCGCCGAGTACATCGAAGCCGGTATGACCGTGGGGTTGGGCACTGGCTCGACCACTGAATGGGCCATCCGCGCCCTCGGCGAGCGCGTCGCGGCCGGACTGACAATCAAGGCCATCCCCACCTCGGAAGCCTCGACCGCCTTAGCCCGCTCCCTCGACATCGAACTGACGACGCTCGCCGAGGTGTCCAGCGTCGATTTGACCATCGACGGAGCCGACGAAGTCGATCCCAACCTCGACTTAATCAAGGGCCTAGGCGGCGCGCTCCTGCGCGAGAAAATCGTCGCCTCCATCACCGCGCATCAAATCATTGTCGCCGATCCATCCAAGTTAGTCGATCAGCTTGGCACCAAGGCCCCGCTGCCGGTCGAGGTCGTCCCTTGGTCTCATCCCCTCATCGCGCGGCGTCTTGAAGAACGGGGACTCACCCCAGCCTTGCGCTTGCAGGCACCGGACACCCCGTTTGTCACCGACAACGGCAACTACGTCATCGACGCTCGCTTTCCCGAGGGGATCGACGACGCCCATGCCACCGAGCACTGGCTCAACAGCCTGCCCGGAGTCGTGGAAAACGGCCTTTTCCTCTCAATGACCCATCTCGTAATCGTCGGTCAAGACGACGGCTTCTGTCACCTGATCAACTAAAGCTGAGGTTCCATGCAACATTCTACACAACGCTCGCGCCGCTCTTTTCTGCAAAGCGCCCCGCTCGTTGCGGCCGGCGGCTTAGTAGCCTGTGGCCAAGCCGAACAGCAAGCGGCCCCTGCGGTCCAATCCCAACAGCGCTTCAAATGGAAGATGGTCACCACTTGGCCCAAGGATTTTCCAGCTTTGGGCACCGGGGCCAACAACCTCGCCCATAGCATTGAGGCTCTGTCCGACGGACGCCTACACGTCAAGGTGTACGGTGCGGGCGAGTTGGTGCCAGCCTCGGGCGTCTTCGACGCGGTCTCCGGCGGCACCGCCGAGATGGGCCACGGAGCCGCTTACTACTGGAAGGGCAAGCACGAGGCGACCCAGTTTTTCTCGGCCGTTCCCTTTGGGCTAAACGCGGCCGAAATCAACGGCTGGCTGCGCTATGGCGGCGGCCAGGCCCTGTGGGACGAACTCTACGCCGACTTCAACCTCCGGGCCTTTCCCGTCGGCAACACGGGCGTGCAGATGGGCGGTTGGTTCAACCGAGAAATCAACACCCTCGCCGACTTTTCCGGTTTGGTCATGCGGATGCCGGGCTTGGGCGGCGAGGTCATGCGCCGCCTCAAAGTCACGGTCAAAGCCCTGCCCGGCGGCGAAATTTTCCAAGCCCTCAAGACCGGTGCCATCGACGCCACCGAATGGGTCGGCCCGTACAACGATCTCGCCTTTGGGCTGCACCAAGCCGCCCAATACTACTACTGGCCGGGCTGGCACGAGCCGGGGACCGCGCTAGAGTGCATGGTCAACAAACAGGCCTTGGAGAGCCTTCCCGCAGACCTCCAAGCCGTCGTCAAGTACGCCTGCCAAGCGGCCAACGACGACATGTTCAGCGAGTTCACCGCGCGCAACAGCCAAGCCCTCAAGACCTTGGTTGACGAACACGGCGTCCAGCTTCGGCGTTTCCCCGACGAGCTCTTGGCGCAAATCGGCAAAGTGTCCGCCGAAGTAGTAGCCGAGGTCGCGGGCCAAGATCCCTTTTCCAGCCGGGTCTATAGTTCGTTTGACGCCTTCCGCAAAAACTCCATCGCGTACACGCGCATCTCCGAGGAAGCCTATACCCAAGCCCGCGCCCTGACGTTTGGCTAGCCCCCGCATGGAACGCCTCAATCGCTTCATCGTCCACACCGTGCCTTGGCTGACGCTGGGCATGGTCTTGGTGACCTTTGTCATCGTAATCTTGCGCTATCTCTTTGAACGCGGCTGGGTCTGGATGCAGGAAATAGCCCTGTACATGCACGCCTTTACCTTCCTTCTTGCGGCCAGCTACACCCTCTCGCGCGACGAGCACGTCCGCGTCGATATCCTCTACCGGCCCATGGACGAACGACGCAAGGCCCTAGTCAATCTCTTGGGCAGCGCACTGCTGCTGATCCCCTGCTGCGCGGTGCTGTTCTACCAGTCGCTGCCCTTTGTCGCCGACTCTTGGGCCGTGCTCGAAGGCTCGCAAGACGGCGGCGGCCTAGAGGCAGTCTATCTGCTCAAAACCGCCATTCCCCTGTGCTTTGTGCTGCTATTTTTGCAAGCCTTAGCCATTATTCACCGCAGCGCGCAAACCCTCCGCACCCAATGAGCGAATTCGCGCCACTGGCCATGTTCCTCTGCACCTTCGCGGTGCTGCTATCCGGCTTCCCAGTGGCCTTTTGTCTCGCGGGTACGGCTCTCGGCTTTGCCGGCCTCGGCGTCCTCACCGGCGACTTTGACGCGGCCTTTCTCTCGGCTCTTCCGCCCCGCATCTACGGCATCATGTCCAACGAGACCCTGATGGCCGTGCCGCTGTTCGTCTTTATGGGGGTCGTGCTAGAGCGCTCGAAAATCGCCGAGGACCTGCTCGAAACCATGGCTCAGCTCTGCGGCAGCTTGGGCGGGGGACTGGGGATTTCGGTCTGCCTCGTCGGCGGCCTGTTGGCGGCTTCCACCGGCATCGTCGGCGCGACGGTCGTCACCATGGGCCTCATCTCGCTGCCGGCCATGCTCAAACGCGCGTACTCCCCAGCGGTTTCCACCGGCATCATCTGCGCTTCGGGAACGCTCGGCCAGATCATCCCACCCAGCATTGTGCTGGTCATCCTCGGCGACGTGGTCTCCTCGGCGTACCAGCAGGCCCAACTCAAAATGGGCAATTTCGCCCCGGTCTCGGTGTCGGTCGGCGACCTCTTTATGGGCGCGCTCATACCCGGCGTCGTGCTGATGGGCCTCTATATCCTCTATATAATCGTCCTTGGCCTCCTCAAGCCTTCTACCGTGCCAGCCGTACCAGCCGAGGAGCGCGCGCAAATTCTCAGCGCGGCCTTCTTCCGCCGCCTCGGCGCGGCTCTCGTGCCGCCCCTAGTCCTCATCTGCGGGGTGCTCGGCTCCATCCTCTTCGGAGTGGCCACGCCGACCGAGGCGGCTTCGGTCGGCGCGGTCGGTGCCATGCTCTTGTCGCTGGCCAAAGGACATTTCAACCGCACCGCGCTCAAGGAAGTCATGCGCACCACCACCGAGATCAACGCCATGGTCTTCATCATCCTCATCGGCGCGAGCGTGTTCTCGCTGGTCTTTCGCGGCTACGGGGGCGACGAAGCAGTCGAGAGTTTTCTAACTCATGAGGCAACCGGCGGCGTGCTCGGCTCTTTTGCGCTAGTGATGGCCGTGATGTTTTTGCTCGGCTTTTTTCTCGACTTCTTCGAGATCATCTTCGTCGTCGTCCCCATCGTTGGCCCAATTCTCTTGACGATGGGCCTAGATCCGGTGTGGTTGGGCGTGATGATCGCCCTGAATTTGCAGACCTCTTTTCTCACGCCTCCGTTTGGCTTCTCGCTCTTTTACTTGCGCGGCGTCGCCCCTCCCGAGATCAGCACACCGCAAATCTATCGGGGAGTCGTGCCCTTTATCGCCATTCAGGTGCTGCTGTTAGTGGGGCTGTGGTTCGTGCCGGAATTGGCTACCTATCTGCCGGGGAAGGTGTTCGGACGCGGGTAGATCCGCAGCCCACCAACTCAGAGGCGCTCTTGGCCCAATCCCCTCGCCATAGTCAGCATCCCGACATAGGCATCGTACATATTCTGAATGTTGCCCACGTAATGCACGGGCTGGCCGCAGCGACAGAAGCCGTAGCGCGCCCGTTTGTGATACGCCGGCTTGGCAAGCAGCCGCATCGCCTGTTCCACGTGGCCAAACCACTTGTCGGGATTCCACCCCTTTTCGCGCGCCAAGCGACGCGCGTCGAGGACATGTCCGTACCCGACATTGTAGGCGGCTAACGCAAAACGCGTCCGTTCCTCGATGGGTATGTTCGAGTCAAAGCGGTTGACCAGTTGAGACATGTACTTCACCCCCGCGTGGATATTCTCTTCGGGGTCGTGCAGATCGGTAAATCCCAACTCGCGCCCGGTGACCGGCATAATCTGCATCAGCCCGCGCGCACCGACCCAGCTAGCGGCCTGGGGATCGAATTTGGATTCTTGGTACATCTGTGCGGTAATCAACCGCCAGTCCTGGCCGTACTGGCGGGCGTATTTTTTTACCAACTCATCATAGGGCGACAGGCGACCACTCAAATCGACCCGCAGCGAATCCTTAGCCCTAGTGATGGTGCGCCTGTTTTTGAAGTACCGCTTCTTCATCATATTAAAAAACAAGCCGCCTTTTTCCTCTTGTACATACTGATTGAGCGCCGCCAGCAAAGCCGGATTATCCCGGCGCACCGCCCATCCCAAGACCGTCGGCTTGATGCTGAAGGCCGCCTTGAGCGCACGTCCGTAGGCGAGTTCCACGTCGAGCAGATTGGAGTCGCATAGGGTAATGTCGTAGCGACCCTCTTCGACGCCGACCAAGATGTCTTCGGTTTCGAGGTCGTCGGGCAACGGCACGACCTGCAAACCCGCTATGGAATCCTCAAGGGCCACCAGAGTGGTATAAAAAGAAGAGCTAGCGCGCACATGGACCGTGCGCCCTGCCAAGTCCTCAAGACTGGCAATCGAATCCTCATCGGCGCGCACTACCACCAGCTCATCTACTTCGTTATAGAGCAAGGTAAATGCCGCCTGTTTCCCTCGCTCCTCGGTAATAGTCATAGCCGCGGCCACCACATCGCCTTTGCCCTCGTTCAAATACGCCAGCAGGTCGGCGTGACTGTCCGGGATGACGATATCGAGCCGCAGGTCATGCCGGTCGGCAAATTCCTTGATAAGCTCGTATTCAAAGCCCACTTGTCGACCGCGGTGGATAAAGTAGGTCATCGCATTGTTGCGCGTGATCATGCGCAGCCGCCGCCGCTCTTTTAAGCCGGGTAGATCGTCGGTAAAGGTCTGTTGGGACTGGCGCGTAAACTGCCGGGCGAGCAGATATTCATCGACCTTGGTCTTGAGTTGCACATCGTCGGGCCGCATCATCAGGGCAATCGGGCGATTTTCCGCCAGCACCAGCGGCGTAGCCAAGCTGTCGTAGTAGCTTGCCACCGCCCGCCACAAATGCTCGTCGGCCACGGTCGCTTGGTAGGAGCCGCGGACGACGCCGTCTATGGGATGTTCGAGGCCGAGCTTTTCCGGCGCTGTGTGAATCTGCAACGACGGCACCTGTTGCTGAATATCCAACAGGGTCTGATAGTGCGAGCTAGAACGCCGGACGCCGATTGTCATCCCAGCCAGCTCTTCAATCGACATCGGCAGGCTGTCACTGGCCGCGGTGATCAGATATTCATCCACGTAGAGATACGGCACGGAAAACGCCGCTTGCTCCTGCCGCGCTGGCGTAATCGTCAGGCTTGCAGCGACGATGTCGCCTTCGCCTTCCAGCAACTTCTGGACCATCTGGGCGTAATTTTCGGCCTTTACCAGCATTAGTTCTAGCTTGAACTCTTCAGCCAAGTCGCGAGCGAGATCGTAGTCAATCGTCACCGGCTCCGCCTGCTTGGGTATATGGGCAATCGGCTCCGGCGAGACGATGACGCGCAACTTGCCGTGGGATTGCAATACCGGCAGATCGCCCGTGTATTTGGGCAGTCCCGGGGTCGCCGGTTGGCTGCATTGAACAAACGTAGAAAGGGCAATAAGTCCTACGGGAAGAAGCGTTCGGGTGTATAACAACACGCCGCGCCTCCTTTCAAATAGGCCCGCTCGACCGGGCTTCAGCAGCGTTTTCGTCTCCAAGCTGGTACGCCCAGCAGTCCATCTGCGCTATACCCAGCCTTGGCATTTTTGCCCCGATGTGTATTGGTTTAAACCTCGTTGACTTTCTCTAGTACCATAAATAGAACGGTCGGCATTCTTAGTCAAGACGTTTGCCACCGCTGCATGGCTTGACGCCAGTTGTCCAAAAGCCCTTTATACTGCCGTAACTCGCTTTTACTGCGGCCCGTTTAAGGAGGATTGACCGCCGTGCTAACTCATGAACTCACCGTCGTCGAGCCGGGCCGAATCGAGGTCACCCAAGCCGATCTCGACGACCACCTGCACCCCCATGAAGTCCTGATAGAAACCGAGTACTCCGTCGTCAGCGCCGGCACCGAAGGCGCGGGCTTTACTGGCCTCGTCAAGCAGATGCCTTTCGGTGACGCTGGCCAGTATCCCCGAGGCACTGGCTACGGCAATCTCGGCCAAGTGCTAAAAGTCGGCGACGCGGTCGGCGGCGTACAACCGGGCGACCGCGTCCTGTCCTTTGCCCGCCACGCTTCCATCGTCAAGACAGATGCGCAGCGCATGGCACTGCCCGTCTCGCGCGAGGCCCCCGGCCAGCACCTCGTGTTCACGCGCATGGCCGGCGTCAGCATCTCTGCCTTGCGCTCTTCTAGCGTCCAGCCCGGAGACGCGGTGCTCGTGGTCGGCGGCGGCCTCGTGGGCAACTTCA
The DNA here is from genome assembly GCA_965219735.1 of Candidatus Latescibacterota bacterium. GTDB lineage: Bacteria > Latescibacterota > UBA2968 > UBA8231 > UBA8231. Next base: position 2,452,908 of record OZ244790.1, read on the forward strand.
CCGCCCAACTCTTCCGCTTGGCCGGTGCCGACGTCATGCTCGCGGATTTGTCCGAACTACGCCTACAGCAGGTGCGCGCCTGTGGCATTGAGCGCACGGTCAATCCCGGCCGCGACGATCTGGAAGCTGTGGTGCGCGACTGGACCGGTGGCGCTGGTGCTCGCATCGGCGTCGAGGCCATTGGCATCAGCGAAGTCATTGCCCAGACCGCAATGTGCATTGCCCGCCACGGCGAACTCATCCTTCTCGGCAGCCCGCGCGCCCCAGCTCATTTCGATGTGACGCCCATGCTGCTGCGCATCCATCTAGAGGCGATCCGCATGATCGGCGCGCTCGAGTGGCGTTGGCCGCAGCACGAGACTGAACGCTGCCGCGATCTCGACACCAATTATCGCCAGATCGCCGCGTGGATCGCCGGCGGCCAGCTCGTCGTCGAACCCCTGCTGACCCACCTAGCGTCCCCGGCAGACTGCCAGCAAATGTACGAAGGACTGACCGCCAATAAAGAGGAATACCTCGGCGTAGTCTTCGACTGGTCGCGCCTGAGTTAGTTCCATGTCAACGCACTACCTCGCGCTAGACATCGGCTCTACTACCGTCGTCGCCATTGTCATCGACCTCGACACCAACGCCGTCGTCGGCGCAGCCAGCGCAGCCAATTCGTCCGAGACGACCTCCGCAGCGGATAAGCGCATCAGCCGCTCGGAGTGGGACCTCGACGCGATGACCGAACTGGCCATCGACAACGCGGCCGCGCTCCTAGCCCGCACCAACGCCCAGCCAGCAGCCATCGGCGTCACCGGACAGCAACAGGGCCTGCAGCTTCTCGACGCCGCGCTCAATACCGTCGGCCCTTATTTTTCTTGGCAGGACCAGCGATCTCAAGAACCCCTACCGGGCCAGCAACACACCTACTTAGACGCCATGGCCCAGCAAGGAGGTTCCATCGCCACCGAGGGAGAAATGCCCGCCTTTGCCAATACTGGCTGCCCCCTCGTGGCCGGCCACGCCGCGCCGCACCTGTTTTGGCTGCAAGCCAACAACCAGCTTCCCAGCGGCGTCAGCGGCACCACAGCCCCTGAATTTGTAGTATCGCGTCTGATAGGCAAACGACCCGTTGTCGATCCCACGGACGCGCTCGGCTGGGGCGTCTATGACGTGACCAAGCGCGTCTGGGCAAATGAGCTTATCGCCGATCTCGACCTAGACCAGTCGCTGTTTCCCGATCTGGTCGAATCTTGTACCATGGCCGGACCTCTGACCGCAGCGATGGCTCAAAAGCTCGGCGTACCAGCGGGATTGCCCGTTGCCGTGGCGTCCGGCGATCACCAGTGCAGCTTTGCCGGCACGGTCGCCGATTACGCCAATACCGTGGCCGTCAACGTCGGCACTGGCGGGCAAGCGGCCCTGCATATCGAAGCCCCATTGCCGCGCGGCTCGCTCGAACTGCGTCCCTATATCCAGCGTGGCTATCTGCTGGCCGGCGTGGGAGCCGTCGGCGGGCGGACGTTCAGAACCCTGCGCGACTTCTTTGCCGACGCCATCTCTGCCCTCGCCGATGTCCAACCCGACAGCGAGACCCTCTACGAGCGGCTCGTATCATTAGCGGCTGACGTGCCAGCCGGTGCCGAGGGCGTGCGCGCCGACCCGCTGTTTTCTGGGTCGCGCAGCAGGCCACGCGCCAAAGCCGCCTTCCGCGAGCTAACCGCTGCGACGCTGACGGCCGGGCATCTAACGCGCGCGCTGTTGGAAGGCATGGCCGTCGAGTTGGCCGACTCGTATCGCGAAGCCATCTTACTGGGCGGCGGCGCGCGCTCCAAGCTGGTTGGCGCGGGCAACGGCATCAAGCTGAATCCCGTGCTGCGGGCGGCGTTGGAAGCGGAGTTCGCCATGCGGCTGCACGTGGGATCGCACGGCGAAGAAGCGGCCGTTGGTGCTGCGTTGTGTGCTGCTGTGGCCGACGGCGCGTTTGGCTCCATTGCCGAAGCGAGTGCGGCGTTTGTCAGTGGTCCCCCAAACCGAGGGTAATCGTGAAACATTCGGTAATATCAAGCGTCAATGAGACAAAACCTAGAACAAACCGCTGGTTGAAATGGATCAATCGGCTATTGACCAATCAAAACAGGAGTCATCGATGAGACGAGTTTTGCTGCTGTTCACTGTGCTGCCAGTGCTACTGTACGCCTGCGTCAGCACGTCGCCGACGACCGTGCAACAGACGGCGATGGAGGAGACGACCGAGAAGTTAGAGGATCCAAAGCTGCCCATTGACTCCCTGGTGACCGTCGGCCAGCTAGACAACGGCTTGCGCTACGTCATCCGCAAAAACCAAAAGCCCGAAAACCGGGTCGAGTTACGGCTGGTAGTCGATGCCGGCTCGGTGCTGGAGGACGAAAACCAACAGGGGCTGGCGCACTTTGCCGAGCACATGGCCTTCAATGGCACCAAAAACTTTGCCAAGCAGGAGTTGGTGGACTACTTGGAGCTAATCGGCATGCGCTTTGGGCCAGACCTCAATGCCTACACTAGCTTCGACGAGACCGTGTACATGCTAACCGTGCCCACCGACAGCGCCGAAGTGGTACACACAGCCTTCCAAATTCTGGAGGACTGGGCGCACCAGATCAGCTTTGAGTCCGAGGAAATCGACAAGGAACGCGGCGTAGTCATCGAAGAATGGCGGCTGCGGCGCGGTGCCCAGCAGCGCATGTTCGACGAGCAAATACCCATTCTCCTGAAGGATTCGCGCTACGCCGTGCGCCTGCCCATCGGCCAGAAGGCCGTACTCGATACCTTTCAGCACGAGGAGCTGCGCCGCTTTTACCGCACTTGGTATCGGCCCGATCTGATGGGTTTTGTGGCCGTCGGCGACATTGAACCAGCGGAGGTAGAGGCGCTGGTACAGGAGTATTTTTCGCGTATTCCTGCGGCCGAAAATCCCCCCGAGCGCACGGTGTTCCCCGTACCCGACCACGAGGAGACGCTCTTCGCCATCACCACCGACCCAGAGGCCACTTACAACAGCGTCAGCATCTACTACAAAACGGATGTGCGGCCCCAAGGGACGGTGAGCACCTACCGCCGCTCGCTGATTGAGGCCCTATATCACCGGATGCTCAACCAGCGCCTGCACGAACTGACCAAGCTCCCCGAGCCACCCTTTTTGGGGGCCTATTCAGGCCAAGGGCGTTGGTTGCGCTCCAAGGAGTTTTTCATCCTCGGCGCTGGGGTGCAAAACAACGGTTTCGACGCCGGACTTGAGGCCCTGCTGGTTGAAGCGGCGCGAGTGCGGGAACACGGCTTTACCGCCTCTGAGCTAGCGCGCGAGAAAAAGGAAATGCTGCGCAGCATGGAGCAGTCCTACCGCGAGCGCGACAAACAACAGTCGAGCGGTTTTGCCTCCGAATACGTGCGCCACCTGCTGACCGACGAAGCCATCCCCGGCATTGCCAAGGAGTACGAACTCTATCAAGAACTGGTTCCCGGCATTGCATTAGAGGAGGTCAATGCGCTGGCCAGCGAGTGGACGAGCGAAAAAAATCGGGTAATCACCGTGGAGGCACCCGAGCAAGAGGGCATTGCCGTGCCCAGCGAGCAAGACCTACTGGCGATCTTCGCCAAGGCGGCGCAGCAGGAGATCGCGCCGTATGCCGACGAGGTGTCCGACGAGCCGCTCGTAGCGCAAGTGCCAGCTCCGGCTGACATCGTCGAACGCAGCGAAATCCCCGAGATCGGCGTGACTTGGTGGACGCTCGCCAACGGCATCCGGGTCTGCCTAAAGCCGACGGACTTCAAAAACGATGAGATCCTCTTCCGGGCCTATAGTCCCGGCGGTCATTCCCTAGTCCCCGACGCCGACTACGTAGCCGCCTCGACGGCGACCTCAGTAGTCAGCGAAGGCGGCGTGGGGCCGTTTAACAAGATCGAACTGGAGAAAAAACTAGCCGGCAAAGTGGTGCGGGTATCGCCGTGGATCAGCAGCTTGCAGGAGGGCGTTTCTGGCTCGGCCTCGCCCGAAGATATCCAGACCATGTTCGAGCTGATCTACGCCTTCTTCACTGCGCCGCGCCAAGACAGCACGGCCTTCCAAGCCTATCAGACGCTCATGCGAGGCTCCATCCAAAATCGCAGCGCGCGCCCAGAGACGGCGTTCAGCGACACCCTTGCGGTCACCATGGCGCAGTACCACCACCGGGCGCGCCCCTGGTCGCTGGAGTTGCTCGACGAGATGGACTTGGCCACGTCTATGGCTGTGTACCAAGATCGCTTTGCCGACGCTGGCGACTTCTCGTTTTTCTTTGTCGGCAACTTCACTCTCGAAGGCATAGAGCCGCTGGTGCGCACTTATTTGGGCGGCTTACCGACCACCGGACGAGAGGAGACTTGGCGCGATGTCGGCATTGAGGCCCCAGAGGGCGTGATCGACAAAGCGGTCTATCGCGGCATTGAACCCAAGAGCCGATCGCAGATGATTTTCACCGGCCCTTTTGAATACGACGGCTGGAAAAACAACCTCGAACTCAGGGCCATGACCTCCGTGCTGCAGATCAAGCTGCGCGAGGTGTTGCGCGAGGACTTGGGCGGCACCTATGGGGTCTGGGTCAGCAGCAGCGGCTCGCAACACCCGGACGAGGAGTACCGCATCTCCATCTCCTTCGGCAGCGATCCCGACCGCGTCGAGGAGCTGACGCAGGTGATCTTCGAGCAAATCGACAGCCTAAAAACCGTCGGCACCACCGACCTCTACGTCGATAAGGTCAAGGAAATGCGCAAACGCCAACGCGAGACCAACCTCAAGGAAAACAGCTTCTGGGTCGGGTCGCTGGCAGCGCTCGATTTCAACGGGGTCGATTCGCGGCTGCTGGTTCAGTATCCAGCGTTGGTGGATTCGCTGACGGTGGATGTAGTGCAGCAGTCGGCGCAGAAGTATTTCAACATGGACCGCTATGTGCGGGTGGTGCTTTATCCGGAGGAGGGGGACGAGGTGGGAGAAGAGTAGCGCTAGCGGTACTGTATTTCCCTTGCCTACACGCCGCCGTCGGCCCAAGCTGTTTTGGCTGGGTTGGCGGCCTTGGCACAATCACTAAAGCAAGAGAAATTCAAAATACTGTAAGAATGGGAAAGCATACGTGTGAGTGTTGTAGAGATCTAACTAAACCCTTTCACACCGTCTACTGATAGTCAGGGAATTTACCGTGCATAGATGACTTTTTCATTGAGAATAGCTAAAGCCTCTTGTTCCAATTCATAGGCTTCGGTTCTTTTTTTATTTGCTTCCAAAACCTTGTCGTTTATTGCTTCCTGTGTGTTTTCATTCCGCAATAACGGAATTAAAATTGCCGAAACCTGCTTATCATCAATCTCGTCAACCACAGCCCCATAAGTATATCGAGTCATAAGAGGATATGCGTAATCGCTTGAAAGCCAAGCATAGAGATAACCAGCAATTTCATTGTCTGCTGGTACAATGCGGATAATGTGTTGATTCGCAGTCCAACCATCCCAATGTTTAGGAACTATTGCTACTTTTCCAATCGTCCCACTACATGTAATCATTATCATGTTTTCATGAAGCGTTAATTGATTTTTTATTCGATCTCCATGCTGGCTCATTGAAAGGTATTTTTTGTTGCCTGGATCTAATTCGTATATCTGTTTTCCTCCGAAAAACACAATTCCATTGCCTTCTTCAACATAGACTCTTTTAAATCGGCCAGGTAAGATAACCGTCCGGCTTATCCGACCGTCCCCGACCTTGACAATTTCTCTTGCTGTTTTCTCTAAATGTTGTTCGAGAACTCGAACTATGGGAACATGATAGGAACCATCCAGTCGATTGCCTAAATTACTCAATGGAATAGAATAATTCAATGTATCAACCATTTTATCAAACTGTCTGACTTTGCCTTGTAATTTTTCAATATCAGGCAGTTGTAAAGACTCTCTCAATAAGGCTTGTACTTCATCCATCAGTTCATTAGATTCATCTCTTAACTTGAAAGAGTTTTCAATCAGGTTGTGAATTGTCTGTTTAAGAATGAGCGGTGGGTTGGGAATTGGAATGCGATTCAGGTGTTCCGGTTCAATATGACTTATGACCGCACCATAATTGTTAGTTTCTATCAGCAATCTGCCGATCTTTGACTTCAAGTACGTATATATGTAACCAGAATATGGTCTTGCTTCTATTCTTATAACATCATCTGATATTAACTGGTTTTCGAGGGTTTTAGACACATAAGAAACTACACCGATTGTGCCAGAGCGAGTAAGTAATACTTGACCCCTTTTAACCCGTGTGCTTTCAATATCAACATTTGTTGTAGGAGAAATAAATTTACTGGCTTTTGGATATATCTCCGTTATTTGTGAAGGTAAAATAAAAGGCATGCCACTCTTTTTTTCGACATAAATCCTTTTAAATCTCCCTAAGTAAAAGGCCTTCTCGAATTCATCACCCAAATAGACAATATCCCATTTGCACTGTTCTAAATTCTCTCTGGCTTTTCTGTTTTCAATACCGTAAACGCTCGCTTCTAAGCGGTATCCCTTTTCTACTACTTCTCGAACAACAACTGATGTCCATTTGAGACCAGAATCTTGGGATTTTTGATCTTCTTCTATTCGTATATATGGATTGGGCTGTGCTACCATACAATACCCTCCTGTTGTTTCCACGAGCTGAAAATAGCGGGAACTTCACGGCTCTGATCGTCAATAATACGGATATTGCTTTCGGGTTTATAGGTGACACTGTCCTCCGAAATTTTGTCGATTTTTAAAACATTGGGCTTTTCCGGCACCCAAATTTCATTACCATCTTTATCTCGCTTAAAGAGGGTATTCCCTCGTTTGGGTCGTAACGTGAGATTATCTCAGACCAGTTAGGTCTAGTGCTGGCCTTGTGCCCTTTATTTATCTCTCCAAACCGCCAAGCAAGGAGGGATACAGATGAAAGAGCCAAGACCAGCGTTGGAGAATTTGTGCTGTCTCAATGCCCAATGCAAGACCTACGGCCAACGCGGCCAAGCCAACCTGCGGGTGCGCAAGACCTATGGAGCCGACCGGATTCGCTATCTGCGCTGTGGGTGCTGCGGCGAGGAATTCAGCGAGCGCAAAGGCACGGCGTTGTTTAATTGCAAAATCGGTGAAGCCCAAGCCGTGTCGGTGATCGAGCATCTGGATAGTGCCTGTGGCTTGAATGCCACGGCGCGCTTGGTGGGGGTGTCCAAGGATGCGGTTAGCCGCCTTTTGCGCGTGAGCGGACCGGTCAGCTATCAACTGCATGACCGGCTGGTGCGTGACGTGCATCCGAGGGCGCTCCAATTTGATGAGAAATGGTCGTATGTGGCCAAAAAACAACGGCACATGACGCCGATGGACGATCCGAGTGAACGGGGGGATTATTGGGATGCTACCAGTTTGGATCCGCAGAGTAAATTGCTGGTATCGCTGGTGCCGGGTCGCCGTACGACGACGACGATTCATCAAGTCGTGGCCGATGCGGCAGCGCGGCTTTCGTGTGATGCGCGGCTGCCGGCGCTGTTTACCGATGGCGAGCCGACCTATCCCGAAGCGATTGTGGCCACCTTTGGTCGAGCCTATCCGGTGCCTCGACGCCATCGCCGGGGCCGCCGGCCGGCCCCTGTTGTTCGCATCCCCCAAGGCTTGGTATACGCCCAGATTGTCAAGCATCGGCACGGCGGACGAGTCCAACGGGTCGAGATCCGACCCCGCTTTGGCAAGGGCCGCTTGGCTGAGGTCGTAGCGCAGTTGGGCTGGACGAAAGCCAATACCAGTGCCATCGAGCGCTTCAACCTGACCGACCGGATGCGTAACGCACGAAAGGGGCGCAAAACCCTGCGCTTTTCACGTCGGTCGGATCGGCATGATGCGCTCAGTTGGATTGGCGCGTTGCGCTACAATTTTCATCACCCCCAGCGTTCCTTGCGCCAGCGCACCGACGAAGGGCGCTGGCAACCGACAACGCCGGCTATGGCCGCCGGCATCGCCGAGCAGCGCTATAGCTCACTCGAACTCATGCGCCTGTGTCCGGTGGGGCTGAGATAATCTCAAGCTACGACCCGGCTTTCAAGCGAGAGGGAAATTCCGCATTCGTCCTGAGGTAGCTGACGAGGAATTTCGCCGAATGGTGGCGTACTATTACGCCCTCATTACACACATTGACGCGCAAGTCGGGCGCATCCTCAAAGCCCTTGAGGAACGAGATCTGCTCAACAATACCATTGTCGTCTTCATGAGTGATCACGGGGAATTGCTAGGGGACCACGGCTATGTGGAGAAGTGCCTGATGTATGAAGCGTCGGCACGGGTGCCCTGTTTGATCTCATGGCCCGAACAATTGCCGCGCGGGTTTCGGGTAGTAGCGCCGTTTGCCGGCGTCGATCTGATGCCGACGTTACTCAACCTCGCAAATGAAAGGCCGCCAGCACCGATTGATGGACGTTCCGTAGCGGAGGAAATCCTGAATGGACGCGAGCCTGATCATCGGCCCATCTTCGCCGAGATTGCCAGCCTCGACGCGATTTATCACAACGCTCAGGAGCCGGAACAGTTCGCTGCCCATGTGATGGTCCGGGACGGGAACTGGAAATATATATGGAACCGTTTCGATATCGACGAACTGTACGACTTGAGTGCCGACCCGGGTGAAATGAAAAACATGGTTGACAATCGTGATTGTCAGGAGCGGATTGCGTCAATGCGCGGGCAAATCGCCGAGATGATTTGCCATACGGGGCCTGGGCCGTACGAATGGTGTTTAGACTAGCGAGTTACTTCCACCAACCCATCTATTAAACATGATGGGCGCAGGTTGGCGGGAGCCATCGACGAACTCGAGAAAGCCTATCAATGTTCACGGACTTCGACCTCCACATGCCCACGGGTAGGCTTGCCTTGCGCCGCGTGAGAGAGCGGATAGCGGAGATCGTGGTGACGGATATCACCTCTGGAAAACCTCTCACACGGGTGCCGCAACAGTTCCTGCCCCAGACCCCGCGATTCTCTCCAGATGGCAAATTGCTCGCCTGTGCCGGCAATGGCCGAATATACCTGCACTCAATTGAGACAGGGATGACAGAGACGATCGTGGACCTGCCTGACCAGCACGCAGGATTTGCCTCTTGGTCCCCTAATGGCCGTTACCTAGCCTTTTCTGCCCATGCCGTTCCACTCAGTCGAAGCAGCCCACCGAGGATATTTAGAGTTGGGGTCACGGATGGCGCAATAGCCGAGTTCAAATCTAGCCCGAAGAAAGATTGCGATCGTTTCCCACAGTGGAGCGTGTCGGGAGCTAGGCTGGCGTTCCGCAGGACGTTCTACGACACGCCTAAACCCTATGATGCCATCGTACTTACCGACAGAGAGCTCCACTCCCAGCGACAAGTGCCTATTCCCTGTGGCAGCTCCCATCTTGCCGGTCGATTCTGCTGGTCGCCGGACGACCGGCGTTTACTGATCACGGAGAAGGACCGGACTACTCGGCTGAAGGTCTTCGACGCGACGGACATGAGCCTCGTATGGGCCGTCGAAACAGACGGGGCTGTCCGCGGATGCTTCGACCCCAAGGGCAGAATCCTTGCGGTCTGCGAGGAGCAGCTCAGGCTCTTTGCCCCACCTTCCGTGAAACCGATCGCCGATCTCCCCTTGGAGGCACTGTCCCCTGTACAAATCACCCACACGGGGCCTGCAGTGACCTTCGACCGAGATGGTAAGAGCATCTACTTCTTGGGTGCCGACGGAGGGCTTCATCACTGGGAGGTAGGCAGTGCCTGCGATTTGGTCATGGAGGATCCGTCCCTCAAAGTCACACCTCCCCATGAGCGAAGCGACTACCGGTTCAAGGCCCGGGACGGGCTGGACATCCCCGTTCTGCGTTATTTGCCTAGGAATCCCATCGGTCGGGCTGTTATCTATGTCGATGGAGGCCCTTCTGGAGAAATCGGTGAAGACGATCCCGTGGTGTTCCGATTGCTGGAGGAAGGGTACGAGGTGATCCGGCCCGCGTACCGGGGCAAGGGTGGGTACGGTACTGAGCACGAACTGGCAAATCGCGGGGAATGCGGCCGGGCAGATGTCCTCGACGTGGTTGATTGCGGTCTGGATTGGCGGCGTCGATTCAACGGAAAGGATCGCCCGCTGGCAGTGTCCGGCTTCAGCTACGGCGGCTTTCTGACGTTCCTAGCTCTGACTCACTCCGAAGTTTCTTGGACCTGCGGCATCGCGTTGTGGGGAGTCACAGAACTGATGCCTTTGTGGTATTCTAGGGGACTGCCAGTCGATCCTGCGGAACGGAAACGCGCCTTTCTGGAGCGTTCGCCAGTCCGGCGGGCCGGCGATATCCGATTCCCTCTGCTTATCCTGCACGGGGGCCGGGACACCACCGCGACCACTGACGTGCGGTCAATTCAGAAATCGGCGCGGAAATCGGGCCACCATTGCGAGCTCGTAGTCTTTGAGGAGGATGGGCATGGATTGAAACTCAGCAGGCCGGAGATGCTCGGCCACATGCTGAAGTTTCTGGAAACCCACTCCTGATAGGTAGGTACCTCGCTGTGGGCCGCTTGCCGGAGATCCTGAATCGACACCGCAGGGGTTGTCGGGCGAGGGGTCTTGGGGCTGGCGTACGGGGCGCTCAGAACGTCGAGGATTTGGGCGTTGCTGGGGGCCAGTAGCCGTCTGGATCTTCGGGACGGTGGGAATCTCGTCAAGCAGGTTGTCAATCGCTTGTCGGGATTCCCGCACGTCATCGTCCTGCGGCGGCATCCACGTACTCCTTCACCAAAAGAAGGTCTTCCATGGAGCCGCCCAACAGCAGCTTTAACGGCTCTCGCTCGTCCAGCAAGGAGTGCGGTGCGCGTAGCCATTCGTTTTCAACATCCAGATCGCGAAAGAGCGCTGACAGGCCGTTTGGAACTCCGCTTGGAGTGTTTCGACTTGCAGCATCTCCCCGAGTTCCTTGCTGAGCTGAGCTTCTTTTTTTTCGTCCGACAAGTAGGAGAAGATTATTTTCTTTTGATTAAGCTGTTGGCAAAATCATCCAACAGTTGTATATTAACTCCCAAGACACCTGCACCTGCCGATTAAAAAGGAGCGCGACGCACCGGCCGTCCCCTGATCCTTCGTAGGAAAACATAAAGAGATTAGTTTAGACGTAGGAGTTTAGTATGAGCATAGGCCCTTTTGCTTTGTTTTTACAATCGTTGCGCCACCAGCAGCAAGTACCTCTCAGGCGCTTCTGCGAGCAGTTTGGCCTCGATCCAGGGACGTATTCCAAGATGGAACGAGGTCTCCGGCCGCCCCCTAAATCGCGCGAAGCGCAAGACAAGCTGGCCCAGCAACTCGGCTTGGAAGAAGGTTCAGAAGCGCGGAGGGCGTTTATGGACGCGGCCGCGATTTCGGCCGGCCAAGTGCCGCGAGACATCCTCGACGACGAGGCGCTGGCAGCCAAACTGCCCGTTCTCTTCCGCACGATCCGGGGCGAGAAGCTGACAGAGGAACAGCTAGATATGGTGGCGGAGTTGATGAGGAGTACCCATCATGCCGAACGGGATTCGTTGGATTCCGAATGAGGAGATCCAGCAACATGCCGAAGAGTTTCTATCCCAATACTGGGACGACACCCTGCCTGTTGATGTAGAGTACATCGCCGAATACTGCCTCAAGATCAGTGTCCTGCCCCTACCTGGACTGAAAGCCAACATCGAAGGCGATGGGTTTATTACCCGCGACTTCAAAGAGATCCACTTGGACTTTGACCAGCACGCGGTCAGGCAACGCTTTACCGTCGCACACGAGTTGGGACACTTCGTTCTGCATAAAGAGTTTATCGAGAGTTTGCCTGCCACCCCAGATATACAGGCATGGAAAACGCTCTACGCCAGCCTCCCAGAGCAACAGCTAAACTGGATGGAATATCAGGCGTATGAATTCGCCGGCTGCCTGCTCGTGCCCCAGCACCACTTGCAGCACACCTTCGATGTCCTGCTGCCTGAGATGGACGCCCTCTCCAATCAGGCGAGGCAGGCCGGATTTAGACGCCATCAATATATAGATCGGTTAGCCGACTGGGCCGCTCAGAGGATAGCTAGGACATTTGAGGTATCGCCGCAGGTCATCGACAAGCGGCTCCACAAAACTGGTCTCATAGCCGATATTCCTTAAAGTAACATTGACGGTCGTAGGGCACGGGGCGCTTAGAACGTCCCGGGTTTGGGCGTCGCCGGGGGCCAGTAGCCGTCGGGGTCTTCGTCCCACGCCGTGCCGCACATCCGGGAAATAACCGCCCATTCGGCCGCGGTCAGGTGGGCGTGATTGTGGAAGAGGAAGCGCTGTAGTCCGGCCTCTTTTGAGGCTTGGAGGATGCGGTAGAGATCGCCGGAGGTCATGGGGTCGCCGCCGTGGGGCATGCGTCCGGTATCGACCCAGGGCAGAATCTTTTGCGGGTCGCCAACTGCGGCGATGGCGCGGCGCGTTTCTTCCTGCACTACCTCGTCGAAAAACGCCTGCGGAAATCCCAACTCCATGTCGGCTAGACACTCCACCTCGGGTAGGCGGATGCCGAGCCAAGCGCGGAGCACCGTCCAGCACTGCGCCTCGCTCAACACCGGATTCCACTCCTGAATTTGCTGTACCCAGCGGGCAACTGTGCCGTACATCCCGTCAAAGCCACGATGCCAGAAGTAGTGCTTGACCAGTAGCAAATCTACGATCTGGCCCCAAGCGTGGAAGTCGAGCGCGGTCATGCCGGAAAACACAGCCGAGCGCGGCCCATTGCCCAAGAGCAGTTGGCGCGGCAACTCGTCTATGGCTTGGCGGAAGGCACGGCCTTGGCGGATGCCGTCTTCGCGTCGCCAGCGCAGCCAGTAGAGCGCGTCCTCGTTGATGTCGAAGAGGTTCATCTCCGAGAGCACGCCGTAATCGCCATAGTAGGACACTTCGGCGGGCGTGAAGCTCTGGAAGCGCTGGTGCAAATGCTGGCGGCCCTGATCAAGTCGCTCGGCGTCGTAGCCTCTAGCCGTTGCTTCGCGGCGCTGGCCGTCGTTGAGCGGACGGAAAACCGCGTTGCCGTGGTGATACGTCAGCTCGTAGGGCGACTCAGTCCAGCCATCGACAATGCCGCCGTCAGCTTCTGGGAAAGCTGCGAAGATGTCCTCCCAAGACGCAGCATGGGCCTGAGTGCCGTAGGGGTCCTCCTCCAGCGGCAGGCCCTCGGCGGCAATGGTGCCGGAGGCGGGCGCGAAGATCATCACGGTCCAGCCGCGCTCTTTGGCGTCGGCCAGCATGGCGTGCAGGAGCTTTTCCTTGTCGGGTTGCAAGGGGACGTCGCGTAGTTGTGCGTTGAGGCCGCGCTTTTGGTAGGGCGCGGGATCGCCCTTGAACGCGGGGATGGTACTCTGGCCTTGCTCGTCGGCAAAGACCAGACGGCCAAAGACAAGGCCGCGAATGCCGCCTTGTTCCCAGGCGTCAAAGATGCGCTCGTAGTCGGACATGACCGCCTCTAAGGGTTGGCCGATGCGGATCCAGGGGGTTAGAGCCATGGCGTGTTCTCCTTGTTGATTGTAGGCGCAATATATCGCGCTAGTGGGGCGGCGTCCATTGCCGGTTGATTGGAGCAGCGGCTATATTGTCTTCTATTAAAATGCCGACGCTGATTCTGGACAAAGGAGGAGTCCAATGGACCGCGAAGTGATGACCAACGAAGAGAATTACTGTTTTGACGTGGCTGGGTATTTGCACGTGCCGGGGACGTTGACTCGGCCGGAGGTCGAGCGGCTCAATAGGGAGATCGACGCCGTGGGGGCGACGGAGGGGATGTTGGGTTGGCCGGGGGAGGCGCGGGAGCCGTTCCGCGACTTGCTGGTGCATCCGGCGTTGGTGTGGTATCTCAACCAGCTTGTCGGCGAGGGGTTTATTCTCGACCGCGCACCGGAAGTCTGGTGTGAGGAGACTTGCGACACGAGTGCGCCGCTGGTCGGCGGCAACGAGCCTCGGGATCCTGCCATTGCGTACTACTTTCAGAACGGGCGGCGCTTCAGTGAGGGAGTGCGAGTGCTGTGGGCGCTGGAGGATGTGGAGGAGAGGGATGGCGGTTTTGTGCTGGTGCCGTGCAGCCACAAGGGCAATGTGGCGACGCCAGAGGAAGTGGCGACCGGGGCCGACGATATGGGGCTTACCTTGCAGCCGGCGCTCAAAGCGGGGGATTTGCTGATCGTGGGGCTGGCGACGGTGCAGGGGATGCGGCCGTGGCAGGGGAAAGGACGCCAGCGGCTGTTGAGTTACGAATTTGTAGGGCGCGGCGTGATCCGCAGCGCGGGGACGGGGCCGAAGACCGAAGCGGAGCCGCGCCCGGAATGGCACGCTGAATTGAGTGAGGTACAGCAGGCTTCGCTCTACAAGCCGGGCTACCAAGCCACGACTCCACCGCCGACGATTGTGACCGATGGCAAGACGACGCGGATGGAATCCGGGGTCTTTCATCCGTCGCTTTTGCAGGTAGATCCCGACAGCGACATTGACTATCGGGAATTTTACTTCTGGGACCTCAACGGCTATCTGGTCTTGCGCGGGGTGATGGACGAGGAGTGGTTGGCTGCGGCCAACGAGGCAGTGGATCGCTTTGAGGACCGGATCCAAGTCGGCGAAGAGCTGGCGCGGGGGTCCAAAAGCTTGGCGGGAACTGGGCGGCCTCTGTTGAATGGACTGCTGGACTTGCCCCAGCCGTATTGCGAACCGTTCCGGCGGATGGTCGCGCATCCGGTAGTCGAGCACCGGCTGAATTGGATGGGCGGCAGCGGTGGGCGGATGGGTGGAGCGACGGGTTTTGTCGCGGTCAAGGGAACTAGCGGTCATGCGCTGCACGACGCCAATGAGCCGCTCAATCCCGGCCGCGGCTATGTGTACCACAATGGCCGTAGCTATTGCGAGGCGATTACCGTGACTTGGCAGCTCAGGGATGTGCGGGCGGGCGACGGGGGGTTTGCCTGCGTGCCGGGCAGCCACAAGGCGTACTACAAAATGCCTCCCGGCGTGCGGACTTGCGACCGCGATATGGGGCTGGTCAAACACGTCGAGATGCAGGCCGGCGACGTGCTGTTCTTCGGCGACGGCGGCACGACCCACGGAGCGTTGGCTTGGAAGAGCGAGATTGCGCGGCGGGGTATCCTGATCAAGTATTCGTCGCGCAACTTCAACCGCAGCGGCGGCGAGGTGGTCCACCCGGAAAACCGCTGGGGCGAATTGGTCGAGGGGATGAGCGATGCCCAGTTGGCTGTGATGCGCGGCCCGGACCGCGATGTATTCAACAACAACGTGCCGCGACTGGACGTGGCCAATGGCGAGGTGACCGTGTCGTACGAGCGGGGATCGTCGCTCTACAGCAAGGAAGCACCGACTGAGCCGTTGGCAAAGGACAAGAAAGATTAATCCCCATTCATCGACACTTGGGAGGAATCATGCGCCTACTCATCTTAATTATCGCCACGGCACAGCTAGTCGCGGCCGATGTACCCAACTGGCGGCGACCTGTGGCTACTTACTCCATCGTCGCTCGCGATTCCCTCAGCGGACAGCTCGGCGTCGCCGTCCAATCCCACTGGTTTTCCGTGGGGCCTATCGTTCCGTGGGCACGTCCCGGCGTTGGCGCTGTGGCTACTCAATCTCTTGTTGATCCGGCTTACGGTCCGCTTGGCCTTGAGCTGATGGCCATGGGTAAGACGGCTCAGGCGGCTCTCACCGCTCTGCTCGCAGGGGATGCCGACGCTGCCGTGCGGCAAGTGGCCATGGTTGATGCCGAGGGGAATGTGGCCGTCCATACGGGTGAGCGGGCCATTGCCGCTGCGGGCCATCAGACCGGTGCCCAGTACAGCGTTCAGGCGAATCTGATGGACCAAGACAGCGTGTGGCCGGCTATGGCGCACGCCTACGAGAATGCCGAAGGCGATTTGGCAGAGCGGCTACTCGTGGCTCTGGAAGTCGCCGAAGCCGAGGGGGGAGACCTGCGCGGCCGGCAGTCCGCGGCCATTCTCGTGGTATCTGCTGAGGATACGGGTAGGCCGTGGGTTGACCGCGTGTTCGATCTGCGCGTGGAAGATCATCCCGAGCCGGTGGAGGAACTGCGCCGCTTGGTGCGTCTGGCGCGGGCTTATCACAAGTTGAACGAGGGCGACGAATGGGTGACTGCGGGGGACATGGAAGCGGCTATGGATGCCTACCGCGCAGCGACCGAAATGGTGTCCGATGAGGCAACGGGCGGTGAAGCTCCGTTCTGGGTGGGTGTGACCTTGGCTTCTGAGGGCCGCGAGGAGGAAGCGGTGCCCTATCTGCAACGGGCGCAGGCACAGTACGACCGCTGGGCCGACTTATTGCGGCGTTTGCCGGCCTCTGGTCTGCTGCCAGCCGACGATGCGCTCATAGATCGCCTTACTGCTGCCATGATCGGCGAGTGACGATTCTGGATGGTAAAATGGCGGATGCATTTCTCAACGAATTAGCTTGGCAGCGGTCGTCCCAGCCTGCGCTCTCGACCATGACGACAGAGCAGACTTGGTGCCAGGTGACGCTCTACAATCCCACGGTGGTCAAGGTCGATGGCCGGTACGAGATGTGGTATCTGGGCAACAGCAGTGCCACGCGCAACGACGACATGGATCTGGGCTATGCTAAATCGGAGGACGGCCTGCACTGGACGGCCTTTTCCGACAATCCCATTCTGCGCACGGGCGAGACCCCCGTGGGCCAAGCGTGGCAGACACCACACGTCCTCTTTGATGCCGATGAGGGTCTGTACAAGATGTGGTTCGTGATGAGCCAGCGCCTCGGCACTACGAGTAAAGGCCCTCTTATGCGGCAGATGCTTGGTTATGCCACTAGCCCGGATGGCCGACAGTGGGAAGTCCACCCCGAGCCGCTCTACCCGAGCGGTCGCCGCCCCTGTGTGCTCAAGGATGGACCGGGTCGCTATCGCATGTGGATGAATTCTGCACCGGCGGCAGACGATGATTTTCGCGCTATGGCTCGCCACATCTACCGCTTTACCTCGGAAGATGGTCTGCACTGGAGCCGCGATGCAGAACCAGCGGTCGTGGCCAATGAGACCCACAGGAGCATCGTCTATCCCTATGTCCTAGAAAACAACGGTACCTACACCATGTGGTACGGCTGCCACGTGGCGGACGGCATTTTCGAAATTTACGCCTCGACCTCGGCCGATGGTCTGCACTGGACGCACCACTTTGAGCGCTCGGCCCTTCCGGCCACGCGCCATCCCGACCACTTTGACGGCCGCTACACCTCAACGCCGTGCGTCCTCGCAGATGGCGACCGCTATTTGCTCTATTACTCGGCCCGCGACCAAGGCAATATCTACGGGGCAGGCGACGGCACAATACAGGTTGATCAAGACGGTATTTACCGCCACATCGGCGTCGCCGTCTGCGAAAAATAGATGGTTGACCGGGTCCTTGCCCAGCAGGATATCACATCGTTTACTTTTGGTGAGATCTCTTGAAGTAGCGAATCTGATCTTCTGGGCGCAGATCCTTCGTTTCGAAATAGTGCACCTGCTGTACGAAATGAATTTCCTGCATCATTTCGTCGTGCGGGAATTCTGCCCGCACTTCTTCTCGGATTCTCTCCCGCTCAGCATTTGTCAACTTGCTCATTGGTAACTCCTATAGCTCTGGTGGAGCAATGAGTCTCTTGCGGTAGCTCCAGCAGCGTCCTAGTCGACGACAATCGAATGGATAGTGGCTGCCGCCATGGCTTCCCAGTCCACGGCGAGGCCGAGGCCCGGTCCGGCGGGCGCATAGGCATAGCCGTCGGGTTGGGCGCGGATGACGTCTTGCATTCCGTATTCGTAGGGTTCGCAGGGGACTGACTGCTCGAAATAGGAGCAGTTGTCGTGCGCCAGCATCAGGTGCAGGTTGGCTGCCGATACTAGGCTGTATCCCCACGACATGATCTCGCATTTCATGCCAGCCGCTTCGGTGAGGGCGATTGCTTTGTTGGTCTGCGTGATCCCGCCCATCATGGCCGCGTCGGTGCGGGCGCGGCCCCACGCCTTTGAATGAAGGGCTTCGGCAAAGGTGTGGAGGTCTTGGAACCAGTTGCCGGACGGCAGAATGGGAATGGTTACTCGACTCGTCAGCTCCCGGTAGCCGTCGAGGTCTGAGTCGTGCAACGGGGCCTCAAACCACGTGAAACCCATTGCTTCGAGTTCTTGGGCGACTCGCAGGGCACCGTCGCGGTCGTAGTTGTTCTCGGCGTCGAGCATGAAGGCGACGTCGTTGCCGGGGTACTGCTTTCGGACGGCGCGGGCGAGTTCGAGGTCCAGTTCGGGAATGCACCAAGTGTGGAACTTGATGGCCTTGAAGCCTTGGGCGATGAATTCCTCGGCGTTCTTCAGATAGGATTCGACATCTTCAAAAAGCGGGGTGCTGGCGTAGGCGGGGATTTTGTCGCGCGCTCCGCCCAACAGGCGATAGAGTGGCAGTCCCGCTACCTTGCCTGCTAGGTCCCACAGGGCGATGTCGATAGCGGCCAGCGACTGGGGCGGCAGCGGAAAGACGCGCGGCCTGATCTCGTGCCAGATATGTTCCCGCAAGAGCGGGTCCTTGCCCAGCAGGATGGGGGCTAGGTGGCGTATGGATTCGGCGGTGTAGCGCTCGAAGTCAAAGGAGGTCGCGTTCCAGACGCCAGCTACGCCCTCGACACCCTCGTCTGTATAGATGCGGACGACTGTGTTGGTCGAGTATTGATCTGGCAGGTCGTCCGACCAAGTGAAGCGGTCAACTGGTGGAGCTATGGTGCGGATTTCGACTTTGGTGATGTGCATGGGATACCTTTCGGAGGAATGAATTTATAAGGCCGATTCGGAGGCGAGATTCTCGGGGTATATTTCAATTTGCTCTGCGTACTTCTCCCGCAGTTGGCTTAGAAAAGCTTCAAAGCGCTCTTCAATGCGCTGGCCATTTGCCGAGCGCACCATCTTTTTTACGGTTTGCTGAACCTCGGGATGGGCAAAAGGTAGCAATCGGGCAGGGCGTTGCTCCAGCGTGCGAAACACGATGTATCCCGGCCAGATTTTTTCGCGCGGCTGGAAATGCACCAGGAAAGGCCCACCGACTTTTCCCACCGGGGTTTTGCGGACGGCTGCTAACACGGCCGACATGGTGTGCGGGGAGTGGGCGTGTTGTTCGTCTTCCTCGCGGTGGATGTGGTAAATGTTATAGTGAAACCAAGCGTCGTGAAAGCGCGGATAAGCCTGGGCCAAAGTCCACATGTCGGCTCCTTGGCGCACTTTTTCGGCGACGTCGAGTGCATCTGCTTCGTGGTGGAGCAGGATGGCTTCGTAGATGAGCAAATCGGGATCGGTAAACCAGGATAGATGCTCCTCGTAATAGGTCCGCATAGCAGCTTCGTTGACAATTGGTGCTTCTGCCTCTAGGCGGCGCAGCTCTTCGATCATTAGTAGCGATTGACGCTTTTCTAGGTAGCGCTTCATCTCGTCGTCGTCGGCTAGCCCGGCCTGCTGAGCGGCTAGCGGCAGCAGCACGGAATCGACTACCGTGCGTCTGGCGTACCGAGCGATACTCGCGGTATCTACGGTTACGGGACGCCGTTGGGATGGGATTGCTACGAGCCATTGCAGGTACTGCCCAAGCGCGACCTGTCCTCCTGCATAGAGTATTAGCGGCCTTGTTAAGTGCTCGTCCTCGTCGAACTCGGGGATGCCGTGAGAGGCGGTTTTGCCCAGCTTGACTAGCTGCAACGAGGTTGCTTCGACTAGCCGTAAATTGAACTGCTTTCTGATGTTCGTGCGAAACTCCGCCGTGCGCACGGCAAGGCGATCTGCGTAGAGCCGGTCTTTGATCCTCTTTTTTAAGGACTCATAGGGCAGCGGGCGCTCGTCCTCCACGCGCACGATGTGGAAGTAGCCCTCTCGGCCTTGGAAAGGCTCAGACAGTTCGCCCGGCTGTATGGAGAAGAGCACCTTGCTGACGGGGCCGATCATCAAGGACTCGTCCCAGTAGCCTAGGTCTCCTCCTTTATCAGCGGTCTGTTGGTCTAGGGAGAAACGCCGGGCTAGCTCGGCGAAATCTTCGCCGTCTAGGAGCGCTTGGTAGAGCGTTTGCGCTTCTACCGCTGTTTTTACCATGAGATGCCGTCCCCGCACCTCGCGTTTGGTGCGCAGGTCGCTGTTTTCGTAATAGGTCCTGATCTCTGCGTCAGAGACCGTTATATGGCTTTTAACTTCCCTTTCGATGAGGCGTTCTACGGCTCGTTGTCGGCGCACGCGTTCTAAGCTGGATAGGACCCGTGCGCTCTTATCTAGTTCCCTATTCTTGGCTTCTATGAACAACAACTCGCGATTGATAAGCGTCTCTAGGACATCTTGCTTTGATTTTTTTTGCTCCTGCGGCAGCTTGTCCCAGATCCGCTCTACCTGATCGATTGCGATGGTGCGATCGGCGATCCGCGCTGCTACAGAATGGTTCTCCGCGCATCCTATGAGGAAAAGGACTATCGCTGCTATTGCCATGAGTCGCTACCGTGTAGGTTCAAGCTGGAGGAGAACCAGCAGCCAAGTGCGCGCCCAATAGGCGCTGTTGATATAAGGCGTCTCCGCGGTGGGCCAGTTTTGCCAGTAGGTTTCGTTGTGGGGGATTCTGTGGTACCACTGGAGTAACGGGATGGAGGGTAGCTCACGCAGCCAGATTTCCATGGCTTGGCGAAAGTGTTCGAGCAGTTGCGGATCGTCGGGGGCCGTGCCGGCCATGCGATCGATGATCTGATCGAAGTGGGCGTTTTGCCAGCGCCAGAAATAGATAGCGGCCGTACCAGTCGGTTGCACGTAGCGGCTGTGATAGAGTCTGAGGGTGAAATACGGGTCGCGCACGCTGCCCGCATTGCCGATCAGAAAGGCCCGGGCGTCGCCTACGGTCATGCGGGTGTAATAATCGGAAGTCATTCTGAAACCGGCATCAAAGCCGGCGCGGCGTAGCTGTTCGACTAACACGGGGACGATATCGTGGAGATTCGGATGCAGGTCGATGGTGATTTTGAACGGCACGCCTCCCTTGGTCCAGACGCCCTTTTCCAGCACCCAACCTCGGCGTTGCATGATCTCCGCGGTCTTGGCCGGGTCGTGTGTGCCGACTGGATAGCGCGCGAGCAAATCTCCGATTTGGTCCATGAAACGGCGTAGGGGTGGGAAGTCTGGAAAGGGCAGCAGGGAATAGGTGCCCGCACCCTGCCAACCGACCTCGACGAGTTGCTGCCGGTCAATGGCGTAGTTGATGGCCCAGCGGATTTCCGCATCTGCAAACGGCGCTTCGAGATTGTTAAAGCCCAAGGCGATGGGCCACCAATCGAGGTAGCCGTAGGGAGGTTCGCGGCCGGTCCAAGTGGATACGGCGGGATTCTGGTCGAGAATGGTCTTGATATTGGACGGGCGCAGGTCCAAACAGGTGTCCATTTGATTGCTGATCAGCAGTTGCACCCTTTTGTCTTCGTCCATGTAGGGCAGATAGATCAGGCGTTCTACGCGGGGGAGTCGGCGAAAGCCTATCTCAGCCGCCCACCAGTCTTGCCGCAGATCCCAAATTCGTTGCTGAGGCTCGGAGCGGACGAGCCGGTAGGGGCCGCTGACTACGGGCCAGCCGCGTTGGAGATCTAGGTTGGCGAAGGTTTTCGCGTCTTTCCCCTCCCAGATATGCTTGGGGACAATGGGGATGCCGTTGCCGAAATTGTTAGTTAAATACTCGAATACGAAGCGCGGATTGGGCGATTTTAGCGCGATTTTCGCCTGTAGGTCGTCCACGACGCTGGCCTCTGCAACCCATAGCTCCATATCGACTGAGGCGTTGAGGACGGGAGCGTTTTTTTTGAGCATGTCGATTGTGAATACCAGATCGGCCGCAGTCCAAGGCGTGCCGTCGCTCCATTTCACGCCGTCTCTGAGGTGGATAGTTACTTCGGTGAAGTCGTCGTTGTACTCGTGGCCGGTGGCGATCCAAGGTATGAGGTTTTGTTCTTTGCCATAGGGGTTGTAGAAGTAGAGTGGTTCGTAGAGGAAGTTGTGGCCGGTGCTGGAGATGCTGCCGGGGAGAAAAGGGTTGAAGGAATCGTAGTCCTGAATTTGGCCGGCGCAGGTGTTGGGCGGCGTGCAGTTCATTATGAGCGAGCGGTTGCGGGGGACGTCCGTTTCGTCGTTGACATCGCCGCCGCAGGCAAAGAGCAGACAACAGGCGAGCAAGCCGCTCAGCACGCAGTTAAACATGGGGGGCAGTCTCCATATACCAATCGTCGTGAAAGTTGACTTCCACTATGCTATTAAATACCTTGAACGGGCAAAAGGGCGTATGGTATAACTCTTCAAAAAGGAGGTTTTAGTTGTTAGCAGAAAGAGCATATCTGACAAACAAAACAGCCAATTTAATCTCTAAAAGGAGGCTAACCATGAGAGTCTGTGCTGTTTTTGGCGTTCTGCTGTTGGCTGCGAGCACGTGCTTTGCACACAGCAACGCCAATGGTTTTGGCTATTTCGCTTTGGAATGGCCCGCGGATGTGACGTACGTCGCCGATGGTGAGGATGGAGATTGGGCGTGGTACGATCCCAATTTTATCGTCACTCCCGACGAAATGGGCGAGGTCGTACAGCAGGTGATTCCAGACAAGAGCGATATCGATGTTTCCATCAGGACCGCTTGGACGCAGGCCCCCGACAACCGCATCTATGGCTTTGTGCGGGTGACGGACGATTCGCTGCACGCGGCCGAAACGGATCCTGAGAACGGGTGGTTTGAGGACGATCTCGAGATTATTACCGACGGCGACCACAGTGGTGGCCCGTACCGCGATCCAAACCAAGTAAACGCGCAGCAGTGGACCATGCACGTGCAGGTGCCCGGCGGGTATTCGACGCCCTATGGCAATGGCACGACTTGGCTGCGCAAAGACGCCGATCCAGCCAAGCAGTGGGCCACGGCCTATATTGAGGCCGATGTCAGCCTCAGCCCGCCTGGCGCTACGCACGGATCGACTAATGTCACCCTCGGCTATGAGTACGCCATGCCGCTGTGGGTCAACTTAGAAAACGACGAGGCTTCTACCGAACGCGTGGTCCTGCAGCCGGGAATGACGGTTGGTCTCACCTATCAGCTCAACGAGGCCGATACGACGCCTTCTGAGGGTGCCGCCCGGACGCATCAGCTAGTCACCGGGGATGTCAACGGGGCACATAGAGATCAGGATTTCGCCTCTGACTTTACCTTGTTGACTGTGGGTGAGTACACTCGGGGCAGCGATGCTGGCACTGCGGTCGAAGGCAGCACCTGGGGAAAAATTAAGGCGACTTTCGACGAGTAAAATTTCTCCATTTTATTTAGCAGCGGGGGAGGAGAGGTGTGACTATCTCTACTCCCCCGCTTTCGCGTTTTGTAGGACGTTTGGGAAGCGCTTTGCCATGAGCCTATGCTTGAGTGCCTTGGTGCTGCTGGTGCTGGTCGGTTGTGGTCGCTATTTCCCAGGGCCGATCGAACCTGCGCCCGAAAATCGCCAGGAAGTCTATGCCTCGGTCGAGGACGACGGAACCATTATCGCCGTTTTTAACCGCCTTGAAGTCTCTCTGCGTCCCATGACGGACGGAGAGTTGAATCGGCAGTTTGCCGACTACTCTAAGGCGGGTGCCAATTCCAAGAATCCCTATACCTTTGGCAATTGGAAGCCGCTGGGCGATACCTACACGCCGCCAAAGTACACTGTCTTTTCGGTTCAGGTGAAAAACTACGAGTATCCCAAGGTGCACCTAGATCCCACCCGCATAACCCTCGTCTCTCAACAGGCTGGCCGCGAGTACGATCCGCTCAACAGAACGGACATCCTCGAATTCTATGCTTCTATGATTCCCGGATATGCGGGTAATGCCTACAGCGTCTTCCAAGAGCGCAGGGAGATTCTGACTCGCACCATGTATCCAGCCGAAGACGTTTTCAGCGGCCAAGAAGTAGAGGGATATGTGGTGTTCCCCGCGTTACCTCACGACGTCAATGAGTTCACCGTTCACCTCAGCGATGTGGCGATTCGCTTCGACTTCAGGCAGCAACCTGTCGAGACCATAGATTTGGCGTACCGGTTCCAGCGCGAGGTGTTCAGGGGGTATCAGCCGCCGACAGATTGGGCGCAGGAATGAGACTGCTCGCGGGCAGCCTCACTTTGTGCGGAGTATGTTGGCTGAGTGCGCCGCTCGGAGCACAGGTCGAAAGCTATCGGGTCGGTGGGGACGGACTTTCTTGGGATTCTCAGGCCGCGGTTGCCGGGGGAGTAGATATGCAGAACCCGGCTCTGATTCGTCCCATCGGTTTGGCAGAAACCGACAATATCCTCCGCTCGCTCGACTGGAGCGACTCGCCTACCTTGGACTTTGTCGCCGAAGGCCGTGCTCATATCTGGGACAACGCTGCGATCGAAGGCTCGGCCGCCGCCTTGGTCGATGGCGATGAGCAGACTTCTTCCGGCGACCGCTTCAAAGGGCTGGGCACCGATCAGACGGGTCGCATCTTTTTCTTGGACTTGGGGGCTTCCTTTCCGGTCAATCGCCTGGTCTATTTCCCTAGTCCATCCTTTCCCGACGACTTTCCGAGGGCCTTTGAACTTTCCGTGAACGATGGCCGCGACTATACCCAGCAAGGGGCACCGCGCTATCAGGTTTTGAAACGCGTTGATTTGCAGACCGAGCCGAGGACGGTGATCGACTTTCCAGTGCAGTTAATCCGCTTTATCAGGTTGCGCATCCTGTCGCCCAATCCGTTTGAAATAGCGGAAATCCAAGCCTTTGGTACGGGTTTTGTGCCCAAGGGCACGTATCTTTCCAAGCTCATTGAACTGCCCACAGCAGCGATTCTCGGCGCGCTTTCTGTCAAAGCCACTAAGTTGCGCCGGCAGCCGGACGGCGTCCTGCTCCCGACAGCGACCGCCGCTGCATCCGTGGACCTGACCCTGCGCAACGGCACGGACGAGACTCCCCTGGTCCATTTTGAAATCGTCGATCGCGAAACGGGTTCGGAACAGCCCACGACCGCAGACGCCTATGCCAAGTTGGCGGAGGATTTCCGCGGTTCCATTCTCGACGATGCTGAAAACTGGACTTGGAAGAATCCGATCCGCATTGATTCGACCGGGACTTTTACCTATCCCCTCGAACTGCCCGGCCCAAGGCAGTATTTCGATTTCCAGCTCTTTTTTCGCGGCACTTCTACCGATCTCGTCCAGATAGATAGCTTGGCTATTAGCTACTCACTGCCGCTGGCCGACCGCGCCGTAGGCGAGGTGGCCGTTCTCGCAGACCCGTTCCCGCCCGGCGGTGTAGTTGTGGTGCCAGCAGGCCGAGACACCCTTTTTACCTATGACATCCGAGCGGAATTTGGCAGCGCTGCGCAGGTTGGCTTCGATGGCTTGCACATTGCGACCCAAACCAAACCGACGTTGCTCAAATTCGAGATGGGCGAGCCGCTCGTCGAGGTAGTGCCCGACAGCGTCCACGCGGATGCACAGGGGCTGATGCTGTACTTCCCATCGAATCGGGTCACGCCGAGCAACAATCAGCCGCTGCGCATTACCTTTCGCACGGCTATTCTGGTCTATGCCACTGATTTGGTGAGCCACCTAATCGACTCCGGGGGCCGTTTGCCCCAGCCGGTCGCTGCTGGCGATGCCAGTTCGAGTGTTGGCACCAACACCAACCGAGTCTTTTTCTCCAATGCCGCGGGAGGTGGGATTTTATCCGCGATGCAGGTCGTACCGGCGGTATGTACGCCCAATGGAGACGGCGTCAACGAAGAGAGTCGCATTGTTTTCCAAGTCCTGCGTCTGGTGCAGGAAGTCGATTTTTCCATCGGCATATACGATTTGGCTGGACGCCGGGTGCGTCAGCTATTTTTCGACGCCTTGTCCGCCGGGGCCTATGAGCACACTTGGGATGGCCGTGATGCGACCGGTGAGCTGGTGCCTCCGGGAGCTTATATCGCGCGCATTGCGGCTGAGACCGAATCGGGGGAAGAGGTGTTGGCTAGGACGCTCGGTGTGGCGTATTGAATTCAATTGTTGCCGATGTTCGCCGTGGTTGTAAGTCAATCAGGTTCATGTTAAAATAGCTAGCAACAAGTAACATTTTGCCCAATTCGCAAATCTGAAAGGAGCCGCGTTATGAACTATCGAGCCATACTGATCGTCTGCTTGGCGATCTTGGGGCTGGCTGTCGCTGGCTGGGGGCAAGTCGGCGATAGAATCGCTTTTGTCTCCGACCGAGAGGGGACTCCCGACATTTGGACTATGAATGTGAATGGGAGCGACCCTGTAAACCTAACTCAAGGACGGGAGTGCGCTAGCCCGGCTTGGTCGCCGGATGGCATGACGATCGCCTATATTGCCAGCGGCGAAATCTGGTTGATGAATGCCGACGGCAGCAATCCGCAACAGGTGACAGATGATTCAGTCCATAAAGCGTGGGTTTGGTGGTCTGAAGACGGAAGTAAATTCTACTATGTCGGGCTACCTACGGATGGTTCAAATGGCTTTGAGAATTTCACCGTCGGACTAGACGGAGAAGACCCCGTATCCGTAGATAGACAGACACTCAAATCCCGCCCAAGTCTTTATCCCACTCCTTATCGCACTCCTCTCTCCCCGGACGGGGACAAAGAAGCGGTCGTCGTGTTGGACAAAGTCGCACAGAATGGCCTCTCTATCAAAGATATCAGTGCAGGAGAGTACACGTTTATTCCCCTGACTGGCATACTCGAACTCTATATCGATGAAAGAATCGCTCGAATTTGGCACATTTTTCCTACTTGGTCGCCCGACAGCAGGCGAATCGCCTTCGCTGCTCGCTCCAGTGGCGAAGCCCCGGTTGAGATTTGGGCCATTGATATAAACGGGAACAACGTGGTCAATCTGACCAACGGCTTAAGTGGACATTCTCCTGCTTGGCGACCAGCCTCCCCGGCCGCTACAAGCGTCGAAACCCAGACTTGGGGACAGATCAAAGCGGGTACCCGTTAATCACGCCTCGTCCGTAGGGGCGGTGTGGAGTGCAAGCCGTCCCTACGCACCCTTCTGCACCAATCCCACTTTGTAGATGTGCTCACGTGCTCTTCTGCACCAACCCCACCTTATCGCTCCACAAGCGCAAAATTCGCGCTGACTCGCGCAACAAATGCACGTATAGAGAACCGGCCCGGCGTCTCTTCTCCAGCCGTTCCCGCTGATTGAGCGCCATGTTGAACTTGCCTCGGGCTTGGGTGACGGCTCGCTGGCGGTTGTCAACGGCGATGGTGAGGACGCGCTTTTCGAGGGCCTCTTCGGCGTCGGCGTTGAGCGCCCGCAGTGACCAGATCGAGGTGTCGCCAGCAAGACAGCGATCGGTATAAGAAAAGACGCAGTGGCCCATGATGCGGCCTTCGGTCTGGAGCTGCTGCGAGGTGCAGAGTTCGTAGATGGTCCAGACGAGGTTGCACTTGAGCTGCGCGTCGTATTCTTCGAGGCGGAAACCAGCCAAACCCGTGGCTGCCCACGTCTTGAGCGGCACGTCTTCTTCTCCCGACAACGTCTCGTGCCACTGATCCACTTGGTTGAGCAGCTTGGCGGCGCTGCGGCCCTTCATGCAGAAGTTGGGCTGTGGTGGTGGGGCTTCGATTTGGGTCCCGTCGGGTTGGGTGATCTGCTGGGGCAGGTACTTCTGGTGGCGGATGTAGTCGTAGACTGGTAGAAAGTAGGTGCGGTGCAGCATGGGGTAGTTGTTGACGTAGAAGTGGACGACCGAGATCCAGAAGTCCTCGTTTTCCAACGAGTCACCCAGCGGCGTGGCGGCTACGTACCAAGAGACGTGGGAATCGCCGCCGAGCGCCTCCGCTTGGGCGATGCGCAGGGCTTGAAGCAGGGTATGGTGTGGATGGTTCATCTGCATGAAGATATGCGCCATGCGCTTGGTGACCTTCATGGGCACACCTGCGGTACGCAAGTTTTGGCCACCGGCTACGTGCTTGAACCATTCTTGTTGTTGATAGGCTTCCGCAGTATGCCCTTGGAGCCAAGCGGTGTCCATGGGTGCGGGGACATCGTAGCGGGCGAGCAGGTGTCGTGCCAGCGACTGAAACTGCGGCCGCTCCTTGGCCGTGTTGGGTCGCCACGCCTCTACCGGGCGCAGCCAGTCGCGGTGGTGCCGTGCGAGCTGTCCGAGGGCGGCGATATAGGTGTTGGCGCGGTTGGCACCGAGGCGTTTGAGCACGGGCATGGGCCGCAGCAAATGGCCGTATTTTTCGACGTGCAGGACTAGCTGTCCGAGGGCCTCTTGGGCGTCTGGGGCGCTGGCTAGCGCGTTGCGTTCGACGCGCAGCCGCGAGAGCAGGTCGTTGAGCTTTTCGTTCTCTAGCTCGCCGTTGAATAGCCGACGGATCAGTGCGGCGCGGCGCGGGTCGTGCTCTTTGCTGGCTGCTGGATCTACCGAGGGCTGCAACGCGGCGAAAAGCGCTCGTTCCTCAGACCGCTCTTGCGGCGTCTTATCTAACGCTGTACTCAGGCCGTGCCGGTGGCACCAGAGCTTGTAGGCGGCGATTGTGCCGACGCCGAGCGCGGCAAAATGCGCGGCGAGGGACTCGTCAACTTGGTTGGGAAGCAGTAGGGCGTGCGTGGCGTTGGTCATGTCGCGTTATCTCTAATCTAATCCGCGTCAGCCTTTAATTCTAGGGCAGAGCAGCAACAGTGCCAAGCGGTTTCTCGTCTAGCGGCGAGGGGTTTGTATAGCCGTCGTTCTGCCGTATCTTCTGTCGCCTATGCGCCGAATTTGTAGGGGGTTGCAACCCAGAGGACTAATGAAGAGTACTTTCATTGCCGTTGCTGCGGTGTTGTTGAGCGGCGTCGGTCCGCTGTGGGCCGAGACCCACACCTTGGTTCTCGGACAGGGTGGAGTCCCATGGGACGAACTGGGTGAGCGCGTCGTCGGCTTGGAGACCGTGCCGGTCAATGGTGCTTTGCAGCCCCTCGAACTCTTGCCGCACCAGAATATCATCGCAGGCCCTCGCACGGAGAGCGGCGAATACACCACGATTCTGGGCAGCACTTGGCAGCTAGGTAAGCAGCCCAAAAGGGACGATTTTGAGTTGGGGGTAACGCCTCGGTTCTGGACCAGCATTCTGCCTCTGTATCACACGGCCCCCTTTCAGGTCATCGACGGCGATCTCGCTACGGTGACTAAGCTGCGCTGGTCTGTAGTGGGTGGGGGTCGCCGGGAAGATATATACACTTTCGACTTTGCGTTTCCCATTCCCATAAACCGCGTGGTATTCTATCCTCCAGCTACCGGACTGGACGAAGGCGGGGGCTTGAGAAAGCAGCGCTTCCCTCGGGCGTATGAAATATCGGGTGCCAGAGAATCGGTAGATTTTCTCCTGCTCAGCGAAGAAGACAGACCTCACACCCTAGGGCGGGTACTGTCCCGCACCTTCGTCAACTCCGACCGCGTTATAGATGTCCGCTTCCCGGCGCAGACTCTGCGTTTTTTGCGCATTGCCTTCAATCTGATCGCACAGGTGTACATGCTGAGCGAGATTGAGGTGTACGGCGAGGGTTTTGCGCCGGAGACTAGTTACCGCACAGCGGTTATCGACTTGGGAGCGCCGGTGAATTTCGGGCGCATTTTTTGGGAGTTTGAAAAGTTTCGCAAGACGCCGGGCGAATCCGAACCCATTCCGTCGCCGGACGCGCCGATCAGCTTGGTGCTGGAAACGCGCACCGGCAAGGACGATAGCCCGAAGGCGTATTACATCATTAGCGACATAGGTACGGAACGGCAAGTAGATGAAGCGGTTTACAACAAGGCGCTGGAGAAATCGCCCTTTGTCCAGGGAAACCGTCCCGGCGACAAATCGTCGATTAAGCTCGACGAGCAAAACTGGAGTTTCTGGTCAACGCCCTACGCCCTTTCCGGCCAATTGCTCCGCTCGCCGGATGCGCGGCGTTATATGCAGCTTCAGTTCAGCATGGTAGCCGAGGATTTCCACACTTTCGGTCGGGTGAAATCCGTGGCGATTGAGTACTCGCCGCTCCTCGTGGAATCACTTGTCGGCGAAGTGGGTTTGGCCGGGGGAGGAGGTCGGGTGCCCGAAGCGCCGGCTGGCCAGGACACGACATTTATCTACGACCTTTTGGCTAGCTTCGGTTCCAACGGCCAGCTAGGCTTCGATGCGATCAGACTCAATACTGGAGCCGAGGCCGAGTTCGTCAAGCTGGAGATTGGTCAGCCGCTAGAGGAAATAGTCCCCGATAGCGTCCGCTTCGCCGATGGGGTTTTAGCGGTGTATTTTCCCTCGCATAAAGTGGTGCGCGTCGATGGCGAGGAGCATCTGCGGCTGACCTTTCGCACGGCCTTGTTGGATTTTACTACCTACTTCCTCGGCGAGGTGTTGGAACTGGAGGGGGAAAACCTGCCCCAGTCGATTGACCCTGGCGACGCGAGTGCGGATCTCGATAGCGACGACATCCGCGTTTTTGCCACCGGGACCTCTCTGGAGGCGCTCTCCG
The DNA here is from genome assembly GCA_965219735.1 of Candidatus Latescibacterota bacterium. Taxonomy (GTDB): domain Bacteria; phylum Latescibacterota; class UBA2968; order UBA8231; family UBA8231. The sequence continues at coordinate 2,483,505 of OZ244790.1, forward strand.
AGGTCGCATTGGCTTCGTCGGTCCTGACTCCCAACGGCGACCGCATCAACGACGAACTCGATATCGCGTTCTCGCTACTGGGCGTGGAAAATACCGCCACTGAGATTGGCGTCTATACTCTTACAGGCCAGCGGATCAGGGACTTGGTGCGTGGGAAACTCAACAAGGGTTTTTATACTAAACAATGGGACGGGCGCGACGATCAAGGGGCGCTGGTCCCGCCGGGCATCTACCTTTTGCACATAAAAGTAGATGCGGACAAGGAAGCATCAGAGCAATTTCGTTTGGTATCGGTAGCGTATTGAATCCGCAGATGGACGCAGATAGACGCAGATAGACGCAGAATAGGATGCCCAAGACGATCCGCAGCTCGAATCGTTCAAATCATTGCCGGATTGCTATAGTCCGAGGATAGTATGTTGCAACGGATATACTTGCTAACGCTGTTGGTACTCTTTCCGGTAGGGGAAGCGAGCGCCGGAACGCTGCTCATCAACAGCCAAGACCAGTGGCAGCAATGGACTTTTCCGCAAGGGGTGCTGTCGTTGGCGGCAGATGGCAGCGTGGCCCTGAGACACTTTCGGCGCAATATAGACGCCGTTGCCGACGCGGCTGAATTCTTCCATCTAAATGCCAAGGGAAAAGAGGTGCAGGGAGGGATTCGCGGTGCGGGCACCCACATCGACCAAGCTGACCATATCCTCGATGGCGCTGCCACCACTTGGTGGCAACCCAGCCAAGAGGCCCCGCTCGACGATTGGTGGATCGAGGTCGATCTGGGCCGCCTCGTCCAGGCCAAAAGGATCCGACTGACTTTTCCCGCTACCGAGGGGGCGCGACCGCTGCGGGAGTTTTCCGTTTTCGTCACCGAAGGAACGCCTTTTCTCACCGGCCAAGACGTTTTCCGCTACGACCGGGTGGGCGGCACGACCCAGCCCAGCCAAGAGACGGTGATAGAGTACGACCTTGTGACGCCGGAATTGGGCAACGCTACCGGTGAGTATTTGGCGACCAGCGATACCTTGGAGTACATGTCCATCCAGTACGTGCGCGTCGTCGCTCACGCCAAGAGCTTAGATGCGGCGCTGGCAGCCATCGAAGTCGAGGCTATAGGCGACAATATCGCTCCGGGGACTATCGAGCGCGGAGGCGTCATACGGACTGGGCGCGATCCGCGCACCATCGCCAATATCATGGACGGAACCGCAGCCACGTGGTGGTCCCTGACCTCGCGGGGCGACCTCGACTGGCGCGATAAAGGCGATTGGTTTGAATGGGATCTGGGAGCTACCTTCTGGATCGATCAACTAACGATGGTGGAGCCGCCGCCGCAGTTTGCCACGCTGGGGGTGAATTCGTACCGGAATCAGTCCAATTTTGAACTATTGACCTCGGACGGCACGCCGATTCCCACCGAGGGGGAAGAGCGGCTTCAGAGTCCCGTCGATTACCAGCTACTCAGCTTCGTCAATAACGAAACGCTGAGCAGCGCGGGCGTGAGAAACCGCAACTTTGATTTTCGCTTTCCCGCCCGCAAAGTGCGCTATCTGTTCTATCACCACGAAGCTCCCCTCAACAGGCAAACCGTTTTTCATTTATTCGAGATTTTCCTCTACGGCGCGGGCCATCCGGCCGAGGTGGTGATGACCTCGAATTTTATCGATCTGGCAGGAGCCAAAAGCCTGCGCCGGATGCGCTGGGAGGCGGAGACAACGGCCGGGACCCGCATAGAAATTCGCACGCGCACCGGCAATACGCTGGACGAAGAGATATTCTATTACGACAAGAACGGTCGCGAAATTCCCCAAGGACGCTGGAACAAACTGCCGGCCAGCCAGAAATTGCCCGAAGTAAAAGTGGCGAAAGCCGGGGCCGACTGGAGTGCGTGGAGTTCGGCTTACAAGGAGTCCGGGGAAGTCTTCCGCTCGCCCACGCCGAGGAAGTTCGTCCAAATGGAGGTGCGCCTGCAGACCGAAGATCCCGAGGTGGCACCGACGCTGCGCGAGATTGCCCTCGACTTCGACGATCCGCTCATCGGCGACGGGGTTTTCGCCAGCGTCTTCCCGCGTGAAGCAGCCCTCGATTCGCTGACGGTTTTTACCTTCCGCCTCGGAGGTCGCACTAGGCCGACTGATCGGGGTTTCAACCGCCTCTTGTTCGACTTACCGAATCCCCTCGAAGGCGAGGTCCAATTGCGGATAGGGGATCGCCGGGTTGAACCGTTGCAGGTGGAGTCCAGCGGAGATTCGGTCGTGATCGACTTGCCCGAACAAGTGCGCGGGGACAGCATCGAAGTAGAACTACCGCTGCGTCTGTTGGCTGATGCCGCTGCTTTCGACGCTTGGGTAAGCTCTACGACGCAGCCCGATATTCGCCAAGGGATCCAGCCGGAAGACCAGGGGGCTTTGACGGTGTTCGTGCCCGAGATCGCCCAAGAGGACCACATCATCCGCGCCTTGGAGGTGACTCCGGCGATTGTCACGCCCAACGGAGACGGGATCAACGACAGACTACAGCTACGCTTGCTGGTGGTAAAAACCACTGCTCAACCCAAGGTCGATATTTACGATCTAAGTGGCGCTTTGGTCGCTAGCACGGAACAGGTGGACCAGACGCACTATGTGTGGGATGGTCGGGATGGGAACGACCTATTGTTGCCTCCTGGTATCTACATTTTGGATGCCAAGGTAGAGACCGATACTAGAACGGAGCGGCGACAGCACATCGTCCATGTGGTCTATTAGTCAGATCGCAAGGCGAAGCCGCTATCGAGATGGGAAACTAGCGCGATGAATAAAGCCATTTGGTCCTTTGTCTTGCTCGCCCTCTTGCCATTGGAACTCAAGGCCGACTTGCAAAGCGGGTTCTTCAATCCGTACAGAGCGACGGGAACGCCCGTCGATTTTGAGTCGCTGAGTCCGGTTATGCGGAAATGGTACGTGCCCCAGACGCTGCTTTACCTCTATGGCTGGAAGACCTACGAGTACACCAACTACGCCCGGGACAACTACCAGCGCTATGTCAATCTCTTCTTGGAAGGAGATCGCTACTACGACCTGTATGGCAACTACATCACTCGTGGTTGGCGCATCTACGACTGGCGTCAGGAACACCCGCTCGATTTTGGCAGCAGCATCTTCAAAAATCCCCGTTTCAATAGTTGGTTCAACCGCGTCCTGATATCCTCTGCTTCCAAAGGGCAATTCTACACCGCCCTGACCGTGGGCGAACAACTGCGGACCACGCTTACGCCGATGACCTTCTCGAAGCCGCTCTTCGACGGCATCCAGTGGGATATGCAGTCCGATAAATACGCCTTGACCTTCATTGCTTCGCGCATCGACAATCCGGCCGTCCAGCGCCTCGACAGCGAAATCTCCGAAGCGAGAGAGACGGTCTTCACCAATTTGTATGGCTTGCGCGGAGTTGCCCAAGTCGGCGATTTCGCCACACTCGGATTGACGTACGTCAATGCCAACCACGGAAATAGCCGCTTGAGCGTCGAAGAGAATTCCCTCAAGGGCATCCTCGGTGGGCGCTTGAACGCGGAGAACGTCCGCCGCATCGTCGTCCGCCTCAGCGACGATTCGCCCGAAGATAATACTGGAGGAGCGCTGCTGTTCCGCGAACGGATCTTCATCGACGATGTCGAGCACCCGGAAATAAAACCTTCGATTGACGGCGGGACGCGGCGTCAGGGCCTGCTCGAAGCCAATGGCGGCGATGTGCTGACGCTCAGTTACGATGTCGAACGCGATTTCGTTCCGGGCGTAAAGGACCAGATCAGCGATTTCAAAGAAGCCCGCAAGATCGATATCGAGTTGGTGGTGGCCAATGATTTTCGCATAGAGGTAACCTCTAATATGCAGACCAACTTCACGGGCGAGACAGTTTTCCTGCCGGTCAAGCGGAGCAACGGCAATATCAGCGACGGCTCCAATCAGCAGGTCGTCCGCTTCCAGTATGGCCTGCCGACGGCCAACGAAATCATGGGTTTTACGTTTGAAGTTTCCGAGCTGGCCGGATTCAATCTTCGCTCCGAATTCAACGTCAATCGCCACCACCGCAAGTTTCCCAACCAAAATATCGTCAAGCGGCAGGCACTAGCGTCCGACCGCGCTGAGGCTTTTTACGTCACGGCCTCGCGGTTGACCTATCCGTGGTTCGCCTATGGCGAGGTCTTTTCCATGGATCCGAACTACGGCACCTCCATGGTCATTCCCGACCAGCGCGGTTTTATCGACTACGAGGACGAGCTCAACTTTACCTATGAGTTTGTCGATGACAACGACGATCAAGACCGCTTTCCCGACTGGCGGCGGCGCGTTACCGGCGGCGGTTTTGTGCCGGGTCAGCAGACGACCCGCGCTGCCGATGTCGAGGTGTTTCCCGGCCTCGACGAGAACAACGACTTGGTCAACGACTTTAACCAGAACGACAATTTGCAGCCCGATTACGTCGAGCCCTTTCTGCGCTACAATGTCGATCCGCCCGAATTTCTCTTCGGCACCGACATGAACAACAACACCGTCATAGACCGCCTCGAAAACGATACCGAACCCGATTATCCCTACAAGCGCGACCACCGAGGCTACAATTTCTACGTGGGCGCTGAAATGCAGCCCGGTTCTAAGCTCATGGTCGGGCATCTACGCGAGTGGTTGATCGGTAGTGCCCGGCGCAACCAGACGAGCTATTGGCTCTTTACTTGGCAGGAAGACCTGCCATTGCGTGGCTTTAAGTTTCGCTTTATGGAATTTTTGCGCTTTGCCAACGACGATATTCCCGATGCGCTGATTCAGTGGGTGCAGTCGCCCTTTTCGGCAGGGGGGCTACAGGATGTGCAGGACCGCCTGATAGCCCAGAATACGATGATCAACACTTCGTATCTCGACTTTGCCATCCATCGCCTGCAGCCGCTGAACGTGTCTGGTAAAGTCAAATGGGATCATTACTTTCAGCGCGAGAATCAGTCCGAGGAAAAGCGCAACGAGAGTTTCTTAGGTGTCATACTGAGAGCTGAGTACTTCTACGAGCCGTTCGCGGGAATCACCATTTCGCCGAAGTGGAAGCAGCAGTACGCCCGCCAAGTTCCGACGGATCCCTTGGCGCTGCAACGCAATGAACTGTCGGAGATTTTCTTCTTAATCGGGACGTACGATCTCATCCCCGGCCAGCTCGTCTCGGAGTCGGGAGTCGAATGGGAAGTCTTTAGGAATCTACGGCAAGAGCCAGACCCGTTGCCTCCGGCCTTTGTCGAGGATTTTACTACCCTGACCTTGGCTACCCAGTTTACCAATAACTCCGAGTATCAGGGCTACGCACTGTCCACCAAGATCGGTGTGCGCTGGCAACGCCGGGCGTTGCAACAAGGCGATGAAACCAATTTCCTCACGTTTGTAACCATCTTCGCCGGATTGCGCTAATAAGCCGTCGCAAAATTCTAAGTGCGCTCCGCTCAACGTCATTTCACCTCTGCGTTCATCTGCGTTCATCTGTGTTGCCGTCCATCTGTTCTCTTGGGGATCGCGCTGGCCACGCTGGTTGCGTGCGACCATCCCCCCACGACCAAGACCGACTACCAAATGTGGCTGGAGCGGCATCCGCAGGATGGCGAAGCCCATTGGCAACTGGCCGATCTGCTCTTGCAAGAGCGCGACTACCAAGGGGCAGAGCATCACTATCGCACAGCCCTGAGCATCAATCCGATGACTGCGGACGCTTGGGTCGGGCTGGGGAATATCTCCTACAAACAGGGCCTATACGAGCAAGCCGAAAGCCATTTTCGCAACGCCCTCTCGCTGGACGATGAGCACGTAGGTGCGTTGTGTAGCTTGGCCAGTTTGGCCTTGGAACAAGAGGAATACGCCCACAGCCGCGATTTGTATCGCCAGGCACTGGCTCTCGATCCAGAAAATGCCGGGGCGTTCTACAATCTCGGCTTGGCTTACATCAAGCTCAAGGCTTACTACGAGGCGATTACAGCCCTGCGGCAGGCTACTCGCATTGATACGGGGTACAGTTTGGCATTTTACACCCTAGGCCAGATCTATGCCGAGCGGCTCGGCGAGTACCAAGAAGGTATCGCGGCGTTTAGGCGGGCAGTGGCGCTGAGAGCGGACTGGCCTAGCGCGCGGATCGGCCTAGGCCACGCCCTGCTGCAAGCTGGCCAAGTAGATGCGGCCACAACGGCTTTTGGTGCGGCCCTCGCCCTCGATCCGAGCGCGGCCCAAGCCCATGTAGGGTTGGGGTTGGCCGAGGAGCGACGGGGTGGCGAGACGCTCGCTGAGGCACATTACCTGCGCGCCATCTCCTTGGATCCGGTGCGGGCGCGGACCTATTTCAAGCTCGGGACGCTCTACGTCAAGCAGGGAAGAAAGGAGGAAGCCCAACAATACTTGGGCCGCTTTGAAGAGCTGGCACCCCATGCTGACGATCTAGCTCAACTCAGAGATCGACTGCGGCGAGAGCCAGATAACGCACTGGCCCATTACGCTTTGGCCGGGATTTACGCCAAACTGAATATGCCCTCCTTGGCAATTAGTGCTCTGAGAAGTTGTCTTGCCGTGCGGTCGGATTACGCCCCGGCCTACAACAACCTCGGCAACGCGTATCTGCGCTTGGGAGATACCGGGGAAGCCATTGCGATGTACGAAGTCGCCGTCCGCATTGACACAGCGTATGCGCTAGCCTACAACAATTTGGGCAGTGCCCAGCTACTCAATGGCCAACCGCATCAGGCGCTGGCGTGCTACCAACGCGCACTGCGGATTCGCCCGGATTATGCCGATGCGTATTACGGGCTGGCTATGGTCTATAGGGAACAGGGGCTACACGCCGAGGCGGGGGAAGCCATGGTCCGGTATGAACAAATCGCCGCGGCTGATGAGCAGTAAATGGACGGTGATTGTTTTGCGTATAAGGGCCGGAATGGCTATGCTTAAAAGCCGGGCGGTTAGCTCAGTTGGTCAGAGCGCCTGCCTTACAAGCAGGATGTCCCCAGTTCGAGTCTGGGATCGCCCACCATATTACATTCCGATGTTACGCAGTCTTATGTATCGTCTTCGTTATGCTGCGAAGGAAGATGCGCCATGCGGCCATTCACTGCGTTTTTCTTTAGTGTGTTGGTGGTGGGATATCTGTTGTCCGACGCACAGCCGGCCTTTACTCAAGATGGGGAAGTAACGGCCAGCGACGTGGTGGATCGGGAGTCACTAAAAGCATTTGTGCTCAAGGCGAAGGCGATAATAGAGCCTCTTGCTTCTACTGACGAGGTCTTGGCGGCCTACGAATCCTTCAGAACGGATCCTATGTGGATTCAAGGCCCCGTCTATATTTTTATCGGTAATGTCAATGGCATCGTCGTTTTTCACGCCGTGAACCCAGATCTTGAAGGCCAAGACCTAACCGATCTCGAAGACGCCAATGGAGTAAAAATCACCCAACAGCACATCGCGGCCGCAGCGACTGGCGGCGGCTTTAGCGAGTATTTGTGGGACAATCACGGCAATCTAGAAAACGCCATTTTCAAGGTGTCCTATATTGCCCCGCTGAGCGTGTTGGGACAAGAGGGCTTTTTCATCGGCGCGGGCATCAATCCTCCAGTGGGCGGTGCGGCTACCTCAGTTGCCGGTTCTACTTGGGGCGAGGTAAAGAGCGCTCTTCAATAAACCACGGCGAGGCTGCATCGTGAAGGCACCCCCCAACATCGTCTACATTTTCGCGGACGACATGGGCTATGGGGACATGGCCTGCAACAACCCCGATTCCAGAATACCGACCCCGAAGTCTTCGCCTACAGCTCCATCATGCCCGATTACCGCCACTTGTCCGAGCTCTTGGACCGGGCCAAAGAGGGTGCCGACCCCTGCGCCGGAGCAGGCGTTGCGCCCGAGCTATTGACGGAATAGCTGGCCGAGTAAACTCCTGTAGATTCGCGGTTCGGAGCGAAATATTTCTTGCGCTATTACACCCTGAGAAAATAGAGTTTTGTCCAAGCGATGATCTAATTTCTACAGGAGCTATACCCATGCCCAATCGTCCCAATATCCTCTTCCTTCTCAGCGATGAACACAGTTTTCGCTTCCTCTCGGCTCGCTCGCCAGAGCGCGGTGGCGAACCTTGCCGCACGCCGACGCTTGACTGCCTCATCCAGCAGGGCGTCCACTTTGAAACCGCCTATTGCCAGATGCCCTTGTGTACGCCTAGCCGCATGTCGATGCTGTCCGGCCGACACTCGCACCGCTGCCCGGTCCTGTGGCCCGACACCCCGACCTTTGCTTCGCACCTAGGGCAGCACGGCTACGCCACGGCTGCTGTCGGTAAGATGCACCTGCAGGGGTCTCGTCAGTACGCCGGCTTCGGGGCTCGCCCCTACGGCGACTTTAACGCGCCCTCGCCGGGCCATCAGAAAGACCCACTTTTTCTGCCTGGGGTCCAGGATCACATCTTCATGCCCTCCATCATTGAGGATGCCGGTCTCAGCGATATCCCCGAATCTTTGCTCCAGGAGCAGTTTGTCGTGCGCGAGGCCACGGCGTGGCTGCGCGAACACCGCCACGCCCACCCGAATCAGCCCTGGTTGATGTACACCTCGTTCGTCCACCCACACTTCCCGATGAACGCACCCCGCCGCTTTTTCGAGCGCTACTATCCCGAGGGAGTTACCCCGCCGAAGGTGGGCCGCAACGGGGACGCCCAAAACCACCCCATGACCTTGGAAGCGCTGAGGTCGGATAGCGGCGAATCCCAAGGGCATCCCGCCGAAGAGATCACCGCGGAGCAGACCCTGCGCGCCCGGGCGGCCTACGCTGCCTGCGTAGATCAGTTGGACGAGATCATAGGGGACTTTTTAGCGGTTCTGGAGCGCGACGGGTTGCTCGACAACACCGTCATCGTCTATACCTCGGACCACGGCGAACTGGCTGGGGAGCACGGCTTGTGGTGGAAACAGACTTGGCACGAAGCTTCTGCGCGGGTGCCGCTGATCATCTCCCTGCCGGAACACCGCCGAGGCCAGCTCTCGCCGACTGAAATCGCCGCGCCGGTGAGCCTAGCCGATATCTTTCCCACGCTTTGCGGCCTGACCGGCGCGCCTCTGCTCGACGATCTGGACGGCATTGACTTGGCACCGGCAGTGCAGGGCGATGTCTGCCCGGCTCTGGCAGCACGCCCTGGCGTCATCGTCGAGAACTTGGGCAAAGGATACCGCATGATTCGCTCGCCGCGCTACAAGTACATTGCCTGCCACACTTACGAGGATCTGGCCTTCGACCTGATAGACGATCCAGACGAGCAGCGCAATCTGGTAGGCCGTGCCTCCGGGGAGACGGCCGTCGAACTGGAGGAACTTAAGTCCGCGCTCTTTGATGGCTTTGATTTTGCGGAAGCCATCGAGGCGACGAGGCGGGAAAGCGCGCAATATCGCAAGCAATATCCGAGCCGGGTAAAGCCCCGAACGTCTAACCAGATCATGCGTGGAGACGGGATGCTGGTCGAAGCGGACCAGCCGCTCTACTATCCAGATGTGGTCAGCGAAGACCCGCGCCGGGATTTCAGTGACTGTCCGCCGCAGCGCAGAGCTTCCCGGCGACGTCGATGAATATGGCGGTCGGATAACAGAGGAACCTCTTGGGGCCAAATCAAGAGCAATCTGGACCATCAACCGCGCTAATAGAGCGGAGTCCCTGTGGCAATAGGAATTAGCCCTCCCCTGCGAGGGAGCGCGTTGGCCGTAGCCCGAAAAAAGCTGCCATGATCAGGCCGCTGGCAATCCGCGACGCGCAGGCCAAGCCAAAGACGGCTCCGTAGCCATAGTCGAGGATGAGCATGCCGCCGATGAGGCTGCCGAGGAAGTTCAGAAGCTGGAAGCCGCAGACGCGGAGTCCCTGGATCCGCGCCCAGAAGCGCCGGGGTAGCACCTGGGTGGAGAAGTGCTGGTCGGATGGGTTGTCGATGACTTCGCCGATGCGCACGAGCAGGAACATGGGCACGGCCAACGGCAGGCTGATAAAGGCCCCCATGATCCCGAGGGCACTGCCGCCCATAATGCGGGACGGAAGGATGGTCAGCGTCGGCCCGAAGCGGCGCACCAGCGTCGGTGCGGCAAAGGTCGCTGGTAGGCCGGCGAGTTGGCTGAGGAAGAAAATTGCGCCGATCGCAGCCGGACCGACCCCCAGTTCGGCCTCGAAGAACACGTTGAAAAACGGATACGTCAGCCCCATGGAGAAGCCGCGCGTGCCGCTCAGGGCAGTAATAGCGGCAAAGACGCGCCACGGCGAGGTCGTTTGCTCGTCCTCGTCTGGCGACTTTCGGGCTTCGGCTTGCTCAGGGCGACGCCGGGTTGGCGCAGGATCTCTTTCGCGGCGGGTTTGACCGGATGCGTACAACAGCGGCACGACGGCGATGAGCGAACACGCCGCGCCGAAGAACAGCGCGTAGCGGAAAGGCTCTGGAACTTCGGTAGAAAGGCCGAGGAAGTAGCCCATGACTCCAGGCATGAAGCCGCCGATTAGGCTCAAAAGCATGCGGACGACTATTTGCAGGGCCGACCAGATGGCGAGGGCTTCGGCGCGGCGCGCTGGGTGGGCGTTGTCCGAGAGGAAGGGCACGTGGTTGACCCAGACGAAGGCCATGGCCACGCCGCCGACAAACGAAAACGCCAGCAGTGCGCCCGACGACGTGGTCAAGCACAGCCCCAACTGGGAGATGGCCAGTAGCAGGCCCGAGGCTATGAGAAAGGGTCGGCGGCCGAGGCGGTCGCTCAGGATGCCGGTGGGTAGTGCTAATAGGCCAGTCGCCAGCGGTGCCATGCTGGCGACTTGGCCGATGAAATCTTCTTGGTAGCTGAGGCGCAGTAGATAGAGGTTGTACAGCAGGGAAAAAAGCGCCATGCCGGCGTTGATTGAGGTGCCAAAAGCGAAGAACAGCCGGACATTGCGGTTGAATTCCCGCAGCCGAAAGCGGCTTAGGGCGTGGCCGATGGGCATCCGGCGTGGCGTCTTGCAAAGACCTCGACGGCCTTTTGCACGACGATCTTTGCGGTGTGGACCCGCTCGGCAAAGGGCAGTTCCATGCCGGTTTCAATGGTGAAGGCCAAGCCGTAGGTGTGCGCGGCAAAGTCGGCGAGGTTGAGGCCCTCGCCGCGCTGCTGGGGGTTGAGCCAGAAGACGCTGTGCGGCCCTGTTGTGAAAAAAGATCCGGGCAAATAATTGTCCGGGGCGAGAGGTGCGCCGGAAGCGGCGACCGCGGCGATCATCTCGTTGGCCATGACCTCTTCCCACTGCTGGTCGCTAGGGGTGCGCTGGTGCCGTGCCGAAAACCAGAAGAAGTCGCCCCCGTGCTCGTGGAGGTCCAGCGTCAAACCGGGCTGTATGGCGGCCATCAGGTCGCGAGTGCAGCGCGACTCGACGGGTGCCCAAGAGGTGTCGTGGAAGCGGTTGAGGTGGAGGACTTCGCCGGTGGGGTCAATTACCAGTGTGTACGCGCGTTCGACGCCGGGATTGCTAGCGAGGAAGTAGAGCCGACGGCCCTTGAGTGGTTCGATCCAGTCCCCTACTCGATGGTTGTACAGATTGCTCGTCGCGTAGCCGTACTCGCCGATGAGGGCGACCACGGTGTCGCCTTCTTCATAGAGGACTTCGCCGCGCTTTTTGAGCAAGGGAGCGACGTCGTCGAGGCCGCCGAGATTTGGGGCTTCGTCTAGGCTCAGGCCGAGCGCGTAGGCGAGGCCGTTCATGCCGATGGGGTCGCGGCTGGGAATGGTGTAGAGCTGGTGCTCGGTCTCGATCTCGTCGATGAGGGCGCAGGCCGCGCCGACGCCAGCCTGTTCGGTGGCGTGGCTGCCAGCGCTGATGAAAATGGCCGGTGTTTTGTCGCCGCCGCTTTTGATCGCGACAATGGGCTGGCCGTCGGGCGCGCGACCGAGGATTTGTGGAGTGTGGCCGTTGTCCTCGATACAGGTGAGTAAGTCGGCGTAGCTATTGAATGGTTGCATGGCGTTTAGGCGCACAGGGGATGCGCCATTTCCATTTGCTCGCGGCGGAAGGGGACGTCGATCTGGCCGTCTTGGTTGATAGCGGACATTCTGGCCCGCGCCTCCAGCCACAGTCGGTGCCACTCGGCTGGGTCGCGCAGCTCGCTGTCTGGATCGCGGCGGCTGCGCGCGACGAATCCGGGGAAGGCGATGCGCCCGGTGGGCTGGTCGGTGGGATTGTAGCGCAGGTCAAAGCTCCAGCGGACCTCGTCGCTGACGTTGGGATAGGACCCGTGGACGGTCTGCTTGTGGACGCAGATGACGTCGCCGCGCTCGACCGGCAGGGGGATGGCCCGATCGGCGGCGAAGAGCTTTTCGGGAACTTGGGTCGCGCCGGCGAATTGTGGTGCGTTGTCCATGTAGTTGGAGCAGTGCGGTAGCAGTCCGCTTTTGTGCGAGCCGGGCGCGACCATCAGCGGCCCCTTCTCGATGGGCGTGTCTTGGAGCGAGAACCATATGGTTAGCATCTGCGTGTCGTCCGCTTCTTCGGTTACGACGCCGTGGTCTTGGTGCCATTGGGTCGCGCCGAGGACGGCGTTGCCGAACTGGTTTTTGGGCAGGTGGTGCTCGGGCGGCTTGATGCGCACGTGCTGGACGGGATTGGAGTAGATCTCCGGGCCAATCAGCGACTCGACGATGTCGAGCAGGTTCGGGTCGGTGAAGGCGCGGAATACGGCCGGCCCGGCCCAGAAGGGGGTGTCGGGCTGGACGTTTTGGAAGGGCAGCGAGAAGTCGAAGTACTGGCTGTGGATGCGGCCGGTTTCAACGCAGATCTGGATGTAGCGGTCGCCAAACTCGAGCTCTTCGTAGCGCGAGGTGATTTCGCCTTGAGCGTAGAGCTCGTCGGCCAAGCTGTCGAGGACCGTGGCGTATTCGTCGATGACTGGGTCGAGGGTGGTGACCGGGTCGAGGACGCCTTTGACGACGACGTAGCCTTCGCTGGCGAAGTGGTCGAGTTGGCTGGGGGTGAGCGCGGGCATGGTTTTTCCTCCAGTGGGTGCGCGGTTGGTGGGCGACGCGTGTGTTGTCTCTACAATAACAAGGGCTATGTATAAGAGGCAAGCGCGGATTGGATGGAGGAATGCGATTCAATATACTATGGCTTTGCGTCGCTTGCGGTGGGGAACGCCAGCCGCGGCGACCGATGTCATAGGGGACACCATGGCTTGCAAAGTATTCCTCCACGCCGCCGCTGTGCTCTGGCTAGCCAGTGCTCTGGCCGCCGAGCAGCTCCGCTTTGACGCGGCTGATGAGTGGCGGACTTGGGGTTTACCGCTGGGGATTGTCGCACTCGACGACGCTGGGATCATCCGCCCGGTCGAAATCCGCAAAAACGTCGATCCAGTGCGCGATGCTGCGGCCTTTGGCGGCGGGATTCGCGCGGCTGGTTCCAATGCGCTGGCTGCGGCGCGGGCCATTGACGGGGATCGCCTGACCGGTTGGAGTCCCGACTTGGCCGACGATCCAAACGATTGGTGGATTGAGATCGACTTGGGACGAGCCGTGGCGGCGCGCCGGGTCGCGCTGACCTTTTTGGCGAGTGCGCCGCCGTGCGCGCTGTTCGACGTGTTGCTTTCCACTGGCGAGCCAGCCATTGACGTGGTCGGCAACCCCATTGAAGGCAGCCTCGTGTACCGTGTGAAGGAGCGCTTTAAGGAAAATCAGCGGCACCAGATCGCGTTAGATCTGGACCCCGTGCGCGATCCGTTTGTGCAATTTATCCGCGTCGAAATGCTCGACTGCGGAGCTGGGTCTGCGCTGGCCGAAGTAGAGGCCGAAGCTATCGGCGACAACCTCTCCTTGGATCTGGCGGCCAAGGGCGGGGACTTGGAAATCATCGTCGATATCGACGGCTTTGGCGACGCTGCGTCGTTTGCCAACTCGCTGCCGCTGGCCGATGGTCGGTTTTCCCTGTGGACGGAAAACCGCCGCATCAACCGCCCGGTCGATGTGATCTCGCGCATGACTTTGGACTTGGGCGCGGTCTATTGGGTGGATTTGGTGCGCATCGTGGGGAATTTTTTGTCGCGGCCCGGACAATTCCGCTTCAATTTTGACCGCTACGAGGTGTTGACCTCGGATGGGTCGCTGGCGCCGAATGGCACGCGCATCTGGCACCGGCAATTCGCGGGCAAGGCCACGACATCCAATCGCCGGCTCGGGATCGCCAACCACCACTTTGCGCCGATCAGGACGCGTTACGTGCGGGTCGAATGGGTGTTTTGGGATGCGGCCTGTGCAGCCGCTTGCGTGGGCTGCGGCATTGTGCCGCCCTGTCAGTTTTGGGGTGGCACGCGCGAGTTGCAGGTTTTTGGCGAGGGCTATCCGCAGCGGGTGATGTTGGCCTCGCCCTTGATTGACCTCGGCGGCGATAAGCAGGTACACGCGATTCGCTGGCGAGCTGACGCGCCCGCTGGGACGTGGGTGGAGGTGCGCAGCCGCACGGGCAATGACCTACAAATGGACATCACCTATCACGACAAAAACGGCCGGGTTGTCACCGAGCGAAAGTACAACAAGCTCATTCCGTCTTTTAAGGGCCGGATCGACACTGCGCTGTCGCCGGGGGCCAATTGGAGCCCGTGGAGCAAGCTGTACTTGCAGCCGGGCGAGCCATTCGCGTCACCCTCGCCGCGACAATACGCCGAGTTGGATGTCGCCTTGGTGTCCGAGCGGCCGGATGTGGGGGCGGCCTTAGATTGGCTGGAGATCGAGTTTGGCGATCCGGTGGCGCAAGAAGTAGTGGGGGAGATTTTCCCAGTCGAAGTGCAGCCTGGGGAGCGCACCGAGTTTGCCTATTACATTCGTCCGCAGCGGGTGGCGGGCCGTGGCTTTGACCACTTGGAGGTGGAGAGTTCCGCGCCGATTGAGTTTGTCGAGGTGTTGGTGGAGGGGGAGGTGGTGGAGGCGACGGCTGAGCCGACGGAAGGGGGGGTAGCTATCGCCTTGGCCGCGCCGGTCAAGAGCCGTCAGCTAGTGGAATTGCGCTTTGCCGGAACCGTGTTTGTCGATGCCACGCGCTTTGACGCTTTTATCGCCCAAGGCCCTGCCGACGCGCTGTTGCGACAGCGGGTGGATGTGGGCGACGCGTACGCGGAAGTTGTCAGTAGCACGAATGCCGTGCGCTTGCCCGTGGGAGCGCGGCTGTTGGCCAACGTGGCGATGGGGCCGCTGGCGTTGACGCCTAATGGCGACGGGATCAACGACGCGCTGCAAGTGGAATTCGACTTGGTCAATGTCTTGGCCGCGCGGCGGATCGGCCTGCGGATTTTCGACCTTGCGGGGCGGCTGGTGTGGATGCGGGAAGAGGAGGGCGAGGCTGGTGGTCGGGTTTGGGTTTGGGATGGCAGGGGACGTTGGGATACGCGGGTCGCGCCAGGGTTGTACGTGGCGGAATTGCGCGTCGAAGGAGACGAGGAAAGCTATAGTCGGCGGCGCGTTGTTGCGGTGGCATACTAGCGCTCACCTGGGGCGAGGCTCTTTTAAGCTACCCCACGAAATGGGCGCGACATTCGTCTGTTCTGATAGATAGATGCCGGAGCCGATGACGGCCTTCTGGTCGGTGTTGGGAAGCGAGAAACTCACCGCGTAGCCGAACTTCGGCGACCCGAGTTCCTCGTCGCCCTCGATGGCCGGGTTGTCGTAGTGATACAGCAGGAACTTCCGTCCCTCGCGCCGCGCTCCTCCGATCAGCTCCTCGGCGATCTTGATCCCTTGGGAGTCCGTCCGCACCATGTCCGTGGGATTGCCTTCGCGATAGGGCTCCGTTGCGTGAAACAGGGTGACGCCCCCGCCACTCACGACCCACAGATAGACGGACCCTGATTTCCAGTCCCCTCCTTCCTCCCGGAAGGCGTTTCTGATCTTGGTGAGGGCGCTGTAGCCTTCGGACAGGACGGCTTCGCGGTACACCTTGGCCGCTTCCTCGACGAAGGTGATGAGTGTCTCGCGGTCCACGACCTGCGAAGCGGTGACGGCGGGCTTCGGCAGATCCGCGATCACGAGTGGGACATGGGAGACGTCCTGCGAGTAGCCGCCGACCAGCACGAATTGTCTTGCGGTGATCCCGGAGGTGTATTCGACCGCGTATGCCGTATTCAGCCCCCCATCGTAGTATTCAACGAAACCGCCGCCGCCGGCCGCAGCGGCGAAGAGTTCCTCGACGACCTTGGTTCCACGTTCGTCCTCGACGCCGATCAGATTCTTGCTCTCCGCCGTGCGATCGTTCCCGTGGATGAATGGCTCCCCGCTTTTGAGGAAGATGATGAGGAACATCGATCCGGACTTCCAGGGACCCTCCGTCCTGAGAATTTCCCTGAGCCTTGCTCCTTCGTTTACGTCCGTGATTGCCTCGATATACGCCTTCGCTTCTTCGACGAAGGCCTTGAGGGTTTCATTGTCCACTACTTGGTCGGCAGTTGTCTGGGCCTTGGCAGCCCCGCTCGCCAACATGACCAATGCTAGAACGGCAAGGGCCGGCGCTGCCTTGAGGTTAAGTCGCATCGCATTCCCCTTCATAGTATAACGGGTTATTATGAATTTCGGATTCATAAAAATGTATTACGTATATCACGAGATGTGCAAGTCCTGTCCACATGGTGAAGGCCTGAGGAAGCTGGGGTATGCGGGTAGTGCTAGGGTTATACGCAAATTGCGCGTCGAAGGAGACGAGGAAAGCTACAGCAGGCGGCGCGTGGTCGCAGTGGCGTACTAGGTTGAGCACGACCACGACATCCTCTTCGCCCCATCAGTAGACGACCGATACCGTCCGACCGACGATTTCACTGCGGGTATCCCCCTGTAGTTTCATCCGCAGGAGGTAGATCCCCGGCGACACTAGCCGGCCTCCTCCATCCCGACCATCCCAGACAAACCCCTGCGACCCGGCCGTTACCACTTGGTTGATCTCCCGCATGAGCCGGCCCGACAGATCGAAAATTCCCAGTTGGAGCGGTCGGCTTTCCAGCACGTTCACTAGGTCTAGGAAGATCTCTAGTTCGTCGTTGGTGCCGTCGCCATTGGGGGTGAGTACCGTCGGCCCAATAACCAGATTGGCCAACAGATCCCGGCTCACCGGCAGGCTCACCACATTGGTGCTACTCTCTACCGCATCGGTGGCATTGCCCGGATCCACTAGCTGCCGTGCCGGGACATTCCCATCGCCGAGGAAGAGGTCAAAACGCGTGGCCTGCAGGAAGACCGCGGCGGCAAAGCGCAGTTCCACCAGATCATCGCTGTGGATCGGCATTGGAAAAACAACCTGGAAACCGGAAGGCGTAGCCTCTGTATCAACCTCCACCAACTCTCCATTCAGGTATGCTTCCCGGAAGCGCATCGCTGTGGACGCCTCCATTTCTACTCGATCAAAACCGCCAGCGCGCGTCTCTTGGGATTTCAGATAGTAGGTGAAATCAATCCATGCTCCTGGCTGCACTTCGACCGGATAGATTTCTCCAGCCGTGGTATTGGCCAGTGGCGATGAGAAATCCAGCTCCAGCCAGTCCAGCGTAGCCGCCGCCTGCGGCGTGTCACTGACTAGGCGCAGATCCAGCTCTACGTAGCGGCGTAGGGAAGGCGAGAGGAATTTCTCCCCACCTGGCCGATAGAGCCGGCTCCACGGACTCCATCCATCACCGACGGTGAATACCGTGTCCACAGGTCCTTTGAAGCTGGGTATCAGTTTGTTGTATTTTCTCTCCGTGACCACCTTCCCATCCTTGTCGTGGTAGGTAATCTTCGCCTTGAGGTGGTTGCCCGCGCGGCTGCGGATTTCGACCCTGGTACCGGATGGCGTATGCGCTTCCCAGCGCACAGCCGACACATTCTTCAGCCCTCCCAGATCAAGGATGGGAGAGACCAGAGGCACCTGCTGGGGATACCCCTCGCCAAACACTTGGATTTCGCTCATTCTGCCGCGAGCATTGCACGGCCAAGGATCCCAGAGGCCCGATTCCCTGCCGCACACCGCGTCCCAGTAGCGCCAGAAGACGCGTATATAGCGCACCGGACTCAGAGCGAAGTGATGATCGACTAGGGGAATATTGGCGCGCTCGCTGTAGGGGAAGGTGCCTGAGAAGTGCTTATTCCATCTGAGTGTGCCGTCCGGTGATAGCGAGCCGTCCGAGGTCATAAACTCGTAAAATTGAAAGTCAAAAGTGTAGGACCCGCCGATCTCCTGTATGCCGACCAGTCGCGTCTGGTCAACCCAGAACGTCGCCCCCAGGTCCAGGGTTATCCTGGAGTTGACATCGCTGGGGCCGCGCTGGTGTCGCGACTGCCTCAGCCCACTGGCCAGATTGCCATCCACCACAAGCCGGGTATTGCTCACTATGGTTATGGCGTTTGGATCTGAGAGATTCAGGATGAGTTCGAGCGCGCCGCCGCGTTCCAGCAGTTCCAAGGCCATATTGTCGCCCACGGCTTCCACCTGCACCTCCACCAGCCGGGCTTGCGGCACATAGTGCAGTACCTCGAAGCGTAGAAACTGCACGAGTTGCGATCTTGCCCGCTTCAGTTCAAAGTACACCTCGTGCCGATCATTGCTCTTGAAGCGTTCTCTGGTGCGATACACCAGGGAGCTAGGTATGGGGATGCCGACTTGATCGACCTCGGGTTCTCCGTCGGACAGGAAAATCTCGAACAGGTCCATGGGCGGTCCCGCTTCGTCGAAGCGTAGGATTACGCGCCGGGCGGAAACCCCTCTGCCCAGATCCACTTCCAGCCACCAGTCCTCAGGGGGATCGGTCGGATCTGGGCTCCAGCCGCTTTGCAGGTAGCCGTCCAATACTAGAGAGGCGTCCGACCGATTCGAACCCGCTCCTCTGATGCCCCCACCAAAATCGCGGGCGTTGAGCGTAGCCGCGATCTCCTTGCGACTTTCAACGGGTCGAATCCGTCCATCCGTCGTGACCTCCACGGCTCCAGTTGGCACCTTCCAAGCCTGCCATTCCCGCGCCGTGTCGAAGCGGACCTGATCAGCCGACAGAGCGCAGGGGATCAGGATTCCCGTACATGCCGTCCGGGACACTCGGCAAATCTCTCCGAAGATCTTGCCGATTGGATCCACGATCTCTGTCTGAAGGTCCATTGGAAGCTACGACTCATAGAGGGTGGAACCTCACCCTCTAGACAATTCCGGGAAGTAAGTTGCGTAGAAGCCGCGGTCCCGGGTGAGAAAGGTTTCGGCTTTAACAACGGCGTGGGCACCGATCAGAAAGTCGGTAATGATCCGATCTCTGGGCCCGCCGGCCTGCCGGTAGCGCAACCAGCGCTGTCCGGCTTCGTAAGCAATATCGGTATCGATGGGTGAGACCGTCGCGCTAATCTCTCGCAACGCTCCGTCGAGCGTGGCCCGGTCGTCAAATGCCGGAACGAGTTCCGCATATACCACGTCACAGATGAGAATGGCCCCTCTGTCGTAGGCATTCCGCAGCAACGCCTTCGACCGGGGGCCGTGCTGATCGTCGGCGAGAAATACGTCCAATAGGACGCTCGTGTCGACGGCGGTGATCATTTCCCACGGATTTCTTCGATGTAGTCGTCGGTGCTTACGTTCCTACCCAAGATGGCGTACACGCGCTCCACCGGGTGCCGCGATGCGGTCCGTTTCTGAATGAGCAGGCCGTGCTCTGTTGGAGTGAT
Organism: Candidatus Latescibacterota bacterium; assembly: GCA_965219735.1. Taxonomy (GTDB): domain Bacteria; phylum Latescibacterota; class UBA2968; order UBA8231; family UBA8231. The sequence goes on from OZ244790.1 coordinate 2,503,180, forward strand.
CTCAACTTCGACATCGGGATTCATGCCGAAGCGGTCTCTCAGTTGCTTGGGGATGGTGATTTGTCCCCGTTCAGATATTCGCATGTGACCTCGATATGAATTACAGATTCATAAAATCATATCAATCTATCATGGGACGCGCAAGTCCTATTCACGTGGTGAATGCCCGAGGAAGCTGGGGTATGTGGATAGCGCTAGGGTTATATGTAGTTCTGCCTGTCCGCCAACAGTTTCTTACACCATGCGATTTGGGTATTGAGGCCGTCTTCCAGTTCGGTGTTGGGGGCGAAGCCGAGTATCGCTCGCGCCTTGTCGATATTGGCCCGCGTATGGGTCTGATCACCGGGGCGCGGAGGAAGAACTCTCAGGCGAGCCTTCTTGCCTAAAATCTCTTCCACGATTTCAATCCCGCGACATGTCCTCGTCTCAATATCCGATCCGATGTTGAAGATTTCACCGACACAGCGGTCTCGATGATCGAGTACAGCAAGGAGTCCGGCTACGGCGTCGTCCACAAATGTATAGGCGCGCTTGTGGTGCAGACTGCCGTCGTATAGAGGGAATTCCTCGCCCTGCAAGATGCTGGTTATCAGTTTCATGTAGAGCTTTTCTGGACGCTCGCGCGGGCCGTAAACAGAGAACAGACGCATGGAACACACGGGCAACCTGCGCTCGCGCCAGTACGCCAAGGCCAATTGCTCTGCGGCGAGCTTTGTCGCGCCGTAGTGGGAGATAGGCTCGGGCTCGGCCGTCTCCTCTGCGGTGGCACGCCGTCCATATACCGACGACGTAGAGATGTTGACTAGGAAAGGCCATCGCTTGCAGCTAGCGCACGCTTCGAGTAATGCGCGAGTGGCGACCAGATTGTTGCGAACGTACGCGTCTTGGGGAACGCGAGCGGCAATGCCGGGTTGCGCCGCAAGGTGGAATACCAGCTCGGCATCTGCAAGTGTCTCCTCCAACTTGTCGCAGGCTAAGTCCAGCCGCTTGATCTGCACCCCCGCATCTGCAAGCTCGTGCGCATTGCGCTCCTTCACCCAGACGGGGTAGTGGTCGCTGAAAGAATCGACGCCAACGACGTTGTGCTTGAGGGACGCTAGCCGTTCGCAAAGATGCGATCCCACAAAACCTGCGGCACCTGTTACGACAATCTGCACTCGATTTCACTTCCCTGTACAAGAGGATTTTAGGCTGCTCGCGTCTGGCGAGAGCGCACGGGCTTCCAACGGTCGAAATCGGGTTGGCGAAAAGAACAAAAGTTTAGTTAAACAATAAACTGTTTAGTATAAAAAACATCTGTGAATATGGTCAATCAATGATGTAAGTCAATGTATTTTTTAAAATTAGTCGCTAAAAAAGAAAAGTATGTACACGAAAAAAAGTGTTGACGATAGTAAAAATAAGTTTATTTTGATAACCAATAGTTTCATTAATCAAACAATCGGTTGATAATACATACCTGTCGCGGAGTCCATTTTGGTAAAAAAGAAGCGTTTCGAATTGAAGACGCTAGCCGCCTCTGGCGGGCTAGCTTTTTTACTGTGCGCTTTGTGCTGGAGTCTGCTTGCTGGCTGTGAGAGCGACCCTTTGCTAGCACCGCAGTCCGAGGAAGAAGAAGAAGGAAGTTACGGCTTGAGCACCTTCCCCGGCAGTGAAGTTGCTGCCATAGATCGCCCATCCAACCCAGAACTGTTCTGATAAGCAGGGGAACTGAGATTATGCGTAGGCTTTTGGGCTTGGCCATGGTGTTGATCGCGTCGATGGGCAGCCCTGTTCTGAGTTTGGAACTGGCCCCGGTGGACATCAGCGGCAAAGTGACCGACCGGGAAACGGGACAGCCGATTTTGGGGGCTGTCGTCAGAATTGGGCTGGAAGGGGCGACGACCGGGCAGGACGGCACCTTTTCCCTCGCGCAAGTACCCCCTGGACAAAAGCGCATTGCCGTGAGTTTGCTCGGCTACGAATCGCATGACGAGGAAATTTCCCTAGCGCCTGGGGCCACGCTCGTTTTGGATATCGCCCTGCTGAGCGATCCCATCCAATTGGCCCCAGTCGAAATTATCGGCGAATCGCCGTTGATAAATCAAAAGCGCACTGGGACCGCGTCCAAGCTGAGACCTCAGACGGTGGAACTGATCAAGCCGGTTGGCACGCAGGAACTGCTCGAATTGGTGCCCGGCATCAACGGCTACGCGGACGATGGGTTCGGCAATTCGCGGTTGAGCATCGGCATCCGGGGCTTAAACCCCCGCCGCAGCTCGCGAGTGCTGATTATGGAAGACGGCGTGCCGATCCAGCCGGCGGTCTATATCTATCCCAATGCCTATTACAACCCGCCATCAGAGCGCATTGATGCGATGGAAGTAATCAAGGGTAGCTCGGCCATCCGCTTTGGTCCGCAGACTATGGGGGGCGTCATCAATTATGCGACGCGGAGACCCGATGGAACCAAGGGCATGGTTAATCAGCTCACCGTAGGGAGCAATGGTTACTACAGCGCGTTTGCGGAGTTGCGGGGATTGGGCAGCAGACGGACCACGTCTGATATGCAGGTGCTTTACAAGCACGGAAATGGCTTCAGGGACAACAATGCCTTCGACCAAGTCAACGGAACCGCAAAGACGCAGTTCCGCCTGAGCAACAAAAAGGTGCTCTACCTGAAAGCCAACGCCAATTTCGAAAACTCCAATGCGACCTACACGGGTCTGACGGAGTACTCCTTTTACGCCAATCCCAAATTCAATCCCAAACAAGACGACAATTTCAAGGTTTTGCGGGCCTCTCTCGACCTGATGTACACCAGCAAGATCACGGCGAATTTAGTGGGCAATACTACGGCTTACTTGAATGTCTTTGATCGCCGCTGGTGGCGGGAAGACGACGTTTTCGTGCGCGCTTCGGCTCTGGAGACAGGCGATTTCACGCCAGTACCCTACTTCCAAAGTGGCGACTTGGTGCGGGTGGGAGGCGACGCCACCAACTTCGGCATTCTGCGGACCTTTTACGTGGGCGGCATCGCCCAGGACTACGCGCTCACACACAGCCTCGGCGGTCATTTGGCAAAGGCTGAGGCAGGAGTCCGCGCCCATTGGGAGCGCTTTATCGACGACAAGAAAATTGGCGACGCTCCAGACGCGCGCGACGGCGTGTACTATACCGGTACTCCAGGTGACCTGGACGACCCGGCGAAAATCGTGGGGCAGAGCCACCACTACGAAACCGCCGCGCTGGCCCTCTATGCCAAGGAGCAGATCGAATGGGGCCGGTTGACGCTCGACCCAGGGCTGCGCTTCGAGGTGTTCAAACAGGACCGGGTAGATCGTCTGCGCGGTTCCATCTTGGCCGACAAAGTCTCGGCGGTGCTACTGCCTGGCTTGGGCGTCAACTACCAGTTTGGACGTTTCAACGCGTTCGCCGGGGTCCACCGGGGCTATACGCCGCCTTCGAGCGGCACGCTGAAAGTAACCAACTTCGGACAGGACGCCGGTGTTGGTGGGCTGGATCTCAAGGCAGAGAAAAGCTGGAATATGGAAGCTGGCGTGCGCTCCTGGGGACCGAAGCTGACCTTAGAAGCGTCTGCTTTTCTGCTCAAGATCGAGGATCTCGTTGCCGCCGGGCGCGGGACCGCGTTTAAAAACTTGGGCAAGGTAGATACCTATGGCCTCGAATTGGCCCTGGGCTTGGCGACTTCGCGCTTGGCTTGGATCCTGCCCGACGTCAACCTCGCTTATACCTATTTGCAGACCGAGATCAAGAGCGGCATTGTCACCTCGGCCACCATGGCTGGCAACGTCGCGGTAGATCTGACCGGCAATGAATTGCCCTATGCGCCGCCGCACACTTTGACGGTGGGCTTAGTCAAGCAGACCAAGCAGGGGCTGCGCCTGCGGGCCGATGTGCGTTTTGTGGACGCAGTCTTCACCGACTTCGAGAATATCGAGCGCACCTTTAATCGCGGCGATACTGGCCCGATCCCCAGCTACTCCATCGTCAACGCCAGCGCCGACTACAAATTGTCCGCGCGCTGGAGTGCTTTTGTGGCGGCTAAGAATATACTCGACGAGGTCTACATCGGCTCTAGGCTACACTCCAATGCCGGCCAGCCCGAAGCCCACTTGAGCTCGGGTATCCTCGTTGGTCCACGACGACAGATAAACGTCGGCATCAAACGCGGCTTGTAAAACCTCCCACACGACGACAACGATCCTTCCATCAAACCTTGTAAGAAAGGAGAGCATCCATGAGGAGCCTCAAATGCAGTATTTTGTTTGCCAGCGTCCTGCTCATCGCCTGCGGCGGTGGCGACGACGACAATCCCGTCGATAGCGGCAGCAGTGGGAACACTACCATTGATATGCCCACTGCCTACGTCTTCGACAGCCGCTTCAACGACGGCGAAAGCAGCGTCGCCTATTCCGGTCAGACGGTGCGCAATTTGCTGCTGCAAGACCTGAAGATATTTATCGACAATCTAGGCAAAGAGGGAGCCGAGTCTGCTACGGTGGACGACTTGCTCCAGTTTTACGCCTACGACGACGGCCTCAACTTGGAATCGCTGACCACGGGCGGGGATATGCCGGTGGTCGAAAATCGCTATTCCTCCATCTCGACGGGCAAAAACCTATCCGGCAAAATCTCGAGTGAAGTCGTCATCGGCTATGGCAAGACGGCCGACGAACTGGTACGCGAGTGGTTTGAAATCATCGCCGCCAATTCGCAGGATGCCGACAAACTGGGCACCCCGGCGGTTTACACCGACGACAACGGGGTCGATCTGACCCAGATGATCAACAAAGTGCTCATCGGTGCCGTGCCCTATTACCAAGCCACCGGCGTCTATTTAGGCGGCCTTTTGGAGGACGAAAACGGCAGTCCCGTAGAGGGCAAATCGTACACGGAGATGGAGCACCATTGGGACGAGGCCTTTGGCTATTTTGGCGCGGCCCGCGACTACAGCCGCTACTCCGACGATCAACTAGCCGGCGGAGTTGGCGACTACACCTTCGACTCCAATGGGGACGGACAAATTGACTTTAAATCGGAATACAATTTTGGTCTGTCGCGGAACGCTGGTAAGCGCGACAAGGGCGGCAGTGGAGTCAATTTGTCCGGAGATATTTTTGCGGCGTTCCTAGCTGGACGCACCCTGATCGTCAACCAAGGCTCGGCCAGCGAGATAGCCGCCCAGCGCGAAGCGGCAGCTAATGGCATGGAAAAGGTCATCGCCGCCACGGTGGTACACTATATCAATGACACCTTGAGCGATATGGCCGCACTGGGGACGGACGATGAAAATCGGGTCAACTTGAACAAGCACTGGGCGGAGATGAAGGGATTTACCGTTGCGTTGCAGTACAGTCCCTTCCGCCTGATCAGCCAAGGCCAGCTCGAGGAATTGCACGGCATTATGGGACAAGCGCCCTCCTATGAAGCGCCGGGCAGTGACGCGTACGATGGGATTGTGAGCAGCTACATGCGCGCCAAGGACGTGCTGCAAGAAGCGTACGGCTTTTCTGCCGACAATATGGCCAATTGGTAGGCGACTGTTTCTAAAATATATGTAGCTGCATGCGCGGCGGTTGGCATTGGGCCAACTGCCGCGTTTGCATTTGCCAACCGGAATTTCTAGGTAGGTTATTAGATTTCGTCATGGCAGATAGGAGCGAGGCGTGACTGAGCGCAAGGTCTGGGGTGTGGTGCTGATCCTTTGTCTGGGATCGCGGCTTATGAGCGCCGTGTACTATATAGAGGATTTGGACAGTTTGCGCTTTGCCTTGGGGGTGGTCGATTACGACGTAACCAAATTACAACCTCACTTCCCAGCCTATCCGGTCTTTTGCTTTTTCGCCAAGGCAATCTACGCACTCACTGACCGCTATGCCGTGGCGTTTGCAGTGCTGGGCGGCGTAGCGACTTTTGGCATAATCTATTTCACGCTCGGCATCGCTCAGATTAAAATCACCACGCCCTTGGGTCTGATCGCCGTCCTGCTGCTATTCTTCAATCCGCTGCTGTGGCTGATGAGCAATCGCTATATGCCCGATGCCATGGGCGTCGCCGGCGTTTTGGCGTGTTGCTATTTTGCCGCCAAGCAAGAGTCGGGCAAAGCGGGATTGGGATTTTTTATCGCGGGGATCTCGCTCGGGGTGCGTCTTTCTTATGTGCCCATGTTGTTGGTTCCTCTGTTACTGAGGTTGAAGGAACGAGGGCCGCGATTGCAATTCGTCGCTGCTGGTGCGGCCGGCGTAGCCGTCTGGCTGATTCCCTTAATTGCGATCACCGGCTGGACTGAGCTGACAAAGGCGGCGCAAACGCAGACTCAGGGGCACTTCGCCGACTTTGGCGGCACGGTTGCCACTGAGCCCAATTTCATCTTGCGGTCGTTTGGACTGTTCGAGAGCATATGGGCCGATGGTTTTGGACTCTATTGGGAGGGACGCCATGTAGTGACGGCCTGTACTACCGTCGCGCTGCTCGGTATTCTGGCGGTCAATTGGCGTGCCGTGGTGCAGCGGGCGAACCGCTCGGTGTTGCTGAGTGCGCCGTTTATAGGTTGCGTCCTCTATCTGGGCTGGATTTTTCTCTTTCAAAATGTGGTACACAAAAGCCGGCACGTCTTGCCGCTAGTGCCCTTTTTGACGCTCATCCCAGCTTTTGTCGGTGCTCAGATCGCCACCCACGGCCATCGGTTTTTTCGCTTGGTTTTAATCGCCTTTTTTTGCTGCTATGGCTATGCGACTTTGCATTTAGTCGTCCAGCACAAAGAGCTTACGGCCATCGCCCAGATACACCAATACCTCGCGACAAAAGAAAGCGATGCCCTGCATATTGCATCGGTGCCTCTGATCAAATACTATCTGGCCTCCCAGACGCTGAGGGCCGTCTATATACCCATTAGAGACGAGGGTGATTTGGATTTGCTCGATGCGCTCGACGATACCGCCGAGTTAGTGGTCATCGGCAGCCCATTGCAAGATCGGGTGCCGAAGGCGACCAAGACGTTTTACCACAACCCGTATGTCAACCGCATGTGGCCGGAACTCACATTATACGAGTATTAATTCACCAGTGTGTTTTGATTGAAAATGCTCAATGCCGACATACACATTTTGGGTGGAGGCCCGGCTGGTTTGGCCGCTGGCTATTACGCCAAAAAGCGCGGTTTGGACTTTTTGCTTTTTGAAGCTGGTACCCAGCCAGGGGGCAATTGCCGCACGTTGCGCTTGGGCGAGTTTCTGTTTGACACTGGTGCCCATCGTCTGCACGACAAAGACCCGGAAGTCACCTGCGAGATCAAGGGGCTTTTGGGCGACGAGCTTTCTGATGTCGCAGCGCCGAGTGAGATATTTTTTCGAGACGAGTTTTTCAGTTTCCCCCTGCAAATGGGCAATCTGGTCAAAAGACTCGACTGCAAAATCCTGTTGCAAATTGCCGCTGAGAACCTGCGCGTAAAATCCCGCAAGCCAGCGGCAAGTTTTGGGGAATTCGCCCTGAATCAGTACGGCCAGACGCTGGCTAATCTCTTTTTGCTCAACTATTCGAGAAAATTGTGGGGGGCCGATCCGCACCAACTTTCCACGGATGTATCGGGAGGGCGGATGAAAGGTCTAAATCTGGCCAGTTTTGTGCGGGAAGTTCTATTGGGCAAGGCCAGCCGTCCGGGCCATTTGGACGGCTCTTTTATGTACCCCAAGTACGGGTTTGGCATGATCGTCGATAAGATGAGCGAATTTATCGGCAGCAAGCGGATTCGAATCAATAGTCGGGTGAGTCGGCTGGTGCATTCGCGTGGGCGATTGGACCGCGTCGTTCTGAACGACGACGCGGAAGTGGAGGTGTCCACGGTTGTCAATACGCTGCCGCTGACCCTTTCGGCGAAGATGCTGGATCCCCCGCCGTCCCCGGAGTTGCTGGCCGCGGCCAATGCGGTTAAATACCGCAATTTGATTCTTTGCGTGTTCGGTTTGGATCGGCCCTCTTTTTCGCCCAACGCCTCGCTTTATTTTCCTGACGCAGAATTCCCGTTTACGCGCCTGTACGAACCCAAGAATCGCAGCCGCCACATGGCACCCGAAGGGCAAACAGCCATTGTGCTCGAACTGCCCTGTTTTCGCGAAGATGCTGTGTGGGATATGTCGGCAGAGGCGTTGCGCCGCGCTGTATGGGAAGCGTTGCAGCGGGTAAAGCCGATTGCGGAAGGCGAAGTCGTATGCTTTGCGACCTACAAATTGCCCTTTGCCTATCCCGTGCTCGAAGTGGGATTGGCCGAGCATGTAGAACGCCTCGTTGCCTACTTCCAGACCTTTGAGAATCTCCACCTGACGGGCAGAAGCTCGCTGTTCCGCTATGTGCATCTGCACGATTTGTTCAAAGCGGGCAAGGAGTTAGTGCTTGATCTGCCGCGCGCTGATGGCTAACGCCAGCCACCGGGCTCTTAGGACCGACCCGTTCTTGGCGCTATATTATGGCATTACTACGCGAAGCTATAACCTCGATTAGCGCCGTTCAGGCGCGGGAGAACGGACCATGAAACTGATCCTCGTAGGTTGCGAATACGCTGGCAAGACGACCTTGGCCAACGCCATCGTCGGTTGGATCGAGCGCACCTTTGGCTCGTCGCGCACCTTTCACGACCACTTCAGCCTGCCGTGCAACGAGTTCCCCGTAGAGGAACAGGAACAACTGCTGGCTCTCAGTCCACGGCTGAAGGAGATGTTCCAGCGCTACATGATGAACTACCACTTTCATTCCGCCTTTTACAGCGACCCGGACCACAACTTGGTGGGTTTCCACCTTGAAGAGGCCGTGTACGCGCCCCTGTACTACGGCTACGGGGGACGAGGCGAGTACGGCGACCGCGCCGCACAGGCTCGTTCCTTCGACGAGGAGGTCATGCAGCACGCGCCCGACACAGTACTCGTACTGCTGCGGGCGCGGCCCGAAGTCATTGCCCAGCGCATGCGCGAGCAGCCGCACGAGCGGCCGGTGGTGCAGGAAAAGGACATCGAGCACGTGTTGCAGCGCTTTGAGGAGGAATACCGGGACTCGCTGATCCGCAAGAAATTCGCCCTCGACACGTCCGACGCCACAGTGGAGCAGACCTTGGCGGAGTTCGCAGGAGAAATCAAGCAGCACCTGAGCGAAACTGATCGCTTGCGTCTTTTGGCTCACCAGAACTGGCCGGCCTAAGCCATGCCGCAGCCCTTTCTCGATTGGTATGGCGTTTGGCCCGGCCAAGCCGGCATTGAAGGCGGCCAAGCCTGGGTGCAAGACCCGCCGGTCGGCGTGCGGTTGGCCGTGCAGGAGGCGAGCAAGTCCCCGGTCTTCATTTCGCCGGAGCACCCTTGGGAAGCGGGCGGTCTGACGCCGCAAGCTATGCTCTGCGATGACGGCGTGCTAAAGATGTGGTACATCGCCCGTGGTGCTGGGGACGACCAAGCTCCCTTTATTGCGTACGCCGAGAGCGCGGACGGTTTTTGTTGGGAGCGACCGGCCCTGCATTTGCAAGAGTACGACGGCAGCACGGCCAACAACCTGCTCTTCCGCTTCGGAGACTTTGGCCTGCAATCCGTGTTTGTGGATCCCGTGGCCCCGCCGGAGGCTCGTTACAAGGCTATGGCGCGCGATTCTATTACCTATCACGAGGGCGCGCCGGTGCCCGCGATGACGCGGGAGCGCAAGTGGGCCATTCGCCGCGCCATGACAGAGGCTGGCTACACGCCGGAGCAGCGGGCCGCTGCACTGTATTTCGTCGGCTTGCTCAAGGGTGCGGTGTCGCCTGATGGCAAGGAGTGGACCTTTTTGGAGGAGCCGCTTTTGAACGTGGGCCGCACCGGACTCGACAGTCACAACATTGCCGCGTACGACGCGGAAGCCGGTCTATACGTGGCCTATTTGCGCGGCCATCAGCAGCGCCGCCGCATCGTGCGCCGCACCGAGGGCGCGGAGTTTGGGAATTGGTCGCCGCCGCGCCCGGTATTTGGCACGGATCCGCAAGATCCCATAGACGACGATGTGTATGCGGCGGGCTATTGCCGTTATCCCCACGGTGGTTTCCACCTGATGTTTCCGGCCATGTACCACCGCTGGGCGGCTACTGTGGATGTGCAATTGGCGACTAGTCGCGACGGTTTGCTGTGGAGTCGGCCCGAGCGCAAGCCCATCATCTCCTGCGAGCCGGAAGGGTACGGCATGGTGTTTGCCTTTCCGGAAGTGGTTCCGCTCGACTCGGAGACGTGGGGCGTGATGTTCATTGGGCAGTATGACTTGCACGACTGGGGAGAGCGGTACGACCCAGGCCGCCCTGCAGAATGGCGGTGGGCTACTTGGAAGCGGGATCGGCTGGTAGCTCTCGAAGCGCCGGTGGAGGGGCGCGTAACGCTGGTCGAACGCGAGTGCGAGGGCCGCGAGTTGACGCTCAATTTCCAGACGCAAAAGGAAGGCGGTTGGATCAAGGCCGAGCTGGTCGAGCCGCCTTCTTCTCCGGCCGCGCCAGTGCGGGCTATAGAGGGCTTTGGGTTAGAAGAGGCGGACGTGCTGGCCGGTGACGAGTTGGCTAGGGTGGCGACGTGGCGGGGGAGCAGCGATTTGTCGGCCTTGCGCGGCAGGCGGGTGGCCATTCGCCTGCACATGGGGCGGGCGAAGGTGTTTGCGGTGGGGATGTAGGGTTGTTCGCTTGAAGTGGGACTGTCTAAGGCGTTTTTTCTAATAGATATATAATGAAGTCATCATCGCTCGGGGTATGTAAGCCCCCTTTTGCTGCGGGATAGGTATGTCGCAACTTGAACACATTGAAGCTATTGAAAGACGCCTCTGGAGCGCGGCCGATATGCTCCGCGCCAACTCCAGTCACGCCAGTAACGAGTACTTTTTGCCGGTGATGGGACTGGTCTTCCTACGCCACGCCTACAGCCGCTATCTGGCCGTCAAGGACGACATAGAGGCCAACTTACCTACTCGCGGTGGCGTGAAACGGGCGCTGACCAAGGAGGATTTCTCCCAGCAGAGCGCCATCTTCCTGCGGCCCGAGGCGCAGTTCGACTACCTCGTCGCCTTGCCCGATGGCGCGGACCGGGCCGAAGCGATCATCGCAGCTATGGATTCTATTGAGAACGACTACGACAGTCTGCGCGGCGTCCTGCCCAAGAGCGAATACCGGGAGTTGGACAGCGCCGTCCTCGGCCAGCTTCTGCGCACGCTTAACCCGGACGAGTTGAAGCAGGTATCCGGCGATGTCTTCGGGCGCATCTACGAGTATTTCCTGACGCAGTTCGCCGATCAGAAGGCTCACGATGGCGGGGAGTTCTTTACGCCCGTGTCGCTGGTGTCGCTGATTGCCCATGTGCTCGATCCACAGCGCGGTACCGTGCTGGACCCGGCGTGTGGTTCTGGTGGTATGTTCGTGCAGAGTGCCCGCACTGTGGAGGAGCACGGCCAAAGCCCCACTGAGCGGCTCACTTTTCGCGGTTTGGAGAAAAACGCCACCACCATCCATCTCGCCAAGATGAACCTCGCCGTCCACGGCCTTGAAGGTAATATCCGGCAGGCCATCACGTACTACGAGGACCCGCACGAACTGGTGGGGCAGGCCGACTATGTCATGGCCAATCCTCCCTTTAATGTGGATGAGATTGACGCTGACAAGGTGAAGGTTGATCCGCGCTTGCCGTTTGGCTTGCCTAGTGTCAACAAGCAGGGCAAGGTCAGCAACGGCAATTATGTCTGGATTAGCTATTTCTACAGCTATTTGAACGAAAGGGGGCAGGCAGGCTTTGTGATGTCGTCGCAGGCGTCTAGTGCTGGTGGTGGTGAAGCACAGGTGCGGCGGAAGCTGGTGGAGAGCGGCGATGTGGACGCGATGATCGCCATCCGCAGCAACTTTTTCTACACTCGCACTGTGCCGTGCGAGTTGTGGTTTTTCAACCGAGCCAAGCCCGAGGCGCACCGCGACAAGGTGTTGATGATCGACGCGCGCAACGTGTATCGCCAAGTGACGCGCAAGATCTGCGACTTCAGCCCCGAACAGCAGCAGAATTTGCTGGCCATCGTCTGGCTCTATCGGGGCGAGAGTGAGCGTTTTGTCGAGCTGGTGTCGCGCTACTGCGCTCGCGCTCTAGACGAGGGGAAGGCGTGTTTCGGCACCGAGGATGAAGGGGGCCTGCCGCATTTTCTAGCCGAACTTAACAGTCTGCGGGAAGTGCTGGTTCCTTTTTTCGATACGCTGGATGCAGAAGGTGCCCATGCTGAGGCGTCCGAGAAATTGACGAAAGCCGTGCGCGAATTTGAGGCTGACGGAGAGGCTTTCCAAAAGGCAGTCGTCGCGCAGCGGGAGGCTTGGGCTGGGCAGAGCATTGACAGCGGCACGATGAAAACAAGGGTTGACGACCTCGCACCGCTGGCTGAGAGCAGCCGCGACCTTGTCGGACAAGCTGACCAACTGTACAAGCTGGCTACCCGACTCATCGAAATTTGCGAGGAGGAGTGCGATGCCAAGTCCAGCGTCTTTTATGACGCTCGCGGCGTCACCCGCGCCCGCAGAGCCGCCGACGAGGCCCGTCAGCGCGCTGTTGAGCAACTCAAGCAGGTGCGCTACTTCTATCAGCAGGCTCACTGGCTCACTGGGCGCTTTCCGGACGCTGAGTTACGCGATGTGGAGGGGCTGGTTAAGCTGGTGGACCGCGCCGAGATTGAGGCCAATGACTGGAGTCTGACGCCGGGGCGCTATGTGGGGGTCGCGCCCGAGGAGGAGGACGAGGATTTCGATTTCAGGGAGGCTCTGCGCGAGATTCACGAGGAACTGGACGAGCTAAATTCAGAGGCGGTGACGTTGGCGGCGACGATTAAGGAGAACTTTGAGGAGTTGGGAATATGACGAAGAACCGATCTGGTGCCGAGGATTCTGGCCGGAAGTCCATTGGCCGACAGGGAAAAGGGGCGTCGTTTCCCGCGCCCGCAGGAAAGGGCGAGTTGCCCGCCGACTATACTGTCCTGCTCGGACAGATCAAGGAACGCATCTGCTCGGAGCGGTTGCGCGTAGTATCGGCTGCCAACGAGGCGATGGTGTTGCTGTACTGGGATGTCGGCAAGGCGATCCTTGGTCGCCAAGAGCAGGAAGGCTGGGGGGCCAAAACTATCGACCGGCTTTCGCACGACCTGCGGGAGGCGTTCCCGGACCTGCGGGGTTTCTCTCCACGCAACCTCAATTATATGCGTACTTTCGCCTCCGTTTGGCCCGACCGCGAATTTGTGCAGCAGGCTGCTGCACAAATTCCGTGGTTCCACAATTGCGTCCTGCTCGACAAGGTGTCCGATCATCGGACCCGCCTGTGGTACACCAAAAAGGCCCGCGAAGAGGGCTGGAGCCGAAGCGTTCTAATGACACAGATCGAGGCCAAGCTACACGAGCGCGAGGGCAGGGCCGTCACCAACTTCCCGCGGACGCTGCCACCGGCCGATTCCGACATGGCGACCCAAGTGTTCAAGGACCCGTATTTGTTCGATTTTCTCGGCACGGCGGCACCGAGGGCGGAACGGGAGTTGGAACAGGCTCTCGTCGATCATATACAGCGTTTCTTGCTGGAAATGGGGTCGGGATTCGCCTTCGTTGGTCGGCAGGTGCTCTTGGAAGTCGGCGACCGGGATTTCTACGCGGATTTGCTATTTTACCACCTCAAGCTCCGTCGCTTTGTCGTCGTGGAACTCAAGGCCGTGCCGTTCGATCCGGCTTTTGTCGGCCAGATGAACCTGTATTTGTCTGCCGTGGACGATCTCATGCGCCACCCGGACGACGCGCCGACCATTGGGCTGCTGTTGTGCAAGGGCAAGGATCGGACGGTGGTCGAATATGCCCTGCGCGGTTTTGAGAAGCCGATGGGCGTCGCGCAATGGGAGACCACGCTGGTTGATTCGTTGCCAGATGACCTGAAAGGTAGTTTGCCTACTGTTGAAGAGATAGAGGCTGAGTTGTCAGAGTGGGAAAATGGGGAATGAACGCCGACCGGAAAATTATTATCATCGCCGGACCCAATGGCGCGGGAAAAACAACCTTCGCACTGGAGTATTTGCCGCACGAAGCCCAATGTCCATCCTTTGTCAACGCCGACTTGATCGCAGCGGGCCTATCCCCCTTGCAGCCGGACGCCGCCCTTTTTCGCGCTGGCCGGTTGATGTTGGAGGAAATCAAAAATCACGTGCAGCAGCGAAGAAGTTTTGCCTTTGAAACTACCTTGTCTGGTCTCGGCTATGCCAGAATGATCCCGCGCTGGCGTAGCGACGGTTATACGGTCAAGCTGATATTTCTGGCGCTGGCAACGCCGGAAGAAGCGATTAAGCGGGTTGAATTGCGCGTCAGGCAAGGCGGGCATCATGTTCCATCGGAGGTCATTCGCCGTCGTTTTTCGAGTGGGTTGAAGAATTTTCAAGATATATTTAGGCATATCGTTGATTATTGGCAGTGGTTTGATAACAGCGGTGCCACTCCTATACTGGTAGATGAAGGGGAGAACCCATGAAAGAGCCAAAGCAACCGATTCCCGTCTCTAAACTTAACGATCCTGATATGCAGGCTGTCCCTAGGGCGTTATACCGGGCCGCTAGACGCGCGCACAAAATCGCGCATCAGCACAAGACCGGGGTAGTAGTTATGCGAGATGGCGAGGTTATTGAAATTGAACCAGAACCTAAGATGTATGAGGATGAGTAGGATAGAGAAGAACTTGTCTAAAGTCTCCTTTTGTTATTTTAAGATGCTTCGACGATGGAGGTTGTACGTTAGATGAACAGGATTTCGCGTATCGCTGTAGATTTGCCAGATAGTGCGACGTTGGAATCGTATATACGTCAGACGACCGCGCTTCTTGATCGTTACCATCAGATAGAAGAGAGGAATAGGCGTCTCTTCTCGGCGTTGCAAGACAATGCACATCAGCGTCTCTTCTCGGTATTGCAAGACAATGCACGTCAGATAGAAGAGAGGAATAGGCGTCTCTTCTCGGTGTTACAAGACAACGCACATCAGCGTCTCTTCTCGGTATTGCAAGACAATGCACGTCAGATAGAAGAGAGGAATAGGCGTCTCTTCTCGGCGCTGCAAGACAATGCACGGAAGGTAGAAGCGGTTGTTGATTCTGCAAGGTTGACGGCTATGGCTTTGCAGGAATCACCAGCAATGAAGGCCATTCGGGAATTTTCAAACACACCATTCAATCCAGCCGTGAAGGAAATAGTATTTAATGATTTAGATAGACTTGAGATAGAGCAATCTGATATTTCAGAATATCCCGATTTCGATTCTGATCAAAGTATTCAGTCAGAAATACAGAAGGAACTTGCAGGAAGCAGAGATTACAATAGGCTTTCAGAGAGAGCAAAGTTATTTCTTTCATCGTTCTTCTACATCTACCTTCTTCCAATTTTTCTTAATATCGTAGCTTCCGTCATAATGACATATATTCAGATAGTACAAACAGATCTGCAGAACAAAGAGACACTAGCGGAGATTAAGTCTTACGTGAGGAAGCCAATCCTTGGAGTAAATAAGGAGCTATTGAAAAATTATCGTATCGTAATAGGTTCAGATGTTCATTTTAGAAAGGGACCAAGTATGAAATCTGAGATTATTACCAAGCTACCACGAGGAAAGCTAATTGAAGTATTGGATAAATCGAATCGTTCTTGGCTTCGCGTAGAAGTAGATATTGGAGGAGAAACTTATGTTGGGTGGGTGTCGAGATGTTATACGATCTATTTTAAATAGGAAATAGAGGATATAGTAAAGTTCCATAGAACGAAAATCCGGTTGAGTCGGTGACAACTATTAAGAGGAACTTGAGGAGTTTAAAGAATGACCCCATATACGCTCACTGAATTTGCTTCGGCTCCATTCGATATTATTGATGGAGATCGGGGGAGAAACTATCCGAAGCAGGACGATTTCTCCGATGACGGGCATTGCTTGTTTTTAAATGCGAACAATGTAACACAAAATGGTTTTGATTTTTCTACATGTCAATTTATTACAGAACATAAGGACAATGCTTTACGAAAAGGTAAATTGCAGCGGGACGATGTTGTTTTGACAACAAGAGGAACAATTGGGAATACAGCGTTTTTCAATTCATCTATTGCATATGACCACATGCGTATTAACTCTGGTATGGTCATTCTTCGATGTAATAAGAATAAAATTTCTCCTGCATACCTCCTTGAATTCAACTTGTAAGTGCAATCGCTTGGGTAGCTGGCATAGAAACGGCCAACTGGTATATTTTCCCGGGCCATTTCAAACGCAGCTCCCGACGGAGGCGCTTATGGGAACGTATCACCAGTTGACCGAGTATCAAAGATACCAAATTTACGCGCTGAAGAAAGCCGGGCATGATCAGCAGTCCATCGCGGCGACGGTGTCGGTATCGCCGTCGACGATTTGTCGAGAGTTGCAGCGCAATCGAGGGCAGCGCGGCTATCGTCCCCATCAAGCCCACCAGCACGCGCTGGCGCGTCGTCGCCACAAGGCGAAGGCGACCAAGATGACCCCGGCGGTCATCGAGCGCATCGAAGCGGAGTTGTGTCAGCAGTGGAGTCCCGAGCAGATTGCGGGTCGGCTGCAGGCGACCGACGGTCTTCGGTTGAGTGCCGAGCGCATCTACCAGCACATCCGAGCGGATCGTCAGGCAGGCGGGACGTTGTATCGCCATCTGCGCCACAGTCAGAAGAAACGCAAGAAACGCTATGGCCAAGCCGATGGCCGAGGCCAGATTAAAGATCGAGTCAGCATTGACCAGCGCCCGGCCATCGTCGAAGAAAAAAGGCGCATCGGCGATTGGGAAATTGACCTCGTGATGGGCGGCCAGGGCACTGGGGCACTGGTCTCGGTGGTCGAACGGCGCTCGCGCTATACCGTCTTGGGCAAAGTCGCCTCCAAACAAGCCGAGCACGTAGCGGCGGCGACCATTGCGTTGCTCGCGCCCCATAAGGAGCATACCCAGACGATTACCGCCGATAACGGCAAGGAGTTTGCCCACCATACCACGATCAGCCAAGCGTTGGACGCGGTCGTCTATTTTGCCCATCCCTACCATGCTTGGGAACGGGGACTCAACGAGAACACCAACGGGCTGATTCGCCAGTATGTGCCCAAAGGAACGGCCTTGGATACGCTGTCGGAAGCACAGATACACCATATCAGGGATCGGCTCAATCATCGACCGCGAAAGGGATTGGCATTTCAAACACCACATGAAATCTTATGTAAGGAAACGGGAACCCAACCTAAACAGGGCGAAATTGCACTTACAAGTTGAATCCGCACTCTATTACTTTCTTCGTTCATCGAATTTTCATAGGCAGGTTCATTCGTTGAGGAGTGGTGTCGCACAACCGCAGCTCCCGATTCGGGACATGAAACATATTAAGGTCCCCCTTCCTATACTATCTATTCAACTCTCAGTCGCCTCCGTCCTTTCTGCCTACGACGACCTGATCGAGAACAACCGGCGGCGGGTTCAGTTGCTGGAGCAGGCGGCGCGGTTGCTCTACAAGGAATGGTTTGTTCACCTCCGCTTCCCTGGCCATGAGGACGTCAAGATCAAGGACGGCGTGCCGGAGGGATGGGAAAAGAAGCCGCTGGGTGAGGTTGCTCCGCTGAATTACGGGAGATCACTCAAGAAAGATGACAGGCTTCCCGGTAGTGTTCCGGTCTATGGATCAAGCGGCATTGTAGGAACTCACAATAGGGCTATGGTCAATGGACCAACGATCATCGTTGGACGCAAAGGCAATGTTGGTAGTGTTTACTGGTCGTCGGAAGACTGCTTCCCGATAGATACGGTTTATTACGTCCAGAGCGAAAGCTGTTCTTTACGTCTGTACTATGCACTGAGGACTGTGCCATTTATTAGCACAGACGTTGCGGTCCCTGGATTGAACCGCGATTTCGCTCACAGCCGTTTGATATTGACGCCATCATCGTCGTACCATCGCCTTTTCGAGAACACGGCTGGCCCTTTCCATCAGCAAATCGACATCTTACGTCGGCAAAATGCCAAGCTCGAAAGATCCCGCGACCTGCTTCTCCCGCGCCTGATGAACGGCAAAATAGCAATATGAATCCCCAATCCTCCGACCTCGGACGGGAGATTTGCGCCTTCGCCACGTTTGTATATACTTATTGTATATCCAAATTAAAATGAAGCGAGGGCGTAGCATGGCAACAGCACACACGAAAGTTTTTATGAGCAACAAGAGCCAAGCAGTGCGGCTGCCCAAGGCCGTTGCACTGCCGGAATCAGTGCGCGAGGTCGATATCGTCGCGATAGGGTCCAAGCGCATTATCACACCGGCGGGCGAGAGTTGGGATGAGTGGTTCAACGGACCCGGTGTTTCAGATGATTTTATGTCTGACCGGGAACAGCCGGCCGATGCACAGCGAGAAAAACTGTGATGCTCAGGTATCTGTTAGATACCAAGGTGGTGATTTATGCCATCAAGAACCGCCCCCAATCGCTGCGACAAAAGTTCAATCGCTCGCAAGGCCAGATGGCGATTTCTTCTGTAACTTGGGGCGAACTTGTCTATGGCGTTGAACGCTCCGCCCAGCCCGAGCGCAATCTGGCGGATATCGAATCGCTGGGCACTAGGCTTGAGATCATGCCGTTTGACCAAGTTGCAGCCAGCCATTTTGGTAGGATCCGTGCGGAACTGTATCGCGTCGGTGCTCCGATTGGCCCCTACGATATGATGATCGCGGGTCAGGCGCGTGCGTATGGGCTGGTTTTGGTGAGCAATAATGTAAAAGAGTTTGAAAAAGTTCCGGGGCTCATGCTGGAAAACTGGGTCCGCTGATATAGCAATGCGTAATGATCGGAAACAAGTCAGGTCCGGGATACCCTGCGTGCTACCGCACAAGTACCCGACACGGACCGTACAAGTACACCTAAAGTCATTTCGGACAGCACGTTACAGAGGCTTGCGGCCAACTTGGGGAACTTGACCGCACAAGTCACCGCACAAGTTGCCGCACAAGTTACACCCGAAGTTGCACCCGAAGTTGCAGCCAGAGTCACGGCCAGAGTCGCAGCCAGAGTCACGGCCAGAGTCGCAGCCAGAGTCACGGCCAGAGTCGCAGCCAGAGTCACGACCAGAGTCGCAGCCAGAGTCGTGTGCTTACTCAGTTGCTAAAAGGTCCATGACGGAAACAGACAAAGGCCAAGCGTTGCGAGATCGCTTGACGCAGACTCAATAACTAGTGCTGACGTGCTTGGTGAATTGGGAAACGACAGTCTGAGGTTTGACGGCAAGGCATTGATACTATGTCAGATCCGTATCGCATCGTTGAAGTGAAACCAGAATGGGTCATTGATCGGGAAGATATGGGAACCAAAACAAAGTTCTGGTATCGTGACCCCGATGGCGATGCAAATTGGCTCTTCAAATATCCTCGGCAAAACACAGGTGAACACTGGGCAGAGAAAATTGCTGCGGAAGTTGCATCTGTGCTCGGCGTTAGACACGCGAAGGTAGAATTGGCGCGGTTTGAAGGTGATTGTGGTTCGGCGACAGAATCTTTTGCGCGCGGCGGCAGAGCGCTACACCACGGCAACCAAATGCTGAAATGGATCGTTAGCGGCTACGAGCCCAAGAAGAAATTCCACCAATCACAGCATACACTAGCGAATATATTTGAAGTAATGGACCGTGTTTTTGTTAGCTCTGAAGCTGCGATCCGAGCAAAACGCACCATTGCAAGCTATACAGTTCTGGATGCTTTGATTGGCAACACGGATCGTCATCACGAGAACTGGGGTTTGCTTCGGCGAAGCGAGGGTGGCGGTCTGAAAGGTTTTGTGGCACCGTCCTAAGTACACGACAGTAATCTAAGTTGTGGTACGGCCCTGCTTTAGGTTTTATTTGTAATCGCCCAAGATTACATCTAAAACCTAAATACAGGAGCCGCACCATGCTTATTCATATGCTAAAGAAAGCCCTCATGCAAGGGTCTGTATCCCTCTCCCGCCACCGCATGGACCTGATTAGTGGCTTGGTGTGCGCACTGATTCAAGTGCGTTCGGTCAATCTGCGGAAACTGGCGTGTAGTCTGCCGGGGATGGCCCAAATAGACAGTCACTATCGCCGTCTCCAGCGTTTTTTCAGCAGTGGGGTCTGCCCGTCGGTGTTTACCGAGTTGATCCTCTCCAAGTTAGTCCGCCCCGGTCAGTCCCAGCTCTTGGTCATGGATCGCACCCATTGGACGTTGGGTCGCACCGATCTGAATGTGTTGTGTGTCGGCTTGGTCTATCAAGGCGTGTCGATTCCATTGGCCTATCAGTCGTTGCAAAAGCCAGGCAACTCCAACACCGACGAACGTAAACACCTGCTGACCCAGGTATTGTCCTACTTCGATCCGGGCGTGTGCTGTCTGGTTGCCGATCGCGAGTTTATTGGTCGAGCGTGGTTTGATTTTTTGCTGGAGCAACCGGTCGATTTTGTGATCCGCCTGCGCGGCAATACCGGCCTTACCCTCGACGATGGCCGACAGCGGTATGGCGCTTCTTTTAATGAACGAATGCCTCGGGGCACCACCCGATACTATCCACACACGACCCTCTATGGCGGCTTGGCCCTGAATTTGGTGTGTCATCGCCCCGTCCGCGGCGAGAAGCTCCTGCTAATCACCAATCGAACCGACCTCAAGCAAGTGCTTGCACTCTATGGCCAGCGCTGGGCTATCGAGACGACCTTTGCGTGTTTGAAATCGAGAGGATTTAACCTCGAAGATACCCATCTGATCCACCCGCAACGATTGCACCTGCTGCTGGGGCTGCTGGCGTGGACGCTCCTATGGGCATTACTAGTAGGACAGCAGTTGCATCAAAGAAAACCGATCCCTATAAAAAAACATGGACGAAAAGCCATAAGCCTCTTTCGAAAAGGATTAGACCAACTCACACAGATCATACACCAAACACGAGACCAACCTAAACCCGCCCGACAATATCAACCCATGTTACTGTCGTGTACTTAGGGCACCGTCTTTTGATCACGCATCTTCATTGGGACGAGAACTACTCGACGAACGCCGCGATAGATTACTAGCGGAAAATGGCGTAGGTGGCTATATAGAGAAAGGACGCGGCGCGATTTACTGGTCTGAAGACGAGCGGCGCGGCCCCGGTCCTCTAGAACTGGTGCGGCGGGCGATCCGTACCTATCCAGAGCTTTTCCGGCCAGCAGTCCTGAAACTCGCAGAGACAGACGAGAGCGTTTTTTTCCAAATAGTCGAGAGAATCCCCGCTGATTGGATGACTTCTTCGGCGCGGGTGTTCACGGTAACGCTCCTATGCTATAATTATAGCCAGTTGAAGGAGATGGTCTGATGAGTACGAAGACTCTGTTCTTGGCATGGCAGGACAAAAAAAAAGAAAGCCAACCATGGTTTCCGGTGGGCCGGCTAGATGTCGTCAAGCCGGAGCTTTATCGCTTCCGCTATGTCAGCGGGGCGAAACGCGCAGAAAGGGAAATTGGATTCTCTCCATTGATCGATTTCCCCTGGTTGGATAATGACTACCGTTCCTCAGAGTTATTTCCATTGTTCAGGAATCGCGTCATGGCCAAGAGCAGGCCGGATCGCATGGATTACCTGAACAGCCTCGATCTCCCAGAAGATGCAAGTCCCAGCGAAATTCTATCGGTCAATGGTGGTACTCGCGTCACGGACGCCTACGAGGTATTCCCGAAACTCGAAAAGGACGCCGATGGCTATTTTACCTGTCGCTTCTTCCTGCACAGTTGGCAACGTGTAAGTAAAGAGGCTCAAGAGCGGATTAACGAACTGAGACCAGAAGAAGAACTGTACGTAACCCTCGAATTGACCAATCCGGCAACCAAACTGGCCGTCCAAATCCAGACGACCGACTACTATATGATCGGCTGGACACCGCGTTATCTCGTGAGCGATTTGGCCATGGCGATGACCGAAGGCCCCAATGACTACACCGCGAAAGTAGTGCGTGTTAATCCTATGCCAGCGCCGTCAAGTCAGCGCGTTTTGGTTGAAATGCGTGGCCGTTGGAAGAAGCACGAGCCGATGAGTGGCGAGGATTTCCAGCCTTTGGCCTCTGACCGCATCGCGATTGATCCAAATGTTGACGATCCAGGACGTTATCGAGTCGCCTTGTAACGGGGGATCGTCTCAGATAACGATACCCAATGACCCCCGCGCCCTACACCGAAGACACCCTCGTCCAGCAGACCACTGCCGATTACTTAGAGCAACAACTCGGCTGGGAATCCATCTACGCCTACAACACCGAGGACTTCGGCCCGAATAGCCTGCTGGGCCGCGCCTCCGACCGCGAGGTAGTGCTAACGCGCTATCTGTACGCTGCACTGCGCTCGCTAAATCCGGGCCTGCCGGACGCCGCTTATGACGACGCCGTGCGGCAGATCACCGCCTCCGCCGCTTCGCAGACTCTCGTCGCTGCCAACCGCGAGCAGTACGACCTGCTGCGCGACGGCGTCCCGGTTACCTTCCAAAACGACAAGGGTGAGCGGGTACGGCAGCGGCTAAGGGTCTGCGACTTCGAGAAACCGGAGAACAACCACTTCCTCTGCGTGCGCGAGCTGTGGGTGCGCGGCGACCTCTACCGTCGGCGAGCCGACATTATGGGCTTCGTCAACGGCCTGCCCTTGCTGTTCATCGAGTGCAAGAACATCCACCGCAATCTCAAGGCCGCTTTTGAGCAAAACTTCTCGGATTACAAAACCACCATCCCCCATCTTTTCCACCACAACGCAATAGTGATGTTCGGCAATGGCGCGCAGGCCAAGATCGGCTCCATCACTAGCCAATGGGAGCACTTTCACGAGTGGAAGCGGTTGGCGGAAGAGGAACCGGGCGTCGTGGATATGGAGACACTGCTCAAAGGCGTCTGCGACAAGCGCAACTTCATGGATCTCGTGGAGAACTTCATCCTCTTCGACGAGTCGTTCGGCGATACGAGGAAAATCCTCGCCCGCAACCACCAGTTTTTGGGCGTGAACCGTGCCATTGATGCCGTGCGCGAGCGCAAAACGCGGGCTGGCAAACTCGGCGTTTTCTGGCACACGCAGGGCGCGGGCAAGAGCTACTCTATGGTGATGTTCACCCGCAAGATACACCGCAAGCTAGGCGGCAATTTCACTTTTCTAGTGCTGACTGACCGCGACGACCTCGACAGCCAAATCTACAAGACCTTCGCCGGCTGCGACGTAGTGAATCACGACCGCGACCCCTGCCGGGCGTCCGACGGACGACATCTGAGCCATCTCTTGGGCGAGCACAAGGCATACGTCTTTTCGCTGATCCAGAAGTTCAGCGTGAATCCCAGTGCGGCGTACACCGAGCGCGACGACATCATCGTCATCACCGACGAAGCGCACCGCACGCAGTACGGCACACTGGCGATCAACATGCGCAACGCCTTGCCCAACGCCAGCTATATCGGCTTCACCGGTACGCCGCTGTTCAAGGACGACGAACTCACGCGGCGGGTCTTTGGCGAGTACGTCTCCACCTACGACTTCCAGCGCGCCGTAGAAGACGAGGCCACTGTGCCGCTCTACTACGACGCCCGAGGCGACAAACTGAACGTGGCCGTCGGCGACCTGAACGAGCGCATTGCCGCGAAGCTAGAGGAATTTGAAATCGACGATATCGACGTACAGCAGCGCTTGGAGCGGGCACTGGCCCAAGACTACCATGTCATCACCGCTGACCAGCGGCTCGATCAGATTGCGCGGGATTTTGTGCGGCATTATTCGACTGCTTGGGAGACTGGCAAGGCCATGCTGGTCTGCATCGACAAGATCACCTGCGTGCGGATGCACCGGCTGATTGAGTTCTATTGGAACGAGAACGCCAATGAACTGGAAGCAGAGCTTGCGCGGACGCAGGACGAACAGACCGAAAAGCAGATCGCGTGGATGCGCGAGACGCGCATGGCCGTTGTGGTGAGCGAGGAACAGGGCGAGGTGGAGAAGTTCGACAAGTGGGACTTGGACATTATACCGCATCGCCGGCTCATCAAGGAGGGCATGGAACTGCCCGCGTCCATGCGCGACAAGCCATCGTTCCGCAACAAGCAGCGGATGGACCTAGACGATGCCTTCAAGGAGCCAGAGCATCCGTTCCGCGTCGCCATTGTCTGCGCCATGTGGCTGACCGGCTTTGACGTGCCCTGCCTCTCCACGCTCTACCTCGACAAGCCGCTCAAGGCGCATACGCTGATGCAGGCCATTGCCCGCGCCAATCGAGTGAATGAAGGCAAGAACAACGGGCTGATCGTGGATTACTGCGGCATCCTCAAGCACCTACGCCAAGCACTGGCGACATTTGCTGGTGCGGAACCAGGCGGTGAAGACCGCGAAATTGATCCTGCCAAGCCGGAAGCAGACCTGCTCGCCGACTTGGCCGAGGCGATTGCGCTGGTGCGCGATTTTCTCGCTAAAGGTGGCACGCCGCTCGACGACGTCATCGGCCAAACCGGCTTCGCACGCAATGCCGCCATCGTCTCCTGCAAAGAGGTCGCCAACGAGAACGACGAGACCCGCCAGCGCTTTGAGGTGATGTGCCGCGAGGTGTTCAGGAAGTTCCGGGCGTGCATCAACGCCTCCGGCGTCAACGACCACCGTACGGACCGAGACGCCATTGACATCATTTATAAGAGCCTGCAACGAGACCGGGAGCAGGCCGACATCAGTGACATCCTCCGCACGCTAAGCAAGGTGGTGAGTGAGGTGGTCGAGGTGCAGCCGGATACGACGGTTGCTCAGCCCCTCTACGACATCAGCCGCATCGACTTCGGGCGGCTCAGGCAAGAGTTCAAGCGCAGTGACCGTCGGCGCACCAGCGTGCAGTGCCTCAAGGGCACTGTGGAAGAGAAGCTTCGGCGCATGATGGAGAGGAACTCGCTACGCACGGATTTCCAGCGGCGCTACGAGGATATCGTCGCGGCGTACAACCGCGAGAAAGATAGCCCGACCATTGAACAGACCTTTGAGGAGTTGCTCGACTTGGTTCAGGGGCTGGATCAGGAGGAAAGCCGGGCGGCCCGCGAGGGTTTGGACGAAGAATCGCTGGCGATTTTCGACCTGTTGAGGAAACCGAACCTGAGCGCATCGGAGCGCGAGCGGATTAAGCAAGTGGCTGTCGGACTACTGAAAACGCTGAAGGCCGGGAAGCTCCGCGTGAATCAGTGGCGCGACAAGGAGGCGACCCGAGATGCCGTTCGTGTTGCGATTCGCGATTTCCTCTGGAGCGACGAAACCGGCTTACCCGCAGACGATTATTCGGAAGCCGAAGTCGGAACCAAGACGGACGACATATTCCGGCACGTGTTCCGCGTCTATCCAACAGTGCCGTCGCCGTATTACGAAAGCGCGGCGTGAATCTCCAAAACTCAGTCCAACGCAACAATGTAACGGCACAGCGCCTTCCCGCGTTCTGAAAGGGCATCATATAGGGCGCGAGGCATTTCTCCATCTCCGTGGGGCCGGCGAAACCAGGGCGCGTAATAGCCGACGCTCGTCATAATGCGCACATCTTCGGAGGTGTTGGGTGTGCCGCCGTGCCAGCAGCGCACGTCTCGTATGAGGGCCGAGCGGGCCGGCGCACAGGCGATAGAATTTTTCATATAGGCGGGTTCGTCTTCGAGGCTGGGGATGGGATGGCGCGAGCGGTGGGTGCCGCGAATGAAGCGCGTGGCCCCGTTTTCCGCGCTAAAATCAATCATGGGAAAGTTGACCACGACAAAGGGCGAGGGCAGGTCCATGATGGTGACGCGCTGCTCGGGGTCGTTGATCACGTCGGCCATGTCGCGGTGCAGAGGCTGGATTTTTGCGCCGGGCAGGGAGTAATCGCCGCCGGCACCGCTGCATGTAAACTGATCGCTGGCAAAGATGGCTTCGACGATGGGCAAAATGGTCGGCAAGTCCACGAGCATGGCCCATTCGGGATGGTGGATCTGCGAGCCAAAGGAATAGCGAGCAAAGCCCCGGTTGGCTTTATCGAGCGGGATGGCGGCGGTCTGCTCGGCAACGACGCGGTGTGCGCCTTCCGTGAGATAGGCGAATTGTTCGTCAGTCAGGGCGTCGGTGACTACGGCAAAACCGTCGCGGTGAAAAAGGGTGGCGGCGCGGTCAATGGCGTCTGGGGCAACAGGTTCGAGGGCGAGCATGGCATCTCCGGTGTTGTGGGGCGGGTGTAAATATGCTATTTAGCTTTGTGCTATGCGAACCGCTGTCATCCACCAAGGGAGAAATCAATGGAAAATCGTCCGCAAGTACTCATCGCCTGTAGCGAACGGGTGCGCCATGGCTACCTGCCGCCAGAGGAGCTGACGCGCCTAGAGCAGATTGCCGATTGGGCGTGGTTTGCCTGCGAGGGCGGCAACATTTACCAGGCCAGCGAAGACGCCGAGGCTATTGCGCAGTTGGTAAAAGAATTGGCTGGAGTAGATGCGCTCGTCGTCTGCCACGGCGCGCCGAGGATTAATGCGGCGGTCTTGGAAGCCGCTTCCCAACTGCGCTTCATCGGCGAACTGGAAGGCGACCGCTTTGCCACGCGCATTGACTTAGATGCGGCGTGGGCGCGGGGCATCCGCACTGTGGATACGACCAATGGCTCGTCCTATCCGGTGGCCGAGTGGGCCTTGGCGCTGACGCTGATTGCCATGCGCAATGCCGGTGCGCTCTTCCGCCGCATCATCGCTAGGAATACCCAAGACCGTTCCACCATGCAGCCGATGGCCGGGATGCTCACGGGCAAGCGGGTGGGGTTGATCGGCGGGGGCCATATGGGACGGCGGCTGATGAAGCTGTTGCGGCCCTTTGAGGTCGAATTGTGGGTGCACGATCCGTACTTGCCGCAGGAGTTGTCCGAGGCGTTGGGTTTTGTGCTAACGTCGCTGGACAACGTGCTGTCGCAGTGCGATGCGATAGTCTGCGTTGCGCCGCTGACGCCGCAGACCGAAGGCATGATTGGCCGGCGCGAGTTGGAACTCATTCCGTCGGGCGCGGTTTTGGTGAATGTATCGCGCGGGCCGATCTTCGACTCTGCGGCCCTGATCGAGCGCCTCAAGCGCGGCGATATTGCTGGGGGCTTTGATGTCTTCGACCCGGAGCCGATCCCGGCCGACAGTGAGATCATCGACCTGCCCAACGTGTTTTTGACCCCGCATTTTTCCGGGCGCGTGGGCGACGAATACCCGCATTTCTTCCGCCTCATGGTCGATGAATTAGAGCGCTTTTTCGCCGGCCATCAGACCTATTTTGATCTGACGCCGCGCGCGCAGGCGAATCGGCGCGGGGATCAGCCGGACTAGGAGATTTTATGGGACATCCCAACGTACTCTACATCTTTACCGATCAGCAGCGGGTGGATACGCTGCGCTGCTACGGCAACGAGCAGATCGAGACTCCGGCGCTCGACGGGCTGGCCGGTAACGGCTTTGTCTTTGAGAATGCCTATGTGAGTCAGCCGGTGTGTAGCCCGGCGAGAGCCACCATGCTGACCGGGCTGTGGCCGCACACTGCTGGCGTGCCCGCGTGCAATGTGCCGCTGCGCGCCGAGGTGCCGACGTTTGCCGAGATGTTGCCGCCGGAATACCGGACGGCTTTTATGGGCAAATGGCACTTGGGGGATGAGATTTTTCCCCAGCATGGGTTTGAAACGTGGGTCGGCAGCGAAGACTCGTACCGGCGTTGCTATTCTGAGCAGGAGCGGCTGGATGTGCTCAGCCCGTATCACCACTTCTTGGTCGAGCAGGGGTTTGCACCCGATGCGGAGAACCTCGGCCAGCGCGTGTTCTCTCGCCACGCCGAGGCCTCCATGCCGGAGGAATACACCAAGGCGGCGTTTTTGGGCGATCAGGCCGCAGACTACATCCGTCAGAGCGGCGACGCGCCATTCGCGCTGTGCGTTAGCTATCTGGAGCCGCATCCGCCGCACACTGGGCCGCTCAACGAGTACTACGACCCGGAGATGATGCCGACTGGGTCGGGCTTTAGGCAGTCCCCGCCGGACGACGCGCCCTTGATCGTGCGGCTGATGGCGGCCTTTTACTCGGCTTCGGAAAACTACGGGTTGGACTTGCAGACTGAGGCTGGCTGGCGCGGGCTAATGGCCCGCTATTGGGGCAATGTGACGCTGGTGGATCGCTCGGTGGCCAAGATCCTCCAGGCTTTGGACGAGAGCGGCAAGGCCGACGACACCATTGTGATTTTCACGTCGGATCACGGCGAACTCATGGGCGATCACGGGATTTTGGGCAAGACCCTGATGTACGAGGAGTCGATTAAGGTGCCGATGCTGCTGCGCGCGCCCATGTTGGATGCGTCGCCAAGGAGAATCGGCGGCCAGTTCAGCCACATCGACTTGGTGCCTACGCTGCTGGACTTGCTGGGGATAGAAGCGCCGGACCATTTGCAGGGGCAGAGCCGGGTGCCGGTGCTGCGTGGCCGCGACGATTTGGCGGCTAATGATGTGTTTGTCGAGTGGAGCGGTGCCGACGGCCATCCGCCGGCCTCGATCGGGGAAGCCGAGCCGAACCGCAGCTTGGTCCATCCCCTGCGCACCATTGTCGCGGCCGATGGCTGGAAGCTCAACCTGTACGGCAAGAGCCAAGGCGAGCTATACGATCTGAACGCGGACCCGCACGAGTTGGAGAATCTATACCACCGGCACGAGCAGCGAGCGCGGGTCGACGAATTGAGGGAGCGGATTCGCGCTTGGCAGGAGCAGACTGGCGACGAGGTGGAACTGCCCTGCCTCGATTGATAGGCTAACTACAGCCGGCGTGTAAACTCTTCAACACGTCTTTGAATGCTTCCATTTCGCCGTGGAATTTTTCCCAGACATCGCCCATCTCCGTGGCCAATCCACGGCACAGCTCCCAGCGCAATTGAATGCCGTATATATTTCTGAAGAGATGGCGGAAGCGGAGATAGGGTCGCAGCGCGTCTGCGAGGTCTGAGCTGAGAACGGCGGGGCGCACTGATTCGATCTCGCTCGTCATCCGGCCCAAGAGTTGCACGTGCCAATCGGCACCGACTGGTATCTCGCCATCGAGTTCGCTGGCGATGCGCTCTATGAGCCGTTCTATGCCGGTGTAGAAGTCGTGTAGAATGCTGCCAATGCCGCGCAGTTCCAGCGTGGTGGGCGATCCGTCGAGTTTTTCTAGAGTCTCCCGACCTTCTGCGACCACGTCGGCGATCTGCGCTAGCGTGCGGTCAATGTCCGCTCGCAGCAGCAGGAATTTCTGGGCGCTCATGCAGCAGCACTCCCTCGTTGGCAACGCATTTGAGCAGGGCTGGCGTCGCCGATTCAAGTAGAATCAGATCTACCTCGCGGCTCGCCCGCTCGGCGATGTCTGCTAGCACTGCAAAGTAGCGTTCTGGCGCTATACCTGCGACGACCAAGTCGATGTCGGAACGCGGGTGGAAGCTGCTACCTCTGGCCAGCGAGCCGATCAGGTACACGCGCTCGGCTCCGTGTTCCTCGACTAGAGCTTTGGCGCAGACCTGCGCCTGTTCCCGCGCTTGTTGTGCGGCCTGGTCGAGGGCTTCCCGTTCTTGGCGCAGACGCTTTTGCCAAGCCTCAATGTACGACCTGTAGGCGTCCATAAGTGGAAGTATAATGGAAGAGATAACTAGAGGCCACCGTACACACGGTGACTAGGTGGCGTTACTCTAAGAAGACCGAGGGAAAAGCTCTCCTTCTAGCGCCTCTGCGTAGGTTTGTGAACGACCGGAGTGGTCGCCGCCGAGCCAGCGGTAGGCCCTCGGATAGAGCGCGAGTGAGCGGTCGGCGAGTGGTAAGTCGAGCGGCACATTGCCCCACAGTGCCGAGTACTTGGCGGCGATGGCCGCTTCGAGCGATTGGCGCAGGTCGTGGCCGGAGATGTACAGCTCGCCGCCGTTTTCTAAGACATCTAAAAACGACAATACCGAAGTGCCCATATAAGAGAAGCGGGGGTATTCGAGTGGGGTGTAGGGGCGGTCGATTTTTATGCGGGCACCCTGTGCGTCGCAGCCTTGGAAAATCTCGGGCGGTCCCCAGTCCCAGCGGACGAGCGCGTCGTCAGTCCACACGTTCACGCCGCGGTTGGGCGTTGGTTGGCCAAAGACCGGGCAGACGAGGCCGTTGCTGAGTGAAAATTGGCCGTTGATGATTAACCCCTCGTCGTCGTCGCGCGCGAGGGCCTCGGGCGGCGAGCCCCAGGCGATGACTTGGGTGATCTCGGCTTGGGTGAAAAGCCGCAGCACGGCGATATGCTGGCAGCCCCCGCCGGAAATCTCACCGCCCCAGCCGTGGACGCTGGCTCCGCGCAAGGGGCCGTACTCTCCGGCGCGCAGCCAGCCAGCCGCTTCTTGCACCTCGCCCATGGCCCGTTGCAGGTTGCCACCGGCAAAAACCACGCCGTGCGCTGCGCATTCCTCGACCATGGCATCGACATCCGACAGGCGGGCTTCAATGGGTTTGTCGGTGGAGACGCCCTTGACGCCAGCTTGGGCCGCGGCGATGACGGCCTCTTTGATGTACTTGCCGGGTAGTACGACGACCGCGATGTCGGGGACGACGTGCCGGAAGAGGTCTTGCGCGTCTTGGTAGAGTGCGCGGATGCCAAAGCGCTCGCCGACGGCTTGGCGCCGCTCGGGGTTGTATTCGGCGATGGCGACTAGCTCGGTGTTGGGCAGGGTTTGATAGACTTCGGCGTAGTGCTGGCCGAGGCGACCGCAGCCGATGATGGCGATCGTGTATTTTTCGTCCATGGAGAAGCTCCTTTAGGTTGGCGCGCCCGCGCGGTATGTTGCTGCGATCCAAGCGGCGCTTTGGGCGACAGGGGATAAATACACCTCGGCGATGGTGCCTTGGAAGCGAGCGCTACCGCCGGCGATATGGCCGATGGTCACGGGGATGTCTGTCTGTTGCAAGGGACGGTCACAAGCTGAGCGCGAGGCTGCGAGCATGCCATCGATATAGAGTTGGATGCGCTCGCCGTCGTACACTCCGGCGAGGTGATGGACGCCGGGCGCGAGGGTTTGGTGAGCGGCAATGCTGACTGCGCCGCTGGTGGTATTGACGATGAAGCTGGGGCCGGGCACGGCTGCGCAGAGTCCGCCGTTGTGGCCCACGTCGCCGTAGCGCAGGGAGAACGCGCCGTCTGTCCCGAGGGTGTCGTAGCGTTGTACGCGGCCGTGGGCGTGGCTGCCGTCGTGGTCACCGCGCCAGGGGGCGGTGTAGAAATAGCGTCCGTCGAATGCGCCGGCGTTGTACGCGGTGGTGTGCAGGCCGTCGGTATAGCTGGCGTCGTGCGTGTCCCAAGCGGCTGGGTCGTCGAATGGCGCGGCCGTGTCGTAGCGCAGCCAAGCGCCGTGGAAGACGCTCTCGCCGGGTGCGGCGGCGCGGGTGAAGGGCACGTAGTATATGTAGCGTCCGTCGAAGAAACCGCCGTCGAAGCCGCTGTTTTCTACGGGAACATGGGTGTCCCAGCTTTGCGGATCGTCAAATGGCGCGGCCGTGTCGTAGCGCAGCATTGTGCTGTTGCCGTAAGAGCAAAAATAGATGTGCCGCCCGTCGAACACGGCACCGACGTTCATCTGCATCCCCAAGGGGCGGGCGTCGTAGAGATCCCAGCTTTGCGGGTCGGCAAAATCCCCGGCAACTGCGTAGCGGAGGACGTGGCCGCTGCTGAGCGGCGCGAAGTAGATGTGGCGTCCGTCGAATGCGGCACCGTCGAAACAGGCCGCCTCCGGGTGGAGTTGTTGGGCGTTGAAGACGGCGTAGCTCGCGGAATCCTTCAGGGGGGCGCGCGTGTCGTAGCGGAGGATGTGGCCGCTGTTCTCGTCGTCCAAACCGCCGGTTGACGACCGGGTGTAGCCTGGGCAGAAGTAGAGGTACTGTCCGTCAAAGGCGAGGCCCTGTCCCGAGTGGGGGAGTTGGGCGTCGTGGGCGGCCCAAGCGGCTGGGTCTTTGAAGTCGGCATGGGTGTCGTAGCGCAAGAGTCGCGAGTGGTGGACGGTGCCGTCGTCACGGGGGTTGAAGTACACGTAGCTGCCGTCAAAGGCCCCGCCGTAGAAGCCCGAGGTGTGCAGGCCGTCGGTGTAGCTGGCGTCGTAGGCGGCCCAAGCGGCTGGGTCTTTGAAGTCGGCTTGGGTGTCGAGGCGGAGGACGCGGCCGTGGGCGGATGTGCGCTCATTCTGGTCGCGGATGGGGCAGAAGTAGGTGTAGCGGCCGTCGAATACCGCGCCGAAGTAGCCTTGGGTCACTAAGCCGTCGGTGTGGCCGGCATCGTAGGCGGCGAAGGCGTCGAGTGCGGCGCGGGGCTGCCACTGCGAGACGAGCGGCTGCATGGCTTCGGCGCGGGCGGAGGGGCTCTCGACCCAAGCGGCGACCGTCAGCGTTTTGTCGAGGGGACGGTCGAGCGCGAAGGGGGCGTTGGAGCGGCTACGGTATTCGGGAATTTCGGACATGGCGTTGTATGCTAAGGGAAAACGTGGCGTTCGACTAAGTAGCGCTCGACGCCGTCGCGGTCGAGGGTGTAGCCCAAGCCCGGCCGGTCGGAGACTAGGAAGCTGCCCTCTTCGAGGACGAATTCCTCGTTGACCAAGGAGTGCTGCCAGGCGATGGGGCCGACCATGTCGTAGGGCTGGGTCAAATGGGGCATGCAAGCGGCCACGTGCAGGCCCATAGCAGCGCCTGGACCATAGGCTACGGTCTGTGACCAGCCGCCCAGACCCAGCGCGTGCGCGAAGTGCGAGCGTTGCAGAGTTTCAAAGTGGCTGGCTCCGCCGACGATGACGTAGTCGAGGGCCTCGGCCTGAAAGCGGTGCAGCAGATCGGCCGCGTCGCCGACGTGGTCGCCGATGGGCAGGTCGATGGTGTGGCGCAGGCGGCACCATTCGGAAAACGTGCCGGCGTGTGCGCCTTTGGCAATGGGGCTTTCGAACGAGTCCATGCGATGACCCTGTAGGCGGCGGGCCAACTCTTGGGCCACCCAAACTTCTTCTAAGCGCCAGCGGATATCCGGGCGCACTACCATATCGGGAACCACGCGGTGAATGGCCTCGACCCGGTCGGTGACGTAGCGGATGCGCTCCTCAGGGGTTTGCTCGCGGCTGGTGATGCACTTCATCTTGTACGCGCGGAAGCCCTGCTCCCATCCCCATTGGGCATCCTCCGCGGTGTGTTCGGGCGTTTTGTATCCAGTGCATTGGGTGACTGGGACGCGGTCGCGCAAGCGCCCGCCTAATAATTGCCAGATAGGTACGCCTAAGGCTTGACCGCGTAGGTCGAGCACGGCCTGCTCGAAAGCACTCTGCATAGGGTCGTTGCCCTGCGCCAAGTTGACTTGGAGGACGTCCTGCCCCAGCCAAGCCTCAAACTGCTGGCGCATGGTGTCTAGGGCGGTAGAGCGCCCGACTAGCGTCAGGCCGGTCAAGCCCTGATCGGTCTCGACTTCGGCGACGCCGTGCTCGTCACGCTGGTGCGAGGGCTGGCCGTACACGTCGTCCGACCACCACCAGTGGCGCTCGGGCACGTTGACGATGTGGAGAATGATGCGGGTGATTTTCACGGGAGCCTCCTCTAGGCCCAGATGGGCCAGTCGCTTTCTTGAAGTCTGTGCCAGAGTTTATCGAAGTCAGCGCTGCCGTCGTCTTCGCGCTCGGTGAGGCGGATGCCGGGGGCGAAGGCTTCGTCAACGCCTTGTTTCATCAGGCGCTCGGCTTGGCGCAGGTCGCGGTAGTAGTGTTCGAGGCCGCCGGGCAGGGTTACGACGGAGAAGTGGCGCGGCCATTGCGGCGCGGGCACGTCGCGGTAGCGCTCGACTGCGTTCTCGTCTAGTTCCACACCTAAACCGGGGCCTGTGGGTACCTGCATGAAGCCGCGTTGGATTGCGTGCGGCTCGACGATTAGGTCGTCTTCGTACGTGTGATGGGCGGTTACGCCCGGCAGGGTGGCCGTGTGCATGACCGCGCCGAGGTGGCAGGCGAAGGCTGCGGTGATGCCGGTGCCGACGTATTGCAAGAGGATCGGAGTATTGGCCGCGGCAAAGGCCCAAGAAGCGGCCAGCGCGTTGCGGATGGTTTCGTGGCTGCAAAGAGCGCCGTCGAAATCGCCGGCACGCAGCCCAAGCCAAGGGCCGGAGGGCTGGCGCGAGGGGCCGTCGAAGATGGTGCTGACGCCGTGGAGGTAGAAGGGAATGCGGATTTCTTGGTGCAAGCGCCGCCAGCCCTCGATGTCATAGGCGAAGATTGGCTCTTCGATCCCTTTGATTATGGGAATTTGTTCCAACTGGCGCAGAATAGGTAGGGCTTTTTCCACGTTGACGAGCGCGCCGTTGAAGTCGAACTCAATGCGGAAGTCGGGTGGGGCGACCTCCTGCATGGCTTGGGCTTGTTCGGCTACGTCGTAGAAGGCGCGGGCTTTGCATTTCAGCCCGCGATAGCCGCGGGCGGCGGCTTCTTGCACTTCGGCGGCCGAGTCCTCGGGCGACATGCTGGGCATCCACCAACCCATGCTCACCCATTCCCGCACCTGTTGACCCATCAGCTTCCAAGCCGGTAGCCCGAGGTGTTTGCCCATTAGGTCGTAACAAGCCATGTCGAGGTTGAAGCGCCCGGTGCCCATGACGTGGTCGAAAGGGTTGGTGCCGAGGTAGGCGTCGAGCAAGCTCTGTTCAAAGGGCGGGCCGGGGTTTTCTCCCAGGCCGACTAAGCCGGTATCGGTGTGGAATTTGTACACGGTTACCTCTTCGTTCATGCCAAAGTGGTAGAACGCCTTGCGAATGCGATCTTCGTAGGGAAGGCGCAGGGGGATGATTTCGATGTCGGTGATTTTCACAGCGTGGCTCCTGTGGGCATGGGACGCGATTTTGTGGCCAGAGATATAGGCAATTCAGGCGGGGAATGAAAGCCTCCAATTTTTCCCCATGCCGTGCGCGTTGCTTGGAAGGGGCGGTGCATCTAACTTCCTGCCATGTTAAAATCAAAAGTAATCAGTCTCTGGCTCCTGTTGGTGGGAGCCGTTGCTGCGTGGGGTACCGAGGCTCCGTTTAGCCGGGGCGTCAACCTGAGCAATTGGCTGCAAGCGTCCAGTGCTCAGAACGTGCATTTTGCCAAGTTTGGCCGGACCGATTTCGCGCAGATCCAACAGCTTGGCTGTGACGTGGTGCGCCTGCCGATTAATCTGCACGCCATGACGAGCGGTCCGCCGGATTACCGCATCGATCCCTTGCTCTACGACTTTCTCGACCAAATCGCGGATTGGGCCGACGAGTTGGGGCTGCATCTGATTTTGGACAACCACTCGTTTGATCCGGCGGTGAGTACGTCGCCGGACATCGGCGATGTGCTGGTGCCGGTGTGGACCCAGCTCGCCGCGCACTTTGCCGCGCATCCGGCTCAGCTCTACTACGAGATCCTCAACGAGCCGCACGGCATTAGCGACGCGGCTTGGAACGCGATTCAGCAGCAGGTGATCGACGCGATCCGGCAGGTGGATCAGCGGCACGCAATCGTCGTTGGCCCGGCCAACTGGAACAGCTTCCGCAACCTGCAGCGGATGCCGGTCTTTGCCGACGACAACCTCGTGTACACGTTTCACTTCTACGAGCCTTTTGTCTTTACCCACCAAGGCGCTAGCTGGACCAATCCCTCCTTGGTGCCGCTGCGCGGCGTGCCCTTTCCTTACGAGCGGGCGCGTATGCCGACGTTGCCCTCGTCCTTGCAGGGCACGTGGGTCGGCACGGCACTGGGGAACTACAGCCAAGAGGGTACTATCACGCAGATGCGCATACTGATTGACGAGGCCTCGGCCTTTCAGAAGGATCGCGGCGTGCCGCTGTTTTGCGGCGAGTTTGGGGTGTACAGCGACAATAGCGACAACAGCGACCGCGTCTTGTGGTACGAGGTGGTGCGGCAGCACTTGGAGGAGCGGGGTATTGCGTGGACGATTTGGGATTATCGCGGTGGTTTTGGCTTGTTTGAGCGTGGGTCGGACGAGCTGTTCGAGTTTGACCTGAACGTACCGCTGCTGGAGGCATTGGGGCTGAACGTACCGCCGCAGCGAGATTTTATGGCCGAGCCGGACCAGCAGGGGTTTGTGCTCTACGAAGACTCCCTCGGCCCTCACATGGCTGAGTCCAACCACCTCAGTGCAGGCACGGTTGATTACTATGATGAGGCGGATCCAGCGGTGGGCCGCTATTGCATGCGCTGGACTGGGGTGCCGCTCTACGGGTTCATTGGCTTCGACTTCAAGCCCTTCAAGGACCTGTCCGCGTTGGTTTCGACTGGTTACGCGGTCGAATTCTGGGTGCGGGGGGATACGCCGGGATCGTCGTTTGACATTCGCTTGGTCGATACGGATACCGAAGACCCGGACGACCACCCTTGGCGCATGCGCTATACGATAGATGAGCAGGTGGCCGCTTGGGATGGTGCATGGCACAAGGTGCATATTCCCTTGCGCAACTTTGCTGAGCACGGGGCTTGGGAGAATGAGTGGTTCGATCCGGTCGGCGCGTTTGACTGGCAGGCCGTCGATCGCTTCGACATCGTGGCCGAGCACCATGCCTTAGACGGGATTCAGTTCTGGTTTGACGAATTGCGGGTTGTGGGACCGGCGCTGACGGCCGTGCTCGACGAGGCCGCGTCGCAGCCAGCCGCCTTAGCGTTGGCCGCGAATTATCCCAACCCGTTCAATGCGACGACTGCGATCCGCTACGCGCTGCCGGTCGCTGGGCCGGTGCATCTGGCGGTTTATGCGCTGAACGGCCAGCAGGTGCGGACCCTCGTGCAGGGCGTGGCGGCTCCGGGGTGGCACGTGGCGCGATGGGATGGGCTCGATGACGCGGGGCGAGAGGTGGCCAGTGGCGTGTACCTGTATCGCTTGGCCGCTGTGGGTGGGGTGCGGACCGGGAAGATGACGTTGGTACGCTGATGGTAGAGTTTCTGGTATGTGTTTTGCTTTTGCCAAACAGAAGGGTGCTCTATTGAATGGGTGCCCGTCGGCGAGTACATTAACCTACCAAGAAGGAGATGGCAGGCATGGCAGAACGTTCCCCCCTCGACTACGGCGACCGCCTTGGTCGCCTTGAAGGCATCATTGAGCAGATCAACGACCGCTTAGCCAGCTTGGAACGTCGTATGAGCAACTTAGAGGCCCAGATAGGCAGCGTGAAGAGCGACTTAGAAGGCCAAATGAGTAGTTTGAGGAGCGACTTAGAAGGCCAAATGAGTAGTTTGAAGAGCGACTTAGAAGGCCAAATGAGTAGTTTGAAGAGCAGCTTAGAGGGTCAAATGAATAGTTTGAAGAGCAGCTTAGAGGAGCGCATGAGCAGCTTAGAGATCAAGTTAGAGGCTCGTATGAACAGTTTGAAGAGCGATTTAGAGAGCCGCATGAATAGCTTGGAGAGCAGCCACCGCCGGGACTTTCGCTGGCTGATTGGCACGATGATCGGCATGTGGGCGACGATGATGGGCTTGCTCGTGACGGTGACGGTTAAAGTCTTTTCGGGCTAGCCGAGACTGTTACCGTACAGAAGCGAGTGTTACCGTACTTCCACAAATCCAACCCTACGAATTCCTAGTACTTAAAAAGCAGGTCAAAGCACGTAGCGGCAGCGAGGAAACCGTGCTGTCGGTGCTGTGCAGCCGTGGGCACGAGGTCGCCGACTCCTATTCAACGCGCCGGTCTTCCAGCCAATAGGCGTATAGCCGCGCTTGGTGCAAGTAAAATTTCAGGCGCACTGGTTTTTCAAATACCAGATCGTGCGGGTGCTTCCACGCGTATTTGGCGCGCAGACTGTCGCCGGTGAAGGGTGGTGGTTCTTCTCCAGGCACCCAGAAGCCGGGGAGGGGTCTGCCGGTCTCGGCGTCTTGGATTTCGGCGTAGATTTCGCCCCAGCGGGCGTCGGCGTTGAGGTAGAGGTCTTGGCCGCGCCAGTGGAAGGGCTGGGTGATTAGGGTGGCGATTTCGTCGCCGTCGATGGAGACGAAGCGGTCGGGCGGCAGCTTGGCCAAGCAGAGTGCGCCCGGGTCGGCGAAGTGGCGCTCTGCTACCCCGAGTCGGAACAGCTCCTTGCAGCGGTTGAAGCGCTGGTACATTTCCACGCTGCCCGGTATGCGGAGGGCGTTGTAGTAAGCCCAAATCTCGCCGTCTTCGCGCACGAGCGGTGCGCCGGCCATGAGGAGCTGGCTGGTGCCGTAGTTTTCCCCGTCCCAAGGTTCGATGCCGATAAAGGGCGTGCGGTCGGCCACGCGGTCCCAAGTGCGTAGGTCGCGCGAGACCGCCATTTCAATCTGGTTGATGCGGGTGAAATTGGTGGCTGGCGGCGGGATGGCACCGATGGGGTTGAAGACGGTGGGGAAGCCGATGTACAGCCCCTGATAGGGCATGACGGCCATGTTGTAGATCTCGGCGTGGTAGTCTTCGTCATCGACGATTGGCGGAGTGATGTACGCTGGGTCGTCGATGATGGTGCGGACGCGCTGGCGGCAGTTTTCCCAATCGGTTTCGTCGGCGTGGAAGATGAGTT
Source organism: Candidatus Latescibacterota bacterium (assembly GCA_965219735.1). Classification (GTDB taxonomy): domain Bacteria; phylum Latescibacterota; class UBA2968; order UBA8231; family UBA8231. The sequence goes on from OZ244790.1 coordinate 2,541,753, forward strand.
CGGGCGCGGTGAAGTGGTCGAAGTCGCGGCTGGTCGCCAGCCAGACCGAACGGCCCCATTCGGTGGGCTGCTTGACCATGGCGAGGAATTGCTCGGTGTAGGGGTCGTACACAAACTGGGACTCGTCTTGGCTAGGGATGAAGGAGCTGGGGAGCGGGGTCCAGGCAAAGCCGTCGGGCGAGGTGGCACCGTCGCGGCCACTGCTGCCGAACAGGGCTTTGTAGCGGCGGTTCGGGTCTGGGTCGCGCTCGTCGCGGGCGATGTGGTACAGGCCCGGGCCGTTGGGATCGCAGGCGATGTTGTTGTCTTTGCTGCCGTCCCACTCGTATAGCCCTAGGGAGGGTTTTTCCCAGTGCTCGCCGTCGCGGGAGGTGGCAAAGCGGGCTTGCGGGCCGTTGTACCACCATTCGTAGCGTCCCTCGTCCGGGTTCCACAAGGGCGCGCTGCGGCTCTGGATGCCGCCGGTGATGAGGGGGCCGCACTTTTTGGGTGGGTGGAGGGTGCGGGTGGTGCCTTGCTCCGAGACTAAGGCGCGGCTGTCGAGGAAGAGTTGATGGTGCTTTTGGGGGTCGATGAGGTCGGTGGACATGGTTTTATACCTCGCTGGAGAACTTGTCGCTTATAGCGCAAACGGCGGAATGCGGAGGAACGCGCCCCCTCGCCGGGCGGACTCTTGGGCCAGCAGGCAGGCTTGGGCGGTGGCGAATACCGAGCGGGTGGGGATGAAGAGGTCGGTGCCGCGTTCAATGGCGTCGATCAGGTTGGCGACGAATGCGCCGCTTTGGTCGGCGGGCAAATCGGGTGAGTATGGCTCGCGCTCGTTGGTGGCGATGAGCAGGTGGTTGTCGGCGTAGGCGCGCAGGTGCGCCGAGCCAGCCGTGCCCATGATGATGAAGCGAGTGTCGCCAAACGAAGGCGCGGCTTGGGGCGTGAGCCAGTCGGCGGTGAGGGTTGCCAATGCGCCGTCGGATAGCGCGAAGGAAGCCTGCACGTGGTCGTCTAAGCGCGGTTCCTCGGTAAACCGCTTGCAAGTGGTGAGGGCGTGGACGCCGACGCATTCGGCATTGGTGAGCCAGCGGATTTGATCGACGCCGTGGCAAGCGAGGTCGTGGAATGCGCCCGTGTACTGCTCCGGGTCGAAATACCAGGCCGGGGCTGTGTCGCGGCGGATCTTGTGTGGGTGGGTGGAGATGAGGCTGGCGATGTCTCCGAGCGCGCCGTCGAGAATGGCTTGGCGCAGGGCGATAAACGGCGGATAGCTGCGCGAGGTGAACCACATGGATACGTGGATTGCGCTGGCGGCGACAGCGCGGCGCATGCGCTCCCAGTCGTCGAGCGAGTGGCACAGGGGTTTGTCGAGGAGCAGGTGAATGCCGGCGCGGGCGCAGGTTTCCACGAGCGCGGTTTTCTCGTGGTGGATCAAACCTTCGAGGATTAGCTCGGGCTGGGCGCGGTCGATCATGTCCTCTAAGGTGGCGAAACGGGGGATGGATGAGTAGCGTGCGCAGAGCGCGTCGTCGTCTTCAACCAAGCCGACGATTTGGCCGTTTGTTGCCTGCGAGGCGGATTGGATCATGCCGCCGATGTGGCCGTAGTGGACGCCCATGATGCCGATGCGCATGATGAATACTCCGGGTGAGGTGTGTGCGGGAAGATAAGACGCGGCGGGCTAAGTACACGACAGTAATCTAAGTTGTGGTACGGCCCTGCTTTAGGTTTTATTTGTAATCGCCCAAGATTACATCTAAAACCTAAATACAGGAGCCGCACCATGCTTATTCATATGCTAAAGAAAGCCCTCATGCAAGGGTCTGTATCCCTCTCCCGCCACCGCATGGACCTGATTAGTGGCTTGGTGTGCGCACTGATTCAAGTGCGTTCGGTCAATCTGCGGAAACTGGCGTGTAGTCTGCCGGGGATGGCCCAAATAGACAGTCACTATCGCCGTCTCCAGCGTTTTTTCAGCAGTGGGGTCTGCCCGTCGGTGTTTACCGAGTTGATCCTCTCCAAGTTAGTCCGCCCCGGTCAGTCCCAGCTCTTGGTCATGGATCGCACCCATTGGACGTTGGGTCGCACCGATCTGAATGTGTTGTGTGTCGGCTTGGTCTATCAAGGCGTGTCGATTCCATTGGCCTATCAGTCGTTGCAAAAGCCAGGCAACTCCAACACCGACGAACGTAAACACCTGCTGACCCAGGTATTGTCCTACTTCGATCCGGGCGTGTGCTGTCTGGTTGCCGATCGCGAGTTTATTGGTCGAGCGTGGTTTGATTTTTTGCTGGAGCAACCGGTCGATTTTGTGATCCGCCTGCGCGGCAATACCGGCCTTACCCTCGACGATGGCCGACAGCGGTATGGCGCTTCTTTTAATGAACGAATGCCTCGGGGCACCACCCGATACTATCCACACACGACCCTCTATGGCGGCTTGGCCCTGAATTTGGTGTGTCATCGCCCCGTCCGCGGCGAGAAGCTCCTGCTAATCACCAATCGAACCGACCTCAAGCAAGTGCTTGCACTCTATGGCCAGCGCTGGGCTATCGAGACGACCTTTGCGTGTTTGAAATCGAGAGGATTTAACCTCGAAGATACCCATCTGATCCACCCGCAACGATTGCACCTGCTGCTGGGGCTGCTGGCGTGGACGCTCCTATGGGCATTACTAGTAGGACAGCAGTTGCATCAAAGAAAACCGATCCCTATAAAAAAACATGGACGAAAAGCCATAAGCCTCTTTCGAAAAGGATTAGACCAACTCACACAGATCATACACCAAACACGAGACCAACCTAAACCCGCCCGACAATATCAACCCATGTTACTGTCGTGTACTTAGCGCGGCGGGTTAATGCGCTATCTGTTGCAGCGTGTCTCCAAGAACTCACGGCAGGCGCACTTTGCCCTTATTGGGAGCGGGTGCGTTTTTATAGACAAGTTTTACTCTACTTGCAAGAAAGGTTGCCAACGATGCGTTTGCTCATCGCCCTTTGCCTTCTCGTCAGCAGCGTCTATGCCCAAGCTCTGGGTGAGGTCTATCTGACTCCAAAAATCGACCTCCAACTCCAGCCGGTCGCTGTGGCAGGGCTAGAGGATCGGACCTTGAACGTCCCTCCCGGTTTTATCGTCGAGTTGTTCGCCGAGGATGTCGGCAAGGGACGGCTGATGGCGTGGAGCCCGGATAGCGTGTTGCACGTGGCGGTCATGGGCACCCGAGGCAACAGCGAGTGGCGCGCCGACCCCAACCGCACCGGGCGCGTTGTGGCTCTGCCCGACCGCGACCGCGATGGTCGCGCCGATGAAGTGCGGACGGTGGCCGACGATCTGCTGTGGCCCAATAGCGTGGCCTTTTATCAGGGGGCTATGTACGTGGCCGATACCGACGAGGTCGTGCGCTTCAGGGACGGCGATGGCGACGGCTTTTACGAAGAGCGCGAGGTCTTTATCCCCGATTTGGCGACGTGGATCCCCGGTTTAGGTGGCGCTGAGCACGTTACGCATACCATCGTCTTTGACGAGGCCAATGAGCGGATATACGTGCATCAAGGATCCTCCTGTGATCTGTGCCGCGAGCGCGATCCCGAGCGCGCTACGGTGCTGGCCTTTAACCTCGACGGCACGGGGCGGCGGATTTTCGCCAGCGGTTTGCGCAACACAGTTGGCTTGGCGCTACATCCGCTCACCGGCGAGTTGTGGGCGACCAACAACGGCCACGACCGCGACCGCTTTCCCAACGGGCGGGACTTGCCCCCTGAGACCATTGTCATCGTGCGCGAGGGTGGGTTCTACGGCTGGCCGCTGGCGCACGGCTACCAGGCGTGGGTTGACTTTGAGGTTGACGAGTACTTTCGCTCGATTGCGCCCTTTATGCGCCAGGACACGCTCGACGTGGAGCGGATGGAGCGGCCGGTTGCCACGGTCGCAGCCCACACAGCGCCGATGGCGATTCACTTTTACACTGGGGACCTATTTCCCGCCGAATACCACAACCAAGCCTTTGTCGCGCTGCGCGCCGGTGTGCGGGGCAACGACTTAGGCTGCAAGGTGATGGCAGTGTTTAGCGATTCGGACGGGCAAAATGCCCAAGTAGCCGATTTCCTTACCGGCTTCCGTCCCAATCCGGGTAGCAACAGGGTATGGGGTAAGCCCGTGGGTTTGGAAAGCGACACCCAGGGGGCGCTCTACGTCTCTAGCGATCACACGACTCAGGCGGTTTTTCGGGTGCGGGTTGGGCCGCTGATGGGGCAGTGGGAAGTTGGGCCGCCAGATACGGTTTTGGCCGGTCAGCCGCTCGATTTGTCGGCGGCGATCGCGCTGACGCGCTTTGATCGGGAAGCGGCCGAGCCGGTAGTGAGCGCCGATCTGAGTGCCTTGGGCGGCAGCGCCGAAACACCGCTTACTGCCTTGGGCGACGGGCGCTATCGGCTGGAGGCCGCATTGGCGGGTGCGGAGACCAACGGTCGCAAGCAGATCGCGGTGAGCGTGGCGCAAAATACGGCGGAAGGTCCGTTTGAAATCGCGCTCTCGCGCACGCTGGTGGTGCTGCCGGCCGAGGACTTGGTGATCGCCGATGACGAGCTGGCTCCGGGCTGGACCGCAAAGGCTGGTTTGGGCTTGGACAGTTTTGACTTTGACGGAAGTGGCCCGGTTTTTACCGGCACTGCGGTCGGCGTGCTGACGGCCGACCCCTTGACGCGGCTTTTGCCTTGGCAGTTGGACATGGAGCCGCCGGCACCTATCGAGACGGTGGGTTATCGGGCGCTGCGGTTGGCGATCCATCCGGGCGATGTGGTGCCAGCCGAAGACGATGTGGTCGAGGTGGTGTTGGAAAGCGGCGGCTTCCAGCGGGTCGTGCTTTTGGGTGAAGGAGCAGGGGATTACGGGCTAGATTTGGGGCGCAAGGAATGGCAGGAGATAGAAGTCCCCCTGAGTGCGTTTGGCAATCTCGACCAGCCGATAGAGACCGTGCGCTTTGCTACGAACCTAGAGGGGCGCTTTTACATCGACGATCTGCGGCTGGTGCGCACGGAATTTGCCAGGCCGACCGTCGTCCGCGAGGTGCGCGAAGACGCGACTCCGCAGCACTTCGGCTTGGAGCAGAATTTCCCCAATCCGTTCAACAGTCAGACTGCGATTCGCTATACCCTCGATCGCGCCCAAGAGGTTGAACTGAAAGTCTATACCCTCACAGGGCAGCACGTAGCGACTCTGATAAGTGGCCACCGGTCGGCTGGTCGGCACGTACTGCATTGGGATGGCCGCGACGGGCAGGGACGTCCGCTAGCTTCGGGGTTGTATTTGTACCAGCTACGGGCTGGGAGCGAGAGGCAGACGCGTAAGTTGCTGCTGGTGCGCTAAGGGGTGAGTCTGGACAACAACTCTTTTAAATTGATCCTTTGAGGTAAAATTTTATGAACCCAAGAATATTAGAAGCCACTGCAATAGAAGGGCATAAATTGAAGCTGCTTTTCGATAATGGAGAGCAGGGGTTCTACGACTGTTCTGGATTATTGGATTTCGGTGTGTTTCAAGAATTGCAAGACAAAAATTACTTTAAGAAGGCAAAAGCCTTGGATGGAACCGTTGTTTGGCCTCATGGACAAGATATATGTCCTGATACATTGTATTTGGATTCTGTAAAAGATTGATTCTCAAAACTGTGTAACATGTGGCGCGATCCAATCATTGCAGAAGTCCGCCGCATACGCGAAGAGTATGCGGCGCAGTATAACTACGACATCAAGGCCATTTGCCGCGCTGCTCGTGAACGGCAAAAAACAAGCGGTCACAAAATCGTTTCGTTGCCCTCACGAGCTGCCATAGCATCTCAGAAAACCGACGCTCCCTAGCCCGACAACTTCCGCACGTACACGTAGTAAGGGGCGATAGTCCGCTCGATGCGGTCGTAGAACGAAGCATAGAGTCGGTCGGGGCCAGCGGCGAGGTCGATCTCAAAGCAGGTGCTCGTCGCGGTGGGATCGATTTCTTGCTGGAGGTTTTGGCCGCCGATTGTTAGCTGTGCCCAGCCGAGGGCGAGGGCGACTCCGCCCTCGTAGGCCGGGGCATCTTTCGGCTGGATGCCGGCGCGGTACCAGCCGCTGTCGTCGCCTTCGATCCCCGCAGTAAGCGCATAGCCGGTTTCCTCGGGCCAGCGCCGCAGTTCAATCTGGTAGCGGCCCGCCTCTTTGACATCAACGGCCCAAAAACCACTCGCGATTTGTCCGGCGCGGACTTGGCGCTGATTCCAGACGGCGCTGCAGGCTTCATTGCGGATGTCGTGGGTGGTGAGTTTGGCGGGTTGGTCGTCCCCGCCCAAGGCAATCGGCTCGTCGCGATCGAACTGCTCGGATATGAGTTCCCACCAGTCATCGTATGCCGCGCGCAGGTCGGCGACGGTGTCAGGATGCTCAGTGGCGATGTCCTGCCGTTGGCCGGGATCTGTGCCGAGGTCGTAAAGCTCGTGACCGTCGATGAGTCGCCACTTGCCTTTCATCACGGAACTCTTGCGCCATTTGACTGGATGGGCCACGCGCTGAGTGTCGCAGACGTTGACGCGGTCAGCTAAGGCTGAATCGTCTGCGCCGCGTAGCAGTGGTACTAAGCTCCGACCGTGGAAGGTGCGGTCGGCTGGGACTTCGACTCCGCACAAGTCGAGCAGGGTCGGCATAAAATCCACGTAGCTGGCCAGCGCGTCGATGTCGCGGCCGCCGGCGATGTGCCCGTTGGGATAGCGGATGAGGAAGGGCACGCGGTGGCCGCCTTCGTACTGGGAGCCTTTTTTGCCGCGCATTCCGGCGTTGTAGCTGCCCGGCCCTTCTTGGGGAAATTGGTCGGCGTCTAGCTCGACGCCGGTGGCCGTGCCGTTGTCGGTCATAAAGATGAGGATGGTATTGTCGGCGAGACCCAACTCGTCGAGCGTGGCTTGCAACTGGCCGAAGTTTTCGTCGATGTTGGTGATCATGCCGTAGAAGCGGGCGCGGTCTTCGTGTGGGGTGGTGTCGCGGTATTGCTCGACGTAGTGCGGTTCGACGTTGAGCGGTCCGTGCGGCGCGTTGGTGGCGATGTAACAGAAGAAGGGCTGGTCGGCGTTTTCTTTAATAAAGCGCTGGCCCTCGCGGAAGAACACGTCCGTGCAGTAGCCCTCGTACGGGGCGGGGACGCCGTTTTTGAAATAGGTGTCGTCAAAGTAGTCGTTGCCCCAGGGGTCGCCCGTGTTGCCGATGCCGCCACCAGCGTGGTAGATGGATTCGGCAAAGCCGCGCTCGTGCGGTCGGTAGGGCGGGCTGTCGCCGAGGTGCCACTTGCCGAAGTGCCCGGTGCGGTAGCCCGCGCCAGTGAGCGCGTCGGCGAGGGTCCACTCGTCGGCGCGCAACAGCGAGCGGCCGCCGATGGTGTGCCAGACGCCGGCGCTGTTGCAGTAGTGGCCGGTGAGCAGGCCGGCGCGGGTGGGGGCACAGGTGGAGCCGACGTGGTAGGAGGTGAAGCGCACGGCGTCTTGGTGGAAGCGGTCGAGGCAAGGCGTGCGGATTGCGCTGTTGCCGTGACAGCCCAAGTCGCCGTAGCCTTGGTCGTCGGTGAGGACGAAGACGATGTTGGGGCGCGAGGTCACGGCCTATTGCTCCTGTTCGGCGCGCCAGGCTTCGTATTCGGCGCGGGCTTCTTCGCTGAGCGGGTAGTACTTGCGCAGGTGGCCACCCTCGGCCAGCTTCATGCGGCTGAAGTCCTCCCACTCGGCATGGGCTTGGGCCTTTTCGGTCAGTTCAGGAGCGAGTTGGGCTGGGACAACGGTGGCACCGTCGTCGTCGGCGACGATGATGTCGCCGGGCATGACGAGGGTGTCGCCGCAGGCGATGGGCACGTTGACCGCGAAGGGAAAGATGTTGGTTTGGGTGTGGAAGTTGGGGGTGGTGCCGCGCAGCCAAAGCCCGATGTCGAGGTCTTTGAGTACTTGGGGGAAGTCGCGGATGCAGCCGTCGATGACCGCGCCGATGCCGCCGCGCCCCATGAAGAAGGTGAGCATCATCTCGCCGAAGACGCCGCTGTGCATGTCGCCGCGCGCATCGACGACGATGATGTCGCCGGGTTGGGTGTGGTACAGGGCGTGGCGGTGGAGTTGTTTTTCCGGGTCGGCGTATTCATCGACCGAGTATTGGTCTTCGCGCTTGGGCATAAACTGCAAAGTCAGGGCCGGGCCGACGACGTGCTTGCCCGGAATGCGAGCGACTGGGCCTTGGATGTGGGGGTCGCGGATGCCCAAGCGGGCCAGTTCGCCGGCTGCGGTCGCGCTGGAAATAGGGGCGAGGGCGTCGATGAGGTCTTTGGGGGGGCGTTGAATGTCGTTCGTTTCGACCATGATGTCTCCTGTCGTTAGGTACGGGTATTTGTTTAAGCTAAGAACGAGGCGTTGGTAGGGCCAATGCCGGAGATTAGCAGGGGTTTAAGAGGTTGCCTATTATTGGATATCTGGCATAGTGAGTGGTCGTGGATGAACCAAGAGAGGTAAGGCCTCCCAATGAGGAGATAACCTATGTTGACCAGACTGAAAGTCTCTAACTTTAAAAATTTGGTAGATGTAGATTTGTACCTTGGTCCGTTTACCTGTGTAGTTGGGCCGAATGGGGTGGGTAAGTCAAACTTGTTCGATGCCATTCGGTTTCTGAGCGCACTAGCCAATCACACGCTCATGGAAGCCGCCGCCGCCGTGCGCGACCAAGACAGCCGCACACCACACGTGCGCGATCTTTTCCACCGCGTAGGAGACCATTATGCCGAGCGCATAACCTTTGAGGCAGAGATGATCGTACCGCGGCGGGCTATCGACGACTTGGGGCAGGAGGCCGAGGCCAGTATTACGTTTTTGCGCTATTCTCTAGAGCTTGCTTACCGAGAGACGGATGACAGCTTGGTGCGAGGTAATCTCGCTATCGTCAAAGAAGAATTGGTCCACATCACTCAACGCGACGCCCCTCAACACCTCTCATTTCCACATAGTGCAAAGGACTGGCGTAAATCCGCCGTGTGCGGCAAGCGCAACGCCCCCTACTTCATCTCAACCGCAGGCGAGGGCGAAAACAGGGTCATAAAACTACATCAGGATGGCGGCAGCAGCGGGCGTCCTTTGCCTCGATCTGCCGCTAATCTACCTCGCACGGTGCTTTCCATATCCAATGCGGCAGAAAGCCCTACGGCATTGGTCGCTCGCCGAGAAATGCAATCTTGGCAAATGTTGCAACTGGAACCTTCGGCCCTGAGAAAGCCCGATGAATTTGTTTCTCCTACTCATTTAGGAGCGGATGGTCGCTATTTGGCGGCTACGTTGTATCGCTTGGCTCGTCATGATGAACAGCAGGTAAAAGGCTCCGTATATAGTCAGATCGCCAACCGCTTGGCCGAGCTTATTGACGATGTGCATGATATCGATATAGAGCGAGATGAGAAGCGGGAGCTTTTGACGTTACATGTAAAAAATGGAGAGGGGACCCCGCACCCTGCACGAGCCCTGTCAGATGGTACCTTGCGCTTCCTAGCGCTGGCCGTCTTAGAGATCGATCCACAGATGCAGGGTATGCTTTGTCTGGAAGAGCCGGAAAACGGTATTCATCCGGCACGGATTCCGGCCATACTGCAACTGCTCATGGATATTGCGGTGGATACCCAACAGCCTGTTGAGAAGGACAATCCCCTACGCCAAGTGATCGTCAACACCCACTCGCCTGTAGTATTCCAGCAAGTCCCGGATGAGAGCGTCGTATTTGTAAAGACAAAAGAGGCCATAGATGAGGAGGGACGCCTCTACAAAAAGGCCCATTTTCTTTGCCTGTCTGATACTTGGCGAGCTAAAGTGAGTGAAGACGCTGTTCGCGGCGATCTGCTCCCTTATCTGAATCCGGTGCTGCCTAAGAATTACATAGAGGTATCAAAGCAGAAGCGGGTAGTTGATCGGGAAGATATGCATACACTGCTCGACACGTTGGTGGCGGACTAAAACTAGGAGGAAGCACATGACAGTGGAAGATCGCGGCTCGGCCATTCGGGTCGAGCGCCTGACGGCCATTCCGGTGGGGGCCAAGGGCTACGTGAAGGTGGAGACGAATATGGGGGTGGTCGGTTGGGGTGAGATCAACAACATGGAGACCAAGGTCGCCTGTGCCTTGGCCGAGTCGCTGGGCTCGCTCATCGTCGGTGAAAACCCGACGCGCATTGAGCACCACTGGCAGCGGATGTTCCGCGCCCATCGCAACCTGCGCGGCGGCGGGCTGATGGTGCACGTGATTTCGGCTATTGACATGGCGCTGTGGGACATTGCTGGCAAGCTTTATCAGGTGCCGGTGTATCGCCTGTTGGGCGGCCCCTGCCGCGACAAGGTGTGGATGTATCCTAGCCCCAAGGCGATCAAGGTTGGTCCTGGGGGCGCACAATATCACGCGGGGACGCCGACTGAGGTGGCGGAGTTGGTGCAGCGGGTGGCCGACGCGCGCGCCAAGGTGGGGCCGGACGGGGCGGTGATGTTCGATGCGCACAGCATGTTGCCGCTGCCGCTGGTCAAGCAGTTTGCCGGTTATCTCAAGCCGGACGATTTGCTCTTTTTGGAAGAGGCGTGGGTGCCGGGCAACATCGAGGCCATGCACAAGCTGCGCGAGGCTGTGCCCGTACCGTTGGCGACTGGCGAGCGCGACCGCACCATTTGGGAGGTGCGCGAGATTTTGGAAGCTCAGGTCGTCGATATCTTGCAACCCGACTGCGGCCACGGCGGCGGCATCAGCCAGATGCAGAAGGTCGCTGCGCTGTGCGAGGCGCATCACGTGCCGATTGCCCCGCATTGCACTATGTCGTTTTTGGGCCTGACGGCGAGCTTACACGTGGCGGCATCCGTGGCGTTTTTCCTCATCCACGAAGGCTACGATCACCAATTGCCCGCAGGCGTGGCGCACAAGACGTGGACTTTGGATGCGGAGGGATATGCGTCGCTGCCGGAGGGGCCGGGGTTGGGAGTGGAGATCGACGAGGAAAAGGCCATTGCCGTGGGGCAGGAGCGCGAACGGCAGTTTAAGTGGCCGGATAATCGGTTGCGGGATGGGTCGGTGGCGGATTATTAGAAGGGAGCCTTTATCTGCAAAAGAAATCGCAGATAAAGGCTCCACAACTTATAGCGGGAATTGAGAAGCGGTTTTGAAATTCCCGTGTTTTAACGGGGTGTAGGAGGCTATTCTTCTTCTACTACTTCCTCTTCTGCTACTTCCTCTTCTAAAAATTCCCCTGACACCACTGTTAGCTCAAGGAATTGAATACCTTGGAGCAATAGATCTACGTCTTGCTGCGTAGAAATCGGCCCAGGGGGCGGGGGAGGAGGACCGGGCGGAAAAGCTCCAGGAGGCGGGAGTTCATCAAAGTCGCCTTCGGGTTCGCCTTCTTCACCTTCACCCTCACCCTCTTCGCCTTCACCCTCACCTTCTTCACCCTCACCCTCTTCGCCTTCGCCCTCTTCACCTTCACCACCTTCGGAATCGTCCTCACCACTTTCATCACCGTCCCCTTCGCCTTCGGGTTCGCCTTCACCTTCTTCACCCTCAGGCGGAAGCTCAGGCGGCGGCGGGGGAGGAGGGAATGGCGCAACAAATGCCAAGCGGGCTTTTAAGAGGACGTTCTCGTCGGGTTTATTCAGGCGGGCAAAAACATCATCGAGCGATTCCTCAGTGGGAGGGCCGAACGGTGGTGGGCCGAACAGCAGCTCATCGGGTCCTAATGTTGCGGCGGATCCCACTTCGAGTTGGTAAAAGCCAGGCCACAGCGTATCCGGTACGCTGAGGGCTAGCTCTACTTCTCGGTCCTCAGTCCGCCCTATGCGCAGCGCAGTGGTAATGTTCAGCGTACTGCCAAGGCTGATAACCGAATCAGCCATAACCTGCCCCACGGTGGCAAAACGAGTCCCGGGAATCACTTCGACCTGCACCTCGGCCTCGCGCACATATACGGCGTAATCGAGCCTCGTCATAAGTTCCTCGAGTGCGAAAGACATGTCGCCAGAGGCATTAAAAATAGAAGCCAAGAGCCGGCCGCCTGGCGAGGAGTAGAGCCGGGAACGAGTGAGTGTTGAATCGGTGCCGTCAAAAGAAATATCCGTCGTAACGCGGATGCTGTGCTCTGGATCGTTGTCGACCCGGTTGGTCAAGGGATAAAAGAATGCATTAGCGACGAGATCGAGCGAGGCATATGGGCTGATGCCAACGGCCAGTTTGTGATTAAGTTCGAGTTCGCTTCCTGAAGGAAATGTATAGACGCTCTTAATGGGTACTAAGTCTGGCTCCTCGTCGAGCACGCCGCGCACCGCGGGCAAGCGGTCTTCGGTCAGGGTGCCGCGTACCGTTGGGTTTAGCGTGAAAAACTTGAACGGGGCGGACAAGTTGGAAATTTCGCCGAGTATTTTTGCTCCGATTATGGGAAGCTCTACCGGACCAGAACTATTCATTGGATGCCCAAACCCATATACCCGATTGCCATCGACGTACGATACGGTTCCCACCGAACCCAGCGTAAGCTCACCGAGCAGCAATCCAACCGCCAGTGGCCTGCCTGCCTCAAAGCTCTCTTGGCGCTCTTGGGTTAGACCAGCGGCGCTGGCTCCGCTCAGGAGGGAAGAACGCTCTTCAGGCAGCCGATGCACACCGTTGAGTCCCGTGCTCAGCAAGGGAATATCCAAGGGGGTAATGCGGTTCCCTTCCCAAGTGGCTGTAGGTTTGGCCGCTGGCAGTGTTCCCCGAGTGCCGATGACCCATTCTATGGGAGTGGCAAAAAAGTAATAGGGCGGGTTGTCTTGGGCAGTATATCCATAAGCAATGGCGCCCCAGGTACCTTGTTCCGTAAAAATGGGTGAACCGCTCATCCCCTGAGCAATGCCTCCGAGCTGTATCAAAATGGGATCGGAGGCTTCGACCATATAGACCGGCATCGGGGCCAAAAAATTATCGACCACTTGGACGAAGGTCATTTCGAGGTCAGCCAGTTCGCCGTTGGCAAATTCAGTGCGCAGGAATACAGGCGTACCCACGGGCATGGAGCGAACCTCATCGACCGAGACAATGGCGGAGAGATCCCAAGGCTTTAACTCCCCGGTTGGTCGCAGAACCGCTTCTGGAGCCAGCAGTGAACCGGCAGCCGCCAGCATAGAATCGGCGGCGGCGATCATGGTATTTGCGGCGGCTAGCATGGAAGCCGCATCGGCGGCGATCGTCGAATCGGCGTCCGCAGCGACCATTGCATTCGCGGCGGCGATCATCGAATTAGCGGTAGCCGTCATGTCATTAGCAGCCGCCAGCATGGAAGCGGCGTCGGCAGCTATGGTCGAATCGGCGTCTGCGGCAACCATTGCATTGGCGGCGGTGATCATCGAATCAGCAGTGGCCATCATGGTATTAGCAGCGACTAGCATGGAGTCCGCGGTGGCGATCATCGAATCGACGGCAGCCGCCGTTGGTGCAGAATCGTCGTCGCCACAACTCCAAAGAGCAACGGCGAGGGTGAGTAGGGCTAAGCGAATGGGCATGTTACATGTTCTCCTACATAGGTTAGAGTGTACTCGGTGTACGTAGTTCAATCTTATCCGACTTATCCGATTCCATCGAGGGATGGTCGACCGAATCCTGTCCTGCTTGGGTAGCGGGGGATCAGAAGGGAAGGGTTATAAATGTACGCAGAGGTTCTGTTTTGTGAAAGGTTTGGGTGGAAGACGCTGATGGGTTGACGGCGCAGGAGAGCGGTAAGTTCCGTCGCTTAGATTCGACGATGGCGAGGCTGTGCTCGTCCCCGCTACGCAGTCAGGGCATCCATCAGGGCTTAGGCGATGGCCAGATGTCCGGCTCGGTTGGGATGTACCAGTTCTGGACAGAAAGCATCGGCGTCGCGGTATAGAAGGACTTACAAAAGTCAAGGTGCTTCACCCGTGTTGGCCGTCAAGGGCCTAGCGGGTATCTCATCCTACGCGTCGGCGTCTAGTAGGTTCCTAAAGGCTTCGAGGCTGGGCACCTGTATGGCCGCCCGAAACAACTGCTTGAGACGCGGCACCTCGTCGATGGCCGCAATCTGGTCGGCTAAGCGGCGCACGGCCGGCGGCTGAAAGCGCAGTTCTAGCACTTCTTGGATGCTTTCGCGGATACCTTGCTCAATGCCTTGCTCAATGCCTTGCTCAATGCCTTGCTCAATGCCTTGCTCAATGCCCTCCTCGCGAGCTTGTTGGGTCAGGTATTGGGCAAACGAGGATTCGCGCATGAGGTCCATGAGATGCTCCTTGGAAACGATGGCCGTGATCGTCTGAGGATTATACACTAAGTCGCTCAACAGCGTCAAGCTGGTGAGCACATCGGCTTTGACCGACCGCGCCAGCGGCATGTCCCACGCCTTGGCCACACACTGTTCTAACCACGCGGCCTCAGCCTGTCCGGCTGGCGGCTGCATCAGGGGTGCAAACGGCAGCAAGCCCACCGACCCGCTGTCGAGCACGGCTTGACCGGGGAGCTGACTCAGACGGAGCACTTTGTAGCGGATCACGACTAGATGGTCGGGATGCTCTTGCAGGTAGTAGCCCGGATCGCGTTGTCCGGCGTTGGGGCGCAGGTAGAGGACATAGGAATGCACCGGCAGGCCGTAGCGTTCGATCAGGCGACCGATGTAGCCGGCCATGCGGCGAGGCATGGGAGGGTCGGTGCTATCGGTGGTTTGAAACTCGTGGTGGACCAATACCTCGTCGCCGCCGATGCGTACGCGGAGGAGGCTGTCGGGGCGGCGGACGTTGGGTTGCTCGGTGTCGAGCACTTTGACGTCTTGGATGTCATCGCGCTGGAGGGCGAAGCGGGCGAAGTCGGTCGGGTAGGTTTGGATTAGGTGCTTGGAAACGATGTCGATTTCGGCCATGGGATCGGTTGGGAATTAGGGCTTGGCAAGCCATCCGAACTGGATTGCGGGTGGGGTGGTATCCGCAATAGGCAAAAATCGTGCTAGGGGGGCGGCTCAGAGGTGAGGCGAGGGATAGGAGATGCTGGAGTGTAGCGGAAAGGTTACAGGGATGGGAAAGTTGGGGACAAAAGCTGCGTAACGTCAGTTAATTAATTTGGCGTCGAGTTCTTGGAGCTTTGTCGTGATGTCTGGCGGCAGCGGCGACGATACTACTACGCGGTCAGAGCGTCCATCAGGGCTTGGGCGATGACCAGATGTCCGGCTTGGTTGGGATGGACCGGTTCTGGACAGAAGGTATCGGCGTCGCGGTACTGGAGTTGCCGTTGGAAGACGTCTTGCAGGCGCACTAGGCGGGCGTCAAAGCGTTCGGCTAGCCGCTCCACTACTTCGATGTACTGAGGCAAGAGTTCAAGCACTTGGCTGCGGAAGGTTTGGCCGTTGTGGTCGGTGGAAATGTAGAACGGGGTGAGCAAGACGAGGGGACAGCCCAATTCGTCTTGGGTAATCTCTAGTATCTGCTCATAGACGGCGGCGAAACGGGCTGGATCGACGCCGTCTTCGGCACCGCGCAAATGGCTGTGCAGGTCGTTGATGCCGATCTTGACGGACAGCCGGTCTGGCCGGTGGTAGAGCACGTCGTCTTGCCAGCGGTCGGCTAGGTCGGTGACGCGGTTGCCGCCGATGCCTTTGTTGATGTAGCGGACTCGCCGCTCGGGGAAGCGGGCCGTGGCCAACTCGGTGAACAGGCGCACGTACCCATTGCCCAGCGGGGCCTCGGCACCGCGGCGACCGCAGTCGGTGATGCTGTCGCCGATGAACAGCAGCGTTTGTCCGTCTTCAATCCAGTATTGGCTCATGGATGTTCATTTCGATTAGAGGAGGTGCTTCAGACGCAGCCAGCGTGTTCCTGCCCTCGCAGCAGAGGGTATTCGGGCTTTTCTTCCGGGCGGCCCGTCCAGCGTGCGCGCGCACTCATGTAGTGGGTGGCCATGCCGCGGCGGCGCGTCGTCGTCTGGTTGGGGCCAGAGCGGTGCAGGAGTAGGCTGTGGTGGAAGGAGCAGTCGCCCGCTTGCAGCAGGATGGGCTGTTCGCGCTGGCTGTCGATAGCTGCGTCGGGAACTTTCTTGTCTTGCCGATCGCCGACCATCCACACCTCGCTGTGGTCAACCAGCCCCTCGCGGTGGCTGCCCGGCACGACCCATAGGCAGCCGTTTTCAAGGGTTACATCGTCTAGGGCAACCCAAGCGGTGGCGAGGTCCATCGGCTCGATGTGGAAGTACGCGGAGTCTTGATGATAGGTCTTTTCTATGCCGCCTGGCCCCTTGATAAAAACTTGGTCGCCGAAGAGCTTGATGTCTGGACCGAGCAAGTCGGTGGCTGCGGTGAGGAGGGACTGCCGCATTGCGTGGTCGCGGAAGAACGGATCGCATTCGGATGGGCCGTTGATCTTGCGCAAGTGATCGATGTGGCGTTTTTGGGGCGCGTTGGGGTCGAACTCGATGTTCGCCTCCGGGAAGGGCAGTGCGCCCGAGGCGATCCCCTCAAGGTGGGTGCGGAGTTCGCTCACCTCTTCTGCGGAGAGGGCGTTGCGCAGAATGGTGTACCCGTCTTGCTGGTACTGGGCGATTTGTTCGGGGCTGAGTACGGACATGGTTTGTTCCCTGTTAGGCTATCTCCGCCAGCGCGTTCCCCACCGCGGCGACTAAGCCGTCGATGTGCCCGGCGTCCATGGGCGCAGAAAGCGCGCACATGCCTAGCCCTGGGCCGAGGAAGTACCCCTGTTCGATGAGCGAGAGAAAGAGCGGCTGAATGAGGGTTTTGTCGGTGGCGGCGAGGTCGCGGTAGTTGGCGATGGGGCCGCAGGCGAAGTAGATGCTGAAGACCGATCCCGTACAGACCGCTTGGGCGGCGATTGCGCGGTCGGCAAAGAGCGCGTTGAGTTGGTCTTTTAGACGCGCTCCGAGTGCGTTCAAATGGTCGATGGTTTGCGGCGTCAGCTCGTTCAGAGTCGCCAAGCCAGCGGCCATGGCCACGGGATGTGCGCTAAAGGTGCCGCTTTGGAAAAAGCCGGTGGATTGCTGCGAGTTGTCGAACAGGTCCATCAGGGCGGCCCGACCGCCAAAGGCCCCCACTGGAAAGCCGCCGCCGACGATCTTGCCAAAGCAACTCAGGTCCGGGTCGATGCCGTACAGGCCCTGCAAGCCGCCCGTGTCTGCGCGGAACCCAACGATTTCGTCGAAGATGAGCAAGACTCCGTGGCGGCGGGTGATGTCGCGCACGGCGCGGGCAAAATCCGGCTGGATGTCGAGGACGCCGGCCTTGGGGTCGAAGAGGACGCAGGCGAGTTCGCTGGCGTGCTCAGCGATGAGCCGTTCGACGGCCTCTGGATCGCTGTAGGGGAGGATGATGGCTTCGGACGCGGCCGACGGGGACATGCCGCCGGCTGTTGCCACGGCGATGGGTGCGTCGGCGGGGCCGGCTTGATCTAAGGGCGGGGCCACGCTGACTTCCACGGCGTCGTGGCTGCCGTGGTAGCCGCCCTCAAACTTGGCAATTTTGCCGCGCTGCGTGTAGCCCCGCGCCAAGCGAATCGCGTGTAGCGTGGCCTCGGTGCCGGAGTTGACAAAGCGAATTCGCTCCAGTGCATCCACCCGGTCGCACATTGCGCGGGCGATTTCGCTTTCGATGCCAATGGGCGCGCCCAAGGCAATGCCCTTCTGCATTTGCTCGCGCACGGCCGCTTCCACGCGCTCGTGCCCGTGCCCGAGGACTTGGGCCGTGTGGTGGTTGGCGCAATCGACGTAGCGCCGGCCATCCACATCCCACAGGTAGCAGCCTTGGCCGCGGGCCATGGTGAGTGGATAGGGCGGATAGTAATACGCGCCTTTGGCCGCACCGGCTGTGTAGGAGCGGCCCTGCTCAAAAAGGGCGCGGGAGTTCGGGCTGGCGCGGCGATAGCGCGCTTCGAGGTCGGCAAGTGATGTAGGCATAGCGGGATATTATAACTAAACGAGGTTGGCGAACAAATTGGCTCCGCTCGCGCACGCGGAGTTGACGCAGCCCGTATTCGCACCCTAGAGTATAGGGTGTCCACAAGGGACACCCCTACAACCCTTTACCAGCAATAGTTGCCATGTCCCAAACCGAATACGCCATCGAAGTCGCGTCCTCGACTGCCTTTTCGCTGATCGACTGCGACGTCCACAACTACCCGAACTCCATCGACGATCTCATGCCCTATTTGTCGGCGCGCTGGCAGGCGTACGTGCGGCAATCCGGGTTTAGCGGCCCGCCTGGGCCGACCTATCCCAAGGGGTTTGCCCAAGCTGCGCGGCGCGATGCTTGGCCGCCTTCGGGTCTGCGGCCAGGCGGCGATCCCGACTTTGCGCGCACCCAGTTGCTCGACGCTTGGGACATTGACGTGGCCGTGCTCAATCCGCTCTACGGCATGACGGCCCTGCACAACCTCGACTTTGCCAATGCGCTGATGCGCGCGGTCAACGAGTGGACTGCGCACGCTTGGCTCGACCATGATCCGCGCTGGCGCGGCTCGATTGTGGTCAATGCCAGCGACCCGGCGGCCGCGGCCGCGGAAATCAAGCGGGCGGCAGCGGATTCGCGCTTTGTGCAGGTGCTGCTGTTGGTGCGGTCGAGCGCGCCGTATGGCAAGCGGCAGTTCCGGCCGATTTTTGCCGCGGCCTGTGAGGTCGGTCTGCCAGTGGGAATCCACTTTGGCGGCAGCGGCCAGCCCATCACGGCCTGCGGTTGGCCTTCCTATTACATCGAAGATCACACGGCTATGTCGCAAGCCTTTGAGGCGCAGGTCATCAGCCTCGTCTGCGAGGGGGTATTCTGCGAGTTCCCGGAGCTACGCGTCGCGCTGGTTGAGGGGGGATTTGCGTGGTTGCCTGGGCTGATGTGGCGGCTGGATAAGAACTATCGGGGCTTGCGCAGCGAGGTGCCGTGGCTGAAGAAGCGGCCCAGCGAATACATCCGCGAGCACTGCCGCGCCACGACCCAACCCATGGAAGAGCCAGACGACCCCCAGCACTTGTTGCAGATCATCGACATGATCGGCGGCGAGGATTTCCTGATGTTCGCTACGGATTATCCGCATTGGGACTTTGACTCGCCAGCCCGCGCTCTGCCGCCAGCGATTGACGGCGCAATGCGCCAGAGCATCATGGTCGATAATGCCGAGGCGTTTTATGGCTTTGCGGCGCGTTGACGTAGGGCCGGTCGATGCCTTTGCCGACGGCGAGGTCCGCCGAGTCGAGGTCGAGGGGCGGGGCTTGGCCATCGTGCGGCAGGGGGATGCTTGGTATGCGCTCCGCGATATTTGTCCGCATCAAGGAGCGCGGCTGTCAGACGGTCAGGTCGGGGGCACGGCGCTGGCGCGGCACCCGGGAGACGAGATTGTCTTGGGACGCGCGGGCGAGATACTGAGTTGCCCGTGGCACGGCTGGGAATACGACGTGCGCACGGGCCGCTCGCTCTGCGAGCCTGAGAAGGTGCGGGTGCGGACTTATGCGGTGCGGGTGGAGGATGGGCGAGTGGTGGTGGAGTTGGGCTAGAAAAATAAAAAGGGCGTCCACAAGGGACGCCCCTACGGCGTTGGTTCTTACCTCGGCACTGGGATGGGCACCGGCACGTTGCCCTGCTTTTGCGATTCTAAAAACCCAATAATCAGTTCTACTACAGTGTGTCCGGCTCGTCCCGGCGACACGGACTCGACGCCTTGGTCCATGGCTGCGATTAGTTCGTGGATACCGGCGGGAATGCCCTCGACTGGCCAAGTTGGCGGCGCGAGGGGTTCCGGTTCTTCGCCGCGATACAGGGTGCCGCCGTCGCTGACCATAATTAGGCGTCCGGTGGTGCCGACCACTTCGAGTTGCTGCTTGGGCGCTGGCGTGGTCTTCGAGCCACCGATGTAGAAACCCCGCACTCCCCCAGAAAAGTGGATGTACCCGTTGGCCCCTGGCTCGGTGGCTGGCACGTGACCGCCGTCGCCGCGGTATTCGGCGTAATCCTCGTATCCTTCCTCCAGCTCGGCCACCACCCACTGCGGCTGCTCGCCTGCGTAGTAGCAGATAGCGTCGAGGGTGTGGGTGCCGTTGCGGAAGAGCATGGCGCGGGGGCCGGAGAGCGTGCCGATGACGTACTGCACCGGGCCGATGACACCTTGATCGACGATCTCTTCTTTGGCGTAGCGCCACAGGGGCATGAAACGCCGGGTGTGATCGACCGACAGGGTGGTGTTGTTGGCGTCGCAAGCGGCGATCATGCGGTCGGCGTCTGCGAGGCTGGTGGCCAGCGGCTTTTCGCAGAAGATGCCCTTGGCTCCGGCGTTGGCTGCATCGACGACTAGGTCGGCGTGGCGGTGATCCGAAGTGGCGACGGTGACGATGTCCAGCGCTTCGCGGTCGAGCATTTCGCGGTGGTCGCGATACAGGGTGAGGTTTTCGTCTGGCCAGCGTTGCTCGAACTCGCGGAGAGTTGCTTCGTCGAGGTCGCAAGCGGCTGCGAGGCTGGCGCGGTCTGAGCTGACAAGCCCGGTGGCGTGGGCGATGCCAATACCGCGGCAGCCAATGACTCCAGCTTTGTACATGTCGTGCTCCTTTGGTTAGGGGTTCCACTGTTGGGCGCGCTCCATAAAAACCGCTGGATTGGCGCGCCATTCTCCGTAGCCAATGCGCCGGCTGTCGGTCAGATAGTTGATCTTGTCGTCGATGCAGGCCGCTAGGTCGGCGTCCTCCACGGCGAGCGAGAACCCACCCCACTCGGTGGCCTCGTCGAGGGCCGCGACGACGAACTCGCCGTCGGAAGCGACGCTGGCGTCGCGGTTGCCGATTTCGCCACGGGCGATGGCGTCGATGGTGCCGGCTCGGAGGGCGTTGAGCAGGTCTAACTCGCTGGCTTCTTGCCCTTCTTGCCCGTTGAGGTAAATCACTTGCGGCATGTCGGCTGTGGGCGGCACCAGCCGCAGCCGGTCAGCGAGATGGTCCGACGCGCCGGCTGGAGTGATAGTGTGCGCGGCCGTGCCGTCGGCTACGACCTCATCCTCGGCCGTTTCAATGCGCGTACCCGCGACGAGTGCGCCTTGGGCATCGACGAAGCCGGTCAGCTCCAGCAGGCGGAACTCGCCGGTGGTCAGCCGCAACACGCCCACCCGATCTTCGCTCGTCAGGTCGCTGTGGCTGGCAAAGCGCTCGGCATCGGCAGCTCTAACCAGCAGCGATTGGCGGAAGGCGATGTGCCCGGAGGTAAAGGTCACCACGCGCTCGCCGGCCGCATTGCGGGTGCGGGAGTCGAGGATGGTGATGCCGCCGCCGACCAAGTCGTAGTCCGGCTCGGCCGCTTGGAGCCATATATCGGACCAGTCGGCTATGCCGCGGCGTGCAAAGGATAACTCCGGGCCGTCCATAGCCTCTAAGGCGGTCAGCAAATCCGCTTCGTACCCGAGATGTTCGTCGAACCCGGTCGTGCTTGGATCGGGGTCGGCGCTATAACTGACCGGCGCGAAAAAGGCGTAGAACCCGACTTGGAGCACCTGCTTGTCGCCGCAAGCTGACGAGGGCGAGTCGCTGGGCGAGGACGAGCAGGCCACTAAGAAGAGGGCTGAGGCCGCGAAGGATGAGTAGAGGAAGGATGGGAACATGTTCAATTAGAATAAGGAACGGTGCCTCGCGCATCTACTTGGTACCCCCAGCGTTCGAGATAGGCTGGGCCGGGGAGGAAGGGGTCGTCGGCTGTGGCGAGGCGGCGCGTTAGGGTCGCGTCTAATTCATCGAGCAAGTCTTGCTGGCCGGGCTGGCCCACGAGGTTGTCCTGTTGGAAGGGATCGGCCTCGTTGTCGTAGAGCAGCCACGGCCCCTCTAGGGCGCGGACGTACGTGTGGCGGCGGGTGCGCAGGCCTCGGTAGGATCGGCCGCCGACGCCGGTCCACCACTGTCCGAAGGGATGGGGGCACTGCAAGAGCGCGGTGCCATCCGAGGGGTCTGGGCCGCCTTGTAGGTACGCGGAGAAGTCGATTCCCTCCACGGTGGCAGGAATCGGTAGGCCGCACAGGCCTAGCAAGGTGGGCATGATGTCCGGCAGGTCGATCAGCGCGTCGAGCTCGGCGGTACCCATCCCCGGATAGCGCAGCAGGAACGGGACGCGGATGGACTCTTCGTAGGGCTTTTGCTTTTTGTCCATGCCCTGCGAGCCGAGCATGTCGCCGTGATCCGAGAAGAACAGAAAGATCGTCTCTTGCTCCAGTCCTTCCTCTTGTAGGGTCTGGAGCAACATGCCGACGCAGTCGTCCAAGGCCGTGCAATGGGCGTAGTACCCGGCGAGCCACTGCCGCGCGTTTTCGGCCCAGTCGGCGGGCACGTTGGGCCGCAGGGCGATAGCGGCTGGATCGTACAGGGCTTGGTACGATTCCGGGGCTGTGTGATAGGGGGCGTGCGGCGGCCCCCACGATAGGACGAGTAAGAAGGGTTTGTCTCCGCGATCGCGCAGGTATGTTTGGGCGTCGCGGGTCTGGGCCAAGGCGTCGTAGCCCTCCCACACGAGCTGCTCGTCCGAGTCACCCGCATAGTACGCGGAATGGTTGTAGTTATGAGTGCATTCGAGCACCTTCCAGTACTCGAAGCCCTGCCGTCGCTCGGGCGGGATATAGCTAGAGCGGCCCCGGCCATTGACGTGCCACTTGCCGATGTAAGCCGTGTCGTAGCCGCCCGCCCTGAAAGCCTGCGCGATGCTCGTGGCGTCTTGGCCTAGCTCTACGTCGTTGACGAAGACGCCGTGCGTGAGGGGATATTGACCGGTTAGGAGCGAGGCCCGCGCTGGTGAGCACACCGAGCAACCGGACACTGCGTGGGTGCAGTTGATGCTGCGACTTGCCAGGGAGTCCAAATTGGGGGTTTGCACGTTGGGGTCGCCGGCGTACCCGAAGGCTTGGGCGCGCCATTGGTCGGCGAAGACGAGGACGACATTGGGCGATTTGTTGGGCACTGAGCGTCTCCTGAGTTGGGATGAGCAGCTTCCAATATCTTCGCACCGGGGGGCGGCTGTCAACATTGACCGGGTTCGACGCGCGCGGTACAATCGAATTCTACCGAATTGAACTCACATCCACAGGAGGAAAATCGTGAGAGGTCGCAGAATTGTCTCAGCAGTAGTAGTTGCAGGAATCGCCATTGGCATTAGCTCAATCGCCGGTGCCCATGAGGAACACGACAATGGTCACGGATCCACGGCGTTCACCTCAATGACGCCGATACTGAACGTCGCAAGCGTCGAGGCGAGCATTGAGCACTACACCTCGGTGCTTGGTTTCAACAAGGACTGGGATTGGCCCGCCGAGGAGGAAAACAAGACCTTTGCCTCCATATCCAATGGCGCGGTGCACGTCTTTCTCTCTGAGAATTCGCAGGGTACCCGGCCTGTGTGGATCTACTACAACGTCGGCGATGTTGACAAGCTACACGCGGAGTATGTGGCGGCGGGGGCGACCATAAAGAAGGAGCCTGTCGACGAGCCTTGGGGAGCGCGGGAGATGTTGGTTGAGGACCTGGATGGGCATGTTCTGCGGATTGGTGGGCCGCCTAGTGAGGGAGAACATAGTGAGAGTGAGGAAGAGGGACACTAAAGTGAGAAGTAGGCGCACGCTGTCCTGAAAATTTCCGAGGAGTCTCTGTCCGGCCTCATTGAAGCGTGCGATGGGTCTGGCTATATTGAGACGGCTGATAAATTTCCGGGATTTCGCCGCCTCCGCCTCATTAAGCCATGAACGACCTTGAAACGCTGCAGTACCTATTCGACGTGCAGGGCTATTTGGTGCTCGAAAACGTCCTCGACGCCGAGGAAGTGGCTGCTCTCAACCACTTGCTCGACGCGCACCTGCCGCCGGCAAAGGGCAACCGCTTTGGTGCCGCGCCCGCTGGCTCGGGCTTTTTGGACTGGGGCCAGCCCTTTATCGACCTGCTCGATCACTCCCAGATCATGCCCGTGTTGCGCTTCCGCCTAGGAGATTGCTTCCGCCTCGACCGGATCTATGGATTGTGTCTGCGCCACGGCATGGCCAGAGGCGTCTTGCACAGCGACTACGGTGCCACGTCGCCGACTTCTGGGGCGCAGCCGGGCCAGTACCATCCCCTGCGCGACAACCAGATCCTCAACGGCTTTGTCGTGGCGACTTGGAATCTGACCGACGCTGGTCCAGACTACGGCGGCTTTTGCTGCATTCCCGGCAGCCACAAGAGCAATTTCATCCTGCCGCAACCGATTGCCGACGCGCCTGAACAGGCCCCCTGTGTGATCATCCCCTCGGCCCCGGCTGGCTCCGTCACTTTGTTCACCGAGGCTCTGACTCATGGGACGGCCGCTTGGCACGGGCACCACCAGCGGCGCGCCTTGCTCTACAAATACTGCGTCTCGCAAATGGCTTGGACCAACAGGCGCGTGCAACCGCCGACCGAGCTGACCCGACGGCAGCAGATTCTCTTTGGCGAGCCAGCCGATCCGCATCGCTTTTTCCCTTCGCTCTTTGAGGGCGTTGACGAGGGGGAGAGTTCGTGATGTCAATGCCTCCCAATCCCTTGCTCGAAGCCCAATTGGACGATCCGCTGTGGGAGTGCTTCCTGCACAGTTCCACCAGCGACTTGACGCGGGCGAGTCGGCCGGACTTCCTCGGCGACGAGCCGACGCCTCTACAATGGACGGCAGAAGACTGGGATCGCTTGGAGGCTGAGCGCCGCGATATTTTTGACTGGGACAAGTTGGAGGCCCAATTCGACCGCGATGTCTATTTGCGCGATGGGTACGCCGTGCTGCGGGGCATTGTGCTCCCGTCCGTCATTGAGACTTGGACGGAGGCGCTGCAATATGGCCAACAGCGCAACGACGCTCTTTTGCAGGCGGACTGGAGCCAAATAGACTGGCCCACCTTGGGCCGCCGCCCGCCCGAGTGCCAACTGAGCGTCGAGGCTATTGCCGGTGCCTTGGGCGGCAGTCAGAAAGCGCCGCAAAGAACCGACGAGGCTGGCGTGCTGACCCTGCGGCGGCACAGCGTTTTCACCGAGTATTTCCCCGCTGGTCACGTCCCGTTCCTCATGGATGTGCTGACCCATCCGCAGATGTTGCACCTACAGAGGCTGTGCTTGGGCACGGAGGCCGTGTATTTCGATCACAACCAGCTCCTCACGCGACCGCCGGGTTACGCTGGCGGCGGCTGGCACAGCCACAAGATCGGTGCTGGTCGAGATTGTGGCCCCGTCCGCGATGTGGCCGAGTACCAGGCCCAGCCCAATACCAACCTCACCCTGTGCTATCCCCAAGGCTTTAGCGCCGCTGACGATGGCGGCCTCAAGCTCATTCGCGGCAGCCACCTGTTCCGCGACCCGGACAACTGCCGAGCGGCCACCGACGAGAAGATCGAAGCTGGTTGGCTCAAGGGACGCGTCCATCCCATCACGGGGAAGCCACTGGCCATCGAACACCTTGAACTGCCTCCTGGCTCGGTCGTCTGCTGTCTGTCGCACGGAGCACACGGCGTGGCTCCGAAGGGAGCGGACAAAGAGACCCGTTGGTGTACCCTGTATGCGTATAAAAAAGCCGACGATCACACCGGCTTGGTGCAGCCGCCCCACGCCGTGCCGCCGCTGTGGGCACTCAAAGCGCAGCGAGGCGAGCTGCCGCCCGTTTTAACCGAACTGATGCGTCCTAGCTTTGACCGCGCCTTGACTGGAGGCCGCACCGGGCCTTATCAAAATTGAAGCACTGATCACACATCTTTCGACGAGGTTGCCAATGACTCCTGAAGAAGCGGTAGAAAAACGCCAACAGTTGTTGCGCGACGGATTCTGCGTCGTTGATAACATTCTCAGCGACGAATTCTTACGGGAATTGCACGACGAGACCGAGCGCATGATGGAGGACTGGGTGCCGCCGCCCGACTTCAAGTATCAGGGCCAGCACGTCACCGCGCGCGGGGAGGACAATCCGACTATCCAGAAGCTGCTCGACTGGCCTCCTACGCGCCGTGCCCTCGAACAAATGGGTTTGGGCGACTTTGCCAGCACAGGCGGCATCATCCTCTTGACCAAAGATCCCGGCGAGCCAGCCCTGTACTGGCATCAAGACTGGATGCAGTGGAACGACCCTTTGAGCTGTTCGCCGTGGCCGCAGATCATTTTTGTGTCCTACTACTTGAGCGATACCTCGCGGGAAAACGGCTGTCTCAAAGTCATTCCCGGTACCCATCACCAGCGCATCCCCCTGCATGACGAAATGGTGCCGGCCCACGAGCAAGGGGCGCGTTTCATAGAAGAAGACCACCCGACCATGTTTAGCGATCACCCCGACCAAGTCGATGTCTGCGTCAAGGCTGGCGACTTGGTGTTGGCCGATGCCCGCGTGCTGCACTCGGCGTATCGCAATCAGACCGACGAACGCCGCACGTTGGTGTTGGCTTGGCACCGGCGTCCGGAGACGGTACCCGCCTATTGGACTGACGAAGTGCCGGCCATCATTGCCGAGCGCGACCCAGAAAAAGAATATCCCGGCTCGCGCATCCCGGGCGAGTTGCTGCAATAGGAATTTTGCCTTGCCGTTTTGACGATCTGAGCGTCCATGACCCCATAGAACGCAGACGGATGTAGGTTATGACCAGCTTTCAATACATTGGGAGTTTGAGGATCGCAACCGTCCTCTGTTTTTCGTTACTACCGAATCAATTGGTAGGTGTAGAAGGAGACTATAATGTGGTGGATCAGTCGGAGGTGCTGGCGGCGATGCGGCAGCATTATGGTGATTATGAACTAACAGCGACGACCAATGGCAAGTGGTTGGCGGATGTGGTGTTTTATCTTGCGCGGCAAGCTAGGGAGCTCAATCCGGACGGCCCACCACTGTTTATCGGGCACGAGGAATGGTTCCGGTCGTTTTTGGCGGTGACCGGGCATACGGAGCATACGGCACCGCGGTACGCCCTGTTGAACTATCGCTACGAACAGAATATGGAAGTGGACTATCGGCTAGATCGGGTCATCCGCGAGGTGGTGGAAGGGCCGATGCCGGAACTGGCCTTGAATGTGCGGATTAGCTGGGAGGACGGGCCGGGTAGGCCAGACCGGTATTCGTACATAGATACGCTTTCGACGCCGAATGCTAGGGTGGCTAATCATCAGGTGATTACCTATCGCTTACTGGATTTTGGCGATTGGATTGTTTACGACGAGATTGAGGGGATTACAGCGCGTCCAGAGTCCGGCGTATTAGCTCTTCTTTTTCAGCTTATTGGCGAGGGACATATAACACATTCTCGCATAGCCGTTGCAAAGGACGGCATTCAGGTGTCGCGGACGAGGGCAGAGAAGGCGTATATGAAAGTGATGATCACGGTGACGATCTATCCAGATGGGACTATAGAGAGGGATGTGCCGGCTGGCCGACCAGATCTGCTGGAACTGGAGGAGCGGCTCAAGCAGCCAATAGAAATTGATTATGTGGAGTTCTCGGACGATAGGTAATATGGGTGGAAGGTTGAGGATTGTAACCGTCCTCTGTTTTTTGCTACTGCCCGGTCCGCTGGCAGGCGCAGAGGGAGCGTATAATGTGGTGGATCGGTCGGAGGTGCTGGAGGCGATGCGGCAGCATGGTGATTACGATCCGACCGCGACGACTAATGGCGCGCGGTTTCAGGCGGAAGCGGTGTTTTATCTTGCACGGCAAGTTAGGGAGCGCAATCCGGACGGTCCGCCACTGTTTATAGGGTATGAGGATTGGTTTCGGGCTTTTTTGGCGGTGACTGGACGGACGGAGCATACAGCGCCTCAGTTTGCGCTGCTGAGCTATCAACACCAACAGAATATGGAAGTGGACTATCGGCTAGATCGGGTCATTCGGGAGATAAAGGAAGGTCCGATACCGGAACTGGCCTTGAATGTGCGGATTAGCTGGGAGGACGGGCCGGGTAAGCCAGACCGGTATTCGTACTTGGATACGCTTTCGACGCCGCGTTTTAAGGTGACTAATTGGCAGGTGATGACCTATCGCTTGCTGGATTTTGGGGATTGGGCTGTTTACGATGAGATTGAGGGGGTTACAGGGCGTCCAATGTCCGGCGTGTTGGCTCTCCTTTTTCGGGTTATTGGCGAGGGACGTATTGCACACTCTCGCATGGCCATTTCAGAGGACGGCATTCAGGTGTCGCGGACGACGGCAGAGAAGGCATTTATGGGCGTGACGACTACGGTGACGGTGTATCCTGATGGGATTATGGAGAAGGATGTGCCCGATGGCCGAGCAGATCTGTTGGAATTGGAGAGGCTGATCAAGCAGCCGCTAGAAATTGATTATGTGGAGTTCTCGGACGATAGATAGTATTCAGTCAAGAAGAAATCGTAAAGGTGAGTGAATCTGTCGAACGCTTTTACAACGATCTAGCTGCTGATTACCATCACGTTTACGCAGATTGGGAATCGGGAATCGAACGGCAGTCGTCCGTGTTAGATCAGTTGATTCAATGTGAGTCTTCAGCAAGTGCGTCGATTGTCCTAGACTGTTCCTGTGGAATAGGCACTCAGGCAATTGGCTTGGCGCAGCGAGGATACGAAGTTTTTGCGTCCGATCTTAGCCCGAAGGCGGTCGCACGGGCCGAATCAGAAGCAGCCAAACGAGGGCTAAATGTGCGATTCGCGGTTGCCGATGTGCGCGAGTTGGAATGTGCATTTGACCAGCAATTCGACGTAGTGATTAGCTGTGACAATTCCCTGCCGCATCTTTTAACTGACGAAGATTTAACTCTTGCTCTACGAAATATCCGGCGCGTACTGACGGACAAAGGACTGTTTGTTGCCAGTATTCGCGATTACGATCGGTTGCTCGCGGAAAAACCATCGTTTGTAGCTATGAATCCCGGCGGCACACATGAGGAAGAAGTAATAGTGTTTCAGATTTGGGACTGGTCCAAGGAATCAGATACCTATCTACTGCGGCTTTTTATGATGAGTCAGGCAGCGGGTGAATGGCGAGTGAAGGAGATTAGGACTCGCTATAGGGCAATGAGACGCAATGAGCTTACTGCGGCCTTGGAGTCAGTTGGATTTGTAGGAATCACTTGGCACGAGCCTGAGCAGTCTGGCTATTTTCAACCCATTGTGACGGCGCAGGTTTAATATCGAAATGGCAAACGAGTAGAAACTATGACTGACAAATCAATTCTGCAGGAACAAGTCGCCTATTACCGGGCACGAGCTGCCGAGTATGACGAGTGGCATTCGCGCCAGGGGCGATATGATCGGGGCGAGGAGCACAACCTTCAGTGGCATGCGGAATTAGACGTTGTGCGATCGGCAATTGAGCGGGAGCGGCCGTTTGGCAAGTGTCTTGAGCTTGCTTGTGGCACGGGATTGTGGACGGCATGTCTGGCGCAGGGTACCGCTGACCTGACGGCCATAGATGCTTCTCCCGAGACGATTGAGATCAATCGCACCAAGATTGGTAATGCTCCGGTGCAGTATGTGGTAGCGGATCTTTTCGAGTGGTGGCCGACCGAAAAGTATGATTTTGTCTTTTTTGGGTTCTGGCTGTCGCACGTTCCGGCGCAGCAATTCAATCGGTTATGGGAGATGGTTCGCGCTGCCCTAAAGCCGGGGGGTAGAGCTTTCTTTGTCGATGGTCTGGCGACGCAAGAGACAACCGCCCGAGATCACGCTGCAATCGACGATTCCGGCGTAATGGAACGGAAGCTGAACGACGGTCGGATTTTTAACATCGTAAAAGTATTCCACGACCCGGCCCAGTTGGAACGGCAATTGCGCGATCTTGGCTGGAATGGCTCAGTTGAAACAACCGGAGAGTTCTTTTACTACGGTTGCATGGTGCCGGTAGAAACTGGCTAACGAGCGGATGCGTATGACTAGCGAAACGCAATCTATGTGGATTTACTCGGGCGACGATCACTAATTTTCGATTCTACTGTCGCATGCTATATCAGATTGCCTTCGACGTGGACGGGCCGGAAGAGCGTGCGGCGCTTGGGGGGCATGGCTTCTAGCGCCTCGGGATGGGGCTGCCACTTATGCCATTTGCTATCGACGTAATTGTAGCGGCTGAAGATGGCGCAGCGCTCGTGGTTGGTGCTGCCCCACGGAGAAGCAGTGTGCGTGGTGCTCTCGGCGAAAATGAGTAGGGAGCCGGGTGGACACGTGTAGCGAGTCCAAAGGTCCGAATCGAGATTTTGGGCTCCGGCGGGCAGGGGGAAGGCGGCCTTGTGGCTGCCGTTGATGAATAGGGTGCCGCCGCTGGCATCGACCTCGTTCAATTCCCATACCACGCAGGTCAAGCTACTGCGCGCCTTGCCGGGCACGCAGCGGTAGTTGTGTCCGTCGCCGGGTAAGCGCCACAGGCCATTGCCGTTGTGGGGTCCAAAGCCCCCTTCTCCGGTCTGGCGCATAGCTAGACTGGTCGATTCCATGCGAAAACCGTAGCAGTCTTGGCTCGACAGGTCGGGGTTGGCGAGGAATTCGTTCATAAAACCGACGATAAAGGGGTGGTCGGTCAACTCTTCCAAGGGGCCGCCAATAGGGCTGCGCTGCGGCTCTGGCAGCGATTCAGGTTCCTGGTGCAAGCGGTAGCAAAAGGCCCGCATCTCCTCCACTTCGTTTTCGCTGAGCAGACCGGGTATCAACAGCCAACCTTGGGTGTCGAATAAGTACCTTTGTTCTGGCGTAGGATCAATTACCGGCTTGCCAGCGGCATTGGTGCGGGGTAGGTCAACTTCGTCTATTTCGACGTAGCCGACGCGGCTTTGTTCAAAGAGGAGGGGCTTGGCGGTGCTGGGATCGGGTGCGGACATGGCTATTCCTTTTGGTTGGCCCGACGAAGATAGGGCAATAAGGTTAGCGGCGCACAAATAGGGACGGAATGCTGCATCAGCTAGCGGCGAGCACTTCGCGCAGATGGGCCACGGCTAGGCGCATGCATTCTTCGTGGCTGCAACTGTTGAACTCGCCCAGTTCGAAGACCAAGCCAATTGTGCCGTTGAAATCCACCCCGCGCAGAATTTCTAATACGCGCTGGTAGTCGATAAACTCCTCAACGCCGCTGTCGATCTTGTAGATCTTGGCCCGCACGTACGTGGCAAAAGGCGCGGTCGGCTCCAGATAGTCTTTGTACAAATCGACATTCGGATCGAACTCGCCGCGCGGATGCGAGCCAATGGCCCCCAGCCATTGCCCGGTATCCAATAGGAAACTGAAATTGTCGCGCTCGGTCTCGCGCAGGATGCGCAGCACTTGATCCGCGGTCATGGCGAAACTGCCGTTGTCGTGGTTTTGCAAGGCGATCATGACCCCGCGTTGGGCCGCGTAGTCGGCAATCGCTTGGAAATCCTCGATCATCGGACGCCACAGGGCCTCTTGTTCCTCGACGGTACTCGGCCATTTGTGGCGCGCGAAAACGCGCAGCACCTGCGCTCCTAGCAAAGCCGCGGCATCGACGTCGGCGCGGCCCTGCTCCATCCGCTTGGCTCGATCCTCGGACGGCCCTACAAAGCTGCCGGCTCCGGCATAGCCGATGTTCAGGCCGCTTTTGAGACAGAGACGCTTGACGTGGTTGATATACTCGACGCTGCGGTCCATGCCCGATAAATGGAAATCGACGCCGTCCAACTGCAACTGGCGGGCCTGTTCGATGACCTGTCCAATGGCGGTAGTGGGCGTCTCGCGGGCCATTGTGCTCAATTTGATCACAGCTTATTCCTCCTCGGGCCGCCAGTCTGATTTATCCTGCGGATAGTAGCCAATGGCGCGACGCCCGTGGTCGAGGTCGTAGCGCGGCCAAGTGCTGTCCGACACTCCGTACACGATTTCGTAGCGCACCCCGGGATGTACCACGGCTTGCTCAAAGACCCGCACGGCATCGCCGTGGCTGAGATGGTGCGGATGCTCGGGCTGATCGCGCTTGAGGCTAAAATTGCCTATGCGCACTGCGACGAACTCTATGTCGTGTCTATGGGCGTAGGAATAGCCCATGTGCTCGCCGAATAGCTTGCTGATCGTATAGTAGCCCAGCGGCTGGGGAGGGATATCAACGCGGCGCATAACGTCTTCAGGCAGGGGTCCGTGTACTCCGGCGCGACTGGCGTACGCCACCCGGCGCACTCCTTGGATGCGAGCTGCTTCGAACATATTGTACGTGCCGATAAAATTGCTGGACAGGGCCTTTTCCCACTCGCTATCGACGCCCGTCAAATGGATGATGGCCTCCATGCCTTCGGCGGCTGCCAACAAAGCATCGTAATCGGCCACATCGCCCACTTGGCTGTCTGCTAGGTCGGGCATTTCCACGCGGTCAAAACCGCGCAATTGGTGGCGCTGTCCCATCCCCTTGACCAGCGTGGAGCCGACCGCTCCGGCGGCACCGGTAATGAGTATTTTCATGGCTACCTCTTCTGTAGTTGCGGTATTTGACGAACATTTGGGCCTTGCATACACTCAAATCCAAGCCCTTGAAACAAAATACTTTGAGTCCTCTTATGCAATCCATTATTCCCAAGGGCATCCGCCCGGCCTATCCCGCTGCGATCCCCACCTCGGCTGTGCGCTCGAAGCTGGTGGAATTGCTCGGCTTAGAAGAGATTCCCGCTGCGATCGACTACACCACAGAGAGCCGGCAAGAAGAGGATGGCCTCTGTACTACGCGGGTAAGGTACGAGAATTCGCTGGGGGAGACCGTGCCGGGAATTCTCATCGTGTCACGGGAAGAATCGGCGCACCAACGCCCCGGTATTGTCTGCGTACCCGGTACTGGGGGGACGGCCGACGAGATCGCCCATCCACGCTTTTTTATGGAACGGAAGCTGATGGGTTGGGCGCGCGAATTGGCGCGCCGAGGCTTTGCTACGCTGGCCATTTCCCCCAAAGGATGCGAGATGCGGCGTAAAAGCCTTGAAGAGTGGGCGACCGAAAACAAGCTGCTGGCACCGTACGGTCGCACGCAAATGGGCGTCCTGGTCGAGGAAACCCTCAAAGGGACGCGGCTTTTGGCCGCCACTCCTGGGGTGGATGCCAACCGGATCGGACTGACCGGGATGTCGCTGGGCGGCAATGCAACTTGGTATGCGATGGCGTGCGCTCCGTGGATTTGGGCCGGGGTGCCTGTCTGCGGCGGGGTGGGCAGCATGGCGCGAGTAATCCACCACACTACCACCGACCGCCACAGCGCCTATTACTTTATTCCCCATCTACTGCGGCATTTCGACCACGCCGCAATCGTCGCGGCCTGTATGCCTCCGCGCCCCTTTATGATGATCGCCCCGACCGAGGACGAAGACATGCCCCGCGAGGGCGTTGACGAGCTGATCCCGGTGGTCTCCAAGGCGTACGCAGAGGCGGGCTGTCCAGAGCGCTTCCAAGTTCGCCAGCCAAAGGGGAACCACGCCTTCCTCGTCGAGTATTTTGAATGGATGGCCGACTGGTTCCGCTTGGCTAGCCGATCCTGACTTATTCTGCGTTGGCTTCGATCAACACCTGAATTTTTACCTCGTCTCCGAGCACGGCGCTGAAGCGTTCCCAGCTATTGACTCCGTAATCGGAGCAGAGGATGGAAAAATTCGTTTCTAGGCCGATCTGCGCCTTGCCACCCCTCGGATTGATGCCAGTTCCGAGGATCTCGATGGGCAGAGTGACCTCTTTGGTGGTGCCGTGCATGGTCAGTTTGCCCTTGACGTCGAGAGTGTTTTCACCCGTGCTGGTCACTTCGGTAGATTCGAAAGTGATCGTGGGATAGGTTGCGGCAGCGAAAAAGTCGTCGTTTTGCAGGTGGCCATCGCGGCGCTCGTTGCCGGTGTCGATGCTCTTGACCTGAATGGTGCCGGAGAAGCTGGAGGCTGCGGGCTTGGCGGCGTCGTAGCTTATGGTGCCGCTGAAGTCACCGAAGCGACCCTTGGTGCGGCCGACGAGGTGGCGGATGCTGAAATCGACCGAAGAGTGCGAAGCATCGACCACGTAGGTTTCCGCCAAAGTTGCCTCGGCGGTAAGAGCAAATGTCAGAGCGGCAACCCATGCGAAGTGGAGTGCATTGGGACGAGTCATGGAAATCTCCTTGGCTATTGATGTGAGAGTGAATCAGGCATTTTTACCTAAAGATGCCTTTTGCTATACTACGAATCTGGCGCTGTAAGATGAGAACCCATAGCAGCCGGGGCAAGTTCCCCGGCAGGAGATGGCGATGATCAATTTCTCCCGTTCGTCCTTTACTTGGAAGGCCCATCCTTGGAAGCCGGACCCTTATTACAAGTGGCCCGGCGGATTCGTCGGCGAGCACGGTCAGGTCTATCACGTGCGCTTCACCTTAGAGGCGCGTTGCGTTTTGCGCGACAGTGGCGGGGCCGAGCTGGCTGAACTCTTTTTGGGTGCACCCTGCCGCAGCGAATACACCATTGCCAGCGAAAACCTGTTCCAGATCCCCAGCGGCGAGTGGCGGATGCCTTTTAGCCGCTCCTCAATTCCGGCGATTGCCCAGCGGCCGAGTACGGAGTCCGAGGAAGTTAGTGCGCGTTCGCTGGCGGATGCGTATCAGGATTACACTATCGACATTCGATCTTATCCCGCATCCGAGGCACTGGAGGAAGCCGACGCCATTGTGGCCTCGACCTTTGCCGGCGATGCGCAAAACGCCCGCTCGGTGTACCAGGATGAGGCGAGTGGCATTGAGGTTGAGCTCGAATATCCGATCAATGTTATGAACCTCAACGTTGACGATGGCCAGTATCAGGTCTGTACCGGTCCGGTACTGCTGCCGGATTTGGCGACTTGGGATGGACGCGACGTGCATCGGGTCTTCGTCGCCCATGCGGCCTTCTCGCGCCGCGACCGGGTGGAGTTTATTTTGCGGCGTCCGGTGCAAGCCGCGTCCGAGGAGCGGGTGTGGCTCGACAAGCCTCGGGGCCGCGATCGCCTGGAGTTGCTCGATCCTAGTAACCCACCTCCCGGTTATCCGCCCGAACGTGCCCAGCCGCTGGTCTACAACGAGACTTGGGATCTGGCCGCGCACAATGCGGTGTTGCGGGCCGATTGATTTCGACCACAAAGGAGATTGCTCATGTATCGCGCTGCAGTTATTGGCCTAGGCTGGATGGGCCTGCTCTACGATCTGGCACCCCGGATCGGAGATCGCTTTGAAATTGACGATATCGACCGGCCCACACCGCCGTTGGACATCCATCGCAAATTTCACCACTACGACCACCCCGGCGACGAGGGCAATCCCACCTCGTATGCCGAGGCGCTGTGGGATCGGCCCGAGGTGGAGACGGTCATTGCCGCCGACCGCGATCCCAAGCGGCTCAAAGCCTATGGCGAGCGCTATGGGATCGAGACGCTCTACGAGGACGCCGAGGCCATGCTGCGAAAGGAGCGGCCAGAGATCGTCGCGGTGTGTACCAATACCAAATATCGCGCGCATTTTACCTGTCTGGCCGTCGAGTGCGGGGCCAAAGGCATCGTCACGGAAAAACCGATGGTGCATACGCTAGAGGAAGTGGATCGGATGGTGGGTGTCTGCGTCGAGGCGGGGGTGCCCTTGTGTTGTGGGGCGATTACCACGACGCATCCTTCGTTTGCGCGGGCCAAGGCGCTGCTCGCAGAAGGGGTGATTGGCGAACTGGTGTCGATCGAGGCCCCGGGCGCTGGGGCGCAGCATCAGAACTGGTCGTATTTCCTCGACGCGCCTCCGGCTTGGGTGGTCGGCACGGGGGATCAGCCTCGGCGGGAGTCGGGCAGCGACGAGTTCGCCGGTCAGGGGATGTTGGTGGCTGCGGACGGGACGGTGGTGCATTTCCGCAAGGGAGCACCGGGGGTGCGGTTGTGTGGAGCGCGTGGGGAGATGACTTTCGACTACGGCAAGGGGTGGCGGTTGTGGCAGCAGGTGGCAGGGCCACAGGGGCCGGTTGTGGCGGAGTTGGATTGGCCGCAGCCGCAGTTCAATGTGCCGTATGGGGCGGTGTATTGCGTGGATGATGTGATGCGGTGTTTGGCCGGGGAGATGGAGGAGCCGAAGAATTCAGGGCGGCGCGTGGGCGTGGCGTTAGAGGTAGAGGTGGCGTTGAAGGTTTCCGCGGCAAAGGGCGGAGAGCGGGTGGAGTTGCCGTTGCAGGATCGGTCGTTGGGGTTGAATTACGACTGGTTTCGCTAGTAGAGGCGTTTGATCTGGAAGTCCCGAAAGCGGATCCAGTGCTCGGCGTCTTCGGGGCCGTTGTAGCACTGGATGCTGACTTGATCGTCGCCGGGCGGAGGCAATTCGCCCCGATCCGCGGTGTGGAATTGGTCCTCGCCCTCGGGCCGGTACTGGGCTTCCCAAGAGTCGGCGGTGACGACGAGGCGCAGGCGCACGCTCTGGGTGGGCATGGGCTTGCGGCCGGGAATAATGTACAGATCGCCGTCGATCAGTTCCTTGACTTGCTTGAAGACAGGCTCGCCGTTTTGGTACCAAGTGATGCCGGCCTGTTCGTACTGCTGGATGGGGCGGGTGTGGTTGTACACTGTTACTTCTATGGCCCAGGTCCCTGCGCTGCGATCCGGGGCTGGACGCAAAAGCGCGTTTTGCACAGTAGGGGCCACGCCCGGTTCGACGCGAATCTCTAGGCCGTCCTGCAAGCGCCAAAAGCCGGGATGTTCGCGCAGCCAAGTCCACTTGGGATCGAGGGCTCCGTCGAACGCATCGGCAAAGACGAGTTCTTCACGCGCGGTAGTCATGTTTACTCCTTTAGGTCTCGCTCGTGTAAGCCAGAAAATTGGGGACGTGACGGCCTTATTATCTATGGAGCCTGACGCGCGGTGTCAATAAGGGTTTGGATGATCCTTGCCCTAGCTTCATTAGCGAGATACAGTATGGGCGCAAACTTTACCACGAGGTGTCCCGTGACCGATGGAGGGAGATTCCGCTTTGATCGGACCGGCTTTTAGCGCGGCCATAGGGATGTTTCTTGTAATAAAAAAGAGTTGAGCGAGGTATTTATGGATGCACTAAAGGCTAATGCGGCACGAGTCGAGATCACCCCTGATCGGGATATATCCCTAGCGGGCGAAGTAGGTTGGTTTCGACCTGGCAAATACGTGGATTCCCCGTTGTATGCGCGCGCGTTGGTGCTAGCCAGCGGCGACACCAAGCTCTGCTTTATCAGCTTGGATGTTACTATCGTTACCGAAGCGGTGTCGGCGCGTATCCGAGAGGCAATCGCGCGCGATCAGGGCATTCCACCCGGAGCGGTAATGGTGCATGCTACGCAGGTACACGCGGCTCCTGCTCTTGGTATCTTCATGTTCGACCGCGACTTTCCGCCGGTGCCGGACGAACTTGAGTGGCTGGCGGGGGGCGTACGCGCCTATGAGGACTATGCTGTCGACAGGATTCTCGCTGCCGTGCGGGAGGCTGCCGCAGATCTGCAGCCTGCGCGGCTGCGAGCCGGTAGTGGGATCGAGGGGCGCATCCAGTTCAACCGTAGGGCCATTACGGACGATGGCACGGCGCGTATGCCCGGCCCTTCCTGGCCGCAGCCTCTAGGGCCTACCTATATCCGCTATCTTGAAGGCCCCACTGACCCCGAAGTAGGTGTGCTCTGCGTGCAGAGTCTCTCTGCCCGCCCGATAGCGCTTATTCTGCACCATACAGGGCATCCGGTAAACGTGTTTCCACAGGCCGTGATCTCGGCGGACTGGCCCGGTGCTTGGGCGGAGGAAGTGGAGCGACTGTTCCCGGATTGCGTGGCACTGGTGGCGAACGGATGCTGTGGCAATATCAATCCTTGGAATCCCTTCGACCCCGACTACCGGCCCGATCATCGCCGCATGGGTCGCATGCTGGCCGAGGTTACCCGGCGCGTGCTGGAACACAGCGACCTAGATGAGTCGAGTGAACTCGATGTGGTGGGGACGCGGCTGCCCATACCCATTCGCGCGGTTGAAACCGAAACCTTGAGAAAAGCGCAGCAGGTGCTGGAGGAGAACCCGCAACCGGTATGGAACGAAAGTAGGGCCTATCGAGGCTACGAGGGCGGCTCACCCGTCTCGCCGGGGACGAAAGTAGTGGACAGTGAGTGGATTCAGTCGGCCTCCATCGTCAGCGTTGATCTCCAGCGCCGCCGCGAGCGGGATCTGAGTTATGAGATTCAGGTAATGCGCCTAGGCAGCACCGCTCTGGTGGGGCTCGCCGGGGAACCCTTCGTCGAGGGGCAACTGCAGATCAAGATGGCATCTCCGGCCGCGACGACCTTAGTGGCCCATTGCTGCAACATGTACTGTGGTTACTTGCCGATACCGGACGCCTTTCAGCGCGGGGGGCACGAGGTGGAGACCCGCTATTGGACCAAGCTCGTACCGGAAGCTCTTGGGATGGTGGTCGAGGAGACCGATCGACTGTTGGACAGAGTCTTTGCAAGACGCCTAAAGACACCGCAACAATAGGCGTCGTATTCGTTTCCCACCAAGGAGTAGCCCAATGTTGGATATAGGCGACAGGAAGCAGCTTTTTATCGACGAGCGATTTTTTGCCGAGCGCGAGGGGATCGCGTTGCAAATGGGGACGCCGGTGCAGCACTTAGAGCCGGTGTTGCGGTCGGATCGGGCGTGGGAGGAGTGGGGGATTGGGGCGTATAACACGGTGTGGCGGGAGGCGGATGGCCAGTGGCGGATGTGGTACGACGCGACTATGAAGACGGGATTGCCGATGGAGGGAGCGCGGCGGCTGGGCTATGCAGAATCCACGGATGGATTGCGCTGGGAAAAGCCGGTGCTGGGCTTAGTGGAATTCCGCGGCAGCCGGGCCAACAATATCGTCGCGCCGTTGGTCGAGCAGCAGAGCATGCAGGGGGCGACTGTGTTGCGCGACGAGCGGGCGGCAGCCGAGGAACGCTACAAGCTGTGGACCAAATTCCAGCCGACCGATGAAGAGCGGGCGCAGGGCGTCGAGCCGGGGTTGTGGGCGATGCACTCGGCCGATGGGCTGCACTGGCAGTACTATCCAGACCAGCCGAATCCGCCGCGGACGATGTGCGACACGCAGAATATGTTTTTCTGGGACGACCGGCTTGAACTGTACGTGGGTTATACGCGGGTTAGGGAGACCCAGCACTTGTCCGAAGCAGCCGAGGGCAAGGGTTCGTACCGCTGCGTCGGGCGGATAACCTCGCCCGATTTTAGGCATTGGTCCGCCCAGGAGATCGTCTTTGAAGCGGATGAGGAGGATTTGCAGATTCCGGTGCCGTTCCAGCGCGATGATCCCCGGCCCAATATTGACTTCTACACCAGTTGTGCTACCAAGTACGATGCGGCGCAGGATGCCTATTTCATGCTGCCGGCGGCGTACTATCACTGGGGAGAAGACGACTTCCCGGCGACCATGGACGTGCAGTTGCTCAGCAGCCGCGATGGGATTAGCTGGCGGCGGCAAGGGGAGCGCCGGGCCTTTTTGCGCCAAGGATGGGACGGCGGATTGTTGAGCGGGATGCTGTTTGCCAATCCGTGGTTTATTCCGGTGGGCGACGAGTTGTGGCTCTATTACAAC
Organism: Candidatus Latescibacterota bacterium; assembly: GCA_965219735.1. GTDB lineage: Bacteria > Latescibacterota > UBA2968 > UBA8231 > UBA8231. The sequence continues at coordinate 2,581,245 of OZ244790.1, forward strand.
GGCACGGCGCGGCGGCACGGTGGTAGGGAGGACCAGGGGAAGGCGCGAGCGAGCGGGATTTTTCGCGCCTCGTTGCGGCTAGATGGATTTGTGGCGGCGGAGGCGGGCTATGGCGGTGGGTCTTTTACGACGCCGCTGTTGCAATTTGCTGGCGAGCGGTTGGTGCTGAACTTCGATGGCGGGGCCGGAGGGTGGCTGCGGGTGGAAGTGCTCGATGAAAGCGGGCAGGCGGTGCAAGCGTCCGAGGCGGTGATGGGCAATGGGGTGTGCAAGGAGGTGAGTTGGCAAGAGCCTATTGGGAAGCTGGCTGGCACGCCGGTGCGGCTGCGCTTTGAGATGCGGGACGCGCGGCTCTACGCATTGCAGTTTTTGCGTTGACCGGGAGACCTTATTGGGGTTATTTGTATTAACGGACAAAGGAGGCTGTCATGTTGATCATTCGCGGAAAGACTGAAAGGGAGGCTCTTGAGGAGGTTCAGCGGCGCAGGAGTACGCCGGAGGGTGCGGGGATGGTTTATAAAATCGTCAAGTCGCGCTATGACACCGGGTTCGATATCGTGGCCATGGACCCGGAGCTGTACTTGGATATGCTGACGGGCGAGTTGCCGACCATTCCCCAACTTAGGGGGAGCTCGCTGATAGGCGGGGTCGCTCCCTGATGGTGTCTCAGCCTAACCAAATCGACGATGGCAGCAAGGAGCAAGAGGGCATTGCAGCCGATAAACAGCAAAACGAGCTTGTTGCCGAACTGATTGACCTACAGCGCGAGCGGAACGACCTACAGCGCGAGCGGCACGAAATTGCTCGCCGTATCGTCGAAAACGACCGAGAACAGGCCCAACTCCATTACGACTTTCTCTCCAAACAGCTAGAAGTACAAGAGGGGCAAAGCAAGAGGGGATACCGCTTGGTAAGTCTAATCGTCGTCGGTTTTGCGCTCGTATTATTTTTGCTGCTGTACATGGTGTTTTATGGAAGCGAGGCCCAAGCTGGCAAGGCTGAGAAACTACTGATCGGGATAATTTTATTACTGGGTGGTGCCTCTTTGCGTGATTTAATAGGCAGAGTTCAAAAACGCCTCATCAATCGCTAATTCCCGAAAATTTTTATTCCCCCATCGGCGTCCGTTTCTCATGGAGCGGGCTGCCGCTGGGGGTCATTTTTTGTCAGCGCACCTACGAGAAAAGGACGCAAAATGAAGCTAGGGATTTTCCACAAGGTCTTTGAGCGGCCGACGCTGGAAGAGAGCTTGGATGGGGTACAAGTCGCTGGCTTGGAGGCCGTGCAGCTCGATTTGTCGGCTGCGGGCATCGATCCAGCAGAGCTGACGGACGCCGATTGCGAGCGCATCCGCGCTGCACACGCAACGCGCGGCATTGAGATCGCCGCGCTGTCGGGAACCTTCAACATCATCGACCCCGACTTGGAAAAGCGCCGCGCTGGGATGCAGTGGCTCGCCGCGCTAGCCGCTGCAAGCGGCAAGTTGGGGACGGAACTGATCACTTCTTGCACGGGTACGCGCAACCCCGACTGGCTGTGGGGCGGCCATCCCGACAACAGCACACCGGCCGCATGGGCCGAGATGGTCGCGGCCATGGGAGAAGCTGTGGAAATTGCCGAGGCGCAGGGTGCGACTTTGGTCTTTGAGCCGGAGGTCAACAATGTGGTGGATTCGGCGCAGAAGGCGCGGCGCTTGCTCGACGAGGTGCGATCCGAGCATTTGCAGGTGGTTATAGACGGGGCCAACCTGTTCCACACTGGCCAGCTACCGAGGATGCGCGAGGTCTTAGACGAGGCATTTGATCTGCTAGGGGATTCGATTCGGCTGGCTCACGCCAAGGACTTGGAGCGGGATGGCGATGTCGGGCACCAAGCCGCGGGTACGGGGTTGCTCGACTACGATCACTACTTGGCGTGCTTGCGGCAGATAGGTTTTGACGGGTCGTTGATATTGCACAGTCTAGAGGAAGAGCAGGTGGCATCGTCAGCGGCTTTTGTGCGCGGGCGCATGAACACTTGAGAAAGGAACGAAAAATGGCTGAAGGCAAATTGCGCGCGGCCGTTATTGGCGCTGGCGTGGGTGGGGGGCATGGATACGCGTACGCCCGCGCTCCGGAATACGAATTCGCGGCGGTCTGCGACATAAACCCGGAGGTGTTGGCGCGCTTTTACGAACGGGCCGAGATTGAGCGAGGATCCGTCGCCGAATACGCAGATTACCGCGAGATGTTGGCGCAGGAGCGCCTCGACGTGGTGAGCGTGGCCACCCCGGATCACCTCCACGCCGACCCGGTCTGCGATGCAGTGGCCGCAGGCGTGCGCGGCATTTTCTGCGAGAAGCCGCTGGCAACTACGGCGGAGGATGCCGACCGCATCATCGACGCACTCACTCGCCACAACGCGGTGTTGTCGGTGGATCACACGCGCAGTTGGCTGCCGTCTTATCAGGCCGTGCGCACGGCCATCCGCAGCGGCGAGATCGGCAGCCTGACGAGGATTGTGGCCCATCTCGGCGGTCGTCGCGCCATGCTCTTTCGCAATGGGACGCACTTAGTGGATGCGGTGTGCTTTTTTGCGGACGCCGCGCCGGTGTGGGTGATCGCCGCGCACGAGCGCGGATTTGAAGACTACGGCCCGGTGTACGATGGCCGGGGCGGCAGGGATCCGCAATTCGATCCCGGATCGACGATCATCGTGGAGTTTGCCAATGGCGTGCGCGGGCTGATCAATTGCGCCAAGCGGACGCCGCAGATGTTCGAGCTGGACTTACAGGGCACGGACGGTCGCTTCTGGTTGACCGATCAGCAGTGCATGGCTTGGAAGACCGACACCTCTGAGGGGACGCCCGAGGCGGTGACGCCGCCGCCGGGCCGTGGATATGCCAGTCCGTTTGGCGCGAACTTGATTCCGGCCGTGCAGGAGTTGGCGCAGGCGATACAGGGCGAGGCGCACAGTTCGTCGCCGGCTGTGCGAGGCCGGTACGTGTTGGAGATCATGGTAGCCGCGCTACGGTCGCAGGTCGAGGGAAGTGCGAAGGTCGAACTGCCGCTGCCGAGGGGCTGACGAACGCTACGCAACCTCGCAGTGGGAAACATGAAAAACAAGACATGAAATATCGCCTGAAACGGGGAGAAAGCACTCCCGAAGGGGTGCGGCGGATGGCCGCCGAACAGCTCGGCAAGGCCCTTGAACACCTCGCGTGCGAGGACGGGAAACGAGACAAGCACATCCACGAGGCCCGCAAGGCCACCAAGCGCCTGCGGGCCTTGGTGCGTCTGGTCCGCCGCGAGCTGGGAGACGAGGTGTACGCCTTGGAAAACCAGTGCTATCGGGACGCCGGCCAGCGGCTTTCGGAGCTGCGCGATGCCACGGTCTTGGTCGAGACTTTGGACCGCTTGGTGGAATCGCTGGGCAAAGACGTGCCGAAGAGTCGATTCGCCCGAGTGCGGGTATGGCTGGTGGAGCGTCGCGATCGGGTCTATAGCCAAGTGGATAGCAGCAATCGGGCCGTTCAGGAGGTAATCGCCGACCTCGCACAGGCCCGCGAGCGCTTGGAACATTGGAATCTACAGCGCCGGGGCTGGGGAGGGATTCGGGAGGGAGTGCAGCGGGTATATGCGCGGGGTCGCCGCGACTTTGCCGGAACCTACGCGCTGCCTAGCGACGAGGCATTCCACGACTGGCGCAAGCAGGCCAAATACCTGTGGTACCACACCCAGATACTGGAGAATATCTGGCCGTCGGTTATGCAGGCCCAGGCTGAGGAACTGGATCAACTAGGAGAGTTGCTAGGCCAGGACCACGACCTAACGGTATTGCGCACCACGGTTCTGGCCGAGTTTCCCAGGGCTGGAGCCACGGCCACACTGCGGGCCTTGGAAAGTCGGATTGATGGGGTGCGCGCCCGAATGCAGGCCGAGGCGCGTCCGCTGGCAGAGCGCATCTACTTGGAACGGCCGCGAGATTTTACCCGACGTCTGCGGGGTTATTGGCGGGTGTGGCAGGCGGAACAGTCCGCTGGACACGGAAGGGATTGACACTACTCGCCATTCGACGAAAAAGGAGATATACCCATGATCCATACGACTATGTGGACCTATCCTTGGGATGTGATCGACGAGGGAGTGGATCGTGTCATCGGCTCCCTCAAAGAAGAGGTCGGGCTGGATGCGATCAGCCTATCCACGGTCTATCACACCTACGATGAGCTACGCACCCACATGCCCGGCAAAAAGCTCTTTTCCGGGTACGAGGACGCCATCTACTTCCAACCCCAGAGCGAGCTGTACCAGGGTACCAAGATCAAGCCGCACGTGCATCCTATGGCCAAGGATCAGGACCCGGTGCGGATCATTGCCGAGGCCTGCCACGCGCGCGGTTTGGAATTGATTTCGTGGACTGTGCCCCTGCACAACCACTACATGGCCAGGCAGCGGCCAGACTGCGCCCTGCTCGGCGTGTTCGGAGATCGCTATCCAGGTTGTCTGTGCCCGGCCAATCCCGAGGTGCGGGAGTACGTACTAGGCTTGAGCTTAGATTTGGCCACCAATTGCGGTGTGCAGATGATCGAGTACGAATCCCTCCACTACATGAGCTTTGGCATGTTCCGCAATCACGCCAAGGTGGGGGTTGAACTCGGAGCGGTGGGCTCGCTGTTGATGTCGCTGTGCTTTTGCGATGGGTGTACGCAGCGGGCCGTGGACAGGGGTATGGATGTGAGGGAGTTAAAGGGCAAGGTGGAAAAATGGCTCTTGGACATCTTCGAGGAGGGGCCGCCGGAATGTAGCGTGGAAGAATTCGTCGCCGACGAGCCTTTGGTTGACGAATACCTAAAGATGCGCGCGGATGTGGTGACGTCGCTGGCTGCGGAGGTGAAAGAAGCCGTAAAAATGCCCGTTTCTTTTTTGTACATGGGCAACTATCACAATAACGGCATTGACCGCAAACCCATCGAAGAGATCGTCGATTGGGTCAATGTCCTGTGCTACAGTGGCTCGCCGGAGGAGGCCAGCCAAAGGGCGCGGGAGACCCTAGCTGGCATGGATGATCCGTCCATGCTGATCTGCGGCCTGAACGGCCACAAGCCCATAGACAGCGCCGAACAAATGCGAGACATCATCACTGCGATTTACGAAACGGGGGCGCGCCGGTTCTCGTATTACAACTACGGTATGATTTCCCAGCGCAATCTCAGGTGGATTGCCGAGGCCATTGCCGCGGTGCGTGCGCTCGATGCAGGTGCAGGGTGAGGTCGCAGCGTAGCCTTCACTCCGGCAACGCTAGCGCCACTAGCTGCGGCACCCCGCGGTCGTCATTGATTGGGAATACGATATACTGACGCCCGTCGGCCATATAGCTGATGGGACTGCCGTTGGGCTGGCCGGGGAATTCCATCTCGGCCAGCACTGCGCCTGCCTCTAGGTCGAAGGCGCGCAGATAGGAGCCTTGCTCGACGAAGTTATAGTCGCTGAGGTCGCCCCACCAATCGGGCTGTTGCGAGACCACTACTAGCACAGTCTCGGTGGCGAGTATAAAGTTGTAGTGGAACCAGCCCATAGCGGGTAGGTCGAGGTCGCGCAAGGCTCTGTGGTTGACGGGTCCTTGGCCTACTGGACTCATCCAAACGTGCTCGCCGGTGTCTAGGTCGATGGCAGTGATCCGGCCGTAGGGGGGCTTAGTCAGTGGTAGGCCATTGACGTATTCGGCATTTCCCTTGAAGGATGCGTAGGCCGAAAAGGCGCGCGGGTTCTTCACCTTTTCCAGCCACACGATATCGGCGTCGGTGCGCGAAGGTATGTAGAGCACGTTCTTTTTTGGTAGCAGGGCCGCGCCGCTCCAATCCGCGCCACCCAAACCCCCAGGCAATACCAGCGTGCCCTTTTCGCTGGGCGGAGTAAATAGCGGGCCGTGATCGTATTTTTCTAGAATAGCCAGCGCCCTTTTTCTTAGTTCGGGCGTAAAGTCGATCAGGTCGTCTTCCTGCAGCCCTTGGCGGTCGTAGGGCGCGGGCTTGCTGGGAAAGGGCTGGGTTGGCCAGCTTTGCTCACCCGGGGTTTTTGACTGGGGCACCTCGCGCTCGTTGATCGGCCAGACCGGCTCGCCCGTCGTGCGGTCCAGCACATAGCAAAAGGCCTGTTTGCTCACTAGGGCTAGGGCTTTGATCGCTTTGCCTTGTACTTTTATATCCGCCAAGACCGGCGGTGCTGACGGGTCGTAGTTCCACAGGCCGTGGTGGATGAGCTGGTAGTGCCAGACGCGCTCGCCGGTTGCCGCCTTGAGGCAGACCAGCGTCTGGCTGAAGAGATTGGCACCGGGGCGCTCGCCGCCGTAGTGGTTGTGGGTGGTACTGCTGACGGGCAGGTACACGTAGCCGAGTTCGTCATCGGCGCTCATCGCGGACCACACATTGGCTTGGCCAAAGGTTTGCCACGCGTCGTTTTCCCAAGTGTCGTTGCCGTGCTCGCCCTCTTGCGGCACCGTCTGGAAGACCCACACCTGTTCGCCGGTGTGGGCGTCAAAGCCGCGCACGTCGCCGGGGGTGGAGTATTTGGGGGGAGACTCGCCGTGCCAATCTTCGATGGCGGAGCCTACCACCACCACATCGCGGCAGACAATTGGTGCCGAGGTGACGCAGTAGCGCTTGCGGTCAATCTCGCGGCGCAGTCCCTTGCCTAGATCGGCGAAGCCGCTCTCGCCGAATTCTGGGTCGGGCTGGCCGGTCTCGATGTCGATTGAGTAGAGGAGGTCGGTGGAGGTCGCGTAGAAGATGCGCTTCTTGTCGCCGCTTTGCCAGTAGGCGATGCCGCGCAGAATGCCCGTGAAACCTTCGTAGTTTTCCCATACCTTCGGATCAAAGGCCCACAATTCTTCGCCGCTCGTCGGATCGACGGCGCTGAGGATGTTGAAAGGCGACCCGTAGTAGAGCACGCCATCGGCCATTAGGGGGGTGCCCTTGTTGGTACCGGTCCACATATAATGACGCTCGGCGATTTTTTCGTCGGGGGCCGTGTAGCGCCAAACCTCCTGCAACTGGGCGAAGTTGTCGCCGTCAATCTGCGACAGGGGCGCGTATTTGCTGCTGTTGGCGTCGGCCGCGTAATAGGGCCATTCCTCGCCCTGGGACGCAACGGCGGCGAGAATCAATAATGTGCAGACTAACAAGGGATGATATGAAGGCAGAGTGTGAGTTGTGATTAGCTGAGGGGGTATAGATCAATGTAAATGGCTATTCAACAGTACGCAGCATTGGAACTTGGGTCAAACTAAAACGACGACCTTTTTGCCGTGTCCTGTGCTACGGCAGAGAGCAGCCTTCACTCCGGCAACGCCAGCGCCAAAAGCTGCGGCACCCAGTCGTCGCTATTGATTGGGAATACGATATACTGACGCCCGTCGGCCATATAGCTGATGGGACTGCCGTTGGGCTGGCCGGGGAATTCCATCTCGGCCAGCACTGCGCCCGTATCTAGGTCGAAGGCCCGCAGGTAAGGCCCATTCTCGACAAAGGCGTCGCCGCTGACGTCTCCCCACCATCCGGGTCGTTGCGAGACCACCACCAGCACGGTCTCGGTGGCGAGTACGTAGTTGTAGTGGAACCAACCCATAGCGGGCAGGTCGAGGTCGCGCAGGGCCTTGTGGTTGATGGGTCCTTTGCCCACCGGACTCATCCAGACGTGCTCGCCAGTGTCCAAGTCGATGGCGGTGATCCGGCCGTAGGGGGGCTTGGTCAGCGGCAGGCCATCGACGTATTCGGAGTCGTCCTTGAAAAAGGCGTAATCCGAAAAGGTGCGCAGGCCCTCCACCTTTTCCAGCCGCACGATGTCGGGACGGGTGCGCGAAGGTACGTAGAGCACGTTCTTTTTCGGCACTAGCGCCGCGCCGCTCCAATCCGAGCCGCCCAAACCCCCAGGCAATACCAGCGTGCCCTTTTCGCTAGGCGGGGTGAATAGCGGGCCGTGCTCGTATTTTTGCAGGATCGCCAGCGCCTTTTCCCGTAGCTCGGGCGTAAAGTCAATCAGGTCGTCTTCTTGCAGCCCTTGGCGGTCGTAGGGCGCGGGCTTGCTGGGGAAGGGCTGGGTCGGCCAGCTTTGCTCGCCTGGGGTTTTCGACTGGGGCACCTCGCGCTCGTCGATCGGCCAGACTGGTTCGCCGGTCGTGCGATCCAATACGTAGCAGAATGCTTGTTTGCTCACCAAAGCTAGGGCTTTGATCGCTTTGCCTTGTACCTCGATATCGACCAAGACTGGCGGTGCCGGCGGGTCGTAGTTCCACAGGCCGTGGTGGATGAACTGGTAGTGCCAGACGCGCTCGCCGGTTGCCGCCTTGAGGCAGACCAGCGTCTGGCTGAAGAGATTGGCACCGGGGCGCTCGCCGCCGTAGTGGTTGTGGGTGGTGCTACTGACGGGCAGGTACACGTAGCCGAGCTCGTCGTCGGCGCTCATTGCGGACCACACATTGGCTTGGCCATAAGTCTGATAGGCGTCGTTTTCCCAAGTGTCGTTGCCGTACTCGCCCTCCTGCGGCACCGTCTGGAAGGTCCACACCTGTTCGCCAGTGTGGGCGTCGAAGCCGCGCACGTCGCCGGGAGTGGAGTATTTGGCGGGAGGCCGGTCGTGCCAGTCGGTAATGCCGGAACCTACCACCACTACGTCGCGGCAGATGATCGGTGGTGCGGTGATGCAGTAGCGGCTGCGGTCGATGCGGCGGCGCAGTCCCTTGCCTAGATCGACGAAGCCGCCCGCGCCGAACTCTGGGTCGGGCTGGCCGGTCTCGATGTCGATTGAGTAGAGGCGGTCGGAAGCAGTGCCGTAGAAGATGCGCTTCTTGTCGCCGCTTTCCCAGTAGGCGATGCCGCGCGCAAAGCCCCAGAAATCGCCCCGATCCTTCCAAGACTGCGGATCGAAAGTCCACAGTTCCTCGCCGCTTGTCGGGTCGATGGCGCTGAGGATGTTGAACGGCGACCCGTAGTAGAGCACGCCGTCGATGACCAGCGGCGTGCTTTTGTTCCACCAAGTCCACAAATCCTCGGCCGCGGCGATTGCGCTGTCCGGGACTGTGTAGCGCCAAACCTCCTGCAACTGGGCGAAGTTGTCGCCGTCGATATGGGACAGGGGCGCGTATTTGCTGCTGTTGGCGTCGGCCGCGTAATAGGGCCATTCCTCGCCTTGGGTTGCTTCGGCGGCAAGGATCAGCAACGCGCCGACGAACAATAGTGTCTGGTGCATGGGTTGGGTCTTTCTTGCTGTAAAGTTCATTCGGCCAAGCCCTGATAGAGGGCACTGATTTCCGCGGTGGTCAGCACGCGGTCGTAGAGCCGCGCGTCGTCTAAGGTCCCGGTGAAGAAGAAGTCCGTCTCGTCGAGGTTTTTCGCACCAATGTAGATGGGCTGATCGGGCGAGGTTTTGACCGCGCTTTGCTTCTGCTCTTGCAACACGCCATTGACGAAGAGCCGGTGGTAATCTCCGTCGAAGACGGCTGCGAAATGGTACCAGTGCCCCTTGCGCAAAAGGAGCTTGGCGTGGAGGTCATCGTCGCGCATCCGGTGCCAGGTGACTCGCCGTCCTCGGGTACTGAGTTGGAAGACGCGCACTCCGCCGCCGTTGTCCTGCGCCCAGATGCAATTGTTCCACCAGTAAGGGCGGGTTTCGATCTCGTCGTACTTGGCCCAAATTGAGACGCTGAAGGGGCCGTCGAGCAAAAAGCCTTCGATATCGACGACGGCCTTGCCGTCGAAATAACCGGCACCGTCTTTGTCGCCGGCGCGGTCCTCGGCGAATACTACTTTGACGTTTTTGAGCGGGCGCTGATGCGGGCTGGTGTCGCGGATCGCGCCGTCGAATAGGACTTCAAGGAGTAAGTCCTCGCGGCCCGGCGGGTTTGGCTCGGGCAGCCCTGCGCCGGGGTCGGCTGCCTCGTCTCCCCAGCGCACTTCCACGTCGTACCAGTCGGCTCCGCTGTCTTGGTCGGCGAAGACGATGCTGAGGGTGTCGCCGGGCGCTTGAGGCTCCCTTTCCAACTGCGCGACGTCGCGCGCTTCGTGTTTGACTAGGTGGTACTGCGCGTTGGAAGGCCATGCGACCTTGTCGGCAAAATACACCTTGCGGGTCCGGTCGCCCTGCCAGATGGGTTGCCAGCGCACTCCATTGACCTCGACGGGCGAAAAGCCGTCGCCGTCCTCGTGCCGCCCGGGCAGGGCACCGTCGCGGTGCTCGACCCACAGGCCCTCGCTGTCTGCGAATAGTTCGTCGCCGCCATCGACGAAGATGCGGACGCGAAGCTGCTCGCCGCGTGGCTCGACCGAGACCGTCTTGTATTCCTCGGCAGGTACTTGGTGGAGGACGCCGGCAATTTTCCAGCCGTCGTCCGCTCGGTCGAGCAAATAGGCGTTGTATTGCTCGTCGCCGACGGGGCCGGACACTCCCACCAAATGCTCCTGCGTGATGGCCATCGCCCGGTCGCCCCACAGGAGGATGTCGAAAAACTCGGCCTTCTTGATGTACTGGTGGATTTCCGGGTCGTAGTCCCAAGCGTCGCCGCCGGTCCACTCGACGACGATTCCGTCGAGGAACTCCTCGCGGGACTGCACCTTGCGCAAAAGCCAGGTCTGCGGCTCTTGGCGACTGCGCATGTCGAGCTCGACGACGCTCTCGCCGATTAGGTCTTCGGCGACGACGAAGTCCTGCTGGTTCCACGCCTCGTAGAAGCGCTGGACTACATCTTGTATCTGCTGGAGGTCAGGGCGTTCGTCGCCAAAGGCGAGGGCCGGATGCAACAGACACAGAGCTAGTAAGACATTTGCTACAGAGTTCATATTCCCCCTCGAAGACTGAACGGTTGTTCACTACAGAACTAAAGCACGAGGGGCAATTGAACAGTGTCAATTGCGTAGGGGGCGGTTTGCAAACCGCCCCCTACTTGCCAATCAGGACGATCCGATTGGTATTAGTGCCTTTTGTGCGGTTGTCCACGCCCCAGCAGTTTGCGGTCTTGGTGAACATCTGATCGTTGACCAACACCATCAGCGGCTTGAGGCCAGCCTCTGTGGCCGCGGGTACGACGAGGGTTTCCAGCAGGATTTTGCCATTGCGGACCTCGCCCACCTCAAAGGCAACAAAGCCTCCGCTTGCAAGGACCCGGTGTAACTCTCGGAAGGTGCGGGTCATCGCTGCTTGCCAGTCCGCTGGTTTTTTTAACTGCCATATAGCCACCTCTTTGGCGTCGATGCCGTTAAACCAGCAGCGCAGCCAGTTGTCTGCTTGGTAGTTGACGATGTCCAAAAAGGGCGGCGAGGTAACGGCGAGTTGGATGGATTCACTGACGATGGCGGAGGTATTGTCAGACGAGCCGGTTATGAGCAGGGGGCTATTCGCCGTCAGCGTTTTTAGCTCGTGTGCTTGCAGCTTGCTCAGTAAGGATCGCGTCTTGCGGAGGATGATGGCCTTTATGTCGCGTTCAGGCGGCACTTGAGCGCGTTTTTGGTTGATGCGTTTTTGCGACTCGATGGACACCGCCTGATTAGGCGGCAGCGTATATACGGAGAAAAATCCCGGCGAGTGCCCGGTCAGGCGGTTGGTCGCCACCATCTGAATCCACGCATCGACGCGGTCGAGTGGCCCTTCTTGGCGGCGCGTGAGGAGATAGGAGCGCAGGTTGACGATTTGGCGGAGCGTATTGGGGTGATAAAAAACGAGGAGAGCGTCCCAGACCTCGCTCGATTTGTCGAGGTCCAGCGCCGTCAAACGCGTTTCTACTTCGTTCCATGTGGGTGGATCTAGGCGAGGGCGGACTAGGCGCTCGCTGAGGGGATTTATGTCGCAGCCGATGGGACGGCGGCCCAACAGCGCCGCTTCAAGGACGGTGGTGCCGCGCCCCATGAATGGATCGTACACTGCGTCGCCGGGTCGCGTCAGACGGCTAATGAAAAATTTCGGCAATTGCGGCTTGAAACAGGCGCGATAGGAGACCTCGTGGAGCGAGTGGGCGGCGCGCTGCTTGGCGGTCCAGAACTCGTTGACATACACCGGAATGGAAATGGCGGGATCGGGAAAGTCGAGGATTTGCGTCTCTTTGCCAAAATCCGCAAAGGCTTGGATCTCGGCGGCGAATTCGCTGGCGTTTAGGGGTCGGGACACACTAGCTCCCACCGCGCATCATCGCCAGAAACCGCTGGGCATTCCCGGCAAAGTGATCTTCGATTTCTGTGGGCGTTAGTTGCAGCATCTCGGCCACCTGCCGCTCTTGGCGCAGTTGCTCGTAGATGACGAGTGTCGCCCGCGAGTCGCAGTGCGGCGTGCCGGCCTCGTTCCCAGGATAGAACAGCCAGGCGCGGCCATAAGTGATGTACTTGCCGCGCCCACAGCCGGCGACCACGTTGTCCGACCCGAACATCACCCGCTTGCGGTCTTCGTGTTTCATCAGCAGATAGTGCGCGTACAGGTCGTTCACGGCCGAGGTGTCGTACCATATATTGGGCAGGTCGCACAGGAAGTGGACGGCCTCTTCCATCATAAAGGAATTGAACGAGCGGGCGCAGTGGGCCAAAATCCACTGCGCGTTGGGGTATTCGCGGGTGTAGCGCGCTAAGTCGCGCTGGTTGTCTGGGTCGGCTGGGCCGGTGGGTTTGGCGAGGTGCATGGTGATGGCCAGCTTCTTGTGGTGGGCGACTTCGATGAAGGATTCCGGGAGGAAGTCGCAGATGCGGGCGCCGACCGGGTCTGGGGCAAAGGTGCGGTAGGGCTTGAGGCCGAGGAAGCCGTACTCATCGACTTGGGCGGCTACGTATTCGGGCGTCATGTCCGGGGTGACCATCATGTTGATCGCGGATTCGGGGTCGGCGGCAAGTTCGGCCGCCATCCAGGCGTTGTGCCCGGCGGCGTCCATGCCCGGCATGGGGGTGCCCAAGACCAGCATGTGGAAGGCGCGGCCTGGGTAGAGTTTGGCCGCCCAGTCGAGGTGGTCCTGAAAGTCGATCTCCTCGCGCAGGCCGGTAGGTGCGCCCGTGAGGGAGCCTCGGTGGTCTTCAGACCACATGTGCGTGTGCATGTCGTAAACCGTGGCGGGGACGAAATTTTCGAGTTCTCGTTCCCAGAGTTGGCGGTCGAAGTCTTGATAGGTGAAAGTGGTCATGGCGTTGTGCTCCTGAGCGGCGCGTTTGACAGAAAATGGCAGGCAACCTAGTGTTGCCCCAAAGGAGGAAATCCAAGATGAACAAGGAAAAGATAGCACCCGAACTAGTCGTGGAAAAGGACGCGCTCATCGGCGAAGGGGCCGTTTGGGATGCGGACGACGAGTTGTTGTACTGGGTCGATATCCTCGGCCACGAGGTCTATGTGTACGATCCGGTGAGCGACATCAACCGCACTATCCCGACGTGCCAAGCCGTGGGTACGGTGGTCAAGCGAAAGAGCGGCGGCCTCGTCGTGGCCTTGCACAATGGCTTTGCTCACATCGACTTGCGGACGGAGCGCATGGTGCCCCTCGGCGAAGACCCAGAGAGTGAGATCCCTGCCAATCGCTTCAACGACGGCAAGTGCGATCCGGCTGGGCGGCTGTGGGCGGGGACGATGGAGTTTGGGGGTGCCCGGGACCAAGGTGCGCTCTACTGTCTCGATGTGGATCACTCGGTGAGCCGGAAGGTCGAGCCGGTCAGCGTGTCCAACGGCATCGTCTGGAGCGCCGATCAGCAGACCATGTACTTCATTGACTCTGGCTTGAACAATGTGCGCGCGTACGACTACTGCCGCGACAGTGGGAACATTAGCAACGAGCGCGTGGTGGTGGAGTACGGAGGGCCTGGGGTGTTAGACGGCATGGCCATCGACGAGGAAGACGCCTTGTGGATTGCCGTGTTCGGAGGGTGGTGCGTCCTGTGTTACGACTCCCGCTCTGGGGAGTTGCTGCGCCACTTGGAACTGCCGATGTCCAATGTGACCTCGTGTGCCTTTGGCGGCGCGGGCTTGGACCAGCTCTATATCACCTCGGCTTGTCGGGGTTTGGACGCTGAGGCACGGCAGGCTCAGCCCTTGGCTGGTTCGCTAGTGCGGGTCGATCCGGGTGCGCGCGGCGTGCCTTCGGATGCGTTTGTTGGATGACTAAAATCCGCAGATGAACGCAGATGAGCGCAGAGATGGGAGGATTGGGGCGCACTTATAGAGTGATGGCGCGCATCTCGTCCGACCAGTCGCGCCACATGTCCTTTTGCGGCGGCTCCTGTTGGGTTTGTTCGATGTCCTTTTTGAGAAAATCGTAGAGCACGGCTTGGCGCAGTTGGCCCGAGGTGTTCGGGCTAGCCATGTGGCCGAGGCGATGGTGCCAGAAGACGATGTCGCCGGCTTGGCCGTGGGTATCGACGGGCGTGCGCTGGTTGAACTCGGTGCGCACTTTTTCGTAGGCGGCTTCGTCTTGGTCGCGGAGGTACTGCGAGGTGAAGGTCGGGTAGAAGGCGCGATGGCTTTCGGGCCAGACCATGAAGCTGCCGCCGTTGGGTGGTACGTCGTCGATGTAGCCGACTACGCCGAGGTGGAAGGGATGGCCGTCGGTGTGGCAGCCTAGCGCTTGGGGCGGGTGATCGCCGTAGGGCAGGGTGCAGTAGATGCCGCGAATGCGCTCGGGCTGGACGAGCTGGCCTTTGCCGAGCATTTGTTCGGCCATAGCCCATACCTTGGGGTCGGTGGCCAGCAGGCGCACCATCCACTCCTCGCCGCCTGGCTCGCGGAAGTTCCAGCGAAAGCCGCGGCGGTGGTTGGCACCGTCGGGGTTTTCTTCGTCTTCGCGGAACGGGCCAACCCAAGTGTCGGGGTCGTCGCGGCGGCGGCCCGGCGGTGCGCCATCCCACAGCCGGGTGCAAGCGCGCTCCAAGAGCACGGGGTCGAGTACGCCGCGCTTGATGAGGTAGCCGTTGCGCTTGAAGAAGCGCATTTCGTCGGTTGTTAGCATGTTTTACCCGCTAGAATTGCCTGAGAAGGATATGAAAAGGGTGCACGCTTGAAAAGAGACAAGCCGCGATACTGCTGAGATTTGATATTTATTTGGAGTCGAGGAATAAACTATAAAAGCGGATTGCGCGATAACTACTCAGGTGGTGAAAAGGTCGCCTCGTCGATACCTCGTTACGGCCCGACGCCAGCGGAAATCAGGTCGGGCGCAACTAGGCTGGTCGGCATTCGCGGCAGCGGTGCGCTAGGACGAGGATGCGCTTGACACATGTCAAGTGAAAAAGTAGTATGACTGCGCATCTTACTTGACATACTATAAATCGGTAAAAATAGGAGACTGGAAAATGAAGCGATATAGCTACTACTTGGGTGCGCGACCATCATTTCTGGAGGGGATAGCGCGTCTTATGGACTTCGGCAACACCTTAGACAAGTACAAGTCCTATCCGAGCGGCGCGGAAGCGGACTATGCCGCGATTGCAAGGGATTGGGCAATGATTGGCTTGGATTTTCGCAATGCGGTCGTCGAATTTGAGGAAGAGAAGGCGGAGCATTGTTCTGACCGTGATTCCGACCGTGCGGTTGAAGAGAAAGGCATTTCGGTCGGCGAATAGAGCATGTGTCGCAGGCAAGGCAAGGCAAAATGAGCACAAGAGAAGAAAGAAACAAGACCAAGAATCGGCCTGCCGAACGGCAGGCCGATTCCGTTGCGTCTCAAGACAAACAGACGCAGATGACAGTTAGTGCTACTGAAGTCTGGGCAGGCCCTATCCCTCCACCGGAAGCACTGCAAAAATATGAAGATATAGTCCCAGGCGCGGCGAATAGAATCTTGGAGATGGCCGAAGGACAAACAGCGCATCGCATTCAGATAGAGAAAACAGTTGTCAGGGGGGACTCTTGGAGGAGCTTTCTGGGATTGATTTTTGGCTTCATAGTTTCGATGACGGGACTCCTCGGCGGTATTTATATCATCGACAATGGGCATGATTGGGCAGGTGGGGT
The DNA here is from genome assembly GCA_965219735.1 of Candidatus Latescibacterota bacterium. Classification (GTDB taxonomy): domain Bacteria; phylum Latescibacterota; class UBA2968; order UBA8231; family UBA8231. The sequence continues at coordinate 2,597,183 of OZ244790.1, forward strand.
GCTTGTAGGACTGGACCTTGTTGGATTGGCCGGATGCTTCGTGTATGGCTCTCGTTCCCGGCGCTCCGAACGGGAACAAAACACCGAAGAAATGTCTGTTTGATAGGGGGTAGCGTGCCGAAAGTCGGATAGACGGCCTCGTCTATGCGTTCTACGGCCTTAACCTCATAGGGAATTGTAGCCCTCAATGAGTGCCCATCCATCGCCTCTTAAGCCCGCTTAAACCAGATCCTACCTCCTAACGAATCCATTATAGTTATAGGCGCGCAAATGCGTCCTGCTTAACGACCACCCAAATAGGAGCCTTCATACATGACCGAAGTAGAGCGATATTTGTTTGACCTCCAGGGTTATCTGATCGTCGAGGATGTGTTAGACGCGGAAGCTGTTGCCGAGTTGAATCGGCTGATTGACGCCCAAGAGATGGGTGCGGATGTCGAGCAGGCGAAAGGGCGGCTGCACACTGGCGGGTTTTTGACGTGGGGCCAGCCCTTTGTCGATTTGCTGGACCACGAGCGCATTATGCCGCTGCTCAAGGTGATTCTCGGCGACGGTTTCCGACTCGACCACTACTATGCGATTTATTTAGAGGCCGGTGCCGAGCGGCTTGGGTTGCACGGAGGCAATACGCCCTATGACCCGCCGGAGTACTATCACTTCCGCAACGGACAGATGTACAACGGGCTGACGGTCGTCTCCTGGAACTTGGCCGACACCGGACCGGCGCAGGGCGGTTTTTGCTGCATTCCGGGCAGCCACAAGGTCAATTATCCCTGTCCGCAGGAAATCCGCGAGGCCCATGTCGAGTCCGGCTGCGTGGTAGTGCCCGAGGCAAAGGCTGGGTCGGTGGTGATTTTTACCGAGGCACTCACGCACGGCACCGCGCCGTGGCAGGCCGCGCACCAGCGGCGCTCGTTGTTGTTCAAGTACAGTCCCGGGCAGCAGTCGTGGTCCAAAGGCCACATCAAGCCGCCGGAGGGCGTGGCCTTGACCGAGCGGCAGGCGCTGCTTTTTGAGCCGCCGTATTTCCATGCGCGTGCCTCTCTTTTTGCAGAAGTGCAATCGTAATCGACTGGAGACTTGAGGCATGGAAGCGCTGTTTCGTCCCTTTGTGTTTGGAGCTGACGAACGGGCCGTACTCGACCGCGATGGGCACTTTGCGCTGCCGGGTATCCTGACCGACGAGGCTTGCGTCCAGTTGACCGCGGCGCTGGCGCGCATTCAGGCACTGCCACGCGATGACGAGGAATATATCCCCTCGCGCTTTGCCGCTGAATTCGACGCCTATTTGGAGAGCCTGATCGGGCATCCGCAACTGCTGGACTTGGTGCGCCGAGTGCTGGGGCCAGAGATTCGCTACGACCACTGCGTGACGTTGAATCGCGAAGGGGGCAATCCGGGGAGCAATTGGCACAGCCACGAGTACGCCGACGACGATCCGGCGTTGGGTTTTGTGCGGGTATTTTTTTACGTCAATGGCTTTGCGGCCGACGACGGCGGGTTGAAGGTAGTGCCGGGGAGCCATTTGTATCGAGATCCGGGTATTAACGCGGAGTCGGATGCCGCGTTGGCGCAGGGATGGATGGCGGGGAAGGTGCATGCGGTTAGCGGCCAACCGCTCGCAATCGAGGAGTTGTCGGTGCCGCAGGGGACAGTGGTGTTGATGTGGACGCATGCGGCGCATGGGGTCAATCCGCGCAAGGAAGACAGCGACACTCGGTGGTGCGTGGTGTATGCGTATCGCAATCCGGGGCGGGAATCGCGAGCGCGGTGGCTTAGTCCGAGCTTTGAAAAGAAGAAGATTAAAGGCGCAGAAGGATTGATGAGTTTGTACTAGAAAGGAAAGTGAGATGAAAATCACAGAGATTCGGACGTTTTTGGTCGGCAGGTTTTTGTTGGTGCGGGTCTATACGGATGAGGGAATCGTCGGCAATGGGGAGGCTGGGTTGTGGGCGCATCACGGGGTGGTGAAAGAGGCGCTGGGGGAGTTGAGTGATTACTACGTGGGCAAGGATCCGCTGCGCATCGAGCATCACTATCAGGTGGTGTCGCGGTCGGCGCACTTCATGGGCGCGGCGATGGGCGCGGCGATGAGTGCGATCGACATTGCGCTGTGGGACCTATTCGGCAAGGCAGTGGGGTTGCCCGTGTATCAGTTGTTGGGCGGCAAGTGCCGCGACAAGGTAAAGGTGTACGAAAATGTCGGTGGGCAGACGCCCGAGGAGGTGCGGGAGAGTGCGCGGGCGCGAGTAGAGCAGGGGTTTACGTCGTTTCGGATGGGGCCGTTTGTCAGCGGGTTTGAGCAGCGCACCAGCACGGCCAATATCTCGACGGCTGTGGAATTGGTGGCTGCGGCGCGGGAGGCGCTTGGGGACGAGATGGATTTGGGGTTGGAGATCCACCGGAACTTGCGGCCGGAGGAGGCGATTGCACTGGCCACGGAGTTGACGCCCTTTAAGATACTGTACTACGAGGACCCGCTGCCGCCGCAGAGCTTTGAGGCCCTTGAGTACGTCGCCCAGAACATCAACATCCCAATCGCCACGGGCGAGCGGTGCTACAACCCCTTCCAGTTTAAGGATTTGATCGACCGCCAGATCGTCAGCTTTATTCGGCCAGACCTGTCCTTAGCCGGCGGATTCACGCAGGTGAAGAAAATTGCCGCGTTGGCCGAGATGGTTTTTGTCGGGGTGTTCCCCCATCTGATGGGCAGCCCCATCAACAACGCGGCTTTCGCGCAGCTAGCCGCGGCCATTCCCAACTACACGCACACCGAGCACAATGCCCTCAACGGGCCGATGACCGAGATCGTCGATGAGCAGCTACAAGTCGAAGGCGGCTATCGGCTGCTGACAGAGCGGCCGGGGATTGGGGTTGAAATAGTCGAGGACGCGCTGGCGAAATACCCGTACGAGCGCTGGGCGATTAGGGGCAGTTTCCACGCCGATGGCTCGGTGGCGCATTAATCACTACGACGCGGGAGAATGTGATGATCGACCATGCCTTGCGGGATCAGCTAAAGGACGTCCACGCCTATGCGCTGACCATTTATCAGGGCGATGATCTCTATGCACTCGATTTGGACGGGTTTGCGCGCAATATAGCGTGGGCTGCCGATAGGGGGGTGCGGGTTTTTGTGGTGGCTGGCGGGACTGGAGAAAACGACGCATTGGCTCCGCCCGAGCGCTTAGCACTCGCCGAGCGGGCGCTGGCGACGGTGGGTGAGCGGGCGCTGGTGGTGCCGACCTTGCCCGGCAACTTGGGCGAGGCCGCGGACTTGGCCCCGCGCTACGAGGCGTTGGGATTGCGCGTGGCGCTGGCCATGGCACCCTACACGCGCCACCAATTGCCCGAAGATCCCGAAGGCGTGTATCAATACTACGAGGCGCTGGGGACGCGGTCGGGGCTGGCGCTGATGCCCTACAATACGCAGGGCTGGTCGGCCGAACTGTTTGAGCGGCTGGCTGCGGTGCCGCAGATCGCCGCGATTAAAGATCCCTGCGTTGAGCCGCACAACCTCTTTCGCGCCATCAAGCGGCTCGGCGACCGCTTCGTCTGGATCGGCAACAAGCGCCACGATCCGGGTGTATTGCACTTCCGCTTTCAGGCTGGGATTGAGGGGTTTACCGCTGGTTTTGTCAATTTTGCTCCGCAGCTAGAGTTGGCGCTTTTCGCTGCTGCGCAACAGCAGGATTGGCCGCAGATGATTGAGTTGCAGGAGCAGTTGGCTCCCTTGGAGCGGTTGCGCTCGCGCTTTGACGACGCCGGTATGCTCAAGACGACGATGGAATTGATGGGGTTGGCTGGGGGTGCGGTGCGTCCGCCTCGGATTAACGTGCCGCCGGCGGGGCGCGAGGCGATCAAACAGGAGTTGCAACGCTTGGGGGTCTTAGGCGCGTAGGTAATGCAGTGCAGCGGTCATTGCTAGGTTCTGATGGACGATTCCGCCGTGCGAAAGCAAATGTTGCCTTTGCTCCCCATCACCTTGTTGGGAGTGGCTGTCGATCTGTGGCTGCGGCCGACGCTCGATTTGCGTCTGACGCAGTGGGCGTGGTGGGGGTTGTCGGTGGCGTTTTCGCTGGTGATGTGGCAGGGGCTTTTCGCGATCAGCAGTCGGTTGCGACCGCGCTGGCAAGTTGCGTTTGTCCTCGTCGTCGGTTTGGTAGTCTCCGTGCTGGCCCTGATATGGCTTGGCTTCCACGAGATATTCTACTGCTGGCCAACGGCTTACGCGCTCGTGCATTCGGCTGGTCATCCACGCGAGGCTTGGGGGTATATCCTCAACGAAGCCGATTGGGGGGACGCGGTCGTCTGGGTGGTGGTGGTGGTTTTTGTCGTGGGGTGGTGGCGGTACAAGCTGCGCCCGGGCCGCCAGTTAGACTTCGGCGAGGCTTCGACGGTGAGCTCAGCCGAACCGCTCAGTCGAGTCGTGCAGGGCAGAGTTTTGGCCGTGCTGTGTTTGGTCGGGATGGTGGCCTTTGGCGCAGTGCATCGCCACGCTAGCATCATGGTGCCGGATGCGGCCGCCGCGAAGTTGGCCATTGACCTTGCCGTTCACTCGCTCGTCGGCGGGGTGCATGGGCGCTTGTTGCAAGCGAGCCGCCCGGCAGCGGCGGAGATTTACAGCGGTGCGCCCGTGGATGCGAGCGCGCCCAACCTCATCGTGGTGCTCGGGGAAAGCGTCGCACTTAGCCGCATGGATATCTACGGGTACGAGCGGCAAACCACGCCTCGGCTGGCGGCGTTGCGCAAGGCTCGGCCAGCGGATTGGGTGCAGATGGAAAGGGCCGTGTCTAATGCTACAGCGACCAAGGTGGCGCTGCCGGCTATGCTGACCGGATTGTTCCCGTCGCGCGCGCCCGTGGAGCAGCATACCTTCCCCCTGCTGTGGCACTACGCCCACGCCGCTGGCTACCAGACGGCGTTGATTTCGGCGCAGAGTTACGCTTGGAATAATCTCGAAGGTTTTTTCGTCGATGACGCGCTGGACCACGTGTTTACGCTGGAGCGCTCGGACGCCGAGATCGTCAATTCCGAAGGCATGGACGACCGCCGGATGATGGCGGAGACTCTGGCAACCATCGACCGCTTTGCCGCACGCGGCCCGTTTGTGGTGGCTCTGCAATTCAACTGCACGCATTATCCGGGATACTCGCCGCCGGATTGGCAGCCGTGGCCGGACGCGAGCTACGACAATGCGGTGGCCTATATGGACCACTTGCTCGGACGGCTGTTCGAGCATCTCGCCGCAGAGGGCCTGGCAGCGAATACGATGGTGCTGTTTGTGGCTGACCACGGCGAAGACCTCGACGGCGTCCACAAGCTCCACCGCACGGATTCGTATTACCAGACGGCGATTGCCGTCCCGTTTTTTGCCGTCGTGCCCGAGCGGCACCGGGAGCGACTGGGGGATAGATTCGATCAGTGGCGAGAGAACGCACAGGTGCGCGTCGCGCTGACGGACTTGGTGCCGACTGCGCTGGATCTTCTCGGGTTGTCCGCGGATTCCACGGTCGCTGCGTGGCAGGAGCGACTGGACGGCCATTCGCTCCTGCGTCCGCTAGATCCCGACCGCCTGATCGTGGTGGTCAACACGGATGAACACGTGCAGTGGTCGCGCAAGGGCTATGCGATTGTGGCCGACGATTGGAAGTACATCAACTATAGTTGGCGCGGCTCCATGCTGTTCGACTTGGCGACCGACGCGCTGGAGCAGCGCGATTTGCTGGCGGGGGACGAGTCTGCGCTGAGCCGGGCCGGGCAGCGGCATCTGCGCCGCGTGCGCGCCTTGGTCGCAGAAACGCCCGTGCTGGCCGACATCCACGTGGAGTACTGAAGTTTGCAGCGGTCTATTCCCTCCACTTTTGCCTCCTCTCCTGAATCCCGCTCGGAGGCCGCGATTGGCATTACTTGGCGCGGCTTTTGGACGGGTATCTTTCTCAGCTTCTTCCTCGCCATTGGCGCGCCATACGCCAACATGGCCATGCACTCGACCTTTATGGCGTGGGATTTTAATACTCCAGGCGCGATTTTCCTGTTCCTCGTGCTCATCGGCTTGCTCAACGTTTTGTTCAAGGTGGTGGCGCGGAACGGGGTCTGGGCGCTGGGCGTGGCCGTGGTAGCACTGGGTCTCTATCTGGCGTATTACCTGCCCCAGCCGCAGATCGACCTGTTCAAGCCGGGCCTGTGGTTTGCCTCCTTTTTGGTGGCCTCGGTGCTGCTCAACACGGCCTTGGTTTGGCACGGCAGATCGCTGGCCCTCGGCCGCGCCGATTTGATCTTGGTGTACATCATGCTCTTGATGGTCTCGGCTCTGTGTACTATGGGCATGAGTCAGCAGTTGCTGCCCATCCTCGCGGCCTTTGCGTATTACGGGACGCCGCAAAACCAGTGGCAGGAAAAGCTCGGCCCGCTGTTGCCCGAGCGCGCGATCTTGGTTGACGACGGCGAGGACAACCGCGCTTTCTTCGAGGGAGGGGAGATCCCTTATGGGGCTTGGGCTGAGCCGCTGTTGTGGTGGGCGGTGTTTCTCATCGCGCTCTACGCGACGATGGTCGCCGCGGCCGTGATCTTGCGGCGGCAGTGGATGGACCGCGAACGGCTGGCATACCCGGTGGCGCAGGTGGGGGCGGCCATGGTGCAGGGCGAGGGCCGGGGTTTGGTCAACCGCTTTTTTAAGAGCCGGGCCATGTGGTATGGCTGCGCCATCCCCGTGCTGTGGGGGTCGCTTGAGGCCCTGCACCAGTACTATCCGTCGCTGCCCAACGTAAACTTGAATTGGAGCATGCCCTACTTCGGCCAGCGCTTGCAACTGCGGGTCATATTCGCGATGGTGGGTTTTTCTTATTTGATCAACACGAGCATCTCGGCTGGTCTGTGGATCTTCCAGCTTTTGGTCCGGGCCGAGTCCGAGGTCTTGCTGCTGATGGGCTTGACGTCCAAGCAGAAGTTCGTCTATGGCATTGCCTCTCAGCCCTATCTGGCCTATCAGGGCGGCGGCGCGTTACTGGCGCTGGTGCTGGCCGGCCTATGGGTGGGCCGCGAGCATTTGAAGCGGGTATTCCGCAAGGCGTTGTGGGGCGCGCGCGATATCGACGATGGCGACGAGATTGTTCCGTATCGCGGCGCGGTTTGCGCTTTACTGGCTGGCGTGGCGACGATGGTGGGGTGGCTGTGGCTGATGGGAGTGCAATTATGGGTGGCGGCGGTGTTTATTGGATTGGCGCTGTTGATCTTTATTGGGATTAGCCGGATTGTGGCTGAGGCGGGGTTAGCGGCTGTGCGCTCGCCCATGATCGCGCCGGACCTGATGATATACGGCTTAGGCGTCAACACGATTGGCACCAGCGGGGTGTTCAATTTGTCGCTGGCCTACATCTGGTGTGCCGATATCCGCATCTTTATAATGGCGCTCTTGGCCAATGGGTTGAAGCTGGTTGAGGACATGACGCGACCGAGTCGGCGGGTGGTGATGTGGGGGGTGTGCTTGGCGATTTTGATTGGTGCGGTTGGCTCGTGCTGGATGGTGTTGCACATGGCGCACCGGCACGGGGGGATCAATCTGGTGGGGTGGTTTTTTAAGGGCGGGCCGTCAACCGTGTACAACTATGCGGTGCGCGGGCTGGAACCGGCGGGCGTGGCTTGGGACGGACTTGCTTTTTGCGCCGGTGGTGGCGCGGTCATGCTTTTCCTGATGTGGGCGCGGCATCACGTGCTTTGGTGGCCATTGCACCCGCTGGGCTTTGCGGTGGCGGCCAATCACCTGATGGACAAGATATGGTTCAGCATCTTCATTGCTTGGGGGGTTAAGCGGCTTGTATTGCGCTTTGGTGGGCCGGCGATTTACGCGGCGAGCGTGCGCTTTTTCTTGGGGCTGATTATGGGCGAGAGCCTGTGCAACGGCCTGTGGATTGTCATTGACTACTTTACCGGCAAGACCGGCAATAGAGTGTTTATCATCGGTTGAAATAGCAACGTATGCACATTATACATATATTCAAGTATGGACATCCGATGGGATCCACCTAAAGCCCGCGCAAATTTTGCCAAGCATGGCGTTGCGTTCTCTGATGCGGAACCTGTGTTATTCGATCCCTATGGCGTGACGATTGAAGATGATCGAGTCGATGAAGAGCAGAGGTTTGTAACTATAGGCTTAGATGCTTTAGGGCGTATTCTCGCCGTAGTTTATACCTATCGCCACGAAACTATTAGGCTTATATCAGCTCGAAGAGCCACTCAATCGGAGCAGCGAGATTATGAAGAAGGAATATGACTTCAGTAAGGGGAAACGGGGGCCAGTCGTAGCCCAAAGAGGCAAAACCCGCGTTACCATTTATCTCGATAACGAGGTATTGAATAGCTTTCGCGCTCGGTCGGAAAGCGAAGGCATGGGCTACCAAACCATGATTAATCAGGCGTTGCGAGAGTACCTCAAGCAGCAGGATGACGCCCTCGACGAAGCCACGCTGCGCCGGGTCATACGCGAAGAATTGCAAAGCGTCGGTCGGTAGTAGGAGAGATACTGTGATTGACCAAGCGCTTATTTTGGCTGCCGGGCACGGCTCGCGTTTGCGAGACTACGTGCCGGTGGCGCACAAAGCTCTAGTGCAAATAGAAGGCGAGCCGCTGTTGGTACGCACCTGCCGGATGCTGAAGCAGAGCGGCCTACAGGAGATTGTCGTGGTCACGGGGCATTGCGGCGCGGATGTGTGTGCGGCTTTGAACGGGGCGAGTGGTTTGGGGGTCGGGCTGCGGTTTGTCGAGAATGCGCAATGGAAGCTATCCAATGGGATTTCGGTGTTGGCGGCGACCGGGATGCTCGCGGAGAAATTTCTTCTACTGATGGCCGATCATCTCTTCGACCCGGAGATGATCACTGCGATGCGCGGCGTTAGTCTAAGTCCTGGGGAGGTGGTGTTAGCGGTGGATCGCAAACTGGATGCGATTTACGACATGGACGATGCGACGAAGGTGCGGCTAGAGGGCGAGCGGATCGCGGCGATTGGCAAGGAGCTGACGGATTTCAACGCCGTTGATACTGGGCTGTTTGCTTGCAGCGACGCGTTGGTGGCGCATCTCAGTGAGGTGGAAGCGCGTCGGGGCGATTGTAGTTTGACCGATGGGATGCGGATGCTGATTGAGCGGGGCCGGTTGCGCGCTTTGGATATTGGCGCGGCTTGGTGGCAGGATGTGGATACTCCTGGGGCGTTGGCGCACGGGATACAACTACTGAGGGAGCACGGGCGCTAGGGCAATTCTTCCTTGCTTTGTTTGCGTTTGTTTTTGCGGCGATACAGCACGTAAAAGGGGTACGAGGCCACGAGCGCAGCGGCGAGGACCACGGCGGCGACCCAGCCGAACATGCTGCCGATTGCGCCAATGATGATGATGGGGCCGATGTAGGCGTGAGCGGCGCTGCTGCACAGGAGCAGGAGCGCGCAAACGAGGCTAATTTTCGAGAAATGACAGGGCATCTTGGGGTATCCTTTGGGCTTGGGTCATCATGCCGCGCAGGGGTTTGCCTTGGTATTCGGCGCGGTATGGGTTGTAGTATTCCCACGCGATTTCACCGGCTGGCGTGACTTCGAGCAGGCGGCCGCGTTGCGATTCCGTGATGAGGGTGTTGCCGTTGGGCAGCCGCTGTTGGGCACCGCGAATCCAACTGTCGAAAATCTGTTCGGCGCTGGTGCCCTTGTACTCCCAGTAAATTTCGTGCGTAAATAGATCGATTTCCAGTACGCGGCTTTGGCCGAAGGGGTGGCCGCGCAGGCCCTGGTTGTCGAAGAGCAGCAGGCGGCCGTTGGGCAGGAAGTCTGGGTCGTGCTGCTGTTTCCAGATTCCCTCTCCGTACCAGATCACTTGTTGCTCGATGGGATCGACGATGATGAGGGCGTTGGGGTTGCGCAGGGAGATGAGCAGGTCGCCGGCTTTGGCGCGCGGGATGTGGGCGGCTGCGGCCCAGTCCGGCGGGATTAGGCGGATGGCGTTGGTGTGGGTTACTTCGCTGTGGCGGGTGGTCTGCCAGCGGTCGAATACGCTGCGATACGGCGAATTTTTCAGGGCGCGGAAGATGGAAAAGCGCCGTTTCTCTTGGCCGGTTACTCCGTCAATGACCACGGCAAAATCTTCGATGTACGGGGGTTGGATGTTGCCGATGGGCGCGGTGCCGATTTCTTGGACGAGGGTGTAGATGTTGCCTTGGTCGTCGAAGTCGAAGTCGTGGTGGGCAGTGCCGGTGTATTTCCAGATGACTTGGGAGTTTTTGTCGAGTTTGACGAGGCCGTAGCCGTAGGGGTAGTGGTTGACGTAGTCGTGGTTGGCGAGGAGGTCGCCGTTGGGGTACAGATGGGTGCGATGCCAGTGCAGCATGTCGGGTTGCTGCGGGAAGGCGGCGAAGTCGTCTTCGTCAAAGGCGTCGGCAAAGTCGCATTGCCACTGGTGGACGATGTTGCCGAGCGAGTCCATGAGCACGGCGGCGGTGGCGTTTTTGGATACGAGCGTCAGGCCGGGCTGCATGGCCGCGGCGTTGTGGATGATGGCCCCGGACGGCTCGCTGGCGTCTTCAAACCACATGGTACTGGTGTATTGGTTTTTGGTGTCGGTGAGGTCTTCGTAGAGATAGGCGAGGTGGCCGTAGGCGTTGACGGCGTGGATGCGGATGTCGGGAGCGGGGGCGAGGTGGAAGATCGCCGACACCACGCCGTAGATGAAGGCGAGGAATAGGAGACAGCAGATTAGGGTGGCGATGTAGAGTTTGTGGAAGAGGGAGGGCATGGGGCAGTTAGAGTATTCGCTTGGCCGACCAGAGGCCCTACTTGAGCACCGCCACGGCCGTCCCCAAGGAGGCGACGAGGATGCCGGTGCAGGTGATGAGCGTGGCCATCAGCCGCGCATAGCGCGAATCGAGTTGTTTGCCTAACTCGTCAATGCGCTCGTTGGTCTGATCAATACGCTCGTTCATCTCGGTGCGCAGGACATCAATGCGCTCGTTCATCTCGGTGCGCAGGGTATCAATGCGCTCGCTCATCTCGGAGCGCAGGACATCAATGCGCCCGCTCATCTCGGTACGCAGGACATCAATGCGCTCGTTGGTCTGACGCACATCTTGGCGCACATCCTGAATATCCTCTCGCAGGAAGCTGAGGGCGAGCGTGGATTCCGTTGGGGGGACAGGCTGGGACGGCTGTTCGGCCATGAGAAATTCCTCCTTGGATAAAGGTACGCATTCGTCCCTTTCAAGCAAAAGGTGGACCATGCCGGGCAGCCGCCCGTTTTCTCTGGCCGCGATAGGGGCGATATGCGCCGGGCTGTTACCTTGAGTCAACGACGTTGTTTCTTCGCGGCAACACACCCCTTCGCTTGCGGCAGGGCAACGGCAATAGGAGGCAGCAGATGGTAGGCTTTGTGGAGGAAGGATGGCATGGGCTAGCTAGAGTATTACGGATTCACAGAGCACGTTGCAGCAACTCTTTGTAGAGCGGGCCGTTGGGCTGAAGGTAGAAGCCAGCGGCAATGAGTTGATCTAGCATTATCTTTAGATCGGGTAGGTGACCGTCTCGTTGGGCGTTAAGCAGGATGCCAAGGGTGCCTGATAGCGGCAGTCCCAGAGATTGGGCTTGCTTGCGTACGATCGCGTCGTCCGCGATAAGTAGGTCTGTTTGTCGCTCCTGTGCTAGGACGACGACGTGAGCATCCGTTAGCGTCATACCTTGGGCCAGCAGAAAGGCAATACGCGGATCATTAGTGGAATCTACGACCGTAATCCAACCCTCTTCAACGCCGGCTCGTGTTTCCGATGCGCCGTATCGCTCGTCGCCCGCTCGGACGACCTCCTCATGGACAGTGTTGGGAATGAGCACGGAAGAAAAGTAAAGTCGTAGCAGGTCGAACTGGCTGACGGCGGAAAAGTAGATGAGTGGGGCACTGTCAGCGACGACCCTCATTCAACCTGTCGCTTGAGTTTCGCAAGTGCTTCTATATCGCCGTCAATCTCCCCGACTTCGTAGTCGGCGATTGGGACTTGGCGGCGGGAGAGGAGCGCCAGAAATCCGCGATAGGAGAGGCCCAACAGTTCGGCCCCTTTGCGAATGGAAATGCGCTTTTGGCGGAAAAGATCTAGCACCACGGCTTCTTTCATCTCAGTAGAGGCCGCGGCCTCGTCTATCCAGAGACCCTCGACTAGGGACTGGGGAAATTCTAGGGATAATTTGATCGTGTCTGCCAAAATAATCTCCTTTGATCTATAAGTGTATCGCGGTGATGCACTTTTTGTCAACGGCGGCTAGCTCCGGTTGGTGCTGACGAGGACGGTGGAGGGATTGACGCCGGATTGCTCAAGGAGCCAGCAGTGATTCTGAACATTCCGGACATTATAGAGATTCAACCATAGCTTCCCGATTTCTTTTTTTCTTCGAAACTCCTCACCAGTTGAGTGAAACGGTTTAGTGTGCAAAAGGTAGTTTTTTGGATTATCCTTCCTACGGACTGGACAATCCTTCGCTGAAATTTTGCCGGTTTCAATCAAGTGCTCTACAACGCTGATCCACATATCGGTCCACTTCTTGATCGATTTTGTACTCGAGTTTGGAAACTTGATGTGTGCCGGAGGTTGCTTGAGTGTTTCTCTTTTTAAAGAGGTAAGCGGTATCCAACCGTCTTGATCCTGTCCTCCATTAGACGGCCCAACGGTTTCTTGGCGACTACTCGGTGCTGGTGGAGGTGGCTCAGGCGTCGAAGGCACTGATTGATTGGTCGATGATTCGGTACGCGAGAGTGCTTCCATCATTAGCTGCCCTTCACGCGCCATGCGTAAAGCCAACGATGCACAAGCGGACGGTTCACCTCGCGTCAATCGGAATTCCATCAGGACTCTATCTTCAAGCCGGCCTCTTTTGAACACCTCTAACATCCACCAATGATCTCCATTAGTGACAACCGTGTAGTCAATGCCCTCCCTGTTAGCGTAATTGAGTGCCTGCATCGTATCATCGTCATCTAGCGGCTTCCCTAGGCGTTTGGCCTCGATCACGGCTATCGGTCTTGCGCTTCCCATCAGCGCGTAGTCAGCCCTCTTTCGCTCAATCCCGTATTCGAGTTCGACGGAATCGGGGTCTTCGGCGTCCCAGCCTAGTGCGCGAAGCATGGGATCGATGAGCACCTGCCGCGTCCGCGTCTCGTTGCCTTCCAAATAGGGGCGATGCGCCTGAATGCGCTCTCGCAGCGTTTCGATGGTTTCTTTCAGGTCGTCTAGTGCCATTGGGGTAGCTCCTTTGCGGATAGGCGTTGCGCCGGTATCCGTCCGTTGTTTCTTATGCATAATTTATGGAAACTGATTTCAATCAAACGCGGCTGATGCGTTTTTTTAGCTGGCTGGTGCATGCGCATCCGAACTTTTGGATTGATGTGGGCAAGCTGGAGACGCAGGTGCTCAAGGGCCGGCTGGCGCGGCGGACGGTGGCTGCGCCCATTTACATCACGGGCTTGGCGCGCGCTGGCACGACTCTGCTGCTGAACATACTGGCGTCTCATCCTCGCCTCACTTCGTTCAAATACTGCGATTACTACGGCGCGTTTACGCCGTTTTGGGCCGACCACATCTTCCGCGCTGTCGGATTGGGTGCGGCGCGTAAACAAGAGAGGGCACATGCCGACGGCGTGATGGTCAACGCATACAGTCCTGAAGCCATGGAAGAAATCCTGTGGATGCAGTTTTTCGCTTATTTGCACGATCCCGCCGAGAACAATGTGGTCGAACGGCAAACCAGCCACCCGGAATTTGAGGCTGTTTACGCGGCGACCTTGGCGAAGCTGTTGCTGTGCCGCGACGCCGATCGCATTGTCTCCAAAAACAACTACAATATCACGCGGATCGCGTATCTGGCCAAGCTATACGAGGACGCGCACTTCGTCATCGCCGTGCGCCATCCGGTCGCGCACATCGCATCTATGGCGCGTCAGCACCAGCGCAACTTGGCCCATTTTTCATCCTCGGTTCACCGCCAGTACCTGCGCAACGCCGGCCACTTCGAGTTCGGCCACGAGCGCATTCCCATTACCATTGACGCGGAGAAAACGCGGCACATCCAAACGCTGTGGGGCGAAGGGCGCGATGCCGAAGGGTGGGCTGAATACTGGAATGCGATATACGCTTGGACCTACGAGGAGGTGCTGCAGCACGAGGAGCTTAAGACGCGCTGTTTGGTGGTGCCGTTTGAGCAGTTGTGCGCGGCAGCCGAGCAAAAAATTACGGACATTCTGGCGTTTTGCAATTTGGACGCTGACGAGGCGTGGGTGAAGGGCTGGGCCGAGCAAGTTGCGTATCAGCCTCAATACGAAGCGGAGTTTAGCGAGGCCGAGCGCGACGCTATCATGCAGATATGCGGCGCGACGGCGAAGAATTATGGATTATAGCTACATTCATCCCAAACCGATGTGAGGTTGCCTAATGAATCAGCTCGAAAATTGTCCACTGGACGGACAAATCGCCGTCGTCACGGGCGGTGCCCAGGGCTTAGGGCTGGGAATCACCCGGCAGTTGGCCAGCGACGGGGCCAGCGTGGTCATCGCCGACCGGCAGGAGGATAAGGCGCGAGAGGAGGCCGCGAAGCTCCAACAAGAAGACCTGACTGTGCGGGCTGTGGCGCTCGATATAACCGATAGTGCTGCGGTGACTTCCTTTTTCGCCGAGCTAGTCGCCGAAGAGGAGCGGGTGGACATCCTGATCAACAACGCTGGCACTGGGCAGCAGGTCGCCCCGATAGTCGAGTTGGAGGACGCCGAATGGCACCGGGTGATGGATGTGACCTTGACTGGAGCGTTTTATTGCTGCCGCGCCGCCGGACGCATCATGGAAGAACAAGAGGCAGGTTGCATCGTCAATATCTCTTCGATCAACGGCCAGAATCCGGCCGCTTTGGTGGCCGCGTACAACATCGCCAAGGCCGGTATCATCAGCCTCACTCGGACCTTGGCGCTGGAGTTGGCCGCGTACGGCGTGCGGGTCAATGCCGTGTGTCCGGGGCCAGTGTACACGGAATTCAACCAGCGCAATATGGCCCAGCGCCGCGTCACCTTGGGGATTTCCGAAGAAGAAATGATTGAGCGCATTCGCACGGCCATTCCCTTGGGGCGCTGGGGCGAGCCAGAGGATATTGCTCAAGGCGTGGCCTTTCTGTGCAGCCCAGCGGCATCTTGGATCACCGGCGAAGTGCTCCGCGTCAGCGGTGGCATGGAAGGCGTATCGGCCACGCCGCCGAAAAGGCCGCGCTAGTAGGGAGATATCGCATGACTACAGCTAATTCGACACAGTGGACGTCCTATCTGCTGCCCTTGCCGCACGAGATTAGCGTTGCCGACAGCATCCGTTGTAAGCCGGGCGAAGTGGGCATTGCGCTGCGGGACCAAGCCGGGCCAATCGAGCAGCAGGGTGCTGCCGAACTGGAAGCACTGTTCGTTGAAAAGGGACAAGCAAAACCGGATGGTGGGGCCTTTACCATCGACATTGGCGTGGCCTCGGCAAACAGCGCGGCGATTGAACGGCTCCAGAGCTTGCAGAATAAGGCACAGGCGTACCTCATTGAACCACGAGGGCGAGACGGTCTGGTGCTGACAGGCTTAGACGAGCGCGGCGTGTACTACGCCTGCCAGACTTTGATCCAATTACTCGAACCCGAAATGAGCCAAGAACAGGTACACATCCCCTTGGCACAGGTAATTGACTGGCCCGATATGGACGAGCGGGGTCTGTGGAATTTTCCCGAGCCTGCGATTTGGATCCCGTGGCTGGCCACGCTCAAATTGAACTACGGCAAGATGGCCTCGACGCAGTTGCATCCCATTGAACGTGGTCAGCGCAATCGGGCTACTATTGACCGAGAACAGTTCGAAGCGGCGCGGCAGCGGGCTTTTAATTATCTGCCCTATATCCTGCACCTCAACTTTCTGCACGAATGCGGCCTTTTCAGGGCCTATCCCGAGCTAGCTGGCAAGGGAGATGGTGCTCTGACCGGGCGCTATTTCGCCCACAAGACGGGCAATCAGCACCGGGCTCCCTGCGCTTCGCAGCCGCTGTTGGTGCAAATCATACAAGAGTGGATGGAGGATATTGCCGAGCAGGGGGCCGAGGAGATTAGCTGCTGGTTGAGCGAACGGCCGGGGCAGTGCGGCTGTCTGGAATGCACGGCGGTGGGGCAGTTTGTGCTGGAATCGCGAGCTTTTGTCGCGGCTTGGCGGCAGGCCCAAGAGCGCTATCCCAATTTGCAGATTCGCATCTTTTTATCGACCACTACTACCGTGCGCAACTATCGGGTGCTGGACGAGTTGCCGCCGGAGGTGAAGATCGAGCGGGCCTGCGCCACGGAACTAGAGAGGGTGCTGCACCGGCCGCGCGATTTGATGGCCAATCCGCTGCTGGATCACTATGCCGCCGAGGGGCGCTGGATCGCCAGTTACGACGTGCCCATTGCGGCCAACGGCAAGGTCGACACGCCCGAGTTCAAGGTGCCGCAGCGCTCGGCTCACCGCATGAGGGACTACGTCGGCCAACTGGTGCGGCGGGGCTATAGCGGAGCGTACGCCATGATGGCTTGGGGCGGTCCAGAGCGCCAGATTTGCAGCTTTAATATTCATGCTTTGGCCGAGTGGGCTTGGAATATGCAAGGCCGCGACGAGGCGGAATTCGCCTTGGCGTGGGCACGGCGGGAAGGCTATGCTCAGCCAGAGGCCGTGGCTGAGTGGGCTGTCTTGATGGGGCCGGTGGAATTCGACGTGTACGATTCCGATTTTCCGATATGCTATTCTTGGGGCAAGGCTGCGGAGATGGTGCGGCAGCGGCAGCGGCCCTATTTGGGCGAGGGGATGTTCCGCTATTATCTCAGTGCGGAGGATTTCGACGCCAAAGTCGCGGTCTGCGACCGGGCCTTGGAAATCGTTGAGGGCCTTGGGGAGGCGGATCTGGCCCATGAGACGCGGGTGGTGCGATCCTATGTGGAATTGGCGCGCGGCGTCTATTGGGTCGCCGAGCAGATGGCCACGCTTGACTTAGGGGATATGGAAAACCAAGCGCTGGTGCGGGATAGTCTCGACCAGTTGCAAAAGGCGGGCGAAGACAATGTCCAGGCCATTCGGGATTGGCGCGCTGGCTTGGGCAGTGAGCCGTGGCACTACCGGGTACACGATGCTATGAAGGGCACGGAGACGACTGTGGCGGAGATCGTCCAATGTGTCGCCGATCGGTACTTGTACTGAGGGAGGCAGACTCAAAGGAGACACTCCACATGAGATGCAGTATTGAAAGATGTTCGGGGGTGTACGAAAGGCGAAAGATTGCTCACACTGTACGATATGATGGGCAACTGGTTGTAATTGATCACGTTCCAGCCGACGTCTGTTCTTTGTGTGGAGATGTATTGCTGGAACTAGATACTGTACGCCGCCTTGAGGAGCTGCTGCACTCAAAGGATCAGCCAGCAAGTACAGCACCCCTGTACGAATTTGCGTAGGATTGCAAAAGGCGGGTCAGGACAATGCCCAGGCCATTCGGAATTGGCGCACTGGCTTGGGCAGCGAGCCGTGGCACTACCGGGTACACGATGCTATGAAGGGCACGGAGACGACCGTGGCGGAGATCGTCCAATGTGTCGCCGATCGCTACCTTTACTGAGAGAGGAAAACATGACTGAGCAAAACAATGCACTGTCCCAGGAAGAGATGGATTTTAAAGCATGGCACAAGGCCGCCTGGGAAGAGGTTGAGCAGTTCTACGAGATGGTAAAAAGTGGACAGAATTCTTTTGGGGAGAACGATCCCCAACATCGACTCGCCGCAGAAATTTTCCAGATGTATCTGGAGAAGAGTCCTTCAGAGATAGCCACAAAGGCTTTGCACAATGCTTTTACCATGTGGGGAAATCTGGAAGGCGTCAGTGACCAAGTTCAAGCGGCCCTCAAGCACATTTCTTATACCGAAGATGTGTGGGACGAAGTCGAGCATGGTTTGCGGAACAGTTTCAGACGTGATGGCCGAGAAAGAGAAGCAATTCTCCTACTGGAAGAATTGGTCGAAAAGGTCGTTCCCTTGAAGAGTAGATCGTCCTTGTTGTGCGCTTTAGCCGATACTTGGGAACGCGAAGGTGAGACGGGAAAAGCTCGTCGCGGATTTGAACAAATCATCACCTGGGATGCTTCTGAATGGCATGTAGATCATGCACGAGGACATATGTACGAACTCGACAACTTAAACGTCGGACAGTTGGCCCCTCAATTCAGGTTGCCCGATATGGACGGCAATCACATAGATCTTGCCGATTATCAAGGTAAAGTCGTGGTTTTGCATTTTTGGGGTACTACCTGTGGCTGGTGTAAGTTTATTTACCCTGCTCTTCGCAACATTGCGCAGGAGTATTCTGAGGATGAGGTAGCCCTCATTGGTATATCAGATGATATAGACTTTGACGCTCTTCGTGCTGCGATAACGGAGGAGCAATTCACGTGGCCTCAGATATGTGAAGGCAATGGCTGGAAAGATACGGTTTTTGGGCTCTACAATGTGGATAGAATGCCTATTGAGTATATCATTGATCAAGATGGAAAGATAGCCTTTAAACTCGAGGGTGGAGGAAAAGGTAGCGGTGAAAAAGTTGAAGAAGCAGTGCGATCTCTCGTGACTCGATGAGGTGCAACGCCAGCAGCAGTCTCAGTGCTGCCAATAGTACGACACTTTGAGCTGTAGCGAGCGGCTGGCTTGTTGCAATCCCTCCTCGGTATCCCAGACCTGATTGTACACGAGAAACAAATCGCTGCCGGGCAGGTAGCGGTAGTTGAATAGGAAATTGCCGCCCACTAGCTCTTGGGCGCTATTCCACTGCAAGAAGCCGCGCACGAACATGTCGGGAGAGAAGGAATAGAGGAAGCGGTGGCCAAATAGGTGAGTGTTGAAGGTGCCGTTGGGCAGGTTGATGTGGTTGAACTCGTAGGTGCCCTCCAACTCTAGGCGGGCATTGTAGCGCCAGATGGTCTCGGTGGAAACGCGCTGGCGGGTGCCGTTGAAGAAATCGCCGGATTCGCACGAAACGCGGCCCGAGAGGCGGCGGCTCGAATTGGCGAAGAGATTGAAGTGATAGCTGCCAAATTCGTACGCGCCCGGAGGGATTTCCTGATCGTCGCGTATTGCAAAAGCCTTGTCCAAAAGCTCGTAGCGCCGCTGGTAGCGCACCCCTAACCAGTCCCCGATTTCCAGATTGACAAAAGCGGAAAATTGAAAGTCGCGGGTTTGTAAGGTATTGCTCCGATCCATCAGATAGGTAAAGCGCGGCCCGAGCGAGAACATGCGGATCCAGCCGATGGCTGGGCGGGGTCGGTAGCGCCCACTGCCTTTGAAGCGGCGGATGTCGGCGCGCGGTACAAAGCCCACTTCGGGCGCAAAGTCTTCTTCCACGTCCAGATAGTTTAGGCGGGTCTCAAAGCGGCCCTGGCGGTAGTCCAGTTCCAGCAGGCCGGCCCGGTCGCGGCCTTCCACTTGGGGTGTCCAAGTCTTGGCGGCAAAGCCGCGCAGGTTGAGGGCGGCTTGCAACAGCGACAGGGTGAAGTCCACACCGCCGGTGCGGTTGTAGTTGGCCTCGGAGCCGGGTTGCTTGTCGATGGCGATAAAGCCGAGGTTGGAGCGGCCTAGCATGTCTCGTTTGATGCGCAGGACTGTGAAGTCGGTCTGGGCTACGTGCAGGGTGTCGGGGATATTCAAGCGCAGGGTATCGACGATGGTGTCCTCACTTAGCTCCGCTTGGTCCTCGTCTAGCAGGTCGCCGTCTGCGGTGACAAAGCGATCCTCTTCCTCGTCATCGACAAAGGTCATGGCCTGAGTGGTCATGCGGAGGGCACCAATTTGATAGGGGCCAGCTCGTCCAGTGAGTTTGCCTCCAGCCAATACGGGCAGGTTGTGGCCCTCTTCAATGCCAATGCGGCGGCTGTAGAACAGCAGGGTGGGCGGCCGGCCGCCGGAGCCCTGCCTTTCGACGCGTTCGCCGAATTCAAAAATGCCGGCTCCTTCGAGGAAAAAGTCGCGCTTTTCGGGGAAGAACAGGCTGAAGCGGGTGAGGTTTATTTGCTCTTGGTCGGCTTCCACTTGGGCGAAGTCGGTTTTGTAGGATAGGTCTAAAGTCAGCGAGGGCGTGAGGCCGTATTTGAAATCTAGGCCTGGATCTAGGTTGTATTCAGTGGAGCCGTCAGCCGTAAAATCGCGCTGGGTGCCGCTCAGGAAGAAGGGGACGGCCGCTAGGGGTGGGCGGCTCTGCAAGCGGCCCAAACCCGTCAGGACGGCCAGACGCGAGGTGCGGTAGCGGCCTCTAAAACCATAGGATTGGGGTGGAGGGAGGAGGAAGACTTCCTCGTTTTTGCGGCGAATGGCGCGGCCGATGTTAATGCCCCACACGGCTTGGTCGCTGTCGGGGTAGCGCACTTGGTCGAAGGGAATGGCTACTTCGGCGCTCCAACCCAAACTGTCGATATGGGTGTGGCTCTGCCAAACGCTGTCCCAGGCTTGGTTGCGGGTGCGGCCCTCGTCGGTGAGCAGCATGTCTTGGCGCGCGCCCAAGGGATTGGTGCTAAAGTAAAAGCCGCTGCGGCGGTCGTTATAGGGGTCGAGGATAATCTGGATATTGTCGTTTTCGTCCAATTCGGCATCGCGCCGCATTTGGTTGGCCACTAGGCGGTCGGCCTCGCTGTCGAAACAGCGCAGGGCAAAGTATAGATGGTCGTCGTCAAAGAGGATGCGGACTTGGGTCTGCTCGGTGGGCGGAGCACCTTCGATGGGATCGCGTTGGAAAAAGTCGGCTATGGTCGGGGCTTGGTCCCAGACTGGATCATCGAGGCGACCGTCGATGTTCGGAGGCGTGGGCGTGCGGGTGGCTTGGACGACGGGGGTTTCCCCAGCTTGGCTTGGTGTGGCGAGTAGCGCCAGGACGACGGCGCTTTTGGCAATGGATGGTAGAAGGTTCAAGATACAGGCTCAGGGCTTCTCGCTTGAGCAGGTGAAGCTCAATTTTCGCAGTCTCTCTGTCAAGGAAGACACGCTCGCCGCTTCGTTGACACTCTATCTTGGGCAAGCTACCTTCCTCCGCCTCTTCAGCCGCAGCATTTCACAACGGAGACTGTGATGACCAAACTCCCGCGTCTGATTTTCAATACGGACGGCAACTGGATGCTCTTCTACCTGCCCGACCGCAATCCCGACGATGTAACCCATCAGCTCGACGAACTGGTCCCGGCCGGAGTCGATGCCCTCGCCGGACTTATTGGGATTGACGATGATGTCGTCTGGCGCGGCAGTCCGCATTCGGCTATGTGGGGAGACGACACAGAAGTTTGGGACCCCGATCCCGATGTGGATGCCGACGGCAAGCCGATCCGCAAGATGACGGCCGGTGGCTTTGAACTCAACCGCCTTGAACAGCTCTACAACTGCATGGACGCGGTCATCGCCGACGGCCGCGAGCTGATGCGGGTCTATATCGATGGCTGCCGTCGGCACGGCATCGCAGCGATTGCATCGATGCGCATGAACGACGCTCACACTTCCGACGAGGCGCGCGAGTGGCAGGTGCGCAGTCGGCACAAGAAGTCGCGGCCCGATTTGCTAATCGGCTCTCCGACCCCAACGCGCGCGGGCGGTGCCGACCGCTGGAATTTTTGCTGGCAATGGGACTACGAGCAGGAGGAGGTGCGCAACCGCTTCCTCGGACTCGTCGATGAGACCTTGGAGCGCTACGACTTCGACGGCATTGAACTCGATTGGATGCGCGGGCCGCCTTACTTCCGGCCTGGGCGCTTGCTTGACAATCTCGACACCCTCACCGAGTTCATGCGCCGAGCTTATGCCATAGTGCGCCGCCACCGCGAGCAGAAGGGGAAGCCGATTTCGCTGCTGACGCGGGTGCCCCCTTGTCTCGCCGAGGCGCGCGGCATTGGCATCGATGCGTCGGCTTGGATTCGCGAGCCGGTGGCAGACTTGTTCGTGATGTCCTCGGCCTCGTACTGCCCGGCCCGCATCGACATCGCCGAGGCCGTCGCCTGCGCCGAGGAGAGCAAGGTGCCGATCTACGTGGGTTTCGACGGTGCTACGCATCTGACCTCGCCGCACGAAGGGTACGAACGCGGCGTGCCTGCGGTCCTGCGCGGCGTGGCGCTGAATGGGTACGAACAGGGGGCCGCTGGCGTTTACATTTTTAACTACGACTACCGGCATCACCGCGCTTCGCCCTTTGAGGAGGAAGAGTACAATGAAGACCACCTCAATCTCCTCACCGATCTGGCCGATCCCAAGCGGCTGGCGCGGCGCGACCGCAGCTATTCGGTGTCCGATTCTGCCTTGGGGGGTGTCGTCCATCATACGCCCGGGGATCACTATCCGCAGGTGCCCCGGGCCTTGAGTATGCCGACGCGCGCGACCGGCGGTCCTGGATACGAGATGACGCTCATCATCGAAGACGATATTGAAGCCGGCCTCGCCGACGGCCGCATCCTCGGCACTGAGTTGCGCCTGCACCTAACGGATTACGAAGCCTGCATGGACCGCATTTTCTGTCGGGTTAATGGTCGCGCTGTCTCGCTCGCTGGTGCCACCAAGCTGGAAAACGAGCTCGGTGCTTGGCTCGTGGTGAAAAATCCTCCTATCCAGCGCGGTGAGAACCTTGTGCTCATAGGACTCGACGGTTTGCAGACACCTGATCCGTGGCCGACGCTGCACCAGTGCGAGGTGATGGTTCTGGGATGTGATAGTGCCTAGGAAGACCGTGGTAGGCGAATCGTCATTGCTTATAACAGCTTGTCATTTCCGCCACATATTGTGGATGATCGGTTTCAACGCACCTATTACATTAAATGAGAGAAGGTGCGGTATCGTTCCTGAGCTGGGGCATTACATACTGTATGCAAATAACTTCAGAAAGGTGTACTGACAAACGCGATGAAATCTAATGAACAATCTTCCCAGTCCACACAGCCGATAGCAATCGTGGGTATGGCGTGCCGGTTCCCCGGCGCGGAGGACCTTGCGGCGTTCTGGCGTCTGCTCGCAGCCGGCGAGAACGCCGTAACAGAGGGCGTTCCTGGCTCCGGGGTCGGGCGCGTTGGCGAGCTGTTCCCAGACCCCGAGATACAGAGCGAGGCCTGCCGGTTTGGTGGTTACCTCGACAGGATCGACCTGTTTGATGCCGCCTTCTTCCGGATTTCCCCGGTCGAGGCGGACCTGCTGGATCCACAGCAGAGGTTGATGCTGGAGACGAGCTGGCGAGCCCTGGAGGACGCGGGGATGGATCCCGACCGCCTGAGGGGCAGCCGCACCGGAGTGTATGCCGGGATCAGCAATCACGATTACCGCAGTCTGATCATGGCTGGCAGGGAGATCACTGAGCCGGCCGCCAGCCTCTATGCGGTCAGCGGGACCTCCTTCAACACGGCCATCGGACGAGTTGCTTTCGCGCTGGACCTGGAGGGACCGGCGATGGCGCTGGACACCGCCTGCTCCTCATCGCTGGTGGCCATACACCAGGCGGCATCTGCTCTGCAGCGGGGGGAAGCGGATCTCGCCCTCGCCGGGGGCGTTCACCTGATCCTGTCGGGACGGCTTTCGGAGCTGCGCGGGAAGGCCGGGATGCTAGCGCCGGACGGGCGATGCAAGACCTTCGACGCTGCGGCAAACGGGTACGTGCGGGGCGAAGGCTGTGGAATCGTGGTACTCAAGCACCTGCGTCAGGCGGAGGCGGACGGCGACCGCATCTGGGGGGTGATCCGCGGCTCGGCGGTCAACCAGGATGGGGCGACCCCCGGGCTGACGGTGCCGAGCGCGGCCGCGCAGGAGGTGGTGATCGGGGAGGCATTGTCCCGTGCGGGGGTCCTGCCTACGGATGTGGACTACCTCGAAGCGCACGGCACGGGAACGGAGGTGGGAGACCCGATCGAATTGGAGGCCGCGGCGGCCGCTTACGGCAAGGGACGCGAGATGGATCGCCCCCTGCTGATCGGCTCGGTGAAGACGAATATCGGGCACCTCGAGTCTGCGGCCGGGGTCGCCGCGCTGATCAAGGTGGTGCTGGCGATGCAGCGGGGAGTGATTCCCCAGCACCTCCACTTCCGCGAACCGAACCCGCAGATGGACTGGGACCGGCTGCCGCTGCGAGTCACCTCTGAGCAGGTGACTTGGCCGCTTCATGCTGGCCGCCCCCCGACCGCGGGTGTGAGCGGGTTTGGGTGGTCGGGTACGAATGCGCACATCGTGGTGGAGGGGTACGGAACGCCGGATGGCGATTCCACCGTGGGCGGTGAGAGGCACTCGCCCGAGGGGTCCGGTCTGCAGGTTGCGGTTTCTCTGCCCGAGACGCTCGCCGGTCGGTCGCCGTCGGAGGGAGAGTCGGGTCCGCGGGAGACCCGGTTCCTGCCGCTGTCGGGTAGATCGGATCAGGCGCTCAGGGAACTGGCAGGGCGGTACCTGTCGTGGCTCGACGAGCGCGCTGGGGAGCTTTCTTCGCAGACGGTGCTTGCGGACATGGCCTGGACCGCTGGCGTCGGACGCAGTCACTTTGCGCACCGGGCCGGTGTGGTGTTCGGCGATGTCGAGCCCCTGCGCGATGGGCTGAGTGCGATTGTAGAAGCAGGCGCAGGACCGGCCCCGCCCGCGCCGTCCAAGGTGGCGTTTGTATATACCGGGCAGGGTAGCCATTGGGTCGGCATGGGCGAGAAGCTGTACCGCAGCGAGCCGGTGGTACGGGCGGTGCTGGACCGCTGCGACGCCGCGTTGCGGGAAGATAGCGGTGTCTCGCTGCTCGATGTGATGTTCGGTCGGGCCGGTGATTTGTCGGATCAGGAGTGGACGCAGCCGGCCATTTTTGCACTGGAGTGCGCGCTGACGGCGCTGTGGGAGAGCGTGGGTGTTCGTCCCAGCGCAGTGCTTGGGCACAGTCTCGGGGAAATGGCGGCTGCACAAGCGGCGGGGGTGTTTGGCTTGGAAGAAGGGGTGCGGTTTGCCGCGGCGAGGGGCGAACTGACGGCCAAGCTGCCGCAAGGGGCTATGGCGGCGATTTTTGCGGACGTTCCGCAAGTAGAAGCGGCGATTGATGAGTTGAACGCTGCGTCCACGGGGGTGGGGCTGAGCATTGCGGCCTACAATGGAGCGCATCAGGTCGTAAGCGGGCCGGAGGAAGAAGTTGCGGCGATTGAGGAACGCTTTCTCGCGGAGGACATTCGGGTCAACCGTTTGCGCACCAACAATGCCTTCCACAGTCCGTTGGTGGAGCCTATGTTGGACGGGTTGGAAGCTGTAGTCGCAGGGATGGAGATTGCGCCTCCGTCGCTGACGCTGGTGAGCAATGTGACGGGACGGGTGTTGGGGACGGATGAACGGCTGGATGGTGTGTACTGGCGCAAGCACACGCGGGAGCCGGTGGCGTTTGCTCCGAGCATGGAGACGCTGGTGGAGTTGGGTATTGATCTGATCATTGAGGTTGGGCCGCACGCAGTGCTGGGTTCGATGGCGACCTTGGCGTGGCCGAGCTCGGCCGATGGCAGCGGGCCGCCAGTAGCGCTGTCGAGCTTGTTGCGCCCCTCGTCTAGGGTGTCGCAGGAAGAAGCGGATCGCGCGTTTACCACGGCGGTTGCAGGAGTGTACGAGGCGGGTCTTGCGCTGTCCTTTGCCGGGCTGTTCGCCGGGGAGACCCGACGCCGGGTGGCACTGCCGGATTATCCGTTCCAGCGTCGGCGTCACTGGATTGAGGCACCGAAGCGGCGGCGGACGAGCACTGGCCACCCGTTGCTCGGCGACCGGCACGAATCCGCCAGCGGGGAGATCACCTTTGAGACGGAAGTGTTTCCCACGGATCCGGAGTGGCTGAACGATCACCGGGTGTTCGGCCGGCTCGTGGTGCCGGGGGCGCTCTACGGAGCCATGGCGACATTGGCATCCGCGGCCGAGGCTGGTTCGCTGGCAGTGGAGGACATGCAACTGCACAATCCGCTGATCTTTTCAGAGGAGGAAGACGGGAGCGGCGAAGAAGGCCGGAAGGTGCAGGTTTTGCTCGACCGTTCCGAGGAGGGGGCGTCGCGCCGAGTGCAGATCCTCAGCAGAGGAGAGGACGGGGAGGAATGGACGCTGCACGCCGAGGCTCAGATCGCGGCGGACTCCCGTGGCCCGGAAGCCGAACCGCGCTTGGATATAGAAAGTCTCAAGGCCAGCCTGTCACCGGTGGATGTGCCGGCTTTCTATCGCGCCAAGGCCGAGGTGGGTATTGATCTCGGTCCGCGATTCCGCACGCTGGCCGCGGTTTGGTCCCGGCCGGGCGAGGCGTTGGGTGAGGTGTCTTTCCCAGAAGCGCTCGGGCCGAGCGAACTCGATGTACATCCGCTGCTGCTAGACGGTTGTTTTCAGGTTCTGGCTGCGGCGCGCAATCCGGGCAAAAGCGAAGACGGAATCACCTATCTGCCGTTCGCTTGGGAACGGCTGTGGCTGCAGGACCGGCTACCGGATCGGCTGATTTGCCACGTGCGTCTGAGGGAGGATCCACGAGGGGAAGAAGCGGACGAGCCGTCGGAGGTTTTGGCCGGAGATCTGGGCATTTACGATTCGAACGGAGTTCTGGTCGGTGAGTTGAGCGGATACGCAGTGAAGCGGGCGACCCGGGAGGCGATGCTCTCGGCAGTGGAAGGGCTGGACGAACTCCTGTACGAGGTGGTGTGGCGGGACGGCGTCCTTGCGCCGGGAATGCCGTCCGCCGATTTCCTGCCAAGCCCGTCAGACATGGTTCCCCGCTCGGAACCTTTCTCCCGCTACCTGACCGCCGAAGGAGTAAGTGTCGAAGAAGAGGCCGCCCTGCAAGCCGACTTGGAGCGGCTGGCGTGGTCCTATGCGCTCTCGACCTTGGAAAAGCTGGGTTGGCAACGCCGGACGGGCGACGCCGTGGACTCTGAGGGCTTGCGGCAGGACTTGGAGGTTTTACCGGACCACTCGCAGTTGTTCCGCCGGATCCTTGAAATACTGGCTAGGTCAGGCGTGCTGGCGGTGGCGGGCGAGGGCTTTGTGGTGGCGGTCGGGGCGGAAGAGCCGTTGCCGGAAACAATGCCGCAAGATCCCGAGGAGTATGCCACCAGCATGAGCGGACGTTACTCGCACGGTACGAACGAGATCGGGCTCTTCCGGCGATGCGCCGGGGCGCTGGCGGAGGTGCTGCGCGGCCGTGAGGATCCGCTGTCGCTGCTGTTCGGCGACGCGGAACCACAGGCTGCCGACCTGTACCGGAGGGCACCGGTGTGGAAAGCCGCGAACCAGATGTTGGGAGAGGTGGTGCAGAATATCGCGGCCGGGTTGCCAGCCGGCCGACGGCTCAGGGTGCTGGAGGTTGGCGCGGGCATCGGGTCGGCGACCGAGTGCATCCTGCCCGGGCTTCCGGCCGGGCAGTTCGACTACACGTACACCGACATCTCCGCGGGCTTCTTCGCGGACGCGGAGGGGCGTTTCAGCCAAGCGGATGTGCCGATCGAATACCGCGTCTTGGATATCGAGAAGGAGCCGGAGGGTCAGGGCTTTGACTCCCACGGTTATGACTTGGTGATTGCCGCCAACGTGCTGCATGCGACGCAGTATCTCGACGAGACGCTGATGCACTGTCGGGATTTGCTGGCACCGGCGGGACAGCTCGTGGCGCTGGAAAACCAGCGTGGCAGAGGTTGGATGGATCTGATTTTCGGACAACTGGACGGCTGGTGGCGATTCGCCGATCGCTACCGCTCGGACCACGCCTTGGCAGGGCCCGACGTGTGGCGGCAAGCGCTCGGCGACGTGGGTTTCGGCGATGTCCAAATTTTGGGAGTCGATGAGTCCGAGTCGGCCGGGTTGCCCGACCGGGGCGTGATCGTGGCGCAGGGACCGGTGGAGGTGGTCCTGCCGCCGGCCGCATGGGTTCTCGCAGCGGACCGGGGCGGCGTGGCTGCGGCGCTGGCGGATCAACTCGCGGCGCGGAATCAGACGGTCGTGCTGGCGGGCGCGGAATCGCCGGGGAACGGGGGAGCTGCACCCGGCGCGACCGGAGTCGTCAGAAGGGCCGTGGAGATGGATCAGCGCGAGTCGTGGCGGTCCCTTCTGGAGGGGCTGCCCGGTGATGTGCCGCTCGGCGGTATCGTGCATCTTGCGGCGCTGGACGGTCAAGGGGCGCAGGCGACTGCGGAGGAAATGGGAGAGGATGCGAGACGAGCGGCGGCGAGCGCGCTGGCGCTGACGCAGGGCCTGATGGATGCCGATCTGACCCCCGCGAAGGGAGTGTGGTTCGTCACCCGGGGCGGGCAGGTTCTGGAGCGGGAGCGCGCAGGGCAGCTTGCTGGAGCGACGTTGTGGGGTTTCGGCAGGGTGGTGGTTAGGGAAGCGGTGCAGATGAATCCGAAGATGATCGATCTCGACCCCGAGGAGACGGAGCTGCCGGTCGACTTCGCGGAGGAACTGCTGTTTCCCGACCCGGAGACGCAAATCGCGTACCGGGCCGGGCACCGCCGGGTGGCCCGCCTAATTCGGGCCTCGGCGCACCTTGCCTTGCCGGAGGGGTCGGACTGGCTGTTGGCACCGGACGCCGGCGGCTCCCTAGGAGAGCTTCAAGTCAAGCCGTTGCCAGCGCGTTCCTTGGAACCGAAGGAAGTTCGCGTCGCGGTCGAAGCCCGCGGGCTGAACTTCCTCGACGTGTTTCGGGGCATGGGCCTGGTCGGTGAAGGCCTGATGGGCGAAGAGATGTGCGGCCGGATCGTCGAGGTCGGTTCCGAGACCTCCACCGTCTCCGTGGGCGACCGCGTGGTCGGCCTGGCATTCGGCACATTCGGACCGGAAGTGGTGACGAAGGAGGAACTGGTGGCGCTCGCGCCTGCGGGGATTCCGGTCGCAGCGCTCGCCACAATGCCCACCGTGTTCGTGACCTCCGCGCTGTCTTTCGATCTTGCAGAGCTGAAGGCCGGCGAACGGGTGCTCATTCACGCGGCCGCGGGCGGCGTTGGGCTCGCGGCCGTCCAGTTGGCACAGGCGGCTGGCGCAGAGGTTTTTGCCACCGCGAGCGCGCCAAAACAGGCGTATCTCCGATCGCTCGGCGTGAAACACATTTTTGACAGCCGCACGACGAACTTCGGCAGGGAGATCTTGGAGGTCACGGACGGCGCGGGTGTAGATGTGGTGCTGAACAGCCTTACAGGAGAAGGCTTCATCGAAACGAGTCTGTCTTGCCTCAGACACGGCGGTCGATTCGTGGAACTGGCTAGGCGCGACATCCTGAGCGAGGAGGAAATGGCGGTTGCGCGGCCGGACGTGAGCTACTCCATCCTAGAGTTGGATGTTCTGAAGGAGCAGGAGCCAGCGCGACCGGGAGCGGCGCTCCGGAACGTGATGGAACAACTGGGGGCCGGAGAGTTGAAGCCCTTGATCCACAGCAGGTGGCCACTGGCCGAGGCGGGAGCCGCGATGGAATTCATGCGCGACGCCCGGCACATCGGCAAGATCGTGCTTACCGCACCATCGCTCGTGGAGGGCCGGCTGCGGCAGGACCGGACCTACTTGGTGACCGGCGGCTTGGGCGGAATTGGGTGCGCCTTGGCTGGCTGGCTGGCGGAGCGGGGAGCGGGGAC
Organism: Candidatus Latescibacterota bacterium; assembly: GCA_965219735.1. Lineage (GTDB taxonomy): Bacteria > Latescibacterota > UBA2968 > UBA8231 > UBA8231. The sequence goes on from OZ244790.1 coordinate 2,626,816, forward strand.
GATCGTATTGAACGGTCGGCGGGCTCCGGACGCGGAGGCGGAGGAAACGATCGGCGCGCTCCGAGAACGCGGAGTCACGGTGCGGGTGGAGTTGGCCGACGTGACCGATGCCGACGCGGTGGACGGAATGCTCGAGCGGATTAAAGGGGAGTTGCCGCCGCTTGGGGGCGTGATCCACAGCGTGGGCGTGCTGGCGGATGCTTCACTGGCCAATCAGGACTGGGGGCGGTTCGAGCAGGTTTTGTGGCCGAAGGTCCTCGGTGCTTGGCATCTGCACCGGGCGACTGCTGACTGCGACTTGGACCTCTTCGTCCTGTTCTCGAGCGTGGCCGGGATTTTGGGCAATCCGGGCCAGGCGAACCACGCGGCGGCCAACGCCTTCCTCGATCAACTCGCCGCCCACCGGCGCGCGCTGGGGCTTCCCGGACAGGCCATCGCTTGGGGAGCATGGTCTGGACTCGGTGAGGCCGAGGAGCAGCGGGAGCGGATTGCCCGGCGGCGGGAGGCCGCCGGTACCGGCTGGTTCAGCCCGGAACAGGGCCTCAGCGTGTTCGACCGGCTGCTGCGCGAGGATCCCACGACCGCGGTCGTTCTGGCGGCGGACTGGTCCGTATTCGGAGAGGCCATTGAGGGCCGCCCGTCCCTGTTTGAAGATCTGCTGCCAGCGGCCGAGGATGCCTCGGCGGATTCTCTAGGCACAGCAGAAGATCTGTTTTCCCAACTGGGGGCCGCGCCAGCGGAAGCGCGCGAAGAGCTGCTCGTTTCCTTCCTGCAGCAGGAAGTGCAGGCGGTGTTGAGGCTGCCGGCGGCACCCGCGCCCGCGGTGGGCTTCTTCGATCTGGGGATCGACTCGCTGATGGCGGTGGAGCTGCGGAATCGGCTGAATCGGGCGTTCTCCGGGGAGTACGCGGCATCGAATACCGTGGTGTTCGACTACCCTGACATCGCCGCACTCGCCCGTCACTTGGCTGGTGAACTCGGTGACGTCAGCAGTGCGCCGGCCGTCGAGGTGCAGCCGGAGCAGCCGCCGGCGGTGCAGCGCGAGGACGACGGTATCGCGATCGTCGGCATGGCGTGCCGCTTCCCCGGTGCGCCGGATCTCCCGGCGTTCTGGGGCCTGCTCGAAGGCGGTGCGGAAGCGGTGAACGACGGACGCTGGAATTCTGGTTCTGGGAGCGCCGCAGAACTTTCCGGCGAGTACGCTCCGTACCGCCGGGGCGGGTTTGTGGAAGGGATCGATCAATTCGACGGGAGGTTCTTTCGGATTGCCCCGATTGAGGCGCGAGGCATGGACCCGCAACAGCGACTCCTCTTGGAAACGAGTTGGCAGGCTCTGGAGGATGCGGGGATTGAGGCAGACGGATTGAGGGGCAGCCGCACCGGGGTGTATGCCGGTGTCGCCGCCAGCGAGTACCGGGACCTGATGACGGCCGGAGAGTGTGACGTCAGCTACCTGGGTACCGCGGGGAGTATGACGGTCGGTCGGGTTTCCTTCGTGCTGGGTCTGGAGGGGCCGACGATGCCGGTGGAGCTGAACTGTGCTTCCTCACTGGTCGCCGTGCATCAGGCAGTGACGGCTTTGCGGCAGGGCGAAGTGGATCTCGCCCTAGTTGGAGGGGTGAACGCGGTCCTGTCTCCCGGGCTGACCAGGGAGATGGCGGAACTGGGGATGCTGTCGCCCGAGGGTCGGTGCAAGACCTTCGATGCCGCCGCGGATGGCTTCGTGCGGGCCGAAGGCTGCGGGATGGTCGTCCTCAGACGGCTGGGAGATGCCGAGGCGGCCGGTGACCGCATCTGGGGGGTGATCCGAGGATCGGCCGTCAACCAGAACGGGGCGACCGCAGGCCCGACCGTGCCGAATGGTCCGGCGCAGGAGCGGGTGATCGAGCAGGCGCTGTCGCGGGCGGGAGTTCCGCCCTCTGAAGTGGACTACCTGGAGGCACACGGGGCTGGGTCCGCGCTGGGGGACCCGATTGAGGTGCAGGCCGCCGCGGCAGTGTACGGCCGGGGACGCGAAGAGGATCGCCCCCTGCTGATCGGCTCTGTGAAAACCAACATCGGGCATTTGGAGACGGCCGCCGGAGTTGCCGGCCTGATTAAGACGGTGCTGGCGATGAAGCGGGGGCTGATTCCGCGGCAACTGCACTTCCGGGATCCGAATCCGCACCTCGACTGGGAGCGGCTCCCTGTGCGGGTGACTGCCGAGGACACGGACTGGCCTCTTCGTCCCGACCGGCCGCCGAGGGCCGCGGTCAGCGCCTTCGGGGTATCGGGAACGAACGCCCACGTGGTGGTGGAAGGGTATGAAGCAGCCGACAGGGCCGTCCTGCCGGCGGGCTCGGCGCAACCCGTAACCGCGTCCATGCCGGAGTCGCTGGCGGAGCTGCCGCTGGCGGAGGAAGGATTCACGGGACGCGGGATGCGGTTCCTGCCGCTGTCGGGGAAGGAGGACGGTGCCCTTCGGGACCTTGCGCGGCAGTATTCTAGCTGGCTCGACGAGCACGCTGACGCGGGGACCGCCGAAACCATGCTTGCCGACATGGCGTGGACGGCCGGCGTGGGCCGGAGTCATTTCGACTACCGGGCCGGCGTGGTGTTCGGCGATGTCGCGTCGCTGCGGGACGGGCTGAAGACGCTGGTGGAGGGGGATGAGCGGCCGCAGCTGGTGGCGGCGACCAAGGTGGCGTTTGCGTACACCGGAGAGGGTAGCCAGTGGGTCGGCATGGGGCAGGCGCTGTACGAATGCGAGCCGGTGGTACGGGCGGTTCTCGACCGCTGCGACGCGATACTGCGGGAAGAACGGGGCGCGTCGCTGTTGGACGCGATGTTTGGCCGGGCCGATTCGGCGGGAGCTTTGGACGACCCGGCGTGGATGCAGCCAGCCATATACGCGCTGGAGTGCGCGCTTACGGCGCTGTGGTCAAGCGTGGGGATTCGGCCGAGCGCGGTAGTGGGGCAGGGCCTCGGGGAGTTGGCGGCAGCGCAGGCCGCGGGGGTGTTTGGTTTGGAAGAAGGGTTGCGGCTTGCAGTGGCGCGGGGTGCGGAGGAGGATTTGGAAGGCATTGAGGTTGCGCCACCGGCGCTCACCTTAGTGAGCAGCGTGACGGGGCAGGTGGTGGAATCGGATGACGCGTTCGACGGGGCGTACTGGCAGCGGCAGGCGCGTGAGTCGGTAGCGTTCGACCGCTGCGTGGAGACGCTGGCCGAACTAGGCGTGCAGGTCGTCGTGGAGATTGGCCCAGACGCGGTGTTGGGTCCGAAGATAGCTTCGGCCGACGGTGCTGGAATGCCGGTCGTGTTGTCGAGCCTAGGGACCTCGCAGGAGAACGACGGATTCGTAGCGGCGGTTGCAGGCGCGTACGAGGCGGGACTGGCGGTTTCCTTTGCGGGGTTGTTCGCTGGGGAGGCGCGCTGCCGGATCTCGCTGCCGAGTTATCCGTTCCAGCGCCGCCGCCACTGGATCGAAGCGAGGTCCGCTTCTTGAATACAGTGGATTGACGAAACGTGCCTCTCTTGCTATTTTGCCCGTAGTTTTAAGCCATCAACCATTGCGAAAGGATTGCGAACATGGCCTCAACCGCAGAACGTCTCAGCACGCTGATCGCCGAAAACCTCGAAGTAGATGGGCAGCCAATAAATCTGCCCGAGGATCTGAATGCCAGTCTCCTTGAGGCTGGTGTATCCTCTATGGAGCTCGTTGCGTTCGGGAGATTGGTCTCTCGGGAGTTCAACGTTGCGTTTTCTCCCGAAGACTGTGCGAATATTAACAGCGTCCAGGGTTTGATCGAGCATATCGATTCTCACGCTGGCTGAACGCCCTAAGGGTCGTCCGCTGATCCTGTAAAGCGATGGCTTGCAGCGCTGCCGCTTCTGCGGGATTAGTGGACGACCCTTGCCATATAATGCCTGCTTCCGTTGCCGAGTGCTGGTGGCGTCCGTTTAGAACAGTTGACCACGCTACGGTAATGCACGTCGATCTGACGCCTCATGCGGCCCGCGAGGCGGAGGCTTGGGCGTGGCTCGATGAGGAAGAACAGACGCGTTGGCGACGCTACCAGTACGACGGTCCGCGTCGCCGATTTGCATTATGCCGTGCAGCACTCCGCGCCGTGCTCTGTAGGCAACTCGATTGCCGCAATGAACAGCTTGCGTTCGGTGCGTCTGAGCACGGCAAGCCGTATGCGGTGGTGCAGGGGGTGGCGGCTCCCGTCAGCTTCAACGTCAGTCACAGCGGCGCGCATGGCTTGATCACGTTTGCAGCGGCTGGACGGCTGGGCGTGGATGTGGAGGAACGCCGCGCGCCGCGCGATCTCGATGGACTCATCAGTAGCGTGCTGGGGCCGGACGAACAAGCCGAGCTGGCATTGGCGCGTGGAGGTCGCAAGTTGCGTTTGTTCTTCAATTTTTGGACCATTAAAGAAGCATTGATCAAGGCGCTTGGCTTGGGGCTTTCTTTGGATATGTCCCAATTCGAGATCCCATCGGCCATGCGCCAGGGTAAGGCGACTAGCATATTTCAGTTCCCGCAAATGCCGACCGTTAGATGGCGGTTGGAAGATCTTGGCAACGAGCATTTCGCGGCTGCTATCGCTCACGAATTAGCCCCGGATTCCAATTGACCACGACTTCAGAACCCGTCTGGGAAATACCCGAGCCGCTTTCCACTAACGATGTTCGCATGGACGATGGCACGGTCATCACGCTGCGCCGTCATGGAAATCCGGCGGGGCCACGGCTCGTGCTGAGCCACGGCAGCGGTCTGGCGATTGATCTCTATTATCCCTTTTGGTCGCGGCTGACCGACGATTTCGATCTGATCATCTACGATCTCAGAAATCACGGCTGGAATAGTGTTGGTACCCTGCAAAAGCACAATATGCCAACATTAATTCAGGACCACGACTGTATTCTTGCAGCAATTGACCATCACTACGGGAAGAAGCCGAAAATTGGCGTATTTCATTCGGTTGCGGCGCTGATAACGCTTTTATCACCGACCAAAGGCGGTGAGTTTGCAGCGTACGTTCTGTTTGATCCACCCTTGTGCAAGCCCGACGACAATTACGAAGAATTCGATGCGGCTGTTGAGCGCACGGCCGCCATGACGCGACGCCGCACAGCTCGGTTCCAGACCAGGGAAGAGTTTGCAGATTTTCTTCCCTATCTACCAGTCTTCCAGCGTACCGTGCCCGGGGTTTGCGATCTGGTGGCAAAGACAACGCTGCGCAAATGTGCTAGCGGGGAGGGGTATGAGTTGCGGTGTCCGCGTGAATACGAAGCGCAGCTCGTAGATTACGCTCGCACTTTTGCCGTGTTGGTGGATTTTGCAACATTCCGTTGCCCAATAAAGGTCCTCGGTGCCGATCCTACCTTGCCGTATTCCTATCTGCCGACGCTCGATCTTAGTCACATTTTGACCGTAGATTACGATTTCTTGCCGGAAACGACGCACCTTATGCAAATAGAACAACCAGCAGAATGCGTCGCGGCCCTGCGCGAATTTATCGCGCCGCTGGTTTGATCCTCATTTTCCTACCGCGCCACTTGCACCGTGACGATGTCCAAGCCGTGATACTTCTGGTGCCGCACCGAAGAAGCGTAATGGCGCAACAGGCGAAACGATAGCTCTCGTTCGTCAAAGGCTTCGGTCTGTTCGTCTAGATACGCGAGGCGGTCTTCTAGGTTTTCCTCGTCGAAGACCGCGAGGAATTCCATTTCTACAGTTCCCCCCTCGGGCCGCGCGACGACGATCAAGCGCGGGGCTTCGCCCGCTGGATATGCGTCGTCCGGCTGCAACAAACTCGACAGGGTTTCCTCGCCCGCGGAGCGCAACCGCTCGGTCGCAGCAGCGTCCCAACCTATCTTGGCGGCAACCTCTTGGAGGAAAGAGTCGATGCGGGGAAGGTCGGCCATATCCAACCGCACCTCTAGGCGTCGGCTGCGCGGACTGGTTAGTTCGAGAAACGCGGTGAGCACAAGTGCCGTCGCCGTGCCGATGGTCATGCCGTTGCCGAGCAATGCGCCCCAAGGACTAGGCAGCAGGTCCGCGAGAATGTTCTGATGCTGCATACCAAGGCCGATGGAGAACGCCAGTCCTACTACGATGGCCTTTTGTGGGTCGAGGCCGGCCCGTGCAAGGGTCTGTACCCCCTCGACGAAGAGCATGCCAATCGCGACTAGCAAAAATCCCCCCATGACCGGGCTGGGGATGGAGATTAGCACGCTCGTTATTTTGGGAAAGAACGCCAGCACCACGAGAAGCCCCCCCACGGCATATCCGGCACTGCGCGCGGAGACTCCGGTGAGGTTGATGAGCGAGACGGTAGAAGACGAATAGGAGGTCGTGGGCGGCGTCCCGGTAAGGCCCGATAGCAGAACGCCCACCCCGTTGGCGTAGGTTGAGCCTTGGATCAGGCGAAAGTCTGTCGTCCGTGGCCGCTGCCGCGATACCTGTTGAATGACTACACCGTCGCCGATGCCTTTGATCACTTGCACGAGGGTGACGATCAGGAACATCGGCAGCACTGCCCAGAACCCCGCGCTCGGCGTCAGGTCCAGCCCTGGGAATCCGCTGGTGGGGATTCCAACCCAAGAAGCTGTGCTCAAGCGCTCAAAGTTGTACAGTCCGAACGGCACCGCGGCCACGCAGCCTGCGGCGATTCCGAGTAGCAGGGACCACGGCCGCCAAGTTCGGGGACCGCGCAGCATTAACATCGTGGCTGCAATTAGCGTCACCGCTGCCACGCACGGACCCGCTGCCAGTGATGACCCCTCGGGCACTTCTTGCAACCGGTCGAAAGCGATGGGCAGGATCATCGCCGCAATCAGCATGAGTACCGTGCCGGAGACAACGGGCGTAATGATGCGGCGCAGCAATGGCAGCCACGCCGCCAAGGCTAGGTAAAAAAACGACGACAGGACGATGAGGCTCGCCAACATAGCTGGCCCGCCCTCTTCAATGGCTAGGACTGACATGGCGATGAAGTTGGGCGTGGCTCCCATAATGAGCACGTGGCCACCGCCTAGCCGTCCGATCTTGGTCGCCTGTAGCGCGGTGCCTATCCCGCTGATTATCAGCGCCGCAAAGACGGCCCACGATAGGTAGCGTTCGTCTTGGCCAGCCGCCAGGGCGGTGATGGCGACGATCAGCACCGTCGGTGCTATCCCTATTATGATACCTTGGACTCCGACCCCTAGGGCCACGGGTAGGGGACAGGGTTCGTCTGGTTCGTAGCGGATGGTTGCGTTTGCGCGGGCTGATGACAAAAGAGGCTCAGCTTTCCGTCGGGATCACGGCGCGAACTGGTACACTACTGGCAACTGTGCGGTGTCCGTGATGCTCGTGTCTGTATGGTGGTAGATGTTGATGCGCCCGGTGCCGCAGTCGCCGAAATCGTCGCAGGAGAGTGTGCCGATAATCCCTTGAAAGCCGGTCATTGCTCCAAGCTCCGTGCGCAGCGCCGCGCGGTTTATGTACAATTTGCCGTCTTGCTCCACGGCAACGGATTTGATGGCACTGAGTAGCACTGTCGTGGCGTCGTACGCGTGGGCCCAGTATGGCGAAGTCGGCGACTCGCCGTACGCGGCTTCATACGCGGCGAGTATTTCGTCTGCGTTCTTGCCGGTCGCTGCATTGACGTTTGCGCCGTGATCCGACTCTGGTCCGGCGAAGTACATGCCCTCCGACTGCGGTGTGCCGAGGAATTCGGACACGAGGAGAGCGGCACCTGTAATGAGCGTCGCGTCTTCGAGGCCGTCGAATGCCCGCGCCTGCTCGGCGAAGGGGGTGCCTTCCGCTTCGAAGAGCGGGAAGAAGATGCCGTCTGGTTCGGCGGCGGCGAATTCTGCGAGTATCTCCGTCATGTCCGTGTCGCCCTTGTCGATGCGGGCAGTGACCGCGATCTCGCCGCCGACCGCGCCAAACGCATTGCCAAATGCGCTGACGAGGGCTGTGGTGTATGGATCGCCGTCGTCAACGGCCACCATGCGCCGCAGACCCAATTCATTGTAGGCGAAGTCGGCGACTGCGTTGGCCTGATAGAGGTCGTTGTTGGAAGTGCGGAAATAGCCGGGGTGGTAGTTGGGATTGGCGTTGCCGGCGAGGTCGGATGTGAGCAACGGCGACGTGTTGGACGGCGAGATCATCACTAGTCCGGCCTCGCTGATCACTGGTGAGGCCGCCACGGCTGCGGCTGAACACGACGTGCCGATGACGCCGATCACCTGCGGGTCAGAGCTGATCTGCTCGGCACCCGCGCGTCCGCCATCTGGCGAGCACATGCTGTCCATAGACTCGCCGAGTTCGACGGCGCGACCGTAGATGTCGCCGAAGTCGCGCACGGCCAACTCGACGCTGTTGCGCAACGCCCCGCCCAGCGACGCCGCGCCGGTGACCGAGAGCAACGAGCGGATCTGCACGGCCTCGTCCGCGCCGAGCGGGTAGAGCCGCGACTCGGCTCGTCCGGCGACGGGAGTGGTGGTCCAAGTTATGCTGCTGATTCTGCGCTTGGCGGCCGGCTCGGTCGGCTCGTTAGAGGAAACCGGATCGCGATCAGAGCATGCGCCTAGGGTTAAGGCGCAGGTGAAGAGGAAAAACAGAGCGGACTTCATGGGGCCTCCTTTATGGGGTTGGGTAAATGCCTTGGTTAATGGTAGCGAGGCTCACAGAGCGAACCGATAAACTGTTCATCTCACTCTGGATAGATGCCCAAAAATTCGCGGGCCGGGTGGTGCGGCTCCGAGGGCGAGCGGGCATCGGGGTCGTTGACTACCGCAGTAGTGGGCGGCACTACGGGGCGTCCGTGGGCTAGGGGGTCGTCGGTGTCTTGCATCCATTGGTCGAGACGCTGGCGCAGATCATCTAAGTGATCTTGGCAATTGGGGTCTGTGGCTAGGTTGTGGGTTTCGTGCGGGTCGAAGACCAAGTCGTAGAGCCGTTCGCGCTCTAGGGGACGTTGCCGCCAGCCTTGGTCGATAAAATAGTCTTTGGTCAGGCTGTCGTCGCAATTGGGCATGACTGGATGTTGGCGCTGGTCGAAGCGGCGGATGTACTTGAAGCGCGGCGTGCGGATGCAGCGCTGGGGTTCGTAGTAGGTGTGGTAGTTTACTTCGGCGAAAATTTCGCTGCGGATTTCTTGGGTCTGGCCGTTTGCTAGCGGCAGGAGCGAGGTGCCCTGTACGTGGTCGGGCAAGGCGATTCCGGCTAGGGCGCAAACCGTTGGATAGATATCGACTTGGCTGACCAAGGCATCGACTACTTGGCCGTTGCTGAAGCCGCCCGGACCGCGCAGCACCAGCATGACGCCAAGGCCGTGGTCGGTGAGGTTGCACTTCATGGTGGGGAAGGCAATGCCGTGGTCTGTGGTGCAAATGACGAGGGTATTGTCGGCCAAGCCGTTGTCTCGCAGGGCGGCGAAGACGCGGCCCATTTTGGCGTCGAGGGTGCGGGCCGCGTCGATGTACTCGGCCATGTCACGGCGCGTCTCAGGGGTATCGGGAAAGGGCGCGGATGGTCGCACGTAGCGCGGATCGGTGGGATCCTCGTCTTGGGGCTGGGGCGCAAAACCGCGTCGCTGGCGATGAGTTTCGCTAAAGCCCACGTCCAAATAGAAGGACGCTTGATGATCTTCGGCTAAGAAGGCGGCGGCTCGGTCCTCGGTTTGGGTATCGGGAGCCTCTTGGGGCAACAGGCGGGTGAAGCCGCCGTCGTCGATGTCCGCTACCACGTGTTGGAAGCCGGCCATGGCCGTGGTGTAGCCGGCCTTTTGCAGGGTATGGGTCAGCAGCCGTTCGGGATAGGGCAAGGTCCAGCCTCGGTTGACCAAGCCGGTCATGCCGCAGGAATGGGCCCACTGGCCGGTGAGCAGGCAGGCGCGGCTGGGCGAGCAGGTGGGGTTGGCGCAAAAGGCTTGGCGGAAGAGGACGCCTTCCTCGGCTAATTGCTGGATATGCGGCGTGGGTATGGCGTGACCGTAGGGTTGGACGTAGCGTCCGGTGTCGTGCGAGTGGATATAGACGATATTGGGGGCTGGCATGGGAACCTGCGTCAGTAGATGGTGCGAAGCGAAATGGGCACCCGTCTGCGGGGATCACCTCATTTTTTAATGAAAAAAATAGATACCGTCATCAACCGCAATTCCCCAGACAACACCTGATGCGGCTACCCGCTGATGCGCATCTCCGCTCGTTTGCTTTTTGACGATGGCACCTTCCCAGACGCCACCTCCTCAATGCGGGCGACCACGCCCTCGACGTCAAAGACATGGTCAACGCGGCCGTCCATGCGGCCGTCTGGACCTACCAAGAAATAGGAAGGTATGCCACGGACTTGGTACAACTGAGCCACCGCTGCTTGCCAGCCGCCTGGAGCGTGAACGTGAACGCCAGTCAGGCCGTGCTCAGCGACTGCTGGGTGCCACTCGTCGGCAGGATCCAAAGAGATGTTCAAAAAGACCACCTTCTGGTCGCGGGTCTGCTGTTTGATTTTTTCCAGAAAGGGTACCGCCCGGATGCAGGGGCCGCACCAACTCGCCCAAAAGTCTAGGAAAACCGCTTGGCCTTTGAAATCGCTCAAGGAGACGCTTTGGCCTTGGAGATCGTCGAGGGTGAAGTTGGGGGCGGGCCGACCGGGTTTGAGCCTAGATGCTTCCCGCACGACTTCTTCGACGACCTCGGTGTATTCGGGATAGGGGTTGTCTTGGAGAAATTCGGCTAGGTATTGTTCGCCTTCGTCAGAAAAGCCTTCCTGCAAATCCTCAATGATTTCCCCGGCGAGAAAGAAGTACAGGGCTTTGCCGTGCAAGGCCCGCTTGGCCTGATTATAGGGGATGTAGGTTTCAACCAAGGCTCGGCGTTCCTCGGCAGACATCTGCTCAATTCCGGGCTGGTTCTGCCGATCTAGCCACAAGCGGAAGAAATAGCGCATCAGAAAGTGACGATAATGGGAGGTGCCGATAGCCGTTTCGTCAACTAGTTCCACTTGGTCGAGGTCGTCGAAATAGTCATCGGGTATGGCTTCGTTCTCCCGTCCGTTTTCCCTCTCGTAGCTGCGCGGATATGTGACTAGGTCTTCGGCCCATTCATAGGAAATTTCAGCGCGGTAGTAATCGACGAAGGCCGGTGTGAGTCCGCCTTGGGCACATCCCTCGTCCAGAAAGCGAGTCATTTCCACTCGCCGCTGGTCGATTATTTTACGAAAGGCATCGACCTCCAAGTCTTCGTAGTCGATGTCTAGGTAATCGGGGAAGCGGGTCCGCAGGGCGGCGAGGAACTGGTTGTTGGCCGCGCCCTGGCCAGAAAAGCGGAGAGACTGAGGAAGGTCGAGCAAGTCCGCGTCGATGTGCAATTGGTCGCCCGGTTCCAGAAAGAGCTTGACCTTCTCGTCGAGCTTGACCGAAGCCATTTGCGCTTCAGTAAATGGCAGTTCTACCGCGAGGCCACCCTTTTCGTCGAGAGGGACTTCGACGGTGACGGGCGTATGGTAGATGGGCGTTTGCTGGTACTCGAAGCCAATGCTGCGGTGTTCCGCAGCATTGGCTAGCGTGGCGGTGACGCGGGTCGAGGGCGATGCCATGAGAAATCTCCTTGCGGCTTGTGGACAGGAGCCAAATTTCGTATTTCGCTTCCGAGCATCCAAATGGGTGCTCTAGGTGAATCGGACAGGACTCGATCTATGCTCCTCGGGCATTGATCACACACTAAAAGGAGGTCCACTGTGACTGAGAATAGGGAAGTTATGCTGCAGAATTACACCCGGCGCGAATTTCGCCAAGGGCTTGAGGCGGGGAAATTCCAGGCCGCGATCATCCCCACCGGCAGCATTGAGCAGCACCTCGAACACCTGCCCTTTGAACACGATATTGCCTCGTCAACTTGGGTGGCGCGACAAGTGGCTCTGCGTATGTACCCAAAGGTGATCGTGGCTGTGCCCATGGCCGTGGGCATTTCCGAGCACCACATGAAGCACAAGGGAAGCCTCACGGCCAAGCCGGGCTCGTGGCTGGCGGTACTCTTCGACGCGGTGGAATGTTTTGCCCGCCACGGCATTGAGAACATCCTAATCCTCAACGGTCACGGCGGCAATGTGCAACCCGTGAATAGCATAATCCGTCAGTGGCGTCTCTTTTTCGAATCCACAGCTCCGGGGGTCAATCTGCACTTCCACCCCTATTGGAACTTAATTCCGCGGGCGCTCACCGACGAGCACATGGTCACCAAGAGCGCGCCGGGACACGCCCAGGAATTCGAGACCTCACTGGCCATGCACATGTTCCCGGAGAAAATCCGTCATGACGCCATGCAGGACCAGGAGGACAAGACGCCTTTGGAGGCCGATGCGGAAAAGGGTAGGATTTTGTCCGAAGAAGCGGTCAATCGGGTAGTGGAATACCTCGAGGCGATGATGGAAGGGAAAACCCTACTCGACGTGGGGGAGCGGTACTAGAAGCCCACAGAGCCACAATTCAAATGTGGGGACCGCGCTCCCGGATGACGCGGATCGCCAAATCGGGATCGACCTGCACAATCATCTCCGGTTCAATGGCCAAGTTGCTGATCTCAAATCCGCCCAATGCACTGCGGCCGTGCCAGCCGGAACGGCCGTCGGGCTGGCCTTCCTTGGCGCGACGCGACAGGGGGCCGCCGAATACATCGTGCCAGACTTCCGTGTATCCGTCCACCACGCGGGGAGCGTTGGTAAAGGACTCTTCGCGGTGGGCCGAATGCACCATGCCGATGCACTTGACGCAATACCAGACGTCGTTCAGCGTGCCAAAGGGGTGCAGACCCCAGTGCAGCACGCAGATGTGCTTGTGGCCCACGTCCCGGCCGGCGCTGTGTCCTTTCTCTACCGAGGACTCGTCGTTGGTGACCGGCCCCTCGCCCGCGCCCGATCCAGAGAAAAAGAGCAAGCCGGAAGGGGTGAAAATGAGTCTGGGAATGCGGTTGGTCTCGGGCGCGATGGCATCTTCTCTGCGGCCTAAGTCGATGCCGAGTTCCGCGAGGCGGTCGTACACATCGTAGTCGCGTTGCCAGCGTGTGGGTAGTTCAAGTTGCATGAGAACCTCCTTTTGGTTTGCAGATGGTATTAATTTCTGGCGAGGCTGTCCAGCAGCGCTTCCGGCAGGGCTTGCGCCAAGCGGTCTGGGAAGACTTTGACGCGGTCTCCATACCGCTGGCGCAGATCGGCGATCCACGTATCAAAACGATCCCTTTCCAGCGCCTTCCTCAAGGCGACCTCGGCCCTCCTGCGGGCCTGTTCAAAGGATTCTCGCCGGAACATTGCTCCGTTTTCCTCGTAGAATCGCCGGACATCTGCCTCGTCAATGGCGATTTGGTCGATGACTTCCCGCTGCCTTATACCCCAGACCAACAACTCCTGTCTGGTTTTCTCGACCCACTTTACCGCCTCGGGATCTTCTGGCAGGCCGAGGCGCTCGGCGGCTGCTACAAAGAGGGCGGGCTTTTGCAAAAAGCGGCGTCCGAGCAAACCGATAAAGGTGCTGTCCAGCAAGGCCCGAGGCGCTCTGATCCTGTGCTGGCGCAATACCGCCATGTAGTCTGCCAAAGAAATGGCCCCGCCCTCATAAGTGAAGAGTGGCAGGCGTTTTTCTTTGTCGGTGAGCTGCAACTTGCCGCTCTCTCCCAAGGCCGCGCCTTTATCCTTCAGCAAAGTCGTCCCCGCAGAGACCCGTTGCCAGTTGAATTCGCGTGCCAAGGTGTCTGCTTGCTCCTCTTCGAGGGCCCGTTGCTTCTCTTCCTGCAACTGCGTCTTTATGCTCTCCCGGTGAGTTTGCAGATCCGTGGGCCGGTCTGCTAAAAAGCGGACCAGGTGATAGTTGCGGCCTCGGCGCAGAGGGGGCGATACTTGGCCGGTGCCAAGCGTGTCGAATACCTCCACCGGGATCCCCAAGAGCCGTTCGGCAGCAGCCCGGGTGACAAATCCCAACTCTCCTTCCCGCAGGGCCGACCAAGTGTCGAGCGAATGCGTTCTGGCCAACTCGCCGAAATCGCTCCCGGCTTCAAGTTGGGCGCGGATCTCTTGCGCTTGCTCCCGAGTCCGCACCAAAATGGCAGTGGTCCGACGCTCCCGCGCCATATCCTGCTGGTCGAAGAACTGGCGGATCTCCTCCTCGGACACTTGTATCCGGGGCAGGATCTCCCGGTCGCGATAGAGGGAGAGGAGGTGCTCTCTCTTTTTTTCGTCGAGTGTTTTGAGCAAATCAGGGTCCTGGTCCAAGCCTTTTTCATAGGCTTCGAGAAGCGCGATTTCCCGATCGACCAAAGCCTGTAGGTAATCTTCCCGGGCCCGCTGTCCTGTTTCGTCACTGACCAGACTCGGCGCGAGACGGCGCACGAAGTGGCGAAGTTCCTCGGCGGTGATTTCCCCGGTCCCAACTATGGCCACGGTCGTTCCCTTGTGGTCTTGGGCGCAGGCCGTCAGCAGAACCACCATCAGTACGAGCCGCGCCCGAGGCGAGATCCAGTGCTCCGGCGCAACAGCCAGTCCCATTTTCGCTTCCTCGATTCAGAGTGGGCAGACAGATGTAAAAAGAAAAGTAGGATGGGCCAATAGGTGTATCAAGATATTGGTTGAATCCTAGACTGAAAGTAAATATATTGAATGGAAATTCTGCAGCTATTAGGCGTACGGCCTTTGTAATGATCGTCGTAATATGACCTAAGCATCAGAAAATAATCAACATATATTTCTCTAGCTCGATTTCCTAAGTCCCTTTCCTTGGGGCTGTATTTAGGGCCCTTTAGGGAAAGTCATCTGATCCATCCACACTCGTGTAGCGGATGGACCATCTACCCACTTCCTCAAAGGAGGTCGCAACGAGATGAGATTATTTTCTTCTGTCCTAGTGCTGAGCTTGGTGGCCCTGCTAGGGGCAGCGCCAGCCACGGCCGATGCGCCGGATTACTTCGCCATCCACATTCCAGCCGGAGTTGCCCAACAAATGGAGATTGATGGGGAACTCGCCGACTGGAGTTGGTTCCCCGGTTACGCCATCATTCAGCGGGACGCGCTGCTCAGCCGCGCCGGCCCAGACGGGCTCGACTTGAATGATTTCGACGTCACCATCTGCGTGGCGTGGACGGGCGTTGACGAGGGCAATCAGCTCTGGGTCGCGATCAACACGTTCGACGACTTCTACGATCGCGACTTGCTGCGCGGCAGCCGCACGGTCGGCGACGACGGCTGGACCTTCGCGCTGGATCCCGATCACAGTGGTGGTGGTATTGATCCAGACGGGGTGTACAGCAACGGCCAAGAGTGGACGTTTCAGGCGGCCGGCGATGCCGATGTGTTCGCCCTGCAGGGTTTCAGCGACAGCTACTCCCAGTTCTGGGCCAATCAGCCGCCCCACCTCGTCTTCGCCACTGGCCCGGCCAGCGGCAAGCCGTGGAGCCACGGCGATGAAAATGTGACCATTAACTACGAGTGGCGCATGACCTTGTTCTCATTCTTCGACGCGGCCGTATCGACCGGCGAAGGCGGAGCCGAGACCAGCACGGTCATGGATCTAACTGAGAACACGAAGACCCACCTCATGTTCCAGGGCGACGACTGGGACGGCGGTGACAGTTGGGACGGGGCTTGGGCCACTTCGAACGAGAGCGGAGCGACCGGCAACGGGGATTCCATGAATAGCTTCACCCTCATCGTTGACCCCGATGTTGAGGCCGCTGCCCCCACCGCGGTCGAGTCGATTTCCTGGGCTCGCATAAAGTCCAGTTTCGCAGACTAACGGCTCATCTATACCTATCCCGGGATTCCACCCAGCGCGGGGGAGTATCTCGGGGCTCTAGTGCCAGCGGTTCGGCCGGAATACCGGCTGAACCGCTGTGCTGTATTGTATGAAAGAGTGATCTATGCTGAGATGTGCGCATTTGCTCCTGCTCGGCACGGGCATCTTTCTGTCGAGCGGCTGCGAAAAAGAGATCGATCTATCGACTCTGCCAAAGGACACCGAGGAAGGTGAGCCCAGCCGCTTCATCAAGTTCGTCAATTCCTTCCGCGGCGAGGTAGAGGTGAATATCGCCGCCTGCTTCCAGAGATTCCGCCTCTTGTCCGACCAAGTCCAATCGGTCGAGTGCCTGATCGAGGAGGATGTCAACGCCTTCGATGTCGTCGTCGTGTGGCTGAATCCACCCGTTGGACAAGGGTATGCCCCGCCTCCGCCAAAAACCGTCACCGTGTCGTACGGGCAGGTCGTCGAAATCAGGAACGTCCCGGGAGGGACGGGTAGTGGCTTCATCATCCTGATCGACGGCCGCCGCCAGAACTGAGCAGAGCCGCCATGGGAATGCTGCGCGTTTTTCTCGTCCTGGTCTCAGCGGCTATGCTGGGCGGATGCGAAGAGGAGATCCCGCTCTCTACCGAGACGACCCGCGCTGGAGAAGGAGCGGTTGAGCTCCGGGTCGTCAATTCATTTATCGACGAGATGGAGATCACTATCGCCGCCTGTCAGCAGAACGCCCGGATCGAGGCCAAGAGCACGGCGGTGATCGAATGCCTGCTCCGAGATGCCTCGGCACCATTCGAAGTGGAAATAGCTTGGCCTGGTTCACCCCTGAACGCGCAAGGCGGGTCGTCCTTCCCCCCGCAGACAGCCCTTGTGGCCCCCGGCCAGATCGTCCGCATTGGCATCGCACCCGAAGGAGTCGAAGGTGGGTTCACCATACGGGTTGCCGCACAGTGAGTTGCGCTAGGTACACGTCCATGACATTTAAGTCCCTCCTGCTGATTGCCCTCTTGATCGGCGAATCCGCAGGTGCCCGGGAAGTACTGGTTTTTGGCGGCAGTGAGCGTCCGTGGCAAGAGTGGGGGACTGTGCGAGCCATCGACTTGGCGAGCCGTCCGGGTTGGCTACAGCCCGAGCGCATATCGCCCGACGAAAATCTCAGCTTGCGGGCCTTGGCCGAAGGCGGCAATATCGACAGCCCGCAGCCTTCGGTCCGGGGTCTAGCCGATCCCCAGACCGGCTTGGGGGCGCTGATCGACGGGAAAATCGCCACGATTTTTCCCATTGAGCACTCTAGACAGATAGGGGGGCGCATCATTCTGGATCTGGGTCGGGTTTTCAGTGGCGTCTATCAGGTTTCGTTCTATCCCCGCATTGAGCAGGGAGACCGATTTCTGCGGGGATACGAACTGTACGTCAGCGACGAAAGCGACCCGCTGCGAGGCGATCCAGTCTGGGATTTGGCGGCCCGAACGACCCGCAACGAACGCGAGGTGGTCACAGTCGATATCGCACCTCGCTATGTCCGGTGGGTCATGCTGATATTCACCAGTCCGCTGCCTTGGGAAATCGCCGAATTGGAAGTCTATGGCCAGGGCTTTGCACCGCAGGCGGTGTACACGTCCAACGTCATCGATTTAGGCGGCCTGGCCACTCTGGGGGCGCTGACTTGGGCCGCTCAGACCGATGCGGGCGGCGCAGTCGAGGTGATCACCCGCAGTGGCTCGACCCCCGATCCCTACCTTTACTACCGACGCCGAGGGGCTACACTCGAAGAAGTAAGCAAAGATCAGTACGACAAGCTGAGGGAAAACCAGCAGGTAAAACGGCCCGATCTGGCAAACTGGAGCCTTTGGTCGCCACCGCACACCACGAGTGGCTCGCGCATCCGCTCGCCGGCACCTCGGCGCTATTTCCAGTTTGCCGTCGAATTAGTCAGCGATCGCTTTGCCGCGTCGGCTCAGATGGATTCGCTCGCCTTTGAAATTTCCTCGCCGCCACCGGCCCACGAAGTAGTAGCCGAAATCGAGCCGAAATTCGTCATCGCCGGGGAGACTACGTCCTTTACCTACCATCTGCGGCCGCGCATCCTCGATGACGATGCGGGCTTTGATGCGGTGGAACTTTCTACTCCGACCCGGGCCCGTCTGAGCGAACTAACTGTAGGTGGTACCCCGATCGAAGACTTTACTTGGGAAGCGACGGATTCTCTCCTGACAGTGCGCTTTCCAAATCATCCCGTCGTAAAAGACGGGGTACTGGTGGAACTGAAATTCGCTGCCAAGGTGATCGAATTCGGGACCCTTTTTTCCTCCCGAGTGTTCGCCAGCCAGTCCGCTGCACTAGCCCAAGATGTCCTGCCCGGCGATGCTAGCATCGATCTTAACACCAATCACTTTTCGGTCGAGTTGGAATTGGACGGTACCATTTTGGGCGACTTGGCCATTGCGCCCAACCCCTTTACGCCCAACGGCGACTCGCTCAACGACCGAATGCGCATTCAGTACAGCATCTTCAAACTCGTCCAACCCGTATCCGTCGAGGCGGCTATATACGACCTTGCGGGGAGGCGAGTCCGGGTGCTTTTCAATGGCATGCAGAGCAGCGGTTTTTACGCGGTGGAGTGGGACGGCAGAGCGAGCGAGGGCTCCTTAGTCGCTCCGGGGTTGTACGTGTGTCGCATCAGCGTAGATTCGGCCACGGGGGCCAACGCAAGGGCCGTACCTGTGGCCTTGGTCTACTGAGAGGACGAGAAAGTGGGGCACACCAGCAGAAAAGCAACTTCAACTGTTTCGTACCCCATAGGGAAGATGCTCGTCGTTTGCGCTGGCCTTTTCCTCCTCTGGCCTTGGGGTGCGTTAGCTGGTGAAATCCGCTTCAGCCGCTCGTCTCAGTGGCGCGCGTGGAGCGCTCCCGAGGGGACTATTGCGATTTCGCCGGACGGCCGAGTTAGCCCGGTCTTCATTCGCAAATCGATCAACGCCGCGCTCAATGCCGACCAGTTCTCAGTGCTGGGCGACTTTGGGGACGGGGAAGAGCGCTTGGGCGGCATACGCGGGGCGGGCACGAACCTTAGAATGGCCGGCCGCATTCTCGACGGCGACGAGGAGACGTTTTGGACCCCTGCCGCTGGTGCCCCCCTTGAGGATTGGTGGGTGGAAGTGGATCTGGGCCGGGCCGTCTCCGCCACGGAGATCGCGGTAAAATTCGCCCGCTCGGGCAATCCTTTCAGCATGTTCCAAGTCTTTGTCTCTACGGGCGAGGAAGCAGTCTATTTTGGCTCTGGACTCAAGAAATACAGCTTGTTGGCCGAGACGACCCGTCCCAATACCCAGTACGAACTCACCTATCCGCTTCTGCCGCAGGACGTGGAATTGAGCGGTCGAGGCGAGCTGACCTTTAGGCAGTTCGTGCGCTTTGTGCTGTTTCGTGCCCTGCGCACAGCCGAAAATCCGCGCTTGGCCGAAATCGAGGTCAGAGCCTTGGGCGACAATATCGTCTTGGGCAGCGAGCAACGGGGGGGTGGCGCGCTCATCGCACCGGCCGGAGGCGACGAAAGCGAGCCACCAACCTTTGCTTCGGATATCATAGACGGGAATTACAATACGGGCTGGAATTCCCTCGGCTATTTCTTTGGCGACCCCAAGCGGTGGGGGTGGGTCAACATAGATTTGGGAACGCTATTCTGGATAGACCATGTGCGCATCATCACGTCCTTTGAGTTCACTGGTAAGCGCAACGTTCCGATCTTTGGATACAAACTCTTTGCCTCGGATGGGACGCGCAGCAGCGGCACCGGCGCGGGCGAGTTCATCGATTTCGACGACCTAGTCTGGGAGGAGATTGCCGAACTCGAAGAAAATCCCGCTCCCGAGCGCTTCATCTTTGAGGAGCACCTACCCCCGCGCAAGGTGCGCTACCTGTTCTGGTCGAATCGCAATCAGCGGCGCACGGGCGTCTCAACTGTGCGGGAGATCCAGGCTTTTGGGGAGGGGTTCATTCCGGGCGTCACCTTGACCTCTGGTTTGATCGACCTGGGCGGGGCCAAAAATCTGACGGCTATCCACTGGAGCGGAGAGACGCCGCCGGCCACCAGACTGGTGGTGCGCACGCGCACGGGCAACGAGCTAGGCGAGAAACTGCACTACTTCGACAAGGAGGGCAATGAATACACTGAAAAGGCTTGGAACAAGCTGCCGCCCTTCAAACGCGAGAAAGAGCCCACAGTCGAACTCATCCCGGGCGCGGGATGGAGTCCGTGGAGCCTGCCCTACGAGTATTCGGGTGCGCGCTTTCAATCGCCTAGCCCCCGCAGCTATGCCCAGATACAAGTGGAGTTGATCAGCGATGATCCACAGCGGGCTCCAACCCTGTCCAGTGTGGCGCTCGAATTCACGGACCCGGCGGCCGAACAGATCGTCGCTGAAATCGTCCCTCGGGTAGCTACACCGGGCCAGACGGAAGAATTCTCCTACTTCATCCTCCCTAGTTTCGGGTCCGGGACCCGTGGTTTCGACCAGATTTTGATTCGCGTTCCGACTCATCCTGTCTTTCGGGGCCTGAAACTAAACCACGAGGAAATAAAGCCCGTTGCCGTGCGGGCCGCGGCGGACTCACTGGTCCTCACCCTGCCGACGGCGGTACAGGCCGCGCAACTGATCGAGGTGAATTTCGCCACCCAAGTCTTTCTCAATGCCACGCTCTTTGAGGGGTTTGTACGGCGCTCGGCTGAGCCGGACTCTTGGCAACAGATTGATCCGGGGGATGCGAGCCCGGATGAGCTAGGCGACGATCTGAGAGTTTTCCTACCCGCTGGCAGCAGCGGTCTCCGCACTCCGACGATCAGTCCGTCGGTGATCACTCCGAACGGAGATGGGCGCAACGAACAGTTGACTGTGCGCTTTGCGCTGGTCGGTTTGGAGGCGTCTCGCCAACTTCGGGCAGCCGTGTACGATCTGGGTGGTCGCTTGGTCGCTCGGCTGCGCGACGAGTCTGGGTCTAGCGGGGAGTACGTCCTTTTGTGGGACGGCCGCGATTGGGCGGGCAATAGGGTGCCCCCTGGGGTGTACCTGTTTCGCCTGAGCATCGACAGCGACGAGCCGACGAGGGAGTTTACGCGGCTCGTCGGGGTAGCCTACTGAGGCGGTTTTCCGTGACCTATTGCAAATACATCGCAATCGCAGTGGCCTTGCTCGCGGCCGTGCCATCGTCGAGCCGGGCGCAGGCCCTGAACCCGACGGGGGCTCAGACCTTTTTTGAGGCGATCGATCCCACTATCCAGAAGTGGTATCGCCCTCAGCAACTCTACGCCGAGTACAAGTGGGACTGGTGGCAGTATTCCAATTACGCCAGGGTTCCCTACCAGCGCTACGTAGATACCGAACTGGAGGGCACGCGCTGGTACGATCTCTACGGGAACTACGTGACTGAGGGGTGGCAGATCTACCGCTGGACCCAAGAGCAACCCACGACCTTTGGGAGTGACATCCTCAAGAGCAGCCGCTTCAATTCTTGGTTCAACAGGCTGGTCGTGACCCAGGTCCAAAGGGGCCAGTATTACTTTGCCGTGACGGTCGGCGATGAGATCCGCACGGCCCTGACTCCTTTTACTTTTTCCAAACCGGCCTTCAATGGGGTCCAGGTCGATCTCCAGTCGGACAAATACGCGGCGACCTTGCTCATGTCCCGGGTCAATCTGCCCATAGCGCTCGAAGGGGGGGAGGTAAACGAATCGAAGATCACTGATTTCAACAATTTGCTCGGCTTCAGGACGACGGTGCAGATAGGGGATTTTGTCCAGATGGGCGGCACGTACGTCAATGCCCATCTGGGGCGGACCTCGCCGGATTTGAGTCTGGCCGGGATCCGCGCGGGGAACTTGACGACCGAGCAGAACCGCGACGTCATCCGCCAAGTGCAAATCCGCATTAGCGACGATTCACCGGAAGACGGCAAGGGGGGAGCCATTCTCTTTTCCGAGCGCGTCTTGGCCAATGCGGACACCGAACCTCTCGATATTGTCCCCCTAGTCGAGGGCGGCACGCCGCGCCGCGGGGCCTTGGTCGCCGACGGAGCCGAGCAAATCGTCCTAACCTACGCGTTCGCCCAGCCCGAATTGATCCGCAAGCTAGTCTTTGAACTGGTATTGGCTAATGATTACCTGGTGGAGGTGACTTCCAACCTACAGACCGACTTCTCGGACCAACCCGTGTACCTGCCCGTGGCCAAGTCCGCGCGGAATGTCCAAGACGGCTCCAACCAGCGTCTCGTCCGCTTTGACTACGGCCTGCCGACGGCCAATGAAATCTACGGCCTGACGCTCGAGGTCCATGATGTCGCCGGACTCGACATCATGGCTGAGTGGAATAACAATAATCAGTGGCGCCGCCTGCCCAATGTGAATTTCGAAAGGCATGTGCGGGCCGCGAACACCGCCCAGGTCGGATACCTGACTGCGCGCACTACGAGTCGGTACTATCCGTGGTTTGCGTACGGCGAGATTTTCAGCGTGGACCAGGACTACTCCACGTCCATGTACATCCAGGATCAGCAGGGCAAGCTCGACTACACCAACAAGCTGCGCGGCGTGTACGAATTTGTCGACGACAACGACGACCAAGATCGCTTCCCCGACTGGCGCCGGGCCCAGCAACCCAACGAAAGTCAGCGCCGATCCATCTCCGGCGGCCCCAGAGGCGGGATCTTTCCCGGCTTGGACGAGAACAACGATTTTATTTCGGATTTTAACCAAAACGACAACACCCGGCCCGATTACGACGAACCCTTCCTCCGCTATACCGTGGATCCGCCCGAATTCCTCTTTGGCATCGACATGGACAACAACACCCTAATTGACCGCTTTGAGGACGATGACGAGGCCGACTACCCGTTTCAACGGGACCACCGAGGGTACAACGGATACTTGGGCCTCAATATTTTCCCCGGGGTGCAGTTGCTAGGGGGCTATTCAAACCAGTGGCTGTTATCGGCAGATCGCCGCAGTCGCTTCTCCTATCTGATCTTCAAAATGCAGCAAGACCGGGTCGCGTTGGGCCAGTTCCGCCTTTTCTACCAGCTCAAGTTCGTCGAGGACAACATCATCGACGACCAGTTGTTTTGGACGCAGCCGCCGGGTACGTTCGGCGTGAGCGAATTTCCCTTTGCAGACCCCATGCTGGCCCAAAACGCGGTCGTCAACTCGGTTTTTATTCGTTTCGACCAAGCTTGGGGCCGCTTCAACACGTCGGCCAAGGTCAAATACGAAGGGCTCGCTCAGCGCGGCGACAATGTCGCCCGGCTCACCCGGCCCGGGGAAGAACCGGAGATCATTGACGACTCCCATTTCCTCGGCCTGATCCACAAACTCGACTACTCTTTCCAACTCACGGAAGCGCTGGTATTTCACCCCAAATTGAAGAGCATGTACCGGCGTCAGACCGCCTATCTGGAAAGTGTGGGCAGTAAAAACGATCTGTCCGAGATTCTCTTTCTGACGCTGGCGGTGCAGTTGATGCCCAATCTCGAACTGGAAGGCGGCACGGAATTGACCAAATTCTGGGATTGGGCCGACAAACCCGGGGCGCAGCTCGATTTTTGGGGTTGGGTCGGCGCGCTGCAGCTATCCGTTACCCAAGCGTACCTCGGATATCAGGTGACCATAAACTTGGGGACGCAAGTGCAGCAGCAGCGCTTTGAGAACCGGGAACAAAACCGCGTCGAATCGTTCCTCGTCATATTCGCCGGACTGGATTGATGGCTAGGAGACGCACAGTTGCTCTGTTCCTCGTCTTGGGCCTCTGGGTACGGGCCTCCCCTGTGGATCTCTGGACAGTCGGCGGGCAGGAGCGCCCTTGGAATACCGTTGGCACCTTGGAGCTGTTGAGCGACGAGCAGAGTTCCGGCTGGCTGGAGCCGCTCGAAGTGTCGGGCGAAAATCTCGCCCTCAATCAGCGACAGTTGGACTCGGCGCGGGTGCTGACCAACTACACTTGGCGCAAATTCGAGAGCCTGAAAAATGTAGTGGACGGCGACCGTTTGAGTGGCTGGCCCCCCATTGAACTCGATATCGTCAATACGCGCGAGAACGACCCCTTTTTCGCCGTCGTCCTAGTTGTCGATTTGGGGGCACCCTTCGGCGTAGATCGCATAGGTTTTTCGGCGGTCGAAGGACTCGAGTTCCGCTTTATCGAAGGGTTCCAAGTTTTCATCCAAGACGGCAAAGAGCCCGTCGCCTTTCCCCAAAGACAGAGAAACTGGCACTGGTTCGTGCGCAATTGGGAGTTGGTAGCCGAGGTGGAGCAGACTGAGGGAGACGCAGCGCAGATCGAAATACCGCCGCGCTTGGTGCGCTATGTGGCTCTGTCCGATACGATCAGCTTGCCCAGCGCCCGTCTCTGGCAACTCGGCGAGGTAGAGGTCTGGGGCAAGGGGTATGCCTCCTCAGCCACCTTTACATCCGACATCATCGACTTTGGCGAGTCGGTCGTGCTGGGGGCCATGACTTGGGAGGCGGTGGACGATCCCGGCAGTACCCTGCAGATTCGCACGCGGAGCGGCTCGACGCCCGATCCGAATATCTACCTCAGCTTTACGGGCATAGGACAGAACGGCCAACAGGCCGTATCGCGCAGTGCATACGAGGCGCTACACCCCAAGGCGAGAGGACCCATTGTAGCCAATACGGAAAATTGGACCCCGTGGTCTGCGCCCTATCCGTCCACTGGGAGGGAACCCTTGGTCGCCCCCAAACCGGCGCGCTATTTCCAGTTTGAGATCGACTTTGCCAGCGCGCTGCCGCTGTCGCGCTCTCGCATTGATTCTCTCGCGGTCGAATTTTCTCCGCCCTTGGTCGAGCAGGTCGCTGGCGAGATTTGGCCCGTGCTCGTCTCCCCGGGCGAACTCGTGCGCTTTACCTATGCGCTGAGGCCGCGCGTGGGGCCTGGAGATCCCGGTTTTGACGGGGTGGAGATTGCCACACCCACCGCCGCAGTGGTGCAAGAGGTGCGGATTGCCGGCATGGGTTTGGACGATTTTGTCGCCGAGGTGGAGGAAAACCGTTTGCGCGTCTCTTTTCCCGAGCGCTTGATCGACCGGGATGCGATCCTAGTCGAAATCGATTTCGACTGCCGCGTCTTTGTTTCGGGCACGCGCTTTGAGGGACGAGTTTTCAACAGCAAACGCGACGAGATGCCCCAGCCCATTGTTCCCGGCGATGTACACATTGACCTCAATTCAGAGGATCTGCTCGTCGGGTTTTCCCCGGAGGAGCAGGGTGAGTTGCTGGCTGAGGTGGAGATCCACCCCAATCCCTTTACGCCCAACGGGGATGGTGTGAATGATAGGGTGGAGTTGACGTATAACCTGTTTCAGGCCACGGTACCTGTTCCCGTTGAAATTGCAGTCCACGACCTCTCTGGTCGCCTCGTCTGGAGCCAGGCGATGTCCCAGTCCAGCGGTTTCGGTCGCGTATTTTGGGACGGTAGGGATGGGGCGGGGCAACTCGTACCGCCGGGGGTGTACATTTATCGGGTTTTAATGGACGCCGCTGTCGGCGCGCAGGTCCGCGGCGGCGCAGTGGCCGTAGCATACTAGAAAAAGGCACTGCCGATGCGTGCTTTGGTTCCTTTTGGCGACAGGCGATGGGCGTGTATTCTCGTCCTAGCGCTGGGTCTTGCTAGCTGTAGGTACGGCTATCAATACTACGCCGACCCGCTGCGTCCTCTCGATGAAGAGGGCCAAGCTGCTGGGATGATCGTCAGCGACGATGGGACGGTCACTTATGTGGCCGATCGGCTGGAGATAGCGGTGCGGCCGTTTTCCGACCGCGAACTGAACAGGCTGTTCCCAGCGCAATCCCTCCAAGGTACGGAATCGACCAACCCCTATACCTTTGGCAATTGGCGCGATCCCTCCACGGGCACGACGCCCCGGCGCTTTACCGTCTTCCAGCTCAAAGTCAAGAACTATCAGTACCCGAAACTCCTGATCGATCCGGCAAAGAGCACCATCATCAGCGATAACGGCCGCCGCTATCCAGCGCTGAGTCAGACCGATATGGAGGAATACTACCGCAAGTACATCACCGGTTATGTCGGCCAACTCTACACCACTTTCCAAGGCCGGAAAGATCTGCTGAGCAGAACGCTATATCCTAGCGGCGTGGTCTTCAGCGGGCAGGAGGTCGAAGGCTTCATCGCCTTTGCGGATCTCCACCCAGAGGTCCGCAAAGTGCGTCTGCACCTCGGCGATATAGCTCTGCGTTTTAACTTTCGCGATGAACCGATCGAGACGATCGACATCGAGTACGCCTTTGACCGCGAGATTGGCTATTACTACCCCCGAGGAGGGCGAGAGCCCATTAAAAACTGAGGTTCATGCGATGAGCCAGCAGCCGGTGCCTCGGGATTCCGAACCGCCAACTGCATCCTCTGGTCTGAGTTGCAAGGCATTTTTTTGGGGCTGCGTCCTCTCCTTGGGTGCTGCGATCGGTGCGCTGCATTCGACCTTTGTCAACGCCTCGTGGATGGCCCTCAATATCAGCGTACCCATCGCCTTTTTCGTCTTTGCGCTCTTCGCGGGTCTGGTCAATCCCCTCCTTGGTCTGGTCCATCGACGGCTGACGTTGAGACGCGCCGAGTTGGGAATCGTCTTCATCATGGCGATGATGGCGGCTACCGTGCCGACGGAGGGCTATGTCGAGCACATGGTGCCCAAAATCGCCAGCGTGTTCTACTACGCCACGCCCGAGAACGATTGGGTGGAACTGATCCACCCGTACATGAAGGGGTGGATCGCGCCGTTGGATGGCGAGGCTGTACAGCACTTTTTTGAGGGCGCGCCAGCCGGGGTGCCCATTCCGTGGGGGGCGTGGCTACAACCGCTGTGCTACTGGGCGCTGTTCTTTTTGACCTTGTGTTTCGTGATGGTGTGTACGATGGTCATTCTGCGGCGGCAGTGGATCGACCACGAGCGCTTGGTGTATCCGCTGGTGAAGCTGCCCTTGGAGATGATCGAGGAGGACGGCTCGCTGATGCGGCCGTTTTTCCGCAATCCCGTCATGTGGCTGGGGTTCTCAATCCCGTTCGCACTGCTGAGTCTCGACGCTCTGCACAGCTATTACAATTTCATTCCCGCGATAGTCCTCGACACCAGCATCCCCGTATTCCGCGACCAAGTGAGCCTGCGCCTCGCTCTCAGCTTTATGACCTTGGGGTTTGCCTATTTCGTCAACCTGCAAGTGCTCCTGAGCATCTGGGTCTTTTTTCTGTTGACGACTGCTCAACAGGGCCTTTTCAGCGTCTTGGGCATTGCCATGACAGAGCGACTGACCGGGTACGCCACTTCAGAGGCAATTGCCGCCCACGAGGGCATGGGCGCTTTGATTGCCTTTGTGCTCTTCAGTCTATGGGTGGGACGCAATCATCTGCGGGCCGTGTGTCGCAAAGCTTTTCTGGGGGACGCCGCCGTGGACGACTCTGGGGAGATGCTCTCTTATCGCACCGCGGTGTTCGGGACGATTATCGGCTGGGCTATCCTAGGCGTGTGGTTGACCCTGTCGGGACTGCCGGGTTGGTTGGTGCCCTGGTTTTTGTTCGTGATCTTCGTCCTATTCGTGGGGTTGAGCCGCTTTGTGGCCGAGGCGGGCTTGGCGACCATCCGGGCACCGATTTATCCACAGGCCTTTATGACCTCCACGGTGGGAACCACGGCTATCGGCGCGGAGGGCTTGGCAGCGCTGGGCATGACGTACGCGTGGATTTTGAAGGTGCGCATTTTCGCCATGGCCGCGTGCGCCAACGGGCTAAAGCTAGACGGGGAACTGCACGAGCAGGGCGGCGGAACGCGGCTGTTTTGGGCGATGGTATGGGCTGTGGTCATCAGTTTGGTCGGCTCGACTTGGTACCTTCTCCACCAGGCTTATACTTACGGCGGCATCAACCTAAACCAGTACTTCTTCGTGGGGTCGCAAAAGCCCTTTCAAGATGTAGCGGGATGGATCGCCAACCCGATGGCGGTGAATTGGGAGGGGTGGTTTTACGTGGCCGTGGGCGGTGGGGTCATGGTGTTGCTGATGCTGGCGCGGCACTACCTTTTGTGGTGGCCGCTGCATCCGGTCGGCTTTCCCATCGCCACGACTTGGGTTACGAACCAGATCTGGGTGAGCGTCTTCTTGGTGTGGTTCTTCAAGAGCGTGGTGTTGAAGTACGGAGGGCCTGGATTGTACAGACGGATTCAACCATTTTTTCTAGGATTGGTCCTGGGCAATGTGGCTGCGGGCGGCGCGTGGTTTCTGATCGATAGTTCGACAGGCATGCAGGGAAATATTCTAGTCTATTTTTGAGCGAGGTGAATATGCACTACCGAAAGTTGGGCAGGACTGAACTAAAGGTTTCCGAAATCGGCTATGGCACCAATATGCTGGGCCGGCAGGAGCTGACCGAGTCCGAGCACATCGCCATGGTGCATCGGGCCATGGAACTGGGCATCAATTGCGTCGATACAGCGGACGTGTACCAGGAAGGGCGGAGTGAGGTCATACTGGGAAAGGCGCTGAAGGGACGCCGCGACCGGATGATTCTGGCCACCAAGGTCGGCAGTGTCATCCCCCGAGAGGGACGAGATATTTCTCCTGGGCATATTGAAGAGGCCGTAGAGGCGAGTTTGCGCCGGTTGCAGACGGATTATATCGACGTGTACCAACTGCACAGTCCACAGTTGCATCATTTGCAGGAGAACAATTGGCTGGAGGCTATGCAGCGCCTGAAGGAACAGGGCAAGATTCGCTACTGGGGGGCTAGTGTCAACCACATCGACGCTGGTGTCTGGCTGCTGGAACAGGACCTAATTGACTCGCTGCAGCCCACCTTCCACATGCTCTACCACGATATGGCGGACGCCATGTTCGGGTTGGTGGCCGAGCGGAATGTGGGCGTCGTGGTCAAACAGGGTCTGGCCCGGGGCTTGGTGAGCGGCAAGTACGCGGCCGACGCCTTCACGGGCACTGGCTGGCACGAACAAGGGGCGGTGGTGGACGCCCAGGTCATTTTGCGGAAAGTGGAAGAACTCCGGTTTCTCGAGCGGGCGGGGCGCAGCCAGGCCCAGGCCGCCCTCCAGTACCTCCTGAGTTATCCAGTAGTGTCGACCATCATCGCCGGGGCCAAGCAAATGGAGCAGTTGGAAATGAACGCTGGAGCGTCCAATGGAACAGGACTGGTGGGAGGGGAGTTGGAACGGGTGAAGGCCGTTTTAGGACGGGATGGCGATCTGATCTAGTGACGCTGACTAGCGATGGTGACCGCGTCCGGTTCGTGCGACATGGGCGTTAGCGGGCGACAAGTCAAAGGCTTGCAGTTCGACGGGCGTTGGAACCGGATCCCCCTCGCGGATTTTATAGGCCCGATCCATGGCCAAGCCGGTGAAAAGTTGGGTCTCACCAGAAGCCGGCCAGGTGATTGCGACTGACTCGATGGTCGTCGCTTGGCCCAGACCAATTTCCTGCTGTAAGCTCGAACCGCCAAAACTGGCTCCAGCCGTTACCGTGGCATAGATGTCGCGACGGCCGCTTGCGGTGTGTACCCCGACTCGGACGCGGGCCCCAATGGCGGCGCGGTTGGAACGCACGCCTTCCAACTGGAGGGTGAGCCAGCGGTTGCCGTGTCCGGGATTCTCAAAGAGGACATTGTGGGACAGATCCCCGGTATAGGAGCCTCCTATGACCGCGTAGATGTCTTGGTCGCCGTCGTTGTCGAGATCGCCAAAGGCCACGCCGTGGCCTTTCTGCAGGTGCCCGAACCCACCCGAGGTGGTAACCTCCTGAAACGATTGGCCTCCGGCGTTGCGGAACATGCGATTGGGCATGATCGAGCGGAACGAAGGCGACCCCGTACCCGCGTAAAAGTCGGGCCAGCCGTCGTTGTCGAGGTCGCCGAAATTGCACCCCATAGTGTAGAGCACCTTGTCGAGCCCGACTTGGAGGGTTACATCGGCGAACGTGCCGTCGGCTTGGTTGCGGTACAGGCGGGGGTACTCGGCATCGTGGGGCAGGCCTAGGTATTCGGCCGCTAGATCGCCGGCATTGGCGTGATACCCGGAGACGAATAGGTCGAGCCAGCCATCGTTGTCGTAGTCCCAAAACCAAGTTGGAAAGCTCCAGACGGGCTCGGCTACTCCGGCTTGGGCAGTGGCGTCGGCAAAGGTCCACTGGCCGGATGTATTTTCGCCCTCGTTCCTGAAGAGAAGATTGGGAGCGGTGAGCCGCGAAATGTACAGATCGAGTTGGCCGTCGTTGTCGTAGTCGCCCCAGACGACGCCCTTGACGTAACCCGAGATAGCGACGCCTGCTTCTTGCGCCACATCGGCGAACGTGCCGTCGGCTTGGTTGTGAAAGAGTTGGCAGGGGTGAATATTATGGCGAAAAGATTCGTTGCCAATGTACAGATCGATCCAGCCGTCGTTGTCGTAGTCGCCCCACGCAGCCGTCTGGGTGGGATGAAAGGCGAGCAAGCCGGCCTCTTCGGTGATGTCGTCAAAAAAGTTATCGCCATAGTTGTGCAGTAGCGAATTGGGGTGCTGGCCGTCTTCTTCCCACCAGGCCCCGCGCAGGACGAGCACATCGGCAAAGCCATTGTTGTCGTAGTCGGCGTGGACGATTTGCAGTCCGCCGCCGACACCGTTCAACCCGGCCTCTGCGGTGATATCGTCAAAGGTGCCGTCGCCCCGGTTGCGAAAGTAGCGGAGCTGATCGCGGAGGCCCCAGGATGAGGCCATGATATCCAGATAGCCGTCGCGGTCAAAGTCCTCGGCGATGCTGCCTCCCGCCAGCGACACTACGTCCAGTCCTAGCTGCGGGGCGACATCGCCAAAGCGCCCGATGTCGCCGTCGGAGGCAAAGGCCGTTGGAGGGATGAGCCATTGCGACGGCACGGAGTCGGGGTATTCACCTAGGACCATATATGAGATATTGAGGAGCCAGCGGGCCGTCATTTCGCCGGGCTCGTCTTGTAGGATGGCGGTGAATTCTCCAAGCGCGGCCCGAGCTCCCCGCTGATTGTGGTGCACCCCGGCCGGGCCGATGGGAAAGAGGCACGATTCGCTGGTGTGCTGTTGCAGGCAGTTTTCCTGTTCACCTAAGCGGAGATAGGATAGGGCGAGGAGTTTGCGCACGCTGGGTTTGGTCTTGGTTGCACCGAGTTGTTGTTTTAGATCCAGAAAGCGGTCGATGGCCTCTTGGCTGTGGCCGGCGCGCAGGAATTCGCGCGCCAGATGCACCTGTAGGCGCAGTCTGGCGACCGGGTCGGCGGGCAGGTCAAGTTGGCGCAAGTACTCGACTCTTGCATCATTGATATAGGTGTTTGTGGCGGGGTTGAGGTTGCGAGCGATTTCTTCGAGCCGGGCGGCCATGCGCTTTGTGCCAGGCCCCTGTTGCGGAGGGGAGGACGAGATATTGCAGGCCGCTAGGACTATAGAGACGACGACTGTGTAGAGACGTACTTTTACTGGGTGGACATTCATTGTTGAGATATAGATGCTCGCTTTTCGCCTGTCAAGAAGAGTGATCGGCCTCTTGGTTCTGGCGATTTTGGGCGCACTAGCTGGAGCTTTATATTTTTTTGCGCCCGGAATAACCGGATACATCCAAGAGGTGCGGAGGCCCACGGGCCAGGCCATCGCCGTGGAATTACCCGGCGGTGGGATCATGGACATGGTGTGGGTCGGCCGGGGTAGTTTCCTCATGGGCTCGCCCGCCGACGAACCCGGACGGGATCAGAACGAAGGGCCGCAGCATCGGGTTACTATCAGCCAGGGCTTCTACATAGGGAAATACGAGATCACGCAGGCTCAGTGGACCAGTGTCATGCACGCGCAGCCGTGGGCGGGCAAGAGCCATGTCGAGGAAAATCCGCACCATCCGGCCGTGTACATCTCGTGGGAAGACGTGCAGGAATTCACGCGTCGTCTCAATCGGATGGCTGGAGCGGAAGTGTACCGGCTGCCCACGGCTGCGGAGTGGGAGTACGCCTGCCGCGCCGGCACTGCGACGCCGTGGTCCTTTGGGGAGGACGATAGCGCTTTGCAAAAGCACGCTTGGTACGCGGACAACACTTGGGAGGTGGACGAGCGCTACGGCCATGCCGTGGGCACCAAGCTGCCCAATCCATGGGGCCTGCACGACATGCACGGGAATGTGTGGGAGTGGGTCCAGGATTGGTATTCAAACGAGACTTACAGCAACTCGCCCGAGGTCGATCCCAAGGGGCCGGCTAAGGGTTTTTTGCGCGTCGGTCGCGGCGGGGCCTTTGGCAATTACGGCCACGTCCTGCGGTCGGCCAATCGCTCGGGCGGTGACCCGACCAGCCGCAATGCCGGAACCGGAGCCCGGTTGGTGCGCCAAGAGTAGTCTATAGGACGATATAGCTAGCCTACGCCACCCCTCGCTTGCTTGCGGG
Organism: Candidatus Latescibacterota bacterium; assembly: GCA_965219735.1. Classification (GTDB taxonomy): domain Bacteria; phylum Latescibacterota; class UBA2968; order UBA8231; family UBA8231. The sequence goes on from OZ244790.1 coordinate 2,659,010, forward strand.
TCACAGAGCGAATTTTCTCGTGGACTCCAAGGGGAATCCGATGGACAAATCACCCTCTGCTGAAACCACTAACGCACCGGCCCCACAGGTGCCCCGGACTTTTTTTCAGTACCTGCGCTCTTTTGGGCCGGGCATAGTCATCGCAATGACCTGGATGGGTGCCGGCGACGTGGTCGAGTCGGCCGTGGCCGGTGGCAACTACGGGTACGCGCTGATGTGGGTTTTGGCGCTGGCGCTGGTGGTGCGCTTCCTGTTCGTATCCCTGATCGCCAAGTACCAATTGTGCAACCAGCGGGGCGAGGGAGTCTTGGATGGGTTGGGCCGTCTGCATCCTTGGTATCCTCCCTTCTTGGCGCTAATGGGCGTCGTCATAGGACACATCCAGGGCGCGTACCTCATTGTGGGAATCGGCGAAATCTCGGTCAATGTGACGGGCATCGGGTACGTCTGGCTGTGGGGCCTGTTTTGGAATTTGGTGACGCTGGTCATTGTCTTCCGCCCGGTGTACGGCCGTCTCGAGTTGCTCTTCAAGATCCTGCTGGGCTTGCTCTCGGTCTCATTCTTGGGCGCGGCCCTGTGGGTCGGGCCCTCTCCGACTAAAATTTTGCAGGGCGTCTTTGCTTTCGATCTGCCCGCACAGGTGGGTCCCTTTGGTTCGCTGCTGGTAGCCATAGGGCTGATCGGGACCATTGGCGGCTCGCTGGCCAATCTGGTCTATCCCTACTTCTTGGAACAAAAGGGCTGGATCGGGCCCGCGTTCCGCCGCGTGCAGTTCTACGATCTCCTGCTGGGGATCGTCGTCCTTATCGTCCTCGACTTGGCGATCTGGACCCTCGGTGCCGAAGTGCTCCACCCGCGCGGTTTGACCATCGCAGAGATGGAGGATCTGCCCCGGCTGCTGAGCACGATCCTCGGAGAGGGCGGCCGTTTATTGTTTTATCTGGGCCTCTTTGCCGTCCTGTACACGGGCTTAGTGGGTCAAGCCCTTGGTTTTGGTGCCCTGTGTTCCCACGGGTACCAGCGCTGGCGGGCCGGTCCAGAAGTAAAGTTGCAGGCGTACCAAGCTCATCCGAGCTACCGGTGGGTCGTAGTCTGGTGCCTGATTTCCCCGGTCGTCTGGACTGCGCCCGGTATGCCGGGCTTTGTCGTCATGACCGTATTCGCCGCCACCGCCTTAGTGGTATTGATCCCGCTGCTCGTGGGCGGCTTGTGGTGGATTACCGCCAAGGCGGAGTACATCGGCGCAGAGTACAAGAATCGCCTGTGGGAGAACGTCCTCATGGGCGTGTTGTTCGCCTTGGGACTGTGGGGGGCCTACGGTTCGGTAAAGTCGATCGCAGAGTCGTTTTGATGTCCGGGCGATGAGCGGAAACGCGGCGACCGCAAATCCTATTATGAAACCGCTTTTAGTTGGTCTTTGCCTGTACATGGGGTGCGATACAGCCCCACCACCCGTGCTCTTTAGGGATGTTACGGCCCAGGCCGAGATCGACTTTGTCCACATCGACGGCGCTTCAGGGGCGTATTTCTTGATCGAGACGTACGGTGCCGGCGGAGGATTTTTCGACAGCGATGGCGACGGCGATTTGGATATTTATCTCGTCAATGGCTTTGATCTGGATGGCATCCAAACTGCGCCCATCAATCTCGATCACCGGCGGGGAAAGACCTACTGGGTCGAGCGGCCGGACCAAGTGAGGCCCTCGGAGCCGGGGGCCATCGACTTCTCAATGCTAGACGACGCCAGAGGTCGGCGTGCTGCCAACGCATTGTACCGCAACGATGGCGACGGCACGTTCACCGATATCAGCCGGGAATCCGGGACCGACGATATGGGCTATGGCATGGGCTGCGCGGTAGCCGATTACGACAACGACGGCGACCAGGATCTGTACGTGACTAACTACGGTCGCAATGTTCTGTACCGCAACGAAGGGGATGGCACCTTTACCGATGTGACGGACCGGGCCGGGGCAGCGGCTCCGCAGTGGAGTTCGAGCGCGGCCTTTTTTGACTACGACGACGATGGGTATCTCGATCTGTACGTGGTCAACAACGTCGATTTCACGTTCGCCACCAATAAAGTGTGCGGCGGCTTTGTGGGGACGACTCCTTTGGGGCTGTTGGCCATCACCGAGCGCACCCGTTCGTATTGCGCGCCTTCCGACTACGGAGGCGTACCCGACGCGCTCTTCCACAACGAGGGAGACGGTACCTTTACCGACGTGTCCGCCGCAACCGACATTGCGGATTTGGCTGGTAAGGGGTTAGGCGTAGTGGCTTGGGACTTTGACGATGATGGCGACCAAGATGTATTTGTCGCCAACGACGGCATGGAAAACTATCTCTTCCGCAACGAGGGCGATGGTACCTTTACCGACGTCGCGCTGCAAGTGGGTGCGGCCTTTAACGCCGACGGCGACGACGAAGCCTGCATGGGAGTGGACTTTGGCGATTACGACAACGATGGCGACTTTGATCTCTTTGTCACCAACTTCTCCCACGAGACCAACACGCTCTACCGCAACGAGGGCAGTCGCTTCAAAGATGTGACAGAGGCCGTCGGCTTGGGGCGGCCAAGTTGGCGTTTTTTGGGCTTTGGCACGAATTTCCTCGACTACGACAACGATGGCGACCTCGACCTGTACGTGGCCAATGGCCATGTCCTCGACAAGATCGCCCTGTTCCAGTCCGGCGTGGAATACGCCCAAGAGCACCAGCTCTTTCTCAACGATGGAACGGGCCGCTTTGCCGTGGCGGACACTAACTCGGGCTCTTGGTTCGCCCTCGCGCAGGTCGGCCGGGGCACGGCTTTTGGCGACTACGACGAGGATGGAGACATCGATATCCTGGCGACCAATGGCGGCGGTCCGGTCAAACTGGTCCGCAATGAAGGAGGCAACGCGCACAACTGGTTGATGGTGCGAACCGAGGGCACTCACAGCAATCGGGACGGCGTGGGTGCCCAAGTGAAAGTGGTCGCTGGCGATCTGGTCCAGGTGCGGCAGGTGCGCAGCGGCTCCAGCTATCTGTCGATCAGCGATCCGCGACTGCACTTCGGGCTGGGCACCAAGCAGCGCGTCGATTTGGTCGAAGTGCGTTGGACCAGTGGGACGGTCCAGCAAATCGAGGATGTCCCCGTCAATCAGGTTCTGTCGATCAAAGAGAGGCGGGAGCCTTGAATACAGCGTCCCAGGGAACAACGCAGACAAAGCCTCAATCTTCGGGTTTGACGGCGAAGGCTGTGGTTTGGGGGTGCGCATTGTCGCTGGCCACCAGCTTAGGAGCCTTGCACAGTACCTTCATCAACGCCTCGTGGATGGCTCTCAACATCAGCGTGCCCATCGCCTTATTCGTCTTTTTCCTCTTCGTCGCCTTACTCCATCCTTTGCTCTCCCGACTTTATCATCGGCTGGGTTTAAGCCGGGCAGAGCTGGGGGTGGTATTCATCATGACGATGATGGCGGCTACCGTGCCGACGGAAGGGTACGTCGAGCACCTGGTCCCCAAGGTCGCCAGCGTGCTGTACTACGCCACGCCGGAAAACGAGTGGGCCGAGCTGATTCATCCGCATCTCAAAGAGTGGATTGCGCCCCAGGACGAGGAGGCCGTGCGCCATTTTTTTGAGGGCCTGCCGCTGGGCGAGCCTATTCCTTGGGGGGTATGGATACAACCGCTAAGTTATTGGGGGTTTTTCTTTTTAGTGCTGTGTTTCGTGATGCTGTGCATGATGGTGGTGTTGCGCCGGCAGTGGGTCGAGCACGAACGCTTGGTATATCCGCTGGTGAAACTGCCGTTGGAGATGATTGCAGAAGGGGAGGGCAGAAGACTTTGGGGGCCGTTTTTTCGGCGTCCGTTGATGTGGCTGGGCTTTGCGCTGCCGTTCGTCGTTTTGAGTCTAAACGCCCTGCACAGCTACTACAATTACATTCCCTCAATCGCCTTGGAGACCAGTCTGCCGCTCTTTCGCAATACCTTAGTCCTACCCATCGGCCTCAGTTTTATGAGCTTGGGCTTTGCCTATTTCGTCAATTTACAGGTGCTCTTGGGAATCTGGGTTTTCTTTTTGCTGCTGACGGTGCAGCAGGGCACTTTGGGGATTCTGGGGATTGCTATGACCGAGCGGCTGACCGGCTATAGCACGTCAGCCGCGATCCCGGCGCACGAGGGCATGGGGGCATTGATCGCCTTTGTGCTCTTTAGCCTGTGGGTGGCCCGAGACCATTTGCGAGCGGTGTGTCGCAAGGCATTTCGGGGCGATCCAACGGTGGATGACTCTACGGAGATGCTCTCGTATCGCACGGCCGTGTTCGGCATTCTGTTCGGCATGGTGGTGCTGGGCGTGTGGCTCGAGCGCTCCGGGCTGCCGGGCTGGCTGGTATTTTGGTTCTTGTTCGTGGCTTTCGTTCTCTTTGTGGGCTTGACTCGCTTTGTCGCCGAAGCTGGTTTAGCGACCATTCGCGCCCCCATTTATCCCCAGCCGCTCATGACTTCAACTGTGGGAACCACGGCGATTGGGTCGGAGGGTTTAGTCGCCTTGGGGATGACGTACGGCTGGATTTTGAAGGTGCGCATATTCGCCATGGCCGCGTGCGCCAATGTGCTGAAGATCGATGGAGAAATTCACGGTGGGGGACTGAATCGGCGGCGGCTGTTTTGGGCTTTGGCTTTATCACTGGTGGTTAGTCTGCTGGCATCGAACTGGTTTTTACTGCATCAAGCCTACACGTACGGCGGCATCAATCTCAATCAGTACTTTTTTGTGCGGGCGCAAAATCCCTTCGGGGATGTGGCCGGCTGGATCGACAATCCGACGACTGTGAACTGGGAAGGGTGGTTTTACATGCTGGTGGGCGCGATCGTCATGGTGGGGCTGATGGTGGCGCGGCACTTCCTGTTGTGGTGGCCTTTGCACCCGGTCGGCTTTCCCATTGCCACGACGGCTGTAGCTAGTCAGATCTGGCTGAGTATTTTCTTGGTGTGGGCGCTCAAGAATCTAGTGTTGAAGTACGGGGGGCCGAGTCTGTACCAGCGGCTCCAGCCGTTTTTCCTAGGGTTGATCTTGGGCAATGTAACTGCGGGTGGGCTGTGGTTTGCGATTGATGGTATCACTGGTATGCAGGGCAATATCTTGGTTTACTATTGAATGCCGTTTAGGAGTCCGGGGCGCACTATATCACAACAAATATTGGGGGCATCCGCAGGCCGGATGCCCCCCATTCAGTTGCTTATCGCTCGTTCAAGTGGTTTGTCTAGAAGTGACTTTTGAGCTGTCCCCAGGATTGGTCTTCAACTGCCGTAGAAGCGGATTCCGGAAAAAAGCCAGAGCCCAAGACAAAATCTTGGCCGAGAGCGGAGTAGGGAATGGCGTAGCTCACTTTAGGCGAGCCGGTGTCTCCTTCTATCTGCGGATCGGGCCAAAGATATTCGACGTAGCCGCCTCCCTCAGCCGTCACTGCGATGAGCTCTTGGACAATTTTGACTCCGTTGGCGTCTTCGAGGTCAATCAAGTTTTGGCCTTCGAGGCTTGGATCCGCTCCGTGCAGGATGAAGAGACCTTCAGTGCTAAAAAGAAAGAGATAGATGGATCCCTGTTTCCAAGGTCCTTCGGTTCTGAATTCCTGCAAGATAGCCAGATACTCGGGAAGGCTTGAGGCTTGATCCCCGTATGCCGCCGCCGCGTGTACAAAGGCCTTCAGGGTTTCTCGGTCCACCACATCACCGGCCGTTACCTCTGGGTCTTGGGCGATAGCCGGATGCGCGGCGGGCAAGAGGGTGGCTAGCGACAGAATGAGTGCTGCGGTCAGACGCTTCATGACGATCTCCTTTCTGTTGATAAGTATGAATGACATGAGAAAAGACATACTTAATCCCACGTCTTTTCGCAACTTCAGCGAACTTAGGGCAATGCCTCCCGCCCGAATCGCTCGATAGCCTCCAAGGTCTCGCGCACATCGTCCCAAGTCGTAGTGTGGTTGACGATGCACATCCGCAGCGAAAACGTTCCATGGAGAAGGGTCGATGATACGAAGGCATGGTCGTCCCAAAAGACTTGGGCGAGCACCGTCCTGTTGACCTCTTCGAGGGATTCCTCGTCGAGGTCCATGTCGGCGGGGTTGACCCGGAAGCACGCGATGCTCAGCGACACGGGGGTCAACATTTCTAGGGTCTGGCTCGCTTGGACGTACTCCTCGGCTTGGTCGGCCAACTTCATCCCCTTTGACACGGCCTGTCGGAACGCGGCCAGCCCAAAGGTCTGGACCGACATCCAGATCTTCAACGCTCGCACCGAGCGGCTCAGTTGCAGGCCGCGATCCGAGAAGTTCGGGTGGTTCGCGCCCCATATTGTGTCTTGGAGAATGTCGTGGTGAACGCCGAAAGCGTGCTCAAGCGTGCTCAGATCCTTCACTAGTAGGCAGCCGGCTTCGTAAGGCTGGAAGAACCATTTGTGTGCATCTAGTCCAATCGAATCGGCGCGCTCGATTCCGCGCAGTAGCTCCTTGCCCCGCTCGGTCACGACTGCGAAACCGCCGTACGCCGCATCGACGTGCAGCCAGATGCCTTCCGCTTCGCAGTAGTCGGCCATGGCTCCGATCAGATCAATGGCCCCGGTGCTGCTCGCGCCGGCGTTGGCGCACACCGCGATGGGATTGAACCCCGCCGCGCGGTCGTCGGCCACAGCACGCGCGAGCGCCTCCATGTCTAGGCGGAATTGATCGTCGCTAGGAAGCAAGCGTACGCACTCCGGCCGCACGCCGATGATCTTGGCCGCACGGATGTGTGCGCTATGGCTCTGGTCGCTCATGTACACAGTCATCCGCTCGGGGTGGTCCGCTGCTTCTCGCGCCGCGACAAAGGCGTCGAGACTGGCTGCCGAGCCGCCGCTCGTCAACAGCCCGCCGGCGCTCTCCGGGTAGCCGAGCCAGCGCCGCAACCAGTCGATGACGACCAGTTCCAGTTGACTCGGGCCGCTGGCGACCAGCCAAGTGCAGGCGTTGGCATTGTATCCAGCGGCCATGAAGTCGGCCAGCACTCCGGGCCAAGTGGGTGCTGTAGGGACAAACCCGAAGCAACGCGGATGGTCCAGCCGCGTCGCAATTGGGAGGATATCGCGCGCGGCCTGCTCAATGACCTCCGCTGCCGGCCGGCCCGCCTCGGGCGGCTCCTCCAACAGCCAATTCTCGAGTTCGTGCCGGAATTCTCCTTCCCAAGCATTTTCTTTGGGTAGGCCGTCAATCCGCTCCACCACGAGTTCTGCGGCCTTGCGCGCAAGATCGAGCATCTGTTCGGGGGACATCTGGAGACCTTCGCAAGCCTCACGGGCTTCTCGTCCTCCCTCAGCCCTTTCTATCATATCCTTCCTTTCGTCTGTGTGTCCAAGTGCGTTCAGTACAATGCGTGTCCTATTAGCTAAAAGTCACTTTTGAGTTGTCCCTAAGACTGACCTTCAATCGGTCGTAGCGGAATCCAGATAAATGCCGGCACCAACGATAAAAAGTTGGTCCATGTCTGGCAGGTGGAAGCCTTCGGCGTAGGCCAGCTTAAGCGAGCCGAAGGCTTCGTCTCCTTCCTCCGTCGGATCATTGTAGTGATACTCGACATAGCCGCCTCCCGCGGTGACTGCATCTATGAGCCGTCTTACGACTTTGACGCCATAGCTATCTTCAAAGTCCAGCGCGACCCTGCCTTCCCGGGATGGATCGGCTCCGTGAAAGAGCACGAAACCGTCGCTGCTCATGATAAAGATGTAGATGGAGCCGGACTTCCAATCGCTCCCCTCCGTCCTGAAGGCGTTCTTTACGTGTGAGAGCTGACCGTAGTCGTCAAGCATAGTCTCTCGATAGATTTGGGCCGCGGCCTTTACAAAGGTCTTCAGGGTTTCCCGGTCCACCACCTCACTGGCCGTTACTTCGGGGCGCGTCATCTTCGGGATTGAAGTGACCACATTGGACACATCCTGATAATAGCCTCCGACCAAGACGAGGGGCTTGCCAAATAAACCAGAGATGTATTCGACCGCGTAGCTTACCTTGGGATTGGTGTCCCCTTCTACCGCTGGATCGTCCCAATAGTATTCGACAAAGTCGCCGCCCCGGCCGGCCGCAGCGATGAGTTCTTGCACGACTTTCTGGCCCTTGCCGTCTTCGACATCAATCAGGTATTCGTTGTCTATTGCGGCATCGCCCCCGTGCAGGAGAACGGCACCGTTTTTGACTAGTATCACGAGGAACGTGGAGCCGGATTTCCAATCCCCTTCGGCTCTGAAGATGTCCCGCAGTTTCGCGGTTTCGGTAATAGTCCTGATGCCCTCTAGGTATTCTTTCCCTCCTTCGACAAAAGCCTTCAAGGTTTCCCGGTCCACCACCTCACTGGCCGTTACCTTAGGGCGCTCTGAGTCTTCGGCCGCAGCGGGCGAGAGGCTGGCTAGCCCCAGCATGAGTACTGCGATCAGACATTTCATAATGGTTTCCTCTCTATATGGAAGATATAATTGATATTTAGGATAAGATACGCCCGATTCCATCCACTTTACAAACGCATTTCCCACGAACCCAAAGCTACCGCTAGTGCCAGCATACATCACGGCTGATTCTGACTAGCCACGTATTGAGATAGCAGGGTGAGATTGCGGTTGAAGGTGCGGCAGGATATGACCTCGGCGACGATGGGTGTGTGGCGGTCTGCGGGGTTGCGCAGGCGGCCTTCTTCTAGCCAGCGGCCTTCTGCGTCGAGGGCGTCGATAATGGCTTGGATCCGTTCCTCAGCGACCGGGCGCACTTGGGCGCGTTCGGCTAGGATGGTTTCGCGGCCTTCTTTGAGGATGCGCTGGTACAGGCTTTCAATGCGATCCGTGCGGTTGCCCACTTTAAAGGCATAGTGCGTCGGCAGGTCTGCATCGCTGTAGGTGAGTGCGTATTCTCTGGTAAAGTAGAGCGGCCGGTTGGTCTGCAATTCGTAGAACCGGGCCATGCGCCCATCGGGCAATTGCGCTGCTTTGGCCCAGGCTAAGGCGCGGGGAATAGGTTCGAGGAAGCGCGGCTCGCCGTACGCGAGATAAAGTTCCAACAGGATTTGCATCACGCCAAAACTCTCGCCGCCGGTGATGGCGGGCGGTTCAAATCTGCGCGCCCAAGCCGGCTCCATCGCCAAGTTGTACTGCTGCGCCCAAGCTGGCTGCGGATCGGGCATCTGGGCTAGGATGATGAAATCGCCGCCTCGTTCGGCTGCCCGTCGCCAGCGCTCGTCGCCGTAGATTTTGTGCGCCTCGATCATGGTCTCAATGACGTCGGCGATGGCGTTGTCGTTAAAGGTGTAATAAGCAAGGTAGCGCTGTTTGGGATACTGGCGGGACCAGCCCTCTGGATAGCGCGCCTGCTGGACGGGGAATTGGCTGGGATCGGCCCATTCGCTGTAGCGCTGGGGCCAAGCGCCGTTGGGGTATTGGGCTTTGAGCAGGGATTCCAGTCCGTAGCGGACGGCGCGGTGTATGTCCGCATTGGCAAAATCGAGGCGCTGATCGACCTGCATGAGTAAGCGCAGGGCGCTTTGCGTATTGTCGTCGTCCAAGGTGGTGCGGTTGCGGCGTTGGCCGGTGGTGCGGTCGTCCTGTTCGACATCGCGCCGGTAGTGCCAGTTTTTGCTCCTCTCTGGGTCAAAGTCGATCCGGTAATCCCAACCGCCCGAGGCCAGTTGTCCCCAGACGAGGGCTTGCGCCGCCTCGACCGCGCCGCTGAGGAAGAGGGTATCGCCAGTGGCGTCGTAGGCTTGGAGAAAAGCCATGCCGACCGCCGGGGTGCCCGGGGGCTGGACCCAGATGGTGGTCGGCGACGCGATACCTTCTCCTTCGCGCCGGGTAAAGTCGCTTTGGTAGAGCCAGAGATAGCCGCCGTTGGTGGCGACTTGGCCGCGAAAATAGCGCGTCGCTTTGACCATGGTCTCCACGGCAGCCCGGTGCAAAACCTCGTCGCTGTGGAGCGGCGCACTGCATAGTAATAGAAGAAATAGCGAAACGATTTTGTGCATCCCGTTGCCTTTGCGATTTGATCTAAATTATCAAAAAAACTTCCAGTGGTTAAAATTCATTGACAAGCTAATGAGGCCAAACGTAGCTTAATCCCGACAATAGGGCCAACCTTCCCATCCGCCGAAAGAGGGGTGCAAAATGACTACCGAGCAATCTCCGGCGCAGGAGACCTACCGCGCCACAGCTTTTGCCGACTCCAAGCCCGAACTCGCCGCTCCTGGGGCCACGCCCGAGCGGTTGGAACACTTGCGAGAGCATGGCTTCGTCATCATCACCGATTTTGTCGATAACCCTTGGATCCCCGTGCTCCGCGAGGCCGGTCGCCGCGTCACCGAAGCGTGCGCGCCCGAGCATGGTTACAGCAAGATCGACTGCTCAAAGGGCTACGTGCATCGCGCCGGCGGCAATGAGCCGTGGGCGATTCGGGGTCTCGTCCATCCGGCCTTTGAGGAGCCTTGCTTTGCCGAGTTCCACGGCTCGGATGATTTCCTCAATTTCGTCGCCTCGTGGTGCGATGGGCTTGGGCCTGAAGATATGTCGCTGAGTGGGCTGCTGCTGTGGTGCAATCCCCGGCACCACGAGAATGGGCCCAGTTGGCACCGCGACACGACGTGGTGGGGCGAGGGCAAACCCTATTTTTCGCAGCGGGATAATCGAGGGGAAAGCCCGGAGGATTATTCCGAGGAAGTCGAAAAAGTCCGCTGGGCAGAAATCCGCGCCAACAACGCCAAGTCACTCACCGAGCGGAATGGCGTGAGCATGTTCTTGGCGCTGGTGGATGACGAGTGCCACGAACTCATCCCCGGCAGCCACGAACGCTGGCGCACGCCGTTTGAGCACGATGTGCTATTGCCGCAATCCATGAAGGACCAAGGAGTGCCGTACACACCCAGTTGGAACCGGAAGGACCCGTTGCCGGGCCAAGTGTCGATTCGGCTCAAGCCCGGGGAAGCCCTCATCCGCAATGGGGTCACGATCCACACCGGGCACACCGTCCCCGAGCGCGAGCGCAACACCTTGTCCATCGGCTGGTCGAAGTGGTCGGGTCCGTTTACCGGAGAGCCGTCAGTGGCGGACGCGCGCAGTGCGTGGCAACTCGATCCTGCGGTGCGAGAGGCGTTGCCGCACGAGTGGATGCAGACCGCGTGGGATCGTTGGGCTGAGACCCAGAAGTTAGGGGATACGCTCGAAGATCGGTACGCGGGGTTTGATATCCAACGCATTAAAGCGGGGGAAGTCGTGGGCTGGCGCAGCGAACTGGAGCGCCAAGCGGCGGCGGCTGGCGAGGCGTGGGAGCGGTTTCAAACGGTGGCGTGAGGTGGCCTAGATCACTGCGCAGCGGCCTTGGCTAGCTCGGCTTTGCGCTCGACGAACGCCTGCGGTGGGGGAGCGAGGATTGCGCGTTTGCGCTCGTCGATCCCTGCCCATTGGTCGGCGTCCGTTGGGCTAAAAAAGTTATCCGGGCCGGAATAGGTCTCCCCGCGCTCCATGTATTTGTAAAAGAGCGTGGTCCGCGTGCTCGGCGCTGTCCACGGCAGTGTGACGTGACACAGGGCCTCGGTGAAGATGATGGCGGTACCAGCGCGGGCCGGTACGCGGGTGACCATTGGATGCACGCCCTTGGACAAATCGATCCATGCTTCTGGGACGGGGTAATGTCCCTTGTGCGAGCCCGCCAAACAGCCGAATCCACCCCCGTTACACACGGTGTCTTCCAGTTCGTATGCCACGGTGACTAGACCGTTGGAGAACGTTCCGCTTGCGGGGTCGCGCTCGAAGTAATGCGTGACTAGCTCGTGCGGCCGATTGGGATTTAGCAAGCGGCCGTTGCCGCCGTGGATGGTGCCCCCGGCGAGATTTTTGTTGAAGGTGCCGTGCGTGTGGACGTTGATGTGGTCGATGCGGAAGGGGGGGAGGTCTCCGGGCTGTTGGCCGCCGTAGATCTCTGCTAGGATTTCAGAAATTACTGGGACGTCTAGTAAATCGACGAAAGCCTGCGACCAGAAGCCGCCGCGGTCCGCGTGCTGCGAGTGGAGTTCTGGGCCTTTTGCATCGACGGTGGCCTTGAGATCTGCAACCTGTTCGGGGGTGATTGCATCCTCCACCGTGAGAAAGCCCCACGTGTCAAAAGCGAAGCGCTGTTCTTCATCCATTTTTAAAACTCCACTTGTTTAACTGCATTTGTATAATTCAGCTACCTTGGGGCAAAATTCCATACTGACGCAGCGTATCCTCCAAAGTCGGTCGGCGGAGGCGAATGCGATCGTCGCTCAACAGATAAGAGAATACGTAGCCAAGCCCAAGCATCAGAATGCCAATCAGGAAGCAATAGATGAACGCCCGGTCGGGGTATTGATCCTTCAGGTACCCCACGTACAGCGGCCCGCAAATCCCCGCTGCTGCCCAAGCCGTCAAAATGGTGCCGTAGATCGTCGACATCTTTTGCGGGCCAAAAACATCGAGCACGAAAGAGGGCATGGTGGCAAAGCCGCCGCCAAAGCACAAGAGAACGTAACAAACGAGGACCGAAAAGACATAGGGATTGCGCTCGGTCATTAAAATGCCAAAGACGACCATCTGACTGGCGAGCAGAATTCTGAAAACCCTGACGCGCCCCAGCCGATCCGAGAGCAACCCCCAAAAAAGCCGGCCCACGCCATTGCACAGCGAACTGACGGCGATCAGCGTCGCCCCATACTCGGCCAGCGTCGCCGGTTCGACGGTTGGATCGGCTAGGCCCCAGACTTCCTGGAGAAGTTCCGACTGAAAGCTGATGACGGAGATGCCAGCGGCGATGTTGAAGAAGAAGACGATCCACATGAGGGCGAACTCAGAGGAGCGCAGATACGGCGTAACCGAGTCGGACTCGTCGGCGGGCGTTTGTGCGGCAACAGCTTCAGCGGCGGCCGGGGGATTGCTCAAGAGTAAGCTACAGGGGATTAGGACACAGGCGAAGATCACCCCAAGCCCTAAGAAGACTTGGGACAGATCGCCTGCTAGGCGGGATACGAGTAGGGGAGCCAAGCCCTTGCTCAACAGAAAGGCACCCACCCCGAATCCCATGACGACGATTCCGGTCGCCAGCCCCTTCTTGTCTGGGAACCACTTGGCGACCGTGGCCACGGGCGTGACGTAACCCAGCCCGATGCCCGCTCCTCCGATGACGCCGTACCCCACGTAGAACAGCGCCAGCATGTCCCACTTCAGCGCCAGACTCGCCAGCATATAGCCGACCGAGAACATGACGCTGCCGGTCACGGCCAAACGCCGCGGTCCAACCTTCGGCAGCAGCGCACCCGCCCAAGCCGCCGAGGTGCCGAGCGAAAGAATCGTCAGGCTGAAAGCCCAAGCCGTTTCCGTGAACGTCCAACCTAATTGCCGCACCAAGAGCGTCTGGAAGAAACTCCACGCGTACACCGTCCCAAAACAGACCTGTAGGACCGTGCAGAACAGCGCCATAAGCGAGCGTGGAATCAGTACCCGTTGTCGTGCCATTTTTTATCCTCAATCGCCTGATGATTGCATCGAGCGACCTCACCTCACTTCTGCGCTAATCTGCGTTCATCTGCGGATACGTTACTAAATCGAACCTACTCCACGCTTTCGGGCGAGCGCTGGCCTTTGTCGGCAACGTAGAGGAAGAGTCGGGCTAGGTGTCCAGCTTCGTCGTCGCGCGCCAGCAATTTGTCATCGTCGGCTTTCCCATCGCGCGCCACGCCCACGGCGTAGCCCAAGAGCGCGCCCATTGGTTTAGCCGCCAGATTGACCAACCAGATGGCGGCAAAGACGCCGACGACGAGGATGATGGAGAAGAGGTACACCTGCTGGCCGATTGCGCGTTGAATTTTTAGCGCAATCAGACCGGTGTCCATGCCCACGTGAACCGTCCCGGCAACACCGGCGAGAATCGGACTGCCCACTTCGACGAAATCGCCCATCCCAGGCAGGCTGCGCTCCACTGTCTCCATATTAAACGGATCGCTGGCGCGAATTTCTGCGGGAATGCCCGGCACAAAGGTGTGGGCGAGGAACTCGCCGGATTCGTCGGTGATGTAGATGTACTTGATGCCCTGAATCTCGACGAACTGATCGATGAGCGACTGCAAGGCCGACAAGTCGCGATTTAAGAGAATGTCCACGCTGGAATCGGCGATGGTCTTGGCGATGTCGCGGCTGTTGCTCTCGTATTCGGCCGACAGGTGCGTATCGACCGTATAGACGCACAGAATGGAGGTCGATAGGCCGATTAAGCCAAACAGGGCAAAGACGCCGAACAGCGTTTTCTTAAACAGCTTTTGGACTTTTATCACCATCATGCAAACCTCGCGCGCCAATCGTCCAAGGGGACAAAACGGCCTTCATCAACAACCGTGTAGTACACTCGCTGGAGCCCTTGACGACGGTCGGGGCCAAAGGAGACCTGCTCGCCGATGCCCAGATCGAAGTCTGCAACGGAGAACACCGCGTCTTCGAGTTGGTTGCGCTGTGGCTCGGTCCCGAGGCGGTGCAAAATTTCGACCAGCAACTTGGCGTTGAGAAAGCCTTCGAGACTGACGAAGCTGTGGTCAAAGGGCGTATAGAGGTCTTTTAACAGTTCCGCAGGCGGCTGCGGGGCGTAGCGAGTCATCAAACTGCGGTACTCTTGGACTGCGGGTATGGAGGTGTCTTCGTAACTGGGTACCACTTGGGAGTTTACCAGCCATTGCGTGTAGCGCTGGCTGTCGTCGCGCCCTTCGGTGAGCAGCTTGAGGAGGTTTTCGCTGCCGACAAAAGATAGGTTGGCAAAGGGCACCTGTAGGCCGAGATCGACGGCATCGCGGGCAAAGGCCGCGCAAGCCGCATAGGCCCCGATGCAGATCACTGCTTCGGGCTTGACTTCCTTGAGGATTTCGACCTGTTTGCGCATCGTGCCGGTGAACCGTTCGCCGCGGCGGTACGTGGCCTCGCCGACGATTTGTTCGCCGTGCTTTTTCAAGGCGCTGCGCACGCCGGCCCAGCCACTGCGGCCGTACGCATCGGCTTGATAGAATACGGCAATGCGCCGGCGGTTGATGCGCACAAAATTATCGACTAGCCCAGCCGTTTCTTGGCGGTAGGAGGCGCGTAGGTTAAAGGCGAAGGCACCATAGGGCGGTTCGCGCTGGGGTTGGGCGCCGGTGAAGGGGAAGAATAGTAGGATGTTTCTGTCTTGGAATTTCTTGAGGATGGGCAACACGCGCGTCACTGTTGGCGTGCCAACGTAGCCGAATAGCAAAAACACCTGGTCGTCGAGCATCAGCTTCATGGTGTTTTTGACTGAAGGGCCGGGTTGGTAGCCGTCGTCGTAGGCTTTGACCTGCACGGTGCGGCCAGCTATGCCACCTTGCTGATTGACGTGGGTAAAGTACGCACCGGCCCCCCGATAGAGTTCGATGCCCAATCCTCGGGAGGGGCCGGAGAACGCGGCAGACGTGCCGAGGATGATCTCGGTATCGGTCACGCCGGATTTCGTCGGTAGCTCGGCGGGACGGGCGGCAAAGGCCCGCAGTGCGTGCCACCAAGGGGCGACCAAGCAACCGGTAAGGCCGGCACGGAGCAGCGATCGCCGCGTCATTGCTCGCATACAGTTACCGCTAGCTTCTTTCTGCTGTAGAGGCCCAGCATGTGGTCGGGATATAAGGCAAATATAAGGGATTTTGCTGGTTGTGGGTCAAGTTCGTTCGCAATAGTAGGCGCTGGGGTTCGCCCGCTGGTGCCGATCGTGGAAATGCGGACTTTGGGGGTGGACTTGCGGGGGATTTTGGCAGTTTTTTGGACGACCAATCTCACCACTCGCAAACTACAGGAGCCTCTATGCAAGCTATCACCTCTCGTGCTCCCACCCTGCCGCCGAACCCGCGCCCGCGTGTGGCCTATTACGACTTGGGCATCCCCTTTATAGGTGCTGTGTGGAACGGCTTTTCCATCACCTACGACCCTGCCAATGGGCACACCTTGGCTTGGGGTGCCGAATTCTCCCAGGATGGGGCGCACTACTTTTGCAACGACCTCGACACCGGCGGCTTGGAAGTCTTTCCCATGCCCTGCCGCGAGCACGGCCCCGTCTTCCAAGCCGCAGACGGGACCATTTACGCCCGGATCATGTCCGGTCTGTCGGCCGACCACGGGCACCATCTCATGGTCTTTGACGCTCAGGCCCGCACCTTCAACAGTCTGGGGCGTCCCGCCCCTGGTGATCAGCGCCTTCTGTGTATGGAGGAGCGCGACGGCCTGTTGTACATGGGCGGCCACGAACTGGCCGAGTTGTTCTGCTACGACCCGCAAAAGCGGTGCTTTGACAAACTCTGCCGCCCGTTTGCTCCGCCCACCGACCGCCTAGTGAACATCCAATTGCTGCCTGACGGTCGGCTGCTGCTCAGCGGCTATCCGGCCGTCCCGAACAAGATCTACGATGTGGAAAGCGGTCAACTGAGCGATGTGCCGTCTGGAGTTGAGGGGATTACAGGCGCTGTATCCGAAGGGGATCGCCTGTTTTTGGCGGCTGGCGAGCAAGTGCGCGTTCTCGACGCTGATTTTACCGAAGTGGCTCGCCTCGACAGTCCCGTTGCTGGGGCGGCGCTTGTGCCCTTGGCCTTGGGTCGCAACAGCCGCGCTAGTGATCGCGGGGTGGTGTACGCTTGGGCTGGGGAGCAATTGGTGGCCATCGACGCCCAGACCTTGGACATCCGTTCCATTTGCCAAGGGCCTTTCGCCAGTATATCGGGGCTGAGCAAAGACGGCCATTTGGTATTCGCCCAAGTCGAGGAGGGACGCGCTACTATCGTCGATCCCGACACCGGCGACCGGGAAGAACGCAGTTTTGAGGTCTATCAAGGCAGCCGTGGCAGCGCGGTATGCGCCTTGGGCAGAGGGCCGGAAGGCAAAATCTACGGCACCAATATCTACGGCATGCACCTGTGCGCCATAGATCCCGATACGGATGCCATAGAGGATTTGGGTTACACTTGGTCTGGCGGCGAACTCTACCATGTCCACGCTCATAAAGACAAGCTCTACGTCGGCAGCTACGGCGGCTCCAACATCGGCGTGTACGACCCGAGTCGGCCGTGGAATCCCGGCTCGGAGGACGACAGCAATCCGCGCAATTGGGGGCAGTTGGGCCAGAACCAGAATCGACCTTTTGAAGCGGTGAGCGGACCCGACGGCCGCATTTACGTGGCCAACCGCAGCAATTATGGCATTCCCGGCGGCTCCTTGGCCTCGTACGATCCCGCAACCGGCCTCGATGATAGGGAAATCTACCTCGACCCCGAACAAAGCGTGCAATGCGTGGCCGCGGACCAGCGCTATGTGTACGGTGGCACCAGCATTTACGGGGGGCGCGGCTCGGAAATCACCACCCGCGACGGCCTATTATTCGTCTTTGATCCTCAGACGAAACAGCGCATTTGCGAACTTCGGCCAGTGGAAGGGGCCAACACGGTCACTAGCTTGGCCGTCCACCCCTCGGGGCTGGTGTTTGGCACTACGGATAATCGCCGCTTGTTCGCTTTTGACCCGGAGCGGTTTGTCGTGGAAGAAGTGATAGGACCCCTTCGCTCGGAAGGGACTAGGTTGATGGGCGTGCCCGAAGGGGTGGAGATGTTCCCGCTGATCTGCGCTTCTGACGGCTTTATCTACGGCCTGACGCGCTTTGACCTGTTCCGCATCGACGGCTCATCCCGCGTCCTGACCTATCTCAACGATCCGCCGCTACCCGAGCTCTACGCTTTGACCGAAGGGAATCCCGGCGTGCTCTACATGAGCGCCGGCACCCACGTCATCAAGTGCCTGCTGAGGCCGCCGCCCTTTTACCGCTGAGATTAGTTTGTTATGCGAGGGCTTCCTGCACGACTTGTCCGGCCCAATCCTCTGCTGGAGCCACTTCGAGCAAAGTGGCAATAGTCGTCGGGTTGTCGATGATGCTCACTGGCTCCTGCAAGTTCCGTCCGGGGGATACCGCAGGACCGGAGATTACCCACGGGATGGTCATGTCCTCGTCCATTTCCGTGCCGTGGGTGCGCTCGTGGCCTCCGTGGTCGCTGGTGACGATGGCCACGGTCTCTTCTTGGTTGACTGCCTCCAGCACCGCGCCAATGGCTGTATCGGCCCGTCCAATAGTGGCCAGATATTCGGCCGACATCCAGCCGTGGTCGTGGCCGGCTATATCGGTGCAGCCTAAATAGACAAAGGCGAAATCGGGCGTCCATTCCCGCAGCGTCGCCGCGACCAAGCTGGCCAATTCCAAATCGCCGTTTGGCTCGTGGCAATTGTTCATATAGTACGAGCGGTCCAGCGAGCCTGGGTCGGCCAGATCGCGCAGTTGCTCCCAATTGTAGAAGAAGGCTGTGCGTTTGCCAGCTTGGTGCAGCACGTCGACGAGGCTGGGTATGGGTCTGACTTGGGGCACCCAAGTGTTGGTGAGGATGCCGTGCCGTTGTGGGGGCACGCCGCGAAACATGGAGGTGTGGCATGGCAGGGTAGATGAGGGCATGACGGTGCGGGCTGTATAGGTGCAGGCACCTTGGCTGATTAAGCGATCGACGTGGGGGGTGGAGGCCTGTTGCAAGCCGTCGGGCCGCAATCCGTCGAGGACAAAGAGGATGACGTGCATGGGATTCCTTTCTTTGGGGATACTGATGCGATTACGCGCTGGCGTACAGTTCCGCATCGTGCGGTTTTAGTGGATACCTCGGCGCTACACCTCGGTTGACGATGTTTTCCGGCGCTGGCCAGTGGCCCTTGAGGACGGAGGCCAGATTGCAGACGCCAGTGCGCGCTACGTCTTCGCCAGACTGCACCGAGTGGGCGGAGACGTGGGAGGTCATAAGGACGTTGTCCAGTTCCATGAGGGGATGCTGCAAGGTTTGATCTTCGTCCGTGAACACGTTGAGCCATTCGTAGGTGTCTAGTGCTGCACCAGCTAAGGGGCCCTCTCGCAATACCCGCACCAGCGCATCTTCATCGACCAAGGCACCGCGAGACGTATTGATAAGGTAGGAGCCCGGCTTCATCTTGCGCAGCAGTTCTTCGTCAAACATGTGGTAGGTGTCTGCGTTTAGGGGCACCTGCAAGGAGACGAAGTCGGACTCGGCCAGTAGCGTTTCTAAGTCCACCATTTCGACTTCCAAGTCTGACGGTAGGGGTGCCTGTAGGTTCCTGCGCGTGGCCAAGACTCGGAGGTCAAAGGACTTGGCGCGGCGGGCGACCATCTCGCCGGTGGCTCCGAACCCGACGATGCCCAGCGCACAGGTGGAGAGCCGTTGCAACTGAGTGGACTCGGCGCGGGCTTGGCGGAAGCGGCCGGCGCGCATGTACTGCTCCATCCTCGGTAGTTGGCGGGCTAGGGACAGCAGCATGGCCATGATGTGGTCGGTCATTTCCTCGGCGCAGAAGAAGGGGGCATTGGAGACGATGATACCGCATTCCGTGGCCTTTTCCACGGCGATCTTATCGGTGCCGTTGCCGAGGCGAGAGATCAGGCGGCAGCGATCTAGCGATGCGACCACGGCCGCGGGCAAGCCGGTTGAGACAACGGCGACGGCGTCGCAGCCGGATAGTCGGCGAATGAGTTCCTGTGGCTCCTCTTCCTCGACGTATTCAGGTTCGATGCCGAACTTGGCGTACAGCGATTGCTCCAGCTCGTTGGCTGGGTACAGGGTGGCGTTGAGGCGGACGAAGCGGAAGGACGCCATGACTCTGAGCCGATCACCAGACCACTTCCATCATGTCCCGCGCCCAGTACATCGGCCCGTCGAAGACGCTTTTTACCTCGGCGATGCCCTCGGTGGTCTCTTCTGCGGGGTCGAGGGTTACTGACTGGTGATTGATTACCAAGCGCTTGGCACCGGCCTCGGCGGCCATGCGCCCGGCATTTAGGGTGCCGGTTTCGGAGATGACGCTGGGGAAGGTCTGGATCTTCTCCTCCCGATGCACGGCCTCCATCACGAACAGGTCCGCGTCTCTCGCTAGCTCGACTACGGATTCGATCGGTGCGGTATCGCCGCTGAAGGCGACGACGCCTTCTTCGGTCTCGAAGCGAAAGCCGTAGCATTCGATGTAGGGCTGGGCGTGTTTGACCTCGCGCGCATAGCAGGTCCAGCCTTCTCCAGCGGCTACTTGGCCCTCGGCGTATTCGGTTGCGTGGACCACTGGTTCCGGTCTGGAATCGCCTACGCCGCCGCGCATCTGGTAGGCGTGGACGCTCATGGGATGGTTGGTGCGGGCGATCACGTCGTACCAGAAGAGGCCGTCGGGACTCCAGATGCCGTCGGTGATGCGCTTGATTGGGGGAGGCCCATAGACGTGGAGGTCTGGTTCGGTGCCGATGCACTGGTCGAAGCGCGTCATCAGGAAGCAGAGATAATCGGAGATGTGGTCGGAGTGCAGGTGGGTGAAAAACAGGTTGTGTACCGAAGTGCAGGGGATGCCTAGGCGGTGCATCTTAAAGGTCGATGCGGGGCCGCAGTCGATCATCAGCCGCTGGCCGCAGATTTCGAGAATGAAACAGGTGCCCCAGCGGTCGCGAGTGGGGGTGGGCGTACCAGCACCGACAATGTTTAGCTTTGGCATGGAATTGTCTCCGAATTGTAGGGCAAATAAATAGGCTATTGGTAAGGGGTCAAGCTCGTCGGCAGGTATTTGCCCAACGGCTTCTTGCAGGAAAATAGTGGAAAGAAATCCTTCCCGCAGGTGTTCAGCGTGGTATTTTTACGAAGGAATCCATCAGCCTCTACTATCTAGGAGAATCCGACCTTGAAATTCGACACGCAAAAACTGCCCGCCACCCCTGACGTGACCGCCCCCGATGGCTCGGATGTGCGCATTCTATTGGGTCTGCAAGGCGGCGGCATGGCGCATTTTGAACTCCAACCCGGGCAGACGTCGAAGGCTGTTGCTCACCGCACGGTCGAGGAGATCTGGTTTTTCCTCGCTGGTCGCGGCCAGATGTGGCGGCGGCAGAACGACCGCGAGGAAATCGTGACGGTCGAGCCGGGCGTTTGCCTGACCATTCCGTTGGGCACCCACTTCCAGTTCCGCGCCTTGGGCGACGAGCCTCTGGCCGCGATTGCTGTTACTATGCCCCCGTGGCCCGGCGAGGACGAAGCTTACCCGGTCGAGGGGGGGTGGCCGGCGACTGCGGCCGATTCGGCGACGTAGCTATGTCCCTCAGAACTCACACCGTCCACCTGCACACGCCCCGCCTGCGCCTGCGTCCCATGACCGACGCCGATTGGGACACTTTGCTGCGCTGGAACCAAGATCCCGATGTATTGTATTACGCCGATGGCTCAGATGTAACGGCCTATACGCTTGACCAGATCAAGCGCATCTACGGCGGCATCTCGCAAGCCGCCTTCTGCTTTATCGCCGAACTCGACGGCCAGCCCATTGCCGAGGCTTGGTTGCAGGCGATGAATCTGTCGCGCATTATCGAGACCCACCCCGGCAGTGACTGCCGCCGCATTGACCTGTCCATTGGCGAGAAGCAGTACTGGAATAAAGGCTTGGGGACCGAAATAATCCGCGCGTTGGTCGATTTTGGTTTTGCCGAGGAAAAGGCCGACTTTATCTTCGCTTGCGACATTGCGGATTACAATCCCCGCAGCCGCGCCGCGTTTGCCAAAGTAGGCTTCCGGGTCGTGGCCCACATCGCCCAGCCGCCCGGCGACAAGGCGTGCTCCATCTGCGATATGTGCATCGCTAAAACCGAGTGGGCAGCGGGTACTAATCCGCTGCCCTGAGCCTAAGCGGAAAATTTGGCTGTCGCCCTCCCGAATCGTAGCATTCAAGACGGCTTCTTGAGAAAGGACAGACCATGTTGTACCACCGCTTGCGCCAACTCGACCAAAGGGGCACGCCCATTCAAATCGGCCTCATCGCGGCCGGCACCTTTGGCACCCAGATCGCCTCGCAACTGGCCCACGCCCCTGGGATGCGCTTGGCCGCCATTGCCGAATTAGACCTAACCAAAGCCCGGCGTGCATACGACCGGGGCCAGATCCCCGACGACCAGATAGACACAGCCGACGACCCTGCGGCCATTGATGCGGCCATGGCGGCGGGTCGCTACGCCGTCACCGGCGATGCCCGCGCCCTGATGGAGAGCGGCCTCGACCTAGTTATCGAGGCCACGGGCAACGTCGAGGCTGGGGCGGCCCACGCCCGCTATGCCATCGCGCAAAAAAAACACCTAGTCATGGTCACGGTGGAGGCCGATGTAGTCGTCGGCAGCCAACTGAAGAAACTGGCCGATCAGGCCGGCGTGCTCTACAGCTCCGCGTACGGCGACGAGCCGGCCTGCGCCTTGGAACTGTGGGACTGGGCCCGCGCCCTTGGCTTTAGGGTGATAGCTGCTGGCAAGGGGACGCGCTTTAAGACTGCCTTCCGCAAAGCCAATCCCGACGATGTGCCGCGCCTGTACGGCTTTACCGGGCGCGATTACAACGCCCAGATGTTTGGTTCATTTTTAGACGGCACTAAGCACGCCATTGAAATGGCCTGTCTGGCCAATATGAGCGGCCTCGTGCCCGATGTGCGCGGCATGCACTTCCCCGCGTCTGACTTGCGCCAGATCCCCGACATTTTGTGCCATCGGAGCAAGGGCGGATTGCTCAACGCAGAAGGCGTGGTCGAGGCGGTCAGTATCATCGACGAGAACGAACAGGCCGTCGAGCGCGGATTGCGCGGCGGCCTGTACTGCGTCGTCGATGGAGCCACGCCCTTTGCCATGGAATCGCTCGGCTCGTACGGCGAAATCATCGGCATGATTATCGGCCAGCGCAGCGGTTACGGCATGATCTACCGCCCGCAGCACTGGGTCGGCCACGAAATGCCCATCAGCGCGGCGCGCATCGCCCTCGACGGCCAGACCTCGGGGCACCCCATCGGCCATTACGCCGAGGTCGTGACCGCGGCCAAAAAGCCCCTCGCCGCTGGCACTGTGCTCGACGGCGAGGGTGGTTATTGCGCGTACGGCCTGTTGGAAAAAGCCGCTCTCGCCCGCTCTGGCAACCTGCTGCCCATAGGTCTGTCGCAAGGGGCCGTACTCACCCGCGACATCCCCGACGACGATTTGATCACCTACGACGATGTCGAACTGCCCGACTCCGAATTGCTCACCTTGCGCCGCCAACAGGAGGCCGACCTATGCGCCTAGTTATCCATCCCCGGCGATGCCGAAGAGAAGGCCGATTTTATTTATCCAAAAATGTCGCGATATCGTTTGGGGCCCAAAGGTGGAGGTGCGAATCGCGGAGATTTTTGAGGGTGTTGGTAAATCCGGCTTTGGAGACGATGAGATAAAAAGCGTTCTCGTTTGGGAACTTTTGTGCGCGTTGTTTGAGGGTTTGCAGAACGTCGGTGCCAACAGGGGTGGATGTCCATTTGCATTCTACAAAGAGAGTTTGCCGGGTTTCGGAGTTGAGGGCGACGAGGTCTATTTCGCTTTGTCGGTTCCACCAGCGTCCGATTCGGTGAAAGTAGAAGGGAGCGCGGTTGTGAAGGTTGAGTTTGAGCAAGAGTTCTCGCGTGATATTTTCAAAGGCAACGCCCATAAATTCCGCTACGCAGGTATTGAGGCGATTGAGAAAGTACGGAAAGTTGCCCGATTCGTAGATACTCAATTGACGGTAGATGAATCGCATCCAGAAAGTGATAAAGGGGTCGCGGATTTTATAGCGACTTTTTTTGGTTTTCCAAGATTGCTCGGTAATGGGCACTTCGCGTTCGATGAGGTCAAACAGGTCGGACAATTCGCGCAGGTATTTGGACAAGCTAGTGGCCGGCAGTCCGGCGGGGCCGGCGATTTCAGAGCGGCGGGTTTTTCCCGTGGCGATGGCTTCGAGGATTGCCAAATAAGTGTGGGCAGTGCCACCAAATTCGGAGAGGATGATATCGCGCATTTCATTGCGAAAGGGGGCAAAGGGGGTGAACAGTGCTCGATGGAGAATTTGGTGGATGGTGCTGCCGCCCAATCCCATGCTTTCTATAATTTCGTAATACCGGGGCATGCCGCCAAAGATGCCGTAAAGGGTGAGTATGTCTGTGGGCGATTGAAAGCCGAGGTCTGTAGCGATTTGATAGATGGCTTTGATGGGTAAAGGACTGAGATCAATTTCCTGGGTGAGACGACCGTAGAGGGGTTCTTTGGCGTCTTGGAAAACTTTTTTCATCAGGCCCACGACAGAGCCTATGGCAATGAGATGTATGCTGGATTGTTTGTGCCATGTGTCCCACGCGCCTTGGAGGGTGGAATAGATGGCGGGATCGACAGTGAGAAAGTTTTGAAATTCATCGAAGACGACGATCAGGTGCCGGCGTTGGGTTTCGGCAAAGAGGAAAACGAAAAAGTCCTGCCAATTTGCAAATGTGGGTGCGTGGGCAATGTGCGATTTGAGGGTCGCCGAAAATTCGGCGAGGAGGGCATTGGCAGGGCGTTTTTCAACAAAAAAATAGATGCCACGATTCTGGATATGTTGACGCACGAGTTCTGTTTTTCCCACACGTCGTCGCCCAAAGATCGCGGTGAATTGAGAAAATTGTGCAGATCTTTCGGTGAGGTCGCGAAGAAGTGCCAGTTCTGTTTCTCGGTCGTAGAATCTCATTATTATTCTTTCAATAATTATTCTTTTTAGAATAATAACAGACATGGAGACAAGTGTCAATGCAAAACAAGCCTGCTAAACGACCTATGCGCCTAGTTGTCTTGTCGTACAGCCACCACGGCCGCGGCATCGGCCAGACCATCCGCGCCTTGGGACACGATATAATCGGGGTTATGGATGGGGAAGGAGGCCCGCGCCAACAACTTGCAGAGATTTTCCAATGTCCGGGCTTTGCCACGGCGGGCGAATGCCTCGACGTCGCGCAGCCCGACGCCGCCCTAGTCGCTGGTAAGCACATTGAAATGCCAGATCACGTGCAGGCCTGCGTTGATCGGCGCATCCCCTACCTGCTCGACAAACCCTTTGCCGATTGCGCTGCTCGGCTCCGCCCCGCAGCCGAAGCTTCGGCCAAACACGGGGTCTTCAGCGCCCTCACTCTGCCCAACCGCGCCAGCCGCATCGTAGCCACCGTGGAGCGTCTGTTAGCTGACGGCACGCTGGGCGATCTGGTCCAGTACAGTTGCCGTCTCAATAACGGCCCACCCTCGCGCTACGACCCGACGCCCTCGGCTTGGCACAACGACCCGGCCATTTCCGGCGGCGGCAGTTGGGCCGTAGAGGCGGCCCACGGCATTGACACCTTCCTGCAGTTTGTTGGCGAGCAGACGGTACACGTGGTCGGTGCCATCATGTCCAATGCCACCCACGGTCGTATAGTGGAGGATATTGGTTTGGGAATGCTGCGCACGGATGGGGGTGTAACCGGCGTTATCGAAAGCGGCTACGCCTATCCGTCAGGGGTGCGCAGCGGCGACCATTTCTTCCGCTTCATCGGCACCCGCGCCATGGTTTTCCAGCAGTACGGAAAAGAGGGAGAGCCGCTCATCGAAGTTCACACTACCGAAGGCGTGCAATTCAGTGAAGATCTGTCGCACGGCGAGCGCATGACGACCATTGTCGATCAAGCCTTGACCGCTTTGGCAGATGGGCGGTCCTTCACCCCCAATATCGACCAAGCCGTGCGCATCCTCGAAATACAGGACGCAGTGTACGACCATGCCCGCCGAAGCCCGCTGACCAACGGTCCATACCCTATGGGCATAGCATCTAACGATGCTGATTAACACTTCTTGCGGGTGAGGCGCGACGGGGAAGGACTGCAGGCTGTAATTGGCAGTGGTTGAAAACGATCATTTCAAAAGTCCAAGACGCTTGAGGTCGTTCTCACCCCACCGAACTTGTTGCTCAATGATTGACTTGAGAGTACCGATAGCAAAGGTCTGGTTCAGATTGTGAAGGTGAATAGTCGTCGTTCTTCCATCTAGGTGAACAAAAAGACGGGTCGCGCCTTTTCTTTTGTATTCGCGAAACCCGTCTCTTTTTAATGCCCGTATCAATCTGCGTGCTGTTAGTGAACGAAGTCTGCTATAATCAATGGCCATACTAGACGGCTACGGCGACCAAAGGAACGTCGCTGACCTGAATTTGCGAAGGTGGGTCAGTAGGTATGCCTTCTCCAATCTCCAGCAGATGCGCAACGAGAAGATTAACAGCATTTTCTAAATTCTCTAAAGCCTCTTTCTCGGTATAGCCCCAACTCGCAGCTCCTTTATGCTCTAGCTCGGGAATATAGGCTCGCCAGACCGCTTTCTCATCGGGCTCATCGGGCCACTTGTCTTTCTCTAAGACAGCCTCAAACAAATACGTTTTCATACATATCCCTCCTTTTTATTCGCGCTTCGGCCCTCCTCTACAGACCCGCCAGCCTCCTCAACTAGTAATAGTTTACAACTCGCGGCAAATCAACCCAAATGTGAAATGGACCGGACACGACGTCTGCGGCGCAGCGACTATAGCTGCTTATACAACTGAATAGTTCGCTGGGCCGCGTCTTCCCACGTGAAGGTAGCGGCTCGTTGGCGTCCTTGGTGCGATAGCCGTTGGCGGAGCGCGGAATCGGTCAGCAGGCGCTGCATTCCAGCGGCAATGGCAGGGGTGTCGAGCGGATCGACGAGCACAGCGTCTTCTCCGGCGACTTCGGCGAGCGATGAACAGTTCGACGTGAGCACCGGGCAGCCGCTGGCCATTGCTTCGAGCACGGGTAGCCCGAATCCCTCTATCAGCGATGGAAATGCGAAAAAGAGCGCGTGGGCAAAGCAGGCGCGGATTTGCTCGTCGCTGAGCTGGCCGGCGAGGAGGACTCGGTCGCTTAGGCCGAGTTGATGCGCCAGTTGCACGAGCGCGGGATTGCCTTCGCCGCGGCCGGCGAATACGAGGGCGAGATCGGGATGGTCCGGGGCGACTTGGGCAAAGGCGCGTACCAGCCGAGGCAGGTTTTTGTAGGGCAAGCTGTTGCCTAGGCCAAAGGCAAAAGGCCGTTCGGCAAGACCGTCGAGAATAGCCTGTTGCGCTTGGTCTTGATCGGTCGCATGGCCCAAGTCAAACTGGGCCGGTTCCGCATTGTCCGAGTGCCAGACGGATGCCACGCCGTGGAGGACGGCGGTTACTTTGTCGGCGGAGACGCCGTGGTCGAGCGCAGCTTGGCGCGTGCTTTCCGAGACGGCGACGATGTGGTCGGCTGTGGCGATGGCTCGGCGAATACCGAAGCTGCCCAAGGATCCTTTGACCCAGCACCGCCAGCGTCGTCCGTCGGCGAGGTGGGGGTGATTGACCCATATAAGGTCGTGTAGGGTGATGACGACGCGCCGGGCGCGCACGCCGATGGGGAGAAAGTGGTACAGGGAGTGGTACACGTCGGCGTCGAGGACGTTGATGACTCGGGCACCGGCGAGGATGTTGTGCGGCGAGGAAATGTCGTGAGGTGAGAAAATCTCCCTGAAATTGGCCTGATCGGCGATAGGGCCGTGGCGCGATGGCCGGCGGACGACGATGTACTCGTTTTCGCGGTCTAGCTTGGCGATGTGGCTGACGAGGTCGGCGGCGTAGCGGCCGAGGCTGGTGGGCACGTCGCGCAGAGAGCGAGCGTCGATGCAGATCCTCATGGGGGGAGGCCAGCGCAGTAGTTGGGAATGTGCGCCAGCGCCGCCCGCGGCCAGACCCGGAAGTCGGCGTAGGCGGCCGCGGCGTACCCCTCGGTCGCATCGGCATCGGTGAGCAACGCTATGCCAAGGGTTTTTTTCGGCAGGTCGGACGACAAGATGCGCTCGTGATCTTTTTCCAGATCAACCCACTCTTGGAGCCATTGCCCCAACTTCTCCGGCCCGCTTTGGAGCACGACAAACCAGGGGCGGGCAATGCCTTTGCGGCGAGAGACCGTGCCTGGGGCCAAGGTCGTGCTCCACACGTATTTGATCTGTCGCGGGATGCCAATGAGGTTGCTCGAAAAAATGACGTGTACCCCGGCGGCGCTGTCGTTGGTCTCGGTGTAGCGCTCGTCGCCCCCCGGTGGCAGGGCGTCGGCGCGCCAGCACCAAGTCATAATTGGATATTGTCGGGGATCCCAGCGGAATCGCTTCGTGAGGACGACCGAGTGGCCGGTGTCCTGTGCGGCTAGATAGCGGCGGTCGTTGGCCTCGCGGACGGCGTAGAGCTTGGGTTTGTCGTCGTCCTTGCCGCGCCAGCGCCAGCCGCGAGGCAGGCTGTCTAGGGGCGTGGAGGTAAAGTCCTCGATGACGATATAGGGGGGGGCTTCGTGCTCGCCTCCATCCGGTGGCGCATCTTGGGCAGAGGCAGTGTAGAGAGAGAGGACGCAGCAGCCCGCTAGGCCAGCGAGTATGTGTCGACGCATTGCTCCATCTCTTGTCGGGACAGGGTCAGCGCGGGTTTTCTTGTTCCTGAAGCATGGTTAAGGCCGTTGCGGGACGGCGCTGGAGCGCGGTGCGGCTCATGTAGCTGAGGCAGGTCCAGCCGATGAAAATCCAGAACACGCGGCGCAGGCGGCGCGTAAGACCCAAGGACAGGCCGAGAGACGGGTCCAGCCCCAAGCTGGAGAACAGGAACACGAGGCTGCCTTCCATGACCCCGATGTTAGAGGGCATGAAGAAGAACAGGCCGTTGATGACCGCGCCCAAGGCGTTGAGCAAAAAACAAAACCAAAAACCAACTCCCGCGTCCAGTGCCCAGAGGATGGCATAGGTCTCACAGGTGCCCATAAACCAGCCGATGCTCTGAAAGAACAAGGCTCGGAGGAAGCGGGTGCGGTGGGTGCGGTAAAAGGTGCCGATATTGGTGTCGATGCGCGCCGCACGTCCCATATTGCGCTCGATTAGGTCGGTACGCAGACCGGCTGAGCGGAGCAGTTTGAGCAGGGACGTGAACATGCGCTCTTGACGCTTGTAGAAGACCCAGAAGGCCGCCAAGCTGACAATGAGCAGACCTGCGAAAAAGACCCGGTATTCCAAGGGAATAAGCTCGGACACGTCGTGATAGTAAAACAACAGCCCTAGGCCGAGGACGGTAAAGGACAGGCCAACCGCAATTTGCGCGGTTTTGTCAACGACTACCGAGGCCATGCCGCGCGGGCCGGGTGTCCGATGAGTGAGCAAATAGGCCTTGACTGGCTCGCCGCCGAGATTGGCTAGCGGCGTGAGTTGATTGACCGCCTCGCCAGCGAGTTTGGCGGCAAAAAGGGTGAGTAGCCTCGGTTTGAAGGCGTCGGGCGGGAAGGCGAAGTTCCAAGCGATGGTGTTGGAAAGATGCCAGGCGCACGAGGGCAGCAACAGCAAGGGGAACACCCACTTGATCGCGTCTAGATGGTGGAGAACTTCATCGACTCCAAGCTGGCCGACGAGATAGCCCAGCAGCAGGAAGCCAAAGGCGACCATGGAGATTTGCAGGGCTTTCACGCGGCTTCCTCTGGATTGACAGCCGGTGCCGGAAGCGAAGCGATCCGTCGCTCGGCGGCACGCTGGTTGCCCATCAGCCGATAGTGGGTGGTCAAAACGCCCAGCGCCGCCACATGCAGCAGGACGACGAGGAGCCAATAAACGATCGGCAACAGATTGGCCACCAAGCCGATGGCAATGAACAACGAGAGGAAATCCCGCTTGGTAATAAAGCCGGTGCGCTCTAGGAACCGATAGCTCCAGTCCTTTTCGCCATCGGGGACCTTGTTGCCCAAGTCGCCGAGGTAGTATTGCAGGCTACCGGTGCCGGTTTTCAGGGCGTAGCTGTAGAGCAGGACTAGGGTCAAGACCATCGAAGCGATGGCGGAGATACCGGCGTAGATGGGCAGGTAATTGTCGGGATAGAGGTGCCACATACCGGCCATCAGCGCGGCGTAGCCGCCGAGATAGGCGAGGTTGTCGGTGACCGTGTCGAACCAAGCGCCGAATTTGGTCTCAGCCAGTTTGACGCGGGCGATCTCGCCGTCGCAGCCGTCGAGGATGGAGGCGAGCTGCCAGAGGACACCAGCACAGGCAAGCCGCAGATAGTCGTCGGGCTGGGTCGCCAGATAGGCGGCGAACAGGCCCGGACACAGGACCATGAAAAAGGTCACCATGTTGGGCGAGATGCCGGTATCGACGATGAGTTTGCTGATGGGTACGGAGATGCGCACATTGAGCAGGCGCGCTACTGTGCCGCTGGTGGCCTTGCTCACTTGGTCGAAGAGCATGTTCTTAGCGGCACGCGCGCTGCGCTTGTCAATCACGCGTTGCCAAAGGTGTGGCGCGATGTCTGCGCAGCGGTGTGGACGCGCTGCGAGCGAACTCCAGAGGTCGCTGGTTAGCGCATCCGGGGATAACGCGCCGGACGCACAGAGGAACGCCCCGCTGCTGACGCCTTGGCTAGTCTGGGCGACGAGGTCGTCTCGCTGTAGGCCCGCGTCGATGAGGGCTCGTAGCGAGGAGTGGTGGTGGACAAAATCGCCCTTGAGCAGCAGCGAGGGCGCGTTGGGCAGGCGAGCGGCCTCCGGGGTGGTTTGCTCTACTTGGATGTCGAGGTCGGGGACTAGAGATTTGCCGCTGGGGGCGTGGCCGGGGGGGAGCACGACCAAGACGCGCTTGATGCCCACGCGGGCCAAGGTGCGGACCCCGCGTTGGAGGAGGGTGCGGCCAGCAACCTGCACATCGGTTGCCGCGCCAGCGGGAAAAACCAAAATTCCTTGCTCAATTGCGCGCTTTGGCATGCGTTTGCCGTTCAATTTGGAGATTTAGCTAAAGAGGCGCTTTATTAAAGAAACACTTAGTATAAGGAATTTTGCACCCTTTGTCGGACCTTAAATTCAGGTGACCGTTGTGTTACAATTAATAAAAAGGGCGCGTCATGGTGGTTAAGACCTTCACATGGTTGCTGCTTGTCTGCTGGACGACGGCTAGTAGCGCCCAGCGACACAATTGGCAGCTTGGCGGTGCGGGCTTGGCTTGGAGCGAGAACGATTCTGCTGTGGTGCTCATTGATTTCGATTCGGTGCCCGGCGCGATCCAACCCGTCTATATCGACCCCAACCAAAGTTTGCTTGCGCTCTTTTCTGGCTGGGAACCGCTCAAAGAGCCGCGCGAGCTGTCCTATGTCGAGGGTGAGACGCCACGGGCTTGGAAGGGTTCACAGGGCAACGAGACGACGGCCCACAATGGCACCTATATGGTCGATGGCGACAGTATGTCGTTCAATCCGCCGGTCTCGTCCAATCCCGAATCGGTCTGGTACACCATCGATCTGGCCGTACCGGTGCCGGCACATCGCTTTGGTTTTTTTACTCCGCCCCGGGGCTTTCGCTCCGACGGCATCCCCTTTGCCGAGGATGCTGTGCCAGCCTACGAGGTGTCGATCGCGGCGGCAGGCGATCCGAGTTGGCTCGAAGGGTCCCAACCCTATAGACGCATTGGTCCACTAATTGCCAATGTAGCCGAAAATTTTGTCGCCCGAGTGCAGATCGAATTTCCCAGACAATACGTGCGCTTCGTCCGCTACAAGCGGAAGACCTCGCTGTTGGATTCGGGGAGGGGAGGCAACACCAGCGTGGGTTCGGGGACCGCTTTCAAGGGGTCCATCGGCGACTTTGAGCTCTTTGGCGAGGGGGTGCCGCGCAAGGCGGTTTACCGCTCGCGGATTTTCGCATTGGCAGAGCCGGTCAACTTTGGTCGCTTGTTCTGGGCGGCGACGCCGTTGCGCGTAGTCGATGGAGAACTGGTGGAGGCTCCCGATGCCGAGGTGGGGGTGGAGGTGGAGGTGCGTACGGGGCGCGACGGGGATCCGAACATCTATCACGAGTACACGGACCGCGGCGGTGAGGAAGTGGTGACGCGCGAGCGCTACGATTTGGTGCTACAGCCGCGCTGGCGCGCCGGTCGCTTGCGCGACCCCCGACCGGGAATGCGCGCCTCTATTCAGTACGATAGCGACAATTGGTCTTTTTGGTCGCTGCCCTTTGCTGAGTCAGGGCAGGCGATTGACCTCAAAGGGGGGACTCATTTTCAGTTGCGGATTACGCTCAAAAGCGAGGACTTTGCTGCGTTCGTGCGGCTCGACTCGTTGTGGATTGAAACCGCGCCGCTATTAGCCCAGCGGGTCTTGGGAGAGGTCGCGCTGTTGGGCGATATGCAACCAGCGGGAGGATTGGTCGAGGTGCCATTGGGGGAAGCGGCGGAGTTCGCCTACGATATTCGCGGCGAATTTGCCGGTGAGGGGACCGGCTTTGACGCGTTGAGGATTCGCACTGGGACGCGGGCTGCGTTTACCCGGCTGGAGATGGGAGATCCCCCGAGGGAGGTCGAGCCGATTGAGGTCGTCGAGGGCGACGAGGAACTAGCGGTCGTGTTGCCCGAGCGGATTGGGCCGGGACACGCGGAAGGAGCGCGAGTCGTCTTTGCCGCCGATGTGTTCTCGCTGGCTTGGACGTTTTCGGGCGAGGTCTATAATGACGGCGTCGATGCGCTGCCCCAGCCCGTCGAACCGGGCGACGCTAGCGCCGAACTGGGGACCAATAGCCTGCGGGTCTTGGGGACGGCCGGGCAAAGCGATGGGCCGGTGGTAGGATTGAATTTTTCCACTAGGGTACTGACGCCCAATGGCGACGGAGTTCACGACGAGGTCGAGATCGGCTATGCGCTGGTGGGGTTGCCCGAGGATGTGCCCGTGGTGTTCAAGGTGTATTCGCTCGATGGGAGGCAGGTGGCCAAGCGGTCGTTGGGTGCGCAGCGCTTCGGGACACAGCGGGTGCGCTGGGATGGGCGCGATGGCGAGGGAGTTTTGTTGGCTCCCGGTCTCTACTTAGTTGAAATAGTGCCCCAAGCCGAGCGGACGGGAAGCCGTCGGCTGCGTCCATTAACACTGATCTACTGAGAGCATGGCGATGCGCTCGTTTTACGCGCTACTATTGGGAATCGGCGCGGTATGGGCCGATGAACTCCGCTTCGACAGTGCAGAGGCGTGGCGGACTTGGCAGATGCCCAATGACTTGGTGCAGATCGATGCCGACGGTAGGCTGCGGCTGACCAAGTTCCGCAAGGAGATCAACGCCGTGGCCAATGCCGGGGATTTTCGCCATCCAACGCAGGAGCGCGGCGAGGTGACCGGCGGGATCTGGGAGGCCAAGAGCAATCCGCAGACGGCAGATTTGATTGTCGATGGCGATCTGGCAACCTTCTGGCAACCTGACCCCGACGATGCGCTCGATCAGTGGTCGGTGCAGATAGATTTGGGGCGTCCGGTGCTGGCACGCCAGATTCGCTTGGTCTTTCCCGACCGCGAGGGCGCGCGGCCCTTGCGGCAATTCAGCGTCTTTGCCGCCTCGGGTGCCCGCATCCAGGCGCTCAACGATGTATTCAAGTTTGAAGCAGTCTATCGCACTTCTAGGCCCAATATCGCTACCGAACTGGTGATTCCCCTAGAGTATCTAAGGACCGACAGCACCTATGTTCTCGACGAGGGGCTGGAGCTCGATTTAGAGCGCGAGAAGCGCTTTCAAGTGATCCAGTATATCATCATCGAAATCGACGAGCACAGCCCGGGCGTGGGGTTAGCGGAGGTTGAGGTTTTGGCGGTGGGGGACAACGTGAGCTTGGGCACGGCGGGTCGCGGTGGCAGTTTTCTCGAAGGCGGTCGGACTACGGGCGCGGCCCTGATGTTCGACGGCGATATGGACAGCTTCGCGCTGTTGACCAGTGCCGAGGGAGGTTGGCTGGAGGCCGGCGTGTGGTGGCGAGTGGATTTGGGGGCGGTATTCTTCCTCGACGAGCTTTTCATTTACTTCAGCCAACTGGGCGAAGGGTTGCGCAGCCAAGTCCAAGGGGGCAATCCCTCGGCGGCGGGCGGGTTGTTTCTGGTGTCCGAGGGCCGCCCGGCTGCCGGATCGGGGTTGCCGGTGCCCGAGCGAGTTGACTACGAGGTCTTGGTCGAAGATAGCTGTCGGCCGCAGTGTCTCGGCCGGCTCTTTCATCAGCGCTATCTATTCGCTCCGCGCAAGGTCCGCTACCTGCTGTGGCACGAGATTGACGGGACACCGCAGGGGTTTGGTTGGGGCTTGGAGGCGATGCTTTTTTCCGCGGGTCATCCGGCCGAGGTGAACATGCGCTCGGACTTTATCGACTTGGCGTCGCAGGCGGGCAACGGCAGGCCCCAAGTGATCGAGCGGCTTACATGGGAGGCAGACCTGCCGCCGCAGACCAAAATTCAACTGCGTTCGCGCTCGGGCAATGCACTGCAGGAAGTGTACACTTTCTTCGACCGCAAAGGCGATATCGTCACCGAGGAGAAGTGGAACAGCTTGCCCAAGGTGTTAAAAGGCGAAATCGACACAACCTTGGTCGTCGGCGAAGATTGGGACGCTTGGAGCAATGTGTACCAGGCTTCGGGGGAGTCCTTCCAATCGGCGAGCCCGCGTCGCTTCGTGCAATTGGAGATGATTCTGGCAACCAACGATCCGCAGGTGGCTCCGGCCGTGAATGCGCTGGCGATAGAATTTACCGATGCACTGGTACAGGAGGCTCAAGGACAGATCTGGCCTCGGGAAACTCAGCTCAACGAGGATACGCGCTTTACCTATACACTGTGGCCGAGTTCCGACGGGCAGGACAGCGGCTTTGATCGCTTGCGCTTTCACATTCCCGGCGCGACCACAGGTAACGTGGCACTGCGGATCGGCGGAGAGGAAGTAGCGCCCGATTCGGTGAAGCTGCACGGCGATTCTCTTTTGGTCTTATTGCCGCGCACCGTAGTTGCCGATTCGGTGGAAGTGGATTTTACGGCACGTCTTTGGGATAACGCAGCGCTGTTTGCGCTTGACTTGGGCATGGGCGAGCGCCCTGGGATCTGGCAGTCGGTAGTGCCGAGCGAGCGCCGGGCCAATATCGTGTTGTTGCCCGACCTGCCGGTCCAATCTGCGCTCGTCGGCGACGTGGAGATCGCGCCTGTGGCGTTTACGCCCAACGGCGATGGGGTCAACGACGCGGTGGAGATTAGCTTTATGGTCTTCAAGGCTAAGGGCATCCAGCCACAGGTGCGAATTTTTGACGTTGCCGGTCGGTTGGTGGCGCAGCTAGTTGGTAGCGAGGGTGTTGGACGTTGGCACTTTCGCTGGTCGGGGCAGACTGCAAATGGCGCGTTGGCGTTACCGGGGATGTACCTCTGCCGGATTGACCCGGGGACGGCGAGCGGTAGCGCGGCGATTTTGCGGCCCCTTGCCTTGGCCTATTAGTTCCTCAACCCAAACAAGCAAAGGTAGATAGCATGGCAGTTAAGACGTGTTTGATGATCGGAGCCAGCGGCATGGCCGGTGGTTGGATCGAGCGGATGACTCAGCAACTCGGCGATCGGATCCAGATCGTCGGCTTGGTGGATGTCAATGAGGAAGTGCTCGCAGCGCAAGGATCTAAGCTCGGCTTGGGTGCCGATCAGCTCTTTGCCGATTACAAAGAGGCTTGCGCCAAGGTACAGGCCGATTTCTGCGGCATTGCCACCCCGCCGCAATTCCACAGCCCGCAGGCGATTGCTGCGCTGGAAGCCGGGATGCCAGTTATCTGCGAGAAGCCGATTGCCGATACGTTAGCCGCGGCCAAGGCCATGGCCGCTAAGGCCGAGGAGACGGGGTTGCCGTGCGCGATTATCCAGAATTACCGCTACGCGCCCAACAAGCAGGAAGTGGTGCGGATTCGGGAGGAGGGGCGACTTGGGCGGCTGCAGCACATCTTCGGTCGCTATGCCTGCGACTATCGCCAATACATGTCGTGGGGCAAGGAGTGGCGACACGATATGGATTTTAGCCTGCTCTTTGAAGGCTCGGTACATCACTTCGATATGATGCGCTTTTTAGCCGGGGGGGATTGCGAGGTGTTGCAAGGATTTGGCTGGAACCCGGCGTGGTCGAGTTTTAAGCACTATTCGAGCGGGTTTTATCTGATGAGAATGGACA
This sequence comes from Candidatus Latescibacterota bacterium, assembly GCA_965219735.1. Classification (GTDB taxonomy): domain Bacteria; phylum Latescibacterota; class UBA2968; order UBA8231; family UBA8231. The sequence goes on from OZ244790.1 coordinate 2,694,969, forward strand.
ATGGAGTACACACCGCATACGAGGGAAACAGTTCGGCCGCCGGGATTACGAGTTGTTGGCAACGCGAGTACTATCGCCTAGAGTTCGAGGAAGGGACGGTGGAAATAGGGGCGGGAGACGAGGTGCGGATTTATCGGGTGGGGCAGGAGGTGGAGGTGTATGCGGCACCGGCGATTGAGTGGGCAGGGCACGATCATTTGTTCAAGGAGTTTGTAGATTGGCTGGAGGGCGGCAAGGCGTCGGCAACGAGGATTGAAGATAATTTGCAGAGTTTCGCGCTGGTGATTGCGGCGATGGAGACGACGGAGGATGGACAGCCCAAGCGAATTGCGGATTATGTGTAAGAAGCAATTCGCTTGGGCACACTTGCCACCGCACGGCTCCGGTCGTGCCGTTGCAACCGAACTGATTCACTCCCCAGAAGTACAGGAAGCGCCGTCCTAGCCGTCGTTGCCTCCGCGCAGCAGGAGCACGCCCATCGCGCCCGTAAGCAGCGGCAGTGTGGCGTCGATGAGGATCCACACGAGGGAGGCCGTTTCCGCTCCTACGGCAGTGAAGTCAGGACTGTGCAGGATAAACCAGTTCCAGAAGAACATGATGCCCACGCACAGGAAGCCGTAGAACTGCACATTGGCGGCAACAAACTCGCGCGTGACCGTTCCGCCATCCCCCTCGCTGTCGGAGGCTTTCTTGCGGAGGTAGCCAAATATCAGGCCCAACGCGATGGCCAGCGCCATCAATGGGTTCAAGATGTTCCAAAGCGAGCTGTACGGCTGCCCGGCGCTGGAGGTGTGATAGAGCGGTTCGACTACGGTGTGGACTGCGACCGCAACCGCCATCAAGACGAGAAACAGGCCACAGATTCGCTTGAGCGTATCCATAATTCCCTCCCATGTGATGTGGTTGAATTTCCCCTCAAGTTAAGACTTATACCTATGGTGGTTCAATAGGAAAAGAACGCGTCCGCACATCGACTTCGAGACGGGTTGCTCCTCCGCCTTGGAGGACGCCGCGCGTCGGCGACACGTCGCGGTAATCGCGCCCTACTGCGATGTGTACTTTCCCCCCCTCGCCGGCGAAGCTCTGGTTGGTCGGATCGAAGCCGATCCAGCCAAGCTCTGGTAGCCGACATTCGACCCAAGCGTGCGTGGCGTTGCCTGGCACCTGCTCGCCGGATTGATCGGCTGGGTTTAGGTAGCCCGAGACATAGCGGGCGGGAATGCTCCAAGAGCGCGCAATGGCGATCATGAGATGGGCGTAGTCTTGGCAGACGCCCCGACCGGTTTCGAGGATGTGCTCGACGGAGGATTCCGCGGTGGTGCTTCCCGGGATGTATTGCAAGCTGTCGTGGAGTGTGTGCGACAGTTGCATCAGGCTTGCGAGCGGGTCGTCCATAGGCTCGATGCGATGCTGGGCGACGAACTCGGTGAGTGCGGGCGAGGGGCGCACCAGTGCACTCGGGTGTGTGAAGTCCCAATTGGCGCACGATTTTCTACGGGAGCGAATCTCCTCCCAGGCACTGGTGTGCAAGCGCGCGGGGAGCGGTGGGGCGGACGCAACCTCGACCGTAGAGCGGGTTGTGATCTCCAAGATTTGGTGCATTTGGTGGAGGTCGAGGAGGTGTCGCGTGTTGCCGAAGCAGTCCGTCTCGCGGCTCAGGTTGGCTGGAGGGGATGTCTCAATCTCAAAGTCGAGGAGTCGCTGCCCTCGGTCCTTGCGCGGCTCCAGACACAGGAGCATCACGCACTGCTGTACTGGGGCCGTGTAGGAGTAATGAGAGAGGTGTTCTATCTCGTAGCGGACGGCTCCGGTCATGGCGTTTGCACTGGAGAGTCCTCGATAGCGTAGTCGATATACGCAGTCATCACGAGTGAGTGGAGCTTGCGGCAGTCGTCGCCCACCTGCGCGAGGAGTGCTTCCCGGTCTTCCCGATCCGGCCACTCATAGCGGATCAAGGTACCGAGTCGGCCAGCGAGCCGTGCGGCTGCGTCTCCCGCGTGCGAGTTAGGGCGCACGCCGATGGCCGCTAGCTCGGTCGCCAGCGCGTCGAGCACGCGGCACAGCGAGCCGGGCAGCAGGGGATCGGTAACGAGCAGGTCTATCACCCGGTCGGGCTGGATTTCGACGCTGTAGTTGCGCTTGTAGGCGTCGAATGCCTTGCATGAACGCAACAGGCTCGTCCAGTCTGCATCTGAGGTCTCGCCCTGCGCGTGGCCAGCGGTGTACTGCGCGAGGAGCAAGGAGCCCCTAAGCTGGGCGCGTTCGATGAACCGGCCGAGCCGCATGAAGTTCCAGCCCTCGTCGCGGTACATGGTCGATTCGGCCACTCCGGCGAAGGTGTCGATTTCCCGCGAGGTCTCCGCGTAAAAGCTCTCTGGGGAGACCTTCCAGATGTCCTCGATGTCGAGGTCGCGGATCCGCAGCCAAGCCAAGTTCAGGCAAGTCCACATCTCGGCGCTGATGCAGTGGCGCACTTGGCGAGCGTTCTCGCGGCCGAGGGCGAAGCAGTTCCGCACTGAATTGGGGTTGTCGCGCTCAAACGTGAGATCGCCCGCTAGGGTGTAGGAATCGGCCAAGGTGTAGTCGTCGCTGTCGTCGAACGTGAGATTACCCCAAGGCGGCTGCCGCCCTAGGGTAGTGTAGATCCGGCTCCAGCCAAAATGGATCTCAGCAATTGGCCGGTCCACCAGCGCTTCCACCTGCAAGCGCAGCAGGCGACACAGATATTCCGCCCGCGCAAGGTAGCGGCCCATCCAGTACAGCCCTTGAGCACTGCGCGAGAGCATTCAGTCCTCCAGTACCCAAAGGTCCTTGCCGCCTCCACCTTGGCTGGAATTGACCACGAGACTGCCTCGGCGCAGTGCCACGCGGCAGAAGGCTCCGGGTACGATGCGGGTCTCGCGGCCGTGGAGGACAAAAGGACGCAGGTCAACGTGGCGCGGCTCGGCGCGGCCCTCGATGAAGCAGGGTGCTCTGGACAGCGCGAGCACTGGCTGGGAGATAAAATCGGCTGGGTCGGCGCGAAGCTCCTCGGCGTAGGCTGCGCGCTCGGCGGGCGTTGCGTGCGGGCCGATGATCATACCGTAGCCGCCGGATTCGCCGACGCGCTTCACCACTAGGTCTTTGAGGTTGTCGAGGGTGTATTCTAAGTCCTCTGGCCGTCGGCACAGATAGGTTTCTACATTGGCGAGGATTGGCTCCTCGCCTAGGTAGTAGCGGATCATGTCGGGGACGTACGCATAGACGCTTTTGTCGTCGGCCACGCCCGTCCCCGGTGCGTTTGCTAAGGCCACGTTTCCGAGTTTAAAGGCGTGCAGTAGCCCAGGCACGCCGAGCAGGGAGTCCGGGCGGAAGACGAGGGGGTCGAGGAAGTCGTCATCTACCCGGCGGTAGATCACATCGACGCGCCGCAGCCCGGTGGTGGTGCGCATGTACACGAAGCCATCGTTGACTAGCAGGTCGCGGCCTTCCACGAGTGATGCGCCAATTTCATACGCGAGGAACATGTGCTCGTAAAAGGCCGAGTTATAGACTCCGGGCGTCAGGAGGACGATGCAGGGGTCGGTGCATCCTGCGGGGGCGAGGTCGCGCAAGGTCTGGAGTAGGACCTGCCCGTAGTGCTCTACCTCGCGCACGCGGCAGCTTCGGTAGAGGCGGCGCAAGCTGGTCTTCACCACTTTGCGGTTGGCGATCATATAGGACACGCCCGAGGGCACGCGCAGGTTGTCCTCAAGCACTACGAAGCCGTCGTCTTGGGTGCGCACTAGATCGGTACCGCAGACGGCGACCCACGTGCCGTAGGGAACGGAGACGCCGCGCATCTCAATGCGGTACTGGGGACAGCCGCGCACCACGTCGGCCGGAATCACGCCATCGGCAATGATGCGAGATTCGCCGTACACGTCCTCTAGGAAACGGTTCAGCGCACCGATGCGCTGGGTTAGGCCGCTTTCGAGGTGCTGCCATTCGGCAGCCGAGAGGAGCCGAGGCACGCAGTCAATGGGAATGATGCGCTCATCGGCCTCGTCGTCGCCATAGACGGTGAAGGTGATGCCTTCGGTGGAGAAGGAGTGCGTTACGCGCTCTTGGATTGCGTTGAGTTCTTCGTCGGAAAGCCGGCACAGGGTGTCGTATAACTCACGGCAGTGCTCGCGGGGTGTGCCGTCGGGCAGGAACATCTCATCGTAGATTGCGGCGTTGAGATCGTAGGCGTCGAAGTGCATGGGACGACTTTCCGATCGAGGGGCGGGTTGCGAGGGCATGGCCGGAGGAGGGGAAGGGTGCCGGCCGACTCCACACTTAGGTGAAATATATACTATTTACTTTTGGAAAAACAGAATCTATTTGACGAGGAGCATCTTGCGCTTGTGGACGACCGGGCCGGCCTGCAACTGATACAGATATACGCCGCCAGCGGGTGCAAGGATCCATCTCTTAAGCCGCATCCACGGCAGCATAGACCTTACCCTTTTTGGTCAACCAAGCCACATCTTCCCGCTTGGCGTGCGCTTCGATCTCACGGAGGAGCTGAATAGTTTCAGATTCATAGCATGGCTCGCTCGGATCATCGGCAGGGATGACCATTTCCACCTCTACCGCAACGACATACTTATCGGTCTGAATCAGTCGTGTCCGCTTGATTCGCTGTCCAGGAATACGCATGGCTTAACCTCCGTCGAAAAAATAGTCCTCTTCTATCGTATTGCCAATTAGATGCACGCTGTGTCCAGACATTACCAAACCGTCTCCTATTTGACGAGGAGCATCTTGCGCCCGTGAACGACCGGCCCGGCCTGCAACTGGTACACATATACGCCGCTGGCGACGCGCTGACCGCGTTGATCGCGGCCATCCCAATGGGCGGCGTTGGCACTCGTCAGGTACTGGCCCACCTGTTGATAGCCGAGATCGATTTCCCGGATCAAACCCCCCCGGATATCGTAGATCGTCAGGCGCACGTGGACGGGGGCGTGGAGTTGATAGGGGATATAGGTGTTTGGATTGAAGGGATTGGGGTAGTTGGCTAGGAGGGATGTTTGCGTCGGCAGCGTTGGCGAAGATTGAATTGCCGTTGGTGTTGAAGGAGTGATGTAGGGCGATATATCCCACAGCAGGACCGTGCCGTCTGCACTGCCGCTAGCTAGGGTTTTTCCATCCGGCGAGAACGCCACTGAAAAGACTTGATCCGTATGTCCCTCTAAGGTGGTTTTTAGTTGGCCGATGTCCGTGTTCCACAACCGAACCGTATTGTCCCAACTGCCGTTACTAGCTAGGGTTTTTCCATCCGGCGAGAACGCCACCGAAGAGACCAGCTCCGTATTTCTCTCCAAGGTGGTTTTCAGTTGGCTGGTGTCCGCATCCCACAACCGAACCGTGCCATCTAAGCTCCCAGTGGCTATAATTTTGCCATCGAGCGAAAAGGCCACCGAATAGACCAAATCTGTATGCTTGAGTGAGTTTTTGAGTTGGCCAGTGTCCACGTCCCACAACTGCACCGCACCGTCGCCACTGTTACTGGCCAGGGTTTTTCCATCCGGCGAAAAGGCTACCAAAGAGAACCCACCACTTCCTTGTAGGGCGTCCTTTATTTGACCTGTGTCCACATCCCACAACCGAACTGTGCCGTCGCCACTGCTACTGGCTAGGGTTTTTCCATCCGGCGAGAACGCCACCGAATGGATCTCTCCTGTATGCTCAAGTGAGTGCATGAGTTGGCCGCTGTCTATCTCCCACAACCGAACCATATAGTCCTTACCTCCACTGGCCAAGGTTTTTCCATCGGGTGAAAATGCCACCGAATAGATCCATCCTTTATGCTCGAGGGCGTCCTTTATTTGACCAGTGTCCGCATCCCACAACCGAACTGTGCCGTCTAAGCTCCCGCTGGCTAGGGTTTTTCCATCAAGAGAAAATGCCACTGAATAGACAGGACTCTCATGTCCGATTCCCAAGCGGGCGAGAGCGCCTTCGGGCGGATTAAAGGGGTTATCGTCTTGGGCGCGGCTGTCCTGCAACCACAGAACGGATACCGACAAGAGAGTAAGATTGAACAGCCGGGGCTTTTTCATCGGGGAATGCTCCTTCTGGCGAAAGGCAGATTTTGTGGGGCCTCCCTGAACAGAAGCCTCGAAAAACCTAGATCGCTTGGCTTGAGCTAGGGGAATGTGCGCCGTGGTCTTTATTTGAGGACAAGCATCTTGCGCCCGTGGACGACCGGCCTGCAACTGGTACAAATATACGCCACAGAGGTTCTAGTCACTCCGAACCGCCTCATTCCGCCGTCATCACCGGCGATTTGGCGGCGCGGGCGTAGAGGTCGGCGAATTCAGCGCTGCCGTCGTCGTCGAGTAGCTCGGTGCTCGATCCCCATTCGTCAACGGGGTGGTTGCCGTCTTGGAAGAAGGTCCACTTCTGACCGGAGTTGGCAAAGTAGATGTTGATGCCGCCGGCGCGGGCTACCTTGACCAGCCGTTTGGGCAGGCTGTGGTCGGCTTGATCGACGCGGTACTTTGCCAGCGCGTCTTCGTCGATTTCAATGCCTAAACCCGGCGCTTCGGGCACCCGGGCGTGGCCGCCGAGGACCTCGATCCGCTGCTTGAGCAGGCTGTGTTCGTACAGCTCGTGGCAGGTGATGGTCGGCCATTGGGCTTGGACTAGCACTGCGCTCAGGTGGAGCGAGAGTGCGGTGGTTGGTCCGGCACCGACCATTTGCAGGAAGAAGGGCATGCGCAGCGCCTCACACGTGCGGCCTTGGCTGGTAATCGCGTTAACGCCGCCGCCCAAGATCCAGCCGTCGCAGACGCCGCCTAGCTCCATGGCCTCGCGGGGGTGGATTACGCCGTAGTGATGGGCGATGGCGGTGCTGATCTGGGTGCGCAGGAAGCGGTTGCCGGAGGCGTCGTGGCGCGGGATTGGGTCTTCGAAAATTTTGATTTTGGGGAAGGTCTGCTCCAGTTCGCGCAGCAGAGGGATGGCGTTGGAGGCGTTGTTCAAAAAGGCGTTCCAGTCGGCGTCGATGCGGAAGTGGTCGGGGGTGACGGCGCTGATTTGGCGAATGGTCTCGCGGACGTCGAACCACGGTCGGGTCTTGATCTTTATGCAAGTGTAGCCGAGTTCGACAGCAGTTTGCGCCTCAATGGCGTAGCGCTCCGGCGACATGTCGTGATCCCAAAACGAAATGGCGCACCAGTCGCGGCACTTGGTGCCCAACAGCTTGTAGAGCGGCACGCCGGCTAGTTTGCCCGCGGCATCGAAGAGAGCCATCTGCAAGCCAGCGCCCAAAGAGTCGTCCCACATGATGGCAAAGGGCGATTGGCCGAGGACGCGCTCGTGGGTTTGGACGCGACCCCAGGTGTAATTCTGAATGGTCTCGCCCCAGCCGACTACGCCAGCGTCGGTTTCGACGCGGGTGATCTCAAGCTCGGACCAGGTGTGGATGCCGGCGCGTTCCATGTCGCGGCGGACGCGCTCGACAAACGGCACTTGCAGGGTGAAGCGTTCGACGTGGGTGATAGTGGCAGTCATGGACGGGCCTTCCTTCCTAAGATAATCCGCAGATGGGCGCAGATGGACGCAGAATAGTAGGAACGAGACGATCTGTGTCTCGAATCGTTCAAGTCATTCAGAATTGTTATATCTGCGTTTATCTGCGGATACGTTGCAGTCGGGATTAAGACTTCTCAGCGCGGATCCTGCTCGAGGTTGAGCGGTACGGCGTAACGCGGCTCGGCGACCGGTCGGCCGGGTAGTGGCTCTTCCAGAAAGGTGATACTCTCGAAGTAATCGTCTAGGGCGATAAACCGGCCCACATTTTCGGCCCATTCCCGCATCCGCCGATTGCAACTGTGCCGCCACGACAGCACTTCAATGAGCCAGCCTTTGCCGTGCATGCGTTCTAGGTCGGCGTGAAAGCCGACGCCGTCGGCAAAGCCGCTGCCATCTCCGGTCAGCAGCACGGCGATGCCGGGGTCGCCGTTGTAGTCCACAGTGTCGCGGAGCATCTGCGTCTGCAAGAGTTGATCCACGCCCTGCTCGCCGCCTTGTACCTGGCCGCGCTCCAGCAATTCAACGGCAACGCCCTCGTTTTCGAGGCGATTCCACACTTGGCGCATCTCCGGGGGAATGGAGCCGACCGCGACCGCGTGTTGCACGGGCCGGTTGGCATGGGCCAACGTCAGCAGGTTGCGGAAGTGAATGCGCATCCGCGAGCGCACCTGTTCGCCTTCCCGTTCCGCCGCCTCTTGGGCGCTGATGAAGATGTTGGAGGTGTCCCAATAAATAAATACCTTGGCCATTGCTGTCCTCTGTGCCGGGGGTTAGAAGTGATAATTTAATCTAGCCCGCTCTGTCGCCTAACGCAACGTGGCCCGATTGACGGGCCAAGCGCTCTTCCCTTAATTCCCGGCCTCACATAGCCAAAGGAACGCTCATGCCTACCACTGCTTGGCGGGATCACCCTTGGGCGGGTGTGTTCCCCGCAACCCTGTGCCCCTTCCACGCTGACGAGTCGATTGACGAAGAAGGGTTGCGGGACTATATCGCCGAATTAGCTGCGGTCGATGGCGTCGATGGATTGACCTGCAATGGCCATACTGGCGAGATCATGTCGCTGCGTCCGGCCGAGCGCAATCGGGTGACGCAGATTGTGGCCGAGACGGTCAAGGCTGCTGGGCGGGCGGTGAAGACGATCTCCGGCGTGTCGGTCGAGGGCAGCTTGGAGGGCATTGACCACGCGCTGGCGGCCAAGGAAGCTGGGGCCGATGCGATCTTGTTGATGCCGCCGCACCACTGGTTGCGCTTTGGCCGGTCGAGCCAGACGGCGGTGGGCTTTTTTGAGGATGTGGCCTCGGCCGGGATTGACATTGTGGTGCATCAGTATCCGGCGTGGACCAAGGCTGGCTATACGCTCAATGAGATGAAGGCGCTGGTGCAGATTCCCAGAGTTAAGTGCATCAAGATGGGGACCCGCGATATGAGCCGCTGGCTCTACGACTACCAAGAGTTGAAAAAGGTCAACGCGGACGTGCCGATCATCACCTGCCACGACGAATTTTTGCTGCCTAGCTTGCTGGAGGCGGCTGATGGGGCGCTGGTCGGCTTTGCCGGTTTTGTGCCCGAGCTGATCGTCGAGTTGGTGCAGCGGGCGTTGGATGGGGATTTGGCGGGAGCCAAGGAGGTGCAGAAAAAGGTCGAGCCGCTCAATCGCATCGTCTATGCTTTTGGCGAGCCGTCGTCGAGCGCGCATCAGCGCATGAAGTGCGCCCGCTGGCTGTTGGGCAAGTTCCCTTCGCCGAAGATGCGGCGGCCCCTGCGGGACTTGGCACCGGCGGAGATCGAGGGCATTCGGCAGGGGTTGGAGGCGCTTGGTTACGAGTGCGTTCGCAAATAAAAGAGAAGGTCTGTCATGGAAGTTCCCAAGTTAGATGATCCAGTAAAAGTCGCCCTGATTGGCACGGGCAACCGCGCCAGCACCATTTATCAGCCCTTGCTGCCGGCACTTAAGGATTGGGTCGAGGTGGTGGCCTGCGTTGATCCGGTCCAGGAGCACTGCGACCGGGCGGCCGCCGCGCTCGGGGCGCGGGCTTATTACGACGTGCGCGAGTTGGTCAAGGACGGGATTGCCGAGGCGGCATTGGTCGTCACGCCGATGCCGTCGCACTACGCGTATTCGATATACCTGTCGAGCCACGGCATCCACAACATGTGCGAAACCTCTTGGTGCAATTTGATAGCCCAGGCGCGGGAGATGATCCGGGTGGCGCGCGAACAGGGGGTGGTGGTGCGCGTGGCGGAAAACTTCTTCCGCTTTGCCTGCGATCGCTTCGCCCTGACGGTGAAGGATAGTGGATTTATCGGCCGCATTGGCCGCATCTTCAGCTACGCCGACCACACCGGGTATCACAACAACTCGCGCTGGGTGCGCTTTTTTGGCCATCCAGTGTGGGCGCAGGCCATTGAGCATTCGATGGAGACGCCGTCCTTCCGCTCGATGCCGCACCGCTTTCATAGTGGCGAGCACTTCACGGCGCATTACTTTGGCTTTGCCGGTGGCGAGATGGTCGCCGATCAACTCGCCAATGGCAAAGGTTGGTTGGGGCGGCATCCGCGGCCTGGGTACACCGAATGGCAGGGCGAGCGGGGGACGCTGCTCTATCGGGCGCAGGATCCGGGAGTGGGAGCGAGCAAAGGGGGTTTTACGACCGCGAAGATGCAGCTTCGGCGCTGTTCGGACGCTGGGATTGACCCTGAGCACGGGGTGGAGACGATTCGCTCGATTGCCGATGAGATCGTCGACGTCATCGACGAGGACGACGGCTATAGCTGGACCCGGAGCTATGCCGACACCAGCCTGGGCCGGATCGAATACGAAAATCCCTTCCGCACTAATGCGTATTCGAATCTGCGCAAGGACTACGGCTCGTCGGCGATGAGCCACATTGCCGACTTTGCGCTCGCCGTGCGGGGGGTGCAGCAGAGCGAGTTCGACGACGACGACGCGTTGATGTCGCTGTTGATGAACGTGGCCTGCGATTTGTCGGCGCAGAACGAGGGGCAGCGGGTGGCCCTGCCATTGGCCGACGAGGCGGCTGCGGACGCTCCGCAGCACCAGAGCCTCACCAAACAGTACGGCATCGATCCAATGGACGTAGAGGGCATGATGTCGGTCGACTACGCCCGGCCCTGACCGTGGGACGGGGCACGCTTTATCCGCCCGAGTCGCGGACGTTGCGCGACGCACAGACGGGGGCCGAAGTCCGCCAGATTACCGCGCACGCGTCCATTCACCACCATCCGTTCTATTATATCCCCGCGTACGACGACGCGATGCGGCATCTGGTGTTTGTCTCGCACCGCACGGGCCGGCCGGAACTTTTTCTGGAACTGCGCGATTCTGGGCAGTTGTTGCAGCTAACTGAGCACGAGGGGCTGGCCGAGTTTTCGATTGCGCCGTCGCACGATGGCCGCTATGTCTATTTCACCGACGGGCAAGGGGCTTGGCGGGTGGATACTGCGACCTGCGAGGAAGAGCAATTGGCTTCTTTTGCCACCGAGGTCATGCGCGAAAAGGGCATGGTTGCAGCGGCGATGGGGACGACGGCGCTTAGTTATGACGACCAGTGGTGGGCGGTGCCGGTGAAGATGGGCGATGTGGCGCGCATGGTAGTGCTTGATACCTGTAGCGGTGCGAGTGAGGTGATTGTAGAGCGGGATTCGATTGGCCATCCAGAATTTCATCCGAACGACAGTTCGCTGTTGCGCTACGCCGGGCCGTACTATGAGCGGATGTGGGTGGTAAATCGGGACGGCAGCGACCATCGGTTGGCGTACAAGCGCGAGGGGAACGAGTGGATCGTCCACGAGACCTGGCATCCGCGCAAGCGCGAACTGCTGACGACGCGCTGGCCGCACGGGGTTATCGGCGTCGATGTCGATACTGGGGCCGTGCGGCCGGTCTGTTCGTTCAACGCTTGGCATCCGATGGTCAGCCGCGATGGCGTGCGGATGGTGGCGGATACGACGTTTCCCGATAGCGGCTTGCAGGTGTTTGACCCCAACGACGGCGTCGGTGCGCCGCAACTGCTCTGCCGGTCGCAGTCGAGCAACGAGGGCAAACACTGGAATACTGACCACTGTCCGTACGACGACGGCCCGGTCGAGGTCTATGCGCCGCAGCACACGCATCCGCATCCGAATTTTTCGCCGGATGGGCGCTACGTGGTCTTTGCGTCGGATCAAAGTGGCTATTCCCAAGTGTACGAGTGTCGAGTTGAGATTTAACCACTAAATAGAGGAAGGATTATGCTACCCATCGTCGATACGCATCAACACATGTGGGATTTGGCGCAGTTCGCGCTGCCGTGGCTGGAGAGCGAGGGAATGGAGCCGCTGCGGAAAAATTACTTGATGAGCGATTACTTGGCCGCGGGTGCTGGGGCTGGTATCGCCCGCACCATTTACATGGAAGTGGATGTCGCCGCTGCGCAGCACATTGCGGAAGCGGAGTTTGTCGCTGGCCTGTGCAGGGCCGACGACAATCCAATGGCTGGGGCGGTGATCGGGGGCAGTCCGGGGGAGGAGGGTTTCCGTGCTTATATCGACCGCTTTAAGGACGAGGATGCTATTAAGGGTGTGCGGCAGGTGTTGCACGTGCCCGACGCCGAGCCGGGTCATTGTTTGCAGGAGCGTTTCGTCCGGGATGTGCAGTACCTAGGCGAGATCGGCATGAGCTTTGATCTGTGCCTGCGGCCGGGCGAGTTGGGGGATGCGGTCGGCTTGGTGGATCAGTGCCCGGGCACGCTTTTCATCGTCGATCACTGCGGCAACGCCGACCCGCAGATCGTCAACGGCGCGGCGGAGCACGATCCGGCCAACCCGTTCAGCCATACCAAAGAGCAGTGGCAGGGCGACATAGCCGCATTGGGCGCACGGGAACACGTAGTCTGCAAAATATCCGGGATCGTCGCTCGGGCACCCGCAGGGTGGAGCGCCGACACATTGGCACCGACGGTCAATCACTGCTTGGACAGCTTTGGGCCGGACCGGGTGGTGTTCGGCGGCGACTGGCCGGTGTGCAACTTTGGGGCGAGTTTGGGGGCGTGGGTGGCTGCGCTGCGGGAGATCGTCTCCGGGCGACCGGAGGAAGAGCAGGCCAAATTGCTCGCCGGCAATGCCGAGCGGCTCTACGGACTGGAGTGAGTATGGATCCTTTTGAGAAAGTAGCGATTGGCAATACGGGCGTGGAGGTGACGCGGCTGGGGTTGGGCGGTGCGCCGTTGGGTGGGATGATTCTAGCCGACGGGATTTTTGTGGGCAGCGGCTACGACGAGGCGTTAGCCATTATCCGCCGGGCCTATGAAATGGGCGTGCGCTATTTCGATACTGCGCCGATGTACGGCGATGGGCGCAGCGAGGTGCGCTATGGGCGGGTGCTCGGCGAGTTCCCGCGCGAGTCATTTGCCATCTCGACCAAGGGATCGCGGGTGTTGCGGCCTGAAAACCCGGACGATTTGGAACCTTACAGCGAGGACGGGATTCCGCATTACGTCTACGATTTTGATTTCAGCGCCGAGGGTTTGCGGGCCTCGCTCGATTCGAGTTTGGAACGGCTGGGATTGGCGGCGGTGGATATTTTCTTCGTCCACGACAGCGACTTCAAGGGGCAGCACACCGACGAGGAATTTATCGAAGCGCTGGAGGCTGCGGTCGAATTGCGGGCGACCGGCACGGTCAAGGCCATCGGCATGGGCATGAACGAATGGGAGCGCACCGGGCGGATGGTCGAGCGCTTTGATCTGGATTACATCCTGCTGGCCGGGCGCTACACGCTGCTGGACCAGTCGGCGCTGCCCGAGTTTTTGCCGCTGTGCGCAGAGCGCGGGGTGAAGCTGACCATGGGCGGGCCGTATAACAGCGGCATCCTCGCCCGCGATTTGAGCCAGCCGGTGTCTTTTGATTACCTGCCCGCGCCCGAGCATCTGGTGCAACAGGCCAAGGCGCTTAAGGCGGTCTGCGACCGGCACGGCGTTGAACTGCGAGCCGCGGCATTGCAATTTCCTTTTGGGCATGAGGCGGTGATTTCGGCGGTGCCCGGTGCGGCGTCCGTGGCCGAGCTAGAGGACAATGCGTGCGTGATGCAGGCGGAGATTCCGCTGGCTCTGTGGGCAGAGCTGAAGGCGGAAGGGCTGCTGCCGGAGGGGGCACCGACGCCGTGAGATTCACCGCGCCGATGGCAAGGTGCTGAATCGGACCTCTATTCGCCGCCCAATCTGGGGCCGATTATCGCAGAGGTCGCTGAATAAGCGTGTAAGTAGGGGCGGTTCGCGAACCGCCCCTACGCACGAGACGCGTAACATCAGTCATAATTTCTTGTAGTTAGATCAATTCCCCATCACCGCAAGGTGATACCCCCCGTCGTTGCCATTATTTCCTCGCTCAATATAACCTCTAACGCCTTCGCCCCGTCTTAGGAGACAGAAAGGCGTAAAGTGCGATGCGAGAATACCGGCTAATCCATGGCCAAACAGTAGATGACGCCCATTTGGTGGCCGCCGCACAGGAAGGCCACGAATGGGCCTTTGCGCGGCTCTTCGAGCGGCATTCAGCGCGGCTATGGCCCTATGTCTGCGCCTTGAGTGGGGGCGAGGTCGATGAGGCGCAGGATCTGTTGCAGGAGACTTTTGTCCGCGCTTGGAGTCGGCTTGGCGAATTGCAGGCGGGGGCCGCTTTTCACGCTTGGCTGCGCACGCTGGTGTATCGCTTGGCGCTCGACCGGTGCGATAAGCAGCAGCGCCGAGATCAGTTGTTCGCCCGGTACGCGATGGTAGCGGAGGGGGAACGCACGCCGGAACAGCGGCTACTATCGCGTGAAATAGGGGCAGCCATCGCCGAAGCGGCGCAGAGTCTGTCGGAGTCTTCGCGCCGCATTTTCACCGCCTTTCACATAGACGACAAATCCATTATGGAGATCTCCGAGGAGATGGGGCTTTCAGTGGGGGCGGTGAAGGCCCGGCTCTTTCAGGGGCGCAAAAGATTGAGAAAGGAGTTGGAGAACATGGCACCCGAGACGACGATGCCAATGGAAACACCCGAGACGTTTAACTTCGACATCTTTGGCGAGCGCGGAAGACAGCATGACCCGCTGCATCCGCTGCGGCAGACGGACAACTTGCTGGCCAAGCGCTTGCTTTACTTCTGCCGCAAGGGTGCAAAAAGCGCGGAGGAACTGGCCCGTCTGTTGCACGCCGACAGGGCCTATGTGCAGGACATTGTGCCGAGTTTAATAGAAGGAGAAATCCTAGAGGAGCCCTTTCCCGGTCGTTATCAGACGGCCTTTCTCTTTATGGCGCGCCAAGAGTACTTGCCGCTGGAAGAGAGCGTGCATTCGGTGCGGGAGGGCGTAGACATCCTCAAGCGCCACCTGCCACAGCTCAGAGAGGCCCTGAGCCATACTTCGCTGTGCGGCTGGCAGGGATTTACTTGGGAGGAACTGGCCTGGATCGCGTTGCCGGAGTGGATTGTCGTGCGTGGTCTAGGGCGGCAAGTGCCGTCGCTGCCAAATTGGGGTAAACATCGCATTCTGACCTATCCACTCAGGCCGGTGGACTTTTGGTATTTACTAGGCCATTGCGGTGTTGAAAAGGAGCCTTCTTTCCGGGTTGGCGGGGTGCAGGTGGAGGGGGGCGACATGGGCATGGGCAATATAGTGGAGCCGCGCCTTATGGTCGGAGGCGATTGTATGAAGCTTCTGCGCTTCGCAGACTTGGATCGATTTGTCGGCGGCTTGTGCGAGGGGCCTATAAGCGAGGAGGATTTGCTCCGCGACGCGGACGAGGAGGAAAGATCGAGACTGGAAGAATACAGCGAGGAGGGCTATTTAGTCCAGTTAGAAGACGGGCGCTGGCGGTTGGGCATGCCGGTTGTGACTGGAGCAGATGAGGAGCGGTTGCTCGGAACAATCGATGCGATCTGCGCCGAACTCGCCGGCAACGTGCTAGACGGTGCGATAACGGCTTTTGCCGAGAAGGTGGACGAGTTGGAGTTTTCGCACTTGCTGGGACAGCCTCACTATCTGGGCTTTTTGGGCTTCAGTACGGCGTGTAAGCAACTGATCATCGCCTGCCGCGAAGAAGGGCTGATACCCGATCCGGTCGATCCGCCCAAGGGTTTTGGTTGCCATGCGTGGTACGGAGCGCCGCGAATGATGCGAGCGTGGAGTAAGGGGCGGTAACGGGATATTGGGGCCCCAAGACAAAAAGCAGGGCCATGCTCAGGTTCAAGAGGAGAAGTCGTTCAATTTCACTAGTTCAGTACCTTCAACAGGATGGTGAGTTGTAGGCCCATCACGCCGAACAGGATACCGAGAATCCAGCGCTGGCCGGCGCGAAGCTCGGCAATGGCCCGCTCCATGCTCGCCAAGCGGCGGTCTAACTGCTCGGCGATCCCTTCTAACCGTCCAATGCGGCGGTCGTGGTCTTGCTGCGGAGTAATCGGTTCGTTCATGCGGTCATCTCCTCGTCAAAATCATAACGGACGTTACACACCGACGCAACCACGCTTCGGCATCCACCCCGGCTAGCGTCAGTTATACCAGATCGTTTTAGGCCAGATAGTCTTTGACCTTTCGGACGAGGGCTATCTGGCCTTTCTTTACGGCTGGAGGGTGGTAGCGGATTGACCGCTCTTATCATAGGGAGGCAGCTATGGCCAAACGACTGGTGTATTTCAACGGCGAGTTCGTCCCCGAATCGGAGGCGCGGATCTCGATTTTCGACTGCGCGCTGATGTATGGGGACATGGTTTTTGAGATGACGCGGAGCTTTGGGCAACAGCCCTTTCGGCTGCGCGAGCATCTGGAGCGGCTCTACGGCTCGCTCAAATACGCGCAGATCGACTGCGGGCTGGACATCGACGCGATGGAAGAGGCGACCCACGAGACCATTGCCCGCAACCTACCCGCAATCGGCGCGCTGGACTTCCAGATTATGCACGATGTCACGCGCGGTGCCCTGCCGCTGTACAATACCATCGTCAAAGAGGGCACAGCACCCATTGTCACCATCAACGTCTTTCCGCTCGTGCGGCACATCGGCGGGATGGCGCATCTCTATCAAGAGGGGGCGCACTTCGTCGTCCCGCCCCAGCAGTCGGTGCCCTCGCGCTACATAGACCCCAAGGCCAAAAATCGCAGCCGCATCTTCTACAAGATCGCCGAGTTGCAAGCCGCGCAGATGGAAGCCGGTGCCCAAGCGCTGCTGACCGACGAGCACGGTTTTATCACTGAGGGAACGGGCAACAACTTCTTCATGGTCCGCGACGGCCAAGTGATAACGCCCAAAGGACACAATGTCCTGCGCGGCGTGTCGCGCGGTGCGTGTATGGAGCTGGCGGGCAAACTCGGCCTTCCTCTGTGCGAAGCCGACATCGAACCCTACGATGTACGCGAAGCCGACGAGGCGTGGTTTACCAGCACCACGATCTGTATGGTGCCGATTACGCGCTTTAACTTTCAGGCGGTGGGGGACGGTCAAGTGGGGCCGGTGTACAGTCGATTGCTAGCGGCGTGGTCTGAGGAGGTCGGCGTGGACATCGCCGATCAGGCGCACCAGTACGCCGAGATGATGGAGGAGTGGACTCCCTAGGAAGGCTCTGATTATGACCGATCATCCCACAGACGCCGAGCGCTTCTTCTTTGACAACAACGGCTACTTGGTGCTGGAAGATTTTCTCGCGCCGGATCGGGTCGCGGCCCTCTATGCGGCGCTGGAGCGCACCATTGAGCGTCGGCGCGACTCCCAGTTCAAGCGTGCGCACGAGCCAGCTTTTGCCGACCGGCTCGACGCGGCCAACGTGCGGGTCATGCACCTGCTGGCCGAAGATCCGCTCTTTTTGGCAATGCTCGACTACGAGCCGATGATGGCCTACGTCCACGGTCTGTTTAACGAGATGCCGCACCTGCATTCGACGGACGCCTTCTACGAGGTCGAACCCGCCGATTACCACGGACAGGGCTGGCACATCGACGGCATTCAGGATGGCTTCCGCAACCTCAAGCCGCACATCCCGCTGTTGCAGTTCAAGGTGGGCTATTACCTGAGTGACATGAGTGCGCCGGATCAAGGCAACCTGACCTTGGTGCCCGGCAGCCACAAGGCGCTGTTAGAGCCAGATACAGGGAATGGTATGCCTGGGGCCGTGCAGATATGTGGCGGTCCGGGGACGGCGGTGCTCTTCCACAACGCGATGTGGCATACGGCCGGGCCCTTTACGCGCAGCGGGGGCAAGCGGGTGATGCTGTACTATGGGTACGAACATCCGTGGATGCTGGCGTGTGCCGAGCAGTGGCGCTACGACCAGGCCTTTTTGCGGAGGCTTTCACCAGCGCAGCGGCGCTTTTTCCACGGGTTTGTGTTCGACCCGCCGGAGTACCGTTGGGGATGAACTGGAACTCACCCGATTTGCGAGGGCGTCGCCAGTTGGGCTTGGCCCTGTTTTTGATCTCGCTGGCGATACTGTTTGGGGCCAGCATCGCGGCTTTTGCCTACCTGCGGCTGACCAGCCCGGCGCTACAGGGAAGCGAGCGCATGGAGCTGCCGCTGGCGCTTGGCGTTTCGACGGCGGTGCTGTTGGGTGCTGGGGTGGCGATGTACAAGGCGACGCAGAACGCCAAGCACGGAAACTTCCCGCTCCTGCGGCGGTGGTTGGCGTGGGCTTGGGGGACGAGCGCGTTGTTTATCGCCGTGCAAGTGCCGGCGCTGGTGCAGCTACTCGACCGCCATCAGGCCTTGGGGGTGAGTGTCTATGGCATTGCGTTCGCGCTGGTCGTGGTTCACGCGCTGCACGTGGTGGGTGGGATGGCGCCGTTGTCGATGCTGGCGTGGAAGGCGCGCAAGAATCGGCTCGACAGCGAGCACTTGCTCTCAGTGCGAGCCTGCGCTGCGTACTGGCATTTCCTCGAAGCGGTGTGGATTGCGCTGTTGGGTGCGTTTTTTGTGTGGGGGTGAGGGGAAATGCGATGTCAGGTTTCGTGAAAACTCTGTTCGATCAAGGGACGCCAGTGCCTTTGCGCCCGCTATCCCATTGGCTCGCTCACGGATGCCAGAAGCTCGAAGTCCGTATCTGCGGATTCGAGCGCGGCCCCGTGGCGGCGGGCGCAGGCGGCAATGATTATATCAGTGGCCGGGGCGGTAACGCCTTGGGCTCGCGCTCGCCGCGCCAAGTCGCAGGCCACCCGCCAGACCTCTTCGTCGATGGGAAGCTCGGGGAGGGTGCGGGCAAAATCCCGCAGAACCTTCTGTTCTTGTTGCCCGGAGGCACCATTCCACAGTTCAAGCTGCACCAGTGGGCACCAACAGGCTTGTCCCGTGGTCAGCGCCGCTTCGACGCGAGCGCGAACCGTGGGGTCGCCGCCCGGACGGAGCATGTGTATCCAAGACGAGGTATCGACGAGGATCAACAGCTCAGCCTTGCCGCCGCGCGGCCTGAAGCTCTTGCGGTGTAATCAGATCCGGGCAAGTGCCAGCGTATTGGACGAGTTCCGCCATGCGCATGCGGCGGTTGAAATCTGCGACGGCTCCGACGATGGCCTCGCGTTTGGTCTTCGCTTGCGTGAACCTGATGGCATCCTCAAGCTCATTTTCAGGAATATCAACAGTAGTTTTCATGCTTCTAAAATAGCCATCCATAGAAGCCTAATCAAGCATAATTATATTCTTTATCGTGCCGTATTCGAGGAAATCCTAGTAGGCCACGGCCACAATCCGCCGCACGCTGCGGTCGCCGGCGTCGCCAGCGATGTGTAGCTCGGCTATGTAGAGGCCGGGTGGTACGCGCTGGCCGTGCAGATCGCGGCCGTCCCAGTGCCATGCGATGTGGCCGGCTTGGCCGTCCTGCTCTTGGGTAAAAAGCGGCCGGCCGGACAGATCATAGAGCCGCAGGTGCAAGGGGCGGGCGGAGAGTACGTTGATGAGGTCAAAGGAGATGAGGAGTTGGTCGTTGATCCCGTCGCCGTTGGGCGTAATGAGCGCGGGACTGAACGAGAGGCCGGCAAAGAGCTGATCGGCTACGGGGAGGCGCACGACGTTGGAACTGCTCTCGACTTGAGGCGCGGCGTCGCCTGGATCAACAAGCTGCCGCACCTGCGCCTTTTGACTGTCTTCGAGGAAGGCTTCGAAGCGGGTTGCTTGTACATAGACCGGCGCAGTGAAGCGCAGTTCGACGAGTTGGCGGCTGCGGATGCGGCGCGAGAAGGTGGCGCGAAAGCCCTGATCGAGGACCTCGGTGGTGACCTCGATGGGTTCGCCATCGACAAATGCAGCGTCAAAGCGGGGAACTGTGGTGGCTTCAATGGCGATTTGGTCGAAGCCATCTTGGGTCGTCTCGGGCCGCAGGAAGTAGGAAAACAGGGTCTCTTGGCCAGGCACAACCTGGAGGGGGAACACCTCGCCGACGACCCTGGAGGCCAGTGGGGCGCTGAAGTTGACGGCTAGCCAGTCGAAGTGAGGGGCCTGCGTCGAACTGTTAGACACCAAGCGTACATCCAATTCCATAAAGCGGCGTGGGGAAGGCGACTGGAAGGCCGCGCCCGAAGCGCTATAGATATTGCTCCAGGGACTCCAGTCTGCTCCTGCGATGCGCGTGGTGTCGATTCTGCCCTTAAAACTGGGGATTAGTTTGTCGTAGCGCCTTTGGGTTACTTGCTTGCCGTTTTTATCGTAAAAAGTGTATTGCTCTACTACCTCGTTGCCCGTGCGCGAGCGGATTTCGACATGGGTGCCCAAGGGGGTCTGGGCCTGCCACTCAATCGAGTTGAGATTCTTGCCGCTTTCTAGGTCGATGAGCGGCGAGTGGAGACGGGCCGCAAGGGGGTAGCCCTCGCCGTACACTTGGATTTCTTCGGCCGAGCCAGATGCTCGGCAGCCCCAACTCGCGGCGGCGTCGGGCACGGTTGCGGCACAGGTGGCGTCCCAGATTAGCCAGGCGATGCGGACGTAGCGGGCTGGCAGGGTGGGAAACTGGTGGTCGGCCAACCCGGCCCTGTGGTTTTCGCTGTCGGGGTACCCGGCAAAGTGCCGTGTCCAGATGCGGGTGCCGTCGGGGGCGATGGTGCCGTCCGAGGTGAGAACCTCGTAATTTTTGTAGCTGAAGGAGCGCGGTCCGCTAGCCCCGGCCCGGGTGCGCAGCAGATGTTCGCCAAAGCCGCCGCGGATGGCTATGCCGGTAATCAGGCGCACGAAATCTACGGGATAGACGGCTCCTAAGTCGATGGTGATGTGGCTCCAGGTGTTGTAGGTGTTGCGCGGCTCGCGCCCGTTGCGCCAGCGGTTGAAAATCGAGCCATCGACTAGGTTTAGCGCGTTGCCCAAAGTGACTTCTTCGGCGCGGACAAAGGCGTCGATGACTATGTCGATGGCCCCGCCGCGCTCGATGAGATTGAGGGTGAGATTGTCGCCGATGCTTTCGACCTCGACGGCGACAAGCTGAGCGTCGGGAACGTGCTTGAGGTTGCGGATTTGCAGGAAGCGGATCGGCGTCAGGTAGAGCGCGTCGCCCGGGGCGAATGCGACGCGGTGGCGCGCGTTTTCTTTGAAGCGTTCCTTAATGCGGTAGATCAGGGAGCCTTCGATTGGATTGGCTACTTGGTCGAGTTGCGGCTCGCCGGAGGAGAGCAAGAGGTCGAACAGTTCGAAGGGGGGTGCATTGTCGGCGAAGATCAGGGTAATGCTGCGCGCTGAGACGCTGCGGCCGAGGTCGATTTCCACGAACCAGTCGTCCGGATCGTCGTCTGGGTTGGGTGCCCAGCCGGTCGCAGGGTTGCCGTCGAGGAGCGCGTTGGCGTCCCTCGGATTGGAGCCAGCCCGGCGGATGCCGCCGCCTAACTGGAGAGCATCGCGTGCGGCATCGGTATTTTTTGTAACGCGCACCGGCTGAATCGAGCCATTGGGTCCAACCTCGACTGCGCCGAGGGGAAGTTGCCAATCGCTCCACTGGCGCGCCGAACTAAAGCGCAATTGGTCGGCCTCAGCAGCGGCGACTAAGCAGAAAAACAAAAGGACGATGAACATGGGTTTAGACGCTCAGCGCAACAAGAGCAACTTGCGCACTTGGACCTGCCCACTAGCGCGCAGGCGATAAATGTAAACACCAGTGGCCACTCGTACTCCAGCGTCGTTGCGTCCGTCCCAATGGGCCGTATAGTGCCCGGCTGCGTGCCAGCCGCGTGCGAGGCGGGCGACCTTTTGGCCGGTGAGATTGTAGATGGCTAATTCGATGTCGGCCGCTTGCGGTAATGCGAAGCGGAAGCTAGTGCTGCTGTTGAAGGGGTTGGGAACGTTTTGGGCGAGGGCGAAGGCAGTGGGTTGGTCTGTGCTGAATACTTCTGAGACGGCCGTCGGTACGCGCGGCGCGGTCGGAATGCGCGTCACTAGGCGCACATCATCTAAGTAGAAGGTGCCCGTCATGTTGCCCTCAAAGCGGAGGGCGTCGATCCAGTCCACTTGATCGCGGAGGCCAGGGCCGTAGTAGTTAAGCTGGTCGAAAGCAGTGAGGGGGATTTCCAGTACCTGCCACTCGCGGCGCGCAAAGTCGAGGTGGAACTGCTCGGGATCGCGCGCCAAATCCACGCCGAGACCGTCGATGAAGAGGACGAAGATGGGAAAAGTGGGCTGTTCAATGTCGCCGGGATGGAAGGCAAAGCGCAGACCGGCAAAACCGAGAGGATCGACGGGAGCGGTTGGACGAAATTCAATAGTCCACGGGGTATAGAAGTTTTTAGGCTCTGCTGCGACAGCGACAGTGTGGGTGCCGTAGAAGATGGGGCCATCGCCTGTGACCTGCATTTGGGCACCGCTGTCGCCGACCAATTGCCAGTCGGCCGCTACGCTCTCGTCGAAGACGGACAAGTCCGGCGGCAGGAGGGCGATCGAGTGGATAAAGTCGATGCCCTTGGAGACGCCATCGACCTCCTGTTCGAGGCGAACGACCACTTTGTAGAAGCCCTTGGGCAGATCGGTGGTCTCCAAGCGGATGTCGAGTTGGTAGGTCTGGTCGTCGAGGGCGACCAGCGGCAGCGCGTTCGGGCCGCCCAAGGAGCTTAGGTCTGCGGTTAGGCTCGGCGATCCGCCGTCGGGGACGAGCCGTTCGACGTGTACGGTAGCGCGGACTTGGAGCGCGTCGCCGACAGACAGGGCGTCGGGCATCTGGTGTTCCCACGAGCCGCCGATGGGGCTATAGGTGATTTTGATGACGAGATGATTGCGGTTATCGCTGGTGACGTATAGACTGCCCTCGGCGTCGCTGGCAAGCCCGACGGGAAAGCCCCAGACATCGCCTTGGGTCTGTCCGGCTTGAAAGCCGGTGATAAAGCTGCCCATGCGGGCGTCGCTGCCATCGGGTTGGCTAAAGAGGGCGGCCACTAGGTAGCCGGGGTGCGACGAGAGCTTGGCTTTGCCGGCGCGGAAGGCGACGAAGGCGGCATTGTGGTAGCGGGAGGGAAACAGGTCGCCGGTATAGAAGTGGAGGCCCATCGGCGCATAGTGAGCCGGCACCAAGGCCATTGGGCGTTTTTGGGTGGCGGCGAGGAGACTGTCGTCGCGGGTGATGGGCAGTGCTTTTTCATAGCCATCAATGGTAAAGTCGCTCCAGACTTGGTGGCTGTGGACCAAAGGATAGCCCATGAAGTCTTGGTCGCCGATGATGTCAATCCACTCAGGTGGGCGCGTACGGCCTTCGAGATCGTGGCCGTTGTGATTGGCCCATAGTGCATTGGTCTGCGGGTGGAAGTCCATGCCGATGGTGTGGCGGATGCCCGTGGCAAAGATGCGGCGGTCGCTGCCGTCGGGATTGAATTGCAAGATGGTGCCGCGCTCGGGGTGGTGAGGCACGGGGTTGTTGGTGTTGCCGACGGTCTGAAAGCCCTCGTCCATGCGGCACAGGTCGCAGGGCGAGCCGACCGACAGATACATTTTGTCGTTGCGGCGATCGACGACGAGGGTGCGGGTATCGTGCCAACCCTCCCAAGGAACGTCGGGCAGGATGACTTCTTCTTGTTCGTATATTAGGTCGCCGTCGGTGTCACGCACGCGGATGACTTGGTGTTCCTCGGCGACGTAGAGCGCGCCTTTGTAGAACAGTAGGCTGTGGGCTTCTTCGAGTCCGCGCAGAGAGATGATGCGCTCGTCGGCGATGCCATCGCGGTTGTGGTCGGGCAGGGCGACGATCTGGCCAGCACCCATGTTGGCCACGTGCAATACGCCATTGGGGTCAAAGGCCATAAAGCGGGGTTTGCGCAGGCCCTCGTGGGCGAAGACGCGGGCCGAGAAGCCGGGGGGGAGATTGAGCACTAGGTCTTGGGGCACGGCACCGCGGAAAGGCTCGGGCACAATAAGCGGAGTCGGCTGCAAGCCCAGATCGACTTCGGGGACTAGCGTTCCGGCTGGATAGCCTTCGTCTTGGGCTAGCCCGGCAGCGGCGGAGCTGAGGGCGAGGGCGAATGATATGACGATGGGCATGGGAGTCTTTTGGGGTAGGGTAGGTATTTAGGTCCTAAATTAGCATTTTTGGTCTTAGGTATGCCAATAATTCTAATTATAGCATAAATCGCCATTGGGAGCGGACGGGCACTTTCCACTTTCTACTCAGTCGGAGGATCTGATACTGATGTCCTTTATACCACTCATTGGTTGTAGCATAGGACGCCTTGTGCTGGGAATTGTGCTGCTGATTGGGGTGCTGTATGTCTTGGCTGGGATTGCGCTCTACATCTTCCAGAGCAGGCTGGTCTATGTGCCCGGGGCCGCGATCAAGACCACGCCGGCCGCGGTTGGAATGCGCTACGAAGAGGTTGAGCTAGTCGCCAGCGACGGAGTGCGGCTGGCCGGGTGGTACCTGCCGTTGGCAGACGCACGAGGCACGGTGCTTTTTTGCCACGGCAATGCGGGCAACATATCGGATTTGCTCGCAGTGGCCCAAGATGCACATCGGTTGGGTTTGGGGATTTTGCTGTTTGACTATCGCGGCTATGGCCAGAGCGAGGGCACGCCCTCTGAGGAAGGTACGCACCGCGATGCAGAGGCGGCTTGGAACTACTTGGTGCAGGAGGCTGGGCTAGCCCCAGATCAAATTGCGATTATCGGCCGCTCGCTGGGCGGGCCAATCGCTGCGCGGCTGGCGCGGGACAAGACGCCGGCAGCCCTGTTCTTGGAGGAGACCTTTACTTCCGTACCTGAACTGGGCCGAGATCTGTATCCGATCTTTCCGGTCGGCTTGATCGCCCGCTATGAATATCCCACGCTGGAATACCTAAAACAGGTGCAGTGCCCGGTGCTGATAAGCCATAGTCGCGACGACAGGTTTATTGTATTCGCGCACGGCCAGCGGCTATACGAGGCCGCCAACCAGCCCAAGGCGTTTACCGTGATGCGGGGCGGCCATAGTTCGGCCTTTAGCGAGGATGCGGCTACGTATGAAGCTGGGGTGGAGGCGTTTTTGACGGAGGTGCTGGGGTGGTGATTGAGGGGATTTTATGTATGACGTTACGTAGGGGCGACCGGCCGGTTGCCCCTACCACAAAATCAACCTGTGGAGGTAGAGATGAGTAAAACAAAGAAGGGCGAGGTGGTCCGATTGGCGATGGTGGGTTGCGGCGGCATGGCCGGGGCGCATTTGCGGGGATACGAAGAGTTGTTGGAAAAGGGTGAGACGCGGTTCCGCATTGTCGCGGCTGTAGATGAAGTTCCAGTGCGCGCCGAGGATTTTGCTGCGCGCATTAATGGGTTCGCCGGCTGGGAGGTCAATGCCTATGCGAGCGTGGCCGAGCTGCTCGCCGGAGAAGACGTGCTTGATGGGGCCGATATATGCAGTCCGCACGGCTTGCACCACGTGCTGGCCTGCGAATTGTTAGAGGGTGGGGTCCACGTGTTGGTCGAAAAGCCGATTGGCGTCACGGTGCGGGCCTCGAAGAAGATCGCGCAGACGGCGCAGCGCTGTGGGAGAGTCGCCGCCACGGCCGAGCAGTGCCGCCGCGCCCTGGGTCAGCGCACGATCCACTGGGCCTTTAACGACGGCTTGTTGGGCGCGCCGAAAATGTGGTGGGCCGTGCAGGCGGGGTGGAACGACCCGGCCCAAGTGCCCAATTGGCACTGGCGCATTGATCGCAAGTTAGGAGGCTGCGGCATGGTCATGGACAGCGGGGCGCACTGGGTTGACACCATGCGCTATTGGTTCGGCGAGATCGACAGCGTGTACGCCCGGGTTGAGCAGATCTATCCGCGCCCCCATCGCCAAGGCGAGAAAATCGTCCATAGCGCGTCCGAGGACTTTTGGACCAGCATATTCAACTTTAAGAGCGGCTTAATCGGCACGTGGTCGTGGACGGTCAGCGCGCCGGGCAAGGGTTTTACCCAACTAACGCTGAGCGGCGAGAAAGGGTCAATCATCGACACGGATATCTTCCATCCGGCCGCCTTTCAGGCCAATGGCGAGTGCCAGCTCGCCGACGGAACCACGCACAGCATGTCCGAGCTACAAGAGATGTATTTGGCGACCCTGAGCGAAGGGGAAAAGGACGCGCTTTTCCCGTATGGGATCACCGGCGGGGTG
The DNA here is from genome assembly GCA_965219735.1 of Candidatus Latescibacterota bacterium. Taxonomy (GTDB): domain Bacteria; phylum Latescibacterota; class UBA2968; order UBA8231; family UBA8231. The sequence goes on from OZ244790.1 coordinate 2,721,063, forward strand.
ACGCTGGAGTTGTGGGATTTTATCGATGCGTTGAGCGAGGGGCGGCCGGTGGAAATCGACGTGGAGGAGGGCTTGCGCAGTAAGGCCGTCAGCGAGGCTATCTACGAATCTGGCCACTCTGGGCAGGTGGTGCAGGTTGCCGATGTGCTGGCGGGCAAGGTTGACGCGTACCAGCGCGACGTCGATCAGGCGTGGGGGCTAGATACCGAGTAGGCGGTCCCAGAGCCGCTTTAGGGCTAGGTCGGTGCGCTGGGCGTCGGACGGGTTATTGGTGCGCTGGAGGTCGGCGATGCGCTCGGGATGGGATGGATCCGGCAACAGGAGAAACGCGAAGCGGTAGGTGCCGGTGGAGTCGAGATAGAAGTCGGAACGGCCGAAGCGCAGGTCGTAGAAGTAGAGCGCGTCGGCGTGGCGCTCCACCCGATAGAACCCACGAGAAAACCAGAACAGGCGCTGGATTGGTGGGTCGTCGCGGCGGGCGGCGATGAGATGGGTGTTGCGTTCGATGCGTTGGAAGCGGATCGCCGAGTCGGAGTCGAGCAGGGAATGTAGTCCGGCCCACAGGTGGTCGTCTGTGCCAGCCAAGCCCGACCACAGCACGGCGTTGAACGGGGTCGGCACGACGTGCAGGCGCTCGTAGGCGATGCCTTGCTCGTCTAGAGCTTGGGCAAAGGTGCTGCGCACGTGCAGGCAAATCGCGGCGGTGGCAAGCAAGTACGCCGTGCTCACGCACAGGCCCAGCGCGTTGAGCCGTCGTCGCCAGTGCAGTCGCCGTTGGCACAGGGCAGCGATGAGGCCGATGGCTAAGGGCAGGGTATAGAGCGGGTCTATGATGAAGATGGAACCGAAGGCGACCGGGTAATTGCTGAACGGACTAAACAACTGGGTGCCATACCCAGTGAAGCAGTCGAGGAGGGCGTGCGTGAGAATCACCCAGAACGCCAGCGTGGACCACTCGCGCCAGCTCGCGTCGCGGTGTAGCTTAGACAGCGCCCAGCCCAGCCCGAGGCCGCCGCCTACTGCAAAGAGCAGGGAGTGCGACACCCAGCGGTGAAAGCCCAATAGGTCAGTCCCCGACAGAAAGGCCGCGCCCAACACGTCGAGGTCTGGGAGGATGCCTGCGGCTGCGCCCCACAGGGGAGCCTTGTTGCCAACCTTTTTGCCTAAAACCTTTTCGCCGACGGCTGCGCCGAGGGCAATTTGCGTAACGCTATCCATAGGAGTTTTCGCTTTGCAGAGAACAACGTACAAAGAAAACGCCGCGAGTGCATTGTGGCGGCCCATAGGGCCGGACGAGTGCGCCGACCCGCTTCGCGCCTTGGCCCGGGCGGAGATACCGGCGATCCTGCTGCCCCAAGTCTGCACGCCGGCTGATTGCCAGCAATTGATGGAACGCTTTGGCGAGCGCGGGTTGCTGCGCGCTCCGGGTGACGAGCGCACGCGCATCGACATTGGCACTAGTCTCGGCAACCTGGGCGGCGACCAAGAGGCATTCTTGGCTGATGCAGAGGAGACGCACGCGCTTTTTGCCACTCTTTTTGAGGGTTTGCTCGATCCGGTGCAACTGCTCTATCGGCACTTGCAGGCGTTGGCTTCCAATAAGGAGGTTAAGACGGCGCGCGAGCGCGACGGGCGCTTGTACGGCCCGGCTATCTTTCGCATCCACTACGAGACTCACTCTTATAGTCCGCACATCGACCACGTAGTCTTGCGCGAAAAGCGGTTTAACTACGAGGTGGCGCGTTTTACCCACCAATTTGCCGGTGTGCTGTGCGTGCAGAACGCGGATTCTGCGGGTTCTGGGGTGCAGGCTGTGTTGCATCGCTGTCTGTGGGCCGAGGAGATACAGCCGTATATCGCCGAGGGCCGTTTTCACGAGTATGCGGCTGCGCACGGCGTGGAGCACTGCGAGGTCGCGCTCGAGCCGGGCGATTTGTATTTCTTTAACACTCGCTGCATCCACGAGGTTCCTGCGGTGCAGGGGGACGATCCGCGGGCGGTGCTCGCCGTCTTCATTGGCTATGCCGAAGACGACGACGAAATCTACGTGTGGTCTTAACCCGTGTTGCCGTTTACGCGCATCGTCCGCGCCCTGCCAGCGACCGTTCCCTTTGTGCCGCCCGAGGCATTGGAGAGGGAGCAGGGACAGTTGCTCGCTCTGAGGGTTGGGGCTAACGAGAGCAACTTTGGCATATCGCCGCGGGCGCGGCAGGCTATGGTGGAGGCAGTGGATCAAGTGCATTGGTACAACGACCCGGAGGGATATGAGCTGCGCTCGGCGCTGGCGGTGCGGCATGGGGTGGCGCGGGAAGAGGTCGCCTTGGGCGCGGGGATTGATGAACTGTTGGGGCTGCTAGTGCGCCTTTTTGCCGAGCCGGGCGACGCGGTAGTGACGTCGCTGGGGGCCTATCCCACGTTTAACTACCATGTCGAGGGACATGGGGCGGTGTTGCACAAGGTGCCCTATCGCGCAGATCGGGAGGATTTGCCTGCTCTGTTGGACAAAGCGCGGGAAGTACGCCCCAAGCTGATCTACGTGGCCAATCCCGACAACCCCATGGGCACCTATCAGCGAGCCGACGAGTTGCGAGATTTTATCGCGGAGTTGCCGCCGGATTGTGTGTTTTTGCTCGACGAGGCGTATATCGACTTCGCGCCGGAGGATGTTCTGTTGCCGCTGGAAGTGGAACGGGCACAGGTGGTGCGGCTGCGGACGTTTTCCAAGGCGCACGGCATGGCCGGGGCTAGGGTCGGCTACGCGTTGGCGCACCGCGACATGGTGGCCGCGCTCGACAAGGTGCGCAATCACTTTGGCGTCAATCGCATTGCCCAGGCTGGGGCGCTTGCTTCGCTGGGCGACGACGAGTTTGTGCGTTCGGTGGTGCGGCAAGTGGAGGAAGGTCGGCGGGAGTACGCGGCGCTGGCGGCGGAATTGGGGCTGAAAACGGTGCCTTCGGCGACTAATTTCGTGGCGCTCGACGTGGGTAGTGGCGAGCGAGCGCGGCGTCTGATGCAGGTGCTTTTGCAGCACGGGGCCTTTGTGCGGATGCCGGGCGTGGCTCCGCTCGACCGCTGCATCCGCCTGACCGTGGGGCCAGCAGCCGAGCGGCAAGCCTTTGCGAAGGTGTTGCGCGAGGTGTTGCCGAAATTAGATATTGGAGACGAAATCTGAGGAAGGGAGCCTGCACTATGCTACCTGTCAAAGAGCAGTATATCATCGACGAAAATGGTCAGCGCGTCAGCGTGGTGCTCGAAATCGGTGCCTACCAAAAGCTGCTGGAAGAGTTGGAATCGCTTCGGGCCTATGACCAAGCTAAGGCACAAGACGATGCGGTGATTCCTTTTGAGCAAGCAGTGGAAGAAATCGAAAGGGAGCGCTGAGATAGAATCCATGACTACCGACGCCGCGCTTCTCCACCGCGACCCGCAATACACCTACCCGGTTCTCGTCAAAGGTGAGGGGATTTACTTATACGACGAGGCTGGCAATCGCTATATCGACGGCACGGCCGGGGCTGGCAACGTCACTTTGGGCCACGGTCGCCATGCGATCGTCGAGGCTATGGCCGCCCAAGGGAGGGAGTTGGCCTATTGTTTTTCGACGTTTTTTACTAACCCACCTGCCCTTGAGTACGCCCGCCGTTTGGCCGAACTGGCTCCCGGGGATTTGAACCACGCGTACTTTGTCTCAGGCGGCTCTGAAGGCGTGGAGACGGCTATTAAACTGGCCCGCTTGTACCATGTGCAGCGGGGGCAGGCGCAAAAGCACCAGATCATTGGTCGCTGGCGTGGCTATCACGGCGCTACTTTGGGTGCCTTGGCTGCTACCGGGATGCCGGGGCTGCGGGCGCCTTTTGAGCCGTATCTGCCAGCTTTTCCGCACATTGCTTCGTGCTATCCCTACCGCTGTGCTTTTGCCGGTTGCGAAGATCGCTGCAATTTGACTTGCGCCCGCCAGTTAGAAGAGACCATCCGCGAGGTCGGGGCCGACAACATCGCCGCCTTTATTGCCGAGCCGGTGGTCATGGCTGGGGTCGCCGCTGGGGTGCCGCCGCCCGATTACTATCCTCTCATCCGCCAGATCTGCGACGAGCATGACGTCCTCTTTATCGCCGACGAGATCATCACCGGCTTTGGCCGCACCGGCAAGCTCTTTGCCATTGAGCACTGGGATGTGGTGCCCGATATGGTCGTTTTTGGCAAGGGGGCCAGTAGCGGATATGCGCCCTTGGGGGGTGTATTGCTGAGCGAACAGATGCGGCGGGATCTCACGCGCAGCGGTCAAGCTCTGCCGCACGTTTTTACTTATGTCAATAACCCCGTGTCTATGCGCGCTGGCTTGGCCGTCTTGGATCTGCTAAAAGAAGAAGGCATTGTGGAACACGCCGCCCAAGTCGGGGACTATTTACAGGAAAAGGCCCAGGGCCTGACGCGCCACGCTTGCGTCGGCCAAGTGCGCGGCAAGGGTCTAATGCTGGGTATTGAACTGGTCCAGGATCGCCACAGCCGCAAGCCCTTTCTCCCCGAGTGGGGTGTGTCGCGGCGCGTGCCTCAACTGACCTTGGAACGGGGTTTGGCTATTTCGGGTGCCAGCGGGGGAGCCGATTGGGTCGAGGGCGACGATTTGCGCTTTTACCCGCCGTTGATCGTTACGCAAGAACAACTCGACGAGTCCTTGGCTATCATCGACGAGTGTTTGGGATTGCTGGAAGAGGAACTGCGGCAAAAGGGCTGGGTGTCGACCTAGTGCAACGTTTCGCAACTGAACCTGCGAAACGACACTATTCAATAGGCCAGATCGCTCCCATCTGCCATACGTCCAGCGATTGCACTGTCGCCTTGCCGCCGCGTGCAAATAGCTGTACGCCGAGACTATCCGGCCGGGCGGGATAGATGCGCTTGGCCAAATAGTGGCGGTCATTGGCGAAGACCTCTACCACGCTCCGATCTACGAATACGCGCAATTCTATCGGCTCGCCGTAAGGGAAGTCGAACGCGCACCGTTGCGATTCGCGATTGCTTACCTCTGGACTGATGCTGGACCGGCTTACGTCCAAAATCAGCTCCCTGAGCGGGCGAATCTCTTGCGGCGCGCGGTTGGCTGACCATGGGTTGAGGTTGAAGCGAATGAGGGTTTGTTCTGCGCCGTCTGGCGAACAGCAAACTTTTAGACCGAATTCTTCGGCGTCCTCCCATGCAAACACCGCGCGAATTTCCAGCCGGTTTCCTTTGATTCCATCAAGTGGATGCTCTTCGTCCGCGACCAATTGGATATCGGAAAAGTGCGCGTGCTCACCGCGCAATGCCTCCAATTCTGGAACGGGTTCCACGAGCAGATCGCCGTCAGCGGACAATGACAAAACCATTGGCAAGGCAAACATCCCAGCCCAGCCCGAGGCGCGTTGGACGTAACTATAGCGTCCTTCGTGGAGGCGGCCGAACAGAATGCGGCGGCCGTGGTCGTCCAGCAGCGTTAATCCCTCGTTGTACACACCGGGGCGACCTGTTTCGCCGAGAGCTAATCGCTTATGGCGTTCTGGGGTGAATCTGTGGTTGGCGTACGTGCCGATGTAGAATTGCGCCCCGCGCGGGTGACTGGTGAAGGACAGTACATGTTTGTCTCCCAAACGGAAAAAGTCGGGGCAGCCGCAGTCCTCGCCCCACTCGGTGAAACGGCCTTCCTCGTAGAAGGGATGCAAATACTCCCAATAAGCGAGGTCCGTGGAGGTGAATAGATACGCCGCGTCTGGGGGGGCGGCACCGCTGTTGCCGGTCAGTGCGTAGTAGGTGTCTCCTTCGACCCAAGCGCACGGGGCACCAGCGATCCGATATTCATCGCCCGCCTGTGGATTGGGTATAATCGGATTCGCCGGGTGCTTTTCCCAATGGATGAGCAGATCATCGTCGCTGGTGGCGAGACAGATGCCATCCGGCAGGCCGTGATAGATGAATGTGGGCACTCCCTCTTTGTTGATAAACGCGGCACCGCTGAAGCACTGGTCCCGGTCGGCTCCCTCCGGGCCGGGCGGCAGCGCAATGGGGTGGTCCGTCCAGTGAACCAGATCCTCGCTGGAGGCGTGGCCCCAATGGATCGTGCCGTGGAAAGCGCCATTGGGATTGTACTGGTAAAAGATGTGATATCGGCCCTGCCAGAAAATGGTTCCGTTCGGGTCGTTCATCCAGTTGATCGGGGCTAGAAAATGGTATGCTGGACGGTACGGGTCCGACGCCAGTTGCAGGCGGCGTGGATCCATGTCGCGTTGCGTCGATTCGGTCATTTACTTGTCTCCCATGGGGTTATCCCAATCCCGTACTGGCCCTCGGGATAGCAATTCCGCGAGCGTGAGGCAGGCTAGGTCGCGGCCGTCCTCCAGCGCCTTGTCGATAGCAGGTCGGCCGCCTTTGATCTTCTTTTTTCCATGCACGATGGCCGAACGGACTTCATAGAAGGACTTTACTCTGTTGGATATCCAGCCGCGTTTGTTGGTGCCTTGGCCGAGCAGTCGTTTTGCTCGGCTCGCCAGTTGGTAGGCTAGGTTTTGTTTGATCGGCCCGTACATGATCTCCAAGGCGATGGAGACATCGAGGATGCGGTCTTCCACACTAAATGGGCCGCCGACCCGGGCGAAAGAGGCGGCGAGCCGACGGATCGCAATGTCGATGACGTCGCGCTTGCCTCGATAGGTACACCAGCGGCTCGCCAATGTAGCGAAAGTAGCCGCGTCGTGCTGGCAGAGTTGGTGTTCCTTGGGCCGCACGTCGGACAAGTAGGCGGAGGAGTTGCGAAAACTTAAAGCAAAGTTGGGATCAATCTCCTCGATCCACTTGGCGACGCGGACAAAGCTCGTGTGGGAGATCAGCGGACTCCTCGTTGCAATCGACAGCAGATCAACTAGGACTTTGCTGTCGTCTGGAAATCGGTTTGCAAGGTCGAGCTCGTAGTCACCGGGGAAGCGGTACTTCACTTTCGGGGCGTACGCGCGGCAGGACTTATTGGAAAAATTACCGTCGTCTGGAGGGGGAGCGACGCCTGGCCCCCACCTTAGACTGCGCACGAGCACAGCCGTGCTCACGGGACGTGGATTCCGGCCCGTGCTGTCGAGCCACTTCTCGGGTTCGTCGGGCAGGCCGTACGTCGCCTTGGCGTCCTCGTAGGGAGCTAGATAGGCTTCGCTGCCAAGATCGAAGCGCCGGTCGAGTTTTAAGCCGTGCAAGAGCGTGATCTCGTATGCCGGGAGATTGGCCTCCTCTCCAGCCGTCAGGTAGCGATGCAGCAGTTGCGCCGCCTGCTCCCCGCTATCCTTCATAGCGCGTTTGGCCAGATGGGATACGAGGGACTTCAGATCGATGTGGAACCGATCGTGGGAGGGCAGAATGAAGCCGACCCCTTCGCGCTTGCCCGAACCTATCAGTCCCGGGCGCAGCAAGGGATGCTCCCGCAGGATCGCTCTTGCTTCTGTAGGATCCGATTTGAGCCAGAGATGAGATTCTGCGAAGAGCTTCGCGGCGGTGGGATCGTGCTTGGTGCGAGCGGCGAGAGCTCGGTATTGCTGGTGGATACTCGGCCAGTATTCGTCTAGCGGACCATAGTGTGGAGTCTCTGGGGAAAAGGGGAAAGCAGGCCGCGCCTGTGCGGCAACGTCTTCAAGTGCTGCTGCTAGCCGGCCGATCCAATCTGCTGCGTTAAAGGCTGTACCATTAGCTTGTTTGCCCTGTCGGGTAGAGTTGCCCCAAGTTGCAGTGGTGATTCCATAATCGTCAGGCATGATGTGTCCTTATTAAATAGTAGGTCTGATGCTACTCCGGCAGGTGGGAAGCCTACTCGCTTCTCAAAAGAAAAACAAGGGAAAAAGACCGGGTCAAGCGCACGAGTGTAGAGCCGATACCGCCCCCAAGGCCAGCCTTGTGTCGAATGCGAGAATGCGTTTTAGTAGCAACTAATTCTTCGATTTTCCCAAGGAGGTCGGCTGGTGAAGATATTGGTAGCGGGCAGTAGCGGCTTGATCGGTACCGCGCTCTGTAGCCGGTTGGAGCGCAAAGGGCACGAGGTAGTGCGTTTAGTGCGGCGAGAGCCGGCGCAAGGGGAGTTGCGCTGGGCTCCAGAGGCCGGCGAGCTGGAGCAAGAGACTCTGGAGGGGATAGAGGCGGCGGTTCATTTAGGGGGCCGGAACATAGCTGCTGGGCGCTGGACTGCCGCCGTCAAGGAGCAGTTGCGCCAGAGCCGGGTGCAGACGACGCAGCTACTTGCTACGCGCTTGGCGGGATTGGCTGCGCCGCCGAGAGTGCTGGTCTGCGCGTCAGCCATCGGCATTTACGGCCATCGGCGCGACGAGGAGCTAGACGAGGAAAGCGACACTGGCGAGGGGTTTTTGGCCGAGTTGGGTCGGGCGTGGGAAGGGGCTAGCGCTGTGGCAGCCGAGGCTGGGACCCGCGTCGTGCAGGCCCGCTTGGGGATCGTCTTGAGTCGCCAGGGTGGGGCGCTGGCTAAGATGCTGTTGCCCTTCCGCTTGGGGATGGGTGGCAAGATTGGCGACGGGCGGCAATACGTTGGTTGGATTAGCTTGGAAGATGCGGTAGCGGCGCTGATCTATGCCGTGGAAAACGATGCCTTGCGCGGGCCGGTGAACCTGACCGCGCCGCAGCAGGTCACCAACGTCGAATTGACGCGGACGTTGGGGCGCGTGCTGCGGCGGCCGACGCTGTTGCCGCTGCCGGCGTTTGCCGCCAAGTTGCTCTTGGGCGAGTTGGCCGAGGAGGGATTGCTGGCCAGCCAGCGAGTGCGGCCGACGCGGTTGTTGGAAGCGGGTTTTGAGTTTGCGTATCCCGAATTGGAGGGCGCGTTGCGCCACGCGCTGACTTCGTGAAGCGCCACGTCGGATTTAAACACAAGGAGCAGATTTTCTATGAACATCATCGTCTTGGTCAGCGACACCTTTCGCTACGACTATCTGGGGTGCAACGGCAATGCGTGGATCGGCACGGCGGCGCTCGACCGCTTTGCCGAGCGAGCGGTGTGCTTCGACCGACACTATTTGTCGAGCTTTCCGACCATTCCCAACCGCACGGATCTCTTTACTGGCCGCTACAGTTTTCCCTTCCACGGCTGGAAACCGCTCGACGCAGGCATCCCGGTGCTGAGCACGATTTTCGGTGCGGCTGGCTACCAGAGCCAGCTTATCTGCGACACGCCGCATCTGATGAAGGGCGTCCACCATTTTGACCGGGGGTTTGACGGGGCTTATTGGATTCGGGGGCAGGAAGGCGACAAGCCGCTGTTGAAGGGCAAGCTGCCGCCGCGCATGGAGGTTGACGGGGCGAAGACGCGCGTCGACCCGCATTTGGCGAACACGCGCTTTGGCAATTTGGCGACTTTGCATTCGTGGACTAATCGCGACTGGGCTTGGGAGGAGGACCGCTTCTGCGTGTGCACGGCGCAGACGGCGAGCCGCTGGCTGGAGGAAAATCGCGGCTGCGAGCCGTTTTTGCTGTGGGTGGATTTCTTTGACGCGCACGAGCCGTGGGATCCGCCGGAACATCTCGTGGGCCGCTACGACTCATCGGGATACGACGGTCCGCCGATGATCCACCCGAACTACGGCCCGGCGACCGCCTATACCAAAGAGGAACTAGCCAACCTCCAGGCCCATTACGCGGCCGAGATTTACTTGGTCAACAAGTGGATCGGCTATGTGTTGGACAAAATTGAGGAGCTCGGGCTGTTCGACAACAGCGTGGTGGTCTTTACCTCGGATCACGGCATGTTCGTCGGCGAGCACAATCGCACGGGCAAATCCAACATCCACCCCGAGGACGAGCGCGTTTGGCCTCTGTACGAAGAGATCAGCCACATCCCGCTGCTGATCGCCGCCCCTGATATTGCGGGCGGACGACGGGTGAGCGCGTTGACGCAATCGGTGGATTTGCTGCCGACATTGATGGCTTTAGCTGGCGTGGAAAAGAGCGACCTAGCAATGCACGGGCACTCGCTCGCGCCGCTGCTGAGCGGGTCGGCAGCGTGGCCGCGACAGTACGCCTTCAGCTCGACCTTCATCCGCAATGGCGGGCCGACGGTGACCGACGAGCGCTGGACTTACTTGGCGTATGGCGAGCACGGCGGTGCGCCCGAGTTGTACGATATGAAGGCCGACCCTCAGCAGCAGACGAATGTGATCAGCGAATATCCAGAGGAGGCGCAGCGGATGCAGCAAGCCTTGAAGGACTTTCTCGACGAGGTGGAGACGCCCGAGGAAAATCGCGCGTTATTGGGGCCGGTCGGCGGGCCGGATTACAATTGACCGCTGCCGCTATCCCGTGAAGAGATCGAAGATGTGGCCGAGGCGCGAGCTGTCGGCGGCGTAAAATTCGGTGTAGCGGCACTGCTCACAAGTTACGGTTGTCAGCTTGCGGTTTTGCACGTCGAATATCTTGGACCAGAAACCGCCGGAGGCGCGGATTTCGCCGGTCTCGTAAGCGGTGTGACGGCATTTGGGGCATTCAAAGCGCAACTCAGGTGAACTCATGGGGCCTCATGCGTTGGATGTGGATATCTTACAGGGCAATATATCACAAACGTGGATTGCCGTCCTACTTATAATGACGTAGGTGGCTAGGGGATGGGCTGAATTTTTGCCGGATAGAAGGAGAGGATGGGGGAGGGACTAACAGGTGTTTTGGTGTTGCTAAGTGAACAGCGCGTCACCCCTCTACGTCGGCGAGTATTTCTTCGAGGGTCCACAAACGCTCGGAGTCGGCGATTAGGGCCTCGACGATGAGGGGATGGGCTTTGATGGTACGCGAGTCGATAAACTCGAAACTGGGCTGGTCCTGCCCGAGCATTCCCGGATCCTCGATCACGAGAATATCGTCTGGGCCTCCCGAGGCTTCTGCGTGGCGATAGAGTGGCATATTGTCCCTCCTTGTAAAAGGTTTTCTGTAGCTTAGACGCCGGTACTAGATAATAGTTGCCGGCATATTTATGGAAAGGGGCAAAAATGGGAGGGCAAATTTTATTTTTTCAGATATAGATACTTATGAAATATCCCGCTCTTTTATCCACCGTTTTATGCAGTCGGCTGTCTCGTCGGGATATTCGAGGTGGGGCGCGTGTCCGCAATTGGGGAAGACGTGTAAGTCGGCGCGGGGCAGTGCAGCGGCGAAGCGCTGGGCCGAGCGCACGGGTAGGATGCGGTCCTGCTGGCCCCACAAGACTAAGGTCGGGCAGGTGATCTCGCCAAAGCGCTGGTGGAACGTTGCTATGTCGGGGGGGATGAGGTTCCGCGCGGAGTAGTGGTAGGCATACGCGGTGTTGGGCGTCTCAAGTGCGGCGAGGGCGACCGTTGCGAGTTCGGGGGGGATTTTGCTGCGGTCGTAGAAGCAGCGCCGGAAGGTGCGCCAAGTGGCCAAGCGCAACAGGCCGAAGGTTTGCGCTAGGGTGTAGATCGGGGCGTAGGTCAACAGCTTGCCTGGATAGCTGCCGAGGGTGTGCACGTGCACGGGGAGTTTGTGCGGGTAGCCGGCTGCGTCGATGAGCACCAGACCTCGCACTTTGGCCGCAAGCGCGGGAAAGTCGAGGTACAGGCGTAGGGCCAAGCCTCCGCCGAGCGAGTTGCCCACGAGGATTACGTCGTCCAAGTCCAGCGAGGCGATGAAGGCCGCGAGGTAGCCAGCCAGCATGTCCGGCGAGTAGCGCTCGTGCGCTGGGTGTGCGGCAAAGGTCGGCTTGCTGCTGTGGCCATGGCCGATCAGGTCGGGTGCGATGAGGCGGCAATCAGGCAGGTGAGCGGCCAAGCGGAACCACGTGGCTTTGTTGTCAAAGATGCCGTGCAGCAGCACTAAGGGGGGAAGGTCTCCGCCGCCATTGTCGATATACGCCATTTCGACTTGGTCGGCGAGGGAGAGGCGGCGTTCAGTAAACCCGGGAAAGAGGGGCGAGGATGGAGAAGGAATGGGCTGCATGGGATAATAAAGAAGCATATTCGTCCGGTGAAATTCAACTTGAGGCAATCTCAGCCTAGGATCAGGTTTAGGATGTCGGCGGTTGTATCTTAGAGTTGGATTATGTATTAAAAGCTCCCCAATCGTCGGAAAGGCGAGTATGAGCGACCTATCCTTTGAGCACGTGTTGAGCAGTCAGTACACTGTTTTTGATGGGCTAGCGGGGATGCACGTGGAAGACATCTACCAAGACCGTCAGGGTTTTCTTTGGATTGCCACGGCCGACGGCGGCGTCAGCCGGTTCGACAGCGCCCGGTTCGATACGTTTGGCCTCAAGGACGGTCTGCCCAATCTGACGGTCATGGCCATTGCCGAGGACGCGGATGGGCGGCTTTTGTTCGGCACGTTCGGTGGGGGGATTGCCGCGTACGACGGACGGGGCTTTCAGGTGTACACCACTGAGCACGGCCTGCCTTCCGACGAGATTTTGGGCTTGCAAGCCCAGCCGGACGGCTCGATTGTGGCGATGACCGGCGCGGGCGTGGCGTGGTTTGCCGAGGGGCGCTGCATAAAGTGTATAACCGATGTTGGCGGCCAACCGTTAGGGCGAGTGTACGATATGGCTACTGACGCGACTGGTACCACTTGGTTGGCAGCACTGGACTGGGGCGTTATCAGTTTGGATGGGCGGCGCATGGATACCGGTACTCGAGCGATTCAAGCGCCTTGGAATTTCGCCCAAGACCCCTCTGGTCATCTGTGGATTGCCTTCCGTTACACGGGTAGCGAAGTCTTGATCGGTCGCTACAATCCACAGAACCAGCAGTTTGCACTCATTAACGTGGCTATTGGGAGCGAGGGGGGGGTGCAGAACGGGACGCGACACGTGTGGGTTGACAAGAGGGGCTGGTTGTGGCTGTCTCGTCGGGGCGTGGTGGTATACGACGGGCAGGAGTGGTACTCTTTTTCCGCGTCCTTGCCGGACATTGACTTCTCAGACTCGCGCCTGAGCTACGAGGACCGCGAGGGCAATATCTGGATCGGGCTTTGGGGCGGCGGACTGATTTTTTGCGATCCAGTCAGCATCCGCCGCTGCACGGAAGCCGACGGCCTACCAGACCGAGAGATTCACCACTTGGGAGAAGACCATGAGGGACGGATGTGGATCGGCACGATGGGCGGCATGGCCTGCATGGAGGAGGGCCAGATTCGCCCGGTCGAGACGGGGGAAATCGTCTCGGCGATGGTGGTAGATGCCCAGGGGCGGATCTGGAGTGGCGGGGACACTGGTCGGGTATATAGATGGGAGGGCCAAACGCCTCAAGCGATTGAGGTGGCCAAAGAGGTCCATTCCGGAGAAATCTCGGGACTATGCGAAGATGGGCAAGGGCGTATCTGGGTCGGCACGTTCCGGGGCTGTTTTGGCTGGATAGAGGAAAATCGTTTCACCCCTTTCGAAGAGTGGTTTATCGACGAGTGTCGTGCCCTGCTGCAAGATCAAAACGGAGTATTCTGGATCGGTTTTTACGGAAGCATACCGGCACTTTACTGTTACGAGGATGGCCACTTGCGCCCGGCGGACATGGCTGAGGCGGAGTCCATCGCCTATGTCAACGTCTTGTGGGAGCACCAAAATACCCTGTGGATAGGCACGGCGAAGGGGCTTTTCGCCCTTGATCTCGCGTCGCGGCAGGTGCGCCACTTTACCGCTGAACAGTTTGGGTTGTCGGCCAATGGCATCTTGGCGCTGACCGCTGATCCAGAGGGCCATATTTGGATGGGAACCAGTGGCGGTGGCGTCCTTCGCTACGATGGCCAAACCTTCCAAAGCATCCGCTTGGGGCCATCCGCGCTCGAAAACATGGTCGAAGCCGTTCTGTGCGACCGTCGCGGTCGGTTGTGGTTTGGCACGCGGGCGGGGCTGGTTGCCTATCAGCCGGGACGCACGCCGCCGCGCTTGGTCATCCGCGAGGTGATGGCTGGTACGCTCTTGGCCGCGCCCGAAGCTGTATCCTGCCCAGAGAGCACGCCTGAGATCCGCATTCACTTTCAGGGCATCAGCTTCCGCACTGGTGCGGGACAGATGCGCTACAGCCATCGGCTGTTAGGCTACGGTCCGACGGAATCGTGGAGCGCATTCACGGCCGCCGATACGGTCGCATACAGCGCCTTGCCGGTGGGTGAGTACCACTTTGAGGTGCGGACGATGGACCGCGATGGTCTGCTGTCCGAGGTGGCCAGCGTGGAGATTCAGATTCTCCCCGACGCCAAAACCGAACGCATCCACGCCCTTGAAAGCGTCCTGCGAGCGACTGACCACGTGGTGCACAGCCAGAGTTGGGCGATGCGCCAGGTGATGGAGCAGACCGTGCGGGTTGCTGAGACGGCGATGACCGTGCTGGTGCTGGGCGAGACCGGCACGGGCAAAGGCTTGCTGGCGCAGACCATCCACGAGACAAGCACTCGTCGCCAGCGGCCCTTCATCCAAGTCAATTGCGGGGCACTGCCGGCTGGATTGGTCGAAAGCGAGTTATTCGGCCACGAGAAGGGGGCCTTTACCGGGGCGGCGAGCCGTCAGCTTGGGCGCTTTGAACTGGCCGATGGCGGTACGCTCTTTCTGGACGAGATCGGCGATTTGCCGTTGGAGTCTCAGCGGGTGCTGTTGCACATCTTAGAAGAGAATGCCCTGACCCGCGTCGGCGGTGAGCAGCCTGTGAGCGTGGACGTGCGGGTCATTGCAGCGACCAATCGCGACTTGCGGCAGGCCATCCAGGAGGGCACGTTCCGCGAAGACCTGTTCTACCGCCTGAGTGTTTTTACGCTAGAGCTTCCGCCGCTGCGGCAGCGGCAAGAGGATATCCCGTCTTTGGCGGCGCATTTTGCCGAGCGGTATGCCCAGCATCTGCGGCGGTCGGTGCCGACGATAGACGAGGGGGTGATCGGGCACTTGCAGGCGTATGCTTGGCCGGGGAATGTGCGCGAGTTGGAGCATCTGATCCATCGGGCAGTTTTGCTGTGCGAGGGCGGCGTGATCCGCGTTGGCGATTTGCTGCTGCCGTCGGTTGGTCGGCGTGATGGGGAAGTGTTGCCACCCGCGCCAGCGGTTGGCGAGGGCTTGGACGAGCAGCAGCAGCTTGTGGAGGCGCTGCAAGCGACTAACTGGATGATCTATGGGGAGCGAGGTGCGGCGCGTTTGTTGGGCATGAATCCGGAGAAGCTGCGCTATCGCATGCGGAAGTATGGGTTGCGCCGACCGAAGGAGTAATCCGCAGGACGTCCCGAGGCATTACCTTAGCCTAGGATCAGATTTAGGGCACCGGCAGTCGTATCTTAGGGGTGGATCTTAAAGGCCGGGGGGAAGGAGAGTATGAGCGATATATCCTTTGAGCACGTGTTGAGCAGTCAGTACACGGTCTTTGATGGGCTGGCTGGGATGCACGTGGAAGACATCTACCAAGACCGTCAGGGTTTTCTCTGGGTTGCCACAGCCGACGGCGGCGTCAGCCGGTTCGACAGCGCCCGGTTTGACACGTTTGGTCTCAAGGATGGTTTGCCCAATCTGACGGTCATGGCCATTGCCGAGGACGCGGATGGGCGGCTTTTGTTCGGCACGTTCGGCGGGGGGCTTGCCGCGTATGACGGGCGCGGCTTTCAGGTGTACACCACCGAGCACGGCTTGCCTTCCAACGAGATTTTGGGTCTGCAAGCTCAGCCGGATGGATCGATTCTGGTGCTGACTGGTGCGGGTGTGACTTGGTTTGTCCAAGACCGCTGCATAAGGAGCATAACAGAGGTTGGCGGCCAACCTTTGGGGCGGGTGTACGATATGGCTACCGACGCGGGCGGCACCACTTGGCTAGCGACGATGAGCCAAGGCATCATAAGCTTAGATGGACAGCGCATGGATATCGGGAATCAGGCAGTCCAATGGGCTTGGAAGTTCGCCCAAGATCCCTCCGGCCATCTGTGGATCGCCTGCGGTTACTCAGGTAGCGAAGTCTTGATCGGCTGCTACGATCCACAAGACCAACATTTTGCGTGCATTAATGTAGGCAAGGGCGACGAGGGGGCGGTGCAGAGCGGGACGCGGCACGTGCGGACTGACGAGAGGGGCTGGCTCTGGCTGACCCACCGCGGCGTGATCTGCTACGACGGGCAGGAGTGGCATTCCTTTTCTGCTTCTTTGCCGGATATTGACTTTTCGGCTAC
This sequence comes from Candidatus Latescibacterota bacterium, assembly GCA_965219735.1. Taxonomy (GTDB): domain Bacteria; phylum Latescibacterota; class UBA2968; order UBA8231; family UBA8231. Next base: position 2,737,206 of record OZ244790.1, read on the forward strand.
GCGTCTGACGTACGAGGACCGCGAGGGCAATATCTGGATCGGGCTTTGGGGTGGCGGACTGATTTTTTGCGATCCAGCCAGCATCCGCCGCTACACAGAAGCCAACGGCCTACCAGACCGCGAGATTTGCCACTTGGGCGAGGACCATGAGGGGCGGATGTGGATTGGCACGCTGGGGGGTATGGCCTGCATGAAAGAGGGGCAAGTCCGTCCGGTCAAGACGGGGGAAACCGTCTGGGCGATGGTAGTGGATGGTCAGGGGCAGGTCTGGAGCAGTGGAGGTGGGGGCAAGGTGTACAAGTGGGAGGGCCAAACGCCACAACCGATCTCCGTGGCCGAAGAGACCCAGCCAGAAACAATCGTTGGGCTATGCGAAGATGGGCAAGGGCGTATCTGGGTCGGCACGTCCGAGGGTCGCTTCGGCTGGATAGAGGAAAATCGCTTTATTCTCCTTGATGAATGTGGCACTTTGCTGCAAGATCAAGAAAGGGGATTCTGGATCGGAGCACTGCTGCCAGACCAAGACGGGCTACTCTGGATCGGTTCACACGGAGTAGTACCGGCACTCTACTGTTACGAGGATGGGCACATGCATCCGGCGGATATAGCCGAAGCGGAGTCCATCGCTTATGTCAACGTTTTGTGGGAGCACCAAAACACCCTGTGGGTGGGCACGGGCAAGGGGCTTTTTGCCCTGGATCTCTCGTCGCGGCAGGTGCGCCACTTTACCGCCGAGCAGTTTGGGCTGTCGGCCAATGGCATCTTGGCGCTGACGGCTGATCCGCAGGGCCATATCTGGATGGGCACCAGCGGCGGCGGTGTCCTCCGCTACGATGGCCAGACCTTCCAGAGCATCCGCTTGGGACCATCTGCGCTCGAAAATATGGTCGAAGCCGTCCTGTGCGACCGTCGCGGTCGGCTGTGGTTTGGGACGCGGGCGGGGCTGGTTGCCTACCAGCCAGGACACACACCACCGCGATTGGTGATCCGCCAGGTGATGGCCGGCACCTTCTTGGCTGCGCCCGAAGCCGTATCATGTCCCGAGAGCACGCCTGAAATCCGCATTTACTTCCAGAGCATCAGTTTTCGCACCGGCGCAGGGCAGATGCGCTACAGCCATCGGCTGTTAGGCTACGGTCCGGCGGAACGGTGGAGCGAGTTTGCGGTCGCCGATGAGGCGGTGTACAGCGCCTTGCCGGTGGGTGAGTACCGCTTTGAGGTACGGACGATGGACCGCGATGGTCTGCTGTCCGAGGTCGCCAGCGTGGAGATTCAGATCCTCCCCGACGCCAAAACCGAACGCATCCACGCTTTTGAAAACGTACTGCGAGCGGGCGACCACGTCGTACATAGCGAGAGTTGGGCGATGCGCCAAGTGATGGAACAGACCGTGCGCGTTGCTGAGACGGCAATGACCGTGCTGGTGCTGGGTGAGACCGGCACCGGCAAGGGCTTGCTGGCGCAGGCGATTCACGAAACAAGCACCCGCCGCCAGCGGCCCTTCATCCAAGTCAATTGCGGGGCACTGCCGGCTGGGTTGGTCGAAAGCGAGTTATTCGGCCACGAGAAGGGGGCCTTTACCGGGGCGGCGAGCCGTCAGCTTGGGCGCTTTGAACTGGCCGATGGCGGTACGCTCTTTCTGGACGAGATCGGCGATTTGCCGCTGGAGTCTCAACGAGTACTGCTGAACATCTTAGAGGAGAATGCGCTGACCCGCGTCGGCGGTGAGCAGCCTGTGAGCGTGGACGTGCGGGTCATCGCGGCGACCAACCGCGACCTGCGCCAAGCCATCCAGGAAGGCACGTTCCGCGAAGACCTATTCTATCGTCTGAGTGTCTTCACCTTAGAGCTTCCGCCGTTGCGGCAGCGACAAGAGGATATCCCGTCTTTGGCGGCGCATTTTGCCGAGCGGTATGCCCAGCATCTGCGGCGGTCGGTGCCGACGATAGACGAGGGGGTGGTCGCGCACTTGCAGGGGTATGCTTGGCCGGGGAATGTGCGCGAGTTGGAGCATCTGATCCATCGGGCGGTTTTGCTGTGCGAAGGAGGCGTGATCCGCGTGGGCGATTTACTGCTGCCGTCAGTTGGTCGGCGGGCTGGAGATGCAGTGCCACCCGCGCCAGCGGCTGGCGAGGGCTTGGATGAAAAGCAGCAGCTTGTAGAGGCGTTGCAAGCGACCAACTGGATGATCTATGGGGAGCGGGGCGCGGCGAATTTGTTGGGCATGAATCCGGAGAAACTGCGCTATCGCATGCGGAAGTATGGGTTGCGCCGACCGAAGAAGTAATCCGCAGGATACTCTGAGTCTTAAGAGCTGACTGGAGAAGTCGTAGGCGGTCAACACGAAAAGTCGTGGAAAAACACGAAAAGTCGTGCACGGTCCACGGAAAGTCGTGGGAAGTTTTGGGCTGACGGCCGAGGCTGCGCATCGGAAAAGCTCTCTCAACATTATTTTAAGTGTCTTTTTTATAACCCTTTAGGTTGATCCTAAAGGATTTTTTTATTCGGGGCATGGTATGTGGCACGGAATGTGCATAGGTCTCCTCAAGCACGCACCACATGGTCCTCCTCACACTACAGCGGAAGAGGAAATCTGATGAGCGTATATTCCGCAGCCCTAATGGCCCTGAGCCTCTGTCTAACCGTAGCAAGCGCCCAAAGCCAGCCCCGTGCCGCGATCATTACCGGCGAAGTCCACAACGCTCCGTCGCGGGAAATCGAGTTCCGCTACGAACCCCTACTCGCTCCCGGGCCGTCCGAACACTACATCGTCTTGGACGAGCAAAAAGGAACGAATGGCGGCTCAGCCGGTCGTCTTCCTCAATATCTCGAAGGACATGGACGAGGGAGATTGGAAGTGGGCCATTGCCAAACACGAGATCAAAGGCGTCCACGTGCGCTCGGAGCAAGTAGCGCAAGCCTATAATGTGAGCGGCATTCCTCGGTATTATCTGGTCGATCCACAAGGGTTGATTGTGGAAAAGTTTTTGCGAATATGGGACGTTGATGAGGTTGTGGCAAAAATTGAGGAAAACCTGTGAGGAAGCCGTCCTGCGGAGTTCGGTATGGAGGTACCGTCATGTTGAAGCTCGCCGTTGTTGTGTGGATTGCGCTGTGGCCCGACCTCGCCGAGGCGATCATTTGGGAGTTCGACGATGGGACGACACAAGGGTGGGTCGCGAAAGAAACTCTTACATTGGGTGGGCCGCGTGAATTTGACGTGTTTCCGGGAGTGGTCGAAGACGGCGTGTGGAAGATCGATGTCTCGCCCTCTATTACTGGGGATTGGTCTAGGCCGAATGTCGAGTTGATTTCCCCCATCATAGGGCACGATTCGGGTCTGTTCGACCAGATCTGGGTCCGATTCCGCACCGTACATCACAGCCCTACGGTCGGTTCCTTTTGGCTCAACTGGACCAATGAGCACAACCTTATATCTCCGGGTGAGGACCCAGATAATCGGTCCAAAAGTCGATTCGAGCTTTCAGGACCAACAGACTTCGTTTACACCACCGAGTGGCAGGAAGTAGAGTTTTCCTTTGTCGGCCAAGACGAGGTCATGTGGGATGGTCTATTAAGGGATATTCGGCTGATTTTTTTTTTACCTAGATCGGAACGAGGACGACGTGGTTGGGGAGATTGAGATTGACTGGATCGAGTTGAGCGGCTTTGAAGAATCCCTACAGGGTGAACTCCCTCCGCCGCACGTAGAGTACTTTCGCTTTGATGGGGCTGGATTCTTTGCCCCGCCGGTTTTCTATCCGATTGCGCCGGGTATAGGAGCAAGAGCTTATGGAGGAGAAACCGGCATCTTGACGGACTTGGATGGCAATGGCGATGCAGACCTTTTCGCCTCTTGGAATAGGGGGATGTTGGAAAAAAGCGGCTGGACCATGGCCCTTAATGACGGCGAGGGCATCCTTGAGACATCATGGCACACAGAGGAGGTCGGCTATGGGAGGATAGAGGTACTTGCCGGCGATTTGACCGGCGATGGCAAGGACGAAATAGTGATGTCTCGACTCGCCGAGGTGACGAAGGATGAACGCGGGAACAGGAGGATCAGTGGAGCCGTGACCGAGATTTGGTCCGTTGAGCCAGATCTCCAACTGGAAATGCTCACCGAGATAGATGATCGTTGGTTGAGGGATATGGCGGATTGGGTGTTTGTCGGCGGAGACCGCGCCTCGGGCCTTGGGGTGTTTGTCGAATGGGGTGGAGGCGTGAATCCAACCCGAGCAGTGGAAAGGCATCACTTGGAGGGTCATGGGGTAGAAGTACTCTCCGGGGATGTCGATAGCGACGGCGACCTCGATTTGGTCGTGTTAGATCCGCAGTTGGGTGGGGTGCATGTGCTCAAAAGTTTGCTGGGCGGGCAACCGACGGCAGTGCAGACGCCGACAATAGTCCGACCGGCACAGTATCGACTCGGCGATAGCTATCCCAATCCGTTCAATCCGGCTGTAGTGATTCCCCTTGATTTGGCGACGGACGCGGCGCGGGTGTCGCTGAGCGTGTACGATGTGTTGGGACGGCGGGTGCGGCAGTTGTGGCAGGGGCCGCTCGGTGCGGGTGCGCATCGTTTTACTTGGGATGGCCGCGACGAGGAGGGCAAGGGGGTAGCTGCTGGGGTGTATATCTATAAGGTCGAAGTAGAAGGACAGATAGAAGCCAAGAAGACGACCAGACTCCCATGAGGGAAGAGGTCTTTCACTGACCATTAGAAAGGAAAATCCTGATGAAACCATACCTTAGTATCCTCGTCGCCCTGGTCAGTACAGCGAGTGTAGGGCTAGCCCAAGCACCACGCGCCGCGATTCTCACCGGCGAGGTCCACAACCCTCCGTCGCGGGAAGTCGGGTTCCACCACGAACCGCTACTCGCGCCCGGGCCGTCCGAACACCACATCGTCTTGGACGAGCAAAACAGCTTTGCCCTCCTTTTGAGCATTCCCAAGGGAATTTTCGTCACTGGGTATTACAAAGGCGAGCAATACTTCCGTATCCCCTTCTTTGTCGAACCCGGCGACAGCCTGCACGCGGTCGTAACTTTCGCTGAGGTGACGGAGGCCGATTCTGCGGCGGCAGTGGAATCTGACAGTTTGGACAGTGCCGAAGAGGAGGCCCCTCCCGCTTATTCTCTGACTTTTAATGGCCGAGGCGCAGACAACAATCGCTTTTTAGCCGAGTTCTGGCCGCAACATCAGGCCTTCGACCCAGACCATGGGCTGGAGCCCGAGGCGTTTACGCGCCAAATAGAACAGCGGCGTCAGGATGAATTTGCCTTGTTGGCCGAGGGACGCGAAAAACACGCGCTTTCTCCGGGATTCATCGACTATATGACGGCCTTTTTCAACTACAAATGGGCCGATCAGATGATTTCTTATCCGATGTTTGCGTTTAGAGACGGCAATTGGAGGCGTCGATTCAACGTCAAACCCTCTGAGCGAAGAGCGGTTCCCCCGGACTACTACGACTTCCTGCAAGAAATCCCCTTGATAGATGAAAAGGCGATTGGCGTGAGAGAGTATCGCTGGTTTGTGGTGAACACCCTAAACATGGAAGCGAAAGACATGGAGGCGGAGGAGCACAGGCCATCTAGACTTGCCGATAGGTACAAGCTGTCGAGTTTGGGGCTGTCAGAGTCTGTCCACGCCCAACTCGACTCCATGTACCGTGCGAACAGCCCGCCCAGACTATCGCAGATGATTGATCTGGCGGAGGTGGGGTTAGCGGAGGAGACCTATGCCCAACTCGACTCCATGTACCGAAACGTTAGCAGGGCGAAAGCATCCGAAAAGGCCGCTTGGTTGGGATTGGAATTATCGCCCGCCGCCCAAGCCGAACTCGATTCATATAAGGATTATATTACGGCCTACAGTAGGGAGGATACTGTTAGGATCGATACAACAGGTGGGGAGTTGACCTTACATATACCATCGGCAAAACTCAAAGAATGGTACGAATACCGAAACAATCGCCCGCTATCGGTGCGGATTGACTTGTCGAGTTTAGGGGTGTCGCCAGTCGTCCAAGCCCAACTCGACTCTATGTTCCAAAATCGTCAGCCGCTCAAGCTGTCCCAAAGGGTTGACTTAGCGGCCTTGGGGCTTTCGGAGGCCGTCCAAGCCCAACTCGACTCCATCTTTGCCGGACCGAGTTTTTCTATCATGCGAGGAGCTTTAGAACGATACGATCTAGCTCAGCAAAAACTGCAAGGGCGAGTGCTCTACTGGTTTCTGGCCGGAGAGTTGATGGATGGAATCAGGCGCGGCTTTGAAGCCTATGTGGATGCCCGCTATCAATCCTTTGCGGAGAGTAATCCCTTCCCCGAGTACACCGAGGCCCTGCAAGCGGGAATGAACAAACTCTCGACGCTGCAACCGGGGCAATCGGCTCCCGATTTCACTCTGAAAGACCTCGACGGCCAAGCCGTATCATTGAGCCAGTTTAAGGACAAGGTGGTCTTGCTCGATTTCTGGGCGAGTTGGTGCGGACCGTGCATCGCCGATTTGGGGACCCTCCGCAAGATCAAGGAACAAGTGGCCGCTCAGCCGGTTGTCTTCCTCAACATCTCGTTGGACGCGAATGAAGGAGCTTGGAAGCAGGCTATTGCCAAACACGAGATCAAGGGGGTCCATGTGCGCTCGGAGCAAGTAGCGCAAGCCTATAATGTGAGCGGCATCCCTCGGTATTATCTAGTGGATCCACAAGGGCTGATTGTGGAGAATAATTTGAGGGTATGGGACGTTGATGAGGTTGTGGTAAAAATCAAGAAGAGCTTGTGAGGGAGTTATCCTTTGGACTTCGGTATGGAGGTGGCATGTTGAAGCTGGCCATTGTTGTATGCGTGGTGCTGTGGAGACACCCGAACCTATGAAACTCCTCTTTCTTTTACTCCGCCTTTGCGCGTTGCTCAGTCTCATTTTCGCGCCGTTGGCCATCGCCCAGTCGCCCCCGTCCTCTGATAGTGCGCATTTCTGCCAGCTAATCGATTTCGAGCAGTGGGAGCGAGATCAGCCTCGCTTTGCTGCCAAGGGGCTGGCGGATCTGGATATGGGCAAACCGCGGACAGTGCGGATCATCTATTTTTTGGCCAATGACCGCGAGCCCGAGCAAGACATAGACGCAAAGCTGAATACACTAATAAGACGCATACAGCAGTTTTACGCGGACGAGATGGAACGCCACGGATTTGACAGAAAAACATTTGCGCTTGAAACCGATGAACATGGAAATGCTGTGGTGCATCACGTGAACGGAGAATTCGCTAGTTCACATTACCCAGGCTATGCCGCTGTTCAGGATATAAGATTAGAAATCAGTAAACAGTTTCACCTGCCACAGAATATCTATTTCATTGTGGCAGATTATGGTTCGGCGGAAGGGGGCGCAGGTGGTCAGCAAGGGACGAGGGGTGGGTATGCATTCATCACCACCAATGGCGATTGGTATGATACGGGGTCTGACTTCTTCACTCTCGCGGCCCACGAACTTGGGCACGCCTTTGGATTGGGACATGATTGGCGCAACGACGCATACATCATGTCTTACTCGCCAAGACTCATAGTCCAGTTGTCTGAGTGTTCTGCTGAATGGTTGGATGCACACAGCTACTTCAATTCAAACACCAGCCAACCCTCCGACAACGCGCGCACAACGGTTCAGGTGCTCCCACCGCTTGCCTATCCACCAAATGCTATCCGTTTTCGTTTTGATATAACGGATCCCGATGGACTCCATCAAGTGCAGTTGTTTGGCCCTGCAAGTGGTAGGAGATATAGGTTTGGACCTGGCTTGATCGCTTATAAACGATTAAATGGCCATAGCAACAGCGTTGAATTTGTTACCACCGAATTTTCGGCAGGTCCCGATAGCGAGGCAAGGGTCGCGGTTATTGATGTGCATGGGAACTTCACAAAGCGAAGCTATCTAATACGGGAGGATGATGTACGCGTAGATGTTGACAAGCGTATAGACATCAACGGCGACGGTGTGATTGATGTTGACGACCGAATGCCGGCGACGCTCCGAAAAGTATCTGGAGATAGCCAGTACGGTCGTCCAAATAGTTGGCTCAAAGATCCGTTTGTGGTTGAAGTGCTAGATGTAGATGGCGAGCCTGTTGTAGAGGTTGAGGTGGCGTTTCGGAGCGGAACCCTCTCTGCTACAAATCCCCGGACCGACTCCAACGGACGGGCCCAAAGTTTTTTGATGCCTGGGGGTTACTTCTCTCACACCGTTGAAGTGAGCGTCGCCGGTGTTGCCGATCAAGTTACCTTTACTGCCAGCTCTAGACCACAGGTGCTAGTCAGTGAGTCTGAACACCCACCAATGTACTGGATAGACAGGAAGAATGGCCACGTCAACCTCCTCTCGCATGCCAGAGTGATGGGTGTTGGGCGAATTTATGTAAAGGATATCGCCTTGGATGTTTCGGGTCGCAAGCTCTACTGGACCGGAGAAGTGGATTGGCCACATGATGCCGAAGGAATCGCACGCGCTTCACTGGGGCTTCTCCACGAAAGAGGAGAAGAACTCGCCACATTCGCCACATCAGCGAGTGCCCCTCTCGACATCGCCATAGATACCAAGGAACGCACTCTTTATTGGACAACATCTCAGGGCAGCATTCAGCGTGCAAATATCGATGGTTTAAACATTCAAAACATCATCACAGGCTTGGATTCACCCAAGGCTATCGCCGTTGATATGGTAGGTAGTAAGCTATACTGGATGGAGGCAGGGGAGCGCATCCGGTGCGCCGACCTCAACGGTACAAACATCCAAACTTTCGCGCCTAGCTCGGATACACTCGGGAGCATCACTGTAGCTGGTGGCTATCTATACTGGACTGAGCAGATAGACGAGACACGCGGGAGAATCAGACGAGCCAACCTCAACGACGCAAACGTCGAAGACCTCGTCGCGTTATCAAGTGTTCCGGTAGGCGTTGCTGTTGATATTGCGGGCAACAAGCTGTACTGGACGGAGGCGCAAGGGCGCATCCGGCGTGCCAACCTCAACGGCGCAAATATCGAAGACCTCGTCACGGGTTTAGTTGCACCACGAAACCTCGTTCTAGCGGTCGAAGCCGAGCAGACGACGGCGGTGATGACTCCAGAGATAGTGCGACCGGAGCAGCATAGGCTGGGCGATGCCTATCCCAATCCGTTTAATCCCGCTATGGTGATTCCTCTTGATTTGGCGACGGACCAAGAGCGGGTCCACTTGACACTCTACGACGTGTTGGGTCGTCGGGTGCGGCAATTGTGGGAAGGGCCACTGCGGGCGGGTAGTCATCGGTTTGTGTGGAATGGCCGCGACGAGACGGGCAAGGGGGTGGCCGCTGGGGTGTATATCTATAAGGTCGAGGTGGACGGACAAATAGAAGCTAAGAAGACGACCAAGCTCCCATGAAGAGTGGTCGAAAATGATGTGTGGGAGAATCGCCGTGCGGCAATTAATCGCTGCGGGCTGAGATTAGAGGCATCAGCATGGTGCGTATTAACACATTGAATCGCTGCGGTCGGACCTTAACCATCGAACTCATGGGGTATATCAATAAGACGGAGTTCGATATTCTGCACGACTGCATGGAATCGTATGTCGAGGAGGGAGTAAGGGAGGTCTGTATAGTGGCTAACGAAGTGCGGAGTATCAGTCCATTGCTCGAACGCGACGTAATCGGTCTGGGACAACTGGGTCTGACTTTGCGCTTCCGGCAACTCGCTCCTTCTATACAGAGATCGTTGGAAAGCTGGGGCTTGAAGGCGTGGATAGATGATGAGTAGTCAGAGGTTTTTTACAATTATTAAGGAGGAAAACGATTGGTCGTCCTCCTTAAAACCCAACGGAAGGAAAATCTGATGAATGCAATTTCCGCGGCCCTAATGGCTTTGATCGCTCCCTTGAGCCTCTGTCTAGGCGCAGCAAGCGCCCAAAGCCAGCCCCGTGCCGCAATCGTCACCGGCGAAGTCCACAATCCTCCGTCGCGGGAAATTGAGTTCCACCACGAACCCCTACTCGCTCCCGGACCGTCCCAACACCACATCGTCTTGGACGAGCAAAACCGCTTTGCCCTGCTCTTGAACATTCCCAAAGGAGTCTTCGTCACCGGATCTTACAAAGGTAAGCAACACATCCACTTCCCTTTCTTTGTCGAACCCAGCGACAGCCTGCACACAGTCGTAACCTTCGCCGAGGTGGCGGAAGCCGACTCTTCAGCGGCGGTGGAATCCGACAGTCTGCACAGTGCAGCCGCTGAGGCTCCTCCCTCTTACTCCCTAGATTTTAGCGGCCGAGGCGCGGAGAACAATCGCTTTTTAGCGGAATTCTGGCCGCAACATAGTTCCTTTGAACCAGACTATGCACTGGGGTCCGAGGAGTTTACACGCCAATTAGAGGAGTGGCGTCGGGATGAATTTGCGTTGTTAGCCGATGGACGCGAAGAACACGCGCTTTCTCCGGGATTCATCGACTGTATGACGGCCTTTATCAACTACGAGTGGGCCAATCAGATGATTACCTATACGCGGTATTCATCTGTAAACGGCGTCTTGGGGCGCATATTAAGCTTCAAATCCCTCGACCGAAGAGTGGTTCCCTCGGACTACTATGACTTCCTACGAGAAATCCCTTTGGTAGATGAAGAGGCTATCGGCGTGGGGGAGTATCGCCGGTTTGTGGAGAATGCGCTAGACTTGGAGGTGAAGTCGTATAGGCCAACCAGACTTTCCGATAAGTACAAGCTGTCGGGGTTGGGTCTGTCGCCCGCCGTCCTCGCCCAACTCGACTCCATGTACGAAGCGAACAGGATCCCCAGACTATCGGAGATGATCGATCTGGCGGGATTGGGACTAGCGGAGGATGCCCAATCCCAACTCGACTCCATGTACCAAATGTTCGAGGATCAATTCAACATAAACACTGGTGGGATAAGGGCCTCCGAAAAGGCTGCTTGGTTGGGATTGGAGTTATCGCCAGCCGAGCAATCCCAACTCGACGCTTACGAGGGGCATCGCATGGCCTACAATATGGAAGATATTGATACTACGATGATCGATACGATGGGTGGGCGTTTGACCTTCCACATGCCAGTGGAAAAAATCAACGAGTGGTCTGAATACCTACAGAATCGCCCGCTATCGGCAAAGGTTGACTTGTCGAGTCTTGGGTTATCGCTGTCTGTTCAAGCTCAACTGGACTCCATGTACCAAGACCGGTTCCAAAATCGTCAACTGTTCAAGCCATCCCAAAGGGTTGACTTAGCGGTTTTGGGGCTATCGCCCGCCGTCCACGCCCAACTCGACTCCATCCTTGCCGGACGGAGTTTTCCTGTCCTCGGAGGGGCTGTAGAGCGATACGACCTAGCCAAGCAAAAACTACAAGGGCGAGTGCTCTATTGGTTTTTGGCCGGAGAGTTGAGAGATGGAATTAAGTTCGGCTGCGAAGCCTATGTGGATATCCGTTGGCAATCCTTTGAACAGAGCAATCCCTTCCCCGAATACACCGAGGCTCTCCAAGCGGAACAGAACAAGCTCTTGACGCTGCAACCGGGACAGCCCGCTCCCGATTTTACCCTCTCTGACCCCGACGGCCAACCCGTATCACTGAGCCAGTTCAAGGGCAAGGTGGTCTTGCTGGATTTCTGGGCGAGTTGGTGCGGGCCGTGTATTGGCAACTTGCCCAATCTCCACAAAATCCAGGAAAAGGTGGCCGCTCAGCCGGTCGTCTTCCTCAACGTCTCGTTGGACGAGAATGAAGGAGCTTGGAAGCAGGCTATTGCCAAACACGAGATCCAAGGCGTCCACGTGCGCTCGGACGGCGCGGTAACGCAAGCCTATAATGTGGTCGGCATCCCTCGGTATTATCTGGTGGATCCCCAAGGGCTGATTGTGGAGGATCGTTTGAGGGTATTTGACGTTGATGAGGTCGTGGCAAAAATCGAGGAAAATCTGTGAGAAGGCCAAGAAGACGACCAAGCTCCCATAAAGAGGGAGGTTTCTTGGTATTATAAAAAATAGTATCATAAAAAAGGAAAGACCGATGAATCCATATCATGCAAGGAGCTACGTTATGAACTATCGATCCGTATTGATCGCCTGCTTGGCAACGCTGGGGCTGGCCGTCGCTGGTTGGGGGCAAGCCGACGGTAAAATCGCATTTACTTCGTGGCGCGAGGGGGCCGGTGACGTGTGGATTATGAATGTGGATGGGAGCGCCCCCGTCAATTTAACCCAAGGTCGGCATGGGCGTTGCGTTAGCCCAGCTTGGTCTCCAGATGGCACGAAGATCGCCTATCTCGCCTTTAGTGCCGATCCCGCTTCCGGCCGGGTCGATTATTCCATTGGTGACGTCTGGGTGATGGACGCCGATGGCGGCAATCCGCAACAAATGGGATCTCTAACAAATCCCGGATATGGAAATGCGGAGGATTTTGTTTGGGCTGAAGACGGAAGTCTCATTTACTTCATAAAGCACCGCATAGGGAGCCCTGAAGTGTTCGTTGTGGCGTTGGACGGCAGTGGCTCCTCACTTATGGACTGGAGGGAGGCGGCTTGGATAGTCAAAGGTTCCCTCGATAATCGCGGTCTTTCTCCAGACGAAACCAAACTAGCAGATGTCGTGTTGCAGGACGACGAGGGCGATGCCTACCTATACCTAGCTATCTTCGCTGCCGGTGAGGTCCCGCAGCCTTCTGAGCAGGTAGAAGATCTCCTGAACCGGATAGATTTCCGGGTGATTCCTCTTCCTGATCTACCCTATCAACAAGCAGACCTTGAATCCGGCCAGTTTAGATCGGCCACCCCTGAGCCTACTTGGTCGCCCGACAGCATGAGAATCGCCTTCTCTGCCAAAAACGAGCAAGGGGATGAGGAGGTTTGGGTTGTTGATATAGACGGGAGCAATTTGGTCAATCTGACCGACGGTTTGGGTGGAGATTATCCCGCTTGGCAACCTGTCGTCCCTGCTGCTACTGCTACAAGCGTTGAGGCTCAGTCGTGGGGACAGATCAAAGCGCTGCTTTCAACAGGTCCCCGTTAATGGCTGCGACGAGGCGGGTAAGGCGGTGGCCGACGGGGACGCATGAAATTGCCCCCCTCAGTTCGGCATGGCGAAACTTTGGCAGTCAGCGGACTTTGCCGCGACCGGCGATCTCCCAAATTGCCTCCAGCCGATTGGCGCGCAGCGCGTAGAGGCAGTCGTGGAGGTTGACAGTGGTGCAGCCGTGGCCGGGGATAAATTCGAGCAGGTCGCCGGGATGGAGATCGGTGCAGGGGCCGGCTACGGTCTTGAGGCGGCCGTGTTCTTCGGAGAGGGCATGACATTCCAAGTCGGGGCGGTCTTTGACGAGGGGGAAGCCGTGCTCGGGCGTCAGGCTCTTGAGGCCGGCGTCGGTGATGACCTGCTCGGGGGAAGGGCGGCTGGTAACGGTGGTCAGCACGCTGAGGGCGTTTTTGAAGCCCAAGCTTAGTTTGGCGTACGCCGCGTCCATCAGCGCGTACGAGCCAGCTTGGACTTCGGTGATGCCGTCGAAGGAGGTGCTTACATAGTAATCGCCCGTGCCCGAGGCGCTGCAAATTAGACAGTTGAGGCCAGCGCGTTCCACGTCGTCGCGGGCATCGACGAGGCGCTGGAGGCAGGTGCGGGCACCGTCGTCGCGGGCTTCTTTGTCTTCGAGGTCGATGATGTGGCCTTCGTAGCCCATCAGGCCGCAGAAGCGCAGGTGCGGTGCTTGGGAGGCCGCGCGGGCGAGATCGACGACGGTGGCGGGCGCGACGCCGCAGCGGTTGTGGCCGATGTTGACTTCCACGAGGACGCGGGGGCTGACCTTGTAGGCGTGGGCGGCCTCGTTGAGGTCGGCGAGATTTTGCGGGTCATCGACCGCGACCATAATGTCGCAACGAGCGGCCAATGCCATGAGGCGCTCGATCTTGCGGCGGCCTACTACTTCGTTGGCAATGAGAACGTCTTGGATGCCGGCGTCGGCCATGACCTCGGCCTCTCCGACCTTGGCGCAGGTGATCCCCTGCGCGCCGGCTGTGAGCTGGAGGTGGGCGATGGCCGGGGTTTTGTGCGACTTAGTGTGCGGCCGGAGATTTTTGCCCGCCGTGCGGAAGTGCTCGGCGAGTAGGTCAATGTTGTATTCGAGCGCGTCGAGATCGACCAAGAGGACGGGGGTGTCGATGGCGTCGCGGGTCATGCCGATGTGTTCGGTAGTCATAATCAGGGCTTTGTGGGTTGGGTGGATATTGCTTGCGAATTGTGCTGGATGATTGATGTAGCGGTACTGATTCCGTATCTCGCCGATTTCGTCTCATATGGCTGGTGGACGCCGCGGCGCATTGGGCTCAATAATTGCCCGTCTTTCTGGGGTCAAACGTTGTAATAGTCCTTCTGAGATTTGATAGTTGAAGCGCTCGCGCACGTATTTTGGGGAATAGCGATAGACAATCGTTCGCCGATAACCGGGATTGGTGCGTTCGGCCGAGCCGTGTGTTATCGCATCGGTGAATAACAAAACATCTCCCGCTTTCAGATACATTTCTTGCATAGCGGTAGCGGTCCCAGCGGGTTTGCCGCTCACGCTGTCGTAAATCAAGCCTCGGCCATCTACCTCCAGCCGAGGGTGGATTTCGGTGCATTTGTGGCTGCCCGGAATTAGGACGGGTGGGCCATCGCCCTCGCCGATGTCGTTGAGGGCCATCAATACGTTAATCTGCCCGACCATCCATTCTCCGGTGTTGTTCTGACGAAATGTTAAATAGCTGAGCGGAACATGGCCACCACAGTGAATGTGGAGGTAACCACCTGGACCGCGGACGTTGAGAAAGTTTTCGTGGATGGAAAGGCCATTTACTGAGGAGTGGATGTACTTCTTGACCAAGTCGATCCAGGCGGGATGATCTATTAGTTTCTCGAAAACGGGGCCGCCCTCAATGATGCTTTGGAAGTTGACGCCATTTTCTTCATTGTAGGTGTGCGTTTCTATGTGACCAATCCAGCGACCTTTTTTCTTTGGATCACCATCGGTTGACCACGGCTCTTCTACATACGATTCGTGGTCATCGATCCATTGATTCATCTCATGCAAATCTGCTGACGAGATTGCATTTTTTAAGACCAAGTAACCTTGAAGGTCAAATAGGTAGTCTTGGACGTTGTTGTCCATTTTTTCCTTTTGACTTGCAGTCACGCGACTTAGAAAGAAAGCGGCAAATCGCCGTTTTCGTCGAAGGGCATTTCCTCGGCCTCGGCGATGAGTTCCAAGTCCTCGCGCTGTTCGACTTCGGAGCGATAGGCTTCTGAGACGAGGAGTTCACCTAGCTCTAGGGTATTGTGGATGCGCAGGACCTTGGCGTTTTCAGGCTGGACTAGGCCGACGGTTTCCAGAGCCTTTTCAATGCAGATGCGGTCCGTATTGAAGTAGAGCGGGATGTGCGCGCCCGAGGGGTGGTTGCCGGTCATGCAGTTGATGTAGGTGATCTCGCGGTCCATCTGCTCGATGGCGCGCTTGTGGGCGTACTCGGCGATGCCGATGCCCGAGGCGTTGCCGTGCGTCTCCTCGGTCAGGCTGCGGACTAAAATGCGGGTGACCTTGGGATACTCCTTGTCGGCGGCGTGGTTATCGTGGAACTTGCGGCCGACGACGTTGGTGTCCATGCCAGCGCCGGAGATGTTTTTGCCGATCGCATCGACGATGAGCAGATCAACTTCGTCGAAGGGCAGGCGCGGCATCCATTCCTTGGCGAGGACTAGCAATTCCTTTTCGCGTTCCACAAACTCGTCGGCTCCCACGCCTTTGATGAGCGCGGTTTGGTCGTACTGGTTTTCGACTAAGCCCAGCCCCATGAGCACGCCGCACTGGTCGATGACGGCTTGGCCGACCGAGCGGATGATGCGGTCGAAGCTGTAGTGGACAATGGCTTGGTGGTACAGGGCCGCGCCTTTGTGCTTGCCCAAGCCGATGAGCATCATCTTGTGCAGGCCGCTTTCGATTTCGCCGACAAAGTTAGTGTGCGGCTTGACGCGGCCGACGACGGCAACGTGGTCGGCTTCAAAGGCGTATTTGTCGAAAAAGACGGGAACGCCGTCCTCGGTCGCACCCACCTGGACGGTTTCCATCGACGACTTAATGGGTGCGCCGGTGTACTCTTCGGTGACGCCGTAGCCTTCGATTATTTCCTGCTGGGCCTCGGCGATGCCGCCGCCGTGGCTGCCCATGGCGGGGACGAGGAAGGGCTGGAGGCCGAGGGACTTGAACTCGGCCACGAGGCTTTTGATCACGAGCGCGATATTGGCAATGCCACGGCTGCCGACGGAGATGGCGATGGTCTCGCCGGGATTGATTTTGGGGCCTAAGTCGAGGCGCTGGACCTCGGCGCGCACGGCCGCGGGGATGTCCTCGACAGTGGGCGCGGAAAAAAGCTGGCGGACGCGGAGCAGGCGGGGTAGGGACATGGTGGACCTCCTAAATGGCTTGTTGGAATAGAACTTCGAGATCGCGCTGGCTGGTCTTGCGCGGGTTGACAGCGATGTTGCCGCTCTGCATGGCGGTTTGTGCCATCGTGCGAATGCGGGCCGTATCGACGCCGACATCTCCTAGCTTGGCAGGGATGCCTAAGTCGGCGTTGACGTGCCGCACTGCGGCGATGGCGGCGTGCGCGGCTTGGCGTTGATCTAACCCAGAAGTGTGCGCGCCGAGCGCTTCGGCGATGGCGGCGAATTTGCCCGGGCAGGCGAACCAATTGAACTCCATGACATAGGGCAGCAAGATGGCGTTGAGCAGTCCGTGATGCACGTGGTAGTGCGCGCCGACCGGGTGAGACATGGCGTGGACATTGCCGAGGCGCGTTTGCGAAAAGGCGACGCCGGCCAGCATACTGGCGATGAGCATGTTTTCGGTGGCGGCTAGCGCGTGATCGTTGGCGCAGGCGAGGCGCAGGTTGTCGCCGATGAGGCGAATGGCGTGTAGCGCGATGCCTTCGGTGAGGGGCGTAGCCGCTAAGTTGATATAGGATTCGAGCGCGTGGGTCAGGGCGTCCATGCCAGTGGCCGCACCGACGAGGGCGGGCAGGGCGACCGACAGGTCGGGGTCGAGGACGCCGAGTTGGGGGGCGATTTTCCAGCTAATGACCGGGTCTTTGTTGCCGCTGGCGGGATTGTCCAGCACGGCGAAGGGCGTGACTTCGCTGGCGGTGCCGTAGGTTGTGGGGACGCAGACGAGATAGGGCAAGTCGTTTGCGACTTTGTCGCTGCCCAGATACTGGGTGATGCGTCCGTTGTTGGACGCGAGTACGCCGATCATCTTGGCCACGTCCATGGGCGAGCCACCGCCGAGGCCGATGATAGCGGTACAGCGTTCTTGTCGGTAAGCTTGGGCTCCATCTTCGACGGATTCTTGGGTCGGCTCACTCGAACCGTCTTTGAGATAGACGGCATGGGGGATGTCGCCGAGGGCAGCGGTGACGGCTTCCACGGTGCCGATTTCTCCTAAGACCTGATCGGAGACGATCAGGACCTTGTCAGTCGGCGAGAAGCAATCCGCCAAGCAGGCGATAGACCCGGGGCCGTGGACGATGCGAGTGGGATGGCGGAAGTCGAAGTGGGTTTGGAAGGGCATGGACGATCCTCTGTGTACAGGAGAGAAAGTAGCGAGCGCTTGTCGTTGATGTCAAGGTAACTGGCGGGGCGCTACCTGCATAAGGTTAGGATGACCCGCCGACCAAACTCTGAACCGATGTTTCGAGTTCATGGGTTATCTGTTCTACCGTCTCTCTTTTCTGAGTTCTGTAGGTGTCGTAACATTCCCGGAGATCTTTCGGTTCTCCGACGCGGACGGATGCCACTCGTGGTCCGCGCATTTCGGACTTGCCAAAGACTTCTCTTTCAAGACGGAGAATTACATCGAGAAACCGCTCTGGCGACGGTTCTTCAGCAACATACCCGTCAGAGATTGATATAAAATTGATCAACCTCTCTAGATCGGGATAGAATTGTTGAAACTTCTGGAGTTGCTCTCCGTGTATTTTCTGCTCGTACTCCGTCATCTGCTCAACGTCCTTATAGATTTCGGCATCGACTATGTTTTTCAACGCACGCGTCCTTGTGAGTATGTCGGCTTCAGTTTGGATACCCATAATTCCTTCGGCATGGGACAGGATCGCATCTTTCAAATTTTCGATGTGTACATCAAGAGACACAGTTTCGTCTATCTCATACTGATATTCCGCGGCGAGTGTCCTGACTATCGCGACACCGATGCGGCGCAACCGATCGTAGCGCTCTACCGGCGTCTGTTCGGCAGGCGGGAGGATATACCGTTCTAACCTCGTGAGAGCAGCGTCAATAGAATTCCACATGTCGCGCGGATAGTGATATTTGATGCCGACGGGCACGGCGTAGAGCGATTTGCCGACTTGCGCTTTTTCCATATCGTCCAAAGCCCAGAAGCACATCTGGACAATGCCTCTCTCAAAGCGCATGACGGTGTCATTCTGGCGCGAAATTTCTCCTTCGCCAAAGATGACAATCGGCCAGTCGCCCTTAAACAAAAGCTCCCGCGTCATGCGGAAGGCATCTCTATCTACAGTGCCGCGCACCACCGAGTACACACCGCACCGCTGCATCAGATAGCATCGGATAGCCCCGAATCTACCCCTGTCGAAGGCTTCCCGAGCTGCCATGTAGTAGAACGGTTGCGATAATCGCTTCGACAAGAGAAACATAACCATAGGGTCTTCGTGCGCCGGATGGTTAGGAGCTAAGACAGCAGAATGCCCACGTATCGCCTCCAACCGAGCAATGGACTCTGCATCGACATCTAGCGTCAACCCTTTCAAATACAAGCGATTCACAAGCGGTATCAGGGCTTGTATAGTTTGAATCGTCGTCACACTCGGTTTAGGTGGTTTGAAAGCTAACATCGCGTCCTATGTTTGGAAGGGCATGGACAATCCTCTGCGTGCAGGAGGGAAAGTAGTTAGCGCCCGTCGCCGACGTCAAGGTAGCCGGTGAGGGCTGGGTCGGTAGCCCGACGCCTTTTTGATCTGACTACGGGAATCCCGTATATTCGTCTTATGGAATTGGAACTCGAATCATCTCTGCCCGGAGAGCAACGCGTCATGAGCGAAGAAAATACCACGAAATTTAGGCTGGACGAAAAGAACCTACCGCGTCTGAGCAAGTCCCAGGCGCGACGTCTCGATTCCATGAGCGACGAGGATATCGAACAGGCCGCGTTGTCCGATCCCGACAATCCGCCTTTGACGGATGAAGAACTCGCAGCATTCGAGCGCGTTCCTGACACTAAGGCGATCCGCAAAGCCCTGCGTTTAACTCAGTGCGAATTCGCCACAACGTTTCAGCTTTCTTTGGCGACGGTACGGGACTGGGAACAGGGCCGCTATCAGCCGGATCAAGCGGCCCGTACGCTCCTGCGCGTAATCGCCCGTGACCCCAAAGCGGTCAAGCGCGCCTTGGAGATGTCTTGAGCTGAGGAAGACAAACACCCGCCCCTTCACTGGTTGATAGCTGACGGCTTCGACCGGCACCATTATACCACAGCTCCCATGGTCATTGTTTGCTGGGATTAGAGTTGCAACTCTCGTTGATGCTCGCGAATGTGGCTTCGTGGCATTGGCAAAGAACCAATTGTCCCGTTGGGTTCGAAGCCTTTGCGGGCATACAGGGCGATGGCCGGCTGGTTATGGTCGCCGACATCCAATAACACCCGCCGAGCGCCACTGATCCGCGCCCACTCAACGACGGCATCAATGAGCGCTTCACCCACGCCTTGTCCTCTGACCTCCGGCGACACCCACATCGAAATCAGCCAAGCGGCGTCAGATTGTAAGTCATCGCGCGCGCCCCGCACTAGACCCACGTCCTCTCCATCCACGACCGCTACGAAGGTGGCGATCTCTTGGAGTTGCGCCGCCCAACTATCTAGCGGCCGAGCAGCGGCCTCGTCATAGGTGCTGCCAAAGGCGTCAGGCGCATCGGCCAGAGCCCGCAACCGGATCGTGCGTAGACGCAGCCCCTCATCGGCTGCAAGGCGTTTAACGTCAATTGGGCTTGCGCGAGATGTCATCCTCAAGCGCCTCTCCCTTGTTCTCTGAGGAACCCTGCATTTCTGTCCATAAAGACATCTACTCCCTGCGCGAAAGTCGCCAGGCATCCGGCTCCATATTATTTCCCGCCACCATCCACAGCGACCCGTCGTACACGAACACGCTCCCGGCATGTCGGGGTGCCCAAGGGGTATCGGGCAATTCGGTCCAGTTTACGCCATCGGGTGAATACCATACATCGCGGCGATTGCCGCTTTCTGCCGCGTAGCCTTCTAACACCCATAGATGGTCATCGAACGCGGCCACCTCGTGGTATTGCCTGGGCGTCCACGGGGCGTGCGCTATGTGCTGTTCCCAGTTTATTCCATCGTCCGAACTCCACACGTCGTTGTAGAAATTGCGCATGGGAGTTGCAGGCGTATCGTAGGTGCCTCCACCCAGAATCCACATCCTGTTGTCATGCACAGCGGCTCCGCCGATCATCCCTCTGGGCACCCACGGAGCGCTTTCGGTAACTTGGGTCCAGTTTACTCCATCTTCCGAATTCCACACGTCGTTGTGGAAGACCTCATCGGCGTCGGCAAAATTGGGAATAGTTTGCCCACCCATAACCCAGATTCTGCTGTCGAAGGCTAGGGTATAATGGAGCACTCGGGGAGCCCACGGCACGTGGTCATTGGCTAGATCCCAATGAATGCCGTCCGCACTGCTCCAGACATCATTCTGATAATGGCCCTGATTGCAATCGCCGCCCACGATCCACATCCGGTCGTTGTGCATCACATATCCGGCCGTATGCCGCCCCTCCCAGGGCGCTTGGGGATTCTCAAGCGTCCAAGAGGCTCCATCGGTCGACGACCAGACCTCACTGTTGCAGATCAGCGGGAAGTGGACTTTATCGCCGGGATTCCAGCCGCCCAGCAGCCACATCTTATCCTTGAACACCAGTGCGCCAGCGCCATCGCGAGCCGCGAATGCAGCGTTCTCAGTGACGTAGCACCATTCGTATTTTGCGCTCATTGCCGTCTATCTCCGTTTCACTGTGCAAATAATACTAAAATGCCGCAGTCTCTTGTGCCACCACAGTATCGCATATTTGCAAACTCAAGGCTGAGGTGCGTGGCCAGCCGCTAATCGGCGTTTAGCGTCAGTTGCAGTCCCCAACGGCCAGGAGCAACTAATGGCTGCAAGTAGCCCCGGGCGAAGCCTTTGCCGACAGTCGTGCCGATGGTCCAGCCCATCAGGCCGCCGGCGACAACGTCGGAAAGCCAGTGCACACCGCCTTGGGCACCGAAGGTCGCCGCCGCCATTACATAGGCGGCCCAGCCGTAGGCGTAATACTTGACCTGCTTGGAATCGTTGAAATAGCTGCTCAATGACGCGGCTAGAGCCATGTTGGTCATCGTGTGCCCGGAAGGCCAGCCGTGGATGATGCCGCCGCGCAGAAAACCGTAGCGGAAGTGCCGGCTGCGCTTATCAACGTCGTGTGGCGTCTCGGCGTCGGGTGGGGAGCGTCCGGTTAGGGCCTTGAGCAAAGTCGTGACGGTGAAGCTGACGAAAACCGCCTGTTGCGCGGCCATCCCGCCGTGGCGGATGCGGGTAGCGTCGGAGCGCATCATATAGAGCGGCACGGCGACGGGGACGAAGCCGCCGCCGATGAGCGCGGGAACGCTAGCGGCGATAGACAAGGTCTCGTTGCGCCGTGCCGACCAAGCTTGGACGTCGGCATCGACGCCGGATTCGATCAACAGCCAAGTGCTCCCGACTGCGCCGATATGGGCGAGGCTGTTCCAGCCACTATAGCTTTCTTTCACATGCTCGGCTAGATGCCAAATTAGCGTCAGTTGGGGCTTGGTAGGTGCGTGGTCGATGGAGGCTGCGGTCGGAGCGGTCGCGGCCGCCGTAGGTTGGCTGTAAGCGGTGGTGGAAGTTACAACGCTTACGAGTATGATGGATATCCTTTGCAATATGAACCGCCCCTAGCACTTTCAAACTGCGCATGGCTACAGGTCGAACATGGAGGGCGGGTTTCCCTCGGGATAGTTGTCGAGGTATCTCTGGATGTAGTGCCGCGTAATAGGGGGCATTTGCTCCAGATGCCCCTGCTGGGTTAGCTGCTCGCGCTGTCCGTACTCGTGCGCCATCACCGGTGCCTCAACGTTCCAGAAGGCGCAGTGCATGGTCCAGCGCTTGTGTCCCTCCGGGTTCCAGCCCCGGTGCCAGAGGTTGGCGTTGTAGTAGGCGATGTCGCCCGGTTCCAGTTCGACGACGTGGGCGTTGGGCATGTCTCCCGATTCGCTGAGGGACGCTTCGATTTCCTCCGTCGTTGACGCTCGCAGATGACTACCGGGGACGATGTTGAGGAAGCGGTCTCCGGCAACGAGCGGGGCGTTGAACTGCACGAAGGTACCCTCGTGCCGGCGCAGGTACGCGGTTTCCTCTTCGTCTCCCGGTTTGCAGAGGTCGCGGTGCCAATTCTGGGTGTAGGGCTTCTCGCCGCCGCTGGCGAGCATACCGAACAGGCTGTGGCGCACTCCTGGGGCGGAGACTAGGGCTTCGAGATGGGGTGCGAGATCCTCGTCAATCCAGTCGGCGAAAGCGGGGTGGTATTTGTCGGGGTCGAGCAGGTGGCCGGTGCGGCTTGGCAGACGGCGGTTGCGGTCAATCCAGCCTATCTCGCACTCACCCGCAAGCCCCTTGTCGATCAGGCGTTCGATCCCTTCGAGCAGCATCTTGATGCGGGTTTTAGTAAAGGCCTGTCGCAGGATGAGAAATCCCTGCTCGGCGTATGTCTCTTTGTCTTTTTCCGAGATCACCATCACCGGCGGATTGACCTCCATAAAAGGTTGGTTTTGCGCTGCGTTCGA
Organism: Candidatus Latescibacterota bacterium; assembly: GCA_965219735.1. Classification (GTDB taxonomy): domain Bacteria; phylum Latescibacterota; class UBA2968; order UBA8231; family UBA8231. Next base: position 2,760,147 of record OZ244790.1, read on the forward strand.
TACACCCGTGAAGTCTTGCCGTAAGGTAACGCCCCCCGAACACTAGTCAACAGGAGCCTGCCAAACATTGACAACAAGGCGCGAAGGGTGTTAGGCTACGCCAAGCGGAAACCACAAATCTCATTCGAGGTGCCAAAATGAAAATCAAGCGAATCACAGGAACCAGCGTCGCAATCCCATACGCTTCGCCTGTTGGCCCTTACGTTGGACGCGGTGGTGGTAGTGGCACTTTGGGCGCAGCCGGACTTATCGTGAAAGTTGAAACGGACGCGGATGTAGTGGGTTGGGGCGAAGGAACGGGCAGGTTTGAGACGGACCCAAATGCAATTCTGGCTGACAAAGATGTGGCCAACATCGAAGGGGCCATTGTAGCGCTGGAAGCAGGGGGCATCAGTAAAGGTCCGATGTCTGGCATTGAGATGGCACTTTGGGACGCCATGGGCAAGGGCGCGGATTTGCCGGTCTGTAAACTGCTCGGCGGCGTGGTGCGGAAGGAAGTGGACTTCTGTGCCTGCATGGGACTCAAGGCGCCATCGGAGTCCGCGGCAACCGCCCGCGAGTATATGGAGCGGTGGGGGTTTCGCTTCTTGAAAACAAAAGCGGGGGACGATTCCGAACAGGATCTGCAGATTGCCGAGGCCATACAAGCCGCTGTTGGCGACGAAGCCATACTCCGCCCAGATGCAAATAGCGGGTATTCCCCCGAAGAGGCAGAAGTTACAATGCGAAAAATGAAAGATATGGGAATTCGCTATTTTGAAGACCCGTGCTCGCCCGAGTACCCCGATGCGCTGATCCGCTGCCGAACGGAAATCGGCATGGGTATCTTGGTGAACATGGGCGTTGGCACAGCGGACACTGTTGTGACCCTGCTCGCCAACGAGGTTGCTGATATGCTAATGCCAGACACTCCAGCGGCGGGTGGAGTGCTACCTGTGAAGAAAGTCGCTACTGTTGCAGGGGCGTATGACGTGCCGTGCCTGATGCACTGTTCGCACGACCTCGGACTCAAGACCGCGGCCATCACGCATATCGCGGCATCGACCCCCAATTTTTCCGGGCCGAACGACACCTGTTACCACGGTCTGACGGATGATGTGCTGGCCGAACCATTGCAGTTTGAAAATGGCCGAATCCGCGTGCCATTGGGGCCGGGACTGGGCGTTGAAGTGGACGAAGCGAAAATTGAGCAATACAGTGCGTAGTCGCAGATCAGGCCTCGTCCAAACCCAAGCCCGTCAAATCTGCAATCTGCCCTGCTTGCTCGGCTTCGTATAGCCGCCAGATCACGCGCAAGCCCTGCAAGCTGCTTTTGCCATCGGTCAGCGGCGTTTGCCCAGTTTCAATGCAGTCCAGAAAATGGGCCATCTCGTTTTCTGTGTGTTTGCCCGGCTCTGCTTCTAACAAAACTTCCTCTTGACCGCGTAGGATATGCACGAGTTTGCCGCCTGAAATGTCGGCATCGAGCATACCTTCTGTGCAATGCGCGTGAATGGAGTAGCGCAACCGGGTGCCCCGCGCGCCCCAGGTGCCGAAGTGATAGCCTAGGCGGCCATCGGCAAATTCCATCGTCACATTGCTGGTGCCTTCGCGCTCCATCCACGGCGTGCCAAAATTGGTGCCCATGTGCATGCCGCACACAGGTCGGCCCAAAAACCAGAGCAGCAAATCGATGTAATGACAGCCGTGACTAAACAACTGCCCGCCGCCCAAGCGCTCTTGGCTCGAAGCCCAGTGATCGGGGGGATAGCGAGTGAGTTGTTCGGTCCAGATCGACACCTGAAATACATCGCCGTACGCGCCTTCATCTAACAATGCCTGCAAACGCTGGACAATGGGATGAAAGCGCATGCAGTACGCAATCATCAGCACTTTGCCTGAGGTCGCCGATGCCTCCATCAGGTCTTGGCAGGCGGCTTCACTATTGGCCATGGGTTTTTCGAGCAAGACGTGGACGCCCGCGTTGAGACACGCCTGTCCGACGGAAGAGTGCAAATGGTGGGGTAGCGCGAGCAAGACGGCATCTACCGAGTCCAAAATCTCGCGATAATCCGTCGCTACACAGGCTCCCGGAAATTGCTGCGCGACGGCTTCTGCGCGTTCGGGAACAACATCGACCGCCGCGGCCAATGCGACCCGATCTCGCAGAGTGTGAAACCGCCGCATGTGGGCACCCCCCATGCCGCCACAGCCGATCATACCCAGTTTAATCATGGACCGTATTCTGAGTTGAAGTGTTTATCAGTAAACGAGGGACAATAGAGCCTGCCGGGAGTCTTCCGTCTTGTCGGACTCCACGCGCAAGCGTACTAAGTAGAGGCCCGGCGGCAACAGCGCACCGTCACCGTCGCGTCCGTCCCAGGCGACCGAAAAACGACCGCTCGCCGCCTGTTCCTGCCATATCACGCCCAATGAGCGACCCGACAGATCGAAAATCTCCACCTGTACCGGCACCGCGCCCACTAGGTTGAGCAAATCGTAGTCGATTCTTGCCGCGTCGTTGACGCCGTCGCCATTGGGGCTGAACACCGGCGGGTCGAGGGTCAACGAGCCGATCGAGCGTTCGCCGAAACGCACCAACTCCACACTCAGCCTATTGCTGTCTTCCAATTCGTCGGCATCGCCCGCCGCGATGCTCTGCGGCACTTCCAACGGCTGCTGGCTATCGAAGAGCCGCCCCGAAAACACCGTGCCGAACTTGAACACCTCGGCCTGGAAATCCACTTCGATCAGCTCTGTAGTGAGTTGGATGTCGATGCGCGGAATCTGTACGACAAAGCCGGTCGAGCCCATTTCTACCACCTCAAAATCCACGGGGACCCCTGAGATGCGCACTTGGTCAATGCTCTTCGCCTTGGTCGGCGTATCGATGCCAATGCTGTCAAAGCCTAAATCCTCGGAGTCTATGGTCGGACGCAGTTTGTAGGTAAAGGACGTCACCTGCCCTGGCGGCACGGCGATCGGGACGATCTCGGCCAGGGCGCGGCTGGCTACCGGCGGGATCGACACGGCGAATTGGACGTAGTCTATCTGGCTACCAGCCGTCTGGGTAGAGGTGAAATCGGCGCGCAGTTGCACATAGCGCCGGGTACCATCGCCGAGCATCGCGCCGGTTCCAGCGCCAAAGTCGTAGGGCGCGCTCCAGAAGACCCAGTTTTCGGTGTCGTGGGTGATGCCGTCTTGTTCGCCGCGCTGTAGCTTGTTGTAGGAGGCTAGGTTGAGCGGTGTGCCTTTGCTGTCGAAGCGGGTGCGTTCGCTGCCGCGGAAGGTAGTGCGCCAGTAGGTGTTGGGATCGTCGTCAACGCCGCTGCGCATGGTCAGATCGACTTGGGCCCCCGCGTCGATATGGCCGCTCCAGCTTAGCTGGCCCAGACTGGCGGGGCCGCCCAGATCGATCACGTTGGAGACGTAACTGGTGAAGGGGACATAGCCGTTGCCATAGATCTCGAGCTCGGCGATTTCCCAGACGCCGCGCGTGTTCTCATAGGCCTCGAAGAGCAGGCGGCGCACGGGTACGGCGGGCAATTCGACATCGACGATGGCTTCGGTATTTTCTGTTCTTTGGTAGGCAATGTCGAAATCGGAAAAGCCGTCCCCGCGCCGCACGGGCAGTTCCCGCGTGCCGTCTTTGAGCGGATCACCATCGTTTATGCCAATTCTAAAACGCTGCATAAAGCGATCGGTGTGGTGTTTCGAACGCGGAAAAAAGCGGATGCGTTCAAGCCACAAAGGAGCGCCGAAATCGAAAATTGTGAACTTGATGGGCGGTCCGTGCACGGCGAAACGGCCATCGCCTAGATAGAAGGTCTCGGGATCCCCGTCGTACATGAGAAAATTTTCCTGCTGAGGCGCGACCCAACCATGCCATGTCAGGTTGAAGATCTGCCTACTCTGATCCTCGATGAGTGGGATGAGATTGACCTTGGGGTCCAATTGCTGCGGACGGATGAAATCGGGGTCAAAGTCCAGCCGTTCGGCGCTGCCGTGGCGCCGCGCCTCGATTTCGTTCCAACTGAGTTGGACGAATTCATAGGGGCCGTCCAATTCGGGAGGGGGCAGGTTCTCGCCGCCGAGGCGAAAGATCGTCAGACTAGCACTAGGACGAGTAAAACCGAGTAAGAGAATCGCCAACGCACAATGAAAAAGCCGCAATCGCATGAGATATCCTATCAATAAGCGACGGCTACGGCGCGCAGCACATTGCCACGCGCGATACCAGTCTGTTCTGTTTCAGCGGCGACATCGATCTCGACCACATAGAGGCCGGGGGGCACTAAATTCCCCGCTTGGTCTCTGCCATCCCAAGACACGGTGTAATGTCCCCTAGCCACTGCTTTGTGCTCGACGGCGCGCCACACCCACTGGCCACGCAAATCGCGAATCTGCACCCGGACGGGACTGTCGTCGCCGACTAGGACGACCGAAAAGGCGATCTCAAGCCGGTCGTTGATGTCGTCGCCATTGGGGGTCAATACGCTGGGGTGCAGCGACAGTTGACCGATCAATTCTTTGCGTTTTACCGCTCCGACTAGGGTGGTCGTATTGCTCTCCACCTGATCGAGTGCATTACCTGGGCTGAGCCATTGCCAGGCTTGTTCGTCTGCGGCACTGTTGCTCAGGGCCGCGCGCAGAATCGTTCCGGCTGAAAATAGGGCCGTGTCAAAGTCGAGCCGCAAAACTTCGACACCCGCTGTGGGACTGATCGTGGGGAAGGCTAGGCTCAGGGTGTCCCCGGCCGTCGCCAGCACCTCGACTTGGTCCTGAACGAGCGCGGATAGATCGGCGGTAGGCTCGGCAAAGTCGGTGGCCTTCCCGGTGTACAGTCTCTTAAATTCCAGATGCATATCGGCGGGAACGACCATTAGCAAGCGATCGAATCCGGGATCGGTGGCGACGAACTGAGGCCGGATATAGAGGGAGAAGGGGCGCTCCACGCCCAGCGAATCCACCTCGACGGGCGCGACCTCGCCGACCAGATCCTGGGCCACCGGGTCGGCAAAGTGGAGGCGAATGGACCGGAGCGCGCCGCTGATTTGCGGGTCATCCGAAGTCAACATCGCGCGAATCGTTAAAAACTCGCGTGGCGACGGCGAGGTGATTGGACTGCCGGCGCTATGCTCGTAGGGATGACTCCAGTCGCTCCAGTCGCTGCCGGGCATCGGCTCAGCGACGATATCCCCCTTGAAGAGTGAGAGCAACTTGTTGTACGCGGCTTCGGTCACCTCGGTGCCGTCCTTTTTGAAATAGCGCAGGTGTTCACCCAGTTGGTTGCCGGTGCGGGTCTGAACTTGGACTTGGGTGCCGACGGGGGTATCGGCATCCCACTCGACCGAGATCAGATTGCGAGTTCCACCCAACTGGATCAGGTCTGATTCGAGGCTCACTTCTGGTTGGAAACCCTCCCCGTAGAGCTGGACTTCCGCCAGTGTGGCGACAATCAGACCGCGCACCTGCATGGACCAGTGGATGCGGAAGAAGCGGGCTCTGACTGGATCGAAGCGGTTGCCTTCATAGGGACGTCCCGACACCCGTGGCTGGTCTCGATCTACGGCTCTAGTCCACCAGAGGCTGCCGTCGGGGGCCAGCGAGCCGTCTGAAAAATCAAGTCGGTAATTGGCGAAGCTGCCCCGGTACGAACCTCGGCCATAAGCCTGGCGGTGGGCATCGATCCAGTAGAAGCTGCCCAGATCGAAAAACAAAAATCGCTCGGGGTCTGAGACGGCCTGGGCTCCAGAGATAAGCACGCCCGAATTAGAGTCCACATTGCCATCAATAAAAGCGCCCAGATTAACCACTTCTTTGGCCGAGAGGGCCATCGAGCCGCCTCGTGCGATTATGCCGCTCATTATCTCATCCCCCTCGTGCCACACCTCCAGTTCGGCCAAGCGAGGACGCTCGCGGCGAAAATAGCGCACGGCCCCTTGCCGCTCTTCATCCAGTTGCAGGTGTACGGCCTCTGTCACCGCGGTCTCGCGACCGTCGGGCTGGCGCTTGAAAAACCGGACGGTGCCTCGATTAGCCTCGTCCAGTTGCCCGTACTCTTCGAGAGAGACTTCTCGACCTTGAGTCGAATCGGTTCCCGTTACCACCACCTGGACGAAGCGCAAAGGCTCGCCTTGAACTTCGTGGTTGGCGTTCCGCAGATCGATTTCGAAAACGCGTTGGCTCTTATTGGGCAGCACCGTGCGCAGCACCGTCTTGAAGGACAGAGCGTCCCCGCCTTGCAGGCGACTCGGCTTTAAGCCTTCGGACACCAGCACGTCGAAGAGCAGAAAGGGATCCCCCAGCCCTTCCTCGGCAAAGCGCAAGACAATTTTATGGGCGAAGACCAGGCGTCCCAAATCCAAGCCGAACCACCACTGGCCTCGTACATCCGCTGCGCCCTTCAGCACTTCCGGCTCCCAGTAGGTAGCAGGATCGCCGTCGATCACATTAACTACATCGGCCAAGTTCGAGCCAGCCTCAATGGCATCGAGTAGGCTCAATTCCTCTGGTTCTTTTTTAGCCAGATCATCCGGGGGGTGGAAGCGGAGGAATTTTACGATTTGGGTCGTCGCATTGGTGTTTTTGCGCAACTCATTGGGCCGCACCTCGCCGGTCGGGGAAATATCTATCGTGCCCGGAGCGAATGTCCAGTTTTTCCAATGACGCGCGTTGTTGACTATGATTTGGGAATCGGCGATGCGGTGCCCGGCTTGCTGCGCCTCGGCCCCCGCGAACCAGCTTAGCAGCGCAACTAGGGTAATCCACTGAATTTTGTATGGTTTAGGCATGACATCAGCAGACTAGAGAGCACGCGTTGGAGTATACTCCTCACAGGAGGCTGACATGTCTTAGGAATACGAAAAGTCGCCGCACCAAGCAACCGTTTTTGTCGGGATTGACGTGCATAATCGGCAGCCAACAGGTCGATAGGACGACCGCACCGTTGGATACACATCTGAAAGATTTTATAATCCCTGTGCATCTATATCTTAGCAATCCGCAAGCTAGACCAAGACGAGGACAGGCATGCAGATCACTGCAAAGGTGAACTTCGGGAAAGATCTCGGGCAGAACCTAGGTACCGTATTTGAAGCCCGAGACAGCGACGGTCGGGGGTTGTTTGGCGCGGGGTTCATGGGGCTTTTCAATACGCACTTCCGCATGGACCGCTGGACGCTACAGTTTTTCGTTCGTCACGATGGAGGAGAGATGACCTACGAGAAGCTGCCGTTTTCATCCGACGGCGGCGGCAACTATCTGTTCGACCTCGACGGCAAGATTTACCAGTTCAGTGGTCAGCTCGATCGCACTGCGCGATGGTACGATGACGAATCCAAGGCTTGGGCCGTCGACGAAAGATTTGGCGTCAAGGAGACGGCAAGCGGCGAGGGGATGATGCGCGTCGCCGGAAAACTGCTCCAGTTCAAGGGCGGCGAGTCATGGTACGATGGTGCGAAGATCCTGATGAAGCCCGACGAGGGCTACTACCACCATTTCTATTACTCCCACGGCCACCTCGTCTTCTATCAGAACAACGACCCCGCATGGAGCAAGCTGCATGCGGTTCCGTGGTGGCCGGGCGATGGTCCGCTCGATCTGGACAGGGCGATCACACTGGATCTGCGCTACGCGGGCGAAACCTCGTTCGCCGCCGGGCAGTTGGGCGACGAGATCGTTCAGTCCTCGAATGTTGGAGGGGTCTATGCCTTCGACGGCTCGGCATGGAGGATCATTCGCCAGTCTCAGACGGGCGTCAGCCACCAGCTCTATTCGATGCTTAACTGGTATGATCGGATGCTGATCGGCCACTATCCGACTGGGAACCTGTTGGAATACGTGAAAAAAGGGACGACACTGCGTCACTTGGAGGATTGGCCGCCGGTGATGCCCGGTGTTTCGACTGCCGTGCGCGAGGCGCAGACAACCTGTCTGTTCGGAGGAGATGTGTACGTAGGGGTCTGGCCGTGGGCCGAGTTATGGCGCTACGACCACCCCGGCGACGAATGGCACTTTGTCCGCAGGATGTTCGAGCATCCCGCAGTCACGGACGAGATGAACCACCCTTGGGAAGACCGAGTTACTGGTTACAACGAGATGCACGGCGCAGAACTCGTCTGGAACGAGTGGGGCAATCGAACCACGGGCCTGGCCCCGATGGGTGATTCGCTCTTCATCTCGACCAGCGCGAAGGGTTGTCCGGAACGGGACATGAGAATGGAGTTTTTGCACGACGACGAGGTCTGGAACGAGTATCGGACGGTGCACCGGTTGCGCAAGCTGGGATGCGCCGCAGGGCCAGTGGTCTGGAGAGAAGGGGAAACCACACTGGAATTCATCGCTGATGGTGACCGAATTGCGATTGCCCAAGATGGCGCAGAGATCGCATCAGCGCCGGCCGATCCCAAAGTTGTCGCAAATGTGGAAACGGCGCGGATCGAATGGGGGAAGGGCATGTACGGACCCTTTGCGGGTAACGTGACGCCGCAGTGATTCTCCTATGGCCGCGAAAGCAGCGTGCGCGGCCCTACTCCAGTATGCGCTGGTCGCTGAGATCCTTGCTGCCTATGGTCTTGCTGATGGTGCCGCCGCGGAATTCCTTGATCTCTAAGTTGTGGAACGCGTTGACGATCATGTACTGGGTCGGCATGTCCTCCCAGCGTGCGGGGTGAAACTCGACCGTCCCGTCGCCCTGCCACAACCCGGTCAGGCGGCTGTTGCTGCCCTCCTCAGGGGTCAGGCAGGCGTAGGCCGCGTCCGCTTCGCCCCAGTGGCCGGTGCGGGGGATGTACTTGTAATGGAGATGCCCGGTCAGTACGCCGTCGGTGCGTGGCGCTGCCGGTGCTGGATAGTCGGCGGGTGCCACCTCGCGCATGTTGGTCAGCTTCATGTCTAGGAAGCGAAACCCTTGCCAGTGCGCTATGACGTGGGTCTCGCCACGGCACACGGCCGGGTCCGGCAGCTCACAGTAGATCTTCGAGAATCCGAGCTGTTCCCGGCCGGTGAGGATCGGCTCGGTCATGTTCTCCCACAGGACGGTCAGAAACGGTCCCTCTGCGCGGTCGCGCTTGCCAGTGTAGGTCGCCGGAAAGGTCACGCCCATCATGTTGTAGCCGCGTCCGGCCAACCACTCGATCTCCTTCATGTGGTTCTGGTACACCGTCACCACCGGTTCGCCGTGCAGCGCGAATCCCTCCGGGAGTAGCTCTTCGAGCTGTTCGGCGTTGGTCAGGAAGCTGACCGAGTAGCTAGTGGATTTGGGGGTGTCGATGCAGGCATATCCCTTGCCATCGGGGCTGCGCCGCGGTCCAGTCATTGGTCCGAAGTGAGTGGGCATAAGGTACATAACGCCCGGCTGAAATTGGTACGCCACGAATGATCTCCTCTCTTGGCTTGATTTATTGTTCTAGTATCGGCGAGTCAGACGTGTGCCATGTCTGTCGTCGCGGGTTATCCATAGGCCATTTCGGGGTGTTTGCCGAGAACGCGCAGGAGGCGTTCGTCGGCACCTTCGAGGACGTAATCGGGCATGTGATAGTTGAGATAGGGCCAGAATCGCTGGGCGACGAAGCGCTGACCATAGACTTGGTGAAAGAGGTAGCGGACGCGATCCGATGTATTGGGGGCACCGCGATGCCAGGTTTGGCTGCTGAGGAGGTAGAGGTCTCCCGCTTGCATGAGCAGGGACGTGGGGCCTTGGCCGTCGAAGGTTGGATTTTCTGGATCGTCGGGGTGTCTGCCCGCATAGTGGCTGCCCGGCACGAATTGACTGGGGCCATACTGGTCTTCGTCTTGGTCTGTCAGGGCGATCTGGAACGACATGCGAAAAACGGGCATCTGCAGACGCCGGTCGTGACTGCTGATATTGTCGTCCGCGATTGGAAATTCTAGGCTGTCATCTACGTGAAAGCGGTTGATGCCCATATCCTTGCGGTTCAAGATGCAGCCCTGCGCCATGCAGTGGCACTGTGGGCCGAGGACTGTTTCGGCAATAGAGATGATAGGCTCGCGCACGAGCAGGTCGCGGAACATCCGGTCGCATTCAAATAGCCGATGGACAACGATGGGCGCTTTGCCATTGAGCTCTGGCCTTATTTTTACATTCCGCATTTCGGTGAAGTAAGGTTCGGCGAAGATCTGATCGACGCGTCTGCATATTTGCTCGCATTCTTCTCGGGATAAGACATTGCGGATGATGGTCGCGCCGTTTTGGTAAAAATCTTCGAGAATCGGCGCTAGGTCTTCTTCTGTAAAGGGTCTGTGAAGGGACATAGGATATTCCTCGCTATAGCTAGTTTGCTTCTAACAACCAATGAGCACGAAGCTCGTCAGGTGCCGCTTCCAATTCAGAGACTTTCATTTGGGTTGCTTGCCGATTAATCACTCGCATACCATACCATGCGGACTTCCCTAAAGCACTTCAAATCGTACATCGCCTTTTAAGGCGCGATCAAAACTGAGCGTTTTTTCGCACCCAGACTTTTCGCCCACGCGCCCAATCACATAGTCGGCAAAGTCACCCCTACCCTTTTTGTAATCGCCCAGCCCCTGCCAGAGCAGGTCTTTGTCCACAAAATGAAATGAGCGCGTCTGCAAAATGCCCTCCAGCGCGTCGCCAATCTGCGCCCGGCTGTATCCATAGGCCCGATCGAGCACCCATACTAGTTCGCAGACGACGACATCGGCAATAAGATAGATCTCACCCGCATCCGATCCCGCTTCAATCTCTTTTGCCGCGCGCCGCGCCTGTGCCGCATCGTCCTGTACTAGATAGCGTACCAGCACATTGGTATCCAGCCCCCTCACAGCGCTTTTCCCGCGCCCTCGCGCACCGCGCGATCCATTTCCTCTAGCGATACGGCCTTCTTGGGTTTCGGCAGGATATTCTTTAGGTCTCGCACATCCCGGGTGGCCGGTCTGACGACCACTTCGCCATCGTCTTGGATAATAAAATCCACGCTGTCGCCCTGCTGTAGGTGCAGGTGCTGGCGTATGGCTTGGGGAATGACGAGTTGTCCTTTGGAGGTTAGTTTGGCGACGGCCATCGCGTGATCCTTTCGTTGATTCCTACTTTTTTGAAGGCTCCAACTTTATGGTAAGAATCTAGCGAACTCTTCATGCTTTGCCAATAGTACTTGGCCATGAACGAGCTTATTCGATGCTAGAGACTGAATGCGGTATCAGCGATAGTCGATCGCCAACCGGACCTCGGTCAGGGCCACCGGTGCAAAATGTGGTCCGGCACCCTTGATGAGCCGCACGAGCAATTCGTTGTTCCCCGTCTTGATCGGCAGATCGGTCACATCAAACTGTATCAGAGTGCCCTCGACGCGCTCCGTCGCCATGGTCGTGTGGTAGACTAGGCCGTCGAAGACAGTGTAGCCCCAGCCGTCTTGGGAAACCTGGCGTTTGTCCCAGGGTACAGGTTCACCATTGATGTGTACGTCTAGTTGGTCGTCGTCATTGATATGGTCGAACCCGAGGCTCAGAGTGCAGCCGCCCAAGGTCCCTGCGGAACGTGCCCCGTCCACATCGTCGGCGATGTCCATAAAAAGCGCGGCTCCACCGCCGCGCTGCGTTTCCTCCATGAACACCGGCAAGGAAGCCCAGGGCACGGCGTATCTGAACGCGCCGATGTGGTGTTCCTTGCTGTTGATGCGGTCTGAATGATCGAGTTCGTAGCGCTTGGGCAGACGCGGCAGCCGGTTTCGATCGACCATATTGCCGAGTACGCGCTTCTTCCACTCGTTGGGCGTATTGAAATAGTTGAACAGGTAGAGACCATCGACGCCGGCGTCCCAAAACCGCGCCGCTAGGGCGTAGAGTACCTCCTCGTCGAGGGTCCAGCGCAGCGCCTCGAAGCTGCCGTAGATCTGGCAGTCGGTGCCCGCGGCCGCCGCGACAAATTCGCCAATGGGTTGCTCAAAGGGCATAAAGCCGCCGCCCGCCGCGACAATGTCCACCAGCCCTTCGCCGATCCAAGCCTCGACGTCCAGGCCGATGCGCCGCGAGTCGTAGAGCGTCGGCGGGACGCGGACCAGCAGGTCGAGGTGTTTGCCACGCTGTGCGCCGACCTCGTCTAGGCGCTGGCGAATGCGCCGGATAAAGTCGGTCATGAGATAGCGATTGGTATAGGCTTCTTCGATCCGGAAGAATGCCGGGTGGCGGAAATAGTCGAGTTCGACCCCGTCCACGTCGAAATTTTCGCAGAGTTCAAAGATGATTTTTTCCATGTACACGCGGACGCCGGGATATTTGTAGTCGAGGCCCCTGGCAATGGAGTGTTCGAGGGTGGGATGAGGGATATACTCGTAGGGGCGGCCGATGAGCCAGTCGGGGTGATCGCGGCGGAACTGGCCGTGGGACGGCGAGTCGTAGGCGATGTCGTAGTGGCTATTCATGCGCACCGAAGGCAGTACGTCGATCTTGGCCTCGTGGAACTGGCGCGCGATCTCGGTCAAGGGGCCGCCGCACGAGGCGATCAGACTGTGGAGGTTCCGCTGCTGCCAGACGTGGCGCTCGTCGGCAAAATGGGTGTACCCGTCCCCCGTGCGCTCGCCTACTTCCGTTTCGTATTCGTAGGTCTCGCTATTGCCGACGCACCACGACACTGCGCCAATTGGTGCACCGGCATAGGTGTCGATCATGCGCTCTTTGATGGTCTGCGGGGTTACGGGACCGGTCATGTTGCTCATGATCCAGCCGTCGTCGTTGCTGATGATTTTTCTATTTTTGCGTGCCATAGGTTACTTCGTGCGCCGGGCGCGGGACATTGCCGTCTCTGTCCGGTCAGTCTCTATTTGACAGCTCGGATTCTGATTCGATAAAGCTTGCAGCAACTCTCGGAATTGTATAGGAGTTATATAAAGCAGAGGGTTAGGTCAAGCGGTGTAGGTGTCTTTGGAGCGGCTTGGCTGTGCGTTGCGGTGCACTTGATTCGGGTGTTGGCCTTGCTGGGAAGGAGGTCGGGGGCGTAATCGGTGGGGGTTGGTTCGCTAGCCCGACGCCGAGAACTCCATGCCAAGGGAGTAAGTGATGACGAGTGATCCGATTGGAGGTAAACAGTCTAAGGAGGAGCTTGCCCTGCAAGAGCTCATCATGGACCCCAACTTTGAGCGCTTGGAAGACCTGCTGGCTGAGTTCAATCTCTTTGACGTGCTCGGCATACAAAGACGGGAGCTTCAGCATTCAGCATTTCTTGCTTGGCTGCTTAACCCTCGCGGCTCTCACGGATTGCGCGACTATTTCTTACGTCATTTCCTTTCGCAGGCGGCTGCCGTAGGCCAAGATAGTGAAATCGGAAGTTTCACCCCGATCGCTGTTGATCGCTGGCAGCTTGATGATATGGACATTCAGGTCGCGACGGAACGACATCATATAGATATTCTGATAGTAGATAGGAACGACGAGTTCGTCTGCCTGATAGAGAACAAAGTTGGCACTGGTGAGCATGATGAGCAACTCAGCCGGTATCTTGATACCGTCGATAGCGAGTAGTATGAAGGGCTCCCCGCTTTCCCGATATTCCTAACGCCGGACGGGATAGAGCCAGCCTTGGAGACAGATGCCGAACGCTGGGTAGCTTTTGGCTATAACAGGGTCGCGAATATCATAAAGCATGTGTTGTGTATGCGTCGGTCGACCATTAGCGCAAGCGTAGCTAGCTTCTTGGAGCAGTACGAACGCAGTCTAGGGAGGCATGTATTGGAAACTCCAAGCAATATCGAGCAATTAGCACGGCAGATCTACGACAAGCACCGAGAGGCCATTGACCTAATCATCAAAGCTAAATCCACACAAGAGGTCGTGGGTTGGGCTAACATACATGCGGCGATTGAGGAGTATGCACCTGACCTCTGTCGTGATCATGACGATAAATGGTACCACAGGTTTTATGTTCCAAGCCTCGAAGGAATACCTGCGTTAAAGGGGGGAACGGGATGGACACCATCGAGACGTATCCTTCTGTTTGAAGTCAGGTACCGCGCAAAGTCGCTCGTGTTACTGATAGGGCCCGGTCCGCCAGACACCCGGAGGATGCTGTACGACTTTGTCCAAAGGGGAGGCGTCCCCGGAGTGGATATGAAAAAAAAGTCGAGGCTTAGCGGGTCTTACCATACGGTATACAGCAAGCGCTTAATCCCGAGAGATGCCTCGTATGACCTAGACTTAGATCAGGCTAAAGCAAGCATCCAGCAAGCAGTAGGGGAATTCTACAAAAACGACTACTGGCCCATAGTCAATGCCATCCGCGAGGAGTTCGGGCTGGAGCCAGTTCCTCGGGACACGTAGGCGGCCAGGGTTTGTTTCCATCGAGATTTATAGGAGGAAAAAATGAAAAGATGTAATCATGGATTTTTAGCGATCGGCACATTGCTGATTTTAGCCCTCACTGCCTGTGATGTGAATATTGCCTCGGAGGTATTATCGTCTTCAGCAACGGACCGAACTATCCATGTAACCGGAAGCGGTTCAGTTACTGGTGAACCAGATATTGCAACGCTCGATGTAGGTGTGTCTGTTGAGCGAGAGACCGTTGCTGAGGCACGTGAAGAAGCTGCGAGTGCGATGACAGCGTTAATAAATTCTCTAAAAGCAAACAACGTTGCTGAAAAAGACATTAAAACTGAGAATTTCAGTATCTATCCCCAGTACGACTATACAGATGACGGACGCGTACTTCGTGGTTACAGAGTAAACAACACCGTGCGGGCGAAGGTCCGAGACTTGGCAACCCTCAGTGATGTCATAGATGATGCCGCTGGAGCGGGAGGGGATAGCATTGTTATTAACTCTATCCAATTTATGATTGATGATACTACACCATTACAAACCAAGGCACGTAGTTTGGCGGTAAAGGATGCTGAAGCGAAAGCACAAACCTTAGCGAAAGCAAGTGGTGTAAGGCTAGGAGAACCTCTTACTATCACTGAAAGTACCTATTTCGAAGGTCCGCCAATCCCGTTTGCGACTGCAGAAGCATCCTTCGATGATGCCGCGCGTAGTGCCACTCCTATCGCCCCAGGTGAGCTCGCTGTCACCGTGACTGTCACCGTGGTGTACGAGATCGAGTGAGGTTTAGGGTCGGTCGCTTACCGGGGCTGCGAGGTGGGCGACGCAGTCTCCGGCTTCCACCCTACCTGGGTGCCGTTTGCAGACTACCGTACCCTCGCCTCGGAAAGTGACGGGCACAGGGGGCCGCGAAGGATTCTCCGGAAACAGGACCTGACCGCACAGATCGCCGACACTCACCTCGTCGCCTAGATCGGTCGCTGGATCGAACAGGCCGGGTTCCGGTGCATAAGCGTACGCGTCGGGGCCGAAGATGTGGAGGACCTGAGGCGTCTCGAGGTCATCCGGCAGCGCGCCCTTAACCCCCAGGGCTGCCAGCAATCGGTCAACCGCCTGTTGCACCAGCTTTACCCCGGACCGCGATACACTACCCGTGCCGCCGTATTCCCCTCCCAGAGAAATCACGCCCTGCCGGATGGCGGCATCGGGTAGTCCTCCCTTATCCGTGCGGTTCTCAAAAACCATTACATGCGGTACGCCCAGCTTGGAAACCAAATCCAAGCTTAGACGCTTGTGCTCAGAGGACGCATCTGGGCCGAAGTGGGTGCTGGCGTGTGGTCGGTAGTCTAGGGAGGCCCCGCCGCCGTGGAAGTCGGCCACTACTTCAACCCGAGGCAGTAGATGCTGTTCGACATAGTCTGCAATTTTCCACGTCGGTCCGCCCTCGGGGTCGCCTGGGAAGACCCTGTTCAGATTCCCTGCGTCCAGCGGGCTGACCCGCGCTGCCGCTAGCACGGCTGGCTGATTCAGCGCCGGTATGATGATGAGGCCGCCGCGGATTTGCTCGGGCTGCAACTCTTGGATCAAGCGCGTCAGGACCACCTGGCCCTCGTACTCGTCGCCGTGATTGCCGGCTATCAGCAGGACCTGTGGCCCGGAGCCATTGCGAATGACGGCGATGGGGATGGGCAGTACCCCGTAGGCGCTGCGAGTGACCGAATGCGGCACATGCAACCAGCCGATTTGCTTGCCATCGCGGTCAAAGTCGACAGTGGAGACTATTTGTGTCATGGGATTTATTGGGTGTCTCGATTATTTGAAGAAGTCCTGATCCTCTGCTCGGAGGTATTCGGACGCCTTGTTCACGTTGAACTCGACGCCAAGGCCGGGCTTGTCCCACACGGTTACGTGGCCGTCCCGCAGCAGCGGGTCAGGCAGACCATCTACGATGTCGTACCACCAATCGGGGTGGGCGGCCGGGTATTCGTAGGCGATGTAGTTTTGCGGCATCGTGGAGCATACGTGTGTGAGCGCCGCCATGCCGAACACGCCGTCGATCGTGCCGTGCGGTGCCATGAGGATTCCGTGCAAATCCGCGTATTCGGCAATCCACTTCAGCTCTGCGATGCCGCCTACGTCGGCCGGATCTGGCCCAAGCACGTTCACCGCTCGATTTTCGATCAGCTCGCGGAAGTTCTGGCGCAGGTAGATCTGCTCTCCGGTGTGGATGGGCGTGGTCGTATTGATTGTAATATCCCGATAAACGTGCGCCAGCGTAAACGGCGTATAGTCGCCGGCGATCGAGTCTTCCAGCCACATGATATTGAACGGCTCGAGCGCTTTGGCGAGCTTCAGGGCATCCACCGCAGTCATGCCCGGTCCGCAGTCTAAGGCGAGACCTACCCGGTTCTTCACCACGCTCTTTATCCTGGCGATATGGTCGATGTACGCGTCGAGCGCCTCTTCTGTGAGCAGGCTTCCGTTGTCTAACATCCAAGATGCCTCTGGCTCTTGCGGATAGGTGTTGTACGCGGGTTCGTCGAGGCCGGCCGACTGGAAAAAACCCATCCCGTGGAATACGCCGGCGTTCTTGACAATGGTAAAGCCCTCGGGCAGTTCGCGCAGGGCGAGGATGTTCTCTCCCTGTTTTTCCGGTGTATCGGCCACGGGGTGGGGGGGATTCGGATTGCTAAAGCTCCCGTTGTACACCCTGACCCTGTCGCGCACCTTCCCGCCGAGCAGCTTGTACACCGGAATGCCCGCGTCTTTGCCCGCGATGTCCCAAAGGGCCATTTCAATAGTGCTGACGATCTTGCCCCATGGCTTAAACGCGCCTGCTCGCCGGATGCGGCGCATGACGAATTCCACGTTTGTCGGATCGCAGCCAAGGATCAGATCCTTGTAATAGGAAACCAAGGGCTGTACAAAGTCTTTACCCTCCTCCACTTCGCCGTACCCATCGATCCCCTTATCGGTCACTACGCGGATTACGATGTTACTGCCGATAATTGCACTCTTTACATCGGTAATTTTCATGTCGGCTCCTCCTTCGACGCATACATTAACGGCATCCTGCTCATGGCCCTTCAACTTGGAGTCTTTTTTTAACCCTCGCAAGACTTCCTTTTCCACTTCCTCGTAATCTATCTTTCCCACCCCACTGCGCTACGATCAGACTTTCTCGATCGAGGAGATACATCGCAGGACATTCCGAATAATTCAAACTGTCGTAAAAAGAAGTGCGCAACCGAGGTGTGTATTTGCTCATAGTCACGAAGTAAGACTGCTCGCCTGTTGGCGAACCGATTCGGTCTGAACTCGTGCCCAAAAAGAGTGCCGGACGCGTCTCTGTTTCGATTAACAAAAACAGTGTCGCAAGCGGGTCTACCTCTTTTGCTTTTGGATTCAGCTCAACCCCAACTTGCAGGCGTTGATGCAGGCGGTAATTGGCAGTAAACCGCTACTGCAGACGGTCCATTGACGTGTTTACATACCGTCCCGAAAGTGCAAATTTCGTATGAATGCCACTCCCCCGGAGTGGTGCGCCCTCGCTAGGTCAGCCCACTCAGGTAGGTGTCATTGAAAAGGTTGGCCGTCCGCTTCGCGTAGAATCCGCTTGCGTTTCTTGGGCAAAAACAGGCGATGTGCCTAGGTATAAGGTCAAAAGTAAGAATGTAAATTTCATCGTTGTTTTCAAGTGATTAATCTTCATTACGCTTTTGTTCCTCAAGTATCACTTTACGCTTTTGTTCCTTAATCATCTCTTTAGCATAATGTCTAAGTACACGACAGTAATCTAAGTTGTGGTACGGCCCTGCTTTAGGTTTTATTTGTAATCGCCCAAGATTACATCTAAAACCTAAATACAGGAGCCGCACCATGCTTATTCATATGCTAAAGAAAGCCCTCATGCAAGGGTCTGTATCCCTCTCCCGCCACCGCATGGACCTGATTAGTGGCTTGGTGTGCGCACTGATTCAAGTGCGTTCGGTCAATCTGCGGAAACTGGCGTGTAGTCTGCCGGGGATGGCCCAAATAGACAGTCACTATCGCCGTCTCCAGCGTTTTTTCAGCAGTGGGGTCTGCCCGTCGGTGTTTACCGAGTTGATCCTCTCCAAGTTAGTCCGCCCCGGTCAGTCCCAGCTCTTGGTCATGGATCGCACCCATTGGACGTTGGGTCGCACCGATCTGAATGTGTTGTGTGTCGGCTTGGTCTATCAAGGCGTGTCGATTCCATTGGCCTATCAGTCGTTGCAAAAGCCAGGCAACTCCAACACCGACGAACGTAAACACCTGCTGACCCAGGTATTGTCCTACTTCGATCCGGGCGTGTGCTGTCTGGTTGCCGATCGCGAGTTTATTGGTCGAGCGTGGTTTGATTTTTTGCTGGAGCAACCGGTCGATTTTGTGATCCGCCTGCGCGGCAATACCGGCCTTACCCTCGACGATGGCCGACAGCGGTATGGCGCTTCTTTTAATGAACGAATGCCTCGGGGCACCACCCGATACTATCCACACACGACCCTCTATGGCGGCTTGGCCCTGAATTTGGTGTGTCATCGCCCCGTCCGCGGCGAGAAGCTCCTGCTAATCACCAATCGAACCGACCTCAAGCAAGTGCTTGCACTCTATGGCCAGCGCTGGGCTATCGAGACGACCTTTGCGTGTTTGAAATCGAGAGGATTTAACCTCGAAGATACCCATCTGATCCACCCGCAACGATTGCACCTGCTGCTGGGGCTGCTGGCGTGGACGCTCCTATGGGCATTACTAGTAGGACAGCAGTTGCATCAAAGAAAACCGATCCCTATAAAAAAACATGGACGAAAAGCCATAAGCCTCTTTCGAAAAGGATTAGACCAACTCACACAGATCATACACCAAACACGAGACCAACCTAAACCCGCCCGACAATATCAACCCATGTTACTGTCGTGTACTTAGCATAATGTATAAAAGCATAGGGGACATCCTCCTTAAAAATCTGTCCAATCCATAGCGGATCTTCGCGGTCAGTGAGCAGATAAGGGTCGGCAACTTCCAAGAGCGCGACAAGTAATGCCCACTGATGCGCAGGTAGGGCACTTGGAAAGTCTTCAAGAAGTGCACAGACTATTTTCTCCCTGCGCTGATATTCTAGCGCAGCTAACGCGACGTGACGGACATTTATCGATCTGTCATGTTCGGCGAGATGGCCTAATGCTTCAGTAACCTCAGGAATGGGCAGCCATCCCGCCAACTCGGCTACTGATTCTCGTCTGCTTGATGGAATAGACATTCGTTCGATGACAAATGGCGCAACAATTGTTGGATTAAGCCGGCGTAACGCCCGTCCCGCTGCAGGAATCAAGGACTTCCTTTCGATCACAATTATAGCGTCAAGGAGCTTCTCCACTGCTATCTCAGGCGCAATGCGTACAAGAAGAAGGCATAAATCCCGTTCGATCTTTAGATGAAATTGGAGCCCGCGTTCAATTGCTTCTATAGCACGAGCAACATCGAATTTTGCCAGACCTTGGATAGCTCTAAGCGGCTCCTTAATCACGTCCGGATGTTCAGCGAAAGCCACGTCAAGAATTTGTCTTCGCAGGTCGAGATTATCCGATTCGGCAGCGATGTCGTAGAGTGGATAATGCGTGAAACCACCGTTCGAGCACCGACTCACAGCAGCATCGACAGCAAATTGCCGGGTTTTGGCATCGCGGTAAAGGGTGCGAATCACATAGTCAATATTCCTCGTCACCTCCGTAGGACTTTGATTTTGTATCCAGCTCTGTAGAATTTCTAGACCTCTATTTCCAAGACCCATCAAGGCATTCAGGCCCTGATAGGCATTCTCTTCCGTCTGGGCCAGATGCTTGGCCAACCGCGCAAAGTCATCTGACTGATCACCGAGGACTTGGAGAGCTATACAAGCATAATTTGCGATTTGGCTTTCTGGGTCGGCTTGCTCAAGAACTGTACGCACGTATGGGGTAAAATCAGCATCGCTGCTTAGCAAAGCAATCACCAGAGAGGCTTTCTGCAAATCTTCGAGTGATACCATGTCTTGCAGTATCTGTAGTGCTGAGTTGGTCAGAGTTTTGGGCATTGGGCCACGGTGTGCTCGAAGGTCGGCTAAATGGCTGGCCAAACGGATTGGTATATCTACTACATCAGTCTGATTTAGTGTCTCGATCAGAACCGAATCAGCTCCTAATGCCGCAAGGGCAGTCATGGCTTGGCAAAAATCTCGGAAGGGTTCAGGGTTCAGGTCCCTATTAGCATCACGAGGAATGGGACGTCGCGCGATAGCGGTAAGCTGTTCTATGGTACCGTCGTCGGCACGAAGGAAGGCCCACTTCAACCCGTCATATCGTATCCAAGAATGCTCGGATTCCAACTCCCGATTGATCAGAGTGGAGATACCTTGGCCTCCCATAAGGATGAGGATACGGCGAGCGTTCTCACAGATATAATCGGAGATATTGCTGTTCGTATGCAGTCGGCTAAATGCAACTTCGACAATCAGCCGTTCCAATTCGCCACCCGCCTCTGCTTGTAATATTTTTAGAAGTTTTGGACAGGCAATACGACCGAGAAATTCCAGCGGATTATTGAGTATAAAGGGTTCTTCGGCGAAGGAGTCTCTGAGATCGCGTAGGTCTGTCTCAAGCGTACGAAGTACGAATCGTAGCGTGGCCTCATCCAGTTCGTCCGGTCGTTCCCAAAAAATATCGGTAATTAGCTTGTATCCCCTTGGAACAGATTGGGCGAGTTCGAGAATTCTCTGGCGTGTCTGTATAGGACGAACTCGTAAGAGATGAGGAAGCCATTGATTGCGTGTTACGTACCGGTCAAAATCCTCAACTTCAATGAGCCGGTCAATAACCTCTTGCGGAGCAAGAATTGTCAATGCCTCAATAGCCGCCCAGCTTGCAGAATCTTCTGAACACGACAGATGTTCGATCACAAAGTCAATCTTCTCATGATCCCCAAAGCGTGCGATACAATTGATAAGGCTTCGCGGTTTTTTTTGCGAAATATTGCTCATCAATACATCGGACGTATCCTGCCATATAGCAGGGGCATCGGAGTGCTCAAGTCCACTCAGCAGATATCCAAGTTCAGAAATCCTTTCCCTATTATTATCGGTATCAAGGATGCGGTTACGGAGCCACTTCGGATTCTTCTTGATCCCAGCTCGCAAGGCTGCAAAACTGGCTTGGTAATCTCTTGTCTTGTAGCCGTCTGTGTTGTTATCCCGTGCATCTATATATTGTTGGTGTAGTTCCCACAAGCGATCAAGATGACGAGGATCGGGCACAGCTTCAAGCACGGCTATCGCTACCGACTGCTGAAATCGGTACGATGTGTTCAGTAATTCAGTAATCTCATCCCCTAACTCGATTTTTTCTTGCCGAGCGATATTAACAAGGGCTTTGCGAATCAGGCTGACTTTGTAGCCGCAAGACGAGTCAGAGGTAATCCTATTAAGTAGCTCAAGAAGAATTGGAACAGATCGTTGCCCAAGTGTCGGTAGGAGACGGATGTAATTCTCAAAGGTGTAGTCATCCACTTTTGCCATGAGTTGAACCAGTGTCCTAGGGCCTGCACTCTCGGCTGCCAATAACCAAAACGTATCCATTAGTACATAGCCGAGCCGTTGAAAGAGACGCCTCTCCTGTTCCTTGCTCTTGACAACTAAGGTGTTATAGAGGTCATCAACAGATAGTTCCCCACGCTGGAATTTTCGTGCGAGAGATTTTGCTACTGCCCAATTGAGTAAGCGGTCATGGACAAATTCAACCTCGCTGTTTTCAAGGCTACGTAACCAGCCTACGGCTTGGAGCCGCTCTAAATTTTCGTCATTCAGTCCTATCTCCTGCCACTCTGGGCGGGGAAGTGGATAGGACTTGTCTGCATGCGTATGGGCAGCGAGAGCCGTTACGATTCCTTCATAACCGGGTCGACACTTGGCTACAATTTTCTCCCAGAATTTCTCAAATATCTCATATTCGCTACACGGAGCGTCCTGGAACGACGTATAGGGAAGCTCTAAGAAGAGTCCTGCGAGAATGGGTTTGCACAACAACTTCTTCAGGTCTGAAGGGAGATCCGCCCATTGCTGTCCGTGTTGCTTGAGTAGTGCATCAAGTTCGTTAACGGAGAAGTCTCCTATACGGTGTACATGTATGGTTTCGCTATCTGTATGTTCAAGCTCACGAGCTATTGTATCCGGGACGACTAATATTAGGCGCATTCTCCAACGTATCCAATCCAGTCGGATAAGATCGCGAGCGACATCGACATCCTGGATATCGTCGACAGCAACCGTGAGCAAAGGAATAGGAGTACCGGGAGCAAGTTCACGCAGGAAGTTGGATACGGCGATTAGCGACTTCTCAGACGTTTCATCAAGACCTCCTTGCCAGACATCACGCGCCGCCCGTGTCAGAATATCTTCAGTGGTCTTGGCACCTACTAAGTAGTTACCAAAAAGTCCGTTGACACTTTTCCCTTGTCCTCTCAGCTTAGTTGTATGCTCGGAGGCCACTTATGACTCAGTTTTCTCTTACCCGCCGCGAGCGCCGCTTGTTAGAGGCGTTGGTCGTCCAAACCACGGATGCGACGGTCTTACGTCGAGCGCAAGCCCTGCTTTGGGTGGCGGCAGGCGATTCGGTAACGGATGTTGCTCAACGCCTGTGTGTTACGCGTCAAGCCATCTATAAATGGCTCCGGCTGTTTGAGCAATCGTTGATCTCGAATCTGGCGACGCGCCTTCAAGCCGCCCCCCGCAGTGGACGACCGGTTACCGTAAAAGGCGTGATTGAGCCGCTGCTAGACGAAGTCATCGATCATGATCCTCGTCTTTTCGGCCTCAATTCAACGGTATGGACCGCGTCGTTATTGGCGCAGTATCTACAAGCAGAGCATACCCTCTGCGTTTCGGTGTCCAGTGTCCGCCAAGCGCTGATCCGATTAGATATTAAATGGAAACGGCCTCGGCATACCTTGTCCTTGCGCTCACCGACTTGGCGGCAAGCCAAAGGCGGGTTAAAAAGGGGCTGGCGACGCGGAAACGCACCGTAATCCTCATGCTGGATGAAGTCATTCTCACCCAAACGCCGCCGTTGTATAGTTGTTATGGGCGCAATGGCCAACCGGTGCAGGTGCCGATCACCGGCCAGCGCGCCAAACGGATTCTTCACGGTGCGCTGAACATCAAAAGTGGCGAGGTCGCGCTGCTGATTTCGCAGGAATGGACGCAAGATACCCACCAGATTTTTCTGCGTCTGATCCGCGCCCACTGGCGCGGATGGCAGATCGTCCTCTTTGAAGATCGTGGCTCGCCCCATACCGCGGAAGGCAGTTTGCGGTTGGCAGCCGACTTGAATATGGAAATTCGTCTCTTACCACGGGCAACCCCAGAGTTGAATGCGATGGATCATTTATGGCGTTGGGTGAAAGGACGCGGATTAGCTAACCAACCCACCGCCTCCATTGATGAGTCCGCTGATAGGGCCTGCCAGTATATCTGGCAATTGAGGCCGCAGGAGCGATTGCAAAAAGCGGGCGTCTACGCTGATAATTTCTGGCTGAACTCATAAACCTTGTGTAAACGAACTTTTTGGCACCTACTTAAGACCGCAATTAGGCAAAGAGGCGCGTTATTTCGTCCACTGGGAAAGTGGGCAATGGCATCAAATGGCCGTCGCGGCGTAGCTGAAGCCCGAAGGAAGGGGGACGCACCGTGCCGATGTGGGCTGCGGCTATGTTGGCGTCGCGCAGGGCCGCGAGTATGGCGTCGGCGGAATCGGCCGCGCAGCCGATTAGCAGCGCACCCGAGGAAATCACGCCGAGGGGATCGAGTTTAAAGGTTGAGCAGAGACGCGTTGTGGCCGGATCGATGGGCAGCGCATGGTAGTCGATTTCTGCGCCTACAGCGGATGCAGTGACCAATTCCCACAGCCCCGTGGCGACCCCGCCTTCGGTTGGATCGTGCATGGCGGTAACTCGTCCGGCTTGGGCGGCGACTTGGGCATCGCGCACGACGCTGATGCCGGGGGTGTGGAGGAAGTTGGCGCAGGTGTCCAAAAAGGCGGGCGTACAGCCGAGCTCGCGCAGTTGCGCGCGTTTTTCGCGGGCGATGATGGCGGTGGCTTCAATGCCCAAGCCCTTGGTCAGGAGCAGGGCGTGGCCGGGCCGCAAGCCCGAAGAGCGCACCAAGCGATCACGCGTGGTTTCCCCGAGCATTTGGCCTATGACTAAGGGGCGGTCGAGTCCGTAGGTCACCTCGGTGTGGCCGCCGCAGACGGCGATGTCCAAGTCCTCGGCGGCTTGGTGGATGGAGCGGAAAATGGATTCCGCCAGCTCGGGTGTGGCGCGTTCTTCGGGGAGGAGGATGGTGCTGAGGAAGAAGCGGGGCGTCGCTCCCATGGCGGCAATGTCGTTGGCATTGACGTGGACCGCGTACCAGCCAATCTCGTCACTGGCGAAAGTGATGGGGTCGGTCTTGGCCACTAGCAAGCGGTCGCCGCAGTCGATGACCGCTGCGTCTTCGCCCACAGTCGGTGGCACGAGCAGGCGTTCGTGCCGGTGGGTATAGGCCGAGAGCAGACGGCCTAGTTCAGCAGGAGGCAGCTTGCCGGCTGGGTAGGTCTTCACGGGGCGTAGAAGGCGATGATGGCTTGGACGAGAGCGGGGATACTGCTTTCGCTGGGCTGCACGTGAACGGCAAACCCGAGTTGGCGCACGGCTTCAGCCGTGGTGGGGCCAATGCAGGCGATGTGGGTGCGGGCGAATACGGCCTCTGCGCGTTCTGATCCTAGAACCTGATGAAAATTGTGGACGCTGGAGGGGCTGGCGAAGACGATGAGGTCGAGTTTGTTCTCGGCTAGCACGGCGGGGAGTTCGACTTGGTCCGGCAGGCGATTTACATACGTCGTTAGGTGGTGAACTTGGGCACCGCGTGCTGCGAGCGTATCGGCGAGTTCGGTGCGTCCAATGGAAGAGGCTGGCAAGAGGATTTCTTGGCCGGCCACATCGAATGCAGCAAAGGCACTCGCTAGCGCGACCTGCGATTGGCGCGGGGGCACGAGATCGGAGACTAAGCCCTGTTGGCGCAGCGCCGCGGCCGTAGCCAAGCCGACGGCCGCTATGCGCGTGTGGGCAAAGGCCCGGGCGTCGAGGCCGCGCTGGTAGAGCCGGTCGCAGAAAAAAGACACGCTGTTGGGACTGGTGAAGACGACCCAAGCAGCGTGCTCGAGTCGGTCTTGGGCTGCATCCACAGCCGTCCAGTCGTCGGGCGGGCCGATGTCCAAGAGGGGCAGCGTCGATACGGCTGCTCCTTCGGCTTCGAGGCGCTGCTGGAGAGGGCCGGCCTGTTCTCGGCTGCGGGTGACGAGTAGGCGGCGGCCAAAGAGCGGTTTGTTCTCAAACCAGTTGAGTTCTTGGCGCAGTGCGACGACAGGGCCGACTGCGATGAGGGCTGGCGAGCGGATTTGCTGGGCAACGGCGCGGTCCGGCAGGTGTTGGAGATCGGCGACGACTGTGCGCTGGTCGGGCCAAGTGCCCCATTCAATGGCCGCGGCCGGCGTCGAAGCCGGCCGGCCCCGAGCGACGAGATGTTGGCATATACTGGCGAGCTTGCGGACGGCCATGAAGATGACGAGGGTGCCGTCAAAGGACGCTAACTGATCCCAATCGATGGCCGCGTCGGGCTTAGCTGGATCCTCGTTGCCGGTGACTAGCAGGGCAGCCGAGGCAGTGCCGCGATGGGTCAGGGGAATGCCGGCGTAGGCCAAGACGCCAGAGGCCGCGGAGACGCCGGAGACGATTTCAAAGGGGATGCCGGCTTGGCGCAGGTGCAGGGCCTCTTCGCCGCCGCGGCCGAAGATGAAGGGATCGCCGCCTTTGAGGCGGACGACGATATGGCCTTGGCGGGCACGATCGACGAGGAGCGCATGAATCTCGTCTTGAGAAGGACTTTTGCGGCCACCGCGTTTGCCGACCGCGATTTGCTCACACGTGCTGGGCACTAGGTCGAGCAAGCGGCTATCGAGGAGGTCGTCGTAGAGGACGACGTTGGCCTCGCGCAGGTAGCGCAGGCCCTTGAGGGTCAGCAGGCCGGGGTCGCCGGGGCCGGCTCCGACGATGTACACGGTGCCTGGAGTGGTGTATTCAGCGGGCATCAGGGCACCTGTAAGAGGGTGTCGGCACCTTGGGCGCGCAGGGCATCGGCAAGGGATTCGGCGAGGGATTCGGCAAGGGCGCGGGGGGCGCGCAGTTCGGCGCGCAGCAATTGGGTGCCTTCGGGATGGCCTACCAAGCCGTCAAGCGCGAGGAGTTCGCCCTTGATGCGGCCCCAAGCGCCGACGGGCGCGTGACACCCGGCGCGCAGGGTGTGCAGTAGATGGCGCTCGGCTTGCACGGAGATTAGGGTTGGAGCGTGGTTGAGGGCTGCGACGGTGATACGCGCGGGATGATCGGCGCGCATTTGCAGCCCTAAAGCGCCCTGGCCGGGTGCGGGCAGAACCTGATTCAGGGGCAGATAGCAGCCGATGCGCTCCTGCCAGCCGAGGCGGTTGAGTCCGGCAACGGCCAAGATCACGGCGTCGCACTCGCCGCGCATGGCCTTGTCGATGCGGGTGTCTAGGTTGCCGCGGATATCTACAATGTTCAGGTCGGGCCGCAGGGCCTTGAGTTGGGCGCGGCGTCGCAGGCTGCCCGTGCCCACCCGTGCGCCGTCCGGCAAGTCGGCCAGCGAGGATATGTCGGAGCCGACGAGGGCATCGCGCACATCTTCGCGTTCGGGTGTGGCGACGAGGGCGAGGTCGGGGTGCATCTGGGTCGGCAGGTCTTTTAGGCTGTGGACCGCTAGGTCGATGTCCTCGGCTAGCAAGGCGTCTTCAAGGGCTTTGGTAAAAACGCCCGCGCCTCCCAAGCTGCGCAGTGAACCCATCGTCGCGTCGCCGGTGGTGCGGATGGTCGAGATCTCAACGTCCAGCCCGTTGTGCAGCGCTAGCAAGCGGTTGCGGACCTCGTGGGCTTGAACGAGGGCGAGTTGGCTACCGCGGCTGCCGATGACGAGTTTCACGAGGTGTGGCCGTTAGGGTGTATATAGGCAAGGGAAGATTCCCCTAGTGGAAATCTTCCCTTGCCCCACGTACCCCGCAGTTATAGTTGTTTACACGTCGTAGTAGAGTGCGAACTCATAGGGATGAGGCCGCAAGCGGATGGCATCGACCTCTTCGGTGCGCTTGTAGTCAATCCACGCGTCGATCAGATCGTCAGAGAACACATCCCCCTGCAACAGAAAGTCCCGATCCTGCTCCAAGTTGTCCAACGACGCCTCCAACGATCCCGCCGTCTGCGGAACCCCCGCCCGCTCCTCCGCCGACAGATCATACAGATTCTTGTCCAAAGGCTCTCCTGGATCCAACTGACGCTCGATCCCGTCCAACCCCGCCATCAGCATCGCCGACAGCGCCAAGTAGATGTTGCACGACGGATCCGGACAGCGAAACTCCACCCGCTTGCTCTTGGGCGAAGGCGAATACATCGGAATCCGCACCGACGCACTGCGGTTGCGCTGCGAATAGGCCAAGTTCACCGGCGCCTCGTAGCCGGGCACCAGCCGCTTGTAGGAGTTGGTCGTCGGATTGGTAAACGCCAACAGCGCCGGCGCGTGGTGCAACAACCCGCCGATGTAGTGCAGCGCCATCTGGCTCAGCCCCGCGTAGCCACTACCAGCAAACAAAGGCTGGTCGCCCTGCCACAGACTCTGGTGGGTGTGCATGCCCGTGCCGTTGTCCTCAAACAGCGGCTTGGGCATGAACGTGGCCGTCTTGCCGTGCCGATGCGCCACATTCTTGACGATGTATTTGTACAGCATCATCCGATCCCCGCAGATAAGCAGCGGACAAAAGCGGATGTCGATCTCGCCTTGGCCAGCGGTGCCCACCTCGTGGTGGTGAATCTCGGTGTCGATGCCGCAGGCGAGCATGGTCTGCACCATCTCGGTGCGAATGTCTTGCAGCGAATCGGTCGGCGGCACGGGGAAGTAGCCGCCCTTGTAGTCGGGCTTGTAGCCGAGGTTGGGGCCGTCCGCCGAGCCGGAGTTCCAGCGGCCTTCGACCGAGTCGATCTCGTAGAAGCCCAGCTGGGCTTGCTGGTCGAAGCGGATGTTGTCGAAGATGAAAAACTCGGCTTCCGGGCCGAAAAACGCCGTGTCGGCCAGTTGGGTGCGCTGCAAGTAGGCTTGGGCGCGCTGGGCGACGCCGCGGGGATCGCGGGCATAGGGCTGGCGGGTGATGGGGTCTTCAATCGAGCAGACCAGCGACAGGGTCGGCACCTGAGTGAACGGATCCATGACTGCGGTGGCCGGATCGGGCACGACGAGCATGTCGGATTCGTTGATTTCCTGCCAGCCGCGAATGGACGAACCGTCGAAGCCGAGTCCTTCTTCAAACAGGTCGGGTTCCAAGTCGGCAATGGGCATGGTGAAGTGCTGCCAGATGCCGGGCAGATCGGTGAACTTAAAATCGACCATCTGCGCGTTTTGGTTGCGTGCTAAGGCCAGCGCGGTGTCGACCGCGCTCGGCCCAGATGACTTCGTTTTGGCTTTGGCTTTCGGTTTGGCTTTCGCCTTGGCTTTGGCCATGACTATTCCTTTCTCGCGTCGAATAATGCTTTAAGGTGGTTAGAAAAAACAAAGTTTCAATAGTACGACCCTGTAAATCGGCTGTCAAGCAAACTGGTAAGCGACCTTGACAAGCAATCGGCGGCCTTTATTATTTTTCAAAACCTCAGTATTTATCTGGCGTTATGCCGCTGGAGATACTTCTCGGCCATGGCCACTAGCCCGCTATCCAAACGCGAAATCCAAGTTCTTCTTGCCTTGGTCAAAGTCCACGTTGCCCTCGGTGTTCCGGTTGGCTCACAGACGTTGAACCAGCGCGAGAATCTGGGCGTTAGTCCGGCTACCATACGCAACACCCTGGCCTCTTTGGAGGAAAAGGGCTACATCTCCCAGCCCCATGTCTCGGCAGGCCGCATTCCCTCTGAAAAGGGATACCGATTCTACGTGCAGCGCTGCATGCCGACGGCAGACGCAGGCTTGGACGAGGCTGAGATCACCCTGCGGCAGCAGCTAGAGGCCGCACAGCAAGAAGGTGATTACGAAGAGATCCTGCATCAACTGGCTAGGACCATCGGCGATCTGTCGAACCAACTCGGATTGGTTTTGGCTCCGCGCTTTAATCAGGGCATCTTTCACAAACTGGAGCTTTGGCGCTTGGGGGGGTGTCGCCTGTTGCTCATCGTCACGATCCGCGGAGGCCTGACAAAGAGCTTGATGGTCGAAGTAAATTGTGCAGTGTCGCAGCGCGATTTAGAGGCGTTGAGTCGGCTTTTTAACGAGCGCTTGCACGGGTTGACGATGTCTGAGATTCAACATGCGGTCGAGGTGCGAATGACCGAGTTGGGGACAGTCCCGCGGCCGGTTGTGGAAGCCGTCGTGCGGCAGATCGAAGGTTTAGCTACCACGCGCGGTGCCGATCTCCACGTCTCGGGGACCCGCAATCTCTGCCTGAAGCCCGAGTTTGACGATCCAAGCGAAGTGGCCGGTTTAATCGATTTGGCGGAGAAAAAGGACACCCTCGCCCAGCTTATGAGCGAGCGTCGCGGCGTGGTCATCACCATTGGTTCCGAGCATCGACCGCAGGCGATGGGGCGGTGCAGCATGGTGACGGCCAGCTACGAGGTCGCAGGGGCCAAAGGCGTGGTCGGCGTACTCGGCGTGATCGGCCCAACGCGCATGCCCTATAGGCCCTTAGTGAACTTGGTCAATTGCGCGGCCTCCCGAGCGGCAAATCTGATCTGCTAACGAGTCTTTGTCCCAAGCTAATTCACAATAAGAGTAAGGAGCGTCGATGAGCGAGCGCGAAACTCAGGACCGCGTCGCAATGGATGACGAGACGAGCACGGAGGGTGCTGTCGAGTCGCAGGCGGAAGTAGCGGAGTCACAGGAAGAACAAGCGGCAGAGTCGCAGGAAGAAGAAGTCGTAGCGGAACCGCAGGAAGAAGAAGTTGTAAAGTCAGAGGAAGAAGAAGTAGCGGAGCCAGAGGCCGATGGGCTAGCTGAGCTCGAAGCTGCTCGCGCTGAGGCGGCGGCTAATTACGACCGCTATGTGCGGGCGGTCGCCGAGTTGGATAACTATCGCAAGCGCACGGTGCGGATGCGCGCGGAAACACGAGATGAGACCTTGCGCGATGTCTTGTTGCAAGTCGCACCCATCTTGGACAATTTGCGCCGCGCCCTCCGTCAGGAGACCCAAGAAGCCGAGTTGCTCAAGCAGGGCGTCGAGTTGATCTGCGGCCAATTCAATGACGTTCTCAAAGGCTATGGGCTAGCTGAGATCGAGGCGGTAGGACAGCCTTTTGACCCCGAAGTCCACGAGGCCCTAGCCGAAGTGCCGGACGACGAGCACGCCCCGGGCACGGTCATTGAGGAGATGGAGAAGGGCTACAAACTCAACGACAAGGTGGTCCGTTATGCGCGCGTCGTCGTCAGCAAGGCGACCGAGGCGAGTGAGGAGAGCTGAGGAACCGAATGTCCAAAAGGGACTATTACGAAGTACTAGGCCTAGAGCGGGACGCCAGCGAAAGCGCGATCAAAGGGGCCTACCGCAAGAAGGCGCTGAAGTACCATCCCGATCGCAATCCCGGGGACACCGCGGCCGAGGAGCAATTCAAGGAGGCATCCGAAGCATACGAGGTGCTTTCGGATCCAGAGAAGAAGGCCACGTACGATCGCTATGGTCACGCCGGTATTGAGGGCAATTTCGGCAGCGGCGGCTTTCAGTGGTCGGATTTTACGCACGCTGGCGATTTTCAAGACATTTTCGGCGATATTTTTGAGAGTTTCTTCGGCGGCGGGCGGCGATCTCGAGGGTCGGTGAAGCCAAAAGGCCGCGATTTGAAGATCAAGGTGGCTTTGACCCTAGAGGAGATCGCCACGGGCGTGGAAAAGAACATCGCGCTGACGCGCTTGCAACGCTGCAAAAGCTGCGAGGGGACCGGCGCGGCCAGTGGAGCGGACCGCAAGGTCTGCGGCACTTGCGGCGGACGAGGTCAAGTGCAACAGATGGCGCGCACTATCTTCGGGCAGTCGATGACCGTGGTGACATGTCCGACCTGCGAGGGGGAGGGTCACATTGTGTCCAATCCCTGTCCAGAGTGTCGAGGCGAGGGCCGCGAGCGCGGCCGGACAACCCTGACGGTGCGGATTCCCGCTGGCGTCCAAGAGGGCAACTACATTCCATTGCGCGGCCAAGGCGAAGTCGGACCGCGCGGTGGGCCAGCCGGAGATTGCTTGGTCTTTATAGAGGAAAAAGAGCACGACTATTTTATCCGCGATGGCAACCACGTGATCTACCAATTGCCCTTGGGTTTTGGCCAAGCTGCACTAGGCACGGAGGTAGAAGTTCCGACCTTATCTGGCAAGGCTATGTTGAAGATTCCCCCCGGCACCCAATCCGGGCGCGTCTTCCGCATGGGGGGGCGGGGCATCCCGGACGTCAATGGCCGCGGTGTCGGCGACCAGCTAGTCGAGGTCGTCTTGTGGACTCCCGAGGGCCTCAGCCGACGAGAGCGCGAACTGTTCACCGAGCTAGCTGAGCTCGAAAAAGAGCGCGTCGCCAAAGAGGGCGACAGCTTCTTCGCCAAAGTGCGCAACGCCTTCCGCTCCTAAGAGCAGGTACAATTGTCCGTTCCCCGAACCGGCCCCTTAGCCCAAGTGCGCCATACCGTCGCCATTGCCAGTGCCAAGGGCGGCGTGGGCAAATCGACTGTAAGTATCAACTTGGCCGTGAGTCTGGCGGCCCAAGGGGCTCGCGTTGGCCTGCTCGACGCCGACATCTACGGCCCGAGTATTCCCTTGATGATGGGTATCAGGCAGCAGCCTGCAACCGGACAGGAGGGCACTATGCGTCCGGTGTACAAGGCCGGGGTTGCCCTGATGTCGATTGGTTTTATTGCTGGCGAGAACGCGCCCGTGGTCTGGCGGGGGCCGCTGTTGGCCCGGGCGTTGCAGCAGTTTTTGAACCAAGTAGAGTGGGGGTCGCTCGACTATTTGTTGATCGATCTGCCGCCTGGCACTGGAGATGTGCCGCTTACCTTAAGTCAGGCCGTGGCGCTGTCCGGTGCCTTGATCGTGACTACTCCGCAGAGCGTGGCACTAGAGGATGTGGAACGGGGCATCGCCATGTTTTCCAAGGTCGAGGTGGATATCCTCGGGATCGTCGAAAACATGAGCTATTACCTGTGCAGCCAATGCGATCAACGCCACGAAATCTTCGGGTGTGGCGGCGGACGCGAGGCGGCGGAGCGGTTGGGGTTGCCTTTCTTGGGGGCGCTGCCCCTCTCGGCTGCAATTCGCCAAAGTGGGGATGAAGGGCGAGCCGAGCCCGACCCCCTTTTCGCCGCAATTGGCGATGGGTTAGTTGCCGAGTTGCGGCGCTTAGAGGCTAGTGAATAAGCGGGCTTGGCACTGCTTGCGGCTAGAGGTGCCTGCGGCTTGCGCCGAGGATGTGAGCGCGTGGGCGTACGAGCTAGGTAGCTGCGGCCTTCAGGCCGAGGAAGCAGGGGAGCGAACTCGGTTGAGCGCGTACTTCGCAGCCGAGCCGACGTGCGATTTGGTTGAGATCCAGCGCGAGCTAACGCATAGACTCGCCGCGCTCGGTTTGGCGTCGCCGATAGGCACCGAATGCGTAGAAGAGCAGGATTGGGAGGCCGAGTGGCGGCGGTTCTTTGCGCCGGTGTGGGCCACCGAGCGGATCGTCGTCCATCCTTCGTGGATTCCGGTCGAGATAGCCGAGGGCCAAATCGCCGTGCGCATAGACCCCAAAATGGCCTTTGGCACGGGAGCGCACGAATCGACCCAGCTTTGCTTGCAGGCTCTAGAAAGCTATTTGCGCCCTGGAGCGCGCTGTCTGGACTTGGGGACGGGCAGCGGCATTCTCAGCATTGCCGCCGCATTGCTAGGGGCAGGGTCAGTGCTCGCCGTGGATATCGACGAGAAGGCTGTGGCCAATGCGTGGGAAAACTTGGTGCACAACCGCATTGGCTCTGAGCAGGTTGAGGTGCGATTAGGAGGGGTGGAAGCCGTCGCGGAAGGGCCGTTTGATTTGGTTTTAGCCAATATCCAAAGCCACGTGCTGCGACCTCTGTTAGCTCCTTTGCGCGGCTTGTTGGCCGCAGATGGACGGATTGCGTTTTCGGGTTTGCTGGCGCGAGAAGAAGCGGTTTTTTGCCGTTGGGTCACAGAAGCTAAATTAGAAGTCGATACCATCTTGACAAAAGAGGCGTGGATCTGCGTGGTCGCGCGAAACTGTGGAGGTCAACTTGACTAGCATTCTAGTCCTACACGGACCCAATCTCAACCTGCTGGGCACGCGCGAGCCCGAGGTGTATGGTCGGGAGACCTTGGCTACAATTGACGCGTTGATCGCCGACCATGCGCAGCGGCTCGGGGTGCAGGTGCGCTGCTACCAATCCAATTGCGAGGGGGCGCTAATCGACGCCTTGCACCAAGCCGAAGAGCAGGGCCTGCTGTTCAATCCAGGGGCCTTTACCCACTATAGCCTTGCCCTGCGCGACGCCGTGGCGGCCAAGGGACTGCCGACGGTCGAAGTGCATCTGTCCAATGTCCATGCTCGGGAAGCGTTTCGCCAGCACTCGGTTATCGCGCCCGTCTGTCTTGGGCAAATAGCCGGGTTTGGCAGTTTTAGCTACGTGCTCGGGCTAGAGGCTTTGGTGCAGCACTTGCGGGGTGCGGAAGGCGCTCAGAATGAGTAGACGTAGGACACGCCGACGCGCGGCTCGCCATCGCGGAAACTGAGCTCGGGAAAGATGCGGCGGGTACTTTTGCGCGGGATCAGGGCGACCCCGAAGCTGCCGGCGGCGAGAACGGCTGTGGACCAACCATAGAGGCGGGCGCGGTCGGCTTTGTCGTCGAGCTTTTGGGCGCGGGAAAGCTGGCCGTGTTCGCGGTTGAGGGCCGCTTCGGCTTCGTTGTCGGAAGCCCGGTCGAATTGCAGCCAAGAGAGCAGGCTAAAGGCGAGGGCCCCACCGAGAAAACTGATGTAGGGGAACTCAGTCACCGAGATCGTGTGGGCACCCCCGCCCAGCGATTCGAGGGTGATAATCTTGTCGATTTCGGTTTTGTCGAAAGTGAAGATCTTGTCGTTGACGCGCATGATGACCAGATCTTGGGCCTTTTCGATCAGATTGCCTTCCACCAAGCTGCCATCGGCCAGATAGAGTCGGGTGTCTGCCCCGGCAATGGGTTCCGGTTCCGTCTCGGCGAGAGCCATGACGGGTTGCAGAACGAGGCACAAGCAAGCAACTAACGCCGTGTAGCGCTTCATGTTAAGGCTCCTCTTGGTAGCTTTTCGCAAATATACTAGGTCGATACCTAATGTCAATAGATGAGACGCCTACCAGCGTGAGCCGTTCCTGCGAACGGGATGCCGCGGCCGAACTCGCTGGAATGACGATCGCCCAGATACGTGCGCAGGTGGCGGAGTGGAAAAGCGGCGATCCGAGCTGGGCCTTGCTCGAAAAGGATCGCCGCGTTGGCGTCCGGCGCTTGGTGGTCCAGCGGCGTCGGCGCGATGCGCGGGAGCAGGCAGAGTCCCAGCGGCGCGAGCGGCTCCTGCACTTTGAACGGCATCTTTGGGCACAGGGAGTGAGTCGAGTGGCCGGCGTTGATGAGGCTGGGCGCGGCTGCTTGGCGGGGCCTGTGGTAGCCGCTGCCGTCGTCTTGTCGCCGGACTGTGTCATCGCCAAGATCGACGATTCTAAGAAGCTGTCGCGCACTCAGCGCGAATCCCTGTACGAGGAGATTGCGGCCAAGGCCCTAGCCGTCGGGATCGGGCAAGTTGAAGCCGCCGATATCGACCAGTTGAACATCCTACAGGCCTCGCTCAAGGCCATGCGTTTGGCGCTGGAGAATTTGCACTCCCCACCCGACCGGGTGCTGATCGACGGGCACCTACCGGCGCGCAGTCCCTATCCCGAGCAAGCCATCATTGACGGAGACGCCCGCTCGCTGTCGATTGCCGCGGCCTCGATCGTGGCCAAAGTGCACCGCGATCGCCTGATGTGCGAATGCGATGCCCGCTATCCCGAATACGGGTTTGCCGCGCACAAGGGCTACGGCAGTGCCGCACACTTAGCCGCGCTTGACGCCCATGGCCCTTGCCCCCTGCACCGCCGCAGTTTCGGCCCGGTGGCCGCGCGAATCGCCGAGCCGCGTTCAGAGCTTTTCCTCTCTTTTGCAGAGGGCATATACGACTGCGCCAATTTCGCCGAACTAGAGAGATTGGGACAGTTAGTCAAAGAGGCCGCCGATGAGTTGGCGGCTGACGAACTAACGGCTCTGAGAGGGACCTATCGGGAGCAGCGCGATAGGCTGGGGGACATCGGGCGGCGAGGCGAAGCCGCGGCCGCGGCCTATCTGGAAGAACGGGGCTACCGGATCCGGGCGCGTCGCTATCGCGCTGCTGGGGGCGAGATCGACTTGGTGGCCGAAGAGCGGGGCGAGTTGGTCTTTGTCGAAGTAAAGGCCAGCCAGCGCGCGTCTCGCCCCGAACAAAGGGTAAATCGCGCCAAGCGGCAGCGTCTGACGCGGGCCGCCCGGCACTATATCCAACACTGCACTGCGGCTGATGTGGTCTGTCGCTTTGACGTGCTCGCCGTGTGGCTGCGTGCGACCGACGCAGAGATTGAGCATTGGCCGGACGCGTTCAAGCCTTTGGACTAAGCGGCCAATTCGCTATAGACGATCTGGCCGCCGACGATGGTGACGACGGCCTTGCCCTTTAGGTGGTAACCGGCAAAGGGGGTATTCCGCGATTTGGAGCGGAAGTGCTCGGGGATTACCTCCCATTCGCGCGTTAGGTCTAGCAGGGTTAGATCCCCAGGCATCTCCGGGGTGAGCGCGCCTCCGGGTAGGCGCAAGATGCGCGCCGGGTGGCAGGTCCAGCATGCGATGGCTTCGTGTAGGGGCAAAACGCGATCCACCAAATAGGTCAAAGTGAGGCCGACGGCCGTCTCTAGGCCGACAATGCCCATGGGAGCTTGGGTTAGGGATTGGGCTTTTTCCGCAGCCGTGTGCGGCGCATGGTCGGTCGCAATGACTTCTATGGTACCATCGGCTAGTCCTGCGAGCATGGCCTCGACATCGGCGGGCTCGCGCAGCGGCGGGCTCATCTTGGCGGCCGTGCCTTGGCGCTCGACCTCGCGATCGGTGAGTGCGAAGTGATGGGGTAGTACTTCGCAGGTCACGGGTAGGCCGTCGGCCTTGGCGCTCCGGACCAATTGCGCGGTGCCGGCCGTGCTGATATGGGCGATGTGCAAAGGGCCGCCGGTCTGGCGGACAAGTTCTATATCGCGGGCGACCATTTCCTCCTCACCTGCGGCTGGCATCCCCTTGACACCGAGGCGCGCGGCTACTTCACCTGCGTGCATACAGCCGCCGGCCGTAAGCGACTTGACCTCTTCGTGCGGAAAGATGGGCCGGTCGAGGTCGCGGGCAATTTCGAGGGCGCGGCGCATCAAGGCCTCGTCTGCAACGGGGTCTCCGTCGTCGGAAAAGGCCACCGCGCCTAATTCAGCCAGTTCCGCGAGGGGAGCGAGCGCACCGCGTCCTTGACGGCCCACGGTCACGCAGGCGATTGGATAGTAGCGCACGCTGGCCGTCTGCGCTCGCTCCAGCGCTAGTTGCAAATGGTCGCTGCTGTCTGGGGGAGGGTTGGTATTGGGCATGGCGGCTACCGCGCAGATGCCGCCGGCCGCGGCCGCGGCAGTGCCGCTCTGAATCGTTTCCTTGTGTTCGTAGCCTGGTTCGCGGAGGTGAGTGTGAATGTCGATAAAACCCGGAGCGACGACCAAGCCGGTGGCCGTCAGAACGGGCACATCTGGAGGTGCCGAGAGGCTGGGGGCCGACTGGACTATTTTACCTTGGTGGATGAGGATGTCCCCTATGACATCGGTGCCATTGGCCGGGTCGATGAGGCGTCCTTGGCGGACGAGCAAGTCGGCAGAAAATTTAGACATGGGAGAGGACGACGAGTGGGGCGAGCCAGTCGATGGTCTCTTCTAGAGTCAACGGGTCTCCGGCGCGGGCTAGGCCTCGTTGTCTCAGGCGGAGGACTAACTGCACGGACATCGGGGGCACAAGCCCACTGATAGACTCGAATTCGGGATGGGCGAGTACGGCGCGGGCCAGCCCTTGCAATTCAATGTGGCCTTGGCGCAGAACCACTACGTGGGTAGCTAGGCGGCCGACTAGTTCCATATCGTGGCTGATCAACACGAGGGTGTGTCCTTGGCCACTCAGCTCGGCGAAGAGCTGGCACAAGCTGGCCGTAGTCTGGGGATCGAGGCCAGCGGTCGGTTCGTCGAGCACGAAGACCTCTGGGTCCATGGCGAGGACGCCGGCGAGTGCGACGCGACGCCTTTCGCCCCCGCTTAACGAGAGGGGCTGGCGCGGCCCGAATTCTTCCAGCGGCATGCCCACCATGTCGAGTGCGCGTGCCACGAGGCTATCGACGCGCTCGGGAGCAAAGCCGAGATTGCGCGGCCCAAAGGCCACATCCTCGGCCACGGATTCGGCGAAGAGTTGGAGTTCGGGAAACTGGAAGGCCAAGCCGACGCACTGGCGCACGCGAGCCGGGGGCTGGGAGCCGATGTCGCAGCCGTCGAGGAGCACACGACCGCGAGAGGGTTTGAGCAGGGCGTTGAAGTGCTGGGCGAGGGTGGTCTTGCCCGCGCCGTTGGTGCCCACGAGGGCCAGTATGGAGCCGGCGGGGATGTTTATATCAATGTCGCGAATGCCGCAACGCTGGGTGGGTAGATGCTCGTCGTAGAGGTGTGTCAGTTCTTCGGCAGCTAGCTTGCTTGGGGTCGGCACCGGCGGAGAAGGCGGAGTCCAAGGCGGTAGGGGCGTCTGGGGTTTTAGCACAGCTAACGAGTCGGACAGGGTGTCTAGCTCCAAGTGGGTCTCGGCCAGTGACAAGTGAGTGGCAAGGGCACTTGCAAAAGGAAGGTCGAGGCCGAGGCCGCGAAGTTTGAGCGGGTCGGCAAAGAGCACAGCAGGGGGGCCGTCTGCATGGACCCGACCCGCGTGAAGGACGATGACGCGGTCGGCGCGAGCGGCTTCTTCTGGAGACTGGGTGATGAGTATCGTCGCGATGCTGTATGCGGTGCACAGTCGCTGGAGCAACTCGGCCACTTGCTGTCTTTCGCCGGGGTCGAGCAGGGCCGTCGATTCGTCCAAAACGAGATAGCGCGGTCGCATCGCCACTATTGCGGCAATGGCCACGCGTTGTTTCTCGCCGCCGGAGAGCTTGTGCGGCGGACAGCGGCGATAGGCTCCGAGGTCGAAAGCGGCGAGTGTTTCTTCGACGCGCCGGTGAATTTCATCGCTGGCTAGGGCTAGGTTTTCCAAGCCAAACGCCAATTCGTCGGCGACCGTGGTGCCGACTAGCTGATCGTCCGGGTTTTGTAAGACCATGCCAACTAGCTGACGGATGGAGTGGAGTTGGGTCGGGTCGCTGGCGTCCATACCATCGACGAGGACCCGGCCCTCTTGGGGTTGTTGCAGTCCGTTTAAGCAGCGGGCGAGGGTGGTTTTGCCCGAACTATTAGCGCCGATGAGGGCGATGTTTTCTCCGGGGCTGATTTGAAGGTCAATGGAACGCAAGGCGGCTAGGCCCTGGCGATAGCTAAGGCTGAGTTTTTCGACGCGGATCATAGGGCGGCAGCATACGGCAAAAGATTTTTGCCGTCAAGGCGGGTAAGTTGACAGCTAGAGGGTGAGATTGTTTATTCAGATTCAAGGAGTTACGAAAATTAGGAGCGTTGCCAATTGAGCGCGCTCGCAACGCGCTTTTTGGCTGAGGATATGATCTTATGAGCAAGATACTATGCAGATGGGTTTGGCTGTTCGCTGTTGGGGTCGTGGGGTGCAGCGATTCGGAAGAGGATCTCCAGATCGTCGGGCCCGATCTACCGGAAGGGTCGGGCCGCGCCTATCCCATCTCAGCCGTTAGATTCCCGTCCAACGACGGCGTCGAAGTGAGCGCGCTTTTTGGCACGCCGGAGGCCGACGGTCTGCCGGTGGTGATCCTGCTGCACGATCTGGGCGGGAGCAAAGCCGATTGGTTGAGCGCCACCGACACGTACGTGGACTTACTCGAACGCGGCTATGCCGTCTTAGCCATCGACATGCGCGGGCACGGCGAAACCCCGCTGCCCGATGACCGCCAGGTCTTGGAGTTGATCGATCTAGAATTGAGCGTTCTCGATGTCCATGCCGCGCTGGTCTGGCTGCAGAGCCAGTCCAAGATCAATGCCAGCCGTATCGCGGTCGTGGGCAGTGGCTCGGGGGGAAATGTGGCCTATGTGAGTTTGGGCAGTTTTCCCGAGCTAATAAAAACCGGTATCTCCCTCTCGCCGGGGCTGTGGGGGGCCACTTCACTGGAGCCGTTGGTCATCGGGGCCGGCATTGAATCGTTTGGCCCGCGGTCCATGCTCTTTATGGTGGGTGATCAAGACCAAGTTCAGGCTGGAGATGTCATTCTCAGCTATGCCGATTTCGCTCGCAGCTTAGAAGCACAGACGGCCGAGCCGAAGGATTTGCGCGTTTTTACAGACTCGGATGACCACGGCTGGGCATTGCTCAACAATGTACCCGAGGCGCAGGATTTGTTCTTCCTCTGGTTGGAGGAAAACCTCTAAACAAACCCCACCTGCGGTGCCCAGCGCGTGGACTCGCCTCCTGCCATTGCCGTCGTCATTCCCGCCTGCGACGAAGAAGAAGCCATTGGCAAGGTGCTGCAAGACATACCAGATATCGCACAGCAGGTTATCGTTGTCGATAACGGCTCGGGCGACGGCACCGCCGAGGTGGCCCGCCGCTTGGGTGCCCACGTCATCGGCGAGCCGCGCCGCGGCTACGGCCAAGCCTGTCTGGCGGGCATGGCCTATCTCGAAAGTCCGGATATCGTCGTCTTCCTCGACGGCGACTACAGCGATTACCCCGAGGATATGTCGGCTTTAGTAAGTCCGATCGTCGTAGATCGCGCCGATATGGTTATTGGCTCGCGGGTTTTGGGCCAGCGAGAAAAGGGTGCTCTCTTGCCGCAGGCTCGCTTTGGCAATTGGTTGTCTACCTTCTTAATTCGCCTGTTGTTCGGCGTCACTTTTACGGATTTGGGGCCTTTCCGCGCATTGCGCTACGATGCGCTCATGCGGTTAGAGATGCAGGACCGCAACTTTGGCTGGACCGCAGAGATGCAGGTCAAAGCCGCTCGGCTGGGCCTGCGCACAGCCGAAGTGCCCGTGCGCTATCGCCGCCGCATCGGCACCTCCAAGATCACCGGCACACTCAGTGGCACGCTGCGGGCCGGATACAAAATTCTCTGGACCATTTTCCGCTATGCGCGGTGGCGTCCTACGCGGTCTCAGAGATAGGTTGGCATCGCGCAATGCAACTGGTAGACTACGATTTTGACCTGCCCGATGCCCTGATCGCCCAACGCCCGCCGCCTGAGAGAGACCAAGCGCGTCTTTTGGTCTTGAACCGGGCGGATGGCTCATTGCGGCACCTGCACTTTGGTGCCATCGTCGATCAGCTCGCGCCCGGCGACACCTTGGTATTGAATCAGACACAGGTCGTGCCGGTTCGGCTCCGAGGCCGTAAAGTCGCTACCGGAGGACAGGTTGAACTGCTGCTGCTCAGATCGCTAACTGCGAGCGATTGGCTAGCTATGGGGCGGCCTGGGCGGGGCCTAAAACCCAAGACGCGGTTGGAGTTTGGCGATGGAGCGGTGGAAGCGCACATCGTCGAGCAGGTTGCGCCGGGACGGTTCCGCGTGCGCTTTGTCGTCGAGGACGTGCTGGCGCGTCTGGAAGAGATCGGGGAAATACCGCTGCCTCCCTATATTCGGCGGCCACCCGAGGCTGAGGACCGAGAGCGCTATCAGACTGTTTATGCGGCGCGCCCAGGAGCCGTTGCCGCGCCTACGGCTGGCCTGCACTTTACCCCTCAATTAATCGCTGAGATTGCTGCCAAGGGTGTGGCTGTCTTAAAGGTACTCTTGCACGTCGGGCCGGGTACGTTCGAGCCGGTGCGCTGCGCTGACCCGCGCCAACATGTACTCGAGTCTGAATACTGCGAAATCGACGAGCCAGTGGCGGCCGCGCTCAGGCGTTGCCACGCGGCCGGTGGACGCATCGTCGCCGTCGGTACTACCGTGGTGCGGACCTTGGAGTCGAGCGTCGATGCCGAGGGTAATGTGTGTGCCCGTGGGGGCCTTGCGGATGCGTTTATCTATCCGCCCTACGCATTCAAAGCGGTCGATATGTTGGTGACGAACTTTCACTTGCCGCGCTCGAGTCTGTTGTTGCTCGTGGCGGCCTTTGTCGGTCGGGAACGACTTTTGGCCGCCTACCGCGAGGCCATAGAGCGGGGCTAT
The DNA here is from genome assembly GCA_965219735.1 of Candidatus Latescibacterota bacterium. Classification (GTDB taxonomy): domain Bacteria; phylum Latescibacterota; class UBA2968; order UBA8231; family UBA8231. The sequence goes on from OZ244790.1 coordinate 2,801,948, forward strand.
CGCTTTTATAGCTATGGCGATGCCATGATGATCGTGTGACGCTGTGGAACGCATAACCACCATCGTCCCGGCCGCTGGCCGGGGACAGCGCATGGGAGCAGATCGGCCCAAGCAGTACCTCCCTTTAGGAGGTCGGCCCGTGCTCTGGCACGTACTCGCGCGTCTCGAAGCGAGCCCGCTGGTGACCGATATCGTCTTGGTCGTGCGGCGCGAGGACATGGACTATTGTCGCCGCCACTTGAGCGAGAGCGGGGACTTTGGCAAAGTCACTACCCTCGTCTCTGGGGGGGCTGAACGCAGTGCATCTGTGTATCGAGGCTTGCAGGAGACCCGCGCCGATATGGTCTTAGTACACGACGCCGTGCGACCGTTTATTTCAGAGAGACTACTGGAGCGGGTGGTCGACGCTACCCGCGAGCACGGAGCGGCGCTGCCCGCTTTGCCGGTGGTAGAGACGATCAAGGAGGTGGCAGACGGTTGGGTTGTCGGCACGCCACGTCGCGCGCGGCTATGGCAGGCGCAGACCCCGCAGGGCTTTGACCGCGAATTGCTCCTGAGGGCATATCACGCGGCTGGGACCGACGTGGTGGCCACGGACGACGCCGCGCTGGTCGAGCGACTCGGCCACGCGGTCTGCGTCGTGCCTGGCGAGGCCGACAACCGCAAGCTCACTACGCCCGAGGATCTGGCTTGGGCCGAGTGGCGAGTACGCGAAAGGGAAGAGGTGCCTACTATGGGCTTGCGCATAGGACAGGGCTACGATGTGCATCGCTTGGAGGAAGGACGGCCCCTAATTTTGGGTGGGGTCGTCGTGCCCTTTGCTCGGGGATTGGCGGGCCATTCGGACGCAGATGTGTTGACACACGCCATAATCGACGCGCTTTTGGGCGCTCTGTCGGTCGGGGATATCGGCCAGCTCTTTCCCGACTCGGACGAGCAGTACAAGGACATATCGAGCTTGGTGTTGCTCGAGCAGGTCGGCACCCTGATAGCGGAGCGAGGGGCGCGGGTTCTACACATCGACGCTGTCGTCGCGGCCCAGCAGCCCAAGCTAGCGCCGCACATAGCAGCGATGCGCCAAACGCTATCCGCGACCTTGGGCCTAGAAGTAAGGCAGGTTTCGCTCAAGGCCACGACGACCGAGCGGTTGGGATTCGTCGGGCGCGAGGAGGGTATGGAGGCTCAAGCCGTGGCCCTTTTGGTGCTCTAAAGCATGGCGGCCTATTTGGATTCCCTGCTCGCGGCCCTGTCGGGCGTCGATCCGCTGTGGGCGTACGGCCTCTTATTGCTTAGTGCCTTTTTGGAAAATATCGTGCCACCCATACCAGGTGATACGGTGGTGGTGTTTAGCGCCTATCTGGTAGGGCGCGGCCTCTTGGATATATGGCCGGTTTTTCTGGCTACTTGTGTTGGAGGTACGGCTGGCTTCTTAGCCATGTACTATTTGGGCTATAGCCGGGGTCGCGCCTTTTTCGCCGGCCGTCGGGGCGCGGCGAAGCTGGCCCAAGCCGAGCGGTGGCTCAGTCGCTACGGCGTCGCGCTTATTCTCGGCAACCGATTTTTGAGCGGCATCCGGTCGGTCATTGCCATCGGTGCTGGTATAGGCCGCATGCCTTGGCCTACCGTCGTGCTATGTGGCTCGATCGGCATGGCGGTTTGGAACGGATTGCTGCTCTACGCCGGGGTTTTGGTGGGGGAAAACTGGGAGCAGGTCACCGAGCTACTCGCGCAATACAATAGATTGTTGGTGGGGATATTGTGCTTGGTGGGGGTGGTCCTACTCTGGCGCTGGTGGCGCAAGCGGCGGGTGGCCTAACCTTGACAAGCACGTATAGAGGGCTTAGGTTAAACAATTTCTATATTAATCTGAAGAAAAGACGATGAATGACATTACCTACGCCCCTAAAGCGGGCGAAATCAAGCGGCAGTGGTTCGTGGTCGATGCCACTGACAAGGTGCTAGGGCGGCTGGCTTCGGAAATCGCCCAAGTGCTGCGCGGCAAGAGCAAGCCCGAATACGCTCCGCATGCCGATGTGGGCGATCACGTCATTGTGATTAATGCTGACAAAGTGCGAGTCACGGGCGACAAGGCCGAAAAGAAGGTCTACTATCACCACACCGGCTATCCAGGTGGCTTGCGGACCACTCCTTATAGCCGCATGGCCGAGCGGCATCCCGATCGGATCATCCGCAAAGCCGTGCGGGGCATGCTGCCTCACACCAAGCTAGGTCGGATGCAGCTAAAGAAGCTCCGCGTTTATGCAGGTGGCGAACACCGACATCAAGCACAAAACCCCCAGCCTCTCGAACTTTAAGCCAAAGGCAACGCGCCAATGCCCGCAGAAAACTACGAAGCGACCGGCCGCAGAAAGACCTCGATAGCCCGAGTGCGCATGCAACTCGGCAATGGCAGCATCTACATGAATGGTCGCGCTGTCGGCGAGTACCTGCGCCGGGATTCTTTGGAGATGATTCTCGTGCAGCCTCTAGATTTGACTGAGACTCGGCACACTTTCGACATTCACATTTCCACCCGTGGCGGCGGCTTGCGCGGTCAGGCCGGTGCCGCGAGTTTGGGCATTGCCCGCGCCTTAGTGCAGTACGACCCGCAGAAGCGGGAAGTGTTGAAAAAAGGCGGTTTTCTGACGCGCGATGCCCGAGAGAAAGAGCGCAAAAAGTACGGATTGGCCGGCGCGCGCAAGCGCTTCCAATTCTCCAAGCGCTAGTCCCATTCCAATACACACGCTTCCCGATGCACAGCAGAGAGTGTCCCGTGGACATCCGATGTCCGCGGGGCTTCTGTGTGTAAATGAAGGAGGCGGAGGCCCAACTAACATTTAGGAGCGATCATGGCTGACTTCACCATCCGCGATTTGCTGGAAGCTGGGACCCACTTCGGGCACCAGACCCGGCGTTGGAACCCCAAAATGCGGCCCTATATCTTCACCGAGCGCAACGGCATCCATATCATCGACCTGCAAAAGACGGTCGGCAAAGTCGAAGCTGCTTGCGAGGCCGTGCGCCAGACGGTGCGCGCCGGCCGCGCCGTGTTCTTTGTCGGCACGAAGAAGCAGGCCGCCGATCTCGTGCGGCAGGAAGCCGAGCGCTGCGGTATGTTTCACGTCACCGAGCGCTGGCTCGGCGGGATGTTAACTAACTGGCAGACCATCCGCCAGAGCATCCGTCACCTAGAGCATCTCGACCGCATCTCAACCGATGGCACCTACGAGAATCTCAAGAAAAAGGAAGTCCTGCTACTCGAAAAAGAGCGCGCCCGGCTCCAGCGGACCTTGGCCGGCATACGCAATATGGGTGGCCTGCCGGGCTTGGTCTTTATCATAGACATCAAGAAGGAGCACATTGCAGTGCGCGAGGCGGCCAAGCTAGGAATTCCCTCCGTGGCCATCGTCGATACCAACTGCGATCCCGACTTGGTGACCTATCCCATTCCCGGCAACGACGACGCCATTCGCTCGATCGCCCTCATCACGCGCCTCATCGCCGACGCGGTGGTTGAGGGCAAGGCCGAGGCCGAAGCCGAGAAGGCGGCCCGCGACGACAAGCAAGAGGCCGAAGCAACCGAAGAGGTCCCGGCGGATGTAGCCGAGACCACCGCATAGCCAGATCACTACTTTTGAAAGCAAACCACGATGACTCAGATTACCGCACAAAGTGTTCGAATGCTCCGGCAGAAGACGGGCTTGGGCATGATGGATTGCAAGAAGGCCCTGCAAGAGACCGGTGGCGACAGCGAGAAGGCTATTGAGTACTTGCGCAAGCAGGGGCTGTCCGCTGTGGAGAAGCGAGCTGGCCGCGACGCCAGCGAGGGGTTGATCCAAGCGTATATTCACCAGGGCAGCCGCCTCGGCGTGCTGCTAGAGGTAAACTGCGAAACCGACTTCGTCGCCCGCACCGACGACTTCCAAGAGTTTGCCAAGGATGTGGCCATGCACATTGCCGCCTCCCAGCCTTTAGCAGTTGATCGGGAGGGCGTTCCCGCCGACGCCGTGGAAAAGGAGCGAGCCATCTTCCTTGAACAGGCCAAAAACGAGGGCAAGCCCGAACACATTGCCGAGAAAATCGTCGAGGGTCGGATGGAGAAGTTCTACCAGGAAAACTGCCTAATGGAACAGGTCTTCGTCAAAAATCCCGACCAGACCGTCGGCGAATTAGTCACTGAGATAACCGCCAAAATTGGCGAGAAAATTACCGTGCGTCGCTTTGAGCGCTTCGTCTTGGGAGAAGACGTCTGAGCATTGAGGCCGCCATGTTGGAAGAGATAATTGAAACAGTAAAAGAAGCTATGGATAAGGCCATCGAGTCCCTGCGCCGCGACTTAGCCTCTATCCGCACGGGGCGGGCCTCGGTTGCCATGCTCGACAATGTGCGGGTGGATTACTACGGCCAACAAACACCGCTCAATCAAGTGGCGACGATCAGCGTTCCCGAGCCGCGCTTGTTGGCGATCAAGCCTTGGGAGGCGGCCTTGATTCCCGTGATTGAAAAGGCCATTCTCGCCGATAAGAGCTTGGGCCTTAACCCGGCCAACGACGGTGCCATCATCCGGCTGCCCATTCCCGAACTGACCGAGGAGCGGCGGGTAGAAATCACCAAAGTCGCCCGGCATCGCGCCGAGGAGGGGAGAGTCGCAGTGCGCCATGCGCGGCGCGACGGGATAGACTTGCTCCAGGAAGCGCAAAAGGACGGGGACATCTCTGAAGACGAGTCGCGCAGCGCGCAGAAAAAGGTGCAGGAGTTGACCGCTGAATACGTAGCCTCCATCGACGAGATTATCGAAAACAAGGAAAAGGAGATCATGGAGGTCTGAAAGGCCTCTGCTCTCCGGTTGTGCAGAAGCATAGCCCTGTTTTGTCGCTCTACTACATCCTGTGGTCCATGCGCCCCCGGCAGTGGATCAAGAATATCTTCGTCTTTCCCGCCCTCGTATTTTCCGAACATCTCTTTGAACTTTCCTACCTAATACACAGCTTAGGCGCGGCCCTCTGCTTCGTCCTGCTGAGCGGGGCCGTCTATTTGTTCAACGACATCTTTGACCGCCAGTACGATCGCCTGCATCCCAAAAAGTGCCACCGACCGATTGCCGCCGGCCACCTGTCGGTCGCGTTGGCTTGGGGGGCGGCTTTGGTCGCGTTGGCCCTTGCGTTGGCTTGCGCGTTTTGGTTGCACCCCCATTTGGGTTGGGTGGCCGCACTCTACGCGGCGCTCAACGTGGCGTACTCGCTCCGGCTCAAACACGTGGTATTGGTGGATGTACTGATCGTGGCTGCGTGTTACCTGCTGCGCGCCGTTGGCGGTGGCGTGGTCATCGAGGTATCTATTTCCACGTGGTTTATCGTCTGTATCTTTGCGCTGGTGCTCTTCATGGCGGCGGTCAAGCGCCGGCAGGAGATCGTGCAACTGGCGGATGATGCCGCGAATCACCGCGCTATCCTCGAAGAATACAGCGTGCCTTTTCTCGACCAAATGATCGCCGTCCTCACGGCTGTGACCGTGGTCTGCTACGCGCTGTACGCGATGGGGGTGGGTGGTGCAGAAGACACGCGACTACAGTGGACGATTCCCTTTGTGCTCTACGGCGTATTGCGCTATCTCTATCTAGTGTATCACCGGGGGCAGGGGGACGACCCGACGGCAGTCGTCTGGAGTGATCGGCCTTTGCAGGTCAACATCCTGCTCTGGTTAGCGGCTAGCATATTCGGACTATACGCCTAATCGGGGCATTGGCACTCTCTTAAAGGAGACGCGAGCATGGCAGCGAATTTGAAGCAGAAGATCAAGCAGGGCGAACAGGTGGTGGGGTTTGGCATCCGCGGCGATATCGAGCGAGACGCCTTCCAGCGCATCGCCGAGTTGGGCGCGTGCGATTTTGTCTTTGTCGATAGCCAGCACTCGCCCTACAGCGAAGACCGCTTGGTCGCGTTGGCGGGCATGGTCGGGGAGTTCGACCTGCCGCTGCACTTTCGCATCAAGCACACTCGCCACACCTACCTGATGGGCAACTGCTTGGACTTGGGGCCTTCGGGGATCGAGGTGCCCCAAGTGGAGACCGTGGCGACCGCTGAAGAAGCCGTGGCCAATTTCTATTACTTGCCGCAAGGGGTGCGCAGCCACGGCGGTGGTGCCCGCGTCGGCGATACGAGCAACGGTCCCCAAGCGTATGCGGATTGGTGGAACCAGTACGGGGTGTTGTGGCTGCAAGTCGAATCGGTAGCGGCCGCGACCAGTGCATTCAACTTGGCGCGGCCTGGGGTCGATTGCCTCTCTTTTGGCCCTACCGATCTGCAAATGGACCTAAACCACCGGGGACATCCCCATCTCAAAAGCGTTGACGATTGCGTGCGCCACGTGGTCGAGGCCTTGCAGGGCACGGATACCGCAGTCTGTTTCCGCAATGGCACGGCCGAGAGCCGGTCGCGCTACGCCGATATGGGGGTGCGCGTTTTTCTCGAAGCGCCGCCGGTCTAAGCGATCTCTATCGGGCCTGTCCCAGCCCAGCGTACGCCCGGCCTAGCGGCAGGACGAAGGGTTCTTCGCAAGGGCGGAAGGGCACCATGGCGGCGATTTCGTCGAGTCGGGCGAGTACTTCGCTGCTCAAGGGGCCGTTGGCGACCGCAGCGGCGTTCTCTTCGACCTCCGCCTGCGAGCGAGCTCCCATCAGGGCGCAGGAGACGCGCGGGTCGGAGAGCACGAAGCGCAGGCTTAGCTCGGGCAGAGAGATGCCGATTTCGCGGGCAAAGTCGTAAAGGGCGCAAAACTGCTGCTGGCGCGGCTGGCCCAGCCACAGCACTCCTCGCCGTATTTCTTCCTCGTGGGCCGGGGAGAGCGCGCCCATTTGCAGCGGCGAGCCGATGACGATGCCCATGTTGTGTTCGTGCGCCGCTGACAAGGCGCAGTGCGCGGCTTCGCGCCAAAGCAAGCTGTAATTGAGCGCGGTGAGCAGGATGTCGAAGCGGCCTGTGCGGATGATAGGTTCGATGTGGTAGGCCGTGGTCGATCCTAGGCCGATGTAATCGACGAGACCTTCCTGCTTGAGTTCGTCTAGAACCTCTAACACCGGGCCGTTGTATTCCTCGTCAGTCCACCAATCGTACATCCGCGGCCGGTCTGGCTCGTGGACCATCAGGATATCGACGCGGTCGCGCTTGAGGCGCGCTAGGCTTTCCTCCACCGAGTGCCGCAAGCAGGCAGGATCCTGCGGCAGGAAGGGGGTAAGGCGTCCCCCGATCTTGGTCGAGAGGTAAAAGGGCGTTCCCACGCCTTCCAATGCCTTGCCCAAGACTTCTTCGCTGTCGAAATAGGTCGGCGCGGTGTCGATGTAATTGACCCCTAATTCGAGCGCTCGCAGCACGGCCTGCTTGCTCTGCGCGAAGGCCGCGCCATGGGACGAGACGAAAAGCCCGCCGAGCGACAGCTCGCTCACGGCTAGGCCCGTGCGGCCGAGGGTTCGCTTTTTCATAATCAATTCCTAGGGGCGTGCATCACCACGCCGTCCAGCCGCCGTCCACCGGTACGATGGTTCCGTTGACGTAGCCACTGGCCTTTGAGCACAAGAAGAGTAGGGCGGTGGCCAGCTCTGCAGGCTGGCCAAAGCGGCCCTGCGGTGTAAAGGTGCGCAGGCGGGTGCTCATCTTTTCGTTATCGAGGGCGGTCTCGGTCATTTCAGTTGGGAAATAGCTGGGGGCGATAGCGTTTGCGGTGATGCCGTGCCTGCTCCATTCCACCGCTTGCGAGCGCGTCAGTCCTACGAGTCCATGCTTGCTGATAGTGTAGGCGCTCAGGCCGTTGATTACCGAGGCTCCCAAGCCGTAGATCGAGGCGATGTTGACGATGCGGCCGGCTTCAGATTCGCGAAGCAAGGGAAAGCAGGCTTTGGCGAGCAGCCACTGGGCTTTGAGGTTGAGATCGACGACAGCAGCAAAGTCTTGCTCGGCCATGTCTTCGAGACGGACACGGGTGGCTGTGCCGGCATTGGCGACCAAGATATCGCAGCCGCCGAGTTGCTCGCGCGCTTGCTCGGACAGGGCGGCGATGGCGGCGTTGTCACTGAGATCAGCCGCGTGGGCGTGGATGGTGCCGGCGCGGTCTCGCAATTCGTGGGCGAGTGCTTCGAGGCGCTCGCGGCGGCGGGCGACGGCGAGGACATCGGCTCCTGCCGAGACGAGGACGCGGGCTAGTTCGGCTCCTAAGCCGCTGGAGGCTCCCGTGACGATGGCTTTGCGACCCTGACAGCCGAAGAGGGCGTGTAGGTAGTCTTTGCTGTTCATGGAGTTTTAAAGTAACGGATGCGTTTGGAGCGGCCAAGCGGGCCGGCTGAAAGTGGGCCTCTTGCCTGCGGAGATGACGCCACCTAGAATTACGTCCGACCCTTTCTCGCACACAGGAGGCAGTAGGCGATGGTGGCAAATAGTATGACCAAGATCGAGGCGACTGAGGTTGCAGCCCCGCCGGCGTGGGCCTTGATGGAGCGGAATTTAATCGCGCTGATGGAGGAGTCGGGCCGCCTGTTTGCCCGTCAGTACTTTGAGCGCGGCGGTGGCACCTTGTTGGCTGAGGATGTGGATGATCTCTACGAACAGGTGTATAACTTTGGCCTGTTCTACGCGATTGGCGCGGCCGACGATTTGCTCGACCTCCACTTCCGCAACTGGAACGCCGTCACTCGCATCAGCGACGATCGCATCAATCACCGCACGCGCTACAACGACCACAAGAAGGTCTTCCGGCCGTCCATCCACAACGAGTTTTGGAACCTCGAACAAGCCATGGAGTGGCACCACTTGGGCGAGGGCAATATGGCTTTTTACGACTTTGGGGTGGCCGACCCCACGGTATCGGAAAACATGCGGCGGGCGCGGAGCTTTGCGGCCATGTTCATCGGCGAGGATCCCCAAGCCCCCAACTGGGATCCCGAATACCGCATCCTGCGCTCGCCCTTTCATTCGAGCCAGGGACCCAAGCTCCACGCGGACGCGGAATACGCCAACACCATGCTGCTGGCCGGGCGCGGCCTAGGTGGGCAGGCCAACTACTACGGAGTGCGTGCGAGTCTGTATCCCATCGTCAAAAACTTGGAGACTCGGTGGTTTGAAAACCCAACGCGGCGCAAGCAGATCGTCGATCTGTTCGACCGGCTCGTCTTGCAGTGCGACACGCCCAACAGCTTGGCGGCTACTGCGCTGGTGACCAATGCCTATCTGTACACGGGCGACGACAAGTACAAACAGTGGGTTCTCGACTATACTGAGGCGTGGATGGAGCGCACGGAGAAAAACGGCGGTATTTGCCCGGACAACGTCGATGCTAAAGGCGTCATTGGCGGGGGACGCGAAGGCGTGTGGTGGGGCGGCCAGTACGGCTGGAACCACTACCAGGGTTACAACATCATGTACCATGGCATCAACATCGCAGTCGAATGCGCCCAACTGCTCACCGGCGACAGCGGATACCTCGACTTTTTGCGCTCGCAAATCAAGCTGCAAGTCGATAACGGCAGGAAACGGGAGGACGGGCAGTTTCTCGTGCCGGTGCGCTACGGGCCGGACGGTTGGGACTGGAATCCAGCGCCAGGGCTGCACGTAAGCGACGGCATTGAGATGCGGGGCTACTGGTTGGAACCCACGCCGCTGCGGGGCCAGGACATCATGCACCTGTATCACGCTTCTATGGCTCGTGAGGACTACGAGCTGATTACCTTGGTGCGCGATGGCGATGTGGAGCGCGATTGGAACGACGTGGGGACAGCCCTAGGAGAGAAAAACTGGGGCAATACTGAATTCGCCCGCTTTCAGTACTACGACGGCAAGAACCCCGGCTGGCCGGAGCAGATCCTGCGGGCGGAGTATCAGCAGGCTCTAGAGACCTACGAGGCCATGCGCGCCGACGAGCGCAGTCCCATAGAACTCATTGCGACTAACCGACTTCCATCGCAGTCGGTGTTGACCAAGGGATTGACCCAAGTGACGCTGGGGGCGCCGCAGTCGGTTTATAACGGAGGCCTGCTGCGGGCTACGGTGCGCTATTTCGACGCCGACCGCCTGCGTCCGGGGCTGCCCTTAGATGTGGCTGCCTTGGTGGATGAACTGGGACCGGACGTAGTTGGAATCCAACTCGTCAACACGTCGCGGCACGAAACGCGCCGCCTCATTGTGCAGGCCGGCGCTTTTGGCGAGCACCGCTTCACGCAGCTCAAATACCGCGCTGCGGGGAAGGATGGCGAGGTGGCGACTACTGTAGAAGGGAAGTACTTCTCGGTGGAACTGCCGCCTTCTACGGCGATTCGCGTCGGAGCGGGGCTAGACCGCTTCTGCAATGCGCCGAGTTACGCTTTTCCGTGGCACGACGACGGGATTCCCGTGCCGTTTCCGCTTTAGCGCGTATCTATTCCTGCCGATATGTCCCGCACGACTCAACGCGCTTGCGCCAGTAGCTGGACGATGGCGGGCAGCGTCACGGCGCGGATGTCCTTTGCCAGTGGGAAACTTTCGTTGCCAGCGTGAACGACGAACTTCCGGTTTGGCCGCAGGTCTTCGCAGGCCGAGTGGAACCCCTTGGAGACCTTGGGAGCCGAGCTGAACTTGATCTCGATGGCCCAGATTTCGCCCGCGCCGAGATTGACAATTAGGTCAACTTCCGCGCCGCCCGCTGTGCGGTAGTAGCCGCAAGACGCACGTCTCGGCAGGGCACCGGCGATGTTCTCGATGACGTAACCTTCCCAACTGCCGCCGATGACGGGATGCCCGAACAGGTCATCGAGCGTCTCGATGCCGAGCAGCGCATGGCAGACGCCGCTATCTCTGACATATACCTTGGGTGCCTTGACGAGTCGCCGCCCCACATTGCTGGTCCAAGGCGGCAGGCGGCGGATCAGTAGGAGATCGGCCAGCAAGTCCAGATAGCGGGCGATAGTAACGCCACTGACATCGAGGCCCCGAGCGAGTGCGGCCGCGTTATGGGTTTGCCCCTGATTGTGGGCGAGCATGGTCCAGAACCGGCGCAAGGTCTCGGCGGGAATGCGCGGCCCGAGCTGGGGAATGTCGCGTTCGAGGTACGTGCGGATGAAGGAGAGTCGCCAGTCGAGGCTCTCCGCGTCGCTTGGTGCTAGATAGCTCTCTGGGAAACCGCCTCTGCACCAGAGTCGGCGCAGTTCACCGACAGGTACTTCGCTAGCATTGACGGGATGCAGCTCGCAGTAGGCGACGCGGCCGGCCAGCGTCTCGCTCGACTGTTGCAGCAGGTCGATGGAGGCCGAGCCGAGCAACAGGAACAGCCCCGTCCGCTTGCCAGCCCGCCGATATTCGTCTATGATGGCGCGCAACGGGGCGAACAATCCCGGTGCGCGATGTACCTCGTCGAGAATGAGCAAATGGTTGGCGTTTTCGGCGCAGTATTGCTCGATGTCGGCGATCTTGGCTAGATCGCTGGGGCGCTCGAGGTCCAAGTAGAGGGCATCGCGCTCGTCGGCGACTTCCCGGGCGAGCGTCGTCTTGCCGACTTGGCGCGGCCCGATCAAGACAACCGCCGGGTTGCTGTCCAGCAGTTGGTTCAGAGTCGGCTTGATGTTGCGGGCTATCATCTATGCAAATGTAACTCAATATGTTGCATTTGCATAGTTAGAATGGCCAAAATCCAGTTGACAAGCGGGTTGTTCTTGTTGTTTTTGGAACTCGTCGGCGTCGCGCTGATCTCGCACTCATCGTCGGCATACAGAGATACGTTTCCTGAAGGAACCCATCATGCAGGAGCAAAGACTAAACGACGAAGTATTCGAAGCGCTTGCTACGCGCGGCTACGTCATCGTCCAGAACTACTTCCCCGAAGCCCAACGCGCGGAAATGGCCGCTGCTCTCCGCCGCATTCTCAAACCTTGGGACGAAATCGCGGACGATCCACCTGCCGACCGCATTGACTCCTGCTATTTTCCCTATCCCGAACAATGCCTCAACCGCGCCATCGTCGATCGCGAGGGCATTGCCTTTGCCCGCCGCTGGCTCGGCACCGACCAAATACACTATCGGCCCGGACTGGGTCTGGTCTCCTATCCGGGCCGCAAGGGTAGGCCGTTCCACATCGACAATGGCAACAACTCGCTACTGCCGCCCACTGAATCCGACCGTCGCCACAGCCAACTCAACTTCTGGTTCTGCCTCGAAGATGTCGAAGAGGATCAGGCCCCGACTCTCTTCGTCGCCGACGGGGACGGCCAGCATCAGGACGCGGCCAGAGCTGAGCCAATGGTCGCTCCTGGCGGCTCGGTAGCCATCTTCCACAACTACTCTTGGCACGCCGCCAGTGACTATCGGCGTGCCGACGGGCAGCGCTATATCTGGAAATTTGCCTATGGTCGCGCCGACCACTATTGGGAAGGGGTCGAGCACTACACCCACGTGGGGCGCAACCCGCACTTTTGCGAGTTTATCGCCGGTCTCTCCGCTGCCGATCGCCTGCTTTTCCGCTTCCCACCGCCTGACCATTTATACTACACCCGTCAGACGCTCGCCGCCTTGGAAGCGCAGTATCCCGGCTGGAACGCCCGCGGCGAATACCGGCCTCGCGACGGGGAATAACGCTCAGACTCTGCGTGGCGCGGCGAGGGGATTTACGCGCTGTTTATGCGTGAATCGTAGGGGGTACGCCTTTAGACGCGGTGAATCAGGCGTGTAAAATGCAGTTGGTGGTGCCGAAGGGATTGGGGTGGCGCTCTTCGCACTGCGGATCATCGCTCCATTCGCCATCGACCACAAAGCGGTATTCGTGCTTGCCCAAAGGCAAAGTGACCGAAGTTTTCCACAGGCCCTGGGAGTCTTTTTTGAGCGGGCGAGCCTGCGGGTCCCAATCGTTGAAAGAGGCGGCTAAATAAACGCTTTCCGCCTGCGGGGCTAAGAGTTTGAAGAGTTTGCGTTTTTTATTTTTCGTCGTCATAGTAGGGTCTTTTCCTGTTGGTAAAGGGGAACTAAATCAAAGAACGCGGATGCTTGGAAAAAGTCAATAAGTCGGCGGCAGTGGCTTAAATTTTTTATTTTGTCTCGCCCCATTCACCCTATCGGAGATGCCAACTATGAGACCTTTGTTTAGGGAATTATATACAATGGTGCCCAAGGGTGGTAGATATTCGCTTGATCTCGCCCGCGGACATACAGAAAAGCGGCCAAGCTAGAAAATCTAGCTTGGCCGCCTGCCACGTAGCGTAGCGAGAGAATGGACGATTTTCTTTAAGGCATGGCGTCTTCTAAAAATCCCTTGATGTCTTTATAGTTTTGAAGAGCGGATTCCTTAACGGCTGGAGGTGCATCTAACTCGTTAAAAGCAGTAATTCGATTCCAAGTTTCCGAAATGAATTTTATCTGGTCTGGCGAACTGCTTCTTGCAACAACCAAACTCAAGGTCTCTAGCACAAGTGATTTGCCCATAAACCATTGAGTGCCTTGTATGAAAAAATCGAGTTTTTGTTCGATTTTATCCAGCCGGCCCTCGATTTTATCCAGCCGGCCCTCGATTTTATCCAGCCGGTCCTCGACGCGCGATACTCGATTACTCAGAGTAGTAATTATGCTGCCAAAGTCATTTAAAGATTCGATGAACCGTCGGTTAATCTCCCCTTCAAGTTTATCCATTCTATCTTGAATGGGGTCTTTTCCGTTTCCCATGACACGTCTCCTTTTTTGCTGGGGGAGAGACATTGTAAATATACCTAAATTGGCTGTCAAGTGTCAAAATAGTGCCCAAACTGGCCTTTTTTGTGGTATAACCTAGCGTACAGGTTAGCCTTTACGTCTCCCTATGCGTCGTCACCGTGGCGACGCATTTTGTATTTTCTCCCCACTCCCCACAAAGGAGGCTGCCATGCTAACGGGCAGACTTTTGTTGTTTGAGGTGATCCAGGTAGTAATTCTGGTCATCGCCAAGCGGCTGAACCAGAAGACGATTTGACAACACGTAACTCGTTGTCCAGGTTCTCCTTAGAACCGAAGAGCGCCGACCCCACGCACGGGGTCGGCGCTCCAATCCACAACAGCTTGACCAAGCAAGAAGGAATATAGTACACCTCCTTGTTTGGGTCAAGCGCCATCCCAAGGAGGAGGCTATATGTCTTCCTGCCCCAAGGAGCAGCCTGTGAAGGTTCGCGGCCACTGCCGCCCGCGGCCTAGGCTGCGGCACCCCATCCAGTTCAACCCGTACGTCGCCGAATCAGTTTGTCGAGATCGGCGAAAAGCTAGGAGTCTCGCCTATAGCCAGACGCTCAGGGCCGGGCCAGTCCCACCGCAAGGGCCTGTCTCTGCCTGAAGTAATCCGATTATTCCCCGACGACGCCACAGCGGAGCAATGGTTTGCGGAAACGCGCTGGCCTAATGGCCCACAGTGTCCTACCTGTGGGTCTTGGAACATCCAGACCGGCGCGGCTCATAAGACCATGCCGTACCGCTGTCGAGCATGCCGCAAGCGTTTCAGTGTTCGCAGCAAGACGGTTATGGCCGAATCCAATCTAGGCTTTCAGATCTGGGCCTTGGCCATCTACCTCTTGACCACCGGCATCAAAGGCACGTCGTCCATGAAGCTCCACCGAGACCTAGGCGTCACGCAAAAGACCGCGTGGCACCTAGCGCACCGTATCCGCGCCATGTGGCAGACGCGCTACGCTCGCTTGGCTGGCCCCGTGGAAGCCGACGAAACCTATATCGGCGGCAAGGAGACCAACAAGCACGAAAGCAAGAAGCTGCACGCAGGGCGCGGCACCATCGGCAAGATACCCGTTACTGGCATCAAGGACCGCTCTACTAAGGAGGTGAGGGCGCAAATAACCCAGCCAGCCAACCGGGCCAATATACAAGAGTTTGTGGAAGAGCACAGAGATCCAGACGCGATGCTCTACACAGACGAAAGCATGGTGTATGACGGCCTACCCAATCACGAAACCGTCCGGCATAGCGTCGGCGAATACGTGGAAGAGCAGGCACACACCAACGGCATCGAATCCTTTTGGGCCTTGCTCAAGCGTGGCTATTACGGCACCTATCACAAGATGAGCGAGAAGCACCTAGCCCGATATATCGGCGAGTTCGCCGGGCGACACAACGCCCGCGCCGTCGATACCATTCAGCAGATGGCGATGATGGCGCAAGGCATGATGGGCAAAGCTCTACCATACCAAGCGCTCATCGCTGACCCGTAGAGAGAAGGCCGACGCCCATCGTAGGGGCGTCGGCCTTCTATTTTTTTAGTATCTAGCCTGTTTTCTGCGAACATGCTCTAGTTCATATTTTGCGTTGCCCAGAGGTATTTGTGTATAATGATTGCTCAAGGCACTAGTATAGGAATCGCCAAACTCAAAAAGTAGCCTTGTATAATATGACGAGGCGATCTTATCCATTATCCAACGGGTATCAGATGCCGTCGCTACTATATAGAATTTACCTTCTGTATTGGGGAATAGATCATTGGCAATAACAAAAAGAATTGTCCTATCCACACTAGAGTCAATATCGGGATAAGCCCATGCTGTCATACGTACTGAGATTTTATTTACGTGAGAAAAAATAAACAGTTGCTTCAAAGCCTTCGTAAAGACCAAACTGGGAACTTCTACCCCATTTGGGAATGGTAGCAACATAAACGAGACCTTAGCATCTGTCCCTTTTATCTCTTGCCGTGGTGAAGCAAGTAATTCCATATCTTCACTAATAGGTATCCGCCGCCATTGGCTCGTTTTTCGGGCCTGTTTCTGAGCTTGTATAGACTGAAAATCCCGTTCAGTCTCTTCTTTCTTTGCTTCGTAATAACCTCCTGCGACAAATATCAGTATTAGCAGCGTCGAGAAGACCAAGACGCCGCCTACTAGCGCAGCTTTCACCCTAAGAGACACGGCCATAAGGAACTTCCTTCTAGTCAGAGACTTAGTTGAAGGTGTCCAGGGCAGTAAATGCTCGAAGGTGATGACACTGCCCCAGCGGCCCCCCTCTCAAGGGGGCCGGGCAGTGTCATACTCACGCAAGTAGATGCGGGAAGTCCCTACCTATTCACCTAGTAGCCGGGAGCGACCCCGCCACATACAAGAGGCTGTTGTATTCAGCAGGCCACCCGACAACGGGAGACTTGCGGGAGTATGACGGCCCCAAAATAGAACAGCGAACAAGACGATACAAGTTCTTTCTGCATTGACTTCCCCCCGTGGTTGCCCGTTCTTGGGCCTCCCCACCCACCACACCAAGGATAAAAGACAGCATGAGTCCTGACTTGCCTATTGCGGTTATTCTGGCAGCCCTTGCGAAGACACTCGACGAGATCGCTCCGCAGTCCAAACAGCAATTCTTTTCAAATATGAAAGAAATGACTCTTGAGGATCTGGCGGAGGCACTGGTAATTGTGAAGAATTGTCGGGGTTATAGAAACACCCCTGAGGAGATTGAACGGGATTGCCTGAGAGAGGCAAAGATGTTCTTTGGGATTCAAGATTTTTAGTCATGTTCTAGCTCCTTTCGCTAGCGTACGTGTGAAATGAAGGAGCTAAAAAAGGGACAACCCGAAGGCGTTGACGCTCAACGACTTACGACAGCGTGGGCATCATTGTATATAAGTCCCTTTGTTTAGGCGGTACGGCAACCTTACAGGATACGGCCATTTGAGTGTCCTCTTCATTGTTACATTTTGGTGTCTGTATGGTTGCGCCGTCAGTGGCGGCGGTAGAGTGTCCAAGGATCTGAACGAAAGGAATATAGCAGTTCTGGTCCTGGCAAGAGATTCCGATCCGTACTCATGGCGTGGGGCCAAGAGGGCTTTTACCCCACTCACGAATCGGGAGGCCGATGGCTTGGAGTGGAAACTGTTACAGGAAGTGGAGGGTTTAGGGCTATTTGAATACGTCACGCGCTATGAAGACCCCCTGACTTACAATCTAAAGTCGGCATACGAGTTGAGTGTGTACGGGGCTTGGTTTGCGCGCCATGAGAAGGAGAGCGTAATGGCCAAAGAATTTGTCGATGTGCCGATTCCCGCATGGGTGGCGGAAACGAGTGAACGGGAGATCGTCACCCAGCGCGGTCTTATGGCGCGCTACGAGCTAAAGGACCGCAGGAGCGGCGAGATCGTAGCGAAATGGTATTCGTTTAGTGCAGCATCTTTCCCCGAGGAGAAGATGCCCATCCTAGCGCAGACCTTATTGGAGGATGAACACCGGGCGATTTTGCACTCGGTCGCTCCCGACGATGTGACCGCGACGGCCCAGCGGGCAGTCAGCATTATGTCACCACCGTCTGCGGGAAATAACGAAGTCATCGCGCAGGTGCCCGCGGACTCGGAGTCGGGGCTGCTTATTGCGGGGCGCAGTACTCATACATTCGAGCAAGGACTGGAGCAGTTTATCGCCGAAGGAGAGAATCTGGCTGGCAGCCCCCTTTACACTTATTTCGGCACGACTGATGTATCATATATAAAAGAGCAGACGACCGATCTCCATCAGTCGCTGGTGGCCGCCTTGGTCGAGCAGATTGGCGCGTCGCCCATGCAGTATTTTCCTTGGAAGGGCGACTACAAGTTGGCTTTTGATATTATGAGGCTCAATTTCTGGCATGATTCTGAAAGGCGCGCCTTCGGCGTCGCCGAGATCGGCGTGCAGTTGATTCTCCTATCGGAGAGAAGAGTTCTTTTTGAACAGAATCCCCCTCTGATTGTGTCGATTCGGAAATCTATTCCGGGCGGCAAGAAGCCTATGGCCCTGCTGTGTCAAGACGCGGCAGCAAAAATCGCGCAACTGCTGAAAAACTACTTGGCGCAAGGGCACGGTGGAACGCCTTGATCAGAGGGCATCTCCTAACGGTCCGCGAAATGGATCGTCGCAGCTCCCAAAATCGCTGTCGGATCATTCCGCCATTCGTCATAAACCATCAATCGACGATGCCGCAGGCCACGTCTGTTAGGTTGTCGTAATAGTGCACATAGGTCACTCCGTCGATGACTATGCGGTCAGTGTGGGGTAGGTCCTCTTCCCAAGTCATCTCCTCACCCCAATTGTGCGGCGGGGTGTCTCTTTTGGCCCAGCGATTGCCGTTGTAGCGGCGGAACAGCACCGTGCGTCCGGCGCGGGTGATATAGGCTTCGACCATGACGTCTCGCTCGCTGGCCTCTTCCTCAATTTCAAAGACGCGCATGCAGGTAAAACGTTGCTGACCGATCTGCAGGTCGAACACCCCTGCGTCCATTACTCCGGGTGCGTCGGCCTGTCTTGTGAGCGAGCCGTCGGTCTGGGGGCGCAGGTAGCCACAATCCTCGATCAGGCGCGGCGAAGGGTCCCAATCGTCGTAGAATCCTTCGTCGAGGAAAGTTGTCAGTTCCCGCGTGCCGTCGGGGCGCAGCGATTCTACCGCGATCCACTCCACTGCGTTCTCGGCCAGACAGCCCCAGACTTTGACGCGGCTATCCTTTTTTCCATTAGGCACGTTGTCGCCCGTCATTGCCGTCAGATGCTGGTTCTCTACCTCGATTTCGACGCAGGGACGGTCGTGGATGATAGCGGGTCGTTGGGCCATTAGCGAGACGGTTTCGGACAGCCTCCAGGGCGCGTGGCCTTCTTTGGGGGGGGAGTACGAGCCATAGCGGACGCGGTCGCCTACTTCCGGCACGATGAACCACCAAGCCATCTCCTTGAAATCAACGCGGAAGGGTTCCTCTTGGCTCGCCTCAATGCGTATTTCGGGCCGGTACTGGGGGAAGGGCCGTTGTTGGCTAGCACTCATGGTTTTGCTCCTCTTCTTGGGAGGGACACCCAACGCCGTGCGGATTCGATCGCGCCCGTGGGACAGGCGACGCTTGACCGTGCCGTCGGGGCAGCGGTGGCGGGTGGCTATTTCGGCAATGCTCAGGCCGTCCAAGTAAAAGGCCTGCAGGGCAGCCCGCTCGCGGTCGGGCACTTCCTCCATGGCCTCAACGATGGCCGCGGCGGCTTCTCGCTGCCGGGCTTGAGCCACTCCGAAGCGATTGACCATAGGTGCCAAAGCCTCGCTCTCGACAAACAGCTCGCGGCGCTGGGTCGAGCGGAAGTAATCGCGGCAGCGGTTGCGAGCTACTTGTAGCAACCAAGCTCGCACGTCGCGGGGGGTGTCTCGGCACAGGCCGCTCCAGACGTGTACTAGGGTTTCCTGCAGTACGTCCTGCACTTGGTCGCCGGAGCCGACCCGGTGGCGGATCAGCCCTACTAGGGTGCGTTCGTAGCGCCGAATCAGGCGGACGAAAGCTTGCTCGTTGCCCTGCCGCACCTGCTCGGCCAATAGCTGATCGCTTGGACTGGTCATACGTCATCTGCCTTTTACCTTACAAGGCGGACATCAGCGAGCAAAGGTTCACCGGCATTGTGACTTACGCCTAATGCGCTTCGAGAGCGGTCAATCTTTTGCCGGACACGGACGCTGAGTGCGTGCATTCATCGACACATACCCTGAATCCGGCCGCAGAATGGGCTGTCAGCCCTGACCTTTGAAGTAGATCTCTAGAGCGTTCTCCCCCAAAATCCACCTCTTGTCTTCAACGCTGAAAAAGGGGATCAACTCCTGCATAATGAGCAGTTCGTAAAAGTTGGCCCATACCATCCGCCGCGGCCCAAAGCGGTCGTACACCCGCTCCAAAAAGGGCCATACATCGCGGAAGGGCGGTCGTTCCTTGGAAGGATTGTGCAGTGAGGTTCGGATGTACACATTGGGCCAGCGGGCCAGATCGAGCAGCGGCCCAAAGCCCTCGCTATCGGGGGCGCTGATGTCGATCATCGCCAGATGGTCGATGACCACTTTGACCCCGGGGAAGCGCTCGGCCATGGCCGCCACCTGCCCCACTTGGTGCGGCGCTAGGAAGATGTTGAACACCGCGCCCAATTCCTCGGCCCGGTGCCACAGTGGATAGCTGACCTCATCACTGAGCCAGACCACGTCGCGGTCGTAGATGGGACTCAAGCGCAGCCCTGCCAAGCCCTCCTCTCGCACGGCCCGTTCCAAGCGCGCCGGATTCTCCGGATCGGCCGGATGGTGCAGCCGGTGCCCCACTAAAAGGCCGATGGCGGCAAAGCGGTCGGGATAGCGCTGTACGCAGTGGCTGGCATAGCGGTTGTCGCGGCCGTAGTAGCACACCTGGCTGATGACGACCTTATCGACTCCATAGGTCCGCATGTGTTCGATGAGGTCTTCAGCCGACTGCTCATAGTCGGGCTTGGCACCGGGGCAGTTAGACAGACGCGGGTCGGGCTTAAAGCGGGGGTCGTGGAGCACCCAGGCGTGCTCGGCACCGTTGACGATAGGGTAAGAGGCGGCCACGGCTCACCCTACCCCTCGCCGTACCACTGCGCCTGCAAAGCCCATAAGCGGGCGTATTCTCCATCAGTGCAGCTCACAGTGATGCCAGCCGCTCGAAGGTGTCTGGGTATTTCTGGGCCATGAGGATGAGGGCCGCCGCCGCATCCGGTGGACTGGACCTGCCTTGCTCCCAGCCCTCAACGGTGCGTACCGGTACGCGCAGCAGGTGGGCGAATACCGCTCTTGAAACGTCGAGCTCCTCGCGAATCCTCTTAATCATATCGGGCGTGAGTCCGGGCAAGGGCTTCGCCTCGACCCGGGTGGTCCGCAGCGTGCGCTTGCCGGCTCGGTGCTCTCGAACTTCGTGCAGACCCGCAAGAACTTCGGCGGCGATATTCCGTTCAGCCATTTTTGATCTCCTCTACGACCTTGCGCCACGCGACCCGCTCGGCAGGCGTCAGATCGTCTTTCAAGCCCTTGCCGTACAGAGTGAGTAGATAAATATGGTCCTCGGCGACGTGCCAGTAGTAGATGATCCGGCTACCGCCTCGCTTGCCGCGCCCCTTCGATCTCCAGCGGATTTTCCGCATACCGCCCGATGCGCGAATGATGTCTCCGGCGCTTGGGTACGCACTGAGAAACATCTGAAGCGCGGCGTAACTATCGTCATCGAGATGTGACCGTAGATGCTTGGTGAATTCCGATGTCTCGATGAACAGCATATGACCAACTATACGTAATTTGCGTTGTCATGTAAAGATCATCTCGTGGTAGGCAATGGAGGCGAACGCTCTCGGGAGACCACGATGGTGGTCCGCACAGAGATTGCTTGCACTGTATCTCATATTGCGATATTATCTATGGATGCACGTCATCTCACGCAAAGCCCTCCGAGTGTTTTGGGCACAGCATCCCGAGAGCAAGATGCCTCTGAACCGCTGGTTCAAAATCATGCGACAGACTCAGTTTAGTAGCTTCACCGCGCTGCGGCGTGCTTTTCCCTCGGCTGACAAAGTCGGGGATTTCGTCGTGTTTAACATCGCCAGCAATAAGTACCGCCTGATTACCTCTATTCACTTCAATCGGGGAAAAGTATATATCCGTCACGTGCTGACACATCAAGCCTACGACCGTGGAGGATGGAAGACATGAGCGTCATTACCCCACAGCTTCAGCGATCTTGGACGCAAGTGAGGGCCTTACTCAACATTCAAAATGAGCGGGATTATGATTTGGCGCTAGAGCGCCTCAACGGCCTGATTGATGAAGTGGGCACTGATGAGGGACATCCGCTGTATTCCCTGCTCGATACGCTGGGGACCGTTGTTCATGCCTGGGAGGAACAATACTATCCCATGCCTAAGTTAGAGGGGGTGGAGGCACTTCGATTTCTCATGGAGGAGCATGATTTGACTCAGGCGGATTTGCCGGAGGTGGGTTCGCAAGGGGTCGTCTCGGAGATTCTGGGTGGGAAGCGGGCGCTGAATGTCCGGCAGATACGTGCTTTGTCCGAACGGTTTGGGGTTTCACCCGCAGTATTTGTGTAGGTTCCGTCTCCGCCAAAAGGTCCTTCGTCTGCTGCCACAAAGCCACCGAGTTATAGTTCACTGAGTACCTTCCTCCTCGCCGTACCACTGCGCCTGCAAAGCCCATAAGCGGGCGTATTCTCCCTCTTGAGACAGCAATTCGTCGTGCGTCCCATTTTCGAGCAGGCGTCCCTCTTTTAGCACCAAGATTCGGTCGCATAGCCGAGCCGAGCCCAAGCGGTGGGAGACCACGATGGTGGTCCGCTCGCCGGACATGGCGAGGAAGCGCCGGAACACGTCGGCCTCGGCTTGGGGATCGAGCGACGCGGTCGGCTCGTCGAGTACGATCAGGGCGGCGTTGCGCATGAATCCCCTTGAGATGGCGACGCGCTGCCACTCTCCGCCGGACAGTTCGGTGCCGCCGGCAAATTCCTTGGTGAGAAGGGTGTTGTAGTGCTCTGGCAGTTGCTCGGCGATGGGGACGGCCCCGCCTTGGTGCGCAGCGTGTTCAATGGCTTCTTGATCGCCCATTCGCTCGGTGCGTCCCAAGCCGATGTTTTCCCCCAGAGAAAAGGCGAAACGGGTGTAGTCTTGGAATACCGCGGCCGATTGGTCCCACAGGCCGTTCCGATCCACCCGATTCAGATCGACATTGCCGTAGAGTACCTTTCCCTCCGTGGGGTGAAACAAGCCCAGCAGCACTTTGACTAGCGTAGTCTTGCCCGAACCGTTGGCACCGACGAGGGCCACGCGCTCGCCGGGCTGGATGGTGAATGAGATGTCGTCGATTGCCGGGTATTCTGCCTGTGGATAGCGAAAGGAGAGACCGATGGCCGCAATCGGGGCCTCGCCGACGCGGTCGATTGGCTCGCCCTCCTCCGATTCTTCCGGGCCTAGGTCGAGGTAGGTGAAGAGATCGGCGATGTACAGGAGGCGATTGGCGAGATAACCAAAGCGAACGAAGACCGAATCGACATGCGTGCTAACTTGCTGCAGCGCGACCATCATGGCGGCGAACTGTCCGGGGGAGAGGCCGCCGTGGGCTACGGCCCAAGCGGACCAGCCAATGCCAGCGGCCAGACCGGCCAGGCTGAAAGCCGATAGCAAGAGATTGACCAGAGACTGCGAGCGTTTTTGCTGAAAGAGCCGATTGGCCACCTGCCAGTAGAGATGCTCCCACCAACCGAGCAAGGCCGATCCTAGGTTGAAGATTCGCACTTCCTTGGCGGCGGCGCGCTCAGTGAGAATGTGCTCTAAGTAAGACCGCAGACGCTCGCGCTGGGTCTGCTCGCGCTTGAGGAGAAAGGTATTTTTCTCTTGGAGCGCTCGCGCCAGCGGCGGTGGCACCGATACCAAGGCGATGGCGACCAGGAGCAGTGGATTCCACAGCCCTACGACCAAGGCGACGGAGACGACCGTCAGCATCCCGGTAATTATCATGTGGATCTCGCCGATAAGGATGAGAAAAAAGCCAGGCGTGGCCGCCTCTTGTGCTCGGCGCAGGACGTCGTGGAAATCGGCGCGCTCGAAGATTTCGAGTCGCAGGACGCTTGCTTTGCGCTGGAGTTGGGTTAGTAGCCGGTCCTCCATCTCCTGTTTCAGTCGCTCGACGAGTAAAGAGAAAAGCTCCATCCTGAACACTACTTGTGCCAGTGCCAGCACAGCCCACAGAGCGATCCATACCAGCAGGTCCGCCACGGGCAGATGCCCCTCGTACACCGCGAGGCTGCGATCAAAGAGTGCCCGCATAACCCATACCGACGCGGCCGGCAGCAGACCGACGACGAACTGGAGCACCAGTAGGACGATGGAGTAGCGGGGATCTGTCTGGACCATCCACTTCAGAAAGCGCAAGAGCGTGCGCATGGTAGGCGGGCGGGTCACCTTTGCGTCTTGGAGGGCTACCGGTACCACGAGGCTTGTTCCTCCCATAAGGCAGCGTACACGCCGCCCTTTGCCACTAGGTCGTCGTGGTGTCCTTGCTCGGCGATGCGGCCGTCTTTGAGGACGAGAATGCGGTCGGCCATGCGGGCCGAGCCCAGCCGGTGGCTGATCAACAACGCGGTGCGGCCGGCGAGCAGTTCGCCGAACTGCCGGTACCCCTCGGCCTCGGCCAAGGGGTCCAGCGCGGCTGTAGGCTCGTCGAGGATCAGCAACTCGGGCTGGCGGATGAATGCGCGGGCAATGGCGAAGCGCTGCCACTCGCCCCCGGAAAGCCCTTGTCCGCCGTCGAGGACGTGTCCTACTGGGGTGTCGTAGCCGTAGGGCAGGCGCGCGGTGATGGCATCGACTCCGGCTCGCTGCGCTGCGTTTTCTACCACTGCTGGATCGGGTGGCAGCCACGCTGGCCACAGGTCGGCTTCTTGGTCGCTATCACCGCTGCCGAGGGCACCGATTCCAATGGACTGGGAGGCGGTGAGTTCAAAGTTGAAGAAGTCTTGGAACGCGGCGCTGACTGCGTTCGCAAGGCTCGTTCGGTCGATCTCGCTGTAGTGGACTCCATCGACGGTGATCTCGCCCTCTGTTGGTTGGTACAGGCCCAACAGGAGCTTGGCGAGGGTCGATTTTCCCGCGCCGTTCTCGCCGACGAGGGCTACTCGTTCTCCGGGCTTGAGGCGCAGGCTTACGCCCCGCAGGACGGGACGGGAGTTCTCGCCCTCGGTGGCTTCCGCTGCTGGATAGGCAAACCAGACATCTTCGACGGCAAATCCCTCGCGTAGCGGTTTGGGGAAGGGCTGGGTTGGTTCGCGGTCAGTCGGTGGTCGTTGTAGCCAAGCGCCGTCGTCCTCGGGCAGGTCGAGAAACTCGCGCACATAACTGATTTCGGCGTTTTGGTTTTGCAGTGTCATCGAATGGTAGCCGAGGCTGGAACCGGCTCCCAGCATGTCGTCCACTCCTCGGAACAGAGCGACAAAGCGGCCGGGCGTGAGGAGCCGGTCGCCGAGAAAATAGGCCAGCGCAACGGCGATGCCGGCCGAGACAGCGAAACGCAAACAGGTGACGGGGAGGCGTCCTCGGACCTGTTGCTTTTGTTGTCGCCAGAGTTGCTCTCGCAATGCCCGGCGCATGGCCCGCCATCGCTGGCTCAGCGTCTGGTGGAGGGCAAAGAGGCGCTTCTCTTTCTGTTCGCCCCGCCCAGTGAGAATCCGATCGACGTAGCCAGCCCGGCGCATTTCCTCGGTTTGGCCGTAGGTGAAGCTCATGAACCGTCGGCTTTGTTCGATGGACATTCGGATTTGCGGTACCAGTACAATTAGAAGAATTAGCGAGATCCACAGAGAGACTGGGACGAACATGGCCGCGATGGAGAGGACTCGGAGGCCGGCCTGAAATGTGTGCATGGTCGCGAAGAAGAATCGATCAACCGTGCGTCCTGGATTCTTGGCGCGTTCCAAGCGGTCGTAAAACACGCTTACCTCAAAAAAGACGAGCGGCAGCCTCGACGCCTTGGCCAGAAAGCGACGGCCGAGCGCGCGTTCGAGATTCTGTTCGAGCTGTAGGTGGAGTGTGTCCCGTATCTCCCACTGCACATCGCTTGTGAGCAGGAGCACGAGCCCGAATGCTATAAGCCACGGCAGGGCTAGGTCAAAGCCGGCACCCCCTGCACCGGCGGAGGCGACAACGGTATCGACGAGGTGCTGGGTGATGTAGATGAGTAGCGCGGGCTGGATGCCGAGAAGTATTTGCACGGCGACGATACCCAAGGCCGGGGCCCGCCCGTGCGCCCAGATGTGGACGAAGGTCCAGCGCAGGTTAGTCCATATAGCCGCCGCGCTCGTGCGCCGATTCCAGAAATCGGGATCGCTCCTCGACAAGGTTTCTCCTTAGCTGAAAAGCGGAGTTATCGCGGCAGTACGGTCACTTCTAGTTCGTCGATGACGACAGCCCCTTCGGGGAGGCCGGAGAACAGTAAGCGGACGCCGAGGGAATTGTCGCCGTCGCGTATGGGTGGCGAGGACAGATCGATAATGCAGGTAGTATGCGCGGGGAGCGGCCGTCCCTGATTCGGGTGCCGGCCGTCGCTGTGCCAAATGTGGCGCACGCTGTCGGCGGGGATGGTCGTGCCGTTGATATCGACCTCAATCTGGTCGTACGGCCCCAAGCCCGTAGCGCGGAAGAACAACTTGGCGAAGACGATTTCGTCGAAGTTTTCGTACAGGCGAAAATGATACTGCCCATAAGGCTGTTGCTCCGTCCGCTCAAGGATGATCTTAGCGTCTCTGATAATTCCACCCGCGGTCTTGCCCGGGGAGCCGAAAGCCGTAGAACCACCCCACATGGGATGGAACAGATAGTGCCGAGCGCCAGCGGCAATTTTGGCTGGATCCTGCAGTTCCCGCAGGTAGCTAAGGGCTAGGGGATACATGGCCTCTGGCCCTGGATCTCGGGTCGATTTCCAGAAGGCATCCCAGTGCATCTGAAAGTTGTACATAGAGACCCCGTCGGCACCTTGGCGGGCAAACGAGTGGGCCAAGGCGCGGTAGTTTTCAAGCGTCAACGGCGGACCTGTGCGGTCGAGGTTGGCGCAATAGGGGAGGAGGCCGGGGAAGAGTTCGCACTTGGTGCCCTTGGTGAGTTGGCTGAAGTCTTGGTGTGGGGCATTGCAATCCGAATACATGGCGTCTTGGGGAGCGACGTAGTCGATGAGCGCTTCCGCTATCCAAGTGGGCACGTCGAGACCGCAGTTGTGGCACTCCTCCAGCGTCTCCGGGACGCGGACTCCCAATTGCAGGTCGCGGCCTCGGCTGCTTCCGGCTTGGTCGAGCATGTCCCGCAACCGTCGGATCAATTCAGTCATAAGCGGTTGGCGCTCGCGCGCTAGGCTTCTATCGCCTTGGGGAGCCGGAAAGTAGAGACCTTCGCGGAAGACCAGCTCGAGTCCATCGACGTCGAATTGATCGACGACCTCTTTCATTACTGAGAAAAGGTAATCGCGCACCTCGGCAAAGGTGAAATCCATCCTGTTGCCGGGAACGAAGGCCGCGCCCTGCGGCATCTCCGCAATTTTCCACTGCGGGTTCTTGTGGAGAAACATCCCCCCTTGGTCGGGTGCGCCGTGGCTGTCGTTTATGCGAAAACCAGCGAGGAAGTTCATCCCGTGTTTGCGGGCTTGGTCGAGCATCACCTGCAGCGGCATGATCCCGTCGTCCATCATGGGAATAAAGCGCCGGTGCTGGGGACGGGCGTCGTACTCAAAGCGCGGGGAGCGAAAGTACAAGGTCCAGCCGGCGTTATAAACCTCTTGGATAAAGGTATCGGGCCTGTTGGCGGCGACGTTGTCGATTATGCGCTGCAGCTCCTCTGGCTTGGCGGGGTGTGAGGTGATGAGGGGACGCGCCCTGCCCGGGTCAAAATCGTAGTTGGCATTGCCCGAAGGGTCGCTGACGTAGATGAGTCTCCATTGGTCGTGCGGCATCTTGTCCTCCATATTAGAGTTTTGAGTTGAGTGCCGGGGCGAGTACAAAAATAGAAGCGGATCTCAGACACAAGCTATGTGCTTGTTCTAGATCCGCTTCTCTGTTACACTTAAATGGTGGAGCTGATCGGGATCGAACCGACGACCTCAGGCTTGCAAAGCCCGCGCTCTCCCAGCTGAGCTACAGCCCCGTATTTTTTAATTCCCTCCCCCTTTCAGAGCCACAAACAAAGAGACCATGATTCCGATGATGACGAGGAAACCGGTCACCTGAATGCCGACCATCCAACGAAAATCTCGGCGATGCTCTAGGAAGAGTTGACTTAGTTGTTCGGAAATTCCTTCTTGCCTTGCGATGCGTTCGGCGTGGGTGATGACGCGCTCGGTAGGTTCGGTCATAACGGCAGCGTCCTTTCTGTAAACTCGGTTCCGAGCTTACGTTATGAGGTTAAAAAAATACGCAGCACAGCTAGCTGCGTCAACGAAATAGAGGTGAAACCATGGCAGATCCAGTTGTAGTCAGCGCCCGGCGCACGGCCACGGGTCGCTTTGGCGGTGCACTACAAGACGTGACGGCGGCGGAATTGGGCGGCAAGGTGCTCGCCGCGGCCCTCGCGGAGTGCCAAGTGGAAGCGAGCGAAGTGGATGAGGTGTTGATGGGCATGGTGTATCAGGGCGGGGCCGGGGCCAATCCGGCGCGCCAAGCGACCATCGCCGCTGGGCTGCCGTACGAGGTGCCGTCGATGACGGTCAACAAGCTCTGCGGTTCGGGGCTGAAGGCGATTGCGCTGGCCGCCCAGAGCCTACGAGCCGGCGAGGCCGAGGTAGTGCTGGCGGGGGGCATGGAGAACATGAGCCAGGCACCCTACGTCCTGCACGGGGGGCGATGGGGTCAGCGACTAGGGCACGGCCAAGTTGAGGACATGCTGCTGCTCGATGGGTTGTGGGATTGTTTTTACGACTGCCACATGGGGGTTACAGCAGAAAACTTGGCCACAGAATACGGGATTACCCGCACCGAGCAAGACCAATTCGCCGCGCAGAGTCAACAGCGGTGGGCCAGCGCCCAAGAGCAGGAGGCATTTGCCGACCAGATTGTGCCCATATCCATCGCGCAAAAAGGTGGGGAGACCGTCTTTGCAACAGATGAGCATCCGCGCCCTGAGGCTACCGTCGAGCAGCTAAGTCAGCTCAAACCAGCGTTCAAGAAAGACGGGACCGTGACTGCGGGCAATGCTTCGGGAATCAACGATGGGGCCGCCGCGTTGCTGTTGATGACTGAAGAAGGGGCCAAGGCACGCGGGTTGGTGCCGCTGGCCCATCTCCGGAGCACAGCCAGTGCTGGCGTCGATCCCCGCATCATGGGTATCGGTCCAGCCCCCGCGATTCGCAAGCTGTTGGCCCAAGCTGGGACCCGGCTCGAAGATGTGGATCGGATCGAACTTAACGAAGCGTTCGCTGCCCAGAGCTTGGCTGTGGGGCGAGAGTTGGATTGGGACTGGGATAAGGTCAACGTCCAAGGAGGGGCCATTGCTCTCGGCCACGCTGTCGGTGCCAGCGGCGCGCGCATCACCACCACGCTTTTGCACCAGATGCAACAGCACAGCGTCAGGTTGGGTATAGCCGCGCTGTGCATTGGCGGAGGGATGGGCATTGCCGCGCTCTTCGAGCGAGCGGAATAAGCGCGGGCTGGGCGCGGCGCGTCTCGTTCGTCCGCCGACTGCACCCGCCTGCCCGCGCACATTCCCTTCGGCTGAGCTCAGGACTTCGGCGAGCTCAGTCGAGTCGTCGAAGCCTTGCTCAAGCCACTCGCAGGGCGGTTTCTTCCTGCACGTTTTCCCCCTGCATGTCTTCCTCATCTTTTTCCAGAATTTGTAGGTTCCGCACCTGCACTTGGACGCGGAAGCGGGGCTGGTCGTCGTCGCCGCGCCAAGAGTGGCTTTGCAGGCGGCCAGTGATAAAGACCGGCGTGCCTTTGTGCAGGCGCTTGGCCAAGGTCTCAGCGGCTTTCTGCCAGAGGACGATGTCGAAGAAGGAGGTCTCCTCTTGCCATTCTTGATTGCGATCGCGATAGGAGCGGTTGACGGCGACCCGCCCCCGCAAGCGGGCAGCGCCGCTGTCCATGAAGCGGAAGTCGGGCTCTTGCACCAAGCGACCGCTGAGGGCGACTTGGTTGATGTTGGGCATTCTTAAGGTCGGCATGAGGTTCCTCCTGATAGAAGAGCGTGGATGAATGAGGCGTCCATTGGCGGATCGCGTGGATATGGTACTAGCAGAAAGTGTGCCAGCGAGCCGACTAAGTACCCAATGGTTTGTTCGGCAATTTGTTATAGAGGTCGTTTGACGAGCCGCAATAAGAGGCCACTGCCCCCAATAGGATACACAAATGAGTAACGCAGGAAACGCGAGTACACTAGCGCAGCACTTTACACCTATAGCGGTAGCACAACTGGCTTGGAACGCGGTGTGCACGCTCGCGGGAAAAGATCTGGGTGCTGGCGCACGCGTGGTTGATCCAGCGGCGGGCGAAGGGGCATTGTTGGGCGTCGTTGGGCGAGCTTATCAGACCACGGGCATTGAGATCGACGAGGGGCTGGCCGAGCGAGGGTGCAGTCAGGCAGATTGCTTTTACACCGGCGACGGCTTGCTCGGCACCTTTCCCGAGGTGGAGGACGAGTCGTTCGATTGCGTGTTGGCCAACCCGCCTTTTGGCAAATTGGGGCCGATGCTGCCCTTGTTCGGGGCGGATGGACCTTGTCGGCTCGCCCGGCGCTTTAGGCTACTTGATGGACAAAAGCAGATGCGCGCCTTCCCAGTGGAGTCGCTTTTTGTCGAGCGCGCACTGCAACTGACTCGGCCCGCTGGTTGGATGGCCCTGATACTGCCCGAGGGATTCTTCGCCAATGCCCGACGGCAAGACATGCGCGACTGGCTGTTAGCGCGCGCTGAAGTGCGGGCCGTCGTCGCTTTGCCTGGAGCTTTCAACAAGGTGCAGACGGCCTTGGTAGTCTTGCGCCGTAGCAAGCCACTGGCTCGGACCAAGGCGCGGCTGATCGCACCAGTCGGGAAGAGGCCGAGCGTAGAGCAGTACGCCCAGCGCACCCAGCTCTTGCTTGGCACTCCGGCTTGCCGAGGTCCAGAGGCCTCGCTCTTGAGCGTAGGGCAGCGCGCGCTGCGTTCCCAGCGTTGGGATCCGCGCTTCTGGCAAGGGCGCGCAGCCGTGCGCCGCTTGGCGGGTCGCTTGCGACTGGTCCCGTTGGGAGAATACATCTGCCATTTGACGTACGGGCCGATTGTCACGGGCGGCCGCCCTCAGCACGTAGAGGCCGGGGTGCCGGTCATCCGGCAGGGCGACATCGCCGAAACCGGGCTCGACGAGCGCGCGCTTTTGTGCGTCGCGCCCGCAGGTGTACACGATCCCCCGCGCAGCCGCGTGCGCCCCGGGGACTTGCTGTTGTCGCGGTCTGGTGCCGGGGCCTTGGGGCGGAACCGCCTCGCGGTGTATTTGGGGAACAGGCCGGCCAATGTGGGTTGTTTTGTCGATCTGATTCGCTTGGAAGGGCTCAATCCATTTTACGCTTGGTTCTTTTTCAAAACGCGGCTGGGTCGCGAGCAGATCGCCGCCTACGCCAACGGAGTGGGCACGCCGAATATCAGCTTCGGCGAAATTCGCGCATTGCAGATTGCGGCCTTGCCCACGGCCTATCAGGACGGACTCGAAAGGCGCTATCGGGAGCAAGTGTGGCCTCTGCACTGCCGCCGCGAGAGGGCGGAATTTCGCGTCGAGGCTGAGCGGTGCTTCCGCACCATCGTCGGTGATCTAGAAGACTATCTGCAGACGCAACGGCAATAGGTCATTCCTACATAGCTCTATCGCCAACCCCCATCGCATCGTATTATTAATACTATGTCCGATCCCAAGCACACCAACCGCCTCGCCAGTGAATCTAGCCCGTACTTGCGCCAGCACGCCCACAATCCCGTCGATTGGTATCCCTGGGGCGAGGAGGCGCTGGCTGTGGCCCGGGCCACCGATCGGCCCATCTTGCTCTCAGTGGGGTATTCGGCCTGTCATTGGTGCCACGTCATGGAGCGCGAATCCTTTGAAAACGAACAGATCGCCCAGCGCATGAACGAGCACTTTATCAACATCAAGGTCGATCGCGAAGAACGGCCCGATGTCGATGAGATTTACATGACGGCTGTGCAGGCCATGACCGGCCAAGGGGGCTGGCCGATGACGGTGTTTCTAACGCCGGATTTGCAGCCTTTTTACGGCGGGACGTACTTCCCCCCCGAAGACCGTCACGGGCGGCCGGGCTTTCCGAGGGTGCTGCAAGCGATAGCGGATTACTACCGGGAAAACCGCGCCGGCGTCGCCGAAAAGACCGCCGAACTCATGCGCGCGCTCCAGCAGCACGCCGAGTTTTTGACGCCGGGCGGCATCCCTGGAGAAGAGGTTCTCGACGGGGCCTGTGCGCAGCTCAAATCCACGTATGACGCTAGATTCGGAGGGTTTGGCGGCGCGCCCAAATTTCCGCCGAGCATGAGCTTGTCCCTGCTGTTGCGGCGCTATGTTAGACGAGGCGACCAGCGCGCGTTAGAAATCGCGGAGCACACGCTCAAGTGCATGGCTAGGGGAGGGATGTACGATCAGCTTGGCGGGGGTTTTCACCGCTACTCAGTGGATGAGCGCTGGCTAGTACCGCACTTCGAGAAAATGCTCTACGACAACGCCTTACTGGTGTGGACCTATCTCGAAGCCTATCAGGCGACTCAAGACGAATTCTACCGCGAGGTCGTCGAGCACACCCTTGGCTATGTGCTGCGCGAGATGACGCAGCCCGAAGGCGGCTTCTACGCGGCGCAGGACGCGGATAGCGAGGGTGAAGAAGGCCTGTTTTTTACTTGGCTTTTAGAGGAGATTGAGGACCTGTTGGGCGAAGAAGATGCTGCGCTTTTTGCCCGCTATTACGGCGTTGTGCCCGAGGGCAACTTCGAACACGGGCGCAATATCTTGCACGTGGAAAACGAGCTAGAAGGGGTTGCGCACTTCCTCAAGGTAGAACCAGAGCGTCTGGCGCAAGTCGTAGAGCGCGGGGGCGAGGTGCTGCTTGCGGTGCGGCAACAGCGCGTTGCCCCCGAGCGCGACGACAAAATTTTGACGGCTTGGAACGGGCTGATGATCAGCGCGATGGCCCGCGCCTATCAGGTTATTGGGGAGGAGCGCTATCTACGAGCGGCTGTCGAGGCGGCCGACTTTATTTTAGAACGCATGGTCTGCGACGGCCGTCTCCTGCATACCTACAAGGATGGTCGGGCGCGGATTCCGGCCTATCAGGACGATTACGCCTGTCTGATCAACGGCCTGCTCGACCTGTATGAGGCGAGTTTCGAGTTGCGCTTCTTTGCCGCAGCCGAGCACTGGGCCGGCGAGATGGTTGCGCGGTTTTGGGATGGGGAACACGGAGGATTTTTCTATGCGGGGGCCGAGGCAACCGACCTGATCGTGCGCACTAAGAATCCATTTGACAACGCCACGCCCTCGGGCAACTCGCAGGGTGTGTTAGCCCTTTTGCGCTTGGGGGCGATGAAGGGCGATCAGGCGTTGTGGCAGCAAGGCGAGCAGACGCTCGTCCTCTTCGAGCAGCTATTGCGCCGTGCTCCTACCGCTGGGGCACAGATGCTCTGCGCCCTCGACTTCTACTTGGCTAGGCCCACGGAGGTTGCCTTGGTAGGAGACCAAGCCGAATGTCGTGTTTTTGCCGCCGCGCTGCACCGGTGCTTTGTGCCCAATAAAGTCGTGTTAGCTGCTGGCGTTGGGGCGGATGAAGCCGAGGCTGCGTTGCCGCTGCTGGAGGGTAAGCTGTCCGTCGGCGGCAGGGCGTACGTGTGCCGCGACGCGACCTGCTCGCGGCCACTAGCTACGACCGCAGACTTGGTGGAGCAGTTGAAGGCCGAGGGATGAGCAAGCGCAAGATCGCAGACGACATGTTGCAGTTAGTGGGGGACACGCCCCTCGTGCGCCTCTACCGCGTCGCGCCCGCCAACGGCAGCCAGCTCTACGGCAAACTCGAAGCGTGTAACCCAACCGGCAGCGTCAAAGACCGCATCGGCGTCAGCATGATCCGCGCCGCCGAGGCAGCCGGCCAGCTCAAAAAGGGCATGACCATCGTCGAGCCTACCAGCGGCAACACCGGGATCGCGCTGGCTCTCGTCGCGGCCGTCTTGGGCTACCGACTAGTGCTGACCATGCCCGAGAGCATGAGCTTGGAGCGGCGGCAGGTCATGGCCAGTTACGGCGCGGAGATCGCGTTGACGCCCGCGGCCGAAGACATGGCCGGGGCCATACGCAAGGCCGAAGAAATCAAAGCCGCCGATCCAGAGGGCGTGTTTATTCCGCAGCAATTTGCCAACCCGGCCAACCCAGAGGCCCATCGCCGGGCCACGGCCGAGGAGATTCTCGCGGCTACTGGAGGCGAGCTAGACGCCTTTGTCGCCGGGGTGGGGACTGGTGGCACCATAACCGGCGTTGGGGAGGTGCTCAAGCAGGCCGTGCCGGACGTGCGTCTAGTAGCGGTCGAGCCCAAGCGCTCGCCCGTACTTTCAGGGGGCGCGGCCGATTTGCACGGCATTCAGGGGATTGGCGCGGGTTTTGTCCCTGAAGTCCTCGACCGGGAACTGATCGACCAGATCGTGCAGATAGACGACGACGAGGCCTTTCACTACACCCGCCGCTTGGCCCGCGAGGAAGGATTGCTGTTGGGGCCGTCGTCCGGGGCCAATGTGGCGGCTAGCTTGCAGGTGGCCAGTGCCCTAGGCCCAGAAGTCCGTCTAGTGACCATGCTCTGCGATACTGGATTCCGCTATTTTAGCGTCGATGGGTTTATCGAGTCAGTAGAATCAGCGCAGGAGTAACATCTTCGTCGCTTGGCGGACCGGGCCGGCGCGCATGATGAGCAAGTAAGTGCCGCTGGCCAGCACTCGTCCTTGATCATCCTTTCCATCCCAATGAATCTGATGCGTCCCCGCTTCCCGATACTGGTGCAAAAGAGTGCGCACAGCTTGGCCGAGAGCGTTGTACACGCGCAGTTCTACCAAGATATCGGTAGCAAGTGTGTAGGTGATTTGCGTCGAGCCGTTGAAGGGGTTGGGGAACGCAGGCGCAAAGGCGAAGCGGGTCGGTTGGGCTTGGGCTGTGGCCACGGGCCAAACTGGCTGCGCCAGTGCAATGCCGCGTGGATTCTGACCGGTTGCGTAGTGGCCGACAACGGTGTCGCGCACGGCATCGACGATGTGGATCTCATTGGAAAAGGAACTGGTGACGTACACCTGCGTGCCGTCGGGCGAGAAGGCAATGGCCCGTGGATTGCGGCCGATGGCGAGCCTTTTGCGCAGGGTTCCGCTGGCCACATCGACGACTAGGAGGGAGCCTTCGCTATACGCGGTCAAATAGAGCTTGCGGCCATCCGGGCTGGGCGCGATGGCAAAGGTGCCGCTGACGCCTACGTCGATGGAGCGCGCGACCGTTGCGCCGTCGGCGTCGATGGCAGTCAAGCGGCCCGTATCCATGCTGGTTACGTACAGCGTCCTGCCGTCGGGTGCGAGGGCGAGTGAGCGCGGCTTCGGTGGCACTGGGATGCGGCCAGTTATGCGGCCTTGCGGCGAGAGGACGAGGACTTGGCTGCCAGCGATGTCGGTGGTGAATATCTTGTCGGCGGTGGCGGCGACGCCGTACAGCCCTTCACTCGCGTCGGTGATCTCGATGGTGCGCGCTTGGCCCGACTCAACATCGACAATAGTCAGCGCACTCGTGCCCGAGTTGGTCGCGTAGAGCGTTTTGCCGTCGGGTGAGAGGGCTAGGTCGAGGGGCTGGACCGCGGTCTCGATGTGCGCTTGGACTTGGAAGGTCGCGGTGTCGATGACGCGGAGGTCGTTCGACGAGAGGTTGGATACGAAGAGTTGGTCACCGGCTAGGATCATTTGGATCGGCTCGTCGCCGACGGGGATGCGCGCTAACTCGCGGCGGGTGCCTGTATCGACCACGCCGATGGCGTCGTCGCCGCGCAAGGCGGTAAAAGCCAGTGGAGCTCCGGTCAGTTCGACGACGGTGAAGTCGAGCCAAGCGTTCTCATAGGGAAAGTACGAGACCTTGCCATCGGCACCGTGCGCTTCGATTTGATAGGCGATGCGCGTGCCAACGCGCTGGCCGGGAATTTGGGCGACGAAGAGGCTGTCTTGCTGCTGCATTTGCAAGTGCTCGACGCTCCCGCCGTCAATCTGATAGAGGAGCCACACACTGGCGGCATCGCGGGCTGCGACGCGCACTGGATAAGGGCCTTGGGTATCGGGGGTGTTGTTGATTAGCGCTATGGGGAGGACGAAGGGATAGCCGGGCACGGCAAAATCGGTGATGAAATCGACATCGTCGATGTGCTGGGCAGCGGCCAAGTCGAGAACGCGGGCGTAGGCGTCGTCGCGGGCGTTGTCGTAGAACTCTGCGGGGAATCCAGTGACAAAATCAGTGAAAACACCGCCGAAGTTCTCTTCGTTAATCGCCCCTGCAATGGGCGCGAGACTCAAGCGGTAGCGCCCCGGCGTCAAGCCGTGCAGCTGGTAGTGCCCGACCGTGGCGGCACTTGGTTCGGCACCCGAGACCGTGCTGAACAGCTCACCGGTGTCGAGGTTTTCGGCCTTGATATGCGTGCCGAAGAGTGGCTGTTGGTCGAAGTCGCGGATTTGGCCGGCGATGCTGCCGACCGTGGCTTGGTAGCCAATGGCCGGATAGAGGAAGCTAACGCCAGCGATGTCGTCGGGTTCGAGGCTTTGCGCATCGCCGGAGTCGTCGCTGTGGTTGAAGGGGTTCATGGTCGGGCGGATGTGTGGGGGGCCGTCGAGAGGGGTGTGTTCAAGCCCGAGCAGGTGACCGATTTCGTGGATGGCCACGTCTTTGAGGTTTACCAAGCGGTCTCCGTCGTCGTCGCTAGCGGAAAAGCGGAAGTCACGCCCGTTAAAGATGATGTCCGCATCCGTGATATGGCCGGTCGAGAAATGGGATCGGATGCGGGTTATGGCGATGACGCCGGTTTCGGGTGGGGCGTCTAGGTAGCGTCCTGTCTCGTCGAAGTAGATCAGGTTGCGTCCATCTCTTTGCCTTGGGACGCTGCGGGTTGTGTCCTGATCGACAAATTCCACCCGTGCCGTAGCCACGTCGCTCCAGACCTGAAAACTCTCGCGGATCAACGCATGAGTCTGAGCAGGGGATAGATCGTCGGAACCAGCGGCGTGGAGCACAAAGGAAACGCGGTCGGGATAGCGCCAAGTCTGCTGGACTTGGTTGCCAAATCGGGATTCAACGGTCTGGATGAGAAAGCCGTGGCTGGGCATGGCGACGAGCAAGCCGCCAAGTAGCAGGCCGCTAATGCGCATCGCGTGTCTCCGGGCCTTGGTTTTCGGTCAAGGCTCGCACCCGCGCCAAAAACTGGTCGAGCAGCAGGCCTTGGACCGGTTCGTCGGGCTGCGTCCTTTTGGGCGCGCTTTGCGGCTTGGTGTGCAGCGTGAGGCCGTCTAGCTCTTGGAAGACGCGTGGTCTGTTGGCGGTGCTGCGCTTGATGGCGAAGTGTCCTTGGGCCAGTCCGACCGGCCAGGAGTGTCCCAAGGCATTTGCCGCGGTGAGAAAGAGCACGGCCTCGTCACCGGGGGCAAAGACAGGCATGCCAATGATACGGGTAACAGTGCCTTGTAGATGGCCGCCGGGCAGGTGCAATTCCAGTTGCGAAATCGCTGGTCCTTTAATGGCTTGGGAAACGGAGAACACATAGCGGGTATAGATCTGTCCGCGCACCCATTGGGGTTGGGCTTGGCTACAGACCCCGACGACGATGCGTTCGGCGCTGGTGGTCAGAGCCGCCAAATCGAAGCGTTGGACTGTAGTAGCCGCAAGTGGAGTGGCTAGCCAGACTAGGCAGAATGCAATGCGAGCGACCATTGTGCATTATCTCCTCAGGGATACTCACTATTTGTGCAGTAGAATCAATGTCCATTCAGACGCTAGGGAACGGTTAAAGTTGCCTAGGAGACTTGGGATACTCGCTCTTTCGGAGATGTTGGTTTAAAATATCATAGAAATAAGGTCCGTTGTCGATTCGTTGACACTTACGTTCACGTCAAGTACATTGCTACATTGCTTGCCAGAACTTCGCAGCGAAGGATGCCTCCATGCAAATAGGGGATTTGGCCGCCAAGGCCGGGGTCACACCGCGCACGATTCGCTACTATGAAGAATTGGGAATCGTCGAGCCAGAGGAGCGCACCGCAGGCGGATTTCGCCTGTATTCGGAAGCGCAATTGCGCCGCTTGCAAATCGTCCAGAGCCTCAAGGATTTGGGGTTCGGACTAGAGCACATCAGCGCGTTCTTCAACCTAAAGCACGGTAATGGATCGGGAGGTGGCTTGGCGCGCGTGCTCGTCGAGCACCTAACCGAGCAAGAGCGCCGAATCGACGAGCGCATTCGCCAGTATTCGCTGATGAAGGAGCGAAACCGGCGAGCCATTGAAATTCTCAGTGGTTGTTTTTGTTGTGAGGTCAAGGTCATCGAACGGGATTGCCACCACTGCGAGGTCTATCGGCGGCACGACGAGGTTCCCGACCTCATCGAATGCGCCATTTACGAATCTTGAGGGAATATAATATGGTAATTATAACGGAAGTCGCGGCCGAGAAGATCAAGGACCTGCTCAGCGAACAGGGCAACGAGGGGCACGGGCTGCGCATGGGTGTGATGGGTGGAGGGTGTTCGGGGTTCCAGTACAAGCTGGATTTCGAAGAAAGCGCCGGCGACATGGACCACGTCTTTGAGATCGACGGCGTCAAGGTCTTCATCGACATGAAGAGCAGCCTCTACCTCAACGGCGTGACGCTCGACTACCACGACGGGCTGATGGGGGCGGGTTTTAAGATCGAAAATCCCAATGCCCGCACCACCTGCGGATGCGGTGAGTCCTTCAGCGCCTGAGCGACGGGCTGTGCAAATTCCAGTTTATATGGACAACATGGCCACCACGCCGGTTGACCCGCGCGTCTTGGCGGACATGTTGCCGTACTTCGACACCCACTTCGGCAATGCAGCCAGCAAGACCCACGCCTTTGGTTTGGCTGCCGCCGATGCCGTCGAAAAGGCACGGGAAGAGGTCGCCGGGTTAATCGGCGCGCGCGCTCAGGAGATCGTCTTTACGGCCGGGGCTACAGAGGCCAACAATTTGGCCATCAAAGGCGCGATTCAGATGGTACCCCCTGGAGCGCACATCGTCACCTGTACCACTGAGCACAAGGCCGTCTTAGAGTGTTGCCACACCTTGGAAAAGCAAGGGGTGGAGGTAACTTATTTGCCTGTGAACCGCTACGGTCAGATTGACCTCGGCCAGCTCGCGGCGGCCATCACGCCGCGGACGGCCCTCATCTCGCTCATGGCCGCCAACAACGAGATCGGGGTTTTGCAGCCGCTGGAGGCGATCGGACGACTGGCCCGCGAGCGCGGCGTCTTGTGGCACTGCGACGCAGCCCAAGCCGTCGGCAAGGTGCCGCTCGATGTGGAAGCGCTCGGTATCGACCTGCTCTCGGCCTCCGGCCACAAGCTCTACGCTCCCAAAGGCGTCGGCTTCCTCTACGTGCGTTCGCGCAAACCGCGCGTGCGCTTGCAGACCCAAGTCGAGGGCGGTGGGCAAGAGCGCGGCCTGCGTGGTGGCACTCTCAATGTGCCGGGCATCGTCGGTTTAGGGCGTGCCTGTCAGTTGGGGCGCGAGGAGATGACCGAGGAAGCGGCGCGGTTGGTGCAAATGCGGCGGCGGCTGTGTACTGGGCTGGAGGCTGCGCTCGGCCCTTTGGTCGTCAATGGCCATGCGGAAGAGCGCCTGCCGGGCAACCTCAACGTGAGCTTTCCCGGGGTGGACGGAACCGAATTACTCTTGGGATTGCGCGAGATCGCGCTGTCTTCGGGCGCGGCCTGTTCATCGCGGACGGCCGCGCCCTCACACGTCCTCAGAGCCATCGGTGCCAGCGACGATTTGGCGCGGGCTTCTCTGCGCTTTGGGTTGGGACGTTTTAATACTATGGCAGAAGTAGAATTTGCCATTGACCGCACCGTTGCTCAGATCGAGCGCTTGCGCGACGGTGCATTAGCAATCGAGGAGAGAATATGACTGTTACATCCAATCAACTACTAGAGAGCGTAAAAGCCGAAATCGCCGAAGTAACTCCGGCTGAGGTCCAAGCGGCCCTTCAAGCTGGCCGGCCGGTTCACGTCATAGATGTGCGCGAGCGGGAAGAAGTCATGGACGGCTATATCCCCGGGGCTGAGTTGATCCCACGCGGTTTTTTGGAGCTCAACATCGAAGAAGACGTGACTGTAAATCGCGACGCGGAAATCGTGCTCTATTGCGCCGGGGGCAACCGCTCGGCCTTGGCCGCGCGCGATTTGACCTTTATGGGCTACGCCAATGCCAAGTCCATGATCGGCGGCATCAAAGGCTGGAAGGACGCCGGCTATGAAATCGAGCAGGGGGGCCTGCTCTCCGAAGAAGACTCGCAGCGCTACGCCCGGCATCTCATCCTGCCCGAGGTCGGGGAGAAGGGGCAGCAACAGTTGCTCAAGGGGCGAGTGTTGCTGGTGGGGGCGGGTGGATTAGGTTGCCCGACGGCCCTGTATCTAGCCGCGGCCGGCGTCGGCAAGATCGGCTTGGTAGATGCCGATGTCGTCGATAAGAGCAACTTGCAGCGGCAGGTGCTTTTCGGCGAGTCCGATCTCGGCCGGCCCAAGGTCGAGGCCGCCCGTGACCGGTTGCTCGACATCAACCCCGGCATCGAGATACACTCGCACTATGAGCTGCTGACGTCGCACAATATTTTCGAGATCATGGACGGCTACGACATCGTGGTCAATGGCTGCGACAACTTCCCGACTCGCTATTTAGTCAATGACGCGGCTGTGATGCAGAAAAAGCCCGTGGTTGACGGCAGTATCTTTCGCTTTGAGGGCCAAGCCACCGTGTACGTGCCCGGGGACGGTCCGTGCTATCGCTGCCTCTATCCCGAACCGCCGCCACCCGGGGAGGTGCCGAGTTGCGCCGAGGGTGGGGTCTTAGGAGTCTTGCCTGGCATCATCGGGTTGGTACAGGCCACCGAGGTCGTCAAGCTACTGTTGGGACAGGGTACCTCCTTGGTGGGGAGGGTAATACTCTACGACGCGCTGGAGATGAAATTCCGCGAACTCAAGCTCCGGCGCGACAGCGAGTGCCCGGTGTGCGGCGACAACCCGACCGTCACTGAACTGATTGACTACGAGCAGTTTTGCGGCTTGCCTTCGCACAGCGAGGCCGCGGGTTGATCTCGAATCTCAGTGTTGTTTGCACGGCGCTCCCTCGCACCTAGGGAGCGCCTTTTCTTTTGGGGAGCATTTGATGGAGCAGACCGGGACGGGTTTTTTGGCGTTACCAGATAACCCAGACCAAGATCCGATGTTGGATTGGCGGGAAGTTTTCGACAACGACCAGCCGGTGGAGATCGAAATCGGTATTGGCAAGGGGCGCTTTATCATCGACGCGGCCAGCCGACAATCCGCAGTGAATTTCGTCGGGGTCGAATGGGCGGCCAAATACTTGCGCATTGCCTGCCAGCGCGCCGCGCGCCGCAACCTCGACAATGTGCGGTTCGCGCACTTGGATGCACGGGAATTCGTCGAGTTCTTCGTGGCCGCTGAATCGGTGCAGGCTTATCACATCTACTTTCCCGATCCCTGGCCCAAGAAGCGGCACCACAAGCGGCGACTCTTTAACGAGGCATTTCTGCGTGAGGTCGAACGTACTTTGTGCATGGGCGGCCAGTTGTGGCTAGCCACGGATTACGCCGACTATTTCGACGTCATGCTCGCCGCGTTGGAAACTAGCCCGTGTTTAGTGGAGGCGGATGTTGAGTGGCTGGGGGTGCGGACGAATTACGAAGACAAGTTTCTCGCACAGGGTAAGCCGATTTATCGCCGAGTTATGGAGAAGATGCCGGCGTAAAGATACCCGCGGAGCACGAAGCAAAAGGGGTTGGACCACGCGCTGGCCAACCCCTTTTCTATGTCAATGTGGCAGTAGGGACGAAAATTAAAGAGAGCGGACGGTAGTTGAGGTGCACACAAATAAGTGTAATATATACACAAATAAGTGTATAAAGAGGCTTGAAATGACCGTATCTATCTGAAAAATATAGGAAAAATTATGCTTGCAGTACTGTTGATATGGGTGTATTATTGGAAAGTGGTGGAAAGTGGTGGAAAGTGGTGGAACGGGAATTTTGACTTGATATGAGCATCAAATGGCACAGTTTTTCACAGGTAGACACGAGGTTCCCGTCGATGACAAGGGGCGGATTTTTGTGCCGGCGGAGTTCCGCAAGAAGCTGCCTCCAGAAGCCGACGACACGCTCGTGGTGCTGCGTGGGTTCGACAATTGCTTGGTGGCCTACTCCCGGCCCGAGTGGGAAGCGAAAGCCGAACAGCTCTTGCGCCTGCCGACGACCAAACGCGAGGCGCGGGCCTTCATCCGCTCCATGGTTTCGCATGCGGCAGAAGTGAAACTAGACCGACAGGGGCGGACCGGCATCCCGCGCAAGCTGCTGGCCAAGGCCGGCATCACGAACCAGATGGTCATCATTGGTGCGTTGGACAAATTGGAGTTTTGGAGCCCAGAAAACAGCGATGATTTTCCGCCGATGGAAGATCTTGCCGATAGCTTGGAAGACTTTGCGATAGACCTCTAAACCTTATGAACTATGGACTACCACATCCCGGTCATGGTCGCGGAAGTGGTCGCCGGACTAGTCACCGATCCAGCCGGAGCGTACCTGGATGCGACAGCCGGCGGTGGCGGCCACAGTTGGGCATTGCTTCAGGCTCTCGGCCCCAAGGGGAGGTTACTTGCAGTGGATCGAGATCGGGAGGCCGTAGCAGCAGCGCGAGCGCGGTTGGCAGCAGATACAGATACGCGGGTCGTCGTGCGGCAAGGCCGCTTTACCGAATTGAGCGAGTTGCTGGCGCAGGAGGGGATCGGGCCGTTGAGCGGAGTCCTGTTCGACTTAGGGGTTTCGTCGCACCAGATCGACGCACCAGCTCGGGGATTCAGCTATCAGATCGACGGACCTCTCGATATGCGAATGGATGCGGAAATAGGTCTTACAGCCGCCGAATTGATCGCAGCGAGCAGCGAGGCCGAGTTAGCCGAGTTGATTGCGCGTTACGGGGAAGAGCGCGCGGCGCGGCAGATAGCGCGCGCTATCTGCCGGCAGCAGCGACTCGCGCCCTTAGTTACTACACGCGCTTTGCGGGAAGCCATAGCGACCACGCGGCCCCGGATGCTCAACAAGACGCTGGCGCGCGTATTCCAAGCACTGCGCATTGCCGTCAACGACGAATTGGGGCAGTTACAAGCGGGGTTGATAGCCATGGAGACAGACCTGAAGCCCGGTGGCCGGTTGGTCGTCATGGCCTATCACTCTTTGGAAGATCGCTTGGTCAAGCAACATCTCGCGACGCTGATGCGCGGCTGCATTTGCCCTCCACGCGTGCCCATCTGTACCTGCGGACGCAAGCCGTCGTTCAAGCGAGTGGGGTACAAATTGCAGCGGGCGAGCAAGGCCGAAGTCGAGCAAAATTCTCGGGCTCGCAGCGCCATTTTGAGAATCTACGAAAAAACCGAGGCAGGCTAATATGACCAGAAGCGGAATTTCCTGTGCGAAGTGCGTGCTCCTCATAGGGATGCTAGCCGGGGCGGCCCTCTTCCACGTCTGGCAAAAAGTCGAAATGGCCCGGGTGGCCGGCGGCATTATTACGGCTGAGACGCAAATAGTTGAGCTCGATAGAGAGCGCACCAAGCTATTAGCTGCCATCTTGGTACGAAAAAACTCCGGCTTTGTCGAGAAAGTGGCCTTTGGCCAACTCGGCATGGTCTATCCCTCGAAAACTGTGGATGGCATGGGAGGCGCATTGGCGCATTGGGAAGGCGATTGATGGAGCCACGGGTACAACATACGGGTATTAATCGGCTGCGTTTGGTCGCGGTTTTGGGCGCGATAGCGTGGTTGGGTTTGTCCGTACGACTTGTTCAAATCCAGATCTTCAGGCACGAGGCGTACAGCGCCGAGGCTCTCGAGCAGTACCAGCGACGCGTTGAATTGAAAGCGAGTCGAGGCCGAATCGTAGACCGGCGCGGCAACAACTTGGCCGTAGATATCCCAGCCACGTCTTTTTACGCTCATCCCGATCAAATCGAGGACCCCAAGCGCGTAGCTGCCTACTTTGCGTCCCTGAGCGGTAAACGGGTCGAGTTTATTGAGCGCCAACTGCGCGGGGACAAGCCGTTTGTCTATTTGGCGCGCCAAGTTGTTGACGCGGATGTGGGCGCGGTGTCGGACGCCGGAGTATTCCAAGAACCGGAGACCCGTCGCCACTACCCCCTGGGGCCGCTGGCCGGTCAACTCATCGGACATACTAATATCGACAACAGCGGCCGCGAGGGGATTGAGCGGGCCTTTGACGACATTCTGAGCGAAAAGAACGGTTCGATATTGGGATACGTCGATGCGCGGGGCAAGCAATTGCCCGGCCGACAGCAGCGCCGCGAGGAGCCGGAACACGGTCGCAACTTGGTGCTGACCCTCGACGCGGTCTATCAGGGTATTCTCGAAGAAGAGTTGCAACGAGCCATCGACGGATCAAAGGCCCAAGGAGCTTTGGGCGTCATCATCGCCCCGCGCAGCGGCGAGGTGCTGGCTGTGGCCAACTTGCCGCTTTTCGACCCCAATAGGGCTTCCCACTCGTCGCCGGAACTCAGGCGCAATCGCGCGATAACCGACGTGTACGAACCTGGTTCGACCTTCAAAGTTATAACGGCCGCCGCCGTCCTTGAAGACGGGCTGACTAGCCTGCAGGATCGCATCTTTTGCGGGTGGGGGACGTTCAGGTTGACCAATGGGGACACCATCCGCGATATCCAGCCCCACGGCGATTTGCTCTTTACTCAGGTCTTAG
Source organism: Candidatus Latescibacterota bacterium (assembly GCA_965219735.1). Classification (GTDB taxonomy): domain Bacteria; phylum Latescibacterota; class UBA2968; order UBA8231; family UBA8231. The sequence continues at coordinate 2,846,241 of OZ244790.1, forward strand.
AAAAATCGAGCAACATCGGTACTATCAAGTTGGCACAGCGGCTGTCGCGACACCGCTTTTACGAACATATCCGCAACTTTGGCTTTGCCATTCGCACCGGCATTGACCTGCCGGCGGAAACGCCTGGTCTATTACAGGAGGTCAATCAGTGGTCCAAGCGGTCGCTGCCAACCATCGCCATTGGGCAGGAAATCGGCGTGACGGCCCTACAACTGGCCATGGCGTACGGAGCTATTGCCAACGGCGGCGTGCTAATGGCACCGCGGATCGTCGCCGGGACGATTGGCTCGAACGGTCAGCTCGAAGCTCGCGGCGGTCCTCAGCCGATCCGCCGAGTCGTAAGCCGACAGACGGCGATGACGCTGAGTGAGGTGCTGACCAGAGTCGTGGAAAACGGCACTGGGCAAAAGGCCCACATCAAGGGCGTGGCCGTGGCTGGAAAGACGGGGACGGCCCAGCGCGCCTTAGCCGATGGCAGCGGGTACGACCCCAACGCCAGCATTGCCTCATTCGTTGGCTTCCTGCCGGCTGATAATCCTCAGTACGTGTGCGTAATTATGGTCGAAAACCCCCGTGTGAACGGGTGGGGAGGATACGTGGCAGCCCCGGCCTTCCGGCGGGTGATGAAGCGGATCATCAGCCTGCCCGGCGGCCTGTTGGTCGAGCCAGCGGCCAAACATCGGCAGGAAGAGGAGCCAGCCGTGCCAGACCTGCGCGGCATGCCTCAAGCTGTAGCCCGTTTCCAAGCGCAGATGTGGGGATTGCCAGTCGTCTTTTCTGGCTCAGGCACCGTGGTCCTGAGTCAATCGCCCTTGCCGGGGCGAGCCGGTCACGTCGAGCGGATTAACTGTACGCTGGGCGATGGGGCTACCCGCAGCCCGTGGAAAATGCAGCAGGCGCGCCTTGTCGGAAACATTCCAGCCCAAGATTCGAGAGGTACTTAAATGGAACTGAGGTACCTGCTCGAAGACCTACCCGATGCCTGCGTGGAGGGTGACCTAGATATTGATCTGGGGCAGATCCGCTGTGATTCTCGCTGCGTAGAGGAAGGCGACTTTTTCGTGGCCGTGCGCGGAGGGCAGGAGCAAGACCGTCACCGCTTCGTTGACCATGCCATAGCCCGTGGTGCCCGCGCCGTGATGGTGGAGGAAAAGATCGATTGTGCCGGCGCGACGCGGGTGCAGGTGGCGGATTGCCGGGCCGCTCTGGCTCGAATGGCGGCGCGCTTTTACGCCTTTCCCGGACAAGCGCTGCTCAACGTCGGCGTTACCGGTACCAACGGCAAGACCACCACCGCTTTCTTGCTCAGGAGCGCCCTCGATGCCGCTGGCCTGCCGTGTGGGTACTTGGGTACTTTGGGGTTCTGGTGCGATGGCGAATTGGAGAAGATGGACAATACTACGCCGGAGGCCATCCAGCTACAGGGCTTACTGCGCCAGCTCGTCGATGCTGGCAAGCGAGCGGCCGTGCTAGAGGTATCTTCCCATGGGCTGGCGTTGAAGAGGGTAGAAGGCATTCCCTTCCGGGCAGCGGTCTTTACCAATTTGACGCGCGATCACTTGGATTTTCACGGGACTTGGGAGGCGTATTTTGCCGCCAAGGCCCGGCTTTTCGAATGTCTGCAAGAAGGCGCGATTGCGGTGATTAACGCCGACGACACCCACGCGGACGAATTGGCCCGCAGGACCCAGGCACGCGTCGTGACGTACGGCTGCGGCCCAGAGGCCGAAGTGCGGTTGCAACGTGCAGACGCTGGCCCGCAGGGGACGCATCTGTGCTTGGACACCCCAGCCGGTTCCATTGAAGTACAGACGCATTTGATCGGTCGTTTCAACCACTACAATACTATGGCCGTCGTGGCTACCGGGTTGGCCTTGGATTTGGATGCCGCAGCTTTGTGCCGCGGATTGGCTGCCCTAGAGAGCGTCCCAGGCCGCTGTGAGCGAATCGCCGAGGGGCAGGACTTCGCGGTTATCGTGGATTACGCCCACACCCCGGACGCGCTGGAAAGGATTTTGCACGCCGCCCGCGACTTGGGAAGCGGCCGCTTGATTTGCGTCTGCGGCTGCGGTGGGGATCGGGATCGCGGCAAGCGACCACTGATGGGCCGCGTCGTCGGCGAGCTGGCCGATTGGACGGTCTTGACTTCGGACAACCCGCGCAGCGAGGATCCGCAGCGCATTATCGACGAGATGGCCGCTGGCATGCCCGACAGCAGCGCGGTACACAGCGAGGTTGATCGCGCACAAGCGATTGCTGTGGCCATCGCCGCTGCGCACAGTGGGGATGTCGTGGTCATTGCCGGCAAGGGCCACGAACAGCAGCAGGAACTAGCCGACCGCGTCGTGGCTTTCGACGACCGCGAAGTTGCGCGGCGCGTGCTGCGGGGTTTGCGCGCCGAGGAAGGACAGCCGCTATGCGCGCCGTGACCTTGAGCGAGATGGTGCAGTGGACGGCTGCCGACCCGGTCGGTAGCCTCCAGCCGGATTGCGCCCTGCAAGCGGTGGCGACCGACAGCCGATCCATCGACGAGGGCGAGTTGTTCGTCGCGCTGCGGGGTGAGCGCTTCGACGGGCACGACTTCGTCGAGGCCGCCTTTGCCCGCGGCGCGTGCGCGGCCTTAGTGGAACGCCGTTGGCCAGGGTTGGACCGGGCGGCTCCCGGTCCGCTGTTGGCCGTTGATTCGACGCTGCAAGCTCTAGGCGATATGGCGCGGGCGTATCGGCGGCGCTGGGAGGTACCGGTGGTGGCCGTCGTAGGCAGCGCGGGCAAGACGACGACCAAGGAAATGATTGCCGCGGTCCTAGGGCAGCGGTACCGCGTTTTAAAAACCATCGGCAGCGAGAACAACGAGATAGGGGTGCCCCGTACATTGCTGCAACTGTCACCGAGTCACGAGGCGGTGGTCTTAGAACTGGCAGCGCGGCGAGTAGGGGACATTCGCTACCTATGTTCGGTTGCCGAACCTACCATTGGGGTTTTGCTCAACATCGGGACTGCACATATAGAATTTTTTGGGTCTGTAGAAGGAGTGGCCAAGGCTAAAGGGGAGCTTCTGGATTATATGGACGAGTCTTTAACGGCTCTCGTCAACGCCGATGACCGTGTCGTGGCTCAGGAGATAAAGAGGACAAAGGGGAGACTCCTGACCTTCGGTTTTGCGCGTGAGAGCGAGTTTCGTGGGGAGAGGCTCGTACTCGACCAGAAGGGCTGCGGCCACTTCCTTCTACACCATGTTCCCATTGATCTCAATATCCCGGGGCGGCATAACGCATGCAACGCCTTGGCTGCGGCTGCCGTCGGTCGCATCCTCAGCGTGCCTTGGGAAGGGATCCAGCGTGCCCTCGCCGAGTTCGAGGCGGTGAGTCAGCGCGGCGAGATTGTGCGCAAAAATGGGATCGCAGTAATCGACGATTGCTACAATGCCAGTCCTGGCTCGATGTCGGCCGCACTCGACCTTCTCGGCGACGTGCCCGGTACGCGGAAAATCGCCGTGCTCGGCGATATGCTGGAACTCGGAGCGGAGAGTGGCTCGTTGCACGCGGCTGTTGGTGAGAAGGCCGCCGAGTGCGCCGATGTCCTACTGGCTGCTGGTCGCGAAAGCGCGCATTTGGTGGCTGCAGCCCGCGCGGCTGGCATGGACCAGGACGTTGCTCATCACTTCGAGCAGCCCTCGCAACTCGGCGAATTCGCCGCAGTGCAATTGCGCCACGGCGATGTGGTCTTAGTCAAGGCATCTCGGGCCATGGCCTTTGACCGAGTCGTCGAGCGCATTCTGCAGCAGTTGGGATAGCTCGCTCCCACCGGGCGCATTCTCAATCCCCTAGCAACCCAAGAGTTCCTTACTAATGATAGCTGTTCAGCGCGACAGCATGTACGTGTTGCTGATCTGCCTGACACTGGTAGGTCTAGGGCTAGTCATGGTCTATAGCTCTAGTTCGGTCTTGGCCAACGTGCGCTTTGGCGATTCGGGTCTCTTCCTCAAGAAGCAATCCATTCGCGTCTTCATTGGTTTGATACTCATGTTCGCGTTCTCGCGGCTGCCCCTACATTGGTGGGCGCGGTTTTCGCGCCCGATCATGTTGTTGGCCCTTGCGCTACTCTTGCTGGTCTTGGCGTGGGGCCATGGCGCGGCCCAACGCTGGTTGAGCATTCCGGCCTTGGGCGGGGGCTTAGCCTTTCAGCCAGCCGAGTTTGCCAAGCTGGCGCTGGTCCTCTACTTAGCGGATGTCTTGGTGCGCAAGCGCGACGAATTACACGACTTTCGCCACGGGTTTGTCCCGCGTTTGTTGGTCGTCGGCTGCGCTCTCGTGCTCATCGTATTACAGCCCGATTTGGGGACGGCCATTGCGCTGGGGCTAATTGCCTTGATCATGCTATGGGTTGGCGGAATGCGCTTGCACCACTTGGCTGGGGCCGGGTTGCTCGCGCTGTTGGGCATTGGACTTTCCCTGATGCATTCGAGCTATCAGATGCGCCGCTTGGCCAACTTTATTGATCCAGAACGCGATCCGGCTGGTTACTATCAAGTCTTGCAATCGCTTTATGGCATGGGCAATGGAGGCCTTTTGGGGGTGGGTTTGGGCAACAGTATGCAAAAAGAGCAGTACCTACCCGAACCACACACGGATTTTGTCTTTTCGGTCATCGGCGAAGAAATGGGGCTTGTGGGTACACTGGCCGTTAGCGGGCTTTTCGCGGCTTTCTCGTTTTACGGGCTGCGCATCGGAGCCCGCGCCGGTGATGCGTATGGCTTTTTGGTCGCCGTCGGCATTACGGCGATGATTTCGATATACGCTCTGCTGAACATTGGCGTGGTCATCGGCGTGCTGCCTACTACTGGTTTGCCGTTGCCCTTTGTTAGCTATGGAGGCTCGTCGCTGCTGGGAAATATGGCAGGGGTGGGCATCTTGCTAGGGGTTGCCCGTACGGTTCCTGGGCATCAAGAGGGCTTGGTGCGTTGGCAGTGATGAAGACCCTATTTGATCAATATCGCCGCGTCCACCTAGTCGGCATCGGCGGAGCGGGCATGGAGGGCTTGGCCCGGCTCCTTGCAGCCAAGGGTTGCGTGGTAAGCGGATCGGATCAGGCTGACTCGCGCAGCGTTGCACTACTGCGCCAAGAGGGATTCGCCGTCGCGGTGGGACACGATGGCCAGCTCGTACAAGGCGTGGATCTAGTGGTATATTCGGCCGCCGTGCCGGCTGACAATCCCGAACGGCGGGTCGCCGCGCAAGAGGGCATTCCCACGGCGACCCGGGCCGAGGTGCTCGGGGAGCTGTCCCGCGCGCCGTTGACCCTCGCCGTAGCTGGTACCCATGGCAAGACGACGACTGCTTCGATGGCGGCGGCGATCTTGCGTCGCGCTGGCCTTGATCCCCAGGTCTTGGTTGGGGGCTGGATCAACGGGCGACCGCAGGCCGAGTTGGGAAACGGCGAGGTTTTTGTGGTGGAGGCCGACGAGTTTGCCGGCGGCTTCTTGCATCTGTATCCGAGCTTGGCCCTCGTGACAAGTGTAGATGCTGAACACCTCGATTACTATGGGAGCTTGGAGGCCCTCGAGCAGGCCTTCGGCCAATTTCTCGCACGTCTGCCCTTCTGTGGCCGCAGCGTACTAGCTGGGGATGGATTAATCGGGGAGCGAGTGCTGGCCGGCTTGCAGCGCCCCCATCAGACCTATGGCATGGATGGCGACAACGACTATCGGATCGCCGAACTTGAAGAACGGGCTTGGGGCAGCCGGTTTGCCCTGTGTTTCGACGGGCAAAAGTTGGGCGAAATCGAGTTGCAGGTCCACGGAGTACACAATGTCCGCAATGCTGCTGGGGCCGCTGCATTGACCTGCGCGCTACAGGTGGAGTTTGCGGCGATCGCCGACGCCTTGGAGCAGTTCGGCGGAGCGGACCGACGCTTTCAGTGCAAGGGAGAATTCGCTGGCGTGCTAGTCGTGGATGACTATGCCCATCACCCAACTGAATTGGCTGCGGCCTTAGCTGCCGCGCGACAGAGCGGTCGGCGGGTTATTGCCGTCTTTCAACCCCACCTGTACTCGCGCACCCGCGACTTGGCCACGGCCTTTGCCCGCGAGCTAGCCACGGCCGATAGCGTGGTGCTGGCCGCAGTCTATGCCGCGCGGGAGCCTCCCCTGCCGGGCGTGGACTCCGAGCTAATCGCAAAAGCCTTGCGCACCCGCGGGTACAAAGCCGTGGAGTACCTGCCCGACAAAGCGCAACTCGTTGCCCACTTGGTGGATATCTGCCGCCGGGGAGATTTAGTGCTGGCGATGGGAGCTGGCGATATCGGCGAGGCGGCTGCGGAACTAATCGCGGCCTTGGCGGACGGAGAGCGCTCGTGAACCACAAGAAGACCAAGAAGAGCAAGAAGCGGCCAACTGTGGCGGAGCAAGGCCGGCCCAAGACTCGCTGGCCTTGGATCGCACTCTTGATCTTGGCCACGGGCAGCACCTTGGCGGCCTATCAGGTAGCCTCCCACTTCGGCCAGATCTCCATATTTGGCCTCAAGGCCATTGAGGTGGATGGATTGCGGCGGCTCAATGGGGAGGACGTGCGCGCCGCTAGCGGCCTCACGGCTGGTAGCAATGTCTTCGCCATCGACTTAGACGAGGTTGTGCAGCGGCTAGAGGCCATGTATTGGGTCAAACAGGCCTTCGCGGTGCGCAAGCCGCCCGATCGCATTGCCGTCGATATCGTCGAGCATCGTCAAGTGGCTTGGGTCGATTTGGGCCAGACCTATGGGGTTAGTCCCGATGGCGTCCTGCTTCCCGTAGGCCCAACCGCTCGCAATTTGCCCGTTATATCCGGGCTGTCCGTCGTCGCCAACTCGCTGCAGCCGGGCGTGGCAGTGCCGGATTCCGCGCTGCTGGCCATACTGCGCTGGTGGGAGGAGGCCATAGCTGCGGATGCGGAATTCTGTCTCAATGTGGCCAGTATCCAGCCGATGGCTGCGGCGAGCATTCGCTTACAGTTGGCGGGAGACGGACTTGAAGTGCGCTTGCCCGCAAATGGAGCCGCCCGCCAGCTTCGCACCATTCGCAAGCTGATGCCGCGCGTCCATCAGAACCATTCCGATCCGGCCTATATCGACTTGCGCTATGCCGGCCAGATGGTCGTCGGCAAAAAGAAGGTCACATCGGGATGAACTGGGGCGAGGAGCACAACACCATCATTGCCGGGCTAGACTTGGGCACGACCAAGGTCTGCGTCGTCATTGCCGAGCAGGTCGCCGAGCGACCGCTGCGGATTATCGGCATAGGCCAGCAACCCTCAGAGGGGATACAGCGCGGGGCAATTGTAGATGCGGAGAAGACCATGGACGCCATTGGTGAGGCCACGCGCCAAGCCGAGTTAATGGCCGGGGTCGAAATCGACTCGGTGTACGCCGGTATCGCTGGCGAATACATCTCCAGCCTCAACAGCACGGGCATGGTGGCTGTCGGCGGCGAAGGCGGATGGATCGGAACACTGGACCGCACCCGAGTTCTCGCTGCGGCTGGCGTGGTCAAGGTGCCGTTCGACCGCGAGGTGCTACATGTTTTGCCCCAAGAATTTGCCGTTAATGGCCAGCGAGGCATTCTCGACCCCGTGGGCATGTATGGAGTGCGCTTAGAGGCCAGTGTACATGTGGTCACTAGTTCGGTCACCGCAGTGCGGAACATCTGCCACAGCATCCTTCGCGCTGGCGTTGATGTGCGCAGTGTCGTCCTCGGCCCGCTTGCTTCGAGCTATGCCGTCCTCAATGAAGACGAACAGCAGATGGGGATCTGTCTGATCGACATTGGCGGCGGCACGACCGATGTGGTGGTCTTCGTTCGCAAAGGGGTACGCCACTCGGGCGTCATCGGGTTGGGGGGACAGAACGTGACCAATGATATAGGCGTTGGATTGCGCACTACGCGGACCGAGGCCGAGCGGGTCAAGTGCGCGGCCGCGTCTAGCGAGGTTGTTGGTCACATCGTCGCGGCGCGGATGGAGGAGATATTGGCACTAGTCCGCAAGCAGGTCTATACCGCGTTGCCCGATGTCGAGCTAGGGGCAGGCATCGTCCTCACGGGGGGAGGTGCGCAAACCGCCGGAATCGAAGCCTTGGCCGAACGGGTCTTTGGCATGCCTGTGCGCATCGGCGTTCCGGTCGGATTTGAGGGAGCCGCAGAGTTGACCAGCCCGCCATACGCTACGGCGCTGGGCCTGCTCCTCTACGGAGCGGAGCAACAACAGGGGAAAAACCAAAAAGAAGCGCAGGTGCTGGTCGAAGACTCCTTCGATTCAGTATTCGGGCGCGTAAAAAGGTGGTTACAACCAAGGGACTAGCAGCGGTGCCGGTCCCAAAATCAAGGAGGAATACCCATGGCAATTAGGTTAATCGACAACGAACATCGGGCGCGGATCAAGGTCGTCGGCGTTGGTGGCAGCGGCGGCAACGCCATCAACCGCATGATCGAGTCCGGGATGCACGGCGTCGAGTTCGTCGCCGTCAACACGGATGCGCAGGCGCTGGAGGCCTCGCGGGCCGACTTCCCCATTTGCATTGGCAGCGGCGTCACGCGGGGCTTGGGTGCCGGTGCTGACCCGGAAGTGGGCCGGCAAGCCATCGAAGAAGACCGCGACAAGGTCTCCAAACAGCTACAGGATTCGGATCTGATCTTCATCACGGCTGGCATGGGCGGCGGCACGGGCACGGGGGCCGCGCCCATAGTTGCGGAAGTCGCCCGCGATCAAGCGGCTCTGACAGTCGGCATTGTCACCGAGCCTTTCCTAATGGAAGGCTCTCCGCGGATGAAGAACGCCAGGAGCGGGATTGCCGAGCTAAAGGACCAAGTTGATACTCTGATCACCATCAAAAACCAGCGCCTGCTAGAAGTCTGCGGCCGCGACACCACGCTCCAGGATGCGTTTCTCAAGGCCGACGAAGTGCTGATGCAAGCCACGCGTGGCATCTCCGACCTGATTACGATCCCAGGCATGGTCAATCTCGACTTCAACGACGTGCGCACGGTGATTTCCAAGGGCGGAGATGCGATTATGGGTCTCGGGGAGCACAGCGGTGAAGAGCGGGCCGTGGAGGCCGCTCGCAAGGCGATCAACAGTCCGCTTTTGGAGGACGTGTCGATCGCTGGTGCCAAGGGCGTGTTGATCAATATCGCCGGCGACTCCAATCTCACGCTCTACGAGATCAACGAGGTCATGTCGCTGATCAACGAGGAATCCGGCTCGGACGCCGAGATCATCTTCGGCACCGTAATCGACGATAGCCTAGCCGAGAATATCCGCGTGACAGTCATAGCCACGGGCTTCAGCCTGAACAAGGGGGACGAAGCCGAGGCACCAGCCCGCGAACAAGAGGAGTCGGCCCAGGACGTGGAGTCGGATCCGCTGAGCATCGGCAGTCCGATCCTCGTCGGCAATGGGGATGAGGGCACCTCCTTGGACGTGCCCACGTATCTGCGCAATGGCCGCGACGTCCCCCAGGAGCTTCCGGAGGAGCCCGTCCGTCCGGCGGTTGGCGACTTGGATATTCCCACCTTCCTGCGCCGCAAGATGAACGCCTCTTAGGGCGGTTGCCGCGCGCGGGCGATTTGGCTTATTTTAAGTTTGATCGTTACTGTGCGCGATAAAATTCGCAGGGAGGGCGTTTTTATATGGCAGACATTCGCGTTGGCGTAATTATGGGTAGCACCTCGGATGAGGACACCATGCGCAAGGGGGCAGCGGTGCTCGAAGAGCTGGGTCTCGGCTACGAGATGGTCGTATCTTCGGCCCACCGCAACCCCGAGCGCACCGCTACTTGGGCCAGCGAGGCGGCTGGCCGTGGCCTCAAGGTGATCATCGCCGGTGCCGGCTTAGCTGCGGCCCTGCCCGGAGTGGTGGCGGCGCATACGACTCTGCCGGTCATCGGAGTTCCCATTGCCTCGGGCGCGCTCCGTGGAGTCGATTCTCTCTACTCCATCGTGCAGATGCCTCCGGGGATCCCGGTGGCGACTGTCGGCATTGACAATGCCCGCAATGCAGCCATGCTGGCGGCTCAGATCATCGCTCTATCCGATGAGGCAGTTGCCCAGGCCATTGAAACTTATCGCGCACAGTGGAACCCCTAAGACCGCGCCGGCCTCTGGGTCGGCGCGCTAATGCTGAAAGGACGCGATGAGCAGTGGCCAATACAAGTCGCATTTCCAAATTGCTTTCGCTGATGCTCAGGCATCGGCCCGACGAATTTGGACTGGAGATTGATGCTTACGGCTACGCGCCGTTGGATCAGGTGGTACAAGGAGTACAAGAACGCTACGCAGAGGTGGCCGAAACCGAAATCGTCGACCTTGTCAACGACCCGGATCAGTATCGCTTTGAGTTGAATGAGTTTGGCATCCGCGCGCTGTACGGACACAGTTTTTTCGTCGATATGGACGGCGAGCCCATGGACCCGCCCGAGCGGCTCTACATGGGCACGACCCGCAGCGCGGCCCAGCGCTTTGCTCGCGAGGGCATTTCCCCGGGTGATCGCTACTACGTTCATTTATCGCTGACGCGCGAGGCGGCCGAGTCGCACAGCCATCAACGCGACACCCCCTGCGTGGTGGAGATTCTCGCGGCCAAGGCCCACGAGGAGGGCTGTCGCTTTTTTGCCCGCGGCGCGGTCGTGCTAACCGAAGAAATCTCGGCCAGTTGTATCGGCCCAATCCACGGCAGTCAACAAAAGTCCCACGAAGTTGCCCAGATGTCGGCACCCAGCGGCGTAAGCTACGGCCGCAAGCCTCGCTTTTCGGCCCGTTGAGAGGGATGCCGTGAAAAACATCGTGGCCTTTATCAAGCCCTTCAAACTCGACGAGGTCAAAAGTTCCTTGGCCGCGATTGGCCTCGTCGGGATGTCCGTCAGCGAGGTGCGCGGCTGCGGCCGCCAGCGCGGCCACAGCGAAATCTACCGCGGTGCCGAGTACCAACTCGACTTTATGCCCAAAATTCGCATTGAATTGGCCGTTGGTGATGGTCAACTCGACGAAGCAGTGGAAGCCATCATGGAGTCGGCTGCTACCGGCGAGGTCGGCGACGGCAAGATCTTCGTCTCCGAACTGGTCGAGGCCATCCGCATCCGCACCGGCGAAACCGGCGAAAACGCCCTCTGAAGCTCCGGCAGTGCCTACCGCGTTGGAACTGGCCCGTCGCGCCCTCACCGCCGATGCGGCTAAAGCCCTAAATTCACTAGAGCAATTGGGTTTTGCCGATCCGGTCCAAGCCCTAGAAATCTTGGACCGGATCGGCGGTCCGCCGCAATCTGCGCCGCTGCCAGCTCTCGCGTTGGCCGAACTGGCCACAACGGGCTGGCCGGACGAGGGGCTGCGGCAGTTGACGCGCTTGGCCATAGCGTACGGCACCCCTCAGGGGCTTTTCTCCCACTTGGAAGCCGATCCCATCCTGTGCCGGCGCTTGGTGCAGATCGTGAGTTACAGCACCTTCCTCGCCGACATCTTGGTGCGCAATTCCGAGTTTCTGCTGTGGCTGTTGGTCGAGACACCGCACTTAGTCGAGCCGCTGGAGCGGAGTGTCCTGCGGCAGATTTTACGCACTGATCTCAAGCATACTTTCGAGTACGAGGAGCACCTGGAGGTATTGCGGCGGGTGCATCGGCGCGAATTTTTGCGCATTGGTGCCGCCGAAGTCCTCGGTACCAAGCCGGTCGCGCAAATAGGGAGAGAGCTGGCCGATTTGGCCGACGTAGTGGTCGAGTTGGCCCTTGAAACATGCCAGCACGACTTGTGGCAGGAATACGGTAGTCCGCTAGACGAGCGCGACCGTCCGGCGCGCTTTCTCGTCGTCGGCTTGGGCAAATACGGAGGACAGGAGTTAAACTACAGCTCGGACATCGACCTAATTTTCGTGTGGGATGGCGAAGGCGAGACCCAGCCTGAAGGGGAGGGGATGCCGCTGGAGAACAGCGAGTTTTTTCGCCGTTTGGGCCAGCGCTTAGTCCAAGTACTGACCGAGTCGACCAAGGAGGGGTTTTTCTACCGAGTCGATATGCGACTCCGCCCCGAGGGCGCAAGCGGCACCTTGACGCACTCGTTGCGCGCAAGTTGGACTTATTACGAGACGCGCGGAGAATTGTGGGAGCGGCAGATGCTCATCAAGGCTCGGCGCGTGGCGGGATCGCAGACGCTGGGTACGCAATACGAGGCCATGCTCCGGCCCTTTATCTACCCAGCTCACTTTCACTCAGCACCGCACGAGGAAATCCGCCGCATCAAGGAGCGGATTGAGGCGAGCATCCGCGAGCGCCCCCGCGGCGAGAACAACATCAAGCTGCAAGCGGGCGGGATCCGCGATATCGAATTCATCGTGCAGTGCTTACAGTTGCTCTACGGGGGATTCCGGCCGCAAGCGCGCGTCCACAACACCCTGGCCGCCATCGACCGCTTGGCCGAGGTGTCGGCCTTTACTGCGCCCGAGGCCAGCGCGCTAAAGAACGCGTACGAGTTTTTTCGCCGCGTTGAAAACCTGTTGCAAATCGCCTCTGGCCGACCTGACTACGCCATCCCAGAAGATGCGCGCGCCGTGCGGGCCTTGGCCCTGAGCATGGGCTATGAAGATGCACGGGCCTTTACCGGCGCGCTAGCCGAGCACCGGCTGCGAGTGCGCCGGCTGTTTGCTGCATTGTTTTACAGCGACGCGGCGGTTCCGCGCGCGCCGATGTGGCTTTTGGAAGTCGAAAACGGCAGCGAGGCAGCGCAAGCCGATTTGGCGGCGCGGGGCTTTGTCGATGGGGCCGCCGCACACCGTCGCTTGCAGCAGTTGGCGGCCATGGGCCTGTTGTTGAGCGGGAGCGGTGCACACTTTGAGGCCCTGTTGCCGGAATTGCTAAATTCGCTGGCCGCGGCCCCCGACCCGGACCAAGGGCTTTTGCGCTTCACGCAGCTAGTCGAGGCGTATGGGGCGCCGGGTGCTTTGTACTCCTTGTTGCAAGAGCACACAGGCTTTCGCACCTTGCTCATTGCCATCTGTGGCTCGAGCCGCTTCCTCGCCGATCTTTTGCGCCGCGATCCGGCCCTGCTCGACAGCTTAGTTAGCCAAGCTAGCCAAGGGCTGGAGCCTCGTCAGGTGCATGGCGATTTGAGCGCCATCGCGCGGATGCAGAACCAAGCCCTCCTGCGGATTGGGGCCGACGATCTGATGGGGTTGGCGACTGAGGAGGAGACCTTCCTGCGGTTGACGGAGTTGGGTGAAGACGTGTTGCAAGCAGTTTATCGGCTGGCTTGGCGTCCATTAGTGCGGCGGTGGGGCAAGCCGCGCAACCGGCAGGGCCGCGATGTGCGGTTCGCCGTGTTGGCCGGCGGCAAATTTGGGGGCCGCGAGGTGGATTTTGGTTCGGATTTGGATTTATTTTTCGTGTACGAAAGCGACGGCCAGACGCGCCGTGGCGTGCCCAATAGTGTATTTTTTATTGAGTTCAGCCAGCATCTAATCGCCCTGTTAGCCGAGGAGGGGTTGTACTCGGTGGATGCGCGGTTGCGGCCCGAAGGGGCCAGTGCTCCCATGGCCATCTCGTTGGTCGGCTACCGCCGCTACTTGGCGCAACGGGCGGCCACTTGGGAGCGGATGGCGCTGAGCCGCGCGCGCCAAGTGGCCGGCGATGCCGAGTTCGGCGCGCGGGTCTTGCGGGCGATTGAGCGCTTCGTTTACAGTCGGGAAGTGGACGCGGCCTTGGTCGCGCAGATGCAGGAGATGCGCCAGCGGATGGAGCCGCAGGGCAAGCGCCAAACGCGCATCAACATCAAGCGCGGTCCGGGCGGCATTGTCGATATTGAGTTTGTGGCGCAGGTACTAGTGCTGAAGTGGGGCTATCGAGACCGGGGCTTGCGGGTGGGCAGCACGAGACGCGCGCTGCAGATACTCGTCGAGCAGGACTATTTAGACCCGGAGCGAGGCCACTTTCTCCTCGACGCGTACGAGTATTTGCGAGCCGTGGAAAAGGGCATGAGGCTCGCCAGCGAAAGGGCCAGCGACGCCCTGCCGACCGGTCGGGAGCTGGAGATATTGAGCCGCGCCCTCGGCACCGAAGACGTAGCGGCCTTTGAGGCCGAGGTGGAGGCACGCATGGAACAGACGCGGCGCGTATTCTCGGCTGTATTCGCCGAATTGACCAACTGAGGAGTACCTAATTATGAACGGTATAAGCAAGGCCGCGCGCGTCGGCCAAATGATTATCGGAGTTGTATATCTCGTCGCTGGGGCGATGAAGGTATGGGAGCCGGTGCTTTTTTATTGGGAGGCCATTCCCTATGCGGGGTTGCTCGGGATAGCGGAATGGGAGACGGCGTCGGCAGTCGCCAAGGCGGCCCTTGTGTTGGGGCCGATTGAATTCGTCCTCGGCTGGGCGCTGCTGCTAAACTGGCAGCCGCGGCTGTGCTTGCCGGTGGCGACGGTGCTGATGGCCGCGTTTACCGCGCTGACGGCCAAGGCTTGGCACATGGGTGCCTCGATAGACTGTGGCTGTTTTGGAGCCCTCGTCGAGCGCGGGCCAGGGGAAGCGGCGATAGAAGATGGCGTGATGGTGGTGGTGCTGCTGTTTGCTTGGTGGGGAATGCGCCGCAGTGCAAACGCCGCGCCCGCGAGTGGTCCGCCCAATTGGTGGGGAGCGGGCGGCGCGCCCGTCTGGCCGCTGGCGAGTCGGATGGTGTTAGGATCGCTCGTCGTCGGACTGGCGGTGGGCGGCATGCGGTTTTTTCCCGAGCTAGAGCGCATCGCGCAGTCGGACCTCAAAAGCGGCGTGCGGCTCTCCGGTTTGGCACTTAAAGGCGTGGATGTGGATTTGATGCAGGGCGAATACCTGATCGAATTGTTCAGTCCCACGTGCACCCACTGCAAAAACGCCGTGCCCAAGATGAACGTCCTCGCCCAAGACCCCCAGTTGCCGCGGCTCATCGCCCTGACGAGTTTCGCGCAGGATGCACCGCAATTGATCGACTTCAAGAAGCAGTTGCAACCGCGCTTTGACATTGCCACCATATCGGTAACGGACTTTCGTCGTTTGACCTTTGGCCACGGCTATCCGCGCTTGGCCTATATCGCCGACGGGGTGGTGCAACAGGTGTGGGAGAGCAACTACATGCCGACGCAAGCGCGGCTGCGCAAAATTACGGGTTCTTAGAGCATGGAAGGAGCGGACTTAATAGTATGGCGATGAGCAAGTTGGCCTTCTTAGGCGGGCCCAAGGCCGTCACTACCGACGAGGGCGATATTTTTCGCTGGCCGATCATCACCGCCGAAGACGAGGCAGCCGTGCTGGACGTGCTGCGTCGCGGGGCGATGTCGGGTTGGGACCTAACCTTGGACTTTGAAGAGGATCTGAAGTCCTATTTCGGCTTGCAGCACGCCCTTTGTCACAACACGGGCACGTCGGCGATCCAAGCCGCACTGTGGGCCTGCGGCGTCGGCGTTGGCGACGAGGTCATATCGCAGAGCATGACCTTTTGGGGCACGTCACTCCAAGTGTTCTCGCTGGGAGGGACGGTGGTGTTTTCTGAAATCGACCCCGACACTCTGACGATGGACCCCGACGACATCGAGCATCGCATTACCGAGCGGACGAAGGCCATTGTCCCTGTGCATTACTGCGCCTATCCAGCCGATATGGATCCGATCATGGACATTGCCGAGCGGCATGGGCTGAAGGTGATTGAAGATGTCTCGCACGCTCAAGGAGGACTCTACAAAGGGCGGCTGCTAGGCACAATCGGCCATATCGGCGCGATGTCGATTATGTCGGGCAAGTCGCTGGCCTGCGGTGAGGGGGGCTTTATGGTCACCGACGACCAAGCTCTGTACGAGCGCGCTGCGGCCTTCGGACACTATGAGCGTACCCGTTCCCTAGAAGATCCTACGCTAAAGCCTTTTGCCGGGATGCCGCTGGGCGGGTACAAGTACCGGATGCATCAGTTGTCTTCGGCGGTGGGCCGCACGCAGCTAAAGTACTACGACGAGCGGATGCAGGAAATTCAGCGGGCGATGAATTACTTCTGGGACCTGCTCGAAGGCGTCCCGGGGCTCAAGGCGCATCGGCCGCCGGCCGACAGCGGTTCGACGATGGGCGGATGGTACGCGGCCAAGGGGTTGTACGTGCCCGAGGAGCTGGGCGGCCTGCCGGTCGAGCGCTTCTGCGCGGCGGTTACGGCCGAGACTGGGGCGTACAGGATCATGCCGGGTGCCAATGAGCTGATGCACCTGCACCCAGCACTCAACGAGGCAGACATCTACGGACACGGCCAACCCACGCGCATTGCCCACTCCAACCGCGATCTGCGGCAGGGTCCGGGCAGTCTGCCGGTGACAGAGCGCATGACCGGCCGCATCTATTCGATTCCGTGGTTTAAGCACTACGACGCTACAATCATCGAGCAATACGCCACGGCTTTCCGCAAGGTGGCCGAGTGCGCCGAGGAACTGCTAGAGGATGGACGAGATGGGTGATCCGTTGAGAACGCGGTTGTTTGGGTACGGGGTGCCTTATCGGGTGGAGGTGGATGAAGCGGGGGCGGTTATGCCGCGGCCTACGGATGCAGGGGGCGAGGCCGAGCGACTTTGCCGCGCCTTGCACCAGTTGCGCGGGAAAGGTGAGGGCACGACGGATGGCGACTGGGTGTATTCGCTGCCCTTTGGGCGTTGCGGCATACAAGGAAGGCCCCGCGAGCATCTCATCGCCCACTTCTGCGTTGAGGCGTATCTAGACGTGCTATCTATGGATGGGGTAGAAACGCAACCGCTCGCCGCCGGGGAGATCGCCGATATTGAGCCGGGTACTGTCGTTCGGTTCCGCGCTCGGCCCTTGGAGCATCGTTGCGTACTCGTGGCTTTCCAGACCGAGGATCGCACACCGCTGTTGGGGCACGCCGCGCCCTTCACCCTCGACGGCGAGGTGCCCGACGACTGGCGCGAGCGGCTGGTGAAGTGCCACGCGGCCTTTGACGCGGCGGCTGCAAGAGCGTCCGACGGTGGACATCGACCGTTGCTGGAACGCTTTTTCGGGACGATGGCGGAAAAACTGGTTGGCGATCCTGAAATTGCCGCGACGCAAGAGCAGGCGCGGCGCGAGGGTTCGTACGCGGTCGCAGACGAGCAAGCCCTTTTCGACCGCCAGTGCGCTTTGCTCGACGAAGCAGGCCTCGACCGCATCCGCGACCAAGACGAGGCCGTGTTCCGCTTTCCGGGGATGTTCGGCGGGGTTGCGCCGCTTTTTAACCTAGTGGACTGAGACGCCGAGGCGGAGCGTCCCGTATATTCAGGTAAACTGCACAGTCGCACCGCAGGAGATTCTCTACGGAGAAAATCACATTCCAGGAGAGCGACTACATGCACCATCTAAGAAACTACAAGGGATTCGCCGACGCCCAGATTGACCTGCTCAAACCGTTCAGCCTGCTGATCGGACCCAACGGATCCGGAAAGAGTAACGTCATTGAGGCGATCGAACTGTTGTCTTTTGTCGCTCGTGGTCAGCCGTTATACGAGATCGGCGATATTGGGAAGGGGAGTAGTGGTCTTGAAGTACGGGGCGGATTGCAAGCTTGTGGCCGGGAGGGGAAAGATCGGTTTCAACTCGGTTTCTCTGCAATCATTGAGTTTGAAGGCCAGGACCGCTCGTTTGGGTATGACGTTGGAATCAGCGCACGACCGTATCCCCAGATTATAGACGAAAGGCTCAAGGTTGGAGACTGGATACTTTATGAGACTCTACCTCAACAGTCGAACTCTACATCCCGTGATCTCACAGTCCAATACAACAATTTCGCACGAGGTGGCAAAAAGCCGCAAGTACAGGTAGCCTCGGATCGATCAATCCTATCACAATATCGAGAATTCGCCGCTTCGAAGAATAGGAAATACAAAGAGTGCCTTCAGTTTGTATGGGCTGTCATGTTTCACCTGCAAGCGTCTTTTGTCTTTGATCCCAATCCTAATCTGATGCGCAACTATGAGCGCGTTGGAGACACCATTCTGAAGAGGAATGGGTCCAATCTGTCGGCCGTTTTGTATGGACTCAGCGAGGGAGATGAAGATCAGCGAGCGACCCTACAACGACTTCTTGAGAAAATTCGTCAGTTGCCTGACGAGCCATACCAGAAGTTCGATTTCACGCTGACGGAATTGAAAGACGTGATTTTCGGCTTTCAAGAAAGTTCAGGATACAAGATCGATGCGCGTGTTCTGTCGGATGGAACACTAAGAACACTGGCGATTCTCACCGCGTTTGAGACGGTCTCCGAAGGCTCTCGTATCGTTGTTGAGGAGTTTGATAATGGACTACACCCTAGTCGAGTTGGGGTTCTCACTGAGGCGATTGCCGAAGTTGCCAAGAATCGCGATTTGCAGGTTTTGGTAACTACACACAATCCAGCCACTATGAACTTCCTCACGCGGGAGCAGCTAGAAGGGATAGTTTTATGTACTTGGGACGACGAGAATGAGAGCGCCAGCCTAGTTCGGCTGGACGAACTGCCTCGATACGACGAGTTCTTGGAACGCGGTCGCCTTGGCGATCTGGTGACGCGACGTGTTATCGATCAGTATCTGGCTCCAGAATTTGAGGAGCAGAAAAAGAAGAAGGCGCTGGCTTGGCTGGAGGCCTTGTCGTGACTGTCACCCCCGTTTACGTGATCGATACGAGCTACTTATGCGAGCTTTTTGCTGTGCCTCATTATTCCACAAAGAAAGATATTGTTGAAGTAAAAAGGCGCTTTAAAGAGGCGATAAGGGCTGAGAGGAGATTGTACGTTAGCCTACCGGCGATCTTTGAACTGGCAGGCCACATCGCCGATGTACCAGATGGTAGATTACGCAGGAAGCTATCGGAGGAACTCAGGGATACCGTAGTCTCCAGTATCCGCGAAAATTTCCCTTGGAATCTGGTGCCAGCGCTTGAAATAAACACAGTAGAGAAACTTATAAACGGTTTTGTTGACCATTCTCGTGAAGAGGGGATGAGCCTTGTTGATACCACGCTCATTGACGAGGCTAAGCGTCTTCGCCAGACGACTTATCGAGGCCAAGCATGGCGGGTACATATCTGGACAAAAGATCAAAGGCTTAAGGCGAGAGAGCCTGATGGTGAACCTGATGCTTTTCTCGGCTGAGATACTGATCCCCCACTTGAGAAGGATCTTACTCCAACCCAGTGAATTGAGAGAAACGCAATGGCAAAAAGGAAGATTCGCCTCGGCCTGATCGGTTGTGGCGGCAACATGCGCGGTGCGCACATTCCCCGGCTAAAAGCCGATGGTAGCGTAGAACTGGTGGCAGTTGCCGACCCTGAGGAGGCGTCGGCGCGGCAGTTGCTGGAAGCGTGGGGAGCTGAGGCCGCATATTATTCCGACTACCGGCAGATGATTGGCGCAGACGCGCTCGACGGGGTGCTGATCTCCTCGCCGCATTCGACCCACTACGCGCAGGCCCGATATGCGCTAGAGCGGGGTCTGCACGTTCTGATCGAGAAACCCCTGACGACGAAGGCGCGCCACGCCCAGGCGCTAGTCAATCTGGCCGCCGAGCAGGAGCGCCTGTTGGTAGTAAGCTATCAGCGCCATTTTTATCCGGCGTATGCCTATGCGCGGGAACTGGTGCAGAAAGGTGCCCTCGGCGAGCTCAAAGGAGTTGTCGCGTATGTGACGCAAAATTGGGGCGGCAGGGGATGGCGGATGGTGCCCGAGCTGGCAGGAGGCGGGATGTTCATGGACACCGGCAGTCACTTGGTGGCTGTGGTGTTGTGGATTACTGGCTTGACGCCGGTGAAGGTCTCGGCCTTCATGGACAAGCGCGGCAAGCGGGTGGATATGGATGCCGTGGTTAATGCGCGGTTTCGCGGCGGCGCGTTGGGGTCGCTGAGCTTTATCGGCAGCGCGAGTCGGCACGACGAGCGGCTGTCCATCCACGGCGACGAGGGAACTTTGGTTTTTCATCTGCACCAGTGGCAGGTGCGGGAGGTGTTGTTGAATGGGGAGCCGTTGGCGGTGCCCAAGCGGGTGAAGGAAGATACGCCGGACGCGGCCTTTTTGCGCTGGATTCGCAATGGCGGCAAGGGCTATGAGCGGCCGGATTTTGCCGTGGCAGTAGCCAAATTTACCGAGGCGGCGTATCGGTCGGTGGAGCAGAAGCGGCAGTGATTGCGTACGCGCCGCTCGTCGGCGAGCTAGACCAGCAAGTCGAGGGCGTGCTGGCGCGCCAAGTGCTGGACGAGGAAAGCCCTTATTGCGGCGGCTTTATGGATGGCGACCGGCTGGTGGGTTCGCAAAGCATCAGTGCGGTCGCATCGCTTGGCTACGCCTATCTGCTGGATGAGTCGCGCCACTACCGCAGCGAAGAGCTTTTGCAGCGGATCCTTCTCGGCGCTGAGTTTGCCCGTCGGCATCGAAATCCGTCGGGTTGCTTCGACTTATTGACCACCAACTTCGACTCGGCCCCAGACACAGGCTTTGTGGTGCAGGCCATTGCGCCGGTTGTGTTTACAGCGCGGCAACAGGCTGCGGACGACGCGGGAGCCGCAGCAATCGCCGAAGCTCTAGGTGAGTTGATACGAACCGGAGCGCCAGGCATGGTCGCCGGTGGCTTTCACACGCCCAATCACCGCTGGGTGCTGGTCGCCGCGTTGGCTCAAGCCCAAGCTCTTTATCCAGAACTTGAAGTGAGCGCGACTGTAGATACGTACCTCGGCGAAGGCATTGACATCAACGCCGATGGCGAGTACAGCGAACGCAGCACGGGCGTGTATAATGCCGTAGTCAACCGCGCCTTAATCCGTGCGGCGGATGTGCTTGCACGGCCCGACCTGCTGGAACCTGTGCGGCGCAACTTGGATTTGTCCTACCATCTCCTCCACGCCGACGCCACTGCGGTGACGAGCATTTCCAAGCGCCAAGACCGCGACACGCGAGCCGTGCCGACTGGTTTGGCCGACGGCTACCACGCCTTGGCCCATTTAGACGGCAATGGTTTGTACGCGGCTGTGGCCGACCTATTGGTTGCGCGCGGCGGCAGCGGTTTGGTCTGTCTGCCGAACTACGTCCTGCATCCCGAGTGGCGCGCGGCTTGTATAGAGCGGACGCCTTTGCCCGAGCGCTATAGTCGCGTCTATCCTGCGTCCGGCCTGTGGCGGGTGCGTCAAGGCGCGGTGAGTGCTACGGCTGCGGCTGGTCTGACCGCGCCCTTCAGCGTGGTCTGTGGGCAGGCCGAATTGGCGGCGGTGAAGATATCATCGACCTATTTTGCCACCGGGCAATTTATTGGCGAGGAGTTTGCTGAAGCGGACAAGGGGGTGCGGATGCAGCACAAGGGGCGCAACCGCATCTACCCAGAAAAGGACTATGTGGGAGGGATTTACTGGCTGCCGATTGCCGAGCGAGTTGATGCCGACAACTGGCGAGAGGTGCGGGGGCGGCGCGAGACGTATGAGTTGCCGCCGCTGGAAGTCGAGTTGCACGCCGAGGAGGTGGCCGGTGGTTTTGATCTCCACATCCGCACCGCAGGGGGCGTCGATGGGGTGCCCTTGCAGATTGAAGGGGTCTTCGAGCCGGGCGGCACCTTGGAGATGGACAGCGCGCTCGTCGAGGGCCACGCTGGGCACACGGTCTTTCTCAAAGCAGGCTACGCGCTCTACCGCGTGGGCGACGACGCCATCCGCATTGGCCCTGGGGCGATGGAACATACCATGTGGCGGATGCGCAATAGCGAGATCGACGAGGAGCGTTTGCGGGTGCTCATCGCCCTGCGGACGCCAGTGACGCAGACGTTGGAAATCCGTTGTGGGCAATGGTCGGATGCGAAGGGTGGATTTTTATAGACTTCCCCCAGCCCACCGCACTCCTTGCACCATCATCCGCTGCATACCTAGGCGCGCAAATGTTTCTGGGCCGTGTCCTAACGCCGTATAAAACACCCGTCCCGCGCCATAGGGCTTGACCCACGCTAGGGGATGCTGCTTGCCGCTCCACTCGGCGGTGGCCAAGATGCGGATGGCCGGGTCCCACGCCGACATGTAAATCTCGTCTTCCACGTCAAAGTCGGGCACGCCGTGCGTAACGGGGTGATCGCTGTCGGCAATGGAGACGGTGAAGGTCAATCCCGGTGGATGCCAGTTGGCGTGACCGCCGAGCAGAGCCACGGCTTTGCCGCCAATACACCACGCCGTGCCGTGGATGCCGACCAATCCTTTGCCACCGGCGACAAAGTCGAACACCCCTTCTTCTTGCGCGGGCGTCAGCTCAGGCACTTGCTGTACGGTACCGTCTTCCTGTCGCTCGCCTCGCGTAAAGCCGGAGCCGTGGATCAGCACGTCGAAATCGCGCAGACCGTCTGACGCCAACACGTCCTTGTCGTCGTCAAGCGCGACGGACAGATCGTCGTGCGTGCTCAAAAACTCGTGGATGACCGGGGCACTGGCCGCAAACCCGTGGTTTGAGCCGGATAAAATTAGGACGTTCATGTGGCCTCCTGTGTTAGGGTAATGGTTGTCGTCATGTTTCTACTTTAGCTGAAGAGGTCAGTCGGCGGCTCCTCTCATACGGCATAGGATACCGAGCCGTCGGCGCGCAGGGGCGTAGAGGCGTTGTTAATGGGTTTGTAGGGCGTTTGCTCGATTAACTCATCGTCTAGCTCCACGCCGAGGCCTGGGGCTTGGGGAATCGGGATGTAGCCGCCCTCGCGCTCATACGCGCACCGGTAGATCGCGTTGTGTGGAGCTTCGTCGCCTTTGGTGTACTCTTGGGTAATGAAGTTGGGAATCGAGGCGTCGAGGTGCAGGGAGGCGGCGGTGGTCAGCGGTCCTAGGAAGTTGTGGGTTACTACTGCGCAGTGGTAGGCTTCGCCGATGGCGGCGATTTTTTTGCAATGCGAGATGCCGCCGGCCAAGGCCACATCTGGTCGCAAATACTGGGGGCCGCCCTGTTCCAGCAACTCGCGGAACTCCCATATAGACACGAAGCGCTCGCCGTTGCCAAAGGGCACGGTAGATTTTTGCGCGATGTGGGCTTGGGCTGAGATGCTGTCGATTTGGATCGGGTCTTCGAGGAAGAAGACGTGGAAGGGCTTGAGGGCCTCGGCGAGGGCCAGGGAGACCATGGGCGTCAGCTTGCGGTGCAGCTCGATGATTAGGTCCAAATCCGGGCCGCCGGCTTCGCGCGCGGCCGCGGTCAGCTCGACGGCGGTTTGGATCATCCGCGCTTGGCCCTTGTCGTGGCAGTCCGTTTTGATGGGGTCGAACTTGATGGCGGTAAAACCCTCGGCGACAGCGGATTGCGCGGCGTTGAAGTTGTCCTCTGGGGTGCTGCCACCGGAGAGTAAGTGCAGGCGGATCTTGTCGCGGACGTTGCCGCCCAACAGCTCCCACACCGGCACCTCAAAGTGCTTGCCCTTGATGTCCCACAGCGCGATATCCACGGCTGAGACGGCTCCCATGATGGCCGTGCCTCGGAAGGGAGCCATGCGGTAGAGGTGCTGCCAGTGGTGTTCGATGCGGAGGGGATTTTGGCCGATGAGGTATTCTTTGAAGACATCGACGATGCTCTGCACGGCGGTGGGATAGCCCCAGCAGGCGGTTTGGCCGATGCCGGTCAGGCCGGTGTCGGTGGTGATACGGACGATGTAGCCGTTGCCTATGAGGAGGGATTCGATCTGTTCGATTTTCATTTTGTGCGCTCCATATATATCGTAAAGGGGCAGGGTTGGTTATTAGTGGCGCTAGACTGCTTATTTTTATAAAAACCGCGCGACCGCGCAAGCAAGGGGAGGTAGTATGGCACATTTGCGATTTGCAGCACCTGTGGAGCAGCGGGTAGCCCTGATTACGGGGGGCGCACGCGGCATCGGCGGTGCGACCGCGCTGCGCTTGGCCGAGGCCGGGCGGCACATTGTCATTGTCGATGTGCTGGCGGAACCCGCGCAGGAGCGGGTGCGGGAGATCGAGGCTATAGGGCAGCAGGCGCTCTTTGTCGAGACGGACGTGACCGACGAGGGGCAGGTGCACGAAGCAGTAGCCCAAGCGGTGGCGGCTTTTGGGCGGCTGGATATTCTGGTGTGCAGCGCCGGTATCTTGGGGTGGGAGAAGCCGTTTTTCGAGCAGACAGCCGCGCAGTTTGCCAAGGTTATGCAGATCAATGTCCACGGAGTGTACTACGCGCATCAGGCGGCGGTCCCGCACATGCTGGAGCGGGGGTGGGGGCGCTGCGTGACGATTTCTTCAGGTGGTCGCCACGGCAGTCCCTATCAGGTGCCGTACTCGGTGTCTAAAGGGGCGGTGTGGTCGTTTATTCAGGCGCTGGGTGACGCTTGGCCGCGGCAGGGGGTGTTCGTCAATGGCGTCGAGCCAGGTCGGGCGCTGACCGACATGGTGGTGCCGCGCTTTGACGAGGCGCACCTGCGCGATCCGGGCAACCCGATTGGGCGCTACTCAGACGCTGCGGAAGTGGCCGAGGTGATTGAGTTTTTGTGCTCGGAGCGGAATACGTACACTACGGGGTCGGTGTGGAGTGTGAAGGGTGGGAAGGGGTAAGGGGTAGCGAAAGTCATTATTGAATGCGTTTTTTGGGTCTATGAAAGACGAAGAAAAGGAGGAATTATGAACGCGATCCATGCTATAGAAGACCTGAGACAGCGAGCCGAGGCAGGCGAGATGCAAGCACAGTACGACTTGGGCTGGCGGTATTCCGCCGGTCGTGATGTGCAGCGAAACGATGCAGAGGCGGAGAAGTGGCTCCGCAAGGCCGCCGACCGAGGATTTGCCAAAAGCCAGAACATCTTGGGCATGATGTATGCCGTTGGTCATGGCGTACTGCAAGACTATGCGGAGGCTGTGAGGTGGCTCCGCAAGGCCGCCGACCAAGGACTGGCTCAAGCCCAGCAAAACTTGGGCGCGATGTATGCCGTTGGTCATGGCGTACTGCAAGACTATGCGGAGGCTGTGAGGTGGCTCCGCAAGGCCGCCGACCAAGGACTGGCTCAAGCCCAGCACGATCTTGGCGTCATGTATGCAAATGGCCAAGGCGTACTGCAAGACTATGTGGAAGCCCATGCGTGGTGGAACCTCGCTGCGGCACAAGGCAACGAAGATGCACGCGAAAAACGCGATACAATTGCCAAAATGTTGCCCCCTGCTCAAGTTGCCGATGCCCAGTGTCGAGCACGCGAAAAGATGGAAGAGATCGATGCTCAGCGTCGGGGACGCGAAAAGATGGAAGAGATTTACGATGAATGAAGGAGAAACATTTGAGGAGACACTCCAGAAGCTTCTCGACCCAAAAATGAGAGCACACTTATCGAATTTGGGTCAGGGTACTATTTTTACCACTGAAGATAGGGTCCGGCTCTGTTTGCAAAGCGCTATTGATAGTCTCGGAGCCAAGCGGGCGTGGTGGACGCCATCGGCTCTCTTGGTGACACTCATTCTTGCACTAACCACGACTGAATTCAAAGACCAATTCGCTATTCCCGCAGCAACTTGGCATGCGTTTTTCTTACTCTTGGTAGTAGTCACAATCCTCTGGACTGCTGTGGCTATATGGAAAGCGACCAGAGTCAAAGTATCTATTGAATCCACCGTATCCTGCATCAAGCAGCCGCCGACAGAATCCCCACAGGAAAGAAGCCATGCTGGCGATTGAAGCCGCCTTGCCACTAGTGCAACCCCCCGCTTGGGCCGTGCTGGAGCGGCAGTTAATCAAGACGATGGAGGAGGCCGTCCACCCGTTCTTGGCAAAGTACACCCACTCCGACGGCCGCTTGATTTGGCGCGACGGCCTGCGCCACTCCCGCGACGGGGCCGACGATTTCTACGAGAGCTTCTACAACTGGCCGCTGCTGTACTTGCTCGGCGGCGGCGATCATTTGCTCGCCTTGGGTCAGCGGCAGTGGGAGGCCACTACCGAGCTGATGGTGGAGTATGGCCACGTGGACAAGGAATACGAGATCGGCTACGACCAATTCCACCAGAGCGAGAGCTACATCTATTTCTACCTGCTGTGCATGGCCGACCCGACCCACGCCGAGAATGTGGCGCGGGCGCGGCGCTTTGCTGGTTTCTATCTCAACGAAGACCCAGAGGCGCTCAACTACGACCCAGAGCACAAGATCATCAAGTGCGCCCACAACGGGAGCAAGGGGCCGCGCTGGCTGTACGAAGAGGACGAGGAGCCGTCGTATGGGTACAGTCCGGGGATGGCGAGCTATGGCCTGCCCTACGAGGACTTAGAGGGGATTGACACGCCTGCCGACCTCAAGGACCCGGAGAAGGCGCGGCGCATGGGGCAGGCCATGAAGGAGCGCATGACCCGGGGCGACTGCGCCACCAACCTGCACGTCACCTCGCTGATCGCCAACGCCTGCTACCTGACCGGCGACGACAAATACCGCGCTTGGCTGCTCGAATACGTGGATGCGTGGATCGAACGGGCCGCGGCCAATGGGGGCCTACTGCCCGACAACGTGGGGTTGAGCGGGCAGGTCGGCGAATACATGGAAGGACGCTGGTATGGGAGCATGTACGGCTGGACATGGCCGCACGGGTTGTACAACATCGCCATGGCGGCCATTTTGGCCGGAACCCATTGCTATCTGCTGACCGGTGAGGAAAAGTACCTTGAACTGCCCCGCACCCAGCTCAGAAAGGTCCTCGAGCAAGGGAAGATGGCCGATTTGGGTCAAATCGAGATGAGTTTGGGCGTGCACTGGATCGGCCAGCTAACCGCGCTCGGTGACGACAAGGTCAGCTTTGTGGTGCCCTATTGCTACGGGGCCAAGGGATGGTCGGACTTCCAGCCGCTGGCGGCTATGTATCCGGCCGCGCTGTGGAATGTCTGTGGGGCGGCGATCGATTGGGAGATGCTCGAAGCGCTGCGCGCCAAAGAGCGCTACGACTGGCGCACAGTGGTGCCGTTCCACAACAAAGAGGACGCGTACCACGAGCCGCCGTGGTTTTGCTATCTCAAGGGCGAAAATCCCGACTACCCGGTGCAGATCCTCCAAGCGGCTCTCTCGCAAGTCTATCGGCGGATGGAGCTTATCCGCCGCGACAAGAGCGACCCCCGCGACAACCACATCCACTGGTGGCAGCAGCTAAACCCGGTGACGACAGAGGCGCTCATCCAACTCACCTTGGGCGCGCCGCAGCTCCTGTACAACGGCGGCATCTTGATGGCCCCCCTGCGCTACTTTGACGCCGAGCGCAAGCGACCGGGCCTGCCAGCGGATGTGGCTGCGCTCGTCGAGACTGTGGAGCGGGATCGCCTCGTGGTCCACTTGGTGAACCTCAGTGCGCTAGATGCCCACAAGGTGCTGCTACAAGCCGGGACTTTGGCCGAGCATCGGTTTGGAGAGGTTGCGTACAATTCCTTGGAGAGTGCGTACCCGGGCACGGTAGGGGGCTATGCTGCACCGCCTGTGGAGCAGGCGACCAAGCGCGTTGCCGTCCACGACGCGCACTTTGCGGTAGCCTTGCCGCCGGGGACTGAAATCCGCCTCGAAATTGACTTGGCAAGGCATGTAAACGCGCCGACATACGACTTGCCGACGACTTGGTGAGGATGCGGACACCCACAAACCTACTGATCGACGGATGTTTAGGTATGGGATGCTTCGACTCCGCTGCGCTTCGCTCAGCAGGACAAGGACATAACACGCCGACATACGACTTACCAACCAACATAGGAGAAAACATGGATTACGTGCGATTGGGACGGGCCGGGGTCAAGGTCTCGCGGCTGTGTTTGGGCACGGCCTTTCGGGGATACTGGCATGGGCACACGGACGAGGCGACCGCTGTGCGCACGGTCGAGACGGCTCTCGATTTGGGGTGCAATTTCCTCGACTGCGCCAACTTCTACTTTCAGGGCCGTTGCGAGGAATTGTTGGGCACGGCCATCAAGGGCAAGCGCGACAATCTGGTGATTACCACCAAGGTCTGGAGCCAAATAGGCGACGGCCCCAACGACCGCGGCCTGTCGCGCTTTGCCATCATGCGCGAGATCGAGCGGTCGCTGAAGCGCTTGAACACGGATTACGTGGATATCTACTTGCTGCACAACTGGGATCCAGACACCCAACTCGACGAGACGCTGCGGGCGTTTGACGATTTGGTGCGGCAGGGCAAGGTGCGCTACGTGGGGGCCTGCAATTTTACCGCCGCTCAAGTGGTAGAGGCGCTGTGGACGGCTGATCGCGGGGGGCTGGACCCACTATTTACCTTACAAAATCAGTATAACTTATTGCACCGCTGGCAAATAGAGCCGGAGCTACTGCCTTTGTGTCGGCAGTATGGCCTCGGTATGATGACCTACAGTCCGCTGGCCGTCGGCCTGTTGAGCGGCCGCTTTAGGAGCAGGCAAAAGCCGCCGGCGGATAGTGCTTGGCAGGACGACGCCCGATTTGTCAAGGCCATGAACGAGCAAGCCGAGCACATCGTGCAAAAGCTGACCGAGATCGGTCGGGCACAGGGCAAAACCCCGGCGCAGGTTGCCGTCGCTTGGATATTGGCTAACGAGGATGTTACTGCTCCCATCATCGGCCCAGATCGCCCCGAGCACGTGGAGGAGGTCTTTGGGGCGTTGGAAGTGGAGTTGGGGGAGGAGGAACTGGCGGCCTTAGACGCCCTCTCCCAGTGGACACCCTTAGCGCGGACGCATTAACGATGTTGTCTGAAAAAATTTAATTTTTTGACGCAAAGGACATTCCCTATCCGATTAGGGCTTATGTTTATGACCGTTTTAAGGGAAGTCAATCCTTTTACTTGGATGCGTAGCCCAAGGAGTTTGACGATATGAAAGCGGCAATCAGCATTCTCATCGGCTTAGTGTTAAGCGTTAGCGTCGGCGCGGAGCCGCTGCTTGAGGGGCGGGTGCGGCTGGAGTCGGGTGCGCCGGTTGCCGACGCGCAGGTGCGGCTTTTTGATATGAACGACTTGGAGCGTGGAGCGGTGGGACGGGCGATGACCGATGACACGGGGTATTTTGCGCTGCCGTTGGCGGCTTTGCCGGGAATGGCGCTGCCAGAGCGGTTTGAGTTGGGGGCCAACTACCCCAATCCGTTCAATCCCTCGACGATCATTCCCTATCAACTGGCGGCTTTGTCCGAGGTGCGGCTGGAGGTGTTCAATCTGTTAGGACAGCACCTTGCGACGCTAGTGGATGGGGAACGACCGGCTGGCTTTCACACGGCGACTTGGAACGCTACGGATGCGGCTGGCCGGGCGGTTGGGGCAGGGGTGTATATCTACCGAATGACGGTGGGCACGGCGAGGCAGACGGGGCGGATGGTGCTGATTGACGGGCAGGCGGGCGTCGCGGCCTCTGGTGCGTCTTCTGTTGGGTTGGGTGCGTCTGGTGGCGCGTCTGATGGAAAAAGTGCGCAAGTGTATGGGTTGATCGTTTCGGGTGACGGGTTGGTTCCCTATGTGGATTCGTCCTTTCGCGTCGAGGCGGGCATGGCCCCGGTGGAGTTGGTGGTGTCGTCGGGTTCATATTCGGCGGGCAAGGCCACGGACGACGATTGTGCTTTGTGCGGCCTGTTCGGCACGTTCGGCGATCAGCAGGAGGAAGAGGAGGAGACGGAGGAAGAAGCGGCGGAAACGGATAGCACAGCCAGCGAGGGGGGACCCGACCTGATCGTTCAGCCGCCTTCGGCCAGCGCCGTCGTGCTGACGCCGGGGGAGGCGTTCACCTTGCAGGTCACCGTGGAGAACCAAGGTGACGAGCAGGCCGCGGCGACGGTGCTGCACTACTATCGCTCCAACAACACGACGATTTCTGCCAGTGATACGGAAGTGGGTACCGGCGCAGTCGATGCCCTGGACGCCTCGGCCACGAGTGCGGAGTCGATTGAGTTGACGGCCAGTGTAGGGGTGGAGAGATACTACGGCGCGTGTGTGGCCAGCGTCCGTGACGAGAGCAATACCGATAACAACTGCTCTTCTGCCGTGAAGATCACGGTGAGCGAGCAGGAGGAGGAAGAAGACGTGGTGGTAGAAGAGCCGGACGATCCCCCGGAAGAAGTGGACGATCTACCGAACTGTGGGGGAGCCAATTCGCCGGTGGCCATCCCCGACGCCAACCTGCGCGCGGCGATTGAGACTGCCTTGGGCAAGGCGAGGGGAGCACCGATTACCGTGTCGGAAATGGCCGCTTTCACCGGTTTAAAAGATCTGGAGGCACCAGAGGCGAGCATTCGCGATTTGACCGGTCTGGAGTGTGCCACCTACCTGAGGAATCTGAATCTTGAGGGTAACAACATTTCGGACGTCTCGCCGTTGCGACGGCGGGGGTTGACCTATCTGAGCCATCTGAATCTTGAGGGCAACAACATTTCGGATGTCTCGCCGCTGCGGGAGTTGACCGTACTGAAGAATCTGAATCTTGGGGGCAACAACATTTCGGATGTCTCGCCGCTGCGGGGGTTGACCTATCTGGGGCATCTGAATCTTGAGGGCAACAACATTTCGGATGTCTCGCCGCTGCGGGAGTTGACCTATCTGGGGCATCTGAATCTTGAGGGCAACAACATTTCGGATGTCTCGCCGTTGCGGGAGTTGACCTATCTGGGGCATCTGAATCTTGAGGGCAACAACATTTCGGATGTCTCGCCGTTGCGGGAGTTGACCTATCTGGGGCATCTGAATCTTGAGGGCAACAACATTTCGGATGTCTCGCCATTGCGGGGGTTGACCTACCTAGAAGAGCTATATCTCTGGAGAAACCCCCTGAGCGTCGCCTCGATCGATTATATTACTGCCCTTGGGCGCCACGGCGTTGCGGTAAGCTTTGACCTGCCGTTCCGCGAGAGCGATTTTGACATCGAACTCGTTTTCCTCGACGACAGCTTCTCTGAGAACCAGAAGTGGGCGATCCAATATGCTGCTTGGCGCTGGATGTCGATTATTAGGGAAGACCTGCCAGACTATACATTTACTCAGGGCTGGTCGGGTCAGTGCGGCGATCATTCGTATTCGATCCCTTCCGGGGAGCGAATAGACGACTTACGGATATATATCACACACACCCCACCCGAATACCCATTCAACGGGTGGGGTGGCGTACGCACGTTGCGCGAAACCTCCCATCTGCCCGTCGTCGGATGCATGGCGTTCAATTCGCCTTATCTGTCTCGATACTTAGCACTTCACGAGATAGCGCACGTGCTGGGGTTCGGGACGATCTGGGACGATCTGGGTTTCCTCCGAAATCCATCTAGGGATAACGAGGGGGCCGATACGCACTTCAACGGCCCGCGGGCGATTGCCGCCTTTGACGCCGCGGGAGGATCGAGTTACACGGGAAAGAAGGTACCGGTTGAAAATGAGAATTCGCCTAGCATTAGGGACGTTCACTGGAGAGGTACTGTGCTTGGTGCAGAACTCATGGCATCGGGAGGTGGGTTGTTATTTGAAGGATATTATAATAAGGAATATAGGGAGCTGAACGCGATCACGATTCAGTCCTTGGCCGACCTCGGCTACGTCGTGGACGTCACCCAAGCCGACACACATACCCTGCCCCGCCCCGACATACCCAGTGCAAAGCGCACGGCCCAGCCCACTCATGCACAGCCGCAGTGGTCGTGCGGCACCGGCCAACAGCGGGAGCCAATTTACGTGGTTGACCCGCAGGGGAATATCGTCCGCACCCTGCACAGATAAAGCGAAACGTTGACCATGCCACAGCCGCCAACTCGTCGGCCTCCCGACTTCACGACGGTCGTCGCGTACGGCAGACTGCTAAAAACGCAAAAAGGGGTGCGGCGCAACGACCCGAAGCCGTCGCGCCGCACCCCTTCGACCAAGCGGTACTGTGCAGCGCTACAGTTTGCGCAGGCGGATGGACCCACCCGAGGTGCGGAGGGTCATGAGGGGACCGCCGCCATTGATCGCGGCCTTGAGGCTGTTTTTATCCAGCGTGCCCTGCGTTACTACCGGGAAGTCGGTGGAGACGCGCCCACCCGAGGTGCGGGCGTCCACCTGCAAACCAATATCCGCAGCGAGGGAGACCTCTACATTGCCGCCCGAAGTCTTGAGGTGGCAGGGACCGTGCGGCTGCTGTGAGAGTTGGGCGCGAATGGACCCACCCGAGGTCTGAGCCTCGATAGGCCCGAGCACTTCATCCACTTTGATAGAGCCGCCCGAGGTCTTGGCCTGCACCGAGCCTTGGGCCCGGCTAATGTGGATGGACCCGCCCGAGGTCTTAGCTTGCACCTCTCCGTCCACCTCGCCAATGCGGATGGAGCCCCCCGACGTAGATACCGACGCCGCACCAGAGCAGCCTTTTAAAGAGATAGACCCACCCGAAGTTTTGCCCTCGATCGGTCCTTCAATGTGGCCAAAGCTCAGACTGCCGCCCGAAGTCCGGGCTGAGACGCGGCCCTGAAGATCAGCTACCTCAATGCCGCCGCCGGAGGTGTTTAGTTCCAAATCGTGCCGGTGCGGCACCGTGAGGCGGAACAGGGGGGCGCGTCCCCTCGCAAGGCCGAAGAAGTCGAATAGGCCGGCATCTTTTTTACGGCCTCGGATGGTCGTGGTACCCGCCTCTTGGTCGTATGCTAGATCGAGTTTATCGGCTCGTTCCACGACCAACTCTACCTCGGGGCGATCCCAAGTATGGACCTCAATGGCACCCCATTCGGTGTCCACTATTAGGCGGTCGCCCGGTTCCACGGCAAAGGACTGGTGCGCGGTGTCGGCTTGGACAGCCCCTGTGGCGAAGAGCGCCAAAGAAATGGCGACGAGCGCCGACGATAAGAGCAGGTCTTTCATTGTGAGCCTCCTTTATAGAAGAAAGGATGTTGGGGTATTAAATAGCGTCTCTTGGTTCTACGCAAATTGCGTGCCAGTGAATTTGTTGCTTCTATTTTAAATGGAATACCACTCGGCAATTTTAACCCCATATCACCGGAAGGATTTTCATGGCCGCAGTGCAAGACATTCTAGTATTTTTTCAGACCACGCCCGCGCTCGACGCCCAAGTCGTAGCTTGGGCGCGTTACGAAGCCTCCAAGGGTACGGGCCTAGGCGACTTGGTCGAGGAGAGCGATCCTCCCTACCACAACGCCATGGCGGCCATGCGCGACGGCTGGCAAGTCATCCAGATGTCGGAACTCAAACATCGCTCGCCCCAAGAGGGCTATGAACTGGGGCCACTGCCCTACCAGATCGTGTTGTCGAAATTTAACGAGCTGCAAAAAGAGGAAGGAGCCACATCGTGAAAGAGCATCTTTTGAACTCGAAGCAGATGGCGCAATTTGTCGCCTCGGGGTATTTGAAGTTCGAAGAAATGATACCCAAAGATCTGTGCCAAGCTTGCCTTGAGGAGATGCACCACAACCGGGGTTATCTCGCCGTGGGGACCCCCTTTGAGGAGACTTGGCCCAAAGGCACGGCTTTGGGCGATACGTTCCGTCTGCCGCAGGTGCAGGGACTCATCCACTCCTTGGTCGGCCCCGATCCTTTGTACGACCACCACGCCGCGCACTTGACCAAGGCCGAACAAACCAAGGGCCCCAATATGCACCAAGACTCGGTCATCGACTTCCGCGACCATTACTTCGATATCCAGCTCTCGCTATTCCCCGCGGATACCACAGACGAGATGGGCGGTACTTTCTTGGTGCCGGGAACGCAATTCCGCAATGTGCGCACCGGGGAGATCTCCATTTACCACCACATGCGCGGCAAAATCTGGGCGACCTGTCCGGCGGGAACTATGTACGTGTGGAACACCCGCGTCTGGCACGGGGCGCGCAGCAACTACACGGATCGGGATCGCTTCATGTACAAGTTGCGGCTCAATCCGACGCGGCCGCAGGTCTGCAACTTTGACACCGCAGATCTGGACGACCCTGAGATCGGTCGCATCCTATCGACCAACCACGGCTGGGAGGGCAACGAGCAGCGCTATGAACTGATGCAGCGCGTGCGCTTGTGGCGCTTTGTCTCCGACCAGCCAAACTACGATGTGGGCGAGCGCTTTATGCGGCGCATTGAGTACCAGCCCGGCGAGGCGGCAGGCTAGCAACGATCTTAGCGCTCCCAGCGACCGGCGTCATTGGGGACGCTAAGAGGATTCTACCAAAGACATGGCTCTAGAAAATCCAGTGCTGTTGTCGTCGTATGCCCGCTGCGGGCTGGAGCACTCCTTTGCGTTTGCCCAGCCGGTGGACGAGGTGGTGGCTACAGCGGCGGACGAGGTGCGTCCGGCCCTCAGTGCGGTGGAGCGGGCGGTGGAGCAAGGGCTGCACGCGGCAGGCTTTGTCTGCTACGAGGCTGCGGCCGGTCTGGACCCAGCCTTTACCACCCACCCGTCTGCGTCTGGCAGGCTTCCCTTGATCTACTTTGGCCTCTTTGCGGAACGGACGCTGGTGGCCGCGCCTAACGCCGATTTGGGAGCCTACGAGTTGGACGAGTGGCGGCCGTCGGTGTCGAAGGAGGAGTATGAGGCCGCTATTGAGCGCATCCGCGCCTATATTGCGGCTGGCGACACGTACCAAGTCAACTACACCTTGCGCTTGCACAGCCGCTTCCGGGGCGATCCGCTGGCGTTGTACCGCGATATGGGGCAGGGGCAGGAATCGGCGTTGTGCGCGTACTTCGACTTGGGTCGGCACGTGCTGATCTCGGCGTCGCCCGAGCTGTTCTTCCGCCTGCGCGACGGGCGTTGCACGGTGCGGCCCATGAAGGGGACCCGGCCTCGGGGCCGCTTTGCAGCCGAGGATCAGCAGCGGGCCGACGATCTGCAGAATTCCGCTAAGGACCGCGCTGAGAACCTGATGGTTACGGACATGTTGCGCAACGATTTAGGGCGCATCTCGCAAGTCGGCAGCGTGGCGGTCCCGGCCCTGTGGTCGGTCGAGCGCTATCCCACGGTGTGGCAGCTAACTTCTACTGTGGAAAGTCAACTCAAAGCCGGCGTGAGCCTGCCCGACATCTTTGCCGCGCTTTTCCCTTGCGGCTCAGTGACCGGCGCA
The DNA here is from genome assembly GCA_965219735.1 of Candidatus Latescibacterota bacterium. GTDB lineage: Bacteria > Latescibacterota > UBA2968 > UBA8231 > UBA8231. The sequence goes on from OZ244790.1 coordinate 2,881,223, forward strand.
CCCAAGGTGCGGACCATGGAAATCATTACCGAGCTGGAGCGCGCCCCCCGCGGCATTTACACCGGCTGCATGGGCTATGTGTCGCCGGGGCCGGAGGCGTGCTTCAACGTGGCGATTCGCACGGCGCATCTCGACCGGGAGAGCGGACAACTCGAATTTGGCGTGGGCGGCGGGATCGTCTGGGAATCGTCGGCCGCGGGAGAATACGCCGAATGCCTCACCAAGGCCGAGGTCTTGCGCACCCGGCCGAGTCCGTCTTTTGAACTATTGGAGACGATGCTGTATGAAAATGGGGATTACTTCCTGTTAGAGAGGCATTTAGATCGATTGTCTCAGTCGGCGTCGTACTGGAGGTTTTGCTATGCGGAAGACCGCGTGCGTGTGCAGTTGCAAGACGCGGCCACGGCTATGGAGGGCCGGTGCAGGGTGCGCTTGCTACTGGCCCGCAACGGCGAGGTCCGCGTGCAGCATCAGGCGCTCGCGTCGCTGCGACGGCTGCGGGTGGCGCTGGCTGCCGAGGCGATAGATAGCGCCGATCCCTTGCTGTATCACAAGACGACTCACCGGGCTATGTACGACAAACAGTTGGCGGCGCGCCCGGATTGCGACGACGTAGTGCTGTACAACGAGCGCGGCGAGCTGACCGAGTGCTGCATCGGCAACTTGGTGCTGGAGCGCGACGGCATCCGCTATACGCCTCCGGTCGAATCCGGGCTGTTGGCTGGTACGTTCCGCGCGGAGCTATTGGCGCGGGGCGAGCTAAAGGAACGGACGCTGCTGGTCGGGGACTTGGCGGAAGCCGATGGCCTTTATATGATTAATTCAGTGCGGAAGTGGGTGCGGGTGGACCTTAAAACGCAGGGTAGCGGTGCTGTTGAATCATGCCGGCGTCTCGGCTGCTAAGTCCGCATCATCCACACCCTGCACCGGTGAAACTGGACGTTGACCATGCCCAAGCCCTCAACCCGTCGGCCTCCCGACCCGAAAGCCTGTGCCGTCGCCCGCGCCGTTGGCGAGGTAGTGAGCCCGGACCGAGTCATTCTGTTCGGCTCCCGCGCCCGGGGCGACTTTACCCCGGATTCGGACATTGACCTGCTTATCATCGGCTCCGGTCCGGCGAACCAGCAGACGTATCAACGCAGCAGCGCGGCCGCCCGCCGCAAAGTCGCAGAACTGTACGGCGACTCGATTAGCGTCGATTTGGTTCGCATGAGCGAAGGGGCCTTTCACGATGGTCGTCGGGCGCGCAACCACGTGGCCGGGCAGGCCGTCCGCGACGGCTTTGATGCGAATGGAGGCAAAGTGACTTACGACAACCCGCAACCGACTAACTGGCCCGACATACGGCAGCGCATGGCCAATGCCGAGCGCTACCTCAGCGATTTGGAAGTTCTCACAGAAAATCCCCGGTCTTCGCAAGAACTGATTGGGTTTACCGCGCAGCAGGCGCTTGAAAATGCGCTGAAGGGCTGGATTTCCGCGCTCGACGCCGACTACCACAACACCCACGACTTGGCGGATTTGATGGCGATTGTGCGCCAGCATCCGGCCGAAAACGACACCTCGGCTGGCGAGCGGCTGGCGTGGCTGACCGAGTATGCGGTGCGCTACCGCTATGCCGGTGCCGAGGTGATCATGGACGACCGCTTTGCGCTGCTGGCGGCGGTGACTGAGACCGTCGAGGCGATCATCGCCCGCATCCGTGTGCTGACCCCAACGGAAGAGGAGGGGGCTGGCCCGGAGGCGAAAAAGCCGGATGAATCGGCGGCAGAATAGCGCGACACTTGGAACTCGTGTAAAGGAGCACATCATGTATCGCATTGGCCAAGCAGAAATCAAGCAACTACAGAAGCTATTCGACAGCGGCGCGATCTTTCGCTATGGGTCGGGTGGGGAGTGCGACCGTTTTGAGCGGAATTGGGCGCGCTACGTGGGCGTGGAGCACTGTCGGATGACGCGCTCGGGGACCTCGGCGCTGTACGCGGCGCTGGTGGGATTGGGTGTGGGGCCAGGGGATCAGGTGATTGTGCCCGCCTATACTTACATGGCGACTGCCTTGGCGGTGCTGGGTGCTGGAGCCATTCCAGTGATCGCCGATGTCGATGACTCCTTGACACTGTGCCCCAAGGATTTAAAGCGGCGAATTACCAAGCATACTAGAGCGATTATTCCGGTCCACATGGTCGGCTTGCCCTGCGATATGAAGCGCATTACCAAGATCGCCCGCAAACGCAAATTGCTCGTTCTTGAAGACGCCTGTCAGGCGGTGGGCGGCGGGTACGAGGGGCGGATGTTAGGTAGTTGGGGCCACGCTGGCGCGTTTAGTTTCAACTTCTTCAAGAATATGACCTGCGGCGAGGGTGGGGCTTTTGTGACCAATGCCGAGGCGGTGCATCAGCGCGGCTCGGTGGCGGTGGACTGCTGCTCTTTTTACTGGAACCCCGACGAAGAGCGCGAAGAGTTGCAATTTGCCGGCCCCAACTTCAGGGGCTCAGAAGTCGAGGGGGCCATACTCAACGTGCAACTGCGGCGGATCCGGGGGATGCTCAAGACCATGCGCGCCCACAAGCAGGAGTTGCTCCAGGTCGGAATAGAGGCAGGGTTGGAGTCGATAAAGAACAACAGTTTGGACTACGAGTGCGGCACGCACGTGGGCTTTTTGTTTGCCACTGAGGACGAGGCGCGTTCCTTTTGCAATCGATTGGCCGACCAAGGCGTGTCCTCCTTTTTGCCCATGGATACTGGCCGCCACGTCTATACGCGCTGGGAGCCTATTTTGCGCTATCAGGGCGCGCATCATCCGGCTCTCAACCCCTTTAAGCTACCGGCCAACCGCAAGGCGCGGGTTAAATACAAGCTGGATACGTGCCAAGACTCGCTCGACGTTTTGGCGCGTGCCGTGCTAGTGCCCATGCACCCGAACAACACCAAGGTCAAGGTGCGGAAGATGGGAGAAGCGATTCGGACGGCTGCGGGCTGAGATCAACGAGACAGCTTAAGACGCGGTGCGGAGACGAGCTATTTAACGTGGGAGAATACTCGGTGGGAGAATACTCGGCTCACTCGCCCCAGTAACTTGCGCCAACAGATCGAAGTAACTGCGCTTGCGATCCGTGTTGATGCCCCAGTTGACCGGGATGTTCTGATAGCCATCGCGGTAGTTGCCGAAGGTTGACGAACCGCCTGCCGCGTCTCCGGGGTCGAAGTAGCCCCACGAAGCATAGACCGACAGCGCAGACAGGAAGTTGTTGTCTGGCTCGTCAAATGCGAAGTGATCGTCCTCGGTGAAGAGAATCGGTTTTGCCGTGTAACTGGGCAAAGCGCGGGTTTGTGCAACCATCTCAGCGATGCGCGCCGGTTGGGTAACGCCGTTGCCGTGCAGCATGATGTAGTCCGACGCCGCCACTACATCGTCGTCCGGCACTCTACCACCGCCATACGAAGTGCCCACCAACAACCGCCGACCGGCCAATTTGTGGGATTGTGCCCGTTCGATGAGTTCAGCCACGCGATGCGGTTGGAGGATCTCGTGCTCGTAACGCGGGACGTTCGTCTCGTTATTGATCTCGATCAGCACATTGCCGTACCCCGATTGCAAAACCCACTTCGTCGCCTCATCCACCGCGTGGCACACCGCGGCCTCGTCCGTCAAACGCTCGTCCTGCCCGAAGTAGAAATACCCGAGGATCACCACCATCCCCAGTTCGTCGCAGGCCGATGCGATGCGCTCGGTCCGTTCCATATATGCAGGTTTTAGCGAACCATCGGGCGCAAAAGCCGAGTTGTGCCAAGGTTGCGAAGCCGGACTTGGCAAGCCAGCCCACATCACGTCGTCGCTGGCCTCCATGCGTCGCGCGGCCATAATTTCCCGGAAACCCGCCTCGCGGTAGTACCCCGTAGGGCTCCCGCCCTGCAGATTGACCGTTACCGCTAATAACCCGTGCGCCCGATAGGTTGGTAGCTGTGCGATAAACTCATCTGTGTTGCGGTCGGCGTCCCATTGGCCCGTGTCTGGATACGCCCAAAGTGGCCGCGTTACGGGATTTGCGTCGTCGAATACTGCATTTGTCATGCGGCTGTTCATCAATAATCCCTCGACATCCCAGCCGCGGTACTGCCATCCGTAATAGGTAGCGTGGCCGTTGATTAGCCAACGTTCGCCATGAGCGGTGATCTGAGTTTGGGCTGCTAATGTCATGCTAGCGATAGACGGCCTGGATCATGGCACGGATGAAGCCGGTGGCGAAGGCGTGGCCCTGGCGTCCGCCTGCGTCGTCGGGAATGGACGGGGTATGATCCATCATAAACGGCCCGTTAAAGCCCACCTCCTTGTAGGTCTGCATCGCCCGGAACATATCGACATCGCCCTCGTCGACGAAAACCTCCCTGAAATCCTTGGGCGTCCCGCGCACGTTGCGGAAGTGGACGTAGGCGATTTTGCCTTGGCGGCCCATGCGGCGGATGGCCTCGTACACGTCAATGCCCATTTCGGTGACGCAGCCTTGGCAGAACAGCATGGCGTTTTGGGGGCTGGGGTTGAGGGCGAAAATGCGCTCGTATTGATCTAGGGTGGAGACGATCCGCGCCGCGCCGCCCATCGGCTCGGGTAGCGGGGGATCGTCTGGGTGCAGGGCCAAGGTAACGCCGACCTCTTCGGCGACGGGGACGATGCGCTGGTGGAAGTAAGCGATATTGGCCCACATTCCGTCTTCGTCGATGTGCTTTGCTGGATAGTCGTGGTTCTCTTTTTCGTATTCTGAGTAGGTGAAGGTGCTGTAGTGGGCACCGCCGCGGCCGGTGTCCGAGGGGGTGCGGAAATTGCCTACAGGTTTGAAATTGTAGCCGAGGGTCGGGACCTCGACGGTGCCCATGGCCCGGATCCAGTTGCACCACTCCTCGATTTTGGCATCGCGGTCTTGTTGCGCGAGCGTGATTTCGTCTGGGCCGGTTAAGGCGGCGTTGTACAAGCGGAGGCCGTTTTTCTCGGCGCGGGCGCGGACTTCTCGTAGGTACTCGACCATCTCGGGATAGGTGTGCAGATCGAGGGGGAGGGAGTTGACGGTTAGGTAATCGACGCCAATGGCTTTGTAGTAGCTCAGGTTGTCGTCGGTGACGCGGTCGTGGGGAAGTTGGTCTTGGATGTACATGGCGTCTCCTTTAGGTGTTAGGTGGATACTGCACCATATTTTGCCTATATACACTTGGGAAAGAAAGGCATCGTCCTCGCGGCACGCCAATCGACCTTGCACACAAAATATAGGATTGCCCAAAATGTCAAAAGAACTGTCCCTCGCCGGGGTTAAACAATCCGCCGAACAGATCGCCCAATGGGTCGAGAGATTTCATCGCGATGGGTTTCTGCTCGTTGAAAACGTCCTGCCGCCCGACTGGTGTGCGCAATTGCGGGCCGATTTGGACCGGGCGCTGGCGGACAATCCGAATGGACTGAACAACTACAGCGAGTACGCGAAGCTCGCGCATCGGCTATTTGAGACGAGCGAGGCGAACCTGCGCCTGTTCGATCTCGAGCCGATTGTGAGCTTCGCGGAGGCGTTGGTGGCACCGAATTGCCACGTGATTCACAACAACTCGTTCCAGACGCTTCCGGGCGGCGGCATCTCGACGTGGCATCAGGACGACGCCCCGCACTACGTCGTCACAGACGGCAAGCCGCCGACGAACGTCCACCTCCCGGTGCTGTTCTTTACGGCCAACTACTATCTGACCGATGTGGATACGCCGGCGCACGGCGGGACGGAAGTGATTCCGAAAACGCACCTACTCGGCAAACCGCCGGTCGAAATCGAGGGCTCCGAGTGGGAAGAGAAGATCGTCCACAACAGCGCCCCGGCGGGGAGCGTCGTCATGTTCAACAATCAGGCGTGGCATCGCGGGGGGCCGAACCGCAGCGACCGCACGCGCTACATCACTCAGGTGACGTATGCGCGCCGAATCGTTGGGCACAAATACTACCCGTTTATGAACTACCAGATGCCGCCGCATGTGTATGAAAATGCGAACCCCCGATTGAAACGGCTGCTCGGCTTCCTCGATCACGGCGCGTATGGCTAGCGAGGAACCATTGATAGCGTTGCATCGTTGATTCAGGAGGCCGGAAAGGAGAAAGCTTTGAGCAATACATACGGTAGCCTTCTAATTGCTGTACTCATGGCGTCGAGTGCTTGTCTCGCTGTCGAAAACACTCAGAGCCAGCCGTCGGTTGCAATCATCACCGGCGAAATCCAGTCCCCAACTTCGCGGGAAATCAAGTTTGGCTACGAGTCGCCGTCGGCGCTGGAAGACTCCGAGGAGCGCGTCGTTCTCGATAGCCTGAATCGCTTCGCCTTTGAACTGCCTGTCGTTCGAGGGATCCTCGTCAGGGCCTATTACAATGAAGTGCGGTCGATGGTCTTCGTCGAACCCGGCGACAGTCTGCACGTGGTCGTGGAGGAGGGCTTTTCCGACTCTTCCTCCTCATTTAGTGGTATAGGGGCCGACAATAATCGCTTTGTGGCCGAGTGGATGGCCGAATTTGGTCTCCCTCGTCTGGATTACGAGGGGCTAGAGGCCGAGGATTTCAAGCGCCAAGTAGATCAGCGGCGTCGAGACCAGTTCGAGTTTCTGGCCGCAAGGAGTAAAGAATACGCGCTGTCGTTAGGGTTTGTCGACTATGCGGTGGCACACTTCAACTACGAGTGGGCCGATCTCATGATTTCCTACCCGACGAATTACTATTTTGCCAACGGCGAGTATAACAGCGACCTCCCCCCGAAGTACTACGACTTCCTGCAGGAAATTCCCCTAGTCGATGAGAAGGCTATCGGCACGATGGATTATCGCACTTTTCTGGAGCGGACCTTGAACTGGGAGGCGCGGGAACGGCGAGATGAAGCCGGACCCTTCGGCCGGCCAAGTAGAGCTATTGGCCAGTCGCCTAGAGGTCGCGGGGAGTTAGGCAAGATGCTCAACCCATTTAGGCGGCCCAAGCTGTCCGAGATATACGATCTATCGAATCTGGAGTTGTCGGAGGAGACCTTGGCCCAACTCGACGCCCTATACGAAAAGGAGGGACCGCTCAAGCTGTCGCAGATGGTTGATTTGTCGGCGGTCGGTTTGTTGTCGGCTGCTCAGGTCCGGCTCGACTCAATGTACAAAAAGAAGAGACAGCCCAAGCTCTCCCAGAGTTTCGATCTGTCGGTGTTTGGTCTTTCGGCGACTGCCCAAGCCCGAATCGACTCCTTATATGAAAAGTCCAAATCCTATGGCTTCTTCTCTTCAAATAATGTAGAAGAGGCTAGAGTGGATACGACGGGTGGATCTGTGGCGTTCTACTTGCCGCCCGAAATAAAGCAGGATTCTCTAAAAAAAGAGCCACCTAAGCTATCCGAAAAACTCGACCTATCGTGGCTGTCACAACCGGCCCGTGCCCAACTCGATTCGATGTACGAACACCCCCAAGAGCCCAAGTTGTCCGAGAGAATCGATCTATCGAGTCTTGGCCTGTCGGAGGCGGTGCAGGCCCAGCTTGATTCGATGACTACAACTACAGGGCCTGTTACTCTGGAGACGTGGAGTAGTACTTCGGCAAGATACGATTTGGCCCAAGAAAAGCTGGAGGGGAGAGTGCTCTACTGGTTTTTGGCCGAAGACCTGATCCGGGGCTTCAAGCGCGGCAGCAAATTCTTTGCGGAGACCAAGGACAAGTGGGAAGAGTTCCAAGAGATCAACCCGTACCCGGAATACACCGAGGCCGTCCAAGCGGCTCTATATAAGGCCCTGAAACTACAACCGGGGCAACCCGCGCCCGAATTTACCCTTCACGATCTCGACGGTCAGCCCGTATCGCTGAGCCAGTTCAAGGGACAGGTGGTTCTGATCGACTTCTGGGCGAGTTGGTGCGGGCCGTGTATCGGCGACCTGCCCGATCTCCGCAGAATTAAGAGAAAGGCGGCGGACCAACCCTTGGTCTTCCTCAATCTGTCGCTAGACACGGATGAAGCCGCTTGGAGAGAGGCGGTTGATAAACACGAGATCGAAGGCGTCCATGTGCGCGCGGACGGCTGGGGTGCGGACGTGGCTAAATCCTACCAAGTCAACTCCTTGCCTTCGTATTATTTGGTGGACTCGCAAGGGTTGATCGTGGAGCGTCTTAGGATACTACGCAATACAGACGAGATTGTGGCGACGATCGAGAAGAGCTTGTGAGAAGCTGAGCAGGACTCCCTGCAAGCCCCGGCAAATTCTTCCCGGCCTAGGCTTTTGGTACCACATATCTTTTGCAATTAATGGGTCAGCATTAAAACGCTGGCCCATTTTTCTGCTTGCAGGGTAAAAAAGTATTTGCCTGAGCATACCGGGTGTTTTATTATATCACTGTATCGTTATACCGATACACCGACACTGTAAGAATATCTCGACGAAGAGGCACTATGAAACGCGACAGCCGGCGCACAATTACCCCAAGGCAGGGGCAGGACAGCTAAGGAGAGTCTCCATTGCGCATTGATCCGTCCAGCGGGGTTCCCATCTACCGGCAGATCATTGAGCAGGTGAAGTACCAGATCGCCACCAAAGTGCTCAAGCCGCACGACGAATTGCCTTCGGTGCGGGCCCTGTCCGGGCAATACCTGATCAATCCCAATACCGTGGTGCGGGCCTATTTGGAATTGGAGCGCGACGGAGTGATCTACAAAAAGCGGGGTATGGGCACTTATGTGGCCGAAAAGGAGGTGAGCATGAGTCAGGAGGAAAAATTCGAGATTGTGCGGCAAATGCTCGACAAAGCCTTAGTCCAGGCGACTGAACTGGGGCTGAGTCCGGCGGAGATGCAGCAGCTCTTTCAAAAGCGTCTAGACCAGTTTGGCAAAGAAGAAAGCGAATCGACATGACTGATACAGCAATCGCCATCGCGGGTTTAACCCACCGCTTTGGCCAGCGCACGGCTGTGGACGATCTCCAGATAGAGGTGTGCGCCGGCGCGGTCTGCGGCTTTTTGGGGCGCAACGGAGCCGGTAAGACCACGACCATCAAGATACTGATGAATCTGCTTACACCTACGGCCGGGCAGGTGGAGGTGCTGGGGCTAGATCCAGGGCGGGACTCACTGGCGTTGTGGCGGCAGGTGGGGTACGTAGCGGAGAATCCGATCCTGTACGGGTGGATGAAGGTGCGGGAGTTAGTCTGGTTCACGGGCCAGTTCTACGAGACTTGGAACCAAAGCAAAGTCGAGGGCTTCATCGACCGTTTTGGCTTGGACCCGGAACAGAAGGTCAAGCACCTCTCTCGCGGCATGAATGCCCAACTGGCCTTGGCTTTGGCCTTGGGGCACGAGCCGCGGCTACTGATCCTCGACGAGCCAGCCTCGGGGCTGGACGTGGTGGTGCGGCGCGACTTTCTCGAAAGCATCATCGGGCTGATCCAAGAGGAGGGGCGCACGGTCTTTCTGTCGTCGCATCTGGTGCACGAGGTGGAACGGGTGGCCGATCGGGTGGCTATTATCGAGGCTGGTCGGCTGCAAGTGGAAGGGACGGTGGATGAGGTGAAACAGTCGGCTAAGCGGGTGGTGGTGTACTTGGCGGAAGATGCGGGTGAATTGACTGGTATTTCCGGTTTGCGGGAGGTACGGGGAGAGAGAACACAGCGGCTGTTGACGGTGATGGGATACGGCGCAGAACAAGCCGCCCAGATAGAAGCGCAAGGCGGCCGGATTGCGGACGTGATGGATCTGAGCTTGGAGGATGCTTTCGTCGCTCACGTCCACGACGAGGAAGGAGGAGAATTGTGAATCCGCTACAGGCGCTGATCTGGAAAGAAGGGCGCGAGGCGAGCTACAAAATCGCCATTGGTGTCTGTTTGGGGCTGTTCGTCGGGCTGATTCCTAAAGACGACTTGGACTTTCTTGCCCTTCTGGTAGGCCTGTTCGGCGCTGTGCTGATGGGCATGGATGCGGTGGCCGGTGAGCGAAGCCGGGGGACGTTGCCCTTCCTGTTTATCCGCCCGCTAGACCGAGGCTGGTTGATGGGGGTGAAGTTTGTGGTGGGGGCCGTCGGGTTGCTGGCCGTACTCGCCGCGTACTGGGCCGGAGTGTACCACGGGCTGTCGGAATGGGGCAATCCCCAGCTTCTGTGGGGCTTTCTCTGGGAGCCAGCCACCTCTTTCTCCCTGTATGAGGAGGTGATTTTGGCGGATGTTGGATACGGCCGCATCCTGCTGCTGTGGTTCTTCCTTTTTTTGAACCTGTACACGGCAGTATTCCTAGCTTCGACGATTGCCGACCGTACTCTCAAAGCAGCAGTGGGCGGTGTGATAGTTGCTTGGGTCGCGTTCTCCTTCTTGGGACTTACAATGTCCCTACTTCCCGATGATGTAGTCTGGTACTATATGTCGGAAGTCTTTATGCCTGGGTTAGACAGGAATGCCGCGATACTGCGGCAGGCCTTCGACCCCATGCTGCTACTGGCTAAAATCGCGACAGCCGTCCTGTTGGCAGCCGGCGCGATCCTGTGGGCGCGGTGGGGGTTGAGCGTTCAAGGAAGCAGGTGGTTCCAGTGGGGCGTGGGGGTGCTCGTTCTGGCTTACGGAGTAGTCATTGGGTCAGCCGTGTTCTCCCATCATTCGCAAGAACCGGTCAATCCGGTGGGTCACCTACCTTATGAGGTGCCCGTCGTAGATCTGGCGCTGAAAGGTAGGTCAGCGGTGGTGCTGCTAGAACGGGGGGTGAGCGTGGTGGATGTGGCGGATTGGCGAGCGCCGAGAGAAAGTGGCCGGGCGGAGATAGAGGGCTGGCGGCTCTGGCGGCTGGCCCTGTCCGGCTCGACTGCATACATCTGGGGATCGGCCGAGTCGCAAGATAGTGTGGGGGTGGCCGTATTCGATCTCAGTCGGCCAGATCATCCCCAACTGCGGGCACAGCGTTTCCTCTATCCCATTGAGGCGGGTTCCACCCGCTGGCTGGAGCACACTCCTAGGCTGGTGGGGTGGGCCGCATGGGACGGCTATCTGTACGCTGGTCTGCTTGGGAACGAATCGCTTGAACTGCACAGTTTCGACGTGCGGGAAGGCGGTCTGCCCCAACCAGTCCACGTGCTGCCGGTCGCAGAGCAGGCTAAACACATCTGGAATAACAACTGGGAGATGCGCTTGGCCGGCCCGCATGCCTTTCTGACTTTGGGTCACGATTTCGTCGTCCTCGATCTAACCGATCCTCGTTGGCCCAAAGAACTGAGCCGGACGCCCCTGCGCCGCTTTGGGCCCTCCAAGCGGTATGAGGAATCTATTGAAAAACTTCATCGCCAGCTAGCTCCCGGAGTGCTACCAGACTCTGTCGCGCTCCAACTGAGGCTGAAAGGGTCCCGGGGACTGGACGAACTGGAGATGCGCCGGTATGGAACCTACGGCGAGTACTCCTATCGGATTGCTGTGCCGCCGGGTCTGGGCTCCATCTCGCTGAGCGGTGACAAAGCGTATGTCCAGCGGCACTGGCCCCAAGAACTGGCTGTGCTGGACATAGGCGATCTACGGAGGCCGGTGGAGGTCGATTATGTTACTAGGGAATATTTCTCTGGTGGACTGACCTTCCTCGGCGGTATTGCCTACTCCCGGAAATGGTCCAAGATCGAAGCCCATTCCGTGGTCGGGTACGGTGCCTTAGCCTGGCTGGCGGAACTAGAGTTTGTAGAGAAGAAAGGGAATTCGCGCGTTTACGAGTCCTACGACCCTACCCCCTATTTAGCCTCCCAACCCAATAACCTCGTCTTGGCGGACGATCATGTCTGCGCGGTTATGAGAAACAACCTCGTCGTCTTTGAGGCCCTGCAGGACGACTGGTTTGGAGAATAAGATGAAGCTCATCGGAGACCTTGCCGCTGACTCTTACAGGGCGGCCGGATGGCGGACGTGATGGATCTGAGCTTGGAGGATGCTTTCGTCGCCCACGTCCACGATACGGAAGGAGGAGAATTGTGAATCCGCTACGGGCGTTGATCTGGAAAGAAGGGCGCGAGTCGAGCTACAAGATCGCCGTCGGTGCCTGTCTGGGGATATTAGTCGGGCTGCTGGTCCACTCCTCTCTTGAACTGGTAGCCTATCTCGTAGGCCTGTTCGGCGCTGTGCTGATGGGCATGGACGCGGTGGCTGGTGAGCGGAGCCGGGGGACGTTGACCTTCCTGTTTATCCGCCCGTTGGATTGAGGCCGGTTGCTGGGGGTGAAGTTTGTGGTGGGGGCCGTCGGGCTGCTGGCCGTACTATCCGCGTACTGGGCAGGAGTGTACCTCAGGCTACCGGAATGGGGAAAGCCCCACTTCCTGTGGGGCTTTCTATGGGAGCCGGCTACCTCCTTTCCCCCTTTGTATCTGGAGGCGATCCTGACGGATGTCGGGTGCGTCCGCATTGTCCTGCTGTGGTTTTTTCTCTTCCTGATCCTGTACACTGTGGTGTTCCTCGCCTCGGCTTTTTCCGATCGTTCCGCCCAAGCAGTGATAATCGGCCTGATGACGGTTTGGGTTGGGCTAGTATGCTTGGTAAGCGTCGTCTCCCTTTCTTCCGAGGCAGTCTGGTATTATATCGCGCTGGTCTTCCGCACGGTGTTGGAGCGCGACGCCGGAATCCTACGCCAAGCGTTCGAGCCATCGTTGCTGCTGGCTAGGGTCGCGGGAGCTGTTTTGTTGGCAGGCGGGGTGTTGCTGTGGGCCTGTCGGGTGTTTAGAGCGCAGGCGAGCAGACGTTTCCAGTGGACTGTGGGCGCAATCGCCCTGATCTCCGGGAGCACGAACTGCACAGTTTCGACGTGCGGGAAGGCGGTCTGCCCCAACCAGTCCACGTGCTGCCTATCGCAAAACGGGTTAAACACGTCTTCAACAACAACTGGGAGATGCGCTTGGCCGGCCCACATGCCTTCCTGACCTTGGGCCACGATTTCGTCGTTCTCGATCTAACCGATCCTCGTCGGCCTGCAGAGCTGAGCCGGACGCCCCTGCGCCGCTTTGGCCCCTCCAAGCGGTATGAGGAATCCATAGAAGAACTCCATCGCCAGCTAAATGCCTCATCCTGGGTGGGGCTGAAACAATCTAGTTGGGGGGTGGAGGCATTGGAGTTCGGCCTGTCTGGAACCCACGGAGAGGACACATACCGAATCGCTGTGCCGCCGGGCTTGGGGCCCATCTCGTTGAGCGGCGACAAAGCATATATCCAGCGGTACTGGCCTCAAGAGCTAGCCGTGCTGGACATAAGCGATCTGCGGAGGCCGGTGGAGGTCGATTATGTTCCCAATGAGTATTTCTCTAGTGGACTGACCATGGACGGGGATTTTGCCTACTACGCCCTGAGATGGCACGGGATCAGAGCCTATACGGTGGCCGGGTACGGTGACTTATTGCAGCGGGAAACGCTAGGCTTTGCTGAGGGGGAGATGCTGGGCTTTGCTGAGGAGAGAGGGGGGACGCGCCTTTCCGATCGCTTCACCCCAACCCCCTACGTGGTTCCCATTGTAGCGGACGATCATATCTGCGCGATTCTGAAAAACAACTTCGTCGTCTTTGAGGCCCTGCAGGACGACTGAGGGACATTTCCGACGCTCGTTTGGAGGATAAGATAAAACTCATCGGAGACCTTGCCGCTGACCTTATGGTTGCGGTCTTGTGCCGGCATCAACGGACGCCCTCGGGAGTGATCAAGCTCATTCTCCCGCGTGTTGCAGGACCAGACCGGCGTCATTAGCTTGCAGATGTAGTGCATCCCAAGGAGAAAAGGCTATGAAAGCACTCGTCGTGCTCGTCGCGTTGGTATGGATGGGGGCGTCTTGTTCCGGTCCGACCACGAGTACGGATATGGTATTCGACTCTGCCGCCGCAGGGCCGGCGACCTTTGCCCAGGTGCAAGAGACGGTATTCGACGTGTCCTGCGCTTTGAGTGGCTGCCACAGCGACAGCGCGTGGCCCAACCTGTCCGCGGGCCAAGCATACGACAACATCGTCGATGTGGAGAGCAGCCGTGGCATAGCCCTGGTCGAGCCGGGCGACCCCGACAACAGCTACCTGTATCACAAACTTCTGGCAGACGCCGATATCGATGGATCCCGCATGCCCCCTGGCGGGCCGTATCTGACACCGGACGCACTCGAAACGGTGCGCGCTTGGATAGAAAATGGGGCTCCCAACGACTAATTCGCGTCGGGCAACGTGTATGCGTTGGCTCGTCTCGTTCCTAATCTGTTCGCCCTTGGCCGTCGAAGGCGGCGAATGGCACGTCGATAAAAAGGCCGAGGGCAACCAAGTCGCGTTCACTTCCAAAGTGGTGGCCCTCACTTTTACCGGCACGACTGATAAAATCGACGGCTTCATCTATTGGGAAGGCGACTCGCTTTTTGCGGCCAAGGACCAACTGCATTTTGAAGTGGATCTAGCCAGCTTTGATACGGGCATTGGCAAGCGGGACCGCGATATGCGCCAAGTGCTGGACACGGACCAGTGGCCCAAGGCCGTGTACAAAGGGGAGATCGCCGAACACACCGCTGTCGATTCCACCGTGGTCGCCTATCGCGTCAAAACCAAGGGGATTTTGTCGCTACACGGGGTAGATCGCGTTGTAGAAGTGCCCGGTACCGTAGTAGTGGAAGAAGGACGCTCCAAGGTCGAGGCGGCTTTTACCATTAAGCTGGCCGACTACGACATTGAGGCACCATCCTTGGCGGCCTTTGTCAAGGTGAGCCAGGAAATTGCCATTGAGGTCTCGTTTTACTTAAAGCACGTACAATAGGGCAGGAGGGATTGACTGTGAACATTCGCGTCTTGTGGTTGGGAGCGCTGTTGCCGGCTTTGGCCGGTGCCCAGCCGTCTTGGCAGGAGACCGTGCCGACCGAGATTAGGCTGGAGTTGTTCAGCGCTATTAGAACGGCCAATTATCCCACTGCTGAAACGCTGTCCCAAGGCGACTTCCACTACGAGATTTCGCACCGCTTTCTCCCGGCCATTGACGAGGGGTACAAGGCTAATTTCGGTTTTGATGGGCCGGCCAATATCCGCACCTCGCTCAGTTACGGCCTCAGCGACCGGCTGATGGCGACCTTGGGACGGAGCAACATGCTGGACAATTTGGACTTGCAGTTGCAGTACCATTGGCTGCAATTCCCCCACGAGCGCTTACCAGCGGTCTTGGCCCTAAACGTCGGCGTGGCCTGGAATACGGAAATGCCGGCTATTGTCGATCGCAAGGCGGCTGCGGCTGACAATTTTCAGTACTATGGACAGTTGATTTTCAATGCGCTGCTGGACGAAAAGTTGGGCATCGGGTTGGTGCCTTCCTATCTGTACAACAGCGCCGTTTTCAGCGTCGAGACGCAATACACCTTTACGCTGGGAACGTACGTCCAGTATTACTTTGACGATACGTGGGGCGTGTGGTTGGAGTACAGTCCGACCCTGACCGGATATCAGGGCATTTTATTGCCGGGCGAAACAGGCCGCTCGCACAATTCGCTGGCCTGGGGCCTGTCCATAGATACGGGAGGACATACCTTCTACATCTTCGCCACCAATAATACGCGCCTTAGTCCAGCCCAGTACTTGGTGGGAGCACCCGACGACGCGGGCCCTGACAACTGGCGCTTAGGCTTTGGGATTACGCGCTTTTTTTGAGTCTCGACCGCATCGTGCTCGACGACCGCTTCATCCGCCCCCGCTATAACGGTCACTGTTTTGCCGACCTGCCGGCTACCATCAAATGGGTTCTGACCCCGGACGAGGTAGAAATCCCGCTGTTGCTGTTCTATTTTTGAACCTTGGCCTGAAAAACCATGGACCCGACCGCCCCGTGAATTTCATCCGCCAGTTCTATCGCCTCGTCCGTCCCCAACGCACCCTCCTAGCCCTGACCATTGGCTGCGGATTCCTCTTTGTCGCCGCCAACCTGCTGCCGCCCTTAGTCATCCGCCGCCTCATCCAATGGCTCACCGAAGGGGGCGGCTCCTCGGCTGGTCTGCTGAAGCTATCTCTCTTGTTGCTAGGCTCTTACCTGATCCGGGGCTTGGTGCGCTATGGGTACGGCCTGTACTCGCACGTGGCTGCCTATCAAGTCATGCACCGGCTGATGATTCGGGTGTACCGCCATTTGCAACGGATGCCGCACCGCTTTTTCCACCAGCGCCGCACCGGCGATCTCATGGCCCGCTCCATCAACGACGTGGAGACCGTGGAGGACTTCATCGCCCACGGCATTCCCGAGACCTTCATCGCCTTGGTCATTCCCGGTGCCATGTTGACCGTGCTGTTTGTCCTCGACGCCCGCCTCGCCCTCATCGCGCTGCTGCCCATCCCGCTGACCGCCTTCCTCGTCTTCCGCTACGTCTCGCGGGTGCGGAGCATGTGGGCCGGAGTGCGGGGCGGCTTGGGCGAGCTGGTGGCCCAAGTGCAGGACTATCTGTCCGGCGTCTCGGTCATCAAATCGTTCGTCCAGGAAGAGCGCTGCGCCCGCAGCATCGAGGCCCGCAGTCAGACTTACCGCGACCGCATGATCGACGCCAACAAGATCTCCATTATTCCTTCCGGCCTAATCGAGGGAGCCGGTGGGGTAGGGGTGGTGCTGGTGATCTGGGCGGGGGGTACTGATGCGCTGCAAGGCGGCATTTCCGTGGCCGATCTGTTTGTCTTCGTCGCCTATATGGCGCATATCTACGAGCCTTTCCTGCGCTTGGCCTCGATCAACGACGTGCTGCAGAAAGCGGCCTCCAGCACCGAGCGGATTTTCGCCCTGCTGGCGCAAAAACCCACTATTGTTGACGCGCCCAATGCGGTGGCTCCAACTCATCTGGACTGGTCTGTGCGCTTCGACCGTCTCACTTTTGGCTACGAGCCAGATCAGCCCGTGCTACACGATATTGATTTCGAGGTAGAAGCCGGACAGGTGGTGGCCTTGGTCGGCCCCACGGGCGCTGGCAAGAGCACCATTGCCGCCCTAGTGCCGCGCTACTACGACCCGCAAAAGGGCCAAGTCCAACTGGGAGGGCACGATGTACGGAGCCTGCCCTTGGACTATCTGCGCGGCCACATCGCCTCCGTCCCCCAAGACATCTTTCTCTTCCACGGCACTGTGCGCGACAACATCCTCTTTGGCCGACCCGAAGCCAGCCAAGCCGACATGGAGGAAGCGGCCCGAGCGGCCAATGCCGAGGAATTTATCCGCGACCTGCCCGAAGGCTATAACACTTTGATCGGCGAGCGCGGCGTACGCCTATCGGGTGGGCAAAAACAGCGTCTGTCCATTGCCCGCGCCTTGCTCAAAAATGCCCCAGTGCTGCTCCTCGACGAAGCCACTTCCTCGGTGGACACGGCGACGGAGGTCCTCATCCAAGAAGCTGTCCAGCGGCTCATCTACAATCGCACGACCTTGGTCATTGCCCACCGCCTATCCACTGTGCGCCGGGCCGATCTGATCTTGGTGTTGGACCAAGGCCGCATCGTCGAACGCGGCACCCACCAAGATTTGCTGGCCCAAGATGGTTGCTATGCCCGCATGGTCCAGGCTCAGGAGCTAGCGGACGCGTTGGTTTAAATTCGGCTGCTCAAACTTTACTCGACGGATCTGGAGAAGGCGAGGTGGTTCTACCGCGATGTTTTAGGCGGTGTGGTCGCGTACGACTACGACGAGAACGTTAGCCAGAGCCTGCTTCACCACGATCGTCGCGATGCCTAAAACAGAGCCAAAAAATCGCCGCGCCAGAGGCAGATAAGCAACCTGCCGTAAGAAATAGGGCGCGATATCCCACCGCTTCAATCATATATCCCCCACCTAGAGATACGCCGGCATAACCAAAGCCGGTCATGGTGGCTGCCGCTCCGGCCATCGCTGTCCGCCAGCGCAGTGGCATCATTTCCTGTTGGAAAACGGTGAAGGTCGGTCGGCGGATCCCCGCCAGACACATCGTGCCCATAAGGCATAAACCAGCTATGCCCCAATGGGGAATTAAAGCGAGGGGGACCAATATCAGGGCTGAGCACAAAACCGCTCCATTGAACGTGCGAATGCTACCAAAACGTCGCACTAGAAAGGGCATCATGAGGGCGGCGGGAGTGGCGAGTAATTGTCCTGCGGCAGCCAGCGTGCCAATTAGGGCGGTACTCGCATTTAATGCGTCATCTAGATAGACATTTAAGAACGTGCGGACTGCCCCTTCACTGGCGGTGAAAAGAAAAGCAATAAAAGAGAGTACTAGGATGAGCTTCAGCGGTAAGGGAGTGGCATCCGTTGGAGCGTCCTCTTGGTGTTCGCTGCGGGTCTCTTGACTCGTCGCCACAAGGGCAAATACGCCTGGGGTGAGTAGCAGGGAGGCGCTGAGCAATGTATGCCGATAAGGGGTGGGATGGTCGAGGGAAAGTTGTAAGAGGCTGGCAAAGCCGCCCGGTAGGAACCCCCCGACCAAACTGCCCGCGAAACCCGCAAGGGGGAAGAGCGCGGCTTGGAGCGAGAAGACGTGGTGGCGCTGTGCGGCGCTGGAGATTCTCATCAAGTAGGGATAGCCATTGACGATGTACAGCGAGATGCCGAGTAAGCCGAGGGAGTTCATGCTGAGAATGAAGTTTTGCTGGTGGATAGTAGGGACGAACTCAGCTTGGGAAAGCAGCGCATGGCCGACGACGGCCAAGCCAAGGCCGAGGATCATTGTGCGGCGATTGCCCCAACGGCTGCCGAGAAAACTGCTCGGTAGGCTGGATAGGGCAAAGGCCAGGCCACCGACGGCGTTGACTTGGCCGACGAATGCAGGACCGTAGCCCAGCCGCAGTAGATATAGATTGAACAATAGCGAGTAAATGCCGCTGAATAGACAAAATCCAACTAGCCCAGAAGCAAACAGATACAGGCGGATGTCGCGATTGAAATGGCGAATTGTGCGCAGATATTGGTCTGGCATACTGCGGGTCTATGGATTGGGGGCGATAGGGTGAAAAAGTAAGGGCAGATCAATAGGCAACGGCGACGGTGCGCAGAGTGGTGTCTCCGCCCGCGTCGGCCCCTAGGTCTATGCGATAGAGATAGGCTCCTGGCCGCACGAGGTTCCCAGCCGCATCGCGACCGGTCCAGCTAAAGACGTAGGCTGCGCCTTGTACAGTCGGCGGTGGGAGTTCTGCTACTGGGCGTCCGGCTAGATCGTATATAAACACTCGGGGCGTCTGCTTTGTCACCTTGAAGGCGACAAAGCGGATCTGGACTTCATCGTTGGTACCGTCGCCATTGGGGGTTAGCACGGGGGAGGAAAGCGAAAGCTCGTCGATGAGCTGGGTGGCGTCTGCTAGAGCGGGTAACATGACTATATTGGCGCGGCGCGTTTCCGCCTCGACCGATTGCCACAAGTCGGGCCGTTCGCTCGAACCTAGATCTAGGCCGAAGAGCGTGGCGTTTTGCACCACGCGGGTGGTGAAACTGATCTGGACTGAGTCGGATGTAACGGAGAAAGGCAAGCCGATGTGTAGGGAGTCGGCGCGGATGTCGATGAAGGATGGTTCGACAGTCACGCCACCTATTTGTATAGCGATGTCTGATGCTACAGTAGGCAGATCAAAGCGCATCAGGTCGAATCCCAAGTCCTCGGGGTTGCTTGCGGGCAAGACCGAATAGGTGAAGCGTGTGTCCTCGTTAGGCTGGGCGTTTCTCGGTTCGATGCGGCCTCGTACGCCCCACAAGAGCGCGTCTTCATACTCAATGGATAATGCGGAGACCTCGGGCGCTACTTGCGGGTCGTCTGTCGAGAGGATCATTTCTAGCTGCACAAAACGGCGCGGACTCTGCGATTTGAAGGCTTCGCCAGAAAAGGTGTACTCTTCGCTCCACTCGTCCCAGTCCTCGCTTACTACAACGGTTGTATCGACCGACCCTCTGAGCACTTTCGGTGAACTAAGCCATTTTTCTTCTGTAACAACCTCACCGATCTTATTGTGAAAAGTATAGACAGCGCCTTGGGTATTGCCCGAGCGCGAACGCAATTCGATGCGCGTTCCGGGGGGAAGATCCGCGTCCCACGAAAGGTTGCTGATGACCTTCGGGCGTCCATCGCCAGCGGCTTCTCCAAGGTTGATAAAGGGGGAGCGCAAAACGACTTGGGCGGGATGGCCGGGGGAGAACAGCATCATCTCGTACCAACGCGAGGCCCAACCTTGGGTTGTATGGGGGTGCCAGAACAGATAGCGGATGCGGCGCGGCGCAAAGGCGTAGCGCAGGTAGCGAACACCACGACCACCGTAGTCTTGACCGATGGCGAGGTCGGGCTGGTCGATGAGGGTGGCGAAGTCGAATGCCTCGGGCGTGGGCAGCTCGGAGTTGGTCAGGCGCGCGCCGTCCGAGTGCAGGAACTTGAATCCCCGGGGCGGGCCAGCTAGGCTTCCGACAGTACCCTCGCGGGGGCTGACCACGTAGATAAAGAGCTCGTCGAGCCAGAAGGTGGCACCGAGATCGACGTAAAACCAGGTGCCTTGCTCCTGCCAGGAGCGCACGCGTCCCTCATAGGCGGTGGGAATGATGGCGTTGCCGGTATTCATGTCGGCGTCGAGGATACCTTCGTTGCCGCGGGCAGTGAGTCCGTCGAGGACGGTGCCACGGTTGAGCGTGCCGAGGCTGACATTGTCGCCGACGGCGACGACTTCGATCTCGGCCAGCGCGCCCTCGGGATCGAAATCTTCGACGGTGAAGTTGACGTACTGGACGAGGCGAAAATTGGCGATGTCAGCGGGCTCAATGTCGAGGTTGCGGTCGACGACCTGCGCAGTATCCAAGAGGTCGAAGGATAAGGGTATCTCGATGGAAGTAGCCTCGTTGGGACGGGTGGTAAAATAGACCGGCCGGTAGATGAAGACGTCGTTGAGCGGGTCGGAAGTGATGCCGGTGGCGGTGAAGACGGAGAACTGGCGAAAGGGGCGAGCACCCTCCTTGTCGGGGAAGGTGAGGCGGATCTCCTTGGCCAGCACCGCGCGGCCTAGATCGACCTGCACGAACCAGTCATCAAGGGCGTCGTTGGGTGCCGCTTGCCAGAAGGTGGCCGGGTCGCCGTCGATGGTTCGCTCGGCAGCGTCGGGATTGCTGCCGGCCTTCCAGATGCCGCCCGCTACCGCCTCGCCCCGCGACCGGGTGCCGTGAGTAAAGAGCGGAGCGTTGGCCACGGCGTTGATGTCCTTGCGGTATTTGACCAGTTGCAGTTGGCCCGCGTCGCCGAACTCGACCAGCCCATAGGGCATGTCCCACGTTGACCACGCTTCGACATCGGCGAAGCGGAGCGCATCGGCACCGAGGGCCGTCGCGGAGCAAAGAACCGAAATTAGCAGGAGTCGCATGGTGAGCTTCACGTTAATAGGCTATGCCCAGCGGCAGCAATTGTCTGGCTTGGGCGAATTCGGTTTGCAGTGCGACCGAGAGCAGGTAGAGGCCCGGCGGCAGCAGGCGGCCTGCTTCGTCGCGGCCGTCCCAGACGAGTTGCCGGGGGCCGGCACCTTGGATCCCTTTGTCGAGGCGGGCGACGCCGCGGCCGTCGAGGGCATAGACTTCCAGCGCCACGGGCACGGGGTCGGGGAGACGGAACAGGGCATAACTGATATCGAGCCTGTCGTGGACTCCGTCCCCGTTGGGGGTCAGCACCGGCGTGGAGAGGGACAGCGCTTGGATGAAATCGGGAGACTCGCCCGCCGCGCCCAAGACTCGCAGGCTGCTGGTCGAAATGGCCTCGCTGGCATCGCCGGGTGCGATGGGTTGCGGCAGGCTCTCGCTGCCGGTGTCGAGAAGCTCGCCCGTAAAGGTATGGGACAGTTCGAACACTTTGCTGGCGAAGACGACGCGGATGGGCGCGTTGTTGGCGCGGGTTATTCTTTCGCTTAGGTGAATGGTCAGGCCGTCTTCCTCCTCCAGCACCAAGGCGGGAACGACGGCTGAGAGCGGGGTGCCCATTTCCAGGCTGCGGAAGGCGGGGCGACTGCCGGTGTTGATGTGCAACGCGTCGAACCCGGCCCCGTCCGCGAACTCGGCCCTGACCTGGTAGGCGAATTCGGTCCATTGGCCCAATTCCACCTCGACGATGCCCCGGACCGGTTGCAGATCGTCCAAGCGGGCCACCTCGGCGACCACCTCTTCGGCTAGGAGCGGAGCGATCTCGATCCACAGCGAATCGAGGCGGATCCACGCGTCGAAGTCCCGGCTTTCCAGCGAGAGGTTGAGCTGTAGGTACGAGCCGCTTCTGAGTCTGAGGTGCTCCCCGGATTTGGTAGCGGGCACCGACCAGAAGGACCAGTTGTCGCTGTCGTAGCCTATCGGGGCGCGCAACCCAGGTTGGGGATCGCGAGTGAACTGCGGCGTGAGTGACTCGTAGTGCTCGCGCGAAACTTCCTTTTCGCGACCGAGGTCCGTGAACTCGTTGTACGTCGCGGGATCGTCGTCGCGTCCGATGCGAACTTCGGCCTTGAGCCAGACTTGGGCGTCGGGCGCTTCGACGACTGCGCCGTTTTCCAGTCGCAGCGGCGTTGCCGACCAATGCAGGCGGCCAAAGTTGACGGCTTGGCCGAGATCGACGATCCGGCTGAGATAGACGGCGCGTTGCGGCACGCCCTCGGCGAAAATCTCGAAGCCGCCGATGGAACCCTTGAGCGCATGGGCTTGGACGCCCGCGCCGCCACAGGTCGGGCAGGTGTCAACCGCCTCTTCGTCGAGGACCGACAGTTGCCGCCGCCAGCGGAAGTAGCGCACGTACTGACGGGGGAAATCGACGTGGACGGTGGGATCGAGGTTTTCGGCCACGCTGGCCACCACTTGTTGGAAGGGTGCATAGCCGGCGGATCGCCAAGATTCAGGGCAGTTTTCCAGTAGCCAGACCCCTATGTTGCTGGTGCAGAAATCTTCACCGCCGGCTTTGCTGGCGGGGCCGGTTACGACGGGCTCCGACTCGTCGCCGATGGAGACATCGAAAGCCGGGGTGGCATCAGTGTTCAGCGGGGTGCCGTCGGAGCGAAACCCCTGAGGGGGCGTATAGAACCCGAACTGCTGGGCGGGGACCGGCACCGCGGTGTCGATGGTATAGAACTGGTCCTGTATGCCTTCCGAGCGGGGTGCGTTGTAGGAGGTGGAGTCCGCGTCGACTAGGAAGACGCCACTCTGAGTCGGGTCGCCGCCCCTGCCATTCCACCGCTTCCAAACGCGTGGCATATAGCCATCGACATAACTGAGATTTCTCACGCCGGGAACGCGCCAGAACTGCCAGTTTTCCAGCAGAGGAAGGAGGTTTTGGCCCGGCTGTAGATAGCGCGGTTGGATCGAACCGGGGACGTTGGCAAAATCGACCAAAATTTGCAGGGAGTCGCCTCGGTCCCAAGCCAGACCGCTGCCGCCGATCTGCCACTTTTCAATCTGGGCGTGGCTAACCGTGGCTGCGAGGACCAGGACCAAGAGCCAAACATCGCGCATTGGATAGTATCTCTGCTAGGAGTAACACTAACGGGGGAATATAAAGGATGAGATAACGTGGTGCGATTTTTTGGTAGGGGGCGGTTTGCAAACCGCCCCCTACAGTCGGGCCTCAAACTTCACTGGCGAGGATGCAGTCGATTACGGCTTTGGCATTGCCGCACCAGCGCAGGACGATGACTAGCTCGCGCTCCGGCTCGACGAAGACGATGTTGCCGCCAGCTCCGCGCGCTGCAAAGCTGTCGAGGCAGGCTAAGTCGGACATGTCGTGCTGGTGGTTGAGCCACCACAGGAAGCCGTATTCGGGCTTGATGGGGCAGGGGGCGAGGGAGTGATCAATCCACTGTTCGGAGAGGAGTTGGCGGTCGTTCCAGCGCCCTCGTCGCTGGAAGAGCAGGCCGAAGCGGGCGTGATCGTAGGAGGTGATCCACAGGCCGCCGCCCCAGTGGGTGCCGCCGGAGACGGATTGGACTGTTTGACCGTTTTCTTCGACCCAAGAGGTTTCGTATCCGTGCCATTCCCAAGTAGAAGAGGCACCAATGGGGTCCATGATGGTCTCTTTGAGCACAAGGGGTAAGGGGCCGCAAAAAAGGCGCAACAGGCTGAGGGCTGTGCGGTTGACGCGCACGTCGTTGTATTCCCAAAAGGTGCCGGGCGGTTCGAGAGAGCGGTAATTGTCGGCGCTAGAGGCCGTGCCGCCCACCGTGGCTTCGGCAGCCCCTTGGCCTAGTGAGCGGCCGCGGTCGATCCAGTCGGGGATGCCGAAGAGTTCGCCTTCCCATTCGCTGGTTTGTTGTAACAGATGACGCCAGGTAATGGTCTGATTTTGCGGCGCGTCAAAGCCGCCGTCCAAGACCGTGCGGCCGACGGGTTCGTCGAGATCGCGGATTAGTCCTTGGTCAAAGGCCACCCCGGCCAGCGCCGAGATATAGCTCTTGGCGCAACTGAAGGTGACTTCGACGCTGTCGACCGGGCCGAAGGTGGCGACCAGATACCCTTGCCGCACGATCAGGCCGGCTGTGGGTCCGCGCTTTTTGAGCGGGCCTAAAGGGCGATCGTTGGGGTGGCGGTCGCCTTTGGGCAGCATGTCGGCCAGATTGGTCGAGGCTTGGATCTCTTGGGTCTGGGCGAAGGCCAACGCCGCGGCTAGTTTGTCGGCGTCGAAGCCGGCTTGGGCGGGGCTGCGGCATTCCCAGTCGTGGGGGGCGGGGCAGTAGTTGGGCATGGTATTGGTCAGGTGGCGGTGATCTTCACCTATTCTCCTCTGAGGATGTTCACAACTCGGACGCCGCTGGCGCTTATTTCCCGAAGAGGACGCCGCGCCGCTCGATCTCGCTGTAGAACTCGGCGAATTCGCTGCTGCCGTCGTCGGCGATGACCTCGAGCGTCGAGTCGGCCTCGAAAAGGGGCAGTCCGGCTTGCCGGTAGCGCCCGTGGAAAGCGCTCCTGTTGCCAGCGATGTGCGCGCTCTGGCCGCCGGAGCGGACATAGCGATAAAAGTGGCGAACCTCGTGTACCGTCGAGTAGTCCACCGCGTACTTCTGCACCGCCGCCTCATCGATCTCGGTACCCAGACCGGGCCCTTGGGGAACCGGGTAGTAGCCGCCCTGTACTTCGATTGGTCTCTTCAGTAGCTGACTCTGGTAGATGTTCATGCAGGTGATGGCCGGCCACCGGGCCTCGGGGCAGACCGCCCCTATGTGAGCCGCCCAGGCTGTGGTGATGCCGGTACCGACCAGTTGCAGCCAGAACGGTTTGTTGGCGGCTGCGACTACGGCCTGCTGTTGCATTAGCTGCGAGGCACCGCCCCCGACAATCAGGCCGTCCGCGATGTCGTCGCGCAGCACTGTCATGATCGGAGGCCTGTCCACGTGCATGGCGATGGGCCGGTTGATCCGCGACCGAACTTGGAGATTGCCGGCGATATCCTCCTGCGGTATCGGGGTTTCGATCATCGCCAGTTGCTCGTACTGTTCGAGCGACTTTAGCAGCGGGACTGCATTGGCGGCATTCACTAGGTGGCCGTTGAAATCGAGGTCGAGTTTAAATTGCGGCGGAATTACGCGCAGCACCGCCTGCAGGCAGGCGTGCAGGTCTTGCCACGGCCTCGTCTTGAGCTTAGCCGACATGTACCCGTGTGCAACCGCCATCTCGCACTGGCGAGCCCAATCCTCCGGGCCCATGTCGCAGGTCCACCAGGAGATCGGACACCCGTTGCGCACCCGCGGCCCAAGCAGGTCGCAGATTGGGACGTTCTCGTTTTTCGCCACGGCATCGAACAGGGCGATCTGCACGCCGGCACCGAGCTCGTCGCGCCATAATAGAGCCGCTGCCTCTTCGCCAACGATGCGCTCTGCGATGTCGTCCGGTACCCGGGCATGGGTGGCATTCGGGATGGTCTCACCCCAACCGACAACGCCGTTGTCCAGCGTCAGCTTGCACACCTGAACGATCCGCCACGGCGCAATCCAGTACTGCAGGTGCTGACCAGCATACTGCTCAAATGGCACGTCGAGGTTGGTGAGTTCGACGCTAGCAACCTTCACGGCGGATCTTCTTGGTGACTGGCGGAGAGATCGCGCTGGCGTACGAGGACTTTCATCGGTGAAGCTCCGGCATTGGGGGGGTGCGTCAGCAGCCAAAGTATTGAAAAATGCTATGGCGAACAATCGCTTTCGACTCTGAGAATTCCCGTTTCCACGGGAGTTAGAGTGACGACTCCGATTTAGCGACTCCGTTCTCCTGCCGACGCTACCAATTCGATCCGATATTGCGGATGGCGGTCCATCTCCAGGGC
Organism: Candidatus Latescibacterota bacterium; assembly: GCA_965219735.1. GTDB lineage: Bacteria > Latescibacterota > UBA2968 > UBA8231 > UBA8231. The sequence continues at coordinate 2,907,441 of OZ244790.1, forward strand.
GGCGTGGGCGAAAAAGGGATACACACTCCACTCGACGCAGGCCAAGAGATCGGGCTTGCCGTCGCCGTTGAGATCTCCGGCCCAGGCGCTGGGGCCGTGGATGGTACAGGCGATGGGAGTGCCGTAGCACTTGAATTGTCGGGGGGCTGCAAAGACGGGCTCTTGCGGTGAGCCGACATTGCGCAAGAGGTAGATCTCGCCCGTGCCGGCGAGATTGTAGATGATATCGATCAGGCCATCGCCGTCCCAGTCGCAGGCGCGGAAGGATTCGGTCCAGTGTTTTTGCCGCCCGACAATGCTATCGTCAATGGGGCGTCCGTCCTCCAATAGCACTGGGCCAGCCGCTCTGACCCGTGGCTGGCCATCATCGTGCATGTACTGAACAAAAAGCGTGGCTTGGCGCTGATGGCCGTGGGTGATAAAATCCATTAGGCCGTCGCCGTTCCAGTCGGCAAAAGCCGCGCCAGTGCGCCAGAAGAAAGGCGAGCGGGGATCGGTCGGGTAGGGGTGATTGGGCAAGTCGGGGTCGGCGCTCAAAAGGCCCGATTCGGCTCGGGTCTGGGGCGAGTCGGGGAAGCCTTCCACTTCGATGAATTGGCGCGGGCCAAAATAGGGGACTTTGTCAGTACCTATATTGCGATGCCAGATAATGCGGTTGGTCTCATTGGGCAGCATCAGGTCGAGCAGGCCGTCGCCGTCCCAATCGACTAGTACAGGATAGGGGTAGCCCATATTGTGCCAGTGATCGCCGCCCAGCAAATCGCCGCGCAGTACCCGGATCGGCCCCTCAGTGGAGGGGATCAATTGCGGTTCGTCAAAGGCGGGACGCTGGTTGTCGCCCCGGTTGTGCACTAGGCGCGGCCAGCCGTAGCCGCCGCCAATGACCAGATCCCAAACGCCGTCATTGTCCCAGTCCTCCGCGCAGGGCCAGGCCTGATCGCTCCAAGAGACCGGGGGCGATGGGGCTTGGAGAGGGCCGCGCTTCACTAGCTGGCCGGGACCAGTCAATTCGTAAAAGACTAGATGCTGATAGGTGTTGCACTGCAATAGGAGGCCGGGGCGCGGCTCTTGGCTGGCGGCTATTTGGGTGCAGTCCGCGGCGTCGGGTACGTTGGACAGGGCTTGGGGTGGGCCGTACTGGATGGGATTGGTGCCAGTGAGACAGCGCCGGTGGAGCGCGTGCGGCTGGTTCGGGGGCGGGTAGGCGGAAGCTCTCCCTTCTAGGCCGATCAGTTCCAAACGGCCATCGCCATCTAGGTCGAGAAAAGCGATGTGCGGGCCACTGCCCAAGTCTTGGGCTGGGCTGGGCTGGAAGGGAGCGCCGGTAGCCGCGAGATTGGCAATGAGGTGGCCGTTGACGACCAAATCGACCGCGCCGTTGCCAGTGATATCTTGCAGAAGCAAGTGCTCAATGGTCGCAAAAGGGGTCTCAATAGAGCCATAGGGGGCGAAGAGCGGCAGGTTGCCCTCGTCGCGCTGCCCCGTGTTGCGAAAGAAGGCGACCTGACTGTCACTGCGGTCGGCAAAGGCCAAGTCGATCAGTCCGTCGCCGTCCATATCGGCAAAGGCGACCCGCACGTACACACCGGGAAAGTGCTTTAATTCGCCGTCCTCGACATAGCGCAGACGCGCCATATCGCCAAAAAGCAAGTCCTCTGCGGCACCAATGCGCGGACAGCAGACCAAGCCGCTTATGGGCGCGCCGGGACGGTGGTAGTAATTCCAGCAGCCCGCTAGGTCGGCTCGGCCGTCGCCGGTCAGGTCGATCAGATGCAGGGAATTGCTCAGGACCAAGGGGCGCGGGCTAGGGGCGTTGTAGCGCAGCAGGTCGCCGTTGCCGACCAAGGGGACGTAGGACTGCGGCACTAGCGCTGGTCGGCAATCGGCCGTGGCAAAGCGGATTTCGTATTCAATGTGGTCGGGCTCGTCTATGGTCCACTCAATGCGGCCCCGATCGCCGTAGGCTAGGTCCTCGCTGCGGGCAAAAGCGACGGGTGTACCGCTGGCGAGATCGACTACGACAATAGAATTGGGGTCGAGTACGCCTTGGACTCCGGCCTGGGCAATGAGACGGCCAAAGTCGACGACGGGCGAAAAGGGAATGCGGCCCCAATTGCTGGGCAGGGGCGAAGTAATGGTGAGTCGGCAGTGGATCACGGCTAGCGAGACTCGCACCTTTGCAGGGCCTGACCCATCGCGCGCTGCACTGCGGCCACGTACTGATCCGTGGTACAGCCCCGCACGCGGGTTTCAAAGCCGTGGGTGCCAAAACCGGGGACAATCTCTTCGCGGATGCGCTTTTCTGGGTCGTTGAAGTAATAGGGCTGGGTGCGGCGCATGAACTCGGGCAGGTCCGCCCCCTCGGTGCGATACAGAGCGGGATTGGCCAAAATGACTTGGGGTTCGTTGCTGGGTACGGCCGGTCGCTGGGGGACGGCTAGATCGCCCATGAGCACTTCCTCTTTCAGTTCGGGGGCCCAGTGACTGATGGCGTAGGTCGGACCGGGTTCGATCCACGGGCCAATGCGCCGCCGCACGACGACGAACTCGTACCACTTTTCCAACTCGTCCAGCAAGTGGTGAGGTAGGCCGCTGTGATCCTGGTACTGGCTGCGGTCGCCTTGGGCGCGGAGGTGGTTGAAGACCATGAACCAATTGACCAGATCGCGGATGCCGCGCGGGACTTTGGTATAGCGCTCAGTGCCCCGGGGACTGCACACATCCACCAGTACCACGTGGGGCATGTGGGTGCTCAAGTGGCGCATGAACTCGGGAGCAAAGCCATTGCGCTGAAAGCGCTCGGTATAGTGGGGCACGGTCAGGCGCATAGAGAGGTGTGAGGGGGTGCGCTCGTAGCGCACGGCAAAGTCGCCGGCCAAATGCGGCTCTAGGGGGTCGACGACAAAGAGGCGGCCGTAGCGCTCGTTGCCGACCACGACGATGGGCCTTTGGGTGTGGGCGCGGAAATGGCGCAGGAAATCGAGCAAGCCGCGCGCCTCCCACGCCGCCCGCTGGACTTCGAGGAGGTCCTGGTCGGTCAGACAGCAATCTTCCTCTTGCTGGGGAGGGAGAATTTCCAAAGCGTCAAAGGCGCGCCGTTGTTCGACTTCGTCCTGAGGCCAGGTCGGCTGGCGTCGTGCCTCGGAGACGTAGCGCCGGTACTCCAACTCCCGCTGTAAAAGGTCATTTGGGTCAAATTGCCCCAGAGTGGTCGCCCGGCGTCGCTGGTCCAAATAGGCGATGCGGGCGTGGATATCGCCGCTGGACAGGTGTTCCACCAAGGCCGGGGTCAAGGTCACGCCGTCGTGGTTTTGGGTATTTATCTTGGCCATCCAGGCGGCTAGGGTTTCGAGGCGTTCTAGAGCTTGGGCATAGGGGCGGTCAGCGAAGAAAGGGGCCAAGTCCTGGGGGGGCCGTCCCAAGACTTGGGCTGTGGCCGGAGGAATGGACGGGTGGGACAAAGCGGCTAGCTCCTGTGGCCTAGGCACTTGAAGAGGCGAGTGCCCTTGTTGGTGCAACTACGGGATTCCCGTACGTTAGCTCTATCACATCTGCCCGGAGAGGGACGCGCCATGAGCGAAGGAAATATGGCGAAATTCAAGCTGGATAAAAAGAACTAGGAGTGCGCCATGATCTATAAAGTCGAGAAGGACCAGAGAAATTTAGCCGCTTTTGACGTGCCCGGTGCCACGGTGCAGGTTTCCGACCCCATTGTTGGCGTTGGCGACAAACTGTCGGCCGGTTTTACCGAGTATCTAGAGTCCAGCCGGTTGGTGTGGACCTTTGATTACGACGAGGTTTTTTTCATGTTGGAGGGGCATTTGGATATCCAAGTCGCGGATCAGGAGCCAGTGCAATACGAGGTAGGCGACTTGGGTTATATTGAGAAGGGTACGCAGACGATCATCACCGTGCCGGAACGGGCCTATTTGCTGCATGTCACCCACCCAGCGTGGCGAGCCTAGGAGGGCAAGAGAACAGATGGAAACGACACTGCGCCAAGCATACGACGAGCAGGGCTTTTGCATCGCCCGCAAGGCCATTGATGCGGAACTGGCCGCCGAGACCGTGGAGCACGTCCACTGGTTGGTCAAAAAGAATCCGGGCACGCGCCCCGAGCAATTGCACCACGAACTGATGGTGAATGATCCTTTTATGCACCGCCTAGTCACCGACGATCGATTGGTCGATATTGCGGCGCAATTCCTCGGGCCTAATGTGGCCATGTTCGCGGCGCACTATATCGCCAAAAAGCCCAGTACCGGCCAAGCCGTGCAGTGGCATCAGGACGGCTCGTACTGGCCCTTGGAGCCGATGGAGGTCACTACGCTGTGGGTGGCCGGCACAGACTCGACGGTAGCCAATGGCTGTATGCGGGTTTTGCCGGGGACGCACACCAAGCGCCTGATCAAGCGCAGCGAGATGGTCGATCTCGATAGGGATAAGTACGTCCTCGGTGTCGGGATTCACCCCGACCAGATTGACGAGGCCGATGCCGTCGATCTGGAACTAGAGGCGGGGGATATTTCCATTCACCATCCCAATATCATCCACGGGTCCAACGCCAATACTTCGGATCAATGGCGGGTCGGGCTTACCCTGCGCTACATTCCGACCAGCACCAAGGTCACGGTGGATCGCAGCCCGTGCATTATGTGCCGAGGTGAAGTGGTGCCCGAAGTGGGGAACAAGTACGCGCCGCGGCCGCAGTACGTCGAGGGGGAGCACATGCCCTTTGCTGGGTGCGAGCAGTGGAGTTTGCAGGCCGCTTCTTAACAGGTGTTACTCAGGGGCGTACTGACCCATGTACCTGGTCCGTGACAAAATCCCCTTCGGGAAATTTACTTGCCGTGCACGACGTTGCCGTCTGCATCCACTTGCAAATGCAGCTTCTGGACTATACTGGAACAGGGGCCGTACATGACGGCGCGTTGCTCGGGTGTCATCCCCTCTACAATCGCCTCGTCCCAATAGACTTCAGGCTCGGCTAACTCGATGGAGACGCCACCGCGGGTGGCGGTGCGGCTTGAGTACTTGTAGAGGGCAGAGCGGCGCGGTGCCTCGCCTTGCCAAGGGAGAGTGCCGTGGGTCTGGGCTCCGTCCATAAAGAAAATGACGTCGCCGGCTTTGAGCGCGGGCTGATAGACCACGTCCAGCGGCTCGTCGCAGGAGCGCACGCCGGCGGGCATGGGGAATTTGGCTTTGTGGCTGCCCGGTACGCAGGCGAAACCGCCATCGCCGGCCTTGCAGTCGGCCAACTGCCAAGTCACGGTGACGCCAGCGCAGTGGAACTGGCCGTTCTGGTGATGGTAGGCCACGTAGGGTCTGTGGGGTTCGCCCGCTCCGTGCAGTATGAGGCCCTCGGTCCCTTTGGGACTGTAGGAGACCCAGGGGCCGTGGTCGTGGCGGAAGCCCTTGCCGCACATTGCATTGAGGCGGAAGACGACTTGGGGGTGCACCAGCAGGCGGCGGAAGGGTTCGCAGTGGGGATGGGGCAATTCGAGCAGGTTGGGGAGGGTCTGTTGGCCGGTGCCTTGGAGCGCGTTGGACCTGCCTTGGGTGCCGCCGTTGTCTGGGCCTTGCAGCATTCGGTCCATGCAGTGATCGACAGCGGCGTTACATGCGCTTAATTCCTCAGCCGTGAGGACATTGCGGACGACTAGATAGCCGGTGAGATCCCAGAAGTAGCGTTCGCGTGCATCCATTTTAGCTCTCCGCAATCGAGGTTTTTTGGCCGTCGGATTCCAGCAGGGGAAGATCCTTGTGATGGACGCCTGGCCCGTAGAGGACGGCTTGTTGTTCGGGCGTGAGTTCGTCGGTCCAAGCGCCGTAGCGCGCCTGTGGAGTGAAGTATTTGCCCGTAGCTCGGGCCGCGCCCCGGGAAGCGTATTTGTAGAGCACGGAGCGCCGCTGCATCTTGCCTTTCCACGGCAGAGTGCCGTGGGTGGCGGTCTCGGCGAAGAAGAGGACGTCGCCGGCGCGCATGGCGGGTTGGACTACTAATTCGCCGTACTCTGCGAGCGAGCGGATCTCGGGTGGGGTCGGCTCGCAGGTTTTGTGGCTGCCGGGGATCACGGCAAAGCCGCCGTCGCCGGGGTTGCAGTCGGTTAGTTGCCAAGCCACGGTGATGCCCCGGCAGTAAATTTTGCCGTTTTGCTGGTGATACCAAGTGGCGGGGCTAAAAGGCTCGCCCGAGCCGTGCAGGTAGTGCCCTTCGGTTCCCTCGGTGGCGCTGATGAGCAGGGGGCCGTGATCGAGGCGAAAGCCCGGGCCGCTGAATTCGTTGAGGCGAGAGACGACGGTGGGATGGACCAGCAGGCGGCGAAAGGGTTCGCGGTAGGGGGGCGGCCAACCGAGCATACCGGAGAGTTGCTGGCGGCTGGTCGTGCCTTGCAGTGCGCTTGAGCCACGGGCGAGGGAGTCGGGGTAAACGGAGATCTGGTCGGCGAAGTGGTCGATGGCGGCGTTGCATTCGCTTACTTCCTCTGCGGTGAGGGCGTTGCGAACTACGAGGTAGCCGCGCAGGTCGAAGTAGTATTTTTCTTCTTCTGAGACCGTGTAGAGGTGTTTGTCCACGGCATTGCTCCTTTGTAGTAATCTGTCCACGTTCTGATCTTTGGGCGACCAAAGACCAAGATAGCACGCTCGCTATCCTTGTCCAAGACTTGGACGATGATTGATAGGTAGCAAACCATAAGTATCTTTTTTGCACAGGACGACAAGATACAAGTTGCTCAGGCTGAGCCCGCGCTAGCAGCTTGGCGAGATCGTAGTTGAGGAGACGGCGGCATGAAAAACTGGAAAGGTGTGATCGGCCTAATCATCCTATTGCTAGTGAGTGTCGCGTATGGTGAGGATAGAGGGGGCAAAACGGTCATCAAGCCGGATGCGGCTGGCGGCTCCTACCAACCCCGAACCCCTGAGCAGGCTCGTAGCGAGCTAAGTGAGCGGGGGATTCAATATACCCAGTCTTCTTTCTTCGAGCGCGTGGAAAAAGGGGATCTGTTCGCGGTACAGCTATTTGTGGATGCAGGGATGACTATCCACGCCCGGACTAAACAGGGTAAGACCGCCTTGATGGTGGCCGCTGAGGAAGGCGATGTAGAGATGGTGCGGTTGCTGGTGGATAACGGCACCCATATCAACGCCCAAACTGGCAGCGGCAGGACCGCCTTGATGGTGGCTGCCGGGGAAGGTCATGTAGAGGTAGCACGTTTTTTGGTGGATAACGGTGCTGACATAAACGTCCAAGATAAAAACGGCTGGACAGCCTTGGACTTGGCTTCCTGGGGCGGCGATCCAGAGATAGGGGTTGCCCATGTAGAGGTTATGCGCTCTTTGGTAGAACGCTGGGTGGCGAAAGCAGGAGCGAATGCCCGAACTGAGGATGGCAAGACGGCCTTGTACTGGGCTGTTTTAGGCGGCGATTTGGAGATGGTTCGCTTTTTGGTAGGTGCGGGTGCCGCAATAAACGCCCGAACTAAATACGGCTGGACGGCCTTGATGCAAGCGGCTAGGGAGGGCGATTTGGAGATGGTTCGTTTTCTGGTGGGTGCGGGTGCCGAGATAAACGCCCGAGCTAAATACGGCTGGACGGCCCTGATGATGGCGGTGCGGGAAGGCGATTTGAAGATGGTTCGCCTTTTGGTAGGTGCGGGGGCCGAGATAGACGCCCGAACAGATATCGGCGAAACGGCCTTGATACAAGCCGCTCCAAATGACGTAGAGATGGTTCGCTTTTTGGTAGGTGCGGGTGCCGCAATAAACGCCCGAACTAATGACGGCAGGGCGGCCTTGATGCAAGCGGCTCGGGTCGGCGATTTGGAGGTGGTTCGCTTTTTGGTGGGAGAGGGTGCCGAGCTAAACACCCAAGATAAATACGGCGAGGTGGCCTTGATAAAAGCCGTGCGGATTAGCGATTTAGAGGTAGCTCGCTTTTTGATAGCAAACGGTGCCGAGCTAAACACTCAAGACAATAGCGGCAAGACGGCTTTGATGGAAGCGACTCGGGTCGGCGATTTGGAGGTGGTTCGCTTTTTGGTAGGTGCGGGTGCCGAGCTAAACACTCAGGATGAACGCGGTTGGACCGCCTTGATGGAGGCCGTCAAGTGGGGCCGTTTAGAGATGGTTCGCTTTTTGGTGGGTGCGGGTGCCGCGCTAAACGCCCAAGATGAACGCGGCTGGACCGCGTTGGTGCAAGCGGTTCGGAATCGGAAAAGTGCTTTGGAGATGGTTCGCTTTTTGGTAGAAAATGGTGCTGATATAAATGCCCAAGACAATAGCGGCGAGACAGCCTTGATAAAAGCCGTGCGGATTAGTGCTTTAGAAGTGATTCGCTTTTTGGTAGCAAACGGTGCTGATATAAACGCCCAAGACAGTAGCGGCAAGACGGTCTTGATACAAGCGGCACGGCAGGGCGACTGGGAGGTGGTTCACCTCTTGGTGGAAAATGGTGCTGATATAAACGCCCAAGACAGCAGTGGCGAAACAGTCTTGATGAAAGCTACGCAGGTCGGTGATTTAGAGGTGGTTCGCTTTTTAGTAGCAAACGGTGCCAATATAAATGCCCAAACTAAATACGGTTGGACGGCTCTGATGCAAGCTACTCTTGGCATAGAGATGGTTCGCTTTTTGGTGGGTAAGGGTGCCGATATAAACGTCCAAACTAATAACGGCGAGACGGCCTTGATACAAGCTGTGCGGGTCGGCGATTTGGAGAAGATTCGCTTTTTGGTAGAAAATGGTGCCGATATAAACGCCCAAACGAATAGCGGCGATACGGCCTTGATACAAGCCACTGAGTGGGGTCGTTTAGAGACGGTGCGTTTTTTAGTGAACAAGGGTGCTGATGTAAACACTCCAGATAATAGTGGCAGAACCCCCTTGAGATTGGCTGAAGAAAAAGGCCTACAAGAGGTGGTGGACTTTCTCAAAGAGACTGGAATTACTGAGTAAAATAGGCTGTCAATTACGCAAGGCAGTATCACGAAAGGAGTGTCTCTATGGAGCGATTTCGCGTGTCCGAGGCCATCCGCGCCTACCAAGAAGCCGAGGTTGATTTACGGAGTGCGGCCGAACGGGCTGGGTTGCCCGTAGCCGTATTATTGGAAGAAATGGCGGCTCGCAAAGTCGCCGTGCTTGATGCGCCGGAAGATTTTGGGCCTGGTCTGGAGGCTTTGCGCCGGGCTTGGCCAAAGGATGAGTAGTTTTGTTGTCGTTCGCTCGCTTCCCAGTGGCTTGGGTTTAGCACGCCCGAGATAGCATTGCATTTCCCTATCTGGGATGGCTGACAGTAATGCCGTCCTAGATAGGCGGTTCACGCGAAATCCGATCTCCACAAATGCACGGCCCTTGCTGCAAGCCGCCGTTGCCGTTCATCTACCAATTCTGGCGTCCATTGCTCGGGTGCCATTTGTGGAATCTTCCTAGTGAGGGCATATCCGCTTTCGTTGTACGCAGCACATTTGTCAGTGTACGCTTCATTTCCAACGGTTCTATTGGCCGGAGCTTCGAGAAGGGTAAGATTGCCGAGGCGGTACACTGACACATCCCATCTTTCGGGAGCGAAGGCCTCACTCCAGGGCTCCGCCGGGTTCTCCGGTAAGATATGCTCGATCGTGCCGGGGTCCGTGTCTGGGTCACAATAGCGACCAGCGGCGTCCGTTTCGAGTCGCGCGAGGATGTATTTTGCCAACTTTTTCCTCGGGCCACGGGTAGGCACGGTAAAGAGGGCAAAATCTTGGTGCATCTTCTCGTCGTCCACGTAGATCGGCTTCAGGCGTTCGAATACTTCCGCCGGGCTGGCAGCTTCACCATCGATCACCGCCTTGGCAGCATTGTGATACACAGGTTCGAGGTCATTCGTATTGAGGCGGCTTATTACGGTGTAACGGAACGAAATCACGCTGACGAGCTTCAGAATTCGGACGAAGTCTTCAATTGGGAAGGATTCCCATGCGGCGAACAGCAACGGCATCGCTTGGCGTACTCGAAAAAGGTTTAGTTCACGGATGAATGCACTTGCTGCGGACGATTCCATCCAATAGCTATGGTACGGGTCCGAAACCGCCGCAAACAGTTCCGCTCGCCTCTCCAATTCGTCGAGGAGTTGGAAGACATCTTGTTTCGTTTTCGTCCGGTCCCGCACCAGTTTGAAGAGGCGTTGACTCCGAACCTTTGACAGTTCGCAGAGCATGTGATAGCGGAGAAACTCCGGGAAACGCGCCTGTTCCACGGTCGCGATGAGTGTTCGCCAACGGCGCTGGAGCGCTTCTAGATCTGCAGCGACACTTACTCGCGAGAATAGGTAGTTCTTGAGCAGATCCGTGGTCGTCAATTCCAGACCACGCGCGTTGAGTGTCTCGAAAACGGTATACGCGTTCAGTTCGTCGTCTACCGTGATCAGAATGAATAGGAACTGACGGGCTAGGGTTTCGGAGAGGAGGCTCGCTATGCTTCTACCATCGTTTTCTAACCCATCCGCTGTTTTGAGACGTTCGCTAAAGTAGAGAAAGCATTGCCAGAGCAGCCGGTTCGACTTCGGCAGTCCCCTTGGGTTGAGCGGTTCCTTGAGTTGAACTAGGTAGTCCTGATAGAATTCATTATCCGTTTCGTTCAGATACAGCCGTGTGCTCTCGGTGAGCGATGCTGGGTCCTTCTCACCTATGAAGCGATTGCGAAGCTCATAGCAACGTTCCTTGTTGGCATCGGCCTCGATCCCTTGGTCGGCCATCGCCTGCAACTTGTCGATCACGGCGAGGGCAAACAGGCTCAATGTGGCTAGGCGTTGCTGGCCATCGATAACGAGAAATTCACGGTCGCTCTTCCCTTGGACGACTAAGGCTCCCATGTAATGATGGTCTTCCGAGCGAGATCGCAGCTCGTCGATGTCATTCCACAGATCCTCCCATTGCTCTTCCGACCAAGAGTAATCGCGTTGGTATAGAGGCACACGGTACAACTTGCCGTTACCGATCAAGTCCATGTAGTTGATCGTATTAGTATTCAGGATATTTGTTTTTGCCATCGAGACCTCTATCCACTATCTGCTATCTGTGTGATCTTAAAGGTACCATAGTGAGTGGTTAGTGGCCAGTTCGCGGGCGACGTTGGCTGAGGTGCCGAATTGGGTGGTTAAACCCTCCCCGGAAAAGACCGTCCCCGCACCTGCTTAAAGGGCGGCATCTTGGGCGCGTCGGTGACGGCCTCGTCGCGCCAGGAAGTCGCGCGCATGTAGTGCACGGCATAGCCCCTGCGCCGCGTGCCGGTCCGATTGGCGTTGCTCTGGTGCAGCGTTAGGCTGTGGTGGAAGCTGATGCTGCCGGCGCGGAGGGGAGCGGGCCGGATGGGCCAGCCGCCGCTTTCCAGATCGGCGACAAAAGGGGCCAAGCGCTCGCCCCGCAACATACCCCAGCGGTGGGTGCCGGGGGCAAAGTTGAGGCAGCCGTTGTCGAGGGTGGCTGCGTCAATGGCGGTCCAGGCGGAGACCAAGTCCATGGGGAAAATGTCGCGCCAAGAGGCCGAATCCTGATGCCAGCCCTGCGCCGAGCCCGTGCGCGGAGCTTTCATAAAGAGTTGGTCGCCGTACATCTTGATGTCATCGGTACCGAGCAGGTCGGCGATGATGGCGGCGATTTTGGGGTGGGTGACGTGGGCCCACATTACGTCGTCGTACACCGCTATGTTGTACAATTTGCGCACGGATAGCACTTGGTCAGTGACGGCTTTTTCGCCGCGGCGAAAGACGGGTTCGAGTTGGATGCTGGTGTCGGGAATGTGGTCCAGTTCGCCGGTGGCGATGCGGTCGGTATGGGCTGCTAAAGAGGCGACCTCGTCGGGGGTCAGCACGTCTTCGACGGTCAGGCAGCCGTCGAGGTAGAAGCGTTCGACTTGATCGGGGGTGAGGTGGCGCAGGTTTTGTTGGGTCACGGGGCGGTCTCCTCCTTTAGTGTAGAGCAGTAATTCTTCGCCCAAGCTTTGAGCGGGATATCCTCGTCTTGGGGTCGCCAATAGCGCGACACTGGCAGCACCAAGGGATCGTCGCCAGCATAGGCCGTGCTGCCGGTGCCTAACTCGCCTAAGAGCTGCCGTCGCACCGGGTCGCATCCAGCCAAAACTTCCGGGGCTTGGTGTTCGTAATCCGAGGGGCGGATCCAGCGGTGCTGATAGCCGTAGTACAGGCATTTGCGCGGTTGGTCGGACAGGTTGGGGGTCAAGCAGTGGTACAAGGCCGTGCGCCAGACCAGCGCGGTGCCGGGGGCGACGTTGACTTCGACAATGCGCTCGGGATCGACGCGGCGCACATCCTCGTCAATCCACGGCGATTGGCGATGGCTGCCGCGCACAACGCAAATGGCACCGCTCAAGGGTTGGGTCAGGTCGGTTAAATAGTAGCCGACTTTCATCTCCATAAACGGCAGCACCCCATCGACTGCGGGCCAGCCGTAGTTGGGGCCGTCGGCATGCCAGGGGAAAAAACTGTCTGGAGCACCTAGCTCGTGTTCCCCGTCGGTGGGGTCCTGCGGCGGGCGCACGTCGAGGTGCGACGTGCGGAGTTGGATATTGTAGCCCATCAGGTCCACAATTAGCGGCAAAATGGGTAGGTAGTCCACCAATTCCTTAAAGAGGGAATCGGTGGCGATATTGCGCATCTGAAAGGCTTGACGAGGATCGATATTGCGCTCCCGGCGGTAGCGGTCGTACAACTCGTCGAGCCGTTGCAACAGCGCGTCGATGCGGTCGGGCGGTAGGGCGTCTTCGACGAGAAAGAAGCCGTCTTCGTCGAACTGCCGCTGTTGTTCGGGAGTGATTTTTAAGGGGGTTTCGCTCATTGGAGTATCCTCTAAGACGCTACTTCCACATGCAGAAGCCGCCGTCCACCACCAAGTTGTGTCCAGTGATATAGTCCGCGGCGGGCGAAGCCAAAAAGCGCACCGCTCCCTTCAGGTCCATGCCGTCGCGGCCCATGCGACCCAAGGCAGTGGCGTCGCTGTACGCGTCGATAAAGGCCTGGGGTTGGCCGCGCTCAAAGCCGCCGGGCGAAATGGCGTTGACCCGCACGCCCATAGGAGCTAAATAGGCGGCCGCGTCCATCGTCAGGCCGATGACGCCGGCTTTGGCTGCGGCATAGTCAAGCGGCTGCTGGCTCAAGCCGCTGCGCTCGTACATGCGGCGGTCGCGGCCCACTAGACCGGCGATGGAGGCGATGTTGATAATGGAGCCCGAGCCTTGTGCGGCCATGATGCGGCCGAAGATCTGGCAGGAGAAGAGGGGGCCGGTCAAATTGGTGTCGATGAGCAGGCGGGCATCTTCGGGCTTGCGCTCGAACGGGTCGGTGGTAGTCAGCCCCAAGCCGCCGCCGGCGTTGTTGACCACCACATCGACGCTGCCTTGCCACTGGTGCACGTCTTGGGCGAATTGGCTGAGGGCGGCGTGGTCGCAGATGTCGAGGGCGGCGCTGTACACCTCACAGCCGTAGGTCGCTTTGAGATGCTCGGCGGAGGCTTGGGCACTGGCTTCTTGGCGGGAGGTGATGGCCAGATGACAGCCGGCGTCGGCTAGGCTCTCTGCCATGTCGCGGCCCAAATCGCGGGCTCCGCCGATCACCACGGCCACTTGGCCGGTCAAGTCGAAAAGTTCTGTGCTCATGGGGATGCTCCTGGCGCGGGGCAATATAGGTGTCTAAAAGTGGAGGATCAATTAGACGGAGGCTCCCGATAGGTCATGTCCGACCACTGATCCCAGCGGAACTGGTCAGGTGCGTTGGTTTGTTCGGCCCAGTCGCGGATCAAGTCGATATCTGCCTGCCGCGCCTCCAGCCGAGCCGTGACATGGGCTGGGTCCCACCCGTCTAAGACTAAGTCGGTCAACTCAGCTACCAACTCTTGGCGTTCTGGCTCGGCGGCCCGGTCCACTCGCTCTTGGGGATCCTCTTCTAGATTGAACAACTGGGGTCGCTCCCGCCAGTGGTAGACCAGCTTCCACGGCCCGCGCCGCACCATGCGCTGCACTTGGCCTTCGCGCAGGGCGTATTCCGAAAAGGCTACATCCTCCCAATCGCCACGGCCCGTGCGCAGCAACTCCAGCGCCGACCGCCCCGGCGAATTGGGTAAGGGCGGGGCACCTAGGGCCTGGAGCATGGTGGCGTTGAGATCTAAGGCACTTATGACCCGGTCGCATTGCGTCCCCGCTGGCAATACACCGGGCCAAGAGAGAATGGCTGGTACCTTGGCGGACTCTTCGTAAAAAGTCCGCTTCATCCACAAGTCGTGCTCACCGACCAATTCGCCGTGATCCGAGCTGTACACCACCAAGGTGTTGTCGGCCAAGTCGTTTTCTCGCAGGGCCGTTAAAATGCGGCCGATCATGTCGTCCATTGCGGCGACCAAGGCCCAATAAGCGGCCCGGGCATTGAGTACCCATTCTTCGGGAATCTCCTGCAAGCCGCCGTGGGCTCGCCACCAGTGGATTGCCGGGTGGAGGTGATCGCCGAAAGGCTCGCGTACCGTGGGCGGGCGAATTCTTTCCCGGTAGTAATCGTATAAGGGCCGCCGCGCCAAATAGGGAGAATGCGGCAGCATAAAGCCGATGCTGAGGCTGAAGGGGCCTTCGGATTGACCGGCGCGTTTTTGCACTCCCATCTGATTTAGAAAGTACACGGCCGCGGCGGTCACATCTTCATCGTGTACTTGGTACGAGCTCTGTCCCGGTCCGGCTTGTTCTAGACTGCTGCGGCTCATGGCCGGGGCTTGTCCCCCGCCGGGCCAATTGGAGGAGTGGTCGCCCACCGGCCTTGCGACATAGCCGTGCAGTTGGTCGGGACCTATTGAGTGCATGCGGCCGATCAGCACGGGTCGATACCCGGCCGCTCCCATGGCGTGGGCCATCGTCGGCACCCCCGAATCGAGGATCTGATTGTTGGTCCACACCTCGATGTCGCTGGGGTAGCGCCCCGCGAGCATGGCCATGCGCGAGGCCACGCACACCGGCGACGGGCAGTACACTTGGGTGCATTGCACGCCCTCGGCAGCGAGGCGATCTAAGTGCGGCGTCTCCACCACCGGGTCGCCAGCGCAGCCCATGACGTAGGGATTGTGCTGGTCGGAGTGGATGTAGAGTAAGTTGGGGCGCTGCTGCATGGGTGTCCTCCTATAAAGACAGACGAGCCCAGCGCACTTCCATACAGGCGTCGTCGCCGGCGTAATAGACGACCATGACGTCGCCATCGGGCAGGGCTGCTGAAAAGGGCAAGCCAAAACTCCACAGGCCCATTTCGGCTAGCAGGTCGCCGGTGTCTCCTTGGCCGGCAGCGGATTGCGGGGAGTCGGTGGTTTGGCAGTACAGCTCCACTTCGGTGTTCGCGTCAAAGGGGGCGTCTGCCGCCGGGGCTAGGCGGGCGCGGATCGAGTGCGACTGGAAGCGATCGACCCAGGCCAAGACCACGCGGCCGTCGGGTAAAATGGCCGGATGCGCGGCTTGGTCGGGAAAGCCAAGATCGTCGGGAGCAGACCAAGTGGCACCTTCGTCTGAACTGAGGTGACGCTGGATATTGAGGTATTGAGTCGTCTGCCGGTCGTAGGTCCAGGTGAAGGTGACTACGCGGCCATCGGGGGAGACGCCAGCGCGCTGGTCCCAGTTGAAAATGCGGCCGGTGGGGTCTTGGCAGGTGGTGACGGGATCGCTCCAGGTCTGGCCCTGATCTTCTGAATACAAATATACCACTCGTTGCAGCCACTGGCCTCGGTCCAAATAGGTTTTATTGGTCTCGATGCTCAAGGCCAGCCGGCCGCTGGGCAGGATGAGTACGGGGTTGGTCAGGCTGGGTGGGCCGACGTCCGGGGGGACGGGCACGACGCGCCAGTCGGACCAAGTGTGCCCGAGGTCGTGGGAGTCGGCTAGGACGATCTCCATCGGCAGGCAGCCCTCGGTCTCTTCGTTAAAAAGGGGTTGGTCCGGATAGGTCTGGCGGTCCACCCACATGGCGGCGAGCAACAAGTGGCCGTTGCCTAGGTCGGTGATGTAGCCGACCCTAATCGAGCCGTTCAGCCCGTTTAAGGTCGTGGCAAAAGGGGTGGAGGGGTCGCTCCAAGATTGCCCGCCATCGTCCGAGCGCTTCAGTTCGATCGTGCCGTCCGCTGAATCTTTGGTGCTGCCGACTCGGTAGGTGGACAGCAGCGAGCCGTCGGCCAGCGAGGTGAGTGCGGGAAAAGTCGAAAAGGCGCGCGGCGTATTGGGCTCGCCTCGGTTGATGATGCCTTGATCGCTGATTTTCATTTTGATACTCCAAGTTAGTCGCTTTTCATTGTACGGTGCGTATGTCTTAATTATTTGAAAAGGTCGCGAGTATAATAGCGATACTCGTGCAGGGTGGACAATGCCATAAAGAGGAGAAACTTGATGCAGCAACCCCATTACAATAAAGACTTAGATGTTCGCCAGATAGGGACGGAGGATTTACCCCATGCCCGCTTAGTGGCCGGGCGCGCCTTTATGGAACACGCCGAAGATTGGTACGGGGAGGATGAGACGGCGCTGGCTGGCTTCGATGGGGAAGGGACTTTGGTGTGCGCCTTGGGCTATCAGCTCGAATCGCTGTGGTGGGGCGCGGCACAGATTCCGGCTGGGGCCATTGGCGGGGTGGCTACCGATCCCAAGCACAAGCGGCGCGGTCATGCGGGTGGGCTTATGGTGCGTGCCATTCACATACTGCGGGAACGCGGTTGCTGCGTCAGTCCGCTGTGGCCTTTTTCCTTTAGGTGGTACGGCAAGTTCGGTTGGGCTTGTCCAGCGCCGAGATTGGAACTGAAAGTCTGGCCGGATTTGGTCCGTCAAGCCACGGAGGAGACTGGGACGGTGCGACGGGCAACTGCGGACGACGCGAGTGCCGTGCATCGATTGCACACCGAGGGGGCGCAACTGCGCAATGGGCAGTCGGTGCGCTCGGAAGCGTTTTGGCAAAAGGAGGATATAAGGCGCGAGCTTTGGGTGCTGGAGGGGGATGGTGGGGGCGTGGACTGCTCCGCTGTAATGGGAATAGGGGATATGGGGCGCGGCCAGGGCAAACGCATTACCGTGCGGGAGTTGGACGGGGCTTCTTTTGCTGCGCAGTTGAAGTTCGTACGGTCCTTGGCCGATATGGACGGGGTAGCGGCCTTGAACCTCGATCTGCCGCCCGACAGCTTGCTGCTCGGCGCATTCCCAGAGCGCTTTAACGCATCCGTTGAGTTCGACTTGGCGTTGCGCGTACTGGACGTGGCCCAAGCTCTAGCGCATATCAAGCCGCCTGAAAATTTGCGGGCGACGGTCCCGTTTGAAGTCACCGATTGGGTGGTGAATGCCGACAAGCCGCTGGTTGTGACGGTGCAGGTTGAAGGAGGTCAGGTGCAAGTTGCGGAAAAGGCAGGCAAAGACGCGCTGTGTTGCGATATTAACACCTTTACGCGATTGTTTGCCGGCGGCTTGACCGTGGCTCAAGCGCGGGCTATGGGACGTTTGACTGGCGGCAATCCGGCGATGGGGGCGGCCTGCGATGCGTTGCTGCACGGGCGCGTACCGTACCGCTCCGATGTCGAGGCAGGGTAGGGCCAGACGCATAATTCGCGGGAGGAGAAAATCATGGTTTTAGCGACAGAGACGCACCTACGGCAATACCGCGAAGAAGGCTATTGCCTAGTCGAAGAATTGATCCCAGCCGATCTAATCGAGGCCGCTCGCCAGCGCACCATGGAAATAGCCGGGGACTTACCCGACTGGTCGGCAAGGCATTTCCAAGTGCTCGATCCAAGTCGTTACAAAGCCGCTGGGGGCAGTCCGCTGCCGGGCGGCATTCAGCAGCCGGCCAGCCAAGAGGAGGTATTCGCGCGGGTCGCCGACCATTCGCGCTTGGCCGAAGTCATGGCGGCCCTGCTGGAGGGACCAGTGGAACGCTTTACCGATCAGATAGGGGTCAAGCACGCCGCGATCGTCGAAGAGCAGGGGGGCTGTAGCTATTTCCATCAAGATTCGTTTTACTGGAAAATAGCGCCAGAGTTGGGGTGCAACTGCTGGATTCCTTTGACGGAAGTCGGGGTAGAAGCCAGCGCCTTAGCCGTGATGCCGGCCAGTCACCAAGGATGGCAGCTCATCGAGCACGAATCGTACTACGACGATCCGCCCATGGGCCACGTGGGCGACGACGGCTTCCAGCCCTTCAAACGCCATCGCGTGCCTCTGGAGCAGGTAGATTTTGCCGAGGAGAAGCTAATTGCCACTAGGCCGGGGGATGGACTGTTCTTCAGCAATTACACCTGGCACCGCAGCGAGCCGAACCGCAGCGGCCGGTCGCAGGCTTTTTACGCTATTGCGTACCAGCGCCGCGCATAGAATTTGACATAGCTTGTGGCCCACTAGGTACCTTTCCGCGGTTCAGACAGTTTCTACGGCTGAGTGTCCTCCGCCATTAACGGCGCGATAGCCCCTCCTAGATCAACAGCGCATTCAACAAGCTGCATCGACATAGCAGTTTGCTTGACAGATGGGCATTAAGTGGTATTTTGGAGTTAATAATTCCAAAAAAGAAGAAAAAATGGAAATAAAGAGGCGATTTTTCCAGGCATCGGAGACCAGTTTTTTTCTTTTCGGTCCTCGCGGCACAGGCAAATCGACCTGGCTCCATGCCCATTTGCAGGACGCCTTGCTCGTGGATCTGCTCGCTCCAGAGACGTATCGGCTCTACGCGGCCCGTCCCGAACGCCTGCGGGAGCTTATCGCCGGCAATCCCGCTAAGAACACTGTCATAATCGACGAGGTGCAAAAGCTTCCCGAGTTATTGGATGTAGTCCACCAACTCATTGAGCAGCACCGATCGCTCAGGTTCGTCCTCACTGGCTCTAGTGCGAGAAAACTGAAGCGCACCGGGATTGACCTACTGGCTGGCCGAGCTGTGCTCAAGACCATGCATCCCTTTATGGCCGCTGAACTCGGGGCTACTTTTGACCTAACGCGTGCCCTGCGCTTTGGGCTTGTGCCCTTGGTTGTGGATTCAGCATCTCCTGCCGAGGCGCTCGGCGCGTATGCCGCTCTTTACCTGCGAGAAGAAGTTCAGATGGAGGGCTTGGTGCGCAATGTCGGCAATTTCTCGCGCTTTTTGGAAGCCATCAGCTTTTCGCATGGCTCCGTGTTGAGTGTTGCCGCAGTCGCTAGAGAGTGCCAAGTCGAGCGGAAAACCGTCGAGGGGTACATCGACATTTTGGAGGATCTGTTGCTATGTTTTCGGGTGCCGGTGTTTACCAAGCGGGCCAAAAGACACCTGATCGCCCATCCTAAATTCTACTTTTTCGATGTCGGCGTCTTCAAATCGCTGCGGCCGTCCGGCCCGCTCGACCGCCCCGAGGAAATACACGGCAGCGCTCTAGAAGGACTGGTGGGCCAGCATCTGCGGGCTTGGAACGCGTACGGCGGCGAGCACTACACCCTGTTCTTTTGGCGCACCAAGTCGGGAAGGGAAGTCGATTTTGTCCTCTACGGATCGGAAGGCTTTTGGGCCATAGAAGTCAAAAACACCCGCACCATTCGCCTGAGCGATCTCAACAGCCTGCGCGCTTTCAAACAAGACTATCCCGAAGCCGAGGTATGCTTGCTGTATAGGGGAGACGAGCGAATCGAGATACAGGGAATACGCTGCCTGCCCTGCGGCGAATTTTTGCAAGGGCTGGTGCCGGGTCGGCCTTTGCTAGCCCACACCTATTGACCTTTCACACAGGAGCCTGCACCATGACCGATTCCGCCTATCGCATCGCCCCACCCGGCTTTACCGACGACGAGTGGGCAACCTTCAACCGAGAGGGAATCCTCTTCTTTGAAGACGCCCTCGACCAAGCGGTCATCGATGAACTCACGGCCGCGGTCGATCGCGTTTGCCAATCCAGCCCCAAATACCGGGCGGGGGAGACCTTTGGCTGCCAAAATATCGTCGAGCGCGATCCCGCCTTTGCCGCGCTGATTGATCACCCCCGGCACATCGGCTACGCCTACGACCTTTTTGGCGAATTGCTCAAATTGCACCAGAGCCAGTTTTTTATCCGTCCGCCCGGCGGCGAGCGCTACAATATCTGGCATCCCGATGGTGCCCGCGCCGTGCCGTACGGCACCTTCTCGCCCGATTTGCCGCTGCAAATCAAGATCGGCTTCTGGCTGACCGACCTGCCACGGGCCAAAATGGGCAACCTAGTGGTCCTGCCCGGTAGCCACCGCAAGCAATACGTCGATGAGTACGACAGCCACCAGCCGATTCCGGGCGAACGGGTGGTCTGCCCGCGCAAGGGTACCATGACCTTCATGCACTCGAGCATCTGGCATCGCGTCGAGCCTAACGAAAGCGACGTGGTGCGCAAGAATATCTTCTACGCCTACTGTCCGGCTTGGCTCACCCCAGCCGACCGCCTCCAGTCCGATCCGGCTTGGCTTGAGACGCTCAACCGCGAGCAGCGCATCATCATGCGTTCCTACACCAACGCCTATCACAACGCCAAACCCCCAGCCTCCGACTTCCCGCTCTTCCTCGACCGCGAGACCGGCTCGGACCGCGACCCCGACGCCTACCGCGACGATGTGGCGTTGCACCGCCGCAAGCGCCGCACATGGGCCGAGCGCAAGCTATCCGCGTAGAGGCTGTCGAGTGGTCAGTGGCTAGTTTGACCACTGACCACTGAATTTCAGGCTTCAGCCCGCTTTTCAAACAACCACGTCCCGATCCCCATGGACGCCAGTCCGACGAAGATCGAGTACGCGAGGAACATGAAATTGACCTCAAAGGAGTCCGGATCTATTCCTATTGGCTCGTCAGGACCGTCGTAGTCGCTCCAGATTGTAATTTCGTACGTGCCGAAGATCTCAGGTAAGTCGAGCACATCGGGTATGGTACTAAGGTAGAAGTACAACACGCCTAAGATGAATGCGGTAGAAGCAAGGCCAGCAAAGCGCCGCACCACTAGCTTCAGACCGGCAGCACCGCCAGCAATGCCCATCATCACCACCATAGCCGACAGATAAACCACGCCGCTGACAACTAGGATATCCACTGCGATGCCGCTAAACGGGGGGAGCCTAAACTGTGGGTGGTCATGCTGGACTGCGAGTGCGAGTGCATGCAATTCACCAAGGACGGCGATGAAACCGGCGCTGCTCAATGCGAATAAGACGATGCCGAGTGTTGCCACGGCCGCAGCCTTGGCCGCAAAAATTTGCGTCCGCGAGACCGGCAGGGAGAGGAGCAGATAATGGGTTTGCCCTTTTACTTCTTGGGCGAACGAGTGGCTGAGCACAAAGGGCAGGATTAGTAAAAACGCATAGGGAACCAAGCTCCACAGGAAGTGGGGCGAGGGGGCGACCTGCCCGTCGTCGAAAGACTGTACCGCAACGAGTCCGAGAAAGACCGTCACCAACGGCAGCAAGATGAACAGGGTGCGGTTGTCCTTTATTTCCTTTATGTACAGCGTCTTCCAAGTATTCACGATACCACCTCCTCAAAAATGTCGCTGAGCGACATGCCGCGATTTTGCCGCAACTCTTCGATGTTGCCGCTGACTGCGATCTCGCCGTGGCGCAGAAAGACCACTTCTTCTATCAACTCTTCCACTTCGCTAACGAGATGGGTCGATATCAGAATCGTCTGCTCCCCGACGCGAAACTCACTGAGCAAAGTCTCCAGAATGCGCCGACGCGACGGCGGATCAATCCGTCCCAGCGGTTCGTCCATGAGCACCAACTCGCTCGGCCGCGAAAAGGCGGATACTACCTTTAACCGCGCCCGCTGACCATCGGATAGGGTGCCGATTTTTCGGTGGCTATCGACGTTCATCAGGCCGAGCAGTTCGTGGGATTTGTCCATGTCCCAGCCGGGGAAGAACGCGGCTAGGAATTCGAGTTGCTCGCTGACGAGCATCCAGTCGTAAAATGGACTGACCTCGGGCAGATACGAAGTGATGCGGCGCGTTTGCACGCCGACCGGCTGACCCGAGATGCTGGCGCTGCCTTCGCTGGCGTGGGCGACGCCGGCGAGGATTTTGAAGAGCGTGCTTTTGCCGCTCCCATTTTCGCCGAGAATGCCCATTACCTGACCCTTTTCGACGGTTAGAGAGATGCCTCCCAATGCCGTCACACCAGGGTATCGCTTCCACAGGTTCTTTACTTCTATCATAGCGTCACCTCCTCTGAAATTTCGCGCAGCAGGTCGTCGATTTGTTCGCGGGAGAGGGCCAAATCGCGGATCTCGGCGACAAAGCGGTCGCGCGCAGCCTCGGCTAGGGCGCGGCGCTCGCTGTCGATGCGTTTGGCGCTCTCGGTTATCGACGATCCCTCGCCGCGTCGGGTGGTTATGAATCCTTCGCGCTCCAACTCCATGTAGGCTCTGGACATGGTATTGGGATTTACGCCCATCTCCTTGGCCATTTCCCGCACCGACGGCAACGGGCCGCCGGCCTGATAGATCCCTTGAGCGGTGCGTTTTTTGACCGCCTCGATGATCTGCAAATAGATGGGGCGAGTGGGATCAAAATCGAGCGGCATATTCGCACTCCTTTCTGGTGGGGTTTTGTTTTGTTCTATTGTAACAGTGTTCTATCTACATAATACACTATTGTTATAGAGAAGTCAAGGATTTTTTAAGGACGGCTTCCCGTGCTCGGAGGGGATTTTATAAATTGTTATTTATTTTGGATTTGTGGAGGTGCAACTGATCCTCCTCGGTGGGTACACGTCCATAACAGCAGTCAATCACCCGCCGTTTGCTAACAACTCGCCGATGGGTTGGGCCGCCTTCAGGCCGTGACCCGAAAGCACGGCCACAATCTGCTGACCCGGCTCCACCAGACCGGCGGCCCGGGCTTGGCGCAGGCCGTCCCAGATCACAGCCGAAGTAGGTTCCACGCAAAAACCGGCCCGGCCCAACTGGCGCAGGCCCCGGACTATGGCCTCTTCGGAGACGGCGACTACGGTACCTGCTGACTGGCGCAAGGCGTTGATGACTTCGCGGTCTCTGACCGGGCGGGGTAGGGCAATGCCCTCGGCCCGGGTGGGGCGCGGAGAAGCGGCGGGGGGAACCACGTCTAAACCGGCGTGAAAGGCTTGGTACAGCGGTGATACGTGTTCGGCTTGGACGGCAATGAGGCGCGGCAGGCGGTCGACTAGCCCGGCCCGCTGCAAGTCGAGGAAACCGCGGTGCAGGCCGAGTAAGATGCTGCCGGCACCCACTGGACAGATTACTGCGTCGGGAGCGGTCCAGTCGAGTTGCTCGGCCAGTTCAAAGGCGAGGGTCTTGAGGCCCTCTATAAAGAGGGGGTGCCACAGGTGCGAGGCGTACACGGTCCCCGTGTGGTCAATGTATTTGAGCAGAGCCTCGGTAGCCCGGGGGCGCGGTCCTTCCACTGGAACTAGTTCGGCACCGTACAGGCGGATCTGTACCAGTTTGCCCGCCGAGGCCGAAGCTGGACAAAAGACTTTGAGGCGCACCTTGGCGCGGGCTGCGTACGCGGCTAGGGCGGCCCCGGCGTTGCCCGAGGAATCCTCTACTGCTTCCTCGATGCCCAAGGCGTGTAGATAGCTCATGAGCAGGGCAGCCCCGCGATCCTTGTACGAGCCGGTGGGCAGGGTATGATCGCACTTGGCCAGGACCGTCATACCCTCTAGGTCGAAGGGGATTAGAGAAGTCCGGGCTTCGCCGAGAGAAACAGGGTCGCCCACTGGGGGTAGGGCTTCGCGGAAGCGCCACATGTCGGCGGGGCGGGCGGCGATCTGGTCGAGGGGGAAGGTTGGGGTGGGAGACTGGCATTCAAGGGGTGCGTCGCAAGCGAGGCAGCGGTAGGGGGCCGGGGCTTGGGGATAGGGGGTCTGGCAGGCGGAGCAGTGGAAGGTGAGGGGCATGGGTGAATTGGGGATTGGCAGTGTGTGCTGCCGCGACTATCGGTTCTAAGCGGCTAGGATTACTTTAAAATTTATGTCTTTTCACAATAATATACCACGTGATGTTTTAGTGAAATTCTTACTTGGAGGACATACTGATGGCCGCCGACGCGCAAGACCTTGAGCCCACTTGGGCCCACCGCACGGACGATGTTGACACCAAGGTCGAGATTCTGCGGCGGGCACTGCGCACGGGGAACCACGAGCTGGCTCTGGGCGTGGCTGACTCCATCAAGGACACCATTGCCAACGAGCGCATGCTGCGTGCAGACCCAGGACCTGTTGATCTGCCTGCCACCGGGTGGCACCTGACTGAGCAGCTACCCAAGCCTTGGTCCCGATGGGCCGAGGGTTGGGAACTGTGCCAGACCGTACGACTCAGTGAACCCATCGGCCAGGCGCGGCAGTCCGAGCCGCTGGACCTCCTCGTGGCGATGCCCACGGAAAGGGTAACCGCGCCGGAACGCGAGTTGCGCGTCGCCCGGCTCGACAGCGGCCGGCTGTGCGAGGTCTGTAGCCAAGTCTATGGCGAGGTCCGTCGCGGGCCGTACTGGCTCGCCCACTTGGTCTTTGAGGCCGATGTCCCCGCCGCTGGCCAGGCCGTGTTTCTCGTCTTCTGCGGCAACCCCGCCGCCGAGTTGCCCGCTTACCCGAGCCGCCTGAGCATCCGGGGAGAGGGTGTCGGTGTGGAGATCGAGACTCCCCACTACGTGGCCGCCCTCTCCCGGCAGATGGGTCAACTGGAGTCTCTGACACCCAAGTGGCACCTAGGCGGGCTGCGGTTGTCCACGCACGGGAACGGCCACGGCGAGCCACCCAATATCGACTGGGCCCACGACTACACCACGGCCGGTGCCTTTCAGAAAATGCGGGTGACAAACTGGGCCGAGTGTCCCCATTACGAAGTGGTGCGCGGTCCCTTGTGTGCCCGTGTGCGGCGTTTCGGCTTCCCGCACAGCCCAGTACACCCGCTGTTCACGCCCAGCCGCTTTTTCATGGACCTGACCTATACCTTCTACGCCGGAGTCCCCTATTTCCTGAAGGATGGCCGCATGGAGGCAACGCGCGACTTCTGTGCGCATGTGGCCCGTGATGACGAGTGGTACTTCGGCGGCCGGCCTTTCGACGCGTCCCTGTGGATGGACGAAGCCGGTCGCGTCCACGAGGGGCCGGTGCCGCCGGAGCAGATCGACCACGTCTGGGGCGTGGGCTTCTACCATCGTCAGAGTCGGGACAGCCTATTCGCCATCTATCTGGACCATCGCCTTGAAGGATCGCCCACTGCCGGCCCGGAGGCGACGTCAAAAGCCAAGCTCTATCAGCACCTCGACATCACCCTCGACCATGCCAAGCCGGGCCAGCCGCCGCACGCGTCGGTCTGGTGCCGGCCCATGCTGCGCGACAGCGCTTGGCTCCAGACCGGCTTGTCCCTCGTGCAGCGCAACGCCTACCTGCTGGCACCGTACCCCGAGCAGGGTGGGGCCGCTGGGTTGGAAGCGCTGCGCGAGCGACTGTTGTCTCCTTTGATTGTCGCGGTCGACGCGCCCGCGTCTGCGGACTGGACCGACGAGGCATCGGAAGGGGGCCAACCCCTAGCTCGTATCGGCGAGCGCCCCGCTGACTGGCCGCGGAAGCGCATCCTCTGGGAGGCCATGCGAGAGGTTCGCGAAGACCAGTTCAACACCGTGGACGCCAGCTTGGTGGACATGGGCTACATCTACGACGTGCGCACGCACGGCGACGACATTCGCGTGGTGATGACGATGCCGCACCGGGGGAGACCGAAGTACAACTTCCTCGCCCAACCACTGCGGGCGCGGCTGGAACAGGTACCGGGTGTCCGTTCTGTCGTTGTTGAATTGACTTGGGAGCCGGCTTGGACGCCGAATCGCCTCACGGACGTCGGCCGCCGGTTGATGGGACTGACTGAAGGCGAACCACAGGTCAGCGAGGAAGGGACGAGTCGAAAACCCTAGACGCGATAGGCAAATAGCTTGGCGCCGAGCATGCGCACCCGAATGCCGACCGCCTCGCCGGCCGCGGAGATGTTGGAACGGCCTTGCCAGGTTACCACTCGGTCTTCGCTATCGCCCGTTAGACGGTCGCACTCGGCAAAGGTGAACCCCGGCAGTGGGTCGGCGTCAGGGAGCATCAGCGACGGCAGCTTCTCCAACAGTTCAATCTGAATCCAGCCGCCCGGTTCGCAGCGATAGTTGAGGCGCAACTCATCGTGGACGCGGAAGAGGGAGGGCAGGGAGAAGCTGCCTTCGGATTCGGCGCGTATTCCGCAGAACCGGTGTGGACGCCAGCGCGCCCAGCGAATCTGCTGCGGCTGCCGCAAGGGAAAGAGTTCAGGCACCTTGTCGGCGGGGCAATCGTGAATGACCGAGAAGGCCGCGTATGGACAGGCCCAGTAGCCATCGGGCAGTTCGACGAGGCCGCTGCGCCAGAAGTGGGCCATGCATTCGTCGCCGTCTCCCTCGGAGCCCAGCGGCAGGATTGGTCGGCGCTCGGGACGGGACCAGTAGAGGCCGTCGCGGCTGAAGGCGATCTGCCCGTCGATGGTGCTGGCGATCTGGTGATATATCGGGATGAGCATGCCGTGCAGGTCGTCGCGGCCGGGGTACGGGAAGTAGTTGGCACCGTAAAAGCTGATGTCGGGCGGGTCCTCGGTATCGGGGTGATGGACCAGCTTCGGGGCAGGCCAAGTGGCAAAGTCGGAGGTGCGCGAAAAGCCGATCGTGCGGATCTGCATGCCCTGTTCGAGCCTATTGACGCCAATGCCTTCGAGCAGTTCGGCGGGGAAGCCCATTAGCTGGATGTAGGCGAAGTAGTTGCCGCGGTGTTCGTCGTAGCGGGCCGATATGCCGCCGTTAACCGGCCGGTACGCCAGCGGCTCTGGGAAGGGCGTCCAGTGGAGGCCGTCGGGTGATGTCCAGGCGAGCATGTGGCCGGTGATTTCAGCCCGGGGACCGGTGTAGTTTTCTTCCTCCTGCTCGGCCTTGATGCGCCGGGATGGCTCTTCTCCAGACAGCTCTTCGCCGGTGTCTGGATCCCACCAGTACATGCGGCCGCCCATCGCCTTGAAGCGCTCCTCGGAAGATGCGTTGGGGTCTTCGAAGATGCCGGTGGCCCCTTTGCATGAGTTGGCGAGCAGGTTGTTTTTGGACGAGCCGTTGAATTCGACCTCGTTCAGGACGGGTCGCGTCCAGTTATACGCATCGTCGCTGACCGCGTAACACTGGCCGCCCCCGCTGTCGTAGAGCAAGTGATAGCGCCCATCCCGCTGCCAGATGTAGAGCGGCGAAACGTGAGTGCCTTCCCACTCCATTGTCGCCTGCAGGACCGGCTCGGACTTGACGGCCTCTTCGATTTCAAAGCGGATGCCAAGCGGGGCGTCGTAGAGCTCCAACTCTTCGTTCCGACTGGAGCCACGGTGTCCTGGAAAGACGTCGATCATGTCAACTAAGGGACTCCAAGCGCCCGCGTTTAGGCGAATGCGGGGCGGGCGGCGTCTGGGAGCTTTGTGGTCAGTCATTGCGGCAGCCTCTCGATGGTGGCTATTTAGTGGCACCGAAAACTGGATTGCTGGTTACGGTGAAACTATCTTACCAGTGAAATTTAGAACTCCTCCGTGTCCGCTAAAGATATAGCGATCTATTTGCCTTTCAACCACCCTACCCACTTCGTTTCTGCTGAAAGGAAAATCCCATGAAAGTCACTAATGTCGAACGCATTATCGTCGATGTCCCGTTCACGCCTAGGCAGCAGGAGATAACCCGCCAGTCGGTTTACAACTGGTCCATCCTCGAACTGTGTAAGGTCACTACTGACACGGGCCACGTGGGCTGGGGAGAGACCGTCATTCACTACACCTACGGCCGCGTGACCGACGATGCGGTTGCGCGCACTATCGGCCAAAGTCCGGCCGAACTGATGAACGAGGACAGCCTAGGTGCTGGTTTGCAGATGGCGCTGTTCGACGTGGTCGGCAAGATACTCGAAGTTCCGGTGCATCGGCTGCTGGGCACCAAAGTGCGCGACTGGACGCCGATTTCTTGGTGGTGCAGTCACTCCTCACCGGAAAACTGGGCCGCGGAAGCGGCCGTGGCCGTGGCGCAAGGGTACACGAATCTCAAGAACAAACCGCGGCCTTGGAACGACATCGTCGCGCAGGTTGATGCCATATCCAAGGTGGTGCCCCCTCATTTCCATCTCGATCTCGATCCCAACGGCTCCTGGGAGAATGCGGCCAATGCCATTCCGATCATAAAGAAGCTCGAGCGCTACGAAAACGTGGCCATATTCGAAACGCCCATTCCGCAGGATGACATTCTCGGCAATCGCCAGATCCGCCAAGCCGTGAACAGGCCGGTGGCCATGCACTTTGGTTCGCCGCCGTTTATTACGGCGGTACGCGAGGAAGTTTGCGACGGCTTTGTGATTGGGGGCGGGAAATCAATGACCATGCGCCAGGGGCAGTGCGCTGCGGAGGTTTCCATGCCGTTCTGGTTGCAGATCGTCGGCAATGGGTTGACGACCACGTGGGACGCCCATCTAGGCTCGGTGCTGACGCACGCTCGGTGGCCGGCGATTAGCTGTATCAATATGTACAGCCACCATCTGCTGACCGATCCCGTTCAGGTAATCAACGGGCACCAGCGGGTCCCCGACGGGCCTGGCCTCGGCGTCGAGGTTGATGAGGCGGCGGTTGAGAAATACCGTGTGCCACAGGAGGAACTCGACGAACACGCGCGTCAGGGGCAGCTCTACATCCATCCGAAACCGAGGCTGATCAACACCATCGTCTATCCTGACGGCACTTGCATACACATGGACTACCCCAGCGCGCCGGGGACCTATGTGGAGGGCGTGCGCACCGAAATCTTAGAGGACGATGGCTCGCAAGAATGGCAGAACCTGTACGAGCGCGTCCAAAAGGAGAAGCAGGTGGTCAGTCGGTGGGAGGGGTCGTAGCTATGGTCTCCCGGTAGCTCCTGCAAAGAATCAGCGTTTCCCCAACAATTAGCTAGTCACCGCCCCTTGGGCTGCCGACGATACCGAGCGGGCGTATTTGGCCATCACGCCGGAGGTGTAGCGCGGCGGTGGGGCCTCCCAAGCGGCTAGACGGGCCTGCAACTCGGCTTCGTCTAGCGCTACGTCCAACCGACCGGCCGTGGTGTCGATGGTGATGGTATCGCCGTCGTGCAGGACGGCTAAGGGGCCGCCCACTGCGGCTTCGGGCGCGGCGTGGCCGATCATTAGGCCGCGGGTGGCACCTGAAAAGCGGCCATCGGTGACGAGGGCCACGGAGTCGCCCAGACCTGCCCCCACAATGGCACCGGTTACGGCTAACATCTCGCGCATACCCGGCCCACCCTTGGGGCCTTCGTAGCGGATGACCACCACGTCGCCGGGCTGGATGTGGCCCTGCTCAATGGTCGGCATGACTTCGTCTTCGCTGTCGAAGACGCGGGCCGGGCCTTGGTGCTGGGCGCGTTCGTGGCCGGCTAATTTCACCACCGCGCCTTCGGGGGCGAGATTGCCCTTGAGTATGACTAGCCCTCCCGATTTTTTCAGCGGTTTATTGACCGGAACTACGACCTGCTGGTCGGGGGTTTCCACGGCGCGGTCGGCTTCTTGGCCAATGGTGCGGCCCGATACCGTGAGGACGTCCTCGTGCAGCAGGCCAGCTTCTTTGAGGCGGCGGGCCACCAAGGCGATGCCGCCGGCTTTGTCCAAGTCGGGGGCGACAAAGCGGCCGCCCGGTTTGAGATCGACCATGAGCGGGGTGGAACTGCTCAAGGTCTGGAAGTCCTCGATGTCCAGTTCCAATCCGGCTTCCCGGGCGATGGCCAGAAAATGCAGCACGCCGTTGGTCGAGCCGCCGGTGGTGGCAATGGAGCGGATGGCGTTGTCGAGGGCGGGGCGGGTGATGATTTGCGAGGGTGTGCGATTTTGACTCACCAGCTCGACGGCTAGGCTCCCGACTTGGGTGCCGACGGCTTCCTTGCGCGGATCGGTGGCCGGCACCGAGCCAGAGCCCATGAGGGCTACGCCGAGGATCTCGGCTGCGGTGGCCATGGTATTGGCGGTGAATTGACCGCCGCAGGACCCGGCTCCGGGGCAGGCGTTTTCTTCGATGAGGCGCAATTGGTCGTCGTCGATGCGGCCGGTGGCGTGGGCACCGATGGCTTCGTACACGTCTTGGATGGTGATGTCAACTTGGTCGTGGCGGCCGGGCATAATAGAGCCGCCGTAGAGCAGCACCGAGGGGATGTCCAAGCGGCACATGGCCATAATGGCCCCTGGGGTGGTCTTGTCGCAGCCAGTGAGGGCGACAAAGCCGTCGAGCATGTGACCGCGCACCACCAGTTCCATGGAGTCGGCGATGACTTCGCGCGAGATGAGCGAGGTTTTCATGCCTTCGGTGCCCATGGTGATGCCGTCGGAGATTACCACTGTATTGAATTCGAGGGGGGTTCCGCCAGCCTGGAGGATGCCGGCCTTGACGTGCTCGGCTAGGCCGCGCAGGCCAAAATTGCAGGGGCCGAGTTCGGTCCAGGTATTGGCGATGCCGATGAGGGGTTTGCGCAGGGCGTCGGCGTCGAAGCCGGCGGCCCGGTACATGGCGCGGGCCCCGGCCCGGGACGGGCCTTGGGTGATGTTCTTGCTGATGGGGATGGATTCGGTCATGGTGTGTACTTTCTGCTGTGAGGAAGTGGAACGAAAGACGGATAGTAGCGTCTGAGTTTTACTCCGTCAACCGAGGGCGGAACCTTGCCGCTGGACTCGGTTCTACTTTGCTGCGGATGCTGGCCCGGTGTACTTTCATCCTACCCTTTGCCCTTCATAGGAGGCCCTTATGCATTCTTTACTGTTGTCTGTCGCGTTCCTTTGCTTGCTCGCCCTGCCGCTCGCCGCTCAAGAAGAGGCACTCCACGGCATTTGGGAGGGGACTTATGTTGATGAGGAAAGCAACAAGGTTACCACGCGCCTGACCTTCGAGTCGGATGGAAACTTTGCGCTCGACCAAATCATTGAGGGGGGCGAAGGCGAAGGCGAAGGCGAATCTCCCCTAGAGACGTTATCTATCCAGTTCACCGGCACCTATCGAGTCGCGGGCGACAGCCTCTGGGTTGATATAGCCGAATTGCACTATATCGTCGCCGATGAGAAGATGAACTCCGCCGAGTTCCGCGAGTTCCTGGAGGAATCCTACACCGTCTTCGCCCGTGGCTTCGCCCGTTTAGCCGCGGACTTGGAGGGAATTTCCGACGAGGACTACCCGGCATTTGAACAGGCGTTCGTCGCTGAGTTCCTCGCCGAACTCGATACGGACGAGTTCCTCGCCGAGCTCGAATTCAGTAGAGCCGAGGGAATAAATAGTACCTATGCCATTGAAGGGGACATCCTGTCCATCACTACTACGGACGAGTATGGGGTCGAAACCATGGAATTCCAGCGCACTGATGTCGCCAGCGCGGTTGCCCCAACTAGCTGGGGTGCCCTGAAAGCAGCTTGGCGTCCGTGAACTTCCCTTGAGAGGAACACTTTTTCCGAACTTAGGTGTTGTATATAGCACTAGGTCAATGAATGGAATCACTTATGATGGGAAGCAAGTCGATCCTCAATTGGGAAGCATAGTGTCCCCGTGAGACGACACATTTCGATTAAAGAAAGGAGGTGATAACATGGCCAAATCAACCGTCAGCAAAGGCAGTGGGAAAGGCGGCAACCCCATAAAGGAGGCCTTCATGCACCAGCTTCTGTCGTCTATCGTGTTCCTTTGCTTGCTTGCCCTGCCGCTCGCCGCTCAAGAAGAGGCACTCCACGGCACTTGGGAGGGGACCTTCGTTGATGCCGAACTCGGCGAGGTGACCGTTCACCTGATCTTTAAGGAGGATGGCACTTTTAATCAGATCTACCAAGGTTCCGCGTTGTTAGAAGGCTTCGCTGATGACGAAGCCACGGGGGCAGAAGCGCTCATCATCGACTCCTTTCACCAAACCGGCACCTACCAAGTCGCCGGAGACAGCCTCTGGGTTGACATAGATAATGCCTACTATGTAGTCGGCGGTGAGAGGGTCAAGGTCGTCGAGATCATGACTCAATTCATCCGCGAAATGGCCCGTTTGGCCTTGGCCTTGGGCGAAATCTCCGAAGATGACTATCCGGAGGCTGAACAGACGGTTATCGACGAGTTCCTAGCTGGATTCAATGAGGAAGAAATGCTTGCTGGACTTGCGGTGAGTGGAACCTATGCTGTTGAGGGAGACTCCTTGTTTCTCACTACTATTGAGGAGAGTGGGGTCGAAACTATGGAATTCCACCGCACTGATGATGCTACCGCTGTCGTCCAGACTACTTGGGGCGGCCTGAAAGCGGCTTGGCGTCCGTGAGCTTCTTCTTCAGTCGATCACTGCTTTTTCGCGGCGTTGGGCGCTGTCGTACAAGGCGTCGAGTATTTGCATGAAGTGATAGGCGTCTTGGGTATCGACGTCGGCTTTGACCTGTCCGGCTACGGCGCGGGCGAAGTGTTCGATTTCGTGGTAGAAAGACAGTCCCTCTGCGGGCGGTCGGGTGTGGGGCATATCCGATTCTGCGGCAGCTTCCCGCGCGGTGAATTGCCCGTTTTCCCAGTGCCATATAACCCCCTGAGATAGCGCCCCCTCGCTGCCGTACAACTCCACGGTCGTGGGGGTGTCGCAGTGCAGCCAGCGCGAGCAGTCTATCTGGATGGTCTTGCCGCCTTCTAGACCGACTAGGCCGGAAAAATAATCCTCGGCCGCGCCCTCGGGGCCGTGATATAGCGGCTCGATGGTATGCTTGGCGGCAAAGGCCCACTGCGGCTTGGGACAGCCCATCCACCACCAAGCTAAGTCGAGTTCGTGCGAGGCGTGCTGACCTAGGGCACCGCCCTTGTGACCATACACATTGGTCCAGCTTTCAAAGCTATCGGCCGGTGGGCGCGAGTTGAATTTGAGGAAAATACGGGCGTGATACGGTTCGCCGATGCAGCCCTCTTGTACTGCAACGCGCAATTTGCGGTTGTGGGGAAAGTGGCGCATGAAGTAGCAGAATTGCAACGTGGTGCCAGCGCGCTCGGCAGCCGCTTCAAATTCCAAGATGTGCGCGGCTCGCACCGCGTGCGGCTTTTGCACCAAGACGTGTTTACCAGCGGCAAAAGCGTCCAGGACCATGGGATAGCGGACGGGCGGATTGACGGCTAGCAGCACGGCTTGGACTTGGTCGTCGGCCAGCAGGTCTTGGTAGGGACCGTACTGGCGCGGCACACCTTCTTCGCTGGCGACGCTGTTGCGGCGCGGCTCGTCTAAATCGGCCAAGGCGACGACATCGACTAGGGAGCTGGCCTGAGCCGCCTTGATGGCCTGTTGGCCGGCCCAACCGCAGCCGACGACGCCGAGTTTGAGTAGTTCCATTTCCTCTATTCCTCCAGCCATTGATGATAGTGCGCTAGGGCCTCTGCCTGCAGATCGTCCCACTCGGTCAATAGCACCAAGCGAATGGTGAACGTCAGGTGTTGGCCGGCTTGGACATCGTTGCCGCCCAAGTGGAAGTACTGGGCGTTGTGGTAGCTGTTGTAACCCGACAGACCCAGGCAGTCGGCAGGACGAGCCATGAGCAGAATGGCGTGGCCGTAGCGGTGCTCTTGCAGAGTCAGGGCATGGGCGTAATACGGCCCCCGCCGCCAGTTGAGAGGATAGCCATCGAGCCAGCGGCCGTCGCGGAACACGGCTTCGGCGTCTTCATCGCGCGCCCACGATTCGGCCTCGTTGTGGCCGTACCACTGCTTTTGGTACCAAGTGATGCCTTCGGGGTGGGTGCGGTCGTCCTGCACGGGGAAGTACGGCGTGTAGTGGGGAGTAAAATAATTGGCGATAAAGAATTCAAAACGTCGGTAATCGGCTGCTAGGCGGGCGCTGAAGGTGGCGTCGAGGCTATCGGGTCCCGCGATGCGGTAGTGCGCTTGCAATTCGGCTTGCACCGCAGGGCAGGCCGCCCAGCGCACCGCGACGCCATCGCCTTCTTGGGCCACTTGGTCTGGAGTGCGCTCGCGCGTGATTTCGAGTTGGCGGCCGTCGGCCAAGGTGCGGTAGATATTGAGCCAAGCAAAGTCGGGTCCTTCGTCGAGGTGAAAGCTGGTCAGACCGGTCAGACGCAAGCCCTGGGGGCCGAGGACGGTGGCGATGCCTCGACCCAAAGGGGCTTGGAAAAGAGCGGGACGGGAGACGCGGGCGAAGGTCATACAATCCTCACTTCCACAGGTAAAAGTTGCCATTCGGAGAGCTTGTTCCAGCCGGAGCCGTCATGCGATCCGCTTGTGCACCGGCCGGAAGCAATTGCGTTTGTAGGGTAAGTTTACATTGATTACTGGTTAGTGAGCAAGAAAGACGTTAGGATTCTCAGCAACGCTTGACGCAACAAACGAGGGAAGGGATAACCCAATGAAATTCATCTATTTCACTGACATTCACCTCGACTCCGGGATAGGTGCCTTCCGGGGATTTGAGTTGTGTGTGGAATCCATGCTGGAGCATCAGCCTGAAGTCCTGATCAACGGCGGCGACGTGGGCCTCACGCCCGAGGCGCTAGCGCAATACGCCCAGACTATGGAGAGGGTATCTGTGCCGGTGCTGTTGAGCCACGGCAACCACGAGATGTGCAGCGGCTATCTGCCTCGGGAGCAAGGGGGGACGGCGCACGCCAGCGCCGATATTGGCGGCGTACATTTTGTGCTGCTGGACGTGGTGCGCTATTTCGAGCCGACCGAGGACCACCCGTCCAACTGGCACGTCTTGGCCGACGAGGGTCTGTTGGAGTGGCTGGCTGCGGACTTGGCGGGGCTGGACCGGGCCGCGCCGCTGGTGGTGGCCAGCCATGTGCCGGTATCGACGACCTTTCCACAGCGCTCGGGTCAGGCACCAGATATGGCCTTTCCCACCAATGAGATTGCCGGGGCGCGGCGCTTGCTGACGCTATTGCAGCCCTTTGAACGGGTGATCACCTTGCATGGCCACCACCATGAAAACGATCGCCACTTTGTCGGCGCTATGGAGGTTATGACCACCGCGGCGGTGTCGGGCAATTGGTGGAAGACGGGACTGGAAAGCCGCGGCCCGCAAGGACGTGAACCGCAGGGGTATCGGGTGGTTGAGGTCGATGCGGAAGGGGGTTTCAGGAACCAGTACCATGCTTTCCAGCCACACCAAGACGAGGCGGTGGAACTGTGTCGGCATCAGGCTTCGGGTCGCCGCTTTGTCAATGTGTTCGATGGTTCGCCGCGCACGCAGGTCGAGGTGGGGGACTTGGGGCCATTAGCGCGGATCGATCCGCTGGCCGAATCGTCGCGCGATCTGGCGACGCACCTGTGGGAGTTGCCGGCCGACTTCGACCGGCAGCAGGTGGAGGTGCGGGTGGTCTTTGAGGATGGGCGGGAGTGCGCAGGGGTGCTGGAGGAGCGGGTGTGGTAATTACCAATCTCGGCGGCCGACGTATAGGCTCCGATTGGTCATTGGGAGCGCGACGCGTTTCCCGCCCAATCGGTGCGATTCGATCATGCCCATTAACATCTCTTGGCTCCGGCGAGCGAGGTGAACCGGCCCCTTGGTCTCGCGGTCTGTATCAATCGCCTCTGCGATGTCCGCGATGCCCATCACTGTTCCGGTGGTGCGGGGTACGTCTGGGAACGGGACCGCTTCAAAGAAGGTCTGGCTCTTTTTGCGGAATTGGCATTCTCGGCTGTTGTTGAGGATGCGGATCTTCCCTTCGCTACCGCAGACCTCGAATTCAGGACCGGTGCCCGCGGTGTTATAGCCGTGGACGCCGTTGGCAAAACGGACGTAGCCACTGGTAATCGCCGGATCGACATCCAGCCGATTGCCGTCCCAATCCGCATCGCTACAGACGATGGTTCCCTGGACGAAATCGACTTCCGGGTCGCTGGCGAGGAAGAGCAGCATATCGGCGGCGTGCGTCAAGCCCCAGAGTGCCGAACTCGCGCCGTATTGGGCGATTGTGCACTGGATATTGCCGATTTCGCCGGCATCCACCAATTCGCGCACCTTGCGATAGACCGGCATATAGCGGCGTTGCGTACCGTAGTTGAATTTGACCCCGTACCTTTGGATGATGTCGACCATGGCATCCGCTTCCTCCATTGAACAGCAGAGTGGCTTTTCGCAGTAGATGCCCTTGACGTTGTTTTCAGCGGCGAAAACCGTGATGTCCGCGTGCGGTCCGGGTCGGGTGGCGATGCAGACGATGTCTGGCTGCTCCTTTTCAATCATCTGTTGATAATCGGTGTAGGCGCGCTCGGCACCGTAGCGTTGCCGGATGGATTCCGCTTTCTCGGCAACCACGTCCGAGACTGCGACGAGGTCGGTTCTGTCGCAGGCGACAGCGGCTGCGGCGTGCGAGAACGGTTGCCACAGAAAGCGATCTGGACGGCCTTCGACTTCGTCGTCAATGGTCGCGCCCATCCGTCCACATCCGATCAGGCAGGCTCTGTAGGTGCGCGGCATAATGTTCTCCTTTATCAACTGCCGGTGTAGAGTTTGGAAAAGTAGGGCCTAAAACCGGCTGGGCCGGGATACCCGTCCCAGTATTGGGCATTGGCGGGCAGTTCGCCTTCGCCGCCGTTGCGGAGCCAAGCGATTAATCTGGGATCTGTGCCGCGGCGTTCGAGTTCATCAATTGCCGCGGCGTGTATTGCAGTGACGACCTCTGGATGCGCCTGCTCAACGTAGTCCAACGAACCAAGCCGCGCCAAGCGCGAGTGTTCCGGCTTGGCGGCGACTTCGAGGCTATAGGTTTTGTCAAAGGCGGTGAAGAGGACGAAGTGCGGATTTTGTCCGGCTTGATTCCAGCGTTCGAGGCTCCCACCTGCCAATGCGAGTTGCCGTTGGCCGGCTTCACCGCGCCGGGCGGGGGTTAAGATATCACATCCCTCAATGCCTTCCGGCTCGGTTTCGCCGAGGATTGCGAGGATCGTGGAGAAGAAGTCTTGCGGTTGCACGATAACATCGCTCCGTCCGGTATCGCCGTCCGGCATTCGGATGAAGAGCGGGACGTGCGCTTCGGCCTCGCGCACAGGTTGCCCTTTGCCAAAAGTGCCGCGCTCACCCACGTTGGTGCCGTGGTCGCCGGTTAAGATGACGGCCGTGTTCCGGTCGAGCCCGGTGGATTCGAGCGCATCCAAGAATTGCCCAAAACAGTGGTCCATCCAGGTCAATTTTGCCGGGTATTGCGCTTTGATGTGTTCCTTGGCCTCGTCGGGAAGGTCTTTGTTGTTCCGCCCGCCGAAGAGGCTGCGCGGGTCAACGCGCCCATCGTAGCCCGGCCGCGCGTCGTACTTTTGCATAAACTCGAGCGGTGCATCCCACGGTTCGTGGGGATCGAAACAATCCACCCAGAGGAAGAAATTCTCGCGCTGCGCATTGTCTTTGAGGAATTGGGCCGCGCTGCTGAACAACTTTGCGCAGTTCCAATCCTCCGGTCTTTTGCGGTTGCGGTTCGCTCGGGCGTAGGTCTGGAGGAGCCCGCTTCTCGCGGCGTTTTCGCCGAGGCAGGCGAACATCGGTTGGTGGCACCAGTTGTCCGGCCAGGCCGCGGAATCGTCGATCCAGTCGCGATCAACTTCGGCCCCACGGATGAATGTCCACGCGTGAAACGGCCAATCGAAGTTGTGGCCGCCGTTGACCAGGTGTGGGGTGTCGTGGATCAGTTGCGTGGCATAGCCGCGTTCGGCAAGCGTCGAGGGGAGGGTCTGTCGTTCGTGCCGCAGCGGCTGCCACGGATGGAAGGGTCCCCCGTACTGACCAGTTATGACATCAGTCCGGTACGGGATCGTTGGGAAGCTAGCGCAGAAGGCGCGGTCAAATGCCCATGCTTTCGCTGCAAAACGGTCGATATTCGGCGTTTCGATATAGGTATTGCCGTTTGCGCCGATATAATCGTAGCGGAGGGTGTCAATCACGATAAGCGCGATATTCATTTTTTTCGCTCCGTTTCTGGGTCGAGTGTTACGGTATGCGCCAGGGCTACCACGGCGTGGCGATGGAGAATTCCTTTGCTACTTCTTCAAGTCCCTCGACCGCTTCCGCCGAAATCGGCACGCCATCCCGGCGGTACTCGGTTTCCCGCTCCAACTCCTTGCCGCCGGGCAGGAAGGACTCGTCGAAACTGGGTAATGGCTTCATGCGACTGGCTTCGTCCATCAGGTGATCCATGTCGGCCTTGAAGGCGTCGAGATCGGAAAAGCAGTTCACGTCCATGGCGAGGAAGAAGCCCGATTGATCTGCACCTGTGAACTCGATATTGCCCCGCGAAAACTTCGTCAGCATCTGCCCTCCGAGCGTACCGGATAGGATATTGCCCACGTGCGAAATGCCAATGGCCTTGATGAAGACTGGCGGGTATTTCAGGAAGGTTTCGTCGTCGATTGCGTAGTGGCTGGCAAAATCGAGCAGGAAGGTCGGTTTGCCTTCTCCGGCCGGCATGCCGAAGGCCAAAGGCGGACTGCCTTGGATGGAGCCTCGGATCGTCGAATCGCGGCTGTAGTGGTCGGAGGCATTGCGACCGGAGGTGGAGATGCCGATTAGGTCTGCGCGCATGGCCATGCGCGCGTAGTTGCCGGTGCTGCCAAGGTGGCCGTGGTAGGTGGAGGTGGCCGCGCCGATTCCAAATTCTTGGGCCTTGGCGATGGCCATTTCCATGGCCTTGGTGGCGACGAGGTAGCCCAGGCCGCCGTCGCCGGAGAGTGCGGCAGTGGTCGGCCCTTCCTTGAGTATGCGAATTTGCGGGTTCGGGTTGATGGTGCCGTCTTGGAATGAGCGGACGTAGCGATTGACTTGGAGGGTGCCGTGGCTGACGACGCCGCGCAGATCGCATTCGACTAGTTTACTGGCGATGAGCCGAGCGTGATCTGCCGGTATCGGCACTGCCTTGAAAATTTCGACGACTAGCTGCTCAAGGTCGGTGACGGCGACGCGGAGGCCGTCGGTCGGGGGGATATTCATAGGTGAATCCCTTTTGCATTGGCTGCTGCTCCCAAGCCTATCGGACATCTTGATGCACGGAATATCGCGGCTCAGGAAGCGGCACTGGTTTTCTCTTCCATCAAGGCGATGAGTTGACGCACGACGGGGGCCAGTTCGAGAGGCACCTGCATCACAGTATAGCCCTGTTCAAAGGCGGCCTCATCTTCAGCGACGGCGTCTTCTTCGCTCTGGTTTTCGTAGTGTTTAATGACCCTCTGGACGCGCTCTTGATTCCATCCCTCGGGGTATTTATTTCTATCTATTTTATTCATATAACTTTCTCCAGGAGACTGTCTGTGGGGCTGCTCAGTATCTGGATCAATATAGAATCGAAAATTCATTTTTAAGTTCCATTAAGAAATTTTTTCACTGACGTTGTGCCTCGTCCTGCTCGTGCGCTAGGCACTGTCTTGCGTCTTTAGGGTTCCTAGGTACATTGAAACCTTTGCAACCCATCCCAATCGCCTCCGCGGAAGGTTCCTTATGAAACGCATTCTGCTGGCCAAATTCAACCATGAAGTCGGCAGTTTTAACCCCCAGCGTACCTATTACGACGACTTCACGATCCATCGGGGGCCAGACCTCATAGAAGCCACTCGCTCGTCCAATTCCACGCTGGCGGGCAATATCGACATTCTCGAGGCCCGTTCCGACATCGAATT
The DNA here is from genome assembly GCA_965219735.1 of Candidatus Latescibacterota bacterium. Classification (GTDB taxonomy): domain Bacteria; phylum Latescibacterota; class UBA2968; order UBA8231; family UBA8231. The sequence continues at coordinate 2,947,099 of OZ244790.1, forward strand.
GGTTCCCACGTACGGGGCTTGGTGCAATACCACCGGCGGCTTGGTCGCTGGTCCCGATATGGAGCGCCTCATCGGCGAATTGTTGGCCGCTGTCGAGGCCCAGGCCCCAGTTGACGCGGTCTGTCTGTCGTTGCACGGGGCCATGGCCGGCGAAACCGAAATCGATCCCGAGGGCCGCGTCGCGTCTGGCATCCGGCAAATCGTCGGGGACGTGCCCATTGTCGCGGCCATGGACCTGCACGCGGTCATCTCGCAACGGCTGGTTGATGCAGCCGACGCCTTGGTCTTTCTCCACACCTATCCGCACACGGATATGCGCGACACTGGCCAACGCGCGGCTCGTCTGTTGTTGCGCCAATTGGACGGGGACGTCAAGCCCACCACCGCCCGCGTATCCATCCCATTATTGGCTCGTGGCGACGAACTCATCACCGCCAGCGGCCGCTTTGGCGATGCCATCCGCCGCTGTCAAGAAATTGAGGCGTCTTTAGGTGGTCTGGCCGCGGGCGTCATCATTGGCAATCCCTTTACCGACGTGCCCGATTTGCAGTCCAATGCAATCGTCACCACCGACGACGATCCAGCTCAAGCCCAAGAACTGGCGCTGGAATTGGCCCGCTTCATGTGGGAAAATCGCCCCTACTGGATCCCCAAACTCACTCCTCTCGAACAAGCCGTGCGTCTGGCCGAGGAGACCGAGGGACTCACGGTGTTCTCCGACGCTGCGGATTCCACGGCCTCGGGGGCCAGCGGCGACAGCAACGCCATTCTCAAGGGGCTACTCCAATACAACTACAGTAAGCGCGGGCTCATTCCCATCGTGGATGCACCCGCGGTGGAAGCTGCTTATCGGACTGGAGTAGGAGAGCGGTTCACTTGGCCCTTGGGCGGCACCCTCGACTCGGAGCGCTTTGCGCCAGTGGAATTGCCTTTGTACGTCAAAAGCCTGTCCGACGGGGCTTTCACCACTGAATTCGGGTATGTAGTGCCGCCTAGCCGCACTGCTATTTTGACCAGTGACAATCTCACGCTGCTGGTGACCCAAGAAGCCGCCCCCATCGTCGGACGCAAGGTGTATCAGAGCCAGGGGCATGATCCAGCCGACTACGACTTGGTCGTGTGCAAATCTCCCAACGGCTTCCGCACTCACTACCAAGCCATCGCCGCCCGCATTGTCGCTGTCGATGTGCCCGGATCCACCAGCGCCAATCTCAAAACCTTGCCCTATCAGCACTGTGTGCGCCCCATTTTTCCGCTGGATGATGGGGTGGTGCCGCCTTTTGCTGAAGCCGACTAAATGCGCATCGAGAATCTCTTCACGTCAGCGCAACAAGCCGTTGTCGCCGGCCTGCATAGACGAGACCATGAGGAGCGTCAAGCCGGTTCCACGGATCCGTTGCGCCTCAGGGCCGTCAGTCCCCAAGTGGCCCATTACCTCTGTCTGACTGCGATCCACCAACAGGCCAGGACCTTGGTCGAATTCGGCACATCGCACGGCTATTCCACTCTGCATTTAGCCGCTGCGGCTCAACGCACCGGGGGCCGCGTCTTCAGCTTGGATCAGGTGCCTGAAAAAACGGCGGCGGCGCGGGCCAACTTGCGTCAAGCTGGTTTGGATCACTTGGTGGAATGCTACACTGGGGAGGGGGAAGCCTTTATCGCGGTTCTCCCCGAGCGCGTGGACTTTGTCTTTGTGGATTTTGGCCTACCCGCATTTGCGCCCATGTTCACCATGCTGGAAAGCCGTCTGGTGGCAGGGGCTTTTCTCTTTGTCGATGGTTGGTCCAAAGTCGAACAGTGGGACCAGAATCCGGAGTGGGCCGCCTTTAGAAGTGGCTTAGACGAGACTGCCGATTACCTGACCTACATCCTGCCGCTGGAAAAGTCGCACCTCATTGCCGTTAAGCTGTGAATTAAAATTCCCCCTCGTATATCTCGTCAAATAGAGCTTTGACCCCTTCGACGAGCCCCGGCTCCGGCGCTGGATGGGGCGGTCCTAAGCGGTGGTTGGGATAGAGGCCCTTCAATTGGATGGCCGCTTTTATGGAAGCCAGCCAGTTGTGTTTGATCGCCCACTGCAACCACGGCTCTTCATAGCGGTACACCAAATCCCAAGCCCCGGCCGCATCGCCGTTGACCAGCGCATTGTAGAAGGCATTGGCAATGTCGGGTCGGAAGGGTGCGACTGTGCATAAATAGGCGGGGGAGCCGAGCGGATAGCCAAAGGCGAAATTGCGCATCTGCCCGCCGCTGATCACGCCAAAACCAAAATTGCGCGTCTGGCGGATCAGGTCGTAATACGTGTAGAATTGGTCGCCGTCGTTTTTCATGCCAATGATGTGGGGGCGCTGGGCCAGTTCCACGGCGGCTTCCAAGGGGAAGGGGGGCTGGCCGCCGGCCCACAGCAGCAGGGGGGTATCAGCGGCTCCTTCTAAGGCGTCGAAGTAATTGACCAGAACCGGCGTGGTATTGCCCAGATAGGGATGGACTTGGACTTTGACCGCGTCCATTCCTACAGCTTGAGCATGGGCCAGATAATCCCGCGTCTTTGCCGCCTTCCAAAAACCCGTACCGCCGATGCAGAAGGCCCGGCCAGCGCAGGCTTGGCCCACCGTCTCGGTCACCGCCCATATATCCTCGTCGTCTAGGCAGGCGAATTCGCTGCTGCCGTAGGTCAACATCAGAATGGGCGCTCCGTGTTCGCTGAGCCAATCCACATACGCAGCCACTGCATGGTGGTCCAATACGCCGTTTTCGTCAAAGCACAAATTGAGCGGGACTACTGGCCCCTTCATACGCGCTAATGCTGCTGCCGCCTTGTCCATTGTCTATCTCCTATGAGCGTGATTCACTATAGCGCAGCGCCTGCGACTGACCCGGCGCTAGAAAAAGCGACTCCAAAAGCTCCGCTTCTTTGAGCCGTCTCGGTCGGTCTGCTTCTGCTGCGCCGAGATACCGCGATTGGCCAAGTAGCGGTCGAGGTCCTCCTTCACGGTGGGTTGAATTATTTCTATGGTGCCGAAGATGCCACCCATGTTGGCCCCGTCGTACACCCACACGGCGACCGTGTTCTGGCCTTTGTAATTGACCGTCTCGCTGATGTCGAGGATGAAAGGGGTGTTCCACCCGTAGTGTTCTCCTACAAAGGTGCCGTTGACGTACACAGAGGCGTCGTTATCCACGCCGCCGAAGGCCAGATGTACAGGTCGCCCCTCTTCCGCGTCCACCTCAATCTGGGCTCGGTACCAAGCCCCCTCGTCATAGCCGCTGTAGCCCTGATCTTCCCAGGCCTGCCCGATGTCGATATCGGCCCAATGCGAATCGTCGAAATCGGCGCGGCTAAGGATAACTTCTTGGTGTTCTTGGTAGGGGCTGAGGAGGAATTTCCACTGCATGGGAATTTTGGCTACCGCTTTATAGGCGTAGGGAATGCGCGGAGGCCGGTGAGCATAGCGGCTATAGAGCTTGCCGCTGGTGAAATGGTCCTTAAAAACCGGCCAGCCGTGCCATCTCACCATCTCCAAGTGCCCGCCCCGGTTGGTGGCAAAGTCGTCTGTTTCTACCTCGTCCGTGGGCTGATGTACATTAATCAGGCCATATACACCGCCCATGCCGTTGTCGTCATACAAATACAACGCCACTGTATTTTCCCCGTCGCGCACGACGTGGTCGCTTATATCGAGGATGAACGGCCGGTCCCACTGGTCGTAGTGCTGACCAACCAAGTGGCCGTTGACATACACAAAGGCGTCCTTAGCCCCGAACCCGCCGAAAGCCATGAGCACCGACCGCACCGAATCCGCCGCCACCGTGAAGGTGGCCCTATACCAAGCCCACCCGTCATAACCAGCGTAGCCTTGATCCTCGTAAGCCTGTCCGATGTTGATTGTAGCCCAATCCGAGTCGTCGAAGTCCAGAGTGGCGTAGCGGTGCCGCTGCGGATGCGTGCTCTCATCGAGGCGGAATTTCCACTGTATGGGCACCTCGGCCACCTCTTCATAGGCGTAGGGGACCACCGGAGGTGTGTTGGCGTAGTGGTAGTACCGCTGATCCGATCCGAACTCCAAGAAGTGTGGGGACCTGATTCGCACATCCCGTAGCGGATTTCTTTGGATGACCTTCAACTGTTGCTCCATCCGATTTAGCTGTCGTTCTAGCTGCCGCTGGAAGGCTTCCAACTGCCGCTCGGTCAGTTCCTTCTGCTGCCTAGCTCGCTCCATTATTCGCCGGAACTGGCGCATCTGCTCGTTGATACGCGCCGAGTCGATCCTGCCCCCTGCATCCTGCTGTATCCTATACGCGATAAGCACCGAGTCGGGACTGACCCACTTTCCAGACCTTGGCCGACGGCGGATTTCAAATTCAGAGGCTGTAAGGGCTCTCGACCGCTCGATCGTCGCCTCGCGCTGGTGGGTCGATTTTAAGCGTTGTACCGCTTCCACCTGCACCTGTGGCTGGTCGGAATACTTGTCGCGTGCAGCTTCGTAGGTCTGACGCGCCTGTGCCAGTCCCAACTTCTCCTGGCACACGCCGATGCGTAGCTGCGCCCGGGCCGCCAAGCTCTCGTCCGCCTCGCCCTTCTCGTGTGCCTCAATCACTTGTTGGTAGAGGCGAATGGCCTCCTCTAAGTTGCCCTCGCCCTTCTCCTGCGTGAGGGCCGCCTGATAAGTCTCTTCGACACTGCTAGCTAGCAGGCCGCTAGCAGTCAGCAATACGCAACTCAGGAGAATTGTGATAACGCGCTCCATGATGGGACTCCTCGTTTAGGTGAGTGAATGCGCGGTTGCGCGCTCACCTTTGAACCTAAACGCCAACGTTGTCCAAGTTGTCATGGTTTTGTCATGGATGTGCAAAAAGGTTGTACTTTCTGGCCTCACTCCACAAAGCGGTATCCGACTCCGTGTACCGTGAGGATGTGGCGCGGCTGGGCCGGATCGGCCTCCAAGCGGTTGCGCAATTCGGCGATGTGGTTGTCCACCGTGCGCGTAGTGGGGTACACTTCGTAGCCCCACACCTGCTCCAATATCTGCGCTCGGGTCAGGGCATGGCCTTTGCGCTCCCACAGGAGACGCAGCACGCCAAATGCCTTGGGGGACAGATGCACGGTCTGGCTATCCACGGTCGCCTCGTAGCGGTCGAAGTCGATTCGCGCTGGTCCGAACGCTAGCACCGTGCCTGTGGTTGATGCCAACTCGCTGCGCCGTAGCACCGCTTTGATCCGCGCCATGAGTTCGCGGACGCCCACTGGTTTGGTGACGTAGTCGTCAGCCCCTAACTCTAGGCCTAGGACTTTATCGACCTCTTCGCCGCGCGCCGTGAGCATGATGATAGGCGTGGACGCCCCCTGCGTCCGCAGACGACGGCACACTTCGTACCCATCCATCGTGGGCAGCACCACATCCAGCAGAATCAGGTCCGGCTGCCAAGCCAAGGCCCGCTCCAGCCCCTCGGCTCCGTCGGCGACCGCCTCGGCCTCATGGCCTTCAAAGAGCAGGTTATCGACTAGCACCCGGGCGATGGGCGCTTCATCTTCGACGACCAAGATTTTAGGCATGGGTCTTCTCCTCGGTATGCACCGGGAAGTACAGACGGAATACACTGCCTCCATCCGGCCGGTTGGCGGCCTCCACCCGGCCTTCATGCGCCTCGACCACGTTTTTGACTAGAGACAGTCCCAATCCTGTGCCGGCAGTGCTGGCCGTGTTGGCCCCTCGGTGAAATTGCTCAAAGATGCGTTCCTCTTCGCCCGCAGGGAGGCCGATGCCCCGGTCGGCCACTTCTACAACCACCTCAGCTCCTCGCTGTTCCACGGCTAGGCGGATGGCCTTGTGCTCGGACGAGAACTTGACTGCGTTGCCTAAGATATTGGCCACGGCACCTTCCACCGCTTCTTGGTCGGCCAGTACCGGAGGTAGTTCCGCAGCAATAGCTTCCTCCACCTCAAAGCCCTCTGCGGCGAATACTCCGCCAAAGGTCTCCAGCGCGGCCCGAGCTGCGTCCCCTAGGTCGCAGGGCTGACGCTGATAGGTCCGGTCGCCGCGCTCAATGCGGGCGAAATCGAGCACATTGTCCACCAAGCGCGACAGCCGTCGGCTCTCGTGCAGGAGGGTGGTCAGATAGTCCTTCATCTGTTCGGCCGACCGGTAGCGGCCCATGAGTAGGGTCTCGGCGTACATGCGGATGGACGTGAGCGGAGTGCGCAACTCGTGCGATACATTGGCGACAAATTCGGAGCGCAGGCGGGCTACCTGCACCTCGCGGCCAGCGTCCCGCAGAATCATAAGCCCACCTAAAACCACGGATACGGCCAAGGCGAAAATGCCGCCGCCCACCAGCCAGTTGCGCGTGCGGTAGTATCCGGTGGCCGCGGAAGTATCGGCTGCCCAGATCCCCAGACGGACTCGGTCCATCCAGCGGCTGGCCGGCCCGGTCTCGTAGATAGCCTCCCGATGCGCGGCCAGAAAAGCGGCTTCTGCGTCGGCGTCGAACAGGGCAAGAGCAAAATCCCGCTCCGCCAGACCTTCTACCTGCGCCTGCACTAGGGCAGTCAGCTCGGCCCAGTCGAATAGAATGCCCACCGCGCCGCCACCTTCAGCCGCGCCTAGGTACATGAGAAAATTCGTCCCGTCGTCGCCGACCCCCGATAGATAACTCTGCTCCCGGGCCGTGACCCATTGATCCTCCAACACGGGACCGAAGCGCACTGCAAAATCAAGAGCCTCCTCGATCAGGGCCAACCGCTCCAGTAGAACGGGACGGTCCTCCATGTCTGCCAGCCGGCCTTGGGCCAATGTGCGGGCCTCTTGCAGAGCCTGTTGGCAGCCCGCGTAGAGGAGATAGCGGCCTTCGAGCAGCGCCTCGGTCCAAGCCATCAGACTGGCTTGGGCCTGCTCGGGTGCGGCATAGCGCCCTAGGCGTAAGTGGCTCAAGGTAACAGGATGCGCTCCGTCGGCGTCGAAGACGTGGCCGTAGAAGGCCGCCAGCGTCTGGTGCGCTCCCTCGACTGTCGCCATGTCCTTTCCCTTATAGGCGCAGCGTGCTAGGGCATTAAGGGCTTCGGCTTCCTCTGCGGGACTGGCTGCCTCCTTCCAGGCTTGGCGGTAGAGTTGCACGCCGCCCGCCCAGTCTTGGTGGCCGAATTCTCGCTCTGCGGCCTTTTCCATCTGCGTGGCAAAGGCCGCTCGGCGCTCCTGCAAGCGCAAGGGCTGCACCGCAGGATGGCGCAGCACCCCCGAGGGATCGACGGCGAAAATTTGTGCAATCTCAGAAAAACCCGCGTACAGGCGCGGGTCCATTGCGCCGTCTTCGCTATATGCGGACAGGAGTTGGGCGCGGCTGTTGAGCAAGCGGTCAAAGGCGTCCTGCGCTAGCACCGCCTTGGAGCGCAATTCTTGGCGCACACTGTCGTGGACATCGCGCAGCGAGCGCACGCTCAGAAAGGCCAGCAGGGCGGCTGGCACGAGAATGGATAGGAAATAGAGGACTACCCAGCGAATTCCTAGGCGCGACATGAGGTTGGCAGGAGGTAGGGGTAGGGAGTGCGGATCGCAAGCGGGGAATATAGCGGTCGGCCTGTCCTCTTCCAAATTTGTTCAGCATATGCGTTTGACATCTGTAGGGGAAGCGGCATATAGTTGCGAGCGATACTATATGGATTCTTACCTGTGGACGAGAGAAGTCACACAGCCATGAAAAGCAGTTCGGTCGTGCAGAAGATGTTCGTCGGCTTGGCACTGAGCTTGGCACCTGTTGAGGCCCAGCAGGGCTACCAGCTAAGCGGCGACGAGGTGGTGGTCGATCTGGCGCAGCACTGGCGACAGTGGACCATCCCCGCCCATCTAGCGCACATCGACGAAGCCGGGTCTGTGCGGACGCGCCAGTTGCGGACGGTGTACAATGTCTTAGAGGATCGCACTCTCAGACGGCCGATAACTATTAACACGGACGACGCGCGCATTGGCACGATCGATAGCACCATGCAGTTCGATGTATTTGGCGAGCCGATCCGCAATACGCTCAACGAACTGGTCTTCGACTACTGGGTGCGGCCGGGGATTAGCCGGGTGGGGTCCAATCCGCAGCTAGCGAACCGCATCCTCGACGGCGATCCGACCACGTTCTGGGAACCGGATCCGCGCGACCCCATTGAGCGGTGGTGGATTGAGGTCGATCTGGGGCGGGCCGTGCCCGTGGAGCGGCTCAAGCTCCAGTTTGTCGCCGAAGACCTCGGCGATCCCTTTTTGCAGTTTATCATGCTGTTGTCGCGCCGGCAGAGTGCGCTGTTGCACGAGCCGAATAGCCGCATTGGCTTCCAATTGTTCATTCCGCAGGACGCGCCCAGTACCACGCAGCGCGAATACATTTTTGAAAGCGAGCACACTAGTCCTGAACTACCTCCAGCGTCCGGCGTGGTCAGCGATAGGCTGCTGATCGAAGCGAGAAAGCCCTCGCCCGAATGGACGGGTAAGAGCATTGAGACCATCCGCATTGTGATCACGGATACGCGGAGGGGAAGGGCCGAACAGATTACGCAGGAGGCGTGGGAGGAGTTGTCGGCCGAAGAGCGGGGGGATGTGGTTTACTTTGCGCGGGACGTGGCCGGGCGCGAGGAGCCGGTGGACGAAGCGACCTATCAGGCTTTGGCCGCAGAGCGGCAGGGGCGGCGGGACTACTACCGCCGGGAATTGCCGCGCTTGGCCGAGGTCGAGGCTTGGGGATGGGGCGACAACATCGGCATCAACTTGGTCAAAAACGGCGGCTCGCTCGCACTGACCACGCCGGGTAAGAATCCGCTGACGGCATTCGACGGGGACGACGCTACCGCTTACTCCCACCAAACCCGCAATCCACTCAATCCCGGCGGCAACGTGCTGACCGTCGATATTGGCGGCGCAGTGTGGCTGGAGCAGGTGCGCCTTACGGGATCGGGTATGCGCGGCTATATCATGCGGGCTTCTGCTGGCGGACGCGATGTCCGCGGTGGCCTCAAATGGCAGCGCATTAGTCCACCGGAGCGCGAGTACAGCGTGGCCGAAGCGCTGCCGCGCGGCGACTCGGGCCGCTTTAGTTCGATTGTCGATCCCCAAGATCCGCCGCTCAAGGTCCGGCTCCTCGACTTGATCGTCTTTGCCCACTTTCCCCCGGGTTTTGTCGGCGGTCGCTCCGAGAGTGGAGCTGGGCAGGGGATTTTGGTCAATGCCTTCTGGTCGACGATCAGCGAGGTCATGCTGTTTTCCAGCCGGCCGCCGGCCGAGGTCGTGTTGGAATCGGACTTGATCGAGTTGCCGGGGCTGGTGGCTCTCGGTGCGGTCCACTGGGACGCCGACACGCCGCCGGGCACGGACGTGGAAATCCGCACGCGCACCGGCGACCAACTGCTGCAGCAAATCCGCTACTTCGACAAAACCGGCAATGAGAAGACCGCGGACGAATACAGAACCTTGGCCGGCTTTCTCAAGGGGCCTTCGGATACCACGGTGGTAGTGGGACCGGGGTGGAGCGCTTGGAGCCAGCAATACCGGCAGCCGGGGGAGTTGGCAAGTTCGCCGAGCCTGCGGCGCTTTATGCAGCTTCAGGTGCGGCTCAAAAATGACGGTGGCCAGCACGTGCCAGCGCTGCATCGCATTTCAGTGGGCCTTCATCAGCCGGTGGTGCAGCAGTTGCGCGCTGAAGTGTGGCCGACGGCAGTGGAAGCGGGCGTGCTCGACACATTTGCCCTTTTTGTCCAGCCCGACTTTTTAGCGCAGCCAGCCAATATGCGCAGCCTAGGTTTCGACGAAGTGCGGGTGCGCGCCGAGCCGGGGCTGGACCTGCGGCTGGTCGATGTGGCCTTGGGCACGGAAGCGGAGTTGGCGTCCGAGACTCCGTTTCAGCGCTTTGCGCGAGGTGGCGACGGTCGGCTGCTTGACGCGCAGGGGGCCGAGTTGGCTGTGTATGCCGAAGGCGATTCGCTGTGGCTGCGTTTTCCCGAGGCTGTGCAGGGCACGTCTTCCGAAATCCTCGCGCCGGTGTACTACCGTGCGGTGGCTCCCGGCGACGAGGTTCCCACCGGTCTGGATCGCAATTTGTTGACCTTTACCTCGTACAGTCTCCTGCCCGAGGCCGAACAGGGCGCGGTGCGTTATTTCCGACGGGAAGAGAGTGGTCGTCTGGTTGAGGTGGACGCGGTGGCCTACGAGGCGCTAGCCGCAGCCGAGCAGGGGCCGGTGCGCTACTTCCGCAAGGTCGTCGGCTTGGGCGATCAGGTGCCTTTTGATGCGGCTGGCGACAGCCTCGACCGGAGTCGATATAATGGGCTAGGTGCGCAGCGGGGTTGGGTGGTGGACCGGGGCCGATTGGTGCGGCTGCGCTTTGCCTCGCGGGTGTATTTGCAGGGGACGCGGTTGGCGGTTGCGGTGCGGCAGAGCGAGCCTCCGACCGCTTGGCAGGCGGCTGACGGCGGCGATGTAACCGGGCTGAGTCCAGCAAAGAGTTTAGCCATTCGTGCGCAAGGAGCCGACGCGGCCATTGCTCAAGTGGCGATTGCTCCGAATCCTTTTACGCCCAACGGCGATGGGGTCAACGAGGTGGCTGAGATTGACTTTTCCTTGTTTCGAGTGCAAGCGGAGCGGTCGTTGGCAGTGCGGATCTATACGCTGGCGGGTCGTCAGGTGCGGCAGCTAGAGGCGCTGGCCACAGGCGGGCAGCAGCGGTTTATCTGGGATGGGCGGGATGAGGATGGACGGGTTGTGGCTCCGGGTTTGTATTTATGCAAGATCGAGGTGGACGCGGACGCTACGGCCTTTGACGGACAGACCCGAGTTCACCTCATCGCCGTGGCCTACTAAGACGCGGCGGTCGTCCTATGAGCAAATCGACAAGACAAAAACTAGCCTTACTGGTCGGCCTTGCGCTCGTCGGCGACAGCGCTGCTCAGGTCGAGTACGGCAATCGGCTGGGATTGCAGCAGGGCGCGGAAGCTCGGCTGATGACCTTGAGTCCGGAGGTGTATCTGGCCGCGCTGGACCCGGCCGTACGGCGCTGGTACGTGCCGCAGGAACTATACGAAGAATACCGCTGGCGACAGTGGCAGTACACCAACCGGGCGCGGCTGCCGTACCGGCGCTACGTGGAAGTCGATTTGCAGGGGGATTACTTCTACGACTTGTATGGGAATTACCTGACTCAAGGCTGGCTGGTGTTCAATACTGCGCAGACGCGGCCCCAAGAGGCGGGCAGCACCCTGTTCAAGACGAATGTGTTCGAGCGGTGGTTTAATCAACTAGTGATTGCCGGAGACGGGAAGGGGCAGTATCACTACGCGCTGACAGTGAGCAACAATCTGCGCACGACTCTGACGCCGCTGGCCTTTTCCAAGCCGCGCTTGAACGGATTCCAACTGGATTTGGCCACAGATAAGTATCAGATGACCTTCCTGCATTCGCTGATTTCGGGGCCTAGGGCCGTCCAGGAGACGGAGCGGGCTTTTACGGACGCCACGTCTTTGGCGGGAGGTCGTTTTGCAGCGCAAGTGGGCGATTTTGTCGAGGTGGGGTTGCACGCGGTCAGTGCCCACCAGACCAATAGTGTGGCGGACCAACTCGTGGAGACTTTGCACAAAGGATCTTTGACCAACGAACAGAACCAGACGGTTGGGCAGATCGAGATTCTATTGAAGGACGACTCGCCGGAAGACGGCCGCGGCGGTGCGGCCTTTTTCCCGGACGCCTCGGACGTGATCATCACCTATCGCGACGGCACGGTGGAGCAGGGTAGGGACATCCGCTTTGGTCCGGTGATTGAGGGAGGATTGGAGCGGCGGGGTTTTCTTAGCGCGGACGGCAGCGAGCAGATCAGCCTGCTCTACGACTTTGACAGTGCGTCGTTTGTCAATCGGGCTGCGGCCGACAAGTCGGAGATCGTCGCAGTAGAATTCCGGCTGGTGTTGGCCAATGACTATCAGGTCTGGATGAGTTCCGATCGCCAGTTGGGGCTGCTCGATCCGGGCGAGGGAGTGCGCGGCTTGGGCGAAGAGGGATTTACCCGGCTCGACGTAGCGCCGACGGAAAATCCCTTTTTTACGCTAGTGTCGCAGGCGGCGGGCAATGTGCAGGACATTTCCAATTTAGGCGTGGTCAGCTTTGCCTACGGTTTGCCCACCGCTACTACTGTGGCCGGTGGCACGCTTCGGGTGGAGGACTTGCTCGGGTTCGACCTGTATGGCGAATACGACTTGAGTTGGAGTTGGCGTCAATATCCCAACGTCGCCGAGGAAACCCACACGGCTTCGGCCGGGATTAAAGGCCAACCCAGTGCGCCGGCCTGGATGGTGAATGTGCGGAAAGGCTGGGAACCATTCACGTTGTTCGGCGAGGTGTATTCCATTGATCCGCGCTACAACACTCAGGCTTTTGTCACTACTACTACTGGCCTCGACTACGCCCGGCAGGGCAACCGCTTTGATCTGGTCGAAGACAACGACGATCAAGACCGCTTCCCCGATGCCTTCCGCGCCGATTTTCTGGTTGACGATCGGCAGGTCTTTCCCGGTTGGGATTTGAACAACGACTTGGTGCCCGACTTCAATCAGAACGACAATCGCGTCAAGGCCAATGCTATCCCCGACTACCAAGAGCCCTTCCTGCGCTTCCAAGTGGACCGGCCCGAGTTCCTCTTTGGCGTGGACATGAACCACAACTTCTGGGTTGATCTGTACGAGAACGACACCGAGCCGGATTATCCCTATCGCCGCGATCAGGCTGGCTTCAATGTCTATGGTGGGGTGGGGCTAGGTCGGTACTGGCAGCTCAAGGCCGGGGCGTTGCGCGAGGCGCAGATCTCAGCCGACCGCCAGAATCACAGCACGTACGTGCAGTTAGGTTACGAGCGAGTGTGGCCGCGTTGGGGTCGGGTGCGGCTGTTTGAGATGAGCCAGTTGGTTGCGGACGACATTCCCAATCCGCTCTTGCAGTGGCGGCCGGACAACACCTTGCGGGGAGGGCAGTTGGTGGGTCTTGACGATCCGCTGTTGGCGCGGGATACGTGGGTCAATCAGTTGTTTGTCGGGCACATTCTGACCGGTGAAAAACTTCAGATTATGAGCAAGCTCAACTGGGTGCTTTTCCGGCAGTTGATGAACGCGACGCAGCGCCGACAGCACGATTTGGCTCCGGCGGATTTTTTCTTCGGCTTGATCAACAAGGCGAGCTACCGCTACGCTTGGCGGGGCGTGACTGTGGAGCCGCGCTGGAAGAGCGAATGGGTGCAACAGAGTCGGTCGCTGTTTGATCAGGAGAAGCAAACGACGCTGCTGGAGTTGGTTTCGGTGTTGTTGGAGACTCAGCTTTTGTTGGCGACTCGGGCGCAGGTTGGGGTGGAGTACGCCTTTTTCAACGATTTAGACCGAGATAGCGAGGACTTCAACTCGCTGAGTTGGGCTTTCCAGTTGGCGACGGCGTCGGCCTATCTGGGGTATCGGATCCAAGCTCTGGCTGGCTTTGTAGTGGAGCGCAAGGATTTTGCAGAGGCCGAGACTCTCACCGCTACTCAGAGTTTTGTCACGCTCTACGCCGGGTTGCAATAGGTCGAGCGCTTAGCGCGCCCCTTCCTCCCACGACGGCAAGCTCAAACCGTCCTGATCCCAGACAATTTCGCCAGCTCGTAGGGTCATGCGGCCCTCTATCTTTTGGCTGCCTTGTAGGGTGCTGCGGGTGGCATCGACAAAGCCGAAGCGGCCTTCGTGTACGGCCAACACTGCTACATCGGCTTCAGCGCCTACGCTCAGGTGGCCTAATTCGGGCCGGCGGATGACTTTGGCGGGACGCTGAGTCGAGCGGTAGATGACCTCTTGCAGCGGCATCCCCAAGGCCAGCATCTTCGACATGGTGATGTTCATGGTGGCATTGGGCAGCAGGCGGCTACGGCGGTGCAGATCCGTGCTGATGGTATCGGGCGGGAAGCCTTGGGCCATAGCTGGCACGGCGATGTGGAAGCGGAAGGAGGCGTTGCCGTGGCCCAAGTCGAAAATCACGCCGCGCTCGCGGGCCTGCCAGACAAAGTCGAAAATGCGGTCGTTGTCGTCGAGCATGGGCGTGCGCATGGAGTAGCAGTGGGTGTGGATGTCGCCGGGGCTGTAGCGGTCGAGCAGTTCGGGGTACGTGCGGGTGGGTTTGGGCGAGAAATCGACCATGACAATGCTACCGGCCCGCCGCGCTGCTTCAATGGCCCCGCCGGTCGATTCCCACCCCGGTCCGCCAAAGTGGGCCGATTTGACCCCGACGATGTGCTCGGGGTAGCGCTCGACCGCGGCGGCGCAAGGGATGGGGTCCATATCGGTGGTGTCTTGCTCAGGCGGGCCGGTCATGCCAGCGCCGACGATGTTGACAAAGGCGAGGACGCGGGTGATGGACTGGTCCATGATGGTCTCTTTGAAATCTGCAATATCCTTGTATCCAGCGCCGCCCGTATCGACGCAGGTGGTGACTCCGTGCGGCAGGTTATGGGGGTCGGGGAAGAGCCAAGCATTAAAGCCGCCGTACACGTGCAGGTGGATATCGATGAGGCCGGGGGTGACGTAGAGGCCAGCGACATCGGCTTGTCGCTCTGCAGTGCCGGGCAACTGCGGCCCCACAGCGGCGATTTTGCCGTCTTTGACGGCGAGGTCGGCCGGGCCGTCGATGTTGTTTTTGGGGTCGATGAGATGGCCGTTTTTGAGTAGGACGTCGTAGTGGGGCATGGTGCTCCTTTTGGAATTAGGAATTGCAAAAGCCCGCAAGTGAGCAGACGGACCTCCAATTTAATTCTTAATTCTTGTTTAGTCGCCGGGGAAGTGTCCTTTGTACTCCAGACCCAGTAGTTCCCGGGACCGAGCGACGTTGCAGTACTTATCCGCGTCTGGGTGGCTGGCCGTGTGCATGATGTCGAAATCAATGGTCTCGGATGTGAGTGCTAGGTGGCAGGCTTCCGCTAGGTCGTGTCGGCAGACCCAGCTAACGCCGCCGCGCGCGGGGTTGCCGTCTCGACTGATGCCGAGCTTGCTATCGCCAATGCTACAGGGCCGGAAAACGATGATCCGCAGGCCGTAGGCGTCGTGGTACTGGCGACACATTTCCTCCTGCAGGCGCTTTGAGATGCCGTACGGGCTTCCTTCCTTGCTGCGGACATCCGACGATAGGAAAAGGCCGTCTGGATGTTGCACAACGCAGGAGCCCATGTGCACGACTCGTTTGAGCTGGTGGCGACGGGCCGACTCTAAGACGTTCCACATCCCCTTGAGGTTGATGAGAAAGGGATTCACATCGTCCTCGGGTGGGTTCTCGTAGCCGAAGTAGGCGGCGAGATGAACGACGCCGTCCATGCCTTCCAAGGTCCTGTGGACGGCGTCGAAGTTGGCAATGTCCCCGTAGAGTTTTTCTCCCTCCCAGTCGCCGTCGAAGCGGTGGTACGTCGCCCAAGCTTCGGGGCTGTAATCGAAGGCGCGCACTTGGTGGCGACTGGCGAAGTTTTCCAGCACGGCCCGGCCAACCCATCCGGCGGCACCTATAATGGCTACTTGCACAAGCAATTCTCCTGAGTCTGCGACCGGTGGGCGAGTAACTCCGCGGTCATTCGCTGTACACCGCCTCGATCAGGCCCCTCATGTAGCCAATGGCGTAGAGACGCTCCATTGAGTGCACATCGACGAAGTCCTCGTAGGTCAGTTGCGGGAAATGGTCGGGGCGTGCGACTCCCTCGTACCCAGTGTCGCGATAGGCTCTGACACAGGCGGCCATGTCGTGCTTGCCATCGTCGTGGAAAGCCTCGTCGAACTTCTCCGGCGTGCCCCTGATGTCGCGGAAATGGACGAAGTGGATCTTCTTCTGTTCGCCGAAGTGGCGAATGACGCTCGGCAGATCGTCGGTCATCAGGCCGAAGTTGCCCTGACAGAGGCCGATGCCGTTTGCCGGGCTGGGAACGAGATCGACCATCTTCTGGTAGTTCTCAACGCTGCTGATGATGCGGGCGATGCCTTGGATCGGCGACAGGGGCGGGTCGTCGGGGTGCATGGCGAGCTTGACGTTGGCCTCTTCGGCGACTGGGACAACGCGCTCGAGGAAGTATTTCAGGTTGTCCCACTGGTCCTCCTCGGTGACTTCGCCATGCTCGCCGGCGGAGTGAGTCTTGTTGAATTCTTCAAGGTCGAAGCCGGTCACCTTGGCACCGCCTCGCGTCGGGATTTCGGACGACGTGCGAATCACGAAGAGGATCGGCATCCACGCGGGGCACCACACTGGGATGCCGACCGCCCCCATGTTGCGGATAAACTCGCAGACGACGGCGATCTCTTCGTCGCGCCCCGGCTGGGCCAGCTTGATCTTTTCCATGGGTGGACGGCTTTCAATGACCGACAGTTGATAGCCGTTTTGCTCGTACTGAGCCTTGAAATGGGCTAGGGATTGGCGGCTGAACGGCTGCGCTTCGTCGTCGATTGGTTTATCCGGTATCGGCGCGAGGCCGAAGGTGCCGACGGCGTGCTCGACGCCACATTGGGTACCGAAGGTGGATACGGCGCTGGC
The DNA here is from genome assembly GCA_965219735.1 of Candidatus Latescibacterota bacterium. Classification (GTDB taxonomy): domain Bacteria; phylum Latescibacterota; class UBA2968; order UBA8231; family UBA8231. Next base: position 2,963,631 of record OZ244790.1, read on the forward strand.
GTCTGGTCCGAGTGCCAAAGCGATTTTCATAGCTGATCCTTTCGTTTTGTTTTGAGGATTACGGCGACACTTCTCCGTGCCATAATAGCAAGGGTATTATAGCGGGCGGCCCTTCCTCGTTCAAGGCGGCTTGCCCTTGTTATCCTCAAGGGTATAGATTGACCAGCGCAGTTACCGCACACCTCAACGACACTCAGGAGCTTATTATCCATGACCGATCCAATCAAAGTCGCCGTGCTGGGCATGGCCCACGACCACTTGTGGAGCAACCTCAAGGAACTAGCCGACCAAGAAGGAGCTTCCCTCGTGGGAGGTGCCGACCCCAACCCCGTGCTGCAGGACCGCTTCCGCGAGCGCTCGGGCTGCGACCAAGTGTACGACGAGTACGAAGCCCTGCTCGACGTGCAAACTCCCGACGCAGTTTTCGTCTTTTCGGCCACTGCCCACCACGCCCCCATCGTCGAGCAGTGCGCGGCGCGGGGCATTCACGCGATGGTCGAGAAACCCATGGCCGCCACGCTCGAACAGGCCGATCGCATGCTGACCGCGGCCCAGCGCCACCAGATCTGTCTGATGGTAAACTGGCCTACGGCTTGGTCGCGGCCCTTGCACACGGCCCATCGCCTCGTCGGAGAAGGGGCCATTGGGCAATTGTGGCAGCTCACTTGGCGCGGCGGCCACTGCGGCCCCGACGAATTGGGTTGCTCCGACGAATTCTGCGACTTCCTTTTCGATGCCCAACTCAACGGGGCTGGGGCTTTCAACGACTATAGCGGATACGGAGCCAGCTTGTGCCTCTACTTTTTGGGCCGGCCGCACAGCGTTGTGGCCATGGCCGGTCGCTTGCTCAAGACCCATCTGCCGGTTGACGACAACGGCATCATGGTGCTGCGCTATCCCGAGGCTCTGTGCCGCTTGGAAATGAGTTGGACTGAAGCTGTGCCGCACGTGCCGCCCCACGACGTGGTGCTCTACGGCACCGAGGGGACTATGGTGGTGGGGAATCAGGTGACGGTGTACACCCGCCAGAATCGGGAGGGAACAGAGGTAGAACTCGACGAATTGCCCGCCGCCCAAGGCAGTGCCGCCACGCATTTTCTGCACTGCATTCGCTCGGGTGAGTCGCCCCAGGGCACGACCAATGCCACTCAATCTCGGCACGCCCAAGAGATTATGGAAGCCGGCTTGCAGGCGGCTACTTCGGGTATTGAAGTGAGCTTGCCTATTGAGGGCCATTTGTTCCGCGCATAACATTTAACTCGACAGGAGACCACATGCCTGATTCCCATTGGCGCAATATCCTGCACCACCACGACGAGCCCGACGAAGCTATGCAGCGGATCGACGCCCAAGTTGCTCCGCTGGAGGAACTGCCCGACGCGGTGCGTCACATCCGCGCCCTGATCTCGCGCTTCGACTCGCTGACCCACTACTGCGCCTTTGACAACCTCGCCCTGATCGTCCGCGCCATCGGCGAGGGTACCTATCCGGGGAGGCCGGCCGTCGATGTGCTCACTCGGGCTTGGGAAATGGACGACCAGCGCCGGAGCCGGGCCAAGACGTATGTGCAAACTCTGCAAGCTTGGTCTGAAGGCAAGTCTGCTGAAGAAGCTCAGCAGGCGGCGGGCGATTCGGAACTGTGCGCTGAGTTGTACGCCACTTTGGGTCCGTTTGCAGAGCACAAGGCTTGGTTGGCCGCCTCTTTAGCTCATACCCTCAAAGCCTTTGCCTATGAGGCCCAAGACTTGCTCGACGAAGCGGCCGAGGCAGATTTCGTGCGCGGGGTTTATCGCGCGGCGCTCGACCGCGACCCCTCGCACGACGACTTGCAAAACCGCCTAGCCGAACTAGCCAATGGCAAAAGCCGCGACCATTTAACACGCGAGGTCTTCGACTCGGCCGAGAGCCGCCAGCGCCAACAGTGGCAGGTGTTGGAAAAGCTGAACGCTGACGAGGATGAGGGGTGCTAGGTGCAGGTGATCGCGAAAAGGTGGAGAAATCTTAAAAAAGTACTCAAAGCTAGCACTTTGATTTGGATAAAAGTGCTAGCTTGTTGTATGTATTAGCTATGAAACGGCATCGCCTTGTCGCTGGAGACAGTGCGATTATCTTGCAACCTATTCCAAGGAGGTTTGTCATGCGTTTAATGAGCTTGTTGTTCAGTGTGGTTTCTGTGCTGCTGTTGGCAAATTCTGTTTACAGCCAAGCGACGAATAGGATTCTCTTTGGATCAGACCGCAACGGCACGCCTGAGGTCTATGTTATGAATGTAGATGGGAGCGACCTAGTTCGGCTGACTACGGACGCTTGGGTGCAGATTGCACCTGCGACGGAAGTTGCTAGCCTTGCTTGGTCTCCCGATGGAACCAAAATAGCCTTTATAGCAAACCGAGTGGGTGCCCGGTATATCTATGTGATGAATGCGGATGGAACCGGCCTCGTTAGATTGACGGATCATCTCGTTGGGAACGGAGCGCTAGCGTGGTCGCCGGATGGACGTAGGCTTGCCTTCACCTCGCGACGCTTCGGCAATGATGAGATTTTTGTGATCAATGCGGATGGAACGGAGTTGGTGAATAGGACCTACCATTCGGCTGATGATGCGAACCCTGTGTGGTCGCCGGACGGGCGTCGGCTTGCCTTTACCTCCAATCGCTCGGGCAATAATGAAATTTATATGATGAACACTGAGATCGAAGAGTGGCGTTATTCGCGCAAGGACGGGGTAGAAGTAAGCGAAGAGGGCTATAATAAGCTCCCATCTATGTTAAAAGGGCAGGTAATTGCGTTGGGAGCGGATCTCATCCAATTGACGGACCATCCGGCGGACGACATTTCTCCTTCTTGGTCGCCGGACGGACGTAGGCTCGCCTTTACCTCCAATCGCTCGGGCGACAATGAGATTTATATAATTAATCCAGACGCCGGGGAGCAGCGCTATTTTCGCAAGGATGGGACAGAAGTGAGCGCAGAGGACTACAATAAACTCTTACCGTTCCTGAAAGGGGAGGTGATTACAGGAGCTGCGGATCCCCTCAATGTGACCAATCACCCAGCCGATGATGGGGCTCCGGTTTGGTCGCCAGACGGAACACAAATTGCTTTTACCTCAACCCGCGATGACAATGGGGAAATTTTTGTAATGAATGTGGATGGGACCAACCCGATCAACATAACCAATCATCCGGCGGGAGACGGTTCTCCCGCATGGTATCCCATTGGCGTGACTATGACGAATGTCGAAGCAAAGTCGTGGGGACAGATTAAAGCCGAAGCGCATTGACGAGAGAGAATACTGTTTGCTACAACTGCGCGAGAGCCTCGTCCCGCCGAGTAGGTAAGAGGGGAATCAGACATGGGCGTTTTTCCCGATGCGGCCCTGCGCCAGATAGCCACGGCCTTTGACGGCCGCATGGGCTGGCATCTAGAAGATCTGGCTACTGGCCAAGTGCATCAGTACAGAGCTGACGAGCGCTTTCCCACGGCCTCGGTCATCAAAATTGCCGTATTGGTCGAGTTGTTCCGCCAAGCCGAGGCGGGACGGCTGTCGCTGGACGACCGGCATCGGCTGCGGGGCGATATTTCAACGCACGGCTCGGGGGTATTGCAGATCGCCCAAGACGAGCCCGAGTTGACCTTGCGCGACTACGCCCGCCTGATGATGGGCATCAGCGACAATATTGCCACTGATTTTCTCATGGGGCTGCTGGGGCTGGACCAGATCAACGCCACCCTCGACCGACTGGGCTGTGCCAATGTGCGGGCAGCCGCGACCATGGGCCGCTATCACTACCGCATGGTGGGGATGGACGAGATGCCGACCAATCGAGCTAACGATGCAGTGTACAAGGAGCGGGCCAGCACTCAGGGCCTTGACTACGGCAGCGTATCTTTTGGGGATTCGCTGGAAAACAACGTGGCCGCCCCCGGCGAGTTGGCTTCTTTATTGGCGGCTATATACCGCGAACAGGTCGTCAGTGCGGCGGCCTCCAAAGCCATGATCGAGCTGCTCAAAACCGGTCGGGATACCCGCATGATTCGGTGCTATCTAAAGCCGGATGTGGTGGTGGCGCACAAGTACGGTTCTAGCGGCATCATCAAAGGGGATGCTGGTCTTGTGTTTTTGCCAGGAGGGCCCTTGGTCGTGGTGGCTTTTGCCCTGGCACGTAGCGACGGACCCGCCGCTGCCGAGGCCATTGCCGAGGTCACCCGCTTGGCCGTGGGGGCGCTGGCCCCCGAGTGCGTGGTGGATAATAGCAGTTAGCGTGGGCCATGCGATTCAGTTTTTACCCTAGGAGGGACTTGTGATTATCGACACTCATCTACACGTGTGGAGCGACGACTCGGAGCGCTATCCTTTTGCCGAGAGCCGGACTCAGGTGGGCGGTGGATCCGTGGAATTACTCAACCAGACCATGGACGAGGTCGGGGTCGACAAAGCGGTTATTGTGCAGCCGATTTACTATTTGTTCGACAACCGGTACGTGGCCGACTGTCTGAGCCGCTTTCCGGGCCGCTTTGCCGCGATTGGCTTGGTTGATCCCAAGGCCCCGGACGCGGTCGACCGGCTGGAAAAGCTAGTGCGCGAGGACGGTTTTGGCGGCTTGCGCATTCACTCGTCGCGGCTCGACCACCCCTCGGAATGGGCCGCCCCCGACCAAGATCCGCTGTGGCGGCGGTCGGAGGAATTGGGCACTTGTTTTATCGTCCACGGCCCGGCGGCCAATCTGCCCCACTTGGAGCCTATCATCGGCCGCTTTCCCGAGGTGCCGGTAGTGCTGGACCACATCGGCGGAGCACCGACCAATGAGGAAGCGCCCTTTCCGCTGTTGAGCCATGTGCTGGACTTGGCGCGCTTTCCCAAGGTGTACGTGAAATTGACGCCGCAGGCGCACAAGTCCGAGTTGCCCTTTCCGCACGCGGATACGTTTCCCGCCTTCCGCCGCATCTACGACGCCTTTGGGCCGCAGCGGCTGATGTGGGGGACCAATTTCCCCGGCGTAATGAAAGAGGTGGGGTACGGGCCGGCTTTGGAGATGTTCCGCGACCACGTCGATTTTCTCACCGACGACGACAAGGCGTGGCTCTTCCACCGCACGGCTTTGCAGGTATGGAGCTTTGCAGGAGCGGAGTAGTCACCAGTTGAAAAACTTCTCGTTCCAAGCGGTCGGATATTGAGCGAGTGATTGACCTGCTTTGCAGGCTAGAGTATTATTAAATCGTCGCTGTGGTAATACCCAAGAAGAGCAATGAATACTATTTCGCTAAAGATGCCCGATCCGCTCGCGGCCGAACTTGCTGAAATGGCGCAGCGGAGGGGCGTGAGCAAGTCTGCGTTGATTCGCGAGGCGCTGGAGGCGTACCTGCAAACGGACGGAGCCGAACCATCCGGCTCTGCCCTCTCGCAGGTGGGCGATCTCAGGGGCATACTTTCCGGGCCTGAAGACCTGTCCGCGAACAAGGACTACCTGCGGAAATTCGGGCGTTGATCAAGGATGTCATTCTCGACACGGGTCCGCTGGTCGCGCTGTTGAATCGCCGCGACCAGCATCATCGCTGGACGAAGGACCAGTGGGCGCGTATAGTTCCGCCTCTGTTCACCTGCGAAGCGGTCATCGCGGAAGCTTGCTTTCTCGTCCAACCATTCGCTGGAGGGCAGGCGGCCGTGCTCGAGTTGGTCCGGCGCGGAGTTTTGGACCTATCGTTTTCTCTGGCCGAAGAAACAGCGGCTATCTCGCGGTTGCTGAAGAAATACCGGGACGTTCCCATGTCCCTTGCGGATGGCTGTATCGTGCGGATGTCCGAACGCCATGCAAAAGGGGTCGTCTTCACTTTGGATCGCGATTTTGCGATTTACCGCAAGAACGAGCGTCAACTCATTCCAACGTTGACACCGGCCTCATGAGCGCCTTCTTCCAAGACGCGCCTATGGAATGGTCGGCGTAGCGAATTCAAATCGACGTTAAAAAACGCTTCTAAGAGGAGGAAACCGTATGAGAATGCGGATGTTCGGGCTAGCGGCGATCCTGCTGCTAGCGGTGCAGACGGGCCACGCCGAAGACAAAAAGATCACCATCTGGTGGGCGCAATGGGATCCGGCTGCGGCGCTACAAGAGCTGGGCCACGAGTTCGCCCAAGAGACCGGGATTGCCGTTGAGGTGTACCAGATTCCCTGGCCCGCTTATCAGGACCAAGTCTTTCTCAATTTCGGCAACAAGCAGACCGACTTCGACATCGTCGTGGGCGACAGCCAGTGGATTGGCCGCGGTGCGACCAAGGGGCTGTATCTGGAGCTGACCGATTGGCTGCCCGAGGCCGTTGACGTGGGCGCGATCCATCCGCGCGCCGCGCGCTATTTGTGCGAATACCCGCCGGGTAGCAGCCGGTTTTTCGCCGCGCCCTGCCAGACGGATGCCATTGGCTTTGTCTATCGCCGCGACTGGTTTACAGACCCAGCCGAACAGGAGGCGTTTGCCGCTCGCTACGGTCGCCCTCTCGCCGCGCCCGACACCTGGGATGAGTTCCGCGACGTAGCTGAGTTTTTCCACCGCCCGGAGCAAAAGCGCTATGGCTGCTCGCTGTTGACGGGCAGGGGGTACGACTCCATCGTCATGGGCTTCCAGCCCTTTTTGTGGGCTTGGGGCGGCGCTTGGGGCGACCCGCAGAGCTACAAGGTGCAGGGCCACCTCAACACCGAGGGGGCCGTGGCCGGGCTGGAGTTTTTCAAGTCCCTGCTGCAATTCACGCCCGAAGGCGGCACCAATGCCGATTACTTCTTCAACCTGGAGGCCTTCTCCAATGGCTCCACGGCCATGGTCTTGGACTACTTTCCGTTCTACCCGGGAATCGTCGCCAGCATGGGCGACCAAGTTGGCTTCTTCATGGTGCCGCGCCACGGCGACACGCGCGTTATCTCGCTGGGCGGGCAGGGCTTTAGCATTTCGACCAAGACCACGCCGCAAAAGCAGGAATGGGCCAAGCAGTTTATCGCTTGGTTCTCCCAGACCTCCACTCAAGAGAAGTGGATATCGTATCCTGGATCGTTTACGGCTAATACCGAACTGCTGGCTAGCGAGGAGTTTGCTGCGGCCGCGCCGTACAACGCGGTGTTCGCCGCGTCGCTGGATCACTTGCAGGACTTTTGGAATGTACCGGTGTACAACGAGCTGTTAGCTGCGGCCGTGCGCCACTTGGGAGCGGCCCTCGACGGGACGAGTGCGAGTGCCGATGCGCTCGACGCGCTGGCCGCTGAGCACGAGATGATTCTGATGGAAGCGGGCTTGCTAGAGGTGGAATAGGAGGCGGCGTGAGGGGTAGTACGGGCCGGTGCCGCGATTGGACGCCATATGCGTTCGTGGGGCCGGCCCTCATTTTGCTCATCGGCATAAATGTCTTCCCACTGCTGTACAGCATCGCGCTCAGCTTCACCAATGTCGATTTGGTCGGCGGAGCGTGGAAATTCGTGGGGGGATTCAACTACGCCGTGGCGTTCAAGTTTGCCAAGTACGGGGCCGCGCTGCGGACTACCGCGCTGTTTGTCTGCGTGGCTGTGGCCGTGGAACTGGTCTTGGGCTTTGCCTTGGCGCTGGCGCTCAAAGATCGCTTCAGCGGCCGGTCGTTTGCGCTGACTGCGCTTTTGGTGCCGATGATGTTGCCGCCGGCCGTGATCGCGCTCTTTTGGAAGCTGGTGCTCAACGGGCACTACGGCATCCTCAACCAATGCCTCGGCGCGCTGGGGCTGGGCCAACCCCAGTGGATTACAGCTCCCGATCTCAAGCTGCTGTCGATTTTGCTGGTTGACGTGTGGATGTGGACGCCGTTTATGATGCTAATCGCGCTGGCGGCGCTCAACGCCATCCCCGGCTATCTGTACGAGGCTGCGGCTATTGACCGGGCCTCGCGGTGGAAGGTCTTTCGCCGGATTACCCTGCCTTTGTGCGCACCACTTTTGGGGCTGGCCGTGCTGCTGCGGGCCACGGACGCGATCAAGCAGTTCGATTTGGTCATGGCCATCACCGGCCCCAACGATCCGGCGACGCAAACGGTGAGCGCGCTGCTCTATCAGGTGGTGTTCCGCGACGGCAAGGTGGGGTTGGGCGCGGCGTATTCGTACGTAGTGCTGGTGCTGGTCCTCGCGCTGGCCAGTGTGTTTGTGCGCTACATGAGCAGAGTGCAGCGGCGCGAAGAGGCCGGGATACAGTGAAGGCGCTGCGCATCGCCTTTGTCGGGGGCTACTTTTGCGCGGCCATGCTGCCGCTGATATGGCTCTTGCTGACCTCGTTTAAGACGCGGGACGACAGCATTGCCGTGCATCCAAAGTTAGTACCAACTTCGGCTAGCGAGGTCGCGGCTGACGGGATCTACTTCCGCGCCAATCTCGACGGCTATCGCGAGCTGGCCGCGGTGTACGCCGGCGGGGAGCACGCCTTTTTCCACTACTTGGGCAACAGCTTGGTCATTGGCTTGCTCAGCACTTTGTGCTCGGTGCTGATCGGCACCTGCGCGGCCTATGGTTTTAGCCGCTTTGCCATCCCCGGGGGACGCGACTGGCTGTTCTTCATTCTCTCGACGCGCTTTTTGCCGCCTCTGGCCGTGGTGGTGCCGGTGTTGATGATGTATCGCGAATTCGATCTCCAGAACAGTCACATGGGCTTGGTGCTGCTGTACACGGCGTTCAACATGTCGCTGGCCGTGTGGCTGATGAAGGGCTTTATCGACGAGATACCCACGGCGTACGAAGAGGCTGCGCTGGTGGCTGGCTATACGCGCTTCCAAGCCTTCCGCTTGGTAGTTCTGCCGCGGGCCGTGCCTGGGATGGCGGTAACTGCGGTGTTCTGCTTGATCTCGGCGTGGAACGAGTACGGGTTTGCCATGACGCTCAACAATCAAAAGGCCGTTACAGTACCGGTTTACTTCGCTGGTTTGCAGGGCAATGTGTCGGGTTTGCCGTGGGCGCAGATTAGCGCGGGGATGCTGATCTTTGTCGCGCCGATCATCGTCTTCACGGTCTTGGTGCGCAAGCATCTGTTGCGCGGCGTCACTTTTGGGACGATCAAGCGATGATTCGCTGGTTGGATCGCTGCGCTCGCGTGGGTATGGTTGCCGGAGTGGGATTGATGCTGCAACCGTTCTGGGGGATAGGGCTGAAGTATGGGTTTTTTGTCGCGATCGTCGGCACGCTGTTGCACATTGTGACGTCGCGCCGGCAGATGGACGAGTCATGAGTTTTCTCGAGTGCCGGGATTTGGTCAAGACCTTTGCCGACGGCACGGAAGCGGTACGCGGTATCGACTTACGCTGCAGCGAGGGCGAGTTCGCCGTGCTGTTGGGGCCTTCTGGATGCGGCAAGACTACGACGCTGCGGATGGTCGCGGGCCTCGAAAAGCCCACGGCCGGGCAGATCGTGCTGGCCGGCGCGGACATCACCGACCGCTCGCCTGCCGAACGGGACGTGGGGTTCGCGTTTCAGTTTTACGCGCTCTATCCACACCTGAAAGTCGAGGACAACATCGGCTTTCCATTGGAGAGCATGGGGTTGAATCGGCGGGAGCGACGGCAGCGGGTGGCCGACATTGTCGAGCGGTTGGGGCTGGGCGCGTTGGTCGGGCGCTATCCCCGGCAGCTTTCGGGCGGCGATCAGCAGCGGGTGGCTTTGGCACGGGCTATGGTGCGGCGGCCGCAGATATACCTGATGGACGAGCCGTTGGGTACGCTCGATGCGGGTTTGCGGCTGGAGATGCGGGAGATGATTCGCGCCCAACAGCTCGACGCGGGGATCGCCACCTTGTATGTGACCCACGACCAAGAGGAGGCCATGAGCTTGGCCGATCAAGTGGTAGTCATGGACGAGGGGCGGATTCGCCAGAGCGGGGCTGCGGCCTTGGTGTACGACCAGCCGGCTGACCTGTTTGTGGCGCATTTTATTGGTAGCCCTAGCATGAACTTCATCACTGGGGAAATCCGCGAGGACTGCTTTGTTGCGCCTGGGTTGGTCTGGCCGCTGGCCGAGCCGGTGCGGTCGGGGCCAGCGACGCTTGGGGTGCGGCCGGAGTTCGTGCGGCCGGCCACTAAAGGTCGGCTGCGGGCCGAGGTGGTGCGCGACGAATACCAAGGGGCGTGCCGCTACATCCACTTGCAGGCCGAGTGCGGCCGAGTGGTCATGCGGGTGGCTGATAGAGAGCGGGTGGCCGTGGGCACAGCCTTGGGCTTGGACTTTGCGCGGGTGCTGTTGTTCGATCCGGCGAGCGGCAAGCGGCTCTCAGAAGTGGTCTGAAAATCCCCGGCGAGAGCGCGTTGAGTAGCGGTCGAGCGGCAGCTCTAAGGCGATAAAAAACTTGTCCGACATCCATCTGCTAGATATCTTCCTGTAAACGTAATCATTGCTGTTCACGGAGGCCCTTCTATGCTGCGCTTTGTCCTATTCCTTACTCTATTTTGTGCTCTCTCTTGCTCAAAAGAGCAGCCGCCGACGGCACCTGCTGGCAAAAGCAACTGCGCCTTATGCGACATTTTAGAGGACGGCATCCACCAAGCACCCGATGAATCGGATGGGGATACCGCGTCCGACAGTTCCTCAATTTCGTCCGGTTCAGACTCCTCCCCGTCTGATGGGGTTTTTATTCCAGATACGGCTCTGAGGACATATATAGAAAAGGAACTAAATAAGGATCCCGGTGAGACGATCACACAAGATGATATGAATACTCTAACAACCCTTTGGGATGGAAATGGTTTAGGGATTAAGAATCTTATAGGCTTAGAAACAGCGAAGAATCTGACGACATTGAGATTTCAAAGCAATGCAATTTCTGATCTCACGCCATTGGCTAACTTAACTCGGTTGGATTTCTTATCGATTAGTTTCAATCAGGTATCTGATCTCACGCCATTGGCTAACTTAACTCGGCTACAAATTTTATCTATTCATTTCAATCAGGTTACGGATATTACCCCTTTGCAAAATCTGACGAGGTTAATAAAATTGGGAGTTGGCAACAATCAGGTATCTGATCTCACGCCATTGGCTAACTTAGCCAAGCTGCAACGCTTATATCTTAATAACAATCATATTTCTGATTTCACACCATTAGCTAACTTAACTGAGTTGGAATCGTTAGATATTTCTAGTAATCAGGTATCTGATCTTGATCTCATGCCATTGGCTAACTTAGCCAAGCTGTATAATTTATTCATTGGTTTCAATCAGATATCTGATCTTACTCCATTGGCTAACTTGACTAACCTAGGACAGTTGGAGTTTCCTAACAATCAGGTGTCTGATCTCACGCCATTAACAAATTTATCCAATTTACAAAATATAAATCTTGACTGGAATAACGTTTCAGACTTGTCGCCATTGACAGCGTTGTCTCATTTGTTTGATCTAAAGGCTCGGGGTAATCCTTTAAGTGAAGCCTCTATCAATGAACATATCCCAGCGATTCAACGTGGTGGTGCCATTGTATCTTTTTCATCTCTTACGGAAACCCCCTTCAGTATTGACTTAGTCTTCCTTGACGATTTCACAGAATGGGAACAAGACCTATGGCACCGCATTGCGAAGCGTTGGGAAGCGGCGATACTGAGTGATCTTCCAGATTACGAGTTTTCTGATACATGGTCCGGAGAATGTGGCGAACACTCGATTGAAATACCTGCCGGCGAACAAATAGATGACCTACGAATTTATGTGACGAAGTATTCTGGAATAAACTCTTATGAGCAACAAGTATCAGGCTATGGAGCTCCCCGCCTATTGCGTTCAAACTCTTTGCCGATTGTTGGTTGTATCGGAATTGACCAAGAGCTTTATGATGTGTGGCTGAGAAAGATTAGAGGACTTCATGAAATAGGACACGTTTTAGGGATCGGTACTATCTGGGACGATAATGGAATGCTTCGTGGTCTAAATGCCGATACTCATTTTGCCGGGCCGCAAGCTATTGCGGCTTTTGATCAAGCCGGAGGCACAAAATATCAAGGTGCAAAAGTCCCAACCGAACAAGATGGAGCACATTGGCGCAATAGTGTTTTATCCCTTGAGATTATGTCACCATTTCTCGATAATGAAAGAATTTCAACAATAACGCTTGGAGCACTAAGCGATCTGGGCTACTCCGTTGATCTTTCAGCGGCCGATCCCTACTCTGTGGGTGCTTCAATTGGTCTTTCAACAGCCGCAAAACCCGTCGCCGACGAGGTCCCCTTCTGCTCGCTTGAGGGGCTGCCCCCACCAGTCTATGTGGACGATTGATCTAACAGAGGCGGGCGCGAAGGATGTCTCCGACGTGCCCGCTCCTTTTTTTGCCTGCGTGTTGACCACACGACCAACGGCTAGGCGCAACCCATAGCTTGCGCTTGGCCCGATTCTTTCCCAACATACGCTTCTGATCGAAATCAAAGACCGTTCCGCCGCTTCAGTTAAGCGGCTTCTTGCGCACGGTCGATGTTTCCAACGAAGCGAACGCATTCTAAGATGTCCTGGTTACAGCTAAAAGGAGTGACGCGGCATTTTGGCAAGGCTGAGGTCCTGTCTGGCATTGACCTGTCGCTGGGAGCGGACGAGATGCTGGTGGTGCTGGGGCCGACCGGTGCGGGCAAGACCACGCTGCTGCGGATCGTCGCCGGGTTGGACGCGCCCGACGCTGGCCAAGTCGAGATGGACGGCGAGGAGGTGACGCACTGGCCGCCGGCCGACCGCGACATTGCGTTGGTCTTCCAGCACTTCGCGCTCTATCCTGACTGGAGCGTGCGGCGCAACTTGGAATTTCCGCTCAAGGCACCGCGCCAGCAGCTTGCGCGCGATGAGATTGACCAACGGGTCGGTTGGGCGGCTGAACTGCTTAAGATTGAGCGGCTGCTCGACCGGCCAGCGGCCCGCCTGTCTGGGGGAGAGATGCAGCGGGTGGCCATTGGACAGGCGATTGTGCGGCGGCCGCGGCTGTTTCTTTTTGACGAGCCGCTGACTAATTTGGACGCCAAGCTGCGAGAGTCCCTCCGCCTAGAACTGGCCCTGTTGCGGCAGGAGTTGGGCATTCCGGCAATCTACGTGACCCACGACCAAGCCGAGGCCCTGTCCATGGGCGATTCCATCGCCGTGCTGGCCGAGGGACGGATTTTGCAGCAGGGCAGTCCGGAGGTTATTTATCGCCAGCCGGTCTCGCCCGTAGTAGCGCGCCAATTGGGGCAACCTGCGATCAACATCCTCAGCGTTCAGCGGCGCGGGGATGCGTGGATTGGCCCGAACGAAGCCGAGCGAATGCCGGCGCTGAATGGGGCAGGCGAGATGCTGCTCGGCATCCGGCCGGAAGACATCGCGCCCGCAGGGGGGCATGTGCCGGGCGTGGTACGCGTCGTCGAGGACGCTGGGGCCGCGTGGATTTTATGGGTAGATTGGGCCGGGGCGTCCATCCACATCATCGCGTCTAAGGAACGGCGTTTTGCCCCGGGAGAGACCGTGCATCCGCGCATTGACGCGGAGCGGGCGCTGCTCTGGCCACGTTAATAGGAGAGAATATGTACTTGCGAAAGTTATTGATGTGGAGCGCACTAGGCATTGCGGCGCTCGTCGCCTGTGGACAGCAGGAGCCGAGCGCCCAAAAGGAGGCATTGCCACTGGCTCAGGTGGGCGAAGAGTTGATCACGGATCGGGATCTGAACTACCTGATTGACAATGTGGCCGAGTGGGCCAAAAGCGAACAGGAGGGCGGTGCCAAGGTCCGCGAATACTTGCAGTCGCTGATCGATCGGACGCTCATTCTCCGCGAAGCGCGCGTCGGCAAATTAGACCGGAGTCCGGCGTTTGTCAGCGAGGTGGCGACGGCTTTGCGGCGGCGGCTGATACGAGAGATCGAGCAGCGCGCTGTCGATAACCAGGTTGTCATTACTGAGGAGGAAATGCGGCGCGTGTTTACCGAGCAGAACTGGGAGCGCTGGATCAAAATCGCCCATATCGTCGTACCTACCCAAGAGCGCGCCGAGGAGGCGATGGCGGCTCTGCGGGCCGGCACTCCCTTTGAGGAAGTAGCGCGCGAATTTTCGACCCATTCGCGCACAGCTTCGCTCGGAGGCGTGAAACCCCTGTATTACAGCCGCTTCCACGCCGTCCCACTGGTGCGCGATGTACTCTTCAGTCTCAAAGTAGGAGAAATATCAGAGCCCATAGCCGTCCCGCAGGGCTACGAAATTTTCAAGGTCCTAAACGAGTTAGAAGGGACCTACGAACAGACTAGGGATTTTCTCTTTAAAACACTGTCTGAAGAGCGGCTGGACGCCCGCAGAAAGGCGTATGCGGATTCGCTGGCTGAGGAATTCCTATTGACTCCAGACCCGCACGGCTTGGGCGTCCTGATGGAAATCTTGCGCACTGGTCGGGAGGAGCCGGAGACCGGCAAAATGACGTTCCAGATTCCAGACGGTGCGGCCGAGACACCTCTCTTCAGGTATGAGGGGGGACAGATTGCGCTCGGGGAGGCCATCTTGCAATCCCCGTTCATTCGCCAAGGCAGAGATGTATCTGACAGTGCGAGAGTGGACCATTTTCTGCAACGCGACGTAGTAATACCACAGCTCATGTGGATGGAAGCGGATAAGTTGGAGCTCGACCGCGAACTCGAAGAATGGGTCCAGCGCAAGGAAGAAGAAGTGCTGATTGTGACCATGCGCCAGATTGCCACTGCTACCGACGAGGAGATAAGCGAACAAGAGGTACTCGATTATTACGAAGAAACCAAGGACCAGTACCGGACCGCCTCGGAGGTGAACGTGGTGGAGATCCAGTTGACCAGCGAGGCCGAGGCCGAGGCGCTGCTCGCCGAGATTCGCGGCATCTTCCGTCGGGCTGCTCCTTTGATCGACCTGCTCACCAAGATGCAACAAAAGCAGCAGGCCGGGCGGGACCTGACAGAGGAGGTACAGGCGTTGCGGAAAATGGACGACGATCTCGAGGTTCTGGAATGGCTCCGCCAGCGGTTGGACGAGCGGGGCGGAGTAGAGACGGTCCTAAAGGAAATAGCTACGGCATCGAGTCCAAAAGAGTTGGCCGAAGAGTACATCATGCGACAACAGGCCAGCACCCGCAGTCTGCGACCGGGCGCTAGCGAAATAGAGGGGCACTACCATCTTTACTGGTACGAGACGGCGCGCTTTGGGGATTTGGTTACAGTGGCCTTTGAGAGGGAAATCGGTTCGCTCATCGGTCCCATTCAGGTTGGGCCTTCCTATTCTATTGCCAAAATTCTCAGTCGGCGGGAGTCAGAAGCACGTTCCTACGAAGAACGCGAGAGGCAGATACGAGCTAATATCCGCAAGGAGAGCGAGCGAGAATTGTTCGGGCGCTGGTTGAAAGACCTACGCGCCTCGTACGAAGATGAAGTGCGCTATTTCGACGATAACATCGAAAAGTTGGGTCGGGAATTGACCGCGGAGGGACGCGGCTAGGCTGGTGGGGGAATAGATATAACTCGACCCGATTGTCCTATCGGTTTAATCATTTAAGAATGGATCGAATCGATATAGGTGGTAAGCTGCTGTTGGTAGTTGCCAGTTTGGCCGTCACCTCGCTCGCCATTGAAGTCTCTTTTTGGCTCTTGGCTCGGTCCGAGCGGATATATCCCGTGGTCTATTATCAGACGGACGATCCGAGCCTCGATCTGTGGTGCTACGACGAGCACTTTGCGGGCACCCCCGACTGGGATCTGCGGCGGGCACATCCGTACGGGCAGTTGACCTATCTGGGCAACGCCAACAATGACTCCACTCTCGCCGATATAGCGCCGTTCAAAGTGCCCAATGCCATTGAGATGCGTCGCAACGAAGAGCAATTGCGCGAGCGACCGATGGCTGAGTTCGACGCGCAAAATGCCAAAATCGTCCTAGTAATCGGCGACTCCTTTGGCTTTGGGCAGGGGGTCCGGGTCGCGGAGCGATTTTCGCATATCTTGGAGATTCGATTAAATCGGGAGCGCCCAGCGGAGCGCTATCAGCTTTTCAATGCCTGTGTGCCGGGTATGAATGTCAAGCGGATCGCCAAGACCATGGAGCGCTATGTCGAGTACTTTGCTCGGGTCGAGCGCGTCGTGTACTCGTTTACCCTGAACGATCCATTTAGGAGCGGGCGTCTACTCGAGATGGAAAAGGAACTGGCCGATTTTATGCACTTGCGGCCCAATGTGGAGGCAACCCGATTTCTGGCGGGGAGGAATAGCTATATGCTGCGTTGGTTTGCCGCGCGCTTGAAGAGACAGCAGCTTTCCCAAGATACTGTTGAGTGGTACCGACAACTCTACAAAGATAACCTAGGTTGGACACTGACCCAGAAGTTGTTCAGTCGGATGAAGAAATTCTGTTCCGATAAGGGTATTGAATTCTCTTTGGTCGTCTTCCCCGTGTTCTACCAGCTCGAAGCCTATCCCTTGACAGAGGTGCACGAAACGCTCGGGGCACTTGCCCAGCACGAGGGGATACACTACGTCGATCTCCTCGTTCAATTTGCCGGAAAGGACGAACGGGATTACTGGGTCCACCCGACGGATTTTCACCCCAATAGCCGAGCTCACAGGGAAGCGGGGGATTTCCTGTACGACGCGATTCCTTGGTAAAGCCAATGCGAAATTGGACGTGGGCCGGCTGATCGGGCGGGAGCATAGGAAAAAAAACTTGATTTTCGCCAGTCGGATTTTGTATCCTACCTCTATAATATCTTCACATCACGCCGTCGAATACACCACTGGACTGGAATATTTTCGGTACAGGGGTAAAATTTTTAAAATCAATATCTTGTGACAGAAAGGAGGTGCCCCTTTTCGTCGGAGTAAATCAGCTTAGAGCCTGGGCCTAAGCCCAGACGTTTTGCATTGACCTCAACCTTGGAGTTTAAAACCATGAAGAAGTTTGCCCTTATTGCTGGAGCCCTTTTGGTCTCCACTACTTGCTGGGCCCATTTGCCCGAAGGGGTAGTGAGGCCGGCTGTTCACTTTCCTACCGGACACCTTCCCATCATCGACAGTGATCTGTCCGATTGGGACGTAGTTACTGATCCCTATTTGATCACCCACGAGGATTTGACCGAGACGGTGACCGGATTGGGCACTCAGCGCGACGCCGCGGATCTGGCCTTGCGGGCCTTCGTCGGTTGGAGCCCAGAGACCAACAAAGTCTACATCATGGAAGACCGCTGGGATGACGCCGTCTGGGTGGGCGATCACAGTTGGGAAAACGCCAAAGGCAGTGGCTGTACCGGCAATGCCCGCGATTTCTTGGAGATCCAGATCGACGGTGACCACAGCGGCGGTCAGTTCAACTCCTGGAGAGACGAGTCCCTGACCCAGGAAGAAAAAGATATTCTGCACGGCCAGCAGGCCCAGGGGTACGGTTTGCGTCCGAACGGACGCTACGCTTGGCACAAGACCTACGAGCATGCCTTGCCACCGTTTGGCGACGCAGCCTTCACCTGCACCAACGACCCGGGGGAGCCCGGCAACTTCTATGCCGAGTATGCATATACCCCGTGGAACGACCTGCGCTGGACCGACGTGCCGAACAGCGTCCAACATATTCTCACAGAAGGTGAAATCTTCGGTTTCAACTTCACGGTCCTGGATTCGGACACTGGTGGCGGATACGATGGCTATTGGACCTTGAGTGGCGACACCAATAGCTGCCACCACGCCGATTTCCTCAGCGACTTTTTCCTGAGTCCGGTTGATCCCGATATCGACTGGGCTTCGCAAGCCCGACCGGGCACGGCAGTGGAGGAAAAGACCTGGGGCCATATAAAGGCTACCTTTGCCGAGTAGTTGCACTGCGCAGTAGAGGTTTGGCTGCACATGATCGCCATGCCGCCATGCCGAGAGTTTCTTCTGGCATGGCGGCATTTTTGTATACGTGGTAAGCACGGGACCGAAAGGGGCAGGAGCTGCAGATGAGGAGAGATTGTTCAATCTCGCGGGTTTACCGGCCCCTGCTAGTGCCGCTCTGGTTGGCGCTGGCGGCGGCAGCGCAGGCTGCAGATATCCGGGTGGTCGGCGGTAGTGCCGGTGGGGATAGTTGGGAGGAAAGCGCTGCGGCCGCGCCGATCATTGATTTTACCAGCCGCCCTGGGTGGATCCTACCCAGCTTTATCGATACTACCACCAACATCGCCTTGGGGACTTTAGCGCGTGGTGGCAGAGTGGTCTCGCCAAATGCCCAGGCCGTCTTGCGGGGCGACAAGGAGACGCTGGCAGCAAACCTAGAGAGCATGGTGGACGGAGATCCTCAGACGGCTTTTGAAGTCAAGAACATAACGGCTTCGGGCATTCTCGTGATCTTCGACCTAGGTGCCCGATTTGGGGTGAATCGCATCCGCTTTTTCCCGCGCACCTCCTTTCCGGATGACTTCATGAGGGGCTATGCGCTTTTCATCAACGACGGTATTTTCGGGGCTGAGATCGTAGCCGAGTCCATCAATGGGCTGCCGACCAAAAATCTCTTCGTCCAGATAGATCAGCAGACCGGCAATAGCCAGGATACTGTAAACGTGCAGTTTCCCCTGCGCTATGTGCGCTATCTTCTCTTGCAGGCCACGGACAGATCCAATTGGGAAATTGACGAGATTGAAGTCTTTGGTCGGGGTTTTGTCCCCGAGGCTGACTATTTGTCCGAGGTCTTCGATTTTAATCAGCCCAAGCTCTGGGGCCAACTGCACTGGGCTGCCGAAGCAGTGGGACATCCCGAAAAGTCCCGGCTTTTCATCCGCACCCGCAGCGGCAGTAGTCCGTCTCCTACAGATGAGCCGGACGCTTGGAGCCCTTGGTCTGCTCCCTACCTGAGTGGAGATACCCCGATTCTTTCGCCGGCACCGAGACAGTACTTCCAATTCCGCATGGACTTCGAAAGCGACGGTCTGGTGGACGGCACCGCAGTGGATTCGCTGGCGTTTGAATTGTCCGATCCAGTAGCGGAGTCCATCGTCGGGGAAATATGGCCCCAGAATGTGCCGGTCGGGGTGGATACGGCCTTTACGTATGCCGTCCAAGTGGTCGGCAGCCGAGGTTTCGACCGCTTGGAGATCGATAGCTCTGTTCCGGTGCACACGGTTCGGTCGCTGCACCTCGACGACTTGGAGGTGGAGGATTTCGTCGCGGAGCCCCACGAGAGCGGCTTGGCTGTGACCTTTCCCCACCAGAGCGGCAACCACGATCTGCGGATGGTTTTCGACGCTGCGATTTTGCGCTACGAGACGGTTTTTAGCGGGCGCCTGCGCGACAGTCAGTCGGACGGTTTGCCCCAGGAAATTGAAGAAGGAGATGCGGCGGGATCGCTGCTCGGCGACGATCTGAGCGTGCGGGTGCCGCTGGCTCAGGACCCAGTCGTCCACCGGGTGACCGTGACCCCCAACCCTTTTACGCCCAATGGAGACGGGATCAACGATCAGACGACCATCAGTTACGATCTACTGCACTTGATCAACGATGTTCCGGTTTCTTTGCGGGTCTACGACCTAGCCGGAAGGCAAGTGGCGGAATTGCCGGTGAAAAAAAACCAGAGTGGGCGTCATCTGGTGCAATGGAGCGGCCAGAATGACCAAGGCCGCTATCTGCCGCCGGGACTTTACGTCTTGCAGGTGAAAGTGGTAACGGATAGCGGCACGGTGAGCCGCAGCAGTACTGTCGCAGTCATCTATTAGCATCAACAGGGGGGCCATATGACCAGATGGAGTACGCGTACGGGCCGGCAGCTTTTCCTCGTAGCTGCGGGTATCGCACTACTGCTGAGTATTGCCGCAGTGCCCGAAGGAGCCGTAGCCCAAGGACTTGATTATGGCCACAGATTGGGCCTGCAGCGCGGCGGCGAGGTGTCGTACGAACCAGTGGGTTCGGGCGTGCTCTTTGACGCCTTGGACCCGGCCGTGCGGCGCTGGTACGTGCCGCAGGAACTCTTCCTACTTTATCGCTGGAGACAATGGGAGTACACCAATTATGCCCGGGACCACTACCAGCGTTATTTGAGTCCCGATATAGAGGGGGATTATTTTTACGACCTGTATGGATCTTTCATCACCAAAGGATGGCTCATCTACGATTGGCGTCAGCAGCAGCCGCAGCAGTTCGGCAGTGCCATTTTCAAAGATCCGCGATTTGGGTCGTGGTTCAACCGGCTGGTCATCTCCTCGGACCGCAGCGGCCAGTACCACACGGCCCTGACTATTGGCGAACAGATCCGCACCACGCTGACGCCCATGACTTTTTCCAAGCCGGCTTTCGATGGGGTGCAGATAGATCTCCAGTCCGACAAGTACGCGGCAACGGTGTTGATGTCGCGCATCAGTTCGCCGGGCAGAGCAAGCACTATAACGGTGGAAGGGACCAATAGCACCAATCTCCTCGGCTTTAGGGGAACGAGTCAGATCGGCGACTTTGTCAATGTGGGTGTCACGTATGTCAACGCCCATCATTCCCAGACCCTGCTAGAGAGCCTTGAGGGCGACCCCATAAGCGGAGCCCTGACCGTAGGGCAGAACCTCGAACCTATCAGCCAAATCTTCGTCCGTCTGAGCGATGATTCACCCACGGATCGCGAAGGTGGAGCCGCGCTGTTTTCCCACGATATTATCATCGAGGCCGAGACCGAGGTTGTGGTCGTAACAGATGACGGCGCAGAGAAGATCGAAATTCGCAAAGAGACGGTGCGCGGCAGCGAGATCGGTTTCAGTGCCCTCATCAACGGGGGGTTTCGTCGGCGGGGTTTTCTCGCGGCCGACGGCAGCGAGCAGATTGTACTGACCTATGATTTCACCAGCGAGAACCGCTCGTACAACGGCCCGGATCTTTCCACCATCCGCAAGGTCACCATCGAATTGGCCGTAGCCAACGACTACCGCATTGAGATGGGGTCGGACCGCCAGACCAATCTGCCCGAGCGCCAGCCGGTCTTCCTGACTCAGGCGCGGGCCGCGGGCAATGTAAAAGACGGCTCCAACCTGCAATTGGTGCGCTTTGATTACGGTTTGCCCACGGGCAATGATATCTTCGGCGGCACCATCGAAGTAAACGATCTGCTGGGCTTTGATCTCTACGCCGAGTTCGATCGCAGCCGGCGCTTCCGCAGATACCCCAATCGCAAATTCACCGAACATCTCATGGACTCCGACGAGGCTAATGCTTGGATGATCAATCTGTCGCGGCGGGGCTATGCCTTCTTCCTTTTTGGCGAACTCTACAGCATGGATTACGACTACGGCACTACCGGCTTGCTGACGGAAGCGAACGGGGACATCGACTATACCAACGAACGCCGGTTTTTCTACGAATTCGTCGAAGACAACGACGATCAGGATCGCACGCCCGACTGGCAGCGCGTCAACCAAGCGGGGCCGGACCGGGAAATTTTCCCAGGTTGGGACGAAAACAACGATTTCATCTCCGATTTCAACCAGAATGACACCGACTTCCGGCCGAATTATATTCCCGATTACGAAGAACCTTTCTTGCGCTACAGCGTCGATCGCCCCGAGTTCCTCTTCGGAGTGGACATGAACAACAATTTCTGGATCGATCGCTTTGAAAACGACGAAGAGCCCGATTTTCCCTACGACCGCGACCGCCGCGGAGGCAATATCTATGTAGGCGCTCACATCATGCCTGGGATGCGGGTGACGGTTGGCCGCAAGCAGGAACGCACGCTGGCCAGCGACCGGGAGGAAAACAGCAGCTACGGGATGTTCACTTGGGATCGGGATATAGCCGGGTTGGGCCGGCTGCGGGTCTTCGACATGGTCAAGCTGGTCGAAGACGATATCCCAGACGATATCGTCCAGTGGGTGCAGCCGGCGGGTACTGAGGCTAATCTGCAGCGGGTTCCAGATCTGTTGGCCGCTCCCAATACGTGGATAAATTCCGCCTATCTTGGTTTTGACTACACCGGGAGTGCCAAGCTGAAACTGGTCGGCAAAGTGAAGTACGACGTCTGGCATCAGCGGGAGGAACAGGCGGACTTTCGCGACAAGTACCAGTTTTTCGGCCTTATCAACAAGGCCGAGTACCGGCAAGAGTTGGGACGCTTTCGGCTCTTTCCCAAGATCAAAAACGAACTGCGTTTCGAAACGCCCTTGCTGAGCAACGAGCCGGTGCGCAAAGAGGACACCCTGATCCTGTTCCTCATTGGCCAGACGCCTATACTGACCGGCTCGGAAGTACAAGTGGGCGTCGAGTACACCCTATTCAACCAATTCGAAGAAGACGCGAAAGCTCTAGGTCTGCAGGAAGATTTTCAGGAGTTGGTGCTGGCGGTCCAATACTCTAATACAGGCGCTTATCTGGGATATGCTTTGACCACCCAGTTGGGCATGAGGATCAATCGCATAGACGAAAAGGGACAAAATCCCTCTACGGGCATATCGCAGTTCATTACTGTAATCGCAGGACTCGATTAACGCGCGCCAGTGCGCGGCCCGCGAACGGGATACACTCGGAGGTAGCGGCATGAAAAGAACGATGCCGGTTTCGCTGCTTATAGCCGTTTTGGCCTTGGCCATGCTATCGGGTCGATCGGGTGCCTTGGAGATTTTCCGCATCGGTGGAGAAAATCTTCCACCGCCGCCGGAGGCGTCGGATCCCGCGGTCACTTTCACCCCAGTGCCGTGGAGTGATTTTATAGAAAAGGACGGTTTTGACGACGAGGCATTTGCCGAGGACATTCTGCGGCCCCTCTTCCTGACCCCAGAGGACAATATCGCCCTGACTAGTTTGATTCGCGGCGGCGGGCCCTTTTCGCGCGGGTGCGGGGGGTACCAATTTCTCCTCGACGGTTGCAATGCTACGCGGATGGTCGATGGAGATCTCAGTACCTTTTACCTAAAGCAGCCCTACGGCTTTGTATTTCAGTCCGGGGACCGCTCAAGTTGGCTCATCTTCGATTTGGGGGGGGCTTTCTCCGTAAACCGGGTCCGGCTCATCAGCACGCAGGGCACCTCCCTTTATCCAGACAAGCTCCTAGTCACTACTAGCACGATTCCCCAGATTGTAGAGCGAGGGCAATACGGTGGCGTGGATCCCGGCAGGACGGTCTTTTCCGTAGTCGAAAATACCCAAGACACCATCGAGGCGGTCTTTCCGACTATGCGAGCTACGGAGGTGGGCTTGCAGATCACCGTGACGACCAGCAGAAACATGGAAATAGCCGAGGTGGAGATCTATGGGGAGGGTTTTGTCAATAGGGCCTCCTACGTCAGCAAGATGTTTGACTTGGAGGAACCGGCCATTTTAGGCGATATGCGCTGGCAGGGCCGGAAAGACCCAAAAGTCAGAATCGATATCCATTCGCGCTCCGGCAAGACATTGGACCCCAATGTGTACTGGCGCAATACCGGACGGGGGGACGAGCTTTCCCGCTTTGACGAGAATGGGAAGCTGCTGGATGCAAAGGGCTATGCTGGCTTGAAAACCGGCGAAGCTGCGGAAATCACCTACGATACCGAAAACTGGAGCTTCTGGTCGCCCCCCTATGAATTCGCCGACAGCCTCGGCACTTCCGTGATCTCCCCAAGCCCCAATAACGTCTTCCAATTCCGCGTCGATTTTCAGCCCGACGCCTTGCAGGGTGGGGAGGTGGATTTCGTCGAGTTTTCGGTCACCAAGCCTCCTTTGGCCCAAAATGTAGTGGGAGAAGTGTACCCTCCCGAAGTGCCTTTGGGAGAGGTCTCGCAATTCACGTACGCGATCTCTCCCACCATGACGCCGGACCACTCTGGTTTCGACCAGATTGAAATAGCTGCCCCCTTTGGCTTGGCCGGTGTCGATTCGGTGCGGGCCACGGGTCTAGTGGATTGGTCTGTCCAGGTCGAGAGCCCGGATTCGACCCTCTTTTCCGTAAAACTTTCGCCGCGCCGAGAAGCGGGCGATCTAGGTGGGCCAGTCGAGGTGTACTTTCGCGCACCCGTGTTGCGCTACGGCACCCCATTCGACGGCTGGGTTCGGGATTCCGAGCGTCCCTTGGAATTGGCACAGCGGATCAACCCGGGCAATGCCGCGCCCGAATTCGTCAGCGAAACCCTCTCGGTGCGCACTTCGCTGAGCCCGCGTCTGCTGGCAGACCTACTGGTTGAGCCTAGGGTCTTCAGCCCCAATGGGGACGGAGTGAACGATATTTCCAGATTCTCTTTGAATCTGCTACAGGTGACGGAAAATGTGCCCTTGAGGCTGGAAATTTTCGACCTATCCGGTCGGCTGTTGCGCCAGCAGGAAGGGCTGCACGAGAGCGGCCGATTCAGCTTTTCGTGGAACGGTAGAGACGATCAGCAAGACTTGGTGGCACCCGGCCTCTATATGTACCGCATCATCGTGAAGGCCAAAAACGGGGACGATCAGCAAACTGGAACCATTGCAGTGGTTTACTAGGTCGCAAGGGGGTAGAGCAGATCTTATGAACAGCATGCGCCTCATTCTCTATACCTTGTTGTTTTCCGCTCCGGTCTGGTCCCAGGGCTATCGCCTTGAGCCGAACCAGTTGATCATCAGCGAGAGCGACTGGTCGGGGTGGAATTTCCCCGCCGGCAGTGTGGATTTTAGCGACGAAGGGGTTCGGCCCCATTTTGTGCAGCGGCAGATCAATGCCGCGCTGAACGCGGGAGCCTTCAGCCGCGAAGACGTGACCGGGGGCATCCGACGGGCCGGGACCAATTTCGCCGGGGCCGCACAGCTCATGGACGGGCTGGAGGAGACCTACTGGGAGCCGGCACTGGACGCGCCGCTGCGCGACTGGTGGGTCGAAGTGGATTTGGGTCGGGTGGTGTGGGCTGAGAAAGTGGTGGTGAAATTTGTCGCCGAAGGGGTCGGCGATCCGTTTTTGCAGTTCAAGGTACTCACCTCCAATGGCGATGAGGCCTTTCAGGGCAGTCAGAGCCTCGACTATCGGGTGGCTGGTCGCAGCGAGGGGTTGAATAAGACGCAGCGGGTTTTCGAGTATGCGCTGCGTCCTGCTAAGTCGGCGGATCCGGGTTTGAGCGGGGATTTAGTCCAGTATGTGCAGCTTGTGGCCACGGCTAGCGATGGTCGTCGCGGGGCGGAGGTGAGCGCGTCGGGTTGGGAGGGTTTGGCGTCGTCGGATCGGGGGGATGTGCTGTATTTTCGTCGAGAGTCGACGGGGGTTGAGCGGGAGGTATCTGAGGCGGAATATGCGGCGATTCGGGAGGCTCGTTTTAAGGGTCCGATCCGCTATTATCGTTCGGAGCGTCCTCGGTTGGCGGAAGTGGAGGTTTGGACGGTAGGGGAGAATATAAGTTTGGGCTGGAAGGAGCGCGGGGGGTCGATCGAGGCCTTTGGCGGCGTGGGCGGGCAATCCAATATAATTGACGGCGATTACACCACTGCCTGGAATGCAGAGGTGTCGTTTTCCGGCGTGGGCGGAGCGCAAGTCAAGGACCGGGACCGAAACCTCCTGTTTGACTTGGGCACCTGGTACTGGGTTGACCGCACCTTTATTGTCTACGGCAATAACATCTTTCCCAATTATATACTCAGTCTTTCGGATGGCAGTCTGGCACCCGATGGCAGCCGGGTCTTTACCTCTGTGGTTGCGCGCGGCAGAGACGATGTCACGCTGGGCCGCGAGGCCCAAGCGCCTACAGGATCGCTGCCGACGGATACGGTCATGCAAGCCAATGCCTTTCCCCCCATAAAGGGGCGCTATTTCAAGTTTGACTATCGCCTGATCAACGTCGGGCGGGTAGCGTGGGGAGCCGATATAAGGCAACTGCTGCTCTATGGCTTTGGTTTTCTGCCGCAGGTCACGCTGCAAACGCCGGCGATCGAATTGGGAGATGCTCCCCGCATCCTTTCCAACATTTCCTGGGAGGCCCAAACGCCGCCCGGTACCCAGCTACAGATTCGCACTCGAACCGGGAACCGACTCACCGAAGACAAGCATTTCTTCAACAAACAGGGCGTTGAAATCCCCGAGGCCGACTATCGCAAGACGCTGTCGTTTATGCGGGGGGATTCGACGGTGGCGTTTGTGCCCGACGAGGGGGATTGGAGTCCGTGGAGCCAATTTTACGAGCAACCTGGCGCGGCCATCACCTCGCCTAGTCCGCGGCGCTATATAATGATTGAGGCGGCTCTGCTCTCGGACGATCCCCACCAATCCGCGGTGTTACACAACCTAAATATTGGTCTGAAAGATCCATTGGCCCACCAAATTCTGGGTGAAGTAACGCCCCGCAGAGCCCAGCAGAGCGGTCAACCCGAGGAGTTCACGCTTTCCCTGACGATCCCGCCCAACGAGGAAGGGTCGGCGGGTTTGGGGTTTGATCAGGTGCTCTTTGAAATTCCCCCTAGCGCCGAAGTGGAGTTAGTGGATGTGACTGTGGGCCAGGAGGTGTACTCGGCGAGTGAACTGGAGATCAAGACCCGCTCTGATTCGCTGTGGATTCACATGCCCGTGGTCGTGCAAGAGGCCGGCACCGAGGTAGCCCTGCGCTTTTCGAGCGCGTTCTACTTGGCGAGCAATGCCTTTCTCGTCTCGGTGGGACTAGGAGAGGAAGAGGAGGTGGTGTGGCAGCGGGTGGATCCGACCGACGCGGGCGAGGGCCTGACCGTGCTGACGCCGGTGGCCGGTGGACTGGTGGGCGATATGGAGGTAGTGGCGAATCCGTTCACGCCGAACGGAGACGGCATCAACGATGCAGTGAAATTCGTCTTCCCCGTATTTAAGATGCCGGGGCAGGCCTCGCTAATATTGGAGGTCTATGCACTCGACGGATCGCTAGTGCACCGTCGAGCGCAGCCCGTAGCGCACGCCGCCGGTGTGCAGGAGGTGAGTTGGGATGGCCGGGACCGGGATGGAGTGCTGTTGCCGCCTGGCTTGTATATCTGCCGGGTGGGTCCAGAGGTGGACGCAGAGAGTATTAGTGAATCTACGGTGGCCACGGTCGTGGCCAGTGTGTACTGAGAGTATAGACGCAAATTCCTCCCGGCGTTGCCGTAGCGCAGGCCGTCAATTCCGCAGGGGCTGGCGGCCCTGCGTACGTCGTCCCTCTGATTCCATTCCTCTATCGCCTGCCCAACCGCAGGGCAGGTACTAGCCGGTCCCTATAAGAGGGTGGTGTGAAAAAGAAAATCCCCGCAGAGTACCTGCAATACCTGAAGAAAGAGACCAACTTGGAAGCGGATCAGCAAAGTGCCACCGGCATTCCCCTGAGGGGCATATTGATCGGTGCGGTGCTCGCCTTTCTGATCAATTTCCTCGACGTGTATTGCACCCTCATGATACGCGGGTCGTACCTGACCCTGAATTTTAGCACGCCGGCGGCCCTGTTCTTTTTCTTCATTCTGGTGCTGGCCAGCGGTTTGGTAGCTCTCATCCGCAGGCCCTTGGCGCTCAACCAGACCGAACTGATCACTATCTACATCATGATGATAGTGAGCTGCTGCGTCCCCAGCATGGGATTGACGCCGGTCCTGCTGCCCCAACTGGTGGGCCCCATTTACTACGCCACCCCTGAGAACGATTGGGCCGAAGTGTACAACCAGTTCATACCTAACTGGCTCATTCCGCAAGGGGAAGACGTCGCGCGCTATTTCTACGAAGGACTGCCCCAGGGTGCCCCCATTCCCTGGGAGCCTTGGGTTCTGCCTCTGGCCTACTGGTACGGTTTTTTCCTCTCGCTCTGTCTGGTCATGACGTTTGCGATGATCATTCTGCGCAAGCAGTGGGTGGACCGCGAAAAACTGGTCTATCCTTTGGTCCAGGTGCCCATGGAGATGATCCAGCAGCAGAGAAAGGGAATTATTGGCAAATCCTTCTTTACCAACAAAGCAATGTGGGTCGCCTTTGCCTTTTCGTTCATTCTGATCAGCATCAACGGGTTAAATTCCTATTACCCCTACTTTCCGTCCATTGAGCGGGACTTCAGGCTGCCCATTTTCCGCGACACGGTCATTCTCTGGTTCTCCTTCAGTCCGTCTTGGCTGGGCTTCTTCTATTTTGTTGGTCTCGATATTTCCGCGTCCATCTGGATTTTCCACACCTTCACCCTGATTCAGAAGGGGATCTTCAACGTCGTCGGCATCCAGAGCACGGAGCGGATAGACCACTACGCTCGCGATACGTACACCTCCCATCAGGGTATGGGGGCCATGATCATCTTCGTGCTGATCATGTTATGGGGGTCGCGCGAACACCTAGGCGATGTATTCCGCAAGGCAATTGGACGCGCCCCCGAGATAGACGACTCCGGCGAGGTGGTGTCCTATCGGCAGGCGGTGTTGGGGCTGTTCGGCTCGCTGTTCCTCTTTGGCTTTGGCCTGTGGGTGAGCGGCCTGCCGCTGTTGGGAACCCTGATGTTCATCTTTAGCGCCATGGTGATTTTTCTCAGCTTGACCCGCGTTGTGACCGAAGGCGGCGTCCCAGCTATGAGACCGCCGGTGATGAGTTCGACCTTTGTCATTTCGGGGGGCGGCACCCAAGTCCTGGGGGCTCCCGGGCTGGTGGCACTGGGTTTTTCCTATGGCTGGCACTCCGAAATCCGCTCTTTTGTGATGGCGTCGGTGGCCAATGGGCTAAAAATGAGCGAAGTCATCGGCGGGTCCAAGCGCCGTCTGTTCTGGGCCGTGAGCATCGCCATTGTGGTTAGCCTGATAGGCTCTACGTACATGGTTTTGTACTTGGCCTACAAATACGGCGGCATCAACCTCAATCCGCTCTTTTTCGGCTGGAAGGGGGGCATTGGCCCCACGGATATGGCCCCGCGCATTGTCGCAGAGCCCACGGGCCCCCGTCTCGACGCTTGGCTGTTCATGGGCATTGGCGGGGCGGTGATGGCGGGATTGATGTGGGTCAGACACCAAGTCTTATGGTGGCCCCTCAGTCCGCTGGGTTATTTGATCAGCGCCAATTGGAAGACCAGCCACATTTACGCCAGCGTATTCCTCGCTTGGTTCCTCAAATTGATCATCCTGCGGTACGGCGGCCCCAAACTGTACCGCAACTTGCGCCCGTTTTTCCTCGGTCTCATCCTCGGGGAAATTGTGGCGGCCGGAGTCTGGCTGGTCCTCGATTATTTCACCGGCCACATGGACAGTTTCCTCACCCAAGTATAGTTGCCCAACGTGGCCGCACTAGAGCCTGCTTCCCCCAATGGGGCGTCCGCTCCTTCTCCATTTGAGATGGTGACGGCGCTCAGTTGCCTTTTCCTGTCGGGGGCTGCGAGCCTGTTCTACGAAGTCTGTTGGATCAGAAAGGCCGGCCTGTTCTTTGGCAGCACGACCTTCGCCTTGGCGACGGTGCTCGCCGTGTTTTTTCTCGGACTGGCCGTGGGCAGTGCCTTGGCCGGTCGCCTGTCGACGTCGCTGCAACGTCCGTTGCGGATCTATGGGATCGTCGAACTGGCCATCGCGGTATTGGGCTTAGCGAGCAATGCACTGCTGGACGTGGCCGACGATGGCTATGGAATGCTCTATCGCTGGGCCGACGGCTCAGCACCGTGGATCGCGCTGGCGCGCTTGGTCTTGGTGGCAGCCGTGATCCTCGTGCCCACGGTTCTGATGGGGACGACGGTCCCCTTGCTCGCTAGGGCGATCATCCGCCGACACCGCAGTCTCGGATTTGCCGCAGGCGGCCTCTACGGCATCAACGCGCTGGGAGCTGCCACTGGGGCGGCGCTGGCTGGCTTTGTGACTCTACCGATTCTGGGGCTTGCTGCGACCATCTACTTGGGAGCGGGTCTCAATGTCTTGTGTGGCGTCGCCGTGTTGCTGGTCTGTTGGCAAACGCACTCTGCGCCGCTTGCCGAGCCGTCCGACCGAGAAGACCAAGCGATAGACGAGGGCAGGACGCTGCGGGTCCCCGTCCTGCTGCCCTTGTTCTTTTTGACCGGATTCGTCGGCGTGGCCATTGAGATTCTGTGGGCGCGCTACCTGCCCTTGATGATCACCAGCTCGGTGTACGCGTACACTCTGCCGCTCGTCGTGATCCTGCTCGGCATTGGCATCGGCAGCCTCATCATCGCGCCGCTGTGCGATCGTAGTCGGCATCCAGTCGTCGTCTTCGGCTGCCTCCAAGCTTTCACTGGGCTGAGCGTTCTAGTCGTCATGAAGCTGCCCCGGGACATCTGGACGGCGCTCGCGCAGGCCGCTCCAGAGCTGATAAGCGCCAACCACTTCATGGGCCTGCACGGTGCCATGTTGCTGCCGGGTGCACTGGCTTCGGGTGCCTCGTTTCCCCTCGTGGTCCGACTAGTGTCGAAGAACGTAGCCGACGCGAGTTGGACGATCGGCCGGCTGACGGCAATCAATACCGCAGGTTCCATTGCCAGCGCGGTGATCATGGCTTGGGGACTTTCTTGGTTGGGGCTCGAGCTCGCGCTGCGGACGGTCACCGGCATGGCCATTGTCGGGGGCTGCGTGGCCTTTGCCGCAGGGGTGGGCCGCCAGCTAGGTCGGCGCGTCGCTACCTTGCTGATCGCCTTCAGTGTAATCGGGTGGGGGCTCGCCGCGACCCTGCTCAAAACGAGGCTTCCCCACGACCATCTGTCTTCCGAGGGGACCTTGCTTGAGGTAGTGGAGGGCCAAGGGGCCAGCCTTGCCGTGGTGCAACTCGAAGACAAGGTGCTGCTCGGGATCGATCGCTTGTGGCAGGGTTCAAACAAGAAGAACCAACAGACCTTTGCCGGCCATTTGCCCATGCTGCTGCGCGGCGATGGCAATGGGACGGATGTGCTCGTAGTGGGGATGGGGACTGGCCAAGCCGCGGGGCGATTTCTGTTGTGGGACATTCAGCGGCTCGATTGCCTAGATGTGGAAGTGGCTGTTTTCGATCTCGCCCGCCGCTACTTTGGCGCGACTTGGCTGGACGATCCTCGGGTACGAGCTTTGGCGGAAGACGGCCGGGATTACATCCGCCACAGCCAAGTCCGCTACGATGTGATCGGCATTGAAGTGGGCCAACTCTTTCGCCCGGGGATCATTTCCTTTTACACCGAAGATTTTTACCAGCGCCTCAGACAGCGGCTAGAGCCAGGCGGTCTAGTGACGCAATTCGTGCCAGTGCGGATGCTTTCCACGCCGCAAGTGCTCGACATCATCGCCACCTTCATCAGCGTTTTTCCGCAGAGTCAGCTCTGGTTTAATGGGCCAGAGTTCGTCTTGATCGGCCGCCGGGCAGATGCCTTTGCGCTCGATATCCCAGCCCTCGAAGAGAGGCTGGGGAGGTCCGGAATTCGCCGTGATCTGGACTACCGGCACCCGCTGGACGCGAATACGGGGTGGCTCAACGAGTCCGACAGCGTCTTGGGGAGTTTTCTAGCGTCGGCTGAGGATCTGCGCAGCCTAAGTCGCGGTGGGCGAATTCTCGCGGATGACGTGCCTAGGTTTGACTACGAACTCGACCCGCATCAAGATATCGAGGTGCGCACCGTGGGTGCTTTACTTGAGATCGAGAAACCCTTGAGCAAGGTGGCTTCTACTGCGCTCGACGGGAGGCGCATAGCCCGCATTGAACAAATGCGCAAACAAAATCTGTACGCCTTGGCCAACCTGATCGTCGACCGCGGCAACAAAGCCTTGCAGACAGGGCAACTAGAGTTGGCCGAGCGGACTGCGCGAGAGGTGCTGGCCGAGGTACCAGCACATACTAAGGCGCTTTGGCTCCTCGAAAGGATCGAGGGTCGGCTGGACAAGGAGAGAGTGCGATGAACTTGCGCCTCATTCTCTATGCTTTGCTACTCAGCGCCCCGGTCTGGTCCCAGGGCTATCGCCTTGAGCCGAACCAGTTAATCATCAGCGAGCGTGACTGGTCGGGGTGGAATTTCCCCGTCGGCAGTGTGGATTTTAGCGCCGAAGGGGTTCGGCCCCATTTTGTGCGGCGGCAGATCAATGCCGCGCTGAACGCAGGGGCCTTCAGCCGCGAGGATGTGACCGGGGGCATCCGACGGGCGGGAACCAATTTCGACGGGGCCGCGCAACTCATGGACGGGCGGGAAGAAACCTACTGGGAGCCGGCACTGGACGCGCCGCTGCGCGACTGGTGGGTCGAAGTGGACTTGGGTCGAGTCGTGTGGGCTGAGAAAGTGGTGGTGAAATTTGTCGCCGAAGGGGTCGGCGATCCGTTTTTGCAGTTCAAGGTGCTCACCTCCAATGGCGATGAGGCTTTTCAGGGCAGTCAGAGCCTCGACTACCGGGTGGCCGGTCGCAGCGAGGGGTTGAACAAGACGCAGCGGGTTTTTGAGTATGCGCTGCGTCCAGCCAAGTCGGCGGATCCGGGCTTGAGTGGGGATTTAGTCCAGTATGTGCAGATTGTGGCCACGGCTAGCGATGGTCGTCGCGGGGCGGAGGTGAGCGCGTCGGGTTGGGAGGGTTTGGCGTCGTCGGCTCGGGGGGATGTGCTGTATTTTCGTCGGGAGGCGACGGGGGTGGAGCGGGAGGTGACGCAGGCGGAGTATGCGGCGATTCGGGAGGCTCGTTTTAAGGGTCCGATTCGCTATTATCGTTCGGAGCGTCCTCGGTTGGCGGAAGTGGAGGTTTGGACGGTGGGGGAGAATATTAGTTTGGGCTGGAAGGAGCGCGGAGGGTCAATCGAGGGATTTGGGGAAGCGGGCGGACATTCCAATGCAGTCGATGGCGATTATACCACTGTCTGGAGTGCAGAAGCGGGATTTTCCACCAAGGGTATAGGCGGTCGAGATGACGATTTCGCTGTGTTGGTCAAGAACCGGGACCGGGACCTCTTATTGGACTTGGGGACCTGGTACTGGGTCGATCGCGCCTTTATTGTCTATGGCAGTGCCACATTCCCCAATTATGTGCTCAATCTTTCGGATGGCAGTCTGGCACCCGATGGCAGCCAGATTTTTACCTCTGTGGTTGCGCGCGGCAGAGACGATGTCACGCTGGGCCGCGAGGCTGTTGCGCCCGCGGGGTCGCTGCCGACGAATACGTTCATGCAGGCCAATATCTTCTCCCCTATCAAGGGCCGCTTTTTTAGGTTCGACTATCGCGTCGTCACTACCGGGTTGATCCGTTCTGGGGTAAAGGAGCTGCTGCTCTATGGCTTTGGTTTTCTGCCGCAGGTCACGCTGCAAACGCCGGCGATTGAGTTAGGAGACGTCCCCCGCATCCTTTCCACCATCTCCTGGGAGGCTCAAACGCCGCCCGGCACCCAGCTACAGATTCGCACCCGGACCGGAAACCGACTCACCGAAGACAAGCATTTCTTTAACAAACAGGGCGTTGAAATCCCCGAGGCCGACTATCGCAAGACGCTGTCGTTTATGCGGGGGGATTCGACAGTGGCGTTTGTGCCCGACGAGGGGGATTGGAGTCCGTGGAGTCAGTTTTACGAGCGCTCCGGCGTGGCGATCACCTCGCCTAGTCCGCGGCGCTATATAATGATTGAGGCTGCTCTGGTCTCGGACGATCCCAACGAGGCGGTCGTGTTGCGCCGCCTCAATATCGGCTTGAGGGATCCGCTGGTGCATCAGATTCTGGGCGAAATCGCGCCGCGCCGCGCTCAGCAGAGCGGTCGCCGCGAGGCGTTCGCGTTGTCGCTGACCATTCCACCCAACGAGTCAGGCTCGGAGAGGCTGGGGTTCGATCAAGTGCTCTTTGAAGTACCTCCGAGCGCCGAGGTAGAGTTGGTGGATGTGACCGTGGGCCTAGCGAGCGAGCTAGAGGTGGGGGGCGGCCAGATGTACTCGGCGGATGAACTGGAGATTAAAACCGGAGTTGACTCGTTGTGGGTTCGCCTGCCCGAGGTGGTCCGGGAGCCAGAGTCCCAAGTTGTGCTGCGTTTTTCGAGTGTGTTCTATCTGGCGAGCAATGCCTTTTTCGTCTCGGTAGGCTTGGGAGAGGACGTGGGCGCGGTGTGGCAGCGAGTGGACGCGACGGCCTCGGGCGAGGGCCTGACCGTGCTGACGCCGGTGACTGGTGGACTTTTGGGTGATCTGGAGGTACTAGGGAACCCGTTCACGCCGAATGGAGATGGCATCAACGATGCGGTGAGATTCGTCTTTCCCGTATTTAAGATGCCGGGGCAGACCTCGCTGGTATTGGCGGTCTATGCGCTCGATGGGGCGCTCGTGCACCGTTCGGAGCAGTCGGTGGCGCACGCCGCTGGTGTGCAGGAGGTGAGTTGGGACGGTCGGGACCGGGATGGAGTGCTGTTGCCGCCTGGCTTGTATATCTGCCGGGTCGGTCCAGAGGTGGACGCGGAGAGTGTTGGTGAATCGACGGTGGCCACGGTCGTGGCCAGTGTGTACTGAGAGTCTAACGCAAATTCATCGACAGGCACCTTTCAGTACGTCGCATACAAAACGCCAGTTTTTTCGACCTTTTCCCGATCGGCATCGACCGAAACTCGATACAGGTAAATCCCTGGCGGCACCAAACCGCCGACCTCGTCCCGACCATCCCACGCCCGCTCGTACTCGCCGATCCCATCCGCGCCCGAATACACCTGCCGCACCCGGCGACCCGACAAGTCCCACACCTCCACTGCTACCTGCGCACTGCCCGTAATCTCCAAGATGTGATAGAAGATGCCTATCTCGTCGTTGCGGCCATCGCCATTGGGCGTAAAAATGGTCGGCTCGACTCGCACCTGCAACAGCCTCTGCTCCTGCGCGGCGGTGGCCACCGACACCCGGTTGCCCTCGTATTTCGTCGTAGCGTCTCCCGGATTGACCCCCTGCGGCACCTCTAAAGGCTGGTCGCTGTCCGACACCTGCGCCGCAAAGATTGCTCCGTAGCGCAGCACCTGTGCTGCGAAATCGACCTCGACTAGCGTCCCCGAGTCCTGCTCCTGGAGGCGCGGGAAACTAACCGCCAGCCGATGCGGCTCCTCGGCTTCTACTGTAAAGGCCACGGGTGCATCGCCGATGCGCACCGCCTCCACCGCACTAATGATCGAGGAGGTCTCAATTTCCAGTTGGTCAAAGCCGACATCACCCGGGTGAATCGTCGGCCGCAACGCATAGGTGAAGGACGATTGCTGCCCTACTTTTGCTTCGACCGGCCAGACCTCGCCCACTAGGTTCGTCGCCACCGGCTCGGAGGCGCGCAACTCCACGAAACCCACCCGGCCGCCGGCGTTTTCACGGGGCAGGAAGTCGATCTTGAACTGGAGGTAGCGTCTGGGGCTTGTCGACACGACCGGCGTGCCGCTGCTGTCGGCAAAGTCATAGGGGGCCGACCAAAAGGTCCAGTGGTCGAGGTCGTGGGTGATGCCGGCCCGTTCATTGAGTTTGAGGTCGCTGTAGCTAGCGCGACTCACCTCGGCTTTGCTGCCGCGACCGGTGAAGCGCCAGAATACGTCCGCATCGTCGTCTAGGCCGCTGCGGGTCCGGATGAGGACTTGGGCTCCGGACTCCTGAACCCCGGACCAGCGCAGGTCTCCCCAGGCCATAGGCTGCTCGAAATCGATGACATCGGAAATATAAGTGGCCTGTTTGACGAACCCCTTGGCGTAGACTTCGATCTCGTTCACTTCCCAGTCCGTGTTGTGCTCGGCCAAGGCCACCTGGACAAACTCTACTGCCTCGTGCGATGGGATGGGAATGTCGAGGATTTGCTCTCGGTTGTCTCTAATCTCCACAATATAGGGCGATTTCGGCGGGACGATGCCGTAGTTGACTATGGGTCGCGGGCCGATGTGGACGCGGAGGATGCCCACGGTGCGGCCCGGATCGGTAAACCCGGATATCACCCGAAGCCGGTCGATGTTGTAGAGGCCGCCTAGGTAGATATTGGCCGTGCCCGACCGCCCAAAAACGTCGGTGCAGGACCTGGAGCCGCTGCGGTGTTTGGCGCACAGATACTGTTCCGCCAGCCAGAAAGTGCCCGTGTCCCCATCCCACACCTCTACGTTTACATCGGCTCTTAAATACTTCCCCCCTTTTTCTTCGATTCCAGGTGCTATGTTGAAGTCTGGATTGCGCTTGAGGGGCTGGATACCGGTACTATCTACGTCCAAGTCGATGGCTTCCCCATGAGGTTCGGCATCGAAATCCATCCAGTTTAACTGTATGAAGTCTACTCCGGCACGGCCTTCTTCAGGGGGATTGGGCTGATCTTCGCCACCGAACCGGTAAATGGTCAGACCCGAGGCTGGGCCAGCCCAAAAACCGAGCGCCAAAGAAAAAATCCAGGATAAGGAAAGGAATCGCGCTACTTTCATCGACGTTCATCCCGCAAATTGTATATCGGAAGATAGTGTTGAAAGGGTGTTGTGTCATCTTTTTCTGGCCGCTATGTTGCTCTCCAGCATTGGAGGAATTGAACGTGATGCGAATATCAACTCTTGTTTTATCGGTAGCGGCAACCATGTATTGGGCGTGTACCGCAGAGCACCCGCCGGACCAAGCCCAAGAATCGCCGCCAGACCAACCTCTGCTTCTCGGCCGCATCGACTTTCCCACTTCCGGTGCGCCCGCAGCCCAAGAGGAGTTCGACTTGGGGGTGCTGGCGCTGCACAGCTTCTGGTACGAGGAGGCGCGCGATCACTTTCGCAAGGCGCGGGAACTGGACCCCGGTTTTGCCATGGCCTATTGGGGCGAGGCCATGACGCATGACGCCCCATTGCAGGGATCCCGAGGCGTGCAGGATTCAAAGGCCGGCCAAGCGATTCTCGACCAGTTGGATGAACTGCAAGCGCAGGGAAAGTTGCAATGGACGGCGCGCGAGCAGGGATTCGTCGATGCGCTGCGGCCGCTCTATCGCGAGCGGGGCAGTCCAAAAGGTCGCCGGGCTTTTGCTGCGGCCATGGAGCAACTCGCCGCGCGCTACCCGGACGACGACGAAGCGGTCATCTTCGCGGCATTAGCCCGCATGAGCGCCGCCCGGGTCCAAAGGGGATTCACCTGGGACGATTCCGCGTTTGTGGAGCCGCTCGCCGCCATTTTGGAGGAAGTGTATCAGCGTCGTCCCGAGCATCCCGGCGTGGTGCACTATCTCATCCACGTGTACGACTCGCGCACTTTTGCCCATAGGGGCTTGGACTTGGCCCGGTTCTATGCTCGCTTGGCACCGGCTTCGTCGCACGCGCTACACATGCCGAGTCACATTTTTCGCTGGCTCGGCATGTGGGAGGAGATGGCCGCTTCAAACGAGGATTCCTATGTGGCGACCGTGCAGTGGCAGGAGCGGACGGGACGGCCCCTGTACAAGCGCGACATCCACTCGATCGATTGGCTCTTGGACGCCTATTTGAAGCTCGGCCGTTTGCAGGATGCCGAGGGTCTGATCGACGAATTCGACGCCGTGGAACGCGAAGCTCGGCGGCGGGGTGAGAAACTGGACCTCATCCCCTACAATGCGATCATGTTCAAAAGTCGGTACCAACGGGTCGCGCTGGCTGTGGGCCGCACCGACGTGCGACTGGCGGTCACAGAGGAAGTCGATGTGGCCGCCATGCGGCCGGGCCAGGGCGCGCGCTTTATTGGCTATCGCGCTGCGGTGGCGGGGCAGGATTCGCTGTTTCGCCTCTCCGTCGGACGCGTGCGGGCTTACTCACACATGCCGGTCTTGGGGAGATTCAAAAATTACCTTCAGGCCGTGGCTCACTACCTCGACGCCGTCCACGCCCGGGCGCGCGGCGATGCGGCTGCCGCGCTGGAGTCAGCTCGACGGGCCATGGAAGGGGAGCGACGGGAAAAAGCCCCGCCCGACATTTTGGGCAGTGAGCTGTACGCGGAACTGCTCGTAGAGCAGGGCCATGCCCAAGAAGCTCGCTCGTTGTTTGCCCAACTCTTGGAGATGCGGCCGCGGGACCCGCTATACGTACTCGGTCTGGCGCGGGCCGAAGCGGCCTTGGGCAGCGAGGGAGAAGCCGTGCGTTTTTATCGCGAACTCCTCGACATCTGGCGCAATGCCGATGCCGATTTGCCCGCGCTCAAAGAAGCGCAGGATTACGTCCAGCAACACGGCGCTCAATGAGCCATTGACCCTCGCCCCGTGCGAGAGGGAGAAATCGGATGAATAGCTGGCAGAAAGCACGCTTCATCGTCGCCTTGGGCATGGCCACGGCGACAGGCCCCAGCGCTGATACAGTAATAGAGCCGCTGGCGGGAACGAACTTAGCCTTGGGCAAGCGCGCGACTTTTTCTTTAGAGCCTAACTACAGCTTGTGTGCCGGGGGCGATGAGACCGATCTGTTCGACGGCGAGTTCTGGCAGCCCGGCGACACCGGCTTCTGGACCGACAAGGGAACGGTCGGTTGGCAATTCGGCCGCAAGCCCGGCGTCCTCATCTCGCTCGATCTCGGGGATGTTTACTCTATCGATGCTCTTGGTTTTGATACCACTTCCGGCGCGTCCCAAGTCACCTTTCCCGCGGCGCTCTTCGCCTATGTGTCCGACGACGGCCAGACCTGGCACTATGTGGCCGATCTGATGAATGAGGCGATTCCCCAGGACCAGTACGTGCGCCATCGCTTCGTCGCTCGGGGTCTGAAAACCCGCGGGCGTCATTTAGCAATATACGTTGCCAAGGGAGGCTTTTACGGATTCGTGGACGAAATTGAGGTGATGCAGGGCCACGGCGATCCGGCGGCTGTTTCTTTTGCAGAGGCCGGAATCGACCAAAGCGAGATCGAAAGCGACGCGTTAGAGCGCGCCGAGGGTGCCGTGCAGAAGAATATCGACCTCTATTTTGTCCAGACCGCCCGCGATCAGGTGATGTCCATGCAGGGGGCAGACGCGGCCGCTATTTTGCGCCAACTCGAAGCTCTGGAGCGCGTCGTTTTCTCCGGTAGTGATGGCGAAGAAGTGGATTACTCTAAGGGGTTGCCCCACACTGAGATCGGCCACAGAATTTGCGCGGCGATGGGTGCCTATTTCAGTCGCCACGACGACCGAGCCGCGATCGTATGGCAGCCGACTGACTCAATGTGGTCGCACCGGACCAACCCGTTTGCGCGACCGATAACCGAGGTTGCGCCCAACTTGCACGCGGACCTGATGATTGGCGAGTACGAACCGGTCGCGTTTAACGTGTCGAACAACACTGCCGAGCCGTTGAATATCCAAGTCAAAGTGGGCGCATTGAGGGGAGTTGGAGGAGAAGAGGTCTGGCCGGACGCGCAGATCACACGACATATTGCAACCCATGTCGTGGGCAGTGGATTCCTGTTTTTCGACGACGCTTTGCCGCCCCTCGCAGACGGCGGTGCGATCCTGCCGCCGGGCATGACGCGCCAAGTGTGGCTGGTGCTCCACTCGCGGGGCCTCAAACCGCAACAGTACGAGGGCAAGGTCGCAGTCTCCGTCGGCGATGCACATTTTGAGATTCCGCTCAGCGCCACTGTGTTCCCCGTGGAAATGCCGGCCGATCCGACGTATATCGCCCAGTCGTGGGGCTATTTCACTTGGACGCCATCCCAGGGGTACGAGCAGCAGGCCGCGGCGGAACTCGAGCGCTGCTATGCCAATGCCCACGTGCTGCACCACGCGTACATCCCTTGGCCCAAGGTCGATAAGGCGACTGGTGAGTTTGTCCAACCGATTGAGGTTGACTTCGCCAAACTCGACGAGATGCTCGCGTACCGGCCTTATGTGAGGCAGTGGCTGCTGTGGACTGGTTTTGAATTCGGCTACATGGATCTCAATTATCACCGCGCGACCGATGTGCCAAAGGTCGGCACTCCCGAGCACGAAGCCTTGTTCAAGGAGTGGGTGCGGCAAATCCGCGACCACATGCAGGCGAGGGGCTTTCCGACGGATAAATGGGCCTTTTACTGGGTTGATGAACCCGGCGACGAGGGATTTGAGAAGTACATTATCCCATCGTCGAAGTTCGCCAAGGAGGTCGATCCGACGATTCTCATTTGGGAGGATCATCAGATTTCGCTGGAGATGCTGGAAAAGTATCCCGATGCCATTGACATCCACTGCTGTCCGCTAAAGTACTACCGCCAACACCCCGAAATTCTCGCCCACGTGCTGGCGGAAGAACACGCCGGCTCTCAGTACGTCGTGGGAAGTTCCAAGGCCAGCGATCCCCACCGGTACTATCGCCTGCACCACATGGCCACCGTCGAGTTGGGGTTGGACGGTGCTGGCATGTGGGTCTGGGGAGACGACGGCGGACAGTTCAACGACTACGCGGGCCGCTATCCGAGCTACGGCATGGTCTATGCCACCGAGCACGGGCCGATCACCAGCAAGCGGCGGGAGGCTTGGCGCGAAGGCATCGAAGATGTCGAATTGTGGCGTCATCTGGGCACTGTCGCGGCAAAAGCCGGTGATGCAGGTTTGGCACAACTCCATCGAGAAGGTCCGGCCCGCTTGGTGAACAGGCAGGATGGCCGGGCCGATTTGGTACAGGTGGACCTGCACAGCGGCACGCCCGGGGAATTGCTCGAGATACGGCTGGAGGCGCTGAAGGCCGTGGCTGAGGCCCTGGCAAAATAAAAGGAGCTAGCGTGATAACCGCAGCACAGGTGGCCCACTATCATTTGGCTCTGCGCGAAGCCTTCAATCGCGACGAGGTAGAACTCGGGCTACCTTAGGAGATCAGACGATGGAGGAATGGACGCGCAGGACGTTTATCCAGCAGGCGCTTGGTGCGGGTGGTGCGCTGGCCTTGGGTTTTTCATGTGCCCGTCCAGAGAGCGACTCCGACCCCTTTGCTAGTGGCGAATTGCTGGGGAATCAGAGCTTCCTCGACGGTAAAGAACCCCTGCAACTAGGCGATGGACTCGACGCGCGGTTCCACACTGATCTGACTGCGCTCACGCCCGCCGCCTTGATCACCCCCAATGAGCACTTCTTTGTGCGCACGCGCTGTTCCGACCTGCTCGATTTTGCCCAGCCGTGGAAGATCGCGGTGCGCGGACTGGTCGAGCGGCCAGTGGAAATTGGTCTGGACGAGTTGAAGCCCTTGGTCAGACCCATGGGCACTGTGCTGTTGGAGTGCGCTGGCAATCAGCGCCGGCCCTTTGGTTTGATGAGTGCGGCCCAGTGGTCGGGCGTTCCCCTGACCGAGGTACTAGAGAGGCTGAACATCAAAGCCGAGGCGACTCGCGTCCTGATCTCGGGCTTTGACGAGTACTCAACCAAACCGCACTCTTCGACCCCGGGGGCGAGTTGGGTTTTTACCTTTGCAGAGCTTGAGAAATACGGTGCCTTTTTAGCCACTGAGATGAACGGCGAACCGCTGCCGCGCGATCACGGTTTCCCCGTGCGCCTAGTGATGCCTCGGTGGTTTAGTTGCGTGGACATCAAATGGGTCAATGAGATCGCGTTGGTCGACGACGGCGCAATGGCGACGAGTCAGATGCTGGAATTTGCCGGCCGCATCAACCAGCAGGGCACCCCCAAGTTCGCCAGAGACTTCGACCCCGCGTTGATCGATCAGGCGGCTTTGCCCATCCGCGTTGAAAAATGGCGTCTCGCCGAGCGGATTGTCTATCGGGTGGTCGGTCTGATGTGGGGGGGCGAGCGGCCGACCGACAAATTGATGATTCGGTTCGGCCAAGGCCGAGACCCCGTTCCGGTCAACATGCCCTACTCGCATGAGACCAACGACACTTGGACGCTCTGGTCTCATGCGTGGGAACCCGCGCGGATGGGGTTCTACGATATTACCATGCACATCGACGACGCTAGCATCAGGACGTGGCGGCTCGACCGGGGGCTGCACCGACGGCGGATCTACATCAGACAGGTTTGATGGATAATGGTGCGACACGTGATATTGGTCGCCGGCTTATTGTTTGGATCGGGGATGTGCGCCCTGATCTACCAAATGGTCTGGCTGCGCGAATTCCGCTTTGTCTTTGGCGCTTCTACGCTGGCCTCGGCCGCGGTGCTGTCTGTCTTTCTGGGAGGGCTCGGCGCAGGCGGGTTCTGGTTCGGGCGGCGCGTTGACCGCAACCCGCGGCCTTTAGCCCTATACGCCTATCTCGAACTGTTCATTGCGGCCTCGGCTGCCCTCACGCCATTGCTGGTGTGGATGGCGCGCGAGTTCTACGTCGCCTTGGGTGGGGTCTTGTCGCTGGGGCCGGTCGTGGCCACGCTGGTGCGGCTCGTGCTAACCGCGTGTGCGCTGGCTGTTCCGACCTTTCTCATGGGGGGAACGCTACCCGCTGCGGCCAGAGCGGTCGGGGGCGATGAGGATGCTGGGAGACGCCGGGTCGCCGTGCTGTACGGGATCAACACGCTCGGCGCTGTGACCGGGGCTTTGCTGGCTACTTTCGCGCTGTTGGAACGCCTAGGGGCCGATGCGACCCTGTGGGCCGCCGCTGCGCTAAACATCATCGTTGGAGGCTGTGCCCTTTGGATTGCGCGCGCCTACCCAGCCGTCTTTGACAAGCAGGTGTCTGTTGCGCCAGCGATAGATGGAGAGGTGCGGCGTTCTGGCCACGTGCGGCTGCTGATTTTTGCCACTGCCTCGGTGGTCGGGATGGCCTTTCTGCTCATGGAACTGGTCTGGTACCGGATGCTGGCACCGCTGCTCGGGGGTACTACTTATACCTTTGGCCTTATTCTAGCCGTGGCGCTGCTAGGGATCGGCTTGGGGGGGACTGCCTATGCGTTGTGGGGGCGCAGACGGACCCCTGCGCTCTCTGGGCTGGCGCTGACGTGTATTTTGGAGGCGCTGTGTGTAGCCATTCCCTTTGCGCTGGGCGATCAACTCGCTGTACTGGCGGGCGGCCTGCGCGAG
Source organism: Candidatus Latescibacterota bacterium (assembly GCA_965219735.1). Classification (GTDB taxonomy): domain Bacteria; phylum Latescibacterota; class UBA2968; order UBA8231; family UBA8231. The sequence goes on from OZ244790.1 coordinate 3,006,260, forward strand.
TGGGGGGCGCTGGGTTTTGGCGGACTGGTGCTCTCGTGGTCCGTAGTGGTGGGTATTGTGGTGCTGCCTACGGCTATTGTTGCGGGGTATCAGTTTCCGCTCCTCATTGCGCTGCTCGGCCCCGGCGCGCGTCAGCTCGGGCTCGACGTGGGTTGGACCTATGCTTGGAACACACTGGGTGCCATTCTGGGTGCTTTGCTCGGCGGATTCGCCTTGCTGCCGTGGCTTTCTGCGCCGGGCGCGTGGCAACTCGTGGTAGTGCTGCTCGCGGTTTTAGGTGGCGGTATTGCTGCGTTTGCGTGGGTGAGAGGCGGACGGGAGGGGGAAAGCGCAAGATGGATTGGCCTGAAGTCGGGGCTAGCCGTCGTCTTAGCCGTGGTCGCCGCGTCCTTATTGTTGGCGACTGGTCCCACTGCGGCGTGGCGACACACTCCGATTGGGGCAGGGCTGAAAATGCTGGCCAATTTGAATGCCAATGAGATACAGGGGTGGATGCAAGGGCAGCGGCGCGCCGTGCGCTGGGAGCGGGAAGGGATTGAAAGCTCGGTGGCCATTCGCGTGTCCGACCGGGGGCCGGTGCTCTTTTTGAACGGCAAGAGCGAAGGTTCTGCGGTGGGGGACGCCTCCACTCAGATTATGAGTGGGATGATTGGGGCTATTCTGCATCCGCAGCCGCGGAATGCTCTAGTCATTGGACTTGGGACCGGATCTACGGCTGGTTGGCTGGCTGCTATCGACGCAATGGAACGCGTCGATGTAGTGGAGTTGGAGGCGGCTGTGGTCGAAGCGGCCAGCGCCTTTGGGCCGGTCAATGTGAACGCCGTCGGCCACCCCAAGGTGCATACGGTGGTCGGCGATGGGCGAGAGGTCGTCCTGACTACCCGGCAATCCTACGACCTCATCTTCTCCGAGCCTTCCAATCCCTATCGGGCGGGGGTCGCCAGCCTGTACACGCGGGAATTCTACGAAGGGGTCGCTCCGCTGCTGCGCGACGGCGGCCTGTTTGCGCAGTGGGTGCAAATGTACGAGGTGGACGAGCAGACCATTCGCACGATCTACGCTACCCTGAGTTCGGTTTTTGCGCACGTGGAAACTTGGCAGACCCAGCGCGGGGATTTGCTGCTGTTGTCGTCTGCCGGGCCGGTTTCGTACGACGTTTCCAGATTGCGCGCCCGGATCGCCGAGGAGCCCTATCGCAGTGCGCTGGCCGCCGTCTGGCGCACCACGGATCTCGAAGGCTTCCTCGCCCACTACGTAGCCGGCCCCACAGTGGCGCGCGAATTGGCGCGCGAGCAAGCGTTGAATACGGATGATCGCACCTTGGTGGAGTACGCCTTTGCCCGCCATCTGGGGCTGGGCAGGCATTTCAATATCGAGATGGTAGAAAAATTGGCGCGTGACCGAGGAGAAAATCGACCCCGCGTGACGGGTGGAGACGTGGACTGGGAATGGGTTACGGACCAGCGCCTCGCCTTTTTGATTGGCCAAGGGGAACAAGTTCGCCCGGACCGGTACCCGGATTTGACGATGCACCAGCGATATCGCCTGCGAGCGCTAGCGGCTTGGTGGGACGCGAGGTCGCGCAATGGGTTGGCGTGGTGGCAAAGTCAGCCGCGCCAGCCGCGAGGGCTGCACGAAGTGTCGGCTGTGGCCTACATGATGGCGGTCAACCAGCACGAGGAAGCCGCTCAGTACATCGAGCAGTTGCGCGACCTCCAGCCTGTTGAAGCGGATGTGGTCTTGGCCATTTTGCGCACGCTCCAAGGACGGATACCGGAAGCAGTCGCCGCACTGGAGTCCGCTTTTGCGGGATACGGTCGCGATCCCTGGGCTTGGCCGGCACTCATGCAGCGCGGCTTGGCGCTAGCGGTGGACCTCGGCGGTCGGGATGCGGCCCATGCTGAGCGGTTGTACGCGGCGTTGCGTTCTCCGTTTGTCATGGATTACGCGCGGGAGACGCGGCTGAATGCGTTGTTGAATCTGGGCTATGAACTCGATTTTCCGCAGAACTGCATAGAGGTACTCAACGAGCTGGAACCGCACGTGCCTTGGAAGCGCGATTTGCTCGAAGCGCGCGTCAAATGCTACCAAGCCGGAGACCATCCGTTGCTCGACAGAGCGCGCCGCGATCTCGACAAATATGTCGCCTTGGAGGAAAAGTGAACGGACCGGATCAATGAGACTGGCGACAAAGTGAAAGGATTTATTAGCTAGCATGACAGAATTCCCCTTCGCGCATTCTCGACACTTTCCCCGCACTGACCTCGCCGCGGATACGGTCTTGGTGGTGCCGGATGGTCTCCAAGCGACCTCGCCCGTTGTGCAATTACAGGGCGCTATCGCCGCCGTGGGGGGGCGGGCACTCGACGTTGTCGAGCAGCGGGATTTCACCGACGCGCTCTTTGGCAGTGCGCAGGTGATCGCCTGCGGCAATATGACGAACAACGCCGCGCTGCGGCGGCTCTACACGGCCCGCTGCTGTTTTGTCGATACCTTTTTCCCCGGCGAGGACGGCTATTTTGTCAAGTCGATTTCAGATCCCTTTGGCTATGGCAAAAACTGTATCGTCCTCGGGGCGAGCAGTAGGGAAGGGCTGCTGGCGGCCTTTGCGGTGTTCGAGGATTTGGTCCGCACTAGTGACGGGGAATTGCACCGGGTACACGCCGCTCAGTTCCAGCATTCTCTGCCCCCGTTTCCCGAGGAAACACAACTGGAAAAGATGGTGCAGGACGATCTCAAGACTTGGGAAGGCGCTTGGGTCTCCACGCCTTTTCGGGGCGGTCGGGTGGAGACCTACGCTTGGTATTACTATCTGACCGACCATCCGGTGTGGGGACGCGCCGTGCCGGCCATCTTCGCTGGTTCCATAGAACCTTGGCTGGCTCAGCGGCGCGACTACCCGGAGACCTACCACTGCTTTTTCCACTTTCACAGCCTCATCCACCTCTGGGAACTGATCGAGGATAGTCCGCTCTATACCGAGGCCGACCGCCGTGGGGTGGTGACCATGATGGGCGAGATGCTGCGCCACTTAGCTGGCCTATTCTATATGGAGGAAACAGTCAATCCCCCAGACCAGATTCGCCAGAACCACACTACTTATATCGCCATGGATTTGGCCGCGGGCCACAACTACCTGAGCAAGCGCTACGGCATCCGCGAATTCGATCCCACTGAGGAAGTGGTGGAGCGGATTTTTGCTGGCCAGAGCGATTGCTACAGATCCAACGACGACGGTGGCGTGGGGTACGCTTGGCTCGTGCCCCAGGAGACGCTCTCGTACGGGTTGCTCAAGAACGAATACGGGTATATCGAGAACGGCCACATCGCCGATTTGTGTACGCTAGCGGTGGTGACTACGGACAATATGCGCAGCGAGAGCAACCACGGAGATACCTCGGGGTACTCCCCTTTTTCTCCGTCCGAGGGGTGGGAAGGCCGCTTGTGGGCACCGATGGTCTCCACTTGGTATGTGCGCAACCCCGAGCATCTGTGGATACTCAACTGGTTGGGTGGGGGCAAGAGGCCGACGCTGGTGCACGTGTTGCGGGGGCTTTATGCTGGCGTCGAATGGGGCGAAGATGGATTGGCGCTCGCCGATTGCGTCCCCGAAGAACCGGTCGGTCTGCTTGGTATATACGCGATGAAATTGCCGGACAAAGCGCTGGGGTGGGTGCGCGCGTACGCCCCGGCCGATAACCAGCCTGATCCACAAAAAGACTACTTCGACAAGCTCTCGCTGCGGCGCGACTTCGACCCGATGAGTGAGTACTTGTTGCTCGAAGGGAGTGGCACGTTCTGCCACGGGCACGAAGACAGCAATACCATCGTCCGGCTGACTTGGAACGACCGAGCTTGGTTGGGGGACGGCGACTATATCCGGGCGGCACCCAAATTCCACAATTCAATCGCCGTCATCCGCGACGGCGTGGGTGTGTTGCAGCCGCCGGGAGATGGGCTGCTGATGCCGTTGCTGGCCTCGTTGAACTACAGCAGTGAAAGTGATGCTCTTGGCTTGGTGCAGACTGAGGCTGCCGAGTACAACGGAGTGGACTGGCGGCGCAATATCTTCTGGGGCAAGGGGCGCTATTTCGCAGTGATTGATCAACTGCAATGCACCGAGGCCGGGGACTATCGCTGCTACTGCTTGTGGCGTCTGGTGGGCGAAGCTGAACTCAGAGGCTCCAAGGCGTGTCTGCACCAGGAGGGCGAACACTTCTACATCGACAATGCCGATGGGGCGGCCCAAGAAATCGTCGCCGACTTGCACGTGAAAAGCCGCTGGTACAACTATCCACACGCCGGGGACATACTCCATGTCCTGCATCAGCAAGCCACCCGCACCATGCAGCCGGGGGAGAATCTCGTCTATATCAATCTGCTGACGCCGCATCCCGACATCCGCATAGCGCGCCTGAATGAAAGGACTGTCGAGATCCGCGATGGGGAGGAGACGACCATTTTGGGCATCGGCGATACCCGCTTGGGCGCGCTGGCAATTGAATCCGAAATGTTCGCTCTCTCTCTAGAGGGAGATAGCCTGACCTTGCAGGGCATTGAACGCTTGGGCTTTGCCGAGGGCGAGGATTGGGACTGGCAGGTGTTTGACGGGTCTCATGCGACGTTCCAAGTGGGACAGAGCGAAATGGCGCAGCGCATCTGCGACGTCATGGACGCTGTCGTGCCAGAACCTTTCCCGGCTGCGGTGGAACATTCCCGGCTGCGGCCAGAAGGTGGTTGGACCGTCGAGTGGAGCCGGGATTTGGGCTCGACCGAGATAAGTGATGTAGCGGTCCACGATGAAATTTTACTTGCTGGCACCGAGGAAGGGGAGGTCGTCCAACTGGAGCTCGGAGACGGTGCGGCGATGTGGTCGCATCGACTGGATACAGACAGTGCGCCCAGCGCCCTGCTCTTGGCCGATATCGACGCCGATGGGGTGGTGGAGGCGCTTGTGGGCACGGTCGATGGTCAACTCGCTGTACTCGCAGGCCATAGCGGAGAGCAGCGCTGGGACAGGACCTTGAAAAACTCGGGGTGGGGTGCAAAAGTCTCCGGCCTAGCCGTGGCCGATCTGGAGGGCCGGGGCAGCACGAGTGTGTTGGCGTCCACCGTGGGTTGGTACATAAACGCCTTTGCTGCGGATGGCACGCTCGAATGGGCGGAGTGGGTGCGCTATCACGCGATTACGGCGCTTGCGGCAGCGGATGTGGATGGCGACGGCAAAGCTGAGGTAATTGCGGGGACCGAATACTCTACTCCGCTGAATGTACACAATAGCGATGGGTCCTTCCGCTGGACCACCTTTGAAGAAGTAGGATCCGAGGGCAATGCCACTACGCCGCGCCGCGGTATCGGCCTCACCCATCTGCAATTGGTCGATGTCGATGGAGACGGCGTGCGCGAAATTATCTATGGCACGCAGGACGGCTGGATCTACGCGGTTAAACCACAGGATGGGGCCGAAGTCTGGCACGTCAATATCGTCGGCGAAGTTGTGGGACTCATCGCCTTTCCTTGGGGATTGGTTGCGGCCAGCGAATTTGGCGAACTCTACGCCTTCAGCTACCAAGGGGAATTGCGCTGGCACGTCCAGATCGGCGAGTGGATTCGGGCCATCGCCCAGGTCGGGGAGCACATTGTCGCAGCCGTGGAGAAAGGTGCGCTGCTAGCCTGTGATGCAGACGGCAGGTGTGTGGGGTCTGTGGCGCTGGGAGCGGAAATTCGCGGTTTGTGGCCGTGCCGTGGCGGAGTGGTATGCAGCTTGGCGGGGGGCGGCTTAGTCGTGTGGGACTTGACGTTGACTAAGAAGCGTAGAGAGCAAATAGTCTGGCGCGGTCCAGGTACACTTTGACCTTGAGCCCCCCTCGCATCTGTGAGACCATCTTCTGTTCGAGGCCGCCTGTTTTACTCCCGTCTGCGTCTTGCGGCTCCCCTTTCCATTGTATCTGGTATTCTGTCTCATTGCCCGAGAAGGGTATGCAGTCGTCGCGGCCAAAACCCGGCACGACCCGATCAAACGGATCGACCAGTTCCACTTGCAGCGAACCGCCGCTCGCGTCGGCGTTGATCCACAAGGCATGGGGATCAATATTCAGGGGAACCGTGGTCACGACTCCCTGATCGTCCGTCTTCAAACAGACCAGTCGGTCCTTTTCGATCTTCGCCAGATTGATTCCTCTCCGAGATTCCTCGCCACCGCGCGGTGGCTCGCCGTGCAGATCGTTTGAGCAGCCGTGATAGACCCATATCTCCTCGCCTAGGACAAAAGGGGCATGTGGGGGATAGACAGATCCACAATCATGGCTGCCCGGGGGGCCGCAGAGCAGAATTGGTTCGCGGTTGCCCGCTCGATGCCAAGTGCGGCCGTCCTTTGAATAGGTCAACTGAACGTCCATCTGGTTCATCCATTCGGGCATCCAATCTTCGATCTGATTCTGGGCGATCCAGCCCTCGTAGAGCGTGTGAAACACAGACAGGAAGCCGATGCGCAAGTCGCGATACGCCAGCGAACTCATGCCGTAAAACTCGTGGTCTTGGGGGGGATCGAGTTCGTCGGGGGCGACGATGATCTGGCGCGGAGTCCAGTTTTCAAAATCACTGCTCTCGGCCATGCAAATGATGCGCACGTTGGGCCGGCCCCGCAGATAGACGACGTAGCGGTGGATTTTTGCATCCCAATAGGCGACTAGATGGGTGTCCGATCCCTCGGGAATGACCGGGTTGAGCCAGTGTCGGGGCACGTCCCAATGGATCCCGTCGGCAGAATACGCCACGCAGACGGGCTGGACAATGCCGGCGAATATCATGTCGCCGCTCTGAAACATAAAGAGCATCTTGTAGCGCTTGGCCGGATCGGTTTCAATGGGGTCCTTCATGACGCCGGTCCCCGCTCCCCATCTGAAAAATGGAAAGACCAAGTTATTCTCTTTGCTGCCGCCGTCCTCGACGAGGTTGAGAATGGGTTTTTCCCAGTGGATCCCGTCTTGGGAGATGGCGTAGGCCAGTCCGTCCGCCTGATCGCCGCGCGCGTCGCTCAATTTGCGGCCCACGCCGTACCACATCTTGAAGATGTTCTCTTCGTCGTCGTACATGACGTTGATGTAGCTGCCGATCAGCCACTCATCTTCCCAAGCCTGATCCTTCTCGATCAGTGGTTGTTGCGAAACCTTCTTGGCGGGGACGACTCCTTTTACGACGTTGTCAAGACTTTCGATAACCGCATCGTCGATGAACAAAAAGGCCGATTTTTCGTCTGTCATGTTATTGCTCCTCTTGAAGCGCCGGCAACATTGTGTCACCAATACTGGCGACAGACCGTTCCAGCACTAATGGTAGCAGGGTTGTCTGAGCATAGGTTTTTCCCCTGCTTTTCTCCGCACCCATTACCGATCAGCTACAGGGCGTCCGTAGTCCAGGTCACGGAAGGTGGATTGACGCCGTATTGTTTGGCCCAGTCGATCAATGCCTGGGGTATTTCATCGACATTGAGATAGCCGCCCAAGAGCTGCCAGTCGATGTCGTCAGTCGTCCGCTGCAATACCCGTTGGTCTGGTGGATCGAGGTATTGATCCGTTTTCATCCAGCGGTAGGCGTAGCCGTAGATTATCACCTTGGAGGTGCGCTGGCTCAAATTGGGGGCAGCCGTGTGGAACGTGCGGTTTTCAAAGAGGATGGCGTCGCCGGCGCGCAATAGCGGATCGACCGCTGTCAGCGGATCGACTGCGCCTGTGGGAATGGCTAGGGGCGTCTCATTCAGGTGCGTACCGCGGGCCATCATGGTCATGCCGGAGTTGGGTTCGGCAAAGTCGGTCAGGCAGTAGCACACTTTTACGCCGAGGCGCGGCAAACCGGCTTGTCCCAGATCTTCGGCAATGCCAATATCGCGATGCCAGCCGCGCCGCGCCTCTGTGGTATGTGGATCTTGGGGCTTTTTGTAGATCACCGAGGCCGAGTGGAGATGGATATTGGGCGAGAGCAACTGCACCACTAGGGGAACGGTTGCCGAGTTGGAGACGAGTTGGTCGAACGCTTCTTCTTGGACGACGCCCTGGCGCAATTGCATCTGGATCTCTGCTGGATCGTCGAGGAATGATTTCATCAAGCGATCGCTTGCTTCGGTCAGGGAGGCTACGGCGGCGGCATCGATGGCTTGCGGGACAATGAGAAAGCCGTCGGCTGCAAAGGCGCTGCGCTGGTCGCGGGTCAATTGGACGAATTGCATTGTTCCCCCGAGTTGAATCTATGGTTAGATCATCGGCATTCTGTTGCCGAAAAAATAGGGCGTAATTACCCGCCCACCAACTTTTCCTCAAGAGGAGGACATCAAGATGAAAATCACGGCGATTAAAACCTTCATGGGGCTATTCAGCGGCCGCAATCGCGGGCTGATCAAGGTCGAAACCGACGAGGGCATCCACGGCTGGGGCGAGGCGTACTCCATTGGCCCCGACCTGTCGATAGAACCCATTGCCGATTACATCTTCGAAATGATCAAGGGCGAAGACCCGCGCCGCATCGAATACATCATGCTCAAACTCACCCAGCAATTCCGCTTTCCCCCCGGTGGCGTCGGCCTAGCGGTGAGTTCGGCCGTTGACCACGCTCTGTGGGACATCTCCGGCAAAGCTGCTGGTCTGCCGGTGTACATGCTGCTGGGCGGGTCCTGCCGCGATCGGGTGCGCGTGTACCAGGGGGCGGGGGGGCGCGATGGCGAGGAGACGGCCAACAGCGCCCAGCGCCTCAACGAAGAGTGGGGTTTTACGGCCTTCAAGCTCAGTCCGTTCCGACTCAGCCCAGATGTCGACCGCTGGGGGCGCATTTGTGCGGAGGCGGCCAAATACTTTGAGGAGATTCGCCAGCACGCGCCCGCGGACTTTGAATTTGCCTTTGATCCGCACGCCAAGATCTTCGAGCCGGTCCGCGCCTTGCAGTTGGCCAATGCGCTGGCACCCTACGACCCCTATTTCTACGAGGAACCGCTGCGTCCCGAGCACACCACCGCTTGGGCGCGGCTGCGCCAGCAGATGCAGATCCCCTTGGCTACTGGCGAGTGCCTCTACACCCGTTGGGAATTTCTCGATCTAATGGCGGCCCAAGCCGTGGACATCATCCAGCCGGATGTGTGCGTGTGCGGCGGCCTGCTCGAAATGCGCAAAATCGCCGCGATTGCCGAGGCCCACTACGTCAGCGTAGCGCCGCACAATCCCATGGGGCCGGTGGCCACTGCGGTCAACGTGCATTTTGCTGCGGCCACGCCCAACTTCAAGATTCTGGAGTACATCTCGCCCTTGAGCAACGAGTGGAAGGACTGGGTGGACGAGCCTTACCTACCCAAGGACGGCTACCTCGAACTGCGTGACCGACCGGGCCTAGGCATTGATGTAAACGAAGACGCCATTAGCGAAGACAAATACGTCCACTGGCAGCGCACCTGTCCGGTGCGGCCGGATGGATCGACTGGGTACATTTAGTCGCTAGTGCCCCAAGACTTTTGACTGCTGGCGAAAAATTGCACGTTATCCAATGGCTAGTCTACTGTTCGCAACCCACTCGAGCGAGAAAGTGCTTTTATGACGATTCCGAACGGCGCGACTCGTCGCCCCCTCTCCACGTGGATATTGCTGTTCCTCGGCGCGGTCTGGTTCGGTTGCGCCGACGTTCCCGATGACGGGGACGTGGTCTTGAAGATCGTCTGGATGGGTCCCGAACTTGAGACCTACGGGATATGGAAAGAGGGGTTCGAGGCGGAACATCCCGGCGTGACCATTGAACAGCAATACGTCTCCTATGACCAGGGGCCGACGTTTTACAATACCATGATCCAGGGCGACAACCTGCCCGATCTCGGGTTTCTCTTCATGGGCATGATACCCGAATATGCCGAGCGGGGGGTGTTGGAGCCGCTCGATGCTTTGATGACTGCTGCCGAGCGCGCAGAGTGGATTGACGTCGCCCTGAGCGCGGGCGAGTACAAGGGAAAAACCTACGGGGTGCCGCTGGTGGGAGCCAACCGGACGCTCTACGTGCGCCGGGACTGGATGCAGAAGGCGGGAGCGCCAGATGATCCGACGACGTGGGAAGGAGTTCGCGCGCTGGCGAATGCGCTCAACCAGCCGCCCGAGCGCTATGGGTTCTGTATCGGCGCTGGTCGGCAGAAACACCTGATGCAGGATCAGATCGCCATGATGTGGGGGTTTGGGGCCCGTTTCTTCGACCGGGAGGGCAAGCTGGCGATCAACAGCCCCCAAGCCATTGCCTACGTCGAGTTTTTGACCAACATGCATCTTTTGGACCAGGTCATGCCTCCGGGCATTCTGAATTTGAATGCCAACGAATGTTATGCCGAGATGGCCGCGGGCAAGGTGGGGATGTTGTTCAGTGGGCCGTGGCAGGACCAGATGTGCCGGGATGCGGGCGTTGAATGCGAGCCTTTGATGATCCCAGACGGCGAGGATCGCAAGATGCTGCTTATTGTCGATGTCTTTGGCATGTTTTCTACTTCGCAACACAAAGACCTAGGCTATGAATTCATGCGTTTTATCCAGCGCTTGGAAAATCGTCGGTTGATCGATGTGGAAGTAGGGGGCGTGCCCATGATGAAAAACGTGGCCGACGATCCCTACTACCAGTCGATCCCAATGCAGAATTATCAGGCGCAAAGGGAGTTGCTGCAATTGACGCCGAAGCATCCAGAATGGACCAAGATTCAGGATGGATGGGGTGAGGCGATTCAGATGGTTTTGGCGGGTACGGCGACACCTGACAAGGCGCTCAACACCGTGTACAATCGCTTGCTGAAAGAGTTGGAAAACCCGGCGCTGCCCACGCCTTGAGGCCGCATTTTCACGCGGGAAATGTAGGGGAGTTATCGTGGAAAGAGAGAAACGCCGGCTGGCCTATTTTTACATTGCGCCAGCGGCCCTCTGGCTGCTGCTGTTCATGGGATTTCCCATAGTCGAAATCCTCAAGACCAGTCTCTACCACACCTCCTACAAAGGGGAGGTCTTTGTGGGAGCGCAGAACTATACGGGCTTGGTCGGGGACGACATCTTTCTGCTGGTGCTCAAAAACACGGCCGTGTGGACGGTGCTCGCCGTACTGATGAATGTGGGAGCGGGCTTGGCCGCTGCTCTATTGTTGAGCCGCAGTACGATTATCTGCGAGTTGATCCGCAGCTCGTTGATCTTGGCTTGGGCCACGCCGCTGGTAGTGGCGGCCATCGCTTGGAAGTGGATGTACAACGGCGAATACGGACACCTCAACGCGTTGTTGCTGTCGTTGCATATCGTCGATCATCCCGTGCAGTGGTTGACGAGTGCTTCTACGGCGTTTGGCGGTGCCCTGTTCGCCCGGCTGTGGACGGCGTTGCCGTTTACTACTTTTGCATTCCTCTCGGCCTTGCAGTCGATTCCCGTCCATCTATACGAGGCCGCCATTATAGACGGGACTACGGCGTGGCAGAAGTTTTGGTATATCACCGTACCCCAGCTCCGTCCTGTCGCGCTAGCGGTTTTGCTGATCAGTTTCATCTGGTCCTTCAACAGCTTTGTCTTCATCTACGTGATCACTGGGGGCGGACCGGCCAACCAGACCCAGATTATGGTCACGGAGATCTTTCGCCGCGCCTTTGGCTACTTCAACTTTGGCCAGGCCAGCAGCATGGCCTTTTTGGCCTTCTTACTGCTGGTCGCCGTCAGCTTCCTCCAGTGGCGTCTCTTCTACAGGGAAGAGGCTGAGTCGTGAGATCCGTTTCCACACTCGCGCTGTTGCGCACTGTGCTTATGGCGGGGCTTGCGGTCTTTACGCTCTTTCCGCTGTTGGTCGTCGCCGGCACCTCGTTAAAGACCCTAGGGGAGGTGTTTCAATCGCCGGCGACGCTGATCCCGCGCGCGTTTGTATGGCACAACTACGTGGATATTTTTGTCCGCATTCCAATGGCGCGGCACCTGTTGAACAGTCTGTTCATCGCCTTGGCCGCGGTGTTTTTCAACATCATTGTGGCGACCCCGGCGGCCTATGCAATGGCGCGCATCAAGTTTCGCGGGCGCGGTCTATTCGGCATGAGCATCCTAGTGGTGCAGATGTTTTCGCCGGTGATCGTCCTCATCCCTCTGTTCGAGATGATGAAAGCTTTACAGCTACTGGATACGTACACGGCCTTGATCTTGGTGAACACGGCGATAACCCTGCCGTTTTCCATCTGGATGTTGCGAGGGTTTTTCAAGAACATCCCCGAGGAATTGGAGGATGCCGCCATGATCGACGGCCTCTCGCGGACGGGGATGATTTTCAGAATTGCTCTGCCGTTGACGGCCCCCGGGCTGACGACGACGGCTATTTTCACCTTTGTTAGCGCTTGGAACGAATTCATCTTTGCGCTGGTGCTGGTTTCCAAACGGACCATGCAGCCGATTACCATGGCGCTTTACGCTTGGGAAAAAAACAACGTGGTAGAGTGGAATTATTTGATGGCCACCGCGGTGGTGGCGACGGTACCCACGATCTTGCTGTTCTTGTTGGTGAGAAAGCGATTGACAGACGGTTTGATGTCGGGTGCGGTTAAGGCGTGAAGGCTGTGCTTTAGCTCCTCTTTTGCTACCTTCTCTCTGCTTGGATATATCTATGATATGCGCAAGACATTCAAAGCAGTGCCTATCCTACAGTGGCAGAAACTGGTAGAGTCGTGGTCGCCAACGCCCATCCATTGACCCCAGCCCCCGTCCGTCCGCTCTGGGCCTTGTCCGCGGGGACGGTCTTGAGCGTTCTAGTCGCTTTTTGGGGGCCTTATAATAGTTTGGTGGTGCGCGGTTCCTACCTGACTATTGACTTTACCACCGCGGCCGCCGTTTTCCTGCTGTTTTTCCTCGCCCTGTTCGTCAATGGTCTGCTGCGCCGTTTCCTCCCCTACCTAGCCCTGTCTTCGGGGGAACTGGCCATTGCCTATGTGATGGCGGCCATTTCCTGTTCTATATGCACCATGGGGCTGACCCTGTACCTGATTCCCATCCTGCCGGCGATTTCCTATATGGCCTCCCCCGAAAACCAATGGGCCGAACTCATTCATCCCTTTGTGCCGCACTGGCTGGTGCCCCAAGGCGAGGACGTCATCCGCGGCTTTTACGAGGGCATTGCCCGCGACCAGCCCATTCCTTGGATGGCTTGGATCCGCCCCCTGCTGAACTGGCTGCCAGTCTTGTTGGGCCTGTACATGGTCATGATTGCGCTGGCCATTCTCTTCCGCCGCCAGTGGATCGAATACGAGCGCTTGGCCTATCCCTTGGCCCAACTGCCCCTAATGATGGGCACCCAGCAGCCCGGTCGCGCCCTCAATTCCTTTTTTCGCAGTCCGGTGATGTGGAGCGGCTTTGCCGTCCCCTTCATCGTCACCTCGCTCAACGGCCTCAACGCCTACTTCCACTTCTTCCCCCGCATCGTCCTCAACACCAGCGTACCCGTTTTCCACGGTATGGAGAACCTGACCGTCAATCTCAGTTTCCCCATGATGGGCTTTGCCTACCTCATTCACCAGGAAGTGGCGCTCAGCGTCTGGTTTTTCTATTTGCTGGGCTACTTAATCAAAGGCTATTTCAGCGTCATCGGCCTCACCCGTACCATCGACGTCGATATCTACACGCAGAGCGATGGCGGCCCGATCATGGCCTTCGTCCAGTTCGGTGCCCTCATGGCCTTGGTGGGCCACACCCTGTGGATCGCCCGTCGGCACCTGCGGCAGAGCTGGAAGGCGGCCCTACGTCCGAAAACCGCCTCTAACGCCGACTTTTCGGCCCGGGCTGTTTATCTGCAACTGTTGCTGGGCTTGGCGCTGATGAGTGGGTGGTTTATTGCCATCGGGGTGCCTTGGTGGGCCGCCCTTACTTTTGTGCTGATGGCTGCGCTGACCTTTCTGGGCATCACCCGCATTCTCTGCGAATCGGGCTTGGCCGCCACCCGAGCTCAATTGATCACCCCCACGGTGGTCCGCAGTTTTTTCGGTACCCAGGTGCTGGGTGCCCCCGGCACCATCGGCGTGCTTTCCTTCGGCCAGGTGTGGATGAGCGATGTGCGCACCTTTGTCATGGCGGCGGCGGCCAACGGCCTCAAGCTGACCGAATCGATCCGCAACAAAGGCTTGGTCTTGGGAAGCATGATACTGGCCGTGGTCCTGAGTCTGGGCGTATCGGTGTGGACGACCCTGTACTACGCCTACGAGAGCGGTGCCAACAACGCCAATACTTGGTTTTTTCTCAACGGTCCCCGCTACACCGTTGACTTTGCGGCCAGTTATCTGCGCGATCCGGCCGGACCAGATTACAGCGGCTTGGGCCTGATGGCTTTGGGCGGGGTGGTCATGACCGCCCTCTACTGGATCCGCAGTCATCTGTTGACCTTCCCCATCCACCCCATGGGCTTTGCCGTCTCGCAGATGATGCTGACCCGCCACATCTGGTTCAGTGTCTTTTTAGTGTGGCTGTTCAAGGCCGTGCTGACGCGCTACGGTGGTCCCCGGGTGCTCAAGGCCGTGCGGCCTTTTTTTCTTGGGCTTATCCTCGGTCAATTCGCCGTTATCGCTTTTTGGCTGATCGTCGACCTGATCACGGGCGAACAGGGGCACGGGCTCTACTGGGTGTGAAAACGGTCCAACACAAAAGCTCTCCTGAGCGGCAGCTCCAACAATAATGAAGAGGATCTACCAGTGGCACCCTACCTTTCCCAATAGAAAGGAGTTCGGAAATGGATACACGGCTAGGCGCGGCCAAACACGTTAGTACGCCGTGGGCCTTGCTCCGCTATCGGACGCTGGCGGAGTGGGAACAGCGGGCGGCGGCGATTCGTCGGCACATTCTCGTCTGCGCGGGCTTGTGGCCGCTGCCGGAGAAAACGCCGCTCAAGGCGCAGGTCTTTGGGCGGATTGAGCGGGAGGGCTATGCAGTGGAAAAGGTCTTTTTCGAGAGCTTGCCCGGCTTTTTTGTCTGCGGCAATCTGTACCGGCCGCTGGGGGAAGGGCCTTTTCCGGCGCTTGCCTGTCCGCACGGCCATTGGGAGCACGGGCGTCTCGAAAACACCGAGCTGGGGTCGATTGCTGGGCGCTGCATCAACTTTGCGCGGCAGGGCATGGCGGCCTTTTCGTACGACATGGTCGGGTACAATGACAGCGACCAATTCGTGCATCGGGAGATTGGGGGGCGGCGCGAGGCCCTGTGGGGGATTGGTGCGCTGAGCTTGCAACTGTGGAACAGCATCCGCGTGGTGGACTTCCTCGCCTCGCTGGAGGATGTAGATGCCGAGCGCATTGGCTGCACGGGCGCTTCTGGTGGCGGGACGCAGACCTTTTTGCTGATGGCGGTTGACGAGCGGATCAAGGCGGCGGCTCCCGTCAACATGGTCTCGGCCTTTATGCAGGGCGGCTGTCGCTGCGAGAATCAGGGGCACTTGCGGCTGGACATCAACAATGTGGAAATCGCGAGCTGTATGGCACCAAGACCCTTGTTGATGGTGTCGTGTACCGGCGACTGGACGGCGAACACGCCAGAGGTTGAGTTCCCGGCGGTGCGCGCGATTTACAGTCTCTATGGGGCACGGGACAAAGTGAGCGAGGTGCAGATAGACGCTCCGCACAACTACAATCAGCCGAGCCGCGAGGCGGTGTACGCGTTTTTTAAGCGCCACCTGCTCGGCGGGCAAGGGAAGGTAGCCGAACAGCCCTTTACCCTGGAGCGGGACGAGGATTTGCTGGTGTTCAGCGGGCGCAAAAAACCGGCTCATGCGCTCGACGCGCAAGGGGTCTTTGACGCCGTGATCGCCCGCAGCGAGAAGCAATTAGCAGCTCGGCTGACATCGCCCCGCATCCATCGCTTCCAGTGGCAGACGCGTCCGGCGCTGGCGAGTCTGCTCGGGGTGGATGCCGCGCCCCAAGTAGCGGTCGAGAGCTTGGGATTTCGGCGGGAGGAAGGCTATGTGGTTGAGGAGATGGTCTTGGGGCGCGTGGGTCATGGGGAGCGAGTGCGCGCGGCGTTTTTTCTTCCGCGTGGTCCCCAAGGTAAGGTGTCGGCGACGCTGATTGCTGACGCAAATTGGGGCGATGAGCCGGGTGTGCTGGCGCAGGGCTTGTTGCAGGCGGGTGGGGCTGTGCTGGTCGTCGCTCCCTTCCTGACCGATGGGACAGAGAGGGAAGGGCACGACGAGATGGATCCCCTATACCACACGTACAATCAGGCGACGCTGGCTTGCCGGGTGCAGGACATTCTCACGGGTCTGGCCTATCTGGACCAGCATCTGCGCGTGGGCGAGCGCCATCTCGTCGGTCAGGGCGAGGCGGGCATCTGGTGCCTGTTTGCGCGGGCGCTGGCCAGCGGCGTTGGCAGCACCGCGGTGGACTGGAACGGCTGCGATTTAGGAGGCGACGAAGCGTGGAGCGGAGCGCTTTTTGCGCCGGGGATTCGTGCGTTGGGCGATGTGCGGACGGCGCTGGCGTTGTGTGCACCGGGGCGACTGTTGGTGCATGGGGCTGGGGGGCATTTCCCGGAGCGCGTCGCTAGGCGATACTATCGCGCGGCGGGCAAGGGAACGCAGCTCGTGGTCGAGGCCGAGGGGATGAGTGAGGATGCGATTGTCGAGTGGATTAACTAACCTCCAACAAAGGAAGACGACATGGCAGAAAAGTACCGAGTGGGCGTTATCGGCTGTGGCAGCATCGCCAACTACCATATGAACGGCTGGAACGGGGTGGACCAAGTCGAGGTGGTGGCGCTGGCCGATCCAGTGGCTGAGGCGCGGGAGGATTTCGGCGACCGGCATGGGATCGCCGAACGCTATGAGGATTTTCGCCAAATGCTTGACGACGAGATGCTCGACATCGTCTCGATTTGCACTTGGCACAAGTTGCACGCGCCGATGACGATTGCCGCTTGTGCGCGCAAGCCCAAAGCCGTGCTGTGCGAAAAGCCCATGGCGACCAGTTTGGGCGATTGCGACGACATGCTCATCGCCGCCCGGCGCAACCAAGTCAAGCTGGCCATTGCTCATCAGCGCCGCTTCAATGCGGCGTGGACTTTGGCTAAGGAACTGGTGGCGGAAGGGGCCATCGGCGAGGTGCGGCAGGTCAATGTGCGCGGCGGACAGGGCTTGCTCAACGATTGCTCGCACCTGTTGGACATGATGCGCTATGTGATGGGCGATCCACAGGCGGTGTGGGTGATGGGCAATATCGAGCGCAAGACCGAGCGCTTTGAGCGCGACATCCCCATTGAGGATCGCAGTTTATGCGTGGTGCAATTCGACAACGGGGCCATTGGCCAACTTTTGCAGGAATTAGCCGGGCCGAATTACCAAGGCGGGGTATTCTACGGCTCAGAGGGCATCATTGAACTCGACGAGAGCAAGGTGCGGCTGCTCAACAGCAAGACCGGCACTTGGGAAGAGCGTCCGGGCGAGGGCGAGGATCCCAGCGTTGGGCAGCAGCGCGAAATCGTGGAGTGGATCGAAGGCAAGGTTGAGCATCGCGGCCAGGCGGAAAACGGCCGAGCGGCGGTGGAGATCATCATGGCTACGTACGAGTCGGCGCGGTTACACGAGGTGACGGCGCTGCCTTTGCGGACGATGGCTTCGCCGTTGGAGGTGATGATCGAGGCGGGGGATTTGCCGGTAGAGAGGCCGGGTCGCTACGACATTCGCGCCTTCCTGCTGCGCGGGGAGGACATGCAGCCGGAGGGCTAGATGCTACCGGACAAGCCCAAAAGTCCACTTCAGCGATACCAGACAACGGATAAAGGGCGAAAAATCCCTAGGACCAGACGAAAATCGCCGACATGCGACATGATGCTAGTCGGTATTAGGCACTTGTTCCACTGACCCGTGCCAGAAGGCGATCCGCTCTCGTTTCCACGTATAGGTAATGGCCATGCCGACTTGGGTGGGGATGATCGCTGGATAGGAGTACTCGCCGTCGGCGGTTTCTAAGTCCAAGCGGCGCGGCCATGTCTGCCCATTGTCCGATGAGAGTAGGATCGAGAGCGGGGTGCGCGTGCGCTCCACTGGGTTGCAGACGAGGGCGAGGGTGCCATCGTGGAGGCGGGCTAGGTCGAGGCCGCTTTTGTTGTTGGGGAGGTCCGTCGGATAGAGCGGCGACCAAGTCCTCCCTCCGTCCGCTGAGTCGCTGCGACCGATTCGCCCGCAGGTGGTGCGAACCAGCATATGCACCTGCCCCGGGGCCGATTCCCAAAGCGTCGGCTGGATTGCGCCGCGGCCGGTAAAGAGCGAGCGGTCGCGTGCTATGAGATTGCTGGCCTGCCAAGTTGTGCCGCGGTCCGCGCTGCGATCGACAAAGACTTCCCACCCTTCCTTTTCCAGCGAGGCCCCGGCCAGCCACGTGCCGTCGGCGAGCACGAGGAGCTTGTTTTTGACCGGCCCGCGCCCGCCTCGGTCGCCCGGCACTAGTGCCCGAGGCTCGGTCCAAGTTTGGCCCTCGTCGGTCGATTCTACTACCCAAGTTTCCCAATCGGCGATCTGCTCGCCCACCTTGAAGAACAGATAGACGCAGCCGTCGTCGCTGGCGTGGAGCACTGGATTCCAGTGGGCGCAGTCGCGCACCTTGGCCAAGCAGCGGGGGGGCGACCAGCGCCCGTGTCGGCGCTCAGTTCCCCAGATCCCGACATCCGCTTGGCCCTCGTGGGTGCCGCCAAACCACGCGGCGAGAAACGCGCCGTTTTTGAGCTGTACCAAGGTTGAGGCGTGGCACTGGGCGAAGGGCCGGTCGTCGGCAAAGAGGTGCTCGCGGATGTGGATTAAGTGGCGCAGGTAATCGCCGTAGGCAGACAGATCGAGCGACTGGCCGCCGGCCTCAATGGCTTGCTGGATCGCGGCGAGGGGTGCGTCCTGCAAGTCGCGCCCCTCGCGCTGGCAGATCCGCGCCGCCGTGCCAGCCGCAAAGCCCATCTGGGCGCAGGTCGCTTGGATGCGGAAGGAACTCATGGCCATCTGGTCGCCCGAGGCCGAGCGCCCGGCGACTAGCAGATTGGCGGCCCCTTTGGGCACTAGACTGCGCAGTGGAATGTGATACGGTTCGACCATGGTGGTAATGCCCGTGCCAGCGCGCTCAACGCGGTCGGGCCAGTGGTAGTCGAGATGGTAGGTGCCCACTGCCACGGCGTCGGGGAACGTGCAGGCATGGGTTACGTCTTCCTCGGTCAGGAGATATTCGCCGACAATGCGCCGTCCCTCACGGGCACCGATGTGCCGGGAGACCGAGGCGAGGACGTGGGTGTCGAGCCGGGTACCGGCGTAGCCCTTAGTCTGCAGGTAGTAAATCAGGCCCATCATCTGCCGCCGCGCGTGTAGTTCGGCGCGGGACAGGCTCTGGCCATCGGCCGCGTCAAACCCCACGACTTTCATCTTGACTTCGACCTTGCCGGAGGGGAAGACGTGCAAGGTGGTCATGGGCAGGGCTTCGTCGTCGTCCCAAGTGGGGCAGCCCGGCGGCAAGAAGGGGGTGACGGGTCGGCCGGTGTCCCACAGCACAAAGTACAGGCTCATGGGCAGTTGTTTGTTGGCCCCTTCGTGGATGGTAGCAAACCCGGCCGCGTGGGCTAGGGCGCAGTCGCCGGTGGCATCGACGACCATGCCGGGTTGGAACTCGATGCGGTCAGAGGCACAGGCAACCTCGACTGAGGCGATGTGCCCTCCGTCGCGTTGGGCTGCTAAAGCGCGGGCGTGGAAGAGGATTTCGACGCCGGCTGCGGCGACCATTTCTTGCAAAAAGAAGGCGCACAATTCCAAGTCGTACGCGCGGCGGTCGGCGAGCGGGTCGTACTCGGCGATGAGCTCGTGCTGGGCCAAGGTCTCGACGAGGCGGGCAAAAGGGGCGTTGACGCGCTGGCTGTCGCCGCAAAAACCAGCGACGCCCCCGGCCGTGCCTTGGCCTCCCAAGACATTGGCTGGCTCGACAATGGCAACGGTGGTATCGGGCGTTTTGGCGGCGAGTGCGGCAAAGGTGCCGGCCATGCCGCCGCCGAGTACCAAGGTGTCGATGGGTCGGGTGATGGGCATAGGGCATCCGTTTATTGGAGGGAATGGGAGTAATATGTGTACTCGGAAAGGCAGGGAACAGACGGCGGCGGGGTTTTGACACTGTTCAATGCCCCGTCGTCCGTTTTAAGACGCTTATAGAAACCGCGCAAAAGGAAAGGAGCAACGAGTGAATAAACGCGCCTGCAGCACCTTGATCGTCTGGCTGATGTTGATAGCAGTAGCCTCGGCCCAAGCGGTCGATTGGCCTTATTACACCTCTGATCTGGGCGGCACCAAGTACTCGCCCGCCGCCCAGATCGGCCCGGATAACTTTGACCAATTGCGCGTCGTGTGGCGCTTTCGCCCGCCCGATCAGCAGATATACGAGACGGCCGATCGCGACCTAGACTTTGACGAGCACCGCGGTACGCCGATCGCCGTCAATGGGGTGCTATACTACGCCTCGCCGTTCAATATACTCGTCGCCCTCGATGGAGCTAGCGGCGAGGAACTGTGGACGTTTGATCCAGAAGCTTGGCGCATTGAGCCTCGCTTCTTGGGCAACCTGCGCGGCGCAAGCTACTGGACCGACGGCGCAGTCGAGCGGATCTTTCTCGCCACTTCAACCGCCTATTTGTATTCCATTGATGCCAAGACCGGCCTTCCAGACCCGGCGTTTGGCCAAGATGGCCGGATCGACTTGGGCGCGTCCCTGCGTCGCCCACTGACCGACGGCGACCGCTGGAACTACGGCGTGACTGCCCCGCCCGTGATCTGTCGTGACGTGGTCGCGGTCGGTTCGGCCATTGGCGACTGGCGCGGCCGGCCTCCGGCTGAGTACACGCCTCCCGGCGATGTGCAGGCTTTCGATGCAAGGACGGGGGCCAAGGTCTGGGAGTTTCACACGATTCCGCTGGCGGGCGAATACGGCAACGAGACTTGGGAAAGCGACGCTTGGAAGACCTACGGCGCGGCTAATGTCTGGGCCTCAATGACCGCGGACGAAGAGCTGGGCTACCTCTACTTGCCGGTGAGTTCTGCCAGCCATGACTACTACGGCGGCGAACGCCCCGGCGACAACCTGTTCAGCGAGTCGATTGTCTGCCTGAATGCCGAGACTGGCGAGCGGGTCTGGCACTATCAGCTAGTCCACCACGGCCTGTGGGACTACGATCCACCGGCCCCTCCGGTGTTACTGGATGTGGAAGTAGAAGGTCGCCTGCGCCAGATCGTTGCCGTGCTGACCAAGCAGGCCTTCTGCTTTGTGTTTGACCGCAAAAGCGGCGAGCCGATCTGGCCGATTGTCGAACGGCCGGTGCCCCAGTCCCAGGTGCCGGGCGAGCAGACCTCGCCGACACAGCCTTTTCCAACCAAACCTGCGCCATTTGAACGCCAAGGCATCAGCGAAGACGACCTGATTGACTTCACGCCCGAACTGCGCGAGGAAGCCAAGGCGATCCTCGCCCGCTACGACTACGGGCCGCTCTACGCGCCGCCGACCGAGAAGGGGGTTTTGGTGGTGCCTGGGCAATGGGGTGGTGCCGACTGGGCGGGTGGTGCGGCGGACCCGCGCACGGGTGTGCTCTACGTGCCGTCGCACATGGCCATCACCACCGTGCAGTTGCATCGCGTAGATGACCCGGAGGCTCATTCGGCGTTTTCCGCCACCAACAACCAGCACGTCCTCGGCCCTCGGGGTCTGCCGCTGGTCAAGCCTCCTTATGGCAGCATCACCGCCATTGACCTCAACACCGGCGAGCACTTGTGGCGGACGACGGTGAGCAAGGGGCCGGTTGATCACCCGGCGCTCAAGGGACTCGACCTGCCGGATATGGGCTGGGACAACCGCACCTTCGTGCTGACCACCCCTCGGTTGCTGCTGGCCGCCTCGCAAGACCCACACGACCTGAGTGATGCTGGTGCGGACTACTTCGTCGATCGCGACGCCTACTTACGCGCCTACGATCTGGCGTCGGGCCGAGAAATCGGCCGCGTCGAGTTGCCCAGCAATGCCTACGGCGCGCTGATGAGCTATGTGGCGGATGGACGCCAGTACGTGATCGTCCCGGTAGGCAATGATTTTGGCGACCCCGAACGCCCGCCCGAGCTGGTGGCACTGGCCATTCCGCGCGCGGGCGAATCCTTGCCGCCGCAAGGCCACAATCGAGGCGACGCCGACCACCCAGACTTTTACCGGGCCGTCCAAGCCATTGACGCCGGCGACGTGGAGACGCTCAGGAACCTACTCGCCGAACATCCCGAACTAACGGCGGCGCAGGGCTATTTCGATGAGTATTACGAATACCCCTACTTCCGAGGGGCCACCCTCTTGCATCACGTGGCTGGCGAACCGCAGCGAGTGCCGCTGCCCGCAAACGCCGTTGAACTGGCCGCTGTCTTACTCGCCGCCGGGGCCGATCCCAACGCCGCTACTTACGATTTAGTTACGGTGTTGGAACTGGTGGCCCAAAGTGCTCAGCTCGACTGGGCCGGTACCAAGGCCGAGTTGGTCAGCCTCTTGGTTGGTCGAGGGGCTGATTTGGACAGCAACCGCGGTCGCATACTGTGGAAGGCCCTAATCGCTGAAAACCGCGGACTGGCGCGTCTGTTGATTGAGGCCGGGGCCACGGTCGATTTGCGCTTTGCTGCCGGAGCTAATCGCGTCGATCTGCTGGCCGAGTTCTTCGACGCCGAGGGCAAGGTGAAACAGGGAATTGGCCATTTGTATCACCCCGACCCGGACACCGTGCTCACCGACGAGCAAATCCTCGTCGAGGCGCTCAACTTTGCCGCGTACAGCGGCGCGTTGGAAGCGGCTGCCTTCTTACTGGATCGCGGGGCCGACATCAACGGTTTTGCCGGCGCATTCCGCTCCTACGACCACGGCAGTACGCCCCTGCACAAAATCGTCGTCGCCGACCAGCTCGAAATGGCCCGCTTTCTCCTGTCGCGGGGAGCTGGTTCCCTCATAGGCGATGTGCGCTTTGACAACACGCCGTACGGATGGACCAACTACAACCAAACCTCTGCAGCCCTCGACGACTTGCTGCGGGAGTATTATCAAGCGGCCGTGGAGAAGGCGGCGGACTAGGAGCCGCTTGCTGCACGGCGAGGCCATGTAGCCTTAGGACCAGATTCCCGTGCGCTTCTGTCTTGACTTATCTGTGCGTCCAGCGTAGGGTTTGGTTTAGAAGAAGATAGCCGCCAAGTTTCCGCTCTGGGTGTCCAAACAGCAGAATATGCTAATCGGCACAGCAAGAATTCCCGACGATGCCTTGGTCGTGCGTGGAGGTAAGAACCGGCCAGAAGACATTCGACGGGGAAACGGCATTCATCCGAGTGGGATCGCTGGAGTATCCGTAGAAAGCGGCGAAGGAGTATCTGTTGCTGAACTATCGAGGATGATTCCACACGGACAAGTTGGCGTGACAACCGCTGGTAAAATCCGCAAGGCAGGTGGCGATGTGGTGCGAACCTCTGGCAGAAGTCCTTACCATGCGACGTTGACGGGCCTTACTCACGAACAAGTCAGTAGCCTGCTCACGCCAACCATTGCCAATCCTGTGCGGGAGGAGAAACGATGAACAAGCCAAGAGTTTTCGCCGATTTTCACAATGCCGATCCCCAAGGCCGGTTGCGTTTGAACTGCATGGGCACTAAGGAAGACTTGGCAGCCCAGAACCTTTCCCTGCGGGAGGGGCAAGCCTTGGTTCTCTACAGCGAAGAGTTGGAAGTCGATGGAATGGCTCAATACTCTGAAAAAGAAAATCTGTGGGTTGCGGTGATTAGTTGGGAAGCGATTAGAAAGCGCACATCCGTTACCCAAGCAGAACACCCCACCCTCGACGTAGCGACCTGATTGAGCGTTTCGCGATGCTGGACAGGAATTTGTGCTGTTGGGGCCTTTCGAGGACCGCCTCTGATGCTTGAGTGGGTAGCGTGATCTCCAATACACCCCCGCCATAAGAAGTCAACTTTTGTGTCCCTATGGGTCGATGGTATCCACGATGTGCCCATCATCGGCGACGACATGGATCGGATGGCGGGCAATGCGGCAACGTGGCGGGGCCTCGACCACCACAGGCTTGGCTGCTGGACGAGGAACCCTGTACCTATCGGCGGCGTTCCAGTTGACTTCGTAGCCTATATCTCTCATTGAGGACAATGTGACGTCTGAAAGGGGAGCTTGGTAGGGCGGCATCCAACCACTAATCATCAACTCGTCGCCGAACACGCTTGTTCGCCAGTGCCCATCATTGCCTTTTTGTACGGGCACTTTGGCCCCGCTGTACGTCGCTCCGCCCAGCGCGTTGAACCAAACCCTTGCCATAAA
Source organism: Candidatus Latescibacterota bacterium (assembly GCA_965219735.1). Lineage (GTDB taxonomy): Bacteria > Latescibacterota > UBA2968 > UBA8231 > UBA8231. The sequence continues at coordinate 3,030,597 of OZ244790.1, forward strand.
ACCTGAAAAGTGTGGGTCTGCCAAAGGGTTGTCGATGGAAGGATCATTCAAAAGGCCTAGGTCGTTCCAAATGGTTCCGAAACCCAAGCAGTGTCCCATCTCGTGGAGCACCAGCGCATAGAAAGAGTCGAGGTCGCTGTTTAGCTCATCCCGGTCAAGCGCAATCGCGCCCAAGATCGGCAGCTTGTTTTCGGTTCGTATCTGAAACGGGCCGCCTTGGCCGGCCACCCCTGCTTCGAGGTTTTTGATACGCACAAAGATGCGCAAATCATCCACTACGTCCGCGACGGTAATCCGAGCGTTCACGGTATCGTTCCACTCGTTGTAGGGGTAGAGCCTGAAATTCACATCGCGCAGGTCGCCCGTAATCACTTCTTCCCAGCGGTCGGCCGCGCGCTGGAACGCGGCCTTATGCTCCGTGCTGAGGAGTGCTTCGCTGAAGTGGACCACTTCGATGTTGAAGCCTGAAACGTCGCCGCTTTCTGGTTGCGGCTTTTCACCTATTACGCGCAGGTGCAGCCGATAGGTGTCGCTTCTATAGGTAAAAAAGCCACGGACACGGATGTAATACGCGCCCGGTGGGAGTCCTTTGCTCAGTTTGAAATTTTGTCCAGTCCCCCCGTCGTCATCGGCGTCAATCCAGTTACCCCATGCGTCCTCAAGCTGACCATGCGTGTCGGTCGTGCCGGACGAAAACACCTCGACTAGGGCCGTTCGGTCTAGGTCAAAACGGAAATAGTCCACATCGGTCGTCGTCAGGGTGTATTCGGGGGAGTCGTACTCGGTGGAAGCTGGCAGAGACATGGCTGTGGCTCGAAAGTCGCCCACCAGATCGGCTTGCTCGACGCGTATCCCGCGATAGTGCTGGATGGGATGGTCGTAGTAGAACTCTTCGATCCGAATTTCCGTCCTGCCTACGCCGCAGGCTTGCAAATACAGGGTTTCGCCGTTCTTGAAAGCCCCCGGCGTCTCATTGGGTTCGGCAGGACAATAGCTATTGGATGGCGGATTGTTCCCGCTGGCGACCTCTAACACCGCGTCCGAGCCGGTCGGATTGACGATCACGCGCACGGAATCCGCATCGGTGTACACCGTGAAGGGGAGCCACTCGTCCGGCGCGACGGTGAAGCGATACGTCGAAGGATTGGGCCGGATGGACGCCGTGGGCAACGCCAACGTTTTGGGCGCGGCGTTGCCCTTTGGCTGCGGCGAGGCAAGGGGCGGCTCTTTGGAGCAGGAGAGGACGCCAAAGGCCAACAGTAGAAACCAGCACAGACCGCGCATGGGGGGCAGGCCCGTTAGAAATTGCTGGACTTCGCGGGCGGTGTCGAGGCGTTCCATTGGCGTCATACCGTCTCGGCTAGGTAGCGATCACCTTGAAATCTCCAAACTCTTTTCGTGTGCTGAGGCTATTGACTGTTCGGCTACGGCTTTTCCAGCACTAGGGTACGACGTAGAAATGCCAAGGTAATAGAGTCCCGTAGTGGAACTGCTAGCACCGGTGACTTTGACATAGTAGGTTCCTGGTTCAACTAGGTAAAACAGAAAAAAGTTATTGTTGTCGGAGAGACTGTTGTTGTCCTCTGAGTCAAGCACGACGCCATTTTCATCGAGCAGTTGGCCGACAACATCCGTTGACCCACGAGAGCCGACGCCGAGATAAACGCGCCGAGTAACGTTCAGGCGAAAATAGTCCGTATCGCCCCGCGTCAGTTCATAAAATTCAGAGACACTCGCTGGACTCAAAACGGTTTCTATCTTGTCTGAGCCAAACGGCGGATACTGCACCGAGATGCTAGTTGCCGTCGCCGGGGTGTTTCCCACATCGTCGCCCCCACCAGATAGGTCTCCGCCTGCGCCGCAGTCGGCCGTGTAGGTGCGGCCGGCGATCTGCACCGTATCGGAAAAGCGGACCGCGCCGCCCTCGACGGTATAGCTAATCGGGATGGTGATGAGCAAGTCCGCTTGGGACGTTTCGGTCGGCTTGGCGGCGACGCGGCGGTAGGTCGCGCCATTGATCGAGACCGTTTGCCACGGCCCCGACTCCTCAACAGAGGCGGATGAGGGGGATGATACGGGTGGCTCTTGCGAGCAAGAGAGGACGAAAAGGGCAGATAAAGCCCAAAGGGCAAATCGACAGGCCATGACGCATCTCCTTGTGGCACTAGGGGATGCCCGGCCCTCCAGTGGGTGCCGGGCCATGCCACTAGTCTGCGCAGAGAAGCGAGACGAGTCTGCCTATTCGCCCTTGGTACGGGGAGCTACCCCGCACCATACTACGGGCTATTGTATTTAGCAGATAACCCGACCTACGGGCTCTGCACAGACTTAGTGGCACTCGTAATAATACGTCAGATTTCGATCTCAGCAAACCAGTCGGACCCGATGCCGGAAGACGTTATGTAAACCATAGGCATGGAATACACATCGCGCAAGAGGGTTCCAATCCATCATCTCAGAGGCCCTACGGCTAGACGAAAATCTCTGGTTTGTCCGCCGACATGGCGAAGAAGAAAGCGAGCACGACGCGGCGGTGCTGGCGCACCCCGGATTTCAAACTGAGTCATTACTATTTGGAGACTTTTTGTGTTGGTGCGGCCAAGAAAGTGGGAACGTGGACTTGAAGGCAACGAAGACAGCGATGCAAGGCACGATGATTTTGACACCAGAAGGCCAAAATCGCCCCACCCACCACAAACCCGCAACTAAGGCCGCACTAAAGAGCAACCCTAGAATCAGGTTTGTTAGAATCACCAAGAATACTGACCGCACGGGTTCTCCGGTTTCCTGACTCGCCCACCTCGTCATCCAGTATGTTGTCGCAGATCGGACCAGAACCGCGAGGATGAGAAAGCCTGCGAACATGATCCATGGACTCGACGCGAAAATAGCGATCGCGACGTATGTCGCAACGAGGAGACAGTTAAGGACCAAAGCGGTCCGACGACTCAGGGGGCTAGGTATGTTCTGCTCATCCATCCGTTCTCCCTTCGAACGTTAAAGCACGGTCATTTTTAATCTTTTACCAGTGCCAGAGAATCGCCGTAACTCCTTGTCTTTCTGCGCAATACCGATACAGTAAAACTTTATGAAGGGCCTTTGTCCTTACCCAGATATGGGAGGTGAGAGTACTCGATCTTAGTACTCTTCAATCCGTGATAGTCGAGGAACATCCGAAGAGATTGATCGCGACGCGGTGAGGATGTCGCTGGCCCTACCACCACGGTGTCGAGTGGAAAAGCCTTGTCCTCCCCGATTTTTAAATCGATATATGGCTTAAAATACCCCCGTCTTGCTAGAAATCTCATGTTGTCTTCGACGTTGTGGTTGCCTTTCAGAACTAGCCGATTCTCTTGCTCATTCTCGTAGCATGGATGTTTGAGAGAGGTAATCGAAAGATATAGTATGAGGCTCAATGAGTAGTATAATGAGTAGGATACCACCTTCTTGTGCTTGCTCTTAAAGATGTCGCTTTCGCCAGCCTCATGGAGCTTCCTGAACTCACCGAGAAATTTATTCAGTACCTTGTCGATATGAGCTTTCTGTTCATTTTCATCATAGAGAACTCTCAGGACGTAAATATCCCATACCTCTACCTCTGGTAGCTGCAACTCTTGCATTCGGAATCCAAGAGAAAATCCCCAACCATCATCGCCGTACAGACGCCAAAGGTCCAAATTGTCACGCTTGCTGCAAAAGCTGGCAACAAAAGGAGCGCGGAAATCATTGTCTTTTTTATAGGTTTGGTAGCCCCTGACAAATTCTTGGGCGATATCATCTTGATCTGCCAGCTTGGCTAGCATTTCGTCACATATCGAGTTTGCATACTGCAACTCACTTGGGTCGTTCAGGAAGCCGACATGGATCAGCCGAATGGTCCGGTTGGAGACAATACCCTCAAGTCCCTGCGTCCCCGTGTAGTGCCATAGTAGTGAATCGTCAGATTCAGGTGGTTTAACCAGCGGGCCTATGAACTCCTTTATTTCGTTTAATTCCGACTCAATTTGGTCCCATCCCGTCATGTCAGCACCTCCTAAGACCAGACGAAAATCTCCGGTTTGTCCGCCGACATGGCGAAGAAGAAGGCCAACACAACGCGCCGCCGCTGGCGCGTTAGGCGCTCTACTTCGTGGATGTTTTCGGTGCAGAAGAAGTAGAGATCGCCCGGCGTCAGCCGGACTTGGACGCGGGGGATGTGGTGCTCGGCGGCGTACTCGGCGAAGCGATCTTCGCGCAGGACTTCCTCGATGTGAGGCTGGGTGCCCCAGCAGCGGTAGATAAAGGGTTCGTCGGCGCTTGTTTCATCCCCAGTCTGCAAGCACAACACCCCGGCAAATTGGCGCTGGAAGTCGGCGACTGCGTATTCGTAGCCGGGGCGGGAGCGCTTGGCCACGGAGTCGTAGTGGGGCCTGTGGCCTTCGGCGGCGTGGTACATGCGGAAGATAGCCGGTCCGTAGAGCCGCCCGTCCGGTTCGCGCGCGGTTTGAACGACTTTGCCCTCGGCTAGGTCGGATAGGGCCGCGTACATCGTGCACACCGGGTCTGTAAATCCCTCGAAGAGCGTGGCGAACAACTCGTGAGTGCGAGCGGCGTGGGCGAAGAAGGCGTCTGGGTCGGCCCCGACCCGTCCGAGGCTGGTGCCCAAGTCGAGATAGGGGCCGCCGCTTAGCTGAGAAGCTTGGCCCACGGTGGCGGGATCGAAATAGCCACGCTCCTCAAAGCGGCGCATCAAGCTGAGGCAGTGGTCGGGCGGGTAAGCTCCCCGCAGGACTACGGCGGGGACGTCTCCGTCGGCCAAGGCGGTGAGAGGTTGAGGCAGGCTGTGCAGCAGGGCGGCTGTGCTGTGGGCCTCGACGGGCGTCCAAGCGTTGGGCTGGGGCATGAGATTCTCTTTTTAAGCCATTGACTAGGAATAAGGACTAATAAAGGGACAGGGCAAAAAACGGAATTCACGAAAGACTCCTGAACAGATCAATCGTCCCACTCGACATCAGCTCCCAGCTTGTTCAAGTTTTCGACGAAATGGGGATGAGCGCGGCGGATGGACTCGGCGTTTTGCACTATGCTCTGGCCCGGTATAGTGGCCGCGGTCATGTACAGGGCCACGGCCGCCCGGATGATATAGGGGGCGTCCACTACAGAAGGGCGCAGCGGTTTATCGCCGAAGACGATGATACGGTGCGGATCGCTGACTACGATGTGGGCCCCGAATTTGACCAGTTCGGGGATCCAAGTAAAACCGCCCTCGTACACTTTGTTCCAAAAGTGCATCACGCCTTTGGCGCGCACAGCCAAAGCCACCATAGGCGGCAGCAAATCAACGGGAAAATAAGGCCAGGGTGCCGCTTCTATTTTGGGCAGGATATTCGACGTAAAGGGCTCCTGGACCTGAAGGGGCTGGGTCTGGTGCACCATCGCGGCATTGTCCTCGCGGTGCACTTCTACGCCCAGTTTGGCAAAAACCCGATCTATGAGGTCAAAGTGGTGGGGGAGCGTCTTCTCGACGCGGACTTGACCGCCGGTTATAGCACCTAGGGCTAGGAAGGTGGTGGCTTCGTGATGATCAGAAGAGATGGTCGCTTCGGTGCCCTCCAAGCACTCAACTCCCTTGATGTGCAGGATGCTGGAGCCAATGCCCTCAATGCGGCCCCCCATGCTGTTGAGAAAGTGGCACAAATCCTGCACGTGGGGCTCGCTGGCCGCGTTGATCAGGGTAGAGGAGCCTGACGCTAGGACTGCGGCCATGACAAAATTCTCGGTGGTAGTTACCGACATATAGTCCGCCCAATAGCTCGTCCCCACGAAGGACCTGTCCAGCGATAGGACGGGAGGGTCGCCGGAGATGGTCCGGGCACCCAGCCGGGCCATGATCTCTAGATGCGGGTCAATCTCGCGCACGCCTAGGGTGCAGCCCTTGGTGTCGACGGGTAAGGGTAAGCGCTCGAGGCGCTTGAGCAAAGGAGGCAGCAGGAGCACGGAGGAGCGCATTCCTTGGGTCAGCTCTGCATCGCCCAATTCATCGGCAAAGCCGGAGTTATCGACCCGCAGGGTATTGGCCGAGCGGTCCCAGTCAATGCGGGAACCGAGGGATTGGAAAAAGGCGACCAATTTCTGGATGTCAGTGATGTTGGGGACATTGTGCAAGATCACCGGCTCGTCGGTGAGCAAGGTGGCGCAGAGAATGGGCAACGCTGCGTTTTTGTTGCCCGATGGGACAATCACACCAGAGAGGGGTTTGCCTCCGTTGACAATAAGACTGGACATATAGAGCCTTCCAAATTGGTTGCGCACGCCACGTACGGGACCTCCGTGCAAGCCTTAGACAAGTATATCCTAACGGCGGCTATCTCGCCAGACTGCATCCTGCCGATGCTGGGACGTGGAAATTATTTGTAGATGGCGGTAATTATTTGTTGTAATTCATTGCCGTCGTGTTGGTTATAATACGACCTCTCGACCGGTACGCGCCGACTCGTAACAGGCATCGACGACCTTTTGCAGGTTGAGTAACTGGCGGGCGTCCTGCATGTCCCAAGGCTCGCCAGCGCGGAGTTGGGCGATGAGGGTGGCGTCTTGGGTGTGGACGCTTTGGGACCAGTCGTCGCCGTCGAGTTGGGGCGTCTGATCGACGATCTCGCCTTCGACATCCACCTTGACCGCAAAGGGCTCGCCGGTGATGGTGGCGTGGGTGGTGGTCAGTTCAAAGCTGTGGAAGTTGGTCACCTCGCTGCACCAATTGCCTTCCAAGGAATAAAAGGTGCCGTTGTCAAAGCGCACCAAGGCGCTGATGAGGTCTTCGGCGTCGTAGCGCGCGTGGATAGCGGCATCGACCTTGGACCCGCGCTTGCCGGGAAAGAGGCGGCGGGTGGCCGCACTGACGGTAAGCGGATTGGGGGAGCCGCCGACCCACATTGCCAAGTCGAGCGTGTGGACTAGGGTCGAGGCGAGGACTCCGCCGCCGGAGGTGGCTAAGTGGTAGTGCGGCCCCCAGACGGGTGGGTCGTCGTGGCAGCCCCACGCCTTGGCGAACACGGGCTCGCCGATGGTGCCACCTTGGACTAGGTCGTGCAAGTACTGCGAACTCGGCATATAGCGCATGTTGGTGCCGAGCTGGACTTGCAGCCCGGTCGCCGCGGCCTTGGCGAGGACGGCTTCGGCTGGCGCGATATTCATCATAAAGGGCTTTTCACACAGCACGCAGGCCCCGGCGTCAAGGCTGGCCAAGGATATGGCCTCGTGCGTGTTGGGCATGGTGGCGACGATGACTAAGTCGAGATCGCCGGGAGCGAGCATGTCCCGGTAGTCTTTGGCCGCGCGGGCTTCAGGCCAGAGCTGGCAAGCGGCAGCGAGGCGCTCGTCGTCGAGGTCGCAGACCGCAGTAACCGTCGCTTGGTCCGCACCCAGTGCTTTGATACCGGCAAAGTGGACGTTGGCTTGGGTGCCGCAGCCGATCATTCCGATGCGCACGGCGCGATCTAGCATGGATAGTTCCTTCCTGTTGGTGGCTCAACGCAGATTTTCGGCGTATAATGTCCCTGAATACGTAGAGCGAAACACAACCGGAGTCAAGGTGCCGGACAAACGCGAGGCTTGGCTATGACGCAACAGGTAGATGTGCTGGTCATCGGCGGGGGAGTCGTCGGTATTTGCGCGGCGCACTTTCTCCAGGAACAGGGCCGCGAGGTTACTGTAGTCGAAAAGGACGAGGTCTGCGCGGGGAGTTCCTACGGCAACGCTGGGCTGATCGTCCCCAGCCACAGCGTACCGCTGGCCGAGCCGGGGGTTATCGCCCAGGGCTTGCGGTGGATGTTCGACCCGGACAGTCCCTTCTACATCAAATGGCGCTGGGACCGCGACCTTGTGGCTTGGCTGTGGCAGTTCCGCAAGGCCAGCACCATGCGGCGGGTGCGGCAGGCCATGCCGCTGTTGCGCGATATGCACTTGGAGAGCTTTCGGCTCTATGAGACGCTGGCTGCGGAATTGGATTTTGCCTTTGGGCACGAGGGCCGACTCCTGCTGTGCAAGACCGAGCAGGGGATGGAAAGCGTCCACGAAGAGGCCGAGCTGATGCAGGAGATAGGGATAGAGGTGGAGATGGTCGATGCTCAACAGGCGCAGGAGCGCGCCGACACCGTGGAATTGGACTGCGTGGGTGGGGCGTTTTACGCGCAGGACGCCCACTTGGACCCGGCGCGTCTCGTGCGGGCCTTGGCCGCGCGTTGCGTCGAGCGCGGGGTGCAGTTGAACGAGAAAACCGAGGTGTTGGGGTTTGGCAAACAGGGGCGTCGTCTGCAAGTGGTCGAGACGACGCGCGGGGATTTTGTCGCGGACGAAGTCGTGCTGTGCAGCGGGGCGTGGTCGCCGGGTGTGGGTCGAGGGCTGGGCCTGTCCCTGCCAGTGCAGCCGGCCAAGGGCTACAGCGTCACCGTCCACAAGCCGGATCCGTGCCCGGAGGTACCGCTGATGTTGGTGGAAGCCCGCGTCGGCACCACGCCAATGGGGGACAAGCTGCGCTTTGCCGGTACGCTCGAATTGGCGGGCATGGATACGTCGATCAACCGCCGGCGGGTCGCCGCGATTGTCAATGCGGTGCCGCGCTACGTACCGGCGTGGACATCGGATGTGTTAGAGCTAATCGAAGTGTGGCGGGGGCTGCGACCCTGTACGCCGGATGGTTTGCCCTTTTTGGGGAGGCCGCGGGACTACGACAATCTCACGGTGGCGGCCGGGCACGCTATGATTGGAGTTTCTCTAGGCGCGGTGACCGGAACGGTGGTCGCGCGGGTGGTACAGGGGGAGGAGCCGGGTTTTGATTTAAGTTTGTGCAACGTGGATCGATTCGGATAGGAGGGTCAGATGCGTTACGCACTGGGCATTGATTTGGGTACGGGAAGCACTAAGGCCGTCCTCATCGACGAGGCGGGCGACCTCATCGGCAGAGGGCAGGCCGAGTATCCGCTCTACAAGCCACATCCTGGGTGGGTCGAGCAGGAACCGGAGGATTGGTGGCAAGGGCTGTGCGCATCTGCGCGTCAGGCGATCGCTGATGTTGATCCAGCGCAGGTCGCCTGTGTCGGTCTGTCGGGGCAGATCAACGGCGCGGTGTTTGTCGATAGCGCCGGGCAGCCCCTGCAGCGGGTGCCGATCTGGCTCGACCACCGCTCGCAAGCAGAGTGCGATTGGGCCGAGCAGCGCGCGGGTGACTTGCTGCGGGAACGGACGCTAATGCGGTTGGGGCCGGTTAATACTTTGGCAAAGGTGTTATGGGTAAAAGACCATGCGACAGACGTTTACAAACAAAGTCGATGGATGCTGTTGCCCAAGGATTGGTTGCGCTACCGGCTCACCGGGCAAATAGCAGCCGAGGTATCGGATGCCTCGACAACTGCGGCGTTTGATCTGCACGAGCGCCAGTGGTCGGGGGAAATTTTGGAGGCGTTGGAAGTCGATGTGGGACTGTTTCCGGACTTGGCCGATTCGCCAGAAGTGGTTGGGGCCATAACTCAAGAGGCTGCTGAGCAGACTGGGTTGGTCGAGGGCACGCCCGTCGTCGCTGGCGGCGGGGACATGCCCTGCATGATCCTCGGTGCTGGGGTGATTGAGCCGGGCATTATCAGCTTGGGGATTGGCACGGCAGCGCACGCCACGGCTTTTGCCGAGACGCTGGATCCACGGGCCTTTAACAAGCTCTGGCCGATGTGCCACCCCATCCCCGGCAAATACGCTTGGCTGGGTTGCTCGTTTACTGGAGGGGCCTCGCTCAAGTGGTTTAAGGAGGAATTCGGGGGTAGCTACGAGGATTTAACCGAGGCTGCGGCTGCGGTTCCCGCTGGTGCCGAGGGGGCATTTTTCATGCCTTGGCTCGAAGGAAGGGCCACGCCGCGTCCCGACGCCCACGCTCGCGGCGGCTTTGTCGGGCTGTCGCTGGGGCATACCAAGGGGCATCTGGTGCGGGCGGTGCTGGAGGGGGTCGTCTTCGACTTGCGGCACTCGCTCGACTGCTTTGCCGAAATCGGCTTGCCCATTGACGAACTGCGGATCGGCGAGGGGGGCTCGCATTCGGAGGTGTGGCGGCAAATCCAGGCCGATATTTTGGGGAGGGACGTGGTGCGGATCGCCACGGATGATCTATCGGCGGTCGGGGCGGCGTTGTTGGCGGGTGTCGGCGGCGGACTCTATGCGGATTTTGCCACTGCCTGCCAGCGCACGGTCAAGTTGGCCGAGACGGTGCGCTGCGACCGGGAGCAAGTCGAATACTACCGGCGGGCTTTTGATCGCTACCGGGAGCTTTATCCGGCGTTGCAGGACTGGTATTCTTGAGGTCCGAAAGGGAAGAGATCTAGCCATGATACTGCGCCCAGTAAGACTGTGGACAATTGGAGCGAAAGGTAATATCGCATGATTACGCAAATTGAGATCGGGGAGTGTTACGCGTGATATGTTTGACACTTGAGGCTAAAATTACGTAATTTTTCAAAAAAATAATACGTATAAATACAGTCCAAAGGAGGCTAAGATGGCCGTTAAAAAGCTGACCCTGAGTGCGCCAGAGGAAGTTATCGCCGAGACCAAGCGGATAGCAGCTAAAAAGAAAACCAGCGTTTCGGCACTTTTCGTCCGGCTTTTTCGCACGATTGACCAAGAATGCGATCCTAAAGACAGCTTAGGCCCGATTGCGCTCAGTGCGTCTGGAATCGTGAAGTTGCCAACGGACCGAGCGGAGAGCGAGTTGCTCGAAAACGCGCTTGGTGAAAAATATGGGATACGGTAGTGATTGCGCTGGTAGATACCAATGTTCTGCTGGATGTACTCACGCGCCGTGAACCCCACTATCGAGCCTCTGCATACGTTTGGACGCTGGCCGAGCGCGGGGAAATTACGGCGTTCATTTCAGCCATTAGCTTCAACAACATCTACTACATTGTGCGAAAAGCTGAAAGCAAGACAAAGGCCGAAAAAGTATTGAAACTGCTGCGGGATACATTCGATTCGGTGGCCCCCGACGCCAAAATCATCAATCAGGCTATCGACTCAGCCTGCGACGATTTCGAGGATGCCATCCAATTCCATTCTGCCATTCGCGTTGGAGCCCATGTTCTCATTACGCGCAATCCGAGCGACTTCCCCCAGCTAGGAGTGAGCATTGCGACGCCCGAGGAGTTTCTGCAAATATGGGCCGATCGACTCAGCGAATGCTCATAAACGCCTACCCTCGACATCGCGACCCGATTGAACGTTGCGCCTTTACCGGGAATTTTCTTGCTGTCCATTCCTACTCCTCGATAAACGGCCCTTCCTCCTGTAACCTCTTGAGGACGCGGGCGTATTCGGCTGAGCCGTCGTCGGTCCAGTACTCAAAGTTGAAGCCCTGGAGACGGCCCTCTTCGGTGCCGGTTAGGCGGTTGATGTTGGGGCTGCCCAAGCTGTAGGCTTTGTGGCCGCTGGCAAAGTGTACCACGCCGATGTAGTCGTACCTGGGCAGGTGAGCGCGGGCGGCGGCTTGGGCTAGGGCTTCTTCGTCCACTTCTACGCCTAGCCCCGGACCTTCAGGCACAGATGAAAAGCCCTCGACGACTGGAATTTTTGCGGCGATGTCGGACTCGAACTGGTCGTCGATGTTGACGATATGGGCTGAGGCCGTGGGCAGGACTGCGGCTTGGTGCAGGGTGAGGGCCTTCATCAGGGTATTGCCGCATTGCTGGATCAGGCACTGGATATTGGCTTTGCCGTAGGCAAAACCCGAGGTCAGGGTGTCGCCGATGCGCCCGCCGATCATGTAGATATCGGCGACCCCGCGGATTACTTCTTGTATGCCGCCTAGTTGGGGGACGTGCATGACGAGGGGGATTTTGGTCTTCTCGCGCAGGGTGCGCCAGCCGTCGATGTCGCTCCACACCAGCGGGTCTTCGAGAAATCCGACGATCGGCGATTTTTCCAGTTCGGCGACAATGGGCAGGATCGTGCCCAGGGTGCGGTTGTGGTTGAGATCCCAGTGCAGTTTGAAGCCGGGTGGTGCTACCTTTTCCGCGGCGCGGGTCTGCTCGATGACGTCGTAGCGGGCGTCCGAGTGCATTTTGAAGACGCGGTAGCCCTGATCGGCAGCGCGCTGGATCTCACCGGCGAAAACGTCGGGCGGGCAGGGGCGAGTCCAGGCGGCGCAGGGGACGGCGTCGCGCACTTTTTGCCCCATTAGTTTGTACGCGGGTACGCCTACGTGCTTGCCCATCAGGTCGTAGAGCGCCATGCCCAAGGCCATGTGGAAATTGTTGAGCAGATAGTCGAAAGGGTTGGTGCCGATGAGCGCGTCGATCTCGGCTTGGGGTACGGGTCTGGGGTTATCTTCGTAGTCGCCGTATCCGACTAAACCATTGTCGCCGTGTACTTTAACTACTAGATGTTGATCCATGTCGTACATGCGCATGCGGCCGGCGTGGTTGTCGTAGCGCTTGGCTAGGGGCATGGCGATGGGGATTTGCTCAATGTAGGCGATTTTCATGGGGAGCTCCTATTGGAAAAGCGCTGATTGGGCCTCCAATAATTGACTTGGGCGGTGGCCTGTCAAGGTGGTAGCCGCGTATATTAGGGCGGCGCGGAATACCTGCAATCTTCCGGCATTGAGAAAACCATGCTGCAACTCGCCACGTTCCAATCCGACGTTACGCCGCCGCTGGGCCATCCGCTCTGTGCGGGGTGGTATCCACCGGCCAAGGGGATAGCCGCCCCGCTGTCCGCCTTGGGACTGATTTTGGTGCCGGACGATCAATTGCCTCTAGTTTTGTGCGCCTTGGATTGGGCTGAATTGAGCAACGGCGATTACGACCGCTGGCGCGGGGAATTGGCTCAGGCTGTGGGCACCGAGGCTGAGCGCGTAGCCGTGCACTGTATCCACGCCCACGATACGCCCTGGCCCGACCGCGACGCCCAAGACATTCTCGACGCCCACGGATGCCCCAATATCATTATGACTGGGGATTGGGCCGAAAAGGTGCGGGCGCAAGCGGCGCAAGCAGCGGGCGCGGCTATGACTAAGCTACAGCCATGCACGGATATTGCGGTGGGGCAGGCCAAAGTCGAAAAAATCGCCTCCAATCGGCGGGTGATGGGACCAGACGGCAAGGTGGCCGGGGTGCGCTGGACCCAATGCCGCGATCCACAAGTGCGGGACGCGCCCGAGGGTATCATCGACCCCATGCTCAAGACGATTGGCTTTTACCAAGGGGAGACGCCCTTGGCCCTGTTGCACTACTACGCCGTCCATCCCACCAGTGAGGACGGCACCGGACTGGTGACGCCTGAATTCATCGGCTTGGCGCGCAACCGCCGCAGGGAGGAAAGCGGCGTGCCGCACATATACTTCACCGGCTGCGCGGGCAATGTCACTGCGGGCAAGTACAACGATGGTATAGCTGACAACCGGGAATTGTTCACCAAGCGCATCCACCGGGCCATGTTGGCGGCGGAGCAGGGTAGTGCGCGGCAGCCGCTGGAGCATGTGCGCTGGATGGTCGAGCTGGTGCGGCTGCCGCCGAGGGAGGATATGGACGAGGAAAACCTGCTGGCGCAAATCGCCTCGGCGGCCACAGGAGCTAAAGTACACAGCAAAGCCGCCCTCATGCTGACGTATCTGCGCCGGAGCGAGCGGCCCATTCCCATCACTTGTTTGCACCTCAACGATTGGGTGGCGGTGGTCCATTTGCCGGGCGAGATCTTTATCGAATACCAACTGCACGCGCAGGAGAGTCGCCCCGATGCCTTTGTCGCCGTGGCGGGATACGGGGACTTGGGGACTGGGTATATAACCTTGGCGAGTTCCTTTGCCGAGGGGGGATACGAGCCGGTGGATGCCTTTGTGTCGGGGCGGTCGGAAAAAATCGTGCGTGGTGCCATTGAGGAGGTCCTGCGGGCCCCTTAACCAACAAGAGCAGGAGAAGAGAATAATGAATGATTTGCTGGCCGGAACTGGCGGTGCCCGGATCACTCCACCGATCGGCTGCCCTATGGGCGGATACGGTGCTCGCGACCACGGGGCCGAGGGCGTACACGACCACCTCAACACCCACGCCTTGTTCCTCGACGACGGCTCGACTCAGGCCGTGATCATCGCCAACGATCTGCTCGGTATGCGGGAGGAGCAGGTCGCTCGCGTGCGCGAGTTGGTACAAGTGGCAACGGGGGTGCCTGCGGCCCACGTATTCCTCGCCTTCTCGCACACGCACGGCGGTCCGCAGATGTACTCTGACTTTTCGGCGCTGGAGGAACAGGTTGCCACCTATATCGACGGGGTGAGCCACTACATGGCCGGTGCGGCTCTGCAGGCGGCCACCTCGGCGGTGCCTGTGCGCTGGGGCACGGGCCGTCATCCACTGCAGGTCGGCGTCAATCGCCGGGAGCGCCAGGCGGATGGCACGACCCGCATCGGCGTCAATCCCGACGGAGCGGTGGCACCTTGGGTCGATGCGGTGTGGTTTGAGCGTGAGGACGGCGGTCCGCTGTCGGTGATCTATCAGCACGCGGCTCACGGGACCTGCCTAGTGAGCGACAACTACCTGTTCACAGCCGACTGGATCGGCCATGCCATGCAGTTGATCGAGGCCCAACTGTCGGGCGTGACGGCGCTGTTCGTCAACGGCTGTGCTGGCAATATCAACCCTCATCCGCGCGGCTCCTTTGCCCTTGCCGCGCGCCACGGTACCAGTGCTGGTGATGCGGTGCTGCAGACGGTGTTGGACCGAGCCGATCTGAGACGGGGTGGCCGACTGAGCTGTGCTCAGCATGCCTTTAAGCTGCCTCTTCAGCCCATGCCGTCGCAGCAGGAGTGCGAGCGCGAACTGGCGGAGTGGGAGCCGGCCTTTCGTCAACTCAAGGGCGAGCACCACCGGAGCTGGCAGGTCTGCCGCCGCTACTTTGCCGCCAAGGAGCGGTTTGAGGCGTGTCAGAGCGGCTCGGTGGCCACGGGTTTGCCCCTTGAATTGCAGGTCGTGGCCTTGGACGACGTGGCTCTCATCGGCCTGCCGGGGGAGATCTTCGTCGAGACGGGGCTGGCCATTGCCGAGGCGTCGCCTTTTTCCTTGACCTTGCCCGTGGGGTACGCCAACGGTGCCATCGGCTACGTGCCGACGAGTGAGGAGGTGCCCTACGGGGGCTACGAGGTCCTCGATGCGAGGGCGAGCCACCAGGGGCGTTTTCTGCGCGATGACGCGGATCGGGTTCTGACCGACGGGGCACTTCGGGCCTTGGAACTGGCTGCGGCAGAGTGAATTGCGTGGACTATCTCGCAGTGCTCTTGGCAGGCATTGAGGGCCTGAGACCGCGACTGTCGGCAATCTCGGAGGTCGCCGACCAGGTTTCCGGACGCCTTGTAGCGGATGGACGGCTACTGCTGGCCAGTGCGCGGCCGGACTTTACATCGGAAGGTTTCATCCGCTCTGGTGGGCTGATGCTGGCTGAGGAGTGGACGCCCGAGACGGTACTGTCGCCGAATGACGTGGTGATCCTCGGCTGGTCGGGAGCCCCGCCGGACCAGGAGTTGGAGTTGTTACGGGACCTGCGCACCTCGGGTGCTTTGATCGTCGGCATCGGGCCGGCCTCGTGGGCTGGTGCGGATTCGCAGTTGGGGGCCGACCTATTCCTAGAGAGCGAAATTCTCCTGTCAGAGGTGGTGACTGCTCCCTTCGGCGGCGAGGGGTACCCGCTGATCTCTCTGCAGAATTTAGTTGTCTTGTGGACCTTCACCGGCGAGATCGTGGCCGCCTTGACCCGGGTTGGTCGGATGCCGGCCATGTATCAGAGCGTGCTGGTGGCAGGGGCGAGGGATCGCAATGCCCGGTTTGTTGGCTCGCGGTTCCACCAGACACACCAAGTGCCGGCGATGCTTCTAGGACAGGTGGGTGGAGACTATCTGGACGCAATCGGAGGGATTCTGCGCGCTCTGATTGAGGAGGAGACGGAGGCCATCGACCGCATCGGTGCGGTCTGTGCTCAGGTCCTCAACGATGGCGGCGTCATTCATGCGGGCATGATCTCACACTTCCCCGTGTATCAGCACGGAGCGCCGGGCGATCCGCTGTACATGCGTCGTCTAGGGCGGCTCGATGGGGAGTCGCCGTCGGTGGCCGAACTTGAGCGCGAGCTGGAGTCGGGAGATCTGTTCTTCTTCCTCGGGTACTACCGGCGGCCAACGCAAGCCTACCAAGTCGCGCGTCGGGTGGGTGCACAGATCGTCGAGGTAATCACCGGGGACGGATTGGACGGCCCGCAGCCGGACTACGTCATCCGACCGAAGTGGCCCTTCGGCGATTCGGTGACCCGGGTGCCGGGGTACGACGTGGAAATTCTGCCCAGCTCCGGTATTGTGCAGACGGCGATTTACTGGGCCGTGGTGGCGTCGATCTGGCAGAATCTCGTCGAGTGAGCCGCATCTACTCGTATTTTGTGAGGTGGAATGATGAACGGTACAGAAACGACAACAGTTCAACTACGCAGCGGAGAAACGTTGACGATCGAGGTGTGCGAGCCGCCCTTTCCCGGTGGAGAGCACAGCCTCTGCTGGTGGGGGGATATCGCTGCCGATCTGATGGCAGGGAACCTGCGGCCTTGGCTGTACACGCCCTACTACCTAGGGAAAATCGACGGAGAGTTGGTGGGCTACATGGGCTGCCAGACGCCCGCGGATACGCGCGAGGTGGGGCTCGTCGAGTTCGTCTGGACCGCCGAGGCGCATCGGCGCAAGGGGATTGCTTCGCTCCTGCTCGGTCGGCTCGTGGAGGAGTTCGCGCAAGCCGGGGGACTGGCGCTTTATCTGTGTACGGCTAACCCTCATGCCGGTAGCCTGTACGAGCGCCATGGATTTCGCTATTTCGTCGGAGATGGAATGCGCTACTTAGCGTCCGGTGCTGAAGACTTCGACCGCGATTACCTTGACGGTGGTGGTCCGGCCGAGGTTCGCGACGCTACTTGGGCCGACCTGCCGGGCGCCTCGGTGCTCTACAATCATCCCGAGCCGAGATGGGTCGTGAAAGACTACCTGAGCGAGAGTTTCCGCGACACTCGCTACGAGAGTCACTTTGTGAAGACCTTGCGACGTTTAGAAGGCCGGCGCGGGTTCTGCCTTGCTCTGGAAAATACCAAGCGCCGCGTGGTCGGTTTGGCCACGGTCGAACGGCGGGGGACTTTTGCCGAGCAGCACACGGGCATATTGAGCTTTCGCGTGGCACCGGCTTTCAGCGGCCAAGCCGCGGATTTGCTCGGTGCAGCCGTCGAGCGGTGCGCAGCCTTGGAGATCGCGGTCCTGCATGTCTATCTGGCGGACTGCGACGACGATCAGAAGCAGCTACTTGAGGAAGTGGGATTTGGCGAAGAGGCACGCTTCAAGCGGCGGCTGCGGGTCGATGGGCGGTACGTGGACATGGTCGTGTACGCCCGGACTCTAGCGCAGACGGTGGCAACTCTCTTCGACGAGGGATACTACTACGGGGGGCGCAAGGACTGGCAGCGGGAGCGAGCGGGCGACGCGGATTGAGGGAAGGGTATCGTAGAAAGCTAACTCCTTGTCGCCGTGTATATTAACCGTCAGATGTTAATTTACATGTACATGCAGTCAGCGTGGTTGCCGTAGCGTTCGGTCAGACGTGGATTGTTCCGCTCGGTTCGCTCAATCGACTTTATTCTTTTCGATGTAATCCCAGTTGATATTCATGCCCAGTCCCGGCCGTTGGGGCACGTGGACAAATCCCTGATCGTCCATCAGCTCGCCGTGCTCGTGTAGCCAAGGGGCGGGCTGGTCGAAGTCGATGAAGGGGTGCAACAGGCCGCGCTCGTAGAATTCGCCGTTGTGCATGGCGCACAGGGCGTGCAGGTTGCCAGGGCCGCCGCCGTGGATTTCGCAGCGCATGCCAAATGATTCGCACAGATGCACGGTTTTCATCAGTGGGGTGAGGCCGCCCACGTCGCCTACGCCGCAGCGGCTGATGTCGCAGGCACCGGCTTTGATCCACTCAGCGCGCACGTACATTTTGCCCTCGCAGGTCTCAGGGCCGCAAATCGGCAAGCTGGTCTGCTCGCACAGCCAGATGTAGGACGACATGCTGTGTTCGTCCATGGGCTCTTCCATCCAGTAATAGTCGAGCTTTTCCAGTTCCTTGGCTAGGAATAGGGCGGCTTCGCGGTCGTAGTAGTGGTAGGGGTCGAGCATACAGGGCACGTCCGGGCCGACGGCCTCGCGCACGGCGGCGCAGGCTTCAATGTCGCGCTTGGGATCGGGCGCGCCGGCGTAGGGCGGCTGCCAAGTGTGCAGTTTGAAGGCGGGGTATCCGCGCTCCATGCACCACTGGGCGTAATTGGCGTAGTCCTCGGGAGTGGCCAAGCCGCCTTTGAGGTCGTCGCCGCACATGGTGGAGGCGTAGGCTGGCACTTTGTCGCGCAAGCCGCCCAACAGTTTGTACACGGGTTGATCTAGGGCGCGTCCGGCCAAGTCCCACAACGCTAGGTCAACGGACATGAGCACTTGGTCGGATAGCGTGCCCAGATTGAGGCGCTGGCGGTGGTTGAGGTCGCGCCAGATTTTTTCGCGATAAAAGGGGTCTTCGCCGACGATGGCAGGTTTGATGATGCTGTCTATGGCTTGGGCATTGGCACCAAACCAGTAGCCGGAGACGCCTTCGTCGGTATCTATCTGCAGCAGGGTCTGGGTGGTTTCGCGCTCGGGGCCGGGATGGCCGTGGCCGTCGGAGTCGCGCTCGGTATTGGTGATGGTTTTGAAGCGAATGGTCTCTACTTGGGTGATTTTCATGCGTCGTCCTTTTGAAGGTGGCGACCGCGGTCGCCGGTTACAGTAATCAAATTCCGCTCTCTGCAATCAGCCTCCCGACAATCTCCACGGACCGCTCCATGCACTCTCGCCCGTATGCGGCGCTGGCGTCGCGCGGATCCTCGCCGCCGACTCCTTGTGGCCACACGCTTCGGTCTGCCGACAACTGTCCGAGGTCCACCAACTCCTCCTGATAGTGCATTACCAGCGACGTTTCGTTGCGCGCGGCGTGGTCCATCTGGCTTTTCCATTCCTGCGATATTTCATCCGTAACTCCCGCCAGCTTGAGGCCGAAGCGCTGCTCCCGCTCGGCCATGGCTTCGCGCCAAGCCCAGCGGCTCGGTCCATGTCCGTCGGCGAACACGAACTTGAAACCCGAGCGCTTGATCTGCGCTAAGATCGCGTCGACTAGCATTCCGAAAAACCCGTCCGACACCCAGTAGCAGCTACCGTCTAGCTGCCGGTGGGGGTCGGTGCTGTCGGCGCAGTCCATGCCGTGGAGCACTTTGCCGCCGCCGCGATCCCACGCCCGATCCGGCCCGAGGTGAATCGGCGGCATGACGATCCCGCCAAAGCGCTTGGCGCACTCGATCATCAGCCCTTCGCTCTGGATCGCGTCGCTGCCCAAGGGCAAGTGCTCGCCGTGCCATTCGAGTGTGCCCAGCGGCAGGTAAGCGACCGGCCTAGCCGCCAGTCGCTGGCGAAACTCACACGGCAATAAATCGGAATATCTGACCTTTTCCATTGAAAATTTCTCCTTCAACTTTGCGAAATACGATAGCCGGGACGTTCCGGCTTGAACAAATCGGGATTTAGCCTGACGCCCAAGCCGCTGCCTTGGGGCAGGTTCACATACCCGTCGCTAATTTCCACCTCGATATCGATTAGTTCCCGATACACCGTCTGGATTTGTGCCCGCACAGTCTCCTGATAGCAGCAGTTCGCCACCGCTGCTCCCACGTGCAAGCCGGCGAAGAGCGTCAGTGGGCCGGTGCAGTCGTGCATGCTGACCGGCACGTTATAGGTCTGCGCCAGATGGGCGATCCGCGCGGTTTCGGAAATGCCGCCGACCCAGGTCGGGTCGATCATCACGTAGTCGGCGGCTTGGTGTATCAGCACGGAGTTGTAATCGGCGCGGCTCAACAGCATCTCGCTGACGGAAATGGGCATTCGGCTCTGGCGGCGGAAGTCGGCGACTGTGTCGAGATTGTCCATTTTGATCACGTCCTCCAGCCACAGCGGCGCGACCTCGCGCAATGCCTCGGCAATGTGGAGGGCCGCTGGTAGCTGGAAATGCGCGTGGCCATCGACGAAGATGTCGAGGTCCATGCCCACTTTGTCGCGGATCTCGCGCAAGGGCTGCACGCCTTCCTCGATTGCGCGGTGCGGAATGCGCGCTGGGCCGTACTGGATGGCCGCTTGGTCGAAGGGCCAGACCTTTAGGCCGCTATAGCCCAGTTCGACCAGCTCCTCGGCCAGCGCCACTGGCTCGTGGAATAGCTTCCACGAATCGCCGAGCGGCCCTGGCTCGCCGATGGCACCAAAGCCCGGCCAGCCTTTGCGCCCGGTGGTGCTCGGCCCGTATTGCGGGTTGCCGCAGCTATTGTACACCAGAATTTTGTCGCGCACTGGTCCGCCGAGCAGGCGATAGATCGGCTGGTTGCAGACTTGGCCGAGAATGTCCCACAGCGCCACGTCCAGCGCCGACAAAGCGCGGATTTCCGTGCCGCGGACCCCGAAATTCGCGGCGCGCTCGTAGAGGAAGCGCCAGTGCGATTCGATGGCCAGTGCGTCTTCGCCGAGTAGTCGGCGCGCCATCCAGTCGTGGAGCATGGCCTGTACGGCCTCGGCGCAGTAATAAGTTTCGCCGTGGCCGATGAGGCCGGCGTCGGTGTGGATGCGCACCAGCAGCAAGTCGGGAAACAGGTCGAGCGGCTGTACGGATTCGATGGCAGTTACGGTAACTTTGCCCTCGTCAATGGGGGACGGGGGCAGGTGGGGTTTTGCCGTCATTTAATATCCCTTCTCTAGATCGCACACGTTCAATAGGGCTTCGCCCGCCAGATAGCGGCGCAGGTTTTCCACGAAGATCGCCTTGCGGCGCTCGATCAATTGCACGGACTCGGCCGAGGTGTGCGGCGAGATCAGCATGTTGGGCGCGTCCCACAGCGGGCTGTCGGACGGCAGCGGCTCGATCTCTGTCGCGTCGAGCGCGGCTCCGCCGATTCGGCCTGTGTGCAAGCCCTCGGCTAGCGCTTCTTCATCGACGATTCCTCCGCGTGAGACGACTACGACAAATGCCCCTTCTTTGAGCAGGGCGAGCCGTTGGCGGTTGATCATCCCCGTCGTCGCCTTGGTTCGCGGGGCCGTTACCACTAGCCAGTCGATCATCCCAAGCATCTCGTCCAATCGCTCGACCGGCCACACCGCGCACACCCCCGGCGGCGGTTCCATCGGCAAAATGTCCACCGCGTACACCTCGATCCCAAAGGCTGCGGCTCGCGTGGCCACGCCTCGGCCTATGTCTCCCATGGCCAGCACTCCCATCTTGGTTCCGGCCAACTCGATGATGCGCTGCATATAGCGTTTGGTATTCCACTGGTGGTTGCGCTGATCTTCGAGTAGTTCGGGGATGCGGTGTGCGTACGCGAGGATGGCGGCGAAGACGTGGTCGGCCATGGGCACGACGTGCGTCTCTCGCGCATTGGTCATCGCCACGTCACCCGTACGCAATTCCGGTATATCGCGCACGATCGGGTCGAAGCCGATGCCGACAAAGTGGAACCACTTGAGTTCTTTTGCTGCCAAAAACACCGGTCGTCTCATCAAGCCAAACACAACCTCCGTATCGGCCACCTCTTGCTCCTGCTCTGCTTCGTCATACGCTGGGTAAAAGTCCAGCTCGGGAAACGCCGTCTGCAATTCTTCGACGAAGGATTCTCCCATATCATATGTCAGTACGACCTTCACGCTGATTGTCCTTTCTGAAGGGGCGGATTTCAATTCCGCGCAGATTTTTCTATAATGCCGGTTAAGTTAGCGAAAAAAGAGGCTGTGGAGAAAAGTGGGCGAGCAGTGCGGAGATTTTTATATAAATATCACGCTAGAAGACAGGAGTTTAAAAAATGAGTCAACAATGGCGGGAACGGCTGGGGACGGTGACGCTGGAACCTTGCGTACCGGTAGTGGCCGGTAGCTATCAGCAATGGACCTTGACCCTGACTGTGGGCAGCTACGGCATTGACGAGGGCGGCACCATTAAGATCGCCCAGCGCCTCGCCTGCGATATGCAGCCAGCCCAGTTTAGCGATCCGGCCGCGCCAGCTTATTGCACGGTGCAGACCAATGGGGCGGCCAAGCTGGCACCGCGCTTTGCCCCCAAGGGACACGAGCGGCCGTGGATGATCTGGTGCGTGGTGATTGATGTGTACGACGGGTCCCTCGCGCCCGGCGATACGGTGACCGTGGTCTTGGGTGAGCGCAGCGGCGGTTCGCCGGGGATTCGGGTGCAGACCTTTGTCGAGTCGGCCCACGAATTCCGCGTTTTCGTCGATCCGACCAATGCTGCGGTGGCTCGGGCCGTGGTGGATTCGCCCAAGTTTCCCATTGTCGCTGGCGAGGCTGTGGAATTGGTGTGCATAGCGCCGAGCCAGGCGGTGGTGGGGGAAGCAGTGGAGGTTTTTGTCAAAGGGCAGGATATGTGGGGCAATCCGACGGGGGTGGCAGGGGCGGTTGAATTGGGTTGGGATGGGGAAGGGGAGGTCGTGGTCAAGGGACGTAGGGTGTCTTTTTGCGCTTCGGGTAGTGGACGGCTGATTGCGTCGGCGGGTGGCTTGCGCTGTTACAGCAATCCTGTTGCCGTAGCTGAGACAGCGCCTGAGTGGCATCGCTATTGGGGGGATTTGCACGCCCAGTCCGACGCTACTGTCGGCATAGGCACGGAGGAGGAATACTTCACTTTTGCACGCGACTGGGCGAGGGTGGATTTTGCCTCGCATCAGGGTAATGATTTCCAGGTTGACGACGAGGACTGGCAGCGGCTCAACGAGACGGTGCGGGCTTTTCACCGGGACGGCGAGTTCGTCGTCTTTCCCGGCTACGAGTGGTCGGCCAATTCTCCGGCCGGCGGGGATCGCAACGTCTTTTACTTTGCCGAGGGGCTGCCCATTGTGCGCAATAGCCACTGGCAGATCCCGCACGTACCCGAGGACGAGGTGTCGCCCGCGCATCCGGCCGATGTGTTCTTCGCTCGGCTCGCCCGCTTGGTGCCGCGCGCCCAAGTGATTATCGGCTCGCATGTGGGCGGGCGCTGGGCCGACGTCAAGGCGTATTTCGACCCCGAGGCGCACAATCTGGTGGAGGTCGTTTCGAGCTGGGGCGTGTTCGAGTGGATGCTGTTCGACGCGCTGGACTGCGGCCATGTGGTCGGGGTTATGTGCAACAGCGACGGCCACAAGGGGCGGCCTGGGGCTGAGGGGCCGGGGGCTGGTGAGTTTGGCATTGCCGGTGGTTTGACCTGCGTGTTGGCTGGTGAGTTGTCGCGTGCGGATGTGTGGGAGGCTCTGTGTAGTCGGCGCTGTTATGGCACGACCGGTGCGCGCATACTGCTAGATGTACAGATAGCTGGCGCGCTCATGGGGGCGGTGGTGCAAGATGTGGACTCGGTGGATATTCGCGCTCGGGTTGTGGGGGCGGCACCGCTGGAGGCGCTGCAAGTGTATCGCGGTCGGCAATTGCTCGCCGAGGTGCAGCCGCCTGAATTCCGGGATTTGGGGGATTCCAACAGGGTGCGGCTGATGTGGTCTGGCTCGCGGATGCGCGGGCGTGGGCGGCGGGTGGATTGGTCGGGGATTATCCGCACTACTCAGGCGACCATTGTGGAGGCGACTACGGTCAGCTTTGACTCCGCGGCCGATGGGATTACCGCGACTGAGCCGCAGGCCGTGGCTTTTCAATCGCAGACTACGGGGGATTGCGACGGGATTGAGCTGGTGCTGGACGATGGGTGGGTGGGCCGCTTGGTGTTCGAGTCGGCGGCGGGGACGACGGAGATTGATTTGGCGGGGCTGGGCCACGAGCTGCGGCGCTTCGATTACGGCGGCTTGGACATGCAGTTGGTGGTGCAGCGCTATCCCGAGCGGGTGGAAGCGCTGGAATTGACGCTGGAGACGGTGGATCAGCCGCCGGGGGAGGGACAGGCGGCTTATTTCGTCAAGGCCATTCAGTGCGACGGGCAGATGGCGTGGTCGAGTCCGGTGTATGTCTTGGGGTGAGGGGGGGAGGTTTTCAACGAGTTGCTAGGCATCTAAGAAACGTTGCCAATCGGCAGTGAGCGTCCTAGATCTTCATATAGCTCAATAACGGCAGCAAACGCATCGGTGACGTTTTCCAATGCCTCGTCTATAGAATCACCCTCTGTTATCAATTCTGGCAACAGAGGAGAGGTCACAGTGTATCCGCCTTCAGGCTGTGGCGTCAGGACAAGGGGTACTTTGTAGTCCATATAGAAGGCTCCATTTCTTGGATAGGTCCAAACTCCGCTTGACCATTTTATCAATAAAGTCAGGGTTGAGGCTCTTGTGGTGTGCTCTCCAAGGCTTCGGCCAGAGCCAATTCGAGAAATGCCTCGGCTTGCTCGCGGCGTACGCTTGGGAAGCCGTCGAGAAATTGATTGAGAGAATCACCGGCCTTTAGGTGAATGATAAGGCTATCTACAGGAACCCGAGTGCCCGTAAACACGGGGGTTCCCCCTATGATCTTGGGATCAGAGTGATAAACCTGATGCTTGTCCATTTTTTATCTCACAGGGTTATTTCTCTTTTAAGATGATTCTGCACCGCACGGTAGGCAAGCGGCCTAGTCAAGTCCAGTATGCGTTTCAGTCCGACGGGAAGATGATCCTTTTGCGAAAATAGAGATCCTAACAGGTCCGCGCCGTGCTCGACGCTCTACTCGACAAGTACGCAGACGAAGGGCTGGCTTCGGTCGAAGACTTGGGCGTCCTGCGCGTGCAGCCGCTGTCCGGTCTTGGGACACCGATGGAGTTGGTTCGCGGCGGCAGGAACGAGTATGTTACCGCCGTACAGGAGCTTGCAGAGGCCCTTTGCGACACCACCGCCTAGTGCGCGAGGCACTTGCAATCAATGCGCAATACTACATCTTCATCTTAATCGTGATAATCAGCACACATTCTGGGGGATAGTGTTATGGCTACACATGACGACAACCAGACCGATGTTCGGATGATCAAGGCATCTGAGTTCAAGACCAAATGCCTCAAGTTGATGGACGAGGTCGCCGACAGCGGCGTCGAGATTGTCATTACTAAGAACGGTCGCCCCGTGTCACGCCTCGTGCCCTATCGCGACGAGGAACCGAGCATGTTTGGCAGAGATCGGGGCAAAATTCGCATCCTCGGTGATATAATTGAACCGATCGATGTGCAGTGGGATGCGGAGACGGGTAAGACGTGGGAGGGAGAGGATTGATCCTACTCGACACCCATGTTCTGCTGTGGCTGAGGACCGGGGACGCCAGATTGGGACCGAGGACTCGCAAAGTGATCGCCCGCGCTGAAAACGAAGGCGAAGTGGCAGCCTCCGCGATTTCGTTCTGGGAAGTCGCGATGCTAAAGGAAAAAAGGCGAATTGAACTGGACGAGTCTGTCAGTTCATGGCGACGCAAGCTCCTTAATGAGGGCATCGTCGAGATCGCAATCAATGGTGATATCGGCATTCGGGCTGTTCGTCTGAGGGATTTCCACGCTGACCCGGCGGATCGCTTGATTGTTGCCACCGCGTTGGCTGGCCATCAGTTGGTGACGGCGGATCTGCGCATTCTCAATTGGTCTGGTGCGCTGAATCGTCTCCGAGCCAAGGACTGACTCTCGTGGCCCTATCTACCACCATCAAGTCTATCCAAGACATCATGCGCAGGGATGTGGGCGTCGATGGCGATGCCCAGCGCATTGGTCAACTCGTCTGGCTGCTGTTCCTCAAGATATGGAATGACCGCGAGCAGGAATTGGAACTGCTTGAAGATGACTTCGCGTCTCCGTTGGTTGACGTGACTTGGATGGAGGAAGGCGAGACCCGCACGGCAGAAGACCTGCGCTGGAGTGCTTGAGCCGCTGACCGGGAAGGTGCCACTGGCGACAGGCTGCTCACCTTTGTCAACGATACGCTGTTTCCTGCGCTCAAGGGCATGGAGGTCGAGCCGCCGAGTGCGGAAGAGGACGCGCGGATGAGTCGCCGCCGCTTGGTGCGCAGTGTCTTTGAGGACGCTTACCAG
This sequence comes from Candidatus Latescibacterota bacterium, assembly GCA_965219735.1. Classification (GTDB taxonomy): domain Bacteria; phylum Latescibacterota; class UBA2968; order UBA8231; family UBA8231. The sequence continues at coordinate 3,056,692 of OZ244790.1, forward strand.
TACATGAAGTCCAGTATTCTGCTGCGGCAGGTGGTCAACAAGATCGAGGAAGACATTGACTTCAACGACGCTACGAACCGGCACTTGTTTGGCAACATCTACGAGCAACTGCTCAAAGACCTCCAGAGTGCCGGGAATGCTGGCGAATACTACACGCCACGGGCGGTGACTCAATTCGCAGTGGATATGATCAATCCTCGCCTCGGGGAATCTGTCCTCGACCCGGCCTGCGGCACTGGCGGCTTTTTGTTTTGCGCCATTGAGCACATTCGCCAGCAGGACGTGAAGACGCCAGCGCAAGAGGCACAGCTTCAGGCCAGTATTCAAGGCGTAGAGAAGAAGCCGCTGCCGCACCTGCTCTGCACCACCAACATGATCGTGCATGGTATTGATGTGCCGACCGGCGTTCGGCATGACAACACGCTCGCCCGGCCCCTGCGCGACATCAGTATGCGCGACCGGGTCGATGTGGTGCTTACCAATCCGCCCTTCGGTGGCATGGAGGAGGACGGCATTGAGCACAATTTTCCGCGCGAGTTCCGCACCCGCGAGACCGCAGACCTGTTCTTGGTGCTGATTGTCGAGTTGCTCAAGCCCGGTGGCCGGGCTGCGGTGGTGCTGCCGGACGGTACCCTGTTCGGCGAGGGGGTGAAGACGCGCCTGAAAGAGCGGCTGCTTACCGAGTGTGAGTTGCACACCATCGTGCGTCTGCCCAACGGGGTGTTTGCGCCGTACACTGGCATTAAGACTAATGTGCTGTTTTTCGAGAAGGGGAGGCCCACCACCGAGGTTTGGTACTACGAGCATCCCTACCCGGAAGGCTACAAGTCTTACTCCAAGACCAAGCCGATGCGGATTGAGGAGTTTGAACCGGAGAAGGCGTGGTGGGAGAATCGGGTTGAAAACGAGTTCGCGTGGAAGGTCGGCATGGACGAAATCCGTGGGCGCAACTTCAACCTCGACATCGCCAACCCTAACTCAGTTGAGGGAGGCCACGGCGACCCGGATGAACTACTGGCGTTGTATGAGAAGGAACGGGCGGCAGCGGCAGAAGTGCGGGAGCAGTTGAAGCAGGCGTTGGCTGAGGCTCTGGAGAGGACGGCATGACGCCGGGGGAGTTTATTGAGGTCTTTGATACGATTGCGGAGGCACCGGGGGGAATTGAGCGGTTGCGGGAGTTGGTGCTTCAGTTTGCGGTGAGGGGGCGGTTGGTGCCGCAGGATGCGAATGAGGAGCCAGCCTCGGTGCTTCTGGAACGCATCGCGGACGAGAAATTTCGGTTGTTCAGAGAAGGAAAGCTCAGAATGCCGAAGCCGTTGTCCCCAATAGCACCGGAGGAGGCACCATTTGATGTGCCTGACCAATGGGAATGGGTTCGCTTGGGGGATATTACAAACAGCCGTCTTGGAAAGATGCTCGACAAATCCAAGAACAAAGGCCCCTACCGTCGGTATCTGCGGAACGCGAATGTCCAATGGTTTCAGTTTGATCTCTCAGATGTTCTTGAATTGCAGCTTGAAGATACCGAGCTAGAGGAGTATTCGGTCAGAGAAAATGACTTAATTGTGTGTGAAGGTGGTGAGCCGGGTCGGACGGCTATATGCGGGCCGGATGTGGATGGAATGGTCTTTCAGAAGGCTCTACATCGTATCCGGCCTTGGTGCGGTATCAGCACTTGGTATCTTGCATATCTCCTTCGCTGCGATACGTGGTCACAGCGCATCAACACCCTCTTCACAGGAGCTACCATCAAGCATTTGACTGGTAGAGCACTGGCGACTCATACTGTGCCCCTACCGCCGCTACCTGAACAATACCGCATCGTCGCCAAGGTCGATGAGCTTATGGGGCTGATTGACCGACTGGTGGCTGCGCGGCGTAGCCGAGAGGCCGTCCACACCGCAGCACGAGATTCGGCTCTCGTCGCGCTTCGCAATGCCGCTACATCCGAAAAGGTAGGGATTGCATGGACGCGCATTGCCGAGCGGATGGACGAGTTGTTCACTGCTCTCGCTGATTTGGCACCGCTACGCGAAACTGTGCTTCAGCTTGCGGTGAGGGGAAGGCTGGTGCCGCAGGATGCGGACGACGAATCTGCCGCAGTGCTTCTAGAACATATCGCGGAAGAGAGGGCGAGACTTGTGCGAGCAAAGAAAATAGGCAAGCAAAAGCCCGTGTCCGACTTGGATCATTCGGCAACTGCTGTTGAACTACCGTCGGGGTGGACTTGGACTTGCACTGCGGCTCTCGGGGTTGTGAATCCACGAAATGTGGCCGAGGACGATGCGATGGTCTCCTTCTGCCCAATGCCCGTCATCCCTACTGATTACCGACAGCGAATTGCCCCCGAGACTCGACGCTGGGGTGAAATCAAGAAAGGCTACACACATTTCGCAGAGGGAGATGTGGTCGTCGCCAAGATCACGCCTTGTTTTCAGAATCGCAAATCGTGCGTAATGACCGGACTTGAAGGTGGCATAGGTGCAGGGACCACCGAGTTGCACGTTATCCGTATCGTCGCCAACAAAGTAGTGCCAGAATACCTCTTGCTCTTCTACAAGTCGCCAGATTTCTTACAGATGGGCGTAGCAACGATGACCGGGACCGCTGGACAGCAGCGCGTCCCAACTGATTATTTCGCCTACACACCGCTCCCGCTTCCACCTCTCGCCGAGCAGTATCGCATCGTCGCCAAGGTCGATGAACTTATGGAGTTGATTGATCGGCTGGAAAAACACTTTGGCGTTAGCGAGAAACATAGCGAAACCTTCGTCTCTGCCGCTCTCGATTATATAAGAACTCAAGACGACGGGGTGCCGAAGCGAGCATCGGGCGTCTCTTCTAGATCGTCGATTGTAGGTAAGTGATCCTGTGCTTGAGCCTCGATATAGCGATCAATTTCTGCAGAATATGATACGGTCTATTTCCTTCAGTACACTTTTCGGCAAAAGATTTCTGTCGGTGAATCTAGGGTTGTTTTTAGTGTGACGGCGATGGGCACGGCGACGTTGAATGAGGGAATGCGCCGAAAGACTTCTGTCAAGGACTACTTTAAGGTCGTTTTCTGGAAGACTTCCAAGAACAGCTATTACATCTTGGGAGAAATGTTCGCACGATTGAACGGAAGATAGTTCGCGTAACTGCTGGCCATGACATCGGCGCAGGATAGATCCCCCACCGCAGGGACAGGGATGATGTCCTCGGTAGCTATCGTCGGCCAAGACCTTCAGAAGACCGAGCACGGCTAAATGGTCATCTACATTGAACAGGTCTTGGTAGTATTGCATTATCCCTGTCCCTCCATGGGCAAGCTCTCCGAATGGTGTCTCACCATAGTCGCGCTTGTAGCTATAGGCAAAAAGATAGACGATAAGTTGTTCGTTGATGAAACGAAGGAGGCTCTTGTGCTGCAAGAAGTTCTTGCGAATCTCAAGTGGAGCTCCTAGACAGAGACTCCCATCCGTCATGAAGTGTTCAAAACTCTTGTCGATCTTATTTCCGGTCTCAAATGCGGTTGGCGGTGACTCTGGATAGTCATTCGGTATGTGAATCTCAATCTGATACGTATCTTCGATTGTACGGGAGTTGTGGTCCATACAGAAACCAATCATGCCACAGATCCTCAGTTTGCCCGAAGTCATCACGAGTTCCAGACCTAGGTGTTGAACTTGGACCTCCGTCATTTGGTTCATTACCAACTGCACAGTTCCCGATTCCATATAAAGTCAAGGTCTCCACGGCCTACTTGGTCTCGATGGCGGCTCAATCCTCGGTTTTGTTGGTTGCTGAGATTTGCGCTGAGTGAGTACGACCGTTGTGGCCGACCCTTGAGATGCCCGGGATGCAAATTTCGCCATTGCAGCCTCCCCGTCTCGCGGGCCAAATGCTTCGACCAAATAGCTACCAACTTTCTTGAAGCCTGTATCGGTGAGGAGGTTCCGATACTCTTGTTCAAGATCATTCAGCCATTCAAAGAATAGCTGGGCTTTCCGCCGCTTTTCAGCCCACTTGTCAGCAAAATTTTCCTGCGGATTTACCGGGTTAGGCACCCAAAAGACACCGTTGTGTTGCTCAATGTGGCCACGCATACGTGGCACGACGTTCAGTATCGCTTCTCCGATGTTGGCTTCGTTACTGTAAGCCTGCGCTGCGAGTGTGGTGATGATAATCGAGATGGGTTTGTCTTCATCTCCATTGTAGCGCAGGTCTCGATGACGCTTGAGAATCTGAATGAGTTGCTGAAGGGGAGTTTGTACATCGAAATCTTCAATCCTCTCTACTTCTGCACGTATTTCCATCTCAGCGTACTTGGCTTCATGGAGGTCTCTGCGTAGTGCCTTTACATGGGCGTACTTAGCCTCGTCGAGGCGCATCTGCATTTGGCTCTTGAACCAAGCCGCATAGCCTTTCGGGTTGCTCCGTGGCCACCTTGAGTCAACCGCCCAAGTCTCACGATCTGTTATGCAGATGGCACTCTCAGCCCACTTCTGTGGAACTCCCAGATTCAGAAGCCAGAGGTAGTCATCCGGGATAGCCGGGAGCACATCGAGATGGAACTTAGTTGTTTCCGCATAGTGGATTGTCCAGCAGCGGCGGCTGCCTTCTGGGGGCTCAATCATGTTCTTGTAACGGCTCTGAGGATGCTTGAGGCGGTCTCCCACAAGTTTTTTTAGCTGCCTCTGGGTTACTTGGGCGGTGGAGAGTTGCAGTAGGCATACGGCATCTACGTCGTACTCATCACTACCGAGAGGTCGTACCGCGGTGCCTAGTGCGAACGATCCCTGCGGGTAGATGATGGGTTTGTAGGGTGCTAGTTCAGAGTCGGCCTCATCTAGCCATGCTCCGACAGCTTCATAGCGTTCCTTGGCCTCGCGGTACCGCGAGGGTGGCACAGCAATCTCATCAGCGAGATCGCTGAAAATTTGGTTCAATCGTTGGTGATGTAGCTGGTTCATTTTAGGGTACTCCTTTGATTGAGAGAAATTTGGCAATCCTAGGTGATTGGTGGGTGAAGGTACGGTCCGCTTCTGAAATCCAGTCGTGTCGCTTTCTCACTGAGTCCAAGGGCAAAGGCCGATCCGATTCAAAGCTCAGACGGAGAACTTGTTTCGGGTTGAGCGGACTTTCGCCAAACAAAAGACAGAGCATGTTGTGGGCGTTCTCGGACTGGAGATTGAAGATTAGGTCAAGAAACCTGCTGCGTTGCCAGCGGGTTACAAAACCCCAGCCTTGCCAGATACGAAGGAAATGGTCCCTGTATTGGCTTTCACTCCGAGGGTAGAATGCTCTGCTTTTACCGGTGCCGATGGAGAGCACTCGTATCTCTTCGAGTGGGATTTTAAGCCGATAGTGAGCGCCACTAGGGAAGGATTGTTGGCCCAGAGACCACCGTCGGCGAGTAGGTACTCGTCAATTACGACCGGGTCGAAGTAGGTTGGTGCAGCGCAGGACGCCAGAACAGCATCCGACACGCGCACCTTTTTATCTCTCGTGAAGGCTGGATCAAACTGAGACTTAAGGACATGAACACATCCGTTGCCGATGTCGACGGCAGGAAGGATGAGGGGGAGCTTAATCTGGCCTAAGAGCGTGTCACCTAGCTCTTTCTCAAGGATTTCTCTGAGCTTCCTACTCGAATACCGACTCGTGAATAGTTTAAAGAGGTCGAAACGAGACCGAAGGCGAGGGGTGAAGATCGAGCTACCGTGGGTCTCGTAGAACTCGGTTAGCTTCGCTGCCGTCAGTTTACAGGCTAAGCCAGCGGCCAGAATTGCACCTGTGCTAGTGCCTGCCAGCATTCCAAATTGGCTTTGCCAATTAATCTGCCACTCCTCTTCCATGCGTTTTAGGATATGGGCTGCAAAGATTCCTCGGAATCCGCCGCCGTCGATAGATAGGATATAGAAAGGTGTACTCATAGATTCTATTCCTCTAGTAATAGGAAATCGCAGCCTTAATCTTGAGAAGCCTTGAGGGGACAAGCTCAAGGCTCGCGAGTTTGAAGCGCTTGCGTATATACTGCTATCGTGCTATCTAGAACATAAGGGATCGTATCTTTTACGTCAATATGTTCACTTCCGAAATCGACATGAAAACAGAGCAAAGTTCAGCTAAGCCATCCGAGGTCTTCAAGGACCGCCTTCGGGCAGCGCGGGAAAACCTTCGTCGGATGAGCCAAGCCGACCTCGCCAGAGCAATCGATCTACCGCCTAGCTCCATCGCGCATTTCGAGAGCGGTAAGAGAAAGCCCTCGTTTGACAATCTCCGGAAACTAGCCAACGCACTGAACGTGACGACCGATTACCTAATCGGGCGGGCGGACGAGCCGAATGTCGCGGCGTCGGCTGATCCACTCTATCGGAATGTTGCAAGTCTCACGGACCAGAATCGCAGGACTGCCGAGGACTTCTTACGCTTTCTCGCAGAACAAGACCGGAAGCAGCGTGAGGGCGATCAATGAATCAAGTACTTGATTACCGTCAAAAGTCGCTAGTGAGCCAAGCCGAACAGTTGCTCCAAGACGGAAACCTTTTGGAGTTGCCTGTTGATCTTGAAGCCTTGGCCCAAACCCGTGGGATCCTCATTCAGAAGATGGATTCAGCCGAGGAAGGCGTCTCGGGTATGCTTCTGCGCCATGGCGATACCTTCGGGATCCTATACTCTACCCGAATTCCGAACATAGGATTTCAGCGATTTAGTATCGCCCACGAACTCGGCCACTACTTTATTGACGGCCATTTAGACCAAATCCCATTCGATGGGAATATGCACAGCTCACGGGCAGGCTTCATCTCTAGTGATCGCTATGAACGCGAGGCTGACCACTTTGCGGCTGGCCTCTTGATGCCGACTACACCCGTTCGCGGAGTTATTGGCAGGGCGTCTGAGGGACTATGCGGTATCGAGGCTGTTCAACAGAAAGCGAATGCCTCTCTCATTGCTGCGGCTATCCGCTATATCGGACTGACAGACGTGGCTGCGGCCATCATCGTCAGCCGCAATGGCAGAGTTGACTACTGCTTTATGTCCGAGACCATGGAGTCGTTGAAAGAAATAACTTGGTTGCGCAAAGGTACGCTGATACCGTCAGATACCGTTACGGAGTCTGTTCTGGACAAATCGGAAGAAGAGCAGCGCGAAGCCCGTGCCGAAGGCGAGGTCGATATCACGACTTGGTTTGGTGGTCGAAGGTCGGTCCCCGCATGGGAGGAAGTAGTCGGGCTTGGAAGCTATGGGCGTATATTGACGGTTCTCACATGCTCTGATCTCGTTGATGAAGTCTATATGGACGAGGACGAAGACTCTGACGAGGCGTTGGAGGAGAGTTGGACGCCTCGGTTTCGGCGCTGAGTCAAAGAGACCTTGCATATCTGAGGCGTTAGGCTCCGCACAATATCTCCACAATGGCGATGAAACGCAGAATCTATACAGATACCTCCGTCATCGGAGGCTGTCTTGACGTGGAATTTGAAGGAGCTTCACGCCAATTAATGGATATGTTCACGAGAGGTGAGGCACTCCTCGTGCTGTCCGACCTGACGTTATTAGAATTGCAAGAGGCTCCAGTAGACGTGCGGACCGTACTCGAAAAAGTGCCCGAAAAGCATCGAGAATACGTTGAACTGACCGAGGAGGCGACAATACTTGCCCAACGTTATATCGATACTGAGGTCATCGGCGCAGCAAAACGGGTGGACGCTCAACATATCGCCATTGCCACGATTAATCGTGTGGAAGTGCTCGTTAGTTGGAATTTCAGACACATTGTGAACTTGCAGCGGATTCGGGGCTACAACTCAGTGAATCTGCTCCAAGGCTACCCGCTTCTTGAGATCAGGACACCTGAGGAGGTCGTCAATTATGAAGAAGAGTAAGAAATCCTTCGATGCAGTACATACGATGCGCCAGCTCCGAGACAGATTGAATGAGCAGTGCAAGGACATGACCTTTGAGGAACAGAAGCGATTTATCAGGGCGCGTCTCAGTGGCAAGCCGATGAAGGTACGGAAAGAAGGCCATGAGTAGCGGTTTTGCGAGCTTTGGGGAAAGCGAGTTAAAGACCGCTTGACATGCTTTTAGGCTCTTCTTCATCAAGCTCTGATGATCGGGATGAATACCCTAAAATGACGCAAGTGGATTTGGACCGTGCGACATTCCGGGTTGGACTCAAGCCTGTGCCACGCAAGCAACGCATCACCAGAGAGAGGACGGCAACCATGGCTATCCCCAATCCCGTAATCAAGTTTACCTACGAAGATTACCTGAATGCGCCAGAAGACAAGCGCTACGAGCTTCTGGACGGAGACTTGGTTTCGATCCCTGCCCCTGGAGAACGTCACCAGAGCATTTCCATCCTGCTAGGATCGAAACTGTTTCAATTCGCATATGAGAATAGCTTGGGGCGGGTCTATCACGCACCTTTTGACGTGGTGCTGTCGGACGTGGACGTGGTGCAGCCCGATCTGCTGTTCGTCTCCAATGAGCGCGACCACATCATCACCCCCGCGAACATTCAGGGTGCGCCAGACTTGGTCGTCGAAATCCTGTCCCCTTCCACAGCCGAACGCGATAAGACGTTCAAGCGTGCGCTATATGCCAATCACGGTGTGAACGAATACTGGATGGTGGACACGACCGCAAAAGACATAACCATCCTGTTGCTCAGCGAGCGCGGATACGAGGTCGTGGATACCTACGGCGAAGGAGAGACCTTGACCTCGCCGACATTGCAAGGGTTCACGCTAAATATCGGCGATCTATTCTAAGTTCCCGACGCCATAAATACAGCCCTGCCCAAAACGCTTGTCCCTCTGAAATCCTTCCTACAGTTCCACCCGTCGCCCGCTGCGCGCCGATTCAAAAGCCGCCTCGACCACTCTGAGCGTGCCGTCGGCATGGTCGGCCATATAGGCGGGGGTTTCTTCTCCGCGCAGACATTGCTGGAAAAATTCGATGGCCGGCTGGAAAGGCGGCGTGCCGGTCTGGAAGGTCTCGCTGCGGCTCTCATTGGAGCCGATGACCACGTCAAAACTACTCTCCTCACCGGGATGGTATGGAGAGGGCACAACCAGCCGGCCTTGGTCGCCAGTGATGAGGGCATGAGCACCTCCGCGTCCCTCGAAGCTGCAGTACAAGGTTGCGGTGAGGCCGTCGGGGTATTCGAGGATGAGTGAGGTGGCCACATCTACTCCGGCTTGCTCGTCTAAGCGCATGTGCGCCTGGACGCTAACCGGGTCGGTGCCAGCGATGAAGCGCGAAAAGGTGATGGGATACACGCCGCCGTCGTAAATGCTGCCGCCGCCCAACGCTTTAATCAGGCGGATGTTGCTGGGGTCGTCGATGACGTAGGTCATGCCGGCATTAATGTGGCGCAGTGTGCCGATCTCGCCCGATGCGATGATTTTCTTGAGGTGGCGGCTTTGGGGATGGTGCATGAAGACAAAAGCCTCAAAGAGCAGCACGTCGGCCTCGCGGCAAGCCTCGACCATTTGCCGGCCCTCAGCCGCAGTGACGGCGAGGGGTTTTTCGCAAAAGACGTGTTTGCCCGCCTCGGCGGCCTTAATGGTCCATTCGGCGTGCAGCGAATTGGGCAGCGAGATATAGATGGCGTCGATATCCGGGTGGTCGAGCAGGGCGTGGTAACTGCCCAGCGCCACGGGAATATCGTGGTCGCGGGCAAAGGCGTCGGCGGTGGCTTGGCTGCGGCTGGCCACGGCGTGGACTTGGGCATTGGGTGTGGCGTGGGCCGAGGGGATGAAGGCGGTGACGCCGATTCTGGCGGTGCTGAGGATGCCCCAGTGGATGGGGCGTGAACTAGTCATTGAAGAGCCTCCTGCGATCTAATTTTATGTGGTTTTAACAGTAGGGAATATTATAATGTATATATCCGTCTTCGACACCGTTATCGGCAGCCAAGCCCAACAAGAGAGAGGCAACCATGGCCCAGCGCAAAAAGATCGCCGCTATTATCACCGAATACCGCGTCCCGGCGCACGCCGATGTCATTGTCGGCAAGTTCATCAAGGGTTTTCCCACGGACGAGGGCATGCAGGAGCCGCAGGTGGATATCGCCTCCATGTACCTGGACCAGCTCCCCGACAATGATATCGGCCTACAAGTATCCAAAGAATACGATATACCCGTGTACCAGAGCATCCCCGCGGCCCTGTGTCTGGGTGGCAACGAATTGGCCGTCGATGGCGTAATCTCCATTGGCGAACACGGCACGTACGCCTTCAACGAGAAGGGCCAGCACCTGTATCCCCGGCGCTTTTTCTTTGAACAGATCTGCGGCGTTATGGCCACTTCTGGCCGCTCGGTGCCGGTGTTTAGCGACAAGCATCTGTCCTACAACTGGTGCGACGCCAAGTGGATGTACGACCGGGCCGTGGAACTGAACGTTCCCTTTATGGCTGGCTCTTCAGTGCCCTTGGGCTGGCGCGACCCCTATCTCGAACACGAGCTGGATGCCCCCATCGAAGACGCCCTCATGCTCAGCTTTGGCGGCATTGAGTCCTACGGCTATCACGGCTTTGAAGGCCTGCAGGCGATGGTCGAGCGGCGGCGGGGTGGTGAGACGGGGCTGGCGGCTGTGCAGTGTTTGGAGGGCGAGGCCGTGTGGCAGGCCGGTGCCGACGGTCTGTGGTCGCGCGAGTTGGCCGCTGCGGCCGCGGCCGCGGGCAAAACCTCGGCCGAACCTATGGAGGAGGCCTGCGAAAACCCAGCGGCCTTTCTGCTGGAATACAGGGATGGTTTCAAGGCCGCCCTGCTGCACTTGAATGGGTACGTCGAGGAATGGTCGTACGCGGCCCGCGTCAACGGCCAAGTACAGGCCACGGGCTTGCGCTTGCACGGGCCGCCCTATCCCCACTTCAGTTACTTGGGACTCAATATCCAAGAGATGTTTCTCACGGGCCAGCCGCAGTACCCGGTGGAGCGCACCCTGCTGGTAAGCGGCGGTCTGGATGCCCTGATGGATTCGCGTCACCAAGGCCATATACGGCTGGAGACGCCGCATTTGGACGTGCAGTACCAGGCCCCCGAAAACATGCCCATCCGTCCCACTGGACCCCGGCCGCAGGGGGCGAGCACAGTGCCTTTCGACAGGATTTAGGACCATTTCCGGCACAACGGTCGCCTCGCTCCAATAGCGGCAGCGGCCTTGTCAACTCCGGTGTCTGCGCTTTGATTTGCTACCTATGAATGACTTTCAAGAACAACTCGTCTCTGAGCCGCGTAAGGTCCGCTACATCTGGATCGTCTATTTGCTGCTCTACGCGCTGGCCGTTCCCTGGTACTGGCCCGAAGGGTATCGGGGGCCGCTGGTGTTGGGTTTCCCGCTGTGGGTGGCGGTGTCGCTGGGGGCGGTGCTGCTGTTGGCCGCTTGGACGGCCTTTGTGATCCGTCGCTACTGGATTGATGCCGAGGAGGAAGCGTGATGGGCGGCATGGTGTTTGGTCCGGGTGCACTCATTGCGGTGGGGCTGTACCTAGTCTCGATGATCGGCGTGGGGTGGATTGCGCGTAAGCGCCGCCGCTCCAATAGCATGGCCGACTTCTATCTGGCAGGGCGCTCGATGGGTCTGCTGGTGCTTTTTTTGACGCTCTATGCGACCCAGTACAGCGGTAACACGCTCTTTGGCTACACGGGCAAGACCTACCGCATCGGCTTTGAGTGGACGGCGTCGGTGCTCTTTATGTTCTCGATCATCGTCGGCTACATGCTCTTTGCCCCGCGCTTGGTCGCGCTGGCGCGCAAGGAAGGGTTTATCACCCCTGGCGACTACATTACGCACCGCTTCCGCTCGTCAGTGCTGACGCTTTTGAGCACGATCTTGATGATCTACGCACTGGGCAACTACGCGCTGGCCCAGCTCAAGGCGATGGGCGCGGCCGTCGAGGGGATCACCGACGGCGCGATTCCTGGCAGCTACGGCATTATCGGCTTGGCGATAATTATGGTCATCTATGAGACCTTGGGGGGGATGCGCTCGGTGGCGTGGACGGATGTTATGCAGGGGGGTGTGCTGCTGTTGGGCTTCGGCATCTTGGTCTTTATCATCCCGCAGAATCTAGGTGGTGGCTTGGGGCAGGTGGTGGCCCAACTGAGCGAAATGGATCCACCCAAGGTGCAAGCGCCGAGTCTGGAGGGGGCCAACAAGTGGATCAGCTATGCGCTGTTGTTGGGCTGCGGGGCAGCTATTTACCCACAGGCGATCCAACGGCTGTACGCCAGCCGCTCGGTCGCGGTGCTCAAGCGCTCGTTGACCCTGATGGCTTTTATGCCGCTGACTACGACTCTAGTGGCCTTGATATGTGGCTTGACGGCTGCGGTGGTGTTGCCCGATCTAACTAAGGCTGAAAGCGACCAAGTGCTGGCCCGGCTCTGTGCGCTGGTGATGGGCGAGTCCGCGCTGGGCTACTGGCTGGTGGTGGCGATTTTTGCCGCGGTGCTAGCGGCGCTGATGTCCACGGCAGATTCGGCGCTGTTGTCGATCTCGTCGATGTTTACCAAGGACATTTACCTGCCGTATTTCCGGCCCCAAGCCAAAGAAGCCGAGTTGACGAAGGTGGGCAAGATTTGCTCGTGGGTCATCGTCGCCGTGCTGGTCGCGGTGGCTATTGGCACCGATGCGACCTTGGTGCGGCTGTTGGAACTGAAGTTCGAGGTCTTGATCCAGGTTGTGCCGTGCTTTTTTCTGGGGCTGTACTGGAAGCGGCTGTCGGCGCGGACGGCGCTGCTCGGCATGGTGTGCGGACTGGCGGTGGCGCTGGGGTTTACCTTTGGGGGTAAGCCGATGATTTGGGGCTTTCACGCCGGGGTGATTGGTCTCGTCGTCAACACGGTGGTCTGCGCCATCGGTGCCTGCTGTAAACCAGCGATATCAGACTAGAAGGAGACTCATGCGTCCAGCATCTAAGCGGTTTCTCGTCGATCTACTCAGTGCTCCTAGCCCTTCGGGTTACGAAGGGCCGGTGCGAGCGGTGTGGAAGACTGCGGTGAAAAAGTACGCCGACCGCGTCGAGGTCGATGTGCATGGCAATACCATTGGCGTCCACAACGAAGCTGGCGGCCCCAAGATCATGTTCGCCGGGCACGCCGACGAGTTGGGTTTCCAGATCGTTTACATCGACGACAAGGGCTATCTGTACTTTGACACCATCGGCGGCTTTGACTTGCAGATCGTGCCGGGCCGCAAGGTGCGCATCCACACGGCGCAAGGGCCGGTCTTGGGCGTGTTGGGCAAAAAGCCCATTCACCTGATGAAGGCAGCGGATCGCACCAAAGTACCGGACAAACACGACTTGTGGATCGACATCGGCGCTGCCGACGCGGACGAGGCGAAGCAACTGGTGGCCATTGGCGATCCAGGAACCTACGACGCCAATTTTGAGGAACTGCGCAATGGGCTGGTGGTGTCGCGGGGGATTGACAATAAGGCCGGTGCTTGGGTGGTTGCCGAAGCGCTGCGGCGAGTCAGCCGCGCCAAGCGCAAGTGCCGCGCCGCGGTGTATGCGGTGGCCACCGTGCAGGAGGAAGTGGGGCTGCGGGGAGCTAAGACCAGTGCGTACGGCGTCGATCCGCTGGTGGGTATTGCCGTGGATGTTACTTGGGCAACGGACCATCCAGATATTGATAAGCGCCAGGTCGGCGAGTGCAAGTTAGGTGGAGGGCCGGTTATTTTGCGCGGGGCCAACGCCAACCCGGTCGTGTACGAGCGGTTGGTACAAGTGGCCAAAAAGAAGAAAATTCCCTATCAGATCCAAGCCGAGCCAGGGGGCACGGGTACAGATGCCAACGCCATCCAGCTCAGTCGGGCCGGGGTGGCCACTGGCTTGGTCAGCGTGCCGCAGCGCTACATGCACACGCCAGTCGAGATCGCATCCTTGGCCGACTTGGACCACACGGCTAAGCTGCTGGCCGAGTTCGCGCTTTCTGTGGATGCCGAGGCTGACTTTACTCCTTGAGGAGGGAGCCATGAAAATAACGTCTATCGATATTTGGACCGTAGTGGTACCGACGATCCCCGGGCGGGTACACAGCCCGGAATGGGTCGCCGAGACCGGGTGGGACCAAGTGCCTAAGCACATTGTGCGCCTGAATACGGATACTGAGTTGGTGGGCTTGGGCGAGACCGGGCGAGGCGAGGCGATAGAACAGGTCCGCGCAGGGGCGGCTCAGCTTTTGGGCAAAGATCCCGAGCAACTGACCTTGCAAGATATTTTCGCCGCTCGCCACGACGGCACCGAGAAGTTGCCGACAGTGGGAGGCGGGCCGGCGTATGGTGCCTTTGAAATGGCGGTCTTTGACTTGGTCGGCAAGGCTCGCCAAGTGCCGGTACACGCGCTATTGGGTGGTGCGGTGCGCGACCGAGTGCGGGCCGACTACTGGATGGGGCATCTGACGCCGGAAGACGGCAAGCGGGCGGTCGAGCGGGCACTCGCGCACGGGTTTAAAGGCGTCAAGATCAAGTGCAAGATCGAGGAGCCGATGGTCGAAAGACTCCAGGCCATGCGCGAGGTGGGTGGCGTGGATTTCAAGGTGACGGTCGATCCCAACGAGCGCTTTCACACGGCCGAGCAGACCATTGAACTGGCGCATCAGCTAGAGGCCGTGGGCAATGTCGAGGTCTTTGAGGACCCCATCCCCAAGTCCGACTTGGAAGGCTACATTCAGATCCACGAGGCGATCAATCTGCCGGTGGCCATGCACGTGGGGAGCGGGCCGCAGATTATCCGCGCCATTAAGGCCGAGGTCGTCGATTGTCTGAACTTGGGCGGCAGCCTCGTGGGATTTCAGAAGAACGCGGCTGTAGCGGCGGCCGCGGGCCTGCGCTGCTGGCACGGGTCGGGCAACGATTTGGGAATTGTCGATACTTCATACGTCCACGCGGCCGCGGCTGCGCCCAACTGCACGATGGCCTCGGATTTTGTCGGGAGTTGGACCCGAGAGGACGACCTGATTGTCGAACCGATTCCCTTTGTTGATGGGTACGTGCCCACGCCCATGCAGCCGGGCTTGGGTTGTGTGCTGGACGAAAAAGCCTTGGTGCGCTACGTTCGGGGGAGCGAAACCGCTTCTTGAGCGAGTGCTCATTTACAATTCTGTGCGTTGGGATTGCTTGGCGCACTTAATCCTTTGAGGAGGGTAATATCATGCGCAAATGGCTGGATAAAACCACGGCCTTGGTCCTGTGCGGTGCTCTGGTGCTGGTCGCCTGTGGTGGCGATGACGACGAGGCCGCACCTGTGGAGCCCGAGCCGGCGGCGGCTGAGATAACGCCTGAAATCGTCGGCTTGTACGGCACGGTGGTCACCGCTTTTACGAATATCTTCTTCGCCGCGCTAGTTCCCGGTACGACGTCGGTGCCGGGGGAAGGTGGCGGCTCGGTGGAGATATCAGGTAACGATTGGACGTTGAATGAGTACTCACCCGATGGCGAGTTGATAGCCAACGGTGCCTTGAGTGTCGGCTTGGATCAGACGCCCATTCCGCTGAGCGGAGAGGTTACCCTTTCTGGATCGCATGAGGCCGAGTTGATACTCGATATGCAGCTTTCGGTCGGGACTGACGGCCTTTCTGCTACTGGGACGATAACCATTAACGGCGCAGAATTTGACGTCGCCGAAGTCTCGGCTGCTGCTGCCGCTGCTGCCGAGGCGGCCGCTGCTGCTGGCTAGCAGGCCGTGCAGTTTTGGTGTTTGGTCGCGGCCCTAGCCTTGTGCTGGGGCTGCGACCGCGGTCTCAATGCCGAGGCCACTGGCCAGACCGGGATCGCTGGCCGGCTGTACTTTGTCGGCGAGTGGCCCGCCAACGTGGGGCAGGTGGCCGTGGCCGTCTATCGCGAGCCACCTGCTTCGTTTGCCGATTTTTTTAGAATTAACGGCTGGGACACTGAGGTCGCGCTCAGGGTTGAGTCGTACGACTATTTCGTCCCCTTAGATGGGGAAGGCGTATATCAGTGGATTGTCGTGGCTTGGCGCCAAGAGGACCAGTTCTGGGATCTTACTTCGCTTTTGGGCTGTTATTACCTGCCTGACGCCGACCGCCCCTCGCCAGTGGAAGTAGGCCCTGGGGAGGTTGTCTCTGACATCGATATCGAAGTCAACTTCGCTGTATTGGACCATGAGACCGAGCTTAGTACTGCTCTGTGCGAGCGCGCTTTGCCTGCTGAATTGCTGGCCGAGCTCGGCCGCTGATATCGTCGTCCGCGTCTTCGACGCCAGCGACCAAACCCCGCTGCCCGGCGCGACGTTGGCGGTGCTGGGGACGGAATTTGGGGGATACGCCAACGAAGAGGGCTACTGCCGGGTCGAGGGCTTGCCTGACGGCCAATACGACCTGCTCTCTTCGCATATTGGCTATCGCTCGCACACCCTGCACGGCGTCGCTCCCGGGGAGGAGGAGCGCGTCGTCGCCCTCGAACCTACGGCGGTTGAAGTTCCCGAGCTAGTCGTCTCCGCTGCCCGTCGTTCCCAAACCTTTGCCCAAGCCCCCATTAGCATCTCAGTAGCCGATGCCGAGCGCATCGCCGATCACAATGCCTTCTCGCTGACAGGCCCTCTGCGCTATGTCTCGGGCATCAGCCAAGTAGGGAACCAGCCCGTCGTGCGCGGATCGAGCGGCTACAGTCGCGGCACGGGCAGTCGGTTGCTGATGCTGGTGGATGGATTTCCAATGCTGTCGTCGGATGTGGGCGACATCAAGTGGGATGCCGTGCCCCTGCAGCAAGTCGAGCGCGTGGAGGTGGTCAAAGGGGCTGGCTCGGCCCTGTACGGCACGGGGGCTTTGGGCGGGGTAATCAACGTGCTTACCCGCGATCCGGCGCGCGATCCGGGCACCCGCTTTCGGCTGCTCAGCGGGCTGTATAGCCAGCCAGCGCATAGCCAGTGGCGCTGGCGCGAGTCCCCGATGCACTTTGTCGGGTTTGACGTAAGCCACAATCGGGTTTTGGGCCGGACCGGCTTGGCGCTGAGCGGGGGCCACAACCGGGGCACTGGCTATCACCAAAACGGCGATGCCCGCCGCTACCACCTCTACGCCAAGGCCGTGCATCGCTTCTCGCCGACGAGCTATTGGCGCGTGATGGGCAACTGGGCACTGGACGACCACGGAGTTTTCATCCAGTGGCGCGACCGCAGTCAGCCGCTGGCCGTGCCCGAAAATGACGCACCGGCCCATACTGTCTCGTGGAAACTACACCTCAATTCTGAGTATTACCGATTGGTACACAGCGATTTGGGCTACCGGCTCAAGCTAGGGTATTACCGCACGGATTTTACCAACAACGCGGCGGCTGGGGGCTTGGCCTCGGCTGGGCACAAAATTTCGGGCGAAGGTCAGTTCGACTACACGGGATTGGGCAGTTGGAATTGGACGCTGGGGCTGGCCGGGATAGCTGATCTGGTGCGCTCGCCCAGCGATTTCCTCGGCACGCGTTCCCTGATAACCACCTCCGGCTACGCCCAAGGCGTGTACGAAATTAGTCCGCTGGCCGAGTGGACGGTCGGGTTGCGCTACGACTGGAGTCGGCTCTCCGAGGCCTCTGGGTTGGCAGCAGGGCCGTGCGGGGTACCGTCGGTCGAGAGCAAAAGCATCGGAGAATTTAGTCCTCAGACCGGCCTTTCCTACCGGCTGTCGGAGACGACCGCGCTGCGGGCTTCGCTCGGTCGGGGCTTTCGCGTGCCTGCGGTGGTTGAAGTCTTTTCCCAGGCCGAGGTCTCTGGTATTCGCGTCTGTCCCAATCCCGCCTTGGATCCCGAGCGGGCTTGGTCTGGCGAGGTGGGGGTCAAACAGGAGTTGGCGAGGTGGTTGGCCTTGGATATGGCCCTGTTTTGGAACGAGTACCAAGGACTCATTGAGGCGCGTCCAGATCCTTATGCTGGAGGGACTGTGCCCGTGGCTCGCTTCCTGAACTTGGCGCAGGCGCGGGTCGGCGGATTTGAAAGCGAGCTCTTGGTCGCCTTGCCGCTGGGATTGGGAGCGAGAGCGGCTTATACCTTGGTGGACGGAGTGGAGTTTCTCGATGTGGACCAAGTGCTGCCACCTTATTGTCACGGCGACTACGGCGATCAGGCACCGCTGCCTTACCGGTCGCGCCACGTCCTCAATCTGGGCCTCCAAGGGAAGCGCGGCCCCACGAGCGGGAGAGTAAACTTCCAATACCTCAGCCGCTTTGAACGGGTATCCGGCCTGTTTGCCGAATGCGGGCGCGACTATGTGCCCATTTACTTGCTCGACATGCAGTTGAGCCGCAAGCTAGGCCCTTTGCAGATCAACCTGCGGGTCGATAACGCGCTGCAGTATTACCACGCGACGATCGAACGCAAAATACGTCCCTTGCGCCGCATTTCTCTGAGCGTGGATGGTGCGCTCTAACAATCCTTATACAGCTAGTCTAGTCCAGTGGCAGGCCGCCATTGAGCAGGGCCGCTTCGACGGCGAGTTTGGGCGGATCTATGGGCGGGAGCAGGTGGCGGCTTGGCGGACCAATTACTTGGAGGCCCTGCGGCTATTTGCTGCCCGCTACGGCAGCGGGGGCCGCGTGGTCGTGGCGCGCTGCCCTGGGCAGATGAACGTCATGGGTATGCACATTGATTACGGAGGCATGCCCTCGGTGCGGCTGGCTGTGCGCGGGGCGGATACGTTGGTGGTGGCGCGGGCGGCCTCCAGTCGGCGGGTGCGGCTCGCCAGTTTACTGCACAGCCGAGGTGCGCCCGCAGATCGCTTCAAGCCCATTGAAATAGACTTGGAGGCTATTCTGCCGAAGGCCCGCGTGGCCGAGCGGCAGGCGCTGATGGACTACGCAGGTCAAGTGTGCCGCCAGCGCCTAGAGCATACGGGTAGCGCCTTGGCTCGCGATTGGTCGGTGCTGGTGGAGGGGCAGCTCGTGTATTTGGAGAGTTATTTCCGCGATCGCTTGGACTTAGGCGGTTTCGACGGGCTGGTGTGGAGCAGTGTCTCGCCCAGCGGGGGTATGAGCTCGTCTTCGGCGCTGGTGGTGGCGACGGCTCTGGCGACGATGGGGGTTCACGGATTGGATCCGCGGCGCGATATGTCCGAAGCGGACTTGGTCGATGGGCTGGGCACCTCGGAGTGGATGCGGGGTACTCGCGGCGGCACGGCTGACCACGGAGGGATGATCTTGGGTCGGGCGGGCAAGCTGGTCGGCGTCGGCGTCTTTCCGGCCCGCGTGCAAGGCGAGGCTGTGTTGCCCGACGAGTACGCGGCAATAGTGCTCGACAGCGGCGTCGTGCGCGAATACGACGAAGCCGTCAAGGAAGAGACGGTTATCGCCTATCCGCTCGGTGCGTTTATCGCCCGCGAGTTGATTTTGCCGAGGCTAGGTAAAAGCAGCGACGTGTGCGAGTGCATCCGCTACATCCGGGATATTGCGCCCGAGACGCTGGGGTTGTCACTTGCGGAGCTGTACCGGGTCTTGGGTCAGATGCCTCGGCAGACGAGTCTGGCGCAGTTAGCTGCCGAAGCGCAAGCGGCTGGCGTCGGGGCGCATTTCGACGCCATGTGTCAGCGGGAGGTCGCTGGCAAGTTTCAGCTTTTATCCGAGGACACGCCGTTGTTTATTCGCCGACGCTGCATCTATGGCTTGGCCGAGCAGGACCGGGTGGCCGGTATGCTCGCCTACCTCAATGCGGGCGATATGTCCACGGCCTTGGAACTGATCCGTATTTCGCACGACGGCGATCTGGACCGAGAGGTCGAAGACGAGGTCTTGGCGCAGCTTGCAGAGCGAGTCGAGCGCGGGGAGGAGCGAGCGCAACTGCGCTTTTTGCCGGGAGGCTACGGGCGGATGACGCCGGCCTATGATCGGACTGTGCGGGTGGTCAATCGGTTTCTCTCCGCCGAGGGGCCAACGGCGGGGGCCGTGCAGCGGCTGGGCGCTGGTTGGGGCGGCAATATCGGCGGGTTAGTCCATCGTGCGTTTGTCGATGGGGAACGCCGCGCCGCGTTTGCAGAGATGTTGCGCACGGAGCTGGGCCATGAGCCAGAGCTAGCCGTGGCTGTGCCCGGCGAAGGGGCTGGTTTGCTCGCCGCGCCCCAAGGAGATTGAGATGGAACATTTATTGGATGGTGTGCGGGTGCTCGACTTGACGCGGGTGTTGGCCGGCCCGTACGCGTCCATGGTGTTGGCCGATTTGGGCGCGGAGGTGATCAAGATAGAGCTACCGGGTACGGGCGACGAGGCGCGGGGGTTTGGGCCGTTTCAAAACGGCGAGAGCGCGTACTTTGCCAGCGTCAACCGAGGTAAGAAGAGCGCGACGATTGACTTGCGGCAGCCACGCGGTCAGGACTTGGCGCGGCGTTTGGCTGGTGAGTGCGACGTGTTGATTGAGAACTTTCGTCCCGGTAGCATGGATCGCTTTGGGTTGGGATACGCGGACCTGCACGCGCTGTATCCGCGCTTGGTGTACGCGTCGATTTCGGGTTTTGGCCAGACCGGCCCGTACGCGCAGCGGCCTGCGTACGACGTGCTCATTCAGGCGATGGGGGGGCTAGCCAGCATCACCGGGCAGCCTGACGGTCCGCCGGTGCGGGTCGGCTCGTCGATTGCCGACTTGAGCGCGGCTCTTTTTGGGGCGATTGGCATCCTCGCGGCCTTGGAGCGGGCGCGACGCACTGGCGAGGGGCAGCAAATCGATATTTCCATGCTCGACTGTCAGGTGGCGCTGTTGGAAAACGCCCTCGCCCGCTACGCCGTATCCGGCGAAGTGCCCAAGCCGCTCGGGTCGCGGCATCCGGCTATTACGCCTTTTCAGTTTTTTGCCGCCCGCGATGGGCACATCGTTATTGCCGCGGGCAATGATAGGCTTTGGAGACAACTCTGCGATGCTCTGGGCCTTGGCGCGTTGGCCGACGATCCGCGCTTTGCCAGTAATGCGCTGCGGACTGAGAATCACGCGGCGTTGGAGCCGGTGTTGGAACAGGTGCTGGCCGAGAAGACCGTTGATGAGTGGTGTGCTATACTAGCTGAAGCTGGCGTGCCGAGCGGGCCGTTGTGCGATGTGGGGCAGGTCTTTGGCGACGAGCAGGTGGCGGCGCGGGATATGATTGTCGAACTGGAGCATCCGGTTGCGGGACGGCAGACGGTGGCCAATTCGCCGCTGCGGTTTTCTGTGACGCCGGTCGAGTTGTGCGGGCCAGCGCCCTTGTTGGGGCAGCACACCGAGGAGGTCTTAAGCGGTGTTTTGGGGCTGACGGAAGGGGAGATGGAGGGGTTGCGGGATGAGGGAGTGATATGAGAGACGGGGAACGCGCTCTAAACAGTCCGGTTGGGACCTCGGATCGCATCGAGAGCTTGGATGTGCTACGCGGCTTTGCCGTGCTCGGTATATTGGTCATGAACATCCAAGCGTTTGCAATGCCTATGGCCGCGTACTTTAACCCCACGGCATACGGCGATCTCAGCGGTATCAACTTTTTTACTTGGCTGGTTGGCTACCTGTTCGTTGACCAGAAATTTTTGTCGATGTTCTCGCTTCTTTTTGGGGCCGGCATCTGCTTGTTTGCCGATCGCGCCGAGGCTCGTAGCGGTCGCTCGGCCGGCTTGCACTACCGGCGCATGTTCTATCTGCTCCTATTCGGCCTTGTCCATGCCTATTTCCTGTGGTCGGGCGATGTATTGGTCACGTACGCGCTGTGCGGCTCCGTCCTCTTTTTTTTGCGACACCGCTCGCCGCGCGCACTGGCGATCATCGGCCTCGCTGTCTTTTCAGTATCGAGTGCTCTCTACATCGCAACAGGCATGACGACAGAGTTTATCCCCGATAAAGACGCGGCGGAAATCGCAGCGTTTTGGGCACCGGCCGCGGCCCAAATTGATGCGGAGTTGCTCGCGTATCGCAGCGGATGGTTCGTCCAGCAGGCGCAGCGTACCGCCGATACGCTGGAAATGCACACGACGGCCCTGCCATTCAAACTGCTCTGGCAATCCGCAGGCATCATGCTGCTGGGCATGGCCCTCTACCGCTGGCACGTCCTGAGCGCGGCCCGAAGCGATGTATTCTATCGCTGGCTCGCGCTCATTGGGTTCGGGGTTGGCGTGCCGGTCGTTGCTGTGGGTGCATGGTGGAATTTTGCGGCTGGATGGAGCTGGGATCGCTCGATGTTTCTGGGGTCGCAATTCAGCTATTGGGGCAGCCTCGCGATGGCATTTGGCTACGTCGGCCTCGCGATGCTGGCGGTTCGACGCGGATGGTTCGCTGCGTTGCAGGTGCGCTTGGCCGCTGCGGGTCGGATGGCGTTTACCAATTACATCGCACAGACGCTGATCTGCACGACTATTTTTTACGGGCATGGATTGGGGTTGTTCGGGAGCGTTGACCGCTGGCAACAGGCTATCGTCGTCATCGCCGTGTGGGGCATCCAGCTCTGGTGGTCGCCGCTGTTGCTGAGGCGTTTCCGCTACGGCCCGTTGGAATGGAGTTGGCGGGTATTGACCTACTGGCGGATCCCAAGACGGTAGCGCGAATTTTGCGTGATTCCCACAGTGGAAACGAGCCGGTCCTATTGAGCAACCGGCCGCTACCAAGGTCATGTTCGGCTCTTTTGGTCAAACAGGGAATCTGCGACGGCCCGAAAGCGAACGGGTTTGGAGAGCTTTTCCAATGCGCCTTCGACGGCTAAACGGTTTAGCCAAGTTCGGGCCTGAGCTTTTTGCACGGCAAGCTGTTCGGCGACTTCGGATTCGGTTCTGGGCGTCGCTGTATAAGCGAGCAGTAGTTCTCTGACTTTGGTAAACAGTTCATCGGCGGGATTGGAATCAATCTTAGGGTGAGTCTCATATGTGGCTGCCAAATTCCTTGCTTCTGCCTGCCGACGAAATTCTGACGGCTCTTGCTCGTCAGGTGAGTCGAACGGAAGGGGCTCCTGATTCGGGGCAGCTTCTTTTTTAGATGGTGCATCTAGGATGTCTTTCAGAGCTTCCGAAGTCTCCGGACCCGGCCACGGATTCGCCCCCCGTTTCTGAAGCGCGTCAAGACTCTTCATCCCGTCAGCGGCACGCACGTATATCGGGATGAACCGCCATTTGTCGAGTTGTTCGACCGCCCCCGTCCAAGTTCCGCCTTTTCCATGGTCCGAGTTGACGATCAATGCTGCGTCCGCCAATCCGTAGATCAGCTTATTGCGCTGCATAGCGTGGCCGACGTGGAAGCGGATACCGGGATCATAAGGACTAATTAAAACTAGGCGACCGTTCATCAGCGCATCGCGGTGCTCCCGGCGCATTACGGCCTTTTCGAGTCCGTCGGCGAGGATACCTACCACGCTACCGCCCGAGTCTGATGCGCCGCGCATAGCGGCCTGATCAACGCCCCGCGCACCGCCCGATACCAACGTACAGCCAGCCTCAGCCGTTAGCCGTCCGACATTTTCGGTGTATTCGATTACTTCGTCTCCCGCCTTCCTAGATCCGACAACTGCCAGCCCTCCCATGCTCAACAGAGTGCGATCTCCGCAGCCGTACAGCACCGGAGGCGCGTGTTCTGCAAGGCGTTTTTTCAGGCGTTCGGGATATTCGGCATCAGCTCGACTCGTGACCCAAATGGACCGCGCTTGCCACCGCTCGACCGCCGGGCTGAGGAGGAATCCCCGATCGAGCAAAGCGGTAAGCCGGTCACGATCTATGGTGGGCGAACAGGCTTCCAACACCTCCCGCGCATCGGTTCGCAACAAGTCCGCAGGCTCGCGGCGCAAATTCCGTAGCCTCCGTGCAATATGGTTGTATTCGCCAATAGTAAGCGGATTAGTCGAGGATTTGTCCTGGCCAATAAGCAGCGGTGCAGTAAGCAACAAAATAGCCTTAGTATTGGCAGAGAGTTCTGTACTCATGATTTGTCTCCCGTATGGGCAAGGGCAAGGGGCCATACTTCGGCGCAGCCACCGCATCGCAACAACCATGCGGCGACGGTCAACGTCCAGCGCGAATCCACCATGTCGTCCACGAGTAGGACTGGACCAGAGGGTAACGGTTCCAGAGAAAGCGTGAATGCGCCGTCGACGTTACGCGCTTGTTGGGTACTGTTCTGCATAGTTTTCTGCTCGTCTCGATCCTCGACTTTCTTGAGCGCTTGGTAGAAGGGCAGGTGTAGAGCCTCGGCAAGGCGTTCAGTGAAATCCGGGACGATCTTCGAATGTCTTAGTGAAGGGATGCAAGTCACCCACTTTGGTTCCGGTTGTGGATTCCACTGGGCCATCAACTCAGCACAGGCATGAACGAGATCATCTGCAAAATGGCCATCTTGATACTTACCGCGCCGAACCAGTCCACCCCATCCGGCATCACCCCAGACACAGAGAGCCTTGCCCGGTTCTGTCCGGTGTTCGAGAGGAATTGTCCCCTGCACATCGTATTGAGGCAGACCGCCCCTAGGCCATTGTTTGCGCGGCTCGATAGGCAAACTGGTACGACGAAGAAACGCTACTGCCTCTTGTAGGAGTTCCGGCTTGACCTTTGTAGGTAGAGGAGGCAAATCCGGTAGTTGAACCGAATTCGTGTTTCCGTCTAATGCCTTGATGAGAAATTCCATATGCCCGGATTCAAGGTTCACGTACCCTTGCATCTGACGCTGCTCTTCACGCCGCAGTTCGGTAAGACGCTCTGCCCGCTCCCAGAACTCATCGCTGAGATCCGAAGCAGTCAATTGCCACTTGGTGCCCTGTTTGGCAATAGGTGCTGGTGATTCGAGGGAGAGCAGCTTGATGGCTTTATCGATGCGACCGGAGCTCATGTTGAGTTCGACAAGTAGTTCTGGTGTCGAGAGTCCCTCCGGTGCGTCTTCGAATGCCTTTAGTACTTGCTGGACCTCATCGCGGGTCGGAAAGGCACTGGTGATGAAGTAGTCGGTAATATCGGTTTCTTCTTCACCGCTCAACAGTACGCCGTAGGCCGCATCGAGAGCACGGCCAGCGCGACCTACCTGTTGATAGTAGGCGACCGCCGATCCAGGGGTTTGGTAATGGATCACGAAGCTGAGGTCTGGTTTGTCGAATCCCATACCGAGTGCGGTGGTAGCGACAAGAGCTTTCACGCGGTTCTTGATCAGCGCCTGTTCCAACTCCTCGCGGCGGTCTCCCGTCTGTCCCGTATAGGATTCCACCTCCACCCCTCGCGACTGAAGCCATTCCGCCACCTGCTCTGCGTCGCGGACAGTAAGGGTATAGATGATCCCGTGACCGGGTAGGACCGGAATATGCTCCGCGAGCCACGCGAGACGTTCCGATTGCCGGGATAGCCGTATCGTCTGGAGCCTAAGTGATGGTCGGTTGAGGTCACCGCGCACCACCTTTAGATCAGGGCCGAGCACTGCCTTGAGATCGTCCATTACTCGGTTATTGGCGGTTGCGGTCGTCGCGAGAAGTCTAAGGTTCGTCGGTAAGGTGCGTACGATTCGCTCTATGCGCCGGTAGTCGGGCCTAAAATCGTGTCCCCAGTCCGAGATGCAGTGGGCCTCGTCAATCACTAACAGGGCGATACGTTCCGCGATTTCTGCGAGCACTTTCGTCAGAAAACCATCGTTGCTAAGTCGCTCGGGAGAGATGAGAAGGATGTCCACTTCATCGCGCTGTAATTGTTCTACTATAGCCTCCCAATCTGCCGTGTTGTCGGAAGTAATCCGAGCCGCTCGAACGCCCATCAGCTCAGCAGCCGCTATCTGATTGCGCATCAAGGACAGTAAGGGAGAGATGAGAAGTGCTGGCCCCGCACCGGTTTCGCGCAGCAACTTGGCGGCGATGAAGTAAACGAAACTCTTGCCCCAACCCGTTTTCTGAACAACAAGCAATCGACCGCGTCCCTCAACCGCGTGCCGAATGGCGTCCTCTTGCCCCTCGCGGAACATGGCGTCATGCCGCATAGTCCCTAAGCGTAGTAACTCCGAAGCTCGACGAAAGTTAAAGTTCATAACTTAAGCTCTTTGTTCGTCCAAAATATCCATAGTCGCGTCCTCCAATCACGCTTCCAATGACCCAGAGACTGTGCTAAATATCGCCGAGAGTACAAAACAGCGTCAAGCCAAGCAAGAGGAGAAGATGTCGGTGCTTACTGCAATGCGTAAGGTGCGCGGGGCAGGCGTCAGCACGGTGTTGGCCGGGGGATGTGCGCTGATATCCACGCCGGCTAACACCCCCGAAACCTCCGGCCAAAGCCCAAGGGCGGGAAGCGAGTGTTGAAACGGCGGGAAGATGAGCAAGTGACGCCTCGCTAACGAAACAAGGTTGACTTGGGTTGGTACCAGGCCAGTATTAGCTCTAACCCCAAAATAGCAAAGGTTCTATTATGACTGCACAAACGGTTGTGTCGATGACCGCTGACGAGTTGCTGGCGATGCCGCACCATGGCTATCGCTACGAACTCGTACAAGGAGAATTGCGCCAGATGGAATTCCCCGGCAGACAGCACGGACGCATTGCCGCACAAATCGGTGGTTGTCTCGGAGCATTTGTTGCAACTAATGGCCTGGGCGAAACCTATGCAGCCGGGACCGGCTTCATCATTGGCACCGCGCCCGATACGGTCCGTGCGCCCGACGTCAGCTTTGTGTCGCGGGAACGCGCTGAGGCGACCGCAGAAGAACGAGGTTTTTTCCCCGGCGCACCTGACCTTGCCGTTGAGGTCATTTCGCCAAATGATCGCTATAGCGAGATAAAAGAGAGAGAGTCCGATTGGCTGCGGGCGGGAACGCAGATGGTCGTTGTGATCGACCCCCACCAACTCACCGCGACGGTGTACCGCGCTCCCGACGATGTTTGTGTTCTGACCGAAGGCGATATGCTCGACGGCGGCGATGTGGTGCCGGGGTGGAAAATGCCGCTTGCGGACATATTCTAACTGCTGGATCAGGATCTGGCGTTGCACAACGAGCAGGCGGCCATCTCAGCACGTCGAGATGGCCGCCCTTTTTGTTTTAATCTCTGATAAGCAGCCTTGAGGATTTTGAGGCGAGGATGTTAGAACGGTATATCAGAAAGCCTCAGCTCAGCATCTTGCGCTTCCTTCAGAATACGAGCAAAGCTGGTAGCTTGACAATGTACATTTAAGTAACTCTGAGACGAGGAAAGTGCCTTTGCTTCTATCGAAATAGAAGAAAGAGGATCATGTCCCTCAAGATTATAAAACTTGGCTAATACACGGTCACCGTCTTGCAACGCCTGTAAAAATTCATCGTCACGCTTCCAGCCACTAGAGGGCTTTAAAAAGTCAAAAGTCTGGGCAAGCCCCGATAGATCACCTACTGACACTGACTCATTTACCATATGTCTGAGATTCGCCCCGTACTTGCTGTCTAGGAACTTAACAATACGGTCAAAGGCACCTCGAACAGCCCGACCGTACTTATCATTCTCGTTGGTCTTTCCACATCTCATGATTTTAAGTATTCCTAACTTATCATGTACTAGGACAACATAAAAGTTAAACAGAGGATGGGGGGTCGGGGGATTATCAACTCTGTATTGAGACAGAATTCCACCTATTACATTAAAGGGATCACCCTAAGTACACGACAGTAACATGGGTTGATATTGTCGGGCGGGTTTAGGTTGGTCTCGTGTTTGGTGTATGATCTGTGTGAGTTGGTCTAATCCTTTTCGAAAGAGGCTTATGGCTTTTCGTCCATGTTTTTTTATAGGGATCGGTTTTCTTTGATGCAACTGCTGTCCTACTAGTAATGCCCATAGGAGCGTCCACGCCAGCAGCCCCAGCAGCAGGTGCAATCGTTGCGGGTGGATCAGATGGGTATCTTCGAGGTTAAATCCTCTCGATTTCAAACACGCAAAGGTCGTCTCGATAGCCCAGCGCTGGCCATAGAGTGCAAGCACTTGCTTGAGGTCGGTTCGATTGGTGATTAGCAGGAGCTTCTCGCCGCGGACGGGGCGATGACACACCAAATTCAGGGCCAAGCCGCCATAGAGGGTCGTGTGTGGATAGTATCGGGTGGTGCCCCGAGGCATTCGTTCATTAAAAGAAGCGCCATACCGCTGTCGGCCATCGTCGAGGGTAAGGCCGGTATTGCCGCGCAGGCGGATCACAAAATCGACCGGTTGCTCCAGCAAAAAATCAAACCACGCTCGACCAATAAACTCGCGATCGGCAACCAGACAGCACACGCCCGGATCGAAGTAGGACAATACCTGGGTCAGCAGGTGTTTACGTTCGTCGGTGTTGGAGTTGCCTGGCTTTTGCAACGACTGATAGGCCAATGGAATCGACACGCCTTGATAGACCAAGCCGACACACAACACATTCAGATCGGTGCGACCCAACGTCCAATGGGTGCGATCCATGACCAAGAGCTGGGACTGACCGGGGCGGACTAACTTGGAGAGGATCAACTCGGTAAACACCGACGGGCAGACCCCACTGCTGAAAAAACGCTGGAGACGGCGATAGTGACTGTCTATTTGGGCCATCCCCGGCAGACTACACGCCAGTTTCCGCAGATTGACCGAACGCACTTGAATCAGTGCGCACACCAAGCCACTAATCAGGTCCATGCGGTGGCGGGAGAGGGATACAGACCCTTGCATGAGGGCTTTCTTTAGCATATGAATAAGCATGGTGCGGCTCCTGTATTTAGGTTTTAGATGTAATCTTGGGCGATTACAAATAAAACCTAAAGCAGGGCCGTACCACAACTTAGATTACTGTCGTGTACTTAGGGGATCACCTAACTCTATACCCTGCAAGGGTCCCGCCTCAAGCGGAAATCCAAAAGGAGAAGGTGCAACTCCTGTGGGTGGGTTAGTAGAGCGTGAGTGCTCTACAGGGCCTTTGGAAGGGGAAGGGGGTTCAGATGGTGGCTTGGAAGACGACGCGGTCGGTAAGGCGATCGGACCACTGCCAATGGGATGTAACTTGTCAAGCTCTTCACCCGGAACAACGCGGCCCTGCTGTTTCATCTTGAGCAGAATACTTCGCAGAAGCGAGTTCGATGGCAAGCGCTTGTCTAGGTGGGTCAGATTGGCAAGCACCACAAAGTGTTCCTGCGCTCTACTAACCGCGACGTTGATCAGACGCGCCCCAATATGGTCAGGTGGCACCCCCTGCACGAACTGTCCCAGATTCCTATGTCCACCGCTTTCGGGGATTTCCAACAGCACTATTCGACGTTCGTCACCTTGAAAACGATGAACTGTTCCGCACTGCACTAATTTGTCTAGGCTATCCTCTTTGAGCAGCTTTTGGATGTGGCGCGCCTGATCGGCATAAGGTGTGCAGATGCCGAGGTCGTGGTTGGTTTCTATCACACCGTTCAGTCGAAGATGCCGCACAAAGTTCCGCACGAGCAATGCATGAAGTTTGTTGAAGCGTGAACCATTATTCTGGCTTTCGACCGATCCAATATCCGATGTGTCGATGATCGTGAGAGGCTTTTCAAACGGATTTGGTGGCAAACGACCAGGCACCTTTTTTCGTGCTGGGGATGTCCTCAGTTTATCTTCGTACATTGGCCCGGAGATAAGTTCACAGATCTCAGGGTGCATCCGATACTGGGTGGTCAGCATTGCTAGGCCGGGAGCATCGGGTTTTGTCCGTTCCGTCGCAGTGAAGGAATCGAGCTCTAGCTCTTGGAGGATTGCTTCCTGCTTGGTCGGCACAATAGATGGTATCTGACGAAAATCGCCCGAGATCACTACTCGCTCACTCGCTAGACCAGCCGAGAACCATATTGCCGGCCGGATAACCATTGACGCCTCGTCAACGATAACCAAGTCAAATTCGCCGATCTTTCCTGTGAGGTATGCTGTAGTGCAGGTCGCGCCAACGATCCTCGCATTCCTTAGCACTGTCTTCCGAAGTGCTGAGCTCTCCGCCTTTGTTTCGCGTATTTCGGCAACCAACTCATCGCGTTGCTGTTTGGCTTTGTCGATGCTGGCTTGGGCGCTCGTCCTGTCTTCAACGGCCTCAGCGGATCGGCGATCATCGCGCGTTTGCCTCGCCTGTTCGAAGTGCTGGCAAGCCGTCGCATACTGCTCTTTCAACTTCTGAGTATAGGCATCATTTCGTGCGATCTCTGATTCGAGTTGACTCTTTTTTTTCTCTAGCTCGGCTGAGCGCCGCTCCGCAATCTCGTCGATTGCCACATATTTGCCATATTTGGACGCTAGTTTGTCATCGGCGATTCGACCTAAACGGACAACTTTACCCCCCTCCATGGCAGGGTGCTCATGGGTAAGTGCTTCGCAAATTTTATAGAGAACCTGATCTACGGCCTTGTTCGTGTTGGAACAGATCAACGTTCGCTTTCCACCATCGAATGCCGAACGCACAATCGCACTTAACGTCATGGTTTTGCCACAACCGGGAGGCCCCCAAATGAACGTTAGTGCCTCTCTAAGTGCAGTCTGGTAGGCTATACGCTGACTATCGTCTAGTTCAGAACCGCCATTCGCTTGGATTGGATGAACCGGTCTGTTGGGCAAGGGACCCGGCTGGACCACCGCGTCGGCGAGGGTGCGATTGAGCGTGATTTCTCCTGTATTGACCGCTTCGATTTTCTCCTTGAGTGCCTCCAAAAAGGCGGTCGTATAAATCAGCAGCACGGCAGAGCTTACCTCGTCGCCGATGTCCTCCTTCAGGGCCAACATCAGATAGCCAGCCCCAATCGACGCGATTGTTCCCTCGACCCGCCGCTGATCGACTTGAATCTCGACTTGGTCTTCCCACTCTATCTTATCGGTAAGAGGGAAACGGTAGAGAATGTCGTCACCGGCTGTCTCGGTACGACGACCTTTCTTAAGCTCATAGCGTTTCTGACCCGCTCTACTTGTCTTCATTTCTCGGATTAGCTCTCCGAGTGCCTCAATGAAGCGATCGGGAAGATCCGCATCGTCTCGGCGAATCTTGGGACGAGAAGAGACCTCAGATGGTGGCTTAGGAGGTGGCGCGGATGTCTGGCGCTTTTCTGGATTAGGCGGTTGGGCGGACGTCATCTCCTGATACACTGGTTGAAACCCTCGTTCAGGCACCCATATAAACTGCTTTATCGCCGCTTCATCGACCGTCATCTCCTGATACGCTCGTTGAAGCCCTCGTTCATGTGCAGTTGGCAAAGTGCACTCAGTGCACTCTCTGCAGTAAAAATGCTTTGCGTCTTTGTACACGCCGCACTGTGGGCACTCGTTAATAGCACCTGTCTGTTCTTTCTCCGAGTGCTCACGGCACAAATAATGGCCTTCCCGTACTGCCTGGTTACAGGATTGCTCTTTGCAAATGTTCGGTATAGTCATGGAATCCTTTGAGACCTATACGATCGCCTCAAACTTGTCTCTTTTATGATTTGATTGATGGGCTTTCCCGCCAGCGTCTCTGGCTTGATGGCCGCTCAAGCTCGGCCCACAAGCCGTTTAGAAACAGCGGATTAATATAACTGCCAGCCGAGCCGATGCCTAAAGGCGATGCGATTTTGCCGACCTACACGCACTAGGCAAGAGTTTCTCACGAATCCGGGTACAGATCCTGCAACTCTGCGACCAATCGGTAGGAGAGATTTTGGTCGTAGAGGAATCTCATGCCGAAGAAACAGACATGAGCCGGCGCTCTCGATCCGCGGCAAATGCCAAACAAGCGCGAATATCTTCGTGTGTAAGATCGGGAAAATCGCGCAAAATCTCTTCAACAGACATGTCCGAGGCGAGATAGTCAAGCACATCATAAACGGTAATCCTCATGCCGCGAATACACGGCTTACCACTGCGCTTGCCGGGTTCAATGGTGATGATATGTCGATAATCCATGGTCTTCCTTTCTATTCGCGGTGATGAGGCTGTTGGGCACCGTTTTCCAATAGGGGCGACGGGATATATAGCTCAGGACATGCTTTGGTCGCGTTGGTCGTCGTCAAACATCCGTTGTCACGCCCGCTCCACGTCAAACGCCGTGATATTGCGCTCGTCCTTGCTAAACTCCACGCCAATCAGGTGAATCGGCTGCCCCAAGGCGCGGTACTTATCCGCGTAGCGCCGCTCCTGTAACTGCGCCATCGCCGCACCCGCTGACGCCATCTCGACCACCTTGAACTCGAACAGATAGACGTGGTTGTTGAACAGAACCGCCATGTCCAAGCGTCCGTGGCTACTGCTGTCCTCTACCGTGATGTTCAGCCCCAATCCTGCAAAGTAGGAGTAGAACACGCTGGCGTAGTAGCCCTCGTACCGGGCGATGTCGTTGTTGGTGTACCATTCGTAGGGAATGCTGGCGAAAAAGGCGTGAAACAGCGTCTCCAGCCCGGCGAAGTCGTTGGCTTCTAACAGCCGATACAGCCGCACGCTGTTGGCCATCTGCCGCGTCGAATCCCGCACGAGATAGCGCAGCAGGCTCTCGTTGAGGCTCTGGCGCACCTCTTGGTTGGGATAGCCTAGGCGATAGAGGACCTTGCCGCCCAAGTCCTCCTCGGCGGTTATCGTCAGGTAGCCAGTCTGGAACAGCAGAGCCTCGGTTGCGATGTCATCCACGTCAAAGGTCGAGAGCAACTCCTCGCTGCCGATCATAGCGTCGAGTTCGAGGGAACTCACCTGCCGCTTGAACAGCGTTTCGACCAGAAACGTCGGCGTGCCGGTCTCAAACCAGTAAGCCCCGAAGGTGCGCTTGTCGAACAGGAGGAGGATGTCGAAGGGATTGTACACCTTCTCGTCGCCGAGCCAACTGTAGCCATTGTACCAGTTGCGGATCTGGTCCCGGTCCAAGCCGGGGATTTCTGGCGCGAACACGGTGTCCAAGTCGCGCTCCGTATAGCCGCAGATAGCCGAGTAGCGCGGGTCTAAAGTGATGTCGGTGAGGTTGTTGAGGCCGGAAAACAGGCGCACTTTGGAAAATTTGCTCACGCCGGTGATGAACGTGAAGCGGACGTGGGCATCGCAGTCCTTGATGACCGCGTAGAGGCCACGCAGAAAGTCGCGGTTGGCGCGGGCTACTTCCGGCACTTCCAGTGCATCTAAAATCGGCTTGTCGTATTCGTCGATTAGCACGGCGACCGGCTGCCCGGCTTGGTCGTGTAGGGCCTCTAGCAGAAAGGCAAAACGGCCGGGTGCCGTGGCGTACTCGGAGACAATCCCCGCCCGGCGTTCGGCCGCGGCGAGTTGCTCCATGAGCGTGGCCTCTAAGTAATCGGGTTCTTTGAAGTTGCCGCTGCCAAAGCTGAGACGCAGCACTGGATAGCGAATTGACCAGTCCCAACGGTCGTGGATGTACAGTCCCTCGAATAGCGGCTCGTTGCCCTCGAACAACTCTTTCAAGGTGTCTAAAAACAGGCTCTTACCGAAGCGCCGTGGGCGCGACAGGAAGTAGTGTGTACCCTCGTCGAGCAGCCGGCCGATGTAGGTGGTCTTATCGACATAGTAGCAGTCCTCTTGCCGAATTTTGCGGAAGGTCTGAATGCCGATGGGCAGTCTGCGTTTGCTCATGGCTGTCTCCTTGGCTTTTGGTCTGCTTGCGGCCACTTCAGCGCAGAGTTGTGCGATGGCTTTGGTAGGGCTGGCTGGGTCCTCGTATTATCTTAATGGTCGGCGTTAGCGTACTCAATATCGACGAGAGTACAAAATAGCGTCAAGCTCAAGCAGAGGAGCAAATGTCGGCGCTTACTACAATGCGTAAGATACGCGAGGCTGTCGTCTGCGCCGTGTTAATCGGAGGCTGTGCACTGATCGCCGCGCCGGCTACATCCCCGGAACCCTCGCCCAAAGCCGCGCAGCTTTTGGCCAAGGGTGGCTATGTGGAAGCGCATCTGATGCGCCGCTTTGCCGAGGGGCACTTGTTGGTGCGATTGCCAGACGGGACCGTTTGGTTGCTCGACCCCAAAGAGCATTGTTCTTGGTGTTGGATCTATGTCGGTCAGACGGTATGGGTCAAGCTGGGCGATCAATCGGCCACGCTCCTCAACCACAAGGGCGAGACGGCCGAGTGTTGGAACGGCGGGCAGATGAGCAAGTACTAATCAGGCTTTGAACTTTAAGTAGCGGCCCGGCCAAGTTGGCCCCAAGTCTTCGACCGCGCCTCCGTTGCAGACGATGGGAACCCCGTTGACGAGGACGTGCTCGACGCCGATCGAGTACTGATGGGGATCGGCGTAGGTGGCGCGGTCCGCAACCGCTTCCGCGTCAAAGACGACTAGGTCTGCGTAGAATCCCTCGGATATTTGACCCCGTTGTGTCAGCCCAAATCGCGATGCCGGGTGGGCGCTTAACTTGTACACCGCGTCTTCGAGCGAGAAGAGCTTGTGGTCGCGTACGCAAGGCCCCAACAGGCGCGCAGCCGATCCGTATAAACGCGGGTGAACCGCGCCGTCGGGGAAGTAAATCCCGTCGCTGCCCAGCATGTATTTTTCGTGCGACAGAAAGGGATGCACCAAGGCGTCGTCGCCGTGGTGGAAGACGAGGAGGACCGCCAAGTTTTCCTCGATCAGCAGGTCGCAAAGCGCGTCGGCTGGAGAGGCATCGGCTTGTTGGACGTATTCGTCTATAGTGCGACCGATAAAGCGGGCGTTGTCCCGCCCGGGCAGCCAGGCAATGGTCATCCGGTCGAGGGGATTGGCGTAGCGGTCGAGGACGCGGGCGAAGCGGCGACGGATCGCGGGATCGTTGAGTTTGGGTAAGACGCCCAACGGACCGTCTTCCCACACCTCATAAGGCAACATGAAGTTGAGCATGGTCGAGCCGGGCAGGTACGGGTACACGTCGAAGCTGAAGTCCACCTCGTTGACCGCGACTTGATCCACGTACGACAGCAGTTCGTCGATTTGCTCGGGGGAGGTGCCCTTGAAGTGGGAAATGTGGACCGGGACACCAGCGCGGCGACCGATTTCGACGGCTTCCTGCACCCCGGCGAGAGTGCCCTTTTTGTAGCGCACGTGGGTGGCGTATATGCCTTGTTGGGCTGCCATGGCGGTGCAGGCTTCGACGAGTTCGTCGGTGGTGGCAAAGCATTCGGCGATGTAGTCGAGTCCGGTTGAAATGCCGACTGCGCCTTCGGCCATGCCGCGCTCGACCCCAGCGAGAATCTCTTCCATTTGCACGTCGTCGGGGACGCGGCGGTCCCAGCCACAGGCCATGGCCCGCAGGTGGGCGTAGGGGAGGTGGGTGATGGTGTTTTGCGCGGTGTGGCCGTCGAGTAACTGCATGTAATCGGCGAGGCTCTCCCAGCCTGAGTAGTGGCTTTGCATCAGGCCGTTGAGGGCGCGCATATAGTAGAGCCAATGGGCGCGAGTGGTGGCATCAACCGGAGCGTAGGAGATGCCGTCGGCCATGAGGACTTCAGTGGTAAAGCCTTGGAGGGTCTTGGGGAGGAAGTTGGGCTTTTGCAAGAGCCAGCCATCGGAGTGGTTGTGGACATCGACAAAGCCCGGGGCGACGATTTTGCCTTGGGCGTCGATGCTGTGCTGTGATTCGGTTCCGCCGAGGTCGCCGATGGCCGCGATGCGGTCGGCGCGCAGGCCGATGTCCGCGGGATAGCGGTCGGCGCGGGTGCCGTCGATGATGGTGCCGTTGCGAATGATCAAGTCGAACAAGACAGGTCTCCTGTGGGAAAAGGTGCCGGTCAATCTAGGTGGGTGGACGCGGCCTCGCAAGCGGCGGCGTGCTGGACGCGGGCAGGCCTTTTTTGCATGTTATCGCGCCGACACTTAGCAGAAAGGATGCCGAATGCGCATTATCGACCCTCACGTACACGTATGGATCAACGATCCGGCCTTTCCTTGGCCAGCGGAAAACCCCAATCCGCCCGCCGAAGACCACACCGCGGAAGACCTACTGGCGCTGATGGACGCCAACGGCGTGGAAAAGACCGTGCTAGTGCAGGTCATCCACTACCGCTGGGACAACAGCTATGTCGCCCACGTCATCAAGAAGTATCCCGACCGCTTCATGGCCGTGGGACGGATCAATCCCGAAGACCCGGCCTCGCCCGACCACATGTCCATGTGGACCGAGGAACACGGCCTGCACGGGATGCGGCTCTCGCCGTCGCGGGATGCGGCAGGCGATTGGTTCAAGGGGCCGGGGATGGACCCGATTTTTGCCCGCGCCGAGGATTTGGGGATCCCGATGTTGATCCTGACCGGCGCGAGCCGGATGCCGGATTTGGCGCGGATCCTCGACCGCTACCCGGAGGTGGATTGCTGCATTGACCACATGGCTGACGCCCATCCCGACAACCCGGAGGAGCGGCAATTGCTGATGGATATGGCTCGCTATCCCCGCGTGTACGTCAAAATCAGCCACACGTGGTCGATTTCCCAGCAGGGCTATCCTTGGGCCGATACGCACGAAATGGTCGAGGAAGTATATCAGGCTTTTGGTCCGCAGCGCATTATGTGGGGGACGGATTGGCCGGTGTGCCTGTCCAAGGCCCGCTACGATCAGGCTCTGACGGTGGTGCGCGACGAGATGAAATTCATCGCGCCAGAGGATCTGGAGTGGGTGCTGGGCAAGACGGTGTTGAAGCTGTGGCCGTTTGGGGAGGCATAAGATGCTGAACATCGGCATCGTCGGGGCGGAAAACAGCCACACGGCTGCTATCGCCAAGGTACTCAACGTCGAAAAAAGGGTGCGGGGAGTGCGCGTGACCCATGTGTGGGGCGAGACTGACCAATACGCGCAAGCTGCCGCTGCTGCCGGTCAAATCCCGCGCATCGTTCGCACGCCTGAAGAACTGATCGGCCAAGTCGATGGGGCGGTGGTCGATCACCGCCACGGCGAGGAGCACCTGCCAGCGGCCCGGCCGCTACTGGAAGCCAAAATCCCGCTTTTTATTGACAAGCCGTTCTGTTACCGCCAGGCCGAGGGGAAGCGCTTTTTGGCGCGGGCTGCGGAGTTGGGCGTGCCGGTCTGTTCTTTTTCTACGTTGCCCAAACAGGCTTCGTACCGGGCCTTTGCCAAAAAGATGCGCCAGCTCGGCTCCATTCAGGCCGTGGTCTCCACTGGTTCTTGCGACATCAAGTCGAAATGGGGCGGCGTCTTTTTTTACGGCATTCACCAAGTGGATATGGTGCTGCGCTTACTCGGCACGGATATACGCTGGGCCGAGGTCCATCGCGGGGCTGGGGCTAATCACACGGCTATCCTGACTTACCGCGACGGCTGCGTGGCTACTCTGAATTTGGTGGGGGGCGCTGCACCAGGGTTCCACCTGAGCGCCATCGGCGAAAAGGGCCGCATGGACGAGCCGATTACATTCGACGAAAGCTCGTATCTGAGCGGCATCCGCGATTTTTGCACCATGTTCCGCACGGGCAAAACCGACGAGACTGCGCAGACTATGCTGGGGCCGGTGGCGGTGCTGGAGGCGTTGGAGAAATCTCTGGCGAAAAAGAGCCGAGTGCGGGTGCAGCTATGACCGAGAAAACCATACAAAAATCAAGGAGGAAGACGGTTCCATGAGCATCCAACTTAAATCAGCAGACCAGACCCACTACGACGCCATCGCCCTAGGCGAAGTCCTCATGCGCATCGATCCCGGCCAAGTGCCCACGGCCCGAGCACGCACGGGCCGGATTTGGCACGGGGGCGGAGAGACCAATGTCGCCGAGGGCTTGAGTTATTGCTTTGGTTTGCGAGCCGCTGTCATTACGGCTCTTGTGGACGACGGCATTGGCCGCAACATCGAAAACCAACTGCGCGAGGCTGGGATCGACACCGGGCACATCATCTGGTTTAACAACAGTGGCAAGGGACAATTCAGCACCGACGCCAAGGGGACTTTGCACAACGGGATCAACTTCACTTGGGCTGGTAAGGGCCTCTTGCCTTCGGTGACTGAATACTACCGCGCCCATACCCCAGTGCGCGAAATCGGGTCTGGCGATGTGGATTGGGACCATCTCTTCGGCGCGTTGGGAACGCGGTGGTTTAGTACCGGCGGAATTTACACCTTGCTCTCGGAGAAGACGGCCTCCTTGGCGCTGGAGGCCATGCAGAAAGCCGGTGAGCACGGCGCAGGACGCTCCTTTGACCTCAATTACCGCTCCAAGGTGGAGCCGGACAAGGAGCGCGCCCGCCAGATCAATCGCTCTATTGTGCCGCACGTCGAGTTCCTCGTCGGCAATCAGGACGACTTTGACGACGCACTGGGCTACGAAACCGAAAAGGTGGCCAAAGACGCCAGCTTTGATCAATGGTTGGCAATCTACACCAAGATGCTGCACCAAGTCGCCAACGACTATCCGAACCTCAAGTACATCGGCACCCAGTTGCGCGGTGCGCTGACTGCGGATCGCATCAACTGGGGCGCAGTGCTCTTCGACGTCGAGGAAGGCGAGATATATCAAGCGGCTGTGCGCGAAAACATTGAAATCGCCGATCGCACTGGCGGCGGGGACTCCTTTGCCTCAGGCGTGATCGCAGCGTTGCTCGACGGTCGGGGGGCCGCCGACGCAGTGCAGTGGGGAGCCGCCCACGGCATCTTGGTGCAGGAGTGCGTTGGCGACACTACTATGGTCACGCGAGACGATGTCGAAAAAGAAGTCGCCCGCGCGCTCAAAGGCGGCGGGGTTTCAGCGCTCAGATGAGGAAGCATACGATGAAATTGTTGCAGTGCGTTGTGTTAGCGGTGCTGGCTGTGCCCGCTGTAGCGCAGGTCACAGTTGAGGAAATCGAGTACGAAGGCTGGGCGAGATCGATTGAAATTGCCCAGCCCGATGTGCGCCTAGTCGTGGTGCCGGTCATCGGTCGCATTATGCACTATGGGTTCGTCGGGGGCGAAAACATCCTCTGGTCCGATCCCGAACTACACGGTCAGGTATTGCCCGACGGCCAACCTAATGTAGATGAGGAAGGCCAGTACGTGTGGACTAATTTTGGCGGCGACAAGGTCTGGCCTAATCAGCAGAGTGAGTTTGTCAAAATCAACGGCCACGCTTGGCCACCCGACCACGCTTTCGACGGCGCGCTACACGAGGTTGAGTTGCTGCCCGAGGGGGTGGTGATCACCAGTCCAGTGAGCGAATACAATGGAGCGCGCAGCGTGCGCGAGATCCGCTTGGCGGAACGGGGCACGCGCGTGGAAATTATCCAGCGGATCGAAAAACTGGCTGACGCCAAGGTGGAGCCGTTGCGCTACACCATTTGGAACGTCACCCAGATCCAGCCGCCCGAGCAGACCCTCTATCCGCTCAATCCGCACAGTCACTTTGATCTGCGCTATCATCCCTTTGGCTTTGCCGAGGGCGCGGCCATGCGCAACTTCACCATTGAGGGCGACATTGGCATTTTTGTGCCCGACCCGGAGGAAGCGCAGAAGACTGGAGCAGACTCGGATCGTTGGCTGGCTGGCATTGTCGGTGACGTAGTCATGGCCGAATTCTTTCGCCGCGATGGGACCCAGCGCTACCCGGACGGGGGTTTGAGTGCCGAGGTCTATAC
Source organism: Candidatus Latescibacterota bacterium (assembly GCA_965219735.1). Taxonomy (GTDB): domain Bacteria; phylum Latescibacterota; class UBA2968; order UBA8231; family UBA8231. The sequence continues at coordinate 3,096,061 of OZ244790.1, forward strand.
CTGCCCGGATTACACCGAGCTAGAGCTGTTGAGCCCTTGGGTCTATTTGCAGGTGGGTGAGACCTTGACGCACGAGATCGCTTGGGAATTGCACCGCTTGCCAGCAGACGCAGAGACGCCGCAGGCGCGGCGGCAAGCTGCTGTCGAATGGCTCGCCACGCGCGTGGAGTGAGGAGATGGTTGATGAATTCGGAGGGGAAGGGCTGCGGTTTGAACTGACCCGGCGGATGCTGGACATCCGGCACGGGCGGATCTAGCGAGAAAAGGGGCAGGTCTGCGGCGACCTGCCCCTCCGAAAATAGCTACTTACTTGGTGCCTTTGCGACCGGGAAAGGTCAGCTCGGCAATGCCCGATTTGTCGAGGTCGCCGAGGCCCAGTTTTTTCATTTTGTCGTACTGGCGCTTAGTCGCCTGCGCCAGCGGCAGGCTGAGCTTATTTTGGCGAGCCAGTGCGAGGGCGATGCCGGAGTCCTTGGCCGCGTGGTCCGCGGAAAAATAGCACTCGTGGTCGCGGATGGTCATGTCCTCTCCGTCGGTCTCTAGTACCCGAGAATTGGCGCCGGTCTGGGAGAAGACTTTCATCAGCGTCTTCAGGTCTAGCCCGAGAGCTTGGCCTAGGCCCAACCCTTCGGCCAAGCCGGCGGTGTTGATGTTCATGACCATATTGACGAGGGCCTTGACTTGAGCCGCTTGGCCAGCCGTACCGATATAGCGCAGATCGACGCTCAGGGCGTCGAGGATGGGCCGGACGCGGTTGAAGACGCTGCGCTTGCCGCCGCACATCAGGTACAGCGTACCTTGGCGCGCTTGGGTGATGCTGGAAGCCATGCAGCCTTCGAGGGAGGACGCACCGACTGCGGCGGCGCGTTCTTCGACTTGGACGTGGACCGCAGGTGAGATGGTAGCGCAGTTGATAAAGGTCGTGCCTTTGGCGTCGGTCAGCAGCGAATCGCCAGAAGTGGAAAAGATCGAGCGCATGGCCGCGTCGTCGGTGACCACGGTGATGACCACGTCGGCGAGAGCCGTAACTTCGGCCAGGGTCTTGGGGGCGGCGCAGCTAAGCTCTTTGGCTAGTTTGTTGGCGGAGCGCCTGTTGGCGTCGAATACAGCCGCGATGTTGAAGCCCTTGTCGTTGAGGTTGCAGGCCATGTTGGCCCCCATGCGCCCGACGCCGACAAAGCCGATCTGAAAGTCCTTCTTGCCCTTTTTGCTTTTGGCGGATTTTCTTTTTGCCATTTTGTTCTCCTTGTTGAAGGGGTAAAATGCCCTAACCGCCGACCTAAGCAGGCGGCGCAAAGCGAAATCGCGGGCCTGTGCGATGGCCCATAACATACTGAGCGCGTTAGATATATTCAATAGAGGTGTGCCATGAAAATAGGAATCACGCAGATCATTTTGGGGAACATGTCGCTGGAGGACACGCTGCGGTTGTGCGAAGATGCTGGCTACCAAGCCGTGGAACTGGTCTTTGCCGAGGGCAAGGAGCTAGATCCGAGCATGAGCGCCGACGAGATCGCGCAGGTCGGGCGGCAGTGCGCGGACGCTGGCGTTGAAATCGGCAGCGTCATCGTCTGGTATCAAGAGCGCGGCAATCTGCTCAGTCGCGATGCCAGCGAGCGCGAGCGGTGCCTCAAGTGCTTGCGGCGCTCGCTCGAGATCGCCGGTGCGCTGTCGGTCGATGGGGTACTGTTGCACCCGGGCCAGCTAGCGGTCGAGGGCACCTATCAGCAGGCTTGGGATGGGTTGCGGGACGCGCTCATTGACACGGCTCCTTTGGCCGAGGAAATGGGGGCGGCTATTGGCTTGGAAAACGTCTGGAACAAGTTCCTGCTCAGCCCGCTCGAAGCCCGGCTTTTCGTCGATGAAATCGGCAGCGAGTGGGTGGGTATCTACCTCGATACGGCCAACATGATGGCCTACGGCTATCCAGAGCACTGGATCCGCGAGTTGGGGTCGCGCATCAAGAAGGTCCATTTCAAGGATTTTCGCCGCGGCGAGCACAGCTTCGTCAACTTGCTCGAAGGGGATACGGACTGGCCGGCGGTTATGGCCGAGTTGAGGGCGATGGGATACGATTCCACGCTGATCCACGAAGTGGGCGGTAGTCGTGAAGAACTCATCGATCTCGGTGCACGCATGCGCCAGATCGTCGCTTTGTAAACATAGGGAGGAATAAGACATGGTGTACATCATCAATTGGCGCGACGTCCAACCCAACATAGCCCACCTGAGCGCCGTGCATTGGGGTGGGTTGCGCGACCGCGATGGCGACGACGATCCCGATCCGCGCAATTGCCTAAAGCGCCTACAGGGATTTGCCCGCCACGCGCTCCAAGGCCGCAAGAATTCGGATTACCACAAGCACCAAAACCTCGAACAGGTGTACTACATACTCTCGGGCAGCGGCCACGTGCTCTTTGATAAGGAGCGGTTTCCCGTGCAGGAGGGAGACGCAGTGTACCTGCCGTCGGGCATCCACCACCAGATGTTTAACGACACCAGCGACGATTGGCTCGAACACCACGTGATTAGCCAAAGTATCTCGGCTAACAGCGGCGAGTTTGCCATCCGCAACTGGCGCGATGTGCCGGCGATGGGCGACGGCGCGGGCGCGGTGCGCTGGCACCAACTCGGTCCAGTCGGCGAGGAGGGCGTGGGCTTTACGCAGGGGTTGCGCTGTATTGATCGGGAGGCTGTACAGCCGCGTGGACAGACAGTTGAGCGGTGCTGTGAAGAATTGGAGCAGGTTTATTACGTGCTGGAAAACAGCGGCGTCTTAAAAGCCGATGGCGACGAGCAGGAGATTCGGGAAGGAGATATGATCTACCTGCCACCGGGCACGCGCTACGCGATTCGCAACCCGCACGCCGAGTGGCTTGCCTACCTCATCATGGCGGCTTGAGCTATGGCACTAGAACAAGTACACACCACCCTGCAAGCGCTGATGACGGCTATCGACAACGGTGAGGGCGAGTCGATTGCCGCGCATCTGCGGCAGCTTGACGAACTCGGCCAAGAGTTGGGTAGCGAAGTTCCACCGATGTTGCGCCACTACTTGGAGAAGCGCAGCTATACCAAGGCCCTGGACTTTTTGGAAGGGCGCGATGAGGCCGCCGCTCCCAACTGCTAAAAATCCCATGCGTCGGGCGTTTTATGAGACTATCGCCTGCGTGCCCTACGGCAAGGTGGCTACCTACGGACAGATCGCCACCTTGGCCGGCTATCCGGGACGGGCGCGGCAGGTTGGATTTGCCCTAGCGGGGATGCCCGTGGAATGGGACCTGCCTTGGCACCGTATCATCAACGCCCAGGGCAAGGTCTCGCCGCGTAGCGGCAGCAACCATCTGCTGCAATACGAGCTTTTGGTCAGCGAGGGCGTTGTCTTTACAGCGCAACGCATCGACCTGAAACAGTTTGGCTGGCGACCTGAGGCGGAGGATTGAACTCACTCGACCGTCGGATTCTCAGCCTTGCCGTCCCCAATATCCTCGCAGCCCTATCTGCGCCGCTGATCGGTATCGCCGACACTGCGATGATCGGCCATTTGCCGGAAGTGGCTTTTATGGGTGCGGTCTCCACGGCGAGTTTGATCTTCAATGGCATATTCTGGTGCTTGGCCTTTCTGCGGATGGGAACCACGGCACTGGTAGCCCAGTACAGCGGGGCAGGGGATCGACGGCAGAGCGCAGGGGTACTCTACCGCTCGCTTATTGTGGCTGTCTGCCTCGGCATGGGGATCGTGGTGGCTGGTGGCTGGATCAGCCGGATTGGGTTTGAGTTGGCCGGTGGGTCTCCCCAAGTCCAGTACTGGGGCATACGCTACTTCGCCATCCGAGTGTGGGAAGCGCCCTTGGCCCTGAGCATTATGACGCTCAACGGCTTTTTCCTCGGGACCGCCAATGTCATAGCACCCCTCTGGGTTATGACTGTTGCCAACTTGGTCAACATCGGCGCGGACTATGTGCTTATCTATGGCAAGTTAGGCGCTCCCAGGCTAGGCGTCGAAGGGGCGGCTTGGGCGTCTGTGCTGGGCAATGCGGCGGCGCTGGCCACGGGGATTTTTTGGTTGTTTTCCCGCTACCGCTCCTATCTGCGGGAGTGGCCTACAAGGCTGTGGGATTTGCGCGCGATGAAGCGCTTGATGCAGACCAATGCCTTCCTCTTTGGCCGCACCCTCTGTCTGCAATTTGCCGGTTTTTTTACGCTCGGCATGGTCTCGCGGATGGGCGAAGCACCGCTGGCTGCCAACGCCGTGATTTTGCAGGTCTGGGGGCTAACTAGCTTCGCCGTTGATGGCTTTGCCCACGCGGCCGAGACGCTGGTCGGCCGCTGCCTAGGAGCGCACCTTTTTGTCGAGGCCCGGCAGTTCGCTTGGCGGATCATCTGCTGGGGCTTGGGTTTGGGAGCGGGGTTTGGCTTGGCCTACTTTGCGGCCTTGGAGCCTATTGCCGCGCTGTTTACTCCGCATCGGGAAGTTGTACAACAGGTCGGCGCGCTCTATGTGCTCATCGCGCTACTCCAACCACTGAACGCCGTGGTCTTCGTCTTTGATGGAATTTTCATCGGCGCTAGCGATATGGGATATCTGTTCAAGGCTATGGCGCTGGCTACCTTTGGGGTGTTTTTGCCTGCGGCGTTGGTTTTTATATACTGGTTGGATTGGGAATTGGTCGGTGCTTGGATGGCCTATAGCGGCCTGATGGTTGGCCGCTTTGTTACGCTGTGGCCGCGCTATCGCGGCGATGCTTGGTTGCGCAGCTTTGTCGAATAGGAGAGGAGACTATGCCTTTTATCAACCCCGCAGAACTTGCGGCTGTGGAGCTTTTTCCCCAAATCAACAGCGGCTTGGTGGCTGGCGAGCGCCTGATGCTGTCGTTTTTGGACATGGAAGAAGGCTGCGAAGTGCCCGAGCACAGCCATCCGCACGAGCAGGCTGGCTTGGTGCTCGCTGGGCGCTTCCGCTTTCGCATTGGGTCGGAGGAACGCGTCACTGGCCCGGGCGACGCCTTTTTGATTCCGCCAAACGTGGTCCACTGGGGGATCGTCGAAGAGGGACCGGCCAAAATCCTCGACATTTTCAGTCCACCGCGCGAGGATTACATAGAGCACTACAATAAACACGCCACAACTTCCACCGAGACCGTCTGGGCCTAGCGAATAAAGGAGAATACTATGCAGATGTTGCAACAGGAACACTGCCACAATGTGCTGGTCGTGGCAATTACACCCCGCGATGCGGAACGGGGCATTGACTTGGCGGGGATTGGCCGCAATGTGCGCTTTCTCTGTGAACGGGGCGTCGATTTTATCATGCCAGCGTGCGGTACAGGGCTGGTGTACGATATGACCTTAGAGGAATACGAGGTTGTCGTGGGGACCTTTGTGGAGGCGGCAGCCGGGGAAGCGTTGGTGGTACCGGGGATCGGACCAGGATATGGTCGGGCGCTGGAAATGGGGCGGATTGCCCGCTCTTTGGGCGTCGCTGGAGTGATGATTATGCCCATCGTCGGGCCGGCTTCAGCCGGAGGAGTTGCCGTCGGCTTGCGCGACATTGCCGAGAAGACCCAGTTGCCCACGGTCCTATATCAACGCCGTCTGGATATTATGCCAGTCGAGCAAGTAGTGGCGCTGTGTAAGCTAGACGAAGTGGTGGGGCTCAAATACGCCGTTGAAGACTTGGAGGCGTTCCAGCGGATCGTTGCCGGTGCTGGGGAGGACGCGGCCATGGTTTGCGGCATGGCCGAGGATCCCTGTATCGACTATATGGCCGCCGGCGCGGTTGGATTTAGCTCGGGGATGGCCAACTTCGTCCCCGGCATGAGCCTGACGCTCCTAGAGCGCTTTGCGGCGGAGGATCGCGCTGGAGCGGAGGAGATTCGGCAGCAGATGGTGCCGTTTGAGGATCTGCGCGGTGAGCGGGCGGCTCGCTATAGTGGCTCGGCGCTGCACGCGGCTATGGAGCTGTTCGGGCTGGCCGGAGGGCCAGTGGTGCCTTTTGCCGAGGATGTGGTCGCTGAGGATCTGCCGAGGTTGCACGCACTCGTTGATAAGCTGGCCGAGACGGAAAGGCAAATACAAATGCAAATGAAAGAGGCCGTATGAACCAAGATGCACTGAGCGTAGGGCTGGTGGGCACAGGCGGCGTCTGTGCAGGGGTACACTACCCAGGACTGCGATTGATTCCCGGGGTCGAGATCGCTGGGATCTGCGAGCCTGACGAGACGTTGCGGCAAAAGCGGCAAGCGGAGTGGGGTATTGCGGCCGCTTTTGACCGGATGGACGCGCTCTTAGATGCGGTGACCCCGGATGCGGTTTGCATTGCCGTGCCCAACGTCTATCACTGCGAATTGATTTTCCAAGCCTTAGACGCGGGCTGCCACGTGCTGTGCGAGAAGCCTCTAGGCATGGACTTTGCCCAAACCCAGGAAATATACGCGCGGGGCAAGGCGTCGGGGCGTCGGCACATGACGGCGTTTACCTATCGCTTTGTGCCGGCCATGAATTACATCCGTCATTTGGTGCAGATCGGGGCTTTGGGGCCGATTCGCCACGCCCGATTCCAGCGTCTGCAAGATTGGGGAGAACGCGCCATTGGCTGGCGGCAATACAAGCGCTACGCCGGGTCGGGCGAACTGGGCGATATGGGCATTCACCGCATTGATTTTGCCGAGGATCTGCTGGGGCCGATAGAGGCTGTGTGCGGCGCGGCCAAGCAGTTGGTGCCAAGAGATCAGACCCGCGAAGGACAGCCGTGCCCACCGCAGGACGTGGAAGATTGGATCGCGTGGATCGCCGAGTTTGCAAGCGGCACCACGGGTGTCTTCGAGATGGGCAAGCTGAGCAAGGGGTACGGCCCGAAGGGCGACCACGACTTAGCCGAGTTCAACGGGGAGGACGCCTCGGTCGTCTATCGCCTGCACGCGCCACACGAAGTGCTCTTCGCGCCCCGCGGCGAGCCCTATCAGAGCCAGCCCGTGCCCGCAGAATTCCTCAAGCGGCCCAATGCGCCGCGCGATCCGTCCGTCGGCGATCCCGTGCAGACCTTCCGCTACGACCAAGCGTGGGAATTCGTCAGCGCCATCCGCGAGGGACGCGATTGCGTACCGTCGTTTTATCACGGGATGCGGGCGCAGGCCGTTGCCGATTCCATCCTCCAGGCTGTATCCGAGCGGCGGTGGGTCGATGTTCCCGATTGTCCGGTTTAGGAGGGATTTTTGCGGGTCGCGGCCAGCGTTAATGCAAGGGAGCAGAGCAGAAGCGGCCAGTCCCCCCAGCGCGTGTAAATCGTCTGTCCTTGGTACAGGGGCACGTCTATAGCAAAGCCCACGGTAGCGAAAAGCGGCGTGCGATGGGCTATGCGTCCGCTCGGTTCGATTAAGCCGGAAATGCCGGTATTGGCGGCGCGGACTACGGCGCGCCCGCTTTCGACGGCGCGTAGGACGGCCTGTGCAAAGTGTTGGTACGGAGCCGCGGTGGTGCCAAACCAAGCGTCGTTGGTGGTGTTGATCAGAAAGTCTGGGTCTTGGGCCATCAGCGCGCGGGTAATTTCCGGAAAGATAGACTCGTAGCAGATAAAGACCCCGAACGAAATATCGCTGCGCGGCAACCGCAGTACTTTGTGCCTTTCTCCGTGGGCGAAGGTGCCGCTTTCTGCCGTAAGTCCTCCCAAATACTGAAAGATGGATGGGAAGGGGAGAAACTCGCCGAAAGGCACCAAGTGCACTTTGTCGGCGTAATCGACTACTTCTCCTTGAGCGTTGAGCAGGAAGGCCCGGTTATAGACCGGAGCCGTGCGGTTTTGCGAGTCCCCCTTGAGGCTGCCCACCAACATGGGCGTATCTAGTTCCGGCGCTAGGACTGTTATCGAATCGACATAGGGCGCGTACACAGGGTCGCCAAAATAGAGCGGCAGAGCCGTCTCGGGGTAGATGATCAGGGCTGGTTCTTCCGCGGCTGCCAAGTCACGGGTAAGTGCGGCGTAGTGCCGAGCCGTCCAAGCCAGCCGATCCTCCTTCCACTTGCGGTCTTGGGGGATATTGCCTTGAATGACGCCGACCTTCAGGGTGGGCGGAGGATCCGGCGCGTTGTGCAGCCGATAGAAGCCCCATAGATGAACCGCGGCCAACAGCAAAAGCGGCAAACTCAGATAGCGGATGAAGGCGCGGTGCGAGAGGGTTTGAGCCAACGCGGCGTTGAATAGGACGATGAGGAAACTCAGGCCATAGACACCTGTTATGGCCGCCCATTGTAGGAAGGGGAGGTTAAGATACTGTGAGTAGCCCAGTAGCTGCCAGGGAAAGCCGCTCAACATCCAGTTTTGCGTCCATTCTAAAAGGACCCAGATGCCGGCTGCCGACCAGGCAAAGAGCGGGGAGGAAAAGTTTAGGCGGCGACACACCGCGACAAAACAGGCCAGATATAGGGCCATGTATGCGATGAGTAGCGCATTCGTCGCCGCGGCGCTTGCCCAAGGGAGGGCACCGTACAATTGCAGGGTTTCGGTGATCCAGTAGGTGCGTCCTGTGGCCCAGGCGAGGCCGGCGACCAGCCCGAGGGTGAAGTGGCTTTGGGCGGGCAGCCAGTGACGAGCTAAAAAAAGCGGCAGCAGGCAAATCCAAGCGAGGTAATACTGATCGGATTTGGGGATGCTAACTACGAAGAACAGGCCCGAGAGTAAGGCCGGAGCCAGCAGAGGAAAGAGCCGCTGCTGCAATTCAGACGCCTCGGTGCCAATCCTCGAGCCCTTGGCGCAATTTTTCTAACCCGCTCTGTTCGAGCGCAGCCATTGCGTCGCGAGAAAGGCCCAAGCGCGACGCGACTTGGCCGGGCGATTTTTTGTACTGATAGCGAAGCTGAATAACGCGCATCTCGTCGTCGGAGAGGGATTGGAGGGCGCGGTGGACGAGCTGGCGCAACTCTTGGGCTTCGAGGCGATCTTGGGCGTCTTCGGCGACGAGCAAGGATACGAAGCGCTCGTCGAGGCGGATGCGCTCGACCGAGGTGGTGGTGGGATTGTCGGGAACCTTATTGTAGATAGGCATAGAAAAAATCAGGGAGCCGCGAGCGACTCCCTGAAAAGATGGTAGCGGGGCTAGGATTTGAACCTAGGACCTTTGGGTTATGAGCCCAACGAGCTACCAGACTGCTCCACCCCGCAACAAACTGTTGTACTTAATGTAAAGGATGGGATAGGCGGACGCAACCCTCTCAATCGGCGACGGGTGTCAAGCGCCGGAGTTTGACTTGGGCGATGCGCTGGCCCTCCACCTTGAGGATGTCGAGCTCTAGATGATTGACCGTGAAGACTAAGCCCTCCGCGGGGATGCTCCCCAAGTGGTCATAGATAAATCCTCCAAGAGTTTCAAAGCCCGCTCTCGGCAGATCAGTGGAAAGCAACTCGTTGAGATTGTCTATGTCGATACGGGCATTGGCGATGAGTACCTCGCCGGGGACCTGCCAGTGGTGCAACTCCTCTTCCTCGTCGTACTCGTCTTGGATCTCCCCAACGATTTCCTCGACAAGATCCTCGGTGGTGACTAAGCCAGCCGTGCCGCCGTATTCGTCGAGGACGATGGCGAGGCGAATTCTATTGGCTCTCAGGTCATTGAGCAGGACGTCGATTTTCTTGGTCTCAGGGATGTAATAGGGCTCGTGGGTAAAACGCAAGTCGCCCTCTTGTTGACTGGTCAGTAGTTGGTCTATGGGCGTCGCCAGATCGACTTCGGGCCGGGACACCAAGATCTGCAGCAGATCTTTGGCGTACACCAGCCCCTGGATGTGGTCGAGACTTTCCCGGTAGATGGGCAGGCGCGAGTGGCCCTTGTCTCTAATGAGATCGAGCAAGTCTTGCAGAGAGGCCGATTGATCGATGGCGACCATGTCAACTCGAGGGACCATGACTTCGCGGACGATGCGGTCGTGGAAGCCGAAGACGCTCTCGATCATCTCGCGCTCGCTTTCCTCTAATACGCCAGACTCGCCTTCTGCCTCGACGATGCTACGCAGTTCCTCTTCCTTTTCAGCGCGAAAGTCCTCGTCGCTGTAGTCAAAACTGCTGAGGAGTTCGAGGAGGTTGGTCAAAGGGAGGAGCAGCGCGTGTACCGGTGCATAGGCCAAGGCGACGACAGGTATGTGCGCTTCGTCGCCCTCCTCGTCAAAGCGAATGCGGCGGGGTGTAGCCACGATCATGAAAAACCCTAGCGCCCCGAATAAGGCTACTGCTGCAGAGATATAGCTCGAAAGGGCGTACGGTAATAGGAGGGTCTCCACGAGAAAGAATAGGGAGAGGGCGAGGACAGTGACGCCGATGGCCTCGCCGAGGCGAGTCATCAGACGTAGACGCAGACGCGGCTCGTAGATGCGGAGCATGGCGCGCGCATGCGATACGCTACTTTCAGCCATTTTCTCCAGCACGGATTTGGAGAGAATGGCGAAGGTAGTCTCGTAGCTAGCTACCAAAAAGAGCCAGACGAGGCTAATTGCACCGCCTAGCGCGGCGTAAGCAACGGAGGATAAGTCAACAACTTGTGGGGGTTCCAAAAAGGCTCCTTTCGGTAAGGCGGCCGGCCAAGGCTGCTTATAGGGAGGGGGAGGCTGTAGTAAGGAAGCGGTCTGTTTCGCGTTCCATCGCAGCTAGTTGTTCGGGCGTGTCGTGTACCCAGCCCGCTAGGTGAAGTAGGCCATGTACCAACAGTCGGGCTAGCTCCACTAAGGGAGGGACGCAGAGCGCGACGGCTTGACGCTGCGCTTGGGGGAGAGAAATGTATACTTCGCCACTGCTGTCCTGACCAGGTATGGTACCTAAGTCGAAAGACAAGACATCCGTCGTGCCCTCCTTGCTGCGATAGGTGGTATTGAGGTCGCTCATGTAGTCGTCGTCGGTGAGGATTAGCTGTACCGCGTCTGGAAGCGCGTGGACGCAGGCGACCTGCGCAGCGATCTGGTGCAGGGCTGCCAGCGCGTCTGTATGCAGAGGGGCGAGGCCCTCGTCTTGGACTATGTGAAGGGGCCTATCTATACGGTACTCCATTTGCGATTGGCCTTCTGCCAAGGATATTCCATCCGGCTGTGTAGGACGCCCATCAGCACGCGAATGAAGCTGTCCTCTATTTTGAGCAAATCCCGTAGGGTCAGAGCACACTCGTCGAGTTCGCCAGCGGTGAATTTCTGCTGGATAATTTTGTGTACTAACTGGCGCATCCGGCTGGGCGTGCGCTCGGCGAGGGTGCGGGCTGCCGCTTCGACCGAGTCGGCCAACATCAGGATGCCGGCCTCTTTAGTCTGGGGCTTGGGGCCGTTGTACCTGAAATCTTCCTCGCGGACGCTCCGGTCGCCCAATTCTACGGCACGCTCGTAAAAGTACTCGATGACGGTGGTACCGTGGTGCTGGGAGATTAGGTCGCAGATGGATTGGGGGAGGCCGTGTTCCTCGGCCAATTCGAGCCCTTCGCGGACATGCGAGGCGATAATGAGCATACTTAGGTAGGGCATCAGATGATCGTGGGGATTGCGTCCGCCTTGCAATCCCTGATTTTCGCTGAAGTACTCAGGCTTGCTCACCTTGCCGATATCGTGGTAATAGCAGCCGACGCGGGCCAAAAGAGGGTTAGCGGTGATGGCCTCGGCGGCGCTCTCAGAGAGGTTGGCCATAATCAGGCTGTGGGTATAGGTCCCCGGTGCCCGGATGGCCAATTGGCGGAGCAAGGTCCGGTTCGGATCTGACAACTCCAGCAGGGTGATGTCCGTGGTAATATGAAAAAGGCTTTCAAAGATCGGTAGTAGGCCGATAGTGAGAATGGGGGCAGCCGCGCCGATGACGATGCCGGGTAGGATGTGAGCGTATATTTGTTCGACCGGGAAGAAGCGCAACAGGTCCGCCGCCGCGATGAGCAACGCGTAAGAGATCGGCAGGAAGATCATGGGGCGATAGAACTGATTGCGGTGGCGCACGTGCCGCACCGCATAGACGGCTATGGCCGCTGTTAGGGCACAGGTTATGGCCACGTAGAAGTTGGCAAAGAGGTTGCCGACAAAGAGCGCGAGTACAAACGAGAGTACCAAGCCAATTTGCGGCGTCAATAGGATCGTCGCTAGCATAGCGGCGAGGGGAATTGGCACCCAGTAGGGGGGAAGGTCATGCGTTTTGATATAGGAGGCAGCAGCGGCTATGGCAACGGTCAAGATGGCTAATAGGACGAGCTGGCCGGGCTGGTCAAAAACAGCGCGTTCGTGCGTGGCGAGGAAGTAGCCGAAGACGAAGATCAGAAGCCCGGAAATTGTCGCGGCCGCAGCCACTTGGATTAGGCGCTTGATCGGATGCTGGGCTTGTTCTTGGGCAATTTGGGCGGCCAGTGCGTCGAGTGCGTCGACGTGCTCTTCTGTGACGGTGGCGTGCTTGTCGACAATGAGGTCGTCTTGGGCATAAATCCGCTTGATGCTGGCCACGCCGCGCTGTGCCGCGTTTCTGAGGCGAGTGGTCTCCGGCTCATCAATGGTCAGATTGGGGACCACAAAAAGGCTTAGGAGTTCGTGTACAGCTTGGACGGCGTCGCGGTCGGCGATTGTGTGATACGTTTGGATGCGCGAGATCAATTCGCCTTGTTTGAGCTTTTCTTCGCTATAGAGGGTTTCTATGTGCTGTTCCTGATCGCCGAGACGGACTTGGGCCGAAGGGCTTAGGAGAATCGGTTGTTTGGAGGCGATGATGCCCGCAGTATAGTAATTGGCCAGAATCTGCCGACAGATGGCTTGGAAGTCGTGTACATAAGGTTCGCTGGCCGTGGAGAGAACTTCAATGAGGGTCGAAAGGGCATCGAGCGAAAGCGAACCAATGACTCGAGGAAGGGCGCGTTGGAGGGCTCGTTGCTTGAGCGAGTCGGCCATCTGGACTCGGATATTTGGGATCATCACCGCAAAGACCGAGTCTAGCTGGGCTAGCTGTCGCTCTTGAACTAAGGGATCGCGGTGCAAGATGGTGGGTATCTCGGCTGCTGCTGCTTGGCGTTCGTGCTCCAATTCGGCCTCGCTCTTGGGCACATGAAAGAGAAAAGGGGCCTCAATGCGCTCTTGGGCGACGCTGCCGACGCGTAGCTGGGCGACATTGTAGGGGCGCTGATATGGCGATAGATAGGTGAGCAGACCGACGACTAGGCCTGCCAAAGTGATGTGGAACACCCTCAGGCTATGTGGGTGCCAGGGTCTGAACTGATTGCTGCGGCGTTTAGAGCCAAACCATTTGAATTTAAGCGCGTTCATGAATCGGCCGAGGCGTGGGCTTCCTCATAGCTGTCGTAGGCTTTGATGATCTTCTGTACGAGCGGGTTGCGCACCACATCTCGTTCGTTAAGCCGAACAAAGGCCAAGCCGGTGATCCCGGTCAGAATCTTGGGCGCGACGATCAAGCCCGAAGGCTGGTCATCGCTGAGGTCGGTCTGGGTAATATCGCCAGTAACTACGGCCTTTGAGTGACTACCCAGCCGGGTGAGAAACATCTTCATCTGCTGCGGTGTAGTATTTTGGGCTTCGTCGAGAATAATAAACGAATCGTTAAGGGTTCGGCCACGCATGTAGGCCAAGGGTACGACTTCGACAATTTTCATGTCCTGCATCCGCCGCAGACGCTCGGGTTCCATGAGATCCTGCAGCGCGTCGTAGAGCGGGCGCAAATAAGGGTCAACCTTGTCCTCAAAAGAGCCAGGTAAGAAACCGAGCTTCTCACCGGCTTCGACGGCGGGCCGGGCGAGCAGGATACGAGATATTTGCTTTTGCCGCAGTGCGGCAACAGCCATGGCCACTGCTAGGTAAGTCTTGCCGGTACCCGCTGGGCCAATGCCAAAGACCACATCGTTGTTGTCGATGGCTGCGAGATATTTTGCTTGGCCCTCGGTGCGGGCACAGATGGCTGCCTTATAGGTGTGGGCTATGGGATTCAAGAGGGTGCCGTGGTCGCCCTTAGGTAGGGCCGGACTAGAGTGGATCAAGTCCTCTAACTCGGCTGCTTCGAGGGGCGGACCATGGCGCATGCGCTTTATGAGGTGACTGAGAAAGCCATCAGCCTCGCGCACCGAAGCAGCGGATCCCTTAAGAGTAAGCTTGTCACCGCGGGCAACTAAGCGGATGCCGTATCTCTTTTCGAGGTGTGCTAGGTGCTGATCGTTGCGCCCGAAGAGGGAGCGACGATCGATGCCGGCGATGGAAATGTCCTTCATAGCCTTGGTAGTTGGACAAAAATACAAAAAGGGGTTTGAAATCCCTCCCTTAAAGTCCTCAGGAGGGATCAAACCCCTTTAAGTCTTAAAATTTATTTAAATCAAGTAGTTTTTAATTACTGAGGGATGTCGAGGACTTGAGCAGGAAAAATTAAGCCTGGCGCGACGATTTGCTGCTTGTTGGCCTCGTAGATTTTATGCCATTTGCCAGCATTGTTGTAAAGCTCGGCGGCAATTTTGAAAAGGAAGTCTCCTCGAGTGACCAAGTACTGATTTTCAGCTACCCCGAACGGCACGCCCAAGACTTGGTTGGGGTAGATTAAATCCGGGTCTTTGATTTGACCCTTGTTCTCCCGGTAGATGCGGGGCCACATATAGGGATCGTCGTAGAGTTGGTCTTTTTTGGCGATGTTCCACAAGTTGTCTCCCCGTACGACCTTGTAGTCGATGACCACGGGTTGGGCTATGCGCGCTTTGAGTTCGGCGAGCATCTGGTCGATGGTAGCTAGCTTGTCCATCATTTCGGGCAAAGCGGCTATGTTGCTCTGCCTGAGCTCGGCAACTCGGGATTCGAGGGCGGTGACCTCACCGCGCCGCATAATGAGTACTTCTGGAGCCAGTGCCAGCAGACCTTCGAGCTGGGCGATAATAGCGTCGAGTTCGCGCCCAAAGGCCATGACTTCGGATTCGGAGTGGCCGATGGCTGCGAGAATCTGGGCATTGAGGTCGGCGTTGGCCCGATCGAGCTGGGCAATCTGCATATTAAGTGCTTCAATCTGGGCGGTTAGCTCTTCGGTCTGGGTGTTGGCCGCGACTTCGCGGTTGACGATCTCTTGCCCCAGAGCCATGTATTCCTCACAGGTCATCTGCTGCTCTTGAGCAGAAATGTTTTCGCTCGCTAGGACTAGCAGTGCTAAAGCCAACCCACCAACGGACAACTTCTTCATGGTCGAACCCTTTCTCATTTAGCTTGGTTGGCGAGGTTGTTCTTGGTAGCGGCTAGTTTGGCTTCTAATGCTTTTTTGGTGGCTTGCCGCTCGGCGAGGTCTCGCTCGAGCTGTGCTTTTTTGGCCTGTAGCTCGGTTACTTTTGCTTCGGCAGCCAGAGTAGCTTGGCGCCGTTGGTCTAAGTATTCCATGTCCTCTTGCGAAGGAACACGCGAGCAGCTAGTGACGAGAGACAGGGCGACTACCGCTAGTGCAACGCCTAAATATCTCAAACTGGACAAAGTGGAAAGACAGCTCATTAAGTAGTTCCTCCACCTAGCTTAAGGATCAAACAGTGATCTTAATTAATATACGGGATATTGGCACAAATATAGGCGACCTAGAGTGGATGTCAAGCAGTACAAGTGAAAATCTTACCCTGCCTGTACGTTTTCAGGCATACCGAATACCCAATTCGCGCAACTGGCCCAAATCGACGGAAGAAGGGGTGTTTTCCATCAAGCCCACGGCCTTATTGGTCTTTGGGAAGGCGATGACATCGCGGATTGAATCTTCGTCGGCGAGCAAGGCGATCAGTCGGTCGAAGCCAAAGGCAATACCACCGTGCGGCGGGGCTCCGTAGTCGAGTGCTTCGAGTAGGAAACCGAATTTGGCCGCGGCTTCTTCGGGGCCGATCTCTAAGAGTTGAAAGAGACGGGCTTGTACTGAGCGCTGGAAAATTCGTATGCTTCCCCCGGCAATTTCGTTGCCGTTGAGGACCAAGTCATAGGCCCGCGCCCTAGCCTCGGCAGGGGCACTATCCAATAGGGCGCAGTCCTCTTCTAGGGGAGCTGTGAAGGGATGGTGCACGGCTGTAAAGCGGTCGGTTTCCTCATCGCGTTCTAGCAGTGGGAATTGACTGACCCAAAGGGGCTGCCAGGAATCTTCGGGTACTAATGAAAGGCGCTGAGCCAGCTCCAAGCGCAGTGCACCGAGTATCTGGGCGACCTGCTTGGGCTGGTCGGCGACAAAAAGCATCAGGTCGCCAGGGGCGGATTCGAGAGCCTCGATCAACTGGGTCTGAGCGGCTTGGGGGAAGAATTTGACGATGGAGGATTCAAGGCCAGCGTCGGTATGTTTGATCCAGCTAAGACCCTTGGCACCTAATCCTTGGGCGAAGGCGATTAAATCATCAATTTGTCCGCGTGAGAACCCACTGCAGCCCTTGGCAGTTATGCCTTTGACTTGACCTCCACTATCAAGAACGGAATGAAAGACTTGGAATTGGGAAGAGCGTGCTGCTGCTGCTACATCTTTGATCTCTAGGCCGAAGCGCAGATCGGGTTTATCGGAGCCGAAGCGCTCCATGGCTTCGCGGTAAGTGAGTCGCGGAAAGGGATTGGGTAAATCGATTTGCCGCAACTGAGCAAAAAGGGCGCGGGTCAGATCTTCGGCAATGGTCATGACGTGATCCTCGCGCACGAAGGCCATTTCAATGTCGATTTGGGTAAATTCGGGCTGGCGGTCAGCGCGCAAATCCTCGTCGCGGAAGCACTTGACGATCTGGAAGTAGCGGTCGTAGCCCGCGATCATCAAGAGTTGCTTGTAGGTTTGAGGCGATTGGGGCAGAGCAAAAAATTGTCCAGGATGGACTCGGCTGGGGACGAGGTAATCTCGGGCCCCCTCGGGAGTGCTCTTGGTCAGAAACGGCGTTTCGACTTCGATAAAGCCGCGTTCGTCGAGCAGGCGGCGTACGATTTGGTAGCCTTGGTGCCTGAGTAGCAAATTTCCTTGGACACGTGGCCGCCGCAGATCCAAATAGCGATACTTGAGCCGAATTTCCTCTCCAGCGTCGGTTTGGTCTTCGATGAGAAAAGGTGGGGTCCGACAGCGGTTGAGAAGGCGTAGCTGATCGCAGTTTACCTCAATCGCCCCGGTGGGCAATTGAGGGTTGACCATGCCTTCGGGGCGGGCTTCGACTTCGCCTTGTACGGCGATGACGTACTCACTACGCAAGTGATCGGCCTGCTGATAAGCAGTGGGGTCACGCTGTGGATTGAAGACGATTTGGGTAATACCGTAGCGGTCGCGGAGATCGATAAAAATAACGCCGCCATGGTCGCGGCGGCGCCAGACCCAGCCCATTAGCAGGACGCGCTGCCCGATGTCTTTATCTGTGAGAGTGCCGCAGTTATGCGTGCGCTCCCAGTCGCCCAAGCCTTCGCTCGGTTCTTCCATAAATTACACCTGAATGATTAAGATTAGATTGCAGGTGGGAAAAAGATAAAGTAGAAGGCAGCTTGGAAGGTGTCAAGAAAGCGCAGGGTTGGTTGACATGGTGGATTTTGGTTCTTTTAATCGTAGGGGGAGATTTTTGTGACAGGCCTATCGGTCGTCGAGCAGATTGGTGATACGCCGCTTTTGCGGCTTAGGGATCCGGCGATTCCACCGCGAGTGGAAGTTTATGCCAAGCTGGAGTTTTTCAATCCCGGAGGGTCGGTCAAGGACCGGCCGGCGCGGCGGATGATCGAGGATGGCGAGCAAGACGGGTCACTGGGGCTGGGCAAGGTCATTTTGGATTCCACTTCTGGAAATACCGGCATCGCCTACGCTATGATCGGTGCTGCTAAGGGCTATCGGGTAAAATTAGCCATGCCCGCCAATGTCAGCCGCGAGCGTAAGGCCATTCTTGCAGCCTATGGTGCCGAAGTGGTATACACTGACCCAGGGGAGCTTTCCGACGGGGCTATACGGGAAGCGCGGCGAATATACGAAGCCAATCCTGAACGGTACTTCAAGCCTGACCAATACAATAATCCCGCGAATTGGTACGCCCACCGCGATACTACTGCGCCCGAAATCTGGGAACAAACCCAGGGCCGCGTTACTCATTTTGTCGCCACTATCGGCACTAGCGGGACGCTGATGGGCACCGGTCGAGGTCTTAGGAAATTCAATCCGGCAATCCAGATCATTGCCGCTGAGCCAGCCGAGCCATTTCATGGCATTGAGGGCCTTAAGCACATGGAGAGTTCAATTGTCCCCGATATCTACGATGAGACTCTCCTCGACTACAAAATACCGATAGATACTGATGATGCTTATGATACTACACTGCGTCTGCCGATCGAGCAGGGGATTCTTGTCGGCCAGTCTTCGGGTGGGGCTTATTGGGCCGCGCTGGAAGTTGCTCGCCAACTAGATACAGGGGTGGTGGTGACGGTATTTTGTGATGGCGGCGACAAGTACATGAGTACGCCTATGTGGCGGCTGGCCCTCGATGGCATTACTGAGCGAAAGGATAGCTGAATGCTGCGCGTCGCTCGCAGAGATTTTGAACGGATTTGCGACCAAGCCTTGGCCGAGTACCCACATGAGTGTTGCGGTCTGTTGGTCGAGAAGGTGCCGGGTGGGATGACCACTGCCCATGCTTGTACCAATGTACAGCAGCAGCGGCACGAAGAAGATCCCAAGCACTATCCCCGCGATGCAAGCACGGCTTATCTGATCGATGCAGGCGAACAGATACGCATTGCGGAAGCGGTCGAAAGGGGTGGTGGCCGGATCTCGGGTTGCTACCATTCCCATATTGATTGCGCGGCCTATTTCTCGGCTGAAGACGAGAGGCATACTTGGATATTCAACAGCCGAGAGGCGGGAGACGATCCAGACGACCCAGACGCGATGTATCTGGTGCTCTCAGTATGCGGCGAAGAAGCAGGCAGCCAGCGGGAAGTGCAAGGCTACAAATGTTTTGCTTGGGACGGTAATCGCTACGTCGAAACGGGTGTTGAAATAGTTTAGTAAAACCGCTATTGGATAATGAATAAGTAGAATGCGGGCGGCAGGGCCGCTTAAATTAACCACATGGAGGATGAAATGCCGGTTACTGTTCACATTCCCACGCCGTTGCGGAAATTGACCCACAATCAGGCCGAGATCGAACTTGAGGCGAGTTCCATTAGTCAGTTGGTAGATGGGCTCGAAGACACTTACACGGGTTTGGCCGAGAAACTGCTCGATGAGGGCGGCGAGATACGTCGCTACGTTAATATCTTCGTCAACGACGAAGACATTCGCTTCCTCGATGGAAAAGACACGCCCCTTAACGACGGCGATAGCGTCTCCATCGTCCCGGCCATTGCTGGCGGCAGTTGAAGGCCGTCGCACAAGCGGCTAGCGTTAGGTTCGGTGCAGGATGAAGCGCGCCCACAATGTGCTGGAGTTAATCGGGGCCACCCCTATGGTCCGCCTCAGCCGAGTCGGCGGGGAGGATGCCGCCGAGGTGTGGGGCAAGCTGGAAGCGACCAATCCCGGTGGTAGTGTCAAGGACCGCATCGCTCTGGCGATGATCGAAGCCGCCGAAGAGCAGGGGCTGTTGGTCGAGGGCGGTACGATTATTGAGCCAACTAGCGGCAATACCGGCATTGGCTTGGCCATGGTGGCTGCCTACAAGGGCTACAAGCTCATTGTCACCATGTTCGATACGGCTAGCCGCGAGCGCCGTTTGCAGATGCAGGCTTACGGTGCCGAAGTTGTGTTGACGCCAGCAGCCGAAGGTATGCGCGGCGCTATCGACAAGGCGCTTGAGCTCAAGCGCAAGAACCCAGATTACTTTTTGCCACAGCAGTTTATGAATGCGGCGAACCCTGAGATACACCGTCGTACGACTGCCCGTGAGATTTTGGAACAGTTAGATGGCCGAGTTGATGCCTTTGTGGCTGGTGTGGGTACTGGGGGGTCATTGACTGGAGTCGGCGAGGTACTCAAGGAGGCTCTGTCCGCAGTGCGAGTCATTGCTGTCGAGCCTGCTGGGTCGCCTGTACTTTCAGGAGGAGAGGCTGGATTCAGTTATATAGAGGGCATAGGTGCGGGTTTTGTTCCGCCGGTTCTCAACCTCGAAGTTATCGACGAGGTGCGAGTCATTGCCGACGACGATGCTTATGAAATGGCCCGCCGTTTGGCGCGAGAAGAAGGGCTTTTGGTGGGGATTTCGGCAGGGGCCAACGCTTATATCGCCGTCCAAGTTGCTCAAGAATTGGGGGCTACTGCGCGGGTCGCAACTATCCTCTGCGACAACGGGTTGCGCTACTTGAGTACTCGTGCCTTTGAATGAAGGGAAATACTAGGCTATCGCTTGCACGAGGCGGCTCAACCGCGACTTGTAACGAGCAGCGGTATTTTTGTGAATGATGCCTTTGCCAGTGGTCCTGTCGACAGTTGAGATCGCCGCCTGTAGAGCGATCTCGGCCGAGGCTTTGTCCGGAGCTTGACGGACTTTTTTAAGGGCCGTGCGCATCCGCGAGCGAAGAGCGCGGTTGCGTGCGTAGGCTTTGGCGCTAGTGGCTTGGTGCTTTTTGGCAGACTTGAGTTTGGGCAATTTTGCGCTCCTTTGGTAAAATCGTTTAAATATATAAGAAGTGGGGAGAAGGGGCAAGGCGGGGTTTCTAGGCTATTTAATTCGGCTTCTTTTAGGTAAAAGAGGCGAGAGTATATGTAAGGACTAGAATCCCGTATAAAATTAGCCCTGTAGTCTATCATGTCTTCTAGCGATCAAATGGGGTTTGATTTTGGCGAGCGATGTCCTGCTGGCGGCGATGAGCAGATTGCTACGAACTGTGCATACTGTCGGCTAGAGATCGAGGTTCCGGCTTGGTATGCGGACCAAGCTCGGTTGCATTTTTGCGAGGCGTCTTGTCGCCGTGCTTGGACGGAGGCTATGCCATCGTTAGAGGTTTGCTTAGGGGAGACTTCCAAAAGGCGGGGGGCCAATTGGGAACTCCAAGCGCTAAAGGCGCGGACGCGCGATGGCTTCATTTGCCAGGTATGCGGAGTCAGCGAAGAGGAACTGGGGCGCCAGCTTGACGTGCATCACAGGATCCCCTATCGCAGTTTCTCTTCCAATTTAGAGGCCAATAAGCTGGAACATCTAATTTCGGTTTGTCCCTCTTGCCACTCTAAATTGGAAGCCGAGTTGCGTCAAGCCCTTCCTCTTTTTGCAAGATCTTGACCTTTCTACATGACTAGGTGCTGATAGGCCATATGGTTCAGAAACTACCTCTTGCATCCTGGATATTAGATGCGTATTTTGTATTGAGTACGTAATAATGATCTCAGGCTTCTCTACACGCTCTTCAATTAAGCTGTTGTTGTAAAGGTCACTTAAGAGGGAAGAATCAGGAGTGGGGTGGCGATGGAGGTGGTTGCGGCCTTAGAGCGGCGAGGCGGCGGTCTAGCGCACAAAATTGCAACTTAAACTTAAAACTTAAATCTCTCATTGGAGGGTCAATTATGAGCGGGTGTGCAGTTAGTAACAAGCTTATTTGGAATAGATCGCTGTTCGGCCTGAGTATGCTCTTTATGGCGGCTACTTTGATGTTGGCTCCGGAGGCCGAAGCCCAAGATGCGCTTAGCTTTGAAGGGGAGGCGGTTGCCAACCAGATGTACGAGGCTGGAGTGACGATAGGAGATCTGGTGCTACCTGAGGCCACAGGTGGCAGCGGCGATTTGACCTATGCTCTAAGTCCCTTGCCACCGGGTTTGGCCTTTGATACCGCGTCTCGGACGCTTTCGGGTACGCCTTCGGATGTTGTCACCTTCCCGGAAAAGATCTTTTACTCGATAGTCTATGAAGTGACGGATGCCGATGGTGCTACGGCCACATTGACATTCAATATCTCAGTAGAGGAGGAGGATGTAGCTCCGAGCTTTGGCGGTGCGACGGTTCCCGATCATATGTTTTCGGCCGGGGTGGTGATAGATGCTTTGGTGTTACCTGAGGCTTCGAATGGCAACGGCGATTTGACGTATAGTTTAAGGCCTGTGCCTCCGGGATTGGCATTTGATGCTGGGTCGCGGACGCTTTCGGGCACCCCTTCGGAAGTGGCTATTTCCTTGATGACTTACGAAGTGACGGATGCCGACGGCGATACGGCCACGTTGACATTTGAGGTAGAAGTCGATACGAAGCCGAGCTTTGACGGTGCGACGGTTCCCGATCAGTCGTACCGGACAGGCGATGATATAGGAGTTCTGGAATTGCCTCCGGCTTCGGTGGGAGAGTATGAGGAACCTCCGAGATATAGCTTGTCATCTATGTCATCTAGCTTGGTCGGGGAGTTGCCGGAGGGGCTAGTGTTTGATGCCGCGTCTCGGACGCTTTCGGGTACGCCGACCATAGCCGGGACGTATGAAATGACCTACCGGGTGGAAGATTCCGATACCAATATGGAGGAGAGCGACGCCGAGGAATTGACCTTTACGGTCTATGTGGAGCTGACCCTCGCGGCGGTCGCTGCGCGTCAAACAACTTTTACTGCAGGCGAAGAGATAAAACAGCCTTGGGAGTTGCCAGTAGGTCGGTCCACCGACCCTCTGACGTATAGCTTGATCGGGGAATTGCCTGACGGTCTGTCGTTTGATCCGGCGACTCGGATGATTTCGGGTACGCCGCCGGCTGATGTGTTGTATGACGAGTCATATCCGTTCACGTATCGGGCGGAGGATTCCGATGGCGATTCGGCTGAGTTGACCTTCACGATTGTGATAGCTGCTATGCCTAACTTCGTCCGGGCGGAGGAAGATCATCTATACCAGGCAGGCGATGCGGTGAGCTTAGAGTTGCCGGGGGCGGAAGGTGGGAATGTAGCGTTGACATATACCTTGGAAGGGGAGTTGCCTGCGGGTCTGTCGTTTGATGGGGCGGCTCGGACGATTTCAGGTACGCCGCCGACGGATGTGACGTATGATGAGTCCTATGCGTTTACGTATCGGGTGACGGATGTGGATGGCGATACGGTGACGTTGACCTTCTCGATTCGGGTGAATGGCATCCCCAGCTTCGTCCAGGAGCAGGACGACCAGCCGTATCTAGCGGGTGAGGCGGTGAGCTTGGAGTTGCCGGAGGCGGAAGGCGGGAATGTGGCGAGGACGTATCGCTTGGATGGGGAGTTGCCGCCGGGTCTGGCGTTTGATCCGGGGACGCGGACGATTTCGGGTACGCCGCCGGAGTTTGCGTGGTATGCTTTTGATGGGTATACGGTGACGTATCGGGTGGCGGATGTTGATGGCGAAGAGCCGGCTCCGTTGGTGTTCACGATTCGGGTGGATGGAATTCCTCGCTTTGACGAGACCGTGTCGAGTCAAGTCACCTTTGCCGAAGGGCAGACGATAGATCCTTGGGTGCTGCCTTCGGCATCGGGTGGCAACGGCGAGGTGACGTATGAGTTGGTTGGGGAGTTGCCGGAGGGGCTGGCCTATGATGGCGCGACTCGGACGATTTCGGGTACGCTGTCGGCGGATGCGACGTATGCTGCTGAGAGCGAAGGCTATACGTTGACGTATCAGGTGATGGATCAGGATGGCGATGCGCCTGCTACCTTGGTCTTCACGATCGTGGTGCATGGTATGCCCAGCTTCCACGATCAGGTCATAGACGACCAGTTGTACCAGGCCGGCGAGGCGGTGAGCTTAGGCTTGCCAGAGGCGGTCGGTGGAAATAACGGTTTGACATATACCTTGGAAGGGGAGTTGCCTGCGGGTCTGTCGTTTGATGGGGCGGCTCGGACGATTTCAGGTACGCCGCCGACGGATGTGACGTATGATGAGTCCTATGCGTTTACGTATCGGGTGACGGATGTGGATGGCGATACGGTGACGTTGACCTTCTCGATTCGGGTGAATGGCATCCCCAGCTTCGTCCAGGAGCAGGACGACCAGCCGTATCTAGCGGGTGAGGCGGTGAGCTTGGAGTTGCCGGAGGCGGAAGGTGGGAATGTGGCGAGGACGTATCGCTTGGATGGGGAGTTGCCGCCGGGTCTGTCGTTTGACCCGGGGACGCGGACGATTTCAGGTACGCCGCCGGAGTTTGCGTGGTATACCTTTGACGGGTATACGGTGACGTATCGGGTGGCGGATGTTGATGGCGAAGAGCCGGCTCCGTTGGTGTTCACGATTCGGGTGGATGGAATTCCTCGCTTTGACGAGACCGTGTCGAGTCAAGTCACCTTTGCCGAAGGGCAGACGATAGATCCTTGGGTGCTGCCTTCGGCATCGGGTGGCAACGGCGAGGTGACGTATGAGTTGGTTGGGGAGTTGCCGGAGGGGCTGGCCTATGATGGCGCGACTCGGACGATTTCGGGTACGCTGTCGGCGGATGCGACGTATGCTGCTGAGAGCGAAGGCTATACGTTGACGTATCAGGTGACGGATCAGGATGGCGATGCGCCTGCTGCCTTGGTCTTCACGATCGTGGTGCATGGTATGCCCAGCTTCCACGATCAGGTCATAGACGACCAGTTGTACCAGGCCGGCGAGGCGGTGAGCTTAGGCTTGCCAGAGGCGGTCGGTGGAAATAACGGTTTGACATATACCTTGGAAGGGGAGTTGCCTGCGGGTCTGTCGTTTGATGGGGCGGCTCGGACGATTTCAGGTACGCCGCCGACGGATGTGACGTATGATGAGTCCTATGCGTTTACGTATCGGGTGACGGATGTGGATGGCGATACGGTGACGTTGACCTTCTCGATTCGGGTGAATGGCATCCCCAGCTTCGTCCAGGAGCAGGACGACCAGCCGTATCTAGCGGGTGAGGCGGTGAGCTTGGAGTTGCCGGAGGCGGAAGGCGGGAATGTGGCGAGGACGTATCGCTTGGATGGGGAGTTGCCGCCGGGTCTGGCGTTTGATCCGGGGACGCGGACGATTTCGGGTACGCCGCCGGAGTTTGCGTGGTATGCTTTTGATGGGTATACGGTGACGTATCGGGTGGCGGATGTTGATGGCGAAGAGCCGGCTCCGTTGGTGTTCACGATTCGGGTGGATGGAATTCCTCGCTTTGACGAGACCGTGTCGAGTCAAGTCACCTTTGCCGAAGGGCAGACGATAGATCCTTGGGTGTTGCCTTCGGCATCGGGTGGCAACGGCGAGGTGACGTATGAGTTGGCCGGGGAGTTGCCGGAGGGTCTGAGCTATGATGGTGCGACTCGGACGATTTCGGGTACGCTGTCGGCGGATGCGACGTATGCTGCTGAGAGCGAAGGCTATACGTTGACGTATCAGGTGACGGATCAGGATGGCGATGCGCCTGCTGCCTTGGAGTTCACGATCGTGGTGCATGGTATGCCCAGCTTCCACGCTCAGGTTGTAGACGACCAGTTGTACCAGGCCGGCGAGGCGGTGAGCTTAGGGTTGCCAGAGGCGGTCGGTGGGAATGGCGCGTTGACATATACCTTGGAAGGGGAGTTGCCTGCGGATTTGTCGTTTGATGGGGCGGCTCGGACGATTTCGGGTACGCTACCGGCCGATTACTTGTATGTTGCCGAGGGCTATGCGTTGACGTATCGGGTGACGGATGTGGATGGCGATACTGTGACATTGCGCTTCACGATTGCGGTGAATGGCATACCTAGCTTCGGCGATCAGGTCGTAGAAGATCAGCAGTACACGGCGGGTGATGCGGTGAGCTTAGAGTTGCCGGAGGCAGTCGGTGGGAATGTGGCGTTGACGTATTTCTTGGATGGGGAGTTGCCGCCGGGTCTGGCGTTTAATTCCACATCTCGGACGATTTCGGGTGAGTTGTCGCCTAATGTGTCATACTCTCCCGAGGCATATGCGTTGACGTATCGGGTGGCGGATGTCGATGGCGAAGAGCCGGCCCCGTTGACCTTCACGATCTCAGTAAATAGTATGCCCTTCTTTGAGGGATCTATTACGAATCAGTGGGTTCCTGAAGGGGAGGAGATGGCCCCGTTGGAGTTGCCTGCGGCTTTGGGCGGCAACGGCGAGTTGACCTATAGCTTGAGTGAGGAGAATTTGCCTCCGGGGCTGGCGTTTGATGCCGCGTCGCGGACGATTTCGGGTACGCCGGAGCTTCATGTATCGCATCCCGCCGAGGGATATGAGTTGACGTTTCGGGTGGAAGACGAAGATGGCGATTCGGCTGAGTTGAGCTTCTTCCTGACAGTCGATGGTAATCCTACCTTTTTTGACGCGGTCATTGAGGATCGAATCTTGCGTCAGAATGAGGCGATGGATTCGTGGGAATTCCCTGCGGCTTCGGGCGGCAACGGCGACTTGACATATACTTTAGATATGAATGTGCCGGGTCTGAGCTTCGACGCTGCAGCCCGGACGCTTTCGGGCACGCCGACGCACACTGGTGTGTATCGCTTGGTCTACCAAGTGGAGGATATCGATGGCGATTTGGCTGAGTTGACCTTTCACATAACGGTAGATGGCGCGCCCAGCTTTAGCGGGGACGTGGCCAACCAGACGTACATAGATGGTGAGGCGATTGAAGACTTGGTGTTGCCCTTGGCTACGGGCGGCAACTTGCTCTCGCTGAATCCGGATGGCGAGGTCGATTTCGGCGAGTTGACGTATACCCTAGATAACGTGCCGCCGGGGCTGACGTTTGACCCCAACCCGATGTCGCCGACGCTTTCGGGTACGCCGGCAGAGGTCGGAATCTATACCTTGACATATACGGCCCACGACTTCGACGACAATATGACTGCTGAGGACGCAGCTATTCTCAGCTTCGAGGTTCGCGTGGAAGAATCGGCTACGGACCGTTTTGCGGAACTTAATGCCCAGATCTTGTCCAAGTACGCCTTGGCTATTGCCGATGGAACGAATCGCGCCATCGAAAATCGCCTTGAGCATATGGACAGAGTCGGCGATGTGAATAAGACTTTTCGCTTCGCCGCTGAATCTTCTCTCTACAACATGATTCAATCCGGCCGGATATTTGAGAACCGTCCGGTCAATCTGTCACAGGTTATGGATGGCTCGTCCTTTGCAGTGCCGTTCGGTTTCGGTAGAGGATGCATTCTTTGTCCCGGTAGTCCTACATTCTGGGGCCGCGGAGACTATGGCCAAATGTCTAGCGACGATGGTTCGTTGGATTGGGAGGGCAACCTAAGCCGTGCTCAGATTGGTTTGGACGCCCGGGCAGGTGCCGAAATGCTAACCGGTTTGGCGCTGTCGTGGGCTCAAGGATCGTTTGATTATACCGCCCCGTTGCTCGGCGAAGAGCGAGTCGACGGTACCTATGAGACTCGCATGTTGAGCCTGCATCCGTACGTCGGGTTCTCGCCAGGGCGGTTGGGGGTATGGTTGACTGCGGGCTTAGGACGCGGCAACCTCGATATTGACGACCAACAGGGAACCGTAGGCCAGCAGTCGAGCGATACGTCGCTGCGGACTGGAAGTGTAGGGGCTAGCGGTGACTTGCTCTCTGGTGGGCCGACGCAGTTGCGGATCAAGGCTGCTGCTACTGTAGCACAGGTCGAAGTTGAGGGTGGAGAAGTCGAGAATGGACAAGGAAACCGGATCGCCGAGCAGACCGTGAGTGCTAACCGCTTGAGGCTGGCACTCAAAGCCTCCCATGCTTACGAAGCGGGTATGGATGGGCAGGTGACACCCGAGTTAGAGGTTGCTCTGCGCCAAGATGGCGGCGACGGACTAACCGGGGCCGGTGTAGAAGTTGGCGGTGGCCTGCGCTATGAGGGAGGTGGTTTCACGTTGGAAGCTATGGGGCGGAGCTTGGTAAGTGACGGCAACGACGAGGTCGAGTACCAAGAATGGGGGGCACATCTGCTGCTCCAGCGCTCGGCTGGCACCAATGGTCGAGGGTTGTCGTTGCGGGTGATGCCTACCTACGGCACGCAGGCGAACAGTCTGACGCTGTGGGAGCGCAGCGTAGCCGAGATAGCGGACCGGGGTGTTGCGAATGCGCAAGGCCAGCTCAGAGCTGAGGTCGGCTACGGTTTAGCCGCACTTGGCGGTCGGGGAGTATACACTGTATACAGCGGGATGACGCAAGCACCAGAGCGCATGCAGTTGCGCTTAGGTACGCGCTTTGAGGTGGACTCGTCGATGTCAGTGAGCCTCGAGAGTTCGCGCTGGCAGCGCATGGCGGGTGCCTCGCATGGACTTCTGTTGCGTGGGCGTCTGGTCTTTTAATTAATTCATATACATGTAGCAAAGTACACGACGCACGCTTCCGGAGCTAGGCTTTGGGAGCGTGTGTCGTGTCATGCTGTCTCTACTTTGTCTTCTCATACCACCTCACTTCCACAGCCGGACGAATACATAACTATTGTGTCCGGTCTGCCTCGTTCTGGTACCTCGATGCTGATGAAGATGTTGGCCGCGGGCGGCTTGCCGTCTCTAACAGACGGTATCCGCGAGGCCGACGCCGATAATCCCGGGGGATACTACGAATTCGAGAAGGTCAAGCAGCTAGAACAAGATGCCACATGGCTCGAAGCGGCGGAGGGTAAAGCCGTCAAGGTCATATCCCAACTACTCGACCAATTGCCGCTCCACAAGTCGTATAAAATCGTGTTCGCTCTGCGGAAAATGGACGAGATTTTGGCTTCGCAGCGAGCGATGTTAGCGCGGCGCGGACGGCCCTATGACCGGGTTTCCGACGCTGAGATGGCCGCCGCCTTCGGTCGGCACTTGAGTGCAGTGCAACAGTGGTTGGCGGAGCACCCGCAAATGAAGGTGCTTTATGTCGACTACGCCGCTGTCTTGCGCGACCCGCTTGCTACGAGCCACGAGATCAAGACCTTTCTCGCTCTCCCTTTAGATGTGCGGCAAATGGCTAGCGTGGTAGACAAGAGCCTGTATCGCCAGCGCATATCCTGACTGCTTGCCGAGTCCTTCTTACTAACTTTACCGACCAAACCGTATGAGTATCGTGCAGATTCGCAATTTCTCCATCATTGCTCACATTGATCACGGCAAATCAACGCTAGCGGACCGCCTGCTTGAAAAAACTGC
Source organism: Candidatus Latescibacterota bacterium (assembly GCA_965219735.1). Lineage (GTDB taxonomy): Bacteria > Latescibacterota > UBA2968 > UBA8231 > UBA8231. Next base: position 3,124,982 of record OZ244790.1, read on the forward strand.
GACCCTAACAGCTAAACAGATGCAGGAGCAGGTACTCGACAGCATGGATTTAGAGCGGGAGCGGGGCATTACAATCAAGGCCCACGCCGTGCGAATGCACTATCAGGCGACCGACGGTAGAATCTGCCAGTTCAACTTGATCGACACGCCGGGACACGTGGATTTTACCTATGAGGTGTCGCGTAGTTTGGCCGCCTGCGAAGGGGCGATCTTGGTTGTCGACGCCACACAGGGCGTAGAAGCCCAGACCGTGAGCAATTTGCTGTTGGCACTAAATAGCGACTTGGTCGTCATCCCGGTGCTCAACAAGATCGATATGCCCGCTGCTCAGGCCGCAGCAGTGCAGCAACAGGTACTCGATCTGCTAGGGGGTGAAGCCGAGGATATTTTGCAAATCAGCGCCAAAGAGGGGGTTGGGATCGAGGAGGTGATGGAAGCTATTGTCGACCGCATACCAGCGCCGACCGGGCGTCAGCAGGAGCCGTTACGGGCACTGGTTTTTGACTCGCTCTACGACCAGTACCGAGGCGTAATTTGCTTTATCCGAGTCGTTGATGGACGCATCCACAAAGGGCAGAAAATTCGCTTCTACTCCACCGGACGGCTCTACGAAGTCGAAGAAGTCGGCCATTTGGTCTTAAACCGGGTGCCAGCCCAAGCTCTTGAGACCGGTGAAGTCGGCTATTTCATCGCTGGAATCAAAGAGCTGGCCGAGGCTCACGTCGGTGACACGGTTGTTGATGCAGAGGCTGAAGTGGTGCCATTGCCTGGATACCAACCGCTCAAACCTATGGTCTTCAGCGGTCTTTATCCCGTTGTCCCAGAGGACTATGAGGTGCTACGCGACGCCTTAGAGCGGCTCAAGCTCAACGACGCCGCGTTCTCCTATGAGCCAGAGACCTCCCCAGCGTTGGGTTTTGGTTTTCGCTGTGGCTTCCTAGGCCTGCTGCACATGGAGATCGTCCAGGAGCGCCTCGATCGTGAATACCAGGTCGAGATCATCACGACCCTGCCCAATGTGCTCTACGAGGTTCTGACCAAGGACGGTCAACTAATCGACGTGGACAATCCCTCTTTGTTGCCGCCTGCTACTGAGATTGAAGAGGTGCGCGAGCCGATTCTCGCCGTTCAGATTTTGGTTCCGAGGGAATATATCGGTGCCGTGATGAAAATCTGCACCGAGCGGCGCGGGAGCTACCGCAACACCGAGTATCTCGACGGTAGCCGGGCTATCCTGAGCTTTGAGATGCCTTTGGCCGAAGTAGTGATTGACTTTTACGATCGCCTCAAGTCGGTGTCGCGAGGCTATGCGTCATTCGATTACGAGCATCTAGAGATGCGGGCCGGGTTACTTTCTAGGCTCGACATTATGATCAATGGCGAGCCGATGGACGCGCTCTCGGTGATCATTCATCGCGACAAGGCCTATGAGTGGGGCCGGCGGCTCTGCACAAAGCTCAAGGAACTGATCCCACGGCAGATGTTCGAAGTGGTCATCCAAGGAGCGGTGGGGAGTAAGGTGATTGCCCGTGAGGTGGTCAAGCCATTCCGCAAAAATGTGACCGCCAAGTGCTACGGCGGCGACGTGACCCGCAAGCGCAAATTGCTCGAAAGGCAGAAGGAAGGCAAGAAGCGCATGAAGCAGTTTGGGAAGGTGGAAATCCCCCAAGAAGCATTTTTGGCCGCGCTCAAGATGGAAGCCTAATTGCGAGCAAGAGGCGTATTTGCCGATCCTGCGTCCCCTAATCCCGAAAAAGTAAATAATGGCGTTGGGCCTCTATATCCACGTTCCGTTTTGTCCCCAACGCTGCCCCTACTGCGCCTTTGCCACGGTCGTTGGCCAAGCAGAACACCATGGCCTATATGCCGAGGCGATCTGCCGCGAAATCGAGTCTTGGGCCCATTTGTCGGGGCCGGTGGAGACCCTGTTCTTGGGCGGAGGCACCCCCAGCCAAGTCGCGCCGGTGCTCATTGGGCAGATGCTCGAGGCTACTCAGCGGCATTTGGGTCTACACTCAGACGCGGAAATTTCCGTTGAAGTCAATCCTGGAACGGTTGATCGCGAGAAATTCGCTGCGCTAAAGGCACTGGGGTTCAACCGCCTCAGCATCGGCGCACAGGCTTTTCGCGATGCTGATTTGCGGCACTTAGGCCGGCAGCATAGCGCGGCCGATGTCGAAAGGGCGTATGCAGCGGCCAGAGCGGTCGGTTTTGCCAATGTGAGCTTGGACTTAGTGGCCAATGTACCTGGAGTCTCAGAGGCCAATTGGCACTTTAGCGTCGAGCGGGCTATTGCCTTGGTTCCAGAGCATCTTTCGGTCTATAGCCTCACTATTGAAGAAGGCACGATCTTCGCCCAACGGCAGCGTCAGGGCCTGCTGAAACCGGTCGCAGACGACAGGCAAGCCCGCATCTTGGAATGGACTGATACACAGCTGGTGGCGGCTGGCTATGAACACTACGAGGTTTCAAACTACGCTCGGCTTGGCTACCGCTCGCGCCACAATTGGAGCTACTGGACGGGAGTCCCTTATTTAGGTGTTGGCCTCGGGGCCCATAGCTTCGTCGATGAGAAGCGATTTTGGAATACACGTGATCTCAATGCCTATCTCGACGCTATGGCCCAAGGTCAGTCGCCGTGCACAGGGGAGGAGGCCATAGCCCCAGACACGGCTCGTAGGGAACGTCTATGGATGGGTTTGCGCACCATAGAGGGGATTGAACTGACTGAAGAAGAGGTCGGTCGAGTGCAGAGCAGCAAGCGCTTTGACGATCTGGAGAAAGTTGGATACGTCGCGCTCGAAGGACAGAGACTGCGTTTGACCCGGGCGGGATTTTTACTGGCTGACGCCTTGAGCTTGGAACTGGACCAGATCGTGGAAGATGAGTAATAAGTGCGCTTGGATCTGGATCTTACAGTAAAAGAAAAGGGAATTATATACTTGATACCACCCACATAGGCGGGCCTAGCGAGCCTAGCGGTTGAGGCAATGGCCTGATTTGATCTGTCCCCAACTGAGGGCCTCGGCGGCTGCTGGCTGCCGGTCGCGGCGATCACGGCCGCTGAAAGACAACGGAACCCACTACCTTATTATTTCTTAGAAGCGTTTTTAAAACTCCATCGGGCCGCTTTGTAGGGGGATAAAGTACCTTGGCGTCAAACGTTTTTCATAGGGCCAGATGCCCCCGGTATCAGACGCTTTGAGCCGCATGAGAGAGCGAAACCCTAGTTTTAAAAAGGCTTCTTATCTCGACTTTATCCAAAGAACAATGGCAGCGACTCATTTTCCTTCGTAGCGTAGATGGTGTCGAGACACCTACAACCGAGGAGGATGCTATGAGTCGACTGCCGAAGGATATAATAAGTGTTTTGTCGCACGTTGCCCCTATTTTTTCTTCCCGTGTCTGGCCGCAGGCGCAGACATTGTTGCTCGGAGCCTTGTTGGCACCGGGCAAACGGACGGTCAGCGCGGTGTTGGAAGTGATGGGCTTGGGGGCACAGCCCCAGTTTCAGACCTATCATCGCCTGCTCAATCGCTGTGTGTGGTCGCCGATGGCGGGTAGTCAGCGTTTATTGGCGTTGTTAGTGGCGACCTTTGCGCCGACCGGCTGGATTGTCTTGGGCTTAGATGATACGATTGAGCGGCGGCGGGGCGACCACATCCGCGCCCAAGGCATCTATCGAGATCCGGTGCGTTCCAGTCGGAGCCATGTGGTTAAAGCCAGTGGCCTACGCTGGCTGTCATTGATGCTGCTGACGCCGATCGGCTGGGCGGATCGGCTTTGGGCGTTACCCTTTATGAGTGTGCTATGTCCCTCCCAGCGCTATTATACCCAGCAGGGTCGCCCCGCCGTGTCCCTGTTACAGCGCGCCCAAAGCATGCTCCACATCGTCGCCCGTTGGCTGCCAGGACGGCGTATTGTGGTGGTGGCCGATAGTAGCTTTGCGGCGCTGGCCTTCCTCGACGCGGTCCGATCCTATGTTACCGTCGTGACGCGTCTGCGTCTGGATGCGGCCCTGTATACCCCGGCCCCGCCTCGGTCGGCCCGCCAAGTGGGTCGCCCCCGCTGCAAAGGGAGCCGTTTACCCTCCCTTCAACACCATCTGGACGACCCGGATACGCCTTGGCAAACCCTAACCATCTCTCGTTGGTATGGCCGCCGCCGGCGCACCGTGGAGGTCTATTCCCAAACCGCGGTCTGGTATCACACCGGCTTGCCGCCCGTGCCGATTCGATGGCTGCTCATCCGAGATCCCCACCACACCTTTGCACCCCAAGCATTGCTATCGACCCATCGAAGCCTCTCGCCTCGGCAGATGCTGACGTTTTTTATTCAGCGCTGGGCCGTCGAAACCACCTTTGAACAAGCCCGCGCCCATCTGGGCATGGAAACCCAACGCCAGTGGAATGACCGAGCGATTGCCCGTACTACCCCGGTCCTCTTAGCCTTATTTAGTCTCGTCACGTTGATCGCCCATCGCTGGGGCAAAAAAAGAGCACCAAGCTGGCACGCCACCGCGTGGTATAAAAAAGTAAAACCAACCTTTGCGGATGCGTTGGCGGGGGTCCGAAAACGAATTTGGGCGACTTTTTCAACCACCCAACCGCAGGACGACATGGTAAAAATACCACGTACCCTCTTTAACCGCTTGATACACACCGTCTGTTACGCTACCTGAATGGATAAAGTCGAGATAAGGACGCATACCCACAGGAGGTTTTTATGCAGACCCTTATCGCCCTTGTCGTTGGGCTGATATTATCGGCCTTTGTAGTTGCCGAGCCACTTGTAGAAGGATGGGTGCGCCAGTCTTCGGGCGAACCGGGCGAACCGGCCCAAGTCTTGGTGTTCGATTGGACGGATCTGCGGCGCGGGGTCGTGGCGCAGGCGACGACCAATGCGGCGGGCTATTTCGCGTTGCCCTTGGCGTCGTTGGGCGGTTCGGCGCTACCGCAGGCGTGGACGCTGGGGCAGAATTATCCCAATCCGTTCAATCCATCGACGATCATTCCCTATCAGATGCCCACGGCGGCCTCGGTGCGCTTGGAGGTGTTCAATGTGCTGGGACAGCGGGTTGCTACGTTAGTGGATGGAGAGCGGTCGGCAGGCGCTCACACAGCGGTGTGGGATGCTACGGATGCGGCGGATGGTGCTGGTTGACGGGCAAGCAGGGCAGGCGGTGGCGCGTGTTCCGCAGCCGATGGGGCTTGCGCCTGCGCCGCCGGCCGAGGGCGTGTATGGTTTGGTCGTGACGGGCGCGGGATTTGTCACCTATGTGGACGCATCCTTTGGCGTCCAAGCGGGGATGGCTCCGGTGGAGGTGGTCGTCGAAACGGTGGAGGGGCTGCCGCGCGGCAAGGCGTTGACCGACCAGGTGTTAGGCGATGTCAATGGCGATGGTCAAGTCACGTTAGACGATGCGCTGCTGGTGATGACGTATGTCGTTGATAGGGCTGTTGAGCTTCCTCCCAATGGGGACATCTTTTTGGGCGATGTCAATGGCGATGGTCAAGTCACGTTAGACGATGCGCTGCTGGTGATGACGTATGTCGTCAATCCGGCTGATCCGTCGCTGCCGGGGGGGATAGGGCAAGCGGTGCAAGCGGTGCCTAGCGGCGATGGGGACTGGGTCGCCGGGGCCGTACACCGCATGACCTACCACGATGCTTGGGACGGGTCTCCAACTTGGTCTCCGGATGGCCGCCACATCGCCTTCGAGTCCTACCGTGACTTCACCGGTAAGATTTACGTGATGGATGTGGATGGGAACATCCCCCGCAGTCTGGGCGGCGGCGGGCTGACCGACTACGGGGCTCCCACTTGGTCTCCGGATGGCCGCCACATCGCCCTCCACTCCAACTACGCCGGCAACTTGGATATTTACGTGATGGATGCGGATGGGGGCACCCGTCACGGTCGGACCGGCCACGAGGCTAGGGACTCTTTTCCGTCTTGGTCTCCGGATGGCCGTCACATTGCCTTCGAGTCCTACCGCGCCGGCAACTTTGAGATTTACGTGATGGATGCGGATGGGAGCAACAAACGCAACCTGACCGACCACTCGGCTGGGGACATTGTGCCGTCTTGGTCTCCGGATGGCCGTCACATCGCCTTCGAGTCCTACCGCGCCGGCAACTTTGAGATTTACGTGATGGATGCGGATGGGAGCAACCCCCGCAATCTGACCGATCACTCGGCCGACGACGGGTATCCCACTTGGTCTCCAGATGGCCGCCACCTCGCCTTCATGTCCGACCGCGATGGCAACTTGGAGATTTACGTGATGGATGCGGATGGGAGCAACCCCCGCAATCTGACCGACCACTCGGCCGACGACGAGCATCCCGCTTGGTCTCCGGATGGCCGTCACATCGCCTTCATGTCCGACCGCGATGGCAACGAGGAGATTTACATGATGGAGCTTAGGCAGGAAGGCGATAGCCCCTCGTCTGACGATGACGGTGAAACGGCCGGCGTATCCGAGGACGTAGGCAACACGATTGATACGGCAAGAGACTGGGAGCTGAACATGCCAAGGGAGGGTTCGGCGGGTTTCGCCAGTCTCGTCGAAACGCTGTCCCAAGAATTCTACTTAGAGGTAGGCGATGAACATTTCTTTCGGATACAAATACCCAGAAGGGTTGATATAGCCATAACAACCATCAGCGACTTAGATACACAAGGATGGCTCTTGGACAAATTTGGTGGGAGGATTCTTTACAATGACGATGACGAACGTCAGCTCGGCCTCAACTTAAATTTTGTTTTAGGCGGCTTTATTGAGCCGGGCACCTACTACCTCAAGGTGGCAGGGCATGAAAACACGACAGGCCCGTACCAATTGTATGCTGTTGTGATTAATCCCAAAAGTTCGGCCAAGCCCGTAGCGACCGATTTGGCCTCAACCCTTCCGATTTCAAAATGACGTACTCTACCCAATAGGGCAGGCTGGTTGCCGCGTCTTTATTTCTACTCTATCACGAGGATAGGGGGTTGATAGGTGAAGACCTGCGGACCAGCCTACCCTTTGGCAAAAGCCGTGCCAAACTCACTTAATTTTCTGACTGACCCAGTTCCTAAAAAAAGGGAATTATATACTTGATTGCTGACATCGGACCGCCTCCAAGGTCATAATCTACGAGATCAGGCCCCCGAAATGGAATATGATTTGGGAGACGGAGGAGCCAGTTTGCAACGACGAACTGCGTTCCTATTTGGACCATATCATCGTCTCGCTCGGCACAGGCAAGGAGCAGTTTGCTTGCTCCATCAACGAACTGGAAGGCATAATCTCGTCGGTCGCACAGCATCCAGTCATTGAATCCGCGTATGGCGAGGATGATCAATTATACTGCGGACCGGACTGCTGGCGTTACTTGCAAGACCGACGAGATTATGCCTACAAGCGTTGGAACTTCTACCGTGAACACTTGGATTGGGCAGAAGCTATTTATGCAGAATACTTTTTAGATTGCCAATAGCTGAGCAACGACTCCCCTCGGAAAAAACCGTCCCAACACACCCTCAAATAACCCTGCAAAAAAAAGATTTATTCAAACTGACCCTCGACCCTCGACCGGCTTGGTGGTATCAAGTATATAATTCCCAAAGAAAAGGCCGTCCCTAAAACGGGACGGCCTTTTCTGTATTAGTGGTGGGGGGAGCAGGATTTGAACCTGCGAAGGCATAAGCCAACAGATTTACAGTCTGCCCCGTTTGACCACTTCGGTATCCCCCCGGCAGATTCTCAGGTGCCGCTAGCCAGTGTTTTAAGCACTTGGTGCCGCGAAGGATGGCGCAGCTTGCTGAGTGCCCGCTCTTTGAGCTGGCGGATGCGCTCGCGCGTGAGATTCATCATGTCGCCGATTTCCTCGAGCGTCAGGGCCTCGTTGCCATCTAGGCCAAAATAGAGCCTGATAATGCGCAATTCGCGCTCCTCAAGGGTTTCCAAAGCCGTTTCGAGCTGCTCTCGTGCCGATTCACTCAAGATGTCGGCATCCGGGGCTGCGGCCGTGTTATCGGCCAAGGTGTTGAGCAGGCTGCGCTCGTCGTCGTCAGTAAAGGACTCGTCGAGCGAACACACGGCGCGGGCGCTGAGGATGGTTTCTAAAACCTCTTCGGCTGGGACTTCGAGTTCAGCGGCGATTTCCTCTATGGCAGGCTCGCTGGCGCTATGTTGGCCCAATTTGCGCGAGGCTTTGGAAATATCCTTGAGCAAACTGACTTTGTTGAGCGGAAGGCGCACGGTGCGCACGTGCTCGGCGAGAGTTTGGAGAATGGACTGGCGAATCCACCAAACCGCATATGAAATGAATTTGTACCCCTTGGTGCCGTCGAAGCGGTCCGCCGCCGTGATGAGGCCGAGATTGCCGGCGCTAATCAAGTCGGAGAGGGACAAACCTCGATTTTGGTACTTCTTAGCCACATCGACGACAAACCGCAAGTTGGCGCTGATCATTTCTTCGCGGGCATGCATATCGCCATTTTTGATGCGATCAGCCAGTTCTACTTCGCGCTCTCTCGAAAGGGGAGTGGACTCAGCAATATCGTCGAAATAGAGTCGGAGGGTGTTTTCCTCGTCGTGCAAATTATGCATAGAGCCTCTCATCGTACAGGGGAGTTGCCTGCACGGCAGGTCTTGTGCCGTGTCTCACAGCAGCGAAATACTCTCGATTCAATGGTAAGCGTAGCATACGTACGGGCGAAACTAACTGATTATACATAAGGAGTAGCGCTACGTCAAGTTGTTTGCGAAGGCACTTGCGTGTCTTAAGCAAGGTGGCGGTATTCGCCGGCCTTATCCCAGTCCACTAAGCTGCGGCCGTTTAGGTCCCAGACAACTCGGCCCGCTCTCAGCGTTAGCTCGCATTCGAGTTTTTGCCGACCCCGCATGCGTGCCCGGCCCGAATCGACAAAGGCAAAATCTCCTTCGTGCAGAGCAAAAGCCGCTAGGTCAGCTTCGGCTCCGACACTGAGGTGGCCTAGCTCTGGGCACCTGATTACCTCGGCAGGTCTGTACGTCGAGCGATAGACGACTTCTTGGAGGGGCATGCCGAGGCTTAGGAATTTGGACATGGTTATGGGCATGGTGGCGTTGGGCAACATGCGGCTAGCCTTGTGTAGGTCTGTGCTGATGGTATCCGGGGGAAAATTTTGGGCCATGGCGGGCACGGCAATGCGAAACCAGAAGGAGCCGTTGCCGTGGCCCGTGTCAAAAACGATGCCGCGCTGTCTGGCTCGGAGCACGTAGTCTGCGACTTTTTTGTCCTCGTCGAGTAGGGGGATGTGGGCGGCGTAGAGGTGCGTGTGGATGTCCCCTGGGCTCATGCGCTCGAGCAATTCTTCGTACGAACGAGTGGGTTGGGGGGCAAAATCGATCATGGCGATGGAATCGCTTTGTCGTGCAGCCTCGATCGCGCCGCCAGCCGACTCCCAACCCGGGCCGCCGAAGTGGGCCGATTTGGCACCGACGACGTGTTCGCGGTACTGCTCGATCGCCGTGGCGCAAAGCGCGGGATCCATTTCGCTGACGTCTTGTTCGGGAGCACCGATCATGCCTGCGCCGACGATATTGACAAAGGCCAAGACGCGGGTCTGGGCAGGGTCGATGATGGTGCGCTTGAAGTCGGCCATATCCTTCCAGCCAGCACCGCCTGTATCTACTACGGTAGTCACACCGTAGGGCAGGGCGTGCTGATCGGGAAAGAGCCAGCCGCCATACCCTCCGTAGACGTGGACGTGGATATCGATTAAGCCTGGAGTGACATAGAGGCCGGACACGTCGACGACCTTTGCCGAACTGCCCTCGATTCGGTCGGCAACCGCAGCGACTAGCCCGTCCTTGATGGCAATATCGGCTGGTCCGTCGATGTCGTTTTTTGGGTCAACTAGATGCCCCCCTTGGATGATGAGATCAAAGTCGCCGCTCATAATGACCGTCCTTTCGCCCGAGGGCCGCGTGTTGGAAGCACCGTAGAATAATCAGCGGGCCAAGGTAAGGTCAATGGTTGGCCGCGAATTGCACAGGGCGCATTTTTTTGGCAGATTTTGCTTACATATAAAAACTGCCTTATTTAGGAGGAATACATGGCACGCACTGTGAAAGTAGCCGTCACCGGGGCGGCTGGCCAAATCGGCTATGCTATATTGCCGCGTTTGGCCTCGGGCGAGGTTTTTGGTCGTGACGTCCGAATCTCGCTGCACTTGTTGGAGATTACTCCAGCACTCAAAGCTCTAGAAGGCGTAGTTATGGAACTCGACGACTGCGCCTTTCCGCTCCTCGATGACATCGTAATTACCGACCAAGCTGAAGAAGCCTTTGACGGGATCAATTGGGGGCTGCTGATTGGCTCTAAGCCACGCGGTCCTGGTATGGAGCGGGGCGACTTAATTCGAGAGAACGGCCCGATATTCGTCGGTCAAGGTCAGGCTCTCGCCCGGGCCGCCGCCGATGTCCGGGTTTTGGTGGTGGGCAATCCGGCCAATACCAATGGCTTGATCGCCATGAGCCACGGCCATAAGGTCGGCATCCCCCGCGACCGCTTCCACGCCATGACCCGGTTGGATCAAAACCGTGCCCAAGCTCAACTTGCCAACAAGGCCGGAGTCAAGGTCTCAGCGGTGACCAATATGGCCATCTGGGGCAACCACAGCGCCACGCAGTACCCAGATGCCGAGAACGCGCGCATTGAGGGGCGGCCAGCGCATGACGTCATAGGCCACCACGCTTGGTTGCGCGAGGAATTCATCCAAATCGTCCAGCAGCGCGGCGCGGCGGTCATCGACGCCCGTGGCTTGTCGTCGGCTGCGTCGGCTGCCAATGCCGCGCTCAACCACATCGTCAGCGTTGAGAGTGGCACGCCTGAGGGCGACTTTTTCTCGGCTGGCGTCTATTCGGACGGCAGCTACGGGATTGACGAGGGGTTGATGTTTTCCTTTCCCATTCGCAGCGACGGCCAAGGAGGCTGGGAAATCGTGCAGGGCTTGGAGTTGAGTGACTTCGCCCGTGCCAAAATCAAGGCCACCGAAGACGAGCTCAAAGAGGAGCGCGCGGTCATCGCCGACCTCTTGAGCTGATATGTTTCAAGACCCTAAGCGCTACCAAACCAAACACCACTATGTAACTGCCGCAGGTGCCGACTTGGTGGAGGTCTTAGCCCCGCAAGTCGGAGAACGCGTCCTCGACTTGGGCTGTGGCACCGGTCAACTGAGCGCTCAGATTGCCGCAGCCGGGGCTGAGGTCGTTGGCATCGACTCGTCAGCCGAGATGGTCGAGGCCGCCTGCGAGCAGTTCCCGGACTTGTCTTTTATCGTCGGCGATGCGAGAGATTTTTCCTTTGGCGAGCCGTTAGATGCGGTTTTTTCCAACGCAGCCCTGCACTGGGTCAAGCCGCCGGAAGAGGCCCTTGCGTGTATTGCCGCTTGTCTGGGGCAGGGGGGGCGCTTTGTCGCCGAACTGGGCGGGGCGCGGAACGTGGCTACCATCAGCCGGGCGCTGATTAACCAATTGGCCGATCGGGGCTTTCATCCGCAGTCGCCTTGGTATTTTCCCCGCTTGGGAGAGTACACGCGGCTCGTGGAGCAGGCCGGGCTGCGCGTTGCTTATGCCAGCCACTTTCCTCGTCCAACACCCCTAGAAGGCGAGAGCGGGTTGCGCGATTGGATGGAGATGTTCGCCGAGAGGCTTACAGAGGGCGTCCCCCCGTCGATGCTCGAAGAGCTGTGGAAAGCAGTGGAGAACGCCGTACGCCCATCATTGTACGGCGATGGGGGCTGGCATGCCGACTACTGGCGTCTGCGCGTAGTCGCCTACAAAGAGTAAGTTTACGACCGCTATTTATGAAGCCTCATCACGTGATTTGGGACTGGAACGGCACCTTGGTGGACGATGCTTGGCTGTGCGTCGAAATCATCAACGAGTTGTTGGCGCGCCGCGGATTAGCGCCAATCACGCCGTGCAAATACAGCGCGGTCTTCGGGTTCCCCTTGCGGACCTACTACCAGCGCGTAGGCTTTGACTTAGAGCGCGAGGACTTTGCGACTCTCGGAGACGAGTTCAACATCCTCTACAGCCAGCGTCTCTACGAGAGCCGATTGCGCAAGGGAGTGCGCGAAGTGCTGGACGCACTAGGCCGCAACGGGATCGGACAATCCCTCTTATCGGCCTCCAACGAAATAGACCTTGAAGAAATGGTCGCTCACTATGGGGTGCGGTCCCACTTCGCCGCAGTCGCTGGGGTGGATAATGGCTTGGGGGAGGGAAAAATCGAGCGCGGACATCGGCACCTTGCGGAACTCAACTACCGGGCCGACGAAGTTTTGCTCGTCGGCGATACTCTACACGACATTGAGGTGGCCGCCGCGCTCGGTGTCCATTGCGTCCTACTGCCTTCCGGCCATCAGAGTCGATGCCGGTTGGAGCTGGGGAAGTGCATCGTGGTGGATGAGCTTTTTGCAGTGGCCGCTTTGCTCGGCCTAAAAGGAGATATCCATGACTGAAACGTGGCGCGGAATCATGCCGATTGTAGTGACCCCCTTTACCGAAAGCTACGCGCTCGATGAAGCGGCCTTGCAGGACTTGGTCGCCTTCAGTATTGAAGCGGGTGCCACGGGCTTGGTGGGGCCAGCCAATGCCAGCGAATTTTCGACCCTTTCCGACGAGGAACGCCGTCGCTGGATCGAGATCGTCGTCGCCGCGGCCGCTGGCCGAGTACCTATAGTGGCTTCCGTCACCTCGGGCCATGCCGTGCCAGCCGTGGCCCTCGCTCAGTTTGCCCAAGCCGCAGGAGCCGACGGGGTCATGTCCATGCCGCCGCACGTATTGAGCGTTGACCAAGAAGGCTGCTACACCTTTTACCAGCAGTTAGCAGACTCGATTGAGGTCCCGATCTGCGTGCAAAATTTCGACGCGCCGGTCGGTACGCCCATGAGCGGCGAGTTGTTGGGGCGGATGTGCCGCGAGTTGGCGGGCGTCGATTACATCAAGGAAGAGACCATTCCCGAGCCTTGGCAGGTCAGCCGCACGCTGGCGTTGGCGGGCGCGGCTTGTAAGGGCGTATTGGGGGGCAAAGGGGGCGTCTATTTGCTCGACGAATATCGACGCGGTGCCTGCGGCAATATGCCCGGCTGTCACGTGACCGACGCTATGGCGGCGATTTGGGATGCTCTTGAAGCGGGAGATGAGGCGACGGCGCGGGCACACTTCTATCAGCTCCTGCCGCTGATGAACTACGAGCGGCTCTACGGGATTGCGATCTACAAGTGGATTTTGCAAAAACGCGGGTTGATTCGCTCGGCGGTTTGCCGGGCGCCCGTGCCCATCCTAGACGGCGACGCGTTGACCGAGTTGGAGATCATTTGGTCGGGCGTCGCACCGCTTTTTCGAGGGTAAAGTGACTACCTACAAACAGCGCATCGAGCGCGACGGCTTTTGCGTTATCGAGCAAGTGATTCCCGAGGCAGTAGTCGGGGATATATGCGCCGAACTAGCGGCTGTGGTCGAGCGCAATCGCCAGCATTCCGACGCCAAATTGGCCGAAATTCGCCGCCGTGGTCACCGGATCGGTACCCCGGGCGTGGCCCAGTGCAAACAAGTCATCAATCAGGTGCAATCCTTTGCTCCGTACTTAGCCGATCGCCGGCTTCTAGAGGCAATTGAGTCTTTTTTCGGGGCTTGGGCGCGGATTTCCTGCACGGACTGCGTGGTCAATCACCCAGGTAATGCGCGGGGCTATTGGCACGCTGATTGGCCTTACAACTCCACCAACGCCTCGCACATCCCCGCGCCATATCCAAACGCGGTCCTGCACCTTTCGACGATATGGATGCTGACGCCGTTTGCTCCTGAGACAGGGGGGACCTTCGTGGTGCCGGGCAGTCACCGCTGGCCGCGCAATCCTGCGGCTGGGGACGTGCCCGAAATGGATCAGGACGCGCCCTATCCTACCGAGTGCCAGATCGAAGGGGCGGCAGGCAGCGTCTTGGTGTACGACAGTCGGCTTTGGCACGCCGTAGCTCCCAACCAGAGCGAAAGCGATCGCGTCGCTCTTATCGTGCGCTATGCTCCTTGGTGGCTGAACCTAAATCCCACGCTCATCGGCCGGCCCGAGCACGAGGCAATGGTGGTAGAGACCGGAGGCAAAAACTACGAGATGGAGCCGATTGAGCGGGAGGTTTTTGACCGGTTGCCCGCCGCGGTCAAGCCGCTGTATCACCATTGGGTTGCTCAATCTGCCCAGCCTGATGAAGTGCACGGGCACTGACGCCCAAAACGCCGAGGAAGCCCTCGGAGTCGCGGTGGTCGAAGTCGCCGATGGCCTCCATGGAAGCGGTGTCCTCGCTGTAGAGCGAGTGGGGAGCGTTGCTGGCTGCGCAAAAGGCAACTTGGCCCTTGTAGAGCGAGACGGAGATGGTCCCGGTTGCCAATTGATTAAAGTGCTCGATGACCTTCCAACTCGCTTGGGTCGCCGTGTCAAACCAATAGCCTTGGTAGATTTGCTCGGCAATAAATTCGGAGACTACGGCGTAAATCCGCCGTGCGCGGCGATCGAGAATGAGTTGGAGCAAGTAATCGTAGCACTGGCCGAGCAGATCTAGGGCTGGTGCCTCATAAACGCCGCGCGACTTGATGCCAACGAAGCGATTTTCCACCGCATGTAAGCCAATGCCGACTCCGTGCCGCCCAGCAATGGTGTTGCTTTGCTCAATGGCCGAGACCGGATCGACGGCGTGGCCGTTGATGGCGATTGGGACGCCTTGTTCGAAGCGCACGGTAAAAGTCTCGGCGGTATCCGGGGCTTGCTGCGGAAAACAGCCCATGCCGGGCGCGATTAGGCTAGCCGCGGTGTCTAAGGCTTCGAGTTGGCCGGCTTCGTGCGTCAGCCCGAGCATGTTGGCATCCGTGGAGTAGGGTTTGTCTGGGGTGGCGGTTATGGGCAGGCCGTGCCCTTGGCAGTAAGTGATCATTTCGCTGCGCCCGCCAAAGTTTTGCAAGAAAGCCGGGTCGCGCCAGGGAGCGTACACCTCGATATATGGCGCGAGCATTTGCGCCGCCAGTTGAAAGCGGACCTGGTCGTTGCCGCGCCCAGTAGCTCCGTGCGCCATTACCTGGATGCCGCGCTCCTGCATGTGAGGCAACATGCCAGCCACTGTCACGTGCCGGGCGATGCCGGTGGTGTTCCAATAGCCTCCTTCGTAGCGGGCTTGAGCTTGGACGAGTTGGATGCCGGCTTGGCAAATAGCCTCTCTGCGATCGTCGAGAATCATCTCAGTGGCCCCGCAGGCCTGCATCCGGCTCCGTATGTCTTCAATGCGCTCCTCGTCGGGCTGGCCCAGATCGGCGGTATAGGCGACGACTTCTAGGCCTTGGGATTGAAGCCAATGAGTGATGGTACAGCTATCGAGGCCGCCGGACGCGGCCAACATGACCTTCTGGCCCTTTAGATCTGCGATATTCATGGTTGCTCCTTTTTTACTTTTGTGAATAGTAAATAACTTAATGAATAAAAATTATTAATCAAGAATAATTATTGATTAAGACGATAGATAAATTGCACTTTACCTTGACAGTTTTCTCCCGCAAGAATATCATTGACAAATGCTTATTGACGCGCATAATCACCCCAATTGGCACGGGTTTAACGCCGCCAAAATCCTGCGCAACATGGACGAGCAGGGCATCGACCAGATGTGGCTTTTCTCGTGGGAGGTCCCTGCAGATGAATACTCGCCTTCGTATCACTCGGTGTTGCCCCCTACGGGTTTGGGGATTCCCTTTGAAGATGTGTTGGCCGTCGGCAGGGAAGCGCCCGATCGCTTTGTCCTCGGCTACATGCCTCATCCCAAGCGGCCCGACGCCATAGACCGGCTCAAGGCCGCAGTCGAAATCCACGGCGTGCAGGTGGCCTCCGAACTGAAGGTGCGCCTGCCATTTGATGATCCTGACGCGCTGCGCCTGTACGAAGCTTGTGGCGCGCTGCGCTTGCCCATTACGATCCATCTCGACTATCCAATCGACCACGGCCGCGGCGCTTATCCGCGTCCAAACTGGTGGTACGGCGGCAGCCTCGATGCGCTTGCACGCGCGGTTGCAGCCTGTCCGCAGACGGTCTTTATCGGCCATGCCCCTGGGTTCTGGGCTCACATTTCTGGGGACGCTCGCTACGACAAGGAGAGCTATCCGAGCGGTCCGGTGCTGCCGAATGGGCGCTTAGCTCCGATGATGCGCCAATACCCCAACCTATATGCCGACCTGTCGGCTGGGTCAGGTTTGCGTGCGCTGCAAAGGGACCGGGACTTCGGCCGCGATTTTCTCCTCGAATTTCAGGACAAATTGCTCTTTGGGCGGGATTATTTTGACACCCAGTTGATGGATTTCCTACGCACTCTTGAGCTACCTGCAGAAGCCTTTGACAAGATCGCCTACCAAAACGCCGAGCGCCTCTTGTCTTCCTATTTAGATACGCCGTGAAGACGGCCACGAGCTAAAACTATGGGGGTATGGGAGGCAGCGGGCCTGATGGCCCTATCCTTCGTGCTGTTGGCCAAATGTGCCGATTATCTGGTGGAGGGAGCCATTGATATTGCGCGTTACCTCCACGCTCCGCCGATCTTGATCGGCATCGTCATCGTCGGCCTTGGCACTACTGCGCCCGAACTGGCAGTCTCCGTGACCGCCGCCCTTAGGGACTCGCCCGAAGTGGCACTGGGCAATGCTGTGGGGTCGGTTATTTACGACGATGGCTTGGCTCTACCTATGGCTGCGCTTTTTGCCCCTGCCGCCATTGCCATCGACCGCATCGTGCTGCGCTCGGCGGCGATTTTTCTCATCACCGTAGATATAGTGGCTTGGTATATGGCTTTCGACGGGACGCTGGCCCGGGTGGAAGGAGGCGCGTTGGTAGGGCTTTTTGTCCTATACCTGATATACTCGTTCTGGGAGCAGAAACGACGGCCGCGCGCCGAGGTAGTCGAAGAGGAAGCACCCTCGCGCAGCCTCTGGATGGTCGCATTGCTATTCGTCGGCGGCTTGGCTGGCGTGGTCGTCAGCAGTCACTTTATCGTCGAGGCCACCCCGGTGGTAGGGGAGGCATTGGGGTTGCCGAATGTGGTCATAGGCTTGGTGGTTGTGGCCTTGGGCACTTCGATACCCGAGGTCGCCACCTGCATTGTCGCCGCCCGCAAGGGCCAAGGGGCCTTGGCAGTGGGCAACATACTCGGAGCCGACATCCTCAATATCTGCTGGATTGCCGGCGCTTCGGCTCTGGCCAATCCGCTGGTGGTTCCGGCCAACGTGGTCAATTTTATGTTTCCGTGGATGCTGGCGATCGTGCTGACGATGCTCGGGTTGATGCGCTTAGGCTACGAGTTAAACCGCTGGAAAGGCCTGGTATTGTTGGCGTTGTGCATTGCTTATTTGATCGCGCTTTTCGCGACCAACCCCGGAGCACTGGCTCCGGGCATTGAAAAAGGAGTGTAGTTTGGATCTAGGACTCAAAGACAAAGTCGCCTTAGTAACCGGAGCTAGTCGCGGCATTGGTAAGCGCATCGCCGCGGCCTTTGCCGCCGAGGGTGCCCGGCTCTGTATCTGCGCCCGTGGTGCCGACGCGCTGGCGGAAGCGGCCGCCGATTTAGAAGGTCGTGGAGCAGAAGTGGAGGCCATCGCGCAAGATGTGACCACACCGGAAGGCGCGATGGCCGTGGTGGAGGCTGCAAAAGGTCGTTTTGGTGGGCTCGATATTCTCGTAAATAATGTTGGCGGATCGAAGTGGACCCCCTTTGTCGAGATCGACGATGCCGAGTGGAACGACATCATCAACTTGAGCTTTCTTTCGGCCGTGCGGGTGAGCCGGGCGGCGATTCCTTTGATAGAAGCGCGCGGGGGCGGCAGCATCGTCCACATTTCTTCAATCTTTGGCCGCGAAACCGGTGGGCCTATCTCATATAATGCCGCCAAGGCAGCGCTGATCAGCCTAGGGGCTAACCTAGCCATTGAAGCGGCGAAAAAGAATATCCGCGTCAATACCGTGGCTCCGGGCTCCATTCTCTTTCCCGGGGGGAGTTGGGAGCGGCGGATGAAGGAAAATCCAGCGCAAATCCAGGCATTTATCGACGCCAATATACCCTTTGGTCGCTTTGGGACCCCTGAGGAGGTCGCCGATGTGGTGACCTTTTTGGCGTCCGACCGGGCGCAATGGGTGACCGGTGCCTGTATCAATGTCGATGGGGGGCAATCCAAGTCCAATATATGAGCGGCTGTGCGCGATGGATGCGTTGGTTGGCTTGGGCGGCGTGCGGAGTCGGTTGGAGCACAGCCGCTGTGGCTGATGACGTGGTGGCACTCAGACAACAGTACAACCAAGTGTCCGCTAGCATCGACACCTTAGTTCGCCTCTATGGAGGGGACAAGCTGCGCGAATTGGCAAAGCGAAAAGGAGACAGCCGTCTATTGCCGGCCAATTCCAAACTAGTGCTTATTTTTTGGGCTGACGACGAAGCTGAGCTGTTCCTCAATGGGCACCGGATCGGGGAGACGCGCCTGACCCCAATTAGAGTCGAAATTCCCGTTGTTTACCTGCTCAGGTCCAATGTCCTACGCGCCCATTGCTGGGACACCGACCGGGTCGAGAGCGGCTTTATGGCTGGTTTGTACTTGCAAGATGGTCGCGGTCGCTTGCGCAAGGTGTTGGCTACTGGCGACGGTAGCTGGTGGGTGGATGGCCAGCGGGCCGAGCCGCGTTTTTACAACCACAGCTTACCTGACATTCCCGGGGCTGAGGTCATCTGGGGGATGAAGCTATTTGGCGAAGTCGAATTAGAGGTCCGCTTTGACGCTGCACAATTGGCTCGCGCTGCGCGCGGCCGCCCCACCGGCGCGGCGGCCGCGGCGCGGCACCAGCCTATGGAGACGCATATGGTCGTCAGCCGTCTGGTGCATCTGCAAAAACAACGCGATGAATTGGCGCAAAAACTCCAAGCGCGCCGCAGCGCGACACAGGACGTACTCTATCAGGGGTTTGTCCGCGGGCGGCTGGCTTTTTCCCTCGGGAAAGCGAGCAGATTAACCGAAGTCGAAAGCATAGACGCGGCGAAAAAGCTGCTCGCTTGGACCGAGGAACTGCCCGCCAAGGAACGCGAGTTGGTTTTCCCCAAAAAACAAGCCCTCAAAGGTGCCCGCTACGTCGTGCCGCAGCGGGCCTTGACTGGCGCGGCGAGCGGGGAAGCAGACCGCCGCCGAGACTACGCACCCCCAGCCGCCCGCGGCGCAGCCAAAGGTGAGGGCCGTTCTACGGGATCGGGGGAGAGGATGCAGGAATCGTCTGCTCGGGGTATCCGCATCGGCCGCAGTGCGCCGTGGGAACTGTGGGGAATTGCGACCGGCCTGCTGTTCTATCTGGGGGTGGCAAGTCGGCAATGGTGGAAGCTCTTGAGGGCGAAGGGATGGACCTCTTGAACGACGAATTAGTATTAGGCAGTAGCATCCTTTTGACACTGGCCGGTGGCGTCACCGTTAGCTGTTTGCACTTACGACGCGCCCGGCGCATGCGCTGGCACGACGAAGCGTACTCTCTACATGTGTCCCGCCTGCGGTTCCTCGCCAGCAGTATCGGCTTGCTGACCGGGTTGATCGTCGGGGCATTGCCCGCTTATTACCTCTTCGTCAATCCTCAGCTAGCCAGTCCCTTTGCGTGGATTGGCCGCTTCTCATACGTGCTGATCGCTTGGTCGGCTGGCGGTCATCTGTTGAGCTTGGCACACATTAGCTTGCACCTCCGTCGCGAGGAGCGAGCTTGGGCGCGGCGCGGCGGTCCCGGCCCCAACACCTTGGGCCGCCAGAGAATGGAACAGCTAGCAGAATTGCAGCGCCAATCCTCCAGCTACAGCGACCTCAAGAGCAGAGACGAGGAGTTGGTGGACGAACTCGTGGGCTTTCTCGGCGACCCTTTGACGCATGTGCGCCGCGATCTGACAAGGATCCCTCTGTACGGCTACTTGGGTACGGTCTGCGGCATACTGCTGACCGCGCAGGAATTGAGTCAGATCGACGAGGCGACTCAGACCTTTAAGGCACTCAGCGCCATGGCCGAGGGCTTGGTTTTGGCCTTTAAAACCACGCTCGTCGGCCTCTTAGCCTACTTGCCGTTGCGCAAGATCGCCGACTACTTGGTCCAGCGGCTCTCCCGGCAGGATGACGCTTGGGTCAGAGAGAGGAATAGAAGATTGTGAGCCGCTATCTCAAACGCCAAGCCGCCGAGCTCGAAGAGCACGATATTAGCAAGGAACTCTTCTTGGGTATTATGATGCTGATGTTGAGCTTGGGTATTATGATTCTCAACGTGACGCAACCGGTCTGGCGGGTACATCGCCACGACCCACAGCCTGGGGATCGGGTCGTGCTGTACACGAGCGCGAGTATGGGACTATCGCGCGATGGCTACACCATCGACAGTCCTTTGAGCGAGTGGGAGTTTCGCCGGATGGTACGCCGTCTCGCTGCCGAGCCCGAAGCCAATTTGCACTTATTTCTCAAAGGGGGTAGCCGCGAGCGGCTGGCCAAACACGCATCATTTGCCGACTCACTGCTTTCGACCGACCAAGCCGGAGAGAAGGTGCGCTCGGCGGTCTATGTTCACACTTGGTGAGTGTAAAGCTATTCCTTAAGTATCGCCAAGACGCCAGTGCCACCGGCCAACTCGTTGAGGAACGCGACCTGCACTCCAGCTTCGCCGAGTGTCATTTCGTAGTCGTCCCCCTTCCTGAGCTTACCGTAGTGATCGACGAGGGCCTCGACTTCTCCGGGTAGCGTGATGGTTTGGCCAATGGGCGCGACTTGGGTGTCCGGGCTATCTCGACGGATCTGTTTAACCAACTCGTACTGCTTGCGGAACCCGCTGCCAAAGGGCCGGTGGGTTTTGAGATAGCCTTGCTCTACGAGTTGCGTCTCGTTGGCAGCGTAGAGGTACACTGCGTTTTGCGCCGCCTTCTTGGCCTCGTCCAGTTCGGCCTTGGTCTGGGCCAACTCTTGCTCTAAGCGGCGGATGTGATCGCTCTGGCGACGGATGCTACTATGGGTTTCCAGCAGTTCGCCATTGAGGCGGTCGGTCTCGGCGCGCAGTTGGGAAATAGTGTAGCGGTCCGCTTGCTTTTCCCTTCTCAGTTGCTCAATTTCGACCTTTAATTGCTCATTGCTTTGCTTGTATTCGGTGGCTAGTTTGCTCCAGTGCCGCAGTTCTTTGTTGAGCTTTTGCACGTTTTCGAGCAGCTTGTCGTTAACCTGTTGGGTACTGTCAACCTGTGCCCGCATGTCGTCGAGCAAGCGGTTGGAATCGTCGAGCGAGTACGTCAGCGAGTCAATAGCGGCGTTGGCGCGGACCATGTCGCTTTGTAATTGGAGGAGGAGCATCTCCTGCTCCTTATTGGTGCAGGAGGCAAGGAATAGAGCGATGAAAGGGATGAGAATGCGTTTCATTGTCGGCTCCTTAAGGCGGCGTTAGGGATGTTCTATTATACAGGCTGTCAACTTGTGTCATGGTTTGGTGGAAGTCATTGGACAGGGCGCTCAGGCTGCGGGCGAGCGCGTCGAGTTTTTGGGCTGAGAGCGTCTGAGTCCCGCGGGCGGCGGCGATTTTGTCTATGATCGCTTGCTGACTGCGCTGCAAGGTCGCGGTTTGCTCTTGCAGGCGGGTCAACGCGCCTTTGAGAGGGTCGAGTTGGGCCTGCACGCTCGCCAAGGAGCGCTTGTGGGTGTTGGCGAGATTTTGGTAGCGCAGATCTTCCTGCCGGAAGCGTTCTTCGAGCTTGCGCTCGGTATCGGATTGGTAGCGCAGCCGCTCCTTGCGCTCGGCTTCCATTTTGTTTTGCAGTGCGTTGGTGCGATCGATTTGGGCCGCTAGTTGGTTACGGGTGCGCTTGTGGTGATCCTTTTCGTTTTGTAGGAGGGAGCGGATCTCGAATTCAGAGGCGGTCAGATTGGCTTTTTCCTCTAGCTGGCCAATGAGCCGGGTGCTCAGTTCGGAGAGGCGGCTGGAGAAGTCTTCCATTTGCGTCTCTAGCTGATAGCGGTGCTCCTTTTGCCGCTCGTGATTTGTAAAGAGTACTAGGCCCATAACACAGCCGACGACGACGGTGGTGTACACGGCGAGGATCAACACGTGCTTGCGCTCGAAGGGATCCGCGATGCGGAGCAGGCCCCAAAACCCACCCCAAACCAAGAGGACGCCTCCCAAAATTGCCGCGATGATGACGTTCACAAGGCCTCGAATAGTGCGATAGACATAAACGAATAATTAAATATAAGTAAATATATGTAATACAGTAGCCCACAGAGGCGCAACTAGTACGAGAAGGAGGTGCTTATGCAGCGGAAAGTCGCCGCTATTGACGGCCGCGGTCAGGGGGTATGCCTAGAGGAAACCATGCCTGCACTTGACCCCGGCGAGGTAAAGGTGCGGGTGGAGGCTTCGTTGATCAGTCCGGGGAGCGAGTTAGGGAGGGTCGGGGGGATGCGTGCAAATCCCGAACCCGACAGGCCACCTCGTCCTTTTGGCTACAGCAACGCCGGCGTCGTTGAGGAGGTCGGAACTGGGGCTGAGCAATTCGAGGTGGGGCAGAGCGTGGCCTGCATGGGAGGGGGGTATGCTCTGCACGCTGATTGGGCCTGTGTGCCGCAGAACTTGTGCGCGGCCATACCCGAGGGCGTTAGCTTTGTCGAGGCCGCGTCTGTGCATCTGGCCGCGACCGGATTACACGCAGTGCGCCGCACAGCTCCTTTGTACGGGGAAAACGGGATCGTCGTCGGGTTGGGCTTGGTCGGCCAGTTCACGGCCCAATTCGCCCAGCTAAGCGGCTGCCACGTCTTGGGAGTAGATCGCTTTGCACGTCGTCGGGAGATAGCCCAGGAGGTAGGTATAGAGCGCGTCGTCGATCCGGCCGGGCAGGACGTGGCCGAGCAGGCCGGGGAGTTTACCCAAGGGTATGGCATGGATTTCGGCGTCATTGCCTTTGGCGGCGAGGCCCGCGATGCCTTGGAAACCATCTATCAGAGCCTAAAGCAAGCGCCGGATACGCATCGCATGGGGCGCATTGTCCTCGTGGGAGGAGCACAGGTAGCGCACGGCTTTGGGGCCGCGCTGGGCAACGTGGATTTGCGGAGTGCGGCGCGCACCGGCCCCGGCTATCACGACCCAGCGTACGAGCGCGGCCAAGCGTATCCCGAGGTCTTCGTGGAGTGGCCGACGCAGCGCAACCTAGCCGAGTGTCTGCGCGCCATGGCCGCCGGGAAGCTGCGCGTCCAACCGCTCTATACGCACGAATTTGCTCTCGAAGAGGTCGCCGCGGCCGTAGATGTGCTCGTCGAGTCGCCAGCCGAGGCGCTGGGCGTCGTGCTCAAACCGGCTCGCCGGTGACGAGGTTGCGCTTGCCCTCTGGATAGAAGGTCACCGGCGGCAGGTCGATTTCTTCGCCAGCGATCATTTGTTCCAACAGCGCGGCGACCCCGTCCACGGCTGGTCCGACTAGGGCCTCGCCCTTGGCGCGTGTGCCCAAGGCGGCGGCCGGGTTGTCGATGACCTCGGTCTGCACGCGCTCTGGCGCTAGGTAGAGCATAGTCGAGGTCTCGAATTCATCGGCGTGCCCAGGCAGGCGTCCCCGCTCCATATGTTGCTGCACGTGGTCGGGGTCATATACGTCCCAATAGGACTGGAAGCGGAGGTTGACGCCGAGTTTTTCCCGGTATTCGTCGATGCGGCGCATCATGGGTTTGACGTTGCCGCCGTGGCCGTTGAGCACCAAGATGTTCTCAACGCCAGCGCGTACGAGCGAATGGCAAACATCGAAGACGTATTCGCAGAAAATTTCCGGCCGCACAGTCAGGGTGCCGATGTGTTCCATCCAGTGCTCGGAAACGCCGATGCCCACCGGTGTGGCGACCACCACTTGCGGCAGGAGCTTTTTGGCCGCGTGCTCGGCCATATAGCTGGCGTGGAAGGTGTCGTGGATCATGTGCAGGTGTTCGTTGTGCTGTTCGGTAGCGGCGGTGGGCACGATGGCGGCCTTAATCGTGCCCGCTTGAATTCGCTCGCGGAATTCTTTGCGGGTCAGGTCGCCAACAAAGACGCGTTCGTCGGTCATCGTAACAATCTCCTTTGCGTTGGTTGGGGTCGGTAGCTTAATGGCTCCCCATCTGTGCGTCAAGTGACAGACTTGGTTGACTGAGAGAGGAAAGCACACTTGAATTCACTACATCAACAAGGGGGCCTTTATCGCCAATCCTTTCGCTGAGTGGAATAAAAATTTCGCGCTCTTAGCCGTGGCCGTAGCTGGGACGGGGGTGTTCTTCGGGGTGCAGTTGACCCTATTCAACAACTTCATCGTCGAGCGGCTGGGTATTGAGCCACACGAATTGGGCTACGTCGAGGCCCTGCGCGAAGTCCCCGGTTTTCTCAATGCGTTCTTTCTGGCGCTGATCGTTCGCTGGGCCCCGCCGAAAGTCGCGGCGGTTTCACTGGTGGTGATGGGCATCGGGCTTGCTGCGTACGCCGAGGTGGCCTCGGTCTTCATGCTGGCCTCGTTCTCGCTGGTGTGGAGCTTGGGCTTTCACTGCTGGCTCCCGCTAGAGCAGAGTATGGGTTTGGCCTACGGCCCCACTGCGGACAAAGGCCGCTGGCTGGGACAATTGCGCAGCATCAGCAGCTTGGCTTGGCTAGCGGCGATTGGTGTGTGCATGGTGGGGCTGGAGTTTTTGCGCTACGAGGGGGTCTTTGTCTTGGCCGGAGTATGTACGGCTATGGGCGGTTTGGCCTTGTTTTGGGTCGATAATAAGGACGCGCCCGCAGGCGAGAAGCGCTTGGTGCTCAAACGGCGCTATCTGCTCTTCTACGCCTTGAATTTCCTCCAGGGCCTGCGCAAGCAAATGTTCATCACCTTCGCCATTTTTGCCCTCGTGAAAGTACACGGAATGCCGGTGGAGACGACCATGGTGCTGGTGCTGATCAACCAGGTGCTTATCACCTTGACAGCTACGTGGATGGGCCGCTTGGTCGATCGCTTTGGCGAGCGGCGGATGCTCACGCTAAGTTATAGCGTGTTGGTCTTCGTCTTTTTGGGGTACGCAATCGTGGAGCACCGGCCGAGTCTGTACGCGCTCTATTGTCTCGACAACCTCATTTTCTTCGGCGGAATCGCGCTGACGACCTATGCGCACAAGATTGCGCCCCCAGACGAACTCAAACCCACGCTCTCCATGGGGGTGACCATGAACCACGTCGCCGCGGTGGCCGCGCCCTTAGTCGGCGGCTACGTCTGGCTCTTTTTTGGCTACGAGATCATTTTTATTAGCGGCGCGCTCATAGCCCTTGTCTCACTGGTAGTAACCCAGTGGGTCAACCCAGACAAGCAGAGCCGCATACCCATTTAATCCAATCCAAGAGAAGGGAACACACCATGAAAATCGGCACCCGCATGCCCCCGTTTTCCCGCCAGACCGGCTTTGACGCCTATGCCGCGTGGTTGGCCGACAACGGTTTTGGCGCGATCGATACCCCGCCTTTGACCCGGCAGATTGCCCGTACCTGCGAGCAACTGGGCCTAGCCCTCGGCACCTCAGACGGCGGCGGCCAGGTCTTCACCCGAGACGCGGCCAAGCGCCGCAAGGGCTTGAGCGAGATCAAAAAGAGCTTGAGCGCAATCGCCCGACACGGTGGCCACACGCTCTTTACCGTGCTCGGCCCAGACGACCCAAGCATGTCCAAAGCCGAGACCTTTGAGATCTTTGCCAAGGTCTATCCCCGGGTCGTGGCTCACGCCGAGAAGGTGGGTGTCAATATCGCCATTGAACCTTGGCCGGGCGGTCGGCCCCACTATCCCAATCTGGGCTGCTCGCCAGAGAGTCTGCGCTTGATTTTTGCGGCGTGCCCATCGCCACGGTTAGGCATCTGCTACGATCCCTCCCACTTCGTGCGCCTGCAGATAGACTATCAGCGGCTCTTGCACGAGTTTGGCGACCGCGTGCGGCACGTCCATCTCAAGGATACCGAAATCATGCCGGAAAAGCTCTACGAGTCCGGCAACTTGGGTGAGGCATACAGTTCGACTTACGTGTGCGGCGAGGGCTGGTGGCGCTATACCATCCCTGGCGAGGGCGAGGTGGATTGGAACTTTGTAATACGCCGGCTCGAAGACGCGGGTTACGACGGCGTGCTCTCGGTGGAACTCGAAGATCACTACTTCTGGCAGACGCCCGAGTTGCAACAGGAAGGTTTGCTGCGCGCCAAAGACCATATTGAGCCGCTGTTCAGGGGATAGCAGTGGGTGCTCTGCTGCTCGTACTCCTGCTGTCGGCAGCTAGCTATGGGCAGAACCACTTCGTCGAGGTCTCTCGTGAATTAGGCATCGATTTCGTCCACGACAATGGGGCCTCGCCACAAAAGCGATTACCCGAGACCAATGGCGCTGGCAGTGCCTTTCTCGACTACGATGATGACGGAGATTGGGACTTGTACTTGGTCAACAGCGGGGACATGGAGCGGGGGCGAGGCACAGCCTCTAACCAGCTCTTTCGCAACGACGGGCGCGCCTTTGCGCGGATGGACAGCGCAGCGGGCGCGCCCGGCACTTCCTATGGCATGGGGGTGACTGCGGCCGACTGCGATGGGGACGGCGACCCGGATCTCTACTTGACGGCGTGGGGGCCGGATCAGTTCTACCGGCGCGAAGGAGACGGCTATGTCGATGCGACGGACGTGGCCGGTCTCGGCCACACGGGATGGACCACCAGTGCCATTGCGTTCGACTATGATCTCGATGGCGACCTCGACCTCTTCGCCGCACAATACGTCCGCTTTGTCTTGGGAGAGCAGCCTTGGTGTGGACGCGAGGACATGGGGCTGCGCTTCTACTGCGACCCGAGGGTCTTTGAGCCCACTGTGGATATTCTCTACCGCAATGAGGGCCACGGCGTCTTTTCCGAGGTCAGCCGCCAAGCGGGTATCACGGGCGAGGGCAATGGGTTGGGCGCAGTGGCTGGTGACTACGATGGGGACGGCGATCCCGACCTGTACGTGGCCAACGACTTGACGCCCAATTTCCACTACGTCAACCAAGGCGATGGCACCTTTGCCGAGACCGGCTTGCTGGCTGGGACTGCGCTCAGTGCGGACGGGGCTAGCCAAGCGGGCATGGGCGTCGATGCTGGCGACATAGACCAAGACGGCGATCTCGATCTCTTCGTCACCAACTATCAGTTGGAAAACAACGGGCTGTATCGCAACGATGGCTCGTTTTACTCCGAAATCAGCTTTAAAGCCGGCCTCGGAGACCTCAGCCTGAACTACCTTGGTTTTGGCACGGGGTTTTTCGACTCGGACAACGACGGGTTTCTAGACCTGTTCGTGGGCAACGGCCACGTCCACGACAACATCGAACAGTACGACGAATTGGTAACCTACGCGCAACGGGCACAAATCTTTCGCAATGGGGGCGCGGGTGTCTTCCGCGAAGTGACGGCTGAGAGCGGTTCGGCTTTCGCTGCTTCCTACGTGGTGCGCGGCTCCTCCTTTGGGGACATCGACCAAGATGGCGACCTAGACATTGCCCTCGTCAACAACGGCCGCCGCTTCGCCCTGCTGCGCAATGACGGTGCCAGAGGCAACTACCTCGCGATCGCGCTGGAGGGTCGGCAGAGCAATCGCGAAGGCATTGGTTCCCGCCTGTATCTATGGGCCGGCGGTCGGCGGCAGCTCAGGGAAATAAAGGCGGGATCGGGTTTCCTCTCGACTAGTCAGCGCGACCCCGTGTTCGGCTTGGGAAAGGCCGAGCGTATTGAGCGACTTGAAATTCACTGGCCCGCTGGAGGGGTGCAAGTGTTCGAAGACTTGGCCGTCAACCAGCGGTTGCACGTGGTGGAAGATTGACGGACGCGGGTCACAGTCTATTATGTAGCCAATTCAAGAATCTGCTAAGGAGCTAATAAAATGATCGGATTTGCTGTTGTAGGGCTGGGTATGGGGCGTAATCGCGCCCGGCAAGTGGTTGAGACTGAAGGGGCGGAACTGCGCGTGGTCGTCGATCTCAACGAAGACTTGGCCCGCCAAGTAGGCGAGGAAATGGGCTGCGCGTGGTGTACGGCCCTTGAAGACGCCTTGGGGAGGAGCGATGTGGATGTCGTATTGGTGATGACCCCAAGCGGGCTACACGCGTCCATCGGCGTTGAGGCGCTCAAAGCCGGCAAGCACGTAATCACCACCAAACCCATGGACGTCACCACCAAAGCCTGCGACGAGCTGATCGCCGCAGCAGACGCGGGCGGCCTCTTGCTCGGCGTCGACTACCAAAGCCGCTACGTCGATAACAATTACCGCGTCGCCGAAGCCCTCAAACAGGGCTTGTTGGGCAAGCCCATTCTCGGCGAGGTGCGCTTTAAGTGGTTTCGCTCGCAGGAGTACTTTGAACACAGCGGCGGCTGGCGCGGCACTTGGGCGATGGACGGGGGCGGGTCGCTGGCCAACCAAGGGTCGCATCTGATCGATCTCCTGCTGTGGTTCATGGGCGTGCCCAAGACTGTCTATGGCGAAACGGCGATTGTGAACCACGACATTGAAACCGAGGATATTGGTCAGGCTATCTTGAATTTCGAAAGCGGGGCCAAGGGAGGGATCTTGGGCACGACGACCTTCCCAGCAAGTCCCTACTTTAGCGCCGAGGTCCACGGTAGCGAAGGGGGGGTGTTGCTGGACGCCGTGCTGTCGGGCGAGATGCGAGTTTTTGGCGATGGACTGGAAGAGAAGTTACTGGATATAGACAATTCGCTGACCAATGTCGTCGAGGACGTGGTCTCGGCCCTAGAGCACGGGACTGCCCTGCGGGTGGATGGCCGCGAGGGCCGACGCACGGTGGCGCTGTTGGAAAACATCTACCGCTCGGCGCGGGAGGGAAAGGTAGTGGATTACCATGACGGATAAAGTATGCGCTGCCCTCGTTGGGCTGGACAATCCCCACAGCCGTGGGTGGCTGACCTCGCTACAGCATTGCGAGGCGGTGGGTCGCTTGGTCGTCTGTGCGGCCGAAGAATGCACTGATGTCGATCAGGTATATGGCAACCTAGATTCGCTGCTGGAGGACGAGAAGCTGGGATTAGCCATAGTGTGCACGCGCAACGACCAAGCGCCAGACCGCATCGCGCAGCTTTTGCAGGCTGGCGTGCCGGTCATTGCCGAGAAACCGGTCGCGCGCACGGCCGCTGACATCGCCCGCCTCAACGAAATCGCCGCCGCGCAGCAGGTCTTGTGGGCGACGGCCTTTTTGAACCGCTGTCATCCGATTGCCGGAAAAGCGCGCGCACTCGTCGCCGCCGGCGTCCTGGGCCGCATCGTCTCCATCGAGGGCCGGATGGTCACCAGTACCGTCCAGCAGCGCAATCCGAGCCACTGGCTCTTTGACCGCGCACAGGCGGGCGGGGGAATTCTGCACTGGCTGGCGATTCACACGGTCGATATGATTCGTTATATCAGCGGCTTGGAGTACAAAGGCGTCAGTGCACACAAGGCGACCCTGAGCGGTACCGATATCGACGTCGAGGACGTGCTCGCCGCTTCGTTTCGCATGGACAACGGTGCGCTGGGCAGCCTCCACGCGGGCTATGTCCTGCCGCGCCGCTACGGCGATATCTACTTGTGTTTCAGGGGGACGGCAGGGGATGCGACTTGGGTGATGCAAGATTGGGACGGGCGCGGTGACCGGCTCATCGTCCAGAGTCAAGTCGAGGGCTGGACCGAGGACGAGTACCGCCAATTCGACCTCTCGGTCGGCGAGGCACCCGGGTACGGCGGGGCGGCTGGATTGGGTTTTATCGCCGACTTCGTCTCTGCTAGCCGTGGGCAGGGTACTTTCATCACCAACGGCGACGATGCTTGGCAGGCTATGCGCTTTGTCGAGGCGGCGTACGGTGCGGCTGAGCGAGGATGCCAACTCGAACTGTAAGAAACAAATAGACGCACCAACCTAACCTTAGGAGGCAACTCGTGAAAGTCGTAAATGTCGAGCGGATCGTCGTCGAGATGCCCTTGGCAGCGGTTGTTCGCTCGGGCGTAGGAACATCCGGTGAGGGATCGCTAGCGGCAGCGTTGGTTGTTGCTTCATTTTGATTGTCGTTTTTTATATATAACATTATGTGCGCCAAGAAAATAGTTTCTATCCAAACCTTTGAATTGTCGCCGCCACCGCCGAGCGAGGAGGGCACCCGCCCGCTGCGCGAGCAGACGTGGCTTTGGGCACCTGGGCAGGCCACGCCTATGGATAAATTCGCGCCCGAGGAGCGGCTCATGCCCAAGCCGGGCGGAGTGATCTGGATTAAAGCCATCGCCGAGGACGGCACCTTTGGCTTGGGTCGCACGGATTCGGCCCATGCGACCCAGCCGATCATTGCCGAGTGCCTAGCGCCCCTAGTCGTCGGTCAGGAGGTGGGTGCCATCGACCGGTGCAACGATCGCATGTGGCGGGGGACGCTCTCCTTTGGCAACGAAGGGCTTACGGCGCGGGCGGTCGCCGGGGTCGATCTGGCGCTGTGGGATTTGTGGGGCAAAACCCCCTCGACGAGCCCGTCTATCGGCTGGCCGGAGGCCCGCAGCGCACCCAGATGGAAGTCTATGCCACCGGCAACGATGTGGATTGGTACTTGGAGTTGGGCTTCAAAAAGTTCAAGCTGGCTCGTCCGCACGGACCCGTTGATGGCCAAGCCGGAATCGACGGCACGGTTGAGTTGATGGCCAAGTGCCGCGAGCTAATTGGCCCGGACGCCGACTTGATGCTCGATTGCTGGATGACCTTTGACCTCGACTTTGCCGTGCGCATCTGCGAGGCGCTCAAGCCGTATCGGATGCGCTGGATGGAGGAAATGCTGATGCCCCACGACTGGGAAGGGCACCGCGCCCTGCGCCAGCGCGTGCCTTGGCAGACGCTGGCCGACGGCGAGCACTGGTCCACCCGCCATCCCGGCATGAGGGCCGTTCAAGAGCGGCTCGTCGATTTGATCCAGGCCGATATCTACTGGATAGGGGGCTTTACTGAGGCGATGAAGCTGGCTCACTACGCCGATTCGCAAGGCGTCCAGATGTGCCTGCACACTGGGGGCAACGACCCGTATGGCCAGCACTGGACGGCGGCGATGCCCAATACCCCGCTGATCGAGTTTTTCATCGGATCTCTGCCCGGGGTGCCGTTGGCGGAGTGTTACATCGGGACGCCTGCAAAATCGGGGCAGCGACACTACAAAATTCCGCCGGGGACCAACATGCCACAAAACGGCCTGCTCGGGCTACCCAAAGGCCCCGGCTTTGGTCTTGACATCCCCGAGGACTGGCTAAGGGAGGTTTAATCGTGAAAATCACCCAGATCGAAGAGTTTGTCACCGCAGTGCCGCATATTCCCTCAATCGAAAAGAGTCGTCCCGGCCATTACTTGGAACAGCCCATCAGCCTGATTAAGGTGCATACCGACGAGGGCATCTGCGGAGTGGGCGAAGGGGGGCGCGGTGGCTCGTTGGCCAGCTTGGAGGCCGAGTGGACCGGCGTCGATCCCATGCAGGTCAACTTGGGCGACAAGGGCGGAGCGATGATCATGGCCCTGTACGACATCGTCGGCAAGGCCCTCGGGGTACCGGCCTGGAAGCTGATGGGGTCCAAACACTGGGCCCAAGTGCCGGTGGGCTGGTGGTCGCCGCCGTTGGAGCCGCGTGAATTCGCCGCCATGGCCGAAGAGGGGGCCAAGCAGGGGTTTAAGACCCACAAGCTCAAGGCACGACCTTGGAACATCGTCGAGACCGTCAAGCTGATGACCAAGGCCGCTGGCTCGGACTACGGCATTATCGTCGATCCGAATTTCTCCTTTGGCGATTTGAGCACGAGCCTGCGGCTGGCCGAGTCATTAGAGCCGTATAACATTGAGGCGTTTGAGGATCCATTCCAATACTTGCCGGGCTGGCATCAGTACCGCGATTTTCGCCGCCACACCCGCATCCGGCTCGCGCCCCATTTAGGCGACCCGCAGATGGTGTTGAGCGCGATCCGCGCCGAGGCGGCCGATTGCTTCAATCTGGGCGGCAATGTCGAGCGAGTGCAGATCTGCGCCGGCATGGCCGCGGCGGCCGGGATGCCGGTTTGGTTGCAGGTCGTGGGGTTGGGCTTGGGCGTGTCAGGGGCGTATGGCACGCACGTCCACGCGACCATTCCCAATGCGACCATTCCCTCCGACAGCTTGCATTTCACGCGAGAGAACGACCTAATCGACGGAGCCTTAACGCCGGTTGATGGCTTCGTCACGGTGCCGGACGTGCCCGGACTAGGCGTTGAACTGGACATGGAGGCTGTGGAGAAGTATCGCGTGGGGTAGGGCACCCTATACTCGGGCGAGGGAATCGCACCGTGAAAAATCACCGCGAATTAGGGGCTGTTCTCCGGGCTTTGCTGCTCTGCGGCATGGTATGTGTACCCACGGTGGGCGAGGAACTGCGGATTGGAACCAGCGCGGATTGGAGGGAGTGGCAGCGGCCCGGCGATGCAATCGAAATCAGCCGTGGAAAAGCCGGCCCCAGATTTGTGCGGCGGAATATCGACGCGGTCGCCAATGCTGGTGATTTCGGCGGTGGCATCCGCGCTGCGGGATCCAACAGTGGCGATGCTGGCAACCTGATTGACGGGAGCTTGGGCAGCTTCTGGGCTCCCGATTGGGACGACGATCCCGAAAACATGTACGTCGAGGTAGATCTGGGCCGCGTGGTTTCCGCGCAGCGCGTGGTCTTGCGGCTCAGGGAAGATGGGCCGCCGCTGGAGTTGTTTCAGGTTCTGCTGTCCAATGGCGAGCGCTTTTTCGATTCGACCGGACTGCCCCTGCCGAGTATTGTGCGCTACAGCGATCGCGTCCGCTACAGCTTCAATCAGCAGCGGGAGTTGGTCATCGAATACGGCCTTAAGCCGCTGCAATTCATCCGCATTGAAGCGGATTTGCCCACCGTGGGAGCGGGGATTAGTTCGATTGAGGTAGAGGCCGTGGGGGACAATATCTCGCTGGGGATGCGGGAACGCGGCGGTCAGGTCGATATCCTCAACGAAATCGGCACGCGGGCCGAAGGCTACGAGTCAACGGGCAATAGCAACGCGCTGATCGACGGCGATATTGTGTCGAGTTGGCGCTACTGGGGGTTCTCCCAACCGGGCGACACGGAATTCATCTTTGATTTGGGTGCCCTATACTGGGTGGATCGGGTGCGGATTTTGGGCGATCTGGCCGGCATTGCACCCAGCAGCGTTGACTGGCGTTGGACGCGGCGCAACGCCATCCACTTCCCTTGGTATATCATCTGGGGGTCGGACGGATCGCTGGCGCCGGATGGATCGCTGCGCTGGCAGGTCCTAGGAGAGTTGCCCGAACATCCCCGCAATTTGCGCGATATCGTCCACTTT
Organism: Candidatus Latescibacterota bacterium; assembly: GCA_965219735.1. Lineage (GTDB taxonomy): Bacteria > Latescibacterota > UBA2968 > UBA8231 > UBA8231. Next base: position 3,158,431 of record OZ244790.1, read on the forward strand.
GAAGAGCAGTTCTCACTCCGACCGCTGCGCTATCTGCGGATGCGCTATCCAAACAGGCAGTGCTGCATCACGGGTACGACGGCCGAATTCCAAGTCTTTGGCGAAGGCTATCCCGCCGGCACTATCATGCAATCCCCAATCTACGATCTGGGGGCGGTGCACAACGCCACAGCGTTGAGTTGGCAGGTCGAGACCCCAGAAGGGACTCGCGTAGAAATTCGTTCGCGGACGGGCAACTTGTTGCAGGAGTCCTATGTCTTCCACGACAAAAACGGCAAGGAAGTAACCGAGAGGAAATACAACAAGCTAATCCCCAGTTTCAAAGGCCGGATTGATACGGTCCGTTCGCCCGGCGACGACTGGAGTATCTGGAGTCAGGCGTACGAGCAGTCGAAGCGGGGTTTTCTCTCGCCGACGCCGAGGCGTTTCGTCCAATTGCAGGCCTATTTGCTCAGCGACGACCCGATGCAGAGGGCGGTCCTCGACGAGTTGGTCCTTAGCTACGCCGAGCCTTTGGCCGCAGCGACGCGAGCGGAGATCTACCCGATTCAAGCCGAACCAGGGCAGCGCACGGAGTTCACCTATTATCTTGGTTGGGATGTCGGTGCCGGTAGCACGGGTTTCGATCAGTTGCTCATGCGTTCAAAAGCAGACATTGAGCTTGGCGAGATCCGCTCTGGGGGGCAGGTATTGAACGCGGAAATCATCCTAGCGGATGGCGGCTTGGACATTGCCTTTGCCGATCCGTTCGTCCGGGCCGGATTGATCGAGCTCGATTTCGCCAGCACCATATATCGCCAACAGATGCCCTTTGAGGCCTTCCTGGCCAGCGGTCAAGGAGAGCGACAGATAAGGCAGCGGGTGGATGTGGGCGATGCCAGCGCCGCGGTTGCCAGCGAAGTGATCGCCGTGTCGCTGCCGGTAGGCCCTGCGTTGATTGACGGACTCGCGTTGTCGGCCGCGCTCGTGACCCCCAACGGCGATGGGATCGGCGATTTGCTGCAGATAGAGTTCGCCCTGTTGAACGTCCTTCAGCCTCGCTTGCTGCACGTGGCACTCTACGACTTGAGCGGACGGGAAGTCCGGGTGCTACACGACCAGCAGCAGACAGCCGGGCCGATAACGTTGAGTTGGGACGGCCAGGATGAATCTGGACAGTTGGCCGCGCCGGGAAACTACATTTTGAGGGTTGTGGTACAAGGCGATGCGCAGACGCATAAAACGACCAAAATTATCGCGTTGGCTTATTGAATTTATAGGCAGGTACCGCTGGCCTAGGGCAAAAGCCACCGCGTGGGGTAGGAAGTCTTGCGATAGATACGCAAACCGCTTATTTTGAATTAGATACAGCGCCAAAGAGCCTATAGCTCAGCTGGTAGAGCACCGGACTTTTAATCCGTAGGTCCTGGGTTCGATTCCCAGTGGGCTCACCAAAAAACAGGCACTTGCGACTCGTCGCAGGTGCCTGTTTTGCTTGGTTTTGATTTTGTTTACGTGAGCCGCACCACGTCCTCTTTGACGACCTCCTTGACATGGGTGTAGTGGGCATGAGCCATCAGCTCTATGGTCTGCGGCGACAAGCGGTCGTAGAGGACTTCCGGGACCGCGGCTTGGCCCTTGAATTGGGGCCGGTAGCGCAACACCAAAGTGCGGCGCAGTCGATCTTTGGGCTTCCACTGCAAGGTCCCGTGGGCTAGCATTTCCGTCATGACCACGGCGTCTCCGGCCCTCGGTGTTACATTGACAACCCCAACAGGTAGGTTCTCCGACTCGGCGGTGACACCGCCGTTGAACAGACTGGGCGGCCGCGCAAACGCCGCTTTGTGCGAGCCGGGGACCACTAACAAGCCGCCGTCGCCCGGGAAGACGTCGTCGAAATAGGGGAAGATGACGAAATCGTCGCAGAAGATGCGGTCCTCGCGGGTGTCGTAGCGCGTGCTTTGCCAGCCAAAGTCTTCGCGAGCACAATGCAGGCGCAGTGGCTCGTGCTGATGGCTATCTATTAACAGGGTTCCCCGGCTAAAAGCGGGCCGGTCGTGGGTGAACTCCTTAATGATAGGCCACAGGCTGGGGTGGAAGATCAGGGATTCGAGCGCCTTGTCGAAAGCAAAGCCGTTGGCGTAGGACTTGCCGTCGTCAGAACGGGAAAAGCCCTCGGGCAGCTCGTCGTCAGGTGTGGCCATATAGCGATCTATGGCTGCGCGGGCAGCCGCTAGTTCGCTATCGCTGAGCACGTTGGAAAGGTGCAAATAGCCGTTGATGTCGAATAGATAGCGCTGTTCGGGAGTCATTTACGCATCAGCTTCTATCGGCAACATGGTCTCTAGGGTAAAAGCCGCCGCGTGCTTGTGCCCTCCACCGCCGTAAGCGCGCGCTATGTGGCCCACATCCGCGGCCGCATCTCCCTTGGAGCGCAGATTGTACACGACCTTGCTGTCCGGGCGGACGAAGAACACGGCGGAAAAAGGATGTCCTTCGGCGAGGGCATTGCCGATTTCAGAGGTCAGAAACGTGGCATTGGTGATGGGAACGCGAAAGCCGCTAATGGTGGTCCAACCGTGATGCCGCACGCGCGGTCGGATGAGCCGGTATTGGAAGCGGAGAATCGCTTGTCCCTCCACGGCGAGAGCTTGCGGTCCCCGCTCGGCGATTTCGTCCCACACGGCAAAGTCGCGCGGGTACGAGGCGAGGGCGGCGTTGACAGCTTTGGAATCAGGCAAGGTCCATCGCCATAGGTCGCGGTCTTCGGTATAGGCCACTAGCCAGGGAACGTCGTCGGCACTGACCTGAGAGCGGGGGTCGAAAAAATACTCCCAAGTCATGCGTGCGCCGGACTTGCCCTCGGCGAATACGCAATAGTCGAGTCCCGCTAAGGCGTCCGCAGCCGTCTCATGATGGTCCAAAACCAAGAGCGAGCGGGCGCGTTCGTGCATCTCCATGAGCTGCGCCCGCTCATAGCTGAAGTCGAGGATGACGACGTCGCGACCAGCCGTAGCCGGTGGATCGGTGTTGTATTGAACCGCCTTAAACTCGGTTTGCGGATTGACGTAGCGGCGATAGATCCACGCGGCACAGAAGCCGTCGTTGCAGCCTCCGTGGAACAGGACCAGCGGTCTCATGGGATACCCTTTGCTGAGGATGAGAGGGAAGAGCGGCTGGCTTGACAGAGAAAAGTCGCACAATATGTTTTCCAATATATCACCTAGCACGCACAGTGAAAAGGCCCAAAAGGAGCGTTCCATGAGCGACAAACAGTACAAGGTCCGAGCTTCGCATTGCGACCATCAGGCGAGCGACGAGGAAATATATCAAGTGCTCAAGCGGACTACCGAACCGCTAGAACGCTCGTGGGAAAAGTTAGCCAAGGCGCGGCGGGTCGCGCTGAAGTTTAACATGATCAAGCCGCCGGAGCGCGTTGAGTATTTCGCTGGCCGCCGGCGGGAATTGGTCGATGACGCTGTGGCTCGTGCGGTGTTGCGCCTGTTGCGGGAGCGGACGACAGCCGAACTCGTGGCCGTAGATACCTATCCCTACGGCAATGGCCATGTGACCCCGGACGATTTTAACTACCGCTACTTGTTAGACGAGTTTGGCGTCCGCTTCGTCGATGGCAATTTGCCGCCCTTTACTACCTTTGCCGTGCCCGATGGCGGCTGCATGTTCGACCACTACGTGCTCAACTCGGTCTTTGCCGAGGCCGACGAGATGGTCTCCATCGCCAAGATGAAGAATCACGCCTTTATGGGCATTACCTTGACCCTGAAAAACCTCTTTGGCCTGCCTCCAATGATTCCGCCGGAAGGGCGGACGCGGTCTTACTACCACCACATAATCCGGCTTTCCTATGTGCTGCCGGACTTGGGCCTGATTACCAAGCCCTGCCTCAACATCGTCGAGGCCCTCACCGGCCAATGGGGCCGCGAATGGGGTGGCGAGGGCCGGATTTGCAATGCCTTGATGGCCGGCGATCATCCAGTAGCAACCGATGCCTGCGGCATGACCCTGATGGGCCACGATCCCCAGTCCGATTGGCCGACTCCGCCTTTCCGCCGCGACCGCAATCACTTGCTGATCGCTGCCGCGCGCGGCTTTGGCACGGTGGATTTGAACGAGATTGACTTTGCGAGCGAAGTCGAGGCCCCGTTGGCCGAATTCGACTCCGTATCTACGGACTCAGACGCTACGGTGGCCAACTGGCGGCACACTACCTGCGAACAGGGGCTGATCTACCAAGATCAACAGGATCAACTGATTAGTCGCTATGGCGGGCAATTCATCTACCTACAGGACGGCCAAGTGGTGTGGAACGGTGCCGATCCGAGCAATCTGGGCAGCCGTCGCGATCTTAGCGGCGATAAGAAGGACAGTGCCCTTTGGCTCAAGTACGTCGATCCAGAAGAGGAAGAAGGGGAGCGCTTCGAGCGCTACAGCGAATGTTTGCGGCTGGCGTCTTAATCTGGGAGGAGTACAGAAGCAGATGATTAGGGGCGACAAGGAACTGTACGTAGTCGGCGACCGCGTGCTGATCCGGGTTGACGACATGGAAGAGCGCACGGCCGTGGGGCTCTATTTGCCGCCGACCGCCTTGGAAAAGGAGGATGTGCAAAGCGGACGCATCGAAGAAGTGGGGCCGGGCGTTCCCTTGCCGCCAAAAACCGATGACGACGGCGCGCCTTGGGAAGAAGGGGGCGAGCAGATGCGCTATATCGGTCTCCAGGCCAAAAAAGGCGACCACGCCATTTTCCTGCGCAAAGACGCGGTGGAAATCAAGTTTGACGACGAGAAGTTCATCGTCGTGCCGCAGGCAGCGATCTTAGTGCTCGTCCGCGATATTGCCTGAGGGCCGCGAAGAGTGCAATCCGTGACCCAAGCCACCTTCAGTCAGGGGCCGCTCCTTTGGTCCGGCGAACACTGGATTCTCTATCTGCGTCTGCCTGGAGCCGAAGTTGATAGCGGACAACTTAGTCTGTACAACGCGGCCTATAGCCCCGTAGGTCAGGGAACAGTGGCCTATATCGACATTCCCGGCTCCGAGAGCCTGACCGCCGTCTGCACCGACAACCCCGACTTGGCCGATTTTATTACTACCACCATGATTCGCGGCAGCAAGAATCCATTCGACCGCGGTCTGCCTCAAATTCCCGCCACCTTCAGTCGCGTCGGCTGCATTGACCGCGATCCTTCTTGGACCATCCGAAGCGAGCACCACACTCTGACCGCCACTTGGGAGCAATTGGAAAGTCCCCTAGTCGGCCCACCCACCGTCAATCCCCACATCGTCTTCACGGTGCTGATTTTTGCCGCCGCTGGACAGATGGAACTCGACGGCATGGCTGTACCCGGCAATCCTTATCCCCGCGACGCTTGGAGCAAGAGTCTAGGGCAAGCCCGCAGTTCCTGCTGCTTTGCGCTGGCCGAAACGATGATAGCCAGTTCAGAGTGAGGACTGTTCGGTAACGTAGAATATTGAGGCAATACAATAGCCCGGATCGCTCAAGGCGGCCCGGGCTATTTTCGTGGAATGCTGCGAAGGGTTTAGGAGTTAGAAAAACGACCCTTGCTTGAGAAACTCCACCGGCGCTTCCTCGCCCCAGCCGCGCGTGTAGTAGTCCTGCATGGTCAAGGCCAACAGGATGCACAGCCAGAAGAAGCCGGCGACCGCGAAAAGCCCGACCAGCTTGGGGCTGTATTTCACGTGCATGAAGAACAAGATGACCAGCGATGCCTTTACTAAGGCGATGATCAGGGCGACTGGTGTATTCAAAAAGCCCATGTTGACGAAGGCGGCAGCCACCGTGATGACCGTGCCGATCATCAGGGCGAAGAAGATCAGAAAGTAGATCTTGAGCGGGACGACGTGATGTTCAGAGTGATGTTCAGACATTAGTGGCGTCCAATCAGATAGAGCAGTGGGAAGAGGAAAATCCACACGATATCGACGAAGTGCCAATAAAGGCCGCTGATTTCAATCGGCGTGAAGTACTGAGCCGAAATCTCGTTGCGCCGGACCTTGGCGATCATCCACAGCATGATGCCGACGCCGACTACCATGTGCAGTGCGTGCATCCCGGTCATTACGAAGTAAAACGAGAAGAAAATTTTGGCGTTGCCGAGCGTGACGGCGGGGTCATTCCACTGGAACATACTGCCGGGGATGAGGTGCTCGTGCCACTTGTGGCTATACTCGATGTACTTGACCCCCAAGAAGGCGCATCCGAGAATGATCGTAGCGACGAGCCACCCCGTAATCGCGTTGCGACCAGCATTGGTCTGCGCGGCGCGGACGGCCAGCGCCATGGTCAGGCTGCTGGCGATCAGCACGATGGTGTTGAAGGTGCCCCAGCCGATGCTGAGGAGGTGAGAGCCAGCGGTAAAGGCTTCGATATATTCGTTGCGATACACGGTGTAGGCACCGAACAGCCCCCCGAAGAACAGGATTTCTTGGATGATGAACGCCCACATGCCGAGACTGGCGGCTTCGTATTGCTGCTGCGCCGTCTCGAACTGGTGTAGGTGATGGGCGCTATGTGCGTGATCAGACAACTTCATCCTCCTTAGCGCGTTCAGGTACGGCCTCGGTGCTTGGTCCCGTTGATTCCTCCTCGCCGTAAGGGTAGGCTTCCCAAGTAACTATCGGGATGGCTTCGAAGTTGTGGGCTATGGGCGGCGAGGGGATGTCCCATTCAAGGCCCTTGGCTTGGAACGGATTGGCCGTGGCCTTCTCGCCCTTAAACAGAGACCAGAGGAGATAGACGATGGTCAGTGAGAAGCCCAGTCCGAGGACGGTGGCACCCGCGGTGGACATGATGTTGAGGGCTTGCCATTCCTCGGGATAGGCGTGATAGCGCCGAGGCATCCCTAGGTAACCCAAGATAAATTGGGGAAAGAAAGTCAAGTTGAACCCGGCGAAGACGAACATGACGCCGAGCTTGGCCGCTCCTTCCGAGTACATGCGCCCGGTTATTTTGGGCCACCAAAAATGCAGGCCGCAGAGGAACCCCATGACCATGCCGCCCACCATGACATAGTGAAAGTGGGCGACCACGAAGTAGGTATCGTGGAGATGGACATCTAGGCCCAAGGTGGAGAGGAACAGGCCCGTCAGACCGCCGATAGTGAAAAGGCCGATAAAGCCCATCACGTAGAGCATCGGCGAGTCTAGCTTGACCGAGCCTTTGTAGAGGGTGAAAGCCCAGTTGAAAATTTTGATGGCCGTAGGTACGGCGATGAAGAAGGTGATGAAGGAAAAGACCATGCTGGCATAGGTGGATTGGCCCGATACGAACAAATGGTGCCCCCAGACGAGGAAACCAAGGATGGCGATGGCCATAGAAGAAAAGGCGACGAATGAATAGCCAAAGACGCGCTTGCGTGCGAAGCAAGCTATGACGTCGCTGATGACGGCAAAGCCCGGCAAGATCATGATGTACACGGCCGGATGCGAGTAAAACCAGAACATGTGCTGGAAGAGCACTGGATCGCCGCCGTAATTGGGGTCGAAAATGCCGATTTTGAAGAGGCGCTCGAAGCAGACCAGCAACAAGGTGATGGCCACCACCGGGGTGCCTAGGACCTGAATCAAGCTGGTCGCGTAGTGCCCCCAGATAAAAAGCGGCAAGCGGAACCACGTCATACCCGGGGCCCGCATCTTATGGATGGTGACCATGAAGTTGACCCCAGTCAGGATCGAAGAGAAGCCGTTGACAAAAACGCCGACTAAGGCTAAGGAGACGAACGAAGTGGAGTACGTACTGCTATAAGGCGTGTAAAAGGTCCAACCCGTATCAATGCCCCCCATGATAATGGCTAGCACGGCGAACAGCCCCCCGGCTGTGTAGAGATAGTAGCTGAGGAGATTCAGGCGGGGGAAGGCCACATCGCGGGCACCGATTTGCAGTGGGATGAGAAAGTTGCCCAACACCGCCGGGATTGAGGGGATCAGAAAGAAGAAGATCATCACCACGCCGTGCATGGTGAAGAGCTTGTTGTAGGTCTCGGCCTCGACCAAATCGCCTTTGGGCGTCATCAACTCAAAGCGGATCAGACTGGCAAACATGCTGCCGACCAAGAAGAAGACCGCCAGCGTTATCAGATAGAGGATGCCGATGCGCTTGTGATCTAGGGTCAGGAGCCAAGATTTGATCCCGTAGGTTTCGTTGAGATAGTTTCTCGGCTCGCCGTTGGCGCTAACTGCGTGGCTCATGGCTTGAATGACCTCGTTGAGATGTTCACTCTGCGGACTCACTCAGGGATTCGATATAGGATGCGATTTGCAACAGAGACTGTTCACTGATCTGTCCCTCAAAGACGGGCATAATAGGCTCGTACCCAGCGACGATCTTGGCCGTGGGCTGGAGTATGGACTCGCGGATGTAGTCGCTATCGACGACGACTTCTTGCCCGTTGCTGAGCTGGACTGGCTTGTCGTAAATCCCGACCAACGAAGGCCCTCGACCCGTGGCCGTGGATTTGTGGCAGGTTTCGCAGCCGAGTTGCTGGAACTGGCGCTCGCCCGCCTCGACCATGGATTCGCCGCTGGACGCCCCCATCAGCCAGTCGTGGTAATCCGCCGGCTCTAAGACGATCACTTTGCCGATCATACCCGAGTGTTGGGTGCCGCAATACTCGGCGCAAAACAAGTGGAACTCGCCCGTCTCCGTGGCCTCGAACCACAGGGTCGTGTAGCGCCCGGGCAGTACGTCGTTTTTGACTCGGAAAGCCGGGATAAAAAAATCGTGGATTACGTCCTCCGACGTCATGGTCAGGCGGACGGGCTGGCCCTTGGGCACGTGCAGGGTATTGATTTCTCGCTTGCCCGATTCGTGCTGGATTTTCCACATCCACTGCTTGCCGACCGCGTAGATCTCCAAGGGATCGGACGGCGGCCGCTGGAGCCGGAAGAAGACATCGGCCCCGAGCAAAAAGACAAAAAGCGCCAAAAAGAGGGGAACGATGGTCCAAGACAGTTCGAGGGCGAGATTGCCGTGATTTTGCTCGGGCTGTTCGTCTTCCGAACGGCGGCGGTACTTGATGGCGAAGATAATTACCATGCCGAAGACGATCAGGCAGAAGAGCACGGTCAAGGCCAGCAAGAATGCGTACAGGGCATCTACTTGCCAAGCAATGGTGGAGGCTTGGGCGGGAAAAAGTGGAAAGTCGGACATGCGGTTCAAGGCTCCGAACTAGTTGAACTGAGGGTGATGCAAGTTGTTGCGGCGGTCCCGCTTGATCATAGCGAAGATAAAGGTCACGAGAGCCAGCACAGTAATCAGCCCCCCGATGCGCAGGGAATTGCGGATGTAGAGACCGTATTTGCCGGTCATTGGGTCATAGCTATAGCAAAGCAGCAGGAGCTGATCAACTGGATTGCCGATGGCACCGTCGGCTGCTTCGACGAGGCCCCAGCGCAAGTCGCGCGGAGGGTAGTCGATGCCGTATAGATAGCGCGCCAGTTTGCCTTCCGGCGTCAGCACCATCAAGCCGCTGGCGTGGATGTACTGGTCGGTGTCTTCGTCGTATTCGTAGCGAAAGCCGACGGCTGCGGCTAGTTGTTTAATCTGGTCTTCCCCACCGGTGAGAAAATGCCAGCCTGTAGAACCATCGCGGCCGCGGTAGTTTTTGCTGTACTCGGCCTTTTTGGCCGCGGCCAATTCCGAAGTTTCCCCAGGATCGACGCTGATGGTCAAGACGTCGAAATCCGTGCCAATGCCAAAACTCAGCACATTCATTGCCCGCAAGAGGCTGTTCAACACTTGAGTGCAGAGCATGGGACACTCGTAGTACACCAAGGTGAGCACGATGGGCTTCTTACCGAAGTATTGACGCAGCGCGGTGCGCTTGCCGCTGGAGTCCGTGAATTCGAGATCCAAGGGAATTTGGTCCCCCAATTTCTGGTCGATGCCGATGCTCTTTTGTAGCTGTTGGGTATAGCTCTGTGCCCCAGTCTGGCCGGCTAGCAAAAGCGGCAGAGTCAATGCCGAAAAGATCGCGCTGCGAGCGAATGTCGTTGTCGGTCTGCTCATGGTGTCGCTGGCGGAGCGATGAGCGGCATTTTGCCTTCGCTCACCAGATCAATTGCTCGCTCGATGGGAATGTGTACTACCTTCACTTGCTCGTCGATCCAGCCATAGGAGTTGAGGAGCGCAGCGTCGCTTTGGGCCAACTCGAACTTTTGCTTTGGCGGGTCCACCTGCAGCCTCGGCGCGTCGCTAGCAACTCGGTTCTCAACCAGCGGCGGAACCGGATCGTCGAAGAGCGGCTGATAATAGGCGAAAACCCTGAATAAGACGATCATGCCGATAAAGGAAGCGATGACTAGCGCGGTAATAAAAAGGCCGGTCTGTGCCAGCGGCGTTACCCGCGCATCGGTCGTCTCGTAGCCGGCGTTGTTTTGGTCGTGTGCTTGTTCAGCCATGATTGCTTTCGCCGCTGTAAAGGTCTGCAAAGCGAGGGTCGTTTTGCGCGATCAGGGCGTGCCTTTTCAGTTGCGCGAAGAAAAGCGCCAGGACGATACCGCCAATGCCTATTGGAATGGCTAGGTCGAGCCAGTGTAGGGTGATTCCGGTGCTGTGGAAGCTTGGCCCCTTTTCAGCGTGGACTTTGGTGAAGGCCGGTGCCGTGATCCAATACAAATCGACCAAGCGCATGAAGATCAAGCCGGCGGCAATGGTGGCGAGCAGCTTGGTTTTGGACTTCATGGTGCTGGATATGAGAAAGAGAAAGGGGACGGCAAAGTGAAACACCAGTAGCCCGTAGCCGACGTATTCCCAGCCGCCCTCCAGACGGGTTATGTACCAAGTGATTTCCTCGGGCAAATTAGCCGACCAGATGATGAGCAACTGAGAAAAAGAGGTATAGGCCCAGAGCATGACGCAGGCCAGCATAAAGGTGCCCAAGTCGCGCAGGTGCTGCTCAGTAATCACGCCCTGTAGCGGTTTCCGCCGCGAGAGGGGGACGGCGACGAGGAACGTGAATCCCCAAGCCATCAGTCCCATACCTATGATGTAGATGATGCCGAAGATCGTCGAAAACCAGTGAGGCTCAAGCGACATTAGCCAATCAATAGAGGCTAGCGTCGCGGTGAGAAAGAAAATGACGATGCCCGGACCGCTCAGGATCTGCATGCGATGAGTCGGATGCGTTTCTGTCGTCTGATCCTGCTGCAGCGACCAGCGGTTGAGCAAGAAGGCGAACAGTCCCCAGATGGCGAAGTAGAGCACGGTGCGCACGATAAAGAAAGGCTCGTTGAGAAAGGGGGCCTTTTGCTGGAGGATGTTGTCTTTTTGTACGACGTTCTGGTGCGTCCATTCGTAGAGGTCGTGCAGGCCGAGGAAGAGGATCGGCAGCGATAGCAGGAACAGCAACGGCAAGGTGCGGGTCCCGGCTTCGAGCAGCCGCCGGATCGAAAATCCCCACGTGCCACCGCCGACGTGGTGGATCATGAGGATGCCCAAGCTACCCAAGGGCAGGCCGATCCAGAAGGTAAAGGCCAGCAAATAAGAGCGGAAAAACTGCTCTTCGGCCGTGAAATAGCCGACCGCAGTGGCAGCCAAACCGACCAAGCCCACGACTAGCGCGTAGCGCTGGAGGTTGTCTAAATAGGGACGCAGGGCAGCGGACTGTTGGGTAATCGACTCATTCATTGAAGTTGCCTTTGGTCCTCGGCCGGCAGTTGGTCGAATTCGAGGTTCTGGCTCAGCTGTAATACCTTGATATAGGCGACGATAGCCCAGCGGTCGGCCACGGAGATGCGGGAGGCGTAGCTGTACATGACGCCAAAGCCATTGGTAATGACATCGTAAAAGTGGCCGACGGAGACCTCGCGCAGCCGCTGTTGATGAAAGGTCAGCGGCTGTTTGAGCCCGCGCTGGACGATCATGCCGTTGCCTGCGCCGGTCTGGCCGTGGCAGGGGGCACAGAAAATGTTGTAGCGCTCGCGGCCGCGCTCTAGCAACTGGCGATCCACGACCACCCCCGCCGGGAAGGTCTCCGCGAGTTGGCCTTGGATTTTGCCTTGGTAGAAGTGCTCGTCGAGCATCAATTGGCCTCGCGCCACGGTGCCGTCAACCTGCGAGCGGAAAGACATGCCGTCAGCGAAGAACGCCGAGGCTTCTAGCGGCTCGTATTTTTCTTGGTCGTACATGGCCTGCCGCAGCTCGCAACCGGCGGTGCCAATCAGCAACAGCGTCGCTCCCAACAGGGCCGCTAGCCGTCGCTTGGCGATGGTCATTTCACTTTTCAACTTCGACAACCTCATGCGGATTCAGGCCACGCAGGAATTCCTCGGTCTTTTCGCGGTCGAACTGAGGATCTTCGGCCTCGATGCTGAGAAAGAAACGATCTTGGCTGGCGCGGGCGAAATTGGGTGCATTGAAGACCGGGTGATAGGGCTGGGGCAGGCCGTTGGCGATAAACATGCCAAAGGCCGAACTGAGCGCGGCAAAGAGAATGGTCAGTTCAAAGGTCACCGGGATGAACATCGGCCCGCTGTGCAAGGGCTTGCCGGCGATATTGAGCGGATAGTCGATGGCTGAGACCCAATAGCACAGGGAGTAGCCCGTGATGGCACCAAGTAGACCAAAGGCGAAAACCAGCCAAGGCAACCTAGTGCGCGGAAAGCCGATGGCCTCGCCCAAGCCGTGGACGGGCATAGGAGAATAAGCGTCGATCTTGCGATAGCCAGCGGCAAAGGTCGCCTTGGCCGCGGCCAGCAAATCGTCGGGAGATTCAAATTCGGCCAGTAGGCCGTAGTGCGTTGATTCTTCGTGCTGCTGCATAAGTTCAATGGCTCACTTGTGGTCTCCGGAGACCAGCAGATTGCGGATCTCGTGGATGGAAATCATCGGTAGGCCGCGGATGAACAGGAAAAACAGGACGATGAACAGGCCGATGGTACCCACGTAGATGGCGATGTCCCAAATCGTCGGGTGAAACATGTCCCAAGAAGAGGGCATAAAATCCCGGTGTAGGCTCGTGACGACGATGATGAAGCGCTCTAGCCACATGCCGACGTTGATGAACTGAGAAATGAAAAATAGCCAGAACATGCTCGTGCGGAAGTGCCTAAACCACAGGAGCTGCGGCACGATTATGTTGCAGACGATCAAAGCCCAGTAGAAGGGGCCGTACGGGCCATGCATGCGATTTTGCATCATATAGCCCTCAAAGACACTGGCACTGTACCAGGCGATGAGCTGCTCCATGAAGTAGCCATATCCCACAATCAATCCGGAAGCCAACATGACTTTGGCCATGTTGTTTAGATGGCGCTCGGTTATGAAGTCGTCTAAGCCATAGATGAGGCGCATAGGAATCATCAAGGTCAGCACCATGGCAAAGCCCGCATAGATCGCTCCGGCGACGAAATAGGGGGGGAATATGGTCGTGTGCCATCCGGGGATAAGCCCGACGGCGAAGTCGAGACTGACGACGCTATGGACAGAGAGCACGAGGGGTGTAGAGAGGCCGGCCAGCAGGAGGGACGCCATTTCGTAGCGCTCCCAGTGAATGGCCGAGCCGCGCCAGCCAAGCGCGACCACGCCGTAGATGACCTGGGCGATGCGGTTTTTGGCGCGGTCGCGCAGGCTCGCTAAGTCTGGAACCAAGCCGACATACCAAAAGACCAGCGACACTGTTAAATACGTCGAGACCGCAAAGACGTCCCAGATCAGCGGGCTGCGGAATTGCGGCCAGATATCCATGGAGTTGGGATAGGGCAACAGCCAGTAGCAGGCCAGCCAGGGTCGCCCGGTGTGAAAGAGCGGAAATTGCGCAGCGCAGAGTACGGCAAAGATGGTCATAGCCTCTGCCGCGCGGTTGATCGAGGTACGCCACCGTTGCCGAAACAGCAGGAGAATCGCCGAGATCAGGGTGCCGGCGTGACCGATACCGATCCACCAGACAAAATTGATGATGGCCCAACCCCAGCCTATGGGGTTGTTGATGCCCCAGATGCCCACGCCCTCAAAGAGCAGGTACGGAACGCCTATCATGAACCCGTGCAGCAGTATGAAGCCCAAAGCAAAGCAAATGAACCACGCCAGCGGGGTGTTCTTGGTCAGGACGATCCCACTGATCTTGTCGGTGATCGAGGTGTACGAGGTCTGGCTCGGGCCGAGTTCCGATACTGGGGGGCGATAAGGCGTTTTCGCAGCTTCGGACATGCTAAGCCTCGGCAATCTTGGGATTCGGGTTTTTGATACTTGCTAAGTACGTAGTGCGGGGCCGCGTGTTCAACTCGGTGAGAATGCCGTAGTTGAGCGGCGATGCCTTGAGAGCGGAGACCTGGCTATTGGGATCGTTGATGTCGCCGAAGACGATGGATTCGGTGGGACAGGCCTGTTCGCAGGCGGTGACAATTTCGCCATCGCCTATGGTGCGATTGGCCTTTTTGGCCTCAATGCGCGCTTGATTGATGCGCTGAACGCAGTACGTGCATTTTTCCATTACGCCGCGGGAACGCGTGGTGACATCTGGGTTGCGCTGCAATTTTAAGCTTTCAGTATCGCGGTCGGCGTATTGGAGGAAATTGAAGCGCCGGACCTTGTAGGGGCAGTTGTTGGCGCAGTAGCGGGTGCCGACGCAGCGGTTGTAGGTCATGTCGTTGAGACCTTCGTCGCTGTGCGTCGTCGCTGCGACCGGACAGACCAACTCGCAAGGAGCGTTTTCGCACTGCATGCAAGGCACGGGCTGGTGCACGATCTGGGGGTTGTCGGGCGAGCCTTGGTAGTAGCGATCGACGCGGATCCAAGGCATTTCGCGGCCGTTGAGGACTTCGTCTTTGCCGACGATGGGGATATTGTTTTCGGCTTGGCAGGCCGTTGCACACGCATTGCAGCCGATGCAGGAGCTTAGATCGATAACCATACCCCAAGCGTAGCCAGTGTACTGGTGGTCCGTGCGGTTGTGCAGCGTCAGGTCATCGGGCGGGTCGTGGGTACCCTCGTGAGCAAAATGAGGATGAGCCTGGTAGTAGTCCAGCGAGGCTTGGCGCACGAAATTGCGGCCCATCATGCTGTGGTGATCTTGGGTGCAGGCGAGGCGATAGTTGTCGTACGAGCCGCTGACCTGCAGGCCGGTGCCGCTCCACAAGGCCGCCGTCGGTCGCAGGGCATAGGCATTGAAGCCCGTGTCGCGCCCGACGCGGCCACTGCGTTGTTGGCCGTAGCCCAAGTGCAGAGTGACGACGCCGTCAGCTTGGCCGGGTACGATCCAAACAGCAGCATTGATTGTGCGCCCGTCAAAGCGCAGTTCGGCGAGGAATTCGCTCTTGAGTCGCAGGCGCTCGGCCGTGGCTGGGCTGACGAGGGCGGCGTTGTCCCAAGTGAGCTTCGTGATGGGTTTCGGAGTTTCCTGTAGCCAAGCGTTGTTGGCAAAGCGCCCGTCCCACACCATGGGATCGGGCCGAAAGTGGATTTCGAGATCTTCTTCCTCGGGAAGGCTCCCAGTCGTTGCCGGCAACTGCAAAGTGCCTAGCTCCACGGATTGGGCTTCGGGGTGCGTGCCCTCGACGAAGCCGTCGTGCAGTGCGCGGCGCCAAGCAATCGCATCTAGCCCTTGGCCCTCCCAGTACTGGCGCACGATGTCGAGATCGGGGACCCCGGGCTGGCCGGTGAGCACCGCCAAGAAGTCGTGGGCTGATTTGCTCTTGTAGAGCGGGCGAATTAGCGGCTGGACGATCGTGGCGAGGCCATCGTGGGCGTGGGTGTCGCTCCACGCTTCGAGAAAGTGCGATTCCGGAATGTGCCAGTGGCAGAGTTCCGACGTTTCGTTGTCGTACAGGCCGAGGTGGACGCGGTAACCGACCTCGTCGAGCGCCGCGGCAAAGTCGAGATCCACGGGCGCGTCGTACACCGGATTGCCGCCGAGAATGAACAGGGACTCGACTTGACCGGCGTTCATATCGGCGACTAAAGCGGATAGCGATTCGCCCTGGTCAACCGACTCGACTTCGAGGGGTTTAGTGTAGTGTACGGTTGTACCCGCATTGCCTAGGGCGTGGTTGATCGCATGAGCCAAAGCGTGTACCGCGGGGGACTGTTGATCTCCAGCGAGCACGAGGCTTTGGCCGGGATTGGCCTTTAGGTCGTCGACCAGAGCCGCAATCCAAGCGTCGTGGACAGAGAAGTCGGCGGGAACGCTCGGCCCTTTCCAATCGATGCCAAGCCCTTGGGCGACCTTTAAGGCCAAGACTTCGATGTGCGCCGTGCCCAGTGCCAAGCGGTGATCAGCTATGCTACCGGTGGCCGTTGGACTGCTTTCGACCGCATAGAGCCGATTGCTGGCCTTGGAACCGTTGCGGACCCTGCGACCGGCCGCGAAGTCCCGAGCGTGGCGGACATTGCCGGCACCGCTGTAGGTAAAGTCCGCGTCCAGCGATAGAATGACCTTGGCTTTGGTTAAGTCGTAAAACGCATGGACCGGCTCGCCAAACGCCATTTGAGCCCCGGCGCGGGCGTTGTCGCGATTGACCGGTTCGTACTGGTGCCACTGGGCTTGGGGAAATTTATCCCGCAGGGCTTGCAACTGGTGCCCTAGGGTCGGAGAAGTCACCGTCTGGGTCAGGATGCGCAGGCCAGCGCCGCCGTTGCCCTCGTGTGAGCTCAGACGCTGAGTCAAATCAGCTAAGAAGATGCTCCAGGCGCTGATGCGACCGGCGTTTTTGACTGTTTGCGAGCGATCGGGGTCGTAGAGGTCGAGAATCGAAGCCTGTACGAGCGCATTGGAGCCTCTGCTGCCGGAGGGATGCTCGGGATTGCCCTCAATTTTGGTCGGTCGCCCCATGTGGCTCTCGACTAGGATGCCCATGCCAATACCTCCGAGCGAGGCGGCGGAGGCAAAGTACTGAGGCTTACCGGGGATGACGTGTTCGGGCGCTCGGACTTGGGGGACTATTTTTTCGCTGGGCTGAATTGTGCAGCCCGAAAGCCCGCCTAGTGCCAGCGATGCACTCATGAGCTTGAGGAAATTCCGCCGACTTACCGGATCCTTCAACTCGGCAGCTTGCTCGGGGAACTCGCGCTGGACCATGGCGGCGAATTCTTCGGTCTGAGCCAATTGGTCCAAGCTGCGCCAATACTCTTGGCCTTGGGCGGCTTCGAGGTGGGAGCGGATGGCCGAGAGATCGATGTTTTTTCTGGTTTCCATGTGTTAGCGGTGGCAGATAGAGCAGTTGGTGAGTTGGCTGGTCTGCACGCCGTATTCGGCGACGAGTTGCGCCCCCAAGCTTTCTTGGTCGGCTGGGTACTGATAATTCATATTAAAGACTTGGTCGCGCGGGCGGATGTATTGGGCGGGATCGCGGTGGCAATCGAGGCACCACTCCATATTCAGCGATTCGGCCTTCCACATCAGGGGCATTTGATCGACTTGGCCGTGGCACGACTGGCAGCCAATGCCTTGGTTGACGTGGATGCTGTGGTTGAAATAGGCGAAGTCGGGAAGGTCGTGGACGCGATTCCACTCGATGGGCACGTTGTCGCGGAAGCTGGCGCGCACGGGTTCGAGGATGGGTGCTTCGGTCCAGATCTGCGAGTGACAGGTCATGCAGGTTTCGGTCGGGGGAATGCCGGCAAAAGCACTCTCCTCGACGGTGGTGTGACAATAGCGGCAGTCGATGCCCATTCCGGTGACGTGGTGTTTGTGGCTGAAGGGAACGGGCTGATCGATGGGCACGTTGACTTGATTGACGAAGTAAATGCGATTGATGTTGAGAACGATAGCGAGGATACTGCCGACTAGGACGAGGCCAACGAGGATGCTGGCTTTGGAAGCCCAGTTAGCGCTGCGCGGAAATACTTGAGCCATGTTTTATTAATTTAGCTGAGGTTGTAGAAAGCTGGCCTTACCTCTTCAGGCCAAAACAGTCTTGTAAATTAGGACAGTTTAATTTGGTGTCAATACATAGGATAAAAAACCTAGGGCATTTGACTTTGAGTCTCTCGCGATATAATATGAACAGCGTCCCTCCTATAACCCCCGTAGCTCAGCAGGATAGAGCAACAGATTCCTAATCTGTGGGTCGGCGGTTCGAATCCGCCCGGGGGTAATTCTTTTCTTTATTAATGGTTGCCTCCCAGGAAGTTACGGCATTGCAGTTCGTTCCCATCGGGCAGCGAATTATATAACTCAGGTCAATAGGTTTTGTATTGAGATGACGAGGAGCGAAGAGACATTACAGATTGCCGGTCAAGTCGAAGCCATGCTGACTGCTTTGGACCGGTTTTCCTCCTTTAGCCAGCTACTTGAGCCCGCTGAGATTGAGCAGTTGCGTTCCTTGCTGCGCTGTGCGCAGGCGTGTGCCGATAGACTAGCGGCCGGTAAAGAGGCACAGCGTACGGCGGACGAGTTGGCCGCGCAACATCAGCGTTGCTCCGATGTGCTCCTCACGGCGGCGCTCAACGGCGATTGGGGTGGTGGCGCACCGGATTTACAAGGACTGCTGCTCAACCGGCTCTTCGATGGCCGACACTCGTTTTTGTGCGCTTGCGAAGAGCAAGCTCCAGCCGATGTTCCCGCTGCACTGCGCCAAGTTGCGTGCCGCGATTTGCAAAGTGCCTCGGTCTTGGCCCGTCCCCCTTGGGGGATATGGCTACGGCTGATTGGCCTCGACGCGGAACCTTTGGCTCCCATGCCCGAGGATGGGATGGAACCGGCGGCCGTTGGCCAACTGAAAGAGCGTTTTGCTCGCAGCGAGGATTGGGCTGAGTTGGCTGAGGCGCTCGGATGCTTGATACGCGAGTACGGGCAAGGTGCGCTGCGCCGATTCCCGGCCTTTCGCTTAGTCGATAGGGGGGCCAAACCCAGCTTGGATCCCATCCGCCACTTTGCGGAATTTCCTCTCGGCTGGCTGGAGGGCAACGAAGCGAGAATTCAAGTCCTTGAGGAAAATACGCGCCATTTTCTCGCCGGTTATCGGGTGCACAACGCGCTGATCTGGGGACCGCGAGGAGGCGGTAAATCGACGCTGATACGGGCCTTGGTGGGAAAGTTCTTTGATCGCGGCCTGCGCGCCGTCGAGATCTCCCCGTCTTGCTACCATCTGCTGCCCGATCTCTTTACTCTCGTCCGGGGGCGTCGCCAGCGCTTTGTCGGCGTGCTGGACAATGTATCTTTGGACCGGGGCGATAACAGCCTGCATCTGCTCTCGCGGGTGCTAGACGGGGGGCTAGAAGCGTGTCCGGACAACTTGGTTTTCTATGCGACCTCCAACTACAAGGATTTAGTCGATCGAGAGGGCGAGCGTCCGCAAGGGCTTGGCCAGATGCAGCTAGACGACGAGCGTCCCAACCGAGTTAACCAAGGCATTCAGGCCGAATTCTACGACCCCCAACAACTGCAACGCCTTGACCAAGAGCGGGCGCTAGACGACCGTTTTGCCCTCAAAGTCTTCCTCGATCTGCCTAGCAGGCAGCAATATCGCGCCATGGTCCTGTCCTATGCGCGTCGGGCAGGGATCGATCTGCCAGAAGAAGATTTATTGGCTGCTTTCGAAGTTTGGCGGATGCGACACAACCACGATTTAGTGGGGGGGCGGACGGCGCGAGACTTCATCGACGCCTACTTGCCGCAGTATCTGCGCGACAAGGGCGAGTCCAATTAATCTTCGAGTAGCTCAATCTCATAACCGTCGGGATCGTCGATAAAGGCCATCTTGCGGCCGGTGGGAAAGGTCGTGCGCCAATCGCTGGGCCATATTTCGATCCCGTTGTTTTCCAATGTGTCGCAGAAGCCGATTAAATCGGGAACCGCGATCGCGAGGTGCATGAGATCTTCGGGGACGGCAAGCTGGTAATCGGCGGAATAGGTCAGCTCTAGAGTGTGTTCATTACCGGGCAGTTCTAGGTGGACGATTTGGTTGCCAGCGGGCGATTTATTAGAGCGGCTCCGGACTTCAAAGCCAAGGTGGGTGCAATACCACTCAATGGAGCGGTCGAGATCGCCGACGCGGATGCGAGTGTGCAGGAAGCGGGCCATAGGGACATCCTTTCGCGGGTTGTATAATTTGGTAGGGGCTGCTGCGTGTGCAGGCAGTCCCTTGCGCAGGTTAGAACGAGGCGTGTAGATTAAATCAGTCAGGGGATAGAAGCGAACAGTGGTGCCGAAGAGAGGACTCGAACCTCCACGGGGTTGCCCCCACATGGTCCTGAACCATGCGCGTCTACCAATTTCGCCACTTCGGCAACTGAAAGACAAAAGCTAAATGCAGGGTTTGCAACCGTCAAGCCCGTTTCCTTTCGTGAAAATAGGCGGGTTATGGCCAAAACAGAAAGTGGTGCCAAGCGAGAGTTAATCGCCGTGCAAAACCGCAAAGCCCGGCACGACTACGAGGTGATGGGCCGCTATGAAACCGGCATTGTCTTGCGCGGCACGGAAGTCAAGTCGCTACGCGCTGGACGCGCCAACCTCAAGGATAGCTTCGCGTTAGTTGAACGCGGAGAAATTTTCCTGCACAATGTCCATATTGCCCAATACGAGCGAGGCAACAGTTTCAACCACGATCCAGAGCGCGTGCGCAAATTGCTCTTGCACCGCAGCGAAATCCGCAGGCTGACTGGGAGGACGCAACAGCAGGGCCTTACCTTGGTGCCGCTTAAGATCTACTTCAAGCGCGGCAGAGCCAAGGTGGAATTGGCACTGGTCCGCGGCAAGAAGCAGTTCGACAAACGCCAAGCTTTGGCCCAACGCCAGGCCGACCGCGATGTCGACCGGGCCCTTAAGGAGCGGCACCGGTGAGTTTGCCTGCGGCCAACCAGAAAGCGACGCGCTGTTCTAAGTGCGGCGGTGGGGGCCTATACTACGACCCGATAGTCGAAGTGGGCCGCTATGGTACACTTCGGCTTTGCGAATGCGTTGAGTGCCGCTGTGGAGGAAGGGCTCCCTACCAGTACTGGGACGACGATTCGCGCAATCAGTGGTGTCCTTGCCGTCCCTATCGCCGCAAGATGACGGAAACCAACCGCCTGTTTCGCCAGGCCGATATCCCCGAGCGCTACAAGTGGAAGTTCGTCGACGACTTCCGAATGGCGGCACCAGATGGGACGCGCATCGACCTAGCGGCCACGGTCTATCTCCGCATTCACCAAGACCTGATCGAAGCAGCAGAGGAGCCTAAGCGCGGCTATCTTCTCCACGGAAATCCCGGCACGGGCAAGACCTTGATGGGCTGCATTGCACTCAACGAACTCATGTTGCGCTGGGCCAAACCAGGCCGCTTTCTCAGTCTGTCGCGTACGTATTTTCAGAAGTTGCGCGATACCTATTCAGCCGACAGCGAGCGCTATGGCCACACTTGGTCAATTCTCGAAGAGTTATGCACTATGCCCTACCTCGTCTTAGATGACTTCGGCATCCAGCGGGGGACCGAGTGGGAAATAGAAATGCTCTACGATCTCGTAGATGCCCGCTACGGCGACCAGCGGTTCACGGTCGTGACGACCAATCAGCCCCTTGACGAACTCAAGGATCTCGCCGAAGGCCGCATCTACTCGCGCCTAGTAGAGATGTGCCACCCCATCCCCATGGATGGCCCTGATTATCGGATGCACCTCAATGAGTGAGATAAGCTGGGAACGCAGCGATGGACGCCGGCCCAATCAATTGCGACCGGTGCAGATCTCACCGAGGTATCTGAAAACGGCGGCTGGATCGGCTCTGATCGAAATAGGCGATACAAAGGTGCTCTGCACGGTATCGCCCGTCGATGAAGTGCCGCCCTTTCTGGTGGGGACCGGCAAGGGCTGGCTGACCGCCGAGTACAGCATGCTGCCGGGTTCCTCTGCGCGCCGAGTAGCCCGCGAATCCAATGGCCGGGCGCGGGAAATTCAGCGTCTGATCGGTCGGTCGCTGCGATCTGTAGTGCATTTGGAGAAAATAGGGGAGCAGACACTGTATGTCGATTGCGATGTCATACAGGCAGATGGTGGAACGCGCACAGCCTCAATAACAGGGGCTTATGTGGCTTTAGTAGAGGCGTTGCAGACGCTGCAAGGAGATGTACTCGTAAATCAGGTTGCCGCCGTTAGCGTGGGGATAGTGGAGGATCAGCCCTTATTGGATCTGTGCTATGAGGAAGATAGCCGCGCCGAAACTGATATGAACGTCGTCATGACCGGCTCGGGGGGGATCATCGAAGTCCAAGGCACGGCTGAGGGGCGTCCCTTTACCCGCGCTCAGGCCGTCGAACTGATCGACTTGGCTGCTATAGGTATAGAGCGTCTACTGGCCGTGCAACAGTCTGTTTTAAGCGCACTTACGAGAGCTTAGGGGTTGAGAGAAATTGCTTGACAGGTTTTGTGACCCCGGCTAAGTTATAACACATCTTTAGTTTAATGCACGTGTAGCTTTCCTTTTCCTCCCCACTCTATAACGAAGAGGATGGTTTCATGGCGGGAATGACTAAAGCTCCATTTTGGGATATGGAAGATTGCCTCGGGAGTTATCTGGCCGAAATTGCCCATTCCAAGCCTCTCTCCCCGGCCGACGAGGTTAATCTAGCCCGAAAGATCAAACAAGGGGATGAGCGCGCCCGCAATAGATTAGTCGAAGCGAATCTGCGTTTTGTGGTCAGCGTGGCAAAGGAATACCAAAATCGCGGCGTTCCTCTCGCCGATTTGGTCAGTGCAGGCAACATGGGTTTGATCACGGCCGCCGAGCGTTTTGATGAAGACAAGGGGTTCAAATTCATTTCCTATGCAGTGTGGTGGATCCGTCAAGCCATCCTACAGACGCTGGCCGAACAGTCGCGCACAGTCCGCTTGCCGCTAAATAAAATCGGCTTGCTCTACAAGATCTCCAAGGCGTCTCGTATCTTGCAGCAAGAGCGCACCGACGATCCCCACCCGGAAGCTATCGCCGAGCAACTCGACGTTCCAGTTGAAGAGGTTAAAGAGACCTTGCTGTGCGGTCGCTCAATGAGGTCGCTAGACGCGGCCTTTATCGGTGAAGAGGACCACAGCCTGCTCGACGTGCTGCCGGATGAGCGCCAAGAGTCCCCTGAAAACCAAGTGATGCGCGGCTGTCTGCGTGGGCAGATCGACTCGGCTCTGAGTCGGCTCATCGGGCGCGAAGCCGAGATCCTCCGTCTCTATTTTGGATTGAACGGAGAAGAGCCTATGACCTTGGACCAGATCGGTATGCGCTTTGGGCTTACGCGTGAGCGAGTCCGGCAAATTAAGGAGAAAGCGCTGCACCGCTTGCGGCACCCCAGCCGCTGCGATCATTTGCGCACCTATAGCCGCGCTTGAAGAAGACCCCCAACAGGCTCCCCTGCTCCCCTAAAAGTCGCAGGAGTATGCCATGTCAGAAGATGCAGTTGAGGAGGATCTGCTGAATTCTATCGACGAAGTTGACAATCGGATCAAAAATTTTCGCCAGCGCGTGCGGGCCGTTTTGGACGCTGCCCAGGCCGAGGGAACGCGGCGCAATGAGAAGGAAGGGAACGCAAGGAGATAAGCGCCGCTTGGATTGACTAAAGAGGGGATGGCTTGGCTGTCCCCTCTTAATTTGTTTTGTCTGCAATCAAACGGAGAGAACCAAAATGGACAAATGGGCAACAGGCATATTTACCTCGATTGACGAGGGCTTGGGAGCCGGATTGGATTCGGTGAAGGATCTAGGGGTCTCCACCGTGCATTTGCACGCGCCAGGTCGCGATTTTCGCACTGCCGAGAAAACCGCAGAAATCAAGGGCCAGTTCGCCGCGGCTGGGATCGAAATCAGCGTGGTTTTCGCCGGTTTTTCCGATGACGATTACACCACGCCGGAAATCGCCCAGCAAACGGTGGGGCTGGTGCCGTTAGATCGCCGGGAACACCGGCTTGGAGAGACTCTAGCCATCGCAGACTTTGCTGCCGCGCTAGGCGTAGATGCCGTCGGCATGCACTTGGGCTTTGTGCCAGAGACGTCCGATCCGGATTTTGCTGCAGTCGTCGAAGTTGCGCGCACGGTGTGCGATCACTGCCGGGGCCACGGGCAGTATTTTCACTTGGAAACCGGTCAAGAGACCGCCGCCGAACTTCTCACTTTTATTGAGGCCGTCGACCGCGAGAACCTCGCAGTCAATTTCGATCCGGCCAATATGATCCTCTACCAAGCCGGCCCGCCGCTAGAGGCCTTGGATCGGGTGGGGCGCTTTGTGCGCAGCGTCCACTGCAAAGACGCCGCCATCGAGCGACGCCCAGGCCAGCCGTGGTACGAGGATGCGCCGCTTGGCCAAGGCGACGTCAACATCAGGGCTTTCCTCTTGAAGTTGCGCGATTTAGGGTACGAGGGACCGCTGACCATTGAGCGCGAATACGCCCCCGATCAGGTGGGGGACCTCCGCGCGGCCCTGCAGTTACTTACCGATTTACGCCGCGAGATTTTGGGTTGAGCACATCGCTGCAGAGGTGTTTGGATTTTGCAGTAGATGCGGCCTGGCAAGCGGGCAAGATCACCTTGCGCTACTTCCAATCGGGCATCCACGCCGAGTGGAAGGAAGACCTATCGCCGGTGACGGTCGCCGACCGCGAAGCCGAGGCCAAAATACGGGACTTGTTGGCCAAAGCCTATCCCGACGACGGGATTGTCGGCGAGGAATTTGGCCAAGTTGAGGGAAGTTCCGGCACGCGCTGGATCATCGACCCCATTGACGGTACAAAATCTTTTGTCCAAGGGGTGCCGCTTTACGGAGTACTCATCGCACGGGAAGGGCCCGATGGGGTCAACGTGGGCTGTTGCTATATGCCGGCCCTCGACGAGATGGTGTGGGCGGCTAAGGGAGATGGCTGTTGGTGGAATGGCAGACGGGCGGCGGTGTCCGCGGTAACCGAGTTAGACCAAGCCTGTATCTGCTATACATCGTGGCCGAGCTTTGCCGAACAGGGCCGCCAACAGGAGTGGCAGAAGCTGGTCACTAGCACTCGGCTGCTCCGGGGGTGGGGCGATTGTTACGGCCACATTCTCGTGGCCACCGGCCGGGCCGAGGCCAGCTTTGACCCCATTATGAATCCGTGGGATTGCGGGCCATTGCTGCCGATTCTGCAGGAAGCCGGAGGCACTTTTACCGATTGGCAGGGAGTGCCGACGATATACGGCAAAGACGCCTTCTCTTCCAATGGTCATCTCTTTGCATCCATCATGGGGCATCTGGGTCAGCCACAGTGATAGAGGCGCTTAGAAGCCGGATCGCCTTCTGTCTAGCAGTTGGCCGCGACGCCGTGGTGGCGACGTACCGCCACGATTGCACGACTGCGGCCCCGGCCATGGCCTTTGACTTTATTTTTGCCATTTTCCCAGGTATTCTCGTGCTGACGGCCCTGTTGGGCTTCCTAGGCATATCGTCTGAGGATTTCATCAAAGTGCTAGAAATCTTGGGTATTGTCATCCCGGTCCCGCTGCTAGAGGTCGTCGAAGACAATATCAGCTTTCTGTCGTCGCAAAGTTTATTCGTCATCGGATTTTTCGGCGTCATCTTGCCGGCGTCAGCTAGTATGTCCACTACGATGATGGCGCTCAATCGAGCTTATGGCGTGCAAGAGCATCGGTCCTTCTACAAGCGGCGCATTCTTTCGCTCGCCTTAATCGTGATTTTGGGGATTTCTTTCGTTTTTTTCTTTAACCTCATCATATTTGGCGAACACGTTGAGAGTTGGCTGCGGGAGTATTGGACTTCCCCACACTTTGCTCCGTTAGTGGCCTCGTTGAGACGCGCAGTGGTCGTGGTCGGCATGGTTACCACGGCCGCCTGTATTTACTACATCATGCCCGCCGTGCGTCTGCGTTGGTTGGACGTGTTGCCGGGGAGTGTGATGTCTTCAGGACTGGCCGGGGTCATTGCTGTTGCCTTGGATTACATCGAGCGGTTCAGCTATTACAATATCGTCTATGGCGTACTCGGGACTGCCATCATCCTCTTGCTGTCCGTGTACTTGCTGGCTTTTTCATTATTGTTGGGCGGCGAGCTAAACGCAGTGCTCTATCGCCGCCGCCATCCATTTGACGCATACCCGACAGATTATTAGGTTGGGGCTTATAGCGGTAATGTCTTTGGGAAATGGAGGAATCAATGCGTAAAAATTCAATCATAATCGCACTCGTCGTCGGCGGGCTTTTGGCCTGTGGAGAAAAAAAAGATGAGTTAACTCCTTATGTCCAGACTTTGCAGGGCTTGGAAAGCCATAGCCAACAGCTAATGCGCTATCAGGTCTACCTGACGACCGAGGGCATGACCTCTCAGGCCCACGACGTCGAGCAGGTCATGCAGACCTTGCTCGACGAGCTGGAGAAGGTCGAGCTCGAAGACAAGCGTCTCCGGGCCTTGCACAACGCCATGAAGCGAGCCTTAAAGGCGGCGATGCGCAAGCTGGTCGAGCCGGACTTCCCGACCTTTGTGCCCAATGCCCAAAAGAGCATTGGGCGCCTCGAAGACGAATTCACCAAGATATATGGCAACCTAGAGATAATGTGGGAGAGGGCCGGCAAGACCGAACCCTTTCCGCTCAAGTGGGAAGCCGTGGAATAGTCGAGTCCGCCGCTCGCTGCATTGCGTAGAGCTCCCCCAGTAACAGGGGGAGCTTTTTGCATTAAATTTCCGGGCAGCAAGAAGGGATGAACAAGCCATGATGTTCATGTTGTTCAAACTGCTACTGGCGACGGCAGTCGTGTTGCTGTGTTACGCCGTGTACCGGCAGCTAAAGGGCGGCCCGCGCAGAGGCGTGTCCAACCGGCGCAGCAGCATCGATCCGAGTCAAGTCGCCGAGGCCGAATACAGCATATTGGACGAAGAAGAGGCTGAAAGCGAAAAGCGTGGCTAAGAGGGCCAAAGGGCTAAGTCCTGAACAACTGCTGGCCGAAATCGCCAAGGGGGATGTTCGGCCCTTTTATTTGCTGCACGGGGATGAGGAATACGAGCGCGAAGCCTTGGTCGCGTCTATGATCGAAGTCTTGGTGCCAGCCCAGACTCGGGACTTCAATCTCGACGTACTGAGGGCCGAGCGCTTGGAGATACTGGATTTTTTTCAGGTCTATGGGACCTATCCCATGATGGC
This sequence comes from Candidatus Latescibacterota bacterium, assembly GCA_965219735.1. Taxonomy (GTDB): domain Bacteria; phylum Latescibacterota; class UBA2968; order UBA8231; family UBA8231. The sequence goes on from OZ244790.1 coordinate 3,185,457, forward strand.
CGAGAGTCGGCTGATTGTGTTGCGCGATGCCGAGTCCCTAGTGGCCGACCAGTGTCGCAGCTTGGAACGCGTATTTGCAGCGCCGGTGGAGACCAGTCAGCTACTAGTAGTGGGTCGAAAAGTCGATATGCGCCGGAAGTTCTTTCGCGAACTCTCACGAAAGGGCCGAGCGCTAGAATTTAGGCCACCCTACGAAAACCAAGTACCGCAGTGGATACAGCGGTACGCCAAGCGCCAAGGGATACAGATCGAGCCCGAGGCCATCCAGCTACTCAGCCAGTACGTGGGGGCCAAACCACGAGAGCTAGTCAGCGAGATAGAAAAGTTGGTCAGTTTTGCCGGGGAGGGGCAGTTGATCACAGCCTCTGCGGTTGAACGAGTCGCCGGGATCACGCGCGGGGCTAGCGTGTTCGATCTCGCCGATGCCCTCGGCAAAGGGCAGGGTAAACTAGCCCAAGAGTTGATGCAAAAATTTCTTAGCCAGGGAGAAGAGCCGACCCGTGCCGTAGCCATGGTCACTCGCCACTTCCAGCTTTTGCTCAAGGCTAAAGGGCTAATGGACAAGTCGCTGCCGCGCGACAAGATGGCCGCTGAATTAGGTGTTGCGCCGTTCTTTTTGCCAGGATATTTGCAGCAGGCCCAGCGTCGCCCCACCTCTTGGCTATGGGCGGGATTAAGTGCCTTAAAGGAGGCTGATTGGCACCTAAAATCGCAGGGACGACGCCAGGAGCACCTAGTTTTAGAATTGCTAGTAGCCAAGTTGTGCAGGAAGGGCTAAGCTTGACAATGGGTAGTGCTAGGACTATAATTGAAACACAAGGTGTTGTGTTTGTAACGTAACGTGTTGAAAAGTATAAACTAACAAGCAAAGGACCTATCGTGAGTGAACCCATCGTCTTAACTGATGACAATTTCAGTGCCGAAGTTCTCGACACCAGCCTGCCCGTACTCGTGGATTTTTGGGCGACGTGGTGCGGTCCGTGCCGAGTGATTGCGCCGATTGTTCAAGAATTGAGCACGGAATACGAGGGTAGGGCCAAGGTGTGCAAGTTGGACGTGGACATGGCCCAGAAAACAGCGGCCGAATTCGGCATCCGCAGCATCCCTACCTTACTCATTTTTAAAGAGGGCAAAGTCGCCGACCAGATCATTGGTGCCGTCCCTAAAGGGCAAATCACCGAAAAGCTAGAGACCGCATTGGCCTAATTGTGCGGCCGAGAGGGCTTGAGGCGTTGCCTGTCTGAGCGGGAGTACTAAACATGCCATCTAATCCTCTTTGGAGGCATGTCTTTTACCGTCTGCAAGAAAGCGTAAGGAGCAGCCGCAAGGAGCAAGAGTCCTCCACCTGCAGGCTCTTGAAGAAAGTGCCCATTTTTCAGGACCTGAGCGGGCGCGAGTTGCACAAGATAGAAGAGATGCTCTACGGGCCGCGGAATTGGCGAGCCGGCGAAACGATTGTCAACCAAGGGGATCCCGGAATGGGGATGTACATCGTCGCCTCCGGCCAAGTGCGGATCGCACAGATGGGCGACGATGGGTTTGAGAAACAGCTAGCCACCTTGACACGTGGAGATTTTTTCGGTGCCCAAGCCCTTGTAGATGAATTGCCGCGCTCCGCTTCAGTCTACGCTCTCCAGCCTTGTAGACTCCTCGTGTTTTGCCGCCCCGACTTACTCGAACTCCTAGAGAACAACACCTCACTCGCCTTGAAGATGGTCGAGGGCTTAGCGCAAATGATCTCGACCGACGTACCCGAACTGATAAAGAAGTTCTCGGTGCAGCTACGCACCCCCGAGCGCCTGTTAAAAGGGGCGCGGCGAGCAGGTAGTATACAATGAATTGGCAAGTTAAAGTCGCAATCGGCTTGGTGGCCGTAGCGGTCGTCGGGTGGTTTCTATACGAGATTCGCGGAATCCTTACTCCTTTTGTTTTCGCGTTCGTCTTAGCCTATATCCTCTACCCGATCATCGATTGGATGGAGAGGAGGGGCTTGGGGCGAGTTTGGAGTACACTTCTCGTCTTCTTGATCGTTTTTGCCGGGTTGGTGCTAGGCGCATTCAAGGTTGGAGATAAGCTGACCGGAGAAACGGTTGATCGGGTTTTTACCATCGTCAACACCGGCAACAATCTCCTGATCATCCAAGGGATGGCTTGGGAAGACGATTCGCGGGAACAGCCGTTCGTCCTAAGAGAAGAACACCGCTGGCCGCTAGGGATCGCTCCCAAAGAGGAGTTAGCAATTCAGCTGCGCTTTGTGCCCAAAGACCACGCACCGGCTGCAAACGCGCTCTTGATCGCGTACTCGCAGGGAAAGGACGAGTACAGCCAGCGCATTAGCGTCCACGGCAATAGCGGTGCGGTCGCTGGGAGCCAAGCGGTCGACAAATCTGGTTCCGTTGTGTTTTCACGTGCCGATATTGGCTTTGGCAGGGCCGACCCCAACGTCTTGGTGGAAATCGGCGATAGGATCCTGACCGAGACTAGCGCTAGGGCCTCAAGCATTGAGCCTATGCTACAGCCCTATTTGGGGAGCGATTTCCGCCTCGCCGAGTTGATCCGGGAGCACGGCGAGCGGCTGATGGAGACCATGTTGGGAGGCACTACAATGTTTATCGAGGGCGTGATATCGGGCCTTACGTTTGTGGTGATTGTACCGTTTGTGGCGTTCTTCTTCCTCAAAGAGGGACGGCGCTTGACGCGGTGCCTTATTGCACTTGTTCCCAACGCCTATTTTGAGCTGTGCTTAAACCTGATGCATCAAGCCAATAAACAGATCGGGAATTACATCCGCGGTCAGCTTTTAGCCGTCCTCGTCGTGTCGGTGCTCTCGATTAGCGGCTTGTCCATTATCGGCGTCTATTATGCCGTGCCTCTGGGTTTGCTCGCCGGGTTGGCCAACGTAATCCCATATCTCGGGCCATTGATCGGGATCGTCTGCTCTTCGATTGTGGCCTTGGCTACGGGCGGTGGTTTGGCGATGGTGGCCAAAGTGATCGCTATGTTCTTGATCGTTCAACTGATCGACAACGTGCTCATTCAACCCACAATGGTGGCCAAAAGCGTCGAACTGCACCCGTTGGTCGTCCTCTTTGTCGTCATGGTGGGAAGCCAGCTAATGGGCATCGTCGGGATGCTGATCGCCGTACCGCTCACGGGCATCGCGAAAGTGAGCGGCCAAACCATCTACAAAGGGATCAGGCAATACCGCTTTAGAGTAGGTTGACAAGCCTACCTATATTGCTTAACTACATCCCCGATAGCCCGAGCTTTGGTAAGAGGCATTTAAGCCCCTTAAGGGGTAGGAGGAATAGACTAATTGGGTAGTTCAATACACTTAGAAAGCACTGTGGTGAGCGAGTTGGCCCAACGCATAGGGGACGCTCGCAAGCTCTACGGCAACGATAGCCCTTACGTCATAGGTATGATGGCGGCTATCGAGTGGATCGCCCAAGGTACCGAGGGCGGCCAAAGCCTCAAGCAAGACCTACTCGCCCGCGTTCTGGAGAGTGAGGGAAAGAAGCAGCCGCCTCGTCCACTCCCCGGCAGTGCAGAGAGCACCCCCCCGACGCATGATCGCCGTGCCTTGGCGGAAAACACTTGGACTCGAGGCGTAGTCAAGTGGTTTAACAACGATAAGGGATATGGTTTTATTTCTACAGATAGCCATGTCGATGTCTTCGTCCACTGGCGCGATATTTCCTCTTGGGACCGGAGTTTGACCCAAGATGACGAAGTTGAGTTCATGGTAACCCGCACGGCTAAGGGATTCCAAGCCATCAACGTGATGAAGGCTGGCCAAGACAAGGCCGAAGAGGAGACGACCTCGGAGACCTCGGACATTCCGACCTCGACCGAACTCCACGACGAAACCGAGGAGGCCGAGAATGTCGAAGTCGCCAGCGATTCCTCTGAGAGTGAGGATAGTACCCCGGATTCCCAAGATGACGACGAGGGTAGGCCGTAGGGGAAGATGAGTAAAAAAGCGCCCGATATAGCCTGTTCGTTCTGCGGCAAGGGGGGCGATCAAGTCGAGAAGGTCATTCAGGGACCTTCGGTGTATATATGCAGTGAGTGCATCGGCTTGTGCAACGAGATGCTGGAAGAGGACGATAAGCACGAGCCCAGTCTCAACGGTCGTCCTCTGCCCAAGCCAGTTGAAATTAAGGCCCACCTCGACGCGCATATCATTGGCCAAGAACGCGCTAAAAAAGCGCTCTCGGTTGCCGTATACAATCACTACAAGCGGGTACATTCCGGTGCTGCGGATGTCCAGCTCAGTAAGAGCAATATTCTGCTCATCGGCCCCACCGGAGTGGGCAAGACGCTTTTGGCAGAGACGTTGGCGCGCGTATTACAAGTGCCCTTTGCCATCGTCGACGCCACCGTCCTTACCGAGGCCGGATACGTGGGCGAGGACGTAGAGAATATCCTCGTGCGGCTCCTCCAAGCCGCAGATTACGATGTCAAACAAGCCGAGCGCGGAATCTTGTTCATCGACGAACTGGACAAAGTCGCCCGCAAATCCGGCAATCCCTCCATAACTCGCGACGTTTCAGGTGAAGGCGTCCAACAGGAACTCCTCAAGATCTTAGAGGGGACGGTGTCAGGGGTGCCTCCTAAGGGAGGGCGCAAGCATCCCGAACAGCCTTTGGTGCAGATAAACACTAAAAACATTCTCTTTATCTGCGGAGGGGCTTTCGATGGACTAGACAAAATTATTGGCCAGCGCATCGGAACCAAGTCCATAGGCTTTGGCGGCCGCCTTGACGACAGCGAGGAAGTGGACGGAGTTAATCTGCTGGCGCGAGTCGAACCCGAAGAATTGATCCAGTACGGTCTAATTCCCGAATTGATTGGCCGCTTGCCGGTGGTGGGTATTTTGCACCCCCTCAGCGATCAGGCATTGATGGATATCCTGCTTAAACCGAGGAACGCACTCGTCAAACAGTATCAGAAACTGTTTGAGATGGACGGCATTGCCCTGCGATTTGAAGAAGAAGCTCTGCAGAAGGTCGTCGAATCGACCCAAGAAAAAGAAATGGGAGCACGCGGTCTGCGGGCAGTCTTAGAGACCGTCATGTTTGAAATCATGTTCGATCTCCCAGCCCGAAACGATATCGCCGAATGCGTCATTACCAAGGAGTTCATCGAAAACAAAGCACCGCCGACTTTTGTGTACAACAAGAAGAGGGCCTGATTCCCAAACCGGGTTTTGGGCTTTAGCTGTGTCCCTTCTCTACTAGTGCGTTCGCTGGCGGAGAGGGGTTTTTTTGTGGGAAACGCGCAATGCAATCTAGGTATTACCCATCGCGGATGCAGTGGCGGCACCAGCCTGCGGTCGCTGCGGCAATCTCGGTTGGAGAAGTGGCTGTGCGGGGGCGGCTTCTCCACCTAGCCGAAGGGAAAGGGAGAATCGCAGACGAGAGCGGAGGGGTTGATTTCGTTATGGAGACGCGGGTAGAAGGGATAAAAACTGGGGATATAGTCGAGTTATATGGAATTGCTGCAGAAGGGGTTATAGACGTTACTCAAATTCGCTTGTTAGTCTCTAGTCGAGCGGATTGGAGCCAAGGGGATTGGACGCGGTTCCACACCAACGGGCTGTGGGCGAATATGCGGGTACGGGCCGCAGTGTTAGATGCCGTGCGCAGTTTTTTTAAGGATGCGGGCTTTCTCGCTGTGGAGACGCCCACGTTGGCCCGCGCCTCGGCACAAGAAGAGCACATACAGCTATTTGCCACAGAATACCAAGGGGATAAGGCGAAGGAACAGCTTTATCTGGCCCCCTCTCCCGAGCTGTATATGAAGCGGTTGCTAGGGGTGGGCTTTGAGCGGATTTACCAGATCAGCCGCTCGTACCGCAATGGGGAGATGGGGCCGCAACACAATCCCGAGTTTGCTCTAATCGAATGGTATCGGGCGTACGCCAGTTACGAAGAAATCATGGCCGATGTCGAAAATTTGGTGATCCATGTGGTGGGAAGCGTCTTGGGGCGGTCGAGCGTAGTCCGAGAAGGCCACGAGGTCGATTTACAGCCGCCGTGGAAGCGGCTCAGCGTCCGCGATGCCTTTGCGCGCTGGGCCGCCGTCGATTTGGATGCCTGTGCAGATGCGGAATCGCTTTTTCGCCGTGCACGTGTCCTAGGCTATGACAGCGCTAGACGGGGGGATAGTTGGGAGGACTTATACCACAAAATTCTGCTGGAGAAAGTCGAGCCAGAATTGGCTAAGCTAGGGGCAGTTCACCTTTTCGATTATCCTCGGCAATTGGCCGCATTAGCCAAATTAAAAGAAGGCAATCCAGCTATAGCTGAGAGGACAGAGGCGTACTTGGGGGGAGTGGAGCTATCAAACGGCTATACGGAGTTAAATGACCCAGCCCAACAGCGCGAGCGCTTTGCACGGGGTGCGCGACCGGGACACGCACCGGCCGACGAGGCATTTCTCGCAGCTATGGAGCGGGGCATTCCACCGGCTGGTGGCGTGGCCCTGGGATTGGACCGGTTGGTTATGATCGCTGTCGGCGCGTCTTGCTTAGGCGAGGTGGTCGCCTTTCCGCTGGGGCATTAGTCGGCGAGGGCGGCTAGCTCTGTTTCGGACGCTAGCAGCCCGTCAATTAGGCCGAAGTCGATTGCCTCTGCGGGCGACAGAAAATAATCGCGTTCGGTGACCAGTTCGATGCGCTCGAGCGGCTGGCCGGTATCTTGGACTAAGATCTGGTTGAGCCGGTCGCGCCATTCGACGATCTCGCGGGCGTGGATTTCGATGTCAGCCGCTTGGCCGCGGACGCCTCCCCAGGGCTGGTGCAGCATGAGCCGAGAATGAGCAAGGGCGTGGCGCTTGCCCTTGGTACCGCCGGCGAGGAGAATCGCACTCATGCTGTACGCTTGGCCGATGCACAGCGTTGCTACGTCGCAAGGGACGTACTTCATGGTATCGTAGATGGCCAAGCCGGCTGTGAGGCTGCCGCCGGGGCTGTTGATGTAGAGCGAGATGTCTTTCTTGGGATCTTCTGAGGTCAGAAAGAGCAACTGGGCGATGACGAGGTTGGCTTCGTGGTCGTCGATCGGAGTGCTGATAAAAATGATCCGCTCCTTGAGGAGGCGAGAGAAAATGTCGTAGGCGCGCTCGCCGCGGCCGGTCTGTTCGATTACTACGGGTACGATGGCCATGTGCTATTCTGTCGTTAGAAGAGAGTCTATTGTTGGTTAAGGGACTATAGGCGATGCCCAATATAGTGTCAATGGGACGCCGCTCAGGTTGGTTGACTACGCTGGGTTAGCTCGGTAAATTTTACCTGCTCGTAGCGCGTCGTTTCTGACCTAAGGTAAAGCCCTTAATCAATTGCAGGGCATAGTGATACGATTTTTTAAGTTCTATCGATTGGCCCTAGCTGGCCACGGGTGCGCGTGCTCGTAGGCATTACCGGCGGCATAGGTGCGGGCAAGTCTGCACTGGCGCAGATGCTCGCCGAGTTGGGCGCACTGCGGGTCGATGCCGACGAAGTGGCCCGCGAGGTGGCGGCAATCCCGGCGGTGATAGAGAATCTACAAGCGGCGTTCGGCCGCGATCTGCTCGGGCCAGACGGGTACTTGGACCGCCGGGAGTTGGGGCGTCGTGCCCTGCGGTCGGATGAGTCGAGTCAGCGGTTAGAGGCGATCATGCGGCCACCTATATCTGCGGTCATAGAGCGCCGGCTGGCTCAGGCTGTGGAGGAGGCCGGAGGCGGGGTCGTGGTATTTGACGCACCGCTGATATACGAGTGGGGGAACGAGGGGAACTTTGACCGGATGGTGGTAGTCGATGCTGAGGAGGAACGGTGCGTATCGCGGGTGCAACAGCGCAGCGGCTTGCCGGTGTGCGAGATTAGGCAACGGATGGCCCGCCAGATGAACCCAAAAGAAAAAAAGGCCCGCGCCGACTTTGTCATCGATAACAACAAGGACTTGACCGCGCTTGCGGCGCAGGCGGAAGCACTGTGGGCTGAGTTGGTCAGCGCCGCGCAGGAAAGAGGCCGCCATGACAAATGAGGGTTTGCAGCGGACGCCGCTCTATGAGGTCGCCGTCGCTGAAGGCGGGCGTATGGCACCCTTTGGCGGGTGGGAAATGCCGGTCCAGTTCGCGGGGATTCGCAGCGAACACTGGGCAGTGCGCCGAGAGGCTGGACTGTTCGACATCTCGCACATGGGCCGGATCGCCGTTTCCGGGGGGCGCGGGTTGGCCTTTCTCGACAGCCTCTTGCCGGCGCGGGTGCGCGAATTGACCATCGGCCAGATGCTCTACGCACCGCTGTGCAATGAACAGGGTGGATGCGTGGACGATCTGGTAGTGTACCGACTCGCACAGCAGGAGTATCTCTTGGTGGTCAACGCGAGCCGGAAAACTGTTGACTGGCAGTGGGTTACCTCGCGCGCAGCCGGGTGCGCGGATGTGGAAATCGAGGACTTGAGCGATGATAAGGGCATGGTGGCGGTACAGGGGCCACGGGCTGCCGCCCTAGTCGAATCACTTGCCGGACCGGCTAGCGTGGCGCTAGGGTACTATCGCTGCGCGGTGATGGAAATCGCCGGGATACGAGCGTTACTCAGCCGCAATGGCTACACTGGAGAAGACGGGTTTGAGATTATGTGCCCGGCCGACCAAGTCACCGAGCTGTGGGTGAAGCTCCGCGCAGCCGGTGCCCAGCCTTGTGGACTCGGTGCGCGCGACACCTTGCGCCTCGAAATGGGCTTTTGCCTCTATGGCAGTGAATTGAACGAGCAGACGACCCCCCTAGAGGCGGGTTTGTCTTGGACTTTGGACTTAGAAAAAGAGGCGAATTTTATTGGGGCCGAGGCGCTGCGGGCACAGCGAGCGGCCGGAGGCTATCGCCGTCTACGCGGCTTCCGCATGTTGGAGAGGGGCATTCCCCGGCCGGATTATCCGGTTTTCGACCAGCGAGAGGAGCAGGTGGGTATCGTGACCAGTGGGACGCACTCGCCAGTGCTCGGCGAGGGAATCGGGCTGGCCTATTTACAGCGCGGCGCGCAAAAAATAGGCACTCAAGTGTACATTGACATGAAGGGCAAGCGGCAACCCGCCGTGGTGGTCAAGCTGCCCTTTGTGCCTGCGGTCCCCAAAAAGGACTGAAAGTCTTAATCGCTGCTTTTAGGTAGTGCAACGGAGATTGCATGAGCGACGAATTTGGACCTAGCGATGCTTTTGTCCGCCGGCATATCGGCCCTACGGACGTGGATATAATCGCTATGCTCGCGGAGGTGGGAGCCGACAGCTTGGACGACCTCATGGCGGAGTCCCTGCCGGCGGCGATTCGGATGCAGGGTTCCTTGGCGCTGGGAGAAGGCATCAGTGAGTACGAACTGATGGGGCGGTTGCGCGAATTGGCTAGCCAAAATCGCATCCACCGCAGTTTTATCGGCATGGGCTACTCAGACTGCATCACCCCTCCGGTGATCCAGCGCAACATCTTGGAGAATCCAGGCTGGTACACCCAATACACACCCTACCAGTCCGAAATCGCCCAAGGGCGGCTAGAGGCCCTGCTCAACTTCCAAACCATGGTCGGCGACCTAACGGGTTTTGCCCTGGCCAATGCCTCCCTGTTGGACGAAGCCACGGCCGCAGCCGAAGCCATCGCCATGCTGAGGGCGGTGCAAAAGAAGAACGAGAGCCAGCGCGTCTTTGTCTCGTCGGCTTGCCACCCGCAAACCATAGAGGTGGTCAGGGTCCGGGCCGAGTCGCGGGGGTGGGAGGCCGAAGTGGGCGACCATCGAGAATGGGATTTTGGGTCTGGAGCCTTCGCCGCTCTGCTCCAGTACCCAGCCTCAGACGGCGCGCTATACGACTACGCCGAGTTCTGCGCTCAGGCTCACGCGCATCAGACGCTGGTGTGCGTGGCGGTTGATTTGCTCGCCCTGTGTTTGCTGCGGCCCCCTGGAGAATTTGGAGCCGATGCGGCCATTGGGAGCGCACAGCGCTTTGGTATGCCAATGGGGTACGGCGGCCCGCACGCAGCCTTTTTGGCGACGCGACCCGAGTTCCAGCGACAGGTGCCTGGGCGCATCATTGGCGTCTCCGAGGATGTCCGTGGCCAGCCAGCCTTGCGCATGGCCCTGCAAACCCGCGAACAGCACATCAAACGCGAACGGGCGACGAGTAACATCTGTACGGCCGAGGTCTTGCCAGCCGTGGTGGCGAGCATGTACGCGGTCTATCACGGGCCAGATGGGTTGCAGCGCATGGCCCACCGCATACACTGCCAGGCGCGGGCGCTCGCCCGCGGGATAGAGGAAACCGGCTACCGAGTCGTCCACGACCAGTACTTCGACGTGCTACGCGTTGAAGTGGGAGCGCGGGGAGACGAGCTGTTGGCACAGGCGCGGGCCGAGGGAGTGAACTTCCGCGATCTAGGAGACGGGCATTGGGGCATTGCTCTTGACGAAACGACTCACAAGGACGATCTGCAAGCTATCCTCACCTTACTGGGCGGCAAGTTGCCCCCCACAGTCGATGAAGGGCCTGCTTGGGAGCCTATCCACGTCCGCCACTCGCGTTTCATGGAGCATCCGGTCTTTGCGTCGCATCACTCCGAAACCGAAATGATGCGCTACATGCGTCGGCTCGAAGCCAAGGATCTGTCTTTGGTCCACGCGATGATTCCCCTCGGCTCGTGTACCATGAAGCTCAATGCGACCGCAGAAATGGTGGCAATTACTTGGCCCGAATTCGCTGGGCTGCATCCGTTTGCGCCAGTAGATCAAGCTCAAGGGTACGCGGCAATTTTTGCCGCAATGGAGGACATGCTGCGCGAAATTACCGGTCTCAAGGGCATTTCGCTGCAACCTAATGCAGGTTCACAGGGAGAATACGCCGGCTTGCTCATCGTGCGCAAATACCACCAGACGCGCGGAGAAGCTCAGCGGAACGTCTGTCTCATTCCGGCCTCAGCGCATGGGACGAACCCAGCCAGCGCGGCGATGGCCGGCTTGGACGTGGTCGTCGTCGCCTGTGACGCCGAGGGCAATATCGACTTGGCGGACCTGCGGGCGAAAGCCGACGCACACCGCGAGCGGTTGGCCGCTCTGATGGTGACGTATCCATCGACCCACGGGGTATTTGAAGAGGCCATCGGCGAGATCTGCGCGGTCGTCCATCAAGCGGGCGGCCAGGTCTATATGGACGGTGCCAATATGAATGCTTTGGTCGGGTTGTGTCGGCCTGGGGAAATCGGCATTGACGTGTGTCATTTGAATTTGCACAAGACCTTCTGCATTCCCCACGGCGGGGGCGGCCCGGGGATGGGGCCCATTGCCGTGGCCGAGCACTTAGTGGAGTTCTTGCCCTCGCACCCCCTCGTCTATACCGGCGGGGCTGAGTCGATCGGCCCCATTGCGGCCGCTCCGTGGGGGAGTGCCTCGATTCTGCTCATATCTTGGGCGTACTTGCGGCTGATGGGCAGCTCGGGCCTCACCGAGGCGACGCAGGTGGCGATTCTCAGTGCCAATTATCTGAGCAGCCGCCTCGCCGATTCCTTTCCCGTGCTATACAGGGGGCACAACGGGCGCGTGGCCCACGAGTGTATCCTCGACCTGCGCTGGGCGCGGGAGTACGGCATTGGTGTAGAAGACGTGGCTAAACGGTTGATGGACTACGGGTTCCACGCGCCAACGGTATCCTTTCCGGTCGTCGGGACCCTGATGGTCGAACCTACGGAGAGCGAATCCAAAGCTGAATTGGACCGGTTTTGCGAGGCCATGATCGCCATTGGCGGCGAAATCCAGCAAGTAGCCGCTGGGGAGATGGACCCCACCGACAACCCGCTCGTCCACGCGCCGCACCCCGTGGACGTCGTGCTGGCCGACGAGTGGGATCGGCCTTATTCTAGAACTGTCGCCGCCCTGCCGGCTCCTTGGCTATTGGAGCGCAAATTTTGGCCGGCCGTAGGGCGACTGAACGACGCGCAGGGCGATCGCAACCTGATCTGTTCCTGTCCGCCTGTCGAAACGTATTCACAAGAGGAGTGAAATGAGCCAGAAGCGCGCCTTAATCACCGGCATTACCGGCCAAGACGGTTCGTACTTGGCCGAGTTGCTGCTGGAAAAAGGCTATGAGGTTTTCGGGTTGGTGCGCCGCAGTAGCACGGTCAATTTCGAGCGGATCGGCCATTTGCAGGACAAAATCGAGCTGATCTCCGGCGATCTGTTGGACCAGAAGTCATTGATTTCGGCGCTGCAGACCGCACAGCCGCAGGAAGTGTACAATCTAGGTGCCCAGTCCTTTATACCGGTCTCTTGGGAGCAACCCATGTTGACCGGCGAGATCACCGGCTTGGGCGTGACGCGGCTTTTGGAAGCCATCCGCGCCTGTGACGAGAACATTCGCTTTTACCAAGCCAGCACCAGCGAGCTATTCGGCAACGCCCAGGAATCGCCGCAGAACGAGCAAACGGCTTTTTATCCGCGTTCGCCCTACGGGGTGTCCAAGCTCTACGCACATTGGATCACCATCAACTATCGCGAAAGCTACGGCATGTTCGCCTGCACGGGCATTCTCTTCAATCACGAGTCGCCGCGCCGTGGGCGCGAATTCGTCACCCGCAAAATCACGCATGGCGTGGCCCGCATCAAATGCGGGCTGGACCAAGAGCTGCGCCTTGGCGACCTAGCTCCTCGCCGCGATTGGGGCTATGCGGGCGACTTTGTCCGCGCAATGTGGATGATGCTCCAGCAGGACGACCCCGATGATTACGTCATCGCCACGGGCACCTCCCGCACCATTGGCGAATTCTGCGAGGTTGCCTTTGCCCATGCTGGCTTGGACTGGCGGCAATACGTGGTCCTCGATGAGCGTTTTTTGCGTCCTGCCGAGGTATATACCCTGTTGGGCGATGCGACTAAGGCGCGGGAAAAATTAGGTTGGGAGCCCGAGGTCGGCTTTGAGGAAATGGTGCAGCAGATGGTTGACTGGGACTTGGAACAGGTGGCCCATCAGTCGGCCCCAGTGCGCCCGGCACTGCGGCGATAGCGGTGGCTGAACTTGCGGATCTGGCCGCATATCGTCTGAATCGCCCGCACATCGCGCACTTCCAAATCGACCTTGTTGAAGAAGCGGCGCAGCACTCGACCGAAGTGATCCGGCTTGTTGTTGTACGGGGTAAACTCTATCTCGGCAAGGGCTTGCAAGATCTGAGTGAACATTCGCTCGCGCTCGCCAGCCGTGGCCAGTTGCACGGGCGGCTCCGGTGGTTTTTCGCCCACGGCCGCATACAGGCCATAAGTGAACAGGAGCACGGCGTGAGAGAGATTGAGGGAGGGATAGGCCACGGCTGTAGGGAACCTCAGCACTTGGTGACAGAGCGCGAGTTCCCCATGCCACAAGCCGTCCCTTTCGCGTCCGAATACAAGGGCGATTCGGCGATGATGTATTTGGGAGGCTAGTTGGGCAATCAGGGATTGTGGCGCGGAAGTAACCTCGCGGAAGCGGCCCTGCCGATGGGTCGTGCCGACGACGATGTGGCAATCGGCTACGGCTGCGGCTAGGCTGGGAAAAACTTGGCTGCCAGCGAGAATATCGCCCGCACCGTGGGCAAAGGTGCGCGCTTCCGGCGTGTCCCATGCCCCGGGATTGACCAAGGCCAACTGGCTTATACCCGTGGTTTTGAGCACGCGAGCCGTAGCGCCGATATTGCCGGGCGTCGCCGGCTCGACGAGCACGACGCGAATGTTGTCGAGAGGGTTCATGCGGCTTGCCAAACTAAACCAAGAAGGATACTGCGCGCCAATGCACACCGCAGGTGAACTCACCCTCGTCCAACTCGCGGACGGCGTTTACTTGCATCTGCATAGCATTGAGCTGTACAAGACGATCCGGGTGGATGTGTGTCTGAGCACGCCGCTGTGTGCGCCGCGACATTCGCTCGTGGCTCTGAGCGGCCAACTGTTGGCACGGGGCACGCACAAGCTGCCCAATATCCAGAGCCTCAACCGCTTCATCGACGACCTATACGGAGCGCATTACTCGGTGCAAGTCGATCGCTTAGGAGAGTATCAGTTTATTCATTTATGCCTGGAGGTTATAGATGATAACTTCCTTGGGGAGAAGGGGATACTGGCACGGGGATTGACTTTTCTGCGCGATGTCCTCCGCGATGGCAGCGGGTTCCGGCCCGATTATCTAGAGCGAGAAAAACACCGCCTCGCGCGGCAAATCGCCGATGGCTTCAACGACAAACTGGGCTACGCGCAAAGGAGGTGCAGCGAAGAGATGTGCCGGGGCGAACCCATGGGCCTGTCGCCGCTGGGCAACCCCGCAGACTTTGCCGCCGTGCAAGCCTCCGAGTTGTGGGCTTTCCACCGCGAGCGAACGGCTGTTGATCGCCTAGATCTTTTCGTAAGCGGCGATGTACGTTTGGAGCAGATTCAGCCCTTGATGGAGTCTCTTTTTACTTGGGAGCGTGCGTCGAGCCAACCCCAGCGCCAGCCGCCAGGCCTGAGCATTGCAGGTTCGCGGCGCGAGATTTTTGAATGTCAAGAGGTGCGAGAGGCAAAAATGGTGCTGGGCTATCGCACCCAAGTTGCTTATGGCACGGACGGCACCGACGCCTATCCGGCTTTGGTTCTCCTGAACCTGATGCTCGGCGGCGACGGTCCGTCGCGGCTGTTCAAACACCTCCGCGAAGAAGAGGGTTTGTGCTACTACATTGCATCGCATATCGAGGCATTGAGTGGGCTACTCTTTGTGGCCGCGGGCATTGAAGCCGCTGCGTACTCCGAGGTTCGGGATAAGGTGGAACAAGAGCTCCAAGCGCTGCGCTCTGGGGTTGTTGATCCCGAGGAGATTGAAGTGGCTCGGCACCTGCTCAGAGCGCGGCTGTTGGGGCTAGCCGAAGACCGTGAGGGCTTTTTTCGCTATCAATTGCGGGAAGGGCTGACAGGGGGTAGCCAGTCCCCACAAGCGCTGTGGCAGCGCATCGAGCAAGTCGGCGTCGAAGAGCTAGCCCACGTGGCCGATGGCATCGCAGCGGACACGGCTTTTCTATTGCACGGGACGTAAGAGCGTGATCGCGGATGCGCTATTGGGGGAAGTCGTACACCACAGCCGCTTAGGATGTGGCCTCGACGTATGGGCAGTACCGCGGCTAGGTAGTCGGCAAAAAGCGGCCGTGCTGTACATAGACTACGGCTCGGTCGATCTGCAGTTGCGTGCCCGTGACTCTGGGAAGGTGCAGACGACGCCTGCTGGTACGGCCCACTTTCTCGAACACCGCCTTTTTGCCAAACCCTACGGCGACATCACCGAGCAAATCAATCGCCTCGGCGGCGATGTAAACGCCAGCACCAGTTTTACTTCAACCGTTTTTTCTCTGACGTGCATTGAGCATTTTGCCGACCATTTAGCGTTGCTCTTTGAACTCGCGTTGGACCTGCACGTCCTGCCAGACGGTGTCGCTCAAGAGCGCGAAATCATCGACCACGAGTTACAGATAAACTGCGACGACCCGGAGTGGGTCGGGTTTTTACACGGCCTCAAGGCCCTGTACAGGGATGGCCCCTTGGCGTGGGACATGGCCGGCACGAGGGAGAGCATCGGGCAGATTGATGTGGCTGCGCTAACTCGCTGTCACGAAGTCTTTTACCAGCCCGAATACATGGGGCTGTATTTGTGCGGAGATTTCGACGTAGAGGATACTTGCGCGGCCGTCGAGTCCACTCTGCTAAAGTACAGTCGTCCGCGCTCTGCATGGAACCGCGTGGAGCGGCCGGTGGTTTTGCCAGCTCCGCAGCCGCTTGGGGACTTGGCTCTCCCGGTTAGCCGACCCTATACCTTGCTGTTTTTCGGCGACGATAAAGCGGGTCAATCGGGCCGCGATTTGCTCTTGCGGGAGTTGGCCTTAGAATTGGCCTTAGACATCGCCTTGGGGCCGGCGAGCAATTTTTTTGCCGCGCACTACGAAGATGGCCTGATTGATGGCGATGCCTTTGGAGCCGAGGTTTATGCCGAGCCGACGTTCTGCTTTTGCACAGTGGGCGGATATACCCAACAGAGCGAGCGGTTGCGCGAGGAAATAAGCGTCGCCTTGGCCAGCCTTGATGAGCGCGTTGTCTCTGCGGATTTGGGCCGCGCCAAGCGCAAGGCCTACGGCCTACTGCTTCGCGCGTGGGAGCAAGCTGAGGATGTGGCCGATATGCTCTGCTCGGCCGCAGCTAGCGGGGCTACCCCCAGCGTCTATTTTGACGTACACGAGCAGATCGGGGTCGGCGACATCATTGAGGTGCTGGATAGCTGCTTGTCGCCAGCGCACCTGAGCGCGATGCAGTGCAGTCCGGCCTCAGTATTGGGGCCGCTTGTGCCCACTGGACGCGCGGAGTAATGGCCGACAAGATCTATCGCTATTGGATCGCGGTGCCGAGCGGGTTGGAGGCGGTGGCACTTGACGAATTGCGCGAGCACGCGCCCGAGATAGAGCAGATCGAAGTCGAACCGGGTGGGCGCGTAGGCCAGATTTTTTTCACGTACGAGCGCAGCCCGGGACGGCTTCTACAATTGTGCTCGGCCATGCACTGTTCCGGTTTAATCAGCCAGATGCACGGCGTTACAGTGGGCCGACCAGGTCTTGAATACATCTGCAAGCGCATCGCTCGTTGCGATCTGACGCCAGTCAAAAGCCTCGCGCAGGCCCAATCCACTGAGATCGACACCGATGCTTTTGCCCTGAGCGCGACGCTGCAGGGCCGGTATCGGTTCAGTTCAGCTGAGCTAACCGCAGCCGTGGCAGCGGTTTTGCGCGACGAGCACGGGTTGCGCTTAGGCAAAGGGCCGGATCTGCTGCGACTGCACTTGCAACTGACTGGGCGGCGCGCCCTGTTGGGGTTGCGGCTAGGGGCGGGCACCGCACCGAATGCGGCCGTGGCGTATTGCTTGGCTCGCTTGGTGGCCATGCAGCCGGGGGCATGCGTCCTGTGGGCGCGCCGAGACCCAAGCGAGCTAGTCGCCTTGCAGGATCTCTTCCAGCCGAGCGTCCTAGTTGGAATTCGGTCCGCAGGGGGCGGGCATGGGCCAGTTGGCGTAGTTGCAGATCTGGATCGGCTGCCCTTGGTAGAGGACTGCATCGACTATGCGTTTGGCTTTGCTGCGGGCGATTGCGCCGCGCTGCTAGCTGAGCTAGCGCGCGTCTTGCGCTCAGGTGGGGTGGCCGCTATCCAGGTGGCGGATTTGGAGCTTCTCCTCGGCTATCTGGAGATTGGAGTGTATCCACTGGCCGTCTTGGCCGACTTGAGCTTGCCCGAGCGCGGGCGAGCTTATCGACTGGTCGTTCTCGAGAGGCTGCTCGACCCTTGATATAGCGAAAATCTAGGCGTTATTTAAAAAGATGCATATGGAAACGAATTCGGCTAGGGCTTTCGCCCAAGCGCAGCAAGTCATTCCCGGAGGCGTGAATAGCCCGGCCCGGGCCTTTGGCGCAGTGGGCGGTGGTCCTCTCTTTATCGAGCGGGGGACTGGTTCGCGGATTTTTGATGTCGATGGCCGCGAATACATCGACTACGTGTGCTCTTGGGGGCCACTCATTTTCGGCCATGCCCATCCCCGCGTCGTACAGGCCGTGCAGGAAATCAGTGCGAAGGGAACCAGTTTCGGTGCCCCTACCGAGTTGGAAATCGCGCTGGCCGAGCGCATTGTGGAGATGGTGCCCTCTATCGAGATGGTGCGAATGGTGAGTTCGGGGACCGAGGCCACGATGGCGGCGGTGCGCTTGGCTCGCGGCCATACCGGCAGGGACAAAATCGCCAAATTCGAGGGCTGCTGGCACGGGCATGGGGACGGCTTCTTGAGTGAGGCCGGGTCTTCGGCCCTGACCTTGGGGGTTCCCACGAGCCCGGGCGTACCACAAAGCGTAGTTGATTCAACCTTGACGCTGCCGTACAACGACGCGGATGCGGTGCGCGCGGCCGCGCGGGGAAACAGCGGCCAGATCGCCGCCATTATCGTCGAGCCGGTGGCTGGTAATATGGGCACCGTGCCCCCGCGCGAGGGGTTTCTCCCCGCACTGCGCCAGATAGCAGACGAAGAGGAGATCGTCCTCATTTTCGACGAGGTCATTACGGGGTTCCGCGTCGGTCCGGGTGGGGCGCAAGAGCGCTATGGCGTGATGCCCGACCTGACGTGTTTGGGCAAGATCGTCGGAGGAGGCTTGCCAGCCGCCGCGTACGGCGGCAAACGAGAGATCATGGAAAACGTGTCTCCATTGGGCATAAAGGTCTCACAGGCTGGCACCTTATCGGGTAATCCCCTTGCCATGGCCGCGGGCTTGGAGCAATTGAACATGCTATCCGAACCCGGGATCTACGCAACGCTGGAAAGTCGCTGCGCCGACTTGGCGGCTGGCATGGCCGACAACCTGCAAAAACTGGGTTTGGACTACGCACTGAACCGAGTCGGTGCCATGCTCTGCATGTTTTTTACTTCGCACCCGGTGGTGGATTTTGCCAGCGTCGGAACGGTCGATTTGGAGCGCTTTAAGCGCTATTTTTGGGCTTGCCTAGAGCGGGGCCTCTATCTGGCACCTTCCCAATACGAATGCATGTTTCCCTCGCTCGCCCACGGGGAAGGGGATATCGAAGAAACCCTCCGCATTCACTTTGACGCGCTTAAGGCTGTGCATTGAGGACGGCGAACCCCAATAGGCTATGGATGCTCGCCTGGACAGTCCTCTGGATCGGGGGATGCGCCGACAGCGATGTCCGCAAAGACGAACAGGCCCCCGAATCCGAACCCGCTGGCCGTAGCGAAATAGTCATTTTAACGCCGGCCGACTCTGTGTCCGCACCAGCCGATGCCAGCAGCGATACCAGTGAGGCTAGCGACGCCAGTGACGCCAGTGAAGCCAGCGATGCCAGTGACGCTAGCGACGCCGATGATGCCAGTAATGCTAGCGACGCAGACGATACTGGCGATACCGGCGATGCTAGCCCCGTATTTTTTGATCCCGACGGCGAATTCACCATTCAAGTCGGTGTCTTTCGGGACGCGAAACACGCCGATCAGAAGGTGCGCGAATTGAAGCGCGAAGGCTATCCGGCTTATAGCGTACAAAGCGGTGCCGGCGTGCGGGTGCGGATCGGCTATTTCGCCAACCGCGCCGACGCTAACCGCTTTGGCCGCATTTTTGCCAAGGACCGCGGTGTTGAGTATTGGATAGACCGGCGTGCCAATGAATAAAACTCGCGTACTGTGCTGCGGCACTTTTGATTACTTGCACCCAGGCCACCGCTCCTTTATCGCCCAGGCGGCTGCACTAGGCGACGAACTGTTCGTCGTGGTCGCCCGCGACGAGAACGTCCGGCGCATCAAGGGGCACTATCCCGACCAATCCCAAGAGGAGCGCAAAGCTGCGCTGGCGAAGATGCCCGAGGTCACCGAGGTCCGTCTCGGCCACGAGGGGTGTAACTTTTTGCGCATCGTCGGCGAAATCGCGCCCGACATCATTGCCCTCGGCTACGACCAACGGAGGCCAGCAGGCTTAGCCGAAGCCTTTCCCCAGTGCGAAATCGTCGTGCTCCAGCCCCATTGTCCGGAGCAGTTTAAGTCATCCCTCTTCCGGCGTCAGGAAGGCCGCGCTTGAGTCCTTTGCCTCAGCTTATCCTCTGGTATGGGCGCGAGGCCGCCCCGGACTTACCGGAAATGGCTGGCTATCGGCTGCGGACGTACCAGCCGGGCGACGAGGAGGGTTGGTTGTCTCTATTGCAGGCCAATGGCGAATTGGGCCGTTGGGACCGTCGGCGACTAGAAGGCGTGCTAGAAGAAACCCGGGTCCAGCTTTTTATCGAGTACGAGGGGCAGATTGTCGCCTGTACGGGTTGCAACGATCGCACCCGCGAACTGCGGCCGTGCTGGGAAATGGGTTGGGTTGCGGTCCACCCAAGCTTTCAGGGGCGCGGCCTAGGCAAGTTCATCGTAAGTGCGGCCGTGGCCCAAGCCAAGGCGCTAGGCCCTCGGCCCATATACCTGCTGACCGACGACTTCCGCATTCCGGCTCTGCGCTGCTATCTCAAGCTGGGCTTTGCGCCCAATAACAGCCATCCATCCTACCCGCGCCGGTGGGCCGATATCTTTGCCCTTTTGGGGGAGGATTATCAGGCCCTAAAGCCCGAGTTCGTCCCCTCAGATTAATCCATATAACCCAAGGCTCGCAGCCGCTGGTGCAAGAGGGCGCGGTCCGTGGTCTGGTCAAACCCCGCTTGGACATAACTAGAAGCTACTCTGAGATCTGCGTATGCTTGGTGGTATGGGCGAGTATCGAGTGCTGGGAGCGGCTCCTCGCTAAACGTCTCGACCAAGGTTTCGCGCTGGGTTGATTGATCACAGGTGAATTTGGCGCTGGCATTGAAGAGGGACCATTGGCGGCCTTGTTGCGCGGCTGGGCCGGGGGCGATTTCGGCCAAGTAGTACTCGGATGAGGAAGGGGTGCGGATGTCGCGGGCAAAGCCGTCGTAGGGGTACTCCAACTGCAATAGCGATAAAAAGGTCGGGAAGAGATCCACCAGCGAGATGAGGGAGCGCCCGACGGATTCCTCCGAGGGAAGTCGGTAATACAGAGGCACCCGCAGCACGTCATTGCACAAGGTCTGGCCGTGATAGGGTTCGTCAGCCCGCCAGCTCTGGCCGTGGTCGCTGATGATGAAAACGGCCCATGCGTCCGGGTCCAAGGCGGCTAACAACTGGGCGATGTGCCGCTCGAAGAGCTGTTCAATGGCAGCGCGATAGCGTGCCTGCACCACGTCTATGCGCCCAGCCGCTAGCAATTGGCCCACTTCTCCAAAGGCCAGCCCGTCTGCGGCACCGTAAGGGGGATGAACGCTCCAGTAGTGAATAAAGAGAATGGTCGGCTCGCGGCGTTGTAGCCAGCCGGTGAGTTGCTCGTCGGTAGGCAAGGGGGCGATGTGGTCGGCGTAGCTCAGGCCGGTAAAAATGTCTGGGGCCTCTGAGAACGCGCCGGTCGCATACCCAGCTCGACGACAGAGATCGAAAAGGTCGGTAACTCCCTGCCGCATAGCGGGGGAGTGCTGGCCTTCGATGCCGTGTTCAAACGGGTATAGCCCGGTAAAGAGCGAGGTGTGGACTGGGCGAGTGGCCGAAGAAACCGAAAAGCAGTGCTGGCAGAGGTGAAAATCGCGCGTCAAGTCGGAAAATCGGGGCGCGTGCACGGCTGCACTGACCCCAGGGGCAAAGTCCAAGCGCAGGCTATCGACCGAAATCAACAGCAGGTTCATGTTAGCGCTGGACGATTCTGCTCTTTACGGCATTGGAGGGTTTGAAGGTCGGGGTTTTGCGCTTGGGGATTGCGATAGTCGCGCCAGCTTTGGGGTTGCGGCCGGTGCGCGGTGCGCGCTCCACGACCTTGAAGGTGCCAAAGCCGCGGATTTCGACGTGATTGCCCTCTTCCAAGGCTTGGGCTATGGCTTCGATAAAACCCTCGATAACGGCCGTGGTGTCCACTTGGGAGAGCCCCGTACTCCGGGCTAGCTGCTGGGCGATTTCGGCTTTAGTCATCTGCTTTCTCCGTTGCTATTGGTCGGCGTCAGCGCAAGAGGCCCCGCGCCGAGATGTCCCATATTTTCTCCACGCGCCCCTTGCGGACGGCGACGAAGTAATTGTGCAGAAAGGTCGTCGAATCCGAATAGCCGACGAGCAATTCGATTCGCTCGCCCAAGGCCGGTCCGGCCTGACCCTCGACGATGTCGAAAATCCCGTGTTCAGCAGACAGGCCGCGCAAGCGCAGATCGTCGCGGCCTAGCACCTCCGGCGGCTGGTGGCCAGACGACAGCGTCTTAAAGCCAGCATCGACGACGACCCTGTCGGCCGCGCGACTGGTGACCGAGGTGAGCACCGTTAGGGCGGGGGTGAGCGCTTCGACGTGACATTTCCGGCGATACATGACGTCCATGAATACGCCGCCGCCGGCTTGGAGTTCAGTGACCCCATCGTGGAGCGCACTGAGCTCGTAAGAACCCGTGCCACCGGCAGTGACGATTTCTACTTGTATTCCATTGTCCTCCAGCAAGTTGCGCGATTCTACTAATATGTCCAATGCCTCATAACAGGCCTTTTTTTTGGCCGGGAGTGGCCAGCAGTCGAGCACGTGGCCCTCGTAGCCCATCAGGCCCCTGAACGCCAGCCCAGGTTGGTCGCTAATGGCCTTAGATAAGGCAAGGAGAGGAGGGCCAGGCTCCACGCCGACCCGCTTCATGCCAATGTCGATTTCCACGACCACGGGAATCCGGACGCCCTCGTCGATGGCTGCTGCGGCCATCGGTTCGACGACGGCGATATTATCGACTGCGGCAATGACTTCGGCTCGATGTTGCAGGCGGGCTAGGGCGGCGAATTTCACCGGGCTGACGATCTGATTGGCCAGCAGGATGGAGGATACGCCATGTGCGACCATCCACTCGGCTTCGCTCAATTTGGCGCAAGTAATGCCGCAGGCTCCGTTGGCCAGTTCGATGTGGGCTATGGCCGGGGATTTGTGTGCCTTGCTGTGGGGCCGCCATTCCTTGCCGTTGTCGCGGCAATACGCAGCCATGTGCTGCACATTGGATTCAAAGCGGTCGAGATCGAGCAGCAGTACCGGGGTTTCTAAATCGCCAATTGCTTGGCCTGGTATGGGTTCATTCACGGCGTAGATAACCTCCAGTTGCCGGGGTTGAGTAAGGCTGAATCCGCGACCTCGATTGCGCGCACGGCTGCTACTAGATCGGGCGGTAGAGGACCGGCCTCGACTGCGCGGATATTGGCTTCGAGTTCGGAGACGTTCGTGGTGCCGAAAATAGCTGAATGAGCGCCGGAAGCAAAGACGGCAAAGCGCAAAGCCAGTTCGGCCAGTTCTATGCCTGCGTCCTGTGCTAGCCGCAGCAGGGGGGCGACCAACGGGGACAGATCGTTGAGTGAGGTCGGGAGCGAGTCGAGCCGATGCGACAGGACGCCTTGAAGGAAGATAGAGCGCAGGATGACGCCCGTACCCTGTGCTTGGGCGCGGGGGATTACCTTGCATTCCATCCGGCGGTCGAGCGCGCTATACGGTATCTGCATCGAGCAAATTAGCTCAGGGTGATCTAAGGCGTCGAGCGGAGCCTCTTCGCCGTACGTGGTAACGCCCCAATAGCGCACCCAGCCGCGTTGGTTGTATTGCGCTAACAATTCCAGCAGTTCCGGAGTTGCAAAGCGCGTGTCGAGACTGTGTAGCTGCACGAGTTCGAGTACATCGACGCCGAGCTTCTGCAAGCTCTGTCGCAGCGACTGCTCAACGGACTGACGCAGCGCCTGTCCGGTCAACAGCCCTGCGTTATCGGGATCTCGGATGGAGAGCTTGGTGGCAATCACGGGCTGACACGTCAGCCCAACACACGCACGGCCCACGAGGCTTTCACTGCGGCCGTACTCCGCGGCCGTGTCGATGTAGTTGATGCCTAGCTCCAAGGCGCGGCGGATTAGGCCAATCACGCGGTCGTCCGGCGGCGGCGGCTGTTGGTCCCAGCCGTACGCCATGCCCAATTGGACGGTACCAAGGCCCAAGACGGACAGGCGCAAATTCGTGCGGCCTAGGTTTGCGTATTGCAAGGGTTTGCTCCAGTGGCGAGGGTGGCGGCCTTGACGCTCCCACCGCAGGCGTCGAGAAGGTGCTGTGCTTGGGCGCGATCTAGTTGGCACAGCTCCATGACCAGTGCCAGCTTCAAGCCTCCTTCAGCCGCTTGCAGGCGGGCGGCGGCCACTTGCGGCGAGGCCCCGGTCAGCGTCGCAAAGATGCGCTCGGCGCGGTCGCGCAACTTGGCATTGGTGGGTTGGAGATCGACCATGAGGTTGCCGTAGGTCTTGCCCAATTTCACCATCGCGCCAGTGCTGATCATGTTGAGCACCAGTTTGGTCGCTGTTCCAGCCTTCATCCGCGTCGATCCGGTGAGGACTTCTGGTCCGACCTCGGGAACGATCTTGATCGAGGCGGCAAAGGACTCGGCGGCTGTGGGGCTACACGTAAAAAAGATCGTCGGACAACCTTGCTGCGCGGCGTACTCCATGCCACTGATAACGAAAGGGGTTACGCCGCTGGCAGCAATGCCCATGAGCACATCGTTCGGCCTCAAGTCCCGCTGGGCCAATTCACTTGGTGCGGTCTCGCGGTCGTCTTCCGCGCCTTCTACGGATTGGCGCAGGGCCGCTGGTCCACCGGCGATTAGGCCCTGCACCAACTGGGGGCTTGCGCCAAAGGTGGGGGGGCATTCAGCTGCATCTAGTACGCCGAGCCGACCGCTGGTACCCGCGCCGAGGTAGAACAGGCGGCCTCCGTTCCCAAGCTGGCTAGCGACCAAGTCAACCGCCTCGGCGATAGGAGCCAATTGTGCGGCGACTGCGGCTGCCACGAGGGCGTCTTCTCGATTGATGATCGCTAGCATCTCTATCGTCGAGACTTCGTCGATGTGCTCAGTAGCTGGATTGCGCTGCTCCGTTTGCAGCCTGGACCAATTGCCCATATTGAATCGCCTAGCACAGGTGAAATGAACTGGACACAAAATAGACAGCCGAGCGCAGCGAGCAAAATTGTCAGGGTAGGGGAAAGGGTTATATTTTTATTTTAACCTTCATATTAAACACAAGGATAAAGACGCGGCATGACGGAAGAATTGGCCAAGACGTACGATCCCGTGGCGATTGAAAAAAAATGGTACGATTTCTGGGAGGAAAACGGCCATTTTAACGCGGGGATCAACCCAGATAAGCCCCCTTACAGCATAGCAATTCCCCCGCCGAATGTGACGGGCGAGTTGCACATGGGCCATGCGATTCAACACGCCATCCACGACTTGGTGGTGCGGTGGAAGCGGATGCAGGGCTTTGAGACGCTCTGTCTGCCGGGCACGGATCACGCGGGTATTGCCACCCAGATGAAGGTCGAGCAGGAGCTTTTAGAGGTCGAGGGCAAGAATCGCTACGACTTGGGACGCGACGCTATGCTCGACCGGATTTGGCAGTGGAAGGAAAAATACGGAGACGCCATCTACCACCAGTTGCGCCAACTTGGGGCCAGCTACGATTGGCGCTGGGAGCGGTTCACGCTCGACGAGGAGTACGTCGAGGCCGTATTGCAGGCTTTCGAGCATTTTGCGGAAAAAGGGTGGATTTACCGCGGAACCCGCATGATCAACTGGTGTCCGCAGTGCCGCACCGTCATTTCCGACCTAGAGACTGAAGAGCGCGAGGTCGCCGGCCACTTGTGGCACATTCGCTACCCGGCCCGGGAGGGTGAGTTGCAAGTCGTGGTCGCCACCACTCGGCCGGAAACCATGCTGGGGGACACAGCCGTGGCCGTCCATCCCAACGACGACCGCTGGCGCGAAGCGATTGGCCTGCAAGTCGAACTGCCGCTGACAGGTAGAGTTATTCCCATCGTAGCCGATGAATACGCCGATCCCGAACTGGGCAGCGGCGCGGTCAAGGTGACCCCCGCCCACGATCCCAACGACTACGAGCTAGGCTTGCGCCACGATCTAGCGCAAATTCAAGTCATCGGCTTTGACGGGGTTATGACCGAAGCGGCCGGTCGCTTTGCCGGATTGGATCGCTACGCGGCTCGCGAGGCCGTCGTGGCTGCGTTGGAAGCCGAGGGTCTGATAGAAAAAATAGAGGATCACGAACACGCCGTACCCCACCACGACAAGTGCGGCACAGTCGTCGAACCTCTGCCGATGGAGCAGTGGTTTATGAACATGAAGGAGATAGCGGCCAAGGTGCGGCCCGTGCTCGTGCGGCAGGATATTCAATACGTGCCCGACCGCTTTCGCCACTATGCCATCGAGTGGTTGGATCAAATACGCGATTGGGCCTTGTCGCGGCAGATCTGGTGGGGGCATCGCATTCCCGCTTGGTATTGCACCCATTGCAGCGCCGAGGGGCTGAGCGTCATGGGCGATTTGGACCGGGAGCAAGCCCTGCGCGAGGGCAACTTCAGGGTTTCAGTGGCGGCTGGGGCCAAGCCCGTGGTTAGTGTGGCTGAGCCGGACGCCTGTCCCGAATGCGGTGGCCGAGATTGGGTGCAAGACCCAGATGTGCTCGACACGTGGTTTTCTTCCGCCTTGTGGCCCTTTGCCACCCTTGGTTGGCCGCAGAGACGCGACGCGCTGGAGTACTTTTATCCCACGGATTTGATGATCACGGCCCGCGACATTCTCTATTTGTGGGTTTTGCGGATGGCCATGACCTCGCTAGAGTTCGTAGAGCAGATTCCCTTTAAGACGGTGCTGGTCCACCCGACCATTCTGACCCAAGACGGCCGCCGCATGAGCAAGAGCTTGGGCACGGGCCTCAACCCGCTCGACTTGGTTGCGCGCTACGGCGCGGATGCGACGCGCTATTGTCTGTTAGCACAAGCCGGAGCCGTCCAAGATGTGCGCTTCGATGCCGAGGTCGAAAACAATCAAGTCCAGGCTTCGGCCAGTGCGGA
Source organism: Candidatus Latescibacterota bacterium (assembly GCA_965219735.1). Classification (GTDB taxonomy): domain Bacteria; phylum Latescibacterota; class UBA2968; order UBA8231; family UBA8231. The sequence continues at coordinate 3,211,945 of OZ244790.1, forward strand.
GGCCGGCCGCAACTTTGGCAACAAGCTGTGGAATGCGACCCGCTTCGTGCTGATGAACATCGACGGATACGAGCCCGGCCCCTGCGAGCGCAGCGAATTGGCCGACCGCTGGATCTGGAGCCGGTTGCAGGTAGCCGTGCGAGAGATGACCGAGGCCATGCAATCCTACCGCTTTAGCGACCTGACGCGAGCGATCTACGACTTCGTCTGGCGCGATTATTGCGACTGGTACCTCGAATTGGCCAAGGTGCGCTTGCAGGGCGGCGATCCCCAGGCGCGGCGCGCAGCCCAAGAGCATCTCGTGCGAGTGCTCGAAACCGCTCTACGGCTGTTGCACCCCATTATGCCCTTTATCACCGAGACCTTGTGGCAGGCTTTGCCCCACGGCTCGTCGGCTAATAGCATCATGGTCGCGGATTGGCCGGAGTGCGATGCCGCACTGATAGACCCGGAGGCCGAAGCGCAAATGCAGTGCCTGCAAGAGGTAGTGACCGGGGTGCGGATCATTCGCGGCGAGATGAATATTCCACCGGGCCGCAAAGTCGAGGTCTTGATTTCGGCGGTCTCGGACGAGGTCGAACAGACCCTGCGCCAAGCCATACCCTATATCGCGCTGTTGACCCGGGCCGAATCCGTGCAAGTCGGCCAAAGGCTCGTCCGACCGCCGGCTTCGGGTAGCGCGATGACGGCTGCGGCCGAAATTTTCGTGCCCTTAGAGGGATTGATCGATATAGATGCAGAACGACAGCGTCTCAAAAGAGAAATTCAAAAGATGGACGGCTTACTCAAGGGGTTAGACGCCAAACTGGCCAATGACCGCTTCCTGACCAAAGCGCCGCCCGAAATCGTCGCACAGGAGCGCCAACGCCAAGCCGAATACCGCGCCACCCAGGAGAAGCTAAGCGCCAGCCTCAAGCTCGTCGAAGCCTAGATGGCGTTTGATTACTTTACCATTCAAGCTCTTGCACAGGAGCTACAGGGACGCCTGCAAGGGGCGGTCATCGAGCGGGCCTATGCCCAGCCTACGGAACTAGCCTTGGCGGTTGACGAAGGCGATTGGCTGTACGGTGTGAGCGGCCGAGAGGGCTTGCTCTGCCTGCGGCGCGAGGCGTGGCCGCGATCTTGGCGGGCGAGCGATGGCCCGGAAAAGTACTTGGTGCGCGCGAGGATCGTGGACGTGGAGGCCGAGCGCCGCGAGCGCATCTTGCGCTTGCATTTGGAGCGTCGAGACCGCGACGACCGCCCGAGCTTTGGCGTCTTGGTGTGCGAACTCATTCCTAACAAAGTGCGATTTGTTCTCCATCGCCAAGCTGATGACGAGATTTTGGGCTACTGGGGAACAGCAAAGGACAAGTCGCCCGTAGGCAATCCGTACCAACCACCCGAGCCATCGGGCCGACTGCTGCCCGGTACGGACGAACTCAGCGCATGGCGCGACCGGCTGGCGAGTGCAGATGCAGCCTTGGAAAAGGCGGCGAGACGTTGGTTGGCCGGAGCGGATGCGTCAGTGGTGCACGAGTTGGTCTTCCGCAGCCAGCAGGGTGGAGGAGACCAACCGACAGCAGCCTTGTGGAGCGCAGCCACGGAGGCGTACACCAGCGAAGTGACTGGCCAAAGCTACGTGTGGCAAGAGGCAGGTCGGTTCCATTTTTCTGCCCTTGAACCGCGCCGTTTGCAAGGGGCCTACGAGCAGTTTGACGCGGTCAGTCCAGGGATATGGGCGGCGTGCCAACAGGAGCGGGCCCAGCGCCGGACACAGCAGACGCAGCAACATATCCGCAGGCGGCTGAGCCAAACGCTGAAAAATGCCCGGCGGCGTTTGGCTGCCATGCAAGCTGAATTCGACGAGGCTGCGCGCGCCGAAGAATACAAGCGCAAGGGGCATGCGCTGTGGGCCAACATCGGGCAGCTATCCGGTCGGCCCGCGCAAGTAGAGTTGGCCGATCTCTTCGATTCCGAGGGGCACTCGACTCTGCGTATTGATTTGGATATAAACCGCAGCTTGGCAGAGAACGCCGCATCCTATCTAAAGGCCGCGCAAAAATATGAGCGCCGCCAACAAGCTCTGCCGCAGCGCCTCACCAAACTCAAGCGTCAGTGCGCCCAATACGAGCATTGGATTGGTGCGGTCGATGCCGGTACTTGGGAAGCCGACGCCGCGCTGCAGAACTGGTTGGAGAGCAAGGTGACAAGTACCGACAAAACGGCAAGCAAGCAGCCCCAAGCCCATCCCCGGCGCTACAGGACGTCCACGGGGTGGTCGGTGTGGGCCGGGCGCAACAACAAGGAAAACGACGTGCTGACGCACAAAATGGCCGCGCAAAACGATCTGTGGTTTCACGCCCGAGGGTACTCGGGATCACACGTCGTTCTGCGGAGTGAAGGCCGCAAGGAAGCCCCTAGCAAGCAGACTATTGAAGAGGCCGCATCCTTAGCCGCGTACTGGAGCAAGGGCAAAACGGCGAAAAAGGTCTCCGTGGCGTACACCTTGGTAAAACACGTCACCAAGCCGCGTGGCGGCGCGCCTGGGCAGGCGCTGTTGCGCCGCGAGAAAACGATCATCGTAGAGCCCACTTTGTTGAAGAAAGAATCAGTCGAATAGTCATATAATCAATAATATGTTAAACAAACAACTAATACTAATCACCGGACCTACCGCCACAGGTAAAACAGAAATAGCCCTCGAAGTAGCCCAGCACTTGCCCAAAGTGGAAATCATCTCAGCCGACTCGCGGCAAATCTACCGCCACATGGATATCGGCACGGCCAAGCCAACCGCTGAACAGCAGAATCAATGTCCCCATCACTTACTTGATGTGCTCTGTCCCGAGGAAACCTACAGCGCGGGAGCGTATGAGCGAGCCGCGCGGAGCATCATTGAGCAGGTCTGGAACAGAGGGGGGCTACCCATCATGGTTGGAGGGACCGGCCTGTACTGGCAGAGTGCACTGGACGGATGCTTTGAGGACGAAACCGAATACGCACCGACCCGCGCCGAATTGCAAAATCGCCTGCATTGCGAGGGGCTTGCCTCCCTATACGAGGAGTTGGGCCGTCGAGATCCGGTCGCGCAGGCCCGGTTGCAGCCGGGGGATACGCAGCGGGTTCTGCGGGCGTTGGAGGTCTCGGTGGTCGGAAAGGGCACACTCAGCGCACTATGGCGGGAGCGCAAGGGGCAGCCCCTTATGCCGCGGCCGCAGATGATTTGCCTGATCATGGAGCGCAGTCGGCTCTACGAGCGGATCGATCAGCGGGTCGAGCAAATGGTCGAGCAGGGATGGGTCGAGGAAGTCCGCTCCTTGCTCGAAATGGGCTACGACCCAAGTAACAGCGCCTTGGGGACTTTAGGTTATCTCGAAATGTGCAGCGCGCTGGCAGGGCATTTCCCTTGGCAAGAAGCCGTTGAGCGGACTAAACAGCGCACCCGCCACTTAGCCAAACGGCAAATAACGTGGTGCCGCCGCGACCGCCGCTTGCGCGAATTAGACCTCGACGCATGGGGAAAGGCTGGCGTCGTCCAGCGCATCGTCGGCGAGTGGGAGTATCGATGGGGGAGTGGATCGGGTTGACAGCGATTGGGGCCTCTGGTACCTTATGAGCGAAAAATTAGCGGGAGTAGCTCAGGGGTAGAGCGCAAGCTTCCCAAGCTTGATGTCGCGGGTTCGATTCCCGTCTCCCGCTCCATCATCCGCCTAGCCAACTTGGTCAGGCGGATTTTTTTATTTCTTTCCAAGGTATTGCCGTCGGCGCACTATCCATATACCTTTACCGATAGAACGTCTTGCCCCACACTATGATACGTAGATTAATTGCTTAATTCACTATGGTTGTCGTAAAACAAATTGAGCCCGATAGCCTCGGCGCACGCGCGGGATTTTGCATCGGCGATCGCATTTTGCGCATCAATGGCGAAGAAGTGCGCGATTTGATCGACGTGCAGGTCAACAGCGCCGAAGAGGTAATCTGCGTAGAAATCGAGCGCGACAAAGAACGGTACGAGGCTGAAATTGAGCGCCAGAGCGGTGAATCCTTAGGCCTCGTCTTCGAGGATATGCGCTTGCGTAGTTGCAACAACAAATGCGTCTTCTGCTTTATCCATCAAATGCCCAAGGGCATGCGGCGCAGCCTGTATTTTGAAGACGACGATTTCCGGCTCTCTTTTCTCCACGGTTCGTACGTGACCCTGACCAATGTCCGCGAAAGCGATATCGACCGCATCATTGAACAAGGGCTAACACCGCAATACATCTCAGTCCACGCGACCGATCCCGAGCTAAGGCAAGTCATGCTCGGGCGCACGAAAGCGACTATTGATATCAACGAGCGCTTGCGGAAACTAGCGGATAACGGCATTGAAATGCACACCCAAGTCGTGCTCTGTCCGGGCTGGAACGACGGGCCGCACCTAGAGCGCACGGTGGCCGATCTGTCTGCGTACTATCCCGCGGTCCGCTCAGTGGCATTGGTGCCCGTGGGGCTGACCGATCATCGCCACAAGCTCGTCCAGCTCGCTCCGGTGACTCCGGCCAAGGCTGCTGAGTACGCGGACGCAGCCGAAGCGTGGGGCTTGCAATTTAAAGCGCGCTTTGGCGAGCGGTTCGTCTATGCGGCTGACGAGCTCTTTCTGCTGACGGGTCGGCCCGTGCCAGAGGCGTCGTATTACGATGCGTTTCCCCAACTAGAAAACGGAATCGGCATGTCCCGCTCCTTCCTCGATACTTGGGACGAGGCGAGCAAGAGGCTACCAGCGCGCACGGCCAAGGCCGTGCGGATCGGTCTGCTGACTGGCCGCTTGGCCGAGCAAATCCTCGTGCCCCTAGTGACTAGGCTGAACGCTATTGAGAACGTACAGATCGATCTTCTACCGGTAGATAACGACTTTTTCGGCCACGGCATCACGGTGTCGGGTCTGCTGACCGGCCGCGATATGGCGGCGAGAGTGCGCGATGGAATCGAGCGGGATTTGGTCTTGCTGCCGCCCAATTGCATTAATGGCGAGGGCTTGACGTTGGACGACATGACCGTGTCCCAACTTGCGGAAGAGGTAGGCATCCCCCTTGCAGTAGGGGGGTACGACTTGGTTGAATCACTTGAGCACTTTTGGGTCGATCAGAGCCTAAAAGTGCTGGGAGAAGGGCGGCAGCTAACCGAATTGGGTTACTACATAGGGCGCGAAAAATGAGCACCCAAACCGTCGAGAATCATCGCCGTCCCATCGTGGCGATTGTCGGGCGGCCCAACGTGGGCAAATCGACCCTGTTCAACCGCATCTTGGGGACTCGGTGGGCCATAACTGATGGCCAGCCCGGGGTCACACGCGATCAGATATTCGCCGCGGCTGAGTGGGGAGGGCGCTCCTTTACTTTGGTCGATACGGGGGGCTACATGCCCCATGCCAAAGACGCGCTATCCTCGGCGGTGCGCTCTCAAGCGGCAAATGCATTGGCAGAAGCGGACATAGCTATTTTTCTTTGCGATGGAACCACGGGTTTGACCGATCTGGACCAAGAGATAGGGGCCATGCTGCGCAGCGGGGGCGGCAAGTGCTTGCTGGCCGTCAACAAGATTGATGGGGTGGGGCCGGCCGCGCCGCTCGACGAATTCTACCGGCTCGGCTTGGGGGATCCCCTGCCGGTTTCTGCCGTTACCGGGCGGCGTTCCGGTGCCTTGCTCGATGCACTCATTGCGCTCTTCGACGAGGCTGAAGCTTATGGGTCGGAATGGGATGAAGAAGCGATTCGGGTCGCTTTGGTTGGGCGGCCCAATGTGGGCAAATCCACGCTGATCAACCGCCTCGCAGGCCATCAGGTTTCCATTGTCCACGATCGGCCTGGTACGACCCGGGATCCAACGCAACTGCGCTTGACTTGGCAGGATCGCCATCTGTTGTTCGTGGATACTGCCGGTTTGCGGAGGCGATCTAAGGTCGATGATCCAGTGGAATTCTACAGTACGCGCCGGGCGGCTAACAGCATCGACCAAGCCGATGTGGCGGTCGTGCTTATCGACGGCATCGAGGGGTGGGTCATGCAGGACGCCCGCATCATGGAGCAAGTGATAAAGTCTGGATGCGGCTTGGTAGTGGCGATCAATAAATGGGATTTAGTCGCCGAGAGCACTGCGGATGAGTACTGCCGCGAGTTGCGCGACCGCTATCCTTTTTTGCGCGACTATCCGGTGTTGTGCGTATCGGGCTTGACCGGTCGGCGGGTTCACAAATGTCTCGAAGTGGTGGCCGCAGTGGGCAATAAGCGCCGTACGCGGATTCCCACCGCGCGCTTGAACAAGATCATTCAGCAGTTCTCCGGCGAGTATCTGGCGACTCAAGAGGGTCGCGACATTCGCCTGCTCTACGCCACCCAACACGCGGTTAACCCGCCAGCGTTTACAATCTTTACGAATCTGCCCCGCTCCGTGCCGGGGAATTATCGACGCCACATCGAAAATCGCCTGAGGTCGGAATTTGATTTCGAAGGAACGCCCTTGCGCATCGTCTGGCGTCGGCGCAAAGGATACAGGGAAGTGCGATCGTGAAGAATCCATTGCAAAACAAGCTGTATTACAGCATCAGCGAAGTCGCAGAACTCACACAGCTACAACCCTATACGCTCCGGGCTTGGGAGAAGGAGTTCTCCTGTTTGCGGCCGCGCCGTGCGCGCGGTGGTAAAAACAGGGCCTATAGGGAACGCGATATAGGGATCATCTTGTTGCTCAAAAGCCTACTCTACGAGGAGCGCTACACGACGCAGGGCGTAAAGAAGAAGCTCAAAGATGAACCCGAGCTCTTGCGCCAAGTCGGAGAGCAAATACCTGCTTTGCTAGCTGAACAACAGAGCAGTCCTGCCTCAGCAGAGGAACGCACTGATCCCGAATCCGCACAGGACCGGGAGGCCGCACTTAGCGCACTTAGAATGATCGAAGAGACTAAAAAAGAACTGCGCGAGATTTTGCGCCTCCTCTAGCGTTGGCATTTGGCCAAGGCTGTTAAGTCGTCTTGCCTAAATCAATATAATCCCATATCTTATAATCCCATGGGCGGGCGTTATAGCCCGCTTTTTTATTAGGGGGGAAAGCGCGTATTTCCGCCGTAGATAAATTCGCATTAAAGGCCGATCTAGTAGCTCTTGTCAAACCCATCGTCTGCGAGCACGAGGCCGAACTCGTCGATATCGAACTCAGCGGCGTCCAAGGAAATCAGCTAGTCAAGTTATTGGTTCACAAAAATCGCGGCATAACGCTGGCCACCTGCGAGGCAATCAGTCGCGAAGTGGCCGATCTTTTCGACATAGAAGATCCCATTGCTGGACGGTATCGGCTCGAAGTTACCTCGCCGGGATTAGACCGGCCCCTAGAGACCGATGGGGATTTTACTCGTGCCTGTGGTCGTTTGCTGAAAGTCGTGCTCACGTCCGGTCGGGTTATCAAAGGCCGGCTAGTCGCTTGGGAAGACGATCAGATTCAGCTCGACAGTCTAGCCGAGTCCGTAGCGCGGACTGATATTGCTAAAGCCAACATCGAACCAGAATTGTAAACAGTGAGTGAAGGTCGAGTAAAAATATGAACAACGCGAATATCGTCGAAGCCTTGGGGCAGATTGCTCGCGAAAAAAACGTCGACCGGGAATTAGTGGTGCAGACTCTCGCCGACGCCCTCATTTCAGCCGCCAAAAGGCACTACGGCAATACCGAAAATTACGAAGTTGACATCGACGCGGCTCAAGGCAAGATGGCCGTATACGCCCGCAAGACTGTCGTCGAAGAAGTGGTTGAGCCGTCCATGGAGATACTCCTCGCCGACGCCCGCGACATCGACCCCCATGCCCAACTAGGCTCTGTGCTAGTGCAGCAACTCAATTTCGCCGACTTTGGCCGCAACGCCATACAGACTGCAAAGCAAATTCTCATTCAGCGAGTCCGCGAAGCCGAGCGAGAGCGAATATACGACGAATTTATCGGTCGGGTCGGCCTCGTCGAATCCGGTACCGTACAGCAGATTAGCCACGGAGACATCGTCCTCAATCTCGGCCGGGCCGAGGCGGCCGTTCCATACAAAGAGCAAATCCGCCGCGAACGCTATCGCCAAGGTGATGCCGTGCGAGGCTATATATATGAAGTGCTTAAGTCGAGCCGGGGGCCTCAGGTCTTGCTCTCCCGCACGCGGCCCGAATTCCTCAGGAAGCTCTTTGCCACAGAAGTGCCGGAGATAGCCGAAGGCATCGTCGATATTCACGGCGTGGCCCGCGAGCCAGGCGAGCGAGCAAAGATCGCGGTTAGTAGCAGCGATGAACGAGTCGATCCGGTAGGGGCCTGTGTGGGGGTGAAGGGATCGCGGGTCCAAGCCATCGTTAGGGAATTGAGCGGTGAGCGCATAGATATCGTTCCTTGGATCGACGAGCCGGATATATTCATAAGCCGGGCACTAAGTCCGGCTACTGTGGTGCGCTGCATCACGGATTCGCGCCGCCGGCACGCCGTCGTGATTGTCGAAGAGGAACAGCTATCGCTGGCCATTGGCAAAGGCGGTCAAAATACAAAACTAGCCAGTCAACTCACGGGTTGGGGGCTCGATATCATCACTGATGAACAATACCAAGAGCGCCGGGCCAAGCAGGAGAAGTACCAGCAAGTATTCCGCCAGATAGATGGCATTAGCGAGCTGATTGCCCTGAGCTTGACTACGTCCGGTTTCGACTCCATTGCCTCGGTCTCCGAAGCCGATCCAGAGCTGTTACAGACCGTACCGGGCCTAGAAATGGCCGAAACTGCCCACGGAGTAAAGGTGGCCGCGGCAGCGTATCTTGCCGAACACGGCGAGGTGGATATCGAGGCTTTGGTTGCTGCCGAAGAGCAAGAGGTGGCTGAGCAAGGAGAGCAAGAGGCGGCTGAGGTGTTCGCTACGCCCGCTGCGAGCACGGATGGAGAAGCTGAGGCAGACCAAAGGGCCGAGTAGCTGAGGGAATAGTTTTGGAAAAGCGCCGAGTTTATCAAGTAGCTAAAGAACAGAAGCTGTCCAGCGATGCGCTCATATCCATGCTCAAAGGAATGGATATGGAAGTAAAAAGCCACATGAGCGTAGTTACACCCGAGATGCTGGAGGCCATCAACCGCAAGCTGGCTGAAGAGAAGAAGAGTTCGATAGAAGAGGTAAAGCGACAGAAGGCCAAAGAGGATAGTCGCAAACAGGCCGATGGCTCCCGGCCCCAGCGCCGTCGTGAAAAGGGGCCGGAGAGTCGCAAACAGAGCATTGAGGAGCTAACCAAGGAGCGTGCCGCGCCGCTGCCCGACAAGGCTGAAGGAGGTCGTCGTCGCGGCCGCCGACGAGGCAAGGGCCAAGAAGGCTTGGAAAGTATCCGTGAGGAATTGGGAGAAAAGCGAGAAGTAACGGCTCAGGCCAATTTGTCTGGAGCGCCGACAAAGCGCCGGCGGGGGAAACGGCGCAAAGGGACACCCGACGCTAAAGAAGTCCAAGAAAGCGTGCGGCGGACCTTGAGTCAGCTCAATGAAGGCCGGGTGCGTCGCCGCTACGAGCGGGGTCCGCGCGAAGATGGCGACGGAGAAGACGGACAGATCCGCCAGATCAAGGTCAGCGAGTTTATCACGCTCGGCGAATTTGCCGAACAACTCGGCGTTAAGGTCAGCGAAGTAATCGCCCTATGTCTGCAGTTGGGTACTATGGCGACCATCAATCAACGCCTCGATATGGACACTATGCAGACACTGGCTGACGAGCTGGGCTTTGAGGTGGTCCCGCTGGAGGCCGAAGAAGTCGAGTTGGATGAGATCATCGAGGAGGAAGAAATCGGCGAACCCGAGCCCCGTCCGCCGGTCATCACCGTCATGGGTCACGTCGATCACGGCAAAACCTCGTTGCTCGACTACTTGCGCGAAAGCAAGGTGGCCGAAGGCGAGTCTGGCGGCATTACCCAGCACATCGGGGCGTACGTAATCAAAATGGACGACGGTCGCGGCGTAACGTTCCTCGACACCCCTGGGCATGCGGCTTTTACGGCGATGCGCGCGCGCGGTTCGAGAGTAACTGACATCGTGATTCTAGTTGTCGCGGCCGACGATAGCGTCATGCCGCAAACCATTGAAGCGATTGACCACGCCAAGGCCGCGCAGGTTCCCTTAGTCGTCGCGATTAACAAAATAGACTTGCCTACGGCCGACCCGGACAAGATCAAGCGGGAGTTGGCCGAAAGAGGGGTCTTAGTCGAAGAGTGGGGAGGACAGATTCCCTGTGCCGAAATCTCCGCTAAGACCGGACAGGGCATAGACCACTTGCTGGAAGTCCTCCTCATCGTGGCCGAATTGCTTGAACTGCAGGCCAATCCCCACAAGAAAGTCCGTGGAACGATCGTCGAAGCCCACCTCGACAAGGGGCGGGGCCCCGTGGCTACGGTTTTGGTGCAAGAGGGAACGCTACGCGTTGGCGAGCCTTTTATTACCGGAGTACATAGTGGCAGGGTTCGCGCTCTTCTCGACGAACATGGTCAACGCGCCCAAGAAGCCAAGCCCTCTATACCTGTCCAAGTGCTCGGATTGCCCGGGGTTCCGCAGGCTGGAGACCTTTTTGCTGTTGCCAATTCCGAGCGCGAGGCCAAGGATTTGAGCCAGCGGCGGCAGCTGATCAAGCGCGAGCAGGATCACCGCAAGCTGCGTACGGTCACGCTCAGCGATCTGCACGATCAGATCCAGCAGGGCCACATCCAAGAACTGCGGGTGGTAGTCAAAGGCGATGTCGATGGATCGGTCGAGGCCATAGCCGAAGAGTTGGGCCGTATAACCCACGAAGAAGTGCGGGTTAACGTCATTCACAGCGCGGTAGGGGCCATCTCGGAATCGGACGTATTGCTGGCGGCGGCCTCTAGTGCCATTTTGCTTGGTTTCCATGTAAATACTCAACCCTCTGCTCGCGACCTCGCCGCACAGGAGGGCGTAGAAATTCGCAATTACCGGATCATCTACGAAGTCATCGAGGACGTACGGGCTGCCTTGGCTGGCCTTTTGGCCCCAACGACCGAAGAACAGGTGGTTGGCCGGGCCGAAATCCGCCAAATCTTTACTTCGTCCCGCATGGGGACGATCGGCGGTTGCTTGGTGCAAGACGGCACCATTGCGCGCAGCAATCAGGTGCGGATTTTGCGCGATGGCCAAGTCGTCTTTACCGGGGAGCTTACCTCGTTGCGGCGGTTCAAGGACGATGTGCGAGAGGTCGCCGAGGGCTTTGAGTGCGGCATGGGATTTGCGGGGTTCGACGACATCACAGAAGGCGACATCGTCGAGTCCCTAGTCTTGGTGGAGACTGAGCGGACGCTATAGAGGCGGTTGATTTGTTTTGATCGTTATGAGCTGTGCGGTACAAATCTATATCGGTGATAGCCATTCGCTCAAAGACAAGCGGCAAGTCCTCAATAGCCTTAAGGGGCGCATCCGCAACCGCTTTAACGCGGCTGTGGCCGAAGTAGATGACCATGCGCTTTGGCAGCGGGCGGTGCTGGGGGTTGCCGTGGTGAGTTCGGCCGTTGAACACTGCGACGAGATGCTGACTAAAATCGTCAACTTCGTCGAAGTTGATCCCCGGGTGCATATTCTCGACTACCAAATGGAAGTACACTAAACTGGCCTCCCCGCAACGAATTAGCCGAGTGCGCGGACAGTTGCTGCGCGAGTTGACCGACATCGTAGGGCGGATGAAGGATCCGAGGCTGCAACTGGTCCAAGTAGTGGATGTGGAACTCTCCGCCGACATGAGCTATGCCACGATCTTTGTCAGCACGCTCGGTAACGCAGACGCTAAAAAGCAGGTGCTCCAAGGAATGCACCGGGGCTTGGGTTTTATACGTCGAGAAATCGCCCAGCGCTTGCGCTTGCGCTATGCACCCCAATTGCGGGTTGCATACGATGACACTACTGAACGCGCCGCGCGCGTCACAGCCCTGATCGATAGTCTCGGTGGAGCTCAGCATGGCTGATCCGGCCTTGAGCGGGGTTTTGGTCATCGACAAAGCCCAAGGCCCCACTTCCCACGACGTAATCGCCTCGCTTCGACGCCTATTGCAGTTGCAACGCATTGGTCACTGCGGTACGCTTGACCCTTTAGCTAGCGGCGTCTTGGTCGTTTGCTTGGGACGCTATACCCGTCTCAACCGGTGGCTCAGCGGTGCGGATAAGGAATACGAGGCCGAGATTTATCTGGGAGCTATAAGTGCTACGGGCGATGCTGAAGGCCCGATTCGCCACCAAGCAGACTGCGAGTCTCCCGATAAGCTCAGCGTGGTCCAAGTCCTGAGCGATTTTACGGGTGTCATAGACCAAGTGCCGCCGGCGCATTCAGCGGTAAAGGTAGCTGGGGTGCGCTCGTACAAGCGGGCGCGTCGCGGGGATGAGGTCGTCCTCAAATCCCGCCGAGTTCACATCCACGCAATGGAGATGATCAGCTACGATTTTCCCAGACTAGGCGTGAGAATCCATTGCTCTGCGGGAACGTACATTCGTTCATTAGCCGCTGATTTGGGGCGTGCCTTAGGGTGCGGTGCCTATTTGGCGGAGTTGCGCCGGCTGCGCGCCGGTGGTCTTGGGCTGGACAAAGCCCTGACGTTGGAGCAAGTAGCAAGCCTCAGTAGAGTGGGACAAATTGAAAAAGCCCTTGTCCATCCGCGGCTAGCGCTGAGTGAGCTAGCCACCGTCGAGCTGAACGAAGGCAAGCTGGTCGATTTCGCCCATGGGAAGGCGATCGAGCATCCGGCTGGTGTAGGGCCGCGCGAGGTCTGCGCGGTTTTTGACGACGCAGAAACCTTGTTTGGCCTCGCGCGGTGGGAGCAGGGGGCGCTGCGGCCCCTGTGCGTTTTGCGCCAACCCTAGATGGAGTGCGCTAGCGTTCATTTTTCCGGTCGCGTCACGAGAGGACAAGGACGCGGAAGAACATTGGGGTTTCCCACGGCGAATTTGCTGCCCCACGGCGATCAAGCCTTGCCTCAGGGCGTATTTGCCGCCGAGGTGCAATACCCCGGAAGTGGGATTTTGCAGGCCGTGGCCAACATCGGCCCCCGGCCCACATTCGCCGAATCAGCCCTAGCCGTCGAGTTGCACATACTCGATTTTGCTGGCGACCTCTACGGACAAACGCTCCAGGTCGCCCTTATAAAGAAGCTGCGACAACAACGCGCATTTGCCTGTCCAGATGAGCTGGTAGGGCAGATCCGCAGAGACATTCACCAAGCACGTGCCCTGTTCGTCTCCAGTGCTGAAGGCGGAAAGCGTGGCGCGAAATCGGAGGTTGAAGGTGTCAATAACAACTGAGCGCAAGAAACAACTGATCGAGAAATTTGGCCAAGAAGGCGGCCCTGGGGCCACCCCGGTACAGATTGCCATTCTCACCGAGCGCATCGAGAACCTGACCGAACATCTCAAAGACCAGGAAAAGGACTTTGCCACGCGGCGGGGATTACTCGTACTCATAGGAAAAAGGAGGCGATTGCAAAGCTACTACCAAAAGAAAAACCCGCAGGCGTATACGGCGTTGATCCGCGAGCTTGGATTGCGCCGTTAGCTCGCACTGAGCTACTCACCGCAGCGTCCGCTGTCGCAGGTGCTGCACAGAATTCAAAACCTCAAAGGAAAGAGCGAAAGATATATCTAATGACTAAACTCGAACATGAAATAGGCGGGCGGAATCTGTCGATCGAAACGGGCAGAATCGCCAAGCAAGCCAATGGGGCCGTGTGGATGCAATACGGAGAGACCGTAGTGCTGGTCACGGCCTGCCGAACCAACACCCCGGAGGACCGAGGCTTTTTGCCCTTGATCGTAGATTACCGGGAAAAGGCCTACGCTGGCGGCAAGATACCGGGCAACATCTTCAAACGCGAAGGGCGTCCCTCCGAGAAGGAGACCCTGAGTGCTCGGTTAATCGATCACCCCATTCGGCCGATGTTTCCCAAGAAGTTCCCTTATGAGATCCAAGTCTATGTTTCGGTGCTTTCGTACGACGGAGAAAACGACGCCGATGTCTTGGGTTTAATCGGGGCCTCGGCGGCCCTGAGCATATCCGACATTCCCTTTGCTGGCCCCATGGGAGCCGTGCGGGTCGGGCGAATCAACGGCGAGTTCGTCGCCAATCCGACCCTTGCCGAGCTAGATGATTCCGATCTCGAAATCATGGTCTGCGGCACGGCCGATTCCATCGTCAGTGTCGAAGGGGGTGCCCACGAGATTGCCGAGCAAGATCTGGTGGATGCATTGGCCTTTGGCCACGAGTGCATCGCCGAGTTGGTCCAGCTACAGGAGCAACTCGTCTCCGAAGTCGGCAAGGAGAAGATTGCCATTGAGGTCGAGCAAGTCGATCCCGCACTGGTCCATGCCGTTGCCGAGTTGGCGCAAGAGCGGATCGCCGAGGCCAATAGAAGCCCGCTCAAAGAAGAGCGGCAAGAGCGCATCGACGCGATTAATGCCGAGGTCTTGGAGAGCCTAGCCGAACGCTTTCCAGAGTCTGAAAAGATGATCAAGGACGAGCTGGAGGCGCTGCTCAAAGCCGACATGCGCACCATGATCCTCAAGGAGAAGCGGCGCATCGACGGTCGCGCGCTCGACGCGGTGCGCGACGTCACCTGCGAGAGCACCGTACTGCCGCGGACTCACGGCTCGGCGCTGTTTACCCGCGGGCAGACCCAAGCGCTCTGCGTGGCGACGTTGGGCACCAAGCTCGACGAGCGCATGGCCGACGACCTACAGGGCAAGCGGTTTAAGTCCTATTACTTGGATTACAACTTCCCCCCGTATTCGGTCGGCGAAGTGCGCTTTGAGCGCGGTCCGGGACGGCGGGACATCGGCCATGGCCATCTGGCCGAGCGCGCCCTAGAGCCGGTCATTCCATCGGTTGAATCCTTCCCTTACACGATTCGGTTGGTGTCTGATATTACCGAGTCGAGTAGCTCCAGTTCCATGGCCACGGTGTGTGGTTGCTCCCTCGCCTTGATGGACGCGGGAATTCCCGTCAAAACTGCAGTGTGCGGCACGGGTGTGGGCTTGGTCAAGGAAGGGGACGACTACGAGCTGCTGACCGACATCCGCGACGCCGAAGATTTTCTCGGCGACATGGACCTCAAGGTCGCTGGCTCCAAGGACGGGATTACCGCGATCCAGATGGACATTAAAATTCAGGGCTTGCAGCTAGACATTTTCAAGGAGGCCCTAGACCGCGCCAAGGAGGGGCGCGACAAAGTCTTGGCCATTATGGATGAATGCCTGAACGAGGCGCGCCCCGAGCTTTCGCGCTGGGCACCGCGCATTGAGTTTGTCAAGATCGACCAGGGCAAAATCGGCGCGGTCATCGGCCCGGGCGGCAAGACCATCCGCGAAATCGAAAAGACTGGTGCTACGGTCAATGTCGACGAAGACGGCACGATTACCATTGCTTCGGTTGAAGCCGGCCCAGCCGAAGAAGCTCGGCGCATGATCGAGGGAATTACCGCTGACGCCGAGGTGGGCAAGGAATACGACGGGGTGGTCAAGCGGGTCATGCCCTTTGGGGCCTTCGTCGAGATTTTGCCTGGGAAAGAGGGCTTGTTGCACATCTCTGAGCTGGCACATCGGCGCGTGGACAAGGTCGAAGATGTTGTTGGTCAAGGGGACACGATCGCCGTCAAAGTCCTTGAAATCGACACCGGCGGCAAGATGCGGCTCAGTCACAAGGCCCTACTAAAGAAGTAGGTACCGTTCTTGAGCCACAGGATGAGAAGGCTATCGAGTCTATCTCGATAGTCTTTTCTTATTATATAATGGTATATGGATAAGGAAATGGAGTCGATTCAGGTGGCTGATATCGGCCGCTATGAAGGCCGAGAAGTGGTGCTGCGCGGTTGGTTGTACAACAAGCGCTCGAGCGGCAAGCTGCATTTTCTGCAACTGCGCGATGGTAGCGGCGTGGTGCAATGCGTTGTTTTTAAAGGGGATGTCGAAGAGAATCTGTTCGATAAATGCGATCACTTGCCGCAAGAATCTTCGCTCGTAGTCCGCGGCCAAGTGCGGCAGGAGGTGCGCTCGCCCATCGGCTATGAGGTGGGGGTCCGCCACCTTGAGGTTGTGCAAGAGGCCGAACCATATCCCATCACACCCAAGGAACACGGGGTGTCCTTTCTCCTCGACCACCGCCATTTATGGCTGCGGTCCATGCGGCCTGGGGCCATCCTCAAGATCCGCAGCGAAATCGGCAAGGCCTGCCGCGACTTCATGGAGACGCGAGACTTTGTCTTGGTGGATGCGCCGATTTTTACGCCCGCGGCCTGTGAGGGGACTTCGACTCTGTTCGAAACCGCGTATTTCGACGACACGGCCTATTTGACTCAGAGCGGCCAGCTCTACATGGAAGCGGCCGCGATGGCCTTAGGCAAGGTCTATTGTTTTGGCCCGACATTCCGCGCTGAAAAGTCCAAAACCCGCCGGCACTTGACCGAGTTCTGGATGATCGAGCCAGAGATGGCGTATTGCGATTTGGAGGGTGCCATGGCCTTGGCCGAGGACATGGTCCTATACGTGCTCGACCGCGTGCTCGACCGCCGCGGCGAAGAGCTAAAACTCCTTGAGCGAGATACTGCCAAGCTGGAACAGGTCAGCCGGCCCTTTCCGCGCCTGACCTATGATGAAGCCGTCGAGCGCTTGACAGCCCTCGGTAGCGACATCGAATGGGGGAGTGATCTGGGTGGGGACGACGAAACCCTCCTTGCCTCTGAGTTCGAGTCGCCGGTCTTCGTCCACCGCTATCCCAGTGCAGTCAAAGCATTCTACATGAAGGAAGATGCCCAAGATCGCCGCTTGGCGCTGTGTATGGACCTGTTGGCACCCGAAGGGTATGGGGAAATCATTGGGGGCGGGCAACGCGAAGACGATCTTGCCGTCTTGCAGCACAAAATTGCCACGCACCAGTTGCCCGAAGAAGCCTTTAGCTGGTATCTCGACTTACGACGCTACGGCTCGGTTGAACACGCTGGCTTTGGCATGGGAATCGAGCGGGTGGTCGCTTGGTTGTGTGGCGTCAAGCACGTGCGCGAGACCATTCCATTTCCGCGCATGATGCAACGTCTCTATCCATAAATGTCTTATAAGGTTAATTATGTCAACCAAAATTAAAAAAGGCCAATATAACTTCCAAACCATCGAAACCAAATGGCGATCCCATTGGGAGCAGGAAAAGACTTATCAAACACTGGGACCGGGGGACCCTAGTTTCGACCACAACAAACCCAAGTGCTACATCCTCGATATGTTTCCCTATCCAAGCGGCGCGGGGTTGCACATCGGCCATCCCAAAGGGTATATCGCCAGCGACATCTACAGCCGCTACAAAAGGATGCAGGGATTTAACGTCCTGCATCCGATGGGGTTCGACAGTTTTGGATTGCCGGCCGAGCAATACGCGATCGAACACAACATCCATCCAGCGGCTGTAACAGAGCAGAATATCGATGCTATGCGCAGTCAATTGCAGTTTCTTGGACTTTCGTTTGATTGGGCCCGCGAAGTGGTCACGTCGCGGGCGTCGTACTACCGCTGGACTCAGTGGATTTTCGCCCAGTTCTTCGACAGTTATTTCGCCGAAGACGAGATCTGGGAAGACGGCAATGGACGCCCAATAAAGGGGCGGGCTAAGCCCATCGCCGACTTAGAGGCCCAATTTGCTGCGGGCAGGGCATTGTCGGCAGTAGACCGCCAAGTTCTTGGCACTGATAAAGCCTGGTCCGCACTAACTGCGGCCGAGCGTCAAGCCGTGCTGAACAACTACCGGCTGGCGTACCAGCAAGAGGCCGTCGTCAACTGGTGTCCCGGCTTGGGCACTGTGTTGGCCAACGAGGAGGTAACCAACGAAGGCCGCAGCGAGCGGGGAGATTTTCCCGTGTACCGCAAACCGTTGCGACAATGGACGATGCGTATAACAGCCTACGCCGAGCGGCTCTTAGAGGACTTAGACTTCGAACTGGAGGACCGCAACGGCTCGTCCTTCCGGCTCGATTGGCCAGAACCGATCAAACGGATGCAGCGCAACTGGATTGGTCGCAGCGAAGGAGCTGAAGTGTGCTTTGATGTCCTCGACCCGCAAAGCGACGCGGTCGCCGGGCAGTTGCTCGTGTTTACAACCCGCCCCGATACGCTCTTTGGAGCGACCTTTATGGCCATTGCCCCTCAGCATCCGCTGGTGGACCCGGCTGGGGAAGCCTACTTGGTTCCCAGCGCTTGGTCCGACGGGACGCCGGAACAGTGGAAGGGAGGAGGGGGATCCATCCGGGAAGCTATAGCCCAGTACATAGCTCAGGTTGCTGTCTCCACTGCGGATGAGACCAAAGAAAAAACGGGCATTTTCTCTGGCATCTATGCCCGCAATCCAGTCAATGGACAAAAAATCCCCATTTTCGTCGCCGACTACGTCAGCATGGATTACGGCGCGGGGGCCATTATGGCGGTGCCGGCTCACGACGAGCGCGATTTCGCCTTTGCCACCGCCTATAACTTGGACATTGTGCAGGTAGTTACTGGAGGGGAAGGAAAGGCTGAGGGGTGGTATGCCGGGGAGGGAACCGCCCTCAACTCGCCTCCAGTACTGGGCGGCGATAATCCGTACGCCATTAACGGATTGGCGACGACCGTGGCCAAATCCCAGATCGTCGCCGCACTAGTCGCCGAGGGGCGAGGCCAAGCTGCGGTAAACTACAAACTGCGCGACTGGACCTTTGCTCGACAGCGCTATTGGGGCGAACCCTTTCCACTGGCCACGCACCCTGATGGATATTCTGTTGCGGTTGCGCCTCCAGTGGCGCTGCCGGACCTAGAAGATTTTAGGCCGGAGACCTCCGACGATCCCACTCAACCCGTTTCGCCACCGCTGCACCGGGCCGGAGCGGAGTGGACGACGGTGGAAATTGACGAGGTAGCCTACCAGCGCGAGCTCAACGTCATGCCCCAATGGGCCGGTTCCTGCTGGTACTATCTGCGCTTTATCGACCCGCACAATGAAGAAGCCTTCTGCGACCTGGCTAAGGAGGGCTACTTCATGCCCGTCGATCTCTACATCGGCGGCGCTGAACACGCGGTGTTGCACTTGCTCTACGCTCGGTTTTGGCACAAGGGCCTCTATGACTTAGGCCACGTATCCACACCCGAGCCGTTTAAGAAGCTGTTTAACCAAGGCATGATGACCGCAGATGCCTTTCAGGACGACCGCGGCGTGTATATCGACATCCGCGAGGTTGAGTTTCGCGACGGGGAGCCTGTTGAGAAAGAGACGGGGAAGACGCTGCACCGTTCTTCTGGCAAGATGGGTAAACGCTACAAAAACGGGCTACCGCCCGAAGAAGTCGGCGAGGAGTTTGGCGTGGATACCTTGCGGCTGTACGAAATGTACATGGGGCCGCTCGAAGCGAGTGCGCCGTGGAGCATGGAAGGCATTCGCGGGATGCAGCGCTTCTTACAGCGCGTGTGGCGCAACTTTGTCGATTCGGATCGACGTGTGAGAATAGGGGAGAGCGCTGCGTTGGCACCGGAGCTGGAAAGAAAGCTGCACCAAACCATTCAAAAGGTAACTGAGGATATAGAGGGGCTGCGGTTTAATACGGCTATTGCCGCCTTGATCGAGTTAAATAACCTGTTGGTGTCCTTAGACGAAGTGCCGCAGGCTGTTGCCAAGCCTTTCTTGAACCTGCTCACGCCCTTTGCTCCGCATATTGCCGAGGAGCTATGGGAAATGGCGGGCTTTGGGAAGGGAGACCTCAGTCGTCAGGACTGGCCTGACTGGGATGCTGCCAAGGCCGCCGAGGACATGATCGTAGTGCCTATTCAGGTCAATGGCAAAATGCGCGGACAAGTCGAAGTACCGGTTCGCACTAGAGAGGAAGAGATAAAGTCCTTGGTGCTCGACATGGAGAGCATTCAGAAATACGTAGCCGATGAAGCGGCGATAAAGCGGTTTATATGGGTGCAGGATAAGATTGTCAATATTGTGGTGTAGAAATCAACACGAAACATAAAAGTCTTATAAGATTTTTTATGTAAATACAAAAAACAAAAAAATCAACTACCAATATTAATGTAATCAGACGCATTATCGAGCAGCTTTTCGCGATTCTCGTAGTAACGCATCGTCGTCTTTAAATCCTTGTGGCGCAAATGGGCTTGCACTTGCTGGGGCTTGGCTCCGCCTTCAATAGCCAGAGTACAGCATGTGTGGCGGAACATATGCGCGGTGACGTTCTGGGGGAGGCCAGCGCGCAGAGCGTACTTCTTAACGACGTGATTCACCGATTGGTCAGTCAGTGGCTGACCGCGAGATTGGTTGCGCGACAGGCTGATGAAGACCTTGCCAGTCGCCGGCAAGCCCGCCGCCTGTAATTGTTCTTTGTATAGTTCGAGATGATGTAGGACGATGTTTTGCAGTTTGATCTCCTGCGCCACGCCCGATTTAGTCTCGGGCAGATGCAGGATGTAAAAGACGCCCTCCAAGGATATATCCTCCCAAGCGATACCCGCCACTTCGGAGCGGCGCAGGCCGCCGAACGTAAGCAAATGAAACATGGCTGCATCGCGGGTGCGAACTAAATCGTCCTTTTCCTCGGCAATGGCTTGCTGGATCTTGTTCAGCACCTGATTGGAAAGTGCTTTGCCAGCCAGCGTTTCATCTACCTTGTAGCCGCGCACCAACGTAGAATCGGCGGGATTCTTCTCGATGTGGCCTAGGGCGACCAGCATCTTGAACAACGACTTCAGACTGGACAACTTTCTGTTGATGCTGCTGCGCTTGTAGCCTTCACTGGCGAGCTGATTTCTAAAGGCGACCACGTGCTCAAAGGTGATTGACTGCAAGACGGCGAGCGACACTTCATTTAGTTCCATGCCAATGGATGCAAAGAAATGCTGGAGGTCGGCGTAATACGCACGCCGCGTGCGCTCGCTGAGCTGGCCGCTGAGAAATTGTTCCAAAGGATCGTCCGCGACCAACGCTGGTGCTGGCGTTAGCTTGTGGACGACCGGATTGAGTGTCTGACTCATGAAATGCTCGCTGGGGCTTAATTGGTGTCTAATGTTCTAAATATAGCGAACATCGCGGGATTTTGCCGCCGCGTTTCACAATGGATTTGCCTAGTTTTTATACTATTGATAATGCCTGTTATCGTTGGTATGATGGCCAAATTAAATAGAGAACTAGAATCTCCGCAATAAACGCTCCATATCGCTTAATTTCATCCTCGCCATGATCGGCTTGTCCGTTGGGCTTATGTGCGGCGAGTCGGCCTTTAGCAATTCATTGATTAAGTGTATCATTTCCTCGGAGTTCAGTTTCTGGCCTTTCTTGATACTCGCTTTGCGCGCGTAAGCTAAGACGAGCGCTTCGCGCCAAGATCGGCCCGAATTCTGGCCGTCGCGCACGTCGTTCAATAGCTGATAAAAAACAGCGCCATCGCCAAAGCGATCCAATTCGGCCGGCACAGCTTCCACCAACACCGTCCGCGTGCCAAAATCCCGCACGACAAATCCCAGCTTGGCAATATCGTCCCGCACTTGGTTGAAGGTCTCGAAATCCGCCGCGCCCATTTCTAGCTGTATGGGAAAGAGCAACTGCTGGCTTTCTCCGGCTACGCCGTCTATTTGCTCCATGGCCCGATCATAGTTGATGCGTTCGTGTGCAGCTTGCTGATCGACGAAGAGCAGGCCATCGGCTACTTCGACGAGGATATACTGGTTGTGGACCTGC
Organism: Candidatus Latescibacterota bacterium; assembly: GCA_965219735.1. GTDB lineage: Bacteria > Latescibacterota > UBA2968 > UBA8231 > UBA8231. Next base: position 3,233,680 of record OZ244790.1, read on the forward strand.
CACATCGCGGCGTCTTCGGCGACGGCGAGTTTGGCCGCGGCTGGAGCGACGAAGGTCAGGGCGAGTTGATCGTCGGCATCACGGATTGCTGCTACCCCGGGCTCGCCGGACGTAGGCATTCTTTGCAATACCGGTGACGCTTCTTCTCCCACGCGCACCGGTATTGGCTCGCCACCGGCAGTACTGCTGTCCCCGCTGAAGTGAGGTGTGCTGTCCGGCCTCGCAGCATAGACAAAGGATTGTACATCGGGCAGGCGCAAGCTCTGCCGGACGCTGTTTTCAATAGCCGCGATGACCTGCCCTTCGTTGGCCAAGCGAATCTCCCGCTTCGTCGGATGGACGTTGACGTCGATTTTCTTAGGATCCATATCGATCCAGAGCATGAATACTGGATGACGTCCTTCGGGCAGCAGCCCCTCAAAACACCGCTGTATAACACTGGCCATCAGTCGCGAAGAGATGGGGCGCCCCTGTACGATGAGATACTGCTTGCCCTTGCTCCGGCCGCAGTGCTCGGGACCGGCTAAGACCCCTTCGATTTTGAGGCCCTCCTCCTCGTGAGCGAGATCCAACAGTTTGGCAACTGGAACACCCAGCAACTCGGCCGCGCGCTCCCGACGAGACGCCGGGGCGTAGTTCAATACCTGACGATCTTGGTGTTCTAGTTCAAAGCCAAGGGTCGGGTAGCCAGCGGCTAAATGGATGATGATCTGTGCCACGTGGCGGGCTTCCGCATCGACGGATCGGAGGAATTTGCGGCGCGCTGGCGTATTAAAAAATAGGTTTTTTACCACGATGGTAGTACCGCGTGCTCGGCCAATACTGTGCATCTCCCGCTCTATCCCCCCTTCCACGACCAAGCGCGTCCCTGCTTCGTCTTCCTTCGCGCGCGATTCTATCGCCAAGTGGGCTACCGCACCAATGCTAGCTAGGGCTTCGCCGCGAAAACCCAGCGTCTGAATGCAGAACAGATCGGCTACCGAGACCATCTTGCTCGTGGCGTGCCGGCGCACGCACAAAGCGAGATCCTCTCTGTTCATGCCCGAACCATCGTCGGTCACGACAATTGACTGCTTGCCACCGGCCTTGATTTCCACGCGGATTTTAGCGGCACCCGCATCGATCGAGTTTTCGACCAATTCCTTCACGACCGAAGCTGGTCGCTCCACTACCTCACCGGCGGCGATTTTTCCAATGAGACTTTCGTCGAGAACGCGAATGGTACTCGCCATAGCTCCTCACAATTCGGCCCAGAGCCGCTCGGCCTGCTGCCGGAATTCGGCTTGGGTAATTTTGCCTTGTTTAAGTGCGGTTTCCAAGTCGCGCAAGCGGCGGCGCGGCCCCCCTCCCCCTTTGAGATCTAGCCGTATTTGGGACCAGATATGCCACCCCCCCACGCCGAGTAACAAGGCGATGAAGACTGCCCCGGCCCACCACGAATTATCTTGCTCGTGGCGCACCGCTCCTCCCTTTTGTTGCCAATCTTCGCCCACGGCTGGGTCTGGCTCTACTAGCGCGACCCGCTTGGCTAGTGTCTCGCCGTTGGTCCCTTGGACTCTCACGGCCCTTTTGAGTTGCCAAGTAAATCCCCGGGGTTGCACAATCAGAGATTCGATGAGATCGGCCTCTTTAATCTGATCGAACTGCTCTCTGGTAACTGGCACAGCCATAGGAGTGAGCATGTTGAACAATAACACAATTGCCAATAAGAAGCTTGCCAGCGCAAGAGCGAAGTATGTAGGTGGTGAGGATGGTGTATTCATTTTTTTGATTTACATAAATAAATTTATAAGACTTTTTATTTTACTTGCTTGCGATTTAAAACCATATCTTGCCTCGCCGACGTGCGCATCCATTCCAATAGACGATAGCTTTCAGCGACCTGTGCCAAATCCAACAGCGGTTGGGCTCGTCCCTGAATACAGGCGACAAAATTGCGATAATACGCCGCCAGATCGTCTGCTTCCCACGCCCAAGGCCAAGACGTATCGACCATTTCGTCCTGCGCATACGAGCGGACCCGCAAAGCCGGAGCCACAGCCGGAAAGTCGATGAATGAAACCGAGCCTTCGACTCCGTTGCGCATCCTCAGTAGCGCAACGGACACGTCCTCCATGCGCCCGGGGTGAAAGAAGTTGCGCATCCTGCTGTACAGCATATCTACCCGTCCCCAAGTGCTCAGCAACAGGTCGCATATGTCCAAGGCCACCTGGTTGTAGATCATATCGCGGTTGATGGGATCGAATAGAGCCGAATCAAAAGAAAGCTCTAGAGAGTAATGCGCTATACCTTGCTGAGCAGTCAGAGCTGTGCAAAAGTGCGTGTGCCTCCCCAGTGAAAGCACGCACACATTGGAATGGCTGTTTGCAAACGGCTCCTGGATGGGATGGGAGGCCATGACGTGAAGACCGGCTGCCACGGCCGCTCCTATCCAATGCGATTTGTCCTCCACGTGCAATATCACCAAGCCGTCTATTTTTTGTGCCAAGACCGCAGCGCAATCAGATTGGTGCACGAACTGAATATCGCTGCAGCTCTGCAAGGCCTCCTGATGCACGGCTACCTCGCGAGCATGGCCTGCCACGCCGAGCGTCATCATGGTTTTTTGCCCGTCTTAATTCGCTCCTGGAGCCGCTGGCTGAATGTCCGTGCCGCGTAATCCCCGTCCAAGCGCAAGAGATAATCTATCGCTATGGTCTCGGCGAGTACCGTGATATTTTTACCGGGAAATAGTGGTATGAAGACCTCAGGCACCTCGACACCGAGGATTACCACTTTATTATCTTCGAGGCCAAGGCGTTCGTAGGCATATTTTTCGTCCCAATCGACGAGGTTGACCAATACCTCCACCCGCTTCTGCCGCCGAGTCCTCCACGCGCCAAACATCTTTTTTACGTCTAGGATGCCGATGCCGCGAATTTCGATGTGATCTTGGAGCATCTCCGAGCTACACCCCACCAAAATGCCTTGGGGCTTGCGGTTAATGATGACCACATCGTCGGCCACCAACCGATGCCCGCGCTCGACCAAATCCAAGGCGACTTCGCTTTTGCCAATACCACTGCGGCCGCGAAAAAGCAACCCCACTCCAGAGACATCGACCAACGTACCATGCATGGACACTTGGGGCGAGAACACCTCGTCGAGGTAAAAGCGGATGAGATGGGTAAACTCGGCCGTGTTGAATCCAGACTTCAGTAGTGGGACCGCGCACTCATCGGCCAGCTCCCGCAACTCGGAGTACACGCGTCCCCTACCGGTCCAGACCACGCATGGAATATCGAATTGATATATGATTTTGAGGGCCTGCCGCCGTCGGTCTGGGGGTAAGCTGCGCAGATACTCCGCTTCGGTATTGCCCAAGAGTTGGACTTGATCCAAGGTAAACAGCTCGACGAAGCCCGTCAGAGCTAGGCCAGGACGATGGATGTCGCTGTTGTTGATGGTCCGCTGTACCCCTTCGGCACCGGCGATGAGCTTCAGCCGTAGTTGCTGCCCGTAGGTAGCTAGCAGATCCTTGATAGTCAGTTCATTCATCCCCACTCAAGCTCGCAAAAATACGCCGATATCCTTCGTAGCGCACCGACGCTATGAGACCGGTCGCTACGGCTGCGCGGACCGCACAGCCGGGTTCGTGTAAGTGGCTGCAATCGCCGAATTGGCATTGGCCACGCAAAGGTTCCAACTCGGGATAATACGTCGCTAGCTCAGCGGGTTTTACCCCCCATAAGCGGAGTTTTTTAACTCCTGGCGTATCGACCACATAGCCGCCCTCTTGCAACTTGAATAGATGCACGGTCGTGGTCGTGTGCCGGCCCCGGTCGTGGTGCTTCATTATTTCCTTTGTCTTTAGTCCCAACTCTGGTTCGATACCGTTGAGCAAGGTCGATTTGCCGACCCCAGATTGGCCGACCACGGCCGTGCTGCGATTGATCAGGGCTTCTTTGAACACTCCCATGCCGTCGCCTCGCAGGGCACTGGTGCGATAAATTGGATAACCGAGGGCCTCGTAGGGCGCAGTTAGAGTGTCCACGGCTTCTTCGGAGGCTAAATCGACCTTGTTGATACATACCACCGGCTGGAGATTCCCCTTTATCGCCATGACAATCGTTCGGTCAATAAATCCGCGCCGGGGCTTCGGTTGGCAAGCGGCCACGACGACGACCAATTGCTCCATATTGACAAAGAGAATTTGCTCAAACGGACGTGCGCCACTGGCCCCACGCGAAAACTTAGAGGATCGGGGATGTACCGTTTCGATGACTCCAGTCCGTTCCGCCGTAGGTACGACATCGACCCAATCGCCAGCAACAACCGGGGAACTAGTCTTGCGACACCCAGCCTTGAGACGACCCCGAATCTCGCATTGCCAGTGGCTTTGCTCGACCTCGACGAGGCACTGTAGCCCAGAGACTCTTATGATGCGGCCCTGCATGAGTGCCCGCCCTACCTACTCCCCTTTGGCGAGGCGTTCAGCTAAATAGTTGGGATAGCCGAGATTTTTGATCTTTTGCTGGGTCAGCTTAAACGGGTATTCTACGCGCTGGAGTTCGACCCATTGTTCGTCGGTATCCCACAGGGTGTACGCCGACCGCCAGTCGCCGTCACGGGGTTGGCCGACGCTGCCGACGGAAACTAAGTATTGGTGCCCCCCTATGGCGGCCCTAGCCGAGGTCAGCGGCATGGGCTTATCGCGCATCTTGCAATAAATGCGCGCTTCGTGTGTGTGGCCGACAAAAGCCAATGGCCACTTGAGGTGATTCATGCACCAAGTGACGCGATCGTACATGAGAAGGGGCTCCCACTCTTCGGGCTTGAGGGGATTGGCATGGGACAGGGCCGCATTGCGTTCCACGCGTCGCAAGACCCCCTGCTGTAGAAAGTCCCGTTCTTCCTCTCCCAGCAACTCGTGTGCTTGGTACAATGAGGGACGGGCCAACAGGTTAAAAGACTGGATGTGCGCCGGCTCCAGCACGGCTTGGTCGTGATTGCCCAGTACGATCTGCGCTTCTACCTCCTTGAGCCGATAGATACAGCCCAAGGGATCGGGCCCGTATCCCACAATATCCCCTAGGCAGAGGATGCGCTCGGCACCAGCGTTAGCCGCGGCGATCAACACGGCCTCTAGTGCTTCGAGATTGGCGTGGATATCGGCGAGTACTGCGATCTTCAAAACGGCTTCGCCTCAGTTGAATAGCGCACTAATAGACGTTTCTTCGTGGATAGCGCGGATAGCACGGGCAAAGAGAGGGGCCACGGAGCACACCTGCATCATGGGCGTGCTAGCGTCCGCTGGCAAGGGAATCGTATCGGTAATGGCGAGAGCCTGCAGGCTGGACTGATCCAACCGCGCTAGCGTTTCCTTGGTGAGGGTGCCGTGAACACAACCAGCGTAGATTTTGCGTCCTCCGCGCTCTTTAACCGCAGCAGCCCCCTTGAGGATGGAAGTGCCGGTAATGATCGCGTCGTCGAAGAATACGACATCTCGGTCGGCTACGTCGCCAATGACCCTGTTCTCCCCGGCACCCTGATCAACGACTACAAGGGGCAACCCCAACCGCTGGGCATAGGTCTCGGTGACCTTGGCGCGACTGATGTCCGGAGCGGCGGCGACTATGTTGTCTCGGTCGAGGTCAGCATAATAGGCACATATCGCCGGGACGCCGCTCAGTTGATCAACTGGAATCCGGCTAAAGCCCATAGTCTGAGGGCTATGTAAGGTCATGGTGAGAATGCGGTCCGCTCCCGCTTCGGCGATTAGATCCGCCACTAGGCGACCCGCCACGGAAATCCTTGGTTCGTCCTTGCTGTCGGCCAGAGCATACGGATAGTAAGGCAGGACGGCGGTGATGCGGCCGGCCGAGGCGTATTTTAGAGCGTCGAGGGCTATGAGCAGTTCCATCAAGTAGTCGCTGACGGGAGGACACGAGGTTTGAATAAAGAACACATCGTGGCCGCGTACATTTTCGCAGATCTTTACCTTTATATTTTCGTTGCTAAAGTCGATAAATTCGATGTGTCCCGGCTCAATGGCCAGCGACTGGTAAATGCCTGCTGCCAGTGCGGGGTTGCTTCGCCCAGCGAAAACTTTGAGATCTGTACTGCCCATCAATAGCTCCCTTAGAACATGGCTAGTGCAGCGCGGGCTTGAGCGGCAATCGGGTACTGGGCGAATGTGCGACTGACCTGTTCGAGTAGGGCCTGTTGCTTGTCGCTTTCGCCGGCCAACCCATATATGCGGGCAGCTTCCATCCGCGCCATGGCCTCGCGGATGGTCCCCGCCTGCTGGGCCGCATACGTTTCGTAGTGCTGGGCCGCGGCTAGGAACTGCCCTTCGGCTTCGAGACAGGCACCGAGACCGCTTTGGGCCGCGTGGACCAACACATCTACAGGCTCGTAGTTGTCCAAGTAGCTCTGGTAGTAACCTCGAGCCTCGGCATAGCTGTCCTGAGCGTAGTGGAGATTGGCTAAGAGCACGGTCCCTTGGGCTGCGGCCGGGGTCCCGGCATAGGAGGATACCAACTCTTCGGCCAAGCGAATCGCTTCGGCCGGCTCACCACCCTGCTCGACCATCAGCACATCGCCGAGTAGCGCGGAGGCTTTGAGCCTATCGGCCTCCTTGGATTCAATGAAATAATTGCTGGCCATGATGACCGCGATCACAGCGACGGCCCCACCGCCAAAGAGGCGAGCGCGCTCTTTGACGTACTCGACGGCCTCCATGATCCATTCGACGAACTCATCTTCGCGGAGTTCGCTCTTGCTCAGTCTACGGCGTTCACTCGACATGAAGGTATGGTGTCTCCATAGTTTTAGGTTCAGGTTTTAATAGACGATAGCACTTGCCAATTTGTACCCGTGCAAGAGGCGGCGGCCCGACAAAAAGCTCAACTCGGCCAAAACGCTGATGCCCACGACAACCGCTCCCAACTCTTCGAGCGTTTGACACGTCGCCACCAAGGTTCCGCCGGTGGCCAAAACGTCATCCACGACCAAGACTTTCTGCCCTGGCGCGATGGCATCTGTATGGATTTCCAGAGAGGTCTCGCCGTATTCGAGTGCGTATTCGCGGCGCAGCGTGGCCGCCGGTAGCTTACCCGGTTTGCGCACCGGCACAAAACCGCATCCCAACTCGAGGGCCATGGGCGTCGCAAAGACAAAGCCGCGGGCTTCTATGCCGACGACGACTTCTACTTCGGAGTCCGCAAAGGGTTCGAGCATAATTTGGACCGCAGCGGATAAACCAGCGGGGTCCTTGAGCAGTGGCGTGATGTCTTTGTACAAAATGCCATCTCGCGGGAAATTTGGGACTTCGCGGATGAGTTTTTTTAATTTCATTTTACATATTATATCTTATGAGACCTAAAACAGGGCGTAAATAAACGGGGCTACTGCTGATCCTTGAGTTGTGACAATCAACAGCCCTAACAGGACCAAAGTGGCAAATATCGGACCCAACCACCACTTTTTGCGCACCTTCATAAAATCCCATAACTCAGAGAAAATACTCAGTTTACTTGGCATTACCTAGCCCTCCCATTCAATCAGGCGGCTCACGGATTCGCCGTGGTGAATAGCTTTGATCGCATCTCCGAGCAACCGGGCGACGCTCAACACGGCGATTTTGCTCCTCGGCTTGCCCACAGGCAAGGGAATGGTATTCGTGGTAGCGAACGCTTCTACCGGAGATGCATCAATCTTCTCTAGGGCTTGCCCGGAAAAAACGCCGTGTGTACAGCCAGCCAGTATGCGGCGGACCCCCCTTTCTTTGAGGACCCGTATCGACTCCATCATAGACCCTCCGGTCAGCACCTCTTCGTCGAAGAGCAAGGCGTCGCGGCCTGCGACCTCGCCGATCATATTTTTGATTTCAACCTTTTCGTCGTCCGCGTGGCGGCGTTTGTCCATAATGGCCAACGGCAAGCCGAGCCGACGTGCGTACGCGCTGGCCTCGTCGGCACTCCCCACATCGGGCGACACCACCACGGCGTTGCTGATGTCTTTCATGCGCATAAAATTGCACAGCAGGCTCGTCGCCCACAATTGGTCAACTGGAATGCGCGAGAACGCCACGATTTGCGGGCTGTGCAAAGTGATGGTCAAGATTCGGTCGGCCCCGGCTGTTTGGAGCAGGTCGGCGACGAGACGAGCGCTAATAGAAATGCGGGGTTCGTCCTTTTTGTCAGCGCGTACATAAGGATAATAGGGCAACACGGCCGTAATCCGACGCGCCGAAGCATACTTGAGCGCGTCAATCAGCAACAAAAGCTCAACAAAGTGATGATTGACCGGGGAGGCTGATGTCTGGATGACAAAGACGTCATCTTCGCGCACGTTCTCCTCGATTTTAACCTTTATATTGTCGTTGGGCTCGCGGACGATCTGACGGCGAGCGGGCACGATGGCCAAGTAATCACATATTTCCTGAGCCAGTGCTGGATTGCTCGAACCCGACAATATTTTTAGATAATTTTTCATGCTCTAATCCCAATTGTAACATTAAATACCGGCCCAAGCCAAGGCAAGAGGGCCGCGCCTTGACAGCCCATTGGCCCCAAGCTAATTTGGCAATTTGCCGGACTAAAAATATCCTTTTTGCCGCTACGAAAGGGGCTTATGGCGCGCGTAAATATCATGCTGCCGGACGATCTGCTCGAACGCATCGATCAAGTTGCACAGCAGGAGGGCGTAAGCCGCAGCAAACTCTTGCGGTTGGCCTTTATGGCGTACTGCCAACAAAGGGACGCAACATACGAGCACCAGCGTAAGCAGGCGGCTATTGAACACGGAATGACGCTCCAAGACAGCCTGCGCAAAAAGGCACTGCCTTGGGATCCGCTCCAGCTTCTGCGCGCGGAACGGCAAGAGCAGTGATTCGCTACGCGCTAGATACCTCCGTTATGCTGCGGTGGTTTTCTCCAGCGCACGACGTGGATGCCCACAAGGCCCTTGAACTTCGCCAAGAGCAGCTAGCGGAACGGGTCGAGCTAACCGTGCTCGACCAATCAATATACGAGCTAGCCCACGTCCTCAAGGAAAGCCGACAATTCGATCGCACGCATATCGACGATGCCTTGGCCAGCTTGGCGTACATGCACTTGGATATCGTGCCTTACAACACCGAAATTATCCGCAGAGCCACGCAAATCGCCTTTGAGCATTCCATCAGCATGTACGCCGCCGGCTTCATCGCCTTAGGTGCCCATCTCCGCTGCCAAGCCGTGACCAGCGACGGCGACCTGTACCGCAAAGTCGCCTCCCTGCCCTGGACCGTGCTCTTGGCCGACTTGAACTTCTGACCCCTTAGACTTCCTCAAGCGCCCTCTCTATATCGCCGATTAGCTCATCGGCATCCTCAATGCCCACTGCATAGCGCACCAACTGGTCGGTGATGCCGATGGCCAGCCGCTCCTTCTCACTCAAATCGTAATAGGAAACAGTCGCCGGATGCGATACCAGCGTCTCGACCCCCCCCAAACTCGGTGCGATATAAGGCACGGCTAGACGATGGACGAAATTCCGCGTCTGCTCAGGGGTGCCGTCGATCTCAAAGCTGATCAACCCGCCAAAACCGTGCATTTGCTCTTTGGCGACGCGGTGATCGACGTGGCTTTCGAGGCCCGGGTAAAAGACCTGACGAATTTTGGGCTGAGCTTCTAGGAACCGGGCTACTGTCATGGCTGTATCATTTTGCCGCAGAACGCGTAATGCGAGTGTCTTCAACCCTCGGATCAATAAATACGAGGTATTGGGGTCAACGATCCCACCGGTGATTCGTTGGTATTCGCCAATGGCCTCGACTAAAGGAGCCTTGCCGCAGACGGCACCCGCCATCAAATCGTTGTGTCCGCCGAGGTATTTGGTCGCACTGTGGATGACCAGATCAACCCCGAAATCGAGCGGCCGCTGATTGACCGGCGTGGCCAAGGTGCTGTCGATGATAACCTTGAGACGCCGCTGTTTGGCAAAAGCGACGAGCTGTTCCAAGTCGAGGACGTGCAAATGGGGATTGGTCGGGGACTCGGTAAAGATTAAACGGGTCTCCGGTCGCACCGCAGCCGCCAACGCATCCATATCACCGGGTTTCACTAGGGTCGATTCAATGCCGAATTTGGCCAAGACCTCGCAGAATTTGGCCGTCATGCGATAACAATCTTCCATGAGCACCAAGTGTTGCCCACTGCGCAGCATCGCATAGAGAACCGAGGTAACGGCGCTCATCCCCGACGAAAAGAGCAAGGCGGCTTCGGCATTTTCCAAGGCGGCTATTCTGCGCTCGGCTGCCCGCTGGGTTGGATTGCCATAGCGCCCGTATTCGTAGAGCGATTTTTCGCCGGCCTTAAAGGCGACAAATTCATCTAAATCGGCAAAGGTATAGGTGGCAGTCTGGGCAATGGGGTCGATGAGGGATTGGGCAAACTTATCTCGTTCCACGCCCCCGTGAACAGAGCGGGTCGATTCTCCTGCAAAACCATCGTCAGTGCGATTCATTGTATTGGCTCTTTCAGTGGCGGGCAGTGGCCAGCGTCCGCTGCTCTACGGCTTCGAGGACAGCCCGATACACGGCTTCGTATTCAGCTTCGACCTCAACGGGCATATTGCGATGCTGTGGCTCGACGTGGAACTCCCGCAATTGGTCTTCGTGGTACTTCACTTTGAAATCTGGGAACTTCAGCCCGTGTGCCGTGGATATTACGATCACTCGACTCTTGGGATCAATGTGCCCAGCGGCAATCATTTTCTTTAGCACTGCTAAAGCGACGCCCGTGTGCGGACAAGTGAATAGCCCATTGCGGTCGGCTCTTGCACAGGCGTTGGCCAATTCGTCTTCCGTGGCCTCTTCGACGATGCCGTCGAAGCGCTGCAAGGTGCGCATGGCCCGCTCCCTGCTTACGGGGTTGCCGATCTTAATGGCGCTGGCCAAGGTGTCGCGGGCCGTTTGCGGCTCAAAGGTGCGGAATCCGTCTAAATAACTGAGATAGAGCGGATTGGCCTGGGCTGCTTGGGCGACGGCAAGGCGCGGCAGCTTGTCTATAAGCCCCATTTCCTTCCCCTCGATAAACCCTTTCCCCAAAGCACTGACATTGCCCAGGTTTCCACCCGGGATAATGACCCAGTCGGGGACCTCCCAATGAAATTGCTGTAACAGCTCAATTGCGATGGTCTTCTGCCCCTCAATGCGGAGCGAATTCATTGAGTTAGCCAGATAGATTTGGTCGCGGCGGCAGATTTCCTGCACCAAGGCCATGCACCCGTCGAAATCGGTGCGCAGGGCAAGCGTCAACGCGCCATTGGCTATGGGCTGGATGAGTTGAGAGGTGGAGATCATGTCTTTGGGCAATAAGACAATCGCCGGAATGCCGGCGGCCGCGCAATACGCGGCCAATGCCGCCGAGGTGTCCCCAGTTGAAGCGCAAGCTACCGCAGGTATGGACTGCCCCTCGGCAATCATCTGCTTGACCATGGAAACCAACACGGTCATGCCTAGGTCCTTAAACGAACCCGTGTGGCTATTGCCGCACTGCTTTATCCACAGATCCTCCATGCCCAGTTCGGCCCCCAAGCGCTCGGCCCAGAGCAGATTGCTCCCCCCCTCATACATGGAGACCACGTTTTCGTCCTCGACGAGGGGGCAAACCATCTCTTTCTTGCCCCAAACCGAACTCCCATACGGATGCACTGAACTCATGTAGCGCTGATCAAAGAGCGCCCGCCACTCGCCGCCCGAGCGCCGCTGTAAGGGTTCCATATCGTGGCGAACTTCGAGCAACCCTCCACACTTTTGACAGTGATAGACTATTTCGTTTAGCGGATAGCGCTCGTCGTCGCAGTTGATGCACTGGAACCAAGCATTATAGGAATAAGGCATGCCAGCTCGTTCTGTTGGGGTAAATCAGGGCTTGTTCAGCCAAAAAGGGCATCTATTTGGTCCTCGTTTTTCGACTCTTCTTTATTACTCGTCGGTTTTGTTTCGTCCTCCTGCTCGGCATCGAGCACGATCTCGACGTTCTCATCGAGGGCGCTGGTGTCGTTCTGTTCCTCGGGAGCGGGAGTTTCTGCCACAACTTCCGCGTCGTTCTCTACTGAGAGAGAATCTGAGCCTTTGCTCTCCGGCTGTAGAAGCGCCTGCGCCAAACCAGCAAAATTTTCTTGGACATTCTCGCCGGTAGCAAGTGCGTGGGCATTTTGGCGCACGAATTCGACGACGTAATCCATCCCGGGAAAGGCGTCGTCAAAAACCGTCAGATAGGCTCTGATTTTCTCGTCCTGTATCTGGGTCTTGGCGTACTCGAGCCATGAATTTCCGAACAGCTTGGCCAGCGATTCCAACGCTTCGAGCCGCTCGGCTACATCGCGCAGGTCATCCGCGTTCATCCTTGTTGCCTCTGGAGATATTGAACGTTCGAAAAAAGTACTGCTAACGTGGAACCCTTCTCTTTTTAGGGCGTTTAACCTATGCGAGCCATTCCGGTCATGGTTCGTATCCCTCCCTGGCGGCCAAGGCATCGAAAGATGTCTTGGCCGCTACCTTTTTCATTGCTAGTTCAATCTCTGCACGACGATATACCCCATCGGTAATTCCACGACCTGACTCAGTTCCCCAACCTTCAATTGCACTACGATTTCCTCGATTTCGGGCATGAGTTCACCCGGCCCAAAAAAACCCAAATCCCCGCCTTGACTGGCGTTGGGCGCGATGGAAAGCTGCTGTGCAAGCTGGGAGAAATCGGCTCCTTGAGCTATTTTTTTGAGGACTTCGAGCGCAGATGCTTCCGTTTCAACCAATATGTAGCGCGCCCGCATCTCACCGGCCAGCAGCGCCTGGACCTCTTCGATTTTGGCCGTGATTGCTTGGGCTAGGTAGGGATCCTGCGCCCGATCTTTAGCCAATTTGTAATACTCGAGCGCTTCGGGATAGCGCCCGGCCCCAGCGAGAAGGAACGCGATGTTATTGTAGGCTTCGACATTCTCCGGCGATAACTCCGCCAATTTCTGATAATATTCAATGGCTCGATCTACCGAGTCCTGTTGTGCGTAGTAATACCCATATAGGCGATAGGCTTCCGGGTTTTTTTCGTCCAGTGACAAGGCCCGGTCGAGACGTTCTCGCGCCCTTTCGCTCTGTCCGCCCTGCATGTAGAGATAGCCGAGGGTGCTGTGGACTTTAGTTGAGAAGGGGGCCAGAATGCTCGCTTGTTCGACGTAAAAAATAGACGAGTCTAGCTGGCCCATGGCCAAAAAGGCCTCCCCCAACGCCGAATATACCGGAAGCTGCCTAGGGTCTTCAGCGAGCGATTGTTGTAGCGATTCAGCCGCCTGGCTATAGCCGCCGGTCTGCATGTAGAGGCTGGCCAAGCGATTGAGAAACATCGCACTGCCAGCACCTAGTTCGCGCGCCTTTTCGTATTCAGCTAACGCCTGTTTAGGCTGTCCCTGCGCCAGCAGGGAGTCTCCGCGCTGGACCGCCTCGACGATGTCTTGGCCGCTCACCGGAGTTGCTGCTATTCCTATTGCAGCGGCGATCAGTCCTATAAACCTCATACTTCCTCACATCGCGAACTAAGCTAGCGCAGTTGGCGCAGAACTTCCTTGGTAATTCGCTCGACGATATCGCTTTCTCCCTCCACCTCACAAGACGGCCGATCCCCAATTCCAAAGCGATTTCTCAGATTCGTGAGATCTTCCACGTCTTTACCCCCCAGCGTGCGGATACCGCCGAGTTGATGCGCCACCAAGGCGATCTGGGCAAAGTGTTCGACAGTCTCCATCTTGAAATGGGCGTCCATGACGTGTTGGCCCACGGTTACTACTCCGTGATTGGCCATTAAAACGGCGTCGTATTGCCGCAAAAGCGGCTTCATCGGCTCAACGATATCGGGGCCTCCAGGCGTGCCGTAATCCGCGAGTGGAATACCCCCAAGGCTAACGATGACCTCGGGCAATACGCACTGAGTCAGCTCAATGCCAGCGACGGCAAAACCGGTCGCGGTCGGCGGATGGGCGTGAACGACGGCACGGACATCGGGCCGCAACTTGTAAATTTCGAGGTGCATGCGGATTTCCGACGATATTTTCATCGATCCCGCTACTTGTCGGCCCTCCATATCGCAGGTGGCCAGCATATCTGCGCTCAGATAGCCCTTGCTCACTCCGGTCGGTGTACACAGCACTAGATCGTCTTCTACGCGGACGCTGATATTGCCGTCATTGGCCGCTACGTACCCCCGCTGATAGACCCTGTGCCCTACTTCGCATATTTCTTTTTTTATTGCATACGCCGAATTCATAAGGCGACCTTTCCCATCGTCCGCAGTCGGCGGCTAGCAATCCACAGCCAGCCCAAGCCAGCCGGCAAGCACACATTGCAGACAAAAATCAGGATACTGGCCACAAAAGCGGGTTGCGGCTCTAGGCCGAGGCTGCTAAATACCAAGATAGCAGCAGCCTCGCGAACCCCTAGATCCAAAAACCCCAAGGGCAACAGGGTTTTCAGGGCAAATACCACCGGCACCGCCAATACGACTGCTGAGTCGACAGGTACACCGGCGGAGACCAAATAGAAAAATTGCGCCATGAATACCACGTTGAACAAGACGGATAACCCGGCAATGGCCCCCCAGGCAACCGGGCCACTCGCTTTCCGGCGGCACCAGCCCCAATACAGCAGCGCGCCGAGAACGCAGACTAGCAACAGCAAAAAGCCCCTGAGATGGGGCCATAGAATCCACGCGGCTACCGCCCCCAATCCCAACGTGACCGCAGCCGAACTCAATTTGTCCACGGCCGTCAACAATGCGGCCTTAGTCCGGCCCCGCCCCAAGAAAACGCCGCGCCCCAGTTCGCCTAAACGGCTCGGTGTCACCAGACCAAGGGCTGCGCCGCCCAGCAGCGAATAGAGCGCATCGCGTCCATTGACCTCGGGGATTTGGTTGCGCAACAATAGCTGCCATTTCATCCATTGCACGCCGATGCCCACTAGGGCAATCGCCCCGCAGATGATCACTTTGTCCCTGCCAACTTGCCCAGCGGCCGCAAGCAACTCAGCCGGCTCGAGATACCATACAGCACCACCGAGCAAGGCCATGGCCAAAATGATTTTTGCCCAGATTACCATACTGTCGCCGGAGGGCGGATTAGGGTCAATACAGCTTCCGTGCTCTCATGTGGCTGGGGAATGATGCTGAACGCGACTACTTCACCTGCATCTGCCGCAGCCACGACGCCGGCCTCAGTAGCAGCGCGCACAGCGGCCACGTCTCCGCGGACGATGACCGAGACCAAGCCGCCGCCTACTTCCTGCCAGCCGGCCACCTCGACTTCAGCGGCTTTGACCATAGCATCTGCCGCTTCGACCACAGCCACCCAGCCACGGGTTTCAATCATGCCCAAGGCGCGTCCCATTGGTCTGTTTCGCTCTTATTTAGACGGCAGAAGATAGGCGACCTAATACCTTCCGTCAAGCGACTCTATTCCTTGTTTTTATACTGCTTTATGTAGTTTGATGCTCCCTTGCATTTGGCCGTTTTTAACCGCGATTCTCATCTGCCGTAAAGAAATTGCGATATTGCGTTTATTGCCTGAAACAAGTGGAAGCTGCTACTGTGCTAAACCTAGCGTTCCACGCTTGCTTCTGAGCTTCAAGCCTTAAAAAGGAAGGTGATTACGTCCCCATCGGCGACGACATAATCCCGGCCTTCGCTCCGCAATTGCCCCGCCGTTTTCAACGGTGCCCACCCACCCATAGCGATTAGCTGATCGCAGGCGGCTAGTTCAGCGCGGATAAACCCCTTTTCCATGTCTGTGTGAATCCGCCCAGCCGCCCGCGGTGCCTTTTCTCCGCGCGGCAACTGCCACGCCTGCAACTTGTCGTTGGCGAGCGTATAGAAGGTAATCAGGTCCAGCAGCTTGTATCCGGCTTGGACTAAGCGCTCTATCCCCCCGTGTTCCAGCCCCAACTCTTGGATGAACTCCGCTCGTTCCTCTTGGCTCAGACCGGCCATTTCCGCCTCGAGCTGCGCCGAGACGACCAGCACTCGATCCGCTCCATAGCGCTCGACCAACTGGTCCACCCATGGCTCCGGCGCATCGGCTTCTATTTCTCCAATATTGGCCGCATAAAGCACCGGTCTTGCCGTCAGCAAGCGATACGGAGCGAGCACATCCTTTTCTTCGGTCGTCAACCCCATAGCTGCTACACCCGTTCCGTGCTGCAATCCCTCTAAGACCTTCGAGCAGGCCGCCAGCTCTTGCGTTCGCGTGCTACGTGGCTCGGAGCGGACCACTTTGTCTAGATGGGGTACGGCTTTTTCCATCACCACCAAATCGGTCAGCAGCAACTCCGTTTCAATGGTCTCGCTATCGCGCAAGGGATCGATCTTCCCATCTACATGGCTTATTTGCGCGTCGTCAAAACAGCGCACCACGTGGACTAGGGCATCGACATCTCTGATGTGGGAGAGAAACTGATTGCCCAACCCAGCACCTTGGTTGGCACCCCGCACCAAACCGGCAATATCGACGAAGTGGATGCTCGTAGGCGTTGTGGAGCCCGGCTGGATAACCTCGCTTAGCTGCTCTAAGCGCTGGTCTGGGAGCTCGACTTTACCCACATTAGGAGCCACAGTGCAAAATGGGTAATTAGAGACCTCAACCCCATCTCCAGTTAGCGCGTTGAAGAGGGTTGATTTGCCAACATTGGGCAAGCCGATTATGCCGATGGAGAGAGCCATACCTCGTATCGCAAATAAATTAAGTCCCTGTAAGTCTATATCTCACAGGGACTTAATTCGTGGTCGGGGTGGCCGGATTTGAACCGGCGACCCCCTGCTCCCGAAGCAGGTGCGCTAGCCGGGCTGCGCTACACCCCGACATGGACAAGCAAAAGCAATAATTCTACACTACTAAAAAAATGGTCGGGGTGACTGGATTTGAACCAGCGACCTCTTCCACCCCAAGGAAGCGCGCTAGCCGGGCTGCGCCACACCCCGACTTAATTATCCGACCATACTGTGGCGGCAAAATGGTGAGCTAACCAGGATTCGAACCTGGGACCTCCGGTTCCGGAGACCGGCGCTCTATCCAGCTGAGCTATTAGCCCCTTAGCCTAGATGTTCTTCTTCTTGTGTCGATTCTTGCGCAGTCTCTTCTTGCGCTTGTGCGTAGCGATCTTATGCCGCTTTCTCTTCCTGCCACAGGGCATTTTTTTTATCTCCTGGATTTTTGTCCTCTATGTTTTCCCCATTGACGCGCGCCCGCAATTCCTTTGAGGGCTTAAATGTCGGGGTCTTACGACCAACGATTTTTACTTCGGCACCCGTGCGTGGATTGCGACCTGTACGCGGTGCCCGCTCAACGACTTTGAAGGTGCCAAAACCGCGAATCTCAATGTGATCTTCTCGTTCTAAAGCCTCAATTACGGATTCGATAAAGCCATCAACGACAGCCGCAGTATCCGTCTTGGTAAGCCCTGTCCCCTCGGCGATTAGACGCACGATATCAGCTTTCGTCAAGACTGTACTCTCTATTCGGGTGGGTTGAAATCGCGTTAATTATCACGCCAACAAATAGTTAAGGATATGGCACAGCTCATGCTCTGTCAAGATAAGCCGTGCCCTCTCAGCCTAGGCCAGTGTCTTTGCCGAGAACGAAAACCTCTTCGAGTGTAGAGAAATCCACGATCGACTTGAGGATAACTCGCAGAAAAACCGGAGCCCGTTTCTCCTGATCCACCTCCACCACCGTGCCAATCGGTATGCCCTTGGGGTAGCGCCCGCCTAACCCCGACGACACGACTATATCCCCCTCCTGCACCAAGTTGCTCGCTTCGACGAATCGCAACCGGAACCGATGACCATCGATCCACGAGACAATGCCTTGGGCGCGAGTCGCTTGAATCAAAGCACTAATCCTCGTGCGCATCAACAACTGCACCACCGAATCAGCCCCCCCAACTTGGGCAATGTGCCCGACGAGCCCTTCGGGCGTCACCACGGGCATATCCTTATCTACGCCGTGTTCGCGGCCGGCATTGATGATGATCGTGTCGTAAATGTGGTCGGGGTCGCGGCCGATTACTTCGGCAGAAATAACACTCGTGTTCTCATCTATAGGCCGAAAGGACAGAGCCTTGCGCAAACGCACATTTTCCCATGCAGCTTCCTTCATTTGCATGTTGTCGAGGGCTAGGGCTGCGTTCTGGGTCAGGAGAAAACGGCTCTTTTCCTCGTCGCGGGCATAGCGGGTGACTCCTGAAAACAGGGCTTGACCTGATACCAATAAACCGACTTGGCAGCGCTCGGCGATAGAGGTCTTATAGGATGGAGGTAAGCTCATCAAAGTCAGGGCGCAGACAACAGCTAGTCCAATGACGATGAGCTCCCGAGTATTGGTCATAGTCGCCTAGAGCAGAACCTGGCGGTAGTGATCAAACTCTTCAAGGATGCGAGCATTGCCCCGCACTACAGCCGAGAGCGGGTCTTCGCTATCGATATAAGTCGGCAAGTTTGTCGCTTTGAGCAGATGTTCCTTCAATCCTCGCAGCATGCTCCCACCGCCGCATAGCACCATCCCCCTATCGAGAATATCCGCCGCCAATTCGGGCGGCATTCTCTCCAACACTCTGCGCACGCTGGCAACGATTTGGGCCACGGAATCAGATAGGGATTCTCGGATCTCGACCGAATCCACCTGCAATACTTTGGGTAGCCCAGCTATGGTATCGCGACCGCGCACCGGGATAGTTTCTTCTGTATCCAATTCCGTCGCCGAACCAATTTGCCACTTGATGGTCTCGGCACCTTGGACACCAATAAGCAAGTTGTGCTTTCTACGCATCCACTCGATAATCGCCTGATCCATAGCAGCCCCAGCCACCCTCAGCGATTCGTGTTCGACGAGACCTGAAAGGGCGATTACGGCGACCTCCGTCGTCCCGCCGCCGATATCGATGACCATTGAGCCGACGGCTTGATCGACCGGCAATCCCATGCCTATAGCCGCGGCCATAGGCTCGCTGACCAGATGGACTTCTCTGGCCCCTACGCGCTCGCAGGAGTTTCGCACCGCCCGCTTCTCTACTTCCGTGCTACCAGCCGGGACCGCTACCACGATCTTGGGCCGCATGAAAAGTTGGTTCTTTTTTACCTTGCGAATAAAACTGCGGATCATTTCCTCGGTAACTTCAAAATCGGCTATGACACCGTCCTTCAGGGGGCGAATTATTTGAATACCGGCGTTTTCACGCCCCATCATCTCCTTGGCCTCTTCGCCGACTGCAATGACTTTTTGGGTGGAGACTTGGCGTGCTACAACCGAGGGCTCGTTGAGTACGATTCCCTTGCCTTTGACAAACACCAAGGTATTGGCGGTGCCCAAGTCTATGCCTATTTCATGAGAAAAGAAACGCGATAAAAAGCTCATCCTATATCTCCATACCAAAAGTTCAAATCTCGACTCTTTAGCCTTGGCTCTAGAGACCCGACATCAAGAGCATCTACTACTGCCTATCTATCCTACTCTATAATAACTAAGGTGATTTGGATTTGCCAAATCACCCACCCCCCTTATATTTTTTATCGCTAGCCAATTTTCGATACACGCACACAATTTAAGGAGGCAGCGCATTCGCTATGAACAAGGCCGCGCGGCATGTACTGCGGAGATTAGGCACAGACACTAGCTTGGACGATGAGCGCCAACAGCGCCTTTCGCGCGAAGTCCAAGAAGAACAGCAAAAACGCCGGGAACAAGGAGGCGACCAAGATACCGGCTTTGAGACCATTCCCGAAGAAATGCTGACCGAGTCGGAAAAGCGCCACGAGAAGTATCGCCGCCAACAGGCCATGGCCGGGCGGTTCACCCCCGCTGCCGAGCGCCTTCCCATTATGACAGCTGAGGAACGGGCCGCTCACAACAAGGATCGCCCTAAGCATCAGCAGACTTCTTTTGAGGGGCCGATTGAAAAGCTAATCGAGAAATACGACCAAGACCTAGAGAAAGTACAACGCCGCCTGACCTTGGGTCAATCCATGAAGTATGAGTTTACCAGCGACGGTCGCGTCCTCGACAAAGAAGGCAATGTGATTTTCGATGGAGAAAAGATCGTCAGCAAACCCTAGGTTGGCTGGCTCGCTTTCTTATTAAGACGCACAAGTGGCTGTTGGCCGCGGATGCCTCTTTTATTTCGAATACTCATCGGGCTGGGTCTGTTGGGCATTTGCGGCTGCAATCTCAATTACTATTGGCATCTAGCCCGCGGTCAAAGCCGCGTGGTGTACAAGCGCATTTCAGTCCAAACTCTCCTCGCCCGCCCCGATTTGGCCGAGCAAACCCGGACACAACTGGAGTTGATTCAAGCCATTCGTCGCTACGCCGAAAGCGTGGGGCTGAAAACAGACGATCAGTACACGACTTTCTACGATACGGGCGGTGGTCCGATCAGTTGGAATGTCAGCGCTTGTCCGCCCGACCGCTTCTCACCCTATACTTGGGATTTTCCGTTCGTCGGCGAGGTCCCCTACAAAGGTTTCTTTCGCCGCGATTTGGCCGACGAACAGCGCGATGCTCTCGCCGCCGCAGGGTACGATGCCATTGTCCGTCCGGTCAGTGCCTACAGCACCTTGGGATTTTTTTCCGATCCAATTCTCAGCCCAATGCTCGGCTACGCACCCGATCAACTAGCCGATTTGATCCTCCACGAGCTGACGCATGCCCTCGTCTATGCCCCAGGACAGACCGATTACAACGAGAGCTTGGCGACTTTCGTCGGCCGTCAAGGATCTCTGCTCTTCTTGGCGCAGCACTTCGGTCCCGATACCCCGCTCTTACAACAGGCCGAGGCGCGCCGAGCGGACGCGGCGCTCTTTCGGCACTTCATGGTCGAAACCGTCGCGGCGCTCGACAGCCTCTACTCACTGGAGCTACCTCGCAGTGTTGTACTCCGCGACAGGCAGGTCGTTTTTGCCGAGCGCCAGCGCGATTTCGCCCTCATCAAAACGCAGTTCACCCACAACTATTACAATGGATTCCTCCAGTGGGAACTAAACAATGCGCGTCTCCTGTCTTATCGTCGCTACAACGCCAATTTAACGCTCTTTTCCGCTGTTTATCGCGCGCGCGGCGAGGACTTGGCCAGTGCCTTGGAAATTTTTGCGGCCTGCGCTGAAAAGGACAACCCTTGGCAGTGCTTACGCGTCACGACAGAGCCTGAAAGGGAGATGGACAGTGACAAAACTCGCGGACTTAGGGGTTAGAAAACCAACGAGGAACCCCTCTTAGCCTATTTTTTGGGTCCGAATGGTAGCTAAACACCTCTTGACAACGCTCTTGCTGGCAACCCTCGCCTTTGGGCCGATTGGGTGCGCGGCTAGGTTGCAATCTGCACTGGTGGGGTCGCTGATCGAGGACGTCAGTGCAGCCACCGCTCGCCACGACGATTTGGATTTGGTCGCCTCGGGCGTGCCTACCTTCTTGCTCTTATTAGAAGGGCTGCTGGTGGCCAATCCGCAAGATCCGCAATTGCTCTTAAGTGCTGCTGAGATATATACTTCCTACGCCACTTTGGTCGAAGTCGATGATCCCGAACGAGCCAAGCATCTGTACCACCGGGGCAAGGTGAACGGCCTCAAAGCCCTCGCCCTGCGCCTTAGCCAACCAGACTTACTCAAAGCCCCCTATGCTGAATTTATCCGCATCACCGACGACCTAGAGGCTTCAGACCTACCGGTCGTGTTTTGGGCCGCTTCGAGTTGGGGAGCCTGGATTAGTGCCAACATTGAATCCATGGCGGCGCTAGCCGAATTGCCCAAAGTTATCAAACTCATACAGTGGACCGTGGCCCAAGACGAGACCTTTCAATACGGAAGTTCCCATGTCTTCTTGGGATCCTATTACGCAACCCTGCCGCCGATGTTGGGCGGCAACCCGGAAAAGGCCGCCGAGCACTTCGACCGAGCCGTGGCCATCAGCAAAGGACAGGTGCTCATGGTGTACGTTGCCAAGGCCAAATCCTATGCTCGGAGCACTTTTGACCGGGAGCTATACGAGTCCCTGCTCAACCAAGCCCTAACCAGTTCGGCAGACGCCGTACCGGAGCTTACCTTGCAAAACATCGCCGCCCAAAGACAGGCGCAGATCCTGCTAGACCAAGCCGATGATTTCTTTTAAAGGACTTTTTGCGGTCATTGCCGCACTCATAGCCAACTCTGTCGCTGCCCAACCCAATCACCTCCTCAAAATTGCGACCCTCGCTCCCGAGGGCAGCAGTTGGGCCAAAGTCCTCCGCACCATTGACGCAGACGTGCGGCAGGAAACGGGCGGCAACGTGGGGTTCAAAATCTATCCCGGTGGCGTTCAAGGCGACGAGAAGGTCGTATTGCGCAAGATGCGCATCGGCCAGCTCCACGGCGGTAATTTTGGCGGGCAAGGTGTCAGTCAGACCTTGCCCGATGTGCTCGCACTGCAAATGCCTTTTCTTTTCGACAGCTATGCCGAAGTAGATTACGTGCTCGAGAAAATGGATGCTTTTTACCGACAGGGCTACGAAGAACGAGGCTATGTCTTTCTCGGTTGGGCCGACATCGGCTTTGTCCACATCCTCTCGCAGCAACCCGTAGCTACCGTCGAGGACATGCGCGCCCAAAAGGTATGGCAGCTACCCGATGAACCACTTACCTCCGTGCTTTTCCGCTTAGCCGGCGTCACCTCGGTTCCCCTGAACATACCGGACGTCCTCCTCGGGTTGCAGACCAACCTAATCGATGTGGTGTACGCTTCGCCATCGGCGACCATCGTCCTCCAATGGTTTACCCGCGCAAAATACGTCACCCAACTCCCGATCAACTACACCCTAGGCGCTCTCTTGATCGACAAGCGAACTTTCGCCAAGATTCCCGCAGCCGATCGCGAACACATCCACCGCATAGCTCGGCAGCACATGGCCGCTCTGAATCAGCGCAATCGCCGAGACAATGACGAGGCCATGACCGTGTTGCAGGCCAACGGCCTGTCGTTGGTCGAGGTCAACCCAAACGATGTAGAGACCTTCGAGGGCCTCGTCACCAGCGCCGAAGCCGAACTCGTGGGCCAAGCCTTTTCCCGCGAGGCCTACGAGCAAATAGCGCGACACCTCCAGGACTTTCGCCGGACTTCCCCTTGAGCGGCCAGCCCATCCTCCACCGCCTTGAGACCGGATTTCTCGTTCTCTTGGTAATCTGCCTGCTGGTGCTGACCTGTGGGCAGATTCTCGCACGAAATCTGTTCTCCATCACCTTCTTGGGCACCGAAAGTCTCGTGCGGCACCTCGTGCTGTGGATTGGGCTAGCCGGTGCATTGGTGGCCACCCGGCTCGACAAACACATCCGCATTGACGCTGCGTTGCGCCTGCTACCCGCCCGGGCACGAGCTATTGTCCTGAGTGGCGCGGACCTTTTTGCCACCGCGCTTTGCTCCTATCTAGCCTATATCGCTAGCCGCTTCGTGCTCGACGAACGCGCGGACGGCACGACAGCTTTCTTCGCGATCCCCGCTTGGATTGCCCAACTGTGCTTTCCCCTCGTCTTTGGGCTGATGGCGCTGCGCTTCCTCTTGCAGGGCGTGCGCCGCCTGCGCACTTCGACGGATCACCCGTGAGCAGCCTCCTAGCCACCCTAGCCGCCCTAGCCGGCGTCCCGCTCTTTGTGGTCATCAGTGCGATGGCCCTTTTGCACTTCTCCATCGCCGAGATCGATTTAACCGTCGTCTTCATCGAGATGTACCGGCTAGCCGAAACGCCGACCTTAACGGCTATTCCGCTCTTTGCCCTCACGGGCTTTCTCCTCGCTGAAAGCGGCGCACCGTCTCGGCTGGTGCGTTTCTCTCAAGCTTTGCTCGGCTGGTTGCCAGGGGGATTGGCCATTATGGCCATTATCGTCTGCGCTCTCTTCACAGCTTTGACCGGGGCTTCGGGGATGACAATTGTCGCTCTCGGTGGGCTGCTATTGCCTGCTCTGCGACAACAGCGCCTACCCGATTCGTTTTCCCTCGGGCTAATTACCACTTCGGGTAGCTTGGGATTGCTCTTTCCACCGAGTTTGCCGCTGATCATCTACGGGATTGTATCCGAGACGCCGGTAGATCAACTTTTTATCGCTGGCATCGCCCCTGGCTTGCTCTTGGTAGGTGCCCTGTCTTGCTACAGCTTATTCCAAGGCCGGCGCTGTGCCGCACCCGAGCACTTCACCGGGTGGCGCGAATTACCGCAGGCCTTTGTCGCTTGTAGTTGGGAGCTTCTGTTGCCGGTGGTGATCTTCGGGGGGATCTACGGGGGGTTTATCGCCGTCAGCGAAGCCGCGGCCTTGAGTGCCCTGTACGCTTTGGTGGTGGTAGTGCTCATTCGTCGCGAGATCTCCGTTGGGCAACTGCCGAAGATCATCTGCGACAGCATGGTACTTGTCGGCGGCATTTTTGTCGTCTTGGCCGCGGCCATGGCCTATACCAACTACCTCATTGATGCGGAAATTCCAACGCGCTTGCTCGCCTATATAGAGACTCACATCAGCAGCCGCCTGCTCTTTTTGATTCTCCTCAATGTGTTTCTGCTAGCGGTTGGCTGTATGATCGACATGTTCTCTGCCCTCCTCATCGTCGTGCCTCTGATCCTACCCATCGCCGAAGCATACGATGTGCACCCCATTCACCTCGGGATCATTTTCTTGACCAACTTGGAAATCGGCTACTCGACGCCGCCGGTTGGACTCAACCTCTTTATTGCCAGCATTCGCTTTGAACAGCCCGTACACCGGCTCTACCGCGTCTCCTTGCCTTTTCTGTTAATTTTGTTGGCTTGCTTGGTCGTGATTACTTACTGGGCTGATTTGAGTTTGTTTCTCGTTGAGTCTTAGATTTTTTTGTTGTTTTTATTTACATATTAAATTTTATAGGACATTTCTATTCTGCGAATCACATGTTGGCCCGCTTTCTCTAGGTCCTCGGCTTCAAGATCGTACCCGAGCACTTGCACAGCTACCGGCCCGACCTCAAACTGCTCGTCCATATCGCTGCTCGGATAGAGCAAAAAGGCGCGGTGCGTACCGAGTTGCACCGCATAGGCAACCACCTGCTGAACATCGCTTTCTACAGGACCATCGGCCTTGTATTTTGCATCTATTACCGCCAGTGGCTGCCCGGTTGCCACTGAAAACAGAGCCATGTCCAAGCGGAAGGAAAGCCGCTCTGTTCCCTTCAATCGCGTGTGATACTGGGCTTTTAGTTCGACCTCGTGGTTGAGCTTGTGGTCGATAAACGTCGTGCAAAACCGCTCGAATAAAGTCGGCATGTGCAGCAGGTACGCTGGTCCTTCCGCGGCCCCTACCCCCCAATCCGGACTGCGCTGTTGGAGCAAGGGATAACACAGCGCGTGCATGGGTTGATAGTCCTCATTTAGCCGGTGATACGCGACGCCGAGGCAATCTGCGGGTCGAATGTGGCGGTAATTTAGCTCGCTCAGCGCCCACCAAGCTCTACCGACCATCTGCCGAATGCTCTCGCGGCGAAAGGCAAAGCGCCTCAGGCCGGACAGCGCGTTGGCCAAGATGCGGTTGTCGGTGATATCGGGGGTGTGCTCTGCAAACCGACAGTAGGGATGGACGCCCAGACCGCTGCGCTCGGGGTACATGCGTCCTCGCACCCACCGACTGGGGCCTTCGCGCGTTTGGTAATCCCAAAACAGCCCGCGCCGCACCCGTTGCAAAACCTTGCGCGCGAGCACCTCGGCCCAAAATTCGTAGATGTCCCCCATTGTAGCCGGGGCCTTGTACGCGCTGATCTTGGGTAGCTGATAAGCGTACTCTAGCATGGGCATGAGCAGCGAGCAGCGTATTTTGGGATTGATTTCCAAGGCGGCATCCGCGCCCAATGGCACCACGCCGACATAGCCCCGCGATCTGAGCTGATAACACTGGTCATTGAGCGGGCTGGGGAAGCCGAACTCCAGCTCTTTTGGATATTGGGCGTGCAGATGCAGGGCCTGTTCGACCGCAAGCTCGACAGCCGGTATCGCCGCCACTTCCTCTTCGATCAGCTCGTAGCGTCGCACGTTCAATCCTGCAAACGCCCGGCGACCTTAGACCAGCGAAAGCGCGCCATCTGGTCCGGGCGATCGAAAAACACCTCCTCCAGATACGGCTCGACCTCTCCTTGCCAAATGTGCTCCAGCGCCGTTGCGAGATCGGCGACCATGAAGAAAGAAATGCCCAGTTCGCAGTCCTCATCCCCAATGGATTGATTCACTTCTTTTAGTAGCGCGACCAATTTCTCCGGGGGTACGCCCTTGTTATCGAGATAATTTGCCAAAAGCTGGTAGTTGGGCCGCAGGCGGACGAAGCTAAATCGCCGCCGCATAGCTTGGTCAACCAAGGCGATCGACCGGTCGGCCGTGTTCATCGTACCGATGAGATACACGTTGGCAGGAATCGAAAACTCGGGGCCGCCACCGGCCAGCGCGATTGGGCGATGACGGTATTCCAACAGGTACATTAGCTCGCCGAAAACGCGCGCGAGGTTTGCGCGGTTGATTTCGTCGAGGATCAGCACGCAGGGCTTTTCTCCGGCTTGGCGCGCTTTGTCGCAAAACCGCAGAAAGTGCCCAGCGGCCAATTCGTAGTGCAGTGCACCCTCTACCACCCGTGGCCGGATCCCCTGGACGAAATCCTCATACGCGTACGAGGCGTGGAACTGCACGAGTTCACTAAAACCGCCGCCATCCACCAGACAACGCGCCAAGCGCTCGGCCAAGTACGTCTTGCCGGTACCGGGCGGGCCGTATAGGATGAGCTGCTGCTTGCGCCGCCATTGGTCAATCCAGCCCTTCAATTGGTCGGCACTGTAGCCGGTCTCTGCGGTGAAGGCTTGGGGGTCGTAGCTTGCGCCCACACGGGTGCCACCGCGAGCATGACGTTCTACTGCCCCTTGTATCTGTTCCATTCGCCGCTCAAGCTCTCTTTCTAAAACGACCGGCTGCAATTGCTCGACCTCAAAGGGCCTAACGCGTAGGTCCAAACCCGTTTGACGCAAGAATTTCGGTTTAACGGACGCACAGCGATACACCCTCAGCACGGTCAGCCAAATGTCCCGCTCAATCCCCGCCCGCCATGTTTCGACAGCTTGCGCCGTCCACGGCGTCAGTTCGGCGGCCAGCGCGCTGACCCAAGTGGCATTGGGGAGCTTGAAGTAGCCGATGGGCACGGCCAGCGAATTCACCAGCTCTTTCTCTGCCCAGCACTCGGCTTGCTCCGCGTCTCTAAAGTCGCCCGGCGACCATCCAGTGTCCCCTTTCCCCTTGGCGTAATAACACGCGACTTCACTTTCCCATAAGGGCATGGCTTTTAGTAGCCGCGTGCCGCGGATGATCGCCACAGTTTCGCCCGCTACTAGGGCGGCGACTTCAGGACCAGGGCGGCGCAAAAGGCGGTCGTACGGCCCGGTCAAAGGCTTGTCTAAGCGCAGGCGGATGGACTTCAGTTGAGCCATTGCACGTATCCTCTATGCAAAATAATAGGTTTAGGCCGCTCTTTTCAAAATCCGGGGCTTTTTTATTTTTTGCTCCACCCCTAGCCCCGCAGGGTTTCCTTGCCCCACCGACTCTCTCTGACCATATCCAAGCTAGCGCCCAAACAATGGATGGGCTTGCTATTGGGTACCACAGCCCTCCTTTTAGGCTTTGCTGCCCCGTTGACCGCGCTGCCTATCCCCGTGCAAAACGCCCTTGGCATCGCCCTTTTTGCCCTGTTCTTTTGGACTACCGAACCCATACCCATCGCGCTAAGTTCGGCGGGGATGCTCGTCCTAATCCCGGCCGTTGGCCTGCTGAGCTTTGAACAGAGCCTAGCCCCTTTCGTCTCCAAGACCGTCTGGCTCGTCCTCGCCGGCATGGCTCTGAGCTTGGGGGTAGCCAAAACGGGTCTCGGAGACGCACTGGCGTCTTGGCTTCAGTCCCGTCTGTCGCAGCGCCCCTTTCTCCTGCTCTGCCAATTGCACCTGATCGGGTTAGTGACGGCTTTCCTAATCCCGTCCGGAGTAATCCGCGTCCTGTTCTTGATGCCGATTGGCATCGCTCTCGTCGAGCGCCTGCACATTCGCCCATCGTCGTATCTCAAGGCCGCGGTCCTGCTCTCCTTGCTTTGCAGCACGTATTTTGGCGGTTGTGGGCTTTTGACCGGCTCTGTCCCCAACTTGGTCTTGGCCGGCCAATACGAAAAAACCCAAGGCACACCCATATTTTGGGCCACTTGGTTGTACTGGATGTTTCCAGTCATCGGCTGCTTGCGAATTTTTGTATCGCTCGGCGTGATCTGGCTGCTTTTTGGCCGCCACCTCGACGGCCATGTCATTCGGCGAGTCCCTTCCTCTAATAGTGCACCGCTGACCCGCATCCAGCGGCGCGCCCTGTACATTTTGCTTGCGGGCGTGGGCTTGTGGGCCACCGACATCTTGCACCACATCCAACCTGTCTATGTTGGCTTGGTTCTAGTGGCGTTGTTCCTCTGGCCGCGCTGGGGATTGCTCCGTTTTGGCGACTTAGTCAAGGTGCGTTTCGCTCTCCTAATCTACATTGTCGCCCTGCTCACGTTGGGCCACGCCTTGGACGCGGCCGGATTTAATCATCTGTTCATCGCGGCTTGCAGTGAGTATCTGGCGTTAGAGGAATACGGCTGGCTGGGCAAGCACCTGTCGCTTTGTTTGGTCGCTCTGCCGCTCGATTTCCTGATGGATATCGCCGCTGTGGCCGGCGTGGCGACCATTCCCTTGATGGAGCTAGGTGCCCAGCACGGAGTCGCGCCACTGCCGGCGGCATTCAGCGTGGCGATGGCCACGACTTTGGCCTTCTTGCCCTACCAGTCAGCGCCTTTCATGGTGGCCTATGGTTTTCGGCAGCTCTCCATGCAGCAGCTTGTCCTCGCCCAGGGCCTTATTTCCACAGCATCCTTGGTCCTGCTCTGTCCGCTCAACTTGCTCTATTGGCGGTGGCTAGGACTGATTTGACGCGCATTGGCGTTTATGATGCCCAATGCTTATGATAAATCAAGTCATGTCTACAGCCATCGCCAATGTCCTCGCCCAGCGCTACGCCAGTCAAGCGATTCAAGATCTGTGGTCTGAACGTGGTCGCATCGTCCTCGAGCGCGAACTGTGGATTGCCATCCTCAAAGCACAGCGCGACCTAAAGCTCGACGTGCCCGCCGCAGCCATAGAGGCCTACGAGCGCGTCAAGGACCAAGTTGACCTCGAATCCATTGCACGCCGCGAAGCCGTTTTGCGGCACGATGTCAAGGCGCGCATCGAAGAATTCTGTAGTCTGGCCGGCTGCGAGCACATTCACAAGGGGATGACCAGTCGCGATCTGACCGATAATGTCGAGCAGTACCAGATTCTCCGCTCCTTGCAGCAAATGCAGGTCAAGTACGTAGCCCTTCTTCTGCGCTTAGGCCAACGGGCGCTGCAATGGAAGGAACTCGCGGTCGCTGGCAGGACCCACTACGCAGCCGCACAACCCACGACGCTCGGCAAGCGCCTCGCCATGTTCGGCGAGGAGATGCTAGTCGCCTTTGACCGCCTCGACGAACTCGTACAGCGCTACCCCCTGCGGGGGCTAAAAGGCGCAGTCGGCACAGCCATCGACCAACTAACCCTGCTCGACGCCGACGCCGACAAGCTCGACCAACTCCAAGCCCAAGTGCGGCACCACCTCGGGTTCCAACGGGAACTAGGGGCCGTCGGCCAGATCTATCCCCGTAGTCTCGATTTTGAGGTCTTGAGCTGTCTCTACCAACTCGGGGCAGGAATTGCCAATCTGGCCCGTGCGATCCGCCTGATGGCCGGCCACGACATGCTGACCGAGGGCTTTGCCGCCGGGCAAGTCGGCTCTTCAGCCATGCCGCACAAAATGAACTCCCGCAGCAGCGAGCGAGTCAACGGGTTGCAGGTCATCCTCGGCGGCTATGTCCACATGCTGGGCGCACTGGCCGGCGATCAGTGGTTTGAAGGGGACGTCTCCTGCTCGGTCGTGCGCCGCGTAGCCCTTCCCGATGGATTCTTCGCCTTTGACGGTATGCTCGAAACCACGCTCCACATCCTCGACGATATGGGTGTCTATGAAGCGGTAATTGCCCACGACCTAGACCGCTATCTGCCCTTCCTCGCCACCACGACGCTGCTGATGGAGGCCGTCCAACGCGGTGCCGGCCGCGAACAAGCCCATGCCGCACTTAAAGAGCACGCCCTGTCTGCGGCGGTCGACATGCGCGAACAAGGACAAAGCACCAGTGAATTAGCGCATCGCTTGGGCGCAGATTCTCGCTTTCCGCTCAGCGAAGAAGAGATCACCGACACGATCTCCCGCAGTCGTCACCTCACAGGCGCAGCCACCCAACAAGCCGAACTTTTCGTCAGCCGGGTAGAGGGATTGGCCGCAGCTTATCCAGAGGCACACGCCATCGAAAAGGGGCGGCTGCTCTGACTTCCATGCGATACAACCGAGTCCTACTCAAGCTGAGCGGAGAAGCCGTCTCCGGCAGGCACGACGTGGGCTTCGACCCCGAATCTCTAGAGCACATTGCCGACGAAGTTCTCAATTTGCACTCCTGTGGGGTCGAAATATCCATCGTCATTGGCGGCGGGAACATATTCCGCGGCACGCTCGCCAATCAGTGGGGCATTGAACGAGCCGAAGCCGACAACATCGGCATGATGGGGACGGTGATCAACAGCTTGATGCTGCGCGGGGTCCTCACCTCTAAATCCGACGCCGAAGTCCGGGTGATGAGCGCCATTCCCATCAACACGGTAGCCGAGCCTTTTATTCGGCTGCGCGCGATTCACCATCTAGAAAAGCACTACATCGTCATCTTTGCCGCCGGCATTGGCAATCCGTATGTCACTACGGATTACACCGCGGCCCACCGCGCGATTGAGACGCGATCCCAAGCCCTGCTTTTTGCCAAGAATCAAGTCAGCGGCATCTATACTTCCGACCCCCGCACCGATTCCCAAGCGAGGCGCTACCAGCGGATGCACTACAACACCATCATCCAAGAAGACCTCACCATCGTCGACCAATCCTCCGTCCTGTTGGCGCGCGATCACCAAATGCCCATGCACTTTTTCGACTTCTCTGACAAGGGAACTATAGAGCGCATCTGCCGAGGCCAAGACCTAGGCACCTTGGTGACGGATGTGGACGAAGACATCATAGAATAAACAAAAAGGCCGTCCCGCTTTGGGGGACGGCCTTTTGTCTTCGGGGCTTTTTTTGGTTTTAGAATTCGTATGCGAAGGAGAACCGGTGCGCGCCATTGGTCTCGGTCAAATCCAACCCAATGTCATACGCATAGTCGAACACCAACTGGTTCCACTGATAGCCCAAACCCGCATTCAAACCCCCACCCGCATCCTCCGACAACAAACGACGACCCCCCGCCCGCAACAACAACCCCTCCACCAACTGCGTCTCCCCACCAACCACCAACCCATCATCCGAACCCTCCCCCGTCAAGTCGCGACGCACATACTGAACCGACACCAACGACTGACTGCTAAGCCGATACCCAACCCCCACATGCACATCCATCGGCAACGCACCCGCATCCGCATCCCCTTCAACCTCGCCATAGGCCACATTCGGCTGATTGATATTCTTCAACAACACCCCCACCTGCGCCCCCTGCACCGGACTCTGCCACAACAAGCCCAAATCCAAGCCTACGTTGCCCGCACTCTGGTTCGAAAGCGGATCCGCCCGACCATCATCGTCGGGGATCGAGCCTACACTCCAAAACAAATACTTGGCCGACAAGCCCACTTGCAGCCGACGCTCCACCTGGTACGACAGCGACACAAACGCCCCATTCTCGCTCATCAAAGACGAGCCTATCCGCTCATAGCCCAACCCCAAGCCCATCTTCTCGCCCAACGGCTGCGCATAGGACACCACGTGCTGACCCAAGTCGTCGCCTTCAATGCCCGCATACAAAAGCGACACATTCGTATACGACACCACACGCTGAGACACCTGACCCAACCCCGCCGGATTGGCAAACACCGCATCCGCGTTGTCGGCCACCGCCACAAAGCTGTTGCCCAACCCCTGGGCACGAGCGCCCGAACCCACATTCTGAATGTTGACAACTCCCTCGCTGGCAGTTGCCAGCAGGACCGCACAGGTGATGCTAATTGCAATTTTCATACGCTTGCCTCCTCCGCTTGGTGAGATGCGCTTGTACTGTGTATTACTATTTAGTATAAATATATAAACTATTAGTAGTCAATTAAAAACAACCTCTCTCGCGCCGTAGCCAATTCCTTGACGAATTAAGGCCGTATGGTCGTTATTATGAGTTTCCCATAAAATGTATCTCTAAACTCACGAGGTGAATTTTGACCACTATCAAAGCGACCAATATCGTCCGACACGAGGGCCATGTCAGCCGCGAGCAACGCGAACGCCTGTTACACCAACAAGGGGTCTTGCTCTGGCTGACGGGCTTGCCGAGTTCGGGCAAAAGCACGATTGCCTATACGGTTGAACACGCCTTGGCCGCCCGCGGCCATTTGGCCTATGTGCTAGACGGGGACAACATCCGCTTTGGGCTCAATAAAAATTTGGGCTTTTCTGCTGACGACCGGGCGGAAAATATCCGGCGGATTGGCGAGGTAGGAAAGCTCTTTGTCGATGGGGGCTTCCTAACCCTCGCCAGCTTTGTCAGCCCCTACCGAGCCGACCGCGACGGGGTGCGGGCCCTGATGGCCGAGGGCGATTTCGTCGAAATTTTCATCAGCGCCCCAGTCGACGTATGCGCCGAGCGCGATCCCAAAGGTCTCTACAAAAAGGCCCAAGCTGGTGAAATACCCAACTTTACCGGCGTTTCAGACCCCTATGAGGAACCAAAAAACCCCGAGTTAATCCTCAGAACCGACACCACAACGCCTCCCGAGGCGGCCGCGCAGATCATCGACCTATTGGAGAAAATGGGTAAAATTCAACCCATATAAACTCGAACAAACCTATCCATCCCATTCCTTCCGCCATGCACCAGGGGATCGTCAGATCCCCTGTTTTGCGTTTGCCAGTGCGATGCACAAGATACTGAAACAAATCCTCCAGTATGGGCTAAGCCTAGGCTTGATGGGGCTTTTTATCTATTGGGCCTTTGAGGGAATAAACCGCGGGGAACTCTGGGATGCCATGACCGGTATTTCGCCAGTTTGGGCCGCTGTCATGTGCGTCGCAACGCTGGGGACCTTGGTATTGCGGGCTTGGCGCTGGATGGTCCTGATGCGTCCTTTTGCGCCGCAAGTAAACAACCTCAACGCGTCGCTTGCCCTAGCTATATGCTATGCGGCCAATGTGGTCGTGCCGCGCTCAGGCGAGGTCTTGCGGTGCGTCAGCCTCAAGTGGACCACCGGGGCGAGCATCAGCGCCCTAATGGCCACGATCGTGGTGGAGCGCATTCTAGATCTGTTTTGGCTTATCGTCTTGTTCTGGCTCATCGTCTATGTAGATATTGCCCTGCCCGTGCTTTGGATGCCGGTCGATGCAGATCGGGACACCATCGGTCTGTTGGCCCTAGCTGGCTGCTTGATCGCGCTGAGCGCCTTGGTTTTGGTATCGGTTTATCGGGAAAAAATTTTGGCTGGAATGCGTCCACTGCTCACGCGGATCGCTTGGGGACGCGGCGAGCGGGTCCTCGAAATCATCGAGACCTTCATCGGCGGGCTTTCCGCCCTGCGGCAACAGCCGACGGCGTACTTTGAAATCCTAGTTAGTTCGATTCTGCTCAACGCAGCCTACGTGTTCATTGTCTACGCGGCTTTTATTGGTATGGGGCTAGACCAAACATACGGCCTCGACGCCGACGCCGCACTGGTGATCATGGCCATATCGTCTATAGGAGTGATCGTTCCGACGCCTGGGGCGATCGGTTCGTATCACTTCCTCTTCGGCGAGGCCATGCACCGCCTCTATACAGTGCCCCTTGCCACCGCTTTGGCCTGCGCTACGTTGACCCATGCTTTAGCAACTCTGACCTATGTCTTCGTCGGTGGTCCAACTCTGCTGTGGCAGTGGCATCGGAGTCGGCAGGATAGTTCAGAAGATCCAGACGATTAGCGTCGATCCACCCACGTAGCCAAAGGCCTCTATCAGCCCGGCCCCCACATTCGGCTGCTCTTCGACCTGTTCAGCACCCAAGCGCACCTTGGGCGCTAGAAGCACATCGGTCAACTTGTGGATGCCATAGAGCGCGACAAAACCAAAGGCTACATCTATGCCAAAGGTTTGGAGGCCGATTATCCACCCGGCGTAATCGCCGGCCACGGCGATGCTGACTATATTGCCCATACCCACCAGCACACCGCCAAACGCCAAGCCGACCGCGGCATTATCGCGCTCTAGTTCGCGGTGAACCGAATGCGGGGTAATCCACTCGTAGAGCAGCCCAGCCACTATCAGCACCACTTGGGCCAAGAGCCAGAAGGCCACGCCGCTCCACAGCGGCCCCTCGCCCTGCACGATAGCCAGAACAATCAAACCATTGGCAATGTGCATCCCCGCCTCGACAAAAGCCGTCCCCATGTTCTGATCCTCGAGGACTTCTTTGCGATTGTCGAAGTGAGGCAGGAGCACTCGCTCGCAGAGTACACCAGCGACGAGCATCAAGACAATTGCCAAGAGTCCGTACTGGGCAATGCCAATCAAGTCGGCTTGCCAGCCGAGCGAAGGGCCGCTCAACGCCCCCCCCAGCGCTAGGCAAATCCCGAAGAAATAACCACCCACTGCAACGGCCATCGCGTGGTTGTTGCGGCCGTAGAGTTCGTTTTTGAGATCGACTCGGCGAAAAACCCGGGCATAGACCTGCTTGGCGACAAAGAGCAGGACAAAAGCCTCTAAGAGATAGACTAGGGTCTGGGCCATTTGCACTATATTGTCCACTGTGTTCCCCCTATTTTCCAAAGCGCGAGGAACCGCGTCCCCACCCAGAGGTGGTGCGGCCCATGCGGTTTTTAACTTGGCCACTGAAGGCTTGGCGGCGGCTTTGCTGGCGCTGGTAAAATTGCGGTCGCGTCTTTTGGGTCTGCGAGCCGCGCGACCCAAAAGTGGGTTGGCCTCCCTTCGTCGGCCCGTAGTACGGGCGGCCCCTTTCCCGATTGCGGCGATAGTCCTCCCAATCGCCTCGGCCGACCCGCCAGCCTCCTCCCATTAAGTCGCGCATCAGCGCGTACTGGCCGTAAAATTGCCAAAACCCACCTCCTCCCCAAAACCCGTACTGGGAATTGCCGACGTATTGGTAGCCGGGCGGGTGCGCCTGACTGGCCCCGGTGCGGCGACCGTCCAGCGACTTGGAGGCCACGACCATGCCGACGTACTTTTCGTAGCGGTAGAAGGTCTCTTCTCTGACTTCCATCCAATCGGTACGGCGTTCCTGATACACGACAGTATCGCGCCCGGCCACGCGCTGTCCCGCAGCAGTCAACACTTGGAAGCGAAGGGCGTAGTCGGGAAAAAACGAGCCTTCGATGCGAGTATCATCGACGATCAGCGAGTACTCGGGATAGCGATCTAAGTCGCGTACTAGCTCCCGCACTGGGTCTTTTGATCCACAGGCAATCAGGCCCCACAACGCCAAGGCCGCTACGCGCCAAGCCATTTCAAGTGCCCTCCTCCACCGGCAGGATGTCGGTGAATTGGTATTCTTCTACCACCAATCCCGCGTACGCGGCAAAGTCGCGCTCGCCCCACTGGCTGATAAAAAGCACTTTGCTCTCTTCCCCTTCAAACGACCAGTTGACAAACTCGCGCTCCGCATCGGTGCCGTCTTTGCGGTACAGGCCCGCGTCGCTCGTGCTCCCCACGTATTCATCACCCTCAAACCGTACAGTTTCAGGCGGGTCGCCGGCGGCGATGATCGCCGCTGCAATATCGTCCTCGATCTCGTCGATGCCAATCGCCCGCGTCAAGGTCCAATAGGCTTTGCCGTCTTCTACGCCGCGCTCTAGGAAGCACACCTGACCGTCGGCCTGCAATTCCCATTCCTCGGTAGTATAGCCTTCGTAGTCATAGCTTCCACGGCCTGTAACCTGCCAAGTTTTGAGGTCGTAATCGACTAGAAAGCCCACTTTCATGGTGCTGAGCGAATACTCCTGATAGGTCGGTTCGTCCTCGTCTTGGCGACCACCGAACCATTTCCTTAAACCCATCTGGCATGTCCTTTCAAAACTGAGTACTCATACCTTGTCGATAATAACGCGCCAGCACCGGCTTATCAAGTCGGTTGGCCTGCACAGGCAAGCGGGTCATGTCACCGTCGAACACCGCGAGGGCACTCCAGACTTGGCGGTCGATGTAACGCGTGGGAACCGCAAAATCGACCGCGGTCGGATCCAACCCGTCGGGTCCTGCCAAGTGGAACCCCCACTCGCCAAAAGAAGGAACGTGCAAGTGATAGGAATGGACGGCAAAGCCCGCTTCCTCCAAGGCGGCGGCAATGCTCCAATACGCCTCGCGTACGTGATACGGGCTAGAAGCTTGGGTCGCCAAGACGCCTTGCGGGCTGAGCAACTTGCGGCACAGCCTATAGGCCTCGACCGAATAGAGCTTGGCCAAGCTCTCCTCGCGGGGATCGGGTAAGTCGATTAGTATCGCGCCATACGGCACGTGTTCGCGCTGCAAAAAGACAAAACCATCTTCGTTGATCACGCGCACCTGGCGGCGATTCAAGGCATTGTCGTTAAGCCGGGTCAGGTGGATGTTGCGTCGGGCCAGCCGCGTCACCGCCGGGTCGAGATCGACTAAATCGACGTGCTGGACCTCCTCGTATTTGAGCACTTCCCGCGCCGTCAGGCCGTCCCCTCCCCCGATGATGAGCACCCTTTCGCGGGAGGGAGCCAGCACCATAGCTGGATGGACTAGGGCCTCGTGATAACGGTGCTCATCAATGGAAGCGAATTGTAAGTGCCCGTTGAGATAGAGCCGCAGGTGTTCGTCGCGCCGGGTCAGGACGATTTGCTGGTAGGCCGATTGCTCGCTGTGGACGATGCGATCTTCGTAGAGGTCGCTTTCCCACCGCGCCCGCAACCCCTCCCCCTGCCAAGCCAACGCCCCTAGCACCGCGATAACCACAAGTGCTTGCGCCCCTAGCCAGCGAAAGGTGCGCTGCTCTAGCACCCCCTTAAACGCAAGCACCACGCCAAGGCCGAGGACCGCGTTGACCAAGCCAGCGACCAAAGCCGTATGTAGGCTGCCGAGGAAGGGCAACAGGATATAGGGAAAGAGCAACGAAGCCAACAAGGCCCCCAGATAATCCAGAGACAAAACATTAGACAGCGCCGCGCGCAGCGTACCGTGACCGCGCAAGAGCCGAGTGATCAGCGGCACTTCCAAGCCGATCAACGCGCCAATCGCAACGCTTAAGGCCAACATGCCGATCCTAAAGTGGTCAGTGTATCCGTAGAGTACGTAGAGCACGCCGACCGAAACCCCACCCAAAAGCCCCAGCCAGATCTCTAGCTGGGCTAGCCGCATCAACAGTAAGTCGTCGGTGACAAAGCGCGAAAGCCAAGAGCCAAGCCCCATCGCAGCGAGAAAAAAGCCGATCGTCAGGGAAAACTGCTCGACGCTATTGCCGAGGAAGTAGGACGACACACTGCCGATGAGTAGCTGATAGACGATGGCGCAGACCGCGGCCGAGAAAATGGCCACCAGCAAAAACAGCGCACCCAGCCTAGGCATCTGCAAGCCCTCCCAGCGAGGAGGAATACGCCACGCCGAGACAGTCCATGGCCCGCTCCGCCGCCAGCATACCGGAAAATATGGCTTCTTCGCACAGGGGTAGCCCCGTCACATCGCACGAAGCAAAAAATATCCGCTCCATTGGCTGCTGCCGCCAACCAACCATCGGTCCCCATAGCGACCCGGGACTGGGCCGCATCATCCCGTGCCCCCAGCGATACAAATCGATGCGCTCTACGAGGTCGTCTAGCTCTGGGTGGACGCGGCGCAGGTCGGCCATGATCTGTTCGGTCCAGAATGAATGGTTCTGCGAGAGCAAGGCGTGCCGGGCGTCTGCGAGTTGGTCGACAAAGGGCCAATAGTACATCAGCACGCGGCCGCCCCCGCCCTGCTGATGATCGGCGACCACGTAGCCCAGCGACGGGCTGTCGTACAAAACATTGTCCCAAGTAGTCTGCTGAGCAGCGAGCGGCTCTTTGAGGAAAATTGCCGCTACCAGCCAAGGGCTATACTCGATGGCCGCCATGGCTTTGGCCTGTGCATCCGGCAGGTCTGCAATCGCATAAGGAACTGTGTGGAGCTTGCCAGCGTACACCACTGCCCGCGCGGTCAGTTGCCGTTTTTCCCCGGTCGCCACGTCGATGTATCCCAACCGCACCTGAGACCGCTCCTCGGATAGACGAGCCACTAGGGATTGTCGCTTTATCGCGTTGTCTCCCAGCCTATTGGCGAGTTGATTAACCAAGTACCCATTGCCCTCGGGCCACGTCAGCGTGTGGGCTGGATACGCCTCCTCGATCCGGTAGTCGTAGAACCGGCAGGCATAGTAGTGAATCCCGGCCCAAGCCGAGACTTGGGCTGCCGTGCTGCCGTAATCGTCGCGACAAGCGTAATCGACCAGCCAGCGGAGCCGGTCATCGTGCCATCCTTCTTCGCGGAGATACTGGACCATACTAATCTGGTCCAAACGCCGCACCCGTGAATCGGCCGTGCTGTAGCGCAAAGGCATGGCAAAGGCCCGGCGACCGTCCCGACCGCGATGCAAGGCCCAGCGCAGCATCTCGTCTTCAAAGCGCAACAACGCTTCGCGCTCCCGATCCGATGCGTCGACAAATGGGTCCAGCCCAGCGACCCAGCGACCTCGATAGAAGAGCCGCTCGTGCGGCCAGCGCAGCATCGCCCCAGCGGCGACCAGCGGCTTATTCGCCGCGTCGTAGCCGTCGATGACGCCTAGATCTTGCAGTATTTCGTGGATACAATCGGCTTCGGCAGGAGGAATGTTGATGTAGTGAGCGCCCCAGGGAAATACCTGGTCGCCCCATTGGCCACTGCGACTAGTGCCCCCTAGCTGGTCTTCGAGGTCGAGGAGGAGGATCCGCTCCACCCCCGACCGACGCAACTTCCACGCCGCCGCCAAGCCGGAGATCCCACCGCCAACAATGGCGACATCGCACGCGGGTTCAGCCGTGGCAAAGTCTGCCCAGGAATGCACATCGCGCAGTAGGTGCCCACGCGGTGGTCCCTCGTTGACGATCCGCCCGGGAATCGGCCACCGCTGCTGGTCAGACGAGCAACCGCTCCAAGCGGCCCAGCTACCAGCGGCGGCGAGCGCACCGAAAAATTGCCTGCGGCTAAGGGCCTTCATCCCATGGGCGCGGGCGGCAACCCTTATTTTGCCGTCTTCATTCTGGCCTTGAGTTGAGCCAGGGAATCATCGACCTTGGCACCCTTGCTGTCGGCGAGGGCCTTGTCGATCTCGTCGTCAACGCTCGTCGCCGCGTCGCCCATATCGCCATAGGCTTCGGCGAGGGCTTCCTGCTCTTCGGTCTTTTCCTTCATCCGTTCGAGCAGGGCCGTGGTGCCCTTGGAGTCGATATTGGCCAAGTGCTGGTTGATTTTGCGGGTGGCGTTGGCGGTTTTGGTGCGCGCCTTGAGAGTGACCAGATCGTTTTCGTACGAGGCGATTTTTGACTTCAGATCGTTGACATTGCTCTGCAGCTTGTCGGCCATCGCCTGTTGGGCTTGAGCCTGTTGGGAGGATTCGGCGTGCCGACCCTGGGATTCCTCGACGCGGGTCAAGGATTCGCGGGCCAAGCGGTCGGCTTCGGCTTCCTCCATCTGGCCGGACTCGGCCTTTTGCAACAGCAGCATGGCCTTGCGCTCGTAGTCTTCGGCGCGCCGGCGGTGGTCTTCGGACTCGCGGCTGAGCCTGATGGAAATCGCCTTGACCTCGGCCAGAGCCTTGAGACTTTCCTGCAAGTCCTTTTTTAAGTCGCGGATTGCTTGCTCGCTCATCTTGATCGGGTCTTCGAGCTTATCCACCATGGCGTGAGCCTCGGCCTGCCCGGTTTTAAACAAGCGTTGAAATATACCTGCCATGTCCTATCCTCCTATTTGGCGGCAAACCCCAGTAATTCCTCCCCGTGCTCGGCCAAGCCGAGACTGAGGGAGTTGATCGTGCTTTCCAGTTCGTTTAAGTCCAAATTCTCCAGCGCCAGCGTATTGCGATAGAGCAGCGAATCGCCTTCTTCGTTGAGGACGAAGGCCCCAAAGACCAAGTCGCGGTTCATCTGCAAAATCCGCTTATAGGTGTCGGCGGCTCCAGCCGCGACCTGGAGGATAAGCTGCTCGATCACCAGCACCGTATCCTCGCAATCAATAACCAAGTTTTGCACCCCCCGCTCCTCGTCGTTGACAATGATGATTTCCTCGGCGGGAATCTCCTCGGCAATGGCAAGGCCCAACTCGAGGACGTACTCCTTTACGGTGGCAAAATCAGCCATAAGCTTCCTCCAATGCTAGTTTAATGGGTCGTCAGGAACTTTTCCAGCTCTTTATAGGCGTGCGTCAACTGGGCACACAACGCGTTGGCGACCTCGCGCTTGGCCGGATCCTGAGCGTGGCGGTCGGGGTGGTACTGTTTCATCAACCGCTTCCACGCCGCCTTCACCTCCTCCAGATTCGCCCCGTAGGGAAGTTCCAGATTGGCGTAATACCCAGCGAGGACTGGATCTTCGGCAGGTGCGGCAGATGTGGGGGGCGTCGTTGGAGGCTGCCAATGCTTGTAGGCATCACTCGACTCGCTAGTCGCAGTATGCGCCCGCACGACGCGGAATATGCGCCCAAGTAAGTCCATAAATGGCGAAGATACAGGGACTGCCGGACCTTGTCCACCCCTCAATAGGCGAGGGAAGAGACCGCCTTTTTGATCATCGCCAAAGCGGCGCTGAACATGCCGATCAGCGACATGCCAACCCCGAAGCCCACAGTCAGAACCATGGCATAGCGCCGCCAGTCCTGCTTGCCGTACCGCGGCCAAAAGTAGCGTCGGGCGATCAAGGCACCGATGATTTGCGGAATGAGGAAATGCGGAATGCCGTTGACGCTCTGGACGTATCCCCAGATCAGAAAAATCGGCATTCCCATAAAGGCCAGCGTGAAATACGCCGTCAGGCCAAATCCCGCGCCGCCGAGGATGATGGGCCACTTCTTGCCGTCGAGGGGATGGTATGTATCCTCGTCAATCAGACCGTCGCCGTCGTCGTCGCTGTTGTTGAGCAGTTCTTCGTCGAGACCCTCGACGGCCCCGGCTCGATAGGTCAGCCCCGACTGGACAGGTGGCACGGTGATCACCCTACCCTGATGTCTGTCTCCGTCCCGCTCCCACTCGACCAGCACCGCTGTCGTAGTCTCCTCCACAACCGCAGCAAAAGCGGCAACCACCTCTTCGCTGCGCCACCTGTCCTGGTCGATACCCTCGCCGTTAATCGTCATAAGATGATCACCGACTTGCAATCCCAAACGGGGGCCCAATCCCTCCTCAGCTACGGTGGCGACGCGCACCACTTCGTACGCGGTCCAGCCAAACTCCAGGCCCGATAGGTTCCTGAGCCATCTGCTCACGGTCACGAAGACGCCTCTGAAAAGAGAAGAGTCCGTCGTCGCAAATTCCAAGCCCAAGCTCTCCCCCGGCCGGCGCACCACGGCTCGACGCATGGTCTTCTCATCCCGCTCCCAAGCGGCAAACACCGAGTCCGCACCCTGAGTAAAATACCGGTCGATCCGCTCGGTATCCCATTGGGGTATGCGGAGTTCGATGCCGTTTACCGCTCGGATGCGGTCGCCTTCCGCCAGCCCGAGTTGGCCCCCCAGCCCCTCCGGCTCCACGTCGGCGACGATAGTCGCGATGTTGCGGTCACCGTCTTCGTCCTTGCGATTGCCCGTAAAGCGCATGTCGTGCCACAGGACCTCAAAGAGCAAGGGCCGATCCGAAGAGCGCTGCAAAAAATCTCCGTCAAAGCTGGACAGGCGATCCACTTCAAAGTAGAAGTCAACCGAGTCGCCTGGGGCTAGATCGACCGCAGCCTGGAAATTGGGATTCGGCGTGGCAATGGCCATGCCGTTGGGGGGCCAAAGTAGCTGGGGGCCATCCGATGGAGTACCCGCCTCGGCATCGATCTTTTGGGCGGCCTCCGGAGGCGGTGGTGCGCCCCCGCCGCTGAAGTTGGTATAGAAGTAGCCAGTCTGCGACCAAGGTTCATAGGAGCGCTTTACCGGATCCGGCACCTCAAAATCTCTAGTAATACGCACCCGCCAGTACCACCAACGGCCGTCCTGCAAATTGCTCGGGCTCCACACGACTTGACCGTTGGGCACAACATCCCCTTCCAACTCCTCCCCGGCACGCCACATTTTGCTGTACATCGTGCTGGAGTAGAAGAGCGCCGTTTCAAAGGCTTTCAGCGGCCACATGAGCTGGGCGTACGGGTAGCTCTCCGAGGGGATGGGAGCCAAACGCCAGAGGAAGGTCCAGTACATCATACTCACCACCAAGACGATGGGTAACATAAAGAGCTCGGCCTTGAGCAGGCTGGTAAACTTCATCCCAACTAACTCGACGACCCTAAACCCCTCGGCGTGCCCGCCGAAGTTGCGGGTAGGAAAGGGCACGAACCAGATTTCGACTCCGCGAAAGCCAGTCATAAAGCGAATGGCCTCCTCGACATAGGGGATCGAAATCTCCCGGCCGACTAAGCCGTCGAGCCGGGCGCTGACAAAGGACATGATCGGCGCATAGACAAAGGCGATGAGCACAAAGAGCACCAACAGGCCCGTGCTGACCAACATGGGAAACAAGATCTTGGCCAAGACGATCGGGTAGATCGCCGCTACGCAAAACAGCGAAGCGCAGATCCACAGATTGAAATCGCCGCGGCCGAGGTGCTTTAAGCAGTATCCCCTCACCTCGGCCGGGCGATGGCAATCCGAGTGCTGACACACCGTCGGCTGGTCGGCCTTTTCGAGTTGCAGCTTCTCGCGCAGTTCGGCCCGCTTCTCGCGACCGGTGCTAAAGAGTTGGTAGAAGCTGACGATGGTGACGGCAATGGTGATGCCAATGGAAAAGGCGCGCCAAAAGTCAATCCCAGTAGCGATGGAAGTTTGGATGGTATCCATGCCGACCTCCCAGCGCGGAAGATAGCCCAATTCGTAGAGAAAGGGGCTGACGGCCGTGTGCAACATCACCCCAGAAAAGGAGCCAATCACCGACCAGAAGGGCATGAGCATCCCGGAGAATATCGGCCCCAAGTGTACGGCGATCCCCAACGGCGTGGCAGGTAAGATATTGCCGAAATAGGGCGTCAGGTCCCAGAAAGGAATCGGCAGAATCTCCACTTTGGATCCCCAGAGTTGGGTGATCACCGGCACCCCTACATAGATAACTCCAAATGACGCACCGATGGCCGCGCCAATGCTGAACACCGGCCATTTCCACGTCTCCCGCTCGGCGCCCGAATCCTCGGCCAGCGCCATGGCGCTCAACGCCGACATCGGCGCGGTCGGAAAGGGCAATTGCTCGCGGTCGGAGGTGAGCCGGAAGAGCATGTAGCCAGAAGTAAACCAGGCGATGCGGCCCATGATCGTCCCGAGCACCAACAGCAGGATCGGAGCCAGCCAGTCGCGGTGGATAAAGGTCCGCTCGGCAATGGCCTCCGAATCGTGCGGTGGTGCCCACCACCACGGCAAAATGCGCGAGACCCCGAATAGCTCGGCTTCGGCTGAGCGCACGAAGTACTGACGCCAGAGCAGGTCGAGAAACGCGCCTTCCTCGCGGGCGATCAAAGCGGAGGCCACGTACACCAGCAGGTAGATCTCTTGGCGCTTGAGCGAGGTAAACGAGCGCTTGGAGACTTCTAAAAAGAGGATCACCGTCACCCATTGCGCTGCCGCGCCAACGCCGCCACCTGTGTACAGCCCGAGGAACATCTCGCCCGGGGTCATAATCAGCGAGATAAAGAGCACGCCGATAACGGTGCGGATCGTAAAACCTTCATCAAAGCGGTTGGGCTCGGGCGCTTCGAGTAAGGCGCGGTACTCTTCGACTTCCGCCCACTGGCGTTGCCTTTTTTCTTCCCGACGTCTTTTCTTTTTTTCGTCTCTGCTTTCGCTCATGAGCTGTGCTCAGTTTCTGCGGCCGCGGCCAACATCTTCTCGGCGACTCCGCGATGGTGGGCCTTGGATTCTGTGGCGAGAGTGTGCCAGAGCAGGAACTCTTTCCGCAACCCATTGATAAAGCGGTGGTTGACCCGCTGCCAGAAGGTGTCCTGACCGCTGATCCGCTGAATGTAGATCTCCACTGTATATACGGATTTGACCGAGGTGGGCAAAAATTCGAGTTGCATAAACTGGCTCACCCCCATGTCGAACGGCGCCAGCCAGAGCAGGAGTTGCACCGCGTACTCCGGCCCGCGCTCGCCGGCTTCCTCGACCAACTGGACTTTCTCGGCATAAAAGTCGCCGATGGACTCCTCGCTATAGGCGCTGAAGTAACCAGCCAAGAATCCGCACAGGCCCCGCACTTCCCCCTCG
This sequence comes from Candidatus Latescibacterota bacterium, assembly GCA_965219735.1. Lineage (GTDB taxonomy): Bacteria > Latescibacterota > UBA2968 > UBA8231 > UBA8231. The sequence continues at coordinate 3,278,303 of OZ244790.1, forward strand.
CTGACCATAAAGGGGAACTCCATTTCCCAGTGGTCCCCATCAGGGTCCGGCGGCGTCCAGCGCCGGACCGTATCGGGCACGGCCGTACGGGCCGCCACCCTAGCCGGATAGATAGTCGAAAGCAAGACCACCGCCATCACGAGCAGGGCCGAGGAAATCGCCGCCATCGACGAGTAATTGAGGCTTATGCCCTGTAGCAAATCCAACGCGAGGAGTGCTTTGCCCAAACTCTGGCCGAGAATATAGCCCAAGGTGACGCCAATGATAGCATAGACACAGGCCTCGGCCACAAAGAGCAGGGCAATGTGCAGCGGTGCCAAGCCCACCGACGAATAGATGCCGATTTCGCGGAAACGCTCATAGACGGCCCCCATCATCGCATTGAGCACAATCAGCGCGGCGATAAACATCGGTATCACCAAGTCCCCTAACCCCTCGACATCGGGAGACCCAATCGAGGTGTAAGAAAATACCTTAGTGGCGGATTCGCCCGGCTCCTGCAGACCGACAAAGAGCGTAATGGCCAGCCGCAGGAGAAAATCCTCGACCATTTCCTGTGTGTGTGCTCCATCCTCCATCCGCACCGCTACCGAGCGCAGCATCCCTCCTGCCTCTCGCAGCGTTCCATAGGGCAGAACCAACACGTTGTCGGACTCTAGGTGGATGAACGGACGAATATCGAGCGCGGATTCATCTACGGCGATGCTCATCTTGTCCTCGGCCACCGGCCCTAGGGCTTGCGCACTCGACATCTGGAAATCCGCTGGCGTCAGCGGCTCGTCGTCGAGATCGCGAATATCCTCAAAGAGGTCTGGGTCGAACACGCCCCGCACCACCAAGTCTCGACCGAAGACCTGCACCGTCGCCGCGCCCAGATCCGCAGGTCCTAGGCTCAGCGCTTCGGCCATGCCCTCGGACATCAGGCAGGACGACTCGTCCTCGCGCGTGAAGAAGCTCCCGCCCACCAGCGCTTGGTCGATGCCGGTGACGTGCACTTCCTCTGGCATCAGCCCCAGCATTCCAGTTGCCCGCACCACCGAAGTATCGCCGAATACCTCAATGTACTTTTTCTGCTCGTCGTCAAAGGCAACATACCAGTTCCGCGGCACAACCACTCCTTCGGTGGCAAAGTGGGAGTGGGCGTAGTCGAGCGTCGGGCGGTTTAGCACATTCCAGTTGCGGTCGCGGATCAACACCCCTTCGTAGGTCCCCTCGTGATCCATCGCAAAGGCCATATAGCGAATCTGAGTATTGAACGAGGTGAAGGAGAGCACCGTAAAGGTGAGCAGGACCAAGGTCAGCAAGGTCAGCCCGGTGCGCAGCTTGCGCCGGCGCATATTGGAAATGCCGAGCATAAAGGCCGCGTAGCTAGCGCTGGCGCGGCTGATATCGGTCTCGTGGATGTGGGCTTCCCGCGCCTGATACGCCTTCATATAGCGGTTGAAGCGGGCGCTAAGCATCGCTAGGACAAATGCCGCCATCGCCATGATCGCAAAGGCCAGCAAGATCACCAGTGGTTCGGCGATGTCAAAGGCCGGGTGAACTTGGGAAATGGCGAACCAGATCAAAAGCAATAACCCGCTAAACCCGACTAGCTGCCGGCGAATATCGGATGATGCAAACAGCAACCGCTCTCCCAGAAAGGCCGTCGGGATGACCAAGGCGAGGAAAAACACCATCCCGCTGATGACGTCGTTGAGCGTCTGTAGCACTTCCGGGTACGCGCGGGATGTCACCCCCAGGGCGGCCCGGACGTGCTTGACATAGCGCTCCCAATCCCTGACCTCTTCGGCCTGTCGCGCCTCTTCGATTAGCCCCTTGCTGCGCTGGTGCAACCGGGCCAAGCGCTGGTTTTCAATGGCGTGTTCGCGCAAGGTGCGCAGCCGCGCCTCATTGAGCTGCCACATGTCCTCGACGGCCAGCATCCCGGTGCGGATCAGCGATTCCTCTCTGAGCGCGTAGCCTCGTCCCCGCGCCTGATCTTCGTCTTCGTATCCCTCGCTGTTGAGCAAGAGCATGCGGTTGTCGATGATCATCTTGATTCCGTCGTCCTCGGCAGCGTCCTGTGGTCCAAAGACCACACCGACGGCTTCGCCATCGCCCAACCCCCGCGCTAGCCCGAACTGCCGAGGTTCCACCCCGTTGGCATTGATGACAGTGATCCCCTTGAATGACCGGAGATAGCGCGGATCAATCATGCTGTAGAAGGGCCGCGAGATACAGGGAAAGACGACAATGGTCTTTTCGTTGATATCCCAGCGAATTTTGCTGTCGATCATCCAACCGTTCACGACCGAGCCACTGAACTGCTGCCCCCTTTTGGACAGATCGGGCGCATAGACGATCTGTCCGGTCGCTGGATTAACTTGGTAGGCCGCCACTGGATAGGCCCCGGTCCACAAGCCGTCGATATTGGCGACACCTAGGTCATCTGTGAGGTGGTACCGCGCCAGGCGAAGTCCCTTGTGCGACTTGAACCAGGGATTAACTACTACAATGGCGTTGGCGATCGGACGGTCCGGCACTTGGCTTTTGCGTGGAAACGAGCGGATCTTGACCCGTAGGGAACGCAATTTGTCTTTGAGCACTGGACCAAAGTCTTCGAGGTCGGCAAACAGGGCTTCGTCGTTTACTGCCCGCGTCAGCATGGCGTTGAGAAGACGGCTCTGACGGGACAGATTTTCGATATTCATCCGCTCAGGCGTATCGAACGGAGTATCGACGATATAGCGGGCGTCGTTGACGGTCACAAACGACAGCGAGATGATCCCAGCGGTCAAAGCTTGCTGCCCACTGACTGAGACCCCACTCGGCACGAAGGTCGACCAGTCCATGCCGCGAATCGGGCTGATCCCATTGGCCAGCGGCCGCTCCTGCTCCAGACCCAACCGAGCGGACTCCTCCTCGGCATAGGCCGTAAAACGCCGTCCAAAAGGAACGAAGAATCGCTTGAGGTCGTAGCTAAAGGTATTGTTCCAGATCCCCAGCCCATCGGATTGACTCGTCAGGTCAATGCAGATGAAGAGCTTGGGTTTGAGCGGCTCTGCCATCCGCTCGGCGTAGTAGGGATGGCGGCGGGCGTGGCGATCGAGGAAGTGGACAATCCCCTGCTGAGCTTGGAAATGCGCGCCCGTGGCCACCAGCACGACCGGGCGTCTCGGAGGGTGACGCACCAGATGCTCGGCCAGCGCCAGCAACGCGGCGATGCCGCTGGTCGCTTCGGCGGCCGGAGCCAAGGCCGGTACCACCGACATGCCGTCGTAGTAGGTTTCGATGACAATGGTCTCGTCGGCCAGTGCCGGATCGGTGCCGGGAAACCGGACCCAGATATTCCAAGCCGTTTCGCGCTGCCAGTCCATCCGCCCCTTGAGCACTACGGAAGTCGGCTGCTGGAGCAATTGCTCTTTAAGCTGTAATCCGGCGGCTCTTTCAATCCAAAAGCGCGGAATGTCCAGCGGTGCGGTGGAGTACTTGGCCGCAGCTTGGTTGGCCGTAGTCTCCTCCGGGGCAATGAAGACGATGGCGCGCGCGCCCAGCGAAGCGGCCTGCAACCAGCGGCTCCAAGTATTGAACTCCATTAGCACCACTCGGCCATCGAGTTCGCGGCCCGCGTACTCCTCCCATTCGCCGTCCCCGCCGTAGATCATCTCGCCCGCATACTCGGGCAGGGTCGAGGTGCGGACTAAGTTTGGCCACAGGCTGTAGAGGCCATAGCGCTCCCCACTCTCGGTGAGGAGTAACTCGCCCCCTTGGTCGATGGGCACGGTGACCGAGAAGGGTTCGCGCGCGACCTCTGCAAACCCGATCTCGCGCAAGCGCTGCTCGACGTAATCCGCGGCCGCAGCCGCTCCGGGATAGCCGCTCACCCTAGAGCCGAGCGACGACAGATAAGCGACGGTTTCGCGCACGCCGTCTTCGCGTGCCCAACCGCTGGTTGCAGTCAGCACGAGGGCGCAGGTGATGTAGTAAACCGAGTGCTTCATGCCCAAAAAATGGAGTTCCCCACTTTTCCTGTGAAGTAATCTATAACCAACCAAATTCCATTACACGAAACCTGCCCGCAGATCAGCCCCAAGAAAAACATTTGACTGCGGCGATACAAGGCCACTCCACCGAAGCGCATGATCATTTTCTTGATAAACCAAGCCAAGAACACGCTAAACCACACGAAATTGAGCATGCCGTTGGCTCCAATGGGAAAGCCGATGGGATGCACCGGCCACCAAGGCAGACGCTGCCGCGCCCACATCATCGCTCCCATCACCAGAGCGCCGCCGGACAAAAAGCCTAGCCCCGGCCAGTGTACGCCCGCTGGCTCCATGTTGCGGAACGCGGTGTTGTACGCGGTTTCAGGCGCACCTTTAAAAAACCAACTATTGAGGTTGACGCCGCCGTGCTGATAGGCCATGTGGAAAATCATCCAAAACGCACCGAGAGCACCGATGAAGAGCGCGAGAATAATAGCCCAAAACACCAGCCGCCGCAGCCTCGGCTCCATTTCCTCGATTAGCTTGAGGGCGTTGGTACAGGTCGCCATGACGAACACTCGCACATCCGCGCCCCACATATAGGCCAACGACAGATTCCACACCCCAGTCCGCGTCACCAAGTCGGTCCCCAACCCCAGAATCACCAAGTCGGGTGCCGTCATCGGGGCGCGCACGGCCGCTAAGCCGGCCTCGGCGACAATCCGCGTCAAGCCGAGGAAGATGCCTAAAGCCAAGGCGACAAAAACAAACGCCACCCACAGCGGCGTCCCCATGATCCACAGCCAGCACGACATGACCAAGACCCCACCTACAGCGCCGAAGAAAGACCAGCGATAGGACATGATCTCATCCCCATCCTCCACCTCTGGTGCCAAGCCGAGGGCTTTTTTGCACACATTGAAAAAGTGTTCCCGCCCCACCCACAAGCCAATCCCGACCATGGCCAGCAAGGCACCGACCCCTTGGTAGGCCATCAGGGAAACGTCGGCCACGCCGAAGACTACCTTCTGCTCGGACGTTACGCCAGCAAGCGCAAAGATCTCCTTTTCAAACTTGGCCAACAGGTGAAAAAACCAAATGCCGGCAGCGATATTGGCATTGATGAAATATGAAAAGCCGACCATGGCAAAGCTGACGGTCAGTTCCAAGGTTTGCTTGCCCACTAAGGATATCGACGAAGTCAGGGGAAAGACCGGAAAAGCCGGATCGTAGCGGTGCAGAGCCTTCAAGCTGCCAAAGAAAATCGGCAGACTAAAACCAAGCCACATGGCCGGCTGGCGAAAAAAAGTATTGATCTTAAGCCCGCGCTCTTCGCCGCGCACCATCGCCAGCCCCACCTGCGTGATCGGATAGGGCAGCCGCTCGCGCTCCATCCACTGTCGGCGGACAATGACCGCAACCGACACCATGGTCACGTATAGCGCCAAGAGAAAGATCGCCCACCAGCACAAAGGCTCTACCCACGCCGCGTAGGGAATCGCCTCCCCGGGTGCCAACCCTTCGTAAAAGGTCTTGCTGTCGCTCCCGTCGTTGACTAGGACTTCTCGCGCGGAAAAATGGGGAAAGAGTATTTCCTGCCACTTGTTTTCCGGCGAGGCAAAGTAGAAAATCGCCGTGATCATCGGCAGAATTTGTTCGCTCAGGCCCATGGTGCAGAGAGCCGAGACGATCAACAGCATGACGTACACGAGAATCAACTCGGCCCGGTTGAGGACCAAACTCCGCCCGAAAGAGACCAATACCATATTGAGCAGGGATGAGGCGACGATGAAGGTGGTAAAGAAAAAACCCGGAGCAAAGGGATCGAGGGGAGCCACCCAGCCATAGTAAAAGCTGTAGAGCGCACACGAGACCAAAGCCCACACTGCTGCGCCCGACGGGCTAGCGGCGACCTTGAACAGCACATTGAGCAACCCGATGAGCACAAGAAATAAAAAAATGGCCCCTGGTGTACTGAAGTCCAAAGCCATGTAGGAGCCGCGTATGATCATGTTGCCGTACGGAGCGCCGACGGCTAGAAAAAAGCTGAGGAACGATCCCACCCAAAACGCACGCATGGTTAGCTGCTGGGTACCTGGCGGCGCAAGGAGAGCTTGGTCGCGCCCAGCGAGGTGGTGCAGGTAGTGAGTAGGCAAGCGTCTTAGCAAGTGGAGTCTCCTGCTGTATCGTGAGGCTTGTATAATAAACAGCTTAACTGATTGGGACAAAGAGAGTTGACGGCATCGGCCTTTTGTGGTTTTTTCTTTCGCGTCATGGAATTCGACTTTCTCCAGTTCGCCAAACCGCTCATCCGCACCCCCACAGCCCCTTTCCACGAGCATTTTGCCCTCGACATCGCGCACTCATTCGCGGCCGAGCGGCCTCTAATCCAAGTGCATCACGACCGCTGTGGCAACAGTTTGCTGCTCTACGACGGCGGAGCCCAAGAGGAGGAGGACGAATTTATCGTCTTGACCGCCCACCTCGACCACCCCGGCTTAGTGTGGAGAAGCTCGCAGGGGCCAAGCCGCGCACTATTCGAAATCCTCGGCGGCGTCGAGTTGGAGCAGGCCCTAGCGACGGGCGTGCGCATATTTGACCTGAATCGCCCGGCTACTCAGCGCGGAATTCCCGGGACCATCGTCCGTACGATAGAAGGAGAAGGGACGCGCTATCCCCTGCTCGAAGTGGCCACAGCACGCGACATCCCCCAAGGGCCGGGCACCTTTGCGATGTGGGATTTGTCGGCCTTTAGAGTGCAGGGTCGGCGATTGAGCGGGCGGGCGATTGACGATTTGGCCGGTGCGGCCGTGGCTTTGTGCGTCTTGGATTCCTTGGTGCGCCACCAAGCCTCGGTCCGCCTCGGCGTCTTGCTCACACGCGCTGAAGAGGTGGGGTTTGTCGGCATGCTTGCCGCGTTAGATGCTGGATTCTTGCCGCGCCGCGCCCTCTACATCAACATCGAGTGCTCTAGCGTGGCGGCTGGGGCGGTGCTGGGCGCGGGGCCGATCTTGCGGGTGGGCGACCGACTCTGGGTATTCGACCCAGATATCAGCGGCGGGATGGCTGCACTCGCCGACGAATTGGCCTCCCAACAGTCCTCTTTCCGCTATCAACGCAAGCTGATGGACAGCGGTGCTTGCGAAGCCACCCCGCTTATGCAGGCCGATTACCGCACGGGCGCGGTGGCGCTGCCCCTCGGCAACTATCACAACTCGGGTCCGGGCGCGCAATTGGCCCCGGAGTACATCCACCTCGACGATGCCAACGGGCTGGTGCGCCTCCTCGTCCACGTGGCCCAACGCGGCATTGGCACGGGGCTGGCGCATTCGGCTGCCGCACTCGACTCCATGCTAGCCAGCCGCCTAGCGCAATACCGCGACCGCCTGCTCCCCGCGTAAAAACAGCAAGCACCCCACCGCCGCTTTCCTACTGACTTGAAACTATAGAAGCAAGTTGCCAGAGCAGGACCGTGCCATCCCCTGACCCGGATGCCAGCAGTGTGCCGTCCGGTGAAAACGATACGGACCTGACCCACGTATGCCCTTGCAGGGTGGCTAGCTGACTACCACTCGATACGTCCCAAAAGATTACCTCGGAACCCCGTCCCCCGGACGCCAGCAGTGTGCCGTCCGGTGAAAAGGACGCGAATTCGACCCACTCCGTATGCCCTTGCAGAGTGGCTAACTGACTGCCACTCGATACGTCCCAAAGGATCACCGTCCCGTCCCGCCCCCCAGACGCCAGCAGTGTGCCGTCCGGAGAAAACGATACGGATTCGACCACAGAGGTATGTCCTTGTAGGGTGGCCAACGGACTACCACTCGATACGTCCCAAAGAATTACTTTGCCGTCCACTTTCCCGAACGCCAGTATGGCGTCGGCCGGGGAAAAGGACACGGACCAGACTCTATCCGTAGACTCTTGCAGGGTGGCCAGTTGAGTGCGACTCGATACGTCCCAAAGAATCACATCGTTGTCCTGTCCCCCAGACACCAGCATGGAGCCGTCTGGTGAAAAAGACACCGGACCTTCTCCTTGTAGGAAGCCCAGTTGAATGCGATTGGATACGTCCCAAAGAACCACGGCACCCCACCACCCTCCGGCTGCCAACATAGAGCCATCCGGAGAAAAAGACACCAGACTGCCCCCGTACAGGGTAGCCAGTTGAATGCGATTGGATACGTCCCAAAGAACCACGTCAAACCCCCCTCCGGCTGCCAACACAGAGCCATCCGGAGAAAACGATACGGAAGAAACCCCAGACGTATGCCCTTGCAGAGAGGCTAGCTGAATGCGATTCGCTACGTCCCAAAGAACCACATCGTCGTCCCGTCCCCTCGACACCAGCAGCGAACCATCCGAAGAAAATGACACCGGACCTCCTCCTTGCAGGGTAGCCAGTTGACTGCGACTCGCTATGTCCCAAAGAACGATGTCGGATCCTCCCTCGGACGCCAGTATGGAGCCGTCCGGGGAAAATGACACGGAAGAAACCCAAGCCGCATGTCCTTCCAAAGTGGCCAGTTGACTCTCGCTCCATACATCCCAAAGGATCACCCTATTATCCCTTGACCCGGACGCCAGCATAGAGCCGTCCGGGGAAAACGACACGGAAGAAACCCCAGATAGATGCCCTTGCAGAGTGGCTAGCTGACTATCACTCCATACATCCCAAAGGATTACCGTGCGGTCCCCGGAACCAGACGCCAGCATGGAGCCATCCGGGGAAAACGACACGGAAGAAACCCAAGCCGCATGTCCTTCTAGGGTAGCCAGTTGACTGCGACTCGCTACATCCCAAAGGATCACCGTGCCGTCCCCAGAACCAGACGCCAGCATGGAGCCATCCGAAGAAAACGACACCGAATAAACCCGCCGGCTATGTCCTTCTAGGGTGGTTAGTTGACTGCGACTCGCTACATCCCAAAGAATCACCGTGCCGTCCCCAGAACCAGACGCCAGCATGGAGCCATCCGAAGAAAACGATACCGAATAAACCCCACCCGTATGCTCGGTGAGAAGCGCCAGTTCACGATAGGTCGCCACATCGTACAGCCAGATACCAATGCTACCAGCCACTGCTAGCACCTGTCCATCGGGCGAGAACGCCACCGCCTCAACGCTTCCTTTTCCCAAGCGGACGAGGGCTCCTTCCGGCAAATGCCACGTTGTATAATCGGCGACCTCCAAGCCATCTGTAGAAGCAATATCGCCGCCTTCCTCCCCAAGCTCCATCACGTAAATTTTGCTGTCGCGCCCGGAATCAAAAACAATGTGGCGGCCATCAGGCGAAAATGAGGGGGAGCCGTCCCATGCCGCGTGGTGGGTCAAGCGGACCGGATTGCTACCATCCGCACCCATCACATAAATCTCTTCGTTGCCGTCGCGGTCGGATACAAAGGCGATGTGGCGGCCATCAGGCGAAAATGAGGGCGAAAAATCCCGTGCCGTGTGGTGGGTCAGGCGGCGTGGATTACTGCCATCCGAATCCATCACGTAAATATCGAGATTGCCGTCGCGGTCGGACACGAAGGCGATGCGGCGGCCATCAGGCGAAAACGAGGGCGAAAAATCGGCAGCCGGGTCGTCGGTCAGACGGGTCAGATTGCTGCCATCCGAATCCACCACGTAAAGCTCATAGTTGCCATCGCGCTCGGACACAAAGGCGATGCGGCGACCATCAGGCGACCAAGAGGGGCGCCAGTCGTCGGACGGATCGTCGGTCAGACGGGTCGGGTTGCTGCCATCCGAACCCATCACGTAAATATCGAGATTGCCGTCGCGGTCGGACACGAAGACGATACGGCGACCATCGGGCGAAAACGCGGGCGACCAGTCGCCGGCCGGATCATCGGTCAGGCGGCGTGGGTTGCTGCCATCCGAACCCATCACGTAAATATCGAAGTTGCCGTCGCGCTCGTCGCGGTGGGACACAAAGGCGATGTGGCGGCCATCGGGCGAAAATGAGGGGGAGCCGTCCCATCCCGAGTGGTGGGTCAAGCGGCGTAGGGTCCCGGCTACCAAGTTCCCGCCACCAACCGCCTGCCCAATCCCCGTCGGCAGCGACGGATCCGACGGATTGGCACTATAGGCCGCAAGCAGTAGCACATCGGCGGTCGTAAGCTGGCCATCGGCATTGACATCGCCGAGACTGATATCGCCGTTGTTCGGCGGCGTGATGGATGGATCAATAATGTACAACGCCACCGCCAGCGCGTCGGCTAGATCCACTTGGCCGTCATCGTTGACATCGCCCAAAATGCCGCCGGTCAGCCCCTTCGCTCGCGGCGCACCATCCAGCGTCTCCACCACGATCTCCACCGGCACCATCCCCACGCGAAAATCCGCATCTACATAGGTCGCCAAGCCCGCCACCACCACGGCAAGACCATACTTCTGCTCCACCGCTGCCGTTGAAAGCGTCGCCGCTGGAGCCACGCCAGTCGCCACCCCGGCTTGTCCATCAATGAGCACCATCCGCCGCGTATGCTGCTCCCCTCCCGCGGTCAGTCGGTACATATACACCCCGGCGGCCACCGCCTGACCAGCCGCATTCGTCGCGTCCCAAGCCGCCGCGTGCAGACCCGCCGGCCGCTCCTCATCCACCAGCATCGCAACCCGCTGCCCCAGCACATTGAACACCTCCAGCCGCACCGGCGCAGCCGTCGGCAATTGATACGGAATAATCGTCGAAGGATTGAATGGATTCGGATAATTCTGCCCCAGCGCAAACCCCTGCGGCAGCGCAGGCCCGCCCACCAACGCCAGCGCGAAATAGCCCTCTGCATTGGTCGTCGCCCGCGCCACCGGCCCGCGACGCAAATCGGTCAGATCGAACAACAGCACCTGTGCCGCGACCGCCGCTTGGCCCGAAGCAAGACGCACCCGCCCCTCCACCAACGGTTCGGCGACCGCAGGGACCGACAATGCCAGCCCGACCAAAACGGCGACTGATGTCTGCATCATGCTAGACGATGGTCCATCCCCCATCCACCACGAGCGTGTGACCGGTGATCATCGACGCGGCATCCGACGCCAAAAATATCACCGGCGCCGACATTTCCTCCGGCTCGGCCAAGGCACCGCGCAGCAAATTTTTGGTTTTCACCGCATCGGCAAAGGCCTGGCTCTCCCGCATCGCGGTTTCGGCCAGCGGCGAACGGGTCACGGTTGGGGCCACCGCGTTGACCCGTATCTGATACTCGGCCCATTCCGCAGCCATAGTCCGCGTCAGGTTGTTGACGCCGCCCTTGGCACCCGAATAAGGACCACGCTCCGGTGCGCCGACCACGCCAGCTTGGGACGAGATATTGATAATATTGCCCCCTCCTCCTTGGGAGATCATCTGCCGCGCGGCAATCTGGCTACAGAAAAACACATTCTTCAGGTTGGCATCGACGATCAGGTCGTAGAGCTCCTCGTCGTAGTCGAGGATTTTGCCGACCTTGTTATAGCCAGCGTTGTTGACCAGCACGTCAATTCGTCCGAAGTGCGCTACGACCGCGGCTATAAAACGCTCGATAGAGCTTACGTCCGTCACGTCGAGCTGGTGGTGGAAACACGTCCCACCCGCAGCCTCAATCTCCGCAGACAGCGTTTCCAACTCAGCCGTGGTGCGGCTACCAGCGGCGAGGCGCGCGCCCGACTGGGCGCATTCTAAAGCAATTGTCCGGCCAATCCCCCGGCCAGCGCCCGTGACAATGACGATTTTACCCTCTAGACCAAAACGCGCTAGCGGTGGCATTTTTTCTCCTTTGAATTTCTCGTATAAGCGAGGGAAACCTACAAGGTTGCCCCTACTCTTTAATAATTGGCATCGGCTGCCCGTTGCAGCGCACCAGCCGGAAAGACCGACACTTTTGCGTCAGTTCCGTGGTAGTTTTCCAATTCGCTCAATACGGCCTGCCAAGTTTTGCAAAAAATAACCCCCTCGCCAAAGAGCGAGGCTGCATCCCACTTGTTGATCCCAGGCGAAAATAAAATGGTGCGCCGGGCAGGCGGGCTGGGCTTGCCCCGCAGCGCGGTACCCGGGCCCAACACCGAGTGCCAGCCCAGCCCCTCTGGGCTAGCCGAGCACATGACAGTAGTCGAGTTTTCGTTGAAAGGATTTTTCTTGGTGCCGCTCAACGGCGTCATGGCCAATCCAGCTTGGCACAGTTCCGTATCCTTGGGGAAGGCGCTGAACACGCCAATGTCGAAGGCGTCGGGCACTTGGGTGGCGTACTGCTCGCGCCCCAGCTCACAGCCTCGCTCAAAGGCCGCGTCCGTGTCTCCAGCGACTAACCCCGAGATCTCCAAGTTCTCGTTGAGCAGCGGGTTGACGATATAAGTGACCCCAGCCATCTTCGCCACCTCGGACAGGTGGGCGCGAAAATTTTCGTGTACGTGGCGGTGGTTGAGCAGGATCGTCTGCTGCCCACAAGCACCGGGAATGAGCAATTTGGCCCCGCCGCCAAACATCCCCCCGCGCGGTGTGATCATCCCCAAGGCGATGCGTACCTCGCAGGAAGTCAGATCGCGGTTGACCCAAATCGGTATCCCGCGGCTGGAGTAGCCGAGGAATTCCAAGTTCTCGTAGGCATTGTGGTTGAGCACCTGCATGGTATCGACGATGTCCAACCCGACTTTCTTGACTAAGTCGTCGCGGGTCATCGGGCGGTGGGCCGCCAGCGCGCAGATGATCTTTACGTCGTCGGCTCCAATCCCAGCCGCAGCTAGCTCCTCGAGTACATAGGGCAAGAGCCGAAAAGCCGGCGTAGGACGCGAGAGGTCGTCAACCAAGATGGCCGCCGAAGACCGGCCGCGGGCAAATTCGCGCAGCGGCGGAGCGCCAATGGCCTCTTGCAATGCTTGGCGAATGCCGGCGTCGCCGATATCCGGCCCGCCGCGCATGTGGTGCACCTCCACTTCCCAGTGATCGGGAAATTCCATTTTGAACGGAGCCTTGCCGTACCAAGCAGCCCACGGGACAAAAATTTCTCGCATGATTTTCCTCCTAGTCCAAGCCCATAGCCCGCAGGTTGCGCAGGCTCAGCCCCAAGCTGTCAAAGGGGTCGCCCGGGCAGGTGTCTTGTTCGACCAAGTACCATTCGATCTGTGCTCTCTTACAGGCCGAGAGAATAGGTTCCCATTCCAAGTTCCCCTCCCCTACTTCGGCAAAGCATTGCTTAGCGCCATCCATGCTCAGGTCTTTGAGATGGACGATGTGCATGCGGTCGCGGAACTTGTCCAACCACGAGACTGGGTTGCCGCCGCCGTGTTGGATCCAATAGGTGTCTATTTCAAAGGAAAAGACGGCTGGGTCGCTCTCTTCGCGGAGGATGTCCATCCCCGTGCGCCCCTCAAAGCGCTCCAGTTCGAAGCTGTGGTTGTGGTAACTAAAGGTCAGGCCCGCGTCGATGAGCGGACGCGCCGCCGCCGAAGCCTCTGCTGCAAAGCGGACAAAGCCCTCGCGGTTGCGGTATTCTTGGGGCAAGCCGCCGATAGCCACGTGGCGGCACCCCCACATCTGGTGCTCCTCGACGACGGCTTGCGGCTCGTCGCAGATGCGCTGATAGCTGGTGTGCGTAGCCGCGATATGTATCCCCTCGGCTTCGCTTATCGCGGCCAGTTCGGCCGGCGAGATCGCCCCGAAGGCCGAGGCTTGCACAGCCTCGTAGCCGAGTGCTCGTACCTTGGCGAATGTCTGGCGGATATCATCCGGGGTTTTGGTATAATCGCGCACCGTGAATAGCTGTGCGCCGATTGCTGAAGTAGGCATGTGGTCTCCTGTGTTTTGCTGAACCCCGCGCAATATAGCCGCCGTTCCTGCTAGCGTCAATTCAGCAGCAGCTAAAGCTATGGTCAGCTTGTCGTGACTAATCCCACCCTACAGACGTTGGGCTTCTTGCCGGTATTCTGGCTGAGATTGTAGTACTAAGGACAATGCTGGCTGTCTTCGGTGCGGCAGCGTTTTTCGGCGTCGATGTCCACACTACGAGCAATCCTGCTGAGTATAGGCTAGGTTGACGGCGATCAGGATCATACCAGCTTCTTCTGCTATATCTCAAAACTCAAGTCTTGAGCTTTGCGGTCTAAAGTCCATTTGGTAAGAGGATTGACAACGTGTCGAAGCGGAAACAGGAGGTGGTAGTAAACTTATTTTTGTCGGTGTACGCGCCGGCCCTGATCCTGTCGGTCTGCCGGGGTCTGCTATTGCCCGTCCTGCCTTTGTTCGCCCGCTCTTTCGAGGTATCGTACAGCTTAGTGGGCGTGGTTCTGGCCGCGGACGGAATTGGCACTTTGCTGGGCGATGTGCCCGCGGGAGTGGTGGTGCGGCGGGTGGGCGAAAAGCGCGCCATGCTGTTGGGGGTGGGCTGCGTCTTGGTGGGGATTTTCGGCCTGTTGGTGGCCGCTGATCTGTGGCAAGTGAGTGCCTGCCGCCTGGTGTCGGGGATCGGTACGGCCCTGTGGAATATTTCGCGCCATACGTACCTGGCCGGGGCCATTCGGCCAGCACTCCGGGGACGGGCCATTGCCGTGTTCGGGGGCATAGGACGCATCGGCTATTTTGCCGGACCGCTGCTCGGCGGCCTCTTGGCCGGGGCGTACGGCTTTCGGGCTGCCTTCCTGTTGTACGGGATGTTGGCGGTGGTAGCTTTGCTGGCGGTCTTGCTCTGGGTGGAGGACCTCGGGGCCGCCCCGGGCGCAAGCCATCGGTCCAGAGGACGGGTCAGCGATGTTGTGCGCAGCCACTACCGCATCCTGCTCACGGCCGGCTCGGCCCAGTTGTGCGCCCAAATGGTGCGCACGGCCCGCCTGGTCATCGCGCCGCTCTACGCGGCCGATGTCCTCGGTTTGGGGGTCGAAGAGGTGGGGGTGATCATATCCATTGCCGCGGCCGTGGACATGCTCATGTTCTATCCGGCGGGCATGATCATGGACCACTGGGGGCGCAAGTACGCCTCGGTGCCCAGTTTTTTCGTCCAGAGTATGGGCATGGCCGCCATTCCCCTCGCGCAGGATTTTTCGGGCCTGCTCCTAGCCTTGGTGGTAGTGGGCCTAGGCAACGGCATAGGGTCGGGAACCATGATGACGCTGGGCGCGGATCTGGCCCCGAACGACGGGCGGGGGGTGTTTTTGGGGCTGTGGCGCTTTGTCGGCGACCTGGGCGGGGCGGGTAGCCCCCTAGCCATGGGCTATATCGCCGATTGGGTCGGCCTGACCGAAACTCCATTGGCAGCCGCGGGCATTGGCCTAGCCGCAGCTCTCACTTTGTGGTTGGGGGTGCCCGAGACCCTAAAAAGGGAAGACCGTCTGTGAGCCGCACGTGTTCGAAGAGCAGGATGGCTTAGCTCAGCACTGAGTCCGTCCGGCGGGTGAAGCCGGTCGATTTCATCTGCCTTGCCTTCCTCAGATGCCGCCGCACGAACTGCAACTACTACAACTACTGCAACTACTGCAGGACGCTCCGCTGTCGCCGCTGTCGCCGCCAAAATCCAGCCACGACGAACTTTCGCCGGACTCCGCACCTGCTTCTTGGACCGAGGCAGTCTGCTCGAGGCCGTCCTGATAGCTGTGGTCCGCATGGTACTCGACATCGCTAGCGGACGGAGACTCGAAGTCGGCCTCTGGATTGAGGGTATTGCTCTCCCCGGCGTGGAAACCCGCGGCCCCGACATCGAATACGGTCTGGCCCTGTTCGTCTACCACGGATACGTCGTGGTAGTGGATATTGTGGTGGAATGACATGGACGACCACATCCAGGCATAGAGAAAGAACGCATCAAAGCCGTGATAGCCATGGAAGAGAGGAGGCGTATTAGCCCCAGTGCGCCGCTCCTGCAATTGCTCGAGCTGATCCACGGGCTCTCGGGGACGAATGACGCGGGTGTCGAGGGTCTGGCGCACATCGTCGCATTTGATATAAGTGGCCACGGCTTGGTTGAGGCGGCTGATAAAGTCGCTGAAATGAGCTTCTTTCCGGCGCTGGAATTGTTCGTACGCGTCCTGGGCTTGGAAGACGGGTGCCATGCGCTGGCGCAGGCTGTCAGCGCTTTCCCCAGGCTGTTGGGCAAAGTCGTTGGCCGTGCCGTTGACGGTGATGGTAATGGGGTACACGTCCGGGGGGTGGAGCCGGTCGATCTCAATTTCAATGAGATAGGTCAGTTCCTGGTCGGCGTGCTCGACGACCAGATAGAGGGCCTCGAACAATTCCGATTCGTAGTAGTCGGTCTCCATGTGGAACTGTTCCATGGCGTCCTTGAGATCGTCCTCTAGGCCCTGCTCGTCAAAGTAGAAGTCGTACTGGTCCTTGGTCAGGCGGACGATATTGGTCACTCCCATAGAGCGCAGGGCCATATTGAGCTGTTGCAAGATGGCCACCGCGGTGAAGGTCTCTTGTTCTGCTCGGTCGGACAGACCACCCGCAGTCAGGTAGTAGAGCATGCGACCGAAGACCTTGGTGGGTCTGACCTTTTCGACCAAGGTCTCTTGGGAGGGGTCAATGGCGAGTTGGCCGTTGAAGTACATGGAAATCCTCCTCGGTGGGCGGGCTAGGAATCGGCGCTACGGCAGGCCCCGCAGTCGGCTCCGGGCAGCCAATAGGCCCTAGGAGGCGGGCCAAAGTAGCGCTGGTACAGGGCTAGGGTCTGGTCGAATTGGCTGTTGTTTTCGTCCTCCATGCCCCCGGGTTGGTGGTGGATCATGCGGCCAAAGTGCCGGCGGCAGAAGGCACTGTAAGTGCGCGTGCAGAGGATGAACTCGTGCCAAGCTAGATCGACGGGATGGGACGGGGTCAGGACCTGGTCGCTGGCGGCGACTAGGTGGAGGAAACGCAGAACTTCGGTCAGCAGGCGGGGGACTTCCCGGCCTTGCACGTGGGTCCCGGAGGAGATTTTGTCCCCCAGAACGGGTTGTTTTTGCAAGAGTTCCAAAGCTAGGGCCGCGTGATCTAGGGCGTCGGGGGCGGGAGCCGACCCGCGATTCTTGTCACTGCCCATCTGTGAAGTAATCCTTGGTGCCCTTGGCTTGGACTGCGTCGCCGATCCGGTTCAAGGCGTGGACGTACGCCGCGGTGCGCGGCGATGTACCCTGCTCTTGGGCAATGGTCCAAATGCGCTCGGTCTCCTCGACCATCATCTGCTTGAGCTGCTGGTTGACCTGTTCTAAGGTCCAATACAGGCCCTGGCGATTCTGCACCCACTCGAAATAGCTCACGGTCACGCCGCCGGCGTTGACCAAGATGTCGGGGAATACTACCACGTCCCGCTGGCGCAGGATCTCGTCGGCACCCGGCGTGGTGGGGCCATTGGCCAGTTCGTACACCGCCTTGGCCTTAATGTCGCGGGCGTTGGCTTCCGTGATCTGGTTTTCCAAGGCTGCCGGAGCGAGGATATCGACGTCGAGCGCGAGCAATTCCTCGTTGGTGATGGTCTCGTGCTCAACGATGCTGCATACACTGTCCTCGCAGTACACTGCCTTGAGGGTGCGGGTCGAATCCTTGAACTGGCGCACGCTGGGGATGTCGAGTCCTTCACGCCGGTAAACACCTCCCTTGGAGTCGCTTACGGCCACAACCTTATAACCGGCATTGAAGAGCAATTCGGCGACAATGGCCCCGGCATTGCCAAAGCCCTGGACGGCCACAGTCGTGTCGGCCGGCGAGCCATTCAAGCCGAGCTTGGGCCAAGTCGCCTCGATGGTGAAAAAGGCACCCATCGCAGTGGCTGTATCGCGCCCTAGACTGCCCCCCATAGTCAAGGGCTTGCCGGTGATGACTGCGGGGGTAATCTGTCGCTTGATAATGCTGTATTCATCCACCATCCAGCCCATAATCATCTGATTGGTATAGACATCTGGTGCTGGAATGTCGACGTCCGGGCCGATGAAGTCGGCCACGGCGTCAATATAGCCCCGGCTGAGTCGTTCCAGTTCAAAAGGGGACAGTTCCTTGGGATTGACCGTGATGCCGCCCTTGCCACCGCCAAAGGGCAAATTGGCCACCGCGCACTTGAAGGTCATCCAGAAGGCCAGAGATTGGACCTCGTCGCTGGACACGTCTTGGTGGTAGCGAATGCCGCCTTTGGTCGGGCCTCGGGTGTCGTCGTAGCGCACCCGGTAGCCGGGAAAAATGCGCAACTCGCCGCTGTCCATGCGCACTGGGATGGAGACTTTTAAACTCGACTTGGGCAACTTGAGCCGCTCGATAGCGTCCTCGGAAATGGACGCGTACTTAAGTGCTTCGTCCAAGCGTTGGCTGGCGTCGCTAAACAAAGACTGGGACATGGGCTCCGCTCCTTTAATTAGATGTGCAAGGTAGATACGCTGGACGAACCACGCAATCGGGAATCCGCCCACCTATCGTTTACCTAGAAACCCCCGCACCAAAACCGCCGTTCCCACAGTCCCCAACCCCGCCAGCAGCGCCATGACGCCCGCCGCGCCTTGTGCGCCCCAAGTCTCGGCCAGCGCTCCACTCTGCAAGCGGCCAAAGGGGCCGACGCCAATGGCCACGACCAAGGTGCTCATCGCTCGGCTCCGCATCTCGTCCGAGGATTCGACCAAAATGATGCTACTCTGCATAATGCTGAAGCCCGCCTGCCCCAATCCAGAGCAAAACAGCATCAGCAAGGCAATGCCAAAGGTCCCGCTAAAGGCAAAGGCGACGATGCCCGTACACGCCAGCAACGAGCCGGCGACAAAGAGCCATTCGTTGCTCAGCTTGCTGCGGCTTAGCTGGACTGCAGCCAAGCCCACAATTGCTCCACTCCCGCTAGCCGCGCCTAACCACCCCATAGCTTCCGGGCCGCGGCCGAATACGTCGCGCGCAAAAACCGGCAGCAGGTTCATGTAGGGAAACGCCCAGACGTTCATAAAGATCGTGATGAGAAAAACGCCGAATATCGGCGCAGATGCCCGCATACTGGCCCACCCCTGTCGCCCAGCCCACCCCGCCGCCCACGTGCCTGTACTGGGTGCCTTGGAATCTGTCTTGAGGCCCCCCAACAAAAACAGCGCCAAGGTACCCAACCCGACCAACACCAACAGGGCACCCAAGCTGCCATAGGCCGCGGTGACATAGCCCGCCGCCAAGGGGCCGGCTATGCGCGTAAACCCCTGAATGACGTTCTCCAGCACCATGGCATCGACCGTGCGGGCCTTGCCGACTAGATCGGGCACCATGCTGCGCCGAGTCGGCCAATCCAGTGCCCAAGAGGCCCCCAAGGCCAGCGATACCACCGACAAATGCCACAGCTCAAGCCTCCCCAAAAAGAGCAAGAGCGCCAACAGCCCCGTCCCCAGCACGTTGACCAACTGTAGGGTCCAAACGATGTAGCGCCGCTTAAAGCGATCGGTAATCACCGAGCCGAACAAACCCATAATCAGCAGGGGGATGGCGCGGTAAAAGCCGATGACCTGGACCCACCACGGAGAATTGGTCAGCTCTAAAGCCAGCCACCCCAGCGCCAGCATCTCCATCCACATGGCCTGCCACCAAAGGCCATTGGCCAACCACAGGCGCACGAAATCCCTGTTGGCCAAGGGTTCGAGGACGCTCCCTCTGGCGAATCTCATACTGTGCATCGCTCTCTTGCTGGAGGCATTAGGCTCCCTATATTACTCGCGCCAACCAGCCCTAAGCCATGGGAGATTCAACATGTCTGTGGAGAAAAAACTAAGAGACCTCAACCTGCAACTTCCCCCGCCGCCACAACCGGCCGGCTCCTATACCCGCGCCGTGCAAAGCGGCCCTTTGATCTTCGTCTCAGGTCAGTTGCCCCTACTAGCCGGCCAGATCCAATATGCCGGAATCGTAGGCGAGGACTTGAATGTCGAAGCAGGATATGAGGCTGCCAAGTTGTGCGCCCTCAACGCTCTGAGCGTTCTCAAAGCCGAAACCGGCGATCTCGACGCTGTCTCCATTGTCCGCTTAGGAGGATACGTAGCAGCAGCACCCGGTTTTACGGCCCACGCCAACGTGGTCAATGGCGCTTCTGATCTGTTGGCTTCAGTCCTTGGAGATAAGGGGATACACGCACGCTTGGCCGTAGGCGTCGCCAACTTGCCGCTGGGAGCAGCCGTCGAACTGGAAGTCATCGCTGCCGTAGGCTAGGAGACCTCACGCTCTTCCTCTTCCGACTGCGGAGCATTGCCATTGGCCTGCGGCTCGGCGGCGGGGACGTCGGGCGGAGCCTCTTGTTTGGGCCTAGGTGGCAGTTCTATGCCGTTCTCTACGAGTACGTTGCGCAGTTGATCGCCGTCCATCACCTCGTTCTCAAAGAGTATCTCGACGACATCCTCCATCGCCTGCCGATGCTGAGTGAGTAGGTCCTTGGCCCGCGTGTACCCTGCGCCGATGATGCCCTTGATTTCTTCGTCGATGAGCTTGGCTGTCTCGTCGCTGTACGGGCGGTCGGCCGAGGGCATGCCCAGTAACTGTTGCGAGCGGTCCGTCCGGTGAGCGACCAAACCAATCCGCTGGCTCATGCCGAATTCTTTGACCATCCGCTCGGCCATTTGCGTGGCCTGCTGCAAGTCGTTGGCTGCGCCGGTGGAGATTTCGCCAAAGACGATTTCCTCGGCCGCCCGACCACCCAAGATCGCCGCCAGGGAATCTTGCAACTCCTCCTTGGTCATTAGATAGCGGTCCTCCAGCGGCATATTCAGCGTGTAGCCCAAGGCGGCGATGCCCCGCGATACGATGGAGATCTTCTGCACGGGATTGGCCTCGGGCAAAATCTCGCCGACGATGGCGTGGCCGGCCTCGTGGTACGCGACGATCCGGCGCTCCTTCTCGTTGAGCACGCGGCTTTTGCGCTCCAGCCCAGCCACCGAGCGCTCAATCGCCTCTTCCAGCTCGGACATGGTGATGGAATCTTTATCTCTCCGCGCTGCCAAAAGGGCCGCTTCATTGACGACATTGGCCAAGTCCGCTCCGGCAAAACCCGGTGTGCGCACGGCCAGTTTGTGCAGATCTACGTCCGGGCCCAGCTTGACTTCCTTGGCGTGGATTCGGAGGATGGCAGCGCGCCCTTTGACATCGGGCCGGTCCACGGCCACGGTGCGGTCGAAGCGGCCGGGGCGCAGCAAGGCCGGGTCGAGGATTTCCGGCCGGTTGGTCGCCGCCATGAGGATCACGCCGGCGTTGGTGTCGAAACCGTCTAGCTCGGTGAGGAGCTGGTTGAGCGTCTGCTCGCGCTCGTCGTGCCCACCAAAAGAGCCAGCCCCCCGGGCCTTGCCCAAGGCGTCGAGCTCGTCGATGAAGATAATGGCCGGGGCGTGTTTTTTGGCCTGTTCAAAAAGGTCGCGCACGCGCGCGGCTCCTACCCCGACGAACATCTCGACAAAATCGGAGCCGCTAAGCGAGAAAAAGGGCACGCTCGCCTCGCCAGCGACGGCCTTGGCCAACAAGGTCTTACCCGTGCCCGGTGAACCCACGAGTAAGACCCCGCGCGGAATCCGACCGCCGAGGGCCTGAAATCGCTCGGGGGTACGCAAAAACTCGACGATCTCCTGCAACTCTTCTTTGGCCTCGTCAATGCCCGCCACGTCGTCGAAAGTAATGCCCGTTCCCTTCTCCATGTACACCTTGGCCTTGCTCTTGCCAATGGACATCAGGCCACCTCCCCCGCTCATGCGACGGATGATAAATAGCCAAATCCCCACGAAGATCAGCGCGGGCAAAACCCACGACAAAAGCTGCGTGAACCAGTTGTTGCTGGGCTGGCGGGTAAACTCAACTTGGTGTTCTTCGAGCAGGCCGATGAGTTCGGGATCGTCTATGGATGCAGTGCGGAAGCTGATCTCTCGGCCATCGACATTGGCGCGGCCGTGGATGAACTCTCCGCTGAAGGTACACTCAATGACCTGTCCGCTTTTGACCCACTCCCGGAACTGGCTGTACGGAAGGGATTCAACTTGGTTGGCGAAGTAGTTTTGCAGACTCAGGAGCAGAAGCAGCGTAAGGACGGCATACGCAATAGAAAGCTGGGTCTTTTTTTCGAATTTCATGGGTTGTTTTCCGATGCCAGGACGCGCTCTTCCACCCACAGTACGCAAGGGTGAAAAAGCCAACTTGGGGGGCGGTTTTGAAGATAACCGGCGGCCTAGATAGGGTCAAGGTGAGAAGCTGCTAGCCGAGTAGGCCGGGCGTTTCTAGTACCTCCTTGAGCCGCGCGAGGAAACGGGCGGCCAGCGCGCCATCGACGACGCGGTGATCCGCGGCCAGCGTCAAGGTCAGTTGCGGGCGCACGGCAAATGCGTCTGCTCCTGAAGCTACCACCCGGTTCTCTATGGCCCCGACAGCCAAGATCGCCACTTGGGGGGGATTGATGATCGCGGTAAAGCGGGAGACGCCGAACATACCCAAATTCGAGATGGTGAAGGTGCCGCCCAGCATGTCGTCGGGCTGCAACTGGCCGCGGCGTGCGGCGTCGATCAGCCGCGTTCCCTCTGAGGCGATTTCCTCGATCGTCTTTTCGGCTGCGTCGCGAATAACCGGAACCACCAAGCCCTGCTCGGCCGCCACGGCAACGCCGACGTTGATTTGGGAGGCGTAGCGGAAGTGACCGCCCTCTTCCAAGCTGTTGACGCGAGGGAACTCACTCAGGGTGCGGGCCGTGGCTTTGACGATCAAATCGTTGAAGGAGATTTTTTTGCCTTCGAGTTGGTACCCGGTGCGGAATTGCTGCAACCACACGGCCGACACGTCCATGCTGATGTGAATGTGTGGTATCTGTTGGTAGCTAGCCGTCAGCCGCTCGGCGGCCACTTGCTCGGCCCGACTCAACTCAATCAGCCCTTCGGCGACCGGGGCTGCTGGGGTCGGAGCCGGGGCTAGCCGGGCTTGTTCGACCAAGGCCAGCACATCGGCACTGACGATCCGGCCACCGGGACCACTGCCATTGACGCCGGACAGGTCGAGGCCGTGCTCAGCAGCTATTTTGCGCGCTTTGGGCGAGGTCTTATGCGGCCGACGCCCATCGGTAGCAACGGAGGGGGCTGGGGCCGGCGAGACCGGAGTTGATGCAGCCGGAGCCGAAGTTGGTGGTGGAGCAGCAACAGGAGCTGGAGTTGCCGGTGGAGCCGAGTCGCTCGGAGCAATGGCAGGAGCCGGGGCGCTCGGAGCAGCGGCGACGTACGAGTCGATGTCTTCGTCGGCAGTAGCGATGACGCCGATCGTCGTCGATACCGGTACTTCTTGGCCAACCGGCACCAGAATTTTGCGCAGGATCCCGTCGGCTTGTGCTTCAACCTCCATCGTCACCTTGTCGGTGGCGATTTCCAACAGGGCTTGGCCCTTTTGCACTTCCTCGCCTTCTTCTACCAACCAAGCGCTGATTGCGCCGCTTTCCATGGTCAGTCCCAATTTGGGCATGACGATCTCTGTAGCCATATCTCTCTCAGTCTAAAGGGATGCAAAGTCAGCCTTGTAAAATAATTGGCGAGAAAAGCTGGTCAATGCAAGGCGGGTCTATCGCGAGCTTTCGTTCCGTCAAATGACCGGCTATATTGACCTCCGGCGCACTGCAAACGCCTTGTTTTTTTCCATCAAACGCGCGACGAGCGGACATCTTGACGGCAATCACCCGCGACTTTACGGCGACGACCTTTGTTGTCCACGAAGGAGCCACCCTCTTGCTGTGGCACAAGAAAATGCAGGCTTGGCTGCCCCCGGGCGGCCACATCGACCCAGGTGAACTGCCCGAAGAAGCCGCCCTCCGCGAAGTGCGCGAAGAAACTGGCCTGACCGTTGAGTTGTTAGGCCGACAAGAGCAATGGGGACAAGTTGCCGTCCTGTACCAACCCGCGTGTATCCTCCTAGAGGACATCGAACCGGACCATCAGCACATAGACCTGATTTACTTTAGCCGCGTGGTAAGCGGGCAAGCCCGCGTCAACCCCCGCGAATCCACGCGATTGCGCTGGTGCGACCACGCCGCCTTGGGCGATGCGGCCATTGCCGAGGACATCCGCATCCTCGGACGCCGTGCCATTGCATCCATCGACGCAGGAGAGGTGATAAGCTGTGGCTAGGACGGCCTTGATCTATCATCCCGACGTCTTGTTGCACGACACGGGCGCGGGACATCCAGAACGCCGCACGCGCTTGGAATTCATTGTCCAACGCCTAAAAGATCGCTCGCTGTGGGACGAAATGCTGCACATCCAGCCGCAGCCAGCACCGCGTCGCGCCCTGCTCAGAGCCCACTCGCCAGTCCACTTGGACCGAGTAGCGGACCTCGCACAGGTCGAGTATTCCGTCTATGTGAGCCGTGATAGCGAATTCTCTTCAGACACGTACCGTGCCGCTCTCTTAGCAGCCGGAGCTCCCTTAACCGCCATCGACGCCCTGCTCGCCGGCCACGCCGACCACGCCTTTTGCTGCATGCGCCCTCCGGGCCATCACGCCGAAGTCGAGCAAATTATGGGCTTTTGCTTCTTCAACAATGTGGCGGTCGCCGCTCATTACCTGCGGGCTGAATGCGGCTGCGACAAGGTGGCGATCATCGACTGGGACGTCCATCACGGCAATGGCACACAGCACATCTTTGAAGAAGACGGCTCGGTGTTTTTTTGCAGCATCCACCAATCTCCCCTCTATCCGGGCACCGGTGCGGCCGACGAGCGCGGATTGGGAGCAGGCCGCGACCAAACCTTGAATATCCCGGTCCCGGCTGGTAGCACTGATGCCGATTACCTCCGCCATTTTACCGACACCATCATTCCAGCCATCGACCAGTTCCGACCCGACTTCATCCTCCTGTCGGCCGGTTTTGACGCCCATCGCAACGATCCCCTCGGGCAGATCCTGCTCAGCGCAGAAGGCTATGGCCAGCTAACCGAGTTAGTGCTCCAGCTCGCCACCCGCCACTGCGAAGGCCGCCTAGTCTCCCTACTGGAGGGCGGATACGATTTAGAGGGAACCGCGACTTCCGTGGCCGCTCACCTAAGCACCCTGCTGGCGTCTTGAGGCTTGGTAAATACGTAGATAGCGACTTGGTGTTCGACCGAATTCCACGTCTCGCCGCGCATTTCTCGCCGCTGACTATAGCCTTGGGCGACGAGCCGCGCGACGAAGGCAGCGGCGTCCTTGCGCTGCGGATCCCCGAGGTAAAAGCGGCCGCCGGGCAGCAACATCTTGCGCAGGATGCGCTCGAGATAGCGGTGGTTCTTCTTTTCGTAGATGATGTCCGACCCGACCAAGCACTCGTACGGCCCTCCCACGGGATTGCGCCAGTCCAAATAGGCCACCCGGTGG
The DNA here is from genome assembly GCA_965219735.1 of Candidatus Latescibacterota bacterium. Taxonomy (GTDB): domain Bacteria; phylum Latescibacterota; class UBA2968; order UBA8231; family UBA8231. Next base: position 3,303,515 of record OZ244790.1, read on the forward strand.
TTGTGCTGGACTTCGTTGAGCCGGGCATTGTGGGCAGCAAAAATCAGCGCGTCCTCGACAAAGTCAGTCGCTTCGACGCGCCAGCCTAACTTGGCTAAGGCAATGCCAACCAGCCCCAAACCGCAGCCTAATTCGCAGGTCCAACCTCTGGGAATTGGCTCCTCGGCGTGGCAAAACCACCGTGCCATGGCCAACGCCGTCGGCCACAGCTCGGCCCAATAGGGAAATCGCTCCACTCGCTGGAGCCGCCCCTCGCGCTCGATCATGCGGTCCACCAAGGCATCTACATCGCCGACTGCCGTCATCTGTAGTTCGCAGCCGGTTGCCAAGGTGCGACGCACCTGTCGAGTGTCGTATTTACTCAGGGTGCGGCGAATCTGCCGGTCGCCATAGCGCCTCACGGCTGCCGGGTTATCCTCTGCTTAACCTCGGCGATGCGCTCTTCGTTCATGGCGACGGTGTGATTGTTCTCTGCGGAAAAACTGCCCTGCGGATAGTACGGCTGTCCGTACATGGGGTACGCCTCGCTGCGCAGATGGGCTAAAGTGTGGTGGCCAGCGCGTCGCTTGCGGATGTGTCGCAAAGCCCCGATATCGACTTCGGAGACGACGATTTTTTCTCCTGGCCCCGGGTCGGCTTGCGCGAGGATGCGGCCGTCAAAATCGACGACCATTGAACCACCCGGCCAAGAAAAGGGAGGATAGTGACTCAGCTCGGCTCCTTGGTTGGCGGCGAGCACATACGCTGTGTTCTCCAAGGCCCGACAGCGATTGACCGTCGTCCACCAATCCATCGGCGGCGTCGCCCCCCAAGGGTCCATATAGGCCGAGACGCGGACGAGGATTTCGGCGCCGTTGGCTGTGAGCTGGCGCAGCGGCTCGGGAAAGAGCCAATCGTAGCAAATCGCCGCGCCAATGCTGCCGATGGGCGTCTGAGCCACCGGGAACAGTTCGTCCTCGTAGTCAGCCAAGTCGTGGGGGCTGGTGTGGACTTCCCAAGGGACCCAAGGATTGACCTTGCGGTACTTGTACCACAGCCCTTCCGGCCCGAGCAGGCAGGTCGTGTTGAACACCTTGCCCGGCCATTGGGGATCTTCTTCGAGGAAGGTGGCTGTTTGGATGTACACGCCCAATTCGCGGGCCTTGTCCTCCAAGCGGGCCGTGTGCTCGTTGGGAATGGGAACGGCCAATTTGGCCAGCAAGCTCTTGGCGGTGGGATAGATCGGCGCGGCGTGGCCAAATTCGGGAAAGGCCAGCAGTTTGATGTCCATAAACGGCCCGTAGCCTTCAACGGCCATATCGACCATTTCGACCATGCGCGCCGTGTTGCGGGCCATTTCAGCGCGATCGGTGGGATTAGGTTGGTCAACCTGACAGGCGGCCACCCCGTAGCGCAGTTCATCCCCCATGAGTTTTTCTCTTTGTCTTCCACACTTTGGGCGTTCCGCGCCGCTGCTCAATCAGCTCGGCGACGACGCTGACCGCAATCTCGGCCGGGGTATCCGCGCCGATGTTGAATCCAATCGGCGCAAAGACCGCGTCCAAGCGCTGCGAGTCCCCGCCGCGCTCGGCGATCCGCCGCCACAAAATGAGCTTCTTGCGCTCGCTGCCCAGCATCCCGATGTAGCGCGCCGGCGTCTTGATCGCCCCTTCGACGACGATTTCGTCGTGCTGATGGCCGCGAGTGGCCGCGATGATGTAGGACTGGTCGTCGATGGGCAAATCGGCAAACACCTCCTCCATGCCAGCGACTAAGCACTCGTCGGCCTGCGGATGCCGCTCGGGATTGGCAAATATCGGACGGTCGTCAATGAGGACGACGCGAAAGCCCACATTCTTGGCCAGCGCGCAAATTTGCCCGCCTACGTGGCCTCCGCCGAAGACGTAGAGTACGGGTTCGGGCAAGAACGGCTCGATAAATACTTCCGCAGTCTCTCCCAGCTTGGCGCTAGGATCCAACGCGCAAACTAGGCCGCGCTCGCGCTCGAGCACTTCGGGCAAGTGCTCCTCCACCTGTAGGTCGGCTTCGGACGTGCCCAGCGAGCCGTAGATGCTGCCGTCGGCCCCCAGCCACAGCCGCCCTTCCCCGGTGGCGTCAAAACGGCTTTTGAGCAGGGTCGCCAACGCGCAACCGCTGCGCGCCTGACGCGCCGCTAGCACACGGCTGTAGTAGTCGGCCCCTTCGTCCGGCTCGATGACTTCAGTGTAAATCCGCACGCTACCGCCGCAATTTAAGCCGCTTTCCCCAGCTTGTTTTTCCGTCATGGTGTAGCGCATGAGCTGGTTTTCTCCAGTCTCCAGCGCAATGCGGCCAGCGCTCAAGACCTCGGCTTCGAGACATCCACCGCCGATGGTTCCGACGATGTCCCCTTCCTCGGCGACGATCATTTTGGCCCGCTCGCTCATGGGAATCGAGCCGGTACTCCACACGAGCGAGGCCAAAGCCATGCGCTCTCCCTGCTCCTTGCGCCGAACGATTTCAGTGAGAATGTCTTCCATAATTTACTCTGGCCACTGCTCCAGTTCGCGCCGGTAGTCGGCCGGCGTGTCCATGTCGATTAGAATGGCGTCCTCAGCCACGGGCAGTTCGTACGTATCCTCGGGATGGCCCCGCGTCACCGCGTTCAATCCCACATCTATCGGCAACCCCAAAATTTCCGCTCGATAGGCATTGCGAATCAATACGGGATGCCCTCTTTTTCCGTTAGCGGTGGGTATGATGATGCCCTCGTCCACCTGTGTTCTCGCCTGCAAAACCTGCTCCACTACGGCTCCGCTCAGCCGGGGTTGATCGCCTAGGCAAATTAAGTAATCGGCTTCTGTATCCACTGCTCGCACAGCGCATTGTATGGAAGAGAGCATCCCTGTTTGATAGTCGGCATTGACGACCCAACGGACCGGATAAGCGGCCAACACTGGGGCAATCTCCTCAGCGCGATGGCCGAGTACGACCACCACCTCATCCAACCGGCGGCCCACGACTTCGGCGATCCACTCAATAGCCGCTCGGCCCCCCAAGGGCAAGAGCTGTTTGGGCTGTCCCATGCGGGTGGACATGCCCGCCGCCAAAATGATGCCGGCCACCCGATCTGTCCCATCTGCTCGCATCTTTTCAATCTACGCCCACAGGCAAATCGCGCCAGTGCTCACGACCCCAACCGGCGACCGGCGAGAACGCCGCTAGCCCAAGCCCATTGGAAGTTAAATCCCCCCAAATCGGCGTGAATGTCAACCATTTCGCCGGCAAAGTACAGGCCGGGCACCAAAAAGGATTCGAGCGTATCGGGATTGATGTCCTCGGTGCGCACGCCCCCAATCGTCACTTCGGCGTAGTCAAAGGGCCTCGGGCCGCTGACCGCAATCGGCCAATTCGTCAGGCTCTGAGCAAGCTGCCAGCGCGCGCCCTTGCCGAGCTGATCGACCCGCTGCGCCGAGTCAAATCCCAAATGATTTAGGAGGGGCCGCACCAATTTGCTGGAAAGCAGGCCGGCGAAACTCAACTCGAGCGAGCGATGCGGATGGCGCAGCCAGCGCTCCTTGAGCAATTGACTGATTGCTTCCGGGCTGCGGCCGGGGAAGAAATTGACCCGGATCACAGCGCGCTGCGTCCCTAACTCGGGCACCAAGCGAGCGCTGAGATTTAATATGGTAAACCCAGAAACCCCGTATTTTGTAAAGAGCAAGTCATCTGTATCAACGGCCTCGCGCCCTCCTTTGAGTGCAACGCGCACTTCGGCCCGGACCTTAAGCCCTTGCATGCGGGCGACGTACTTTTCCGGGCTAATTAGTGGCACCAACCCGGGCTTGAGGTCGGTGAGCCGGTGCCCCATAGCCACGGCCAAGTCCATGCCCGAGCGGTCGGCTCCCAAGCGGGCGAGGCTGACGCCGCCGCTAGCCATTATTACGCGCCCACCGGTATAGCGCTGCCCCTCGGCATCGCGCAGTTCAAAGCGAGCCGATCCAGAGGCGCGGCCCATGCCCACCACTTTGGCATTGGTTTCGACGCGGACGCCTAGACAGCGCATGCGGTCCGCGAGCAAATCGATGACCGATTGCGCTTGATCCGACACCGGAAAGAGGCGCTGCCGTTTTTCTTCGCGGAACTCGATCCCCAGATCGGCAAAAAACGCTAGGGTTTCCTCTAAACGGAATTGGTCTAGCGCGCTGCGGACAAAGCGCGGATGCGTGCCGTGGTAGTGGCTGAGGTCGTCCGCGGCCTTATTCGTCAGGTTGCAGCGCCCATTGCCCGAAATCAATATTTTCCGCCCCAATTTTCCACTGCCTTCAAGCAGAGTTACCCGCTCGCCCGCCTCCGCGGCAACAATGGCCGCTAGCATCCCAGCGGCCCCGCCGCCGACCACTATGCAATCCCCTGATTTCAAGCCTGTTTCCACATAGCTAATTATTAAAAAACAATAAGATAGCACAGCTCTAGCCCTCGGTCAAACCAAAGGCCTCCAGTTTGACATACTCTCGTTTATTATCTAAGTTGTTTAACTTTGGAAAAATTAAAAACGCGCTGAGTCAGGACATTCCATGGCAGACCTCACAGGAGCGGCGACGGCTCTGGGCGAGCAACAGCCCGCATCCACTAGCCAAAGCCAAACCTCGATCTTTCCCACGCTCCACGAAGAAGTCGAAACCTCGATCCGCAAAGAAGGTATCTCCTTTATCTTTGAGAGCCGCTCCGTCTCTGCCGTCGTCCAATATATCTACACGCCAATAGATGGAACTTTTGCCGATATCGAGTTAGAAGTCAACAATGGTGACCCAATCACCCCAGCCGAAGACGGCGGGATTGCCGTGGAAATGGGCGGCTCGGTTCGGCCACCTGACAGCGAAGAAGTAGAGCGGCACTTCATCTCCTGCGAGCAAGTCGGCGATTGCGTCGAAGCCCGCTGGCAATGGAAGCTAGGAGAGGAACAAGCCAATTTTCTCTACCGGTTCCGCATCAGCGGCAAATCCCTCGTAGTAGAAATAGAGGGCGGGCATGGCAAGGGCACCGGCCTCTCGCTCGGTCGCGTCACCGGGGCCTTGCATCCGCGCCTGATCGCCATTCCCTATTTCAACTTCGGCGATAACTACCCGCACATCCTCTGCACCTCGGGCTACTTCCTGTCTAGCTTTGTGGATTGGCACTACTCGCGTGCTGCCTCTCTGTACGCTCCGCCCGAAGCAGAATCTCAGCGCCTCGTCCAACTCAACGGCGGCTGTAGCTACGCCAGCCAAGGAGACGGCAAGCGCAGCGATTTTCAGGAGCGCTGGCTCATAACCGTCTCCACCCAATACGAGGAAGTCCTCCCAGCCTTTCCCACGACCGAGACCGAGCAAAGCGAAACGCTAGCCGACTGGGTCTGGTACAACATCCCCTATATCGACGCATCCCAAGAAAGCTACGTCGAACTATACGAGAATATGCTTCAGCTCAAGCTGATGGGCGTCGATCACCTGCTAGTCAACCATCCCAGCGAAACTTGGCACGATGGCGACGGCGACGCCATACTCGCGGTGGAAGGAGCCGAAGCTAAAGGAGGAGCAGACGCCCTCAGCGAGTACCTTGAGGCCCTGTCGGATCTGGGCTATAAAACCAGCCTTCAAGTCAACTATCGCCACATCGCTCCTACCAGCCCGAATTGGCAGCCTGAATTAGCAGCCCAACTCGCCGACGGAACCCCGACTCCGACCGGACCTGGGCTCTATTTGTTCAAGCCGTCCGAAGCTCTGGCGCGCGCCCCCGAACACGCGCGTACCATTAGCGAAAAATACCCCTGCGACGCGTTGTACATAAGCGAACACGCCGAGGTCCCACCTTGGGAATTCAACGACTTCAGCGCCGACGAGTCAGGAATTGGTGACTTGGTAGGCAGCTATTCCCTGCAACGAAGCCTCCTCCATTCCCATTCCCAAGCCGGCTTGGCCATCGGGAGCGGCGGCAACCACTGGTTCTACGCCGGCATCCTAACCGGCTACCTCGCTCGCATGGTCGGGGACGACCCTAGTCGGATTCCGCCGCTGGTGGACTTCGACCTGCAAAACCTCCATGCCGTTGAGACCGATGTGGGTCTGGGTACCATCGACCAGTACTTTGCCGGACACATCCCCCAAGGCGAGAAACACAGCCGCAGCGCCTATCTCGATCGCTATCTCGCCGCTACCGCAGCCTTTGGCCACGCCTGTCTGGTCCCCGACCAGCTAGAGTGGGGTATCGCGTCCACGATTAAATCCTATTACATGCTACGCGAACTGCAAAAGCACTATCTCCGCGTCCCTGTTCGCTCCATCGCCTATTGCCATAACGACCAGTTTCTGGAAACCAACGATGCACTGCTTTCTGGCGCGTTTACCCAAGGCCAGGTGCGGGTGATATACGTCAATGGCCTTGAAGTCTATGCCAACCTCGGCTGGGAGCAGCCTTGGACTGTCCATCGGAGCGATGTAGTCTACCACCTTCCTCCAGGCTCCTTTTGCGCCTGGAAAGACTCATCGTTGCTGGTCTATTCGGCCGACGCGGGCTTGGGGCGCATAGACTACGCCTTTTGCGAGGACTATTTGTTCGTCGATACTCGGGGGCAACGGGGGCAATTTGGCCCCATAGAGTTCGACGGTGCCGTGGCCATTAAAGAGCGCAAATGGGAAATTGACGTAGTGCCCTTTGGGTGCCAAGCCGATATAGTAATCGACGTAGGCCAGTACTGGCCAGACCGCAAACTGCCTCCTTTGCGCCTTTTGGCCTTTAAGTCCGAAGACGAAGAGCCAGACATCTACCGAGCCGACATGGAAGGAGACCGCGTCCGCTTCAAACCGCTGGAGGACGTGGTCACCTATCGCATCGCCCTGCCCGAGTGGATGGTCGAACCCGGCCGCTAGCGCTTTGTCCGATCCATCCGCCCCCTTTCTCCAAGCCTGTCGGGGCCAAGTGCCAGCGACTCCTCCCATCTGGATCATGCGCCAAGCTGGCCGCATTCTCAAACCTTACAGGGACCTACGTCAGCGGCACGGCTCACTGCTCACACTTTTCAAAACTCCCGAGCTCGCCGCTGAAATTACCCTCATGCCGGTCGATCTGCTCGGAGTCGATGCGGCCATTCTCTTTACCGACCTAGTGACTCCCTTAGAGGCGCTCGGCTGCGAACTGACCTACGCACCCGGCCCAATTTTTGCCCGCCCCGTCCGCTCCGCCGCCGACGTCGACGGCCTCCACAACCCCGCCCCCGAGGACGACCTTGCCTACGTCTTAGAAGCTGTGCGGTTAGCGCGCAACGCCTTGCCGCCAGCCGTCCCGCTCATCGGATATGCTGGCGGGCCTTTTACCTTGGCCACTTGGCTAGTGGAAGGAAGCCATGCCAAGGACTTTCCCGCTTTTCGCCGCATGATCCATAGCGATCCCGTTCTCGCCCATAGGCTACTCGACCTGCTCAGCGATCTCGCCGGCCGTTTTTTGCGCGCCCAGATCGAGGCCGGTGTCCAAGCCGTCCAAATCTTCGACACGTCCATCGGTTTGTTATCGCCAACGCAATTCAACGAATTCGCCCTGCCCTATCTCCAGCGGGTCTGCCGCAGCCTCGCGCCGCTGAATGTTCCGATCATTTACTTCCCGCTTGCCGGAGCGCAAAACCTGTCCTGCTTTGGCCGCGTCGGTGCCCATGTCCTAAGCCTCGATTGGCGAATCGACTTAGATACAGCTTATGGATTGTTCGGGGATACCATGCCTTTACAGGGCAATCTAGACCCCTGTGCCCTCTATGGCTCGGAAGCGAGCATTGCCGCGGCGGCCCAGCGCATTCTGGAACAGGGCCGAGGTCGCCCCCACATCTTCAACTTGGGGCACGGCGTCTATCCAGACACGCCCTATGAAAAGGTCAAATCGTTAGTGGATGCGGTCCACCAATTCGCGCAAACTTGAAAGGGGAAAGCGAATGGAAAGCATGGAAGGAAAAGAAAAAGGCGTGACGCGACGGCACACCTTTTTCTGTATCAACAAAGAGCGGCATACGGCTTCGTCCAAGGTCATCGACGCCCAGCGCAAGGATATTAGCGTTTTCGGTCAGCGGGTGCGCGGCTGGATCGTGGTCACCGAAGAGCCGGTCATCGACAAGGACATCTCCCTCGACGAGTCAACGCAAGGCGCAATGCCCCTCCGCGACCCGGAATGAGGACACTAGCGCTTAGCGTCCCCAAGAGAATTGGTTTTCCAACCAAGTGCCGATTTCTCGCGGCGGATCGTTCCACTTCTCACCTGGGCCGAGGAATTGCCCGCGGACATCTTCGTCGACATCAAAGCTCGACCATAAGTCCGGGAACTCATCGCGGACCAATGCCTCTACTTGGTCGCTTATGCCCTGCGCGTGGTAGGAAATTATCTCTTCGGCCTCGCTCTTACCTAGGTCTTCGGTCAGATGCTTGGCCATCCCACTACTGGCGATAAAGGTAAATTCAATCGCCGAGTCTTCGGTCAGCTTCAGGTCGATGCGGTAGGCCGGATAGCTCAGTTTTAACCCCAATACGGACAGTTGTACCTGTAACCACTCGGCTTCGGTGATCTCGCGCGTGCTATTCAGAGTGGCCCAGTCTAATTCAGCCCTAACTCCTAGAGGACTTAACAGGACTAACGCGAGGAGTAAACATATCGCCGTGCGGCTCAATGGCATAGCACAACCGCCTTTCAAGAAAACTGGAGCTAGCCTAGCGGCCAACTCCCTCAGGCTGCGGATGAAAAATTCTCTTCGATAAAACGGACGATGTACCTAAACGAGACCAGACCAACCGGTCGGTCGTCATCGTCCAACAGCGGCACGTGGCGGAAACCGTGGATGCTCATCAAATGCAGAGCGTGCTGCACGGCCGCATCGGCCTTAAGCGCGGTGGGCTTCGGCGTCATCAGGCTCTCGACCGCGATCTGTTCCAAATCGCTGATCAGACCCGCCACTCGGTAGAGGAGGTCGCGTTCGGTAAAGATGCCGATTAGCTGCCCGCCTTCATTGGTCACCAACACGCAGCCGACGTGCCGTTCCTTGAGCAGGGAAACGACTTCGGCCAATGAAGTGGTCGGCGACACACAGACCATCTCCTGCGGATTGAGCGCGGAAAGCGGTTCGGTAAAAATTCCCCTGTATTCCTCGCTGCTCCAATCTTGATACGCTTCGCTCAGGCTCTGGCCGCACTCCTCGCAGATATCTACTCCAGAGATATTGTCGTGGGAACACAAAGGGCAAATCAAGGGTTTTTCTCCTATTCGACGACCCAAGTATCGCCCGCGCTAAACAGGGCCGCGAGATCGCCCTCCCCCCGCTGTTGGGTCGTCGCGTCGATTTGGTCGAACAGCAACTCGGTGTACGTCGGCCTGTCGAGGGCGCGCAGCACGCCAAAGGGCAGTGGCATCGACGGGTATTCCATCCGGCTGAGCATATAGGCGTAGCTGGCGTTTTCGCGCCCCTCTTGATGCACGACCAGCTCATCTGGGGCCACGTCGCTGAGCGCGACGACCTCGGGTTCGGTGCCGTTCATGCGGATGCCCCGGTCCCGATCCTTGCCAAAGATGAGGGGCTCCCCTTCCTCTAAGAACACGATGTTGTCGTCGCGCACGTCTGAATCCGTGGTGTGCTCCCAAGCCGTGGGGTTGAGCACGACGCAGTTTTGATAGATCTCGACAAAAGCGGCCCCTTTGTGTTCGGCTGCTCGCTTGAGCACATAGCTCAGGTGCTTGGTATTGGTGTCCTGCGAGCGGGCGACAAAGGTCGCCTCGGCACTCAGCGCCACGGATATGGGATTGAGCGGATAGTCGATCGACCCCATGGGGGTGGACGTGGTGCGGTGCCCTAGCAGCGAGGTCGGCGAGTACTGGCCCTTGGTAAGCCCGTAGATGCGGTTGTTGAACAGAATAATCTTCAGATCGACATTGCGCCGCAGGCTGTGCAGTAGGTGATTGCCACCAATCGAGAGCCCGTCGCCATCGCCGGTGATGACCCAGACGCTCAAATCCGGGTTGGCCGTCTTGATGCCCGTGGCGATCGTGGGCGCGCGCCCGTGGATCGAGTGAATGCCGTACGTATTCATGTAGTAGGGAAAGCGGCTAGAGCAACCGATCCCGGAGACGAATACGATGTCTTCCCGCGCGACTCCCACTTCGGGCAGCATCTTTTGCATTTGGGCCAAAATCGCGTAGTCGCCGCACCCAGGGCACCAGCGGACCTCTTGGTCGGAAACAAAATCCTTGCGATTCAACCCAGTCTCTACAACTGCTTCGGCCATCTCGATCTCCCTACTTTAGCTTAGCACTTGGCGAATTTTGTCGGCCACTTCCCGAATTTGGAAGGGGCATCCCTGGACCTTGTTCAGCTTGACGACGCGCACGGGAAAGTGCGCTTGGACCAACATAGCCAGTTGGCCCAAGTTTAGCTCGGGTACCAATACTTGCTTGTAGCGGCCGAGCACGTTGCCGAGGTTGCGGGGAAACGGGTTCAAGTAGCGCAGGTGCGCGTAGGCCACGTCGAGGCCCTCGTCTCGCACTTGCTCAACGGCTGCGCGAATGGCACCGTAAGTCCCCCCCCAACCCAAGACCAGCAGGTCTCCTTGGTCGGGACCGGTCACTTCCAACTCGGGAATGAAATCGGCAATGCCGCGGATTTTGTCGGCCCGGACGTGGACGATGCGCTCGTGGTCTTCGGGCGCGTAGGAGACATTGCCCGTCACATCCTGCTTGCCCAAGCCGCCGATCCGGTGCTCCATCCCCGGCGTCCCCGGCACGACCCAGGGTCTGGCCAAGGTCTGCGGGTCGCGCATGTAGGGTTGGTAGTCGTCGGGATCGGTGTACGGCTCGGCATCAATGGCCGCGATCAAATCCGGGTTTGGTATTTTCCACGGCTCGGAGTTGTTGGCCACGTACCCGTCGGACAGCAGAAAAACCGGCGTCATATAGCGAATGGCAATGCGGAAGGCCTCGACGACCATGTCGAAGCATTCGCTTGGGGTCGCCGGAGCAATGACCGGGATCGGGCTTTCGCCGTTGCGTCCGTAGAGCACCTCCAGCAAATCGGTCTGCTCGGTCTTGGTGGGCAAGCCCGTGCTAGGACCGCCGCGCTGGACGTCAATGACCACCAACGGCAATTCCATAACTACGGCCAAGTTGATCCCCTCGCTCTTGAGCGCGATCCCCGGACCGCTACTGGCAGTCGCCGCGAGGCTGCCGGCAAAGGCCGCGCCAATCACCGAACCCATAGCTGAGATCTCGTCCTCAGCTTGGAACGTCCGCACATCGAAGTTTTTCAGCGCGGACAAACCCTCTAAGATGGTGCTGGCCGGCGTGATGGGATACGAGCCGTAAAAGAGCGGTTTGCCCGCCTTTTGTGCGGCCGTAACCAGCCCCAAGACAATCGCCTCATTGCCCGTGATCCGCTTGTACACCCCCGGCTCGACAATCTCCCGCTTCGGCACCGAGATCTGCGTCTGAAAGGTTTCGGCCGTTTCGCCGTAGTAGTAACCAGCTTTTAAAGCCCTCGTATTGGCCTCAACGACCTCGGGCCGGCCAGCAAATTTGGTCTCGTAGAACTTGAGCGTGTAGTCGAGTGGGCGGTCGAACATCCAGAACACCAAGCCCAAGACAAAGGCATTCTTGCACATGTCCTTGGCTTGGTTGCTCATGCCCTCGATATCGGCGAGGGCATTGCGAGTCAGCGTGGTCAAGGGGACCGGATGTACGTCGTAGCCGCTGAGGCTATCGTCTTCGAGCGGGTTTGTCTCGTACCCGGCCTTGCGGAGGCCATTGCGGTTGAACGGATCCGTATTGACGATGATGGTCCCGCCCGGCTCGAGGTCGGGCAAATTGGCCTTGAGCGCGGCCGGATTCATCGCCACTAGCACTTGGGGCGAGTCGCCAGCCGTGTAGAGATCATTGGCGGCAAAGTTGACCTGATAGCCGCTCAGGCCGGGAATGGTCCCAGCCGGAGCGCGAATTTCGGCGGGAATGTCGGGAAAGGTACTAACGTCGTTGCCCACCACGGCTGAAGTATTGGTAAACTGCCCACCGGTTAGCTGCATCCCATCGCCCGAATCGCCGGAAAATGAGATGACTACAGATTGGCGCTCTTCTTGCGAGTATTCTCGCTTACTCCTAGGTGCCGATGGGGCCACGATTTCGGCCATGCACACGACCTCCTCAAAAAGAAAAAAATCTCAATCCGCAGCGCATGCTCAAGCGCCCTCTTTGGTGCGGGCGATGCGCTCGGGATCGGGTGGCAAATTGTAAATGTCTTCGGGAAACTGATCGGTGAGAAAGCGGATGACCTCGTGTTGGGGCAAATTCCCCCTTATGCGACCGTCTTCATCCACAATCGGCACATTGCGATAGTCACCTGCGTTCATCAGCCGCAGTGCACTGCTGATCGGCTGTTGGGCATCCAAGCTGTGCGGATCACGGGTCATCAACTCGGCCACCGGCCGCGTCCACGTCGCCGGCTGGTCGGCCACCTTGGTGAGTGCGTCGCGCTCGGTAAAAATCCCCACCAAGCGGCCGCCCTCTTCCACTAGGACGGCGCTGACGTGTTGGTGGCGCATTTTCTTGAGCGCGTCAAGAACCGACTCCTGCGGCTCGCACAGGACGTACCCATCTAGATCCAGATGGCCAATGATCTCTTCGTGTAGCTTATGCACGACCTTCATTAGAAAGCCCCTTTCTCGGGGCTTGGATACCGCATTATTCACCTCGTTTACTTGATCAACTATATCCAATTTAAGATAGATAGGAGCGATACATCTCGCAAGATAATATGTCACAATGACATCGCGGCTTTTAGCGCGTCAAATCCACGGCCCAATCCGCCGCCAGCTTTACCGTTGGATGCTGGTCGGCGACGACAACTGTAGCTCCCCGGTCTACCAGCCCCCGCAAGGTCGCAACCAGCGCCCGCACATCTTCTGGGTGGTCGCCGCTGGCTGGGTCGTCGATTAGCATCCAAGTGCGCTGGGCCGCCCGCGTCGATTCGAGTGCTAGCCGCAGCCGCAACCACTCCCCCCGCTCCAGCCCCTGCACCTCCTGCCCCAAAAGTAAGTTGCCAAGACCGCAGCCGACTGCTGCCTCTAGGCGTGGACGGATTAGGTCGTGCCGGGCAAAGTGGGCACAAGCCTGTTCCAAGGTCATGCCCAACACGTCGGCGATGCTCGCACCGCGCAGGGTTACTTCGCAGGTCTCGTCTCGGTATCTGCGACCTTCACACGCGGCGCACACCAGCGCTATATCTTCTAAGAATTCCAAATCAAAGTAGCATTGGCCGCGCCCTTCGCAGCTAGGGCAACGCCCACCCGGCCGATCCAACAAGAAGGTCTCCCGACCCCAGCCACGCGCCGCCGCCGCTGGTGATGCGGCGTACAGGTCGGCTACGCGCTCGAAAAGGCCCAACCCCTCCAAAACCGTGGCCTTGCCGCTCGGGGCTTCTACCATTACAACCCGGCTGTTGCGCGGTTTTCCTACAGCAGCGTATTCGACGGACCGTCCCTTAAGCAACGGCAGCAAGACTTCTTGCAGTAGGCGAGTTTTGCCGCTACCGGAAGGCCCGGACACGCAAGTCAGCTTTCCGTGCGGCAATTCGATAGCAAGCGGCCCGACTACACCGTCTCCGCGAATGGCTAACGCTGGCTTAGCTGGCGCGGCGACCCGATTCTTATTCGCTTCATCTTGTTCTACCTCCGTCGCCTTCCCCTCTTTCACCTGTCCCTCCGCAAACGCCCAGACCTCGTCTGCGACCGCCACGAGTTTGGGCGTGTGGTCCAACAATAACGCAGTATTGCCACCAGCGACCAGCCGACACAGACCTGCGCCGACCGCATCCAGCATCCCTCCAGACAACTGGCTGCCCAATCCCTCCAAAATGTAGAGGATGCCTGTCAGACCACTGCTGAGACAGGCCGTCAATTGCAGGCGTTGCCACTCGCCAGCCGCCAGCGACTCAAGCCGACGACTCAACGGCAGGTGCTCCAGCTCCAAGTCGCAGGCCTCGGCGAGCACAGCCTCTACTTTGGCGTGCCCCTGGCCCCTTTCTAGCCAATCGCGTAACGAGCCGAGAGGCGCGTCCATCAACTCGTCCATGGTGCGCCCGTTCAGAGTCACTTGACCGGCCAAGGGCTGACCCGCGCCGAAGTCCGTCGCAGCCAGCAGTTCGTATTGGCGACCACATTCGCCGCAGGTCGGCTGCTGATTCAAGTGCATCATCTCGCTGGTTCCATCCACCCAAACCACTGTCTGCCCCGACGAAATCGAGCGGCTCACGCGCACGGCTTCCAAAAAGCGCACACTGGCGTTCGGGTCCGGCACCAAGCGGTCCACCACCACGTGGACTTCGCTTTCGTCGCTCGGCAATGCTGGCCCGTCGCCTTCTATCCGCTGGATCTGGCCGTCGATTGCGACCCGCGTAAACCCAGCCTGCACGAGCTGTTGCCACATTCCTTTATTCCTCACAGTTAAAGGGGCCAGCACCAAACAGCGAGTTTCTGGATGGACACGGGCGACCTCGCGCTCGACCTCATCGGCCGCATAGCTGCGGCAGTGGCCACCGCATTCGAGGCAGTGCATCTGTCCCTCTTCGAGCATGATCTGCGCCAAAATCCCGTCTAGCTGCAAGTAGTCCCCCACCGTGCGTCCACGGCGCGGTGCCCCCAAGTAAATGGCTGGCGGCAAACCCGATATCTCGTCCACATCCGCACGCGCTGTCCCGCTGACGCTTTCGCGTTCAGCCGGCGACAGGGCCTGCATATAGCGCCGGCGGCTCTCCGCGTACAGGACGTCTAAGGCCATGGCGCGGCGACCGCTACTACTGCGGCCGGTAAAGCAGATAACCCGGCCCAACGGCAAGTCCATATCGACATTGGCCAGACCGCCTGCCCGGGCACCGCGCACACAGAGAGTAGCGTTCAAGGGTTGGCCTGCATCATGGAATCGATTTTCGTCTGTAAGCGCGCGTCGTCGGGGTTGTGCGCGTGCAAAAAAGCCCAGTGGGCTGCTGCTGCGCCGGGACGCCCCAAGCGCAACAGCACTTCCCCGCGCCGATAGTGCGCTTGGGCGTGGTCGGGGTCGAGTTCGAGTGCTTGGGCAAAGGCATCCGCCGCGGCTTGGTCATCGCCCTGCTTGGCATATACCAGGCCGAGATTAAAATGCGCTCGGGCATAGCTGGCATCGAGCGCGAGGGCCTTGTGGAAATGTGCGGCGGCCTCGGCCCATTGACCGAGGCGATAATAGCACAGACCGAGGTTGTTGTGCAGGCCGGGCGAGGGCTGGGCGCGGCGAAAGGCTGCAATCGCCGCCTCGTATTCCCCTGCGCCGAAGAACTCTAACCCGCGTTGGATGTCCGAATCGCCGCCTTCTTGCTGTGCCAATACGGCTGTTAGGCCAGAAGCGGCAGGAGCAAACGACGGGTCAATGCGCAGCGCCTCGCGGAACATGCTCTCGGCCGCCGCCCAAGCCCCTTGGCGTTGGTACAAGGCACCGAAATTGTAGTAATCGACCCGTTTGCGGGTCAGCCGCTCAGCCCCGGCGTCTCGATAATTAATCGGCAACGCGACCAAGGCCACCAACAGGCACGACCCCAGCAACCGACGATGCGAACCACCCCCTACCCAAGTCGCAACATTCGCAATCCAACAAGCGGCGTAGAGCAGAATTACCGGCACGACAGGCAAGCGATATTCCGAAGACGTGAAAAACAGCAGACAAGCGGCCAGATAGCTCACCAGATACAGATCGAGCAGAGAAGACCGACGACTAGTAGCCCAGCCCACGACCGCTAGCGGGGCTACCAGACCCCACCCCAGAACGCACCAGCGCAACAGGGGCACAAAGTCCCGCGCCAAGTACAGACTCAGGTTGTTTTGCGCCTCGACTCCGTTCCAGAACATGTAGAATTTGCGACATTGTAGCGCCAGATACGCGAGGGGATT
Organism: Candidatus Latescibacterota bacterium; assembly: GCA_965219735.1. Taxonomy (GTDB): domain Bacteria; phylum Latescibacterota; class UBA2968; order UBA8231; family UBA8231. Next base: position 3,319,435 of record OZ244790.1, read on the forward strand.
TTCCACGGCAAAGCGCAAGCCGGCCACCAGCCAGTATCTGGAGGCTTGAGCCGGGGTCAACTCCTGGCCCGTGCGCGCCTCGGCCTCGCGGATAAACGCCTCGCGCTCCAAATCCGGCTCGGCGCTGGGCAGAAAATCGACCTGCGCGTAGATGCCGTTGGCCTCGGGGTGGTTGCCCACGTAGAAGTTCATCCCGGCCGAGGACGTGGTCAGCAGCCACTCCCCTCCGACGAGATAGTTGCGGCAAGCCACCGCGCCCACCACTAGGCCACAACCCACGGCCACCAACCCCCACGGCCGCCAACCGCGCCGTCCCCACTGCGCGACAAACCAGCCCGCAACCACCGCGACAAATAGCAAGACCATGGGCCGCGCCGTAGCCGAAAGCCCCAACAGTAGGCCCGTAGCCAACAGCCAACGCGCCGCACCTTGCGCGTGCGCCAAGCCATACAGAGCCGCGAGATTCAAAAAAGTAATCGGCGCGGCGGTCAGCAGCGCCCCGTCGTAGAACACATACGGCTGGTAGATCGCCGCCATGCCCGCGGCCAACAGCCCAATTTGCGCGCTCCACAGTTTTCGGCCCAGGGCGTAGATCAAATAGCAGCTTCCCGTCCCCAGTGCCGCCTGTACCAAGCCAACCCACCAATATTCAGCGCCCAAAAGCGCGTAAATGGCGGCCAAAAAGTAGGAGTAAAACGGATTCATAAAGAAAGGCTGGTTGCCCAGCCAATCGCCCGCGACAATGGCCCGGGCGCGGCGGTCATAGAATTCGGAGTCGATCAAGAGTACGTCGAAGAGCGGCGTGTCAACCGCTTGATAGAGATAGGCTAGGCGCACACCGAGAGCGGCGATTAGAATCGCCCAGACGATGGCTCCTTCCCGCCTTAGCTGTGCCGCGCCGATATCGATGGTCCGCATACTACCAATATAGCCGGAATCCCCGGTGCTGGCATGGCTCCCGCCCCCTTGACTTGGCCGTTGCGCTGCCTCAAGCTATTGACTTGTTCAAACCGTAAATAAAAGGTTCCGTTCACATGCGATTGTCCTGGAATGAAATTCGCGCTCGCGCCGCTGCATTTGCCCATGAATGGCAGGGCGCAGGCTATGAGAAAGGACAGACTCAGCTTTTCTACCGTGACTTTTTCGACGTCTTCGGCGTTCCTGTGCGCCGGGTTGCCGCGTTTGAGGAACCCGTTAAACTGCTCGGCGACCGACGCGGCTTTATCGACCTGTTTTGGAAAGGCGTACTGCTAGTCGAGCAGAAAAGCGCTGGCCGCGACCTCACCAAGGCCAAGACTCAAGCTCTGTCCTATTTCCCCGGCCTCAAGGATGCCGACCTGCCGCGCTACATTCTCCTGAGCGACTTTGCGACGTTTGAGCTATACGACCTCGACGAAGACGAAAGCGTCGCCTTTGCCCTCGCCGACCTACCCAATCACGTAGAAAAGTTCGGCTTCATCTTAGGCGTGCAGAAGCGGACCTTCCGCGACCAGGACCCAGTCAACATCAAAGCGTCCGAGCGCGTCGGCAACCTGCACGACGCGCTGGCTGCCTCCGGCTACACCGGCCACGACTTAGAGCAATTCCTCGTCCGCATCGTGTTCTGCTTCTTCGCCGATGACACTGGCATTTTCGAGCCACGCGACATTTTCCTCGACCTGTTGGAAAATCGGACGCGGGAAGACGGCTCGGACCTCGGCGGTTGGCTGGCACAATTGTTCCAAGTGCTCAATACTCCCGAAGACCGCCGCGCCCAAACCCTCGACGCAGACCTCGCCCGCTTTCCCTATGTCAACGGCGACTTGTTCCGCGACCCGCTGCTCATTCCGTCGTTTGATTCCGCCATGCGCCAGCGGCTGATTGACGCTTGCCATTTCAATTGGTCCGACATCTCCCCGGCGATTTTTGGCTCGCTTTTTCAGTCGGTGATGGACAAGGACGAGCGCCGCGCTCAAGGCGCGCATTACACCACCGAACAGAACATCCTCAAGGTCATTGAGCCACTGTTCCTCGACGAGTTGCGCGCGGAGTTCCGCCGCCTCCAGTCACGCCGCGACAATCGCCGCATTCCCGAACTCATCGCCTTTCAGCAGCGGCTTGGCACTCTGCGCTTTTTTGATCCGGCTTGTGGCTACGGGTCGCGTTTTTAACGGAAGAGCCAGCAGCCGAGAAGTTTATGCGCCCTTATATCGGAGCACGGGAGCACATTCAAGGAGGGGAACGCTGGATTTTGGCCCTTCAGGATGCTAGCCCGGCAGACCTCAAGGCGATGCCGAAAGTCGTTGAGCGGATGCAGGTCGTAAAGGCGTTCCGAGCAAAGAGCAAACGCAAGAGTACCCTCGCCATTGCTGACTTCCCGATGCAATACAATGTCAACGTCATTCCTACTGCGCCGTTTTTGGTCGTGCCGGAAGTCAGTTCCGAACGGCGGGATTACATCCCTATTGCATGGCTGGAGCCGCCGGTGATTCCGAGTAATCTCGTCCGCATCATCGAAAACGCCAGCAAACCCCTATTCGCCCTACTCACCTCCGCCATGCACGTAAGCTGGCTGCGCTACATCGGTGGACGACTGAAAAGCGATTACCGCTATTCCATCGGCCTCGTGTACAACACCTTCCCCCTACCTCCCGTCCCCACAGACCGCCTCCAACGCCTCGCGCCCCACACCGACGCCGTCCTCGCCGCCCGCGCCAACCATCCCGACGCAACACTAGCCGACCTCTACGACCCCGACCTCATGCCCACCGACCTCCGCAAAACCCACCAAGCCCTCGACCGCGCCGTCGATAGACTCTACCGCCGCAGCACCTTCACCTCCGACCGCGAGCGCGTCGAACATCTCTTTGGACTGTACGAGAAAATGCTGGTGCCGCTGACGGCCAAGGGTAGGCCGAAGCGACGACGGAGGGGGGCGTAGGGAGAAGGGCCAAAAGACGCTGACAAGATTGCTCATGTCTAAGCTGCCTGTTATAATCCCTTTTGCAAGCCAATAGTCCCTAACAAACACAGCAAAAAGAATGCGCGGATTCAACTCGTAAGTGCAATTTCGCCATGTTTAGGTTGCCCTCTTGTTTCTTGGGCTAAGATTTCATGCGGCGTTTGAAATGCCAATCCCTTTCGCGGCCGATGATTGAGCCGATCCCTGATGTGGTGTATCTGTTCGTCGGACAGCGTATCCAGCGCCGTCCCTTTGGGCACATACTGGCGAATCAGCCCGTTGGTGTTCTCGTTGAGTCCGCGTTCCCAAGCATGGTAGGGATGGGCAAAATAGACCGCCGCGTCCAACGCTTGGCTGATCGTGGTATGGTGGGCAAACTCCTTGCCATTATCGGCGGTAATCGTCTGGGTATGCCCCTTATGGGGCGCGAGCAACGCAATGGTCGCCGCCGCTACGTGCTCGGCTTGTTTGGAGGCGACTTTGCCCAGCACGGTATAGCGCGAGCGCCGTTCGACCACCGAGATGAGTGCCCCGGTGCCCTGGCCGCCCAGCACGAGGTCAATTTCCCAATCGCCGATGCGCCTTTTTTCTTCGACGATGGCCGGTCGCTGGTCGATGCTGACGCGGTCTTTAATCTGCCCTCGGGCGTCGGCTTTTCCGTAGCGTTTCTTGCGTTTCTTCTGACTGTGACGCAGATGGCGATACAACGTCCCGCCCGCTTGGCGATCCGCCCGGATGTGCTGGTAGATGCGCTGCGGACTCAACCGAAGCCCGTCGGTTACCTCCAAACGACCCGCAATCTGCTCGGGACTCCACTGCTGACGCAGGTCGGCTTCGATGCGCTCAATGACCGCCGGGGTCATCTTCGTCGCCTTCGCCTTGTCGCACCGACGCGCCAGCGCTTGCTGGTGGGCTTGATGGGGACGATAGCCGCGCTGCCCTCGATTGCGCTGCAACTCGCGACAAATCATCGACGGCGATACCGACACTGTCGCCGCGATGGACTGCTGATCATGCCCGGCTTTCTTCAGCGCGTAAATTTGGTATCTTTGATACTCGGTCAACTGGTGATACGTTCCCATAAGCGCCTCCGTCGGGAGCTGCGTTTGAAATGGCCACGGGAAATATACCAGTTGGCCGTTTCTATGCCAGCTATCCAAGCGATTGCACTTACCAGTTGAATTCAAGATGAAAAAGATGAATACAGCCTTTGAAGAAGTGAAGTCCCCCGCTCTCGAAGCTGCGTTAAAGGACCTCCAAGACGCACGGCTTGAGGCAGAGGAGGAAGGGTTTCCTTGCCCTTCGGACGAGGCCCTGAACAATGCCGAACGAGTGCTATGGCGACTGCATGATACTTGGGCTTGTCGGTACGAGGTCTATCCGATGCCTGATGGGGAAATAGCTATCCATGTTAGAGGGGGGCCTCGTAAATCGGTAGCATTGTTGTTTGAACCAGAAGGTCAAGTATTGTGTCTGGTAAGTTTAGAGACGAGTTGGCGAAGAGCACGTTATTCAAATTCGGCAACCCTGCCAGACGCGTTCGTGATTGAAGCACTGAAGGAACTTAAAGACGCTACGGAGGAGCAAATTGCTGAATGACACCACTGTGGCACCTAGCGAGGATCTCGGACGGGGTGTTTTTTCTAGCAGGACGGCTCGAAGAGCGCGACGAGGCCAGATACCAAGCCATGTCTTTCTGGAAAGACCGGGGCAAAATGAGTTATCCGTCGATCGCTTATCAATAGGCGAAACGGCTGCTCTCGTTGTAATTGCGGAGAGACGGGCTTCCGCACGTGAGCGGACGTTCTATGGATGGGCTGTGATGGTGGCTAGTGCTGCGGCGACAAGTGGGCGGCGGGTCGTCGCTTCCCCTCTCCCAGATGAAGGCAACCCGTTTCATGCAGACATCGTTTTGCCTGACTCGGTAATTGAAGATGAAGACGAGCGCAAGCATCACGCCGAGGAACTCGCAAGCCTCTCGGGCTGGCGGGCTAAGCCGGAAAGTTGACCTTATCTAGGGGACTTGGATGGTGTCAAACTCTCACTCCTATTCCCACCGTGGCATTGACAAAACCCCCGAAGTTTGCGGCGGCGACGCTTGTATCAGACACACTCGTATCCCGGTTTGGGCTTTGGTACAGCATAGGCAATTGGGCGCAGATGAAGCAGATTTGTTGCGTACCTACCCCACCTTGACGGCTGACGATTTAGTCAATGCTTGGTCATATTATCAGTCGCACACAGAAGAGATCGATCAGCAGATCGCCGACAACGAGTCAGCCTAAAGGCAGTGGCAATACCGGTACTGCAGCAGCGTCACGGCTGCAAAACCCAATAGTGAAACGAAACAATCGGCCGCAAATCGCCGCCAAAGTGAATCGGCTGCGTCTCAATCTCGACGCGGCTGCTCACATCCGAGGCCGGGATCCGGCCGACGGCTAGTTCGAGCCACTGACGGCCTCGTCCCCCCGGCAGTTCCACGTTGGCAATCTTCTTTCCATCAGCGAACACCGCAAAGTGCTGAGCAATGCCCGTAACCGTGCGCATAATCACAGCCGCCGGTCGACCAGCGTTCAGCGCCACCTCCATCCGTTCGCCCCCCGTTACCGTCCTCCCCCCATCGATGTACACAACCTGTGGATCGTCGGCAGCGCTCAGTGCCATCAGCAAATTCGCCTCCCCACTGCCGGGCACCCACACCTTGGATTGGTAGCCGTGCCGGCGTTCGCTTGCCAAATCGGCCACATCCACCTCATCAACCACCCGCCAGCCTTCCTCCAAGATCGTCCGATTGCGAATGGCTTCGCCGCTAAGGTCAGCAGTCCAATGCGCCCGATACAACACCTTCTCCGCATCTATAATCGACGGCTCAAAAACGCGGATGCGGTGCAGCGGCTGCAAAAAGAGGCCCTCGGGGAAATTGAACCAATTGGGGAAAATGGCGAAGTACTGCGGTCGTTGGTCCGACGGCATGGCCTCTAAGCGCTCAAACAGCGACCCGCTTCCGTGTCGCCAAGGCGCGCTATTCCCGGCCGTAGTCAACCCGACTAAGTCGATAGTTTGGCGGCCACTGAAGTAGCGCAGGGCACCGGCGTCGTTGACGGCGATGCGCGCATCGGGCCGTAGTTCGGCGTCTATAAAGCGCGCCATCTCGACCTGCTGGTTGCGGATATCGCTGCAATTTTCCCCGTACGCCACCGCGAAAAACCCCACCGACATCAATCCCCACAAACCGAAAAAGCAAGCCAACCCCCGCGCCAACTTACTACCCCATCCCCCCCCAGCCGCGTCCAAACGCCCCAAACCCAAGGCGGCAAAGAGAATGTAGAGCGGCAAGAAAGGCTGTTGGTAGCGATTGAAGTGGGCGTCGTATTCGACGAGAGTGCAGGTAAGTAAAACGCCGCTAACAAACCACGCCCCACCCAGTGTCGCCACTCCGAGCTTCCTCTCGGACAGCTCGCTCCAGAGCCGATAGCTTAGCTCGGCCAAAACAAAGAGCGCGATAAACGGGGCAAACACCATGCGGCGATAGTTGCCGTCGTACGCGTATAAATTGGCGCTGGTCTGATGGCCCAGCGACCCGGCGAGGATCCCTTTAACAAATTCGGCGAAGTCGAAAACGATGGCTCTTATCTGCTCGGGCAGCGAGCCGTGCGGTTCGGCAAAGCGCCACTTGGCCTCGACCCCAGACGCCCCGGCCTCTCCCGTATACCAAGCCAACAGTAGAGCCTGGATCACGTATGCCCCCAAAGGCACCCCCCACTGCCAATTCAACGCCCGGCGATAGGCGACTAGCGCCAGCAGCAGCAAGACTAGGGCGATCCCCTCGGGCCGTGCTAATACTAACAAGGTCGCTGCCAGCGGAGCGCGCCGATCTTCTGTTAGGTACAGATACAGGATCAGCAAGATGGCGCAGGCGAAGAGGCCGATCGCCATGCCGCTGTAGTAGCCCCACAGCAGCGGGCCGCACAACAGGAACATCCCCGCGGCCACCCAGCCGCTGAAAGGACCACTCAACGTGCGGCCCAGCAACAGAAGTAACCAAGCGCTCAATCCCAGCCACACAGCCCCCAACACCAACGCGTACAGCGCAATCCCCATGCCATCCAACCCCAACCAAAAGCCCGGCACCAGCAGCAAGGTGTACAGCAGACTAGTCGCGCCAGCCGTTGGCTCGGCCCCGGTATTGTATTCGAGGAAGTGCCCTTGGGCCGCTTGCCGCGCGTATTGGAAATAGATGAAGGAATCGTCCAGCGGTAGGGCCAAACGGCCACCCGTGTGGTAGAGCATGGAAGCCGCAAATACCACAAGCCACAAAAGGGCTACGCCCCAAAGGATGGCCCCCTCTCGTCGAATTGCGTTCATCGCCTATTCGTCCACTCGCTTGCCAATTGTATCCGCGAGGTGATCCATCAAATCATCCAGTGCCTGCTGCGATGCGCGACCGCGAAACGCGTTGAGCGCCGGATCGCCTGTCTCTACCATCCATGCTTCAAGCGCATTCCTCAGCCCCTGAATCTCACCGGCATAGTTGGAATCATCAATCAGGTTGTGCAGCGCGTTGGGGTCGTTGGCAAAGTCGTAAAATTCTTCCAGCACGCGATACGTAAACAAATGGTTGCGCGCCGCCAATGCTGGATCGCGAGCCGCGGCTTCTTCCATCGCCCGCCAAGACCGACCATTCTGGGACTCATTGCAAAACGCTTGCTCGCCGTCGGACCAAGGATTGAAAATGTAACCGAATCGCGCATTTTGCACGCACCGCATAGGATAATTGCGCCGCGCCGAAGTCTGGTGAAATTGCGTGAACACCTGCTCGCATCCAGCTTGCTCTTCACCCTGCAACACCGGCAAAACCGATTTGCCATTGACGCCGTCTGGAACATCCACGCCGATTGCATCCAGCACGGTAGGCAGGTAATCTATTCCCGCAATAAAATGCTTGGCATCCACGCACCCGGCCTGAACAACCGCTGGCCAGCGCACCACCCAAGGTGTGCGCGTACTGTTCAAATAACAATTGGTCTTTGCAAATGGAAATGCCATGCCATTATCTGACAAAAACATCACTAGGGTATTCTCCGCTGCGCCCGCCTCATCCAACGCGTCGAGCAATCGCCCTACCGTATCATCACAGCGGCGTACGGAATTGTAATACTCGGCTATTTCCAGACGCACATCCGGTATATCGGGCAAAAACCCGGGAATGATCACCTCTTCTGGCGCAAATGTGCGCGAAGGTGGCACGGCCGGCGGATCGAGTTCGCCATACCACTCGGCCTTGTCATTGCCGTAAAACGGACGATGTGGATCGTGAGAATTTGCCATCAAAAAAAATGGCCGGTCGCCATCGATGGCATCCTGCACAAAATTCTTTGCATACTGATAATACACCTCGGGATTGCGTCCCTGCCCCAAATGGATCTGATCGCGTGCCATATCCCATTGAAATGCTTGGTATGGCGTCGAATGGGGAACTTTGCCCAAAATGCCCACGTCATATCCTTCAGCACGCAAAATAGCGGGCAGAATAGGCACGTCTTTGTAGCGCAAATGATAAAAGCCCTCGCCCCCACTCAGATGTGGATAGCGCCCAGTCATCAATGCCGAGCGGCTCGGTTGGCATACCGCAATCGTCACATGACCGTGCTTAAATCGCAATCCCTCGGCAGCCAAGCGGTCGATATTGGGCGTTGTCCCCGCGGTCGGACACCCAAACGCCCCCACCGCATCCCAGTTCATGTCATCCGCCGTAATTAGCACAAAATTTGGTCTAGCCATACATTCTTATCTCCATCCGAACCCATTGGAAAAACTATGCGCTCACTTTATTCTCTGCTCTCGTGCCTGCTCGTCCCAGCCGTCCTTTGCGCGGCCTCTCCGTTTGATCACAGTCCCTTTAATCAAGTGCTCCAAGAGTACGTCAATGAGCAAGGCTTGGTTCGCTACGCCGCCCTAGCCGAAAACCGGGCCCGGCTCGACGCCTATGTCGATAGCCTCGGCCTCTATAGCCCAGCAAGCCACCCCGACCGATTTCCCACTCGCGAACACGAGTTAGCCTACTGGATCAATGCGTACAACGCCTTTACCTTGAGGGGCGTCATCGACGCCTATCCCATCGCCAGCGTCAAGGACGCCTTTGTACTAAACGGCTTTTTCAACCGCCAGACCTTTGTCGCTGGGGGGATCGAGATGACCCTAGATCACGTTGAAAACAAAATTATTCGCCCAACCTACCAAGAGCCGCGCATCCACTTTGCGGTCAACTGCGCGGCCCTGAGCTGCCCGCAACTGGATAACCAAGCCTTTACCGCCTCCGATCTCGACGCCCACTTGGAACGAGCACTAACGCGCTTTGCCCAAGACCCCAACCACGTGAGCCTGCAAACGAAAAAGCTGCATCTGTCCAAAGTTCTCGACTGGTACGGAGAAGATTTCACGGCGTGGTTTCCATCTGACCGACCTAACCCCGAAAACATGCCCACCATCGTCAATTACCTGCGCCCGTATCTCCCACCGGATCTAGCCGCTGGGCTGACCGAGGGTGTAGCCATCGAATACAACGAATACGACTGGACGCTCAACGAGCTAAAAGAAACGGGAAGCCCCCGCCCAGCAGCAGACTCCCCATAATCGTCCCAACGCCATTTGAAAGTTTTATAAGAAAAACGGATTGTGCTCCCGTTCTTCGCCGACGGTAGTGGCCGGTCCATGGCCGGGAAAGAGCGCGACGTTTGCGTCTAGACCGAGCAGCTTCTCGGCCACGGCTTGGCGCTGCATCCGGTAGTTGTCCACACTGCGAGTACCCCCAAGCGAACCCGCGAAAAGCGCGTCCCCGACAAAGGCCATTTCCCCGTGGACTAAGCTGATGCCACCCGCCGTATGCCCGGGCGTGACGCGCACCTCAAAGCGCAATTCGCCGATAGATACGACGTCGCCTTCGGCTAGTTCTCCCTCTATTTGACCGGCCAAGCTGCCCGTTAGGGCCAAATCGCCGCTGTGGATTCGCGTTGGCGCATTCGTGGCCTGACTAATCTCAGCAAGGGCGCTGATGTGGTCTTGGTGTCCATGCGTCAGCAAAATCTGTTCGACCGTTAGCCCAGAGGCAACCAAGCGCTGGAGGATTTTATCCGCGTCGAACCCCGGGTCGATGATCGCAGCTCGGCCTGTTGCTGCACAGCCGATGATGTAGCCGTTCATCAGAAAGCCGCTGCCGAGTACCATCATCTCCACTTGCGACCCGGCAATCGAACGACCCGCCGGATCGCTCGGGAAAAACGCCTGTGCTGCGCTCGCCTGCAATTTGCCTGGGTGTAAGCCGAGCGCTTGGGCCAGCCCTTCAATGACATCTGCGGCCGGAACCAGTTCGTAGTCTTCGATTTTTGCAATATCCCCGGCAGTCAGCCCCACCCGATCGGCCAGTCCTGCAACCGCAATCTCCTGCCCGCGCCGGGCCTTGCCGACGACGTCGCCGAATTCATCTTCTAATTGCGTGTACATGTTCCCTCAATATGCAGGCTCAACGGAGCCGGCTTGCAAAGTGCCCAAAAACTCATCAAAGCTAGCGACCCATTGCTCGACGGTCTGGGCTGGTCCTGTCATCTTGAAAAACACTGTACCCGAGCGGTGGATGGCAATGGCCCCAAGCATCCGGGAGTCAGCTTGGGGATCTGAGTCCCCCATCCCCATTCCCGCAGAGAAGGTGCCGCTGATATCGAGTCCGGTTATCTCGATGTCCCCCACCTGCCTTGTCCAACGCCGCCCTTGAGCCGGTTGGCCATCCCCCTCGGTGAACTGGCCGTGCCAGCGCTCGATGTTGGCCTCCACGCTTCCGCCTTGCCCTGGGCCAAAGAAAAATATGCCCAGCGTCGCTTCTCCAGCCGGGCCAGGGAGGCCGTATTGAGCTACCCGCATAGAGCTGGACGGCTGCTGCGCCACCCAGCCCTTGGGAGCCACTGCACTGAGCGGCCCCAGGGCCTGTCGGTCGGTCGCCTGCTCCAAGGGAGTTGGCGTCGTACTGGCTGGCGTTGTGGATGTGGAACGGGCAGTGAATCCCCGCTCGGCCATGGCCGCTGCCGGTTCCTGATCGCTGAAATTTTGGCTGCACCCAATAATCCCCAAAAGCCAAGCGCATATCCACACAGATAGGTCCCGAGGTCGCAGCGCATCCTTTAGCATCACAATAAACCTCCCCAAGCAATGAGGCCGACGAGAGCCGCTATCACAATCAAGCCTCCCAAGTAAAACCAAACCCTACTTTTCGCACGCCGCTGCGGCCTTTTTGACGGTCGCCGCCTAGGCCTAGGCTGGTTGAGAGCCAGCGTCCCCACTTGCAGCGGCGGCGACTTGTGTTGGATGTAGTGGGCCATCCCCTCGTATATGCGGCGAATGCTTTGGGCATTTTCGGCCTCCTCGTAATCGGCCAGATGCGACAGCGGCAACCACTGCACCGGGGCGACTTCTTGGGAGATGGGAAATTCGATCTGCGCTTTGACCCGCGCCTGTTCGTAGCCCAAGAGGCGGACGTAATAGCGCAACCGGCAGCTAGCGAAATCGACCAGACAACAGCGGTAGCCGATCTTGCCTAGCTGGCGCAATCCCTCCTCTACATCGCGCAACAAGCCCAAGTCGCGTTCTTGGCGCGCATTCACTAGCTGCCCACGCAGCACCTTGACGGTTGTTGGGGTACCCTCGTTCATCGTCCTACTGCGAACTTAGAGCGCGAAAATAAGGCCGTTTTCGCACGTACTGTCAACTTTCTCTCAGCGCGCTTTTTGCTCAGACTGTGGTTTGACAAACTAGCACTGTATCGGTTAAGATAGCCGCCAACTTGCACCCGATCCCCAGCCTATGTCGCGCGCCAGTTGCCTCTGTTCGATCTTTCTGCTTACGGTACCTTTGCCCATAGCCGGATATGCGCACGCCGAGGATGATCTCCCACGCATCCACCGCATTATTATCCACGGTCTCGAGCGAACCGACGAACAGGTCATTCGCCGCGAATTGCTCTTTGTCGAAGGCGATGTCCTCGACTCTACTCGCATTGCCGAGACAGCACGCAACCTGCGGCGTTTGCTCTTTATCGGCGAAGTACATATCCGCTTGCTCGATCACCCCGACGGCGTCGAGGTGACGGTCTCGGTAGAAGATCTCTACTCGCGCGCTTTATCCCCCTTGATCTCCGGACAAATCGACGAGTTGAGCTTTGGCGTGGTCGCGCTCGACTACAACTTTCGCGGCCGCGGCCAACGCCTGCGCTTGGTCCTCGAAAACCAAGCCATTTCCGGCCCTTGGGCCGAACTGCTCTTTGCCGAGCCGAGCCTTGGCCATAGCCGACGCTCCCTAGCGGTCCAGCTCGCCACAGGTGCCGAAGGCCACGACCATGCCCTAACCTTCTCGCGTCCCTTTGCCACGCTGGCCGGTCGCCGCGCCTATGGCCTTTCCATGTTCAGCCAACAGGCCGTGCGGCGCTTGTACTTGGAAGGCCAACTCGCAACGCGCTATCAAGACGCACTCGACGGTGGTCGCATTTGGCTAACTCACTCCTATGGCGAGCAGACGAAGGTACGCCCCTCGGTGCAATTGCAGGTTTCCCACCGTCGATTTACCGCGATTTCTAGCGATAGGTACGCGCCTGCGGACCGGACGCGGATCGCGCCGAATGTCGGCCTCCTCGTGTGGCGTCCCCGCTATAAGCGCGCCCGCTACATGCGCGACTTAGGTCCGCTAGAAGACTTGCAAACGGGCAGTTGGCTGTCGCTGCGTTGGGGCTTCGCCCATCGGTCATTAGGATCGGATCGGACCTTTTCTTTTTATCAAGCTCATCTAGCCCCCCGATTCGAGCCGACCAAGCGCAGCTATGCCGAGTTGACTTTATTCACCAGCACGTACCGAGGCGAGGGGGAATTTTACAACCTCTTCGCCTTGGCATCCGCGACGGCGTACTTCCGACTGGGAGTCGCTCATTCGCTCGCCTTGCGCACCTCTTGGGAAGCACTGCACCGCAGCGAGGACGCCGACCAACTCCTCCTCGGCCTAGCGCGCGGCTTGCGCGGCTATGCCCCTCGGAGCTACGATGGCACTAGGCGTGTACTTTTTAACTTAGAAGCGCGCCCCACTTTGGTTCGCCGATCTTGGTACACCCTCGCCAGTGCCACCTTTGTGGATTGCGGAGCAGCTTGGACACCCGACAGCAAGAAGGCCAATTTGGTCTGTTCCCCTGGCTTGGGCATTCGCTTAGGCTGGCCCAAGGTGTACAACACGCCGGTGCTACGCGGCGATATCGCCTACGGATTAAAGGAGGGCTCGTACGAGTTGTCCGTGGGATTGGGGCAGTACTTTTAGCTAGTGCGAACCTTTTAGCATACTTAGAGCGTCTTAAAGAAACCAACGCAAAAGGAGGATCTATGAACGCCAAACTACTCATTCTGACCGGCGCGGCCTTGTGCGTGCTCAGCGCGCAAGCCAGCCGCGCTCAAGACTACGCCCAAGCGACGTTTGCCGGGGGGTGTTTCTGGTGCATCGAAGCACCCTTTGACAAGGTCGAAGGGGTCGTCTCAGCCGTTTCTGGCTACACCGGCGGCGAACGAGAAAACCCGACCTACAAGCAAGTCAGCTCCGGCGCGACTAAGCACATAGAATCCGTGCTGGTCGCCTTTGATCCCGAGGTCGTCTCCTATAGCCAGCTTCTAGACATCTACTGGCGTCAATTCGACCCCACAGACCCAGGGGGTTCCTTTTACGACCGCGGCCATCAATATACCTCAGCCATATTTTACCACGACGAAAAGCAACGCGCCTTAGCCGAAGCCAGCAAACAGGCTCTCGACGAGTCGGGCCGCTTTGACAAACCCATCGTCACGCCCATTCGCCCAGCTACCACCTTTTATCAGGCCGAGGAGTACCACCAAGACTACTATCTAAAGAACCCCCAGCACTACAAGCGTTATCGTCGAGGATCGGGCCGCGACCGCTTTATCGAAGAGACGTGGAGCAAAGACCTCCCGACGCCAACGGCCAGCGTCCAGTACGCCAAACCTCCCATCGAAACCTTGCGCACCAAACTCACGAACTTGCAATTCCGGGTCACGCAGGAAGACGCCACCGAGCGGCCCTTCCACAACCTGTATTGGGACAATAAGGCCGTGGGCATCTACGTCGATATCGTTTCTGGCGAACCCCTCTTTAGCTCGCAGCACAAGTTCAAATCCGGCACTGGCTGGCCCAGCTTTACCCAGCCCTTAGAGCCGGACCACATCGTCGAGCACACCGACAATTCGCTGTTTATGACCCGCGTCGAGGTCCGCAGCAAATACGCCGACTCGCACCTCGGGCACGTCTTTGCGGACGGCCCACCTCCCACCGGGCTGCGCTACTGCATCAACTCGGCTGCCCTGCGCTTTATTCCCATCGAGGATTTGGCCAAGGAAGGCTATGGCGAATACGCGGCCATGTTTGAGTGAGGCACGGAGCCCTTGCTCCATTGCAGAAATGCAAACGGCCGGACAACCTCACCCCGAGGTTTATCCGGCCGTTTTTTAGTGGCTCCCCGTATGCTCAATTCACTGAACCAGTACAGGGCGACAGCAATACCCCCGACGACGAAAACAGCTAACAAATCGCCCTAGTAAACCACCGACACCCCCCATCGCATCTTCTCCACTCCGGCATCTCCCTCCACGTGCAGTTCCAGCAAATACAGCCCCGGCACCACCAACCTGCCGCTGCTGTCCTGCCCATCCCAGATCAGTTCCCGGTGACCGGCCAGCCCCTTCCCTTCGACCTCCCCGAGCAAACGCCCAGAGAGATCGAACACGAGCATCCGCAGCGGCCGCTGCTCCAGCACATTGACTAGATCGACCGAGACCACCAGCACATCGTTGCGCCCATCGCCGTTGGGCGTGAGCACTCGGGTATCAAGCGCCGCATTGGCGAACAGGCGGGCAGAAACCGGCAGACTCACCACGTTGGTGCTGCTCTCCACCTCCGGAGCCGCGTCCCCAGGCTCCACCGCTTGGCGGCCCAATTCCTCCTGCCCGCTGTCCACCAGAAAGACATCAAAGCGCGTCGCCTGCAGAAAGACCGCAGACGTGAAGCGCAACTCCACCAGTTCCCGCTGCCGGATCGGGCGCGGAAACTTGACCTGAAAGCCCTCCTCGGTTTCCTCTACCTCCGCTTCCGTCAGCTTCTCACTGACCAGCACCTTCTTGAACTGCATCGGTGCCGAGGCCGCCATCATCAGCTGGTCAAATCCAGACGTCCGCTTAGGCAGCACGAAGTACGAAAACTCCGTCGCCTCGCCCGGCAGTACCGCAGTTGGGAAGATCTCGCCTACCACCTCGTCGGCCAGCGGCTCGTGGAACTCCACCTCAAGATAGTCCAAGGACGCCGCCCGGGCCGGATTTTCGGACGCCAAACTTACCTCCAGCTCCATATAGCGGCGGGGGGAAGGGGACTGGAATCCCTGATCCGGCGTCAGATAGACATTGCTCCAAGGGCTCTGGTCGTCTCCCGGCACCAAAGTAGTATCCACGGGGCCTTTGAAGCTGGGGATCAGTTTGTTCCACTTCCTTTCGGTCACGGCTTTGCCGTTCTTGTCGTAGTAAGTGATATCGTACCGCACCTCGTTGCTCGTGCGGCTGCGCACCTCGACCCGGGTGTCCAGTGGGGCATCCGCCCGCCAGCGGATGGCGCTCACCTGCTTTTTTCCTTTTAGATCGATCAGCGGGGAGCGGAAAGTCACCCTAGCGGGATGTCCCTCGCCGAAAACTTGCAGTTCTCGTGTACTGCCATAGAAATTGCAGGGATTTGCCGTACTGCTGGCCCAGAGCGCCGCGCAGGCAGCGTCGAAATACACCCAGGCGATGCGCACGTACCGGGTCTGAATAAGTTCGAAGTGGTGCTCGGCGAAAGGCCAAAGTTGGTTCTGGGCGGTACTCTTGCCGACGAAGTGCCGGTGCCAGATACGGGTCCCATCCGGTGCTAGGGAGCCGTCCGAACTCATCACCTCGTAGGTGTCGAAGTCGAAATAGCTTCGCGACCTGGGACCCAACAGGAAATGGCCCACGATGCGCACCAAGTCCACCCAGTACACAGCACCCAGATCCAGCGTCATGTGTGAGATGACGTTGACTTGGCTGTTGATCCGGCGAGGCTGGAGCCATGCGGAGAAGTTCCCGTCCGCGATGGACATGGCATTGCCCAGGGTAGCGACGTCGTAGGCACCCTCCACATCTAGGATGATCTCCAGCCCTCCCCCTCTTTCCAGCAGACCCAGCGTAATATTGTCGCCGATGGCCTCCACCTCCACTTCCACTAGGCGTGCTCCGGGAACGTGGAGCAGCGATTCCACTCTCAGAAACTGGACCGGCGGTTGTTTGGCCAGGTCCAGGTCCAGCGTCACCCGGTGTTTTTTATTTCCCTTGAACCGTTCCTGGAAGCGGTAGATTAGGCTGCCATCGACGATATTGTCGACCACATCGATGGCCTGTTCGCCCGTCGACAAGAAGAGTGTGAAAAGTTCAAAAGGCGGGGCTTCTTCGTCGAAAATCAGGGTTACCTTCCTGGCCGCAACAGCTCTTCCCAGATCGATCTCGATGAACCAATCTTCGGGGGAATCATTCGAGGCCAAGCTCCAGCCGGTGGCCGGATCGCCGTCCATGACGAACGCGGCTTGTCGCGAATTCGAGCCGACGCTGTGGATGCCACCGCCGAAATCCGCAGCGTTGAGCGCGGCGTTGATCCCCTTGTGGATGCGGACCGGAAGGATCGTGCCATCCTGTGTGAGTTCAACCGCACCGAGCGGGAGTTCCCAGCGCCCCCATTCCGACGCCGTGTCAAAGCGCATCTGCTCTCCGTATGCTCCCAGCGCCATGCATCCGCACAGTGCCAGAGAGAGAAGAACCGGGAAACGGATTCGATGGTCCATAGCGAACCTGCCTGCGTTGGAGTCGGCACCCCACTATTGGCCATACTACGCATTTTTCGTTCCTACATCAACAAGAATTAAGGCGTGATTTGTCAGCGGATTATTGTGTTGGAAGAGCAGAAAGAAAGTTGCAGAAATGCAAACGACCGGACAACCGCACCCCAAATCGGGATCGGTTTGTCCGGCCGTTATTTAAGTGGCTCCGCGGGTAGGATTCGAACCTACGACCAAGTGGTTAACAGCCACCCGCTCTGCCAGCTGAGCTACCGCGGAATAAACAGATATATTAACGAAAAATCGGGCAAAAATCAAATGAGGCCAAGACGCCAGCGGCCTTACACACCCACTTTTCTCACCCCCGCAGTAGCGGATAATTAGTCCGCGTAGTACTCCTTGAGAGAGTCACAGCGAGCAGGATGGCGGAGTTTCTGCAGAGCCTTTTCCTTGATCTGCCGCACCCGCTCCCGAGTGCGCCCGACATAAGCCCCGATCTTCTCCAGCGTCATCGGCTCGTGCCCATCCAATCCGTAGTACATTTTCAAGACGCGCGCCTCGCCCTCGGTCAGGGCGTGCATGGCGTTGAAGATCTCTTCTTTGAGCTCGTCGCTAGAGAGAACCTCGTCACTGGGCGGCTGACTATAGTCGGGAATCAGATCGCCGAAACAGCGATCCGGCTCGGATTCGTCGCAGGGCATCTCCAGCGAAACGGGTCTTTGAGCCAATCGCAACAAGAGCTCCATATCACTGGGTTCGACTTCTAGCTCTTCGGCTATTTCCTCTACTTCTGGAGGACGCCCCAGTCCCTGTTCGAGCCTGTTGAGTACTCTGTTGACGCGCGTCAATTCGCCGATGCGATTCAGCGGCAACCGCACGATGCGCGACTGATTGGCCAATGCTTGCAGGATCGACTGGCGGATCCACCACACGGCATAGGAGATGAATTTGAAGCCCTTCGTGCCGTCAAAGCGCTTGGCGGCGATGATAAGCCCCAAATTCCCCTCGTTAATCAGATCCGAAAGCGGCAAGCCCAAATTCTGATATTGCTTCGCCACGCTTACGACAAAGCGCAGGTTAGCTTTGACCAGATCGGATAAGGCTTCTTCATCGCCCTCTTTTATTTGCTGAGCGATGGCCACTTCGTCCTCGGACGATAATCCGACAGCATCCTCAATCTCGTGGAAATACTGATCGACGATAGAATCGGTCTGCAAGGTAGTCATAACTTGACGCCTCCTGTTGCTAATGAGCCAGCAGGGGACTCGTGGCTGCATTAAGCTATGATGGTACCTAATTAGGAACGAGCAGGGAGTTCGGATGTGTGGGGGAAATACATCCGAAAGCAAAGCGGTTTTGAAAAAACCTCAAGAGGATTTGGTATAATATAGGGTTAAATATTCTATAATCAACTGTTTTTTTATTTACTTATGTTTTTAATTTAGTCGACGATTTGGTGTTTGGCTCAATCTATGCCAATGACTTCTTTGGCCAGCCGGACACAGCGCTCGACGTCGTAATCGCGCAAAATGGTGATTTTCTGGGTTTCCAATGAGCCTTCGGCGTGGATGGCCAGTAACTCGTTGTAACCACCAAAGGTCGAAGCTGTCAGATCGCGCACCAAGTTGATCGCCTTTAGTCGCGCCTCAGCATCGACACCGCTTCCACCACCCAAGAAGTGTTCGATATAGCCTTGGGTCTCGGGATTGGCCAAGTCCTCTTCCGACGGCCCAGTGACTACCAACCCGCCGGCAATGTCCTGGACCCAAGACACAGCTTGGTGGTAGTTATTGGCAAAGTGGAATTTGGCTAAGTTGGTAAAGACGATGTTGGGCACGGCCGTGCCGTTGGCGGCGATGCGGCAATCGTGGGCCGCAGCCAAGGTCAGCCCGCGGACGGTCTCGGCATAGGTGATGAGCTTGGTCAGTTTCTCGCGCACGTGGCCGGCCTTGGCGATGCCGTTGTACTGGGCTAAGAGCGCCGCCGCCCCGATAAAGAGGTCGCAGAGCGGCGGTTTGTAGGAGGCAGCCGTAAAACGGTGAAATTCGACGAAGGCGTTGGCCAGCGGCCCGGCGTATTGCCACTCCCCTTTGAGGAAGACGCGCTCGTTGGGAATAAAGACATCGTCGAAGATCGTCAGCGTATCGATCATGCGGTGCTCGGAACTGACCGGATGGTGGAACTGGCTCACCGGCGGCGAGCCAAACGGGCTGGCGATTAGCTTGAGCCCCGGCGCATTGACCGGCGTGGCAAAGGCAACAGCATAGGCCGCGTCCTCCTCCTTGAGCGCACGGGTCGGCAAGACGATGAGTTCATCGACATACGGGGCACATGTCGTATGGGCTTTGGCCCCGCGCACCACGATCCCATCGGTCCGCTCCTCGACAAT
The DNA here is from genome assembly GCA_965219735.1 of Candidatus Latescibacterota bacterium. Lineage (GTDB taxonomy): Bacteria > Latescibacterota > UBA2968 > UBA8231 > UBA8231. Next base: position 3,338,686 of record OZ244790.1, read on the forward strand.
GTGGACATAGTAGTCGGGATGTGCTTGCTGCGACGGCAAGAGACTGCGGTCGCCTTTTACATCGGTTTGGGCCACGGCCAAGCTCAAGTCGCGCTGCTTGCACGCGCGGCAGAAGGCTTGCACGCGCGCGTTGTATTGCCCACCGGCATTTTTATCCAAATGGTCGGAGACCAAGTCGAGGGCGAAGAGCGCGTCGGTACCAATTTCCTTGATTAGCAACACCACGCTGCTGCCCAGCCGCGTCGAACGCTCAATCATCTCGCGTCGATTGAGCAAATCTTCGGCATCCGTCGGCGTCTTAAAGTAGCGACTGACCGGTTCGCCCAGGTCTTCATCCAACCAAGTCATTAAGTCGCGGTGCGCTGGGTCCTCGGCCAATTCAAAATCCAAGGCGACGTGATCTACCCCAATCCCCAAGTCGTCATGTGCGGTTACGTCCGCGACCCGCTGTCCTCGATGATACACCTCTCGCCCATCGCGCAAGCCCTCTTTGAATTCGGCGGCGCTACGCAAGCCCATAAGGCCCCCTTCCCTTTCAATTTCTCAATGGTTTGCCTGTGTGCAGCATGTGCGCGATGCGCTCTCGCGTGCGCTCGGTGCCGCATAGTTGCAGAAAGACCTCGCGTTCCAAATCGAGCAAGTCGCGCTCCTCTACTTGTCGGCACCCTCCACCATCTCCTGTAAGTACCCGTGCTAGACCGCGCCCTACGACTACATCGTGCTCGCTGAGTTGCCCAGCAGCCTGGCTTGCATCTATGCGCTCGTGCAAAAGCGCCAGCCCTTCGTCTCCAGTGACCTCTACCCCATCCGATGCGCTGGCGCAATAGCCTGCGGCGAGCAGGCTACGCAATTTAGCTAAGGCCCGCTTTAAGAGTTGACCCTCGGCAAAGACAATCTCGTCGTCAGCACCGAGGAGGCCCCATGCTCGGGCTTGGAAAGCATTGTCGCTGAAATTTCCGGTAAAAATCGTCTCAAACGCGGATCCTATATCGCCTGCTCCCCTTCGCGCCATCTCCATACATCCGCCACTGCCGGGGATTAAGCCGACCTTGGTCTCCACCAAACCCATGCCTAATTCAGCCGTCGCCACGCGCCCAGCGGCACTCAAGGCGAACTCGCACCCGCCTCCCAACACCAAGCCGCGGAGAGCTGCAACGACCGGGAAAGGCGCGTAGCGCAGCGCTTGCACGGCCTCTTGGAAGGCAGCGACGAACGCTTCTAGCTCCGACCAGTCACTCTCATCGACGAGCTTGGCCACGTGCTTCAAGTCGGCACCGACCGAGAACAAGGAACCAGCTCCAGCAAGCACCAAACCGACAAAAGGAGCCGTATCCACCACGTGATGGACGGCTTCCAGCGCCGCTGGTCCCAAGGCGTTCATCTTGCCACTGAAAACCAGCGCCCCCAGTCCTTCGTCCAAATCGACCAAGTACGCTCCGTCATTGGACCAGACGGCTCGGTCGGCAGCTAGCTTATCCCAATCGTCTGCTGGTGGTTGCCAGCTTTCGCGCCGCAACCGGGTCGGAGAGAACGCACCCTGCTCGCGGTAAAAGTGCGTCTCACCTGCGGCAAGCAATTGGGCGGCGAGATCGGGTACGCGCTGTTGGTTAGCTGTTAGCGAACCGACGACATCTTCGACGCCGAAGAGATCCCACAATTCAAAAGGCCCCAACTCCCAGTTAAATCCCCAGCGCATCGCTTGGTCGATTTGGACGATATCGCCGGCTATGTCGGCGGCGTGCTCAGCGGCGTAGGCCAGCACAGCCGTGAGATGCGCCCTCCCAAGCTGGCCCCACGGGCCCGGATCGTCCCATAAGGCGCGGAGACGGCGCGCCGGAGAACGATCGCGCAGCGCCGATTCCAAGGTGCCCAACTCTACCTTTTGCACAGGTTGGTAGGCGAAGGTGTCCAAATCGAGGGCCTCGATACCTACCTCGGCCTTGCGGTAGAACCCGGCATTGACCTTGGCCCCGAGCAAATTCTCCTCTAGCATCCGCCGATAAAATGCCGGCAGAGCAAAAAGCGACCGCCACGGGTCCGCCGGCAATCCCTCGTAACTGGTCTCGGCTACGTGCGCGACTGTGTCCAAACCCACGATATCGCAAACGCGCAAGGTCGCGCTTTGCGGCCGCCCCATCAGAGAGCCGGTCAGCGCGTCCACTTCGGCCACGCTCAGCCCGTCCCGCTCCATCCTCTGCAGCATGTCGCAGGCGGAGAAAATCCACAGGCGATTGCCGATGAAATTAGGCGTGTCTTGGCCGCAGACCACGCCCTTGCCCAACTCCCCGGTGAGAAAATCAACCATCTGCTGGACGATGGCCGACTCGGTATCAGGCCCAGGTATGACTTCGACCAACTTCATGTAACGCGGCGGATTGAAGAAATGTATCCCGAGAAAGCGGCGGCAAAACTCAGGCGACCGGCCACGCGTCAACTCAGCGATAGACAGCCCCGAGGTATTGCTACTGATGACCAAGCCGTCGTGCAGGTACGGCTCCAACCGGGCCAGCAACGCTTGCTTGGGCGCACTTTCTTCTACTACGGCTTCAATGACCCAATCGGCCTCCCCAACGTAGGTTAAGTCTTCCATACTCCCTAACTCGACGCGCTGGGCCATCTCTGCTAGATAGAAAGCAGGAGGTCGGCTCGCGAGGGCCTTCTCCAGTCCCTGACGCGCACGCCCTACCTCATCGTCTGCCAATGGCAAGTCGCAAAGGCGCACCTTGTGGCCCGCGCAGGCGAGCAGGGCCGCGATTTGCCCTCCCATGACCCCGGCACCGAGCACCACTACATTTTTCGCTTCTTCAGTCATTTTCTTCCCCCGTCGGAAAGAGGGAGAGTTGATCTGAATTGGGCGGCGTCGCCCTCCCCCGCAAGAGTGCCGCTCCCTCCTGCTGCAGGGCCAACCAGCGCTCGATCTCGCTGAGGCGAAACCGCACTAGCTTGCCCAATCTATAATGGGGAATCTGGCCTCGACGGACCATGCGACGCACAGTGGAGGTCGAACAGCGGAGATAGGCGGCGACCTCTCCGGCGATCATCATTTTTTCCTGCACCATAGCTCTGCACCTAAATACTCAGCAACGCAGATGGCGGTCGGCGACGAAGAAATTGTTGTCAGTCTCTTGGATGGAAACTTCGATGTGGTACTGATAGCCGCGCTGTGGGAACAACTCCTGTAATATCCCGGCTGCTTGGTCGAGGCAGTACTCGGCCACGTTTTCCACACTCGGATTTTCGCCTGGCATGACCACGACCCCTTGCGGATCGAAGAGCTTGGCGTTGAGAAAGGTCGTATCCCGCGCGGAAACCAACATTTTGTGATCCAAGAATTTGAAGATGTCCTTGAGCGCACCGAAGTCAACGGACATATCCAGTTTTTCGAGCCGCGGGAAGCGCTCGGTGCGGACGACAAACACGCCGCGCCAAGTATGCCCGTGGACGTAGGCGCATTTGCCGTCGTAGTCTAGCTGCCGATGGGCGGCGTGAAATTTGCCCCGCGCCTTAATGGTCTCCATGCGAGCCATCTCCCTCGACCCTTGTCAGCGCTTTCTCCAAGCGGGTGCGGTAGTACCAAGTCATCACCGATGCGAGGGCCTGCGACACAATGACGTAGTATAGCACCTTACCGGTCGCTCGCACCCATTCCGATGTCGAGATCGTGGTAAGAATGATGATGAGTGCGAAAGCCGCGAGTATAACCCCAGTGTTGATGCGGATCATCTTCTGGCATAGTGCCAGTGCTTTATGCCGTGCTGCGTTGGTGTCTCCCGCCATAAATTATCCTGTCTGCCTAGCGACCCACTCCTGGGCCAACCGCCGAGCACAGCGGTCCTCGTCTAATATGGATTCGAGAGAAATCGCCTCTTGCGTGCCACAGCGTGCGAGTACGTCGCAGTTTAGGTCGGCGATATCGAGGAACCCAATTTTCCGCGTCAAAAAGGCTTCCACAGCCTCCTCGTTGGCTGCGTTGAGGGCGGCTGGGAAGGTGCCTCCCCTCCGGCCTGCTTCGTAGCACAGATCCAGACAGGGAAAATTCGCTCTGTCCGGAGCGGCAAAACTCAGTTGGCCCACTTGTTTGAGGTCGAGGTTGTCGAGCGGCACCTCCCGTCGCTCTGGGTGAGTCAGCGCATATTGGATCGGCAGCATCATATCGGTCTTGCCCATGTGCGCCAACAGCGATCCATCGGCGAATTCAACCAGTGCATGCACGACCGACTGACGGTGGACGACCACATCCACTTGTTCGACCGCTACGCCAAAAAGCCAAGCAGCCTCGATAACTTCAAAGCCCTTGTTCATCAGGGTTGCTGAATCCACGCTGATCTTGGGGCCCATTTTCCAAGTGGGGTGATCGATGGCCTGCTCTGGGGTAATGTCGCGCATTTGCTCGCGGCTGTGCCCAAAGAACGGCCCCCCAGAGGCCGTGAGGATGATCCGCTGCAGGCTATTGCGGTTTTCGCCCTGCAGACACTGCCAAATGGCATTGGGCTCGCTGTCTAACGGCAGCACGGCCCCACCACCGCGCTGGGCTTGCTGCAAGATTAGCCCACCGGCCATAACCAAGGGCTCCTTGTTGGCCATGGCCACGGTCTTGCCCTGTGCCAACGCCGCCAGCGTCGGAGCGAGGCCGACAGCACCGACGAGTCCATTGATTACTAGATCGGCCTCCGGCATGGTGGCGAGCTCGCACAACCCCTCTTCGCCGCAAACTATCTCGACTCGCGGCACTGCGTCCTGCACCTGTTTTCTAGCCTCGGCATCTAGAACGCAGATTTTTTGCGGCTGCCAGCGGCGGGCGCGCCCGATTAGCTTTTCGACCTTGGTCCCACCGCCCAAGCCCAGTACTTCATATCCGTCTCCCAAGTTTTCGAGGACCTTGAAACACGTGTCGCCAATGGACCCGGTGCAGCCGAGGACGACGATTTTTTTAGGGTCGTCAGCCATTTCAGTTGGGGCGAATTTAGCTGCTGTCGCCCCCTCTACGACCCCCGTTGCGCGATCGACGACTATTCCCATTGCGGGCATCGTTATTGCGCCGATCGCCACGTCCCCGCTCGGTATGGCGCACCACCTGCGTCTGGCGCACCACTACGACCTTAACTTGGCCGGCAAAGGTCAATTCGGCTTTGACGCGCTCGGCTATATCGAACGCCAGCATCTCGGCGTCTTCATCCCCGATCTGTTCGCCGCAGACCATGACGCGGATTTCACGACCAGCATTGATGGCGTACACATCTTTGACGCCTTCAAACGAAGTCGCGATTTCTTCCAAGCGCATGATGCGGCGGGTATACCCTTCGAGGTCTTCGCGCCGCCCCCCGGGCCGTATCGACGATATGGTATCGGCCGCCTTGACCAAAAAGCAGATCGGCGAAAGGCGATCGTGGTCTTCGTGGTGCTCGGCGATGACTTCCTTGATGATCGGATGTTCGTCGAATCGCTCGCCTAGCTTAATGCCCAATTCGACGTGGCCTCCTTCCATCTCCTTGCTGACGGTCTTGCCGATATCGTGCAAGAGGCCCGCCCGCTTGGCCAACGGCACATCCAATCCAACCTCGGCGGCCATCCCCCCCGACAAATGGGCGACCTCTAGGCAGTGCTGCAGAAGGTTTTGTCCAAAGCTAGCGCGATATTTGAGCATGCCCACGTAATAGGGCAGATCGGCGTGATATTGGCTGGCTCCAATCTCGCTGAGGGCGCTCTTGCCGACCTCGATCATGTCTTTGTCTAGTGCCTTGCGACACTCTGCTACCACTTCCTCGATCTTGGTCGGAGTGAAGCCACCACCGCCGATTAGCTGATGCATCGCACGACTAGCCACTTCGCGCCGTGCTGGATCATAGGACGAAAGCAACACGGCATCGGGCGTATCATCGACTACTACTTTGACTCCGGTCGCTGTCTCAAATGCGCGCACGTTGCGCCCTTCCTTGCCGATGATGCGGCTTTTAATCCCCTCATTGGGCAAGGGTACGGTCGAGGTAACCAAATGGACGGTCTCTTCAACCACACAGCGCTGAATAGCTTGGGCGATGATTTTTTTGGCTTCTCGGTCTGACTCTTCCTTCGCTTTGGTGCGCTCGCTGCGGATCATGGCCGCCGCCCGTCCGCGGACCTCGCTGGCCAGATGCTCCATCATCTGTTCGCGCGCCTCGTCTGCGGGTAGCCCACTAGCCAGCTCTAGACGTTGCTGGTACTCGGTGCGCATCTGGCTCAATTCCTCTTCTTCTCCTTTGAGACCCCGTTCGCGCTGGCCAATCCGCCGCTCCTGATTTTTGAGGCGGTTCCACGCCCGGCTCTGCTCTTCTTTCTGGCTATTGAGATCGCGCACAAGCTGGGCCAAGCTCTTATCGCGACGATTCAGATCGGCCAATTGATCCTCTAACTCGGCCTCTTGGCGAGCTTTGGTTTTATACCAGTCATCCCGCTCCTCAATCAAGCTCAACCGCACCGTGCGCTCTTCTTCGGCTAGCTGCTGCCGTACTCGGTCTTCTGCCTCTCTCTCCACTTGGGGCAGGACACCCCTTTTTAATAGGTAATTCAGCAGAAAACCCAGACCACCTCCCAAAGCGAGCAGGCCCGAGCCCACTAATGCTTGGATCATATCTGGATAGTCCATTGCTGTAAGCCTTGATGGTCTTAAGGTTTAATTATTACTAATAGATAAGGTATAAGAGTCCACAAGGGCAAATGCCAGCCCTCGCAGCTTCTCGCTCGATAGAGTCTAGAGGGCGGCCTCTAGCGCCGCTTGCCTCATGACCGCGCGTTCGGCCGGATCACTCCAGCGCTGGGCGGTCTGCGGGTCGAGCGCCTCTAGGGGATCATAAAAAAAGAAGACCTCGCCAGGCCGCACAGCCGGACTAGTAAATATGGCAATACCCGTCTGGCGATCGTAGTGTTCATAGGAGTGGACATCGCGCTTCCCCCCCCCCCCCATGGTGTCGAGTACAAAGGCCGGTGTATTGAACCCTGCGGTCCGCCCCCGAATCGCCTTTTCTAAGTCGATTGCCGTCGCTAAGGTCGTGCGCAGCTCTTCAACCCCACGCACCATATCGTGGACAAAGGTGTAATACGGATGCACGTTGAGGTAGCTAAGCTGCCGCACGAGATGCTGCATGATGTCAACGTCGTCGTTGACTCCCCTTTGCAAGACGGTTTGGTTGCGTACCCAGATACCGCGCTCCATCAATTCGTCGAGCGCACGGCCGCTGATGGCCGTGATTTCGCGCGGATGGTTGAAATGCGTGTGCAGCGAGACTTCCTTGTGGAGCTTGCGTCCTGCTTCGACAACCCGTGCTAGGGCATCGACCCACTCACGGTCCGTGACGAGTTTCTGCGGCATAATCGCCGGAGCTTTCGTCGCGTAGCGCATCCGCCGCACATGCTCAATGTTGAGTAAGCGAGTACCGATGTATTCGATGTGTTCAGCCTTGAGATTGGCTACATCGCCGCCGCTGATGACGATGTCTTCTAACTCGGGTCGCGAAGAGATATAGGCGAAAACCTGCTCCCATCGCTGAGCAACAGCACCAAAATGCACTTTCTCCACATCCTCGGTATCCAACCCTACCGCATAGGAGCGGGTGCAGAAACGACAGTACACCGGGCAGGTGTCGAGCGTCAGGAACAGTGCCCGGTCGGCGTAACGATGCGTCAGGCCCGGCACGGGAGAATCCATTTGCTCGTGTAGCGAATCTAGGGCGAGTTCCGGATGATCGGGCCGCATCCGCGACCCCATGGGCAGAAACTGAATGCGCAGTGGATCCTCGGCTGGCTCCGACCAGTCGATCAAGCTCAGTAGATATGGAGAAATTCGCAGGCTCATCGGCGAGCGCAAAAGCCCCTGCTCAACATCTCGATAAAACGCCTCTGAAACGACGCTACCGAGTACCTCCCGCAGTTTCTTCAAACTCGTCACGCTATTGCGGCTCTGAAAGCGGTGCTCGTGGAACTCATCGGCGCGCAAATCGGCATAGGCGGGAATGGCGCGCCAATACTCGTCGTCGCGCAAGTCCCGGTGGGAGGTATCGACTAGCGCGCTGGTAGGCTGCGTCAGCACCTGCTCTTGAATCTCAGACATGGGTTCGCCTAATGCTGCTTCAATCTTTCTTGATTAAGTTGAAAAATTCCTCGCGCACTATCGGCTCGGCAAAACGGCCCCGGAGTGCCGAAGTGGTCGTCACCGCCCGGGGCCTTTCCACCCCCGCATCTCCATGCACAAATGCCGGGCCTCCATTACGACGATAGATCCTTTGGGTGCCAACTTGGCTTTGAGGAAATCCACAATTTGCTGAGTGAGACGCTCTTGTAGTCCTGCCGTCACATCTTCCATTGCGTACCTTCCTTTGCGGGCACTATAAACAGTGGGGCAAAGCCGTCTGTGCCTTGCCCCACTCTACTGCGAAAACGAAGTGCTTCAGTTGAGCGATTGCAAACAAGCCCTAATGGCCGCAAAATCCGGCAGGACCTTGGGATTGTCGGATACCCAAGCGTAGCGGACGATGCCTTGCCCATCGACGACGAAAGCCGAGCGCTTGGCGATGCCTTTGAAGCCCAATAGGTCTTCGTGTTGGGCACCGTATCCAGCGGAGACTTCCTTGTTGAAATCGCTGAGCAGCGGAATCCCAATACCTTCCTTTTCGGCCCAAGCGCTGAGGCTAAACGGACTATCGACGCTGATTCCCAAAACCTGGGCATCAAGCTCTTGGTACGCGTTGATTCCAGCGGAAATCTCGCACAACTCCTGCGTACAAACGCCGGTGAAGGCCAACGGCACAAAGAGCAAGACGACGTTTTTACCGGCGAAATCGCCGAGACTTACGTCCTCCATATCCGCATTCTTGAGGGTGAATGCGGGCGCTGTGTCTCCTACTTGGATCGCCATCTGCTAACTCCCCGTCGCCTCGGCAAAACGGCGATTGACTTCGTTCCAGTTGATAGTCTCAATCCAAGCGGCGATGTAGTCGGGCCGACGGTTTTGATACTTGAGATAATAGGCGTGTTCCCAGACGTCGATGCCGAGAATGGGCACTCCGCTGCCGTCCATTAGAGGATTGTCCTGATTGGCAGTGCTGAGGATGTCGAGCTCGCCGTCCTTAACTACAACCCACGCCCAGCCGCTGCCGAATCGCTTGGTTGCGGCATCCACGAAGGCTTCGCGGGCTGCGTCTTGGCTGCCAAATTTGGCTTCGGCGGCGGCGATGAGCTCAGCCGAAGGCTCGCCGCGCTCCCCCGCCGGGGCCATGATCTGCCAAAATAGGCTGTGGTTGGCATGACCGCCGCCGTGATTCCGCACCGCCGTGCTGATGTCCTCGGGGACGGCGTCGAGGTCGCTGATGAGGTCTTCGGCACTTTTAGCGGCCAAGTCGTCGTGCCCTTCGAGCGCGGTGTTGAGGCTGGTCACATAAGTGTTGTGATGCTTGGTATGGTGAATCTCCATGGTGCGGGCATCTATGACGGGTTCTAGCGCGTCATAGGCGTAGGGGAGATCGGGAAGAGAGTGAGCCATGGTGCAATCCTTTCGGCTTGAGGTTAAAACGCAAGGTGAGAATGCGTTAGGAGGCCGTACTGGCCTGATAGTTTTTCACTAAGGCTTGAGTCGCGTCAACGGCCAGTTGGGCAGCGTGGCGCTTCATTGGCGGTAGTCCCCCTAGTGCCTCCTCAATAGCTGCCGGCTTTAGCTGGGCTGCGTCCGCCAACGATAAGTCTGCCAGCAACTCGGTGAGCACCGAGCCAGCCGCGACCGAAGGCGCACAGCCAAAGGTCTTACAGCTAGCGCGGACGATGCGGCCGTCTTCAATGCGGGCAAAAAGCTGCATCGCATCGCCGCAGGCCTGATTTTCAGCCTGCCCCGAGGCATTGGCATCACCGATTTGCCCAGCGTTGCGGGGATGCCGATAGTGGTCAAAAACTGCTGCGCTAAAGGAGGTCATCTGCTCGCCTCGACAGCCTAGTAAAGAGGTTCAAGAAACGGGTTGTATAATACTTGTGGCTACGGAAGTTGTCAACTGTACATCCCCCTGAACTGCAATCTGCACAACGAGTTAGAGCCACCGCATCAGACTTTGAGGCCGCCAGCACCGCCCGGACCACCAGAACCGCAATCCCGCCAGTAGGTCCGCACCATCTGCAAGATGTCCCAGAGTATGGTATCCTTTGCTACTTGGTCGATCAACGCGTGCAGCCGCTCGGCTTTCTCCGGTTCAATTAGCCCCAGTCCACTCATCATCGTCAGGTGATGGATCAAACCCGTTTGCAACAACGTGCGATTCATGTCCGAGAGGGGGATACTACTTTTGTTGGCGAACTCTTCTTCAAGGCCGGCATAGAGTTCGGCCAAGCTGTGGGAAAGTGTAGTCTCGACTTTGTAAACTTTTTCCATGCGCCTCTCGCCCGTGTGGGAGCCTTGCGCTTAATATACCCGGCGCGTTCCCACTGTCAACAAGACTCGGCTAGAGGACACAGTGAGTCATTTGGCCGTGATTTGGTATTTGCGGAGCAAGTGGCGGAAGCGGTCGTAGGTCAAGCCCAAATGCTGTGCCGCGTCTTTCTGCCGCCCGCCCGCCTGGGAGAGCGCGCCGTCGAGCAAGCCTCGCTCGACGCGCTCGACCTGTTCGTCGAAACTGCCTTCCTCAGGAAGGTCAACGCCACTGCCACCGCGCACTTCCGGGGGCAAATCCTCCACGCCCACTTCGTCCCCCTGCGCGACGCAAAGGGCGCGCTCAATGGCGAATTTGAGTTCGCGTACATTGCCCGGCCAAGCGTAGGTCTCTAGCGTGGCCAAAACGCCTTCGGCAAACGAGCGTCGTTCAATCGCTGGCACCTCGTCGCATAGCTGCTGAGTAAAGTAAGCAACCAAGGGCCGGATGTCCTCGGGCCGCTCCCGCAAGGGCGGTAATTGAAGCACGCTAAACCGCAGGCGGTCATAGAGGTCGGCGCGAAACTGCCCACTTGCTATTTCCCGCTCTAGTTCCGCGTTGGTCGCCGCCACTACGCGCACGTCAACGTGGATCGTCTGCGTCCCGCCCGTTCGTTCAAATTCTTGGTATTCTATGACGCGCAACACGTTTTTTTGGAAGTCCAGCGAAGTGTTGCCGATCTCGTCGAGAAAAAGCGTGCCGCCATCGGCGGCTTCAAAGCGGCCGTGGCGCATTTCAGTCGCACCTGTAAAGGCTCCTTTCTCGTGGCCGAATAGCTCGCTTTCGAGTAGGGTATCCGACAGTGCCGCGCAGTTCATCTTGACAAAGGCCCGCTCGCGGCGATTGCTCCCGTAGTGCAAGGCGGCGGCGATCAGTTCCTTGCCAGTGCCGCGCTCGCCGCAGATCAGCACGGGGCGCGGTATGGAGGCGACCTGTTCAACTTGCTTTAGCAGGTTCTGAATCAAGGGACTGTGACTGACGATCTGATAGCGCTGACCTAGCTGGGTCCGATAGAAGGTGTTATCGCGATCTAGGGCTTCATTCTCGGCCTTGAGGCGGGCGTTTTCGCGCAATACCGCTAACATCCGCTCGACCTTTTCCATCTCCATTTCGAGCTTGTCCTCGACGTACAGGTCCTTCTCGATAAAGTCCGCAGCCCCGGCCTGTACAGCTTCGACCGCTAGGTCGACGCTTCCCTTGCCCGTGAGGATAATAACCGGCAACTCGGCCCACTGCTTTTTGATCTCTTGCAGCACTTCGAGGCCATTGGGCTGACCAACGCCAAAATCAAAGTCCAGCACCACGAGTTCGACATCCGCCGGCCTAGCAGCCAGATGTCCGAGCAACCGCTGGCCGTTGGAAAACGAAATGACCTCCTTGCCCAAGCTGCGCAGTTTCTCCGCCAACATCTCGCGCAATTCCTGCTGGTCATCGGCGATTAAGACGGCTTTCTGTTTTTTGCCTATCATGCCCGTCCTCGTTCAATCCCTGAAAGGCTAGGTCTGTCCGCCCGAGAAATTGAGCGGTAGATCGAGCCGAAAAACGGTTCCGTGTCCCTTTCTACTTTTGACGCGTAACACGCCCTGATGAGCTTGGGCGATGCGGCGCGCAATACTCAAGCCATAACCATTGCCCCGCTCCCTAGTGGTAAATCCAGGCTCAAATATCAATTCCAAATGCTCTTCCTCAATGCCCGGCCCATCATCCTCGACCTCAATAAAGACCAGCGACTGCTCCGCGTCATAGCCAGCGCCCAGCACCACCCGACCCCCGCTATTTCCTTCGAGAATTTCCAAAGCGTTGAGACAGAGGTTGGTGATGGCCTCGCGCAGCATTCGTTCATCGGCCTCTACGCGCGGCAATCCCTCTTGAATCCGCGTCTGGATCGCGGCCTTCCAAGTTTGCCGGTCAAATCCGGCGACCACCCGGCGCACCAAGCGCCCGAGATCGATCACCGCTGGGTGAATTTTATCCGTTTTCATCGCCTCCAAAAACCCCACCCATTCGTCGTATAGGGCCTCGTATTCGCCTCCTAAGCGATTCAACTCCCCCTGCTGCGCTCCTTCGGCCTTGCGCCCTAGCCCTCGCAAGCGGCTGCCGATGATCCCCATCAGGTTTTTGATGCGATGTCCCTTCGTGTAAAACCCCTCATACACTTGTTCCTTTCCCAACTCGACCATTTCCAGCGACAGACGTGCGAGGACTTGCGGTGCACTATGCTTGAATTCCTCGCAGATGTGATGGTATTCTTGTTCCAATTCGGGGGGTTTTACGTGGCGAAAAAACAAGCGGGCCAAATTTGCGTACGGCTGACTGAGCTTGGGATCGAGCTGGATGGCGACCTTGAATTCCCCCATCGCCCCCAACACTTGGCCGCTTTGCAGCAAGAGCTGGCCCAAACTGTTATGGCCAGCCGCGGAAAGTGGGTTGAGAGCCAACCCTTGGCGGAAAGCGCGGATGGCTTCCTCACGGCGCTGTGGATCTTCGTTATACTGGCTACCAAGAGCGAAAAAGACACGGTCGAGAGTTGGATATTCACGCCCTTTCTCGGTCGCGTGCACGATGGCCTCAAAGTGCGCCAGCGATCGCTCGCGGAACCGGGCGTTCCGCCGCCCTTGGCGCATTGCGAGCAAGCCGAGTTGATAGTGACTTTCTAGATGTCCACTCTCCGCGGCCGCTTCCAGCACGGCGATGGCCGCTTGTTCGTCCCCCAGTTCCAAGAGACAAAGCCCTTTGCAGTGCTGGAGTTCCAAGTCGTCGGGTACCTGTGCTAGGCCGCGCTCGCACCACTCCAGAGCCTCGGCCCAACGCGCACCTTCACAAGCCTCTACAGCGCGGTCGAGCCAATTCACGGCTAGTCTTGCTCTCGCGGTTCTTGGCGCTCCCAAGACTTAGATCCTACTTCGTCCATGTGGTCAATCTTTTCGCTAAGAGCGATCATTACGTCCTGCACCTCAGTCAACCGCTGCTCGACTCCGGCCAGTCGTTCCCGCAACTCGTCTGGCTCAATGCCCTTGTCCTCGGATACAGTCGCCTTGAGCTTGAGATATTCGGCACCTTTGGCGATGGCAAAAATCGCCACAACAGCCAACATGAGTGGCATCAGAATGACGGGCCCTATCAAACCGTAGGGGCTTGGAGAAATAGCAAATGCAAAGTAGAAAAGCACGCACAGTGCGATACCGCAGAAAAACCCGAAGATGGGGCCCCTATTCTTGTCCATGATTTAGCTCCTTTCCCTCTCTTCGATGGAATAAACTTTTCAATCAACTCTTCTTCCCATCAGCCTTTTTCGTACTCCAAGGTTTAGCTCCCATCCCATCCATGTAGTCGATCTTCTCGCTGAGGGCAATCATCACGTCCTGCACCTCGGTCAGCCGCTGGTCTACTCGCTCTAGCCTCTTGACGATCCGATCCTCTTCCTGTTTGGCTTTTTTGTTTCGTCCCTTGCGGTTCGAAAAATACATGTTGCCCCACTTGACGAATCCGCTGCACAAGATGATGAAACAGACGCCAATGGCAACCTGTAAAAACCCACTCATTTGCTCCCTCCCTTTCGGAGCTATAGCCTGTTTGTATCAGGCACTTTCCACGCCCCGGCTCCAGTTTTTCTCGTGCGCGAAAAGCACTTCTGGAAAGCGATAGACGATCAGGCCCGAATCGGTTATTTCGACCTCGACGAATCCCCCATCGGCCAAGCGCTTAAGAATCTCCGAGGCTTCCTCGACCGTCAGCCCGGTATCGGCCGCCGTTTCGGTCACCGTCAGGCGGCCACCGCGCTGGCGGGCCAAGCGCACGACGCGGCTCTGCTGCCGCCGGTAGCGAACCAAGTGCGCGGCCGCATCGAGCTTTTTGGCCAATATCCAGAGCAAGCTGCCGAAGATGACCTGCGTAACGCCAATGGCGAAGAGTTCGAAGAAATCGCTGTCCGAAGCTTCGGGCCTAAGCATCTGAAAAAGCCCGTAGAGCATAAGTCCCAGCCCTATTGGCACGATCGGTACGGCCAGCACCTTGAGAAAAAGAGCGCCTAAACGCTTGCACCCGCTCTCTATCGCACTGCCTACCTTGAGGTTGGCTTCGTCGATGAATTTCATAGCTCACCTGCTAAAAAGTCCACAGAACGCGCTGCGGGCCATAGGGTTACTTATCTTTCTTCATCTTGTCCTTTAGAGCTTTCAATTCATCGTCAACGCTGTGATCGGCTTCGATTTGGCGGATCTCTTTCTCAATGTCTTCCATCTCGCCTGAAACCTCCACATGCGCGGCAGCCTCCGCCTCGCTCTCTGCGACTTTCTGCTCAAAGCGTTCAAAGCTGGAAAAGGCATCCTCACCCAACCCAGAAATGCTCTGGGCCAGACGCTTGCGGGCCTGGGCGGCTTGGTGGCGAGCAATCAACGTGCCCTGCCGGGTCCGCGCTTCTTCGAGCTTGGTCTTTAGCTCGCGTAACTGCTCACGCAACTGCTCGGCTGTCTGCCGACTCTCCTCCACAGCCGGAGCCAAATCCTCGGCCGCTTTGGCAAACACCGCCTTGCGCTCCAGCGCCCGGCGCGCCAGCTCATCCTCGCCCGCTTCTACCGCCCGTTCGGCCTTGCGCTGCCATTCGGCGACCTGGCTTTGCTTGTCGTTGAGCTGACGCTCGAGCCGCTTGTGGTTAGCCACAGCGGTCCCTACCGAGGCCGTAGCCTTGCTGACCGCCTCTTCCATGTCTCTCACCATCTGGCGGATCATCTTGTCCGGCTCTTCGGCCCGGTCGAGCATCTCGTTGATATTGGACTTGAGGATATCGCTTATCCTCGAAAAGGCTCCCTTAGCCATCGTACACCTTCCTTGATTGAGTGAAGCTTATCATGCGTTGTTTCTAACCTGCAAGGACCATGCCAAAAGCATTGTCATATCCATAACTGATTATAGTCCATTATATTACAGGAAAAACATAGATTAAATTATCACTTATTAATGGCCAGATTCGCCACTTGGCTGGCGTCATTGGCCATTTTCACTCCTTTAGTTATTATAACAAATCTTCAAAAAGGATTTTGCAATGGCCAATCCATTGGTCTTGATCGGCTTGGGTGTCTATATCGCGGTGATGCTCGGCGTCGGTCTATACGCTGGTCGCCGCGTCCGCAACTCGACTGACTTCATCGTCGCCGGCCAGCGCCTGCCCCTGTTGCTCTGCACCGCGACCCTCGCTGCGACGTGGTTTGGCGGTGGAATCTGCATTGGCGCGGCAAGTGCTGCATACAAGGGCGGCATCCTCGCGGTCATTGCCGATCCTTTTGGCGCGGCTTTGTGCCTGTTCATCGCCGGCCTTTTTTACGTCCGGCTGATGCGGCGCATGGGCTTGATGACAATCGCATCCTTTTTTACCAATCGCTTCGGCCCACGAGCGGGTCTGCTAGCGAGCCTCTGTACCATTCCCGCCTACGTCGGCTGGACCGGCTCCCTCTTGGTGGCCTTTGGACGAATCCTGCAGATCCTGACTGGCATTGATCCCGCCGTCGGCATCTGCGCAGCCGCAGTCATCGTGCTGGTCTACACTTGGGCCGGCGGCATGTGGGCCGTCACGCTAACCGATTTCGTCCAAGTGACCATCCTCGTGCTCGGGTTATTTATTTTGACGCCAATTCTCCTCGGTGACATGGGCGGCTGGAAGGCCCTTGTCGCCCAAATCCCGTCTTCCCGCTTCGATTTCTATCCCCGAGGCGACGCGGCCAGTTGGTTGGCCTATGCGCGCGACTGGCTGGTCATCGGCCTCGGCAACCTAGCGGGCCAGGATCTAATCCAGCGCAGTCTATCCAGCCGCGACGAAAAGATCGCGTACCGCAGCGCTTATCTCGCTGGGTTGCTTTATATAACGGTCGGGCTGTTGCCCGTTTTTCTCGGAATGGCGGGTGCGGTCATCCTCCCGGATTTGGCCGATCCCGACCTAGTTATGATGTCCCTCGCCCTAAAATACCTGCCAGATATAGCCTTGGTCCTCTTTATGGGAGCCCTCGTCTCGGCCCTCCTGTCCAGCGCCGACAGTGCCCTCCTCGCTCCGGCGAGCGTCATTGGCTGGGATCTCCTGCGCTACTTCAAACCCGATGCCGAAGAGCGGTCGTCGCTGCGCGTGACGCGCTTGTCCGTCCTCCTCTTGGGTGCGCTATCTCTGCTGTTGGCCCTCCGGACTGCTTCGGTGTACGATTTGATGGTCGATTCTTGGTCCGTACTCCTCGCCTCACTATTCGTCCCGCTAACCGCTGGATTGTGGTGGCCCAAGAGCAACGGCCCCGGAGCCTTAGCCTCCATAGGGGTCGGCCTGTGCGCTTGGCAGGTGCTGGGGATGCTCCCCGTGGATTTGCCAGCCGACCTTCTGGCCGTGCCCTTTTCCGCTCTTGCCTTAGTAATCGTCAGCTTGCTAACACAAAAGAAAGCCCCGCCACAGCCCTTACTCGATGCCGAGGGACGACCCTTGGCCTATGAAAACCGGGTGGGTATTTAACCTAAGCTCGCTTGACAGGTAAAAGCGCGTACTTAACTTGTTGATTACTTACCATCCACTTTAAAAAGGAAGTTGACTATGAAGATGTACATCGCCGGAGAATGGGTTGACAAAGCCGAAACCATGGACGTCGTCAACCCCTACGATGGCTCAGTCGTCGACACCGTCCCAAGGGGCGACGCCGCAGACATCAACCGCGCCATTGACTCGGCCGAGCGCGGCGCCAAAGTCATGGCCGCAATGAGCGCCCATGAGCGCTACGAAATCATCCATCGCGCGGCGGATCTAATGCTAGAGCGGCTCGACGACTTGGGGCGCACGATTACCCTCGAAGAGGGCAAGGTTCTCGCCGAGGGCATGGGCGAGGCGTCCCGTGCCCAAGAGACCATCGTCCTGTCTGCCGAGGAAGCCAAGCGCCTGACTGGCGAAACGCTCGACCTGAGCGGGGCCTCTAATGGGGCGGGCAAATTCGGCTTTACGCTGCGGGTACCCTGTGGCGTGGTAGCCGCTATTACGCCCTTTAATTTCCCGCTCAACCTCGTCTGCCACAAAGTCGGTCCCGCGCTGGCCGCCGGCAACGCGATCATCATCAAGCCCGCCAGCGACACCCCGCTTTCGGCCCTCAAACTGACCGAGATTTTTGTCGATGCGGGCCTACCGGCGGAAGCCATTCAATGCGTCACGGGTTCGGGCGGCGTCATTGGCGACGCGATTAGTTCCAATCCCAAGGTCCGCAAAATCAGCTTTACGGGCAGCCGCGATGTCGGTGAACACATCTGTCAGGTCGCTGGCCTGAAGAAAGTGACGATGGAGTTGGGTTCCAACTCCCCGCTGATTGTCATGCCGGACGCCGACCTCGAAAAGGTCGCCGCCGCCACCGCCAATACCGGCTTTGCCAACGCTGGCCAAGTCTGCATCTCAACTCAGCGGGTATTCGCCAGCAGCGAGGTGTACGGGGATTTTATAGATGCCCTCAAACCCGCAGTCGAAGCCCTGACGACCGGCAACCCCCTCGACGGCGACGTCAAGATGGGGCCGATGATCCGCGTCCAAGACGCTGAGCGCGTCGAGGCTTGGGTCCAAGAAGCCGTTGGGGCTGGGGCCAGCGTCGTTACGGGCGGCACCCGCGAGGGCACGATGCACGCCCCAACCATCCTAGCCGATGTGGCACCGGAGATGAAGGTCTCCTGCGATGAGATTTTCGGCCCAGCGCTCGGCATCAGCCGGATCGACGATATCGACCAAGCCATCGCCATGGCCAACGACACCAACTACGGTCTCAGCGCCGCAATTTTCACTGAGAACCTCAACTGGGCGCTCCAGTTTGCCCAGCAGGTGGAATCGGGCAACATCCACATCAACTGGGGCACTCAGTGGCGCGCCGATCTGATGCCCTATGGCGGCCTCAAGGAAAGCGGTATGGGCAAAGAGGGGCCCCGGTACGCGGTCGAGGAAATGACCGAAACCAAAATGATCGTCATCCATTAACAACCTCTGGTAATAACGCAAAAAGGGGGACGCTCTGGCTGAGCGTCCCCCTTTTTTAGTATTGGATTCCTGCTCTTTCAAGTCAAATCCAGCGTCTCCATAAACGCGGTGCGGATCTGCTGCGTTATCGGCCCCGGAGTACCATCGCCGATAACGGCACCGTCGATTTCTACCACTGACATCGCCTCAAGCGTAGTACCGGCAATGAAGACCTCATCGGCTTCCTTAAATTGATCCAGCGTGCAAAACTCTTCGTCGATGGGTATGCCGAGCTCGCAGGCCAAGTCGAGCAGAATGCCTCTGGTGATGCTCGGCAGAATGTGGGGACCAATAGGCGCGGTGCACAATCGCCCCGCCTGGACGCAGAAGGCACTAGTCGAAGCCCCTTCGGTGACCCGGCCTTCCGCATCAACTAGCAGGGCCTCAAAGGCCCCCGCTTGCATAGCCGCCTGTTTGGCCAAGATGTTGGGCAGTAAGGCGATGCTCTTGATATCACAGTGCTTCCAGCGCAAGTCTTCGGTGCTAATGATTTCGACGCCGCGGTCGTAGAGGTCCCGGGGCAGGCGACGCAACTCCTTAAACGTCATTACGACAGTGGGCTCGACCGGAACAGCGGGAAACTCGTGCTGCCTAGGGGCGACCCCCCGCGTAACTTGGATATAGACCAAGGTCTCGCCAAAACCGCTCCGCTCAATGCCCTCCATCAGCTTGGCCCGAAGGCCATACTCGCAAATATCCAACGGCAAGTGCAGTGCTGCTAAGTTGCCCTGAAGGCGCGCCAAATGCGGCTCTAAGGCATAGGGACACCCGCCGTAGGTCCCAACGACCTCATAGACCCCATCGGCGAACTGATAGCCCCGATCCTCGACCGATATCACGGCTTCGGCCAGTGGACAGAAGCGGCCGTTGACATAGGCGATCTCAGGCATCGCCCCTCGCTAGCCTTTGGCGAGGACCTGCCACAAGGCTCGATAATAGTGCATCAGGCGCAGGGGTTCTGGGCTTTCGGGGATTTCAGCGAGACAATAACCTGCGTAGCCACTCTGCCGCAGCAAGGTAAAAAGTCGCTCCCACGGGTAATCGTTCCACAACTCGGTAATGTGGACCAAGGCAATGGCCTCCTGCAAAGAGGAAAAACTACCGTCGATAGAGCCGTCGACTAGGTCTGTCGCATTGGAGTTCCAGCAGACGAAGACATTGTCGTGGTCGGCGTAATCGAGGATCTTGCGGATGTTGGCAGGATCCGAGGTCGTGCGACCGTGGACCTCCAAGCGGATCTGCACCTCCAGATCGCGAGCGAATTCGCCGCACTCGCGCAAACTAACGCCGATCTGCTCCAAGGTCTGCTCGATGGGGATCCCCTCCTCTACGTGGACGTTGTTGGGGCGCACCTTGACGCCGCCGACCCCGAGATCATGGGCCAAGTGCACGTATTCTTTGGTCCCATCGATGTGGCTTCGCAGGACCGCCGGATCAACGGCGTCGTATTCAAAGGCACTACCCAATCCCACTAGCTCGACCGCCGAATCGGCAAAGCGCTTCTTGACCTCGGTCCGCTCGGCTGCACTGAGCGCCACTTCGACCCCATGGGCATGCGTCGTTCGCAGTTCCACTCCAGTAAAACCAGTCTCTTCGCAATGGGCAATCAACGTCTCTAAATCCCAATTGCGACCCAAATTATAGGTAACCATACCGAGCTTCACGTTGCATTCTCCCCTGTTTGATCACCGGCAAAGAGCTCCCGGCGAAAGAGTGCCTTTTGCTGCTGGAGATATTCGTCCTTACTCATGTTGGGCGCGTGATTTTGTAGGATGTCCCGGGCTGAGGACGCATCGCTGTACAGCAGGTCGATGGCCATCATGGCTAGGACCTTGGCCGGGGCGAGGTACCCAGCGGCAGGATCGGCAATCCCCCAATCGGGCCCATGGACCACGCCGCTGGCTCCGGTCATGGCCGGGTGTAGTACGGGCATGATCTGACTGAGGTCGCCAGCGTCGGTGGAACCGCCGCCGTGGGGGTAATCCCGGTACTGATCAGGGCCGAAGATCCGCGCGGCATTGTCCTTGAAAAGCTCCCCTAAGTCGGGATCATTGCACAGCGGCAGATAGCCGGGCACGGTTTCGATCTCAACCGAACAGCCAAGGGCAACCGCCGCACCACGCAGCGCCCGATCGACCTTGTGAGACGCATCGAGTATCGCCTCGGTGGTGCGGGCGCGGACGTAGGTTTCCAGCCGTACCTCTGCCGGGATGATATTGACTAGATCGCCTCCCTTTGTGATGATCGGATGTACCCGCACGCAGTCTTGGTCGCGAAAGGTCTCGCGCTGGGCGTCAATCGCGCTGAGGGCGAGCGTCGCTGCGCTGAGCGCGTTGATGCCTTTCTCCGGCGCGCCCCCGGCGTGGGCAGCCCGGCCAATGAAACGCACGTTCTTGGCCAAGAAGCCATTGGACGAACGAGCGATCCCCACCGCCCCCTCGGCTTGGGCCGAACTGCTGGTGTGGATCATCACGGCCATATCTACATCGTCGAAGTGACCCAATTCGACCAGTTCGGGCTTGCCCCCGAGAAACGCGATCTTGCCTTCTTCGACCAGTCCTAAGCGATAGCCTATTTCGACGTATTCTTCTGCGGGCACGGCGAAAAACGCGATTTCCCCAGCTAGTTCCTCGCTGACGCCGGCCGCTACAAGCCCGTAAGCGGCCCCTACCATTCCGGCGATCTGGGCGTTGTGGCCACAGGCGTGTGCCGCCCCAGTTGCCGGATCGGCGCGCGGATGATCGGGCACAATGAGCGCGTCGAGCTCACCCATTAGCGCCACAGTTGGCCCTGATTGCTGCCCTTTGAGCCGGGCCTTCACACCGGTCAACGCTAGTTCGCGCTCGTACCGCAATCCGAGCTCGGCAAAACTTTCGCAGACGCGGCGAGCCGTCTGCTCTTCCTTAAAGCCCAATTCGGGCTGGTCCATGATGGCTTCTCCCAGCCCGATGATCTGCTCGCTCTGCTGATCAATGGCCGCGCAGACAGCAGCCTTTAATTTCTCTTTGCTTCGCATAAATCTCCGTCTTTTTAGGTCGGCCAGTATAGCCGCAGTCTCTGGAGTTGTCAAGCAATTCCCTAACTTGCGCAGGACAGCATCGAGGATGTCCTCGCTGCTATCGCCGCAGAATCCCTGAGCCTCAGCCGTGCGGCAACACCCCGATGTCTTCGCCGCGCTGATAGTTAAGCGCATCGACCATCATCCGCACGATGTCGTAACTAGGGCTGAATCCCAAGTATTCCTCGGCCTTGCGCAGGTTGAATTCGTAAAAGGTGGGAATGGCTCTCACCGCAGCTTCGACGTGGGGCATGTCGCGCAATGCGGCGAGCCGGTAGCTGACCTCGTCCCAAGTAAAAGGGCGCGGCCCAGCTAGCTGGAATGTCTCGCCCAACGCCCTCTCTTTACCCAAGGCACAAAGGCAACCATGCACGATGTCGCGCACATCGGCGATGTGCTTTTTAAAGGGACGATCGCGCTGGTCTTTTAGCAACACTGCACACTCTTCGCCCTGCCACAGCGCAGTCAATTCCGGATGCACCTCCTTCATCTTGCTCAGGTAGAACTGCGGGAATGCCAAAATTTCATCGACCGCCTGTACCATGGCGAAACGCAAGATCGTCGTCGGCACTTGGTACCCCTGCCAATAGCCGTTGCACAATTCCTCGCCCAACGCCTTCGTCAAGGCATACGCTCCCTTGGGCACGCGCGGCGTCCGTTCGTCAATGGGCGCGCTCATACCACCGGGGACGTACTTGTCGTACAGCGCATCCGAACTTGCGAACAGAAATTGGCCCATTCTCTTCACTCGGCGCACGGCTTCTAGCATGTTGAAAGTGCCACGGACGTTGATTTCGAAGAACTCCTCGTCGGTAAAAGGACCCCCACCCTGAAAGGCCGCCCCCAAGTGATAGACGGCTTCGATTCCCTCGACCGCCTGTTCGACTACAGCCAGATCAGTCAAACTCCCCTCGACGAGTTCGACCTGCATCTTTTTGAGATTTTCTACTCGCGGATCTCGGGGCCAGACCAACCCTCGGAGTTGGTGACCGCGCTCGACGAGTTGTTTGGCTAAGTTGGCCCCTATGCGACCGGTAACGCCAGTAATCAATATCCGCACGCAAACCTCCCGGTTGAATTGCCAACAACAAACCGCACCACACCGCCGCTGGCAACCCCACTATGCGAGAAAGAAGACTGGAAAAGATGACGTCCTGTTTTATATTTAATAATACAGTGCTTAGTAATGCCTAGGCTGGTCCTTGGCTTGATGCTCAACAACGAAGATGTCGCCTGCTCAACTCCGCCTTCTAGTCCCGCTCGAAAATCCGCACCAAGAGCACAACCTCGTCGACTTGGCTGCGACCCTTGCCCCTTCGCCTTGGGGCGAGTTGCACCTGACCCACATCCTGACGCCCGACGCTGAGCCGTTGCCCGATATAGAACAAGCGCTCCAAGTTTTGGCCGATCGGGCCATGGCCCACGACATCGGCACTATTGCGCATTTGGAAAAAGACGAGGATGTGACGAGCGGAATTCAGCGGGCTGTCCGCCGTTGGAGCTGCAACATGATGCTCATGGCCTGGAAAGCCAACGTCGAGCGCGACGCAATCCTATCCGCGCCCAACCGCGCTCTGACCAAGGCCATCGACGTCGACACCTTAATTTTTAAGGAAAAGAAGAGCGGACCGGTGCGCCGGATTCTCGTGCCTTTCGGCGGCGGCAATCACGCGCTGGTAGGCGTGCAGATCGCCTACGATCTGGCCCAAGCCTGGGGTGCTGATCTGGAAATTCTCCGCATCGTCCGCGACACCCGAGCCCCCTCCGACCCGATCCTCCAGCGCTACTGTGCCCAGCTAGCTGCAGACACGCGCTTGCAGCTAGAGCTGCTGAAGATCGACGTGCCGTTGACTGTACTCCCGGCCGTCGATGTGGTCCCGGCCATCGTCCAAAGGGCGCAAAACCACGATTTGATCGTACTCGGTGCCTCGAACGACTGGCGCCAAGAGGAACACCTTGCTGGCTCCATCCCGGACGAGATCGCCTATCAGGTGCCCTGTTCGGTGCTAATGGTCCGCTCGGCCGCAGCCAACGACCTGCAGCTAAGTCGCATTTTCTGGGAACACACCATCCGCTTGGACCTCACCCCCAAGGACAAGTGGGATGCCATCGCCCAGATGGTCGATGCGTTAATAGAAGAAAAACAGATCCCCGCCAGCGAACGCCGGACCGTACTTGAGGCCGCGCTCGACCGCGAGCGCAAAGGCTCGACCTCGCTAGGGCACAGTACGGCCATCCCCCATGCGCCCATCCCCGATCTAGATGGGATCATCGGCTGCTTGGGAATTTGCCGTCAAGGCATCGACTTTGAAGGTCCCACCCCTGAGCCGGTGCACTTCATCTTCCTGCTGCTGACCCCGGAGCAAAACTACCGCAGTTACATCCCAATCCTCGCCCAGATCGCGACCTTGATGCATACCGATACTACCCATCGCGACATGCTCGCCTCGCAGACGCCGGCAGAAGTAACCGCCGTCCTCAAACGCCTGCCGCAACCGCGCCGCTAAGTCCTCTCGATCTGGTTGGCAAAATAATCGCAATGCGGCATGAGTGTGCACTCGTCGCACAGGGGCTTGCGCGCCTTACACACGTAGCGACCGTGCAAAACCACGCGTTGGCCAAAAGCCGTCCACTCCTCGTCCGGCAGTAGTTGGGCCAAGGCCATTTCGACCTTGACCGGATCCTTTTCTGCGGTCAGTCCCAAGCGCCGACTCACCCGACCTACGTGCGTATCTACCACGATGCCGGGCACCCCATATACGTTACCGAGGATGACATTGGCACTCTTGCGACCAATGCCAGGCAAGCGAATCAAGGCGTCCATGTGCCCGGGGACTTGGCCATCGTGCTGGTCAATGAGCATCGCCATAGCCGCGCGGATGTTTTTGGCCTTTTGCCGATAGAAACCAGTCGAGCGGACATCTTCCTCCAACTCCTCGACTTCCACTGCCACGTAGTCGGCTGCACACTGGTATTTTTTGAATAGCACTGTGGTGACTTCGTTGACCTTGACATCCGTGCTCTGCGCCGCGAGCATGGTGGCCACCATCAGTTCCAAAGGATTGCTGTAGTTGAGCTCCACCCTCGCTTCGGGAATGGTTTTCTTTAATTCCCTACAGACGATCTGTGCCCGCTCGACGGCTCGACTGAGCTCGCCGAAGTCTTCGCGCTCCCCCACTTCGACTTCCTTCTTCAGCGTCGGGACGGCTCGGATAGCTCGACGCTGGTGCCGGCCCCACGCACGCGCCGGCCCCACAAGTGGACGCGGCCCTTCCAGCGAAAAATCCCTAAGCATCCCAAGCTGCCGACCAAAACTACGTGCAGGGGTTGCAACAAGGCCCAAAGAGGAAAATAGCGGCGCAACTCGCGCCGGCCTGATAGCGCTATGCCGCCACTAAATACGCCCCACTCGCTCCCCACTTTCGTCCCCACCGCACCCAAGGCCCACAGGGGATCTAGCCAGCCAGCCAAGCACAGCAAGGGGACCATGAGCGTCGCCCAACTCAAAACGTAGGTGAGCAGCATATAGCTAAAAAAGAGCGGATCTAAGCGGGCGAGGGTCGGAGCATTGGAGGCCCAACGGCTGCGCTGTCCGAATAATCCACCCCAAGACGCGGCCACTGGATGCCGCACAAAGGTCGCTGGCAGATAGGAAAAGACAATAGACCACCGGCCTGAGCGGCGCATCGTCTGCATGAGCAGCACATCGTCGCCAGAAGCCCGGTGCATGACTTTTTCATAGCCACCCACGTCGAAAAACGCCTCCCGCAAAAAGGCCAAATTCTGTCCAGAAGCCGCCATGGGATGGCCCCAACCGGTGCTGCCCCATATACAAGCCATCAAGCAGGTGAAGTCAACGGCTTCGTATCCCGCACGACACCCCTTGATCTCGGCTGGCGAGCCGATTTGCGAAAAGCCGATAACCATGCCCACCCCGTCGGCAAAGTGCGACACCATGCCGCGTATCCATCCTGGACCAACTTGGCAGTCGGCATCCGTGGCGAGAATCACCTCCCCTCGCGCTTCGGCGATCCCCAAGCTGAGCGCGGCCTTCTTGGAACCCGGTCCTTCGGTGCGCAGCAATCTCACGGACGCAGTCTCCCCGCTGAACTCGCGCACGATGTGACCCGTGCCATCGGTGGAGCCATCGTCAACGACGATGATTTCGTAGCTATCTTGGGGGTAATCCTGCGCCAGCAGGGCGCGCAGGCAGGAGGCGATGCGCTCGGCTTCATTGCGGGCAGCGACGACAACCGAGGCTAAGGGGACGGTCTCGGTAGGGGTCTTGTCGAGACTGCGGCGCATTCCGGTGACGAACCAACAAGCCCCGAGCAAGTAGGCCAGCGCACAGAACGCCAAGAGATATTCGGGCGCGGACAGCGCGGGCATTAGCCCTTGATTTCCTTGATCAGCGAGAACATGCCGCGATAGCCTTCGGAACAGTTGCGGCACATGTCGAAGGTATTGCGGTCGGCGAGGACCTGACGGCGAAAATCCATATAGGCCCGGCTGCGCCAGATCTCGTCAAAAGAACGGCCGTTGAAGGCCTGCCCCATGCCAAAGTCGACGTCCTTGTCGAAACAGCAGGGCGCAACTGCTCCGTTCCAATTGACCATCGAGCTGTACCACAGCACCTTGCAACCCCGCGTAGGCTGCCCCTTGACCACCAATTCGTCCTCCGCGCGCTCGTAGCGGCTATACTGTTCGTCCTCGGGCAGGAACTCCTCGGCGTCCGCCTCGGAGTAAACTTGGGCGGTCTTGACCAAAAACTTGTCAACGCGCAGGTCCTTGGCCAGCGATTCAGCCGTGGCCAGATCGCGCTCGTTGTGCTTCATAACGATGAATTGCAAGTTGATCAGCGGCGTCTGCGACCCCAGCGCCTCTTTGGCTGCGACCAGCAGCCGAACCCCAGAGAAGACGCGCTCGATTTGGCCGCCGACTCGGTATTGTTCGTACGTTTCTTGATCGACCCCATCCAGCGAGACGATCATCTCATCCAGCCCAGACTCAACGATGGCCTGCGCCTGCTCAGGGTTGCGAACGAAGTGGCCGTTGGTGCTGGTGAAGGTGAAGATGCCGCGGTCGCTGGCGTAGCGCACCATCTGGTTGAAACACTTGTTGATATACGGCTCGCCTTGGTTCCACAGCATCATCATAAAGACCTCGCTGCCGAGCTCGTCAACCAGCTTTTTGAAGTCCTCCAAGCCCATAGTGCCCCGGGGACGGCGCATCTCGCCGTTGCCCGAAGGACACAAGGGGCATTTGAGGTTGCAAAAGTTGGTCGGCTCAACCATGAGCATAAAAGGACGTCCCCACACGATGGGTCGGCGGGTCATCCACGACAGCCCCATGGACGCTAAAACGGCGAGAAAATTGCCCAGCCGCTTCCAAGAAAATGCGCGGGCGTAGCGCCGAACGTAGCGCGGCAGGGCTTTAGGCGTAATTAGGTAGGCCAAATCAGCTCCTTTATCAGGTTTTCCAGCGAAACCATCCCCAACGACCGACAACGGTAAAAATTAGCACGTAGGGAATATACAAAACTTCCGCTAGTGGCAAATAGCGCAGGAGCGCACGCTCTTCGGGCACGGCCATCCGCTTGAGCAGCAAAAAGTCAACGGCCCAGCGCATAAACCACACACCCGCGACCCAGCTATTCCAGCTTTGGGTCCAGAGCATCTGCACTAGTCCCCAGGCGAGAAAGCCGTGGAACAAATAGACGCCGACGGCCAAATAAAATGCTCGGCCCTTGTAGTGGCCTCCTTTGGCCGCGTGCCGGAGTTTTTGTTGAATCGCGTCTGCGAGCTTAGCTGGCGGCGGTTGCGAAAGGACGACAGCCCGGCGGTTAAACGCCATCGCCCACCTGCCTTGGGCACTCAGCAAACGCATGAAGTACACATCGTCGCCCCCGATCAAATGCCCGATTTGCGCGAAACCGTCTAGCTCGTCGTACACCTGGCGGCGGTAACCTAAATTGCGGCCCGTACACGACAGCGGGTGTCCCATGCCAAAGCTGCCTGCCCCCAGTGCCCCAACTCCGATGTTGTCCACGGCCAAAATCTTGGCCAGCACGCCGGAAACCGGATCGGGCCGCGCGTACCCGGCGACTAAGCCGACCCCCGGTGCAAAGTGCGCCACCATCGAGCTAACCCAATCTGCGGGCGGGCGGCAATCGGCATCGGTAAAGAGCAATATCTCCCCACTGCTCACTGCAATCCCCTCGGCTAGAGCGCTTTTCTTCGGGCACTTAAACCGCCCGTCTGGCGCGGCCTGTACGCCCTTGAGGGCCGGCCAAGTCGCCGCCTTTGCGGCAATGATGTCCCAAGTTCGGTCGCGCGAGCGGTCATCTACGACAATCACTTCAAACGCGCCCAGATAGTCCTGCCGAGCGAGCGAGTCCAAGCACTGGAGCAAGGTCGCCTCCTCATCGCGCGCGGCGACGATGGCGCTGACCGAGGGCTGATCGCTGACTAGGGCCGGGCCGGACCGCCGCCCACTCAAGCCGCGCCACAGCCAGAGGACGCTGCCCACGTAGACCGCGCCACTCAGGAGCAAGCCTGCCTTTTGTAGATTCATAAGCTCCATAAAGGCGGCCTCAGAAGTAGTTAAAGCGCAGGTCAATGCGCAGGTGCTGCTGGCGGCCATCTCCATAGCCAGAGCGCCACGCCAGCGGCACGGCCGGGCCCCAAGCCGGGGGCAGCGGCACGCCTTGGCCCCACTCCTGTGCGTATTCGGCCTCTAGCTGGAGATCGGGCAAGATTCGCCAGTGCAAGCCAGCACCCAACTCGGTCCGTTGCATGCGATGCCCATCGAGAAATTGCTTGGTCTCGCGCTCGTCCCCTGGCCGCCAACCATAGTGCATATCGCCGCCGACATTGCGAATGGTCCCGTCCGCCTCTAACTCGTTCTCGCCGTGTCTACTGCGTGTAACATATACCGCAAACTCTAGGGCTCGAATTACCCTCTTGGTCAGGCTCAATTGCCATTGGTCGCTGTTGGGCGCGAGGGCGTGCCCCAGCGGCGAGTCGAAGTGGCGAAAGGTGTTAATGGGAAACCGATGCGAGTAAAGCCAAGGTTCGATGCGCACGTATTCGGCTCGCAACTCGGAATCAGCCAACCCCAGCGGATCGACCCATAGCATTCCGACCTGCAGGGAAAACTTGTTGGCGAAATCGTCAGAAAAGATGCGAGCCTTCTTCAGATCATCGACCACGTACGCCAGATAATAGCGCCGTCCGCGCCCCGGATGGATGTCCAAGTCCAAGCCCATCAGGAGATTGTCCTTGTCGCCTAGGTGGCTCTGGGCGGCCCAGTAGAACATCAGTGGGTTGACGTAGCTAGGCTCTAGCCCCCGATCGCCGTACACTACCACCTCCTGAAAACCCAAGTCGAGCCAAGGGGCCAGCGCGACCTCCAAACGATGGGCCGCCAAGTACTTCTGGCGCTCCAGCAGGCGCACATTCGTCGCGCCGTTGACTGCATAAGTCGCCGCTGAATCGGCTGTTCCCACGCAAAGCGGCGAATCGGACCGGTTGGGACATGGGCGGAGTTCGGAGGAGATGCTGACCAGCTTAAAGGCCCCAAGCTGCGACTGCAAGCGGATCATGTTAAACGACGGCGCGTTGTTGCTCAGTCCCAAATTTTGTCCCGGGGCCGGCCCCCACAAGGCCTCGTCTTTGCCCAATTGCACATCTACCGGCCCCACCGCGAACTTGACGTACGCGGTGGCCTCGTGAAAATCGGCCGCCTCGCCCTTTAGCTGGGGTAAGTCAATCCGCCGCTCGTACAGATCGTGGCGATACTCGTAATCGCGCGAGCCTTGCTCCCGCACTTGTTCAAAAGCCATGCGGAAACCCACGCTACGGCCTATATGCCCACGGACGATGCCCCCACCTCGATGGCGGTACACCACTTCGGCCTCCGACCGCCCTAGGCCGCTAAAGCGATCAGTTTGCTGTCGGGCGAGAAAATCGGCGAAAATTGCTCCTCCGTGGGCGCGATATTGAAACATGGCTCGCTCGTGCGCAAACTCGCCGCGCAACAAGTCCAGTTCGCCCAGTTCGATCGGCGATAATTCGGGGCGATGCTTCTTATCGATCTCATCAAGTAATTCTATTATTTTATTGCGGCTGTAAGGTTTAATGCCGCCTGCGAAGCCGTTGGCTCGTCCTTGGGCTTCGAGCCGCTCGACAAAGCGATAAACCCAGTGTTCCAAGGGTACGTAAACCGACGAATCCGCTCCGGCGGTGACGGTGCCCAACAGGATCAATAAGCCCAATAGAACCCGTGTTGACAGCATGCCCAAGGGCTTGTTGATTAATCGTTTACGTCTTTTTTCACTCATCGCTTGAAAGCCGGAAATTCCATGCCTACTATCGCCGATGTCCACGCCCGCGAAATTCTCGATTCGCGTGGCAATCCCACCGTCGAAGTCGATGTGCGCCTCGCAGACGGCCATCTCGGGCGGGCAGCAGTGCCTTCGGGTGCTTCCACCGGCGAACACGAAGCCGTAGAACTGCGCGACGACGATTCGGCCCGCTATCTCGGCAAGGGCACCCGCAAAGCCGTGGACAACGTGCGCCGAGAAATCGCGCCACTGCTCAAGGGCCTAGACGCGACCGAGCAAAGTCAAATCGACCAAGCAATGATCGACCTCGACGGCACCCCCAACAAGGCCCGCTTGGGGGCCAACGCCATACTCGGCGCATCGCTGGCCTGCGCCAAAGCCGCCGCTCAATTTTGCGGCCTCCCCCTCTATCGCTACCTCGGTGGCCCCACAGCCCACACACTGCCAGTACCCATGATGAATATCCTCAACGGCGGCGCGCACTCCGACAACAACGTCGATCTGCAAGAATTCATGATCATGCCTGTCGGAGCGCGCTCTTTTGGCCAAGCCCTGCGGATGGGAGCCGAAATATTTCACCACCTAAAAGCCGTGCTAAAAGAGCAAAAGCGCCACACGGCCGTCGGCGACGAGGGCGGTTTTGCCCCGGACCTCGACTCCAACGACGAGGCCCTCGACATCATTATCGAAGCCATCCAACGCAGCGGTCACCAACCGGGCGAGGACGTGCTGCTGGCCCTCGATGCGGCGGCCAGCGAGCTGTTTGCCGATGGCAAATACACCTTGCACTGGTCCTCGGGCCAAGAGCGCAGCGCCGCAGACATGGTCGCTTTCTACGCCGAACTGGCCGACCGCTATCCCATCGTCTCCATCGAAGACGGCATCGACGAAAACGATTGGGACGGCTGGGCGCGGCTAACCGAAGCCGTGGGCGATCGCGTGCAGCTAGTGGGCGACGATCTTTTTGCGACCAATACCGAGCGGCTCAACCGAGGCATCCAACAGGGCATCGCCAACTCCATCCTCGTCAAGGTCAACCAAATCGGCACCCTGAGCGAGACCCTCGCTGCCATTGAGTTGGCCAAGCGAGCGGGCTACACAGCCGTCATTTCGCACCGCTCGGGCGAAACCGAAGACACGACCATTGCCGATATTGCCGTGGCAACCAATGCTGGCCAGATCAAAACCGGATCGGCCTCGCGCACCGATCGCGTGGCCAAGTACAACCAACTTTTGCGCATTGAGGAAAGCCTCGGTCAACAAGCGATTTATCCGCAACGAGCCGCCTTTTACAACCTACGCCGCGGATAGTTTGCCCGCTGTCCACACCGCGACGACGTGCATTAGCTGCTGCCCCAAGAGCACAGCTACCAAAAGGGCTGCTCCTTGTCCGGCGGGTAAGAAGGCCGCCAAGCTCAGGGCGATGACCAACCCCAAATCATCTAGCTCCAAAAGCTGCTTCGGCTCTACGCCGGTGCGTTGGTCCACAGAGCGGCTGAACATTTGCCTCATCCCATGCCACATCGCCAACCGCACCCCCGGCACCACGGCGACCAAGGCCAAGAAGACCCAAGCACCAAACGCGAACTCCAAGCCGCCCTTGATGAGCGCCGCTCCAAGTGCCCACCCTGCGACCCCAGGCAACACCGTCCGCACCATGTCTTGGCCCTGCTCTAAGGCGCGCAGAATATCCAAGCGGCGCATCGTCGCATTGACCAACCAAATTCCAGCCACAGCACCCACCCACAGGGGCTCCAAGCCCAGCGCGCCGGCCATGCCGCTGCCCAGCAAAAGACCGGCAGCTATCACGTAGTACAAGTATCCTTTACCAAGGCCACGGGTCGCTAAGTCCACAATCAGGCCGATTAAAGCACCCAATACTAGACACGCTCCGTATTTTGCCCACATTCCCTCGACGACAATCGACGGGAAAGCCAGCGGCAAGCGCACCTCGAATCCCCCTGGATTCAGCTGCATAAATCCCACGCCTGCTATGAACAAGCCGGCCAGCGCGCTAGCCGAGGGCAGCCAACCGCTGCTCAGTTTCTTCTTCGTGCTCCCCCCCCTGCGGCCTTGGCGTATCCAGCAAGCGGCGCACAAGCCGCAAACTCCCCATAACGTGGCCCCCTCCACGCCTGCCGGAGAAAAACCATAGCTCAACACCCACAAACCCAAGCCCAACAAAACCAAATAGCCGATTTCCAGCAGGAGCAGGAGTCGGCTAGTGTTCTTAAGCAGGCGCAACTCAACGCTGCATCCGACCACCAATCCGAAAATTCCCACCAAAAACGAGGTGGCCAGATCGGCTGCTGCGCCAAGGACGGGCCGCATGTTCAACGGCGCGAGCAAGCCAAAAACTACTCCGGCCAACGCGTACTGTACGCGAGAAGCTAAAAGTTCGGCCAAAAGAGGCGAGTGGGAAGCCCGCGACCGACAAAGGCGCACCCCTGCGTAAATCAACCCCACGGCGGCCAGCCCCATGCCAAAACTCAGGAGTACTTCGATGCTAGCCATCGCGTGCTTCGCCCGTGTGTAAATCAGGATTGCCCAACTGAGCAAAGCCCTCATCAAACCCTTGGCAAAACCTTTCCACAGCCGATTCGCCTAGCTTGAGGGCCTCCTCGTAAGCTTGATCTGAGGGCAACAGCGGCCGCGCCAAGGCCGCGCCATCCTTAAAGCGCGCCCAGTGCTGGAGCCAATCTCCGAGGACCTTGCGCCCTAGATGGGCAAACGCCAATGTACACAGGGGATTGGGGCGTCTAGCCACGCGGATGTGCCCTCCCCACCAGAGAATCTTGGGGATTCGCTGCAGCCACCGGGCGGTGGCCTCACCTCCTCGCTCCAGCAATCGCTCGTCGGCATCTCGACCGTAGAAAGCCTCCCCCACTTCCCCCAACAAGCTGCGTCCAGCAGCGCGGCGAGGAAAGTTCAGGCGTGCGCTCCACAGGCCGTTCATCCCCTCGCTGGCCAGCAAGCGGCAATCAATCCCCCATTCCAAGCGCAGGTGCCACAAATCAGGTGCAGCCGGACGGGTACCTTCGCGGAGCAAGGCAGCCACGCGGCC
Organism: Candidatus Latescibacterota bacterium; assembly: GCA_965219735.1. Lineage (GTDB taxonomy): Bacteria > Latescibacterota > UBA2968 > UBA8231 > UBA8231. Next base: position 3,371,584 of record OZ244790.1, read on the forward strand.
CTCAACCCAAGGATGCACGGCCATATCTGTATAGACGTGAAGTCCCCAACCTGCTGCGAACGCCCGCTCGTCAGGGCTGGCGGCCCCTTGGGTCAGGGCGCGCAAAAAGTCGCCACACCGCTCCAGATGCGCACGATGCGACAAGACCGCTGGACCGCCGGGGAAAAAACCAATGTCCGGGCCTACGGAGCCAGCAGCAAAGGCCGCCTGCATCTCTCCTTTGCCCGCGCAGTCGCCAAAAACTAAGGGAAAGACGCGCTCGGCCAGCCATAAGTGGAAGAAGCTGCCCGCCAAACTTTAGAACGGCAGGTCGTCGTCGTCGCCACCCGGAGGCGGGGGCGCGGCGGGCTGGGAGGCCGGACCGACGTTTTGCCCTCCGACCGGACGGTCGGAGTAGCCGGCGTCTCTACCACCACTGCCGCCGCCCTCGCCGCGGGAATCGAGCATCTGCATATCGTTAACTACGATCTCGGTTGTATAGCGTTTCTGGCCGCTCTGATCGTCCCAAGACCGAGTCTGCAACTTGCCCTCGACATAGACTTTGGCACCCTTTTTGAGGTACTGTCCGGCGATCTCGGCTAGCTTGCGCCAGAGCACGAGCCGATGCCATTCGGTCCGCTCCTGACGCTCGCCCGTATTGCGATCGTTCCAGCTTTCAGAAGTGGCCAAGTTAAAATTGGCTACGGGCACTCCATCTGGCGTGTAGCGCACTTCAGGATCGCTGCCCAAATTGCCGATCAAGATTACTTTGTTTACTCCACGGGCCATATATCCGCTCCTTTTTACAGGCACGCCGCAAATGCGCGTGCACCCATAATGTTAGAAATTTCGCTTATCTTAGGCGCAAGCCTTAGCCCAGTCAAGGCCAGCCCCTAGCCCTCCGGCGGGCTTGACTTTCCCCGGCAGCTTTCCTATTCTTCATATCTCAACTATTACTAAGTGCTTACGGAGGGCTGACTTCCCCCTTGTCGGCGCTGTAAACACTGGTAATTTGGGGTCGAGCGCCTCAATCTGTTGTGTCGCATCGCCGCCGGTTAGTGCGGTAGCCTTTCCCCCTCCCTGTATGTCCTCGCCTTGCTCCTACTGCGCTGCATTTTGCGGCTGCGCTTAGAAAGAAGGTACGCCAACCATGGCTGGATCCCCCGTCGTCGTTCTCGATGTTGGTGCATCAAAAGTTCTATGCCTAGTCGGCGAGGTGCAAAACAATTCTCAAGTCAAGATCTTGGGTCTAGGACAAAGCCCCTGCACCGGTTTGCGCCGCAGCGCCGTCATCGACATGCCCCAAGTAGCAGAGTCGATCCACACGGCCCTAGCCGAAGCTGAACGCTCGACCGGTCTCAAAATCTCCGGGGCCTATCTCGGCATGGCTGGCGAAGGCATCAGTACCCATCGCGCTGTAAGCACTGTGGGTATCTCCGGCTCCTCCACCCCCATCTCCGAAGAGGACCGGGATCGCGCCCTACTCGCCGTTGCGCAAGAACAGGGCACCGAGGATCAGACGGTTTTGCACCGCTTCGTCCAGAGCTATGCCGTCGATGACGATCCGGTGCAAAACCCACTCTGGCTACACGGCAATCGCCTGTCAATTGAAGTGTTAACCGTTTCCGTGGCCGAGCATTTATGCACAGCCTTTCGCCACGCCGCCTCCAAAGCCGGCGTTGAGATCGCCGGCGTCGTCCTCGAAAGCGTCGGGGCTGCCCAAGCCACCTTGTCCCAAGATGAACGAGACATGGGCGTGGCCCTGCTCGATCTTGGTGCTGGCACCTGCGATATAGCCGTATTCCAAGGTCCGATGCGTCACGTGGAGGAAATTCCACTGGGCGGAGACGATATAACGCGCGATCTTTCGGTCATCTTGAGCATCCCAGTTCGCGAAGCCGAGCAGCTCAAATGCCGCTTCGGCAGCGTTAGCTGCCCTGGCAAAGAAGGCGACCAACCCGTTACCTACCACACAACCGCCGGCCGTGCCTGTACCTTAACCCGGCAGCAGGTCAGCGCAATCATCGAAGCCCGGCAGCGCGAGATTTTTGAATACGTGCGCCAAGCCCTCGTCAATTCCTCCTACAACGACCGTTTGTCCGCTGGTATTGTGCTCACCGGTGGAGGGGCCTCGCTCGACCAGATCGCGCCGCTCGCCGAGGAGGTGCTCGGCCACCACGTCCGCATTGGCGTCCCCCAAGACGTGATCGCTCCAGCCACAGTCAGCGACCCTAGCTATGCTACCGCGATTGGGCTGTTGCGCTTTGTCGCCAACGAACACAGTCCACCGGTCGAGTCGCACGACGCCGACCGGACTCGCAACGGCTTTGCCCACGCAATAGGCAAACTGTTCAATTTCTTTTAATGCGCGGTGCGGTTAGAGGCAGTTCTTGACACCGTAGCTGGGCCCGCCTAGTTTCTACGCTACAGTATGGCCGCCATAGCTCAGCTGGTAGAGCAACTCACTCGTAATGAGTAGGTCCCCGGTTCAAGTCCGGGTGGCGGCTCCAATAATATGAAAAACGCTCAGGGGCCTATTGTGCGCACGACACGACCGTACTGGTCAAACACGTAAATCGGCTCGTGCCGTTGTCCGACGCCGCACGTCCTCTTTTGAGGCGGCACCCCGTCATCTCCGGGCATCGAGGGGTCGCCAGCGACGGCCTTGGCACTAGCCTTTCCGGCACCGGGTAGCGAATACGAATCCGCCTGTGCAAAATCCACGACATAGCCTAAGTCGGCTAGGGCATACGTCGTGATAGCGCTCAGGTGCTTTCCTGAGCCACCAGCTCGCATGACTTCGCCCTCGAGCACAGACGCCCGCCAGTGCGCCAAATCCCCATCCACCGGCACCTTCTTGCCAGTGTAGCTCCGGCCGCCCGCAGCATCAAACGCGCTTATCGCCAGCGGGCCGTTAAAGTGCGGATCGCCAGTCGTATCCCGAAGGAAGCCGCGACGATCCCAAAAGGTCCCGATCCCCAACACGTGCCCTATTTCGTGCAGTGCTGTTGTCACGGACACATTATAATCCAAATTGTTGAACGCCATGCATCCCAAAAAGGGCAATTGGGGTTTATCGCGCATCCCACGCACACCCCCCCAGCCCCTAAAACGGGGGATAAAATCGCCGTCGTCGTCGGAGCTAATCACGTAGATTTGCAGATCGTCTATACGCTTACCAGACTTAATATCATACGATAGGTCGCCACACGTTCCCGACCAACCCTCAGTCAATGTATAGTCTGGCAGGTCTTTCCTGAGAATCGACATCCAGCGCAAAGCCGCATACTGGATCACCTTCTTATCGCGTTCTGTGAAGTTAGTCGAGAGAAAAACAAGTTCAATGTCGAAGTCTCCCTTGCGGATCAAATCAAACAATACCGTAGTCCCCCTCTTTTTAAAGACATATATGTGATTGTTGACAGAAAGCTCGTTCAGATGGTTCGCCCGAAGATCGAGCCAGGTCAGATCAATCAAGCCCCGCAGCGGCGCAATATCCGAAATGGAATTGTCCCAAAGAGACAACCATGTCAGATTGGTCAACCTTCGTAGAGGCGAGACATCTGAAATGATGTTGCTCATAAGCTCCAGTCTCGTCAGACGCGTCAATCTCCGTAGCGGCGAGAGGTTCGATATTCTGTTGTCTTGAAGCTCCAGTCTCGTCAAACGGGTCAAGCCCACAAGTGGCGTCAGATCAGAAAGGTTGTTTCCCTGAAGAAACAGCCAAGTCAAGTTACTCAAGCCCGCAAGTGGCGTCAGATCGGAAAGGTGGTTGCTGCCAAGGGCCAGCCATCTCAGTTTAGTCAAGCCAGAAAGCGGAGAAATGTCCGAGATATTGTTGAGCTTAAGATACAGCAAGGTAAGGTTAGTCAAGCCAGAAAGCGGCGAGAGATCCGAAATATCGTTTCTGTAAAGATATAGCCTTGTCAGATTGGTCAAGCCAGAAAGTGGCGAAAGGTCAGAAATATCGTTGTGCCTAAGCTCCAGCCTTGTTAGGGTGGTCAAACCAGAAAGCGGCGAAAGGTCAGAAATATCATTTCTGTCAAATACAGCCTTGCTCAGATTAGTCGCGAACTCCAACCCGGTCAAATCGCGGATACCTGCACCTTTTGCCTCCAAGGTGTCCAACGTCGCCATGTCGCCCTTGGTTATCGTCGCGCCCCTCGCCTTGCCCAGCGCGGCTTCAACAGCCTTCCGCAGGCTGTAGTCGGGGATGGTCACCCGCTCGCCGTCTCCCGCTTCTTTCACCACCTTGCCCGCCGGGTACGCCATCCCCGAGGCCATAAAACCCGCTTGCCCGTCCAGCAGCACCATGCGCCCCGTTTGACTATCATCGCCTACCGTCATACGGTAGATATACATCCCTGCCCCTACCGCCCGGCCCGACCCGTCCGTGGCATGCCACGTCACCGTGTGAAAGCCCGCCGGTCGGTCGCCATCCACCAACGTCGCGATGCGCTGCCCTAGCAAATTGAACACCTCCAGCCGCACACGGGCCGAAGTCGTCAGTTCGTAGGGAATGACGGTCGAGGGATTAAATGGATTGGGATAGTTCAGCCCCAACTCGAACTGCTCGGGCATCACCTCTGCCGACGGCCCGCAGACAAAAAACAAAGAGGTTACAAGTGCTGCTACAATAATGTTCATAATACCCTCTTTGGGTTATATTTCCTTAATAAATAAGATTTCCGAAGTCCGAGCAATCGTTGCCCGGCGCTCACGATTCCCTTTCCTGTTTAGCCCGTGTCCAGTTCCGATCTCCCCACACTAAACGTCTGCCTCAACACCTTGTGCGTGTTCCTGCTCGTACGCGGCTTCTTGCAGATCCGCCGAGGTGCGCGCCAAGCCCACCAAAAGTCCATGCTAGCCGCCCTCACCTGCTCCGTGCTCTTCCTGTGTTCGTATTTGGTTTACCACGTTCAGGTAGGTTCGGTGCCTTATCCTCACTACGACTGGACCCGTCCTCTGTACTTCGCCGTGCTCATACCCCACATCGTCCTCGCCACGCTGATGGTCCCTTTTGTGGCGCTCGTCGTCTGGCGCGCTTACAACCAAGATTTCGCCCGCCACCGTCGGTTGGCCCGCTGGGTCTGGCCGGTGTGGATCTTTGTCTCGGTTAGCGGCGTGGTGGTCTATCTAATGCTCTACCAACTCTGAAATCAGGAACTGCGGCTGCGGGCCACCATCCAGGCGGCCCCAACCGTCGTCAGTACCGTCCAGCCCCCAGTGATTAGCAGGGCGTGTACAAACATCCCATCGGCTATCAGTTGAGTCGGCACCAAGTAGAACGCCTTGCGCAAAACGACCAGCGCATAGGTCACGGGATTGCACTGCATCACCCACTCGAGCCAAGGCGCAGCCCCCTCAATGGGAAATAGTGCACCGGAAAGAAACCACAAGGGGATGAGAACGACGCTCATCACTGAGTGGTAGCCCGCCACTGAATCCAACTTCCACGCGACCATGAAGCCCAAACCCGTGAAGCCCATGCCGATCAGCGCACAGAGGGCCAAGAGCGCCAATATCATCTCCGCTGCCAAGCTAATGCCGGCCACCGGCGCCAGCAGTAAAAACACAAGCACCTGAAAGAGAGCGATGAGCGTACCGCCGACTAGCTTGCCTAGTGCTATACTCAGGCGTGGCACCGGGGCTACCAGCACGCCTTGCAAAAAGCCGACGCTGCGGTCTTCGATGAGAGTGATGGTGGAAAAAATCGCCGCGAATAGCAGGAGCATCAGCACGATGCCCGGATAGAAGAACTCTCCGTAGCTCAACTCACTACTCCTGCTGATGAAGCTGTCGGCAAAACCCGAGCCCATGAAAAACCACAGCATTAGCGGCTGCACCAAGCTCCCCAAAAGCCGCGAAGGCTGGCGAAAAAAGCGCAGCACTTCGCGCTGGGCCAGAATCCAGATGCTGGTCAAGCGGCGTTCCCTTCCTCGAGGTGTTGGCCAGTGTGGCGCACGAACACATCGTCGAGCGAGGGAGGAGCCAGCGACAGCGAGCGGATCTGGGAGCCAAAGCGTTGGAATACCTCATCGAGGCTAATGTCGCTTTTGAGCGGAACGCGCAGGTCTTGATCGACGACTTGGCCATCTAAGCCCATGGCGCTGCGCAGTGCAGCTTGCAGCGCGGCTACATCGTCGCTGCGCAGCGTGAGAATTTCGCGCCCCAATTGGCGCTGCAAGGCCCTTGGGGGGCCACAGACGAGTAGCTCCCCTTGGTGTAAAATGGCAACTCGGTCCGCGCGCTCGGCCTCGTCTAAAAGGTGAGTCGAGACCACAACCGTGAGCTGTTCATCCGCCCTGATGGCCTCTACTTGGTACCAAAAATCTTGGCGCGCCACTGGATCGAGACCGGTCGTCGGTTCGTCGAGCACGAGAATGGCTGGCGCTGGCAGGAGTGCTTTGGCCAATTCGACGCGCCGCCGCATACCCCCAGACAGCTTCTCCGTCCGCTCGTTGCGCCGTTCCCACAAGCCGACGGCCTCCAGCAACTGTTGGCTGCGTTCGCGGATGGCGCGACGGCCTATACCGTAGAGCAAACCCGCCATCCGCAGGTTTTCACCAACCGTCATTTTTCCGTCGAGCGCGGGATTCTGAAAGACGACCCCCAATTGGCGACGCACTGCAGCCGGATCTTGAGCCAAGAGCGCACCGCCGACTCGCACCGCACCCGAGGTGGGCACCAGCGCGGTGGTCAGCACGCGCAGGAGGGTGGATTTACCGCTGCCGTTAGGCCCCAACAAGGCCATCGTCTCTCCGGAGTGGATGTCGAGATTGACCTCGTGGAGTGCGCGGTGGCCCGTTTTCTTGCGCGTACCCGCATAGACGTGGGAAAGCTGCGAAATGCTGATGAGCACTTGGGGGTCCAACGGAAATCTCCTGCTAGCCGCAAGGCCGTGCGCGGTGGGGCGATAAGACAAAAGGTTGGGAAATTAACCGGATTCCTCGCTATCGTCAAGAAAGCGACTCAGATTGACAGGGATTGTCTTTGCTCATACATTTTTTACCTCAGTCTTGGTTGTAAAAAAACCCCGATTCATACTTTTGCGCTAGACCTTATGTTCATGTTCGCAGCCCGTACCCTCTATGGATGGGCGCGAAACTCGACACACCCGAATCACTTTTTAGGTAGGGCCGCCAGTATGTCACCTAAAACCAAGCCTGCACGCTGGTACCGTGCGCTCTTACTCGTCGCGGTTATCGCCTTAGTGGGGACGGCGTTGCCGCTTGGGGCGTTGTGGTATTTGAACCAACCGACTTACGAATATCCGGCGCGGCAAATTCACATCCCCCAGGGGGCGAGCGCCCGCTGGATCGGCCAGTTGCTAGAGCGAGAAAACCTAATCCACAACGCACGCGTCTTTGCTTGGACCGTTCGGCTCAAGGGCCTCGGTCATCAGCTCAAGGCCGGCACTTATCAGCTCGACGGCACCGGCACCACAGCCGCCATTGCCCAATCCCTGCTCAAGGCCCCCATCCAAACCCAGCCAGCGACGATCCCCGAGGGCCTCAATCGCCACCAGATAGCGGCCCAACTCCAAGCTGCAGGTGTAGCCGACTCGGCTCGCTTCATCGCCGCCACCGAAGACCCGCAGTTCATCCGCCAGCTCGGCGTGGCCGCGTCCACGCTCGAAGGCTACCTCTTCCCCGAGACGTACTTCTTCGACTTAGACATCGACGAACGCACCATCGCTACTCTCATGGTCGACCAGTTCAACCGCGTATTCGCCGACTCCCTACGCCAGCGACTCGATGAACTTGGCCTTTCGCTGCACCAAGCTGTGACGCTGGCCTCAATCGTCGAGCGCGAAGCAGTGGCCGTCGAGGAGCAGCCCATTATCTCCGGCGTCTTCCAGCGCCGCCTCAAGCTCAACCGCCGCCTCGAATCCTGCGCGACGATCAACTACGCGCTCGGCTCGAACAAGAAGCGGCTGACTTATGCCGACTTGGAGGTGGATTCGCCCTTTAACACGTATCGCCACCACGGCCTGCCCCCTGGCCCCATCAGCAATCCCGGCCGCACGGCCCTCTTCGCCGTACTTTACCCCGAGGAAACCGAGTATCTCTACTTCGTCGCTCGCGGCGACGGCACTCACATCTTCAGCCGCACCAACAGGGAACACGAGCGCGCCAAGCGCCAAGTCAAGCGGTCCCAGCGCATGCAGACGAACTGAGGATGCCCATACTAGACTCCCTCAATCCAGCGCAACGCCGCGCCGCCGAGGCATCGGGCGGCCCGCTGTTAATCCTCGCCGGGGCCGGCTCGGGCAAGACCCGCGTACTCACCCATCGCATCGCTTTCCTCATCAAAGAAGTCGGTATGCCCCCGTGGCGCATCCTCGCCGCGACCTTTACCAACAAGGCTGCGGGCGAAATGCGCGAGCGCATCGAGCAACTCGTCGGCTCGGAGGCCAACGAGCTATGGATCGGCACCTTCCACTCAATCTGTGCGCGCATCCTGCGCCGCCAAGCCGAGGGGTTTGGTTTAGATCCCAATTTCTCCATCTACGACGAAGACGACCGCCGCGCCACCATCCGCCGCGTCCTCGACGCCCACCAGATCGACGAGCGCGACCTCGCCCCGCGCGCGGTCGTCAGCCAGATCAGCCGCGCCAAGAACGCCATGCTCGACCCGTTGGAATTCGCGCACCAGGCGAACGAACACCAACGGCAAATTGCCGAACTCTACGCCGATTACGAGCGCGAACTGCGCCGCAACCAAGCCCTTGATTTCGACGACTTGCTCATTGAGGTCGTGCGCCAGTTCGACCGCCACCCGGATATTCTGCAAACCTACCAAGAGCGCTTTGAACACCTGCTCGTCGATGAATACCAAGACACGAACCGGCCCCAGTACTTGCTCTGCCGCCAGCTAGCGGCTCACCACCGCAACATCTGCGTAGTCGGCGACGACGACCAGTCGATCTACCAATTTCGCGGTGCCGATATCCGCAACATCCTCGACTTTGAACGCGACTATCCAGATGCCTGCCTAGTGCGGCTAGAACAAAACTATCGCTCCACCGGTCGCATCCTCGCCGCAGCCAACGCCGTCATCAGCCACAACCAAGGCCGCAAGGGCAAGGAGCTATGGACGAATGGCCCCGAGGGCGACCCGGTCGCGGTCGTCGAATGCGACTCGGACCGCCGCGAGGCCCGCCACGTCGTCGATGCCATTCGCCGCTACGACCGCTTGGGACGCTACGGCCTCGGGGACGCGGCGGTGCTCTATCGCACCAACGCCCAATCGCGGCCCTTTGAAGAAGAGTTGCAACGCGCCCGCCTCCCCTATGTAATCGTCGGAGGCATCCGCTTTTACGACCGCCGCGAAATCCGCGATGTGCTATCCTATTTGCGCCTGTTGGTCAACCCAGCCGACGACATTGCCCTGCGCCGCATCGTCAATACGCCGCGTCGCGGCATTGGCGACACCTCTCTCGCCCGCTTGCAGGCTTTCGCCCAAGCCAAGGGCTGGGGCCTCTCCACGGCACTTGAGCACCTCAACGACGTACCCAACCTCAGCGGCCGCGCGCAAAAGAGCCTCGCAGCCTTCGCCGATCTGATCGGCGAGCTAACGACAGCCACCGATGCACTCTCCCTGCCCGAACTGGGCTTTGCCGTCGTCGAAAAGAGTGGATACCGCGCCATGCTCTCGGCGGAAGACACTCCAGAAGCCGAGGCTCGTTTACAGAACCTCGACCAGTTACTGGCCGAAATGACCGAGTACGCAGACGAGAACCCAGACTCGACGTTAGCCACCTATCTCGAAGAAAAGTCGCTGCTGACCTCGGCGGACGAAAGCGACAACGATGGCAATGCCATTACCTTGATGACCCTGCACAGCGCCAAGGGCTTGGAGTTTCCCTTGGTCTTTGTCTGCGGACTCGAAGAAAACCTCTTTCCCACGGGGCGGGCCGTCGACGATCCCGATCCCCAAGCCATTGAAGAGGAGCGCCGACTCTGCTACGTGGGCATGACCCGTGCACAAGAGCAGCTCAGTCTCACTTATGCCCTGCGCCGCTATGCGTACGGCTCGCTGCTCGCGACCGAACCCTCGCGATTTTTAAGCGAAGTCCCCACCGAGCTGACGACCCAGAATTACGAGTTGGACCGCGGCTTTGACCGCTCGCGGCAGCGCGTCGGCCCACCGCCCCGCAAAAAGGCTCCCCAAACCCAAGGCATCCACTACGAGTGGGACGCCGAGCAGTCGCCCGGCTTCGACGAGTTTGTCGATCAAGACGACTTCCTCGCCGTTGGCCAGTGGGTGCGCCACCCCCAATGGGGGCGCGGCCAGATCGTCAGCCGCGAAGGGCAGGGCGAAAAAATGAAGCTCTCCATCCGCTTTGGGACGCGGACCAAACGCATCGCCGTCGCGTACGCCCAACTCGAACCTGCCTAAGCGGCCCATTGCCCCAGAGAAGGCCAATCTTTAAGTTTTATAGTCTATCTCGTTTTTCTTGACGGACTTATGGGCACTCCAACATCCGCAAATGCAAATGCGCGCGTGGCCCTGCAAAACGTGGGTTGCAAGCTCAATGCCTACGAAGTAGAAGCCCTCGCCCACCGCCTGACCGAACGCGGCTATTCAGTCGTGCCCTTCGGCGCTGAAGCCGATGTGTACGTGGTCAATACCTGCACGGTCACCGGCGCGGGCGATGCGGACTCGCGCAAGGCCGTGCGTCGCGCCCGGCGGCGCAATCCAAGCGCAGAGGTCGTCGCCACCGGCTGCTATGCCCAGCGGCGACCAGCAGACCTCACCGCGGCCGGTGCAGACTTAGTCGTGGGCAACGGCCAGAAGGTCCAACTCGTCGAACTGCTCGAAGCACACCTAGCCGGTGCCGAAATCCCTGCGCCTTCAGCAACGAGGCCGCGCACCGAGCAATTTCTCGCCATTGACGGCGCGGTGCCCCAGGGCCGCACGCGCGGCAGCCTGCAAATCCAAGACGGCTGCGATGAACACTGCACCTATTGCATCATCCCGGCGGTGCGTGGGCACAGCGCAAGCCGCCCAGCCGCCGAAGTCATCGCCCAAGCCCAGCGCATGGTCGCGGCCGGCTACCGCGAACTCGCCCTGACCGGCGTCCACACGGGTCGCTACGGATTCGACCAAGGCCAGCCCGAGGCCCTCGTCGAGCTGCTCGCCGCGTTGGAGCAAATCGACGGCTTGGCGCGCATTCGCCTCAACTCCATTGAGCCGGGTTACGTCACCGACGCGCTGATCGACCAAGCCGCAGCTTCTTCGGCGATCTGCCGCCACTTTCACGTGCCTTTGCAAAGCGGAGACGACCACATTCTCAAGCGCATGGGGCGGCGCTACACCCGCGCCTATTACGCCGAGCGGGTCGAGCGGATCGCCAGCCGCATCCCCGATTGCGCCATCGGTGCCGACGTCATGGTCGGCTTCCCCGGGGAAACCGACGCGCATTTTGCCCAGACCCGCGCCTTGTTGGCCGATCTGCCGCTGACCTATCTCCACGTCTTTTCGTACTCCCAGCGCGAAGGCACTCCGGCTGAGCGCCTGCCCGAGCACCAAGAAGCCGCGGTCAAAAAGAAGCGCGCCCAAGCGCTTATCGCCCTCGGCGCAACCAAGCGACTCGCCTTCCACCAGCGCTTTGTCGGCCACTCGCTCCAAGTCCTCGCCGAAGGACGTTCAGACTCAGCCACCGGCTTGCAGGTCGGCTTGAGCGACAACTACATTAAGGTCCTCTTCGCCGGCCCGGCCGAACCCAACGAGTTTGTGGATGTGCAAATCGAGCAAGCCCGCGAAGAGCTAACTTTCGGAGTGCGCCGATGAACTTGCCTCTCCTTGAGACGACCGAATACCAGCCCGTGGCCACGCGGCCCGGTCCGGCGGGCCGTCGCGTGTACATCGAGACCTACGGCTGCCAGATGAACGTGGCCGACAGCGAGTTAGTAGCCAGCATCCTCGCCGACTCCGGGTTTCAGATTACGGAACGCGCCGAGCAGGCCGACATCATCCTGCTCAACACCTGCGCGGTGCGCGAGCACGCCGAGGAACGGGTCATTGGCCGCGTCAGCCAACTCAACGGTCTCCGCGCCCACCGGCCCAACCTCACCTTGGGGATCCTCGGCTGCATGGCCCAGCACCTGAGCAAGACTCTGCCGGACCGCGCTCCTTTCGTCGATTTGGTCATGGGGCCGGATTCCTACCGCCGCCTGCCCCAGCTTCTCGCCCAATCCAGCGACGACGCGCTCTTAGACGTGCGGCTCGACCGCTCCGAAAACTACAGCGGCGTCCATCCCCAGCGCACAACCGGCACCAACGCTTGGGTGACCATCATCCGCGGCTGCGACAAGTTCTGCACTTTCTGCATTGTGCCTTTTGTGCGCGGCCGGGAGCGCAGTGTGTCCGCTGACGAAATCGTGCGCCAAGTCCAGCGCATCGCCGCCGAGGGGTTTAAGGAAGTTACCTTACTCGGCCAGACCGTTAATTCCTACCGCGCTGGCAACGTGGATTTCGCCGATCTCTTGCGGCAAGTTAGCCAAGTCGAGGGCATTGAGCGGGTGCGCTTCACCTCGCCCTATCCGGTCGATTTTACCGACCGCGTGATCGACGCCATGGCCGAGGTCGGCCCGGTGTGCCCGAGCCTGCACCTGCCGGTCCAAAGCGGCTCGGACGAACAACTCGCCCGCATGCGTCGCGGGTACACCGTCGATCAATACCGACAACTCGTGCACAAGCTCCGCTCAGCCTTGCCTGACCTCGCCCTGACGACCGACATCATCACCGGCTTTTGCGGCGAGACCGACGCGGACTTCCGCCAGACCTGCGATCTAATGGAAGAGATCCGCTACGACTCAGCTTTCATGTTCAAATACTCAGAGCGCGAGGGCACGTACGCCCACAAGAAGCTGCCCGACGACATCCCCGAAACCGTCAAAGGCGAACGTCTCCAACACATCATCGCTCTACAAGAGGGGATCTCGCGCCAGATCAACCAGCGGCAAATCGGCCGCACGGTCGAGGTCCTCGTCGAAGGCCCCTCCAAACGGCCAGCCCCCGACGGCCAGCCTCGCTACTACGGCCGTACCCCGCAGGGCAAGACGGCAATTTTCCCACAACCAGCAACGAGCAACGAACTCGTATCCGTCAGCATCGCCCGCACCACCTCTCACACCCTCTTCGGTGACCGCATCGACGACGACGCTTAGTCGAAAGTCGCTTGGGCTGTGCCCTCCTCAATCGAATGATCCATGTGGGCAAACCCCAGTCGTTCGGCCTACTATTTTCTATCCGTTCGTTTTTGTGCCCAAAATCCTGCAACAACGAATCCGCCATATAGTATTGCAAATGTATGTGATTTTTGTGCTTGCCTTTTCTATAAGCCTTGTGTTTATTTGTAATGTTCACGTGAACATTACAAATATATCTACTAAGCAGAAGCGCGATTCCAGTTAGAAGGTCGCTTATCCCGAACTCACGTTGGTCTAAACCGCCCAAATCGTCGGGAATAGGCGGTTTTATCTGCCTTGGTCTCGTCCTTTCCCCTTTGGTCTCGTCCTTTCCCCTTTGGTCTCGTCCTTTCCCCTTGCACTTGAGATTGCTTAGGCAATACCAGACGCAGCTATTGACCCAAATCTGCGACCGCCAATTATCCCCGTTTCGGTTTTCCACGAGCCGGTCTAAGTCAACCGGTTCTGTGAGACGAAACTAGTGAGGAGTAAACATTGAAACGTGCTATCTCTGTGGTAAGCATCCTACCTGAACTTCTATACCGAGGCGATGTCAAGGCAAAAATCTTGCTGCTTTTAGTAGCATGTATTGGATGGTCTTGCACAGAGCAGGGAAATCCCCTAACACTCATTAACATACCCGCTGGAAAGACTACAGTGGATTCGGACTCTGACGAGTGTCTTGCCATATATTGGACTTGCGATACAGAAGTCGATTCCGTGTGGACCATGTTCTATGGATCAGACTATCGGTTCCAAGCCCACGGCGAGCGCGTCCTGTTCTCGCATTATATGGATAGTAATAGCAAAAAACAGTATTGGACGTTGGAGACTGCCGCCCGTTTGGGGCGAGTTCGGTCGGGTTTCCGGTCGGGTGATGGAACGTGTGGTATCTGGAGCGAGGCCATCGACAATGATTCTTCTGTAGTGCGTATCTATAAAGGCGATGTGGACTACTTGTATCGAAACACGTCCTCAGCCAGATATGTGTTGTCAGAAGACGATGAACAGTATCCCATCGCCTTTGTGCAAGCAGATGGGGATGTGCGCCACCGCGATTTTTTGAGTTTGCACAATCGCAACGATCCGCGGCCGGCTGGTCTGATAGAAATAGGAACCAATCCTAGGAGGGCCTACTACCTTCCGGTTAATTTTAGTGACGCAGCGCTCGATACACTTATCGACATACCCCAAGACGACCGGTCTTATTTGGACGATTCCATTTGTTCAGGTGATGCATGTCCGGAATGGACAGAGCCGATTTGCCCTTCTATCCAAGAAGAAGTGGTCGTTCAAGAGGTCTCTACTACGAGCACTTCCAACCCTTCCAGCACTTCCAACCCTTCCAGCACTTCCAACCCTTCCAGCACTTCCAACCCTTCCAGCACTTCCAACCCTTCCGAGCCGCTACTAACAGGCATGAGCTTTGAGTTCTTTGGCTCAAATAGGCCCCGCAAGTGCTTCATGCAGGTGTCACCGGAACCAGCGGATGCTCCAATTAGAAGCATGTCACTCAACACCGCCCCGTCTTTGTCTATTGCAGGAAGCCTATACTTCTCTAGTGAGATTGATAAGAAGCTATTTTTTAGGTTTCTCTGCGCCGACGACTACACCGGCGACGTGACAATCACGGCTTGGGTTGATGGAAGTGACGGCAGCGAGCATGAAGCGTCGCTCGTATTCACTTGCCAGTGAAACCCGGTGCGATTCAGGCTTCCATCTGTTCCTCTGGCGGCTTTGAACGGCGATTTTCCCACAACCAGCAACGAGCAACGAACCCGTAGCCGTCCACATCGCCCACACCACCTCACACACCCTCTTTGGCGACTCCATCGACGACGCGTGATATAAACGTTCTAATAACCTGTTAGGCAAAGAGTTATTGGCTCCGTTTCTAGGTCGAACAGTTCCGCGACTTTCCTTCCCGTTGTAAGCATTCAAACGCGGAAATCCATGCTCGCCGAAAAGTCAAAGCGCCTGTGTCATCTACGACCGCGTTGACTTTCCGTATCGCTATCCAGATTTGGCTTGAATTCAATTCACCGCTTGATATTTTATTCTCGATTGCACACATTATGTGTACACTTTAAGGAGAATTTATGAAAGCATCTATTATCGACTTGAGACGACGCATGAAAGATGTTTTGCTCGCGCTCGACCGCAACGAATCGGTCACTATCTTTTATCGCGGCAAGGAAAAAGCTATCCTGTCTCCCAGCCGACAGCGAACAGACAAATCGGTAAAAGACCACGAGGCTTTTGGTCTGTGGCGAGACAGAAAAGATATGACCGATGTCGATGCGTACGTCCGCAATCTGCGCAAAGGCCGCTTGAATGATTTTTGATACCGATGTTGTGATATGGGTTTTCAGAGGCCATGAAGGGGCTGCAAACCTCGTTGACCGTATCGCTGATCGTCAGCTATCAATTGTTACGTATATGGAATTTATCCAAGGTGCGAGAAATCGGCAGGAGTTAAAAAAGATCAAAAATTTTCTCACGGATCACGCATTCCAGACCGTACCTCTCACTGAAAACATCGGCCACCGAGCGTCTGTATATATGGAAGAATACACCCTTAAAACAGCGCTGTATCTGGCCGATGCCTTGATTGCCGCAACCGCTATTGAACATCACTTAACACTTTGTACAGCCAATAGAAAACACTACCGCGAAATCAACGAACTTAATCTAAAAATCTTTCGGCCCTGACCTCACTGCGTTGACCTTACCCCACTCTTTCTCTAAAAGGACCTCATGTTCGCCTATTACCTCTCATTCGCTGTCCTCGCTGCTCTTTGCTCCAACGCCTATGCCGACCCACAAGCTACCCGCGACGACATCGAAATTAGCCGCATCCTCAACGTCCCCCGAGGCACGGTGCGCATCGCCAAGGATCCGCGTACCAACGCGCTCTACACCTTGCGACAGGACGGTTCGGTTAATCGCATCGACCTAGCGGCAGCCGAACACACCCCCATATATTCCAGAGACGATCACGGCATCCGCAGCGGCTTTACGGGCTTTGCCATCGGGCCGGACGGCTCGTTTTACCTTGCGTCCAATCGCCGTGGCCCGCGCGACAGCGACCACTTTGCCCTTGTCCGCGGCATTTTGCTCGACGCCGACACCGGCGAGCGGCAATGGGAACAACTCGACCCGGACAACCTGCCCGCCGACGTTCCCATCTCCGACATCCTCGCCGCCTCCATCTTTGGCCGCGACCCTACGACCAACAACCGCTACGTCCTCAAGACAACCAATGGCGACATCACCCTCTTGCCCGAAGGCACGGCGTACACGACCGCTGATCACGGCTTCATCCGCCCGAGCGCCCTGTTTATCGACGCCGACGGCACCTTTTACGTCCTCAAACGCATTGACCTGTCCATCTACAACATCGCCACCATCACCAAAGGCGAAGTCGATCCAAGCAGTGGCGAGCGCACTTGGTTTACCCTCGCGGAAACCGAACCCTATGAGCGGTGCGACTGCATCTACAACCACGAGGTCAACGCGCTAATCGTCAGCCCCGACAATCGCACGCTCTTTATCAACAGCGGCTCGCGCACCGATCACGGCGAAATACAAGACGGCAATGGGCATTTCCCCGGGCTGCGCGAAACCGCGCTTACGGCCGTAATTTTGCGCGTCCCGACCAATGCCCGCGACCTCGTGCTGCCCAACAGCCGCTATGCCCTGCTCGACCAAGGACTCCTCTACGCCGAGGGTCTGCGCAATGCCTACGACTTCGCCTTCGCGCCCAACGGCGACCTTTTCACCACGGAAAACGGACCGGGCCGCGACATGCCCGAGGAACTCAATTGGCTGCGTCAAGGGCATCACTACGGATTCCCCTGGCGCATGGGTCTCGACGACACCCCGCAGCAATTTCCCGACTACGACCCAGCCGCCGACTTCCTCCTCTCCCCCCGCTCCACAGCCGTGCGCGAAGGCTACTACCACAACGATCCCACATACCCGTCGCCACCGCGAGACTTCACCGACCCGGTGATCAATCTTGGGCCAGACGCCGACGCCTACCGCGACCCCGCCGACGGCCGCATCAAGGACGCCAGCGAAGAAGGCGTGCGCTTCGGGACCTTCACCGCGCATCGCTCGCCGCTCGGATTGGTATTCGACGCAGACAATGCCCTTGCCGATCCATTCCGAGGCGATGGCTTCACGCTCAGTTGGACTCGGGGCGATCCCGACGGGGACAGTGTCAACGGACCGTTCAACGACCCTAGCCAAGACCTGCTACATCTCGACTTGGCCAAAGTCGGCGACAACTACGAGGCGCGCGTCACCCGCATCGTCGGCGGATTTTCTAACCCTATTGACGCGGAAATCATCGGCAATCGCCTCTATGTGATCGAATGGAGTGGCAAGCGCGGACTGTGGGAAATCGTCCTACCGCCTGCTGAGGAGTTCCCGCCCGCGAGCTTAGCCGACGCACAGGTTTTCAGTGACCTCGGCGCGCAAACGCCCGCGGCCGGCGTGGTGCCGTACGAAGTCAATGCGCCGTTTTGGTCCGACGGAGCTACAAAAACGCGGTTCATTCGCCTGCCCCCCGGCGAGCGCATTGCCTTTGCCAGCCGCGGGCCTTGGGGCTTTCCCGACGAAACCCTTCTGATCAAAAACTTTTACCTCGACTTGGTGCGCGGCGACCCGGCCAGCCGGCGCATCATCGAGACGCGCTTCCTCATCAAGCGCGTAGGTACTCCGGGTTGGGACGGTTATAGCTACCTGTGGAACGAAGCCGGCACCGACGCCACCTTGCTCGCCGACAGCACGACCGTTACCTACGTGATTGACGACCCTCAAGATCCAGTGGGCTTTCTCTTGCAGGAGTACTACTTTCCCGCGCGCCAAGACTGCGAGGTCTGCCACACCAAGGGCGCGGGCTACGTCCTCGGCGTCCACACGGCCCAGCTCCACTCGGACGCGGAGCAAAACCAGTTGCATACCCTCGCCCAACAGGGCCTTTTCACCGAGGAGTTGCCAGCCGACCTGACTTCGGCAAGCTCAGTCGAGTCGTCTTCCTTGCCCCGTCTGCCCAACCCTTTCGACTCCAGCGTCCCGCTCGCCCAGCGCGCCCGCTCGTACCTCGAAGTCAACTGCGCGCCGTGTCACCGACCCGAAAGCGTCGCCCGCACCATCATCGACCTGCGCTACGACACACCCTTAGCCGAAACCAATACGGTCGGAGCGTTTCCCACACTCGGCGATATAGGCGAACCAGAGGCCCGCATCCTCTCCCCCGGAGAACCGCAGCTTTCCACTCTCTACCTGCGGCTGCTGACGATGGGCACCTTTCGCATGCCGCCGCTGGCTTCTTCAATCATCGACGAGCGCGGAGCTGATCTCATAGCTACATGGATCGCCAGTCTAGATCCCGTCGCCGCCAAAGCAACCACACCGGCCACCTTTGCCCTTACCCAGAACTACCCCAACCCCTTCAATGCAGCCACGACCATCGAATTCCAGCTAGCGACCCCGGCCGCCGTCGAATTGACCATGTACGACGCGATAGGCCAAAAGATCCGCACCTTGGTCGCACGACATCTCGCCGCTGGATACTATCGCACCCAGTGGAATGGGCGCAACGACGCCGGACACACAGTCGCCAGCGGCATCTATTTCTACAGCTTGCGAGCCGGAGGCTATTTAGCCACCAAACAACTAACCTTGCTCAAATAAAAGTCGTCTAATCTGTCCGACCTATACCCTTATGAACCCCTGCGCCATCGCCTTCTTGGCCCTCGCGCTAGCGAGTTGCGCTGCCGATCCCTACCAGACTCCCGGCACTCGGCACATGGCCGAGCAACTTGCCGCCCTCGCCGCTGATGCCAACGCCGAGGACAACATCTATTTGAGCCAGCACCGCGTTGACTGGCTGCGCCGCCAGCCCGCACCAGACGACCCCGTGCAACAACTCAGCCGACAGGTTGAACTAGCCAAAGAATTGCTGCGCGCTGGTGCATCCGCCGAGGCAGCCACTCTGTTCGAACAGGTGCGCGAGCAAGCCGACGCCCACCGCTTTCGCACCCGGCCGAGCCTCGAAGAGATGATCGCCCTCGCCTACTTGCGTCTCGGCGAGCAGCAAAACTGCATCGACGACCACAACCTCGCTTCCTGCCTGCTACCCATCTCAGCCGAAGGGATCCACAAGCTACAAGATGGATCGCGTGCAGCCATTGCTTACTATCGAACAATCTTAGAAAAGACGCCCTACAACCTGACTGCTCGCTGGTTGCTCAACATCGCCTATATGACCGTGGGCGAGTATCCGCACCAAGTACCTGTCGCCCATCTCATTCCCCCGGAGGTTTTCGTCGCTGACGCCGATATTGGCCGCTTCCCCGACCGAGCTCCCGCCCTAGGATTGAATGTCCTCGGCTTGGCCGGAGGCGGCATTATGGAAGACTTTGACAACGACGGCTTCCTCGACATCATCGCCACTTCTTGGGGCCTCGATGATCCCCTGCGCTACTTCCGCAACCAAGGCGACGGAACCTTTGCCGAGCGCACTGCCGCCGCCGGCTTGACAGGACTAGTTGGCGGCCTCAACGCCGTACAGACGGACTTTGACAACGACGGCTTCGCCGATGTGCTAGTCCTGCGCGGCGGCTGGTTTGGTACCGACGGACTCCACCCCAATTCGCTATTGCGCAACCAAGGCAACGGCACCTTCGCCGACGTAACCCAAACGGCTGGGCTGCTCACTTTGCACCCCACGCAGACCGCGGCCTGGGCTGACTTTGACAACGACGGCTGGCTCGACCTATTCGTGGGCAACGAATCCTCTGCCGAAGAGCATCATCCCTGTGAGCTGTTCCGCAATCAAGGCGACGGAACCTTTGTTGATGTGGCGGCAGAAGCCGGCTTGGACGTCGAGGGCTTCGTCAAAGGGGTGGCTTGGGGCGACATTGACAACGACCGCCGACCCGACCTCTACATCTCCCGCCTCGGACAGCCCAACCTGCTCTTCCACAACGATGGCCCAGACGCCAATGGCCGCTGGCGTTTCTCCGATATAACCGCCCGCGCTGGCGTGGGTCAGCCGACGTTCAGCTTTCCGGTGTGGTTTTGGGACTACGACAACGACGGCTGGCTGGACCTGTTCGTCTCAGGCTACAAGGCCGACGCCGGCGATGTAGCCGCCGACTACATGGGACTGCCGCACAAGGGCGAACCTCCCCGCCTCTACCGCAACCAAGGCGACGGCACCTTCGCCGACGTGGCCCGCCAGACCCACACCGACAAGGTCCTCTATACGATGGGCTGCAACTTCGGCGACCTCGACAACGACGGCTGGCTTGACTTCTATGCTGGCACCGGCGACCCCGACTACCGTTCGCTGATGCCCAACCGCATGTTCCGCAACGCCGCGGGGCAGCGCTTTGAAGATGTAACTACCTCCGGTGGCTTCGGACACCTGCAAAAAGGGCATGGCGTGGCCTTCGGCGATATCGACAACGACGGAGATCAGGACATCTACGCAGTGGTCGGTGGAGCCTATTCGGGAGACGTGTACACCAATGTGCTCTTTGAAAACCCCGGGCACGGCAACCACTGGATCACCCTCAAACTAGAGGGAACCAAGTCGAATCGAGCCGGGATCGGGACGCGGATTCAAGCCCATGCTGGGACGCGGACGATCCACACCCTCGCCGGCACGGGCGCGAGTTTTGGGGCATCGACCTTACAACAGGAGATTGGGCTGGGGGGAGCCGAGATACTCGACGCGCTGACTTTGCACTGGCCGTCGGGCATAGTGCAAACCTTTACCGACGTGCCGGTCAATAAAGTGTATCGGGTCCGCGAAGACGCCACGGCCTTGGAGCACTTGGCCGTCAATCCCCTCGCGCTAGCTACCGAGGGACAGGGAGCGCATAACCACTAGCGCAGCGCCGCTCATAGCCGGGCCAACAGCCGCGCCGCCGTAGCGTGGTTCGGGTCCACCGTCAATAACTGCTGCAACGCCTGCCGCGCCTCGGCAAGGTGGCCTAGCCGCTGGTAGGAAAGCGCCATGCTCAAATAGGCCTTGACGTGGCGTGGCTCTAAAGAGAGCGCCGAGGCAAACGCGGCGACCGCCCGCTCGTTCTCCCCGGCCTTCTGCAAGGCCAACCCCAAATTGAAGTGGTGCGAAGCGTCGGCCCGGTTGAGCGCGATGGCTTTTTCGTAGGCGTCGATTGCCGCTGGCAAGTTCTCCATCTGCAAATAGGCCGTACCAAGGTTGTTGTACGCCGGGGCGTAGTCGAACTCGTCAAGGGCCTCGCGGAAGCGTTCTTCGGCCTTGGCGAACTCGCCCCGCTGCAAAAAGATCAACCCCTGCGCGTTGAGCGCTTCGACGTAGCGCGGCTTGTGGTCGATCGCCTGCTGATAGTGAATGTGAGCCTTGTCGAGCCAGCCCTGACGAGCGTAGAGCAGGCCGAGGTTCTTGTGCGCCTCATAGGCCCCCGCATCCAGCTCCAGCGCCCGCTCATACTCTCCGGCGGCCCTTTCCCAATCGCCCTGCCGCGCATAGAAGACGCCTAAGTTGTTGTGGGCACCAGCCAAGTCCGGGAACAATTCGACCATCTTCTCCCGCGCCTCGGCCTCGTCGGCCGTCCAGTAAAACTGAAAAAGCGAGAACGCCATCACTGGCACCGCAAAATAGGCCAACTGTCGGCCAGTCTCGCGGACGTACGAGACCAAGCCGCTCGGCAATGTCTGCAAGCCAATGCGGTTGGACCCTTCCTCGGCATTGATCCCCAGATTGGCTTGGTTTTTGCGGTCGCGGATTTTCCAGATGAACCCGTCAAAATAGTAGTGCAAAAGCGTCGAAGTGATGACGAAAATCTCGACCATTTTGATCGCCTGCTCGGACTTGAGAAAGCCCTCCATCATGTTGATGCTGCCGTAGGCAAAGCAGACCAGCACGTACGCGACCAAGATTGGCAAGGTGCGCGTAGTGAAGAAGGTGCGCAGGAGCTTGGTAGTCCGCTCCTGCCTTTTGACGAGGTTGTTGTTATAGACCCAGACGATGGCGAAGTACTGGATATCGTGGAAAACGGCAAAGGCCGCGTAGCCAATGACGAGGTCGTTGATATGTATCCAGCCGTAGTAGATAATAAATACCGTCGTCGCCATCACTGCGATTTTGGGCATGCTTATCTTCTGACCAGTGACCGCTCGTTGGACGATATTGGCCAAGTAGGCCGCGAGCACAGCCATCGTAACATAGAACAGCCCCTTTTTGAGCAGGAACGTCAATTCGGCCGACAGAAAGGGCACCCCAACCCGCTGATTGTGGTCGAGGATGCGATGGAAGTATTCGGGACTATAGATGACCACCGTTACAAAGGCGCACAAGGTCAGCAGCCAGTCAAGCCGGGAATTGAGCTTGGAGAAGATCTTGTTTTTGGCATCGTAGATCCGCATGATGCCGTAGTGCTGCATAAACAGGTGCCAGATCTCCCACACTAGCACCACTAGGAAAAGCCCGTGCAGGGTATTGAATTGCGCCAGCGCCGTCACGAAGAGCACGACGATGGGCGCGACGATAAACTTCTCCTTGAAGGTGCTAAATAGCTCTGGATCGCCGTAGGCGCGCATAAAGCCCGGCAGGTGGTGGCCGGTGGCAAACAGCGCCAGCGCGTAGAAGGCGATGGTCTGCGAATCGAACACGGCCCGCAATGGCAACATGGTCACCAAGCACAAAAGCGGCGTGCCGATAAAAAAGAACAGGTCGCCAAAGGGCGAGATGATCCACTTTTGGTCGCGGTACACAGCTGGGGCGACAGTCATGGCATTCCTCAATAGGCTACGGCTATGGTGCGTATTACTTCACCCTGTCCAGCATCGGCTCCCGCAGCAATGCGGCACACGTAAACCCCAGGCGCAACCCGAGCACCCGACGCATCCAATCCATCCCAACTAAACGACTGCAATACATCCCCCCCAGACGACATAAGAGATGTCACCTCCCGACCCGCCAAGTCGAAGATGCGCACGCTCGGAGACGCATCCACCGCTTTGAACAGCGCAAAGTGGATCTGTACGCGGTCGTTGATGCCATCGCCGTTGGGCGAAAACACCGGCGGCACAACCTGCAAATCGCCGATTAGCTGCTCGCTGCCGGGTAGATCCGGCAGAAACACCAAGTTCGCCTGTCGCTCGGCCGCTTCCACCGACTGCCACAGATCGGGACGCGCTTCCTGCCCTAAGTCGGCGGCAAAGACCGTGGCATTCCGCAGTACTTTAGTCGTAAATTCCACGGCTAGCGAATCCGTCCGCACCGTCTCCGGCAAATCGACAAACAGTAGCGAATCCCCCTCCACGCGCATTCCACTCGCTTCGCGTTCTACGCCGCCGATCGACAGTCGCACATCCGCCATATCAATGGTGCTCGGTGTGGACAAGCGCAGCCGGTCAAAGCCCGAGTCACCCTCGGCCGCATTGGTCCATAGCGTGTATGTGAACCGCGTCGCCTCGTTGGGTACGGCATGGCGCGGCATAACTTGCCCAGCCGCCTGTGCAACCAGCGCATCCTCAAAATCCAGCGCCAGCGCGTGCAGCACTGGAGCCACAGCCGGATCCTCGGTGGAGAGAATCAACTCCAACTGGATAAAGCGGCGCGGCGTCTCCGACTTAAACGCCTCGCCGGAAAGCTGGTAAAAGTTGCTCCACGCGCCCCAATCGGCTCCTGCGACGACCATGGTGTCGATGGGACCGCGGATGACTTTGGGCAGGCTGCCGTAGCGCGTCTCTGTGACTTCCTCGCCCTTTTTGTCGTAAAACGTGTAGAATTCTTGCAGGGTATTGCCCGACCGCGAGCGCACCTGCAACTGCGTCTGATTCGGCGTTGTCGCCTCCCAGCGCAAGCGCTTGATGGCCTTGGCGCGACCATCGCCAGCGAGTTGGCCCAAGTCGATAAAGTCCGAGAGCAGCACCACCTGCGCGGGATAGCCCGGCGAGAACAGCATAAACTCCATCGGATGGGAAAACCAGCCTCGGTCTAGGTGGCCGTGCCAGAAGATGTAGCGGATCTTGCGCGGCTGAAAAAGATAGCGGATATGGCGGATCCGCCGCGCGGCTGCCGACGCCGCGTTAATGGCGATGTCCTCGCGCAGCAGGAAGGTCAGGTCCAAATCTCCGCCCGTGGTGAGCCTCCCGTCTGAGAACAGGATGTTGTAGCCGCTCCCGTGGTGCAAGCCTTCAAACAAGAAACTCGACGTGCCTTCACCCCGAGTTTTAAAATATATAAACATCTCGTCGATCCAGAACAGTGCACCCAAATCTACCTGCCACCATAGCCCCCCCTCGCGCCAGCCGCCCTTGGTCCCTCCCGAGGTGAGAATATTGCCGAAGGTGTCCATATTGCCGTCGAACATGTTCTGTGGCTCGCGCGCCAGCAAGCCGTGTTCAAAGCGCCCACCTCTTGCCAAGGTTCCCAAGCTGACGTTGTCTCCCTGAGCAAGGACCTCAATTTCTGCCAGAGCTGCATCGCCGCTCTTTTCATCAGCGGTGATGCGGATCAGCCGCACCATCTGGAAATCCTGCTCGGCATCCAAATCAACGTCTCTATCTGCGTCGAGCACCCGCGTGGTATCCAGCGCACTGCCCAGCAGCGGAATCGCAATGCTAGTCTCAGTGTTGGGCTTAGTCGTCTGGAAAATCTTGCGATAGCGAAACACGTCGTCTTGGGCTTGGATCCGGGCACCCTGAGTGATAAAGACGCTAAACTGCCGCAAAGGCCGAGCGCCCTCTTCGTCGGGGAATATCAGCTTGATCTCTCGCGCCAACACCGGCCGTCCCAAGTCGATGTCGACCGACCAATCGACGAGTTGGTCTGCTATATCGGGCTGCCAATAGGTCGCTGGATCGCCATCAATGAGCTTGGGAGCGTCCGCCTCATTGCTACCGGCACGCCATATTCCTCCTTGGACCTCGCCGCGCTTCTTAGAAGGATGGGTGAAAAGGTGTCCATCGAGGGTGGCATTGATCTGCTTGCGGAACTTCTTCAACTTCAGCGAACCATCGTCCGCAAACTGGACGATATCCACCGGAATATCCCAAGTCTCCCACGCCGCCGGAGTGTCGAAACGGACTTCCTCCGCTCGGCTCGCACCGCAGATGAACAGGCCCAAGAGCAAGCAGCAAACCTCGCGTTTTTTCTGCATCATACCGCTCCAACCCGCCTCAATAGGCTACGGCTACGGTGCGCACTACTTCCCCCTGTCCAGCATCGGCACCCGCAGCAATGCGGCATACGTACACGCCCGGTGCCACCCACTCACCCGACGCATCCAATCCATCCCAACTAAACGACTGCAACACATCCGCACCCGACGACACAAGAGCCGCCACCTCCCGACCCGCCAAGTCGAAAATGCGCACACTCGGAGACGCATCGACCGCCTTGAACAGCGCAAAGCGTATCTGCACGTGGTCGTTGATCCCATCGCCGTTGGGCGAAAACACCGGCGGCACAACCTGCAAATCGCCGATCAACCGCTCGCTGCCGGGTAGATCCGGCAGAAATACCAAGTTCGCTTGCCGCTCGGCCGCCTCGACCGACTGCCACAGATCGGGACGCGCTTCTTGCCCTAAGTCCGCAGCAAAGACCGTGGCATTGCGCAGCACCTTAGTGGTAAATTCCACGGCTAGCGAATCCGTCCGCACCGTCTCCGGCAAATCGACAAACAGCAGCGAATCCCCCATTACCCGCACGGCACTCGGCTCGTGCGCCGCACCGCCAATCCACAGCCGCACGTCCGCTGCATCCACCGCACTCGGCGTGGAAAAGCGCAGTCGGTCAAACCCTGAATCGCCCTCCGTTGCGCTCGTCCGCAGCGCATACGTAAACCGCGTCGCCTCGTTGGGTACGACATGGCGCGGAGCAACCTGTCCAGCCGCCTGCGAGACCAGCGCATCCTCAAAATCCAGCGCCAGCGCGTGCAGCACCGGTGCGACGGCGGGATTCTCCGTAGAGAGAATCAACTCCAATTGGATAAAGCGGCGCGGCGTCTCCGACTTAAACGCCTCGCCGGAAAGCTGGTAGAAGTTGCTCCAGGGGCCCCAATCGGCTCCCACGACGACCGTGGTATCAATGGGGCCGCGGATGACTTTGGGCAGGCTACCGTAGCGCGTCTCGGTGACTTCCTCGCCCTTTTTATCGTAGAACGTGTAGAATTCTTGCAGGGTATTGCCCGACCGCGAGCGCACCTGTAACCGCGTCTGATCCGGCATCGTCGCCTCCCAGCGCAAGCGCTTGATGGCCTTGGCGCGACCATCGCCGGCAAGTTGGCCGAGATCGATAAAGTCCGAGAGCAACACCACCTGCGCGGGATAACCCGGCGAGAACAGCATCAACTCCATGGGGTGGGAAAACCAGCCTGTATCGGTCAGCGAATGCCAGAACAAGTAGCGGATCTTGCGCGGAGCAAATGCGTAGCGGTGGTGGCGCAAATTCCGCTCCGCGGTGCTAACCGGTGCTGGCTCGAAGATCAGCGGCGTGTAGTCGATGTCGCCGGCAATGGTACGCCGCCCATCGGAAAAGAGAATTTGGTAGCCAGTACCGGCATGTAACCCCTGGAACAAGAAGCTCGACTGGCCCTCGCCGCGATTCTGCCAGTAGATGAACGCCTCGTCGAGCCAGAACAGTGCCCCCAAATCCACCGACCACCACACCCCGCTCTCGCGCCAGCCGCCCTTGGTCTTGACGGTATATATATTGCCGTATGTGTCGGTGATGCCGTCGAACATATTCTGCGGCTCACGTGCCAACAGGCCGTTGCCGAAGCTCCCCCCGCGCGCCAAAACTCCGAGGCTTATGTTGTCGCCCGCGGCCATCACCTCCACTTCGGCCAAAGCTGCATCCGCGCTCTTTTCGTCGGCGCGCACCCGCACAAAGCGCACCATGCGGAAGGTATTTAGCGCGGCTGGTTCTAGCCCGAGATTTTCGTCGATGACCCGCGTTACGTCGCGCTCGCCGACCAGCTCGATATCGACGACCTGCTCTTGGTTGGGCTGGGTCGTCTGAAAGGCTTGGTCGAATTTGAAGACGTCGTCCGTGGCTTGGATGCGCGCACCATTGGCCGTAAAAACGCTAAATTGCCGCCAAGGACGCGCTCCTGCGCGGTCGGGAAACACCAAGCGAATGCGCTCGGCGAGCACGGGCCGCCCCAAGTCGATGGTCACCACCCAATCGACCAGATCGTCGGACTGGCTAGGTCGCCACACCGTCTCCAGATTGCCGTCCATGATGCGCCGAGCCGCCATCGGATTGGATCCGACCTGCCAGATCCCCCCCTGGACCTTGCCACGAGTCTGGGTGGGTTGGGTGAAAAGATGAGCATCAAGAGTGGCGTTGATTTCCTTGCGGAATTTTCTCAGTTCCAGCGAGCCATCGTCTGCAAACTGGACGATGTCCACCGGCACTTCCCAAGTCGCCCACTCGGCTGGGGTATCGAAGCGGATTTCCTCTGCTCGGCTCGAACTGCAGATAAACAGGGCCGTGAGCAAGCAGCAAACCTCGTGCTTTCTCCGCATCCTACCGATCCAAAAGGTTAGTAGGCCACCTCGACGACGCGCAGCTCAATGGCGTCGCCTGAGTCTGCGTTTACGTCTATACGCCAGAGGTAGATGCCCGGAGGCACGGTGGCACCGGCCACATCTTGACCATTCCACGTAAAGCGGCGGGTCGGCCCCTCCGCAACCGGCGTCAATTGGGCCACGGGCCGGCCGACCAAGTCGCGCACCTCGACCATGGGCACCGCATCTTGGGCCTTGAAGACGACAAAGCTCAACTCCACGGCGTCGTTGACTCCATCGCCATTGGGCGTGAGCACTCGGCTCGAAAGCTGCAAGTCGCCAATCAAGCGGTCGCTATCGGCCAGTTCGGGCAATAGCACTACGTTGGACCGGCGCTCGGCCGGCTCGACGTCCTGCCACAGGCCGGGCGCATCGCTCAGGCCCAGATCGGCA
This sequence comes from Candidatus Latescibacterota bacterium, assembly GCA_965219735.1. Lineage (GTDB taxonomy): Bacteria > Latescibacterota > UBA2968 > UBA8231 > UBA8231. The sequence continues at coordinate 3,399,738 of OZ244790.1, forward strand.
TCCACGACTGCGGCGTTCCGCACCAGCCGGGTGGTGAAGGCGACCTGCACGGAGTCTCCTTGGACTACCTGCGGCAAGTCGATCAGCAGCGAATCCGCGGCAATGTTCATAGCCGTCGGCGCAACCACCTGACCAGCGACTGTCACCTCGACTTCATCGGCCCGCACCAAGTCGGGCACAACCAATCGCAGGCGGTCAAAACCCTTGTTATCCGCGGTCACGGACGGCCACAGCATATAAGTAAAACGGGTATCCTCGTTGGGCTTAGCTTGGCGCGGCAGAATCGACCCGTGCGCCTCGTTGACTAGCGCATCAACGAATTCCAACTCGACCGAGCGGACCGTGGGAGCCACTGCGGGGTCTTCCGTGCTCATAACCAACTCTAATTGTACGAACTTGCGCGGCGAATCCGACTTAAAAGGCTCGCCCGACAGCTTGTACACGTTGCTCCACTCGCTCCAAGCCTCCCCGACGACGACCGAGGTATCCACTCGGCCCCGCAGTACCTTGGGCGAGCTGTTCCACTTTTCCTCAGTTACTACCTCGCCGATCTTGTTGTGAAAAGTGTACACCTCGCCCATTTCGTTGCCCGAGCGGGAACGCAGTTCGATCTGAGTATTGGGCGGCAGGTCGGCGTCGTAGTGGATGGCCTTGATCACCTTGGGCTGCCCATCGCCAGCGAGCGCGCTCAGGTCCAAAAAGTTCGATTGGATCACGACTTCGGCCGGGTGGCCTGGGGAGAACATCTGTAGCTCCATGGGATGGGCGCGCCAGCCCAAGTCGTGCAGGGCTAGCCAGAAGATGTGCCGCACCTTGCGCGGGTTGAACAAATACCGGTAGTGCCGCTTGTATTGCTCGCGGGCATTGGTCCACTCCGGTTCAAAAATCCACGTGTCGAAGTCGATGTCGCCGGACAGGGTCTTGGTGCCGTCGGAAGAAAAGAAAGTGTACCCTGTGCCGGCGTTATTGGTACCCAAGCGGAAGTCGGCCAGACGCTCGCCAGCTTTTTGCCAATAGACGAACGCATCGTCCACCCAGTAGGTCGCCCCCAAATCTACCTGCCACCACAAGCCTCCTTCAAGGGCCGTGCCGCGCGACTCGGTAAACTGCTGATGCACCTCGATGACCCCGTACGTATTGAGGTTGCCGTCGAGCCAAAAGAAGGGGTCGGTCGCCCGCGATCCATTGATGTACGTGCCGCCCTTTTCCTCGACCCCAAGGCTGATATTGTCGCCAACGGTAATGACTTCGATTTCGGCGAGCGCGCCGTCGAGCTGGTGCTCATCGACGAGGAAGCGGATGAACTGGATCATCTGCCAATTGGAGTTGGTGGCCACCCGCGAATCCGTTTGACCGGTTGCCACTATCTTATTGCGGCCCCCCGTGGTGGCGGTATTGGCGTCACCGGTAAACTCCGGAGCGGTAAAGTCCGCGCTGCCACCGGCTGCGCTTAGTTGTTCCACCGCACGGGTGGTATCTTCCACGGCCGGTTTGAACCCAAAGCTGACATACGTATCCAAGTTGGGTTTAGTTGTGCGATAGATCGGCGCGAAGCGATATACATCCTCTAAAGCCGCCACGTGGGCACCCGTAGAGGCGAAAACGCTGAACTGACGGAAGGGTTTGGCCCCCTCTTCATCGGGGAAGTGGATGCGGATCTCTTTGGCCAGTACCGCGCGGCCCAGGTCGATTTGCACGATCCACTTGTCGAGCGGGTCGCTGCCGGCTGGCTGCCAAAAGGTGGCGGCATCCCCGTCGATGATTCGGGGAGCGGCGTTGGGGTTACTCAGCGCCGACCAGATGCCGCCGGCCACATCCCCGCGCTCATTGGTCGGGTGGACGAAGAGATGGGCGTCGAGCGCGGCGTTGATGTCCTTGTGGAACTTGATCAGCCCCAAGTGCCCCTCTGGGGTGAAGACGTTTAACTGCGGCTTGAGCGACCAGTTGGCCTCCCAAGCCTCTTGGCTGTCAAAGGTGAGAAACTCAGCGTGCGCGTAGCAGGCGAGTATCATCACTAAGGCGATGGCGCGATTGGACATGAGTGCTTTCCTCAGTAAGCGATGTTGATGGGTCGCAGTTGTAGGGCGCTCTTGTCTTCGGCTTCAATGCCGACACCCAAAAGGTACAGGCCCGGGGCGAGCGTCTCACCGCGCTGGTCGCGACCATCCCAGTGCAATTGCTGGGGGCCGGACCCCTGCTGGCCGCGCTGGACTTGAGCCACCCGGCGGCCGTCCAGCGAAAACACTTGCAATTGCACTGGCACCGATTGCGGCAGCGCAAAAAGCGAGTAGGAAATGACCAACTCGTCGTTGACCCCGTCGCCATTGGGGGTGATCACGCCGCTGGAAAACTGCACATCTTGCACTAACTGCGGATTGGCCGCACTCGCAGCCAAGACCCGCAGGCTATTGGTGCCGATCGCATCGCTGACGTCTCCACTCTCGACCGGCTGCGGCAACTCGGTGCCACCGGTGTTGAAGACCTCACCGCCAAAGGTGCGCGCAAAGTCGAAAACCTCAGCGGCAAAGGTCACCCGCAAGTTCGGGTTGTATGCACTGCTTATGCGCTGCGGCAACTGTACCTCAAAGCCGTCGTCCACAATCTCTATCCCAGCCGGATCGGTTGCGACTCCATCTACTTCCAGCCCTTTGAACTCGGTTTGTGCGCTACCCGTGCTAATCCGCAGGGCGTCAAAACCCCCCTCACCAGCCGCGAATTCCGCCTTGATGTCGTAGGCGAAGTCCGTCATCTCTCCCAAGGGAACTTCGGCCACACCGCGCGCCGGGTTGGGCTGACCGAGCTCGGCCACTTCGGCCACGACGCGACTTGCCAAGATCGGCGAGGTCTCTATCCACAGAGAATCGAGGCGCACAAACTCGTCGAATCGCTCGCTGTGCAGCACCACCTTGATCTGCAAATACGACCCTCGGTTGAGGTTGAGGGGTTGATCGGACTCAGTCGTCGGAAAAGACCAGAATGTCCAGTTTTCTTGGTCGTACTCAATGCCAGCGCGGAGCCCCGGCTTAGGCCGCGTGGAAAGGGTCAGAGTGCCGCCCAGCCCGTCGGCATTCGTAACGGCCGCGCTCTGGTTTTTCAGCACGCCCTGATAGCGTTTTTGCTCGACGACGACGCGCGTCCCCATATCCGTAAACTCGTAGTAGACATCTGGATCCGCATCGACCCCGGTGCGCGCTTCGACCTCGATCTGCACGTTGGCGTCCGGGGCTTCCTCGGCCACGCCGTCGACTAAGCGCATGGGCGTGGCCTTCCAGAACAGCCGACCGAAGTTGACGACTGTGCCGAGGTCAAAAATGAACGTCTTGTACGTGGCCCGCTTAGGGATTCCCTCTCCCCAGAGAAAGAACTCGGCCACCGTCCCCTTGCGCGCCGTGCCCGAATGCCCAGACGACTGATTCGTCGCCTCGTCGAGGATCGAATTCTTGCGCTTATAGCGCACGTAGCGCACGTATTGCAAGGGAAAATCAGCCGCTATCTTGGGGACGACATTTTCTCGCGCCTCGACGATAACTTCCCCGATGGGGTTGGACGTGTTCAGCACGTCGTCATTGGTGTCTGGGGCTATCGACACCTCAAAGGCCGGAATGGCGTCTTCCTCTAGCGGGGTTCCATCCGAGCGGAAAAACCCCTTGTCCGGCGTACTCATGGCAAAGCGGAACAACGGCACCGGCACCCCCAAATCAATGGTGTAGTACTCGCTGTTAATGCTGTTGCTGGTCACCGGATTGTACGTCGTGCCATTGCCGTCGATGAGGTTGAGCGCATTGTCAACCGTCGATGAGGTGCCGCAGCAGCCCTTCCAAGCGCGAGGCCGCTCGCCATCGACAAAACCCAACTCGTCCGGGCTCTTTTTCGGCGACCAATTTTCGAGCAGGGGAAAGACCGTCGTATCCGCGCTGACCAGCACCGGCTGGATTGAGTTATTCGGCCCGGTAAAGTCAATCATTACCTGGGCCGAGTCGCTATCGGCCCACCGAAGGCCACTCCCTCCGATCTGCCACAAAGAAATGTCCGCCGCCGCCACCGTAGCCGATGCTGCGACGAGAAACCAAAGCCACAAATCCGCTAGACGTTTCATAACTTCTTCTCCCGCTAGACTATATAGTATAAAAAATTTATGGCAGCGGCGCTTTTTTCTCTCTATCAACGGCGAGTGCGTACTGAGCCAGCGCGTCGTCGTTGATGCCCCATGCACTGTGCCACTTGTCGCGCAACTGCAGGTTGAGGGTTCGCAGTTCGCGCTGTTGCTTTGCTTGCCGGGCCAAGTAGTAGGCCTTCTGTTGGATCAAGTCGTATTCTTGCACTCGCTTGGGCCGGCGCTGCAAGACCTTGAAGATCGAAAAGGCCCTTTCTAAGGAGCGGAGGTCGCGCAAGGAAGACGGCAAGGGGCTGACTAGTTCAATCGGACCTTGTAATTCCCTTTCGGGTGCGGCTATGGCCGCGTCCATCAACTCCTTGTAAACGACCTTTTCGAATGCGCGCAGCGCGTAGAGGCCACCGTTTTCGTCTGCGTCGCGCCGGATACTGTGCTTGGTCGCCAATGCGCCCATATCGGCCCCATTGCGAATTTGCTCCAGCAACTCTTGGGCGAGCGACTCATCGGCGACCATGATCTCTTGGACGACGATTTCCTCCGGTGCAAAGTACATCTCTGGATGTGCCTCGTAGTGGGCGCGCGCTTCCTCTTCGTTCACCGCTAGGGCCCCTTCGAGCAGGGCTTCCCACAATTCTTGAAGCAGCAGCCGCTCCTTTTCGGCTTTCATTTTCTCCTGCACCTCTGGCCGCTCGGCGTATCCACCGCGCTCGGCCGCCAAGCCCAAGAGCAGGTCTGGTGCCCCACGGCGGCGGATTCGATCGTCGAGCGCAGCGCTGTCGATTTGTACGCTGCCTAGCCGCGTATTGTGCAGCAAGTAGCTCCCCTGCTGCATGGTGATGACGCCACCATCGTACTCGTAGAGCGGAGCGTCCCATTCTTCGGGCGTTAGCTGCGGCGAGCCCGGCTGTTCGTTCCACGCTGCGACAAAGCGCTGTACCTGTTCTCCCACCGGGCGCAACCTGCTCTCGGCGACCAATTTGTCGATGTGCTCGCTGCGCAAGTTTTCGATTTTTTCGAGGAAGGTCACCCGCTGGATCACTGAGCGGTACTTTTCAAAAGACACCAATTTCTTATCGACGACCTTGGCGATCTCCCAACCTTGGGGTGTGCGGAAGGGTTGGCTAATCTCGCCTACGGCTAATGAGAACACGCGATCGTACACTCGGTCTGAGACCCGATCGAAGGCATAGTACGAATCGAACCAGCCTCCATTGGCCGCGGTCGCCTCGTCCAGCGAGTGCTTGCGCGCCATGTCCTCAAAGGTGGCTCGACCGGCTTCGATTTCCGCGTAGATGGAATCGGCCCGGGCGCGATTGTCGAGCAGGATGTGCGCGCCGCGCACGGCGTGACGGGCCGGATGCGCAGCAAATTTGACCCGCAGCTCGTCTTCGGAAATCTCAATTTGCAGGCCGACTTGCTCGCGTATGTAGGCTTCGACCATGGCCTTGTGCCGGGCTAAATCCACAGCTTTGATCCATTCGGGGTTTTTGTCCAGTCCCCGTGCATACGCCTCGCGCACCATGAGCTTGATGTCGATCAAACTTATCAGGTGCTCACGATGCTTTTCCACGCCTTGGGCTAGCGAACGGTGCTGCGATTGGATCTGCGCTTCGTAGCGGCGGAATTCGCGCTCGTCGATTAGGTCGTCGCCAACTTGGGCCAAGGCGGTACCAGTAACCACCAAGCCACCATTCTTTTTGACTGGGGCCGCTGGCTCTTGGGCGCAACAGAAAAGGAGCGCACAAGCTGCAAGCCCCACCCATTTTTTCGCGTTATTGGTCATCTTTTTGCTTTCTAATCAAAGCGTCGGCCATGCGTTTGTGTTCTTCGCTTTTGGCAATCTGCCCCAGCCGCTTGTAGGCTTCGGCCAAGGCTTGATGGGCACCGAGCCAGTTTTCGTCGAGCACGAGAGCGCGGTTGAGCATGGCGATGGCTTCATCCGTGCGCTGCTGGTTCAAATAAACCTGACCGAGGGCCACAAAGGCGGCCACGTGCTCGGGGTCTTGTTGGACGATCTGCTGATAGGCGGCTGCCGCTTGATCGAAATGGCCAGTGCGCAAGTAGATGTTACCCATGTTGTTCAGTGCCCGCACATGTGCGGGGTTGATCCGCACGGCTTGGGCGTAGTGCGGCAGAGCCACGCCGGTAAACCCTAAGCGGTTGTATATAAAACCCAAGCTATAATGAGCTTCGGCGTCGTCTGGATCGCTGCGTAGCTGCTCGCGATAGCGCTGGATATCCCCTTCGACCCGCTTGATCTTCTCGTAGGCGGCGAGAGATTTTTCTCCGGCTACCTCACGGCCCTGCCGCAGGTGGATCTGGCCTAGCAGACGGAAGGACTCGGCAAGCCCAGGTTCGATTAGAATGGTCCGGCGGAAGTGATCGGCCGCAGCCGCTAGATCGTTTTGGCGCATCTGGATCCTCCCCAATTGCAGATGCGCCTCCGCGTAAGTAGTGTCGGCCGCCAGCGTGCGCTCAAAGTACTCGACTGCCCCCTTGTCGTCGTCGTCCTGCAGCCGAATCTCCCCCATCGCGTAGAGTGCGCGCGCATTTTTTGGCGCTGCCGTCAAGACCTGTTGTAGGGCCGCGCTGGCGTCTGCATAGCGGCCTAAACCGGCGTACACCAGCCCGAGGTTAAAGCGGGTGTGGAGGTGTTCGGGACGCAGTGCTAAGGCGCGCTCGTATTCGTGAGCGGCGTCGCCCAACCGCCCCTGCTTGCTGTATACCGCCGCCTTGTTGCGCCGCGCTGGCGCGTACGTCGAGTCCAAGGCCAAGGCCGCCGCAAACGCGGCGTGGGCTTCGTCGTAGCGGCTCAGTTTCAGATGCACATTGCCTAGGGCCACGAGCCATTCGGGCTGATCGGACTCAAGGGCCACAGCCATCTCGTAGAATTGGGTCGCCTCTTCGGGCTGGCCCAAGGCCAAATGGATCCGGCCCAGCGTGGCCAGCACCTCGCCCGACTGCGGATGGCGCTTGCGCGCTTCCCCATACATCTCGAGCGCATCCGCGTAGCGCTTCTGCCGCAACAGGGCACGCCCGATCAGCAGCGGATCCTCAACCGGCTTCGACCTGAGCTCAGCCGAAGGAGGCGGCTGCATTACCGGCTGAGCGGGCGGGGCTTCCGGCTTGGTCTCGCAGCCGACTGCCAGCGCAATGCTCAGTGCGAACGAAATCCATTTAGTCACTGACTGGTCTCCTCCTCTATGGCCACGTATTGCCGCCCAGGCAGGGTCTCGACAACTTGGATGACGCCGGACGACCAGCGAATCTCAACTCGCTCGGCGACCTCGGCATCCCCAAGGCCAAAGAGTACGCGGGGATCGTTCGACGACAGATAGCTCGCGTTGCGGCGAACCTCGCGCACGAGAGTGCGGTCGCCGGTCGTCAGCGCGATTCGCGCCCCAATGGCGTCGCGATTGCTCGCCGCACCGCGCAACCTAAGTCCCAACCACCCGCCGACAACTGAGTCGTTGCGCAACAAAGCTGGCCGGTCGTTGGAGTTGTTCACCGCAATATCCAAGTCGCCGTCGCTATCGATATCGCCGAATGCAGTACCGCGACTGACCTGCACCAGCGCCAGTCCTGGGCCGCGGTCGTCGCGGTCGACAAAAGTGCCCGTGCCGGTGTTTTCTAGGAGTTGATTGCGCTGCGCGTACTCAGCCGCTCGATCGACCTTTTCCACGTTGTCGTACACGTGGCCATTGGCGACAAACAGATCGAGATCGCCGTCGTTGTCGCAGTCGAAAAACCCCGTGCCGAACCCGAGAAAGGCCATACTGGCACGGGTGATACCCGACGCCACGGTCGCATCGGCAAAGAACCCCCCACCCACGTTGCTGTACAGGGTGTTGCTTTCCCACTGGAAGTTGGTCACGAATAAATCCAAGTCGCCGTCGCCGTCTGCATCGGCCATGTCAACTCCCATCCCGGCCTCGGCAACCCCCTCGCCGTTGAGGCTGGTGCCGCTGGCAAGCCCGCGATCGACAAAGCGCGTGCCGTCGTTGCGATAGAGCATGTTGGGCACGAGATCGTTGGCCAAGTACAAATCCGGATCGCCGTCTTGATCGTAGTCGCCAAAGACGACTCCCAGTTCCTTGCCGGCCGTGCTGACGAGGCCAAAAGACTCCGTGCGGTCGGCAAAAACCCAACCGCCCGCGTGGCCCTCGTTGATGTAAAGGCGGTCGACTTGGCCGTCGAACTTGCGCGGGTCGCAGTAGAGCCGTTCCTCGCTGTTGCCGATCCGGCACACGAGCGGATCTTCGGTTGGATAGTCGAGATAGTTGCCGACGAATAGGTCCAAATCCCCGTCGAGATCCACATCGGCAAAGGCCGCGCTCGTCCCCCATCCCGGACAGCCCACGTCGGCTGTAGCCGTGACGTCGGCAAAGCGACCATCTCCGCGATTGTGGAAAAGCGCATTGGGGCCAAAATTGGTGACGTAGAGGTCGGCCCGATCGTCGTTGTCGTAATCGCCAACGACCGCGCCCATGCCGTAGCCGCGATCGCCGACGCCAGCCCGCGCCGCCTGCTCTGAAAAGCGGCCTGCACCCTCGTTGCGAAAAAGCGCGTTGGCCGCTTCAGGCGCATCCGACAACTGAGGCAGCCGCCCGGCGTTGACCAAGTACAGATCGAGTGCGCCATCGCCATCGAAATCCAAAAACGCGACCCCAGAGCCATAGGTCTCGGGCAAATAGCGCGCACCGGCCGCGCCGCTGCGGTGGACGAAATCGACCCCAGCCGATTGCGCGATATCGACAAAACGCGATTCCGCCGCGGCATTGCAACAAAGCAGCAGGACCATTCCGTAACTCGCCTTCACGGCCTCAGCCTCGGCACAGGTCCAAACCCTTCGGCGACGAGGCCCGCGCCGCGTTGGATGGTGATCAGCCGATTGCCCGCCACCCCGTCGAGGCGCTCTTCCACTCCATCGGGCCAGCGCACCACGAGGTGGTCGGCCTCGGTCGCCGCTCCTAAGCCGAAGTGCAGCCGCAGATCGTCCTGCGACAGATAGCTCGTGCCCGCGCGCACCTCCCGCATCTGCACCGCACCACCCACCGACACCGAGACTCGCGCACCAATGGCATCTGTATTCCCGCCATCGCCGAGCAGCCTCACCATCAGATAGTTGCGGTGATTGCCTCCGTCGTTGCGCAGCAAGGTCGGCGTGTCGTCGATATTGACCACCACAAGGTCTAAGTCGCCGTCGTTGTCCAAATCGCCGAAGGCCGAGCCACGACTCGACTTTTCCACTGCTAGGCCCGGACCTGAGGCTGCACCGACTTCGACAAAAGCGCCGTCGCGATTCTCAAACAGGTGGTTGCGCTGGGCGTAGCGAGTCCCCAAATCGCGGCGGTCAACGGCTGGGTACACGTGCCCATTGGCGACGAACAGGTCGTCGTCGCCGTCGTTGTCGCAATCGAAAAAACCCGTGCCCCACCCTAAAGAACTGATGCTCGCACGGCCTAGGGCTGAACTAAAACTGGCGTCGGTGAAAAACCCCCGGCCATTGTTGTCGTAGAGCGAGTTATTGTCGTGCGAGAAATTGGTGACAAAAAGATCGAAATCGCCGTCTTGATCGTAGTCGCCGCCCGCCAAACCCATGCCGCCCTGTTCGCGACCGTCCTCGCTGTACGCAGTCGCCGACAGGAGCGATACATCCGCAAATGTACCTTGGTCATTGCGATAGAGCACATTCGGTGTCGAATCATTGGCAATGTAGATGTCCAAGTCGCCATCCTCGTCCCAGTCGCCGGCCAGCGCGGCAAAACCATAGTACTCGTAGTCGGCAATGCCAAAAGCCTCACTGGCCTCGGTAAAAGTCCAACCCGCACTCGGGCCGTCGTTGCGATAGAATTGATCCCGCTCGCCCGGCATCCCGCGCGGGCCGCAGAATACGTCTATCCCGCGCCAGGTGCAATAGCTCGGATCAACCGGGCGAAATGCCGGGTCAAAGTCGATGTAATTAGCCAAGTAAAAGTCCAAGTCGCCGTCGAGGTCGTAGTCGCCAAAGGCTGCCGACGAGCTCCAACCGCTAAAGTCCACGCCCCGCTCGGCCGCTACATCGACAAACGTGCCGTCGCCCTCGTTTTCGTACAGGGCATTGGGGCCGTAGTTGGCCAAGTACAGATCGGGCCACCCGTCGGCATTGTAGTCAGCCGCCGTGACCCCCATACCCCAGCCCACGTGCGCGACGCCAGCCGCTCGGCCAACGCCGGTAAAGCGCCAAGCGCCGTCGTTGCGGTACAGCTCGGCGCGAGGTTCGCGGCCTGGGGCATAGCCAGAGAGGCGCGTGCCGTTGACAATGAAAATATCCACGTCCCCATCTAGGTCGTAGTCTAAAAGGGCCGTCCCGCCCGTATTGCATTCGACGATGTGCTCTTTTTGCGGCGTCCCAGATACGGTGCGCAATTGGACTCCCGCTTCGGCGGCTACATCAACGAAACTAGGCCGCGCCGCTTCTCCTCCGTCGCCCCCGCACCCTGCCAATGCCCAAATAGCAACTAGTACAAACCACATTTACTATTGCGCCCTCAAGGCTGCGGCCTCGGCACGAGCCGCGCGGCCTTCTGCCACTTGGCCCTGCTGGATTAGCGCAGTCCCCAAGCCGTCGAGGGCTGAGGCCATGCTCCCGTCGAGGGACAAGGCGCGGCGAAACGCAGCGACCGCCTCTGCGTACTCGCCGAGGGCCAAGCTGTTGTTGCCTATGTTTTCAAAGGCCAAAGCGTAGTCGGGCTTGTGGCGGACCGCACGCAGCAAAAAGGGCCGAGCAGTCGCGTGTTGCTCTTGCAGCGAATAGACCACCCCGATATTGTGGCTGGCCTCCGCGTACGTGGAATCGAGGGCCAAGGCCGCCTCGAACTGTTCGAGGGCCGCCGCCAACTCCTTCCTGCGCAAATAGACCAACCCCAAGTTGAAATGCGTGGCCGCCCGCTTGTCGGTCGCCAGCGGCACGGCCTGGCGATAGAGCAAGCGGCGGTAGTGATCCTCGTCCATCGTCGCGCTACTCAACTGCTGAAAAAGTTCGATCATTCGCGCCCCCTCGGCGTCGCGGCCCGTGCGCGCATAGAGCGTGCCCAAGCTGTAATAGGCCGAGGTGTAACCCGGGTCTGCGGCAATGGTCCGCTCCATGGCCGCCATGGCCTGCGGATCGTCCTGCAAGCGCAGGTACACCAACGCCAAGTAGTAGTGGGCGTGCGCCAAGTCAGGGTCGAGTCCAATCGCCTTCAGCAGCGCGGTCTTAGCGTTTTCATTGTCGCCGCGCGAACACAGCACAAAGCCCAACACAAAGTGCCCATAGCCGCTCTGTCCGGCCAGTTGCAGCCCCTCTTCGACCATTGTAAGCGCCTTTTCGTACCCGTCACCGCGCTCGTTGTACAGCAGCGCCAAGGCCCAGTACACCTCGGCAAATTCCGGTGCCTTTTCGAGGGCACGCTGAAAGGCGGCTATGGCCTCGCTCTTGTGGTGTTCTTTGGCGAGAGCAACACCGAGGTAGTAATGAGCATCCGCGTCGTCGGGCGCGATCGCAACCAGTTCGGATAGCACGGCGACAGCGCGGCGCGTGCGGTCCTTTTCCAAGTAGAGCCATCCCAAGGCCAACAGCACTTCTGGGTCGGTGGGATTTTGCTCGTAGGCGCGCTGGTAGAACGCGAGGGGTTGGGGCGGGGCGGGCTTTTTGAGGGCGTGGCGTTCCGGGGAGCCACAACCGATCCCTAGGAGGCCGACTAGCCCTATCCACGCCACGGCAAGGCGCATGTCCATGTTGTTAGGCAGTAAAGCGCCCGGCATCTCTGCTAGAGAACGCCGGGCGCTTTGGATCCACAGAGAAATAGTAGCCCCTAGTCTTGGAGGCCTGCGAAAACCCGAATGAAGAGCAGAGAGTTGGTTTCGGTCGCTTCGGCAAAGGCCCGGCGCTCCCAGCGAAAGCCCGTATTCATGGTCAGCGAATAACCTAGATACGCCGACCTGTTGGAAAGCTGTAAGGCCAACACCGACCCCGTGAAGTCATCGACATATCCAGGCGGCAAAATCTCTGGGCGCTCTTCAAGGTTGCGGAAGAGGTTCAACTCGACGCCGTATTCGATAAAGGTCCCGGGCAGGAGGAAGTACTTTGAGGTCAGCATGTAAAACTGCGACCACTCAGTGATGTCGAGGTCCGTGCTAAAGGTCGGGTTGATCTTGCGGTACACGCTCTTGTAACGCGGCCAAAAAGACAGGTTGTCAGTAATCGGCAGGGGGTAGTCCACCTTGTTGATAGCACCAAAGAAGAGGCGGTTGTCTTTGACTTCGGCCTGCTCACCGCGCTGACTAAACCAGTCGTACTTCACCTTGTTGTAGATGTTCAGGTTTTTGAGGCGCAGGTAATCGAACGTCAGATAGCCGGTCCAGACAAAGGTGTCTTGGGCGATCAGCGGATCGATAGTTTCGCGAAATCCATCTGGATCGACCCATTGGATCACATCGTCTTCGATGTCGTCTTGAACCGAGCGAGCGTATTGGAAAGCCCGAGCCTCGATACCCGGCCATTTCCACTCGCCCGTGACTACCGCATAGCTCATCTGCGCGCTGCGCTTGGAGCTGATCTCGTCGGCCGTGGAGTAGCCCACCGTCGCCTTGATGGCTTCGGTTAAGTGAACGCCCCCGTACACGTTGTAGCCATCGCGGTCGTGTCGGTAGGGATAGTCGGCGAACGTATCGTTCTCAAAGCGGTCGATGACGTTGTTGTTGTTCATGTCAACGCCAAAGAGGAATTCGGGTGGATCGACGTTGTAGCGCAGAAACGGCTCGGCGAAATCCGGCTCGCTGTTGTCGTTTTGGTTAAAGTCCGAGATGAAGTCCGCGTTCTCGTCGTACCCAGGAAAAACCTGCGGGTCGGCTTGGCCACCTGTGCCAAAAGGCGATTCGCCAAAGGCGTTGTCGCCGTTTTGCCACAGACGCTTCCAGTCGGCAAAGCGATCTTGGTCGTCGTTGTCGTCAACCGCTTCAAAGGAATAGCGCTCCGGGTGCTCGTAATCGATGAAACCCCGCGCATCCGAGATAAACGCATTGGTCCGGTACTCAGGCTCTAGACGGTAGAATTCTCCGTACGCGAAAAACGGATAAGCGTCCTGCGAGGCCGTGATGTAGTAGGCCATGCCCTCGTCTTGGGCGAGGGTGTGATCTTGAAAGTTCTGGTTGGGAAAGCGGCGAAACGCCCGGCTGAAAGCAAGCTCCGAGCGCATATTGAAGCCCTTGATATCGTCTATATCAAAGTTGAAGCCGATGACATCCTTGCCGGTGGGCAGGCCGTATTCAAAGCGGATGAAGCGCTGGTTCGAGCCATCGCTGACGTTGCCGTGGGCGCGCTCGACCTCCAAGAACACGGGCTCGCCCTGAGCGTTGACTTGGAGGTTAGAGGTGATTTCGATCCGGTAGTCGTTGGCGATGACCAACTCGAACTCGATCTCGCTGATCTCCTGAAACGTGGTGATCTCGTCATCGGGCTGTTGGCGGAAATCGCGGGCAATATTGTAGGTCAACTCCAACGTCTCAGCACCATTGGCCTCGATGACGCCGGCGCGCCGCACACCACCGCGCGGCGAGGGCACGATTTCGGGATGATCAACTCCGTCGATGATAATGCGCTCGGCAAAAAGCTGAGCACCGCCTACGCCGTCTTCGGGCGAATCGTCCGAGAGTCGCAGGACGATCGTCTCGACGTTGCCGCCGTTTTGGGCCTCGGTCAACACGCCTTTGAGCGAGTTGTCACCCAGCTTGCGACCTGTAGAGAAGTTGGCAATGTTGAGGTATGTAAAGCCCAGCTTGGAAAAATCCCCGAGCTGCACTTTAGAGTGCACACCGAAGAGATTCGTCATGTCGCCCAATATCTGGCCGAGTGAATTTTCAAACTGCACGGCTGAGCCCGGGGAGGCTAGGCGCGACGCCAAGAGTGTCATCTGGTACTTGTCGGCGGCAAAGTCCCACTGCACCCCGTTGAAGGCTGGCTTGGAAAAGGTCAGCGGCGTCAGGGTGGTGCGCAGGGCCTCGCCAATGGTCATTGAGGAATAAAACTGCCCCTTGGACATCGACGAGACGATCAAATTTTGAAACCACCTCCCATACTTGGGACCCTTGCGCACCGTACTGCCCGAAGTCACTGGACTGTCAATGGACCAGTTGTACACCTCGAAACCACGAGTGATATAGTTCCCGTAGAGGTCGTAGGTGCGAAAGCCTTCAAGCTCGGTAGATACGTAGCGCTCGAAGTTTTGGCGGGCGTAATTGCTGTACTCCTCGCCGGTCCAACGGTAGAAGTGGTATAGGCTTTGCGGATATTGCCACTTTCGCTGCGCCGGCGTCATCGCCATCTCATAGACATCCACGCCGCGCGGTTCGCGTCCGGTCAGAAAGCCGACCCGTTGGGCAAAAGCTGCATCGCACAGGAGTGCGACACCGGCTGTGACAACTGCTGCGTAGAGCATGCACCTCACGCTGGAATCCTCCCTTTTGAATTTTTGCCGGTCAGTACCGTCAACACCATAATCGACCATCAATAGGCCACGCCGACGACGCCGACTCGCCTGAAGTTGCCAATCCCGCTATTGACTGAGAGCGAGACCACGTAACTACCCGGAGGCACGGCCTCGTCGGCATCGCTCCGCCCATCCCACATCTCGGTATAAATCCCGCCGGGCTGCTCGCGGTCGGCCAGCACGCGCACCAGCCGACCCGCCAAATCGTAAATGGCCACCTCGATGGGCTTGGGCTCGGAAATCTGGATTACGGTGTACTTGATGGCAATGCGGTCATTGATGCCATCGCCATTCGGCGTGAAGACCGAAGGATTAAACTCTATAGCGCGGACGATTTCGCCCACGGACTTCTGGGTCAGAGCCACGCGCAACGAGTTGGTGCTGACGTCGAAATTGGCATCGCCTTCGAGCACGGGCTGGCCGAGAATATCGGACTGAGTATCCCAGACCGTGCCGGTGAAAATCGTGCCGAATACCACGGTCGATCCCTCAAAGAGCACGCGTAGCGGCACATTGTTGTCAAAGGTGATCTTGTTGCTGGTGAAAATCACTTCGAGGTTTCTATCGCCCGCACTCACGCGATCTGGCTCCACAGACTCGAGCGGATCACCCATCTGCAGGCCGACAAAGCGCGCTGGCGTCGGCGTGTCGATGCGCAAAGCATCAAAGCCGTTCTGGTTGCTATTTATTATGGCTCGCACGTCATAGGCGAAGAGCACCTCTTCTCCCCCGTCAATGCTCGGCAACACAACGGCATCATCTTTGTCGATTACGCCGATGTCGGCCGGTGGGTTGGGCTCGTCAGCCAAGGAGATCTCGCCGACGACTGCAGCAGCCGGAGGCAGCGAATGCTCAATCCGCAACGAGTCGATGCGCACCGTCTGCGTCACGGATTGGCTCTCCATGATAATCTGTAGCTGAAAATAGGGGCGCGGGCTGGGCAGCGGGATCAATTGCCCGGATTCGAGCGGCAACGACCAAGGACTCCAGTTATCGGCGTCGTCCTCGATATCGCCCTTCTCCCCCGAAGGCAGCTTGTTGTAATCCGCTTCCGAGACCACTACTTGGCTCACGGCCCGCGTTTCGTCATCAACAACCTTTTGGAAGTGAACCAGCGGGCTGTCATCTTGGCCCGTCTTCATGCGCACCGCGACCGAGGTCTGCCCCTGATCCGGCAACTCGATCAACTCGCCGTCGACCAACTCCAGCGCCCGCTGGGCCCAAGATATGGTGCCGTAGTTGGAGACCTCGCCCAAGTCAATAACTTGGCTTCGGTACGTAGCCCGCGGCACGAAGCCATTGCCGTAGAGCTCAAATTCGGCAATCTCAAAGGGGCTCCGCGATCCCACGCGCAACTGAATAAAGCGAATGAACTGTTGGGGAAATTTCATGGTGAACACGCTGTTGGGGTTCACCGGGACGTCGCGCAGTAAGTTGAAGAGCGGCTGCTCGTTTACGTACGTCAGCCCATCGCTGACGGAAATTCGGTGCTTGCGAACAAAGTCGTCTCTAAAGGGCTTGCCGTTGGCGTACGTCCCCTCTTGGCGGGGAAAGAAGACCAAGCTGTCGGCTGGTACGCGCGAGCCCATATCCAAAAAGAACGTGCGCCCGTCTTGATCGACGCCAGCGGTTTTGAAGAGATCTGCAGTGCTCGTGGTGTCGTCGCCATCGACAATCGACAGCGAAATGGAATTCCTAGCCGCCGTATTGTCCCACAGCGCCGCATTGCCCTCGCTGACCAAGTCGTTGGGTTTGCCGTATTTCCAAGCGAGCGAGGTGATGATGTTCTCGTCGGGCGTAAAGCCGCGGATCTGAATCGCGCCAGGGCTACTTTGGTCGTCGATCTGGGCGCGGACCTCGACGAGATCGCCCCAAGAAAACCCCTGCCCTCCGAGCACCCATTCGTCGGCGCTGAGCCACTGCGCACAGGCGCACAAGGCGAACAACAGCGCCGCAATGCGGGCCGTCCCCCGATTCATTACGGCGTCTCCGCGCGGGGATGAAGCGCGTGGTAAATTTCGCGTTGGAATTTGAATGCTAGATCAATGGTCTCCACCGGATCGCCCTTGTAGTCGAAGCGCACGGCCATGTCCGGCACGTTGATGGTGAAGTTGCTCACGTCTCGGTGCAAAACCGGAAAGACGATATACCCTATTGACTCTTGGCCGGAAAAGACCATGTCGGGCGGATAAACGGTGCGTTTGAGCAGGTCGGTGGTAGCCTCGAACTGCCGCCGCTCGTTGCCGGCATAAGACCGCAGATACGGGCTGAAGTAATCTTCGAGCAATCCGTCGTCGAGTGCGTTGTACACTCGGTTATTCGACGTAGTGATCACGAGCGCATTGGGGTCGATGAAAACCTTGGGATACTCGTAGTTTTTGACCTTCAGCAAGACCACGGTAAAGCGCTCTGGAGTCCATTCTTGGCCCCAAGGCTTCCAATTGCCATACGTGTATGGATTGCTCGATTCAGCACCCATCCTTGAGTCCGCCGCGAACTGGCGATTGAGGAATCCGTCATCCAACACCTGTAGTGAGATCTCCAAGCGATCCTTGGCATAGACAATCGCGCCGTCGTCGAGGACGGTCATGGCCTCGTCTTGTTGCGGAACTGGCTCGGGGAACGTTGCAAAGCGCCGCAGCCCCACCTGCGAGATGCACCCAACAAGCACGAACAAATAGAGGGCCGACAAAAGCCCGCTCGTTGCGATGTTCCGTATCCTCATTGAGAATGCCTTCCTGAAAACGATGCAGAGGCGATAGATAAAGAGAGATGAAGTCACCTCCACCTCTCTTTATCTACCTACGCACAATGTGCGACTTAGCGAAAGACGCTAGCAGTGCGCTTTATTGGACCATATAGCCTTTGATCCGACCCCAACTATCGGCCTCAACAGCCGTATCGTCGGTGGTGGTGACGCCCGTGCCGCCCGTAGCGCCTTCGGTCTCCACTGTGATGAAGTCCGAGCCGTTCGAGTTGTCCTGGAACGCGCCGTTAACCGGCGTCGTGCCCGGCTGCTTCTCGCGGCCCACCTCGGGATTCTCGGTCTCGTCAAACTGGAAGGTCAGACCGATGATCTGGTCGGAGGCAAAGTTGTGGCGAGCGCTGCCATCGGGACCCGTCTTGTCGTGGAAGGTCCACACAGCCTGCTTGACCTCGTAGGTATAGGTCACCGAGCTACCAGCCGGCTGCTCCATCGGACGGGCGTCCGGCGGATCGAGGGTCCACTCATAGACGAACCAAGGACGCTCGGTGGACCACAAGATGCTCTCCTGCGGCACGTTGAAGATCCAAGTGTCCTTCTGACCGGCGGCGGGCAGAACGCGGATACCGTACTGCTGGCCGGAGGTCATCTCGGTCTCGTTAAAGTTCTCGCTCGAGTGGTCGGCATCGACGATGATTTCCAGCGAGTCGTCCTTCCAATACTCCTGGGGGTTCTCGACGAAGAGGCCCAGCGAGTCATCGGTAACCCGAGCAAAGTAGTAAAGCGAATTGTCGGGGGACGAACTCCAAGCCACGTAGAGAATGCAGTCCCAGTCGTCTTTGGCCGGGGGCCACTCACTACCGAGAATTTCGTACATGGTGTCCGGGTTGATGGCAAAAGCCGGATCGATCCAGCCCCAGTCGTCATCGTTGCCGTCGACGACCATGTTGTCGGGGTTGGGAATCTGCGGCATGAAATAGTTAGCCTGGTGCGCGAAAGCAGCCGAAGCAGCCATCACTGCAACCAAGGCAATAAGACTCAGTCTCTTCAAGGGAAACCTCCTTTGCCAAGGTTCAAGGTTGATAGGGCGAGAGACGAAGGGGTCAATTTATAGTCTGTCCACATACCTGTCAAGATATTTTACAATTTTATTTATTTATGATCGTATTTATTGAGTTACCCTTGGCTACCACATTGACAATTTCGCGTTTTTTTTTACACTTGGCCCTTTCGCCTCGCATCCTCAACGGGGTTTTTCTTGCGCGATCTATCTACGACTATCGCCGTCCTCGCCCTGATCTTAGTCGGTTGGTACGCCCTCAACCGCTGGGGCTTATCCGTCTATCCAGACGATCCATCTGCGGGCGGCAAGTACACTGTCATCCGCTGGGCCTCTGACCCCAATCCGGCGCGCACCGAACAAATGGCCCTATTCAACCGACTCTACGAAGACAAGAAAGTGCGTGTCATCCTCGACCCGAGCGCGGACGTGCAAAAGATTCTCACCCAAGCAGCGGCCGGCTCCGGTCCGGACGTCTTCGATATTTATAGCTATGCGACCTTCGCGCTCTATGCTTCCAAGGGCGTCATGGTCGAACTAAACGACTACATGCGCGAGGCCAAGCTGAGCCTCGATGATTTCTGGCTACATCGCCAGAACGCCCTCGCCGTGCCAATAGCCGACGCGCCGGCCGGGACCGACGAATACGAGCGCTTTCGCATCTTTGCCGTCCCCAACAACGTCACCGTCAGCGTCACCTTTCTCAACCGCTCGCTCTACGACGCAGTCCAGCGCGAGCGCCAAGCACAGAACTTGGCCATGCCGCCCTTGCCGTGGAACCACTGGACTTGGTGGGACTACGTCCTCTTGTGTCAGGCTCTCACTAAAAAGAGCGCCGATGGCCGGCGCTATGAAACCTTTGGCTCGGGTGGGGCGGGTTTTGGTGGGGGGTTGAACAACTTCATCTATCAGGCCGGTGGCAGCTTCCTCAACGACGATGGCACTGAAATCGCCCTTGATTCCCCAGCCGGTTCCATAGCCGCCCAATATCTGTACGATTTGGTCAACACCTTCCACGTCGTGCCCTCGGCCGAAGATCAATCCGCGCAAACAGGTGGAGGCGGTTGGGGCGGGCAATCCATCTTGGGGCTGTATTCGGCGGGCAAACTGGGCACCATCCTCATCGGCCGCTGGGGGCTGATCAAGGTGCGCCGCGAGGCCCGCTTTACCACCGAGATTTACCCCATGCCCCGCTACGTGCCCTATGAGGAGTGGGAATGCTGGATGAGCGACCCCGAGATCCGCGCCAACCCGAGCCTGCGCGACGGCCCTTGGGGCGAAATCAGCGAAACCGGCCGCCACCGGGGCAAGGCGGGCGAGATGGGCGGGCGGGTGACGGCCATCCGCAAGGGCACGCAGCACGAGCGGGAGGCCTTTTACTTTTTGGAATACTTGTCCAGCCCGGATTTCAATAACCTGTTGACCAAGGACGCAGATGCCTTCGGCAGTCGCAAGCAGTTCTCGGAGCGCTATTTCTCGCAGCCCGATCCCGAATTCCCCGATGAGGATCAACACCGCTCGGCCCTGCTCGACGCCATGGAACACCCGGTCGCAGAGCAGGCCGCAGCCTACGGAGCCGCTTTTGACATTACCCGTTTGCAGGGCGCGTTGGGCACCAACCTCATCAACGCGGCTTACCAGCCCGCCGACTCAACGGCACGCCAGACCTACCAATTCCTCGGCCGCCTGCCCGACCAGAGCGTGGAAAGCAACCCCACGGTCGGCCAAGCGGCCGTCACTGAAATGTCCGTCCGTATGCGCGAGTCCTTGGCCAAGGCCAAGCGCAACCGCACGCTCTCCAGCCGCAGCCACGCGCTCGATCTCCTCGGGATCGCGGTCCTTCTAGGGGCAATCGGCGTCGGCTTGGCCTTTTACGCGCGGCGGCAACGCGCGGAGATGGACGCTTGAAGCCCCGCGAAAAGAGGATTCTGCGCTGGGCGCTGCTCTTTCTCGCGCCCAATCTGACCGGGTTTTTGATCTTCACGTCCCTGCCGGTGTTCTTTTCCTTTGGCCTCGCGTTCTTTCAGTGGGACACGTTTTCCGCGCCGCGCTTTATCGGCTTCGACAACTTCATTCGGCTGCTGACCGATCCCAAGCTCTGGTTCTATCTCTACAACACGGTCTTCCTAATGATAGGCTTGCCCCTATCCATCGGCGGCTCGCTCCTGTTGGCCATCGTCCTCTCGCAAAAGCTGCGCGGCATCATCGTCTATCGCACCGTCTTCTACCTCCCCACCGTCACCAATGGGGTTGCCCTGTTCTTACTCTGGAAGTGGCTCTACAACCCCAAGTACGGCCTCGTCAATTCGATCCTGCTACCCATTCTCTCGTGGCCTTACTTCTCGCTCGCCGTGCGTGTGGCGATCCTCTTGCTGATAGGCTTGGCCCTGAAATCTCTAGCGCGCAAGGCCATGTCTGAGCGCCCCGCCCAAGTCCTATTCGCTCTCCTCTCGGCCTTTGCGCTCTATTGGGTCATCATCGGCCCATACGAGTACGGCGGCTTCTGGGCTTGGCTGTCGGGACGCCTGCCCCTCCTCGCTGGTCTCAATAGCATCGACGACTTGCCCAACTGGCTTTCTAGCAGCGTCGATTTGGGCTGGCTCTCTTGGCTCGGCATAGAACAAGCTGCCTATTGGGCCAAGACGGCTATCATCTTCATGGGCATCTGGGCGTCCATGGGCGGGGGCAACATGATCCTCTATCTCGCAGCCCTCGCCAATGTGCCCGAGGAGCTATACGAAGCCTCGGACATCGACGGAGCCTCTAAGTGGCAACAATTTTGGCACATCACGTGGCCGATGATCGCCCCTACTACCTTCTTTATCTGCGTCATGTCTATTATAGGCGGGCTGCAAGGAGGCTTTGAAATCGCCTATTTGATGACCAATGGCGGCCCGGGCAAGGACGGGGACAATACGGTCACGCTCGGCTACTACATCTACCGCTCGGCCTTTGAAAATCTAGAGTTCGGGTACGCGGCTGCCGTGGCTTGGTTTATGTTTGTCATCATATTTACCATCACGCTGTTCAACTGGCGCTTCGGTCGGGGCGCGGTCAACTGAGGGGAAAGGCGCATGGCCAAAGTTGCGCAAACGACCTCAATCCACTCGTTGAGCCACGGGCTGCTCGTCCTCTTCGGCTTTACCACGCTCGTGCCGTTCCTGTGGATGGTGCTCACTTCGCTCAAGAGCGAAAACGAGGTCTTCCAGAGCCATGTCTGGCCGCAGGAAGTGCGCCTCGGCAATGAAGGCGACCTGCTGAAGACTCGCGATGGTCAACCGCTGCTCGACGCCCAAGGCGAGCCAATCCGCATCACTCTCGGCAACCCGGTGATACTCGGTGCCCCTGGCGACCCGATCCGCGACCAGCAGGGCCGCCTCATCTACGACCCAGATAGCCAGCCGATCCCCGGCAAAAACGTCGAAGAGCGCGGCGGCATCGCCGTGTACAAAAACCGCTGGAACCCAGTCCTCGTCGATGGTGCCCCCCTGCTGCTGACCGAAGCCCTGCGCGACAAGTGGCAGCAGCGGCTCGTGCAGCAGCGCAAAAACTGGCGCACGGCCGAGCAGCTACCGCCGGCCTCGGTCGAGCTTGCCGACGGCACCCCGCTGTTGCGCGCCAACGGCGAGGCTTACACCTACCGCGACATTTCCTGGGATCGCATAGGGGATCCGGTTTTGGACATCCAAGCCAAAGAGCCGATTCTCGACGCCGACGGCAACACCATTCCCTTTCACTCGGCCTTTCCCCTGCTCAGAAGCGACGACGACCCGCTGACGGAAAAAGCCGGGGGCGACGTCCTCTACGTCCGCTTCCCCGGAGAAGACCAACTGCGCATCGCGTACGGTAGCGATGTATTGCAGATTAGCGAGCCGCGCTTCATGTGGTCCAACTACATCCGGGTCTTGCGCGACAAGGACATCAAGTTCTCGCTCTACGGCTGGAACAGCCTCTTTGTCGCCGTCTGCGTGATGGTCGGCCAAGTGGTGACTTCGGCCATGGCTGGCTTTGCCTTTGCCCGCCTCGAATGGCGCTACCGCGACGCCGTCTTTCTACTCTACTTGGCCACCTTGATGGTCCCCGGGATCGTCACCTTGCTGCCCAATTACGTGATTCTCAAAAGCCTCGGCTGGCTCGACTCGTTCCAAGCGCTCATCATCCCAGCCATGTTCACTGCTTTTGGCACCTTTATGATGCGCCAGTTTATGACTGGGCTGCCCAGAGGGCTCGAAGAGGCCGCTGAAATCGACGGCGCTAACCTCTGGAAGACTTTCTGGGGCATCGTCATGCCCCTGTCCAAGCCGGCGTTGATCACCCTCTCGATCTTCTCCTTTATGGGCACTTGGCAGTCCTTTACGTGGCCGCTGATCGTCACCCACTCTGAGCACATGCGAGTCCTGCCGGTAGCCCTGCGCTACTTCGATTCCTCGCAGGGGACCAACTACTCGCTGTTGATGACGGGAAGCGTGCTGATGATGCTGCCGATGATCGTGCTCTTTGTCTTTGGCCAGCGGTTCTTCGTGCGCGGCATCCAACTCGGCGCGCTCAAAGGCTGACCAGCGTCAAAGCTCTGCTTCGGGAAGCTGTTCCCAATCCAGCTCGTCCTCGTCGATGTCCCAATCGTCGCTCCGCGCCGCTGGTCGGTTGCAATAGGTGTGAAATGCGCAGCGCTGGCACTCGCTCTCGTCGTCGGTCTTGGCGTACGCATCCGCATCTGGGAGGGCTTCGATGGCGGCAATCGCCTCTGACAAAAGCGCCCGCGCCCGCTCGTGCTCTGCAGCCGAATAGGCAATCGGCTGCAGGACCTGCGGGTACTGCGCGTGCCAATAGACCAACACCACGTCGTCGGGCGCGAGTGCGCAGCCCTCGTTCAAGACCGCGCCAGCCTCGACCAAGACAAAGCGATAGACCAGCGTCTGCCAGCTTTGGGCATAAGCAGCTTGCTCTGGCTTTTTGCGGCCGGTCTTCCAGTCGAATATCCAAGCGCGGCCATCGTCGGCCAGCACCACGCGGTCGAACTTGGCGACGAGACGCCGACCGGCTAGGGGCACGGAGAGCATGGTTTCCCCGAATACCGCCCCCTCGGGCACAACTGGCGGCTGCTCGCGCCAATTGCGCCACCAAGCGGCCAAGAGCGGATCGCGGCTCCGCTGCACTGCGTCTTCCACATCCATGCCCAAGCTCTCCTGCAACACGAACTGGTGGAACGCTCGCCCTCGGTCGGCTGCGGCCTCCCACTCGCCGAGCTGGTCGGTCAACGGTGCTGGCCACGCCAACCGCTCGACATAGCGCAACAGAAACTGCCGCCGACAGCGCACAAAGGCCGTCAGGCTGCTCTGGCTGTAATTGAATCCTTGCGGTATCATCGGCCCTGCTGTTCGCAATAGAGTTGCAACTGGCGGAACACCTCGGCCATAGGCACGGCCTGCGTCCGCGTGGCGCGCGGAATCTGGCGGCTCCAGCTCAGGACTAAATAGCGGCGCGCACGGGTGATGGCCACGTAGAGCAGCCGCAGCCGCTCGGCAATCACCTCGGCGTGGGAGCGATCGGTGGCCGACAGTCGGCTCGACCCGATTTCGCCGATCAGGTCCAACATCTCGGCCTTTGCATCCTCGCAGGGATCGCCGCCTAAGAATTCGTACTCGCCCAAAAACCGCGCGTCGAGATCGTGCGGAAACCAGTCGCCATCAACCCCCATGACATAGACTAGATCCCACTCCATCCCCTTGGCTTTGTGCATAGTCGTCAGGAAAATTCGCCCAGGCTGGGGCACCAATGCGTCATCCGCCTCGGCGAGCACACCTGCCCGGCCCTGCACGGCCTCGCTCAGCTCGCGCACCAACTCGGGCAATTGCCAGTCTGCGTTTTGGTCGGCTCGGGTGCGCACGTAAACCGCCAGTTGCTGCGCCCGCGCCATATCCTCTTCCTGCAGCAGATCTTGGGCGACCGTCATCAGAAGTTGATCTACCGGCAGCGCAACCGCCCGCAGCCAGCGCCGCAGATAACTGCACAGGAGGTCAATGGCCTCCAAATCCTGCGGCTCGATCTTCTCCACCGGTGGCAGAGCCGCTTCCATGCGCTGACCAGCCTCCGGATAGAGCAGCGCTTCGGGCCGATAGCAACTGCGCAACAGCATGGCCACGGCCTCCTCGTTCCCCGGCCCACTCGGCCCGGGCCAAAAGCCGACCAAGGCGCGATAGGCTCTCTCTAACTGATTGCGCCCCAAAGGGTCTGAAAGAAAATCTAATACCGTGCACAGAGCCTCACCCACTCGCCGCGCCGAGCGCGGGCTTTGCAGCACCTCGTCGAAGTCCGCTCCGGCTTGGCGCAAGCGCTCGGCCATGTCGTAGCCGATGCGATTGGTCGGAACCAGCACCGCCACTGTAAAGCTCGGATTGCTTTTGGCAAAACCCTTGGCCCGGCGCGCGATGCTGTCGAATTCATCGTGGCGGTTGTTGTATTCGCGAAGTCCTACGGCACTGTCCGCGTCCGAGGGGTTTTGCTGGGGATCGCCGCGTTCGGTGGGCTGCATCTGCTGGGGTCGGAAAGCGCGCTGGCGCACCTCGGCCAGTGGGTGTTCGACCGCGGCCCAATCGACCAAAAAGTTGGCCAGATCCATGATCTTGGGCGCGCAGCGGCCGGAGATTGTCATCTCTGCGACCGCGACGTCTTCGCGCTCTAAGAAGTCGCGCAAATAGCGTGGATCGGCCGCAGTGAAGGTACTCATAATCGCCTGATTGGGGTCGCCGACCCGGATCCAATTGCCGCCCGGCCCCACCAATAGCGCGATCAGTTCCTCCTGCAAGGGGACGCTATCTTGCGCCTCGTCCTCTAAGACAAAGGGCCAACGCCGGCGGTAGCGGCTGCACAAATCTGGGTATTGCTGCAACATCTCTACGGCCATCCACACCAAGTCGTCGAAGTCGAGGCCGCCGATGGTCTCAACTTGCTGCTGGTAGAGCTGGTAGATTTCCGCGCCGATCCGCAAAAACTGGTTGTCGTCCTCCCGGCCGCCGATTCGCGCCAAGAGATCTTCGGCCCGCAGTCGGCGGTTTTTGGCCGTGGTGATGACCGTGCGGGCGACTTTCCGCGCAATGTCGCGCCACTCCTGCTCCCACTGCTGATCCACGTATTCCCCAGGCCCCAATCGACCCCACACTCCCTTGTTGTCGTCGTTCCAAGTCCGCACCGCCTTGTCGAGCAAGCTCTCGCTAGCGCGTTCGTCGAGTACCGTGAACTCGGCCACAGCCCCCACCAGCCCAGGGTTGGCTTGGACGATGCCGTAGGCCAAGCTGTGCAAGGTCCGCACGTCGTAGCCGACCGGTAGCCTGTCCATCTCTTGCAAGCGCTGGCCGATCCGAGCGCGGACATTATCCACGGCCGCATTCTGGTAGGTCACGATCAGCACCTGCCCCCCCTCGGCGCGCCTCTCGGCGATCAGCCGAGTCGCCAAGGCGACAATCGCGGCGGTCTTGCCACTGCCGGGCACGGCTGACACGCCTAACAGGCCGCCTTGATAGGCCAGGATCTCGCGCTGGCCCGTGCGCGGCTCAAACCTCACGCGCGCTCCTCTTGTAGGACCTGTTGCACCGCCATCATCAGCGGCCCGTCCTGCGCCGAGCCGTGCCCTTCCGACTCGCTGGAACAGAGGTAGATCCCGTCGCGGCAGCGCAAGCACAGGCCCCGCACCAAGCGGTAGAGGTTGCGGTTGCGAATCGAGTAATCCACGGCATCGGTCCAGCGCTCCTCCGAGTTCCAGCGCCGGGTCAGCACGTAGTGGTTGGTCAAGGGCTGGTGCAGCGGCTCCCACCAGTTGGCCGAGCCAATGTCTAGCCAGAACTGGTAGCGCGCCACGTGGCCGGAGAGCAAATAGGTATAGACCGGAGCGACGAGGGCAATGGACTCTGGAGCCTCGTCGAGATCGACATCGGTCAAATACTGGGCGGCGACGACCCCAGACCATATCATCTCGACGTAGCGCTGGCCAATGGTCGCGCCCTCTAGCGCCATGGCCGGAGCTACCTCGCGGAATGAGGCAGCCGAAGCGATCAGCTTGCTGTACACCTCGGCTTCTTCAGGCTCCAGCGCGACGTGCGACAACACTTCCCCGAAGAGCCGGCGCAAAAAGTGGTCCCAAGGGTCGGCCCCACCACCGCGATACACCTCGATCCAAGCGCGCAGGGCCTCGTAGCGGACGAGCGCGTCCCGGCCTATCCGCTCACCCATCGCGGCATTCAACTCGGTCGCAGGTTTGAGTTGGCCTGAACGCGAATCATACAAGTGTCGCGCAATCAACTCGGCCCGCAGCCGGTCCAGGGGCTTGAGCGCCCGCTCCAACGCCCCGGACAAATCGAAGAGCGAGAGCCGTTGTCCCCAATCGGGATGAGCGAGCATGGCCAGCGCCAGACAGGCTCGCACCACCGGCTCTTCGCGCAGCGTCTCGTAGCGCCGCACAATCGCAAAGGGAATATCCGCGGAGCGAAAAGTCTCAGACAAGAGAAAGCGCAACACCCCGTCGGCGTGCGGAGCCACGACTGCGATTTCGCCTGGGGCCACGCCCTCGGCGATCTTTTGGACAATCCGCTGGGCCACAGCCTCGATCATCTGCCCTCGATAGCGGGCCTGCACTACATCCGCCACCGCCTGCCGCGGCGACCCTTCCGAGACTCCGTCAGTTACCTGCCCCAACTTCGCACCAATGCGGTCGGCAAAGGCCACCGTATCCCGGCTGGCACACGCTCCCGGCATCACGGAGATCGTCTCCGTACACTGCTGCTGTAGCTCAGTGGCACCGGGTGCATCAACGCCTAAAAAAATGCGGAAGCCAGCTTGTGCATCTCCGCCCAATAGGGCCGAATCGCACCTCGGCAAGAGCCGCCCCACCAGATCGCCGGCCACCGGCACCAGTTCCTCGGCTGAGTCGACCAACAGGTGGCGATAGCGCTCGGTGAAGTAGCGCCAGAATTCCTCCTGCGCGATCAGGTGGCGATTGCAGACTTCAAAGACCAGCGATGCGTCGAGCAACCCGTGCCGCAAGCAGTGGCCGCGGTAGCGGTCGATGCACGTCTGCACCTGCTCGTACACGCGCAACCGCTGCTCTTCCCCAGCCCAAGCGCGACTCAGGCGCAGTGCCACCTCCGCGAGCGCGAAATCCGCTACGGCCGCCTTATTCAAATTGTCGAGCAACTGGGAGAGAATGCGCTGGGGCCGCAGGTACAGCCCTTCGAAATAGCCCTCGGCAAGCAGCGGCTCGACGACCTGCCCCATCAGGTATTGGGCGGCCTCGTAGTTGAGGAAGACCGGTGGCCGCGCTGGTGCGGCAAAGCCGGCCTTGCCAGCCACCAGCGGCCAAAACAGCCGCACCAACCGACTCGCCAGCCCGTAATACGTCTGTAGATCAACAGTGCTGTACGGACCCAAGTCGAGCCGATCTATTGCCCGGCGAAAGCGCCGCGTGGTCGCCCGGTCGGGCAGCAACACCAAGATCGCGTACCCGGGCACCCCTGCTGCGAACAAGACCCGCAGCCGCTCGATCAAGGCCTGTCGCTGCCCCGCTACAAGCGGTCCCGCGAGAAAGCAAGAATGCCGCTCGAATAAGGGGGCATGCACCGCCCTAGCGAATTCTGGAACCATGATTTTTGCGCTGCGCTCAGCCCGGAAGTGAGTTTTCCGTAAAAATATCGACGACCTCGGCTGCATCAGCCGCTTGCAGCAAGCGCTGGCGCACTTCCTCTTGCTGCAAGCACTGCGACAGGGCCGCCAGCAGCGCCATGTGCTGTTTTTGATGTTTGAGGGGCGTGACCAACAGCGCGATGATGTGTACAGGCTGGCCATCGGGCGCGCCAAAGTCAATGCCAGCCTGCGAGATGCCGATGGCCAAGAGCTGGCGCTGGATCCCGTCCTCGTGTGCGTGGGGTACGGCCACGCCCTTGCCAATGCCCGTAGAGGCCTGTTGCTCGCGCCGAATCAGGGATGCGATCAAGTGCTTCTGATCGGGCACGACCTCGTCTTGCCACAGCACATTAGCCAATTCGCGGATGGCGTCGAAGTTGCGCTGCGCCGTGAGGTTTAAAACGACCTTATTCGGATCGAGTATGCGTTTTAATTTTTCCATAGCGATCCTCAACGGCGTTAAAGGGGGAGCAGCTACAGTTTTATATACCCCATCAAAGCCCCCGCTGCAACTCGCCTGCTTTTTGGTTCCAGCGGCGCGCCTCGTCATAGCGACCCTGTTCTCGCTCGATGCGCGCCATCAAGCGATAGGGAGTAGGCTGCCACGGGTCGATGGCCGCTGCGGCCGCTGCATGATCCATCGCGCGATCCAACTCGCCGACTTCAAACAACTTAAGCGCCACATTAAAGCGCGCAGTGCGCGAGTCGAAAGCAATGGCCGCGGCCTGCTCGTACGCGGCCGCGGCCGCGGCCTGATCCCCATCCCACATACGCTCCTCACCGGCCATAAAATAATAATTACTCTGGATCTTTCGCACCCAAGGATCGCGGAAAAAGCCAGTGGCCAACGCATTGCCCATCTCGATCTGCGGGGCAGTTCCAGTACTGTCGTCGGATGCCTGCAAGCGATAGACCAAGCCCGCAGGTACAAACACCCATCCCGAAATCGGCGAGCGGCGCGGAACAAAATAAAAAAGGGGCCGTTCACCCCGGGCCAATACGGCCTCGCGCCGCCAGCGCAGCCGCTCCCGCCTTAGCGGCGGCAGCGCATACTCACTCCAAGCGAGTACATCCGTCCCCCGTCCCATGCGGTTGTACAGAGTTACATCCGGGCGCAACCCCTCTATTCTCAACAGGTAGTCGAGCACAAAGGCCGCATCATCTCCCTCAGTAATCAGAATTGCGCCCTCGGGCAAGTCGGCGAGAATGTCGCGGCCATAGCGATCGGCGACCCAGTTTTCGCTGCGGTCGGATTCCTCGTAGTGCGCGGTTAGCACCAAGGCGACGACGAGCGCGGCGAGCGGCATCGAGACGAGCGGCCGCACCCGGCGAGCCAACGCGTCCAACCCCATGCCCAACCACACCGCCAATCCCACTGCGCTGAGCAGGTAGAACACCGGCAGGCCATTAGGGTCGCGGTGGTAGTTGAGCGCAGCGATCAAATTACAAGCGATTGCCCCTCCGACCAAGACGAACGCACTGCGATCGCGGCACCACGCCGCCCACCCTCCCCAAACAATCAACGGCACTAATACGAGGTGGAACTCGCCTGCTGCCTGCACCAGCCAGCGCTGGGTGTTGAGCAGCATACCTTCTAAGGGCAAAGAAAAAAACGACGAGCGATATAGCGCACCGCTCAAGTGTTGCCACAAGGTTGTTAGGTCGTCGAGTGGCCCCCAGTGAAACCCCGCGCCCCGGCCATTGCGCAGCGGTAAGTACGCCACCAAGCTGTACCCACCCAGCACAGCGAGCATCCCCTGCGCCATCAACAAGGGCCGACGCCAAAGTGCGGGCCAGCGCCAAGCCAAGACCGCGACCACACCCGGCCAGACGAGAACCTGCATCAGGTGAGCCGTCAGCCCCAAACCCATGAGCCAGCCCAAGAGAAGAACTTGGCGCGGCTCCTTGCTCTCACACACTTTAAGGGTTTGGGCCATAACCAAGACCACCAGCAACAAGGCCAAGCCATAGACTTCGGCGATGACGGCTTGGGACCAAAAAGTGCGCGAGAACGCTAACGCCAAGGCCGTGGCCAAGGCCACCACAGGCTGCACCCCACGTCCGCAGAGCAAGCCCGCCAAAGCCCCGCAACAGATAGCGGCAAACAGAGCCGACGCGGCATTGATCGCCATGGCCGGACTAACCCACGGCAGAGCCAGTGCGAGCAAGCGGCTGCCAAGGCAAAACAGGGGATACCCAGTCGGATGCGCCGTCCCCAACCTATAGGCCGCGCCGATCAGTTCGCCGCTCCCTTCTACGTACACGGTCGGACACAGTGTCATCCCATAGACCGCGAATGCGGCGATCCCTGCGGCCATCCCGACAATCTTGGCCGTCACGACCCAACCCCTAGCCGCAGGCGTTCGAGCCACTCACTCCACAAAGGCCCCTGCGTGGCTATTGCGTGGAGTACGAAAACCAAGATTCCCAACACAGCCCGGACTTTCAACTGCGCCCCTGCGTCCACCGGCATATTCTCCACCGGCGGCAAGATCAGCCGCCGACCGCCCCAAGCTAGCCCCAACAAGAGCGCTGCCGCGGCCACGCTGACCAGTAAGCCATAACGGAAACTATCCGGCTCGTACGAAAAGACAACCTCTCGCGCTCCGGCCGGGACTACTACGGCGCGGAACACGTGATTGGCGCGAAGAATCGGGCGCTCAACCCCATCGACAAAGGCTCGCCAGCCCGGATAATAGGTATCGCTCAAGACCAAAATTCCCCCGGCCGAGTCGGCAAGGGTAATGGCGACTTCCTCGTCTTCGTAGCGGACGATCTCCGCCGCGCCGCCCGGCCCAATCGGAGCGGTCGGCGCTTCCTCCAAGACGACTTCGCGTCGCATGGGAAACCCGCGAGCCATATAACTCAGCCCGGCGCGCGGACTAGTGGCGAGGTGGAATTGATCCACCGCGTACGCGCGGGGCAAGGCCGTGGGCAGTCGCTGTACATCAAAGCCCCCATCGCGGCTGTAGCGCACCGCGTATTCCACGCCAGCCAAAGCGGCAAACGCCGGATAACCGCGAGCGAACTCCCCGTGGCGATACAGGTGTAGCGGACTCCACCCCGGCAGTGCGTTGGCCACGCCGTACAGCCCCCCTGAATACATCCGCAAGGTCTCGTTATAGCGCCGATAGGACTCCAAGTCGTAGGCCCATCCCCCGTGCCAGTCAAATGGCGAGTTCCGCTCGTTGACCAAGCTGACAATCCGCGGCGGCGCAACAGCCGTGTGGTCGGCCAAAATCTCGCGGGCCGTTGCCGGAGTCTCGGTGTACGCAGTTGGCTCTATGGTACCGTTAAAATCCGCGCCAAAGCTATACAGCTCGGCAAAAATGACCACAGGAGCAGCCCACGCAGCGGCCCGCCGCGCCCGTCGACCGAGTAGCCACGCGCCGATTATCAACGCCCCTACGAGCCGCAGACCGTCGCCGCGCAAGTGGTGAATGTAGCGCGTCGATTCTGAACCGTCTCCAAAGAGCGCAACTCCGCTAGCCCATAGCAGACCTACACTGGCCGCGCCGAGGACTGCGGCCAACAGCCAACCATTCGCGGGCCGTTGACGCTCGCGGCGCAACACTTGGTCGAGGCCGAGGCCGCAGAGCACGGATGCTCCCACGGCAAACCACAACAAAAAGCGCGTTGGGATGCGGAACAGGCTAAACCCCGGGATTTGATAAAAAAAGGAAAAGATGGCCGTGTATTTGCCCAGTGCGAGTACCAACCCAGCGAGGGCAAGCGCGGCAAAAAAACTGACTTGGCCGTCCCGCCGCTCGCGCAGGGCCGCCCAAGCCAAAAACAGGGGCACCACGCCGACGTAAGTGCAGAGTTGGATGAAGAAGCCCACCTCTCGGCTCCCGTACGTGCCGTGCGCCGAATTGCCGAAGAAGTTGGGCCACAACAAGGTAGCCAGCCGCTCGGGCGGCAGCGACATCGCCACAAAGCTGGCCCACGACAGGCCGGCTCCGCGATTGGATAGTTGCACTAATTCGGCGGTAGGCCCTAGCTGGACCGCGGCTAGGCCCGCACCCAGCACGAGTGCGCCGACCAGCATCGGCCAAGCGATCCACCCCGCGCCCTGAACCCAGCTTCGATAGAGCCAATAGCCAGCGACCGCAACAGCCCCGTACAGGGCAGCTTGGGGATGGCCAGCCAGCAGTTGCAAGCCAATCACCAACGCAAAGAGCAGCACATAAAAAAAGCGCCCCCGGTTCAGGATGCGATCAACGAGCCAAAACAGCAGCGGCAACCAAGCACACACCGCGATAAAGTTGGGCGACATGGCCCGCACGACCATGTACCCACTCAGGGCGTAGCAAAGCCCCGCGCACAGCGCGGCCGGTCGCACTGCGCCAAAAGCACGCACCAGCGCGTACATGCCCGCGCCCGCCAACCACAAGTGCAAGACAATGTTCCAGTTGAGCGCGGCCCAAGTGGGCAACAGCAACGCCAAAAGCACATTGGGCGGATACAGCGGCCCAGCCTGGCCTTCGGCAAACAGGGGAAAGCCGCAGTTGATGGCCGCATTCCACAGCGGCAATTGACCTTCGCGGAGGGCGCGGGCGAAAAAGTCGCGGAACGGATGATTTTGCACCATCACATCCTGCACGAAAAACGCCCCCTCTAGCACAGTGGCCGGCCAGAAGAAAATGGCAACTGCCGCCCCGAGCAGCCCCACCGCACCTAGATCCTCGCGCCACTCCACGGCCTAGGGCCTCCCCAGATGCGCGCAGAGCCGCTCGGCCGCCAAGGCGTGGCCAGCCGCGTTCCAGTGGCTATCGCGCCAATACAGGGTTTGGGTTTGGGCCTTTGCCTTGAACTCGTCGAGCAAGTCTATCAGCGCGAATCCGTACTCCTCGGCAAAACCGGCTAGCCTGGCATTGGGCTTGCTCAGGTCGAACTCGCCGATCAGACCGTACAGCTCGCGCTTGGCGCGCCAGTTGTCTTCTTCTACTTGGACGATCGACGGCACGTACACAACGGTTAAGCGTGCACCGTTTCGCTCGACGCTATGCTTAAAGGCCGCGAGAATGCGGCCCGTCAGCTCCCAAGCGGGAGCAAAGCGCGCGTCCGAGCCGTACAGACCCGCGTAAAAATCCTGCTGCTGCCCGCGCGGCACCTCCGACTGCCACGCCTTTTGCATCAGCCGGTACAAGTGCCAGTGCTGAGAGAAATAGCCTTCCAATCGCACCGTAAGAGGCAAAGAATCCGCGGGCTGTCGCCAAAAGCTCGACTCCTTCACCGGAACGCCCGCGAGCGCAAGCTGCCCGTTATTCCGCACCCGGAAGTAGGGCTTGAAGCCCCGCTCGGCACCAATGCCCCGGCGCGAAGCATTGTTCCACAGGTCGTTGCCATAAAAAAAGAGCACCACCTCATCGGCCTTAAATCGCGGTCCTTGTTGCTCGAAAAACAACAGCGCTTGATCGGTGCCGTAGCCAGCCACCCCGAAGTTAGCCACCTCCACTGCGGCCCCCTCACGCCGGAGACAGGCTTCGAGCTGACGGCTGACCGCGGCCTCTATAGGGACGCCCCACCCCTCGACAAATGAGTCGCCGAACAGAGCCACGCGGCGAACACCCGCGGCCTTTTCTGCCGCGAACTCGCGATCGCGCAACCCAATGCTGTTGATCCGCATTTCCACGTCGAATTCCGGCGTGACCAAGCGACCGACGGCGTCCGGGATGTGTCCCCAACCTAGCTCGGGATCATAGCGCCAAACGGGGGGCCGGCGGAAGAGCTGCGGGTGCAAGAAGCTCAACGCCAGTTCGCACAGCGCGATCCCGATGACTAAGCTGGCCAGTGCGAGGGCTATTTTAGGCGCGTAGCGCATTGTCCGTTTCGTCCATTCAACTTCACTGCGACT
This sequence comes from Candidatus Latescibacterota bacterium, assembly GCA_965219735.1. Lineage (GTDB taxonomy): Bacteria > Latescibacterota > UBA2968 > UBA8231 > UBA8231. The sequence continues at coordinate 3,433,653 of OZ244790.1, forward strand.
TCAGAAAATCCACACAACAGCGATTTTCTGTCAACCGCGACGCTCTTGGCCGGGATTTCACCCCCTATTTATCTTAGAACTAACTCATGCGCCATATTCTAGTCACAGGCGGTGCCGGCTTTATCGGCTCGCACACCGTAGATCGCCTCGTCGCCGCGGGCTATCGCGTCCGCATCCTCGATTCCCTCCAGGAGCGGGTCCACCCCGAAGGATGGCCCGACTATCTGCCCACTGGCGTGGAAAAGATGCAGGGCGATGTGCGCCAACGCGCCGACTGGCTGGCCGCGCTCGACGGCATCGACGGTGTCATTCACCTAGCGGCCTACCAAGATTACATGCCCGACTTCTCCACTTTTCACCACGTCAACACGGTCGGTGCCACCCTGCTCTACGAACTGATCGTCGCCAAGAAGCTGCCCGTGCGGAAAGTCGTCTTGGCCTCGTCGCAAGCTGTCTATGGCGAGGGCAAGTACCGCTGCGCCGAGCACGGCATCGTCTATCCCGACGCCCGTCCCGACGCACAGCTAGCCAGAGCCGAGTGGGAAGTCCGCTGCCCCCACTGCGCCGCGGAACTCGAACACCTGCCGATCACCGAAGACACCGTCAATCCCCACACCCCCTATGGCATCTCCAAGTACGCGGCAGAGTTGACCTCCTTCAGCCTCGGCCGCAAATACGACATTCCCACAGTCAACATGCGCTACTCCATCGTCCAGGGGCCACGCAACTCTTTTTTTAATGCCTATTCGGGCATCGGCCGCATTTTTGCCCTCCGCGTCCTGCACGGCCAACCCCCCGTCTGCTACGAGGACGGCCAATCGCTACGCGACTACGTCTATGTCGGCGATGTGGCCCGCGCCAATGTCCTCTGTCTCGAAGACGAGCGCGCCGATTTCCGCTCCTTCAATGTCGCCGGGCAGCGCGGCACCACCGTCCTCGAATACGCCCAACTAGTAACGCGCATCGCCGGGCGGTCCATCGAACCGCTCGTAAGCGGCGAATACCGCTTTGGCGATACGCGCCACACCGTCTCTTCTGGCGCGGCCCTGCAAGCCCTCGGCTGGCAACCCGAGGTCCCGCTCGAACAAACCATTGGCGAATACATTGAGTGGACCAAAGAGCAACCCAACCTCGCGGACTTCTACGCACCGGCTCAAGCGAATATGCGCGCCGCCAACGTCCTCCGCAGGGCAAGCGCGTGAAGGCGATGATCCTAGCCGCCGGGCGCGGCACGCGCCTGCGCCCGCTCACCGACGCGATCCCCAAGGCAATGGTCCCCTTTGCCGGCAAACCCCTGCTCGAATACGTCGTGCGCCTGTTGGCGCAGCACGGATTCGACGACCTCGTCATCAACCTCCACCACTTGCCCCAAGTCATCACCGACTATTTTGGCGATGGTCGGGCCTGGGGCGTGTCGATTACCTATTCGCTGGAGGACGAACTACTAGGCACCGCTGGCGCTGTGCGGCAAGTTGCCGACTTCTTCGACGGCCCTTTTTTAGTGTACTACGGAGACAACCTGACCAACTTCGACTTAGGTGACTTGTGGCAAACCCATCAACGCGAGAGCGAAATCGCCAGCATCGGACTCTTGTGGATGGACGACCCGACCACGCGGGGCATCGTCGGCCTCGACACACGCAATCGTATCACTCGCTTCGTCGAAAAACCGCGGCCCGACCAAGTATTCGACAACTACTGGGTCAACGCCGGGATCTACGTCTTACAACCCGAAATCCTCGACCGCATCCCACCCAACACCCCCTGCGACTTCAGCGAGGTCTTCGCCGACTTGCTCGCCGCAGGCCGCCCCCTGCTCGGACATCCCCTGCGCGGTCAGCTCCTTTCGACCGATACGCCGGAGCGCTACCGCCACGCCTGTCAGCGCGTGGACTCGGGAACCTTTGCCCTTCCCTGAAACGAGGCTAGTTTGATCATCACCAGAGCACCCTTGCGCATTCCGCTCGGCGGCGGCGGCACCGACCTAGCCTCTTATTACACCCACTACGGGGGCTTTGTACTCAGCGCCGGTATCGACAAATACGTCTATATCCAGTTCAACGACCTCAAGGTGGAAGATTTCATTCGCGTCAAATACTCGCAGACCGAAAAGGTCGATGCACCCGACCAGATCCAACACCCCCTGCTGCGCGAAGCCCTGATCTATGCTGGGATCGAAGGAGGCATCGAAATCAGCGCAATGTCCGACGTGCCCGGACGCACGGGTTTGGGATCGTCAGGCGCGTTCACCGTAGCACTGTTGGCCGCACTCCACGCCTATAAGAGCGAACAGCCCTCCCCCCAAGCGCTAGCGGAGGAAGCCCACTATATCGAATCGGTGCGAGCCGCCCAGCCAGCGGGCAAACACGACCACTACTTGGGTACCTTCGGCGGCCTAACTTGCCTCGACATCGACACCAGCGGGCGCGTCGCCGTCGAACCACTGGCGATCTCCGCGCCCACCGCCGAGGCCCTAGCCGCCAACATGCTGGTCTTTTTCACCGGCATCCGGCGCGAGAGTTCGGACATCCTCGCTCAGCAAAATCAAGACACCCAACAAGGCGACGACCGGGTCTTAGACAGCCTGCATCAGACTAAGCAAATTGGCTACCAGATCAAGGAGGCGCTCGAACGGGATGCGCTGGACCGCTTCGGCGAATTACTCCACGAGCACTGGCTGGCCAAAAAGCAGCGGGCGCAACAGATATCCAATGCGGATATCGACCACTGGTACGCGGCCGGCCGCGCCGCTGGTGCCCTCGGCGGCAAGCTGCTAGGGGCTGGCGGTGGTGGTTTTCTCATGTTCTATTGCCCGGCTGAACACCACGCCAAGCTGCGCACCAGCATGGCCCAAGCGGGCCTGCGCGAGATGCGCTGCCAATTTGCGACCGAGGGCGTCGAGGTCCTCGTCCATATCTGATGCACACCCTCGACCTAGGCGACGCAGAGGCCGTACACCTGCCCGGCGGCGACTTTCGCCTCGACGGAGGAACCATGTTCGGCTTGGTACCCAAGGCCCTGTGGCAGCGCGTCACAACTGCCGACGAGCACAACCGCATCCGCCTGTCGTGCAACTGCCTGCTCCTGAAAACGGGCCGCGAACTCGTGCTGCTCGACGCTGGATTTGGCGAGCGCTTCTCACCGCGCGACCGCACCATGTACGGCATGGACGGCGCGCAGACGCTGCGCGGCTCGCTCGCGACCGCGGGTGTGGCCCCAGAGGCGATCACCATGGTCGCGCTCACCCACCTGCACTTCGACCACTTCAGCGGCTGTCTCGTCGAAGGGCCTGCGGGCCTGATCCCGCTCTTTCCCAACGCCGTCCACGCGGTACAGCGCGGCGAGTGGGACGACGCCTTGGCCGGCCGCAGCACCATGAAGAGCAGCTATCGGCCCGAAGAGCTTCACGCTCTCGCCCGCCAAGTCGAGATGCGCTTCCTCGACGGCGACGGCGAATTGGTTCCCGGGCTGACTACTTTTGTCACTGGCGGCCACACCCGCACTCATCAGGGCTTTCGCCTTGAGGCCAGCGACCACACCCTCGTCTATCCCGGGGAGCTAATCCCCACGCGTCTCCACCTGCGACCCTATTGGAACATGGCCTACGACATGTTCCCCTACCAGACCTTGACCCGCAAACAACAATTTACCGCCGAAGCCGCCGCCCAAGGATGGATCGTGGCTTGGGACCATGATCCCGACGTGCCTTGGAGCCGCATCGTCCAAGAGGACGAACACTTCGTCGCCCGCGATGGCGAACTTTGACCGCGGCTTTTCATCCTGTAAATCCCATAAATCCCACAAATCACAGTCCACTTTGACCGCAACTAGACCGTGCGTTACTTTTAACGCCGCTATGTCCTTGGAAGTCATTGAAATTCCCGCCGAGCACCGCGACCTGCTCAACCGCCTAGCCGAGCTGATTCCCGACCTCGAACCAGACTCGCCGCAAAGCTTACAGCGGATCTTCGGCCTGGGGCTAATCGCCCTAACCATGCAAATCACCAATAAGGCCCGCGCCCAAGACCAAGCGGAGCTAGTCGCCGAGTTGGGCGATCTCGCCAAGTCCATGGTCGAGGCCGAAGGCTGGTCCTCGCTATGATGATTCCGCCTTCCTCGCTCGACCTCTTCAGCCTCAAGGGCCGCACGGCCTTGGTAACGGGCGGCAGCAAGGGCCTCGGCGAGGCTATGGCTTGCGCGCTGTCCGCGGCCGGTGCCAATGTCGCCCTCACCAGCCGCAATGTAGAAGAAGCCCGCGCCGCAGCCGCGCAAATCAGTGCTCACACCAACGGCCGCGTGTTCGCTTTCCAAGCCGACGCGGCCGACCGCGCCCAAGTGGAAGCCTCGGTGCGCCAAACCAACGACGCTTTAGGTCCCATCGACATTCTGGTCAACAACGCCGGCATCAACATCCGCAGCCCTATCGTCGAGCTGCGCGACGAGGATTGGGACGCGGTCATTGCCATCAATCTCACCGGCCCGATGTACTACTGCCGAGCCGTGGGGCCGCAGATGATCGAGCGCGGCTATGGCCGCGTTATCAACCTCGGCTCCACCGTGTCTCAGGTCTCAATCGCCGACCGCACGCCGTATGCATCGAGCAAAGGCGGCATCGTCCAACTCACCAAGACCCTCGCCCTCGAATGGGCAGCGCACGGGATCACCGTCAACGCCATCTGCCCCGGCCCCTTTATCACCCCGATCAACGCCATCCTGCTGCAAGACCCAGCCAAGGCGCGCGAAATGATCGCCAAGGTCCCCATGGACCGCTGGGGCGACCCGGCCGAGCTAGCTACGGCCGTCCTCTACTTTGCCTCGGAAGCATCGGGCTTTACCACCGGATCGACCTTAGTCGTCGACGGCGGGTACACCTCCCAGTAGGGGGCGGTTTGAAACCGCCCCCTACCGCACGGCCTAGAGCCGACGGCAGACCCTCCTAAAAGCGAACCGCGTCAAGCGGGGCAAGTGCTGGCGCAGCTTGATCAGCAAAAGCGCGGCCGCGTCTGGGATGCTCTTGTGCTTGCCCGCGGCTACGGCATCTGCGATGGCTTTGGCCACTTCCTCCGCAGACTTGGCGAACTTTTTCTGCACCGGTAGGTGCTGCGTGCCGGCTCGCTCGGCAAATTCAGTGCGTACCAAGCCCGGGCCTACCAAGTGAACGCCAATGCCCTGGGGCGCTAGCTCGTAGTCGAGGCTTTCGGCTAAACCGTTCAATGCGAATTTCGTCGCGCTGTACACCGCGTGCTTGGGCACGGGGAATTCGCCGACAATACTCGATATGAAGACCAACCGGCCCCGCCCTTGCGCCAGCATACCCGGCAGAAACGCCCGAGTGCAGTAGATGGCACCGAGCAGATTCGTTTGCACCACAGCCTCACATTCGCGCACATCCGCGTCGGCAAAAAAGTTGTAATGTCCCCGACCCGCGTTGTTGATCAGCACGTCAGCCCCGCCCCATTGCGCTTCCACCTCGGCGTGCAAAGCGCCGACCTGGGCTAGATCGCCTACGTCGCACGGCACCACTAGCGGCTGGTGACCACCGCTTTCTTCAATGGCCGCTCCCAGTTCTGCTAGCGCCTCGGCGCGGCGAGCCACTAACACCAAGCGCGCCCCCCGCTCGGCTAGCACGAGGGCCAAGGCGCGACCGATGCCGCTACTAGCCCCGGTCAATACAACCCGCTGGTCATCCCAGTTCATTGTCCCTCGATTTTTTCATAATGAGAATTTTATATTCTCATTGTCATTTAGAGAAAATAACACAATAAATTATTTTTAATGTACTTATATATTTTTTTATATCTTTTTTACGCATATATTCTCAATATGATAAAATCCCCATTTATTGTCTCGCGTCAAAATACGTCATAAGTGCTTTATAAACAAAACACTAGCGAAATTTTCGTCCTTTGGCACGAAAGTTGCATTGCATATAGCGTGCCATAGCCATTTTACCCATAAAAGGAGGAGCTAACATGGCCACTATCACTATCCAACCCCTCGCTGACCGCGTGCTAGTCAAGCGTCTCGACGAGGAAGAAGAGCAGAAGGTCGGCGGAATCATCATCCCGGACACGGCCAAGGAAAAGCCCCAAGAAGCCGAGATCGTCGCCGTCGGCCCCGGCGGTCGCCGCGATGACGGCGAGCGCATCCCCTTGGAGGTCAAAGAAGGCGACAAGGTCCTCATCGGCAAGTACTCGGGCACCGAGGTCAAGATTGAGGGCGAAGAATACCTGATTATGCGCGAGGACGACATCCTCGCCATCGTAGGTTAAGGGAGGCACAATATTTATGGCTGCCAAACAGATTGCCTTTCGCAAAGACGCCCGCGAGAATATCCTCTCCGGCGTCCAACAGCTCAGCAAGGCTGTCAAGGTGACGCTCGGGCCTCGGGGCCGCAACGTCGTCTTGGCCAAAAGCTGGGGCTCGCCCACCGTTACCAAGGACGGCGTCACGGTCGCCAAAGAGGTCGAACTGCCCGATGCCTATGAGAACATGGGCGCGCAGATGGTCAAGGAAGTCGCTTCCAAGACCAGCGATGTGGCCGGCGATGGCACCACCACCGCCACCGTCCTCGCCGAAGCCATGTACACCCAGGGCTTGCAAGCCGTCACTTCGGGCTACAACCCCATGGAGATCAAACGCGGCATCGACCAAGCCGTCGCCGAGGTAATCAAAAGCCTCGGAGCCCAGAGCAAGACTGTCCAAGATCACTCCGAGGTCGAGCAAATCGGCACCATCTCCGCCAACGGCGACAGCGACATCGGTCAGCTAATCGCCGAAGCCATGGACAAGGTCGGCAAGGACGGCACCATCACCGTCGAGGAAGCCAAAAGCACGGACACGACCCTCGACGTGGTCGAGGGCATGCAGTTCGACCGCGGCTACCTGTCGCCCTATTTCGTCACCGATCAGGAGAACATGGAAGCCTCCTTGGAGGACTGCTATCTGCTGATTCACGAGAAGAAAATTTCCAACCTCAAGGACCTGCTGCCCTTGCTCGAAAAGGTCAGCAAGGCCGGCAAGCCGCTGTTGGTCATCGCCGAGGATGTGGAGGGCGAGGCCCTCGCCACGCTGGTGGTCAACAAGATCCGCGGCACCTTGCAGGTGGCCGCAGTCAAGGCCCCTGGCTACGGAGACCGCCGCAATGCCATGCTCCAAGACATCGCCACCCTCACCGGCGGCACCGTGATCACCGAGGACTTGGGTATCACCCTCGAAAGCGTCCAATTGACCGATCTCGGCCAGGCCAAGCGCATCGCCATTGACAAGGACAACACCACCATCGTCGAGGGCACGGGCAAGGCCGCTGACATCAAGGGCCGGGTCGATCAGATTCGCAACCAGATTGACGAGACTACCTCGGACTACGACCGCGAGAAGTTGCAGGAGCGGCTGGCCAAGCTGGCCGGTGGCGTGGCCGTCATTGCGGTCGGCGCGCCCACCGAGACCGAGATGAAGGAGAAGAAGGCCCGCGTCGAGGATGCACTGCACGCGACTCGCGCCGCAGTCGAAGAAGGCGTGGTGCCCGGAGGCGGCGTGGCTCTCGTGCGCTCCATCGCCGGGCTGGACTCTGTCTCTGGCGAGACCGAAGGCGAGACCACCGGCGTCCGCATCGTGCGGCGCGCCCTAGAGGAGCCGATGCGCCAGATCGCCGACAACGCCGGGCACGAAGGCGCAGTCATCGTCGCGGAAGTCGCCAGCAAAGAGGGCGCGTACGGATTCAACGCCCAAACCGAAGAATACGGCGACCTCGTGTCCATGGGCGTCATCGACCCGACCAAGGTCGTGCGCACCGCGCTCAGCAATGCCGCGAGCATCGCCACCCTCTTGCTGACCACCGACGCTTTGGTAGCCGAGGAGCCGGAGGAGGAAGAAGAAGCGGCTGCCGGTCACGGTCACGGCCACCCGCACCCGCACTAAGGGACGCGTAGCACACATGTAAAAGCGGGCGGGGTGTTTCATCCCGCCCGCTTTCTTTTTATTTACTGATGTTGCGTAGGGGCGGTTCGCGAACCGCCCCTACCGTTTCCCTAAGGACCTACACATGCCCACCCTGTATCAACGCCTAGGCCTGCGCCCTTTCATCAACGCTCGCGGTACCATTACCACGCTCGGCGGCTCTATCATGCCCACACCCGTGGTCGAGGCAATGGCCGAAGCGTCGCGCCAATTCGTCCACCTCAACGAGTTGCACGAAAAAGCCGGTGCCCGCATCGCCGAACTCACCGGTGCTGAAGCGGCCTTTGTGTCTTCGGGCGCGGCTGGCGGTATGCTCTTGGCCGGTGCCGCCTGCTTGACCGGCACGGACACCCGCGCCATTGCCCAGCTTCCCGATGTGGGAGATCGGCCCAACCAGTTCGTCATCAGCTTGGTCGATTCGCATTACTACGTCCATCAAGGCTTTCGCCTTAGCGGCGGCGAACTGGTCAAAGTCGGGACCACCAAGAACGTGACGCTCGACGATTACGTCGCCGGCATCGGTCCCAAGACCGCGGCCGTAGTGTATTTCCTCGGCAGCCAGCCCCTGTCCGAACTGCCCGCGCTCGTCGCCGCCGCCCACGAGCGCAATGTGCCGGTCATCGTCGATGCGGCCGCGCAATTGCCGCCGCGCTCCAATCTGACCGACCTGCCAGCTATGGGCTGCGATCTGTCCGTCTTCAGCGGCGGCAAGGGCCTGTTTGGGCCGCAGTCATCGGGCCTGATCTTGGGACGCAAAGACCTGATTGCCGCGTGCCACCTCAACTCCAACCCGCACTCGGCTATCGGCCGCGGCATGAAGGTCGGCAAAGAGGAAATATGCGGCCTACTCCGCGCCGTCGAGTTGTTTTTTGAAATGGATGAAGCGGCGGTCATCGCCGAGTGGGAGCGCCGCTGTCGAGTCGTCGCCGAGGCCGTCAAGGGCATCGCCGGCATTGAGGCGAGTTTTACCAAAGCCTACGAGAACAAATTTCCGCCGGCCTCGCCGCTGGTGCATCTGCACTTCGGCGACGCGGCCCCCCTCTCGGCTGGCGACGTAGTGCGCGCGCTTGAAGCAGGCGAGCCGTCGATCCTCGTCAGCGGCAGCGACACCGCGCTCAGCGTTGGGCCGCAAACCCTCTTAGACGGCGAAGCCGAAATCATCGCCGACCGCATCCACCGCATCCTAACAACTTAACCATCTCAACGAGGAGCCAATCCGCCATGACCGAAGACAAAACCACCCTCACTGCCGCCGAAGTAGATGCCGAATTGCAAACGCTCGAAGGCTGGAGCCGCGACGGCATCATCATCTCGCGCGACTTTGTCTTTGCCAATTTCAAGGACATCACCTCATTCCTCAACCACCTGACCCGCACCATCACCGAGCAGAACCACCACCCCGACTTTTCCTTGGATACCGGCAAGCGCACCATCGCCGTCTCGGTAACAACCCACAGCGAAGGGGCCGTCACCCGCTCGGATATCCTCTTCGCTCGCACGCTCAACGAGTGGCAGCCGGGGGGCTAAGGTCTCAGAAGAATATCTTGTGCAGCAGACGCAGATTGCGACCTGGCTCGGGCAGGATCTCTCTGAAGCGACCACACAACCACGGCACCATCGCGGCCTCCCGATGCCAAGCGCATCGCGACAGAAACATTCCTATCCGCCCGAGTTGGGTTGACTGCTTAATGATAATAGAATATCATTGGAGGTCAGTTCAGGTTGGGCGATGGGGAGAGGGTTGCTATGGGCAGTAGCTTGGTGTCCTGAGGCCGAAGGCGGAATGCATAACAGGGAACCCAGTGGCCATACCCCTGAAAGAGAGAATAATGAGCTCGGAAGACTTACTGACTCAAAGCTTGGCGGGATTCGATCTTACAGTTGCCAGTACGCTCCATTATCTGATTGCAGTCAGCGTTGCCTGCGCGGGACTCTGGGTCATCATCATCGCGACCCTCGGCATCTGAGTCCGACAGAGGCCGATGGCGAATCCAATGCTCCTTTCGGCAACTGGACTCTCGCTCGGCTATGGGACCGAGACCGTCGCTGAAGACGTCGCGTTCAACCTTGCGCTCGGCGATGTGCTTGCTGTTGTCGGTCACAACGGATCGGGAAAATCGACCCTGATCAAAACACTGTTGGGCACCTTGCCGCCGCTTGCCGGCACGCTCAACTGGCCCATCGGGCGGCCACCGACAATTGCTTATCTAGGCCAGAGGACCGAGTTCGACAGCCGCTTTCCCATCCGGGTCCGCGACATGGCGGCAATGGGTGCTTGGCCCAACTTGGGGTTTCTCGGCCGCATCGATAGTGAGTGCCGGGCTCGGATCGGGTGCGCGCTCGAGCGCACAGGCACCGCCGAGATCGCCGATATGCCCTTGCACAAACTATCCGCGGGTCAGCTACAACGGACGCTATTTGCCCGGACCATGGTTCAGGATGCGCCGCTGATCCTATTGGATGAGCCGTTTACGGCCGTCGACCAGACAACGGAAGCGGCTCTGCTGACGCTGATCGATCACTGGGCCGCGGAAGGACGCACCATCATCCTCGTTCTGCACGACCTTTCCGCCGTTCTACAACATTGCAGCTCAGCGCTTCTCCTAGGAGATGGCCGCGCGCTTTTCGGTGCCCCAAAAGAAACGCTTACGCCCGACAATCTGGTCGTTCACCGGTACCTGTCGCAAAGTCAGGCCGCCTGGATCGAAGACATGTACTCGCAATCGAAAGCAGACGATGTTTGAGTGGCTCGACTACGCGTTCATGGTCCGGGCACTGACCGCGACGACGGTGCTGAGTTTCTCCGTCGCCCCGGTCGGAGCATTCCTAGTGCTCAGGCGCCTGTCGCTCGCCGGCGAGGCGATGGCTCACGCTATTGTGCCGGGAATCGTCATCGCTTTCGTGATTGCCGGTCTGTCGGTGGGATCCATGATCGTTGGCGGATTGACCGCCGGTATCACCGTCGCCGCGCTGACCAGTCTGCTCGCCCGTATGACAATCATCCGCGAGGATGCGAGTCTGGCGTCGCTCTACCTGACCGCCCTCGCCCTCGGCATCTTCATCCTGTCCGCCGCCGGCTCGGCGGTGCCGCTGAAGAGTTTCCTGTTCGGTTCGATCCTCGGCATCGACGACGAAACCCTCATTCTGATCGGGACGACGGCCACAATCACATTGGTGAGCTTCGCGCTGATCCTCAGGCCGCTGATCATCAGTACAATCGATCCGGTCTTCCATGAGAGCCAGTCCAAGCACCCGGGCCTCGTGACCCACTGGTTCATGTTTCTGGTCGTGCTCAATCTGTTGGGGGCCTTCAAGGCGCTCGGCACGCTGATGGCGGTCGGGCTGATGATCCTGCCGGCGACAGCGGCGCGTTATTGGGTCTCGACAATCACCGGCTATTTGATCGTGACCTTCATATTCGCGCTGCTGAGCGGCTGGATCGGGCTGATCGTTTCGTTCTATTTGTCGGACGTGCCTTCAGGTCCCGCAATCGTGCTGGTTGCGGCGGTTTTTTTCTTCTTGAGCCTGATCTTCGCCCCGCAAGGATTTCAGGTCGGCGCACGCTTCAACCCGTACCGCCGCGAACCTCTGACCATCAACAAAAACTCAATGTAGGAGCAAAAAACCATGAAACGACTCTTCAGCGCACTGCTGGTAGCGGGCCTGGCGTTGACCTCAATCCCGGCGGCCGCCCAAGACAGAATCAAGGTCGTCGCCAGCTTCTCCATCCTCGGCGATATGGTGCGCCAAGTCACCGGCGATTTAGCCAAGGTGACAACCATTGTCGGCCCGGACGCGGATGCGCACGTTTACATCCCCAACGCGGCCGACGCCAAAGCAGTGACCAACGCCGAGGTGATCTTTGTCAATGGTCTGGGCTTCGAGACCTGGTCGCAAACCCTGATCGAGACATCCGCTACCCAGGCCAAAGTGTTCGTCGCGACGGATGGCATAACGCCTTTGAAGGTTGACGGCGCAATCGACCCGCACGCCTGGAACTCGCTCACAAACGGCATGAAGTATGTCGCCAATATTGCGGACGGCATGGCGGAAACCGATCCGCAAAACGCGGCAGCCTACAAGGCCAATGCCCGCGCCTACACCGCGAGACTAAAGGCATTACACGACCGCGCGCTCGGCCAACTCAAAAGACTGCCCGCCGGCCAGCGTACGGTCGTGACCGCCCACGACGCCTTTGGGTATCTGGAGGCAGCCTATGGGCTCACATTTCTGGCCCCGGTCGGGATCGACACCGATGCCGAGCCGTCGGCCCGGGACCTCGCCAAGCTGATCGATCACCTGAAGGCCGTCGGCGCCGGCGCACTGTTCGTTGAGAACATCACCAGCCCATCCCTGGTTCAGCAGATCGCGCACGAAACCGGAATTCAGATCGGTGGCCGGCTGTTCTCCGACGCGCTCTCGGAACGCGGCGGCCCGGCGACCAGCTACGAGAAGATGTTCGAGCACAATTTGGGAACGCTGATTCAAGCGCTCAGCCCAAAATCGTAATTCGCCACAACCAGGTCCGATCCGGCATCCGGCAGACCAAGGAGGCATCCCCATGAGCAACAGACGCACCAGCCAACGCAGCGCCATCGTGCGGGTTATTCGCGACGCCCCCGGCCCACTTCGCCCCCTGGAAATCCTCGATCTGGCGTCCCCCATAGTGCCGACGCTGGGCATTGCAACGGTCTATCGGCAGCTCAGGCGCCTGCAAGACGCCGGTGAAGTGCGGGCCGTGGATCTGGGCGTCAATGATGTGCGCTACGAGCCGACCGACCGGGGTCATCATCACCATTTTCTCTGTCGCGAGTGCGACGAAGCCTTCGACATCCACGGGTGTGCCGAGGGTATCGAGCAGCTGGCACCGCCGGGCTTCGAGCTCGAAGGGCACGAGATCACGCTGTACGGACAATGCCGCGATTGCAGCGCGGACAAGTGAAACAGGCTTGAACAGGATGGGATGTTTACCATCGCGAAAAAAAGGGGCACCGAGCGAAAAATACCAAGCGGGGCAAAGGAACTGCTCGCAGAGTCCCGGTGGGTCGCGTTGGGCGACTATATCATTGCTATCGCTTGGTCCCCCGATGCGTCCAAGTTAGCCGCGGCGACGGTGGAAGGTTCGGTGTTCCTGATCGGCGACCACGGCGATTCGGTATTTGACTTGCCCAAAGAATGATAATGGATTATCATTATCGGTTCAAAAGTTGCCGCCCTCGCTTGATTCGCGGTCGGTTTGCGGCAGCGTCTCGCTACCAAACAAACCGGAGCTTGCTGCTCCACACCTGGACGAAAACCCCGATGACACTCGAAGAAATACCCCCTCGCGACGATCCCTGGCTCCCCGTCACCGTGTTGTCCGGGCTTGAAATGGTCGAAGGAACGGGCGAATGAGCGCCTCGACTACAGATCACGTGTACGACGCGGTCGTCATCGGTGGCGGCGCGGCCGGTGTAGGCGTCGCGGTCGCTCTGAGCGATGCGGGCATCGAGAACTTCCTCGTGCTCGAGCGTCGTACGGTCGGCGCGTCCTTTGCCTCGTGGCCGGCCGAGACGCGCTTCATCACGCCCTCGTTTCCTACGAACTCCATCGGCATGCTCGACCTGAACTCCGTCGCCATCGGTACCTCGGCCGCATACACGATGGAGGTCGAGCATCCGACGGGACGGGAGTACGCGGCCTTCCTGAAAGCGACGGCGACGCACTTCGAACTGCCGATCCGGGAACACACCGACGTGACGAGCATCGCCCGACAGGGCGACGAGTTCGCGATCGAAACGGCGGATGGGACCGTGCGGGCCCGCCACGTCATCTGGGCAGCAGGCGACTTCCAGTACCCACGATTGAACGGGTTTGCAGGCAGCGCCCTGTGCCGGCACACCGCCACGATCCCCAGCTACGCCGAGTTGGACGGCGACGACTTCATCGTCATCGGCGGCTACGAGAGCGGCGTTGACGTCGCCTACCACCTCGCCGAACGGGGCAAGCACGTGCGGCTGTTCGACAGGGGGAATCCCTGGGAGTCCAAAAACTCCGACCCCAGCGTGGCGCTTTCGACGTATTCGCTCGAACGCACGCGTCGGACAGCCTTCGCTGAACATGTGGAACTGATCCCGGACTCACCCGTCGAGTCGGTCGTCCCGTTGGACTCCACCTACGAGGTCGTCACGCGGGACGGGCGCCAGTTCTACACGCCTGCGCCCCCGCTGCTCGCTGGCGGATTCGAGGGGAGCCATACACTCGTCTCAGACCTGTTTGAACAGCGGGAGGACGGCTTTCCGCTGCTGAACGAGCACGATGAATCGACGCTCGTCCCGGGGATCTTCCTCTGTGGGGCGGCCGTTCGGCACGACAACCTCGTCTTCTGCTTCATCTACAAGTACCGACAGCGCTTCGCCGTCGTCGCCAAGGCGATCGCAACATCGCTGGGACTGCCGGCGGAGGGTCTGGAGACGTACCGTATGTGGGGCATGTACCTAGATGACCTGTCCTGCTGCGGCCAAGAATGCGCATGCTGACCGGCGGTGGCAATAGTACCGGCTCCACAGCGCCGCGGCGAAGCCGAGTCGAACGGGTGCTTCGCCCCGAGTGGCTCGGCCAGACGGCGGCCAGCGCGTGCTGGATCGGCAGCGTGTTCGTCTACGGGATCAGCTCCGGAGGGGACTGGTTGCAGCTGTGCGCCGCGTCGGCCTGGTTGCTGGCCAATATCGCAGCGGTGGCGACTGCTAGAGCTGATTGAGGTGTCGATGGCACTGGATTGGCTGATCATCGGCGGCGGGATTCACGGCGTGCACATCGCCGTGCGTCTGCTTGGAGAATCGAGTGTCGCCCCCGAACGACTCCGCATCGTGGACCCGGGCGACCGGCTGCTCGCGCACTGGCGTAGCTGCGCCGCCACGACGGGGATGACCCACCTGCGCTCATCGGGAGTCCATCACCTGGACCTCGACCCCTTCTCGCTCCTACACTTCGCGGGCAAACGCAAGAAACGCAAGCGCCGAAAGACCGGGCTGTTCGCCCCGCCCTACGACCGGCCCGCCCTGGCCCTCTTCAATGCGCACTGCGACCGGGTGGTGGAGACCTTCGGGCTCGCCAACCTCCACATCCAGGATCGAGCCACGAAGTGCTCGGTCGACCGTGACGGCGTCGGCGTTCAGCTCTCGAGCGGGCGCGAGATCGCAGCGCAGCACCTCGTATTGGCCATCGGCGCGAGCGAACAGCCCGAGTGGCCGGATTGGGCACCGCGCAGTCACGCCCGCGTCCACCATGTCTTCGAGCCGGGGTTCGACGGGTGGCCGTCGTCAAGCGAGACCGTCGTGGTCATCGGCGGCGGTATCTCGGCGGTCCAGGTGGCGCTCCGCCTCGTGGAGGAAGGGCATCGCGTCCATCTCGTCTCGCGCCATGCCCTGCGCCAGCACCAATTCGACAGCGATCCGGGCTGGCTCGGTCCGAAGTGCATGGAGCGCTTCCACCGCGAACGGGATTTTGATCGTCGGCGGACCCTGATCGCTGAAGCGCGCCACAAAGGTTCGGTGCCCCCCGACGTCCGGCGCGCGCTGCGCCGGTCCATCGCAGGGGGCCAACTGCTCTGGCACGAGGGCGAGGTTGAAGGGTTCGATGCGCGCCGCGATGTCCTCGCGCTGCGGCTCGCTACCCACTCAGGACTGGAAGCGGAGCGCGTTCTGCTCGCGACCGGGTTCGCACCGACCCGCCCTGGCGGATCGATGGTCGATGCGTTGATCGCTTCGGCCTCGTTGCCGTGCGCACGCTGCGGCTACCCCATCGTGGATTCCGCGCTTCGCTGGCATCCGCGCATTCACGTATCGGGCCCGCTCGCCGAGCTCGAGCTGGGGCCCGCGTCCCGCAACATCGTCGGAGCGAGACTAGCCGGCGACCGGTTGGTCAAGGCCGCAAGGGCACGTGGCTAGCAGCCATTTCACGAGTCGCTTTGCGCCCAAAGCAGGGCTATCCCGCGTGTGGGCAAGGCGGCTGAGGGAGGCATATACCAGGGTATATTCGGTATTCGACTTGTCAAAATATGAGCAACCATCTACGCCGAAATCAAAGACATCGCCGCCATCTTTGGCGTGCCGGACCGGGGCGAGGCGTTGGTAGCCGAGATGCAAGCCCGGCTGGAAGCAGTGACCGAAACGATTGGCGACGATGCTGAGTTTGACTAAAAGCAGTTTGAGGGGGCACAGAGTTGGCTTTGTATTTGAACCAAGACGAAATTACTGCACTCTTTGATGAGTGGAATCGTGCCCTTCAGACAGGCGACCCGAAGAAAGTGGCGGCGCTTTATGAAAGCAACGCTGTCTTGCTCCCTACCGCGTCCAATAAGGTTGGTCAAAATCACGAAGAAATTGAGGACTATTTCGCCTATTTCATGGTAAAGGGGCCGGTGGGCAGAATTGATGAGGCAAACGTCCGAATCTTTAGTCAAATGGCAATCAACTCCGGTCTCTATACGTTTACATTCAAAGATGGATCCGCCATGCAAGCCAGGTTTACATTTGTGTACCAATGGAATGGTGCGCGCTGGATGATTATAGAACATCATTCTTCACAAATGCCAGAATAACACGCGCAGGGAACTTTTATGTCAACGCTCGCGCCGATTCAAGGCAACACGGCCAGCCAAAGCCGCATCACGCAGCTTCGGTTTTGGCTGCTGCTGGGTGGCTTGACCGCGCTGCTGCTTGTCTCCATCACGCTGGGCGTCACCCTGGGGCCGGTTGACATTCCGGTCGGCGCGGTCTGGCGGATTGCGGCCTCGGAAACGACCATAGCGGCCTGAGGCTGTCAGAAATCCAGAGCATCGTCAAACGAAACCCCAGAGTCAAAGAAATCGATTTTTATTGGCTAGGCGGTGAATTGCATCCCGTAGTCGTATTTGCGCCGTACGAGTACCGCTTGGCCAATGCATTACCAGCGATGGCACTTGAGAAAAAAGCCACTCGGGGAATTCTGCAAAGTTTCGAGATTTGTGGTCAGAGTGTCGATTGTACCGAAATGCGGTCTGATGCAGGATGTCAGAGGAAGGTATGGACAGGGCCAGAATTGGCTAATTTATCGCTACATTCACAAGGAAACAGCATATGGGAATAAGAAAAAAGAACAAGCCGGACTGCGGGGCCGATGCGCCAAAGGCACGCCCATGAATGCTCAGACCCAACGCATCCGGGAAAAGCTCAGCAGACACGAAGCATTGGCTACGCCCCGGAGCCGCGTTCTCGGGCAGCTCGTGCTCTGCGAAGGCTGTTGCTGCGGTCGGACGGACAGGGGGTTCAAGTCGGTGCCCCGCGACTGGATCAAAGATCGGTGGAAAGAGGAAAAACTCAACAAGACGGTGCAATTGACGATCTCCGGATGCCTTGGTCCGTGCGATCTGGCCAATGTCATCTGTGTCATCTCGCCTCAGGGGATACAGTGGCTTGGCGGCCTCCAGGAACAGTGGCAATACGGCTTGCTCCTAAATTGGGCCAAAGCCTCGCGCGACGCGGGTGTTTTACTCGAATTGCCCGCTGAACTGAATCGCCACCGGTTTGAACGGTTCGCTGTTTCCGAACCCAGTGAGGAATCCGTTGGCATCCAGTCACCCATCCCAAGCCGCCGCTGTCAGGAGGTATCCTCCGATGAGCAACAGACGCACCAGCCAACCACGCTTTATGGACGATGCAGCGAATGCAGCGCTGGGAAGTGAAAGAAGATCACTATGTTCCGAATCAGGGAAAACGAAATCGCCGATGCGCTGACAACAGCAGATATTTGGCGGATTATGCTGCGAGAAGTTCCTCCGATCGCCGCTGAATACTTTATCGGTGGTGCTGATGAGCTGACTACGCTGAAGGCGAATGTCCTGGCGTTTCAACAGACGATGCTCGCGCCTCCCGGAGCCGTCAAACACAAGACGTTGGACACGACGACGAGCATATTCGGCCAAGAACTTTCTCTTCCTTTTTTCGTCGCGCCGGTTGGGAGCCTGCGCACGCTATGGCCGATGGCCGACGCGGTCGCATCCCAAGTCGCCGGGGAATTTGGAACGGCCATGACGCTGTCGACGCTTTCACAAACACCCATGGAAGCCGTGGCCGACGCGTCGAACGGTCCGAAGTGGTTTCAGCTCTACCTGTGCGGCGGAGTGGAAACCGCGAAACGAGGAATCAGGCGGGCAAGAGATGCGGGTTTTTCTGCACTGGTCCTTACTATCGATACGGCGGTGTCGGGGAACAGAATAGAACATGATAGGATGAAGCCGATGGATGCCGTGGGCTCTATTTACTCTGGCCCGAGAAAGCTAAAGCGCGCGTTACACAAGGTGAAGCTAGCACCACAGATCGTCCCTCGAATGGGGTGGTTACGGAGGCATTGGCGTGACGGTGGATTGCTTCCCTTCTTTAACATCATCGACGAATGCGGCGAGCCCATGCCATATGCCGGTATTGGAGAGCAGCTTGCTGCCTCGGCTGTTACCTGGAGCGACCTCCCATGGATTAAAGAAACATGGGGTGAGCAACCGCTTATCGTCAAAGGCGTTCACTGCGCGGAGGACGCTTTAAAAGCGGAGGAGCTAGGGGCAAATGGAGTAATTTTCTCCAACCACGGCGGTCGCCAGTTAGGTCGGGCTATTCCGTCCCTGCAGATTGTCGCCGAGGCTATCCCCAAGTTGCGCGCGGCCAAGTCCAAACTCGATTGCGCGATGGACGGCGGTATCCGAAGTGGATTGGATGTTCTTATTGGGCTGAGCTACGGCCTGAAGGCTGTGGGCTTGGGCAGAGTGACCGCAGGTGGACTAGGAGCCGGTGGTCACTTGGGTCTAACCCGAGCCTTTGAGTTAATGAAGGAAGACCTACTTCGCTCCATGGAACTGCTCGGAGTGCAAAACATCAGCCAGATTCAAGAGCAAGGAGAAGAGCTTCGTCGCAAGAGCATGGTCTTAGGCACGGCACATCTTCCCGAGTTCATTTTCTAGATTCACGGGCCCTCGGCGATCCCTTCGGACCTGGTTGGCGGAGAACACGAGCGGGAAGGCTCTGCAATTCATGCTGTTGCGGCCGTGCTTCACCTGTTGCTCACTCGCCAACCCGTCACGCCACCCTGAGCGTCGAGGGCAGCAAGCGCGCGCCCGTCAGGCCGCCAGTACAATTCGGCCACTGCGCCCGCCACAACCGCGACCCCTATCGGATCGCCTTCTCCATCTCTGTGAAGCGACCACACAACCACGGCACCATCGCGGCCTCCCGATGCCAGGCGCATCGCGCCGGGAGCGAAGGAAAGCGTCGTGACGGGTTGAACATGAAACTCAAGAACGCCGGGCCGCGTGCCTTCGGGACCCCTTCCCTCGAAGCTCCAGACCGTCACCGTCTCCCCTCCGCCAGTGGCCAAAAGGGTGCCGGTGTCATCGAAAGCCAAGGCCGACGGCTTGGCAGAATATCCAGACATCGTGGAGTCCTGCTCCGTGGAACGACGCCAGAAGTGCACCGAGTTGTCTTGGCTGCCGCAGGCCACGATATCCCTGTCCGGGCTCAGTGCCATCGACACCAAGGATCCCTGCCACTCCAACTTCTGGCGCAGCTCGCCAGTGGGCGCGTCAAAGAACGTCACTCGACCGTAACAGGCCGTCGCCAGCTCCCCTGCGCTCGACCAAGCGATCGCGCTGACGGTGCTGGGATGATCATCAGATCGCCAAACCTCCGCGCCGTCAGCGCCATACGCGCGAACCTGCCGGGAGCAGGAGGCCGCCAACCATTGGCCGTCCGGCGACCACGCCACGTTTTCTACCCAACCGCTTCCGACGTCGATAGCCCGGCTTACCTGACCTTCGGCCGCATTCCAGATTAAGACTCGGCTGTCCTGGCCGGCCGTAGCGAACGCGGTTCCGCTTGGGTGGATCGCCACCGCGAGCACACCACCTTCATGAACCCCACGCCGCTCCCAGGCGGTCGCGCCAGACTTGCCGTCGAATGCGTAAACGCCACCCGCAGCATCACCGACTATCAGCGCCTCACCGCGTAGGCTCCAACCCCCGGCGATGGCGTAGTCGCCAACCGCCGCAGACCAACCCCGGCGCAGAGCGCCCCTCGGGCTATCGATATTCAAATCAGACATGCTTCGAACTCCTGCCGCGCGTCATGCCGGCTCCTTGAAGTGCTACTGCCATCTCAATCAGCCTCGGCAGTCGCAATTGCTGCGATGTTGGCCAACAGCCATGCGGATGCAGCAAATAACTGTAACCAATCCCCACTGGAGCTGATCCCGTAAGTCAGCATGCTGCCAATCCAGCAAACGCTGGCAGCCGTTTGTCCGAGCCATGAGATGCTCCGCACCTTGGCTCGTCGGCTTCGCTCCGCGCCAGACGCGACGGCCCCTTCGTCCTTTCTCGTCAACATACGCACTCCGCCCCACAGCAGGACAGGTCATCGAGATACATGGCGTCCACGCGAGTAACCGATTCGATGGGTGTGTACGGAAACAGTTCCACTTGCTCAACAAACCAGTCTTCACGCATCCGTTCGAGCGTAAACGGGGAAAGCGCGACACTAGGATCCGAACTCTCGTCCTCCCACGGGCAATCCTTGTCGAGCATGAATTGCATGATAATCGATTTTCAGTTATCGTCAAGGCTTGCTTTCAGCACGGGAGTCTCGTCCCTGGGCCTCGGGCCAGAACGCGGAGAACCGGCAGGGCCGGACGCCCGGGCCAGCCCGACAGCCCGGGTGTGTCGAGCCCCGGCCTCGCCCACGGTCTGGATGGGCGATTCCTGGGCGATGCGTTGGATTGTGTGCTGCGAGACGCCGTATTGCCGGGCGAATTTAGAGAGCTTACCTTAGAGAGCTTACCGTTGATTAGGAGAGGCACCTCGGCGTGGGTTTCCAGCGTCACGGGCCGATCCTGCCTCAGCGGTTTCAGGAGCGCAAGCCGACGTGACTGTGCCCGCTCGGAGGATGAGTCGTATGATCTGTAGATATCTGCCCGTCGTGGCCTCCCTGTTGATGCTGACCGGTGTGACAGCAGCTCAACAGTCCGCACACGTTCACGGGATCGCAACCCTCAATCTGGCAATGGAAGGCGACGAACTTGAGATCGAGTTCGTGTCACCGGCCGGCAATATCGTCGGCTTCGAGCACGAAGCCGTCACTGCGGCCGAGCGTCGAGCGATCCGAGATGCGATCGAGCAGCTGAGGAAGGGCAACGAGCTATTCGACCTGCCCCTTGCGGCCAGCTGCAGCTTGCATGTCGCGGAAGTGGAGCACGGACACGGAGAAGAAGAGAAGCGCGAAGATGGTCATGGACAAGACGCCAAACACGATGACGGCGACGAGCACGGACACGCCGACGAGGAAGGGGACGGCACGCACTCCGGGCACGAAGCCAAACACGATGACGGCGACGAGCACGGACACGCCAGCGAGGAAGGGGACACGCACTCCGGGCACGAAGCCAAACACGATGACGGCGACGAGCACGGACACGCCGACGAGGAAGGGGACACGCACTCCGAGTTCCATGCACGCTATCGCTGCAAGTGCAATGGATCAGCCATCGAGACGATCGGGGTTCGCCTCTTCGAGTACTGGCCGCGCATCGAGGCGATCCGTGTGCAGGCACTGACGCCGGACGGCCAGTTCGGTGGCGTTGCCAAGGCGGATGACCCGGTGATCCGGTTGAGATAGCTACGCGAGCCGATGCCCGAGGTGAACGAAGAGCTCATCGAAATCGAGGACCTGCGCTTCGGTTGGCCCGGCGCTGCGCCTCTGCTCAGTTGCGACCGCTTCCTCCTGCGACGCGGCGAACACCTGTATATCCGCGGCCCCTCGGGTAGCGGCAAGTCGACGCTGCTGAACCTGTTGGCAGGAGTACTGACGCCGGATTCGGGCCGCCTGTCGCTGATGCGGCAGGATACGGGCTCGCTGGCCGCGGCCGCGCGCGACCGACTTCGCGCCGACCACATCGGGTTCATCTTTCAGCAATTCAACTTAGTCCCCTATCTCAACCTGGCCGAGAACGTCGTCCTACCCTGCCACTTCTCCCGGCGCCGAGCCACGCGAGCGGCCGAGGCGCACGGTGGCGTGACCGCTGGCGCGCGGTTGCTGCTGCAGCGCCTGTTCGTCGAGGAGGAGCTGGACCCGACGGCACCCGTATCCAGGCTCTCCGTCGGCCAGCAGCAGCGCGTGGCCGCGGCGCGAGCCCTGGTTGGCGATCCCGAGATCGTGATTGCGGACGAACCGACCTCGGCACTCGACTTCGATGCACGAGCACGCTTCATCGAGCTGCTGTTTGAGCAGGTTCAGGCGTCGCGAGCGACGCTGGTCTTCGTCAGTCATGATCCAACCCTCGCGGCGTGCTTCGACCGTACAGTCGATATCGACGACTTCCGAGCGGAGACTCGCCCGTGAATGTGCTGCGTCTGGCCTGGAAGAGTCTGCTGAACCGGCGCGATACCGCGTCGCTGACCGTCCTGACGATCGCGGTCAGCGTGGCGCTGCTGCTTGGCGTCGAGAAGGTCCGTTCCCACGCGCGCCTGAGCTTCGCCAACACCGTGTCCGGTACCGACCTGATCGTCGGCGCGCGCAGCGGTTCGGTGCAGCTGTTGCTCTATTCGGTCTTTCGCATCGGCAACGCCACCAGCAATGTCGCCTGGTCCAGCTATACGGACATCTCGACCTGGCCAGGCGTCCGCTGGGCCATCCCGATCTCGCTCGGCGATTCGCACCGCGGTTACCGCGTCATGGGCACGTCTACCGACTACTTCGAGCACTTCCGCTACGCTGACAAGCGTCGTCTTGGCTTTTCGGAGGGTGGACCCTTCGCCGAGACGCTGGATGCCGTCCTCGGCGCAGAAGTGGCGCGCAAGCTCGGATACCGTCTCGGCGACGAACTGGTCGTTACCCACGGCATCGGGACAGAAGGCTTCGGCGACCACGACAACCACCCGTTCAAGGTCACCGGCATCCTGGCACCGACGGGCACGCCCGTCGATCGCACCGTTCACGTCGGCCTCGCGGGGATCGAGGCCATGCACATGAACTGGAACCGCGTCGAGACCGATCTCCGGCGCGCACGGGGTCAGGACCTGACCCCGCGCCAGATCACCGCCTTCCTGCTCGGCCTCGACAACCGACTCGCCGCCTTCAAGCTGCAGCGCGACATCAATCAGTATGGCGCCGAACCCTTGCTCGCCATCTTTCCGGGCGTGGCGCTGCAGGAACTCTGGGACCTGATGCGCGTTGGCGAACAGGCACTGCGGGTCGTCTCGATCCTTGTCGCAGCCGCGGCGCTGGCGGGTCTGCTGGCGGTCTCACTGGCCGGACTCAACGAACGCCGGCGAGAAATGGCAGTGCTGCGCTCGGTCGGCGCCGGCTATCGCCACGTCATGGAGTTACTCATCATGGAGTCAGCGCTGCTGACACTGGTCGGTATCGCAATGGGAGTAGCGATGCAGAACCTAGCGCTGCGGGCCTTGCAGCCCTGGATCGTCGAGCGCTTCGGCCTGCTTCTGCCGATCGGCTTGCCCACTGCGGGCGAATGGCCGCTGCTCGGCGGTCTGATGACTGCCGGCCTGCTCGTTGGCCTAGTGCCGGCTTGGCGCTGTTACCGGAACTCGCTCGCCGACGGACTGTCGACTCGACTGTGAGCGCGAGACACTCTCAGTCGCAGATCAGGAGGACCATGCCCATGTTTCGCCAACGATTGCTCGTGTTGCTGCTCGTCACGAGCGCAGCCGCCTCGGACTCACCGCGCGAAATCCTGTGGGACCAACTCGTTCCCGAGGGCTGGAATCCCTACGCCGTGTTCGATGAACTCAGCAACGAAGAGTACGCCGCACTCAGCAACGAAGAGTACTTCGCGTTGCAGGAGAAGGCCCAGGAAATGCTCGACAAGGCACCGGTGGTCAAGGAGCTCGATGGCCAGACGGTCAGGATTCCGGGCTACGTATTGCCCCTGGAATACAAAGGAACACGGATCCGCGAATTCCTGTTGATGCCCTATCTTGGTGCCTGTCTCCACACCCCACCGCCGCCGGCCAATCAGGTTATCCGCTGCAGCCTCGAGCAAGCCCATGACCTGCAGCAGATGTGGCGGCCGGTCTGGATCTCTGGCCGCCTGAAGACTGGTCACGATACGAGCAAGCTTGGTGAGGACGGTTACGACTCCATCACCAATGTCAGTTTTGGCTACTCGATGGACGTCGAGTCGATCGAGCCCTACAGGCGGGCGGTAGCTCGGTGAGCGGTACCCTCGGAGCGAATCAATGGCTGAAAATCAAAACTTGAAAGAACCTATTCCCGTAACAATTATCAGCGGCTTTTTAGGTGCGGGCAAAACCTCCCTGCTCAACCACATTCTCAACGCCGACCACGGATTGCGCGTGGCAGTGTTGGTCAACGACTTTGGAGAGATCAACATTGACGCCGAGTTGGTCTCTGGGGTCTCTGGGGACTCCACCATCAACCTTTCCAACGGGTGTATCTGTTGCTCGATTCGCGATGACCTGCTCGAAGCAACGGTTCAGTTGATCCAGGCCCCGAACCCGCCGGAGTATATCGTCGTTGAAACAAGCGGCGTAGCTGACCCGGCGGCGGTTTCATTGACCTTCCTGGCTGCCGAATTGCAGTCTCGGACCCGAGTGGACAGTGTGCTGACCGTGGTCGATGCGGAGCAGATTCACCAGGTGAACGAGAAACATCGTAGACTCGCGGTAGACCAGATCGCCATGGCAGACATTGTGGTGCTGAATAAGCTTGACCTGGTCAATGATGAAGAGCGGGGGGATTTGGCAGACTTTGTCAGAGATACCGTTCCGAGAGCGCGTATCCTCGAAGCTACCTTTGGTGAGGTTCCGCTCGATTTGGTACTCGGTGTCGGGACATACGACCTCCACCGCTTTGCGGGGAAACCAAGTCTGGATGTTCACATACATGCGGGCGGCGAGGCCCATGGACACGACCACGCTGACGTGAACCATCACGAACACCACACGGACCATACGCTTGTCTTCAACACGTGGTGCTATACGACTGACAAACCTCTGTCACGTGGGGCCGTGCGTGATGCGGTGAAAACCTTGCCTGCGACCATCTACCGCGCCAAAGGATTTGTTTACCTCGCCGACATTCCCAGTCGGAAGGGAATCGTCCACGTTGCCGGCAAACGGGTGCGTTTGATTATTGGTGAGCCGTGGGGCGACGAGAGTCCGGGGACACAGTTGGTCTTTATCGGTGAGGAAGGTGGAATCGACGATTGCGAGCTGCAAAGCCGCTTCGATGCGTGCCAAACGGAGAAGGATCCTCATCAGGATACCGCGTCTGATGCCGATCTTGATTTGCTTCGGCAGCTTGCGGCGAAATAAGGCTTTCGTGTCACCAGGGGCAAAGTAGCGCTCGAGATTCAACGCTTCTTGGGAAGCTCAAGTCCCGGTCTTCCAAACGACCCGGTCTGCCCATGTCTTCTATCTGCAGGCCACCGACCAACCCCGATGGGCGACGTAGGTTCGCGGGGCCTCTCCGGCTAAGGCCGCCTATTCGACCGAATCGGGCTTGGAGAAACCGGTGCGCAGCGCCCTTGCCAAGAATGCGATTCCGAGGATGAGCAGCGGTATGCTGAGGATCTGGCCGACACTGAGGGCAAGGTCCGCGCCATACGCCGCCTGTCGTTCTTTGACGAATTCGATCAGAAACCTAAACCCGAAGGCGGAGACGAGGAAGAGGCCGAACAAGAGACCGCGTGGCGTTCGGGCTTCGAGCCGGATGTAGAGTCTATACAACCCCACGAAGACCGTTCCGTAGGCGATCGATTCGTAGAGCTGTGCGGGATGTCTCGGTGTATCGTCGATCCGGTCGAAGACGACGGCCCAAGGGACATCGGTGGGGATTCCAAGAATCTCCGAGTTGAAGAAGTTCCCGAGTCGGATCAGCAGTCCGGCGAGTGCGACGACAATGACCATCCGATCGAGCAGCCACAGATACGGTTGATCGGGGTGGCGTCGGGCGTAGATGAACAGTGCTGTCAAAATGCCGATCGCGCCACCGTGGCTGGCGAGTCCGCCTTCCCACACCATCAAAATCTTGTGCGGATTGCTGAGGAAGTATCCCGGATCGTAGAAGAGGCAATGACCGAGGCGCGCGCCCGCGATAACGCCGACCATCATATAAGTCAGGAGCGTTGAGAGGTCGGATTCCGGCTTCCCCTCTCGCCTGAAGACGGAACGGATGATGTTGTATCCAATGAAGAACGAGAGCGCGAAGAAGATACTGTAGTATCTGATCGTGAGCGGACCGACCTGGAAAAGGACTGGGTCGACACTCCAGATGATCGCGTCAGATTGAGGCAATATGGTTGACCTGCATCGAGTGTTTGGATGGAATGCGTCGTTGCCGGATTACCTAATCCATGCTGAAGGATATACCCGACGAGCGGGGGATCGAGATGGATCAGGTGGGGGTATAGAATGTTCGGTATTCGACTTGCTTATTTAATGATAACGAATTATCATTATCCTTTCAAGCATTGGTGCCCTTCCTTTCAAGAATTGCTGCCCTCGCTTGATTCACGGTCAATTTGCGGCGGTGTCTCGCTACCAAACAAACCAGAGCTTTCACCTACGCAATGCTGAGCCGCACAATTTAGTCAAGGCTGCAGAGGCAGGAGAACAAATGAGCATTTCGCCCTTCTCGGATAGACAGAGCGTCGAGCAGGTCGAGGAAGGAGTCGAACTGGCCCCCAAGTTCGATGAGCACGGGCTGATCCCCGTAGTTACCACGGACTTCACATCCGGCGAAGTACTCATGCATGCCTACATGAACGCCGAGGCGCTCACGCAAACGATCACTCTGGGTGAGGCCGTCTATTGGAGCCGGAGTCGAAAGTGCCTCTGGCACAAGGGCGCAACGAGCGGCCTGGTGCAGCGAGTCCGCGAGATCCGAATCGATGACGACCAGGATTGTATCTGGCTGCGTGTGGACGTCCAAGGCGGGGCCAGTTGCCATGTAGGGTATCACTCCTGTTTCTACCGCGCCGTGCCCTTTGGCGACCAGGCCGGCCAGCCACTGGGATTCACGGAGACGCAGAAGGTCTTTGATCCCCAGAAAGTCTATGGTGACGCCCCCAATCCCACCCAGCTCTAACCAACCGAGATCGAGCGGCAGGCCGGCCATGAGGCGAACGATGAGCCGACCGTGTGACGCTCGGCAACTACGAAGTTCTCGATGCCAGCATGCTTGAGAGCCACCGCGGCACCCACGCCTGCGGCACCGGCACCGACGACCACTACGTCATAGACGATTTCACTGCCTCGGTGCCGATCATGCAGACTCCTCCCGTCGCCATTCAAATCAGACATGCTTCGAACCCCTGCCGCATGCTCTGCTCATCGAGGTTGCGGCCGATGAAGACGAGCTGATTGTGGCGGGGCGCGTCCCCCCATTCGCGATCCGGCTGGCCGTCAAAGAGCATGTGAACCCCCTGAAAGACGAAGCGACGCGACTCACCTGCGAGGCTGATGAAGCCCTTCATTCGGAAGATGTCCACCCCGCGCTCACCGAGCAGTATGGAAAGCCAGGCGTTGAGCCTGACGAGATCGACGTCGCCGTCTATCTCGATCGCGATTGAGCCCACCTCGTCGTCGTGCTCGTGCTGTGCGACCCAGGTTCGCTCGACCTCGACGGGAACCACCGCTCCCTTGTTCGTCAGTTGGAGATCGAACTCCTCCGCGAGGTGCTGGGCGTAGAGGCCAACCCGCACCTGCGTATCGACCTCCAAGAAGAACGACTTGCGCCCTAGGGAATCGAGCCGGAGGTTCACATGCTTTCCGACCGGAATATCTTCCCCCGGGCGAATGAGCTCCGCAGGTTCGGCGTACCGCCGCACACACCACTCCGCCCCCTCACGGAGGGCAGCGTCATCCGTGCTTTGGTCGGACACGACGACGAGCGACATCTCCGGGTCCGGTCCATCGGCGAGGCTGAGTTCGTAGCGACCCATATCGAGCGAATAGACTCCAGTCCATTCGAACGGATACTCCGGCTCGAGGAAGGTGGGGCGACGCTCGAGCGCCTGGTCCAAGTCGAAGGCGTCGAGATTGAGTACAGTATCGACGGAGACGTTCGCCTGCTCGCTGCGCACGACTCGCGCCATTCGGTTCATGTCTCGGAGCCGAGCTTCGAGGCTGTCGAGCGCCTCGCCGTTGACGAGGTCCGTCTTGTTGAGCACGAGGATGTCTGCGAACGCGATTTGCTCCGTGCTTTCGTCGCTTCGGCCGAGCTGCTGCTCAATGTGAGCTGCATCGACGAGCGTGACGATCCCGTCAAGCGAGAACTCCGCGCGAATCTCGTCGTCCATGAAGAACGTCTGAGCGACCGGACCGGGATCGGCCAGCCCTGTGGTCTCCACCAACACATAGTCGAACTTATCGCGGCGCTTCATGAGATTGCCGAGCACGCGAATCAGGTCTCCGCGCACCGTGCAGCAGATGCAACCGTTCGACATCTCAAAGATCTCCTCGTCAGCGTTGATGACGAGCGCCTGATCGATGCCGACTTCCCCATACTCGTTCTCGATCACGGCAATGCGCTTGCCGTGCTCCTCACTCAAGATCCGGTTGAGTAGGGTCGTCTTGCCAGAGCCGAGGAAGCCGGTGAGGATGGTAACAGGTACTTTGCGAGGCGTATTCATCTAATTCTCCTAGGTGAGTGGTTCAAAGACGGCAATCTGGACGTCGAAGCCCCACGCCGTGCAGACCCGGACCAGATCCTTGGCGTCAACGGCGTCCATGGGTTTGTGTAGCTTGCACTGAAGCTGTGGCGCATCGGGCCGAAGCAGGCCAATCACGGTTTCGACGGGCGCGCAGCCTTCTTCGAGACAAGCCAGCTCGGTGACCGTGACCGTCATGTCATCGGAAAGGCTCAGCGCTTTGCGCAATGCCTCCTTGATATATCGAACCCGTTCGCGGTTCGGGCGACGTGGTGATGTGTTGATCAACATGTTCTCTCTTCTCCCTGCGACACGGTGAGACCGAAGATGGGGCCGGATGGCGGTGATCCTTTCGCCAAAACGGATGAGGCAGTTTCGTCATGCTGCCTCCTCGTCCATGAGAAGCTCCGGAAACGGGTTCCGGAACTCTGCCCAGGCATTGCTGTCAGCGGCGGCGAGGCGCTCGTCGAGCAGGCACGCGTCGAGGCGAGCGCGCATCGCCGCCTCGTGCATCTGCTGGCCAATGAAGACGAGCTGCTGCGCGCGGTCGCCGAAGCGGGGATGCCAGTCCGGCCGCTGGTCAGGTCGCTGACCCTCGGGGTGCTCCCAGTGTTCGCGAGGCACGGCCGCCCACCACATCCCGGTGGGGTTCACGTTGATGACGCCACCGGCTTGAGCCCACTCGTAGAGGACCCGATGGTCAGCGGCGACCCAGAAGAAGCCCTTCGAGCGGAGCACACCGCTCCAGTTCTCGTCGTCCTGCAGGAACGCCCACAGCTTCTCGGCGTCGAAGGGCTGCGGCGTCCGATAGGTGAAACTCGAGATCCCGTACTCCTCGGTCTCCGGCGTGTGCTCGCCCTGAAGCTCTCGAATCCAGCCGGCCGAGCTCTCCGCTTTCTCGTAGTCGAACAGGCCCGTGTCGAGCACGCATTCGAGCGGGACCTGTCCGCGCGTCGCCATGAGGATCTTCGCGCCGGGGTTGAACGCTTTCACGATGGCCTCGACCTCGAGAGCCTGATCGTTGCTCACGAGATCGAGCTTGTTGAGCACGATGACGTTGGCGAACTCGATCTGGTCGATGAGCAGGTCGGTCACCGTCCGGTGATCTTCTTCGCCCAGCGATTCACCGCGGTCTTGGAGCGCTTCGGCGGCGTTGTAGTCCCGCAGGAAGCTCGCCGCGTCCACGACCGTGACCATTGTGTCGAGGCGCGAAACCTGACTCAGGCTCACACCGTTCTCGTCCTCGAAGGTGAAGGTCTGCGCGACGGGAATGGGCTCCGAGATCCCAGTGGACTCGATGAGCAGGTAGTCGAAGCGTCCCTCCTGCGCGAGCCGTGCGACCTCGGCGAGCAGGTCGTCTCGCAGCGTGCAGCAGATACAGCCGTTCGACATCTCGATCAGCTTCTCCTCGGTCCGCGAAAGTTCCGCGCCGCCGCGCTCAACAAGCGCCGCGTCGATGTTGACCTCGCTCATATCGTTGACGATGACCGCGACGCGCATGCCCTCGCGGTTGTTGAGCATGTTGTTGAGAAGAGAGGTCTTGCCGGCGCCGAGAAAGCCGGACAGGACAGTAACGGGAAGTCTCTCTGACAGGGGCACTTTAGGTTCTTTGCGCGGCGTGTTCATATAGAATTAGAATCCTCCTTTAACGTGAATTCGGGTTAAGACTTGCCACTGCTGAGGTCTCGCGCTGACAGGTCCCGATCGCCCATGCTGGACCGGAAGCGAAGATTGAGTAGCATATCCTCGTAGCCACGGCGCAGGGCACCGGCTTGGAAGCGCCAGACGATCAGGGCAATGAGAAGAAAAGCGCTGCCCCATTGCAGGAACTGAATGGCCGGCGCATGGGAGGCGTCGAGGGTCACGGGAATCGCCAGACCAGCCGCGAGAAGCAGCGCATCAATGGCGATGCCGAGAACGACTGTAACCGCGATGACTGCGGCGACGTAGATGGATGCGAAGCGGGAGCCGAATCGGCTGACGATGATCGCGATGGTGCCCGTGTTGGTCGCCGGTCCGGTCATCAGAAAAATCAGCGCCGCGCCGGGACTGACCCCCTTGGCAACTAGCGCGGCGGCGATTGGAGTACTGGCGGAGGCGCAGATGTAGAGAGGGATGCCGATCAGCACCATGACCGGATAGGCCAGCCAGCGGGCGTACTCGTGCGCCATCAGGTCGCTCGGAAGCGCCAGAAAGAGCACGCCGCCCAGCACGACCCCCACCAGCAGCGCAAAGAGAATGTCGTCGGCTATCTCAATGAAGCCATAGCGCAAGATGTGCTTGACCAGCTTTTTGAAGTCAAGACCTTGATTGTCGGTGGGGACTTCTGCGGTGGATTGTCGGCCAGCAATTCCCTTCAACCAATTGACCAGTAATACCTTCAGTTGCGAAGGGCTGACATAGCAATCATCCCTTTCAGCTATGAGGGATGGGTGATGATCGTGGCTACATTCATGGTAGTGATCGTGGTCGCTTGCCTCGGCTTCATCGCGGTCGTCTCTTATCAGTCTGATGCAAAAGATACCGGCGACGACCGCGGTGATGAAGCTGATGACGGGCCGGACGATGGCAACGATGGGTCCGAAAAAGGCGTTGGTGACTAAAATCGAGTCCGCACCCGTCTCCGGCGCGGTGATCAGGAAAGACATGCAGGACGAACGGGACGCCCCCTTATTGCGCATCTCGGCCACCACGGGCACGACCGAACAACTACACAGCGGCACGGGTACGCCGATGGCCGAACTCATGGTCACGGATTTTAGACTGTCGTCGTGGAGCCAGCGGAGAATGGCCTGACGGGAAATGAATACGTGGATCAGGCCGGACAGAAGGAGCCCCAGCAGAAGCATGGGGGCTAGCAGCAGAAAGGAAGACCAGAGAAAGGCAAAAAAACTGGTTAATATCCCAAAAAAATCAAAAGGCATTCTGTGCAATCCATAGTCCGGTGAGTGAATTCAGACGAATCTCAGAAGAATATCTTGTGCAGCAGGCGCAGATTGCGGCCTGGCTCGGGCAGGATATCTTTGACGCGGTTGAGGTGGTTGCGATACACCGCGTCGGTGGCGTTTTCCAAGGTTAGGGCGAAGGTGTGCAGACGGCCCCCCCACTGCACGTAGTACTGGCTCGAAAGATCCAGCACTGCGTAGCCTTCCGTAGGCTCTTCAAACTCGCCGACCTGGTCCTGTTCCGCAGCCAAGCGCACGTCAATAGTCGCACTCAGCGCCTCAGTGGGTTCGCAAGTCAGGCCCAGATGCCCTTGTAGGGGCGGCAGACGCGGCAGAGGTTCGTCGTCTAGGTCAATGAGTCGGCCCCGCACATAGCTGAGGGTACCGGCTACTTTCCAAGGCTCCGCCAGATGCCAATCAAAGTTGGCTTCGGCACCGTACATGAGGACGCGCTCCCCTACAGTCCGGTAGAGAAAGAGATCGCCGCGCCGCAGACTGCGCTCACCGCTATTCTTGGGAAAAATGTACCCATTGATCGCGTTGCGGAAGACGGCCAAGTGTACATGGCCTTCTTCGCGGTGGTAGTCGGCGAACAGTTCCAATCCTAGGCCGCGTTCGCTGTCGAGGGTGCCATTGCCCACCTCGTACGAATAGGCGGCCAGATGCGGTCCTTCGGAAAACAACTCTTCGATGCCGGGAGCGCGAAAGGTGCGCATCAAGGTTGTGCCCAGCGTCAAAGTCGAACTGGCGCGATAGTGATTGGACAAACCGGCAGACATCCCGGCAAAGTCGCGCGTCTGGATGCTGCCGACCCGGCGCGAATAGCGCTCCTCGCGCGGCTCGACGCGGCGGGCGTCAACGCGCCAAGCCGCATTGGCCGCCCAAGGCCCATGCTCCCACTCCTGGTACGCGAACAAAGCACCGGCGTATTCCTCGGCCGGCGGCGTATAGTTGAGCCCGGCCGCGGCATAGTTGCGGTACTCGTACCACAAGCCAATCGCGCCGTTTGTAAAAGGCCCCATGCGATCCAAGTGGGCCAAAGCACCGCTGTTGTGCGTGAGCACACCGAACTCCAGCCCCAAGTTGCCGCTAGCTTCGAATTCGCCGTGCTGATAGCGCGAAAACGCGTGGTGCAATTCTAGGCGCTGAAGCCAGTCCGGCCCGGTGACAATTTCACCGCGCCCTTCGAGGTGCTGGCGCTGGAGATCAATGGATACGCCGTGCGGGTGGCCGCTCTCCGGGTCGGGGGGAATGCCGTAGTCGGAATTGTACAGACTACCGGACGCGCCCACGTGCCCCCAAGGACGCACCAAGCTCAGGCCGACTGAGGCATTGCCCGTGCGGATGTCCGTATTGGCGAGTACTCCATGCGGAGTGACAATATCGTCGGCGTTGCGCAGACTGCTGTCGAAGCGCAGCGCTAGTGGGCCGAGCGCCTGTTCGAGAGTCAGGCCGCCGGACAACCCTCGGTTGACGCTCTCCCCCTGATACGTCACAGATCCCCCCAAGCCGTCGGGCCGCTCAGAGGGCACGTACCCCCGCACCACGTTGACGACCCCAGCCAAGGCATTGGAACCGTAGCGCAAGGTGCGGGGGCCGCGCACGACCTCGATGCGCTCGGTGGTCATCGGCTCGATGGCCACGGCGTGGTCCGAGGAGGTGGCAGACAAATCGCCGGTGCGCTCGCCGTCTTCGATCATCAGCAAGCGGTCACCGCCTAGCCCGCGCAGCACCGGACGCGCGGGTGCCGGCCCCATTGAGCGCTGGGCAATGCCCGGCTCGTAGTCGATGGTCTCGGCGATGGTGCGGCTCAAATTCTGCCGCAGCTTGCTGCCGCTGAAGACGACTTCGGGTGCTTGGAGTGAAGAAACAGGGCGCGTGTGTTCGCCTTCGATGAGAATCCCCTCTACCTGCAGGGACTCGTGGCCGATAACCAGATCGACGTGGGTGGTATCCCCGGCGACGACCTCGACCTTAAAGCGCTCCTCGCGGTAGCCGACGTGTAGGCTTTGCAAGACGTGCGCGCCAGAGGGGACGTTGGCAAAAAAGAAGTACCCCTCGGCGTCGCTCATCCGCGCCCGTTCGAGCCCTTCGATGACAACGGTAGTCCAACCGACGGGTTGGCCGCTTTCGGCGTCGATCACGTGGCCGGCTAGCGAACCAGTCTGGTCGCCCCAAGCGGAACTTACTGCTAGGCCGAGTACAGGGACGAACCTCAAAAGCAGCCGGGACCAGATTCTACGGCTTGCGTTTTTTATCTGTCGGCTATCCAATTGAGCTTGACACAAGTGCACGGGACCGGAGTTTGCCTCCGGTCCCGCGTCGCTTTTACCTATCAAGGCCGCAGCAGATCTAACCACTTTATCCTTCATCATCATGATCGCCGTGTTCCTCACCGGGTCCGTCCTCACTGACGTGAATATCAATCTCCGGCGAGACGAAATCGGAGTGGCCTTCGTGGTTGATCTTGATGCGGATAGTAGTCTCGCCTTCCTCTAAGCCGACGATGTGAAAATTCCAAGCCCCGTCCTCGGCGTGCTGATCTACTTCGGCGATGCTCTCGTCGGCAATTTCCCAACCGAGGGAGAAATCATCGGCTTCGTCTGGAGTGAAGAGATCGCCGTCTTCGGCGATAAAGCGCACGGCAAGCAGGGCGGTTTCCTTGCCGTGGCCAACCTCGATCTCGCCGGTCACATCACCGCTTTCAACGCGGACGATTTCAGCGCCGCTATCGCGTATAATCAGGCCGATGGCCTCGGCATGTTCATCATGGAGGTCAGGATCGACGGGATTGTCGTCGTCGCCGCAGCTCGCAACAAAGAGAGCCAAGGCGAAAATGCTCAACACAGACATACTTCTTTTAAACATGGTGCTAGTCTCCAATGGGTTGACCGTCCACGCGCACTTCCCTAAGGCGTTGCACGCAGAACGGGAATTTAATGGTACGCGAAATGGATATGGAGAGAGGCACCCACGCGCTAAGGCGATTTACCAGCGTGGATGCACTAGCACCGGGGCGGGCCTCGGTTGAGATGGGTAAAGCGAGGGGTAAAAAGGGGTAACGGTACCGTGCGTGGCGCGGACGGATTTGACTCAGCGGCATTCAGCGCCACGAGCACGAGCGCCAAGCCCCCAAAAAGGAGCGATAGACTGCTCTGCAACAGGCAAGCCGGGCAGTTCTCAGGCTCGACGTGGCTCCCGTGGCTCCCGTGGCTCCCGTGGCTCTCGTGGCAAAGCTGGTGGCCGAAGGGTAGGCCGCAGCTTACAGCCGCAAAGAGCACGGTCAGCGCCAGCAGGGCCAGCGAGGACGCCGAGCCTATCGAGAGGTCCGTTTTGCGCGTTAGCATGATCTTTAGATTTTAGTGGTTTGACAAAAAAACGCAACTATCCAATTGAGTTTGACATAAGTACGCGGGACCGGTGTTTGCGTCCGGTCCCGCGTCGCTTTTACCTATGCGGGTCTAACCGCTCTACCCTTCGTCGTCGTGATCGTCGTGCTCTTCGTGTTCCTCACCGGGTCCGTCCTCGCTGACGTGGATCTCAATCTCTGGCGAGACGAAATCGGAGTGGCCTTCGTGGTTGATCTTGATGCGGATGGTAGTCTCGCCTTCCTCTAAGCCGACGATGTGAAAAGCCCAAGCCCCGTCCTCGGCATGGTGCTCGACTTCGGCGATGCTCTCGTCGGCAATTTCCCAACCGAGGGAGAAATCATCGGCTTCGTCTGGAGTGAAGAGGTCGCCGTCTTCAGCGATAAAGCGCACGGACAGCAGAGCGGTTTCCTTGCCGTGGCCAACCTCGATCTCGCCGGTCACATCACCGCTTTCAACGCGGACGATTTCAGCGCCGCTATCGCGTATAATCAGGCCGATGGCCTCGGCATGTTCATCATGGAGGTCAGGATCGACGGGATTGTCGTCGTCGCCGCAGCTCGCAACAAAGAGAGCCAAGGCGAAAATGCTCAACACAGACATACTTCTTTTAAACATGGTGCTAGTCTCCAATGGGTTGACCGTCCACGCGCACTTCCCTAAGGCGTTGCACGCAGAACGGGAATTTAATGGTACGCGAAATGGATATGGAGAGAGGCACCCACGCGCTAAGGCGATTTACCAGCGTGGATGCACTAGCACCGGGGCGGGCCTCGGTTGAGATGGGTAAAGCGAGGGGTAAAAAGGGGTAACGGTACTGTGCACGGAGCGGACGGACTTGGCTCACAGGCACTCAGCGCTACGAGCACGAGCGCCAAGCCCCCAAAAAGGAGCGATAGACTGCTCTGCAATAGGTAAGCCGGGCAGGTCTCAGGCTCGATGAGGCTCTCGTGGAAAAGCTGGTGGCTGAAGGGTAGGCCGCTGATTACAGCCGCAAGGAGCACTGTCAACGTTAGCAAAGCCAGCGAGGATACCGAATACGTCGAGATGTCCGCTTTGCGCGTTAGCATAACCTTTGATTTTAGTGGTCTGACAAAAAAAACGCAACTTTAACCCCAGCGGCCACCCTGATCGAGGCTTGCCCTTGCTAGACAATGTTTCCTTCTTATCGCAATGACCTTTGAATTTTTTGGGATATCAGCCAGTTTTTTTGCCTTTCTCGCGTCCCGTTCGTCCTGCATGTCTTTCTTGATCACCGCGCCGGAAACGGGTGAGGCAGCGCTTTGCTCCTCATCGCCCTGATCGTCTGGCGCTTCCAAGCCGGTGCCCTGCGCCGTGGCTACGAGGATATGCTGCTCAATTTTCGTTTCCGGTCCAGCACGGGCGATCGGTGCGGAAGCACCTGATTCGCAGTCGTTGCTTGCTGGGTATCCTCTTCCCAATGCCCGACCCGACAGTGCCAAAGGGAGAGGCAATGACGTCACAGGAAGCCGCGATCGTCGGCTACCCAGCTAGCTTCCGGTTATAGCCATCATGGATACAAACGCTCTACTGGTTTTGTCGGCCTACTCAGCCGCCATCTTTGCCGCTTCCCTTCTCGGCGGGAAGCTGGCGGCCTTGGGTACCATGACGCACACGCGCACTCAGATCGTGATGAGTCTGGTAGCCGGCTTCATCCTCGGCGTCGCCATGTTTCACCTGCTGCCCCACAGCCTCGAGCGCATTTCCGGGACAGGCATTGTAGAAAGAGCCGTGGGATGGATGGTGCTCGGCATGGTCCTGATGATTTTCTTGCTGCGCATCTTTCACTTTCATCAGCACGATTTCAGCAGTGAGGCGAGCGATCTGTACGATGACCACGATCACGGCCACGGTGTCGTCCATTCGCGGAGTTTGTTCGGCGTTGCTATAGGCCTAGGGGTACACACCGTGACCGAAGGGATCGCGCTGGGTACCATCATGCAGATAGGGCCGTCGCATGAAGACGGAGTCGCATTGGCAGGCCTAGGGGTGTTCCTCGCCATTCTGCTGCACAAGCCGCTCGATGCGTACTCCATTATCAGCATGATGAAGTCCGCCGGTCACAGCCAGCGCGCCCGGACATTGGCCAATGTCGGCTTTGCCATCCTGTGCCCGGTAGTGGCGCTGGCGAGCTTTGGAGGTGTGGAATTGCTTGGCCTAAAAGGAGGGGCAATAGTTGGCTATGTGCTGGCTTTTGCGGCGGGCGCGTTTTTGTGCATTGCCTTGAGCGACCTGCTACCGGAAATCCATTTCCACAGCCACGATCGCGGCAAGCTCATCGCATCCTTACTCGTGGGAATCGGTCTGGCTTATGCCCTGTATTACATTGAATCCAGCGCCCTTCATGGGATGGAGATGCACGAAGGGCATTAGCTAGATCGCCACCTTCTCCCCCGTCTTCACCGACTCAATTCCCTTCAAACACAACAGCAGCGAGTCCCGCGCGCTCTGACCGCCTATCTCCTGCGACGCCCTGCCCTGCGCGATCGCATCCACTGCTTCTTGCAACTCGCCGACGAAACCGTCCTCGCCCGACAGGGCTGGCGTACTGACCTCGCCGTCCTTGGTCAACAATTGCGGCGGCTCGCCCCAAGACGAGTTGTACTTGAGCGTCGCCTCCTCAAAGTACACGTCGTACCCGTGCTCAAAGGGACAGCCCTGTTGCGCCAACCAGCCACCTTCGGCGCTGATGGCCATTGGGCCGTCGTACTGGTAGTGGACGTTGATGTACTCGACCGTCTCGCCCCGGCCAATGTATCCTTGCGCGCTGACCGCCGTGGGCATCCCAAACAAAAACTGCACGAAGTCCGCGTCGTGGATGTGCAGATCGATTGCTGGGCCGCCGGTGCGCTCCAAATCTTCTGGTGCCCACCACGCCGGGCGCGAGATGATCCGCTTGAAGTGAGCGGCGAGCACCGGGCCGTGCTCCGCGTCGACGACGAGTTGTTTGATCAACCGAAACTCGGGGAAATACCGCAGCACGTGGGCAACCATAAACTGCCGCTGGTGTTCCTCAGCCGCCGCTACGATCTGGTCGGCATCGTCCAAGGCCAATGCAATGGGTTTTTCCAATAGCACGTGCTTGCCCCCAGATAAAGCGCGGATGCTGGTCTCAACGTGCATGTTCGTCGGCAGACATATATCCACCAAGTCGATCTCCCCATCGGCGAGCAGTTCGTCCAACGTTTCATAGCACCGTATTCCCGACAAGTCCTGCTCCCCGCCGCTGTCGCCGAAATTGCCCTGAATATCGTTCCAATCCCCCGCACGCTTTTTGGGATCGCGGGAGACGATGGCCGCAACTTGGCCCCCTTTGACTTGGGCCATAGCCTTGTAGTGGGTCATGCCCATAAAACCGATGCCGACAATGCCGATATTGACCATTATTTCCTCCTTGTGTGGAACCGCTAGGATAGGCTTGGGGGCCGACCGCTGTCAAGCTAATCGGCTAGACTAGGTCGCTGGTAGGACACGGAGCCTGCCGCGGTCAATCAGGCCACGGAAGTAGCTGAGTGCGGTGGCAGCTATCGTCCGGTCGCGTAGCAGCAGGCCCA
The DNA here is from genome assembly GCA_965219735.1 of Candidatus Latescibacterota bacterium. Taxonomy (GTDB): domain Bacteria; phylum Latescibacterota; class UBA2968; order UBA8231; family UBA8231. The sequence continues at coordinate 3,472,188 of OZ244790.1, forward strand.
TCTCGATATTGCGGTCTAGGGCCGCTTCGGTGAGGTTTGCCGAGGTGATGAAGACCGTCTCTTCATCGGCAATAACTGCCTTGGCGTGGAGAGCACTGGTAGGGCCTTCCAGTTCAACGGAGCGAGGGTCGTAGTAAACTCGTGGGCGCGAAGAGCCCGGCCAGTCTTTCCCCCAGAAGCGGTCGGCAAACCGACGAACGAGATGGTCAGCGGCTGTTGTATCGCCCCTCCGGCGTTCGATGTTGAGAAGCAGCGTTACCTCCAAACTGGGCACAGCGGCCATGCGGCTCGCCAGCGTCTCAAAGGCACGCGGACCATCAAAGTAGGCGTAGGTGCTAGCCCATATAGACTGACTAGCGGTGCTCATCAACTCCTCGTACACTTGGCGGGTATCGCGGGAATACAAGCCGGTCACCTTGGGGCCGGACCAGACGAAATCGGGCGTGGCGACGCGGGTAACCACCTGTTCCAAGCTCTTGAGCCATGTAGCAGCGGCGGCACCAGAAATTTCCAACCGCTTCCACTCACGCAGCGCTTCCACGACCACCTTAGAATCATCATCGCCCAGCCCGAGAGTGGCCCGAACGGCAGCGGGTGGACTGGATAGATCAAGGAGTTGGGCATCAAGAGCATCGGCGAGTCGTTGCCGCAGATGGGATGGAAGCTCTAGGAGCACCTCAATCATATTACCGGGTCAAAGAAAGCAGCGTCCTCGACACCGAGTACTGGAACGACGAGCGCACGGTCGAGGTAGTCGTTCCGCATTTCGCACGAGGTCTCGGCAATGAGCGCACAGCCGTGACACGCGGCACCGTGAAGCCAGCGTTCCTCCATGCTCTGGCCGGGGGTGTGCTGGGCACATACTGGATCATTGGAGCACAAGGCCCCTATCCGCAGTGCTTGGGCTAGATGGTCTTCGATATAGCGCGCCTGCTGGACCAAACCGCCAAGAGTCCCCTCGGCGTCCGGGCTCGCAGTGTACAGCAACAAGCCAAAGTGCCCTGCCTCTTCGTCAACATAGACGCGCTCGCGAATAGAGGTGGCCGGGTAGCCGCAGCGCATGGCGAGAGACTGGAGCAGGAGATGTGAGAGGGTATGTAGCAACACGTACGGACCGCCGGGGAATTGGCGCTGGCTATCGCGCTCCTTAATCCATTTCCCATGGCCTTCGGCTAGATCATTCAGCCTTTTTTGTACGCCTTGCTTATTGAGCCAAGTACGTACGGCATCTGCACTAAGTTGTAGGAATACGCCTTCGCCACGGTTTTCAACAGCGGGAAACCACGAAGGCTCTAGGGCGATCTGAGCAAGCTCTACATCGGTTTCGTATTCGCCGTGGATATCCGGCATGATCGCCTCGAAGCGCGTGAAGCCGACGAGCGCTAGCACCTCGCGCAAGCGATGCACTTGGATCACCGCTTTAATGCCGCTAAACTGACCAGGAGTACGCCAAGAGCCATCTGGCAATCGCCGTGCATGGAAATCCGGGTCGATCGGTATGTCGTCGCCGAATCCCTCGGGGACTGCCATCAACGCGTCCAACTCAACCTGTTTCACCGGCCGTTCGCTGGTGGGACCACGCTTCCTTTGGTTGATGACTTCAATGACTTCATTATCGCTAAAGGGAGTTAAGCCTTCGGCTACCTTTGGCTTTTTCTTAATAAATGCGAGAGATGTAGGATCATCTACAATCTGAAGATCGTCCCATAGTTCCTTCACCACATTATCGATTTCTTTTTTTTGATCCGGCAGCGACAAGACGCTCATCACTTGGGGAAAGTAGGCGTTTGAGGCGGTCCGTATCAGCAGACGGCTCGGCTGATTGCAAGGCTCGTTTGCGTTTTTACCCAACCACGGACGCGCTCCTTGGCAGATGCCTAACGGATTCGTCCCGATATCCTTTGCTTCGTGCATACCGCGCCCTTTTCCGCACTCGCATCGCACCCTGAGTTCGGACAAATCGCCACTTGTTCCAAACTCATCAAGCCAGAGCTGACGACGGCAGTTGTTTTTGGGACCATGTACGAAAACGTGCCAGTCAATGTCATCTACGTGCCCCTTGGGACAGGCACGCACGAAGCGAGTCGCCACGACCGCTTGGCCATCAAATCGTCCTTTCTCGTCGAGTGCCTTGCGATGGACCAGCCGCCGGGACCGCTCGCGCGCTCCAGCCGCTGAAGCCTCCTGAACGACGAACCACTCTGGAAAACGCCAACCGCCTATTCCTATCACTTCGCCGGGAGCATTTGAGGCGGCAGGTGGAGCGTATAGGCGAGGCAAGCTACCGCCTCCTAGCACCATTTGCAGCTTGCGCGAGAGCCTCGGCTCGTCAATCACCTCGAGCTTGCTCTCGCTTGGCCACTTGTCCAAACCACCGACTATCGCCGAGTCCCTCGGCAGGTCAATCAGTGCGCCCGGTCCGTAGGTAGTGATCACTTGGCTGCGCCGGATCTGGCCATGGCCTTTAGCACTAGTATTCATGGAGTTAAGTTCCCCAAAAACAGGTTCACTTCAGGCTCTACATCTCGGAGCGATCGATTGGCGCGAAACTTCCGGTGATGTTCAGACTCAAAGTCCGTATCCAGCATGTCCCGTAGCAGTGGACGAGACTTATCAAGTTCATATTTCTGATACTGCAGCCCGACTCCCGCCTCGTAGTAGTCGTCGAATATCTTGCACCACGAATCGAGCAGGTCGCCGACGCGATTCTGGACACTGCGCAGCCGTTCCTCCCGCTCCTCTTCATTTAATGGCTGCTCGCGGACGCGCTCGCGAAATGAGTCGAGAAGACGGCGTTCTAGTGCAGCCCGTACCTCTGCGACCCGCGCTGCGCCCTCCGCCGGGGTCAGCGCCGCCTCAACGTGTCGGGACAAGGCCACGAGCGCCCCGGAAAATCCCCGGTCGAGCGCACGGGCCGCAAACGGCGTGACGCTCCCCACTTCCACGGATCGATAAAAGGTTTCGTGGTAGTGCCGGAAGCGCTCGTAGTGGGAGCGATCGCGTGGCTTGTGGACGTTAAGCAGCGTTAGCACGAGCCCCGGTCGCGCATCGTCGCGGCCGACCCGGCTCGTCGCTTGGATGTACTCAGCGTGGGCTTTGGGCTGACCGAGAACCACCATCAGCCCCAAGCGCTGTATGTCGAGACCGACGGAGATCATATTCGTCGCAATCGCGCAGTCAACGCGCTGTCTTTCGTGAAACTGGAGATCGAGTCGCCGCCTCGCCTCAGCCACCTTGTCGGTGGGAACACGTGAGGTCAACTCCACCACTTCGGAGAATCTCTGGCGATCGCGAAAAAGCCCTCGCTCCTCGCCGATCCGCCGACGTGCCCCGTACCCCTTAAGGGTGTTCTGAACCTCTTCCTCAATGATCCGCCGCGCCCCCCCCAACTCTTTCAAGCTATTGAAGTAAGCAAGCACGGTCATGTACGGATCTGCAGGATTCTTTTGCTTTTTGCTCCCTCCAGCGTCCTGCCAAGCCCGCTGAGCGGCACCCATGAGCGCCAGCAGCACCCGGCGCATCAGGACTTTGGGATTCCGCCCCGGCGATGCGATGCCGAGATAACGTCGGGCAGGTTTGTCGTCAGCCGGAACGATACGGGCAAAGAAGGAATCACGCCGGTCGGGTCCAGGCGGAGGGAACACTTGGGTTAAGGATCTCCCAAAGAGGGCGTGTATCTGATCTTGGGCACGGCGCACGGTGGCAGTCGAAGCGACGATTTTGGGCCGTATGACGCGGCCATTGAAGCTGCGGACGCACAATGCCTCAATCGCCGATTCGTAGAGTCCTACCATCGTACCAAGCGGCCCCGAGATCAGGTGTAGCTCATCTTGGACGATCAAATCCGGCGGAGAAAGGGGCGCTTCGAGCGGTGTCCCCCTACCGGGTTCCGCCGCACCATAAAATCCTTCATTATCGTGGCGATCTGCCCCGCCGAGGAGCACTCCCGATGGCCCAACCCACGGGAGCGACGCAAACTTGTCAACCGTGGCGATCAGAAAGGCCGGGAGCCGCCGGTAAAGCGGCTCATCAACGGCGACGATGGGAAGCGGCCGATCCCCCGCAAAATCGCACTCAAAATTCATGCAGATGATGCGCAGATTCCGCGGTTTGTCTGTATCAGGTTCGAGAGAGAACGAATCTGGCTCAAAGCGCGTTCCGCACCACGGACAGTTTTCGAGCGGAATCGGCGAGGGCTTATTTCTAGAATCGGCCTTGAACTGCATGACCTTGCTGCGCGCCGAATCAGAACGTCCGTCTCCCTTGCGCCCCAAGAAGTTAGGCGTAGCGGCCTTGCCCACCCAAAGCCCAATCTCAAAGGGCCACTCGCCGTAGCGATCAGGGGCTTCTTCCCGTTCAAGTTCTAAAGCACAAACTAGCCCGGCGGCACGGGAGAGTTGATCGAGGGTAAGCAGCCGCAGCGTGTAGCGCATGATCACGCTGACGCCTGCACCGGGCTTTGCGCCGCCTCGGTGCCGGAGCCTGCGCAGTACCATCGCAAACGCTGCAAGTCCTAGGTACGCCTCGGTCTTGCCACCGCCAGTCGGGAAGAAGAGCAGATCTACTATTTTCCGGTCAGAACCCTGCGGATCAACGAGGCCGGGGAGATTGATCATAATGAAGGCGAGCTGGAACGGGTGCCACTGCGGCTCATCAATCTTGAGACGTTGCCGCAATGCCCGCGCTACGGCCCGATTGGCGACGCGAAAGGCATCAAGCGCGTCTTCGTCAGCAGCCAAGGCGGCTATGCCGCGCTCGATTCGCTCGGCGGCGTCGGAGGCGGATTGGATTAGCTGCTTCGCGGTTTCTTCCCGTTCGCCTCCAAGCTCCGCAATTTTTTGTCGCTGTTGGTCAATCCAACGACGATATTGCACGACGAGTGGTGAGAGCGCGGCTTGAGCGGCGTCTCCTCCATCCAATGCTCCAAGTGCTTCTATCGACAGTTCGACATTCGAGATTTCGGCAGTCTCTGTTTTCTCCACTTCAGCGCTTGGAATCCAAGCGGTGCGCACCATCTGGCAGTGGCCATCCAATATTTCCCACTCGGCCGAAACACCGTGACCAGTAGCGTACTCAGGCACGTCAGCATAGTGGAGGTCAGCGACCTTATCGTCCCACTCATCGGCTTGCGCTCCGCGTGGATCAGGCCGGGGCACAAAGAGATGTTCGCTCTGCACCTCGATCTCAGCCTGAAACGCATACCTAGAATCTTTATCCTCTGATGGGGTTCGGCGATTGACCAGAAAGACTGAAACCGCTTGGGTGCCCGAAGGGATTTGCTTCGTTCTGACTTGGCGCTTGACCACGTGAAGCTGGAGACCGTCGGAATCAGGAACGTCGTGTTCACTCATCGGGTCGTCCCCGGCGAGGGCTACTTCGACCTCTGCTGTGTATGGAGTCCGCTGCCAAACGGATTGCTTGCCGTCCGAACCTTCGATTGACGCCGACGCGTAGTCTCCCCAGCGCACAGTGATATGGAGCTTCTTCGCCTCCTTAGACGCGAGAAAGCTCAACCCCATCGACGACGGAAAGTAGCCTTTCTTGGCGGCTTTGCGCTCTTCGCTCGATTCCTCGGGCAAGCCAGCTTCCTCAGACACCTCCCCTCCAAAGTCGTCATCATCGTCATCATCGTCCCGCTGATCAATAGGGGTATCCGACGGGATCAGGAAGCCGGTAAGATACCAGTTTGAGGGCCGAACCCAGCCCGGCAAGCGCTCTTCGGCGAGCTCGTGGCCAGCCCAAGGGCCGACGAGGTCGAGTTTGAGGGCCTCGATTAGGCGCTCGCGGACTTCGATGGAATTGGACGGTGGACCGGAATTGCGCTCTGCGTCTGTTTCAAGTGCGCCCTCTTTCAGAGGCAAGTCAGCCAACGTGAAACCCTCGTCCGGCAAAAAGCGCTCCTCTATGGGCGTTCTTTGAAGCTCAAGCACCAATGGTTCGTCCAAGTTCGTCGTGGTCGTAAGATACCACTGGTCTTTGCTCGCCTCGGCAATCAGCGGCCTCAATTCAAGGCCACCGGCACGAAACTGGCTCAGAAGCTCAGGATCAATCTGCACGACCAGATAACTATCTTGCTCCTCCGGGCTGTCCACCAGCAGCGCCAGATACCGACCGCCATCGTCGTCGCGAGCCACGAATAGCTGTGGGCCGTCGTACTCGAACAGCGTGGCTGTGTGGCGTATCGTCGTCATATGGTTTCCACCGTGCATTGTGCTAGCACATCGTAGTCGGCCAGCGGCCACCATGTGTGGTGCGAAGGCCGCCCCGTTTGCTGAATCTTACCTGCGCCCAATCCTAGTCGCAGTCGGCAGATCAACCGCCCGCGTAGCGTCGGGAGCCTCAATGCGTTCTCCGAGTCGCGCCGCTCGGTGTGAACCGATAATCCTCGGGCTTGGCACTCGTCAACCCCGCGGAAAGTACGGCCGGGATTTTCCTCTCGCTGCGATTTGAAGTCCTCCTCCGTCGGCGGATCAGTGCGAACTAGGCGAAACACGTCGCAAGGCTGGACAATTTCCTCTGCGGTGTCTGGAGGACACCCATCAGGCAGGGATTCTCGGTAATTCACGATGTTAGCTCCTTCATTTCATAGGCCCGTATCCTCGACTGCTTCCTCTATCCAGTTGCCCATGTTGTGGTAGCCATCATCGCGATTATAAAACTAGTCGTATAGGACGTAAAACAGGCACTCCTGCCAGAGAAAAAGTAGCTATCAAGCCTTTTATAAAAATGACGGGAACAAGAGAGACGGTGACAAGTCTTAGGCTCAGTTTCTGCAGATACTTTCCTATCGAATTGCCGTCGTGCCAAGGGCTATGGCTCGGGGAGAACTGAGGCTCAGCATCCACTCACGCCAAAAAACGCCATCATTCGCCACGACGATCCACTGCGAGGCTACTATCCAGCGACTCGACGCAATGAGGCCAGTTGAGTCCATAGTGGTTCAGCCATGATTGAAATGACCGTTCCAAGTCAACCTTGTCTCCAGATTCTACGGCGTCAAGCATTTGTTTTGCTCGATTCAAAAGATCACGAAAAGAGTCAATCTCGGTGATGCGAAGTGTTGGAAACGGATTGGCCTGCTCAGAAACAGCTAACATCCGCCCCACTATCGTTAATTCACAGCCATCTCCGTGATTAGCAGATAGCCATTCCTTATGGTCGTGGCATTGAGAAATATCTGTCTTTGAGTATATACCGTCCTCATTCTTATCGGTTTTCAACTCAAACCCCCACGCCGCAGGGCCGCCCTCACCTTGCCATGTCACATCCGGTCCAGTTTTCTTTGACTTGTCAGGTCGTTCCGCGCGTAACCCGATGAGTTCTCCAAGTTTTCTGAGCGCCTCTTCCGCCTTATTGGTTTTTCCTCCATAAACCAGTTCTTTTTTCACCAATTCCACAGTGACTAAAAGCCGAGTTTTATTTTTTTGATATGACCGTGTAAGAACTTTTGCCTGTTCTCCAATATTGGAAGCTTCTGGTGGCTTGAATAACGTCTCACGCCGTTCGGAAGGACGCCCTAGTTCCGAACGCTCATTTGCCGCATTGATGAACTTGAGTAGTGCTTGCTGTCTGTCATCAGCACATAGCAAGGCCAGTCCTTGCCAGTGACTATACCATGCCGCCAATCTTGGATCATACTGCTGGGTATCAACGGCGAGAATTTCGTATAGCTCTGCAGCTCGCTGGAACTGTCCCATCCAAAGTTGATCTAATGCTTTTCTCTCATCGAGAACCAATTTGACGTGCCAATCGGCGGGTGGAGGCGTTATGTTCGTCTCGAATTGATCAATGTACTCATCATACATCTCATCCCAGTTTTTGTCCCCTTTGAGTACTCCTTCAATTAATTCTTCTCGCGTTGTCTCCTTACTTTGGACCTGTTTCTCAAGCTCAACTCCAAGCAAAAGTTGTTTCTGTAGCAGTTTCGGTAGGAAGGCTCGGTTATCCGGATTCTTCACCCATGATTGAAGTCGTGGCCCAACGAGGAGTACGGCCCCATGATCCGTATTGCTACGGAAAATTCGCCCTATTGCCTGAACGATTCGGGTAGCCCTGCGGTAGGTGCGAATTGTCTCGATCTGAATGTTCTCATCAATGAACCGGTCAATCAGACTTTCGCCGGTTGGAAGCCCGTCAAGAATGAGAAGTTTGCACGAATCACCCGGCAGATCTATACCATCATAGCGAGCAATCAACCCGAGCATTTCGGCATATTCTGATTTCGCAAAACGGTCAATTTCATCTTGGCCACCCCCAGTATCATAAATAGTTGCTGGCGGTACCCAATTCTGTCCCTTTCTTGCCGACGGAGAAATCACGCATGACTTCTGTTCCTTGACAAGACTCTTTGCCTCTGTGCGCTGCGTCTCGTCATCCTCTCCGTGAACGAACACAAACAAGCGCTGTGCATCGCCGGATTTGCCACTTGGCTGGATAATTGTTGATTCAGAGACACCGAATGTACGTGCAAACGATGCCTGAGATGGCAGAGTTGCCGTTAGGTAAATACGTCGGACATTCTCTTGGAAATAGTTGAGTTGCGAGAGCGGCGGTACCGCTGGAGTTATTTGAAGTCCATTGCCGTCGGCAACGAAACAGCAATAATTGAGATGATCCTTCAAGTGCTCCCAAGCGAACTGGTTGTCATCTCTTTCGACACCGAAATCAAGCAGGATTTTGCGGAACTGGTTAGCGTAATCCCAGACAATGAACATAGGTATGAATAGTACCGAAGTAGATCGCTTCGACGCAATATCATCAAAGCGGCTCTCTCTACCACTGTTCGCAAAGTGTTTCCGGCACAGATCCAGAATCTTTGAGAACGCCTCCTGATCCGAAGAGATTCTCAAGGTAAATTGATCACGAATGTTGTTTTCGGCAACGTGAGCGTCATCGAAGACCAGAGCACCGATTCCTTCGTTGCGGAAGACTGATTTTCCGTTGAACACCGTGGCGTAATTCGTCAAACAGAATTCGTTGCCAGTATCAAATTCCCCTCTCTTCCGCCAGTCGCCCTTATAGCGTACCGCTGGCGACAAGCCGATTTCTTTTGCACGATGAGAAGTTTGCTCGACTAGTTGATTATTTACACAAACGTAAAGCACTCGTCCTTTCTTTTCATTCACTAGCGACCGAGCGATGAGTAATCCTACGAGAGTCTTACCGCCACCCGTATTCATCTCAATCGCCACGTCGGATTCTATTCGCTGTCTGTGCCACTCTCGTAGGGCTTCAGCTTGTGGATCCCAGATATTCTCGATGGAGCCACGAAGTGTCAGTCTCTCGAATATCTGCAATGGATCGACAGGTTTCTGCCCGGTCTCAACCGAAAGTTTCAGTCTCTTTAGTGCCATGCTTATATCATCTCAACTCTTCAGGGTCTCGATCTGCTTTTCACGTACTGCTTCCGAATTGATAGCCCTATGCTCAGTCATTGTCCGTCTCCCACAGCGGCATCGGCTCTGCTGCCATAGGGGCTTGGCGCGTCGATGGCCTGTACGTGGTGCTCGGCTTTTGTGCAGCGTCACCGGCGCGAGCCTCGTCTGCTTCATCTTCCTCGTCCCAGAACGACGGCTTCGTCCCCGTCTCCCGCTTGGGCCGCTGTGCGTTCAGTTCGAGAAGCCGTGCCAGCACCTCGTCCCGCACCGCGTCGGGCCAGCGGTAGCGATAGGGTTTCTTGCGCTTGCCCCATTCCTCTTCGTCGATTTCGTAGTCGAGCAAAAACTCGCAGTCGGTCGGGATGTCGTCCCAGCCGTAAGCGTCGAGGACTGCGCGGTCCATGGCGGTGTGAAGCTCGCGGAGCTTAGCTATCTCAAAGTCATTCTCGTAGGGGTCGTGAAAGCGGTTATAGGTCTTGGTCATGCCCTCCTTGTTAGCAACCATCAGTTGAGCGCGAAACTCGTAGTAAGCCTCGCCAGCGGCTTCGAGGTCGGGATGAGTAGCCCAACCTTTTGGAAAGGGAAAGGTCTCAAAGCAGTCGGAGGGAGTGTAGCGGAGGTCGTCCTTCATTGACGACCCGAAGAAGCGTGCCCAGATCTCGTGGGGGCGAGATTGGAGGGCACAAAAGGCGGCGTAGGTGTCGAAGGGGAAGACGATGAGGGAGTCGCTATAAACCATTCTCCCTGGCTCGAAAGCGAGCGCGGCCTGCTGACCGACTCTTGAAATTACCAACACCCGCTCTAGCCCAGAGATCGCGGCGTAGAGTTCTTTTGCTGTCGAGCCGTACCGCCACCAGAATTCGGCGCGTTTTCGTCCAATGGCATTCTTATTGAGCTTAGCGCGATCCTGTTTCACTCTCTCCTCAACAATGGCCAGCAGTCCCGGCCAATCGGCTGCTACCGGCCTAGGATAGTCCAGCGGCACGGTCCCTTTTCGCAACCATTCGCGTCGCTGCTCTTTGTCCGCATCCACCCATTGCCTTCCCAAGTTCTCCCGGCGCAACGGATAATCCCAGAAATTAATCACGTAACGGTGATACACATGGGTTGGGATGGTGTTTACCTCCTCGCCGCCAATGTAGGGGAAGATCGCTTCCCGATTGCGCGGTTCCCATTCGATTAGCCGCTCCATCTCAGCGAGCGATGTGGCAACGCCCTTCGTATCAGTGTCGTCGAAAGTGAAGCCCATACCGAGAACATAACTGCCGACAAAGCTCTTGCCCGCGTTTGCTTTGAGCTGCGCCGGGTCGTCGTGGCCGCCCCCGTGGAACAGAAATGCGGTGATGTCGGATACCTCGGCTCCATCCAGCCGCCGCTTTCCTTCCCATGTCCCGCAATAGATGTGGATCACACTGACGACCACCGCCGCCTGCCCCGGCCACTGATAACGACGAGTCGCGTCGTAAATGGCACCGCCATTCTCGCATATCCACCGCAATCCCGTCGAGCGCGTATCGCCCTGAGCGATGGTGTTGGTAGCAATCAGACCAAACGCACCGTCCTCGCGGACGAGGTTGAACGCCCGCCGGAAAAAGTGAGCCACCAAGTCGGCATTGCCGTGGCTCTGCTCGTGCATTTGCTTGAGCCAGTCTGGATAACGATCGACATTGCTGGCAGTCACCGTATTCTTGCCCGCAAACGGCGGATTCCCCACAATGGCGTCAAAGCCGGGGTTGTCGCGTTCAAACACCTCCGGGAACTCAAATTCCCAGTGAAAGGGCGCGAGCGGCGGCTCTTGCTCCCGCCACTCTGCGAGCCACCCTCGATAGCTGTCGGCGTTGCCACTTGCGACCGCGTCGGCAAATTCAGCGCGCTTTGCCTCCCGTTTCTTCGGTTTGTCTCCCTCGAAAAACGCCGCCAGCACTAAATCGCCAAACAGCGTTACTTCCTCCAGTTCGTCCCGGGCATCCTTCCACAGCAGTTGCAGTTCTCGATCAGTAGTGGTCTCCCCCGCTTCGCGGATGCGGCGGCGCAAATCGGCAACTTTCCCCATCTGCTGGTGAATCCGCATAGTCTCAAACCCTGCTCGGAAGCTCAGCATATTCTCCTTCCAGTGGAACGCCTCAATCTGCTTCCGCGAAAGTCCAACCAAAGAATCGCCGTGCCGCAACGCATGGTCGAGAAACGTGAGGGGGTGGTCCTTGGCGAGGGTCACAAGCCACAGGGACAGCTTGGCCAAATCGACCGCCACGGGGTTGCGATCTACGCCATAGAGACAGCGCTGAGCAACGAGACGGCGGGCGTAAATCGTTTCGTTTTCATCAGGCGGGATCTCGGGAGTCTCACTGTGGGCGTGATAGGCTTCGACCAAGGCATCAGCGAGTTGGCGGCAGGCTTCCACTAGAAACGCCCCAGACCCCATCGCCGGATCGCAAACCTTGAGATCGAGAATCTGCTCAGGGCGGGGTGATCGGCCATTATCACCGCGAAGGCGCGCCAAAATGGGTTCAAGGGTAGTGCGTACAATCGGCTCGGTGAGAGCACGCGGAGTATAGTGCGAACCGGAGCGCCGCCGAGCTTCGTTGGGTTGGAGTACCATTGCGCCCGGAGGAACGAGGTCGGGCGTAGCCACCTTATCGAGCACTGGATCGAGAGCTACGTGCAAGTCGTCAAGCGTAGCAGCTTCCTTGACCGCCTTCTTGGCCTTGTCGGCGAGCTTGCGGTCCGTGCGATCGCGCAGCCACCTCTCCCGCTTGGCGGGCGTCTCGTCGAGCAGCGCTTCAAGGTTAATAGTCGTCGGTGCCCCGTACCTTTTCGGTGCCTTGATCGCCGCTGAACGGCCATGCGCGGTCTCCAAGCGGAAACCCATCATCGTCTCGTACACCGAGCCAATCTGCTCCACGTCGAGCGCACGATACGAGATGCGTTCACCATCGAGCACAAAGAGCTTTTCGAGCGCGCGGTAAATCGTGCCGTCGGAAACGAGCGGCGGCTCAATCCGCTCGTGAATTTGGCGTCCACCACTTCCCGCCCGACCTTCGAGGAACTTAAAGCGGTCGGGGTCAAATAAAGCACCGTGGCGCTCGGGCAAGTGCAGCCCATCGGCCTCGGCACCGTCGTGGATCATGCGAAACAAAACCAACAGTTGCGCCCAGGCACCATAGCGCTGGTCCATGGTATCGGGATAGAGCGCAGCGTCGCTGCGCAGGCGATCATAGAGCGCGGCGATGGAGTAGTGACGCACGAAGGTGTCGTGCGCGGGCAGCATGTCGCGCTCCTCGGCGTAGAGCAGAAAAACGAGCCGCAAAATTACGGTGAGCAGAGCGCGATATACATCGTCGGGGTCCTCATGTAGCGGCTCCTGTAGGAGTGTGCCTTTCGAGGCATCGTGGGCCGCTTGAAAACCGCGCAGCAACTCGTAGAGGGCGTGAAGCACCTGCTCGGACAAACGCTCGCTGACTTCGTTTTGGTACTTGCGGCTTTCTGCGAGCAGGCAAGCGAGACGTTCGCGCTGTGGCAGTGCAAGCAAGCGTCGCTCGTGCAAGAGCAGGCGCAAGGCAGTGCAGATGGGACGCCCCGCAGTCAGGAGCATATCGGCGACCCGGAAGTCCATCCAGCCCGAACTTTCGCCACGAGGAGCCGAAATCAGTCGCAGAGCGCGACCGTTGAAGAGCAGCCCTGCCGGAACGGTCGTGGCGCGCAGCAGCCGCTCCATGCGACCCTGCGGCGAGGCTTCCAGCCGACCTGCACCCACTTCGATGCGGTCAAAGCATTGGCTAGGCTCAATCACTTGCACGAGAAGCTGCCAAGGCGATTCACCATCGTTGGGATCCCTTTCGCGGACAGCGTATGTTGGGCATAAGGTCTCCGCATAGTCGGGTAGAGCGACATCAAGTTCGGAAGGAATCGGATTTTTATCCGTCCCGGCGTACCCTTTGGGCGAGAAGCTCCAGCCAAGGACAGAGTCGGCGAAGGTCCGAAAGTCCGGCAGCCAAGGCTGGGGCTGTTGTCCAGGCTCAAAGCTGCGCTCTTCGACGCACTCCTGTAGTAAGTGCTGTCCTTCGGCGTCTCGGCGGTCCAAAATCGCGCTGGCCTTGACCAAGGCTGGCGCAGAGACGACCAAGCCCGTTGGCTGGACAAAGCCCAGCCATTCGAGGTGTGCGACGATATTCGGGTCGAGTTTGGCCATGAAGGTCAGTTCGTCTCTGGCCAGAGATAGATCAAGCCGACCGGCTCGACGCGCTGGGCGCGGACTTCGTAAAACTGGCGAATGCGCTCAGGCTCCCGCTCCAAGTCGCTGTCGAACTGTTCAAGGCGACGGTGCCAAGCGCTCACATTGGCTTGGAGCTGCCGCCTTTCTTCTGCGTCGAAGCCCAAGATAAGTTGTTCCGGGGGACGTTCGTGTTTGTCCAGTTCTTCGCGGACGCGGGTGCGCTGACGCTCCAAGGTGGCGAGGAGGTCGGCCGCCTCGCGTTCGCCCCGACGACGAAGTTGCTCAATAGCGGCAGCGGCCAATTCTTCGGCGCGTGGTTGGAGTTGCGGCAGGAGTTCGTCAATGTCACGGGGAGCCGCGTCGAGGAGCTTGCGTTGGACGGTGTCGTTGAGCGCATGTCTGTTGGATTCAGTGAGTGAGCGATCGAGCAGATCAAGTGTTCGCGCTTGGGCATCTCGTGCATAGGCTTGGAGCAGCCCGTCGCGCCGCGATGGCTCGCTCCAGCGTGCGGCGACGGGCACAATCTCTTCATGCAGCCGCTCGGCACCGCTTCCGTAGAGCGAGAGACGCCCGAGCAAAATCACGCGCGGAATCGAATCCGCTGCTTGGGCGAGGCAGGCCCGCGACAGGTCGTGGTGAACAAATCCCTGCGACCGAAAGCGGGCAAGCAGGCGCTGGGCCACGCGCTGTTCAAGGTGCAAGTGAACGACGTCGTCGCTGAGCACACCGCGATCTTCAAAGACGACGGGGCGGACCGGCGTCTCCTTGCGCCATTCAGCGAGCTTCTGGTCTGTCTTGCGCGGCGCTCGCAGCGTGTCAAGTGTCGAAGCCCAACTCAAATCGGACTGGACTTTGTAGTCGAGTGGCGGAAAAGCCCAGACCGAGCGGCCATCTTCATCCTCGCCTTTGACAAGTGGCTCAGCCCCTAACAACTCAAGCGAGCAAGAAAGCGCGTCGCGGAAAGGTTCCGGCGCAAATTTTACCCAGTTGCGGGATGTTTCAAGGACATTGCGGCAACTAGCGATCTGTGCTTTCAAGTTCTCTTGCCGGTCCCGGGCGGCTTCAAGCTCATCTTCAACAATGCGCTTACGCTCCGCATCGAGGTCGGCTTGGTCAATTTTTCGTGCGATCTGGTCGGCTTCCCGGTGCCGGATCCCGCGTTTGAGGTGCCGCTCAATATCGTCGTTGATCACCTTGGAAAGGCTGCCGAGTTCCCGCTTGATAGTCTCTGTCTTACGCACCAAGACTTTGAGCACGCGGTCTTCTGCCCGTTGCGTCAGGACGAAGTAGTGGCAACGGACCTCGGATGCCGGTTGGAGCTTGCGGTCAATGCGACCATTGCGCTGCTCAATGCGGCCGGGATTCCAAGGCAAGTCAAAATGGAATAAGTCCGTGCAGTGGGCCTGAAAGTTGAGGCCCTCGCGGGCGGCGTCAGTGGCGAGCAGAATGCGCAGCGGGTCTTTTTTAGGGTCGGCATTGAAGCGACGTTGGATCTCTTTGCGTCGCGCACCGCTGGTGTGGCCGTCAATGACCGCGATGCGCTCGTCGGCGCGGTCCGTTCCCTCAACCGCCCAATCGAGCATTTCCTTCAGATAGCGCTTAGTTCCCTCGCGGTTTTCCGTAAAGATCAACACCCGGCGGTCGTTCCACTCAGCGAGTGCCCCTGCGGACGCTTGGCCGAAGGGTGGCAAGGCGGGACATAGGTTGTCTCTGATCCAGTCAATAAGCCGCAGCATCTTGGCGTCGGGCCGTCCCCGCGCTGTCTCGGCAATCTCTCGCATCCGGTCGAGAAGCTGTTGCTCTCGGTTCCAGAGTGCTTCGGTCTCCGTGTTGCGTTGTGTTTCCGTCTCGGCATCTGCCGAGATCGCCTCAATTTGGCTTTTCTCCTCCGCCTCCAGTTCCTCAGATGTCCATTCGCCACGCTCGTCTTCGGCATCTGGTGAGGTCGCGAAGAGATGAGTGGTGTGTTTGACCACTGTTGATCCGTCACCTGACGCTTGTTCCCACTGGCGTTCGACAGTCTTGCGATGCACCTCAAGACTGCGTGCAAATGCCTCAACCGAAGAGAGGAGCCGTTGCTGCAAGCCGATTACGAGAAGGCCCGCTGCAGCTTGGGCCTTTGCCGAGGTACTAGCGTGACGTTGTTCGCGGACAGCACGGTATTCGTCGAGGAGTTGGGATAGGACGAGCTCTGGAGCGTCTGCGGGAAGACCTGCGATCTCGATCCGCTTGACGATGCGCTTGGGGAAACCTCCTTGGATCTCGCGGATGTCTTCCTTGAGCCGGCGCACCATCACATCTTCGAGCACCTGCTTGCCCCGTACCTTGACGCCGCGTGTGAAGCGATAGGGATCGAGCAGTTCTAGCAACGTGGAAAAGCTATTTGAATGGCCGTTGTGCGGCGTCGCAGAAAGAAAGAGACGGTGCTCAAAGCGTCCGCCCAGATCGCGCACGGCACGGGTGAACTTAGTCTCAATACCATAGCGTCCGCCGCTCGCTGGTGCCGCGTGGTGGGCTTCGTCCAAGATCAGCAGGCTGCCGGGCTGCATTTCCCCTAGCCATTCCCGCATCGGATCCGCATAGGCCGGGTCAATCAGAAGGTTGTGGGAAACTAGAAAGCGACTGTGAGTGTGCCAAGGGTTGACACCAAAACCGCGCTCGCGGCGCATTCGGGTCCAGTATGCGCGATCGAGGATCTCAAATACGAGGCCGAAGCGCTCCTCCATCTCGGCTTTCCATTGCTCCAGCACCGAAGGAGGTGCCGCTACCACGAGTGTTTTGGCCTTCTTGCGGAGTAGTAGTTCGCGTGCGATCAGACCGGCCTCAATAGTTTTGCCGAGGCCGGTGTCGTCGGCGATGAAGAGGTTGACGCGAGGCATCCTGAGTGCCTTGCGCAGTGGCTCCATCTGATAGGCGTCAATCTTGATGCCGGCGCGAAATGGTGCCTGAAAGATGTTGGGGGCAGTGGCGGTAACGCAGTTCCAGCGCAGCGTGTGGAGGAACGCTGCGAATCGACGCGGATCGTCGAAGCCTTTGGCGGCAAGATCGGCCCAGCCCTCCTGCTGGAGAATGCGGCGGTCCAATTCACAGTCCCAGAACACCTCTAGGGCCTGCCCTTGCGCATCGTCGTCGGCACAAGCTAGCTGGACCCGTGCCGATTGGCCAGATACCGATGCTGGGACGACTTCCTCGACCAGCCAGCGGCGCGAGCGAAGCTGGACTAGTTCGCCTACGCAAGGGGCGCGTTCGGGTAGTGTTGACGGTGCGGCGTTCAGGCTCTTTCTCGAATCTATTTCTACTGAATTATAGTCGGTATGCATATCCATGAAGCGTTTATCTTACTACTCCCCATCGCATCGGACAAGTCGAACCAAAAGCACCGCAAAAAATCGCTCCTATTACGGAGGTAACTACCATAGTTTTGCGAAGTCATCCTTTTGGCCATCATCCGCAGGGCTGTTATACTATCTCATATGCTGGATAAGCTATGAATCACCTAACTCAGCGATAGCAGAAGTAGAGAAAGCCAAGGAGACCGACTATGAGTATCAGGCTCGACTTACCCAAAGAATTGGAACGCGAATTGACAACAGAAGCTACGCAAATGGGGGTGTCTCTCGCGGAGTACGTCTTACGTCTTCTCTCCACTAGGTCGTCTGTTGAGGCTGCGCCAGCCACGGGTGCAGACTTGATCGCCTATTGGCAAAGCGAAGGGCTCCTTGGCACGCGATCCCATACTACCGATAGCCAAGCACTCGCCCGTCAACTCCGCCATAAGGCAGAAAAACGGATACGGGAATAGTCTTTGTATCTCCTCGATACTGATGTGCTCATTGACATTCAGCGCGAGCATACTCCAGCGCTGACTTGGTTTGCTGGCTTGATCGAACTTCCGGCTGTGCCTGGCTTCGTGATCATGGAGCTGATTCAGGACGCCCAAAATGCTGGACAGGTTCAGCAGGCGTTGAAATTAGTCGCGCCCTTACCAGTGGTGTGGCCCACCGCTGCTGACTGCCAACGTGCCTTGACTGATTTTACGTCCTATCACCTCTCGCATAACCTAGGCTTGTTGGATGCCTTAATTGCAGCTTGTGCGATTGGTTCGTCAGCGACGCTGTGTACCTTCAACCTCAAGCATTATCGGATGGTGCCCGGCCTAGGTGTAGCCCAGCCCTATGCCCGGTGAAGCACTTTTATGAAAATAAAAATGCAAGTAAATTCCGACTGCATTACCACGCCCAAGCCTCCAAGGCCAACGAGGAACCATCATGCCCAATGAAACCTACGGTATTCTGCTGGTCAGCTTCAGCAAACACAGCCACCAGCAGCACTTCATCCCCTTGTATCAGGCCCATCCCCGCTTGCGCATCATCGGCGTCGCCGACTACCCCGACATCGATCCAGACTTGCGCGCCTACAACCAGCAATGGGCTGGCCAACTCGGCGTGCCCTACTCAGAAGACCTCGACAAGTCCATCAACGACCCAGCCGTCAATATCGTCAGCGTCGGCTGCGAGATCGAACGGCGGTCCGCGCTCATCGTCCACGCCGCCGAGGCCGGCAAGCACCTGTGGATCGACAAGTTTCCCGGGGCTACCCTCGCCGAGTCCGAAGCGTCCGCAGTCGCGGTCGAGCGCACCGGCGTCCGGGCGATCATCCCCGGCTACGCCTACGGCACCCTCGCCCAGCACACCCGCCAAGTCCTCGCCAGCGGCGACTTGGGCACCCTGCTCGGCGTCCACGTCGATGTGATGTTCGGCAAGGGCTGGCCGCGCCCGATAACTCAACGCCGCGCCTTTGTCGCCCCCAACGGCCGGTGGAAATACCCCGACATCAAAAGAGAATTGCTGACTGTAGGAGCGTACGCCGTCGGCCTAATCCAAGAATGCCTCGGCCCCATCCGCCACGTCGTCGGCCACGCCGGGGCCTTCTTCTTCCCCGAACATGGTGCCCACGGCTGCGACGATTTTGGCACGCTGACCATGACCGATGCCGACGGCCGCGTAGCCACCTTGTGCGGCGGGCGCATCGGCACAGCTTCTCACCCCCAAGGCGGCCCGTCGCGGGCGTACCTAATCGGCACCCGCCAGAGCGCTACCATAGACGCGAAAAGACCGGCGTTGGACGCTTATCTGCGCGACTACAGCACCGGCTACGACTATCAGCCCAACGCCCAAGACCCCATGCAGTGGCACGGAGGACCGCCCGTTCCAACCGCTGCCCTATCCGAGGACACAGCGGGTCTAGCAGCCGGGCTCGACGATTTGGTCGCCGCCATCGACGACGACCGCCCGACCCGCTATGGCGTGCGCCAAGCGCGGGATTTAATGGAAATTATTCTCGCTGGCTACCGCGCCGTCGAGTGCAACGCGGCCGTTGACCTGCCGCTGGAGCAAGAGCTATGACTATCGCCCTCAGCGCCCATCCCGCCCTCAACCCCCTCGTCGGCCAACTCGCAGCCGCCCTGCCGATCAAAGGTTTGTACTATCCAGCGCGTCGGCACCCAGACACTGCCCTGCCCTTTTTCAGCGACTTGCCGGCCATGCTCCAAGCAACCAGCCCCCGCGTCTGCGCCTTCCTCTCGCCCTATGCAGACCTCCACAACGATGTCCACACCTGCCTCCAAGCCGGCGTCGCCGTCCTCTGCGCCGGGCCAGTACCTAAGGCCGACCAACCCATCGCCAGTGGCAGCGTCCATCGCGGGTCGCCCCTGTTTGCCAAGGTGCTACAGAAGCGGCGTGATCCTTCGTTTGCAGAGCCGGTCTATCTGCGCCTCGTGGCCGGCGTCCAAGAGCCGGGATTGCTGCCAGCGTGGTGGGCCGCTTGTGGCCAGTTATCCCTTGCCAGCGACCTGCTGGGCGAAACTCCAGCCCAAGTACATCTTTGCGCCAACCGCCACGGCCGCGCCTACCAAGTAGTGCTGACCGCCACGGCTCCCATTGGCGCGTCGATTCAGATAGTCGTCGCCCCGCAGTCAGCGCTCGCCGAGTTGACCTTATTGGGCCGGGGCGGCGTAATCTCAGCCAGTGCCGCGCACAGCGGAATTGCCCTAGCCAGCGCCAAGGGAACCCACGTCGTGCCCGACGCGGCAACTCCTCCGGCTGAACTAGCGTGGTTGCGCGATTTTTGTGAGAAAAAGAATCCGCCGAGCGAGCATTCAGGCGACAGCGGCCAAGCTCTGCTCAGCGGCTTGCGGCGGGCGCTGAGGACGCGCCAGCCGGTTTTGGTCAATCTCTAGACAGAGGGTTGGGTGCGAAGTTGCGTCAACAAGCGCCCTGCCTGCTGCTTGGCTTGGGCAGCCGACGCCTCTTTTACATGCTCGTATCCGCGAATGACGACCGGCAATTCGGCGATTTCCACAGCGAGCCCATAGTTTTCTTCGGCCAGTGCCGGCAAGACTTCTTTGATCAACCCGCAGTACCAGCCAATCAGTTCGCGCTCCAAGCGCCGCGCCTCCGTGCGTCCGAAAATGTCGAAGGCGGTTCCCCTCAACCCCTTCAGCCGACTCAGCAGCACCAGCGCCGGACGCAGGCCTTTGCCGAAGCCGATCTTTCCTCTAAGCAAGCGCCGCATCGTAGGCGGATGCAGTTGCCGGACGATTTTCACCTCCCCATCGAACAGGGCACGCATCCGCTCCTCGCTGCCGTTGCTCGTTGCCAACCGCGCGACCTCGTATTCGTCCTTGTACGCCATTAGCTTGTACAAGCCTCGCACCACGGCCCGCGTGAGTTGCAAACCGTGCGACAAGCCCCGATCTACTTCCCACACTTGGCGCACAAACCCCAAGTAGCGCTGGGCATAGGCGACGTCCTGATACGCGCACAACTCGGCCAGCCGCACCCCCAACTCCTTCTGCCCCTCCGCATTCAAATCCGCCAACGCAGCCAAACCCTCGTCGATCAGCGCCCGAGCAGCCTCGTCATGCGCCAGCCGCTCCTTCACCTCGGCCAATGTTTGGTCCGCGGACACTTGCTGAGTCCCCAAATCCCGCTCCACCCGTGCCGGGTCGGCCACCGCCAGCCGCCCCCAACGAAAAGCCTGAACATTGTTCTCCACGGCTTGCCCGTTTAGGACAATGGCTTGCTCAATAGAGGCCGCTTGTAGGGGCAATACCCCAGCCTGATACGCAGCCCCCAACAGGAGCATGTTGGCGAAAATCGTGTCCGAGAACAGCCGCTCGGCCAGCCAGTAGGTATCGAGATACACATTGTCCTTACTAGTGCAGCGGTCAATTAGGGCGCGCAGTTGAGCGGCCTCGGGAAAGGGCTGCGTACGCGGGTTGCGATTCATCTCCGCATTGGCGATTTCAGCGGTGCTGACGAAGGCACGGGTGCGCTCGGGCGCGGCGTATTTGAGGTTGTCCGGCTCGGACGCCCGCAGCAGGTCGAATCCCAAGTACAGATCGACCTCCCCGGGGAAGAGGCGGTTGAACACGGGCTGCTCAGCGGCGCTTATCACCATCGGCGCTTCAACCGGCCCGCCCTTTTGCGCCAAGCCGGTGTTGTTCGACAAATACACGTACTTGCCCTCCATCATGGCCGCGTACGCAATGAGATGGGAAATCGTCACCACGCCCGTTCCACCACGCCCCATAGCGAAGATCGCGTACGGCCGGTCCAGCGGGCACTCCGGCGGCTCTGGCAACTCGTCCAAAGGCTCCGGACGACGGCGGCGCAAGCGCGTGCCCTTGGCCGGCTTGACCACGGCAAAGGACGGGCACTCGCCGTCGATGCACAGCCCGTCTTGCGCGCACTGAGCCTGCCGCACCTGCGTCTTGTCGCCGAACTCGGTCGCCACGCTGTAGAGCGCAGCACAGCCTTCGGACTGGGCATAACAGTCGCCGCAGCCCTCGCAAATATCCTCGTCGATGAGCACGTATTCGTCGGGCGTCAAACCCTGACGGCGACGGCGACGGCCCTTCTCGGTGGCGCACTCCTTATCGAGGATGATCACCGTGGTCCCGGCAATTTCCTTAAACTGCTCAAGGGCTTCGGCGTGGCGCTCCAAGCCGAAAACCGCAATCCGCTCCCCGTCCAAGTGGCGATAGCGCGCGGGGTCCTCGCTGACGATCCCCACCTTCACTACCCCCAGCCCCAAAAGCTCCTGCACGACATCCGACACCGGCCGCTGCCCTCCGGGCGTCTGCCCGCCGGTGAGTGCGACCGCTCCGTTAAAAAGCAGCAGAAAGGTGATGTTCACTTCACTTTGGACGCAGCTTTGGATCGCGCCGCGGCCGCTGTGGAAATAGCTTCCGTCGCCCAAGTATTGATAGATGTGCTGATTGCCGTTGAAGGGTGCCCAGCCGCTGTAAATGGAGCCGCCAGCTCCCATGGTGGGAATGTAGAGGACACCGGAATCGTAGGCTTCAATCGCCCGGATGGAGGAGCAGCCAATGGCCCCCCCGGGCTTTTCGTGCAAGTCGCGGAAGGTGTTGTACGGACAGCCGCCGCAGGACATGGGCGTGACGCGGGGCACAGCCGGATAGGTGCGGTCGAGCACGCGTTGCAACTCGGCGAGGCGCTCGGGGGCCGCCCCCAGACGCGGGCCGAGCTTGAGCGCCAATTCCTCGGGATCGACTTCGCCGTGCGCCGGAATCAGCGGCCGCCCGTCCTCGTCCCACTGGCCGTACACGGCCTCCACATCCGTTCCCCACAGCGCGGCTTTGACGCCCTCTTCGACAAAAGGGCCCGGTTCCTCGACCACGTAAATGTGCCGCAGTCCACGGGCGAAGGTGCGCACGATTTCGCAGTCGAGCGGGTAGCTCACCGCAAGGTGCAACACCGGCACGCGCAACCCCAAGTAGGAGAGGGCCTGCCGCACGTCCGCGTAGCTTTTGCCCACAGCCACGATGCCGACCCCACCTCCTGCATCCGCATCCACTATGCGGTTGAGGTCGTTGGCGCGGACATACGCTTCCACCAGCGGCCACTTTTCCTCCACCAGTTGCTGTTGCATGGGCAATGCGCCCGTAGCCATGACGATCTGGTTGAATCGCTTGGCAAACGCGCGCTCGGGCAATGCGATGTCTGGCCGCACACCGGCCAAATCAACCGTGCTCGCGCCGTCGCACACCGGCGTCGCCAGCTTGAGTGAGGTTACCACGCCAGCGTGGCGCGACAGAGCGACCGCGTGCAGCCCCAAGCGAATGACATCTTCGATACTGGCCGGATAGAAAATCGGCACCATGCTGCTGCGCAACACCCAATCGCTGGCCCCAGGCGAGACCGAGCTCTTGGAGCGATGATCTTCTCCCGACAGCAGGACCATCGCGCCTCGTGCTCCCGTGCCGCTGAGGTTGGCCAACCACACCTCGTCGGGAATCCACATCGTGCCGTGCGCCTTGCCATACCAAAAGGCATCTATGTCCCCACTCGCTGCAAACTGGCTGCCCAAGATGGCGGAAGCCGCGGTTTTCTCGTTAATACCGAACTGATGCACCGTGCGCCCCAGCTCGTTGAGCATTTCGAGTTGGGCGACGATCTTCAGGTCCAGCCCGCCCAGCGGCGACCCTTCATAGCCGGTGAAGTAGGTCTGGTTGATGTGGCCGGAGGCTTGATCGCGCTCCTGTTTTTCGCGCACGAGGCGCACAATCGCCTCCATGCCCGTGAGAAAAACCCGGCCGTCGCGCTGTAGAAATTTGTCCTGAATGTCCAGCTTCATAAGAAACTCTTGAGCTACGCCCTCCCGATAGCTCTTGTCCGTCATCCTATATTATATATAATAGATAACGCGCCGCAGACGCACGCCACCCTTTAATCCACAACGTAGAGTTTAAAATGGCCGAAACGATTGACGAACTCACCATCCAGTACGAGGAAGACGGCAAGGTCTTGCGCAAAGAAGTGGCCAAGGAAGTGCTCAGCAAGGGGGCTTGGGCGACGATCATGTACCTCTACCAAGACCTCGACCGCAAAACCGGCGAGTACGGCCCGAGCAAAATATCCATTCGCCGCTACCAGAAGCGCGATGGCACCTTTTTGCAGCGCAGCAAGTTCGAGGTGTCAAGTGCCGCGCAGGCGCGCGCGATCTGCGACAAGATACAGGACTGGTTCCCCCCAGAATAAACGCGCTGCTTACCCTGCTCTGCTAGCAACCTTCACCTTCACGCGGTGCCAGCCCGTGCGGCCATCGTACAAATCGGCTCCAGCGTCGGTCCGCGGCTGGGAGTCCCCCTCGCTATCCGTTGCCCACGCGACGATTTCGTATTCGCCCGACGCGGGCAATGCCCATTCGTAGGCCCACCTGACCCAAATGTTGGGCAAGCGCTGGGTGGTAATCTGCGCCTCGTGCCAAGCCCGCCCGCCATTGGTGCTAACCCGCACCGATTCGACCGTGCGCTCGCCAGCCATGGCGATCCCGTGGATGATAAACGGGCTGCCTTCAACCCCGCGCAGGGTTTGCAACACCACGGAAACGCCGCCGTTGGCCGGGTCCTTTACATCGTCCCACACCGACAGGGGTGCGTCAATCCGCGAGTTCACGGTCGCCACGGCCTCGTCCGACCACTTGAAGGGCTTGTTCTCGGGCTTGCTTTCCCAGTAGCCTAAATACTCTTCGTCGATCAGCTCGATGCGGGTGATCCACTTGGGCATCTTCTGGCCGTAGTGCCCGGGATTTATCAAGCGCAGGGGAAACCCGTGCTTGGACGGCAGCGGCTCACCATTCATTTCCCAAGCGAGAATCACCTCGTCGCGCAGCGCCCGCTCCAGTGGAATCGACGTGGTATAGCCATCAGAGCTGTCGCTGTAAAACTTGACCCGGATCGCCTCGCTCCTAATCCCGGCCATGTCGAGCACGTTGGACAGCGGCGTGCCGCCCCACTCGGCATTGCCCACCAATGGCCCGCCAATCCAGTTGCCAATGCACTGCATGGTCAAGACCTGTCGCTGCATGGGCAGCGCGGTAATATCCGCGTACGTCAGCCCGGTCAGGGGCTGATCCACCAACCCGTCCACCACTAAGCGCCAACTATTGGCCGCGATCTTCGGATCGTAGTTTTTCCCATTGATCGACTGGAGATAGTGCCGCGCATTGGAAGTAATCGGCGGCAGCGGTAGCATGTCTGCCATCTCTTCCACGGACATTTCTTCCATGTCCATGTCCATCACGTCCATGTCCGGCCCGGTGGGCATGCTCTTGAAGCGTACCTCGTTGCCGTCGCAACCCCAAGTGGGGAGGATCGCGGTGGCGATAGCAGCCCCGCTCGACTTGAGAAACTGACGTCTAGTTGATCTGTTCATGACAACTCCTTTAGCGAATGAGGGCCAACCCTAAGCCCAACGACGATCCAGCCCCAATATTCTCTCCTTTGAAAACCGACTTCCACAACAAGTCGATCCACAGCGGGCCAGCCACCCGCACGGCCACATTGCCACCTACTTCGGTGAAATCCCCCTCTGAAACTTGCACTACTCCCACCACTCCCCCCTCCGAGTCCGCCGCGAGCGTGTACACACTAGCGACAAAGCCCTTGGCGAACAGCCACGGCCGCGGCGTGGCCCCCAGCTCGACAAAATAAGACACTTGGTTGGAAAACGGACCGCCGCGCAGTTTGTACCCCACCTCGCCACCCGCGTAGAGCGGCAGCGGATAGAGCGACAGCCCCGCCAAGAGCCGTGCTCCCTGTTCGGAATAACCAGTGCCAAGGGCCGGGTCGTACTCCCGGTCGTACCCGCTGGGGAACGCGACATCGACCTGCGGCGACAACACCAGCCTACCTCCGGTAAGCTGGTACTTCGCGCCGAGATGCACATCGCCCAGCCCCCAAGTGATGCGCTCGACAAAGCTATCCTCAGCCACCAGCCTTCCCGCGCCGACCTGCCCGGTCAGAGTCAACCGCTCGACCAACCCGTACTCCCCGTAAACGAGGACCTGACGGGCGCGGAACTGATTGTCGTCCATGCCCATGCTGGCGCGTTGGCCCATGTCGTTAAATACCTCAGTGGTCGAGTAGTGGATCCCCGAGAGCTTGGCGTAGTAGCCTCCCTTGGGCTGACTCCAAGCTCCGGCCCAGCCATCGCCAGCCCAACACAGGGCCAACAAGCCCATTGCTAACCAACGCATTTCTCGATCCCTTTCCGCGGTACAATCCGCTCGTAGAGTGCTAACAGTTTCTCGGCCTCGGCCTCCCAATTAAAATGCTCTTCTGCGGCTCGCCGTGCCTGCGTCCCCTTGGCCTGGGCTGCCACTGGGTCGTCGAGCAAGCACCCGATGGCGCACGCGTGAGCGACCGGGTCGCTCGGGTCTGCGAGCAAACCCCAATCCGCGACCGCGAGAAATCTGCGAATAGAAGGTAAATCACTGGCGACTACGGGCAAACCGCAGGCGAGGTACTCAAAGAGCTTGGTCGGCACGAAGGAGGCCAAATTCTTGGGCGAGACCTGTCCCGGCACCAAGCCGATCTGGCACGCGGCGATCGCCGCCCCCAATTCGTCGTACGGCACGCGCTTTTCACTGTAGTGGATCTGCTCTTCTAGCCCCCACTCGCGCCGGAGGGCCTCGAACCGCTCCCGCAGCTCCTGCGAGTGAAACGCCCCGATGCTCAAGAGGCGGACCTGCGGATGGGTCTTGGCCAGTTCGCGCATGATTTCGAGCAAGAACAGCCCGCCCCGATCTTCGGATAGCGAGCCAATGTGGACTAGGTCGCAAGAACCTAACTCGCTGCAGCCGGGGGAATACCACTCTAAGCGCGGGTAGTTTTTCACCACCGCAAAGAGACGGCTGGCAAAGCGGTCGCCTTGCTCCTCGACCACTCCGACCACGGCCGTGACAAAGTAGCGCGCGAGCACGCGTTCTCCCCAATCGACCAACCGCGCAAGAGGCCGCCGCAGCGGCTCGGGCACCCACGGCCGCACCATGGCCACCAGTGGAAAGTGCTCGTGGACGTCGTAGATGACCCGGCGACCGCAGAGCTTGAGCACCGCGCCCACCGGCAACAGCTCGGGGTCGTGGAAGTGAACACAAGCGGCGTTCGCGCCCAGCCCGACGCGCAGCAAACGCCACAGATTCAAAATCCGCTGGCCGACCCCTCGCGCCACCGGCAGGGTCTGCACGCGCACCCCTGCCCGCACCCCATTCCACTCCTCCGGCCCCGGCCCTACCACCGTCACCGCGTAGCCCGCACGCGCCAAAGTCTGCGCTTGCTTATAGAAAATCCGCGCGTCAAACGGGCTGTGGACATTCGTCAGATGGTACACCTCAGGCGCAGCCAAAAAGCACCTCCCGGCTTTGCGGGCCGCAATTAAAAAGCAAATCCAATACCGACATCTCGGCGACAAAACCCGCGTGACACTGGGGGTACACCGGGTGTTCAAAGCAGGTAAAGCGACATTCAACGCCTTCCGCAGCAAACGCCTCCACGTCCACATACGCCTTCGAGGCGCCCTCACCCGACAGGTACACCTGACAGCCGCACGATTTGGTCATATCCACCAAGCGCAAGGTCCGCTCGTCCCGCAGATCCATCTGCGAGCTGAAGCGAACTTCGACCTCCAAGTCCAAGAGCTTTAACAGGTGACGCAGCAAGGCCACGTTTAAGTCGAGCAACTGAGTCCACTCTCTCGCGTATAGGTCCTCTATGGCCGGAGCGTACTCATCAAAAAAAGGCGCGTGGCCGTAGTGCCAGCGCAGGGCTTGGCAGTGTTTGCGTCGCCAATCGTCGTCGGGCGGGATCTGCACATCGCATATCCGCTGCTGGCCCCGGCCCCGCGTCAGCACTGGCACGGTCAGCCATTGCCAGCCATCGGCCGTGCGGATGCGGTTGCGATTGGTCAAGCTGCCACGGCTGTACTGCACGTCGTCGGCCAAGACCCACACGTCGGCTTGTCCCACCTTGTGAAACAAGCCCAGCCAAGGCAGGAAGTTGGGCTGGTGCGCCGCCAGCACCCGGCTCATCAGCGCACCCATCGGAGCACGTCAAATGCCTCGGCGTACTCCACCATAATCTGCCCACCCCTAGTCCGCGCCCAGCTCCATATAAACTCCTCTTGGGTGTACGGACGATGCTGTTGCGACTGATAGCAGCGCAGCGCGGCAATCTTGGTCTGAACGTGCTCGCGAGTGAGCACGCAAAAATGTCGATAGTCAAAACTCAAGTTGTTCCACGGCAACTCATAGCCGAGCACGGTGACCGTCTTAAAGGCGCGCAGGCCTTCAATGTGAACGGTCTGGTGATCTTGGTGCAGGTCTTGGGCGCTGGGCAAGAACACGGTCGCTGGGTCGATTTCTCTTTTCATCCGCACCAACTCTTCGAGGATTTCTTGGCGCATGTGGGGCAAGTGACGCACTTTGTACTTATAGACCAGCAGATTCGCCGCAGGGATCCCCAGCACCTTCGTGCCCTGTCGCACCTCCTTTTCCAGAATGTCGGGCGGAAAGGGCGGCGGCACTGACTCGGCCGCCGTGGAAAAGGCCGCGTAGTACACCTCGCGCCCCTCCTCCACCATGCGGCTGATCGTCCCCCCGCAGCCGAGCTCGCCGTCGTCCGTGTGCGGCGCGAGTACCAAAACTCGGTTATTTGCCGTCACAACAATCTCCTTCTGCCTCTGCCAATACCTCCGCCAAACCGCAGCACACCATTTCCACGGCCTCGTCGCTCAAGCCCGGAAACATCGGCAGGCTCACCACCTGCGCTAGCACTTCCTCGGCAACGGGAAAATCCCCAAGGCCATAGCCTAACTCCCGCTGGTAAAACGGCGTCAGGTGGCACGGCGGCCAGTACACGCTGCCCGCTTCAATCCCCCAGCGCTCGCGCAACTGGGAGACTACCCACTCGCGTCTTTTCCCGGCGGGCAAGCGCACGGGAAACTTGTAGTACGCGTGTACTCGGCCCGCGAATTCCGGCAAAAGTACCTCACCACACCCCAAGCGCGTGAGCGCATCTCGATAGCGGCTGGCGAGGCGGTTGCGTTCGGCCGTGTGCTCGGCCAACCGCGCCAATTGCCGCAAGCCGAGCGCCGCGCTCAGTTCGGGCAAGCGGTAGTTGTTGCCCAAGCGCTCCAACGAGCGGCCCTTTGCGCTGACCCCGTGCGTGCGGAAGCTCCGCGCAAAGTCAGCCAAATCGCGGTCGTTGGTGCTCAGCATACCCCCCTCGCCCGTCGTCAGCGGCTTGGTCGGGAAAAAAGAAAAAGCCGCGGCATCGCCCAAATTTCCGGCCAGTTGACCGTTGGCGCTAGCACCGTGAGCATGGGCCGCGTCTTCGAGCAGCAACAGCCCGCGCGCGCGGCAAAACGAGCGAATGTCCTCAATGTCGGGCGCAATTAGTCCGGCGATGTGGACCGCGACTACGGCCCGCGTCTTTTCCCCAACCTGCGCCTCGATCTGCGGCAGACCGCTCGACAAGGTCTGCGGGTCGATGTCGCAGAGGACAGGCCGGCCGCCAGCCAACAGCGCAGCGTTGGACGAGGCAATAAACGTATTCGTCGGCACCACCACTTCTCGCCCTTCGACCCCCCAATAGCGCAAGGCTACCTCTAACGGCGCGGTCCCCGAGCTCATACCCACGGCGTGTTCCGTGCCCACATACGCGGCAAACGCCTGCTCGAACCGCTCCAAGTAAGGCCCCATCGTCAGACGTCCGCTGCGGAGGATCTGGGCAAAATCCTCGAGCAGCGCAGTCACGTCTTCCTCGGGGATGCAGGGCCTTGTCTGGGGCACTTTAGGCTGCACGGTCGCGCCCGTCTCCTTGCGCCAGCGACAGGGCTAGCGCGCTCCCCACAAAACCAGCGGCTCTTAGTACCAATACTTTCACTGCAAAAACTCCTTAATCAATTGAATGCACTGCAACATACACAAATACACAAAGAGGCGCGTTTCCAGCAAGAGAGCGCACCCCACGGCTCCTTCTTACTTTGACAAACAGGACCTCGCGTTTAACTTTTGAAACATGAACCCAACGACTCGGAATCCCACCCGCTCAGTTCAAATCGGCCGTACGACCATTGGCGGCGATCACCCCATTGCTGTGCAAAGCATGGCCGCTACCCGCACCCAAGACACAGAGGCCACCATCCGCCAGCTCCGGCTCTTAGCCGAGGCCGGAGCAGACGTCATCCGCGTGGCCGTAGATAGCAAAAAAGACGTGGAAGCCCTCGCCCAAATCGCGCCTACCGTTGACGTGCCGCTATCCGTGGATTTGCAAGAAAACTATCGGTTGGTGCGCAGCGTGGCACCGCACGTGGAGAAAATACGCTACAACCCCGGGCACCTCTACCACCACGAAAAGAACAAACCAGTCGCCGACAAGGTCGCCTTTATTGCCGACGAGGCCGCCAAGCACGACTGCGCCCTGCGCGTGGGAGTCAACTGCGGCTCGGTCGATCCAGCCCAAGCCGAGCGCTTTCCGGCTGACGACTCCATCTCTCCCATGATCGCCTCGGCCTTAGAGCACTGCGAATTGCTCGACGGTTTGGGCTTTCACCGCTACTGCGTCTCGCTCAAGGACTCCGATCCGGCCAAGGTCATCGCCGCCAACACCCGCTTTGCCCAACAGCGGCCCGACGTGCCGCTACACCTCGGCGTTACCGAGGCCGGGATGCCCCCCGAAGGCGTGATCAAAACCCGCATTGCCTTTGAACAGCTCATCAGCGCCGGCATTGGCGACACCATTCGCGTCTCCCTAACCTTGCCGTTTGACGACAAGGGCGAGGAGGTCAAAGTCGGGCGGCAGATCCTCGACGACATCTACTCGGGCCGCTTCCGCTCAGTCCCCAAGTTGCTCCCAGCCGGGCTGAACATCATCTCCTGCCCCTCCTGTTCGCGGGTGGAAAACGAAGCCTTCATCGACCTAGCCCACCAAGTGCGCGAGCTAACCGAGTACGCCCGCGATCACCAGATCACCATCGCCGTCATGGGCTGCCGGGTCAACGGCCCAGGCGAGACCGACGACGCCGACTTGGGACTGTGGTGCGCCCCCAACTTCGTCAACCTCAAGCGCGGCCCCCAACTCATCGGCCAGTTCCCGTACGACGAAGTTCTCGACGTGCTCAAGGAGCAAGTTGATGAGCTAATTGACGCTGGCTAGGCCCTTAGTAGGAAATATCAAAAGTGCCGGAAGCTGAGAGAGTGGAAGTTACCGACGATACCCTAATGGCGGATCTTTCCGACGGGCGGACCATCTCCGTTCCGTTGGCTTGGTATCCTAGGCTAGTTCATGCGACACATGCAGAAAGACGCAATTGGCGGCTTATTGGTGTCGGTCAGGGAATCCACTGGCCCGACCTAGATGAGGATATCAGCGTGGAGGGCTTGCTAGCAGGTAGACCCTCTGGTGAAAGCCAAGAGTCCTTGAAGCGGTGATTAGAAGCTCGAAAATAAGGTGCTCGCGGCC
The DNA here is from genome assembly GCA_965219735.1 of Candidatus Latescibacterota bacterium. Taxonomy (GTDB): domain Bacteria; phylum Latescibacterota; class UBA2968; order UBA8231; family UBA8231. Next base: position 3,503,104 of record OZ244790.1, read on the forward strand.
GTCCCTTAGACCGTAAACCCAATTACACCCACAGATTAGGTATCCCATGCAAAACCCTATCAAAGAACAACTTGCCGCCGGGCAACCTTCCATCGGCTCCTGGCTCAACCTAACCTCGCCGCTGGCAGCCGAAGTCATGGCCGCGGCTGGCTTCAAATGGCTGGTAGTTGATGCCGAGCACTCGGCCTTTGACCTCGGCCATATCGCCCACACCTTCCGCGCCATCGAGGCGCGAGGTGCCCTGCCCTTGGCCCGCGCCTGGGATCACGACCCGACCACGGCCGCCCGCCTGCTCGACGCCGGGGCTTGGGGCTTGGTCTTCCCGCACGTCAGCACCCCGGAGCAGGCCGAGAAGCTGGCCCAAGCCGTACGCTATCCACCGCGCGGCAACCGGTCGGTGGGCACGGGCCGCTGCGTCACGTTGGCCCCGGACTATCGCCAGAGCTTTGACGACGCCGTCCTCTGCATTCCGCAGATCGAGGATATGGAGGGCATTGAAAACGCCGAGGCCATCGCCAACGTCGAAGGCGTCGATATCGGCTTTCTCGGGCCGGGCGACTTAGCTATGTCCATGGGCGTCGCCGCTGGCCACCCCGACCACGAGGCCGCCTTGCAAGCTTTCCGCGCTGGCTGCGCCAAAGCTGGCAAACCCAGCGGCATCCCAGTCAAGAATTCCGCCGAAGTCAAACAGCGCGTCGCCGAGGGCTTCCAATTTATTGACTTCAGCAACGATATGCGGTTTTTAGAAGCCACGGCACAAGCCGCCTACCTCGAAGCCACGGCTGGATGAGCATCCTTAACTTTGGCTCGCTCAACATCGACCTCGTTTATCAAGTCGAGCACATCGCCCGGCCGGGTGAGACCATCGCCAGTTCGTCTCACCAAGTCTTTGCCGGCGGCAAGGGTGCCAACCAATCGGCGGCCCTTGCCCGCGCTGGCGCAAGTGTCTTTCACGCTGGCCAAGTCGGGCCAGACGGACAATGGCTGGTCGATAAACTAGCTGGGCTGGGCGTGGATGTGCAGCACATCCGCGTCGGCGATGTCCCTACCGGCCACGCCATTATCCAAGTTGACCGCCACGGCCAAAACAGCATCGTCCTCTTTGCCGGGGCCAATGCCCAAATAGACAGAGGGGCCATCGACGCCGCGCTATCTTGCTTTAATCAAGGGGATATTCTCCTCTTGCAGAACGAGATAAACGATGTCTCTTACATCATCGCCGCAGCCTCTGAGCGGGACCTGACGATATGCTTAAACCCCGCGCCTTTCGACCCGGAAGTTCGTGCGTATCCCCTCGAATTGGTCGATTTGCTCATCGTCAACGAAACCGAGGCCACCGGCCTTGTCGGCGCGTCCGAGCTTGCTGCGTTGGCCGCACTTTGTTCCCGCGCCCAGATCGCGCTCACGCTGGGAGCCGCTGGCGTCCAGTACCGGTCCCCAACCGAGGAATTCCACCTCCCCGCGCCACAGGTCGAAGCAGTCGATACGACAGGTGCGGGAGACACCTTCATCGGCTATTTTCTCCAGGGCCTGACTGCCAGCATGACGGCGCGAGACGCTATAGCCCGTGCGGTGAAAGCCGCAGCCCTCTGCGTCACCCAACCGGGAGCCATGGATTCAATTCCAGCCGCAAATGAAGTAGATTAAACCATTGTAGTAGAAAGGAATACACATGCCGAACATTATGCTCACCGCCCAGTTCCGAAACGCCGAATTCGCCTCCAGCGAGCGCGAACAGGGCCTCGAACACCTCCGCTCCTTGGGCACCCTCGTCCCGGAGCCAGCCGTCCTCACCGCCGAACACGCCCCCGACCTGATCGCCTCTATCGCCAGTTCATCGGTCTATACAGACGAATTTTACGAAGCGGCCGAGGATTTGCGCATCGTCGCCCGCTGGGGCGTCGGTTTTGACAAGGTCAATATCCCAGGGGCCACGCGCTACGGTGTGATCATCACCGTGACGCCGGTTCACATGGACGCGGTCGCCGAATACGCCATTGCCCAGTGGATGGCCACCCTCAAACGGGTCTATACTCTCAATCACCTCTCCCACCGAGGCGACTTCTCGATCATCCGCACCTATGAGGCCCAATACACCACCCTCGGCCTGTACGGCTGCGGCCGCATCGGCCAAGAGGTAGCCCAGCGCGCCGTGCCTCTCTTGGGCGAGGGCGGTCGCCTACTCATCTATGACACCCGTCCCGACATCGCCGACATCGCCGCCCAATACGGAGCCGAAGTCGCCGACTCGCCCGAAACCCTCTTTCGCGAGTGCGACACGGTCTCGCTCCACGTCTCGGGCGACGAGACCATCGTCGGCTACGACCTGCTCAGCCTGATGCAGCCCCACGCCTCGCTGATCAATCCCTCGCGGGGCAACCTCGTCAACGACGCGGACGTCCACCGCGCCATCGAAGAGGAAAAACTCTATTACTACGTGGTTGACGATCCAGTCAACGACACCCGCGCCATCCACAAGGACCACCCGCGCATCATCTGCACCAACCACAACGCCGGCATCACGGTCGAATCCACCATGCGCCTCGACGCCAAAGGCATCGAGCAAGTCTCAGCCGCCATCGCCGGCCGCCAGCCCGAACACATCCTCAATCCAGAGGTCCTCGACCACCCACGGGTCAAGGCGTGGCTCAAGGAGTAAGGCTGTGAAAATAACCCGCTTCGACATTACGCCGCTCAACAATCGCGGCCTCCTACTCCAAGTCGAAACCGACGCTGGCCTCACCGGCTTGGGCTCCCCCATGAACTACGAACACGGCCGCACGGTGGAGCGGGCCATCCTCGACATGGGCGATTACCTGATTGGCCGCGACCCCTTGCAAATCGAAGACCACTGGCAGACCCTATACCGCTCCAGCTACTCCCGCCAGATGCCGATCTTGTTGGCGGCTCTCAGCGGCATAGAAATGGCCTGTCTGGATATTTTAGGTAAAACCGCTAACTTACCCGTGTGGAAGCTATTAGGTGGATCAGTACGCGAGAAAATTCGGGTCTATGGATCGGCTGGGGGTCCCACTCCAGAGCAAGCCGCCCAAGCCGCCCGTCAGCGCGTCGAACAGGGCTTTACAGCGCTCAAAACCACCCCCTTCCCCGACCCTGTGCGCCCTATCGAAAATCCGGCGGGCATTGAACGAGTCATATCCCATATTGCGGCCATGCGCGAAGCCGTCGGTGCCACCATCGACATCGCCATCGACTTCCACCGCGCCACCAGCCCGGCATTGGCCAAAGTGCTCCTGCGCGAACTCGAACCCCTCAGCCCGCTCTTCGTCGAGGAGCCGACCCGTTCCACCGACAACATCGGCCCCCTGCTCGAACTGACGCGCTCGACCTCCATCCCCATTGCCACCGGCGAGCGCTGCGCCACCCGCTGGGGCTTCCGCGAATTGTGCGAGCGTAAGGCCGCCGCCATCGTCCAACCCGATATCCGCCACTGCGGCGGCATTCTCGAAATGAAGAAAATTGCCGCCCTAGCCGAAGTCCACGAAATCACCGTCGCGCCCCACAACGCCGCCGACCCTCTCGGCATCGTCGCCTCCGTACACGCAATGGCCGGCACGCCCAACTTCCTCATCATGGAATACGGCGGCGGCAGCGGCGAAGGGTTCTTCACCAATCCTTTGCAAATGAAGGACGGATTTGTGGAATTGCCCCAAGGGCCGGGGCTAGGCGTGGAGATCGACCCAGACGGTCTGGAAGCGGCTACTCACCGCGGCCCCTGGCGGCAGCGGACGATGCGCCGCCACCCAGAGGACGGCTCCTTCGCGGATTTTTAGCTGGCCACACTTATAACGGCATATACTCCAGCCCCAAAATCCGCTCGACAAACCAGCCTAGCCCGAAAAGCCCGATAAAGGCCGACACCACTAAGACAACCGTCCGCTGATAAGACTGCCGGCTGAGCCAAGCGATCAAGGGAAAGACGAGCGCGACAATAGCTACTTGGCCGATTTCTACGCCAGCGTTGAATGCAAATAGCGAGGCGACCAGCCCCTTGGTCGGCAACCCCAACTCGCGCAGCACATTGGCAAAGCCAAACCCGTGTACCAGCCCAAAGGCAAAGGTGATCATCCAGCGGTAATCCATGCGCTTAAGCCAGAAGTTCTCCACTGCGACATACACGATGCTCAAGGCGATGCCGGCCTCAATCCACTGGCTCGGCAGGCGGACGATTTCAAGGGCCGCCAAGCAGAGAGTGATGCTGTGGGCAACGGTGAAGGCCGTAACGACCTTGACCAAAGTGAGTAGCCGGCCGCCCACCACGATCAGCGCCAGTAGAAACATGACGTGGTCGTAGCCGAGGAAAATGTGTTCCACCCCGAGCACCGTGAACTCGTATAGATGATCCCACAGCGACTTCTCTCCGGCGAAGGTCTGCTGCGGCGATTCCGCGGAAAACACAGCTTGGACGAGCGGCTGACCGGGCAACATGATTTTGGCCAAGTTTTTGTGCGCGTCCCCAAAGCGCTCCGGCCAACCGACCCACACCTCCAACTCGTTGATGGGTTCCTCCACCTCGGAGCTGAAGTACACGTTGGCAAACATGTTGCCCTGATTATCCGGGGTGACGTCTCCCCTGTCGCGCACGAGGGTGAGCGGCTGGCCATTGGCCCGCAGGCGCATCTGCTCTTCGACAAAGGCGAATACGTCGTCGAGGCCGGCCTCGATCTCTTCGTAGAACAACAGGCTGTCCCCGTCTTGATCGATGCCAATTTTCAGGAGATCGAAATCGTCCATGCGCACGCGCACTTTGAGCGCAGTCTCTTCCGCGATCAAATTCGTGTAGCTGGTGTTGAGCTTGTGGGCACGGACTGTGGGGGGGGAAGCAAAAAACAGCAGGACGAATGCGAATGTGAGTATCAAACTAAGGCGTGTCTTCATTTTCCTTCTTTAGCAAAGAGCGAATATAAGCGGCGATCTGCTCGCGATCCTCCGCCGAGAGATGTCCATAGCCCGGCATGGAAGTACCGGGCATTCCCTTCTGAATCGTCCGGGCGATGGCAGCCTTGCTGTGGCCGTTTTTATAGGCGGCGGGATCGCGGAAATCGCGCGGGGGCGGCTTGAGCGTTGCCGCGATCTGGCCATCGCCGCGACCGTCCGGGCCGTGGCACACCGCGCACCCATTGCGAGTAAAGAGGGCCTTGCCCTGTTCCACCGCGCCTTTGGCATCGTCGCTTTCCCCAGCGCAGCCAGCCACCAACGCCGCCAACATCCAGCGCAATATCGCGGTCTTAACCGCGGCTTTGCAGTTCAAAGCTGAAAGTCGTCCCCGCCCCTAACTTGCTCTGTACGGACACTTGCTCACCGTGAACCTCGGCAATGTGGCGCACGATAGACAAACCCAAGCCCGTGCCGCCGAGATCGCGCGAGCGCCCCTTGTCAACTCGGTAGAAGCGCTCGAAAATCCGCCCCAAGTCCTCGGAGGGAATGCCAATGCCGGTATCTTCGACGTAAATCGCTAGGCGACCACCACCCTCTACGGGCCGCGTGTCAATGCGGACTTTCCCACCGGCGGGCGTGTATTTGACGGCGTTGTCGAGCAAGTTGATTAGGGCCTGTTCAATCAATTTGGGATCGCAGATCACTTGGATAGACGGCGGAATGTCGCAGTGAATGGCGATTTGTTTTTGCGCGGCCGCTTGGCTGACCGAACCAACGGACGTATCCACCAAAGGCTTCAGCTCGCAAGGGATCAGCTCGACTTCCAGTTGATCGGACTCCAGCCGCGACAGATCGAGCAAGTCGCCGAGCAAGCGGGTCAAGCGGTCGGCGTGATTCTCGATGATGCCGGTGAAGCGGCGCGCCGTCGCCCGGTCGTCAACCGCACCATCGGATAAAATTTCGGCATAGCCCTTAATGGCTGTCAATGGCGTACACAACTCGTGCGACACATTGGCCACAAAGTCGCGGCGCATCCGCTCCAGTTGGCGCAAGCGCGTAATATCGTAGAGCACCGCCACCGCACCAATGCACTCGTTCCCTTCGAAGACGGGCGCGACCTGCATGTCCAAATGGCGCTCTCGGGCACCAGTCAGGTCCACTTCCATTTCTCGCCGTCGGCCGTCGGCCAAACACCCAGCCAATGCATCTTGGATGGCCGAGTAGCGCACGACCTCGGCGGTCAACAGCCCCTCTAGCGGCGGGTCTAGGCCAAACAGGTTGGCCAGCGCTTTGTTGGCCAGCACCACCCGGCCATCTCGGTCGACGACCAGGATGGCCTCGGTAATGCTTTCGAGGATGATCCCTAAACGGTTATTTTCGCTCTCTAGCTGACCGACGCGCTGTTGAATGCGCTCGGCGAGTTCCTCGAGCGGACGCGCCAACTCGGGATGGAACGCCTCCAGCCAAGCCGAGTCGCCGGGAGTCGCTTGGTCAAGTTGGCGCAACCGCTCTCCCTGCCGGCGAGCCGTGCGACCCCAGAACCAAATTTGGCCGCCAGTCCAAAGCGCGGCCAACGCGAGCGCGAGTGCGATGTGACCACTCCACCAGACGAGCACGACCAACAGCGCGTTGCTCAGGAACACGATCCACCCGAAATGCACCCTATCGTCCCTCTCGGCGAAAGCGATAACCCATGCCGCGCACGGTTTCGACCATCTCGGCGGCTGTCCCGAGCTTTTCGCGCAGGCGGCGGATGTGGGTGTCAACCGTGCGGCGATAACCAGCGTACTCGTAGCCCCACACCACCTTGAGCAACTCCTCCCGCGACTGCACCCGCCCGCGCCGCTGCGCAAGGGTCGTCAAGAGCTTGAACTCGGTCGCCGTCAACTCGATGGGATCGCTGTCGAGTTGCACCTGACATCCCACCGGATCAATGGCCAAGGGGCCGGCTACGATCTGCGCGTCTTCCGTTTCGTCGCGGCCTTGGACGCGGCGCAAGATGGCGCGGATGCGCAAGACGAGCTCGCGCGGGGAAAAGGGTTTGACCAAGTAATCATCCGCCCCCAACTCCAAGCCGACGATGCGATCGACCTCGCCAGCGCGTGCCGTCAGCATCAAGACCGGTATGTCTTTAGTGCGGGGATTTTGCTTGAGAAGGCGGCAAACCTCTAAGCCGCCAATGCCCGGCAGCATCAAATCCAAAACCACGAGGCAAACCTGATTTTGCTCAATCGCGCTCAGGGCCTGCTCTTCGTCCTCGGCTGGCACGACGGCAAAACCGGATTGTTCTAAATGGTACGAGACCAAAGCGAGAATGTCGGGCTCGTCCTCGACGACTAGGATATTGTCGTTCATGAGTCTTTCTCCTCCCACCACTCTTCTTTTTGATGCCGCACGATGCGACCCTCGACGAGGAACACCACGTTCTCGGCAATGTTGGAGGCGTGATCGCCGATCCTTTCGAGGTGTCGCGACACCAAGATAAGGTAGATGCCGCGGTCGATGGTGTCCGGCCCAATCGACGGCGCGTGCATGTACGTGAGCAGCTCGCGAAAAATCTGATCGCGCAACAGGTCGAGTTCCTCGTCGCGCTGACCAACGTCGCGCGCCAAGTCCACATCGCGGCGCACAAACGCGTCGAGAGCATCCTTGACCATGCCCTGGGCCAATTCGGACATGCGCGGAATGTCGATCAGTGGCTTGAGCAGCGGCATCTTGTTGAGCACCTCGGCGCGCTGGACGATGTTGACGGCTTCGTCGTTGATCCGCTCTAGGTCTTCGTTGATTTTTAGGATGCAGGCCAACAGCCGCAGGTCGCTGGCCATCGGCCCTTGGGTCGCAAACACCTTCAGGCAGGACTCCTCAATGCCGATTTCCCAATCGTCGATCTTCTTCCCCCCCTCAAGCACTACTTGCACCAGCTCGTCGTCGCGGTCCACGAGGGCGCGCACGGCCTGCTCAATGGATTCCTCGACGGCCCCGCTCATTCTTAACAAGTCCTGTTTGAGCTCGTCTAATTGCTGGTCGAATCTTCGTTCCATGGCACCTTCCTCCCTCAGCCAAAGCGGCCGGTTACGTAGTCTTCGGTCTGTTTGTTACGGGGGTTGGTAAACATGTCTTCGGTCTGGCTGAATTCGATCAAGGAGCCCAGATAGTAGAAGGCCGTATAGGTCGAAATCCGCGCAGCCTGTTGCAGATTGTGCGTGACGACGATGATGGTGTAATCGGACTTCAGCTCGGAGATCGTCTCCTCGACCCGCGCAGTGGCAATCGGGTCCAGCGCTGAGCACGGCTCGTCCATCAATACCACCTCCGGCTCGACGGCGAGGGTGCGCGCGATACACAGGCGCTGCTGCTGGCCGCCGGACAAGCTCAGCGCGTTGTCCTTGATCCGATCCTTGACCTCGTCCCACAGCGCCGCGGCCTTCAGACTTTTCTCTACGGCCTCGTCGAGCACCCAGCGGCGGTTTTCCCCGGCGACGCGCAGGCCATAGGCCACGTTCTCATAGATGGATTTGGGGAAGGGATTGGATTTTTGGAACACCATGCCCACCCGCCGCCGCAAGTCGATTACATCGCAATCGGGCGCGTAAATATCGCGGCCACTAACCCGCACCGAGCCTTCAATGCGCGCGGATTCGACCAGATCGTTGAGGCGATTGAAGCAACGCAAGAGCGTCGATTTGCCGCAGCCCGAAGGTCCGATAAACGCAGTCACCTCGCGCTCGTGAATGCTCAGGTCAATGTCGTGCAGGGCCTGAGTCTCGCCGTAGAACATATTCAGGTTTTCCACCTCGACGATGGAATTTACCTGGTCCGAGGCTAAGGGTTTGCTCATGGCATCTCCTAAAAGGCCGCCGTGGCGTATTTCTTGCGCAATTTGTTGCGGACGATAATCGCCGTCAAGTTCAGGAGCAGGACAATAGTCAACAACAGCAGGGCTGTGGTGTACACCATGGGGCGGGCCGCCTCCACGTTGGGCGACTGGAAGCCCACGTCGTAGATGTGGAAGCCCAAGTGCATAAACTTGCGCTCCAAGTGGAAAAATGGTGCGAACGCATCGAGCGGTAAATCCGGTGCCAACTTGACGACGCCAGTGATCATTAGCGGTGCGACCTCGCCGGCCCCGCGCGCCGTGGCCAAGATGACGCCCGTGAGAATGCCCGGCAGGGCACTGGGCAGCACCACGCTCCAAATCATCTGAAATTTGGTCGCCCCCAAAGCCAGCGCGCCTTCGCGCATCTCACGGGGCACGGCCGCCAAGCTCTCCTCCGTGGCAACGATGACGACCGGCACCGTCAGCAGGGCGAGCGTCAGCGAGGCCCAGAGAATGCCACCGGTGCCAAAGGTGGGCGTCGGCAGGGCATCCGCGTAAAAGAGCTGGTCAATGCTGCCGCCGATGCCATATACAAAAAACCCCAAGCCAAACATGCCAAAGACAATCGAAGGCACGCCCGCCAAGTTGTTGACCGCAATCCGCACGAGGCGCACCAAAAGGCCCTGCCGGGCGTACTCGCGCAGGTAGAGCGCTGCGAGGACCCCAAAGGGCACAGCCGCCAAGCTCATTAGCATCACCATCATCACCGTGCCAAACAGCGCGGGGAAGATGCCGCCCTCGGTGTTGGATTCGCGCGGCTCGCCGGCCACGAACTCCCAGCCCTTGGACAGATAGGTCTGCACCTTGGCCCAAAAGCCCATCAAATTGGGTCGATAGGCGCGAACGATAGCCGCCACCGCGACGCGGCGCGTCTCACCCCCGGCCAGCGCGACTTCCACCTCCCAGCGTTCCTGCTGCTCCCGCAACTCGTCCAAACGCTCCGACAGGGCCTCGTGCTCGTCCCATAGGGCCTGGCGACGCACCTCGATTGCAGTCAGTTGGGCGTCATTTTGCTCGCGCTGCAAGCGCCGCTCCTGCCGGCGCAAGTCATCTATAGCGCGGTTGAGCTTGTCCAGCTCGCCGCGCTCCAAGGTGTGAATGCGCTCGTCCAGCTCGCCGACCTGGTCCAGCAGTTCCTGTAAGACCTCCCAGACCCCCACCTCTTTTGCCAGCAGCCGCTCCTCCTCGTACAAAGCTGCGATAAAGCCGTGCGTATCGCCCCACTCGACTCGCTCAAAGACCACGGCCTCAGCCGGTGTTTCGCGCTCGGCAATCGCGTCTTCATCCACCCAGCGAAAGTCTTGGCCATACGCGTCGCGGTTGCCGAGCTTTAGCTGCACCCGATAGTGCCCTGCGGCCCCGGGAATGGGCTGGCGATCCATCAGTTTGCCCATGACCGGCGGACCGTCTTTGAGGCGCAACAGGGTCAAATCCTGCGGCCAGAACACGCCCGCGCCGTAATAGACAATGATCCCCACCAAGCCAGCGATCATCGCCAAACACAGGGCCAACGCCCCGCCCGTAAGCCAGATAAAAGGGTCACCCCGCTGCCAGAATTTCATCACAGTCGATTGTACTTATCCCGCAAGCGCTGGCGCACGATCTCAGCCAACGAGTTGATAAAGAAGGTGACCATAAACAGCAGCAAGCCACTGAGGAAGAGCACTCGGTAGAGCGTGCCTTGGTGTGGCGCTTCGGGTAACTCCACGGCGATATTGGCCGAGATGGTACGCATGCCGTTGAAGATATTCCAATCCATGATCGGGGTATTGCCCGTGGCCATCAGCACGATCATGGTTTCCCCGATGGCGCGGCCGAGGCCGATCATGGACGCCGAGAAAATGCCCGGCAGGGCCATGGGCAACACCACCTTGATTGCCGTCTGCCACGGCGTGGCTCCTAAAGCCAGCGAGCCAGCGCGCAAGTGGCTAGGTACGCTAGAGAGCGCGTCCTCGCAGATGGTGAAGACCAGCGGAACGACGGCAAAGCCCATGGCAAACCCCACCACCAAGCAATTGCGCTGGTCGTAACCAACCCCCGCGTCTTGCCGCAGCCAGCGCAGGAAGTGCCCGTCAAAAGCCAAGTCTTCAAAGACCGGCCCCAGCGCGTACGCCAACCAAGCGACCAGCAGGGTCACTGCACCGAGCAAGTATATTTCTCCAACCCGCGCCACTTGGCGCACCCAAGCCTCTGGAGCATATTGCCAGCCCCAAGCCGCAGCTATGACCACGGTTGGCACCGCCGGCATCAGCAGTAAGGTCCCCAACAAGTGCGATTCAAGCAGTGGGGCCAGCCACAAGCCAGCTAAGAAGCCCAAGATGACGCTCGGCAACGAGGCCATGACCTCCACGGACGGCTTGACCAAGCCCTGCACGCGCGGCGAGGCAAATTCAGCCGTGTAAATCGCCGCTAAAATCGCCAACGGCAACGCGAAAAGCAGGGCGTAGAACGTGCCCTTGGCCGTGCCCAAAATTAGCGGCACCAAGCTGAGTTTGGGCTCGAACTCGTCCGTGCCGCCGGTGGACTGCCACACGTATTCGCGGCCCCCGTAGCCCTCGTACCAGATGGAACCAAATAACACGGCTGCACTGATTTCGGGATGGGGATGGTCGAGGGCAAAGCGCCGCAACCTCCCGTCCTGGCCGAGGGCCAAAAAGCCGTCGGCCTTGGGCGCAAAGACCAACGCGGTCACCGGGGAGTCGTCCCGCAGTTGGAAGGTCGTCTGTTCGGAGGTTAGGTGGTGCAGGGCTATGGTCCCCTCGGCGTCGGCTGTGAGGAACTGCTTGTCGCGCGCAGAGGCGGCAATGTGGGTAACGGCCGCCGCATGGGGAACAAAGGCGTGAATTTTGCGATACGACCGTTGTCCATTTTCCTCGACCTTAAACCAAGTGCTGACGTGGCCGGCCGCGTCGCCGACGACCAGCGAAACCTCGCCCAGCGCGTACGCCAGCGCCGAGACCGCGACCTCTGAGACGGCAATGTGCCCTACAAACGCCGGCGCTTGTTCCACTGCGCCCAACCGCCACTCGTACACCTGCCCCTGATCCGTTCCCACGAGTAACTGGCGAATGTGGCCGTCGAGTAGTACCTGCGTGGCCTTGCCGTCGAAATCGGCCGTTAGCTCGTACTGCCTTTCTCGGCGCTCGCCCGGGCCCAATAGGCCCTGCTGCTGCTCGGCCATCATCACCACCAAGCGGCCGCTCGCCGTAATCGCCGCTGCAACCGAGCGGCCATCGTCCCCTTCCCGAAAGGCCACTTGCACCAGCGACTCGCCCGCCGGATCGACTGCGATGAGGCGCTCGACCGCAAACTGCGTCACCACCTGCCGCTGGCCGCTGCTGTAATCGAGTTGGAAACGAATCCGCGCTACTAGCAAATGACCGTCGTCCGTGCCCAGTGCCAAAACGTCGTTTGGCATCCGCTGTGCCGCCGTTACTTCGCGCCCCGTCAGCTCGGCTGGTCGCTCGCGGCGGAAGACTTGGCCATCGTCCAACCGCAACAAATCCACCCCTTGGGGGCCGACGGCATAAGCGGTCTGGTAGTAGGGGTCAAGCCCAATGGCGAACGGGCCGGCCACTTGGTGTGTTTTTTCTGCTGTTACCGCTGGGGAGCGAAACAGGGGCCACGCCTCAGAGAGGACGAAGAAGAATATCCCCATGACCGCGGCGATAATGCCGATGCCGCCAACGGAGATACAACGCCCAGCCAGCCAGTCGAAGATTCGCGCTCGCGGCGTGATCCCGCGCTTATATGGCTTTTCGCTCACGCACTCGCGTCCTTAGATATCCAACTTGGCCAATTCGGCTTGGACTACTTCAAACGGCACGGGCATATAGCCGTCTTTGACGACAATTTCTTGACCCTCTTTGGAAAAAATAAACTTGCAGAATTCTTTCACTAGCGGATCCATGGCTTGGCCGGGAGCCTTGTTCATATAAATGTACAGGAAGCGCCCGAGAGGATAGGAACCGTTCAATACGTTTTCCATAGACCCTTGTTTAAACTCCTGTCCCTCGGTTTTGGCCAAGGGCACGACGCGCACCCCCGAGGTCTGATAGCCAATGCCACTGTATCCTATGGCGAAGCGGTCCTCGGTGATGCCCTGGACTACGGAGGCCGAGCCGGGCTGCTCTTTCACTTCGTCCTTGTAGTCGCCTTTGAACAGGGCCTGTTTCTTAAAAAAGCCATAGGTACCCGAGGCCGAGTTGCGCCCGTAGAGACTGATCCGAGCCTTGGTCCAATCCCCCTCCAGCCCCAACTGGCCCCAAGTGGCGATGTCATTGGGGAACTCGCTGCGGCGGGTCTTGGAAAAAATCGCATCGACTTGCGGCAGGCTTAGGCCCTCGATGGGGTTGTCCTTGTTGACGAAGACCGCCAGCGCGTCTAGCGCCGCCCGCAAGGGCGTTGGCTTGTAGCCGAAGGCCTGCTCGAATTTGTCCTCCTCGCTCGACTTCATCGGCCGCGACATCGGCCCGAATTGAGCCGTGCCTTCGATTAGGGCCGGTGGCGCAGTACTCGATCCCTTGCCCTCGATCTGGATCTTGACGTTGGGATAGTACTTGCGGAAGGCCTCCAGCCACAGGGCCATCATGTTGTTCATCGTATCGGAGCCAATGCTGTTGGCGTTGCCAGACAGGCCGCGCACCTTCTCGTAGGACGCGATCCGCTCATCAACGGCTATGGTCTGCGCTTGGACGCCAGCGGCAAGCACCCAACACATCAGCGCTACTCCGCTCCATTTTATTTTCATCAGTGCATCTCCCAAGTTAGGTTTAATATTGTAGGATTTGTGTTACATCCGCGTGTCTGACGGATGGAATCTGCGTTACAGCACGGCTAAAATTTGTAGAAAAAGGTCAGCCGCCCTTGGACATTGGCATCCTCGTCAACGGGCGACTCGATGAGCACATTGGGCATCAGGTGAACGGCTTTAGCTGGGGAGTAGTCGAGGCCGGCGATGAAGAGCCAATCCCTGTCGTCCTCGGCGTCGTGGGAAACCGCATCGACCCGGCCAAAGCCCTTGAGCGCGGTACTCAGCGGTAACGAGCCGAAGGCCGAGACCCCGGTGATGACTTGGTCTTCGCCGCCAGCACCGGCCTGCTCGTTGGTGCGCGAGAAAACCTCCAACCCCACCTTGCCCTTTGCTCCCTGCCAGCCGACGAAGCCCTTGAAGGTCCGCTCGTTGCGACCGGCTGGCCGCGCATTAAAGTCCGCATAGCCTTCCAATACCAGTCGGTCCGCAGCTTTGAAACTCAGCGAACCATAGAACTTCTTGCCGTGGTCGTCCTCTGGCTTCTGTCCGGGACCATTGCCGACCATCAGGTGGTAGTTTAGCTGGCCGGCCGTGCCCTTGAGGGCCGCGCCCAAGTCGGCCGAAGAGCCAATTTTATTCCAGTCGAGCACGGTCTTAGCTATCGAGCGGTAGCCCCAGACCTTTTCGGCAACCGCCCAAGTCGGCGTCCCCGAAAGCCCTAGGTATATATCCGCATCTCCTAGCCCCTGCTTCCACTGGAAGTAGCCGTGTTTGACGAAGGGTTCCATCTTCGCACCTTGGGCAAACCCCGCGTCCTTGGCCTCAAGGCGAAAGCGAACCGCAAAGTCGGTGGCGATATCCTTTTGATATGTGAAGTACACACGGCGAAACCGGAAAGCATTGCGCTTGTGGGGCTGCTTGACGTCGGCTTCATCTGCGGCCAATACATAGTAGTAGTCGCCAAACATATACCCTTTGAGCTTGCCCTCGGCCGCTTGCGCAGCAAAAACCCAGCCCAAAATCAATACGCCAAGCGTCACCATTTTTTTCATTTGTGTTACGATCCTCCCTCTTTTGGCGTTTTTCTCGTCCTATGTTACAAAATGGCCTCGCTATGCGACGCTTTTGTCACGGTATTGTTACAAAACAGTGACGTTTTCCTCCTTTATCCCGCGATAGAGACACTGCCTCCAAGGCTCCTTGTAACCAGATTGTGATTTCAGAGTAACCGATTCTCAACACAGCCTCTCTATTATTTCTGCTTAAATCTTTTCAAGGGAGATTTTTTAGCCATGAAGCGTTGCTTGTCCATTGTCGTCCTCGCCTTTTTGGCCCTTGCCCATCCTACCTTCGCGCAGACCGGCACGGTATCCGGCGCGGTTCTCGATCGCCAGACCGGCGACCCGCTCGTGGGTGCGGTTGTTTTTCTAGAAGGTACCCAGATCGGCGTGACCTGTGATATAGAGGGACGGTTTCAGCTTTTCGACGTCCCAATCGGCACCTATGTGCTGGCCAGTTCAATGATCGGCTATCAGGATGCGTCGATCATCGGCGTTGAGGTGCAAGACGGCGAGGTGGCCAAGCTGACCATCACCCTCATGCCCGAGGCCCTAGAACTCGATGACGAGGTCGTCGTCGAGGCCAAGGCCCTGCGCAATACCGGTGCGGCCCTGCTCAAGGAGCGCCAAAAGGCCCCGGCAGTCAGCGATGCGATCAGCGCCGAGGAAATCTCGCGCGCCGGCAGCGGCGACGCGGCCGAGGCCATGTCCCACGTAACGGGTGCCTCCGTAGTGGACGGCAAGTACGTCTACATCCGCGGCCTAGGCGATCGCTATAGCTCGGTTCAACTCAACGGGTCCTCGCTTCCCAACGCCGACCCCGACAAGCGGTCCGTCCCCATGGATCTCTTCCCCACTTCTCTATTGGACAACATCGTCACCACCAAGAGCTTCACCCCAGACAAGCCCGGCGACTTCACCGGCGGAGCCGTCAACATTGGCACCAAGGCGTTCCCCGATAACTTCACCCTTTCCGTCTCAGCTTCGACCAAATTCAACACTCAGAGTTCGTTCAACGACCAATTCCTCACCTACGAGGGCGGCGGACTCGATTGGATCGGGGTCGATGATGGGACGCGAGAAATCCCCGCGGCCCTAGCCAACGGCGAGGTAAAAATCCCCGATGTAGGTGCCGCGTACAACGACGAGGAAAAGGCCCTCCAACTCGACGAGTATTCCAAGTCGTTCTCCTCGGTCATGGCTCCCACCACCACGGCCGCGCCGCTGAACCAGAGCTATTCGGTCGCCTTGGGCAACCAAGTCTCGCTTTTGGACAAACCCTTCGGCTTTCTCGGCACCCTGACCTACAGCAACAACTCCTCCTTTTACGACAACGGCACTTCGGCCCGCTGGCAACTCACCAGCAAGGAAGCCAGTACCCTGACCAATAATTTTAACCTCGCCGACACCCGGGGGTCGCAAGAAGTCGCCTGGGGCAGCCTCGTTACCTTGTCTCTCAAGCCGACCCCCACGCACGAGTTGTCGGTCACCAACATGTACAATCGCAACAGCGAAGACGTCGCCCGCTACCTAGCCGGCGCATTCCCCCGCGACCTCGAAGAAGACGCCATGTACGAGACGCGCGTTTTGAAGTTTACCGAACGCCAAATCCAATCGCTGCAACTGGCGGGCAAACACCACTTTGGCGGCTTGCGCGATCTGCGGGCCGAATGGTCGGCGTCTGCTTCTTCTTCGGCGCAAGAAGAGCCTGACCTGCGATTTTTTACCAACAATTACGTCACCCTCAAGAACCGCCCGCTGCGCGACGAAAACGGCGAGGTCATGCGCGACGGGGAAGGCAACGTACTGCGGGGCGACATCGTTGATTACTCAATCTCGCCCTCGATCTACCCGCTGCCGACTCGCTACTTCCGCGATCTCGACGAGAGCAACCGCGAATTCCAGCTCAACCTGACCTTGCCCTTCAAGCAATGGCAAGGCATCAACAGCAACTTCAAAACCGGCTTCTTGGCGCTGGACAAAGCGCGCACCTTCCGCGAGCGGCGCTACGAATTTGACCAAGACGACATCGACTACGACGGCCAACCCGACTCCTTTTTTACTACCGAAAAAGTCGGGCTCACCAGCAGCAATGGTAGTCAGTACCGCTTCGGCTCCTACGTCCAGGACGCCACCCAGCTTTCGAGCAATTTCGACGGCGACCAGCAAATCTACGCTGGCTACGCCATGCTCGAATTGCCCATCAATACCCAACTGCGCCTCGTGGGAGGTACTCGGCTCGAATCCACGCGCATCGACGTAGCTAGCCAAGACTCGACCAAGACCCCCGGCCAGCTCTCCGAAAACGACCTACTGCCCTCGCTCAACGCCGTCTGGGAGGTCCGCCCCGGCATGAATTTGCGCGCCTCCTACGGCCGCACCCTCGCTCGCCCCACCTTCCGCGAATTGGCCCCGTTTGCCTCGTTCAGCTTTGTCGGCGGCTTCACCTTTATCGGCAACGCCGAGCTAGAGCGGACCCTGATCAACAACTACGACTTGCGCTGGGAACACTTCGGCAACCCCGGCGAGTTGTATGCGGCCAGCGTGTTCTACAAGGACTTCAAAAACCCCATCGAACGCGTCATTCTCACCGTCAACGGCGAGGTCCAGTTCCAGAACGTCGAAGCCGCTCAAGTGGCCGGGGTCGAGTTCGAGGCGCGGCACGGCCTTGGATTCCTCATACCGCAGCTAGAGCACTTCCACGCTGGCGGCAACCTCTCACTAGTCCGCTCTGAGGTCAACATCGACTCCACCGAGCTAAATCTGCGCCGTGCCCTCGACCCACAGGCCGCGGACACGCGCCAGCTCCAAGGCCAGTCGCCCTTCCTGATCAACCTCGATCTCAGCTACGACAACTTCGCCACCGGCACGGCTGCTGGCATCTACTACAACATTTTCGGCCGACGCTTGGCGGAAGTCAGCCTCGGCGGAACCCCGGACGTGTTTGAGGAAGTGCGCGGCACCCTCGACTGCACCTTTTCGCAGCAGTGGCACGAGTATAAGATCAAGCTGAGTGCCAAAAATCTCCTCGACTCCTCCTTTGAGAAGGCGTACCGCTACCAAGACAACGACTACATCTCCAGCCAGTACTACAAAGGCCGTTCGTTCTCGATTTCGGTCAGTTACAACCGCTAACACATTCGCTGAGGCGTTGTAACAAACTGGTCACATTACTGCCACATTAGTTCACACTACTGCCATCTCATTGGTACAAGCTTGTGCTTTTATAGTGGACGTCAGCGATTCGAGTCGCTGACGTCCACTACTTTTATCCAGTATCAGGAGGATACTATGCTGCGCAAGATAATGCTCGCAGTCGGCACCGCCCTGTTGCCGACCATTGCCTTAGCGGCCACCATCGACGTCACCACCGCCGATATTCCGGTCGGTGGCAACACGGAATGGACCGCGGACAACGAGTACGTGCTCAACGGCTTAGTTTTTGTCAGTGAGGGAGCCTCGCTGACGATTCAGCCGGGCACGGTCATTAAGGGCAAGCCAGGACAAGGCGAAAACGCCAGCGCCCTCGTCGTCGCCCGCGGCGGCAAAATTTTCGCCGAGGGCACGGCGGACAGGCCAATCATCTTCACCGCCGAAGCTGACAATGTCAGCGATCCCAACGACCTGCCGCTCGACGCACGCGGCCTCTGGGGCGGCGTCATCATCCTCGGCCGGGCTAGCCTCAATTCCACGCCAGGTGAAACCCCCATTGAGGGCATTCCCACCACCGAGCCGCGCGGCCTCTACGGCGGCGACGACGATAGCGACAACTCCGGCGTCTTCCGCTACGCGTCCATCCGCCACGGCGGCACCGACATCGGCGCGGGCAATGAAATCAACGGCCTGACCATGGGCGGCGTCGGCAGTGGCACAGTCATCGAATACGTCGAGGTGTACAACAACCGAGACGACGGCTTTGAGTGGTTCGGCGGCACGGTCAACACCAAGTATCTGGTTTCGGCTTTCAATGGCGACGACGCCTTTGACTACGACGAAGGCTTCCGCGGCAAAGGCCAATTCTGGTTCGTGATTCAAGATGCCGAAACGGGCAATCGCGCCGGTGAGCACGACGGTGGCACCACGCCCGAGGACGGCACGCCCTACGCCACGCCGGCCATCTACAACGCCACCTATATCGGCTCCGGTGCCTTTTCCACCAACGGCGACAACGACGTAGTGCTCAAAATCCGCGACAATGCCGGTGGCAAATACCACAACAGCATCTTCACCGACTTCGCCGGTGAAGGCGTCGATATTGAAGACTTAGAGTCGGGTGAAGACAGCCGCGCGCGCCTAGAAGCTGGCGACCTCGTCTTGGCCAACAACATTTGGTGGGGCTTTGGCGCTGGCGAAGACGTTACTTCTCTCGCTCCTGAGTTTGCCCTCGCTCACCTCGTAGCCAACAATAACCGCCTCGAGGATCCGCTTCTCATGGGCATTTCCCGCACTCGCGACGCCGGACTCGATCCCAGGCTCCAAGACGCTAGTCCGGCTTGGAACGGCAGCGGCGCCATTCCCGACGACGGCTTCTACACCCAAGTTGACTATGTCGGAGCCTTTGGCAACGAACTGTGGACCTCGGGTTGGACCTTCCTCGCGACGGCTGGCATCATGCCCAATGAAATGGCAACCGTAATCGCCTCAGAGTCAGAGGTGTCGGCAGCCATTCCCAATGCTTGTACACTGAACCAAAACTACCCCAACCCCTTCAACCCCAGCACGACCATTGCCTACGCCATTCCGGCTGATGGCCACGTCGAGCTGATTCTCTTCAATACCCTCGGTCAACAGGTGGCAACGTTGACCGAAGGGTGGCGCATGGCCGGCTCCTACTCAGTCGCCATCGATGCGTCGGACCTCAGTGCCGGCACGTACATCTACCGCCTCCGCGCCGGTGACCAAGTCCTGCACCGCAAGATGACTTTGCTCAAATAGAATTTGCGCGCAAACCACAAAAAGAGGGACGGGCGTAAAACCCGTCCCTCTTTTTTGTACTCCCGTGCGCTTCTTTACACCACAGCCCCCGCCGGAATCACCGCGTCCTTAGGCACAACCACGATCCCGTCGCGAATGTAGTAATTCGTCTCATCGGCCTCGACCCCTCGGTCCTTATTAGTGATGCAAACGTCCTCGCCGATGCGCGCATTTTTGTCGATGATCGCGCCGGTGATCTTGCTGTTGGCACCAATCCCCATATCTGGAATGCCTTGGGCGGTATTGCGCGCGCGATCGGCCGGAGACTCTTCCGAGTCAGCACCCATGACGATGGTGTTGGAAATCTGGCAATTCTCGCCAATCACCGAACGGATCCCGATCACTGAGCGCTCGATCCGAGCGGACCGTATGTACGAGCCTTCGCAGATAATCCCCCGCTCAATGTGGCAATCCTCTAGCCGCGTGCCAGCGAGAAAGCGCGCGTGCGTATAAATCGGTGCGTCGGCCCGGTAAAAGTTAAAAGGCGGCGGCTGATCCGTCAGCGCCAAATTGGCCTCGTAAAAAGAGCGAATGGTGCCGATGTCTTCCCAATAGCCGTCAAAGGTGTGGGCAAAAACGCCAACCTTGTGGATCGCGCCCGGGATGATGTGCTTGCCGAAATCGTCTTGGTCGCTGCTCATCAGTAGGCTGACCAAGACCTGGGGTTCAAACACGTAAATGCCCATAGAGGCCATATAGCACGCCTCTGGGTCAGCAGCCGCTGGCAGTCGCAGAGCATCCAGTTCAGCCTCGTCTTGCGGCTTCTCGCGAAAATCCACAATCCGCGCCTGAGCATTCATCTGCACGATCCCCAGCCCAGGCGCGGCTTCTCGCGTCACTGGCTTTACCGCAATCGACACATCTGCGCCTCGCGCTCGGTGCTCTTCGATAAAGGCGCGGTAATCCATGCGATAGAGGTGGTCGCCTGACAGGATTAGCACCTGATCGGCGCGGCGCGAAAGCAAGTGCCTGAGCTGTTGGCGCACCGCATCGGCCGTGCCCTGGTACCAAGCAGCGCTGTCTTGGGTCTGCTCGGCAGCCAAGATCTCGACAAAGCCATCGGAAAAGGAATCAAAGCGATATGTCGTGCTGATGTGGCGGTGGAGCGAAGCAGAATTGAATTGAGTCAGGGCAAAGATGCGGTTGACCCCAGAATGTAGGCAATTGCTGATGGGAATGTCGATCAAGCGGTACTTGCCGCCAATCGGCACGGCCGGCTTGGAGCGAAGCTGCGTCAGTGGGAAAAGCCGCGCGCCCTGCCCTCCCCCAAGGATGACTCCAATGACGTTCCTCATATCTGAAAACTCCCCATTTCTAAAGTTCAGCGCGGTCTTCTAAGCAGCCTTATCTTATAGATTTTTCCCACCTTAGCAAGCCCGCCGCGTGCGAATTGGTCCGCCGCGCAAAATAACATATTTTGTTTCACAGAGGAGAAGCCTTATGAAAGCATTATTTGCCGTTATAGTTGGGCTGGCGATGACGGCCCCTGCGGTCGCTGACTCTTCTACTTGGAGTCGGATGGCCGCTCCGGGGTATACAGATTGGATCCGAAGTTTGGCGTTTTCGCCCGATGGTACCACACTGGCATCCGGGGCGTACGATAATACCGTAGTCCTGTGGGATGTCGCCAGCCGGAAACCATTGACTACCCTCAAAGAACATGCGGACCCCGATGTTTTTTCCGGGACGGCTTCGGTCACGTCCGTCTCGTTTTCGCTCGACGGCACACTGCTGGCGTCCGGGGCAGGTAATACCGTAACCCTATGGGATGTCGCGAATCAGAATCAGTTGGCTATCCTAGAAGGACATGCGAATATCGTCTCATCCGTGGCGTTCTCACCCGACGGCACACTGCTGGCATCCGGGGCGTACGATAATACCGTAGTCCTATGGGATGTCGCTAGCCGGAGACAGAGGGACTCCTGCAAAGGGCATGTAGATAGTGTCCAAGCCGTGGCGTTTTCGCCCGATGGCACCACACTCGCGTCCGGAGCGAGCGATCATACCATAGTCCTATGGGACGTAGCGAGGCGGGGACGGCTGACCACCCTCAAAGGACATAAGGCCCCGGTCCGATCTGTGGCGTTTTCGCCCGATGGCACCACACTCGCGTCCGGAGCGAGCGATCATACCATAGTCCTGTGGCATGTCACCAGCCGAAGGCGGCTGGCCACCCTCAAAGGACATAGGGATGATGTCTATTCCGCAGTGTTTTCGCCCAACGGTACCATGCTAGCGTCCATGGACGAGGATAACACCATAATTCTTTGGGATGTCGCTAGTCGGAGTCAGCGAGACTCCTTCAGGGGGCATACGGGCAGTGTCCAATCCGTGGCGTTTTCACCCGACGGTACCACCCTCGCGTTTGGGACCTCGGATGGTGAGATTCTGCTTTGGCGAACTCCTACTCTGTCGCGGCAGTCAGAGATCAACCCATCCGTCACAGACGACATCACCGATTCTTCCACGTGGAAGCAGCTAGCCGCCCTACAAGGAAATGGGTGGGGAGTCCAAACCGTGGCGTTTTCGCCCGACGGCTCCATGCTGGTATCCGGGGACAAGGGCACCAACATACTCCTGTGGGATGTCGAGAGCCAGAAACAGAAGGACACCCTAGGGCATACGGGGAATGTCCAAACCGTGGCATTTTCGCCCGACGGTACCACCCTCGCGTCTGGGGATGAGAATAAAACCGTCGTCCTGTGGGATGTCGCAAAACGGCAACAGAAAGACACCCTCAAAGGGCATAAGGATAGGGTTCAAACTGTGGCGTTTTCACCTGATGGCACCATGATCGCGTCCGGCTCAGACGATAATAACGTAATCCTGTGGGACGTCGCGAAGCAGAAGCGACTGGCCACCCTCAAAGGACATGTGGATTGGGTCCAAGCTGTGGCATTTTCACCCGATGGAGCGACGCTGGCGTCCGGTTCAAGCGATAACACCGCAGTCCTGTGGGACATCGCCAGCCGCAAGCAACTAGCCGCCCTCAAAGGACATACGGACTATGTTCTTTCAGGATCATTTTCGCCCGACGGCACCATACTCGCGTCCGGCTCAGGCGATAACAACGTAATCCTGTGGGATGTCGAGAGTCAGAAACAACTAGCCACCCTCGAAGGACATACGGGGAATGTCACTTCCGTGGCGTTTTCTCCCGACGGCGCCCTGCTGGCGTCTGGCTCAAGTGATAACAACGTAATCCTGTGGGATGTCGCCAGCCGCAAGCGGTTGACGACCCTCAAAGGACATACAGATTGGGTTCAAGCCGTGGCGTTTGCGCCCGACGGTACCACGCTGGCGTCTGGAGCCGAGGATGGTATGGTCCTGCTCTGGCGATCTTTTTCTAAGTAGGAAGGCAGCAACGAAAACGTATCATGCCGGGAAAACTACAGCACAAGATCGCGTTGATTACTGGCGCCGGCCGGGGCATCGGTCAGGCCATCGCCGAGTGCTTTGTCCGTGAAGGTGCGCGGGTGGCCGTCGCCGATATTGACTCAAGCACTGCTCGCGCCACGGCTGCTGAGATCGGCGCGGTAGGATTGGAAATGGACGTCGCGTCCAAAGCCTCAGTCCTCGCCGGTACCGCCCAAGTGCTCGACGAATTTGGCCAACTCGACATCCTCGTCAACAACGCCGGCTACTTGGTCTATACGACGTTTGAATCGTGCAGTGAAGAGAACTGGGATCGCATCGTCGATGTCAACATGAAAGGTCCTTTCCTCTGCGCCCAAGCAGTCATTCCCCATATGAAGGCGCGCCGCCAAGGGATCATCATCAACATGACTTCCCTAGCAGCCAAGACCGGCGGCCTAGCCGCTGGCCCTCCCTACGCAGCGGCCAAAGCCGGCGTCCACACCCTGACCATTGGCCTAGCGCGCGCCCTCGCTCCCGACCAAATCCGCGTCAACGCCATCGCCCCCGGCGTCATCGACACCGCCATGACTTCCGCCCCCGAACACGACCAACTCAAGGCCTCCATCCCCCTCGGCCGCTCTGGCCAGCCCGAAGACGTAGCCAACTGCGCGCTCTTTCTGGCTTCGGACGACGCGCGGCACATCACTGGCGAAACCATCGACGTCAACGGGGGGTTGTACATGGACTGAGTGCGGAGGAGCAAGCACCCTAGCACCGGCGTTGATCAGATTAAGGATTATCGTTGTAAAGAATTCTTCACTCGCGACCAGCGGCCAAATCGCGCACTAGGGCGGCGTAGCCCGCCTCCCCTTCCCGTTCCCAGACCTCCAACAGCACCGATCCGACGATGCCGATTTCGGCCTGACCCTGTAGCTGGCGCAAATCTTCCCCGCGGCGCAGGCCAAAACCGATTCCCAACGGCAAATCGGTCGCCGCACGGCAGCGCGTGATAAAGCGATAAAGTTCATCGCCTAAGTCGGTCTGGCTGCCGGTTACGCCCTTGCGCGCCACCGCATAGACAAACCCTTCGGCTTGAGCACCGATCTGCTGCAGCCGCTGCTCGGTGTTGGTCGGGGTCATCAGCACAATCGGCGTTTGCTCACACTCCGCGCCTACTGCCAACAGATCGCCGTACTCTTCGACCGGCAAGTCCGGCAGGATAAAGCCACAGGCCCCACTTGCGGCCAAGCGGCGGCAGAACGGGCCGTGCCCCAAGCGAAACGCCGTGTTGTAGTAGCCCATCATCAAATGCGGGAAGGGAAAAGCCGCAGTCGCGCGCTGCATTAGATCGAAGTATTGGTCGAGAGTAAGCCCTCTTTCTAGGGCTTGCTGGTTGGCTAGCGCAAAGGTCGGCCCGTCGGCGATTGGCTCGCTAAAGGGCATCTGCAATTCGACCAAATCGACCTCGACCTCGGCCATGATTTCCAGCATCCGCCAGTTGGCCTCCAGCGAGGGAAAACCAGCGATCAGATGCGTCATCAGCAGGACTTTGCGCTCGGTGAGCCGCTCTTCGATATAGGCTTGCAGATTCACGACCGAGCGGCCTTGTCGGCGAGGAAACGCTGCCAGTTTTCGTCTTCGAGCGCGTCGGCGATGGTGAAAATGTCCTTGTCGCCGCGGCCCGACAGGCCAATCAGCACCACTTGGTCGGGCGTCATCGCGCCCACTTCGCGCAGGGCACCGGCTAAGGCGTGGGTACTTTCGAGCGCGCCGATAATCCCCTCGCTGCGCATCATCTGCTTGAGGGCTTCGATCACTTCTTGGTCGGTCGCCGCCTCAATGCGCACCCGGCCGATCTCGGCCAAGTGGGCGAGAATTGGACTGACGCCGATGTAATCTAACCCCGCCGCTACCGAGTGCGTGTGCCGCATTTGGCCTTCGGCGTCTTGAAAGAAGAAGGTCTTATAACCTTGGGCGACTCCGGGCGTGCCGACGAGGCCGGCCAAGCGCGAGGCATGCTCCCCCGTCTCCAGCCCCCGGCCTCCCGCCTCGACCCCGACCAATTCGACAGCTTCGTCGTCGAGGAAACCCAAGAATAGACCCGTGGCGTTGGACCCGCCGCCGACGCAGGCGTACACCCTATCGGGCAGGCACCCCACTGAGTCCAGCAACTGCTGGCGGCTCTCCTCGCCGATGATCCGCTGGAAATAGGCGACAATTTGCGGGAAGGGATGCGGGCCGCAGGCCGTGCCGAGCACATAGTGCGTGTCGGCCATGGAATAGGCCCAATCGCGGAGGCTCTCGTTGATGGCGTCCTTGAGCGTGGCCGAGCCATCGGTCACGGGCACCACTTCGGCACCCAGTTGCTCCATCCAGAACACATTGGGCCGCTGGCGCTCCACATCGACGGCCCCCATGTATATGGTGCATTCCAGTCCCAAGCGAGCGGCCATCGTCGCCGTGGCCACCCCGTGCTGACCGGCCCCGGTCTCGGCAATGACCCGGCTTTTGCCCATGCGGCGCACCAACAAGCCCTGGCCCATGACGTTGTTGACCTTGTGGGCACCCGTGTGGTTGAGGTCCTCGCGCTTGAGAAAGATCCGCGCCCCGCCGACCTCGCGGGAGAGATTTTCGAGCAAGGTAATCGGAGTCGGTCTGCAGGAATACGTCCGCATCACCTGCTCGAACTCCGCCCAAAAAGAAGGGTCGCGGCGGGCGTCCTCAAAAACTTGGGTCAATTCATCGAGGGTCGTGCGCAGAATTTCGGGGATAAAGGCCCCACCGTACTCGCCGTAATACCCGGCGCGCGGGTGGTTGAAAATGGCGTCAGTCAGCCCCATCTCAATCGGCTAGATTGGCGCGGCGGAGCGCTTCGAGCATGGCGCTGCTGCCCTGCTCCGCTTCCTGCTCCTGCTGCTGCCGCTGGCGAAACTCGGCGAGATGGGCCTTGGATTCGAGGGCATCGACTTGGTTGATCGACAGGCGCAGGCGCTGGCGGCGGGTATCCACTTCGAGCACCACCACCTTGACCTCTTCCTCGAGTGAGAGCACTTCGCGCGGATGGCTGATGCGGCGGTCCGCGATCTCCGAGACATGCACCAGTCCGCGCACGCCTTCGGCCAGCTCGACGAACGCGCCAAAATCCTCCAGCCCATCGACCTTGCCGGTGACGACCGTGCCGACTGCGAACTGCTCTTTGATCTCTTGCCAAGGGTCCTTTTCCAGCGCCTTGATCGACAGCGATATCCGCTCCTTGCGCCGCTTGCCCAAGTCTTTGGTGCGCAAGACCGCGACTTGGACCTGCTGCCCTACCTCGAGGACTTCTTGGGGATGGCCAACGCGCTTATGGCTGATCTCCGAGACGTGCACCAAGCCCTCTACCCCGGAACCCAACTCGACAAACGCCCCAAAAGACTCCAGCCGCGTCACCTTGCCCTCCAGTTGGGCTCCCTTCTTGAGCTGGCTACGCACCGCGCCGGCGGCCTTGTCCTGCTCGGCTTCGAGTAAGGCCCGGCGCGACAGGACGATGACGCGACCCTGGTGGCGGAACTCGATAATTTTAAAGGTCAAGGTCTGGCCGCGGTACTCTTCGGCGTTTTCCACGTACTGGGTATCGACGTGCGAAATCGGGCAAAAACCGCGCACATCGCCCTCGATGGTCACGCCCAACCCCCCCTTGTTGACCGCGTCAACTCGGCCTTCGACGGGCAGCCCGGCCTTGTACGCCTGATAGAGCAAATCGGCCTGGGCGTCTTGGCGGCTCAACCCATGGCTGAGCTGGATCTCGTCGCCGACGGCCACTACAAACGCCGCGATCGGGTCGCCGACCTTGTAGCGCATTTCCCCATCGGGGCCTTTGAGCTCGCTGGTGCGGATTATGGCCTCATCCCGACTGCCGTACTCGACAAAGCTGCTCTCGTCCTCGACCTTGACGATTACGCCACTGACCTCGTCGCCGACTGAGACCTCATTGGTGGACGGAGCCGGTGGTGCTCCTTCGGCGTCGAGCATCTGAGCAAAATCCTCCCCTTGCTCAGCGCGATCTGCGGCCGGGGTTAGTTCGTCCTTGGAATCTGACTCTGTCATCGCCTAACTCCTTGGCTACTTCAATCGGGTATGAGGACGACCTTGCCGGTCGTCTTGCGCCCCTGCAGGGCGCGGTGGGCTTCAGCCGCGTCCGACAAGGCGAACTGCTCGCTGATGCGCAGCGCCAACTCACCGCTGGCGATCCATTCCAATACCGCGCCAGCGCGTTCCAATAGCTCCTCACGGGTCTGGATGTAGTGCAGCATGGTCGGCCTAGTCAAAAAAAGCGACCCCTTAGTGCTGAGGATGCCGGGGTCAAAGGGCGGGACTGGGCCGCTCGACTGACCGAACAACACCAAGTAGCCCAAGGGCCTGAGCACGTTCAAGCTCTTGTCAAAGGTCGCCTGGCCCACGGAGTCGTACACCACATCGACCCCGCGCCCGTCGGTGAGTGCCATGACGTCCTGTTCAAAGTCGCGCTCGGTATAGCGGATGACTTCATCGGCTCCAGCACCTCGCGCCAACTCTTCTTTCTCCTCGGTCGAGACTGTGCAAAACACCCGCGCTCCACACCGCTTGGCCATCTGAATCAGGAGTAAGCCCACGCCGCCAGCCCCGGCGTGGATCAGAGCCGTGTCTTCGCGGCCCAGCCGGTAAGAGCCATGCGCGAGGTAATGCGCCGTCATGCCCTGTAGCAAAGCAGCGGCCCCCACCTGATAGGACGCTGAATCAGGCAGAGGGACCAAGCGGTCAGCGGGCACGGCTGCTTCTGCGGCGTACGACCCCATCACCCCGGCATAGGCCACGCGATCCCCCACTTGTACGCTCTCCACGCCCTCGCCGACGCGAGCAACGATTCCGGCAGCTTCCATACCGGGGGTGCAGGGCAGTTCGACTGGATACAGCCCTTCGCGGTGATAGGTGTCGATGTAATTCAAGCCTACCGCTTTGATTTCAACTACGGCTTCGCCCGGCCCGGCTGTGGACGCGGGCATATCCTCATAGGTGAGGACCTCAGGACCTCCGCACTGATGGAAACGCACTGCTTTCATTGTGGGCCTTTGCGTGGGATAGGGGCCGCTGGCGCGGCGGCATTTTTACCATTCAATAGCAAACTTTTTAAAATAACCATAAAATCTTCTTGAGACAAATTTGAAAAAATGGCGATCCGTGCATTTTTTTATGATGTAAACCTGTAATCGCAAAGGAATCCAATGAAAGTAGCTAAATTCGGTGGCACGTCCCTCGCGTCAGCCGAGCAAATAGAGAAAATCTGCGCCATTGTCACCGCTGATCCAGAGCGTCGGCTCGTCGTAGTCTCGGCCCCAGGCAAGCGCGACCGAGAGGACACCAAGGTCACCGACCTCCTCATCGAGGTGGTCCGCGCCCAGCTAACCAACCAAGACGGTCGCACCGCACTCGCGCGCGTCATCGACCGCTATGCCGCCATCATCTCCGACCTCGGCTTGCCGGACACCGCGCTCGCGCCTATCGTCGCCGACTTTGAGCGGCGGCTGGCCATGAGCACGAGCGACGAAGCGCTCTACGCAGACGCCATGAAGGCCGGCGGCGAGGACAACTGCGCCCGCCTAGTCGCCGAGTACCTGCGCCACAACGGAGCCGAAGCCCACTATCTCGACCCAGGCGAGGGCGGCTTAATTCTCTCGGAAGAGCCGGGCAACGCCCGCGTGTTGCAGGCGTCCTACGGCAAGCTGCGACAGCTCAAAGACCGACCGGGTATCACCATTTTCCCCGGTTTTTTCGGCTATTCGCTCACCGGCCGCGTCGTCACCTTCTCGCGCGGCGGCTCGGACATAACCGGCGCAATCCTCGCCGCGGCCGTCGATGCGACCGTGTACGAAAACTTCACGGATGTCGATTCGGTCTTCGTGGCCAATCCCGCGCTGGTCGAAAATCCAGTCGCCGTCGCCGAGATTACCTACCGCGAGATGCGCGAGCTTTCCTACGCGGGATTTTCCGTGTTTCACGACGAGGCCCTCGAACCCGTGTTCCACGCCGGAATCCCGGTCGTCGTCAAAAACACCAACAATCCCCAGGCACCCGGCACCCGCATCGTCCCCCAGCGCGCGATCGGCGACCACCCGGTCGTCGGCATCGCCGCCACCGACGGGTTTTGCAGCGTGTACATCAGCAAGTACCTAATGAACCGCGAAGTGGGCTTTGGCCGCCGCTTGCTGGCCATTTTTGAAGACGAGGGCATCTCCTTTGAGCACACGCCGTCGGGCATTGACAACATGTCGGTAATCGTGCGCGAGTCGTATTTCAACCACGCGGCCGAAGAGCGGGTTTTGCGTCGGATTCGCACCGAGCTAGAGGTAGATGAGTTGTCGGTCGCCCGCGGGCTCGCCTTGGTGATGGTCGTCGGCGAGGGCATGCACCACACCATTGGTTTGGCCTCCCGCACCTGCCGTGCCTTTTCCCGCGCCAGCGTCAACATAGAGATGATCAATCAGGGATCGAGCGAGGTCAGCATGATGTTCGGGATTGCGGCAGCGGACATCCCCGCAGCCGTGCGCTCGCTCTACGGAGAGTTTTTTGGCGATTGATGGGTTAGTCCAATTCGGCTAAGATCGCCAAGAACCGCTCCACATCCTCACTACTGTTATACAAATGCCCCGAGACCCGCACCCGCCCATATTCCCCCCACACCAACACCCCTCGGTCGGCAAGGGCCTCACACAACCCATGCGCATCGTCGTCCGCAAAACAGGTATTGCCCGACCGCTGCGACCGCGCACTCGGCGAAATAACCTGCCGCCCGAGACGCGCCAGCCCGGCGCTGATTTGTTCGGACAAATCGCGGTTGTGCTCCTCTATCCACTCAATCCCCACGTCCAATAGCCGCCCCAAAGCGTAGTCGAGATAGAGCACCGCCACCATGGCCGGATTGCCCGGCTCCATTTTGTCAGGCATCGGCTTCTCGTCCGCGTCCGGTGCGCGCTCGGCCCCTTGCGCTGGCCACACCGCCAAGTTGCGCCAACCAAAAGCCGTAGAGCGCACTTGCGCCTCGGCTCGTTGGCTCAGATAACACGGCGCAACCCCGTGGGTCGCCAAAAGCCACTTGTAGCACGAACTAACACACAAGTCGGTACACGCCGCCGGTACGGCGACCGCACCCGCAGCGTGCGTCGCATCAACCGCCAAAAGCACGTCGCGCCCGGCAAGCCCGGCCGCCAACTGCTCAATATCGAGGTTTTGCCCCGTGTAAAAGCTGACTTGACTCACAGCCAAGACCCGAGTGCGCTCATCGACTGCGGCCAACAAATCTTCCTCCCGCACCAACCAGTCGCAGTGCGGCACCAGCCGCAACTCGACCCCTTGCTCGCGCACATTGCGCCAATTGTACGCCACCGAGGGAAATTCCAAGTTGGTGGTGACCACGTTGTCGCCCGGCCGCCAGTCCAAACCCCGCGCCAACCAAGCCATGCCCTCAGCCGCTGACGGCGTAAAGGCGATCCGCTCGGTCGGAACGCCCCACAACTGTCCCATGCGCTGGCGGCAGCGTTCACCACGGGCGTAGATGGCGCGCCGTCCGCGGTCGCCGCCGCTTTTGCACTGAGCAAATTCCGCGTACACCTCACTCTGCCCTTTTAGCCAAGGAGCTTCGCCCCCCGTACAGAGATGAGTCACCGCGTCGAGCCCGACGAAATCCGCGGGAGGAATGAGGCTTTCGCTTTTCATATGGCTATCCTGAATGAGTTGAACGATTCCAGCTACGGCTTGTCTTGGCAATACCGTTCTGCGTCCATCTGCGGATTACTATAGCACGTCCTATTCGCTATCTACAATCCGCATGGCTTCTTCGCGCGCGCTTTGCAGCAAGGCCCCGTCGGCGACCAAATCTGCCGCCTTAAAGGTGGGCATCCCGGCCTGGCGCACGCCAAAGAACTCGCCTGGGCCGCGCAGTTGCAGATCCTTTTCCGCGATCTCAAAGCCATCTTGGGTGCGCTCCATGGTCTGGAGCCGCTCGCGCGAATCCGCCAACTCGGCCCCGGCGTGGGCGTAGCTGATGAGGATGCAAAACGACTGCTCTCCGCCGCGCCCCACGCGGCCGCGCAACTGGTGCAATTGCGCCAAGCCAAAGCGCTCGGCGTGTTCGATGATCATCACCGTGGCATTGGGCACATCCACCCCGACCTCGACGACCGTGGTGCAGACCAAGACTTGGATCCGGTTTTGCTTAAAATCCTCCATGACCGCGGCCTTTTCTTCGGCTGCCATGCGCCCGTGCAGCAGGGCCACTGCAAAGTCGGCCAACGGGCCGTGGCGCAACTCGTCGTAGGCTTCGACCGCGGATTTGTAATCCGCCTTTTCCGACTCTTCGATCAGCGGATATACCACGTACACTTGCCGCCCTTGGCGCACCTGATCGCCGGCAAACTCAAAGATCGCCGCACGGCGGTCCTCACCGCGCAGGGCCGTGCGGATCGGTTTGCGCCCAGGGGGCAACTCGTCAATAATCGACACATCTAGCTCGCCGTACAAAGTCAAAGCCAAGGTGCGCGGGATCGGCGTGGCCGTCATCACCAGCAAGTCAGGCTTTGCGCCCTTCTTGTAGAGCGCGCCGCGCTGTACGACCCCAAAGCGGTGCTGCTCGTCGACAACCGCCAGCCCCAAACGGGCAAATTGCACCTGTTCCTGAATCAACGCGTGAGTGCCCACCGCAATGTGGGCCGCGCCGCTTTCAATGGCCGTCAACAGCTCCTGCCGGAGCGCCTTGCGCTGGGCTCCCTTGAGGAAAACCACCGTCAGACCAAGAGGCTCGACAAGTGCCTGAATGTTAAAAAAGTGCTGCTCGG
The DNA here is from genome assembly GCA_965219735.1 of Candidatus Latescibacterota bacterium. GTDB lineage: Bacteria > Latescibacterota > UBA2968 > UBA8231 > UBA8231. The sequence continues at coordinate 3,534,868 of OZ244790.1, forward strand.
CGAGGATTTCGGTCGGGGCCATCATCGCCGCTTGATAGCCGTTCTCCACGGCTGTCAACATCGCGCACAGGCCGACCAAGGTCTTGCCCGAGCCGACGTCGCCTTGGACGAGGCGATTCATAACTTGGGGACGCTGCATCTGCGCGGCGATCTCGGCGACGACCCGGAGTTGGGCGCGCGTGGGAGCAAACGGCAGAGAATCCCACAAGGCCGGCACTAGCTTCTCGCTCGGCGCAAAGGCAATGCCGTCGGCCTGTTCGTGGTTTTTTTTGCGCCGGCGCGCCAAGCGCAGTTGGAAGGCAAAAAGCTCGCCAAAGGCCAAGCGCTGCCGCGCGCGTTCCGTCTCGGCGAGACTGGCGGGAAAATGCACTCGGCGCAGACTAGCGCCCAGCTCTGCAAGGCCCAAGCGCTGCCGCAAGGCCGCGGGCAAATCGTCTTCGATCCGCTCAGCAAAGGTATCCAGTGCCTCGCTTATCAAGCGGCGGAACCCCCGGCTGCGCAGGCCGCGTTCCTTCATATCGGCACTAGTCGTATAGAGCGGGACGACGACGCCTGTGTGGAGCCGCTCCTCCCCGCGTATGAATTCGTACTCGGGATGCACCATCTGCCGCCGCCCTTGGAAGAGATCGACCTTGCCACTTATGGCTAACTCGTCGTCAACGGCAAAGTTGCGCTGCAAGTAGCGCCCCCCCTGAAAAAAGGTGCAGGTGATATCGTCGGTCCCGTCGGCGACCACCATCACGAAGCGAGGCCGCGACCCAGGGATGAAGCGCGTCTGACGTACTTCGCCGATGAGGGTCACCTCTTGGCCGATTGGTGCCCGGGCCATGGGCAAAACCTGCGTGCGATCGAGGTAGCGGCGCGGCAGGTAGTACAACAAATCGCCCAGCGTCAGGATCTCTACATCCTTGAGCGCGGACGCGCGTTTGGCCCCTACACCTTTGACTTTTTCAATAGGAATGGACAGAATTTCCATGGTTGACCATGCGTTGACGCACCTGAGCCGCAGCCTATCTTTGGCCACATATTGCCATGCCCAGATCCACTGCTTTCGCTCACTGTCTAATGGGACACGCGCCGTTTAGACGCGCGCCCTTCTTCTACGCCTATGTCGGGATGTGGCTCCACCTGCTCATTGGCACGGGCTTTTTAGCACTGTCTGATGCGCGCGACTGGCTGTCGATCTTCGCGGCGTTGGTCGTCGGCTCGTTTTGCGCAGGACTCACACTCTACGGCTTGCTGACAAAGACGCGCCGCCTGCTGCTCAACATCGGTGCCTATGCCGCTAGCATCGCCCGCGCGTTCTCGACCGATCCTGTAGTCATTACCTGCTTCATCGTGGGCCTCATCGCCGCACTCGTTTCCAGCTACAGCATCTTGGCGGCAGAATACGACCACTATCAGCGCGAGGGCCACCGCCAGCCCGTGCCGCTTCCTACCTCCGTGGCTTTTCTGCTAGGCGCGGCCATCGTCCTCCTCTGCGCCTATGGCCTCTTAGCAAATTAGCGGATCTTGAGCGTTGCCAAGCCGCATAGGGCCAAAATGCCAGCCACGATCCAGAAGCGAATGACAATCTTGGTGTCGGCCAAGCCGCGCTGTTGGAAGTGGTGGTGAATTGGCGAGCGGGTAAAAAAGCGCCGCCCCAACCACCGGATGCCGATCTTTTCCTGAATCACCACCGACAAGGTCTCGCCGACGAAGATCCCCCCGACGATTAGGAAGAGGAACTCTTGTTTGACCAAGACGGCGACCGTGCCCAACAAGCCGCCTAGCGCCATGGACCCGGTATCGCCCATGATGACGTTGGCCGGATAGGAATTGAACCACAAAAAGCCGAGGCAGGCCCCAAAGACGATGGAGCAGATTATGGCGACTTCCCCCACGCCCGGCATAAAGGGAAAGATCAGAAATTCCGCGATCTCAGCGTGGCTGGACACGTAAGCGAATACCCCAAAGACGGCCACGACAAAAGCAGTCGGCACAATAGCCAAGCCGTCAATCCCGTCGGCTAGATTGACCGAGTTGGAGATGGCCGTCACCGTAAAGGCGATAAAAGGCACATAGCCCCACGAAAGATCGAGCACCGGATTTTTGAAAAAGGGCAGATAAAGCTGGGTCGCCAACCCCGCCGCCTCGGCTGGGAGCGCTTGCGTGACGTACGCGGTGCCAAACGCCAGCCCAAAGGCTACTTGTAGCGCCAACTTGGCCTTCTCGGACAGCCCGCGATCGCTAGAGCGATAGCGCACCTTGAGGAAGTCGTCAATCCAGCCGAGCGCGGCAAACCAGACAATCGCTCCCACGCAGAACAGCACGAAGAGGCTGTGCAGCTTACACCACAAGCCGACGCTGATCAAGATCGCGGCGACGATTAGGCCACCACCGTAGGTTTTGGCTTGGTTGCTAGCCGCTTCAAAGTTGAGATAGTCGCGGGGCATGTCGCGGTGCCCGCGGCCGTAGAAATAGAGGATGACTCGCCCACCACAGAGAATGGTAAGGATCAACGAGGTGATCGCGCCGCAGAGCGCGCGGAAGATGATCGAATCGACCAAGCGCAAAAACGATAAGGCTTCGCCAACATCTTGCAGGTAAATTCCGAGGTAGTAGATCATTGCTGCGAAGCGGCTAGGGGCTGGTCGGCGCGCACGAGATCGGCCAATCGGCGCAGGTGCGTACCGAGGGGAAACTCCGGTTTGAAATAAGGCATCGAAATCAAAACTTGGTCGAGATCGCGCTCCAATTGAGTTGGCTCCAAGACGCCGCGCTGCAAAAATTCGATCAACACCAGCACGACCTGCTCGCGAATCTGCCAGTTCGAGTGCAGATAGAAGCGACGCAGCCGCGTGAGCAGGTCGGGATTGCGACTTATTTTTTTTAGGGCACTCAAGGCTTGGACGATCACTTCTGGCGAGCTATCGTCGAGGGCCGCAAAGAGCGTGCTTTCGATCTCGCCATCGACGGCAAACAACTCGCCGAGGGCCCGCGCCGCCCACGCCCGCACCTCAAAATAGGGATCCGCCGCCAGCGCGTTAAGCAGTGCGGCTCGGGTCTGCGCGTCGGTCGCTCCCAAGCCGCGCAGGCCGTGTTCGACGACATTGCGGCGTATAATGCCTCCGTGGCGAAAGTCGCCGCCGCAAAGACGACGACGCCACCCGGTCGGAGTGCGGTCGGTGAGGATGTGTAGTAGCAACGGCAGCCGCTCTTGATAGTCTAAGACCGCAACGAGCTTGATGCCCACATTGCGCCGTCCCAGCGGGATTTCGCACCACCCCTCAGACGTAAGCAGGCGGTCGGCTTGATAGCGTAGATAAGCCAGTTCGCCGCGCTCCATTGCCTCCACCCCCCCGACCTCTTTGACCCGCGCTTGCACCCAGCGCAGCAAGGCGTTAGGTGCAGTCGGCAAGCCGCTTTTTTTGACCGGTGGCGACTCCAATCGCAACGGTGGCGGCTCCTGCCCAGCGACGAGGCCGTCCAGCTCAGCCGTAATCAGTTCGAGGCTGTTGGTCTTGGGCATGGTCTTGGCGGCCGCGCTCATGGCCTGCAACCGCTCCTCGTCGGCACACAACGCCAGCACCTGCTGCGCCAATTTCTCACCGTCCAGTCCGCTGTGGATGCAGGCGTTGTCCCAAAACGCCTCCTGATAGAGTACCTGCGCGGCTCCTATCCGCTCCATCTCCCGCGCATTCAACGCCTGGTGGTCTTCGGCCGATGTTGGCAACGGCACAATCAGCGTGGGGGTCCCACTGACCGCCATCTCGGTGAGAGTCCCAGCACCCGACCGGCAAATGACCAGATCTGCTACCGCGATCAGATCAGCGATCTCATCCGCGTAATCGAGGCGTCGATACCAGTCGCCTTCGCCTTCTATGCCCATCTCAGCTAAAGCGGTCTCAGTATCCGCCACGGCGTCGTAATCCGGCCCCTTGTAGCGGCCTGTGACGTGGATGACCACCAGCCCGGCCTTACGCCACAGAGGTAAGGCCGTGAGCACGGCCTCGTTAATGGCTTTGGCCCCACCCGACCCCCCAAAGGCGAGTACGACCTTACGGCCTTGGTCAATGCCCAGTTTTTCTCGCGCGGCCGTTCGATCGAGGTGCAAAAAAGAGCGGCGCACCGGATAGCCGACCACCGCCACCTTCTTCGCGTCGAACCAGCGACCCGCCTGCTCAAACGCCACCCCGATTCGCTGCGCTAGCCGTCCGGTAACTTGGTTCAAAAGCCCGGGATAGGCATTCGGCTCGTAGATAAAGACACGAGCGCGAGAAAGGCCGAGCTTGGCCATCACACCGTGCGCGAAGAGCACCGGCGCACTGACGAAACCGCCCGTGCTGATGATAATTTGCGGCCGGTAGCGCAAGAGGATGAGCGCCCCTTGGATGACCCCGATCGCGAGCGAGATGGCAAATCGCAGCAGGGGCACAAGGGAACGAGTGCGCGGGAAGGAACGGGCGCGCACAAAGCGGATGGGATACCCCTGATCGGGCACAACCCAAGCATCCAGCCTGTCTCGATGACCCACGTAGAGGAATTCGGCATCTGCTCGCGTCTGCCGAATTTCGTTGGCAATGGCCAAGGCCGGATACACGTGGCCACCTGTGCCGCCGCCAGTAAGCAAGTACTTCATTAATTTTTAATTAAAGTAAGGCCGTTTAGACCAGTAGAAGCGATCCCCGCCTGTATTCCAGAAGGGCCTATCTTCCTAATATATAGGCTGTTAGGCTGGGTGTCTAACCCTATTGGTAGGACTCAGTGCGGTCGCCGCCGTTGACGCTTATGTGCTGCCCCGTTACGTAGCTAGCCGCTGGCGACACCAGAAAGACCACGGCCGCAGCCACCTCTTCGGGACCACCGGCCCGGCGCATCGGAATACTGCTGAGAAATTGCGCCCGCACCTCTGGCGTCCGCCGCGCCAGCGCCCCGCTCCCCATCCCCGCGTCAATGATCCCCGGCGAGACTACATTGACGCGGATGCCGTGCTCGGCTTCCTCTTTCGACAGCACCTTCGTCAAGGCCACGACCCCGGCCTTGGTGGTCGCATAAGCCGCCGCACCACCCGGCAGCGTGTTGACCACATTCGAGGCAATGTTGACGACCGCGCCGCCTCGCGCCCACATCAACGGCAGAGCAGCCTTGCACATATAGAGGACGCTATTGAGGTTGACATCGAGCACTCGGTGCCAATCCGCCAGCGCCATATCGGCCACGAACTGCCCGCCGATGGTGATGCCGGCGTTGTTGATCAAAATATCCAACCCACCCAATTCCCCAACCACGCGCTCAACCAGCGACTGCGCGGCCTCCGCCTCGGTTATATCGGCCTCAAAGGCGGCCCCGCCTAGTTCAGAGGCAAGCGCATGGGCCGCCTCCTTCTGCGTGTGGTAATGCAGAGCGACCGTCGCGCCTTCGGCGGCCAAGGCGCGACATATCGCTTGGCCAATGCCGCCAGCCGCGCCGGTTACTAAGGCGATGCGGCCGTGGAGGGGTGTGCTCATAGGGGTTCGATCTCCGCCAAAAAGGATTTCCAAGAAATTAGCAGCGCATTCTGCTGACGTCCACGCGAACGGGCGTTACACCTCGGCCCGTTCGGCGCGGTGCTGGACGACCAATTCCGCCATGCTTTTGAAACGAAAGTCGGGTTCCACCGCCTCCTGTGGCGACGCTGTCGCGCCGCCACCGAGACCGGATCGCCGGTCAATCCACGCCGTCGTCAGGCCGATTGCCTTGGCCGGCACGTGGTCGTGGAAGAGGCTCTGCGCGACATGCAGGATGCTTCCCGGATCGCCGCCGAAGTCCGCAGCTACCCGGGCGAGCAAGAATTCAAAGTTAGCCAGCGATGGCTTGTACGAGCCGATCTCCTCGGCAGTAAAGATCGCGTCCCAAGGCGGGCAGCGCTACCCCGGTAGCTAGCCTGGTCGCAATTAGTGAGGGTAATCAGCCGGTGGTGGCGCTTCAGATAGGCGAGCGATTCGGCCGCGTCGGCAAAAGCCGGCCAGTCCCCGACCGATTGGCCGAAGCGGATGCTCTCGCCCTCATCGGGTTCGCTGCCCCAATTCTGAGCTAGTGTGCGATGAGTAGCCGCCAAGAGGTCGGTGTAGAGCAGGTCGGGATTGGCCGCTTGGCAAGCGGATTCCACCTGCGCGAAGACGGCAAGGGCTGCCTCGCGAGTCGGAGGGTCAGCCAGACGCGCACAGAGCGGTTGCAGCGCATCCCAGATACCCGTCTCCCAGTCGATCAGGGTTCCGTAGGTGTCAAAGGTCAGTATCGGAAAGTCGCAGAGGCGCATGGGTGTTCTCACAAGCCCAAAGCCTGTTTTAGACCAACTCACACAGATCATACACCAATTTTACTCTCCTGACCTCTGAGGAATGATCCCCTTCTGCATCAACCATTGGTCAACCATCCTATAGATTTTCTCTATCTCTTCGTCAGAATGTCCATGTGCATGCATCCATTCTTCAAAGGGGCGTTCACCTGCTACTATACGGCTGAGAATATCTTGGAAGTCCTGTTCTGGCAGGCCGTAGATCTCAAACTGCTCCTGCCTTGTAGTAGGGACAATACCATCGGCCATCAAGTCCAGAAGTGTACCCCGGTTCTCTCGCACCAACTGCTCAATGCAGTCGTTGACTGCCGATTTTCGGGATGAGGGAAAACGGCGCATTTCCATCTGCTTGTTGAGATGTGTGCGGACTCGGGCGACTCCACCCGCAGTAAGCCAACTCTTCAGGTCGTCCACAGAACTACCCACGGGTCTGAAGCGATCATTCTTCAAGACCTCAAGTGCATACCGGAAACTATCCCGAAAAAATTCTTCCCAGCCTTCATGTTCCAGATTCTCGATTAGAGCCATATATCTCTCCTGCTAAGTACACGATAGTAAGCTAAGTTATGGTGCAGTTCTGCTTTAGGTTTAGTAGTAGTTCTATTCCTGCACATCGCGGAAGGTCTGGATGCCGGTGGAGAGTCTGCGTCTGTTCATGGATGCATCTCCTTCAGGCATATTTCTGCGGCATCTTCACCTCAGACACTTCGTCCAACAAAGCCCGCTCTTCCGGTGCCAGAGACCAAGCCAAGCCGGCGCATATCTCATCCACATGCGCCGGTTCGTCAGCCCCCAAAATAGGAGCGCTGATCTCGTCGTGATCTAAAATCCAAGCAATGGCTACTTGCGCTGGAGTCTTGCCGTGCTGCGCCCCAATATCGATCAGTGTCTGGACGATGGTATCGACCCGCTCGGTCATGGCCTCGGCAAAATTGTATTTGCCCGGACTCATGCCGCGCAGCTCGTCCGCGCTCCACGGCGTCCCCGGCGGCGGCTCTTGCCCGCGGCGGAAACGGCCAGAGAGCAGACCGATGGCCAGCGGGCTGTAGGTCATAATGCCCAAGCCGAACTGACGGCAGATGGGCATCAGCTCCGGCTCCATCTCCCAGCGGTTGAGCAGATTGTACTGATTCTGGATACAGGCAAAGGAGGCCAAGCGCTCGCGCTGCGAAATCCACAGTGCCTCGACGATCTTCCACGGCGGAAAATTAGAACACCCCACGTAGCGCGCCTTGCCCTGCCGCACAATATCGTCGAGCGCACCCAAGGTCTCTTCCAGCGGCGTGCCCGGATCAAAGGAGTGCAGCAAGTACAGATCGACGTAATCAGTCTGTAACCGCTGCAGCGACGCCTCAATGCCCCGCAGCAGATTGACCCGCGACAACCCCACGTGATTGGGACTATTGCCCAAGGTGCCGAAAATTTTAGTCGTCAGCACCACTTCCTCGCGCCGTCCCTTGATGGCCTTACCCACTACCTCTTCGGAGCGTCCCCCACCATACAGCGCCGTATCGATAAAATTGCAGCCCAAGTCCAAGGCCCGCTGCACCACTTCAATGCAAACCTTCTCGTCCTCCTGGCCGCGAAACGCCGCGCCCAAGCACACCTTAGACACCTTGACGCCAGCCTTGCCTAAATTGCGGTATTCCATAGCTATCCCCTTGCGTTAGTCTGATTGCCCGATCTCATCGAGCGCGGCCAACAAATACTCGTTGTCTTGAGGGCACAGCGACGTCAGCCGCACAAAATCAGGCGCATCTTGCCGCCAGCGGGCGCGGATCCGCCGCTCTTCCAAACCCGCCCGCAGGCGCTCCGGCTCGATCCCTTCGCAGCGCACCCAGAAGAAATTCGCCGCGCTCGGATAAGCCCGCAACCACGGCCGCTCGTTCAGCCCTTCATAAAGCGTCTGACAATCGCTGCGAATCTGGGCGACGACCTGGTGCAAATAGCTCTGGTCAGCCAGCGCGGCCTGCGCCGCCACCAGCGACAACGCATTGACTGCCCAAGGAACCTGCATCTGATCGAGAGCGGCAATAACGGGCTTAGGCCCAACCGCGTAGCCAATCCGCAAACCAGCCATGCCGTATGCTTTGGAAAAGGTCCGCAGCACCACCAAATTTTCCCGCTCTTGCACCCAAGGCACACAGCTGTGACCAGCATAGTCTGCATACGCTTCATCGACGATACACAAACAGTCGGGCAACCCGTCGAGCAAATGCGCCATTTCCACATCGCCGCAAAGGAGATTACCCGTGGGATTGTTGGGACTGCTCAGCAGCAACACCCGCGCCCCCGACTGCCGCCCCGCCTCAATGAAACGCTCGGGCACCAGCGCAAAGTCCTCCTCGTGCAGCGACACCGAGATCACTTCAGCCGCGCACCGCTGACCCAACGCGACAAAGCGCTCGTACGACGGAGACGGAATCAGCAAACGCTGCTGCTCTAGCAACAATCGCGCTAAAAAAAGCCAGACCACGGCCTCTCCAGACCCGTTGTACACGATGAAGTGATCGGGCGAAAGCCCCCAATGCGCCGCCAAATCCGCGCGCAGCGACTCGGCGCGCTCCTCGTCGCTGTAGCGGCTAAAGTCACCCGTGCGGGCAAAGGCGACCATCGCCTCCCGAACCTTGGGCGACGGCCCATACGGATTGGTCGCCGCGTCAAAACGCAGCCATTCGTCTTTCATAACAGATCGTCCTTTGGAGCGATCTCCCTACGCTATCCATAAAAGATGCCAGCGGCAACCACGCCCTTTTTGCCTTATACTGTTATGCGGTACGCGACCCCAACCAACGGTGTTTCCCTAATACCATGCCGACCAACGCCAAAAGACCTATCATCGCCTGGGCCTTGTACGACTGGGCCAACTCGGCCTTTGCCACCACAGTCATCGCCGCCTTCTTCCCAGTATTTTTTAAGTCCTACTGGAGCGCTGGCAGCGATGTCACCGAGAGTACCTTCCAACTGGGGCTGGCCAACTCGCTCAGCAGCCTGATCGTCGTGCTGCTAGCCCCCTTCTTAGGGGCTATTGCCGACCAAGGCGGCACTCGACGCAAGTTCCTGTTTGCCTTCGCCTTCTTGGGCGTTCTCGCCACGGGGTGCCTCTACATGGTCGCCCAAGGCGCGTGGGAGCTGGCGGTTGTGGTCTATGTCTTGGCCGCCATCGGCTTCTCCGGTGGCAATACCTTCTACGATGCGCTCATCGTGGAAGTGGTCGGGCGCGACAAATCCGACTCGGTTTCGGCGCTCGGATACAGCCTCGGCTATCTGGGTGGCGGCTTGCTGTTTGCGCTCAATGTGGTGATGGTCCTCCACCCCACGACCTTCGGATTGGCCGATGCCAGCGAGGCCGTGCGCGTGTGCTTTTTGCTGGTCGCCATCTGGTGGGCTGGCTTTTCGCTGCCGCTCTTTTTATGGGTCGAGGAATCGCCGCCCATGCACGCCCGCCGTGGCTGGAGCGCCATCTCGGCCGGCTATCGGCAGCTTGTCTCAACTGGCCGCGACATCCGGCAGCTACGCACCACCTTTGTCTTCCTCATCGGCTATTGGCTGTACATCGACGGCGTCGATACCATCGTCCGCATGGCCATTGACTACGGCCTGTCCCTCGGCTTTGACACCAACGACCTGCTCATCGCCTTGGGCATTACCCAGTTCGTGGGCTTCCCCGCGGCCATTGCCTTTGGCTGGCTCGGCGAGCGGATCGGCACGCGCAAGGGGATCTTCATTGGCCTAGCCGTCTATATCGCGGCGACGGTCTGGGGCTACTTTTTAGATGCCGTCTGGGAATTTTATGCCTTGGCCGTGACCGTCGGCCTAGTCCAAGGCGGAGTGCAAGCCCTGAGCCGCTCGCTCTACTCAAGGCTCATTCCCCGCGACCGCGCCGCGGAGTTTTTTGGCTTTTACAACATGCTGGGCAAATTCGCCGCGGTCATCGGTCCGGTGCTGGTGGGCTGGATTGGGGTGCTAACCGGCAGCCCGCGCACGGGCATTTTGTCGATCGTCATCCTCTTCGTCGCGGGAGGAATCTGCCTCTACTTCGTCGATGAAGAGCGAGGCACAGCCGCGGCGCGCGCCATTGAGGCCGCTTAGCAAAAAGCCTGCGCCGTCAGCGCATACACCTTCGCCACCCGCATCAACTCGTCCACCGCCACCTGCTCGTCGGTCGTATGCGCCCCCGTGGCGCAGGGACCGTGCGTTAGGGCCTCAATCCCGGCAGCCATAAAAACATTGCCGTCGTCGATAAAAGGTTTCCCTCCCAAGGGCAACGCTGCACCGGTCACCTGTTCGTGCGCAGCCTGAAACGCACCCACCAGCGGACTGTTCTGATCGACCGCAAAGGCATCGCCGGGCATGTTCCAATCCGCGAGCCGGATGCGGGTGCCGCTTGCCGCAGCTACGTCGGCGAGCAGGTCCTCAATTTCGCGGCGCGCAGTTGGCTCCGAGCCGGCCGCTACCCAACGACGAGTCCCTTCGACGCGGCACTGGACCGGCACCTGATTGTAGATCTGGCCGCCTTCGACCCGGCCGATAAACAGCGTGTCGCTGCCGACGTAGGGCGCGGTTTGTTCGCGCAGATGTTCGTTCAGCGCGTTCAGCCGCAACACCACTTCGGCCCCCGCGGCGATCACGTCCGGCAGCCCGGCGGGCCGCAGAACTTCGTGTACCGGCGCGCCATCGCGCTCGACCTCCACGCTAAACACGGCCATCCCGCGACCGGCAACCGGCAACGCATCGCCCAAGTACTCCGGCAGCAGCACCCCGTCGCCGACAAAACCTTCGCGGATCAAGGCCAAAAGCTGGCGGCGGTCGCCCCAAGGCGCTTCGTGGTGGTCGTGGGCCGTAAGTAAGATCGCTCCCTTAGTCAGTGCGCCCGTATCCCTCAACGCCCTGAGCGCCTCGACGAAGGCGGCGATCCCTCCCTTCATGTCGGACGACCCCGACCCATAGAGATGATCATTCTCCACCTTGGGCGGCACAAAGGGCAGGTGCACCGTGTCCAAGTGTCCATCGAATTGCAACACCCGCCCGGGCTGGCCGCTGTCGAAGCGAGCGACTACCGCTGGTGCTTGCGGCCAATCGGCTTGGGGCCGCTCCACGGCAAATCCCTCCGCAGCCAATATGGACGCCAACGCATCAGCCACCGCGCCGGCGTCTAGCGTCGGGCTGGGCACCGCAATCAACTTCTTAGCCGTATCAAGTAGGCGTTGTTCATCAACAGCCTGTAGTATGTTGTCTTCCATCCTAACACTCCTTTACCCACCTTGAGATTTAGTTGTATCGACATCGGCCTCGCCACGCGGACAGAGCCACCCGCGCTCCCAGGCCGGGCCACTACAATTTTCCTCAAGCGCTTCCAGCCGCTCTTCTTCGGTTCGCTTCCACGGATCCTTAGGCAGATCGGCTGGCCCTTGAGGATCTCTCAGTCCGCAACCAACCAACGCCATGCAGAGCATCCACTTCCTCGCCATATTGGCCTCCATTGCCCGCCTCTGACAATCTCCGTACTTTGGCCCCAATTCGCAAAGGAGCAGACCTATGTCCACCCCCCCTGACTACGGCATCATCTACAACTGGGACGGCGCGCCGCACGGCTACACGCCCGTTCCCCAGTCCATGGACGCCTTTCTCGACAAGACGTACGCCCCCCTCGAAGACACCCAAGTCGGTGCCCTGTTTTGGTGTGTAGGCGAACACGCCACCCGCTGGCCAAGCGACTCGCTCGAACTGGTCGGCGACCTCCACCAGCGCCGCTACGAGAACGCCGCCAGCTACACGCACACCGAAAACATCCGCCGCATGTTGGATCGAGGCGAAGATCCCCAACAGGCCGTCATCGACCGCGGTCACCAACTCGGCCTGCACGTGTACGCCTCGCTGCGCATGAACGACAATCACTTCAACGGCGCTCAGCCAAGCGACCTCCAGACCCTGCACCACGTCGAACTGACCAAACTGCGCAAGGACCACCCCGAATGGCTCCTCGGCGAGGATACCGAGGAGTGGTTTGCCCTGTCGTGGAACATGGCCATCCCCCAAGTGCGCGAAAATCGCTTCCAGCACTTGCGCGAAGTCTGCCAAAACTACCCTTGGGACGGCGTCGAACTCGACTGGCAACGCCACCCCTTCCACTTCCCCGCCGACTATGCCTATCGCCTGCGCTACATTTTCACCGACTTCATGCGGGCGGCGCGGCAACTGACCGACGAACTGGCCCAACAGCGCGGCCGACCTTTTTATTTAGCGGCCCGCGTCGCCGGCTCTATCGAGGGCTGTCACCGCATTGGCTACGACGTGGAAACTTGGGTAAAGGAAAACCTCGTCGATATCCTGATCCCGGCCGGTGCCGCCGCTACCGACCCGGCCATTGAAGTCACCGCCTTCCGCACCCTCTGCGCCGACCGCGACATCGCCCTCTACCCAGGGTTCGACGGCGGCGTCCCCGGTCCGGCCGCCGGTCCCGAAGGCGAAACGGCCCGCCACAACATGCGCACCAAAGCCACGGCCATGCAGTACCACGGCCAAGGCGCAACCGGCATATACGCCTTCAACTGGCACGCCGACCGCGATTCAAAGCGCGAGTTGCTAACCCAAGTGGGCGCGGTTCAGACCCTGTGCCGTCAAAACAAACTCTACAATGTGACCCACCGCTTCCGCCAGCACACCGGGGAGTGGCGCGGCGCGTACCAGCACGACCGGCTGCGCGGCACCGTACCTGTCCCCCTCTATCCAACCATGCGGGAAACCGGCCCTCACTTCGACCTCGACCTCGCCGACGACTTGAGCGCAGACCCACCGGCGACCATTACGCTGCGTCTGCGTCTGCAGGATTGGGTTGCTGGCGACGAGGTTCGCTGCTGCTGGGATGGCGAGGTCTTAGCCGACCCGGATATCAGCTATTGCCACGGCGGCGACCCTCAACCTATCTCCGATGTCAGCGCCGCCGCTTGGCACAGCTTCGCGCTCACGGCCGACCAAGCCGCCCGCGGCCGCCATCGCCTAGAAATCGTTCTCTTGCAACGCCATCCCCAACTTGCTTGCGACTTGATACTAACCGATGTCGAGGTGGTCATCCTCTACAAGGATTGACGACGCGAGCGGAAGTCGCTGCACCTTGTGAAAATTCCGCCCAGCCGTTGTATTATAAAGAAGCTGGGAGCTTGCCCGAAGAATGATTCCAACCAATAGCATAGAAACCACCATGCCAGCATCTCAAGCAAAAGTAGCTATCCCCGGCAAGCGTCAGGTTCGTATAACCTTGCCAAATCCCCACTCGGAAAAGGTGCGAAGGCGGATAGCAAACTCGGTCGCCCGCTTAAACCAATCCCAGGAAGCCGACGCGCTCCAATGGGTCGAGTCCGTTTCTGAATTTGACGAGCGTGAGACGCGGTGACGTCGTAACAGTGGCAGTCGTGGGCGATTTTGGGAAAGCGCATCCAGCCGTAATTGTCCAGAGCGACATGCTTCTTCCCTTTATGTTGGTTACATCCTTTCAAGATCGATGATACCGTGTTTGCGTAGAGCCGAAAGCACAGCGTTGAGTACGCCATAGGGATCGAGATGACTGGTGTCAATCTCGATGGGGTTAAACATCCGATACGTCTGAAGCACGGCCTTCCGACGGACAATATCCACTGCGAGGTTTCGCTCCTCACTTGTGGTAGGCTCACCGCGTCCGCTCATCCGCCTTATGCGATTCTCTTCATCCACTGTAAGCAGGATAACCACATCCGGCACACGAAGCTCTGTTGGATAACAACCCTGCCATTCCCGACCGATGTTCGAGGCATCATCCAATGCAGCGAAGGCTACTGTACTCGTCCAGTAGCGGTCCATCACGACATGGCCGATCTGTAGCGCCACCTCGGCCTGCTCGCTGGCGATGAGATTCGTCGCACGATAGTAAGCGCGACGCTGCACTGGTGGACGACAGTCGAAGTACGAACGGAGATCGCCCTCTGAGAGATCGGAAGCCTCCAGCCGTGGTGGACATGCAAGCAGAGTTGCATCGAGACACTTGGCTAGCTTATCCACTAAAGTTGACTTACCCGTCGCATCGAGTCCTTCGATGACAATAAAGCGATTACCAGTCATACTGTCCTCCTCTTTTGAGAAATCGTTCGGCATTGATCGCTACATCTTTCAGGGCTTCCTTCACTCCAACATCCAGAATGGGCCTACTGTAGGTATAGGTGCCTCGATCATTATCAAAAAAGCGTCCCGCTGGATCGACCATAATGTAACTCGCAGTCATCAATTCATTGCTCTCAGGCACTACGATAATTTCATCATTTTCGACAATGCGATTGCGTTGGACATATGCTTCAAACTGATCTTTCGTTATCTCTAAATCAGCGATATGCTCGTCGTTTTGTCCCTTGACGGGGAGAGCTTGCAGTATCTTCCATCGTTCTGGTTTCGCCAAACCTATAAAACTGGTAAAATCCTCTTGCCATGTTTCAGAAGTTACAACAGTGTTGATCTTCAAGCGTATTCCTCGTTGCTTTATCGCATCAATTTTTTGTAGATATTCTTTTTTATCTATAGGCACATTACGAACGGTGCGTCCTATCCGATTCAGTCTTTCTGGATCAACGGTGTCGATGCTCAGAGCGATCCAATCTAGGACTCCATTTAGACCGTTCAGCCATTCAGTGGTGATCCTCGATCCGTTCGTGACGATAGAGGTCACCATCCCATGTCTCTTTGCTCGGCTAATCAAATCCGGCAACCATTTGCAGAGAGTGGGTTCGCCACCAGCAAAATTGATTTTTTCAAAGCCTTCCTGAGCGAGCTGCTCGACAATCGAGATACAATCTTGTTCTGGCAAATGGCCTTTGGGTAGTTCCATATCTTGCTTGACATCCTGAAATGTGGCAAAACAGAATCGGCAGCGCATGTTGCATGGCTCCCATATATGGTAGTTGACTGATGAAACTTTTGTGTTAGGCATGACTTTCCTCCGAGTTAAGAATTATGATATAATATCAAGCAAAGACCATGCCATTTTTATAGGACATTATTATAACATTTTATTTTTCAATATCTTAACTTATTATATGTCAAATAGGGACAGTGGCGATACGCCTGTATTTTGGTCTATATTGCCACTAAGTATGGCGAAATCCGCCAATATCCCCAGCGAATTACAGCTCTCTAAGCACTATCTATTTGGTGCAGTACCTGAAAAATAAAAAGGCTTCACTGGCAACAGTTTAGCTACGCTTTGTTGCTACCAGTGAAGCCTGTAGTTAAAAGTAAATGCTGACCCAAAAAAATACCGCGATCAGCACCTACCAATTAATTGCAGTAAATTTTTACTGCGACAAAAGGATGGGTAGCGGCACCGCGGTCTTGCGAGGAGAAATAGGTCGGATAAGAGGCTCTAGCAAAACCCGCTAGGTGATCCTCGGAACACGGACGTCCCGCCTCTCGTGTCATTCCTGAGAAAGCAGAAATCCAGTTTTGTTACGGCCTCTAAGTCCTAGATCGGCAGGCTGTGTCGGCTGCGTCGCATGGACAGCGAGGCTTGGGGCTAGCCTCACGACCGAGATGCCGCGTTCAAGTCCTGTCAGCCGATTGCGGCAATTAATCCCTTCCGCTTGGCTAGATACCCGAAGGATTGGATGGTCAAAGAGGGGTGTTCGGAATTAGATGTAGAATTCAACTCGTGCCGCTGACGATCGTGATGATAGCGGCTCCATGTTGTTCTATGGTTGAAGGCCCAATTCCCTGGTCGTAACGTGAGATTATCTCAGACCAGTTAGGTCTAGTGCTGGCCTTGTGCCCTTTATTTATCTCTCCAAACCGCCAAGCAAGGAGGGATACAGATGAAAGAGCCAAGACCAGCGTTGGAGAATTTGTGCTGTCTCAATGCCCAATGCAAGACCTACGGCCAACGCGGCCAAGCCAACCTGCGGGTGCGCAAGACCTATGGAGCCGACCGGATTCGCTATCTGCGCTGTGGGTGCTGCGGCGAGGAATTCAGTGAGCGTAAAGGCACGGCGTTGTTTAATTGCAAAATCAGTGAAGCCCAAGCCGTGTCGGTGATTGAGCATTTGGATAGTGCCTGTGGCTTGAATGCCACGGCGCGCTTGGTGGGGGTGTCCAAGGATGCGGTTAGCCGCCTTTTGCGCGTGAGCGGACCGGTCAGCTATCAACTGCATGACCGGCTGGTGCGTGATGTGCATCCGAGGGCGCTCCAATTTGATGAGAAATGGTCGTATGTGGCCAAAAAACAACGGCACTTGACGCCGATGGACGATCCGAGTGAACGGGGGGATTATTGGGATGCCAACAGTTTGGATCCGCAGAGCAAATTGCTGGTGTCGCTGGTGCCGGGTCGCCGTACGACGACGACGATTCATCAAGTGGTGGCTGATGCGGCGGCGCGGCTTTCGTGTGATGCGCGGCTACCGGCGCTGTTTACCGATGGTGAGCCAACCTATCCCGAGGCGATTGTGGCCACCTTTGGTCGAGCCTATCCGGTGCCTCGACGCCATCGCCGGGGCCGCCGACCGGCTCCCGTTGTTCGCATCCCCCAAGGCTTGGTATACGCCCAGCTTGTCAAGCATCGGCACGGCGGACGAGTCCAACGAGTCGAGATCCGACCCCGCTTTGGCAAGGGTCGCTTGGCTGAGGTCGTAGCGCAGTTGGGTTGGACGAAAGCCAATACCAGTGCCATCGAGCGGTTCAACCTGACCGACCGGATGCGTAACGCACGAAAGGGGCGCAAAACCCTGCGCTTTTCACGTCGGTCGGATCGGCATGATGCGCTCAGTTGGATTGGCGCGTTGCGCTACAATTTTCATCACCCCCAGCGTTCCTTGCGCCAGCGCACCGACGAAGGGCGCTGGCAACCGACAACGCCGGCTATGGCCGCCGGCATCGCCGAGCAGCGCTATAGCTCACTCGAACTCATGCGCCTGTGTCCGGTGGGGCTGAGATAATCTCAAGCTACGACCCAATTCCCTTGATGTCACCCAATTGATGCAGGTCCGTCGGCTGCTGCGTGGCAATCAGATTGATTGTTTCGTCCTTGAGGATGGTATAAGCTGGGAGATTACGGCGCTTGGCCTCGTGTTTGCGGTAATTTCTCAGATTTTCGGTGATAGTTTCTAAGGCAACTGGCTTGGTGTTGGGGTAGTCTCCAGCGCCTCTTCCGATTGCGTTGCCGAATTCTCCTGCGACGGTTTCAGCGTCTCCTTCATCTATGTCGATAGTGAGCAGGTGCTTGAGGGACTTGGTATCGCCATTGATGACTACGTGAATAAGCCAGTATCTGCCATTGGTGAGTACCGCTATTCCCCCTTCGTCTAAGTAGTCAGCATACTTAACTAACTGTTCCATGTAATCGGAATCATAATGGCGATCTAGCCGTTTGGCTTCGACAAATACCTTGGGAACTTCTTTTTCGATCAGAGCGATGTCCACTGCTATGGACTGTCCCCAACGTCGCTTACCAGCCGGCTTGAACTCTTTAACTACCTGACTGGGATCATAGACTTTCCAGCCTAGACCGAGAAGCATCGGCTCTATCAAGTATTGGATAGTGTTCGATTCATGATTCTCGCACTCCTTGGAGTACTCTCTCATGTTTTTTCTTACGAGCTTGACTGCTTTGACAGCCGCCGGTAGAGTCTCTCTCTGTTCGGGGTGCGGCGGCTGGTTCCAGCCCCTATCGTCATTTTGAGTCTGACAGTGTCGGGCGGCCCCGGTCTGATTGCTGTTCATTTAGCTATCCCTTTCCATTGGATTATCATGTATCGGAGATTACTTGGATTTGGCTGTTATCAAGAAGCGTCTTGCAGAGCCAGTCATAACTTAATTCGCGGTCAATATCTACGCCACGTCATCCCAGCCGGTTTACTCTTTGTGCAGCTAATCAACGCCCATAGCGCACCCCCCAGAAAAAACCCGGCCACGCGAAAAGCCCATCCTCCCACTCCTTCTCGTAGCGGCTACCCGACTCAATCAGCCGCAGATGACCATCGGTCCACAACTGGTTCAGGGAGACGCCGCCAAACAGCGCCAGACGGCTGTGCAGAGAGACCCCCGTTTCAAGTTTGATCCGCGCCAGATAGTTGTCTCGGGCCAAGCGATCAAAGCCCAATTCCACGGCGGGCGGCCAAAACCCAATGCCCGCACTGTAATCGTCATCGAGGGCGCGGCTGATCCGGTAGCTGTGTACATCGAGGCCGAGGAAGAACCGCTGCCCACGCTTCTGCACACCACCCCCCACGCCCAGCGCCCAGCGCCGCTGGCCATCCTCGTCGGTAAAGCCAGTGGTAAAAGCGGTATAAAATGAGCGGCTGCCCGAGGCGATGGTGAACATGGTAAAGCCGATTTCGTCGCGCCAAGTGCTGAGGTTGAAAAGCCCACTGCGCGAGTAGTTGATCAACCCGATGGGCAGGCCGCCTTCGATGTGACCGGAAAGATTGACCAAGCCCACCTGCCAACCCTTGACCTCGCTTGCCACGTTCAATAATCCGACCTGACCACCCTTGACCTCGCCGACGAAATTGGTGACCCCAGCCACTTGCCAACCGCGAATTTCGCCGACGATGTTGGTCGTTTGCGCCACCTGCCAACCGCGCACTTGCGACGCAATGTTGATCAAGCCCACCTGTCCACCCTGCAACGGCCCCATCGCCCAGTTGACGCCCACCACGGATGCCTGCCAGCCATCGACCTCTTTGAGCGCCAAGTTGCCCAATCCGCCGATCTGACTGCCCGTCCGCCCGCGCGCTTGGTTGACCAGCCAGGCGAACTGGACGCCGCGAAACGCCTCGTCCTGCGTATTGGTCAACAGCCCCAGCGACAAGGTGTAGCCCTCGCGGGTGGCGACCTCGATCTGACGCCCCAAAGTAATCCTCCGTCCCGAGCCGCCACGGAGCTTAGTGTCCTCTGGGGTCAGGACGCGGAAGTCGCCGGTACTCACCTTGGCGAACTCCCCCTCGGCCAAAACCAATTCGGCCAAGCGCCAGCCCTCGTCCCACGTTTCCAAAAACAGGGTATAGTCCCCCGGCACCAATCCCAACTCGACCTCCCGCCCAGGGGATTTGTTCAGTTCGGCAACGAGGCGCTGCTGGCCATTGCGGATAGAGACCCGGCCAGCGAGGGCCTCGTCCAGCGACAGGCCCGCGGCGTTGCGGCGCACCTCGGTCATCACCACGCCGCCGGTGCCGCGCATCTGGCCCTCATAGGCAGGGTGCTGGGTACCTCCCACAGTCCCAAGAGTCCGCGCCCGTGTCTCGTCGAATGCGAATTGGTACGCCTCGTGCAAAGTCACCCGGCCATCGCCAGTAACGTCGGCTGCACCGCGCATCCCGGAAATTAGATAGTGAGTAAAAAAGGACGCCTCAATCAGGTCCGACTCTTGGGCTGCTTCGTCGGCTGAACTCGACGTGAGAAAGGCGTAGCCCCGCATGTCAAAGGACTCATCGACCAAAAAGGGCGGCTTGGGCTTGCCGCCCTTGATGCGGGTTATACTCCCGGAGTTGCAGGCGTCGAGGACGGCGATGCGGACCGCGGCGTTAGCCGTCTTCAGCGAGTCGAGCAATTGCTGATAGCCGAGGTGGTCGCCGGCCAGCAGCAGGCCCTCTTCGTCGGCGTGGCCCGAGTAGTACAGCAGCACCTCTAAGCGGTCCCCCCGTCTGCTGGCTGCCTGCACCCGCCGGCCGAGATCGGCCAGTCCCTGCTCAAAGGCCGCCAAATCGGGATCGCGCAGCAGCAACACATCGGCCGGGTCCAACCCCCCCATCTCCTGCAACACCTCGACGAATTGTTCCGCGTCCGAGACTGCGTAGCGCAGCAATTCGCGATCTACCCCGCCGTTGTTGGCCCCCGCTGCCAGTATCAACCGGCGCATTTCGGCCTCCACCGACTGGGACAGACCCGCCGCAGCGACAACGACCAACAAGGCGCGCACCAAAGACATGGGCACAACTCCTCAGAGACAATAGGGCAACCACAAGGATCGCCCCTACGACGACAATACAACGACGCCCACTCCTCGTCGTTGGTTGTCAACCTCCCCCTCGTGATTGCCCTAGGCGGGATCTAGGGCTCCCTAGGTTTCTTCACAGTAAATCGGAATAGGCGGACGTCATCCCCCAACACCACATTGCCAGCGGCCAGCTTGGTCTTGACTGCTGCCAAGCCAAATCGACGATCAGCCGCCACTAAATAAAACCGCTCCCACCGCGGCGCGTCGTCCAGTTCGTAGGCAACGTCGAGAGTATCTTGCGCCGCCAGCGGCACGGCTCTTGTTCCAGTCGTGGGGAGGTGCTGCGTGACGGTCCCGCGCCCATCGACGGACAGAATCGCCCCGAACTGCAAGCCACCCGAGCGGTAGGCAAGCTGCACCAAGTCCCCGTTTCGAGCCAAGGCCCCGTCTTGCAGACGCTCCGCACCGCTGGCCAATTTGCGGAAAACCAGCAAACGCGGCTCCTGCTCGCCACCCTTGATGCGCGTCGCAGGTGCTTCCGCAGTCTCTTGGTCATCGAAAAGAGTGGGCACCGCCACCACCGCCAGGATCAGGGCCACGGCCGGCACGGCCCAAAGGCGATACCCACTCCACGTTCGTTGGACGCGCCGGCCCTGCGCCCGCTTGAGTTTTAGCTCGATCTGGCCGCGCATCCATTCGGGTGGGTAGCGCTGATGCAATTCCTCGTTGGAGCGCTCTAGGGCCGCTAGCCGCTGTGCGAGTTCTGGATCGTCCGCCACTCGACGGTCCAAGGCCGCCAATTCGTCATCGGTCCCCTCGCGCAGCAGGTAGCGCTCTAGCTGGTAGTCGCTTATGGGGTGCTTGTCTTGCTGGTTCATAGCTTCTCCATCTCTTGCAGCGATGCTCGCAGGCCGAGCAGCCGCTTGCGCACGCCGGACACGGACATGCCCACTTCCCTGGCGACCTCCTCCAAGGTCATGCCGTCCACGTAGTACAAGACGGCCATCGTGCGCGTTGACTCAAGTTGCTGGCCAAAGAGTTTGGCGAGCGCAGCGCGCGCATCTATCTGGCCCTCAGCGTCTTCCCAGCAGGCTATCTGCTCCAACAGCGTCGAGTCGGCCGTGGTCTTCCGCCGCTTAGTGTCGCGAATGCGATTGAGGCAGAGGTTGGTGGCCATGCGATAGAGCAGGCTGGAGGGCGCGTCAGCCCGCAGGCGGTCGCGCCGCGTCAATAGCCGCACAAAAACGTCCTGAGTGGCGTCGAGCGCCTGGTCTTCGTCGCGCAAAAGCTGCCGACAACGACGCATGACCATCGGCCCGTAGCGACGGTACAGTATATCTACGTCCATGTATTCCCTGGCGATGTTACTACTTAAACACCTATGATGGCGCGGAGTGTTACTTCTGCTGCGCTAAAAAATTATATCCCTACGCACTCGATTTACAAGATCCTGCTTGCAGACGGCACCAAACAACAAGAGCCGACGGTCCATCACCGCCGGCTCTTGCGATCCTGCTTTAAAAATTTTCCCCAGCTATTTTTCCTCGATAGCCGCGATCAACTCGGCAGCCCGCTGCCGCTTGTCGGGATCTTTGTCGCGGGCGATGATGCGCTGGAGCGCCGAAACCGCTAGCGGATCGCCTTGCTCTCCCAACTCCAAGGCTTGGCGGTCGCGTTCCTCGTGATAGCTATTGTCGTATTCAGCCACGTCCAATTCGTACTCGCGCCAGTAGTATTGCAAGTGGTCGTCGGGCCAGTCGGCGTAGATAGCCTCCCAGGTATTGGGCTGGCTGTGCGGCAGCAGGCTACCTGGGGAGATGGGGTCGGCCACTCGCTGGTAGCGGGCGTCGATGGACAGGCGCATTTGCTCGCCAGTGTTGGGAACGCCGCGATGGGGCGTCATGCTGTGGAAGAACAGTACGTCCCCCTGTGCAAAGGGGCCGCCGGTCCATTCAAAGGAGTCCGTGATTGCCAACCCCCCAGCTCCCAAGGCCGGCTGAAAGTTGTAAACGCCCCCCCGATGCGCCCCAGCAGCCACCTCCAGCCCCCCCATCGTCGGCGGCAGATCGTGAAGCGGGAACCACGCCGTATAGGTTTCAGCCGTGCCCTGAATGGGGATGAAGTCCTGATGCGGCGGCGTGGTAAAAGACTCGCGCTTGGGAAAGATGGTACGACCGATCAGGCGGGGGTGCGGCAGCACCGAGCCGTCGAATAGCTTTTCGAGCAGGCCGACGAGCGCGGGGTGATGCTGCAAGGCGTGGAATTCGGGCAGCGCGTACATCCGGCTATAGACATCCATATACTCGGGCGTCGGCTCGACGCAGAAGCCGTCTTGGTCGGCGATGGCATCTTCGAGCGGCGCATCGGCCTTAACCCAGCCAGCGTCGCGAGCAATGGCCAAAAAGCGCAGCCTAAGCGCTTCGAGTTCGTCGGCAGGCAGCAGGCCGCTAACAAAGAGATGGCCGTCGCACTGCATGCGATCGCGGAGCGCAGGTGGGTCGTCGATGATAGGGGTTGAGTCGAGAAAAGTTGGCATAACGAAGGCTCCCAAAATAGAGAAAAAAGCTAACTTGATGCGTATTTCTGTAATAGTACGGAGTTTTGTCAGAGACCAAAAGGTACCGTCAGCCCCTCACTCAAAACCGCTTATGATTAGCACCTCCCAAAATAATCCCCCCCAGCACACAAGGCACTGGAGGGGAAAGAAACCGCGATCTTGCAAAAACTAGGCGGTAAAAAACGCCACGGCCGTCCAGCACAAAGCCGCCAAACCCGCCGCAAGCGTCGCCTGCGGAATCTGCGTCTTGACGTGGTCCATCAGGTCGCAGCCCGTACACATGGAACTAAGCACGGTGGTATCCGAAATCGGCGAGCACTGGTCGCCGTACACGCTGCCGTCCATGACCGCAGCAAAACACAACGTCATAAAAAGCTCTGGATGCGCCAGTCCATTAGCACCAGCCACCGCCCAAGCAAGCGGCATAGCCAGCGGAAACGCCACCGCATACGTGCCCCAGCTCGTGCCGGTGGAAAAGGCAATGACCATCGTCAGAAGCTGGAGCAACACTGGCAGGAGGAAATACGGAATGGCCTCGCCGAGCTGTTCGACCAAAAAGATGCTGCCGCCCGTCTCCTTGCTAATGCCGCCGATGGTGATCGCCAGCAGCAAAATGACCGAGCCGAGCACCACGCCCTTAATGCCATCGTGAAAGCCAGCAATGAGGTCTTTGAGCGCCATGCCCTTGGCCAAGGCCATACCCGCAGCCAACAGGAGCGCAATGCCAAAAGCCCACTGCACATTGGGCGATCCGCTGGTGATGAAGGTGCCGACGGCAATGGCGATGAGCGTGCCCAACGGCAAGAAAAATTCGAGGACATGCGGAGTGTAGCCTTCGGGGACGTTGCTCCCTTGCAATTCCTTGGCGCTCAGCGGATCGGCACCGGGTGCGTCGAGCTGGCCGGTCGTGCGCGAGCGCTCCATCGCTGCCCTCAGTTGCGAACCCAAAAAGAGCGGTTTTTCAATGCTGAGCAGGAACGTGCCTAAGACGGCAAAAATGGCGTAAAAACAAAAGGGCACGCTTTGAAAAAAGAAGGCAATGCGATCAGCTTCAGTCGCCAAGAAACTGACGCCAGAGACGAAGATGAACGCCTGCACGTAGCCAGGCCAAGCATTGAACGCAAGCTGGGAGGCAATCGGCGAGGCCGTTGAATCCACCACGTACGCCAGCTCCTCGTGGCTGATTTTCTCGTTGTCGGCAATGGGCTTGACCGTAGTGCCAACCAGCACCGTGCTGACGGTCCCTCCCTGGAAGAAGATGACCCCGAGCAGCCAGGCGACCAGCTTGGCGCTTCTGGGGCCGCGCACAAAGCGCACGGTCATAAACTCGGCAAAAGCCTGAGCCGCCCCCGTGCGCGACCATATTCCCATCAGCCCCCCCAATAGCCACAAGTAGAGCAGCAGAACTCCGGCTGCACTTTTGGTCGCCAACGAGGGGATCAGCACATCACCGGTAAAGTCGTAGCGGCCCATCAGCAGAGCACCAGCGACGATGCCACCCAACAGCGAGGTGACCGGTTCTTTGGTCAGCCAACACAACAGCACGGCCACTACCGCTGGCAGCAGCGACCAATAGCTCCAGTGGCGCTTGGCCACCAATTTGTAGTAGCGGCCGGTCTCCGCCACGGAGACAAATTCTTCCGTGAGCGGCGGTGTTGTCCTCGACCCCTCAATTTTAGCCGGGTCGAGTTGGGCTTGCGCCATGGGCACGGCCTCGAAATAAGCGGGTTTTTCGCGATAGACGTAGTACAGCTTGCCGTCGTCGTCCGTTTTCACGTCCAACTCAATCCGCTCAACCGTCCACGTCGGTGCCACATTGATACCTATGATCCAAGACGAGAGCAGGGCGATGGCAAAAATGGCGAAATTGCGAATACCTCTGGGCATGGGGTTCCTTTCGGTTTGATGGGTTAAGGGCGTTTATCCGCTCATATTCCCGACGGCTCGCTCGGCCCCAAATCTAGGTCTTGGCCGCGGTGATAATTGCGCCCCATCAGGTATTTGACATCCAGTTCCACGTCGCGCACAAAAATATCCGGCAGTGCTTGGGCGTCTCGCCGCACCAATTCGACTGCGAGTGTGTTGTTTCCCTTTTTCGGCCAGTGTTTGGCGTCTAGCTTAAACGCGTACCAATACCCCGATCCCGTGCGATAGCGCGGAGCCGTCATCCGGTACATTTCGTTGATCTTGCGCAACAGACTGGCGGGCAACTCCCGGCCATTGAGATAGAACTTCAGTCGGTCGCGCTCGGTGTGACTCATCACCCGCACCCGCAGCAACACCTCGTGTACTCGGCCAACCTTGGCCCAGCGCCGCAAATCGTCGCTGACCGACAAGGTGATGGCAGCCTTGTGGCCCTTTTGCAAATAGGCCGGTAACTGCATGGTCGTCCCCGGCTCGGTGGTGGGATTGGGGTAGCGCCCGGTCACGGTCGGAACGTAGTAAATTTTGTCGCGCGCAGCCATGACCTCTGGATAGGGCAATTCCCGCAACTTCTCGTAGAAGGAGGCTTGGTACGGCCAATTCCCAAACCAGTGCGCCAAGTACAGGCCATCGACGCCCTGCGCCCAGTAGTTGCAGGCGGCCCCGCGCACCATCTCAATGGTCGCTTCTCCCAAGCGATCCGAGTCCACGTGGCTTTGCAAGGCCGCGTGGACCCGACAGCCCGTGCCCTCGGCCGCCGCAACCAAGGGCCGGAAATCAACGGTCGAGTCCAGCAGTTCTGGGCCGGAAAACGCCTGGCCGATCAGCACATCGACCAGCCCTTCGCGCAGCCACGCTTCGACGTCCATGCCGACGGCATAGCACCCCTCGATGCTATAGGGGATGCGGATGGCCAACTCGCGTTGCTTGCCGCTCCGCTTGACCGCGCGATACACCTTGCGCACCCACTCGGTCATAATCTCGCGCCCAGCATCGACCTCGTCTGGGTGGAAGTAGTAGGGCTGGTAGTTCATCTGCAACTCAAAGCCATCGACCGGATATTTTTTTAGCGTCTCGGCAATCAGAGCAAAGCGCTCGTCGCGGACTTCTTGGTGCTTAAAGTCGAGACAGGTGTAGCCGGGAAAATCGGCGGGTACACCGTCTTGCGCGCCGATTTCGAGATGGGCGTTGTCAAAGCGGAAGTCCGAGCAGCGCACGTCCTCTTCGCGCGGCCCCCGGCCCTGCTGCACCAACAGCGTCGGATACACCTGCTTGCCGTACTGGTGGGCGCGGTCGCAAATCAGGCGCAGGGGATCGTGCCCCTTGCGGATTAGGTCGCGAGCATTTTGGTGGGCGCGGCGAAAAATCAGATGCGGCCACCGCTTCATATTGTGGCCCCAGAGCTCCCCGACCTCGGTGTCGTGCAGCACCGTGCGACCGTCGCCGAGGCAAAACATGATGGCTTCGACCGGCGTGCCCAATAGCTCGTCCACTCCCTGCTCGTACTCTTCCTTCTGCATCGGCGGCTCGTACATGTAAATCAGCGGGTGCCGACCGTCGTGATAAAACATGATTTTGGGTTTGGACATAGTCTAGCTCCTTTAGGTCCAGTTGCGCGAATCGGGCACGGCCACCCAAGCTGCCCCTTGGGCGATCGACTGTTGGCTGACGAGGCCGGGCAAGGTCATGTCCATCGCCAAGTCGATGCCAATGGCCGGTTCCTTTTCCCCGCGGATGGCCGCGACAAAGTCCTGTACCTCCCAATAGTCGCCGCCACCGTGGCCAGCGGCAAGAGCTTCCGCGGGCGGATGCCGCCAATGATCGGGCAAAAATTCCTCTAGCGCCTCCAAAGGCTCCCAGCGCGGCTGCTCACTGCGATTGCGCAGCCAGATTTTGGCCACAGCCTCAAAGCCATCGGCTGACTCGTACGCGCCATCAGTTCCCTGTAGCGCATAATGCACCATATTGTGCGGCCGGTCCGAGAGCATATCGACCCGGATATGCGCCAGCCCGCCAGCCGACAGCCGGCACATCATAGTCACCGAGTCCTCCATTTCGTACAAATCGCCGCGCGGATCTCGATAGTGATTCCCAGTGCCCACGGCGCAGACGGCCACCACCCGCTGCCCGGCAAACCACGTCAGCACCGGCCCCAAGCTGTGCGTGCCATAGGTGCAGCCATTGACGCCCGTCTGCCAGCGCCGCCGCCAAGGCGTAGTCTCGTTGAGCTGTTTCAGCTCGTGGATATAAGCCCCTTCGGCGTAGTACAGCTCGCCGAAAAAGCCGCGCTCGACCAATGCTTTTACCAGTGTGTTGGGCTTGGTGTACACGTAGTTTTCAGCCATCATATAGACGGCCCGACTGCGCCGCGCCGCCCGCGTCAAATCGCGGCACTCCTCGACCGACACCCCGGCCGTCACCTCGCTGAGCACGTGGATGTCGCGCTCCAAGGCCGCGATGGCCTGAGGCGCGTGCCACGGCATGGGCGTGCCCACGACGATCGCGTCCACCCCCCCAGCGTCAAACATTGCGTCGGTATCTGTAAAGACCTGTTCGACGCCCAATTCAGCCGCGTGTTGCTCAACCTCTTCCCGGCGAATGTCGCACAGCGCGGTAACTTCCGTGGCCGGATGAGCCAGCAGGGTGGGGATAAAGCCGCTTCCGCGGCCAGCGGCACCAATCACACCAAAGCGTATTTTGTCCATGTTCTATACCGTTTGACAATCGGCCCGAACAACCGTACTGTTGTAGGCCATTTTTTCAACCCATTCCCTATAGGAGGAACCTCATGGCCACTATACCTAACATCAGCTCGGATATCGCCGGACCGCTCGGCGCGATTCACCTGCCCCGCTTGTGGTCCAAGCTGCGCCTAAGCGCGGCTGGCGAATTGCCCGCAGACTACCCGGAATGCGGCGCAGGCTTCGATCAAATGGTCCTCGACGGCCTCGGCATCGACCGCGACGCGGCCGTGGCTTACGTCAAGGACAACAAGGCCAGCTACATCGAATTTGAAAACTGGGTCAAGGCCCAGCGCGGCGGCTCCATTCCGCAGAGCGAAATCGATGATTCTAACGCCGCCATCCGCGGCTACAACCACGACGACGAGACCCGCACCGACATCCTCGGTGCCGCTGGCCTCAGCGACGACGGCAGCATTCTCGACGCCGTCAATCTCAACAACCTCGACGACTGGACTGAACTGCACAACGCCCTGAGCTAACAGGACGGGTCCCACTCGTCTATCGGCCCGCTTCCTCGCTTTGGAGGCGGGCCGCTTTGTTGTTTGCCGCTCGCCTATTCATACCGCCTTTTGACGGGGCTGTCAACGCCCTTGATACCCCTCTACTAAGTTTGTACTTTGTGCCAATCACCCTCTTTGCGAAAGCGAATCTGCAATGAAACTCGATGTCGTCAAACTGACCAAGGCATTAGTCGCCTATCCCTCGGAAAGCCAAACCAGCAACGTCGAAGTCACCCAACACGTAGCCGGAGTCTTAGACCAGCTTGGTTTCCAAATAGAAGAGGTGCCCTACACAGATGAGGAGGGCGTGGACAAGCTCTCCATCGTCGGCAAGTTGGGCACCGGGGAGGGAGGGCTGGCCTTGATGAGCCACGACGATGTCGTCCCCGCCAATCCCGCCGACGGTTGGCACCGTGACCCCTACGACTCATACGAGGACAACGGCAAGCTCTACGGCCGCGGCTCCTGCGACATGAAGGGGCCGCTTGCCGCTTCGATTTGCGCAACCGCTCGCTTCAAGGCCGCGGATCTCAAAGCCCCGATCTACATCGTCGTCACGGCCGACGAGGAGGTCCTCTGCGTCGGCGCGCAAAAGGTCACGGCCCATTCCAAGTTCTTTGCCGAGGCCAGCACCGGTTGCGGCATCATCTGCGAACCCACCAGCCTCCGCGTCGTCCACGCCCACAAAGGCTCGCTCGCCATGCAAGTCACGGCCAAAGGACGCCCCGCCCACACCAGCACCTTGAAGGGCACCAACGCCAACCTCAAGATGATTCCCTTTCTCGCAGAAATGAAGCGATTCAACGAGCGGGTGCTCAGCGCGCGTCGCTATCGCAACGAAGAATTCGCGCCGCCGCATTCCGAGTGGTGCATCGGTATCAACGACCACAACCGCGCCACCAACATCTCCCCCGCCCAGAGCATCTGTACCCTCAATTACCGCCCCATGCCCGGCATCGACGTCGATGATATCATCGACCGAACCCGCAAAAGCGCCAAAAAACACGGCCTCCACTTCGAGCTCAAGCATCGCGGCGAGCCGCTCTACACCGCGGTGGACGCTCCACTGGTCCGCACGGCGCTCAAGCTAACGGGCCGTCGCAAACCCACTACAGTGGCCTACGGCACCGACGGCATGGCTTTTTTCAAGAAAATGAAACAAATGATCGTCCTCGGCCCAGGCGACATTGCACAAGCCCACACCGCCAACGAATGGATCAAAACCGACCAACTGCACGCAGGCGTCGATCTCTACGCCCGCTTCATCGAGCACACCTGCGTTTAGATACCGAAAATAGCGAACGTCGGAATTCGTTTAATTACGTGCTAAAAGTAGGATAATAACGTTACAAGACTTGCAGATCAGGAGACATTTCCCGTCCCCTCAATCCCAAAGATCCACCCCAGCCAGCTTCCGCCCCACACTCGTCAACTCAGCCGTCTTCTCTTCGTGGTGCTCGCGTTCCTCGGCGTAGCGCCCCAGCCCGGACAGCCGCCGCTGCCAAAAGTCCGTGCGCAACCGCCGCGCCTCTTCGCTCTCACCGGCTGGACCCATGGTGATGTACTGCGCCACGCGAGGCATGTCGCCGCGATTGACGCTCGCTGTGTGCGGCAGGGCCGTGCGCCAGATAACCAAATCGCCCGCTTCGGCACCAACGCGCCGCGTCCCCAAGGCCAGCAGATCTTGCTCGCGGGGGTTGGCCCCCTCCGGCAGTTCGTCGAGCCACGCCTCTAAGCGCTGGTGGAACCCCGGCACGCAGATAAAGGCTCCCTGCTCGGCCGGCGTGTCGCTCAGATAGAGCACGCCCTGTACCCCAAAGGACAACGGACGCTTATCGAAGGACGCATCCCAGTGCAGATTGTGCT
Source organism: Candidatus Latescibacterota bacterium (assembly GCA_965219735.1). Lineage (GTDB taxonomy): Bacteria > Latescibacterota > UBA2968 > UBA8231 > UBA8231. The sequence goes on from OZ244790.1 coordinate 3,564,725, forward strand.
CGGGCGCATCCTTGTCTAAGGTCGGCGGACTGATGCTAGCTCGGTCGTGGCTGACCCACAGCTTGTCCGTGCCCCAAATCTGGCTAAAGGCTCGATGCACCCGAGGGGCCGTGCGGTTGTCCCACATGGTTTGGTGGTGGTAAATCTCGACCATGATGCCGCGCCGATCCTCTGGATACCAAGTCCCCGGATCGTCCGGGTCCATGCCCGTAAACGCCCACACTGCCCGCCCAGTGCGCACGGCTTGGTCGCGGTCGATCACCTGACGCGCGACCACGTATCCCTGTTCGGCGAAGAAATCCAGTTCTTCCCTGCTCAAGACATCCATGGCGTTTTTCCTTGTTATAACAATTTTCGCGCGATGAGCTCCTCGGCGATTTGCACGGCGTTTAGGGCCGCCCCCTTGCGCAACTGATCGCCGCTGACCCACAAGTCCAACCCAGTCCCCTCGGGCCGCGAAATATCCTGGCGAATGCGCCCGACCAGTACTTCGTCGCAGCCGGACGCTTCAATCGGCATGGGGAAATAATTCTGTTCGGGATCATTCACGATCCGCACGCCCGCAGCCTCCGCCAAAATAGCTTCGGCCTCGGCGGCCGAAAAGGGTTCGGCAAACTCCACGTTGATCGCCTCGGAATGCGCCCGCAGCACGGGCACGCGAATGGTCGTGGCCGAGATTTGCAGCGCGTCGTCGTGGAACATCTTGCGGGTCTCGCGCACCATTTTCAGCTCTTCTTCGCAATACCCCTCCGGCCCGACAGCCGAGTCGTGCGAAAACAAATTAAAGGCGATCGGATGCGGAAATTCAGCCGGCTCGGCCTTTTCCCCTGCGAGCACCTGCCGCGTCTGCTCTTCCAACTCCTGCATGGCCGGCGCTCCTGCGCCGCTGACGGCCTGATAGGTCGAGACCACAATGCGCTTGACTGGACGCCGCTGATAGAGCGGCCAGACCACCACGTCCATGATGATCGTTGAACAATTTGGATTGGCGATGATGCCGCGATGTGCTGCCAAATCCTCGGGGTTAATCTCGGGCACCACCAGCGGCACGTCCGGGTCCATTCGATAGGCCGACGTATTATCGACGACCACCGCGCCCGCGGCTACTGCGTGTGGATTAAACTGCTTGCTCAAACCGCCCCCAGCCGAGGCCAAGACGATATCCACACCGGCAAAAGAATCCTCGCCGAGTTCCTGCACCTGAATCGAGCTGCCGTTAAAGGAAATGGCGCGCCCAGCCGAGCGGGCCGAGGCCAACAGCCGCAGCTCGCCAACGGGAAAGTCGCGCTCGGCGAGTATTTCTAACAGCACCTGCCCTACGGCACCAGTCGCGCCCATAATAGCCACGTTGTACGTATCAGTCACCTGCATTTCTCCGTGAGATAATCCATTAATATATGTCCGTGCTCTACCTGCATACTACCCCACTCGGCCGCCTGCTCTCCATAGGCTTGCATCGAGTCGGCCTCAATCCCCGTCCCCCATAGCACGAAGGGCACGGGCTCGCGGCTGTGGGTGCGCCGCACAATGGGCGTGCGGTGGTCGGGGGTCAGCAGCACCCGATGCGGCCCCATCGACTCAAGCCCCGCCAAAATCGGACCGACGACGCGGGCGTCGAAATCCTCGATGGCCTGCACCTTGGCCTGCGGATCGCCGTTGTGTCCAGCTTCGTCCGGGGCCTCGACGTGGACATAGACAAAATCGGCATCTTGCAAGGCCGCCAGCGCGTACTCGGCCTTGCCCTCGTAGTTGGTGTCGAGGTATCCGGTAATACCGGGCACCTCAATGACCTCTAAGCCCGCGCTCTTGCCGATGCCGCGCACCAAGTCAACAGCCGAGATAACGCCGCCCTGCAATCCGTAGCGCTCCGACAAAGGCGTCAAGCGCAGCGCACGCCCGGATCCCCAAAGCCATATTGCGTTGGCTGGCCGCTCCCCGCGAGCCAAGCGAGCTGCATTGACCGGCGCGGCCGCGAGAATGGGACCAGCCGCGTCCATGAGGGCGCGGATTTTCTCAGCCCCGGCACCCGCAGGCTCATGCGCGGCCATGGACTCGCCCATGATGTCGTGCGGCGGATAGGTTTCCACTTCTTCCGGGCCGTGCTCCCACACCAGCAAGTGGCGATAGCCCACCCCGGGATAGAAGCGCAAAGACGGCCCTCCCAACTCATCCGCCAAGGCCTCCACCAATTCGGCGGCTTCTTCGCTGTCAATGTGGCCGGCGCTGTAATCAACCAGTACGTCGCCTTCTCTGTATATCAGATTCATACGGAAGGCCACCCCATCGTCGCCCAGATCAACGCCCATACTCGCAGCTTCCAACGGTGCGCGGCCCGTGTAGTGTACCCGGCTGTCGTAGCCAAAAATTTCGAGGTTGCCAATATCGCTGCCCGGATGCCGCTGCGCGGGAATCATCTGTACCAATCCCCCAGCCCCCTCGCGGGCCAAGCGATCCATGCAGGGTGTGGCGGCCGCCTCCAACGGCGTCTGCCCATCCAACTCATCGAGCGGATAGTCCGCCGCTCCATCGGGCACCAACACGACGTAGCGCACGCTAGAGATCCTCCATGCGGATGAGCTTGACCGCCCCCTGTACTGCATCGAGTGTGGCCACGGCCCGCTGCGCCCGCTGCATCGCGGCTTCGCGCGCCTCGTGAGTGACAATGACCAGCGGCACTGAGCCACCCTCAAAGTCGCGCTCCTTTTGGATGACCGAGGCAATGCTGATGCGCTCCTCGGCCAAGATGCGCGCAATACCCGCGAGCACCCCGGGCTGGTCGCGGACTAAGACGCGGATAAAGTAGCGCATCTGCACGTCCTCAATGGGCACGACCGAGACAGCATCTTCGCCCAAGATCATGTCGCCGATGGACGTGCTAGCACCGGCCGCCTTGCGCTCGACCAACTCGACCATGTCCGCCACCACCGCGCTGGCCGTAGGCAACCGCCCGGCCCCACGGCCGGAAAACACTTGCGGCCCCACCGCAGACCCCTGCACCTGAATGGCGTTGAATTCGTCGTGGATGTTGGCCAACAGCGCGTCCTCCGGCACCATGGCCGGATGCACCCGCGCCTCGACGCGTCCGTCCTGCTGCTTGGCAATGGCCAGCAGCTTAATTGCATACCCCAGCTCGCGAGCGTATTCAATGTCCCGACTCTCGATCTGCTCAATGCCCTCGCAAAATACGTCGCGGCCCGTGCCCGTGCAGTGAAAGGCAATGCGGCAGAGAATGGCCAACTTCTGCGCGGCGTCCATGCCGCTCACGTCCATAGTCGGGTCCGGCTCGGCATAGCCTTGGTCTTGAGCCTCTTTGAGGATGTCGGCGTAGTCGCCCGCACCGCGGCTCATGCGCGTGAGCATATAGTTGGTAGTGCCGTTGAGAATGCCGTACAGGGACTCGACCCGATTGGCGACCAAGCCGTTGCGCAACGAGCGGATGATGGGGATGCCGGCTGCGACGCTGGCTTCAAACATCAAATCCGCTCCATTCGCTAGCGCCAGTTCAAAAAGCTCCTCGCCCCGCTCGGCGAGCATGGCCTTGTTGGCCGTTACCACGTCCTTGCCCTGCCGCAGAGCCTCGCTCACCCACTCAAAGGCCGGAGGGGCACCGGTCAGTTCCACCACCAGTTGCACATCCGGGTCGGCTACGACCGCGTCGGCATCCGCAGTCAACAACTCCGGTGCTACGGCGGGGCTGCGCGGCTTGTCCAAGCTCCGCACGGCCACGCGCTGCAATGCGAAATCCACGTGCTTGCGCCGCCGCAGCGACGCGGGTGCATCCTGCAACAGTTCGACCACGCCACTGCCGACCGTGCCCAAACCAATTAAACCCACTCCTATTGGCATGTCTTTGCCCAATTCCTTGTTTCATAGCAAGTTAAAAGCCTTAAATATAGAGGGTACCGCGCTTTTTTGGCAAGGCGGGCGCACCGGTGGATGACCGGGCCGAGACACCCTATATTAAGGGGACACACGACGACTGGAGCCGACCATCATGGACCTCAAAGCCTTCAAGCTGAGCCTGCAAGAACAGACCCCACCGGAAACCTCCCAAGCCCTGCAAGCCCTCTGGTACGATGCCAAGGGCGAATGGGACAAAGCCCACGAGCTAGCCCAGCAAGCACCCGACCCCATCGGCGCTTGGGTCCACGCTTATTTGCATCGGGTCGAGGGCGACGAAAGCAACGCTGGATATTGGTACCGGCGGGCGAGCAAGCCGCACAGCGAGGCGTCGCTGCCCGAAGAATGGGAGGAAATCGCCAGCGCCCTGCTCAGCGACTAACGCATCCGCGTCAACGCCCGCCAAGTGTGGGTCAGTTCCGCCCGGTCTTGCGGGTGGGCCCAGGTCAGGGCACCAATCAGCACCACAAAGCACATCCCTCCTACAGCCACCTGCAAAAAGTCGCCGCCCAAGTCTGCGCTAACCCAACGGCAGACCACAGCGGCCGCCCCGGCTCCTGCGCCGATTCTCAGCAAGCGGCCCCAAGGCATGAGCCGATACCAGCCACAGCGCAAGTGCCAGCCAATAGCCACCAACAAGAAGGCTACTTGTAAGTACGTCACCAGTGTGGTAGCCACGGCTGGGCCGAGGAAAGCCCACGCGGGATGCGCCGCCTGCAAATAGGCAACGAGCACCAAGCTCAAGCCGATATTGCAACACAGATCCCCCACGCTACCCCACAACGCCCAGCGCGCCTTGCCCATGCCCACCAGCAGCGGACTGTACGCGGCACAGCGCAGCGGCAACACCAATAGATAGATGCGGAAGACCCAAGCCGAGCGGTCGTATTCCGGGAAGAGCCAGCCGATCAGCGACCCAGCAAAAGCGAGCAAGAAGGCCGCCAGCGGCAACACCAACAGGGCTAGACGAGAGACCGCGCGCTGCCACAGCGCCAGTATCTCGCGGCGCTGGCCCTCCTGAAAGAGCCGACTAACCTCCGGGATCAACACGGCTGTCACCGCCGACAGCAGCAGGCTGATCGGCACCTCAATAGCGCCAAAATTGTACTCGGCAAACGCGCCAGCCGCGAAGAAGTGCATTACTACAAAGCGATCGACGTAGCGCGAGAGGCTACCTACTGCGTCGTTGAGGCCAACCGGACGCGTATAGCGCATCAACTCACCCAATCCTTCCCATTCCCACCAGCGCCCACCCCCCAATGCCAAGCGCACCAGTCCGCAGATGGCGAGCAAGCGCAACACGCCCAACCCGGAAAACAGCGCTAGCACCTGCGCGGGCGTCCAGCCCAGCCATAGAGCGCCCCCCGCACCGGTGACTAATGCGCCACCCATAGCCAGTTGCAGCCAAGCCAAGTAGTGCTCGCGGTCCGCGGCCACCAAGGCCGTTTCGGCCCCACCAGCGGCGATCACCGCAAAGAGATAGGGCAAAAACGGCAGCAGGTACGCGGCAACCTGCTCGCTATCGCCGCCTTCTTGCACCAACACAGCGGCCAACTGCGGCCCCCACAACCACAAACACCCAGCCAATATCAAACCCGACGCAACCAAGCACAGCAGTACCTGACCGACGAGCAAGCGCGGTTCGCTCCGCCGCGGAAAGAAGTAGAGCAAACTCGTGGGCAGCCCGAGCAAAAACACCGGGATCAGCGCGTTGCCCACCACCCAGACCGCCATAAAAAGCCCGCATTCTTCCGCAGTCCAAGCGCGGGCGACCAGCGCATAGATGGCTATGAGACTAGCGGTATTGGCCGCGCGGCCAGCAGCCACGACGCCGATCTTGCGAGTCAGCCGACCTCGTCCACCCTGTCGATCCTGTCCATCCATAGTGCTCAGCTTGACAGCGGCTGCGCCGCGCTGTATAACACCTTGCCCATCACTGAATCTTTCTGGTAAAAGGAGGTCGCTATGACGGTCAGAATCGGCTTTGTCGGCACGGGTGGCATCGCCAACCACCACCTACGCACTCTCGCCCAGCTCGACGAGGCCGAGCTGGTTGCCTTTTGCGACGTAGTCGAGGAAAAGGCGCTCGCCGCCGCCAGCGAGTACGGCGGCAGGGCCTATAACCACCACGAGACCCTGTACGACAGCGAGTCCCTAGACGCGGTCTATATCTGCCTGCCGCCTTTTGCCCATGCGCAACCCGAGCTAGCGGCCATTGAGCGCAGCTTACCCATTTTCGTGGAAAAACCCGTGGCGACTTCTCTAGAACAAGCCCGCGCCGTGGAAGCGGCCATCCGCGGCCAAAACCTGATCAGCGCCGTGGGCTATCACTGGCGCTACATGGATACGACCGCCAAAGCAATCGAACTCCTCGGCGACGAGCCGGTGGGTTTTGCCCTCGGCGCTTGGACCGGCGGCCTGCCCGGGGTGCCTTGGTGGCGAGTATTGGCCGAGAGTGGCGGCCAGATCGTCGAACAAACCACGCACATTTTCGACTTGGCCCGCTACCTACTCGGCGAGGTGGAGAGCGTCCACGCCATGGCGCGCACCGGCCTGATGGAAGACGTCCCCAACTACGATGTCCACGACGCCTCCGTCACCAATCTCCGCTTCCAAAGCGGCGCAGTGGCCAGCATCACCTCGGCCTGTATGCTCGCCGCGGGCGGGCACGTGGGCTTGGAACTCTACCAGAAAGACCAAGTCCTGCGCATCGCATCCGGTGCGCTCACCATCGACCGCCCCAGCGGCCGTGAAGTCGTCGAACAGGGCAACAACCCAACCCAAGCCGAGGATCGCGCCTTTCTCCAAGCCGTGCAAACCGGCAATGCCGCAGGCATCCGCTGCGACTACGCCGAGGCGGTCAAGACCTTAGCCGTGACGCTCGCAGCCACCCAATCCGCCGTGGAAGGGCGCGTCGTCTCGCTTTAGCCTACTCGTCTTCGATCAGATCGAAGTCGTGGATGTCCTCGCCGGCTTTGGCCGAGAGGATGTCCAGCGCGGCGCAGGCCCCGTCGCCAGCGGAGATAATGGCCTGGATCTTCTTCAGGCGGGTGCTCCAGCCAAGGACGTATAGCCCTGCGACCGAGGTGCGGCCATTGCGATCGGCCGCCAACCCATCGGCTTCTTTGGCCACTCCTAGGCTTTCGGCCAGCGGGTTGCTCGGCCCGGTAACCAAGATCAGATATTGAGACTGGTGGCTTTGGCCATCGGCGGTTTCGACGACAAACCCCCCCTCGCCCTTTTCAACGCTGCTGACTTCGACGTCCTGAATCTCCCCACCAAAGCCGCGCACCTGCTCGCGGCCGATCTGCTGGAACTCGGGTCCAGCGATCTTGGGAATGCCCAAATAATTGTACAGCATGGCCTTGTGCATGAGGGTCTTGTCTTGGCCAAAGACGGTGACGCTCATGTCGTTTTTGGCTAGAAAGAGCGCGGCGCTCAATCCGCCCGGCCCATCTCCAACGACGATAACATCCGGCATTTCTCAGGCTCCTTTGGCTGTTGGTTAGCGCGGGCAAATAAGGCCGCTGGCCTACGCGATGTCAACCTTACCACGCGAGTACTATGCCTTGGACGGGCACGGATATTGCCCTTCTAATCTCAGGCGCATTGACACCGCTCCACGCCATCCTGTACCTTCCAACCCAAGGAGACCGCCTGCTATGACCAATTCCCCTTTAACCCCCGAAGAGCGTCTAGCCAAGCTCGAAGGCGTGTACAATCACTTGGCCACCAAGGCTGATATGGCCGAACTCAAAGCCGAGTTCAAAACCGATATCGCCGAACTCAAAGCCGAGTTGAGCAAGGAATTCACGAGTCAGATAAAGGAAGTTAGAAAGAGCTTGAACCAATTACAGGGGGGAATCGCCGTGTTGGGCGTTGTGGTGATTTTGCTACAATTGTGGACCAAACTAACCAGCGGCTAACCAGCCGACCGCCTCTCAAATTACTCGTCCTCCAGCTCAAACACGAGCTCCGGCACCACGACCTCCCAAGCATCGCATTTCATCCTGTCCCGGTACTGCGGCTCCGACGCTTCGCGGCTCCAAGCTACGACGGCGAAGACCTTAGCGGACCTGCACCGCGTTCCCGGTGGGGGTTCAAACGCTTGGGCAAGACGCCCTACCACCATCCCCGACCGGTTCAGCAATTCCCAATATCCATTTTTGGCAATCCGCGTTTTTAGCTGATCGCCGGACGACAGAGCGGCAATCGCACGATGCAGCGGATGGTTGGCATAGAAACGTCCCGCGAAGCCCAGATAGACTTCGCGCAGACTGGGTCGCCGATATTGGCGTGAGAGTTCCGGAATTTCCGGCTGCAGCTCACCGGATGTGCGGCGCAAAACCGAGCCGTTGTTTGGAAATGTATATGGCAGCGAGTGCGAGCGCCCCGAGTACGCCGGAGGTTCAGGCTCTTTTACGAAATCAGGCCGGGTGCTACCTCTGGCGGGGCGCGATCCTTGAAAACGCACGAGCGCAAGAGTCTGCCGGGCGCGCGTCATGGCCACGTAGTAGAGCCTACGCGGCGCATCCGGGTCCTCGCCCCTATCGACATTGTTCCAGCCTCCATCAAGCACGGCCACGTGATCAAACTCCAATCCTTTGGCGCGGTGCGCGGTCAACAGCAAGAGCCCGCGCTGGCGGCGGCGTACGTCTCGTCCCCACTCGGCCAACCACTCGATGAAATGGTCCACCGGCATTTCCGCGTCGCTAGTTTCTAGGGAGAACTCGTCCAAGGCTTGCCGCAACAGATCGTTCCATGTACCGGGCGTTTGCGCATCCAGCCAGCCCCTCAGATCAGCACTACTCACGATCCGAGTCTCCCGTCCGCGCAGCCATTCAACAAGTGTTCGGGTTTCTCGCAGATGCCAGAAGCTCGGGATTTCTTCATTCCCCATCTGCGCTGGGATACGATGGAGTTCACAGAAGGCTCGTACTGGCTCCAGATACTTCCATTCGCGTGCGATCACCGCGCACTTGGACCAGTCCCAGTCCGACGAGAGGGTGGCGAGACGCTGTAACTCCATCATCGCAACCTGCGCCTGCGAGATCGGATCGTGCCGCGCCGACAAAACCTGCACCCGACCTTGAGCTACCGAATCCAGCTCACTCCAGTCGCCGCCGGGCGGATTCTTCGTACGCGCCCGGTCGATGCTAATAGGATGTCCAGTTTTCATCCGCTGTCGAGCTGGCTCGATCAACTCATTGGCCCCTGTAATGATGTGGCCAGTGGAACGGTAGTTGTCGATCAGGTAGGAGGGCTTCGGCCCGTAATCCGCCTCAAAACGGCGGATGAACTCCACCGAAGCACCGTTGAAGGCGTAGATATTCTGATCGTCATCGCCTACGGCAAAGAGAGTGAGCTTGCGATCCTCATCCTCTAGGGTCCGTCCGGCCAAGGCCGCTATCAACTCGTATTGATCCGCACCGATGTCTTGATATTCGTCCACGAGTATCCAGCGGAAGCCCGCGAGGAGCCGTTCCCGCTGATCATCCGCTTCCTCCGGCTCCAGCCCCTCGCCGCGCAATAGTGCCACTGCTTGGCGCAACACCTCCCGGAATGCACCGTCATCAAGTAGCTTCCTCTCCCGCTCCTGGAAACTGACGCCGACCAGCCGCATGGCCAGTGCGTGACAAGTAAGCACGGTTATCCCTCGGGCATCGTCGCCGATCAAATCCATGAGGCGTCGCCGGATCTCGACCGCCGCGTGCCGATTGTAGGCCAAGGCTAGGATGCCGCGAGGATTCTCGCGCTTTACGCGCACGAGGTAGGCGATACGATGCACTAGCACTCGCGTCTTGCCGGAGCCGGGACCGGCAAGTACCAGCACGTTCGTCTGCTCCCGATCATCCGCGACGATGTCTTGTTGGGTGCGATTATTCAGGCTTTCGACGATGTCCCGCCACGATTCGGGCGTGGTCTCCCGTGTAATCTCCTTGTCCCGGTCTGGCAGCCAACGGTGGAGGAAATCCTCCTCCTTTAGGCTGAAGTAGTCCATGGCCATACGCATGGCATCGGTTATGGCCTCGCAGCCCCGCTCCGCGAACTCCTTCATCACGTGGATCTGCAGGACCTTCCCCTTATAGTGGAGCTTAAGCGGCTCAAAGTCGGCGTTGGCAAAGCCGCGTCTTTCTTCGGCTAGCCGGATGGTCATGGCCGGACGGAATACCGCTAGACCTTTGTTCAGACGGATGACCTCCTGTTCGTGTAGCCATAGGAGGGCACGGTCTAACAACCTCTCGGGGTTCCTACTCTTTAGAAACAGGTCTGACGTGATCGCGTCCAATAGCTTGCCGAGGGTAGTCTCAGCCAGCAGGTCCGTGCCCCGGCTCCCGGGCGGCAGGCAAGCGAGCAAGTGATGCAGCAAGAGCTTCGCCCCATCGCGTCGGCGCGACGCGAGCTCCTCCAAATCCGACCACTCACGCCGCAACGTCACCTGCACCGTCTCCGCATCCCGCTGTTGCATCCCGATGCTACCGGTGCCGCCCTCTTCGCCGCGCCCGTCGCGGGCGATACTGCGGAGAATGCGCCGTAGCCGTTCCGGCAGCGGATCGGTCATCCCCACATCTCGCAGGCGTTGCGCGGCGACGCGCAAGTGCAGGGGTGAGGTATCTCCCTTACCCACATCCGGTGCCTCCTCGCGCATCTGCGCGATCAGGGCGACCTCCAACTCCGCCGCCTCATTAAAGCGCTTCTGCGAATTGCGCTCCACCCCCGCGTGGACGAAGGCGGTCAGCGCCGTATCGTTGCTGGCGACCCCTAGCCGCTCCAAGTCGTACAGAGCACCGCGCACCCCTTCGGCGCTCAGGCCGGATACGCCCATTAACTCGTCGGTAGAGATACCCTCGTCGGGATCGGCGTCAATCAGCGTCTCGGCGATTCTAAGCAGCCGTTCCCGGTAGTCGTCAGGCACGGACGCCTTTGCCAATCGACGGCGTGCTTCCTTCACCGAATCCACCCGCAGAGACGAAGGAAACACCTGCACTTGATTCTCTTCCCGGGTCAGCAGCACCGCCTCCTCAAGCCAAGAGACGGCGGTCCGCACGCGGGTATCGTCGGTGGCAGAGTCCCGCTCAAAGACCTTTTCCTCGTCCTCGCCGAGAATCTCGCCAGCAGTGGCCACGACCTCGCCGCTCATACGCTTCTTCCGGTCTAAGTTCCGCAGCGCTCTCAGGACGCCGTGAACCTCTCGCCGCGTGAGCCGAGAACGCGCCGACAGGCCGAACTGTCTCTCCACATCATCCGTCGCATAGAGCAGTACACAGCGCGCCATCTGCCGGTCGCGTCCGGCGCGGCCCGCCTCCTGCAGATAGTTTTCCAGCGAGCTTGGGATGTCGGCGTGGATCACCAGCCGCACGTCCGGTTTGTCGATGCCCATGCCGAAGGCATTGGTGGCCGCGATCACGCGCAGTTCGCCGCCGATGAAGCGCTGCTGCACATCCTTCTTGGTCTCCGGCGGCACATCGGCGTGGAAGTAGTCTGCCGCGATTTCCTTGTCCTGTAGGAACTCCGCCACCTCTTCGGTCTGCCGTTGCGTCGCACAATAGACAATGGCACCGCCGGGCACATCCGGCGGCAGGTCGTCCATCAGGAGCTGATGGATATGCGAGAACTTCTCTCCTCCGGTCGTCGGCACCACGGTAAACTCCAGATTGGTGCGCTGGGCACCGCCGTCAAAAACCTTCAGTCCTGCATCGAGCTCGTCCCGGAAATGCTGCTTGATGTCCGCCACTACGTCGGGCTTGGCGGTCGCAGTCAGGCACAGCACTGGCGGAATCGGGTTCTGTCCGGCCTTTTCGCGGATGAAGCGTCCCACGTAGCGGTAATCCGGCCGAAAGTCGTGCCCCCACTTCGAGAGACAATGGGCTTCGTCCAGCACCCAAGCCCCGATCTCGCGTTGATCAAGCGCACGGCGCAGGGAACGGTTGCGTAGTTGCTCCGGCGAGATGATGAGAATACCTGCATCCCCCAAGCGTACCCGATCCAGCGCATCAGCCCGCTCGGGCATGGACAGCAGCCCGTTGATGGCCACGCACGAGCCGATTCCATGAGCCTCCAGCCCCGCCACCTGATCCGCCATGAGCGCAACCAGAGGCGAAATCACCACAGTGAGAGCGCCAGTCTTGTAATAGCGGGACAGAGCCGGGATCTGGTAACAGAGCGACTTGCCGGTGCCAGTGGGCAGAATGCCCAGGACATGCTCCCCGGCCATTGCCGCCTCGACGATGACCCGCTGCATGGGGCGACCTTCCTCGTCCATCGGCTCTGGGCGGAAATCGTCAAAGCCGAACCACCGCTTAAGCTCCTTGCGAGCGTCGTGCCTTTCCCGGCACCAATCGCAGTCTGCCTCACCGCAGGACATATCCCGTAGTCGGCGAACCAACTCACCGGCTGCTGGAAACTGATGTCGGACCCACGGCGGCATCACGGAATTGCCACCGGAAACTGACAGCCAAGCCAGCGTGTACGCCAGCGGCCAGCCACTTTGGGCGGCATTCTTGAGAACATCCCGACCGCGATTTTGACAGGCGATACCCGCAAGCTGCCCTCGGATCGCTGCGTTCGCTGCCACGTCAGTTGGCCGGGGCGCGTACCGTATAGCGTCGAAAACGGCGTCGAATCCCGCGCCGTCAGGTCCTGTCCCGGTCAGCCAATGCCACGCGGCGAGCAAGCCACGCGGCGCATCGCGTAACGCGGTTTGCTGATTGTCGAAGACATCTAGCGCGAGCCGAGCGTCGAGTTCTGGGTCGTTCAATCGCCCGCGTTTGAGCTGTCCATCCTGATAGTGCTTGACGAGGTGGTGATAAGGATTGCGAGGAAAGGCGAGGGGGTTGAGCCGCAACGTATCCACCGCCGGCAGCTTCAATAGCTGGAGATCGGGCTTCGCTGCTTCCAAATGGTGCAGATCGAAATCAATCAGGTTGTGGCCGAGCAGAAAGTCCGCGCCCTCAGCGAATTCGTCGAGCTCTGCCAATGCTGCCGCCAAGTCACCCTCTTGGAAAACCAGCGGTTGATCGACATCTAGGCGTACCGCGGCGAAGGCATGAATGCGGCGATCCTGCTTGCCGACCTCAAGGTCGAGCGACAGGCAACGAGACGAAAAGTTGGAGTCCATGTTCAATAACCATTGTATTAGCCGTTGCTTTGCCTTGCTTCAAGTAACCTACGCAATTGCCCCACTACATAAAAAGGCATGGGCCAGATTCCGCGCCTGATCGTCCCGGTCAATATGGGCGTATTTCAGCCGCTGACCGATCAGTAGCGGCAGGCGGGTGAACACCTTGCGCAGCCGGTCGGGATCGGCTCTGCGCGCGTATTTGCCAAAATCCTCATAAAAACCTCGCGTGAGACCGTCGCCTTTAGGCGATGGAGGGATAGCGATTCAATCGGTGAGAGGCGGCTTACCCGCCTTGAGCCGGTTGAAATCTGGTGTAGACAGGTTGACACGGTTTCTTGTAGAGACTACACGTATCTCTATGAAGAAGGTGATACAGATACAGCTTAAGCCTACCCCTGAGCAAGCGGCTTCGCTGGAGAAGACGATGCGTCGATTCAACGAGGCGTGTACCTGGCTGGCTGTTCGCGCTTTTGAGCGCAAGCTGGCCAATCGCTTTGGCTTGCACAAGCTGTATTACTACGAACTGCGTGAACGCTTTGGCCTGCCGGCTCAGATGGCCTGTCTGGTATCGGCCAATGTATCGGCCGCCTACAAGCGGGACACCGCCAAGCCAGTGTCCTTTCGTCCCTTGGCGTCGATGCCCTATGACCGGCATCTGCTGCGCTACCAAGACCTGACGACGGTCTCCATGTCCACGTTGGATGGGCGCATCAGCCTGCCGATGGTCATGGGCACCTATCAGGCCGAGCAGTTTGCCCAAGTCAAATACTACGCCGAACTGGTGCATCGCAAAGACGGCAAGTGGTTCCTTATGGCCGTGGTCGAGACCGATGACCTGCCGCCGCTGGATACCGACGACTTCCTCGGCGTTGATCTGGGAGTCGAGAACCTTGCCACGGACTCCGACGGACAACAGCACTCGGGCGAGGACGTAGAGCAGGTGCGCGTCAAGAGCCAGACGCTCAAGCAAGCCCTGCAATCGGCGGCTGATTTGGCGGCTAATGCGCGGAAGCGCAAGCGCATCCGTAAGAAGCTCAAACGTATCGGCGATAGCGAAGCACGCTTTCGCCGCAATACCAACCACTGCCTCTCTAAGCGAATCGTTGCGAAGGCTAAAGGCACTCTGAGAGGGATCGCCCTCGAAGACCTCAAGGGCATCCGACAGAGAACCCGGTTTCGCAAGCCGCAACGTAACCGCATGGATAGCTGGGGATTCGACCAGCTTCGCCAGTTTGTCCGCTACAAGGCGGAGCAAGCTGGCGTACCGCTCAAGATTGTCGATCCCAAGCATACCTCTCAGATGTGTTCGCAGTGTGAACATGTCGAAGCGGCTAATCGCTCATCTCAAGCTCGGTTTCGTTGTAAGCAGTGTGGATATGCCGTCCATGCCGATTACAACGCCGCCCGGAACATCCGGGCAAGGGCTCTTGTCAGCGAGCCTATAGTTTCAAGCTACTCCGCTGCGGCGGGGTAGCTTAGGGACAAGCCGCTCGCTTTAGCCAGCGGTGGTTGACTCCTCTACGCACATAATACAACCGTGATAAAATTCTTATACGCATATTTTTATAGGGTTAAAATATGCGTGTGCCATACCGCGAAAAACTTTCGCAGGTGCACCGCCGCGCTAGTGCTAAACCGCACTCCAGTCCCAATCGACGCTCTAGCCCCAACACTTTTCTTGGCAACCTTCTTGACAACGCCTTTACCTTTTCACTACCCTTTTCGGAGTAGTACCGCAACGGAGTTTTCGCCCGTCGCAGGAATAACCGGGAAGATAGTAATCACCACCTAATATGACGTTGCCACAGGCAGAGATTACTGCTGTGGCTACCCCCCCTTCCAGTTCCAAGACTTCCCGTCAATACACCGTAAGCTGCTGTAAAAAAACACTTATACCCTCCTATTTCCCCCTTCGTTAGATAGCGATCTCTCGGATTATACCAAGGGATCGCCGACCACCTTCGCACTCCACTTGCTGCTGGGCGCTAGCGGTCTGTACGGCTCTATTTTCGCGGTGCCGTATGCCTTGTCCGCCTCCGTGTGCCAAGGACGGACGAGATCGTCCTCCTGTTAAAGTTTTCACTTTCACAATCGGGGATGCGTTCCCTAGGCAAGAAGGAGGCTGAGTAATGATTCGCCCGCAGTTGTTGCTGTGGCTGATGGCCGCTAGTGGGGTGTTGGGATGGGCTGGTGAGGCAGCGGCGGCCATCAAGCTAACGCTGAACCACGAGTATTACCCCAGTAACTTTGTCCTCGTACGCGAGGATGCCGGTGAGACCGAGATCGAGGTAACAGCCCAAAATTACGCTGGCGACCCGAGCAACACCTCGGTTGAGACCGTCGAAACGGATACCTATGTGAACTTGGGGATCGAAAGCCTAGAGGGTTGTAGTTCTAGGCTCAACAGTCGCTACCGCATAACGCTACCCACCCTCATTATTCCAGCGGGCAAGAGCGAAGCGACCGGGGCGATCACCTTCATTCCCATTGACGACGAACTCAAGGGAAACGATACCCACGACGAAGGAGAAGGTACCTGCGACGACTCCCCGGAGGATAATCCAAGCGACGGCGACGATCTCGTTCTCCAGATCACGGGCAATGCCGCTCCTCATAGAGTAACTACCGGGCCACGTCTTCACTTGGCCGACGACGACAAGGCAAGCACGAATATCTCCCTCTGGGTTTCTGAGTCTGCGCTCAGCAAGGAGGCGGGGGCGACCGATATTGTCGTAAGAGCAGAATTAAATGGAAAGGTGCTAACCACGTCCCTGACTTTTAACTTGGGTATTCAGACCGAACCAAACCACGCAGTGCGCGATATCGATTACGCGGTGACGAACTTGGGCCGCATAACAATCCCAAAGAACAAGGCGTCGGGCCAGACGACGATTACCATTGCTCCCAAGGCTCGGGGGACTGGCATTATCCGGCTAGTGGGCCGGCGCAATCCCAACCCCAATATAGCCATCGGCCACCAACAACTTGAGCTAACGGATTCTCCCGCTGCGGCTATTAAAGGGCTGACGGCGAGGCCTAGCGTGATACGCGAGGATCAGGGACCGACGAACATCGAGCTAACGGTTGAGTTGCGTGACGCCCTAGCGGCGGACGCGGAGGTGCTGTTCAATATGGCGGGCAATGTCGACTATCTTAACGGCAACGACGCCCTCAACGCATTTTTCTCGGACGCAGAACCTGCGGTGCGCGATGTGCATTACACCGCGACCATAGACGGTCTCACTATTCGGCAAGGTGAGACCGTAGGGACGACGACGCTTACCCTCACCCCCATCGACAACGAGCGAGTGGATTTGGCGAAGGCTTTCAAGCTGACGGCCACGGTCGGCACAACTCATTTGCTCACGGGTATCAAGATCACCGACGACGAGGCCACGAGCGAGAACATAACGCTGGAGGTGAGTCATAATGAACTGAGGGAGGACGCCGGCGAAACGGAGATTGCAGTGACCGCAACTTTAGACGGCAAGGTATTGGCCAAGGACGTGACCGTGGTCTTGGTCCTCGATGCTAGGGATGCTGCTACGGCAGTGTACGCTATCGACTACACAGCACTCCTGCGCTCGGTGACGATTCCGGCCGGCCAAGCACGGGGCGTACAGACCGTCTCTATCACTCCCAATGACGACGGGATAGAAGACGCGGACGAGAAGATCATCCTAAAAGCGCTGAAAAATCCTAAAAACGACGATAGGCAGGAAATCGCGGTCGGCACCGCGACGATCACGCTGAAAGACACGGGGCCGCGGGCGGATGCAAGCCCGACAGGCGACACAACACCTGCCTTCGTCGAGAACCAGTCGGACATCTCGGCCACGGTTGGCAAGGCGATGCGACCGCTGGAACTACCGCCAGCTACGGGCGATGGCGACTTGACGTACAGCGTCTCAAACACGCTGCCCGCTGGCCTGTCATTTGACCGAGCCACGCGGACCATTGCCGGCACGCCGACCGCGGCCGGAACGGCCACCATCATCTACACAGTGATCGACGGCGACGATACCAAGCCCGAAAGCGCAGTCATGACCTTCAAAATCGCGATCTCTGAGGCCCTGCCGCCCGTGGTTGCAGTCGCGAGCGTGGCGTCAACTCATTCGTCACTGCGCGAGAATGGGGAGACGACGGAAATCATTCTGACCGCTACCTTGGCCGCGGCCGCCCCCGCGGCCGAAACCGTCCGCTTCACTATTGTCGCGCCCACCCAAGGCATAGCGGCCGTGCGCGATGTGGATTACTCCGCAACACTGGCGGGGTTGGTGTCTATTGCAGCCGGCGCTACCCAAGCGACGACGACGCTTCTCCTCACCCCCTTCGACAACGACAAGGTAGATGGCAACACGTTCTTGGGGGTACAGGCCACCGCATCCGGTGGCTCGGCCCAGACGGATATAAAAATCGCCGACGACGAAACGGCGAGTACATCCATCGCGCTGTCGGTGAATCCACACGCGGTACAGGAGGGGGCCGGGCAGACCGAGATTACAATAACGGCGACCTTGGACGGCAAGGCGTTGCCCCAAGACGCGGCCGTGAAGCTCTCCATCGACGCTGCTTCGTCCGCCCAGCGCGATCTGGATTACTCCGCGCTGTTCGGTCCGCTACTTGTGATTCCGGCCGGCTCGATAGCAGGTGCGACATCCTTATCCATCGATCCAATCGCCGACGACAAGGACGAGGGCAACGAGACGATCGCGCTCAACAGTGCGATTGAGGGCTTGGCTGGCGGCTCGGCAACCATCACCCTGACCGACGCAGAGATACCGTCCCTAGCCTCCGCCAAGGGCGTCAACCCGCTGCTGACGTTTGAATCGCATAACTATCCGAACCCGTTCAACCCAACGACGACGATCAAATATGCGCTACCGACCGCGATGGATGTGGAATTGACCGTCTATAATGTCGTTGGCCAAGCGGTTCGCACCCTCATCGCCGGGCACCAGAGCACCGGGCACTACAGAGTAGAGTGGGACGCGACCGACGACAGCGGGCACAGCGTGTCGGCGGGGATCTATTTCTACCGCCTCCAAGCCGGTGGAAAGTTCCTCGCAGTCGAGAAGATGCTGTTGCTCAAGTAGCACACACCCCGGCCGCTTTGTTAAGACAAACGGGAGGCTCGCTCCCCACCGACCAAGTCGCGGTCGATAGGGAGCGAGCCAAGAGTGCGCCACCGAGACTAAGCGGCTTGCACGGCGTTGAGTACTTCGGCTCCGTTTAACCGCTTATAGCTAGCCCCACGCGCAGCCGCCGTGCTCAGTTGCCCCCCATTGGCGCAACTCCTAAATTATTAATCTATATACGCAACGCGGTCGCCTTCCGGCGACTACGAAATAAAAGGTATCTAGCTTGATCTCCCCTACAAACGACGCGCTCGTCGCACGCTGGCAGCGCGAAACCGCTCCCCTCTTGCCGCTTCTGCACGCCTTCCACGACCGCGACGGCTATTTGTCAGAAGAAACGCTCAAAGCCGTATCAACGGGCCTGAAAGTCCCCCTCGCCGAGCTTTTCGCCACCGTTACCTTTTACCACCACTTCGCCCGCCAAGCACCCGGCCAAAGTGCCCCGCGCGTTTGCACCGGCCCAATATGCGCGCTGCGCGGAGCCGACGCGCTCTGCGCCAGCCTCGCCGATGCCACGCCCATGCCGTGCGCCGGCCGCTGCGACGATCCCATTCCGGTCATCAAAGGCCAGCAAGTGCTGGTCGGGACCGACGCGGAGGCCCTTGCACCCAGCCCCTCGCCCCTACCCGCCCCCAATCCCGGAGGGTACGAAGAATGCGTCTTTGCCGACATCCGCACCCCTGGCCGCGCCACCCTATCCGGCTATCGCCAAACCGGTGGATATCAAGCACTGCAACAAGCCCTCGCCGGGGAACCAGCCGAATTGGTGGCCCTCATTGCCGACAGCCAGCTTGCCGGCCGGGGCGGCGCGGGTTTTCCCACCGGCCAGAAGTGGCAGGCCGTCGCCGAGGCCCCGGGCGCGCCCAAAACCGTCGTCTGCAATGCCGACGAGGGCGAGCCGGGCTGCTTTAAAGACCGCGCCCTCCTCGAATGGGACCCACACGCGGTCATCGAAGGCATGCTCCTCGCCGCGTACGCCACCGGCGCTACCCGCGCCTTTATCTATCTGCGCTACGAATACCCGGAAATCAACGCCATCCTCGCCAACGCGATAGCCGAGGCCCGCGCCGCCAACCTGATCGACGAGCACATTCTCGGCAGCGACTTCTCCTGTACGCTCGACATCCGCCGCGGCGCTGGCGCGTACATCTGCGGCGAGGAAGGTTCTTTACTCAACAGCCTCGAAGGCAAACACCCCTATCCGCGCAACCGCCCGCCCTACCCGGTAACGCACGGTTTTGAAAACTTGCCCACGGCCGTCAACAACGTCGAAACCTTGGCCTCGGTGCCCCAAATCGTGCGGCGCGGTGCGGCGTGGTACCGCTCGCTGGGCCTCAACGGCCACCCGGGCACCAAGGTCATCAGCCTCTCCGGCGACGTGCAGCGGCCGGGCAACTACGAAATTCCCTTTGGCCTGCCGCTCAACACCTTGCTCCACGAGTGGGCTGGCGGGCCGGGACCAAGCCGTCAGATTCAAGCAGTTACTATGGCCGGCATCTCGGGCGGCTTTCTCGCGGGCGACGACCTTAATACTACTCTCGACGAGCCAGCAATTCGCGCCCGTGGCTCCATGCTCGGCGCGGGTGGCATCATGGCCTTTGACGATCGCCGCGACATAGTGGATATTGCCCGCCAAGCCATGGCCTTTTTTGCCGAGGAATCCTGCGGCAAGTGCTTCCCCTGTCGCATCGGCACCCAGCGACTGACCGAGCGGCTTGATGGCGAAGGACCTAGGGATCTAGCAACTTGGCGCTCCGAAGTAGAGGACATCGGCGACGTCATGAAGTCCACCAGCGCCTGCGGCCTCGGCATGGCCGCTCCCTTTATCACCGATAGCCTCCTCAAGTACTTTCCAGACCAAGTAGCCCAGCGCGTCTGCGCTTGAACGAGGGCCTTACTCATGAATACCAATGGTAAACAACACACCCTGACCTTAGACGGTGAAGAAGTCGCCTTTGCTCCCGGCGAGACCCTCTACGAGGTCGCCCAACGCCATCGCCGCGATATTCCCACCCTTTGCTACGATCCGCGCTTAGAATCTTTTGGGGCCTGCCGGCTCTGCGTGGTCGAAGTCGAAGGAGCGCGCAATCCGGTCGCCTCTTGCACGTCGCAGGCCGCGCCCGGCATGGTCGTCAAAACGGCGACCGCGGCCATTGAAAAGCACCGCAAGACGCTGCTAGAAATGGTCGTCTCGGAAAACCGCGAAGTCGAGGTGGATCCCCTAAGCGGGTACGCTTCGCAAGAGCTAACCGACCTCGCCGATCGCTACCAAGCCCGCTCCGGCCGCTTCCAAGGTGCACAATCTGGCCAAGCGCATCCCACCGACGACAACCCCTTCATCTTGCGCGACTACGACTTGTGCATCTCGTGCAACCGCTGCGTCCGCGTCTGCGCCGAGCAGGAAGGCGACCACGCCATTGCCGCGATGGGGCGCGGCTTCCACAAGCAGATCACCACCGAGTTCAATGGTCTGCTCAAGGATTCGTCCTGCACCTTCTGCGGCCAATGCGTCCAGACCTGTCCCACCGGCGCCCTCGCCGACAAAAAGGCCCTGCGCGCCGCCGACCTGCCCGGCGAGATCGAAAAGACCCGCTCGGTCTGCCCGTACTGCGGCGTTGGCTGCTCAGTGGATCTGCTGTCCAAAGAGGATAAACTCGTCGGCATCCAACCGGCGATGGACGGCCCGGCCAACGAGGGCGCGCTGTGCATCAAGGGTCAGTTTGCCTTTGACTTCGTCCAGCATAGCGACCGACTCACACAGCCTTTAGTCCGCGATGAAGACGGCCAACTCCATCCCACCGACTGGGACACTGCACTCGATCGCGCCGCTCAAGGCTTTGCCAAGGTGCTCGCCGAGCACGGTCGCCACGCCATCTACGGCGTCGCCTCCGGCCGCACGCCTTCGGAGGCCAACTACTGCCTGCAAAAATTCATCCGCCGAGGCTACGGTACGCACTACATAGACAACTG
This sequence comes from Candidatus Latescibacterota bacterium, assembly GCA_965219735.1. Classification (GTDB taxonomy): domain Bacteria; phylum Latescibacterota; class UBA2968; order UBA8231; family UBA8231. The sequence continues at coordinate 3,585,854 of OZ244790.1, forward strand.
TAGCCGTGCCTGACACGCCCCTACGGTTGCCGGTCTGGCAGCCACCATCGGACGCGGTGCCATGTCGAACCCCTTGGCCGACATGGACAAACCGGACCTGATCTTCTGCATCGGCACCAACATGACCGAGTGCCACCCGGTCGCGGCCACGCGCATCAAGAAGGCCCTCAAACGCGGAGCCAAAATGATCGTCGCCGACCCGCGCAAGACCGACCTCGCGGATATGGCCGATCTGTACTTGCCCATCCGCGTCGGCTCGGACGTGGCTCTCTTGCTGGCTATGGCCCACGTGATCGTCCGCGACGACCTAGTAGATCGCGCCTTTATGGAAGCGCGCACCGCCGATTTTGAGCAATTCCTAGAACACGTCGTCGAGTTCACGCCCGAGTGGGCTTCGACCATCACCGAGGTGCCCGCCGCAGACATTGAACAGGCCGCCCGTTGGTACGGTGCCGCCGATAAATCCGGCATCTACTACACCCTCGGCATCACCGAGCACATCTGCGGCGTTGACAACGTCCAGAGCCTGTGCAATCTCGCCCTGTTGACCGGCAACATTGGCCGCGAGGGCACTGGCATCAACCCCATGCGCGGGCAGAACAACATCCAAGGTGCCGGCGACGCTGGGGCCGTTCCATCCAATTACCCCGGCTTCCAACCTACTGACCAACCTGAATACAGAGAAAAATTCACCGCGCTCTACGGGCGGGAGATGGACCTAGACAAAGGCATCACCAAAGTCCAAGCACTCAACCGCTGCGGCACCGAGATTTTTGCCATGATTATCGACGGCGAAAACACCCTCGTCTCCGACCCAGACCGCCATCACTGCGAGCACGCCCTCAAGAGCTTAGATCACCTCGTGGTCATCGACATCTTCCTCACCGAGACCGCGGCGTTGGCCGACGTGGTCTTCCCCGCCAGCGCCTTTGCCGAAACCGACGGGAGCTGCGTCAATACCGAGCGCCGGGTCCAGCGCCTGCGCCGTGCCGTGCCCCCGCCCGGCGAAGCCAAACCCGACTGGTGGATCATAAGTCAGCTCGCCCAGCGGCTGGGTTTTAGCGGCTTCGACTACACCTCGGCCGAGGATGTGTTCAACGAACTGTGCGGTCTCTCGCCCATCTACGCCGGCCTCGATTGGGAGCGGATCGACAAGGGCGAGTACCACTGGCCCGTGCCCGAAAAGGACCACCCGGGGACGCCGATTTTGCACGAGGGAGCCTTCAGAAACGGCCGCGGCCTTTTCAAAATCATCCGCTACCGCGACCCGGCCGAGACCATTTCGACCGAGTTCCCAGTCTGGCTGACGACCGGCCGCCGGCTCCAAGCCTACCACACCCGCACCCAGACTGGCCGCTCTCAAGGAATTGACTACCTGCTCGCCGAAGAGCGCCTCGAAGTCCACCCCGAAGACCTCGCCGACTGGGGCCTCGAAGACGGAGGCTTGTGCCGCTTGTCGAGCGCGCGCGGTGCCATTGAAATCCGCGTCAAGGGCACCACCCGCTCGCCGCGCGGCACAGTCTTTGCCAGCTTCAGCTTCAACGACGTGCCAATCAACATCCTCACCGGCTCCGGCTACGACCCCGTCACCCACACCGCCGAGCTCAAGGTCTGCCCGGTGCGCATTGAGGCGTTGGTTGAAAGTGAGGTCTGACGAAATAAAAAATGGATAAGATGAAGCTGAGGTATTTTGAGCAAGAAGATATTTTATACTTGGCTATCTCTGACGATCCAGAAAACGGCAGTATCGAACTTAGTCCCGATATAACAGCAGAATACAATCATAAGGGTGAACTCACGGGCATTGAAATTCTCAGGGCGAGTGACTTCATTCGGGATTCGATTGCGGAATCTGCACAGGCAAAAGTGCTTAACTTGCTCAAGTAAGGAGACTTAAACCTGTTTCACGCGAGGAAGTTATGGGTGCGAAGCGGCAGCACCTGTGCGATGGTCTGGAAATGAGCGTCCTTGTGCGCGAGTACGGCATCGTGTCGGAGTGCTATAGCCGCGATGAACACATCCAGCAGTGGCACGTTATCGCCCTTGTCCGCCAGTGATCGGGCTTTCTGTTCAGCAGTCAGCCAATCGCCATCGACAGATGATAGGTAGGGTAAGGCCGCGAAGGCACTCACAATCTTCGCTACCTCTGCCTTGTGCGCCCCGCGCAGAACCTCGGCCCGCACAGGGCCGCAAATCGCCAGACTATCAGTGAGCCAGCGCAGCAACTGTGCTCGGACCACTTCATCACCAGACGGGCGGAAGTACTCAATCCAGCAAGATGTGTCTGCGAGAATCAGCACTCCTCCATCGCCTCCAACTCGTCGTTGGAATAGCGGAGCTCAACGGTACCGGCCAGACTAGCTAGTTTGCGGAGCTTTTGCAGGCGCAAGTATTCATTTAATGCGATGCGCACGGCAGAGGCTTTGCTTTTTTGCTTTGTCGCCTGCTGGACAGCTTGGACAATTTCCGAGTCTAAGGTAACTGTTGTAGCCATAATAAAACCTCGTTGTTATTTTTTATTTTTTCCAATAAGAATATGAATGATTCTTGTTGAAATAACAAGCGATAGGACAATGACAAAAACTCTTGGGCCGTCGCAACTTTGACGCCCCATCGCTCTTGGCCTACTGTTATGGCCCTTACCCTGACAGGAGCCTTTCGCCATGAGCACCTCAACCCTACCCCTATTCCGCGACCAAATCCCCACCGTCGTCGCCGAAGAAACCTCGGCCCAACGGCTAATCGTCGACGACTGGCACACCCATCTCCTCGGCCCCCAAGCTGGCCCCCAACTCTGCCTCTACGGCATCGACCAACAGCTCACCTATCACTACGTGCGCCGCAAGCTCTTCGCCGCCGGTCACATCGACCCGGCTACCTTCTACTCGTGGAGCTTAGAACAGCAAGGTGACTTTACCTGGCAGAGGCTTTTCGCCGACGCGGCTTCCGACCCGTTCGACGAAGGCTGTCGCGGCGTGGTCGTCGCACTAGAAGCCCTCGGCCTCGACCCCAACGCCGCGACCCTCGACGAAGCGCGCCAATTCTACGCGGACACCGCCCCTGAAGAAATCCAACGCCGCTGCATGGAGCTAGCCGGCGTCCGCCGCATCGTCGGCACCCAAGACGTGTTCAACGACCAAGAACGCGCCTATTACGAAAGCGGCGAGTGGGACGAGTGCTATCTGTCCGGCTACCGCCTCGACGAACTCGTCTTGCACTACCCGCGCGCAGCCGTGAAGCTCAACGCCTGGGGCTACGAGGTTGGCAACGACCCCAGCCAACCCGCCACCGCCCATGCGATCCGCCGTTTCCTCGCCGACTGGTACGACAAACTGCACGGCGTCGCGTACGGCGCGTGCTCGTTCCCGCCCCACTGCCAAGTCCACGACCTCAGCGGCCTAGAAGGTGCCGTCCTCCACAACGCAGTGCTGCCAGCCCTGAGCGAACTCAACTTGCCCTTCTTTATGATGCCCGGCCCCATCCGCCAACTCAAACCCGAGTGGCGCGACGCCGGCGACGGCGTGGGGCTAGCTGACATGTATCCCTATCAGCAGCTAGTGCGCCGCCATCCCGACAACGCCTTCTTCATCACCCCGCTCCACAACGCCAACCAATACGACGCCAGCGTCCTCTCCTGCCACAACGACAACATCATGGTCATTGGCCACTGGTGGTTCAACTACCATCCGGGCTTGGTCGAACAGGACCTGCGGATGCGCTTGGAGATGACCGGCGACCGCTTCATCCCCTTCAACTCAGACGCCCGCGTGCTGGAAAACCTGATCCCCAAGTGGCAGCGCTTCCGGGACATTCTCGCCAGCGTCCTAACCGAAAAATACCAAGACCTGCACGACGCGGGTCGTCAAGTAACCCGCGCTGGCATCGCCCAAACTCTCCAGACCCTCTTCACGCCCAACCGCTTCTCCCAACTCACCTGAGCAGGCTCCCGTGAAAATCAAGGAAATCCGCGCCGCGCAAATCGCACTCAAGCCTCCCCAGAAGACAACCCCACGCCCCGCCCAACGGCCCGACCACTCCCTACACCGGCCGCTCGACCGCTACGCCCGCTTCCGCGCCGACCGCACCGGCACCCCACCGTGGCACCGCATCGCCTGCGTCGTGACGGCCGAGGACGGCACTTGGGGCCTCGGGCTAACCGTCCACTCGCCGCCTGTGCTGCCCATCATCAACGATCACTTCGCCTCCCTGCTCACCGGCGAAAACTGCATGGCCACGGAAAAGCTGTGGGACGTCATGGTGCGCTCCACCGCGCCCTTTGGCGGCCAAGGGCTGGCCAGCTACGCCATCAGCGCCGTGGATACCGCGCTGTGGGATCTCAAGGGCAAGCTGCTGCAAAGACCCGTGTACGAGCTACTCGGCGGCCCGCAAAAGGACAAAATTTTCTGCTATGCTTCCGGGTTTGAACAGGAGTGGTACATGGAACTGGGGTTTAAGGCGACCAAGCTCTTCACCCCGTGGGGCGCGGCCGACGGCCTCGACGGCCTCCAAAAAATCGAAGAACTCGTGGCCACCACGCGCCAACTCATCGGCGACGACATCGAACTGTGCCTCGACTGCTGGCTGTCGCAGGATGTGGAACACCTAGTCCGCCTCGCCGAAATGCTCCGTCCCTATCGCCTGAAGTGGATTGAAGACTACCTACCCGCAGACGATTGGCTCGGCTACGCCCAAGTGCGCCAACGGCTCCCTTGGCAAACCCTTGCCTCGGGCGAGCACTGGTACTTGCCGCGCTCCTTTGCTCAAGCGCTCGACGGCCGCTTCGTCGATATTCTGCAACCAGACGTGCTGTGGGTCGGAGGCATAACGGCCGGGGTCAAAATCTGTCACCTCGCCGAGGCCGCAGGCGTCTCGGTAATCACCCACGGCGGCATGAACTACCCCTACGGCCAGCACCTTTCTTTTGCAATGCCCGCCATCGTCTGGGGCGAGCGCTCGGAAAGCGTGTCGCCGCCCGGGGTGCCGCTTCACGAAATGGTCCTCTTGCCCGGCACGCCAGCCATCCAAGACGGCTATCTTGTGCCCAGCGATGCTCCCGGCTTCGGCATTGAGGTAGATTTGCCGTGGCTCGAAGGAGTCGCGGTCTGAGGCTCAGCGCCATTCAGTCCCGTCCTCTTCCACGACCAAATACTGGTTAATCCGCAGGTTCCTCAACACCTGCACGGTCCCGCTCGGCCAGCGCACCTGCAGCGAATCCACCCTTTCAATCCGGCCCAAACCAAAGTGGGCGCGCCGATCTTCGCTGGAGAGAAAACTGCTGCCGCTGATAATGTCGCGGACTTGCACTTTGCCGCCGACTGCCAAGCGCAGACGGGCACCGATCCCACCTCGATTGCTCTCCCTGCCGACCAACTCGACCCCCAACCAGTTCTGTCTATTCCCCATATCGTTGCGCAAAAGCGCAGGTCGGTCGTCCAGATTAGTGACGAGAATGTCCAGATCGCCGTCGTTGTCGTAGTCGGCAATCGCGCTCCCCCGACTCACCTTGGCCGCACCCAGGCTGTCACCGTTGCTAGGCAAGAGCAACTCGAAGTAGCCTCCGCGATTGTCGAGGAGCTGGTTGGGTTGGGCATACGAAGTGCCGCTTCCCGCACGCTCTATCTGCGGATAGACGTGCCCGTTGGCCACTAGCAGGTCTAGGTCGCCGTCGTTGTCGCGGTCGAAAAATCCAGTGCCAAAACCCACCAAGTGGAAGCTGGTCCTGCCCAAACCTGCCGCGACAGACGCATCGGCGAACAGGCCTGCACCCTCGTTGCGGTAAAGGGTATTGTAGTCGTCCTCAAAATGAGTCGAGAAAATATCGGGGCGGGCGTCCCCGTCGTAATCCCCCCAAGCCACGCCCATGCCGGCCTGCGAGTGTCCCATCGCCCCATACGCCACTTGGGCCTGTAATCCTACCTCGGCGAAAGTACCATCCCCCTCGTTGCGCCACAGGAAATTGGGAGTGGAGTCATTGGCCACGTACAGATCGACGTCCCCATCGTCGTCCACATCGACGAAGAGCACCCCAAAACCGTAGCCCGGCTCTGGATGCGCCAAACCGGTCTCCTGAGTAACCTCGACAAAGAAGCCCCCCTCGTTGCGGTAGAATGAGTCGGCCTCTGGTGCCAACCCCAGCGGCCCGACGAACACATCAACGCCTTTCCATTGGCTACCCAGCCGCGGAATTTCCCCAGGTTCAAACTCAGCGTAGCCGGCCACGTATAGATCGACGTCCCCGTCCCGGTCGTAGTCCCCGAATGCCGCGCCCGTACTCCAAGCGGCCCCAGCCGCTCCGGCCTCGCCTCCCACTTCGGCAAAACCCGCATCGCCGTCGTTGCGGTAAAGTATATTCGCACGCAGGTTGGTGACGTAGAGGTCCGCGTCCCCGTCGTTGTCGTAGTCGGCACTGACAGCACCCATGCCCCAGCCCCGGCCCGCTGCGTTTAAAGAATTGGCCACATCGACAAAACCGCTTCCTCCATCGTTGCGGTAGAGAGCATTGCCGCCTCCTTGTATATCGTCCAGCGCGGCTCCATTCACCCAGTAGAGATCCAAATCCCCGTCGCCGTCAAAGTCCAACCAAGCCGCACCCCCTCCTTTGGCCTCTGCGATATAGCCTTTTTCTGCGCTGCCGCCCGTGTGAACTTTCGTCAGACCGATATCCGCAGCCACATCGACAAAGTGGGACTGTTCAGACGCCGTAGGCTCCAAATCAAGCGGCTGTTTCTCTGAAGGCGAGCAAGCCGCCAAAAAAAAGAACAAAATGCGCACCTTCATCGCTCTTTATCCAACTGTTCCAATCTCCCCTGAGCCTTGGCATGGTCTGGATCGAGCACTAAGGCTTCTTTTAGTGCCTTCCGCGCCTCGTCTATGGCTCCGCGCTCGGCGTACAACGCGCCTTGCTTGAAATGCCGCTGGGCCGCGCTCAGGCGCTGAAAGGTACTCAAGACTTCCGCTCGCTCGTCCAGCTGGCCGCTGAGCAAATACACTTGGCTCAACAGATAGAGCGCGTGAGTATTGCGCGGTTCAAGTTCAAGGGAGCTTCTCAGCACTTCAGCGGCCTGCGGGTATTGGCCCTGCTGCATATAGACTTGGCCCAGTTCCCACAGGATGTCCGCACGTCGGCTGTCTAACTCACTCGCCCGTCTATATCCTTGCTCAGCTTCCTCCGGGCGGTTGCTTGAGGCCAGCAGACCAGCGCGCAAGAAATGAGCGTCCACGTGCATCGAATCCACGCGAATTGCCGCGGCAAACGCCGCGAGCGCTCCTTCGACCTCCCCTAGAGCTTGGCGGGCCTCCCCAAGGCGGAAATGGTATTCGGCCCGGTCTGGTGCCAAGGCCATCGCCTTCTCAAAGTGTGTGGCTGCGTCGCGCTGGCGGTGTTCAACCCCCAAGGCAATCCCCAAGGCAAAATGCGCGTCTGGATTTTCCGGTGCCAGTTCCACGGCGCGTTCAAAGGCCGCAATAGCTTTTGCGTACTCTTTCAGGTGCGTATGCGCCACGCCCACATTGTAGTGGACTTCCATGCTTGCCGAGTCTTTCTCGACCGCCCGCTGCAAAAGGGCCAATGCTTCCCTAGCTCGACCCTGCTGCAGCAAGCGGAATCCTTGGGCACTCTCCCGGCTTATACCGGCACGGTCCCCCGGTGCTACACCCGGTTTCTCGCCGCTATCGCAGGCCGCCAGCAATCCGATAATTAGCCAAAACTCTAGGCGCATCGGCATTTACCTGACGCTCGATTTAGACAGATCCATTATCCTTGTTATCGCCTTTTTCCCACTCTGCTCAAGGTAGTCAAAGGGATCTATCTATGGCCAAAAATTTACTATTCATCACCACGGATCAACAAAACACATCGATAGAAGTAATTTTCATGGAACGCTCCGTTCTTGTCACTCCTCGAACCAAATGGGACTGCTCCAAGCCAACTGGCCGTTTTCTTGGGTGACGCGTAGATAGTAATAGGCTGGCATCTCGCTCCGGTCGATGAAGTGGCCTTCTATGACGTAGAGCGCATCGGGCAAGGCCCGGTGAGCCACGATCCAAGTGGGCAGCCCGTCCACGCGCCAGCCCTGACGCCCCCGCAAAAGCTCTCCAATGCTGAAGCTGGTCCGGGATCCGCCGAGTTTGCCCGTAAGCGACCAGTCGGTGGCTGTAGCCAACAGGCTCTTGCTGGTGCGGCAGTCGAATTCGAGTTCGACCCGCGTTTCTTGTGTCCCCTCCACCTCCACGCACAGGGCGTCGTTGGCCCTTGGCGCTGTGGAACCATTGCGCGTGGTAAAGCCAGAACCGCGCGAGGTATGGGACTGCCAAGCACACCTTTTTTCGTTCCATTCGAGGACGCGCTTGCGCCGCACCTCGTCAAAGGGATCGGAGCTAAAGCAGGGCACGACCTGCAAAAGCCGTCCCCCCTCGACCTGCAGTTGCCCCTGCCAGTCATAGACTTGGTATCCTTTCATCGGCCCCCAACCCCACTCAAAGCGCAGGCGATAGGGCTGCGGCTGTGTTGCCCGTGGTGCGCTGTAGTCGGGCACCTCTATGTGCACCGGAAAATTATCGCGCACGACTTCCACGCTTTTGAGTGCGTCCCAACCCTCGACCCGGTAGTCCAGCCTGCGCTCCGCTGGCCCGCTCACCACCTCGCCCATCCAAGCCTCTCCAGCGCGAAAACACACCTCGATCCGATCTCCGGTGACGGCTGTGGTGCGCCGCTTCTGCAAGGCGTCAAAGAGCGCAGCGCGGCTGTTCTCCTCGGCCCAAATCCCCGTCAGCCCTAACCCGTAACCCCCAGGGTAGCCGTCGTGGTTATCGGTGCCGGCCACAAGGCCAAACCGCTTGCCCAGAGCCAAGCCATGTTGCACGGTGTATTGATAGCCGGCCGGACCACCGCTGTGCCCCAGCATGGGATAGAGGCCAGTGTCGCGCTCCGACGAGCCGTGCTCGGAGAAGATTTCCACCACTGGCGACAAGGCCTCGTCAAAGCCCTCCCAGTCCACCCCGCGCTCGTAGGCCGTGTGATGGGGCACCAAGACGGCCTGTCTATTCCTGAAGTGGGCCTGCAAATCAGCCAAACTCCGCGCACAGTACATCGACTCCATATCCTCGGCGCTCAGCACATGCAGGTGCCCCCAAGCCGAGGAGTGCCACTCGTAGGCTGGAAAACAGGTAAACTCGCCCGGTCGGTTGTTTTCGCTGGCAGCCCGGCGGATTCGCTCCCAATTGGCGACCACCACGGGATAGCCGGCCGGCACACCGCCGTCGGCGTGTAGCCCGTGCGGGGTGAAGGCGTAGAAGTCGAGGTGTGAACGGGCGATCTCGTAGCTGCGCTCGAGACTGCCTTGGGCATAGCCGAGTTCGTTGTGGTTGTGCAACTCGCCCCAGTACAGGTTCAAATCCGGCATGTCGCTCTCCTCTCCATGCATATCTTGCGCAGTCATCTCTTGACCAATTCGAGCCCTTGAAGCCCGGACAACGACCACTTCCCTAGGTGCGCTTTTGTAATATATTTTATTCTATGCTAACCGCATCCCAACGGAGGTTTTACCTCAAATCTGGGGACAGGTCAAACACCGCACTATGGACCCCTAACTAAGGATTCCAATGAACGGCTACATCCACCACGAACTCTTACCCCTCGGTGAGGATCCAACCCCTTATCGCCTGCTGACCACGGATTGCGTTTCCACTGGCGAATTTGAAGGTCGCCCGATCCTCAAGGTCGCATCCGAGGGCCTGACCCTGCTTGCCGACCAAGCCATCCGCGACTCGGCTCACCTGTTGCGCCCCGGCCACCTAGCCCAACTGCGCCGCATTCTCGATGACCCGGAAGCCTCGGACAACGACCGCTTCGTCGCGCTCGACATGCTCAAAAACGCCAACATCGCCGCCGGTTGGGTCCTACCGATGTGCCAAGACACTGGCACCGCCATCGTCATGGGCAAAAAAGGGCATCAGGTGTGGACCGAAGGCGACGACGAAGCCGCTATCTCGGCTGGCATCGCCAAAGCCTATCAGGAGACCAACCTCCGCTACAGCCAACTGGCCCCCCTGAGCATGTTCGAGGAGCAAAACACCCGCACCAACCTCCCGGCCCAAATCGAGATTTTCGCCGAGCAGGGCATGGCCTACAAGTTCATGTTCATGGCCAAAGGCGGCGGCTCGGCCAACAAAAGCTACCTCTTCCAAGAGACTCGGGCTTTGCTGACCCCAGAGCGGCTGCACTCCTTTATCGACGACAAGCTGCGCATGATCGGCACGGCCGCCTGCCCGCCCTATCACCTTGCCTTGGTCATCGGCGGCACCTCGGCCGAGCACACCCTCAAGCTGGCCAAGCTCGCCAGCACCCGCTATCTCGACAGCCTGCCGACCCAAGGCAACGAGTACGGCCAAGCCTTCCGCGACTTGGAGATGGAAGCCGAGGTACTCAAACTGAGTCAGGAGATCGGCATTGGGGCGCAGTTTGGCGGCAAGTACTTCTGCCACGACGTGAGAGTAGTGCGAATGCCTCGGCATGGAGCCTCTTGCCCGGTCGGCCTAGCCGTTTCCTGCTCAGCCGACCGCCAAATCCTCGCCAAAATCACCGCCGAGGGCCTCTTCCTCGAAGCCCTGGAGACCGAGCCGGTCAAATACCTGCCCGAAATCAGCGATGAGGAACTCGGCAGCGCAGTCGTCGAAATCGACCTCAACCGGCCGATGGACGAAATCCGCGCCACCCTCAGCCAACATCCGGTCAGCACTCGGCTCTCGTTGACCGGCCCCATGATCGTGGCCCGCGACATTGCCCACGCCAAGCTCAAGGAGCGGCTCGACGCTGGCGAGGGCCTGCCCCAGTACTTCAAGGACCAGTGCGTGTACTACGCCGGTCCAGCCAAGACGCCCGAAGGCTATGTGTCGGGATCGTTCGGGCCGACGACGGCCGGGCGCATGGACGGGTACGTCGATGAGTTCCAAGCGGCTGGTGGCAGCATGGTCATGCTGGCCAAGGGCAATCGCTCGCGCCAAGTCACCCAAGCCTGCGAAAAGCACGGTGGCTTCTACCTCGGCTCCATCGGCGGACCGGCGGCGCGGCTGGCCCAAGACTGCATCCGCAAGGTCGAAGTGCTTGAATACCCAGAGTTGGGCATGGAAGCTATTTGGCAAATCGAGGTCGAGGACTTCCCGGCCTTTATCGTCGTCGATGACAAGGGCAACGACTTCTTCGCCCACTTTATGCGGCCCACTCAGTAGGTGCGCGTGAAACTCGCAAACAAGGTAGCAGTCGTCACCGGCGCCGCGACCGGCCTCGGCCGCGCCACTGCCATCGGCGCGGCTCGCGAAGGAGCGCAACTCGTCCTCGCCGACATCGACGAGGCTGGTGGCGAAGCGACGGCCAAACTAATCTCCGATGAAGGCGGCACGGCTCACTTCGTGCATACCGATTTAAGCCAGTCCACAGACGTTCGCCGCTTGATGGACACCGCTGGCGAACACTTCGGCCACCTCGACATCCTGATCAATCCAGCGGCCATCCTCGTCGATGCGGGGACGCGTATCGACGAATATTCCGAAGAGTCCTGGCGGCGCGTCATCGACGTCAATCTCACCGGTAGCTTTCTGCTGTTGAAGCACGCCGTGCCCCTGATGCAGCAGGCGGGTGGAGGTGTGGTTTTGCTCGTCATATCCGGTGCTGGCGTGTTGGGTGGCAGTGCCTCCCTTCCGTACGGATCGAGCAAAGGGGGGGTCCGCGGGCTAGTTCTGGTGGCCCGTGAACAACTTCGTCCTCTGAACATCCGCATCCACGCCGTATCTCCGGGAGAGATGGCGACGAACATGAAGCTGGGCGCAATCCGCGAGATGGCCGAGAAAGCAGGCCGCTCCGCCGACAAAGCGGAGCGAGAGTCGCGCCCCGGTCTGTCGCCGCCCGAGGATTCGGCCGCCAAGCTCATCGATCTCGCCTCCGACGCGGGAGCAGCCGCCGGCGACGCCGTGACCATCTTCGACGGCGACTGGGATATCGAGACCCACTCCTTACGGACCCCGATCAACCGCAGGTTGCAGTAGCAATAGGGATCGACGTCACACCGCGCGGGGAAAACGGCATGAAATTCAGCGAAGCACAATTGGAACAGTACCGCACTGAAGGCTACGTCATCGTCGACTGTCCGTTCCCCGAAAGTCTCACCGAAGCGTGCATGGCGGCGGTCGAGAAGGCGGTCCAAGATCCATCAGAAGGGCCGGCAGACGGTAGCAAGAGGAATCACTTTTACCTGCGGCCGCAGGTGGAAGATTCGTACTGGTGCGCCCTCGATCACTCCCTGCCGTTCATGAAGATCATCCTGCATCCCGAGATCATCGAACTCGCCCGCCAACTGAACGAGGACCGCGATATCTATTTGCGCAACGGCGGCATCAACGAGCAAGCCCCGAACCGATCAGTCGGCTGGCACATCGACGGAGGTCCGGGATGGGCGGAGTTCATGCACTACTTCTCCGGGGCGTCGCGCGAGAACGGATGTCTGCGCATCGTCCCAGGCAGTCACAATGGGCCACCCACTTCTCTTGAGGAAACGGCCGCCCGACTCAGGGAGGAACGGGGAATTGTCGGTTCGCAAGCCGATGACGGCTGGGAAGACGTCGCACTCGACGACGAGATTTCCCTAGAGGTCGAACCCCGCCAGCTAATCGTCCGCCATGCCAAGCTGTTTCACTCAACCTGGCTCAACCGCACCAGTGACTGCCGGTATATGAGCCACTGGCTGTTCCATCCCCACGCGATCGACAACCATCGCTTCAAATGGGGAGATTACCTGACGCCTGAGCTGCTCGATGTGCTGAGTCCCGAGCAGCAGGAGGTACTGTGGCTGGATCGCGAATTCGACATCGATCCGTCATACGAGCGGGAGCGCTCGCGCGAGTTGGGACGAGTGACGTGGGGAATCGTCTGAACAGCAGGGACAGCACTCGTGGATTTCCGCTCAATCGCCTAGGCTCTAATCGAGTAACGGACGTTACGCAAGGTCTCATGGCTGGGTCGTGGCCGATACAGTTTTACTCCGCACGGCTCTGGTCTTGCCACTGGACGGCCTCTGTGGCATAGATATTGCAAGTATCCGGTGCAGAAGTTTTTGCGCTGTGTGCTGTTTACCAACCGGAGGTTTGATAATGAGTGAATCCCATCCGTCGCCGGAGCGTCCGCATCTGTTAGACCATGAGGGGCGCATCGCCCGGTTAGAGGGCATTGTCGAGCAAATCGACGTCCGCCTAGGCCGCATCGAGACCAAAGTTGACGCCAACCGCGAGGTGCTGGAAGGCAAAATTGACCGACTCTACCGCTGGGTGATACCGCTACAGATCACGACGATCCTAGCGATTGCAGGGCTGGCGTTTAAGGCATTTAGCGGATAGGCTCCCGCTACGCTTGGTCGTACCAGTAAGCCGCCTTGAGCGAGTCCACAGAAAACCGAAACCACGGCCGCATAGCTCAACACCTTCTTATGCGTAACGTCAGTAACGTCAGAATGTGACCCTGCCCCCCTGCCCCCGCAGGGGCTACCCGACTGCAATTTCAGCCGCCTTGCGGATTTGCGCTCGCCGTAGGCTCGCCTACGCGCTCGGCCCGTTCCCATTCATCGACCAGTTCGACCAGTTCTGCGTCCCCGCGGATCGAGTCAAAAGCAGACAGCTTGCCGAACCAACTCCGGCACTGGCCGTTAGTCACGAGTTGGCCATATATATTGCGCAGCCGTTCCTTCCCCTCCGCCACCCGCCCCAGCGCGACGAGTGCGGCGGCCAAATAGATGTCGCCGCGATTGGCGAGCCGACCGCCCAGTTCTTCCTCCTTGCGCAAATAGCGCAGCGCCTCCGAGTAGTGACCGGTTTCGCAGGTAGATTGTCCGGCGATGGAATAGGAACCAGCGCTCTGGTGCTGGTCGAGTACCCAGTCGAGTTCGTCGACGATGTCCCCAGTTGCTCCCCCCGTCTCGTGCCTCGCCCGCAGGATGCGGTCGGCGAGCGCGTAGCACACCGTCCACCAGCGGAAGTCGTCGCCGTTGTGCGTCCCGGCGTTTTCGTCGCCTTCTTCGGTGAGCGCCAAGGGGCGGATCTGGAGGCGCGGGTCGGCGGCGGTCAGAGCCTTGGCCCAATCGACATAGGCTCGACTGTGCTCCTCCACCTCGTCCCACCGACCCACTTCCCGGTACTGGTTGGAGCAGATGCCGTAGTATTGGAAGTGCTCCTCCACCGACCACTCGTCCTCGCTTTCGGCCTTGAGTGCGTCCAACTCGTCGAAGACTTCTTGGCTCAATCCCAAATGCGCGTAGGCCATGCTCATCCCAGAGGGCTGCCAAAGCGCAAAACGGCGGCGCGGTGGCCAGTCCGCGGGCACGAGCTGGCGGGCACGCCGGTGACAGCGCACGCAGGCTTCCATATGGTCGCCGCGTCCGGTGTAGTGGGCGTGGTAGTAGATGGAGATGGCCATTTTGTACAACGGCACGCTGCGCCGCCAGTCGTCGAGGCGGTCAGCGGCCCTTTCGAGGCATTGGCCGCCTTCTTCGTGGCGGCCATAGTGCGAGTAGAGCCGGCCGAGCGCGCGGGCGACCTCTGGATCGTCGGCACCCAGTTCGCAGACCTTGTGCAGAGCGGCGAAGGTATTGTCGAGCAGGTGGCCGTCGCTGAAGTGCCCGTCCTGTCGCAGAGCCTCGCGGGTTTCGCCGTCAAAGGATAGGGCCAAACCTCGGTGGGCTTCGAGGTGGTCCGGCACGGTGGCGACGATGCGGTTGAAGGCTTTGCGAGCTTCAGGCCACTGGCGCTTCTGCAACAGGTCCTGTCCCCGGGCAAGCGCCTCTTGTACTACTTCCTGTGTGAAGTCCTCGGGCAGGCGGTGTTCTTGCAGGTTTTCCTTGACCATGGTTGTCATCTCCTCTTTTAGGTTGCGGCGCGCCCGGTAGAGCCGTTGCTCGACGGTAGGGACCGCGACGTCGAGGAAGGCGGCGATCCGCTTGAGTGAGAGGCCCTCGAGATAAAAAAGGACCACGGCCTGTTGTTGCGGCCAGCTCAGTCGGGAGACAGCAGCCAGAATCCTCTGCCGACGCTCGCGCCAAAGCACTTGCTCTGCCGGCGACGGGGCAGGATCGACGACCGCCATTTCTTCGTCAATGGCGACCTGTCGGCGCTGACGCCGGAGCCACATGCGGCACTGATTGGCAGCGATGGTCCGCAGCCACGGGCCGAATTTTTGCGGCTCGGGCAGGCTTTCCAGCTTCAGGTAGGCGGCGATCAGCGCCTCCTGCGCCGCATCCTCGGCCGCGTCGAAATCCTTGACATAGCTCAGACACAGCCCGAAGACGGGGTAGCGGTAACGATCGACCAGAATCGCGTAGGCACGGTGGTCTCCCTCCAAGCACGCCTCTACCAATTGGGCGTCGTTCACGAAAACTCCTTTTTTCGAGTGCACTCGCCCTATAAATGCCCAAGATCAAAGAAAAATAACGCAGTGCCGCAAGATAACCGGAGATCAGAGACTTCGCCCGGTTTCCATGGGCACGAAGCCGCCAAAGTGCGTCATTACTGATTAGATGTGAAGGTAATGGAGGTTAGAGAAGGTGGAACTGGACATACCACCGCGCGAGCCGATGCGCGAGCCATCTCGGTTCGGTTAAGGTTCAAAAAAGAATGTGATCCGACTCTCGCAAGATCGCCTACCCGCCGAGCGATGCCCGCAGGACGATACAGGGCTTCTCCCGTTCGTAGCTTACGTAGTCACCGCGACGGGGGACAATCTCGGTGAAACCTAATCGAGTCCAGAATCGCAAGGCCGGAACATTGGCTAGATAGACGGGTCCGAGGGCGAAGCGGAAACCTTGGGCGGATAGCACCTTCTTGAGGCTTTTAATGACTGCCGTGCCAACGCCGCTTCGCCGGAATTGCGGCCGGATCGAGAGGATCGAGAGGCAAACCTCCCCTGCAGTGGGAACATCTTCGGTAAGATGAAAGTACCCAGCCAGCTCTTCAGCCGGTCCGACGTGAATACTCCTCATGCGGAAACCGCGTTCCTGCGATTCCTCGGCTACTGACTGCTCCACCAACTCACCGATTTCGCTTTCGGGCACCTCGGCAAAAGTGGGATCGAGCCCGACGGTGTCCACACATTCCATAGACACGGCATGGAGCGCTGGCGTCTGCGCTACCCCGACTGCCCGTACGACGATCTGCCCCTCCGACCACGTGCTCGGCAACATGTCCATATCACTCTCTGAAACGAGAAAAACGCTATTTCTTCGCCTTCCTCAGCGCCCCCTTAAACGCCTTCTCGATCTCACCGCGTGCGACGATGGCGTCCTTCCACACGTCGGGGAAACAATCGAGCGCATAGCCCGAACCCTTCGGCCCCAACTCGACGACCGCCCATAGCTCGGTAGCACCGCGCTGTCCCTTGACCCAGTTATAGAGTAAGTGCTTGAGGAAGTTGTCGCGCCAAGTGATAAAATCTGCGTCCAGCACTCCGCGCCCATTGGTGACCGGCGTCTGGCAATGGCTGCCCGTAAAGGTGCGGAAGTGAATCAACTCGCTCATTCTGAGCAGGTCGGGGCGATACTCGGAGATGCGCTCCCAGAAGTTAGTGGGCCGGAGCTGTTTGATGATCGCCGGGTGCGAGTGGTCGAAATTCGTGCGCAGCTTTTCCTTATAGCGCTTCTCGTACTGCGCCGCCAACGCTAGTCCCTTCTCCGGGGTCTCAGTACACGTGTCGCGGTGCCATTCAATCGCCGGTTTGAGCTTGAGCTGCTTGCCCGCTTTCATCACTGCCCGCGCCACTGTCACCGCCTTGCGGATCTCGGTGTCGTGGTCGCAGAGCTGAACGTTTATGTGCTCGGCACCAGCGTCCTTAAAAGCCTCCAGTTTTGGCTCAGCTTCTTCTACCGTGGCTATATCGACCCCGCCGACGAGCTGTAGCCCGTGCTTGGCGCACGCCTCGGCGATCTCGGGATCGGCCCCGGCGCTGAAGCCGGCAAAGCCAGCGTCCTTGGCCGCGCGGACTTTGCGATCCATCGACCACTGCTTGGCCTCGGACGGGTAATTAGTCAACGTCCATGCCGCGGCACAGAGTTTGAGCTGTGGTCTTCTAGCTTGCTTTTTCTTAGCCATTATCCCTCTCCTTTAGATGGAAAAATTAAACGACGATGTTGATGCGTCCCCTCAAGCGTATTCAAACACATCGACTTCTTCAGAGCGCACCGGTTTGGCCTCCCCGTTCAACATGCGACGTACCTGCTCAGTGGTCTGACGGCTGAAAGTCGGTTCCCCACAGCGCAAGCACACACTAGCCGGAATGTCCTCGACTAAAATCCGCCTCCCTTGCACCACAAATACTTCACTCACCCTTTCCTCTTTGGCGCTGTTCGATCCACACACATGGCAATGGAACATGATGGTTTTACCTCCGTTGAGAAAAATCAATCCATTCGCTCGGGTCAGGTTCATACAACGTAATAATTTTTACCCGCTCAGTATCGGCATAGGATACTTGAAGGTGCAGAGGCCGTCCGTCCGCCGAGAATCCGAACAGTAGGCAACTAGGTGAGTATTTATCGTCGAAGTATTGCTCGATAACTCTTGCCTCGGCACCGGCCTGTCGTATTTCCCTATCGGCAATGTTGCGTTCCACCGCTCGTTTGAAAGCATGGCGACTGAACTCAAACTCTCCCATCGCGAGTTGTCGACGCAATGTCTCCAAGGTCTTCATTAGCGGAAGTCAGTTTAAGATATCGGCTTCAACAACGGTCACGTTCTATCGGCATCCCGGGCTTGTAGAATACTGGACGGACGGACGCGGATTCCGGCCGCTTCCTTGCGCTCGCGAACTTGGTGCAGCCACTCGCCGACCGAGGGACGCGACGCGATTCGTTCCAACTCGTCGCGGAGGAATGCCTGCATAGACTGGTGTTGCCGGGCGGCACGAACGGCCAACGCGTCGCGCACTTCTTCCGGGACATCTCTTATGGTGATTTGTACTGGCATGATAGCGTTATATCCTCGTTGAGTTTCTTCCTACGGGGTGCCGATCTCGCACGGGAAGGACGAGAGGAACTCCCCGCTCCTAAACGGCAATTCGCTTTTCTCCGGTATATACATTGAATCCCCGCCCGCGCAAAAATCCCAGCAACGTCATCCCCGATTCCCGCGCCAGATCCACCGCCAAGCTCGACGGTGCAGACACGGCGGCGACCACCGCGATCCCCGCCATCCGCGCCTTCTGCACAATCTCAAAACTGGTGCGCCCGCTGACCATCAGTACGCTCTTGGCTGGTACCGGCTCGTTGCGCAGCGCGTAGTGGCCTATGATCTTATCGACTGCGTTGTGCCGGCCCACGTCCTCGCGCAGGACGAGCAAATCGCCCGCCAAATCAAACAAGGCCGCCGCGTGCAGCGAGCCGGTTTGCTCAAATACATCCTGTGCCTGGCGCATGCGCTCGCTAAGGTCGTAGAGCATGGCCAGCGGCACGGTAAAATCTGCCGTCAACGCAGGGGCCTCGCAGGTGATAGCCTCGATGCTGGCCTTGCCGCAGACTCCGCAACTCGACGAGGCGTAGAAGTTGCGCTGGAGCCGCTGCTGATCAAACTCCACGCCAGCGGCCAGCTTGACCTCGACGATATTCTCCTCATTGGGCGGCTCCGCAGCCGTGCAGTACGAGATCGCGCCCAGCTCCTGCGGCGATTGAATCAGCCCCTCGGTACACAAGAAGCCAGCCGCCAGTTCGAAGTCGTGGCGCGGTGTGCGCATAACCACTGCGATCGGCGTCTCCTCCACGCGGATCTCCAGCGGCTCTTCGACCGTTACGCAGTCGTCTTCGGCCGCTTTGTCCGCCTCGCGGAAACGCCAGATCGGCCGCTGCGTCACCCGCTGCTGCCGCTCCATCACATCGGCCCCACGCGCCGAGGCCCCCGGTCCATCGCCAGCATCGAAGCGTCGAAACTCTTTTGCATCAGCGCTAACTTGAGAGGCTGCGCTTCCGGCTCGTCCCACATGTTTTCAAACTCACCCGGGTCCTCTTGCAAGTCGTACAGCTCGCCCAAGTCGTGCCCGTGATAGAGTACTAACTTGTAGCGCTCATCGCGGTACATGGTGGCAAAGGTCCCATCGGGTGCGGCCAAGGCGTCGTAATACTCGCAGCGGACAAAATCGCGGTGCGGTTGATCGCTCTCGCCGCGCAAGATCGGCACAAGCGAGCGGCCGGTCATCCGCTCTGGCACCTCCAGCCCGGCCAATTCCAAAAGCGTCGGCGCTTTGTCGGTCAATTCGACCAGATCGTCGCGCACTAAACCTTGCTCAAAGTGTCCCGGCCAAGAAAAAATCAGCGGCACCCGCACCAAACCCTCATAGAAGCGGCACCCCTTCTGGATCAGCCCGTGGTCGCCGAGCATTTCGCCGTGGTCGGACGTAAAAATCACCACCGTATTGTCGCGCTGGCCCGTGTCTTCGAGCGCGGCCAGCATCCTTCCCACTTGGTCGTCGATCTGCTTGATCATTGCGCAGTACGCCGCCTGCAACACGCGCGCGTCAGCCCCGGGCGTCGGACGGTCTTGGTGCAAGGGGTCGCGGATATCGAGTTGGTCGGGCCGCCGTCCCTTGGATTGGAAATCAATCGCCGCTAGCTTTTCCTGCTGCGCCAAATCGCTGTCGGCAAACAGCGGCCCGGGCATAGCCTCGGGGGCAAAGCGGTCGCGGTAGCTCTGCGGCGGATTGAACGGCGGGTGCGGGTCGTAAATGTTGACACTCGCGAGCCAAGGGCCATCGCGTTTTTCGCTCATAAACTCAATGGTTTTCTCGCCGCACCACGTCGTCTGGTGGAACTCAGCGGGCAATCCGTGGGGGTATTGCTTCATCAGATCGCCTAAAACTTCTCCCTTTTCCCGCACCCAATCGGCATAGCCGTGCCCCTGCGGCCAGTCGTCGCGGGGCGCGTGGCTGTACTCCCAGTAGCGATACCCATCATTGACGCGCGGCTCAATGCGGCGATAGGCGCTGGCCAAGTGCAGCTTGCCAATCAACCCGCAGTCGTATCCAGCCTCGGCCAACTGCCGCGTGACCAGCGGCGGGTGGTCGGGAAAACTGTCGAGGCCATTGCCGTTGATATGCACGGCGCTGGCGTACTGGCCGGTGAGAAAACTCGCGCGGCTCGGCGTGCAGATCGGGCTTTGGCAATAGGCGTGCGTAAAAGCCACGCCCTCGGCGACCAGCCGATCGACGTGCGGCGTATCGACGTGAGCATAACCGAGCGCGCCGATCGTGTCGTAGCGCTGCTGATCCGTGCAAATCCAGAGAATGTTGGGAGGCGTCATGGTGGAAGTATCCTTTGTTGGGGTAAGTCTTGTTTTTTGGATAAGTTAGGATGCAGAGCAATAGGACGGCACCGTAGCGCTACCCATCAAATCCCAGTGCAAAAAGCAGTGCATCGCGCAATTCATTCATCTTCGCCAGTGGGAGAGATACAATCAGGGGGCCTATTTTACCCTTGGACACAGTCTGGATGTGATCCAGATTGATCGCACACTCTCTAGGCATTCCATCTCGTTGGGACAGAAGCACCTCTGAGGGAATGTCCCGAATGGTCGATGTCACTGGTGCCACGGTAACTTCTCCCAGATATTGAATCGCCGAATCCCTAGTGAGAATAACAACGGGCCTCTTCTTGTCCGGCTGGGCGAATCTGTACCAACGAACCTCACCACGCCGCATCACTCAGTCCACACTTGCTCGTCTTCCCACTGGCTAAATTCGCCCGATTGAACCGGCTTGCGGGCATATCCCTCCCGGTGTTTTTGCTCCTTTTCTTTTAGTTTAGCACGCCTGAGTGCAGCGTATAGAGCCTCCCGCGCAAAGGCCGATCTCGTCGTACCTATTTTCTTTGTAACCTTATCAACCTCCTCGATTAGTTCCTCATCGAGGGTCATTTGTACGGTTTTCATATTTTGGCCTCCGGCATCAAGTTAAACAGAATAGCTATTCTCATAGCTATAATGATCCATATTATTTTTTTGTCAACCACACAGTGCCCGTGTGCCCTCTACGTCCCCCGATCTCGGCACGGAAACAGGCCGCTATCTGGCGATGATCCGCAAGGTCTCAGCGACCTGCTCGGGTTGGCCAACATCAATTGTGGCAATGTCCAATGGGCGAGAAGTCCCAGTAATCTTCCAATCGCGGCTGATAATCCCCGGCCCGCCTATTTCTTTATGCCAAGGATAGAGTAGAATAAGCCGACCTGCGTCGTAAGCTTGTGCATAGGCGATCATTTGGTAAATGTCGGACTCAGCGACGCCCAAAGTCTTTTTTTCGTGAGTAAGATGTTTCCATTTGGTGTCGAGAATGATAGGAGGCGATTTCTTTATGACGGCGTCGGGACGTAAACCGAACAGCCCACCATCCGCATTTTTCACAACGCAGTGCTTACTATGCTGAAGGTGGACGGAACGGGGAGCGAGGGCGCGTTTCAGACTCTGTCCGATGAATTCCTCGAAGAGTCTGTTCATGGCGAACAGTAAGGTGAAACCCTCTGCATGACCTCCTGTGGTGGTCTGCCAGTCTCCCGCCAGAAAAAGCCGGGCGAGACGGTAAAGATCGTGGAAAGCGGTGTTGGTGCGGTCGAGCTGCACGAGTTCTCGGAGCGGGTTGGGAGTGTCATGCACGAACTCAAAGCGAGCGGTGAGCTCGGCCAGCCGCCGGGTGTTGGCCGCAGATCGGGCGATACTGGAGAGCCGGATTACCGCGGCCTTGAAGACGCGGTTGAGGGGCGTGTCCTCGGACAATTCATCAAAGCGACAGGCGAGACGATCAGGGCGAACGGCCAGATGGGTAAGCTGGCGCTTAGCGTTGAGCTTACCGCGCAATAGCGCAAGGTCCTCCTCATACGCAAGATAACGACGCGGCATTCCTCGTCTTACAGCTACAAGTAGCCGGTCCGCGAACAGTCGGATGAGAAGTTCTAGTAGGTCATGCCGTTGGGTGTCTAAAGAGGCGAGTTCGCCATCGGCAATGGGCAATTCCTGCGTCACAGCGAGCATACGGATGAGTGCCTTACGTACCTCACCGTCGTCTCCGTCGATTTTGGGTAGAATTTCAAGGGTCATCCCCGAAGTTGCGAGGATGCCGGCGACTTGCCCGGCCCTCAGGCCGCGATGGGTGCGAGTTAAGACGGCTGTCTCGGGTAGTTTCAGCCTTCGGGAGGCGAGCTCGGCGAGGGCATGGAGGCGCTCGGCCTTGTTCTCCGACAGACCGTTCTCACCGATTGGCAGATAACCCCATTCCCGACAGGTACGATTCACAGTAGCAGAGTTCATTCCGCGTCGGTTTGGCCGCTACCGGAGATAAGGCGGTCGTAGGCTCCCTCCTCGAATTTCTCCTGCACCGTCCAGCGGTAACGGTCTTCGCCCGCGTCGTCAATTCCCGGTGGCGGACTAAGCGGTTCTCCCTTCACAAAGTCGTCGGTATTGCCAAGGACGGCATGAACCTTCTCCCAGTCGTCGTAGAAGTACTCAGCGATAAGCGGAATGATCTTGCGCCGCATGACGCGATCCACTTCCGCTTTGGTTTTCGCTCCCATCAGCCAAGCGTGGCCGATCAGGTGATCGCGGTCGATAAACCACTCCAAGCGATCATTAATGGTACGGAGCACCGTCGGTAGATCGATTCCCTCTACGTCGTCCCTTAGCAGATCAGGATTGGGCGGCAGTTCCTCGAAGTCAAAGCGTCTCCGTAAAGCGGTATCGAGCAACGCGATGGACCGATCTGCTGTGTTCATTGTGCCGATAATGTAGAGGTTCGCAGGAAGGGTGAACCGGTCTTGGGAATGAGGTAGCGTCACGGCGATCTCATGCGGCGCGCCTTCCCGTTTGTCTTCTTCGAGGAGCGTAACGAGTTCGCCCATCACCTTTGAGATGTTGGCACGGTTGATCTCGTCAATGACGAGGACATGGGGCAGGCCGCGCTTTCTTTTGGCATGTTCTGTAATGCGCTTTAGGACACCATCAGTCGCGACGAGACGAAAGCCAACTCCCGCCGAATCCTCACCCGGGCGCAGCCCCTCGATGAACTCCTCGTAGCCGTAGGACTGATGGAACGTGACGAACTCGACCCGCTTCTCTGCAACCAGTTCTCCATAGCGGCGACGAACTTCTTCGTCCGACATATCCTCCGCATTCTCTTTCTCGTCGCAGATTTCGACACACCGCTGGAAGGTGGTGTAGGTCTTGCCGGTCCCCGGCGGGCCGTAGAGGATGATATTCTGAGGTGTAGTCTCCTCGCCAGAGTCATTAGCAGGTTGTGGCTTTGGCCTCGGTTCTTGGGACAATAGCTCGTATAGCTGGTGCGGCAAAATCATCCGGCGAACCCATTCTTCAAGGTCGCCCTCGGGTACCGTCCCCAAAGCATCGTCCAGCCTTTTGAGAATTTGCCGATGTTTTTCAGCATCTGAGACATCCGGATCGATTCCTAACGTAGGATATTTTTTGTTGAAGTATGGGATAAACTTCCCGAGTAGTGAGGAAGCGATCAATGAGGTAAAATCACGGGGAAATAGTGCTGCCAATAGCCGGGTTACTGCCGCCCGTGGTCGCCATTCTAGTCCTATTGGGTCAGCACAAACACGCTTAATCAGCTCGTTGTGAATATCCTCTAGGTGTTGGGATCGTCTCTCAGGATTATTGGGCAGAGACTCCACCGATTTCTCTACCACCCACGAACGCAACTCCTCCGAGCCTACGACTTGGTCTAGCTCCTTATAACTGAGTTCCCCTTGCCTCATACTTGCGATGGGATTGTTTCTCCAAATGCTCCTGTTAAACTCCTCACTTCTGCGCTCCTCTGGGGGGGCATTCTCAACATACTTTAACAGATCGAGAACCTCCTCGCGCCACTCATGATTGGGGAACCGTTCCGCCTCCTCACAATCCCTCTTCAGCCTTTCCAAATCACGCTTCACTTCCGAATCATTCACAGCTTCCCTCTCTACCTATTAGAAAAACGCCCGGCAGAGTCCCCTCCACCGGGCGCATCTCATAAAAGTCAAAAATTCCCTACGGCAAAAACTCCGCCACCGCCGCATTCCTCCACTGCATCTGCTGCTCCGTCGTCTCATGCGGCTTAAACGCACACGCCACCTCGGCAATCGGCACACCCCTCACCTCGATCCGCTCCAAGTCACCCACGCCGTAGCCCAAGGTGTCAGCGTAGTGCAAAAGGCCCAGTTCCATCGGCTCAAAGCCCATGGCCTTGGCCATGACCGCATCCACGGCAAACACATCAGCCGATGCCGCGGCCGCACCCATAGGCACCTCATCATTTCCCCCAGGGCCATTGCCCTGCAAGCCCACCGTGCCATCGACGATCCCGATGTCCGGCTTGAGATACTGAGCCAAGCGGATCAAGTTCACGTTGAGCACCTCGGCCTCGCTGGGCAACACGCGCTCGGCGTGCGAAGGATAGCCGTGCATCTTGATGCGATCCTCTTTGTGCAGCGTCCCCATGATCATGTTCTTCTGCGCCAAAGTAACCACGCACACGTCGTGGGTCTTGGCCACGGCCACCGAAATGGTGCAAGGGCATTCGAGCACCACGCTCGGCATCCGCACAATCGCCTCAACGCCGCCGGCCATGTAAATCGCCGTCTCTTCCCACCGCGTCTCCTGATGCAGATCAACCAAGCGAATCGGCACCGAGTATTCTTCGACTAGTGCGTCATAGCCAAAATTGGCAAACGCCTCGCCCGAATACTTCTCGTTGCCGCCTTCGGCAATGACGATCTCCTCGGGCGGCTGCGCCGTACTCAGCAGAAAGTCGATGGCACCGCGCATGGCGTCGGCGTGGGTCGAAGCGAGGGGATTTTCGCTGGACAGGAAGTTCGGCTTGAGCATCACTTGGGCGGCTAGCTTCGGCTCGACGTCCTCGCTCACCAAATTTAGCGCTTGATATACGTTGGCTTGCCGCGCACCGGCGCGGGCTAAACCCACTCGGGCTGTGTTCATATCGCATGTCTCCTTAGGTTGATAATGCCTTGCCCGCTCTCTGGCCCCAATGTATCATTTCTCATCCTCCTAATCAATCTACTCCTATGCGTCTAACCTTTGAAGAAGGCACCCTGCTCCTGCGCGACTACGTCGGCCCAGACGCGCCCCCGGCCTTTGTCTGGGACCCGCGCGTTGATCACTGGCGCGCCCAAGCCCACTTCTATCGCGAAAGCGTCGAACACCTCAAACGGCACGAAGTCGAATTCAAGAATACGGCCCCGCGCTACAATACCCTTTCCCTCCAACTGCACACCGCGCCTGAGCCACACCCGCACCAAGCCGAAAGCATCGCCGCTTGGCAACAGCACGGCTGCCGCGGCGTGGTCGTCTTGCCCACGGGATCGGGCAAGTCGCAAGTCGCGCTCATGGCGATGGTAGAAGTCCAGCGCAGCACCCTCGTCGTCGCGCCGACCATCGACCTGATGAACCAGTGGTACGACCTGCTCACCCGCTCGTTTGCCGTCGAGGTCGGCCTGCTCGGCGGCGGCTACCACGAGCTAGCCGACCTGACCGTCGCCACGTACGACAGCGCGTACATGCAGATGGACCGCTACGGCAACCGCTTCGGCCTCATCGTCTTCGACGAGGTCCATCACCTGCCCGGCGAAATGTACAGCCACGCCGCTGAAATGTGCCTAGCGCCCTACCGCCTAGGTCTGACCGCCACACCGGAACGCGCCGATGGCCGCCACGTGCTCCTCGACACCCTCGTCGGTCCCATAGCCTATGAGCGCGGCATCCGCGCCTTGTCCGGCGAGTACCTAGCAGAGTATCGCGTCGAGCGCCGTCAAGTGGATATGGTCGCCGAAGAGCGCGTCCAATACGAGGCTGCTCGCGACGAGTACCAAGCCTTCCTCGCCGCCAAGAACATCCGCCTCGGCACCAAAGACGGCTGGCGGCACTTCGTCATGCTCTCGGCCAAAAGCACTAGTGGCCGACGCGCCATGCACGCCTACCGCCGCCATCGTCAGATCGCTCTCGGCGCGACCGCCAAGCTCCGCGTCCTCGAAGACATCCTCAAGGCCCACCCGCGCGACCGCGTGTTGATTTTTACCAACGACAACGAGACCGTCCACCAGATCTCCCGCACCTTCTTGGTCCCGGCCATTACCCATCGCACCCGCACGCGCGAGCGCAAGGCCATCCTCGAAGCCTTCAACAAGGGAGAGTACCTCGCCCTCGTCGCCTCAAAAGTGCTCAACGAGGGCGTCAATATCCCCGAAGCCAACGTCGCGGTAGTCCTCTCCGGCTCGGGGACCATCCGCGAGCACGTCCAGCGTCTCGGGCGCATCCTCCGCCGTCGCCAAGGCAAGGAAGCCGTGCTCTACGAAGTGGTCTCCAAGAACACGGTCGAAGACCGCATCAGCGACCGTCGCCGCCGCCACGAAGCCTACGAGTAAGCACCGTGCTGACCTCGAACCTCCTGCTGACCCGCTCGCGCGGCCCCTACATTGAACCGCGCTATGTCGATGTCGAGGACCCAGCCCTCATCGACCTAGCCCAAGCGCTCATCGAAATCCACGCCGCACACCAAGGCAAAACCCGCCGCGAACTACAACGCGCCCTCGACCTGCTCGCCGGAGACCGCACCGACTACCGCATCCAGCGCGGCCTAGCCAAGCTACTCTGCGACCACTACTGCGAATTCCACGTCGCCAGTCCCCAACCGCCCGAAGAATTGCGCCACGCCGTTTTTACGCTGGCCCGCGCTCACCATCCGGTCGTCCGCGAGACCAGCCTCATCTACCCAGTCAAACGCGAAGATCTGCTGGAGCAGGTCGCCCTCAAACACCAAATCAGCAGCGAAGACGTGCTCGCAGGACTGTACGCCGACCTACCCGAAAATCACCAGCTCGCCACCTTTGCCGCGCCCTCGCCCAACGAGTTACTGCTGCGCTACAACGTGGCACTAGCTCAAGCCATGCTCTACCGCTGCGAAATCCTGCGCTTGAGCGTGTATCGCAACCTGCCGGTGCGCTACAAGCAACTTTTCAAATTCATCAAGTTCTACCGGCTGATCCACACCATCGAAGGCGATGTCGATGCCGGCTATGAGATTGGGCTCGACGGCCCAGTGAGCATGTTCCGCCACTCGCAGAAATACGGCCTGCAAATGGCGGTTTTCCTCCCGGCCCTATTGCTGTGTACCCGCTGGTCAATGCAGGCCGACATTTTGCGCAAGGACGGCCGCCGCCAGCAGTTCGTCCTCGACGACCAATCGGGTCTCGTGTCGCATTACAAGGATCAGACCTTGTACGATTCGCTGTTGGAGGAGACGTTTGCCGCGCGTTTCACCAAGGCCAAAACCCAATGGCAGCTAGAGCGGGAAAGCGAAGTGGTCAACCTCAAAGAGACCGTGATGATCCCGGACTTTACCTTTCGCCATCCCGACGGCCGCATAGCTCTGCTGGAGATCATGGGCTACTGGCGACCGGAGTATCTACGGCGCAAACTGGAAAAGCTGCGCCAAGCCCAGCGCAAGGACTTGCTCGTGGCCGTCTCGTCCAATCTCAATGTCAGCGAGGACGATTTTAAAAACGTACCCGGCGGAGTCTTCTTTTTTCGCAATAAGGTTCAGCCCAAAGACGTCATACATTTATTGGACCAGATTGAACCGTCCGCCGCTGGGCAAACGATCAAGTGAACCTTACATTCGGAAACCCAACCATCCACGATAGCTAAACCCTAGGAGCAACCATGGACGGCATTCACGACATGGGCGGGATGCACGGATTTGGCCCCATTGTACGCGAAGAAAACGAACCTCTATTCCACCATCCCTGGGAGGGCCGGGTACTTGCCATAACTGTAGCGACACCTGTACCGATCCCCGGCGGCTCCCGCAACAACATCGAAAACATGGATCCAGCGCACTACCTGTCGTCCAGCTATTACGAAAAATGGCTGTACTCCCGCATCAAAGGGCTGATTGACGCCGGCGTGCTAACCGAGGAAGAGTTGGAGACGCGGATGGCGCTTCTCCGGGACCATCCCGACGCCAAAACCCCAGTGCATCCCGACCCCGATACGGTCCGAGCGGAACTCAAGCGCTCGCGCCCGGCGAATCCACCTCCGCAACCAATGGATATCCAGCCGCAATTTTCCACCGGCGACCTCGTGCGATCGCGCAATATCCACCCCACAGGCCACACCCGACTTCCCCGCTACGCGCGCGACAAGTGCGGCACAGTCACCGATTTCTACGGCATCTACAACCTCCAAGACGCCGAACTACCCGCAGGGTGTGCAACCCGCCAACAACCCCTATATGCCGTGCGCTTTGACGCCGAGGAAGTGTGGGGTAGCGCCGCAGACGAGAAAAGTGCCGTCCATCTGGATATGTGGGAAAGCTACCTAGAACCGGCGTAACTAATCCCCAATCGCAAAAGGATTTTGTTATGAATAATTCTCGCGAAGCTGTCCAAACCGAGACAGATGCCGCCCTGCGCACCAAAGCGCTCGAATCGCTCCTAGTCGAAAAGGGATTGCTGACAACTGAGATTATAGACGAAGTCGTGCAGCAGTACGAACAAGACGTAGGCCCGCTCAATGGAGCCAAAGTAGTTGCCCGCGCTTGGATTGACCCGGACTACAAACGCCGGCTACTCGAAGACGGCACCGCGGCGATTGCCGAACTAGGTTTCGGCGACGCGCACGGCAGCAAAATCGTCGTGCTGGAAAACACACCCAGCGTCCACCACGTCGTCGTTTGCACCCTTTGCTCCTGTTATCCCTGGTCCGTACTCGGCCTGCCGCCGAATTGGTATAAATCCTACGCCTATCGCGCTCGGGTGGTGCGGGAGCCGCGAGCGGTCTTGCGGGAATTTGACCTCGCGCTACCCGCTGCGGTCGAAATCCGCGTCTGGGACAGCAACTCGGACCTCCGCTACATGGTGCTACCCGAACGCCCTGCTGGCACGGAAGACCACAGCGAAGAACAACTCGTTGCGCTCGTCACGCGCGACTCGATGATCGGCGTGGCTAAGATCGAAGTACCGGCAAAGTAAGGCCGGGATTCTTCTTTCGGAACAAAATCCAGCCCAAGGACGTCGTAAGCCTATTAGACCAGACCCTGCCCACCCAATAAGCCTATGCACCCATTCCTCGCCGCCCTCCACCACCGCCCCTTGCTAGCCGATGGTGCCTTGGGCTCTTACCTGTTCGCGCTTACTGGCCGCGTCTCCGAGCAAAATCACCTCTACGAAGCCTTCAACCTCACCCGCCCAGCACTCGTCCGCCAACTCCACCTCGAATATCTGCAAGCCGGTGCCCAATGCCTGACCAGCAATTCCTTTGCCGCCAACGCGACCTATCCCTCGGCTGCGTCCATCGCCGAGCTCAACGCGGCGGCCGTGCGCTTGGCGCGCGAGGCCATTGACCAATACCGCCAACAGGCCCAGTGCAGCGATCCTTTGTTCGTCCTCGGCTCTCTAGGTCCACCCCTGCCGACAGCCCAATCCCCGCACACGGCCAGCGACCTGTACCGCGCCCAAATCGAGAGTCTCGTCGCCAGCGGTGTCGATGCCCTGTTGTTGGAGACTTTTACTTGCCTCGATCAGGTCGCCGCCCTCTTAGAGCTACTACAGGACCTCGACAACCCCGCGCCGGTCATCGTCCAGATGGCCTTGCACCAGCGCGACGGCACGTGGGAGCAAGCCCCCCAAACATACATCCAAACCGCCGCGGCCTTGGGCGCAGATGTCGTTGGCATCAACTGCTGTGCGCTCGCGGAAGCGCGGGCCTTCCTCGACGCAGCGCAAGAATGCGCATCCGTGCGCGACGGCCAAGTCCAACTCGCGGTCATGCCCAACGGCGGCGAGTTCCGGCGCGTGGGCCATCGCTACCTGACGGGCGTCACCCCCGAGTGCATGGGGCGCTTTGCCCGCGAAATGGCGCACCAAGGCGTGCGCCTCATCGGCGGCTGTTGCGAGGTCCATCTCCCCCACGTCCACGAGATGCACAACTACCTCCACGGTCTTGCGGCCGGGGAGCGCATCGTCCTTTCGGCAAGGACGCCGGACCAGCAACCAACCGCCGCAGCCGCCAAGCACCGCAATGGCCCATTCTCGCGCAAGCTCTTCGACGGCCAATTCGCCGTCAGCGTCGAACTGCTGCCCCCGCGCGGCACCGGCGGACTGAAAGCCCGGCTCGCTTTTATCGCCGAGTTGGCCGCCTCGGGCTTGGCCGATGCCCTCGACATAACCGATGGCTCGCGCGGTATTCCCCTCATGCCGCCGGGCGATTTCATCCACCTCATCCGCCGCCGCCTGCATTGGGAGCGCGACCTCCTTGAGCTAATTCCCCATTGCACCAGCCGCGACCTCAACACCATGGGGTTACAAAGCCGGCTCATCGGCTATTGGGCCAACCGCATCCACAACGTCCTCTTCATCACCGGTGATCCCCCGAAAATGGCGCCGACCTATCCGCGCTCCACCGCTGTTTTCGACCTCGACTCCGCCGCCCTCATTCGCTATGCCCACGCCTTTCTCAATGCCGGACTGGACTTTGGCGGCCAACCGCTCGGCACGCACCGCGACCCCCGCACCCACTTTACCATTGGCACGGGCTGTGAGCCAGAAGCCCTCGATCTCCAGCGCGAGTGGGAACGGCTGGCCCGCAAAATTGACGCGGGAGCCGATTACGTAATGACCCAGCCGACCTTTGACTGCAAGGCCCTAGCCGCCCTGACCACGTATCGCGCTCAGGTGCCGATCATTGTGGGGGTCATGGTGCTGCGGGGGTTGGAACACGCCCGGCGCATTGCCGAGGTGCCCGGAGTGATTGTGCCGGAAGCGATTTTTGCCAAGCTATCCGCGTATGCGGACCCGACCGATCAAGCTAAAGCGGGCGTCGAATTGGCTGCCGAGCAAGTGCGTCAAGTCCGTGCGGAAGGCTGGAGCGGACTGTACCTGATGTCGCCGGCAGGGCACCAGCCGGTACTAGAGGTACTCAAGCGGGGGCTGGACTGAACGCACATTGTAGCCGCCCATCCAACTGCGCGCGCTCAGACCACCCGGCCAACTAAGCAGCAGGCGCAGCGCAGAATTTGCGCTGCACGAAACGCAGTGCGGATTGGTAGCTATCGAGTTGTCCTTCCAACTGGGCATCCTCGACCGCAGCGAGAATTTCTCTAAACAGGGGTCCAGGAGCAAAGCCCAAGGCGATTAGATCGTTTCCCGTGAGCAAAGTCGGCGGACGCAGATGATCCTTTTTTAGGGCGGCCAACTGCTCTTGGCAAAACTCATATAGGTCGAGCTTGCCGTGGCTGGCTAGACAATCGGCGCGATGCAATTGGAGCAACTCGGGAAAGTGTGGCTCGCGCAACAGGCGCATGAGCGTGCTCGGGCGCATCTGGCGCACGTGGCTTATCCGCATGTGTTCGGCCACGAGCGTGCAGATGACCCGCCGCGATTCGTTGGACATCCGCAACCGCCCGCAGATCGCCGCCGCCATTTCGGCCCCAACCGCGTCGTGGCCATGGAAGCGGATGCGCTCGGCTCGCACCATAGTTGACGGCTTGCCAATGTCGTGAAGCAACGCACTCCAAGCCAGCTCAGCCGACGGCTCGTCGAGATATTCAAAGAGAAGCTGGACGTGGGTCCACACGTCGCCTTCGGGATGGAATTCAGCCTCCTGCGGCACGCCGCGCATGGCCGCGACTTCCGGCAACACGGCTTGTAATAGACCCGACTGGTCCAACAGCCGCAAGCCGTACACAGCCCCTCCCTCGGTCAACAGCAAGGTTAGCTCGTCGCGGATGCGTTCGGCACTAACGTCGGCAATGCGCGCGGCTTGGGTGCAGAGCGCGTCCCATGTCGCGGGTTCGATGGTAAAGCCGAGCCGGGCCGCAAAGCGCACGGCCCGCAACAAGCGCAGATGGTCTTCGGCAAAGCGCGCGGCCGGGTCGCCGATGGCGCGGATGACCTTGGCGTGGAGGTCTTGCTGCCCACCGACGTGATCGAGAATCTCGCCGCTCGCTGGGTCGTAGAACAGGCCGTTGATGGTAAAGTCGCGGCGCTGGGCGTCAGCTCGACCGTCGGCTGGCTCAATAGATGTGGGACGGCGGCCATTGCGGTACGGGCCATCGCGGCGGAAGCGCGCTACCTCGTAGTCGCCCTCGTCGAGCATCACCACTGAGATACCAAACTGCGCGCCCACCGCCACTGTGTTAGCGAAAAGCGCGGCCACTTCTTCTGGCCCGGCATCCGTAGCCACATCCCAGTCCTTGGGCGCACGTCCCAACACTAGATCGCGCACACAACCACCGGCTAGCAGGGCTTGGAAGCCGGCCCGGCGCAAAGTCTCGACGACGCGCAGAGCCCCAGCGTCTATATCTGCGTCCATCCTAGCTACTCAGCCACCTTAAAACTCTCAACCCGACTCACCGAATTCTCAACCCCCTCGATGTGCGTACTGGCCACGACCTTCCAGTAGTACACTTGCCCAGGTTCAAGCGAGACCAAGCGCCCTTCCTTAATGCGACCGGTAAATACGGCTGTGGTATCGCTAGTCAGTGGCATGTCCGACACTTCGCCGCTGGTCAACGAGGTGGTGACGATCACCCGGAATGCGCGCGCCTCGGGCAAGCGACTCCAAGTAAAGGTCAAAGGTGCGGCGGTCTCTTCCCCGGCGACCGGGACCAACAGCACCGGCGAGGGCAGCGCGACATCGCCCACTTCCTCGGAGGCATTGCTTTCCTTGCCGCCGAGATCTATCGCCGTAATTCGATAGTAGTACACCGTGCCCACCTCGATTTCCTCGTCGATGAAGCCAGGTCCCGATACCTGCATCAGCAAATGCTCAACGCCCGGGGTGAAACCCTGCTCAGTCGAGCGATAGACCCGGTAACCTGCGAGATCGGTCTCCGCGTTGTCAGCCCAGTCGAGTGCGATGTCGAGCTGGCCGAGTACTTCGAGGTGGTGTGCTACGGCGCGCACCGCAGTTGGCACCTGCGGAGTCAGGCTGTTGAGGGGCTGTCCGCTGATGGCATTCGAGGGATCGCTCTCGCCGCCGCCGTTTATCGCGGTTACTCGATAGGTGTACTCCAGTTCGTATCGCAGCCCCTGATCCTTGTACCGGGTCTGGAACGTGGAGTCAATGGCTACGGCCGCATCGTCCCCCACCGAGCGATAGACGACGTAGAGCACCTCGTCCGCGCCCTCGACGACCTGCCAATTGAGCCATATCTCGCCATCGCCAATACGCTCTACACTCAGCGCACGCGGCACCTGCGGAGGATCGGCAATCGCGATGGGACTGGTGCCCTTTTCGCCGTCATCGCCGCAGTGCCACAAGCCGACGACGACGACAATCCATGCAAATTTTAGGCGTTTCATTTCTTTCTACCTCCCCAGATAGATTAATCGCCTCACTGCTAAAAGTACCATTAGCCGCCCAAAATGAGCAAGCACTTTTGACAAGCAGCCGCCCCGAACTTATTGTGTCGCTATGTTATCTTTGCTTTATGGCCTCGTCCGCATCGCCCTATGTGCGTTGGTGCCTTTATGCGTGGCTTGCGTTCTTTTTCTCGCTGAATATCAAACCCAATTCGCGGCCCGCTACGTCGGCCAATACCTAGTGTGGCAAAACCCAGTGCGCCAGCGAGGAGGCGGCAAACTTTGGGAGGGTATTCGCAGAACTCAGGAGGCCCGCATGGCCCTATACGACTCGCTGGCCGAGACGCCAATAGAGCCGAGCCAAACCCCACTGCCGGTTTTGCAAAACCACTACCAACTCCAGTACCACGGCACGCACGCGGCGTTCTTTGCGGTCGCGCGGCGCGACACCGTCCTCCAACCCGATCTCCTCAGTCCGGAGACGCTGCGCGAGCTCGCCTATTCCCTGCAGATTTACGAGCAGGGCCGCTACCTGCTAACCCAAGCCACCGTACCCGACGACTCTTCGTATCTCCGCGCCCTCGTCGGCGCGCAAATAGCCCTAGAAGACGGTTCGCTCTTCTACCAGCTTCACAAGCGGCTGCTGGCAAAAGACGAGCCCGAGGCTTGGACTTTTCTAAGGATGAAAGAGGAAGACATGGCCTACTGGCGTCAGCATTTAGCGCCGCTTTTGGGTCCTGACCCTGAGCGCGCGCAAAGCGATGCCGGGCCGATCATCACCGCGGCCCTAGCGGAGGTCGTGCAAACGCGGGCCGATTCGCTGCGCCAGGGCGAGACCAAGCATCTACTCACAGCTTGGGACAACGCAGACGGCTTTGAACTGCGCCTGACCCGCACTGGAGACGAAGACCAATTTGCCGCGTACGCGCTCGTGCCGGGCCAAGAGGCCACAGCGCTCTTGCTTCCGGCCCAGTCCGTGCAACAACACCTCGGCTTGGAAGAACAATGAGACGTGCGCTACTCATCGGCGTGATCCTGACTGTGTTCCTCATCTTGGCGGGCGGGGCGGGAGTGGGATACGCCATCTGGCGCATGGCCCCTAATTTGCCCAGCTTGCCCACCGATCCGCACGAGTTGGGCATCCGCCCTGGCACGGAGATATACGCGGCTTCTGGCGAGCGCATCTACACCTTCAATCAGAGCCGCCAATGGGTACCTCTCGAACGCATCAGCCCCCATGTGGTACAAGCGCTCATCGCCACGGAAGACGCGCACTTTTACCATCACCGCGGCGTTGACCTGTTGGCCATTGCCGGTGCGATCCGCGACAACCTGCGAAAAGGCAGCCTGACCCGTGGCGGCAGCACCTTGACCCAACAGCTCGTCAAGCGCCTGTTCTTTTCGCCAGAAAAGACCTTTGAACGCAAGCTCTCGGAAGCACTGCTCGCCGTGCAATTAGAGGCGTTTTTTGTCGCCTCGTACCCAGACACCAACGCCGCTGGCCAACCCGCTTACAAAAATCGGCTCCTAGAGCTGTACCTCAACGAAGTTTTCTACGGCACCAACGCCTACGGCATTCACGACGCCGCGGTCACCTTCTTCAACACGACTCCAGACTCGCTGAGCCTGCCCCGTGCCGCCATGCTCATCGGCCAGGTCAACGCCCCGACCAAGTACAATCCCCTGCGGCACCCCCAACGGGCCACCTCCCGGCTGCAACACGTGTTCGACCGCATGGTTGCCAGCGGCTTCCTCGACTTAGAAACGCGCCGGGAATACGCCACCCTCCGAGCCGAAGACCTCATCAACCCAGGCTACCCGCCGCGCAACCCAGTACCCTATTGGGTCGAAGCCATCAACGCAGAAATCGTCCGGCAGTGGGGACCGTCGGCCCTGCATTATGGGAGTCTGAAAGTCTATACGACCTTGGACATTGCGATGCAAGAAGCGGCTGAAAAAGCGGTAGCCAAGGGGATGGTAGAGCTAGATGAGCGGCTGGGATTTAAACCCTATTCGGAAGCGTCGATGGCCGAGCGCCCGGCCTACGTCCAAGGCGCGTTGGTGTGCCTGTCGCCGACCGGAAACGTACTGGCCATGGTCGGGGGCCGAGACATCTTCGTCAGCTACTACAACCGGGCCCTTACCGCCCGCCGCCAGCCCGGCTCCGGTTTTAAACCGATAGCCTACCTAGCCGCCTTGGAATCCGGTGAAATCAGCCCAGTTACTCTCTTTAACGACGAGCCGCGCACCTATATCGACAACGGGAAAAAGTGGCAACCGCGCAACTACAACGACCGCTACTTGGGGCAGACGACCGCAGCCTGGGCCTTAGTCCGCTCGGCCAATTCCACGGCCATACAAATCTCCGAGAGCATCGGGCCGGAGCGCGTCGTTGAGATAGCTCACCGCTTGGGATTTGCCGGGCCAATAGGGGCCTACAAGAGCATTGCCTTGGGCGTCGCCGAAGTCACCGTACTGGAACTGGCCGCGGCGTACGGGACTTTTGCCAACTACGGATTGCAGGTGTCGCCGACCTTGATAGAGCGCATCGTCGATGCCGACGGCCTGTCGATCTTTACCCATCAGCCGCAGATCCGCCAAGTTATTGCACCCGACCTCGCCGCGCAGATGGTCCACCTCTTGCGCCAAACCGTGGACCGAGGGACCGGCCGCCGAGTGCGCACGTTGGGTTTTGCGCGGCCAGCCGCTGGCAAGACCGGTACGACCAACGACAATACCGACGCTTGGTTCACCGGCTTCACACCGGACTTAGTAGCCAGCGTCTGGGTGGGGTTCGACGACCGCCGCACCCATAAACTGGTGGATACGCACGGAGTGCAAATCACCGGCGGCAATGGCGCCGCACCCATCTGGACGGATTTTATGATCGCGGTAAACGAGGGACTGCCGGAAAAGGATTTTGACGTGCCCGAGGGCGTGATGATCCACAGCGTGGATCCCCGCACCGGCGAGGTGCGCTCAGAGCCCAACAAGGACGGGGTTCAGCCGCTGTCTGTGGCATTGCGCCGGGGCGAGCGGCCCAACTGAAGACTCGCTTAGCTGACTGCGGCCAAAACCTCGCTCACCCGCCGTGCCACGATGTCTTCCTCGCCAAGCTCCATCATATAGGGGTTGATACCAAAGCCGCTCTCGTGGGCGGCGATCTCGATTCGCGGTTGGCCAGCCGATAGTTGACTCGCTAGTTCGTGGCCGCTGAGGGCCAGCTTTTCTCGATCCCAGCGCACCGCCAAGTTCGGCGCAACATTCGAACGCCCGGGCTGATTGACTTGCGTCGCCACCGAGGGGAACTTTTCCACTGCGTCGGCAATGACCGCGAGACGCCGCTCCCACTCCCGCCATTCGGCCGCGTGGTCGCGCACCACCCACTGTTCCACCGCCGCTAATAGCCCCATGATTTCTTCCTTGCCCGCCTTCATCGGCCGCCCTAGCGCGTGGTGCGGTGCCCCATTGAGGAAAGCTGCCTGCAACAGTTCCTTGCGTCCCAAGACCAAGCCCGACGCCTGCGGCCCGCGCAGGCACTTGCCGCCCGAGTAAGCCACTGCATCGACTCCCTGCTCCAGATACCAGTTGGGCGCGTCCGGCCGCTCGGCCGCGGCATCGACAAACGTCGGTACGCCGTGCCGCTGTCCGGCTGCTGCCATGTCTGCCACCGAGATCGGCCCCCGCTCGGCCGCATCGCCAAACACCAACAGCATGGCCGTGCGGTCCGCCAGAGCTGCTTCAAGCTCGGCGAGCGTCTCGACCTCGACCATTTCGACGCCGACCATGCGCACGGCGTGATCGTACCCGTGGCGGTGGCTCGGCTGGACGATGACTTGGTTTTTCATGCCCGTAGTGTCGGGCAACCGCGCCATTTTCTCGTGATCCGTGCCGGCCACGCAAGCGGCTGTAACTTGGCACAACGCCGCGGCGCAACCATTGGTAACGAGCCCCCACTCGCACTGCATCAGCTCGCCGATGCGCGCTCCAACGGCCTCCATCAGCTCGTCGAGGTGGACGTATTGCTTGGAGGCTTCGACCATGGCCTGCCGCACCTCCGGCAAGATCAACGAACCGCTGATGATGGTATAGGTCCCCTGGCAGTTGATCAGGGGACGCACGCCGAGACTTTCGTAGGTTGGATACGCTAGAGCACCGCTCATCAGGAGTCCTTTCTACAGAAACGCCAGCCGATTGACCTATCCATCCTCTTGGTCGCCTTTAATAGGTCAAAACAAATCGTCCGCATAGCCCGACAAATAATACTCCAGCGCCGCCATCCCCGCGCTAGTATCCACGCTGGCCCCTTCGTGTACTAGAGCACCACCCAAGGCATGCAACACGCGGAACAAGTGGGGTGCTCGGCACTGCTCGCCCATCTGGCCGATGCGCACGATGTCGAGGCCAAAGGCCCCGGAGATTTCGACGTGAAAGCGGTTCGACATATCGGCGCGCACCCGGGCGCTATCTACCCCATCAGGTACTTGGATTGCCACCACCGAGTTAAGGCGAATGCGACGCGGCGCGTTCAGCACGAGGCCCATCTTCTCGATGCCAGCTTGCAGGGCCAGCGACGAGTGCCGGTGCCGCGCAAAGCGACGCTCCAGCGTCTCCTCGCAGACCAGCCGCAGGGCTTCGTGCAGGGCCAACAACCCCGAGACTGGAGCCGTGTAGTGGTACTGGTGTTGCTGCCAAAAGTTTTCTGCCCGCAAAGCGTCCAGACACCAGTGCGGCCTAGGACCGGGATGCTGCTGCACCTGCTCCCAAGCCGCGTCGGAAAAGGCGATTAGCGCCACGCCCGGCAGCGACGACAGACCCTTCTGACTGCCGGTGAGGACCACGTCAACGCCCCAAGCATCCTTTTCCAATGGCATAGTGCTCAACGTGCAGACCGCATCGACGACCGCCAGCGCCCCGTGCTCGCGGCACAAGCGGGCAATCGCCGGTAGCTCGGTCGTGCAGACGCCGCTGGAGGTCTCACCCTGCACCATCGTCACCACGTCGTAGTGCTGACTCTTGAGGCGCTCAGCAACGCGCTCGGCGCAAACAGCTTGCCCTTCCGGCACGGCCAGCACGTCAACTTCAGCCCCTACGCCGGTCGCCATCTCGGCAAAGCGCCCGCTAAACCAACCGTTTTGCAGCACCAAGGCGCGGCGGCCCGGCCATAGCAAATTGCCTATCGCCATCTCCATGGCCGCCGACGCCGGCCCCCCAACTCCCAAGATGTGCTTATCAGCCGTCTGAAAGGCATAGCCAGCCAGTTGCTTGATGTGCTCCACCAGCCGATCCATCGTCGGCCCCAAGTGGTTGATGACCATGCCACCCGCCCGCGCGATCTCCGCTGCCACCGGCACCGGCCCAGCTCCCATCAACAGCAACGGCTCGGCCGGTAGGAGCTGGTCCAGCGGTGGAAGCGAGGGGGGCTCTATACTATGATTCCCCATTCCCAAGTCCTAGTAGTTAATAGCCTCGCCAAATGCCTGCCCGGCCGCTTCCATCACGGCCTCGGACAGCGTCGGATGGGCGTGCATGGTAGCCAAAAGCTCTTCATACGTGGCTTCGAGCCGGAGCGCCAGCGTCAATTCGGCGATCAATTCCGTGGCCTCGGCTCCCAGAATGGCTCCGCCCAACAACTCGCCGTAGCGCGCGTCAAAAATTAGCTTGACCAAGCCCTCGGTCTCCCCAGCCGCTTGCCCCTTGCCGCTAGCTGCAAACGGAAAGCGCCCGACCTTGACGTCGTACCCGGCTTCGCGCGCTTGGCTTTCGCTCAGGCCGACGCTGGCCACCTGCGGCTGGCAATAGATGCAGTTGGGCACTTGGCTCGGGTCCAAAGTGGGACGGTCGCGGCCAGCTATAAACTCGACGGCCGCAATCCCTTCCTGCGCGGCTGCGTGCGCCAACAGCGGTGGGCCAGCCACATCGCCAATCGCGTAAATGCCCTTGGCGCTGGTCTGCATCCGCTCATCAACCACAATCGCGCCGTCGCGAGTGCGGATGCCGAGCGCTTCCAGCCCCAGCCCCTCGATATTGCCCTCGACGCCAGTGGCAACCAGCACTCGCTCCACTCTCCGCGTCTTTTGCTCCTCACCGACTCGGTAGCGCAACGCGACCGCGCGCTTTTGTTTTTTAACCTCCTCGACCCGGGCTCCGGTCACCACTTCGATCCCCTGCTGCGCCAAGCTCTCGGCCAATCCCGCAGCGATCTCCTCGTCTTCACGCGGCAAGACCTGGGGCAGGGCTTCCAAAAGCAGCACCTTGCTGCCAAAGGCGCGATAGAAATAGGCGAATTCTACGCCAATGGCCCCGGCTCCAATGATGGCGAGAGACGCGGGCTGCTTGGCGACGACCATAGCCTCGCGGCTAGCGATGATCCGCTCGCCATCGAATTCTACGCCCGGAATGGATTTGGGGCGGCCGCCAGTGGCCAGCACCACATACGCGGCGTCCAGTTCAGCCACGACCTCGCCCTCGGCGTCCTCAACCGCGATCTGGCGGCTGGGCGTCAACCGGCCCCTGCCGGCGAATACCTCGACTTGGTTCTTCTGCATCAGGTAGGCCACGCCTTTGGACAACTGCTCGGCGACTTGGCGGCTCCGGCTAATGACCGCATCCCAATCCACTGTCGGCTTATCAACTCGTAGGCCGAACTCCTCGGCGCGCAAGAAAAGCTGGTACACTTCGGCTTGCTTGAGCAGGGCCTTGGTGGGAATGCAGCCCCAATTGAGACAGGTGCCGCCCAACTCGGCGTCTTCGATCAGCGCGGTTTTTAACCCCAACTGCCGCGCGCGAATGGCGGCTGAATACCCACCAGGGCCGCCGCCGATAACTGCCACATCATACGTTGCCATATTGCATTTTCTCTCTAAGGTTCGGATAAAGGAAGCCCCTAATCTAAAGGCAATCACCTTGGGCACAAATAGGACCCAGCACCTACGGCGGCAAGGCACTGTAAATATCCGCCTCAATTGCCCTTACTCCCGACATGTTTTATCGTAGCCAAACTAGCGGCTCACCCTCAACAAAGGCAATCCCCGTGCTACAACAGCAATCCAATCCTTCGGCTGAGCTCAGGTCGAAGCCCGCGCAAACTGTGACCATTTTTACCGACGGCGCCTGTTCGTTCAACCCAGGGCCAGGCGGCTGGGCAGCGCGGCTACTCTACGGCGATGGCCGCGTCGTAGAGCTGGGCGGCTTCGTCCCGGAGACGACCAACAACCGCATGGAATTGCAAGCGGCCATCGAGGGTCTCCGCGCCGTCCCATCCGACGCCGCTATTACGCTCGTCACGGACAGCGAGTACCTACGCAAAGGCATCACCGAGTGGATTCACGGCTGGAAGAAGCGGGGCTGGCACACGGCCGCCAAAAAGCCCGTGCTCAACCAAGACTTGTGGCGCACCCTGGACCAACTCAATACGCCCGCCATCCAG
Organism: Candidatus Latescibacterota bacterium; assembly: GCA_965219735.1. Taxonomy (GTDB): domain Bacteria; phylum Latescibacterota; class UBA2968; order UBA8231; family UBA8231. The sequence goes on from OZ244790.1 coordinate 3,626,657, forward strand.
TGGCAATACACCGAAGGCCACGCTGGCGACCCCGACAACGAGCGCTGCGACCAGATCGCCAAGGCGTTTTCGCGCGGGGAGACGCCCTATCTAAACAACGCTTGACCCAACCACCAAAGCCGAAAGGATTGACCATGCTCTACAGCCTGCTCTTCGCCCTCGTCTTCGCTGGCTCTGCCAGCACCCAAGAGTCCACCCGTTTCCAAGCCATGCCTGATGAGCTACCCACCTACCAAGTCCTCCGCACCAACGAGGGAATCCAAGTCGATGGCCGTCTCGACGAGGCCGACTGGCAAAACGCCGCGCCCATCGCCTTTGTCATGCCCTGGAGCGACCTCGAAAAAGAGCAACCGCAATCCACGACCGCCCGCTTGCTCTGGGACGACGACAATCTCTACATCATCTACGAGTGCGTCGATCCGTATCTACATTCAGAAGTAACCGAGCACGACGGAGCGGTGTACCAAGAGGACGCCGTCGAGATTTTCGCCACCCCGAACATGGCAGTCCCCGGCAACTACTATGGCTATGAGATGAACATCAACGGCACGCTGCTCGACTACATCGCCTTCCGCGGCGGCAAGGAGCGCACCAAGGCCATTCACCCGTCCTGGCAAAGCGAAGGCGTCGTCATTGCCACGACCTACGACGGCACCCTCAACGACCACTCGGACATCGACCAAAGCTGGATCCTCGAAATCGCCATCCCCCACGACAATTTCCGCCACTTGGGTGGGCAGATCCCGCCCCAAGACGGCGACCAATGGCGCGCCGGCCTCAACCGCACCAAGGGCTACCGAGGCCAATTTGGGCTGTGGTCCGACACCGGCACGCCCAAAGCCGACTTCCACCGCGCCACCCGATTCGGGATTCTCACCTTTTCGGGCACTGTCGTCGGGCGCTGAAAGGCTGCGGGATCGTGGCTTTTGATCAGATAGGCGAGCGATTCAACAAGCAGGCATCGGGGCCCCGGCAAACAGGTAAGGTGCTAAGGTCTGGCAAGCTACGATTGGTCTGGCAATACACAAATGGAATACGTTCAGCTTAGCTTGGGAGAATGGGATCAAAAGGAAACACGGCGTCTTAGAAACGCTACATACGCCGACCATGCCGCGCGCCGACTTCCTCTGTATAACGCTACTGGCCCAAATTTTGCATACTCAATTTTTGAGCGTATCTTAATTTTTAAGCCAGAAGAGGTCCCGATCTCATGCCTGCCGAACAACAACCCATCACTGAGTTGACGACGCGCGACGTCTTACTCCAAGTAGATCGCCGCCTGACCCTCATCGAAGACGACCTACGCACCCTAGATCAAAAATGGGATCAGCGATTCAACGGCACTGACCAAAAGCTCGAAGAGCGATTCAACACCGCAGACCAAAAGACCGACACCCAGACCAACCAACTGCGCGAAGAAATGAACACCGGGTTTGCGGAACTGCGCAAGGAAATGAACACCAAATTTCACTGGACGCTCGGCGTCGTCTTGGCCAGTTGGATTTCCACCATCGGGACGCTGTTGCTCAAGTAAGCTCCCCTATTCCCCAAACAACGCCGCCACATCCCGCTCTACCTTTTCCCGCCGCTCCTCAGCGGGCAGGTCGTCCATACAGCCCATCGCGCTGTAGAACTGGGCATCGTAGTCGCGGGTCTTGATCACTACCGGCATGGGCACGGCGTGGCCGATGATCAGGGCCTGCTGCTTGGAATCGAGGCTGGCCAGCACGCTGCGTAGCCCTTCGGTGCCGCTGACGCCGGTGAGCACGGCTTGGATGTCCTTTTCGTCGTTGAGCAGGGCCGTGATGCGCGTGCCGATCTGCGAGAGCACCTCGTCGTCAATGCTCGACGGTCGCTGATCGACGACCAACAGCGAGACATAGTACTTGCGCATCTCGCGGGCAATGGTGCCGAAGATGGTCTGCTTGGCCGCCATGGGGTTGAGGAATTTGTGCGCCTCCTCAATGGTGATCATGAGCTGACGCGGCTGATCTTCAGGGCGTTGGGTGGCGTAGAAGCGCTCGCTCTTTTTGACGTACATCTCGTGGATGCGCCGCGCGATAATGTTGGCCACCAGCAAGTAGCACAGCATACTCGTCTGCTGGCCAAACTCCAGCACCACGTTGATCCCCTTGTCGAGGTATTCCATGATGCGGTCCACCACGTCGCCGTCCCGTAGCTTGGAGCCCATAAAGGGAAAGTTTTCCAGCCGCTTGAGCTTGCGATGCAGGGCCACTAAAGACCCAGCGTGCGCGCCGATCTCGCGGGCGAATTCCTCCACATCAGGGCCTTCTAACTTCAAGAGCGTGCTCAGCCAGCGCTCCTTGTAAATCGCGTACACCAAGTAGGCCGACTCCACAGCCGTGGGGTTGAGCTTGAGCTCGTCTTGCAATGGGGCAATGTCTTCGACGGTAATCTGGTCGTAGGAGATATAGACTTCGTGATCCGGCTGCACGCCGCGGGCGCGGGTCGATTGCGGGTCTAAGGAGAAAATCGCCACCCGCTCGCCGAAAAGCTGCTTGAGGCCCTTGACGAAAGTCGTAGAGGAGCCGTTTTCCTTCATGGCCTTGAACCCGTACTCGTTGTGCATGTCGAAGATCAGGTTGACGGCCTTGTCGTAGTGAATCAGCCCGCACAGCGCCAGCCGCGTCAGGAAGGACTTGCCCGTGCCGGTCTTGCCGAAGATGCCGTTGGAGCGCTCGGCAAAGCGAATCATGTCGAGGCAGACCTGGGTGTCCATGTCGAGCGGATTGCCGATGCTGAAGTAGCGCCCCTCGGCGTCGCCCTCGCAGCCAAAAATCTTGGCCACGTCGTCGGCCATGGCCTCTTGTACCTCGGAGAAGTGGCTCGGAATGGCCTTGACCGGGCGCGGGCCTTCGTCGGCCACCGCGTCCTTGGGCATCATCAGCATGGGCCGCAGCGAGACGATGTTGTACGTGCTGGTGCCAGCGAGCACTTGGCGCAGGAGCGCGTCTTCTTGGCCCGGCGGATGCAGGAGAACTTCTTGGTTGTTGGCGTCGAGGCGCATGTCGGTGACCATGGAGAAGAAGTCGTTTTTGTCGCCCTCAATGACCACGAACTTGCCGGCCTTCATGTCCTCGACATTCTGCTCGGGGTCCAGCTTCATCTCCAGCCCCTCGACTAGCGAGCCTTTGGTGATGACCCCAATCTGCTTGCCGCGACCGCCCGCGGCGGGCACTCCGTTGCGCACGTGTTTTGCCATCGTCAGTTGACCACCCGTCGGATAATCGAGCTAAGCCGGTCGTAGTCGTCGCTGAGCAGCCGCGACAGTTCCTTGCCCATCTGCACCAGATAGGACGGCGCGTGGGCGTGGGCGCGCACCGTGTGGCGCAACACCGCGATCACCAGCTCGTCAGTGGGTATTTTGGACGTGTTGAGGATGCTGCGCAGGTAGTCGTCGGTGCGAGTAAAGGCCCGCACTTGTTCGTCTGAGCACAAGTACACAAAGCTGTGGATGCGCGCTGGCTGCGGCGGCAGGATTTGCACAGACTCATCGCCCTCCAAGTAGCCGATGACGAGGGCTTGGAACTCGGTGCGCAACAGCTCGAAAATTTGCGGCTGCTCTAGGCGCAGTTCCTCTTCGGTCTTGCCGTAGGCCGTGGGCCGACGATTCGGCTCGATGGAGTGCGTGAAGACGTTGAATACAATGCCGACTACCGGCATATCAGCTTCCACGCGGACGAACTGACCAAAGGAGGGCGCGCCGTGTAGCTCGCGCGCTTGGGCGATCAACTCGGTGGTGCTGCTCTCGACCACTTCGCCCACGTGAGTCCGCTCGACCTCAGTGTCGTCGGGCAACGGCAGAGCCTCAGACCGAAAGCGGCTCAGCGGGCTTTGCTCGCGCTCTTTGATAGTCTCCACGATGGGCCTCCCCTAAATCCCGGTGTAGCGCTTCTTGAAGCTCTTTGTCGACAAGTGGGTTTGCAGGTCGTTTTTGACAAAGGTGTCGCGCAAAAAGCGATAGAATGTCTCGCGATCCGCACTGCGTACTACGGCGCGCTCGTGCGCCTCGGCCAAGGCGACCGGATAGCCCTGGCCCTTTTCGGCTTGGTCGTACAAACAGGCGTGAACCAAGTCGAGCAACTCGCGATCGGTCGCCACCCAGTCGGGGACTTCGACCCGGCCGATCTCGGTGCCCACGTGCAGGTAAAAGTAGTAGATGTGATGCGGCCCGTACTCGGCGAGGATTTTGGATGCACTGCGGTAGAGCGGCGTGCGTTGCCCAGGGCGCAGTACGCGCCGCACCAAGACCGCGTCGCTCAGCCCCTCAATGGGGCTACAGGGCAAGCCGCGCCCCTGCCACAAGTCCCCGTTCAGCGCGTCGATTTCTTCGCGGCTGAAGTGGAGTTGATTTTCTTCCTGATAGGGGCAGCGGTCGCAGTCGGCCGCGGCCAGCGGACACAGGCCCAGCTTGAGGGCGTTGATCAATTCTTGGCTCCCTGGCTGGCTAATGTACCCAGCTACCGGCACTCGCGCCTCGCGCAACTCGTCCATCGCCGCTATAGTGGCCTCTAGGTGCGCGGCGCGGAAGTCCTGCGGCTTGCCCTCCAAGTTCCACAGAATCAGCGTGCCATCGGCAAGCGCCAGCGTCCGGTGTCCCTCGGCGTGGGCTGCCAACGCCAAATCGGCTAACTCAGTAAACTCCATGAGGCCGCGCTTGAAGCCGACGAGCTCGCGATTGACGAAGATCCGCGCCCCACCCCATTCCTCGTAGATTTCCTCCTCGCGGTAGTAGAGCCGCGGCTTGCTGCTCATCAGCGGCTTCTCGCCCGTGCCGTAGTGCAGCAGGATGTAGCCGATATTGATCAGAAAACAGGCCGAGATTTCGTGGCGGTCGGGAAAAATTTGCGAGCCGTCCGTAGCGGCGATGCTGATGGTGCTCGGGCGATCGGGCGAGTCAATCCCGCCGCCGAGGCCCTCGCCCAAACCGGGCAACAGCCAAGAGGTGCGGCTCGCGTCGATCTTGCGGGCCAAGCGCTCCCACTCGGGCAGCCAGCGCCGGTACTCGGCCAACGCCAATTCGAGCTTGGCGCGAAAGTCCTCTTGCACGCGGCGCTCGTCGGCCACCATGCCATCTATTTGGGTCTTTACCGAATAGAGATCCAACATGGCATTAGCCTTGCGGGCAGCCCTGGATCGGCCCCGTCGCGATGCGCGCATTTATTCGGCCTCTTCCCACGTTTCGCCCCCATCAATCGAAAAGCGCGTGTGCTGCCGCCACGCCGCCCAATCTTCCCCAACGCTAGCCAAGTCGGCAGCCGCAGTCGCGGCGACGTACTGGCCCACCTCGCCGCTGCCGTCGGGCCGGTTGGTCTCAATGCGGATTTCGCTGAATTCGACGCGGCCCTGCAACAGCTCAAACGCGCCGCGCTGCACGGCAAATGCGCGCTGCTCCCATGCCTCGCGCTCGATGTCGCGGACGCGAAACCGCAGCCACAGCCGGCCGACATCCTCGTCCAGCCCAACCCCGTAGAACATTCCATAGCGGTCGTTGACTAGTTCCTTGATCCGGGGGCGTTCGTCTTGGAGCGGTGGGATCGGCTCCTCCTCCCACTCGTCGCGGTCCTCCTCGGAGACATAGCCTTCCAAGGAAGGCCCCCAGACCCAGCCTTCGACGCGGAAGCGCACCCATTGGCCCTCCTCGCCGATGGATTCGATTTCCGTGCCAGCCAGCAACGTGCCCAGCTTGGTACCCTTGGGAGCGTCGCGAAAGTTTTCCACGCTGGCCTCGACGACGAAGGTGGAGGCGCTGCGCAGCTTGGCCGCCACGGCTCCCAAAGCCAAGGCGGCGACTAAGGCCGCTGCTAGGGAGTATTTAGACAATCGAGACATAGTAGAACTGCCGCCCGCCGCCAGCGACCGACCCATCGCGCAGGCGGCACACCAACCTGAGGCGTTGCAGGGCGTTGAGGCGATTGCAGACGATGTTGATGTTTTTGCCGAGCGCGTCGGAGATCTCGGCCGAGGTCGCGCACTTATGCGCCAGCAGCACGTCGAGCACCTCGCGCATCGGCGTCTTGAGTACCCCGAGTACCTCGACGCGCTCGCCGTCTTTGTACAGCGCGGCCAACTCGCGGAGCTGCAACACGGCCGCAATCGTCTCGCGCACCGAAACATTGGCCTCAGTGATATAGACATAGCGATGCCCTATCTCACCGCTGGTCAGGCGCAGGAGCAGCTTGTTGAGCATCTCGTCGGCGCACGAGACATCCATGAACGAAATGCGGGAAAAGTCGAGTGGCGTGGCCGAGTCGGTCGGACCGCTGAGCAAGTGCTGCATCAATTCTTCAAGTAACTCAGCCCCTCGGGGTCGGCCACTGAGTATGCCTTGTTCGCCCGCAAAAAGGTACGCGGGGGCTTGGCGTATGGCCTGTTGTTGTACGCGCTCTTCAACGGCTGGATCCATGAGCCGCGCCTTTCCTGTAAGCAAAAAACAGTTTAACTGTATTCAATTAAGGAAACTTACGCGGATATTTTCCGACTGTCAAGCAATTTCTACCACAAAATGAGCGATGCGGAATTAGACAGATACCAATATGATGGGGCTAGAAGCCAGGAAACAAAATGCTCGCGGCCACGTATGCGGCCACGCCGAGACCGGCGATGACCACCGCTAGGGCCAACAGCAACCAAGGCTCGTAGCGGGGCGGTTTGGGGGGCTTGTGATGCTGGCCGAACATCGCCTACTCGCCTCCTTCGCGCTGATAGAGCGCAATGGCAATTTGGGTGCCGGGGAAGTGGACCGAAGCGTGTTCCCAATGCCGCCGACCGCGAATATAGACCCGCGTATCCCCCGAGCGAATGTGCAACGAGCCGTTGTAGCGATTGCAAATCTGGTTGACGATATACAGCCCGAGGCCGCGCGTTGCGTCGCGGGAAAAGTGCTTCTGCAACGAGTTAAGTATGGCAGTGCCGTGTGACCAATCCGCCGCGTCATAGCGCACCGACAGACTCTTCTTGATCCCAATCCCCAGATCCCCCACCCCGATGACCACGTATTTTTTCCCCACCCGCGAATCCAAATAGCGCTGGGCCGTCAGATAGCCCCAATTCTCGCTGTGGTCGAGAATGTTGTGGCACAACTCGGCGACGACGTTTTTGAACTGATTGATCTCCACTTCAGTGTAGCGCAATTCCTCGGCCAAAATCGCCTCGACGCGTTGGCCAATCTTGCCCAATACGGTCTCAATATCCGCCCGCTCCTCAATCCGCGTGATTTCCAGCAGGGCCTCGCTCTCTTCCTTTTCCCGCTCCTGATCCACGATGAGCGTTGGCCCGACGAGTTCAACCCCATCCACGGCCGCGGCGAACCGCACCCGGCCCAAATAAGTTCGCAAGGCAAAGGCTTCGGGTAGGTGAAAGACGACCCGTGACGAGAGCGCGTCCCCGTAGCGCGCCATCAAGCACAAGGCCACCAAGCCGTAGGGGTCAATAAAGTGCAGGGGCCGCAAATCGACCTCCAAAGGTTGCCCAGGCACGGCTCCGTGCGCGTAGTCGAGAAACTCTACGAGAAACTCGTCGGCTGTGCGCGGCGTCAGCTTGTCGGTTGGCAGGGCTAAGATCACGGCTGGCGTGCTCTCCTTGATTGGGCAACAAAATATACGCACTCGCTCGCATCTGTGCCCAAAGCACATGTCGCCAGCCGATTTTCCTACCTTGCAACGTCCTCGCGTCCGTTCCTCTGCGCTTCTTGACAAGGATACACCGCTGAGCTAGCATCTTTGTACCTACCCAACGCCATGTTAGCTGCCCGCATCTTCAAGACGGTGCTCGCGCCCGCCCTCGTCTTACTTCCCTCCCCCAACCCAAGCGTTGTACGCGATATGGCCCGCGACATCGACGCCTTGCAACGCGCCGAGTGCGAATACCGGGGCATTGCCGCTAGCTTTGACGAACTCACTCGCGCCTACCTTCTGCAAGCATATGAAGACGGTCAACTCCTCCGCTGGCAGGCCCGGCCCAGCCCCTATAACCCCGAGACCGAGACCTTGGTCACCGCGGTTTTTACCTCAGCCGGCCCCAAGGCATCTGCCCCCGTGCCCGAACTAGCCTATCTGCGCGCCCAGAGTGGGGCGGCAGGTGCTGGAGTCACCTGGCGTTACAGTAGACTAGCAGCCGTGCGGATTGAGCCCCACGGCGACTTGGCTCGCGACGCCATGGCTGTGTTTAGAGCCACGGTTGACGACTTTGTCGAACGCATGGTGTACTCGCCCAGCGGCGGTGCGCTGCGCGCTGCTCCTGCTCCCAATGCCCCAGTACTGGCCCGCGTCGAGGCGGGCGCGGTCCTGCTCATCGAGGAAGAGCGAGCGGACTACGTGCGCGTGCGCCAACCGCCAGCGACTGCGGCCGGGTGGCTGGAACGAAAGCAAGTGCGAGCCGTTGAAAAAGCCGATGGACGCGATCATTGAAATACGCAACCTGACTAAAATCTACGACATGGGGGCGACTGCGGTCCATGCCCTAAACAAGGTAGATCTCTGCGTAACTGAGGGCGAATACGTGGCCATCATGGGGCCGTCGGGGTCGGGCAAAAGCACCCTGCTCAACATCCTCGGCTGCCTCGATGTGCCCACCTCGGGCAGCTATGCACTCGGCAACGTCCTCGTCAGCGAGATGGCGGACGACGACTTAGCGAGGATCCGCAATCAGGAGATCGGCTTCGTCTTCCAAACCTTTAACCTCCTGCCCCGCGCCAACGCCTTGGGCAATGTCGAACTGCCGCTGATCTACAGCGGCCTGCCGGTGCGCCAACGCCGCGAGCGGGCCACCCGCGCCCTCGACTCCGTGGGCTTGGCCGAGCGCATCGATCACCGGCCCAACGAGCTGTCCGGCGGCCAGAAGCAGCGCGTGGCCATTGCGCGCGCCCTCGTCAACGAGCCTTCCATCATCCTCGCCGACGAGCCGACCGGCGCCCTCGACTCCCGCACTGGCGACGAGATCATGGACCTCTTCGACCAAGTACACGCCGCAGGCAACACCATCCTCCTCGTAACGCACGAAGAACACCTCGCTCGCCGCAGCCACCGCATCGTCCGCTTCCGCGATGGCCGCATCGAAAGCGATAGCCCAACCGAGGAGGCCGCCCAATGAGAGCAGTCTTTTGCGCCCTAGTGCTGTGCGCCTGTCAGGGCGCGCCGCCCGACCTGCCCACGGCCGAGGTCGGGCGCGGCGATTTTGCCGTGACGCACTTTGAGGGGGGTGAGGTGCGCGCGGCCAGCGGCGAAGTCGTGGCGTCGCCGCGGATCGGCGGCCGGCTCAAAATCGTCCACCTCTGGCCCGAAGGAGAGCAAGTGGATGTCGGCGACTTGATCCTCCAGTTCGACCCGGCCGAGTTTGAACGGGATATGCTCGACCGCGAGGGTCAGCTCGAACAGGCCCACTCCGACTTTGCCAAGGCCAAGGCCGAGCGCGAGCAACGCCTAGCCGATATCAAGCGCAAGATCCAGCAGCGGCAGGCCGAGCTCAAACTCGCCACGCTCAACCAAGAACGCCAGCAGTTCGCCTCGACTATTGATCAAGAGCAAGGGCGCATCAATTTGGCGAAGGCCCGGCGCGCCGTGGCGGAAGCGCGGCAGGAATCCATAGCCCAGGAAGTGGTCAACCGCGTGGATTTTCGCAAGCACGAGCTGAACATCGCCCGCAGGCAGACGCGCTACGAAAGGGCGCGGCGCGACTACGAACGCACCAGCATCTACGCGGCCAAACCGGGTATCGTGGTCTATCGCAAAATTTGGAAACCAGGCACCGATGAGGAGGGCAAGGTCGCAGTCGGAGACCAAGTCTGGGGCGGTCGGGCCTTGCTCGAAATCCCGGATATGAGCAAGATGCAAGTGCTGTGCCTGATCGGCGAAATGGACATTGATCGCATGCGCGTCGGCCAGCGGGCCTACATCCGGCTCGAAGCCTTTCCCGGCCCGGTCTTTAATGGGGTGGTGGCCGAGCTGGCACCCATGGCCTCACCCCAGCCTGGTGCGCCGGACATCCACGTCTTCGAGTTAGTCATCGACATTGACGAGCAAGACGAGCGACTCAAGCCCGGTATGTCGGCCGAAGTCGAAATCGTCCTCGAAACCGTCCCCGAGGCCCTCTCAGTGCCGCTGGGTGCGCTCTTTGAGCGGGAGGATGGCCTAGTCGCTTTCCGCCTCGCCAACGGAAAATTCGTGGAAGTGCCCGTAGTGATCGGGCACAAAAACGCCACCGCAGCGGTCGTCGCCGATGGCTTGGCCGAAGGCGACATCGTCGCCCTGCAAGACCTCAATCCGCGCTAAAGCGGGAAAGCTTTTATGACACAGATCAAACGCCGTTGGTGGCTCCTCTCCCTGCTCTTAGTTCTCGTCCTAGGCGGAGCCTATCTTGGTAAGCACCTGATGCACGAGGAAGCCAAATCCTCCATCCCCACGTATCCAGTCCAGCAGGGCGAGTTCATTATCGCGCTCAAGCTCAAGGGCGGCGAGTTGGAATCGGTAGAGGCCGAAAATGTCGTCGCGCCCCGCGTTCGCGGCCAGCTCAAAATCGTCGAATTGTTTCCCGAAGGCGAGCAAGCCACAGTGGGCGATCTATTGGTCCAATTTGAACAGACGGATTTTCAGAAGCGGGTCATGGACGACGAGCAGGAGGTCGAGTCTGCTAAGGCCGACCTAGAAAAAACGCTGGCCACCCACAAGGCCGAAATCGCCAAGCTCGAAGCCGACATTGCCAACGAGGAGGCCAATTTGCGCTTGGCCGAGCTAAAGGTTGAGCGCATGGTCTTTGAGGCCACCGTGCAAAAGGAAGAAGCCGAAATTGAGGCCCACAAAGCCAAGCTGAGCCACCAGCAAGCCATGGAAAAACTGGCCTCGCAAAAAATCGTCAACGCCGCTGAAGTCAAAAAGCGCCAACTCAACATCGAACGCCAAGAGCGCGATTTGAAAAAGGCGCGCGACGATCTGGCAAGCACGACCATCAAGGCCGAAAAGCCCGGTTTAGTCGTGTATGGCAAGGTGTGGAAAGGCGAGCGGCCGGAAAAGATCCGCGTCGGCGACGAGATCTGGGGTGGCGTCAACGTCATTTCCCTACCCGATCTCTCCCACATGCAGGTCAAAACCTACGTCAACGAGATCGAAGTCGATAAGCTCGACACCGGTCAAGTCGCCACCATCAAGCTCGATGCCTTGCCCGAACCAACATTCCACGGCAAAATCGAGAGCATCGCCTCGCTCGGCCGCGAGAAGGAAGGCGAAAAAAACGTCAAAGTATTTGACGTGACCATCCAGATCGAAGAAGAAGATGACCGCCTCAAACCCGGCATGACCGCCACCTGTCACGTCGTCGTCGAGACCATCCCGCCGAGGCCGACGGCCGATCCAGACTCTGTGCAAAGCGAGGCCGACGGTGAAGTCGCGAGCGCCGCACCCATGCCCCTTTACATCCCCCTAGACGCGGTCTTTGAGAAGGATGGGCGCACCCTCGTCTATCGCTTAGTGGGTGGTCAGCCCGAGGAGCGGGAAGTGCAGCTGGGCCATAAAAACGAGGACTTTGTCATCGTCGAAGAAGGGCTAGCGCCCAACGATCGCGTCACTCTGCGCGATCCGTTCCAAGCGGCCGACGCCAGCGGTCTCACGGGGGAGGCCGACGCCTTGCCCTCGCCCCAGGCGCACTAATGGATCTTCGCGAGACCACCTCTTTGAGCCTAGTCGGCCTGCTGTCGCACAAGCTGCGGACCCTGCTGACCATGCTCGGTATCATCTTCGGCGTGGCCGCGGTCATTGCCATGCTCTCCATCGGTGAGGGTGCCAAGCAGGAATCCCTTGAACAAATCCGTCAGATGGGCATTAGCAATATCATCGTCCAGCACTGGAAAAAAGAAGCCGACGAGGAAACCGAAGCCGACATCGACCAGAATCGCTCTCTGGGACTGACATGGGACGATGCGCGGTCAATTGCCCGCATCTGCCTGTTGGCGGACTACGTCACTCCCCAGCGCGAGCTCAAAGTCAAAGCTCAAGCCCAAGACCACACCTTCCGCACCATGGTGGTGGGCACGACCCCCGACTATCTGACCGTCCTCGACGCCCGCATGGGCAGCGGGGTATTTTTTTCCGCCGAGGACTTGAACACCGCCAAGCGCGTCTGCGTGTTGGGTGCAGACGCCAAGCGGGCACTGTTCTTTTTTGACAATCCCTTGGGCGGCCGGGTCAAAATCCGCAACCAGTGGTTTACGGTCATCGGCGTGCTCGAAGACAAGGGCGCGGCCGGCGGCAAAATCGGCGGCGTGCTCGAAGTGCGCAACACCGACGAGGACATCTACGTCCCGCTGACGGCCTTGCTCAACCGCTTCCACTGGGAGTCGGGCGAGCCCGAGCTGACCCAAATCACCGTCAAGATCCCCAACTCCAACCAATTGCCAGAGGCCGCGGCTATCGTCCGCACCATCCTCAACCGGCGGCATCGCGGCGTCGAGGACTTCAAGATCGCCATTCCCGAAGAGCTGTTGCGCCAAAGCCAGAAAACGCAGCAGATCTTCAACATCGTCATGGGCTGCATTGCCGGTATCTCCCTAGTCGTCGGCGGCATCGGCATCATGAATATCATGTTGGCCTCGGTGCTCGAACGCACGCGCGAAATCGGCATCCGCCGCGCCTTGGGCGCGCGGCGGCGCGACATCCTCGCGCAGTTTTTGGTCGAATCGCTGTTGGTCAGCCTAATTGGCGGCCTGATTGGGGTAGTGCTGGGCTACGCCATCCCAGAAGTGATCACCCTGTACGCGGGCTGGCGCACCATCGTCCAGCCTTGGACCATTGTCCTCGCCTTTGGGGTCTCGGCCGCGGTCGGCATTGGTTTCGGCATCTACCCGGCTCGCCAAGCCGCCCTCCTCAACCCCATAGACGCCCTGCGCTACGAATAGTAGGGGGCGGTTTCAAACCGCCCCCTACTTTGACGGCAGCCGCAGCCTGACCTTACTTACTTACCCCACCCGCAAGCGAGGAGGTCGCATGATCCGCTTTAAGAAAGAAGCGATCGAACAGATGCTCGAAGAGCGCAAACCGGAAATCAACCTGACCACCTATCAGCACATCAAAAAGGCCATCGACCAAGGCACCGAGGACATGGACCCGTACACCCTGTCCAATATATGCCGGGACCTCAAGTGCCTACCCACCGACATCGTCGAATATGTCTGAGGGCCTAGTTGCTCTGCCCTACCGCCCAAGCGCGCTCCAATGCAGGCCATAGGCCGCCATCTGCTCGTCGATCTCTACGGCTGCGACCGCGCACGGCTCGACGACCCAGATTATATCGCAGCCGAGCTGCAGGCCGCCGCCAAAGCGGCCGGCACCCGCGTCTTGGGCACTGCATTCCATCGCTTCACTCCGGGAGGGGTCACCGGCGTGCTCATCGTCCAGGAGAGCCACTTGGCCATCCACACGTGGCCCGAGCGCGGTTATGCCGCTCTCGACCTCTTTACTTGCGGCCACCAGACAGACCCGTGGGCAGCTTATCAACGGCTCAAATGCGCCTTTGGCGCGACGCGAGACAATGTAGTGGAAGTCAGCCGAGGATTGCACGCAGGTGAGTGAAACTCCTCACCCTGCAAATCCCTACATCCCATCCGGTGCGGACTATTCCTCACCCTCTAACATGCTGTGCAAGTAGCGCCGGAACGCCTCGGCGCGTTCTTCGATCACGGCCTGTAGCTGCAGGATTTCCTGTTGGCGGGCCTTCAGCTTGTGAATTTTCAGTGCGACTTCGGCAATCGACGATTCGAGATCAAATTCGGCCAAGGACTCGTCTTGCCTGAGAAGCCGCACTTGCTCCTGTGGCTGTTCCCCGCTCACCAAAACCCGCTCTTCGGACCGCTGCGCTTTGGCCCGCGCTTGCTCCGCCCTAGCGCACAGCCGGTGCTCGGCCTCTAAGCGACGCAGCAGGTCGGCGTTGGCACTCCATTCGACCTTGAGGCGGTCGGCGATATCCTCCAATAACTCTTGCTTTTGCTGGATCTCGTCCGGCCCGTCATCTACCTCAATCTTCATCTGCTCGTTGTAGTGCAGATTTGCGCTATGGATCCCGATCCCGAGCTGTTCCCGTGCCTCCTGATAGAGCGTCAGTTGGGCTGACAGGCCCCGGTCTGGTTGCTCGGCCAACTTCTGGATGAGCACGCCGATTTCCCAGTCATAGGCGAGGCACAAGCGCTCGGCCAAACTATCCTGCTGCGCTTCTAAAGCCACCAACTTCCACTCAATCTCAACCATGTGCTGCACCAACCTAAGCGAGGAGCGCAGAGCTTCCCCCAGTGCCGCGGACGATGCACTCAGCTTCAGGCTGTCGATGCGAGCCGACAGCGCTTCAGCTTCGACCGCAACCCGCAAGCGCTGGCCGGCAAGAGAATCGCGTTGGCTTTCCAAGACGCGGTATTGGGCCTTTAGGTCCCCCAGACTTACCGAATCTCCATGCGCGGATCCGGGCAGCGCAAATCCCAAAACTAACAAAAGAACGAATGAGCTTTTCATCGCTAATCTAGACCGTATTTTTCGAGCTTGTAGTACAGGGCACTAGTCTTAATCCCCAAAAGCGAAGCCGCCTTGGTCTTGACGTGATCTGCTTCCTCCATCGCCCGAGCGATTAAGTCGCGCTCCACCGCGTCGAGGCGTTCGTTGAGTAGTAAGCCCCCGTCGTCGGAGGCCTCCTCGTTAGGCATCCCCTCGTCAGCCATTTCCTCGTCAAAGGTCAGCGGCAGATCGTGGTAGCCGATTTCCTCGCCGTCAACTAACACCATCGTGCGCTCGATAATGTTTTCCAGTTCGCGCACATTGCCCGGCCAAGGGTAGCTTTTCAAGCCGGCTAGGGCTTCTTCGGTTAGACGCTTGGGCGGGATGTTCATTTCCCCACATTTTTTTTGCGTAAAGTGTTTCACCAACAGCTCAATGTCCTCTCGCCGTTCCCGCAACGGCGGCAAGGTGAGCGGGATGACCTCCAGCCGATAGAAGAGATCTTCGCGGAAGGTGCCCTCTTCGACCATGCGCTTGAGCGATCGGTTGGTGGCCACCACCACCCGCGCATCTACGTCGAGCGTCTGCTCGCCCCCCACGCGGTCAAACTGCTTTTCCTGCAACACCCGCAACAGCCGAACTTGGGTCTCCAAAGGTACGTCGCCGATCTCGTCTAAAAAGATTGTCCCTCCTTCGGCCAATTCAAACTTTCCCTTCTTGCTCCGCACCGCGCTGGTAAAAGCCCCTCGCTCGTGCCCAAACAACTCGCTTTCAACCAACCCAGTCGGCAGGGCACCACAGTTGACCTTGACGAACGGGCCTTTGCTGCGGCTGCTCTGGTAGTGGATGGCGCGGGCGACCAACTCCTTGCCGGTGCCGCTTTCCCCATAGATGAGCACCGACGACGATGACGAAGCTACCTTATGCACTCGCTCGCGCACAGCCTTGATCTGCGGAGACTGGCCGACGATCTCGCCGAAGTTGTAGCGGCTGTCGATCTCTTCACGTAGATAGCGGTTCTGCTCGAATAAGTGCTCCCAGTCCTGCAACTTGGCCTCGGCTTCTCGGCGGAGGGTTTGGGCTTCCCACAATTTGGTTTGGGCTTCCCGCAGCTTGGTTCGATAGTCAAGCCGCTTATTGACCTTCAGCCACAGTTCATCGGGCAGGAACGGTTTGACGATAAAGTCGATCGCCCCCCGCTCCATCGCCTCTACAGCCAACTCCCGGGTGTCGTAGGCCGTCATCATCATCACGTCGGTATCTGGTGCTTGGCGCTGGACTGCCTCCATCACCGCCAAACCGTCCATCTCCTCCATGCGGTAGTCAGTAATGACCAAGTCAAAAGGCTCGTCCTTCATCCGCGCCAACCCTTCGCGACCACTCCCCGCGGCAACGGCTTGGTGCCCCATCTTGTTCAAGCTTAGCACCAGCCCGTCGCCAAGGCTTTGATTGTCGTCGATAATCAGAATCCTGCCCATAGTACCCCATCTTTGGACTGCGGCAGGCGCAGGCGGCACACCGTGCCTTCACCTTGCCGACTGTCTATTTCGATCCGGCCGCGATTTTCCTCAACCGCCCGCGCCACCAGCGCCATCCCCAAACCCGATCCCTTCTCTTTGGTGGTAAAGAAAGGCTCAAAAAGGCGCGCCTGCACCTCTTCCGACATACCTGAGCCATCGTCAGCCACCTCGACCACGACCCCCTCGCCTTCGGCCGTGGCCCGCACCGTCAAGTGCCCGCCATCGCGCATGGCTTGCACGGCGTTCTTCATCAGGTTGACCAGCGCCCGCTCCATCTGTTCGGCGTCAATGTAGCACACTAAATCCGGCGCGATGCGCTCCTCGTAGCTAATGCCCGCAGCCTGCATTTCCGGGGCCAGTAAAAAGGCCGCGTTGGCCACGAGCGGGGCCAGCTCCGTCGGCTGCGGCTGCGCCGGTGCCGGGCGGGCGAATTCGAGAAATTCGGATATTACGCCATTGAGCCGACGCACTTCCTCGATGACCTTCTCAATGTGTTGCTTGCGCTCGTCGCGGGCGGGCAAGTCCCCGGCGATCAGGCCGGCATACAGATCAATGCTGCTCAGCGGGTTGCGGATCTCGTGGGCAACGCCGCCCAGCATGAGGCGCAGTTGCGCGTCGCGGGCGACCAGCTTGCGCCGCATCTCCTCCATGGTCTCGCCTAAATAGCCGATTTCATCGTCGGACGTGGTGACTACCTCTTGGTTCATATTACCTCGGCCGATTTCGCGCGCGGCCTCGACCAACTTTTGGATGGGCCGCGTCAGTGTCCGCGCCAACCCCCACGCCACTCCGACGGTGAGTAACGCACCCAACCCGGCAAAGATCAGCACCGACCGCCCGAAGACGCGGATGGAGTCCACAAACCCGGCCCCGATTTCGACCCCAACGGCTGCGACGACCTCGCCATCGTGAAAGATCGGAGCGTAGCCTGTCATGTACGGGACATCGCCGTCGTAAAAAAGCACCGAATGCGCGGTCTGGCCCTTCCAAACTCGCTCCAGTTCGCGGCTGTCGAAGAGCAGTTTGGGATACTCGCGGCCAATGGGCATCAGCCCATCGGTGTCGAGCAGCGAGCGGTACTCGCGGTCGAAAACGAAGATGTGCCGGGCACCAACCCCTTGTTCGGCGCGCTGCAATTTACCCACTAGAGTCCGGTAGAGATGGGAGTGCTCGCGGCCCGGGTCCATGTAGCGCACCACATTGCCGGACAGGTTCATACTCACCAGCTTGGCAACCGATACGAGATGGTCGCGCATCTGCCGCTCCAAGCTGCGGTCCGTCAGCTCAAAAAGCACCCAGCCCGATAACCCCACCACGACCATGACCAGCAGCACGAAACTCAAAATCAGCTTGTGGCCGATCCGCGTCCGCGGACGCTCGCCGGAGGCGGGCTTGCCCTTGGTCATTTGGACAGACTCGACAAATTGGCGCATCCTATTTAGTAATGTACCGTCTTAAAAACAGACGAACAAGCGGAGTAGTGGTTCTCGTTCTTTGCAAAAGGAATACCCCATGAAATATCTCATATTAGCTGCTTGTTGCTTTCTGCTAGCCTGCGGCGACGCTGACGACGACCAAGGCGAGGTGACCGTCCACTTCAACCACACCGTCGCCGGTGCCGACCTCAAGCACGAGGATATTCTCTACACCAACGCTGCGGGCAACGAATACGGTGTCACTCGCCTGGAGTACATCGTCTCGGATATCGCCTTGGAGACGGCTGGGGGCCAGCGCGTCGAACTGGCCGAATTCCACTATCGCAACGCCTTCGTAAATGCGACTAGCAGCGTTTCGGCCAAGGTGCCCGGTGGCCAATACGCTGCTCTGCACTTTACCTTTGGCATCGACGGCGCTAAAAACGAAACCGGCGCGCTGCCGAGCGTCGATCACTTCAACAACATGGCATGGCCGGCTCCCATGGGCGGCGGTTACCACTACATGCGCATGGAGGGCCTCTTCCGCACCGACGATGGCGAGGGAGCCTTTCTGACACACACCGGACCGGCGGGCGGGGAAGACTTTTCGTTTGCCGTCTCCCTGCCGCTTTTCCTAACAGTCAGCGGCGACGAGTGGGCAATCGCCGTGGTGATGGATCTTAACGAGTGGTACGACGCGCCATCGCTATACGACTTTAGCGGTCGCGGCGGAATTATGGGCAACTCCGAGGCGCAATTGACCTTGCAAGGTAACGGCGCTACCGTCTTTTCCCAAGTGCACATCGGACATCCCGATCGAATCGACTAAAAATAGGACGAACACTTAGGGAATAATTCATGAGGTTTGGGGCACTAATCCTGCTAGGCCTAGTCGCCTGCGGCAAAGACGCCGGTGTACTCCCCACTCCTCCGCCTGCCCCAACCCCCTACGAACTGTCCGTGCCGACAGGATTTCCCGCACCGGAAATCCCGCCGGACAATCCCCTGACCATCGAGGGCATCGCCCTTGGCGAGCGGCTTTTTGCCGACCCCATCCTCTCGGTCGATAGCACCATCGCCTGCACCTCGTGTCACCTGCCCACTCATGCCTTCTCCGATCCGCGGCCCCTTAGCCAAGGCGTCGGCGGCCTCACCAGCCGCAATTCCATGCCGCTTTTTAACGTGCTCTGGAACTCGTCCTTTTTCTGGGACGGGCGCACGGCCAGCCTCGAAGATCAAGCCCTCGAACCCGTGCAGGAGCCCATGGAAATGGGCGAAGATTGGGACCGCGTGGTAGCCAAACTCGAGCGCCACCCCGAATATCCCGCGCTCTTTGCCCGCGCCTTTGGCGACGTGCCCATCGACCGACGACGCGTCGTCCAAGCCATCGCCCAATTCGAACGCACCCTCATTTCGGCGGACAGTAAGTACGACCGCTGGTTGGCCGGCCAAGCAGAACTCACCCCAGAAGAAGAACGGGGCTTCATCCTCTTCCACACCGAGGCAGGCGACTGCTTCCACTGCCACGTCGCACCGCTTTTCACCGACAACGAGTTCCACAACAACGGACTGGATCTAGATCCCCCGGATGAGGGACTGGCCGCGCTCACCGGGAAACGCCTCGACCGCGGCAAATTCAGGACGCCAACCTTGCGCAATGTAGAATACACCGCGCCTTACATGCACGACGGCCGCTTTCAGACCTTAGAGGAAGTCGTCGAGCACTACGACTCCGGCTTTCACCGCACGATCCTCACCGACCCGTTGTTGCTCGTCCGGCCCAACCTCGACCTCGACCCAGCCGACAAACGCGCCATAGTGGCCTTTTTGAAAACCCTTTCCGACCCTCAATTTCAAGCCCCGTGACGCGCTTATGTCTTTGTTTCTTTTATTATTTACTTTTTTCTTGATTAAGCGTCAGAATTTCGTATAATACAAGCACTTATGAACAAAATCAGAGCCGATTTAGCTCCTCATCTAGAGAGGTTTTAGTGGCTACGATAACCAAGAAGGACCTAGCGCGGTCGGTAGCTGACACGCTCGGCTGCAAAAACAATCTGACTTTGCAAATGGTCGATAGCCTGTTCGAGGCCATGCGCGAAACGCTTATCGAGGGGAACCGCATTGAAATCAGAGGCTTCGGAGTCCTCGAAGTCAAAGACACCAAGCCCAAACCCGCCGCGCGCAACCCGCGCACCGGCGAGGTAGTGTACGTGCCCGCCCGCCGCAAGACGCACTTCAAGCCGGGCAAACAGCTCAAAGAAGCCCTGCACGACACCCGCTCCACCGCCGACCAAGCCGCGCCAGACCCCGGCGGCTCTTGGTCTCCCTGATATCGTTGAAAATTCGTCCCCAAAAATTAAAAGCCGGCTCCTTGCGAGTCGGCTTTTATTGTATCTGCGTTGGCCTAGTGCTGCTGATGGCTTCGGGCGTCCGCGCCGAGCAACGCCTGCACATCGGCGCGGATCCGCGCATCGAACTGCTTATCGCAGTCCAACTTCTCAGCCAGTATCGCTATCTGACGCCCTATCGAGTGGATTATGGGCACGACCTCATCACTCACTTCTCGCGCTATCCCCCTCAGCAGGCCGTGGACTTTTTTCGCAGCCTGAGCTTGGACACAGGATGGTCCGACGCCTACCCAACCGCCATGCTCTATCTGTCCGACCCACCCGTATTAGAACAAACCCAACCCATTCCTCCTCATATCTATCGCGCTTTCCGCGGTGAGGAAAACTTTACGCGCTTCGTCCACGCCCTGCGCAACTTTGCGCGCCAGACCCAATTCAACCATTTCTTTGCCCGCAGCCAAAAGCTCTATAAACTCCTCGAGGCGCGTCTCCGCGAAGAATTGGCTGGTGCCGATCCCACCGGCGAAGTCGAGGCATATTTCGGCACCCGCCAAATCAGCTACCACCTAATCCTTAGCCCGCTTTTGCACCACGGGGGATTTGGCCCGCACATCGGCCGCCACGGGGGGCCGTACGATGTCTATACACTGCTCGGCCCCACAGATGCCACACGCGGCCTACCCGAATACGGCCCCCGCGATCAACTTTTGCAAATTATATGGCACGAGTTCAGCCACGCTTTCGTCAACCCCCTCAGCGAGAAGTACTATCCAGTGCTGAGGCCCCATGCCGATCTATTCGCCCCGCTGGCCGAACAGATGGCCACCATCGGCTACACGCACTGGTTTGACTGTGCCAATGAACACCTCATCCGCGCCATCACCGCGCGCCTTGCCCACCACCACCTCGGCGCAGAAGCAGGTCGCCGGGCACTGCGCGAAGAATCCGGGCGCGGCTTCCGCTATATCCACGCCGTCGCTCGCCGCCTCGAAGAATATGAATCCCAGCGCGACCGCTATCCGACCTTCGCCGCCTTCTTCCTCCGCTTAATCGCCGTCTTTGCCGAGCTTGATCCTGAAACTTTAGCGCACTAGCCGCCGGAAAAGATCCTCTTGAGGCGGTACTTCGAGCAGTTCGTCCAAGGTCCCGCGCTCTAGCCCCTCGGCAATAACGGCAAAACTCTCCCGCACCACGGCTGCGGTCTGTTCGACCTCAGCCTCGCCGTGGGCGCAATTGAACATGAACCCCGTCGCCAAGATCACGCCGCGGCGGGCGTTCTCTTGGATGAACAGTGTGTGGACTTTGGCAGTCGTCGCGGCGTCCTCCGCGCCCAAGCGGATGTGGGGATGCGCGGCCACTCCCTCGCAACTAGCATCGAGCCCGACGGCAGCCGCGGCCGCGTCGATCTGCTCCTTGAAGAAGGTGCCGATGCGCTGGAAGTGGCCTACTGCGTCGCGGCGCTCCAACTCGCGCAAGGTCGCCAGCGAAGCCGCCACGCCGATGTTGTCGTCCCAATAGGCACTGGAGATAAACATCTGCGCAGCCGGGGCCATAAATTCCCGCTTGCCGACCACCGCGCCCATTGGATAGCCGTTGGAGATGGCCTTGGCAAAAACGGACATATCCGGCGTCACGCCCGTGTATTCCTGAGCACTGCCCAAGGCTACGCGGAATCCAGACGAGACCTCGTCGAAGATGAGCACCACTCCGTAGTGCGACGCCAACTCCCGCACCTTTTCTAAGTAGCCCGGCGGCGGCTCGTCGGAGCGCATCGGCTCCATGATGATACAGGCCAACTCGCCAGCGTGCGCTTCGAGCAGAGCGGTGAGTTCATCGACATCGCCATAGGTAAAAGGCATAGCCGTGCCCTCCAGACAGCGAGGCACGCCAATCGGCTCAATGCCATTGAAGAGATGAGTAGCTAGCCGCTCAGCCCCGATGTTGGCAGCCTGGTACCAGTCGTGCCAGCCGTGGTACCCGCAAAACAGCACCTTGTCGCGGCCGGTGACCCCGCGCGCGATCCGCACCGCAATGGTGCAGGCCTCGCCCCCGCCTTTACAATAGCGCACCATTTCTGCCGAAGGTACGATCCGCACCAGTTCCTCGGCCAACTCTACGGCCGACTCTTGGACGATACTGTAGATGGTCCCCCGGTCGATTTGGGCGCGGACGGCAGCATCGACGACCTCGTCGGCATAGCCCAAGATCACCGGTCCGACGGCGCTGGTCCAATCGATGTATTCGTTGCCATCCACATCCCAGATGCGGCAGCCTTTGGCGCGCTCGGCGTAGATGGGACTGACGCCGAGTGCGGCCCGAGTCGGGCGGCGGCTGATAAGCTGGGTGGTACCGGGGACGAGCGCTTTGGCGCGCTCGTAGATTTGCAATGAGCGGCGCACCGAGTGTTCTCGCATGACACAGGCTCCTTCTACCGCCCGCTGCGGAGCGGGTTCTCGCGTGAAAAAGGTGTTTGGGGCGCGGTGGCACTTCCAGCCGGTAGCGGTGTTAGATAATTTGACAGCATGTTTAAGCGCCTCTTTTTTGCCCATCTAACCTCATACCTCTAAACGGAGCTTCACCATGCAACGCGCCTTGCCTCTTTTCGCCCTCTTGCTGGCACTGCCGCTGGCCGCCCACGCCTTTGATGGAAGACGCGAGGGGTTTATGTTCGGTTTGGGCCTTGGGCCGAGCTACCAGTCCATCGAGCAAGAGTGGCTCATCGACGGTAAACGTTCCCGGCACAAGAACAGCGACTCGGCATTCGGGATGGCCCTCCAGCTCGGCTACGGCCTCACTGACCACCTCGTCTTAGGTTGGATCTTGGACTTAGGCAGCGACACTGACGCCGACGAGACCAAGCTCCTCGGCAAAGCGGTCGCCAAGGGCAACACCAACTTTGAGATCGATGGCTTTAGCGCAACCTATTTCTTCAAAAAACGCGCCCCATCGCCTTTTGTCGAGGCCGTCATCGGCACCGCTCGCTGGGACGACGGAGGCGACAACGTCCTCGATGGCCTCGGACTGGCCGGTAGTATAGGCTACGAGGTGCGCAAGAACTGGATGGTCAAAGGCACCGTCGGCTGGGGCGCGCCAAACGCCGAGGCTGCGATCGGCGACCAAGCGATCAAAGCCGAGGTCACAGGCTTGATCTTCGCCTTCAACGCCAGCTATCTCTGGTACTGAACAGGCTCACTCCTGCTCTTTCATCTGGTCGTAGAACTGGACGATCTTGCCCCGGTCTTCAGAGGCGTTAAAAGCCATGCCGGCTCGTGGATGCTCGTTGAGCAAGCCGGTGATCATGTAGGGATAGTCGTAGCCCCACAGCAACTGAGAGCGCAGCGGCTCAACGTGCTCCTCAATGCACTTGAGCACTGGGCGCAAGCGGAATTTTGGGTTGTGCAAAAAGCCCAACAAAAGCTCCATCTGGCAGTTGCCCGCGCCGCGGCCCAAGCCAGCGAAACTCGCGTCCGCACAATTGGCCCCTAGCGTCACGGCTTCAATGGTATTAGCAAAGGCCAGTTGCCGATTGTTGTGGGCGTGGATCCCAACATCGATCGGAGTCCCCTCGCAGTATTCGAAAAACATGTTGCACAGCGCGCGGATCTGCTCGCTGTAGAGCGAGCCAAAGCTATCGACCACGTACACAGCCCCCACGTCCGAATGCACCAGCATCTCCAACGCGCTCTTAACCTCGGACTCCGGCACGGTGGAAACGGCCATTAGATTCAAGGTCGTCTCATAGCCCTTGTCATGGGCGTCCTTGACCATGTCCAATGCCAGCGGCATCTGGTGGATGTAGGTGGCCACGCGGATCATGTCTAACACGCTCTCAGACGCCGGTAAGATGTCCGTCTTGTAATCGCTCTTTTCGGCGTCGGCCATGGCCGCCAACTTCAGCGAGGTGTTGTTGTCGCCGACGATGCGGCGGATGTCCTCCTCGCGGCAGTGCTTCCACTGTCCAAACTCGCTGGGCGGAAACTGCTCCCGCGAGTTGATATAGCCGATTTCCATGTAGTCAATCCCAGCCTCAACGCAGGACTCGTACACGCCTCTTACTACGTCGTCGGTAAACTGATGGTCGTTCATCAAGCCGCCATCGCGGATTGTGACATCGACGACCTTGATTTCCTCCCGGTACCCGAGCCAATTGTCGGCCCAGGTCGCGCGGTTTGCTTCGCTCATTTTTCACTCCTGTTTATATGTAACTCAAATTGACGAAAGGATATATACTGCGGCACAACCGGCAAAAGGTCAAACCCTTAGCGGTTGGTATGCGGCGGCAACGTATCCGCAGATGAACGCAGAGGTAGGATGCGCCGGGCGCTCAGGCTGTCGCCACCGTCAGGGTGTGCAGCTTGTCCGCGTCGATTTCCACACCCAAACCCGGCCCTTCAAACGGATACAAGTAGCTGCCCTCGGCCCGCACCCTTTCCACGGCCGGCGACGCCGTGTACAGCACTGGCCCCATTGGGTCGCAGGGCAAGTTGGTGTTGGGCATGGCAATGCCAACGCTGACCTGCGCCGACACCCCCAGCGTCGATTCTTGGTCGGTGCCGATCAAGCAGCGGAACCCAGCCGCCTCCGCCAAGGCGAAAAGCCGGCGGATATGGGTCGGGCCGCCGCAGACGCAGGCGACGTTAAAGGCCGTGCAGGCCCTTTTTTCAATGGCTTCCATTCCCAGCTCTAGGCTGTTGATGTGCCAACTTACTGGTAGGTCAACGCGCCGCACAAATTCGGCCGAGACCCGCAGACTGCGCGAGGGCTGCTCAAAGTGATAGGGCGCGTGGTGGCGGAGGACATTGGCGTAGCGGACGGCCGTTTCCCACTCGGTGAAGCGCCCGGAAAAGTCGATGGACTTGAGCTTGAGCCGATTGTCGAAGCGGCGTTTGGCCTCGCCAAGGAAGCGGTCGTCGAGCGCGCTATCGCCCGACACGTAGTAGCGAAATAGGTGATGGCCCAAGTCGAGCAGCCGCTGGAGATAGCCCAGCGTGCGCTCGAAGTCCTCTTTTACCTGCCAGCCAAAGATCGGATAGCAGCAATAGAGCTTCTCTCGCATCTTGCCGCCCAAAAGCTGATAGGCCGGCACCCCTTGGGCCTTGCCGTGGAGATCGTAAAGTGCCAAGTCAATCGCCGAGGCGAGGTGGAGATTGGTTACTGAACTGTTAAAGGCGTGGCCGCGCAACAGCTCGTTGATCTCGGTAATGGCCCCAGCGTCCCGCCCCACCAACAGCTCGTTGTACTGCCGGGCAATGGCCGCCAAATCCTCGGCGCGACTGTCGGACGCCTCGCCCCAGCCGACCGGGCCGTCATCGACAAAGACCTTGACCAGCACGTGCCCGGAGATGTGGCCGTAGTAGCGCGGGGTCTCTATCTGAATGGTTTCTACTTTGGTGATTTTCACGCCTAGCTCCTTTGCAAGCGGCCCAATGCCGCGAGTAGTTGATCGATTGCCGTCTCAAGTTAAGAAAAAGGCGATGCTGACGCGCAAGCCTGCACGAGTGAGCAGGGAGAAGTCACCATCAGTACACCATTTCCCGGTAGCTCTGCGCTATCTTCTCTATCGCCACGACGTACGCCGCAGTGCGCAGGTCATGCACCTTATCATGGCTCAAAAACACCTCGCGCAGCTCGTTGTACGCCTGCCGCATGGTGTCGTCTAGGCCAGATCGCACCAGGTCCAACTCATCGGCTCCGCGCATCAGGTCGTGCCGCTGGGTTTCGGGCAGGGGTTTGCCGACCGCAGTCTCAATGGCCTCGACGATGCGCTGCCCGCGCAACTCGTCAATGCGCCGGTCCATGCGGCCGAAGCGGATGTGGGACAAGTTCTTGATCCATTCGAAATAGGAGACGATCACACCCCCTGCATTTAGGTAAGCGTCTGGAATCATCACCTTGCCGCGATCGCGCAGGATTTCGTCCGCCTCGAAAGTGATCGGACCATTGGCGGCCTCGGCGATCAGCCGCGCTTGGATGCGCTCGGCGTTTTCCGCGGTGATCACCGATTCAGTAGCCGCGGGAATCAGGGTGTCGCAGTCTGCTTCCAGCAAAAGGCGGCCGTCCTCCACGAACTCGGAATCCCCAAAGCCCTCGCCGCCGCCATTTTCGCGGCGATAAGTGGCGAACTCCTCAATGTCTAGCCCGTCCTCACACACTATGGCCCCCTCGCGCTCAATAACAGCGACCACTCTGACGCCATCCTCTTCGGACAGGAACTTCGCAACGTGGTACCCTACGTTGCCCAGGCCCTGGATGATTACGCGCTTACCCTCTAGGTCTCCATCCATCCCGGCCCTCTGCACGTCTTCGGGGTGGCGAAAGAATTCCCTGAGGGCGTACTGCACCCCGCGCCCCGTCGCCTCGTTGCGACCGCGGATTCCGCTCATGTGCACGGGTTTGCCGGTGACACAGGCGACGGCGTTGATGTCATTGGGATACAGGGCGCGGTAGGCATCTGCAATCCACCCCATCTCGCGCGCGCCTGTGCCCATGTCGGGAGCCGGCACGTTGAGGCTGGGGCTGATGTAGCCTTTCTTGGCCAGCTCCATCGTGAAATTGCGAGTGATCAACTCGAGCTCGGCCGCGTCGTAATCGCGCGGATCGATCTGCAGGGCACCCTTAGACCCCCCGTACGGGACATCGACGATGGCGCACTTGTAGGTCATCAGGGCGGCTAGGGCCTCCACCTCGTCCTGATCGGCGATCGGCGCATAGCGGATGCCGCCTTTTACCGGCAGGAAGTGCTCGCTGTGAACGGCGCGCCAGCCGGTGAAGACCCGAAACTCGCCCCGTATGTAAACGGGAAAGCTGACCTGGAACACGGAGTTACAAGTCCTGATCTGGTCGGCGAGTCCCGGCTCGAGTTCTATCGCGGTGGCGGCCGCCTCGAACATCCGGTCGACGCTGCCCTTGAACGAATTCCTCTGATCTTTCAAACCGGTCCCCGCAACACCCCTTTTTTGAGCATACTCTCCAACCCCTATTCCTTCGATGATGGGTGGCACTCAAGCGACCGATTACTCGATTGCGACCGGCTCGCTCGCATGGACGAACAGCACGTCGTTTGCCCCGTCGTAGCACTGGAGGGCTTGCTTGGCCTCGTCCGATTTGATGTCGTCATCGGTCAGACCAGCTATGACCAAATCGGCTTTAGAAGACCAGAGGATCACCTCCTGCTCAAGGGCTTCACGGGTCGTGCAAGGAACTGACGTCACATTCTGGCTAGAAATCGGCAACCGTCCTTCCGTCATCAACTCGGACAGCTTGTTGGTCTCGCGCTCTCCGTTTCCGTTTCCAGAGTCGAAGCACGCAAAAAGCCGGATCTCGGCGTGTCTCCACTCCGGATGCCCCACGATGATGTACGCCAAAAGCAGCATCAGCGGAGCGTTGACCAGATTCTCCTCGGTCACCCACAGGTGGATCGAGGAGCGATAGCCGAAGCGGTAGTTCGTCGAGCGCAGGATCAAGACATTGAACATTGATTCCGTTGCAAGGCATGCGCCCTGCACAGTCTCTTTGATCTCTTCTGGATGCTCTTTGTCGAATTCGAGCAGCAGACAGTTGTTGGGCAAGCCCGAGATCCCTGGCATCTGGAGCGTCTGCGCCAGCGCCATCTGGAACGAAGGACAAATCAGGGAATCCACGAAAATGCCCGCCCCGCTAATCTCGGTCCGCTCGATCAGTCTGCCCTTCTGCAGGCGGGCCTCGATCTCTTCTGTGAACGAGTAGTCCCCCTCACAAAACTGAATAAAGTGCCCAAACCCATGCCGATGGCTGATCCAGCGCAGCAGGTCGAAGTGCCCCAATCGGCGTTCCCCAAAGCGGGTCACCGCGACAATCGAGGGCCGCCAGCCCCCTTCCGATTTAACCGCGCGGTTCTTCTGCAGTGAGATTTGCAGACGACGAGTCAGTTGGAACATCGTCCCTTGTAAGATCGCCGTCAGGCCGCGCTCCCCCCGCCGCGTGCGTCGCAGTCCGAGGTAAGTCGCTACCATCAGAGAGATCGCTACAAACGAGTACAGCGCGTTCATGTAGATCATCATTAGGCCGCACATTACCGCGCCCAGCAGCGACAGGTACCAGCGCGAATGGAAGGTGGGGCGGTACGACGGATTGCCAGCGAAATATTCGAGGAATGATACCGAGCAAAGAGCACCGTAAGTCACCATGAAGAACATGCTGAGAATATGGGCGATAAAGTCAATGTCTCCCACAGCGACGAATGCGATTGCGATGACACTCGACACGCAGGTCGCGGACACCGGCTCCTGTGCCCTGCCCCAGCCTTTCTCCAGCAGGCGATTCAGTTTGGGAACGGGCAGCACGTTGTCGCGCGCTAGCGCTTGCAGGGTTCTAGGTGCGACGAGGATCGAACCAAGGGCCGATGACAAAGCGGCAGCACCCAGCCCCATGTAGATGGCTGGACCCCACAGGGCAATCTGCGCCATGATGAACTGATCGGCAGCAAGCGCTTCCGGCGTCGCACTCTGAGCGAGCTTGATCGCAACCAACGCATACACGACCATGCCCACGAGCGTTGCGCTAATTATGCCGAGCGGGATGCTCTTCTGAGGATTCTTCAGGTCGCCGGAAAGTCCCAAGCCCGCGATCATGCCCGTGAAGGCCGGGAAGCACGTTGCGAAGACGAGCCCGAAGGCATCTCCACCTTCAATGCGAGAGGTCAGATGAAACCCGTCGGGACGGATTTCCTCGGGAGCCTGCCCTAAAAAGAATGCGGCAATCGACGCTCCCAAAATCGCGCTGACGATCCACAGTGCCCTAACGCCGAGACCGGCCCCTTTGATGAGCATCAGTAAGGCCAGTAAGATGGTACAAGGCAAGCTCACCCAACGCGGCTCGACGTCCACGGCGTATGTCGCAGCGACCCACTCGTAAAAAGGCGCAAACGCTTCTGCGAAGGCGACCAAGTAGAAGGCGACCGAGATCGCTTGCGAGAGGTACAGGGCAATCCCGATCGAGCCGCCGATGCTGGTGCCGAAAGAGCGGCTAATAATGTAGTACGCTCCGCCCCCTGCCACGCGGCGATTCGTCGCAATCTCAGACACCGCCAAGACCGTGGGAATGGTCACCAGATGCCCGATAACGATGATCAGGAGGCTGCCCCAAAGGCCGACGTGCGCAACCGCGTAACCAAACCGCAGGAACAGGATCGCGCCGAGGATCGTGCTAATTGACGCCAGAAAAACAGGCGCGGTGCCAAAGCCGTGCCCCACTTGGGAAGATTCAGAGGGACTACCTGTAGCCGGTCCAGTTTGTTGTGAGGTCAACGGGCCTTGCTCCTTTGCTTAGCCAAGCTGTTCAGCGCTGCGAGCAGTTCGTCGATTTCCGATTCCAGTAAGAAAAAGGTGATGCTAGCGCGCAAGCCTTCGCGCCCGTGCGGCAGCGGCTTGATGACCATGTTCCACTCATCCCGGAGGACTTGACTCAATTCCTCCCCCTTCCATCCCGCCAGCCCAAAGCTGACCAACGCCGCAGACCGCCCCGGGGAGCGCGGAGTGTAGAGCACTGCACCTGGGATTTGCGTCAACCCCTCCTTCAGCCGCTCAGCCAACGTCACTGTCCGCGCCCAGATCGCCTCCAGCCCGATGGCCGACAGATACTCGACGGCAAAGGCCCAAGCCAGCACCAGCGGCCAACACCAAGGACCGTACTGAAAGCGCTCAGTCGTCTCGCGCAGCGCGAAGGTATCCGCCACCGGGTCCAACCACTGTTCGGCTCGTCCGCCCGCATAGCGCACCTGCACCGCGTCGAGAGCCTCCTGCCGCACGTAGAGCAACCCCGCCGCATAGGGTGCGTACATCCACTTATAGGAGAGCAACCCGGCAAAATCGCACCCCAGCGCGCGTAAATCCAAAGGATACAATCCTGCCGAATGCGCCATATCCAAAAAGCTGCACACTCCCCGCGCCTGCGCTGCCGCACAAATCCGCTCCACTGGCAGGCGGAACCCCAAGTCCGTCGTCACATGGCTCAGGGCCACCAGCTTGGTCCGCTCCCCTAGCCGCTCCTCCACGGCCTGCACCTGCCCATCGTCATCGTCAATCAGCGGCACCTTCACCACCTCGACCCCGTACAAATCCCGCAAGTGCAGAGCCGGCAAAAGCAGCGCCGCCTCTTCGTCCGCACTAATCACAATCTCGTCTCCAGCCGCCCACTCCATTCCCCGCACCACCGTCTGAAACCCCTCGCTGACCCCCCGCATCAATGCCAATTCCCCAGCCGCCACGCCAAAAAACTGCGCCAGCCGCTCCATCGCCGCCTTGCGCCGGGGATACTCTTCCTCTGGATAGACGATGTGCAAAGGCCCCCGCCGCACCATCTCTTCCGTCCACCGCGTGTACTCAGCGGCCACCGGCACCGGCGTGATACTCACTCCCCCATTCTGGAACCAAGTGTATTGCTCCAGCGCGGGGAAATCGCGACGAATTGCTTGGATATCCATAGCATTCAATCCGAGGATACAACGCCGCAGTAGTCAGCTACAGCCAGCGCGTACACTTGCGCCGCCCGCTCCAGCCGATCCACTTCTACCCACTCTACATCCGCGTGCGCCGTCTCGTTCGAGGGGCCGTAGTAAAAGGTCGGCACCCCCGTCCCGTGCACGTACAAATTGGCATCCCCCACAATCCGCATCCCCACCAACTCTGCCTCTTGGCCGGTCATCTGCTCGTGCGCCCGCCCCACCGCTTGCACGGCCGCATCGTCGGCGAGTGTCTCAAAAGGCTCGCGCTCGTGCTCCATCTCAACCCGCAGACCCAATCCCCCAGCCTCGGCCAACGGTTGCGCCAAGGCTTCCAACTCCGCCAATACCTGCGGCGCAGAGCGCCCCGGCAGCCAGCGCCGGGTCCCCGTCAGCGTACAGCAAAGCGGCGTGCGATTGAAATAGTCGCCCCCGGTGACGATCCCTAGGTCAATTCGCTCGGCACCCGCCAAGGCGTGTGCATCCCCCGCGTCGAGTTCGAGTTGATACTGATGGATCCGTTCGATAAGCGCGCCCACAAAGCGGAGCGGATTTTCCGCAAAGGGCACGTACTGGGTATGCTTGCCGCCAGCGTCCGATTCGAGTGTAATGGTAAAGACCATGGACCCCATGCTCATCACCCACAGCGCATCGCGGCCCTCGACGATCAAGATTCGGTCGCCGCCAATTCGGCCGCTGTTGCGATCGGCGATCAGCGCCAGCGGCCCGTCCTTTTGCGCCTCGACTTCCTCGTGCCCCACAATGGCCGTCAGCCACAAGTCGCCCTGCAACTCCACCCCGCTTTCCAACAGCGCCTTGACCGCACCCAACGCCGCGGCCATGCCCCCCTTCATGTCGGTCGCTCCTCGTCCGTACACGCGGTTGCCCTCGCGGCGGGCGGGCGGGCAGGACCCCACGGGAATGGTGTCGAGATGGCCATTGAGCATCAGCGCGGGGCCATCCCCCTGACCCGCGATGCGCGCGTAGAGATTGTTGCGTCCCGGAGTCACTTCCCGCACATCGACCTCTAAGCCGACCTCGCGCATCATGTCGCAATATGCGCGGCACACTTCGGCTTCGGCCATGGTTACGCTGTAAATATCGACCAATTCCCGGGTCCGCTCGGCCACCCATTCTCGGTCAATAGCTGTGATTAATTTTTCCATCTGCATCGCTCCATTCTCTCTCGTTTAGCCGGACCTCCTCGCTTGTACCGCCGATAGGAGGGGCCACAATATATGGTAAAATTAGCCCCGCACCCCAAATACGCGGCCAAACTCGCGCGGAGCGGGCTATGCAAATGAAAAATTGATGAGCAGCTTGACCACGTCCTCCGTCTGCGATTAATCTATGTGTAACTATATGTGTAGGAGCTAACACAATGGCGACAAACTTGGCTATAGACCCAGAGCTACTCAACAGAGCACTAAAAGTCGGCGGCGAGAAGACCAAGAAGGCGACCGTCAACCGCGCCTTGCAGGAGTTCATCGCGCGCCGAGAGCAGGAACGGCTCTTGGATCTTTTTGGCAAATTGTACTGGGACGACAGCTTTGACTACAAACGCGAACGGAGCCGTGAGTGACGCTGTTTGTGGACACAAGCGTCTGGTCGCTGGCCTTGCGACGGGATACAATTTCCAAAGGACCCGAGGTCCAGCGCCTGCGGGAGGCGCTCGGTGGTGGCGAATCGATTTACACGACTGGAATCGTCTTGCAGGAGTTATTGCAGGGCTTTCAGGGACCGAGAGCCAAAGCGCAGATCGTCGAACGGTTCGGGGCGCTCGCCATGATTGCGCCCGGGCGCGACGACTACATTGACGCAGCCGAGTTGCGCAACGAGTGCCGCCGCCACGGCATTCAGATTGGAACCATCGACGCACTACTCGCCCAGCTCTGCATTCGCCACAAACTGGTTATGCTGGCGACCGACCTCGACTTCAGCCACATGACAAAGTGGACGCCGCTTCAGTTCTGGCGCGCCCGCTGACACCGCCGGTACAAGGACCTTCTTTAGCACCCTGAATACGCCACAACATGGCCATGATGACCAAAACAACGACCCGACTGACGGTAGCGGTTGAAACCTACCTCGCCGATCTGCAACGAGTCCGCTCCTCCGGCGGCGCGACTGGCGAGCGATCGAGCTATGGGCCGCTGGCCAACTTGTTGAACGCCATCGGCGCAACGCTCAAGCCCAAGGTGTTTTGCGTTGGTGAATTAGCCGATCAGGGGGCGGGGCATCCCGATTTTGGGCTATATGCGGCAAAGCAGGTGCAGAAGGGGCAGCCGAAACAGGGGCAGGTGCCCGAAGGCGGCGTGGTTGAAGTGAAGGCGGCTGACGATGACGCTTGGTTGACGGCAGCGGGCGATCAGGTTAGCCGCTATTGGGACCGCTATCGGCTGGTGCTGGTGACTAATACGCGCGACTTCGTGTTGGTGGGCGAGGATGCGGCGGGGCGACCGGCCAAGCTTGAAACTTTCCGGCTGGCGGCTAGCGCGGCGGAATTCGCGCAACGGTTGGAGAGTCCGCGTGCTTTTGCCAGTGAGGTCGGCGCAGGCTTGGGGGAATATCTGTGCCGGGCGCTGGCGCATCGGGCGCGGCTGGCCGAGCCGAGGGATTTGGCGTGGTTGCTGGCGTCTCATGCCCGCGATGCGCTGGCGCGGGTCGAGGCGGCGGGCGATGCGCCGTCGTTGGAAGCGGTGCGGACGGCGCTGGAAGAGGCGCTGGGGGTGCGCTTTGAGGGCGAACGAGGGGCGCGGTTTTTCCGTTCGACGCTGGTGCAGACGCTGTTCTACGGGGTGTTTTCCGCTTGGGTACTGTGGGCGCGGCAAACACCGCCGCCCGCAAAAGTGTTCAATTGGCGCGAAGCGGTTTGGCATTTGCGGGCACCCGTCATGCAGGCGCTGTTCCAACAGCTATCGCAGCCCGGTCGGCTGCAACCGCTTGGCCTCGTCGAAGTGCTGGACTGGACGTCTGCTGCGCTCGACCGGGTAGATTGCGACGCTTTCTTTGCCCGCTTCAACGAGGGCGAGGCCGTAACCTATTTCTACGAGCCGTTCCTCGAAGCCTTTGATCCTGAATTGCGCAAGCAGTTGGGCGTCTGGTACACACCAACCGAAGTGGTGCGCTACATGGTCGCCCGCGTCGATAAGGCACTCCGGGACGATCTCGGCATTGCCGACGGGTTGGCTGCGGAGAACGTCTATGTGCTTGATCCGTGCTGCGGCACTGGGGCGTACCTAGCGGAAGTGCTGCGCCGTATTGCTGCCAATCTGGAGAGCCAAGGCTTGGGTGCGCTGACTGGCGCACGGGTCAAGCAGGCGGCGACCGAGCGCGTGTTCGGCTTTGAGATTATGCCGGCACCGTTTGTCGTGGCTCATTTGCAAGTTGGGTTGACTATGCAGGCGCTCGACGCGGCGCTGGCCGATGACGGGCAGGAACGCGCCCAAGTGTTCCTCACCAATGCGCTGACTGGCTGGGAGCCGCGCCCGACCAAGCCGCTGCCGTTTCCCGAACTGGAGGAGGAACGCGACCGCGCCGAGCGGGTGAAACAGGAGACGCCGATTCTGGTGATCTTGGGCAATCCGCCTTATAACGGTTTTGCTGGCATGGCAGTGGACGAGGAGCGGGAGCTGTCGGAAGCCTACCGCAGGACCAAACGGGTTCGCCGACCTGAAGGCCAAGGGCTAAACGATCTCTATGTGCGCTTTTTTCGCATGGCGGAGCGGCGCATTGCGAAGACGGGCCAAGGCGTGGTGTGCTTCATTTCCAACTATTCTTGGCTCGATGGGCTGTCGTTTACGGGGATGCGGGAGCGCTATCTGGAGACGTTCGACGCGATACGGATTGACTGCTTGAACGGCGACAAATACAAGACCGGCAAAGTCGCGCCGGATGGTTCGCCGGACCCGAGCATTTTTTCGACCGAGGGCGATCCGGTGGGCATTCAAGTTGGGACGGCGATTGCAACGCTGGTGCGCAAGGCCGATCATGCGCCAACTGGAGAGGTTGGCTTTCGGCATCTGTGGGGACAGGCGAAGCGCGAGGAATTGATTGAGACGGAGGAGGTGGAGCCGGGAAAACTCTACGAAAGCGTCAAGCCGGTCTTGCCATTCGGTCTGCCATTCGCACAAACGGCAGTGAGCAAGGATTGGTTCGATTGGCCGACGTTGCCTGATTTGTTTCCGGTGTCGTTTCCAGGTGTTACCACCAGCCGTGATTCGCTTCTGGTTGATACCGATCTCGACCGGCTCAAAAGGCGGCTAGCCGATTACTTCGACAAGAGTCTGAGCCACGACGAGATTGCGCGGCGCTATCCGGCGGCGATGCGGAAGTTGTCAGGCTCCAAAGCGTCCGATGCTCGTGCGGTACGTGACGCTTTGCTCAAGCGTGGCGGCCCGAATGAGGCTGGCTTCGTTCCCTATTCCTATCGGCCCTTCGACAACCGATGGCTCTATTGGGAGATGGATGGCGGCCTGCTTGATCGTCCACGTCCCGAGTACCAACCAAATGTATTCGAGGGGAACGTATGGCTGTCCTCCGCTCAGCATCTACGGAAGGGGGCAACGGAACCCCAAGTCTGTTTCACACATAATATCGCATCTTATCACATGATTGAGCGGGGTGCTCTTTGGTTCCCCGCCTACCTCCTCGACGACGGCTTCGGAATCGGCGGCAACGAAATACAACGCCGCCCCAATTTGTCCGGTGCCGCGCAACGCTATCTCCACCGTCTCGGCGCGAGTGTAGAGGACCTCTTCCACCACATCCTCGCCACCCTCCACGATCCCGCTTACCGCAAGGCCAACGCCGGGGCGCTCCGCATGGAATGGCCGCGCATCCCCCTGCCGGGCTGGCCCGATGGCGAAGCTAACGGCGCGGCAGATTCTCTCGCTGCATCAGCGGCGCGAGGCCGCGAACTGGCCCGTCTGCTCGACCCCGACGAACCCGTGCCGGGCGTTACCCAAGGCACGTTGCGCCCGGAAATCGCCGCCCTCGCCGTGCCTGCCACCACCGATGGCCGCAACATGACCGGCGATGATTTCGCACTCACCGCTGGGTGGGGCCACTACGGAACCGGCGACGCCGTAATGCCGGGCCAAGGCCGCATCGTCGAACGCGAATACACCTCGGACGAACGCGCCGCGCTGGGGGATGCCATACCTGCCCTAGGCGAAAAGACGCTGGACGTGTATCTGAACGACCACGCCTTCTGGCGCAACGTCCCCGCCGCAATTTGGGACTACAAGCTCGGCGGCTACCAAGTCCTCAAGAAATGGCTATCCTATCGCGAGAGCGATGTCTTGGGACGGGCGCTGACGCCGGAGGAAGTGCTGTACTTTGCGGAGATGGCGCGGCGGGTTGGGGGGATACTGGTGAGGAGCGTTTGATGAAATCCAGCACAGTCAAATCAGCTTGGTTCAGGATCGCAGCATGGGTTGTGTTCGTCCTGATAGCAACAATTGTGATGTCGCTCATGTGCTGGGACTGGCTAAGCAGCAACGGTGAGTCCGGCAGTTCCACCATGCGCAATATCGTCCTTATGGCCGCAGCGGTGATCGCCCTGCCGCTCGCTATATGGCGCAGTATAGTGGCAGAGCGCCAAGCTGACACGGCGTGGAAGCAGGCTGAAACAGCGCAACAGGGGCTGCTGAACGAACGTTATCAGAAAGGTGCCGAGATGCTCGGCAACGCGGTTCTCTCTGTCCGTTTAGGGGGCATCTATGCGCTCAGACGCTTGGCCGAGGAACACCCAGGGATTTATCACATCCAAGTCATGCAGTTATTTTGCGCGTTTGCACGCCACCCAACTATCCCAACTATAGAGAAGGATGAGGAGACCAAATTATCTGACGGCAAGGGAAAAAGAACTGCCGAGAAGAAAGGAGTAAACAATGATACACGGCTACGCCAAGATATAGAAGCTGTGATGGTAGCAATCGGCAGCCGTAGCTGCAAACAGAGAACACTTGAATATGAAGAAAAATTCAAACTGGATTTGCGCGGAGCCGTGCTGTCCGGAGCGAACCTTGAGCAGGTGCCAAGATTAAATTTTTCCAATGCCGATCTTAGAGGGGCAAATTTATCTCGGGCAGCGTTTCTAGAACCAGATCTTTCCGGCATAAATCTTCGAGATGCAGATCTATGCGATGCAACCCTTCCGGGCGCGAACTTGGTGGGCGCATTTCTTTGGGGTGCGAATTTGTCCAAGGCAGACCTTTGGAACGCGGATATGTCTCACTCAATCCTTTGGAACGCGGATGTATCTGGTGCAAAATTGACGGACACGATTCTCTCAGAGGCTGAATTTTCTGGTAATTCTGACAAACAAGTTTCCGGGTTGACTCAGACTCAACTCAATGAGGCTCGTGCACATCCAAACAGGCCACCCCGACTAAACAGTGTCGTTGATGCTGAGACTGGCAAGCCACTGGTCTGGCGTGGAAAAGCGATTGGGAGGGAAAGATAAGATTCGTAGTGCGATACACTAAACCGAGTATTTCTTCGCACTGCATGGGAAGGTTTGTGTGGTCGTATGAAAGCCGAAACAAAGCGACACTCCTTATGCGGAGCATTCGAACGCAATGCGGCTGTGAGGACGGAATGGCAATTTCCGGCTCCGTATCTGTCTGGTAGTGCCGCATTTCTTGCTCTCCAATCGCTGCATTTAGCCATCGATACCCAAAGCCCCGACGACTTCTTTGATCCGAGCAAGACGAGCCGAGGCATAGTCCGTGGCCTCGTACCTCTGTATCTGTTGCGCCTTCAGTCCGAGGCGTTCAGCCAGCTCTTTTTGGCTCAGTCCTTGGGCGATCCGTGCTTTGATCAGAAGGGCTGGTAGCTCGGCGACGGTCTTGAGTTGATCGAGTTGAAACAGGCCGGCCTTTAGAGATTCATATTCGCGCAACTCCTCTTTCAGGTCGGCGATCTGGCTGCTCAGGGCCTCGCGCTGCGCCTTAACGATAAGTGGATGAACTCCGTCGGCCTCGCCGAGGCTTTGCAAGGTCTGCGAAAACCGATTCGCCTGCGCTTTGGTGAGCCGATATTGCCTTTCGTTCTTGATCATTGGAGGCCTCCCAAGCCTATGGAGATAACCCCTTTAGATTAGATTCTCCCATAGTTCAGTATAGAGTCGCTTCCACCTCTCTCGTAATCTCGTCTAGCCAAGACGCTGCTAAAAAATTTCTGGAAGGGCCGCTCGCAGCCACGTCAAGACCTCCTCAGCCGCTTGCCGCGCTTCCCGAGCATCCTCCTCTGTAGGAGTAAACGCATCGCCTGGATAACGAATTTCTACGGCATAAGGCATCAGGAGAGACAGCGCATCGCGGAGCTGTTCGGCATTGGCATGAATTGGCAGCACATGTTGCAGCAACAGCAGCAGGTCGTGTGTAAAAGGATGGGGACGCCCGTTACCTACGAGGAATGCCTTGAGCATTTTCTCGGCGGCCTGCTGGCAGTGAAAACACACTGTATCTAAAGGGGTCTGCTCGGCGTTGAGGTTGTTGTCTGCATTGAGGAGGTCATTTTGGGCCTTAGTCAGCCACTGACGGGCAAGTTCAGTCTCGGCGGACATAGACCGTTTTGCCCTCGCGCATCGCGGTAGAAACAAAGGAAAGAGGCGACTGTTGGGCCTTTTTCATCTCTTCTGGAGTATAGACCAACAAGTCCATAGCGAATGGATAGGGACGTAGCGACTGATAGAGGGCGCGGCTGCGTTTGAAGCGCGGCAGGTCGCTTGGGGCGATCACGAGTAAATCGACGTCGCTGTGCTCGGTAGCTTCTCCACGAGCATAGGAGCCGAATAGGACGACCCGTTCGGCATCTGCTTGGCGACCAATGTGTTCGGCAACGCGCCGTATTTCTTGCTCTTCAACCCTCTTCATCCTATCGCGCCTCCGCGCGCAAAACCTCCATCTCCAACTCCATATCCGAGTCCAGCGGAAAAAACGGCCGCGTCCGCCGCACAAACGGCAAGTGCCGCACCGTCGCCGGCGTCGGTCCCGGCGTGTCGAGCACAAAAACGGCCTGGGCTATGGCTCCGTAGGCGAGGCGGTAGTTCATGGGATTCTTGGCGACGATAAAACGCGCTTGCGCCGCGTCCATCCCCAAAGCCGCAAACTGCTCGTTGTCCCACTCATAGGTCGGATGCGACGCCAACAGCACCTGAACCTGTCCCAACGCGAGCACTGCCGCTGGCCCCATCTGCCCTTCGACCCCTTCCCAAATACCACCCCGATAGCGGAAGCGGCCATCGCTCAACCGCAGCACTCGACCGCGCACGGCAATCGGCTGTCCCCAACGCGGGTCGTGCCCGTGCCCCAGCGCCAACTCCACCTCGGCCCCAACGCCAGCTTGGTGGCAAGCCGCAGCCGCGCGAGCATCGACCAAGGGCACCAGCGCCGGTCCGTCCAACTCGACCTGCAACAGCGCCGCCAGCGCGGCCACGCTATCGCCAGCCGCTCCCCCACCGCAGCAATCCGCAGCCTCCACCAGTATCACCGGGCCACCCTCGACAGCCAAACCAGCGCGCACGGCGTCCTCGGGCGCGTACAGCGCTGGCTCTAAGGCAAAGCGCCGCTCCCAGTACGCCGTGGCCAACTCGCGGGCGAGGGCCTCAGCCTTGGCAAAATCGCCGTCGGCAATCACCAACCCGCCGCTGCCCATGCCGGCAAAATCGAGATAGGGATGCACCAAGATCGCACTCGTCGAGAGGATGCCATCGCGCTGCTCACCGGCCTTGGCCAAGGCCATCACTTGCGCGAATGGGTCGTCGTCTTCGGTCGAGCCGTGAATGGCCCCGGTGAGCACTGGCACCTTGGCCATGGCCATCGCGGGTTTGCACGCGCCAGCTAGCGTATCGCACAGCAGGCGCGCCCCGCGCTCGCCCGTGGAAAAGGCGTCGCGATGCGGATAGGTCTCCCAAGCCACCAAGCCATCGGCAGCGCGCATCATCTGTGCGGAAATATGAGCGTGCAAATCGAGCGTAGCGACGATAGGCACAGCGTCTCCAACGACGTCCCGCACGGCAGCCAGCAGATCCCCTTCCAAATCGACACCGCCCTCCACAGCCGCCGCCCCGTGCAGCGGCATGAGAACGCCATCCACCGGGAGCGCTTCCTTGAGCCGCGCCAACAGCTCTTCCTTGAGCGGGTCGTAACAAGCCCGCGTCAGCGGCCCACCGGGACAAGTGCTGGCAAACAACAGGGGCGCAACTTCCGCGCCGCGCGCCGCCAGCACACTGAGCATACCGCCGGCCACCCCGTCTTCGGCGGCGAGCACGTCGCGCCCGCGCCGCAGCTCATAGCGCTCAAACCACGACAAATCAATCGGCTCGCCGCCGAATTGATTGCACTCGGTAAAGATCGCCCCCAAGGCTACGCGATGTTTGTCGGTCATTGTGTTGGTTGGTGGAATGGAGTTGTGAAACCGCTTCTAATATAGCCAGACCAGAAGTGAGCGGCGAATTGGCTTGCGTCTGTCTCTAGTAGGGGCTACAATCGACGGACAATGGATACTATTTGGGAGTACCTCACCGACCTCCAAAGCCGCCATTCGGCCTACGCTGTCGCCGCGTTACTCGTCCTCGTCTGGTGGGTGGGCCGGAGTTTCGTCCGCCTCTACCGGCAGGCGACCAGCGGGGCCGGCCGCTTAGAACGCCCCCAAGAAGAGGAGCGCCCGCGTCGGCGCTTGCCGCTCGATTAAACGTGCAGCCAGACCACTTCGCCGCCTATCACGACGAGGATCTCGTCCGCGCCCTCACCCTAGAACGCGCCAACTATCAGGCCCCCTACCTAGCCAGCGTCGCCGCCGAACTGGCGCGCCGCAACGTCGATCCCCAAGCCTTCATCGACCAAGTCGAAGTCCGCTACCACGCAGACGCCGCCGCAACCTGCACCATCGCCCAAGCCCTCGCAAAAGCCAGCGAAGAGTTGCCGCTGTGGCATCTGTTGGCCTTTACCCACTACTTCGGCGATACCCTCGTCGTCCAGCGCGAGCTACGCTCCTACCTAGTGAACATTTACCGGGGCGAGGAGTATGCCTTTTCCTTCTTCGTCGCCGAGGGCCAAGCCCTGCAAGACCTGCTGCGCCGATTCCTGACCCTAGCGGACTGGGATCACCTCGCGGGCACAACCTATCAGCTCGATAGCTGGCGGCCCCTCCTCCGCACCCGCTCACCCCGCTACCTGCAAAAAATCGCCACCGCCCTAGCCGACGAGGACCTGCTCTTCACCGTCCAAACCCCGGTCTTGAGCCACAACCCGCGCGGCCAGCTAACCCTGCTGATCCCCAGCCGCGACCCCGCGGCCAGCGCGGTCCTGCACAAGGTGGAAGACCACCTCAGCACCCTCCGCGACCAAGCCACTGCCGCCTTTGCGGCAAACGACCGCGACCGCGAGTTGGCCATCTACGCCGAGCTTGCCACCTACGGGCTAAACAACCCGGCCATCTATTACAACCTAGGCAGCGCACTCGCCGAAGCCGGGCGCTATGCCGAAGCCGCCACCGCCTTTGTCGAAGCCGCATCCCTGAGCCTTACTGCGCTCGACGTCCAAGTCCCGTTCCAGTCCCGCCGGGGCACCGGAGGCCTGGGGGGGACTTTCGGGATGGTGGGGACGTTGATCTCGTCGCTCAAACCGGACGAGAAGACGCCAAAAGATGAGCAGCGCGAGGTCCCCGATTACATCGAAGACATTGAGCTACAGCTTGCCCATCTACTCAAACGCCTACCCCAAGACCTCAACATCCTCCATGCCCTAGCCGCCATCGCCGCCATCCGCCACGACGTCCCCCGCGCCCGCGAACACTACCGGCAAATCATAGAGATCAACCCCGCCGACGAAACAGCTAAGCACTACTTGGCCGAACAGCAACCCCCCGACACCACAGCGGCACGGGACTTTTGATTAATCGGGCACGTTCTAATAAGACCTAAGTGTCCCTAATATCAAGCAGATGGAATAGGTCGAATGAGGTTATTATCGGTTAGTTAGGTGCTTCTTGACTAACTTTGGAAAAAAAATTACTTTGTACACATGGGTAATGGCTGGACTTTCTACGGACGCAGGGAAGAACTGGGCAACCTCCTAGCGGAAATGCGCCAGCAACGCTGGTTCTTCGGCACCATCCGCGGACGCCGCCGAATCGGCAAAACTGCCCTTATCCAGCAAGCACTCACGACGCTCGCAGAGGACGAGCCGAACGGTCCCCCGGTGCTGCTGGTCCAACTACCCGATAGCAGCCCCGAAGACCTAGCGGCGGTGTTCCGAAGCGCAGTGCGGGAAGCGGCACTGGAA
Organism: Candidatus Latescibacterota bacterium; assembly: GCA_965219735.1. GTDB lineage: Bacteria > Latescibacterota > UBA2968 > UBA8231 > UBA8231. Next base: position 3,668,200 of record OZ244790.1, read on the forward strand.
CGCCATCTCAACAGATTGAGCGCGATTATAGATCTGCCCGAGGTGGCTGCTGCTATAGGCTCGCTGTGCTCAGTGGGAACGATAGTGGTCTCGACGAATTTCAGCTCTGCCACCGTGGGCCACTACGCGGTTTCCCCTCGTTGCTTCAGGCCCAAGTTGACCGCCTTCAGGACCGGAGCACGGTGGGCGGCCTAATCGTCCTCGGCTCCGTCCAAGCCGAGATGGAAGCACTGCTCAACGACCGACAGGCACCTCTTTTTGGACGCACGACGTTCGACCTCCGGCTCGATCCATGGGATCTCCAAACGATCTTTGAAGTGTGCCACGATCACGGCGCAAGCGATCCGACGCGCTGCTTGACCTTATGGACCCTCTTTGGCGGCGTACCCAAGTACTGGCGGCACTTTGCAGAAACGGACGGCCTAAACACCATTCCGACATGGGAATCGTGGACACAGGAAGTGTGCGAGCGGCTCTTCCTGCGCTCGGATTCACCCTTGCGCGAGGAGGGCGAAAGCCTACTCGGGCGTGAGTTGCGCCGCAACTACGTCGCCATCCTTCGCACTCTAGCGGAGCGGGGGCCTTGCACACACGCGGATTTGCAGGAGGCCTTACCAGAGCGTTCTCTGGGACCCTACTTGAAAACTCTGACGCAAGATCTGCGGCTCATCGAAAAACAGCATCCCATGTTCGCAGAGGAGCGACAGCGCCGCGCACGCTACGTCGTTTCCGACCCGTTCCTCTGTGCATGGCTCAATGTGATTCAACCCGCCTGCCAAGCCGCGCGAATCGCGCCGGCGTCCCAAGTAGCCAAGCGCATTTCCGCACGGCTCAGTACGCTTGAGGGGCATGCCTTTGAGCGGATGGTACGGGACGCGAGCGAGGCAGGATCACGCGCTGGCAATGCGGATTTTCCGCTGACGGACCGCGTTCGAGGCTACTGGAACAGACCGCAGCAAGCCCGAATGTCGGTGGAGATCGATTTCATCGCTTGGAACGAGGAAAATCAACTCATACGCTTCGGATCCTGCAAGCGGAATCCCGTCAAACACGACTCTAAGTCACTTCACGCATTCCACGAACATGTGGATCGCTTCCTATCCACTGTCGGTAGCCGCTTCCGCAAGTGGCATCGGGAACTCGCGCTTTTTTCTCCTCAGTTCTCCAAAGAACAACGCGCACGCCTCGAAGCCGACAACTACATCTGCCGCGACCTCGTTGACTTCCAGCGCATGCTTGGCAACAAAGAACGCGGGGCAAAAGGCGCACTGGATGTATCGCCCAAGGTTACTGGAGAAGAATGATGGCCGACGTGACAGCTTCTCCCCTCTTGATCATAGAAAACGGCAACTGGGGAGGAACAAGCCTCCGCACGGTACGTGCGGTTCTGGAATCTGCATTTGCTGTCCTGTTGGATGCGTTCGGAAAACTTCCCGACGCCCCGATCCGCGTAGGTAGGTGGAGCCAAGACCCTCGCGTATTCTACGACTATCGGCCATACGAGATCAGGATCAGCGCACGCGACACGTACTGGTGTCAGTACGTGTACCAGTTCTCTCACGAACTATGTCACGTGATGACCAACTTTGATCGCCACAGGGAACACAAACACAAGTGGTTCGAGGAGAGCCTCTGCGAACTAGCGTCCCTCTTCGTTCTGTATCGACTCGCGACGATCTGGAAAGAACATCCCCCGGCCGAGATTATTGACGCGGTCCAATTTGCACCACATTTCAGGACCTACGCCGACGATATGGCCGCAAAATATCCTCGCATTTGCTCTGGCGATTCTCAGAAATGGCTGAGCGAAAATATCGATTCCCTGGAAGCGTATCCCTACGAGCGCAAACTCAACGGTACGATAGCCGTTCTTCTGCTGGATCGGTTTCTGGAAGATTCTTCCCTATGGCGCGATTGCGGCTGGCTGGACCACTGGGACCCAAGCGCTAATGAGACGTTCAGGGACTACCTCGATTCTTGGGCCGCACTCCTGCACGAGAAGGGTTTTACAGCGCGAGCACCTGACCTTATCGGGGACTGCCTTGGCTACTGAGTATTCACCAAGTCAGCGGCTCAAATCCCATGCGCTGCGTCAGTTTGCGCGCCGCTTGCGCCACCTGCGGGTGCGGGTCGTAGAGCGCGGTCTCAAAGCTGTCGCGATGCGTGCGCGGGTCGAGGCGGTCGAGGAATTTGGCCGCGCTCAGCCGCACGTGCGGCACCGGATCGGTCAAGCCGCGCCAAAACCACTTGGGGGCCTCCTCTCCACTGCGCAGGACCAGCACCTCAATAGCCGCGCCGCGCACCGCCTTGTGCTCGCTCTCCGCGTATGGAACCAACACCTCTGGCTGAATGTCATCGCAATGCCGCATCACCTTGAGGATGCCGACCGCGCTTTGCGGCTGGCTCTCGCCGAGCAGCAATACGCACCACTCAAACAGGTCTGGGTCGTCTAGATCAGCCAAGAGCTGGAGGCCGCGTACCTGCCGCTGCGGCTTGTCCGAATCCAAGCAAGCAATAGCCTCTTCCTCGCGATTATCAACGGGCGCTGCAATTTCGAACGCGGCCTGCTGCTCCTCGGCTTTCCGTGCCACCTTGGGCCAGACCCGCAAGTGCTCAAAGTCGATTTCCACCCCGGCAAAGTGGTCGGGGATCCACTGCGCGGCTCGGGCGAGCAACTCCTTCTCGCCGAGCCGCGCAGTAGGCCGAGTCGCCAGCCGGTTGTCGATCCAGCGGGCCAAGCGCAAGACGCCCTCGTGGCGGGCGCTGACGCCCTTGTGCGCCTTGACGCCCAACACGGCGTTGATCCAGCGGGCGATCTCCTCGGCAGTCTCCGGCAGGCCCAGCCCGTAGTGGCTGCGCAGGGAGGACGCGGGAATGGCTCCGTTGATCGAGATGACCCCGCCGCTTTCGCGCACCTGCCGACTGCCGTAGCGCTGGCGCAGCGTTTTCAAGTCGAGATCTACGGTTAGCACAACGGGGCGATCTCGCGTGTGCCGCGATTTGGAGTGTGCCCGCTGCTTGGCGTAACTCTTGCCCCGCGAAAACCACACCCGCCGCGAGGGCGACCGCGGCTGAAAACCATCGCGGGCGATCTGACGCGCGGCGCGGCGCGTGGTGCCGTGATAGACGATCATGATGGGCCTCCTGACTAGTCAAAACGTCTGCGGTCAGAATGGCTTTCTCACTTCACAATGTCAAGTTTTTCGTTCGGTTCCCGCGTACAGCGAACCAAGCAGCGCAGTTCGGTAAGTGGATCAGTTGGACAGTTCCGTTGGTAATCTCGCACCCGCTCCAGCCATTCAGCCTCCCAGTCGCCGCCCTGATAGCGGCACAACGTCGCCAAGGCACCTACGGCTGCGGCTTGGACAATCCCGGGCTTTTCCGCGCTCCAGACGCCGACACTGTACTCCCTGCGGATGCCACCTTCGGTTGGCTCCCAAGCCGCCTCTACGTGTTGGCGCAGGTAGCGCCCCGCCAAGGCGCAAAGGTGCGTCTCCCCACGGCGACCGGCTTCATCCAACATCGCAGTCAGCGCGGCGAGGGCCGCCTCGCTATAGACGCAGGTCCCCCAGTACTCGTCAAAGTGGAAGAAGTCGCCGCGGACGGCAAAGAGCAACCCTCCCAAGTCCGGGTGATAGTGGTAGTTCAAGATGGCGGCTACAGCACGAGCGGCTGCTATTTGCAACTCGCGGTCGGCATGGTCGTGCAAAAGGCGCGTACTCACACTCAGAACCTGCGCCCAGTCATCGAGGCAGCGCGCTCCCTTGGGCATGGGTTGCCCCTCTGGCGACTCGCCGATGTAGTCTGCCGCGTCGCAACGCGCTAGGCTTTGCAGCACGAGCGTCCGCGCCCGTTCCCAATATCCACAGGCCGCCAGTCCCTCGGCCAACGCCAGGGAACCGCGGACCGCAGCCTCGTCGCGTTCACAGCCCTCGGCCACTTGCTCAGCCAGCCTCCGGTAGCGCGGCTGATCCCACAAATGCGATAGAGACCACAACAATTGACCGTCCCGAAGCGCACTTACACTCGTGCCGTCCACCAACAGCGCCTCGACGGACTTGGCTGCCGCCTCGGCGATCCGCTCCTTCATCGTTAGAACTGCCCACTGCGAGATTCGTATTTGGTCGGCTTACCCAAGCTCAGACCATCGGCCATGACCCACTCGGCCACCGTGCGCAGCATCTGCTCCGGGCCGACGCGCGGGCGACCAAATTCCGCGCACAAGCGCCGGCTATCTCCCAAGAGGGCGTCCGGGGCCTCCGCGCCCGTGAAGCGGGGCGTTTTGCCCATGATCTTCCCTAGCTGTTCGGCCAACTCGCGCACGGATAAGGTATCCGGGCCGGTCAGATTGATGACGGCGGCTGGACTATCGCACAGGGGGAAGAAGCGGCACAAATAGGCGTTGGCATCGCCTTGCCAAATTTGGTTGACGTACCCCATCGTCAGGTCAATCGGCTCTTGCTGCCACACCTTATCGGCCAGATCGCGGATGATGCCATAGCGCGGCTCAGTGGCGTAAAACAGTCGCACAATGACCAAGGGTGTTCCCCGCACCCGCGACGCGTACTCAGCGACCCGCTCGCCGCCCAAGCGCGATTGGGCGTATTCTCCCACCGGTCCCAAATCCCCGTCTTCAGCCGCCCCCACTCCCGGAGCCTTGGCATACGCATACACATTGCCCGAACTCACATAGACGATCCGCGACTGGGCGTAACGCGCCATCACCGCGCCGGGCAATGCAGTGTTCATCGCCCAAGTTGCGTCTTCGTTGCCCGTGGCTCCAAACTTAAACCCGGCGAGCAAGAGGACGTTGGGCGCATCGGGTAGCTCCTTTAGCGCCTCGTCGGCGAGCAAGTCGCAGGCGATAGTTTGCACGCCGATGTCCTCCAAGTAGCGCCGCTTCGCTGCGTCCGCAAAGCGCGCTACCCCCACCACCTGCTGCGCCCCAGCCCGCACCAACAACTCGGCCAAGGTCGGCCCCATCTTGCCGCTGACCCCCAGCAGCAGGATCGGCCCGTCCAACTGGCGCACGGCCTCCACGACTTCGGGCGTCGGAGTCGTCATGTCGTCGATGAGCGCGGCTTCGCTAACCATATTCACCTCTCTTTCACGCATTGAACGCCCTCGGCGGCGAGGCCGAGGACTAAAGTTCGCGCGGCAATCCCTTCTTTGGCCCACGCCTTTTGCATGGCCTCGGCCACCTCTGCGTCCCGACCGCTGACCAGCGCCAACGCGGTCGGCCCAGCCCCGCTCAACGCCGCACCCAACGCCCCCGCCGCTGTAGCCGCGGCCAACACCCCTTCCATCCCCGGAACTAGGCCCGTTCGATAGGGCTGGTGCAACCGATCTTGCATCCCAATCCGCAGCAGACTGTAGTCGCCCTGTTGCAGCGCGGCCACCAACAAGCCGACGCGCCCGGCGTTAAATATCGCATCCCGCCGCGCAATCTGCTCGGGCAGCACGCTCCGCGACTTGGACGTGGGCAGGGGAAAATCCGGTACGGCCACGACCGCGGCCAAATCCCTCGGTGGCTCGATCCGCGCCCACGCAATCTCCTCGCCGTCCAAAGCCGCGATGACGATCCCTCCCAACACACAGGGCGCAACATTGTCCGGGTGCCCCTCCACCACCACGCCCTGCCGCAAAACCTCTTCCCGATCTAGCCCCATTCCACACAACTCGGCACCAGCAGTTAAGCCAGCAACTAAGGCCGCCGAACTGCTGCCCAGCCCACTGGCCAACGGGATCTGGCTGTCGATCGCCAAGCGCAACCGTCCAGGAGTCTTACCAGCCCGCGTATAGGCACGCATCATCCCCTGATAGACAGCGTTGCGCTCATCCAAAGGCACGCTCGCGCTCCCCTCGCCCGTGGCCGCGATTTCCAAGCCCTCGCCTTCGCCTTCTTCCACTGCCAAATCCATGTACAATTCCAGCGCCAGTCCCAAGCAGTCAAAACCCGCGCCGAGATTAGCCGACGTAGCAGGTGCGCGTACCCGCACCTGTTTCACTGGCGGCGCGGCCACCTTGTCCATAGAAGCACTCTTCTCCATTTTTACATTAAACCTCATCCCAACCCAATAAAACTATGCGTATTGACTCTCATCTGCACGTCTTCGCCCGTCCCAGCGCCGAGTTCCCGCGCGAAACCACCCCGAGTATGCCCGCCGAGCGCGAAGCACCCGTCGAGGATCTCTTGGCGCACATGGCCGACCATGCCATCGACAAGGCCGTGCTCGTGCAAACCGGCGGCACCAGCCTCGCGCATCACGCCTATTTACAACACTGCCTGCGCACCTATCCCGACCGCTTCTTGGGCATCGGCTTGATACCACCCGACGCGCCCGCGCCTGCCGACCACATGGATCGCCTCGCCGCAGACGGCTCGATCATCGGCTTCCGGCTCCGCTCGCTCGGCGACTTTTCTCGTCCGATATGGGAACACGCCGCCCGCAAAAACTACGTGCTATGGCTCTATTTGCGCGCCACTTCCGCCCCGCTGGTGCCCCAATTCCTCACGGATTTCCCTCAAGTGCGCGTCGTGATCAATCACCTCATGGTCTGTCCACGCGAGGATCGGTTCACTTGGGACGCCAAGGGCCGCCCGCAGATCGACACAGAGATGCCGCCACCGACTGGGTTCCTCGGCCCTGCGCCCGACTCCCCCAACGTCTGCGTCCACCTGTCGGGCCAATACGCCATGAGCAAGGCGGCCTATCCCTATCCCGACTTGGCCGCTTGGCACCGCAGCCTGCTGTCCGCCTTTGGTGCCGAACGCCTGCTGTGGGCTTCGGATTTTCCCTGGATTGTAGCCGACCCCGGCTACGGCGAATGCGTCGAGGTGCTCGACCACCTGCTGCCCGACCTAAGCAGCAATCAGCGCCAGCTCATCATGGGCGAGACCGCGCGGCGTTTTCTTGGTTTTAGGGATTGATGCGCCGATTCATTCGTCGATTCGGCAAGAGGTGCGATGATCGCGTTCCTCATCAGCTTCAGAGCGCACGATCAGTATCCTCTAAGAAACGGATAAACGCTTGTCCAAGCTCTGTTACCTTCCCAAAGCCTCCCGCAAAAACGAACAGTCCCTTTGACATTAAATCTTGGATCAAAAGAGGATACTCTGACTCTGAGACATTGTAGTAACTCGGCTGACGGTGCTTAGCGTCTTCCCCTGTATTCTCTCGTTCTTCAGCCGCCCGCAGATGTTCAGCCAAAATGCGCACTTGGATGTCTGACAGGGCAATCAACAGATCCAGAAAGCGATCGTCGAAAGGCGTACCTTCGGCGTGCTGCAACCGGCCCGCGAGTACTGCGGCCAGTTTTCTTCGCTTTTCCTCCGCTCTAACCTTGGCGGCTCGTATCAAGACATCTTCTAGGAAATCGACAAACTCTGCGCTTTGAATATAGGTGACATCAATTTTGTCGGTCTCAAGGGTCTGAAGGCTATCTGCCAGATACTCTACGAACTTTTCGAGCCGCTCCTGTTTAAGACGAGCGCGCAAGTCAAAAATAGCCTCGTTTAGGGCAGTTCCAACGTACGGGATTGCACCGACGAGTCCACGAATCACGGATTCAGCCGATTTCACTACGTGGGTCTTTGCGGGTAAGGGAGTGGATACCATACGACTGCGAGCTTCTCTTTTTTCGGCGGCCTGCAAGCGGTCTAGCAGTTTGCCGAGATCGCCGTCGCATTCCGCCAACATTTTTTTTCTCGTTTGATGAATTTCTTCAACAATAGGATCGCGATTCATAATTCTCCTCCGGGCATCGGAAGCTCTTCTGGGGTAACGACGATAGGAGTACGACGATGTAACTCCGAATTAATGTCCATGAGCCGCCGAATGACGGCCCCATTCGCAATATGAGCACAGTTCCATGTTACGAGATAATCCATTGCATACGCGACAGCGAAAGCAATATGGATTACATCTGATTGGGCACGGCCAGTCAAACCAAGACGTTGATCGTAAATATAAACAAGACTCCGTACATCATCGTTGGTTTCTACGATAGGCAAGCCTTCTACGACCGCGAGACGTCGTGCGACTGCCTCTGAATCACCATCGCGAATTTCTGACAACACGGCCTCAGAGATGTGAACATCGAAATACGTAGGCGCATCGCGCCACCAATCACGCGTGATCTGCTGATGAGCAGCAATTATACTGTCTCGACTTGGCCAAGCCGCTAAGTAACTGGGAACCGTCGTTTCCAAATAAACAGTTGGCATATTGTGCTATTTATAGAACGGTGTATCGTCTGTCCCCGTTTCGTCAGCCCGCAACTTCTTCACCGCCTGTCCCACACCACGCAGCATCTCAGGCACCCCACGACCACTGATGGCCGAGACCAAAAAGCGCGGCGCACGCAGATCGGCAAAAGGGTCTTCAAAATCCGCGTCCGGCCCTAGCAAATCGGCCTTGGTCAGTGCAATGCCAGCGGGCTTGTGCCGCATCCCGTCGTCGAAAGCATCCAACTCGCGGCGCAGGGCTTCTAGCTCGCCACGCGGATCTGGGCTGGTGCAATCAATGGCAAACAACAGGATGCGCGTGCGCTCGATGTGGCGCAAAAATCGCATGCCCAAGCCCTTGCCCTCATGCGCCCCCTCGATCAGCCCCGGCAAGTCGGCCAACACAAAACTCTCGCCCTCGGCCCACTGCACAATGCCCAAGTGCGGCTCTAAAGTCGTGAAGGGATAATCGGCAATTTTAGGACGGGCCGCGGAAAGCCGCGACAACAGCGTGGATTTGCCCGCATTGGGAAAGCCCACCAGCCCCACATCCGCCAGCAACTTCAGTTCGAGCCGCACCACCATTTGCTCGCCCTCTCGCCCAGGGTCGGCGCGCCGTGGAGCCTGCACGCGAGGCGTGGCAAAGCGGGCATTACCCCGGCCCCCGCGCCCACCCTCCAGCAGCACCAGCTCCTGGCCCTCCTCGACCATGTCGCGGATCAACGCGCCCTTTTCATCGCGCAAGATGGTACCCGGCGGCACGCAGATGATCGCGTGCTCGCCGCGCTGGCCCGTCCGGCGCTTGCCCTCGCCATGAGCACCGCGACCGGCGCGGATGTGGCGTTGATAGCGGAAATCGTGCAGCGTGTTGAGTTGGGCATCAACGCGGAAGATTACGTTGCCCCCGTCGCCCCCATCGCCGCCATCTGGCCCGCCGCGCGGCACGTACTTCTCGCGCCGAAACGAACAGCAGCCGCTGCCGCCATGGCCCGACTCCACCGTGATCGTCACTTCGTCGATGAACATGAAGAGCGACTAGTATTCTTCCGGCTCCGCCCGCCACCCGGGTGCCATCGCCTCGTACGTGGCACTTTCCTTGTTCCACATCAAATCCACCGAGCCAACCGGGCCGTTGCGCTGCTTGCCGATGATGATCTGAGCAAGGCCCTCGAGGCTCTCGCCGTCTGGGGACTTGAGATCGTACATCTCCGGGCGGTAGATGAACATCACCACATCGGCGTCCTGCTCCAAGCTGCCCGACTCCCGCAGGTCCGATAGCTGCGGCCGCCGATCCGTGCGGCTTTCCACGGCGCGCGACAACTGCGATAAGGCCAAGACCGGCACGTCTAACTCTTTGGCCATGGCCTTGAGGCCGCGCGAGATCTGCGAAATTTCCTGCTCGCGGCTCTGCGTCCTGATGTGCCCACTCATGAGTTGGAGATAGTCGATTATGACCATGTCAATCCCGTACTCGCGCTGCAACCGCCGCGCCTTAGCTCGCGCTTCGAGTACCGAGATGCCGGGCGTGTCGTCTATGTAGATCGGCGCTTCGGCCAAGCGATTGATGTTATGCGTTAGGTGCATCCAGTCTTCGTCGCTCAGCCTCCCGGTGCGCAGCTTGTGCAAATCGACCTTAGTCTCAATGCTGAGCAGGCGCTGAACTAGTTGTATCTTAGACATTTCCAAGCTGAAAACCGCCACCCCGGCTTCGGCATTCACGGCCGCGTTGCGCGCCAGCGTCAGCGCCAGCGCCGTCTTGCCGACGCTGGGCCGCGCCGCGAGAATGACCAGATCGCCCTTCTGAAAACCCGACATCTGGTCATTGAGCTCGGGAAAACCCGTATCGACCCCCAAGACCGTGCCCGCCCCCGCGTGGATGCGATCGAGGTGGTCAACCGTTTCTCCCATCACCTCTTTCAGCCGCTCAAAGCCCTCGCCGATTTGGTTTTCGCTTAGACTGAAAAGCTTCTGCTCAGCATTGTCGATCAGGGTCTGGACATCCTCGTCGGCCGCGTACGCTTGCTCAATGACTTCGCTAGAGGTTTCGATCAACTTGCGGCCCAGCGCCTTCTCCAAAACGATCTGCGCGTGAAAGTCGATATTGGCCGTCGTGGCCACTTCAGACCCCAGCTTGGCCAGATAGACAACCCCGCCGACGTCGTCGAGTTGACCGCGGCGCTTGAGTTCCTCGGTCAAGGTTAGCTGATCGACCGCTATGCCCCGCTCAAAAAGCTCGGTCATGGCCGCGAATATCCGGCTGTGGGGGGCGTGGTAGAAACAGCTTTCGTCGAGGATTTCAACGGCGCGGACGATGGCCCGTTGCTCTAACATCATCGCCCCGATTACGGCCTGCTCGACCTCTACGGCCTGCGGCGGCATCCGCCCGAGATCTTGACCACCATTTGGACTCTGGGTCATAGTGTGGTAATCCTGAATGATTGAACGATTCGAACTGCGGATCGTCTTGTTTCTACTATTCTGCGTCCATCTGCGGATAGCTCCAAAAAATCTAGAGTTCGACCCCGTCGTAGAGCTTCCGCACCCGCTTCATGTCTTCCCAAGTCGGGCGCTTCCACTGGGAGTTGCGCAAGAGGGCCGCCGGGTGGTACGTGGCCACCAAGGGGATGCCCTCGTAGTGGTGCGACTGGTCGCGCAAGCGGCCCATGGGCTCGCTGCTGCGGAGCAAGGTCTGCGCGGCAAAGCGGCCCAAGGTGCAGATGACGCGGGGCTGGATGATTTCGATCTGGCGCTTGAGATACGGCTCGCACTGCTCGATCTCATCGGGCTGGGGGTCGCGGTTATTCGGCGGGCGGCACTTGAGTATGTTGCAGATATAGACCTCGTCGCGGGACAGGCCCATAGCCTCGATGATCTTGGTCAGCAACTGGCCGGCTTTCCCCACAAAGGGCTGACCCATGCGGTCTTCCTCGGCCCCTGGGGCCTCGCCGATGAACATGATGCCGGCCGCGGGATCGCCGCTGCCAAACACAAAGTTTTGCCGCGTCGCACCCAGCCGACAGCGAGTACACTCGCAGATCTGGCGGCGAAAGGCTTCTAAAGTATCGGCCACTGGTTCCTCCACGCCGGTCGCGTCAACCGACTCCGGTGCTGTGAATTGGGTCCCTTCAAAAGCCACTAAATCGGCTAGATAGCGCCGGGCCTCGGCCAACACGTCCTCGCTCCGCTCTTCCATGACGACATCCTCGCTCAGTAAGGATTAAACTCCCCGCCGCGCCTGCACCCAGTCGAGGATGCGGTCGGCGACCGCGGATTTGCTCAGCAGGGGCAGGACTTCCTCGTGGCCGGCGGCGTCGATCAGGGTAACGCGGTTAGTGTCGCCAGCGAAACCAGCTCCCTCGTCGTTGAGCATGTTGAGCGCGATTAAGTCGCCCCCCTTGCGCGCCAGCTTCTCCCGCGCCCGCGCCGGCCCTTCTTCCGTCTCCATCGCAAAGACGACCAGCAAGCGCTGGCCTTTACTCCGACCCAGCCCGGCGGCAATATCCGGATTTTCGACCAACTCGATGGAGCGAGACGCCGCGCCGCGCTTGATCTTCTGCTCGGCCACCTCCTTGGCGCGGTAGTCGGCCGGGGCCGCCGCCAAAATCGCCCCATCCACTTGCTCAAACAAGGCCTCGACCGCGCACTGCATGTCGCGCGTCGAGCGCACCAACTGCCGTTCCACGCCAGCGGGCGCGGACAGGGCAGTCGGCCCGGAAACCAGCCACACGCGCGCGCCACGCGCAGCAGCCCGTTCAGCTATCGCATAGCCCATCTTACCCGACGAGCGATTGGAAATAAAGCGCACCGGATCGAGGTCTTCGACCGTGGGACCGGCCGTTACCAGCAACTTCAGCCCATCCAAGTCGCCGCTGAAATGCGCTGCTACCGCCGCGACTAACTCCACCGGCTCGGGCATCCGCCCGCGACCAACCGCACCCGACGCCAAAGGCCCCACTCCCGGGTCGAGCAGATGGAACCCCCGCTGCACCAAGGTCTGCATATTGGCCTCGACCGCGGCATTGGCCAACATGTTCTCCTCCATCGACGGTGCCAGCAGGACGGGCGCATCCGCGCACAGCAACACCGAGGTGATCAGGTCGTCGGCCAAGCCGCCGGCTATGCGCCCCAAGCAGTGCGCCGTAGCCGGAGCCACCAAAATCAAGTCGGCCCACTCGGCCAACCCCACGTGCAGAACGGGAAATTCTGCGTCGCGGCTGAACAAGTCGCTGTACACCACATGGCGAGAAAGCACCTCCAACGTCTTGGGTGCGACGAACTCGCCAGCCGCGCGGGTCATCACTACCCGCACCTCACCCCCTTCAGCCGTCAACAGCCGCACGATCTCCGGCGTCTTGTACGCGGCAATGCCGCCGGTGACTCCAAGTAGGATGTTGCGGCCCTGCAAGCTCATGGCTGATCGAGGCGCGCCAAGATGTGCGCGCAGGCAGCTTGGGGGTCGCAACACTCGGTATCGACGACCAAGTCGTACACCGATAAGTCGCTGATGGCGATTTGGTGATGCGCGGCATAGCGCTGGGCCTCAGAAGCCTCGCGCTGGCGCGTTTCCGCAAGGGCTTGCGCCAGCGGCTTGCCCTCGCGCTGCCCCACGCGCTCGGCTCGCACGGCAAGCGCTGCTTGCAGCCAAACCTTGAGGGCCGGAAGCTGATGCCGCTGGGCCATCCAGCCGGTGAGCCGCCCTTCGACGACGACCGGCGCGCTCGCCCGCGCTTGCTCAACCAAGCGTTCGTCAAGCTGGCGGTCAATACAGCCATCGGCTTCGGCCCGCTGGCCAAACTCGGCCAAGCTCACGCCCGCCTCTTGGGCCAACCGCCGAAAGACAGCCCCAGCGTTGACATAAGCCCAGCCCAGCCGCGCACACAGCCGGTCGCACACTGTAGTGGTGCCGCTGCCGGCCAAGCCGCTGATGGTGATGATTTGCACGGACACTATAGATGCCTTCACGCCAAGTTTTGCACCTGTTCGCGCAGCCGCTCAATCTCTTCTTTGATCCCGACTACCCAATGGGCGATCTCGGCGTCTGCGGCCTTGGCGCTGATGGTGTTGGCTTCGCGGTGCATTTCCTGCAAGAGAAAGTTCAAGCGCTTCCCCATGTCGCCGCCCTGTGCCAAGGTATCGAGGAACTGAGCGTTGTGGCTGCGGAAGCGGACGATCTCCTCGACGATGTCGCTGCGCTCGGCGATCAGGGCAATCTCCATGGCGAGGCGATCTTCGGCAACCTCCCCGAGCGTGAGCAGAGCGGCGATCTTTTCCCGCAGCCGCTCGGCCACCTGCCCACGGGTCGCCTGCGCTCGCTCGGCCACGCGCTCCAGATGCACCCCCACCGCCTCGACGCGGTCGCGCAAGTCCGCGGCGAGGGTGTGTCCCTCGGCCTCGCGCATAGCCACTAACTCGGCCAGCGCTTGGTCCAACCCCACCCGCAGCACCTCTTGCGCAACCGCGCTATCCAACTCTGTGGCTTGGACCCGAAAGAGATTGGGCAGCTTCGTCAGCAGCACCCGCTCGATCCCCACATTGAACTGCTCTAGCCTCTTGAAGCGAGCAAAAAACGCCTTGTGCAGCGGCATCGTAGCCCGAGTCTCCGCAGCTTCGATCTGATCCAATTCAGCTAGCCGCCGTAGCTGGGCCAGATAGTGCTTGGCGGCTTCCTCGTCTAACTGGGGCAGGACCTCGGGCTGGTTTTCCTCTTCCCAAGCGATGTGCGCGTTTATTTTGCCGCGACTGACCCGCGCCTGAATCCGCTCGCGGATGGCTAGCTCAAAGGGCTGGAGATCAGCTGGGCAGCGCACCTGTATGTCGAGGTAGCGGCTGTTGACCGACCGCAGTTCGACGGCGAGCCGCAAACCCCGCCGCTCGGCCGTAGCGCGGCCAAAGCCGGTCATGCTGTGAATGGGAGTTGGCTCGGTCATATTGCTTCTCGTGGGGTTGAAGTTACAACAAGGAAGGTCGCCAAGGAGCAAATCTGATGCAAGAGAAAGCTGGCGGCCTCAGCGGCCTGGATCCACGGCAATGCGAATGATGGACGAAAAGCCTTCAAGCCGAGCCAAGGTCTGGCCTTCAGGCGCGAATTTCAACAGCGCGTTGCCAGTCGCAATCCAAACCCGCTGCTGCACCGCGTCAAAGGACAGGGCGCTACCCCTAGGCACGTTGGTCCAGTGCTGCTCCAAGGTCCCGTTAGCTGAGAAAACCGCCAGATCCCGTTCCCCCAACACCCAGCAGGCACCGCTCGCGCCATCCACGGCCAGACCCACGGCTGTGGCAAAAGGCAACTTCACGTCGAGGACGGTACCCGTACGGTGCAACCGCGTCAAGCTGTGACCTTCACCACCCAACACCCACACATCTCCCTCCGCACCCACCGCCAGTGCTTCGGGGGCCGCCAGCGCGTGGAATTCAACGGCGCGGGTGCCGTCGGTCTGGTAGAACAGCACCCGGTTTTGGGCTTGGTCGGCGATCCAGCAACCTCCAGCCTGCGCGGCCAATGCCACGGGCCGGGTAAAGGTAGCATCGACCGAGAATAGGGCGAGCGAATCGGCCGCGTCTAAAGAAAAGAAAAAGACCCGCTGCCGCCCCGTGTCGGCCAACCAGCCAATCCGCGCGGCGGCGTCAATGGCCAGAGCGCCGGGCGTCTCCACAGCCGCGGGCAATGCAGCCAACTCGCCATCTCCCGCAATCCGGTACAGCCCAGCCAACCCCCGGTCGCTGACCCAGCACGAACCATCGGCCACGTCGAGGGCAATCGCCGCCAAGTCGAAAAAGCGCCCCTGGGCAAAATGCGCGCTGCGCGCATCTGCGCTGATTTTCCACACCAGCCCGGAGTGGCGGTCGGCCACCCAAGCGATTTCCGGGCCGGGCGTAGCAGGCACGGGCCTGCCGCTAGGGCGCTCGTCTTCCCCGGTGACGAGCAAGCTGAGTTGGTACTCGTAGTCCATCCCGTTCTGCAACCCAGCGTCCGAGTACGCGGTCGCGTCCGGCGCCAGCACCGGAGTGATCGGTTCCCACTCGCCCTTGGGCTGACGGCGGTAGAGTCGGTAGCCTTCGATGTCGATAAAGTGGGAAAAATCCCACTGCAACTCGACTTGGCCATCGAGTGCCAAGGCCGTCAAAGTGCTGAACGACTCGCTTTGCACATCCTCGGCTTGCGGGTCGAGGGGATTGCGCCGCGGGCGGTCGCTGCAAGCTAAGACCAGCGCGGCCAAGCAGCATCCTATCCAGAGGGAGCGTCTCACGACCCAGACCTAAAAAAGAGCAGGTACGAACTGAGTACCAAGCCCACTTCCATGCCGACAAACGCCGCGCCGGCCACGCGGTCAAAGCGCTTGGCGTCGTCCAATTCGCGTTGCTGGCGCGCCACGCTGGCCGAGCGCAAATAGCGGTCGTACGCGGCGTTGGCCCGCTCCTTACTCCAGTAGGCCACCACGCCCCCTCCTACGGCCAAGGCCGCGCTCAAGTAGAGCTTCTTGCGCGAGTGCTTCTTCTTGTTCGGAGCCGCCGACGTAGCTGGCAACGACCGCTGCCTAAGCATCGGACGCTCGGCCCATTGTGCCGCTAAGGCCGTTTCCAACTGGACTAGCTGCCGCGGCAACTCCAACGACTCAGCCCATGTCGGCGCAACCACGGCTAGCACTAAGCACCAAGCAATCGTCTTTTTCATGCAGTTTCCCCCGCTCAGGGACGTCCAAATACGTGGAGGACCCGCTTCTCGGTGGCGACAGTAACGACCCCCGCGCCCAAGGACACCGGGGCCAAGACCGGACCATCCAACCGGTATTTCCACAATAGATGCCCGTCTTGCAGATCCAAGGCGTAGAGATGGCCGTCGCTGGAGGCACCATACGCGGTGTGATCCGTGACGGCTGGACTGCTCCGCACCACGCCCTCGGTGGCAAACGTCCACCGCACTTCTCCAGTAGTCGCATCCAGCCCATAGAAGTGGCTGTCGGCACAGCCGGCTACCAATACGCCAGCGGCCAATGCTAGCTCTGGGGTCGGCAGCGCACCCAAGGTACGCTCCCACACCACCCGGCCGGAGTCGCGGTGCGCGGCTAGTATCCGACCAGAAGCCGTCGCCGTAACCACATGCACACCAGTAAGTACAGGCTGCGAGCGCACAGCTTCCCCCAAGCTCGTGCGCCAGCGCTCTTTGCCGGTTGTCGCGCTCAGGGCCACCAAGTCCCCAGATGCGGTACCGGCAAACGCGAGGTCGCCGCTCAGCGTCAGCCCGGTCCTCGCCAACCCACCCAATTCGGCGCGCCATAGCAAACGCCCGTCGGCGAGGCCCAGCGCCTGCACCACGCCTTTATCATCCACCGCAACCAAGGTATCGCCGCGCACGACCGGCACCTGACAAAACGTCCCCTTGTGCCGCCAACGCTCTGTCGCAGTCCGCCGGTTCAAAACTCTCAAGGCGGGCTTGCGGCCCAGCACCCCCAACGCGTATAGCTCCCCGGCCAACCGCCCAGCAGCACACGCCATCTTGTCGTATCCATGCTTGCCCAACAAGGCACCGTTGCGCCGGTCCAACGCATAGAGGGTGGACGAGGTGCTCAGTTGTAGGATCAGATCGCCGGTAAAGAGCGCACTGCCCAAGGGCGAGCCGTCCATTTTGTGCGTCCACAAAAGTTGCAGCGGCGGCTCAACCCCCACTGTGCCATGCCTCGGCCCGCCGAGGTAGAGCACCTTTTCGCCACAGGCGGTCAAGAGGCATAATCCGAGCAGGGCGTAGCGCATCTATCTAATAGTCCCAGCCAAAGAAAAAGTCCCAGCGCGTGTCGCCATCTATGGACTTGAAGTCCGTGCGCCGCGCCGCATCCAAGCGAAAGACGAAAACCCCGCCCAAGGCCAAGCGCACCCCCGTGCCAAACGCCGCACGCCATTGGTCAAAGTCGTCGTTCCACGCATTGCCCACGTCGAAAAAGAGCGCGCCCCGGAAGGCGCTAAACTCTATGGCCCCAAACGGAAAGTGGAGCAAGAACCGATCGACCAAGGGGAAGCGCAACTCTTGGTTGTACAACACCATCTTACTGCCCCATAGCGAGCGCCAGCGATAGCCCCGCAACGTCCAACTACCCCCCAAGGAGAAAAACTCAGGTACCGCGCCCGTGGAGCGCCGGCCCATCAGGCGCACGGCCAACGCGCTGCGCTGCGAGAGGCGAAAGTAGTACCGGTAGTCGCCAAAGAGCGCGATATTGAACCGCCGCGAGGTCTTAAAGTCGATCGTCTGCGCCAGCCCAAAGCTGTAGCGCTGGCCCTCCAGTGGCCCGGTCGGAATCCACAGGCTGCTGTCGTGGGTATAGCTGACGTAGTTGTTGGCCAGCCAGCCCGACAGCTTCCGCCCCTCAAATTGCCGGTCGATTTCAGCGTGGCGCAGCGAGAGCCGGGTGTCGATGCGGTCGTGCTGGGAAAAGGGATAGCTCAACCCAACGTGGGCACCCAGACGCTCTTCGCGCACGAACCGGCCAAAGCGGCTCGAAAAGCGGTCGTTGAGCCGAAACACGCCCCAATATGCGTTGAGCCGCTGACCGAGGTGGAGACGCGTCAAGGCCACGTTCAGGCCGTCGAAGAAACCGGATCGGCTGGCGGCAATGTGCGAAAGCACAAAGTGATACTGGTCGTTGCCCAGCACGTCGCTCAGAGCCACTTGGATGCCGCCCGAGGTGCCAAATTCTGGATCCTGCGAGATCTGGCCTTGAGCTATGTCGAGGCTCATCTTGCGCTCATAGGGCCGGCTGGCGACCTCGCTCTGGCCGTGCAGGCTCGCCAGCGACCACGGCTCGGCCGCGGCCTCCTCTACGCGCTGATAGCTGACCTCTGCGCTGTCGGCCCAATCTACGGCGAGCTCGTAGATCTGGAAGCCGCCGCTCTCATATCCAGAAAAGAGCAGGTGCTGGCCATCGGCCAATAGCACCGGATCAAACGCACCCGTCAACACGTGGGTCAACCGCCGGGTCTCAGTGCGCTCGGCCGCTAGCTGCAAGGCATAGATGTTGTACGCGCCAGCGCGGTCGGAACTGAAGACGATGCGCTCGCCGTCCGGCGACCAGCGCGGCTGGCCGTCGTTGTGCTCGCCGCGGCTGAGGGCCAAGATTTGCTCGGTTGCCAAATCGTACAGGAACAGGTTGTAGCGACCGCGCCGTCCCCCGGACCAACGGTCGGAACTAAAGACGATGTGCCGACCATCCGGCGACCAGTCGGGCTCGCGGTCGTGATAGATGTCGCGGCGCAAGGCGCGGAGACTATCGCCTGTTACATCTACCAGATAAATGTCAGTCCAGCCCCCTTCGTCGCTGCCGGCAAAGGTCAGCCGCTGCCCGTCGGGCGCAAACGACGGCGACGCAATCGCGACGATCTCTGCAAACGACAAATCCCCCACCGCGCGCTTTTGTTCCACATCCCAAATGTACAGATGATCGCGGCCCCGGCTCTTGGCTGCAAACGCCAGCCACTTGCCGTCCGGGGAGGCGGCCAGCCGCGTCGAGAGCGGGTGCAGGGACTCAAAGACCGGCAGGCGCTCGCCTTCGACTACGACCTCGGGGTCACTGCCATCGCGACGCGCGCGGACGATCTGCGTATAGCCTTGATCGTTGCGGAAGTGATAGAATGCGCTGCTGTCTCCGGGGACGATTTCGGGCTTGATGTTAAAGCCGCGCTGCGTGCGGGCAGTGGCCAATTCAGACGGGGGATCGCGGTCGGCAATCGCCGGCAGGTGGCGCTTGTGCAGGTGGTATTGCCAAGCTTGGTCGAACTTGTCCAAGCTCTCGCCGGTCGTGATCGCAAAAATTTCGCCAAAGGTCTCGCCGCGCCACCAATTGGCAAAGAGCTGTTCGAATACATCGGCTCCGTGCCGCGCCGCCATAAAGTGGCAGATCGACTCGCCTTCCTTGTATAGCTGATAGGTGCCGTAGATGCGGTACATCTCGGCGATGGACACCAGCCGCCGCGCAAAGAGCGCGTCGCGCACTATCATCTCGCCAAAGCTGTTAGGCTCGCTCGACCAGTACTCGGCCAGCCCTTCGGAAAACCACAGCGGCGCTGGGCGGAAGTCCAATATCCCGTGCTGTTTCAGCACCCGCGCGATCCGGTCAAACGTGAAGACGTGAATCAACTCGTGGTGCAGCACCCGCTCGAATTCGGGCAGGGAGCCACTCAGCGGCAATGCGACCCGCCCCTTGAGGTACTCGGTGAAACCCGCTACCCCCTCGGGCAGGATATTGGGGATGATATTCGTCTGTTCGAAGTAGATGTGCGAGGAATAGACCACCAGCGGCACCCGCCGCTGCACTGTGTGGGCAAACTTCTTTTCCAAATCGGCGAACTGGCGCTCGGCCATTTGCGCGGCATACGCGGCCAGCTCCTCTTCTTCGGCAAAGAAGTACACGTCAAAGTGCTCGGTCTCCATTTTCCGCCACGCGAATTCCGCGTACTGCACCTTGTTGCGGCCAAAGCCCTGACCGTCGGCAGCCGAGGCCACCAGCATCCAACCGCACGCGATCCAAGCCAAGCCGCGCATGGCAATCCTCTCTACCACGCGCCGCTCAGTGCATGTGGCGCACAAACGACGGGCTGAATGCGCCGCGCGCCACTTCGGAGACCGGCCCCTTCATCGTCAGGTCGTAGCTTGCGCTCACGTCGATGTGCAAGGTTCCGCCCGGGGCCTTGACCGCCACCGGACTTTTGACCAAGCCCAGCCGCACTGCCGCACTCGCGGCCGCACACGCGGACGACCCCGACGCCTGCGTTTGGCCTGCGCCGCGCTCCCAGATCAGGATGTAGATCGCGTGGGGCTCCACGGGCACGGCGAGTTGCACGTTGGTGCGCCGGGGGAAGAGCGGGTGATTTTCCAGCTTCGGTCCCAAAGAGCACAGCTCGTCCTCGGTCCATTGCTCGCCCTGCTCGCGAAAGACGATGCAGTGGGGATTGCCGACGCTGACGCCGGTAAAAGTTAAGGTACGCCCATTGACGTCAATCGGCTGCGCGACCAACTCTTCGGCCTTTAGGGTGCAGGGAAGAGCCGCTGGCGCAAAAGTCGCTCGCCCCATCTCCACTGTGGCCGAGCTGGCGTCGCCGTGATCGTCAATGTGCAAATCGATACTTACTAGGCCGCCCTCCGTATCGACGGTGAACTGCTGCTTTTGCACTTGGCCGGTGGCGTGTAGATAGCGGGCGAATATCCGCAGGCCATTGCCCGACTTTTCCGCTTCGCTGCCGTCGGGGTTGTAGATTTTCAGGCCAAAGTCGGCCTTTTGCGATGGTGCCAGCGCGAGAATGCCGTCGCTGCCCACGCCCCAATGGCGGTCGCAAATCTCGCGGATATTGTCTGGCGTCAGCTCAAAGCTGAGCCCAGCCGGATCGACGGCAATGTAGTCATTGCCAAGGCCGTGGCCCTTGAAAAATTCGTTCTCCATACATGTCCTTTCTCGTTTGTCTTCCAAAACTTAGGCCCCTGTTCAGGCAGGGTCAAACCAAGTTGCCGGGGAGCGACCAGCCGGTATATTAGCCCTCATGTTGTGCTTAGTCGTCGCTCTCGCGGCCGAGGCGCGCCCGCTATTGGCCTCCTATCGCCTCCAAGGCGTGAGCGGCCATCCCTATCGCATCTGCGCGGGCGAGCAGACGCACCTAATCGTCTCCGGCCTCGGCAAAGTGGCCGCCGCCGCCGCCACGGCGTACCTGCGCGCGCTGATCGGCGATACACCGGCGGCTTGGCTCAATATCGGCATCGCTGGCCACGGCAGCCAAGCGGTGGGCACGGCTCTGCTGGCGCACAAGGTCGTGGACGCTGCCAGCGGCAAGCCCTTTTACCCCACCTTCACTGCACCTCCACCCTGTCGCACCACTTTGCTACACACCGTCGATCGCGTGCAGTCGCCCGCCAGTGACGCCGCGTACGACATGGAGGCCAGCGGCTTTTGCGAGGCCGCGCAGCGCTTTGCCACCAGCGAGCGAGTCCACTGCCTCAAGATCGTATCCGACAACCCACAATCTCCCTATCAGACACTCAATGCGGCGAAAGTGGAGGCGTTAATAGAATCCCAACTCAATACGGTCGCCCAAGTTGGCAAACATTTGCGAGCACTCAGCCAGCAGCTTCACGCGCTACACGCCGATCCACCCGGCCTCGCCGAGCTAACTGCCCGCTGGCAATTCACCGCCACGCAACAGCACCAGTTGCGCGGCTTACTCGCACGCTGGCAGACGCTGGCACCGACAACCCCTGTCGTCAACGACGACTTGCTGGCCTTGCAAAGCCGCGACGAGGTGCTAGCCTATCTTCAGCGGCAGCTAGACGATGTGGAGTTTTTCCTAACTCCAGAAGAAAGGGATGAGCTATGATCAGCGCCGAACAATTAAGAACCTTTGAGGAACGAGGTGCTGTCACCATCGACACGCCTCTGACGACCGAAGAAATCGCCGCGGCCGCGGCCGCCATCGACGCACTGCTGCCTTTTAAACCAGCCGAACCGGACCAAGCACCGCGTTTTCGCTACGGGGCGACCTGCAATTACTACGAGCCGGCCCTACTGGACCTGATCCAGCATCCCTTCTTTGAAGCGGTCGCCAAACGAGTGCTGCGAGCCGATGCGATCCGTTTCTTCCAGACGGCGATTGTGGCTTCTTATCCCCAGCCGAGAAGCGAGTTCAGCTACGACCAGCACACCGATATCCAGTATAGCTTGGAGGATTGGGCCGCGACGCCACGGCGGGTCGTATGCAGTTTTTTTCTGTGGTTGACCGACGTCAATGAGCAGCGGGCACCGATGATGTACCGGCCCGGCAGCCACCGCCTAGTAGCTGCCGCGCGTTCGGCCGATCCAGTGCTGAAAGACGCGACGCCGGGAGTCCAAGGCATCAAAATGGTAAACCTGCTGCCGGAATACGCTGCGCCGCAGCCAGTTTTGGCGCAAGCGGGACAGGTGACCGTGCTGACGACGTCCATGGTCCACGGCGGATCGACCAATATAGACGACGAGCCGCGCAAGGCGCTGGTTATGACCTATACGGCGGCGGGGGTCGAAATCGGCCTGCCTGAAAATCAGGCGGCGACCAAGCGAGAATACGATGTTAAGCTAAGAGAACTTCTGCGGCCCGAACGAGCGCACCTAGTGGCTGAGGACTAGAATTCGAGAGTAAATATTAGCCGCGATCTCGCCGCTGGAATCGCTCGGCATACACCATACCGAGCACGCCAGCCAAGATCAAAACCCCACCGCCAATCAGACTCCAAGTCACTGGCTCCCCCAAGACCCAATGGGCCAGCGCGATCTGCCCGATGGGCGCCGTAGCAGTCAGCGTACCGACCAGCACGGCGCTGAGCCGCTTCATGCCCTCCGAGACCAAAACAAACGCACAGCCCGTGGCCAACACGCCCAGCACGAGTATCGCAATCCACGTGGCCACCGTCGGCTCCGAGTGCAGTTGAAAATGGGTCGCGGCGAGTGCGCCCGTGACCACTACACCCATCGTCATCATTGGGGCCAGTATCGCCGCGGTCCCCACCCGCTGTGCAAGTGCCTTATTGGCGAGCGCGTAGATCCCCCAGCCCAGCCCAGCCAACAGCATCAGCACATTGCCCAGTACATAGCGCGGTGCGAACAGGTGGCCCACATCCTCGCGCGCCCCCACGATCACCGCGACTCCGGCCAGCACCAGCGCCATCCCCACCATTTTCCCTGCACCCAACCGCTCGCGCAGCACGACGACGGCCAGCACCGTCAGCGCGACGTATTGCACCTGGACGACCAACGAGCCAGCGCTGGCCGTAGTATAACTCAGCGCCAACGCATAGAGCGAGAAATTCAGGCTCATGCCCAGCCCCCCGATCACATGCCACCAAGACCATTGAATGTCCCGCAGATTATGGCCGCGCGCGAAAAAGGCGGCCGACACAACCGCCGCACCTTGTAGCAACCGGAGAAAGGCGATCGTGAACGGGTCGAAAACGGGAAACAGCAGTTTCACCAGCACCGGGATGACGCTCCACAACGCGAACACCCCCAGCATGCACAGTATCCCGACCCCCATCCTGCCGATTCCTCTTCTATAAGTAGGGTGCTAGTCCTGTATTGACCAGGTGCAGACAATACGATACCTTGGGCCTGAAAGGATTTTTGGACGACCAATCTAATAAGAAGCCCGTCGTCATCAAACGATTTACTGAAGCGTGAACACGAGTTCATGCAACAACGCCTCGATAAATCACGAACCGCAGATTTTCAAACAACAAGCGGCATCCGGAGCATTCTTGAAAATGACGCAAATCTCGACGATATGCTCGCCTTCTTTAGTGATAGAATGCTTCCACTAGACGATATTCAAGCACAGGAACTCGCAGAAGAAGTACTAGCAAACCCTCCTAAAATTGGCTATCTGACTATCTCTAATGCACTTCAATGGCGGCTCCAGTATAGCCGTGTGATTCAGCAAGCTGGAACAGTCGTCGGTATCGAAAAACTATGAATAAAAGAAAAGAATTTGGCGACTTTCAGACTCCCCGAGAATTGGCAACTAAGGTAACATCCCTAGTTTCTGATATTTATGGGGATCCCGACCTAGTCGTTGAACCAACGGCAGGGATCGGTTCATTCCTTAATGCCTCAAACGCTCAGTGGGGAAAAGAATGCCAGTATGAGGGGTACGAGATTAATCAAGACTATGTAGCCCGAGCATACGGGACACTAAAAACATGTGGAGTTAAACTTTTTAATCGGGATTTTTTTACCCTAGACTGGAAGCAAGTACTCAATCGAACAGCATCGGGCAAGGTCCTAGTGATTGGCAATCCTCCTTGGGTTACAAACTCTGAACTTGGACTTTTAGGCAGTCAGAACCGGCCCCAAAAGACCAACTTCCAGAGATTGCGTGGCTTGGATGCTCGCACAGGAAAGTCCAATTTTGACATTGCCGAGTGGATGCTTATTCGATTGATTGAAGCAATACCACCTAATGGTGCCGTCGCTATGTTGTGCAAGACAATGACGGCTCGAAAGGTCTTGCGACATTTCTGGAAAACAGATGGAGGACGGAAAGGAGCTTGTTTGTTTCGGATAGATGCCAAGGCCTTTTTTGCTGTTGCCGTTGATGCCTGTCTTTTATTTCTCACTGGAGTGCGTACAAATGAGCGAGTTGCAACAATCTATGATGATCTATGTCTAAAATCTCCTACAAGACAGTTCGGATTTATTGACGGAGATTTGGTTTCTGATATCAACATATATAGAAAATTCAGAGAATTTGGTAGCGGATCACTTGCCTATACTTGGAGGTCTGGAATCAAGCATGATGCAGTCAAGGTCATGGAGTTTACTCGCGAAGGTGGGTTGTACCGAAATGGATTGAGCGAGACGGTCGAGCTAGAAGATCGTTATCTTTATCCATTATTAAAATCGTCTGACCTTGGCAACGGTCGCATCATACCGCGTAAGGCTGTTTTAGTCACGCAGAAACATATCGGCGATGATACATCAATAATCGAGAATGAGGCTCCTAAGACATGGCAGTATCTGATAGACCATGCGGCGATTCTCGACAATCGAAAAAGTTCGATTTACAAAAACCGTCCTCGTTTCTCCGTATTTGGTATAGGTAAATATTCCTTCTCCTCATGGAAAGTCGCGACTTCGGGCTTATATAAGTCTTTCTCATTTTCAGTTGTCCCACCATTGGCGAGTCGTCCGGTTATGGTGGACGATACTTGTTACTCGATTCCATGTAATACTGAGGCTGAAGCGCGTTTGCTTTGTGACTTACTCTCATCCGAGCCTGCACTTGCATTTCTTCGATCTTTAGTATTCGCAGATGCTAAGCGACCGATCACTATCGATATATTGCGACGCATCTCATTTGTCTCTGTGGCACAACAACTTGGAAGGCTAGAAGAATTGGAACAATTCATCCACTCAGAAGAACCAAATTTCGAGACAGAACAACAAATGACGTTGCTCATGGAATCAAGGTCGAGCTACTCTGTGTGACCTATCCTAAAAGAAACCGTTTAGATTAGTCATCTGCTCTCCGCCGCATGTTCGATTTCATCTACGCCGAAGAGTCCATCCGCGACCACCCGCGCACCCGCGCCCTGCTGGATCGCTTCCCCCGCGCTCAGCTAGTCCCCTGCGCCCGCTACGGCGAGGTCTTCAACCGCACGGCGCAGAACTTCCGTCTGCAAAAGCGCCGCCCCGCGCTCATCCTCGCCCACAAAGCCGGTCGGCGCGTCCTCCCCGCCCCCGACGGCTACGGCATCGGCAGCGAGCGCAACTACTATTTCTCGCACCTGCTCAACTGCCCCTACGACTGCCGCTACTGCTTTCTCCAAGGCCTGTACCGCTCGGCGCACCTAGTCCTCTTTGTCAACTACGAGGACTTCCAGCAGGACATCGCCGCGCACATCGCTGAGGACGCACCCGATGCGCCCTATTTCTTCTCCGGCTACGACTGCGACAGCCTCGCGCTAGAGGGCATTACCCACTTTACAACCGACTTCCTCCCCTTCTTTGCCGACCATCCGCAGGCGTATTTTGAACTGCGCACCAAGAGCGTGCGCATCAAAACTCTACTTGCCACCAAGCCCCTGCCCAACTGCGTCGTCGCCTTCAGCATGACCCCGCCGGTGCTTGCCGACCAATTCGAGGTTGGCGCGCCACTGGTGGCCCGGCGTTTGGAGGCCATTGCCGCCCTGCAGGAACGCGGCTGGCCTATTGGGCTGCGCTTTGATCCGCTGCTCTACGACTGCGCCTACGAAGAGCGCTACCGCGACCTGTTCGCCCTCGTGTTCTCCAAGGTGCGCCGCGACGGCCTGCACTCAGTCAGCCTAGGCCAATTCCGCCTGCCGCAGGGCATGTACAAAACCATGCACAAACTCTACCCGGACGAAAAGCTCCTCGCCTATGGCTTGGAGGAAAAAGACGGCATGGTCTCCTATCGGCCCGCCTTGGCCCAAAAGCTACACGACTTTTGCGCGGATCAATTGCTCCAGTACATTCCGGCCGAACTTTTCTTCCCCTGTCCCTCCACCACCCTACAGGTCTGATATGCGCGTCTTAGTCACCGGGGCCAGTTCTGGCATTGGCCGCGCCGTCTGCGAAAGGCTGCTCGCCGACGGCCATCACGCCATCGGCATTGCCCGCGATTTCAGCAAGTTTTCCTGCGATGACCGCCGATTTAAAGCGCACGAAATTGACCTCGCCGACCTCGACCAGCTTCCCGACCATCTACAAAACCTCGTCGCCACCTACTCGGCTCTCGACGCCCTAGTCCTCAACGCCGGTGTAGGTCGCTTCGGCACCCTAGAGCAATTCTCCTACGAGCAAATCCGCGCCCAGATTGACCTCAACTTGACCAGTCACGTTTTCGTCGCCCGCGCTTTTCTCCCCTCCCTCAAAAAAGCCGGGCGCGGACATTTGGTCTTTATGGGTTCGGAAGCCGCACTCACCGGCACGGCTCAAGGCAGCTTGTACTGCGCGGCCAAATTCGCCCTGCGCGGCCTTGCCCAAGCTCTGCGCGCCGAGTGCGCTCGCGCTGGCGTCCGCGTCACGCTGGTCAACCCTGGCATGGTCCAGTCGCCCTTTTTCGACGAATTGGACTTCCGCCCTGGCCCGGAGCCCGACAACTACATCCTGCCGGAAGACGTCGCTGAGGTCATCGTCCAAGCCCTGACGGCGCGCGACGGCACGGTGCTCGACGAAATCAACCTCTCGCCGCAAAAAAAAGTGATCGAGTTTGGATAGGCATTTTTCTGCTTGCTTTCCTCTTAGCAGTGTACTCTGGACAGCATGGTAATCTCCATTAAAGTTCCATCGGCGAGAGCAGGAGATGGCTGGTGCCATCCGACCCGGCGACCGGAGCTTCGTCCCCGTCCGAAATGAACCGGCCCCCTTCGCTCCCTGAGTGCCCCGCATCCCGCCTATCGCTGAGAAGGGGGAGGGAGGTGGTACCCGCCGCCATATTCGCGATCTAGATCGCGATAGATCGTATGCACATGATCCACGGGATTGCCGCCCCTGCTGCCTCCCCGCGCGTCATTCGCATATTCGATGATGATGGACGGCCCCTGGATGGCATAAGACATATCGCTTCCAGCCACAAGGGGGCCGCTCCAAGCGAACCAGGTCTCATCAAGCGCCGCAAAAAACCGCTCACGCTGCGCTCGGGCATGGCTCCGTGGCATGAGCTCGAACCACTGCGAGGCCAGAGCCAGGAGCTTATCCTTCTGCACCTCATTCAGCGATTTGCCGCGGATCCCGACCGGCTCCGGGACGACCCCATCCTGCCCCGCCCCCACCCGCAGGGCTCCGCGCTGCTCGCTGATCACAGCCAAGGTCCGTTGCGCCGGCGTCAGGCTGTGGACTAACTCATGCGCAAGGTCGGTCGCTCCGGCCAGCGGTCGCCTTTCCACACCCGCGACGGAGAATGCCTGCGGAAAGGTGCCGATGAAGCTGGGCGACATCGAATAGGCGGTGCCCTCCAACGTCAAGTTCAGGGCAATATGATGCCCATCGAGTTGCACCGCCCATCGGGATGTGACCGACGGCTCGCCAAAAACGGAGACACGACAGGCCTCGATCCCGACCCCCGCATTGATCTTGCCGTCGATATAGGCGCGGAGATCATCTCCCAGCATCATGTCTCGTATCTTGTGGTAGCCGGTCTCACTGAGCACGGCCGCAAGCAGGTCCGAGAAGGCGCGAAGCTGAGCCTCATTCAGATCTCCCAGAGCAAGGCCCCCCACCTCCCCACGAGCCGGGGCATTGGTCCACTCGGTTCTTTCGACACTCGTCAGACTATAGTGCGCCGACCGTCTCTGCCCGTCATTGAGCGACCGCAGGAAACGGTTGGCCGCACGCACCCTATGCGCCGGCGAGTGATCCGACCGGAGCGGCCGATAGGTGTCCAGAAGGGCACCGGCCCGGGAGGCATAACCCGGGGGAGCCAGGGCGGTGTCTGCGCCGGCGCTCTCGGTTTTGCCTTTTCCGGTAGAGTCGCTGGCCGCGATGGTGAGTGCGAAGCACAGGCAGAGAAAAAGCGATACAAATAACTGTCTCATTACCCCTCCAGTCGGCTCGCGCCCTGTGGGTTGAACCTAGCGCCGGCCGTGGCGGGCGGTTGATCCCCGTTTGTCGGGGTCCATTTCAGCCGGCTTCATTCCCTACTGGCCGGGCCATGTGGGGAAGATGCTGAACATAAGGGAACCGAAGTATAGGTAAAATGATATACAAGACCATGCACAAGCTCTACCCAGACGAAAAACTTCTCGCCTATGGCTTGGAGGAAAAAGACGGTATGGTCTCCTACCGACCCTCTCGCCACAAAAAAGTGATCGAGTTTGGCGCGCAGAAGAAAAAGTAACGGGCGCAAGCTGTTTGGTGTTTAACCTGTACCCATCGCAAGGAAGCCAACGGCCATGCCCCAACGCACCCTCCTAGTCCTGCTCATCGCCGCCTGCACCCTCTCGTCCGGCTGCGCCACCGTCCGCCGCGAGTTGGGCTATGCCCTGATTTCCGACAAAACCGAAATCAAACTCGGCGCGAAGTTCGCCGCCCAAATCGAAGCCCAACAACGCCTTCACCCCGACCGCCGCCTCCAGTCCTACATCCAGCGCGTCACCAAGGCCCTACTTCCCCCGGCCATAGAAGACCGCCCCGGAATCCGCTACCGCGTCAAGGTCCTCGACGACCCCAAACAAATAAATGCCTTCGCCGTCCTCGGCGGCTATCTCTACGTCTATAGCGGCCTGCTGCTAATCGCCGAAGACGAGGCCGAAATCGCCGGAGTCCTCGCCCACGAGATCGGCCACATCGTCGGCCGCCACTCCGCCAACCAACTCGCCGCCCGCTTCGGCATGGACTTCCTCACCAGCCTCGCCCTCGGCGAAGATCCCTACCAACTCGGCCAGATCGCTTCCCAACTCGGCAGTGCCCGCTTCAGCCACGACGACGAGCGCGAAGCCGATACTTTCGGCGTCCGCTATGCCATCGAGGCTGGGTACGATCCGCGCGGCCTACTGCGCTTTTTTGAGAAGCTGAAAAAGCTCGAAGCGCGCCGGCGCTCCGACCTAGAGAACCTGTTCGCCAGCCATCCGCCTACCGGCGAACGCATCCGCCGCATCGAGCGCCTGATCGACCAGTACGGAGCCAGCGGGGGCCAGCGCTATCAAGCGCGGTTTGTGCGGGAAACCGCCGTTCTGCGGCGCAAGTAGCGCCCCCATTGTCGCGGTTCAATCCAACCCCTACCTTTCTTGGCAGCTTTCTCACGCCTCCGAGGAAATCTAAATGTTCCCTGTCTTTTTTCTGCTCCTGACCTTGCTGCCCTGTGTGCTCCTAGGCCAAGAGCGCCCGCCAACAGCGGTCATCGTCGCCGAGGTCCTCGAACAACCGCTCGTCGAAGACCTCTCCTTTGTTGGGCGCATCCTGCCCGTGCGCTCCAGCCGCGTCGCCGCTGAGACTGAGGGACAAGTAGTCCAGCGCTTCAAGGAAGCTGGCCAAGCCGTGCGCGCTGGCGACCCCCTCTTCGCGCTGGCCAACGATCCGCTCCAAGCCTCGCTGGCCGAAGCCCAAGCCGATCTCGAGCTACGCCAGTTCAACCACGACCGCAGCCGCCGGTTGCGCGCCACCGACTCAGTATCCGAGCAGGACCTGCGCAATAAGACCTATGAACTCGCCCGCGCCGAAGCCAAGCTAACCGGCCTCCAGGCCCAAGTAGAAAACCTCCTCGTCCGCGCCCCTTTCTCCGGGCACATCACCCGCACCTTTACCGAGATTGGCGAGTGGGTCGGCCGCGGCGGCGAAATCGCGCAGGTAATCTCCATCGACACAGTCCGCGTGATCGTCGAGGTGCCCGAGCGCCACGTGTCGCAGCTTTCCTTGGGCGACCGCGTCGCCATCGTCGTCGATGCCCTCGGTAGCCATTCCATCGCCGGCCTCGTAACCGCTATCTCCGCCGAGGGCTACGCCTCCTCCCACACCTTCCCAGTCGTCGTCGAGGCCGCCAACCCACAAGGCCGGATGCGCAGCAATATGTCCGCCCGGGTGCGCTTCCAGATCGCGCAGGCCAAGGCATCGCTTCTGGTGCATAAGGACGCCCTAGTCTCCAGTCCGCAGGGACAAGTCGTGTACCTCGCCCGCGACGGCAAAGCCGTCAGCCATCCTGTCGAAACCGGACTAGCGCACAAGGGCTACGTAGCCGTTACCGGCGAACTCGCACCCGGCGATCTAGCGGTGGTGCGCGGCAATGAGCGGCTGACGGACGGCCAAGCCGTGCGCATCCTCCGCCGGCAGCCATAGTCTCGCCATGCGCCTAGTCGATACCGCCATCAAGCGACCCGTCAGCGTGATCGTCGGCGTGCTCTTCGTCGCGCTATTCGGCCTGATATCCCTCTTCCGCATCCCCGTTCAGCTCACCCCAGACGTCGATCGACCCTTGGTCACGGTCTCTACCGTGTGGCCGGGCGCTAGCCCCGAAGAAGTCGAGCAAGAGATCGTCCAGCGCCAAGAGGAACAGCTCAAAAGCGTCGAGGGACTGGTGCTGATGACCAGCGAGAGCAACGACAGTCGCGGAGTCGTCACCCTCGAATTCAACGTCGGCGTCGATCCAGACGCCGTGCTGCTGTTGGTCTCCAACAAGCTCGACCAAGTCTTCGGCTATCCGCTCGACGCCGAGCGGCCCGTGCTCTCGGCCGGCGGCACCGGCCCAAGTGGAGCCATTACGTGGATTATACTCGACGCCCTGTCCGACCGCGACGATCTGGATGTCGAGCGCTACCGCGACTACGCCGAGGAAGTCGTCAAAACCGCCCTCGAGCGCGTGCCCGGCGTGGCCCAGAGCAACGTCTATGGCGGTTACGACCGCCAGCTACAGGTCATCGTCGATCCGCAGGCTATGGCCGCCCGTCAGCTCACCGTGCAAGACCTAGCCCAAGTCCTCGCCCGCGAAAACGCCAATATCAGCGCTGGGGCCTTTGACGAGGGCAAGCGCCGCTACATCGTGCGCACCGTCGGCCAGTACCAGCAGCCCAGCGACATCGAGCAGGTCGTCGTCCGCTCGGTCGATGGTACCCGCGTTACCGTCGGCGAAATCGCCCGCACCCGCCTTGGCTACGTCCGCGCCGGGGCTGCTGTGCGGCAAAAGGGCCGATCAGCCATCGCCATCAATGCCCAGCGCGAGACCGGAGCCAACGTCCTCGAAGTCATGGACGGCATCCGCCGCACCATCCGGGAACTCAATGAGGGGCCGCTGGCCCGCGAGGGCCTATTCCTCACGCAGGTGTACGACGAGACCGACTACATCGACAGCGCCATCAGCTTGGTGCGCTCCAACATCATCGTCGGCGGGGCGCTGGCCGTGACGGTCCTCTTCATCTTCCTGCGCAGCGTCAGCTCAGTGACGATCATCGCCACGGCCATCCCAATTTCAATCGTCGGCACCTTTTTGGCCATGTGGCTTTTGGGCCGCAACATCAACGTCATCAGCTTAGCCGGGATGAGCTTTGCGGTGGGCATGGTCATCGACAACGCCATCGTCGCGCTCGAAAACATTTTCCGCCACCAGCAGATGGGCAAAACCCGCGCCCGCGCGGCCTTGGACGGGGCCTCGGAAGTTTGGGGGGCGCTCCTAGCCAGCACCTTGACCACGGTAGCCATCTTCCTGCCCATCGTCTTCGTCCAAGACGAGGCCGGTCAGCTCTTCCGCGACATCGCCATCGCGGTTTCCTGCTCGGTGGTGCTCAGCTTGATCGTAGCCATCTCCGTCATCCCCAGCTTGGCCAACAAGATCCTCGGCGGCGACAAGCAGCGCGGGGACGTGCTGGCCGCTTGGGGCGACCGGGTGCGCAACTTTATCGCCCAAAGCGTCTTCCGCATCAGTGGCAGTACAGTATTGCGCTTGGGCGTCATCACCGGGCTGATCGGCTTCTCGCTGGCCATCGCCTGGACCCTGCTGCCCAAATCCGAATACCTACCCACCGGCAACCGCAACCTAGTCTTCGGCATCATCCTGCCGCCCCCCGGCTACAACCTCGACGAGCTGATCCAAGTCGGCCAGACCATCGAGGACGCCCTGCGGCCCCACTGGGAGGCAGCCGCGGCCCCCGACAGTCCCCAAGCCCAAGCGCTATCGGGACCGCCAGTTGACAACATGTTCTTCGTGGCCTTTGGCCGCTCGGCCTTCATGGGCGCTCGCTCGGCCGATCCGACGCGGGTGCGCGAGCTAATACCCATCATCCAAGGACCAGTCTTCGGCGGGGTGCCGGGCACTTTCGCCATCGTGCAGCAGTCGAGCCTCTTCCAGCGCGGCGGACGCGGCGGGCGCTCCATCGACATCGATATCACCGGTCCCAATCTGGACCACCTCATTGGGCTAGGGGGACGGATATTCGGCCAAGTCCGCCAAGTCGTGCCTGGTGCCCAAGCCCGCCCCATTCCCAGCCTCGACTTGGGCAATCCAGAAGTCCGCATCCTCCCCGACCGCGTGCGCGCCGCGGATAGCGGGCTTTCGGCGCGGGACATCGGCTCAGCAGTCAACGCACTATTAGACGGTGCCCTCGTCGATGGCTATCAGTTCCAAGGTGAGGAAATCGATTTGGTGCTGCGGGGCGAGGAGGATTGGTTCCGCACCCAAGACATTGAGGCTCTGCCCATCTACACCCCGCGCGGCCAACTGGTGCCGCTCAGCGCCATAGCCCGCGTCGAAGTAACCACCGGTCCCGAGCAGATCAACCACATCGAGCGCAACCGGGCCATCACCGTCCAAGTCATCCCGCCGGAAACCATTCCCCTAGAGACGGCACTCGATGATATCCAGACCCAGATCGTCCAACCCCTCGTCGATTCTGGCGAGCTGGTTCCGCCCTACCAAATCCAGCTTTCCGGCTCAGCCGACGACCTGCGACGCACCCGCCAAGCTCTCCAGTGGAACTTCCTGTTGGCCTTGGTGATTACCTATCTGCTGATGGCCGCGCTCTTTGAGAGCTTTCTCTACCCATTTGTCATCATGCTCAGCGTACCGCCGGCGCTGGCTGGCGGCATCCTCGGGCTGGAGGTCGTCAACCTCACGCTGACCTATCAGCCACTCGACATCCTCACCATGCTCGGCTTTGTCATCCTCATCGGCGTGGTGGTCAACAACGCCATCCTCATCGTCCACCAGACGCTCAATATCCTGCGCGACGCACCCGAAACACCAGTCAAAGAGGCCATCCGCGACGCGGTTTTCAGCCGCGTGCGGCCGATCTTCATGTCCATGATTACCAGCGCCT
This sequence comes from Candidatus Latescibacterota bacterium, assembly GCA_965219735.1. Taxonomy (GTDB): domain Bacteria; phylum Latescibacterota; class UBA2968; order UBA8231; family UBA8231. The sequence continues at coordinate 3,701,685 of OZ244790.1, forward strand.
TGGGGATGCTGCCGCTAGTCATCTTTCCCGGCGCTGGGTCCGAGCTGTATCGAGGTCTGGGCAGCGTCGTCATCGGCGGCCTGCTGCTATCTACGCTATTCACCCTGTTTCTGGTACCCACCTTCCTCAGCCTAGCCATGGATCTAAGGGCTTGGATCAGCCGACCGTCAACGACTTCTACGGCCCGAACAACGTAGCGTCTGATCGGGGTTCACCAGTTGTATTGCCACCACTGGCCGCTGGCGAGCTCCGGACCTTTCGTCTGAATGTGACCCAATGCCCGGTTTGCAGGGGCAGGTGAAAATCATCGCCGCACTCACCCGGCACCTTTCCATTCGGAGACCCTCATGACTTTGACCAAAGAACAGAAAAACCAATTTTTCCAAGACGGCTATATCGTCGTCAAAAAACTGCTGACCACGGACGAACTCGAGACCCTGCGCAACCACTACGCCGACCTTGCGCTCGGTCGCGTCCCCGACTACCCAGAAGGCAACGTCTCTCACCACACTCCGGGAATGGCTCAAGCCGCGGAACCGTCCACACCGCACGGAAGCCGCCATGACCGACGCGGTACTCAGGTCTACCCGAAAGGGGAAGTAACCGCCCCAGCAGATCGCACGCCGGTTGAGGACCCGCTGGATACGGTAAGTCATCTCAACCTGCCTTCGTACCACCATTCGGTTTTCAATGCGTTTGTACGAAGCCCCAAAATCGTCGACATCATCGAATCCCTGATGGGGCCGGACATCAAGCTCTACTACGACCAGGTTTTTGCGAAGCCGCCATACGCCAAAGCGAATCGCTACCATCAGGATTCCATTTTCTGGGCCTTCTTCGCGAGCAACTTCCAGGTCACATGCCAGGTCCTGCTCGACGATGCGACTGTCGAGAACGGTTGCGTGCGTTTCATCCCGGGCAGCCACCACTTCGGCCTCGTCAACTGGGACCATCTCCCCTACATGCTGACAGAGGATGTGCTCGCCCAAGAGATCGCTGTTCCACTGAAGGCGGGTGATGCGACCTTTCACCACAGCCTAGCACTCCATTGCAGCGGCCCGAATACAACGCCGCACCGGCGGCGAGGCTGGTCGATTCACTACGTCTCTTCGGACACGCGTTACATCGGTACACCGGAAGAGACCCAACTCCTTAAACAGCGCGGTTGCCTTGTCGGGCCGGAACCTATCAACGGCTGGCCTCTGATCCGTGGGCGCGAGTTCCCGGGGTGTGTATAGTCGGACCGCAGTGTACCCACCTTCCTCAGCTTGGCCATGGATCTAAGAGCTTGGATCGGCCGCGTTGGGAGGACATAAAAAAACCGGCCCCCGCAAGGGCCGGTCGAGTATATAGTCAAGCACAGGGGCCGTATAGCCCTCTTGCAGCCGTTAAAAATCCAGCTTCAGCCGCAGGGCAGGAACGGTGGACTCGCGCCCAGGCAGAACCCCTAGTTCTACGTTCTCGGCCAACTTGTTGATGGTTTGGACTTGGTCGCGCAGATGGGCCAGTGACGCGATTTTGACCCACACCGACAGCGGCACCCAGCCGGCCGCGGTGTCCGAACCCGTCAGAACAGCCGTCCCCACCGCCGTCACTGTCAAGCCCATGAGCGCGAGCCCCTGTTTGTGCTCCCCAATGTAGAAATAGCCCGCGCCCGGCACGGGTAGCTCTAGCAGAAAGGCCAACAGCCCGGACTTTGGCTGTTGGTACGCGGCGTGGCGCGCCTGAATGCGATACGTCCCCAGCGAGCGCAGCGTGCGAATTTCAGCCAGCGCATACGCGGCCTCCCGCTCCTGCAAGGCACCGACGACCTCGACGACCGCCACTGAATCCGCCTCAAGCTCCTCCACACGCAATGAGCGCACCCGGCCATCGGTAAGCACAGCTTCGCCCCACGCCTCTTCGGCCTGCATCTTCTCCAGCAGGCTCCGCACCTCTTCGGTCTCCATGGCCGCCTCAGCCCCGCGTGCCGCCAGCAAGATCACCGGCAGCCAAATCCATAATATCCAACGCATTTTCACCTCATTTGAAATTGTCTATTCTGCTCTCTCAATCTACCCGACGCCTCTTCGTCTTGTCAAGCCGCCATGACCTCGACTCGGTCCATTGCTCTCCCCAACACCAACCCCTATTTTCAAATTCTCTCATGCAGGCCCAACTCCAACAAGCCATAGCAGCCACCCGCGAGGCCGGGGCACTGACCTTGCAGTACTTCGGCGGCCCCCTTGAGATCGCCTACAAAGACAGGAACGATCCGCTGACCGCGGCCGATCTCCAAGCCGACGCCTACCTCAAGCAAGCTCTGTGTGATCTGCGCCCAGACTGCGGCTGGCTCTCCGAAGAGACCGTCGACGACCACCAACGCCTTGAAAAAGAAGCCGTGTGGATAGTCGATCCAATCGACGGCACCCGCGAGTTCGTCGAAGGCATTCCCGAATACGTAGTTGCCGTGGCCTTAGTCGAAGGCGGTGCGCCGACCCTGGCGGTTATCTACAACCCCGCGCAGGAGCAAGTCTTCGCCGCCGTATCTGGCAGCGGCACCTTCCACAATGGTCGTCGCGTGTTTTGCAGCGAGGAACAATCACTCAGCCAAGCCACGGCCGTCGTCAGCCGCAGCGAGACCAAACGCGGCGGGATTGACCCCTTTCGCCCGCACCTCGGCGCAATCCGCCCCGTCGGCAGCGTCGCCTACAAGCTGGCCCTAGTCGCTGCAGGGGCCTGCGACCTCAACTTTAGCATCCAAGACAAAAACGAGTGGGACGTTTGCGCCGGCGACCTGCTGGTGCGCGAGGCCGGTGGCCTCATGCACACGTGCGGCCACCAAGTGCGGACCTACAACCAAGCCGATACCCTCATTCCCGGCGGACTCGCTGCGGGCAATGCGACGCTGGTATCACACATTCTCCACCTAATGCACGAGCAAAAGCAATGATAACGGCCCGGATCGCCGCGGATTTTGTCGAAGAGTACGCCACCCTCCTCGAACTCAGCGGAGCCTCCCCCTTCCGGGTCCGCGCCTACGCCAATGCCGTGCGTGCCCTCGAAACCCTGACATCCCCTCTTGACGAACTTCTCGCCGCCGGAACTCTAACCAAGGTCAAAGGCATCGGCGACAGCGTGGCCGAACTAGTCGCCGAATTCGCCGACACCGGCACGGCCCAAGCCTATGAAAAGCTGCGGGCCGCAACGCCCGAGGGTCTGCTCGACATGCTGCGAGTCCCCGGCTTGGGGCCGCGCAAGATCGTCACCATCCGCAAAGCCCTCGGCATTGAGACCCTCGACGCCCTCGAACAAGCCTGTCGCGACGGCCAACTTGCCGCCCTCAAGGGCTTTGGTCCCAAAACCCAAGCTAACATCCTCAAGGGCGTCGAGTTCATTCGCGCCCACGAGGGCCACTGCCGCGTCGATAGCGCACACCAAAGCGCTCAAAGTCTGCTCGCCGTTTTGCGCCCCTACGCGCAACACCTCTCCGTCGCCGGAGAGCTGCGTCGAGCGCGAGAGACGGTTCAACAGCTCGACTTCGTACTCAGCACCACCGACGCCGACATCGCGACTGCGGCTTTTGTCGCCCACCCGGATGTAGCCGAAGTCCTCGCGCCGGGCACAGGGCGACTGTCCAACGGACTGCAAGCCAACTTGCACGTAGTCCCAGACGATGCCTTCCCCGCAGCCCTACACTACTACACAGGCAGCGAGGAACACCGCGCCGCACTGTGTGCCAAGGCCGCCGAGCGCGAGCTAGTCCTCGATGAACACGGACTCTGGCGCGGCGACGAGCGCATCGAGTGTGCGGATGAAGCGGCTTTGTTCGCCGCCTTGGGCCTCGCCTACATTCCGCCAGAGTTGCGCGAAAACCAAGGTGAAGTCGAAGCCGCAGCCGCCGATGCGCTGCCCGATCTGGTAACAGCCGCCGACATTCGCGGCCTGCTCCACGTGCATTCGACCTATTCGGATGGGGTTGACAGTCTGGAGGCTATGGCCCGCGCCGTGCAAGAACGCGGCTTTGAGTACATGGGCATTGCCGACCACAGCCAAGCCGCGGCCTACGCCGGAGGGCTTCGCGTTGAGGAAGTCCAGCGTCAGTGGGAGGAAATCGACCGGCTCAACGAGGAATTGGCCCCCTTCCGCATCTTCAAGGGCATTGAGTCGGATATCCTCAGCGACGGCTCGCTCGACTACGACGACGACCTGCTCGCCCAATTCGATTTCGTGGTTACCTCGGTCCATTCGCAGTTCAACCTGAGCCGCGACGCCATGACCGCCCGCATCGTCCGCGCCATCGAGCACCCGGCGGCCACCATCATCGGCCATCCAACCGGGCGCTTGCTTCTCGACCGCGAAGGCTACGCCGTCGATATCGACTCGATCATCGAAGCCGCCGCCCGCTGTGGGGTCGCCCTCGAAATCAACGCCCATCCGTCGCGGCTCGACCTCGACTGGCGGCACGTCAAAAAGGCACGCGACCACGGCGTCCAAATCGCCGTCAACACCGACGCCCACAGCGTCGGTGGCCTAGACCATCTCGGTTACGGCATCGGCATTGCCCGCAAGGGCTGGCTCCGCGCCGCCGACATCCCCAACGCGCTCAACCGCGAAGCCATTGCCGCTTGGTTCCAAAGCTAAAGGGCCGCCCCGCCTCATCGGCTTAGCCGGACCATCCGGTGCCGGTAAAACCACGCTCGCCCGCGCCCTCCAGACCCGCCTGCCCGGCTCGGCCACCGTGCTCTCCCTAGACTCTTACTACCGCGACTTAGCCGACCTCTCCTTGGCAGAAAGGGCCCGCGTCAATTTCGACGCCCCCGAGGCCATGGACCACCAGCGCCTCGCCGCAGATCTCCGCCAGTTAGTCGCTGGTCACCGCGTCGAAATTCCAGTGTACGACTTTGCCACCCACACGCGCCAAGCCAACCAACAAAGCATCACCCCCACCGACTTCCTGATCGTCGAGGGCCTCTTTGCCCTCTACTGGCCCGACATCAACGCCCTCTACCACCTACGCCTCTTCGTCACCGCCGCCGACGCGCTCTGCTTGGAGCGCCGCCTTGCCCGCGACCGCGTCGAGCGCGGCCGTTCCCCGGCCTCAATTCGCGCCCAGTACCAAGCGCAGGTCCGCCCCATGTACCGCCGCCACATCCAGCCCACTGTCCGCTACGCGGATTTGATCCTCGACGGTAGTACGCCCACCGAAGAGCAAGTCGCAGCTATCCTAGAGGCTTTGTAAGGACAAGGCTTGCCCTTACAATATGTCTGTCTATCAGCCGTCAGTAGCGATGGTCTGTCATTGCACCGTATAACCCATAAAACTCCGTCAGATACATGGAAATCAGGTCGTGGACAACACCGGTTTCTTCATCCGGCCCGGAAATGATCAAAGGCGTCCGTTCCTCTCTGAACGGCACGTTCACGAAGGCGTGGGCTTCAGATAGAAGCTGCTCAAAATCCAATGATCCTTCGGGTTTTTGCAAGCGTTCATGCATGTGGAGGAAGCCCAATTCTCCAGGGGGACTAACTACCACTGCCGCCGCGGCTATCCGGTCGATCCAGACATTGAACGGCTCTTGGCTTACGCGAAGTAGCAAGAGTACCCGATCTTGGCCGCAATGAGCGGTCAGCTTTTGGGCGATGTCCGCCGCCATGTGCTCGGGGATCAACACATGGATAGATTGACCGTTGCGCAAAGCGTCATCGACTTGACTCATCATAGCCGACTCGGCCTGACGGATAATCTCGACAGCTCGGACCAATTCTGCCCAATTGCTAAACCCATACTCGCGGCTGAGGACGCATTGGGCCTGTTGCAAGGTAAATGGCCTTTGCAGGACGGCCTCGTCGGACAATGAGCCTAAATGAGGCATATAGGTCCGAATGCTGCGGAGACTTTCTGGCCGACCCTCGCGATGCGCCTGGAGTAACTGCCGGGCCTGCTTTTTGAGGGAATCTATATGGGGCTTACGGGGAAGTGCTCTAGACATGCCAACCCTCTCTCGTTAGCGCCTGGTGTCCGCGTAGCAGGCTGAAAGAAGGCTGTTATTTTTGAGAAGGTGGGTTTGACCCTTACCGCGGACTTGAGGGCTCCCTTCGAGCACTTAGTTGGAATAAACCAAAGCGTCGATGACCTGTCAAGCCGCTTAAAACGGCCCAGCGTGGTGCGAGGGCTCGTTGACATAGCGCTGGGTCTCCAGATCGAGGGTGATTTCGCAATGAGGCGGTAAGGTGATGCTCAGGTGCTTGTCATCGACGGCTAGCTGGCGCTCATCAGTCTCCAAGGGCGAGGCCGCATACGTGCCGGCATAGCCGCCCATCCAGCCCGGATATTCGCTAGTGCGGCTTTGATACGTAGCCCGGCCAAAGCGGTGTTCGCCAAAAGCGCCGCCCTGAATGACCAGTTCCCGGCCCTCGTTGTGATTCAAATTGACCAAGCGCACGACCGTGCGATTCGCTTCGAGCTTTTCCACCAAGGCACCGACGTCTTCGGGCAGGCCGGGTCGGCGGCGCTGGGCGTCAAAGTAGCGCAGGCGGGCGTGCAGCAGGCCGCCGTTGTAGATGGGTTGCGGGCCGCCCATAGTGAGTTGGATGAGCGCTTCGGAAGAGACCGGATTGCCCCATTGCCAGTGGTGGACGTGGTGGCGGGTGCCCACGTCTTGATCGGCGCGCAGTTGGGCCAAGCGGCGACCAGCCACTTGGTATGTGGCCTGCAACATTTGCTCTGGATAGGTCGGGTTGCCCCCGGCCAAAAAGCGCACCCAAGGAGCCTCGTGGCCCGAGTCCTCTTTGTTGTGGAAGGGAAACACCGCGGCCCAGTCAAACGCCTCTTTTTGCTGAATCGCCTCCATGCGCTCCCAGTCGCCCTCGTCCATGGACAGATTCCACAGCGTCACCGGGTACACCGGACTCATGGGCTGCCAGTCGAACCAGCCGGCGTCGCCGTAGCGGTAGGGCACCAGCAAGGTCTCGCTTTTTTCGCCCATAGCGGCAAATTGGCTCGCCCAGCGCTCGGCCACGCTCATGTATTGGTCGCGGATATCCTCCATGCGCCCTTGTTCCAAGATGCGGTCCATCTGCTGGCGCGGCAGGTCAAGGTAGGCGCGGTCGCGGGTCAACAGGTAGGCATTGGCCGCCGCGTCAAGCGTGGCTTTCTGCAAGGTCAAAAAGCCGTGCGGAAAGGTCCAGCCGTAGCGCCCGCCGTACCAGTTGCCAGCGCAGTATTCGCCCACTTGACCCGACAGACCGACGTTGTCTGGCAACATGCCGCCATTGGCCTGAGCACGCTCCACCCAAGAGTCGGTGTATTCTACCACCCAAGCGCGGTATTTTTCATCGCCAGTGATCAGGAAGGCGTTAGTCACCAGCGAGGTGACGGCCAAGTTGGTCGGCGTATCGCCCTGACGCCAGCGGTCGAACAGGGTCTGCCCCATCAAGCGGGCTTTGGCCGGATCGGCCAAGTCCTGCACACTGGTAATACCGGGCAAGTCGAAAAAGGGCAGATTGTACACTTCCATGCTGCCGCCCAAAGGGTTGTAACTTTGTTTGTCGCGCTCGGCCAGCGGGGCGAAATAGGGGCCGTGACTGCCGTTGAGGCCCGAGCGCAGAATTTTGTGCTCGGGGTCGTAGTTTTGCGCTTCGGGATCTTCGTTGAGGTAAAAGCCAGCAAAGCGGCAGGCCCGTTCGACGCGCCGAGGGGCGTTGGGGTGGGCTAGGCACAAGTGGTAAAAGCAGATGTCGCTTTCAGCTTGGTGCATCTGGTCTTCGCGGATGCCGTATTCCTTGCTAACCGTGCCCAAGCGAGTCAGTTGGCGGGTAATCGCCTCCCACTGGCGATCAGCCAAGTGCAACAGGTGCTCGCCGCCGCCCATCAGATACACGAGCGGCCAGTTAAAAAAAGGCTCGTAGAAATCGTCGGGGCTGCCGCCGCCCCACTCGTCCTGCCAGATGAATTCGCCGTCCTCGCGGGTGAAGTGATCGAGGAAAGGCTGCACCGATTGATCCAAGGCGTCGAAAAGGCGGCGCTGCCACACGGCCCAGTGGGCTGGCGCGTTGAGCGGGATATTGGCGGTTATGGCGGACATGTCCGTACTCCTGAGAGGGTTGTAGAGATCTGTGAGGGTGATTTTAGGGAGACAAAGAGCGCGTGTAAAGCGGCTTGACAGGCGGGAGTAGGCTGGTTTAGTTGCGTTTGATCGCGGGTACTTCGCCTTAAGGGCATGGACTTAAACGACTGTTTGAGAATAGGATACGCCATGCGCAGCTACATCCGGTTCTTGCTCTGGGGACTGATCCTATTGGGGGTGGACGGTTGCACACCCGCCCTGCCCCCAGGACCGCTGCGCATCCAAATCACCGGAGAAGAGTACATCTGGCAATTCCGCTACCCAGGCCCCGATGGCGAGTTGCAGACCGCCGACGATATCATCAAGCCGGGGAAGGAGTTACACCTTCCACTTGGTATAGAGATTGAACTCGAATTGACGAGCCGAGATTACATCTACACCTTTGCCCTGCCCCATCTTGACCTACATCAGGTCGCCGTGCCCGACTTGACCTTTGCGCTGGCCTTTACTCCACAGACCACCGGCGCATTCGCCTTCGTCGGCGACCAAATGTGCGGCTTTGAACACGAATCGCTCAACGGCCGCGTGGTGGTCGAGTCTCCAGCGGCTTTCGTCGATTGGCTGGCGGGGCCGTAAATTCGACTCCCTAGCCATCAACCCCCTCAATCCAACCGTATCTCCTCCCCCTCCTCCTGGCTCCGGTAGATCCCATCGAGGATTTTCATCACCTGCAAGGATTGTTCCGGCGGCACCGGCGAGGGCCGCCCTTGGGCAATCGCCGCGGCGAACTCCACGCATTCCTGCGCGTGGGCTTCGAGGCCATCGTACATCAGCATCAGCTTGCGGTCGTACTGCTGGCGGGTCTGGTTGTTGCTCTCGCAAATCGAGCACTGGGGCCAATGCGCCCCACCGCGGGTGCCGTAGAGCCACATCTGCATGTCCTCGCCTTGGGTCGGGTGATGTAAAAGCCAGCTCACCTCTAAGATCAGTATTGCGCCGTTGTCAAAGCGCACAAAGGCCGCGGCAAAATCCTCGACATCGTAGTGGGATGGGATCGTCTGGCGGCCCCATTGGCTGAAAGCCCCTTCTTGATGCGCCAATTCAGCGCGAGCCACGCCCGAAATAGCCACCGGCTTGGGATGCCCCATAAACCACAAGGTCAAATCGAGGATGTGAACCCCAATGTCGATGCAGGGGCCGCCGCCGCTGTGCTCCTTGAGAATAAACCCGCCGCCAACCGGTGCTCCAGCCCGACGCAGCATCCAACTGCGGGCGTGGTAGATATCGCCGAGCGCACCCGCATCTATCTCGTCCTTTAGCGCGCGGGACGATCCCTGAAAGCGAAAGTGCTGCGCCGTCATCAGTTCCTTGCCCGAGGCATCGCGCGCCGCGATCATCTGGCGAACATCCTCGGGCGTGGGGGCCAAAGGCTTTTCGCAGATCACGTGCTTGCCAGCCGACAGCGCGGCAATGGCCAAGGGGGCGTGATACATGTTGGGCGTGCAAATGTCGATAATGTCGATATCTGGATCGCTGAACAGCGCCTCCGGGTCGGTGTGCAGCTTAGTGACCCCGTTTTCAGCACCAAAGCGCTTCAGCGCCTCCTCGCTAATGTCGCTGCCAGCGATCAACTCAGCCTCGCTAGAAGCCTCCCAGCCGGGAAGATGCGTGCGGGCGATCCCGCCGACGCCGACGATACCTACTTTGAGCGTGCTCATGGCTTATCCTTGTTTTTGGTTGTGGTTTGATCTACGCGAAATGTAGGGGCGACCCTTGTGGTCGCCCGTTGTTTAGACTGGTTCAGATCCGCGTCAGGGCTTCCGCTGGCATCCACCCTCCGAGGCCATTGGCCAACCGCACCAGCATCCACCCGCCCTCCTGCCGCACTAAGCGAACCTTGGTACCCTCGTGCGCGACAAAGACTTCCGTCTGTCCGAGGTCGGGGCCGGAGCGCGCAGGTGCCATGTCAACTGTGATGATGGCTTCGCTCGTCTGCGCCTGATGGTGGAGGCGCGTCCCCAGCCAGAGCGCGGACCCGACACTCAGCCCCGCACAGAGCAACATCCCGACTAGCCACAGCGCACCGGGGCGCGTCTGGGCGAACAACCACCGCACCCCCAAGACAAAAACCGCGAAAAACACCACGGCGAACAACAGGCTGAGCTGGTTAAACGTAGGCCAGAAGTAGGCACCCACCAGCGCGGCTACCAGCGCGCCGAGGCCGTCCTCAGTCTGCGGATTTCGGTCCTTCTTCACTAGGTTGGCGAAGCGCAGATTGGCCTCAATGTCCTCGTCGTGCGGCAGCAAGCGCCGCGCCCGCTCGTACCAGAGAATCGCTTCTCCTAATTCCCCGGACTTGAAGCAGGCATTGCCCAAGTTGTAGTAGAGCCGAGCGTCTTTCACCCCAGCTTCCACCACTGCCAAGTAGCTGCGCCGCGCCTCAGCAAAATCCCCGTCTCGATAAAGCGCATTGGCCTCGTTGTACTGCCCAGCCGCAGCCCCGGCGTGGAGTTGGGTGCCCAACAGAAGCAACAGCGCCAGTGCGTGCATCATATCCGCTTCTCCAAGCCCGCGATCACCTCTTCTGCCAAACGCCGCGCTGCCGCCCGATCCGTCGGCGGGCCACCCGCGGGCGCAAAGCGCGCAAAATCGCAGCGCGTCAGCAAATCGCGCAACCGAGCAATCGTCTCGGCCTCGACTTGGCGCGTCGTCAGAGCCTCGGCACAGACCTCAATGGTCAGGCCGGCCGCAGCGAGGTTGAGGCGGTCGGCCACGAATTCCAGCACCGCGGCGCGAACCTCGCCGTAGAACTCGGCCTCAGTACCGGTCTCAAGCAAGTCATCGGCGCGAGCTAGGCGGCGACCGGCCTCGCCTTTGGCCCGGCGCTGGCGCGCGTACGCCACATCGCCCTGCAAGCGCCGCTGGTGGCGTTGCCACACAAGCAGGGCAAAAAAGGCGAGGGGCAGCGCGCCCTGCAAGGTCCAAAACCAATAGCTGTTGTACAGCATGGATCCCGCGCCGAGGACTTCGGCGTCAGGTTTGATGTAGCGGATGTCCTCCCCGACAGCCTCAATGTCGCGCCGACTCAACCCGTAGTTCACCCCTTCCTCCTCGACGCTCCCCTTGCTGTGAATGGTAATCGGCGCAGATTTGAGGACCTCGTAACGCGCTTGGTGTGGGTCGAAGTACGCAAAGCGCAACGGCGGGATGTTCACAGTGCCGCCCTGCTCGGGAATCAAGATGTACTCGAAGAGACGATGGCCCCCGTACACGCCGTTGGTGATCCGCTCTTCCTCTTCGACCTTGGGGTCGTAAAGCTTGACGCCAGCGGCAACATCGACTTGCAGAGGCTGCACCGCGGCCATGTTGCCCTCCCCCTCGACCAGCACTCGCAGCGTTACTGGATCTCCGACTGCAACCTGATTCGGCTGGGCCTCGACGCTGAGTTGGAAGCGTCCCACTGCGCCGGTGAATTCCTCGGGACGGCCCTGCTCGGGCAGCGGCAGCACCTCGATTTGCAGTTCCTCGCTTTGCAGAAGCACCGAGCGAGAGCGGCCAAAAAACGGATCGCCAGCGAAAAAGTCGTCGAGCGCACTGCCGCGCCGCGAACGCTGTTGGGGAATTTCGCAGGAAACGGCCAACGTACCGACGGCGTGAGTCCCCGCACCAGTGGGAAAAAGGGCCACGCGGCGCAGTGGGGCGACGTTGTAGGACACGCCGCCGCGCACCTCCTGATGCGAATCTAGCTGTTGGGCGACAAAGAGGTCTTCGGTCCAAAACCCAACAAAGGTCGGCAGCTTGTTGAAGCTGACGTTGCGCGGTTGGATGCGGTAGAACAGGTCGTAGGATACAGTGACTTGCTGCCCCACGTAAGCCCGCTGGTGGTCGGCGCGCGCCAATACGAAGATGGGACTCTCTTCTTGGCCGGTTTGTGCACTGCTGGTGCCGCGGACGATCTCGATGGTAATGGGCTTGGTCTGATAGTGCTCGCCGTCCATTTCTAGCTGGAACGGACCGAGGGTAAAGGTACCAGCCTGCTTGGCATAGAGGGCGTACGTTAGCTCGCGGGTGTAGCTAATGTTGGAGAAGTTGCTCATCTCCATCCGCGTGCTAGTCGCTGGCCCCTCGACGTGGAAATCCTTTAGGTCGAACGTTGGCGTCACCTGACCCAATTGCTTATCGGAGGTGATGCGGAGAGTCAGACGAATCGGCTCACTCTGACTAGCGCGCGTGCGATCGACGGACGCCTCGAACTGAATCGTCGCCGCTGCAACGCTGGATGCCGCCAGCGCCCACAACACTAACGGGATGGTCAGCCGAGCGTTCACCAGTCCCTAGCCTGCGCTTTGCCAGTCGCGCGAAATCGGCGCTTCTGAGCGTCCAACTCGCGGTTTTTGAGTGCATCCATGAGCTGCTGAGCTTCCTCGGGGCTAATAGACTGCTGCTCGGCAGACTGCTCCTCCGCCTGTTGGTCCTGCTCACTTTGTTGCTGTTGCTGCTGATCCTGTTGATCCTGCTCCGAATCTTGCTGCTGTTGCTGCTCTTGATCCTGTTGATCCTGCTCCGAATCGTCCTGCTGCTCTTGATCCTGTTGATCTTGCTCTGAATCCTGCTGTTGCTCTTGATCCTGTTGATCCTGTTCCGAATCCTCCTGCTGTTGCTCTTGCTGCTGTTGCTGCTCCTGCAATTTCTCCAGCGCCAATTCCAAGTTCACCTTTGCATCCTCGTCGGCCGCGTCTAGCTCCAGCGCCTGCTTGTACGCGGCGACGGCCTGTTCAAACGCCTGCTGCTGGAAGAAGCTATTGCCCATGTTGTAATGGGCCTGCGCCTGGATTTTCTGCTCCTCGGCGCTGAGCACGCGCTCGAATTCCCGCAAGGCTTGGTCGTACTCGCCACGCTTAAAAAGTGCGTCCCCGACGTTGAAGTGCAGCTCGGGCGAGTCGGGCCGGTCGAGGAGCGCGTCGCGGTAGAGTTGCAGAGCCTGATCGAACTCACCGCGCTGGTAATGCTCTAGCGCCTCGGCGCTCTTGCTGGCCACGGGATCTCCCACGGTCGCTCCGCAGACGACCAGCCAGATTCCCAAGACGACCCACAGTGTACCCATTAGGCGAACCGTCCCTTCCACTCGCGGGTCTGCACCCGCGCATCGCCCAAGAACGCCTCGGCAAAGAAACAGCAAAGGGCCAACAATAAGGGCCATTGGAAACGCTCTTGATAGCGGGTGAGGCGGGTAGAGCCGATTTCGCGCTGATCCATCTCGGCGATCTGGCCATATAAAGCGTCCAATTCCGCACCGCCCAAGGTAGTGCGAAAGTAATCGCCCCCCGTCTCCAGCGCCATGTCCTGCAAGGTGCTCTCGTCGAGCCGGGTTTTGACGTATTGGCCGCGCTTGTCTTTGTGAAAGCTCACGCCGCCACCCTCCTCAGTGGGAATCAGCTCGCCATCGGGCGTCCCCAGCCCCAAGGCAAAGAGACGGACGCCCTGTGCGGCGGCGGTCTGTGCCGCGGCCAGCGGCTGCCCCACGTGATCCTCGCCGTCGGTGAAGAGCACGATGGCCTTGTGTTGGCCCTCGCCTTCCTCAAACGAGCGCACGGCCAGCCGTACCGCGTCGCCAATGGCCGTCCCTTGGACGGGTATGGCTCCGGCGTCCAGCACATCGAGAAACAACTCTACCGCGCCGTAGTCGGTCGTCAGCGGGCATTGAACAAAAGCCTTACCAGCAAAGACGACCAACCCGACCCGATCGCCCCGCAGCAAGTCCAACAAGCCGCGAATTTGGTATTTGGCCCGCGCCAAGCGGCTCGGCTTGACGTCCTCGGCCTGCATACTGCGCGACACGTCAAGCACCAGCATCACGTCCACGCCCTTGCGCTCGGCCATTTCGAGTTGGGTGCCGAATTGGGGGCCAGTCAGCGCAAGAATCGCAAAGAAGGTCCCCAGCCCTAACAAGACGAGCTTTCCCACTTGGCGGCCCCGGCTCAGGCTGCGGGTCAGCTTCTCGGCCAGTGGGCCGCGGGCAAAACGCGCTAAGGCGCGGCGGCGCACCCACAGCGCCCAAGCCAAAAAGGCCGCCAAAAAGGGCAGCAGCAACAGCAACCAAAAATTGTACAAGTTCGCAAAGCGCATATTAACCGACCTTACGCACCCCTGTCACATAGCAATCCTGAATGATTGAACGATTATGCGCCCATCTGCGTCCATCTGCGGATCAAGGCAGCGAGCGAAAACGGGTATGGGCCAACAGCATCTCCACCAACAGCAAGCCCAAACCCATATAGAGAAAATAGGCAAAGCGCTCCGAGTAGTTCAGGTGGATTTCGGATTTGATCTCGGTCGCCTCTAACTCGCCGATCTCGCGGTAGATAGCCTCTAGCTTTTCCTCGCTGGTCGCCCGGTAGTACTGGCCACCGGTGCGCGCAGCCACCTCCTGTAAGGTCTCCTCGTCGATCTCCACTTGGACGGTCTGATAGCGAGTGCCGAAAACCCCGCGCACGGGCCGGCGGATCTCCCCGTCGCTGCCCACGCCAATCGTATAGACCCGAATGCCCACGGCCGCGGCCACGTCAGCCGCAGTCAACGGCTCGACCTCGCCGGCGTTGTTCACGCCATCGGTCAGCAGGATAATCACCTTGCTCTCGGCGTCCGAGTCGCGCAGGCGGTTGCAGGCGTTGATCAGGGCCATGCCAATAGCCGTGCCATCCCATTCCTCGCTGGCGATCTCCACGCCCTGGAGAAATTCCAACAGCACTCGATAGTCGAGGGTCAGGGGGCACTGGGTGAAGCTCTCGCCGGCAAAGACGACCATGCCGATGCGGTCGCTATGGCGGCCGGCGATAAAGTCGGCCACCACTTCCTTGGCCACCTGCAAGCGACTCTTCTGGCCCTCGTCTAGATCGTTTAACTCCATACTCGACGAGATGTCTAACGTCAGCATGATGTCGATCCCCTCGCCCGATATTTCCCGCACCTCGCGCCCGGCCTGTGGGCGGGCCATAGCCACGATGAGGCAGCCCAAGCCGAGTATCTTCAACGCGAGGAGGCCGTGCCGGAGCTTGGGCCACAACGATGCGGTGGCGCGGCGCAACACGCCGAGGTCAGAAAACTGCACACTGCTCCGGCGGCCCCGGTGCGCACGCACATAGCTGTAGAGCAAGACGGGCAACAGCAGCAGCAACAACAGCCACTCGGGATTCTCAAACCGGATGTTCTGCATGGGCTTCAACAGCGCGGCTTGCGACCGCCTCCTCAATAGCGCGCAATATAGCTAGGCCACCGTCTGGTGCGCGCCGGGCCTCGTCCAGCGCCGGATGGAAGCGGGCGAACTTCACCAAGTCGGCCGCGGCCAAATAGTCGATGACCTGCTCCCTAAGCACGGTATCAACCTCGCCCTCCTGCAACGCGTCCGCCAACTCAGACGTAGTCTGCTCCATCGCTTCAATTGCCAAGCGCTCCTCCAAGAAGCGGCGCAGATTTTCCGACAGCAGCGAGTAGTATGTTTTGAACTCGCCGCGCTCTAACAGGCCGCTCTCGGCAATGCGCGCGAATTCAGCCGCGTAGTCTATCGGCTCGGGCGGGGGCGGAGGCTCTGGGGTCCGGGTGCGGCGACGCCAGAGCCAAATGCCGCCGAGCGCGCAAAGCGCCAACGCCAGCAGGCCGATTGCGACGACCACCCACAACGGCACTCCCCCGCTGATGAGCACGGGCGGTTTGATGTCGCGTAGTTGGTCCTCCCCTTCGCCTCGGGCGCTGATGACTTCTATGGCTAAGGATTGGGTCGCGCGCAGGAGCGTGTCGCCCGCAGAAGTGACAAAGGGCACGGCCACGGCTGGTATCTCGTGTAGCCCCAACTCGTAGAGACGCAGTTCGCATTCTTGCGCTAGCTCAACGCCAGTCGCGACCTCGCGTTGGTGCCAACCAGCGCAGCGGGGGGAAAAATCCCGGAGAATCTGGGGCAGGTCCGGGGCCTCGGGACGCGCGGTGGCGTCGTGGTAGAGCGTCAACGTCAGGCGGATGGGATCGCCGACCCGAGCAGCCGCGGTGTCCAGGGCCGCCTCGGCCCGAGGGACTTGGGCGTGCAGCCCCTCAGCGAGAACGACGAGCGCGGCGAGCAGACCGCCGAGATACATTACGGACTGTCAGCGCCGCCGTCGTCGGGATCTTCTTCGCTGCTGGCGGCGGGTGCAGTCGGCTTTTTAGGAGCTTGCGCCACATCGTCTATATCCAAATCCAACTCGGCGAAGTCGTCGCCACTTACGACGTACACTGCGTCGTCGCCCTCCTGTTGCAGGTACGAGGTCCCGGCGGCTGCGCTGAAACGCGCAGCCAGCAAGGTTTGCCCTTCGCCGAGGAGTTCAATACTGAAAACAGAAGTAGCCTCAGCGGGCAGTTTCTCGGCAAAATCCTCGACTTCGAGTTGCTCCAAGTCGCTCAGGAGACTGTTGAGCTTCCACGATTTGGCATCGCGCCCCATAGGCTCGGACAAGTGCCACACACCGCTCGTGTCCTTATCGGCTGCAAACGCGGGTGCAGTCCCGCGAGTCAAGACGATGCGCTCAACCTGATCGCGCTCAAAGCGCAGCGGCTCTTTGTCGCGCAGGTCGGAGAGGCCCTTGGTAAGCTCTTGCACCAGCGTCGAATCGACCAAGAAGACTTGCGGTCGGCTGGCGTCGCGTGCGTACCAACGGCCCTGTTCGTCCGCGCCACCAATGGCCAAGCGCTTCTCGGCCCGGTCTGCGCCGACGAGCAAGGCGATCTCCACCTGCGACGCGCGCTCCCCTAAGCCGTAAGCGGCCAAGGCGCTGGTATCTGGATCTTCGGCGACAAAAGCCTCGATCTCGGCTTGGTCGATTTTGTCGAGCAAGCCATCGACCGCATCGGCGGCGGCCCGAGCGGTTACCGGCTCGCGCATTTGCCAGTCAGGCTCGGCCCGCGCTAGCACGGTCTCGCCGCCCGCACCCCACCGCTGCACCTGCATCACCTCGTCTTTGGCAAAGGCCAGCACCCGGCGGTCGCGCAGGTCAAACGCCTGCTTGTCGAGGTTGTCAAAGCGCCAAGCGCGCACCACGAAGATCTCAGGATTGTCGCCTTGTAGTTGGGCGTACGTGAAGCGGTCGGTGGGGCTGTCCGCCCCGAAAGCCACCACCTGCTCGGCACCGTCCTCGGTTTGCAGCCGCACCTTGAGTCTCGGCGCGTCAAGCCCGTATTGGGCGGCTTCCTCTGCGCTCGCAGCCGCGCTATCGACGACCACCTTTTCCCGCTCGCACTCGAGCAAATTGCGCAAGTAGCGCTCTACGGCCTCTTGGTCCGCGCCGTCGGTCATGGGCGCGCTCAGATTCCAGCCGCCCGTCCCCTTGTCCAACACCAAGGCATCGTCGCCGCGCAACAGTTCGAGCCGCTGTGCATCATCTTCTTGGAAGACGAATAGCTGCTTGGATTTCTCGGCTTCTTGGCGGCGCTCCTCACCGCCCTTGATCTCGTAGAAATAGACAAAGGCCAACAGCGCCACAAAGACGGCACCGATTGCGATATTGGTCTTGAATTTCATGCTTGCTCCTCTTGGACAAAGACCTTTTTAATCCACACGAGAATAGCCGCGTTGACCACAAAAACCGCGGCGTAGATCAGTTGCACCGTCTCGTTGGGAATCAGCGAGAACCCAAGACTGGCACCAGTGAAAATCGTCAGCGCGACCACGCCGGCGCACAGCACCGCAAACGCCAAGCCGGCCTGCCAAGCCCACGCTGCGTGCCGATAGAGGCCGTAGCCAATGGCTGCCGAGGCCAAGGCTGCGATCAATTTGACCTCGCCCTCAAAGATCGCCCCCTCGCTGGTGGCAATGATGCCGCTGATGAAGAAAAACATCGCATTGCCCCAAAAGGTGTACACCAGCCACGATACAAAGCCATCGGCATAGGTCTGATAGCCGCGCCTGAGCACCATGACCATGCCCGACAAAGCGACCGCAAACGGCACAATAAACACCGAAACCCAGAGAATGACCGCACCTTGATTGCCGATCAGGTTGATGGGGTTAAAGGCGGGTTGCTTGTCGGCAATGGTCAGGCGGTCTTCATCCTCGGTGAGCCAACTGACGCTGCCGAGGAATAGCTCGCCATTGGCCTGCTGGGCAAAGTACTGATTAGAGGCAAAATCCGCGTCGCCGATGACCACCAGTCGCGTCCGTCCCCCGGGCACCAAGCTGGTATCAGCGGCTGCGGAGACGGCCACGCCCAGCGGCACCGGGCCGCGCATATCTACTTCCGGGTCGAATGCCACCTCGCCGCCTTCGCCCATTATGGGCGCTAGATCCGCTTCGCCCCAACTGCTCTTGTGGGTGTACGCCAACGCGGCGATATCCGGCTCCTTGAGCCGGTGTTCGGTCATCTGCACCGAGCGCGCCAGCGGAAAGAAGCTCATCGTGCCGCCTGACAACTTTTTGGTGATCGGGTGATCGCCGTAGTTGATGACCACCGGCACTGAGACATCCGCACCAAAAAGCTGGCCCAAGCCGCTCAGATCGACGACGAAGTCCTGCCCCAGCTCGACCGAGTATTCGTTCAACAACGCTTCAAGCCCGGTCGGCTGGCCCGGATCGAGCAAAAACAGCACGCTACCCCCGCGAGCCAAGTATTGCCCCAGCACCTCGACCTCAGCCGCGGCAAAGCGCTCCTTCGGCCCCAAGACTACCACTAATGTAGCGTCGTCGGGCACCGGCTCTGCGAGCGTCAGTCCCCCTTCGACCGCGAAGTTTAGCTCCTTGAGGCGGCCTTTGAGGGTGGAATAGCCGAGCTCATCGACTTGGTCGAGTTCGGCCTCGCCGTGGCCGCTGGTGAAATAGGCCCTTAGCTCGCGGCCTTTGAGCGCCTTGAGAATGGCATTGCTCAACGCCTCTTCGCTTTGGGCGGTGATGCGCTCCGTGCGCACTTGCCCTTCGTCAATCACTTCAATAATCGAAGTCCCGCGCTCGCGGATGTTGTTCTGCTCGACGCGCAGCCGGTTTTTCTGCGGATCGAGCAACTCGTAGTCGAAGTTGGACGACACATAGCTGTACTCCTTTAAGAGATCCTCAAAGCGCATGTTCTCCATCTCGCTCATGAAGGTCTTGACGCTGACGTACTGGCCGTTGTCTGCGAGGGGTGAGAGGAGTCGGTGGGTGTCGTCCGAGAGCGTAAACAGCGCGTCGGCCGTCATGTCCTTGCGGAGGTGGTAGCGGTCGCCGAGGAAGTTGACCATCGCGGCAATGCCGAGCGAAATCACAATGCCCAATCCGGCCGCGCTCAAGTCGGCCAAGCTCCAGCGCCCCTTGCGCGATACTACCACAATACCAACTAGGGCGATCAATCCCGGATAGAGCACCACGCTGAGCCAGAAAATCCACTCGCTGTCGCTTTCGGTCAGGGCGATGGGGTTGTGGCCCGGCTCGCGAGGGCGGATCGAGATCAGGGCCTCGTCCTCGGCCAGCCAACTCAGGGCGTTGAGAGCTAGGTCGCCGTTGCCCTGGACGCCGAAATACTGGTTGGTGGCAAAGTCCGAATCCCCAAAGACCACCAAGCGGCCCCCCGCCTCGGTGTCTCGGGCTGCAACAGCCAAGGACACCGGCCCGGGCTGATCGACGCCCTCGTCGAGCTTGACCGTCTGATTACCCTCAGTGGTGAGCACACTCAAATCGGTCTCGGCCCAACCGGCCTCCGATGTCATAACCAAGGCCCCTCCTTCGCGGCCGCTGCTCTCGTCAAAGCGCACTGAGCGCCCGAGTTGAAAGAAGGTCATCAGTCCCTGGTGCTTGCGCGTGACCGGATGGTCGCCGTAGGAAAGGGCGACCGGCGTGGTAAAATCGAGGCCAAAGAGCGAGCCGATGCCGCTGGTGTCGATGACGAAGTCGTCGCCGACCGCCACGCCCCACTCGTCCAACAGCTCTGCTAAGCCGCTGTCGGCGAGCGGATCCAAGAGCAACAGCAGGGCGCCGCCTGCTGCTAGATAGGAGCGTATAGCCTCGACCTCCACCGGGAATAAAGGCGTGCGCGGGCCAGCTACGACTAGCACGGCGCAATCTTCGGGCACCGCCCCCTCGCGGGCGAGGAAAAGCGAATCCTCGACTGCATAGTCGATCGCCCCCAATTGGACCTTTAATTGCTCTAGCCCATCGGGCTGACTGGCAAGCTGGCGCTCGCCGTGCCCCACCGTCAAGTAGATCCGGTCTTGGCGCTCGCGCGTCAGCTTGAGCAGCGAGTTGACGATCTCGCGTTCTTCGAGTTCGGTGATTTGCTGTTGTTTGTCGCCGCTTTCCAACACCAGCGTGTCGTAGCGGCGGATGCCGTAGTCCTCAGTGCGGCGGGGATCGCGGTCCGGGTCGATGAATTCGTAGCTGAAGCGGGTGTTATACGTCTCCAACTCGGCCAGCAGCAGTTCGAGTTCGGCGTTTTCTCCCCCCTCCATAAAGGCGAGGGCGTGGACGTCCCTGTCCAGTGCCTTGAGCGTCTCCACCGTCAGATCGGCGAGGCTGTGCAACTGGCCCTCAGTCAGGTCAAAGCGCTCGGGATAGCGGTTGCCCAAAAAATTGATCATGGCCACAATGCCAAAGACCATGATACCGCCCCAAAAGGCATTGAGCCAGCGGCCGTACTGGCGGAAAAGCGCCGGATTGAGCAGGCCGGCCGCGGCCACCATCAGGGCGCCGAGAGCCAAGTTGAAAAGCCCGATCGAGCCGCTCTCGGCGTTGAGCAGATAGGCCAAGCCACCCGCAACCATCAGCGCCGCGCCGACCAGCCCCAAGGGCGTGGTATATGCCTTTATAGCGACCCTCAGCGCACCGATCAGAAGCAGCGCAGCACCGATCAGAAGCAGTGCCACACCGACCAGCATATATGCGTTCATGGCGACCATCAGTAGCACCGCACCGATCAGAAGCAGTGCCGCGCCGACCAGAAGCAAGGGCCTATTATATGCCTTCATGCTCAGCGCCTCCATCTCCGCGATTCAATGACGCGCGTGGTCAAAAACAAGCAGAAAAACGTAAAGCTCAGGTAGAACACCACGTCCTTGGTGTCGATGACGCCGCGCTGGAAATCTTCGAGGTGTGCTATAAAGGAGAGGTACTGCAGGATTTTGGCGGCTGTCGGGCCAGCAAAGCTAGCCGACCAGTCGATGAGCCAGAACAGAAGCAACATGCCAAAGGTCAGCAGCACGGCGACGATCTGATTTTCAGTCAGCGCCGAGGCCAAGATGCCCACCGAGATAAAGGTCGCGCCGAGGAACAAGTAGCCAAGATAGCCAGAAAAAATCGGGCCCCAGTCGGGCGAGCCGTACACTTCGAGGATGAGAAAGTAAATCAGCGTCAGGCTCACGATGATGCCGTAGAGCGAAAAGCAGGCAAAAAATTTGCCCAACATCACTTCGATGGTGCGCAGCGGCGAAGTCATCAGCAACTCGATGGTGCCCGACTTTTTCTCCTCGGCAAACAGCCGCATGGTCAGCATCGGGATGACCAAGAGCCAGATGAAATCCATGACCGCGAAGAATTGGGTGACGACCATCTCGTTGAGATTGAGCGCCGGCATCCCCCCCATGCCCATCTGCGCCCGCTGGCCAAACTGCAAGCACCAGAGGTTGAACTGCATCAGGATGTTGCGAAACAGATAGCCCGAGAGAAATAGGAACACGCCGGCGATCACATAGGCGACCGGCGAAACAAAATAGGAGCGCATCTCCTTGATATACACGGCGGCAAAATTACGCATTTTAAGCTGCTACCTCCTCGCTAGTCAGGCTCAGGAAAATGTCTTCGAGGGTCATGTCAAGCGGCCGCAATTCGCGCAGGCTGAAGCCGCTTTCCACGACCTTGCGGGTCAGGTCGTCGCGCACGTCGGCGCCGGGTGCGCTCGTCACCACGTACGCGCCCTCCTCACCACCAGCTTCCACCTCCAGCACGCCCTCTAGCTGGCCGATCATGCCCAGCACCTGCTCGCTGGGGCCGTCTATGTGGGCGCGTAGCACCTCGCCCTCCTTGAGCTGGGCCATGAGGCTTTCGGGCGTGCCCTGGCCGGCGATGCGGCCGTTGTTGATGATCGCCACGTGCCCGCAGGTCATGCTCACCTCCGACAGGATGTGAGTGCTGAGAATGACCGTGTGGTCGCCCCCCAGCCCCTTGATGACCTCGCGGATTTCGATGATCTGCTTGGGGTCGAGACCCACAGTCGGCTCGTCGAGGATGAGTACCTCCGGCTCGTGGACGAGGGCCTGGGCTAAACCGACGCGCTGCCGATAGCCCTTGGACAGGTGGCCGATCACCGTGTGGCGCTGGTGGGCAATGCCGGTTTTTTCCATGGTGTCGTCGATCCGGCTGTTGAGAGCCGCGCTGGGCACGCCCTTGATTTTGGCTACAAAGCGCAAATAGGCGTTTACCGTCATATCGTGGTAGAGCGGCGGCTGCTCGGGCAGATAGCCAATGCGTTTGCGCACCTCCATAGATTCTTCGATGATGTCGAAACCAGCGACTTTGGCTTCGCCCTGCGAAGGTGGCAGATAACAGGTAAGTATGCGCATCGTCGTAGTCTTGCCCGCGCCATTCGGCCCGAGGAAACCGAGGACAACGCCCTTGTCAACATTAAAGGACACATTCTCCACGGCGACGACATTTCCGTAGTGTTTGGACAGTTCGCGTACTTCAATCACCGTACTTCCTCCTTAGTGTCGCTGCATCCGCGCGCGAAAAAAGTGAATGAGAGGTTCGACATAAGGGCGCGACAGATCAATCGCGATTTCGTCAACGCCCGCTTTGTGCAATAAAGTGCTGCGGCGCTCAGCCGCGGCCCGCTGTTCGGCGGCGAAAAACGCGCGCACGCCTTCGTGGCCGCTATCGACGAGCACCTGTTGGCCGGTCTCGGCGTCTTGCAGGTTGATAAAACCAACATCGGGTAGGTCCCACTCGCGTGGGTCGCTCACCACCACGGCGATCAAGTCGTGGCGCTGGCTCAAGTGCCGCAGCGCCGGCTCGTAGCCTTGATCGAGAAAGTCGGATATGACAAAGATCACGCTGCGGCGGTGCAAGACGCGGCTGAGGTATTCCAAGGCCCCGGCGATGGAGGTCTTGCGCCCCTGCGGCTGAAAGTACAGCAGTTCGCGCAACACGCGCAGCACGTGCTTGCGCCCCTTTTTCGGCGGCACGAAAACCTCGACCTCGTCGGTGAAAATGAGCAGGCCCACTCGATCGTTGTTCTTGATTGCGCTAAAGGCCAACAGCGCCGAAACTTCGACCCCAATTTCCCCCTTCATCTGCTGCTGTGAGCCAAAGGCCCCAGACGCGCTGGCATCTACCACCAGCACCGCGGTCAACTCGCGCTCCTCGTCGAATATTTTGATGAAGGGCGTGCCCACCCGCGCCGTCACGTTCCAGTCGATGTGGCGCACATCGTCGCCGGGCTGGTATTCGCGCGCCTCGGCAAACTCCATCCCCCGCCCCTTGAACGCCGAGTGATATTCGCCCGCGAAGAGGTTGTTCACCATGCTGCGGGTGTGAATCTCGATCAAGCGAACTTTGTCGAGTATCTCTTTGGGAATCACGGCCCGGCTCGCCTTGGCTTTAGGGAACTTCGATGTGGTCGAAAAGCTGCTGCACGATGTGATCGCTGTCGATTTCCTCGGCCTCGGCCTCGTACGAGGCAATGATCCGATGCCTGAGCACATCGGCCCCCACCGCCTTGACGTCTTCCGGGGTGACGTAGCCGCGCCGCTGGATGAAGGCGTGGGCGCGCGCCGTGCGGACGAGGAAAATAGCGGCCCGCGGCGAGGCCCCGTACTCGATCAGCGGCGCCATGTCGGCTAGCCCGTAGTCGGCCGGTCGCCGGGTGGCCTGGACGAGATCGACGACGTAATCCTTGATCTTGTCGTCGATATAGACGATCTCCACCACCTCGCGCAAGCGGCGTATTTCGTCGATGCCCACCGCTTGCTCCACCTCGATCAGACTGTCGTTGGCCATGCGATCCAAGATCAGCCGCTCTTCAGCGCACGATGGATAATCGACTTTCACTTTGAGCATGAAGCGATCGACTTGGGCCTCGGGCAGCGGATAGGTTCCCTCTTGATCAATCGGGTTCTGGGTGGCCATGACCAAGAACGGGTCGTCAAGCGCGTAGGTTTCCTCGCCGATGGTCACCTGCCGCTCCTGCATGCACTCCAACAGTGCGCTCTGCACTTTGGCTGGTGCTCGGTTTATTTCGTCGGCCAAGATCAAATGGGCGAAGATCGGGCCTTTCTTGGGAATGAAGACCCCTTGGTGCTGGTTGTAGATGGTGGTTCCGGTCAGATCGGCAGGCAAAAGATCGGGGGTAAACTGGATCCGCTTGAACTGGGCCGCTACGATTCTCGCCAGCGTCGCCACCGTCAGGGTCTTGGCTAGTCCAGGCACCCCTTCGAGGAGGATGTGGCCGTTGCAAAATAGTCCCATCAGGATCCGCTCCACCATGGCGCGTTGGCCGACGATGACCCGGTCCATTTCCCGCAAGATGCGCTCTACCACCGCGCTCTCGCGCTGGACCTGCTCGCTAATGGCGTGAATGTCTATTGTTGTTTGCGTCATCGGATGTGCTCTCTACATGCTCTAAGTCTCAGCCAATAAAAAACCGCCCTGCGGATTCGCAAGCGGCTGGGCCCATCTGCCTTAAATCTCTATGGCAATTTTCTAACGCGTTACGGAGCGGCGACCTCGTCTTGAAATTGAACCCATTCTTGGGGAGTGCGTCCGACGTTGGGCAATAGGTGTCGAGCACTAGCTGCGAGTTCGGAATCTGGGTAGTTCTCAATCACGCGCTGATAGGCCCGCCGCGCTTTCTCTAGATCGCGTATGTACTCCTCGTATATAAAGGCGATCATAAATTGAGCTTCGTCGCCGTGCCCGCTAGCGGGATATTCAACCAACACGCGCTCGTAATAACCGATGGCCTCCTGCATCTTCCCTTGCTGCTGGGCTAGGGCGGCGAGTTTTCTCAGCGCCTCTGGGGCTTTGGGAGATTGGCCAAAGCGCTCGAGAAAAGCCGTAAAATGCGCGACCGCTTGGTCGGCCGTGGCGGGATCGGCAGCTGCGGCCTCGCCGGCTGCGAACAGCTTTTCAGCGCTTTGCTGGCTGCAACCTACCCACCAAAAACCGGCGATAAAAATTCCTAGTAATATCCTCGACCACATCTACGTTTTAACCACGCATCGCGCGGGGAAGTTCCTCAATCGGCTTTGGCGGCCTGCGCTTTGCTATCGCCCTTTTTGTCGGCCGCCTTGCTGCTGCCGCTGTCTTTGTCGGCCTTAGCCGCCTTTTGGTATCCATCGCTGCGATAGTCGGTTGTGTAAAAGCCCGTCCCCTTGAACAGCAAACCACCGCCCATGCCGATGAGCCGCTTGACTGGGCCTGTACAATTTGCCTCCGGGCAGGTCTGGCGCGGCTCGGCCGTGATGCTCTGAAACTCTTCAAAGCGGTGGCCGCACTGCTGGCATTCGTATTCGTATGTGGGCATGGCGTTGGCTCTTGTTATAACTAAAAATACAAACTAAATAATATAAATTCGGTCAACTAGGGACGCAATACTTGGCCACGCGACGCGTCCTATTCGGCGCTACCCATTTTCGGGAGATCGCCCGTGTCGAGGGAGCGCACCTTATCGCGCTCGATTTTGAGCAAGGTCAGCGCGCTGTTGGAGCGCACGTCCGGCGACAGGGAAATGGTGCCCGAGGCTCCTTCGTAGAAACGGACCGTGGCCAACCACTCGATCAGTGCGGCTGGATCGCGGTGCCCCTGCTCCCACCCGTCAATGAGCAAGCGGGTGGCGTCGTAACTAGCCGCCGCGTAGTATGGATCGCGGCGGAATTGTTTGCGAAAGTTGCTGACAAACGACTGCTCAGCCGCAGATTCGGCCTGCCGCGAAGAAACGAAAATGACCCCGTCGAAATTCTTGCGCTCGCCCGGACGCATCTGCCGAATGGCTTCGGGATCCCACCAAGCATTGTTGCCGAGGACTTGGGTTTGCAAGCGGTGAAAATGCACCTGCGGCGCGATCGCCTTGGCGTCCGCAAAGCTCTCGACCACCACTACCACCCCATCGATGGTGTCGATAAACATATCCGCTTCTAGCTCTTCCTCTTCTAGCTCTTCCCCGGCCACTTCAAGCGTATCTGGAGGGGGTGGCCTCAGCGCAAAACCAGCGGCGCGAATCTCCTCAAAGACGTAACGGAAATCCGTGGTCTCTTTGGGGATATACCAATCGCTGTGCGCGATCTGGCCGCCGTTGCGCTCGGCAATACGGGTGAACTCGCGCGCGAAATCCCAGCCGTAGTCGCTGAGAGGGGAAATGATCGCTAAGTGCTCCAAGCCGAGGACGAGAGTCGCGTACTCGCCCAACAGACGCGCCTCTGTTTTCGAGACTGTGCTCAACTGGAAAACGCTGTGGCCGAGCGAATCCAAGCCGCTCTGTTGAGCCAGCGGCACCAGCAGGGGAACGCCAGCGCGCGCAGCGACCGTGGCCGCCACCACGCTAGATCTGCTTCTGAGCGGGCCGATGATGGCCACGACGCCTTGATCCAGCAGCCGCTGGACACCGTACGCTACGCGCAACAAACCGCTAGCCAAGCTTTCGCTAATGTCGCCGCCGCGATCTTTGCCGATGGGCAGATTCCCGTAGTCGACCCCGGTGTCGTCAATTACGAGTTCGAAAGGACTGCCGGCCTCCAGATTGGCCAACAGTGCGCCCTGGCGGAGTTCCTCGCCGTACCGTTGGTCCGGCCCGGTCAGCGGCAGCAGCAAGCCCAACCGGGGCGACCTCTCGCCAACGCGCGGGCTATATGCGGTTAGATCACTCCCCCAGACAGCGGCTATCGGAGCGAATATGCCATTGGCAACACTGTCGCGATAAGTTTGCATTGCTTGGGCGGCTTCCTCTTGCCAGCCGAGGCGCTGATACCAGCGCGCCCGACCAAAGAACAGGGCCTCGCGCAACCGCCCAGCCCCTACGGCCTGACGCAGACGCGTCCGCTCTTGTTCTTTTAGCTGTCCGTTCCAAGACATGGCCGCCAACCGCTCGGCTGCTTGGGCTTGAATGCCAAGCGGGGCTTGCGTGGCCAACAAACGACCGTACTGGGATGCGGCCTCGGAGTAGTGCTTGCTGTTGAAAAACGAATCGCCGATCAACAGCCGGGCATTGGGCAGGTAGCGGCTGATGGGAAACCTACGCTGCAAGACCAAGGCTGCGTCGATGGCCTCGGCAAAGCGGCCTAAGCGGTACAGGGTTTTCCCTAAGAGGAACTGGCCGGCGCTGGACCGCTGGTTGAGCGGGAACTCCGCTAGCAGCCGCAGGTGGTTGAGTGTCTCGTCAAAACGCCCCTGTTTATATGCTTCAAGCCCGTTGCCAAAGATCTTTTCGGCGTCGGCCGAATACGTCCACGTGCGCGCCTGCCCTTCGGCGAAGTTCGGCACCAGTACCGCCGCAAAGACCACGCATACGTAGCGAGCAATGTACTGCCGACAACGGGGCCTAGGTTGTCCACATCTGAGAGGGCGAGTATATTTTTTACGCCACGGCATTTCCAACCTTTCCTTTAGGTTAAATATATGCAACCGCGTGCTGAAAAAGTGGAGATTGACCCAGAAAAACTGCGTCGTCTCCTAGCTAGACAAATCGAAGAACAAGAGCAAGCGCCTGCCCAACCCGAGGCATCCTCCACCGAGGGCGAAGGCACGCAGACGGTCGAGTCCGAGGCTATCCACTTCGACCTCAAACCGGAAGAATTAGAGGCCTATCTCGATCAATACGTCATTAAACAGCAAGAGGCCAAGGCCATTCTCGCCACCAAGATCTGCACGCATTTCAACCGCCTGAAACTGCCCCCGGAAGAAGACGAGGGATTCGTCGGTAACATCAAAAACAACGTGCTGATGATCGGCCCTACTGGCGTGGGTAAAACCTATCTAATTCGCCTCATTGCCCGCAAAATCGGCGTTCCTTTTGTCAAGGGCGACGCCACTAAATTCAGCGAGACCGGCTATGTCGGCGGCGATGTCGAAGACTTGGTCCGCGACCTAGTCCGCGAGGCCAACGGCGACATCGAACGCGCCCAGTACGGCATCATATACATCGACGAAATCGACAAAATCGCCTCTGCGCAGGGAGTACACGGCCCAGATGTCTCGCGTTCGGGCGTCCAGCGCAACCTGCTCAAGCTGATGGAGGAAACCGACGTCGATCTCAAGGCCCCGCACGACATTGCCTCGCAGATGGAGTCCGTCATCCAGATGCAGCAGACGGGCAAGATCGAACGCCAGAAGGTCAACACTCGCAATATCCTCTTTATCGTTAGCGGGGCCTTTTCCGGGCTCGAC
Organism: Candidatus Latescibacterota bacterium; assembly: GCA_965219735.1. GTDB lineage: Bacteria > Latescibacterota > UBA2968 > UBA8231 > UBA8231. The sequence goes on from OZ244790.1 coordinate 3,730,089, forward strand.
GAAATCATCGGCCGTCGGCTCAACAAAGGCACCATGGGGTTCCGCTCCCAAGCCGATCCTGCCCATCTCAATGCCGATCAGCTCCTGTCCCACGTGCGGGCCGAGGACCTGATCGAATACGGATTTGAGTCCGAGTTCATCGGCCGTTTGCCCGTCATCGCCGTGCTGCACGACCTCGGCCCCGAAGATCTCCTCGACATCCTCCGCAACCCCAAAAGTAGCGTCATCCTGTCCAAAAAGCGCGACTTCCGCGCTTATGACATTGAAGTCGAATTTGCCGACGAAGCCCTAGCCCTGTTAGCTGAACGCGCCCACGCCGAGCACATCGGCGCTCGAGGTTTGGTCAGCGCCATTGAAAAGGTACTGATCAACTACGAAAAAAAGCTCCCTTCCGTAGGCGTCGAACGCTTTACGGTCGAGGCCGATACCGTACTCGATCCGGCGACCGGTCTAGAGCGCTTACTCCAGGACACCTCGCTGCGCCGTTTTATCGACAACTTCCAACGCGACTACGACATCGCCTTGGAGATCACGCCGGAAGCCTCTGCGCAAATCGAGGCCCTAGCCAGTACGCGGAACATCGCACCCGGCGAATTGTGCGAAGAAATGTTCAGCGACTACGGACACGGCCTCAAGCTAGCCGGTTTGAGCCAGTTTTGCATTGACGCCGATGTAGTCGCCGATCCCCAAGAAGCACTCAACGCGCTCGTCAAACACCACTACAATCAGCGCAGTTAAGTCCCGCCGTATTGCTTTACCTTGCGGTAGAGCGTACTGAGGCCGATTTGCAGAATTTCGGCCGCCCGCCGTCGGTCGTTGCCAACCGCCTTCAGCGTCTCGGCAATGGCCGTCTGCTCGATCTCAGCCATGCTCATGCCGACGCGAAAACCCAACCCGGAAAAAACGCGCTCTTGGCGGTTTATGTAGCGCGGAATGTCCCCTACTTCGAGCACCCCTTCGCGGGCACACATGACGACCATGCCCTCGATACAGTTCTTCAATTCCCGCACATTGCCTGGCCAATCGTAATCGCGCAACACGTCTAAGGCTCGCGGTCGGATGCCCGCGATGCGCTTGTTGTTCTCGGCGGCGAACTGCTGGATGAACGCATCGACCAGAATGGGTATGTCCTCGCGGCACTCGCGCAGTGGAGGCACTTCGACCTTGATCACGTTGAGCCGGTAGAAGAGGTCCGCCCGGAAGGAGCCTTCCCGTACCATGGCTTCGAGATCGCGGTGTGTCGCCGCAATCAAGCGCACATCGGCCCGCCGAGTCTGGGTGCCGCCGATCCGCTCAAAGCAGCCGTCCTGAATCACTCTCAGCAACTTCACTTGCGTCGGCAGGGGAATGTCTCCGACTTCGTCGAGGAACAAGGTGCCTTGATCGGCCAGTTCAAAGCGCCCTTTGCGCGCTGCTCCAGCTCCGGTATAGGCCCCCTTTTCGTGGCCGAACAACTCATTTTCGACTAGGCTCTCCGGCAGGGCACCGCAGTTAATTTCGACGAAGGCGTTTGCTCGCCGTCGGCTCCTTTGGTGAATGGCCTTTGCTACCTCGCCCTTGCCCGTGCCAGTCTCGCCGGAGATCAGAACACTGGTCTTCGATTGGGCTACCTGTTCGATCTGGAGATAAATGCGCTGCCAAGGCGATGAGCGACGGGCGATGTCGTCAAAGCGATAGCGCTCGTCCAAACGACGCTGTAGATCCGAGACTTCCCCTACTAGCTGCTGGTAGCTCAGTCCCTTTTCCAACACCGCGCCGACCTTGGCCAAATTCAGTGGCTGTAGCTGAAAGTCGTAGGCCCCTTGGCGCATCGCTTCAACCCCTAGCTCAATGTCTTCGGGCCCGGCAATGGCAATGGCGCAGATGGCCGGATTTCGCTTGTGGGCGAGTTGCTGGACTCGCAACCCGTCGATGCGCTTTTCGCGCAGGGCGTAGATCAGCGCGTCAACTGCATCTGCGTCGAGGATGTCGTACGCGCTCTGTCCCTCGTGCGCCCAGAGTACTTCATAGGATCGCTGTTCAAGATAGAAAATCAGCGCCCGGGCTTGCTGGGATTCGGGCAGCACAACCAAGAGCCGCGGCTGCGTATGGCGCTTCTGGCTCACGGGGTGACCTGCTTGCACAACTCGACGACCACCTCGCAGTGCGGCGTTTGGGGAAACATATCTACGGGCTGCACGCTGCGGACGCCGTAGCCAGCCTCGCCCAAGATGCACAAATCGCCGGCTAGCGAGTGAACATTACAGGAGACGTAAATGATGCGCGGCGGTGCCAACGCGCATAGACCGGCCAGCGCCTTTTTGTGGATCCCAGGCCGCGGTGGATCGACAACGGCCAAGTCAAAATGCTGGCCTTGTACCGCCAATTCCCCCAGTATGTCCTCGGCTGCGCCAACTGTGAACTCGCAGTGTTCTATCCGATTGCGTGCGGCGTTGCTCCTAGCGTCTTCCACCGCTTCAGCCACTACTTCGATGCCCAACACGAACTGGGACTGACGTGCCAAAAGCAGGCTGATGCTGCCCGTGCCGCAGTACAAATCTAGCACTGCTTTTTGCGGCCCGGCCACGCGAGCTATGACCTCGTAGAGCCGCTCGGCTTGCAGCGAATTCGTTTGAAAAAAGGACTGGGGAGAAATGTCGAATTCGAGACTTGCGCACACTTCGGTGATGCGCCCGCTTCCCTTGAGCACAAACTCGCGCTCCCCAGCCGCTACTTGGGCCTTGCCGGTGTGTAAGGTGACGAGCAAAACGTCAATTTCAGGTACAGCGTCCAATAGTTGCTCAGCGAGCTGTTGGACGCCTGGGTTGGGATACGAGGCCACGACGAGGTTGACCATTACTTCTCCACTCCGCTTGCCCTCGCGTACGACTAGGAAGCGCAACAGCCCTTGGTGCCGCTTCAAGTCGTACGCGCTCAGGCCCAATGCTTGGCTGATGCGGCGGGTCGCTCCGACGATGCGGTTGGAAGTGTGCGACTGTAGATGGCACTCTTCGACATCGAAGATCCAATTGAAACGCCCGCGCACATGCAAGCCCAATTGCAAAAAGCCCTCGCGATCCGTACCAAAGGAAAATTCCATCTTGTTGCGATAGAAAAAGGGGGTCGGACTGGGCAAAATCGGCGCTGCAGGCGGCAGCGTCAGGCCACTGGTTGCCAATGCGCTGGCGACCATCTGCTCCTTGACGGCGAGTTGAGCTGCATAGGGTAATTCCTGCCAGCGACAGCCGCCGCAATGTCCGAAATGGGCGCAGCGAGGCTCCTCGCGCTTGTAGCCTTCTGCGAGGAACTCCTCCACCTCGGCCTCGAAGCGCCCTTTGCGCTTCTTTACGACCCGGGCGGCGACCCGATCCCCGGGAACAGCCTGACGCACGACGACCTCGCGGTGCCCGACGTACGCCATCCCATCGCCCTTGGAGGTGAGGGCGGCAACCTCGACCTCGATGCGATCTCCTCGTTTCACGTGTTACCTAGCTAAAATGCAAACGGGGCAAGATGGTCATCATCTTGCCCCGTCACTATTTACCTTTGGACGCCCACCTTATTCTTCGGCCTTAGGAGCCTCTTCTGCTGCAGTCTCGGCCTGCTGAGCCTCTTCTGCGGCCACCCCGGGGCGATCCACGAGTTCAACGATGCTCATAAATGCCCCGTCGCCGCGTCGCGGTCCCAACTTGATCACGCGCGTATAGCCTCCGTTGCGGCTTTTGTAGCGCGGGCCGAGTTCGTCAAACAGCTTGGCAACCACCTGCTTGTCGGCTATGATGCGTAGCACTTGGCGCCGGGCGTGCAGGTCGCCTTTCTTGGCGCAAGTCAGCACCCGCTCGGCCGTGCGCTTGAGCTCTTTGGCGCGCGTCTGGGTAGTGGTGACGCGCTCGTTGATAAAGAGCGAGGCCATCATGTTGGACAACATGGCCTTGCGGTGTGGAGCTGTGCGCCCCAGTTTAGCTATTTTTTTGCCGTGTCTCATGGCTAGAATTCTTCCGTCAGCGGATTGTCCGCTGTTTGGTCGCTCTCAATGCCGTCGTACGGAGTCAGGTCCATACCCCAGCTAAGATTGTTTTCCTCGAGTATTTTCTGCAACTCGTTGAGCGATTTGCGGCCAAAGTTGCGATACTGCAACATCTCGGCCTCCGTGCGCGATACCAAATCCCTGAGATGGGTGATTCCTGCGGCTTTGAGGCAGTTGGCCGAGCGCACCGTCAACTCGATTTCTTCGACGGGCGTTTGCAGTAGTTGGACGATCTTCTTGGCCTCCTCGTCAACTTCCTTTTCCTCGGTGCCTTCGGGCTCTTCTGTAAAATTAATAAAAAGGCTTAGATGTTCGGTCAGGATCTGGGCGGCTTGGGACATGGCGTCTTCGGGATGTACTGAGCCATCGGTCCAGACTTCCATAATCAACTTGTCGTAGTCAGTACGCCGCCCGACGCGTGCGTTCTCGATCTCGTAGTGGACCTTGAGAACCGGCGAATAGTTCGTATCGAGTGGAATAGCACCAATGGACTGATCGGGGATTTTATTTTCCTCAGCGAACTGGTAACCGCGACCGCAGCCGACGGTCAATTCCATTTTCAGGGAGGCCCCTTTATCCAAGGTGGCGATGTGCAGGTCGGGGTTCATCACCTCGACGCTGGGGTCCACTTCTAGGTCCTTGGCCACTAAGGCCCCGTCTGCCGTGCGCTCGACGCGCAAGACGCGATCCTCCTCTCCGCGATAGCGAATCGCCACTTCCTTGAAGTTGCGCACGATCTCCGGCACATCCTCACGCACCCCAGTAACCGTGGAAAATTCGTGATGCACGCCTTCGATATTAACTTGCTTTATCGCGGCTCCTTGAATAAAGGACAGCAATACGCGGCGCAGTGCGTGCCCTATAGAGACGCCAAAACCGCGCTCAAGCGGCTGGACAATAAACATGCCATACGTATCGCTGAGGCTCTCTTTTTCGACCTCGACCAGCCTCGGCATATGGAGACCTTCTAATTTCATACTTTAGCCTCTTGCCCCTTGATGGATTAGGCGGAGTAAAACTTCAGACGCGAGAATAAAACTCAATGACCAGTTGTTCTTCGGCAACCGTGGGAATGTCTTCACGCCCGGGAATCTCTGCTACGGTCCCAGTCAGGTTAACCTTGTCTATGGCCAGCCAAGGTACGGTTTCCCGCGAGCGCCGCAGCGATTCGTGAATGGCCTCTAACTGGCGACTGCGCTCGGCAACCTGCACCACATCGCCCATACGGGTCAAGTAGGAAGGGATATTGACCCGTTTGCCGTTTACCACGATGTGGTTGTGGCGCACTAACTGGCGCGCGGCCTTGCGCGACGGCGCGAAACCGAGCCGATAGACGATGTTGTCGAGGCGGCACTCCAACAGGCGCAACAGGTTTTCGCCGCTAACGCCCGGCACTCGCGAGGCCTCCTTGTAATAGCCCCTGAACTGACCTTCGCGGATTCCGTAGAGCCGGGCTAGCTTCTGTTTGGCCCGCAACTGCACGCTGTAGTCGGACTGCTTGCGCCGCAAGCCCTGGCCGTGCTGGCCCGGGGCATAGCTGCGCCGCTCAAAGGAGCATTTTTCGAGGTTGCAGCGCTCGCCCTTCAGGAAGAGTTTAGCCCCTTCCCGGCGACAGAAGCGACAGTTGGGACCTGTATGCCTACTCATAACGTAGTTAGCTCCTCTAAACGCGGCGGCGTTTGGGCGGTCGACAGCCGTTGTGCGGCATGGGAGTCACGTCGCGGATTGCGGAAATTTCGAGTCCAGCGTTTTGCAAAGCACGAATTGCGGACTCGCGCCCAACCCCCGGCCCCTTGACCCAGACCTCTACGCGGCGCAGTCCCATATTCATGGCTTCTTGAGCGGCCTTTTCAGCGGCGAGCTGACCGGCAAAGGGCGTAGATTTGCGACTGCCCTTGATGCTCATTTTCCCCGGGGTCGCCCAGGAAATCACATTACCGCTAGTATCGGTAAGGGTGATGATCGTATTGTTAAACGTGGCCAGAATGTGCGCCACGCCCACAGCCTCTACCTGTTTTGCTTTCTTGCGTCTGCGTCTTTCGGGCGGCAAAGGTCAATCCTCTCCGTTTGGGTTGATCTACTTGACCGGGGCTTTTTTCTTGCCGGCAATAGCTCGCCGTGGCCCCTTGCGCGTGCGGGCGTTGGTCTTGGTGCGCTGGCCGTTGGCCGGCAACCCGCGACGATGCCGCAAGCCCCGATAGCAGCCGATGTCCATCAGCCGCTTAACATTCATGGTAGTTTCGCCGCGCAGACTACCTTCGACCTTGTGGCTGACCTCGATAATCGAGCGCAAACTATTGACCTGATCTTCGCTTAGTTCGCTGATGCGAGTCTGGGGGTCAATCCTAGCCTGGGAGGCGATGCGATTGGCCGTCGCGTGCCCAATGCCAAAGATATAGGTCAATCCGATGGCGACTCGTTTGTCGCGGGGTAAATCTACACCTGCTATGCGCGCCATAGTGTTATTCCTCAGCCTTGTCTCTGCTTGTGGCGGGGATTGCGCTTGCATATAACGCGCACGACCCCCTTTCGACGGACGATCTTGCACTCGTTACAGCGCTTGCTGACGGATGCTCTAACTTTCACGGTACTCACTCCAAATGAGGTTCTAGTTGCATCAAATAGGGCCGATATTTTAGCCTCGGCGTCCCTGGATTTTGCCCCGCTTCATGAATCCCTCGTAATGGCGAGTCATTAGCTGAGACTCTATCTGCTGCAAAGTGTCTAAAGCCACGCCAACGACAATCAAGAGCCCTGTACCGCCAAAAAATTGGGCAAAAGAAGGGGCCACGTTGAATTGTCTCGTGACGAAGAAGGGAAAAATAGCCACCATGGCGAGGGCAATAGAGCCCGGCAAGGTAATGCGCGTCATAATGCCATCGATGTACTGGGCGGTCCGGGGACCGGGACGGACGCCTGGGATAAATCCCCCGTGCTTTTTCATGTTGTCAGAGAGCTGATTAGGATCCATGACGATGGCAGTATAAAAATAACAAAAGAAGATGATCATTAGCGCATAGACGAACCAATAAAACATGGATTCGGTCGAGAAAAACGAACCAATCGCCAGCATGAACTCATGGCCTGGGAACATCTGCGTGATCGTGCCGGGTAGAAACATGATCGACTGGGCAAATATGATCGGAATCACGCCCGCGGTGTTGATCCGCAACGGAATGTGCGTGGTCTGACCGCCGTAAACTCGCCGTCCGACGACGCGCTTGGCGTACTGCACGGGAATTTTGCGCAGCCCCTGGGTCAGCAAGATAACAAAGGCCACTACGGCGAACATTAGCGCGACGAGGACAATTTCTTCAATGATATTCTTGCTGAAACCGCGATTGATGATAAAAAGTTCATACTCCTGATTGATCGCGTAGGGCAACTCGGCGATGATGCCGATGAAGATGATCAGAGAAATGCCGTTGCCTATGCCGCGCTCCGTGATCTGCTCCCCCAACCACATGATAAAGATCGTACCAGTGGTGATCGTCAGCATGGTCGCCAGCGTAAAGCCAATGCCGGGATCGGCAACTGCTGGCTGACCCGAGTACGGGGCCTTGATGCTGGTAATGAAGAAACTGACGCCGTAGGACTGAGCAGCCGCTAGAAAGACTGTACCATAGCGCGTGTACTGGGTGATTTTCTTGCGCCCCTCTTCGCCTTCGCGCTGCAATTTCTGAAAGTGGGGAATAACTGCGCCCAGCAACTGCAAAATGATCGAGGCGCTGATATAGGGCATGATGCCCAAAGCGAAGATCGTCCCGCGGGTAAAGGCACCACCCACAAACATGTCGTACAGCCCAAAAAGGGTGTTGCCGGCGCTTTCAAAGTACTCTTTGAGCACGACCAACTCGACACCGGGAACCGTGATCTGACCACCGATGCGATAGACGATCAAAATCCCTAAGGTGAAGAGGATGCGACGCCGCAAATCGGGAATTTTGAAGCAGTTTTGAAAACTCTGCACCAATTGCATCAAATCACCTCGGCTTGGCCGCCCGCTTTGGCAATTTTCTCTGCTGCCGTAGCGGAGAACTTGTGCGCCTTGACCGTCAAGGGCTGACTCAGTTCTCCTTCGCCTAGGACCTTCAGCAGCCCTGACGGCTTGGCGATCAAGCCGGCAGCAGCCATTTCCTCTGGCCCAACTTCCCCGCTAAGTCCCCTCTCTTCGAGATCGCGCAGATTGACGACCTGATAGATCGTTTTGAATTTGTGGTTGGAAAAACCCACCTTGGGAATATGGCGAAACAGCGGCAGCGAACCGCCAGTAAACCCAACTCGGTTACCGCGTCTAGCACCGGACCTAGCCCGCTGGCCTTTGTGGCCTTTGCCTGCGGTCTTACCCGTCCCCGAACCTGGCCCTTGTCCCAGCCGCTTGCGGTTCCGCTTAGACCCCGGAGGGCATTTTATGTTTTCTAGACGCATGGCACACTCTCGCTTATTGTTTTACTTCCTCGACTGCGACCAGATGCTTGACTTTGGCGATCATACCCCGGACCTGGGGCGTGTCGTCGTGTACGACCTGTTGATAAAGGCGCTTGATTCCCAAAGCCTCAATCGTCGCCTTTTGACCTTTGGCGCGTCCGATGGCACTGCGCCGCTGTGTGATGACTAGTTTCATTGGCTGTTAATCCCAAGCGCGAAGCGATTCCACCGGCACGCCGCGCTCCCGAGCGATCATCTCGGCACTGCGCAGTTGCGCCAGTGCTTTGACGGTCGCCTTCACTGAATTCTGCACGTTGTTGGATCCGAGGGATTTGGTCAGAATGTCGTGAACGCCGGCTAGCTCCAGTACGATGCGGGTGCCGCCGCTGGCGATGATCCCGGTTCCCGGGGTAGCTGGCTTAAAAAGTACCTTGGCTGCGCCAAAAACTCCGACGATCTCATGCGGTATGGTCCCATCAGTCACTGGGACCTCGACGACGTTCTTTTTCGCCGCCTCGGCACCCTTGCGGATGGCCTCGGCAATCTCGCCGGCTTTGCCAGCACCAAACCCCACTCGGCCATTGCGGTCGCCAACTACGACCATCGCGCTAAAGCTGAAGCGCCGACCACCCTTGCGCACATGCGAAACTCGCTTGATGCTGTTTTGAACGACAACTTCGCTCAACTCTCCATCGCTGGAATCGGATTTCGCTCTGTTAGTATCTGCTTTCGCCACGCCGTTCTCCCTTAGAAATTCAAGCCAGCTTCCCGCGCTCCGTCGGCCACGGCTTTGATCACCCCGTGATAGAGGAATCCACCGCGGTCAAAGACGACCTGCTCAATGCCTTTTTCGCGCGCCTTAGCAGCGACCATTTTGCCAACCTCGTGCCCTTGTGCCACGCGATTGTCAAACTGCCGTTCCCTTAGCTCCTGAGCTTGAGTGGAAAGCCCTAAAAGAGAATGACCTGCCACGTCGTCAACGAGCTGCACCTCAATATGGCGCAGGGAACGATGCACCACCATGCGCGGGCGCGCGGACGTACCAGAGACGATCTTGCGCAGCCGGTGGCGCCGCCGCTGCCGGCGCTGGCGGTTTTCGACTAGGTGTTTTTTGTCTTTCATTAGGCTACTGCCGCCTTGCCCTGTTTCCAGTGAATAGTCTCGTTCTCATAGCGGATCCCCTTGCCCTTGTAGGGCTCTGGGCGGCGCTTGAAGCGAATATCGGCGGCCACCTGACCCACTAGCTGCTTGTCAATGCCTCGGACGACGATGCGGGCTTGTGCTCCTCCAGTGCCTTCGGACACTTCAACTTGGATACCCTCGGGCACCTCGTAGATCACCGGGTGCGAATAGCCTACGTGGAGCATGAGTTGTCGGCCTTTAACCTCCGCCCGGTACCCTACACCGAATAGATCCAAGTTCTTGAAAAAACCCTCAGAAACTCCCTCGATCGCATTGGCGATCAAGGTGCGAGTCAATCCGTGCAGAGAGCGGGCCTGTTTGCTCTCGCCTTTACGCGTCACAGTCAAAGCGCTATCCTGCTGAGACACCGCTAGGTGCTCGACGACAAACGGCACCTGTAATTGGCCCTTTGGCCCTTTTACGGAGACCTTAGCTGGAGCCAATGCGACTTCGACGCCCTGCGGTAGGGGAAGGGGTATGCTGCCTATACGCGACAATCTAACATTCTCCCAGTGGCTTTATTTACCAGACGCTACAGAGGATCTCACCGCCTACTCCGTTCATCCTCGCTTCTTTATCCGTCATCACTCCCTTAGAGGTAGAGACGATGGCGATGCCCAGCCCGCGGAGCACGCGCGGGATAGCGGCTTTGCCCGCATATTGACGCAACCCGGGCCTACTAGCGCGCTCTAACCCGCGGATGATGCTATTATCATTCTGATCGTAACGCAGATAGAGCCGCAAAATGCCCTGCTTGCCATCTTCAATAAAGGCAAAGTTGTCGATAAAGCGAGACTCGGCCAATACTCGAGCCACTTCTCGCTTTAGCTTAGAGGCGGGCACGTCAACTCGCGAATGCTTGGCGCTACAGGCGTTGCGAATGCGGGTCAACATGTCTGCTATGGGATCCGTCATGCTCATATTGATTTCTCCAGCTCGCTACCAGCTCGCCTTACTAACGCCCGGAATCTCACCCTTGAGGGCCAACTCGCGAAAACAGATGCGACACAGGCCAAACTTGCGATATACTGCACGCGGGCGCCCACAGCGGTGGCAGCGGGTATAGGATCGCGTGGAAAACTTGGGTTTGCGCTGCGCTTTGGCTATCAGGCATTTCTTTGGCATTGGCAAATTCTTCCTAGCTCTATTGACTGAAGGGCATGCCCAACAATCGGAGTAACTCTTGGCCTTCCTCGTCGCTTTTGGCCGAGGTGACAATGGTAATATTCATGCCCCGAACTTGGTTGATCATATCGTAGTTGATCTCGGGAAATATGATCTGTTCCTTGATGCCCAAATTATAGTTGCCACGTCCGTCGAAGCTCTTGGGAGAAACACCGCGGAAATCTCGAACCTGCGGCAAGGCGAAACTGATCAAGCGGTCGAGAAACTCGTACATGCGGGTACCCCGCAAGGTGACCATGCAGCCGATGGGAATGCCGACGCGCAACTTGAAGTTTGAGATCGCCTTCTTGGCGTGGCGGATGGCGGGCTTTTGACCAGTAATCGCCGTCAATTCGGAGACAGCTCCTTCGAGCACCTTGGGCTCCTGTACCGCCTCACCGACGCCCATGTTGACGACGACCTTCTGCAGGCGTGGCACCTGCATGTCGTTTTTAAAGGCGAATCGGGCCTTGAGTTGAGGCAACGCCTCTTCTCTGTACTGTTTTTTTAGTCTGGCTTCGTACATGGCTTATTCTGGGTCGATCATTTCGCTGCTGCGAACAGAGACGCGCACGTATTTACCATTGTCCAACTTCCTGTGACTAATGCGCGTCGGTTGGTCGGTCTTGGGGCAAACGATCATGACATTGGAAACGTGGATCGGAGCCTCGCGTTCGACGATACCACCTTGGGGATCGCGCGATGTGGGACGGGTGTGATGCTTGCGCATATTCACGCCTTCGACGATGATTCGCTCCCGATCTTTAAACACGCTGAGTACGGTCGAGCGCCGACCTTTATCGTTGCCGCTTATAACCTGTACTGTGTCGTCTTTGCGAATGTCCATTGGGCTCTTCCTCAGACTACCTCGGGTGCCAGCGAGACAATGCGCATGTATTGCTTTTCGCGCAACTCGCGAGCTACAGGCCCGAATATGCGAGTACCTGTTGGCTCTTTGTCGTCATTGACCAATACGGCGGCATTGTCGTCAAAGCGGATATAAGAGCCATCGGGACGGCGGTATTCCTTCTTGGTCCGCACGACTACGGCCTTGACGACTTGCCCTTCCTCTAAGGCTCCGTTCGGCGCTACGCCGTGGACGGCGACTACAATCATATCGCCAATGCTGGCATAGCGCTTGCGGGATCCGCCGAGTACGCGAATGCAGCGGCCCGTGCGGGCTCCGGCATTATCCGCCATTTTGACTACGCTGTATTCCCGAATCATTTCGTTCCTAACAAGCCTAAATTTTTATTTACTGCCGCTCTAATACGTCGACGAGCCGCCAGCGCTTAGTCTTGCTCATAGGCCGGCACTCCTCAATGCGCACTAGATCGCCAACCTGCGACTCTTCTCGCTCGTCGTGGGCGACGAACTTGGCGGTGCGGCGGATGATCCGGCCGTACAGGGCATGCGGAATACGCTGTTCAACCGCCACGATACGCGTCTTGATATTGCTGGCCTTGAGCACTCGGCCTTCGGCCTGACGCCGGACTTTCTTTTGTTTAGCCATTTCCCCCCTACTTCCCACCGGCTAGGGGACGGATCCCAAGGGAGTGCTCTTTGAGCACGGTGTGCGCCTTGGCAATGTCGCGCCGCACCTGCCGCAAGCGAATGGGGGTAGTCAACTGGCCGGCTACGTGCTGAAAACGCAGGTTGAAGAATTCCTCGTGCAGTTCTTCTAACCTGTTTTGCACTTCCTCTGAACTCATCTCGCGCAATTCGCTGACCTTCATAACTTCAAACTCGTTTGACGACTTTGGTCTTGATGGGCAGTTTGTGACCGGCGCGGCGGAATGCCTCGCGGGCCATGTCTTCGGGCACCCCGGAAAGCTCGACCATCACCCGCCCGGGTTTGACCACCGCAACCCAGCCCTCGGGCGGCCCCTTGCCTTTGCCCATGCGGGTTTCGGCTGGTTTCTTGGTGATCGGTTTATCGGGAAAAATGCGGATCCACATCTTACCTGTGCGGCTCATCGCCCGACTAATCGTCACGCGCATAGCCTCGATCTGGCGACTAGTAACCCAGCAAGGCTCGAGGGCTTTGAGACCATATTCGCCGAAGGAGACCATGTCCCCACCTTTGGTCTGGCCGCGCATGCGGCCCCGCGCCTGCTTCCTCCACTTGGACTTCTTGGGCATTAACATGAGAGTGCCTCGCTGTAATTAGACCGCCCGCGCGGCCCCTTCTTCTTCCGCCACGACTTCGCCGTGGCAAATCCAAACTTTTACGCCCACAGTCCCCGATACGGTATAAGCCGTCGCCATGGCGTAGTCGATATCGGCGCGCAGCGTATGCAAGGGGACCCGACCGGCTGGCTCGGAACGCTCGCGCCGCCCCATTTCCGACCCCCCGATGCGCCCGGAGCAGACGATGCGGATGCCCTCGGCCCCCATGCGCATCGACGAGGCAACGGATTTCTTCATGGCCCGGCGGAAGGAAACGCGCTGCTCTAGCTGGCGGGCGAGATTGTCGGCCACTAGCTGAGCATCTAGTTCGGGCTTTTTGATCTCTTGGATATTGAGCGAGACATCCTTACTGGTCAGTGCCTTGAGCTCGTCGCGGATCTTATCAACTTCGGCCCCACGGCGACCAATGGCAATACCAGGACGAGCCGTATGCACTTCAACAGTAACCCGCTTGGGCTGGCGCTCAATGTTAATCTGGGACACGCCAGCTCGCTGTAGGCGCTGGCGCACGTAGCGCCGCAGCATGAGGTCTTCCTTGAGCAACTCGGAAAAATCCTTTTCGGCGAACCAATTTGAACGCCAAGGCTTGATGACCCCAAGACGGAAGCCGTATGGATGTGTTTTCTGGCCCAAGGTGTCCCCCTTAGTTGACCTCGTCGCTGACGACGACCGTGAGATTGCAGTGGCGCTTGCGAATGCGATCGGCCGAGCCGCGGGCCCGCGGACGAATGCGCTTGAGATCGCGTCCTTCGTCGGCAAAGACGCGAGTTACATAGAGATCATCGGCGTCGACCGGATTTTCTTCGTCTTGATTTACCCCATTGGATATAGCCGAACGCAGAGTCTTTTCGACCAGCTTGGCCACTGGGCGAGGCGAAAACCGAAGAATGGTAAGGGCCTCGGCGACTGGCTTGCCGCGAATCAGATCGATGAGTTGGCGCACCTTAGTGGTCGGGACGCCAATTTGTTTGAGGACGGCTTGGGCTTCCATGCTATTGGATCCTCGTGCCTCGCTCGGTCAACCGGCCTCCGTGACCGCGGAAGGTGCGGGTCGGAGCGAATTCGCCGAGCTTGTGCCCGACCATGTTCTCTGTGATGTACACCGGAATGAACTTATTGCCGTTGTAAACGGCTAGCGTATGGCCGACGAAGTCGGGTGTAATGGTTGAACGCCGCGACCAAGTCCGTACGACCTGCTTATCGCCCGTGCGATTGAGGTACTCGACCTTTTTTGCTAAATGCCCGTCGATAAAAGGGCCTTTTTTGATCGACCTTGCCATAATCCCTCGCTACTTCACGTTGCGCCGGCGTATGATCCACTGATTACTTTGGTTTTTGCGCTTGCGCGTCTTATATCCCTTGGTGGGCTTGCCCCAAGGGGTGACCGGGTGCCGTCCGCCTGAAGAGCGGCCTTCGCCGCCCCCATGCGGGTGATCCACCGGATTCATAACTACACCCCGCACCTTGGGTCTGCGCCCTAACCAACGGGAGCGACCGGCCTTGCCAATGACGATATTGGCGTGTTCTATATTTCCCACTTGCCCCAAGGTCGCCATGCATTGGACTAGCACTTCGCGATTCTCCCCAGAAGGCAACCGCAACTGCGCCCGCCCGCCGTCGCGGCCGAGAAGCTGCACTTCAGCGCCCGCGCTGCGGGCTAACTGCCCACCGCGACCGGGATTGAGCTCGACATTGTGAACCGTCGCCCCCAAGGGGATATTGGCTAACGGTAAGGCATTGCCGACTTGGATGGGGGCATTGGGACCGGCGATGATCTCGGCTCCGACCTTTAGCCCCAAAGGCGCGAGAATATAGCGTTTGTCTCCATCGGCATAGACGACCAAGGCAATAAATGCCGAGCGATTGGGGTCGTATTCGATCGCGGCGACCCGACCTGGCACACCGAGCTTGGTGCGCTTGAAGTCGATGATGCGGTAGCGCCTCTTGTGCCCCCCTCCGCGCCGACGCATGGTCATGCGGCCCTGATTATTGCGCCCGCCCGATTTGCCAACGGCAGCTACGCGCAAGGACTTCTCGGGCTTACTACGCGTCAATTCCTCAAAGGAGTTGACCGTCTTGTAGCGCAGTGTCGGGGTTGTGGGGCGAAATTTCTTGACTGCCATCTCAAGTCCAGTTTAGCTAAGTATTTTCTACAAATTCAATGGAGTCGCCAGCCCGGAGCGTCACATAGGCCTTTTTCCAACCGGCACGCCGCCCTAGGTACATCCCTTGCCGCTTGGGCTTGCTGGGGACTTTGATGGTGCGGACGGATTCGACCTTGACCGAAAAAATGGATTCTACTGCCTGGCGGATCTGGAGTTTGTTAGCCTTGGGATGGACGCGAAAAGCGTATTTGTTGCCCTCGCGCAGCACTGAGGCTTTTTCGGTGATCACCGGCTCCTGAATAATCGCTCGCGGGTTCATCTTCTCAGCCCCTCTGGCCATGGGTTTCTACGAGCCGGTCAAAAGCTTGGCGAGTAAACAAGATCTCATCCGCTGCTAGCAAGTCATAGGTAGCTAGCGAACCGAGATGGGCAATTTTCACCTTGGGCAGATTGCGGCTCGATTTGATCAACACTGGGGAGCTTTCCGCAGTGACGAACAGGACCTTCTGGTCTTTGAGACCGCACGCTTCAATAACCTGCTGAAAGGAACGGGTGCTGGGAGCAGGCAAGTCGAAGTCGGTAACGACCTTGACCTGCCCCTCCGTGCCTTTGAGCGTGAGAGCCGAGCGGAATGCCAGACGCTTGAGGGACTTGGACAGCTTGGAAGAATAAGAACGGGGACGGGGACCAAAGGCCACACCGCCACCGCGGACCAAAGGCGAGCGCAGCGAGCCCCGACGCGCCCAACCCGTGCCTTTCTGGCGATGGTGCTTCTTACTCGTGCGGGCTATTTCGGACCGGGTCTTGGCCGAGGCCGTCCCCTGCCGCTGATTCGCTTGGTGGGCGACAACCGCTCGGTAGAGGGCGTATTCCGAAACCGCAATGCCGAACAAATCCTCGGGCAGTTCCACTGAGCCGTTTGCCCGCCCTTCGCTGTTTAGCTCTTCTACCTGCGCACCCATGGTCGAATTAAACCTTTATGTCGATGCCGATACCCGCAGGCAGATCGAGCTTCATCAGCGCGTCCACGGTTTGCGGCGTCGAATCGTAAATGTCGATGAGCCGCTTGTGGATACGCGTCTCAAACTGCTCGCGCGATTTCTTGTCCACATGTGGGGACCGCAGCACCGTGTATATGGTACGAGCCGTCGGCAGCGGCACTGGTCCGGCGATGCGAGCCCCACTCCGCTTGACCGTCTGGACGATCTCGTCCACAGACTTGTCCAACGCCATATGGTCGTAGGCTTTGAGGCGAATGCGTATTCTGTCAACTGCCACTGGCTCGCATCTCCCTAACGCGGCTATCCTAGTTGGAAACCTCGGTGACAACGCCGGAGCCGATAGTCCGACCACCCTCTCGAATGGCGAAGCGCAGCTGCGGCTCAATAGCGATAGGCTGGATTAGCTCTACTTCCATATTGACGTTATCGCCGGGCATGACCATCTCGGTGCCCTCGGGCAAAGCAATGGTCCCGGTGACGTCGGTGGTGCGAAAGAAGAACTGGGGCCGATAACCAGAGAAAAAGGGCTTTTCGCGGCCGCCCTCCTTGGGAGTCAACACCACGACCTCGGCCTTAAACTTGGTGTGCGGCTGAACGGAAGCGGGCTTGCAGACGACCATTCCGCGCATTAGCTCAGCTTTTTCGACGCCGCGGAGTAGCAGACCGACATTGTCTCCGGCCTCGCCCTCATTGAGCAATTTGCGGAACATCTCAACACCGGTGACCGTGGTCTTGCGCGTCTCCTTGATGCCGACGATATCTACCTCTTCGCCGACTTTGATCCGACCGCGCTCGACGCGACCAGTGCCAACCGTGCCGCGTCCTTGGATCGTAAACACGTCTTCGACCGGCATCAAGAAGGGCTGATCGACATCGCGCACCGGATCGGGAATGAACTCGTCAACGGCGCTCATCAATTCGTCAATCGACTGAGTGCCGGTCGGCGTGTCTGCCCCTTCCAGCGCCTCGAGGGCCGAACCGCGGATCATCGGGGTATCGTCGCCATCAAAGCCATACTCAGAGAGCAACTCGCGCGTCTCTAGCTCGACCAAATCCAAAAGCTCTTCGTCATCTACTTGATCAACCTTGTTGAGATAGACGACAATGCTGGGTACGTTGACTTGGCGGGCCAATAGAATGTGCTCGCGGGTCTGGATCATCGGCCCGTCGGCGGCGCTGACGACTAAGACTGCACCGTCCATCTGGGCGGCACCGGTAATCATGTTTTTGATATAGTCGGCATGGCCGGGGCAATCAACGTGCGCGTAGTGGCGCTTCTCGGTCTCGTACTCCTGATGGGAGACATTGATCGTCACCCCGCGCGCCTTTTCCTCCGGGGCGTTGTCGATTTCATCAACACCCCTAGCTTCGGCCAAGCCCTTGTTGGCCAAGTGCAAGGTGATAGCCGCTGTCAAGGTCGTCTTGCCGTGATCGACATGGCCAATGGTACCGATATTGACGTGCGGTTTGTTGCGCTGAAATTGTTCCTTAGCCATTTCCTTAATCCTCTCCTTAGTATTTCTAGGTAGGCGGTTACAGCTTTAACCTCTAGTGCTGTCGACTATTTCTTCGGTAATGTGACTTGGGACGGCTTCGTATTTGGAAAACTGCATGGTAAAAAGCGCCCGTCCCTGGGTTAGCGAACGCAAGCGAGTGGCGTAGCCAAAAGTCTCGCTCAGCGGCACGAAGGCCTGGACGACTTGCGCATCGGAACGGGGATTGATGCCTTGTATCTCGCCGCGATGCGAATTGAGATCGCCCACTACGTCGCCCAAATATTGACCGGGGACGACGACCTCCAACTCCATAATCGGCTCCATGAGATAGGGAGCAGCCTTCAGGGCACCGTCTTTGAATGCCATGGACCCGGCGACCTTAAAGGCGACTTCCGAGGAGTCGACATCGTGATGGGATCCATCTACTAGCACGACCTTAACATCTTCGATCGGGTAACCAGCAACAGGGCCGGTGGTCATCGCTTCAATGATGCCCTCGCGCACTGGATTGATGTATTCCTTGGGAATGTTGCCACCGATGATTTTCGACTCGAAAACCAATCCACTGCCCGGCTCACCCGGCTCGATCTCCAACTCGACGTGCCCGTACTGGCCGCGACCTCCTGTCTGTCGCACGAACCGGCCGGTAATCTCGACGGCTTTGCGCAGACCTTCTTTGTAGGCCACTTGGGGCTTGCCGACATTAGCTTCGACCTTGAACTCGCGGAAGAGGCGGTCGATGAGTATCTCTAGGTGCAGTTCGCCCATCCCCGACATGATCGTCTGGCCTGTGTCATCATCCAGCTTGATCTGGAAGGTCGGATCTTCCTCGCTGAGCTTGGACAGGGCAATATATAGCTGCTCTTGATCCACGCGCGTCTTTGGCTCAATGGCCACATGGACTACCGGCTCGGCAAATTCGATCTTTTCCAAGACGATAGGGTGCTGCTCGTCGCACAGCGTGTCACCCGTAGTTGTGTTTTTGAGGCCGACCACAGCGACTATATCGCCGGCATAGGCATGAGGCAACTCGGTGCGGTCGTTGGCGTGCATCTCCAGCAAGCGCGCGGTCCGCTCGCGGCGCTCAGTGGTCACATTGTAGAGATACGTGCCCGAACTCAACACACCTGAATAGACGCGAACAAAGGTGAGACGCCCGACAAAGGGATCCGTCATAACCTTAAAGGCCAACCCGGCAAAAGGCGTATCGTCGAAAGCAGGACGCACATCTTCTGCGCTGGAATGGGGCAGCAAGCCTTTGACTTCGCCGACATCGGCTGGGGACGGAAGATAGTGCAGCACTGCGTCGAGCAAACGCTGGACGCCTTTGTATTTGTACGCACTGCCGCACGTTACGGGCACGGCCTTCAGCGCGATGGTGGCTTGGCGCAGCGCAGCGCGAATCTCGTCGGGGTGAATTTCCTCTCCTTCGAGGAATTTTTCGAGTAGCCCATCGTCAAATTCGGCCACCGACTCAAGCAGCTTTTCGCGGTATTGCAAGGCATTCTCTAGCAAATCTGCGGGGATCTCGTCCTCGAAAAACTTGACGCCCTGACTGGCCTCTTCGTAGGTAATGGCCTTCATCTCGATCAAGTCTATCAGGCCGTTGAACGTCTCGCCGACGCCGATGGGCAACTGGACGGGGACAAAATTGCTATTCAATCGCTCTTGGAGCATACTAAGAACTTGGAAAAAATCAGCTCCGTTGCGATCCATTTTGTTGACGAAAGCAATGCGCGGAACTTTGTATTTGTCAGCTTGACGCCAGACAGTCTCAGACTGCGGTTCAACTCCACCGACCGCGCAGAAGACGCCTATGGCACCATCGAGTACGCGTAGCGAACGCTCGACCTCGGCGGTAAAATCCACGTGGCCGGGCGTGTCAATGATGTTGATGCGGTGGTCTTTCCACTGGCAAGCGGTAGCCGCAGAGGTGATGGTAATACCGCGCTCGCGCTCTTGCTCCATCCAATCCATCGTTGCCGTACCGTCGTGGACTTCTCCCATGCGGTGAACTCGGCCCGTGTAGTAGAGTATCCGCTCGGTCGTAGTGGTCTTGCCAGCGTCAATGTGAGCCGCGATCCCGATATTGCGCGTGTCTTTTTGTGCAAACTGTCGTGCCATTTCGCTTGAGAACTCCCTAAAATCTGTAGTGGGCGAATGCCTTGTTCGCCTCGGCCATGCGATGGACGTCTTCCTTCATACGCACAGCCCCACCTTCCCCCCTTGACGCGGCGATAAACTCATTGGCCAACCGCTCAGCCATGGTGCGCTCAGAGCGCTCGCGAGCGAAGCGAATCAACCAGCGAATCGAACGCGCCGTGCGCTCGTCTGGCCGCATTTCGACTGGCACCTGATAGGTCTGGCCACCGACTCGACGCGATTTAACCATGACGATGGGCTTGGCGTTTTCTAGCGCCTTCTGGAAGATATCAATCCCGTCTTGGCCACTGCGCTCGACGACCAAGTCGATCGAGTCGTAAAATATGCGCTCCGCCACGCTCTTCTTGCCTTGCTTCATCAGCGAATTTACGAACCTCGCCGCCAAGACGTTGTGGAATTTCGGATCCGGCAGCAGCTTGCGTTTAATTGCTTTTTTACGCCGCGACATTGCTTATATCCTTAAGTTGGCCTCCGGGTGCCATACTTGGAGCGACCTTGGCGACGGTCGGCCACGCCCGTCGCATCGAGCACTCCGCGCACGATGTGGTAGCGCACGCCGGGACAGTCCTTGATGCGGCCTCCGCGCACCAAGACGATGGAGTGCTCCTGCAGCGTGTGACCTTCGCCTGGTACATAAGCCGTGACTTCAATCCCCGTAGTCAAACGCACGCGAGCCATCTTGCGCAGAGCCGAATTGGGCTTCTTTGGCGTCTGGGTATAGACTCGCGTACAAACGCCACGGCGCTGAGGACAACCTCTTAGCGCTGGGGAGTCTGTCTTTTTTAGTGACTTTTGCCGGCTTTTGCGGACCAGCTGGCTAACCGTTGGCAAATGCTATTTCTCCTCGTCATTTCGTAATAAATAGCAAGCTCATAATTTACATACACATTGTATAACTGTCAACTATTCGCCCAAAACACCCGTTTCCGCAGCCGCCACTTCAGTCAACTCGGCTTTGCCATTGCCTTCAGACTCCAAGCTTTCATAGGTGGTCTCTTGGTAGGACGTAGTGCCCGTGCCGGCTGGGATCAAGCGGCCGATGATGACGTTTTCTTTGAGGCCACGCAGATGATCTATCTTGCCTTGCACAGCCGCCTCGGTCAACACGCGCGTCGTCTCTTGGAAAGAGGCGGCAGAGATAAAGCTATCCGTGCGCAGCGAGGCACGGGTAATGCCTAGCAGGATCGGCTGGCAGGTGGCTGGATCACCTCCCTCGTAGAGGACTTTGTCATTCTCTCTGTTGAAGCGAGTCTTATCCACTTCTTCTCCTTCAAGAAAATTCGTGTCGCCTGGGTCGATGATGCGCACCTTCTGCAGCATTTGTTTAACGATCACCTCAATGTGCTTGTCATTGATCTCCACAGCCTGGAGGCGATAGACATCCTGAATCTCGTTGACCAAGTACTCCTGCACCTTATTCACGCCCTGGACCCGCAAAATATCGTGCGGGTTGACCGACCCCTCGGAGAGGCGCTCTCCAGCTTCAACCCGGTCGCCTTCGTGTACGCGCAAGTGCTTGCCGTAGGGCACCAAGTATTTCTTTGTCTCGTCCTCGGGATTCAGCGGAGTGACGAACAGTTCGCGGTTGCCGCGAACTAGGCCGCCAAAGCTCACAGTGCCGTCGATTTCCGATATCACCGCAGGTTCCTTGGGGCGGCGAGCCTCGAAGAGTTCGGCAACGCGCGGCAAGCCGCCGGTGATGTCGCGCGTCTTGGAGCGCTCGCGCGGGATCTTGACCAACACCTGCCCCGATTCGACTTTATCGCCGTCTTCGACCAGAAGACGAGCACCGACCGGAATGATATAGGGACGGGATCCGTATTCCTCGTTCTCAATCTCAATCTGCGGACTCAGCGAGCGGTCGCGCTGTTCGACGATGCCACGGACGCTCATACCCGTGCTTTCGTCGAACTCCTCGCGCATAGTTACTCCGGCAATGATATCATTGAACCTGATCGTGCCCGGACGGTCGGTGAGGATCACATTGTTGTATGGATCCCATTCGTATAGCACCTGATCCATCTCAACTTGCTCGCCGTTTTCGACCTTGAGCACCGCGCCATAAGGGGCGATTTGCCGCACCCGCACTCGATTCTGTTCGTCGAGCAATCCGATTTCACCGTTGCGTCCGATAACCGTAACACCGGCTGTCGGGTTTTGCACTGTATCGACGTTGGAAAATTGGACGCGACCGGCTCGCCGAGCCGTGATCTGCGACTGTTCAGCAATGCGGCTAGCCGTACCGCCAATGTGAAAAGTTCGCAGCGTTAGCTGAGTACCTGGCTCGCCAATGCTCTGCGCAGCCACGACCCCAACTGCCTCGCCCACATTGACCTCACGGCCAGTAGCCATGTTGCGCCCATAGCACTTGATGCACACGCCGCGCTCGGACTCACATGTCAGCACCGAGCGGATGTTCACTTCTTCAATGCCAGCTTGGGCAATGCGATTGGCGTCTTCTTCTTCCAACAGGACGCCCGCTTGGGCTACCAAATTGCCATCGGCGTCGAGTGCGTCTTCTTGCAACACGCGACCGACGATGCGGTCGGCTAGCGGCTCGATTACCTCCTCGCCGTCCTTGAGAGCACCAGTCTTCAGCCCTTGGCTGGTCATGCAATCATCTTCGCTAATCACTACATCTTGGGCCACATCGACCATCCGACGAGTCAGATACCCGGCTTCCGCCGTCTTCAGAGCCGTATCGGCCAATCCCTTGCGCGCCCCGTGGGTCGAGATGAAGTACTCGAGCACCGACAGCCCCTCTTTGAAAGAGGCGATAATCGGCGTTTCGATAATTTCGCCGACGGCACCTGTCAGCTTTTTCTGTGGCTTGTTCATCAGGCCGCGCATGCCGCCTAGCTGTTTGATCTGATCCTCGCTACCGCGCGCGCCGGAATCCTTCATAACGTAAACCGAGTTAAAGCCCTCTTCGGCTTCCTCAAGCGTGCGCTGCACCGCGCGCGAGACCTCAGATGTGGCATGGGTCCAGATGTCGATAATCTTGTTATAGCGCTCGCCGTCGGTAATGATGCCATTGGCGTACTGATCGCGGACTTTTTCTACTTCTGTGAGTGCACCGTCAATGAGCTTGGTTTTAGCATCAGGTACGACTACATCGTCAACGGCGATGGACACGCCGGCCAGCGTCGCATAGTGGTAACCCATATTTTTGAGTTGATCGACGAACTCGGCCGTACGTCTGTTGCCCAGCAGGCGATGCACTTTGGAGGTAATTCTTTTGATATCGCCCTTATCGACCGTGCGGTTGATGAAGCCGATCTCCTCCGGGAGTACCTCGTTGAAAAGCAAGCGACCGACGGTCGTATTCACCATCTCGCCATTGACGCGCACCATAATCGGCTGGTGCAGGGTGATACGGCCCGCTTCAAAGGCCGCAACCGCCTCAGTCTCATTGGCAAAGCTACGCTCGACTCCACCGGCTTCGCTAAAGCGAACCTTGGTTAGGTAATAACTGCCGAGCACGATGTCCTGAGGGTTGTCCATAATGACCGGCTCGCCATCGGCTGGCTTGAGAATATTGTTGGTAGAGAGCATTAAGAGCCGTGCTTCGATCTGGGACTCGAACGAGAGCGGGACATGTACGGCCATCTGGTCGCCGTCGAAGTCGGCATTGAAGGCGGCACAGACCAGCGGGTGCAGACGAATGGCTTTACCCTCGACGAGAATGGGCTGAAAAGCCTGAATGCCCAACTTGTGCAAAGTCGGTGCCCGATTGAGCAATACGCAGTGGTCGCGAATGATCTCCTCGAGAATGTCCCAGACCTCCGGACGCTCGCGTTCGACCAATTTCTTGGCGCTCTTGACGGTTTGGACCAGCCCTTTTTCTTCTAATTTTTTAATCACAAAGGGCTTAAACAGCTCTAGGGCCATGCCCTTGGGTAGGCCGCATTGGTACAGTTTGAGTTCTGGACCGACGACGATGACTGAACGACCCGAATAGTCGACGCGCTTGCCCAACAAGTTCTGGCGGAAACGACCCTGTTTACCCTTGAGCAGATCGCTGAGCGACTTAAGCGAGCGATTGCCGTCGCCGCGCACGGCCCGCGAGCGACGCCCGTTGTCGAAGAGAGCGTCAACGGCTTCCTGGAGCATTCTCTTTTCGTTGCGCAGGATGACCTCGGGAGCCTTGATGTGGATCAGCTTCTTCAAGCGATTGTTGCGATTGATTACTCGACGATAGAGGTCGTTGAGGTCGGAAGTGGCGAAGCGACCGCCCTCTAAAGGTACCAAGGGACGCAGATCCGGTGGAATGACCGGAATGTTGTCGAGAATCATCCACTCAGGCCGATTTTCGGATTGGCGAAAGGCCTCGACGACCTTGAGCCGCTTAAGCGCTTCCTGCTTGCGCTGGATCGAACTCTCCATCCTGACCAAGGTCCGCAACTCGGCCGAGAGCTCTTCGATATCGATCTGCTCTAGGAGCCGCTTAACCGCTGGTGCTCCCATATCGACATCGGGATCGCCACCCGCTTCCTCCACCTCAAAGAGCTCCTCCTCAGTCAAAAGCTGCAACTTCTCCACAGGTGCGCCCCGCGGATCAATGACAACATAGGACTCGTAGTAGAGGATGCGCTCGAGGTTGCGCATCGAGATGTCGAGCAGAGCACCGATACGCGAAGGTAGCGACTTGAAATACCAGATGTGGGAGACCTGTACGGCCAATTCGATGTGACCAAGACGCTCGCGGCGAACCTTGACTTGCGTGACCTCGACGCCACAACGGTCGCATACTACACCTCGATAGCGGATGCCCTTGTACTTGCCGCAGTGGCAGTTCCAGTCCTTGACCGGACCGAAAATGCGCTCGCAGAACAACCCATCGCGCTCTGGTTTGAAGGAGCGATAGTTGATCGTCTCGGGCTTGGTGACCTCCCCTTGCGACCAAGCGCGAATAGTCTCGGGAGAAGCGAGTTGAATGCGGATGGAATCGAAATCAGTTGGTTTGCGCGATGCATTGGCAGTCTGTAACACTGGCACCCCCTTTGCGCTTTATGCGAATGCTCTGCGATTCAATACGTCTCGACGACCCTACTGTCTTCAAGGATCACATCCAGACACAAACTCTGTAGTTCCTTAACCAGCACATTAAACGATTCTGGAATGCCTGGTTCCGGCGGGTTCTCTCCTTTCACGATGGCCTCGTATATCTTAGAACGCCCGGCGACATCGTCGGATTTGACAGTCAGCATCTCTTGGAGTGTGTAGGCCGAACCGTAGGCCTCCAGCGCCCACACTTCCATCTCACCGAAGCGTTGGCCACCGAACTGCGCCTTGCCACCCAAGGGCTGCTGAGTGACCAGCGAGTACGGTCCGATGGAGCGAGCGTGAATTTTATCGGCGACTAAGTGCGAAAGCTTTAACATATATATGTAGCCCACGGTTACCCGCTTGTCTAGCTTGTTGCCGGTTCGCCCATCGTAGAGCACTTGTTTACCGTCGTTGGGCATCCCGACCTCGTCGAGCATCTCCCGGACCTCATCGAGGGATGCTCCGTCGAAAACCGGGGTCGCCACATACATGTTTAAAGCGTGGGCGGCCATGCCCAGATGGGTTTCAAAGATCTGGCCCAAGTTCATGCGCGAAGGCACCCCCAGGGGATTGAGGGCGATATCTACGGGCGTACCGTCCTCGAGGAAGGGCATATCCTCCTCCGGCGCGATGTAAGCGACTACGCCCTTGTTGCCGTGACGACCGGCCATCTTGTCGCCGACAGAGAGCTTGCGTTTCTTGGCCACATAGACCTTGACTAGCTGCGCGATGCCCGGCGGCAATTCATCGCCGCGCGTGATGCGCTCTATCTGGCGTTCTGTTTGCTCGTCAATCAGCTTTAGCTGCTCTTCGGCATAGCGCAAAAGTTCGGTGACCTCTGCGCTGACCTTGGGATCTGCGGTCCAGTCTCCTTCGGGCTGCACCGTGGAGAAATCCACCCGATCGAGCAGCCGCTCGCTCAATTGGGTGCCTTTGCGGACCGCTAGCTCCCCGTCGTGGTGGAATAAGGTGTTCAACTTGACGGTGCCCACCACCTCCAGCAACATGGAGTTGCGCTCTCCTAGCAGACGCTCTTTGCGCTCGGCAGCCTCTCTCTCGCATGCGGCGATGCTCTCCCGACGGCGCGGCGAATTGCTCCGCTCACGGCGCGAGAAAACCTTGCGGTCGATGACCACGCCCTCCATGCCGGGGGGCGCCTTTAGCGACGCATCGCGGACATCCCCGGCCTTCTCGCCGAAAATTGCCCGCAAAAGACGCTCTTCGGGAGACAGTTCGCTCTCTCCCTTGGGCGTCACTTTGCCGACTAGGATATCTCCGGG
The DNA here is from genome assembly GCA_965219735.1 of Candidatus Latescibacterota bacterium. Classification (GTDB taxonomy): domain Bacteria; phylum Latescibacterota; class UBA2968; order UBA8231; family UBA8231. The sequence continues at coordinate 3,756,153 of OZ244790.1, forward strand.
GCCTACCTCAGCCCCAACGCGGATAATACCCTCGTCGTCGAGATTGCGCACCGCTCCTTCGCTGACATTGGGAATTTCGCGGGTAATCTCCTCTTGGCCGCGTTTGGTGTCGCGCACTTGAAGCTCAAATTCTTCAATGTGTACGGAAGTGAAGATGTCCTTTTTGAGGAGGCGCTCGCTGACGACGATGGCATCTTCAAAGTTGTAGCCATTCCAAGGCATGAAGGCGACTAGGATGTTCACGCCTAGCGCTAAGTCCCCTCGATCAGTAGCAGCACCATCCGCCAAGGGCTGGCCTGTCCGTATCTTGTCTCCAACTTGGGCCAAGGGCCGCTGGTTGATACAGCAGTCTTGGTTAGAGCGGGCGAACTTGGTCAACTTGTACTCGTCGACGTCTGCAGTATCCAATGGGGTCAACCGCGTACTGCGCTTCTTGTCGCGGCGCACGATAATGCGCTCCGCATCGACGCTGACAACCGTGCCGGGGTTGCGGGCCACGACGACCGCACCCGAATCGAGCGCGACCTTGCTCTCCATTCCAGTGCCGACATAAGGTGCTTCGGTAAAGAGCAACGGCACTGCCTGGCGTTGCATGTTGGAACCCATGAGCGCTCGATTGGCGTCGTCGTGTTCGAGGAAGGGTATTAGGGCCGCCGCCCCACTGACGAGCTGATTGGGCGATACGTCCATGTAGTCGAGCTCGTCCGGGGTTACCATAGGATAATCATCCCGCTTGCGGGCTTTGACCAAGGGGTTGAGGAACTTGCCCTTGTCGTCGATAGGCGCATTGGCCTGGGCGATAATGTATCTGTCTTCTTCGGCCGCCGTCAGAAATTCGATCTCATTGGTCACCTTGCCGTTTATCACCTTGCGGTACGGCGTCTCCAGAAAGCCGAAGGAATTAACCCGTGCATACGTGCTCAGCGAGGAGATCAGGCCGATGTTGGGGCCTTCCGGCGTCTCGATGGGACATATTCGGCCGTAGTGCGTATAATGGACATCCCGCACTTCAAAACCAGCTCGGTCGCGACTCAACCCCCCTGGACCGAGGGCGCTGAGGCGGCGCTTGTGGGTCAACTCGTCGAGCGGATTGGTCTGCTGTATAAACTGCGAGAGCTGGCTCGAACCGAAAAACGCCTGGATTACGGTCGAAACCGTCCGCGCATTGACCAAGTCGTGCGGCGTGATCTGATTCTCGTCGCGCAAGTTCATGCGCTCGCGAATAGTCCGCGCCATGCGCGTCAGACCGATACTGAATTGCTGGGCCAGCAACTCCCCGACCAAACGCACCCGGCGATTGCCTAAATGATCGATATCGTCGGTATTGCCCTGCCCTACCCGCAAATCCAACAGGTAGCGGATTATCGCCATGAAATCCTCTATATGCAGGACCGTGCTCTCGAAGGGAATGCCCACGTCCAAACGGCGGTTGATGCGATAGCGACCCACATCGCCTAGGTTGTAGCGCTTGGCGTTGAAGAAGAGCCGATCTAGCAATTCGCGCACGGTCGCGATATTGGGCGGGTCGCCGGGACGCAGAAGGTTGTAGATGCGCGTGAGAGCATCTTCCTCATCTTCGCTTGGATCCTTCTCAAGCGTATTCTCTATGACTCCGGGATCCTTGTCCGACGGGGCAGCCAAAACTTTTAACTTCTTTACTTTGGCCTCCTGTAGCGCCGTTAGATTCTCGCCGCTTATCTTCTCGTAGGCATCTAATAAAATTTCACCGCTATCTTTGTCGACGAAATCCTCGCTACCGTTGTGGCGACCAATCAATTCTTCGTCTACAGCCTCCTCGACCTCTTTGCGGAACAGACTGAGAATTTCGCCATCCTTAGAGCAGCCGAGCGCTTTCAAAAACGAGGTTACCGGCAGCTTACGCCGTCGGTCGATATGCACGTACATGATGTCGTTGATGTCCATGCTGAACTCTAGCCACATCCCCTTGTAGGGAAGGATCCGCGCCGAGAACAGCCGCTTGCCATTGGGGTGCAGGGTCTCGTCGAAGAACACCCCAGGCGAACGGTGCAACTGGCTGACGACTGCGCGTTCGGCCCCGTTGATAATAAACGTGCCTTCACTGGTCATCAGGGGTAATTCGCCCAGAAATACGGCCTGTTCGACCACATCCTTGACCGGATGATCCGCGTTTTCTTTGTCGTGGGTTACGAGGCGAAGAGTCGCGCGCAACGGGGCGGCGAAGGTCATGTCCCGCTCGCGGCATTCCTCTTCGCTGTAACGGGGATTGCCAATGGAATAGCTGACGTATTCGAGAGAGTATATCCCGTGGACATCGGTGACGGGAAAAATACTCTGGAAGACTAGGTGCAAACCGCGCCGCTGGCGCTGGTGAGGCAGGACGGAAAGCTGCAGGAAGTCCTCGAAGGAATCAAGCTGAACTGAAAGCAGGTTTGGCATCTCTGAGGCTTCTTTGATTTTGCCAAAAGAGCGCCGTTTAATACTGCCGTTCGTCTTTGCCAAAGTCCAACTCCTCAATTTGTGGTTTAAGGCAAATGCTCATGGAGCTATTGGCCAATAGCTCCATGAACGCGCGCTGCAGAAAAGCAGGTATGAACTAATGAACTACTATATCCGCAGCAGTCCCCTATTGGAGTTCTACCGTGGCTCCGGCGTCCTGCAACCGGCTCTGAATTTCTTCAGCTTCTTCCTTGGTCGCTCCTTCCTTGACGGGCTTGGGTGCCTCATCGACGAGGGCTTTGGCCTCTTTCAGCCCTAGGCTAGTAATCTCGCGGACAACCTTGATGACTTGGATCTTCTTCTCACCGGCACTAGTGAGCACAACGTCAAAGGAATCCTTTTCCTCGGCGGCCTCTTCGCCGCCGCCATCGCTGGGCATCGCGCCAGCCATCATCACAGGCGCTGCGGCCGACACACCGAACTTGTCTTCGAGGGCTTTGACCAATTCGGCCAGCTCTAAGACGGTCAGGCCGCCGATGGTCTCAATGATTTCGCCTACCTTGCTGTTGGCAGTGGTGGCAGTGGTTTCTTCGGTCATGGGATACAGCCTCCTGTATATCCTATTTGAGTTTGTTACGAATGGGAATCAGGCGTTCTCTCCGCCTTCTACCCGTTGCTTTTCGATAGCTGACAATGCACCAACCAAGCCCCTAAGCAACCCATTCAAGACACCGCTTAGCCCGTAGAGCGGACTCTGAACACCGGCGACTACCTGACCTATCAATTCTTCTTTAGAGGGCAACTTAGCCAGCGCCTCGACTCTGTCGGCGGCGAGGATTTCGCCTTCTATAAAGCCGGTCTTGATCTGAATTTTCCCGCCATCGGTGACGAAGTCTTGCAGAATTTTGGCCGGTGCAATGGGATCTTCTTTTGAGTAGGCTATAGCCGTAGGCCCGGTGAAATACTCTTTGAGGCCGGTAATGCCCACTTCTTCGGCCGCGCGAATGGCCAAGCGATTTTTGATCACTTGGTATTGGACCTCAGCATCGCGTAGCTTGCTGCGCAACTCAGTCACCGAGGCCACATCAATACCCGTAAAATCGGCCAAATAGAAGCCCTTGGTCTCGGCCATAATGGCCTTCAATTCTTCTACTTTTGCTTCCTTTTCTGCTGTCGCCATAATAACGGAGCTTTCCTTACGCAGCGAGTTGGGCGCGGTCAATTTTGATGCTCGGCCCTGCTGCCGACGAGAGGACTAACTTGCGGATGTACTGCCCCTTCGCCGCAGCCGGCTTAGCGCGCAAAATGGCGTCAGTAAACGCTTGGGCGTTTTCGATCAGTGCCTGATCGGTAAAAGACAGCTTACCGATGGGGGCTTGGGCGTTGTTGCCGGACTTGCTATCGGCGCGGTATTCGATGCGGCCGGACTTGGCCTCGCGGACGGCTTGAGCCACTTCGCGTGTCACCGTCCCGGTCTTGGGATTGGGCATCAGGCCCCGTGGGCCCAAGATTCTTCCCAGCTTACCCACCTGACCCATCATATCTGGCGAGGCAATAACTAGGTCGAAATCGAGCCAGCCGCCCTGAATTTTCTCGGCCATATCAGCTCCACCGACGAAATCAGCTCCGGCTTCTTCAGCCTCCTGCGCTAGCGGTCCCTGAGTAATGACTAAGACTCGGAGTTCCTTCCCGGTGCCGTGGGGCAACATCACCGTGCCGCGCAGCGATTGGTCGGCCTGTCGGCCATCAATCCCTAAATTGTAACAAAGCTCAACAGTCGGATCGTAATTGTATGTTGGGAATCCCTTGAGGATCTTGATCCCCTCTTCCCACGAATAGGCCTTGTCGCGATCAAAAGAAGCCAAGGCGTTTCTGTATTTTTTTCCTCTGGCCATATCTTAAACCTCTTATCCAAGGTTGCGATGCGAAACAACTAATCGATCAAGATCCCCATGCTGCGAGCCGTCCCCGTGATCATCGACATCGCCGCTTCCATCGAGGCAGCGTTCAAATCGGGCATTTTCAATTCGGCGATTTCGCGCACTTGGTCTGTAGATACAACGCCAATGTGCTCCTTATTGGGCACGCCCGATCCCTTGGGTTGTCCAGCAGCCCGCAAAAGCAGCACCGCAGCTGGCGGCGTTTTGGTGATAAACGAAAACGTGCGGTCGGCGTACACCGTAATGATTACGGGAATGATCAACCCCTGCTGATCTTGGGTCTGGGCATTGAAAGTCTTGCAGAATTCCATGATATTGACGCCGTGTTGACCTAGCGCCGGCCCAACGGGTGGTGTCGGATTCGCCTGACCGGCCGGAACCTGCAACTTGATTTGGGCTATTTCCTTTTTAGCCATTTGTTTTATTTTCCTCTAAAAATCAGCCTACTGTCTCTTGAACCGGCTCGACCTGCAACACGTCCAATTCCACCGATGTACCACGCCCGAAGATGCTCACCATAATTTTCAGCCTGCGCTTCTCCGGCAGCACCTCCTGTACGGTGCCGATAAAATCCTTAAACGCGCCGTCGTTGACCTTGACCTGATCGTCGACGGCAAAGGGAATTTCTTCGACCTCTTGGTCTTTGCGGCGATCGACGTGCCCCAAGATGCGGTCGATTTCCTCCTGCCGCAGCGGTTGCGGCTTGCGCGCTGGGCCCACGAAATTGGTCACCCCGGGAATATTGGTCACCTGATACCAAGCATCCTTGGACATTTCCATTTCCACCAACACATAGCTAGGCAAAAATCGCTTCCTAGTCTTGGTTTTCTTGCCAGCGCGGAGTTCGACCACTTCCTCAGTCGGCACAACGACCTGAGCAATTGCACCGTTGGCAGCCCCCAACTCAATGAGCGACTCTAAATAGGTCTTTACTTTATTTTCATGTCCCGAATACGTATGTAGAGCGTACCAGCGCTGTGCCATGGCTTCAATCCGGTGTTGGCTCCCGTTTGCCGAGCGTAAACAAGGAAAAGAAGCGGTGCCCTGCTATGCGCCGCTTCCCTTAGATAGGCCCTAGCGGGAATTACTGCCCTAGAAGCATTCCCCAAACAAAAGAGATAATCAGGTCGAAAATGCCGATAAAAACCGCAAAGACCGCCGAAAAGACTAATACTACTCCAGTGGAACCAATCAAATCCTCGCGAGTAGGCCAGCTCACCTTAGAGAATTCGGTCCGCACATCTTTGACGAAATTAGTAAGTTTATTCCACATCCCGTTCCCTAATACAGAAGCCTGGCAGGGCAGACAGGACTTGAACCTGCAACCGCCGGTTTTGGAGACCGGTGCTCTACCAATTGAGCTACTGCCCTATGCCTAGCGGGCTTCCTTGTGGGCCGTGTGCTTGTGGCAAAAGCGGCAATATTTTTTGTACTCCACGCGGCTTGGCTGGTTTCGCCTGTTTTTAGTCGTAGTATAATTTTGCTGGCTGCATACTTCGCACTCCAGCGTTATTTGATCTCTTGGCATCAGAATTTGCCGTGTTTATGTGGAAGCACTAGGAAAGTGGAGCCGATGACCAGGATTGAACTGGTGACCTCATCCTTACCAAGGATGCGCTCTACCGACTGAGCTACATCGGCTGCAATTATTTTGGCGATCTGGAGCGGGAAACGGGACTCGAACCCGCGACCCCGAGCTTGGAAGGCTCGCGCTCTAGCCAACTGAGCTATTCCCGCTCGAGCCGGATTAATGCCCGTTTAATTTATAGAAAGGTCAATATATGCCATCTTTCTTAATATGTCAAGAAGACTGGACGCGGACCTATAACGCGAAACTCCCGGAAAGGCACGAACCTTTCCGGGAGTCGCCGAATAAACTGGATATTTGCGCTCAACGCGTGATCTTGACAATCCTGTAGTGCAGCTTGCCAACAGGAACTTCGATTTCGATTTCTTCTCCTACTTCGTGCCCGAGCAACCCCTTACCTATCGGCGAAACCGTGGATATTTTACCCGCTTCAAAATCCGCTTCCTCGGGAGCGACGAGCGTGTAGGTGAGTTGTCGCGCCTTCGCGAGGTCTTCTAGCTCTACGGTGGCACCGATGTAGACCTTGTCTTCTGGGATTGCCTCGTTTTCTAGCAGGCGGGCCCGGCTGAGTGTCTCTTCTAGCTTGCCGATGCGCTGCTCTAGGAAGAGCAACCTTTCTTTGGCCGCCGAATACTCGGCGTTCTCGGACAGGTCGCCAAACTCTCGCGCCCGCTGCAGCGCCTGACGCACTGCCGGACGTTCGGTCTCCTTGAGTCCCTTCAACTCGCCCTGAAGTTTTTCGTAGCCTTCTCGCGAAAGATATACTTCACTCATACAAATCCTCTAGCAGGAGAGAACAACATGCGCTATTCAACACAAAAAGCGGAAGCGCGCTACCGCTTCCGCTACTCAGATGGTTTAATGTACTAAAAACGGTGCTTAGGTGCAAGCTAAGGGACTTGCCCAAGTTCGCCACCCTCCTTTTAATAAACTACAGACCAAGAGTCACCCTTCCCAAACAACGCACTCGCGCTTCTCATGGCATTGACTCTCCTGCACTTTGCCGATCTGCATCTGGGCGTCGAAAATCACGGTAGCCTCGACCCAAGCACCGGCCTGCATTCGCGGGTGCGAGATTTTGCTGCCAGCCTAGAAGCGGTCTTTGACCTAGCTATTGAAAAGGCGGTCGATTTGGTCCTCTTTGCCGGCGACATGTACAAGAATTGCGATCCGACTCCGACCCATCAGCGCGTCTTTGCCCGCCAGCTCCAGCGTCTGCAAGCGGCCCACATCCCCATCGTACTGGTGGTGGGCAACCACGACGCGCCAGGCGCTTTTGGCAAAGCCACTTCGGTTGACATTTTCAGCACTCTACAGCTAGAGGACACCCATGTCATCCGCCGTCCAAAGCTCCTGCGAATCGAGACGGCCAACGGTCTAGTGCAAGTGGCTGGCCTACCCTGGCCAACGCGCCATGCCCTGCTCACCCGCGACGAATACCGCGACCTGTCGATAGAGGAAATCCGCGGCGAGATCCAAAAGATTTACGCGGACCAGATCGACGAGTACGCCCGACAGCTCGATCCAAAGTTGCCGGGCGTACTCGTCGCCCATCTCGCTGCCGCCGACGCCGTCTATTCTGGGGGCGAACGCACCGCCATCATCGGCCAAGACCCCGTTTGGCTCACCAGTACTCTTGCCAACCCCGCCTACGACTACGTCGCCTTGGGGCACATTCACAAATATCAAGACCTCAACCCCGGCCAACATCCACCCGTGGTCTATTCGGGCAGCCTAGAGCGCATCGACTTTGGCGAGGAAGGCGAAGATAAGGGCTTCTGTCTCGTACGCATCGCCGAGGATGCAACCACGCCGAAGGGTCGAGTGACCTCCTTTGAGTTTGTCCCCGCCCCGGCGCGGCGCTTTGCGACCATCAAGCTAAAGGTGCTCGATGGCCAAGACGCGACCGAGCGCATTGTCGCTGCCTGCGCCGAGGCCGATCTGGCAGACGCCGTAGTCCGCGTCCTCTACGAACTGCCCGCAGGCTACACCACCCCCGTGGACTTACAACAGGTGCGGCGGGCGCTCGAATCGGCCTTCTACGTCGCCTCCATCCAGCCGCGCTTTGCCCCAAAAGATATCCAACGCCGTGCCGAAATCAGTGAAGAGGCCGAACTAGGCGAAGCCCTCGACCGCTACATCGACAACAGCCCAGATCTACAAACACACCGGTCCGAGCTCAAAAACTACGCGCTCCACCTAGAGCGCGAGCTCGAATCGGGCCAACGGGGCGAAGACGACGGATGATCCCTCTCTCCCTTTCGCTGCGCAATTTTCTCAGCTACGGCGAGGAGGTGCCGCCGCTCGACTTTACCCAGTTTCACGTCGCCTGCCTCACAGGCGGCAATGGCCACGGCAAATCCGCCCTGCTCGACGGGATTACCTACGCTTTGTGGGGCCAAGCCCGCAAAAGCCGCAGTGACGAAGAACTGTGTCGGATCGGAGCCAGAGAGATGCGGGTTGACTTCGACTTCGCCCTCGGCGAAAAACATTTCCGCGTCATCCGCAGTTGGCGGCGCACCAAGCGGGGCGTCCCGGCCCTAGACCTACAAGTAGAAAGCGACGGCGTCTTCCGCACGCTCAGCGAAGGCGAGGGCATTAACCCCACCCAGCGGCGCATCAACGAGCTCCTATCCATGGACTACGACACCTTCGTCAACTCGGCCTTCATAGTCCAAGGACGCGCCGACGAGTTCACCCAGAAAAACGCCAGACAGCGCAAAGAAGTCCTCGGGCGAATCCTCGGCCTAGGGCGCTACGACCAACTCCAAGGCATGGCTCGGGTCCGCTACCAAGAGCACCAGCGCCAGAGCGAGATCCTGCAGACCCGCCTCGGCGAACTTGAGGCCGAATTGGCCAAGCGCGAAAACTACGAATCCGAACTGAGCGCCGTCGATGACCACCTCGCTCTACTCGGCAGCGAAATCAGCAGCCGAGAAAAAGCGCAAGCCGAGTTGGAAACCCAGCGCCTAGAACTGGATCGGATCCGCCAGCGCATCGCTGAACTAGAGCGGGAACAGCAGCGCGTTTCCGAGCGGGCGCAGCAGGTCTCCGCCGAACTCGAAAACCTGCGGAAGCAGCAGCGCCAAGATGGCGAAATCCTAGCGGCCGCCGAATCCATCGAGCGGGACTTTGCAACCTACAATCAGCTCCACACCCAAGTCGGCCTGCTCGAACAAAAAGCTCAGGAGCACGGCGCGTTAGAAACCCACCGCCGCCAGCTAGCGGAGCGAATCGCCCAAGCGCGCCAAGAAGTGGAGCGACAGCAAGAGCGATGGTCAGCCACCCTCGGCGAGCGACAGCGCCAACTCGACGAGCATCAAGCCTTGCTCAATCGAGAGCAGACCATCGCCATCCGCTACGCCCAATTCAAAACCATCAGCGAGCAGGTCCAAGCCCTAGAGCAGGCGCGGATTCGCTACGAGGATCTCCTCAGCAAACGCCGTCGCCTCGAACACGAACTATCGCTTGCAGAGGAGCACCGCAAAAGCCAGCGCCAAGTACTCGCCAAGCAATTGGCCCAGCTAGAACGAGCTAGGGCCGAGGCGGAACCCCTAGCAGCCCACATCCACCAGTTGCAAACGCAACGGACTCAATTGCAGATCAAAGCCGAGGAACGGGATCGCCTCGCGGATGAGGGCCGCGATCTCAAGGTCCAGATCAGCGAGCGGGAGCAGCAGCGCCGCACTGAAGAAGAAGAATTGGCCACCGAGCGCCAACAGACTCTAGCCTTAGCCGATTCCGACGACGCCAATTGTCCATTGTGCGGCAGCGCCCTCGACGCCGAACATCGCCAGCAGGTCGCGGCCGAACTAGCGCAGCGGGAAGAGCGCCGCCAAGAGCGTATCGCCACTCTCGACTGCGAACTCGCCGCTCTCGGAGATCAATTGCAAAAGATGCGCACGCGCTACAAGGTCCTTGACGAGGAAATCGCGCCCCTCCAACAGCTCCACCAAGACCTAGCCACCGAGGAGGCTCGTCTCGCCCGAATACGAGAATCTGCCTCCGAAGTCCAGTCGCTAGATGAGCAATTAGCCACCCTCGACCGCGAACTCAGCGACCAATCATACGCTCCCCAAGAACGCGAACGTCTTCACAAACTAGCCGGAGAAATCGAACTGTTGGGCTACAGCAGTTCCGAACACGAGACGCTGCGGCAAAAGCTCTCCGAGTTGCGCCCAGTCGAAGCCGAGCACGCCCGTTTGCAGGACGCCAAAAGCCAAGCCGACCGGCTCAAAAGCGAGCAGGCCGAAGCTCAGGCCCAACTCGACCGAGCCGACCGCCAACTCGCCGAGGCCCACTATGCACAAGGAGAACGGGAGCAACTCAGCCAAGCCGAGCAGCAGCTTGTAGCCCTAGGCTACGATGGTGCCGAGCACCAGCGATTGCGCCTGCAACACGACGACCTGCGCGACAGCGCGCGGCAATTTGAGCGCCTGCAACACGCCCGCCAACGCCGCGCTTCGTCCGGCGAATCGCGAATGCGCTACGAGGCCGAAGCCTCTACTTTAGCAGGACAATTGCAGACTATAAAAGAAGAAAAGGAAAAGTTGCACGAGCGGACCGACGAGTTAGAAGACGTCGATAGGCAACTCGGCGAAAACCAAGCTCAATTGGAAAAGCTACGGGTCGAGCGAGACCAACATCTCCAGCGCCGGGGCAACCTAGAGGCCCTTTGCGCGCGCTGCGCCGAGTTAGCTCAGGAGCAAGACCAACTACGCGAAAAGCGCCAAGGCATCCAGCGCCAAGCCTGGATTTACCAACAACTCGACAAGGCATTCGGCAAGGATGGGATCCAAGCGCTGATCATTGAAAACGCCGTGCCGCAAATCGCCGAAGAAGCCAACGCCATCCTCGCGCGCCTGACCGACAATCGCATCCAAGTCGCCTTTGAATCGCTGCGCGATCTCAAAAAAGGCGGCACCCGCGAAACCCTCGACGTCAAGATCGCTGACGAAGTCGGTGAGCGCTCCTATCACCTCTATTCCGGAGGCGAGGCATTCCGCACCAACTTCGCCTTGCGCATTGCGCTCTCTAAGGTGCTAGCTATGCGCTCGGGCACCCGTCTCCACACCCTCTTTATCGACGAGGGTTTCGGCACCCAAGACGAACAAGGGCTGGAACAACTCATCGAAGCCATCCAAAAAATCAGCGAGGATTTTAAAAAGGTGTTGATCGTCACACATCTCGACCAACTCAAGGCGGCCTTTCCAGTGCAAATCGAGGTCGCCAAACACCCCGACTTAGGCTCGCGTTTTTCCGTGACGCAGCACGCCTAGCCCCTTGCCTGTTATGGACCATTGCGACGAATATCACGCCGCCCGCGTCGGCGCGGCCTTACGCGATGCACAAGCCTCGTTTCGCTTGTACATGCGCGGTGCCGATCACCTTGACTTCCTGCATCGCATGACCTCCAACGACTTCCACAACCTGCAAATAGGACACGGCCTCGAAGCCGTCTTTATCGAACAGCGAGCGCGGATTCTCGATCTCGCCACCTGTTATCGCGGCCCAGACGCCACGGCCTTGATCCTGAGTCCCGATTCGCGCACCACAATCCCCGCTTGGTTGGACCGCTTTATCTTTGCCGAGGCCCTCGAATTGGCAGACCAGACAGACGAGACGGCCATGTTCGAACTCGTCGGCCCGCAAGTCGCTCAGCTAGTCGTACGTACATTGGAGATAGATATAGCAAAGTTTCAGGATCACCAACTGCTCGACCCACAGGTCGCGGACGGCCTGTGGCTAGCGCGCATGGCCGGGCCAGGGCTGCGCGCCTTCGGACCGCCAGACGCCGTAAAGGACCTTTGGCAGCGCCTCGCCGCCGCAGGTGCCCGTCCAATAGGGTCGGAGATATGGAAGATTTTGCGCGTCGAACAGGGCCTTCCCCTGCTCGGACGAGAACTGACCCAAGAGTACAACCCTTGGGAAGCAGGGCTTGGTCGCGCTATCCACCTAGATAAGGGCTGCTATATCGGCCAAGAAGTCATCGCCCGCCTAGATACCTACGACAAAGTCAAGCAGCATTTAGTCGGGCTGCGGCTCTCCGCCGCCGAACTGCCGTCAATGGGACAACCGCTGCGCGACGGCGTGCGCGAAGTAGGACGCATCACTTCTGCGGTCCACTCTCCCAGCCTCGGCCCAATTGCCCTCGCCTATGTGCGGCGGAGCGCTTGCGCCGAGGGCACGGCGTTAGACGCGGGCGGAACGCAGGCCACCGTAGTTTCCCTGCCTTTTTTGTCGCATGAGTCCCGCTAGGGCCGGTGGACGCCGCAAGATAATCCACATTGGGCTTGATAGCGGCCCGCACCACAACACCCAAGCTTGCGCCGAATTCGCCGCGCTTCTGCGCGAATACACCGATTGGATCGAATGGGGCGACGACTACGCCATCCTCGACGTCACCGACAATAAACTCGACATCCCCTTCGGAACGCGCGTCGCCAAGATGATCAAAAGCGATATCAAGCGGCAGCTAGGCTGGAGCATTTCCGTGGGGTTGGCACCCAGCAAATTATTGGCGCAGCTAGCGATGGAACGTCAGCGACCCGATGGCCTAACGGTCGTGCTGCCCGAACAGATAGGGGATTTTCTCGCCGATGTGCCCATTGACCGGCTTCCCGGCGTGGGGGCCGTTACGCGCCAGCAGTTCACAGCCATGCAAATAGAGTACGTCGGTGCGCTGACTCAAGTACCACTGAACGAACTCGTGCGCCACTTTGGCCAGCGGGGCAGCAGCTTTTGGCACCTCGCCCAAGGTTGGGACGACGACCCGGTCGCCCCAGCCGAACAGCTAGACCAAATCCGCGAGGAAACTTCTTTTGCCGTCCCACTGTACACCCGTGAAGAAATGCACGATGCCTTGCGCGAGCTGGCCTCCGCGCTCTGCGGGCGCTTGCAACGCAGAGGATTGCAAGCGCGTGACGTCACCCTAGAGGTGCGCTATCCGGATTTTCGCACCGCGACGCGCACATCGCGCTTGGGCACCTTTACCGACCGCGCCCAAGTTGTCTTCGCAACTACCTGCGAGTTGTTGGAGTACACAGAAGCCGACGACTTGGGTACGCGTCTGCTCGGCATTGGGTTGGGGGGATTTGACGACGAGGAGATTGAGCAGCTCGATCTGTTCGCCAGTGAAAAACCCTAGGCCGCGGCCTGCGGCAACACTGAATCTCCATAGGGCAGCGCCCAGATTCGGGCCTTGGGGCCGACCACTTCGTGCGCGGCCGCCATAGCTTGGCCTAGGTCGTCAAAGGGCACTAAGCCGATGCGGCCGATGTCCTCGACCGGCAGCGACGAGACCAAATGCACGCGAGCCTTTTTCAGCACCGAGGCAATGGCTGCGGCCTTGTGCCCGCCCAAGACGAATTCCCGCTCTATGCGCGCGAGAATCCCGTCGGTCGAATCCGCCTCCTGCAACCAAGAGGCAAAAGTAGCACTGCCCAACCCCTCTCGGCATTCGGCCACCCAGACGATGACGCCTCCCTCGCGCACGGCATGCACGGCGTTGTCGAGAGCCTTTTGCGCTTGATACATATTGACATCCAGCGGATAGCCGCCTGCGCTGACGAGGACAATATCAGCGCATCGCGCAATGGGCACGGCCCCGCGCTTGGCTACCTGCTCACACCCTTTGCGGTGGGCTTCTCGCACGTGCCCAGCAAAGGCGGCGACAATGCGGTGGCGATCGTCGACGATCGCATTGAGGATGAAGTCGATCCCCAACATGCCCGCCCCTTCTTCTAAATCCTCCCGCACCGGGTTGCCCTCAAGCCGCCCAGTCTCCGCGCCGGGCCGGGCCATCAAGCCGTGGTTGGCCGCTACGGCGCTGGGAGAGGCACAGCCGGGCAAGATCGCCTTAGCTCCACCCGAAAAGCCGGCGAAGTAGTGGAACTCCAAATTGCCCAAACAGATCCGCACATCGGCCTCCACCAAGGGCCGGAACAACTCCACGGGCGTACCACGGGAAGTGACTCCCAGCCGCACCACGTCTTGGGGATCGTGGTTCACCACCTGCACTCGGGCATAAACTTCCGGCCCCACCAAGGCAGCCAACTCAGCTACGGTCTGCGCTCTATGCAGCCCCAAGGCCACAACTACCGTCACGTCGGCATCCGGCACGCCAGCCGCGGCAAGCTCCTCTAGCACTGGCGGCAACAGACGATCCGTCGGGCAGGGCCGGGTCATATCGCTTACGACAATCGCGATCCGCTGGCCGGGCCGCACCAATGCCCGCAATGCCGGTGTACCCACGGGCCGGGCCAGCACATCCTGCACCAATGCCCGCTCCGCGCCATCGCCGCATTGTTCCGTTCTCGGCAAGACGACGCCTAGCAGACGCTCGCTGGGCACGGCAACTTGCAACTGAGAGTCGCCAAAGGGTAGCTCGATTTGCGTCTCAGCCATGGGGCCTCCTCAATTGTCGATAGCGCAGGCACCGGCACCGCGCGGGTCGCCGCAGGTATCACACGGCCCCATTGGCTCGCGCTCGCTGGCAACGCGACCAGCGACGGCAAAACTCGACAGCTTCTTCTCCAGCTCTGCACTCTCACAAGACGGGCAAGCGACTGTCGCCGCCCCTTGTACGAGCGCGTCGAATTCCGCGCCGCACTCCTTGCAGGCGTATTCAAAAATCGGCATGGCTCAAGCTCCGTGCAGGGCCGGCTGATACAGACCCACGCTGTAGAATTCATAAGAAGCAGCTTTGTCCGGGAAATCAACCACGTGTACCGTAAAGCGAGCTGGCACCCCGGTGTCGGGCATGTGATCGCGGAAAAAGCTGCTATAGGCTTGGGCGTATTCTTGATAAATGCGCTGTTGTTCCTCGTGAAAGCGCTGCGGATCGGTCAGCGGGTTGACGTCCTTGGGCTGAGCGCCAAAGGCGTGTACCTCGATGAAATCTATTTGGTCAATCGAATCGCAAATCTCGGCTTCTTGCAGCCACTTCTCCCAACAGCGGAAGACCAGCTCGACTTCGACGGAAGGCGTCATCCTCACCAGCTCGTCGCGGCCGAGAATCCCATGCGCCGAATGCCCGCCGGTCAAGCCGGCGAAGTAGATCTTCAAGTCGCCGTTGTCCAGCGCCTCGGTCACCAAGGCCGATAAGGTTGGGTGGTCCCCGCCGTAGTAGTAGGTTAATCGACCGCGTTGCTTGACGTTAAATGCCATCGTAATCCTTTCACTTGGCGTTAAAGTGCTTCGACGAAAATCTCGACCCAATGCCGCGCCCGCCGCCCAGTGAAATCGGCAATCTGGTGGCGGCACGAAGTGCCTACGGCCGCGATTTCCACATCCTCTGTTGCCTCCTCTAGTACGGCAAAGAGCCGCTCCTGCCCCACGGTGCGCGATATTTCAAAGTGTTCCTTCTCATAGCCAAAGCTGCCGGCCATGCCACAGCAGCCCGACGGGATTTCCTCGGCGCTAAAGTGGGGCGGCATGTTGAGCACGGCCACGGTCGCGGCCGTGCCCGTCAGGGCCTTTTGATGGCAATGGCCATGTACCAAAATATGGCGGGGGGTCTGGGCGAACTCCAAACCGAGCGGCGACTCGCGGACGAGAAAGTCCTCGAGCAAGACGACCTGCTCGGCTACGCGCCGACTTTGCGGATCGTCAACCAAATCTAGGTAATCGTCGCTGAGAGCCGACGCGCAACTCGGCTCCAGCCCAATGATCGGCACTCCTTCTTCGGCCCACGGCGCGAGTACCTCCACATTGCGCTGCGCCAATGCGCGGGCGCGGTCGAGAAAGCCCTTGGATATGAACGGCCGACCGCAACAGACCTTGTTGGCGACTAAGACGACCTCGTACCCGGCGCGTTCCAAGATGATCGTCGCCGCCATGCCAATGGCCGGCTCGTTGTACTCGACGAAGGTATCGTTGAACAGCACGACGCGGCCCTTGGTGCCGCGAGCCGGACGCCGCCCAGCGAACCAGCGCGAAAACGGCTGGCGGGCAAAGGCCGGCAGTCGCCGCCGCTGGTCAATGCCCAAAAACGCATCCAACAGCCAGCGACTAAACCCGCTGTGGCCGATCCAATTCGACAACGGTGCCAACGCCGATCCCAAGCGGCTGATGCGAGCTATGTCGGCAAAGAGCCGCGAGCGTAGCGGATAGCCATGCTCGCGATGGTAGTGGGCGAGAAATTCGTACTTGAGCTTGGCCATATCCACGCTCGACGGGCACTCGGCCTTGCAGGCTTTGCACTCCAAGCAGAGGTCCATCACGCGGTGGACCTCTTGGCTGTGCAAGCCGTCGGGCAATGTGCCGGCGAGCGCGGCGCGCAAGGCATTGGCCCGGCCTCGCGTGGTGTGCTCCTCGTCTAAGGTCGCCATGTACGAAGGGCACATCGTGCCGACCAGCTTTTTGCGACAGTGGCCCACCCCGGAGCACATTTCAACGGCTTCTTGAAAACCACCGGCCTCGCTAAAGCTGAAAAACGTCTCCACCTTGGGCGTCTGATAACCCTCGTGGTAGCGCAGATTCTCGTCCATCCGAGGAGGCCGGGTGATCTTGCCTGGGTTCATAATCCCCTGTGGATCAAAGGCGTCCTTGACCTCGACAAAGGCCTCGACCAACTCCGGGCTAAACATCTTGGCGATCCACTCGCTGCGCGCCAAGCCATCGCCGTGCTCGCCCGACATGGCTCCGCCGTATTCGAGCACCATATCGCTCATCCGCTCCTCCATATGGCGCAGGAGTTTTATGCCTTCGGGATCTTTGAGGCTGAAAATCGGCCGGATGTGCAGCAGGCCGACGCTCGCGTGCCCATAGTATTCGCCCTCAATGCCCAACTCCTCCATCAGCGCGACCACCCGGCGGACGTAGGCGGGCAGGTTGGCTACCGGGACGCAGGTATCCTCCACCCCTGGTTGGGGTTTGGGATCGCCTTTCATACCCATCAAAAGCCCCAACCCAGCTTTGCGCAGCTCCCCGATGGCCTTCTGATCCCTGGCGGCCACGGCCCGCGTAAACGCGTAGCCCATTCCGCGCTCCCGCAATCGCTCTTCCAATTCGTCCATCTTGCGGCTCAGCTCGGCTTCGGAGTCCGTATAGTACTCGATTATGAGCAGGGCCGCCGGATCGCCCGTGATGAAGCGACGACTCGGAGCGTGCTCGGCCGAGCCTTTAGTCTGGTCGAGCAGAATCTTGTCGACCAACTCGCTGGCGACCGGCGCGGTCTCTAACGCGGTCAGATTGGCCTCCATGGCCTCAACCAAGTCGTGGAAGTGGACGACCACCAAGCCCTTGTACTCGGGTAGTTCCACCAAGTTCAACCGCGCTTCGACCACCGCGCAAAGCGTGCCCTCCGAACCGACGACTAGCTTGCTCAAGTCAAAGGGAGCACCGTCTATGAACTCGTCGAGATTGTAGCCCGAGACGCGACGCATCACCTGGGGAAAGCCCGTGCGGATCTGAGCTTCGCGTTCACTAACGATGCGGCGCACTTCGCGATAAATGCGCCCTTCGAGGCTATCCAAGCCCGCGCAGCGTTCATACTCCTCGTCGTCTAGCGGTCCGAATGCCGCTTGCGAGCCGTCGGCCAACACCACCTTGAGCTCCTGTACATGGTCGATGGTCTTGCCGTAGATAATAGAATGCGCGCCGCAGGAATTGTTGCCGATCATTCCGCCGATATTGGCCCGGCTACTCGTGGAGACATCGGGCGCGAAAATCAGGCCGTAGGGCTGCAAGTAGGCATTGAGCTCATCGAGCACCAAGCCCGGCTGGACCCGAACCCAGCGCTCGTCTGGGTCGAACTCCAAGATCCGGTTCATGTACTTGGAAAAATCGAGATGGACCGCAGCCCCCACCGACTGGCCCGCCAAACTCGTCCCGCCACCCCGTGGCAAGACCGCCGCCCCCTGCGCAACGGCAATTTTTATCGCGGCGACCACATCGGCCTCGTCTTTGGGCACGACCAACCCTAGAGGCTCCATCTCGTAGATGCTGGCGTCGGTGCGGTAGAGCATGCGCGAAACAGCGTCAAAGCGCACCTCGCCTTGAATGGCCTGCTGCAAGGCCATCTCCAATGTATCTCTATCCATTTTTAAGACATTGATCGGCTACGCGCCTTCTTCATCCTGCAGAGGATTAACGCGCATTTTGGTCACTTGGTAGGCACTCATCAATACTAAGAACGCACTCTACAGGCCGTCAAATTCCCGCACTGGCCGTTTTTTATTTTTTACAAACGATTTCTTAATTTTTTTTTTGTAAAATATCACAAAAATATCCAACATGTAGGTTGACAACTATTTCTAGCCCCAATAGATTGGTTATTTGCCACGTGGTTAGCGCGCAAAAGAGGGGGCTTCCGGGACAAGGGGAGATCGCGGGAGTCCCCACTTTTTATATACCGGGATCTCATGTCGCAATCACAACCAGTTGCTGTCCGCATTTACAATCAGACCTATAACCTCGTCAACAGCGAGGACCAAGACCCCGAGTACATCCGGCTCGCCGCGGCCTACCTCGACGAGAAGATGCAGCAGATCGCCGCTACAATCAAACACCGGGGGCCGCTCGATATCGCCATCTTAGCCGCACTCAATATCGCCGAAGAAGTGCTCCACGCTCGCCAACACAAGGACGCACTGATCAACAGAGCCGATGCCCGCATCGACTCCTTCACTCAGTTGCTGTCCGACGACGCCCCCGCCGCAGACAATCCCCCCACCGACGCCAAGCGGTTCTGATTCTCTTTCATATATAATACTCGATTTCCCCATTCCCAGACTCTTGGGAGTGAGGCACATTGAGCGGACACCGCGCCTTGTAGTCGGGATGGAGCCGTGCCCATAGATAGTCGAGCGCGTGTTGGTTCCAGCGAAAAAAGTGATCGCGGCCAAGCTGATCCATCAGCCCCGACCGCTCCAGCGCGTCGGTAAGCTGCCGTTTGGCCCGCGTGAAGTACAGGTCCAGTCCGACTTCGCGCAGGCGTTCAACCACGTTGCGCAGCGCTTGTTCGCCAGAAGCGTCGATCCGGTTGATCCCGTCCGCATCGAGAATCAAGTACCTCAGCTCGGATGCCGAAGCGATCGTTTCGAGCACTTTATCCTCAAAATAACGGCCCGACCCAAAGTACAATTGGCCATCAAAGCGCATAATCGCGATCTGCTGATCTGGCCTCAGCCCCGCATCGCTTTCACGCATCGTGCCGTCGAGGTGCCGGGCCAGAAAAACCACGCGGGGCCGCATGGTGCGGTAGAAGTTGAGTACCAGCGAGGTTCCCACGCCGAAGGCAACGCCCAAGTGCAAATCCGGTGCCAAGGCGAGCGTGCCGACAAAAGTCGCGGCCCCAATCAACCCGTCGTGGACATTAATGCGCCAAGCAGTCACTAGGGGCTGGATGCGTACCAAGCCGACGACAGCGGCGATAATAACAACGGCGAGAGTAGCTTGCGGCAGATAGTACAACAGCGGTGTGAGCCAGAGCAGGGTCGCGGCGATGACCAATGACGCCACGACCGAGGCAAAACCCGTCCGCGCCCCGCTTTGGTAGTTGACGGCCGACCGCGAAAACGAGCCCGAAGTCGCATAGCTTTGGAAAAGCCCGCCGACCACGTTGGCCATGCCTTGGCCGATGAGTTCCTGATCGATATCGAGATGCTGCCGCGTCCGTGCAGCGAGGGTCTTGGCAATGGCCATGGCCTCCATCAGGCCGAGCATGGTCAACGTCAAGGCACCCACGAAGAGCTGAGACAGGATCTCCGCGTCTAAGTCCGGCACCGACGGCCGCGGCAAGCCGCGCGGAATCTCGCCGACCACTTCCCCGCTAAATCCAGCCAGCCAAGAAACGAGTGTGGTGACCACCAGCGTCGTCAACATGCTCGGCAGCTTCCAACGACCGCGGCGTAAGACCACCAACAGCCCCCCGGATAACACCGCCATCCCCAGCGTCGGCCAATGGACCTCTAACAGCGCCACGTCGATGACGCGGAGGGCCGCCAACAAATGACCCCCCTGTTGGGGCTCTACACCGAATACCTTGTGCAATTGGGAGATGACGATGATAAAGGCTGCGGCATTGGTAAAGCCGACGACCACTGGACCGGACAGCAGGTCGATCAGCAAACCCAACCGCAATGCGCCCAAGGCGATCCGTATCAAGCCGACCAGCAAACCCAAGGCCAGCGAATAGGCGATATATAGCTCGCCGCTTTCAGGAGCAAGACCCTGCACGGTCGTCGCGCTGATGAGCGAAGCGATGGCCACCGGGCCGGTGGACAAATGTCGGGAAGAGCCAAAGAGCGCGGCTACGGCCGGAGGCAGGAAGGCCGCGTACAGCCCATAGACCGGTGGTAGTCCCGCTAGCTCGGCGTAGGCCATGGCCTGTGGCACGAGGATCGTCGCTACGGTGAGGCCCGCAATCACATCGGCGCGCAAGACACTCGGTCGGCCGAGTTCGGGCAGCCAACGGATAAATGGAAAAAATCGCTTCATGCGTTTGCCATGGGGCGGTTGACACCTAGTCGGCGGTCAGTGTACACTTAGCGGGTTACATATCAACAGCAGGAGTGCCGCATGGACCCACACGAGCAGCGAGCCTTTTTCGAGCAACAGGGGTACTTAATCGTCCCCGACCTGCTCAACAGCCACGAAGTCGCCGAATGCCAGCGCGAGATCCAACGTCTGCACCAACTAGCCGCCGATCTAGAGGCCAACCAAGACCCGCTCAGCAGCCACTTTCAGCGCGAGCCTTTTTCTCAGGACCAAAACCGCAACGGCCTGCCGGTCCTGCGCAAAATCGAGAACACCCGCACCCTGTCGCCGTGCTTTGCTCAACTCGCGGCCCATCCCCGCCTCGTCACCATCGTGCAATCGCTCCTAGGAGACGACCTGCTCCTCTTCCGCAGCACCCTAATGCTCAAGCCTGCCTTCCACGGCTCGGCCCACGCTCTGCACCAAGATTCAGCTTATTGGCCAATGGAGCCGCCCGCTCTCGTGACTGTGAGCCTCTCCCTCGACGACGCCACCCCAGACAACGGCTGCATCAAAGTCATTCCCGGTAGCCACCATTGGGGCTTGCAGGAATGGGGACACATCGCCCAACAGCAAGGGGCTCCGCTGACTAACCGCGAGGACATCGACTGCTCGCACCAAATCGACGTGCCGCTCGCAGCCGGGTCCGCCGTGCTGTTCCACAGCTTGATGGTCCACGGTTCCGGCCCCAACCAGACCGACCGCTCGCGCAACACTGCGCTCTACGCCTATTTCTCACCGCACGTGCGCTACGTGCCTGGAGCCAAGGGCCCACAATCGAAGGCCTTTCCGGTCATTGCCGGCCTCGATGGTGCCACTGAACACGTGCTAGTCGCCTCCTGAAGCAACCGCCCTAAAAAAACAGATTATACTTCTGCGTGCCAACGAGGCAGATAGGACCAACAGCGCGCGAATAAAAAAGGCCGACGCCCGCAATGCGGACATCGGCCTTTTTGCGCTCCCCGACCAATCTCAGATGGGCCTGAGAATGAGCGACATTTCGCGGCCTTCCATTTTGGGTTCCTGATCGACGATGGCTACATCTTCGAGCTTGGCAGCCAGATCTTGCAATAGCTGGCGTCCCTGTTCCTGATAGGCCATCTGCCGCCCGCGGAAACGGACGCTGACTTTGACCCGGTTCCCCTTTTCGATAAACGTGCGGATGTGGCCCGTCCGGTATTCGAGATCGTGTTCGGAAATAGTGGGTTGGGCAATGCGAATGCCCTTCATCTGCACGTTTTGCTGCTTCTTGCGCGCTTCCTTGGCCTTTTTCTCTTGGTCGTAGCGGAACTTGCCGTAGTCGATAATCCGGCAGACCGGCGGGCGCGCTTCAGCGGCCACTTCCACTAGGTCGAGATTGGCTTCCTCCGCCATGGCCAAGGCACGGGCCGTTTCAATGATCCCCACCTGCCCGCCATCGGACCCAATGAGCCGGATTTGGGGCACGCGAATATCATCGTTTACTCTCGTAAAACTCTTTTTCTTTGCTGCGATTGCATCAACCTCCGTAAAGGGTGGAAAGCGCGGGCGTCTCCCGCAGAGTTTTTAATATATTCTCAGCGCAAATTAAAACAAGCAAAGATTTGCCCCTGCCCTTTTTGGCAGCCATGAACGAATAGGTTATTTTGCCTGTTTTCCACTCAAAGGAAAGCCCATGACCCGCACGTACGACGTCTATGGAGTCGGCCACGCCCTAGTGGACATCCAATATCAAGTCCCCCCGGAGTTCCTCGCCGAACACCAAATCGAAAAGGGGGTTATGACCCTCGTCGATGAGGCGCGGCAGCGCCACCTCACAGCCGCAGTCAATGGCGAGCCAGTCGCCTCGGCTTCGGGCGGCTCGGCCGCCAACACCCTCATCGGCGTCGCCCGCTATGGCGGCCGCACCTATTACGCCTGCCTGACCGGCCGCGACGCTTGGGGCGACTTTTACCAGCGAGATCTCGAAGCAGCCGGCGTGGCCACGCATCCGGCCAACCGAGGCACGGGCAAGACCGGCCAGTGCTTGGTTTTTGTTACGCCAGACGCCGACCGCACCCTCAACACTTTCTTGGGCATCAGCAGCGCCATCGGCCCAGTCCAACTCCACGAGGAGATCATCGCCGATAGCCAGTACGTTTATTTAGAAGGCTATCTCCTCGGCTCGGACGACGGCTTTGCCGCCGCGCGCCGAGCACAGCAAATGGCCCAACGCCACGGCACGGCTGTTGCCCTAACCCTGAGCGATCCCTTTGCCGTCCGGGCCTTTCGGGCGCGCTTTGACGCGCTCTTGCAAGACGGTGTCGATCTGCTCTTCTGCAATGAGGAGGAAGCCCTCGCCAGTACCGGGATCGACGACCGCGAAGCTGCCGGCGCGGCCCTCGCTTCCCAAGTCGGCACAGCCTATGTAACGTGCGGAGCCGACGGTGCCCTAGTGTACGCCGACGGCACCCACCACCAAGTGCCCGGCGTTCCGGTGCAAGCTATCGATACCAACGGTGCCGGCGACCTCTTCGCCGGTGGCGTGCTCTACGGGCTGTCCTACGGGTACAGCCCTTTAGACGCGGCGCGCCTAGGCTGCTATGCGGCCGCGCAAGTGGTAACCCGCTTCGGGCCGCGCCTAGACCAATCGCTCGCCGATCGCATCGATCGCATCCTATCTCATTTCTCAACCTAGTTTGGAGGTCCGCGTGAAGATTCTAGTCCACTACCCATTCACTGACGAACAGCACGACCACTTGCGCCAAATAGCGCGCGACAACGGCGGCCACGAAGTCTTTGTGGCCAACGACGAACAAGAAGCCCTCGCCGTGGCCAGCGAGATCGACGTCATCGTCGGCCACTTCCCGCCCGCGGTCTGCGCCGCCGCTCCCAACCTGCGCTGGGTCCAATCCTTTAGCACCGGCATGGACAAGTTCCTCTTCCCCGAAATCATCGCTCGCGACGAAGTCGCCATTTCCAACGTGGCCGGGTTATACGCCCCCCAAGGCGGCGAACACGCTTGGGCTTTGCTCCTCGCCTTGACCCGGGGCATTGATCAGTCGATTCGCCACAACGACCAGCGCAAGTGGGCTGGCGGCGCTACCGTCGAGTTGACCGGGCAGACGTTGGGTCTTGTGGGACTGGGGGGCTTTGGGATTGAAATGGCCAAGCGGGCCGCTGGGTACGACATGCCGATCATCGCTATCGACCCGGTGCGCCGCGACCTGCCGCCGGGCATTTCCGAACTCAAAGACAACTCCCGCGCAAACCTGCACAGCCTCCTTGGTCGCGCCGACGTGGTGATGATGGCCTGTCCACGCACCGAGGAGACGTATCACCTCATCGGGCGCGAGGAACTGGCGCTGATGAAGGAGAGCGCCTATCTGATCAACGTGACGCGAGGCGGCATCATCGACGAGGACGCTCTCTGCGAGGCCCTGCAAGACGGGCAGATCGCCGGAGCCGGTATCGACGTCACTGAAATCGAGCCGCTGCCCGAAGAATCCCCGCTGTGGGACGCGCCCAACATCATCCTCACCCCGCATCGAGCCGGTGCCTCACAGCACCGACCGCGCAAGGTCTACGAGTTCTTCTGCGCTCAATTGGAGCGCTACCTCAAGGGCGAGCCGGTACTCAATATCATCGATAAGAAGAAGGGGTACTAGGGCCGCTTTAAGAACGTTCATTCCAAACTCAGCCACATACTAACCATATGAATATGGAACCACGCGAGGAAGTTCGGAACCATCAGGTGGACTCGGAAGCCAACCTCGTCAGCGAACGGATCGGCGAGTGGCAGACCCGACTATTGCAGCTCGGCCGTCGTAACCAGTTACTCTACTTCCGCCCCAGTCGTACCGCTGTCGGCATCACCGACACGACACCTGATGAGCTGCGGACACGGCTTGAGAGATCGCGCTCAGGATTGCGCTTCCCTTACGTCCCACGCCGTGTCCGCCGATTCGCTGACCCCAGTGAGGAGGCACCTGATGATATTGTGCTCGCAGGAGACCTGACGACCGATTGCGATGCCAAAGACCTTCAACGCCGGCTGTTCAACCTCCACAAGCGCGACCGCGAATGGGAGGAGGAGCAGGGCCTCAATGTCCTCTTCCTCGCAGTCGGCTTTCTTACCTATATCGATGTCGAAGGCGATGAAGCACGGGCCCCACTGGTACTTTTTCCCTGTGACCTCACTCGCACATCGCCCCGTGATCCCTTCGTACTCCACTTCGAGGACAGTGATGTAGTCGTCAACCCGACACTTGCCTATCAACTCCAGCAGTCTGGGATTGATCTACCCGAGTTCGACGAAGAGGAAAAACTCGTCGATTACTTCAATCATGTCGCCGTCCTAGTACGCGATCACAAAGACTGGACGGTCGAGGCCTCCGTCTTCCTCAGCGTCTTCTCCTACGCGAAGCTACCTATGTACGAAGACTTGGCGCGGATTCGCGCCCACGGTCCGCGTCGCGAGTTGACTCGGAGACTTGCAGGCGTATCGGACGATATAGCCAGTGGTGCGTTCGCAGCAGATGCTCCGAGGGCGATCCCGTCAGGGACAGAGTTACGTGGTGGTGGCCTCGACGAACTGCTCGATGTGCGCGACCAGTTCGCGGTACTCCCGGCTGATTTCAGTCAGCTACGTGCGGTGCATATAGCTCGGGCGGGTGGTCATCTAGTGATCCACGGGCCTCCGGGAACCGGTAAGAGCCAGACTATCGCGAACCTAATCGCCACACTGCTCGCCGACGGCAAGCGCGTACTCTTCGTCAGCGAGAAGGCAGCGGCGCTCGATGTAGTGAAACGCCGTCTTGAGCAATGCGGACTTGGTGTCTTCTGCCTCGATTTGCACAGCGACCGCGGACGCAAGAGTGCGGTCTATGATCAAATTCGTCGTTCGTTCGAAGATACACGAGAACAAAACGGGCCAACTGTCTCATTTGACGAACTGATTGAGCGGCGAGATCAGCTAAATCGCGCCGTGCGCCTACTTCACGCTGAGCAGCCCCTACTCGGACGTACCGTGTTTGAGGTCCAAGGTGAGTTCTCTCAGTTGCAGACGTTGCCATGGGTCAACTTTCCATTCGACAACATCGCCGAGCTAAGTGCTGGGCGGCTGGCGCGTATCAACGAAATCACAGACCGTATTGAGCGGCGTCCCGACGAGTTCCGTGATCACCGCACGAGCCGTTGGCTACCCTTACGTGTGGAGCACCACAGTCTCCAACTCGCCGACGAGATTCGCGCCGACATGGACTCTATCGCCTATGCGATTACGGAACTCAGAAGAGACGCTGACGAGGAACGTGAGTGGCTCGGATTGCCGGAAATCATCAATGCCAGTGATGTCGCCGAGACTGCGGTGCTGCTCGATCAACTCGCTGAAACGCCCGGCGATGGCATACCAGAGCGATGGCTAGATCACGACATCCCGCAGCGGTTGCGGCGGATAGCTAGGGAACAGCAGCAGTTACAGGCACAACGCACTCAACTCGCCGATTGGCTCGCGCAGCACATATCCACCGACGGCCCACCACTCGACTACCGCGTATGTGCCAAGACCCTGCTGACATCGGAGACGCATGATGATCTACGCCAAGCGCTTGGAGACGAGTGGAACAGCACTGTTGCCTCTTGTCCTGCCACCGCCGTGGCGCAGATCGAACGAATTGAGGCCGCCGCTACCGCTCTAATCAAGCACACCGCCCCAATCGGAAAGGCACTCGGCGTCTTGACGCCTTCGACCACCGCTGAGATTGAAGATGTGATACGGCTCGCTCGACGCATAACATCCCTTGAGCCAGTACCCGCAGGATGGTTGTCAGTTGCTGGCCTACGTACTGCCCGCCACCATTTGCAAGACGCGGTTGATAAAGTAGGCGCACTGACCCAAGCCGAGGAACATCTCGCCAACGTCTTCTCCGAGGGGTTAGCCGATATGGTCAGTGCGGAGATGCTCATTCGCTTTCGCACAGAGCACCGTAGCTGGTTCCGGCGATTGTTCTTTAGGAATTATCGCGCTGACATGCGCGTACTGTACGGCCATCAGCGCACTCCCAGCAAGTTGTCCCTCGACGAAACGCAAGGTTGGGTGGAACACGCCCTTGATGTGCATCAGCGACGTACGGTTTGGCATGAGATTGAGCAGCAAATAGGCACGGTTCTCGGACATCGCTTTTACGGGCGCGAAACCGATTGGGAGGCTATGGACGCCGACCTCAACAAGACTGAAGCACTGCTCGAAGACTGGCGCGGCGATCCCGAAATACTGGAGGCACAGCTCACCAACGAGTCGGCCCAGCGAGAGTTGCGCCGGGTAACGGATCATCTCGCCGCCGCGTTCGATGAGTGGCGTCAAGCAAGCAAACGCGGCGGAGACAGCGACACCGACTTACACCTAGAACAGATACTCACTGCGGCTCGTCAGGCCTTGCCGCCACTACGAACCTGTGACGCGGGCACGGCCGCTATCTACCAACGACTGCACAACCGACCGTCCAACATTGACGAGCTAGCGGAACTAGTCAATCGCGGTATAAAGCTTACAAACGCCCTCGACGAGCATGAACGTATCGCCACAAACCTGCGCACCGATTTCGGGCCGTTTTACGACGGTGCCGACACCAATTGGGACGCCACGCTACACGCCATCGAGTGGACAGAGAAGTTTACCTCTATACCCGTGCGTACCAGCGAGCGGTTGCGCGAGCACGCCAGTCGTCCTATGGATCGCGCCGAGTACGCCAACCGTGCGAAACGTATGCGCCACTCACACCGCGTGTTCGGCGAGACCATAGCGATGCTCGACCTGCGCTTCGCTGTCGCGGCAACGCCATGGGACGGGCGCTGGGACGATGCTCCCCTCGACGCGCTGGGCCACTGGGCCGCTGACCTCCGAGATCACGCCGGATCGGCGCAGGCGTGGGCCGAATATCAGGATGCCGCCGCCGCCCTCGACGCCGAACTGGGCATGGGTGTACTCGACCGCATCCGCGATGCCACGGAGTGTGCCGAATTGGTCGGCGGGATCGTGCACCGGCAATTATTCGTTCTCTGGCTTAACTGGAAGCAAGACGCGGAACCAGAGCTTAGGACATTCACGGCCACGGAGCACGAGGCTATCCGAACGCAATTTCGCAAACTTGATGCACTACTTCCCGAGGTGGCGCGGCAACGCGTACGTACACAGTGCTTCGAACGCTATCCGCGTCTCAATGCCGCAATCGGGGGTGGACAGCTAGGCGTACTGCGCCGGGAACTAACCAAACAACGGCGGCAGCTACCACCGCGTCGCCTCTTCGAGCGCATTCCCAACCTACTCCAGTCCCTGAAGCCATGTTTCCTGATGAGCCCACTCGCCGTGAGCCAATACCTTGCTATCGGCGGACTAGAGAGCGAAACAATCGAGTTCGACACCGTGATCTTCGATGAGGCGTCGCAAGTACTGCCAGAGGATGCGATCCCGGCTGTAGAACGGGCAGAGCAGGTAATCGTCGTCGGTGATCGCCACCAGCTACCGCCTACTACCTTCTTCCGGGTAAGTCTTGATGAGGATGGAGAAAACGATGATGAGGATGACCAATTCGAGGGGCAAGAGAGCTTCCTTGACGTGATGGTTTCGATGATTGGGCGCAGCGTTGCCGAGGAGTACTTGGCGGTCCACTACCGCAGCCATTGCGAAGGGCTGATTCGTTACTCTAACCACTACTTTTACGAGAACCGTCTGCTCACCTTCCCCGGTCCCGGAGGCGATGGCGATGAGCAGTGTGTGCGCGACGTACTGGTATCGGACGGCATATACGACGCAGGTCAGACACGCACCAATCGACGCGAAGCGGAGCACGTCGTCGAGCTTGTCTTTGAACTAATGCGCCAGCAGCCAGACAGCGAAAGCGTCGGCGTGGTGACACTCTCGCGCGCCCAAGCCGATTTGATTGAACAGCTCATTGATTTGCGCCGTCTGCACGAACGCGAGCTCGACGAACGCTTCAGTGAAGAGCTTGACGAGCGATTCTTTGTCAAGAATCTCGAAAATGTACAAGGCGATGAGCGCGACCACATGATTTTATCGATCTGCTACGGTAGAACGGCCGACGGGCGGGTACCGAACCGCTTTGGCCCAATCAACCAAAAAGGCGGCGCACGACGCCTGAACGTAGTAGTGACTCGTGCGCGGCGTAGCATGACGCTGGTTCACTCTCTAGAAGCCAGTGATATAACGGCTTCAAGCGATGGAGCGCGTTTGCTGCGAAGCTACCTCGAATACGCCCGCAACCCATTGATGCCGTTCAGCGCAAATGTCGGTAGCGTCAACGAGCCAGAAAGTCCTTTCGAGGAGGCTGTACTTGATGCGTTACGCCGGCGAGGACATCAGGTCGAGTCGCAGATAGGAGTGTCGGGCTACCGCATTGACCTCGCCATCTGCTCGGAGAACGGTGGGCGTTACGACCTCGGTATCGAGTGCGACGGGGCGACTTATCACAGTTCGCCGACGGCACGCGACCGCGATTGGTTGCGCCAGCAGGTGCTAGAAGGTCTCGGTTGGCGCATCCACCGCGTGTGGTCCACGGCATGGATCAAGAGTCCAGAGACGGAACTTACCGCTATTGAACGGGCACTCGAACAAGCCCGAGAGGCATACGCGGCCAGCGGAAATTCCGCACCACCACTCCGCACCCCAGACCCAGCTAACGCGGAGTCAGCTAATGTCCCCGCCAATCCGAGACCAGACCCAGCCGACGATCAACTTGGCTCCGGAGACGGCAAACCGGCAGCCCACGAGTGGCTCTTCGATGACTACGTTCGAGCGGAGCTACAGTGGCCTGATGTCCCATTCCTTGAAGCGAGGCAACAGGAACTGGCACTTCTCGCAAATGAAGTGGTGCGAACAGAGCATCCCGTCCACGAAGATCGCGTAATTGAGTACCTGCGCATCGCCTATGGTCTCGGCCGTGCTGGGCGACTCGTCCGTGACCGAGTCCACAAAATCCTTGCCCAGCTAGTGCGAGATGGGGCAGTCGTGCGCGATGGGGCATTTCTGAGTCCGTCAAATAACTCCCCAGTCCACCCACGCCGCAGTGACCGGCCTATAGACCGCATATCGTCGGCGGAACTCGACGCGGGGCTATTGCGCGTGGTCGAGGCAACACACGGAGCTTCACGCGACGAGCTGATCGTGGAAACGGCACGCCAGTTCGGCTATCAGAGTACACGTACACAGATTCGAGGTGCACTCGGGTCACGTATTGATGCGCTTGTTGCCGAGGGCCTGTTGCGCGGGAATGCGGAGATGCTCACTGCCCGATGATAGCCGAGACAAGAGAGCTTAGGATGCTAGCATAAAAACAAACGGAACGACCGTTTAGGGGCTTTTTCTATCCAAATATAATAGACAGATTAAACGGTCGTTCCGTAAGAAAATTCAAACTAAAGGAGAAACAAATGTTTCCGTCAACTAATATCCTTTATCGAGTCTTAAAGTTGCAAAGTCCTAAAGGGGAAGGAACATGTTTTACGCTGGATGTGAGTGGTCGACAGTATATTGTCACAGCTAGACACATTGTTGAAGGCATAGAAAATTTAGAAGAGTTGAAACTCTTAGACGAGAACAATAAAATTCTCACTCCAGTGTCTGTAGTCGTTCATGATGATCCAGAAATTGACGTCGCTGTTATGACGTTTGGTTGTAAAATTACTCATGAGGATTTTGAAGTAAATCCTTCCAGTAGAGGGATGAAAATTGGTCAAAACTTGCTCTTTTTGGGATTTCCCTATGGATTATCTACCAAGTTTAAAGGTAATTTACCTCTTGTCAAAGGATGCATCTTTTCAGGACGTGACGAAATTGGTCATTACTACTTAGATGGACACAATAATCCTGGTTTCTCAGGAGGACCCGTAGTCCTTTGTGGAAATCCGTCAAAACCTGCTATAGTCGGTATAATAGAAGGATTCCACATCGGTGATACAAATCACGACTCATATAATTCTGGAATTATAATCGCATCCAGAATTGAACATGCTTTAGATTTGATAGAAGATAATCCTGCAGGTTTTAAATTTCAGACCAAGAAAAGCCCCTAAACGGTCGTTCCGAAAAGAAATATCTAATAGGAATTGGCTATAACTACACAAGAAATCTTTGCCGAAACTGTTTTACCCGCGAATCATCATCTCCAGGTCGTGTTCTACTTTGAACCAGTTATAAAATCGAGGTAATTCCCTTGATGGACGACTTCGAACGAACTGTCGCGGTACGCCTGACGCCAGCCACGCGGCACCCGGGTAGTCGCTTGGGGCGACCACTTCATTTCAGCGGCGTGCAACTCCCCTCCCCACTCCTCAATCAAGTCGATCTCCTGCTGGTCGTAGGTGCGCCAGAAATGGCTCTCGGCCAAGCGCCCCGTATATAGGTTGCACTTCAGTCGTTCGACCAACACATAGTTCTCCCACAAGGCCCCCACATCGTCGCGCAGGGACAGGACGTTGAAGTTGTTGATCAGTCCATTCCTAATGCCATTGTCGTAAAAATAGTAGCGGCGGCTCTTGGTAATTTCCTTGCGGAGATTGCGGCTAAAGCCGTGGCGGCTATAGAGGATATAGGCTTTTTCGAGCAGGTCGAGATAGCGCTCCACCGTGTTCTTGTTCATGCCCAGTTGAGTGCCCAATTCCGCCACCGAAACCTCGCGGCCAATCTGAAAAGCAAGCAACTGGAGCAAGCGGAGCAGTTTGTCGGCGTGGCGAATACCTTCCAACTGTAGAATATCTTTGAACAGATAGGAAGCGATTAATTCCTTTATATAAAGCTGACGATCTTCGTTCGACTCCATCAGGACGACTTCCGGGTACGACCCGTAGATCAACCGCAGTTCGAGCAAGGCCCTAGTCTGATGAGCTGTTTCCACCTCCTGCAGTTCGAGCTGGGCCAAGGGCAACAGCAGCAGGGTGTATTTGCGGCCCGTCAAAGGCTCGCCCGTCTGCTGAGCTAGATCAAAGGAAGAAGACCCCGTGGCGATAATGCGCAGCCCTTCGACGTGGTCGGCTAATAGCTTTAGATTCAGGCCGATTTGCCGCACGTACTGGGCTTCGTCGATAATCAATGTGCGCCGTTGGCCAATAAAGGCTCGCAATTTGACTAGGGATTGACTTTCCAAATACTCGCGTACCGTTATATCTTCTCCAGTCACCAACAAGGCGTCGCGGTCGTACTGTTGGACGTAATGCTGGATCAAGGTGGTCTTGCCCACCCGCCTAGGACCGTACACCACGGCGACTTTACCAGGGGTAGCCAAGCGCTTGAGTCGAGTAAGTTGTGCTTGGGGAATATAGATAACGGACATAATACTGACTGAATTAACGTTAATTCAGTCAGTTGTCAAGCCCACAATTACAGAGTACCCGATGGAACTAGAAATAACCTCTCTACACCAAGACCAGTACGAACGCGACGGCTATACAATCGTCCGCGGCGGCTTTACCGCCGACGAGTGCGACCGCTTTGTCGCCTACATGATGGACCTCCACGCTGGCCGCTTTAGCGTTGAGGGCTATCCCCTGCGTCAACCGGACGATTGGAGCCGCCTAATCAGCCGCAGCTTGCACCATCCGGCTGGCCTAGCTTGGATGCTCGATCCTCGACTGCGCCAGCCGCTGCGCACCTTCCTCGGCGACGAGCCAGACGGGGTGCAGAGCATGTACTTTTACAAAGGCTCCGAGCAACGCCGACACCAAGACGCCTTTTTCCTGCCGGGCTGCATGTCGGCTTGGGTCGCGCTCCAGCAAGTCAGCGCCCGCAACGGCAGCATTCACATTCAGGTAGGCTCTCACAAAGGAGATCTAATAGAAAAGCGCCATTTCCGCTGCGATGAAAACGGCGAGTTAGGCCCTTGGTATGGCTGGGAGCCAGACGACGCTTTTGACGCCCTTTTCACGCGGAATGGATTGCCGGAAATTGCCATTGAAGCGGACCAAGGCGATATCGTGTTCTTCAACGGCCGCCTAATCCATCGCGGCGGCCCCATTTTGGACGAGGGCGCTTTCCGCCATAGCTGGGCTGGCCACTACATTCCCCGTTCCTACAATCCGTGGCCCTACGAGAGTCACCCTAGGCTGCGCGTCTCCTTCGACGGCGTGTGCCGCTTTACACCTACCCACTGAACAACAGAGGAGGTTTACCATGAAGCTATGGATGGATGTAATGCGCGATCTCGAAAGCGTAATGAACGATCACGAGCGCATACTCGACGCGTGGGCGGAGGGCGGCGTCGACGGCGTCGTGTTCGGTCCGCTCGTGTTTGGCACTGCAAAACTATCGAAAGATGCAGTGTCCGCTCCCACCGGCGATCTCGTGGCGGAAGCGTACGATCCGAATCCGGCGGTGTACGCGCGACTCGGCGTCGAGCCACCAGGGCCGCCACAACAGAAGCTGCCCGAGAAAAGGGCTCTGCTCGAAAAGACGATGAACGCCGCCAAAGATCGCGGCATGCAGGTTTACTGTATGTACGCCGACGGCGGTGCCGGTCCAGGTGGGCAGGGCCACCACCTGCACGACGACAAGACGCTTGCATCGCGAGTGGCACGCATGGTCGACACGCTAGAGCACTTCCCGATGGCGGACGGTGCCGTGATGGACGGACCGGAGTGGGGGTACGAAATCGCCCCCCATCACATGAACCACCGCTCCTACTTCTTTCACGACCTGCCGGAATCTGTAGCACCGATGGCCGCAGATCTAGGATACGACTACGAAGCCATGGTGGCCGCCAAAGACAGGCTCCTGTCCCTGTTCCACAACCTCGACCCGGTGCGCATTCGCGGACACGCCCGCGGCGGCCTAGTCGGAGCCTACCGCATGCTCGGAGCCGATCCCGATCTGATGGCTTGGCTGTCGTTCCGGGCCGACTCGCTGACTCGCTATTTTCGCCGCATCCGCGCAGGCGTCGCCGCCGAGCTAGAACGTCCGGTACGCCTAGGATGCGGCCCGCGCTCGGCCGCTTTCGCTCCCTTGTGTGGATATGATTTCGTCGATCTGGCCCAGTTCATGGACTTCCTGCTGCCGAAGCACTACTTCTTTCACCGGGGCTTCGACGGCTTCCTCGGCACGGTCTATCGCTACTCGCAGACGCTCATAGAGTGGAATCCGGGAATCAGCGTGGCCGATACCCTCGACGTCGTGCAGGCGCTCTTCGGCATCGTCCTGCCGGGCGTGGGCGACGACATGCTCGACTTCGAAAGCGCCCTCAATCCAGAGTTTTTCGAACAGGTAGTAACGCAGGAGACTCGGCGGGCACTAGCCGCAGTCGATGACCCAGAGCGCATCGTGCCCTGGCTCGACACTGGTCGCTTTCCCCACGACGGCGACCCAATGTCGGCGCGCGACCTCAAGATGTTGCTCGACGCCGCTGAGGCCGCAGGACTCAGACGCTTCAACTACCACCACCAAGGGAACCTCAGTGCGGGTGAATGGGTGGTCATCAGCGACAAATGCGGCACCCGCTGGGACCCGCGCAAAAGCGACTACGAGCCACCGGACAAGTTGGTGTTGTAGGGCTATTCCTCCCCGGGACCGATGACGCGGCGGGCGCGGTCGCTCAGCCGCTGCGGAGTCCATTTTGGCTCGCGAACGAGGCGCACTTCGACCTCGCCGACGTCCCGCAAGCGGGCACGGAGTTGCTCCTCAATACCATCGGAAAACCAGTCGAACCAAGTTTCGCGCCCTGCGTACGGCATGACGATATCGACGCGGATGTCACGGCCCTCAATGACGACCTCCTGGACGATGCCGATATCGACAAAACTGAGCTGGCGCTGCCCCCAAGGTGACCCCTCGACGTAGAGCTCGAATTCGTTCGTGGCTCGCAGCGCGTCCATGACATTGTCGAGGTCGATTGGCCTAGGAGCCGGAGCGGCTTCCCCTTGGGTGATCGGGCTGGTAAGGCGCTCCTGGTGGTCAACGAGGTCGGCAAGCCCGCCGTGCTCTC
This sequence comes from Candidatus Latescibacterota bacterium, assembly GCA_965219735.1. Taxonomy (GTDB): domain Bacteria; phylum Latescibacterota; class UBA2968; order UBA8231; family UBA8231. The sequence continues at coordinate 3,790,523 of OZ244790.1, forward strand.
CCCCCTCTTCGTATCGATGCAAAACGTAGGCGTTTTTTTCGTACACGTGCTCGCCAGCGCGCATCGCCGCGAGTTGCACCGGATAGCGGACCCAGGTGCCGGTGTGCGAGAAGCCGGCGTGGGCCGGCTGCGGCCAGCTCGGATTGGTATTCTCGAATTCGAGGTGGATGCTGCCGAATCCTTCGCCGGTTTCGCGATTGAAATGAGTCACCCAACGGGGATCCTCACGCTGCCAGCCCCGGGGCCCCAAACCAATCTCTCCATCCGGTCCCATCCAAGCTCGTTCGGGTAGCTGTTCACCGATGACAAACTCGTCGTTGCGGCAGTCGCGGAAACGCACATCCTCGAGAACTTTGAGCTTCGATTCCATGATGACGTAAGGCTGACCGGCCCAGAAGCTGTAGGTCACGGTAGCCATGACCTTGTGAGGCTGGCCAACTTGGGGACCGATTGACAGGATGGGGTGGCCCCAGCGGCGGATGCGCACGCAGACCGGTCCCTTGATCACATCGTAGTCGAACAGAGGCGGGCCGTCCCAGTTGGTGAGCCGGTAGCGGCCGACGCGCTCGTCGCTCCAGTCGGGCCCCCAGTGAATGGTACCTTCGACCCCGTGGCCTTGCCGGTGTACGAGTTCTGCCGGCCCCCTTTTCGAGTAGTGGTCTTGCCAGTTGCCGTTCATCTTCCCGAGGACCGCGCGGTAATGCTCGTTTTCCACCTCGAGGGCATACCCCTCGCCCGAAACCTTGAGGTCGGTGTCGTAGCATGGCTCAGGGGCTTCTGGATTGCCGTACAGCAGGAGGTAGGTTGCCGAACCCTCAGCGGCCACATCGGCAAGGAAAAACAACCGGCAGCGCAGCAACTCGTCCTCGCGGTCCATGAGATGCACTTGACTCGGCACGACTTCTAGCGGACCGGTTTCGCCGTGAAGACGGGCAACGCGGACTTCGCGACCGAGGTCGGTAATGTGGTCAGCGTGAATGTCCACGTCCGCTTCGACCGGTTCGCCTCGTCGTTCATGTGCCGTGTCGTTCACCAGCACTAGACGCTTGGCGTACTTCCAGTTAGGAGGCGGAGCCCCCCAGGATTGCGGCAGGGATGCGGTCGAATCCCAGTCGCAGGCGGGAATGTAGATCGAAGAGTTCTTCATCCGGGGTCTCCATGTCAAAAGGTGTTATCTTGATGTCCCGCACGAATATGCAACGGACGCGACCGACGCACAATGATAGCTGTTCGGCGACAAAAAGTAGGACAGAATCCTCGTTGATACTAGATGTCCCAATGTCAGCCGAGCTGGCGCTGGACGTAGATTGGGCTGCTCCAAGCGCGGTGCTGATCGCACTGCGTCAGTTGCACCCAGTAGGGACATAGACCCTTTACCGTCCGCGTGTCTCGGAACGAGAGTTCCACTCGCCGTGGCAGGTTCGGGTTTGGGACCGGTCCGACGATGACGTGCCGACTGGTACCGCCCGCATCCACTCGCATCGGTTGTTCTCGCACCTGGGCCAAGCCAAACTCGAAAGTCGTAGGACAGGATTCAAAGCGGCATAATGTCTCCGCATCTGCTTCGATTTCTAGGCACATTCCCATGCGATTGCCGGCGGTGACCGTGTCGAAACAGACCGTTTGGTCGTCTGCCAGTTCGAGACGGTCGAAGGGAGTGACCAAAGCGACCGGCTCGACGTTGGCTATCCGTCCGTTTTCGACGACAAACCGGCCTTTCCAGCAGACGCGCTGATCGGGAGCACTGCCGCGCCGTTCGGTTCCTCCCCACAGGATGCGCAAGGCACCTTCAGCAGATGCCATCGCCGGTCGCCATGTCCACAGCAAGTCGGGACCGCACAGCAGATCGACCTGCTCAATCGCCGCCGTCCCCTCTGCCTCAATCGACACAAGGGGACATTCGGTCGTTGCGTATTCGCTTCCCATAGGATGGCCGTCGGCTCGGACATTGAGCAGTATGCGAGGTCCGTCAGTGGCGTAACACCGCCGCGCTGCAATCGCTTCCCATAGCCCATCCTGAGTGAGTTCGGAGGCCAGAAAGGCAGTGACACCGCTGCGCGCGTTGCGGATAAGCCGACTGCCTGGATGGTCGCATCCGGGCCGACCGGCAACGCCGTCGGTTCCAGCAGTTATCCCGACGCGGTAACCGCGACGCAAGGCGTCGAGCACAAACCAGTCCGAAGTACCGTGAGTGGAGTGTACCTCGGCGAGGGTTTCGATTCTCGGCTCGTGGAAATCGAGGTTGGTCGGCCGGCCACCAGCGTGCATGTTGATGAATACCTCTTCATCCCGCATAACAGCCAAAAACTCGGTCGCTGTTTCGAGGTCGGGTTCCGGATCGGGCACATCTTCGGTGAAGAAGCGACCAGAACGCCGCAAGCACGGCTCATCGCGTCGGTACATGACGTTGCGGTCGCCGCCCTCCGGTGTGTAGGCACTCCATTCGCACCCGAGAAAGGCGACGAAACATTCCTCCTCATTGGCGGCGGCCGACTCGCGGCGCGTTTGCTCCCACAGGTCTAGGCTCACGTGGTGGTCATTTGCTTGGTGCGAGCAGACTTGCAAACCAGCTACGTGACGGGCGTAGTCAAAATGGTGGCGCACCGAGCCGACGCCGCAGCCAATTTGGCCTTGGCCAGCATGCAGGTCGCCCCAGAAGACGCGCAACGGAGGGGACTCAGCGGCGATACGCACTGGATTGCTCTCTGCCCGCAGTTGGAAGCGAGGCACAGCGACCTCAATGCGATGGATACCTGGGCTAGCGATACGCACCCGTGCCCGGTAAGCAGGCATGTCGCCAGCGCTTTCGACGGAGACCACGCTGACTCCGTCGGCAGGGACTACCTCTGGAACGGAGTCCTCGATGAGCAAGGGGTTTCCCCACTCGTCTTCAACGCGCAGCGTCAGTGCGATATCTTCGGCGACGCGCCCATCCGCCGGTGCGAGGACAAAAAGTCGCGCCGGAGCACCAGCTACAATGGGGAATCCGCGCACAGGCGGCAGTTGGACCCAACGGTCGCCACCGTCTGGATTAATTAGAAAGAGCAACTCAGCATCGGGCACGATAAAGGTGGGAGCACGCCACTCCCTGCAGATCAATTCAACTGCATCTCCCTCGGTCAGCACACCGGAGAGAACTTCGACATCAATATGGTGATTCCACGGGATCAGGTCGCCCCGGAAGGCAAAGGTTACTCGCAAGCCGACTTCGCGCTTCGAGCAGAATGCATGGACGTACCCTAGAGCGTCGGGATCGCTCGTCTGCAGCATAGCCCAGTCGAACGGCCACAGCCAAGCGACCCGTAAGTGCCCACCGGCAGGGATTGCTGTCTCGCCGAGTTCAAATCGCAGAGTTAGATCAATAGTATCTCCCGCCTGCACCGGGGTGGACTGCGCTATGTAACCACTGCCGTGCAGGCGACGGCGTTCTGAGAGGTCGATATCGGGGAAATGGTGGATTTGAGGCCGCTCGGGGAAACCGCTACTCACCAACATGGGATGGACTCCATACTATAAAGCCAGATGCTCATCGAGAGCGGCGCTGAGCCGACGCAGAACCTCGGGAAATGCGAAGGACACGTCGTCCCTTTCATTGCGTTCGAGATCGTACAGTATTTGGGGTCGATCGCGCTGAAGGCGCTTCGTCTCGTCAGGTGGAATGTGCATCGACTCAAAGATGTCTCCCCCAATGCGCTTCCCTGGGTCGTAGCCACGAACCAACTTAAAACGACCGTCGAAGACCATGCGCCAGGCACTCAGGCCAGAAAACACCACATCGCGGTGTCTGTACCCTCCTCCTCCGAGATAACCGACAAGGGAGCGACTGTCGAAATCTTCACTAGGCGTCAATCCAGCCCACTCAAGAAAGCTCGCGGTCAGGTCGAGGGTCGTCATCGGAGCGTCGTCGCGGCCGACGGCAGCTACCCCCGGGCCCGCTATTACCAAGGGAACCCCGACCGAGGCTTGTAGAGGGGACAGCTTTTGCCACTGATCGTAATCCCCGAGCATCTCGCCGTGGTCGCTGGTAAAGACGACGACCGTGTTGTCCAAATCGCCCCTCTTACAAACGCGCTCTACCAAGCGTCCGAGGCACTGATCGAGATGTTCGACGGTGGCGGCCCAATTGCGGCGCACCTCCTGATGTGTCTCAGAGGAGATATTCTCGGTGTTGAATAGAGGAGGGGGAAAATCGACCGGCGGTTCGCGGTACCACCGGTGCATCGATTCGGTGATGTCCCAAGGGTGATGGGGGTTTTGCAGATTCACCTCTAAGTACCACGGCTTGTCGTTGGGTGCTCGATCGAGCAAGGCGAGGGCGTTGGTAGTAATCCAAGTGTCAAAGTAAGCGTCGTCGGGCAGCGTCGTCGGAAAAGTAGCTGTCCACACGCCCTCTTGGTTGCGACGCGCATAGTCGGCAATGTGCTCCTGTGCCAAGCCGCGCTCGTGCAGGAACGCCATGTACGAATCCTGCGGAATCATGTCGTTGCGGCGCATCAGGATAGTCGCCTGATTCAGGCCAGCGTTAAAGATGGCGTCGGAAAACCCCCATTCTTCTAGCCCCTGTCGGCCATCAACTCCCCGGTGAAACTGCGGAGGGTTTCCAGATTGATTGCTGCCCACGTGGTGTTTGCCGGCCGCCATGACGTGGTATCCAGCCTCGTCGCGCAGGCGCAGGTGGTACTTGGGCAGATCGTCAGGGGGATAGGTGTCGTTGCCCCACACTCGGGTGCGATCGTACTCCTGCCCAGCTACCAAGCAGGAGCGCGAAGGAGCGCAAACGGGCGACGGACAGATGGCGTTGGCGAGCCAGATCCCGCGATCGGCGAGTTGCCGCAGATGCGGGGTGCGCACCGGAATATCCGGGTTCATCTCAACCCACTCCGGCCGCTGCTGATCGGTGAGGACGAACAATATGTTGGGGCGTTTGTTCGGCATGTGCAAGCTCTGAGGCTTCCCCGCGTTATTCGATGTTCAGACGAACGAGCCGCCGATGGGCTGGTTGCCGACCATGCCAGTGAAATAGTCGATGATCAGCCACATCCCCGAGACAAAGATCTGTCCCATGATCAGGCCGAGGAAAAACGGTCTAGTGCTATTGTACAGCGCCGGTCCTCCGTATTTGAGCACCACCGATTTGATGGCCCACGCTACAAATACACTGAACCAGACATAGTTCATAATAAAGAAAGTACTGGTGGCAAACCCCAAAGGATGCACGGGCCACCACACGAAACGCGCCCTGATATAGGCCAGCAGACCCATCACCAACGCCCCTAAGCCGGTAAACAACCAGCCTCCTATATGAGCAGAGGTGGGATTAGACAGGATGACGGCCATGTAGTTGGCCGCGTTTCGGGGTACGCCAATGAACCAGAAACCGTGGAGATTGACGCCTCCATAGGTGTAGGACAGCGTCATGACGCTCCATATAGAACTGGCTAAAGCAATCACCACGGCCAAAGCTACACCCCAGATCAGCGTCCTCCTATCCCCTTTGAGCAGTTCGGCGATTTTTAAGGCGTTGGCAAAACAGGGCATAAAAAAGATGCGGATATTGGCCGCCCACACATAGGTAAAGCCCAGCGCCACGATGCCCGAGGCACCCAGCACACTGGTGCCCAAGCCCGATACGACGAAATCCGCCGGTGTTAGCGGCGTGCGAATGACTGCCACTCCCCCTTCCACTACGGCCCGAGTCAAGGCCATGAAGACGACGAAGACCGCAAAGAGAAAAACCGGGACGACCCACAGGGGAAGGCCCGACTTCCACAGCCAAGCGCTGATGATCAGTAGGCCGACGAGCAGACCCCAAACCGCAGTTCGGTAAGACAAAATTTCGTCCCTATCGTCTACCCCCTCATCCCCTTTGAAAGCCTTGCTGAAGACACCCTTGAGATGGCTTCTGCCCATCCACAGACCAGACAGTACCAGCACGATCATAGCACCCATAGCTTGGTGCGCTAAGTAGGGGCCGCTGGAATTGGCAAAGCGGCTCAGCTTTTCGGCACTCTGAATGCCCAGGATGTTGAAAACGCCCCGCTCAATATTGGATACGAGAAAAAACAACCACAGCCCCAAGGCCACATCTCGGCTGAGCAGATAGGCAAATCCGACCAAACCCAGATTGAACATAACGATGAGCACAGTCGTATTCCTAAAGAAGGTAAACTGGCCCGTCAGGATACCCTGATCGCTGAACTGACTCATACCCGGAATGAAGGGAAAATAGTTATACAGGGCGCTGTAAGACCCCAACAGGAAGGGGATGGAAAAGCCTATCCACATGACCGGATTTTTGAAGAAAGGCTTGACCCAAGAACGCTTCTCGCCATTGCTACCCCCTCGCTCTTCATCTTGTATCATCGCGAGCGGGACCTGGACCAGCGGATAGAGCAGTTTTTCGTTTTCAATCCACTGCCGCCGCACAATGACCATCAGGCATATAGATACCCAGTAGCTGGCGATGATGAACAGACACCAATACAGAATAGGCTCGATCCAAACGTTCCAAGGCACGGAGAGGCCCTGGGGCAACCCCTCGTAGAAATACCTAATGGCCTCGGGATCTTGGGGGGCTATCCACTTGGGCACATGGGGGTGGATGATCTCTTCCCACTTATTTTCGGGCGAAGCATAGTAGTAGATTCCGGCGACAATGGGCAGTAAGTACTCGGAAAAACCGATAGTCGGTATCGCCGTAGCCAGCATCGCCATGATGTAGACCACGGCTAACTCGGGAGGCGAAAGAGCATACCGCCGTCTGATGAAGCTCAGAACCACATTGACAATACCGACAAAAACAAAAAAGACGAAGATAGCAGCCGGCGTATTGAGATTGTGGGCTAGCAGCGACCCCTTGATGATCATATTGGTGTAAGGCAGGGCCAGACCGATGAAAAGGGCCATGAGTGAGCCGATTAGCAGAGACCGGAAAGTCACGCCCGGCTTGTCCATCCCATCGCCATCTGGAAGGACGGGGTGTCCTGCGCGGATATTTTCTCGCATGTCTTTTGGGATCTGGGTGTCCGTCTCGAACTCACAAGTAGCCCAAGACATTCCCCGTCATACCGGTGAAGTAGTCGATTACCAGCCACATGCCCGCCACCACTACTTGGCCTAGGATCAACCCTAGAAAAAAGGGCCGAGTCCGGCTGTAGGCGGCTGCTCCTCCGTACTTGAGCACAATCGTTTTGAATAGCCAAGCCAAAAAGATACTAAACCACACCCAGTTCATAATGTAAAATGTGCCGGTGGCAAAGCCCAAGGGATGGATCGGCCACCACACAAAGCGGTAGCGAATATAGGTGAACAGACTCATCAAGAAGGCCCCCAGACCAGTGAAGGCCCAGCCCTCTAGGCTGGCAGGTACGGGGCTATCGAACTTGGGACCCACATAGGTGAAAGCCATCTGCGGAACGAAGATAAAGAAGAAATTGTGCAGGTTGATGCCGCCGTGGGCGTACGCCATTTCCATAACCAGATAGATGGAACTGGACAAGGTGAGGACAATGGCTAGCAATATAGCCAAGAGCAATCCCCTTTTGCTGCCTTTGATCTCTTCGGCCAATTTGAGGGCATTGGCGAAGCAAGCCATAAAGAAAATGCGCACATTGGCACTCCATACGTAGGTGAAGGCCACGCCGATCAAGCCGGAGGCCCCCAAGGCGGTCGTACCTAGGCCGGAGATGGTGAAATCAGCGGGAGTGATGGGCGTGCGCAGTACGGAAACCCCCCCTTCGACCACAGCCCGGGTAAGCGCTACGAGAACAATGGCAGCCCCGAAGAGAAACACCAAGACGATCCACAGCGGGATGCCCGACTTCCACAACCAGCCGATCATTACCGCTAGGCCGACCACCAAGCCCAACACGGCGTTGCGGTAGGATAGTACCTCTCCAGAATCGTCAATGCGATCATCCCCCCGCAACGCCTTGATGAAGACATCGCGCAAATGCCCCCGTCCCATCCACAATCCAGAGAGCACTAACACGATCATGGCCCCCATGGCTTGGTGGGCCATGTGCGGCCCGACTAGGTTGGCAAAACGACTCAAGTTTTCCGTGCTGTAGATGCCCAGCACATTGAAGACGCCCCGCTGCAGAGAGGATAGCAAAAAGAAAAACCAGAATCCCAAGGCAACATCTCGGCTCAACAGGTAAGCAAAGCCGATCAGCGCTAGGTTCATATCTAGGCGGAGGTACGTAGTGCCGCGGAAGAGATGGAAATCGGTCGAGGTGGTGATGCGAGGTACGAATTCGTAGTAGCTATGCAGGGCATTTATGTGGCCGATGAGGAAGGGAATGGCAAAACCCAGCCACATAGCCGTATTAGAAAAGAAAGGAGCCAGAAGCGTTCGTCTCCCACCGCCCTGAATCATCTCTAGGGGAACCTGGGCCAGGGGATAGAGCAGTTTTTCGCTTTCCATCCACTGGCGGCGCACGATGACCATGGCGCAGATGGATACCCAATAGAAGGCGAGGATGAACAGGCACCAGTAAGCCAAAGGCTCGAACCAAGCATCCCAAGGCAGTGGCCGGCCCTCGGGTAAGCCTTCGTAGAAATAGCGAATGGCGTCTGGATCTTGAGGGACCATCCACTCGGGTACATGGGGATGGATCAAGGATGCCCAGTTGTTTTCAGGGGTGGCAAAGTAATAGAGCCCCGTAGTGATGGGCAGGACGTACTCAGTGAAGCCGATCGTGGGGATGGAAGTGGCTACCATCGCCATGATGTAGACCACGGCCAATTCCCCTCTGGACAGGGCCAAACCTCGGTGGAACAGGTGCAACAGCGGATTGAGGCAAAGGACGAGGACGAAAAAGATAAAGAGGGCTACAGGAGTGCTGAAGTTGTGTGCTAGCACCGTACCCTTGATGACCATATTGGAGTAGGGTACGGCAACGCCGATGAAGATTGAGGCTCCGCCGCCGATTAGCAGAGCTTTGAAGGTGATGCCGCCGCCCGAGTTTTTCACCTCACTTGCCATGTACCAATCCGTTCCAGCCGTCGGCGATGGACTTCGCTGGTCACTGGGGTGCCACAGGCGGGAGGCAAGCAGTCAAAACCCGCCTCATCCTAGGTCCAGTGACATCAGGGGCCAGATCGGCCGCCTACTCAGTCGGCGTAGTAATAGCCGTAGAGAATCATCATTTCATCGGCACGCGTGAATCCGAAGTTGAGATTCCGCTCGGTATCATTGTCGTAGGTGGCCCTAATCCTGAAGCCCTGGCCCTCTTGGACCATGAGCGGCGGATCGAATCTGAGGGGGGCCGGGTGTTCCCAATCGTAGCTGATGTAGACCAATTCCCCAGCCCGTGGTCCGCCGATGAGTTCGGCGGTGAATTCCTCCATGCGGTCATGGGTGTGGGAAACAAGTTGGAAGATGTGCCTGTCCTCCTTAAAAATGAACTCTTTCTCCAAGGAAGTAACCTCGCCAGCGGGCAGATCAATATCGAAGTTGCTCAGGGCGAAGACCTCGGCTACCCGTTCTACTTCCGAGGGTTCAATAAGATGCAGGTTGACAAATACTTCGCCGATCGCGGCCTGATCAGTGGCATTGGCGTAGTGGGAGTTCATATCGAGTCCCGTTCCAGCGGGCAAACGCATGGCCACGCCGGGAGGCAAGCTGAGGTCAAGGCGCGTAGATTGGGCGATTACGATGGGAACCTGGTACTGCATGACCCGCCAGTCGAACAAATCGTACCCTTCGGCGTCTTGGTAATTACCTGCGACGTCGCGCAGGTCGCGATAGGTCTCCGGCTCGGGAATGACATCGGCTGGGGTATAGTCGGGAAACTGGTTGAGAATGAAGTGGTGACTCCCCGACCGCATGGACAATTCAAAGCGGTTGACGAAGAGATCCTCAGCGTGGTCGAGAGGCTGGTAAAAATAGACTTCGCGCTCGTACTGAGGTGCTACCTCAAAGGGACCTAAGTGGAGCTGGATGCCATTGAACGGTGGATTTAGCGGCTCAAACTCCGGTACTGCATAGCGCTCCTCGTCCTGCAGCAGAGCCAAGTCTGCTACCACCCCTTCTTCGGGAGCTCCGGCGCGGATCCACTGGCGTATGAATTCCAGTTGGCCGTTAGTCAGGGGCGGACGACCCAGCGGCATCTGTGCGCCGTAGTTGGGGTGGTCGGCGTAGAAGTGCTCTTGGTCGGGCGCGTTGACCTTTTCCCAAAGGTAACTCTTAAAAAGGCCCGCAAGGCCCGCATTGCTCAGCAAGACCAAGCCATCCTCGGCGGCCGCGGCATTGCGCGGGGCACTATTGACCAGTTGGCTGTAAGCCAAATCTGGAGTCAGAACAAGGCCTGACTGCCGGGCAAAGGAGGTGCCGGCGCTGTGGCAGCTAACGCAGTTAGAGGCGAAGATATCGTGCTGGATCGTATCCCAAGTCGATGTTTCCTGGGGCTCGACCGAACGGCTGGAATCGCAGCCGCTCAGAGACCAACTCGCAGCGCTGAGCAACGCGCTTAGTACAAAGCCGATTCGCCGCATATCTACCCTCCACAAGTGCGGGGATAATATGATAGACCAATGACACAGACGTGCGAGAAAACCGACAACCCTCGTCTGTTCATCTATTATATTTCAGATACCACCATTTTGGGAGATTGTCAAGTTTTACCGCAGGGCTAGGATATCTGGGTACCGATTTACCGCAAGTTTTTAGTTGGTCTAAGCAAGGTCTTTGTTATCCACATGCAGGTAGAGCGGACAATTTTGATTGATATGCCCGTTGATTTCTTGTAATTTTTTTCCTCTACATGGATAAGGCATAAGCGCTATTTTGTTTTAGAACATTCAACTTTTCACACTTTGGGCCGAATTGCGGAGCTTTTGCAGATGCCATTCATCACTCTGCAATGGCTCCTGTGATTTGCGCTCTTCCACAATAGCGAGATCAATGCCCACCCTATGGCTGACTTATTCCGCTTGTTGATCTGGGTCCTCTTCTTGTGGGCTAGCTTTGCGGCTGAACCGGCTTTCGGGTTGGTCATCTACCGTTTCGGCGGCGAAGCGCTGGATCCGCCTCCAGAGGTAGACCATGAAGGCGTGGAATTCATCCAGCTAAGCTGGACCGATCTCGATCCTTCCCTAGGCGGAGAGACAGTCGATCTGGATCTAGATACCGCCGCGATTCAGCCTCTTGAACGCGATCCAGATTTCAATATCGCCCCCGGAATTGAAGAACATGGTGGAGAGCACGTCAGACCCAATGTGAATGTGGAAGTATGGGATGGCGATGTCGGTTCGGCTTGGGTAGCCGCCAGTTATCTGTGCGGCGCACTCAGCAAGTTTTTTTGCGTAGACGATTTTGGCCGCCAGGGCACAGCTAATATCAATTTAGGTAGGCCCTATCTTGTCGACCGGGTGCGGATTATATCCGGCCTGACCGATCCGAGCAAAATAGTGCGGACCTTCCGCGTTTACATCGCGCCGGAGTTGCCTTGGAAAAATAGATCTCTCATCGATCATCCCCCGCCGTATTCGCCCTGGGTCTTCGAAGAGCGCGACAACCGAGAGCAGATCATAGATGTACCCATCCCGCCACAAGAGGGAACGACCTTTGTTCAGGTAGCCATCAGCGAGCACCGCGAGGACTGGGAAGTAAACGAGATAGAAATCTACGCCAAAGGGCTGGTCAAAAAGGCCAGCTACATCTCGAACATCCTCGATTTTGATCAGCCCATGGCCTGGGGCGACCTGCGCTGGGCCGGACGACAAGACCCCAAAGCCCGCGTCCTCATCCAATCCCGCTCCGGCCAAGACGAAGACCCCAATCTGTTCTGGCGCTCTACCGGACGAGGCGATGAAAAAATACCCGTCAGCCGAACTACCTACGCCAAGTTGGCTATCGGCGAAAAAGCTGGTATTGGCTACGATCATGCTAACTGGACGTTCTGGTCTGCTCCCTACGCCTTTGCTGACGGCAACGGCACCCCCATCGTGTCCCTGAGTCCAAGACGCTACCTCCAACTCAAAGTCGACTTTCTACCCCAAGACGAGGACGGTGGACAGGTCGACTTTCTCGAAGTGCGCGCTTCCCCGCCGGTAGCCACGCAGTTGGTCGGCGAGGTCTGGCCTGTGGAGGTAAAGGTGGGACAGCCGCAGCAGTTTACCTACGCGGTGCGACCAACCCTTGGCGCCAACGACGAGGGTTTTGACCGGTTGGCGATAGCAACCTCGTCGATTGTCGAGGAAGTGGCTGCGGTGCGCATTGGCGATGAGCCGGTGTCCTATGCGGTGGAGGAGTCCGAATCACACCGGATAGTAGTGAGTTTTCCGCGGCTGACGGTCGAGGATTCAGGAGCCTTGGTGGAGGTGGTTTTCCAAGCCCAAGTATTGCGCTATGGATCGACCTTTGCCGCACAGGTATGGGACAGCGCCCAGCCGCTGGAGGTGCATCAGGGGGTTCAAGGGGGTGATGCCAGTCCAGCCTATGAAGGCAATCGGGTGTGGGTAGCCACAACAGCCCGAGAGCAGGCAGTGTTACAGGTGCGGGCGGCGTCAGTAATCTTGACGCCCAACGGGGATGGGCGCAACGACATAGTAGGACTGGGCTACGATTTATTGGAACTGACAGGACTGGCGTCTGTGGGGGTGGCCGTGTGGGATTTGTCGGGACGGCTGGTGCGTCAGGTGTATGCAGGGCGCGATGACGTGGGGACGTATGAGCGGACGTGGGACGGCCGCGATGAGTTAGGACGGCTAGTACCGCCGGGACTCTACCTATACCGCGTCTCCGTCGAAGCCGACCACCAAACAGTCGAGCAAGCCAGACTCCTGCACGTGGTGTACTGAGCAATTTTTCGTTTGTCTTAGGCCCATCTTATGAGCGACCTATTCCGTTCGTTGACCTGGGCTCTCTTCCTGTGGATTGGCTTCGCGGCTGGAGAAGCTTCCGGGTTGGTCATCTACCGTTTCGGCGGTGAAGCGCTAGATCTCCCGCCCGAAGTAGACCACGAAGGGGTGGAATTTATCCAGTTGAGCTGGACCGATCTCGATCCTTCCCTAGGTGGAGAGGCCGCCGATCTGGATATAGACGCCGCCATTCAGGCGCAAAAACGCGATCCTACTTTCAATATAGCGCCAAGCATTGAAGAAAAAGGAGGAAGCCACGTCAGACCCAACGTCAATGGACAAGTCTGGGATGGGGACGAGAGTACGGTTTGGTTGGCAGACAGATATCTGTGCGCCGAATTTGAGGCCTATAGTCTCCTCTGTATTGACGATTTCGGCACCCCAGGCACGACCAATATTTTTTTAGGCAGTCGCTACCTCATCGACCGGATTCGGGTGAAATCCGGGTTGTCCGACCCAGGCAAAATTGTGGGCTCCCTCCGCGTTTTCATGTCCCCACTTCTTCCCACCATGAGGATCACTTTTAATCCTCCGCCCTTTGCCCCTTGGATCGTCGAAGTGCGAGACAATCGAGAACAGATCCTCGACATCCCCATCCCACCGCACGAGCAAGTGGAATTCGTCCAAGTGACTGTCGGCGAACACAACGAGGACTGGGAAGTCCACGAGATAGAAATCTACGCCAAAGGCTTTGTCGAACAAGCGACGTACATTTCAAACATTCTCGATTTTGGTCAGCCGATGGCTTGGGGCGACTTGCGCTGGGCCGGACGCCAGGACCCCAAAGCCCGCGTCCTCATCCAATCCCGGTCCGGCCAAGACGAGGACCCCAACCTGTTCTGGCGCTTCACCGGAAGAGGCGAGGAAAAAATACCCGTCAGCCGTTCCGAATACGCCGACTTGGCCGTAGGTGAAAAAGCCGGTATCGGCTACGATCGAGCCAACTGGACGTTTTGGTCTGCTCCCTATGCCTTTGCCGACAGCAGTGGCACCCCCATCGTGTCGATGAGTCCAAGACGCTACCTACAACTCAAGGTTGACATTCTCCCCCAAGACGAAGACAGTGGACAGATGGACTTTCTCGAAGTGCGCGCTTCCCCGCCGGTGGCCACGCAGTTGGTCGGCGAGATCTGGCCGGTCGAGGTCGCCGTAGGACAGCCGCAGCAGTTTACCTATGTGCTGAGACCAGCTATTGGAGCAGACAGTGGCGGCTTTGACCGGTTGGAGGTGGCCACCGTGGCGCGACTAGGTCCCGTAACCCAAGTGCGCATCGGCGATGAGCCAGTGTCTTATACCGTGGAGGTGGCCGAGCCGCACCGGGTGGTCGTGAGTATCCCTCGGCTGACGGCCCAGGATTCGGGTGCTTTGGTCGAGGTGGTTTTCGAGGCAGAGGTGTTGCGCTATGGCTCGACGTTTTCAGTGCGGGTGTGGGACAGTGCCCTGCCGTTGGAGGTGCCCCAGAGTGTGCAGGAGGGCGATGCTACCCCCACCTATGAGGACAATCAAGTGTGGGTGGCCACCAAGGCGGAGCATCAGGGGGTGTTGCAGATGAGCAGGAAGCCGGCGGTTTTGACGCCCAACGAGGATGAGCGCAACGACGAGGTCGGATTGGAATATAGCTTGGTGGAGTTGACCGGTCCGTCTTGGGTGGCGGTGGCCGTGTGGGACTTATCGGGTCGTCAGGTGCGTCAGGTATATGAGGGTGTGGACGGTGTGGGAGTGTATGAGCGGGTGTGGGATGGTCGCGACGAGTCGGACCGGTTGGTGCCGCCGGGGCTGTACCTCTACCGCGTATCCGTCGAGGCCGACCATCAAACGGTCCAGCAAGCCGGACTCCTGCACGTGGTGTACTGAGCAATTTCTCGAGTGTCTTAGGCCGATCTTATGAACGACCTATTCCGTTCTCTCTCCCGGGCTCTCTTCCTGTGGATTGGTTTCGCGACTGGAGAAGCTTCCGGGTTAGTCATCTACCGCTTCGGCGGCGAAGCGCTAGAGCCTCCCACTGAAGCGAGTGGCAAAGAGGTGGAATTTATCCAGCTAAGCTGGGCCGATCTCGATCCTTCCCTAGGCGGAGAGACCGTCGAACTGGATATAGACGCTGCCGCTATCCGGCCTCTTGAACGCAATCCAAATTTCAATATCGCCCCTGGAATTGAAGAACATGGTGGAGAGCACGTCAAACCCAATGTGAATGTGGAAGTGTGGGATGGCGATGTCAGTACGGCTTGGGTGGCGGCTAGTTATCTGTGCAGCGCACTCAGCAAACTTCTCTGCGTAGACGATTTTGGCCGACAGGGCACGGCTAATATCAACTTAGGCAGCCTCTATCTTATTGACCGAATCCGAATTATATCCGGCCTGACCGATCCGAGTAAAATAGTGCGGACGTTCCGCATTTACATCACGCCAGAGTTGCCTTGGAAGAATAGCAGGCTCGTTGCTCATCCCCCACCGTATTCGCCTTGGGTCATCGAGGTGCGGGACAATCGAGAGCAGATCTTGGATGTACCCATTCCAGCTCATGAGGATGTGGAATTTGTGCAGGTGGCGGTCGGCGAACACGGCGAGGACTGGGAAGTCAACGAGATAGAAATCTACGCCAAAGGGCTGGTCAAAAAGGCCAGCTACATCTCGAACATCCTCGATTTTGGTCAGCCGATGGCCTGGGGCGACCTGCGCTGGGCCGGACGACAAGACCCCAAAGCCCGCGTCCTCATCCAATCCCGATCCGGCCAAGACGACGACCCCGACTTCTTCTGGCGCTTCACCGGACGAGGCGACGAAAAAACACCCGTCAGCCGTTCCGAATACGCAGACTTGGACGTAGGCGAAAAAGCCGACATCGGCTACGATCAAGCCAACTGGACCTTCTGGTCGGCCCCCTACGCCTTTGCCGACAGCAGTGGTACCCCCATTGTGTCGCTGAGTCCAAGACGCTATCTCCAACTTAGGGTCGATTTTTTGCCTCAAGACGACGATGGCGGACAGGTGGATTTTCTCGAAGTGCGTGCTTCCCCACCGGTGGCCACACAGTTGGTCGGCGAGGTCTGGCCGGTCGAAGTAGCGGTGGGACAGCCGCAGCAGTTCACCTACGTGATGCGGCCAACCATTGGAGTTGATAATGGCGGCTTTGACCGGTTGGAGGTCGCCACCGCAGCGCGGCTAGGTCCCGTAACCCAAGTGCGCATTGGCGATGAGTCGGTAGATTATGCAGTAGAAGCGACCGAGCCACATCGGGTGGTCGTGAGTATCCCGCGACTGACAGCCCAAGATTCGGGCGCTTTGGTCGAGGTGGTCTTCCAAGCCGAAGTGTTGCGCTATGGCTCGACTTTTTCGGTGCGGGTGTGGGACAGTACCCAGCCGTTGGAGGTTCCCCAGAGTGTGCAGGAAGGCGATGCTACCCCCATCTATGAGGACAATCGAGTGTGGGTGGCCACCAAGGCGGAGCATCAAGGGCTGTTGCAGATGAGCCGGAAGCCGGCGGTTTTGACGCCTAACGGGGATGAACGCAATGACGAGGTGGGATTGGGGTATAGCTTGGTGGAGTTGACGAGTCCGTCCTGGGTGGCGGTGGCGGTGTGGGACTTATCGGGTCGTCAGGTGCGTCAGGTATATGAGGGTGTGGACGGTGTGGGAGCGTATGAGCGGATGTGGGATGGTCGCGACGAGTCGGGGCGGCTGGTGCCACCGGGGCTGTACCTATACCGCGTCGCCGTCGAAGCCGACCACCAAACGGTCGAGCAAGCTGGACTCCTGCACGTGGTATATTGAACAATTTTTCGTTTGCCGTTGACCATCCGCGAAAAGTCAACTTTCGCCATCTGAGCTGATATTCGTATCTATTAGAGTACATGTAGCTAATGTAGTGATCGTAGGATTGTTTCTTCTATAGGCCCCCTATCCCCAAAGGCCCATCTTATGAGCGACCTATTCCGTTCGTCGACCTGGGCTCTCTCCCTGTGGATTGGTTTCGCGACTGGAGAAGCTTCCGGGTTGGTCATCTACCGTTTCGGCGGTGAAGCGCTAGCGCCGCCGCCTGAAGCGAGTGGCGAAGGGGTGGAATTTATCCAGCTAAGCTGGACCGATATAGAGGCCGAGCGCGGTGGGAAAGCCACTGAGGTGGGCTTAGATAACACTAGTATCTGGCCTCTGAAACGCGATCCAGACTTCAACATCGCACCTGGAATCGAAGAGAAAGGAGGGGCACATTTAAGGCCCAATATAAATAGAGAAGTATGGGATGGGGATACGGATGTCTTCTGGCTGGCAGAGAAATATATATGCGCCCAATTCCGCGGCCGAGGAACCTGTACCGACGACTTCGGCCGCCAGGGCACAGCCAATATTTTTTTGGGCAGTCGTTATCGCATTGATCGGATTCGGATGATATCCGGGTTGACCGACCCGAGCAGAACTGTGCGGACCTTCCGCATCCACATTGGGTCTCTGCCTGTGGGCATCTCTTTTAGTCTTACTCCCGAGCCGTTGTCGCCTTGGATCGTCGAGGTGCGTGACAACCGAGAGCAGATCTTGGATGTACCTATTCTAGCACACGAGGATGTGGAATTTGTGCAAGTGACTGTCGGCGAACACGGCGAGGACTGGGAAGTCAACGAGATAGAAATCTACGCCAAAGGCTTTGCCGAACAAGCGACTTATATCTCCAATATTCTCGATTTTGGTCAGCCAATGGCCTGGGGCAATCTGCGCTGGTCCGGGCACCAAGACCCCAAAGCCCAAGTGCTCATCCAGTCCCGCTCAGGACAAGACGAAGACCCCGATCTGTTCTGGCGCTTCACCGGGCGAGGCGACGAAAAAACACCCGTCAGCCGAACCGACTACACCAAGCTAGCTGTGGGTGAAAAAGCCGGTACCGGCTACGATCAAGCCAACTGGACGTTCTGGTCGTCCCCCTATGCCTTTGCCGACAGCAGTGGCACACCCGTAGTGTCGATGGGTCCAAGACGCTATCTCCAACTCAGAGTCGACTTCCTACCCCAAGACGAGGACGGTGGACAAATAGACTTTCTCGAAGTGCGTGCTTCCCCACCGGTGGCCACGCAGTTGGTCGGCGAGGTCTGGCCTGTGGAGGTAAAGGTGGGACAGCCGCAGCAGTTTACCTACGTGCTGCGACCCACCCTTGGGGTGGACAGTAGCGGCTTCGACCGGTTGGAGGTGACCACCGCGGCGCGGCTGGGTCCCGTAACTCAAGTCCGCATCGGCGATGAGCCGGTAGATTATGCAGTGGAAGCGATCGAGCCACACCGAGTGGTCGTAAGTATCCCGCGACTGACGGCTCAGGATTCGGGCGCTTTGGTCGAGGTGGTCTTCGAGGCAGAGGTGCTGCGCTATGGCTCGACCTTTTCGGTGCGGGTGTGGGACAGTGCCCTACCGTTGGAGGTACCCCAGAGCGTGCAGGAAGGCGATGCTACCCCAGCCTATGAGGACAATCGAGTGTGGGTGGCCACTCGAGCGCAACATCAAAACGTGTTGCAGATAGAGGCAGGACCAGTGGTCTTGACGCCCAACGGGGATGCGCACAACGATGTAGTGGACCTGGGGTATAGCTTAGTAGAGTTGACGAGTCCGTCTTGGGTGGCGGTGGCGGTGTGGGACTTGTCGGGTCGTCGGGTTCGTCAGGTGTATGGGGGGTTGGATGGGGTGGGTATCTATGAGCGGGTGTGGGATGGTCGGGACGAGTCGGGGCGGCTGGTGCCGCCGGGGCTGTATCTATACCGCGTCTCTGTCGAAGCCGACCATCAAACGGTCGAGAAAGTAAAACCACTACACGTCGCCTATTAAAGAGTGACTCAATACTCCCAGTACCGTTGTAGTCATGTATAACCTAGGATTCTAAAACCTCTTTTCAGGGGGATGTCCTCGCCCGGCGTAGCTGCTCGGCGGTTTCGAAGGCGGTCTGGGCCAATTCCCGTCGCCCGGTGCGCATATAGAGTACGCCCAGATTGTAGTGGGCAATAGCCACATCAGGTTCGAGGTGCAGGGCTCGGCGCAGCGCTTCTTCGGCAAGGGAGTGCTCGTCTCGCTGCAGGTACAAAGCTCCAAGGTTGCGGTGGGCAGCGGCAAATTCTAGATCTAGGTCCACAGTCTGCCGCAAGTGCCGGATCTGCTCGTCTTGGCGCCCTAAATGGTGGCAGGCGTTAGCCAAGGCGTAGAAACCTTCGGCTCGTTGCTCCGCTTCTATGGCCGTGGTGAAAGAGCCATAAGCCCGCAGGTAGTCCCGCTGGTCCAAGTGGAGGTAGCCCAAATAGTAGTAGCTCTCGTATCGAATGGTGGGACGAGGGTCGTTGGCGAGCACCTCAAGGAGAAGGGACTCGGCTTCATCGAAGCGCTGTTCCTTGCGGAGAAGGTTGCCCAGATTGAGCCGGGCCCGGGTGTGATCAGAGGCCCGAGCGAGGGCTTGTCGATAAGCAGTCTCAGCTTCGCGAGGCCGCTTCTGCGCTTCGTAAACCGCGCCCAGACTGCTATAGACATCCGCGTCGGGACCGACTTGGAGCGCTTGCAAATAGGCTTCCTCGGCGCGGGCATATGCTTGGTTGCGCATGTGGACCTGCCCCTGGAGCCAAGCAGAGCGCAAGTGATTGACTTGTGCGGGATCAATTCCAGTGTGACCCAGTGCAAGAGCAGTACCCAGCGCCAGCGCCAAGGCAGCACTGCGCCGCCACTGGTGCCCCTTTAGACTTAGGACACCTTGGCGGAGAGCTTCGGCGGCGAAAAGCATCAGAAAAGGCACCGCGGGAAGCCGATAGCGAGCGCACACCGTGAAGAGCAACCCCGAAATCAAGTAGGATAGTCCGAAACCGTAGAGCAAACCGCATTGACGCCATCGATGCCAGTTCCACACCAACCCCACTAGAGCTAGGGGCGCAACAATGCCAAACCCGAAAAGGTTCAGGTAACTCAGGCGGGAATGCGCCTCGTAAAAGTGGATATCAACGCTCACCGGAATTTCAAAGGCGTGCCAGAACAGTCTGAATTTGCGGTAGAGCAAGTGGAGATAAGCGAGCGGTTGGTCAACAATAAAGTCGAGGCCCTCACTCAGATAGAACCGGCCTCTATCAGCTGGCGAAGTGGCCATATCGGCCTGATAGGGCAGTATTTCGAGGCGTTGCCAGTCTATCCCCTGGCGTGCATAGGGGGTGCCGTCGGCCGCCGGATTGTTGCCCATGTAGAAGCTCCAAGCACCTTGGAATGGGAGCGGTGTGCCTTGGATGAGATAGTTGTGGACTAGGAAGGGGGCCAGAACGACGCAGACCCCCACGCAGAAAGGCACCAATAATCGGGCTCGAGTCCGGTGATAGAGCCACCAGAGGGCCACTGGCACTAGCAACAGGGTATTGCTGCGCGTCTCGATCAGCAGACCCAGCAGCGCTCCGGCACCAGCGGCCGACCAATAGCTAGGGCGATCGGTGCAACGCACCAGTTGGGTTACCAAAAGTAGTTCGATGAAGATGGTCGGAGTGGTGGCTAGTAGTTCGCCGTTGTAGAGGATAAAGGGCCAGTACCCAACTGCTATCAGGCCGGTTAGCAAAGGGGTCGGAGCGGGGAAAAAGCGACGGGCAATAGCGTAGAGTAGCACGCATGAGAAAGCCCCGAGAACGGCTTGGAACAGACGCGTGACCACAAGCCCGGCACCGCTCAGTTTGAGCAGGGCCAACAGCGCGGGATAGAGCGGACCGTGGACATAGGTGCGGTGAGTGGCGAGCCACCAGTCACCTTCGAGCAGAGCCTGGGCTAGATAATCGTACTCTTCAGCATCGAGAATCAGCGTATCAAAGTAGAGTGTATCGCGGATTTCTACTAGGTAGGCCAGACGCAGAATCAGGGCCAAGAGGAAAAGAGCGACGATATAGCGGTTATTTGTGAACATAGACAAGACGCAGGCCGCGAGTGTCTGTTTCTCGACAATGGCAAAAAAGTTGGCTTTATTGGGTGTTGTAAATTGTAAATTTCGTCTCTAGGTTAATGCCTTAATATGCGGCCATAGAGATATTGGAGGAAAATGATGAAATACCTAAGCCCCAAAGCAATAATACGCCTTGTCTCCACCGCGACAAGATGGATGATCGGAGCAGCGCTGCTGGCGATTTTGGGGACTGGGTGCGCTGAGCAAGAGGAAAAAGCATCCCAGCCGAAGGCAGAACTCGTCGCAACTCCGGACTCGACGGCCCAGTGGAAACTGGAACTGGCTCGAGTGGAAGATCGCTCCATTACTGCTGGTCAGCTACGGGCGTTCTACGGCAAAATCCCCAACTACCTCCAGAGCGACAGTGAAGGACTGGAGAAGGAGCGCAATCATTTGCAGACGCTCATCGATATGGAGCTACTGCAGTTGGAGGCCAAGGAGCAAGGGATAGATCGCTTGCCAGCCTTCATCTACAAGATAGCCCAGTACAGGAAGGAAAAGCTCGTTGGCCTCTATCAGATCAAAAAGATCAAGGTGCGAGTCTCGGGACAGGAGGTCAGCGATTACTTTCGGGAACAGGAATTGGCGCGCAAGGTCCGCTTTGCCAAACTCATCACCACCAGCAAAGACAGTGCTTGGGCCGCACTGCGCGAGATCTCCTCGGGACGAGATTTCGGAGAAGTAGCCGAGCAGTGGTCCATCCACGAACCGACAATGGAGCAAGGAGGAGACACCGGTCGGTATGTCGGCAAGCTGGATATGCCGCCCTATCTGCGTACGCCCCTCTTCGCGCTTGAAGAAGGAGAGGTGAGCCAGCCCATAGACATAGGTGGTCATTTCGCCCTTTTCAAGGCTCTGGATTCAATCGAAACCGGGCTAGACGCCGAGCAATTCCAAAATATCTACCGCCAACTCTTCATCGAGCGCAGCGTCGAGGCGAGGGCTGCCCTGACCGATAGCCTCAAAGAAGCTCTCCAACTCGAAAGAGACCAGCGGGGATTGGATGCCTTCTCGGCGGCAATGCACAGAGGAGCTACCTCTGGAGATGAAGAGGTGCGAGCTATTGTTCTCTATCGCTATGAAGGAGGAACGATCACGGCCGGAGATGTACTCGATGCTGCTAGTCAACTCAAATACAAAACGCTAGACTTGCGCAGCAAAGAGGCCGTCATCGAGTACGCCGAAGGCACCTTGGCCCCCGATGCGCTCTTTGTCGAGGCCGCCCTGCGGGAGGGCCTAGATCGGGAAAAGGAAGTGACGCAATGGCTGGCGAAGAAACGAGAACAAGAATTGGTCGTGCAGTTGCGCGTCCAAGTATTGAAGGAGCGCGTAAGTATTTCCACAGAGGATATCCGCCGGGAATACGAACAAAATCCCAACCGCTACATGAAGCCCGACCAGATCGAGATTCAGGAAATCCTCGTCGCCTCTGAAGAGGAGGCCAAGGACTTGCTCGAACGCCTCCGGCGGGGGGAGTCCATGGGCGACTTGGCACGCCAGTACTCCAAACGCCCTCCAGAACTGCGCGACGAGGAGGGTCGGCGGCGTTTTACGGTTGCGGCCGCAGCGGTGTATGGACGCTTGGTAGCGGCGGCCCGCAAAGCCCCTGTGGGTGAACTGACCGGACCGCTGCAGGTGCGCGAGGGGTACTCCATCTTCAAGGTATTGTCTCGCGAGCAGCAGCGAGCCTCCTTTGCAGAAGCCAAAAAGCGGGTGCGGGCCACAGTCAACTGGATCAAAAAGCAACAGGTATTCGAGCAATTCTTGGCCGAACTGCGGACTAAGTACGCGGCACAGGTCGAGATCCGGGAGGACAATCTGAAACGCGTTCTCACCAGCGGCTAGCTAGGAATCCTCCCCACCGTCCTACAAGGGGCGGGTGATTAGGCCAGTCTAGGCGAGAAAAGCGCCAAATGTCAGAGAAGAATGCAGGGTGTAGCTCCTTCAGATGGGGTACTGGTGCCATCCTGTTGCTGGCGCTGGCGCTGCGCTGGCCGGTACCAGCACCGTCTTGGACCCACTTCGACGAGATTGCTTTCATCGTCCTGCCGCTGGGTTTCTGGAGCGGCGATCTCAATCCCCACTACTTTAACTACCCCACCTTTCACTTCTACCTTAGTTCCCTTTTGTACCTGCTCTACTATCTGGCGACAAGCGCCGAATCAGTGGAGCAGTTTGTAGCCTATCACTTGCTGGTGGACGGCCGCGATTTGCTGGCGCTAGTGCGCGGGGCCAACACCCTGCTGGCCGTTGCCACAGTAGGGGCTGTCGCCTGTCTAGGCCGGCGTCTCTACGGCGTCAAAGCAGGACTCTTGGCCGCCCTGATCTTGGCGACCATGCCGCTGGCCGTGCGTTTTGCCCATTTGGCCATCGTGGATACGCCGGCTGTTTTCTGGGCCGTCATGGCCCTGTTGTGGGCCGTGCGGGTCCGGCAGGATGGGCGCGTGCGGGATTTTCTGGTGGCGGGCATTTTCACTGGCTTGGCCGGAGCGACCAAGTACCCAGCAGGCCTAGTGGCAGTACCAGTGGCTACGGCGATCTTGCTGGGGAGACCTTGGCCACTAAGGCGCAGCATCTGGGTCGTCAGTGGGGCTGCGTTGAGTTTTGCCTTAACCACGCCCTTTGTCTGGCTCGATGCCGGGCAGTTTTGGAGCCATTTCGCCGATATGGGACGGAGCCATTTGCTAGCCGAGTCGAGCACAGAGGAACAGACTTGGCTCTACCACCTGCGCTATACCTTGCGCCACGGTCTGGGCGCGGTGGCTGCCGTAGCCGTAGCCCTGTCCCTGCTCTGGAGCGTTCGCCAGCGGCAATGGCAGGAACTCGTCTTGCTGGCTGGTATCATTCCCTTAGCCGCAGTTCTCGCTCTTGCTGGCTCCACTTTCATGCGTTATGCCCTACCCCTTGCGCCCCTGCTGGCCTTGCTCATCGGACGTTTGGTCGGGATGGGATGCAAGTACCCTCTGGTGGGTGGCTTGGTCACCCTGACCCTAGTGGCCGAGCCCCTGTACGCCTCGCTCCGCACTAGATCCCTACTCAGCGGTCAAGACACCCGCATAGAGGCTCAGGCTTGGCTCCAGACCCATCTTCCCCAGTACCAGCGCCTGATCCAATTGCCCCCAAAGTGCGGCCAGATCCAGATGCTGACACCCGAGCGCGTCCAAGTGCGGCAGACCCACTACCTACAGAGCTACGGCAGCGAAGCGTTGCTGCAGGCGTACGCGCTACTGGCCCAGCGAGACGATCTACCGCCTCTGTACCTGGATACGAAGGTAGAGAAGGTAAAGTCGACGTCCCAAGACAGTGCTAGTACCCCAGTCGTCATCGTCCACTATCAGCATCCGGTGTGCCCCGACGAGGAGATACCGCCCGATTTCCAATCCCTTCTAAAGAAGAACCAATGGCGGAAAGTCTTTTCACCGGGCCAAGTGGAAGCAGCTATTTTCGACCGGATGGACTGGTATTTTTTGCCGATTGCGGGATTTGCTCAAGTAGAAAAGACAGGATCTGTCGTCTGGATAGACACACTCTCCGTGAGTGGAGACTCGGTTCGGATAGAGGCCCGTTCCTATTTTGAGGCACTGCACTGGATTTTGCGCGGCCACCAAGCTAGGGCCGAAAAAAATTGGGCGAACGCCCTACAAGCGTACCACCGGGCCTTGGAAATTGCGCCTATGCCCGAGGAATTAGTCGGCCTAGAAGTGGGGCGTTACCTCTACACCCAGATGGGGCGGACCTATGCTCAAGTGGGCCAATTGGAGCAGGCGGTGCGCTTTTTGGAGCAGGCTATAGTC
Source organism: Candidatus Latescibacterota bacterium (assembly GCA_965219735.1). Taxonomy (GTDB): domain Bacteria; phylum Latescibacterota; class UBA2968; order UBA8231; family UBA8231. The sequence goes on from OZ244790.1 coordinate 3,815,105, forward strand.
CTGAAGCCAGCGTACCAAGAGGCATACAACGAACTCGGAGTGGCGTACGCCTCCCTGGGAGAGCTGGAAAAAGCCGTGGAAATCTGGGAAGAACTGATCGCGTTGCACCCAGATTTTGCCCCGGCCTACTTCAATCTAGGCCGGGCCTTGTGGCGCTTGGAACGACGCCAGCAGGCCCGTGCGTACTGGCAGAAGGGGGTAGAGCTAGCGCCCAATCATCCATCGGTGAGCCGAATACAGCAGTTGGAGGGAGAGGGTTGAAATTTTTCTTTGTACTTAGACTGTTTGCTCGTATATTACCAAACTAAGTGTCCGCAGCAGGAACGTCTAAACAGTCAGGAGAAAGGAGGTCTTATAGCCTGATAACTAGGTACTGTAAATGCAGAATTGAGCAGACACATGAATCGGCTTTTCAATCCAACACCCAACAGGAGGTTAAGGTAATGAAACTGATTCGTTGCTTTCTGGCTTTGGCACTTGTAGTTGCCTGCGCTAGTATCAGCTCGGCTCACGAACTGCCTGGCGAGGTTTACTTCGCCTTTCAGTTCCCGCTTCACGCCGTGCCCGCCATCGACGGCGATCTAAGCGACTGGGACATGGTAGATCCGGATATCTTCGAGATCTCGGTGGAAGGAGGCCACATCGTAGAAACTGTGCGCGGAGATGACAGCGGCGAGTTGTCGGATTTCAACGCCAGAAGCATGTGGGCCTGGAACGAGGAAATGAATCGGGTTTTCTCGTTTGCCTTTGTGGTTGACGAGCATCTCCACAACAGCCGCGACGATCCCACTGTTTTCAACTGGGATGACGACTGGCACTTCGTGCTCGACGCCGACCACAGCGGTGGCGATATGTTTAACGGCGATTGGAACGATTTATCCGAAGACGAGCGCCGGGATTTATTTTTCGTCACGGGCCAACTGTGGCAGATCCACGTGCCGCCCATCGACGGGTACTGGGCTTTCAAGTACATCGAGGCGACCGACTGGGAGACCACTGGCCGCGAAATCCCCTTTCCCGAGTACGCCCAAGTAGGTTGGTCCCGCACCGGCGAGACTGGTGGTCCGGGTACTTATACCTACGAGATCATGATGACTCCGTGGGAAACTTGGAGCTGGGACGGTCCTGAGCAAAGCACAATCGTCGATCTAGAAGTAGGCAATATCATCCACGTCGGATCCTTGTCTAAGGACTACGACTTGGCTGACGACCGCTACGATGGTTCCTACGATTTTCCGGCTGTTCACAATGTCTGGCGCAATGCCAATCTCATGGGCGATATGGAACTGCTGGAGGTCGATGAAGAGTTGTTCCCCACTGCTGTAGAAAACGACTCGTGGGGCAGAATTAAGTCCCATTACCTGCTGGAAGAATAATTCCAGTTCTTCGAACACAAAGAGGGGATATTTCGATATCCCCTCTTTGTGTTTTAGCCACCTAAAAGCTGTTTAATCAATCGACAAGTTTACATTCTGGAGGAGCCATCATGGTAGTTGACTCGATCTCTTATCGGCGGGGCATCTCCAGCTTGGTGTGGATCAGTACATTGCTGGTCTTTCCCCTCCAAGCTTGGTCGCAACAGGGCCATGCTATTCGCGGCAATCAAGTCCTGATTAACCGAGCAGCCCACTGGCAGGCGTGGAAAGGGGCGTCGAGTCTTCTGGATATTTCCAGGGCCGACAATACGGTGCGGCCCTCCTTTATACGGAAAGAGGTCAACGCGGCTCAGGACGCGCCGCAATTTTCCACTACCGGCGAGGGGGGAGTGATAGCAGGCTCCGGCACCAATACGGCGAACAACCTGATAGATGGCGACCTGCAGACCATGTGGGGCCCCAATCCCGAAAGTCCTCTGGAAGACTGGTGGACAGAGGTGAATCTTGGCCGCATAGTGGTCGTCCAGAAAATCGTCATCCGCTTTGCCCCAGAAGGCGAGGGAGATCCCTTCCTGCAGTTCAAGGTGCTGGGCTGGCGGCAACCCCCACCGCGCTCGGTGTCGGGCTACTATCTCGACGAGCCCAAGACCAACGTCCCCAACTTCTGGGAAATCGGCCGGACCGACAAACCCAACAAGACACAGCGCGTATTCGAATTTGAACCCCGTCCGACCGAAGGATCGGATCTGCTCTTCAGGGGCGATCCACTCGAGCGCATTCTAATAATTGCCATCAATAGTGATTCGACCAAGGCCGAGGAATTGACCGAACAGGAATACGATAATCTGCCGACACAACAGCAGGGCGCTATCGAATTCTACCGGCAAGAGCGGTCCGGCCGGCAAACTCTAATTTCACAAGAGGAATACGACAGCATTAATCCCGAACGCCAAGGCCCGATCCGCTACTACCGGAGGGAAATTCCCAGGATCGCCGAGATCGAGGTCGTGACGGAGGGAGACAATGTCAACATGGGTGTGGTGGAGCGAGGAGGACAGGTGACGATCGAGACCAATGGCGGCATTAAGGACATTGGGACTGCAGTTAGCGACGGCAACTACAGTACGGGTGTTAATGGGTCGATTTTCGGCTATCGCGACTATGATTACTTCGAGGATTTAGGGGCTCTATTCTGGGTCGATACCATGCATTTTCTCACCGACGGAGCCTCGCCGATCAACGAACTTTACGTCGATGTCTCCGATGGTACCCGGGCACCAGATGGCAGCATCAAATGGACTCGGGTGGGTCAAAGTACCTCCAGGGACGCTTTTGGACATACCTCTTCCCGCGGCTTGCGATTTCGCGAAATCCGGCTTGAGCCTTCCAAGATCCGCTTTATCCGCTCGCCGTTCCAGAACCCATTAAGTTCGCTCAGCTACATAGCTTTTACGGAAGTGATGCTCTATGGGGAGGGCTTTGTGGCGGAAGTATCGCTGACCTCGGATCTAATTCAATTTGACGAACCTAAGAACCTGATTTCTGTCGAGTGGGAGGCGGATACTCCGGCCGGGACCCAGGTCCAGCTGCAGACGCGGACGGGCAATGAGCTGATAGAAGAGAAGATTTACCACGATTCCAATGGCAAGGTCGTCACCGAGAAGCGCTACAACAAGCTGCCTAAGTCCAAAAGGGGCGATATCACCAGCACATTCGAACCGGGCGATGACTGGAGCACGTGGAGTGTGCCGCATACTCAGTCCGGGGAAGCGATCAAATCTCCCAGTCCTAGGCAGTATATGGAACTTCGGCTCATATTGCTCACGGACAGGGCGGACGCAGGCGCCACCCTTCGCTCTATTGCCATCAACACCTCAGATCCAGTTGCCGATCGGCTGGTGGGAGAAGTATGGCCCACCCGAATTGAGACCGTGGGCACCCCTGAGGAATTCTCTTACTTCATCCGGCCCGATTTCACTGCGGCAAACCAAGGTTTCGATGAGATCACCTTAGAAGCCACGGCGGGTGCTGAGATAAAGTTGCTTGAAGTCCGGACGGGAAGTAAGGATGATTTCGCCAACGGACAGACCACCAACTACGCACCGACTGATCTGACCTTGATCGATACGCCAGCCGACTCCCTCAGATTGCGCTTAAACGAGAAAATTGACCGCAGAACGGAACTAGTTCAGGTCCGGTTTCGCGCCACCATATTCGGCAATAGTGCCTCCTTTAGAGCCTTGGTCCAGAATTCTGCCGCACCTGGATTCTGGCAGCGAGTTGACGAGGGCGATCCTACGGAACTGGTCAGTAGCCAGACCGTCACCGTCCTAGCACTCAGCGGGGACGAAATTATTAGGGACTTTAGGCTGGGGTCGCAGGTATTCACGCCCAATGGGGACGGCGTCAATGATGAACTGGTAGTCAGCTTTGGCGTGGCGAGAGTTGGCGCTGAGAGACCGGTGAGTCTGACCGTTTACGACTTGAGTGGGGTTGAGACTAACCGGATAGAGGAACGCCGGCCAGATCCTCGCGGAAATTATACTTTTCGGTGGGATGGCAAGGATCATTTGGGCGAGCCAGTTCCTCCGGGGATCTACTTGGCTAGGGTAAAGGTGGATGTGGATTCTGGCTCGGCCGATAACACTTTTGTGCAGCGGGTGGTCCATGTAGCGTACTGAGGGATGCGTAAGACCGGCGTCCAGGATTTGCGAGGTACACGTCAATGAGGATGGCTCCATTCTTTTGTACCCTGATCTGCCTTTTCTGTTTCTGGGCCGGTTTTTCGGCAGACGAGGCCTCTGGGCTAGTCATCTACCGCTTTGGTGGCGAAACGCTGGATCCACCTCCAGAAGTAGACAGCGAAAAGGTGGAATTTATCCAGTTGAGTTGGACTGATCTCGATCTTTCCCTAGGTGGAGAGACCATCGAACTGGATATAGACGCCGCCGCCATTCGGGCTCTAAAACGCGATCCTACCTTCAATATAGCCCCCGGAATTGAGGAAAAGGGGGGAAGCCATGTCAGAAAGCAGACGAACGGGCAGGTATGGGATGGGGACACCACTACTTTCTGGTTAGCGGAACGTTATCTGTGCTCTGAATTCGAGGAAAGGAATTACTTCCTTAGCTGCACCGACGATTTCGGCACCCCGGGCACAGCAAATCTCAATCTGGGGGTCCTTCATCTCATCGACCGGATTCGGATTATATCCGGATTGACCGACCCGAGCAGAATAGCACAGAACGTTCGCATCCACCTCAACGAAGAGCAACCCAGCCAAGCTGCTTACCAGCACCCCCGTCCCTATTCGCCTTGGATCGTCGAGGTGCGCGACAATCGAGAGCACATCATCGACATCCCCATCCCACCGCACGATAGAGCAAGTTTTGTTCAAGTCACTATCGGCGAGCACAACGAGGACTGGGAAGTCAACGAGATAGAAGTCTACGCCAAAGGCTTTGTCGAACAATCGACATACATCTCGAATATTCTCGATTTTGGTCAGCCAATGGCCTGGGGCGACCTGCGCTGGGCTGGGCACCAAGACCCCAAAGCCCGCGTCCTCATCCAATCCCGCTCCGGACAAGACGAAGACCCCAACCTGTTCTGGCGCTTCACCGGACGAGGCGACGAAAAAATACCCGTCAGCCGCACGACCTACGCCAAGTTAGCTATCGGCGAAAAAGCCGGTATCGGCTACGATCAAGCCAACTGGACGTTCTGGTCGTCCCCCTATGCGTTTGCCGACAGCAGTGGCACCCCCATCGTGTCCCTGAGTCCAAGACGCTACCTCCAACTCAGAGTCGACTTCCTACCCCAAGACGACGATGGCGGACAGATCGACTTTCTCGAAGTGCGCGCTTCCCCACCGGTGGCCACGCAGTTGGTCGGCGAAATCTGGCCGGTCGAAGTAAAGGTGGGACAGCCGCAGCAGTTCACCTACGTGCTGCGACCAACCATTGGGGTCGACAGTGGCGGCTTCGACCGGTTGGAGGTGGCGACAGCAGCACGGCTAGGACCTGTAACCCAAGTCCGCATCGGCGATGAGCCGGCAGACTATGCAGTGGAAGCGACCGAGCCACATCGAGTGGTCGTAAGTATCCCGCGACTGACGGCTCAGGATTCGGGCGCTTTGGTCGAGGTGGTCTTCGAGGCGGAAGTGCTGCGCTATGGCTCGACCTTTTCGATGCGTGTGTGGGACAGTGCCCTACCGTTAGAGGTACCCCAGAGCGTACAGGAAGGCGATGCTACCCCAACCTATGAGGACAATCGAGTGTGGGTGGCCACCCGAGCGCAACATCAAAACGTGTTGCAGATAGAGGCAGGACCAGTCGTCTTGACGCCCAACGGGGATGCGCACAACGATGTGGTGGGCCTGGGGTATAGCTTGGTAGAGTTGACGAGTCCGTCTTGGGTGGAGGTGGCCGTGTGGGATTTGTCGGGTCGTCGGGTTCGTCAGGTGTATGGGGGATTGGATGGGGTTGGTATCTATGGGCGGGTGTGGGATGGTCGGGACGAGTCGGGGCGGCTGGTGCCGCCGGGGCTGTATCTATACCGCGTCTCTGTCGAAGCCGACCATCAAACGGTCGAGAAAGTAAAACCACTACACGTCGCTTATTGAAGGACATTTTGTACGAATCCAACTGGAGGTTATATCTCCCGTGCGAATAGATAGTTCGAATTTGCGCTCACATCTGATGATCGGGATTTTGCTCTCCGCCTGTGGGGCTGTGGGTATAGGGGAAACCAAGGAATTGATCATTCTTGGTGGCGCGGAAGGCCGACCTTGGCAGGACGGTGGAGGTGGTATAGATCCGATAATCATCTTAGGACCCCAAGAGGTGACGAACGAAAACGTACCTGGAGGGATTATCGACTTTTCTGCGCGAGAGGGATGGATTTTTCCCGAAAAGGCCGACCAAACCGACAACATCGCCTTGCAACTGCTAGACCGAGGCGGCTCCGTAACCGCGCCCACTGTTCTCACAGATCTGGCGAAAGATCTGTTGAAGATGATAGACAATAATGCCAGTTCGGCCTTTGAAAGGAAAAGTTCTCCTGGTCAGAATGTCCGAGCGCTAGGTGTGGTCCTCCAGTTTGATCTAGGCGCACGATTCGGGGTGAGTCGCATCCGCTTCTTCCCCAGAAACGCCGATCCAGACTTTCTCGCCCCGGATTTTCCCTTTCAGGACGATTACATGAGGGCCTATGAGCTTTTTCTCAACGACGGTACGCGGGAAACACTAGCCGCCGGCTTGCCGGTATTTACCAGCGTTCTGCTCGTATTGCAGAACGATCAGCCAGTGGTGGATGTGCAGATAGAGCCCCAGTACGTGCGCTACATCCAGCTAAAATCCCAGACTACAGTAGGCTTTGAAATAGGCGAGTTCCAAGTTTTCGGAGAAGGCTTCGTGCCCACGGCAGAGTACCATTCGGATGTATTTGATCTGGGAGAAAATTTAGCCCTTTGGGGAAATTTGCGCTGGGAGGAGGAAAGCCAAGGAGACCCCATCCGCTCCCAAGTGCCCATCAGCACTAGGAGCGGCTTTGACGATTCTCCAGTCGTGTTCAATCGCCTCCGCAGCGACCTCGACGGAGCCGAAGTGCCTTGGAAGACGGCCGAGGAATTCGACGAAGGCAGCCAAGCGAGGGAAATCGTCCTCCAACTCGACTCGCCCGACCTCGACATAAAGCGAGCTCGGCTGTTATACAAAGACCTCCCTCTCGATAGGAAGAATGAGATATCGCTGACCCAAGCCGAGTACAAAAAACTGAGATCGGGCAATAAAGGTTCGGTGCGGGACGACTTGGAAAATTGGAGCGCTTGGTCTCCGCCCTATGCGACCGCGGGTATAACCAGCGCCGATAATGTATCCGCTGGGATGGGAGGAGTGCCAATCATTTCGCCCGGTCCACGGCGCTACTTTCAGTTCAAGGTGGACTATTTGAGTGAAGATCTCTTTTCAGCCAAGGGCATCGGCTCACTGTCCTTCGATTTTTCTAGCCCGGTACTGGCCGCGGAGATCGTGGGAGAGATCACCCCGCGCCAGGCGGATCTGGGTCAAAAAACAGAGTTTTCCCTAGTGCTTGTTCCCGATATACGGCCTGAAATTGATCAGGGCTTCAGTTCCCTCGAAATCAGCACACCCGTAAAAGTGGACGCAGTAGGTCGGATTGGGATGTCGCTACCGGATGGATCCCGCCTCGAACAGGACTTCTCGGATTCGGACCTGAACGATCTGCCGGTGGAGCGCGGGGATTTCCGCATTGATTTAGTCGAGGAAGATCGCTTCCAGATCAGTTTCCCCAAAGTGGAGAATAGCCGCATAGCAGAGGAACAGATGACCGCCTTGGACGTGGTCTTCCAATGCGTGGTGCTGCGGACTGGAACCGCCTTTTCCTCTTTGGCCTTGTCTGAAACCCCTGGCGAAGTGCCGCAACGGGTGGTGGGAGGTAATGTCTTTGCCCTGACCCAAGAAAGCTCCAATGCCTCACTCATCCGCGACCCGGGAAATCTAGTCGTCCAAGTGGCGAAAAAGGGCGACTTGCTGATCAACGTCAACGCCGTGCCAACAGTCTTTACGCCCAATGGGGACCAGATCAACGATAGTGCGCAGATACATTTTGATATAACCGATCTCATCAGCGGGGCCAATGTGGGGCTGCGGATATACGACTTGTCCGGCAGCATGGTGCGGGAAGTCTATCGCGGGATCGACCAGAGTGGTCGCTTTACTCGAACGTGGGACGGTACCGATGGTCAAGGAAACACCGTGCCGCCGGGCCTCTACATTTTCAACATTGATTTGGACACCGACGGCGGCAAGGCCGAGGCGAGCGGCCTCATAGGCGTGGCCTATTGAAGGCTGGACCGGGGTATGGATTGCTTCTGAGAAGCGCTTGCTAACGGGAGGGACACCTGATGGTAGATGCAGGTTACAGAGAATGGTCCAGAGTATGGATAGCACTGTGGATAGTCGCGGCTTTGAGCACGACGGCTTTTCCCCAAGATTACAACAATCGCCTCGGGCAGCAGAGGGGAGGCAAGGTCACCTTTGAACCCTTGGGACCAGGGGTGTTTTTCGATGCCCTCGATCCCACAGTGAAACGATGGTACGTCCCCCAAGAACTCTACCACGATTACCGCTTCCAGACTTGGGAATACTCCAACTATGCCCGAGATCGCTATGAGCGCTACGTCAACACGACTCGGGAAGGAGAATATTTCTACGACACGTTCGGCAATTTCGTCAACCGGGGGTGGCTCATCTACGACTGGCGTCAGGAAGCCTTGACCCCGCTGGGCAGTTCCATCTACCAAGATTCGCGGTATCAGGGTTGGTTCAACCAGGTATTGATCGCCACAGATTCAAAAGGCGGTGCTCTCTACTCCATAACCACGGGGGATCAGATACGCACCACGCTCACCCCCATGACCTTTTCCAAGCCTGCATTCAACGGTATTCAGCTAGATTTCGCCGCCGATAAATACGCTGGCACGCTCCTCCTCTCAAGGATCAGCAACCCGGTCAGGTCGTCCGTCTCCAGCGCCGATACCCGGACCAATGCCACCAATATGATCGGCGGCCGGGCCCTAGCCCAAGTGGGCGATTTCGTCACCGTCGGCGCGACTTGGGTCAATGCCCACAACACCCGTACCACGCTGGGCTCCTTCGACAGCAACCCCACCAAGGGCACACTGGGCGACGGGCAGGCCAGAGTGCCTATCAACGCCATCGCCCTCGTACTCAGCGATGATTCTCCCGAAGACGGGGAGGGAGGAACCGCACTCTTTTCCCACGATTTAGTCGTGGTGCGAGAAGATTTCCAGAACGGAATCCGCGAAACGCTCAGCCTTGCCGACCTAACCAACGATCCAACGCGCTGGCCAGTCATAGAAGGCGGTTTTCGCGAAGAGGGTTTCTTGGCAGCCAACGGCATTCAGCGGATCATCATCAACTACGATTTTAACGATCCGGCCTATATCGGTCCCGACCCGACTGAGATCGTAAAAGTGACCTTTGATTTGGTACTGGCCAACGACTACAAAGTCGAGGTTTGGTCCGACCGCCAGACCGGGCAGGAAACCCCGCCGGAAGCGCCCCTGACCAGAGCGATCCTCGACGAGAGGAATCCGGTTTTACTCGAGATCGCACGTGCGCCCGACAATACCAAAGATGGCTCCAACCGAAGGAGGCTGGTTTTCGACTACGGCCTACCCACTGCCACGCAGATTTATGGCTTTACCATTGAGGCGCAGGACGTCCTAGGTTTCAACTTCTACGGCGAGTACGACATCAACCAGAAATTCAGGCAGTATCCCAACCTAGCCTTGTTTACCGACGACCGTTCCTTTGAAGACGCTTCGACCCGAGCGGATGCTTGGATGATGAACCTCTCCTTTCAGGATTATCCTTGGTTCTTCTTCGGCGAGGCCTTTTCCATGGACCACGACTACTCCACTAGTTCTTTCCTACTCAACCAAAATGGCGATATCAACTACGACCAGCCTTCCCAGTTTTTCTACGAGTTCGTCGAAGACAACGACGATCAGGATCGCACTCCCGATTGGCAGCGAGGCGGTCAGCCGGGTCCCGATTTTGCCATCTTCCCCGGCTGGGACGAAAACAACGACTTCGTAAGCGATTTCAACCAGAACGACAATCGGACAATCAGCAACCGCATCCCCGATTACGACGAGCCCTTTCTCAGGTACGAGGTCGACCGGCCGGAATTTCTCTTTGGCATTGACTTGAACAACAACGACTGGATTGACCGTTTCGAGAACGACGACGAGCCAGATTTCCCCTACAAGAGAGATCACAGAGGCTACAATGCCTATTCCGGCGCTCATGTCATCCCGGGTGTCAGGGTGAGCGTGGGACAGACCCGCGAGGAACTGCTCTCCTCCGAGCGCGAGAATACGACCACCTACGGGCTGGTGACCGTAGATGAGAATTGGGCCGACCTAGGGCGTTTGCGGGCGTTCAATATGCTAAAACGAGCCAAAGACACCATCCCCGATGACCGCCGGGCACCACAGGGATTTCTCTTGGCGGGTCTGCCCACCAAGGTTGCCGATATTCTGCCCGCCCAAGATACTTGGGTGAATTCCCTGTTTATCGGATTCGACTATACGCGGATTCCGCAGCTAAACATCCGCAATAAGATCAAATACGATCTGTACGTTCAGCGCCGCGATGATCTCAGGGCTTTGGACAGAAGCCCGCTCCACGATAGGTCGTCCTTTTTGGGGCTTATCAACAAAGTGGATTATACCTACCGGCTTGAAGGTCTGAGCATCCAGCCGCGTTTCAAAAGCCAGTACTTGAAGCGCACGCCATTCTTGCGCCGCGAGGCAGATATCGAGGAATGGGATGGATTTTTGTCGGTGATCCTCAGATTCCCAGTGCTGAGGCATTCGATGATTGAAATGGGCACGGAGTTCAGACAGCTAAGGGAATTGAGGGCAGACGAAGATGCCTTGGTCCAAGAGAGCGTCTTGGGACCGACCGGAGACCTAAACGAGACTAACCTAGCCGTTCAGTGGTCAACCACGACGGATTATCTAGGGTACGTATTACTGCTACAGACAGGGTTCCGACTGTCTAGGCAATCCTTAGAGACCATCGAGATGCTGGATCTAGAAGTCGACAAAAAGTCCACCATCGAAACTGGCACCACGACCTTCATAACCATCTACGCCGGGGTGGAACAGTAAATGGCAGGCGCTGATTACACCTGCGAAGCAAGCGAGGGCCTTGCTTTGGGCACTCCGTCCTTTTGCGCACAGTCCAATAGGAGGGATCCATGCTAAGAAGGTACGGATCGTGGTATGTTGTGGGGATACTCTGCGCACTAGCTTTATCGTCCGCTACTGGATGGGCTGAGCAAAACTATGGGGCTCGCTTAGGACGCCAAGCCAATGACGGCACAGTGGTATATCGCTCTGAGGGTCCCAAGACCCTGCTGGGTAACGTGGAGCCATCGGTGCGGAAACGGTATCTGCCCCAAGAGCTGTATCAGGAGTACCAGTGGCAGACCTGGCAGTACACGAACTACGCTGGCAATCCCTACCAGAGATATGTGGCGCAAAGCCTCTGGGGCGATTATTTCTACGACGTGTACGGAAATTTCCTGACCAGAGGATGGTTGGTCTACGACTGGACCGAGGACCACCCGCGAATCTCCGAGGGCAGCCGTCTGCTAAAAAGAGGAGCATATGCCGGTTTCTTTAACTCGTTGATTGTCGCCTCCGACCAGAAAGGTCAATATTCTTTTTCCATTTCCGTTGGCGACGAACTGGTCACGACCCTGACGCCAATGACCTTTCGCAAATCCGTGTACAACGGTGCCCAAGTCGATCTCATGTCGGATGCGGTCGAACTGACTGGTATCTTTTCCCGCATCAGCGCACCGGGCTTCATCACCGATCCGAATCCGGCCTCTTTCAACAACTACACCAACCTGATAGGAGGACGGACCAGGATCCGGCTAGGTGATGCCATTACCCTAGGAGGGGTCTTCGTCAATTCCCACAACGGCCGAGGGACCGTACAGAGCTTTGAGGGCAATCCCTTCAAAGGGGAATTAACCTCGCTGCAGTTACAAAACCAGATCACTACTATTGTCATCCGGCTGAGCGACGACTCACCGGCCGATGATGTCGGGGGGAGTGTCCTACTAGCGGATAATGTGGAAATAGCGACGACTATCGGCGACAGAGACACCGTGCTAGTCGGCAATGAGATAGGCTTCACTCCTCAAAGGCAGGGAGGCACCATCATAGAGGGCGTGCGCACGGCCAACGGTACGGAACAGATCACGTTGCGTTACGAATTGAACGACCTAGCCGTGATTCTCGACGACAAAGATGCCATCAACAACATCCGAGATCTCCGCTTCAGACTGGTCCTAGTCAACGACTATCGGATCGAGATCACTTCCGATCAGCAGACCAACTTTGAAGGACAGCCGGTCTTTCTGCTGATGGCCCAGGCCGAAGGCAATATTCAGGACGGATCAAATAAGCGCGAAGTGGTTTTCAACTACGGCTTGCCCACGGCTAACCAGCTATTGGGCTTCACGATCGAGGCCCAGGATTTCTTGGGATTTGACTTTTACACCGAGTTCGATGTCAACCACCAGTACAGAAAATATCCCAATCGCCGGGTGAAGACACACAGGGCTCACTCGGGACTCGTCGGCTCCGAAAACGCCAAAGCCTGGATGATGAATCTGTCCAAATCGGTCTTCTCTTGGTCCCTCTTTGTCGAGGGCTTCTACATGGACGCGGCCTACAATACCAGTCCCTTCATATCGGACGGTAGCGGCCGGGTAGATTACGAAGACGGGACTAGGAGCATCTACGACTTCGTCGACGACAACGACGATCAGGACAAGAAACCCGACCAGAAGCGGCGCTACCAAGATCCTAGGACGGGTGAGGAATTCCGCGCCTCTAGAACCGGAAGATCCGCCGAAGGTTTCGCCGACGAGGCAGTGTTCCCCGGCTGGGACCAAAACAACGATTTCATCTCCGACTTCAACCAAAATAGCAACATCTTCAGTGAGAACCGCTTCCCGGACTACGAGGAACCCTTCCTGCGCTATGGTTCAGACCGCCCCGAATACCTCTTCGGGATCGATCTCAACAACAACGGCTGGGTCGACCAGTTCGAAAACGACAACCTGCCCGATTATCCCTACAAGAGGGATCGCAAGGGCTACAACTTGTACCTGCGCAATCAGGTAACTCCGCACCTGCAACTCACCGCCGGGCAAGCCCGCGAACAGCTCCTTTCGGACGACCGCCAAAATCTGACCACGTACGCCCTAGTGAGCTTTGAAAAGGAGTACGCCCGGATTGGACGGGTGGGCATCTTCGACATGATCAAAAAGGCGGCAGACGACATTCAGGACGATCTTTTTCAATGGGTACAAGCTCCAGGGCTGCCCGGAGCGCATCAAGCAATAGACGATCCCCTCTTCGCCCAAGACACCTATATCAATACTTTTTGGCTAGGCCTTGACCGCCGGACGAATATCGGAGTCAATTTTTCCAATAAATTCAAGTACGAGACCGTGAGACAGCGGGAGAAAGGTAACAATCTAGGTTTTAAGGACGATACGCGTTTTCTTGGGATCATCAATAAGGCCGACTATCTGTACCAGTACAAAGCTCTGACGGTGCGACCGAAGATCAAGAGCGAATTGCTCAAGGACAATACTCCCTATTCTATGGGAGGTGTGCGCCCTGTGCGAGATCAATGGACTGGTCTATTCTTCCTGACCTTCGAATTCCCCGTTCTGCGGCGAACGACCATAGAGACGGGTATAGAACAACTCTTCTTCAGAGATTCGGTGGTTGCTGAGGACGACTTAGCAGTGGGCGAATTCACCGAGGATTTCAACAGCACGGTCTTGGCTATGCAGCTTTCAAACAGGGGGCAGTACCTAGGCTATGTGCTCACGGCCCAACTCGGCTACAGTATCCGCAGAATCAGTCGCGAGCGCGTCGAAAGAGATGACCGGTCGCAGATGGATAGTACCGTGTTTATGACGATGTACGCCAGCCTGAAAGATTGATGTCGGGCGGCAGATTCTACCCTCGATTCCAGAAAAAAGGAAATACCCATCATGCGAAGTACCGTCTCTGCGCCAGATCTGGGACTGGTGGAGTCTCTCTTTGCAGAAATTAAAAAAATACCGTGCATCAACTCCCATTCCCACATGGGGCCGGAAGCCGAGCGCCTAGCGCAGCAGCTGGACGCCCTCGACTTTTTCAACCACGCCTATCCAACCGCCGACTTAGTGGTGGCCGGCCTCTCTCCCGAGGATAAAGAGGCCCTGTTCGACGCTCGCCGCCCACTGGACCAGCGGTGGTCCCTATTCGAGCCGTACTGGAACCGAATCCGCCTGACCGGATACTCCCAGTGCATCTTGACCGGCTTCCGCGATCTGCTCGGCTTCGACGATCTGACGGCCACCACGGTCGAACCGCTCTCTGAGGCCATCCAAGCCCATAGCAAACCGGGCTTCTACAAAACGGTGCTACAACAACAGGCCAATATCGCAACGTCAGTGGTCAATATGGAAGATCTGATAGAAGTGGATCGGACCTTATTCCTGCCCCTGCCCCGCCTCAACCGCTTCAGCATGCTTCGCACGGCTGAGCAAATCCACGCGATAGAGCGCGACTACGATGTGTCCATCGGCGATCTGCGCCAGCACGTCGAAGTAATTCGACAGGTGTGCCGAGACTGGAAGGAAGCCCAAGTCGCTGGGGTCAAGATGTCGCAATCCTACCACCGCCGCATGGACTTCAAAGAGCGGGACGCCGGCCAAGCCGCTGTTATTTTCGATCGTCTGTTGCAGGACGACTACGCTGGGCTGGATTCGGCAGAAGGTGCACTACTAGAAGACTATCTGGTCTTCCAGTGCTGTCAGGCCGCCGCAGAAGCCGATCTGACTGTCCAGTTCCACCTAGGCATGCGGGCGGGCAACAATGGGGGCATGGAAGGGTGTAGTCCGGTGCCGCTCATCCCCTTGCTGCAGGCCTTCCCCCAAGTCCGCTTTGACTTTTCTCACGCTGGTTTCCCCTATCTGCGCGAGGGAGCCGTGTTGGGCAAGACCTTCGCCAATGTCTATCTGAACATGTCTTGGATCCACATCATCTCCCCCTTCGGGTCTCGGCTAGACCTGAGAGAATGGCTCCAAATGGTGCCCTACAACAAAATTATCGCCTTTGGGGATGACTTGCAGCAGGTCGAGACGGTCTATGGACACTTGCAGATGGCACGCCGGAATTTCGCCTATGCGCTAGGGTCTCTGCTGGAAGAGGGCTTGCTGTCCGAGGCGACGGCGCTCGACGTGGCCCAGGCGGCCTTTCGCGACAACCCGGCGATGGTCTACGGGGTCAATGCCTGAGCATGGGCATTACCAGTCATGCACATTGTGGCCTTGCGTGGGAAACCAGATTACATCCACTACTCCCGAGAGCACGACGCCGATTACATAGCCCACGCCCAAGCCATAGAAAAAAGGCTTGCCCTCGCGGTACGCTCTGACTCCGCCGTAGCGCAGCAGTAGCAGTTTAGCGACCCAGACCAAAAACAGGCTGAACCAATAGATGGATGTGCCCGAGGTGTGCTGAAAGGCCAGCCCAATGGGATGGAGCGAGAACCAGTGAAAGCGGGCCCGTAACAGCGCTATGCCCCCCGCCTGGAACAAACCCCAGCCCCAGACACCCCACTTCCCCGGATCCCCGACTTTGGGATTTTGCAGCAGATGCACGGTCTCGTCTAAGAGGCCGGTCGCACCCATCAGAAAAACGGCTCCCCCTTTGTCATAGGCCATCTCGAGACTGGCCCATACTGCGGTTAGAAAACCCGTTGCAAAGGCGATTAGCACCGTAGCGGTCACCAGCCAGGGCTGATCCCGCAACGAGAAAATGCGCAGATGGTGCGGGATGGCCGGCCAAGCCGGCAGGCGAATATTGCCGAAAAAGGCATGGCCGGTGAACATCTTAAAAGCGACCAGATCCTGCGGCGACAGGCGAGCCGAGCCTATCAAATCGACGATAAAAGAACTCCCCTTGGCATTGGGCCAACTAGGCATGAGGTAGGGAAAGCCCGTGGCCGCAATGAGCTTAATGGTGACAAAAAAGGTCGATACCATCAGGACAAAAGCACCGATAGCTAGAGGCAAACTCGCCCCTAAGCTACAAGCCCAAGCGATGACGTAGCAGGCCGACAGAATTAGACCTACCAAGGTCAAGCGGTAGATCCCAACTTGACGCCGATCCCCCTCCCCGGTGCGCACCTGTTGCCACACTTCTCGCAAGTGTCGGCGGGCCAAGTACACGGACCAGCAGGCCACAAAAATGATGGCTCCCAAGCTTTCCAGCGAGAGGATCGCCTGCGGTGCCAAAGGCTGACCCTCCCCCCCTACGACCAGCCCCACCCGATCCATCAGCCCTATTTTGACAGTGGCCAACAGGGCGAAGACGACTAGGCTTCCTAGGATGTCCAGTGGGCATAGATAGGTCAAAGCCATAACCAAGGGCAGCACCCGGATGGTCAAGCCCGGGAAAGGGCGGGGCAATTCGAGATGGAAGCGCTTGGTATAGAGTTCAAACAGCGGCAAGCCCGGCGTGAAGTATGCGCCGATATTGTAGAGCAAGGGCAGCAGGACAACCCCGCAGCCGATCCAGAACAGACCCGAGCGAAACAGGTCGGGCACCCGTCGCGGCCCGTCGAAGCCCCGCGTCAGATCAAGGGGCATCTGCGCCAGTGGGAACGAGAGTTTTTCGGCTTCCATCCACTGGCGCTGGAATAGCACCACCAAGCAAAAGCCGAAGACCACCATCCCCAGCGAGGCCCCCAGCCACTGGATAATCGCCCCGACCCAGCCGTCCCACGGCACCGCTGCCCCCTGAGGCAGCCCCATCCAGAAGGTATCTAGCACCCGAGGCGAGGAGTCGGGAAAGACGCGCCAGGGCAAATAGGGGAAGAGCAGATCTGACCACTGGTTTTCAGGTGTGGCCATGTAGAAGGGCGCTCCGATAATGGCAATCCAGTAGTCGCTCCAGCCCCACTGCGGCAGGGCACCCACCACCCAGAGCATGGTAAAAATGGTCAGCAGCTCCCCTCGGTTTAGGGCCAACCGGGGCCACAAGTGCCCGCAGGCGGCGTTGAGAAACAGCCACAGCACGAAGGGCATAAAGGCCACCATGGGAAACTGCGAGCGGACATAGCTGCCGGACCCCGATGCTTGTCCGACCTCGAGGATGAGGTAGTAGAACACAGCGACAATGGTCAGCCCCCCCAGAATTAGGGCACGCAAGGTGATCCGAGGGAGTTTGGAGCCATCTAATGAATTGCTGTTACGCACCTTCCTACCTTCTCAAAAATACCCTAATACATTCCCGGTCTTTCCGGTGCAGGCGTCGATGATCAGCCACAAACCGGCTACTGAAACTTGGCCCAAAATTAAACCGAGAAAAAACGGCCGCGTCTTCAAATACCCTGCGGAGCCGCCGTATTTGAGTATGGCGCTCTTCAACACCCAAGCGGTGAAGATACTGAACCACACCCAGTTCATAATGTTGAACGTACCCGTGGCAAAGCCCAACGGATGGATCGGCCACCACACGAAGTGGTAGCGGATATAAGTCAACAATCCCATGAGTACTGCCCCCAAAGCCGTGAAGCCCCAACCAGATATGCTAGCCGGGGCCGGATCGACGAATTTAGGAGCGATAAAATTGAATGCATTGCGCGGCACTCCCACGAACCAGAACTGGTGGAGGTTGATCCCGCCGTACTTATAGGATAAGGTCATAACAGACCACACCGAGCTGAGCAGGGTGACGGCTAGGGCTAGGAAAACCGCCCATAGCAGACCTCTTTTACTGCCGCGAATCTCCTCGGCTAGTTTCAGCGCATTGGCAAAACAGGGCATAAAAAAGATGCGTATATTGGCGCTCCACACATAGGTGAAGGACAGCCCCGTCAGACCAGAGGCACCCAGCGCGCTGGTACCCACTCCAGAAATCACAAAATCGGCTGGGGTCAAGGGCGTGCGAATCACGGAAATTCCGCCTTCCGCTACCGCTCTGGTGATGGCGATAAAGATCGCTGTCATGCCAAACAGAAAGACCGGGACAACCCACAAAGGCAACCCAGACTGCCACAACCAAGTCCCCATCACCCCCAAACCCACGAGCAGACCCCAGACCGCAGTGCGATAGGAGATAATTTCGTCGCTATCGTCGATGGATGGGTCGTGGTGGAATACCTTGCGATAGACGGCTTGCAGATGCCGACGTGCCATCCACGCGCTGGACAGGACCAGTACGATCATGGCACCCATGGCTTGGTGAGCCAGATAAGGACCAACCGAATTGGCAAACCGGCTCAAAGTCTCCGTACTTTGTATCCCCAAAACATTGAAGACTCCCCGCTGCACCGTCGATAGCAGAAAGAAGAACCAGAATCCCAGCGCCACATCGCGGCTGAGCAGATAGGCGAAACCGATCAGGCCTAGGTTCAGATCGAGACGCAAGTAAGTACTGCCTCTGAACAAACGCATCTCGGAATGGGTGTCGATGTGCGGCAGAAAAGGGAAATAGCCGCTGAGCGGGTTCGCCGTACCTATGAGGAAAGGCACGGCGAACCCGACCCACATGACCCGATTCCTAAAGTAAGGTTTAACGAGCGAGCGCTTCTCGTTAGGGCCGCGCGCCTCTCGTTCTTCATCCTGGATCATCTCTAGCGGGACTTGGACTAGAGGATAGGGCAGCTTTTCGTACTCGACCCATTGTTTGCGCAGAATGGTCATCATGCATATAGACACCCAGTAGAATGACAAGATGAACAGACACCAGTAGAAGAGCGGCTCAACCCAAGCGTCCCAAGGCAGGGCCATGCCTTGGGGCAAGCCCTCGTAGAAATAAGTGATGGCTTCCGTATCTTGCGGGACGATCCACTTAGGCACGTGCGGGTGGATCAACTCCTGCCACTTATTTTCGGGGGTGGCGTAGTAGTAGAGTCCTGCGATGATAGGCAGCAGATTTTCGGTGAAGCCGATTGTGGGAACGGAGGTGGCTAGCATCGCCATGATGTAAACCACCGCCAACTCGGAACGGCTCAGGGCAAATCTAGGGCCTAGCAGGGCCAAGGCTGTGTTTATCAGGAGAGTGAATACGAAGAATACAAAAAGGGCGGCCGGTGTGCTGAAATTGTGGGCCATGACCGTGCCCTTGATGATCATATTGGTATAGGGTACGGCCGCGCCGATGAACAGCGACAAAAGGGCACCAATTGACACGGCCCGCAAGGTGATACCCGGTGTCTTCTCGTCGGGCTGAGCCAAGCCGTGCCGGGTCTCTAAGTGGTCCTGGAAGATTGGAGGGATCTTTTTTTTCATATGCAAGTTGAGATCCAACTCCAGAGGGGAAGTAAAACAGATTCGCCGTCTTCTCTATGGGGTATGGTCGCTTGCTGAGGGAACTTGGTAGGCGGTGTATTTGAGATTTTTGCCTCGGGCCTTTTCCACTGGATAGCGCTGGGCCGAAATGGCCAATTTCTCCTCCAGCATTTGCGCGGCGTCCAAGCCGAAGCGGTCGCACATAAGCAGGACAAAGTACAGCGCGTCGGCCAATTCGTGGCCGATAGCTCGGCGGAAGGTTTCGTCTTCTAAACAGGTGGCGATTTCTTGGTCGGAGCGGAAGCGGAAGTGCTCCAAGACTTCGGCCGCTTCAGTCGAAAGACCAATGGCCAAGTCCTTGGGGGTGTGGAATTGCGACCAGTCGCGCTCTTCCACGAAGCGGCGAATTTCGGCGGTAAGCTGGGCCAGCGTGGCTTCGCTCATGAGTCCGAGTCCCGCACTAGCCGAACCCCAATGTGGCTGAAACGCTGATCGGGCGCGTTCCAGCAGCGCTGCGCCGAGCGGGAAAGCGAAGCCGCGTCTTTAAAGCTGCCGCCGCGAAACACCCGCGCCGTGCCCTCAGTCGGCCCTTGGGGATCGGTCAGCGGCCCCTCCGGGTACGCACCCAACCAGTCGCCTACCCACTCCCATACATTGCCGTGCATATCGTAAAGCCCCCAAGGATTGGGCGTTTTTAACCCCACTGGCTGCGCGGCCATCCGCCCGGTGAGAGAAATATTATCCGTCCACCAAGCGTGGAGGTCTAGGTCTTTTTCAGCTTTGCCAAAAGACCACGGCGTCTCCGTGCCCGCCCGCCCAGCGTACTCCCACTCGGCTTCGGTAGGCAGCCGGTACACTTGAGCACCGGCTGTGGCATTGAGGCTAGCTATGAATTCTTGCGCATCTTCCCAAGAGATGTACACGGCCGGACGGTCAGGACCCTCTTCCATCTCACCAGCGTGGCGGTTCCACGGCTGTTCCCCAGTCACAGCCGTCCACTGGCGCTGGGTGATTTCGCACTGACTCAGGTAAAAACCCTGAGTCAGGCGAACCTCGAGCTGAGGACCTTCGTCGTCGTTGCGGCCCGGCTCGTCTAGCGGCGAACCCATGGTGAAGACACCCGGCTCGATCCACACCATATCCAGCGGCACGCCCGGAGCCAACTCTACGGTAATCGGGGGTTGCGAGCGGGAAGCCTCTGGCTCCATAGCGAGGGTAAAACCGAGGGGAACAGACTGCCCTGGGGCCAGATCCAGCTTGGCCGATCCGCTGGCCACCAAGGCTCCGGTCGCATCATAGCCAGTCACCGTAAACAGTCTGGCGGCACCCGCCGGGATCTCGGAGACGGTACCGACGATCCGATCCCCATCCACGGCCAATGGCTGGCGCATGGCTGGCATATCAGCCGCAGTGATCACTACTTCGACTCGGGCGAGCCTAGCGGCCGCTTCAGTATCTACCTTAGCGGTCAGCAGCACGACAGCGCCGGCCTCTTCAGCTCCTGTGGGAGCCGTGCGGCGATCTCCACAAGCCAGCAGCCCTAAGAGGACGGCCAGCAGCAGGCTGGAGCCTATTTTCAAGTAGGTGCGCATGGTTATATTGTAAGGCACAAGGTCTGCCCGCCGCAATACGCCCAACACCCAATTCTCCCATGTGCCCATCCGCAGTTTCCTCCCAACCAGACCGCCGCACTTGGCTCCTGTCGGCTCTTCTACTGGTAGGACTGACCGCCGGGGCCTATATACCGGCGATGAACGGCGGTTTTATCTGGGACGACGACGACTACGTGCAGGATAACCTAACCCTGCGCTCGTTAGCGGGGCTTGGGCAGATTTGGTTCCAGCCGGGAGCCACGCGCCAATACTATCCGCTGGTCCATACCACCTATTGGCTTGAATACCGTCTTTGGGGCTTGGACCCGACCGGCTACCACGTGGTCAATGTAATCCTGCACGCCCTAAGTGCCGTTTTGGTCTGGCGGCTGCTAATCCGCCTAAAAGTGCCCGGCGCTTGGGCTGCCGCCGCCCTATTCGCCCTGCATCCAGTGCACGTCGAGTCAGTGGCGTGGATTACCGAGCGCAAAAACACATTGTCCGGCGCATTCTATCTGAGTGCGGCATGGGCCTATCTGCGCTATGAAGAAACGCGCAGCTCTCGCTTATACTGGGCCGCTTTGCTCCTTTTTGCCGCGGCCCTGCTCAGCAAGACCGTCACCTGCACCCTGCCGGCCGCCCTGTTACTGGTGCTGTGGTGGAAGGGGCAAACACCAATGCGGCGCACGGCAGTAGCTCTCGCGCCTTTTTTCGCCCTAGGGGTGGCCATGAGTGGAATGACGGTGTGGATGGAAAAGCACAGCGTCGGCGCTTGGGGGCCAGAGTGGGACTTGTCGCTGGTGGAGCGCGGCCTGATCGCCGGGCGGGCGCTGTGGTTTTACGCGGCGAAACTCCTCGTGCCACTCGACCTTACATTTATCTACCCCCGCTGGGCAATCGATGCGACCGCGGTCTGGCAATATCTCTATCCGGCTGGAGCCTTAGGCGTCGGAATCCTGCTCTGGGCCTTTCGGGAGCGCTTGGGACGGGGGCCGTTGACCGGGATGTTGTTTTTTGCCGGTACCCTAACGCCAGCCTTAGGCTTTTTCAACTTCTACCCCATGCTCTACTCCTTCGTCGCCGACCACTTCCAATACTTGGCCAGTCTGGGGCTTTTGGCGCTGGCCGCCGCCGGTGGGCAGCGCGCGTGGACGCGGCTGGGCCAGCCGGCGGCCGGACCAGTCGCCCTCGCGTTGGTCTTGGCCGTCTGCGGTCTGCTCACTTGGCGGCAAGGGCAGGTCTATACCGATCTGGAGACCCTGTGGCGCGATACCTTGCAAAAAAATGCCGGTGCTTGGATCGCCCACAACAATCTGGCCAATATCCTCAAAGAGCGCGGCCAACTTGACCAAGCCATCGGCCATTATCGGCAAGCCTTATTGCTAGAGCCAGGCAGCGCCCAAATTCACCTCAACCTCGCCGACGCCCACCGAGCCAGAGGCGAGTCCGCCGCCGCACTGCGCCACTACCGCCGCGCCTTAAA
The DNA here is from genome assembly GCA_965219735.1 of Candidatus Latescibacterota bacterium. Lineage (GTDB taxonomy): Bacteria > Latescibacterota > UBA2968 > UBA8231 > UBA8231. The sequence goes on from OZ244790.1 coordinate 3,837,490, forward strand.
AGCCGAGCCGGACCGCGTCGAAACCTACCTCAAACTGGGCAACGCCCTCCTCGGTCAAAACGCGGTCGCCGAGGCTATCGAACACTACCGACAAGCACTCCGCCTCGCTCCCGACCTCGCCTTGGCCCACAGCAATCTGGGCGCTGCCTTGGCGATCCAACGACAAGACGCCGAAGCCATCGAACACTACCGCCGCGCACTCCAACTCAAACCCGACTTTGCCGAGGCGCACAACAATTTGGGGCGGCTCTTAGCCCTCCGGGGTCAGTTCGCAGCGGCCATCGACCACTACCGACGCGCACTCCAACTCAAACCCACCTACCGCCAAGCCCGCGCCAATCTCGCCGAAGCCCTGCAAGCGGTGGGGGCTGACTCTATCTCAAAACCTTGATCATTTAGCCGTCGGCTGGAGCTAATCGCTTGCAATCAAAGGTACCACCGGACTATCAGGACTATCTAGCGCGTCGCAGTGCCCCCACGGTCCACCACAATCTCCGGACAGCCGTTACTTGGCGAGGCGTGCTAGTGGGTTCCTTGCTGTGTGCGCTCATCGCCGTGGGAGCTCCCTACGCCCGCCAGATCATCAAAGGGACAGCCCTCGCCCTGACATCCGCCACCCCGGTGGCCTTTTTCCTGCTCTTCGTCTTGCTGTTGACCCTGCACTTGGTCTTGGGCCGTTGTCGCCGCGAGTGGGCTTTTACCCGCGGCGAACTGATCACCATTTTCGCGATGATGACCGCGGCCGCAGCCATACCCACCAAAGGCGTGGTCAGTATGCTGCTACCCATCATCACGGGCTTCTTGTACTACGCCTCGCCCGAAAATCAATGGGCCGCGCAAGTCCACCCTTTGCTGCCTCGGTGGATCTTGGTCGACGATGCCCAAGCCATCACCGACTTCTACGAAGGCGGTACCGCCATTCCTTGGGCACACTGGCTGCCGCCGCTGGCGGCGTGGTTTGCCTTCTACATGGCTTTGTACCTGACGCTCCTCTGCATCAGCGCGATTCTACGCCGCCAGTGGGTCGATTACGAGCGCTTGGCCTATCCTCTCGCCCAAGCGCCGCTGGCCATGATTGACGAGGGGACCGAAGACCGTCTGCTCAAACCATTCTTCAGGAACTGGGTCATGTGGACAGGTTTTGCTATCCCCTTCTTGCTCAGCAGTCTCGGGGCTTTGCATCACTACTTTCCTCAAGTTGCCGCCCCGGGATTCTCTACGGCGGTGCAGCCTATTGAAGGTGGCCGCAGTCTCCAGTTAAACATCAATTTTCTCATGCTAGGCTTGGCTTATTTCATCAATCTCAACATCAGTCTCAGCCTGTGGTTGTTCTATCTAATCGCCTATTTCCAAGACGCGGCCTTCGGCGTTATGGGCATTCACAGTCAAGCCGATTTGGGCCACTGGAGCGTTCCGATCAGAGGGCACCTTATGATGGGAGCCATTGTGGTCTTGCTGGGTGCGATCTTGTGGAACGCTCGGCACCATCTCAAAGCCGTCCTGCAGCGCGCTTGGGATGGAACCGATGCAGTGGATGACCAAAGCGAGATCATGTCCTTCCGAGCCGCGGTAGTCGGCACTGTGGTTGGCTTCGCGAGCTTGTGGTTCTGGCTGTGGCAAACCGGCCTCCCCGGATGGATCGCCCTACTCGTCTTGGCGGCCGGTCTGACCATTTTTGTCGTCTTAGCCCGCATCATCGCCGAAACCGGCCTGCCGATTGTCAAACCGGCCATGATCCCGGCAGGTTTTACCCTGTCTGGCGTGGGGTCTTCGGCACTGGGACCCCAAGGGACGGTAGCTTTGGGCTATACCATGGTGTGGTGTGGCGACTTGTTGGTCTTTATGATGGCGCCCTTGGCCAATAGCCTGCGCTTGGTCAGCGAGTTAAAAAGCGGTCAGCGCCGCCTCTTTTGGGCTTTGGCCGCCGCCATGCTCCTCACTTGGGTGCTGTCCATGTGGTACACCCTGCATCTGGCCTACCGCCACGGCGCCATCAACCTATACCTTTCGACGCACTACGCCACCGAGCCTTCGCGCTTGGCGGCCCGGCACCTCCTCGACCCCACTGAGCCAAACCTAGCGGGCTGGCTATGGACTAGCGGCGGCGGCACAATCATGGCGGGCTTATTGGCAGCCCGGCGCTACCTGCTGTGGTGGCCTCTGCACCCCCTCGGTTTTGTCGTTGGCTTCGGCCGCGTGATGGAGCGCATCTGGTTTGCGGTATTCTTAGCTTGGCTGAGCAAAAAGTGCCTGCTGCGTTTTGGTGGGGCCGCCGCGTACCACAGAATGCAACCCTTCTTTCTCGGCATGGCCCTAGGCCACATTAGCAGCGGCGGGGTTTGGCTACTCATCGACAGCGTGACCGGCACCGTGGGCAATCGCATTCCTCTCTATTGAGCGCCGGTCGGATTATCTATCTTAGTGCCGCTATGCCAACCAGCGAGCAAAAGACGTACTCGACCTTCTGCGTCCTCTGGGGCTTGGCAACGCTTTTTCACCTCGTTGCCAAAGACCCATGGCCGGCTCCTTTGCTCAGCACCCTACTCGCTGCCGCCGCACTCTATCTGCTCCACCGGCCGGCCGAACCGCACCGCCTCGTATTGCTAGCCGTCCTACAGATGAGCGAAAGCTGGACTACAGCTCCTTTTATCTCCAACCACTGGCTCTTCACCGGACTGGTGAACCTCACGCTTCTCCAAGCCTATGCCCGACTGGCGTGGGCCGGGCGCACGTTCGCCGTGGAGCCGGGAGCCTTATACCGAACCTTTGCCCCCATCGTCCGGCTCGAACTGATTATCCTCTACTTCTTCGCCGTCTTTCACAAACTCAACGCCGACTTCCTCGATCCCCAGATAAGCTGCGCGGTCCACTTCTACGCGGCCCAGCTTCGGTCGCTCCCCTTCGCCTTGCCAGGAGCGATCCCCATCTACCTCACCCTAGCCGTTGAAGCGGCCATTCCGCTCCTGCTGTGCTGGGCCCCTAGCCGCAACGCCGGTATCTTACTCGGTCTCCTCTTCCACGCGGCGGTCGGCTTTAATCCCATAAGCGAATTTTACAATTTCTCCTCCATGATTTTTGCCTTGCTGTTTTTGTTTGCTCCCCTGCGCCTCGACGCGGGCTGGCCAACCCGGCGTCTTTTTGAGTCGGCGCGGTGGGAGGACATACCTTTTTCCGGTAAGAGTTTCCTCGCTGTCGGCGCGGTAGTTATGGGGTTGGGACTTTTGGTCGTGTTAAACAATCTAGTTACCGCACCGGCCGAGTTGGTGCTGCTCTTGTGGGGACTGTACAGCGCTGGCCTGATCCTCCTTTTCGTCCTCCTGCCCAAAGCACCTCCGGCGCGGCCCACATTCTCGTTCCGGCCTTGGCCCGTGCTCTTGGTGCCTATGCTAACCGGCCTCAACGGTTGCAGTCCCTACTTAGGGCTCAAGACCGAGACGGCGTTTGCCATGTATTCCAACCTGCGCACCGAAGGGGGGCAAAGTAACCACTTGCTGGTGCCGGTTGGGGTACAAGTGTTTGGTTTCCAGCGAGACCTAATAGAAATAAAGGACTCTTCGTCCGGCTTCTTGGCCAGTCTGGCGCAGCGCAAACTAATGTTACCTTTCTTTGAGGTGCGCGCCGTGCTCCAGCAGCACCCCAACACCTCGCTTACCTATGAGCGACACGCCAGCCCCAGCGCTCCCCCAAGTGCTCAACTGCGGCAGCCGATCCCGTGGCCGCTGCGCAAATTGCTCTATTTCCGCCCAGTCGCCCTCAGCGGTCGGCAGCCCTGTTTCCACTAGGACCAGCGCATGGATCGAGACTACGATCTCATTGTCGTGGGCACCGGCTTTGCCTCTTCGTTCTTTCTCTCGGCCTATCTGGCCCAGTGCCGGGCCGACGCCCGGATTTTGATCTTGGAGCGAGGCCGCCGCGACACCCATGCTTGGCAACTGCGCCACCGCCAACCGGCCAGCACACCTCCCCAAGCCACCTTTGTCAACCGCCACCGCCGCAAACAGTGGTTCTACACGCCAGCACTAGGCGGAGGCTCCAACTGCTGGTGGGCGGTGACGCCGCGCATGATGCCCAGCGACTTTGCGTTGCAATCCACCTATGGAGTAGGCACTGACTGGCCCCTCAGCTACGACGAGTTGGAGGAATTCTACTGCCATGCCGAAGCACTCATGGCCGTCTCCGGCCCGGCCGATGGATCACCCCAGCCCCGCAGCCAGCCCTATCCCCAGCCACCCCACCGCTTTTCCCAACCCGACCAGCTACTTAAAAAAGCCTATCCAGAACTCTTTTTTCACCAGCCTACGGCCCGGGCGCGCTTGGCCACGGCCCAACGACCCGCCTGCTGCGCCAGCGGCGTGTGCCACCTGTGCCCCATAGACGCCAAGTTTACGGTCCTCAACGAAATGGGCCATCTCTACGCCGACCCCCGCGTTACGTTGGTACTGGAGGCCGCGGTCCAAAGCGTGGAAACCACCGGTCGCACGGCCCGAGGCGTCCGCTACATAAAAGACGGTGCCGAGACCCAAGCGCAGGGCCAGTTAGTGGTCTTGGGGGCCAATGCCTTGTTCAATCCGCACATTCTGCTGCGCTCGGACTTGTCCCATCCCCTCTTGGGCAAATTCCTCCACGAGCAAGTCGCCGTCACCGCGACCATAGACCTCGATGGAGTCGATAACTTCCAAGGCAGCACCAGCATCACCGGGCACGGCTACATGCTGTACGACGGCCCCCACCGGTCGCAGCGGGCCGGCTGTCTGATTGAATCGTGGAACGTGCCCACCCTGCGCTTGGAACGGGGCAAGTGGCGGCAGCGGCTAGTGCTCAAATTCCTCTTTGAGGACTTACCCGCGCCACACAACCACGTCCGCATTGCTGCTGGCGATCCTGCTCAACCCGAAACCGTGTACCGGAACCACTCGGAGTACGCCCAGCGCGGCATTGACGCGCTCGCGGAGGCCCTGCCCGAGCTTTTGCGCCCCCTGCCAGTAGAAAACATCGATTTCGACCCCCGGCCCTCCCCCACCGAGAACCACATCTTGGGCACCACGCCGATGGGCACTGACCCACGCCGCAGTATTGTCGATCGCGGTCTGGTCCACCACCAAGTCCGCAACCTGCTGGTCTTGGGCGGCGGAGCCTTCCCAACCAGTTCGCCGGCCAACCCGACCCTCACCCTGTCGGCCCTGTCCCTGTGGGCGGCCCATCACCTGCTGACATAGGGACTATGGCGATCTGGAACAAACGTCGGACTTTCTTGGGAGCTGTAGCCGCCCTGTCGCTGGGCATCGGCCTAGGTCGGTGGTTTTACCGCCCGCGCCAGTTCGACAACCCTTGGGTCGAGCAAACCGCAACGACCGTGCGCCACCTGCTGCCCTATCTGCGGATAGACGAGGACGGCTTGGCCCGCTTCGCGCAAGACCTGCTGGCGCGAGACCAGCACGCGCTCTTGCGCCGGGCCAGTGCCGGCGATGCCCAAGCTGAGGCGTGGCTCGGCCAGCAGTTTTTGCTGTCGAGCGATTTCTTCTGGCATGGAGCCGACGAGGCAAAGACCGTCGGCTACCGCGCCTACTACGACCCCTACGAACTCCCCTGTGCCAACCCTTTTGCCCATTGGGAGTAAGCCGTGGTCCAGCCCCCTATCAACCGCCTCATTGCTGGGGTTTTGGTCGCCCTGATTGTACTACATCTCCTCCACGTTCTGCACTACAACTTCGTCTCCGACGACGCCTTTATCAGCCTGCGCTACGCGGCCAATCTACTCGCCGGACACGGGTTAGTCTTCAATCCGGGAGAACGCGTCGAGGGCTTTACCAGCCCGCTGTGGACTCTGCTTTTGGCAGGGTTTGGTGCCTGCGGTTTTGACCTGCTAGAAGCCGCCCGCGCCCTCGGCTTGCTCTGTTCGATTCTGACGCTCCCAATCACCTATTGGCTAGCTCGCCAGTGCGGGGCGACCCCGCCGACCGCCCTGATCGCTCCAGCCCTGCTGGCCTTTAACGGCTCTTTTGCCTGTTGGGCCGCCTCGGGTATGGAGACTGCGCTCTTTGTCGGTCTGATTGCCGCTGCTTTTGCCACCGCCTTGGCCGGGAGCTATTGGGCCTCAGCTAGCTTGACTGCCGCCGCCGCCCTAGCCCGACCGGAGGGTCTGCTGGTCTTACTCGTTTTAGGCTGCCACCAACTCTTGCGGGCCAGGCCAGGCGAGGGGCGCTCGTGGCTGCCGTGGCTCCTTGTTGGCGGCGGCCCGTACGCCCTTTTGTTGGGGTTCCGCCGCTGGTACTACGGAGACTGGCTACCCAACACATACTACGCCAAAACCGGGGGAGGTTGGGCCCAAATCCAGCGGGGGCTGGACTATCTGCGCGACTACGCCGCCGATCACGAGGGCCTGCTCCTGCTGGTCGGGCTGGCGCTTTTCGCTCTGTTGCGCCGCACAGCCGGGATGCGCTTGGTGGCCGTCGGCTGGTTGCTCTTCTGGCTAGCCGTCGCGTGGCTGGGCGGAGACGGCCTCCCTATGTATCGCTTTGCGCTGGCCTCCCTGCCCCTGTTTGCGGCCTTGGCCGCAGCCTGTGTCTCCGACTTGGCGCAACCCTTTTTAGTAGCCCGCAAAAGCGGGGTGGCCTTGGCGGTAGTGCTGGGCTGCGCTTGGGCTTATACGCACTGGTCGCCGCCGCGCCTCAAGTCGCACTACAGCGCATATCAATTTCAACAACAGGTGGAAATTCCCCGCTGGACCCAGGTGGGTCAGTGGTTTGCCGCCAGTGCGCCAGCAGGAGCCAGCATTGCCGTCGTGCCCATTGGCGCGGTGGCATATTACTCAAAGCTCGAAGTGCGCGATATGCTCGGCCTGACGGACCGGCACATCGCCCAGCGCAACCTGTCGGGCCTGGGCCAGGGCTGGGCCGGCCACGAAAAGCACGACGGCCAGTACGTCCTCCACCGCCGGCCCACGTACCTCCTGCTGGGCAATGTCGATGTAACCGAACAGCCCCGAGACCCCCGCAAGCGGCCCTTTATTCCCTACGACAATCCCCACATCTGGGCGCGGGAACAGGATATGTTCGCCACCGAGTTGATTTTCGAACGCTACCAGCCCCGCTCGGTCCAGCTTGCCCCGGGACAGTATCTCAACTTTTACGAGCTAAAACCGGAATTCCACCAGCCATAACCGCGCTCGGCATTTGGCATCTAGCGGAGAACTTAGTAGCCTATTCGCAGCGAATCGCCCAGCATCCTCTACTCCATGCCAACCAGCCTATGTCGCGTCCGCAACCGCCCCTTGCTGCCCACGTAACCGGGCGCGGCATCTTCATCGGCTGCGTCTTGTGCGCCGTCATTGCCATTGGCGCACCCTACGGACGCCAGCTAATTCAAGGCACTTCGCTGGCCCTGACTTCGGCCACCCCGATCGCGTTTTTCCTGTTTTTCGTACTGCTGCTGACCCTTCACCTAATCTTGGGCTGGTGTCGGCGCGGCTGGGCTCTCCAGCGGGGCGAGCTGATTACCATCTTCACCATGATGATGGTGGCTGCGGCCATTCCCACCAAAGGCGTCAACGGCCTGCTCATGCCCATGATTACGGGCACCTTCTACTACGCTACCCCGGAAAACGATTGGGTCGGCCAAATTCATCCGTGGCTCCCTAGCTGGATCTTGGTAGCCAACCCCGAAGCAGTTAAAGAATTTTACGAGGGAGCCAGTCGCGGCAGTGGTATCCCTTGGGTGCATTGGTTGCCTCCTTTGGGAGCTTGGCTGCTGCTCTATTGCTCCCTGTATCTAGCCGTGACCTGCCTCAGCGTCATCTTGCGCCGCCAGTGGGTTGAGCACGAACGCCTGATCTACCCGCTCATGCAGGTGCCGCTGGCCATGATGGCCGACGATCCGCAAGGCCGGCTGTTAAAGCCCTTCTTCCGCAGTTGGGCCATGTGGATCGGCTTTGCCATCCCAGTGGTCTTCATGAGTCTTTTTGCTCTGCACAACTACTTTCCTTGGTTCCCCCAAGTCGTCCTCAGATCCTCCGTCGACATATTTCGCCAGAGTATTTTCCTGACCTTTGGGCTCAATTTTCTCATGCTGGGTTTTGGTTATTTCATCAATACTCAGATCGGCTTCAGCTTGTGGTTTTTTTATTTGCTGCACCAGCTACAAGAGGGGCTGCTGTTTTACTACGGCTTGCAAGATACCCAAGCCGAATTGGGCTGGTGGACCGAACCGGGCATGGGACACCAGATGATGGGAGCCCTCATCGTCTTGGTCCTCTCGGGGCTGTGGGTGGGCCGACCCCATTTCAAACGGGTACTGAAAAAGGCTTGGCGAGGAGACGCCCCAGTAGAAGACGGCGACGAGATCATGTCCTATCGGGCCGCTGTCTGCGGCGCAGTTTGTGGCATTGCCGGCATGTGGCTCTGGCTGTGGCAGACCGGCATTCCCGCTTGGATTGTCCCGGTTTTCCTCTTTGCTGGTTTGGTCATCTTCATCGGCCTAGCCCGAGTGATTTCCGAGACTGGGCTGCCGATCTTCAAAGCCAATATGATCCCGGCGGGCTTTGCCGTGTCCAGCGTAGGCGTGCCAGCGTTGGGCGTAAAGGGCATGATCGCCACCGGCTACACCATGGTGTGGTGCGGCGACCTGTTGGTCTTTATGATGGCCCCCTTGGCCCACGGCCTGCGCCTCGGCAGCGAACTGAAAAGCGGTCAGCGCCGCCTGACGTGGGCCGTGGGCTTGGCCATGGTCATCGCCTTAGTCCTGTCGGCGTGGTTCACTATTTACCTCGCCTACCGCTACGGCTCGATGAACCTGCTCATTTCTCAACACTACTCCGAAGAGCCTTCCCGCTTTGCCCTCGAAAAGATCACCAATCCCACCGGTCCCAGCCTGAGCGGGTACTTGTGGATGGGCGGAGGAGGGCTGATCATGGGACTCCTGCTTGTGGCCCGGCATCAGTTTCTGTGGTGGCCTTTCCATCCCCTCGGGTTCTTGGTGAGTCATGGCCGGGTAATGGATGGGATTTGGTTCACTCTTTTTCTGGCCTGGCTCTTTAAGAGCTTGGTGCTCAAATACGGGGGCGTGAGTTTGTACCGCCAAACCCTGCCGTTTTTCTTGGGCCTTGCCTTGGGGCACATCGTCATCGGCGGTATCTGGCTGGTCATCGACGGCTTTACCGGCATGGTGGGCAACCGCATCCCCCTCTATTACTAACGGGACTCCCGGTCACTTTTTGCTTGAGCTTGCGGCGTAATCATTGTATCCTATATAGGGATTTGTAAGCAAGAGGCACTTATTTCATCGAACTCATCCAAAGGAGGTTGGTTCATGAAGCGCATCGCTATTCTCTTTGCAGTTCTCGCCTTGGCGGCCCTGCCCAATACGGGCCAAGCGCACTGGGATACCGGCACGGTTTGGTTCGTCGTCCAGTTTCCCGACGGGGCTACCCCCACCATTGACGGCAATCACGGCGACTGGGACGGGGTGCCAGCCTCCTACGGCATCGACAACTCGGTCTTCAATGACGCCCGCGGCCTAGTGCCCGAAGGCTGGACCAACGCCGACTGGGATGTCACCGACTTCAGCATGTTGCACCGGGTCGGCTGGAACGAAACGGACAACAAGATCTATATGGCCACCCAGACCTTCGACGACGAGCACAACATGGACCGCACCAGCCACTGGAGCGAGGACGATTCGTGGGAGGTGTCGTTTACCTATAACCACGACGCCTATGCCGATGACGGCGGCTACGTCGACATCAACGACGAAAACATCGGCATCAATACCCGCTACAACTTCTCGGTGCCCGTCCACCCAACCCTCGGCGACTGGTTCTGGTTGCGGCCGGGCGAGTTGACCGGCACTGAGTGGCTATGGCCCGGCACTGATTGGCTCGAATTTAACTACACTTGGGATGGCGACGAATTCGGCGAGAGCACCTATTACTACGAAATGGGTCTCACGCCCGTAGGCTCGTATCCCAAGGGCCAAGAGGGCGGATACCAGCCCGACGATCTGGAAGTATGGGATCTGGAAGAAGGTCAGATCATCCACATTTCCATCGTCCAGATCGACAACGACGGCGATTTCAACAACTATCGCACCCCCGGTTGCTGCGGTTACTGGAGCACCTTTGATAATTGCTGTTCGTCTGTCAACGATTGGTTTCTGGCTGAGCCGGACCCAGCCTTTGTCGCTTCTACTGCGGTCGAAGACGACAGCTGGGGCCGCATCAAGGCCCGCTTTAAGTAGGTCGCATCTCCGCTGGAATCGCTTCAATCCAGCTAAAGGGCAACTCTCGGAAGCCCGTGTTCCACGCTGGAACACGGGCTTTTTTTGTTTCTTCGCCAAAGGCATACATCCAAAGGGAACTGCATGAGAAAACACGGGGTGTTATGGCTGCTCATTGCGCTAGCGAGTTCAGCGCTGGGCGATCGGGCCGAATTCGCGCTGGGCGGAGAGGACGGCAACCCCTGGACCATCCCCCTCGCGCTAGAGGGCGAAGAAGGCGGCTTCTACACCGTGTACGGCACCGACGGTCAAATCATACAAACCGAGTCGGTGGGCACATCCCCCCAGTGGGTCGGTGCCGATACTCTGATCAACTACGCCGATGGGGCCATGACTCCGTCTTGGGTTGACCCCAACTTGAACCTGACCCACATCGTCAGTTGGGACCAAAACGGCCAGAGCCAAGTGCCCTTTCACGATCTGGGCGGCAATATCCGCGTCACCCAAGGCGAGAATTCGGCCTTCATGGGCATGACTCTGCCTAGTACTCTGCGGGCCTACGACGGCGACCGCACCTCGGCCATGTTCCGCATCTTCGTCCAGCGCGTGGGGGCACCCCCAGGGGTGGGGCGCGGCTTCCGCAACAACACCATTACCAATTTCGGCGCTGAAATGCCCATCAATCGCATCCGCTTCTATCCCCGGCTCAGCAAGACCGAAGACGCCCATATCATCGCCGCCATGGCCGAGCCCAAGCCCGATCCCGACACATTTGGTGAAGAGAGCTTTGCCGCCAACTTTCTCGAATGGTACGAAATAGGCATCGCCGACAACAGCGCCCCCATAGCCGACGATGCCTTCGCGGTCCCCAAAGGATTGCGCTGGCACAAAGTCCTCTCCTCGGCCGGCCTCGGCGGCTATCGAGTGAGCAACGATTCGGCCTATACCATTCTGCGCAGCGTGCGCGAAAACCTCGATGTGGTGGTCGACTTTCGCTTCCCCCTGCAGCACATCCGCTGGGTGGCCATCCGCGCCTTGGACCCAGTGCGCGACTGGGAAATCGCCGAGGTAGAAATCTACGGACAAGGCTTTGTGCGCAAAGCCCGCTATCTAACCGATATCCTCGACTTTGGCCAACCCATCAACTGGGGCAAAATTCGCTGGAGTGGCCAGCGCCCCCCCGGCACCCAAGTCGAAATCCGCACCCGCACGGGCACCGACCACAACCCCCACATCTACTGGGAACCCAACGCCATTACCGGCGAAGCCGAGGAAATTAGCTTTGACGAGCACTTCGGCCTGCCCGTCCGCGAGCGCGAACCCCCGCTATACGACCGCGAACACTGGAGCTTTTGGTCTCCTCCCTACGACTTTGAGGACGGCTTGCGCGACCACGCGCAGGAGGCAGCCGCTTGGGCCGACGGCACGGTTCTCCAATCGCCCTCTCCGCGGCGCTATATGCAGTTGCAGATCACCTTGTTTGCCACTGAAACCGAGGCTCCGCGTATCGACGAGTTACAGTTTCAGCTAGCCCACTCCCTGTCGGCTTCCGCCCTACTGGGCGAAATCTGGCCGATCGAAGTCGACGACGCCCGCTCCCAGCGCTTCACGTACGTGGTGCGCCCGGATTTCCAGACCGGCGACACGGGCTTCGACCGACTCGAAATCGGCACCCACACCCAAGTTGACACCGTCTATCACGTCAAAATCGGCGGCGTGGAGGTCGATCTGGCGGCCTTCCCGCCCCAAGTGCTGACTGACCGCTTCATCGTGTCGCTAGACCGCAAGCTGTCAGACCCGGAAACTGATCGCTTCAAGCAAGTGGAGGTCGCCTTCCAAGTGCCGGTCCTGCGCTTCGGCACTGAATTTGCCGGCTGGGTGTACAACAGCGACGACCCCGACCGCATCAAGCAGCAAGTCCAGCCGGGCAACGCCACCTTCCGCTACGGTGGCGACGTGCTGGCCGTGCGCACCCGCGTAGGAGGTCGGCTGCTGACGGATGTACGAGTCCATCCCAACCCTTTTACCCCCAACAACGACCGCGTCAACGACATCGCGCAACTGTCTTTTGACGTGCGCGAAGTGGTCGCGCGCCGGCCCCTGCAAGTGGCCCTGTACGACCTATCGGGCCACGAGGTGCAGACCTTGGCTACCACGCAGATCAAAACCGGGATAGTAGAGTACTCTTGGGACGGACGCCGGTCCGACGGCGGTCTAGTGCCCCCAGGGGTCTATATCTACCGCATTCGGCTAGATACCGACGAAGGCGCAGAAGAACAAGTCGGCACCATTTCGGTCGCCTACTAGGAGCCTGAGCATGTTGAGAAGCCTACTTGCTCACAGCCTAGCAGCCCTCGTCCTCATGGCCCCGGTCGGGGCCTTGGATACGCTCAGTGTGGGCTTAGATGCCCCCATCGACTGGGATGGCACCGGTGCTGCTATCAGTACGCTGGACCCAGAGTACCGCAGCTTGGTCAATCCCAACGCCGTGCTAATAGGCAACGCTCCAGGCGAACTCATCGACTTCTCCCAGCGAGTCTTAGCACCCCGCCAACTGCAAGAGGGCGAAAACATCGCTTCGGGCACCCTCGAACGCGGCGGCACCATAGCTGCCCCCACGGTGCTGCGCTTCACCGCGGACTTCACCCGCGAGGATCTCATAGAGGCCCTCGCCGAAATCCTCAGCGACCTAGCGGGCGGTGAGACCCAAGCCTTTGAGCGCAAAAGTGGCGACGTGCGCGGCACCCTCATCATCGGCGACTTAGGGGCCCGCTTCGGCGTCAATCGCTTCCGCTTCTACCCGCGCAATACAGTCCATCCCGCACCCACAGCCGCCTTTCAAAACGACTTTTTGCGCGCGTTTGAGCTGTTCGTCAACGACGGACTCAATCTCACGGCCGATGGTTTTCCACTGTGGGGGGCACCCATAGTGGAGGAAGCCCAAAACACCAAACCCGTCGTTGACATCGAATTCGACCCGCCCCGCTATATTCGCTCCTTCCGCCTGCGCTCGGCCACGCCCATCCCCTTTGAAATAGACGAGATCGAAATCTATGGCACCGGCTTTTTGCCAGCGGCTACGTACTTCTCGGATATTTTCGCCACGGGCCTTGCGGCTTGGGGGCACATTCGCTGGGTGGAAAAAGCCGTGGGCGACTCGGCCCAGTCCAGCCTGCTGATTGCCACGCGCAGCGGCAATGACGACACGCCTTTTATTTTTAACCGCCAGCGCATGGACAAGCGCACCGATCCAGAGATTCCCTTTTCTATTGCAGATCCCACTGAGCCCATGCGCCTAGACGAGTACGAACGACTCCCCTTAGTAGATGATAACGGCGTCACGTGGTCCAAAGGCTCAATCAAGGACGATCTGGAAAATTGGAGCCCTTGGAGTCCTCCTTATCCGCTCGACGAGGGCACGTCCCCCCAAGGCACCCCGATCATCTCCCCCTCGCCGCGGCACTTCCTCCAATTCCGCGTCAGCGCACAGAGCAATGATATCCAATCGGCGCGCCGCCTTGAGCACATCTCCCTTTCGTATTTGACTCCACCGCTGGCCGACGAATTCGTCGCCGAGATTTTCCCTCGCCAAGTAGAGGCTTCAACCTCTACGTCCTTTACCTATGCCGTGCGGATGCGCATGGATTCGCCGGACCTGCTGGGATTCGATACTTTTGCGATAACTACCCCCATCCGAGTGGAACAGGTGGAACAGGTAGAAATTCTCGATGCCCAAGGTCAGCTAGTCGCCTCCCACGCCTTTGCGCAAGGCGATACGGCTGGCGGGTCGGGGCTTGCCATCAACGCCATTGCAGAGGACTACTTCAGCGTGCGCTTTCCGCCTATCCAAGCCGATGACAACCTGCTGAAAATCCGCTTTCGCGCATCCGTGCTGGCCTTCAGCACCGAATTTCGCGGGCAGGCTTCGCTGTCGAGCGAACCCGGTTCGTTTCAAAACGCCACCTCGGGCAATAGTGCCGACTTGGAGGACGAGGACCAACCCACCCGCTCCGGCACCACAGTGCTCAGTCCCTCGATAATCCGCAGCGAACGGCTGATCGATGCCCTCGAACTGACGCCCAATCCCTTTACGCCCAACGGCGATGGGATCAACGACCAAGTCGCTATCTCCTACAACATCCTAGCGCTGACCAAGGCCAGTGCCGTTGCGGTGCGTCTGTACGACCTGTCGGGCCGGCTGGTACACGCCCTACAGCAGACGGCGCTCAGCAACGGTCGCTACGCCCTTACTTGGGATGGACGAGTCGCTGACGGCCAGCTCGTCCCCCCAGGCGTGTACTTGTTGGGCATAACCGTGGCCGGGGACCTGGGCGACGACCTGCAGGCACACCCTCTATACGTAGCCTACTAACATGAACAGAGTACGCATCGCGACAATAACTTGCGCCCTGATCGGAGCCTTCTTGTGGGGCTGTGGTGAGCAGGAATCCCCCCCCGTGGTTCAGATCGGTACCCGCGCCATCACCGCCGAGGATCTCCGATCCTACGTCCTAGGGCTGAACGAAAGCCAGCGGAGCCACCAAGAAGGCCCGGCCGCGCGGCGCGAGTACCTCCAACCCCTCATCGACTACCATCTCATGTGGCTAGAAGCCCAAGCCCTCGGTTTGGACACCGCGGCCGCAGTTCAGCGCCAACTAGAGCGCAGAATCCGTCGGCATTTGGTCGCCCTCTATCTCAAGCGCAAACCCGTGCAACCGCCCCTCGTTGAAGAGGATGAGATCAAACAGCGCTTCGAGCGCCAAGGACTCCACAGCACGTTAGAGCGAATGACTTGGGGCATTATGGCCAAGGCGCGGCCGGAACTAGAACAAGCCGTGGCCGAGTTGGCCGCCGGTACTCCGTTTGGCGAAGTGGCCGCCCGCTACTCCATTACACCCGACGCAGTCAACGGAGGCGAACTAGGCTGGCTCCGGGTGGAATCCATCCGCCGCATGGGCCTCCCCGATTCGCTGTTCTACGATTTGCCATTAGGGGTCTTATCGCCCGTACTGCCCCACGCCGCCGGCTTTTGCGTCGTGCGCTTTACCGAGGAACGGCCGGTATCCTACTTCGACTTCCGCGACGAAATCCTCCAGGAACTCCAAGAGGAAAGGCTCGGCGAAGCGCGAACGGCCCGGGCCGAGCAATTGGCCGACAAATACGACTGGAATCTCCACGAACCAGGGCTGCACCTCCTGCTGGAAAAAAGCCAGCCGTTGGCGGCCTTGGAACTGACGCCAGAGGAAGAACGGACGCCTTTGTTCAAGTTTACGGGCGGCCAAGTGCCCCTAGGTGAACTGCTCGACCAACTCAAAAATCGCAACATCAACGCCGTAGCCGATAGCGCCGCCTTGGTCCAACTCGCCGAGCGCTTTCTGCTCCAGCCTTACATCTTTGCGGCCGCGGTCCGCCACGAGGATTTGATTGACCGCGAGACCCTCGAAGCGGTGCGGCAGAGCCTGCGCGAAGAGGTCGTCCTCAGCCAACTGCGCCAGCAAAAAGTAGTGGCATCCATCACCATTGCCCCAGAGGCCGTGCGCCGCTACTACGACGAGCAGACCGAGCGCTTCCGTCACCGGGACCAGATCGACGTGGCCGAAGTGCTGGTGGAGACCGAAGAAGAAGCGCTAGCCGTGCGGCGGCAAATCGAAGCAGGGGCCGACATCGTGGCCCTAGCCCAAGAGCGCAGCAAACGCCGAGGAGCCCGGGCGCGGGGCGGAGTCTTTCCCATGGAGAAGACTTCGGACTTGGTACCCCATATCCTAGCCGCGCAGCCAGACGAGTTGGTCGGGCCGGTGCAAGTCCACGATGGCTTCTCCGTATTCGAGATCGTCCGTCGCCAGCAGGGGGAACGCATGCCTTTTGCCCAAGTCCGTCGGCAGATTGGCGACATGCTGCGCCGGGCCGAGGAGCGGGAGCGGTTCCAAGCCTATATAGAAACCCTGCGCCAGCAATACGCCGATCAGATCCAAGTGAACCAACAGCAATTAGCGGCGGCCCTACCCGACGATTTCCTCACCGCGTTCTGAACGGCCGCACAACTTGGAGAAACTCCATGAACCGCAAACACTACAGCCGTTGGAGCCGAGTTTGGGCTTTGGTCCTTGGGTGCTTGGCCGTCCAGCAAGTCAGTGCCCAAGCGCCCCTAGGCCACCGTCTGCAAGGCGACCGCATCATCGTCGACAGGGCCTCCTACTGGCGACACTGGACCGGGCCTTCCCACGTGGTCGATGTGCATCCAGACGGGACGGTCAAGCCCCATTTCTTCCGCCACGTGTACAACATCATCGCCGAAGACCGCGCGGTATTTGCCAAACCCGTGGACCAACCGGGCATCCGCAAGGCAGACCGGGCGATTATGAATCTCCAACGCACCCCGGCGCTGGAAGCGGACGGCAGCTTTACCTTCAGCAAGGCCGAGCAACTGATCAAATTTCTCAACCGGGACTTCAAACGCTTCCCCGGCAACCACAGCCAGATCCCCATTAACGGTCGCCTTCTAACCATCGTCGACAGCACCCTCAGCGGCGACGGCAAAACCGTAACCCTGAGCCTGCGCAACGAACGCACGGGGGTAGAATCAACGCGCGAATTTGGTGCTAAGGACAAAATCGCCTTCCCAGTGTACGACTACGTCCAGCGCGTCGGCGTCAGCCGAGTAGGCTCCAACGAAGCCCTAGCCCCCCACATTGTCGATGGCGACCGCGACACCTTTTGGGAACCAGACTTAGCGGCCACGCCAGACAAGTGGTGGATCGAGATCGACTTGGGCCGCACGCTCGTGGTCGAGAAGGTAGTGCTGCACTTTGTCGATGAAACCTTGGGCGACCCCTTCCGCCAGTTCCGCGTCATGCTAGCCCCCCAGCAGAAGCTCATTCAAGCCCAAAGCCGCGTGCTTCAGTTCAAGGTGGTCGGCCAAACCCGAGCGCCCAATACGGACCAGCGGACGATGGCGTTTTCTTCTGAGGACACGCCCGGCTTTGCCGAAGACGACGACGGCCGCACCGAGTGGACCGGCCGCATGGCCCAAACCGTGCGCATCCTCATCGGCGACAGCAAGCTGGGGCGGGCACACCAAATCGACCAAGCGGCGTGGGATGCCCTGCCGGCCGACGAACGGGGCGATATACTCTACTACATCCGCGACGACGTCGGCTTTGAGGAGCCGGTGGAGCAGGCCATTTACGAGAGCCTCCCCCAAGAACAGCAGGGCCGCAAAGAGTACTATATCCGCGAGCGGCCCCGGCTGGCCGAAGTCGAAGTCTGGGGCTGGGGCGACAACCTATCGCCCAAGCTAATCGACGGGGGCGGTAGCGTTAGCTTTACCGGACCGGAAGTCCCGGCTGGGGGCTTTGACGGCGACTGGAACACCACCTTCCGCATGCCAGCGTGGTTTAGCACCAATCCCACCGCTGGCATTCTCACCGTCGATATTGGTGCCCGCGTCTGGCTCGACGCCATGCGCTTGGCCGTTCCCTTTATTCCCGGCTACATCACCGAGGTGGCCGACGGCAGCCGCGATCCCAACGGCCGGCTTCGGTGGCGACAGATCAGCCTGCCTGACCGCATGGAAGGGGGATTCAAGCGCGCTGCCGACCTTTTTGACCCGGCCCTAGATATCCGCTTCCTCAACCTGCGCCTGCCGGGCATCGCGCGGACTTCGGGCTTTTTCTACGACCTGACCGAAGTCCTGCTCTACACTGAGGGGTTTGTCAGCCAAGCCTCGCTGGTATCCGATATCATCCGCCTGCCGGGACCGCGCAACTTCGGGGCCATCCGCTGGGACCCACCCCCCGGCACCCACCCCTCCGGCACGACGGCGGAAGTGCGGACGCGCACCGGCGATCTGCTGGTGCAGCAAATTCGCCATTTCGACGTCAATGGCAACGAGAAAACCAAAGAAGAATGGGACAAGCTGATCAGCAGTTGGAAGGGACCCATCGACACCACCTTTGCCCTCGGCAGCGGCTGGAGTCCCTGGAGCCAGCAGTACCTACAGCCAGGCGACCGGGTCCGTTCCCCCGGGCTGCGCAATTACATGCAGTTGCAGGTGCGCTTTACCAGCCAAGATCGCCTACAAGCCGCCTCCATTAGCTCGATCGAAGTAGAGCTAGCCCCGCCCGTAGCCCGCGCCCTCACCGCCGAAGTATGGCCCACGCAGGCCGCGGTCGGCCAGTTAGACACATTCGACCTGTATCTGCGCCCGGTATTCATCGACGAACCAGCGGCCAACCGCACCCCAGGCTTTGACGAAATCCTCCTGCAGGCTCCGCCCGGGCTCGCGCTGCACCTGTTGAGCCTAAGCACGGGGACCGAAGAAGAACTAAGTCAAGGAAGTCCCTCGCAGACATTTACCCTAGCGGCCGACGGCCACCTGACCGACGCCTCTGGAGCCATCGCCCAAGTGCGGCGCAACCACGCCGACTCCATCTGGGTCCTGCTGCCCCAACTACACCAAACCCTACCGGCAGAGCAGGCGATCCAGACCTACCACCGCATCACCCCTCAAGGGGCCGAAGTCATGGTCGGCGAGGACGGCGACCTGATCACCGAGGCGGCCTATGGCCTGCTCAACGAGGGCGAGCGCGGATCAATCCTCTTCTTGCGGCAGACCGCCAGTGGCTTGGAAGCGGTCGCTGGCCGCGCCGAGTACGATGACTTGCCTCCAACCGAACAAGGGCCGATTCGCTATTTCCGCAAACTGCGCGGCGGCGGGGCCCAATCGCCCTTTGACGCCTTAGGCGACTCCCTGACGCGCGCAACCTATCGCGCGTTACCAAGAGCCGAACGCGGTGCCATCTTGGGGCAAGGCCCCCTAATTCACTTGCGCTTTGCCGCGGCCATCTTTCGCAACGGAACCACCTTTAAGCCTTTTGTCCGCCGCGCCGCCGCTGGCACCGACGGCAACTTGTGGCAGCAAGTGGAACCAGGCGACGCCACCGCGCTAACAGATAGCCGCCAACTAACGTTGAGTGTCCCCGTAGGAGGGCAAGTCCTCGGCGACCTGAGCTTAGCTCCCAACCCATTTACGCCCAACGGCGACGGGGTCAACGACGAACTAACCGTTGCATTTTCCATCTTCCAAGCGACCCAAGCACGCCAAGCAAGTCTGCGCCTCTACTCACTGGACGGGCGCCTGATATGGGAAAACAGCACCCAAGTGTCAGGAGGCCCCCAGCAAATTCGCTGGAATGGCCGCGATGCGGCTGACCGCACCGTGCCGCCAGGACTCTATATATGCCGGATTGATTTCGGTGCCGATTCGGACCGGGCCACTGACACGGCTTTGGCCCGCATCGTGGCCGTAGTCTATTAGTGTACACCAGCCAAAGGGAAGATTATGGAAGCAAGAAGGCTAAATACCGCGTCTGTCTTGGTGGTCTTAAGTTGTATTCTAAGCCCTGCCTACAGCCAACCCGACTATGGCACGCGACTGGGCGTCCCCCGAGGGAGTGGCGAGACCAGCTACGCTCCTTATGGCCCCGGCGTCCTCTTCGACGCACTGGATCCGACCATTAAAAAGTGGTACGTGCCGCAGGAACTCTACAACGAGTACCGCTGGCGCCAGTGGGAGTACAGCAACTACGCCCGCAACCTGTACCAGCGCTACGTCGATATCCGGCTAGAAGGCGACTATTACTACGACCTATTTGGCAACGCCATCACCCGTGGCTGGCTCATCTTTAGCAACTCGCAGACTCAGCCGCGGCAATTTGGCAGTTCGCTGGTCAAGGCCTCTCGCTTTAATAACTGGTTTTCGGGCGTGGCTATTGCCTCGGACAGCAAGGGTCAGTATCACTACGCCCTGACGGTGTCGAATCGCCTGCGCACCACCCTCACCCCCATGAGCTTTTCCAAACCCTTTTGGGACGGAGTCCAGTTCGACATCGCGACCGACAAGTACCAAGGTACCGTCATCTACTCGCGCCTTAGTTCGCCCGGCGGGGCCTCAACCGACAACACCGAAGTCCTCACCACCAACCTCACCACGCTAATGGGCGGTCGGGCCACCGCGCAGATCGGCGACTTCACCGAAATGGGTGTTCACTTCGTCAACACCCATCAGTCCAATACCCTGCGCGACGGCTTTAAGGGCAACCCCATTGCCGGGGCCTTGACGGTTGACCAAAACCAAACCGTTTCCTTTATCGAACTAGTCCTGCGCGACGATTCGCCCGCAGACGGCAGCGGTGGAGCCGCCTTCTTCCCAGTGGGTTCGGACATCATCATTACCTACAACGACGGCACTGTTGACCACGGCCGAGAAATCCGCTTTGAACCTGCCATCCAAGGGGGATTCGTCCAAGAGGGCTTCATCTCGGCCGATGGGTCCGAAGAGATCCGCCTGCTCTACGACTTCGACACGCCGGCCTTCGTCAACCGGGCCTCGGGGCCCAAAGAAGAAATCGCCAAAGTCGAGTTCGAAATGACTATTGGCAACGACTATCAGGTGTGGATGACGTCCAATAACCAAACCAACCGCAGCGACGAACCTGTGCTGCTGCTAGTGGCGCAGGCCGAAGGCAATGTGCAGGACAACACCAATCTGCGCATCCTCAAATTCGAGTACGGCCTGCCCACGGCTACTCAAATTATCGGGGCCACCCTAGAGCTGCGGGATGTGGCCGGCTTCAACTTCTACGGCGAGTACGATCTGAGCGTGACCTACCGCAAATATCCCAGCGTGACGCGGACCAGCCACACCACTTCGGCAGGCGTGGCCGGCGAGCAGGTCGAGCCTGCTTGGATGGTCAACCTATCCAAGGTGGCCCATCCCTTCTTCTTTTTTGGCGAAGCGTACAGCATGGACCCGCTCTACAACACCCGCACCTTTGTCACCGGCTCGGCCGGCAATATCGACTACGAAAACGAGCGCTTCCACGTGGTGGAGTTGGTAGAGGACAACGACGACCAAGACCGCGCCCCCGACCTAGTGCGCGCCGATTCGCAAGCCGGCGACCGCCGAGTCTTCCCTGGCTGGGACGAGAACTACGACTTCATCTCGGACTTCAACCAAAACGACAACCTAACCATCTCCAATGGCATTCCCGACTACGACGAGGCCTTTCTCAGACACCGCGTGGACCGACCCGACTTCCTCTACGGGATCGACATGAACAACAACCTGTGGGTTGACCGCTTTGAAAACGACGAATCCCCAGACTACCCCTATCAGAAAGACCACCGAGGCTTCAACGTCTATATGGGATACCGGCTGACCCCGGACGTCCGCCTTACCATTGGGCACCTGCGCGAAGAATTGATCTCAGCCGACAAGCGCAATCACACTTCCTACGCTCTGTTCAGCCTAGACCGGGACAATCCCCAACAAGGGCGCTTCCGCTTCATGCAGATGCTTAAGCTAGCTCAAGACAATATCCCGGACGACCTGCTCCAGTGGTTCCCCGAAAACACGCAACGCGACGGTCAGCTACAAAAAGTAGTAGATCCACTTTTAGCCCAAGACACTTGGATCAACACCACTTGGATCGGACACAACTACAACCGAGGGGGCCTGGAGGCGTATAACTATCTCAACTTGGAGCTTTTTCACCAGCGCGACGAAGCGGCCCTGCGCGAGACGGACTCCTTTTTTGGCGTCATCAACAAACTCAGCTACCGCTACGATCTGGGCACCGTCCAACTCGAGCCGCGCTGGAAAAGCGAATACCGTCGCCAGACCGTGGGGTTGTTCACCGCCGACGAGGAGACAGTGCTGACCGAGATAGTGGGATTCCTCTTGGGGTTTCCCATTCTCAGCAACACCCGCATTCAAACCGGAATTGAGTACTCTTTCGCCAACGATATGAAGCGCGACAACAACGATTTCACCGGGGTCGCCGGAGCCTTGCAGCTATCCAATGTGAGTTCCTACTTGGGCTACGAGGTATCCGCCCAAGTGGGTCTCAAAGCAGATTGGCGCGATTTCAAAAGCATCGAACGCGAATCGGAAATCCTGACTCAGGGCTTTATCACCTTATATGCTGGCCTGGGCAAATAAGGCACTTGCGCTGCATTGGCCTAAGCTGGTCGCCTTAGCCGTCTTGGCTCTAGGCCTGCGCTTAGTTTACCTGTTCCAAGCCGCCGACAGTCCTTTTTTCGACACGCCCATTGTAGATGCCAGAAGCTATACCGAATACGCCCGCGAACTGGCGACCGGCACTTGGGCTGGGCGTCCGATGCCGTTCTGGCAACCCCCTTTTTACCCTTATTTCCTAGCCGTTCTCTTTTCTTTTTTTGGCGAAAACTACTACCTCCCTCGTCTGCTCCAAGCCCTAGCCGGCACGCTCACTTGCCTGCTCGTCTTCAAGCTAGGCCGCGAGGTCTTCTCGCCGACGGTGGGTTGGATAGCGGCCCTAGGCGCGGCGCTGTACGGCCCCTTCCTCTATTTTGAGGGCGAACTTTTGCCCACGACTTGGGCCGTGCTTTTCGACGCGGTCCTGCTGTTGATCTTGTTGTGGGGCCAGCGCCACGGCGGAGCCCTTCCCGCACTGAGCGCCGGATTCGTCCTAGGACTGGGCACCTTGGCCGTGCCGAATGTGTTGCTCTTTGCGCCGGTGGCGGCTTGGTGGATGTACCGCTGGTGGCCCGCTGCGGCAACGCGTCGCCGCGCCCTCCACGTGGCGATTTTTGCCGTCGGTCTGCTGATGCTGGTAGGCCCAGTGACGCTGCGCAACCGCATCGTCGGTGGCGAGTGGGTGCTTATCTCCTTCAACGCGGGGGTCAACTTCTACCTCGGCAACAACCCGGACTACGACCGCACCGTAGCGGCGCGGCCCGGAGCGGGATGGAGCGAGGTAGTTGACTTGCCGCAACGCGAGGCCGGCATCACTCAGCCGGGAGCTGGCTCGCGCTATCTGTTGGGCAAATCTTGGGAATATATACGCACCGAGCCGGGCGGCTATTTGGCCCTACTTTTGCACAAGAGCTATCTGTTTTGGCACGGGGCCGAGATTCCCCGCAATACCGATCCGTACTTCGCCGCTGAGTACTCTCCGCTGCTGCGCCTTTTGCTGTGGAAATACGGCCTCGCATTCCCCTTTGGCTTGGTCTCGGCCCTCGCCCTGCTCGGGGTGGCCTATGTCCTGCTCAAACCAGAACGCCGCACCCCGGCAACTTATCTCGTCTTGCTCTTTGCCGGGGTTTATATGCTGTCAGTGGTGTTGTTTTTCGTCACGGGCCGCTATCGCTTGCCAGCCGTGCCCTGTCTCTTGCTGCTGGCCGCCTATGGCGCTTGCACCTTGACTAATTTGCGCCATAGGCCCTTGTACCTGTCGGCGGGCGCCCTCGCCGTACTGCTATTGGTCACCAACGCCGGAAGCGCGACGACCAGTCCGCACGTGGCCGCCTTCCACCACTACTCGCTGGCGGCTATCTATGAGAACAAAGGCATGAAGACCAACGCCTTGCAGCACTACCGCCGCGCCGTCGAACTAGCCCCGTCCCACCGCCGTGCCCTGCTGGGCCTCGCCCATATGTACGGAGCGACCCAGCGCTACGACGATGCCGCCCACACATGGCGGCAATTCCTCGACCACCATCCCGACCAAGACGACGTCCGCCTCCAGTTCGCGGATTTCCTCCGGCTACGGGGCCAGTTTCAAGAATCGGCGGCCGAGTACCAAAAGCTCCTAGCGCGGCAACCCGATCAAGCCCACCTGTACCTCCGTCTCGGGCGGGCCGCAGCCGCAGCCGGCCGGCTAGAGCAAGCCGAAGCAGCCTATCTCCAAGCGCTCGAACTAGGCTCTCCGTCGGCTCACTATCTGCTGGGTCAGCTATACGAAAACCAGGGCCAGCCCGAGCGCGCCGAACAAGCCTATCAGCAGCTACTAGCCCAGCAACCCGATCATCTCGCCGGGTTGTGCCATTTAGCCGATCTGCTGTTAAAGCGGGGGGATGAGGAAACAGCCAAAGGTCATTTACTCGCGGCGCTGGCGCTCGATCCCGACAATGTGCATGCCTTGCGCAGCATGGGAACCTTAGAGGCCAACCAAGGTCAATACCGCCAAGCCCTCCAGCGCTTTGAGCGCATCTTGCAACACCACCCCCGCGATCTCCAAGCCCGTCGGGCCCTATCCCATCTCCTGCTCAAAATGGGCCAGCGCGAACGCGCCGACGCCGAGTACGCGCACTACCAGCGCCTAAAGCGGCAACACCTCATGCAACAACAGACGATGGAAAAAACCAAAGAGCTAGCCGACCAACTGCGGCACATGTTCAAGGCACCCTAGAGGACACCCTTTCCGCAATCACATCTTTCGCCCACGCACGGCGAGGCGATACTGCTGATTTTTCGCGGTGGGCGATTCGGGGCGTGTCATTTCCACTAGCCCTGCGGACAGTGCTGGGCGAAGGTAGTTTTTGCGGAATGTGGGACGATGCGACAACCCCAGTGCCGCCATCAGTTCGGCGGCCGTTTTTGGACCGGTCCGCAAAATCGCAAGCAGCCGCGCTACTTGGTCGCTTACTTGGTCGCTTACTTGGTCGCTTACTGTGGGTGTCTGAAGTTAATCTCTCCTGATGTCCAGCAGAACATAGACAGCGAAGGCGCGTCGATCCCTAACAGGTGCATTAGAAAAGCGGTTGATGGCATTCTCGGCAACAGCAATGTCCTGAATGACGTTGGATTTGGAAAAAGCCGTATCTGGATCGTAGGCTGCTGTTGCGTCGGGGTCGTAATCAGCACCGTGCCGTTTCTTCTGCATATCGACGAATAGATCGGCGAAATCCTGAATCTCGTCTGGAAATTTTGCGATGATATGCTGGCGTTCGCAGCGTTGTCGGGCGGGACCGTGCTGCAATGCCCGGTATGCCTGACGCCATGCGGCCCGGCTGCGGTTTGAGCCGGAGCCACCGACGACCATATCGGCACAACAGGCTGCTAGGCAGTGGAACAGCGCATAGTACGTCGTGCTGACAGCACGGCGGAGGTTTGTCTCCCGCGGCCGACCTCTCCTGTTGGCACCGGCTAAATCTTGGGCTGTCGCAATAAAATCAATCGCTTTCAACGCTTGCCTCCGGGTGGCGTCGCCGCCACTTGCGATACAAGCTCAGCCACTCGGACTTCTCGACAAACGACGGGCTGGGGAATTGTTCTATACCCGCCGCAAGCAGCTTCGGCTTAATGCGCCGGATCAAGGTCGATGTCCAGCCGGGATCGAGCTTTTTCTGGTCGCCGTCGAAGACTATGGTAATGCGCAGGTACTCTTTGCCGTCGCCATCGCCGAATTCATCGACGAGTGGAACGACCCGAATCGGATCGAACACGAACTCATCGTCGGTGAAGCGTTCTGCTAAGGTCTCGCGGACAATGGTTTTGACGATCTCATCGCGTTCCCGCGTCATGGTGTACCTCCTGCGTTTGCTTTTTCATTTTCTCTCAATTTTAGCGGTACTTTAAATTCGTCTGAATCGTTCATATTGCATAGGCCGCCGAATAAAATCTGATCCCGTTTCCGGCTCAGCATCGAGCCGCGTCCAGCAGCGAACCTAGGCAGACAGTTGAATCAGCGTGGTGTCGCGCCCTAGTACCCCAACCCGCGCAAATACTGACGCATCCCCGCACTCCGCCGCGCCTCGCTGATTGCGTCCTCGCCCTCGTAGGCCGGCTCGCCCGGACAACTGGTCACCCAGCGGTCAAAGTCCCGCTCAGCGAGCGTGTTGAGCACCCCGGCAAAGTCAAGACATTCGCCCTCGCCGACCGAAACCCATTCGGGATTGTAGCGCCCCGGCTCGCGCACCGTGCAAGATATATAGTCCTGTAGGTGGACGTAGTTGAGCTGATCCCAAAAATCCGTCAGCGACTGCACTGGATCGTAGTCCCACAACTCGGCGTGCGAGACATCAATGCACAGCTTCGTTTTATCCAGCAAACTCATGTACAACCGCCAGTCCTCAGCCGAATCCACCAGCAAGTTAGTGTGGATGTGGTAGCTTAGCTCCAGCCCGTACTGGGCCGCGTACTCGGCCCACAGCTCGGCCCCCTCGGCCGCCCGCTCGATATCAGCGCGCTCCACCGGCCGGCCCTCCGGCCTGCGACCGCTCATAAACATGAAGCAATCCACGCCCATCTCCGCGGCGAAATCCATCCGCCGCTTGTTGCGCTCGGTGTGCTCCCAGTCGCGGTCTTCGGGCGAGCCACTAGCCGTAAATACGCACAACGGCATGTCCGCGTCCTCGCACACTTGCTTCAGCCGCTGCGGCGGCCCCAACCAATCAAGCGGCAACCGCCCCTCCCAGCCGTCCCAGCCGGCCTTTTTGAGTTCGGGCAGGGCCTTTGCCAAATCCGGCTGCCGCCAGCGCAAAGTCGCGTATCCCATCTTGAGTGCCATAATCCGCCTCCTTTGTTGTGGTTTTAATAAAATCCTACGGGCAAAGTTCGTTGCCCTTTACTGACATCGCAACGATATTTTTTTACATGGCAAATGCACCTGCTCTCTCGCGCGGCCAAGTGTATCGCGCCCTTCGGTCCTTCGTCGTCGCCAGTGGCTTGTGGGGCGCTTGGGGGCAAGCCTGCGGGTTGGGGACGGCGGCCTTTACCGGCTTTGCGCTGTACTTAGGTGCCGACGGTGCCTTCATCGCCCTCTTCACCTCGGCCGCGTACTTCCTCGCTTTGACGCAATTGCTCGCTCCGCTGTTGAGCGCCCGCGTCCGCGACAAGAAGCGCTTTGTCGTCTTCGGCGGCTACGTGGAAATCGCCTTTCGCGGACTACCGCTGATCATCCCCCTCTTCGTCCCAGAGCAGTACCGGCTCCCGGCCTTGGTAGCCATGGTCTGCCTCAGCATGTTCAGCGGCTATGCGATCTCGCCCTTTTACAGCACTTGGATCGCCAACGCCGTGCCGGAGAATATCCGCGCGCGCTTTGCCAGCCGCCAGACCATCGTCAGCACCATAGTAGCTATGATTGCCGGTTTTGCGATCGGCCAATTCCTCGACCTTTTCCCCGACGGAGGCGGCTTTGTCTGGGTCTTTGCCGCCGGGTCGCTCTTTGGATTCTTGGGGTACTCTAATCTCCTCCGCGCCCCCTTTCCTCAACAGACAACCGCCAGCGACGAACAAAGCACGCGCTTGCGCGACCTTGTGCAGCCCTTCTACGACGCCAACTTCCGCCGCGCCGCTCTCTTTTTTGGCCTGTGGACCTTTGGCATTGGGCTAGCTGGACCGCTCTACAGCGTCTTCATGCTCGACCGCCTGCAGATCTCCTATACCGAGGTCTCGATTTTCAACGCCCTATTCATGCTGACCAGCATCGCTGGCTACCGGCTCTGGGCTGGCCTCATCGACCGCTTCGGCGCCAGACCCGTCCTGCAAATTCTGATGACACCGGCCGCGTTCCTGCCTCTTATCTGGACCTTTAATCAGCCAGGGGCTTACCACTTGGTACCTGTGGCCTTGGTCCTGAGCGGCATTCTATTCTCCGGGATCGGAGTGGGCATCAATCCCCTGCTTTACGGTCTGCTGCCTCAAGGCGAGAGACGCACGATGTATCTAGCAACTTGGTCGGTGACGGTCAACTTAATGGGTGCGCTCGGCCCCTTGTTGGGCGGCCTGCTCGTCGCCCAATTAGAGGGCTTGCGCTTTTCTGTGTTCGGCGTGCCCATGGGCGATTTGCAAGTCATCTTTGCCCTCAGCGCCTTGGTCCGGCTAGTGCCTTTGTTCCTCCTCCGCACTGTCAAGGACGCGCGGAGCGCAACTTCGCGCAGCCTGCTCTCGCGGATGCTGCGCGGCAATGTCCTCAGCTACGCCTACAACGCCACCATTTTCAGCCTAGCCACGGCCGAGGGAACTAGGGCACGTGCCGCCGAGGCCCTAGGCCGTTCGGGCAACCCCCTCGCCATCGAGCAATTGATCCAGGCGCTGGCCGACGCCAGCCCCCGGGTGCGCCGCGCCGCGGCCCGCGCCTTGGGCGAGAGCCGGTCGGAAAGCGCTACCGAACCCTTGGTGCGCGAACTGCTCGACGGGGCCTCGGACATCCGCAGCGAAGCCGCCGAAGCCCTAGGCCGCCTCGGCTCCTCCACCAGCATCGATCCGCTAGTCGAGGCACTGGACGCCGCCGATCCCCGAGTCCGCATCAGCGCCATCCGCGGCCTAGCCAGCATCCGTGGGGACGAAGTCCACGAGCTACTATTCTGGCACTTTGGCAGCGATTTCGACCCATTGACATTCCCGACGCTGGTCGACGTCCTCGGCGAGCGCCAAGACCACCGCATCGTCAGGCCCGCGCTAGGCCGCCTGACCGACTATCCCTCCCCGGCCGTGCGCTTGCAGCTACTCAACGGGGTCTGCCGTGCCCTAGGTGCTGGCGACCAATTCTACCGCTTGCTCTCGCGCGAGGATACCGACCGCGTCGCCGCCATCACCCGCCTGCTGCGCCGGGCAACAGACTCCTTGGGCAAGGCCCACTGCATCAATGCCGAATACCGCACGCAGTTAAAGACCTTGTGCCGGGAAGTGGTCGTCGCTTATGAAGAGGAAAAGGCCGAGGCGCTAGTCGAGGCCATGCGGCAAATCCGTCGCACCGTGCGCGACGGACTCTCTGCCACTAGGGACCAAGCCCACGACGTACTCTCGGTGTACGTGATTCTCATCGCCATCGGCCGCTTCATCAACAGTCCGGTGCGGCAAGAATCGCCCGTTGCCCAAGAGATTTTTCTCACCGTGTGCCTAGGGCGCTTAGCCGCTTTGATCCGCGAGATTGACGACAGCATTTGACCGCTCAAGATCGACGGCGATGCACCCAACGGATTCGCGCCAAATCCACGAGATTGGCCAGCGTCCCGGTCACCGGATTAAAGCGGCTGTCCGGGTCAAAACGCCACTTCACGGGGATCTTCGCAATGCGGTAGCCCGATTGGCGCGCCAGCAGCAGTAACTCCACGTCGAACATGAACCCGGCAATCTGCTGCCGTGCACAGAGATCGCGCACCACCGCAGCCTGAAAAAACTTAAATCCACACTGGGTATCGCCGAACTCGCCCAAACCCATCAGCGCGCGCAAAAGCCAGCCAAACGCCTCGGTCCCCCACTGCCGGTAGCGTCGGCGCGCGACGACGAATTCGGTCGCGCTCAGCGTCCGGTCGCCGATCACCCCATCCCACCCTGCTTCCAATAGGGGCATCACCTGATCGAGCGCGGCGATGTCGGTCTTGTAGTCGCCGTCCATAAAGCCGATGTACCGGCCCTCGGCCTCGGCCACGCCGTGCTGCACGGAATAGCCCTTGCCTCGGTTGCGATCGTTTTGCACGCAGCGGACGAGGGGGTGCGCGCGGGCGTATTCCGCAATGCAGGCGACCGTGCGGTCGGTGCTGCCGTCATCTACGATCAGCAATTCACAGGACCACGGACGCTGCTGCAACAACGCAAGCGTCTGCTCCAAGGCGATGAGAATCCGCTTCTCTTCGTTGTACGCGGGTATGACGATACTCAAATCCATAGCTAGCGTCCGCTTGACGTTTCCAGCCGCCGCGCCTATAATCCGCCGCAACCAAATCCCTAAACCATGCGAGAAAGGCCGATGAGTGAGGAGACCATTTTCAGCAAAATCATCCGCCGCGAAATTCCCGCCGACATCATCTATGAGGACTCCGACTGTCTGGCCTTTCGCGACATCCAGCCCCAAGCCCCGACGCACATCCTCGTCATACCCAAGGAAGTCGTCGCCGGTGTGCAACACGCCGCCCCCGAGCACGGCCCCCTGCTCGGCCACTTGCTGCTCAAAGCCAGCCAGATCGCCGCCGAGCAGGGTCTAGCCGCAGCGGGCTACCGCTTGGTCATCAATGCCGGCGACGACGGAGGGCAAACGGTCGCCCACCTCCACGTCCACCTGCTCGGCGGCCGCCCCATGCAGTGGCCGCCCGGATAAAAAAAGAGGCGATGCCACATCGGGCATCGCCTCGCAAGCACTCTTAAAGCAGGGGACTTAAATGGTCTGTATCAGGACGTAGCCGTTGACTCCCCCCGGCACCGCTCCCTTGAGGAAGAGCAAGTTGCGATCCTCGTCGATCCGCTCGACGGTCAACCCCTTGGTGGAGACTCGCTTGTTACCCATCTGGCCGGACATTTTCTTGCCCTTCCACACCTTACCCGGCGTCGTGCCCTGGCCGATGGAGCCGCCGTGGCGTATGGTATCGGGCGTACCGTGGCTGGCGTTCTTGCCGCGGAAACCGTGGCGCTTGACCACCCCGGCAAACCCCTTGCCCTTGGATTTACCCGTCACTTTGACCCGATGGCCAACCTCAAACTGGCTCACGTCCAAGACTTGGCCGACCTCGAACTCGCCCTCTTCGCCGCGAAATTCGCGCAGGATGCGATGCCCGCTCACGCCGGCCTTGTCCAGATGTCCCTTTTGCGGCTTGGTCAGCTTGCGCTCTGGCACTTCGTCGAATGCGAGTTGCAAAGCCGAGTATCCATTGTCCTCTTCGGTCCGCACTTGTACCACTGGGCAGGGCCCAGCCGCGACGATCGTCACCGGCGTGAGATCCTCGCGCTCATTGTACACCTGCGTCATTCCCAATTTTTTGCCAATCAAGGCCCCCATAAGGCCAACTCCTTCAAATAGTTGTATAGCAAACAGAATCGTAAAAATTACGCAAAAATGTCATAGTGAGCAAGAGACTCCCGCAGTGGAGCGGCAAAATTGAGCGCGATAACCATATTTCGCGGCGGGGCGATCGGCGACTTCGTCCTCACCCTACCCGCCATCGATGCCGTGCGCCGTGCCTTTCCCGCCGCCGATTTGCGCCTCATCGGCCGCCCGGCGACCCTAGCGCTCAGCCCAGCGGCCTCCATCCTCGACGGCGAAGACCCACGCCTGATTCCCCTGCACCGCGATGGGCCGCTTCCCCCGGCCACACGCCAGCTCTTCGCCGCTACGCAGCGCGTGCTAGCCTATACGGCGGATCCCCAACAACACTTCGGCCCGCAACTGCGCCGAGCCGTCGCCGGTCCCGTGCTGCTGTGGGACCCGCGACCCCCAGCTAATTTCCGCGGCCACATCGTCGATCACTTGCTAAGCCCCTTGCGGCAATGGGACCTACCCATCTGCGACCGCACCCCACACATTGAGCTACAGCCCGCCGACTACGGCTACGTAGAAGCGCTCACCGCCCCACCCGAAGTCGTCATCCACTTAGGCAGCGGCTCGCCAGCCAAGTGCTGGCCTGTGGCAAACTTCCACGCCCTCGCCAACGCGCTGCAGAAAAGAGGCTGGCATACCGCGCTCCTGTGCGGCCCAGTCGAACGCGAACGCCAACTCGCTGTCGGCAACCTACCCACGCTCCACCCTCCCAATCTGCGCACCCTCGCCGGCCTGCTCGCCAAAGCCGCGCTCTTCATCGGCAACGACTCCGGCCCCGGGCACATAGCTGCGGCCGTCGGCACCCCGACCCTGACGCTGTTTGGCCCCACCGATCCTCGGCTATGGGCACCGCGCGGCAAGCGCAGCCAAATCCTCCAAGCACCGTCCGCCGACATCGCTGCAATCCCCACGGCGACCGCAATAGACGCTGCCATAGCCATTCTCCAGAGCGCACGATGACTTCCTATGCCGATCAGCGCCGCGCTATGGTGCGCGAGCAACTCAGCCAGCGCGGCATTCGCGACTCGCGCGTACTCGCGGCGTTTGACCGCGTCCCAAGGCATTGCTACGTCCCGGAGGCCCTGCGCGCCCATGCGTATGCCGATCACCCGCTGGCCATCGGCGCAGAGCAAACCATATCGCAGCCGTACGTAGTGGCCTACATGCTCTCGGCCCTCGGCCTGCGGGGCGAGGAACGGGTCTTGGAAATTGGCACCGGCTCTGGATACCAAACCGCCCTACTCGCCGAACTGACCGGCCAAGTCTATAGCATTGAATTCTTCCCCGACCTCGCCGCACAAGCTCATCGCGTACTCGCCGACACAGGCTATGAGCATGTCGCCCTCCGCATCGGCGACGGCCGCATGGGCTGGCCCGAGGTGGCCCCTTTTGACGCCATCGTCTGCTCGGCCGCACCCGCGACCATCCCACCCGCTCTAACCGAACAACTAGCGCCTAACGGCCGCTTCATTCTCCCGCTAGGCACCCAACGCCAGCACTTGGTCTTGGTAGAGCGCACCCCCACCGGCCTCAGCCAGCGCAAACTCCTACCCGTGCGCTTTGTGCCGATGCAGTGAAAAGTGAGAAGTGCGAGGAATGTAGCGCAGAGTCGGCGCGTTCACGTGTATGAGTCAGCTAACAACGCAAGCTGCCCACCAGCGAGGCGATCCGGTTAATGCCACGCTCGTCGCAATAGGCGTGGAGTTCCTCGACGATTTCGACGCCAGCGTTGGGGTTGGCAAAACTGGCCGTGCCGACTTGAACGGCAGAAGCACCGGCGACCATGAACTCTAGGACGTCGCTCGCGGTAGTAATGCCGCCGATGCCCATAACGGGTACGGCGACGGCTTGGGCTACCTTCCACACCATGGCGAGGGCCACGGGCTTGATCGCCGGGCCGGATAAGCCTCCGGTAACACCGCCCAAGACGGGCCGCCGCTGCTCCACGTCAATGGCCATGCCAACGAGCGTATTGATCAGCGAGACCGCATCCGCACCCGCATCCACTACGGCGCAGGCAATCTCGGCGATATCTGTGACATTGGGCGTCAGCTTGGCGATGACTGGCTGCTGAGTGCGGCTGCGAACCGCGGCAATGGCTGCGGCCGCAGTCTGGGGCCGCGTGGCGAAATTGTCGCCGCCGGCCTCGACATTGGGGCAAGATATATTGACTTCGAGCGCGGCAATGCCTGCCAACGCTTCGAGACTCGCCGCCATCTGCCCGAATTCCTCGACCGCGAATCCGGCGATATTCACCACGACCTGCGCGTCCAAACCCGCCAACAAAGGCCATTGCTGCTCGACAAAAGCCTCCAGTCCGGGGTTTTGCAGGCCAATGGAATTGAGCATTCCGGCTGGCGTCTCGACAATGCGCTGTGGAGGGTTGCCGCCCCGAGGCTGTGGAGTAATGGTCTTGGTGACTAGCCCACCCAAGCGTGCAAAATCAGTCAGCGGCAAAAGCTCCTGACCGTAGTTGCAGGTGCCCGAGGCCAACAGCACGGGGTTGCGCAGTTGCACGCCAGCAAAGTCTATGCTCAAGTCGGCCATGCGTTGCCCCATTTTATCTGCCGCGCGTCGAACGCCGGCCCATCCACGCAGACGCGGGCGTAGCGACCGTAGTCTGTGTCGCCTTTTGCCGTCGCCAGCTCGACGGCGCAGCCCACGCAGATGCCGATGCCGCAAGCCATGTACTCTTCGAGAGAAACCTGACACGGAACTTGGGCCTCCAAGCATCTGGCGGCCACGGCCTGCATCATCCCGTGTGGGCCACAGCAATAGACCGCGCACGGCCCTTTTTCACCTAGCTCGTGTCGCAACAGATCGGTGACTAAGCCCGCGTGTCCGAAGCTGCCGTCGTCAGTGGCGAGGCGCACTACGTCCGCAGCCGGTGCCAGCGACTCGCTGGGCAGGTGCTTGTCCGCCGTCCGCGCCCCGACCAACAGCGCAGTCTGGTACTCCCGCTGCCTCAACTCCAATCCCCAGTACAGCAGCGGCGGCACGCCAATGCCGCCCCCGACCAGTACGACGCGCATACCCTCGGACGGCAGCGCGAACCCCTTGCCCAACGGACCTAGGGTCGGCAAGACTGCGTCCGGCCCGACTTGGCTCAGCGCTCGCGTCTTCGGTCCTACTTCTTCGTACAATACCTCGATAATACCAGCCTCGTGCTCGACGCCGCTCACGCTCAGCGGGATGCGCAACAAGGGATCGACCCCTGTGCCGACCTCGATGTTGACGAACTGACCCGGCTCAATCCGCGCTGCAATGTAGGGTGCGTTAAGGCGCGCCAAATAGAAGTCCGCGGCGACTTCGCGGTTGCTCAACAGACGCGCTTGCTCGTCAATCACGGCTCTTCCCCCTCTTCTTGCGGCGAGCCAAACGGCACAGTCAACTCGACCCACGACTTGATCTCCTCGCCGTTGCGGCGCACCGCGGGATAGAAGCTATAGCTATACGCCGCATCCACCGCGCTCTCGACAAAAGGAGGTTCCCCGCGAAAGACCTCCACTTGCTCGGGCCGTCCCTCGCGGTCGATTAGCACGTCGAGCAACACCTCGACCGAATCCTCGGCAGCCGCCGGATAAACGGGCCGCACCACCTGCCGGACCAGCGGCCAATCGCTCAGCGCTAGGTCGCCCTCCTTCCACCTCAACTCGTCAGGGGGAATTGATAAGTCGAGCTCGATCATCGCTTCTATGTCCAAGTCCTCGCGGTCTTGACCTCCCTGAAAATCCGGGTACTTCTCCACCAGAAAGCGAATTTGCGCGCTGTTCCGATCGCGTCGTGCGATCTCCCGCAGGTAGTAATTGGCCGAATCCTCTACGCCCTGCTCGGTAAAGGCGCGCCAGAGCCGGTAGTAAAGGTTGAGGTTCCTCTTATTAAAGGACAAGGCCTGACGGTAGAACTCGACAGCATCGTTGAAATAGCCCTCCTCCCAGTTGATGTTGCCGAGTTGATACAGGGCGCGCGGGTTGGCGACCTGCTGGTCGATACTGCGCTCGTAAAAATCGCGGGCTAGCGCAACGTCGCCGCGCCGCTGCGCACGCTCGGCAAAGCCGATGTATTTGCGCGCCAAGGACACGGAGTCGAGCGTGTCTGGCTCCAAGGCGAGCAGTTCGATCTGCTCCCCCGGGCCGAGCTGACCGCCGATCGCCTTTAGGCTGCGCTCTAACTTGTCGATGAGCCT
This sequence comes from Candidatus Latescibacterota bacterium, assembly GCA_965219735.1. GTDB lineage: Bacteria > Latescibacterota > UBA2968 > UBA8231 > UBA8231. Next base: position 3,872,461 of record OZ244790.1, read on the forward strand.
TTCCTCGCGCGCTTCCCACCGCTGCTGGGCCAGCTTGCCAAATCGCGTCTCGGCGAACTCTTCGCGCAACAATTGATAGCGCTGTTCGGCCGCGGTCGTATCGCCGACGACATTCTCGTAGATATTGGCCGCCAAAAACGCTGCTTGGGCTCCATTCTGCGTACCAGTGAAAGCATGACTCAAACTGTCCAATAAGGGGATGTACGCCTCGGTGGCTTCGGGCTGTGCTAGGCGCAATGTCTCGATCCGCGCAAACGCGCGGGCCGCTAGCTCTTCGGCTGTGGCCTCGGTCTTTTGCCCCAGTAGGCTGCGGGCTTCGTTGGCGTGGGCCGAAGTGGGAAATTCCTCGATCAGCCGCAGCAAATGGGGCCTAGCGCCCTCTTCGTCGCCGCGCAACTGCAGCTCGATCCAAGCGAGGCTGTACACGGCGCGGGGCAGTTGATCGCTGTCTGGGAAACGGCGGATTACCTCCTCGTAATACGCGCGGGCCGAATCGGCTTGGCCGATATCGTGGCGATAGAGCTCGCACGCGCTGAACAGGTCGTCCAGTACCTCCAAACTCTGCGCCACCACCACCGTATCAGCCGGAGCCTCCTCTACCTGCCACAACAGCGGCCCCTGCACCGCCCCCAGCGAGTCGGCATAGAGCGAATCAGCGCGGTGGACCTGGCGCTGGATCTGCTCCAGCCGGCGCAGGTGTCCCAGCATCTCCTGTGCCAAAAGTACGCCCTGCGCCCCCGGGCTCTCGCGGCTGCTCTCCTCAAGGTACTCGCGCCCCAGCTCGGTCTCCCCGTATTCCTGTAGGCGCAGCAAGCCGATGCGATACAAGGCCATGGCCGCAGAGGGCGTTTGGGGGAAGTCGTTGCGGACCTGCTCGTACTCGGCCAACGCCTCGTCGAACAAGCGGCGGCCCTGGTACCACTCGCCAATTAGGAGTCGGGTGCGTCCCTCAAAGCGGCGGAAGCTTCCCTCGTCAAGTAGGCTGACGTATGTGGCTAGGGCTTCGTCCTCCGCGCCCATAGCGTAGAGCGCGCGGCCGCTGTTGAGCTGGGCGCGGTATTTTTCATCGTCGCTTGGGTCGGCCTGCAGCACCTCGTCGAAGGCCGCTAGTGCCTCGTTTAAGCGAGCCGGATCCTCTAAGGCCATCAGCGCCTCGCCCAAGCGCAACCACAACTGGGCGCGCCCCGCGCTTTTGGGAAAGGCCTCCAGCGTCGCCCGATATTCCCGCATGGCCGCGACGTAGTCCTCGCGATCGTGCGCCATCTCGGCCAAGTGCAGGCCCGCTTGGACGGCGATCTTTTCTTCGGCCTCGTCAAAAAGCACTCGGTAGAGCGACTGCGCTTGGCCGTCAATCCGCTGCTCCTCTAGACAGCGGGCGCGCCAGTAGCGGGCTTGATCGAAGTACGGACTGGACGGGAAAAAGGTTTCCAAGTCGCTGAACGACTCTTGGGCATTGAGGTATTCGCCGCGCCAGTAATATGCTTGGCCGATCAGGAACATGGCGTCGTCGACCAAGTCGCTCTCCTTGTACTGGTCGAGCACCTTGGACGCTTTGCGCACCGCTTTGTCGTAGAGTTGGTCGGCCTGCCGCGAGCGCTGCTGCTGCAATTCGGGGCCAGCCCGGTCAAAGGCCCAGTCGGCGTAGGTCTCTTCGTGTTTGCGCCGTTCTTTCTCGGCCTCGCGGAAGGATTTTTTGGCGTTGTAAAACGTATTGAAATAGACGCAGGCCGAGATCGCTAAACAACCAGTCAGCAACAGCACCAAGGGCGCGGTCCGCACAAGCTGTCTCCTAGATCCGATGGTAATCCTGCAGGGATTGCACGCCCAGTTCGGCGCGTTGCAGCGCCTCAATGCCCGCAGCCGCAGCCCGGGCTCCGGCCATCGTCGTGGTATAGGGCACGCCGGTTACGACTGCGGCTCGACGCACCGCGAAGTCGTCGTAGTAAGAAGGTTCGTCCAGAGGGGTATTGATAATCAGATCGATCTGGCGGCTGCGAATTGCATCTTCGATGTGCGGGCTGCCCTCGTGAATTTTGTGCACCCGCTCTGCGGCGATGCCGTGCTTGCCGAGAAAGTCGCGCGTGCCCTGCGTGGCCACCAGCTCAAACCCAGCCGCGCGCAGCCGACGTGCCACCGGCAAGACCTCCTCTTTATCGCAGTCAGCCACGCTGATAAAGACCCGGCCACGAGACGGCAGCAGCGAACCCGCCCCCATCTGCGCCTTGAGAAAGGCCGTGCCAAAGTCGCGGCCAATGCCCATGACTTCGCCCGTGGACTTCATCTCCGGCCCCAGCAGACTATCGGCTCCGGGGAATTTTATAAAGGGCAGCACGGCCTCCTTGACCGATATATGCGCGGGCACGATCTCCTCGGTAAAGCCCTGTTCGCGCAAGCTCACCCCCACCATGGCCAGCGCGGCGATCTTGGCCAGCGGGCGGCCAATGGCCTTGCTGACAAACGGCACGGTGCGCGAAGCCCGGGGATTTACCTCAATCGCATAGACCTCGTCTTGATAGACGGCGTATTGCACGTTCATCAAGCCAACCACGTCGAGGGCGCGCGCCAGCGCATGGGTGTGCTCGCGCATGGCTTCGATGTGCTTGGCCGGCGTGTCGTAGGGCGGCAAGGCGCAGGCACTGTCGCCCGAATGCACGCCAGCGTGTTCAATGTGCTGCATGATCCCGCCGACGACCACGTCCGTCCCGTCGGCCACCGCATCCACGTCGAATTCCTCCGCGCCTTGTAGGTAGCGGTCGATGAGCACGGGCCGCTCGGGCGCAACCTCAATGGCTTCGTTGATGTAGGTTTCGAGGCTCCCGGCATCGTAGGCGACCACCATGGCCCGCCCACCCAGCACGTAAGAAGGCCGCACCAAGACCGGGAAGCCAATCTGCTCGGCAATCGCGCACGCCTCGTCACAACTGGAGGCCATGCCATTCTCCGGCTGGCGGATACCCAGTTCGTTCAACAGTTGACCGAAGCGCTGGCGATCCTCGGCCAAGTCAATGCTGCTGGGCGAGGTGCCGATGATAGGCACGCCTTCGCGCGCTAGTTCGGCCGCCAAGTTCAGCGGAGTCTGCCCGCCGAACTGCACGATGACACCGTCTGGGGCTTCGCGCTCGACGATGTGCAGCACGTCTTCGATCGTCAGCGGCTCAAAGTAGAGCTTGTCGGCCGTGTCGTAATCCGTGCTGACCGTCTCGGGATTGGAGTTGACCATAATGGTCTCATAACCGATTTCGCGCAGCGCGAAACACGCGTGGACGCAGCAGTAATCGAACTCAATTCCCTGGCCGATGCGGTTCGGCCCCCCACCGAGAATGGCAATTTTCTTGCGCGTCGAGCGCTGCACTTCGTCCTCGCGGTCGTACGTCGAGTAGTGGTACGGCGTGTGGGCCTCGAACTCAGCCGCGCAGGTATCAACTGTTTTGTACACCGGGCGAATGTCCAACTCGCGGCGACGCCGACGGACGCTGGCCTCGTCGCCGCCATTGAGATGCGCTAGCTGGCGGTCGCTAAATCCCCACTCTTTGGCGCGGCGCAACAAGGCGATATCGGAGAACACATCTTCCCGCATTAGCTGCTGTTCGAGTTCAAAAAGCTGGTAGAGTTGGTCGAGAAACCACGGATCAATGCCCGTCAGACCATAGAGTTCGTCGTGGGTGTAGCCTTTGGCGATGGCCAGCTTGAGGTAGAACATGCGCTGGGAGTTGGGACGCAGCAATTTCTCGCGCAGTTCCTCGTCGGCCACCTTGGCCGCGCTGAGGTCCTTGCCGTCGGCCCCAAAACCCGCGCGGCCAACCTCCAGCGAACGCAGACCCTTTTGCAGCGACTCCTTAAAGGTGCGGCCAATGGCCATAGTCTCTCCCACCGAGCGCATCTGGGTGTCGAGTGCGTCCGGCGTGCTGGGAAATTTCTCAAAAGTAAAGCGCGGAATTTTGGTCACCACGTAGTCGATAGTCGGCTCAAAAGAGGCCGGGGTCTCGCGGGTGATGTCGTTGCGGATTTCGTCCAGACTGTAGCCCACGGCCAGTTTGGCGGCGATCTTGGCAATGGGAAAGCCCGTTGCTTTAGAAGCCAGCGCCGAGGAGCGCGAGACCCGGGGGTTCATCTCGATTACTACCATGCGGCCGTCGGTGGGATTGACCGCGAACTGGATATTGGACCCACCGGTATCGACGCCGATCTCGCGCATGATGCGGATGGCCGCGTCGCGCATGTGCTGATATTCCTTGTCGGACAAAGTCTGCGCCGGCGCAACCGTGATGCTGTCGCCGGTGTGAATGCCCATGGGGTCGAAGTTTTCTATCGAGCAGATAATGACCACGTTGTCGCGGTGATCGCGCATGACCTCCAGCTCGAATTCCTTCCACCCGAGCACCGATTCCTCGATCAACACCTCGTCGATTGGACTCAGGTCGAGGCCGTGGCGCACGATCCGCTCGAATTCCTCGGCGTTGTACGCCACGCCGCCGCCAGAGCCGCCCAGCGTAAAAGCGGGGCGGATAATCGTCGGGAAGCCCAATTCGGCTTGGTGCGTTTGGGCTTCTTCAAAGCTATGGACGAAGGCCCCGCGCGGCATGTCCAACCCGGCCCGGTCCATGGCGGCTTTGAAGAGTTCGCGGTCTTCGGCCATCTTGATCGCGTCGATTCGCGCACCAATCATCTCGACGTCGTGCTCGGCGAGAGCTCCGCTTTCGGCCAAGGCCACCGCTGTATTGAGCGCGGTTTGGCCGCCGAGCGTCGGCAGGAGGGCCTGCGGCTTTTCCGCGGCGATGATCCGCGCGCAAATCTCCGGCGTAATCGGCTCGATGTAGGTCCGGTGGGCCACCTCTGGATCGGTCATAATGGTAGCCGGATTGCTATTTACCAAGACGATGTCGTAGCCTTCTTCGGCCAGCGCCTTGCAGGCTTGCGTTCCCGAATAATCAAACTCGCAGGCTTGGCCAATGACTATGGGGCCAGAGCCGATGAGCATTATTTTCTGAATGTCTGTGCGTTTGGGCATGGAGTTTTAGCGAGTGTGCAGAGTGCGGATGAAAGGCAGTAAAATAGGGCGAATTGGCAAGTGGTTACCGCATTGGACGGCGAGTGGTCCAAGTACGCGTCCCACTCCGGGGAGTGCACACCGATCTGATCCCCAGCCGAACCAATCTTTCCGCAGACCTCGTGCGAACGACTCGATGAAGGAGCTTGGACTGCACGTTTCGATCAACTCGTACTGTCCTAGAGCCTTAGGTAAATGAGGAACAGGATGAGCGCGATTGCAGTGATGCAGCCGACTTGGAGCAAAAGCTGGCCGTAGCGCTCCCAATCGCGGTCCTGACGGACCTTGAACTTGGGACGCGCCACTTCTTCTTGGAGATCTACCTGAAAGCGCTGCTCGTTGATGAGGCGGACGAGGTGGGGGTCGTAGTCGGCAATGGCCTTTAGGACCATGCGCTTGCGGCGCGCGGCTTTTTCAGCGCAGGCCCGCTGGGCGTCCTTGGCCGCGACCTTGCCCAGATCGGAGGACTGGTCAGCGCTGCGAGTACTGGTCTTCTCCCGCGCCAAATTCTCGGCCAAGCGGCTGAGCGCTTCGCGGCTTTTCACATTGTCCTGAATAACGGTATAACAGGTGTCGATAAAGCGGCTAAAATCGGCGAGAATTTCCTCTTCCGAAAGCCCCAGCAAGTAGGACTCTTCGATCATCTCTTCAATGGTGTCTTTGACGTCAGCCATAACGAAAGCCCTGTAAATCCTGTTGGTTAAATGAAAAGCCAAGAAATACCCCACCAGCACTCCGTTTTCACTTCCATTTCCAGATTAAAGCATCGCTTCAAACATGTCAAGCAGACCGCGCCGCATCCACCATAGCCAAGGCGATTTCATCGGCTATATCGCCCGCCCGCATCCCCCATTCCCCCAGCCGCTCGACCGCCCGGTCCCCAGCCCGACCGTGGACATAGACCCCGAGACCGGCCGCGGCCTCCGCCCCTAGCCCTTGGGCCATCAGCCCGGCGATGATCCCGGTCAGCACGTCGCCCGACCCGGCCGTGGCCATGCCCGGATTGCCCGTGGAGTTGACCGCCACGCGCCCATCGGCCAAAGCCACGACAGTCGGCGCGCCCTTCAACACGAGCGTCGCGCCGAATTCGCCGGCAAAGTCGCGGGCCACAGCCATGGGCGCATCGGCAATCTGCCGCTTGTCCAACCCACTCAAGCGGGCGAACTCACCCACGTGGGGCGTGAGAACCAGCGGTGCCGAGCGGCTCTTTAGCACTTCGGCTTGTCCGGCAAATGCACTAAGCCCGTCCGCATCCAAAACGAGGGGCAGCTCGGTTTGTAACACCAGCCGCCTCACCAGTTCTTCAGTCTCTCGGTAGCGCCCCAACCCCGGCCCCAAGGCCAAGACATCGGCCCGCGTCAACATAGCGCTGACCTCGCCCAAGGCCCGCAGCGACAAACAGCGCCGCTTGCGCACTTCGGGCAACGGCCGGGTCATCACCTCCGAGAGCTTGACTTCGAGAATGTCGTTGAGACTCGCAGGTATCCCTAGATGGACGCGACCAGCCCCGCTTCTGAGCGCGGCATCCGCGGTCAGCGCGGCCGCCCCAGTCATGCCCACCGAACCCGCGACCACGGCCACCGCCCCGCAACTTCCCTTGTGCTCGTCGCCACGGCGGCGCGGTACGAGCGACCCCAGTCCCTCGGCGGAAAGCAGTAGAGCCTGAGAAGCCGCATCGCGCAGAATGGACTCGGGGAAGCCGATATTGGCCAAGTGCAGCGCACCGCAATGCGACCGGCCGGGATAGAATAGCTGCCCGACTTTGACCAAGCCAAAAGTCACCGTCAGCACGGCTTGAACGGCCGCGCCGTGGACCTGCCCGGTGTCGGCTTCAACCCCCGAGGGAATATCCACGGCCACCACCGGCCTTTCGCAATGGGCAATGCGCTCGATGACGCACGCCATGGCGGGACGGGGAGCCCCGCGCAATCCAGTTCCCAAAAGCGCGTCTATCACCAAGTCGGCTTCCTGGATCGCTGCGTCGAGCGGAGCTAAGTCCTCGCCGAGCACTTCGACGGCTCCGCCCTCCTGTTCACAACGCCGCAAGTGCTCGGCCGCAGCCCCTTGCACGTCCGCGCGGTCTGCCGCGAGGAAGACGCGCGCCGACCCACCGCCAGCGCGCAAGAGCCGGGCTACGGCAAATCCATCACCGCCATTGTTGCCTTTGCCGCACAAGACCACAGCCTGCAAACCAGCCAAGCCATCCCAGCGCGCCGCAATGGCCGCAATCACCTCTGCACCCGCTCGCTCTATGAGTTCGGCGCTAGATATACCCGCCTCTGCGATCGTGCGCTGATCGACCGCAGCCATTTCTCGGCCCGTTACCAGTTTGGGCAAGTCCAATGCTCAAGCCTCCCAAGGGCGGATCAGTTCGCGCAGCCGACGCGGGGCTTCGCTGGGCAGCGGTTGGCCCGTGTACTTGGGCAGGAGCGCGCGAAAGCCGACGCTGATCCACAAGGCCCAAGCCGCCGTGCCGCCGCAGAACAACCCCAATCCAGAAGCGACGCCAAGACCGAGGGCCAAGCCTGTGGTCAGCAAAAAAATCAGCGAGAGCTTTACATTATCGACCGACAGGAGAAAACTGTAGCGCACCGTGGACCACACCGACCCCTCCTGGGTGACTAGCACCGGAAAAACATACACCGCCACTATGCCCACCAGCAGCAGGAACCAAACCATCAGCCCGCCCAAAAATACCCCCAGCCAGCCGCCGATCCGCTGATAAAAAACCACGTTGGCCAGCACCAGCGCGACCGCGGCGACCATCAGCAACCCCAGCGCGAGGGCGCGCCAAAAAAGCGCGCGGCCAGCCGCCCAAAAGTCCCGCAGACCAAAATCCCTGCCCCGCGCCCAAGCGGCCCCAACGGCGAAGAGCATCGCCGTAGCCGGTGCGCTCAACAGCAGAGTACCAGCTAAGACGGCAGCTCCCACCAGACCCACGCCACCCAGCCCGAACCCTACTTGCAAAAGCGCGTACGCCCCTGCGATCCAAGGCAGGCTCAACGCGCTCCACAGCAAGTTGTAGCCCACCAGACTGCCTAGGCGGTCGTACGCCGTCCACAAGAAGCGTCGTAAGTTCTCGCTCAATGGGCCTCCAAACCGCGCAACATAAACTCGGCGTACGTACGCGCGGTCAACGCCAAGTCGCGCACTCGCACGCGCTCATCTACCCCGTGAATGCGCTCGCCCTTTACGCCATAGCCAATGCCGGGCAGGCCTCCGTCAACCACAAAGTAGTGCAGGTCTGTAAAGCCAGAACTGAGCCGATAACTAGCGGTGCGGCGGCGCACGACTTGCACGGCCCGGGCAAAGGCCTGGGGCAGCGCGTGCTCGGCATCGACGACGCAAGGTTCGATCTGCAAAAGTGCTGCCACTCGGCAGGGCGGCTCAGCGGCCCGCTCCACAGCGCGTCGCAACTCGCGTTCGACGGCCGCAAGTTGCTCGCCGGGCACTAAGCGGCGGTCCAGCGAAAAGCGGGCATAGGCGGGCACGGTGTTGACCTTGTCGCCCTCCCCGCCCGAAAAGGTGCCGCCGATATTGAGCGTGGGGTTGCGCGACCGACCGTCGAAATCCTCGTAGCAGCGCTGGGGCGCATTCAATTTCTTTTTATAGGCTTGCAACTTCTGCACTACGCTGGCCATGCCTTCAAAGGCGTTGACCCCCTGTTCCGGGCTAGAGGCGTGGGCGGCCTTGCCCGTCAGTTCGACCTCTAACCACAGCACGCCATTGTGACCGCAGCCAACCTGTGTCCCGGCCGCTCCCTCGCAGACGACCGCAAAATCGGCGTTCACCAGCCCTTTGTTTACAACCCACCCCGCGCCCAGTTGGCCGCCGGTCTCCTCGTCGGCGGTAAACGAACACTCAATGTTAAAAGCCGGCTCAGCGCCCGTTTCCTTGAGCGCCTCCACGGCCATCAGTAACGCGGCGATTGCCCCTTTCATGTCCCCGGAGCCGCGGCCGTAGAGCGCATCGCCGGCCAGCCCCGGCTCGAATGGGTCTCCGAATTTCCACTGCCCAGCGCAGGGCACCACATCATAGTGGGCATTGAAGTGCACCGTCTGCGGTCGGCCCGCGTCCCACCGAGCGATCAGGTTGTAGCGCGGGAACTCGTCCGAGCCGAGCACGCGGCGCACCTCTTGGTCTGGGACGCGATGGACTTTGGCTTGCAGGTCCAGGCCCTGACAGCGCTCCAAGAGCGCGTCGGTCATCGCTCGGTAGTTTCGCCCCGGCGGATTGGTGGTATCCACGCGCACGAGCGTCTGCAAGCTACCAATCAACTGATCTTGGTGCTTGCCGATGTATTGGTGAACCTTAGTCTTCACACGTGATTCGCTCAGAACGTGGTCTCCTTAGTCGTTATGGGGCACCAACGCGCCGCGGTCAAATGATGCAGCAAAACGTCTTGAGCCTCGGGCGTGCCAATCTGTTGCAAGGCCGCCGAGCTGTGCCCTTGGACGTAGCGATTCTCGTCGCTGAGGGCTGTGGCCAACGCGTCTGTGGCCGCCGCGGCCGCCGGGCCAAAGTGGGCCAGCGCATACGCCGCGTTGAAGCGCACCTGCTCGTCCTCATCCGCCAACAGCGCAGCCAACGCGGGCACAGACGCGTCTGGATTCAACTCAATAGTTCCAAGGGCCTCGGCCACGTTGCGCCGCACCCAAGCGTCCGGGTCGTCGCTCAGTGCGCTCAGGGCTGCCGCAGTCGCAGCACCCGCCCGCGGCCCCATGTCGCCCAGCGCGTACGCGGCAAAACCTCGCACGTGGGCGCGCTCGTCGCCGAGAGCCGCAACCAACGCGTCCACAGCTTCCTCCCCCACCGCACCCAGCGCATACGCCGCGTGTTCGCGCACGTGTTCCCGCTCGTCATCTAAGGCTGCAATCAACGGGCCTACTGCGGCCGCACCTACTGCACCGAGTGCATACGCAGCGTTGAGGCGCACCGGCTCGGCCTCATCGCCCAGCGCGCCGAGCAGCGCGTCCAGTGCGGGAGCGGCCTCTTCCCCCAACCTTCCGAGGGCGTCGGTTGCTTCTAGACGTTGTTCCAACGTCCCGTTAAGGGACTCGCTCAGTTGCTCAATTTGCCCGTTGGCCTCGGCGCAATTTTGGGCTCCCGCGTGCCAATCCCATATCCGCGACCACACGACTCGATGCTTGCTAGAGGGCACCGAGCCATTAGCCGGCCACCCCGGAGCTTGGATGTTCCAACTGGGCCGGCTCGGCTCGCTGAGGCGGGTAAATTGGAACTTCATCATATAGCGGTTGGCGTCCGTGCTGTTGGGCATGGCCCGGTGCCACAAGTCAAAATGCACCAAGGTGCAGGTGCCGGCCTCGCCGAGGACCGGCAAGTGCCGCTCGTCCTGCTCATCGTCTGCGCGGCCATTGTAGTAGTGCGTGCCGGGCATGACTGCGGTGGGGCCGTTTTCCAAGGCGACGTCTTGTGGGTAGTAGAAAATCATCACCCAGCGATTGCGGTGATAGCGCACCTTGTGATAGCCCCAGTAGCTGTCCTTGTGCCAGCCTCCGCCCTCGCTGCCAGCTCGATTGATGTGGCAGTGGCGGTGGGCGTGCATGACGTAATCCTCCCCGACCACCGAAGTGAGGGCACCGCGCACGATCGGGTCGTCAAAAACTTGCTGCAACGCTGGGATGCGGGGCAGGATGTTGTTGCCGGGATTGCCCTCCTTGGCAAAGACCTCTTCGGTGCGCTGGTAGATGTCTTGGTGGAGGGAGGCGGGCAACGAGGATTTGAGCGTGAGATAGCCCTCGGCTATAAACTGCTGCATCTCCTCGTCGCCGAAGAGGTACTGAGGGTCTAACATGACAAGTCTCCTGAGATGATGGGAACAAGGGCGATTTCGGCCAAAAAAGTATCGCTGGAGGCCGAGTAGGGCAATCCTAAGATACGGGACGCGCCGTCCGCCATTGGGGTAGCTTATCCAACAAGTGGCGCAGCGCCGCCTCTGGCGTCATCTCGTCCATGTCCAATGTTACATGGGCTTGGTCAAAGCCGCCTTGGCGCTCGGCCAACAGCGGCCGGAGTTCCCCTGTGCTTTCGGGCGGTTGTAGCAGCAGCGGATGCGACCCTACAGTTTGGTGACGCAGCTTCCAATAGGTGCTAGCCAGCGACAACTTGAGGTACACCAACGTCGCTTTGTCCAGCACTTGCCGCAGGTTGACCTCTTTGATCAGCGCCCCATCGCCCAAGACGATGATCCCAGACGGACGAGTGGTCAGCGCTTGGGCGAGGAAGCGGTCCTCTAATTGGCGCAGGGCCTCTATACCCTGCGTCTGCACGAGGGAAAACAAGGACTGGCCGGCCTCGTGTTCGATCCAGCGATCCACTTCAATGAGGGGCAAGCCGCTCAACGCGGCCAAGTCGCGGCCCAAGCCGTGCTGGTCAACGCCGAGGAAGCCGATGAGAGCGACCGGACGCTGCAACAGAACCAGTGGGCCATATTCGTAGTAATTCGACAAGGCGTTCATTTAGTCCCGCGCTCGTAGGCACGTTCCAATTAATACACTACCCCAACTAGGCGAACAGCCGAGTTGTCATCCCCTGTGTCGTCATCTACCTCAATGCGGGCGAGGTAAAGGCCCGGAGACACTAACGTTCCCCCTTCGTCCCGTCCGTCCCAGGCAAGACTATACAGCCCATTCGCCATATTGCGCCTCTCGGAAAGACGCCTCACTTCCCTGCCTGCTAGGTCGTATAAATAGACCACTACTTGCCTAGCTACATTGACTTTGAGTACGGCAAACGAAAAGACAGCCGTGTCGTTAATGCCGTCGCCATTGGGGGTAAAAGTGGCGGGATCTACCTCAATTGTCCCGATCTGCCCGCGGCGGGCAGTCGTCAATACTGTCAACCCCTCACCAGCGGCTAATTCATCTCCTACCGGGTCCGCTGGGTCCACCCTCTGCCAGTTATCCGCTTGCGTCGAGCGCCCAACTTCGGCGGCAAAAGTGGCACCGCTCAGGAAAACGCGCGACGAAAAAGAGACCCGCACAATATCCGCACTGCCTCGCCGCAGTATTCTTGGCAGGCCGAGTTGCAGCGTATCAATCGCCACCTTAGTCAATTCCAACTCCTCTCCCGCCCCATTCTCAAAACGGCCTTTTTCCACCTCGGCAAATACCTCCTCGTTTCCGGCTGCAAATTCGCTTTCGTCTCCCAAACTCACTTGGCGCAGTTCAATATTCGCCCGCGAAGGCGCTATGAGCCGAATGAGGTCGAATCCCGGGTTCCGAGCAGCAAAGGAGGGACGGATGAAGAGGTCGAAATCGGTAAGTTCTCCGCTGGTGACATCCCGCTTGGGCTCTATTTCTCCAGCGATATGCTCTACCAGCGGCGCTGTAAAATAGATCTGGATCGATTCTAGGCTGGCGGCCGCGTCCGCGTCTTCACTGAGTAGTCTCGCCTGGATCATCATATAGCGCCGGGGATTGGGGGAACGTATGACTTCGCCCGGTTTGACATAGACTTGGCTCCAGTTGCTCCACCCCGGTCCCGGCAAGAACTCGGTAAGGATCTCCCCCCTGAAGAAGGCCGGCTGCTTCTCGTATTCTTCTTGGTTGGCTACTTCCGTGCCGTCTTTTTTGAAATAGCGATTTACTTCGCGCAGATCGTTTCCCGTGCGAGTGCGAACTTCCACCGCCGTGCCCGCAGGGGTGTCGGCTTCCCAGTCGATGGTCGTCAGCGTCTTGGAACTTCCCAGATCAATGAGGTCGGAAGTCATCTCAAGGATCGGTAGGTGTCCGTTGGCAAAAACTTGGATTTCGGTCACCGTACTCAGTATCCGGTGCCCTTCATGGGCCCTAGTGCGGCGAGCAATATCTAGGTTGCGGAATTCCAGAAAGCGTATTGGGCGCGGCTCGAAGTGATCCTCGAACAGCCGCGTATTCTGGTTTAACTGCCGCGTCTCACCACTCAATTCCTCCCAGATCAAACTACCATCGGGAGCCAGCGAGCCGTCCGAACCGCGCAATATATAGCCAATCAGGTTTCTGCCTCCGACGCGGGTAATAATGCGCACGGCATGGACCAAAAAGTGAGAGCCCAGATTCACGTTCAACAGTCCCCACTCAGCGGTCTCTCCGGTGGGGAAGTAAACCATGCCCTGCCACTCAGTGCGCACGTTGCCGTCAACGGCAAGTTCAGGCGAAGAATTGGGATTGACGTCGTGCAGATTACCGCCGCGCTCTACGATCCCCAAGGCGATGTTCTCGCCCACAGTCCACACCTCCACCTCGGCGAGTTGGGGTCGTTCGCGGCGGTAATAGCGCACCCCACCCTGCTGCTCAAGTGGCAACTGATCGTAGCGCTCGGCCGTTACTAGACGCTCTTCGCCAGCGATTTTCCAGACGTATTCCACCGCGCCTTGATTCTCTGCTGTCAACGCCTGATACTCCTCGGCAGAGAGCTGTTGCGCCCGCTCGCCATTGGTGGCCGTGGCCGCGACGCGCAGGTACTGCATAATGCGGCCGGTCCACTCTTCTGTATGAGTGCTCAGTGGTGCGAGGTCGAACTCAAAGACTCGCTGGTCGCGATTGGGCTGGGTAGTGCTGCCCACTAGAGTGTAGTCCAAGGCACCGCTGCGGTCGGCCGTGCCAAAAGGGTTTTGTCCCCCTGCCGAATGCACCCTGAATTGCAGAAACGGATCCCCTTCTTCGGCAAAGCGCACAACGACCTTGGTAGCCGACACCAGACGGCCAAGATCAATCTCCAACACCCAGTCCCGCAGGGGATCAGCCGAATCCGGCTCCCAAGCTGTAGTCGGATCTGCGTCAATGGCCCGCTCCGCTAGCTGCGGATTTGAACCAGCCCTTTTGATGCCGCCGCGTGCCAGCAGATTGTTGTCTTCATCCTTGAACGAATTGGCGTACTGATCTTGCAAGCTGCCATCAATGGGATAGCTGAAGTCAGCCGCATTCAATATGGCGTTGTGCGGTACTTGTATAAATCTGGACTGCACCGAGCCAGACGGTGTTATGGTCACCATATCGCTCGGGAACTCCCAAGCCTGCCAATGCGCCTGGGTCTGCACCTCCACCCGGTCCGCACCTAAACTGTAACCCTTCGACTGGGCCCATACTCCGTTTGGAGCCAGAGGGAGAAAAAGGGCTACAAAACAGAGCGTCAATCTCCTCGCGGCCCTCTCTGAAATGGTCGAGTACTGTAAAGGCAAGCGGCGTTCCATAACCTAAACCTATTGTCCCGGATAAGACGTGCTCACGTATCTACTTACTAACCATCGCCCTTGGTCGGAGCTTCCCGTGCATGGCGCTGCAGGAACGTGTCGGGTAGGGCCGCCGCCAACGCGCTGTCAGATACGGCGATCCGCTCTTGGTACTTGTCCAGCAAGTCATCGATCAATTCCTCAAAAAGTTGCTCTCGCTTCTCTCCGCGCACCAAAGCCCGCGCCTTCTTCTCAACTTGAAAAAAGGGAGATACTTCCCCTCCTTCGCGGTTGAGAACTTTGAAAATGCTGTATCCGCCTTCAAGGTGTACCGGACCAGTGATTTTGTCGAGGTCTGCCGCTTTTACTGCTTTGAAGAGCCTCGGCAGAGTCAGCCGCTCGTACTCGCCCAGATGCATCAAGCCGTCTTCTTCCTGCATACCTTGGCGGATGGTGTGCTTTTGGGCGAGCATTCCCAAGGTCGCACCTTGTTCGATGGCGCGCAGCAAACCAATGGCTTCCGCCTCGGTCCCGACCAACACCTCAACGACAATGTATTGGGCCGGTTCCCTGAACAAATCCTCATTGTCCTCGTAAAAATCCCTAGCTTCTTCCAAGCTCGCCTCGGATTGGTCAACGACCTCTTCTTGGCGTAGCTGTTTAATCATGAATTCCGTGCGTATTTCCCGCCATCGCTGTTGTCCATCCACCATCTCCTCTAACCCGGCCTGCTGCGCCGCCTCTGCCAATAAAACCGGAGTCAAGACCAGTTCCCTCGCTGTATCAACCACCTCGGCACTGTCCCGTACACCCCAGCCGGACAGGGCCCGCATATCCCCCCACAGAGCATTGAGGTAATCTCCCACAGAGATCTGGCCTCCCTTATAGGTAAAGAGGGGCTGGTCCGCCTCCTCGTCGGCCAGATGGGTGAGACGCAACCGGGTGTGAAGGGCCGCTTTATTCAATAGAAGCTCCAATCCCTCTGGCACTAGCTGCACGTCCAGCTTGCGGGTGAGGGACGCGATTTCCGCTCTTTCCTGCTCTAGTCGCTTGCGTTCGTAGAGCATATTGCGAATCTGCTGTCGTTTTTCTTCCAGCGGCACGGGCTGATCCTGGAGGAAACGCACAATTTGGTAGCGCGTGCCCATGGGCAGAATCGGCGATAGCTGTCCACTCGGCAGACTGCGAAACAGCTCGTCTGGAATCTGCAACCTGCGTGCCTGCTCCAGATCGATAAATCCCAGCACGCCCCCTTGGGCAGCCGACCGTTCGTCTATCGTATGTTCGGCAGCCAGTTGGGCAAAATCCCCTCCCGCTGCAAGTCGCTCATAGATTCGCTTTGCGGTGCTGTCCTCTTCCACAAGAATGCCCGCCATCTGACGCTTGCGGTCTAGGCCACTGTCGGCGAAATAGGCGCGTACCTCCTCGTCAGAAACCTGCACGTTGGGCACCAATGCGATCTGGCGATAGGTATCGACCAAGTGCTGACGCCAGTACTGCATCGCCTTAGTCTGTACCACTTGGGCGGTGTCCAATCCCCGCTCTTTGGCCTCCAGTACGATCAGGTACTTGCCCAGCAGACTGCGCAGGTAGCGCTCCCGCACTGGATCGCCCTGTCCCTGCAGGCGCAAAGACTGGGGCATCTGGACGACGAAATCGCGCATCTCGGCAGCCGAGATGGAAGTGGAATCAATGCGCGCCACCACACCGGGTTCAAGGACGATCTCCGCACTCGGCGAACACGCCGCGAGACTCCACATGAGTACCAGCCCACATCCTTGCCAAGTCCATGGTTTTCTATTGCTCATGTCTTCCATCAGTACGCTAGAGCGATAGCCCCCAGTCGCTCCTCCCGACCACTGCCCGCTTCTACCACGACGCGGTAAATGTATAGTCCTGGGTCTACCAATTCGCCTTGGTCATCCCGCCCGT
The DNA here is from genome assembly GCA_965219735.1 of Candidatus Latescibacterota bacterium. Lineage (GTDB taxonomy): Bacteria > Latescibacterota > UBA2968 > UBA8231 > UBA8231. The sequence continues at coordinate 3,888,612 of OZ244790.1, forward strand.
CCCAAGCAGTCTGATAAAGCGCGCTACCCCCCTCCCCAACACCCAAGGTGCGCACTCGGTTTCCCGCTAACGTGTAGATTTCCGTCTCAAGAGGCACGGCATCGGTCAGGCGCAGTAACGTATAGGAGAACTGCACTTGATCGTTGACGCCGTCGCCATTGGGTGAGAACGGATTGGGCACCACCTGCACGGCGCTGAGCAGACCGCCCTTGAGCGGCGTGCGGACGTTCAAGGCGTCACTCAACAACTCGCTTATAGCATCTCCGGGGATCACGCTCTGGGGCACTTCGTCGCTGTCCGCATCCGACACCGCGCCGTTGAAGGCCGTTCCGTAGTTGAAGACCCGGGCGTCAAAATCTACTTCTAACAACGTCTGATCTTGGTCGATGCGATCAAATTGAACGGCAAACTGGTGGGGATCTGCCGGATCAAAGCTCGGGGTAAAATCGACCACCTCGCGGTCGATGCGCACCTCATGGATGGCCTCCAGACGGGCGGACGTGCTTACCTCGAAAACATTGAAACCCGCTTGCTCCGCCTCCAGTCGGGTTCGCACCGCATAGGTGAACCGCACCGGATCGGCCGACTCTACAAAAGGAGGGTAGATTTCGCCAATCGCCTCGGAGACTACAGGTGGTTGGGAAAATTCAAAAAACAGCGAGTCAATCTGGCCCCCCGCCAATCTGGCGGAGAAAAAAGCGATGTGTAACTGCACATACTGCCGGGGACTCGGAGAGCGAATCTGGATGCCGGCGAGTCCGTCCGCATACTCATAGGTGTGCCATACGCTCCAGTTTTCCAAATCCTGGGTAATGATCCCCCGCACATTCTTGGGCATGGCTTCATAATTTTTGCGGCTCATGGGCTGGCCATTGGCCCCGAATGGCACTTCCTCTCCACCCACCCCGGTCTTGCGCCAGTAGACCTCGGGCTGGTCATCGCTGCCGCTGCGGCTCTGGATGACTATTTTCGCTTCTGGGTCGAGGTCGCCGTTCCACCAAATGCGTCCCAAACTGGATGCGCGTCCCAGATCGATCGGGTCGGACAGAAATGAGGCCTGCGGAACAAACCCCTGACCGTACACTTCGAACTCGGCCACCTCCCAAGTCTCCCCCACTTCCAAGGGATGGAGATAGACGTGGCGTGCTATTTGGGATTCGATATCCAGTTCGACTACCGGGCTCAAGTTGTCCTTCTCGTCGTGAACCAAGGTCCAGATGAGATTTCCTTTTTCGTTTTTGCTCTCTTCCCTGCCGTCGTTAATAGAAAGCCTAAACTGGCGGATCTTGTGCCCCGGATGATCAGCACGAGTTGCAAAACGAACCCCTTCGATGGGGAATGGTGCCCCCAAGTCGAAGAACATCGGCGTAGTATAGAAGAATCCAGGGCCGCGGAAGAAATTGATGCGCGGCGGATGCACAAAAGCCGTACTAGAATCGCCATCCACTACAAACACGCGCTCTTCTAGCCAATTGGCCGGTAGGGTGTAAATGCTCACCAAGCTGGTAATGTCGCCATTTCGCTCGCCCATCGAGGCAATCAGATTCTCACCGCTTTCGGCGCTGAACGGGCGGATAGCACCCGGCACCCTTGTCACATCGATAGAACTCAGCGTGCCGCTTTCACTCCAAAGGTTTCCAGCGTGGCCCCCTAATTGGTAAAATTGGCGCGCCTCGGCCCGATAGCCCACTCCCATCCCCAACACGGTCAGGACTACAATCAGCACCTGTCTCACCCAGTGCCTCCTTTGCTTGGTCGCCAACTTTCGGCTGAGCTCAAGTCGAAGCCAAGAGAACGGCGGGATTTACAGTCGCCCGTAAATCCCGCCCGAAACAACCCTCCAACTTCTCTGGTCCAGGCAGTCAAGTCAGCCTTATTAGAAGGTGGACTTGATCTGACCCCAAGTGCTGGCCTCAACTCCGGTAGCCCTAGCCTCGGGCAACCCCTCTTCGATGGGTGCCAGCAGATAGTCGCCGAACTGATCGGCATCCCTAGAAGCTCCGACGCCGCCGAAACCGGACCAATAGGCATCGTCGTAGGAGCCGGGATCGGCATCCTTGTCGCCCCAGTTGACCTCTATACCGACAACGGTGCCTTCGACCCAATTGTGTTGAACACTCTGGTCGGCACCGTCGGGATGGATGTCGTCAAAGGGCACAATGGAGTACTCGCCGAACATTTCGGCTGGCTCTTGGGTATCGACGTTACCGCGGAGGAACTGACCGGCCCACTCCACGTACGGGGGCTGGCCCGCCCAAGCTTTGGAACCATCGATGATCCGGGTATAATAACCGGAAGAGCTGAAAATTGGGCCGGCCAAATCGTAGCGTTGGGCTTGGGCACTGGCCCAGCGGGTCTCGAAATCATCTCCCTGATCGAAGCCGCGGAAGATGCCGCCGGAGTGGTCCCAATCTGTAGTCGTCGACCACTTCTCGGTGTTGTTGATGTAGTCGTCGGCAATCCAAGCTGAAAAATAGGCCTTGCCGTCGTTGATGTTGTAGGCCCAAATGAGCGAGGCATTGAAGTCGCTCAAATCCATGGGCGCGCCGAACTGGTTGAACATGGTTTCGGCTTTGATCTTGTACACATCGGAAACAATGTCCCAGTCCGACATATCGCCGTCCAGCACTGGCGTCAGGTGATCTGGGAACTGGAACATGAACTTCATCTCCCCTTGGTGGCCAAAAGCCGAGCCGACCATGAGGACCGAGACCAGTAAAGCAATTGATATCTTATTGATCCTCTTCATTGCAACACCTCTTTTTCCGTTAGTTAGTGAGGTCATTGTGTCTTTTGCTACCCCAATCGGGGCTGAAACGACGACTGTTTTTTTCCTCCTTTCCGCTGCTAACAGATCGCCATGTTATACAACCTGATTCAACTTTGCGAAGATCAAACCCACTAGCGTTCCAGCCCAGCATAGGCCGTCATGAATATCTTGCTGGTCGTGCTAGGGGGCAGATTTTCAAACGTCAGTTTCTGCAAGCGAAATCCCGTCTGCAAATGGAGCCTGTAGCCCAAGTAATCCGAGGAATTATTAAATTGCACCGCGACAATGCGACTGAAGGAATCCGGCTCTAAGTCGCGATCGACCGGCACCCCCTCCTCGTCATCGCGGAACTGCTCAAAATGGGACAGTTCTAGTCCCAACTCGACGAGCGTATGGGAGAGCAGGGGAATGCGGGCAATGAGAAAAAGCGTCTCGGTCAACTCACGGCGCTCTGGGTCGCGCTGGCGCACGGGGCGCTCGCGCAAAAATTCGCTCTTGAAGCGCGGTTCAAGTTCGATGTTTCGCACGGAGAAAGTGTAATCGGCCTTGTTGATAAGACCGACAAAGCTGGCCGTGCCGCGCAGGTCGCGCTGCTCCCGGCGCTGATTGTAGATTTCAGTCTTGAACTTGTTGATTACATTCAGGTTCCCTACGAGCGTGAAATCGAACTGTACATAGGAAGTGTTGACCCAAGTGTCGCGGGCCGGGAGCACATCGAAAACGCGCTGTTGAGTACCGCGGGAATTAGACGGCTGCACCCACTGGAAGAGATTGTCGGGAATGTCGTCCTCGACCAGCTTGAAATTGTCGAACACCCGCAAACGGCCCAACTGGGCAAAATCCCTTTCGTAGGTGAAGAGCAGGTACGTGGATTCGTTTTTGCGATCCCCCGCCAGCAGTTTTTCGCGCAAACTCCCGACGGTTAGCCGGGCCTCGGGCCCGATGTGGATTCCCGCGTACACATTGTAGCCACGGTGGTCGCGCCCGTAGGGATAATCGGGTTCTTCGTCGTTTTCAAAGCGGTCGATCCAGCCGTTGTTGTTCATGTCAACGCCAAAGAGGTATTCGGGCCTATCGGCGTGATAGCGCAGGAAGGGTTCTTCGTAATCGGGAATGAAGTTCTGGCGATCCTCCGTATCGTTCTGGTTGAAATCCGAAACGAAATCGTTGTTCTCGTCAAAACCCGGAAAGACCGCATTGTCCGACAGCATACTATAGCGGTTCCAGTCCGGCCGTCGGTCTTGGTCATCGTTGTCCTCGACGAACTCGTAGATATAGGATATTTCGTCTTCGTAATCGATTTCGTCCTGTCCCCGAGTACCCGCTAGGAAGGTGCGGGTAGAATAGTCCGCGTCCATGCTATAGCCTTCGAGGAACGCGAACCAAGGATAGGACGCCTTGGACAGGTTGAACATCCATGCCTGAGCGTCGTTAACCGCCTTGCGGTGATCCCTTAGATTGAGGTTGGGATACTGGCGGTACTGCTTGTTGAAATCGTACTCCCCGTAAAAGTCAAAACCCCAGACCTTGGTGGCCTCGAAGGTAACGCCAAGGATGGTATTGGCCGTGGGCAGACCGTAGTCGAATTTCAACAGTCGCTGGTTGGAGTTGTCGCGGATATTGTCATCGGCCCGTTCAATCAGCAAGAAGACGGGCTGTGAGTCCCGGTTGGTCTGCCGGTCGGACGTGATTTCCACCTTGTAGTCGTTGGAGATCACCAATTCAAAGAATACTCTTTCAATAGTCGTAGGATCGGGCCCGGTGTACAAAGGGTCCGTAAAGTCGTAGGTGAGGGTAATGCGCTCGTCTCCGTCCGCAGCCAAAAACCCCACCCGTTGGAACCCCCCTTCGCGTATGGGCTCGAATCCTATGGTACTGCCGCGGAAAGTGTTGCCGTCCACATCCTCGATGATGATCTCGTCGTCGAACAGGGCCGCCCCACCGACTCCGTCTGCGGGCGAGTCGTCCGACAGCCGAATAATGATGCGGGATATGGGCAGCGCATTCTGGTCGGTGGTCAGAGCCCCGCCGGCAAAAGGGTTACCGGTGAAATCGTCGAATAGCGTCTGGCCTTGAAAGGCGGTCACATAGGTCGCCCCGACCCGGACGAAGTCGCCGACCTGAACGATGCCCCGCCCGCCCAATAGGTTGGTGACACTGGTCTTCTGATCGGGGATATCCAGAGAAGTGGCCACGGCCGGCCGACTGGGACGGGCCAGTAGGAGCGTGCCCAGGTACTTATCGGCGGCAAAATCCCACTGAATGCCGTTGAATGTGGGTTTAGAAAAAGTCATCGGTGTCAAAGTAGTGCGGATCTCATCGCCGATCGTGATGCTGTAATAGTATTGTCCCTTGTGGTCCGCGGAGACGGCTACTCGGTTGAACCATTGGTTGAATCTATTAGTCTTGAGGATACTGCTGCCGAATTGCTGAGGGCGATCTTGCTGCCAATCGTAGATCAACCAGCCTCGGGTGACTAGATTGCCGAAGAAATCGTAGAAGAAATCGCCTTCCAACGCGGTGTCCACATAGCGCTGATAGGGTTCGCGGGCGTAGTTGGAGTATTCCCATTGTCTCCACTGGTACTCCTGATACAATTCTTGGGGGATGTACCATTTGCGCACTGCCGGATCTAGCGCACCGAATAATACCCCCGGTCCCTGCGGGGAGAAATCCACCTTCCCACCCTGCTTCACTCTACCCATGCGCGAGTCGTACGCTTGGGCACCAACCAGAGTCGGCGCACTCCAGCTTAGCACGCAGAGAACAGCACCTACCACAATCAGATAGCGCTTGTTCAAAATTCCCCTCCTCACTTGGCTAGCACCTAGTATACCACGGACACACTGTTGAACCGCCGCTCGGTCTCCCGGTCGGAGCGAATTTCCACTACCGCCAAGTAGATACCCGGCGGCACCAAGCGATCGTCATCGCCGCGACCATCCCACTGTAGCTGGACGCGGCCGTTTTGTACTTCGACCGAGTTGAGCTGCCGCACGCGACCACCAGTCAAGTCGTAGATACTTACTTCGCTCGGCGATGGTTCGAGCAGATGCTGAACCGCATAGCTTATTTCCGCCACGTCATTGGCCCCGTCTCCATTGGGGGTGAAGGTCCGCGGCTGGATTGCCAGCGGACCAGCTACCCGCGAGCCTACGGGAATCCGCACCAGCAACTCGTCAGTATCCTGTTCGGCTGAAGCATCCCCGCCCTCGGTCTGCAGCGGCACCTGCACGTTGGCATCGGCAAAGGCCCGCCCTTGGAAGCGCGTACCATAGCGGAATACGGCCGCATCGAAGACAATCTTTAACAGGGTGCCATCGGCATCGATCAGAGGCAAGCTCAGGGCAAAGTGGTCTTCCTCCACCGCCTCAATGGCGAACGATCCGACATGCAGGGGCAAAGACACACCGGCTAGATCCCCGCTGAACTCGGCTCCATCTAGGCGATTGCCCGCCCTATCTTGGATCTCCACCGAATGGAGAGCCGCGATGCGGGCCGGAGTTTCGATTTCAAAGCGCGTGAATCCCGGTCGCCCCGTAGCATTGGCGACGCGGGCGAAGTACGTAAAAGTCGTCTGTTTGCCAATCTCGGTCTGCGGTGGTCCAACCTCGGCGACGATGCGATCAACCGGAGGCCGTGCGAACTCGAAGCCCAAGTCGGCGACAGCGCGGCTAGCATCTAGGCTCAGGTTGGTGAAATCGATGCGGAACTGGAAATAACGCCGAGGTGCCGGCACCGTCAGAGGGCTACCATTATCGACCAATTGCCACTGGACCCAGTCATTGTCAGTGTCGGCTTTGATAGGCCCTTGCTGGTTCTTCGCCAGTTTTTCAAAGGCTTCCTCGGTCAGCGTGTTGCCCTCGCTGTCGATGGGCACGTATTCGGGTTGCCGACCTCCTACATTGGCATTGCGAAAAAAGACATCGGGCGTCGTATCCTGCCCGCTGCGCACGCGGATTTCTATTTTGGAATCCGCGCTATTGCCCGCGACCACTTCGCTCCAGGCGATGCGCCCCCAGACCACCTCCTCGCCCAGATCCAACACATTGGACACATAGCTGGCTGTCGGCACGAACCCCCTGCCGTACACCTCTATCTCGTCAACTTCAAATCCGAGCGTGGTAATCGACTTGAGTTGCAGGAAGCGAACAAATTGGGGGTTGATCTGTGCGTCCACTTTGGCCTCGCGGTTGTCTGAGTCTCGCTGCACCGGCGAGGTAAAAATGGGCTGACCACTGGCATAGAGATTTTGCGGCAAGCCGTCGTTGAGGAACAACTCATACCCCCGCATGAATTCGTTGCCAAAGGGAAACGACTCTGTCATCCTCGGATAAAACACGATTCGGTCCACGCCAAAGCGCGCACCAAGGTCAATGCGAATGGTGACGCCGTTGTTGCGCACGATGCGGCCGGCCACGAACTTGCGATCAAAAGCCACTCGGTGGTCGCCATTGAGCATACCCTCCAATTGCTCTGGACTTTTCTGGCTGGCATCTAGCCCCGGGACATCTACAGAGCCTCCCCGTTCGAGGACACCGAGCGAGATGTTAAAATCAGAGCGCAAGCGCAGCGGCATGATCCAGTTTTGCAGGGAATCTAGGCCAGCGGCGAACACTTTTTCTCCGTTGGCGTCCTCGATCGTTCCCAGTTGTTCGACAAAATCGATCACGCCCCCAGGAGTTGTGCCAGAATCGCGCCAAGGACGTTCGTCGCCACCGACCGTAAAAACATCCTGCGCACTAGTTGGGCACACGGATAGCAGCAAGAGGAGGATTGGCAGAGAAGTGGCTATCTGCAACGACTGCAATAGCTTGAAAAGGATGCCGGTAGGACGATATTCCATGGTGAGGACCGACTCCTTAATAGCGGTCGAGATTCCAGGTCTGCGCACTTCTGAATGGCACACCGGAGACTGCAACTTCTTTAAAATTATGACAGTTGCTACAGATTGTTACAATCCTGTTACAACCTATTGTTACAACCTAATATATACGTATTGGATAAATCAAGAAATTTCTAAGACCTAGCGCAGTCAAACGTCGAGCGGTGCCAACCAAACCAAAGTGGCCCCCCAACCGCCGCCACCTTCGCCAGCCAAGCGGAATGACTCCACTTCGGGCAAGCGGCCCAAAATGGCGTGAACCGAGCGCCGCAACTGGCCCGTGCCCTTGCCGTGAACGACGCGCACCTGCAAAATGCCCGCCTGGCGGCAGGCATCCAAATAGTCGGGCAACAGCTCTTTGAGGTCGCGCGGATGGAAAGTGTGCAGGTCCAGCGTGCCGTCGATGGGCACTTCCACTGCTTCAGGCTCTTCCCATTCTTCTTCGGTCATCGTCCTAATCCCTCCGAGCGCGGAGTTCCGTAGAGCTAATATCCATCCTAAAGGGCACCGCCAAAAAAAGGTCCGCGTACTCTGCAGGTACATCCATATCCGCTAAAGTTCGATACACATCCCCCTCCACCCGGCCAGCTACCCAAAAGCGACAACCTCCAGCAGCAAATTCCTCCAAGGCCGCAGCTACGCCCCGCTCTCCTTCCTCGTAGTACTGCCCCTGCAAAAGCCGCACGGCCGTATCGTATCCCAGCACAAAATGGCAACCGCCAAAAAGCCGGGCCTTCTGCAAAAAGGTCGGCGACCGCGTCATCACCACGGGAAAGCGACCGTGCATTTGCGCCAAGCGGCACTCGACTTCACTTCTTTGCAGAGGCGGCTTATCGACATTCTCGATGGACAGTTCCAGACTCGGCCGCCGGCCACTTAGCTGTCCCGCCGCGGCCACGAGCTGCTCGTGCCCCTCGTGCAGCGGGTTGAAGGAACCAGACAAGAACAGACGCTGTCCGCGCTCGACCTCGGGCGCGATTACTCCATCGGAACGCATTTCGACGACGTCCAACTCGCCCGCAAACAGCAAGCCCAAAGGATCGTCCAACGCCAACTCGCGCCGTGCAACATGCGCGTAGCCTGGCAGCGATGCACCAGCGACCGGGCCGCCACAGCCCTCCACTATGGCCTCCAAGGCCAAGCGGCTCAAGACCTCCTCTTGCTCCAAACGGTCGGCTGCGCCCTTGTCAAAACGCAGAGTGTACAAGCGATAGGCACAATCCAAGCGCAGCGCGATACAGCCCCGGTCCGCGCCGCGCCGCAGCCTGCTCGTCGCCAAGGCCGCACTACAGCCCACGCCGATGCAGCTCTGCCCCTGCTCGGCAAAGGACGCGGCTCTTACAAAGGCCCGCCCCGCCATATCCCGCGCCGTTTGCTCGTTGGCCCCATGCGGCCCCGCAAAAGCCAAATACGCCGCTAGCGCTCGCTCGCTATAAGGCACTTGAGCCTCGACGACCGCGCGCGAGGCCCCAGGGTGATTCAAGAGCCAGCTAACGAGTTCGCTGCCCCCACCAGTAGTCGCCAAGGCCAGCCGGGTGCCGCTGTTCAATACGGCCTCGACCTGCTTCCAGATGTCGTCGGAGACACGCAAGCCGCTTCACCCAGTGAAGAAGTCAAAAGCACCGCGCAGGCCCCAGCCCGTGAGGAAGACGCCGCTGATCAAATTGATCACCCGCAACGGCCACCCCATGCGCAGCGGTGCTGGCAAGAAGCGGTGGTCAGTCCACACCATCAGCAAGCACCACAAACCGCAAGTAAGCACTCCGCCGAAAATCGCCGCTGGCGTCACGATCGACACCGGGTTGCCGCCCATCCACATAATGGCGACGCCGCCAATCCCGCAGTATCCCACCACCCACGGCCGCAGCCGACCCACGGGCACCTCGCGCACCCGCTTGACGATAGGCCGCAAGCATTCGTGGGTGGTGCGCGTATAGAGCTCGTACGCGGCCATGATCGTGCCAAAAAACGCAGTGAACACGCCTAGTTGATACAGATAGACCAAGGCTGGGTGCAGGAGCGTGAGGAAATCGGCCTGCACCGACAGTAGCTGCATCCCCTCCGGCACGATGTGCTGGGGACGGAGTACGGCCGCGCCGAGCACCACAAAGGCCATAGTAAAAATCACCACGCAGGCAAACGACACCCCAGAGTCCACCAATGGACCCCGCAACCAAGCTCTACCTCGGGCGATATTTTCATCGTCTGACGCAATGGCCACGCCTTCCTCGCCAGCCTCCACCTTGCGGCCCAACAGCCCCCAAGCCTTCTCCCGCAACATGCCGATATAGCCGAAGTAGTCCTGCGTACCTCCGCCAATCGCCCCCAAATAGGTGCCCAACTCCACCCAAGCCGAGCGCGCCGCCACCGCCGGATACTTGCTAATCAGCCAGGGATCATACGCGGGCATGGTCGGCACGACGGAACCTAGCAGCACCGCCAGCCAGTCGGGCCGCGCAGCCGCCGCAGCCGTCAGAATCGACAGCAGCAGGACGCCGACGACCACCGTCTGAAATTTCTCCAGCGCGCCATAGCTTTGGACCATGGTAATGGCAATGGCCAAGGCGACAAAGGCCGTACCCCACACGCGGGGATCGCCCCATATCGCCAGCCCCTCACAGCCCAAGATCCACACGATCAGCCCGCCGAGCATCTTGGGCAAACCCGACAGCCACAGCGGGAAGCAAAACACGGTCAGCACCGCCATAACCCACACCACCCAGCCCTGCGGACCAGGCAAAAACTTCCAGCGTTCGAGCGGATGTTCCCCCGTCAGAGTCATGTAACGCGCCGCCGTATAAACTTGGACGAACTTCATCAAACCACCGCCGATAAAGCACCACAGCAGGGCGTAGCCGAATACCGCGCCACCCCGCGAGGCAAAGACCGTCTCGCCGCTGCCAATCGTCACCGAGGCGATGATGGCACCCGGACCAAAAATCCGCAGCATAGCCCCCAAACCGCGCGCCTGCATGTCCTCGCTGAGTTCGGGATAACTCCGCTCATCACTCATGGGAACAACTCCTATTTTACCGGTGAATCGCCCATAATATCGCGTCAGCTACTGCTTGTCAAACATCGGGAGCACAATAGTTTAGTGGTCAGTGGTCAGTGGCCCGGCCCATACGAGGACTGGCCACTGATACCAGCACCCGATGCGAGTTTTAAGAACGCTTCTGCGAGAGCCATCCCATGAACATCGCCAAAGCCATCGTGCCGGTCGCCGGCCTCGGCACCCGACTCCTGCCCACGACCAAATCCTTATCCAAGGAAATGCTGCCGGTGGGTCGCCTGCCGGTCGTCCACCACGTCGTCGAAGAGCTAGCGACCGCTGGCATCCGCCAAATCCTCTTCATCACCGGGCGCAACAAAAGTGCGCTTGAGAATCACTTCGACGACAGCGACGCGGGCTACCGCGAACGCGGCATCGAATTTTTCTTCGCACGCCAACCCCAGCCCCCCGGCACCGGCACTGCGGTCGCCACCGGGGAGGCTTTTGCCGACGACGAGCCTTTCGTCGTAGCCTTCGGCGACAGCATCGTGCTCACGTCCAGCGGTCGCCCCCTATTACAGCGGATGATCGAATCCCACCTGCGCCATGGCACCGCCTGCACCATCGGTGCGTACGAAGTGCCCGAAGACCGGATGCACCACTACGGCATCTTGGTCCCCGAAGTGGCCACAGCCGAAGATTCCAAGCTGACCGCCATCCTCGAAAAACCAACGCCTGAGCAAACATCCAGCCGCTTGGCCGTTAGTGCGCGCTACGTATTTTCTCCGACCATCTTCGACCACATCCGCGCCACCGCACCCTCGCCGAGCGGCGAGGTATATCTCACCGACGCCATTGCCGCCCTAATCGCCGCTGGTGCCCCGGTGCGTGCCGTGCGTTTGAGCGCCGACGAGCAGCGCTACGATATTGGCAATCACCTGTCCTATTTTGCGACCTTTATCGACTACGCGCTCGACGACCCGGAATGGGGCGAGCAAATCCGCGCCTATCTGCGCGAAAAGCTAGCCGACGACTCTTCTTGACAGTCTCTTGCAAATCCCTAATGTTATAATGTTTAATTGGACAACCACCACACAGAGGCGGTTTTAGGCATGGGCACAGCAAGCAGTTGGAAAGAAAGACTAGCCGGGCAAATGTCCGCTGAGCTAGCCGACGAAATCGATACCTTCGAGACTCAAATCCACCTGCGCAAGCAGGGCAAGATGGAGGAGAAGCTCTTCGCCGAGACTCGGTTGCGCCGAGGGGTGTACGGCCAGCGCTACGACAATGGCCAGCGCTACGACGGCGCCCAGACGCAACAGCTACTCTTCCCCGAGCATCAGACCAAGGGGCCGGACACGGTTTGGCACGCCCCGGGCATGATGCGGATCAAAATCCCCTTCGGCGGGCTGACGGCCGAACAGATGGAAGTGCTAGCCGACGTGGCCGAAGAGTACTCCGAGGAAATCCTGCACGTTACCACCCGCCAAGACTTCCAAATCCACTTCGTCCACCTCGAAGACACGCCCGACTTGATGCGCCGCCTAGCCTCGGTGGGCATCACCACCCGCGAGGCCTGCGGCAACTCCGTGCGCAACGTCACCGCCTGCCCCCTCTCCGGCGTCTGCCGTACAGAGACCTTTGACGTAACGCCCTATGCCCAAGCCCTCATGCGCTTCCTGCTCGGGCATCCCGACTGCCAGGACTTCGGGCGCAAGTTCAAAATCGCCTTCTCCGGCTGCGAGCACGAAGCCTGCGGCCTGACCAACATGCACGACCTCGGCGGCATCGCCGTGGTCAAGACCATCGACGGCGCGGAAAAGCGCGGCTTTAAGCTCTACGTCGGCGGCGGCTTAGGCGCGGTGCCACACCAAGCCCAACTCTTCGACGAATTCGTACCCGCCGAGGAATTGCTGCCCATCGCCCAAGCCATCGCCCGGGTCTTTGCCCGCCTCGGGGAAAAGAAAAACCGCAATCGCGCCCGCATTAAGTTCCTAGTCGCCAAGCTCGGCATTGAGGAATTCCGCCGCTTGGTATTGGAGGAACGCGCCATCCTGCCCGAAGATCCGAGTTGGACCGCGTTTCTCGACGATCTGCACGCCACTGACGAGCAGCCGCTCAAACCGGGCCAAGCTCTCAACGGTGCAGCCGCGAGCGAAGGCTTCGCCGAATGGCACCGCACCAACGTCTATGCGCAGCGCCAAGAAGGCTATGCAGTCGCCACCGTAGTCCTGCCGCTGGGCGATATCACCTCTAGCCAGCTACGCACATTAGCTGACATCAGCCGGCGCTACGTCCGCGAAACCGTCCGCACCACGGTCGAGCAGAACCTCGTCCTGCGCTGGGTCAGCGAAACCGATCTGCCCCACCTCTACGACGAACTCGTGTCCCTCGGCCTCGCCGAGTCTGGCGCTGGGACCATTGCCGACGTGACGGCCTGCCCCGGCACCGACACCTGCAAATTAGGCATCGCCTCTTCGCGCGGCCTAGCCGCTGAGTTGCGCAATCGTCTCAGTGAGGAAAACGGCCAGCTCAACGAGGCCATCGAGGCCCTGCGGATCAAGATCAGCGGCTGCTTCAACTCCTGCGGCCAACACCACGCCGCCGACATTGGCTTCTACGGCAACAGCCGCAAGATCAACGGCATCACCGTGCCGCACTTTCAGGTCGTCTTGGGCGGCCAGTGGCGGGAAAACGCCGGTTCCTTTGGCTTAGCCACGGGTGCCGTACCCTCCAAGAACATCCCCGAAGTCGTCACCCGCTTGGCCAAGCACTTTGTCGCCGAGCGCGCCGATGAAGAGACCTTCAAGGACTTCATCACCCGCATCGGCAAGCGCGAAGTCAAGTCCATGCTCGAAGACCTGACCCAAGTGCCGTCCCACGAGGAAAACAGTTGGTACTACCAAGACTGGGGCGACACCCGCGAGTTTACCATGGACGACCTCGGCAAGGGCGAGTGCGCCGGCGAGGTCGTTTCCATCACGACCATGGAAATCGCCGCGGCCGAGCGCGAAGTTTTTGAAGCGCAAGTCGCCTTTGACGAGGGCCAGCTAGAAACCGCTTGGCAGGGTGCGTTGAATGCGATGCTGCGTTCGGCCCGTGCCCTGGTCAAAGAACAATTCTACGACGTACCCGAAACGCCCGAGGTGGTAGTAGCCGAATTTCGCACGCGCTTCTACGACAGCGAGTTGTTCTCGCCGAAATTTGCCAACTACCTCTTCGCCGCGCATCAGAACCCGCCGAGCGAATTGACCAAGGTGCAAGTCCACCGCTTTATCGAGGAAGCGCAGCTCTTCATTGAAGGCGCGTACACCTGCTACGACAAAATCGCCGTACCCGCCGGCACTACCGCTTGAGTCTCTATGGAATCCCTACAGCGCATCAACGTCAAATTCTATCTCGAAGATCCCGAGTCCCTATCGGCCCAAGAGGCTTTTCGCGTCTTCAATAGCTGGATCCCGACGACCCCAGACGAAGTCCTCATCGACGTGGCCGACTACAGCCACCTAGACGAAGGACCGCTGACCCTACTCGTCGGCCACGAAGCCAACTACAGCCTTGACAACCACAGCGCCGAGATGGGCTTGCTCTACTCGCGCAAACAACCCGCAGACGGCGACCTAACCGAACGGCTTGCCAGTGCCCTCAAAGCTGCGCTCACCGCCTGCCGACGACTCGAAGAAGAGCCCAGCCTAGGGGGCAAAGTCAAGTTCCGCAGCGGCGACATGTTCCTAGTAGCCAACGACCGCCTCAACGCAACCAACGACGACGCAGGCGAAAACGTCCTGCGGGCCGCTCTCGATCCGGTACTCGCCCAACTCTTCGCCGATGCCGAATACGCAGTAGAGCGCGACCCAGCCCCCGAGCTGCGCCTCAACTTGAGAATACGCTGCCAAACCAATGCCGACACAGCGACCCTGCTGGGCAATCTCGCCGCTTGACAGGGACAAAGTGGCCTCTATAATCAGAGAAGCAATGAAGCAATAGCATCACCTATTGGGAGGAACCCATGGCTTACTACATCACTGAAACCTGCATCGACGTCAAAGACAAAGCCTGCGTCGAGGTTTGCCCGGTCGATTGCATCCATCCGATCGACGGCGAAGGCGAACCCATGCTCTACATCGACCCGGACGAGTGCATCGATTGCGGTGCCTGCGAGCCAGAGTGCCCGGTCGAGGCGATCTTCGCCGAAGAGGACATGCCCGAGGATCAAGACCGCTTCGTCGAGATCAACACCAAGTACTTTGAGCTGCGCGACGACGCCGACGAATGGAACGAGTGGAAGCAGGAACACGCGGCCGAATTCGAAAAAACCAGCTAGGACGCCCGCTCTTTGCGCGAAAAAGCCGGGATGCCCCACGGGTTTCCCGGCTTTTTCGCGCTTGACGATATCGGACCCACCCCGCTTATTTTTTGCCCTAACGAGCATTGCCGGAGATAGCATACATGGCGAAGACAACTACCCGCAAAAAACCCAAAGCAAAGAAAACCAAGCTCCGGGCCACGCCCGACAAACTGTGGTTTATGTACCGCAAGATGTCGGAGATCCGCCTTTTTGAAGAGCACGTCTGGGACGTCTATACCCGCGGCCTGATGCCCGGCCTAGCCCACCTCTACATCGGCGAGGAAGGCGTGGCCGTCGGCACTTGCGCGGCCCTGAGCGACGACGACTACATCACCAGCACGCACCGCGGCCACGGACACTGTCTGGCCAAGGGCGGCCAACTCGACCGCATGATGGCCGAAATCATGGGCAAGGAAGCCGGCTATTGTCGTGGCAAGGGCGGTTCCATGCACATCGCCGATATGTCGCTGGGCATCCTCGGTGCCAACGGCATTGTCGGTGGCGGCTTCGGCATCTGCACTGGTGCCGGCCTGTCGGCCAAGCTGCGCGGCTCCGATCAAGTGGGTGTCTGCTTCTTCGGCGACGGCGCGGCCAACCAAGGCATCATGCTCGAAACAATCAACATGGCCGTCGTCTGGAACCTGCCGGTCATCTACATTTGCGAGAACAACCAGTACGGCGAGCACACCCCCTACGAAAGCGTCACCGGCGTCACCGACATCGCCGACCGCGCCAAGGGGCTCGGCCTCGAAGGGATCATCGCCGATGGGGCCGATGTACTGGAGATGTACGAAAAAGTAACCGCCGCGGTGACCAAGGCGCGCAAAGGCAGCGGCCCAAGCCTAATCGAAGCCAAAACCTACCGCTACCACGGACACCACGTCGGCGACGCCCAGACCTACCGCACCCGCGATGAGGTCGGCTGGTGGTCTGAAAACAAGGACCCCATTCGCCTGTTGGGCCAGTACATGGTCGCCAACCGGGTCGCCAAACAGGCCGAGCTCGATGCCCTGTACGAGCAAGTAGAGCGCGAAGTTCTCGACGCCATCGAATTCGGCAAAGCATCCGACTTCCCCCCGCCAGAACAAGCTTTTGAGGACATATATGCCTGATCGGGACATGCTGTTTAGAGAGGCGATCGGCCTAGCCACGGCCGAGGAGATGCGCCGCGACGAGACCGTCTTTCTCATGGGTGAGGACGTGGGAGCCTCCGGCGGCATCTTCAAATGCTGCGAGGGCCTGTTCGAGGAATTCGGCGCGGAGCGCGTCATCGACACCCCCATTGCCGAAGCGGGCTATATCGGTCTCGGCGTCGGAGCTGCCATGACCGGCATGCGCCCGCTGTGCGAGCTGATGTTCGGCGACTTCTCGCTGCTGACCATGGACCAGATCGTCAATCAGGCGGCCAAGATCCGCTACATGTCGGGTGGCCAGTGCAAGGTTCCGCTGACGATCCGGCTGTCAATGGGAGCCGGGCGCTCTTCAGCCGCGCAGCACTCGCAGAGCTTGCACGCACTTTTCGCCCATATCCCCGGCCTCAAAGTCGCCATCCCTGCGACACCGCGCGACGCCAAGGGCCTGCTCAAGACTGCGATCCGCGACGACAATCCCGTGCTGTTCTTCGAAGACAAGATGATGTACAACGACTCCGGTCCTGTCCCCGAAGAAGACGATTTCCTCATTCCCTTTGGCCAAGCCGAGATCAAGCGCGCCGGCACTGACCTAACCCTCGTCGCCACTTCCAGCATGGTCGGCGTCGCCTTGGCCGCGGCGGAAGACCTCGCCGCCCAAGGCCTAGAAGCCGAGGTCGTCGATCCGCGCACCCTAGTGCCCCTAGACAAGGAGACCCTGCTCGCCTCGGTGCGCAAAACCGGCTATGCTGTCGTAATCGATGAAGGCGTCGAGCGCTACGGAACCACGGCAGAGCTCGCTTCCATCCTCAACGCCGAGGCATTCGACTGGCTCGACGCACCCGTCTTGCGCATCGGCGCGGCCGACGTGCCCATTCCCTTCAGCCCCACCCTTGAGATGCCGACCATTCCCAGCCAAGAGCGCATCGTCGAGACCGTACTCTCCCAGCGAGGCTTCGACCTGAGCTCAGCCGAAGGTTAGGCTTTTGTCGCGCCCGGCTTGCTTGGTCACGGGCTCCTCGAGCGGGATTGGCGCGGCCATCGTCCGCCAATCGGGTCGCGAATTCACCGTGGCCGAGATTTACGGTTTGATGGCCGAAGAGGGTTCCCAACCCATTCGCCGCATCGGACGCCCCGAGGACATCGCCTTCGCCGCCTACGGCTTCAGTTAGATCCCCTTGACCGGCCAGTTCATCGCCGTTGACGGCGGCTTTACTCTGCCCGGCAACTTTCCCAACCGCGCGATCTTTCTCCAAGAAGGTTTGCGGAAACGGCAATCCGGTTAGTATCATTTGGCATCATTATCGTCGAATCCGTACTCGGCGAGCAGTTTACCCCGCCACAGGAGTATGGTCATGATTGGCCTCGTCCTCTTCATCCTCATCCTCACCCTAGTCGCCTGCTCCGATCCCACACCGGTAGCTCCTCATCCTGCGGGCAAAGCCAACTGTGCTTTGTGTGAACTCTTGGACGACTACGACTATACCGTTGCCGACGAGCAGGACACCGATGATAGTCCGTCTGAGACAGAAGCAGAAGCCGATTTACTCGCGGACTCAAGTCTAGTGCGTCTCTTGGACGACTACGACTATACCGTTGCCGACGAGCAGGACACCGATGGTAGCCCCGACAGCTCGTCTGAGGCAGAAGCACAAGCCGATTTACTCGCGGACTCAAGCATAGTGAGTCTCTTGGGCGACGACCTATCCACTATGGCCGACCGGATTTTCGCCGACGCCAATTTGGAGCGCGCGGTGCGCCGGGCGCTGAATCGACCCCAAGGCTCCCTTACGCCTGAGGACTTTGCTTCCTTAACCACGCTTTCAGCCAGCGATAAAGACATTCAGAGTTTGGCGGGACTTGAGCACTTTACGGCCCTACAAGTCCTAGATCTGAGCGGCAACCGGATTGCCGATTTAACGCCGCTGAACCAAATGACTGAGCTGTCAGAGTTACATCTGAATTACAACCGGATTGCCGATTTAACGCCGCTGAACCAGATGACTGAGCTGAAAAGACTGGAACTAAGAGGCAACTATATTATCGACCTAACCCCACTGGCCGCCTTGGACCTGAACCGGCTAGATCTGAGTTTCAATCAGATAATTGATGTTCGCCCCCTGAGCGTGTTAGACCTGTTAACGCTAGAACTAAGGGGCAACCTGATCTCCGATATAGCCCCGCTGGTCACCCAGAAACACATGCATTGGCTAGATCTGGGCCGCAACTATATTGCCGAGATAACTCCGTTGATCGCTTTGAAACACAACCTATATCTCCTATGGCTGGACTCCAACCTGCTATCCGATCTAACTCCATTGAGCCAACTGACGAATCTAGCTTGGCTGTACCTGGGGGAGAACCTAATAGTCGATCTAACCCCACTGGCCCAACTGACCCAATTAACAGGGCTACTTCTGAACAACAATCAGATAGTCGATCTAACCCCCCTGACCCCCCTGACGAATCTGAATAGGCTAGATCTGCACAACAATCAGATTAAAAGCTTGCTTCCCCTAATCCTCAATCCCGGCTTAGGCCTAAGTGAAGACGTTTCGGGGCAGGAGGACAGGCTAACTTTGCAAGGCAATCCCCTTAGTCCTCCAGTCCGCAACACACAGATCCCCATCTTGGAAGAAAGAGGCGTCAGCGTCTCCTACTAAACCCGCCTCCATCCTTCCCTCTTCTGCGAAAAGACCCTCCTCACCCGGTCTTCTACAGATTGACGATCCCATCGTGGTTGATTATCGTTCAAGTCATGGTAGATTTGCATACAATAAAGCCCCGCCTACAAAGCCCTATCCTAACCCAAGTCCTGACTCAATACCCGGTCGTCGTCGTGCATGGGGCCCGTCAGACCGGTAAGACCACCTTGGTTCAAGGGCCTCCCATAGGTCAAGGGCGTACCTTCCTTTCCCTCGACGACTTTGATGTCCGCGATGTGGCCCAAAGCGATCCGGCGGCCCTGTTCATCGGCCGCGATCGCATCACCCTCGACGAAATCCAACGACAGCCCGATCTGCTGCTAGCCATCAAAGCCGATGTCGATCACCAGCGCCAGCCCGGCCGCTTTTTGCTCACGGGTTCGGCCAATCTGCTCTTGATGGAGCGGGTGGCGGATACCTTAGCCGGCCGAGCGGTCTATTTTTCCCTGCCGCCGCTGACGTGGGCTGAAATCGAGGAGCGTGGATATGGCCGGACGCTGAACATGCTCATTGAGCAAGAGACCCTTGACCAAGTTGTGCGCGCCTTGCCGTCCAGCGTCCCCGCACCCGACAGGCCCTTGCAAGAGGCAATATGGGCTGGGGGCTATCCAGTGCCGGCCTTGGCCGCGGACGCGGGGTTTCGGGCGCGCTGGTTCGACGGATACATGCAGACGTATCTGGAGCGCGATCTGCGCCAATTATCGGCCATTGACCAATTGATGGAATTCCGCCGACTCATGCAGTTGTGCGCGGTCCACAACGGTCGTTTGCTCAACACAGCGTCCCTCGCCGCGTCCGCGGGCCTCGCCGCGGCTACAGCGCGGCGCTATATCAATCTATTGGAGACTTCTTTCCAAGTGACTCGGGTGCCCGCCTATCCCGTCAACCGCGGCAAACGCTTAGTCAAAGCGCCTAAACTGCTGTGGACCGATACCGGACTGGCGGCTCATTTGGCTGGCATTGCCGACTCGGACAGCTTAGTGAGGGGACGGGAATGGGGCTTTTGGTTAGAGAGTTGGGTCGGCAACCACCTACTGGTCTGGGCGGGTCTGCGCGTACCGAGGCTCAACATAACGCATTGGCGCACTTCCAACGGACGCGAAGTGGATTTTGTCATCGAAACCAGCCATCGGCTCATCCCCGTGGAAGTGAAGGCCACGCCAAGGCCATCGAGCGGAGATTTGGCCGGATTGAACGCTTTCCTCGATACCTATGAGACCGCATCCTTCGGAGTGGTCGCCTGCCCGTGCCCGGCCCCCAAGGTGTTGTCCTCCCGCGTTATTGCTCTGCCGCTGAACCAGTTGTTGCTCTGCTGAATCGAATAGACAAGCGCATCGCCCCAATAGCACACCAAGCTTGATTTTGGTGCCTATGTGGCATCAAGGTATATTCATTGATATATATGAGGCACACTTGGATGGTGTCTTAAAGGATCGGGATAGGGGCGCGTTTCCAAGTTAAATGTCGAGTGCAGGGCCACCGAATAAGGAATCTCCTCATGCGCGTGAAGATCCTTCGATATGGAATTCTTCTAGCACTGGCGACACTTGGAACCTCTGCGGCGACAGCACAGACCGAACTCTTCTTTGCCACCGGCGTCGATAGCACCGGCTGGGCACAGGCGCAAAGCAATGCCGACGGCCACGTGCTGATCGAGTCGCCGCAGTATCCGCGCGGCCTGTGGCTGCACTTGGTCGATGAAGCGGGGGATGTGCTGGCTGGCATTCGGGTCGAATACCAAAGCCGACCCGACAACTTGGTGGCGATTCGCTGCGTCGATCCAGCCGGAGAGGTGCGGGAGACGCTGGTCTGGACTCGGTCCGAGGGCGCTCCCTTGAGCTTGATTCTGAATCCCAGCGAATCGACCGACCTGCCAGCGGGGCTAGCTTCCATCGACTGGCAAATCGACCCGGGCGTTACATCTCTGCTAGAGCCGGCGGGGGAGATCCGGCTGATCGGCTGGGAGGAAGTATCGGCCTTCCTGCGGGAACGCTGGCAGGGTCAGAGCGGACGAGTGGCCGCGCAGATCGACACCCACACCGCCTTAGCAATTGATCTGGGCCGCCCGGAGTCTATAGAGATGCTGGTCAATTATCTCCAAGACCAAGCAAAGATCTCACTAAGGGAAATCAACACTTCCACACTGCAGGTGCTCCTCGATGCACAGGTATTCAAAAGCGACCTTTCTTTACTGGAAGACGTGATTATCCTCTCTACTTCTTTCGTCGTAGTATTCGAGGACCCGAAGTTGGAGAAGTGGGTATTGGAGGCTTTGGGCCAACCAGAAGGCCCTATTACTTTGCGGGAAGCTGCTTCCCTGACCCACCTCTTGGTCTTTAATAAAAACATTCATAGTTTGGCGGGCATCGAGCATCTTACAGCGCTACAATGGCTACGTCTTTTCGACAATCAGATTGACGATCTAACCCCGCTAGCTGCCTTGAGGAACCTTGAACTGCTGGCGCTGGGCGGTAACCAGATTACCGATGTGACTCCGCTGGCCAACTTGAAAAACCTTGAAGATCTAGGTCTTTCCAACAACCAGATTACTGATGTGAACCCACTCGCTGCCATGACCAACCTAAAAGGATTGGGGCTAGGCGGTAACCAGCTTACCGATGTGACCCCACTGGCCAACTTGAAAAACCTTGTATCGCTGACGCTGGACGATATCCAGCTTACCGATGTGACCCCGCTGGCCGGCTTGAAAAACCTTGCATACCTACGTCTTTCCGACAACCTGATTGATGATGTGACCCCACTGGCCAACTTGAAAAACCTTGTATCGCTGCTACTGTCGCGTAACCAACTTACCGATATAACCCCGCTGGCCAACTTGACCAATCTGACGAGGTTGGAGCTGAGTTCTAACCAGCTTACCGATGTGACCCCACTGGCCAACCTGAAAAACCTTGTATCGCTGCAACTGTGGCGTAACCAACTTACCGCTGTAACCCCGCTGGCCAACTTGACCAATCTGACGGAGTTGGAACTGGGTTTCAACCTGATTGATGATGTGACTCCGCTGGCCAACCTGAAAAACCTTGTACACCTAGGCCTGTCGCGTAACCAGCTTACCGCTGTAACCCCACTGGCCAACTTGACCAATCTGACGAGGTTGTATCTGAATTCTAACCAGCTTACCGCTGTAACCCCGCTGGCCAACTTGACCAATCTGACGGAGTTGGGACTGGGTTCCAACCTGATTGATGATGTGACTCCGCTGGCCAACTTGAAAAACCTTGTATACCTAGGCCTGTGGGACAATCGGATTGAAGACTTAGCCCCCTTGGTCGCCAACATCGGCCTAGGTGAAGGCAATTGGGTGGACTTGGCCAATAATCCCCTCAGTGCCCAAGCCCGCACCGAACATATCCCCGCTCTGCAAGCACGGGGCGTATATGTCCGCGTATCCGACTGATACTAAACCACCCCCTCTCGTCCTTCTTCAGCGAAAGGATCCCGCCATGAAAGCCCAACTCACCTTCCTCCTCGCCCTGCTGGCCCCCCTCCCCGCCCTCGGCATCGGCTACGTGTACACCGGCGTGGGCGACGACGGCCGCCAGCACCTCGAACTGACCTCAGTCGACGTCGCCGTGCAAATCGACGAGCGCATCGCCCGCACGCGCACCGACCAGATCTTTACCAACCACGCCGAATGGGAAGTGGAAGGCATCTACGAATTCACCCTGCCCGACGGGGCGATTATCACCGACCTAGTGCTGTGGATCGGCGACAAGCGGATACAGGGGGAGGTCCTCGAAAAAGAAGAGGCGCGCCGCACGTACGACGACATCGTAGGCCGCCGCATCGACCCAGCCTTGATCGAGCAGGTCACCCCCAACCAATTTCGCCTGAGCATCTTTCCCTTTCCGGCCAAGGGCAGCCGCCGCGTCGAATTCGAGTACATGCAACTCCTCGAATCCCACAGCGGCCGCCTCGACTATTCCTTCCCGCTAGCCCCCGAGACCGACCAGCCCCTGCAAATGGAGCTGTTCGTACTACGGGCCCAAGTGCGCAGCCAGCACGCCTTTGAGGTGACGACCTCGGGACTGCCGCGACTCACCGAGATAGACCGACCCGACGCGCACCGCGCCAACATCTTCTTCGGCGACGAGAAGACAAAGCCCCGGGAGGACTTTACCCTGACTATCCGCCAGATCGACGACCGGCCCAAGCCGACCGTGATCAGCTTTGCGCCGCAGGCAAATGACGACCTAGGCTACTACGCTCTGTGGCTGCCGCCTCTGCCCGAGTTGACCCAAGGCGATCCCCTCCCGCGCAGCCTGACCTTTGTCATTGATATTTCGTCGAGCATGCAGCAGGGCAAGCTCCAAGCCGTCAAAGGCGCACTTGCCGCAGCGATCGACGCACTAGACGCAGCGGACCTGTTCAACATTGTCGTCTTCACCCATCGGGCCGACTCCTTTGCCGCCGCCCCGATACCCGCCGATCCAGACAATAAGAAGGCGGCCACTGCCTTCATCAACCAGCAGGACGCGCTCGGCGTGAGCAATTTTGAGGCGGGCTTGGGCCGCGCCATGCAGCAGGACTTTCCCGCCAACCGAGTCAATCACGTCATCTTCCTCACCGACGGCCTGCCCACCCTCGGCGAAGTCGAGCTAGAGCCTTTGAGCGAGTTGGTCGGCGAGTGGTCCGCTGGCCAAGCGCGCCTTTTCACCATCGGCGTGGGTCGGGACGTGGACCAGGGTTTTTTGACCGGCTTGGCCGAAGAGCACCGAGGCGAGGCGTACTTCCTCTCGGAAGAAGGCGATATCGAAGCGGCACTCCAAGACCTGTTTGAGTCCTTCACCTTTCCCATCTTGCTGCTCGACGAGTTGAGCTTCGACCAAGTGGAAATCCACGACGTCCACCCGCGCGGGGTGGAAACCCTCGCCGCCGGCCGCGAACTGTTCCAAGTGGGTCGCTACCGAGGCGGCGGGACCTTCACCTTGAGCCTGATCGGCCACGTGGGAAACGAGAGCGTGAGCTTGAACTTCCCGCTGGAGTTCACCGAGGCCGATGTCTCGACCGATTTCTTGGGCAGCTTGATTCCCCGGCTGTGGGCGTACCAGAAGATCCAAGCCCTCGAAGAGCAGATCGCCCGCTTTGGCGAGCAACAGGAACTGCTCGACGACATCCTTGCGCTGGGCTTAGAATACCAGCTAGTGACGCGGCGCACCTCGCTGTTTGCCCCGGACGACGGCGTCGAGGTCAATCCCGAACCGAGCGATGAGTTGGCGTTCGGCGACTCATTTGGCACTACAGACATCAACGACGCCCGTCCAACGACCCACTGGTTGGGCCGCGATTTCGTGTTGCAAGACGAAGTGTGGATTGATATGGCGTACCAACCGGGCATGCCCAAGGAACTATACGAAGGTCGCACCTATCAGCCTGCCGAGCTAGCCAACTTTGCCCGATTGGGCCAAGCCATGCTGGTGGTAGTGGAAGAGCGGGCCTACGAGATCTCCGCAAACGCCCAAGGCAGCCGACCGGTACTCCTACAGAACGCCCCCAATCCCTTCAACGCCTCCACGACAATCTCCTTCCTGATCCCATTCCGCTTGGCGAACGAGCCGACCCGTCTGAGCATCTACAACTTGACGGGCCAGCTCGTACGCGTGCTGCAGCTCGAAAAGCTACAGGCCGGCGAACACACCCTGAGTTGGGACGGCCGCGACGACTACGGTCGCGAAGTGGCCAGTGGGGTGTACATCTATCGGCTGGACGTGGGCGAGTGGGCCGTGCATCGGCGCATGTTGCTGCTGCGCTGAGAGTCGCCCACAGGTCCCGGTAAACGCAAAAAAGCGCCCGATGCTGACGGAGCATCGGGCGCTTTTTTGCATTCCGGCTTGAGAAAAGTCGATTTAGTGCTCTTTGATGCTGCCCACTTGGATCTCGATGTCTTCGCGGTTGGCTACCCGCTCTAGCCGCCCATCGCGGATCCAGGCCATGCGGTCGGCGGCCGTGAGCATTTTGTCGTCGTGGGTCACGGTAATGATCGTCGTCCCCATCTCCTGTTGCAGGCTCTTCATGTAGCTGATGATCTCTTGCCCCGTATTGCTGTCGAGGTTACCCGTCGGCTCGTCGGCGAGGATGATGCGCGGCTTGTTGACGAACGCGCGGGCAATGGCCACGCGCTGCTGCTGACCGCCCGACAGCTCGGAGGGAATGTGGTGCGCCCGATCGCCTAGACCGACGATCTTCAAACACTCCATGGCCCGCCTCTCGCCCTCGGCTGTGGTCATGCCGGCAAACACGGTGGGCAGCGACACGTTCATCAGCGCACTCATCACCGGCAGGAGATTGTAGGTCTGGAAAATGTAACCCAGCTCAAAGCAGCGCACCGCCGCTAGCTGCTGCGTGTTGAGCGAGGCCAGATTGACGCCCTCAATAAGCACCTCGCCATCGGTGGGCGTCTGCAGGGCGCCGATCATGTTAAAAAGCGTGCTCTTCCCCGACCCAGAAGGCCCCATGATGGCAAAAAACTCGTTCTCGTACACCTGGACGGTCAAACCGCGCAGCGCGTGAACATGGGTCGATTCGTCGCGGTTTTTGGCATTGTAAACCATCTTGACGTCTTGGACATCGACGATTATATCGCGGCCATTTGACATAACGTACTCCTAAATTTGATGTTGCTCCTCTAAGAACAGGTCAATTTAAAATGGGCAACGCCACAGGTCAAATTTAGCGGCGCGGCTTTCAACTGACCTGCTGTTCCTTGATCCGCGTGATTTCATCGCGCAGATGCGCAGCCTTTTCAAACTCCAAGTTGGCCGCCGCGGCCTTCATCTGCTGCTCCAAGTCGGCGAGCAACTCCTCTTGGTCTTCTATTTCTTGGTAGTTGATCGTCGGCTCGGCTGCCAATTCGGGCGCAAGGCCGCGCACGCTTTCGAGCACTGAGGTCGCCTGGATAATCTCTTCCCGGCTGCGGTATATCGTCTCCGGCACAATGGCGTGCTCGGCGTTATACGCCTCCTGCTTGTGGCGGCGGCGATAGGTCTCGTCGATGGCCCGCTGCATCGAATTGGTGACGTGATCGGCGTAGAAAATCACCTTGCCAGCAGCATTGCGGGCTGCGCGGCCAACCGTTTGGATCAGTGCAACCTCCGAGCGCAGGAAGCCCTCCTTGCTGGCGTCGAGCACGGCCACCAGCGAGACCTCGGGCAAATCCAAGCCTTCGCGCAACAGGTTGATCCCCACCAGCACGTCAAACTCCCCTAAGCGCAAATCGCGAAGGATCTCGACGCGGTCCAGCGTCTCAATATCTGAATGCAGGTAGCGCACCCGGATGTCGAGTTGTTCAAAGTAGTCGGCGAGGTTTTCGGCCATGCGCTTGGTCATGGTCGTGACCAAGACCCGCTCGCGCTTTTCCGCCCGCAGCCTTATCTCTTCAACGAGATCGTCGATCTGCCCCTCTTGCGGCCGCACCTCAATGGAGGGATCGACCAATCCCGTGGGCCGGATCACCTGCTCGACCACCACGCCACCCGACTGCTTCAGCTCGTACTCCGCTGGCGTGGCCGACACAAAGACCGTCCATCCCATCCGCTCCTCAAATTCCTTGAACACCAGCGGCCGATTGTCGTAAGCCGACGGCAGGCGGAAGCCGTGCTCAACCAAAGTCTCCTTGCGCGAGCGGTCCCCGCGAAACATGCCCCGGATTTGCGGCACGGTCACGTGCGACTCGTCGATAAAAAGCAGGTAATCCTCGGGGAAGTAATCAAGCAACACATAGGGCGCAGACCCCGGCTGGCGACCGTCCATGTAGCGCGAGTAGTTTTCAATCCCCGGACAGAAGCCGACCTCGCGGATCAGCTCCACGTCGTACTTGGTGCGCGTCTCCAGTCGATGCGCCTCCACCAGCTTATTTTCAGTGCGCAGGTCGAGAAGGTGATGCTCCAGCTCGACGAGGATTTGCTCGCAGGCTTGCTCCGTCCGCTCCTCGTCGGTCACGTAGGCTTTGGCCGGGAAGAGGCTGACGTGTTCGCGCGGCTCCAGCACCTCGCCGGTGAGCGCGTCGATCAGGTAAATGCCCTCGATCTCGTCGCCAAACATCTCAATGCGCACGGCGCGGTCTTCCGACCCCGGCACGATCTCGACGATATCGCCCCGCACCCGAAAGCAGCCGCGTTGCAACTCAAAATCATTGCGGCTGTAATAGATGTCTATCAAGGCGCGCAAAATGTCGTCGCGCTCGACTTGCTCACCCCGCCGCAGGGAGACCTTCTGCTCGTCGTATTCGCGGGGCGAGCCAATGCCGTAAATGCACGAGACCGTGGCGACGACGACCACATCGCGGCGCTGCAACAGCGAGGTGATGGCCTTGAGCCGCAAGCGATCGATCTCCTCGTTGCGCTCGACCTCTTTCTCGATATACGTGTCCGTGCTCGGCTTGTAGGCCTCGGGCTGATAGTAGTCGTAGTAGCTGACGAAATACTCGACCGCATTGTCGGGGAAATATCCCTTGAGTTCGCCGTAGAGCTGGGCGGCCAGCGTCTTGTTATGCGAGATGACCAAGGCCGGCATCTGCAACTCCTCGACGACGTTGGCCATGGTGAAGGTTTTGCCGCTGCCAGTCACGCCCAAAAGCGTCTGTTGAGCGTGCTGCTGCCGCACGCCCTCGACTAGCTCGGTGATGGCTTGAGGTTGGTCGCCAGCGGGCGCGTAATCGGAAACCAGTTTGAACTGATCCATGATTAAGCCGCTACTTCAAAATCTGCCAATTCACGGGCATAATCCAAGCAGGCGGCGATGCTCTCGATTGTCAACTCCGGAAATTCGGCTATGATCTGGTCGGTGGAGTAACCATCCGCCAAGTAGCCGATCACCAGAGCCACAGGGATTCGTGTATTCTTGATACGCGGTTTCCCGCGCAGCACATCCGAAGTGCTCTCAATGTAGTCTTTCCACGTCGTGGACATTTCCATACATCCTCCTTGCTAGCGGCCAATCTAGCCGGATGGCAGCACCCTGTCAATGTGTCGCGTTCATATTAATGACACGATAGCACAAATTGCTGCCATTATGTCTTTTGCGAACACTTTACCAATTTATCCGCTAAGCGCTATATTTCTTTCAAAAACAACGAATTATATATTTTATACACATTGAAATGCCGATTGGCTCAAAACTTGCTGTATTTCTATAAGTCATCCCGTGGTTAGGCTGTAGAACAACTCGATTTCTGTAGGTGAGTGGAATGATACATAACCAAAAAATCCAACGGACAGTCCCCCGAGAATTTGTGCCTCCAAGTGATGGTCAGGTAATAGCATGTAACGGTATTCACTACTTCATCGGTGAGAAAATCGGCCACGGAGCGTTCGGTGATGTTTTCGATTGTCGCGACGAATGGGGAAACGAACTGGTCGCCAAAGTACTTTTGCCACGGAATCAGTCGTACGAGACAATACGAGAGAATTGGCTCCATGAGTTTCAAAATCTCCAACAGCTTCGGCATCCACAGATTACTTTTATCCACCAAGCATTTGAATGCCAAGATACGTTCTACCTCATTGTTGAGAAGTGTGAATTCACACTGAAGGATTTGGTCAGTAACACTAGTGATAGTACCGACGGAGAACTTTGGTTGCCCTATGTCAGCCGCGACATTCTCAACGGGCTCCATTACATCCACAACCATGGATATGTTCACAAAGACTTGCACCCAGGAAATGTTTTTGTCTCTCTACAGAGAGACCCAATGCTCCCAGACCAGGAACCTGTTTTGAGATTCAAGATCGGCGACCTAGGGATCAGTCGCCCCGAGGAAGATATAAGCCTTTCCAATACTACCCTCGCTCAATGGATGTTACCTCCCGAGGCCCTAAACCCACATGAATTTGGTTTTATAGGAAAGCATGTAGGAAAAGGAAAGCATGTTGACATCTATCATGTAGGCTTGCTGCTGCTGAGTCTCCTGCTGAACCGAACATCAGATTTTACACGAGATGAAATTATTGCCGGTCATCCAAGAGAGCTCGCCGAAGGGCTAGAATCGAGATATGCGCCTGCCATTGCTCGGGCATTGCGGCGGCATGTCAGAGATCGAACTCCCTCTGCGATCGATATGTGGAGGGAAATTTCGAAAGCGTCAAATGAGAGTGCATAACTTCACACTCATTTTAACAGCCGATCCCAACGAAGAAGAATCGGATCGACTCTACGGCATTTTCAACGACGGCACACTCGTCACGGCGGCTGGTGAGCCGCAGGTTCACTTTTACCGAGAAGCCCCGTCGTTGGAGGAAGCCATCGGTTCTGCGCTGGCGCAGGTCAGAAAAGCAGGCTTTGATGTGGTCCGTGTGAAAATTGAACCGCTACAAGTTTTCACCGCAAAACCAAGCGCGATCACCTAGTGGCAGACATCAACCTGACTCAAGCAGAGGCAGACGCCTTAATCGCGATGGAAAAACACCGCGCAACAGATGAGCAGACCGACTTCACCGCCCTATATCAACCGAGGGCTCGCATGATTCAAGACATTCAGAATCTGCTCACTACCTATTACGATTGGCTCAAGGACAAGACAGAACTACACCAATTGGACCAATGGGTCGAAATCACAACGCCCTACCTCGATCGCCACAACGACTATGTGCAGATATACGTCAAGAAGACCAACGGAGGATTCTTACTAACGGACGATGGGTACACTATAGATGACTTGCAGCAAAGCGGCTGCAAGCTCGACAGCCGCAAGCGACAAGCACTGCTCAAGATGACGCGCAATGGTTTTGGCGTGAAGCAAGATGGCAAGGCGTTACAGATCCATGCCTCGGCGGAGAACTTTGCTTCGCGCAAGCACAACCTCGTGCAGGCCATGCTCGCCGTTAATGATATGTTCTATCTTGCTGTGCCTGTGGTGACGAGCCTGTTTTACGAGGATGTGGTTGCTTGGTTCGATGCCAATAACATTAGGCACACGCCCAAAGTGAAATTTACCGGAACGACCGGCTACGACCACCTGTTCGATCTCGTAATTCCGAAGTCGCGGCAACAACCGGAGCGCATCATTCAGACGATCAATCGACCCAATCGCGCCACCGCTCAGACCGTGGTTCTCGCATGGGTTGACACGAAGGAAATCCGCACTCCCGAATCGCGTGCTTATGCGCTACTAAACGACTCGACACAGACAGTGCCTCTGGACGCGCTAGAAGCACTGCGGAGCTATGATGTAAAGCCGATCATGTGGAGCCAGCGCGAGGCGGTAATGAAGGAACTAGCGGCATGAACAAGCAGTGGAACGCACTATGAAACCACATGAATTCACCCTCATCCCGAAAGGAAAAAACAATGGCTAAAGTCATCGGCATTGACTTAGGCACCACCAACTCGTGCGTGGCCGTCATCGAAGGCCAAGACGCCGAGGTCATCGCCAATTCCGAGGGGGGCCGCACCACGCCCTCCATGGTCGCCTTCACCAAAGAAGGCGAGCGCCTCGTCGGCCAGACCGCCAAGCGCCAAGCCGTCACCAACCCGCAGAACACGGTCTATTCGATCAAGCGCTTCATGGGCCGCCGCTACGGCGAAGTGTCCAACGAAATAAGCGAAGTTCCCTACGAAGTCGCCTCAAGTAGCCGCGACATGGCCGTGGCCAAAATCGACGGCAAGGAACACACGCCGCCGGAGATTTCGGCCATGATCTTGCAAAAGATGAAGCAGACGGCCGAAGACTATCTGGGCGAAGAAATAAAACAAGCCGTCGTCACCGTCCCGGCCTACTTCAACGACTCCCAACGCCAAGCCACCAAGGACGCGGGCACCATCGCCGGCCTGGAGGTTTTGCGCATCGTCAACGAGCCGACCGCTGCGGCGCTGGCCTATGGCTTGGACAAGGGCGGCACCAACGAGCAGATCGCCGTGTACGACCTCGGCGGCGGCACCTTCGACATTTCCATCTTGGAACTGGGCGACGGCGTCTTCGAGGTCAAATCCACCAACGGCGACACCCACCTCGGCGGCGACGACTTCGACCAGAAAATCATCGACTGGCTCGCCGAGGAATTTGAAAAGAACGAAGGCATCGACCTGCGCCGCGACCCCATGGCCCTGCAACGGCTCAAGGAAGCGGCCGAAAAAGCCAAAATCGAGCTGTCTTCCGCCACTGCCACCGAGATCAACCTGCCGTTTATCACCGCCGATCAAACGGGTCCGAAGCACTTGCAAACCAGTCTGTCCCGCGCCCAATTTGAGCGCTTGGTTGACGACCTGATCGAGCGCACCAAGGCCCCCTGTCAGCAGGCCCTTGCCGACGCCGAATTACAAGCCAGCGAAATCGACCAAGTGATTTTGGTCGGCGGCTCGACGCGCATCCCCAAAATCCAAGAGACCATCCAAGCCCTCTTCAACAAAGAGCCAAACCGCAGCGTCAATCCCGACGAAGTCGTGGCCTTGGGCGCGGCCATCCAAGCCGGCGTGCTCGCTGGCGACGTCGACGACATCCTGCTGCTCGACGTCACGCCGCTCTCGCTGGGCATCGAGACCATGGGCGGAGTGATGACGCGGCTGATCGACCGCAACACCACCATCCCCACCAAGAAGAGCCAGATCTTTTCCACAGCCTCGGACAACCAGCCCTCGGTGGAGGTCCACGTGCTGCAAGGCGAGCGCGAGTTCGCCAACGACAACCGCACCCTCGGCCGCTTCCACCTCGACGGCATTCCCCCGGCCCCGCGCGGCATGCCTCAGGTCGAGGTGACTTTTGACATCGACGCCAACGGCATCCTCAACGTCGCGGCCAAGGACAAGGGCACCAATAAGGAGCAATCCATCCGCATTGAGTCGTCCTCGGGCCTGAGCCAAGAGGAAATCGACACCATGCAGAAGGACGCCGAGGCCCACGCCGATGAGGACAAACAGCGCCGCGAGGCCGTCGATCGCCGCAACGAGGCCGATCAACTCATTTACGCGACGGAAAAATCCCTAGCCGACTACGGCGACAAGCTAGCCGACGCCGACAAGAAAGGCGTTGAGGACGCAATCGCCGCGCTCAAACAAGCGCTCGAAGGCACGGACGACGAGGCCATCGCGCAGGCCATGACCGCACTACAACAGGCGTCGCACAAGCTGGCCGAGGAAATGTACAAGGACACCCAAGCCCAACAGGCCCAAGGCGAGCCAGCGCCGGAAGGTCCCGCCAGTCAGCCGCAAGGGGGCGGGGATACGGAGCCGGTCGATGCGGACTTCAAGGTCGTGGACGAGGATAAGAAGTAGGGAGCGTTAAATACGCGGTAATATCGTAGGGGCATCCTTTGTGGGTGCCCCTATTGTATTTAGGGATGAAGTCATGAACTGCTCTACGTTGGAACGGCGCGGAGTTGCAAGTAGTGGCGGTAGTCATTGGCCCAATCGACGAATAGTACGTCGTCGGACAGTTGCCCCCGACTGTAATGGTCAAAGAATTCTTCCGAATCCATCTGTTTCTGATTTTCGTAGGTACTCAACCGCTTGGTCACTGCAATCAGCGCGTCAATGGGCGAAGTGTATTGGATGGTTTGTTTTCGCATGGCGGCCTCTATCGTACAACTTCCAATGCAGCCCCATCAACAAGGCGATAAATGTAAAAGTCTGTGTCAACAGTGAACACGCGACGCATGGAATGGCTCTCCGCCACCGCTACCAGAGACGCATCCGCCAGATCCATCGGCGTGTCTCGGTATTGCGCCATCAACGCCGCCATCCGATCAATTTCTGAAGGCGTCGGGATATGTAGGATAAGTCGTCCTGTTGCACGTAAGTTCCAGAGGGCTGCTTGATAGCGATAACCGCCAACCTCGCCAAGGAGGTACATGGCCTCGGTAAAACACACCCATGTGGTGAGCAGTGGACCCAATGGCAAACGATGCAAAGCAGCGACGCACTCGGCATGGTACGGATCATCGGCATCAAGCAAGGCGACTAAAGGACCTGTATCCGTCAGGATCATCATTCCTCCTGCTGGCGTTTTTTGAGCAGCCCCTCCGCAAACTTTTTGCCGCTATCTGCCGACATACGAGCACCGCCGGGCACGTATTCACTGCTGTGCAGGATGCCGATATGCCCTTGGAGAAAGTCCGCCAGTGTTCCTTGCTCCTCTGACGGTCCCGCCTGCTGCTCGTGCTGAACATAGTGCTTGAGCCACAGTTGAAACTGCTCGTTCAGCGTAGTGTGCTCTTCCTCGGCGCGTTGGTTCGCCGCTTCGATCAGATGCTCGTCGGCACTCAGCGTTATATTTTTCATTTTTCCAGCTTTCTCCAATGGTTCATCCGGTATGCCCTCGGTCAATTCACCCGAAACACCTTCATCACCTCGTCCCCCAAGTGATTGATCACCTTCACCGCAATCCTGCCAGACGTCGGCTTGGCGAAAGGCCGGGAGGTGTCGCTGTGGAGGGTTTCCCAGGCTTCTTGGTTGACCTCGGCTTTGAGCGTCGTTCGCAGCGATTTGTATGGGTCGTTGGCACCGAGGAAGTAGGCGTGGCGGACGAAGAAGCTTTCCTCGTTGTAGTCGGTATCGACGAACCAGCAGGCGATGCCGTCGGCGCTGTCGCTGCGGATTTCGCCGGTGTTGGGGTGGAATACGTCCACGCCGTTGACCTTGACTTGGATTTGGCTGTCTTCCGCGTCGAGGATGTCGATGTCCGGTTCGCCGAAGATGACGAAGAGGTTGCCTTTGCCGGTGTTTTTGAGATCGTCGGCCATGTGCAGGTCGGCGTTCATGCGGGCCTTGAGGACGGGGACGCGGCCGAGTTTGTTGAACTCCGAGGCGTGGGCGTCGTAGTTGAAGGCGCAGGCGACCAGCACGTCGAAATCGGCGTCCGCGGCTTCGCGTACTGCTGACACGAGGTCGGGACGGGAGACGGTGCCGAATTCTGGGCCGACGAAGATGCCAGCGCGTTTTTCAGCGCCCGAGTCGCTGGTGCCTTCGACATAGGTTCCTTCGGCGCAGACGTGGTAGCCGGGCCAAGGTCTGATCCCGGAAAACGAGATGCGGTCGTCTTTGTGCGCCTGTTGGACGCCGGAGGTTTTGAGATTGTCGAGGATCATCTCGGCGAAATCCTGCTTTTCGCCGTACCCTAACTTGGCTTCGGCGACATTGTCGATGAGTTCGTCGTTTTCATCGACGCCTAACAGGCGGTGCGGCGACAGGCTTTCTACGGTGAACGGGCCGGCGACGCGGACTTTCTTGTTGTCTTCGTAGGGCTTGTCGTAGAGGTATTCGTAGTCGGCCTTGGCGGCGATGGAAGCGTCGATTTCCTTTTGCCGGGCGATGCGCTGTTCCCACCAGTCCGCGTGAATTCTTTTGACTTCCTCGGGCCAATCGTCGGCGGCGTCGCGGGGGATTTCCCATTCCTCGTAGGATGCGCCGAGCGCGTCGTTTAACTCCGCCCGCAGCGGCTCCAGCGTTTCTTGGAATTTCTCATAGATTACGTCGATTTCGGCGTTGTTGGCGATGGACTTGAGGGTGATGTGGGGGACGCGCTCGTACACGAAGCCTTGGCGGATGTCGTTGTACGTGGACTGCTCCGAAGGAGCTTTGCGGGCGAGCACGGCTTCTTTGATTTGGCCGTCGCGGCTATCGGCGAGCAGGTAGTAGGACTTGATGCCGTAGGGCGGGTCGATGTAGATGCACTGCACCTTGCCGCGCAGCCCTTCCCGCTCCGCCAGCGACGCCATCACCTGCAAGCTATCGCCTAAGATCATCCGATTCGACCAGTTGGCGTCGTGCTGGTAAAACTCCGTCTGCGCGTCCGCACTCGGCAGCCCATTGAAATCCGCGAACAAATCCGTCTGCAAGTTAGCTTCGCCGTCCCCCGTCTCCTTGCTCCGCTGCCGCAAATCGTCAATCAACACCTTCGGATGCACCTTCTCCTGAATGAACAGCGGCGGCGCTTGCACCACCAAATCCGACCAGTTCTGCTCATCCTTCCCCCGCCAAACAAGCTGCGGATCGAGATCCCGATTGCGCCGCTCATACGCGACCCTAATCGGATTCCGGTCGTCCTCCGCCATCACCGCCTGATACTCAGCCGTGGGAATATTCTTCCGCGATGCATCCTGGTGCCGCAGAGTTTCAACAGTCTTGGTCGATTTTCGTTTCGCCATTTATACGGAGTCCTCGCTGGTCGTGTTCAACAGGGCTTTTTCGCTAAAGTCGATCATGTGGCTATCAGACATTGACCATCTCCCGTTCTATATATGGACGCATCTCCGCCCGCAGCGCTTTGTCCGTTACCAGATCAACCGGACGCCCCAGCAGATCTTCAATATAGAACTGAACGCCAAAATAACGCTTTGACGTCGCCGGCGAGTCGAACTTCACTAGAATGTCCACGTCGCTGTCGTCCGTGGCTTGGTCGCGGACGATTGACCCGAATAAGGCGAGATCCACGACGCCAAAACGCTGCACAAGGGTTGCCTTGTGAGTTCGGAGTACGTTTAGGACTTCATCTCTGTTCATTTCGCCCTTATTTCCTTATCTACTTCATCTGCCTCACTCCCCACCCTATTGATTTCCCTCAGAACGTCCGACACCCTCCTCGCCGCCCTAGCTTTTTTCGCTTGCCACAGCACATGATTTCCTATCTCCGCCTCCGCCAACAGCTTCTTCACCTTCTCCACCGACTTCTCCCTGTGCTCTGCGCTAACATTTATAAATATATTACCCGCTTCATCCTTAATTGTTTTCGCCATCTCTTCATCCACTCTCTCCGTCTCCAGTATAAACGGTATATTCGCCCTCACGGCACTCTCCATCACCTTTACTAACGGCATCGTTGCCCATGACGCATACGATAGCTTGTATAGCCGCCTTTCCACATCCTTCCTTTTTGTCCTCTTAGTCCTCGCCAGCCACTCTCCCGTATCCGCCGTCAATTCTCCCACTTCCTGCGCCAACCACGCTATCGCCTCCAACTTCCGCTTCATGTCTTTTGCGCCCATATCCCCTGCGAACACCAATGCCCATGAGTCGTCGTGGTTTTCCTCCGCTCCTATTTCTTTAGCCTCTTTTTTCACTTCCGCCGCTAATCTTAAACTCCTCTCCCCCACCTCCTTCATTTTCCTCGCGCCCCTCGCTCTTTGCCCTTTTGCCCACCTTCTCACTTCCAACTTTTGCTTCCACCAATTCCACCACTTTTTAGGTATCCCCGTTGACGGGGTGGCTATTATAATTGCTACCATGATCCCTATAATTGCTACTATGATCCCTATGATCCCTATGATCGGGTCCCAGTCTTTTGCCCAGTCTTTTATAGTCTCCAACTCCATTTTTATCCTCTATCATCTATAAGCATCAACCGTTCAATCAACCGATTGAACCCAACAAGCTGCGGATCGAGGTCCCGGTTGTGCCGCTCATACGCGACCTTAATCGGATTCCGGTCGTCCTCCGCCATCACCGCCTGATACTCAGCCGTGGGAATATTCTTCCGCGATGCGTCCTGGTGCCGCAGGGTTTCAACGGTCTTGGTAGTGCGTTTTGATCTAGGTATCGTTTCACATTCCTAGGACGGTTTAATCACTGCCTACTGATGACTCAAACGGGTTGCGTGTTTTCAATTCTGGGAACAACGAGAAGTCGCGATCACGAGTGAGCAGTGCTTCGATGCCGTGCGCGATGCAAATGGCGGCAACACGAGCATCGTGTATGACGCCCCCACTCACCCCAGGACGACAGACAAAGCCCTTCAATACAGCCTGGAAGTTATTGGTCTCGCCGATGAGGCGATTTGAAGGCGACGCGGTCCAAGCGTCGAGCTGTTGCCAAGCCCGTTCCGGTGATGTGGCATGATCCTTCCAAATCCGGCGGTTAGTTACAACGCTCAGGAATTCGTAGCAGCAGGGCCAAGGAATCGCCCATGCAGAGTCTCCCTCGGCAAGCGCCCGCAGTATCCCGAAAGCCATTCCGTGCTCGTGAGATTCTCGGCGGTGGGCATAGACCAGCAGATTCGTATCAATGGCGATCACTGCTCCTCCGGTTCTCCGTAGATCATCCCGCGCAACTCCTGCCATGAGTACCCTGCCAATGGATCAGCCGCGCCGACCTGGCCCTCGCTCAGGTCGGGCAGACGGTAGCGGCTGCTGGAAAGAGGCGCGGGAAGCACTTGGCGCAGGCCCTCTTCCACTACGGCGCGCAACGAGCGCCCGGTGTTTCTCGCGTACTGCCTCGCCCGAGCCAGTAACTCGTCGTGGATGTCAATGGTCGTCTTCATAGGTCTTCTCTCCGTTAGCGGGGTGCCGCAGGGTTTCGTTGGTAACAATGTACCAGAATCAGGAAGGCTGCATCACATCGGCCATGGCTTGTTCGATCGTTTTCATATCTACACCATGGTTTTGCAAACTTTCGACAAATAGTTCAAGCCCAGGGCTATTTTCCAGTCGCATCAAATCCTGACGAAGACCTTGGCCTATGTAGGCTCGAATGAGCGGTTGGTAGCCAGAGAACCCTAATTGGGGAGCGATTCGTTTAAGATCTTCAATTACGTTCTCCGGCATGCGAATGCTCACCGGGACCATCGTCCGATTCTTGTTCAGTCGTCTCCGCAACTCCTCGCTCTTCATAGCTCTCCCTCTCAGTTGGCGTTGCCGGCCACATAGTTTCGATGCTGGCTTCTGCCCGAAATCGTTACGTCCATATCCAGACTCAAACTTACGATGACGTATATACATTATCAATACAATGTTCGATCCCTACCCCTTTGCCCGAAACCCCTCAACCAACTGCGCGAACTCTGCTTCCATTCCGAACACATCGGTAAACTCGGCAAAAGCCCAGCGCCCGTAATCCCCGTGATTATTCACACCAGGGACCCAATAGGTGTCCATAGTCGTCTTCTTGGCCTTGGCATCTTCCCTTCGCTCTCCTTTGATCTCAACAATCAAATTCAGAAGATCATCGTCGCCACGGCCATCATCGACGAGAACGATAAAGTCCGGGATGTACGTCCGCATTTCCGACCCAAGACGATAGGGTACTTCCAAGCCGAGATTGTGGTTCTTGACGTAGGCTTTGACGTGCGGATGGGATTCAGCAACGCGGCAAAACTCCTCTTCCCAGCCGCTGTCGAGGACGATCCTTGATATGGCAACGGCGGGGATCAGCCTGCCAGCGGCTAGTCTTGGTCGTGTTGAAATTCACATGGGCTGTCGAACCGACGGGATTGTACGGATCGAGCACCGAGTTCCCAATGCCGACTCGGACGTTCATAAGGCGAGTTGAGGACAGGCTGTTCAAAGAATAGATCAGTCAAAACGATGCACCTTCTACATTCCAGATTCAGTGACGCCAAAGCGTTGCACAAGGGTCGCCTTGTGCGTTCGGAGCACGTTTAGGACTTCATCTCTGTTCATCGTTCCCCTGCCTGTGGGCAGGAGGTTCGTATTCCAACAGCGCCGACTTCCCGATCATCTCAATGAACCGCACGATCCATTCAAACCCGTTGACATCCGTAAGCCGCAAGGGCTGATTCAGTCTGAAGTGAACGGGTTGCTGCTTGCCGTCATCAATAGCGACATTCGTTGCGTAAAGGTACATGCGGTCGAGATCGTCGAGGATTGGGTCTAGTCGCCCGGTCAAATCGGGCAAATGACCTGTTCCCTCCGTGAACACCGCCGAGCCACCCATAGGCAGCGGTTCAAGCTGCACGGCGAGCGGTTCCGGCGGGTGCCAATCCCGCTCCACGTGGGCGGCGTGTCCCGGTGCCGCGCAGAAAACGGTGATGGGGAGTTGCGAGTGAAATCCGAAAGCGACCCGGCCAAACGCATCGGTTTCCCCCTCCATCCAAGTCTTGTTGGGATACAGCGCAACTATCTGGGCACCTGCAAGCGGCTGACCGGCGGCGGATACCGACACTTCCCCTTCGATGCCTGTTACCGATGGGCGAGCAGAAGGTATAGTCAGCCGCAGTTCCGTGCCGCCGAGCAATTCGTATTCTGGATCGCGCCCGGTCAGGTCCCGGGTCTGCTCGTAGATGATCGGAACCCCTTCGCCGCGTTGCTCCAAGAAGTACTGCCGGTCACCTGCGCCGATTATATCCCCTACCGCGAGCATGCGGAGGATGGAAGCGAGCGTCTCATTGCGGGTAGCTTGTCGATTGCGCATGGCTTCGATGGGCAGGGTGTTGGGCAGAGCACCCGGTGAATACAACTCAAGGCGATCGTCAAAAATGAAGAGCCGT
The DNA here is from genome assembly GCA_965219735.1 of Candidatus Latescibacterota bacterium. Lineage (GTDB taxonomy): Bacteria > Latescibacterota > UBA2968 > UBA8231 > UBA8231. The sequence continues at coordinate 3,927,612 of OZ244790.1, forward strand.
ATCCTTGCGTTCTCCATCGAATAGTCGCGGTGTACCACGGCGTTGACGATGGCCTCGAATAGTACTCGCGGACTGAATTGCGGGGTCTCCACCCGCCCCGGAGCCTTGTGCGCCGCCACCCGCGTGTTGAGCCTAGCGAAGTTGACGGCATCGCGGACCTGCCGGTCTAACGGGCCGGTGATGGACGCCGCATCGTGCTGGCTCGCACGACCGAGTACTGTGCCGCGATAGCGAACCGCTTCGACCAGCGCGCCGCGTATGTACTCATCCGGGCGTGTGGTGCAAAGCAGCACCCCGGCGACCGTTGCGCGGAGCACGCGGCTGTCATCCTCCCGCACCAATCCCAGCTTTGTGAGTTGGACCGTGGTAGGCTCGGTGGCGCGTGAACTCAAGAAACGGTCCACAAGGGTCTCATCGAGCGTGTTGGATCCGGTTCCGGCAACGATCACTTCGTCGGGGCCAAGCTGGCCAGAACGTCCCCGCTGCTGAAACAGACGGTTCAATGCTTCCGACGACATCTCTCGCTTGGCACTGCCTTGCCGGGCAAGGTATCCTCCGGGACTCCTGTGGACCAGTGCGCTCTGTTCGACTTCAACGACCAACACAAACGAACCGTCCGGCAGAGCCAAACGTTGGGTGACAAATGCCAACGGGGGACGAATGCTGTCCGAACAAACCTCGCCGACGAAGGTTTCCAGCGCATCCATCTGTTCGCGGTTCATCGACCGCACCTCGCCAGCGTCGGACACGCTGAAGATCAATGTACCGCCCATGGTATTGCCAAAAGCGGTCAACTCGTCGGCGATAGCGTCCCGATGAGGCGCACGGACGCGGTTGCCGCTAAATACGGCTTCCTTGAACTCGACGCGGCTATCCTCACCAAGTTCGAGTTGCTGCAACAAGCTATCGCTATTCCAGAGCATTATCGCTTCCCTTTGGCAATTTCCAGCGCACCAAGCTATAGGCGCGTTGCCACTTGCTATATTCCAAACCTCACCCAATCCAATGTCGGCAACTCAACTTCCATATCGCATTCCAGCGTCCCTCCCCACTCACCCCTGCGGCATAAACATCAGCTTAATCCCCTCCTGCCCCTCGGCCATGTCAAAAGCCCGCTGCCATTCGCTCAGGGCAAAGTGGTGGGTGATCAGCTTCTCGCTGGGAATAAAGCCCCGCTCGATCAGCCGCAACGCCCGCTTCCAAGCCGGTCGCCGCTGCCCAATGCCGCCAGAAACCTGGAGCTCGTTGTAGGCGATCTTCTCGAAGTCGATCTCCACCGGCGCACCCGGCAGACCCATCTGGGAAAAGCGACCCCGCTTGCGCACAAGTTCCAAAGCCAACCGCATAGCCGGTGCCACCCCCGCGCACTCGACCACCACATCCGCACCATAGCCGCCAGTCAACTCACGCACCCGCGCCACCGGGTCGCAGGCCGTAATATCGACCGTGTGTTGCACACCCAATTCCTCGGCCAGTCGCAGCCGCTCGGTGTCTCGCTCCGTGCCGCAGAGGATCACCGTCCCCCCCTCGGCCAGCGCCACCAGTGCCGAGAATAGCCCCACTGGCCCAGGCCCGGTAATGGCGACAAAGTCCCCAGCCGTCACGCCGGCCTGCTCGATAACCGAATGCACACAGCAGGCCAGCAACTCGGTCAGAGCACCAGCTTCAAACCCCACACCTTCGGGTAGCTTGTGGACGAACGTCGCATTGCAGTAGGGCGCAAAGCAGCCGTGGTGCCAATAGCCCATGACCTTGCGATTGGGGCAAAGATTGTAGTGTTCGCTCAAGCAGTAGTCGCAGTCGCCGCAGATGTACACACTCGGCTCGCCGGTCACGCGGTCGCCCACCTGCACGTGGTCGCCAACTTCCGCGCCCTTTTCCACTACCACACCGCTGAACTCGTGTCCCATGACGACCGGCGTCTGGATATTGTAGTTGATGGTATCGCGGTACACGTGTAGATCCGATCCGCAAATCCCCGTGGCCTGCACCTCGACCTTCACCTGATTGGGGCCGGGCGGCGCGTCCGCCAAGTCGCGCAGCTCGACAAATCCGTCGCCCCGCTGGTATTTGACCACTCCCTGCATCGCTATTCTCCTTCCGCTATCTCAAGTCGGTCGCCCGCCTTGATCTCCCCGGTTGTGCGAATCACTCGCAAGCTGGCGAGCCGGGTGCTGATGATTTCGGCGACCTCGACGAGGGCGACGGACTCTTCGGGAGCTAGTCCCTCGGCCTTTATCCGCTCGTTGCTGGGATAGACGAAAAAGCGCAACCGAGGCCGCACGCCGTGCTCGCTGCCGATATTGGCGTAAATGTCCTCGCTGTACACGGCGATGACCTCGGGCGCATCGCCCGCGAACACCAATCCCTCCGGCTCAAAAGCAGCAGCCACCTTGTGCACCAACTCGCCCACGGCCTCTACCGTCGCCTGACCCAACAGGGTCTGGCGGAACTCCTCCGAGCCAAACGCTAGCTCCTTCAAACCGGCAAATTGCAGATCCTGCTCGCGCGGCTTGCCCAACAAATCGAGCCCCACATCGCGGTCGGTGAGCTCGCGGAGTGCCTCTGCTTTACCAATCGCGCTGCCGTCGTCAACGCGCGCGATCTCAACACTCATCTGCGCCACCGCCGAATAGGATTTGTACCCGCCCACCAAGGGATCGCCCACTGACAGGCGGCGCATGTCGTAGTCCTGCAACAGGCCCACGATAACGAAATCAGCTCCCAGCTCGCGGCCGATCGCCAAGGCTTTCTCGTGGTCGGCAAATCCCCACTCCAGCGCCAACTCGGCAACCGCGTTAAAAGGGACGACCTTCCAATTGCGGATGGGCACCAGGTCTGCACTGACCATGTTGGCTAGCTCGTATTCGACGTTCCACACGCCCTCGCGAAACCCCGACTCATCGACAAACGGCACCACGGCCACAAAGTCGGGGCGGGGACCAGAGCCATAGCGCTGACGCGCCTTTAAGTACTGCTCTAGCTCGCTCGGCGGTGGGGCCGGCGGCTCGGGTGTCTGCCAATCCTCTGGGCCGCCCTCGGGAGAGGTCAGGGGGGCGCAACTACACCATAAAAGAAATGCAACGGTCCATTTTTTCATTGCGAATTCCACCAAGAAAAGTGCGGTCGTACCGAGTGGCATAAAAAGCGGCTTGCCCAGTTTTATGTCAACGCGCAGCGCAGCGCGCATCTTGACAGTGTTTTACCTCGGCGATACGTTGCCAACACACCCCTCCACGCCACTCCCAACCTGCTACTCATGGGCGAACTGACCCTCATTTACGGCCCGGCCCATCCCGACAAGGCATCGCCTGCGTACGAGCGCTGCTTGGCGAGTCTCAACGCGGGCGACGGAGAGTCCTTTCTCTGGCTCTTGCCAACGCACTTCCAAGCCCAGCTCATGCGGCGGCAACTCATCCGCGCCAACCGCACCGACCTACTCACTGGGCACTTAGCCCTCGACCTAAACAGTTTCACTGACATCCTCTACGGCTTCTGTCCTGGCCAGCGACCGGCCCTACCCCTCAGCGCGCATCGGCTTCTGGTCGAAGATGCCCTCGCCGCCAGCGCGGCCAGTGTGCCCTATTACAGCCGCCGCCCCGAGCGGCTGAGCCGGGGGCTGACTCAGTTGTTCCGCCGTTTGGAGGAAACGGGTACCCAGCCGAGTGATCTGGGGGGAACGACCCAGCGCAGCGCGGAATTGCAGGCCCTTTATGCAGCTTACCTAGAGCGCCTCGCGGATGGCTGGAGCGGGAGCCGCGAGCGCTTTGCCGCCGTGGATGTCCACCTCGATCGCTCGACGCTCGCACAGCGTTTCCCCGGCCTCCGCTTGCTCGTGCTCTGCGGTTTTGTAGAAGTGCCCGCGCCTTTTTTACCCGTGCTAGAAAAACTGCTATCCCTCGTTCCAGAGTCCATCGCATTGCTCGATTACGACCCCGAGGGCTCCGGTTTTTTTGCCCGCACGCGCCCCCTATACGAATTCCTTCGCGCCCGCGCCAGCCGCGCCGAATGCAGCGCCGCCGGTCAATACCCAGCCTCTGCGTTTGCCGACCGCCTCTTCACCCACAGCCACGACCACCTCGACGCACCCGTAGAGCGAGTCTCCTGCCCAGACCGAGTCGGCGAAGTCGCAGCGATAGCCCGCCGCATCCGCCAGTTGTATCGGGAACAAGGAGTCGAACTGGCGCAGATCCGCATAGGCTTCCGCAACCTCGACACCTATGCCGATCTGGTCGCGGAAGTGCTGCCGCGCCACGGCCTGCCTTTTTACCTCGCGCGCGGGCGGCCCCTTGCCACGGCACCCGCCATGAATACCATCTTCGCGCTCATCGACGCCGTGCTAGAGCGCTACAGCCGCGCCGCGCTCTTCCGCCTACTCAGCTCGCCCTTGGTGCGACTGCGCTATTCATTTTCAGACCAGACCCGCACGCTTGCCGCTGAAGACTTCGCTACGTGGACCCGCAACGTTCCACCATCGACCGGGCGCAGCACTTGGCTCTCAGCCATTGACGACAACTTTTCCTACTTAGAGGGCGAACTAAGCCGCAAAGGCCAGCCGGTCTCCGAAGACATTGCCGATCTCCAGTCTTGGCGCGAGGACCTGCGCGCCGAGTGGGAGGCCCTCCAGCCCCTGCGATCTAGTCTAACCGCGCTCTTTGACCTGCTCCAGCCCTTGGAGAGCCGCCAGGACCTGCCTTCTTTCCGCCACCATCTGCTCCACGCCCTCGACGCTCTCGGCGTAGAAGAAGCCCTCGTGCAGGGGACGGCAGCAGATGGTCGAGCACTGGCGCGCTTTTTGGAGTTGCTCGACGAATTGTGCGCACCGGCCGCAGCCCTCCAGCCCCGCACCCTGAGCCAGTTCGCCGACCTGCTGCGCGACGCCATCTCCCACGCGCACGTCCCGGCCGCAACGCGTGCTGGCATTCAAGTGACCGACCTCACCGCCGCGGGCAGCGCTCCCTGCGATCACCTCTTCCTCGGCGGGTTGGTACAGGGCGAATTCCCCCGCTTGCCGCCAGCCGACATTTTCCTCGAAGAAACCCAGCGCCGTGCCCTGAACTTGGACGAGGACGCCAACACCGAGGCCGAGCGCTTGCTGTTCTATCGCGCCATATGCGCACCGCGCCGCGGCCTCGGTCTCTTTCATCCCAAACAGTCGGGCAGCGAGACGCTCGCCCCTTCGCCCTTTATCGACGAGTTAGACGCCCTGCTCGCCCCACAGCCTGAGACGGACGAGTCCAACTGCACACCGAGCACCTTAGCCGAGTTGCACCGCGCCTTGGGCCAAGGCCTGTGCGCTCCGCGTGCATCCGACTCAGCGCGCGACGCTCTCGCACTCTACAGTCAGGCCGCGCAGGTCAACGGCCACACTATCGCACTGCGCCATCTCGTGCGCGGCCTACACATCTCCGCACGACGCACAATTCCCGGAAGTTTCGGCAGCCACGAAGGCGTACTCGACGAGGAAGCGCTGCTCGATGCGCTGAGTACCCGCCTCGGCCCAAGCCATTCTTTCTCGGCAACCCAACTGGAGCTTTACGGCCGCTGTCCCTTCCGGTTTTTTGCCCAAGAACTGCTCCACCTCCAGCCCTTCCGCAATCCAGAAGACGACAACTCAGCGCTCAAGCGCGGCAACCTCGTCCACCGCATCCTCTATCGTTTCTATACAGCCCACGGCGAAGCGGCCGAACGCGCGGAAAATTTGGCTACAAACATCGCGGAGTTGCGCCACCTCGGCCGCGAAATCGCCGAGGAAATGGGGCTTGTGGGTTTTTTCTGGGACCGGGAATTAGAGCGTCTGCTCGGCTCCGACGACGATGGAGATCGCGAGGGCGTTTTGCCCCACTTCCTCCGCCTACAAGCGGCTGCGGCTAACCCGGCCATGCCGACCCATTTTGAGCTGAGCTTTGGCAGCTATCCCGGCATGGGGGAGGGCGACCAGCAATCGACCACCACGCTCTATGCCATCGGCGATCCAGATAGCGGGGACGAGGTGCGGATCGCTGGCAAAATCGACCGCATCGACCGCACGGCCGACGGCCGCTTCGTGGTCTTCGACTACAAGACCGGCCGCATGCCACCCGTAGCCGATATTGACATCGGCCTCAATCTCCAGCTTCCGCTCTACTTGCTAGCGACCGAATCCCTGTTCGGTGACATCGAGCTACACGAGGGGGCGGGGGCGGCGTACCTGATGCTCCGCGACTTAGAGGACTGCGGCCGCAGCGGGCTATTCGCCGATGCCACCCATCGCAATACAGCCTATGTCGCCAGCGGCCGCTACGGCATCTACGACCACGAGGCGTATCGCCAACGTCTCGACGCCGTGCGCGGCTTCGTCCTCTCGTACACGCGGGCCATGCGCCGTGGGGTATTTCACGTCACCACCCACGACCCAGACAAAATCTGCCCGCATTGCCCTTATCAACAAAGCTGCCGCCTCGACCCCCAACGCATGCGGGCCCTGTCGTGAAGCGCGCCATCCCCCTGACTCCCATCCAGCGCATGGCCCTCGACAGCCAGCGCAATATCGCGGTCACGGCCAGCGCCGGTGCCGGCAAGACCGCAACGCTAGTCGAACGCTACATCGAGCTGTTGCGCCAGCATCCCGAAATCGGCGTGCGCCAAGTGCTGGCCATCACGTTTACCCAAAAAGCCGCGGCTGAAATGCGCGAGCGCATCGCCCGGCGGCTGGCCGACGCCCTCGACGACTCGACTGAGCTCGCCGAAGTCCAAGAGCTACCCGAGCCAGAGCGACAGCGCCTGCGGCAAATTCGCGAAGACCTGCCAGCGGCCCGCATTTCCACCATCCACGCCTTCTGCGCGGCCCTGTTGCGCGAGTATCCCATTGAAGCGGATGTGGACCCAGCCTTCGCGGTCTTAGAGGGCATAGATACCGCGCAGCTTAGGCACCAAGCCGTGCGCCAAACCCTAGAATCCCTGGCCCGCACGCGCGACTCCGATCCAGACAAAGAAGCCCTGCGGCGCACCCTGGCCGAATGGTCGCGCCGCTATCTCGAACAGGTCTTGGAATACCTGCTCGAAAAAAAGTATCACGCCCGCTTGTGGTGCCGCCGCTACGCCGAGCAGTCGCCCGACCAAATCCTCAGCGATTGGCGCGAGATGCAGCAAACGACCAGCGCTCCCGCGTGCCGCGCCCTGCTCGATGATCCCCAATTCACCGACATGCTCGCAGAGCTTGCCGCACTCGCGCCCCTAACCGACGAGAGAGACTCAGCCGTCGAGCGACTAAACCCGCTCCGCGATTTCATGCGTAGGTTGAGCCAAACGCCCCCGCTCGACGAGGCGATAGAAATCCTCCCGCGCCTAGGCGAGGGACTTCTGACCAATGGCAAACCTTTGAGCAGTAGCCGGCTAGGTAAAAAATCCAATTGGGAGGAAGCCACACTCGCCCGCGTCCGCGAACTCGTACCCGCCGTGGGACGCTGCTTAGTCCCACACGCCGACCTCCTCAGCCTCGAGCTCAGTGCAGCCGACGAGCGCGCCGCCGCAGTGCTGCCCGCCCTCTCGCGCGTTTTCTTCAGGGTCGATGCGCGCTATGAGAACAGCAAAGGCAACGGCAGTATGCTGGACATGGACGACCTCCTCGAGAAGAGCCACCAGCTCATCGCCACTGACGCGAACATCCGCCACCGCTTGGCCCAACACTATCGCTTCGCACTGATCGACGAATTCCAAGACACCGATCCCTTGCAGTGGGAAATCATCCGCTCGCTGGCGTCGCCGGATGGGCAGATGGCCGGCGACAAACTCTTCATCGTCGGCGACCCCAAGCAGTCGATCTACTCGTTCCGCGCAGCCGACGTCACCGTCTTCGCCCGCGTGCGCGACGCCATCGCCGAGGCCAATGCCGCACACAAACTCGAGTCCCAGCCCTTTTGCGACGACGGCGAGGTTCTCGACGCCTCCCCCACCCAGCGGCTCGGTTCCCTCGTCATGGGCGAAAACTTCCGCACTCTCGCCCAGCCCATTGCCTTTGTCAACGCGCTCTTTCCCAAATTCATGCAAGAGGTCCCGGACGAGCCTTTTCAAGTCGGCTACGACCCGCTCGTCGGATGCCGCTCCGCCGATGTAAGCGAGGGTTCGGTCGAGCTTTTGCTCTTACCGCCGGACGTTAACCGCGATTCGACAGAGACCGCGCGATGCGAAGCCCAGTTGGTCGCTCGCCGTCTGAGTCACCTGTTGGAAGGCAACGACCTGCAAGTCGCCGACCAAGACGGCTTGCGTCCACCCGAACCTGGCGACATTGCCTTGCTCCTGCGCCGCCGCCGCAATCTCTCCGCGTACGAAGATGCGCTACGGGCCTGCGGCATTCCCTTCCAAGTGGCCGGCGGCCGAGGCTTTTACCAGCGCCAAGAAATCTACGATCTAGCCAATATCCTTCGCGTCCTGTGCAACCCCGGCGACGGCATCGCCCTGATGGGCGCGTTGCGCTCGCCGTATTTCGGCCTCTCGGACAACGCCCTGTATGAACTGACCGCGCCCGACGGCGGATGGCTCGCGAAGCACCTCGGCGACGCTAGTCAGCGGCAGCAGCTCGCCGCTGCGGACCGAGAAGCCGCCGAGGATGCCGTCGCCCGGCTCCAGCATTGGGGAGAATTGCGCGACCGCGTCCCCCTTGTCGAGCTGCTGCACACCATCCTCGAAGACACCGGGGCTTGGGGCTTTCTCTGCTATGGCGAGCGCGGGGAGCAGGCCGTGGCCAACGTGCACAAGCTCCTCGACCTCGCCCGCGAATTCCGCGGTCCCCTCGCCGATTTCGTGGTGCGCCTCGACTTGTTGACCAATGAAGAAGAACAAGAAGGCGAAGCCCTCCTCGACGCAGACGCCTTGCACATCCTAACCGTCCACGCGGCCAAGGGCTTGGAGTTTCCCATCGTCGTCGTGCCCGACTTGGCCGCGCGATTCAACTTTCAAAACAGCGCCGCCGCGCTCATCGACGCGGAAAAAGGCATCGGCTTGCGCGCGCTCGATCCCGAGCAGGATTACAAAAGGACCTCCTCCTTTGTCCGCACCCTCATCAATCGCAACTCAAGCCGCCGCCAGCGCGCCGAAGAGAAGCGCCTGCTGTACGTGGCTTGCACCCGCGCCTGCGATCACCTGCTGCTCGGCGGCGCGCTTACCGACAAGCACTTTGCCGCCGACCTCGACGCGGCTGCGGACTGCCTCGGTTGGATTTGTGGCAGCTTAGGCCTTACAGAAGCCGACCTCGCCCGAGGTTCCAAGGAGGTTGCAGGCGTACCATCCCCTCTGCCCATCTACACCGACCCCAGTGCGTTCTCGGTCTCCGCGACCACTGCCCCCCGGGCCGAGCCAGCCTTTCACGACCTCGCCGCCGCACCCACGCAACCAGCAGAACCGGCGTTGGCTCTGCTCTCGCCACTCGACGATTCCCAAGACCGGCCCGAATTTGCCGCCAGCGAATTGGTGCTCTTCGCCACGGATCCAGCCGCGCACCATCGCCAGTACGCGCTGGGCCTGCCGCCGTGGCCCCTCGGCCAAGTAGATGCTCCCCGCCGCCGTGGCATGCTCTTTGGCCAACTCGCCCACGCCGGTATAGAAGCCCTGAGCAACAATCCAGACGCCGATCCCGTAGCCCTCGCCGCCGACCTCATAGCCGCCGCTACCTTACCCATAGCATCCCAGCGCGACCCGTTCGAGCGCGATTTGGCCGCCTTGTTGCATCGCTGTCGCCAATCGCCCCTAGCCGCACGCTGGCTCACCAATGCGGAGGCCCGCACTGAAGTGCGCTTTACCCTTTCGCTGGATCTCGGTTTAGTACATGGAGTAGTCGATTACATAGGACGTGGGGCCGACGGACTGTGGGAATTAGTCGATTACAAAACCGGCCACCGCGCGAATACAGAAGAGGCAGTACAATACTACCGACTGCAGTTGGAAATTTACGCCCTCTGCTTACAGGCCCTCCATCCGGGCCAAGACGAATACCGCGCTACGCTGTACTTTACCGACTTAGACGAAGAGCGTCTTGTGCGTTTCACATCAGCCGATCTAGCGGCAGCCCGCACCCGCCTCGACGACCTCGTCGCTCAGCTCATTGCAGCCAAAGCCTAGCGCGACACAGCCGCAGCGCGCGCCAAAACCGCCAGCACCTCCTCGCGCAGAGCCTCCGGCAGGTCCGCGAAGTCGATCTGCCTAGCCCCGCCGGGTAACTCGGTCCGGCTCTTGTTCCACTCCTCCTCCACTCGGCACCACCGGAGTACCAAACCATTGCCCAAGCGGATGAAATACGCCCCATCGTCTGTGTACAGTGTCGCTTGCATAGAGTTCCTCTCGCTGAATCGCGTCGTTTGCGCTCCCCGTCCGACTGCGTACTTTTTTAAGCATTCCCGACGCAACAGACAAATCACTAGGACATCCAATGCAGATTTCCGCCCTTCGGGCCTCGGCCGATTTCGGTGCCCAAGTGCAGCGGGCCGCCGAGCGCCTAGCCGCCGAGCGCGTCTACGAGCGCATCCTCACACGCGACCACACGGTCTGGCGGCCCGACCCAACCGAGATTGCCAACCGCCTCGGGTGGCTCGACAGTCCGCACGTCATGCGGGATGCCATCGACCCCATCCGCCAATTCATCGACGCCGTCCGCGCCGATGGCTACACCCACGCCCTGCTGTTGGGCATGGGCGGCTCTAGCCTCGCGCCGGAAGTCTTCCGCGCGATCTTTGGCGTGGCCGATGGATTCCTCGACCTCTCGGTGCTCGACAGCACCCAGCCCGACGCCGTCTTAGCCAAAGAGCGCACCCTCAACCTAACCCGCACCCTATTTCTCCCGGCCACCAAATCCGGCGGCACCGTAGAGACGCTGTCTTTGCTCAAGTACTTCTACAACCGCACAGCAGATGCTCTCGGACCAGAGGAAGCCGGACGGCACTTCGCCGCCATCACCGATCCAAGCAGCGGCCTCGAAGCCCTCGCGCAACACCTCGGCTTTCGCCACATCTTCCGCAACGACCCCAACATTGGCGGGCGCTACTCGGCCCTGTCGTACTATGGCTTGGTCGCGGCCAGTGCCATTGGCGCGGATCTCGGCCGCCTGCTCGACCGGGCCGAGCACGCCCTCACCGATCCGCAACCGGGCATCCAACTCGGTGCCTTTCTCGGCGCTGGTGCCCTCGCTGGCCGCGACAAGCTAACGCTCATCACTTCGCCAGCCACCAGCGCGGCGGGCGCTTGGATCGAGCAACTCATCGCCGAGAGTACGGGCAAAGACGGCAAGGGCCTGCTGCCAGTCGATCTAGAACCTGAGTGCGCAGCCGACACCTACGGTCCCGACCGACTCTTCGTCCATCTCCGTTCGGACGACACAGCCGATACCCACGTCCAAGCCATTGCCGCAGCCGGGCACCCGGTCCTGTGTCTCCAGTTAGCAGACGCCTACGATCTCGGCGCGGCTTTCTTTCACTGGGAAATTGCCACGGCCATCGCCGGATTCTTCCTCGACATCCACCCCTTCGACCAGCCCGATGTCGAGGCAGCCAAGGAACTGGCCCGCCAGATGGTGGCCGCCTACCAGCAATGCGGCGCGCTACCCGCACCCGCACCCGACCTCGTCGATGGCCTCGCGCTGTACGGACCAGTACAGGGCACCACCTTGCCACAGGCCTTGGCGCACTTTCTGGCAAGCGGCGAGTTAGGACGCGCGTACATTGCCCTGCAAGCGCACCTCCCGCCGACCCCGGCGACCACCAACGCCCTACAGAATCTGCGCCGCCAGCTACTAGCGCGCACCGGCTTAGCTACGACCCTCGGCTTTGGGCCGCGCTTCCTGCACTCGACCGGCCAATTGCACAAGGGCGACGCCGGGCATGGACTTTTCATTCAGCTAACGGCCGACTCAGCAGAGGACGCGCCAATTCCCGACGAAGCCGGAACCTCGGCTTCTAGCATCACGTTCGGCGTCCTCGCCCAAGCCCAAGCCCTCGGCGACCGCCAGGCCCTCGTCGATCAAGGGCGGGCCGTGCTCCGCATCCATCTAGGCGCAGACATCGACGCGGGCCTGGCCCAATTGCGCCGCGCTTTAGAGTCAAACAACGACCCCACAGGAGGAGTCCAATGAGCCGAGCAGACATCGGCCTAATCGGCCTAGCCGTGATGGGCGAAAACCTCGTCCTCAACATGGCTAGTCACGGTTTCACCGTAGCCGTTTACAACCGCACAACCGCTAAGGTCGATGCCTTTATGGCCGGTCGAGCCCGCGGCCAATCCATTATCGGCACCCATTCGCCAGCCGAGCTGCTCGCCCAACTCAAAAAGCCGCGCCGCGTGATGCTAATGGTGCAAGCCGGCCAAGCTGTGGACCGCGTCATCGCCGAACTCGTACCCCTGCTTGACCAAGGCGACATCCTCATCGACGGCGGCAACTCCAACTACCAAGACACGACTCGCCGCACCCAAGAGCTATCGGCCAAAGGCCTGCTCTACGTAGGTACGGGCGTCTCCGGCGGCGAGGAGGGCGCGCTCAAAGGTCCGAGCATCATGCCCGGCGGCAACCCCTCTGCCTGGCCCCACATCAAAACTCTCTTTCAAGCCATTGCCGCCAAAGTAGAAGACGGCAGCCCCTGTTGCGATTGGGTGGGACGCGACGGCGCTGGCCACTACGTGAAAATGGTCCACAACGGCATCGAATACGGCGACATGCAGATGATCGCCGAGGCATACGCCCTGATGCGCGAGGGCCTCGGCATTGAGCCGCCGGCACAGAGCGAAATTTTCAAGCAGTGGAACGAGGGCGAACTCGACAGCTACCTCATCGAAATCACTGGCGATATCCTCGCCAAGACCGACGACGAGACCGGCCAGCCCATGGTCGATGTCATACTCGACGCGGCTGGCCAAAAGGGCACAGGTAAATGGACCGGCATCGACGCCCTGCAATTGGGCGCTCCAGTAACCGCCATTACCGAGGCGGTCTTCAGCCGCGCCCTATCCTTTCTCAAAGACGAGCGCGTGGCTGCGGCCGATGTCCTCCAAGGCCCAGACGCTTCGTTTACTGGTGACAAAGACGCTTTCGTCGAAGACATTCGCCAAGCTCTGTACGCAGCCAAAATTTGCTCCTACGCCCAAGGCTACCAGTTGCTCGCCCTCGCCGCCCGCGAGTACGGCTGGGAACTCAACTACGGAGGCATCGCTCTGCTGTGGCGCGGCGGCTGCATTATTCGCGCTCAGTTTTTGGGCCGCATCAAGGAAGCCTTTGACGCGGATCCAACGCTGGCCAATCTGCTGCTCGCACCGTACTTCAGCGCAGCAATCGCGCAAACCCAAGCGTCTTGGCGCAGAGTCGTGGCTACAGCTACGACCCTCGGCATACCCGTGCCGACCTTTGCCAGTGCCCTCGCGTACTACGACGGCTATCGCTCCGCCCGCCTACCCGCCAACCTGCTCCAAGCCCAACGCGATTACTTTGGTGCCCACACGTATGAGCGCACCGATAAGCCACGCGGCATGTTTTTTCACACCAACTGGACCGGGCGTGGGGGAACGACGGCATCGACGGCTTACAACGTCTAATCCGCAAAAAAGCATATAGCAAAGGCTGTATTGACACGCGCAATTTGTCGCATATAGTCGCTAGCAATCTATTATAAAAATAGCCCCTGTTGTCGTCCTTTTTTTAAACTGACAACAGGGGCTTGTCTCTAATACCTCCGACTAAGTACACGACAGTAATCTAAGTTGTGGTACGGCCCTGCTTTAGGTTTTATTTGTAATCGCCCAAGATTACATCTAAAACCTAAATACAGGAGCCGCACCATGCTTATTCATATGCTAAAGAAAGCCCTCATGCAAGGGTCTGTATCCCTCTCCCGCCACCGCATGGACCTGATTAGTGGCTTGGTGTGCGCACTGATTCAAGTGCGTTCGGTCAATCTGCGGAAACTGGCGTGTAGTCTGCCGGGGATGGCCCAAATAGACAGTCACTATCGCCGTCTCCAGCGTTTTTTCAGCAGTGGGGTCTGCCCGTCGGTGTTTACCGAGTTGATCCTCTCCAAGTTAGTCCGCCCCGGTCAGTCCCAGCTCTTGGTCATGGATCGCACCCATTGGACGTTGGGTCGCACCGATCTGAATGTGTTGTGTGTCGGCTTGGTCTATCAAGGCGTGTCGATTCCATTGGCCTATCAGTCGTTGCAAAAGCCAGGCAACTCCAACACCGACGAACGTAAACACCTGCTGACCCAGGTATTGTCCTACTTCGATCCGGGCGTGTGCTGTCTGGTTGCCGATCGCGAGTTTATTGGTCGAGCGTGGTTTGATTTTTTGCTGGAGCAACCGGTCGATTTTGTGATCCGCCTGCGCGGCAATACCGGCCTTACCCTCGACGATGGCCGACAGCGGTATGGCGCTTCTTTTAATGAACGAATGCCTCGGGGCACCACCCGATACTATCCACACACGACCCTCTATGGCGGCTTGGCCCTGAATTTGGTGTGTCATCGCCCCGTCCGCGGCGAGAAGCTCCTGCTAATCACCAATCGAACCGACCTCAAGCAAGTGCTTGCACTCTATGGCCAGCGCTGGGCTATCGAGACGACCTTTGCGTGTTTGAAATCGAGAGGATTTAACCTCGAAGATACCCATCTGATCCACCCGCAACGATTGCACCTGCTGCTGGGGCTGCTGGCGTGGACGCTCCTATGGGCATTACTAGTAGGACAGCAGTTGCATCAAAGAAAACCGATCCCTATAAAAAAACATGGACGAAAAGCCATAAGCCTCTTTCGAAAAGGATTAGACCAACTCACACAGATCATACACCAAACACGAGACCAACCTAAACCCGCCCGACAATATCAACCCATGTTACTGTCGTGTACTTAGACCTCCGATAGAAAATGAGCATATTTCTCCGTTAGCGCACATAATACCATTCTACGGTCCATTTGCTAAATGCTATATTTTTTTTTAATTTGGAAATGTTATACATACACTTACTTAAGATGAAAGGATTTTTTATGCCGACCCTCGCAGCCCTGCTAAAGGAAGAGATCAGCAAGATCGTCCGCAAAGAAGTGCAAGACCAAGTGCGCGAGTTAAAGAAAACAGTCGCTCGCTTGGAAAAGGTGTCCCCTCCGGCAAAAACAAAGGCAAAAGCCCCTGCCAAACCAGCCGCCAAACCAGCCGCCAAAACCAGCAAAGAATCCACCGGCGACAAGAGAAAACAACTCCGTATCTCACCGAATACAATCAAGAAGCATCGCAAGCGCCTCAAGCTCTCCCAAGCCGATCTCGGCAAGCTGCTCAACGTTAGCACCAACACCGTTCTGCGCTGGGAAGCGGGCACCTCCAAACCGCGTAGCAAGCACCTCCCAGGGCTTGACCAACTCCGCACCATAAGCAAGCGAGAACTCAAGAAACAACTCAGCGAATAACAGGCTTTACAGAACCAACAAAACCCCCTAGTCCGCGTGGACGGACTAGGGGGTTTTTGTTGCGACCCTATCACTGCCAACGTGCTATATAGTCGCCCATCTGCTGCTGCAATTCCACGTTGTCGCGTTTAGCGGCTCCGCGCTCGACAATCCGTGCCTTGCGCAACAGCATGGCGCGCGTAGCCTCGGCGCGATCCAGTGCGAGTTGCGGCACCTCGCGCAGCAGCTTGTCGAGCGCGTACACTCGGAAGCGATCCATAGCGTAGTGCGCCTGCGATAGTTGATCGGCGTGGCCGCCGTATTTACGAATGAGTTTCTCCGCCAAATAGACTACCTCATAGCGACAAGTAATTCGCAGCCAAAGTTCGTAGTCCTCGCAGGCCGGCAGACATTCGTCAAACATCCCAACGTCCGCAAAAACTTGGCGGTGAATTGCAATCGACGAAGGCGACATAACACACAAGGGCAAAGCCTGAAAGAAAATGTCGCCACCGTATTTCTGGTGGTGTTTGTGGGGATTGACCCGCACGCCATTGCGGATCCAGATCTCGTCGGTGTGACAGATCAACAATCCGCTCTCGCACAGAGCCGCTGCTTGTTGCGCGAGTTTGTTGGGCAACCACTCGTCGTCCGAATCGAGCAGGGCGATCCACTCTCTCTCAGCCGCCGCGATCCCGCGATTGCGCGCGGCGGAGACCCCGCTGTTTGCTGCCAAACTCACTATTTTGACCGCGTCGCCAAATTCCTCGCGCACCCGCTCAGGGGTACCGTCGTCCGAGGCGTCGTCAACTACGATCACCTCAAAGTCCGCCCCCTGTTGCGCCAGTACCGAACGAATCGCCCGGCCGACTAATGCGCGGCGGTTGTACACGGGAATGACAACCGAGAACACGGCTCAGGCTCCGCTAGCAAGCGCGGCGGCCGCGTCTAGTTTTTCGATGACCATTTCTGCCGTAATAACCTCGGGCAACACCAGCGGCTGGTCGATAAGACCGGCGGGAAAGATCACGTACAGCGGCACCCCTGAGCGCCCAAAGGCGCGCAAGAGCTGAGTGATCTCGGGGTTGCGGTTGGTCCAATCGGCCTTGACTAGCGCCACATTGTGCGCGGCGAACCGCTCGCGGACCACTTGCTGCGCCAACACCGCCTGCTCGTTGACTTTGCACGTCCAACACCACTCGGCCGTAAAGTCGATAAAGACCATCTGCCCATCCGCGACCAACTCCTCGACGCGGGCAGCACTAAACGGCTGCCAGTCTAGCCCAGATGCAGTAGTCTGCTCAGCTAAGGTCTGCTCGGCAGCCAGCAACGGATGGACAAAGATCGCATAGCTGCCCACAACCAGCACCAGTACCACCACTCGGGCTACCCTCTTTGAACGGGTGGAATGCTGGAAACTGCCCCACTGACCCCAGACCCAGCAGGCTAGACCCAGACCCAGCAAAAAGGCCCCCGTCCACACCACGCCTTCGACCCCGACCTGATTGCCTAAAACCCAGAGCAACCACAGCACTGTAGCCATCAACAAAAAGCCCATTAGCTGCTTGAACCGCACCATCCAAGAGCCGGGCTTCGGCAAATGATCGATCCACACCGGCTTGAGCGCCAGTACCACATACGGCAGTGCCATCCCCACGCCAATCGCCAAAAAGACTGCGACGACGACGCCGGCCGGTTGAGCGAAGGCAAATCCAAGCGCGGTCCCCAAAAAGGGCGCGGTGCAGGGCGTGGCCAGAATCGTCGCCAGCACGCCGTTGAGAAAGGAGCCCGTCAATCCCTCGCGTCCCCCGATACCCCCCAAGCTACTAGTTCCCGGCAGCAGGATTTCATAGACGCCGAACAGACTCAGAGCCAACGCAAAAACCAAGGCACTCATCGCCACCACAAAACCCGGGTACTGGAACTGAAAACCCCAACCGATCTGCTCACCACTGCTTTTGACCAAGAGCACCGCTAGCGCCAGCAGCAAAAAAGTAGCCACAATACCAGCGCAAAACGCCCACCCTAGTTGCTGCACCCGCTTGGTCTCCTCGCCGGCTTGATTGACAAAGCCGAGCACCTTGAGCGAGATGACCGGCAACACGCAGGGCATCAAGTTGAGGATCAATCCACCCAACACCGCAAAGGCGATATAGACCCACAGCGACCGACCGACCTCCCCGCTAGCCGCGCGGTAATCCCGCTCCAAGATTCCTCCTCCCTGGCGCGGCGCAGCGCGCAAATCCAACGCCAGCGTCCCAGCTTGCACCTCGCCATCTAGCCCATAGACGAGCACTCCGCGCAACGTATCAACTTCGGCGTCGCCGTAGGGTTCGACAGACAGCACGAGATGATCGGCAGCCAGACGCCGGGTGGACAATGCAAAACCATCGGCCTCCAGCGGATAAAAGTCGGGTACTTGTTCGCTCTGCTCGAAAGCCTTGCCCTCGTAGGCAAGGCGCATGTCAACCTCCATAGCCCCCTCGCCCCGCACGGCGAGTTCTACCGCAACGCGTTCGTCCAACGCGCCCGGCACCTGCGCTGCATAGCGGTCAAATTGCGCCTGCTGGGCGCTCGGCTTGCCGACGGCGGCCACCGACAGTGCCAACGTCAACGATGCTCCTCCGGGGATGCACAGTTCGCGGCATACCAACCAGGAGACCTCAGCCCCAAAGTGCAGTGTATCCCCTGCTGCCAACGCCTGCGGCGCAGTAGCCTCGGCCATGAGCAGCACTTCGTCGGCATACCCATAGACTACCAACTCCCCCTGTTCCTCGAATTTGTTGGGCAAGGGCCATTGCAGCGGTCCTGCCACAACACCGGCAGGTAGCTGCCACTCGACTTCGATGGGCAAGCCGGCATCGCCGCTAAAAAGCCAGTAGGTGTGCCATTTTTCCTCCATCGTCAGCTCGATCCCCAACCGGAAAGACTGGCCGGGCACCACGGCATCTACATCGGCCAAAAAATTGGCCTTCACTGGGTGATCGTCGGCATAGAGCCGCCCGCAGAAGACTAAGACGAGAAGAAGGATGAGATTGTACATGGGAGCCTCAAGGGAGAGATAAGGGAACGTTGAGGTGGATGGGTTCGTTACAGATATAACGCCTAGCCCCTAGCGCCAGTGCCCTACATCACCCACCCAGCACAGCTTGGTGGAGTTGCTCCACGTCGATCAAGCGACAGCCGAAGCTAGCGGCAAAATCCACGAGTTGCTGGCCCTTGGCCATGGTGCCATCCGCGGTCATCACCTCGGACATGACAGCCGCCGGAAAAAGACCGGCTTGGCGAGCTAGCTCTACTGCGCCTTCGGTGTGCCCCTGGCGGCTGAGCAAACCCTCTGGGCGAGCTGCCAATGGAAATACGTGCCCGGGAATGACGATGTCCGCCGGGCCGGTGTCTGGATCGAGGGCGCACTGAATGGACGTGGCGCGATCAGCAGCCGAGACACCGGTTTCAATCCCCTCGCGCGCATCAAAGGGCAGGCCGAAACGCGGGGTCGTCCAATCGGCATTGTGCGGCTCAATCAACCCCACGCCGAGCCGTGCTAGATGAATTTCGGTCGTGGCCAAGTGCAGCAGACCGCGCGCCTCTTGCAGCATCCGATTTATCTTGGCGGTAGAAACGCGCTCAGCCGCTAAGATTAGGTCGCCCTCGTCTTCGCGCTCCTGCGCATCCACTAAGACTAGGAACTTCCCAGCGCGAAAATCCGCGATCGCTTCGTCGAGCTGACAGAACATTTATTGCACCTGGTGCGCCATAAGTACCGCTTCGTCGAGTTCAATTCCCAAACCGGGCGCGTCCGGCACCCGGATGTGGCCGTCTATTATGGTTTCTGCCGGGCGCACCAACTCGCCGCGCCAATCCACCTCGCCAAACGCATATTCGAGCACCGTGAAGTTGGCAACCGTCGCCGCCAAGTGTACCCCGGCCATCGTCGATACCGGACCAGCCGGGCTGTGAGGCGCAATCGGCATCTGCGCTATTTCGGCCAGCGCGGCAATGCGCCGGCATTCGGTAATGCCGCCGGCGTGTTTGACATCTGGCATCAGCACATCCACTGCTCCTTGGGCGATGTAGGGCCAAAAGCCTTCGCGACCGACGAGCGACTCTCCGCCGGCAATCGTATGGCCCGAGTGCAGCCGCAACTGGCGCAACTCATCGACCTGGTCGCGCGGCACCGGCTCCTCAAACCAGTAAAGATCGAGCGGCCGCACTTTTTCGGCCACCTTAAAAGCCAAGGCCAAGTCAAAGCGCTGATGACAATCCACCAGCAGTTCGATTTCATCGCCAATGGCCTCCCGCGTTGCCACCAGCCGCGCGATCCCTTTATCCGCGTCGCGCTCGACTCCACCGCGATCCATTCGCCGCCAATGCACCTCGTCAAAAGGCGTGCTCTTGACGGCACCAAAGCCGGCATCGACCGCTCGACGCGCCGCATCGGCAAACCCCTGTGGGCTGCGGTCGCGGGTGCCGCGATTGAGATTGGCGTACAATCGCACGGAGTCGCGCCGCTTGCCGCCCAGCAAGCGCCAAGCCGGCACCTCGAGCGCCTTGCCAGCCAAATCCCACAGCGCTTGGTCAATCGCGCTCCGCGCCGTGGCCCCGACGCGGCCAGTGTCGCCCGAGAAAATCGCCGATCCTCGCGCCATCTGTTCCCACAACACCTCTACTTGGGTCGGGTCCGCGCCCACCAACCGCGGTCCCAATTGCTCCAGCGCGGCCGCGACCAAGCCGTCGTTACCACTCTGGCTTGCTTCGCCCAGCCCGCTTAGCCCGGCGTCGGTGTGAAGTTGGACGAAGATCCAATTGCCTCGGTGCGACGCCGCCACTGAGTGTAGTTCCAAATGAGTAATTTTCACATGGTCTCTCCAGCGTAAAACTGCGTCCTCAGAAAACATAAAGAAGAGACGGCCTAGCCGCTACGCGCGGTTTCACGCGGTTCAACTAAGTCGTTATGTTCTTAGTCCACGCCTTCTTTCCCCGGAGGTGAAAGCATGGATCTCTTCGACGCCGGACTGCGGGATCGCCAAGCAACGGACCAACCCCTAGCCGCTCGCCTGCGACCGCGCAATTTAGACGAATACGTCGGCCAAGACCACATTCTCGGGCCGGGCCGCTTGCTGCGGCGCGCCATTGAGGCCGATCAACTCTCCTCGTTGATTTTCTACGGCCCGCCCGGCACGGGCAAAACCACGCTCGCCGCGGTCATTGCCCACACCACCAGCGCCCATTTTATCTCCATCAACGCCGTCTTGGCCGGGGTCGCCGACATTCGCCAAGCCGTCGATGAGGCCGGCCAGTTGCGCAAGCTGCACAGTCGCAAAACCATCCTCTTTATCGACGAGGTCCACCGCTTCAACAAGGCCCAGCAAGACGCGCTCCTGCCCTGGGTCGAAAACGGCACCATCATCCTCATCGGCGCAACCACCGAGAATCCCTACTTCTCGGTCAACCGTCCCCTGCTCTCGCGCAGCCGGGTTTTTCAGCTCCAGGGCCTCAGTTCCGAAGCCCTCGCGCACATCGCCCAACAGGCGTTCACCGACTCGCGTGGCTATGGCCATCTCCGCGTCGTCCTGCATCCCGACGCCCGCGCCCACCTAATCGACGTAGCCAACGGCGACGCCCGCGCCCTGCTCAACGCCTTGGAGCTAGCAGTCGAAACCACCGATCCAGACACCCAAGGACGGATCGTCGTCGACCTAGCAGTAGCCGAGGAGTCCATCCAGCGTCGCGCCCTGCTCTACGACAAGGAGGGCGACTACCACTTCGACGCCATCAGCGCCTTTATCAAGTCCATGCGCGGCTCGGACCCAGACGCCACTCTATACTGGTTGGCGCGGATGGTGTACGCCGGTGAAGACCCGCGCTTTCTCTTCCGCCGCATGCTCATCTTCGCCAGCGAGGACGTCGGCCTCGCCGACGAGTGCGCCCTTCAGGTCGTCATTGCCGCGGCTGAATCCTTCGACCGCATCGGCCTGCCCGAGGGGCGCTTTCCGCTGGCCCACGCCGCCTTGTACTTGGCCACCGCGCCCAAGAGCAACTCGACTATGGCCTTCTTCGACGCGCTGGCAGTCGTGGAAAAAGAGCGCGAAGGCGAGGTGCCCAATCACCTCAAAGACGCCAGCCGCGACAGCGAGGGCTTTGGCCACGGCGCTGGCTATCTCTATCCCCACGCCTTTCGCGAGCACTGGGTTGCCCAGCAGTATCTGCCCGCCGGTCTGCAGGGCCGCATCTTCTACCAGCCCTCGGACCAAGGCCGAGAAAAAGGCGTTGGCGACCGCGTCCACCAACGCCGCGAGCTACAGCTCGCCGCCATGCGCGAAGCAGAGTCCGCCCCAGCCGAGATACTGTCCCTGTCCCCGCCCGACCAAGCGCGCGACCAATGGCTCAAGCGCGCCAGCGGCGACGTTGGCACCCAACTAGAGCGCACGCGCCAACGCCTCTTCGCCCCGCTCGCGCTCGCGCGCCACCACCTCGTCCTCGACTTGGAGGCCAGCACCGGCCTGCTCACTTGGGAAGCCCTGCGGCGCGTGCCCGAAGGCGGCGTCTGGGCGCATACCAGCGACAAGATCGCGGCCGTGGCCCTGCACGAAACCGCCGAGCACCTAGCTGAGATCGAGCGGCCCCAAGTGCTGCAAGGCCCGCTCGCCACCCTCGCCGACCAGATCGCCGCCTGCGACTCCAACATTCTCTTTGACGCCATCGTAGGGCGTAACGCCCTCGGTGCATTAACCCACAAGGCCGAAGTCATCGCGGCCCTCTATCGCTACCTTGTCCCACAGGGCCGCGTCAGCTTGGTCGAGACCCTCTCGCGCCGGTCTCAGCGTCTGTACCAGTTGCTCGACTTACAGCGGCTCGGCGACCTAGGAGAGCGCCTCGTCGCCGCCGAAGAGGCCATCTACGCCGCGCCCGACAACCCGCGAGTCAACTGGGATGCTGCGGATCTCGAACAGATGTTCGCGGCTGCGGGCTTTAGTACGGTACAGGTGCAGGTGGAAGCAGTCCAGTCGCAGCGCCACATCGAGCCGCGCCATCTCGCGCATTGGTTCAACCCCGGCGGCGAGAAGCGGCACACGTACGCCCACCATCTGACTCAGCATCTCGACGAAGGTGAACTGCGGCAGGTGCGCAAGTTCTTCGAGCAGAGTTTGGCCAACCGCGCGGTGACTTGGACGACGCCCCAGGTATTCATCGTGGCAGAAGGGCGGCAAGAAAGCGATGCGGATACAGCATCCAAGAATTGATTTATGGAGTCTCACGGCTTACCTTATCCGCACTCTGCCACCTCTAACCCGCCATAGACCATGATTGCCAAGCGCCTAACCTGTCTGCTTCTACTAGGCCTTAGCGCCTGTAGCACCACCGAAGAGCAGGTCGTCGAACTCCTAGAACAGATGGCCGCCAATCCGGTGGATTCGCCCGCTTATCAGCAATCCATCGACGAATTGGCCGCCATTGGCCGGCCAGCCGCCCGCCAGCTCATCGCCCGCCTTAACCCCGACCTGTACCTCGGCGAGAACTACCGCGAGTTCCGCGACGAACAGGAAAAGCTCCGCATCGGCTGCGCCCGAGCGCTAGGCCACATCAAGCCGCGCGGAGCCACGGCCGCGCTCAAGGACCGGACCACCACCGCTTACACGGATCGCGAGCGCATCGCCTGCCTGTGGGCCATGGGCCAAGTCGGCTACGTCCAAGCGGGCGTGGATGCAGCCAAAGTCCAGCTCGACGACGACGACCCCATCATCCGCATCCACGCGGCCATTGCCCTGCTCAAGATGGACGACGAGCTTGGCACTAATGAAATAGAAGCAGCCCTAGCCAGCAGCGACCCAGAGTTGGCCCAAACCGCCCTGCAAGGGCTAGAGGAATCCGGCTACTTCGGCGTCCCGCTGCTCGTGGAGTTGAGCGGCCACGCCGGTCCTCACCAAGCTGCGCTGCGCTCGGTGATAGCCAAGGTCAAAGACCTGCTCGTCGCTCAACTAGAGGCCGAAGAGCCTGTCCACCGTCAGCGCGCTGCACAAGCTCTCGGCTACATCGGCGACGAGGGCACAGCGTCCGCCCTAGCCGAACTGCTGGAAGATCCCAGCAATCAGGTGCGCTTCAGCACGGCCGCCGCCCTAGCCACCATGGGGCGCAGCCAAGGCATTGAATTCCTCTTTGAGGCCCTGCGCAACACCGACTCCATCCTCCGCGCCAATGCCGTCAAGTTTCTCACCAATGTCCAGCAACAATCCGGCGCAGTCGAATCGCAACTCATAGCTGCCCTCAGCGATGAGGATCCGCTCGCCCGCGCCGGCGCAGCTCAAGTCCTAGGCCAAGCGCGGGTGCAATCCGCCCTCAGCGCCCTGCTGGCAGCCACCACGGACGAGGTCGCCGATGTGCGTGCCAATGTGGCCATTGCCCTCGGCCACATCGGCGGCGACCAAAGCCGAGCCCAGCTCGAAAAATTGCGCCACGACAGCGACACTACCGTTTCCTACTACGCCGAGTGGGCCTTAGGTCAGCTCGGATCGAGTTGACCCTAACCCCCCTTTTCGCGCCATGCAAAATGCAATCTACCTGTTGTTCGTCCTCTTGGCTCTGCCGCCATTTGCCGCGCCCAGCCGCGCCGGCGAGACGCCTGAGACTCTCCTCATCCGCCAAGCCCTCGCCAACGACATCTCCGGGTATCGCCGGGCCGATGCCGAACTGGCTCTCAAGGCGTATCACCCTCATTTCGTCGCCTATGAGGGCCACGCCAACAGCGACCCTCGCGCTTGGACGGTCCTGCACGAAAACCGCGATGCGTTCGCCAGCCAGCTAGCGGAGGATCTCAGCAATCAGCGCTACGAGGTCACGCGCACGGTTCCCTTTATCGCGGTGCGCACAACCCACGCCATTGCCACCAGCGTGGACTCCGGGCTCGTCGTCGATCGCCAGACCAGCGAGCCCACACCCGTTGTCGTCCACCGCTTCTGGACCTTCCTCAAGGAAGAGGACGACTGGCTAGCCACGGGCATGGTCGCGGATTTGGGCGACACGCTCTTGCCCGCAGCCGGCGCGCCCGCCAACAGCGAGATCGCCGAGCTGTTGCAGCGCGAAAGCCAAGCGTGGGAAGCGGGCAGCGGCATCCTCGGCTTCTTCGACGCCAACTTCACTGGCTACGAAGCCTTGGGCACCTTCAAGCCAGCCTCCTATAAAATCGCCTTCAGCGGCAGCGAGGAACTGGGGAAGTGGCTCAACAAGCGGCTGCCCTACGTGCAGTACGACCTCGACCGCAAAGTGCTCCACACGGCCATAGGCTCTGGCGGCGACGAAGCCTTGGCCGTCACGCACGAAAAAGTGGCCATCGAGCACGTCAAAGGACCGGCCAAACACCACAAGGAACGCTACGTGTTCTGGACGCTGAGCCGCCGTTCCGGCTCGTGGAAAGTCACCAACATGGTCTTCGACCTAGGGCTGGAACTTTCCGACTAACTCATGGAAAAACTGGTCTGGCTACTGCTCTTTACCGTCGGCTACTGGTCGTACTGCATCTTCTGGGGCGTCAAAGGAGCCCGCCGGGCCAAGACAGCCTCGGATTACTTTATCGCTGGCCGCGGCATCGGCCTGTGGGTCTTTGTGCTGGCCGCCACCGCCACTTCCTTTAGCGGCTGGACCTTTGTCGGCCACCCCGGCACCATCTACAACGTCGGCCTGCCCTACGCCTTTGCCTCCTTCTACGCCATCACCATCCCCTTCACCGGAGTATTGTTCCTCAAGCGCCAGTGGCTTTTGGGCCAACGCTTCGGCTATATCACGCCGGGCGAGATGTTCAGCGACTACTACCGCACGGACGCGATGCGCTTCCTCACCGTCATCGTCGCGCTCGTCTTCAGCGTACCCTATCTCGGAATCCAGCTCAAGGCATCGGGCTTGCTGTTCAACCGCCTGACGACCGGCACGCCGCTGGAGAGCACCTTCATCCACTCGGTCGAAGGTGGGGCGATTGTGCTTTCGGTCATCGTCTTTATCTACGTAGCATCCGGCGGGTTGCGCTCGGTCGCCTACGTGGACTGCGCCCAGTGCATCCTCTTGGCGTTTGGCATCGTCGTCCTCGGCTTTATTGCCCTCGACTTGGTCGGCGGCTGGACGGCCTTCAAGGGGGGATTGGTCGCCCTCGCCCAGCAAAAACCCGATATGGTCGCCATTCCGACTCGGCCGGAGTCAGATTCCTTTTTCGAACGAGTCGGCACTATGTTTTTCGACAGCACCGGCGGCCCTTGGACCGGCCTGATGATCCTGACCTATATGTTCGCCTTGATGGGCATTCAGTCGGCTCCGGCCTTTTCGATGTGGGCTTTTGCCAACCGCGACCCTCGGCCTTTTCCCTGGCAACAGGTTTTCGCCTCTTCGCTGGTCATCGGCGGCATCTTGTTCTTTTTCACCGCCTTCCAAGGGCTAGGCGTCCGGCTGCTCGATATGGAACTGATCCCAGGGACTAAACCCCTCGGCCTGCCCGCATCCGACCACTTGGTTCCCTACCTGATCGACACCTTAGCCGGCAGCTTCCCTTTCCTCTTGGGGCTTTTGGCCGTTTGCGCACTAGCCGCGATGCAATCGACTGGGGCCGCCTATATGTCCACGGCCAGCGGCATTATCACCCGCGACCTCTACCGCCATTTCTTCAACAAAGAAGCATCGCATGCAGCCCAAGTCTTTGTCGGTCGCTTGACTGTGGCGGTCGTCGTCAGCCTAGCCCTGCTAGTCGGACTAGCTTCCGGCGACCTGCTCGTCTTGCTGGGCGGATTGGCCGTTTCCTATGGATTCCAAATGTGGCCGGCGCTGCTGGGCATCTGCTACATCCGCTTCTTCACCCCCAAGGCCATCGTCGCCGGACTCATCGCCGGACTCATCGCCGTTACCTTCACCTATATAACCGAGCTGGGCGGCCTCATCGGCATTGGCCGCTATCCGCTCACGCTCCACAGCGCCGGTTGGGGCATCCTCTTTAACATGGGCACTGTCGTCATCGTCAGTTTGTTCACCCAGCCCAAGGAAGTCAACCATCTGGCCCATCGCGATCGCTACCATCACTTCCTCAAAGAACACACCACCCTGCCCGAGGCCAAAAAGAAATGGAAAACGCCGGTCTGGATTTTGACGATAGTCTGGTTCCTCTGCGCCATCGGCCCCTTTGCCGTCCTCGGCAACCAGACCGATCCAGCCCAATGGCCGTTGGGGATTCCCTCGCTGTGGATATGGCAGATTGCCTGGTGGATTATCGGTTGTTTTATGATGTATTTGCTGGCCTTTAAGCTGGAAATGTCCACCGTCCCCACCAGCAAGGTCGAATCCCCGCCGCAAGACGCTTGAGGTGCGCTCCACCTTTCCCTTTCTCCGCCTAGTGCTAGCGCTCGGCACGGCCCTGCTCGGCGCGCTGCTCTTGCCCGATCAAGGCGCAACGAGCGGACTGAGCCTTTTTCCACCCGCCGCAGCCATCCTCGTCGCCGTCGCCACCGGCCGCCTAATCTTGGGACTAGGGTTGGCGATCGTCGGCGGTGCGTTCATTTCCCTGCCAGCAGACGTCCCACTCTACGCGGTCCCATTCCGCGGCTTAGAACGTGCCCTCATAGACTTTGTCTGGACCCCGCTGCGCGCCTCCTTTCAACTCTTCATCCTCGGCTTCACCGCCTCCCTCATTGGCATGGTGCGCGTCATCTCGCTGGCCGGAGGCACCCGCGGCATCGCCGACCTGTTAGTCGCCCGGGCCGCTGGCGTGCGCTCGGCTCGGCTGGCCACCGCGCTGCTGGGGCTGGCGGTCTTCTTCGACGATTACGCCAACACGCTCGTCGTCGGCACCACCATGCGCCCCATCGCCGACCGCTTCCGCATCTCGCGCGAAAAACTGGCCTTTCTCGTCGATTCCACCGCCGCCCCAGTAGCCGGCATCGCCGTCGTCAGCACCTGGATCGGCTTTGAGGTGGGTCTGTTCGACAGCGCGATGGAGCAAGTCGGCGCTGGGATCTCCGGTTACGAACTATTCTTCCGCGCCCTGCCGGCCCGCTTCTACTGCCTGCTAACCCTGACCTTCGTGCTGTGCTCCACCATCGCTGGCCGCGATTTTGGCCCGATGCTCAAAGCCGAGCAGCGCGCCCGGCGAACCGGCCAAGTCCTCGCGCCGGGAGACCGTCCGATGACCGGCGACGCCTCCCAACTCCCCGAGCACCCCGGCCTCCGCGCCCATTGGGCCGTAGCCGCAGGCCCCGTCCTCCTCGTCGTCGCTGGCGTCCTCGGCGGGATGCACCTAGACGCCAGCCAAGCACCGGCTGTGGTGGCCGCTCGCGCCGAACACGGCTTTTTCGCCCGGCTCTACTGGATCCAAGTTTTTTCCCACGCCGACGGAGCCAAAGTGATGTTCCTATCCGCCTTAGCCGGCTCGGTACTGGCAGCAGTCTTGGCCCTAACCCGCCGCGAGGAAGCAAGCCCTAGACGCCCGCTTGGCCTAGTGGAAGTCTGCAAGACCTGGGCGAGCGGTATTACGGGCTTTTCCTATGCGCTGGTGATATTGATCTTGGCCTGGGCGATTAAGGAAACCTGCGAGGCCGTTGAGACTTCGGCCTATATCGTCGGTGCGCTCTCCGGCTTTCTCGACCCGCATTTCCTCCCCCTCCTCGTCTTCCTGCTCGCCGCGGTGGTCGCCTTCTCCATCGGCACCTCGTGGACGACCATGGCCGTACTCTTGCCGACCATGGTGCCAGTAGCCTACGACCTAGGCGGTCTGGCGCTGACGGTCCTCGTTGCCGCCGCGGTATTGGATGGCGCGATCTTCGGCGACCATTGCTCCCCCATCAGCGACACCACCGTCCTCTCTAGCATTGCCGCGGCCTGCGACCACCTAGCCCACGTTCGCACCCAGATACCCTATGCCCTGACGACGATGACGATCGCCGGGCTATGCGGCTACTTGGGCAGCACCCTGCTGTGGTCGCCGACCACTGGCCTAGCCGTGGGGCTATGCCTTGTTGTCGTAGTGATCTTTGTCGTGGGAAGGAAAACGGATGCTGATTGATTTTGCCGTGGACTGGCTACCACCCCGCCGTCGTCCGATCCACCAATTCCTCTAACACCATGTCCAGCGCCCGCTCTACCGCTGAATCTCGCCCCTCTTCCTCGGACGACGCGGCATCGTAAGTTCCCCAACCCTCTAGCTCGGCCAACGCCAACAGCACCTCCCCATCCTCCAGCCTCACTAGTTCGGCTGCCACCAAGACCGCAAACCGGTACTGCTCGGTCTGCTCGGCTGTCGTATAGGTAAAGGGGCGGTCCTCAATCGAGATCACGTTGAGCTGCAAGAGGGCATCGGCGCTCTCTTCGTCAACTACCCGCAACTGGCCGTCCTCGGCGTAGGCATCAATGGCGCGTTCCGTCAGGCGCTCGGCCACGGCAAATTCCGCGGTCTGGTTGTCGGCCACGGGTATGCCAATGCTGCGGATGCCGCCCAGCAGGCCGCCGGAGGTCGAGTAGTAAGCGCATCCTCCGATGCAGAGCGCGACTAGCGCGGCTCTAATCGTCTGACTTGCCCGCATCGTCCTCTGTTGCAGGCTTGCTCGCATCGTCCTCGGCCACCGGCTTACTCTCATCGTCCTCAGCCGTAGACTTACCCGCATCATCCTCAGCCGCCGTCAGCGACCGCGCTCCGTCACCCACGGCAATGGGCTGGTTCTGGGGCCGTCCCCGGACATCGGTCCCCCGCACCTCCAGCCGCTGCCACTGCCCTTGGCCCGGGGCGCGGGCCACCGAGTGCTCGACCATCATCGCGCTTAACGGCCGGGTGTCGCCTACCACCGGTGCCTCGCCTACCACCGGAGAGCGCACTGTACACAGGCGCTCCTGCACGTGCGTGGCGACCACCCTCGCCTTGACCGCTTCCCAGCGGCCCAACGACTGCCCACTGTCCGGATCCTCGATCTCCCCGTGCGAGGCGAAAATGGCAAAAGCCATGCCCTCTTGGACGCCCTGCTCGCTACCGACGTTGAGCACCAAGGTGGTATCGTCGATAATGGCGGCTACCTTGCCTTCAATAGGTGTGCTCATGCAGTTGTGCTCCTAAAACAAAGAAACCGGCCCGCGCTTGCTGGACCGGTCTCGATATACTTGGTGGGATTTTACTCACTCGCCTGCGGCCCACCTATCGTCCTCGCTCCTGCTGAAGTCGAAGATGAAATCTTCTGGATTCTTGTATCCCCGGTGTTTGCTCAACTCGCGGTCCCGCAAGCGCACCGCGTAGTGCAAGTGCGGACCGGTCGAACGGCCCGTGTTGCCCATCGTCCCGATCTTCTCTCCGCGCTTTACCTCCTGCCCCTGCTCGACCAAGATTTTGTCCAAGTGGCCGTATTCGGTCTGGTAGCCGCCCTGGCGCGCATAGGGCTGACCCTGCTCGTCGAGTTCCTTTTTCCGATGATCAAGCACAACCGTCTTGCCGAGGTATTTATCCCTCGCGGCGTAGCTTACAAAGCCATCGGCCGTCGCGTAGATAGGCGTGCCTGTGCGGCCGGCAAAATCGACGCCGCTGTGGAAGGCCCGACGCCCGGTGAAGGGATCGATGCGCCAACCAAAGGGCGACGACCGCCAAGTCATCTCCTCGCGGACCGGTGAAATCGTGGGCAAGTACTGGACGCTAGTCTCTTGGAATCTGCGCTCGATTTCCTCAAAGCTCTTTTCCTGGAGGTTGGCCATCCGCTGCAGATAATCGATGCGCACGCTCATCTCGCGCATCATCAACTGCTTTTGCAGCGGCAAGGACGCGAACTCTTGGGACAAATCCTCCACACCCCCGACGCCGCCCAAATCTTGATCCGCAGCGAGCGCCTCCAGCTTGAGTGGCTCCATCTCGTGGTGGGCGCGCAACCTGTCTTCAGTGGCCTTGAGCTGATCCACGGCCTCCCCGAGCTGTTGCACTTCCTCGCGGGTCTGCTCTAAGCTGTGCAGGAGAGTTTTGTTCTCGTCCTGCAAAGCCAGCAGAGCCTTCTGATCGCCTAGCTGATAAAAATCCTGGGCGTAGATGTAATAACCAAGCGACCCCACAAAACCAAAGCCTCCCAGCAGAAGCAGCCATAGGATGCGGGGGAAAAAACCGTACTCGCGCACCTGACCGTCGCGCGGGGAAATGACAATAAAAGTACAACGCTTGCCTAATATATTCATAACTATATTCCTCTGTCTGCTAGTTTGATAGCAAATTTTGAGGCATTCGTTAGATTCTATGTATTGGATATTGTTTTGAGTTAAACCTAGGTAAACTATGGACGCCACGGCGGAAAGTCAATCGCCAAATTCCTCCATGCTATTGGCCATCGACATCGGCAACACCTGCATCGATATTGGCCTTTTGGCCGGTGAAGACCCCGTCTTCCACCACAAATACCCCACAGCCCCTCCGGCCGATACCGGCCTACAACGCCTGCTCGCATCGCTTGACGCGCCCCCGGTTGGCGCAGTCATAGGGTCAGTCGTCGCGGAATTAGGGGCTGCATACGCAGAAGTTTGCCGCGACTTTTCCTCCGGCCCCGTTCTCCAAGCGAGTAGCGCGTGGGATTGGGGCCTGTGCATCGACTACGACGACCCCGCTCAAATTGGCGTTGATCGCCTTGCCGGGGCTGCGGCCGCTCATCGCGCAGCCCCAGCCGGCCGGGCAGCCGTGGTCGTCGATGCCGGTACCGCGCTAACGGTTGATGCCATCGACAGCACGGGCACCTTCCGCGGGGGCGCGATTGCCCCGGGGCTGCGCCTCGGGTTAGAGGCCCTCAGCGCGGGCACCAATCTTTTGCCTCAAGTCGAGTTAGTATCCACCACACCCCTGCTGGGCAAGAACACTACGGACGGTCTGCGGTCGGGTGCGCTACACGGATCGGCCGCGCTCGTCGAGGGCCTCTGCGCGCACATGGCTGCGGACTTAGATAGTCCTGTCGCGGTCTTTCTCACCGGCGGAGATAGCCCCCTGCTCCAGCCGCATATCCGCGCGGTCCACACTTGCAATCCAGACCTCGTACTCCGCGGTTTGGCCTTCGCGTACAGGCGGCGTACTGCTTGACTCGATACCGGCCCGTCCATAGTATGTCTTTAATAGCAATTCTGTACGCTCGACTGACCAAGGAGTATCACTTGTCCACTTTGCGAATTTCGCTACTGCTCGCTCTCGTCGCGTTTACCTCCGACCTGCAGGCCGAGCGCTCTATTGAAGATGAATACAAAGCCCTGTTGTGGAAAACAGCCCACCGCATTCACCACTACTACTTTGAAGAAGTGCATCCCGATTCCCTCATGCAGGCGGCTGCGCGCGGAATATTTCACGCCTTGGATCCAGCCTCAGAGTACACCTTCAACGCCCGAACCCAGCTCGACGACGCGGACGACGCTGGGCAGCTAGATCAGCGCTTCTACACCCTCATGCAGATGGCCCAAGCCATCGACGAGAATGCTTTTTATCCTGTTGCTGCGGACACGCTAATCCGCTTTGGAATTGCCGGGATGATGGAAATTCTCGATCCCTATTCAGTGTTTTTGGAAAAGCGTAACCTCGACAATTTCAACATCCAAACCCAAGGCAAATACGGAGGACTAGGCTTTCGCATCCAAGTTGTCTATCCCGATAGCGCGATTGCCGTATGGAACCTCCTACACGACCAGACGCCAGCGGCCCTAGCCGGTGTCAAGTCGGGCGACTTCATCACCGCAATCAACAATACCTCCACCAAGGGCATGTCGGCTGGCGTGGCTGCCGACAGCATGCGTGGCGAGCCTGGCACCTCCGTAACCCTGACCCTAAAGCGCGCCGACCGCCCCACCCCCTTTGACCTGACGATCGAGCGCCAAGAAGTGCAGATGAACAGCGTTACCCTTGCCACCCTCTTCCCCGACGACACCGGCTATATCGATCTCTATAGCTTCCAAAAGGGGTCGAGCCGGGAGATGTTCAACGCCATCGTCGAGTTAGAGGAACAAGGCATGCAGCGGCTGATCCTCGACCTGCGCAACAACGGCGGTGGGTATCTCGAAGAAGCCGTGCAAGTCGCCGACCTCTTCCTGCCCCGCGATCGCCTCGTGGTCTTTACCGCGGGCCGCGCCTTTGAGGACACGGCTAGGTACGAAACCAGCGAGAACGCCCTGCTGCGCGACACACCCCTCATCGTCTTGGTCAACCACCAGTCCGCTTCAGCGTCCGAGATCGTCGCCGGAGCCATCCAAGACTGGGACCGCGGGCTGGTGCTGGGAACTACGACCGTGGGCAAGGGATCCGTTCAGCAGATCGTCCACATCGACGACCACGCCGAGCTCAAGCTGACCATGGCCGCTTGGCACACGCCTTCGGGCCGTTCCATCGACAAGCGCATGCGCAAGGACTCCACCCTCGTTCGCGGGTACGACAAGGAGTTCAAGACCCTACTGCTTGAGCGCATCGTCCGCGGCGGCGGCGGCATTACCCCTGACATCGAGGTATCCGGGCGTAGCGGCAACCGCCTCTTCGGGCAACTCAACGGCTTCTACAGCCTCAACAATCAATTCTTCTACTACGCCCGCGAGTACCGGCTCAAATACCCAGAATTGACTCCAGACTTCGTCGTTGGTCCAGAGGACCTAGCGGCCTTCCGCGCTTTTGCCGAAAACCGCGGATTCAACTACATCAGCGAACTCGAAGCCCAAGTCGAGGAATTGGACAAGGTCGCCGAAGGCGAGGAGTATAACCAGCTCGCCAAGCCGCTCAGCCACCTAATCGACGAAATCGAAAAAATCGAGGAAAAACACTGGCAGGAGAACGAAGAACTCATCGCTTGGCGGCTCACCTTCGACATCCTCGAAAAGGCATTCGGGCAGCAAGTAGCCGAAGCGTACAATGTAACCGTGGATCCCCAAGTACTGGAGGCGCGCCGCATCATCGCCGACCCAAGCGAGTACCAGATGTGGTTCGACAAGGGGGAAATAGGCGTACTAGAAGAGGAATCCATCGCCCAAGAAGCCGGCCGCGGCGATCTCCAATAGGAGTTTGTATTTTTCAGCGGCATGAATCGCTTTAGAGGGCCTGTTCCCTACCTCGCAGCGGGCCTTTTAATTCACGCCTTTTTCCTCGCCGCGCTCGGTACCGACCTCCTCCGGCCCTTCTTCAACGACGCCTCCCACACCCGCCGCGGCTTTGATTTCGGGGTTTTCTACTTGGCGGGCCAAGCCCTAGCCGAAGGCCGCGACATCTACTCGGTGTCGGGTGCCTTCGGCTTCCGCTACCTGCCGGCCTTTGCCTTGGTCGCCAGCTTTTTTGCCCACTTTCAGCCCCTTACCGCATACCTCCTGCACCTCTGCTGCACTGAACTCTTCCTCGCGGCTAATCTCTATCTGACCTGGCGGTGGGTCGAGGGGCCGCGCCGGGGCTTGGCCCTGTTTATGTGGCTGGCGTATTCGCCTTATTTTCTCGAACTCTACATGGGGCAGGTTAGCTTCTGGGCGGCCTCGCTGCTCTTTTGGCTCATCGTCGGTCTCCACAGCGACCGACGATGGGCGGCCGGCTTCTGTTGGGCAGGTGCCCTCTTAGTCAAACCCAACGCCTTAATCCTCTCTCCTGCGCTCCTGAGGCTCCGCGCTTGGCGCGTCCTCGTCTTGGGGCTGCTGGCCGGCTTGCTCACTTCGCTGCCTTACTTCCTCCTGCATTCAAATAGCTTGGCAACTTTTGTCGCCGCCAATATCCATGGCAGTCCCGTCCAAGGCGCCCTCACCCACGCGGGCAATCTCGGGCTGCAAGGCGGGCTGGTCAGTGTCGTGGCCCAACTAGCCGGGCGGCCTCTAGCCGAGCTGACGACCCTCGCCGACCTCCCTTTTGCGGGCCGCGCAGTCATCTACGGCTCGCAGGCCGCCATCCTCGTCGCGGCACTAGTGGCCACCTATCGTAGCCGCGATGCCCTGCCGCTGCTCGCGCTGTGGATGTGTACTTTTTTTCTGGTGTACAAAGACGTTTGGGAACACCACTACGTTTTTCTCCAGCCCGTACTCGTGGGCTTGTACGCGCACTCAGAATCTCCTAAGTTATTGTGGATATTTGCTCTTATCGCTCTGCCGACGCCCTTTGTCCTCTTCGACATTGAGCCTGGGGTCTATGGGCCGATTGACCCTGAGCGCACATGGGGACTGGCCGTTTCCATCGCCTATCGCAGTACCAAACTCATTCCCCTCGGCTGCCTGTGGTACGGGCTGTGGCGCACGTGCTTAGCCTCTGCACCTACCAAGTCTTGATATTAGCGTGCCGGAGCCGTATTATATTCTATTCTCTGATTTAGTTTTTCCCCGTCTGTCTTATGGCATCTGACTCCAAGCGCCGACTCCCACCCTGGCTCAAGGCTAAAGCCCCGGGCCACCCCAATTACATCGCCCTAAAAAATCTGCTCGCGGACTTGCAGCTTAACACGGTGTGCGAGAGTGCCCAGTGCCCCAACATCGGCGAGTGCTGGAGCCAGCGCACGGCGACCTTTATGATTTTGGGCGATGTCTGCACCCGCAGCTGCGGGTTTTGCGCGATCAAGACGGGACGCCCCCAAATACTCGACGAGGGCGAGCCTGAGCGCGTCGCCGCCGCCATTGCTCACCTCGGGCTAGACCACGCGGTGATTACCTCAGTCAATCGCGACGAACTGCCAGACGGCGGGGCGCGCATCTTCGCCCGGACGATCTCGGCAGTACATCGCCTTTGCCCCGAGACGAGTGTCGAAGTCCTGATCCCGGACTTCAAGGGCGACTGGCAGGCCCTAACGACCGTCCTCGAAGCCGGCCCGGACATCCTCAACCACAACATTGAGACTCCGCCTCGCCTCTACCCCACCATGCGCCCACAAGCCCAGTACGGCCGCTCGCTGGAACTCCTCGACCGGGCCCGCAAGATGAGTCCGGCGCCCACCAAGTCCGGCATGATGCTGGGGGCGGGCGAGACCAAAAGAGAAATAGCCCAGAGCATCCACGACCTAGCGGATGTCGGCTGCGCCATCCTGACCTTGGGCCAATACCTAAGCCCATCCGTCCACCACGTGCCCGTAGAGCGGTTCGTCCACCCGGACGAGTTTGCACAGTGGCGGAGCTTCGCCCTCGGCTTGGGCTTTCGCCACGTCGAGTCCGGCCCGCTAGTGCGCAGCTCGTATCACGCCGCCAGCCAAGTCGAACAGGTGCGGGCCACCACCGCCACTACCTCTTGAGAGAAGCCGATGAACCTAGAGAAAAAGGCTATACCTAAATATCTGAGACGCAAGAAACTACTCGCCAATGGGGGCCCGATCCGAGTCCAGAGCTTGAGCGACGGGCTGAAAAATCGGGTGTACTACGTAGCGTCACCCAACCAGACTTGGATCGTCAAGCAGGCGCACTCGCGCGTCCAGATCAAGGAGCGCTGGTGGGTCGATCGGCGGCGCATCTTCGCCGAGAAAAGCTGCATCGAGCGCTTGGCGCAACTCCTCGCTCCCGAAATCTTGCCAGAAGTCTTGCTCGAAGACCGCACGGACTTCATCCTCGTAACGACCCCACCACCGCACAACGCCCTATCGTGGGAGGGCGACTTGGTCAACGGCCGCATCGACCTGCAAATCGCCGTCCAGTGCGGCGAACTGCTGGCCACTGTCCACAACGAGACCGCTGGCTCATCCGAGGTCGCCGACGAGTTTGCAGCCACTAAGGCTTTTGAGCAACTGCGCATTGACCCGCACTACAACTACATCGCCAACGCCTATCCCGACCTCAAAAAGGCCATTGCCGTCCACACCAACCTCCTGCTCAACGAGGGAATTTGCCTCGTCTTGGGCGACCTGCGGCCCCGCAACATATGGGTCGTCGACGGCCACCCCTACTGGGTCGATTTTGCCACCGCTCACTACGGCTACCCCACTTTTGACCTCGCCTTCTACACGGCCGATATGTGCATCAAGGCCATGCAGAATACCGCCCAAAAAGCCGCTTATTTAGAAGCCGTCAATGTATTCTGGAATAGCTATTTTCAGAACGCAAGCTACAAGAAAGCCGAGGAAGTCAAACACCAAGCCGTGCGCGACCTCGGCTGCCTGCTGTTGAGCGCGACCGACGGCCGCCAGCCCGTCGCACTTGACGACGAACGCATCGTCGGGCTTTCACGGCGCATTGCTCAGAGCCTGATTTTAACGGGATTGGGGCGAATCGAGGAAGTCACTGAATTCGTCAACCGGACCCTGATCGACGGCTAACCCGCTGCAAATCCCCGCTACTGGAGCGGATGTGCGCCGCCATCGCCTGCCGCGCGGCCTCCGCGTCCCGCCGCTGCAATGCCGCCAAGATCTGGCGGTGTTCCGCCA
Organism: Candidatus Latescibacterota bacterium; assembly: GCA_965219735.1. GTDB lineage: Bacteria > Latescibacterota > UBA2968 > UBA8231 > UBA8231. Next base: position 3,964,306 of record OZ244790.1, read on the forward strand.
GCGAAAGTTCGGCCCGAGGGCCAGCCAGCGCCGGCTCTGCCAAGCTTTCCTTGATCCATTCTTGTAGGTAATTGCGCGTGGTTTCGAGCAGGCTGTAGAGAATGGAATTGTGCGTGGCCCGGGCGATAAGTAGGTGGAATTGCAAATCGCTGGCGAGAAAGCGCCCCTCGTCGGCCAGCCCTCCGGCCATACCGACCAATGCATCGGCAATAGCCGCCAAATCCTCGGCGGTAGCCCGCTCGGCCGCCAAATAGGCGTTTTGCGACTCGAGCATCATCCGCGTCTCGCTCAGGTCTTGCAGCTTCTTGCCGTCGAGCAAAAATCCCCACTGCAACGCCCGCTCCACGTATTGGCCCTTGTCGCAGACAAAGGTGCCTTCGCCCACGCGGCCATCGAGCAGGCCCATCATGGACAACGAGCGCAGGGCTTCGCGCAGCGAAGAGCGCCCAACCTGAAAGCGCTTGCACAGCTCCCGCTCCGGCGGCAGCCTGTCGCCGGGCTTGAGGACGTTGCGCTCGATTAAGTCGGTTATCTGCGCGATAATCTCGTCGCTGACGGACGTGCGCTGCACCGGGCGCATGGCCTCGTCAATCGGAGCCGTGGCTTTTTTCATAGCAGGGCCAAACGTTAAATGCGAAAGAAAATAAAAATTTGCCGATGGTCAGACCATTAGCTATCTTCTAAAACAGTACTCAATCCCGCGCTTTGCTGTCAAGAGGGAATGCAAATGGCACAAACTTTGGATCTTGGCTCGCGCGTCGAATTGGTCTCCATGGATCCCCACTTCGACGACATTTCCATTGCGCTCTATTGCCCGGACGGCCCTCCCTGCTATCAAGTCCACACCTACAGCCATCTCCCCGGAGCCGCCGAGCGCGTCGCCGGAATCGCCCGCGCTATGCAGGTGCTCGGCGGCATGGAGCAAACCAGCGACGGCTTGCTCCGCTTCCCCTGCGGCCACGCCCATCTGCTCGCGGTCAAGCGGCTCTTCCTAGAGGCTTGCAAGCTGCCGCCAGAGCAGCCCGTCGAGCCACGCCCACTGCACATCTTCGACAAAAAAGCCAACGCCACCATCGCCGTTGCCAGTCTCGGTCAGGGCCTGTACGAGGTCCGCGCTACCGAACAGGTCCGAGGTGTGGAGCGCCGCGTTGCCACCATCGCCCGCGGCCTAATCCGCCTCGGTGAGATGGAAGAAGTCGCCGATCAACCCAACCAAGTCCGCTTCGGCTGTGGCCACGCCCACGACGCCCTAATCGGCCTGTTGCTCGTCCGCGCTCCCAACGTGCGCGCCGCCGTGCGCGAGGCTGAAGCCATGGCCAGCCGCGGCGTGCTTTCGGCCCCCAGCTCCCAAGAATAAAGGAGTCTATCATGCCTTCTTCGATGACCAGTCGCGAGCGCGTCCTCGCCGCCCTCGCCCGCCAGCCTGTGGACCGCACCCCGCTCTGCAACCCGACCTCGGTGGCCACCGTCGAACTGATGGACCTCGTCGATGCCCCCTTCCCCGCAGCCAATCGCGAGCCCGAGCTCATGGCGCGGCTGGCCGCCACTGGCTACACCGAGTTAGGCTTTGACACCATCATGCCGGTTTTCACCATCATTCAAGAATCCTCGGCCCTCGGGTGCAAAATCCAGTGGGAGCAAAAGGACAACTGGCCCACCGTCCGCATGAGCGAACCAATCTGGCACGAGCCAGACGACATCAAAATCCCCGCCGACCTCTGCACCCACCCCGACACGGCCTGTGTCACCGAGGCGATCAAAATTCTGCGCAAGGAATACGGCGACGAGGTCGCCATCGTCGGCAAGACCATGGGGCCTTGGTCGTTGGGCTACCACTGCTTTGGAGTCGAGCCTTTTCTGCTGCTGTCGCTCGACGACCCCGGCGAGACCAAGCTCTGCCTCGACCGCATGAAGGAGATCACCATTGAATTCGGCCAAGCGCAGATCGAAGCCGGTGCCGACGCTCTGTGCCTGCCCGACCACGCCACCGGCGACCTCGTCAGCGGCGAGTACTACGAGCGCTACCTGCGCGATTTGCACATCGAGTTTGCCGAGCGGCTGTCCGTGCCCATCATCCTCCACATCTGCGGCCGCACGGTTGACCGCATGGAGTACATCGCCCAAACCGGCATGGCGGCCTTCCACTTCGATTCCAAGAACACGCCCGAGGAATCCACCCAAATCATGCGCGATCGCATCTCATTAGTAGGCAACATCAACAACCCCGAGACTCTTTTTTCTAAAGGGCCGGAAGTCGTCGGTGCCGAAGTCGTGCGCAACCTCGAAGCCGGCGTCCAACTCATCGGCCCAGAGTGCGCCATCCCCTTGCAGACCTCCATCGAAAACCTCAAGGCCATTCCCCGCACGGTACAAGAGTGGCACCGCGACCAAGCGCGCAACTAAAAGAAGAGATCATAAATGGCAGACATTACCGACATCGCCAATGAATTTATCCGCGACGAGATCGAAGAGTTTATCGAGCGCGACGAAGAGCGCGAGCGCATCATCGGCATCTTTGCCCAAGCCAGCGAGCAAATGCAGAATATCGCCGCTGCTCTCATCGATGGCGACCATCTAACGGTTGACGAACTGACCGGCCAAGCTATTGCTGGGGGCGTGGAGGCCCTCGAAGTCATGGACGACGGGCTGATCGCCGGCATGGCTATCGTCGGCATCAAATTCCGCGAAAACTTCATCTTCGTCCCCGAAGTGCTCGCTTGTGCCCGCGCCATGAAGGCCGGCATGACCCACATCGAGCCTATTCTCTCGGCCTCGGGCGTCGAGCCCATCGGCATTGTAATCATGGGCACGGTCAAGGGCGATCTCCACGACATCGGCAAAAACTTGTGCATTATGATGCTGCGCGGGGCCGGTTTCGTCGTCCACGACCTCGGCGTGGATACCTCCGAAGACGATTTTATCGATGCCGTCGAAGAGCACGAAGCTCCCCTCTTGGGCATGTCGGCCCTGTTGACCACCACCATGCCCAACATGGGCAAGACCATCGAGGCTTTCATCGACGCCGACCTGCGCGACGATGTCAAAATCATGGTCGGCGGCGCGCCCGTGACCCAGGAATTTGCCGACGACATGGGTGCCGACGGCTACGGCAAGGACGCCCTTGCCTGCGTGTCCTTAGCCAAGGACTTGCTGAACGAAATTGCGGACGAGTAACGCGCCCGACGCCATGACCCAAATCGACCCCCAAGAGTACCAAAAGAGCCTCGACCGCCTGTCGGGCATCCTCGCCGGCATCGCCACCCACGCCGACGTGCAGGCGACCTTCCGCTGCCCGTACAAGAACCGCTTCGACCAATGCACCGCCCACTTTGGCTGCCGCAATCAGCGCAAGCCAAAAGAGCCGGGCGGGCTACTCCAGTGCGGTAGCGACGACCAGCTCGACTACCGCTCGGCTTGGGAGACGGAGCAACGCCCGTCCACACCCGGCCGCGGGCAAATCCGCTGCGATGGCACCTCCTACCCGCTATCGACCGGCGGCACCCTCTTCGACTACGCGGATCAACTCGGTGCCCGGGTACCCACCTCCTGCGGACGCACCGGTCACTGCCACGAGTGCATCGTCGAAGTCACAAGCGGCGCGCAAGCCCTCAGTGCGCCAACACCGGCCGAAGACTTCCTCGGTGGTGAATTCCGGCTCGCCTGCCAGGCCAAAGTCGAAGACGCCGATATCGATATCGAATTCGCACCGCTTTTTCGCACGCCTCGCATACTGACCCAGACCGTGGATCGATCCGCCGAGATCGACCCAGTAGTCCAGCGGCGCGGGCAAACCATCTACTACGGCGACGAAGAAATCGACCAATACCGCGGCCACCTCTACGGCCTAGCCATCGACTTGGGCACCACCACCATCGTCCTCGACTTAGTCGATCTGGAAACGGGCGAGAGCGTGCATTTGAGCGCATTTGAAAACCCGCAGCGCTTTGGCGGCAGCGACATCATGCACCGCATCTCCTACGACGGGCAACACCCTGGCGAACTGCGTCAAGCCCTGGTCAAGGCGCTCAACCACGAGATCGCAGACCTCTGCCGGCGCGGCGGCTTTGTGCGGCAGGAGATTTACGAGATCACAGTCGCCGGCAACTCGACGATGCGCGACATCCTCTTCCGCCTCGACGTGCAGAGCATCGGCCAAAAGCCCTACAAATCGCGCATTGAGCACGAATACCTAAGCGGCGAACGCACCGCGACCAGCCTAGTCGAAAAGACCCGCCGCCTCGGCCTGAAGGCCAATCCCAAGGCGCGCGCGTACTCGCTGCCGCTGATTGCCAGTCACGTCGGCGCGGACGTAGCCGCCGACTTAGTCGCCGTCGATATGGACCTTGCCAGCGAGAGTGCGATGCTGGTCGATGTGGGCACCAACACCGAAGTCGTCGTCGCCCACCAAGGCCGTCTCGTCGCGGCCTCTTGCCCAGCCGGCCCGGCCTTTGAGGGCGGCGGCATCACCTATGGTATGCCCGGCTGCGACGGGGCCATTGAGTCCATCGGCTGGGACGGTACGCGCTGGCAGTGGGAAACCATCGGTGACACCACACCGGCGGGACTGTGTGGCTCTGGGCTAATCGACCTCCTCGCCGAGTTGAGCCGCCACGACTTAATGACTCCCAAAGGCGTCTTTGCCGACAAAAAGCGCCTGTTTGAGCTAGTCCCCGAGCGCGGCATCACCTTCTCCCGCCTTGACGCTTCAAACCTCGCCCAAGCCAAAGCCGCCAATTTCTGCGGTCAGTACATCGTCTTGCGAACCTTGGGCTTAAATCCGGGCGACGTGCAACAACTCTACCTCGCCGGCGGCTTTGCCAACTACGTCGATGTCCAAGCCGCCATCGACATCGGCTTTTTAGCCCCCGTGCCCACGGCGCGCATCGCCAAGGTGGGCAATGCCGCCGTCCAAGGGGCGCGCGAAGTACTCCTTTCGGCCAGCAAACGCGCCCGCATCGAAGCGCTGGCCAAGCGCATTGAGCACGTCGAACTAGAGACGACCCCCGACTTTTTTGAGCTCTTCGTCGAAGGCTGCCAATTCAAACCCATGCCCCGCAAACTGACCGCGGCCTCCGTCTGAGCAGGCCATGCAGCAAACTGCCACCCTGCGCCATCTGCTAGAAGAGAGCGACCGCTTCATCACCTGCGTCGAACTGGTCACTTCCCGGGGCACCCTAGCCGACCGCGGCGGCAAGCGGGTGCTGGACATGGCCCAAGCCCTAGCCGCCGACCCGCGCTTTGACGCCCTCTCGATTACCGACAATCCCGGCGGCAATCCCATGATCACTGCGGACGCGCTGGGAACTCCGCTCAAAGAGGGCGGCCAAGAAGTCATCATCCACCTCTCCTGCAAGGACTTCAACCGCAACGGGCTGATGGGCCAAGCCTGGAAGCTGGCCGATGGAGGCTTCGACAATATTCTCACCCTGTCGGGCGATTACCCCATCGCCGGGTACCAAGGCCAGTCCAGCGGCGTGTTCGACATCGATTCAGTCGGCCTGTTGCAATTGCTCTCCGACATGAACGAAGGGCGCCTCGAAGACGCCTCGCCGGGCCGCAAACCGCGTCCGTTAAAACCTACCCGCTTTTTTCTTGGAGCCGTAGTCAACAACCACAAGCGGCTCGAAGCCGAGGTCATGCCGCAGTATTTCAAGCTGGCCAAAAAGATCCGCACCGGCGCCCGCTTCATCATCAACCAAATCGGCTACGACGCCCGCAAGCAGGACGAACTGCTCAAGTACATGGCCCTGCACGGCCTCCAAGTTCCAGTCATCGCCAACGTCTTCGTCTTGTCCGGCGGCGTGGCCCGCTTCTTTCACGCTGGCCGCATCCCCGGCGTCGAAGTCACCGACGAATTGCTCGCCGTCGCGCAAAAGCAAGCCGCTTCCCCCGACAAGGGCAGGGCCTTCTTCCTCGAATTCGCCGCCCAGCAATGCGCGATTGCCCGGGGTCTGGGCTACCGCGGCGTGTACTTGGGAGGCCACATCGGTGCCGAGGACTACGGTCGCATTTTGGAATTGACCGCCCAGTACGCCGCAGACGACTGGCGCGACTTTGCCCGCCAGATCCGCTACTCGCGCCCCGGCGAATTCTTCTATTTCGAGGAAGACCCCGACACCGGCTTGGCCTCCGCTCAAGTCAACCAAGCCTATCTCGACTCAAAGACGCCCAGCGGCCGTCGCCCAGCTCCCCTAACATACCGGATCAATCGCCAGGTCCACGACCGCGTCTTTGAGCCGGGCAAGGCCCTCTTCCGCCTCGGAGCGTCCCTGTCGCGCAAAGTCGAGGACGGCAAACTGCAAAAGCCCCTGCACACCGCAGAGCACGCGCTCAAAATCGCCGCTTTTGACTGCCGCGACTGCGGCGACTGCTCGCTACCGGACATTGCCTACTTGTGCCCGGAATCGCAGTGCGTCAAAAACCAGCGCAACGGCCCCTGCGGCGGCACGCGCCAAGGCAAGTGCGAAATCGGCGACAAAGACTGCATCTGGGCGCGTGCGTACGACCGCCTCAAAGCCTACGGCGAAGAAGAGCAAATGCTCGGCAACGCAGCCGTCATCAAGGACGCGGCTTTACAGGGCACTAGCGCCTGGGCCAACGCCTTTTTGCAAAGAGATCACCACGGCAAGAAAAAAGATTCGCAACAAGACTGAATTATCGACCATCCCGCCACATCTCGCGAGAACCCATCCGATGATGCTCCGCCAACAATTAGTGCGTTACATATGGGCCGCCTGCTTGGTCGCCGCAAGTGGCTGCGGCCTCTTGCCGGAATCTCCCGTAGCGGAAGTAGGACCGTACCGAATTACCGCCTCTGCGCTGAAGAGTTTTGTCGCCGAATGGTCGGAGAGCAGCCCCTCTTCACAGACCTCAGACCAAGCCCGTCGGTACTATCTTCAGACCATGATCGACGCCCGCCTGTTGCTCGTAGAAGCACATGCCCGCGGCATCGATACCACACAGGCCGTGCGGACAACTGTTCAAAACGCAATCGACAACCGGGTCAGTGCCCTCTATCGGGCCCGCGAGATCACGGATGCAATCGCAATTTCCGAAGACGAGATTCGCGCCTATTTCGACGATGAGGGCTATGGCCTAGAGCGCAAAGTCAGCGGCATACTGGTCGAGAGCCAGACTGAGGCTGATTCGGTTTTGGCCCAACTGAGCGCTGGACGGCCCTTCGCCGAAGTAGCTGCTGCCTACTCCATAGATGCGCGTTCGGCTCGCCAAGGCGGCCAACTGGGGTTCATAGGGCGCGACATGGCACCGCGGATCCACATCCCACCGGAGGTTTTCCGCACCCTCCCCCTCGGCGCAATCTCGGAACCTATGTACACAGGCAAGTACTGGAACATCGTGCGCTTCACCGAAGAGCGTCCCGCCTCCTACGACAAGTATCGCGACTCTATCAAAGGGCGGCTCTTTGCCGAGCGGTCTGCCCAAGCCAAAAGGGAACACCTCGAACTGCTCCAGAACGCATTTGAGGCGCGACTGCACGGAGCGGTCCTGCAGCAGCTAGTAAACGCCTACCGACTACAGGACCTTTCCCCACTGACCGCAGAATCGTTTCCCCTATATACTTTTGACGAAGGCGAGATCACCGTAGCAACAGCGGTGAAAGTTCTGCAAGAACAAAACATCGGCTCCGGATTCGCCGACAGCGCACAAGCAGCCTCCACGCTCAAGCGCATCGTCCTGAATCCCTTCCTCATCAAAGAAGCCGCACGGCGGGCGGGCTACTATCAAAAACCCGCAATCCAGCAATTAAAAGAGATTAAAGAAAAAGAGGCCTTGCTCGACGGTCTCAAAGAGACGATAACCCGGGAACTGGATATATCCGAGGAGGACGTGCGCCGCTACTACGACACCCACCCCGAGATATTTAGTCACGACCCTGCCGTGTGGGTTGAGGAACTACTCCTACCCAGCGCCGACGAGGCCAAAGAAAAGAGAGCGCTGTTAGAAGGTGGCACTTCCTTCGCTGACCTAGCCGACGAAAGCCTGCGCTCGGACGCTATTGCGAAGACCAATCGCTTCCATTTCCATCCGCTGGAAAAAGCCGTCTATCCCAAGCTGATGGCGGCGATCGAGGATGCACCCGAGGGCGAACTCATCGGCCCCATAGCCGTCGAGGGAGGTTTCTCCCTCTTTCGCGTACTCGACCATGAGGATGCCTCCATCGAACCCTATGAACAGGTTCGGCGGCGGGCCACCGCTCTGCTGCGCCGAGAGCAGGAGCACTGGCGTCTGCAAGCCCTGTTGGAGAAGTTGCGGGAAAAGTACGCCGCCCAGATCAAAATCGACGAAGCGCGCCTGCGCGAAGCCGTGCCCGACAGTCTCTTGCGGCGCTAAGAAGCCGGTGCTGACTATTTCTCAGTGCGGCTCCATCGGGTTTTCTGGCGGCTTATAAATCCCTTTACTCAGCCCTGCCAAATTAGTATTCTACACACGAGGTTGATGGGTCAACTAACCCGTCGAGTGGAGATCCGCCGCCTGCCCAACTAGGAGGTAGCTATGGGACATTCCAGCAAGCGACTCGTCCAGTCGTTGCCTCTCTTCTGTGCCTTGGTTTTTTGCCTGGGCCTTCTTGCCGACGGGCGCGAAGCACTCGCCCAGCGCAACAAAGGACATCGGGTTACTAACAACAGCATCGTCGTCGAAACTGCCGAACACTGGCGCAACTGGCAACTACCCGTCCACGCCGTTGACGTGGTACCCGAGGGAGGGGTTCAACCCCACTACTCGCGCCAGCGCTACAATATCCTCGACGACCAAGACACCTTTACCCGCCCGCTGACCGATTTCAGGCGCAAGAAAAGAGAGCACGCCATCCTCAACATCGACAGCACCTTCACGCTCGACGTGAAGGGCAACGTCATTACCGACCGAAAAGACAACCCCCTCTATACCCACTTCGCCCGGCCAGGTATCAGCCGGGTAGGGTCCAATCCGCAAGCAGCGAAAAATATCCTCGATGGCGATCCGAACACCTACTGGGAACCGGACCGCAACGATCCCCTCGATAAATGGTGGATTGAGGTGGACTTGGGCAGGGTTGTGGCCGTCGATGAGATTTTGTTGCACTTCGTAGGCGAAGAGCTTGGCGATCCGTTCCTGGGCTTCAGGGTCCTAATAGCGCCCGACCAAGAAGTCATTCTCGAAGACATGGCCGACGTGGAACTAGTTCGCGTCGGCGGTACGCTGGCACCCAACCGAGACCAGCGTGACTTCAGCTTCGCGGCACCCAACCGAGACCAGCGCGACCTCAATTTTCCACTGGAGCAGCCTAAGAGTTCTCTTAGCTGGCGCGGCAGGCTAGTGCAGGTCATTCGCATCGTCGTCAGCGATACCCGCGCCGGCCGCGGCACTGAAGTCGATGAAGAGCAGTGGTTAGCGCTCGACCCATCAGACCAAGGCGACATCGTCTACTTTGTCAAGGACCAGCAGGGTTTTGAGGAACGCCTGGACCAGAGCCGCCTTGAAGAGCCGGTGGAAACGTTCTACGACAACCTACCACCCGAAAGGCGAGGAGCTAAAAAATTCTTCATCCGCGAGCGGCCTCGCCTAGCCGATATCGAGGTTTGGGGCTTTGGCGACAACATCAGCCCGGGGATCGTCGTGGGCGGCGGCAGCCTCTTTCTCTCAGGGGAAAATTTCTCGCCCGGCCCGGGGTTCGACGGCGACTACAATACCAACTTCCTACACTTGGTTTGGTCCCCGCTCATCGAGCGCGGCGTGCTGACCGTCGATATGGGGGCTTCCTTCTTCCTCGACGCCATAGCGGTTTCGACTTCGGGGCGGCGGCGCTTTATCGACGGCTATATCATGCGCGGCTCGGATGGCTCGCGGGATTCCTCTGGCCGTTTGAAGTGGCGTCGCATCAGCCCGCGAGAGCGTGAAGACAACAGCGTTGATCGCTACGAACACCTCTTCGACTCGTATGACGGGATCGAACTCCGCTTCCTCGAAATGACTGTCGTCTCCGTGAATCCCGGCCGCCGCGGCGGCTACAATACGGGAGCCGATATCGGCGAATATCAGATCTTTTCCCAAGGCTACCCCGCCGAGGTAGTGCTGACCTCGGACCTGATCGAATTGCCAGCCATTCGCAACTTTGGCCGCATCACTTACGACAGCGAGGTCCCTCCCGGCACCAACCTCGAAATTCGCACCCGGTCCGGCGATCTGCTGGGCAAAACCATCCGCTACTTCGACAAAGCCGGTACCGAAATCACCTTTGATGCTTGGGATGGTTTGCTCGGTAGCTACAAGGGGCCGATCGATACCTCCTTCGTGCCCGCCAGCGGTTGGAGTCCCTGGAGCCGAACTTATCAGCAGTCGGGAGATCGCGTCACTTCGCCGGGATTGCGCAAGTTCATGCAGATCCAAGTCAAGATGGAAACCACAGACCGCAATATCGCCGCAGCGATCAATTCCATAGACATCGAACTCGTCAACCCGGCAGCCTCCAACATAGTGGCCGAACTATGGCCGCCTGAAGCAACAGTGCCAGGACGGATCGAGACCTTCGATGTCTTTGTCCAGTCCCAGTTTATAGAGTCGCCCGCCTCCTCGCGCAGCATCGGCTTCGACGAAATTCTCCTCGTCATGCCTCCTTCCCAAGACCTGCAACTCCTCGAAGTGGGCATCCAAGACAGCGCCGTTGGATCAGAGCAGGTCTTTTCACCCTCGGGAGACCCTACCGTTTTTGCCGATGGGGCTGGTAGCCAACTCGAACTGCTGAATTCTAACTCCGATTCGCTCTGGGTGCGCCTGCCCGAATCTCTCAACGCGCTTGCGGACGCGCCCCGCATTTACAACCGCCTCACCTCCGAAGGCGAACAAGTACCGGTGACCGCAGACGGCCTGCCGCTAACGGACGCAGCCTATGGCCTGCTCGAGGTGGAAGAACAGGGCGATGTCCGCTATTTCCGCCGCACTGCGGACGCCCAAGGCGAGGTCGAGCTGTCCGAGGTCTCCGAAGCCGTCTACCTAGAACTTGAGGCCGACCAGCAGGGTCCAACTCGCTACTTCCGCATCCTGCTCGGCGATGGTGCCCAGTTCCCCTTTGATGCAGCGGGCGACTCGCTCGATGCGACGGCCTACCGTCGCCTGTCCACCTCCTCCCGGGGAACCGTGGTCGCCGAGGGTGCCCTAATGCGGCTGCGCTTTGCCGCCCCTGTTTTCGTCAACGGCACTACCTTGGAAATGACTGTGCGCAACACGGGCGGCGGTGCCAATATGGCCGCACCTTGGCAAAGCGTCGAAGCTGGCGACGCAACAGCGCTGATAGGCAGCAATGCGCTCTCGATCAACCTGCCGCTCGACGCCAAGGCGGTTGACGAGTTCCGCATCGACCCCAATCCGTTTACTCCCAATGGCGATGGCATAAACGACGAGACTGAAATCCTCTTCTCGGTCTTCAAACTCACCGCTCCGCGTCAGGCTCGGGTGCGAGTTTACACCCTGGCAGGCCGCCAGATTTGGGAGCATGCCCAGATGCTGCAAAGTGGTCGCGTCAGCATGCTCTGGGACGGAACAGACCTTAATGGCCGCAAGGTGCCGCCTGGGCTATACATTTGCCAAGTGAACCTCGACACCGATCGAGAAAGTCGCTCGGCGACGCGGACGCGCCTACTCTCCGTCGCCTATTAGGATTGTTTGACAGACAAGCGGTTTTGCCATACTTAGTTTGGGTCGTGGGGTATTGGTAGTTGTGATATTACTACTGTTCTGAGGAGGTCGTCGTGAAAAGAACGAAAAGTACCCGCTTATTTGTGCTATCTATTCTGGCTCCGTGTTGTCTCCTATCGCTCCCCCAGCTTGGCACAGCCCAAGAATACGGTTCTCGTCTGGGCACCATCCAATCAGGCGGCAGGGTTTCCTTCGAGCCGCAGGGGCCAGGGGTCCTCTTCGGCGCTCTCGACCCGGCCAAGCGGCGGTGGTACGTGCCCCAAGAGCTCTACAACGAGTACCGGTGGAGCCAATGGGAGTACTCGAACTATGCGCGCCGACACTATGAGCGCTACGTTGATACCCGGCTAGAGGGCGACTACTACTACGACCTCTACGGCAACTTCGTCACTCGCGGGTGGCTCGTTTTTAACAACTCCCAATCCCAGCCCCAGCAGTTCGGTTCCTCAGTCCTCAAAGGTAGCAGATTCCAAGGCTGGTTCAGTGGGTTATTGGTCTCGGCCGACGCCAAGGGCCAGCATCACTACTCGGTGACTATCGGCGATAATATCCGCACCACGCTTACACCTATGACCTTTTCCAAGCCCCGCTGGGATGGCGTTCAGTTCGACTACGCCGCCGACAAGTATCAAGGTACGCTCATCTACTCGCGCCTCAGTCAGCCCGGCGGCAGCACCACCAACGACCTAGAAGTTCTCGCCACCAACGCCACCTCCATGATCGGCGGACGCGGCACCTTACAAGTGGGCGACTTCGCCACCATAGGCTTGACGGCTGTCAACTCCCACCAGTCTAATACGCTTAGCAGCGGCTTCAGGGGCAACCCTGTTACCGGCAAACTCACTATCGACCAGAACCAGACGATCTCCTTCATCGAGATCGTGCTGCGCGACGACTCGCCCGAAGACCAAGTCGGCGGCGCTGCTTTCTTTCCCACTGGCTCCGATATCATCATTACCTACAACGACAATACGGTGGATCGGGGCAAGGATATCCGCTTTGAGCCGATCATCGAAGGCGGCTTTATCCGCCAGGGATTTCTCTCGGCTGATGGAACCGAGGAAATCCGCCTGCGCTACGATTTCGACAGCCCGGCTTTCGTCAATCGCTCATCTGGGGCCAAGGAGGAAATCAAAAACGTCGAATTCCGCCTAGTGCTGGGCAATGACTACCAAGTCTGGATCTCTTCGAGCAACCAAGTCAACACCTCGGGTGTCTCGGTGCTCCTACTAGTCGCCCAAGCCGAGGGCAATGTTCAAGACAACACCAACCTGCAGGTCGTCAGCTTCGAGTACGGTTTGCCCACGGCGACCCAAATCTGGGGAGCCACGCTCGAATTGGAAGAGACTCTTGGCTTCAACTTCTACGGCGAATACGACTTGAGCTACTCGTATGTCCAGTACCCCAACGTGTTGCGCAAAAGCCACTCAACCTCCTCGGGCCTGCGCGGCGACCGGGCCGCACCAGCTTGGATGGTCAATCTCTCGCGCAACACGTATCCCTATTTTGTCTTCGGCGAGGCCTACAGCATGGATCCGCGCTATAACACCAGGACCTTCACCACGCTGAGTTCCGGCTTCATTGACTACGAGGACGAGCGCGTCCACGTAGTTGAGCTGGTCGAGGACAACGATGACCAAGACCGCTACCCCGACACCGTGCGCAAAGACTGGCGTGCCGGCGACCAAGAAGTCTATCCCGGCTGGGACGAGAACAACGACTTCATCTCCGACTTCAACCAAAACGACAATCGCTTCCTCTCCAACTCCGTACCCGACTACGAAGAGCCTTTCATGCGCCACAATGTCGACCGTCCCGAGTTTCTCTTCGGCATCGACCTCAACAACAACGTTTGGATTGACCGCTTTGAAAACGACGAGGCACCCGACTATCCCTACAAGAAGGACCACCGGGGTTTCAACGTATATGGCGGTATACACCTGACGCCAGAGGTCCGGCTGATGGCCGGCGTACTGCGCGAGGATCTCATTTCTTCAAATCAAGCAAACCGCGTTGACTACGTACTTTTCACCCTCGACAAGTCCACGCCTAACTGGGGCCGCTTTCGCTTCTTTGAGATGATCAAGTCAGTCGAGGACGACATTCCCGACGACCTCCAGCAGTGGTTGCCCAACGCCAATATCCGCACCGGCGAATCCACCAAAATCGAGGACCCTCTCATCGCTCGCGACACCTATATCAACGCCCTGTGGATGGGCCACGACTATCAGCGGGGGGGCTTCATCGCCAAGAACTTCCTCAAATACGACACATATCACCAGCGCCTCGACGAGAACCAACGCGCTCCCTTGGGCCTGCGCCAGCGCGACTTCTTCTTTGGCTTCATCAACAAGGTGAGCTACCGCCTCAACCTAGGCCGACTCTGGGTCGAGCCGCGCTGGAAAAGCGAGTACCGCAAACAAACCATCGACCTACTTTCGCTGGAAAAACGGACCGAACTTGCCGAGATCGGCGGTTTCCTGCTGGGCTTCCCCATGCTCCAGCACACGACCCTGCAACTCGGCTTGGAGCTGACTTTTGTCAACGATTTCGAGCGCGACCTCAACGACTTCAACAGCGTCGTCGGGGCCGCCCAGTTCACTAATATGTCCGATTATCTGGGGTACAAGCTCACTACGCAGATGGGCATGCGGATAGACCGCCGCAATCCCAAGGGAGACGAATCGGAAACCATCACCGAAAGCTTCATCGCCGTTTACGCTGGCCTGCAATAACTTTGGCCTTATGGCCCTGGGCTTTCAGATAGGTCGCCGCGAACTTTGGACCTGTGCCCTCATTGTCCTGTTGTCCTTGGGCCTGCGTCTCTTCTATCTGAGTGAACTCTCCGCCAGCCCGCTTTTCGCCGTTCCGGTCGTCGATGCCCGGACCTATGTCGACGACGCCCGCTACCTCAGCGAGGTCTCCTGGGCTGGGCAACCGACGCCCTTTTGGCAGCCGCCGCTCTATCCCTATCTGCTCGGCCTACTTTTCTCTATAAGCGGTGAAAATTACTACCTGCCTCGCTTGCTCCAAGCCCTATTCGGTGCACTCATCTGTGGGTGTACCTATCTGCTCGGTCTCCGTCTTTTTCCCCCGGCTGTGGCGCTCGGAGCGGGTCTGGTCGCTACCTTCTATGGCCCGCTGATTTATTTTGGCGGCGAACTACTGCCCACCATCCCAGCCCTCTTCCTCGACTTGGCCTTGCTTCTCTTGCTGCTCACCGCTCCCCTAAAGCAGCGCTGGCCGTGGTTGATGGCCGGGCTTGTACTGGGTCTGGCCGCCCTAGCGGTGTCCAATATTCTCCTTTTCGCGCCGGTATTGCTTGCTTGGCTCTGGTTTTCTCAAGGAAACTTTGTCCAGCGAGGAGCCTTGTTGCTCCTTGGCATCGCGCTGGTCATTGCCCCGGTTGCATTGCGCAATTACCTAGTCGGCGACGACTGGGTACTCATCTCGCACAACGCTGGCATCAATTTCTACATTGGCAACAACCCCGACTACCAGCGCACAGTCGATATCCGTCCTGGCAGGGCTTGGCTCCAGCTAGCGGAGATGCCCGAACGCGAAGCTGGCATTGAACGCCCATCAGCTAAATCCCGTTTCTTCTTCGCCCGTTCTTGGGATTTCGCCACAGCGAATCCGCTCGACTATGCGTGGCTACAGCTTTACAAGCTCTATCTATTTTGGCACGGCGACGAAATAAAGCGCAACATCGATCCATATTTTGCCCGCCGCGACTCAGTGCTTTTGTCCGCCCTCTTGTGGAAAAAGGGCGTGGCTTTCCCCTTCGGATTAGTAGCCCCGTTCGCCCTCTTAGGTCTAGTGCTCTTTGCGCGCACTTCGGCAGGCAAAACCGAGCAGGGGCGTCTCTTCTTGCTATTCACTCTGACGTACATGGTCTCGGTGGTGGTATTCTTCGTTACCTCGCGCTACCGGCTACCCGTCGTGCCCTTGCTTTTACTCTACGCTGGTTACGGGATGTATTCGCTGTGGAAAGAAGCGCAGTACCGCAGGAAGGCCTTGGTGGCCTTGCCCCTGCTGTTGCTCATGGCCAATGTCGGTGCCGGGGCTATGGACGCAGAGGGCGAACCTCAGCAGCACTTCTGGCTGGGCTATGCGTACGAGCGCAACGGTATGCCGGCCAATGCCATGCGCGAATATAAGTGGGTCCTCAACCGGCTTCCCGACCACGACGACGCGCTCTTGCGCCTAGCGGCCCTCTATGTGGACGAAAAGGAGTACCACAAGGCCGTCGATCTCTACAGAAAATATCTGGAGTTCTACCCAGAGGCGGACCGAGTCCGCTACTTTCTCGGCAATGCCCTGTTGCACATGCGCCGCTACGAGGATGCCATCACCACCTACGCACAGGTCGCCGAAAAGCGCCCCGACTGGGCGGCCATCCACGGCCGAATCGGCTACGCCCACGCCATGGCCGGCCAACTCGGCCAAGCAGCCGATGCCTATCGCCGCACCCTAGCTCTGCGCCCCGACTCTACCTTGGTACGCTACCAGTTGGCCCGGCTTTACGAAACAGAAGGCCAGTTGCAGACCGCTGCCACTGAGTACCGCACGCTGCTGGAGCAAGCCCCTACCGAACCCAAGTACTGCATCCACTTAGCCAATCTACTCGTCGAGGAAGCAACCGCAGGACAAACGACCGCGCTCCTAGAGCCGACGCTCCAGACCCAGAGGGCCGAGGCCCTTTTGCGCCGAGCTATCGACCTAGATCCCAACCGCGTCCAAGGCTATTGGAGCATGGGCCTACTCTTGGCTCGACAGAACCGCTATGCCGAATCCTTAACTTTCTTCGAGAAAATTGCCGAACTCGCGCCGCAAGACCCCCAAGTACACGCCTGTCTAGGCAATCTTTACAAGCGCCTCGGCAGAGCAGAGGAAGCGCAGGAACACTTTGCTGAGTACGACCAACTCAAGCAGAAACGGCGCTTGCAGGACAAGGCGAAGGCAGAAGTAGAAAAAAACCTAGAACTGGTGGAGAAAATACTCAGACAGCGATAGAATCCGCGTTCAATACGCCACGCCCACTAGCCGGGACTGCCCGTCTTGTTGTGCATCCCCTTCTATCGCCAACCGCACGATATAGAGCCCCGGCGGGACTAGCTGCCCTTGGGCATCGAGTCCGTCCCACGTCTTGTCTTCGTAGCGTCCGTTGCGTTCGGGGGCGTCGTGGATAATGCGGATTAACCGGCCGCTCAGATCGTAAACGGCGATCTCTACTGGGCGTGCGACGTCCAAAGCGAGCAAGTTATAGTACACTCTGGCCACATCGTTGACCCGATCCCCATTGGGGGTGAAGACCTCGGGCACGATCTCCATCCGGTCTAGCAAACGATCTCCGCGCAGTACTGAGGGACTCAATACTGTAGTACCGGATAAATCGGCATCGTCGCCTGCGGCTAGTGTTGCTGCATCGCCCGAAACGATGGCCTGAGATATACTGCTTTCTTCACCGGAAAGCCGAACCGCCGCAGTAAAGTTGGTGCTATAGGTCAGCACCTCGGTCTGAAAGTAGATTTTTATCAGTGCGTTGCCTGCTTGCAAGAAGGGAATCCGCACCGAGAATTTGTCGTCGTCCACCGCTAGAATCTGGAGCCCGTCAACGCGGGTCGTGTCCTCAAGCCCGGCAAATACGCGCTCGGCGACGAGTTGGCCGGTTTCATCCACCAACTCCAGGCGGTCTATGCTCTCGACTCGGGTAGGAGTGAATATCTCTATGGTGTCAAAACCGCGTAGGTCAGCCGTCTCCAAAACCGGACGCACGGCGTACGTGAAGGTCGTGTTTTCGGCTATTCGAACCTCTCGTGGAAAAATCTCGCCGATGACTTCGTCGGCAAAGGGCGGCGTCAGGACATCAAAACTCAGGGATTTTAGCCCTCGGGCTGCCTCTAGATCATCGCTCTGAAAAGAGACTCGAAACTGGAAGTAACGGTTCGGGCTGGGAGAAGCAATTGGAATTCCAGGGCCGTTAGCCGCACTGGCAGGGTAGGGTGTGCTGAACGGACTCCAGTTGATCAGATCGTCCCTGATAGGGCCGGGGCTCCACTGGCGGCCAAGGGCATCGTCCTTGGGCAGCGTTTCGTACTCGGCTAATTCCATTTCCCGGGTCGGATCCTCCAAAGAGAACGGAATCTCCTCGGCGTCGCGCTTACCCGATAACAGCCGCGTGAAGACAAAAGGCGTGGCGTCGTTGGCCGTGCGGGTGCGAATCTGCAGACGGGAAAACACCTCGGGGCCAACGACTTCTTCTACCCACCGCATATCGCCCCAAAGCGCGGGCTGGCCGGCGTCGAATATATCCGAAAGGTACTGGGCTTCGGAGAGGAAACCCGTGCCGTACACCTCGAATTCATCGATCTCAAAGTTGACCGTAGAGGTGGCTCGCAGGCGCACAAACTGGACGTAACTGGGTGGGTCTATGATCACATCGACGATGGGATTTTCGTTGTCGGTGTGCAACAGTAGTGGATCCCAGATCAAACTGCCGTCGTTGGTCTGGCTGATCCCGTCATTGGTGAAAAGCTCGAAGGCCCGCAAGAAGTCGTTGTGGAAGGGCGTAGTCGGGGATTTGTGCACGGTATTGCGCGGGTAGAAGCGGATGCGATTGACGCCAAAACGCCCCCCCAAATTGAGGATTACCAGCGTGCCCAGCGCGTTGAAATTCTTGCGCTCAAACGCCTGCTTTTCACCACCATCCTCGCTAGTGAGCAACTCCTGCAAGGCCAGCAGGAGGTCATTGCGATCAAATATGCTGCCACTAGCGACGCTGACGTCGCGCCCGAAGTCAAAGATGTTGGGTGCATCTATGTTACCGCCCCGCGCCATCGTATTGTTGGCGATGTTTTCGCCTTCTTCTATGCGCAGGGGAAAGATACCACGGGGAAAATCGGCACTGCCGAATTCGACGAGATCACCGGGTGCATTGCCGGTCAGCAGTTCGGGAGGGCTCCCGGGGTTGTTGGGATCGAGGGGGGCGAGGTATTCGGCGTCGATGGTCTCCACGGCAGAACTGCCTTCGCCCCGCCAATTTAACTCGCCACCCTCTCCCAAGGTAACGGTTTCGAAGGCGAAAACGGGGACACAAACGACCGCTAGCAACCCTGATGCTAGGGCGAAAATGCGCGAAAAATAGCCCGATACACGCATGGCAGTACTCCAATGTAACTGAGACGGCGGCGGCTTTTGGCAGCCAGTGCTTGTAAAATAACTTTTGGAACCGAGTTGATATCGCTTTATTTTCCCTATATTATAAAATCTCGTCCCCCAGTTCAAGGAAGGATGAGCCATGCCTAGGTTTTTGTCTTTCTTAGTCTGCGCGATCCTATTCGCCGCTGCTCAGGTAAACGCCCGAACCGAATACCATCTGGGCAGTGTGGAGGGCCCGTCCTGGCAGGACGCCCGCAGCCAAGCCGAAGTGGGTGCGTATTTGGTCTATGACGCCAACGGCGAACTGCTCAAGAGCGTCGCTGTGGGCACGTCCCCGCAAGAGACGGGTGGAGACACCCTCGTCGATTTCTCCGACCTCTCCATCCGCCCTCGCTTCATCGATCCGCTCGAAAATTTGGCCCTGACCGATCTAAGCGCCGCGTCGGACAAAGTCCCTCTGAATTTCACCGGAGGGGAGGTCAGCGTATCCTACGGCAGTGGGACTTCGGCGTACAATTGTCTCTTCGCCGGCAACAACGCTCCCCTCAACAAACTCATGCTCGACGCCAATCCCGTATCCGCCCAGTTTCGCCCCTTTACGCAAGACCCCAACAAAGCACCGGGTATCGGCAAAGGGCGCCCTTTTCTCGATGTCATCATATTCGATTTCGGTGCCAATGTGCCGGTCAACCGCATTCGCTTCTATCCGCGCCTCAGCCAAGAGGAAGACCGCCTACTAATCGAAAATTTTGCCGAGCCCAAACCGGTCCTTGAGTCCTTTGGTGCAGACAGCTTCGCCGATAATTTCGTGGGCTGGTTTGATCTTCGCGTGGGCGACGCTTCGCTGCCCTTCCAAGACGGCGCGTGCGGGCGTACGCCCGGCAGGCGCTGGATCAAAAAAAACGACCCCTTGCTGACCGTGCTGCACTCCACCCGCGAAAACCTCGACGTGGTGACGGATCTGCACTTCAGGAGGCAATCCATCCGCTTTCTCACCTTCCAAGCCTTTCCCTTGCGCAACTGGGAACTCGCCGAGTTTGAAATCTACGGCGAGGGTTTCGTCGAAGAGATGACCTACATTACCCAGATCTTGGACTTTGGCCGCCCGATTAGCTGGGGCCAAATCCGCTGGAGTGGCGAGTTGCCCGAGGGTGCCCGAGCGGAGATCCGCACCCGCACCGGGCATACCCCCGACCCCAAACTCTACTTCGCCCCCAACAACAACGGCGATCTGGACCAAATCACCCTAAAGGAGTACTTAAAGATCGACGCGCTGTCCCGCCTGCCCACCAAGTACGATACCGAAAACTGGAGTTTCTGGTCGCCACCCTACGATTTTGCAGCCGGTTTGCGCGACGAGACTTTGCCCGCCGAAGCCTGGCAGGACGGCACGCCCCTGCTTTCGCCAGGGCCCAGCCGCTATATCCAAGTCGCCGTCAAGTTCTTTTCTGACCCCTTTGCCGCTCCCCGGTTGGATCAACTCTCCCTACAGTTGGGTGAGGCACCTGCGGCCCAAGAAGTGGTCGGCGAGATTTGGCCCATCGAAGTGGACTCCTTCGAGCCTACCACCTTCACCTATGTGGTGCTCCCCTCCTTTGCAGCGGACAATATCGGCTTCAATCGCCTAGAAATTCTCACCCACGCCCGAGTCGATACTATCGAGGCGGTCGTACTCGACGGCACCATAGTGGATCCCGATCTTTTTCCCCGTGAAATCCTCGATGACCGAATCGTGGTCCAATTTCCAGAGGTGAAGGGCGAAGAGGACAGCTTCAAGCAGTTGGAGGTGACCTTCAACGCACCCGTGCTGCGCTTCGGCACCGAATTCAGTGGCTGGATTTTCAACAGCGAGGATCCCGATCAGATTCGCCAGCAGGTCCGGCCCGGCAATGCCACCTTCCGCTTTTCCGGCGATGTACTCGCCGTGAAAACTCCCGTGGGCGGCAATCTGCTGGTCAACGTGGAAGTCGGTCCCAATCCCTTTACGCCCAATGGCGACGGCCTCAACGAGACGCTAACGATCGTCTACAGTTTGCGCGAGGTGGTAGCAGATCGCACAGTCTCCGTGTATATTTACAATCTAGCCGGGCAAGTGGTGGCCGCATTGCCCCCAACGCGGTCTCGCAGCGGGCAGTTTCGCCAAGAGTGGGACGGCACCGACGCCAACGGCCAGCGAGTCCCTCCGGGGCTCTACCTATACGAACTATCCCTCGATGTCGAGCAGGGGGAAAGAAAAATGGGGTTCCTCGCGGTGGCGTATTAGTCGGTTCCGTACGCGTGGTTTGTTTGACATTTTTTGGCGATTGTCGTAGGGTATAGCCAAATTTTGTTAGTTGCAGCCAAACTTTCCACAAGCCGGTCGTTGAAAGGAGGTTTTTTCGACAGGTGATTTCATTTCTTCGCAACGCATCCCTCTACTCAAATCTGGTCCCATGACCGATATACCGATATTCTGAGGAGGTTTTCTCGACATGCACAAAATCGCAAAAGGACTGATGGTCCTGCTAGTATCGGCTGGGCTCGCTAGCGCCCACAACCCACCGGGTGAACTCTTCTTTCTCTTTCAGTTCCCCGATAACGCTGTGCCGACCATAGACGGCGACCTTTCGGACTGGAATGTCGTTCCAGATAAGCCCTATGTGATCCGCAGCGACAAGCTCTACGACCCAGCTCAGTTCCACGAGGCGGGTCGCGGCGAACTCGATGTCAGCGATTTCAACCCGCTTCACATCCTCGGTTGGAACGAAAATTTCAACAAGCTCTACTTCGCCAACCAGGTATTTGACAACATCCACAATACCGACCGCGAAGATCCGGCCCGCCATTGGGACGACGACAACTGGGAGGTCGAAGTCAACCCGACCCACCTAGCTGCCGACGAGCAGAACCTCTCCGACGAGCCGGTAAACCGGATCGCCTATAAATGGGTCGTGCCGCCGATTGAAGGCGTCTATCAGTCGCTCGAGCCCATCGGCAATCTAGCTTGGCTTTCGGACGGGGGTGACTTTACTTCGTACGGCTGGTCTTTTGATGGCGATCAGTTTGGCGAAAGCACCTATTACTACGAACTAGGTATTACGCCGATTGCCGAGATTCCCCGGGAAGGCGCCACGCCCGACAATATCGAGATTTACGACCTCGAAGAGGAAGATATCATCCACATCTCGATCAACAACGGCGATATTGACGCGCCTCAGTCCGACCACGCCTATCAGGGTTTCTGGGGTACCACCCCGGAGAGCAGCAATATTGCGCTGAACGACTTTGTCCTCGCTCCGCTCGAAGAGGGCATTGACTTTTCGGCGGGGACGAGCGTCGAAGCAACCAGTTGGGGTCAGCTCAAGAGCAGCTTGGGCCAATAAACCCATCTTTAGCTTCTAGTTCGCATTCAAGCCCCCGTTTCGCAGACATCAGCGAAACGGGGGCTTTTGCGTAGTTCACTTTTCAGCGAGCTTCTCGCGGGCTAAGCGCAACTGACTCGCCGCTCGTGGATAGCGCGGGTCCAGCCGCAGCACGGCCTCCCATTCGCGAATGGCCGCTGCGTACTGTCCCTGTGCGGCATACACCTGTGCCAGCGCGTCGCGGGCCTCGACCAAGGTGGAATCGACGTTCAGGACCGCTTTGAAGGCTTCCACAGCCTGCTCCAAGTCGCCCCGCTGAGCATAGGCCATACCTAGTTTGGTCCGCACGGCCTGCATATCCGGCTGCAACGCCAGAGCCCGACGATAGGCGGCGCTAGCTCGTTCATAGTCGCGGAGCTGGTGGTAAGCCTGGCCTAGATCGGCAAATGGCCCCACCAGATCCGGCTGCAGCTCGCAGGCTCGTTCATAGGCCGCAATCGCGGCTTGCAATTCGCTCTTGTAGTGCAGCACAGCACCCAAGCCGTAATGGGCCAGCGCATAGCTAGAATCGGTGGCGATGACCTGACGAAAAGCAGCGAGAGCCTCCTCGATGCGCCCCTGTGCCACGTAGGCTTCGCCCAGTAGATGGCGGGATTCGATGTCGCCTGGGAAGGCGGCTAGATTTTCCAGATGGCGCTGTACTTGGTCTTGTACAGGCCGCAACTGCGCGAAAATTTGCCGCTGCCGCGCGGCCGCCTGTTCCCTTCCTTGTCGCTCATAGATACGAGCTAGGTTCAGATGTGGATGCGGATGCCACGGTGCTTGGCGCACTGCGTGCTCGAACGCCGCGCTCGCCGCCGTCAGATTTTCGCTGCGGAGCTGGGCCAGTCCCAGTCGGTTGTAGTTTTCCCATTTAGGTTCCAATACCACAGCGCGCTCGAGGAACTGAATGGCCCTGTCTTTGCGGTTGAGGTCCATATAAACCACTCCCAAAAGCGGATAGACCTGCGACCACGACGAATCGCGAGCCACCACCTCTTCCAAAACCGCCGCGGCCTCCTCGGCCCGCCCCAACCCCGAATAGAGCGCAATCCCCAAGGAGTAGTAGGTTTTGAGACTGTCCGGCTGCATGTGGACGGACGCTCTCAAAGCGTCAATCGCCTCCTGATAGCGCCCCTGTCTATAGAGTTCAACTCCTGCTTTATAGTGGTCTATAGCTGTCTGGGCGTCCCCTGCCGCGTAGCGGGGGACCGTCGGCAGACTGTCTATTTGGCTTGGCTGCTCGCGTACGACCAAGTCTTCTGTATCCGCTGGTCCAACATAACTAGCAACGATGTCCTCTTCCCCCTCCTGTACCACCAAGTAGCGCCGAGTCTCCGGTCGCTCCAATCTCTGCACCCGACCACTGGGCCAACGAATCTCTACACTCTCTACTTCCTCGGCTGTCCCCAACCCGAAAAGCACCCGGCCGTCGCTTTGCGATAAGTACCCGACTCCGCGCTGTACTTCCCACATCTGCTGTCCATTATCCGCCAAGAGTACAACCCGCGCCCCCTGTGCGTCGCGGTTGCTCTCCGTGCCCACCAGTTCAAGCCCCAGCCAATTGCTGTGGCTCCCACCGAAATTGTGCAAAAGAGTCGGAGCGTCGTTCAGGTTCACGATCAGCAGATCCAGATCGCCGTCGTTGTCGTAGTCGCCCAGCGCCCCGCCGCGACTGACCTTTTCTGCGGCAAAACCCCGCCCAACCATAGTCCCTACTTCGACAAACGTCCCACCCACATTCTGATAGAGCAGGTTGCGCTGGGCGTAGCGCAGTCCCGAAGGATGCTGGGCGACTTGGGGGTAGATGTGCCCATTGACCGCGAAAAGATCCAGCCAACCATCGTTGTCGTAGTCGAAAAAGCCCGTGCTCCAGCCCAAGTAGGGCCGCACCTCACCACCGAGCCCCGCTGCCGCCGTGAAATCGACGAAGTTGCCATTCCCCTGGTTCTGGTACAGCGTGTTGACGTCGTCTGAAAAATGGGTCATGTACAGGTCCAGATCGCCATCGTTGTCGTAGTCGCCAGCCGCTACGCCCATGCCGGCCTGCGCCCGCCCGTCCTCGCTGTAGGCTGCCCCAGAGAAAGCCGCCACTTCCTCCAGTTGCCAATGCCCGTCGTTTCGATAGAGCAGGTTGGAATAGCCGTCGTTAGCCACGTAGAGATCCTGATCGCCGTCGTCGTCGCCGTCTAAAAAAACCACTCCCAAGGACGCCTGCTTGTCTGCGGCAATCCCCGTCGTCTGGCTCACATCCGCAAAGCCAGTCCCGCCCTCGTTGCGATAGAGCACGTTGGCTTGAGGCACCATGCCGTGCGGACCACAATAGACGTCCAGCCCCTTGAAGCCACTACAAAGCTGACCGCCGCCGGGCGGGTTTCCCAAGTCGAAGACCAAATAGTTAGCCACGTAGAGATCTAAAAATCCGTCGGCATCTACATCGCCAAATGCCGCGCTAGTTCCCCAGCCATCGTCTTCCACGCCCAGCTCGACCTCGGCAAACCTTTCCCCATCGTTGCGATAGAGCACATTGGGACCCCAATAGGTCACGTACAGGTCCAAATCGCCGTCGTTGTCGTAGTCGCCTACCGCGCACCCCATACCCCAACCCGTCCGCCGCAGACCAGCCTCATCGGTTTTGTCCTCAAAGACTCGCCCATTGGTCCTTTCGCTGTTGCGGTAGAGTCGATTGGTGTGATGCGAGGAATCGGCTTCCACTCGCGTGCTATTGACCAAGAACAGATCGAGATACCCATCGCCATCGTAGTCGAAAAAAGCGGCCCCCGACGACATCGATTCGAGGATATAGCGCTGCTCTGCGCTGCCGGAGATTTGGCGGAAGTCGAGCCCGACAGACTCGGTCACATCGACGAATTGCACCTCGACCGCTGCCGTTTCGATCTCTGCTTTTGGCTCGCATCCAGCTCCCAGCACTAGGCTTACAAGTCCAATACCGGCGATCCATCCACGCATTAGTCTCATTTCCAAAGAGTAGAGAGGGTTACCCTGCCCACTGCCCAAAATACGCAATAACGTGCAAAAATAAACCCATCGTCTATCATTGAGATTGACCATATATTCTCTGTAGAAAACAGGTACCTATCCAAACGCTATAGAACGCATGCGAAGCCATATCTATTTCCTTACCCTCAGCCCCCTATATGCGATAGTCTTAGTCCTCGCATCAGTCTTCGCTCTACCAACCTTTGCCGACATACGCCTGCCCAAGATATTTGGCGATAACATGGTATTGCAGCGCAATAGTCCGCTGCTCATCTGGGGCTGGGCTGAGCCGGGAGAGCAGGTCATCGTCGAATTTCTCGGGCAAATCGACAGTACCAGCACCAATGCACGGGGCGAGTGGAAGGTGGAACTGCCACCAGCCAAAGCCGGTGGCCCCCATGTGCTAACGGTGACAGGCACCAACAGCATTGAACTGCAAAACGTGCTCGTCGGCGAAGTCTGGCTCTGCTCGGGGCAATCGAATATGGAAATGGGCGTCGGTCTCTGCCTCAACCCAGAAGCGGAGATCGCCGCAGCCAATCATCCGCATATCCGTCTCTTCCAGATTCCCAGAAAACTCAGCGCCGAACCGCAAACGGACATCGAGGCCGATTGGAATCTCTGTACCCCGGAGACCATCGCCAAGGGCGGCTGGGGCGGGTTCTCGGCCGCCGCCTACTATTTCGGTCGCCACTTGCAGCGCGAACTCGACGTGCCCATCGGCCTAATTCAGTCAGCTTGGGGAGGAACCCGCATTGAACCCTGGATCCCGCCCGCCGGTTTTGCTGCAGTACCCGCAGTGAGCGATATCTACGAGCAGCTACAACTGCGGAATCCACGCAGCGACCAGTACAAAGAGCGCCTAGACACGGTATTGGACGAAGTCGAAGACTGGCTCCGCGCGGCCCGTACGGCGCGACAAAGCGAAGAGCCGGTACCGGAAATGCCAACCTATCCCCCCGAACTCCTGCCGCCAAACGACCCGCAGCAACCCGCCGTGCTCTACAACGCCATGATCCACCCCCTCGTCCCCTTTGCATTGCGCGGTGCCATCTGGTACCAGGGCGAGTCCAACCACACCGAGGGCATGCTCTACACGGAGAAAATGAAGGCACTCATCAAGGGCTGGCGCGACCTTTGGCCGAACGGCGAGTTTCCGTTCTACTACGTACAGATCGCCCCTTACTCCTATGGTGGTGAAGCGTCTGATGTCCTACCCAAATTCTGGGAAGCGCAAACGGCCGCGCTGGGAATTCCCCACACCGGTATGGCCGTCATCCACGATGTCGGCGACCTCAATGATATCCATCCCAAGAACAAGCAGGAGGTCGGACGGCGTTTGGCACTGGTCGCGCTGGCCAAGACCTATAACCAAGAAGTGATCTACTCAGGTCCGCTCTACCGTTCGATGCAGATCAAAGGCGATAAAATTCACTTGCGCTTTGACCACGGCGGCGGCCTGCAAACACGCGATGGCGCGGCACCCGATCACTTTGCGGTGATCGACCAAGAACGCGGCGGATTCGTCAAAGCAAATGCTAAAATAGTAGGCGATGAGGTCGTAGTTTCGGCACCGGGTGTCGAATACCCCGTGGCAGTGCGCTTTGCCTGGCACAAGCTGGCTGAACCTAACTTAGTCAACGCCGCCGGCCTACCCGCCGCCCCATTCCGCGCTGGTGTCGTGCCCCAACGCGATCAGCTCAAAATGGAAGTGCCCGAAGCGGCAGACTATCACCTCGTGTACGACCTCGATCTGGCCAACCTCGGCGCGGATATCCACTACGACATCGACAATAGTGCTGCGATCACCTCGCCCTTTGACCGCATCGCCTACTTTGTGGAATTGCAACGCAGTGATGGCGGAACGCGCTTTCTCTACGTTTCACTGGATGCCTTTACGGATGATCTCAAAATGATCGGCGTACCCACCTTGGCCTCGGGGGCTCACTTCCAACAACCCGTCACCCGGATGAACATCTGGTCCAACACTGGCGTACACAACGGCACCGGCTTATTGAGGTCTGCAAAAATAAAGGAATACTTTACAGTTTAAGTTGTGCGTATTTGAAGAAGCCTCGAATCAGGTCGTTATCATGATGCTGGGCGGAGATCGACATGCAGACGGCCTCGGCTACGTCGTCGATGTGGTCTGGCATGAAGTTGGCTAGCTGGCCATACTTGGTATGATTCCAGACCTGTTCGACCGGATTCAATTCGGGCGCATAAGCGGGTAACCATTCGATCGTCAGTCGATCTGGATACCTTTTGTGTAAGATCGCCACCGCGGCGCGATGGACACTCCACCGATCCAATATGAGCACGACCTTGCGCCGTATCATACGTAGCAGATGACCGACAAAGGACACCACATCCTGCGTATTAATATTATGCTCATACATCTGGAAATACACCCCCAACCGCTTCCGGCGCGGCGGCAGGGTAACGGCGGCTTGAACCGACAAGCGATCATGGCGATCCCACACGGGGTGTATGGGCGTGTGGCCCCGCAACGCCCACGTTCTACGCCGGGTCGGTTGCAGCATGAAGCCACTCTGATCCATCAAGGCGATGGTCGCCTCTTGGTGCCGGGCTTTTTTTTAATCCGCGGCCATTCCACCAAACGCCATTGGCCGATGGCCTCCTCATCCCGTTCCCGCGCCCGGTGCTGGGGATACTGGCACGAAAAACCCAATCCATGCAGCAGACGACCCACATGATCGGGATGATAGGACACCCCAAACGTTTGGGCAATCACCTGCGCTACCCGCTTACAGGTCCACAGCGCGCTATCAAAGCCGGCCGCTTGCGGGCCTTGGAGCAGAAGCTCTTTCAACTGCTCCTTGTCTTGAGGGCTCAACTGACAGCCCCGCCCCGGATGCGGTTTGGCTTTGAGCCCGGCCGCGCCCGCTTGGGCTTTCATTGCTTTCCAACGAGACACCGAGGAGGGGGAGGCTTTGACCAGACGAGCCACTTCGTTGACGCCTTTGCCTTCATCAAGCAACGCAGCCGCCCATTGACGACGATATTCTAGCCGATCGGCACTACCTTTAGGTCGCATATAAATGAATATAAACTATTCCTTTAAAAATGCAGAAGACAATAGATAGGATACCAGGTAGATACCATGGATGCGTTTGCCAGTCAATTTCAATGCCTCGAACGTCGGTCGGGTTCGGATTGTTAATAAATGTACTGAAATTATACAGTTGCGTATTCTGCTGGCCGTCTTGTGGCAGATCCGGATACACACTGAGATCGCTAAGGAATGTTGTTGACGGGAAGATCAAGTCCTCTATACGTTTTCGAAAAGCATTAACCGTAAACAATCCTACTGCATTTCCATAGATCGACACAGCGAGATCAATATTCTCCGACGAAGCCGTCCTTAGCGAATAATTATTGTAAATAATCGTCGCCAGTGACACGTCATACCGTGGGACAATTGCGCTATAGTCCGGGTAGTTTAATGTATTGGTATAGGCAAAATGAATTTGCAACCACCGTAGCGGCTTGTACCGCGCATGGACCATAGGAAGCAGAAAGCCACGAGAATTAGTTGCGGTCGTATCCCTAGCATTGAATGCTATCCCACCGCCGGCATCTGGCAGTTGCACACCGCGATTGCCCGTATAGCTCGTCCTAAGGTCCTGGAAACGCATGCCGGACAGTAGCGTAATCTTCTCGCCTATATTAACCGTGAGCATCCCATAGGCTGCGCTCTTGGCCTCTGATCCATTGTAATCAAAGCCGAGAGATCTATACTCATTCTCTATGAAGCCTACATCTCTTGCTATGGCGATTTCTATAATCTCTTCCATGAAATCAATATTCATCGGATATGCCAGTGAATAGTCACCCGCGAGAAAATTTCGATATGAATATGGATCGTCTGTAAATAGAGCCAAGACAACATCGCCATTGTACATGTTCAATTCGGGATACTTTTCGAACACTCTTGCGTATAGTTGTCTACCGCCTAGGTCGAAATGTACTCCTGCTCTGTCATCGATGTCGTAGGATCGCTTGCGGTACTGATAAGAGCCGCCAAGCTTGACCTTAGATGCAAAAACATCAACGGTCACCAGATCTCTTTCCAGACCCACAGATCCCGTCAGCGACCGGTCCATAGCAACGTTTTTCGAGCTATTAATCGTTTTCAGCTTAGCGCCTGTCGAGTCAGGTACTCCTGAAGCGGCTATGGTTGAAGGATGTGATTTGGACAAATCGCCTTGGCCAGCATATCCTGCCCTGTCTTGCAGAAACATGAGTGTGAAATCTTCAGGATTCTGGCTCCTCGAATAGGTATGGGAGAGCTTCAGGTCAATATCAAATAGTGGTACTTCCTGCCGAATACTGAGCAGATTAGTGACAGACATTAAATCATTACTAGATCGTCCGCCCGAGTACGTGATATCGTCAATGGCATGTACGAATGACTGTCCTCGACTCAGAGATCCGGTCTCCGATGTACTAAAAAAATTGAGAATGCCCACTTCGCCTGAATCGTGATTGTAATCTAC
Source organism: Candidatus Latescibacterota bacterium (assembly GCA_965219735.1). Classification (GTDB taxonomy): domain Bacteria; phylum Latescibacterota; class UBA2968; order UBA8231; family UBA8231. The sequence continues at coordinate 3,994,061 of OZ244790.1, forward strand.
CACAAGAGTCGCGCCATGGCGCTGTTTTTCGCTGAAGACGTCACTTATATCTACACTCGTTAGATCGGGAATACCGTCATCCCCGTGCGACTTGTCGTTTAGCACATAATGGGCCGCCAGCCGATTAGCACTCCGATTGCGCTTTTCAGTGGTGCCCTGTAAGAACAAGCCCAGTCGTTGATTTAAGACTCGATGTTCAAGAGAACCAACCAATCTATAGTCGGCATACGTTCCTTTCAGATCATTGTAACTTCCTTGTGAGGTAAGGCCAAAGACAGGGCGAGTGCCGCTGGTCTTCGCTTTCCGTAAGCCGAAATTCACTACGCCGCCGATAACCGCAGCATCCATATCCGGAGTAATCGCCTTTACCACATCAATTCCGCCAAGGATGCTTGAGGATATCATACTGAGATCGGTAGCCCGATCCCCTACTAATGACGCTTGTTCATTGGGGTTATTAGATACGACGTTACCTGGAAGCTGAACACCGTCTATCGCAATCTGGTTATACTGCGGTGATAGGCCACGAACAACGACTTTGGCCCCTTCACCTCCTTCCCTGAGAATCGACACACCGGGAAGTCTTGCTACTGATTCAGCCGCATTTGCATCGGGTAGCTCCTGTATTCGTGCACCAGATACAACATTCTTAATCGCCAGCGATGACAGTTGCCGATTTATCGCCGCCGTTTGACCACTTGCCTGTGCTGTAACAACGACTTCTTCTTCGATGAGGCTCACTGGATCTAAAGGTAGCTCTAATTCCAGTACTTGATCAACCGTCAGCACTACTTCAAGCTCACGTGTCTCGTAGCCAATATAGGTCGCTCTTACCGTGTGGGATCCAACCGGAACATTCCTGATTACAAACTTGCCCTCTATATCACTTGCGCCCCCAATACTCGTGCCAATCAGGATTACATTTGCCCACGGCAATGGCTCGCTAGTAACCGCATCCAATATGGTCCCACGCACCGTTGCCGACTGCGCGCTAGCCGCACTTGTGGTAAGTACGGCTAGCCACGCCGTCAGCAAGCCAATATACCTACATCTATCCTTAATGGTCATGCGCCAAGAAGCTACATGACTACTTGAGGAGTAACATTCGCTTCCACAGTGTAAGATCGCCAGCATCTAGTGCGTAAAAATATACGCCATTGCTCAAGCCAGAAGCATCGAAATGGACTTTGTACGCACCGGCTGTAAGATGCCGATTGACCAAAGTCCTCACCAATTGTCCCAAGGTATTGTAAACTTTGAGCGTAACCAACCCCGCTTCAGGCGTCTCGAATCCGATAGTGGTAGATGGGTTAAACGGATTAGGATAGTTTTCCGCCAAGTGGTAACCGGTTGGCACTTGGCTCGCCAAGTGTTCTACAGCGGTTGCCGCGCTCTGATTCAGCCACTGCTCTTTCTGTTCGGGAAACCAGTTCAAGTCTCCCACCGCAAATCCATCGGTACCGGCATGTTGTAATGCCGAATTCGAAAACGCCAAGTTCTCTGGCAAAGGCCATGGAGGTGGATAGTGGACACCTTCGCCCCCCGGATCATAGGACCATCGTGAATTCAGATCAAGCCGTTCATGCACGGTCTTGTCCATATACTCTATCAAGGCGTCCACATGTCCTTCGATAGCCGGATCAAACATAGGATCCGCCTCTATATTACCCGCTAGAGTTGACTGAACGCCGATTGCTGGGAACAGGTTGTCGAACGTCCATTGCGTGTATTCCGTAATCCACCTCGGCTTATGCAATCTTCTGGGGAGTATCTGTATTGATCCATCGGGGACCTTGACGCTATCAGTAAGCGTGATGTTAGCGTTATAGGTATCGTAATAATCAAACAGTTTCTTGGGCCAGAAATACGCGTTGTTCTGGACATCTATTACGCGCCTCGTTGGATCCAGCATTTCAGCGGTGACCCCTCGATCCGGATCGATATATACCTCCGGACCAGGGATAGTCTGGTTCCAAATATCCGTGCTCCACTTACTGACAGAATCCCGTGCCGTAAAGTGGATCAGGCTAGTGGATGTGGTATCTGGCCAATTGGAGAAACCGGGGTCTTCCAGTACAAACTTCGTCCACCAACCCAAGGAATGTACCGAGTAAAACAGGTTGTTCTTGATGTGAACATTGGAGCCATGGTGTGCCAAGAAGGGATTAATATGGGTATAAACCAGAGTGTTGTGCTCGAATACCGAATGACGATCGTAGCCCCTCGCCGACCATATATACCCATTAACAGCAAAAAACGTGTTGTTAATGACTTTCAGCGTATCCATATGGACCCCTGGGAACGCAATCATGGGTGAACCACCCGCAATCCACGCCAGACTGTGATGATTATTGCGAAATACGCAATCCTGCATATCGATCTTGGACCAGTGGCCGGCTATGAGTATGCCAAATCCGCCACCGCTATCAAATACAATGTCACGAAGTCTCAGCGATATCGAATCGGCAGTTAGCGTCATGTAGTTATCCCAGCCTGCAACAACGTTATCGGCTCTCCGGGACAGTAAGTAGAGATCATTTATATTGATCTTTCCACTCTTCCCAATCAGGTCAAAGAACTGAGTTGGGGACGAGTCGTCCGGCAGAATTCCGGGAACAATTACGGGAGGTCTGTTAGCCAATTCATCCGGATCACCGTTTACTTCGGTAGCAATCAGATTTAGGTCACCATTGATCTTCATCGTCTCCGTAAACTGGTATACCGCGCCTCGCTTGAGTCGGTAGGCACGATCGGGATGGGCTCGCAAACCGTTGGCTAGCGTATCTCCGTTGATCACGGCATTGATGTTGCCGGCAGGAAGCACTTGGATGTCAAGCGTATCTGCCATCTGGGCATGCATGGGACTCGGAATGGCGAAGAAGTACACCACTAAGAGAGCAAGCAGCGATACGTACGTCAGTGCGGTTTTCATGGGTAAGACCTCGTGGTGAATTAGGTGGGAGAGAGCGTGGTCAAAATAAAAGCCTGATCGCGCCGACAAATAGCGGCGGTAATGTACAGGGGGGGGGGGGGTACGCTTGTCAACTCGATTTTTCTTTTTTTACCAATCAGATTAACACGGATTTTGAGGTCTCCTCGACAATATACGATCAGGACGACAGGGGTTGACCAAAGATGGGGGAGGCGATACCTTAAAAAGTTTGGTTGTCTTGGACAAAATGGCGGCGATTTTCTTGCCAGTAAATCGCATCCCATCCATAGCAGCCTATCTTATTCAACTTCATCCAACAACGCCCATTCTAATCACCCACTCACTCACAAACAAACACGGAATCCCAATGAACATCCCCGGTACGGACCGTCCCTTCTTCGTCATCGGCGAAAACATCCACACCACCCGCGTCGTCTTGCGCAAAGGCAAGCTCATCGGCCCAGACCCCCAAGGCGTCGAATCCGTGCGCTTCCGCGACGCCAACAACAAGCGCCGCTTCCTCCACATTCCCGAAGCAGTCAAAACAACTCAAGACTACGAGGAAGGCCGCGTCAAACACCTCAAGATCGCCGTGCAACAAGCCATGCTCGGCAACGCGGATGCCCTCGACTACCTCCGCCGCCAAATACAGCGCCAAGAAGCGGCCGGCACCGATTTCCTCGACCTCAATGTCGATGAGATCTCAATCAAGCCCGCAGACCAACAAGAGGCCATGCGCTGGTTGGTGCAGACGGTATCGGTCATGTCGCAGACGCCACTGGCCATCGACTCCTCCCAGCTAGACACCCTCGCCGTCGGCCTCGCAGCCGGAGCCGATCACCCCCAGCGCCTCCTGCTCAACTCCGCGTCTTTAGAGCGGCCCGAAGCCCTAGAGCTGGCCAAACGGTACAACGCCCAAGTCATCATCACCTCGGCGGGCGAGTCCGGTATGCCGCAAAGCGCACAAGAACGGATCGATCACGCCCGGCAAATGGTCGACAAAGCCCTCGCCTTGGGGCTGCAGCTCGCCGACTTGTACATCGACCCCCTGATCTTCCCCATTTCGGTTGATGCGCAATTTGGCCACCACGCTTTTGACGCCATCCGCCAACTGCGCGACGAGTTGGGTGCCGACGTCCACATCACCGGCGGCTTCTCCAACGTCTCCTTCGGTCTGCCCTGCCGCCACTTGATCAACGATGTTTTCCTGCTGTTGGCCGTCGAAGCCGGTGCCGATAGCGCGATCATGGACCCGACCACCACCTCGCTAGCCAACCTATTTGCCACCGACCGCCAAGCTCGTCCCTACCAACTCGCCGAGGATATGCTGCTGGGCCGAGACGAGTACTGCGCCGCCTTCCTGCGCGCCTATCGCAAGGGCGAACTCGCCGCTTAGCGCGTTGGTTATTATTGGCCTTATCCCGTAGATTAAAAACTGAAGCTCAGGGCGGACTTTGTCGCCATCGGTCCCGTAGATCGCCAACGGAAAGGAGGGTCAATATGCGGAACAACAAAATCTGTACCTTTGCTGCTCTGCTGTCGTTGACCTTCATCGCCTGCGGCGAAGAAATATCCCATACCGAACTGGTCACCGACCTGAGCAAGAATCACATCGTCCACACATTGGGCGGTCAACGCCCGGCCTTCTTGGTCCTCCCAGCCGACCACGACCCCGAGACGCCCATTCCACTCGTACTCAGCCTGCACGGCTTCACCAGCCATTTAGCTGAGCACGACCGCTATTTTGGCCTCTCAAAGCGAGTGAACGCTGATCGCTTCGCCCTCATTATGGCCAACGGCACGCACGACCCCGATGGCAAGCGCTTCTGGAACGCCACGGACTTCTGCTGCGACCTCCACAACACTCAAGTCGATGACGTGAAGTACCTTGCCGGGCTGCTCGAAGAGGCCTCCTCCCACATCGCCGTAGAGCGCATCTTCGCCCTCGGACACTCCAACGGCGGCTTCATGTCCTACCGACTCGCCTGCGAAGGCATCCCGGGCCTAGTCGCCATTGCCAGTCTCGCCGGCACTTCCTTTAGCGACCCCTCCCGTTGTGCCTTCGCATCCCCAGTCTCGGTCCTGCAAATCCACGGCACAGCCGACAAGGTCGTAGCCTACGACGGGAGCACGGGTGAACATGAGTACGCAGGCGCAGAAGAAGTCGCGCTGCGCTGGGCTGCACTCGCCCGCTGCGACCTCACCGATCCAGAAACCCTCCCCCCACTCGACCTCGACCAAAAACTCGACGGCCCCGAGACGGTCCGCACCCGCTACCGCACGGGCTGCCGCAACGACGTCACCATCGAGCTGTGGACCATAGGGCAAGGCGCGCACGTACCGCACTTTGCGCCGGACTTCGGTCAACGCTTGCTCAAATGGCTGTTCAACGACTCCCGCATTGACACCCTATCTTAGACGGAGATCAATCTGTGTCCCTTTTCCTCCAGCGTCTCAATGACCCGCATCCCCTCTTGTACGACGGCGGTTTTGGCTCCGAGCTTTTCGCCCGCCAAATCGAACTGACCAACTCCACCCTCGCCAGCGAAATCCATCCAGAAGCCGTCGTCGATATTCATGCCGAATACATCGCCGCAGGTGCCGACTGCATTGGCACCAACACCTTTGTCGCCTCTGAGCTGCACCTCGCCATGGCCGACAAAGACCCGACCCAAGCCGGTGCGCTAGCCCGGCGCGGGGCCGAACTGGCACAGCGCGCCCGGGAACTCGGCGGACGTGACGTCTTCATCGCCGGCTCCATCGGCCCCTCCCCCGGGGCTATCGAGGCCGACACGGGCAGCACGGATTTCGGCATTGCCAACGACAAGGTCCGCGCCGCGCATCAACGCATCATCGACGCGCTATATGAGGGGGGGGTCGATTTTTTTTCTATTGAGACCCAGTTTTCCGCCGTCGAAGCGGCTATAGTATGCGACATCGCCCGCCAGACTGGCCTGCCCATTGCCGTCAACCTCGCGCTCAAATACACGCGGGATCGCAAAAGCAAGCAGGTCGTCTATCGCACCGATTGGGGGCACTCGGTCACCGACCTGTTGGACATACTCGCCTCGGGTCAATACTCCGGCGGCGACAACCTCCTCGACCACGTCCACATCGTCGGGGTCAACTGCGGCGCTGAAACCCGGCGCAGCGAGCACACCGGCATGCCGTACGCCCTCCACGGCGCTGAGCAGTTTAAGGCCGCCATGCAGGAGCGCGGCCTCGACAAGAAGCTGATGACCTATCCCAACGCCGGTATGCCGCAACTCAACAGCGCCCTCCGCACCATCTACTCGCAAAGCCCCGAAGAAATGGCCGCGTTTATCCCAGACCTAGCGACCGCCGGCGTCCAGATCATCGGCGGCTGCTGCGGCACTACACCGAACCACATCCGCGCCTTTCGCCAGATACTCGACTCATGATTCAATACCAAGTCCTCTACTGGCGCGACATCCCCGTGCAAATCAAGCTCTTCGCCGGCCGCCGGCCGAGCTCGCACACCCTACCCGGCCGCTTCCAACTCGCGATCGACCGCATCGCCATGCAGGAAGGACTGGTGGGCACCGACGCCTATCTAGACCAGTGGCACTGGTCCGCAAAGCAAGAGCGCGCCGGCACCCCCGAAGACGTGCTGCAAGCGCTCTTGCGCGAAACCGAAGAGGAAGGCGACCGCATCCTCGCCGCGTATAAACGATCGTGATCTTCTACGACAAAGCGTATCAAGTCATCGTCGTCGGTGGCGGCCACGCCGGCACCGAGGCCGCACTCGCCGCGGCGCGCATGGGAGCCGAGACCCTGCTCCTGACCATGAACTTGGACACCATTGGCCAGCTATCCTGCAATCCGGCTATCGGCGGGATCGGCAAGGGGCACATCGTCAAGGAAATCGACGCGCTCGGCGGTCAGATGGCCGTCAACATTGACCGCAGCGGCATCCAATTCCGCCGCCTCAACACCTCGCGCGGGCCAGCCGTGCGCGCCTCGCGAGCCCAAGCCGACAAAAAGGACTACCAATTCGAGCTGAAGTACACCTGCGAACAGCAGGAGCATCTCGACATCCGCCAAGGTCTGATGGAGAGCTTGCTAATCGAGGACGGAACCGTCCAAGGCGTCGGCATCAAGGGCGGCATCGCCTACCGAGGACGCACCGTCATCCTCACGACCGGCACCTTCCTTCGCGGCAAGATCCACGTCGGCGATTTCTCTTATAGCGCCGGACGCGCCGGCGAGACCGCCGCTGAAAAGGCCGCCGAAGGCTTAGTCGCGCTCGGCTTTGAAACCGGCCGTCTCAAAACCGGCACCCCACCGCGCGTCAACGGTCGCACCCTCGACTTTGCCGCGTTCGAAGAACAGCCCGGCGACGACCCACCGCGCCCTTTTTCCTATGCGGTGCAAAAAATCACCCAGCCGCAAATGCCCTGTTGGATCACCTACACCAACGCCCACACCCACGAACTCGTCCAAGACAACCTGTCGCGCTCGGCCATGTACAGCGGGCGCATCGAGGGCATCGGCCCGCGCTACTGTCCCTCCATAGAGGACAAAATCGCGCGCTTTGCCGACAAGGAGCGGCACCAAGTTTTCGTCGAGCCAGAGGGGCGGCGCACGCTCGAATTTTATCTCAATGGCCTGTCGATGAGCCTGCCGGAAGCCCTGCAACCCCAGATCGTGCGCTCCCTGCCCGGCCTCGAACGGGCCGAGATCCTGCGCCCGGCGTACGCAGTCGAATACGATTACGCCCCACCGACCCAACTCTATCCGCACCTAGAAACCAAGCGCGTGGCCAATCTCTTCTTCGCCGGCCAGATCAACGGTACCACCGGCTACGAAGAAGCCGCAGCCCAAGGGATTATGGCTGGCATCAACGCCGTGCTCAAGGCGCGCGGCGACGACCCGCTGGTACTCACGCGCGCCGATGCGTACATCGGCGTGCTAATCGACGACCTCGTGACCAAAGGCACGCTGGAGCCGTACCGCATCTTCACCTCGCGCGCCGAGCACCGCCTGCTCTTGCGCGAGGACAACGCCGACGACCGCCTGATGGCCAAAGGTCGGGCACTGGGATTGATCGGCGACGACCTATGGCATCAGTTTCAAACCAAGCAACAACAGGTCGCCGCCGAGCGCGAACGCCTCCAACACGAGCGCGTCAAACCGACCGAAAAGGTGCAAGAGGTCTTGGCGCGACAGGGTACCACACCCATCGCCGAATCGACCTCGCTCGCCGAGCTGCTGCGCCGCCCCCAACTCAACTACGACCACCTCTGCGAATTCGCCCCACCGCCACAGCCGCTCTCCCCGGACGCGGCCGAACACGTTGAGGCCGAGATCAAATACGCGGGGTACATCAAGCGCCAAGAGACCCAAGCGCAAAAGCTCAAGCGCCTCGAATCCCTGCGCCTGCCGACCGATTTTGACTTCGCCGCTCCCGGCCTGAATATTTCGACTGAGGCGCGCCAAAAGCTCGCGGCGGTCCGCCCGCAGACCCTAGGCCAGGCTTCGCGCATTTCCGGGGTCTCGCCTGCGGACCTCGCTTCGCTCATGGTCTTCTTGCACGCCCGCACCCAAACCGCCAGCTAGACAGCACAAAAAAACGCCCCTGCACGACAACAGCCGTACAAGAGCGTCTAAGCGCGGCGCAGCGAGAGTGCCCTCAGCTCTCGGCCTCTAGCTCGCTGATGCGGTCGCGGACCTTGGCTGCCTGCTCGTAGGCCTCGCAGGCGATGAGCCAGTCCAAGTGCGCCTTGAGCTGTTCCAACTGGCTTATCGGCTCGCCCGTCTGCGGATCCACGAACGCCTCCGGCTTATTCGCGGCACTTTCGCACTCAGCCGCTTTGTCCTCTGCGGGCGCATCCTGGACCACCTCGGGCGCAGCGGCTTGTTCGCCCTCGGCCCCTTCGCGCTGGTCGGAGTGTTCCAGCGGCTGGCCGGCCGCCTCCATGACCTCTGGGGTCAAAAAGAGCGGCACGCCCAAAAGCGTGGCCACGATCATGCCGTCGCTGGGGCGGCAGTCGAGATAGAAGGACTGGCCTTGGGCTTGGATCAACAGGTACGCGTGAAAAACATCCTCTTTGAGCGTGTGGACCACCAGCTTGCGGACCACGGCGTCGATTCGCTTGAGTAGGTTGCACAATAGATCGTGCGGCAGGGGCCTTGGCAAGGCAATTTTGCGGAGCGCCATGGCGAGGGCTTGGCCCTCAAAGTGGCCGATCGTGATGGGCACGACGCTGTTTTCCGTACCCTTGAGCAAAACCAAGAACTTCTGCGGCATACCCAAACCCTGTTCCGAGTCTGGATAGGGGTACATGTCGAAAATGTACACTGGAATTAGATGGCTTTCTTCGTCTTTCATCGCTCGCGTACCCTTGTATAAATTGCTGCGTTTGTCAGTAATATAGTCTTTTGCCGGGCAAATACAATTTTCTTTCTTCATATCAATCCGCGCTCCTTCAAGCTGATAAAATCATCGCTGCCGATGATGAGGTGGTCGAGTACGTCAATGCCCATGATTTCTCCAGCCTGCACCAAGCGCCGCGTCAGGTTGATGTCGTCTTGGCTGGGCGACACATCGCCGGAGGGATGGTTGTGCGCCAAAATCACGCTGGCCGCAGCCTGCGCTACAGCCGTGCGAAAGACCTCGCGCGGATGCACGATGGCCGAAGATAGACTGCCGATGGACACGATCTCCTTGTGGATCACCTGATTGCGGGCATTGAGATACAAGCAGAGAAAGTGCTCGCGCTGTTGATCCTTGATGTCGGACAGCATGGATAGCGCGTCGCCGGGCGCACTAATCACTGGCCGCACCCCCAAACCCTTGTGTAACCCGCGGCGCGCCAACTCGAACGCCGCGACCAAGACCCCGGCCTTGGCCTTGCCCAGTCCCTTGATCCTGCTCAATTCTCCTAAATCCATGTCCACCAGCGATTCCTTGGGGTAATCGGCGAGGATGCTCTCGGCCAAGTCCAGCACGTGCCGACCGCGGTACCCCGTCCCCAAGGCCACGGCCAACAGCTCTTGGTCTTTGAGCGCCTGCGGCCCCAAGCGCGCGAGCCGCTCCCGCGGCAGTTCGTCGCGATGGACGGGCGGGCCCTCGCCCACAGTGCGGGCGGCAAAGTTGTAGTCAATGGGCTGAGTTTGCGTTGGCACGGTGCGTTCCTCCTTGGGCAAAGCTGTAACAAAAAAACCACGCGAATGTAGCGTCTAGCTCCCACTATCCCCTAGGCACTAGGCGCAACCGATGTATAAAAGCAGAATCTATGCCAGCACCTTGCTCCACCCCGGCCTCCCTCCTATATTTTTGTGCATTACCCTCCACTGCCGATGTCTAACCCGCGCTTTGTTCTGGCCCTAACCCCGCTTTACCGCCTGCTGCTCGCCGCCGTGAGTGGGGCCTTACTCTCGCTGGCCTTTCCCAGTCACCCGGATCACCCGCTCGCCTTTCTCTATCATCCGCTCTGGGCCCATTGTGCGCTGGTGCCTTTGCTGCTGGTGCTGAAAGATCGCGGCTTCAAATCCGGCTTTGCCGCGGGTTGGATCAGCGGGTTAGTGTGGAACCTGCTGTCCCTGTACTGGGTCGCCTATACCCAAGGCGGCGGTCCCGCCGTCGTCGGAGGCACCGGGCTGATGGCCGCTTATTTGGGCCTTTTTACCGGTCTCTGCACTGGGCTGTTCAACGTGCTGGCCGCTCGGTGGGGGGCGAAGGCGCTCGCGCTGCTGCCTTTGTTGTGGACCGGGCAGGAATATCTGCTCTCGCTCGGAGAGTTGGGATTTCCTTGGCTCTTGCTGGGGCACAGCCAAGCGGCCCTGCCCCATTTCATCCAGTACGCCACCTGGACCGGCGTCTTTGGCGTCTCCTGCTGGGTCGTCGGTCTCAACGCGCTGTTTTACTCGGCACTCGTCGGTCGGCGCATCTTTCTCGCAGGTGTTGCCTTAGGCTATCTCTTGCCTTGGGTCCACGCTCAGAGCGCAATGGAGACCACCGTCCCGGACGAGAGCCTGCGCATCGGCCTGATCCAGCCGAACACTACATATATTGACAAGTGGGGTCCTAACGGGCTAGAGCGCACTTTCTCAGCCCTCGCCACCCTCTCGCGCCAAGCGGCCAAGCGCGATCCCGAGTTGCTGGTCTGGCCCGAGACGGCCGTACCGTGCGATCCCATGCGCCGGGCCGGTTGCCGAGGCCGCATCCAAGCGCTCGTCGAGGAGCTGGACACCCCCCTGCTGACCGGCGCGCCGCACGCGAACTACAACGCGGCCTTCTTCGTCCAGCCCGGAGCCGTATCTCTACCCTCGTACGCTAAGATGCACCTAGTGCCTTTTGGCGAGCGGACGCCCTACCGCGACGCCATTCCCCTGCTGCGCGACATCGACTGGACCCGCCTGACCGGCGACCTCGGCCCGGCCGAATTCGCACGCGGCACGGAGCACGCAGTCTTTGCCCATCCTCGGCACCCTTTTGCCGTGCTCATCTGCTTTGAGTCCATCTTTCCCGATCTGGTACGCCAGCACGTGGCGGCTGGAGCGCGCGTGCTGGTCAACATCACCAATGACTCGTGGTTTGGCCGCAGTGCGGGGCCCTATCAACACGCGCTCATCAACGCCATGCGCGCCGTTGAAAACCGCACGGCCATCGCCCGCTCCGCCACCACCGGCATTTCCCTATTTATCGACCCATTTGGCCGCACCTACGAAGCGACCGATCTTTTCACACCCGCAGTCGCAGTTGCCACCGTGCCAGTCGGCCAACCCATGACCTTCTACACCCGGCACGGCGACCTCTTCGCTTGGGGCTGCCTGCTGATCGTCTTAGGCGCTTTCGTCGCCCGTTTGCGCAAGCCGCGACCTACCCGCGAGCCAGCGGAAGCTGAACACGACATAGACGCTGAACACGATCCAGAAGCTGAACACGACCCGGAAGTCGATCACGATATAGAAGCCGACCACGACCCAGAATCTCCCCAAGAAACCAACATGCCCTTTCTCGACCACCTCGAAGAACTCCGCTGGCGCATTCTCAAGGCCCTAGCCGCGCTCGTCGTGGGCGCGGTAATCTGCTTCGCCTTTTCGGACTCAATTATGCAGATCTTGACCCGGCCGTACGAAGAGGCCGTCCTCAGCTTGGAGAGCCAGCAATCCTCGGGCGTAGTGCTGGCGGTCAAAAAGCTGGTGAGCCAGTGGTTGGACCAGCCCGATGCTGCGCCCGCGCCAGACGCACCAACCGCCGACCTACCCCCAGCGCGCCGACTGCAAGCCCTCCGTCCCATGACCTACTTCTTCATCAGCTTGCAAATCGCCTTTGTCGGCGGGCTGCTACTGGCGCTGCCGGTCATCTTCTACCAAGCCTGGCGCTTTGTCGCCCCAGGGCTTTTGCAGCGCGAAAAACGGCTCACGCTGCCCATCATCTCGCTGAGCGTCCTCTGCTTCTCGGTCGGCGCAATGATCGCCTATTACATCGTCCTCCCGCTCGGGCTGCGCTTTTTCCTCGCGCTAGAGCCACCCGACATGACCTCGCAATGGGCGGCCGACGAGTACATCGGCTTTGTGCTGCGGCTGATCGCCGGCTTTGGCATTGTCTTTGAGATGCCAGTACTGTCGCTCTTTTTGGCCAAAGTCGGAGTGCTGACTGCCGCGCGGATGCGCCGTATCCGCCGCTACGCCATCATCGGCATCTTCGTTCTCGGCGCGATCTTCACGCCGCCCGACCCGGTCTCCCAACTCCTGATGGCCCTGCCCCTACTCCTGCTCTACGAAATAAGCATCTGGGTCTGCAAAATTTCCGAAAGAAAATAAATTAACCACCCGAAAGGATTTTCCATGAATGCCAAAGCACTCATCTGCGACGAACAGCAAAATTTCGCGCTGACTGAGGTCGTACTGAACGATCCCGCCCCCGACCAAGTCGCGATCCGCACCCATTTCACCGGGGTCAGTATCGGCACTGAGTTCGGACTGATCAGCGGCAAGATCAGCAAGATGAACCGCAACCCCTTTCCGTTATGCACCGGCTATCAGGGCACGGGCATCATAGAAGCCGTCGGAGCCGATATCGACAATTTCGCAGTCGGCGACGAAGTGTACTTTCGCGGCAATGACGCGATGAGACTGGCCGACGGGACGGAGGTCGGGTGCGTTTCCGGCGGGCATTGCAGTCACGTCGTGACCCGGCCCAATACCACGCATGGTGTGGCCAAGATGGTGCCCGGAGCGGGAATGGATGTGGCGAGTTTGTTTGTGATGCCGGCCGTAGGGCTATATGGCGTCGATATGGCCAATCCACGGATGGGGGATACGGTGGTAGTACACGGAGTGGGAATGATTGGCTTAGGGGTGGTGGCGGCTTGTGCTCAGCGGGGATGCGTGGTGGTGGCGGTGGATATTGATGAAAAACCGCTGGCAGTCGCCAAGGCGCTGGGCGCGGATTGTGCAATCAATAGCAAAGAGCAGGACGTGGCCGCTGTAGTAGGGGAACTCGCGCCCGAAGGTGCCGATGTGGTATTCGAGTGTACCGGGCATCCGCAGTGCATCGATCCGGCGATTGCCCTCTGTCGGCGGTTTGGATCTTTCGTCTGGCAGGGCCACTACGGGGACGATCCGATCTCTCTGGACTTTCCTACGCCGCACGGCAAGCGACTACAGATGTTCTTTCCCTGCGACGACGGCTGGCAGCCCTGCCGCCGCGCTGTGATCAAAAACATGGCGATGGGCGTCCTCAAGTGGGAACACTGCATTACCCATCGGATAGGCTGCGCCGAGATGCCGACGATGTTCGAGCGCATTAAGCGGAAGCGGGATGGGGATATCGTCGGGGTGGTCGTCGATTGGCGGGATTGAGGGGGCGCTTGTCCGCCGTCGCCACGCTGCGCTTCTGAACAATGCGGCAGGGAAACCCTACTCTCTAGTCACAACTCGTCCTTTGTTCGCCATATCCTCGGCGAGTGCATATATTCGCTACTTCCGATTTCACCCCGTTTTGAGGAGCCAGACCATGAGCCAAAAATCGACTCGCATCGGCCTAATCGGCTACGGCCAGATCGGCCAAGTCGTCCACAAGATGATAGACGCTGACGCTGACAACGGCATGGAGGTCGTCTTCGTCCACGATCAAATGGCCGCGGCCGTCCAAAACCTCCCCGCCGACCTCTGCCTAGCGGATTTGAGCGACTTCGAATCGCGCCAGCCCGACCTCGTCGTCGAAATGGCCCACCCAGACGTCACCCGCCAGTGGGGACAGACGATCCTCGAAAAAACCAACTACATGTTCATCTCAGTAACCGCCCTCGCCGACCGAGCCGTCGAAACCACCATTGAGGAGACCACCCGCCGCGCCGGTACCCGCGCCTTTGTCCCGCACGGAGGCGTAGTCGGCATGGATGCGCTGTTGGAAAACCGCGACGTGTGGGAGTCGGTCGATGTGGTGATGAAAAAGCCCCCGCACAACGTCGATTGCGCGGCCGCCGGCCTCGACCCCGACGACATCAAAGAAGAAACAGTCCTCTACGACGGCCCGACGCGCGGCATCTGCCCACTCTTCCCGCGCAACGTCAACACCCACGCGGCCATCGCATACGCCGGCATCGGCTTCGACCGCACGCACTCGCTGCTGATGGTAAGCCCGGAGTGGACCGAAGCCATCGTCGAAATCCACGCCCAAGGCCCCGGACTCGACCTCAAGGTCGCGCGCAGCGAGGGAATCACCGGGGTCACCGGAGCCTCAACGCCAACCTCCATCTACAACACCGTGCAGATGATCGGCGCGACTGGCCCAGGCATCCACATCCGATGAAGCCTTTTGCCCGCATTCCCGCGGCCATTCCCCGCTCGGGCATCCGCGAGATCATGGACTTGGCCTGGGCCGTCGAAAAGACGGGCGAGGTCATCCACCTCGAAGTCGGGCAACCCGATTTTGCCACCCCAGAACCCATCGTCGAAGCCACCTGTCGCTACGCACGCGCCGGGCACACCAAGTACGTGCCCAACGCCGGAGTCGATGCGTTGCGTGCGGCCGCAGCTCGCCACTTCGAGCGCTGCACCGGCGTACCCACCACCAGCGCAAACATCCTCGTCACCCCCGGCGCGGTCATGAGCGTAGCGACCACCTTCCTCGCCTTGCTCGAACCGGGCGACGAGGTCCTGTTGCCCGACCCAGGCTGGCCCAACTACGAAATGGCCGTCTCCATCGTCCACGGGCAACCCGTCTTTTACAATCTGCGGGCGGAAAACCACTTTCTGCCCGACCTCGACGAGATCGACCGCCTAGTCAGCCCGCGCACCAAGCTCCTCCTCCTCTGCACGCCCTCCAATCCCACCGGCCAAGTGTACGACGAGACCCTAATGCGCGAGCTCATGGCCTTGGCCCAGCGCCACAACTTGTGGGTGCTGTCCGACGAGATCTACGGCCAGATCGTCTTCGACCAACCGCATCAGAGCGCACTGCCGCACGACGCCGACGGACGCGCCATCGTCGTCTCTGGCATGTCCAAAAGCTACGCCATGACCGGCTACCGAGTTGGCTTCACCCGCGCCAATCCCGAGTACATCGAAATAGCCACCAAGCTCCAAGAGCCGTTTATCTCGTGTGGCACAGGGTTCTCCCAGTTAGCGTCGGCCGATGCGCTCGACGGCCCGCAAGACGACGTGGCAGCCATGTGCCGCGCCTATGCGCGCCGCCGCGACATCGCCCTCGATGTCCTGCGAGAATACGGCTTGTACCGCTACACCCCGGGCGGTGCGATCTACCTAATGATCGATATCTCCGCGGCTGGCATGGACTCCGGCGAATTCGCCGTCCGGCTGCTCAAAGAAAAACGCGTGGCCGTGGCCCCAGGCAGCACCTTCGGCCAGATGTGCCGCGACCACGTGCGCATCTCCATCGCCGCCTCCGAAGAGCACATCCGCCGCGGCGTGACCACCATCTGCGAATTCGCGCAACAGGTGTAGGGGGCGGTTTACAAACCGCCCCCTACATATTAAAAAAATCAGAGGAACATCTGCTTTGGACAGCGAACTGTTGCAACGGGGATTCGTCCCCCAGCCGCTGACGCCCGCGCAATACAACGCACTGGACACCAACGGCTTCATCATCTTGGAAGGAGTCATCGCGCCCGACTGGTTGGCCGAATTGCGCCGTGCTTTCGACGCGACTTTCGCCCGCGAAGGCGGCAAAGCCGGCGTTGAGGTAGCCCAAATGGAGGGCGTGCGCCGCCTCGCCGATTTGGTCAACAAAGGAACTGCCTTCGACGCCGTGTACCTCCAACCGACGCTGCTGACCGCGGTCTCCCACGTCTTGCAGCGACCGTTTAAGCTGCACTCGCTCAATGGGCACGATCCACTGCCCGGCAACGGTTTACAAATCCTACATGCGGATTGGGGGCAATCCGCCGCGCCCGACGGGCCGTATCACGTCGTCAATTCCATGTGGATGCTCGACGATTTCACCGAGGCCAACGGCGCGACCCGTTGCGTCCCCGGCAGCCACCGCAAACCCGGCAGAATCACCGACTACATGGACGACCGCTTGGCCGACCATCCCGAGCAAGTGCAGCTAACGGGCCGCGCCGGCTCGGTCGCTATATTCAACGGCAGCCTCTGGCACAGCTCGTATCGCAACGACAGCAACGCCCCTCGCCGCACCCTGCACTGCGCCTTTATCGCCCGCGAGCACCCACAACAGACCAACCAGCGCGAGTACTTGCAACCCGCAACCGCCCAGCGGCTCTCGCCGCTAGCGCGCTACATCCTCGACGTGGAGTGAATTAGGAATTAGGAATTGGGGCTTGCCGCTAGTGCGTTGTATCCCCGACGTGGAGTGAACCTAGAGATATTTCTCGTACCCCTGTTTTTCTTTCAGCAGATCCACCGCGTCTTTCACCTGCTGGGCTGCCCCCTTCGCACACACCAGCAGCGCGTCTTCAGTATCCACCACCACCAAGTCCTCCACCCCCAGTAGTAGCACGACTTTGTCGGCCTGCCCGTACACCGTCGAACGGGCCGCGTCCAACGCCACCACCTCGCCCGATAGCAAATTGCCCGCGTCATCCGTCGGCAATACGTCCGTCAGCGCCGCCCAAGAGCCGATGTCGCCCCAGTCGATATCCGCCGCTAGCGTGGCTACCTTGGGAGCGCGCTCGACCAAGGCGTGGTCGATGGAGATCGGCTTGAGTTTTGGATACTCGCGAGCGATGACCGTTTCCTCTTCCGGCGTACCAACAGCTACTTGGATGCGCTGTAACCCAGCGTGTATTTCCGGCTCAAAGCGGGCGAAAAGCTCCAGCACGGTCGCCGCCTTCCAGACAAACATATTACTGTTCCACAAATAATGGCCGCTCGCCGCGTACTCAGCCGCCTGTTGTGCGGCGGGCTTTTCCGTGAACTCGGCGACTGCGTACACCGGCGTCCCGCTCACCTCTGCCAGCACGGAACTGCGGCGAATGTAGCCATAGCCAGTCTCAGCGCGCGTCGGCTTGACCCCAAGAGTAAACAAGTAGTCGGGCCGGTCGGTTAGGGCTTGATCGGCGACCTGCAACAAACGGCAGAACTCATCGGGCCGACCTATGTAGTGATCCGATCCCAAGCTGGCGACCGTGCAGCCCGGATGGCGGGCTTCTAACAGCGCGCACTCCAAGCCGATGGCCGGCCCAGTATTGCGCAGCGCCGGCTCGACGATGAGCTGCTCGGGTGGCAACGCCGGCACCTGCTCGCTCACCAGCGACTGCAATGAACCTCCGGTCGATACGTACACGTCGGCTGGCGCGGCAATCGCGCCAATGCGGGCAATCGCATCTTGGAGCATGGTCTGCTCGCCGGCCATGCAGTGGAATTGCTTGGGCTTGCGCGCGCGGCTATAGGGCCACAGTCGCGTGCCGACCCCTCCAGCGCGAATGACGAATTTCATTAGCTGATACTCCTGTACAGGTGAATTCAACGCCGAGCAATATAACCAATCACCCGGCCCCGAGCAGGGTGCGCTATTGACAGCTTAACCTGATACTGTACTATGTACTTCTATCGCAATTTTACGAAGGAGCTTCGCATGGCGTATCCGCAATTCGACCGGGTCCCCAATCACTACGCCGGCCCCATCATCCAGCGCGTCAAGGACTACCGCCTGAAAAACGGCAAGCGTTCGCTGTGCCCGACGCTCCTGCAAATCGGCCAGCTACAGGTCTTAATCCCCCGACACTTTGGCTTTTGCTTCGGGGTCGAGCGGGCCATTCACATGGCCTTCTCAGCCCTCAAGGAAAACCCGGACCGCAACACGTACCTCGTCAGCGAAATCATCCACAACCCCTTGGTCAACAACGACCTCAAAAAGCAAGGCGTCCGCTTCATCTACGATCCCGAGGGGGACCGCCAAGTCTCCGAAGAGGAGATGAGCAGCGACGACATCGCGCTCATCCCAGCCTTTGGCACCACCATGCAGGTCGAAGACTCGCTCCGCCAAAGCGGCATCGACATCAAGTCTGAGGAATACCGAGAAAACTACGATACCACCTGCCCCTTTGTGTCCAAGGTGTGGAAGCGCGGCGAGGAGCTAGGCCGTCAGGGCTATACCATCATCATCCACGGCAAGTACAACCACGCGGAGACCCAAGCGACTCATTCGCACACCGAGGAACACACCAAAACCCTAGTGGTGTTCGACGCTGCGGAAGCTGAGAAAGTAGCCGCGTACATCACGGGTGAGATGCCGCTCGCCGACTTCAAGCGCGCCTTTGCCGGCAAAAGCTCAGAGGGTTTCGATCCACAAAAGGACCTAGAGCGAGTGGCTGTGGTCAACCAGACGACCATGCTCGCCGAGGAAACGCAGGAAGTGGCCGCTATTTTGCGCCGTGCCATGCGCCAGCGTTACGGCGAGGAAAACCTCGACTACCACTGCGCCGACACCAACGACACGCTGTGCTATGCCACTCACCAAAATCAGAACGCCACGCGTACGCTGCTAAGCTCTGGTGCCGATTTGGCGCTGATCGTCGGCGGCTACAACAGCTCGAACACCTCGCATTTAGTCGAACTGTGCTTGCAATCCATGCCGAGCTTCCTGATCGCTAACAGCGACGAGATCCTGTCGGACCAACGCATCCGCCATTTTGACGTCCACTCCAAGAAAATAGTCGAGAGCGAGGGCTGGCTGCCGCGTCCCCTGCCCATGCGGGTAATCATTACCTCGGGCGCGTCTTGTCCGGATATCCTCATGAACCAAGTATTGGAAAAGGTCGCCGGCTTGTACGGGTACGACGCGCAAGAAATCGACGACGCCAGCTTGCAGCTCTTCGAGGACAGCCCGTGATACTCGGCCTCGTCAAAGGGCACGTGGTCTCCAGCGCCAAGGTAGATGCGCTCGAAGGCGAGAAACTCCTAATAGTCGAGATCCTCGCCGCCACGCCCGAGGGTTTGCAGCACACGCAAAAGCACATCGTCTGCATTGACGGAGTGCAAGCGGGCGAGGGCGAACTCGTCGTCGTCGTACAGGGCAGCTCAGCGCGGCAGGCACCAGGCATGGATCAGATGCCCGTAGATGCGCTGATCATCGGCATCGTGGATTCGCTACAGGCGTTTGGACGCCCCCTAGAAAAGCAAGTCGCATGAGGGTCTGCCGCGTCATTGGCCACGTAGTCGCCAGCAGCAAACATCCCTTGCTCGCCGGGCAAAAGATCATGGTGGTGCGCCCCGAAGACGAGGAGAGTGGCGCTTTGCGGGTGGCGGTGGATGGGGTCCAAGCAGGGGTCGGCAGCAAAGTGCTGGTCGTGCAGTCGGGGGCCGCTGGGGCCGAGGTGACCGGAGCCGAACGACCGCCGTGCAGGAGCGTGATCGTGGGAATTATCGACGAAGAGGTTGCCGAGTGAAGCTAGCCAAGGTGGTGGGCACCGTAGTGCTCTCGCAGTGCATTGAGCCGTTTCGCGGCCAGATATTGCACCTCACTCAAGACATTGACGAGCACTTAGAGCCTATGGGCGAGGCCGAGGTCTGCGCGACGTGGGCAGCCCTGCGCGAAGGAGACGCAGTAATCGTCGAGGTCGCGCGCGAAGCCTGCAACGCCTTCGCCCCTTCCCTGCCTGTGGACGCAGCCATCGTCGGCAAGGTGGACGAGGTACGCCTCGGCTGACCTCAAGCCGCACAGCGCTCGGTCCGAGTACCGCTAACCCTTTCCAACTCTAGCATCCAAGCATCTTCGTACTGACGCAGCACCCGATACCACGCGCTCAAATCCGCTTCGCCGCGCAGGAGCTGACGGGCAGTTTGATCGACGACTTGCTCGGCCCGCTGGACTTGAGGACGGGCGGCCGAGCCGTGCATGGGAATGGGGCCGAAAGCGCTCCGCACCCGATTGATGACCGCGCTGAGCTCGCCGCCTAGGCGGGATACCGATGGGGACATGGGGAATGCGCGCTGCCTGTGCATTGAAAACCTCCTAAGGGAGTGCTGGCGCTCGGGAGTGCGCCAGAGAGGACTTGGGAAATCGCCTTACTGCACTTGTGTTCAGCAATTAAAATATACTGAACACAAGTGCAGTTGTCAAGCAATTTAATCCCTTACAACGCGTTTTTTTTCGGCCTCAAATTCTCCATCTCCGCAGGCTAAACTCGCCGTTGTCCAGCCACCGCCAGCCCACGTAGAGCATCGCCAGCACCAAGGCGACCTGCAACAGCAAAAATGCGATGCCAAAGATGCCGGACACCAAGCTCAACGCGGCCCAAAATGCCAGCCAGATTCCAGCGAGTAGGACTAAAGCCCCGACGACCCGGCCCACGATGCTCTCGCCGCGCAACAAGCGCAGACCTATATAGAGCGCCCCGGCAGCCAAGAGGACGACCGCAACTGCACCGAGCAAACCAAAGAGGCCGCCGAACAAGGGCCAAATCAACTCGACCCCCAGCGCAACGCCCCCAATCAACAATAGCACACCTAGTATTCTGGCCAACATGGACGGCCTCCTTTACGATGTCTTTTCCGCTTTCAGCGCGGCCAGTTCCTCCGCGACCTTGTGGTCGCGCTCGGCGCGGCGCTTAGCGGTTAATTCGCGCAGCACTTCGGCCTCGGCGACGGCCTGATCGACCTGTTCCTCAAAGCGCGCCAACTCGCGCTCGCTCTGCTGCACCCGCTGCGCGATCGCGTCAAAGCGGTGCGCAGACGTGTCTTCGCCGAATGCTACACCGCGCTCGCGCTCAGCGCAACAGCGGGCGATCAGCTTGCCCCGCCGCGCGCGGATATCGCGCAGCTTTTGGCGCAGAATTTCGACCTGCTCCTCTAGCTCAGCCACGGTGTCGCAGCTTTCTGCGAGGGCCGGTTCCAGCCGCCCGTGTGCTTGGTCCAGCTCCGTCTTCTGTATCAAGGCGAGCCGTGCGCCTTCGTCGTTTCCGGCCTCCACTGCGGCTGCGGCTTTGTCTTGCCACATCTGCATCTGCTCTGCGTTGCGCTGGTGGTCGCGCTCTAGACGCCGCTTAGTGGCCCGCGCCTTGACCAAAGAATCTACGGCTTGGTCAACAGCGCGCTCGGCGTCGCGGACGATCTGATCCACCATCTTCGCTGGATCCTCGATCCGGTCTAGCACCTCGTTGAGGTTCGCTTTCCAGATGGCGGCGAGCCGCTCTACTGCTCCCATGATATGCCTCCTATTCAAAGTTAGTTCTTTGGGTTGCCTGACCGCGCTGCCGCTGTCGCCGCGCAAAAGGCGATTCAATCTCGTATTTGCGGCAGAGCCGGCTAAAGCTGCGAATCGTGATCCCCAGCGCCCGGCTGGCGTCCTGATTGCATTTGTACATCCGCGCGACGCGCTCGATCTGCTCCCTGCTAAGTCCTCTGTTCACGAGGTATCCTCCTTGTTGGGGTAAGGGATTTACCCCGTTTACTAGCAAAGGGCGTACCGCCGTTTTTTAATATCTCTCAACCCATTTGTAAACAAGTAGATAGAACTTTAAGAACAGCGTGAACACCGCCCGCGTTTATGGCGGCGTTCGCCACTTTTGGCGCGAGCCGCCAGCCGTGCACGTTGACGGGCTAAAAGAGTATGTTTATGTTATATTCCATTTGTTTTATATATAAAACATTTGTTTTATGATATACTCATTTATTGCTTCAACAGAGGCTCACCGAGGAAAAACCGCTTGAATCCATAGCTTAACTTGTCCATTTTGTCTTATATTCAATATTCATATTTATAAAACCATGCTGCCCGAGAGTACCCGATTAGGGTATTTTTTAATCACTCAGTGATGGAGAAACTCAGTTGAATCCGCACAAGAGAGAAGTCATCGCGAGCATGGAGGATTTTGTCAGGGACCAGCTCAAGTTGCTCAAATCCGTAGAGGATAGTTGGCAGCCCGACGATTTTCTCCCCAATGTGGGCGAGGAAAACTGGGAAGACTCCATCCGCGAATTCCGCACCCGCGCTCAAGCGCTTCCCGACGACGTCCTCGTCGTCCTCGTCGGCGACATGATCACCGAGGAAGCCCTGCCCACCTATCAGACCTTGCTCAACAGCTTTGAAGGCGTGTCCGACACCACCGGCACAGATCCCAGCCCGTGGGCTCAGTGGTCGCGCGGTTGGACAGCCGAGGAAAATCGCCACGGCGACCTGCTCAACAAATACCTTTTCCTCACCGGCCGCGTCGATATGCGCGCCATCGAGACGACGATCCAATACCTGCTGCGCAACGGCTTCAACCCGCAAGCCGCCCAAGACCCCTACAAAGGTTTTGTCTATACGTCTTTCCAAGAGCGGGCGACTCGCATCTCCCACAGCAACGTGGCCCGCTTGGCGCAAAAGGCCGGCGATGCGCACCTCAAGACCATCTGCGGCGTCGTGGCCGGAGACGAAGCCCGCCACGAAAAAGCGTACACGAACTTTATCAAGAAAATTTTCGAGTTAGATCCCAACGGCGCAATATTGGCCTTCCGCGACCTGATGAAACGCCAAGTCGTCATGCCCGCTCACCTAATGACCGACGGGCAGGATCCCGACCTCTTTGAACACTTCTCGATCGTGGCCCAGCGGCTCGGAGTGTACACGGCCAAGCACTACGCCGAAATCATCCAGCATCTAGTCCGCCAGTGGGAGTTGGATTCGCTTTGCGGCCTCACCGGAGAAGCGGCCGCCGCCCAAGACTACTTATGCTCGCTCGGGCCGCGCTACGCCAGACTAGCCGAGCGCAACGAGCGGCGGCTCAACGGCACCGCCCCCCTGCGGTTTAGTTGGATCCACAACCGCAGCGTCTAACCGGGGCCGCAGCTTTTATGCGTCCACGGCCTTCCGACCCTTTCTTCGCGCTCGTCCAAAAGGCACGTGACTCCTCCGGCGATATCGACCTCGCCCGCGGAGCCTTGCTCATCGCCCTACAAGCGTATCCCGACCTCAATATCGAGCACTACCTGCGGCAACTCGACGCCCTGAGCGAGGACTTTCGCACCCGCTATGCCGCGGCCGACTCCCTATCCACCTCTCTAGCTAACCTGAGCCAATACGTGTTCGACGACCTCGGCTTCCGCGGCAACCGCGCCCACTACGACGACCCCCGCAACAGTTACCTCAACGAGGTTCTCGACCGCCGCCTCGGCATTCCCATCACCCTCGCGGTCGTCTATCTAGAGCTGGGCAAGCGGCTGTCCTTCCCCCTCGCAGGAGTCAATTTTCCGCATCACTTCCTCGTGCGCAGTACTCAAGGCGACGAGCCGCTCTTCGTCGATCCCTTTGCCGACGGCGCTTTTGTCGATGGCAAGTCCTTGGGCGAGCGGCTACCGGTCATTGAGGGACGCCGGCTCAAACTGGCCCCCGAGTTCATCGAGCCGACCTCGTCGCTGCACATCTTAGCGCGCATGCTCCGCAACCTCAAACGCCTCCACTTCCAAGCCCGCGAGTTTTCCACCGCCATCCACTGGGCCGAGAAAATCGCGTATCTACAGCCAGACGAAGCCGAAAACCACCGCGACCTCGGCTTCCTCTACCACCACACCGGCGAGTACCTCAAGGCCATTGAGGCCTTTAGCGAGTACCTCCGCCAAGCCGGCGACGCCCCGGACGTCCCCACCATCGAGCACAACATCCGCGTTCTCGCCAATCGACTAATTCCACTCAACTGACCTGATCCGCTTCGCGCTCCGCCGGGCTGATGTCTTCTTTGGCCGTCAGCCAACGCATGACCTCTCCCAAGCGCGGCGGCTTGCCCGTCATCAAGATGCCGATGCGAAATACCTTGCCCGCCCCTCGCACTGCGAAATAGATGGACAACAAAAGCAGCACTGTGGTCGCCAAATACTCCCACAGCGGTAGTGAGCCAGCGGCCCGATTCATCATGACAAAAGGGGTGAAGAGCGGGATGTAGGACATAACCCGCGCCAAGGTGCCGTTGGGGTCTTGAGTGATGGGTATCATGGTGAGCAACGGCACGATCAGCGGTACGAGGAGCGGCAACATCAGGCTCTGCGCGTCTTTCAAGCTATTGCACAGCGAACCGGCTCCCACCAACAGGCAGGCGTACAGCAGGAAGCCAGCTAAGAAGTAAAAAACAAAGGACCACAAATACAGCGGCGTGCTAGCAATGCCGACGATAGAGGACACATCGTCCCCCAACGCGACCGGCGCGATCACCACCCCCAACGCGACGCACGCGACCCAGGTAAAGACCAAGGTCAGCCCAACCGCGGCCGTGCCAGCGATCTTGCCGGCCATCAATTCGAAGGGCGAGAGCGCGGACAGCAGCACTTCGATGAGGCGCGACGACTTCTCCTCCACAGTATTGGTCATAAGCGTCTGCGCGTTGATAAATATCGCCATCCACAATAGATAGACGAACGGTACGACGGCCCACTGTTGGACCCTATCGACTGTGGAAACTTCGGCCTCGTCGCCGCGCTTATCGACCTTGCGCTCCGCGAAATGCACTGAGGACTGCAACCAGTCGCTCGTTTCCGCGTCGAGGCCCGCCTGTTCAATGCGCCGCGCCCGCACCACTTGGAACACCCGGTCTGCAAACCAGCGGCGCAAATCCTGGTCGGTCCGGTTCAAAGAGATGTATTTGCATCCTTCGTCGCTAGCGACTGGATCTGGGGAGATGACGAAGTACGCAAAGAGCGAGCCGTCGTTCACCATGCGATTGAGTGCGGCTGGCGGATCGTCGCCGCTGGGCACCTCCACCCGAGCATAGCGGCTGCGCGAGAGTTCCAAGTCGAGGCCCTCTAACTCCTCAGCCGACACCTGCTGCCACCACTCGACGAGACCAGCCGCGACCTCATCTTCGCCCGTAGTAAGGTCCTGAATCAGCGCTGGCCGCTCCGCTTCGTCCAAGCTCACATAGACCTTCGCGGCAGCCCGGACCGCATCCGGCAAGCGCTCCCAAGCCTGACCGCTATCGCGGTAGCGCTCCGCCGCGTCCCGCAGCACTATGCCCAGATCTTCGGCCAAAATACTCTTCTCCACCTCCTGTAGCACAAAACCCGAATGGTCGATCACAGCATAGGTGCGCGCCTGTTTGGTTCCGCTCAACAGCACGGGCACCACAACGCTCAACGCGAGAATGAGTGGGAAGGCCAAGACGCCGATCCAAAATCCCTTGGTGCGGACGTGCTCCATGTATTCGCGTCGGGCAACTAAAGCAATTTTACGCATCGTCGGCCTCCCCTATGGCGCGGATGAAGATCTCGTGCAACGAGGCCGTGCGCAGGGCAAAGCCCCGTATCTGCACCTTGGGGACGAGCGCGGCCAACAGCGCTTGCGAGTCCGCGTCCTCGGCCAGAAAAAGCTCGGCCCGCTTGCCCGAGTCATTGACCCGGGTCACGCCCGGCAGGTCGCGCAGCAGGTGCCCGTCGCCATCGTAGTCGAGCACTGCGGCACGCCCCCCGCTGGCGAGTACTTGGCCCAACGGGCCATCAACGACCTTCTGCCCCTTGTTGATCAGCGCGACAAAGTCGCATAGCTGCTCGGCCTGCTCCATCAGGTGGGTCGAGAAGATCACCGTCTTGCCATCGCGGCGCATCTGCAAGATGACGTCCCGCATCAAATCGCGATTGACCGGGTCCAGCCCGGAAAAAGGCTCGTCGAGAATGACCAACTCGGGCTCGTGGATCAGCGCCGCGAGCAATTGCACCTTTTGCTCCATGCCCTTGGACAGCACCTCGCAGCGCCGATCCTGATAATCGCCGAGGCCATAGCGCTGCAACAACTCGGCGGCCCGCTCCTGCGCCACATCCATGGCAACTCCCTTGAGCCGCGCGAAATAGATCATCACCTCGGCGACCTTCATCTTCTTGTACAGACCCTTTTCCTCGGGCAGATAGCCGAGCTGGTCCTTGACCGCGAGAGCCTGTTGCCCATCCAGCAGGCCGATGCGCCCGGAGTCGGCGAAGAAGATGCTCATAATCATGCGGATAAGGGTCGTCTTACCCGCGCCGTTGGGCCCCAACAGCCCGTAGATACACCCCGCAGGTACGCTCAGCGACACCCCGCGCACGGCCTCGACCGCGCCGAATCGCTTCCACACGTCTTCTAGCTGCACCGCCGTTGCAAAAGCCATGCCTTCTGCACTCCTTCCTCAATAGGTTTGGGTTGGCAAGAAAAACCTATATGTATTGTTTTACCGTGCAAAGCCTATCTTTGCGATAGTCCAAACCGCATCTCAGCATTTGCTATAGGAGGTTCCTCATGCCCAAGCTCTTCGGCCGCAACTTCACCCGCCGCCAACTGCTCAACCGCGTCGGCGACATCAGCCAGCTCATGTACGCCCGCCGCGCCGAGCGCCGCGAAGGATTCGAGCGCGGTGCCGATCTCATCGACGTGTTCAACGCTTCGGGTTTGGGGTTTTCCGTCCTGCCCGGCCGCGCCCTCGACATTGCCTCGGCCCACTACAAGGGCCAGTCGCTGTGCTTCCGCTCCGGCCCCGGAGACGTCGGGCCGGCCTTCTACGAGCCAGAGGGCTTCAAATGGGGGCGCGGCTGGTTCGGCGGGCTAGTTACCTCTTGCGGCCTCGACTTTGTCGGCCACCCAGAAGTCGATCCCGAAGAGGAAAACGCCGAAATGCCGCTGCACGGCCGCCTCTCGTACATCCCAGCGAAGAACGTCGGCATTGAGGCCGGCTGGGAGGGCGCGGATTACGTCGTGCGCATCCGCGGCCAAATGCGCCAAGCCGAGGTCTTTGCCGAGAATCTAGAGCTATCGCGCGAGATCTCGACCGTACTCGGCGAGCGCAGCATCCACATCCGCGACCGCATCGAAAACCTCGCGGCCGACCGCTCGCCGCTCATGTTCGTGTATCACTGCAACCCCGGCTTCCCCCTGCTCGACGAAGGAACCCGCCTCGTCCTCCACAGCCGCGAGAGCACCGAGTGGACCGCGGACCGCCCCGTCGGCCCCGAGGACTACACCGTGGCCAAAGGGCCGCAACCGCGCGCCCACGACGACGTGTACGTGCATCGGCCCTGCACCGACCGCCAAGGGCGCGTCCACGTCGGCCTGCTCAACGAAAAACTCGGCTTGGGATTGTATTGGCAGTTCAAGCACAGCGAGATCCCCATCGTCAACCACTGGCAGCACTTCCACAAAGGTACCTACGTCACCGGCATTGAGCCGGGCAACTGCTCAGTGCTCGGCCGCGCTTGGAACCGCAAGCACGGGACTTTGCAGTACATCGAACCGGGCGAGGTGCGCGAGTTCAACATGGAAATCGGCGTGTTAGACGGAGTGGATGAGATGCGCGAATTTGAGCGGAAGGTCAAGCGGGGCTTGGCCAAGTAAGAGCTAGCTGGGAGAATAAGAAATTGCGTCCCGTGCGCATACCTTGATCATCGAGCGGAACCAGCCCAAAACGGAAGGAGAGTGATCATGGCAGTCTCCCTAGAAGCGCGCGAATCGGCCCAGACACCACCGAAGTGGGCCCTGCTTCAGCGCCAACTCTTCGACGCAATCGAGGACGCCGCTCCACAGGCGCTCGAAAGGTACACCCATCCAGATGGACGCCTGCTCTGGCCCCCCAGTCCCGACTTCGAGAGCATCGACGCGCTGGATGACTGCTACGAGAGCTTCCACAACTGGCCGCTCTTCTACCTGCTCGGCGGCAGCGACCAGTTCCTAGCCGACGCCCAGCGGGAATTCGACGTCATCAATGAGCAGATGAGCCAGCACGGGACGGGACACGGCTACCCCATGGTGGTGCGGGAGTACCAGCCGGGCTACGACTGGTTCCATCAGGGCGAGGGCAACTACCTGTTCTACATGCTCTGCATGGCCGATCCGACCAACGGGACCAACATCGAACGGGCCTGTCGCTTTGCCGGACTGTTCCTCGGCGAGGATCCGGAGGCACCCAACTACGACCCGGCACACCGGATCATCCGGTGCGCGAGAAACGGCAGCAAGGGGCCGGCCTACTGGACCTTCGAGGAGGGTCCGCATTGGCCCTATGAGGGGTACAATCTGCCCTTCTACGACGTGCCGGGATGTACCAATCACGACGCGGTGCGAGGTAATCCCGAGTTGGCCGCGCGGCTGGGCCAAGCCATGCGCGATCGCATGGGCCGCGGCGACGCCGTGGTCAACCTTCTGGCGACCACCTTGGGGGCCAACGCCTACCTGCTGACGGCGGACGGGAAGTACCGCGACTGGGTCCTAGAATACACCGAGGCATGGATGGAGCGCGCCGACGCCAACGGCGGCATCGTGCCCGACAACGTCGGCCTCTCCGGCATCGTGGGCGAACACACCAACGGCAAGTGGTATGGGTCGAGCTACGGCTGGGCTTGGCCCCACGGTTGGCACAGCGTGGGGCAAGCCGTGGGGGTCGCAGCCCAGAACTGCGCTCTGCTGACGTGCCGACTGGAGTACATGGACTTTCCGCGGTCGCAGATCGACGTCCTCATTTCCCGCGGAATCGAGCGCGACGATCAGCTCTACGTGCCCCACAAGTACGATGATCCCGGGCTGGTCAACTACGAGCTGGGCGAGTGGATGTGGTACCCGATCCGCAAGGAAGACGGCACCACTTTGCAGCAGGACGGCTGGTTCGAGTTCATGCCCATGTACCCGTCCGACATCGCCCATCTGTGGTGCATGTCGATGGCCCGGTCCGATTCGCGGCGATTCGAGCAGACCCGCAAGCGGTCGGGCGATCCGTTCGCCGTCAACTCGTGGCACCACACCAAGGATCAGGGCGGGCACGACTGGGGCTGGATGGCCTACCTACACGGCGAATTCCCCGAGTATCCAGAGCGGATCCTCGCACACAATCTGAGTCAGGTGCAGGCGCGCCTCGATTTCATGGAGCAGGACGAGCAGGACCCGGCCACCTATAACGACGCCTATTTCCAGCAGCGAAATCCCGTTACCTGTGAAGGCCTAGTGCAGCTCACCATGGGTGCCCCCCTCCCCCACTACAACGGGGGCCTGCTGGTCACGAGACTGCGCCACTTCGACGCCCAGCGCCGTCGTCCGGGGCTTCCGCCCGATGTGGCCGCGCTGGTCTCGGGGCTGAGCGACGACCGGGCCGAACTGACCGTGGTAAACGTAAGCCCGACGGAGCGCCGGGAAGTGCTGATCCAAGCGGGGGGCATGGGGGAACACGAGTTCACCGAGGTCGAGGTCGACGGGGCGTCCCAGCGCGTTCCGGTGAGCGGCAAGACGTTCGCGCTAGCTTTGCCGCCGCGCACCCAAGCCCGACTCGTGCTGGGCATGAAGCGCTTCGTCAACGAGCCGAGTCTGGCCCCGCCGTGGTGAAGGTCGAAGCGCTATAGAGCGTCCATACACAGGAGAAAACGCATGATTCAGCACTGGCAGCGCGACGAAGGCCCCTGCATCGCCTTAGGTCCTGAAGGGGCCTTCGACGACATGCACCTCTTCGCCCCCTGCGTCGCCTACGAGAATGGGGTGTACTCGATGTGGTATAGCGGATCACGCCACAATGTCAGCGACCGCGTGGACAATCGCGCCTTCACCTTGGGCTTGGCTACTTCCACCGACGGCGTCCGCTTTACCAAAGATCCGCGCTCGCCGGTGTGCTGCTTCACGGGCACGCGCTCGATTTTAACCCCGACGCTCCTCCGCCACCCCGACGGCTCAGTGTGCAGGGAGCAGGGCCGCCTACGGCTGTGGTTTTCCTCCTGCAACTTCCCCTCCGGCGACCGGATGCACACCCTGCACGCAACCGCCAGTGACGACGGAATCAAGTGGGATGCGCCATCGGCTCCGCAACTCGAACACGCGTACGCACCGACCCTTATCAAAGAAGCCGACCACTACAAACTCTGGTACACCGACGTCCGCGCGCTACCCTGGAGCATACGTTATGCCCAAAGCGCCGACGGGTACAACTGGCAGGTCGCGACCGACCCGGTCCTGACGCTCGACCAATCCTGGGAACACGACCGCCTCGTCTATCCCACGGTTGTCGCCATCAACGGCCAGTACTGGATGTGGTACGGCAGCTACAGCCAGCACGGCAGCGAGGAAATGAAAACCGCTATTGGCTGCGCCTACAGCGCAGACGGCTTGCGTTGGCAAAAGGACCCCGACAACCCCGTTTTCGCTCCCGATCCGTCGCGTGCCTGGGAATCCCACTACACTACCAGCCAATCGATACTGCGCCTCGACGACGACTCCCTCCGCATCTGGTACGCCTCGCGCCCGGCACCCCCTTTCGTACACAAGTATTACGCCATCGGCACTGCGCGATGGCCCGCTTAATGGACGCCGAGAAGGTGGGGCACCCGTCTAAAGCGGCCTCATCTCCCCCGTATGGACGGACGGAAAAATAGATAACATGGCCATGAGTCGCTTTGTTCTACTCATCGCTTTTGTCGCGTGTGCGCAGACGCCAGTCAATGCGACTGACTGCCCCCCAGAGAACGCCGCCGAATTGGTCGCCCGTGAAGCATCAAATGCCTATCAAAATCTCAAGGAAGTCGGAGTCGTTGCCGATACCTTTGCCGATTCCATTGCTATAGCCGTCGTCGATTCGGTCGCCTATGCTGCCTATGACTCGCTCTTTGCTTCTTTGCACACCATCTTCGGCCCCGAGGCGGCAGCGGCTTTCGATCAATATATGGATGCCAAACAGGCTTTCTACACTGTAGGCACTCCCATTGACGAGACCGCGTTGAGCGGCGCTTTTGCAGTCGGTAAATACCTTTTCAACGCCGCCGGCGTTATGCACCGTCTAACCGCAGCGGAAATAACCATTTGGGGCAACGAGTATTACCCAGCTTGGGATCGATTTAACGCGGCGGGGAAAGAGATAACCGAGCAAGCCGCTGCGGCCGCGCATAAGGCTAACTGCGCTTTCTACAACGACGCCATTTTGTCTTTAGATGCACCAGATGCTTCCGTTGGATACCGGGCCGCTATCTTGGCCTTCTCTGATGCGTATCTCGAAATGTGTGCCCCAATGCCGCCCTCGCAATTTTTCGGCTTCGCGTACGGGCTAGCTGGCCGCTTAGATCAGGCGGCTCGCTATAATGTGTTGCGGACCGCGTTGAATACAAGCTACTACACGAGCAATCTTTATTGGGGCTTGGCGGCAGTCTCAGAAACAGCCGAACAGGCTGCCCTGATTGCCTTGACTTCGGATTGTAGTCAGTAAGACGGTGGGGTGTCAGTCTGAAAATAATTTATTGGAGCCACCTCCCGGAATCGAACCGAGGACCTGCCGCTTACAAGGCGGATGCTCTACCTGCTGAGCTAAGGTGGCTTAGCCAATAAGATCGTGGAACGCCTTTGAATTTCGATTTATATGAGGAATTCGTCAACAGCCGCCCCCGCTGGCTCGGTGAGCAAGGGACAAGCTGCAGCATCCTCCATATCTCTTTTCCATCATTTACGAAATTCTTTCTCCTTGCACCTACTTTGTCCTCCTCGGAATCAACCTTATCGCCTGCTTTAGCTGGCGGTGGTTGACCTTTCCTTCCTTCTCTTCTTCAACCATCCCATGAGTCGATAAGTCCAGTAGGCAACGACGGGCATGGCCCAAGCCGCCCACATCCAGGTAGTGTATCCGTTTGAATGCGACCTTAAGCATACGTAGAGTGAAAAATAACGTGCTGTTTTTCTTGTCCAGTGTGTAGGACCATTACCAATCCCACATGCGCACGGAGTAATCGGTGGGTGTGAAGGAAACCCCCAACGAGGTCTGAGCAATCAGTACCCAAACCGCAAGGAATAGCTAACTCCTCAGTGGGAGTAGGATGCTCCAAGAAGCGAAGGCCAGCCGCCGAAAGGCACGGGGAATACATAACCCGCTGGATAGGGCCATACCCAACGCGAAAGCGTGCTGACGTGGAGCAGGTGAACCGACCTTGAGCATAGCATCGAAGGGCGTGATTTAGATGAGGATGCGCAGGGCCGTACGGTGAGCAGATCATCGGAGGAGAAATCCAATGTGCCTGGAGGAGGCCCGACAAGGAAGCGGGAGCGGCAAGCTCCAGCCCGGTTTGCTTGAGCCGTGTGCGTTGAAAGGCGCACGCACGGTTCCGGGAGGGCGGGGAGATGGAGACACTTCCTCGCTACCCGACAAATTAGGCCGCGATGTGGCGCTTGCCACAGCTGGCCGTGGCAGCGGGATTCGAGGTGCACCCGACCTGCCGAGGCGAACCATACCTTTGGGGGTAGAAATCACAAAAAAAATCACAAAAAAATCACAAAAAAATCACAAAAAAATCCATTGTAATCACGTCTACATCATTCTATACCCTTAAATTAGAACAAGAAACCCCTAGCCGTATATTTTCAAACGGATACACGGCGGCCTCGTTGACCCCCACATGCAGTTTGCGCCACGTCCGCCATTTGGGCCAGCCGTGTTGGCGGACTTTTCACGCGCCCTCCCCATAGACTTTCAAACCCGTCGAATCACCACCAAGTGCATTGGGCTATCCGGGCTATCGGTCTGCTTTTTCGCCAACACCACCGCCAAGGATCCTTGACGACGCGACAAGGTCAAGTAGTCCGGCACGGCCAAGGCCAACTGCATCAACCCCAAAAGCGATTGGATAAAACCCTGCTTCGCTAGGCCCGCAAGGAGATACTAATGCGTCTTACCGATTATTTGCCGCATGGTCCCACCATGTCAACGCCACCGACTGAGCGAGTGCGCGACGTGCTTGCTGCTCGGCACAGCAACGAGAATATTTGGCTCTCCCGCACGGGATTCGCGCTCATCATTTGCATTTTCGCTTTGATGCCCTTGGCATTACCCACATTCGGACATGATACCCAGAGCATCGATGACGGAACAGAAACGCACAAACTTAGCGCCTACTGGGATTGTTTTACAAAAAATGGTTTTGTAGACTCCGATGGTAACACACTCTCAAATTTTTATCCACTCGACCAAGACTACCATTTCCACATGAGTTCAGATGAGCAACAGATATCAACAGACGCAGGAGAGCCGCTCAACTACTATGATGGTTCTTTTTCATTGTCTCCTAAGTGTTCGCCATCTCAGGACCCGCCGCGATCACAGGACCCACCTCCGCGATCACAGGACCCGCCGCCGCGATCACAGGACCCGCCGCCATCGCAGGGCTCGCCACCGGAAACAGGCACCACGCCGAGATCGATTCCAAGCTCGCTGCCGGAGGATGTGACAGTGTCGTTTACGAGGACGCGCTATGAGTCGTCGGAGGACGACGAGGCGGTGGAATTCAGAGTGAGGTTGAGTAAAGTAGCCAGCCAAGAGGTAGTGGTGGACTACGCGACTGCGAGCGGCACGGCGGGGGCAGGAGAGGATTACGAAGCGACGAGTGGGACCCTGACCTTTCCGGCGGGGACGACGAGACTGGGGATCTCCGTGCTCATCATTGACGACAACGCGGTCGAAGAAGAAGAGTCCTTCACAATCTCGCTACGCAACTCCAACGCGATGATCGAAACGGGCGAGGCAACAGGCGCAATCGCCGACAACGACCTGCCCGCTGAGATAGAGACGCCGGACGACCTGCCCGCTGAGGAGGCCAAGAGCGATGTGACGGTGTCGTTTGCAGCGACGCGTTATGAGGCGTCGGAGGACGACACGGCGCTGATGTTCGCAGTGCAGCTAAGCACAGCGAGTAGACAAGAGGTGACGGTGGACTACGCGACTGCGAGCGGTACGGCAAGGGCGGGGGATGATTACGAGGTGACCGTCGGGACCCTGACCTTCCCGGCTGGGACGACCGAGCAGACGATCCGCGTGCGCCTCATTGACGATAAGTTGGTCGAGGAAGAGGAGTCCTTCACCATCCGGTTGCGCCAAGCCAACGCGACAATCGGACAAGGCCGGGCCACAGCGGTGATCATCGACAACGACGCGCCTGAGACCGAACAGGCGACCGAGCCCCCCCAAGCCCCCCTGGCCTTCCCGGAGGATTTCGACCTTACGGACTTCACCACCCAGCCCCTGACCTTCCCCGAGGGTATGACCTTCCCCCTATCCTTGGGCATCTGCAGCCGGACGCCGGCGGTCCGGGCGGCACTGCTGGCCCGTATCGCCGCCACCAACCACTGCGCGTTCGTCACTGACGCGCACTTGGCGGCCATCCGCGGTCGGCTCGCGATACCCGTGGGCGATGATAGCCTCCGCCTGCAGACCGGCGATTTGGCGGGCCTGACCCGACTAGATAGCCTCGACCTGCGCGGCCACCGGATCAAACATCTGCCGAGAGGACTGTTGGCGGGTCTTAACAGGCTGACCTATCTCGACTTAGGCGATAACGCCCTCGAATCGTTCCCGTTCGCGGCGTTTGAGGCCCT
Organism: Candidatus Latescibacterota bacterium; assembly: GCA_965219735.1. Lineage (GTDB taxonomy): Bacteria > Latescibacterota > UBA2968 > UBA8231 > UBA8231. Next base: position 4,028,698 of record OZ244790.1, read on the forward strand.
GCCGCTGTTGATCGACCTACGACTGGACGGTAATCCGGGCTACGAGTCCGCCGTGGCGGTGCGGCCGCAGACGCTCGCGGTCGTCGAGGGCAGCTCTCGCACCTATCGGATGCATCTGTACACCAATCCAGACTCCACGGAGGCGACCGTGACGGTGACCGCCGGCGCGGAGGCGGCCAGCGCGGAGCCAACCACGCTCACTTTTACGCCGACCAACTGGTTCCGCGCCCAGCCGATAACCATTCAGGGGCATGCCATAGCCGACGCGGTCAGGATTGACCACAAGGTAGCCGACTACGGCGCGGTGACCAGCGGCCCGGCGGTGACGGCAACGGTCCTCGACCCCAGCACGCCCTACGTGGAAGTAGCCGTCGAGGTGGTCGGCGAGGCCGCCGAGGGCTTGACCGTCGAGCTGGGCCGCACGATCGCAGGCCAAGACCATGCTTGGAGCGTAGTGACCAACGCGTACGGCCAAGCCGACTTGCTCTTGTTCGGCCCACCCATCAACGGATACTATCGCGCCCGGGCTTGGACCACCAAGGACGAGGTGGTCGGCTACTGGCGTAGCATCGCGCTTAACAGCCATCGCCGCTACCATGTCGAACTGACGTTGGACGGCGACGCGCGGGTGGTTGCCGTGGAACAGCTAGGGAGCGGCAAGGCCCAAGCCACGCTGGCCACGCCGCTGGTGAGCGGATTGCGGCCCATCTACCCTAATCCTTTCAATAGCATTACCCAAATCGCCTACCAACTCGCCACGGGCGGGCCGGTGCGGCTGGAGGTGTTCAATATCGTGGGTCAGCAGGTGCGCACGCTGGTCGATGCGTACCAATCGGCGGGTTTCTATCAAGTGGTATGGGATGCTCGCGACGCGGGGGGGAAGGCGGTGGCCGCAGGTGTCTATATCGCGCGGTTGCACTACCCAAGCGGAAAGGCCGTGCGGCGGATGCTTTATCTTAAGTAGGGAAAGCGGCTTGGCACCCAGCCAAGCCGACACTCACCAATACAAGGAGGCTTTGATTTCACGTCATCCACTGTTACTCGAGTACGGCGACGGACAGTAGTTTCAGCATGGCGAAGCTCCTTGGCGGTTGCTGGGTTGTTGCCGCTGAGCGATCAATAAGTTCTGGAGGATCTGTTCATTAGGTTGCCAAGAGGGTTCGGCTCACCCACATGCCCGGAGCCCGAATAGGCGAGACACCCCGTTGCTTATGCAAAAAGGCGGGTACTCCCTTGACTATCTTGTTTTCGTCATACTGATCTCTATCTCGATGTTCCACGACGATCTCGTTGAGTTCGGTTATGTGGTATTACCGAGTGCCTCAGAAATATCGCCTCGTAGCGCCTATCGGGTCCATTGCAGTCCGGTTTGGATATACCACCCATCGTCGATGCGCTGGTACTCATAGCCTTCAAACCGACGCTTTACGGTTCTCCCTAGCTCAAACTCCATCGTCCACCTTCCCTGAGACACCACTCAAGGCAACGGTAAACCCGGACGAGCGGTGTGCAGATTTACTTCGGCATCTTGCGTCGAACCGCATTTGGTCGGCGACAATGGCGTCAACGCCTTATTGCCCGTTGGAGCATGGAGACGAATCTCCACTCCCCAACAGGGTCATCTGGGTTGGGATAGGCGTCGTCCTCCCACACCTGGACATGGGGTTACTCGAAGGGCTGTAATTTGCCATTTCTTACAATCAGCACCTTCGGCTCATAAATCGCATCTCCGTTGGCGTCAAAAGAGAACGAGCCCAAGAGGGTATCCATCAGACGAAATCACCAAGCGCGGAAAGACCACTCGCCCCCGAGGTCGGGCTAATGGCTACCACCTGATGGTCTTGAGCTATGAGGAAGGCCGCCTGCGTCGCAGAAGAGGACGCCGGGCCGAGAATAACAGACACGCCCGCTTGCTGGATCAGTCGATTGAAAGCCGAAACCGCACCCGATACGGTGCTGGAATCATCCTCCATGAGGAAGGTCAGCTTGGTCTGGCTTTCTGGGGTGGTGTTAATCTCAGAAAGCGCCAGCTCAAAGCCTTGTTGCATCAGTTGACCGATAGCCGCCAAGTGCCCCGTCAAAGGCAGAACGACGCCGATGGAAAGCGCGCTACTCTTTTCTATGGTCGGCGCGATAATTGGAGACGTGCGCTCACAAGCCAAAAAGCCCAAGCTCAAGGCGACCACGGCCAGGATCAACCGGTCTATTTTCATGGGTTAATTCCTCCATGCTTTTGAAGGGGAATTATATACTTGTTTGATTTGGCCCCAACTGGTCGTCTCTGTGAAGGTAGCCGTTTCATCTTGACGAACAAAAACCACGTCAGAGAATTCGCCCTCTCGGAATTCTAAGCGGTCCCCTTCGATAGAAAAGCCGCTGGCGATCAACGGCTCCTCCCCCATTAGTTCCTCCTAACTAGGGCTTGCCTTTAGCAGGGTGGATAGTCTGTAACCTCTGGAGGGCGTCCCTCGCCCCCACCTTCTAGCTCAAAGGAATCAGATAGCCGAGCCGAGAGTGAAAATTTTTCAAACTGACCCACTACCGAATTTTAGCGCCAAGCACTCGACGCCCGCAGACATCCCAAAAGTGGGGAACTAGCCCCGCTGTGTAGCGCCTCTAGGACAACGAAGAAAGGTCCTCGACCGTGCGCTGGGATTCGTCCTCGCCATGCAAAAAGCTATGGTAAGACGCAAGACTGCCACAGCTACCCTGTCCCCTGTCCGGGTTCCTGTCCCTTCGGCATCCGATAGCCGACGCGAATCTCTGTAAAGATATATGTGGGGCTGTTCGCGTCGTCGTCCAGCTTGCGGCGGAGTGTCTTGATGAGGGTGCGGACCGCCTGCATATCGCTAGAGGTGGTCAGGCCCCATACCCTTCTCAACAACCGGTCATAGGTCACCACCCGTCCAGCATTGACCGAAAGCTCAAAGAGCAGTTCGTATTCGGTGGCGGTTAGCTCCACTGGCCGGTTGGCAACCGTCACGCGGTGCTCGGCGTAGTCAATAGTCAGGTCGCCCAGCACGTAGGGTTCCAATGACTCGGCCCGGTAAGGGTCTGCCTGCCTGCACAGGGCGGCCCTAACCCTTGCTACCAACTCCGTCGGCGAGAAGGGTTTGACGATGTAGTCAGCAGCGCCCATCTCTAAGGCCTGGGCGATGACCTGATCCTTGCCGTACCCAGAGACGAAGATTATCGGCACGGCGGCTATACGGCAGAGGTCCTTCATCAGGTCGATGCCGTCGGTGTTGGGCAGCACCATGTCGAGCAAGGCCAAGTGGGGCCTTTGCTCCTCCATGAGGAGGAGAGCCTCTTTGGGGTCAGCGGTCACTATCGGCGTAAAGCCCACCCCCGAGAGTGCGTCCCGGATGTACCGCAGTGCCTGCGGATCGTCGTCCACCACCAGAACGCAGACTCCCTCGCTCGCCTCCTGCTGCGAGCGGGTAGCGTGCCGAGGGGCCTGGGTTGTTGCGCCGCTCCCGGCTTCTTCGACCATCGGTATGGTGAAGGTGAACCGCGCCCCTTGGCCCAGCCCGTCGCTTTCAGCCCAGATGCGACCACCGTGCGCCTCCACTATGCCCTTGCAGATGGCAAGGCCCAGACCCGAACCGCCAATTTCGCGTTCCCCGTCCTCGTCGGCGGCGCGGGAAAACTTCCTGAACAGGTGCGGCAACCGCTCGGCGGAGATTCCTCGGCCCTCGTCGGCGACGATTACAGCCACATGGAAATCCTCCCGCACGGCGGTCACCCGGATGACGGACGACTCCAATGAGTGCCTTGCTGCGTTGGATAGAAGGTTGGACAGGACCTGGACGATGCGCTGTCGATCTGCCATGACCGGGGGCAGGTCCAGCGCAAGGTCGAGGTCGAGGTCGTGCCTTCCATCGCTGCTTAGGAAGGTGTTCCTGGCCCGGTCTACCAAGGTGGCGATCTCCGCTGGTTCGGGAGTAACCGGCAGCGTGCCCGTCTCGATGCGCGCCACGTCCAGCAGGTCGCCGATCAGCTCACGCATGTGTTCGACCTGATCGACGATAATCTGGTGGAACTGGCGCAGCTCGGCGGGGTCTAGGTCGGATGAGTCGTCCAGCAGGGTGATTGCGGAGCCTTTAATAGAGGTCAGCGGAACGCGCAACTCGTGACTTACCATCCCCAGAAACTCGGCCCGCAGTCTCCCCAACTCCTCCAGCGAGGTCATGTCCTGTAGCGTGACGACGAACGACTCCACCTCGCCATCCTGCGAACGGATGGGCGTGGCGTTGACCAGCGTGGTCACCGACCGACCGTCGGGGACCTGCATGACGATCTCCTCGGCGCGGACGATCTCGCCAGTGCTAAACACTTGCGCAAGGGAGACCTTGTCCAGAGACACCTCGCTCCCATCCCAACGCCGGACGGTGAGCACGTCGAGGAGTTGCTCCACGGGGTATCCCGGCGTCTGTAGGCACCCTATAATCCTTCTGGCCTCCCGGTTGAACGACACCAGCACGCCGGTTCGGGCGTCGAAGACCGCCACGCCTATCGGCGAGGTGTCGATCAGCGTTTTCAAGTCGGCTCTGGCTCGCCGCTCGTCGCGGTACTTGCGAACGTTGCCGATAACCAGTGCCGCTTGGGACGCGAACATGACCAAGGTATCCTCGTCTTCGCGGGTGAACTCCTGTCCGGGTTCGCTCTTTCCCAGAAAAATATGGCCCACATTCTCGCCTCGGTGGCGAATCGGAGCTCCCAAGCAGGCGCGCACGTTTATCTCAATGGGCGGACGGAACTCGGAAAGGCCCTGTGCTCTTAGGAAGCTGGTAAGATCCGGGACTCTCAGCGGCCTTGAAGTGGTGGTTAGGTATCCGAAGATCTTCAGCCCCTCGGGCATCGCAAATAACTGTTGGGCCTCATCGTCCGTCAGGCCATAGGCTAGAAAGTCCTCCACCTGCCCTTTACCGTCCAAGCTAACGATCACGCCGCACCGAGCGTCGGTCAGTGATCGGGCACTATCCAAAATCTCCTGCAATACCGTGTCGAGGTCGAGGCTCTCGTTGATGCGGAGGCTGGCCTCGCTCAGCTGGGAGAGGCGGTTACGCGGCATCTCTGTTTGTTGGTCACGCTCGTCGGTGTTTTTCAACTCATCCCCCCCATCAGGATGCGGGATACCCGTGGTTGTAGTCGGGCCTTGTCTAAGTGATACAACGGGATTCGAGGCGCGATAGGCCCTGGCGAGGCCAATCATACCTAAAAATTTAACAAAATTAACAAATGATCATACTAAACTCACGAAAAAAGATTGTCAACTCACATATATCTCACACAGGAATCTTATCTTTATTTGTCAAATTTTATGGCTGTCTTTTAGGACTCATCGTAAAGCGCATGGCGCACCTGAATTTCAAACGGATACACGACCCGTTGTTCGCTTTGGGGCCCGATCAGATAGCGAGGGAAAGATCCGCATTGGCGTTGGGTATTTGATGGAGTGAGCATGGCAATCTCCATGCCATAAATCGGGCGATTCCGGCTACATTTCAAACGCAACCACTACCGAAAAAGGGATCGCCGAGTTTCACCTTGTTGCGCCATGCACCGATGGAGATAAGACGATGGCAAGCCACCGATGAAGGCGGGCAGCGCGTGTCGTCAGGGATCTATTTCTACCGGCTTCAGGCCGGCGAAGCGTTCGCCGCCGTCAAGAAAATGTTGTTGGTAATGAGCGACCTCGCGCGCTACCCAACAGAGGCCGCCCAAGGCTACCGCTCGCCGGGACCGGGAAGCCTACACCGGACTGCCTCTCCTTGGCGGGCGGTCGCCACCTGCCTTGACCAATGGTGAGCCGACCATGAAGGCGCTACGCGACCTGTTGATGGGGTTGTAGCGATAACCGCTGTGCTGCACCTGCGCAAACGCGACAGCCCCACCCTTAACAGGATGAGGTCCCGCGAGAGGCCACGCCAATCAGAGAGGGCAGGGAAGTAATCGTCAGCACTTGGGTCTGTTGATCGTCTCAGGCGAAATGGAGCGCTTACTGTATGTGGATGAACATGCGAAAAGGCATGTGGGCCGTTGCGGTGTGGTTTGCCGCGTATTCTGCGCTGTATTGGCATCACGTGATTGCGGCGGGCCTGCCGTTGGACGCCCAGTTTTCCTACTTTGCGGGTTCCTGCTCGGTGATCTGCATGGTTCTGGGGATGCTGCTGGCGACGCGCCCTCGCGCGGTGGAGACATCGTTCGGGGGCCTCGATCGGATGTACCGGCTGCACAAGCATCTCGGCGTCGCCGCCATGCTGCTGTTCATGGCGCACTTCGCGACCGTGCCGGGAGGGCCGGAGGAAGATGACGAGACAGCCGGCACCGTGTCCGTCCAAGGGAGCGCGGCAACGCCCGCGCCGGCCGAGGCAGCCAGCCGGGAAGAGGAGGAAGAGGAGTTGCCCATAGACCTCTTCGGCCTGATCGCGATGATCGGCTTCACCCTGCTGATCATCATCACGCTGAACCGCAAGATTCCCTATCACCGCTGGATCGCGACCCATCGGTTCATGGGGCTGTTCTACGCCGTCGTCAGCGTACATGTCTTTCTGGTGCTCTTCGACGGCGAGGACATCCCGCTCCTCTCCGGTCCAGGGGTGATCCTCGCGCTACTCCTTCTCGCCGGTCTGGCGGCCTACGGATACAGACAGCTCATCCACCCCAGGAGACGGAGCCACTCATTCCGGCTGGCTACGGTCAACAAGCTCGAGCGTGCGACCGAAGTGGTGCTGAAGCCGAAGGACGGCATGTTCGCCTTCGAGCCGGGGCAGTTCGCCTTCGTCACCATTGACTCGGACGGCTTCAGGGAAGCGCATCCCTTCACGATCTCGTCCGGCGCGCAGGAAGACCGACTTCGCTTCACCATGAAGGTGCTAGGCGACTACACCCGCCGGGTGCGCGACAATCTAACCGCAGGTGCCGCGGTTGCTGTCGAGGGGCCCTATGGACGGTTCAATCCGCTGAGGGGATCCGAGAAACAGGTGTGGGTCGCGGGGGGAATCGGGATCACGCCTTTCCTCTCCGTACTGCGCACGATGGAATCGGGGCATGGCAAGACCGTCCGGCTCTATTACTGCGTGCGGTCGGCTAGGGAGGCGCTGTTTTTCGACGAACTGGAGGCACGCGCGGCTGAACTGGGCAACGTAACCATCGCGCGGCTCGACTCCGACGCTGGCGTGCGGATCGACGCGGACGCGATCGCAACCGACCTTGGCGGCGCGCTTGGGGACTGGACCTATTATCTCTGCGGTCCAAAGCCGATGATCGCCGCCGTTTCCGACGGGTTGCGAAAACGGGGCGTGTCGGCGCGGCGCGTTCACAAGGAAGAATTTGAATTCCGCTAAGATGCCCGGCGGCGCGCCCGCCCGGGCTTGCCATGCGGTCGCCCGGCCACTTAACAAGGCCCTTGATTGCTCCTAGCTAGGTTCGGTCCTTCGTACTCTCTCACCCACGGCCGGGAGAGCTAGTGTATTCATTTGAAATTCAAACGGATACACTAGCAAGGAATGTCCTTGCAAAAAGCTGGTTTTTCGCAGTGCGAGGAAATACGCTGAGTGTTCCGCCGATCTGTAGGGCAAACCTACCTCATGACGGAGCGACCCGAGTAAGGAGCAGGCCATGAAAAACACTTTTATCATCCTCCTTGTAGCCCTTTTCGTTCCCACTGTGGCACTGGCCGATGCCCGCCTGTGGGGCACATGGCAGGGCGTCGATGCGGAGGATGGAGTCCTAATCGTCACCTTCGCGGAATATGGCACCTTTAGCATGGACAGCTCGGAGGCTGCGGACGCCTTCTCTTTTGAAGAGCTGTTCGGGGACATGCTGTATGACCTAGAGATGTCCCTGCAAGAGCTTGAAGCACTCGGCTTTAGAGAGCCTTCTATCTACCGTGTGTCCTTGCACGGCACTTGGGCGGCCCAAGGCGATTCCATCCACGCGCAGCTAACCAACCTACTGGTTTTTGTCGAAGGCTGGACCCCGGTGTGGTTGAGCCAATACTTGGTTGGGGTGCTCAGCCAGATGGCTGCCCTGCCGCTGGAAGATGAGATCGTGGAGATGCTGAAGTTGTCGATCCGGTTTGTCCCCGCTATGGTGAACGAGATGATGGCGGCGGAAGGAAACTTTATCGAAGAGGCCTACTACTTCCAAGGGGACCAACTGGTCATCACCAGCCAAGAGGATGGCCCCTTGGTGTTGTCCCGCCTCGAAGCGCCCACCACGGCCGTGCGTTCCGCCACCTGGGGACACATCAAAGAAAGCAGGCCGTAGCGCATGGATTTCTCGCAGGCAGGGTGGCGCTACGAGACGCTGCAGGGGCTTGTGCTGCGCAAGGTGGCTCTCTGAGGCCGGCGGCGGTCTGGCCCCTCGCCCGGACCGCCGCCCCTTCTGCCCGGAGACGGTGGACGGAGGACAAGACGATGGCGACGACCTATCGGTGCTTATTTCGCTCGGTGCCCGGCGCTGAAAACGAGGAGTCAGCCGGGGCCCTAAACATGGGAGGTATCATGGCCAAAACATGGGTGCTCACCGTCGCTCTTGCCATCGCCAGTCCTAGGGTCGCTCGCGACAACGATCTAGAAAGCTGGTACATGCTGTGGAGCGTAGGCATGGCCAGCAACATGTACACGGAGTTGATACACAGCCAACTTCACGAGGAAGGATTGGATTTTAGATCCCGGTTGCCTGCGGATCGTCTGGGAATGGCCTTCGATGCGTTCGGGTTGCCTTGTCGCCGCCCAGACAGCCCCGATATTTAGCCCTCGCCGCTGGCGAGCGATCTGACACCAAAGCAACTTATTGAGGGTTGGTTTATGCTGAATCGGGTCCTTCATATTGCGGCGCTCTTGGCATTCGCGGGGGCTTGTCCAAGCGGTGCCCAGCAGGTCCACGAGACCGTCGGCTGGCGTCCGACCATGATACCGCTGCTGAATTTCAACTCGGACGACGGCACCGGCTATGGACTGCGGGCCAATCTCTTCGAATACGACGGCCAGAGCGTACCCTATCGCCGCAAATATAGCGCTCAAGTATTTATCACAACCAAAGGCAAGTGGATACACCGCGTGCTCGTCGACACGCCCGAATTCCGGCCCGGCCGGCGGCTCGAGGTCGAATTGGTCTACGAGAAGGAGGATTTCGCCAATTACTACGGCGGCCTCAGCGACGAGGGCATCGCCGGGTATTCGCGGGACCAGAAGACGTTCCGGCACGCCTTCCCGGAATTTAAGGTCAAGTGGATCCGGACCCTGCGCTTCCCTTGGCGTCTGCGCATCGGAGGGCGTTTGAGCCACAACGATATCGAGCCGAACGCCGCCGATGGCATCCTCTCCGCGCTCGCTCCCCTCGGCGCGGACGGGGGCGCGTTCGCCCAATTCGTCGGCTCGCTGCGCTACGACACGCGCGACAACTACAACAACGCGACCTCGGGCGTGCTGGAGGAATTGCTGGTGGACTTCGGAGTTGGCGGTGGTGGAGAGTACCGGGGGGCGACGCTTAGTTTTGACCACCGGCACTTTCACGCCTTGGGATATGGGTTGGTGGCCGCCAACCGCCTGCGCGTCAACTGGACCATCGGCGACCTACCCTTCTACGAGGAACTGGACATGGGAGGCAGCGACACGGTCCGCGGCGTGGCCCGTGCTAGGGATCGGGGTGAGGCGCGGATCGTGTTCAACGGCGAGTTGCGCTGGTGCTGGCTACCGATATGGCGTCAGCAGCACCTATATATGGGGCTCGTGACCTTCGGCGACGTCGGACAGATTTTCGCCCGCGACGCACTGCCGACGAGCGGTGGGTGGCGCGGCGGCAGCGGCTTAGGGTTGCGTTGCCACTGGCAGAGCACGATCGTGCGGGCCGACTACGGCACCTCGGGTGGCCGCAGGGCGCTCTATATCACCTTTTCACAGGTTTTCTGATGGAGAGTACCGCTCCACGGACTTATCGGGAGTATCCACGGCCGCCACGTCAGGCTAGACGGGTCGGGAAGGCTTGAACAATACGGCAGCCAAGCTGCCGGTCGCCGCGATCGCGGCCGATGAAAGGCAAAGGAACCCACTACCGATAGCTATAAATAAAAAGGAGGTAGGATTTATGGCGAATAATGAACCAAAAGTAACTGAGAGCGATACGTATCTGGAGGAAGTCAAAAGTGCACTTAATAAGGACAAAACACGACTCGGAGATGTATGGCGGCTTAGTGCAGAGGGGTTAGATGCAAAGCAAATAGCGAAAGAGTTGGACGTTTCGACACCAGGATTTGTCCATAGCAATCGGCGTGACATAAAAGCAATTGTGGAGGGGGTTCTGCCTCGGTCTCGATCAACCGCTAAAGGGTGCGCATCGACTCTTCGAGGTTTTGCAGAAGCAAAAAACCACGGGGTGTCGTTCTCCGCTGCAACCTACTCGGCTTTACAAAGGCCGCGCAGGAGGAAGCCGCACGCGATAACGCGCGGCCGATTTACCTGATTGACGGCCAATTGCTCATGGACAAGATGGAAGAACTCAAACTTGGAGTACGTACCAAAACGGTTGATGTGGTGCAGGTGGACAAGCGCTGGTTCGCGTCGTTAGGTAGGTAGGGACAAGAAGTTGACGAATGGCTAACCGTTCGGCTGCTGGCCGCTGGTAGCGATGACTGTTCAACATTCCCTACACCCTAATCTGCGGCCACCCAAGCCGCAACGGAAAGGTAGATCATAATGACCCCAGATGATTTACGGCCGATTCTCTTCGTCCTCATCGTTGCCTCCGGCCTGATACTGGCCGTCGGCTTGGCGATCTGGTACGAGCTTAGAGGGTTGCGCCGCGACTTGCGAAAGCCATGAAGCGCATACGGCTGATTAGGGATTGCGCCGGATTCGTCAACATGGATAGACTCACTGTGCCTTCACGACGGCGGCTGGCTGCCGGTCGCGGCGATCGCCGCCGCGCCACGTAGTCGCTTGGGTCAAGTCTCTCCGGGAGTTTGCACTCGGTCCAAATCCTACCCGGCAAGCTCTAGGGAGCGGGGAGTGTCGGCTATCCGTGAGGACGCCGAGGGCTTTTACGACGTGCCCGATTTCGCACTCCCCGCTTTCGTAAGGAGTCCCTCACCTTATCCCGAACTCACGTGAAGCCAAATGGCAAAAAGGAAGCAGACGACAAAGACGCCCAGAAAAAGGCCTTCGCGTCGAGTGCGGAGGCAGGCTGGAAGATTACGGGGACTTCATGGGGATTCCCATGCGGCTGTTCTGCACGCCTATTCAGTAAACAGGCACGCATCTTGCTCGCCTGACTCTGTTCAGTATAATCTCCCCGCGTTCCAAGCAACGGCTGCCTGCTGCCGGTCGCCGCAGTCGCTGAAAATCAAACGGATACACTACCAATGGGAAGGTAGTGTATCCGTTTGCAATGTAGGGTATGTACAAGCGCTCCGACGTTCAAGTGTAAATGATTAATTTTAGGGAGTTTATAAAAGACAATTAACTTGGATTGACGCGGGAAAATTGGCGAAAAAAATGATTACAAATCAGATGCTCTACCAACTGAGCTAAGGCGGCTCTCCCCTCAAATCTACGCCATCGGATTACCCTTTACAAATGCTGGGCCATCCGGCACGCCAAGTCCCCGCGCGTTATAGGATCGCGGCCCGCAAGATCCGACGACAGACCCGCAACCCGCAGACGCTCGTCTGGCGCGTCAACCAAGGCGTCCGGCTCAAAGCGCAAATGCTCGGCGCACCCCGGCCATATCCCCTCCACCGCCAGCGTCTGCACGGCCGCAAAAGCCGGATGCCCAAGCGGCACATCCTCATACCAATACAGCGGCACACCAGCCGCCAGCAAGATCTGCTGGTACTGACGACGCAAAGCCGCACTGCTGCATACATCCGCTGGAGTCCGTTGCTGACCTAAGCAAAAAGCAGCCAACGCACCAGCGGCCTCGCCGATATTCCACTCCACGGGATGCAGGCGGTAGCAGCCATTGGTGACGTGCGTGGTGCCGATGTTCTTGCAGGCCGCCAGCAAGTTGTCCAAGTGCCGCGACACGAGTGCTCCCAACGGTATCTGGAAGGGCTTGGTGGGCGCGGTGTACACCACATCGGTAGCTTGCCCGTGGATGTCGATCGCGTACCAACCCACGCCGACGCTGTCGCTAAAAGGAGCGGCGCGCGCATGGGGCTGGTGCGGGGCGGCAACCTCTTGCTCGACAATGGTCTTGCGCGCTTCAATGCGCCGGGACTCGCGGATGTAGGGATACTGGGAGAAGCCGTCAGCCGTCCCCATGATGTCGGGGCGCAGTCGCAGTTCGGGATAACCGCGACCGCCGTCATCGCGCGTCACCTCGGTCTGTAGCCAGTACAACAACCCCAAACTCAGCTCCTTGGCCGCTGTTATCTGCTGCGCTTGCTCGGCTGCCGGCACGTTGATGAGGGTGCCGCCGGTGTAGTCATTACCCTGCCAGTTAATCAACGCCACGTCCCCAGACACCTGTCCCTCGGCAAATTGATCGGCGCACAACAAGCGACGATACGCCCAAAAAGAACCGGGCAAGTCACCGGCGGTCTCAAAGAATCGGTACGTGCGCAGGCCACGGGCGTACTCTAAAGTCAAGGTGTAGGGCTGCTGGTCGCGGTGGCGCTCGTAGTTCGGCGGGCGGGAAATGGTGTGGTCTTGACCGGGGCAAAAATCAACCGCAAACGGACAGGTAAAAGACTGAGTGAGATGCGGAACTGGGCCGTCGGTGCGGGCGTGCGGCTCGCCGGTCTGGTCGCGGCTTTCAGCACCGGAGACGTAAGGAACGGGCAACAGGGGCAGCAGGTCGCCTAACTCAGTAGCGTCGAGCACATACGCCGGAGCAAAGCGCAAGATGTGCGTGCCACCGTCTTGGACGACATCTACGGTGCGAATGGACTGGCCTTGGACGTGGGCGGCAGATACGCGGGCGTGGTAAAACAGCATCAGGCGACCAGCCTCAACTTGCGGTACAACCAAGGACAGCAGGGTCGTTAAGCCAGCGCGCGGCTCAAAACACAGCGCAGAGACCCATCCGGCCCCAGGGTTGAAGTGCGGGTCGTCTGGATTTTTCAGTTTGTATTTGCGGCGATAGAACGCGCGGGTGCCAGCGCGGAATTCGCCGTACAGAGCCGTGCCGCCAAAGTGCTCTATGTGCGGATGTTCGTCTAAGGCGGAGACGCCTTGGCTGGTGGCTTGGCCGCCGATCCACGGGTTTTCTTCGGTCAGGCAGACTCGATAGCCCAAGCGAGCGGCGCGCACGGCCGCGGCCACGCCGCCCAAGCCACCGCCCAAGACCAAGATGTCGCATTCAATTGTGCGGGTTTCCACGTCACCTGAGTCCGGCTTGTTCCCACACGCGGCCCAACGCGGCAGCCGTAGCCGCTACAGCCTCTTCCCCCTCCATAGCGCGCACCCGCTCGCTGAACGGCTCGACCATGACCGGCCCATCGTAGCCAATATGCTGCAAAGCGCTGAGAAACGTCGCGATGTCGATTACACCGGTCGCCCCAGGCAAGTCGCGCACATTGTCGAGCTGGTCGTCAATTGCTACGCCAGCCGGTGCGTCGTTGACGTGTACATCCACCACTTGCTGGGGGCGCAAGCGGCGCACATCCTCAGCCGTCTCGTGGGCCGTGTACCAATGCCAGCTATCGAGTAGAAAGCCCACATTCTCGCCCACGGCTTGGCACAATTCCTCCATTTGCTCCATGGTGTGGACGAACTCGTACTGCTTGCTCGACCACAGCGTTTTTGGCGCAACGTATTCCAAACCCAACCGCACTCCTTCCTCGGCGAGCACCGCCGCAGCCGGCCGCAGCCGTTCGACGTGAAAGGCGAAGTTCTCTTGGTACGTCAGCTCGTCCGAGGTCGGCATAAGCCAAGTCGCCGTCCGCCGCACCCCCAACGCCGCCGCCACCTTTGCCAACGCCGGCAACTGCGCCAGGCTCGCTTGGTATGCGGCCTCCTCCCCGCGAAAATCAACGGGAAATCCCCACGCCGACAGACGCACGCCCTTGCGCTCGGCCAACGCGAGGGCCTCTTCCGCGCCCATGGCCGCGACTTCGCTAATGTTAAAGTGATATCCGGCGAACCCGTGCCGTGCGGCCAAATCGAGACCGTCTGCGAGGTTCTCTACGCTTGCGCCGATAGCCCCCGGTGATAGCGAGCGAAACATAGTTTCTCCTTTTTCGGTTAATTGTTAGCGAGTGATTTTTGCTTTGCATTTTAGAACCCGTCGGAACATTGCGGCGCATACAACAACACGGTCACATTGTCCTGATAAGGATGTCCGGCCCCTTCCACAGCTTGTATAAGCGCCACGGCGCTATCCTTCAATGGCGCGTCTCGCGTTTTCTCAAGGATCTCCGCGATCTCTCGCTCGTCTAAGGTCAGCAAACCATCGCTCGCCAATACCACCCGGTCGCCTTGCTCCATCGCAACTGGCTGCGACGACACATCGATCAAGGGCATCTCATCGCCCATGACCACCGAGCGCAGCGAATGCTGACTTGGGTGCCGTGCCGCATCCTCGGCAGTCATGCGCCCCTCCGCCACAAGATCGGCTAGCAGCGGTGCCATAGAATGATCGGCATTCAACCGCTCCAATTGCCCTTCGCGGAACAACCACAACGGGGAATCGCCCACGCTAATCCAGTGCAGCCCCTCGCTCGTAACAACAGCCACGACCAAGGTCGAACCCATGCTGTCGAGTGCGGGATTTTCGTCGACGGCCGCGGTGATAGCACCATTGGCCTCGTCAAGACAAGCCCGCAGACGATCGACGATGGGACCGGAAAAACGCAGATACGCCTCGACAAACGTCTTGCACAAAAGATCACTGGCAATCGCACCACCCACATGGCCGCCCATGCCATCGGCTACCAACAACACGGCGTGTTCGCTGTCATCTAGGCCGAGATCGCGCTCATCTAACAGGCCGAAACTATCCTCTTGATAGTCCCGTTTGCCGGTAATTTGCAGCGCGGCACAGCGCCCATCGAATGCGTTCATTCTTCCATTATACTCCACCGCCATGTGCAGCGGCATCCTGCCATTTTCTTCTCTGGTATTGGCGTCGGCTCCTTACCGGAACTCAGAAGCATTGTGCCACCAGCCTCGCCTGCTCAGGCGCGTTCCACGTCAAACGCCGCGACATTGCGCTCATCCTTGCTGAACTCCACGCCAATCAGGTATATCGGCTGCCCCAAACCGCGATATTTATCTGCGTAGCGACGCTCCTTTAGCTGCGCCAGCGCCGCACCCGCCGACGAAAGCTCAACTACCTTGAACTCGAACAGATAGACGGTGCCGTCGAACAAAACCGCCATGTCCAGCCGGCCGTGGCTGCTGCTATCCTCCACGGTGATATCCAGCCCCAGCCCCGCGAAATAGGAGTAGAATACACTGGCGTAGTAGCCCTCGTACCGGGCGATGTCGTTGTTGTTATACCATTCGTAGGGAATGCTGGCGAAGAACGCGTGGAACAGCGTCTCCAGTCCGGCGAAGTCGTTGGCCTCCAGCAGCCGATAGAGCTGGACGCTGTTGGCCATCTGCCGCGATGGGTCCTGCACCAAGTAGCCCAGCAAGCTCTCGTTGAGGCTCTGCCGCACCTCCCGGTTGGGATAGCCCAAGCGATAGAGTCGCTTGCCGCCCAAGTCCTCGGCGTCGATTATCGTCAGGTAGCCGGTCTGGAACAGCAGCGCCTCGGTGGCTATATCATCCACGTCAAAGGTCGATAGCAACGCGTCGCTGCCGACCATTTCACCTAGTTCCAGCGAACTAACGTGGCGCTTGCCCAGCGTTTCGACCAGAAACGTCGGCGTACCGGTCTCGAACCAATACGCTCTGAACTCGTGGCTGTCGAACAGCAGCAGGATGTCGAAGGGGTTGTACACCTTGTCGTCGCCAAGCGTTTCGGCTGAGCTCAACGTCGAAGCCCAGCGGTATCCATTGTACCAATCGCGGATCTGCTCCCGGTCCAAGCCGGGCAGTTCCGGCGCGAACACAGTATCCAAGTCCGCCTCGGTATAGCCGCAGAGAGCCGAATAGCGCCCATCTAGGGTGATGTCCTTCAGATTGTTGAGGCCAGAAAACAGGCTGACCTTGGAGAATTTGCTCACCCCAGTGATAAACGTGAAGCGGATGTGAGCATCGGCAAACTTCACGGTCGAATACAGGCCGCGCAGAAAGTCGCGGTTGGCGCGAGCGACCTCCGGCACTTCCAGCGCATCGAGAATTGGCTTGTCGTATTCATCGACCAGCACCGCAACGCGCTGACCGCTGCGCTCGTGCAGCACCTTCATCAAACGGCGGAAGCGAGCCGAAGCGGTGTCGTCATCGCGCGGGACGACCTCCGCTTCCTCTTCCATAGCGTTCAATTGCGCCGCCACTTCCTTTTGCAAGTCGTCCGGCCCTTGGTAGGTTCCACTGCTGAAGTCGAGCCGCAGCACCGGATGGCGCACCGACCAATCCCAATGGTCGTGGATGTGCAGCCCCGCAAAGAGCGGCTCGTTGCCCTCGAACAGCTCCTTGAGCGTGTCTAAAAACAGGCTCTTGCCAAAGCGCCGAGGACGCGACAGGAAGTAGTGTGTTCCCTCGTCGAGCAGCCGCTGGATATAGGCGGTTTTATCGACGTAGTAGCAGTCCTCTGCCCGAATTTTGCGGAAAGTCTGAATGCCGATGGGCAGTCTGCGTTTGTTCATAAGTTTCTCCTATTGTTTCCTTCCCCTCCCCCACATCACACCGCCACATTGTTCCGCGGCCGCCCCTCCAAAAACGCAATCACATTGTCCACCGCACCCTCGTTCAGCAAATCCACCCCCTCGGGCGTCTGATCCGCTGCATGCGGCGTCAGCACCACCTGATCGCAATCGAGAATGGGATCGTCGCTCGGCAGCGGCTCCTCGGGAAACACGTCCAGTCCGGCCCCGCCCACATGCCCAGACAACAGAGCATCGCGCAAAGCGTTCATGTCCAGCACATCGCCGCGCGCGCCGTTCAACACCAGCGCCCCCTCTTTCATCAGCCCAAACTCACGCGCCCCGAGAAAGTGCCGAGTATCCTCAGTCAACTTCACGTGCAGACTGACCACATCCGCGGTCTGCAACAGCTCGTCGAGTTCCACAAAGCGCACCCCGTATTCGGCCGCGCGCTCCGGCGACGGATTGAAAGTCCACGCGATGACCTCCATGCCGATGGCCCGTCCCAACCGCGCCATCTCCGCGCCAATCGGCCCCGTGCCCACCACGCCTAACACCTTCCCTTGCAGCATGGTATTCATCTCGCGCGTCCAGCGGCCAGCCTTCAGTTCGGCGGTCTGGAAATAGGCGCGCTTGGACAGGGCGAACATCAGCCCGAACATGTGCTCGGCCACCACCGGCGCGGTGCGGCCGGGTTGGTTCGACACCACGATCCCGAGCTCCTTGGCAATCGCCAAGTCGATCATGTCCGTGCCGATGGAGCAAGTGGCAATCATCTTGAGGGCAGGCAAGCGGCGCATTTCCTCGCGCCAAGTGACGACTCCGCGCGTATTGATAATGATTTGCGCACCCTCGGCCCGGGCGATTTTCTCGTCCGCACTTTGCGGCGTATCCTCAAAGAGCGTGACATCCCCATAGGGAGCGAGCCGCTGCAAATGCGGCGAACCGGCGATCTGGATTGGATTGTCGCCGGGCACTACGATCTGTACGCGTTCTGACATGGCATATCCTCGCTGAGAAGTGTATATTTTGGCCCGCTATAAACCCAAAAAACGCGCCCAACGTCAAGCGAGTAGCCCCCATGCCCCGAGCGCTCATCGCCCCGGCCGCCGAGCAAGTGGCCTTTCAGGAATGCGAATCGCCACCACTATCAGAAGGCCAAGTCCGCGTCAAAAGCCTGTACGCGGCCGCCAAGCACGGCACTGAAATGTCGATGTTTAAGGGATACGCCGGTCCGCGCGGCCGCTTCGACTCCGAGCTGCGCATCTTCGACCATCAAGGCGAGGGCGTCCAATACCCCGTGCCGCTGGGCAACATGGGCGTCGGCGAAGTCGTCGAATTGGGTCCGGGCGTTACACAACTCAAAGAAGGCGACCGCATCTTTGCCTACGGACCATTCCGCGAGGAACACGTCTGGCCCGAAACCGCGCGCCGCTTGCCCGCAGACGTACCTTGGCAAGCTGCGGTCTGCCTCGACCCGGCGGATTTTGCCCTCGGTGCCGTGCGCGACGGGCACGTCCGCATCGGCGACGCCGTAGCCGTCTCGGGCCTCGGAGCCATCAGCCTGATGGCCGTGCAATTCTGCCGCTTGGCCGGTGCCCATCCCATCATCGCCCTCGACCCGCTGGCCAATCGGCGCGAAGCGGCCCGCGCCTGCGGAGCCGACCTCGTCCTCGACCCCACCCAATGCGACGCTGGCCTAGAGATCAAGAAGGCCACAGCCAACCGAGGCGCGGATGTGATCATTGATTACAGCGGGCATCCCGCGGCCATGCAGCAAGCCCTGCGCGGAGTCGCCTACCGAGGCACGATCGTAGCCGGTGCGTATCCCGGCGCGTGGACGACGGGAATAGACTTGGGTGCCGAAGCGCACATGAACCGGCCGCACATCGTGTTCTCGCGCGCCAACAGCGAGCCAAACCCCGACCACCCCAATTGGGACAACGACCGCATCTACGACGTCTGCTGGCGCATGCTCGCTGAAGGTCAAGTCGATTGCCTGCCCATCGTGCAGCCCATCGTATCCTTTGACGACCTGCTCGACGCGTATCCCAAAATCGCTACCCAACCCGAAACAAACATCAAGCTCGGCGTCCAGTTTTAACGCTGGACTGCCAAAAGAAAGGACGCCATGAAAATCGCCTTACAGGAAGGGCTGCTGCCCGGAGAAAGCCTCGCGGAAAAGCTCGACTTCGCCGAATCGCTGAACATCGAAGGCCTAGAAGTCGGCGGCCGCTCGCGCCTGTACGATCACGTCGAACAGTACGAACAGGCCCTCGCCGGCCGCTCCATCAAGATCGCTTCCATCTGCGGCCAAGAGACCTTTGACTGGCTCGACCCAGACCCAAGCAAGCGCGCCAACAGCCTCGCCGAGACCCGCCGCCAGCTAGAAGCCTGCGGACATTTCCAAGCCGTCGGTCAGATCGTCCCTCCCATCTTTGGGGGGCCGCGCATCCCCGACCTCTCGCCGCTGCAAGACGCCATTTCCCTAGAGAAGGCCCTGCTCGTCGAACTGGTCAAAGACCTCGCCGCCCATGCCGCTAGCCACGGCACCTTGCTCCTACTCGAACCCCTCAACCGCTACGAGCAACACCTCTTGCGCCGCCAAGCCGACGGCGTCGAAATCATCGAGCGCGCCGGCAGCCCCCAAGGCGTGGCCCTGCTCAGCGACTTCTTCCACATGCACATCGAAGAAACCGACACTCCCGCCGCCTTCCGCCAAGCGGGCCGCCACGTAGCCCACGTCCACATGGCCGACAACACGCGCATGCAGCCGGGCACCGGCGACATCGATTGGCGCGCCGGCTTACAGGCCCTCAAGGACATCGGCTTTAGCGGGTATTTAGCCTACGAATGCGGCCTAGCCGGCGAACCCAAAGACGCACTCACCAAATCGGTGCAATTCGTGCGGGAAACCATCGCCCAACTCGACTGACATAGCAATGCGGCATAATTTGAACAATTCGAGCAGCTTATCTTCTTGTACATCCTATTCTGCGTCTATCTGCGTCCATCTGCGGATCACCTTGTAGGATTGCTATATGAGCGAAATCGCCCACCCACCCGCGTTCGAGCGTCCCGAACTCTACATCAACCGCGAACTCTCGTGGCTCGACTTTAACGCCCGCGTGCTCGAAGAAGCCCAAGACCCGCGCAATCCCCTGCTAGAGCGCGTCAAGTTCATGGCCATTGTCGCCAGCAATCTCGACGAGTTCTACGAAATCCGGGTAGCCGGTCTGCTGCAGTTGCACGAATCAGGGGCCAATCCCAGCCGCCCTGACGGCCTAACCCCCGCCGAACAACTCGAGCGCATCACCCGACAAGCTCACGAGCAAGTCGCCGAACAGTACCGCTGCTGGAACGAGGACCTCATTCCGGCCCTAGCGGCCGAGGGCATCCACTTCTGGGAGGCGCGCCGACTCAAAAACGAGCACCTCGACTTCGTGCGCCAGTACTGGCGGGAAGAACTCGAACCGATCCTCACACCCATCGTCGTCGATCCGGCCCATCCCTTCCCCCACGTGCTCAACAAGGCCCTGTGCATCGGTGCCTTGCTCGAAGAACAGGGGCAGACGATGATGGGCGTGGCGACCGTGCCGCGAGTGCTACCGCGCATCTTGCGCCTGCCCGACCAAGGCGACGGCCTCCATTTTGTGACCTTGGCCGGGATCATGGATCTACAAGTCAACGAACTGTTCTTCGGCTATGAAGTCATCGGCTCGGCCCCGTTCCGCATCACTCGCAACAGCGAGCTGTACGTCAACGAAGAAGACGCCGACAATTTGCTGGAAGAAATCGAAGAACAGGTCACCAAGCAGCGCCAAGCCGACGCCGTGCGGCTAGAGATCGCTCCGGGCGCGCCCGACCAGCTAGTATCGCTTTTGCAACAGCAATTCGATCTCGACAACAGCCTAGTCTTTCGGGTCAATGGGCCGGTCAACCTCCATCGGGTTATGACCCTTTACGGCCTCGTCCCGCGCCCCGCCCTCAAGGACACCCCCTTCACACCCGTCGAGCGCGATTTCCCCGCAGACCCCGACGCCTTCTTCGACTCCATCCGCGCCGGCGATATTCTCCTGCATCACCCCTACGAGTCGTTTTCTGCGGTGATCGACTTCATTCGCATGGCGGCCAACGACCCCAAAGTGCTGGCCATCAAACAAACCATCTATCGCACGGGCGACGATTCAGAGGTGGGGCAGGCGCTCATCGACGCAGCCGAGCGCGGTAAGGAAGTAACCGTGCTCGTCGAACTGAAGGCCCGCGGCGACGAAGCGGCCAACATCGAATGGGCCAAGCGCCTCGAAGACAGCGGCATCCACGTGATCTATGGCATCATGGGCCTGAAGACCCATTGCAAGCTCTCCATGCTGGTGCGCCGCGATCAAGACCGCCTGCGCCGCTACGCCCACTTGGGCACCGGCAATTACAATCACACCACTGCGCGGCTCTACACGGATCTGGGGCTAATTACCGCCGAGCCAACGATCACCGCGGAGGTGGCCGAGGTTTTCAACATGCTCACCGCCCACAGCCGCATCAGTCAATTTGAAAAACTGCTAGTCGCCCCCTCCGGGCTGATGCAGGGCATGCTCGACCGCATCGAGCGCGAAAGCGAACACGCCCGCGCCGGTCGGCCAGCCGCCATTATCGCCAAGATGAACGGCCTCATGGACCCGGCGATCATCAAGGCCCTGTACGCGGCCTCACAGGCCGGCGTCGAAATCGATCTGATCGTGCGCGGCATCTGCTGCCTGCGCGCCGGCCTCGACGGCATCAGCGAGAACATCCGCGTGTACAGCATCATTGGCCGCTTCTTAGAGCACAGCCGCGTCTTTTACTTTGCCAACGGCGGCGACGAGGAAGTCTGGCTCGGTAGCGCAGACTGGATGAATCGCAACCTACGCGCCCGGGTCGAGGTCGTCTTCCCCATCTTGGATCCGGGCCTGAAGCAGCGCGTCTATCGCGAATTGCTCGCCTTCGCGCTCGCCGACCGCGCCAAATCTCGGCAGATGCGCCCAGACGGCACGTACATCCGCCGCCAACCCGAGTGCGATTCTCCCGGCCACAGTATGCAGGAATTGCTCATGCGCACGGCCCTCGGCGAGGATCTCGACATCTTAGACGCATCTATGTCGAACCGGTAGGGGCGGTTTGCAACACCGTCCCCTACATGAACAGGAACCCGCCGCCCGACCATTGCGTTCTGTAAGGGTGATCGGCCCCCTCCAACTAGAGAAAGAGACTCAATGCACGACCTGCTCGCAGAAATCAATTCGCCAATTTTAGACGACATCCACCGCATCGGCATTGTTTTGGCGGCTGGCCACGGCATGCGCATCCGCTCGGAGACCTCCAAGATGCTGCACGAAATTTGGGGCCAGCCAACGGCCGTGCGCGTGGCCCGCGCCGTGCAAGAGGGCCTCGACAGCCCCAATCAGGTCATCGTCGTGGGTATCAAGGGCCTAGACGTCGCTCGCGCGGCCGGCCCCCAACCGGGGCGTCTTTTCGCGTACCAAGAAAACCCGGTCCTCGGCCAGCCGGCCGGAACCGGCGACGCCGTGCGCGTCGGCCTCCAAGCCTTTCCCGCAGCGGCTGCCGACCGCGACGTGTACATCTTTTTAGGGGACATGGGGCTATTGACCGGGCAGGTCGTCGCCCAATTCCGCGCCAGCTTTGAAAACGCCGACTGCGACATGATGGTGCTCACCGGCCTGTACAGCGGCCCGGCCGAGACCAACTCCTATGGCCGCATCGTGCGCGTGCCAGCCACCGACGCCTCCGGGCAACCAGCGGGTGCCGACCACGACAAGGTCATTGAAATCAGGGAGCACAAAGACATCCTCAGCCTCGACGCGACAACGCCTTACGAAGCCGACTTCAACGGCCGCACCTACGCCTTCACGCGCCAAGAGCTGTTGGAAACGCGCGAGATCAACACCGGCGTCGTCGCCTTCAGAGAAAGCGCACTGCGCACGTACATCCAGCATCTCGACACCGACAATGCCCAAGGCGAATTGCTGCTGACCGACCTAGTGCAAATTTTCAATCAGCACCAACTCGTGGTGCGGGCCGCCACGGCCGACAGCGAAGAGGAACTCCTCGCCTTCAACGTCAAAAGCGTCTGGCGTCAGATGGAGGCCATAGCTCGCCGCTGGGCCTACGACAAACTCAAGGACACCATCACCATCGCCGACGAGGAGGACTTCTTCATCGCCGACGAGGTCATCGAGCAGATCCTCAACATGGACGCAGAGTGTGGTCCCCTAGATATCGTCATCGGCAAGGGCACCTACATCGGCCCTGAGGTCCAGCTCAACCGTCGAGTCACCATCGGTGACCGCAGCCATCTGAGCGGCCACATAGTGCTAGGCGAGGGGGTACAAATTGGCGTTGGCGTCGAACTAAGCACGTACCCAGATCAAACCCTCGCGCTCGACGACGAGGTCGAAGTGCTCAGTCGCAATATCCTCAAGGGCAACCTGCGGATTGGCGCACACAGCCGCATCGAGTCGGGCGTACTCATGACCGGCAGCGACAAACACCCCATGCGCGTGGGCGAGCGCGTAACCATCAAGGGCACCAGCTACCTCTACGGCTGCCAAATCGACGACGACCTATTCATCGAGCACTCCGTCATCAAGGGCAAGCGAGTCGAACAGGTGCGCCGCCGCGACGGCACCATCCAGCCCGTCCGCTACGTCCTGCCGCAGCCCGAGGGCCTCGACTCCATCGCCGACCTATGAGCGCTCGGCTCCCATAGCCGAGAGCAGCGACTTGGCAACCTTGCAGACCATCGTATAGGCCGGGTCGTACACATTCCCCATATCGTATTCCACGCACTGACCCAAGAGCGCGTGGGCACTCAGCTCAGAGAGTCCATAGTCCTCGGTAAGCCAATTCACCAACTCGGTAGTGGCGTGCTGCACGCATTGGTCCAAAGGACGCGCATTGCCGGCCGCGAGAATGTGCGTGTCGTTTTCAGCGCGGGGCCAGCCGATCTGCTTGCCTTTGATCACATCCACGCTAAACGTCGTGTCAAAGGAGATTTCCACGCCCGTGCCGACGATCTCGCCGTCGCCTTGGACGGCGTGCCCGTCTCCCAGATGGAAGAGCGCCCCTGGAGCCTCGACCGGCAGATAGACGGTCACGCCGGTGACAAAGCCCCGGTAGTCCATGTTGCCGCCGTGGGTCGCAGAGGTCGCCGTGGAAATGGCCTGACCGCGCGGCGGGGCCACCCCGAAACAGCCTACCATCGGATCGAGGGGCAGCACCACGCCCGGCAGGACATCCGGCTGCGTTGTCGTACCGGCCGCGAGGTCAATCGGCCACCGCAGCGGCTGTTCTTCGCGCTTAATCCCGGTGGTAAAACCCGGGTCCAGCACATTGGGCGCGATTGCCCAACTCGTCCAGCCCCAGTCGCGGTTGGGATAGAGCTTGTCGAAGTGAACCACCAAGGTGTCGCCTGGTTCAGCGTCCTTGATATAGAACGGACCCGTCATGGGGTTCCCGCGCTCGGCGACCCGCTCGCCGTGCTGGTCCCAGCCGCGAGCATCCACCGTGGTCGTCGAGACGGTATCCCCAGACTCGATCTCCAGCACGGGCTCGTGCCAGCCAATGGTATTGTGGTAGTGGGTGGGAGTGAATTCGTGATGCGCCATAAGACCTCGCAGAAGGTGTGGAGTGCATGGGAAAACTGTTAGCTAAGAGCTTGCAAAGCTACTCAAATTTCCAAGGCGGAAAAAGGTGACAGAAAGAACGCGGCTAGGTCGCCCTGGGCCGCGGCCTGTTCTAGTACCCCAATTTCCGCACCCAACTCGTCCGCAATCCGCACCCGCACGTCCGCATCCGCCACGGCATTATCCAAGTGCCCGACGAGCTGGCCCAACACCTGCCGCCGCACGTGAGGACGCAACTCACCCTCGTCAAAACACTCAGCGCAAAAGCGCGACACGTGCTCCTTTTTGGCCACTAGTTCGACGCGTCCCAACGCCAACGCCAAAATGACGCGATGCAGCACACCAGCGAAATCCACCTCAACCTGCTCAAGCAAAGCGGCCACCGACGGCTGCGGCAACGAGCGCACAAAGGCCACCTTGCCGGTTAGCTCTTGCAGCGTTCGACCATCGGCACGCAGGTCGATGGCGCTGGGGCCGGTCCACGTCTCGGGCACGAGCTTTGCCAAGGCTGCGACTTTGGGCTGCCGATCGGGCCAAAAGCCCAGCTCGGGGCAACCGACCAAGGCGCGGGCCTGCTCGCGCATCTTTTCCAAACGTCGGAAAGCGCGCTCCCAACCCTGCTTGTAGAGCGCGTCAAACGGGTCGCTGACCAGCTTGGCGACGGCCGCGTTGAGGTCGCCGCCGCTTTCCTCCTCCAACGCCAAGTCCATGCACGCCAAACCCCGTTCCATGCCTTGGCGCAACTGATCGCGGCCAAGGGCAATGCCAGTGCGGTTGCGCTGGGCAAAACCCAACCCGTGGATCCGCAGATAGGCCCGCAGCGAATCCATAAAGCGCGGCGGCAACTGCTCGTATTCGAGACCCGCAGCGACCACTTGGCCGATGAAACTATTGTGGTCGAGCGGGACTTGGTTGAGATCAACGCGCGCTAGCCGGCTCACGAGGCCCCTCCACGGACCCGTTCCCAAGCGGCGCGTATCACCTTTGCCAGCAACTCGGGCGCGGCTTGGTGCAAAGCGTAGATAACCTCGCGGACCTCCGGGTCGTTGATCGGCGGCAGCATCACCGCCTGACCCGATTCCGACAGCAGGCGATAAGCCGAAACAGTGCCATAACGGCCCGCATCGATCTCGGCGTGCATGTCAATGCTATCGACCTTGTCGAGGAAGGCGTCCTCTAGCAGGCTCTGATCGACCTTGTACAAGAGCGCGGCACGCTTGCTGTGATCATCTAGCGCCGCGACCGCTTCGAGCCATTCCCACGACACCTTGGTGCGGTTGCCGTGGTAGTAAACCGGATCGAGCGTGTCCTCTACCGCGCGCGCAAACGACTCTGCCGACATGGTTTGCAACAGCGCAGTGTTAAACCTCGCCAGCTTGTACTCGCCGGGGGCAACCAACTCGGCGATGATCTCCGACGGTAGCTTATCGACGACAGCGGGCAAGTACCCCGGGCGTCCTCGGGCGTCCATGCCGGTCAGCGAGAGCACCTCCTCGGGATTTTCGTCTATGGCCACCAGCGCGGCTTGTTCCTCCACGGCCTGCTTCTTGAGCAGCGCACGGGCCTCGTCGGCGCGCCCTTCGCGCAGCATCTGGCGCAATTCGACATTCTTGGCGATCAATTCTTCCAGATCGCCCGACCACTCCCCTAGCACCACCCGGTCGCCCTGCACTTGCAGGGCATCGTTTTCGTGCTGGGACATCGGTCCTCCTGTGTGGAATGAAGTAGAGATTGGGGGCGGTTTTAAGGTAGGTTAAGCGGCGAATCGTGTCAATATAAAATTTGTTATAACTTGTTATTTATACTCTACTTAAATCATTTTACTGGACATGTTCTCTCTTTTTTTGTATATTATATGTCACGATGAGCGCGGGGTCTGTAGCCCGGCGCTCATTTTTGTGTGGGCAAGCGGTTTGACGAGAAACGCGCCGATTAGTAGCGCAGTACTATGTTCTACCGTATATTGTCCCTTGCGTTCCCTAGCCTCCTTGGGGCTGGGTTTCTTCATCCTATTTTCTGTCAGAGAGCGCGCCCATGAATTACGATATCGGCGACTTGCTCAACGGTTGGGAATTCAAGCCCGACGAATTCCTCGCTCGGCGCATCCGCACCAGCAAGGGCGAGGAAAAACTTCAGATCCGCATCGACATGGGGCTTCTTCAGCTCGAATTGGATGGCCGTCCCGACGGCCAACAACCGCACGGCTGCCCCTCGCTGCTCGACTACTACCAAGACCTCATCGAATCGCGCGACACCCCGGAAGGCTTTGTGCTAAACGAGGACGAGTGCGAAGAACTCTTCCAAGAGGCATGGCAGTACTACCACCGCTATTTAAGTCTGTTCAACCTAGAGGACTACGAAGGGGTCGTCGCCGATACCGAGCACACCCTACAGATTTTTGAATTGGTCGATCAGTGCGCGCCCAACGACGAGATCCGCTGGTACTTTGAGCAGTACTACCCCCACGCGATTATGATGCAGACCCGGGCGCACGCCATGCTAGCCCTGCAAAGCGACGACTATCCAACGGCCATGCGCGCCGTACAAGAAGGCATTGCCCACATTGAGAGCTTTGTCGAAGAATGGGAATCCGAGCTAGAAGAGGATTTGCCCGAGATTTCCTTTTTGCGCGAATGGTACGAGGAATTGGAGCAGGAGCGCCCGCTGTCCGAGCGCGAACAATTAGAGCGCGACTTAAAGGTGGCCGTAGAATCGGAAAACTTTGAGGAAGCCGCGCGGCTGCGCGACAAGCTCCAGACCCTGTGGCCGACGCCGCAGCACCTCCTCCGCCCCAAGCGCTGAGCGATCAACCTAGCCCCAACACATCTCCCATCGAGTACATCCCCGGCTCGGCCTGCGCTGCAAAGCGAGCGGCACGCAGTGCGCCCAAAGCAAAGGAATCGCGGCTCGTAGCGCGGTGCTGCAGTTCGAGGCATTCGCCTAGAGCCGCGTAGAGCACCGAGTGCTCGCCTGCCAAGTCGCCGGCGCGGATCGCGTGCATGCCAATCTCTTGGCGGGAGCGCTCGCCAACCACGCCCTCCCGCCCGTGTACCGCGACCTCGCGCAAGTTGCGGCCCAAACCGGCCGCGGCTCGCTCGGCCAGCGTCAGCGCCGACCCAGAGGGCGCATCGACCTTGTGCCGGTGATGGGCCTCAATGATTTCCACATCGTAGTCGTCGCCCAAGATCCGCGCCGCCTCTTCGACCA
The DNA here is from genome assembly GCA_965219735.1 of Candidatus Latescibacterota bacterium. Classification (GTDB taxonomy): domain Bacteria; phylum Latescibacterota; class UBA2968; order UBA8231; family UBA8231. The sequence continues at coordinate 4,056,283 of OZ244790.1, forward strand.
GCTTGAAGAGCACGTTCATGGCCGTGCTGAAGTTCGACGCAAACACGCAGGTAATGTCCGCTACCGTCCGCTCGAATTCCGCGAGTTGCTCCGGGGTAAAACCCGTAGTCCCCACCACCATGGGCACCCCGCGCACCGCGCAGAGGGCCGCGTCTTCGAGGGTCGCCTCCGGGGTCGTAAAACAGACTACTACTTGGTCGGGTTCGACGATACCCGATAGCGTGTCGCTGACCGTTAGGTCGAGGTGCCGCGCACCAACGACTTCGCCAATGTCGCGCCCCACAGCCTCGTGGTCCGGGCGCTCCTTACCGCCGCACAGCTCCAAATCAGCAGCCGTCAAAGTCAAGTGGGCCAGTCGTTGGCCCATGCGCCCGGCCACCCCGCAGATTACGATTTTGGTCATCGCTCTATCCTCGATTAATACGATGGATACACCACGCGCTCAACCAGCGAGTCGTCGTGCAGACGCGCTTCCACATCCACCCCGAAAAACTCGGCGACCGGCGCAAAAGCCGTTGGGTCATTGGCGTGTACTTGGCGCGCAGCGTCCAACACCACTTGCGCACCCGCGTGCGTCATCTTGCCCAGCGGCTGCCGCACTGGCCCGGCCGGCATGCCGAGAATATTCATCAGCGTCTTAATCGGCACCGGATTGCGCGCCTTGCACTCGACCGGGCCATACGCACTCTGCTCAGTGGTCGCAACGCCGACGATGCCAAAAAGCGGTGCTAGCTTCTCCGCCAAATTATCGGCCTCGTCCTCCTCGCCGGCGTTGAGCAACTCGGTGAGCCGCTGGATGGGCCCCGGAATGACGTTAGACATCACCGAGATCACGCCGGCGGCCCGGATATCCGCACTCTTCATCATCGGCACGGTCTTGTCGTCATCGCCCGAGAGGATGGTAAAATCGTCGCCGCAGAGCCGACGCGTCTTGGCCATGTTGTCCAAGTCGCCGGTCGCCTCTTTGACTTGGGCCACGTTGGGATACTGATGGGCGAGGATGGCCAGATCTTCCACCTGCATCATGCAGCCGGTGCGTCCGGGGATGATGTAGGGAATGACCTGCACCTCGGGAAAGGCCCGCGCCACCGGCTCGACGTATTCGCGGCGGATCTCCAAGGAACTGGGCCCATTGTAGTAGGGATCGACCAGCAGCACGGCGTCCGCGCCAATGTGGGCGGCGTGCTCGCTGCCCGCCATGGTCTCCTTGGTGGAGTTACTACCCGTGCCAGCAATCGATAGGGTGCGGCCCTTGGCCAGCGCGACCGTGCGATCGATGACTTCGTTGTGCTCCTCCCACAGCAGAGTCGGGCTTTCGCCGGTCGTGCCGACGGCGAGTACCGCTTGGATATTATTGGCAATTTGGAATTCTACGAGTTGTTCCAAGCCGCCGTAGTCAATGCTGCCGTCTGCGTTCATGGGCGTCGCTAGGGCTGTACTACAACCTTTGAACATGGTCGATTTACCTCGCCTTGGCTTGTCAAAAATGGGTTGATTGGCGATTGTCTTTTTACCGCGATTGCCGAACATAATACGCCGCCCCAACTTTTGCAAATAGTCTCATCGAGGAGGAGCTATGCCCGCTACAATTGACATGCGCTACGGATGCAACCCCCACCAAGCAGGAGCCCGCTGCTTGATGGCCGATGGCCGCGACCTGCCCATCGCGCCGCTCAACGACGCTCCTAGCTACATCAACCTCATGGACGCGCTCAACGCTTGGCAGCTCGTCCGCGATCTCAAACACGCCCTCGGCCTGCCGGCAGCGGCCTCGTTCAAACACGTCTCTCCGGCTGGTGCCGCCGTCGCCGCACCGCTCGACGAGACCCTGAGCGCATCCTACTTAGTCGCCGACCGCGACCTCAGTCCGCTGGCCACGGCTTATGCCCGCGCGCGCGGTGCCGACCGCCTCGCCTCCTTCGGCGACTGGGTCGCCCTGAGCGACGTAGTCGATTTTCCTACGGCCGATCTCATCCGCGTCGAAGTCTCCGACGGGATCATCGCTCCCGGATACGAGCCAGAGGCTTTAGAGATTTTAAAGAAAAAAAAGGGCGGCCAGTACCGCATCCTGCAAATCGACCCGGATTACGCGCCTGACGCGACTGAGCAACGCGAGATATTCGGCGTCCAACTCGTGCAGCAACGCAATGACTTTATCCCCGACGACGCCTTTTTCCACAACATCGTCACGGCCCGCAAGGACTTGCCAGCCAGTGCCCGCCGCGACCTGACGGTGGCGACCATCGCCCTCAAGTACACCCAATCCAACTCCGTGTGCCTAGCCCGCGACGGCCAAGTCATAGGCACGGGTGCCGGCCAGCAGTCGCGCGTCCACTGCGTGCGCTTGGCCTGCGCCAAGGCCGACAACTGGTATCTGCGCCTGCACCCCAAAGTCTTAGGTATGAAATTCGCCAAGGGCCTCAAGCGCCCGGAAAAAATCAACGCCATCGACATCTATCTGCAAGACGACGTCACCCCGGCCGAACTCCGGGCTTGGGAAGCCAACTTCCGCGAGGTCCCAGAACGGCTCAGCGCCGAGGAGAAGCGGGAATGGTTGGACGATCTCAAGGGAGTGGCGCTGAGTTCAGACGCCTTTTTCCCCTTCCGCGACAACATCGACCGGGCGCAGCGTTCAGGCGTGGAGTACTTAGTCCAAGCTGGCGGGTCAACGCGGGACGATCTGGTAATTGAGGCGGCGGACGAATACGGAATGTTGATGATTAATTCGGGAGTGCGGCTTTTTCACCATTGAGTGCGGTGGGCGCCAGCTCTTTCACAAAGCCCAAATGCTCCAAGACAAGCGATTTCTGATGAATGTGTTGCACTCTTATTCCATTGCAGGCCGAGAAGGATCATCCTTGCGACGCTTAACGGGCAGTAGGGCTGCTGTCTCCCTACCGCGGTTACGAACTGCCAACCCCGCGATCTGTGGGACAGGCCATTGCCCAAGGTCACATTGCTAAATTATCTTCACTGGCTATTGAGCCAAGCGACGAAGCAGAGGCCGATACGTGAGGAATAGAATCGGGACCTAGTTTTCAGGTCACCGCTGCCGCCTATACTCACTCTCTCCACTTAGCCGCCTAATAGCTTCTGATGAATACGCCGTTTTCAAAAACGGTCTTACAGCTAACAACGGGAGTTTCAGATGGGTACTAGAACGATCCAGCTCGACGACGATGCCGAAGCTACCTTGTCCGTTTTGTGCAATCAGACCGGTCTTTCCATATCAGAGGTGCTCAAGCGCGGCCTCCAAGCGTATGCGGCGTTAGCACCCAGGGTGCCAACCGCCGAAACGCCATACGAGGTCTTTAGCCGTCTCGATTTGGGGCCGGGTGGCTATGCCATTGCCCCGGCCAAGAGCGCCAAGAAGGCCGCTACCGAGGCCATTAGAAAGAAGCATCAGCAGTGATTCTAGTGGATACTGGCCCGCTGGTCGCACTATTTGATCCCAGAGACGAGGCACATGCAAGATGCGTCGAGGTGCTCAAGGCCATTTCCGAACCGATAGCTACGACGCTCCCTGTCCTGACCGAGGCCGTTCACTTGTTGCAGCCGGGAAGCATAGGGATGCAGCGTCTAATAGACTTTATCACCGACGGCGGCATCAAGGTCCTCTTCCTCGATGACCAACTACTCGGACGCGTTCTTAAACTCATGGCTCAATACCGCGATGCGCCGATGGACTTCGCCGATGCCTCGCTCGTCGCCGTGGCTGAAAGTCGCAACCTACGGACGATTTTCACTATTGATCGCAAGGATTTCGCCATCTATCGCATCAAACGTGGCCGCCGGTATTTCGCACTCGGGGTGATTGGCTGATCGGATTTTGACTGATATGTATATCGTCGAGCAGCAGGGCTATCAGTGTCCCGTCATTTGCTCGCCTGACGAGCTAATTGGAGAAGAAGAATGAAAGATCCTATTATCGAAGAAGTTAGAAAGGTAAGAGATACCCACGCGGCCAAATTCCAGTTTGATTTACATGCAATCTGCGAAGACCTTCGCAAACAAGAGAGGACCAGTGGCCACCTCGTCGTGTCTCTCCCGCCCAAACGCATTCTCAAGAAGCCGTCTTAGAAACACTGCTTGGAGATTGATTATGATGAAACCAATGAACGAAGAAGAAACCACGGATGAAATTATCCAAGAGACAAGAAGGATTAAAGAAGCCTTGGCAAAATCTATGGATTTCGACCTTGATCGCATTCTAGAAGATGCAAGGCAAAAACAAGAAAAAAGCGGCAGGGTTGTTCTTTCTCCTCCAGTCCAACCAATTCTCTAAAAACGGCATGGCATCGGACGGCCAATCCGATTCGCCGAGCGATTGCCGAGCGTTTCGTCCTGCCCGTCGATGTGGTTATCCGCTCTCCAGAAGTTCTCGCCTAGCAACGCAATGAAACTTTTTTCTAAAATCAGAGATAATCTTTTTTCGATCTTTCAGACTGCTCTCATCGGCCTGCTCGTCGTCTTGGTGATAGTTTTTGTGGTCGTCATATTCCCCGAAAATCCCGAGTGGATTTTCAATCTTTTAGGAATAGCTGAAAAAGGGGAACCAAAATACGAGGCTCTGAAATTCCTAGGCATTGGCATGGGCGGCGTCTTGGTCGCCCTGCAAGCCCTGATGTCCTACAAGCGCGCCAAGGCGATGGAGCAGACCGCAGAAGCGCAGGCCGACGCCGCTAAAGCGCAGGCCGATGCTGTATCGAAAACCGAGCAGGGGCAGCGGCAGGATCGCCTGAAAAACGCTATTGAACACCTAGGACACGAAAAGGACTCCGTGCGCCTAGGCGGGGCCTACGAACTCTTCCATCTGGCGGAAGACACGGAAAATTTACGTCAGACGGTGCTCGACATTCTCTGCGCCCATATCCGCCAGACGACGAGCGAAGATAAGTATCGGGAAAAGCACAAGTCGAAACCTTCGGAAGAAATCCAAAGCCTGCTGACGCTGCTTTTCGTGCAGAAGCATAAGGTTTTCAAAAACTGCCATATCAACTTACAGGAAAGCTGGCTGAATGGAGCAGATCTCCAAGAAGCGCGTTTATGGAAGGCTACTCTGGTAGGAGCACATTTGCAAAAGGCCGATCTTTATAGGGCACATTTGCAAAAGGCCAATCTTTATAGGGCACAACTGCAAGCAGCGAACCTTGTCGAGGCACAACTGCAAGGAACTACGCTTGACAGGGCACAACTGCAAAGATCAATACTCAATAGGGCACAACTACAAGGAGCTTCCCTTGTCGAGACACAACTACAAGGATCAATACTTGCTATGGCACAACTGCAAGCAGCGAACCTTGTTGAGATACGACTGCAAGCAGCGAACCTTGTCGAAACACAACTGCAAGGGGCTATGCTGTTCCTAGTACAACTTCAAGGAGCCGCCCTGCGAGGGGCACGACTACAAGGGACCGGAAGTGTAGATGGGGATCCTATGTCTTTTCAAGATCGTATTAAGGGACAGATTGACAAAGAAAGCGATCTATCGGAGGTAATTTTTGCAGGCGGATTAAGCCAAAAAGACATGGACTCCCTCGTCGAAGGCTTATCTGAAGATCAAGCAACGTGGCTACGATATAGATTGAGGCGACACATCGATATTCCGGGAAGCTATGAACTGCCAGAAAACATCGGTGCCATTGGAGCCTACACCGCAGAAGAAGCCAAACAATGGATCGCCGAATACGAGCAAGCCATGTCAGAAGTCCCGGAGGACGATAGCTAATGCCGACCCTGAACTGGCTAACGCGAGACACCGACATCCACGCCGCCACCCGCGTCCCCTATCGTCTCCTCGAAGAAGCTCCCGACCTTTCCACCGGCGACCCAGACGCCGGCAACATGCTCATCCAAGGCGACAATCTGGAAGCACTCAAGGCACTGCTACCATTCTACGCCGGCCAAGTGAAGTGCATCTACATCGACCCACCGTATAACACGCGCTCGGCCTTCGAGCACTACGACGACAATCTCGAACACAGCAAATGGCTGGCGATAATATGGCCGCGCCTCGAACTTTTGCGTGACTTGCTCGCGGAGGATGGCTCTATATGGGTGTCTATTGACGACAACGAGGCGCACTACCTCAAGGTCATTATGGACGAAGTATTCGGGCGGTCGAACTTCATTGATACGGTAATCTGGCGGAAGAACTATTCCCCAAAATCCAGTGCGCGACACTTTTCCTCGGACCACGATTATATCTTAGTTTTTGCAAGAGATCCTGATTCCTTTCAGCCAAACCTGATGCCTCGCACAGAGAGACAAAACAAGGCTTATAAAAACCCAGATAACGATCCTCGCGGGCCGTGGAAAACAAGTGATCTTTCGGCTCGCAACCCATACAGCCTCGGTAAGTACTCTATTACGACTCCAAGCGGGCGCGTCATAGAAGGACCTCCCAAGGGCCGATATTGGGTAATCAAAAAAGAGAAGATGGAGGAACTACACGAAGACAACCGTATCTGGTGGGGGAAAAACCAAGATGCAATCCCTCAGATAAAGCGTTTTCTGTCAGAAGTTAAAGAAGGTAGAGTTCCACAGACTTTATGGTCATACGAAGATGTTGGCCATACGCAGGACGCAAAAAAGGAAACTGTGAAACTATTTGGCAATGAAGTTTTCGGAACTCCAAAACCCGAACGCCTCATTCAACGCATCCTCCACATCGCCACCAACCCCGGCGACCTCGTCCTCGACTCCTTCCTCGGCTCCGGCACCACCGCCGCCGTCGCACACAAGATGGGCCGCCGCTACATCGGCATTGAAATGGGCGATCACGCCGTCAGCCATTGCGTCCCGCGCCTGAACAAAGTCATTGACGGCGAACAAGGCGGCATCTCCAAAAGCGTCGGCTGGCAAGGCGGTGGCGGCTTCCGCTTCTACCGCCTCGGCCCACCCGTATTCGACGAGGAAGGACATATTCGCTCAGACATTCGCTTTTCCGTGCTCGCCGCCCACGTCTATTTCAGCGAAACCGGGCATCCGTGGCGCGGCAACGACGCTTCGCCCTTCCTCGGCCTGCACGACGGCCGCGCTTATGCCCTGCTGTACAACGGCATCCTCGGCGACAAAGGCAACGTCTTAACCCGTGCAACGCTCGCTGTGATTCGGGAAGAAATTGTGCGCAAGGATACCAATTTCTCTGGGCCGCTCACGATCTACGGTGAACAGTCGCGCTTGACGCCAGCGACGCTCGACCGAGAGGACATCGTCTTCAAACAGACGCCCTACGATATCAAAGCGCGCACCTGATCCATGCAGCTAAAACAATACCAAGCCGACACCCTCTCCGTCCTGCGCCGCTTCTTCGAGGAAGCGCGTATCGCCGGACCCAAAAACGCCTACGAGGCCATAACCCAAGAGCCAGAGCAGACCGCGCGGCTCAGAGGCTATGCCGAATCTTATGCGCCGCTAAAAGAATTGCTAGACGTTCCCTACGTCTGCCTGCGCCTACCCACCGGCGGCGGCAAAACAATCCTCGCCGCCCACGCCGTCTCCATCGCCCGCAATGCTTGGATCGAAAAGGACTATCCACTGGTACTGTGGCTAGTGCCGACCAATACCATCCGCCGACAGACCGTCGAAGCCCTGAAAAACACCCGCCACGCGTATCGGCAAACGCTGGACGACGCTTTCGACGGCCGGGTACGCGTATTCGATATCACCGACTTCACCCATATCCGGCCACACGACCTGCGCGACCACTGCTGCATTGTGGTCGGCACCATCCAAACACTGCGGGTAAAAAGCACCGAAGGGCGCAAGGTGTACGACCACAACGAAGAAATGGAACCGCACTTCTCCGGCGTCCGGGAAACTGCGCCGGGTTTGGAAAAGCTGGATAATGGCACCGTCAAATTCTCCTTCGCCAACCTGCTACATCGGCACCGTCCATTGATGATCGTCGATGAAGCGCACAACGCCGTCACCGGCCTTACGCGAGAAATGCAGGCGCGGGTCAACCCATGCGCCATCGTCGAATTCACGGCGACGCCACAGCGCAAGTCGAACATTCTATATAGCGTCACCGCCCAAGAACTCAAGCGCGAAGAAATGATCAAACTGCCCATCATGCTTGCCGAGCACGACACTTGGCAGAACGCAGTGACCGGGGCCATTAACGCCCGTGCTTCGCTTGCAGAGACGGCCAAGGACGATGCCGACTACATCCGTCCCATCGTCTTGTTCCAAGCACAGCAAAAAAATCAAGAAGTGACGGTCGAGGCGCTGAAAAATCACCTGATAGACATTGAGCAAATCCTAGAAAGCAAAATCGCCATCGCCACCGGCGACCAACGCGAACTCGACGGCATCGACTTGTTCGACCGCACCTGCCCCATCGAATACGTCATCACAGTCGAAGCGCTCAAAGAAGGTTGGGACTGCTCCTTCGCCTACATTTTCTGCTCCGTATCGCGCATCCAAAGTGCAACGGACGTCGAACAACTGCTCGGTCGCGTACTGCGGATGCCCTACGCCAAGCAACGCCAAACATCCGACCTCAACAAAGCCTACGCCTTCCTGTCCGAACCGTCTTTTGGTGAGGCTGCGCGTGCTTTGGCCGACAAATTGGTGGACATGGGCTTTGAGGAAGACGAGGCCCTCGACAACATCGAGTCGGTGCAACATACGCTCGATTTCCAGAGAGACTTGTTTAGCCCGCAGGAAAAGTCGGAGCCAGTATTCAAATATGCGACTCCGGCAACCCCGGAAATCCTATCTGAACTCAAAGAGGCAGAGTACGACGGATTGCAGGTGCGCGAAACCGCTGAAGGACAGGTCGAAATCGCAATTACTGGCTGGATCAATCAGGACCGCGAACAGGCGATTTCCGAGACGTTACCCGAGCAGGAGCGAAAAGGATTTGCCACAGCCGTTGCCCAACACCGCGCCGCAGTCGAGGAACACATATCCCCCGCTGAACAAGGGCAGCCATTTAAAGTCCCACGTCTCATGTCGGAAATCCAAGGCACCTTGGAATTTGCCGATACGGACGTGTTCATGGAATACCACGACTGGTCCCTACTCGATTATTCGCCGAAGATGGACGAACGGGAATTCACTATCCGCGAGACGGCGCGCAGCTTTGAAATTGACCTCGACGGCAATCACATTACCTATCAGTTCGCCAGCGAAGAGGAGCAATTGACGCTGGACATCGCCGTCGAAGGCTGGACTGCCGAGACGCTCGTCCTGTGGCTCGACCGACAAGTGCGCCAGATGGACATTCACCAGAGCGAACTGCTCAAATGGCTACGCCAACTGGTCGATCACCTGCTCAATACACGCGGCATGACCATCGCCGCGCTAATGCGTTGCAAATTCCTACTCGCCAAGAAAATCGAGAACAAAATCGCAGCCATTCGCCAAAAGGAACGAAGCAGCGTCTATCAGCAGTACCTCTTGGTGCCCGAGGCCAATACAACGATCTCGTTTGACGATGCCTTCACATTCACAGACAACATGTACTGGGATCAACGGCGCTATCGCGGGCGCTGGAAACCGCGCAAGCACTTTTTGGGACCAGACCGCGTTCCCGCCTTTGACGGTGCAGACGACGGCGAGGAAATGCAATGCGCTCAGGTCATCGACAGTCTGGCAGCAGTGAAGTACTGGATTCGCAATGTCGCGCGCCATCCCAACTCGTTTTGGCTACCCACCGCAACGGACAAATTCTACCCGGACTTCGTCGCTTTGCTAAACGACGGTCGTCTCCTCGTCGTCGAATACAAAGGCGCGCATATCGCCGAAACGTCCGATACCAACGAGAAACGCACCATTGGCGCTCTTTGGGAACGGTCAAGCGACGGCAAGGGCCTGTTCATCATTGCGGAAAAAATGGTCGATGGGAAGGACGTACGGCAGCAGTTACAGGAAAAAACCGAAGGCTCTTGACTTAAGAGCAGAACCCAATCTACGCGGGTGATCGGTCGAACTGGCGAACAATTATTCAGGGGAAGTAACGCCTGAGCCGGGTTGGAATATCCTCGTCAAGAAGTATTAGCACCCTGTGCCCTCAAGCGATCCAGTCCATCGGGCGAAAGGTCAAGGTACGATTCGATCTGCCAGCGTTCGACGCTAGGGAAATCAATCAAAAACTCTTCAATTGAATGATCGGCCTTGAGGTAGTCCACAAGTGTGTCAACTGGGACCCGCGTGCCAGCGAATACCAAATCGCCGCTGTGTACCTCTGGGTCCCGAGAAACTACTTTTCCGAGTTCAATAGGGTTGTGTCTCGCTTCTGCCATAGGATGACCTCGCTTCGATGGCGATAGCTGCTCACCTGTCGTTAGCAACTATGTCATAGCTATATGAAGCAAGATAACGATACACCCGAGATGAACAAGATTAAAGCGACTTCTGCGCTTCCGACAGCAACGCCCTCTCCCACGCCTTGAGAATGTGCCCGATAATCTCCTCCAGTCCCTCCCGATCCTTGATACAAGCAAAAACCGTCGGCCCCTCGCCGCGCATCTTCTTAGCATCGCGATCCATCACCCCTAAATCCGCCCCCACCATCTCGGCCAGATCAGTTTTGTTAATCACCAACAGATCCGACTGCGTCGTCCCCGGGCCGCCCTTGCGCGGAATTTTGTCTCCGCCTGACACGTCGATGACGTACACCGAATAATCGACAAGCTCGCGGCTGAAATGAGCCGCTAAGTTGTCGCCGCCGCTTTCGACGAGCAGTAAGTCGATACCCCCGGCGAAGCGGTCCATCAAGTCTTCGAGCGCATTCAAATTCAGCGAAATATCCTCGCGGATCGCCGCGTGCGGACAACCGCCGGTCTCGACGCCAACGATGCGCTCCTGCTCCAACGCCTCGTGCCGAAGCAGGAATTCGGCGTCCTCGCGGGTGAAGATGTCGTTGGTTACCACCCCCAAGCTATACTCGTCGCGCAGCCTCTCGCACAAAGCCTGCAACAGCGCCGTCTTGCCGCTGCCGACCGGCCCGCCAATCCCCACCGTAAAGGCACGCTCGGCAAAATCGCGATGCGAGTTCGGACCTTCGCGGTCAGCAAAAAATCCAAGCAAATCAAAAGACTCGTGTGTGTGGTCGTGCCCCATACATCCCTCTCTGTCAACTTTGGAAAAGGCGTGAATAAAGATCGTCGTGTACGCTCTGGGCGATGTCTAGCTGCGGCGCGCAACGCGTCGCCTGTGCGTACGGTCGCCCCACCACTTCCGCCAGCAATTCCTCGCAATGCACATACAGACCCAACTGCCGTTGCGTGGCTTCCATCGGCCCGACGATCCCGAGACGCACCGCAGCACTCATTTGGTCCCTGAGCACTTGAAACATGTAGAGCTGTTGGGCGTCAGCTTGTGCAAATCCCGCAGCCTTCAACGCCAGTCCGAAAACCACCGTGTAATGCGCGTGCGCCCGACGCAAGTTTGCGAACTTGACCTCTGGGTACAAACCAGCCATCAACCGCAACCAGTTCTTGCCCAAGATCAAACTCGCCCGACGCATCGCCGGAGCTGCGATCATCGCGTCGTAGAAATACAACATTTCCGCCACGGCACCTTCGTCGGCCTCAGCATAACAGGAATGGATGAAGGGAATCTCGCCGTAGGCCGCGGCCATCAGCGCCGAATGCACGAACTCTTCCAGCGCCCCAGACGCATCCAACAAGCCCAACTGATAGGCCCCCTCCAAGCCATTGGAAAAGGCGTAGCCACCAGCCGGCAGCGCACTATCGGCTAGGTGCATTAACGGATAGAGGCGCTCCATTTAGAACAGGTGATACAGTTGCGCCAGCGGCAGTTTCTCCGCCGATTCGCAAGTAATTTCCTCGCCGTCAACCTTCACCTTATAAGTCTCCGGATCAACTTCGATATTGGGCACCACGTCGTTGAGCCGCATATCGGCCTTGCCAATGTCGCGGCAGTGTTCGACCGGCACGACCTCTTTCGCCAACCCGTACTCGCCGACCCGCTCGCGCGACGCCTGTGAAACAAAAGCCAGCGACGTCGGCCCAACCGCGTTGCCGTAGGACCCAAACATGGGACGCGGATACACGGGCTGCGGCGTAGGTATCGAAGCATTGGCGTCGCCCATCTGCGCGTAAGCAATCACCCCACCTTTAATCACCAACTCGGGCTTGACGCCAAAAAAAGCCGGCTGCCACAACACCAAATCAGCCAGCTTACCCGTCTCCACCGAGCCAATCTGGGCCGAGAGTCCGTGGGCAATAGCTGGATTGATGGTGTATTTGGCGACGTAGCGCCGCGCGCGATAGTTGTCAGCACCGTCCGCATCTTCGGGCAACAGACCCCGCTGCTGGCGCATCTTATGCGCCGTCTGCCAAGTCCGGCACACCACTTCCCCCACTCGCCCCATCGCTTGGCTGTCCGAGGCAATGATCGACAGCGCGCCCAAGTCGTGCAAAATATCCTCGGCAGCGATAGTCTCCTGGCGGATCCGGCTCTCAGCAAAGGCCACGTCCTCGGGGATATTCTTGTCGAGGTGGTGGCAGACCATCAGCATATCCAGATGTTCGTCTATGGTGTTGACCGTAAAGGGCCGCGTCGGGTTGGTCGAGGAGGGTAGCACATTGGCCTCGCCGCAAAGCCGCATGATATCGGGCGCGTGGCCGCCGCCCGCTCCCTCGGTGTGGTAGGTGTGAATCGTCCGCCCTTTGAAAGCCGCTCGCGACGCCTCGACAAAGCCCGACTCGTTGAGCGTGTCGGTGTGGATGCAGACCTGCACGTCGAATTCTTCGGCAACCGCCAGACACGCATCGATAGCCGCTGGCGTCGTGCCCCAGTCCTCGTGCAGCTTGAGGCCGCAAGCCCCAGCCTCAACTTGCGCCGCCAATCCTATGGACAGCGACGAATTGCCCTTGCCCAAAAAGCCAAAATTGAGTGGCCAAGCATCGGCCGCCTGTAACATCGTGCGGATGTAAAAAGCCCCTGGAGTACAAGTGGTCGCATTCGTCCCAGTCGCCGGACCAGTGCCGCCTCCGAGCATCGTGGTAATCCCCGACGCGATGGCCTCTTCCACTTGCTGCGGGCAAATAAAATGCACGTGCACGTCCAGCGCCCCAGCCGTCAAAATCAACTTCTCCCCGGCCACCACTTCAGTAGTCGCGCCGACGATCATCTGCTCGGCAACACCCGGCATAATGTCCGGGTTGCCAGCCTTGCCGATCCCGGCGATGCGCCCGTCCTTGACGCCGATATCGGCCTTGTAAATGCCCGTGTAGTCGAGCACCAGCGCGTTGGTGATTACCAAGTCCAGCGCCTCTTCTTGGCTCGCGCCGCTCTGCTGCCCCATGCCGTCGCGCAGCACTTTCCCGCCGCCAAACTTGCACTCCTCGCCGTACACGGTGTGATCCTTTTCGACCTCGACGACCAAGTCCGTGTCGCCCAGCCGCACCCGGTCGCCCGTAGTGGGACCGTACATATCCGCATAAGCGCGTCGATCAATCCGCATGATTACTCCGCTCCTAAAAAGCCGCGCTCTTTAGCGCGTTCAAGGGCGGCGGCCTTGTTGTGGTCACTCAAGGCTCCCCCGATCAAACCGCTGCCGCCGTGGACGACGCGCTCGCCAGCTACGGCAACCAGCGTCACCGTCTTGGTCTCCCCCGGCTCAAAACGCACCGCGGTTCCCGAGGGAATATCAAGGCGAAAGCCATAGGCCCGCGCGCGGTCAAAGCGCAATTCGGCGTTGGCTTCAAAAAAGGGAAAGTGCGACCCCACCTGCACGGGGCGGTCACCCATGTTCGCCACTTCGAGCTCCACCTTCTCGCGGCCATCATTGAGCGCGAGTTCCTCGTCCGCCACCAGCGCTTCCCCGGGCGCGGCACTAGACGCGTTGTCCGGCGACCACGTCTCACCCACGCGCACCAGCCCCGACCCATAGAGCGCCAACTCGGCGTTGCCGCGCTCTCGGCAAATCGGCTGATGCACCGTCACCAGCTTAGTGCCGTCGGGGAACGTGCCCTCCACCTGGACCTCGTGGACCATTTCCGGCACCCCCGGCAACACATCTTCAATACCGAGCAATTGCTTGCCCTTGTCCATCAAGGTAGCGACCCGCTCGCCATCGCGGATAAATTCGAGCAACTGCGCCGCGATCAGCGCAGTCGCCTCCGGGTAGTTCAGTCGCAGACCTCGGGCATAGCGCTTCTGCGCCACAAACCCGGCGTTGTGCAATACTAGTTTGTCGATTTCTCTCGGTGCAAGCCGCATGAATCCTCGAATCAGTGATCAGTGGTCAGTGGTCAGCGACCAGTGGGGACGGAGACTAACCACTGATCACCGGCCACTATTTCTCAAAACGTCAGATGGGTCTTAATACTTTCATCCGACAGCTCGTCGGCTGTTCCCTGCAACAGGATGCTGCCTCGATCCATCAGAAAGAAGTGATCGGCGATCTGCCGCGCGAAGTCGAAGTACTGCTCGACCAAGACGATGGCGAACTCGCCTCGCTCCTTGAGCTGGAGCAACACCTTTTCTATTTCCAAAATGATCGACGGCTGGATCCCTTCGGTCGGCTCGTCCAGCATCAGGACCTTGGGTTCGCCCACTAACGCCCGAGCAATAGCCAACTGCTGTTGCTGACCGCCGCTCAAATTGCCGCCCATCCGCTCCTGCATGTCCGCCAACACCGGAAAGAGCGCGAACACTTCCTCGGGCACCTCGCCACCACCTCCGCGCGCCTGCAAGCCGATCTCCAAGTTTTCCCGCACTGTTAGCTGCGGAAAAATCTCGCGGCCCTGCGGCACGTACCCCAACCCCCGCCGGGTGCGCTTGTCAGCCGTCAGCGCAGTGACGTCCTCACCGGCAAAAAACACCCGGCCCTTGCTCGGCGTCAACAGCCCCATGATCGCCTTGAGCAGCGTCGTTTTGCCGACGCCGTTGCGCCCCATCACCGCCACAATCGAGCCGCTGGGAACCTGCAAGCTAATATCCCGCAAGATGCGGCTGCCCCCGTAGTGGACATCCAACTCCTCCACCGCCAGCGTGGTCTCAGCCGCCTGCACTGCGCTCCTCCCGTTCCATGGCCGTTCCCAAATAGCACTCAATGACGCGCGGATCGTTCTGCACCGCTTCCATCGGCCCTTCGACTAAAATTCTACCCTCGTGTAGCACCGTTACCTTGCGGGCGATTTGCCGCACGAATTCCATGTCGTGCTCAATGACAATCAGGGCGTGATCCTCGGCCAGCCCCTGGAGAATCTCCCCCGTGCGAAAAGTCTCCTCGTCGGTCATACCTGCCGCTGGCTCATCGACCAGAAAGAGCGTGGGATCCTGCAAGATGACCATGGCGATCTCCAACCACTGCTTCTGACCGTGCGACAGAGTACCGGCGACCTCGTCGAGCACATCCTCCAGCCCCGTGCGCTCGGCCACCTCCTCAATCCGACGGCGCTCAGCCGCTTTGAGCCGATAAAACAGCGAGGCGAAGACGCCGCGATTAGCCTTCACAGCTAACATCAGATTGTCGGCGACAGTCAGCGAAGTAAAAACCGTCGGCGCTTGGAACTTGCGCCCCACCCCTAAATCGACAATCTCGTCTTCGCTCAGCTTGGTCAGGTCCTGGTCCTTGAAATAGGCGTGGCCGACGTCGGGCCGCGCCCGGCCGCAGAGCACGTCGAGCAGGGTCGTCTTGCCCGCGCCATTGGGGCCGATGACCACCCGCAGCTCGTTTTGAGCGACCTCAAAAATGTCGATGTCCAACGCCTTGAAGCCGTCGAACGACACACTCAACTTCTGCACGTATAGATTGTCCATCGCCCAACTCGCGTTACGCGGCCACCAGCCGTCGGCGCAAGCGTCCAACCATGCCAGCAACCCCCTCGGGAAAGAACAGCACCACCCCGACAAAGAGCGCGCCGAGGAAGTAGAGCCAAGTGCCGGGGAACGCGCCGGTGAGAAAGCTGTAGAGCAAGTTGACCAGCACGGCTCCGACGATTGCGCCCACCAACGTCCCCCGACCGCCGACCGCGGTCCACACCACGATCTCAATCGAAGCCTGCACGTCCATGCGCCCCGGCGTGATAATGCCAGTCTGCGGCACGTAGAGCATCCCCCCCAAGCCCGCCAAGGCGCTAGCGACGACAAAGACAAAGAGCTTGTAGCGGGTAATGTGATAGCCGATAAAGCGCAGGCGGTGCTCGCTGTCGCGGATGGCCACCAGCAATTTGCCCAATTTGGAACCGACGATATAGCGGCAGAGATAATACGCCCCCACCAACGCCGCACACGCCACCACGTATAGCCCGCGCTTAGTCGCCGATTCGGCCAATTCAAAGCCCAGCAGCGTCTTGAAATCCGTCAGCCCGTTAGTCCCCCCCAACATGGTCTCGTTGCGCAAAAAGAGCAGCCACATCGCCAGCGCCAGCGCCTGAGTAATAATGGCCAAATACACGCCCTTAATACGGCTGCGAAAGGCGAGGAAACCAAAGACCAGCGCCGCCAATCCCGGCACCAGTAGCCCGAGTAGCAAGGTCAGCGGCAGGCTGTGGAACGGCTCCCAAAAAAGCGGCAACTCCTCGACCCGGTTCCAGACCATGAAGTCGGGCAAGGTACTGCCGTACACTCCTTTCGTCCCGGTTTTGAGCAGCATGTGCATACCGATGGCGTAGCCGCCCAGACAAAAGAAAAACGCCTGACACAGCGATAGAATGCCGGTAAATCCCCAAATCAGGTCCATCCCAAGAGCGACGATGGCAAAACAAAAATAGCGCCCCCAGAGGTTCAGGGTCGTATCGGCAACTAGCCCCAGATAGTTGAGCAGGGGGACTAGCACCCCAAAAAAGGCGAACAGCGAACCAGCGACGATGTGGTGCCTAGACGCGCTCACAGTTCGGCGCTCCGTCCTTTGGCAGGGAAAAGGCCAGTCGGGCGCGATTGCAAGAAGACGATGATCAAGCCCAACAGGATGACCTTGCCGTACACGGCTTCAAAGAGCGGTTCGAGCATCTTGTTGAAAATGCCGATCCCCAACCCGGCGCTGATCGTGCCTAGCAGCTTGCCGACCCCGCCGGTGACAACCACGAGAAATGAATCGACGATATAGGTCTGACCCATGTTGGGCACGACGTTCCCAATCAGCGTCATCGCCCAACCGGCGACCCCGGCAATCCCCGTGCCCAAAGCGAAGGCCATGGAGTCAATGCGCCGCACCGGCACCCCAACGCAGGCGCTCATCGCCCGATTTTGGGTCGTAGCCCGCAGCTTGAGCCCAAAGCGCGTGCGAAAGAAAAGCGCCAACAGCATCCCGACGATCGCCGCAGCCAGCGCCATGATGAACATGCGGTTATAGGGCAACACCACTTGGGGAGCCATCTCCCAACCGCCGCTTAGAAGCTGCGGCAATTTCACTGCCGTCAAATCGCCAAAGATGCTGCGCGCCGCTTGAATCAGCACCAGACTGATGCCCCAAGTGGCCAGCAGACTTTCGAGCGGTCGGCTGTATAGCCGGCATATAATCGACGCCTCCAACAGGAACCCGACGCCGCCAGCGACTAGGAAGGCCAGCGGAAAGGAGATGGCGAAAAACAGATCGCCGTACTCCGGCGGCAGCACCCCCAAACACAGGTTTTGTACCACGAACGTGGTGTAGGCACCGATCATCATAAACTCGCCGTGCGCCATGTTAATCACCCCCATCTGGCCGTAGATAATCGCCAACCCCAGCGACATCAACACCAGAATGGACCCCAAGCTCAGACCGATAAAAATCGTCTGCACCGCCTGCATGGAGGAACTAAAGCGCCGCAAGCTAGTCAGGGCCGCAGCCGCCCGCTCCCGGACCCGCGTGTCCGGTTCGGCGAAGGCCCCAGACTCATCTGTACTCAAAAGTCCCTCTAGCACAGGTATAGCCAGCGGACTGCGCAGTTCCTCCAACACAGCTACCGCCTGCAAGCGCACCTCCGCCTCTGCATCGGCCAACAGCAGCTTGGCCAACGACACGCGCTTCAACCGCCGAATCGACCCATCTGTCTCTTCTTCAATGGAACGGCGCAACGCCGGGATGGCGGCCGCGGTGCCTCTATTACCGATATTTTCAGCGGCAATCCGCCGTTTGTCCACATCCGAATGGAACAGTTCCATCTGCAGTAAATAGGGCTGGATCAGCGCCCTAATTTTCCGATTGGTCTCGACCTCCTCCAAGTCGTAAAGCGAAACTTTGACCTGCTCACCATCCCCGCCGAGGATAGGCACGCGCTCGGGATAGGCCGTAAAGAGCGGTACTATCGAATCGCCGTACTCGTCCATTTCCTCATCGCCAATAAGCACCAAGCCGCTCTGCACTTCGCGCTCGCTCCAGCGATAGACCTCCCCGCTGAACAGCCCCCGCATCAATGCGTAATGCGCTTGGTCGTAGCGCGCGGCCAAGTCGGTTACGGCCTGTTGGATCTCCTCGTCATCGCCGCTGGCCAGCCGCGCAAACTGCTCTTCGTCCCACGTGTCGGCCCCCGCCGCTCCAGCCGCGAAGACCCACACCGCCAGTATTTTTAGAACCTGTTGTCCCATTGACAAAATTGAACTCCGCCCCGTAAAACGGAGCGGAGACGGCCTGATTACCATGTACCTTTACCTTTTACCGTACCAATCGCTAAACAACTAAGCGGCCGTCTCCGCTCCACCCACCTAAAACGTCAGCAGCGACTCCAGCGCAATTTGCGTCACCGCGTCGGCGTCACCTACTGTGAGCATCTTCACCTCGGCGACCAGACCCCAGTTGTCCGAAATGGCGTAACTCGGGGCAATGGTGATCTCGCTTGTTTCGTCGTCCTCGCCGCCGCCAAATGGCGTCCACGCAATAGCCGAGTACCGAGCCGTTACGCCGACTTGGTCGCTCAGGCCGTAATTGACCATGCCGAGATACCCCAACCCCGACTCATAGCCACCCCAATCGCTCATCGAGTTCACCTCGGCAGCGACCGTTAGCGGCCCCGTCTCCAACATGCCCCAAACGTTGATCAAAGTCTGCTCGTCTTCCCTGGCCAACGCGGCTTTGGCCGTTACTCCTTCCACGGGCATCAGAGCAACCTGAGCCTCAAACCCCACATCGCTCCCATCCCCTGAGAAATCAGTCTCCGCGCCATCCCAGACGCTGGAAACAACAGCCCCGTACAGGCCGAACATATCCGAACCATAGGAGGCCGCGACCCCATTCTGATAGCCGCCATAGACCAGCGTAGCCGAATACGAATACTGATACATACCTGTGGGTTCGGCTGCTTCAAAGCCGGTGCAGCTAAGAAACTTGCCCACAGTAAGCGCCAAGCCCTCGCCGGTGTCGTACGTGATGAAGGCCTGCTCTAGCTCGACCGGGGCGGTCGGCCCCAAGGCATTGACATCCGCCCGCATGGAGATCCCCTCCCCGAGATCCGTCGAGACATCTAGCTCAAACTGGTCCAGCGACATGCTCGCGTCCCCATCGTCGCTGAACACGCTCATATCGACGAACCCGGAGAATTCGACCTCGGCGGATACCGCTTGGGCGGCAAAAATCGCCAGTGCAAATGCTACAATTTTCTTGTTCATCTGTTTGCATCCTTCTGCGCTAGGTAGAGTATTACTCTAGGGTATAGGTGCCCATGTAATTGACGTGGTCGCAATCCTTGTCGGCGCTGGTGATATCGTCCCACGGATCGGGGGCGACGAGGCCATCCGATTCATAGACGATCTTGAACTGGCCGTTCTTCTTGATCTCGCCGATATAGACGGGCTTGTGCAGATGGTGATTGCGCTCGTCCATCATCACTTGGCCGCCCGGCGAATCAAACGCCAGCCCGTAGAGCGCCGGCCGCACCTTTTCCACGTCAAAGGAACCAGCCTTTTCAACCGCACCTTTCCACAGATAGACCCCGGTATAGGCCCAGAGAATCGGATCGTCGGTGACGCGCTTTAAGCCGCCGGGCAAGTCGTTGGCCGCGCAGTATTTCTTAAAGCTCTTGACGAAATCCCGGTTTTCCTTGGTGGCAACCGACTGGAAGTAATTCCAAGCCGCTAGATGGCCGACCAGAAATTCGGTATCCATCGCCCGCAGTTCGTCTTCAGCCACTGAAAAGGCCATGATCGGGCACATCGCCGAAGTCAGCCCCTGATTGGCGAATTCCTTGTAGAAGGGCACGTTGGAATCGCCGTTGATCGTGCTCAAGACCGCGGCTTTACCATCGGCGGCGAAACTCTTGATCTTCTGCACGATGGTCTGGTAATCCTGGTGGTGGAAGGGCGTGTACTCCTCCATGATATTCCCCTCGGGCACCCCTTGGTCAAGGAGATAAGCGCGCAGGATTTTATTGGCTGTGCGCGGGAATACGTAGTCCGTGCCGAGCAGATAGAATTTCTCGTACCCGCCGCCTTCCTCGCTCATCAGATACTGGGCGGCCGGGATCAACTGCTGGTTGGGAGTAGCTCCCGTATAAATGATATTGCGCGAACACTCCTCGCCCTCGTACTGGACCGGATAGAACAACAGCCCGCTGTTTTCTTCAAAAACCGGCAACACCGACTTGCGCGACACCGATGTCCAGC
Organism: Candidatus Latescibacterota bacterium; assembly: GCA_965219735.1. GTDB lineage: Bacteria > Latescibacterota > UBA2968 > UBA8231 > UBA8231. Next base: position 4,076,788 of record OZ244790.1, read on the forward strand.
ATCCGAAGACGGACGCTACCTCGTGCTCTAGCAACAATTCTTTGGACTTTTCGGCAAATAGGTCCCAGTCGGAAGCTGGATCAACGACCACCGGCTCAATTTTGCGGCCCAAGACGCCGCCGTTGGAATTGATTTCCTCGACCGCCATCAACACGGCGTCGCGTAGCGATACCTCCGAGATAGCCATCGTGCCGCTGAGCGAATGCAGGACGCCCACTTTGACCGACTCTTGCGCCTGCGCGCTCGAATGCGTTCCAACGACGCTCAGCCCTAAGGCGACAAATGCAATCCAGAACTTAGTTAGTCTTCTCATTGAATCCCTCCAAGAATTGAATTGTAGTGTTAAATGGCCTGAACGCACCGTTCCGGTAGTCCGCTCTGACCGGTTCCGCTCTCCTATCGCAAAAAGGATACCACAACGGCACCCGCAGCAGCCCCATAAGCGGCGTAGGAGAGAACATTTTCGGTAATATCTCTTTATATCACAAAGAGATACGATATTTGTAATTTTATTTATTTTTCGTACGTAAATGGCATTTTTGGCCGTTTGATCGCTTAGTTTTTTGAGCAATAGACGACAAATACGTGATTTTTGAAATTCAAAAAAGGACATATATGTCGCTTTAATGCCGCTTTTCGCACCTCATTGCAGGGCAAAATCCATGCTTCGTGGTGCTTTGCGGCTAGGGCGAATAGCCGAAAAATACAATTATGTGATATTTCGTGAGGTTGCTGCCGAAGAGATCAATACTTTCGGCGCAGTGGATTTTCCCCTAGGACTTGGGGCAGCGATACGGCCCTGGCGAGCGCGTGCAAGATTTCTGCTAAATCCCCGTTAGTACGCCCCAAGGCGCGGAGCGCGAGCACGCCGGGACGAGGTTCGGCGAGCGAAACCAACGCTGCCTTGTTAGTCCCGCGCGTCCGCTGACCAGTGAGCATCGGCACCAAATCACGACGCAGTACTTCCTCGACGGCAGAGCGCGTTGGGTCGCCGACGATAAAGGCATTGGCGAATGCCGTGTATTGACCAAAAGCCCCAACGCGGTCGGGGGTCTGCTGCTTGGGCTGCAAACGCAAGCGTTCGACCAACACCAGTTCGTTTTCCAAGTAGATGGAGATATTAGATGTATAAGAGCTGTAGTGGAACTGCTCGCCTCGTTCGCCGCGGCCGGCGGTGCCTCCGTCGAGCAAGACCAGCGCGGCTCCCGCGCTTAGATGCCAAACCTGCTCCTGCACAAAGGCGCTGTCGGCATAGGGCACCACCGGGTCGGGCAGCGATACTACGCAAGCGCCTGCTTCGATGTGCCCTGCGAGTTCCTGCCGCGCGACCTTACCGTCGGCGGTCTTGTACACTTTGGTAAAGGCCTGCGTGCCCAAAAAGAGCTTGGCCTCCCGACCGCAACGCACGCGCAGCCGGGCGCAATCGCCAGCGACCAAACCGCCGCCATAGCTAGAAAGGATAGCAGTGCTGTAATCAGCCGCGGCCTTGGGGCTGAGGATCTTCAACGGCGCAACGGCCAAGCAGGATGTCAACCGCGACCTTCCCCCGACGCGGTTCACTTCGACGATGGACCAATCCTCGTCCATGTCTATAGCATCTTGTTCTATTCTGCGTCCATCTGCGTCCATCTGCGGATCATCAAATTGGCGCTAACCAACCCCCATCGACAGGCAGCGCCGTACCCGTAATCCACTCCGCGTCATCCGAAGCAAAAAACGCCACCGCCCGCCCAATATCCCTCGGCAGGCCCAATCTCGGCAAAGGCGTATCCCGCCGACATTGCTCGATGACCTCTGGGGTCAAATAGTCTTGGATCGGCGTCTCGATATAGCCCGGACACACTGCGTTGACCGTGACGTTGTCCCCAGCTAGTTCCAACGCCAAATCCCGCGTCAGATTCACCGCCCCGGCCTTAGTCGGCGCATAGGCCGGACCGCCGCCGCCGCCAAAGGAGTGAACCGAGGCAATGTTGACTATGCGCCCAGCAACGGATTTTCTCAGATAGGGCGCGGCAAATTTGGTCGTGAGAAAATCGAGCGCAGATTGACGCCTATAACCCGATCCCAATCCTCGACAGATAGTTCTTGGCTATCCCCCGGTATGATAATCCCGGCGTTGTTGACCAGAATATCCACCCCGCCAAAGCGTTCAACGCTGCGGGCGATTAGGTTTTCCACCGCCTTTTCGTCGGCCACATCGGTCCCGACGAAGAGCGCCTCGCCGCCCTCTCCGACAATGACTTCAGCCGTGGGCGGCTGCGGCTCGGTCTCGTGAAACTTGCCGATCTTGGGCGCTTCCTGCATATCGGCCACTGCGACCTTGGCCCCTTCGCGGGCCAGTTCGAGACAAATACCCCGCCCAATACCCGAACTCCCTCCGGTAACAACGGCGATGCGGTCCTGTAAACGCATGGATTTTCCTCCTGTTTGTCGCACAATCTATAGCGGTCGGAAAGGGGGGACAAGGCGGCATGACCCGTCGATATGGCCATTTGATGCGGCAGCAAATTGACTCTAAAATAGACCTAACGGAGAATTTATCATGCTTGTGAGCCTATTCATTACAAAGCGCAAAACCCCACTCTACGCCATCGCCTGCTGTCTATGCCTATCCTTGGGGTCTGCCTCAGCCGACGACTCCATCCGCGCCCAGATCGAAGCACTCCGCGCCGCCAAAGACAGCCTGCTCAAAAGCGAGGATTCGCCGCTGCTGCCAGCACAGCGCACCCACTTTGAGCAACTTGCGTACTATCCCATCGACCTCCGCTATCGCCTGCGGGGCGAGCTGCACATCTACGGCCGCCAGCGCATCGTCGAAATCCCCAATACCGACGGCACCACCACCGAGCTCGAGCGATTTGGGCGCTTTGTTTCGGCCTTTGGCGAAAACGATTTTTGGCTGGAGGTGTATCGCAGCCCACAAACCGGCGAAACGGAAATCTTCTTCAAGGATCTGACCAACGGCCACACCACGTATGGAGGCGGGCGCTACGCGCGCCTAGTCCGGGAGGACGATGGCATGTACGTCATTGACTTCAATAACGCTTACAACCCATACTGCGCGTACAATCCCATTTATATCTGCCCACTGCCTCCGCGACAAAACTACCTCAAGTTCGCAATCGAGGCCGGCGAGCTAATGGGCGATGCCGCCCCTCCCTGATGCGCAAAACGCGTTTTTTGCGTATAATTTTCGCCAATCGCAGCGCACCCTCGCCTTCTACTGACGCGCATGAAAGCATTCCTCGAACGCCTTGAACAAGCCGCTGATTTGCGCGAAGTCCAATCGCTCGTCGTTCACATCCTCGACGCGGGGCGGTCCGGCGGCAAACCCGAGGAAAAGCGCCGCTTCCTCCGCGACCTCCTCTTCAATCGGGCGCTTTTGTCCCGCCTAGAGACCCCTGCGGCCATCGACGCGCTCCTCGCGTCAACTACGCCCCGCGAGTGGGAGGATATCTTCGGCGATGAGGTCGCCAGAGAGCTGCCGCAGCTAACCGTCGATTTAGTCGATGGCTTGGTAGATCTCGACCACCGCCAATTGCTGCGCCTCTTGCCTCCCGAATCCCCCAAGGCGCTCTTGCAGGTGCTCAAACGCCTCAATGCTTACCTAGAAGAATGCGATGCCTCGGTCCGCGGCATGCGCGGCATGCGCGTCGCCCGCATCATGGCCGACATCTACCGGACACTCGCCGCCGAGGCGCGGGCCTGGCGGCGAGCGCTGCCGCCCTGCTGCATCGACGGCCAAGACATTGTCCAACTCAAAGAAGCCAAGCACATCGACAAACTGGCCGCAGCCTACGAGGCGCGGATCAACCAACTACAGAGCATCGACCTCCAGCGCAGCTTGGCCGCCCTCGACAGTGGTCGCGCCGCCGCGCCGCGCATGACCGAAGCGGCTTACGAGCAAGCCTTTTGCATCCAATCGCCCCTGCGCCTAGGGATCTCCAGCGCCAATGCCTCGGACAATCACCTGCGCAGTAAAGAACAAGGGGGGAAAACCCTCAATATCGCCGTCAATCTGCAACAAGGCCGAGAAGAGCGCGCCCAACCACCGTTGGAAGTCACCGCGAGGAGGCTGCCCGAACCCCAACTCATCCTCCGCTCCCGCTCCCGGGGCTTCAAGGCCGACTTTGAGGTGAACAAACACAGCTCGGCCGCGACCGTCAGCGAGCTGTTCTTTGCCTACCGCCGCAGCGGCGACGAAGCCCTGCGGCTGGTCAAACAAGGGCTGGTCCACACGGGCATCGTCCGGCCGAATTCCACAGACGTCATCCAAGACATCGCCGCCTTTACCGGCGGCGGCGGCTTGGAAATCACTACCAGTAGCACGGTGTTACAAGGGTCCGGCCTAGGAACCAGCGGCGTCTTGTCCGCCGTCATTCTCAAGATGCTCTACCACCTCTCCGGCCACCCCTATGCCGCGCCCGCGTGTGAATACCCCAGCCTCTACGACCAAAGCCTCATGCTCGAACAGAGCCTCGGCCTCAACAGCGGCTGGCAGGATGCGCGCGGTGCCAGCGGCGGTCCTTCAGCCATCAAGAACTTCTACGCACCGCCGACCGACGGCCTGCCCGCGCCCGAGCGCACGTTCCTCACCGAGGTGGACGAGCGCCTGTTCACCGAGCGAGTCGTGCTTTTCGACACGGGGATATCGCGCTCGGCGACCCGCGGACTCAACGTCGTCCTCGACGCCTATCTGTCGCGGGATGGCCAGCGCTATGGAGCCATTCGCGAGTCGCTGACCATTCACGACGAAATGGTGACCGCACTGCGCGCGGGCGCATACGCCGATCTCGGGCGGCTGGCCAATCGCTACTGGCAGTTGCGCTGCATCCTCGATCCTCAGGCTACTAACGATGCCTTGCAGCACCTTTTCGAAAATCCGCAGATTGCCGACCTAACCGAGGGCGGGCTCCTCACCGGGGCCGGCGGCGGCGGCTTTGCCCTCCTCATCGCTGCCGAGGGACAAGAGGCCGCATTGCGCGCTAGGCTCGACAAGCTGCGCCAACACGCGGCCTTTGCCAACAGCAGAGTAGTCTCCTATCAACTCAATGCCCAAGGCATCCACCTTGCGTGAGGCCGGCAGCCGTGGCCACCAAAAAAGAACACCTGCTCATAGACGGCTACAACCTCATCAAAGCGAGCCAGCTTTTCCAAGGCCGGGACGACACGCTGGAACGAGCGCGCAACCGCTTGCAGCAGGCACTCGCCGCCTACAGCCGCCGCGCCGACAAGCACATTACGCTGTACTACGACGGCACCGGCGAATCTCCGAACACGACCAGCACCAGCGGCCCACACGTCACTATAGAATTCTCGCGCTACCCTCAGCAGGCCGATGACCTAATCGCGCAGGCGGTCGCGAAAAAACACGGTGCCAAGTGGCTGCGGGTCATCAGCTCGGACCGCGCCGTTCAGCGCTGCGCCGCACGCCACAAGATCCGCTCGACCTGTTCTGAGGATTTTCTCGACGAACTCACAGGGCCTGTTCAGGCACCGAGCGAACCCACGCCTGCGCCCGACAGTGACGGCACCGAATCCGACCCGTCGCTCGACCCGAACGAACTAGATCAATGGGAAACTTTGTTCCGCAGAAAAGCCGACGAGGCATCAACCGCGACTGACCGCGACGGCACCGAAGCCCGCCCGTCGGACGAATTAGACCGCTGGGAAGCCTTGTTCCGCAGAGAAGCCGACCGCTAGGGCTGCGGCAGCGCGAGGTCGCGCAGCACGGCCAAACTGTGCTGCCCTTGAGTACTGCCCGCCCGCGCCAAGGCTTCGAGATGCACCTTTAGGAACCCGGCCTCCGCCGGCGTATCCACATCGTACCAAGGCGGCAACAAGCCTAGCGTCTGCGTCCCCAAACGCACTAGGGTTTGCCCGAGCACCATCCCAGTGCTCCAATTCACGTCTTGGAATATCCGGCTTTCCCCTTTGCGCCGGCCCACCAAGTAGTAGCCGCCGTCCATGCTCGGGCCTAAGACCACTTCCTTCTCGCGCAAAAGCGCCAGCCCTTCGTCAATGTACGCGGCCGGCAGAGAAGGGCTGTCCGAGCCGACGAGGACCACCCGCTCGGCCCCCCGCGCAAAGGCCCACTGCATCAAACCCTCCATCCGCTGTCCTAAATCGGCTCCTATCTGCGGCACGTACTCGAAGACGCCAATCGGAGTCAGCAAGGTGCGCAGGGCCTCTTCGGCATCAGCCGGGGCAAAGGCCACGACCTTGGCGGCGGCCGTTGTCCCGTGCAGCGCAGTGGCGCAATCCAGCAGCAGAGCCTCGTACAGACGCGCGGCGTCGCGGGCACTCAAATGGCTCTGGAGCCGGGTCTTGACCGCTCCGGGTGCTGGTTTTTTGGCAAAGAGTACGGCGCAGGTGGACATTCGTCCCTCCCTATTGTCTATCTTCGGCAGACCGCCTATTTTTTTGCAATATAATTCGCGACAACCTTTCACAAAATCGACCGAGGAGCTCATGGCCCAAGTCAATATCGTCCGCCACAACCCCATCGCCATCTTTTCCAACCCCACCGAAGTAATCATCACCGACGACAACGGCCACGTCGTGCGCCTAGTCGAGCCTTCGGGCAACGTCGGCACTCAATACGCCAACGACGTCGGCTCGGAGTGGTTCGGCACCATCGAAAACCTCAACAAGGGCCTCGAAATTTGCGGCGTCCACTGGTCCGACGTGTACAAAACCGACGTCCTATGGACCACCCCTTCTGCTGACCGCGACGAGTGCGACCAGCGCAAAAACGATTTCAACGCCTGCTACGGAGCCATGATCGCAGCCGTCACCGGCGGCCCCATGCGCTCCAACCGCATGGCCCGCTTCACCCACCCGGAAGGCTTCCCGGACCCAGCGGCCCTCTTTGAGATCCAGATCAAGGCTTGCGCTGGCGAAACCGTCTCCATCAGCGGTGGCACAATCGACTACGGCACTTGGGTCGATCACCAGCCCTCGGGCGCTTCGGTCATGCACCAGCGAGACGGCGAAATGATCACCACGCTCGGCTCCGACTTGGCCGAAGAAATGCGCTTCGTCCTCGAAGAGCAATACGCCAAGCCCTTTGCCGAACAAGGCGTTGACTTCAAAAAGCAGACCGTATTCATGGAGATCCTCGTCGCCGTAGACGACGACCCAGACAACACTTGGGAGCGCATCGAGACCACCCGCCAAGTCTTTGCAGACTACTACGGCGACGACCGCCCCGCTGGCCTGATTTACCCAGTGTCGCGGATCCCCAATCTCGACGGCATCGTCGAGCCGCAGCCGCGCGTGGTCTCCGGCGAAGTTGAGATCGTGCGCTCGGGGCAGATCGAAGACGGCTTTTCGACCTGGGCGGGCTTGCGCCATCACGGCGTGCGCGAAATCCACGTCTCAGCCGTCGGCGGCAGCGACGCCGGTCAGCAACTCGGCACGCTCGACGCTCGGATCAAGGAAGCCGGCGGCGCGGGTCTCAAAGAGGACGGCGTCTTCAACAACGCCTACATCGTCGCCGGTGCCGACTCCGTGCAAAACCGCGCTGGCTTGGTCGCCTTCAACGAGTCCTTCAGCGCGTACTATGAAGGCACTGCCCCGGCTGGCCGCACCGCCCAGTTTATCGGCGGCATCCAGCAGCAAGGCCATCAGAGCGGCATCGCCACCCGTGCGATCTTCGCCGAGTAGTCCCGTGATCAGCGCCGCCAAGATCATCGCTGCCCTCGAACGGCACGGCATTACGCACGTATTAGGAGTTCCAGATAACGGCTCGTGCGTCCTGTACGAGCGCCTGTGGGAGCACGACACCATCGAAGTGATCCTCACCAGCCGCGAGGGCGAGGCGTATGGCTTGGCCTCCGGCCTGTATTTGGGCGGAGCCCATCCGCTGGTGTTGATCCAGAACACGGGTTTTTTGGAAGCTGGCGACGCCTTGCGCGGCACGGCCTACAACATGGGCATTCCCCTCGTCATGCTCGTTGGCTACCGAGGCTACGCGACCATGGCCCCAGGTGCCCCTCGGGTCGATACGGCCGCCACTTTCTTCGAGCCGACGCTCAAGGCTTGGAACATTCCCTACACCGCCATGCACACAGACGACGACTGCGGCCAGATCGACGCCGCGTTCGCCAAGGCTCAAGAGACCTCGCTGCCAACCGCTGTGCTGCTGGTCGCGGAGACTACATAAGATGCTCGACAAATACACCTGCCTTGCAAAACTAGCCGCCAAGCGCACGGACGAAGTCGTGGTCACCACCATGAGCGTGGCCATGCCTTGGGCCGCGCACTCCGACGGCCCGCTCGACTTTGCCCACGTCGAAAGCGCCATGGGCCACGCCGCCGACTTTGCACTGGGCTTGGCCATTGCCCAGCCCGAGCGCCGGGTCTTGTGCATCAATGGCGACGGCAGCACCCTGATGTCGCTGGGCGTCCTCGTCACCTTGGCCCAGCGCCCGGCCCCCAATCTAACCCTCGTCATCACTGAAAACGGCACGTACGAAGTAACGGGCAGTCAGCCCGTGCCCGGTGCCGCCTTTATCGACTACGAGCAAATCTGCCGTGGGGCCGGCCTCCAGCGCGTCTATACCATCGACACCGACGAGGACTTCGACGCCAAGCTCGACCAGCACTTTGCGGAAGAAGGCCCGGTCGTCTTTATCTGGAAAATCGCCCCGGCCACCGAGCCGGTGCCCAAACCGGCCCTGCCGATCGGCGAGCGCGCCCAGCGCCTGCGCACCGCCCTAGTCGGCGAGGCATAGAGGTACCCACCGTGCAACTACCGCAAATGGCCCCGGTCAAGCAGCACTTTGCCAGCGACTCGCTCGCCGACGTGGCTGGCGAAGTCCGTCGCCAGCTAGCAGACGCCGGTCTGGCCGACGCCATCGCCCCCGGCGCGCGAATCGCCGTTACGGGCGGCAGCCGTGGCATCGCCAATATCCAACTCATCACCCGCACGGTCATCGACTGCGTCAAAGAAGCTGGCGGCAAACCCTTCCTGCTGCCAGCTATGGGCAGTCACGGCGGTGCCACCGCTGAAGGCCAAAAGCAAGTGCTAGCCAGCTACGGTCTCGACACTGAAAGCATGGGCTGTCCGGTCGAGGCAACTATGGATGTCGTCGAGGTCTCCCAACTCGACGACGGCACTCCCGTGCTGCTCAACCGGCTCGCCACCGAAGCCGATGGCGTGGTACTCATCAACCGCGTCAAGCCGCACACCTCCTTTCGCGGTACCTTTGAAAGCGGCCTGATGAAGATGATGACCATTGGCCTAGGCAGCCACAAAGGCGCGACCATTGCCCACGCCGGTGGTGCCGAGAGCCTTGCCCGCCTGATCCCGGCTTGGGGCCGCTGCATCCTCGACCAAGCGCCGATTCTCATGGGTGTGGCCCTCGTCGAAAACGCCTATGAAGAGACCCTCCGCGTCGCGGCCCTGCAACCCGGGCAGTTCCAAAGCCGCGAGCCGCAGCTTTTGGAGGAAGCGCGGCGCTCTATGCCCCGCCTCTTCGTCCAAGGCATCGACCTGCTGATCATCGAGCAAATCGGCAAGAATATCTCGGGCACGGGCATGGACACCAACGTCGTCGGCCGCATGCTCCTGCCCGGCGTCAAAGAGCCGGAGTCCCCAGGCGCGGCCCGCATCGTGGTGCTCGACCTGACCGACGAAACCCACGGCAACGCCAACGGCGTCGGCCTCGCCGACATCATCACCCGCCGCCTGCACGAGCGCATCGACTTCGACGCCACGTACGCCAACGTCTTCACCACCACCTTCCTCAATCGCGCGTACGTCCCCGTCGTCATGGCAAACGACCGCGAGGCCATTGAAGCCGCGCTCTCGGTGCAAAACCTCGCCCACCCCGAACAGGCGCGCGTCGTCCGCATCAAAAACACCCTCGACATCGGCCACATTCACCTATCCGCAAGCCTACTGCGCGAGTTCGGCGACCATCCCGACCTAGAGCAAACCGGCGCGCTGGCCGAGATGGATTTTGACGGCGTGGGGCGATTGCGCTAAGTCGCGGTTAGCCCTACAATTCCCGTCGGTACCGCCTTCATTGAAGACAGATACGAGATGAGGGATTAATAATTGACACCGATCTTTGAATGGGATGAGAACAAAGCCTTGGAAAATCACAGAAAACACGGTGTCGATTTTGAAGAGGCAAAAACAGTTTTTAATGATCCTCTTGCGATCACGATTCCTGATCCAGATCACTCTATAAACGAAGATCGCTTTATAAATTTGGGATGCTCTTCAAGAGGAAGAGTTTTGGTTGTGGTTTATACAGAGCGAAACGAAACCATTCGTTTAATCAGTAGCAGAATGCCAACGAGAAGGGAGCGTTTGGATTATGAAAAGTGATAAACAAAAAGGAAAGGACGAAATGAGAGCAGAGTACGATTTTTCGGATGGTGTACGTGGAAAGCACTATAAAGCGTATCGCCAAGGACATTTAGTAAAAGTAGAGAAACGAGATGGATCAACCGAAGTTCGCTATTTTGCACTCGAAGAGGGTTCCGTTATGCTCGACCCAGATGTAAGACAACATTTTCCCGATTCTGAATCTGTGAACAAAGCACTTAGGTCGTTAATTGAATATTTATGAGTCGATTTTTCACTCCAACTAGTTAGCAGAATTATATAAGTTGGTAGCGAGATATCGAATAATTCCACCGAGCACTCGATCCCAATCAATCCAATAAGATTTATGAATGAGGTTGGATTACTCCAATAACGCCTTGAGCAACGCATCTGGTACATCGGAATAAAACAGGATATTGATCCTTGTTGCCATATCATCCGACAGTTCGAATAGTTGCTTTCGCGCCAACACCGGTATAAGCAGGGTATCTACACCCCTCTCAATCGCGATATCAACGATGCCGACCGCATTGGCCAACGGTTCTACCGACCCTCCGAGATTGAGAGCACCGACAACAACTAGGCCACCTTTCGTACTCTTCTCAAGCAACCCGCTACAAAGCGCCATTAGTGCCGGTAGCCCCAGCGCGGTACCCCTATGATCATTATCCATTGCACGAAGCTGAATGGAAAACTCGTGTAAATGCGGGTCCCTATCTCCGACGAGTTCTGCTGCCCGAGTATACAAATTCTGTTCCGCGTACCTGACACTTTCACGGAAGGCAGGCGGGGCTGGAGTATTCAGAATCCTGACGCCGCCGCCTCGCCCGACCGTTACTTCAATACGATAAAGGCTTGGGCCTATTTCAGGCTCGCCAGGGCTAATGCCCCAAACTTGGCCGGGCGGCAAAGGATCCAAGTCAATAGCTTCGTCGCTGTGGAGTTCCGGTGTCGAGACGAACTGTTCAATGCCATCCTCGCCCATCGAGTAACTGAAATGCGTATTCCGGAACTCGCTTTTGAATACTCGTTTCTGTTGTTCCTTGACCCGTCGCCGGGTTTCCAAAGCTATGCGAACTAGATCTTCTAGCTCATCGTCTGGCACCTCCATTTTCGGATCTGGATAGAGCAGTTTCAAGAGTCCGCTTACAGTTTTATTGACGGCGGTAATGTCTCGTCCGCTCAGAGCACCCCCATAATTTACGCGCCCTTGCAGCACGGGAATGCGGCTGCCATCACGGAGTCGGCTCCAGCATTCGGACAGAAAGTCGGAGACCAAGCCGAAATGATCCGTGAAATGTTCGTTCGGGTTAAGTTTTGGGAAATCCCATCCCGGCACGTAGGCATGGATGCGATCCATGAACGCCGTATCTTCCCTCATCTCGGACGGCAGCGGGCTCAGGAGATGGCCGACGCGCTGTTGATGTTCGACATCGACATTCAGATTACCGACCATCACTATGCCGCCGTCTGCGCGTATGCTCTCCTTGCCGCGAGAAAATTCACCGGACTCCATGTAGCCTTTCAGGATATTCACGCCATCCTTCTGATCGAAGGACACGCCAGAGATCTCATCGAAGCAAACCACGTCGTATTGACACACCAGACCGCGTTGACCGGAGGCATTGTTGACGAACATCTTGGCGACGGTCGCCTTGCCACCGGAGACTAGGTGTGCGTATGGGGAAATTTGCTGGAACAGATGGCTCTTGCCGGTGCCGCGCGGTCCTAGCTCGACGAGGTTGTAGTTGCGCTCCACGAATGGAACCATCCGTATCAGAGCGACCAATTGGGCACGGTCCGACAGGGCGGCCGGCTCTAAGCCTATACTGCGAAGCAAAAGATCTGTCCATTCCTCCTTGGTAAACTCGCGTCGGGCACGTTGGAGTGCATTGAGCACATCGGCTTTCGATAACTGAATTGCCCGGAGGCTGTCGATGGCAAATGGACGGCCTCCCTGTTCCAATGCAATCACCGCGTCGTAGCCCAACGTCACTTCCGCATAGAAACCATCGGTCAACATGCGTTCATGTTGTTTAACTAAGTCATCGTCTATCCGTACGCTCCTGATAGCAAGGCTTGGCAGTTCTGCAATAAACGAATCCGTTTTCGCGTCTAGCTTCGCCTTGACGATATCGATTAGTTTGATGGAGCCCTGCTCCCGAGATCTAGCTTTAAATAGTTCCTCTTCGCCCGTTCTGACAGTGCGATCTGCTAACTGACGCTCGACGATCTCCAACCCTTCGGCGATCTCCTGCTCATCCGTACTCGCGCAGTAACGCCCTAGAAGGAATTCAACTACATAGGTCGGTACTGGATATTGGCGGCTGTACTTGCGCACCAGATCCTTGCGGACCAAGTAGCCGTCAAACGCTGACGCCGCTAAAAGATCCAACTTGTCGAGTTCTACACTCATGAATCACCCCCTACGATTACGGCCTGTTTTGCCAGCACATTGCCGCCGGCATCCAGTACGACGACCACAGCCGGTTCGCCCTCTAAATCGTCGTCTCCCACTAGCAGGCTTGTCGAGCCCTCGGCATTCACTGTACGCACACCAGTGATGCTAGAATCGGCATTGTTGACCTCGGTACGCATATCAACGGAACACTCTAGCTGAGCTGGCTCAATCCGAACGCGACAGCGGAACCTGACCCAAGACACCTCTGCGATCTGTGGAGCCGTTGCTTCCGGTGCCGCTCCGCCGGTCACGCTGATGACCGGAATCAAGCACTCTTGCAGACTCAAGCCGCCGTGTGCGTATTTGTGGCCTTCCGAAAAGCAGGCAATGCCAGATGCAACCGCGATCCGTTCCTCGGTGTTCCAACTCCAAGGGACTGTGGGAAATTCGACATTGGATTCCCCCTTTATCACGGCACACCGAGCCCAGCGACTCTCGGTCAGGTACCTCGGTAGATCAACCTTCGGCAATCCGCCGGGCAGCCAGAGCCAACCATGATCTGTTACCACCCGAACCTCATCCCAACCCGCTTTGAAAAGAGATTCGATACGTTCAAGAAGCAACTCAATCTGATCGTGAACTTGCCCCGCGAGTTTGTCCTGCAACGAGTGTCCCTGCTTGTCCAGATTGCCGCTCTCGGTCCAACCACGATTTGATGGATCGCCTGTTTCATCTGCGCTCAGATATTGGTAGCCAGCGGTGGTCAATAGCTTGCGGAACTGATGCGTAGTCAATGGCTGCCCTGCGTCTGTCGCGGGAGAGAAATCCTCTCCGAGCGAGAGACCCTTGACATTCTGCAAGATGGGCGAAATCGCTGGCTTGGCGGTCGCAGTTACGCTTGGTAGTCCAGCCCATCTAGTTCGCAAAGTCACTGACCAGCCCTTGGTGCGCATCCGTTTTACAAGCTTTTGGGAGACGTCGAATCGAAGGCCATCCGCGAAGAGAATTACTCCACCTAACTCTACCAAGACATCTTTCAGTCCTTGCGCTTCCTGCCCCGGTAGAGGATCTCTCTCAGCCAGTTTCTGTAGGTGCTCGGCGGCAGACTCTAGCCAAGGCTTGTATATGACATCCAGTACCTTGCTCACAGTCTGCATGTCTGCAGCGGTCTTCACCATGGCCATCGCAGACAGCGCGGCAGCATCGACCTCCCAAGCTGAATCGACGTACTGCTTCGCCATATACGCCGTGGATGCGCCGCCAAGCCCCGTAGTCGTGTGTTCGGCAAGTGCCGCCAAGTGCTTGAGCGCACGGGCGAGCGGTGCTTGCTCCAGCTTGGCCCAAACCCAACCTCGCCTAGGGCCATGCTGTGTCTCAAGTTGCCGTACTAACTCACGTGCTTCGGCGGGAGTCGAATTTTCCAAAGTGAACAACGCTTGCCGCAACGCTTGCTCGTCCTTCTCGTTCTCCTGGGGCCAAGAAGAACGCTTTACGAACAATTCGCTCGGCATAGCCTTTTGCAAGAGTTCGGGAATTCCCGGATAGAGCACAGGGGACTCCGCGAACCGTTCCCACACCACTGCCCACTGGTCTTCTCGCTTACCCAATAACTCCGCACCGACCAACTCGCCATCCCTGTCCGGGTCGAACTTATAATCATCTTGGCAGCGCGATTTGAAGGCAGTCCAGCGGCCACCGTTCCATTGGGACTTAACCGTTTCTGGCTCACTCAGCCAGCGCAGCAGATCCCTAACTATATCGTCGGAAAAGAGCCGGTTGAAGTCCTCCGCTTCAAGATGCTTGTCGGTTAGCTCCTCTACCGCCGTCGTGGCCAGTTCCTCCAACGCGCCGAGCATTGCCCGTCGAGTGACATCATCGCGTGCAAGGTCCAAACCAAGCCCTCCGTCGCCGGACACGAGAAATGCCTCGACCGTCCAGTCCTTGCCGTTCTTTTGAGTCCAGCAGACCCCGCGATATTGAAGCTCGACCAATGGCTTCAGTTTGTCTGGGCACTCCTGGACCGCCCGGAGTTCCTGCCGACTGACTTGGGGAAGGTATAGAATCGGAGGCTTCTCTTCGGGCCATTCAATGTCCGGCAACGCCCGGTCCACAGCACTTCGCAACCAGATCGCTGGGCCAGTGCGCTGATCGGGCTGGTATTCCCCGAGCGTCAGGAGGTTCGGCAGCAACTGCCGGAGTCGAGGAATAATAGGCTGCCACTGAGCATCCTGATCCGCCCACAGGATAGCACACGGACGTACGGCGTCGTTTGGGTTGTGCCTGACCGCATCCTCAAGGGAACGAATCAATGCCTCAGTTACTGTTAATCTTGAATAGTCGGCCTGAATTCCCATGGTATCACGATATATCCGCAGCCCAAATTGTCAGCATGAGCTCGGACTCGCCGATTAGGCGGTACTCTGGAAGCCTGCCAGACAGTCTCTCGCTATTTTCCATGATGAGGGGTACACCTTCTCCGCGTTTGTCCATCAAGGTTCGGCGATCTGTCTTCAGCCATTCCTCGTCAGGCGGAACCGGACATTTAGCGAGCAAACTGGTGATGATTTCATTCCTCGCCGATTGCAGGTAAGCCAGTTCCTCAACTGAGATCGTATTGGGGAGTGAGCCCGGAGAATACAGCTCTAAACGGTCGCTGAACAGCCGCAAGCGGATCTTTGAGCCGTGAATGGAATAATCCCGGTGGGCGACCGCGTTGACCATCGCTTCAAAGACCGCCGCCATGTCAAACTGCGGTCGGTCCAGACGCCCCATATATTTAAAGGCCGCTACTTTCATGTTCTTGGCCACGAAGCGACAGGCTTCCACGACCTGAACATCGAGTGGGCCAGTAATATCGGCGGCGTCGAGTTGATACGGATCGGTAGCTTGGTCGGTGCGAATATCGACCCCCCGATAGAAAACCGCCTGTATATAAGCATTAGGTAGCCATTGTCGAGGGTCTTGGGAGGCCATCAATACACCAGCGACTGTCGGCTTCAGCGTCCCCTCATCATCCGTGCGTGCCATGTGGAGCTTGGCTAGGAAGTCATCTCGCTCGTCACGGGATAGAGGAGTCAGGAACCGCTCCCAAAGAGCTGGCTGTAAGTCTCCCAATCCGGCGAGGGAAACGATCTGCTCGTCGAACCGGATGATCCGAGTCTGACTGCGCTGCTGGAATAATCGAGCAAGGTATTCGGATGACATGACGCGCTTGGTGCTGCCGACGCGGTGCAGAAAACCACCGGGACTTCGATGTACGAAGAGACTGCGGGGCACATCGATCTTGATAACGGCCACATCTTCGCCGGTGGCCGCAGGCAGTCGCAGAGGGTCAATGATGGGGGCTATGGGCGGATCGATAGAGTCTTGGCAAAGCTCGTGGACGAAACGCTCTACCACGTCGAGATGCTGTTCCGGAATCCCCAGAATCTCACGTGTCTTGTCATGTACGCCAAGCACCAGCACTCCGCCGTGGCTGTTAGCGAAGGCCGCCAGCTCATCGGCGAGGTCGTCTTGCCTTGGACCACGAATCTTACTGCCGGCAAAACGCACTTCCTTCAGTTCAAGAAAGCTGCTTTCGCCGAGGTGAATCTTCTCCAGCAGTTCTCCGCGTGTTGCAAACATCTCAGATCTCTCGTCCCAAGCGTTCCCAGCGCCGAGCGAACGCCTCTCGTCCGCCCTCCATGACCCGGCAGACTTCTTCGCGGACTGCTTTTTCCTGTAGGGCACCGTGCCTAATGACTCTGCATTGGCCGCCACTAAAGTCGAAAGCATGTACCATTTCCGCGTCCCCGTTGATCATCACATTGGGATTGTGGGTGACTATGATTAGTTGTCGCCGCAATTTGTTCTCGCGAATCTGTCGTACGACCAAGTCGTAAATCAGGTGGTTGTCCAAATCGTCCTCGGGCTGATCCAATACAAGGGGTTCATCGCCGAATGCAAGCAGGAACGCCAGCAGTGCCGCTGAACGCTGTCCTTGCGAGCTTTGGGTTATGGACATCCAATCGCTGCCGTCCCCTTGGCGGCTGTACTCGATCCGAAGATCATCCTCCGGGAACCAGCACTGGATGTGATCGGAGAACTCCGGCTTCTCGTACTTACGTTCAAGGTATTTGCGAAATTGGCCGTGGAAGTCAGAGCAAGTTTCTGTCAGTCGTCGTTTCGCAGCATCTAGCGCAGCTTCGCGATTTTTGTCCTGCGCGATGTCAAAGGCCAAGCCACCAACGGGTTCGCCACCTTCCTCCCGCAGAATATCATGTTCAAAACGACCATCTGTTACTTCGATAATTTCACGTAGATCGTGCTCGATATGACGAGGCTCGAAGCCAAATCCGACGACCTCAATTTTCACGAAGGTGTTAGTCTCCAGCGTTTTCGCCACAAACTCGGCGCGTGCCTGTGTGATGGCCTTGCGCGCTTCAAGCACTCGTTGCCACTGTTTTTTGTTGTCTTCGTCAAGGAGCTCCCAATCCTGACGCAACTGATCGAGTTGCTTTAGCTGCGCTTCGAGATTCTGACGCTCCTGTTCTAACCGCCCAAAGGTTTGTGGATCGGTCACCCCCTGAGCGGCGAGCGTCGTTTGAAGAGTCTCGTAGTCCGATTCGGCCTTCTCGGCACGCTGCTGCCACTGGCTAAGTTTTTCGTCCTTTAGCAGCTTCTGCACCTTGTCCATAAATGTGTCGGCACTACGAGTGAGTCCCTTCCGCATTTCTTCCATGAGCCGCTCGGTTTCACTCCGCCAAGCGAGAGCGTCGCCATCCTGTACGGCATCGAAGATGCCATCTGGCCAATCGTCGAGCAGCAAATCCTCCGTCAACGCCTTGATACGTCTAGGAATTTTTCGCAATGATTCCGAAGTCGCATCGATCTCTCGGCGTTGACGCAGTGCCTGTTGATGAACTTTCAGTACTTCAGCGTGATGTGATTGTGTGAATGCTTCGAGCTTGCGGGTCAAGTCATCAAGCCTGCGTTCCAACTCTGGTCGCCTGGCTAATTTTTCCTCCAGTTCGCGCAGTCTAGCTCGCTGTGCTAAATAGGAAGTCTTCATCTCGTCGAAGGCGCGATGTAACCCGGCGACGTCAGCCGCGTCGTCGATGACATCGAGCAACGCTTGACGACTTTCGCCCGCCATGGCCGCAATCTGGCCCTGAGAAAGCAGCCGGATCGGAAAACGCTCGGAGTTCACCTCTTGGCTTGCAGCCGACTGCCATTGGCCGTCCTCATTACGTTCTTCGACAACGGCCTCTTGGCCATCTTGTCGCCATCTTAAGATGTGCTCTACACCATCGCGCATCAGTTCTACGCGAATCTCCGTGGTATCGCGCAACCCACCATTTCCATTGCGTCCCTTGACAGGTTGGGAAAAACTTTTGAACTGGCGATAGGGCTCTGTTTCTTCGCCCAAATGCTGTAACTCTTTATCGCGCCGATACGCGAAGCGCAGCGCATGGACAATCGTGGACTTGCCGGTACCGCGCCCACCAATCAGAGCGTTGTAGTAAGGTGTGGGGTCAAGCCGTGTCGTGGTATCTACACCCATAAATCGAGCAGACTCGATCTCAATGCCGGTGATAAAGTGAGTGGGCTTCCGAAACGGATCGAACTCCCCCTCGTCATCGCTCCGCCGGATCGAAATTCCGTTGCCATCTAGGAGCGCGAGACGCAGCCCTTCTAATGTGGGCTTTGCCATCTTGACCCAAGCGTAACGGGATTCGGGGATCCTCTTGCCCTGGAAGCTGTGGCAGTCGCTACCAAGCACTCGCGCCAACTTTTTGACTTGTTTCTCCACGTGCTTAGGAAGCGGATGTCCCATGTCTTCCCACTCCATTGCCAGCAGACATTCGGTATCAAGCACTTGGCGAACCGTGTTGGGGTCGAGTTGGAGTTGACGGGTACCCGCCTGTACAGCGAAAAGGCCCTTGCCGTTGCCATTATCACCTTGCCGGTCGGCATGGGCTGGAATCGGAATGCCTCCGGCCTCCCTAATTTCACAAACTACCTCGGCTGCGCCCTTGCGCGTCACCCCGGAGCTATCCCCTTTGGTTCCGTCATAATCCACTTGCCCGAGCAGGGTGTCAATGTCGCTGGTGGTAGCATTGGGGGTTAGGATGGCGAGCAGGTGGAATCCCCCCTGCACCGAAATCTCGCCCCCCGGAAACAGCGTCAGTTCTCGAAATCCTTCCGGCGGCGATCCCTCATCGGCTTGCCCCTTCATCTTCTCGTAAGCGGCTTTAAGGCGATCAACCCAAGCACCGCTGTTGTGGTCAGTGATTGCCACACAATCGATTTCGGCGGCCATGTATCGGAGCAGCCATTCTTGCGGCGATAGGTCGATACTATGTTGAACCCAATAGGTATCGGCGGAAGCCGGCGTATGCGTGTGGAAGTCGAACTTCCACCAGCGCGACCCGGGGTAAGGCCAATCTTGCTGTGTGCTTGTGCTTGTCATCGTCATTCGTCCTCCGCCCGGTCCCGGGCTGCGTATTTCTCTGCTTTGGTCCAATGCACGTTGTTGACTCGTTCTTCGGTGAAGCTGCCGTTGCTCCAAAACCAAGGGAACTGATCCTTGTCGCGCATCGGTTCCTTGCCGCGGTCCTTTTTCCAATGGATGTTCGGCGCGGCGCGAAGGATGCCAGCACCTTTCTTGCCACCGGGGAGGTCTTCAGCCATGAAGGGACGGATATTGAGACGCACGCCGTCGTTGATATCTGGCTCCCAGCCGATGGGCTGTTCCTCGATTGGCTTCCAGCGAATGAAAAGATCGAAGGGCGGCTCGCCTGCGAGGATGGCGTCGAGCCGCTTCTGCAATTCCAGCGCTGCGGCCAAGCGGTCTTCGGCACCGCCCTCGTCGCGTCTTACGCCATCTTGCTGGCGGATGATCCAATCACCGAGGTATCTATAAGTCAGTGACTCCAGCAGGCGACGGCCCTTTTCGCCGCCCTCGGCCAGCTTGTGATAGTTGACCAAGGCGTGGAAGCCATCGCGTCTGCGGCCGTCCCAGATATGCCAGACGAAAGGACGCTTATGGAACAGCTTGCAGTGTTCCTCAAAGAAACGGTTGCGCAGCCAGTCGTCTAGGCTGGAAGTCCCTGCTTCAGTGAGCAACTTTGCAAGGATGTCATCGCTCCAGTCATCGCCCCAAGCTGCCTGCAACAATTCCAACAGGCGGGCGTGGGCGGAACGCTCGCCGCGCACAGAGGGGATGCAGACGATGCCGTCCTCGTCCGCGAATGAGTGCAATGCCGTTGTCTTCTCAACCCAAGCACGGGCCTCGTCGGCGAGTTCCATGGCCGGGTCGTTCTCCGCCGGCCAGCGATAGCCGAGCAGGCGGGCGACAGCGATTTGCAGGACAGTCGGGTCTGTGCGGCGCGAGCCACGAGTGGTCCACTTTGTGCCTTCGTCCCAAATCACTGAGCCGCAAGGGTGGCCGTGGAAGATCCATTGAGTAGGATCGTCAGAATACGGCTTAGGCAACCCATTGGGATAGCATTCTGCGGCGACTTGGGTCCAGCGTTCGAGATTGAAGGAGACCTTGACCAACGTGGCATTTGTGACGTTCAGCTTCTGATCAATTCGCTGCACCGCCTCTTTGTATTCGGGCGAGGAGCAGAAGCACCAGATGGCAGGGACGTGGCATTCATCATGGGGAATGATGGTTGCCACATTTTGGTGAAACCTCTCTTTGCCATAGTGATAAGGAAAAAGAACTCCCATCCGGTGTATGGCGATACCGGGTTTGCCAAGAGCTTTAAGCCCTTGCGTTGGACGAGCTGTTGGTAATGACAACAGCAAGCCTTCCCCTTGTTCCCAGCGCACCATCTGCGACTGCCCTCCATATTTCTCCGTATAGACATCAGGAGTGGCCTGCATAAACTCCCATGTCTCTCTATTGATCTGATCCACCTCCCAAAAAGCCGCAACGAACAAGGGATCGTCTCCAGTCTGCAGTCCAACTAGTCCTTCAGCATACTGACTGAGTAGAGAAAAGGTCGTTTCATCATATAGCGTTACTCTTGCATCAGGGTTCTCTGACTGCCTTCTCTGAATAACCGCCTCCAACTCACCACTCCGTAACATCTCCGCCTTTTCCACTACCGTGCGTGGAGTGCTCGCGTCGATACCGGATAGTTGATCCTCAATCTGTGGGCGGGTACGAGTTAAGGTGAGAAGAACGACCTTCACGATCTCGCCGCTGATAGTCTCAAAGGCACTAGCTCCTAACCGTGCTAGCAGTTCCCAGCGAACTTCTTTCAAGAGATGCTCGCGCTGCGCCTTGTAGCTGGTCAGGAACAGCCAGTTTTGCGGCATTACGATCTGGGTGACACCAGCGCTATCTTCTAGGCAGAACTCCAAACATCGTTCCAAGAATACATTCGCCAAATCCTTTTTCGCCCTCGCATATCGCTTCTCAGCGAAACTTTGCAGGCGTTCGCTCTGCTTGCCGCGAGCGAGATATGGCACGTTGGTGATGACGAGGTGATATTGCTGGCTCAACAGCCGGGTCGCCTCGGTCAGCCCCAAGGCCGCGATGGCCGCCTCTTCCCATTCCTCCTCGCCGGCGTGTTTACTCAGCGCTCGCTCAAGCGATGGCTGTAGCTCGCTGAATCCGGCCGTCAGCAAATCCTCGGAAACGGAAGTGAGATCGATCAAGCTGCCGAGCAGAGGCGCATCCTGAAAAGTGTCGTAGAGTACTCCCATCCCGTTTTCAATCCGACTATCGCCCCCGGACAATGCAGTCCATTGTTCCCGCTTACCGCCGACCGACTGGCCACACCAAGCAAGGTTGAATCGAGGCAGCGGTCGGTGATCGCCCGCATTGGGATAACGCCATGCTTCCATCGCCAGCGCGAAGGCAGCAATAGCCACACAGCGCTGGTCCAGCTCCAGCCCGTGCAGGTTGTCTCGTAATACAGCATCGGTGGCCTCTGCCGCATCTAAGTTTTCCAACGCCATCCGCATCGGCACCAACATCAGAAACGCCGCCACTAGGAAGTGCCCAGAACCGCAGCACGGGTCTAGCAGCCGGAACTCCGAGAGATCGTCAGGCCAGCCATCGAAACCGCCCGCGACGGGTGCGCCGTCCTCCGTCTGGCGCAGATAGGTAAGATCAACTGGACACCGCTTGTCGGGATGACGAGTCTGCCACCAAGCCCCGAGCGAGTTATGCAGCAGAAACTGCACCATGTAAGGCTCGGTGAAGAGCTGCGTCACCGCCGGCAATTCATCCGCCCCGATCTTAACTTCGGAGGCGTTGACCTCATTCTTTCTCTCTGTCTGCCAGAACTGATACACCCAGCCGAGCGAATCGGTCGCCGTGAATACCGCTGCCGGCAGACCTTCAACCAAGTCCTCCAACTCCAACTGGTATTCCCGCGCCAACCGGACTTCCAACCCCAGATGCTCCGGCCTAAACACCTGCGGCAACATGGAGTGGGCATACTGCGCCGCCAACGCCCACTTGTTGCTGCCTTTGTCCCTAGCCAAGTCCTCGTATTCGTCGAGCGTTACTGCGACACCGCTTTCCGGTTCAGTAAGCAGACCGTTCTCTGCAAGGAAGCGTACAAACAACATGCTGTGCCAGTGTTCATACGCAGTCTCTTGCACTAAATGGTCAATGGTATGCTCTCCTCTGCGTGACTCGAGATGATCCCCAAGCTGGCGAGCGTGCGCCCGTAGCCGCCGACGCAACGTGCGCTTATCCGTGTCCATGTGCTCATAGGGCTCGTGGTGATGCACGGCAAGCTCCTTCAATACCGCGCGAGCACCGTCCTCCGCCACGTTGCGAGCCGCAATGACGGCGCGTTCAAGTTGTTGCCGAAGGTCTGTCGGAAGTGTCTGCATAGGATCAGTCTACTCTCCTTAGCTCACTACGACGGGGCCTTGCTCGACCTGTTTGAGCAACTCCCGTTCAGTCTCGCCGAGCCAATCCTTGACGTCTTCCGGCGTGCGTAGCGTGGTACTGCGGAGCTTAAAATGATGGGTTTTCGGCTCGACCAGTTTGTCGGCTCTGATGCGGGCGTCCGCAAAAAGCTGTGGCAAAGCCGCCGTGCGGGTTCGCCAATCATCGAGTGATATCTGCCCAAGGGATTCCAGCACTTCCTGTTCGGTGCCGGTTGCACCCTTAGAGATCCTCTCGATACGCAAATCCTCAAGAATTCGGTCGCGCTCGGCTTGGTCAATCTCCCGCCAACTCTCAGCGGATTCCAGTTGTTCCAGTTCCTCGTCATAGGTTGTGATGAAACCTGTCTCAGCCTTTACTAGAGCAGTACGTAGCGCGTCCGCCAGCATCATAGTGAGATCAGGCACGGGGTCCGAATCGACGAGCAAACTGCGGTTGGCCGCGATAGCTTCGATCTGCGGCTGCGTCTCCGATGCCACATCTAGCTCTTTTGCATGGCTGACCAAGGACTGTAGGCGTTCGTACGCGGGGAAGCGCTTCCCAGCCAGATCGCCTGCTTTGGTCCAGTCTTCAATGTTCTTTTGTAGTTCGTCGTACCGATTCAGAATGCCGACCAGTTGTTCGTTGCCGGTAAGGGATTGAATATCTCGCAGATGGCTGGTATCAGGGCGTTCGGGCAAGGGCGCATCGCCACCGGCACTCTGGGCGAGTCTGTCGAGCTCGGCCAAGAATTCCGCCGCAGCCGTGGCTTCTTCGTTGGACTTGCAGGTGACCCCAGCGCTCTGGAACAACTTGCGTACGTTGATGCGCTGGAGGGTGTCGATGATGGCGCTCTCGATCCGAAAATCGGTGACCGACACTTTCGCCTGATCGAGCTCCCTAGGCTTGAGCGGCGTACCGTTGGCGGTCGCCCGCAAATGACCGGCTCCAAACAGGCTGATGAGGGCCGCATCGATCGCATCGCGGGGCCAGCCGTAAGGTGGGGCCGAGAAATGGTCGCGTATCTCTTTGCCCTTCTTTCCGGAACCCACGAAAGACAGGACCGCGGAGCAGACCCGGTGATCTTCGGTCTTGCCGTCGTAATCCAATACTTCTAGAGGATGCTCAGCGCCTCTTCGGGCACGTTCGATCACCTTAGACCAACGGTCATCGTCGGCATCCCTGAAGTCGTGGAAGAGGCGGTCCAAGGAGGCGTTGGCTGCCTCCCTGATCTTGTCCTGCAAGGTGGGATCCAACCGTTCGGAGCCGCCACCCTGATAGACTTTCGCCTCGCCGACGATTGCAGCCACCAAGCTCCGCTGGCTGTTGGCAGCCTCGGTCCGCCGGGTCTCCATGCCTTGGCGAGCCTCAATACCTTCTGGAGTCGAAGGCACACCTTTGTATTCGAGCGTCTCATTCGCCGCAGCTTGGGCGGCGACCACGCGGGCCAAGTCATCGGCGCGAGACTTGGGCAGGAATACGTGGATGACGGGGCTGTCGGAACCATCGGCACGTGCATCAGCAACGACGCTTTTCTCGTCCGCTCCCCAACCATCGCGAATCCAGACGGATATCTCATGGGTTGCGCCCAGCGGCGGTTCCGCCCCTAAGTGCAAGGCGAGCTTTCTGGGCTCCTTGCACTTTCCATGCAGTAGCCTCACCGATCCGATCTCCTCCTGAACCGCCGCCCCCATCAATTGGGTGCGCTTACTGCTCATTTGCGTGAGGTCGTTGACGAGCCTTGTCCGCCGGTTGCGAAATTCGTTCTCCCACTCGCTACTCTCGCGCGTCTGCAAACTGTACTCGTCTTCGAGCTTCATCAGCGTCCCGGCGATGGTCAGTTCATTCAGCAACGTCGGAAGCCGACTCCGCAGCATCGCGCCATCCTGGGCCAGATCCTTGACTAGCAGATCCGCCAAGGTTTCCTCGGTTGCGCGAACACCGATGTCGATACCGGCTTCCCGGGGCAGCTTGCGAATGAGGAAAACCAAAGCGCACAGACGCAATTTGAGACGCCCATCGGGGGTGCCATCATCCTGCTTGAAGATGGTCTCGTTTACCTCGCGTAGCAGTACGCCGCTTCGCAGCAGATAGGGAGAGATTTGCTCGAACAGGAAGTCGGCCGGCACTACCGTACCGACCGGATCGTCGGCGGTGTGTCGGATCGCGTCATATACGATGCGCAGTTGCGTCCGAAGCTGTCCGGCAGTGCCCGCCCGATCGACCGCACGCAACGTATGCTCCCAGAAGCGTCGCCGCACTGGGAGTAGCGGATAATCCTCCACGAGTACCGCCTCGTCCTCGCTACGAGGGCCAATCCGAGTGCTAACCAAGTGGCGATTGATCTCGCCGGTATTGTCGTCCAGCGTCGATTTGACATCATTGGTACGGTCCGAGCGTTTCGCCAGCACGACTCGCCGGGTGACCGCTTCGACATCGGTGTCGGAAAGCTCGACATTGACCGTGAACCGTCCTTGGAGACGTTGCAGGGCTGGCGTACTGGAGAGCGCCGTCTGCCCGGTGCCGAGAAGCAACAGGCGGTCGCCGAAGCGTTTGCTACAAGCCTCCACCACCTCCTGCACCGCATAGGAACGGCTACTGTCCTCACCGATGTACTGCTGCACCTCGTCGAGGATTATGACGGTGCAGGGCAACTCACCCTCGGGTGCCAAGGTGTCCTGCAAAGCGGTGACGAATTCATCGGTGGTGATGTCCTTTGGTTTTGGGAATTGGGCACGCAGCGCGGCCCTAGCGTCCCTCTCGCTGCCCGCAAAATCGGGATCAGCCGCGAGCAAGGCTCTGGCGATAGGCGGGCTCACGTAGAGATCGTTCAACTCGCGCTGAAAATCACGGTCTCCGGCCTCAACCCCAGTGCGGACCTGGTCGTAAATGTTGTTTTTCCTGAGCCAGAGGCAGAATTGCGCTTGTGGGAAGCTCTCGGGAAGGTCCGCGGATTTAAATACAATGCCGAGCAGCGCGAGCCGCACGCTGTCGCCGGTGCCAGTACCGGGCGTACCTGCGGCAGCGTGAAGCCCACAGGAGCGCCGACCGAGAGTCGCGAGCTCCGTCAGCAGTTCAGTCACGTCGTCTGGCAACCGTGCAAGACCCCGGGCACTAGCACCATCTTCCGGGAAATGGTAGTCGATCCACAGAAAGCGCAGCATCTTGGCCAAGTGCGATTTGCCGCTGCCAAAGAACCCGCTCACCCAAGCTGCTGGCTGCTCGGGCTGGCCTTGGTTGCTGAGGTAGGAATCGAGAATGCGGACGAGACCCCTCTGGTATTCCCCTTCGCAGACGAAGTGCTCAAGCTCAAAACGCAAAGTGCGGCGTTCGTCCTCGTCTAAGGCGTCTGTCATCGCGGCAACGCCGTTGTTCAACAACGTGATCTCGCTGGGATCCCGTTGGTAGATTTCCCGATTTTTCATACCGCGTACACCTCTCGATCCTCGTGCAAAGTGATTGGAACCGCGAGGTAGTTCCACCCGTCCCGAGCATCCATCAACCGATAGTTGTTGTTCTCGTATTCCCCAGGGAAAAACACCACTACTCGTCCTTGGATGTCCCGCTCGATTGCCTCCATGAGCTCGGATACGCGAACAAAACCAAACAGCGAGGCTACGCCATAGATACTGACCACCGCGTTTTCATCGGCCTCGGGGGCTTCCAGAACATTCTTTACGCGCCCGGCCACATGCTCCAGAAAATCGGATTCCAACTTGATCTCCAAATCCTCCGGTGATTCGAAGTAGCTTTCGCGATACTCGGTATTGGCCATCCACTGAGCGAAGACGTCGGTCAGGTTGCACTCAATCCAGCCGTGGCCTGCTTCCTTGGTCGCCATCTCGAATAATTCCTTGCGCACCCGCAGGCGTTTTTCATCGGCCTTGTCATAGACCACGAAAATAACCCGCTGGGCACCGGATAGGTGCTTTTGCCAAGGCAACGCAATATAGCGCTTGTACCGTTCAGCCAGTGTATCAATGCGACTCATGGATCACCTTCAGTTCTTGTCGAGTGAAGTTGGCAAAGAACGCCGGAAATGAGACTTCGACGATTGACCCCGCTTGCTTGAGTTCGAGTAGCCCCCGGCTCCGAGCAGCGTTGGAGGACTCCAGAAGTTCGTCCGGCGCGGCATTCATAATGGCGACCCAAGGGGACTCAAACAGCCGCTGGCCCCGCCGGCCTATGGCAAACCCTAACAACAGAGCGTAGGCGGTTGCCGCTGGCGTTGTTTCCACCCGCTGCCTTACCTTGCGGCTTCGTCCGCGAAAGTGGCCGGATTGTGTCCACGAGGAAGAAGCGTTGCGCACCACCTTATCCAGCGTGGCAGCGCCGAAGCGATCACCAACTGCTGCGGAAACGGCGTCCAGCATGGACTGTCGAGCAAACTCGTGGCTGTGGGGAGTATTAATGACAGCTAATGCGGTCGAACGAAGCAGCGGATCTCGAGCGAGGGCCAGCAACATGGCCATTAGTGGGCGGCTGCTCTCGTGACTGCCCCAGAGGTCTTTCAGTATCCGAAATAGAATCACTCGGGGATCAAGGGCGTAGAGCTCGACCAAGTGTTGCAGAGAATGCCTGCGGTTTGCCGTTGTTCGCTTGCCCAAGCAGTTTTCTTCCATCACGGCAGCCGTGTAGTCCGCACGGCTAGCATTACCTGGAACTGCATCTAGTAGCAGAGATAGCTCTTCGAGCATGATTGTGCGACTGCTGTGGGTACCTCTGGCTCCTCGACGGAACCCCCAAGCCGTAGCCTGAGTATCTGTCAGTCCATCAATTTCGACTTCAAAATTCGGTAGTGGTTGCATTTGAATTTAGGCAGAATAATCCCCATGCCTCGGATCTAAGAGCAAGAGGTATTGGAAATAGACTCTTGAGTTACTCTCTCGATGAGGGCAAAGAGTAGCTTTTCATACAACGATATCCAGTCATTCAAAAGATGATCAGGCACGGATGTACGCTGTTCTGATAAAATCTTAAACAAGTCGATGAGTTCGCTCGTTGTGATGGATTGAGCGATTGTTTTGGCCATCGTCTTCCTCCTTAGTTAGCGTGATGACGGGCGCGGCCCTAGTGCGCTAGGGCATTGTCCATAGTGGTACAATAATAGAAGAAGCATTTAATTGTGTCAATAGCCATTATTTTCACCGGCCAGTTTGCCGGTGAAAATAATAGAACAAACAAACAAAGCTTCCACAACCGAACTCGGAGTGCCGTCGCCCATTGCCCTAACACAGTACTAGCCATCTGAAGGGCGGAACTTGTCAGATGTTTACGAGGAAACTCACGGCGAGCGACAGCAACCAAGGTCAGAAACGTAACCTGCGATGACTGTTCGTCACTGCGCGTGTTGTACTTGAAAGAGGAGATCGATACGGGTAACGCGAATTTATAGCTCGCCTCTCTACAACTCCCTCCGATACCGCTGCGAAGGGATTTTTAGCTGATCGCGGTATTTGGCTATGGTTCGCCGCGCAATTTTCAGCCCGCCCTTGCTCAGCTCCTCGACAATCTGTTGGTCCGAAAGCGGCCGGACTTTGTCCTCATCGGCGACGAGTTGCGAAATCTTTTCCTTCACCGAGCGCACGGACACGTCTTCGCCTTCGTCCGTACTGAGCTTGTTGTCGAAGAAGTACTTCAGTTCAAAGACCCCGTGCGGCGTCTGCATGTACTTGCCATTGCTGACCCGGCTAATCGTCGATACGTGCATTCCCACCGCGTCGGCCACGTCCTGCAATACCAAGGGCCGCAACCGCGTCGGCCCCTCCTCGAAAAAGGGCAACTGCGCCTGCAACAGGTAATTGGCCACCTTGAGCATGGTCGTGCGGCGCTGGTGGATGGCGTTGATGAGCCAGCGGGCGTCGTTGAGATTCTTGGCCACGTAGTCCTTGACCGCGTCCTTGCCGCCACGGGAATTGTTGAGAAGGTGCTGGTACTCGGAATTGATCCTTAAGGACGGCATGGACCCATCGGCCAACGACGCGACCCACTCCTCACCAATCTTTTCGACGACCAGATCCGGCGTGATGTACGCGACCTCTGTATCCAGCGTCAAGAGCTTGTCGTAGTCGCTGCTCGCCAACAGGCCCGGATGCGGCTGTAAGCGCTCGATCACCTGCAAAACCTCTTTGAGCTTCTCGTTGGAGATGTCCAAAGCGCGGGTTATATCGCGCAGACGCCGCCGCGTCAAGTCCTCCAGGTGGTCGCGCACCACCTGCAAGGCCAACTCGCTGAGCGGGTCGGCGCGCTGGCTCAATTGGATCATCAGACACTCGCGCAAGTCGCGCGCGCCGACCCCAGGTGGATCGAACGCCTGAATGACGCGCAGCACCTTTTCGACCGTAGCCACTTCCACTTGTAGATCCTCGGCGATCTCGGCGAGCGAGTAACCGACGTAACCGCGCTCGTCGATATTGCCGATGATGTACTCGGCAATGGCGCGCTCTTCCGGCCCTAAATCGCCAATCTCGCCTAGCTGATGGTACAGGTGCTCTAACAGAGGCGGCATGGCAGTGATGCGGTTTTCCTGCGGCTCGCGGTCGGTCTCCCAATTGGAATCGTATTCCGTGCGCTCGCTATTGTACGCACCCGCGTCGAACTGGTCGCCCAACAGCGCGTCCCAATCGACCTCCTCCATGTCCGCGGGCAGTTCCTCCTCTTCCTTGATACCCTCCTCCTCCCGCTCGCGCAGTTCCTCTTCCTCCTCTTCGCGCAGTTCGACGGCCTCTTCAAGCAAGGGATTGAGTTCGAGCTGCTGCTTGACCTCTAGCGTCAAATCCAAGGTGGACATCTGCAACAGTCGCAGCGATTGAATGAGCTGCGGTGCCATCTTTTGCTGGAGGCGCAAGCTGGTATTTTGTTCGGGACGAAGCATTTAATAAATTATTGTAAATTAATTACTTAGAAAACAATTGTCTATCCTAATAGCAACTGTAAAAACAAGCTCGTGCAGCGGGAAAAGTCAAGGTGCAAGCACAGGCGCACCTACGGATCAGCCCGCCAACTAAAACGCTCGCCGAGATAGATCCGTCGCACCTGCTCATTGGCAATTAGCTCCTCGGCCGTGCCCGCCGTTAAAATCTTGCCATCCACTATGATATAGGCGCGCTCGGCAATTTCCAAGGTCTCGTGCACGTTGTGATCGGTAATCAGCACGCCCAAGCCTCGGCTTCTTAGTTCGGCGATGATGTTCTGGATGTCTTCTACTGTGCGCGGATCGATACCGGCAAAAGGCTCGTCGAGAAGCATGTAGCGAGGCTCGCAAGCCAAGGCCCGCGCGATCTCGACCCGGCGCGTCTCGCCACCCGAAAGCGTGTCCGCGCGTTGGTCGGCGCGCTCTAGCAAATCCAACTCAGTCAGTAGCTGCTGTTGGCGCTCTGCGATGCGCGTTTTGTTGAGCCTTTGCGCCTCCAAGACGGCGCGGATGTTGTCGGCCACGCTCAGCTTGCGAAAAATAGAGGTCTCCTGCGGCAGGTAACCAATGCCCATTTGCGCGCGGCGATACATCGGCAGCCCGGTGATGTCCGCACCGTCGAGCAAAATGCGGCCCCCGTCCGGCGCGGCAAAGCCAACGATGCTGTGAAAGGTCGTAGTCTTGCCCGCACCATTGGGTCCTAATAGGCCGACGACCTCCCCTGGCTCGACGCGGATGCTGACCTCGTCGACGACCGCCCGGCCCCCGTAGCGCTTGCTCAATGCGCGCGTTTTCAATGCCACCTTACGGCTCCTCTGCGGGCGGAAAGTAGCGTCCTTCGATCTCCGGCCCCACTCGCACCTCGGACAGTGATCCTTCGGCAAAGCGGATATCCAATTCTTCTCCACTGACCTCGTTGACGGAGACTTCTTCGTCCTCTTGGAGCCGCGTGACCAACTCGGCCGTGCCCTTCACCAAGGCGCGGCGCAATCCCGCCGCATCAAAGTACAGCGTCATCTGCTGCCCGCGAAAGCGATTGATCTCTTCGTTCTCAGCCCGACGATGCGTCACATCAGCCTCGGAACTCACTTCGACCCGCTCCAAATCCCCGTCGGCCATAAAAACTTGCCCGCCTCGCCCCTCGATCCAGCTATGGCGGTCACCCACCTCAATTTGGCCGCTCACTCGGCCGGGTATGGCGATCCACTCGACTTGGCTGTCTGCCAATGCGACGACCATGGAATCGGCCATCAGCCGACTGTGGTAATCGCGCTCGCGGTCTCGTTCTTCTAGTACCACGCCCTCGGCCACCTGCACCCGCGTTGAATCCGCTTCATATGCACCGCGCTCGGCCGCAACCTCCAATCCTTCGGCGCGCAGCGCAAAACCCCCGGTTCCGGCCAACTGGCCCTGTACGAGATCAAAGCGCAATACAGGGGCGGTGAACACGAGATCGTGCTGGCGCAGAGAGGGCGTACCCCGTAGCCATCCAGCCTCCTGCTCCAAGTCGAAAAAGAGCGAATCACCGGCGAGCGAGCCATCTAGCTCGGGTGCCTTTAGGACAATCGCGCCCTCGGCATGGACTTGGCCATCGCGCTTATAGCGGAGGGTCTGGGCCGTCAACTCGCGCTTCTCAGCATGCAAGACCACCCCGTCCTGCGCCGTCAACTCGCGCTCGCGACGCGAATACGCCAACTGGCGCGCCTCGATCTGTCGCTCGCCCTGCACAAAAGTCGCCGGCTCCCCGCGGGCCTGCAACAGCGCTGCGCTGCGGTCCTCCTCTACCTCCGCGGCCCGCAGTTCGGCCTCATCCTCTCGGTAACGAACCGCGCCTCGCGCCACCAGCCGCTGCTTTCCCGCATCTACTGAAACTTCGTCGGCTGCAAACTGCGCCAGCGAGTCGGCTCCCTCGACTCCTCCGCTAATGTCGAAGCGACGGGCCTGTGGGAGGAACGTGGCGCGCGGTCCGGTCAATTGCACCCCGTCGTAGCGCACCTCAACACTGTCGTAGGCGATTTCTTGTACGCCCTCGACGCGGCGACTTTCCTCGCGCTGAGCGCGCACTTCCACCACCGCTCCGTCCTGGCCATGCCAGAGGCCCTCGACAGCTTCCAAGGACCACGCATCTACGGCGAAATTGCTCGTCAGATTGCGGCCCCACTCCCGTCCCTCACCCACCTCCACCCGCAGCGCGCCCGGAATGCGCAACTGCTCGTGCGCGTTTTCCCACAGCAGGGTATCGGCCTGTACCTCTAAACTGTCCCCAGCGCGCAAAACCACGCCACCGGCCAAGCCAAAGCGATCCCGCTTGTGCTCTAGGACCAAGCGCTCAGCCCGTAGCGTCGAAACGGCCTCGTTGCCGCGGAAAGCGACCTCTACGCCGCCGGTGGCGACGACCTGCTCTGACTTGGAAAATTCGCGCAGAGAATCGGCGCGGATCTGGATGCGGTGCCCAGGGCGTCCTATCTCAATGTGCGCGTCCCATGCTTCCCCATCGACCTCGGGGATCTGCAACGGCTCTTCGGGGACTTCTCCCCCGCCACAGGCCCAGAGCATCGCCCCGCAGCAACCGGCGCGAAAAAGCCGCGCTCCCTCCGGGAAAGCGCGGCCTGCTGAGACGATTGTACCGCCCACCGAACTAGGAGGCCGCCGCCTGCCTCTCCTCATGGCTTGCAACCTCCTGTTGGTAAGCCAGCGCGGCCTCGACAAACCCGGCAAACAAGGGCGAGGGATTGTCCATCCGCGACTTAAACTCAGGATGGGCTTGGGTGGCGATGAAGAAGCGGTGATCCGACAACTCGATAAACTCCATCAAGCGAGTACCGTCCACGCGGCGGTGATAACCCGAAAAGACCAGTCCCTCCTCTTCAAGCAACTCGACGAAGCGAGGCGAGACCTCGTAGCGATGGCGGTGCCGCTCTAGGGCGACTTTATCGCGCTCCAGCATGACCAAACCAACGCGGAACGCCTGATCGGGATTGGCCAGCAGTTGTTCGATGCGATGGGCATCTTCTGCTAGACGGCTCGACGCCTCGTAGACCTGAAGGACGCGACTGTCATTTTTGAATACCGCGGCGTACGCGCCCAAGCGCATGCTGCCGCCGTAGCGGTTTTCCTCTAGCGCGCTTTTTTGGGAGTCTTGGACGCAGATGACCTTCCACTCGGAATCCGCGTCGAACTCTTCGGAAGTAGCCTCAGTAACCCCAGCCACATTGCGGGCGTATTCGATCACGGCCAGTTGCAAGCCGTAGCACAGGCCCAAATAGGGAATGTTGTGCTCGCGGGCATAGCGAATGGCCGCAATCACGCCTTCGGCCCCTCCTGCGCCAAAGGCCCCAGGGACGATAATGCCGTCGAATTCGTCGAGCTCTGTCAGTTCCATTTCGCCGCGCTCAAATTGGTGGCCGTCAATCCAAGTGATCTCGACCCGCGCATCCGACGCCACGCCAGCGTGTATCAGCGATTGGTTGACTGAGATGTACGAATCCGTGAGCTGAAAATCGCCCGTGACCACGTATTTGCCGACCATGGCCACGCGGACACACTGGCGCGGATGCCGACTGCGCTTGACCAATTCCCGCCAAGGCCGCCAGTCTGGAGTCTTCTTGGGCGTGCAGCCGAGGCGGCTGAGGATCTTCTCGCCGAGCCTCTCTTCTTCCAAAACCAGCGGGATATTGTAAATCGTCTCCGAGTCCGGGGCCGAAATGATGTGGTCGTAGGGCACGTTGGCCCCGATCTGGATCTTTTTCTTGCGCACCTCGTCGGTGGCGGTCTCGGCGCGACAGACGATGAAGTCGGGAAAAATACCGTGCTCGCTGAGCATGCGAATGGCCTGCTGCGTGGGCTTGGTCTTCATCTCCCCGACGTGCGGCGGTATGGGCAGATAGGTAATCAGCGCGTGCGCAAAGTGCTCCTCACCCAAGTCGCGCTCTAGGGTCTTGACGGCGAAGAGGAACGGCTCGTTCTCATAGTCGCCGACAATGCCGCCGATCTCGACCAGCACGATGTCGTAGCCCGCGCCCGCCTCCTGCAAGCGGCGGGAGATCTCATCCGTTATGTGGGGGATCGGCTGCACGGTCTCGCCGAGGTACTCGCCGCGGCGCTCGCGCTCGATGACCGTGTGGTAAATCTGCCCGGTAGTCAGGTTGTTGGAGCGCGGCAGGTCCAACCCCAAGAAGCGCTCGTAATTGCCCAAATCCTGATCTATTTCGCCGCCATCGTCCGTCACCCACACCTCGCCGTGCTCGGTGGGCCGCATGGTGCCGGCGTCGTAGTTGATGTACGGATCGATCTTGACGGCTGTGGTGCTGTACCCGTATTGCTGCAGGATCTTGCCGATGGAAGCGGTGGTCAAGCCCTTGCCCACACCGCTTATCACGCCACCAGTCACGACGACGTATTTGGGGCCTTTGTATTCTGTGGCCACGTTGTGCGCTCCTTCGAGCTGCCCAAACAAAGAAGCGGCGACAGTGCCCTGTCTCCGCTTCTCTAGTCAATCGATGATTCTCGGAACCTTGAAGTAATCCTCTTGGCGCTGCGGGGCCGCGGCGACGATTTCGGCCGCGGCGGGAAAGGACGCTGCCTCGTCGCGGCGAAACGCATTGGCCAGCGGCAGCACATGGGATGTCGGCTCTACGCCCGTGGTGTCTAGCTCGTTGAGCGTGTCCATGTAGCGCAAGATGCGGTTGAGGTCTCCGACCAGCCTTTCCTCCTCTGCGGGCGAAAAGCGCAACCGCGCTAACTCGGCGACCCCGTGGACCTCTTCTATAGTAACCGCCATAGGTGAACTTTGAACTTAAAATAAAAAAGATAAAAAAGACGGGGCTGGCTGCGCCGACCCCTTCCACGTCGCAAAACAGTGTTAAATATCACGCATCGCCAAAAGCAGCGCAAGGGCTTGTAGCGGGGCATTTCAATGCCTATACTTTGCCGCATGACAAGCAAACAACGCTCATCCCACAAAGTCCCATGACGCGCAAGGCATTTACCATTGAAGAGGCCAACGCCAAGCTGCCTCAGCTAGAGGACGCTCTCCAGCGCATAGAGGTCAAGAAGGGAGCCGTCCGCTACCACGATCAGCAGTTGCAAATTCTCGACGCGCTCTGGGGCCAAGCGGTCGCCCGCAGCACGAATCCCGACCGCGACGCCTTCGACCAGCACCGCCAGCGCATCAACGATCTAATCCTCGACATCAAGCACATCATCGCCGAGGAAATCATCACCGAGGGTATCCGCTTCCCGGTCGGCGGCCTCGAACGCGGTCTCCTCGACTTCCCTACAACCTACCAAGGCCGCTGGGTCCTGTTGTGCTGGCAGCGCGGCGAACCCCGAGTCGCCTATTGGCACGAACTGAATGCCGGATACGCAGGCCGCCAAGAGATCACCGCCGAGCACATCATCGCCATGGGCAAGGAAGACGATCCAGCCACAGTCGATGACTCGGCGCTGGATTTCTAACAGCAGCACATGCCTTGACAGCGTTTCTCGTTTTTGAGTACTTAAAACACGGCCTTTCCCCAGGCCGTTTCTTGCTCCCTTAGCATCGCCCGCACCTCACCCTCTCCCTCAGCGGAGCGCCCCTCCCCAGCGCCCGGCAGGAGCCAGACCGTGCGCCTCAATCAACTCGAGATTTTTGGCTTTAAGTCCTTCGCCCAAAAGATCGTCATTCCCTTCGAGCCGGGCATCACCGCCATCGTCGGCCCCAACGGCTGTGGCAAGTCCAACGTGGTGGAGGCCATCCGCTGGGTCTTGGGCGAACAGCGCGCCGGCTCTTTCCGCAGCCAGCGCATGGAGGACGTGATCTTTGCCGGCACCCGCCAGCGCAAGGCCCTCGGCATGGCCGAAGTTGCGCTGGCGATTGAAAACCGCGATAACTCACTGCCTGTCGAATTCGCCGAGGTCGTCCTGACCCGGCGTCTTTTCCGCTCCGGCGAAAGCGATTATCTCCTCAACAAAATCCCCTGTCGCCTCTTGGACATCACCAACCTGCTCATGGATACCGGCCTCGGCCAAGGCGCTTATGCGGTAATGGAGCAGGGCATGGTCGATGAAATCATCAGCGACAAGACCGAAAACCGCCGCCGCATCCTCGAAGAGGCCGCCGGCATCACCAAGTACAAGGTTCGGCGGCGCTCCACGCGGAACCGCCTAGAGGCCACTCAAGCCGATCTACAGCGGATTGAAGACATCATCATCGAGGTCAAGCGCCAAGTTGACAGTCTCGGCCGCCAAGTGGGTCGGGCGCGCCGCTACCGCGAGCTCAAAGAGGAACTGGACCAACTCGACGTGCGCTTGGGGCGTCAGCGCTTCTTCTCCCTCACTGCCCAAATCTCCCCACTGCAAGACGAATTCGCCGCACTCAGCAAGGCAGCCGAGGAAGGCAATACCCGCTTCACCAGCCGCGAGACCGAACTCGAAAAGGCGCGCCTCGCGCTGACCGAGGCCGAAAAGGCCATGCAGGAAGCGGGCCTTGAACTCAATCGCCGCATCGAAGCCATCCACGAGCGCGAACAACTCCTCGTGGCCGTGCGCGAGCGACGCGAAGCGGCCGAACAAATCCGCGAACGCACGGCCCGCGAGCGCGCCGATTACAGCAGCCAGCTCGAAGCCGTGCAGCAGCAGCGCCGCGACAATACCGCGCACCTCGACGAAGCGCGCACGGCCTTTGTGCAAATAGAGCGAGAATTGCAGGCCCACCAGCAGCGCGCCGCTCAAGCCGAAGAGGAATACGACAGCTACCGAGCCGAGCTGGACCAACGCCAGCGCGGGCGCATGGAGCACCTGCGCCAAGGGGGCGAAATAAGCCGCGCACTTGAGCGCCAACAGGCCGAGCGCGACGCGCTCGACGAACGCGCGGTTGCCATGCGCGGCGAAGAGGACGCAGCCACAGCCGAGCGCGACCAAGCCCTACAAGCGGCCGAAGCCGCTGAAGCCGCCCTCGTGGAAACTCGGCAGCAGCTATCCACCTGCCAACAACAGCGCGACGCAGCCCTCTCCGCCCGCAACCAAACCGAGAAGGACCTCCGCGAACTCGGCGAACAACGCGATGCGGCCCGGCGCGCCGCTGAGGCCAACCAAGCGCGGCTGCAAGTCCTCGAAAAAGTCCGCGCCGGCTACCAAGGCTATCAGAGCGGGGTCCGCACCTTGATGCTCGAATCGCCCCACGCGGCCCTCTTTCGCGGCGTACTTGGCGATCTAGTCGAAGTCAAAGAACATGCGCGCGCGGTCGAAGTCGCTCTCGGCGAGGCGCTGCAAGCATTGATCGCCGATTCGGACAGCGGCCTGCTCAAAGGCATTGCCCATCTCCGAGAGCGTTCTGGGCGCGTCGGCATTCTCTCACTAGAGGTTCCTCCTCGCACCCTCGGGCCGGCCTTGGCCCCAGATCCCATGCCCGGGCTACGCGGCCCGCTCTTGGACTACGTGCAACCCGAAGCCTCCATCGCCTCCCTAGTTGCCAGCCTCTTGCACAACACCTTTCTAGTGGACGACCTACAAACCGCGTTGGCCCTGACGCGCCGCTACCCGGATGCCTACGTGCGCTGCGTTACGGCCGATGGCGACGCCGTCGATCTCTTTGGCCTCGCGTCGGGCGGCCAGAGCCAAGCCGAGGATTCGGGCGTCCTCGGCCGCGGGCGGGAAATCCGCACCCTGCGTTCGCTCGTCGCCCACCAAAAAGCTCGCTACGCAGCCCTCGGGCCTCGGCTCGCTGCACTCGCAGACCAACTCGCTGCGCTCACTCAACGCTTAGAGGACCTAGCCGCCGAAAACGAAACTTGGCGCGCCAAGGAACGCGAGCAGGTCCACCAGCATCAGTCCGCCCGCGCTGACGCCGAGCGGCTCGCCGCGCGCCTAGCGCAACTCCACGGCGAGAGCACCAGCTTGGCCAAGCGCCGCCAAGCCCTCGACCAAAGCATTGCCGAACAAGCCGAGCACCTGCGCCACAACGAGGCCGAGAGCACCCGTCTCAGCGAGGAAAGCAGCGCCTTGGAAGAAGACCTCAAACAGAGCGAAACCCGCCGACGCGAGCGGCGCGAAGCACTGGGCACTCTCCAAGTGGAGCACGCCCGCACCGCCGAACTCGTTCAAGGGCTAGAGCGAGACGCCGAGCGCCTACAGAACATCGACGCCAACCTGCACAATAACATCGAGCGCCTAGCGGCTGAGGCGACCGAGGCCGAGCGCCAACAGACCGAGTGCAGTGAGCGCAGCGCCGCCTTAACAGACGAACTCAAAGGACTACACCAAGGCCGCGAGACCTTGGTCACCGAACAAGATCAGCGCCGTCAGCACTGGGCCGCGGCCAATACCCAAAACCGCGAGTTACAGGAACACATCAGCCACTTGCAGCGGCAGCTCAACGAGCAGCGCGAGCGCCGCACGAGCCTCGAAGTGCGCATCTCCGAGCTGAAGCTCCAGACCCAGCACATTCGCGAGCGTTTGCAGGAGGAGTATCACTGCGATGTCGCGGCCATGGGGCCGCTCGACGAAGCCATCGACGAGGAAACCACGCAACAGCGCATCGACCAGTTGCGTCAGTCCCTACACCGCCTGGGTTCAGTCCACCTAGGCGTATTGGACGAACACCAGGAACAAAAGGAGCGCTACGACTTTCTCCGCCAACAGCGCGACGATCTGGTGATCGCCGCCGAGGATCTGAAGAAGACCCTCAGCCTGATCGACCGCACGGCGCGGCGGATATTCCTCAAGTCTTTCGAGCAGATCCGCGAGAAGTTCAAAGAGACCTTTGTCCGCTTCTTTCCCGGCGGCGAAGCCGATCTCCGCCTCGAAGAAAACGTCGATGCCCTAGAGGCCCACATCGACATCATCGCCCGCCCCCGCGGCAAGCGCCTGCAAAACATTGCCCTGCTGTCGGGCGGCGAGCGGGCGCTGACGGCTATCGCCCTGCTCTTTGCCATCTACCAAGTCAAGCCCAGCCCGTTTTGCATCCTCGACGAGGTCGATGCCCCTCTCGACGACGCCAACATCAGCCGCTTCGTGCGCGTGCTCAAAGAATTTGCCCGCGAGACGCAATTCGTCGTCGTGACGCACAACAAGATCACTATGGCGGAAGCCGACGCCTTGCACGGCGTCACTATGCCCGAGGAAGGGGTTTCTCAGCTCGTTTCAGTGCGGGTCGAGGGCGAGGAATTGGAAGCCGCGGCAGCGGGCTAGCCGGAGCGAAAGCACACCGACAAAAAAGGGGACCTCAGCCGAGGCCCCCTTTTTTGTGCCATGAACGGTGTTATTTCAGTTCGCTCATCCGAAATAAAGCGTGGAGTTCAATGCCTGCTCGGGCTAGGCTCTCGGTGCCACCGGATTCGCGGTCAATCACGCAGATGGCCTGTGAAACTTCTGCGCCGAGATTGCGCAGATCTTGGGCGGAAAGAGCAATTTGTCCACCGGACGTGACGACATCTTCAACAATCAGCAGATTCTTACCAGCAATGTCGGGGCCTTCGGCGAGTTTACAGGTGCCATATTCTTTGGCCTGTTTGCGCACGAAGCAGGTAGGCAATCCCGAAAGCTGAGCGAGCATGGTGGCGATGGGCACCCCACCGAGTTCGAGACCTGCGAGAATATCTGTGTCGTCGGGGATTAAGGGCTGGAGGTGGGTGGCGAGTGCGCGGAGGAGCTCGGGACGGGTTTCAAACTGATATTTGTCGAAATACTCTGTGGCTGTCGCGCCTGAGCGCAAAGTAAACTGTCCGCGCAGGTGAGCGGTCTGATAGATGCGGTGAGCAAGTTCAAGTCGGGTCATAGCATGATTTAGCTTTGAGATAAGTTCCAGTTGGGCAGATCCGCGGCGGGAATATCCCGCAGCCGTGGGTTATTTTGGTCTCGCGGCGAGAGAATCGGCACCCTTTCAATACCCCAGTCCAATCCCACATCGGGATCGTCCCAAGCCACGCCCCACTCATCCGTGCCGTCGTAGTAGGAATCGACCAAGTAGAAAAGCATCGCGTCGGTAACGGCGTAAAAGCCATGCGCCACCCCCGCTGGGATAAAGACGCCCCGCAACATCTCTTGATCTAACTCGATGACTTGTCCCTGCCCGCACGTCGGCGAACTGCGGCGCAGATCGAGCAACCCGACGCGCAGCGCGCCCATGCCGCAGTGCCAGTAGTCAACTTGGCGGTGGTGATAGTGCAAGCCGCGCAGCACCCCCTGCTGCGACTCCGAGCGGCTCCACTGCAAGTCGTCCCAGCAGCGCTGGGGAAACCACTCCTTGCGGTACACCTCAGTAAAGCGACCCCGCTCGTCACCGTGCGACTGTAGCTCGGCTATATAGACGCCTTCAATAACCGTAGAGGGGCGGAGTTGGGCCATCTCAAGCCGCCTTGCCGCAGCATCTTTTGAACTTCTTGCCACTGCCGCAGGGACACGGGTCGTTGCGTCCGACCTTGGGGGTTTCGCGGCGAAAGGTCTCCACCTTGTTGGGAAAGAGCCGACCTCCGTCCAGCGCGTCGGCCGGCTTTTCCCCTTCTAGTGCGGGCCGCGGCGTCTGCAACCACTCCTCGTGCAATTCCCGCATGGCCTCGCTCATCTCCGCTTCGCCCAACTCGCCCTCGAACCCGCGCTCTTGGCAAAAGGCACTAAAATCGGCCAGCATAGCTCCCTGTGGCGAGCGCAGCATTTGCTCGACTTGCTGTACGTCAACTCCAGGCGGCAGGGCCTGCTGGAGTTGGGCCAAATCCAACTCCTCCACCGAGGCAGGTTCTTCGTCGTCTGTATCTAGGGCGGCAGCAGGTGCCACCGCTGCGGCTATTTGAGCCAGTTCTTGGCTCATTTCGCTGCGATCGGCCTCAGCCGCCGTCGGCAGCACTTGATCGACGATCCAATCTACCTCTTCACCATCTTCCAACAGCTCGACTATTTCTTCAGCCGAGAATTTCTCTACCCCCTTGGCTTGGCACAATGCCTCCAAGCGCGTGGCCAACTCCTGCACGAGCGCACTCCATTTTTAGCAATTACGTGAACGAATTTACCGGTGCGAAATCTACCGCTTGCCCCTATACCTGTCAAAATACGCGCCTCAGAAATCTGAGGATATTCAGATTTCTGAGTGCTACATTCGGCTTTTTGTCGCCAATACCCCCTAAAAACGGGCAAAAAAGTGCGCATTCTCCCCTTAGTGAGGAATGGCATGATTATTGCTGTATCATAGCCAAGACGATAATCGCTTGAATTGTACCTGAAAGGAGCGCAACCATGGTAGCGACAAATGAACTCACTGATCGGGAAATTTTGCTGCGGGCCGCTGAAGACCAAGGCCATCTTGGCGTGCTGGTCAAACGCTACCGCACCCCCCTATACAACTTTGTCTATCGCTTTGTCGGCGACAAGGAAACAGCCGAGGACATCGTCCAAGAGACTTTTCTCCGCTGCCTGCGCCACAGCCACCAGTACCCAGCCATCGAACAGGTTTCCACTTGGCTCTACACCATTGCCGGCAACTTGGCCAAAACCGAGTTGCGCCGCCGCAAGCGCTGGAATTGGATTCCGATCAGTCCCAGTGACGACGAACAGACCACTGCCTTTTACGAACCGGCCGCCAAAGATCCCCTCCCGGGCGAACAGACCGACGGCAACCGCGTCAAGTCGCTCGTCGTCGATGCCATTGAGGACCTGCCCGCAGAATTTCGCGCCGCCGTGCTCCTCCGCGACTTGAAAGGACTCTCGTACGAGGAAATTGCCAAGATCATCAACTGCCCCGTAGGCACGGTCAAGTCGCGCGTCAACCGGGGCCGCCTGCGGCTGCAAAAGACCTTGCGCGGACTGGCCGAAGAAGTGATTGGATCGCTCGCCGCACCAGCCTAATCCCTTTGCCAGCTTCCCGTAGAGGCGTTGTCATTGCCCCGCGGCGTGCTCCTAATTATTTTCGCTCACCTGCAATTAGGAGCACGCCATGACCATTGATGCCCAACGCCTCTACGGCTTTGTCGAGCAACTGCTCGCCGCGCACGCGCCCTCGGGCGCGGAATCCGCAATGGACGCCCTCGTCAACGAACTCGCCGCTCCCATCGGCGACGCTGTCTGGCAAGACGCAGCCGACAACATCATCATCCACATCAAGGGCCAAAGCCACGACCAGCCCGTGGCCGCCGTCGCCCACAAGGACGAAATCGCCCTCATCGTCAAGCGCATTGAATCCGACGGCAAAATCAGAGTGCAACCCTTGGGCGGTTTGCACCCCTGGGCACTAGGTGAAAGTCCCGTGGAAATCATGACGCGGGACGGCCTCTGCCCAGGCGTGCTCTCCACCGGAGCCAAGCACGTCTCCACAGAAAGTCCAGCGGGGCAGCTCAAAGACGGCCAAGCCCTCAGATGGGAACAGATGTGGATTGAAACGAGGCTCGCGGCCGAAGAGCTGGCCCAGCGCGGGATCCGCGCTGGCACTCGGGTCGTCATCGCCGGCAAACACAAGACGCTCTGGCGTTTGGGCGATTGCGTCTGCGGCTACAATCTCGATTGCCGCGCCGGCTTGGCGGCCATGCTAGAAGTGGGTCTGCACTTGCGGGAGAACCGACCGGCCCAAGACGTATATCTCGTGGCCAGTTCCAGCGAGGAAATCGGCGGTCACGGCGCGATCTACGCGCTCGGGCGACTGCCAGTTGAGGCGGCCGTTGCCGTTGACATCGCGCCCGCGGCCGCTGAATACGGCACGGCCAACAGCGGCGATCCCATCATCGGCGTCCGGGACACTCGCGGCCTATACGACGCGCGCATCATCGACCGCTTTGACGCCCTAGCCGCCGCCTGCGGATTCAACATCCAAACGGCCGTCCTCACTTCGTATTCCAGCGACTCGTCGATTGCCAAAACGTCCGGCGCTATTGCGCGCGCCGCGCTGATTGGCTACCCCGGCGACAACACGCACGGGTACGAAATCTGCGCGTGGGACGGCATCGTCAACACGGCGCAGTTGCTTTTGGCTTATTTGGAAGATCCAGTGGTGGACTAAAACGCGCGCTGGACCAAAAAGTCCAGCATTTCTCTTAGCATATCGCGCGAGGGATTGGCCGGAAGTTTCTCAAGGTGCGTCAAGCTCTCTGCGACCTTCTGCTGACACACGCTCTCGACATAGCGGTCGCATTCGTAGTGCTCGACTAAGGCGATGACCCGCTCGATTTCGGCAGTCGTGTTGCGGTGCCGCTCTTGGTGTAAGATCGCCAGCACTTCTTCGCGTTCCTCAGCCGTGCATTTGCCCAATAGGTCGATGATAATCAAGGTCCGCTTTCCCTCGGCGATATCCCCGCCCCGCTCCTTGCCATAGGCCCCGGAAGTAACCCCGGGCGCAGAGCCAGCATCCTGTTCGGAAGAGCTCAAGTTCAGCAGGTCGTCGCGCAGTTGGAACGCGATGGCCATGGACTCGCCGAAGTCGCCGATACGAGTTCGCAACTCCATCTCGGCCCCTGCGATAATCGCCCCGGCCGTACACGGCCCCCGGCCCGTGTACCACCCAGTCTTTTTGCGCAACATGGTCATAAACTCGTCCTCGCTGGGAATGTAGCGCTGGCGAATCCAACCCACGTCGTATGCCTGCCCCTCAAACGTCTCGCACGAGCCGCGGATCATCTCGTCGATCAAATCGAGCGCGACAACCGCCCCCAAAACCTCGCGGTTCGCGCTGAGGATATCAAAGACCTTGGCGTACAGCGCATCGCCGACGTTGATGGTCAATGGGATCCCGTGCAGCTTGTGCAAACAGGGCTTGCCGCGCCGCATCTCCGAATCGTCTTCAATATCGTCGTGGACCACGGCAAACGACTGGAACATCTCAAAGGCCACCGCAGTCCGCATGGCTTTCTTCACGTCGCCGCCGCAGGCTTGGCAAGCCAAGAGCACCAGCACCGGGCGGAATCGCTTGCCGCCGCGCTCTGGATAGTCGCGCATCAGCCGATATAGAAAGTCCTCGGGTTCGCGCACCGCGAGAAACGAGAACATCTCCTCTTCTAGGTCTGGAATGTAGCGATGCAAAAACTGGCGCAATCCTCGGGGGACCGCAGACATGTTCAACCTTTCGTTGTGAATGGCGCGACCGAATCTACCATCTGGTGCGCTCTACTTGTACCTCGGGATGAGAAACAATTAAATGCCAGATAACGGCTTGGAAGGATTCCGTCAGCGGCGTGACTGCATCCGGCGCGACCGTCGGCACAATCGCGCAGGCATCGGCGACTTGGGCTGTA
Organism: Candidatus Latescibacterota bacterium; assembly: GCA_965219735.1. Lineage (GTDB taxonomy): Bacteria > Latescibacterota > UBA2968 > UBA8231 > UBA8231. The sequence continues at coordinate 4,120,513 of OZ244790.1, forward strand.
AAGCCGCCATCCCGCCCCACAATGCCGCAGATTTTGGCTCCGACCTCTTTGGCGTACTCCAGTGCGACAACCAAGTTGACGCTTGTATTCAGCGGGCGATTGCCGCCGCCGACGGACAAGACCAAGATCAGATCCTTTTCGTTTAAGCGGCTACCCTCTAGCCATTTGGCAAAGGCCGTATCCCAGCCTTCGTCGTTGATGCGCGCCGTCAGCTCCGAGACGTTGTCCGTGGGGGCGTAGGACTCAATACCAGCGATCTTGCGAAAGTCATTGACCGCGTGGCTCGCATTGCCCGCGCTGCCTCCCACGCCGAGAATAAAAAGCCGCCCGCCGCGCTGACGAGTCTCGACGACGAGTTGGACTATCGCTTCAATCGCATTGCGATCTAGCTGCTCGATGACTTGAGCCGCCGCCGCCAAGTACTGTTGGGTGTAACTCATCCGCCGGGCTTATAGGCTGTAGCCGGCAGCCGTGGCATCCGCGTAAAAGATCTGTACGGTCTCTAGCGAGAACTGCCCCATTTCCTTGCCCAAGGTCGGCAGCTTTTTGATGATGTCGCTGGTGCAGGTGATGATGTGGCAGCCGATGCTGTCGGCTTGAACGACATTGTACACCTCGCGGGGGCTGGCCCAGATGAGTTCGGCTTGGGGGTTGGACGCGAGTAGCTCGACCGACTCGGCCATGACCGGCATGTAGTCTAGCCCAGCGTCGGCGATGCGACCGGCGAAAACCGACACGCAGCACGGTACCCCGCCCTCGACCGCGGCCGCCACTTCTCGCACTTGGTCGAGCAAAAAGATCGCCGTGACGTTGACCTTGACCCCAGCGTGAGACAGCCGATGGACCAAGTCGTAGCTTACTTCGCCCTTGGTGTTGCTGACGGGAATTTTGGCGTACACGTTTTCGCCCCAAGTGGCGATCTCGTGCGCTTGGCGCTCCATGTCGTCGAACTCGTCTGAAAAGACCTCAAAGGAAATGTGGCGATCGGGAATGGCCGCGACGATGTCGTGGGCAAAGGTTCGGTAGTCGGTGACGCCCGCTTGACGCATCAAGGTAGGATTGGTCGTAAACCCAGAGACTAGCGGATTGGCATAGCTCGCCAACATACTCTCGCGGTCGGCTCCGTCGGCAAAAATTTTGACTGCAAGGTCAGCGGCGGTTTTTTCGTACGCCAACTCTTGCGAAGTGAGGGTGGTCATGGCATTGCTCCTTTAGATTCGCGCTAGGCTTAAGTCTATTAATTTAAATATAAAACTCGCTGCCGGAAAATTGCCGCAGCCCACGCGGCGCGGTTGGCTTTGTAAAACGCGTAGTGTATAATTACAAGCAACTGCTGCATCTCGCTCGCCATCCAATAAGAAGGGACTCTGCAATGAAATACCAATGGGCACTAGTCGGTTTACTAATCGCCACCACCTGCTCCACAGCCGAGGTACTCTCGCTGCAAGAGTGCATCGACTTGGCCATGCAAAACAACTTGCAACACCAAAGGGATCAACAAGACCTAGCCAACAGCCGCGCCCAACTAACGATGGCACGTGCGCCCTTTGCCTTCGGCATGAACGCCGACGTCACCTCCCCTAGCTTTACCGGGCTGAGCGATACCCAAGAAAATATCGCCCTTGAAACCCGAGTTCGTGAAGAGAGTTCCGATGTCTTTTACAGGGGCAGCCTGCGCATGACCCAGCGCCTGCGCCACCTCGGCCAATTCACGCTGAACACTACGGCCCTACGCCGCGATTTCTCGTCCAATCGCCGCGCCGACTTCCTCGACTATTCGGGTTCGACGCGCCTTTTTTACGAGCGCGATCTGCTTGGCCGGCCCAGCGAGGAAATCCAACTCAAGGGTGCTGAGTACAGCCTGCAAAGTGCCCGCCTCAACCTCGACCGCCAGCGGCTCCAGCTAGAGGGCCAAGTCATCGACGATTACTACGGTCTAGTGCAAAGCGTTCGCGAACTCGAAATTGAGGAACAGCGCCTAGCGCAGTCGCGCGCCAATTTGGAGCTAGCTCAACGAAAATTTGAGGTCGGCCTCATCGCCGAAGTAGAAGCTCTGCGCTTGCAGGTAGAGATGCTGCAAGCCGAAGCCACGTACGACCAAGCCCAAACCAATATCGAATCGCGCCGCGACATTCTCCGCGAAACCCTCGGACTCGATGTGTGGGCACCGCTCGAAATCGACACTGATGTCCAGTACGAGATTCACCCCATCGACGCTCAACGCGCCCTTGAAATCGGCTTGGCGCACCGCACCGACATGAAACGCGCCGAGATTTTCGAGGAAATCCGCGCGTTGGAATTAGAAGACACCCGCCGCCGCACCGGCATTAACGCGACTTTCGGAGCCAATGTCAGCATGCGGGGGCACGGCAGTGAGATCGGCGACGTTAGCGATAATTTCGAGCGCAATCAATGGGGAGTTGACCTGCAAATAACCCTACCGCTGATCGACAGCGGCCAACGACAGGCCGCCGTCAGCCAAGCGCGCATCGCCTTGGAGCAAAGCCGCCTCGGCCGCGAGCAGCAGCGCCGCCAAATCATCCAGCAAATCCGCGACGCTACGCGCCGCGTCCACGAGGCCGAGCGTCAGATCGACCTGCGCCAAGCCGCCCTCGAATTCGCCCAGCGCACCTACGACGTCGAGCAGAGCCGCTTTGAACTTGGCTTGGCTGACAGCCAGCAATTGCTCCAAGCCCAAGGCAATTTGACGCAGGCCCAGATCAACGCCCTAGGCGCGGTCATAGGCTACCAGCGCCAGCTCAAAAACGCGCGGCTCGCCACTATGGCCGAACTAAAGGAACTGGCTCCTTAGTCTCCCCAATCCAATCCTAATACAAAAGGCGGCCCAAGTTGCTCAACGCAAACTTGGGCCGCCTTTTTAGCTCGGCTCTAATAACGCGCGAATAAGCGCCTATTTGTCGTCTTCTGAATCCATCAGGGGATGCGAAAATTCCTCCATGTCCTCGCCAAACATCCGCCGTGGGCGCAGCCGGGTATAGGACGGAATCTGGTTCTGCTCCTCGGCCTCCTGACAGGACACGCACAGCCGCGCAGTAGGCAGGGCATCCAAGCGCGGCTTGGGAATAAACGGACAGGTCGCACACATATTTAAAGGCTTTTCAAGGCAGGCTTCGCACTTGCCATACGTCGTACCTTCTAACTTCTCGAGCGCCAGAATGACCTCTTCCAACTCGCGGCGCTCAGTATCACCCAGCGCCACCAAAAGCTCCATGGCCCCGGCCTCGACCGCTCGGTCGAGATCGTCGGCCTTGGGGTCTTGCAGCTCGTCGATTTCGTGCTCGGTGCCGTCCAGATCGCTGAGCAATTCAGCGCGGCGCACCAAGAGTCTCTTCTTTATTCTTTCTCGATCTCGCTTGTTGAGGGCCACCTTTTTGGCCATAGTTTTCTCCCCTTTAACTGGCTCAAAGCCAGTGGATTACCCGCTCAAATGCCCGCTGCCTGCAAGCGGAAAACCGCTGCGGCCAACGGATCTAACTCCGCGGCCAACCGCCCGTTGGCCAGCGTTGGCACCGCCTGCCCGTGGAGCACTTCGGCCCGCCCCATGGGCGGCAAGCCTTCTAGGCGCAAATCGAGCCGCCGCGGATCTTCAGCGACATTGACGGCCAACACGTAAAAATCGCGTTTGTATTCTTTAACCGCCACTTTAATCTCGGCATCGGTCGGTTGTGCCGCCAAACTGTGCTCCTCCTGCAAAAGCACCGGACCCAACTCGGCAAGCTCGGCCGCGAGGCGCTGTACTTCTCGCCACAAGGCCAAAGGCTGGATGTGGCGTTCGTTTTCTTGGCAATAGCGGTAAAACAACACCCCCTTGGCCCCTTCGACCAGCCCTTGATAGATCATGTTCCGCAACTCGGCCGCCGTCGGCGAGCGCGCCCAGTGCTCTACGCCGCCAAAGGCCTGGGCGATAAACCAGACTGGCTTGCGCTCCGGCGAGGCCCAGCGCGCTTGCTGCATGTAGTCGCCCACCTGAGTGATGGGATAATTCGGAATCGGATAGACATCTATGGCCAGAATATCGCTGGCGTCCGAGTATGCGGCGTACGTGTGCGGCCGGTTGTTGACTAAATAGACTGGATGATATGGATCGAGTTCCCGAATTAGCTCGTATATCGCCAAGGCAGCCGCAGGGGCCATTTTGGTCTCGTCCGGCTCGTCGACCAAATACCACGCCAAGAGCGCCGGATGCTGGCGATAGCGTTTGACGAGGGCGGCAATGGCTCGATAATTCGGCTCGGGCTTCTCCCGGGCGTACTCGGTCAGCTCTAGGAGTATCTGCATTCCCTCTGCGGCTGCCGCGTCCATTAGCGCGGCGACCTCTTCCCCGCGCAGCTTGTAGTAGTAATCCCCGGAATTGAAGTGCAAACGCCGCATCGGACCGAGATCCTCGGCCCGCAGCCAGTACAGCCCAATGGGAAAGAAAGGCTCGCCATCGACGAGTAGAGACTGGCTAAACAGGTCGATTTTCACCTCTCGCGCGGCTGGTGCGAACTTCTCGCAGGCCACGGCCAGCGAATCGACCCCGCCGACCGGATCTTGCCACCGCGCCGTCAGCCAATAACGCCCCTCAGGCAAATCGTAGGCAGCAAAGGCCCCTGAGACATCCTGCCCAACTATATTCACATCCACGCGATCTAAGACTTCGACTCCGCGCCGCAACTCGACCGCCACGCGGACGGCCATCTCACTGCGGCGATTGCGCCGTAGCCGGAAGCGAATCTCATCTTCTACGGTGTAATACGAGCGATCACCCGAAAGCTCCCAAGCGGGTCGGGTAAACAGGCGCAACTCTTCGACCTCATGGATGGACGTGCCGCGCTCCGGATCGTACAGCCGCAGAGACGCGCGGTGCATGCCGGCCTCTTCCAACCGATACGGCAGTGAATAGCGTACGAGACGCCCTTGTGGCACCTGCAATTGGTGCTCGACCTTGCGCTGCGCACCCGAAGGGGTTTCCCACTCCATCAGAGCTATCAGCAAGTGCGAACCAGTGCCTGGCCGAAACAACTGCAAAGCGAGCAAGTTGTCGCCGACTACGGGTAGCTGTTCTTGGATGATCTGGACCGTCGGCACCGCAGGCGTCGTCTTAGGGGCCATTTGCCCGCAGGCACTTAATAGGGCGAATAGGGCAAAGTAAAAGGGCCGGGAGACAGCTCCTCTCGGCCCACCCCGCGGCTGCAAGTGCCCTTTCAAGGCGACCTGCTAGCTTGTTCGGTCTCGAGCGAGCGCAAGCGGTCCCTGAGCGAAGCGGCCAACTCGAATCGATCTGCTTCAACCGCGGCCTGTAAATCGGCCATTAGCCGCTCGCGCAGCGTGCGCGGTCGAGAGCTCTCCACTTCGCCTTCCCACTCGCGCAAAAAGATCAGTTCAGGGCACTCGTCGAGTTGGTCTAATTGACCAATCTTGGCGAGGAATTCCTCAATCTCGGCAATACCCCGGCGGATCTCCGCTAGGGCCTCGGCGTGGTTTTCAGCCTCTAGACAGGCCAACGCCCGCGCCTGCACCCGATGTGCCGTGACAAAGACGCGATATTGTTCGGCTAGCTGGCGATCTTCTTCCTCTTCGGCGTATTCGTAGCACAAATCGAGGATGGCGAGGTTGTGCATGGCGTCCTCTTCGGCCCGTTCGTATTCCTTCAGTTCAAAAAAACCGATCCGCCGCCAGTAGTATTTCATGGCCTCTTGGGCCAATTCGGAACAATCCTCGTGCGAGAGACTAAAGGTATCTGGGCCGTGCATTTTTTCCCATTCGCGTCGCTTGTGACAGTAGTAATCCAACAGCGATACATAGCCGTGCGGACGAAGCGCGTCAGGACGACCCCGCCACTCCAGTTGCATCAAGCCCAGGTCCATGCGGATTTGGAGCTTTGCACTGCCATTATCGCCTCGTATCTTGCGCACGCTCAACTCGCCTGGAGCGTATTTCCACTCGCCGAGAATCGGGCCGATATCGCGTTCCATAATGAGTGAAAACCTCGAACTATATTTGGGGTAGTAGGCAAACCAAGCGTCCCCGTTCCCGCCTCCAACGGGGTAAGCCTATCGCGTGTTTCGGTGATTTTTCGGTTGGAATCGTTTTATAATATGCGCTGGGCGTACCCTTGTCAACTTACATGCGAGAGGCTGTGGAATCGACTTTTACCGACGGCGGAGTACCTGTGATTTCGCTTATTATGGTCAGCAGTTCCTTGCGCAAGGTCGGGCTTACGCGCAGGCTATCTAGGTAGTTTTCAATCACCGGAATGGCGTCCGTTCCCACGGCTGTAATCGCCTGATGGGTTAGAGTGCGCTCCTCGGGGGTGGGGTCGTATTCCATCTGCGTAGGCTCTATGGGCGTGCCGAACATACTCACTCGGGGCTGCCCTCCCTCCCCAAAGGGATCCAGACCTACATTCGGATAGCGCCGTGGACCACCCGTGGAATCGGCATATTGCTGTCCATAGGGCCCGTAGGGAAAGGGCCGCTCCTCACCAGTGAACACTCCCCGGCGGGTCCGCTGCTCAGCGCGCAGGGTGAGTATGTCGTAGTAGCCAAGGGCATTGACCAGAATTTCAGCCGCCTTGGTCCCTCCCATCTTCCCGAGAGCTTCAACCGCGGCCATCCGCAACTCGGCGTCGGCCGTATTGAGCGATCGATCGAGTAGCCTTCCTATATCCGGGACCGCACTCTGGTCGCCGATAGTACCCAATGAGCGGAGCGCGTCCTGCTTAAGCGTAGTGCGCTGGTCGTAGCCTTGGAGCGCCATTCTCAGCACTGGCACAGCGCGCGAGTCGCCGATCTCGCCGAGTATGCGCGCGGCCTTGCGCCGCGTGGCATAGGGGTAGTCATGACGGGAGACGATCTCCATGATCCGATCTAACTGCGAGTGGTCGCCCTCCTGATAGAGCTTGTGCATCTGGTTGACATTCGTGCAACCCAAGGGGACCAAAACGATCACTAAAAGCGCGATCTTATACATGGCTAGCTCCTTTGTCTATCCCCTTGCCGCGAGGAGGTCTTTCTTCTATACTTCAAATTTTCCACTACGCAACGGGAACCCTAGGTGAACGCCCCACAAACCCACAACCGCCAACCCATTCCCGGTATTAAAGATACATTAGCCATAGCCAGCGGCAAGGGCGGCGTCGGCAAGTCCACGCTCTGCGCCAACCTGGCCGTGAGCTTGGCCCACCAAGGGCTACAAGTCGGCTTGCTCGACGCCGACATCTACGGCCCCAACATCCCGGGTCTAATTGGCCTAGAAGGCAAGCCAACCGCGGAGGACGGCCGCATCCAGCCCTTGACTGTGCACGGCCTCAAAGCCATTTCCATGGGACTGCTAATCGACGCGGGCATCCCGGTCGTGTGGCGCGGCCCCATGCTGGCCAAGATGATGAACCAATTCCTCTTCAACGTCACTTGGGGCGAGCTCGATTTGCTACTCATCGACTTACCCCCTGGTACCGGAGACGTACAAATCACGCTGACCCAAGTAGCACCCTTGACTGCGGCTTTAATCGTCACCACGCCCTCGGCCATTGCCCTCGAAGACGTGCGGCGCGGCGTCGAAATGTTCCGCCAGACCGAGGTACCCATCGTCGGTTTGGTCGAGAACATGAGCTATTTCCACTGCGACAACTGCGGCCATACCGACCCCATTTTCGGAGCCGGAGGAGGCCGTGCCACAGCCAACCGCTTGGACATTCCCTATCTGGGCGAGATTCCACTCGACCCACTCGTCCGCAGTCAAGCCGACGCGGGTGAGCCGGTCGTCAAAACGCATCCCCATGCCGAGGGCAGTCAAGCCCTAGTCAACCTAGCTGCCGACATCGGCAATTATTTCCAGCGCACATGAACCGCGTCCAAATCGCCTGTGTCGGCGCTGGGTATTGGGGCAAAAACCTAGTGCGCGTCTTCCACGACCTACCCGACGTACATCTGCGCCAAGTCTGCGACGCTAGCCCGGAAATCCGCAGCGCCATCCAGAGCCAGTACCCAGAAGTCCCAATCACCGCCAACTACGACGAGGTGCTCGGCGACGACGCACTCGACGCCGTAGTATTGGCCGTCCCGGCCACTCAGCACTACGAATTAGCCCTCCGCGCCCTAGAGCAGGGCAAGCACGTGTACGTCGAAAAGCCCATGACCCTCGATGCCGCCACGTCGGCCCACTTGGTCGAATTAGCCGCCGAGCGAGACCGGGTGCTGATGGTCGGGCACCTGCTGAAGTACCACCCGGCCGTACACATGCTGCATGATTTAGTGCGGGAAGGCGCGCTAGGCGACTTGTATTATTTGTACTCCCAGCGCGTCAACTTGGGCATTGTCCGCAGCGACGAAAACGCCTTGTGGAGCTTGGCACCACACGACATCTCGGTCATCCTGTACCTGCTCGGCCAAGAGCCAGACGCCGTTAGCGCCCGCGGCGAGTGCTATCTGCAACCCGACATCGAAGACGTGGTCTTTGCCAATTTGCACTTTGCCGATGGCAAAATGGCGCAAATGCAACTCTCTTGGCTCGACCCGCACCGCATCCGCCGCCTGACTGTGGTCGGCAGCCGCAAGATGGCGGTATTTGACGATGTGGAAAGCACGGAAAAGGTGCGCATCTACGACAAATCGGCCGAGCGACCGCAATACGATTCTTATGGCGACTCCATCGCGCTGCGCTTTGGCGATGTCGTCATTCCGCGGCTGCAAATGGCCGAACCGCTCAAGCTAGAGTGCCAGCATTTCGTCGAGTGCGTGCGCACTGGCCAAGCACCCCGCAGCGATGGCTGCGACGGGCTGCGCGTCGTACGCGTCTTGGAGGCCGCGCAGGCATCGCTGCGCCAAGCCGGTGCCCCCGTACCGCTGCGCTAGCGTACGGTGAATTCCGAATGGACCTCGGCTTGGTTGCCGCTCATATCCCGCACCCTCAGTACTAGGCGGTGCGCACCCGGCGACAAATCTTCCAACAAATGCCCGTACACGCGCCCAGCTTCTGGATCGTATTCAGCGATCAGCGGACGTCCGTCGAGCTCAAACTCAATGTCTGTTTCCCGCCCAATGCCCGCGCCTTGGTCGCGCACTGCGCCGCGAATTTCCGGACGTGGGTCCACAACGGCCCCCTCAGCAGGCTGCAAACTGCTAATCTCAGGAGCTTCAAGGTCGGCCAACAGCGCATAGCGGCCCAAGCGACGCACCAAGGCCACGACCTGCCGAGCCTCAGCGTCCCATTCGTTGCTCACCAGCGACCACTTTTCAGCGGCAACCTCTCGGTAAATGCCCAGCTTTTCCGGCGGCAGCGTTTCCCGATCGTAGCGCAGGCGCAGTGCGACCTTGCGGTCAAAGCTGACGTCAGGCCCCAAGGCAAAAGCCGGACCAGCCGACACTAGCGCAGTGGATACGCGCGGCTCAAAGGCCACGACCTGCGGAAAGAAAGGCGCGTACGCGCTCGCCGCGGCAAAACCCAATTCGACTTCGCCGTTGGCATAGGTCAGCTTGGCTGCGGCACCCGGCTTCACGAGTTGCCGGTCGAGGACGACCTTTTGCACGGCGGCCTTTGGCGTCCGCAGCAAAACCGTCCCCGCTGCCGGATCATTCGGATCGAGCGGCACGGCGACTCGGAACTCGCGCAAGCCGGTCTGACGGGGGCTAATATTAACGGTATCAACGCGAACTAAGGGCGTAGCGCTAGGCACTTGCTCATAGCGCATCACGAGTTCCACGAAATCCGGGTGGGGGCGGCGCTCTAGGGCAAAGGGCGGCACAGCGGCCCCGTCGTCGGGCAGGCGACAAACGGCAAAGGCTGCGGCACCCGCCGGATCCCGCGCCTGAATCCGCCAGTAGGAGGCATTCCGATGAATCTGCCACTTGAGCGGGCCGGGGCGGCTCTGCCGTCGATCTACGCGCCGCCAGTTTTCGCCATCGCGAGAACTGGCCAATTCTACTTCCACGAGCCGATTGTCTGCATCGGTCATCCGCGCCTCGATAAAAGTCCCATTCGCTTTCGCCACGATCCGCGCTCCGGCAATGGCCGGCGGTTCAGCAACTACCAACCCAAAGCGCGCCCGGCTCTCATTGCCATTGACATCCGCGACAACTACGACGACCTCGTGCCTCCCCCTGGCCAAGTTTAGGATGCCATCGCTAGGCCCCTCGTAGAATTCAAGGCGATTGCCCGGCAGGCGACACAAGTTGTAAAAGCGGCCCACCCCGCCCTTAAAGGCAGCCAGCGGCCGGTCCAAATACATCTGGTGCATATCGCCGTATCTGACCTGCTCGTAGCGCGCGGCAAAAACCATCTCGCCGTCGATGTGCAATTCCGCGCGATAAGGAGCTAGTTTGTTGGGAGCCGCATCGGCGCGATCGTACATCAACGCGCTGATACTCACCGGGCCGAGCACTTGCACGGGCCGCACCCCCATGAATTCTCCTCGGCTCGGCTGCCAGCGCAAATTCAGCACATAGGGGTCGTGCCCTCCCTCGACTTGGGCATTGCGCCCATGCGGCGTGATGGCCACTCGTTGCAAGGTCGGCGCGACTGTATCGGCGATGGCGAACCCGTGCAAGAGGGGATTGATCGCCACGTTATTTGCGTCGCGCAACTCGAGGTGCAAATGGGGAGGGCCGGCCCCGCTTTCTCCGCTCCAAGCGATGACCGCGCCGCCGAGCACTGGGATTTCCCCCTCCTTGAAGTACAAATCCACGCTGTAGCGTCCTCGCTGCTGCTGTGCTTGCTGCACGAGCTCGGCCATGGGCGCGGCAAAGCCCTCCAGATGGGCATATACCACAAGGCGGCCATCGACCAATTTTTGGTACAGCGCCCGGCCATAGCCCCACGGCGAGGTGCGCACGCGCCAGATATAGCCGTCAGCTAGAGCCTGTACAGGGTGACCGGTCTCGCCCCAAGTCTTAAGATCTATACCAGCATGGAATGCGCGGGAACGCGATTCGCCGAAGGTGGAAGTCAGGGCCGGTGCAAGGCTCAGCGGCCAAATGAGACCCCCTTCTTGCGCGCTAGCTGGCAGCCACAAAGCCACCGCCAATAAGAGTGTTCGTTTAATCACAGTCGTCCTCGTATGTATGTAGGGTCATACGATCCGGGGCCACTTCGAGAAAGTGAAAGGGTTTTTCGGTCCAAGCACCGGTGTTGAAATAGCACCGCCCCTGTCGCTCAATGGTCATGGCCGCGTGCGTGTGCCCACAGACCACGGCTTCAACCCCTTCCTGTTGCGCCACGCGCAGGGCGTTGTGCGCTACGTGCTCGTTGAGCACCCGGTAGAGCAAAGGCCATTTCTTGGCGTATTCGGCCACGTGGGCATCGCGCCCTCCGAGCCAGATGCGGCAACGGTGCAAGCGGCGAAAGGCCCATTTGAACGCCGAATGCCGGGGCATCAGCCGGTCGAGCCGATGGCCGTGAATTACGAGCAGCCGTTGGTCGAGTCGCCAGCTATCGACAAAGCGAATCTGCCCCGAATCAGCCAGCTTGAACTCGGCATCGCGATTGCCGTACACCCAAATCACGGGCCGGGATTGCGACTCGCACACGAGGCGCTCCAGCACGGCCCGATGGGCAGCGGGCAGGGCTTGTCCCGGCTCATCTATAACATCGCCGTTGAGCACGAGCAGCACTCCTTCGGGCAAAGCATCCAGCCAAGAAGAAAAGTGGCGATGGTAAAAGTAAGCCGACCCGAGATGCAGATCGCTGACGATAAAGCAGCGTGCGACGCCCATGCCCCTTGCTGTATAGGTTATATTTATTGAAGAACTGCCGATGAATAAACAGACAACCCCACCTGCACGCAAAGCGTACGACCCGGATAAATTACAGGCCCTGCTCCAGTACATCGGCCGCCTGCTACCCAACGACCAAGAGCGCGCGGCCTTTTATCAGTGCTCGCATACGCCCCCGCCAGCTTCGCTGCGCTTGAACGCACTCCAAGCCCAAGCGCAACACGTCCGATCCTACCTGCATCATCACGGCCCAAGCGTGCCTTGGTGCAGCGAAGGCTTCGCTTTGCCAGAAAGCGACACAAGCCTCGGCCAGACTATTGAACACGCCATGGGCGCGTACTACGTCCAAGCCAAAGCCCCCATGTTAGCCGTCGAGGTCTTGGCCCCCCAACCCGGCGAGCGCGTCCTCGACCTGTGCGCCGCCCCGGGCGGCAAGGCCACCCAGATTGCCGCGCGCATGCAAAACAGCGGCCTGCTGGTGGCCAATGAACCCCAGCGCAAGCGCATGCCCGCTCTCGTGGGTAATTTGGAGCGCTGCGGAGTGGCCAATCACGTCTTGACCCAAGCCCAAGGGACCATGCTGACGCGCTACTTCCCCAACTTTTTCGACCGCGTCCTCGTCGATGCACCGTGCTCGGGCGACGGCATCGTGCGCAAAGACCAGAACATGCTCACCTATTGGTCGCCGCAAGACGCCCAGCACCTCGCGCAACAACAGAAGGGCCTTTTGCGCGCTGCCTACCAGATGCTGCGCCCCGGCGGCACCTTGGTGTATTCGACGTGCTCACTGTCGCTGGAAGAAAACGAAGAAGTGCTCCTCGGGCTGTTGCGCCGCTATAAGGAAGACGTCGCTATCCTCCCCATCGCAGAGTTTGAAGGACCACCGCTGCCGGATGCGCTAGCCGCCCAATTCCCAGCCGAGTTCGCCCACTGCGTCCGCGTCTGGCCCCACCACCACGACACCGAAGGAGCTTTCGTCGTTCGCCTCTCCAAACGCGCACCAACGCCAAGCCTCGGAGACGCTCCTGCTTGGGCTACCTCAATGACCGATCCCGCCGCCGCCGAAGCCCGGCTCGCCATCAAAAATCGGTGGAACGGCACCCTGCCCTGCCCCTCAGATCAAATATTCACCGTTAGTACTCGCCACCTGTGCCGACAACCTGCCCTCGGCCCGGCGCTCCAAGAGCATCTGCCCTACTTCGTCCGCAGCGGCATGAAGGTGGCTCGCCTCCACAAAGGCTACCACTACCTAAGTCAACAAACCGTCGCTATGTGGGGACATCTCATGCAGGGGCCCAGCGTCGAGTTGAACTGGCCTCAACTACAGGACTTGTTCGCGGGGCGTCCACTCTACTGCGATCCGCCCACGGGCCTCAAAGGCGAAATCTTCTGCCGCTTTGGGCCGTGGACCGTCTGTCGCGCCATCGTCAAAGAGGAAGGCCGCCTGATCGAAGGTATGCTGCCGCGCGCGTTGTTCCGCGCCCAGCTAGCGTCGCTGATATAGGGTTATTTTTTCCCTTCCGGCCCCTGCCAAGGTGGGAAGAGCTGGTGTTCGATCCGCAGCATGTTGCAAATGCGACCGGCAATAAAATCGCCCAAATCGTCAAAGGTCTGCGGCTTTTGGTAGAAGGCTGGCATGGCCGGCAAAATGACGGCACCAGCCTCGGCCGCGGTCGTCATATTGCGCAACTGAATCAGATTGAGCGGGGTCTCGCGCACCACTAACACCAGCGGCCGCCGCTCCTTGAGGCTGACATCGGCCGCGCGCTCAATCAGACTCGCAGACGCCCCGCGAGCAATGCCCGACAGCGTCTTTACCGAACAAGGCACCACCACCATGCCGTCGATGGCTACCGAACCACTGGCGATGGGAGCCGCTAGATCGCTGGCATTGTACTCGCGCAATTCACCAGCTTGGGTCTCCTCCCCGTAGCACCGCGTTATAAATTCGCGCAAGCTCTCCTTGTCGGGACGAAAGCCCAGCTCTTCGACGAGCAAGTAGCGCCCGTATTTGGACAGGACCAAATGCACTTGGTGCCCGCCGATCAGCAGGGCGCACAGCAGGCGACCAGCGTAGAGCGCACCACTGGCTCCGGTGATGCCGACGACGACCTGCTTGCCGCTCACGACGTCTCCTTCAGTGCTGCGCGACCCGCTTCGAGCGTGGCGACAATCGCGTCCACGTCATAGACGCAACCGCCCCAAGTCCCGCCGCCGACGTTTTGCAGCGCCGCCCACAGCTTAGTGTCGTCGGGCAGTTCCGCTTCGGGCGCAAGGTCTGGGCGCAAGGTGCGCTCGGCCAGCACCCGCTGACCTTCCTCTGCACCGAATTCCTCGCCCGCGCAACCGACCAAGTCGATGCGTCCGCGCAGATTGTGGCAGTCGATTTCAATAGCGATCAAGTCGCCGTCTCGCAGCTTGCCGATGGGTCCGCCAGCCAAGGCCTCCGGGCCGATGTGCCCAATGCAAGGACCAGAGGAAAACCCCGAAAACCGCGCGTCCGTCAGCAGCGCCACGCGCTTGCCAATATCCGTGTACTTGAGCGCAATCGTAACCTGCGCCACTTCCTCCATTCCCGTGCCCATCGGCCCGCAGCTAATCATCACCAGCACGTCGCCCGGCTCGATCTTGCCGTCCTTGATCGCGGCGATGGTGTCGCGTTCGGTGGTAAAAACCTTCGCCGGTCCCGTGTGCCGATAGATCCCTTGCGCGTCGAGCAGCGAAGCGTCGATGGCCGTGCTTTTGACGACCGCGCCCTCGGGCGAGATGTTGCCGACCGGGAAGCAGATGGTGCTGGTCAAACCCTTAGAGCGAGCGCGATCGGCGTCCATAATCACGTCGTCCGGATCCACCCCGTCTAGCTTTCTCAGTTTCTCGCGGAAGCGGTGACGGCGCGGCGCATTTTCCCACCAGTCGAGATTTTCGCCCAGCGTGCGGCCCGTAACCGTCATCACCCCCTCCTCCAACAACCCCAAGCGACGCAGGTGCAACATGACCTCGGGCACCCCACCGGCCAAAAAGGCGCGCACAGTAACGTGGAACTCCGGCCCGTTGGGCAGCACATCCACTAAACGCGGCACCTCGCGGTTGATCCGGTCCCAATCCTCCACCTCTGGCCGCTTTCGCCCAGCCGCATGAGCAATAGCCGGCACGTGCAATATCAAGTTCGTCGAACCGCCAAAGGCCGCGTGAACTACCATAGCATTGTGCAGCGCCTGATCGGTGACCAACTCCTGCGAGCGAATGCCTGCGGCCTCCAAGGCCATCAGTGCCCTCGCCGAGCGCACGGCCATATCGTGCCAGACTGCTTCTCCCGAAGGAGCCAGCGCCGAATGCGGCAGCGACAGCCCCATCGCCTCGCCCACCACCTGAGTCGTAGCAGCAGTCCCCAAAAACTGGCATCCGCCCCCCGGCGTAGCGCAGGCGCGGCAGCCGAGCACCTGAAAGTCGTCGATATCCATCTCGCCCTGCGCCAGCCGCGACCCGGCGGACTGGATCTTGCCCGCATCCTCGCCTTCTTCCGGCGGCAGGGTCACTCCACCGGGCACGACAACGACCGGCAGGTCTGGCGTACCCGCTAGGGCAATGAGGATCGCCGGCAAACCCTTGTCGCAGGTGCCCACGCCCATCACGCCGCGCCGCGTTGGCAACGAGCGGATCAAGCGGCGCAAGATCACGGCCGCATCGTTGCGATAAGGCAGGCTATCGAACATGCCCGTCGTGCCCTGCGTGCGGCCATCGCACGGGTCTGAGCAATAAGCGGCAAAGGGAATGCCGCCCCGGCGGTGGATCTCCTCGGCTGCAGCCTCCATCAGCAGGCCGATTTCCCAGTGGCCGGTGTGGAAGCCCAGCGCGATTGGTCGGCCATCCGGGGCGCGGATGCCGCCCTGCGTGCTGACGATGAGGAACTCTCCCCGGCCCAACTCGTCGGGGTTCCAGCCCATCCCCGCGTTCTGGCTGTAGCCAAAGATGTGGCCGCTCGGCGCTTCTACTACTTGCTCTATGGTCAGCGGCAGCTTGCCGCTAGGGCCGGGCGCGCGGGTGCGGATTCGGTAAATTTCATCGTCGGTCTCGCCGACGATTTCTGCAAAGGAATCAGTATTCATACTACCTCGTTTTCTTTACCAGCCCTCTTCGCGGACTTGGATTTTCTTTAGCAGAGGACGCCACCAAGCTTCGTTGTCGCGGTACCAGTGGACTGTATCGCGGAAGCTCTCGGCAAAATTGACTTGCGGTTCCCAACCTAGCTGGGTGCGGATTTTGCTTGAATCTAGTAGGTAACGCCGGTCGTGGCCGGGCCGATCATCGACGTAAGTTTTGTGCGCGGCGTCCATCCCCAAGGCGTCGAGAATCAGGTCGGCAATGGTTTCGACGTCTTTTTCAATGCCGCTGCCAACGTTGTACGTCTCGCCGATCTCGCCTTTTTTCAGCACTAGGTCGATGGCCCGGCAGTGGTCGTCAACGTGGAGCCACTCGCGGCAGTTCTGGCTGGATTTGTACAGCGGCATCTTCTGGCCGGTGAGCAGGCGGACGACGAAGAAGGGGATGACTTTCTCCGGGAATTGATAAGGGCCGAAATTGTTGGCGCAGTTCGACAGCGTCACAGGCAGGCCAAAAGTGTGGCCATAAGCGCGCACAGCCAGATCAGCGGCAGCCTTGGCCGCGTTGTACGGAGTGCGCGGCCGGTAGGGCGATTCCTCGCGGAAGGACTCGTCCGCGTCGAGGGCCAAATCGCCGTACACTTCACAAGTGGAAATGTGGTGGAAGCGCGGCACTTGGGCATCGGCCGCGGCCTGCAACAGCTTTTGCGTCCCCACGACATTGGTCTGGAAAAAGGCCGAGGGATTGACAATGGCCAAGCTGTTGTGCGATTCCGCGGCAAAGTTGACCACATAGTCCGGTCGGTGGACTTCGAAGAGGTGACGGGTCAGATCGGCATTCTGAATATCGCCGCGGACAAAAGTGTAGCGGTCGCCGTAATTTTCTTCCACGTCCTGCAGGCTGGCCAAGTTGCCGGCGTAGGTGAGCAGATCGTAGTTGACAATGCGGTCGTCGGGATAGGTCGATAGCCAGTAGCGAATGAAATTGGAGCCGATGAAGCCAGCACCGCCGGTGACGAACAAGGTGGTCATGGATGCTCTTGGTTAGGGATTGGGATGTGATCCGTTATTGAATAACGGGATTCGCCCAGTTGGGCGCGAATGGCGGCGAGTACCCGCTTGGACTTGGCACCCCGTGGGCCTTGATCTGACCGGCGCGTTCCTCCAACTCGACGTAAGCGCGGCGGATAATCGCGAAGAGGAAATTGGACCAAGGCGTCAGTTCCTGTTTGCCATCGTGCCAGCGCTGTGAACTGAGCCGGAGGCATTCGTAGTAGGACTCCTGGGATTCCTCAATGAGGCGTTCCAAGCTGATGTAGCGACCCACCTCTAGGCGTTGCAGGGTATCCGGCGTGATAGAAATAGCGGCGTAGTCGGAGTGAATCTCGTTCAAGGCGCGGCGATAGTCTTGCACCTCCTGCTCGGAGCGGTCACGGGGTTTCGCTTGGCCGAGCACCAGCAGATAAAGGCGAGCTTGGGCGACCGTCACGCCCTCAATGCGGTTGGAGGATTCAGCGCTCTGAATGACAGCCGTATCTCGGAGCGCTTTGAGGGCTTGTGGCGACTGGCGTGTGAATAGCTCCTGTTTGCCCCTCGACTCGGCGATATCGTTGAGCAGCCACACCGTGCTCAGAGGTGTTTCGTGGTCGCGTAGGCGGTTGTTGCGGAATGAGTTCATGGTTTGAACGCGCTGATCCGACAGGCAAGCCCCCTCAGCCGGAATCATTGACCCACAGATATAAAGACGACAACTATCAGGCCTTCTTCACTTTTTATATCGTCAAGCATCTACGGCTTCATCTACTGAGTTTCGTCGAGCATTTCCAGTAGGTCACCGCGCCTGAACGTTGCCGACAACTGCTGGAGTGAAACATCCCTATCCCCGTAGCAAGCCTTTAGCGCAGTTTCTAGCGATTGGATGGCATCTACATGGTATCGAGGTTGATTGTCATCAAACTCCTGTAAGAGATCTTGAACGTTTTGATGGGAAACTTGATCAAGGGGGATATCCTTATTCTTTAAAAGCTTGTTCCCGATCAACATGGCGATGCAGTGGGATGAATAAGGTAAAAAGTCCGGTGGCTTTGCCATTGTCGGACGTTTTCTTTCGTTCGGTCGTAGCTTGAGATTATCTCAGCCCCACCGGACACAGGCGCATGAGTTCGAGTGAGCTATAGCGCTGCTCGGCGATGCCGGCGGCCATAGCCGGCGTTGTCGGTTGCCAGCGCCCTTCGTCGGTGCGCTGGCGCAAGGAACGCTGGGGGTGATGAAAATTGTAGCGCAACGCGCCAATCCAACTGAGCGCATCATGCCGATCCGACCGACGTGAAAAGCGCAGGGTTTTGCGCCCCTTTCGTGCGTTACGCATCCGGTCGGTCAGGTTGAAGCGCTCGATGGCACTGGTATTGGCTTTCGTCCAGCCCAACTGCGCTACGACCTCAGCCAAGCGGCCCTTGCCAAAGCGGGGTCGGATCTCGACCCGTTGGACTCGTCCGCCGTGCCGATGCTTGACAATCTGGGCGTATACCAAGCCTTGGGGGATGCGAACAACAGGGGCCGGCCGGCGGCCCCGGCGATGGCGTCGAGGCACCGGATAGGCTCGACCAAAGGTGGCCACAATCGCTTCGGGATAGGTCGGCTCGCCATCGGTAAACAGCGCCGGCAGCCGCGCATCACACGAAAGCCGCGCTGCCGCATCGGCCACGACTTGATGAATCGTCGTCGTCGTACGGCGACCCGGCACCAGCGATACCAGCAATTTACTCTGCGGATCCAAACTGGTAGCATCCCAATAATCCCCCCGTTCACTCGGATCGTCCATCGGCGTCATGTGCCGTTGTTTTTTGGCCACATACGACCATTTCTCATCAAATTGGAGCGCCCTCGGATGCACGTCACGCACCAGCCGGTCATGCAGTTGATAGCTGACCGGTCCGCTCACGCGCAAAAGGCGGCTAACCGCATCCTTGGACACCCCCACCAAGCGCGCCGTGGCATTCAAGCCACAGGCACTATCCAGATGCTCGATCACCGACACGGCTTGGGCTTCACCGATTTTGCAATTAAACAACGCCGTGCCTTTGCGCTCGCTGAATTCCTCGCCGCAGCACCCACAGCGCAGATAGCGAATCCGGTCGGCTCCATAGGTCTTGCGCACCCGCAGGTTGGCTTGGCCGCGTTGGCCGTAGGTCTTGCATTGGGCATTGAGACAGCACAAATTCTCCAACGCTGGTCTTGGCTCTTTCATCTGTATCCCTCCTTGCTTGGCGGTTTGGAGAGATAAATAAAGGGCACAAGGCCAGCACTAGACCTAACTGGTCTGAGATAATCTCACGTTACGACCCAAAAAGCGGGGAATTTAGATAAAACAACACGATATTTAACTAGTTCACTAACGTAGAATCTCGATGAGGACTAAATCACAACTCGATGTACTGAAGAACGATGTGGTTACATATTTATTCGTAAATATGGCGGACCAAGACTATATTCTTGCACGGATATCCTATCATGAACAAATGGTCAACGGTTTTTTTTGGGCGACCGGCCAAGCAATCGAAAAATATCTCAAGGCATCACTTCTATTGAATGGAAAGTCCTCGATAGGATATAATCATGATCTGGTCAAATTGTTTGAAGCCGTCAACCAGTATGCTTCCGATTTGTTTCCGGAACACTTGACTAAGCCTTCACAGCTTGAAACAGCGTACTCAGCGTGGCATGAAGAAACCCCTGCCGAATTTCTAAAACGGATAAAACCATATACAGACCCGAATAGCCGATACAACATATTCGGTTATACATTGTCTCCCCAAGACCTATTTCATCTTGATCAGTTTATATTCGCTGCTAGGCGTGTGGCATTCCGCCTAGACGCATCTCCGTTCCTCGGACAACCCAAGTCCCGTCAAGGAGTTCCACAAACAGTACGTGAAATGTTAGGGCGTTTTCCTAAGTACGGGCCTCGCAAAAATATCCTTGACAAGATCAAAAAAGCAAATTCCAACCACAAGTTGTATGATGCGGCACTGAGTTTCAACTTCCCCTTCGCTCCAGACGATTACGATCACAAACAAATACAGCTCGGTTCTCGTTGGGAAGCTCCAGTACTTGATAGACGGATCTTCGCGCTTTTAGAAAAGCCAAAGTCGTCTCTTGATACCGACGCGGCGGACTTGGCCGACTGGGTAGTAGAGACCATCTCCCTGCCAAAGGATCTTAAACAGAAGTTGCGCAATGCGAGCACATGCTTGCGTGCGCGTGCCTCGAGATCTTCTAGCTCGTAGAATAGATTGCTATCTAGCGTAGCGTAACAACACCCTCTCACCCCGTCACCTCTCACCTTAGCCGATGACCGCAAGGCGAACCACTCGAATCCCCGTCCATACGATACTTAATGAGAGGAATCGCCCCTACCGATACTGCTTCGCCTGAGTATTGAACATCTGCGCGTACCTGCCGTCCTTGGCCACGAGCTGCTCATGACTCCCCTGCTCGACAAGCTCTCCCTGTTGCAGAACGAGGATGTGATCGGCCATACGCACAGTGGAGAAACGGTGGGAGATGAAGATGGCCGTGCGGTCCGACGTGAGTTCGGCGAAACGCGAAAAAACATCGCGTTCGGCAAACGCATCGAGGGCGGCTGTAGGCTCGTCCAAAATGAGGACCTCAGCCTCTTTCATAAACGCGCGACTTAGCGCGATCTTCTGCCACTCGCCACCAGATAAATCAACCCCCTCGTCGAATTCCTTTCCCAGGATCGTGTCGTATCCCTTCGACAGACCCTTGATGAGATCCGAAGCACCGCCCTCGTATGCCGCGCGTTCGATCCGATCATCATCGTCCAACAGGTCCACTTGACCAAAGCCGACGTTCTCCTTGGCTGAGAGATCGTAGCGAACGAAATCCTGGAAAATCACCCCGATTTGGCGGCGCAGGCTTGCCAGATCGTATTCCCGGAGATCTCGTCCATCCAAGTAAATAGCGCCTTCCGTGGGATCGTAGAACCGCGCCAAGAGCTTGACGACAGTCGTCTTACCCGCTCCGTTTTCCCCGACAATAGCTACCGATTCGCGCGCGCTGATAGTAAAAGAGACGTTCTTTACCACATACTTGTCGGAGCCTGGATAGCGGAAGGAGACATTCCGAAACTCAATACTCTGAGTTAGGCGGTCAGGGACTGGTGCAGGCGACGCGGGCGGCGGTGCCAGCGCCCCTTCAACTGAGCGAGGGTCGAGATCGAGGAACCGAAAGAGAATCCCGGCAAAGATCGTATGCTCGTAGAAAATCCCAAGATTACTAAACAGGTTGGAAAACCCAGATCGTCCCTGCTCGGCAGCTTGGAATGCAAGTGCCACGGTGCCCACGCTGATATGGCCACCCACGGCTCGCACCACGGCGTAAGCCCAGATGGAGGCCGTCCCCATCATTGTAATCAATCCTAAAAGAAAACCGAATCGTTCCTGGGCGAACCGGAGACGAAATGTTTCCTTGCCAAATAACCTCCAGAAATTGTGGAATCGTCTCAGCAATTCCTCGTGCAGTGCGAAGATGCGGATCTCCTTGAGTGCCTCGCGAGAGCCGAGTAGCCGCGACATGTATTCTGCCATGCGTCGGTTACTGGCCATTGCTCCGACCAATGAGAAGTGCTTGCCGGCGTAATGACCGCCGACGATCACCTGCGGTGCCGAAGTAACGAGCAGTATTATTGGCGCTGCCCAGTGTACTGAGAGCAGTACTGCCAACATGGCTGTAAGTCCGGTCAATGAAGAGACGATTGTCAGGGACAAGACGGCGAGGTTGTAAGCGCGATAGCTGCTTTCGCTCCTGGCCTTTTCCATTTCATCGAAAAAGGCCGGGTTCTCAAAGAAGGCGATGTCGAGCTGAGCCGCCTTCCTTATGATCAAATACTCGCTGTGGGTTCTGACAAGGTACCCGACTTTTTCTATCAGCCCATTCGCCACCGCGCTACATATAGAACCCAAGATCCAAATGCCGAAAACACCAGCGACCGGTATCAGTAGCCCGATCCAGTCCACTGCGGTTCCATCCGCATTACCCACGGCGCTGATTACGTTATCGATGACAATCTTGGTGATCCAGACCTGCGCGGCCGGGACCACCGCACCGAGCATGTTAACTCCAACGGCTAGAATAGCCTGCAGCCCGGCCGCATCCCAAATCAGGCGGACGCACCGAGGGTAATATTCGATTATCTGGGCTATGGCCCGGAGAATCGCGAGTCCTGAGTCTTCCTTATCCGCCATTGCAGCCTACTACCCTTATCCCTGTCTGAATGCGGTCAACTATCGACCTAGTCCATCAGCAAGATCGTGTAGTGAATCAAGGACATCAGATTGCGGGTGTTGCTGTCGGAGTTTCCGCGTTTGCGCAAACTCTGTCAAGGCTGGCGTCTGCCACCAAATTAGCAATTTTTCGCCCTCTTCTTTACTTCTTGAATTCAACTTGTAAGTGCAATCGCTTGGGTAGCTGGCATAGAAACGGCCAACTGGTATATTTTCCCGGGCCATTTCAAACGCAGCTCCCGACGGAGGCGCTTATGGGAACGTATCACCAGTTGACCGAGTATCAAAGATACCAAATTTACGCGCTGAAGAAAGCCGGGCATGATCAGCAGTCCATCGCGGCGACGGTGTCGGTATCGCCGTCGACGATTTGTCGAGAGTTGCAGCGCAATCGAGGGCAGCGCGGCTATCGTCCCCATCAAGCCCACCAGCACGCGCTGGCGCGTCGTCGCCACAAGGCGAAGGCGACCAAGATGACCCCGGCGGTCATCGAGCGCATCGAAGCGGAGTTGTGTCAGCAGTGGAGTCCCGAGCAGATTGCGGGTCGGCTGCAGGCGACCGACGGTCTTCGGTTGAGTGCCGAGCGCATCTACCAGCACATCCGAGCGGATCGTCAGGCAGGCGGGACGTTGTATCGCCATCTGCGCCACAGTCAGAAGAAACGCAAGAAACGCTATGGCCAAGCCGATGGCCGAGGCCAGATTAAAGATCGAGTCAGCATTGACCAGCGCCCGGCCATCGTCGAAGAAAAAAGGCGCATCGGCGATTGGGAAATTGACCTCGTGATGGGCGGCCAGGGCACTGGGGCACTGGTCTCGGTGGTCGAACGGCGCTCGCGCTATACCGTCTTGGGCAAAGTCGCCTCCAAACAAGCCGAGCACGTAGCGGCGGCGACCATTGCGTTGCTCGCGCCCCATAAGGAGCATACCCAGACGATTACCGCCGATAACGGCAAGGAGTTTGCCCACCATACCACGATCAGCCAAGCGTTGGACGCGGTCGTCTATTTTGCCCATCCCTACCATGCTTGGGAACGGGGACTCAACGAGAACACCAACGGGCTGATTCGCCAGTATGTGCCCAAAGGAACGGCCTTGGATACGCTGTCGGAAGCACAGATACACCATATCAGGGATCGGCTCAATCATCGACCGCGAAAGGGATTGGCATTTCAAACACCACATGAAATCTTATGTAAGGAAACGGGAACCCAACCTAAACAGGGCGAAATTGCACTTACAAGTTGAATCCGCACTTTCGTTCATAGTCTCTCAACCAACAGAATATGCCACTCTACTTCCTAGCTCTCCTCCTGTTCACCACCGCCGCGGCCGACACCTATAACACCTTCCGCGGCAACCCCCAACTCACCGGCGTCGCCACCTCCGATCTCGATCCACCCCTAACGCTGCTCTGGGCCTACCCCACCCAAGACGCCATCGAATCCACCGCCGCCATCCACGAAGGCACAGTGTACGTCGGCTCGCTCGACGGCCAGCTCTACGCACTCGACTTGCGCACCGGCGCGCTAGTATGGCAGTACCAAGCCGATGGCGAAATCAAGTCCTCCCCCACCATCGTCGACAGCACCGTGTACTTCGGCGACGAAGCCGGCACCTTCCACGCCGTCGCCATCCACAGCGGTCAGCGCCGCTGGACTTTCACCGCCGACGCCGGCATCATCTCCTCGGCCAACTACACTGATGGTCGCCTCTACTTCGGCAGCTACGACCAACACCTGTACTGCCTCGACGCAACCGCCGGAACCCTAGTTTGGAAAATCGCCACAGAGGGATATATTCACAGTACGCCGGCGTTATATAAAAACCGCGTCGCCGTAGCCGGTTGCGACGGATACTTGCGGCTTTTGGATCGCGCCGACGGCACGCAGCACCAGCAGCTTGAGCTCGGCGGATACGTGGCCTCTAGCGCCGCCATCCATGTGGGACGCGCATACCTAGGCACCTTTGGCAACGAAGTACTAAGCGTCGATTTAGACACAGGAGCAATCCGCTGGCGCTACGCCCACGCAGTGCGGAAATTCCCGTTTTTCTCGTCGCCAGCCGTCACCGACCAAGCAGTCGTCATCGGCGGCCGGGACAAGCTCGTACACGCCCTCGACCCGCAAACCGGCCAACCCTTGTGGACCTTTGCCGCGGGAGCGCGGGTGGATTCATCGCCGGTCATCGCCGGTGATTATATTTACGTAGGTGCCCGTGCGCTCATCGCCCTCGCGCTCGCATCGGGCGCGGAAGTCTGGCGCTTTGAAACGGGCGCAGCCATCGCGGCTTCACCGGCCATCGCCGCCGATCATCTCGTCATCGGAGCTACCGACGGCGTGCTGTATTGTTTTGGGAAAGAAGTCAAACCATGAGTTCACTCGGCAGCGACCCAGCAACCACCCGCGCCGACCGCACCGAAACCGAGGTCGGCAGCGTCTTTGTCTCCAATTATCCAGCCTATTCGTTTTGGAGCGAGGAGGATGTCCCCCAGGTACACCGCGCACTCGCCGATTCGCCGCATCCCGACACCAAGCTCGGCCTCTACCTCCACATCCCGTTCTGCCGCAAGCGCTGCAAGTTCTGCTATTTCCGCGTCTATACGGACAAAAACAGCCAGCAGATCCAGACCTACTTAGACGCCCTCGCCCGCGAGGTGGAACACTACGCCCAGCAGCCAGCAATCAAAGACCGGCCACTGCACTTTATCTACTTTGGCGGCGGCACCCCCTCCTACATCGGTTCACGCCACCTGCGCTCCTTAGTCCAGCGCCTCAAAGACGCCATGCCTTGGGACCGCGCCGACGAAATCGCCTTTGAGTGCGAGCCGGGCACCCTGACCCAAGCCAAATTAGAAGCCATCCGCGCCATCGGCGTCACCCGCCTCAGCTTGGGAATAGAAAACCTCGACGACGAAATTCTGCGCCACAACGGCCGCGCCCACGTCAGCAAAGAAATCTACCAAGTCATACCCTGGATCCACGCGCTCGACTTCGATCAGGTCAACGTCGATCTGATCGCCGGCATGGTCGGCGAGACGTGGCCGAGCTGGCGGCAGACCGTGCAAAAGACCATCGAATTCGACCCCGACAGCGTCACCGTCTATCAGATGGAGTTGCCCTACAACACGGTCTATTCCAAGGATATGCTCGCTGGCGACGGCGAGCCACTGGCCTTGGCCGACTGGAAGACTAAGCGCGCCTGGCACGCCTACGCCTTCGAGCAACTAGCCGCCGCCGGATACGTGCGTTCAAGCGCCTACACCATGAAGAAAACGCCCGACGCCCGCTTCGTGTACCGAGACGCCGTGTGGACCGGCCAAGACATGCTCGGCACGGGCGTCGCCTCCTTCTCGCACCTGCGCGGCGTCCACTACCAAAACGCGCCGCAATGGGACGAGTACCTCGGTGCCATCGACCGCGGCGACCTCCCCATCCACCGAGCCTTCGCCACCAACCGCGAAGAGCAACTCACCCGCGAGGTGATCTTGCAGCTCAAATTAGGCGCGCTGGACACCGCGTATTTTCGCACCAAATTCGGCGTCGATATCGTCGCCCACTTCGCCACGGCACTCAGCGGCCTGCGCGACGAGGGCATGCTCCAATTCGACGCCAACGCGATTGAACTAACCGACGAGGGCCTCATGCGCGTCGATCAGCTCCTGCCCGACTTTTACCAAACCCAATACCGCAACGCACGCTATACCTGAGTAGGAGGTACCATTGAAAAACGCGATCTCACTTCTACTGCTGTTGACCGCCGCTGCACAAGCGGCCGACTGGCCCCAGTGGCTCGGCCCCCAGCGCAACGGCATCTCCAGCGAAACCGGCCTCTTCACCGCCGAGCAGCCTTTTGCCGAAGCGTGGCGCGTCCCGCTCGGCAATGGCTTCTCCAGCATCTCCGTCGCCGACGGTCGGGCCTTCACCATGTTCGCCCAAGGCGACGACGAGTTCGCCATCTGCCTCGACGCCGAGACCGGCGTGGAAATCTGGCGTCACCGCACCGGTCCTTACTACAAGGAAACCCAAGGCGGCGACGGCCCGCGCTCGACGCCCACCGTCGATGGCGAGATCGTCTATGTACTCGGTGCCACCGGCAAGCTCTTTGCACTCGCAGCCGCGAGTGGCACGCCGATCTGGGAAAAGGACTTAGTCGCCGAGTTCAGCAGCCAAGTGCCGAGATGGGGGTTTAGCACCTCCCCATTAGTCGAAGGCGACCTGCTCCTAGTCGAAGCCGGCGGCCACGACGGCAACTTCGTCGTCGATATGGCCATCGATCGCAAAACCCCGGTCACCGCCGTAGCCCTCGACAAAGCCACCGGCGCAACCGTTTGGACCGCCCTCAACGAAAAGATGAGCTATTCATCGCCCATCGCCTTCACTGCGGCCGGCACCCGCCAACTCGCCTATTTCACGGCTTATTCGCTTACCGGCCTAGCACCGGAAGACGGCCGCGTTTACTGGCGCTACCCTTGGAAAACCCGCTACGACGTCAGCGCGGCGACGCCCGTTTTCATCGCGCCCGACCGAATTTTTATCTCCACCGTCAACAGCAACGGCGGCACGGTCTTGCAAATCAAGGGCAACGGCGACAGCCTCGCCGTCAAGCAGGTCTGGCAAAATAAAAAGATGGAAAACGAGTTCGGCACCTCGGTCCTCTACGAGAACCATCTCTACGGCTTTGGCGGCTCAATCCTCAAGTGCCTCGACGCCGAAACCGGCGAAGAAAAGTGGAAGACCCGGGGCTACAACAAGGGCACTCTAATCGTCGCCGACGGCCACCTCATCATCTTGGGCGAACAAGGCAATCTCGGCCTAGCCGAAGCCACGCCCGCAGGCTTTGTCGAAAAAGCCAGTTACCCCGCCTTCGACAGCCGCTGCTGGACGGCCCCTTCACTGGCCAATGGCCGCCTCTATATGCGCGACGAGAGCGAGATCGTCTGCCTTAATATGCAAGGAGCGACCCAATGAGTATCGCGCACAATGCCCTGTTAGCCCTCGTCTTATGCGCCTTGCCAGCCTTGGCCCAAGATTGGTCGCGCTGGCAATCCACGGGTTGGCCGCAATGGCTCGGCCCCGACCGCAACGGCATCTCTTCGGAGACGGGCCTGTTCGGCGACGCGCCGTCGTTTGAAGAGTCCTGGCGCGTCCAAGGTGGCAAGGGCTTTTCCGGCCTGTCCGTCGTCGGCAATCGCATCTATACGATGTACATCCACAGCGGCGATGAATACGCGGTCTGCCTCGACGCCCGCAATGGCGAAGTGCTGTGGCGCACTCGCACCGACGGGATGTTAATGGAACGGCAAGGCGGCGACGGTCCGCGCGCCACCCCCACCGTGGACGACGGGATGGTTTATGTCTCCAGCGCCTACGGCAAACTCTACGCACTCGACAGCCAGACCGGCTCCCCAAAATGGAGCCACGACCTAGCGAGCGAATTTGGCAGCAAGAGGCCCCGCTGGGGTTTTTGCCCGTCGCCCCTAGTCGCAGGAGACCTAGTCCTAATCGAAGCCGGTGGAACGGGCGGTCATTCGCTGATAGCCTTTGACAAAATTAGCGGCGACGTCGCCTGGAAAACCGG
Source organism: Candidatus Latescibacterota bacterium (assembly GCA_965219735.1). Lineage (GTDB taxonomy): Bacteria > Latescibacterota > UBA2968 > UBA8231 > UBA8231. The sequence continues at coordinate 4,148,211 of OZ244790.1, forward strand.
CAGCGACAAGCTAGGTTACTCCTCTCCTATCACCACCACCCTCGGCCAAACGCACCAGGCAGTGTTTTTCACCGGCTACGGGCTGACCGCGGTCGCGCCGCAAAACGGCCAAGTACTGTGGAAACACCCTTGGAAGACTAGTCACAACGTCAATGCCGCCACCCCAGTTTTCATCCCGCCCAACCGCTTCTTTATCTCCTCCGGCTACGGCACGGGTGCCAGTGTGGTGGAGGTCTCCGCTACAGACCACGGCTATAGTGCAAAGGAGGTCTGGCGCAACAAAGAGATGGAAAATCACTTCGCCACCTCCATCTACTACCAAGGGCACCTCTACGGGTTCGACGGCTCGATCCTCAAATGCCTCGACGCCGCGACCGGCAGCGAAAAGTGGAAGACCCGAGGCTACGGCAAGGGCACCCTGATCGTCGCCGACGGCCACCTCGTCATCTTGGGCGAACAAGGCAATCTCGGCCTAGCCCAAGCCACGCCGGAAGGCTTCGTCGAAAAAGCCAATACCCAAGTCCTCCGCAGCAAATGCTGGACGATCCCCTCACTCGCCGATGGACGAATCTACCTCCGCGACGATAGGGAAATCGTCCGCCTAGACGTGGTGGGGACAGCCCAATGAGCACCGCGCGCACCGCCCTGTTCGCCCTCGTCTTGTGCGCCCTGCCGGCCTTGGCCCAAAATTGGTCGCACTGGCAATGGACGGACTGGCCGCAATGGCTTGGCCCTCACCGCAACGGCATCTCGTCGGAGACGGGTCTGTTCGGCAAAGCGCCCTCTTTTAGAGAGTCCTGGCGCGTCCATGCCGGGCCGGGCCTGTCCGGCCTGTCCGTAGTCGGCGATCGTCTCTATACAAGTGGAGAGGCGTACGCAGTCTGTCTCGACGCCCGCAACGGCGAAGTGATGTGGCGCACCCCCACCACCGGCAGCGATCCCTCGCCCTCGGGACGGCGAGACAGCCGCAGTCCGCGTGCTACTCCCACGGTTGACGGCAAGATGGTCTATGTCTTCAGCGCCCTTGGCAAACTCCTCGCGCTCGACAGCCAGTTCGGCACCCAACGATGGAGCCGCGATATAGTGCTCGAATTCGACAGCGTGAAATCCGGTCGAAACTTTGCAGCGTCGCCGCTAGTCGAGCGGAACCTCGTCTTAATCGAAGCAGGCGGTAAGAATGGTCATTCGCTGATGGCCTTTGACAAAACTAGCGGCGAGGTCGCCTGGAACACTCGCAGCGACGAGAGGGGCTATTCCTCTCCCATCATCGCCACCATCGGCCAAACGCGCCAAGCAGTATTTTTCACCGGCTACGGGCTGATCGCGGTCGCGCCGCAAAATGGCCGGGTGCTGTGGCAATATCCCTGGATGACTAGCCAACACCCCAATACTACCACCCCGGTTTTTATCCCGCCCAACCGCTTCTTTATCTCCTCCAGCTCCGGTATGGGCGGTACTGTGGTGGAAGTCACCGCCACAGACGGGCGCTATGAGGTGGCCGAGGTCTGGCGCAATGATAACATGCAAAACCACTCTGCCACCTCCATCTACTACCAAGGGCACCTCTACGGTTTTGACGGCTCGACCCTCAAATGCCTCGACGCTGAAACTGGCGAAGAAAAGTGGAAGACCCGGGGCTATGGCCACGGTACCCTGATCGTCGCCGACGGCCACCTTGTCATCTTGGGCGAACGCTGTAATCTCGGCATAGCCGAAGCCACGCCCGCAGGCTTCGTCGAAAAGGCCAACACCCTAGTCTTCCGCCGCAGCAGATGTGAGACCATCCCCTCACTTGCCGATGGCCGGATCTATCTCCGCGACGATAAAGAAATCGTCCGCATAAACGTGATGGGAGTAACCCAATGAGAAATCTGTACGGTGCGCTGCTGTTTTTTGCCTTATCACTGACAACAACCCTCGCCCATGCCCAAAGCGCCGACGACTCACTCCACGTCGTCGATGAAACCATCGTCACCGGCTCGCGGCTGGCCATCCCCCGCGCCAACGCCATCGCGACTAAAATGCCATTACCCCTGCGCAAGACCCCCTTAAGCGTCGGGATCGTCCCCCAAGCCCTTATCGAAACGCAGGACGGCGCAACGCTCAGCGATGCACTGACCAACGTCAGCGGCGTCGGCGTCCACACCAATTTCGGCGTCCACGACCTGTTCTACCTGCGCGGTTTCGACTCGCTTGCCAACGGCTTGGTGCTATCCGACGGAGTCCCTGAACCCGAAGCGACATTCTACCAGCTCTACAATGTTGACCGCGTCGAAGCCCTCAAAGGCCCCGGTGCCTTCCTCTACGGCGGCAACCCGCTGTCGGGCACCATCAACCTCGTCCGCAAACGGCCAGACCCGGCGAACGACTTTACCCGCGTCAACGCTTCCCTAGGGAGTTTCTCCACCTACCGCGCCACCCTCGACGCCGGCCGCGCCCTACCCGACCAGGGCCTCGCCCTGCGGCTCAACGCCCTATGGCAGGACGCGGAAAGCTACCGCGACGACAAAAACAGCTCGATCCTCGCCGTAAACCCAACGCTGCGGCTCAACCTCGGCGAGCGCTCGACGCTGCACCTCGACTTCGAGTACTTGACGAGCGAACATCAGTCCGACTCGGGGCTGCCCATCGTCGGCGGCTCGTTGCCCGATGTGCCGCGCACCCGCTCATACCAATCGCCCTTCGACCTTTCCGAACAGACCATCCTGCGCTTTCGCGCCGATTACGAATGGCACTTAGCGTCTAATTTCACCTTGCGCGATAAACTCTACTACACCAGCCTCGACTGGCCCTCGCAGGGCACCCTTTTCAACGGGGCCTTTCCCAACGCGACTGGTTCCCTAGACCTCGCCCGCACGTTGCTCGACCTCGACGACCAGCAGCGAATCGTCGGCAACCAACTTGAAGGCTTGCTGGAATTGCAAACCGGCGGAATCGAACACCAGCTTCTCTTTGGCTTGGAAGTCGCCAACCTCACAGACGACTTCACCCTCGACGTGGCGTTGCTTTCGTTCGTCGATCTGTTCACGCTCGACGCGACGTTACCGCCGAGTTTGGCCCCCTTCATGCCAGCGGAAGCCGGGACCGATTCCCTCGTGGTCCCCCTGCCTGACCAAGCAACCGCAGCCCAAGCCACCGCGCAAACACTGGCACCCTACTTTATCGACCGCATAATCTTCAGCCCCCACTTCGAGCTTTTGCTCGGGGGCCGCTTCGACCGGATCGACTACGAGGACGACCTCACCGCTACCCAGCGCGAATATCGGCAGCTAAGCCCGATGGTAGGCGCAATTTTCGCTCCGACTCAAACCTTCTCGCTCTACGCCAATGCGGGCCGCGCCTTTGCCCCGCCTTCCTCTCAAGTAGTTGGCGACCGCGACCCCGAGGAAAGCACCCAGTACGAAATCGGTGCCAAGGCCGCGCTACTCAACGGCAACCTCACCGCCAACCTCGCCGTCTTTAACCTCGACAAAGAGCACATCGCCATCCCCGACGACAACGGAGTAACCCAGCAACTTGGCGACCAGCGCACCCGGGGCTTGGAGTTGGAACTAGCAGCGCGTCTAGCCCAAGGCTGGTACGCCCAAGGCACCTATGCCTTTTTGGACGCCGAACTGACGCGCTTCAACGAATCCGTAATGGTCCCCACTGCCGAAGGCTTCGTCCCCCTAATTTTCGACCGCACGGGCAATGTACCAGCCTTCGCGCCCGAACACCTAGCGACGCTGTGGGCCGCCCGCGACTTGGGCGCAAACCTCACCTTAGCCGCTGGCATCCGCTACGTCGGCAATCAGTTCGTGGCCGAGGACAATATCTATGAGATCGACGGCGCGCTGACGCTCGACTGCGGGCTGACCTACCGTCAGGGTCCGGCCCTCTTGCGGATAAACCTCAAGAACGCAACCGGCAGCGAATACGAGACCCGGGGATTCGGTGCCTACTCGGTCATCCCTGCCGCCCCTTTCTCCTTCAAAGCGACTCTCGGTTATTCGCTGTGAACAACTGCGAACGCCTCAGCCGCGACGAGCTGGTGGAACATCAACTCAACCGCCTGCACACCCTGCTGGACTCGGTGCTGGCGACGAACGCATTTTACCGCCAAAAGCTCAACGCAGCCGGTATCACACGATCCGAGGACATCGCCGCGCTCGACGACTTAGCCCGGCTCCCCTTCACCACCCGCGCCGAGCTTTCTGCCGACCAAGTCGCCCATCCGCCCTATGGCACGAACCTCACCTATCCGCCCGAGCGCTACACCCGCATCCACCAAACCTCCGGCACAACGGGTCAGCGTCTGCGCTGGCTCGATACCGATGAAAGCTGGGACTGGTGGGGCCGCTGCTGGGCCCAGGTCTATCGCGCCGCTGGCGTCGGCGAGCGCGACCGCATCTTTTTCGCCTTCTCCTTTGGCCCCTTCATCGGCTTCTGGAGCGGGCACCAAGGAGCCAGCCATATCGGCGCGCTAATAGTCCCCGGCGGCGGCATGTCTTCAGCGCAGCGCCTAGACGCCATCCTCGAAAACGAAATCACCGTCCTCGTCTGCACACCAACGTATGCCTTGCACTTAGGCGAAGTCGCCCGCGAGCGCGGCCTCGATCTCGTCGCCAGCAGCGTACGCACCACCATCCACGCGGGCGAGCCAGGCGCAAACCTCCCCGCTACCCGCGCCCAACTTGAGCGCACTTGGGGTGCCCGCTGCTTCGATCACGCCGGAGCCACCGAGGTCGGCGCTTGGGGTTTTGACTGCCGCGAACAGGCCGGCTTACACCTCAACGAGGGCGAGTTCATCTGCGAGGTCGTCGATCCGCAAAGCGGCACCCCCGCCGACGAGGGCGAACTAATCATCACCAATCTCGGCCGCACGGGCATGCCGGTTATCCGCTATCGCACCGGCGACCGCGTCGCCCTCAATCGCACGCCCTGCGACTGCGGCCGCACCTTCCAGCGGCTCCAAGGCGGCGTCATCGGCCGCCTCGACGACGCCTTGCTCATCCGCGGCGTGGTTGTCTATCCCAGCGCCATCGAAAACGTCGTGCGCCAGTTTCCCGCAGTCACCGAATTCGCCGTGGACATCCACCGGCGCAAAGCACTGGACGAGTTGGAAGTCCACCTAGAACTCGACGGCAATGCCAACGACACCGCCGATCAAATAGAACGCGCCCTCGCCCACCGGCTGGGCCTGCGCGCCGCCATCCAAATCGCCGCGCCCAACACCCTGCCGCGCTTTGAACTCAAAGCCCAGCGCTTCACCGATCACAGGAGCCACCCGTGAGCGACCAACTCCAGTCCACGTTTTCTTGTATATTGAAAAGGCGCACAATTAGATCCGCATCAATGGTACACTGCATTTGAGGGGCAATTGTTCGCGTGAAACCAACTGTGTACATTGAAACTAGTATTATTAGCTACCGGACCGCTCTACCAAGTCGAGATTTGATCGCCGCAGCGCACCAGCAGATAACCCATGAATGGTGGGAGCGCGTCTTACCGCAATGCGACGCCTTTATTTCTCCTGCGGTCTTGGAAGAAATCGCTCTCGGCGATCCCGATGCAGCCCAACGGCGTCAGCAGAGCGTCGCAGCTTTTTCTGTCGTCGAGATTGTCCCGGAAGTCCATGCCCTTGCAGCCGCGTACTTTGCAGGCATTCCCCTGCCGGATAAGGCCCAAGCAGACGCCTATCACTTGGCGCTCGCTGCTTGGCATGGGCTCGATTATCTCGTATCGTGGAATTGTACCCACATCGTCAGTGGCCGCGTCCGTATGGTAGTTGAACAGGCCAATGTGGAATTTGGCATACGGACCCCAATCATCTGTACCCCAGAAGAACTTATGGAGGTCGCCTAATGGAACAGGATCCGCTCCAAGAGCTGCGTACCATTCGCCGCAACATAGAACGCGCCTGTGAAGCCAAAGGGCAAACCTATGCCGACTATCTGTCCGAGGCGCAAAGCAAATATACAGAGCGTCTTGTCCGGCGTGAGCCAAAGCCACGACTCAGAATGAACGCACAAAAAGCCACAGACCTAGGGGCGGTTCGCGGTCAAACGTGAGCGACGTCATCGTCATCGGCGGTGGTCCCGCTGGCAGCACCGTAGCTGCCCTCGTCGCCGCAACCGGCCGCCAAGTCCGGCTCTTCGAGCGGGAGCAATTCCCCCGCTTCACAATCGGCGAGTCCCTGATGCCGGACACCTACTGGACCTTCAAACGGCTCGGCGTGCTCGACCAGCTCAGAGACAGCGCCTTCCCCCGCAAGCACAGCGTGCAATTTTTCGGCAAGTCGGGACGCGGCTCAACGCCCTTTTACTTTTCCGATACCAACCCCCACGAAAGCGCAATAACTTGGCAAGTCTTGCGCGGCCCATTCGACGAGATGCTCCTCGACAACGCCCGCGCCAAAGGTGCTCAAGTACATCAAGGTGCCCGGGTCCTCAAAGTCCTGTTCGATGGCAACCGCGCCACCGGCGTCCGCGCCAAGCTCGCCGATGGCCAAACCCGCGATTTTGCCGCGCAAGTCATCGTCGATGCCACTGGCCAGAGTGCCCTAATCGGCCGCAAGCTCAAGCTGACCCATCCCGAGCCTGAGCTGAAAAAGGCTTCGATCTACACCCACTATCGCGGCGGCCAGCGCGACGAGGGCATCGACGAAGGCGCGACCTTGATCCTCCACACCGAAAACCGGGACTCTTGGTTCTGGTACATCCCCTTGCCCGACGACAAGGTCAGCGTCGGCGTGGTCGGCACGATCTCCTACTTGGTCCAAGGCCGCCGCGAAGACGCGCAGACCATCTTCGATCAAGAGTTGGCCAAGTGCCGCCCCATGCAGGAGCGCCTGCAACACGCCGAGCAACTCTTTCCGGTCAAAACCACCAAGGACTTTTCCTACCGCGCCAGCCGCATCGCCGGCGAGGGTTGGGTGCTGGTCGGCGACGCGTTCTGTTTTCTCGATCCGATGTACTCCTCGGGCGTGTACCTAGCCCTCAAGTCCGGCGAAATGGCCGCCGACGCCATCGCCGACGCCTTTGCCAAAAGCGACTTCTCTGCCGCGCAGTTGGGCGGTTTCGGCCCCGAACTAGTGCGCGGCATGGAGGCAGTGCGCAAAATGGTGTACGCTTTCTACTCCAAGGACTTCAGCTTCGCCGAATTCCTCAAACGCCATCCCGAATGCAAACAGGGAGTCATCGACGTCCTCAGCGGCAACCTCTTCAGCGAGCACGTTGAGCCTATTTTCGGGCCGATGAGCGAGGTATGCGAGATGCCCGCTGCCGTCCCCTTAACCCCACAACCTTCAGGAGCAACCCAGTGAACGCTACCGTCCGCCGGCTCCTCTACTTGGGGCTTTTCGTCCTCTATCTCCTGCACAACGACCTCTGGCTCTGGGATGATCCGCGCATCGTCTTGGGGCTGCCCATCGGCTTGCTCTACCACATCGGCTTCTGCTTGGCCGCTACCGGGCTGATGGTCCTGCTGGTCAACTACGCTTGGCCGTCTGAGTTAGACGCAGAGGACGAGGAGCAAGCCGCATGACCACGATCATCATCTTATGCTACCTCGGCCTAGTACTCTGCATCGGCGTTCTCTCCAATCGCTTCTTTCGCGGCACCGGCGAGGACTACTTCGTCGCCAGCCGCTCCATCGGCCCCTTCCTGCTGCTGATGTCGCTGTTTGGCACCAACATGACCGCGTTCGCCATCTTGGGAGCCTCCGGCGAAGCCTACCACACCGGTATCGGTGTCTTTGCCTTGATGCCTTCGGGCGCGGCCCTGATTATCCCCACCGTCTTCTTCTTCATCGGCACCCGCGTCTGGGCGCTCGGCAAGCGCCACAACCTTCTCACCCAAGTTCAGTACTTCCGCCGCCGCTGGGACTCCGACGGCTTGGGCCTACTGCTCTTCGTCGTCATGATCGCGCTGCTGATCCCCTACCTGCTCATCGGCGTCATGGGCGGCGGCATCACCCTCGCCCAAATTACCAAGGAGCAGATTCCCCAGTGGGCCGGCGGCCTGCTAGTCTGCTTGGTGGTACTGGCCTACGTCAGCTTCGGTGGCATGCGTGGCACGGCCTGGGCCAACGCCTTCCAAACACTGGTTTTTATGATCCTCGGCGGCGTGACCTTCTTCGTCATCGTCGATAAGCTGGGTGGGCTGGACAGCGCACTGGCGCAAGTCGAAGCCGCGCACCCCGAACTGCTGATCAAAGGGGACAACATCAGCCCGATCAAACTGCTAACCTACACCTGCATCCCGCTGTCGGTCGGCATGTTCCCCCACCTTTTCACCCATTGGCTCACCGCGAAAAGCGCTCGCACTTTTCGCTGGCCGCTGATGTTCTACCCGCTGTGCATCGCCATCGTCTGGATCCCCAGCGTGCTCTTGGGAATCTTCGGCAGCATTGACTTCCCCGGCCTCAAAGGCGCGGCTGCCAACTCCGTGCTGGTCAAGATGATCGACCTACACGCCCCGGGTGCCCTAGCCGGCCTGCTCGCCGCCGGAGTCTTTGCCGCCATCATGTCGTCGCTCGACTCGCAGGTGCTGTCCATCAGCAACATGTTCACCCAAGATGTCGTCCGCCACTACCGCAAAGGCGACGAGTTGAGCGAAAAGGCCCAAGTCCTGTGGGGCCGCCTCTTCGTGATCGCCATCTTCGCCGTTACCTACGTGCTCTCGCTGGTCTCGGCCCGCAGCATCTTCACCCTCGCCGTCTGGTCCTTCACCGGCTTTGCAGCGCTCTTTCCGGTGGTGGTCGCCGCTCTGTTCTGGAAGCGCAGCACCAAGTACGGCGCCTTTGCCTCGGTGCTCACCGTGGCCGCGCTGTGGTGCTATTTCTTCTTTCAGGGGTGGAAAATCCCCGGCTACACGGTCGGCATGACCGGGGTAATGCCCGTGGTGGTGATTCTAGCCGCTTCTGCCGTGGCCATGATCGTCGGCTCACTGCTGACCAAGCCACCGGCCAAAAGCACCGTCGAGAAATTCTTCTAGCGATGCGCGTCGCCTACATCACGGCTGGTGCCGCCGGCATGTACTGCGGCAGTTGCATCCACGACAACGCACTCGCGGCCGCCCTCTCGCGCCGCGACGCCGATGTTGCCCTGATCCCGACCTATACGCCGCTGCGCACGGACGAGGAAAACGTCTCGCTCGACCGCGTCTTCTACGGCGGCGTCAGCATCTTCCTGCAACAGCAGTGGTCGTTTTTTCGCCGCACGCATCGCCTCTTCGACCGCGTCCTCGACTCGCCGTTCCTGATCCGCACCCTCGCGCGCTTTGGCTCCTCTACCAACGCCCGCGACCTAGGGCCGCTCACCGTCTCAATCCTCGCTGGCGAGGAAGGCAATCAACAAAAGGAACTCACCCGCCTCATCGCTTGGCTCCAGCGCGACTTCAAACCCGACCTCATCCAGCTAACCAACGCCATGTTCGTCGGCATGGCCCGGCAATTAAAAGCACAACTCGGCGTCCCCATCCTCTGCGCCCTCCAAGGCGAGGACCTGTTCTTAGACGGCCTGCCCGAACCCTCAAAGACCCAAGCCCTAGACATCCTGCGCCAACGTGCCCAAGACATCGACGCCTTTATCGCCCCGTGTGCGTATTACCAAGATCACATGGCCGAATACCTACAGATACCGCGCACCAAAATCCACGTGGTGCCGCTCGGCCTCAACCTGAGCGGACACGGCCAAGAGTCACCGCCCGCCAACGGCCCCTGCAAAATCGGCTATCTCGCCCGCATCTGCCCGGAAAAGGGCTTTCACCTGCTCGTCGATGCCTTCCAGCAGTTAAAAGAGCAGCCCGAGTTTGCCTCCCTGCGCCTCGAAGCCGCCGGCTACCTCAGCGCCTACGACAAGCCCTACTTCGCCGAGCAGATGCAAAAAATCCGCCGCTGGGGGCTAGCCGACTCGTTCACCTACCACGGCGAAGTCGATCGCCGCGAAAAAATCCGCTTCCTCTCCTCGCTCCACGTCTTCTCCGTACCCTCGGTTTACGCCGATCCCAAGGGTCTGTCGATCCTCGAAGCCTTAGCCAACGGCATCCCAGTCATCCAGCCCGACCACGGCGCGTTCCCCGAGCTGATCGCAGCCACCGGCGGCGGTCTCCTCGTCGCCCCCCATTCCCCGAAGATCCTAGCCAACGAGCTTGCCGCCTTGCTGCGCGACGAAAAACGGCGACGCCAGCTCGGACAAACCGGCCAAGAGGCGGTCCACAGTCGCTTCCACGCCGACGCTATGGCCGAGGGGACGCTCGCCGTGTACGAGCAGTATGTAGTATGAAACAATTATAGCCGCAGGGACGCTCGCCGTGTATGGCCATCGCGTTTGGGCCTGCGGCTCAACATCGTTATCATTTCTTTGGGACGGGGACGTCCTAGATGGTTGCTGCTTTGCGACCCTCAGCTCGGCTGGAAAACGGAGCACCTGCCCTTATCGCGGATTCAACTCGTAAGTGCAATTTTGCCATGTTTAGGTTGCGTTCCTGTTTACTTACATAAAGTGCATACCTACTTCAATCGCAACAGCTCAATTGTCGATTCTAAGCGGCCAACCAGCCAACTCATTTCGCCTCGTCTGAATCAATCGTTGACAGTGTAACAGAACGTGTTACATTTTTATAGAATGATCGCAAGTTTCAAGCATAAGGGGCTTGTCGAACTTTTTGAACGGGGTCGCAGCCGCCGAGTGCGCTGGGATTTGCAAAGGCGTTGCTTACGTCGTTTGGAAGTTCTCGATCAAGCGAACTCATTGACAGACTTGAATATACCGGGATTCAACTTTCACGGTCTGCAAGGGGTACCCAAACGTTATAGTATTCACGTCAATGGCCCGTGGTGTATCACGTTCGAATGGCAAGATGGTGATGCACTCAGGGTCAATCTTGAGCAATATCATTGAGGTGACAATGGCCGAATATTCCGTCAACCGTCCGTTGCAGCGCGCGCCTGTTCATCCAGGTGAAATTCTGCGTGAAGATGTATTGCCGTCGCTTGAGTTATCGGTTAGTGAAGCGGCTCGACGACTCGGTGTTTCGCGTCAACAATTGCATCGCGTTCTGGCTTGTACGCATCCGATTACAACAGAAATGGCACTTAGAATAGGAAAACTCGTCGGCAACGGTCCTGGGCTCTGGTTGCGCCTGCAACAAGCCTGTGATTTGTGGCGTGTAGAGCAGCGTTTGGAAGACGAACTTGCTAAAATAAAACCTGCAAACTTGACGCACTCCCCAACCTAAAGCATTACTGGCGTTGTGCCGAACTGATCGCAGCCACTGGCGGCGGTCTCCTCGTCGCCGACCCGCTCCGTGCCACGGTGAATTCATCAGGCAGCGCGATGATCTTCGGCGATGAGACCTTGCGCACTAAATCTTCCCTGCGGCGACAAATTCCCGCAAGAGCGCCAAGAAAGCCTCCGTCGCCGGCGAACGCCGTCGCCCCCGGTGCTCGATTAGGCCAATCTGGCGTTTAGCCAATCCATTGACCTGTATAGCGCACACTTTCCCGGCGGCGACTTCTGCTTGCACCGCCACCTCCGGCACTATCGCAATACCCAATCCGATCTCCACGTAGCGCTTGATAATCTCGATCCCGCCGAGCGTCATTTCGACCTGCAACGCCAAGCCCTGCCGTTGGAAAACTTCGTCGAGCAACTGTCGGCTAGTGCTCCCGCGTTCCAAGACCAGAAACGGATATTCGGCAAGCTGTTTGAGCCTTATCCTGCGCCTTTTGCCCAGTGCGTGATCCGGGGGACAAATAAGCACATCCCGCCGCTCAAAGAGCGACTCGCTGACCAAGTCGCGGTGCTTGACCGGCAAGGTCGCCAACCCGAACTCCACTTCGTCGTTGAGCACTAGGTTGCCCACCTCCGGCGACATGCGATTGCGGATGTCCAACTCGACCGCCGGGTAGCGGGCGCGGAACTCGGCGAGCACGCTGGGCAAAACATAGGTGCAGTTGGTATCGCTAGTCCCGATCGCCAGCCGTCCGCGCAAGACCTGCTTGAGCGCCGCAATATCGTCGCGCGCCTTCTCCAGCCGGGAGAGAACCGCCTTCGCATGAGCAAAGAGAATCTCGCCGGCCGGCGTCAGACGGAGCTGCCGCCGATTGCGCTCAAGTAGAATCTCGTCCAGTTCGTTCTCCAATGCCTTGATCTGTAGGCTGATGGCCGGCTGCGTCAGAAAAAGTTTGTCGGCCGCCCGCGTAAAGCTCTGCTCGCGGACGATTTCATAGAAACTGCGCAATTGGTAGAGGTCCATTCGGAATCCTTACATTTGTATTAATTATCCTGAGAATAAGATATATAAATTTTTATTATGCTACAATTTCACTTATCGTCAGAGGCGTCAACCAATTCACGCTTAAAATGGAGGTGCGCTATGAGCGCCATCATCGTCGTTGACGCCTTTTGGGGCGATTCGGGTAAAGGCAAGGTCGCCGCCTTCCTCGCGCAAAAACACCAAGCTGCCTACAGCGTCCGAGCTGGAATCGGCACCAACGCTGGGCACAGTATTCTCTTTGCCGACGGCAGCGAAATCCGCACTCGGCAGTTACCCTGCGGCTTTCTCCATCCCGATACGCAACTGCGCGTCGGCAGCGGCGTCGCCGTCGATCCCGAGCAGTTCTTCGCTGAACTAGACCAACTAGACCCGAGCTATGGGCTACGCGAGCGGACCCGCGTCGATTACCGCTGCCCGCTGATCCTGCCCGAGTACCGCCAACGCGAAGCAGCCGACGTCTTTCTGCAGGAACACGGCACCACCGCCAGCGGCAGCGGCGTCGCCCGCGCCGAATTCGCCCTGCGCAAAGCCCGCCAAGCACGCGACGAACATTCCCTCGCGGATTACACCGCCGACGTGGCCCGCGAGCTCAACGAGAGTTGCCTGCGCGGTGAAACCGTCGTCGTCGAGGGCAGCCAAGGCACTCACCTGTCGCTAGCCCTGAGCGACGACTATCCCGACTGCACCTCGGACAACTGCACCACCGCCGCCTTTGCCGACGACGTCGGACTCAACTGGCGTCATATCGCAGAAGTCTGCTTGGTGGTCAAAGCACTGCCCAGCCGCGTCGGCACTGGCCCCCTACCACTGCAATTGGCGGAGGCGGAGGAAGACCGCCGGGACATCGCCGAATACGGCGTGACGACCGGACGACGGCGGCGCAAAGCCTCGGGTATCTCCTATCCACATTTGGAAACAGCCGTCCTACTCAACGGTCCCACCCAATTGGCCCTGACCTTCTGCGACCACCTCGACCCCGAGGTCGCCGGTGCGCGCCACCCCAGCGCATTGACCGCACCCGTCCGATGCCTCATCGACGAACTGGAGACGCGATTCAACATTCCCGTAACGCTATGCGATTGTGGCGTGCACTTCGAGAACCTCATCGAGATCGCGTGACCACTCGACAACAGCGAGTCTCCTAGCCACATTATGGGCGAACGCGCAAGCGAAAGGATTATCCCATGACTTGGCTCGTCTTCGCCCTTCTCACCGTCTCTTGTTGGGGCCTCTACGGCGTCCTGCTGCACACCGGCCAGATCGCCATGAGCGACCCGGTAAACGGCCGCTACAAAGCCTTCCTCTTCGTCGGCTTGGCCTATCTGCTCACCGCGGTCTTCGGCTCGCTGATCGTCCTAGCCTATAATGGCGCGACCTGGATCTACCCGGCCAAGGGCGTCTTCTGGTCCACCGCCGCTGGCATCGCCGGGGCCATCGGCGCATTGGGCGTCCTCCTCGCCTTCGGTGCTAAGGGGACGCCAGCCGTGGTCATGTCCATCGTCTTTGCCGGTGCCCCCATCGTCAACGCGGTCGTCGCCGTGCTCGTGCATCCGCCCGCTGGCGGCTGGGCGGCCGTGCGCTGGCCCTTTGTCCTCGGCATCGTCTTGGCCGCTATGGGCGGCTGCCTAGTAACCTTCTTCCGACCCGGCAACTGACGTGTCCGTTGAATTCCGCACCCGCCGCCGCGTCGAGTGGGCCGACACCGATCAGGCTGGCATCGTCCACTTTGCGCGCTTTTTTGTCTTCATGGAAGCCGCCGAGCACGCCTTCTGGCGCAGCCTCGGCCTGAGCGTCCACAGCGAATGCGACGGCGATATCATTAGCTGGCCCCGCCTCACCGCCGAATGCGAGTACTTCCGCCCAGTCTCCTTTGAAGACGTCCTCGACATCCATGTACACCTCGAAAAACAGGGCGAGAAGTCCCTCAGCTTCCGCTTCGACTTCCACTGCGGCGGCGAACACATAGCCCAAGGCCGCCTCAAGATCGCCTGCTGCGTCTGCAATCCAGGCGAGGCCATCCGCGCCATCCCCATCCCGGACTTTATCACGACTCGACTGAGCGGTTCGGCTGAGCTCACCGTCGATGCCTCGCCGAAGTCCCGCAAACTGGCGGCGCACGACTCGACTGAGCGGTTCGGCTGAGCTCACCGTCGATGCCTCGCCGAAGTCCCATGAACGCAACCCCGGCCCTCGTCGCAGCCGACGTCTGCAAGCACTTCGCCCTCGGCGACCAGACCGTCGAAGTGCTGCGCGACGTCTCGCTCCGCGCCGAGGAGGGCCAGTCCCTAGCACTTATCGGTCCATCCGGCTCGGGCAAGAGCACCTTGCTGCACCTGCTCGGCACCCTTGAACCTCCAACCTCGGGCCAAATCGCCATCAGCGGCCAAGACCCACTGACTCTTCCCGAACCCCAACTCGCCCGCTTCCGCAACCAGCACATCGGCTTCGTCTTCCAAAACCATCACCTGCTGCCCCAGTACTCGGCCCTCGAAAACGCCCTAATCCCCACCCTCGCCTTTCCTTCGGCTGAGCTCAGGCGTTCGGCGAGCTCAGCCGAGCCGTCGAAGCCCCAAGCCGACCGACGCGAGCGCGCCCGCGACCTCTTAACCGCCGTCGGTCTAGCAGAACGCCTGCACCACCGCCCCGCCGAGCTGTCCGGCGGCGAGTGCCAGCGCGTGGCCGTGGCGCGCGCCTTGATCAATCAACCCGGTCTCTTGCTCTGCGACGAGCCTACCGGCAGCCTCGACCGCCAGACAGCCACCACCGTCGCCGAGCTACTCTTCACACTGCACCGCGCTGAGCAAGCTGCCCTCGTCATCGCAACCCACGACCTTGAGCTAGCCGCGCGCTGCGACCGCCGCCTACTCTTGCGCGAGGGGACGTGCGTCGAAGCCTGATCTACTACTGGCGGGTTCACCTAGGGCTGCTGTTGGGGACTGCTGTCGCCACAACCGCTCTGACCGGCGCCCTCCTAGTCGGCGATTCCATGCGCGGCAGTCTGCGCGATTTGGCTTTAGAGCGCCTAGGTCAGATCGATTACGCACTGCTCGCCGCGCACTTCTTCCGCAGCGACTTGACCACCGAACTGCCTGGGGGCCATGCACCTGTTATCCTCCTCAACGGCAGCGCCCGCCACGCCGCGACCCAAGCACTCGCCGCTGGCGTGCAAATCCAAGGCATCGACGCCCGCTTCTCCGCGCTCTTTCCCGAAAGCGGCCCTGCCTTGCGCGACGCGCTCAAACCTTCGGCTGAGCTCAGGTCGAAGCCAGCACCCGACCAGCCGTTTCCCCCACTCGTCGTCAGTGCCTCGCTACAACGCGCCCTCGGCCTTGAACTAGGCGACGCGGTCCTGCTCTCGCTAGAGCGCCCCAGCCCAACCTACCGCGAATCCCTCTTTGGCCGCCGCGCCACCGGCGATCTCGTCACCACTCTGCGCGTGGTGCTCACTGGCGTCTTGCCCGACAGCGGGGCGGGACGCTTCGGCCTGCGACTGCAGCAGCATCTGCCGCTCAACGCCTACCTCGACCTCCAAGTCCTCCAGCGCGCCCTCGACCAACAAGACCGCGTCAACGCCCTGCTCATCTCCGCGCCCAACAGTCAACACCAAGACCTGCAACGCGCGCTCGCCCAGCACCTGACTCTCACCGACCGCAAGCTGGACCTCGCGCTGCACTCCAACTACATCGAGCTCACCAGCACTCGCTTCGTCCTCGACGACTCGACCCGCGCCGCCGCCTTGGCCAGCGCTACCTCCCAACAACTCAAAACCGCAACCTTCTCGACCTATCTGGCCAACGCCATTGAGGGCAACGGTCGCCAAGTCCCCTATTCAACCGTTACCGCTCTCGACGATCCCACCGGCCTCTACCTTGCAGACGGACGGCCCGCGCCACCCCTCGCCGCCGACGCCCTCTACCTCGACGCTTGGACGGCCCAAGAACTGGCCGCAACTCCGGGTGATTCGATCTCCCTGACCTATTACGTAGTCGGCCCACGCCATGAACTTCGGACCGAGCAAGCCCACTTCCGCCTCCAAGGGATTGTGCAGATGCGCGGCTTGGCCATTGACCCGACCCTGACGCCCAAATATCCAGGGTTGCAGGAAGAAGGCGATATATCTGCTTGGGATGCGCCCTTCCCCATCGACATGGGGCAAATTCGCCCGCAGGACGAAGCCTACTGGGATCAGTACGGAGCCGCGCCCAAAGCCTTCGTCGCCGCCCATACGGGACAGCGCCTGTGGGGCAGCCGCCACGGCGCGCTGACCGCCATCCGCTTCTATCCGTCCTCGCCCACTCGCTACCAGCCAACGAGCAGTGAGCTTGTCGAACTGCGGACCGCCATTCGCCAACATCTGTTGGATCGCCTCCCTCCGACGGCGACCGGCTTCTCCTTGCGCCCCGTCCGCCAAGAAGCCCTGTTAGCATCAACCGGGGCCACGGACTTCAGCGGCCTTTTTATCGGCTTCAGCCTCTTCCTCATTGCCGCGGCCGCATTACTGGTGGTACTGCTGTGCAAGTTCGGCCTCGAACAACGCGCCCGCGAAGCAGGGCTGCTCCTCGCCACCGGCTATCCGCTCGCCGCGGTGGGTCGGCGTTTCTTGGGCGAAGGCATTGCTTTGGCCGCGCTGGGCGCACTGCTCGGCTTAGTCGGCGCTCCCCTCTACGCCTATTTGATGCTGGTCGGCTTGCACACTTTGTGGTTGGAGGCCATCGGCACGCCCTTTCTCTCCCTCCACGTTAGCTGGCTCAGTCTGGCGGTGGGTTATCTATCCACCTTACTGCTGGTCTCGCTGGCGCTGTGGCGCACCGTGCAGCGCTTCCACCGCCTGCCCGTCCGTGCTCTGCTCGCTGGCACCCTCGACACCATACCGCGTCTCCCGCGCCGTCGCAGTGCCGTCCTCGCCGCCCTCGGTCTGGTTATAGCTCTCACCTTGAGCGTCCTCGCCAGTATGGCCGACGCAGCCACGGCCGCCGCGCTTTTTTTAGGCAGCGGCACCGCGGCCCTGTTGGCGCTATTGGCCCTGTTCGCGGTATGGTTGCGCACTCCAACATCGGGCCGCCTCAGTTCCAGCCTCGGCTTGGGTCTCCTCAACAGTACCCGCAAACCAAGCCGCAGCACCCTCTGCACCTCCCTCGTCGCCTGCGCCACCTTTGTCATCGTCGCCGCTGGGGCCCACCGACAGGTCGAATGGTCGGACGATCCGGGCACGGGTGGTCTCTCACTCGTCGCCGAGGCAGAAATTCCCCTGCACCAAGACCTCAACAGTGCGGACGGCCGCTTCGAGTTGGGACTATCCACAGACTTGGGCACCGCGCGCTTTTTCCCCTTCCGCGTCCTGCCCGGTGACGACGTGAGCTGTCTCAACCTCTACATACCCCAAACCCCGCGCGTCCTCGGCGCACCGGCCGAGTTCATCCAACGCGGCGGCTTGCCCTTCCGACAGACCCTCCCCCTAACGCCAGACGAACGCGCCAATCCCTATCGGTTGCTTCAGCGCGATTTGGGGCCGGGAGTCATCCCAGCCATCGGCGACTTTAATTCAGCGCAGTGGATTTTGCACAAGCGGCTGGGCGACGACATCCCGATTGCGGAGGGTGTGTCCGTGCGGTTAGTCGGCCTGTTGGACGGCAGTCTGTTCCAGAGCGAGTTGCTCATTGCCGAGGATCGCTTCGCCGCGCACTTCCCCGAACGCGAAGGCTACGGCTACTTCCTAGTCGAAACGGCACAACCAGCCACCGTCGCCACCGCGCTCGAAAGAGAGTTAGCGGCCTACGGCCTCGACGCCACCCTGAGCGCCGAGCGCCTCCGAGGCTTTCGCGCCATCGAAAACACGTACCTAGCGACCTTTCAGACGCTGGGCTTGCTCGGGCTACTCTTGGGAACTTTGGGTTTGGGGATCCTCATTCTACGCAACGTCCTCGAGCGCAGTGGCGAGTTGGCGGCCTTGAGCGCCTGTGGCTTTCGCCGCGCCCGCCTAGGGGCAATGCTGCTCTACGAACACGGCTTCCTCCTGCTAGCGGGCGAAGGAATAGGCAGCGTCGCCGCCCTCATCGCCGTGGCCCCTCGCCTCTTCGACCCCACACCCTTGCCTTGGGTCTCGCTGGGTATCTCGCTCGGCTTGGTCTTCGCCGCAGGTCTGTTGGCGTGTGCTGCCGCCAGTCACTCGGCCCTGCGCCGCCCCCTGCTAGCAGCCCTCAAGGCCGAATAGACGTAGGGGCGGTTTGCAAACCGCCCCCTACTGGCCGATGCAGTACAGGTGCGACTCCGTCCGCAGGAAAATCCGCCCCCCGGCGATGGCCAGCGACGACAGCGTATAGGCCCCGTCGAGTTCATTCGTCGCCAACACCTTGTACTCTGGTCCGGCCTGCAGCACAGTCGTCACCGCATTTTCATTCACCACGTAGAGCTTGCCGTCGGCGAGGACCGGCGAGGAACTGACCGATCCCTGGGCCGTGCGCTCCGGACCCCACACTACCGCACCCGTCTTGGCGTCGAGGCAGGTAGCCCGCCCGCGATCATCGACCATGTAGAAATAGCGGCCATCAGTAACAGCCGAAGGCACGTCTGGTCCACCCGCCCCCGTCCACTTCCACGCCAAATGGCTCTCGCTAACATCCCCCGTGCCACCGGCGCGCAGCGCTAGCACCGGATTGCGGCGACTCGTCGCGTACACCATCCCGGCAACCGCTACCGGCGACCCAACCACCCGGTAATTCCGCTCCTTGCCCGGATTCAAGCCGCCGGCCCGCCATACCTCCTCACCGGTGGCCGGGTTGTGGCCGGTGACATAGTCCCCGCCGGAGACGACGATTTGCGTCTGGCCGTTGTGTTTGAGCACCACAGGCGTAGTATAGGCGTCCGGCGACTCGCCCGGCGCGTCGGTTGGCCGCTCCTGCCACCACGCGACCGCGCCAGTAGCCGCATCAAAGGCGATCAGATAGGAAGCATCGTCCGTATTCATCCCGTGCAGGACCTCGACGAAGAGCTTGCCGTCGTAGAGCAAAGGCGAGGAGGCGTAGCCCCACATCAGGCCGAAGTCGCCGTGCTCGGCCTGCAAGTCATAGTGCCACAGTTCCTCACCCTCCATGTCAAAAGCCCGGATCATCCCCGTACCCGTAACGGCCAGCACGCGCTCGCCGTCCGTGACCGGCGAAGGCGAAGTGTTGTTGTGCTTGCGCCAATAGGCATTGCCCTCGTCGAGCGTGCGCTGCCACAACACGCTGCCATCAGCCGTTGACAAGCAGCCCAAAAGCAGTTTTTCGCCGCCCTGAATCTCCTCGCCCGTATTGGGCGACATCAAAAAGACCCGCTCACCCCATACCACCGGCGTACTCCCACTCCAAGAGGGCAGCTTCCTGCTCCAGACCACATTCTCGCTCGCACTCCAAGTCGTCGGCAGGTCCATGGCTTGGCTGACGCCGTTGTGGCTGGGACCGCGCCACTGGGGCCAGTACTCTTCAGCACCGGCGCACAAAGCGGCTAAAAGCAGCAGTGAGACGATTGCGTAATTTTTCATAATTTGCTCCTATCCGTTATCAGCAAAACTGCACTCTGAGCCGTCAATTGACAAGCATCTCCAGTTGCCGATCTCACTCATCCGTTCCATTATCCGGTCGCCACCACGCGCTCGTACCTCTCTATATCAGCCAGTTTGAGCCAAACTCAAAAGTTGACGTTCTTGTTTTTTTGTAGTAACATAAAATAAATGGAGATTGAATTCGATCCGGCCAAACGCAATGCCACCCTGCAAACTCGTGGCTTAGATATGGCCCGCGCCCCAGATGTTTTTGCCGGGGCGACGCTGACCGTCGAGGATAATCGCAAGGATTATGGAGAGCCTCGGTACATCACGATCGGGTTCCTTGCCAACCGCATGGTGATCCTTGCATGGACGCAACGAGGCAAGGTACGCCGGATCATCAGCATGAGGAAAGCCCATGAACGAGAACAAGCCGTATATGGACCTCGATTCCGATGACGACCTGCCGGATCTCGCCACTCCGGAATGGCAGACAAAATTCGCCCAAGTCCCAGTTCAGCGAGGCCGACCAAAGGCCGCCGTGACCAAAGTCTCCACCACTATTCGGCTAGATCCCGATGTGCTAGCTGCCTTTAAGGCCGATGGTCCCGGTTGGCAGACTAGGATCAATCAAGCCCTGCGGAAGAGTGTCGGCCTGGAGTAAACCTCGTCCTACCGCGTCCAACTCACCCCTCCCAGTCGAGCAATACCCCAAGCGCCTCGTCCATGTTGTTGTAGAGCAAGTCGAAGGCTTTTGCCGCCTCAAAAAAAGGAAAACGGTGCGTGGTCATGCGCCCTGTCTGAATGACTCCTGCCTGCAATAGCTCCATCGACCGACGTGCGGTCCCCGTGCCTATGCCCTGTCCATAATAGCCGCCTAGGATCTTGCGGCGCTGGATCTTACCCGACATCAGCGGCAACGGTGCGTCCTCGTAAAGCCCGATCAGGTGCAATAGCCCGCCAACGGCCAGCATATCCAAGCCTTGGTCGAATGCTTTAACCCCCGCCGGTCCGCCTACCGCATAGACGACGATATCGGCACCAGCTCCCGCTGTTAGCCTACCCACTGCGGCAATGGGATCCTCTTCGGCAGCGTTGATTACCGCGTCGGCCCCCAGTTCCTCGGCCAGTGTGCAGCGACTCTCCAGCGCATCAACGGCTATGACCCGACCCTTGCCATTGTGCTTGGCCACCTGCAACATCAGACTCCCAACCAGTCCCTGGCCCAAAATCACTACCGTGTGGTTGGGGCCGATCTCCTCGATATCCACCCAAGTCACCGCACCCGAGACCAGCGGCCAGTAAGGTGCCGCGTCGAATTCCACGCTAGGCAGCATCGCCACCACCTGTGGCTGATCCTGCGGCGCAGACAACGCCGCTGGGCGCACCACGTATTCAGCGTGCGGTGCCAGCGCTACTACCCGGTCCCCTACAGCGTAGCAATCGACCCCCTCTCCCAAAGCGTCAATCACCCCTGCCAGCGAATAGCCCATAATCTCGGGACTGACCGCATGCTCACGCGTATAGCGTGCGCCGATCTCCGATCCTCGGCTGATCAGGCTGCGCACCGCCTTGACCCGCACTTCCCCCGGTCCCGGCTCGGGCATCGGCACTTCCTCGATTTCGATATTAAACTGCCCTGTTGGTTTGATAACGCGTTTCATCTCTAGGCCTCCAGAATCTTCTCGTACACTTCCATTTGCTCGCCCTCGGCCCTCCTGAATGTGCGGCAGATCTATTTCCAGATAGGACTGGCATACGCGAGATAGACTGCCGCCAACCCCACGCTGAGCAAGCAGGTAACAACGACAAATACGCACATGCGGCGCATATCCTCGGGCCAGCCACCTTTCGGGTCGTTCGCATCGCCCAACCACAAGTCTGTAATCTGCATCCCGTCCTGCCAAATAGGGCCAACCAATCGCCGCTGGAGCGCGCCGGCCGCGGTTGCTTCGCTCCACCCAGAATTTGGTCCTGGAACGAGCGCGTGCTGCTGCCACCCAACCACAAGAGCCTTGCGCGCCGAACAATGCGGTAAAAAAAACGCGACCACAATCATCAATACATATGTCAAGCGCGCCGGCAAAAAATTCAACACATCGTCGAGCCGCGCACCACACCAGCCAAAATAGCGATAGCGCGGCGTCTTAAAGCCGACCATGGAATCCATCGTACTGATGACCTTAAAAAGCACAAGGCCCGGCAACCCCAAGAGCGCGTAGTAAAAAATCGGCGCGATAAAACCATCCACTGCATTTTCGCTCAAACTCTCCATGCCCGCCCGCCGACAAGCCGCCGCATCCATCTTATCAATATCGCGGCCCACGAGCATCGCCGCTGCCTGACGCGCACCGTCCAGGTCTGCGGCACGGTCAATGGCCAAGCCGTGTTTGCACAAATCTTTGAGCGCAATGAGGCTGTACAAAACGAAGGCGTGAAAAAGCCAGCCAATCTCCGCTTGAACGCGATACAACGCAATCGCCAACGCGCAGATCAACCCCATCCAAAACGCCGCCAAAATGCAAAACAGCACGCACCCACCAACGTACCCATCCAAACGCAGGCCGCGCAGCACCCGCTCAAAAAAAGACAGCGTTGCACCCACCAAGCGAATGGGGTGCAACGCATAAACCGGATCGCCGATAAGGCCGTCGCAAACAACCGCGCAAACGAGCAACAGCAGATCGGGCGCGAGTATGGTCAGGTCCATTTCAGACGCCACCCCAAGGCCAAGGCATCGTACGCGATCACCAGCCAGTCGTCCTTATTTATTCGCAATTGCTCGTAACACGACAAATAGGCTTCTGGTTTGGCCGCCAGCGCAGTCGCTAAAATGGCAGCTTGCTGGCGCAAGACCGGAGCGGCCAACTCCTGCGACAACATGCCATAGCGCACGCGGTCCCAAACCGCGGCCAACGCATACGCCGCAGCGGCAACGCGCGGCTCGTACACCACAGCCTTGAGGTTCTTTTGCAACAGCGCAAAATCGTCCGCACTCAGGCGTTCGGCCATTGCCGCCAACAAGCGCTCCTCGCTCATGCCAAAGCGCTTGAGCGCGTGCACAATGCTGCGCGTATGCGACGGCTCTAAACCATTTTGCCAGCGCAGACTCTCCAACGTGGCCTGGCGCACGGCCTTGCCGATCAGTTCGCCCAATTTGGCGTGATGCCCCGCGCTAGTTTTCGGCTTTCTGGTAGAGTCTAAAGGAGCGGCAATGCCGTATTGATCCGTGCCCGTGCCCGTTGCCAAATCCTGCGAATAGCGACTCGCAACAGCGAGGTCGCGCAGGGCCGCGGACTTGCCCTCGGTCATGGTCACCACCGCCCGCGCCATCGCGCCTGGGGAGAGCGGCCAATTGACGAACAACATGGTGTTGATCGTGCCCGCATGGGGGTCGTCTTCTTCGTGCCAGGTTGCCCGGTCGCCCGCACATCCCGCATTGCCCTCCACCCCAGCGGTTACCACGGCACACACGCGCAATTCGGCGTGCGTTTCTACTACGCAAGCCGCGTAGTTCACATTGGCCGCCGTGCCCATCAGGGCGACTTGATCCGGGGGCCAGTTGTGCTCCGCGCATACGTGGTGGTGATAGCCGGTCTCGCCGAGTTGTTTGAGCAAGGCAAAGCGCGCGTCGTGCCCTTTGCCCTCGCAACTTTGGTGATTGACCAAGTAGCGAATGTCGTTGCACACCCCTCCGTTACAAGCCGAGGTACTCAGCACCTGATGCGGCGTCTGCAAGCGGGCAATCAGAAAGCGTCCCTCGCGCGTCAGGTCGTAACACTCGTGCCGATCAATGACATCCATCCCTAGCGAATGCCCGGCGCAAACGGCACCCACGGCTCGCCGTACTCGTTGCCAGCCCGATCTCGGCCCCGCGCCAGATACACCGCGTGCGTTGCGTGAGGCCCCGTACTCCGCACCTTCACAGTCGCCGGCATGTAGCGCATGGTGTAACCGCAGCGCCGCTTGGCACTAGTGTTGGGGTTGGAGCCGTGAATCATTTTGGAGTGATGGATGTGGCATTGGCCCTCGCGGACCTCCAAATCGACGACCCGCAACATGTCAACTTGCTCAGCCACGATCTCGCGCCCAAAGACGTGGGTGTTGTGATCAACTTCTACGTAGTCCGAAAAGCCGTGTCGGTGTGAATCGGCCACTACCCGCATACAGCCGTTTTCTCGCGTCGAGTCATCGATGGCCAGCCATACGGTCAGGACCTCGTGCTCGCTGAGCCGCTCATTCCAATACGCCGAGTCCTCGTGCCAAGGCACGCGCTTGCCGTCGCCGGGCGGCTTGCTGATAAAGTGGCTCGACCACAAGACGATGTCCGGGCCGATAAACGCCTCGACAAAATCGAGCACCTCGTCGGCGAGCAGCCACTCGAAAAGCTCTGGGTGGGCAAAGTGCGGCACGTCCATAGCCTCGGGTCGTTTACCCGCAGGTAAATCGGCCAATAAGCCAGCGAAGAAGGCCTGCAAGCGCTGGAACTTTTCAGCGGGAAAGAGCGAATGTTGATAGACGAAATAACCGTGATCGCGGTAGAACTGCACGTCTTCAGCAGTCACGTGCAGGGAATGGGAAATGCTCATCGGCAGACACCTTTCCTCGTAATTACAATCTCAATATACGGCAATCCATTCACCCGTGCAGAATCGGATGCCCTGCGCCCTTAAACCAGCCCCAGTCGAGCACAAACGACAGAAAAACCCCGCAAAAAAACCCCACCACTAGCCCAATGAACAGCGGCTTGAGCCGCTGGTAGAGCGCCACGCCGCCAAAGCGCAAGATCAACGCCTTGCAGGCCCACGCCAAAAACACCGAGAACACGATCCGCTTGACCATCCAAGTCGAAGCTACCGCTAGCCCAACCGGATGCAGAGGCCACCACGCGATTCGGTAGTGCAAAAACGCCAGCACCAAATAGCCCACCACCCCACTACCGGCCAAACCTAACTTATCCCAATCAACGGGCGCGGGATTGCGCGTCTGCTCGCCGACCCAGTCGAACGCTCGGCCGCCCGCACCGCCAGCCGCATTGAAAAACCACGAGCGCAGATTGCTCGCCCCATAGTCGTAGCACAAGTAGATCATAAAGCTGGTGGTCGCGACAAAGCTGACTACGACCGCCAAGCCAATGGCCAAGGCCAGCCCCCCACTGCGTCGATGCGTATAGTAATCGTGCAGCTTGAGCGCGTTGGCTGCCGAAGGCATAAAGGTCGATTGTACATCGCTGCACCACGCAAAAGTCAGCGCCAGCGCGACCAAGTTCTGCGGTCCCAAGGCCGAGCCAGCCGCAGCCACGACCATGCCCTGAGCGCTCATCGGCGTCGTCAAATAGTGTAGGCCCGCTTGCACCACGAGCCGCGTAATGCCCAAAAAGATCGTCAGCGCAGCCGCCAAATAGAAGACCGCCAAGTGCAAGTCCAAGCCGCTGCGCCACAGCCAGCCGAGGATAAAACACAGCCCGGCCAACCCACCGCCCACGGCAACCCGATAGGAAATCATCTCGTCGGCATCATCGATCCGCCCGGCGCGTCCCAGCGCAGTGCGCCACACAGCCGCTAAGTGACTCCGCGCCATCCACAAGCTCCACCCCACCATTGCCACAAAGGCCCCCCAGGACTGCCATGACAGGGGCGTCCCGCTGTACACAAACGGATCGGCGCGCAAATTGAAAAGACCCATTTCGGTGACCAAGCCTAGTTGCACCAAGTAGAGCAGATGGAAGAACCAGACGCTGAACGAAATGGCCAGCGGAGCCAGATACATAAACCCCAAGACGGGGAAGTACATCACTAGATTGATGGCCGGTGCTTGGGGAATGAGGGAAAAATCCGCCCCCCGAAAGACAGGCACTTGCGCCAAGCCGGGGTAAAAGTAGCTGGGAACATTGAAGGCGATCAGGCCGAACGGAATGGCAAAGCCGATCCAAAAGACCCAGGTTTTGAGCGCCGGCGGCAGCACCGATCCTGGGGTCTCTTCAGTCAGCATCAAGGCCACCTCGGTCAGGGGGAAGGTCAGCCGCTCGCGCTCCATCCAATGCCGGCGCAACACCACCACCGAGCACAGGCCGACGAAGTATATGGCCAGCACCAGCAGCAGCCACCACAGCAGCGGCGCGGCCCACGCTCCCCACGGAATGGCCAAGTCTTTGCTCGGCAGGCCCTCGTAGAAAAAGCGCATTGCGTCGTGCGCTGGATCTGGGATGGCCCAATCCGGCAGATAGGGATGGACGTATTCAGCCCACTGATTGGTCGGGAGCGCGCCGTAGTAGGGCTTGGAGATGATGCTGAGAATCAGGCCGACCATGAAGATGGGCATACCGCTGGCGACCAGCCCCATGATGATGATGGTGATCAGCTCGGTTGCACTAAGAGCGCGTTTGAACAGCGCGTTGACCAAGACCAAGAAAAACAGCGGCGCACCCACGGCAATGGGAAAGTACGACCACGTCATTTCCGACGAGCCGACCATCCATATCGAATAGGGGCTGCCAATGCTGATGGCGACGACCAGCCCTAGGCCAAGCAACATAGACCGCCAACTCAGGCCGGACCCTGACAATTGCACGAGGTAGCGGTCGCTGAGATGGGCGAGGTAATGGGTGGGGATTCTCTTTTGCACAGGGCGCGCTTCTTGGCAAAATTAGCTTCTCGATAATACGCTACGTGCGGAGGGCTAGACGCACCTTTTCAACCACTCGTCCCGCTGGCTCTTGGCGATTCCTTCCTATTCCTCGTCTAGTTCTGCCAGCAAATCTCTGCCCTTGGCGGTCAAGCGGTACTTCTGCTTGCTGCTTCGAGGCTTGTCGGGGATGGTCATTTCCAGCAACCCCACCTCTAGCAACGGCCTGAGTACTTGGTCCCTGAACTTGGTGCGATTCCTCCTGTTGGCCAGCACCATCAATTCAGTTATGGGCTGTTCAGACAAGGACTTACGGAGGATTTCGACTTGGTCCCGGCTTAGTGCCGACTTGGTCCCGACTTGGTCCTCAGCTTGTGCGGTCGGTCTGAAGAAGGTGGTCGTCACCCAGTGCTCGGACACATCGATCACCGGCTCTGCTACCCCGTGCTCCCGGCAAAGCTCTCGAATCCGCCGAATGCCTGAGCCGATGTTCTCAACCGCTTCCATCCGGTGCAACATGCTGAATAACAGCGGATTGCGTGGGACGCTCTTGATGCCGAGCTCTGCTTCCGTCATCCCGGCGGGCAGGCCGCCTGGACTGACGATTTCGAGTCGATCCTTGAAGAGGTACACATGTACGCTAGCAGTGGAGCGATAATTCCGATGCGCCACGGCATTTACTACCGCCTCGCGGATGGCGTCCTCTGGCAACTCAGGCCGTTCCTCGCGTTTTACCTTCTTGATGATGTACTCGACGTTGATCTTCGATAGAATCCATGCAACCGCATCATCAATCATCGAATAAATGTCGCCGTGGAACCCGCGCCGATCCAAAATGCGCGTTTTGGTCGTCCCCATGAACAATCCACACGCCAAGTCTGCACTGATCTGGAATTTCCGAATGTCCTGCGCCAAGAGCCACGCCCCGGCCTGTGTCATGTGGCCATCCTCGCCGATCAGGTGCAGGTTGCGCAGGGCAATCTCCGGCTCCATGTTCTCGGGAATCTTCGCCCGCTGACGAAAGAGCCCCCAATTCCCGTTGTCGAGGTCGTTCTCCAGTGAGAACTTCCGACAGGGCGTTTCGTCGAAGTGGATCAGCCCCTCGGCGTAGAAAAACTCCCGAATCTCATCCCGTAACATCTGCTGAGATGACGCCCCTTCGCGGATGAAATACTTGCCGCCAAACGAGTAGGGCTTCCCGTGCTGAGCCGGCACCCGTACACATAGCACCTCTCCTATGCTTTCGGTATCCACCCTAATGGACGGCTCGGCGGAGCGGGCGATAGACTGGATCTCGGACTTCAGGCGATTGTGCCCAGCGATACCACAAACTGCACCATCATCGGCCACGCCGAGCAAAATTACTCCGCCGGTAGCGTTAGCAAAGGCGCAAATTTCCCGCCCGAGGTCGGACGGCATGGCTCGCTTAAACTCGGTAGTGAAGCCCTCTCCGAGAGCGATGAGATTGGAAAGCGAATGGCGATTCATGCGACTATATCGAACTGCGCCTGTAGGTTCAGCTTGCCCGCGATGATCTGGCCGACGCGGTTCGGCGACACATCGAGCAAATCTTCAATGGCGCGGTCTCGGCCTCCTTGCTCAAGGGCTTTCTCCGTGAAATGCTGCACTACCGACGATTCGTACATGGTCTCCTCCGAGATGATGGTCATTATGGTCTCTGATTTATATACCAAACCGCTTAAAATCGCAAGATCGGCCAGGTAACTCGCCTTGCGGGGCTCGTCCATCGGCACCTGCTGCGCTCGTTGATCGGCAAAATGGTCGCGCTCCAGTTTAGCTTCTTGCCGGAGGACAAGCTGTATTCGTATACATTGTGTGTGGCGAGTTGACTTTGGAAGAGAAGGTCTTGCAGCGGTTATGGACGCATCCTTTTTTAGATATGGTGAGAATTTACCCTCAGTCGAGTGTACATAGCCATAGCAGCAAATCGCCACGCCTTATTCTGTGTTTCTCTAAACCCTTAACTACTTTGTCTATCGTAATGAAAAGCCAAAGACATCATATAATCCCAAGGTTCCTATTGAATAACTTCACAGATGAAAATGGTAATCTGTATTTTTATAATGGAAAAGATGTTGTTAATACCAGTATTAAAGACGGCTTTATAAGAAAGAACTTCTACGCTCAAAGAGGCCAAGATGGCCATAGAAACTTTGATGCAGAGACAAAACTTTCTAAGATTGAAAGCAAATCAGCACCAATATTTAATAAAATAATAGAAGCCGGACGCAAAAGAAATTGTCCAGACCTGACAGATTCCGAAAGAAGTTTATTGGATAGATTCTTCGTTATTCAATGGATGCGGACCCCCATTATGAGAGATACGGTAATGCCTGATCTTCAAAAGGGGTATCGAAATATTTTGGATGATTTTGAAAGGGAGAAACGACCGCTCACCCCTTCTGAACGTAGTGAACTCACTGAAGAAACGGAGATGAAGAGAAGAATTTATAATGCTCACGTTCAGTGTGTCCCTATCCCGCCTGAAGAGGTGTTGCAGTGTTTAAAGATTAAAGGGATTGGTCTTTGTGTTATTACGAATCCCAAAAAAAGTTTTATTATCGGAGATTTCCCTATTATTAAAATAACCTCTCAAGGACCTACACAACTTTCTGATCCTACTGTCGAGGTGTGGTTGCCTATTTCTTATGATATAATTTTGGCGTATGCAGCTTTTTATAATCCAGAGAATCTTATTTTTGAAGACCGCATGGAGAGAATTAGAGAGATAAATAGGACTGTGGCTAAACAGAGCAATGTAATTGCCGGTCGTTCTGAACTTTTGGTAAAATCTCTTGTAAGTTTATAGTCCTAATGTTTATCTGACTTCCCTTCCCAAATTCATCCCCAACAACTCCTCCATCGCCTCGTCCTCCCCAATATCCGCCCTCCACCCATACGCCGCCGCCACCGCCGCATCAAGAGCTTTATGCGCGTCGTCAAGCCATTGCGGGCGGTCATTATAGAGATTTGTCAGCGTCCGCTTCTTCAGTTCCTTGGCCATCGCTTCGTCTCGCGGAACCGGACGCTTTGGATAGCCGGGCACCGGCTCGTCCACCCATTCGACCCATTCCGGCGGATTGAGCCAGTGGTCGCGTAGCTCTACTAACCGTCGTGCAGCCTCGGCGATGGCGATGGCGCATGGATCGTCTGCATAATTAGCGGCGGGAATGTCGGGCGACAGCCCTTCGGGAAAAGGGAACGTCTCGAAAGTGGTGGTCGGCGTGTAGCGCGGACGATCTTCCAGACTCGTGCCGAGCCGCAGCGACCACGCCTCGTGAAAGCGGCTGTGCAGAATACCGAAGGTCGTGTCGTCGTCTCGGGCGATAACGATCAGTTGATGATCGGGGCAGATGCACACATCTAGCCAAGCGAACAGGCGGTGCTTGGCTACGGTGGGTGTAGCAATGTAGCGCGTGAGACCGTCCAATGCCTTCCACATACCGGGCCGCGGTGCCTCGTGCCGCCACCAGAATTCCCGAACCTTCTGCGCTCGGTTTTTCTTTCTTTTCGGTTGCACATATTCAGCGACATGGGCAAACGGGGCTTCGTACAGCGCGGCCTCCCCTTTCTCCATGGCGTCCCCAAAATCCACGATCCACTTGCCCGCCGGTCGCCGCGTCAAGTCCATGCCATTCACCCACGGCTTGAGAACATCGGAATTGGGCCGTCCATTCGGATTCGCCGGTAGGCTGAGCCAAGCGCGGGCCAAATCGCCCGCAACGTCAAACTCCCCATTCTTGGTATTGCCCATAAACGAAACCTTGGCGTTTTGCTTCAAGCGCACGGCTTTCGCCAAGTCGAAATTGCCTGCCGTCAAGTCCGAGTTAATTCGCGTAGCATCTTTACCGTCCAAGCGCACGGGCAACCCTGCGTCTTTTCGTCCGAAGCACACCAACGACACCCGCACCGCCGCCCCATCAACAACCCACGGCTCATCCGCCCAAGCCTCAAAAATGACTCCATCCTCGGCAACCCGGTCGATCACGGCCCGATTGCGCCCACCCCGAATCGAATTGGTAGCAACCAGACCGGCGCGAACGATCTTTTTATCGACTATCAACCGGGCCGCTTTGTCAAACCAATGACAGACCAAATCAGCCTCTCCGTGAATCCGCTCTCCATAGAGCCACTGCAAAAGCCTCACATATTCGTCGCCCAACGTCCCCCGCAACAGTTTTCCTCCCAAAAACGGCGGATTCCCAATCACCACATCCGCCTCCGGCCACTCCGGCTCCCCACCATCCTCCCCAACAATCGCATCGCGGCATTCAATCGTATCCAACGGCTTCAAGATCGGGTCTCGCGCCTCGCCATGCCCATTCCGCCGCATCCACTGAATCTCCCCAATCCACACGGAAACGCGAGCCAGTTCCGCCGCATACGGATTGATCTCAATTCCCTTAACGTTGGCCGGCCCAATCCCCGGAAACTGGCGCTGAAAGCCAAGCACCTCGGCCTCCAACTGCACCCGCTGCTCCAAATCCTTGAGCGACTGCAAGGCAATGTATAGGAAATTCCCCGAACCACAGGCTGGGTCGAGCACAGTAAACCGGCGCAGCCGTTGGAGAAACGCGCGCAACCGACGCTCGGCCTCTGCAAGGCGTCGAGTGCGAACAGCCGGTGTCCTCGCGGCCTTCGCCCGTTCCACCACAGCGGTGATCTCATCCTTCACCTCCGCCCACTCGGCCAACCACGGACGAATCACCACCGGCTCGACGAGCAGCATAATTTTGTCGCGGTCCGTGTAATGCGCCCCCAACTGCGCCCGCTTAGCCGGGTCTAACCCACGCTCAAACAAAGTGCCGAGGATGGAAGGATCAATCTCCGCCCAATCGAGAGCCGCTGCCGCCAACGCCGCTACAATCTCTTCCCTCTCCAGCGGCAGGGCTACATCGTCGTCAAACAAGCCGCCATTAAACCAAGCAACCTGCTCAAAGCCCACATCACCGCCCTCAGCCATCGCCTGAAACAGACTCCGCGCATATTCGGCGAATTTCTCAGGCTGCTCACGCGTGCGTTCTAACATCCGCGTAAACATCGCATTGGGCAGCAAGCCCACGTCTTCGGCGAACATGCAGAACACGAGGCGATTGACAAAATGTGCCACAGCCTGCGGATCGTGCCCACGCTCGCGTAACCCTTGCGCCAACTGCGCAAAAGACGCAGCCGCTCGCTCGGTAAGCACCTGCCGCGTTAGCCCAGGCCGCAGCCGCTCCGGTTCCGAAAAAGCCCATTTGAGCAGGTCGCGCTTCTCAGCATCAACCAATTCCTCCAGCCCGATCTCGTAGGTCTCGCTGACGCTATTCGTCCAATTCGTGCGAATGCGAAATTGCGCCATATCCGACGCGATCAAGAGCGGCGGATTCTCCAGCGCGAGCGCATACTGCCGAAGCTGCGTAAAAGCAGCATCCAAGTTGGCGCGCTTGCCTTTATATTCCCACGCAAAATGGTGCCGCTTCCAAACATCGGCCCAACCATCACCTCCACCCTCCTTGCTCGCGCCGCGCTCAAAGCAGTACGCATCGCCCGTAGGGTCGGCCTCAGCCGGCGTTGGCTCGTCGAGCAACCGACACAAGTCGATAAAATGCTCTTGCGCGGCAGAACGCTCCTTGAGCTGAGCTGCACGCCACTTGGCTATGAATTCTTCAGGCGTCATTTCATCCTGCACCAAGGCGGGTCGGCAGCCGGCGTATAGCCGCGCCGGCCCGTCGGTCGGCGGCGACTAGATCGAACTGCGCCTGAAGATTCAACCAAAATTGAGGCTCTACGCCGAACCAGTGTCCGAACCGCAAAGCCGTGTCGCCCGTCACCGACCGCTTACCCGCGATGATCTGGCCAACGCGGTTCGGTGGCACGTTAATCTGTCGTGCAAACGACGTGGGCGTGACGCCCATCTCTTCAAGCTCGCCCTTCAGGACTTCACCAGGATGTACGGCGCGTTTGAGCATATCCTACCTCCTTTTCTAAACTCTTACACAACCAATCTAGTAAGTTGACAGGGTTCTAGTCATCTATACATATGTATAACTTAATTCAGAATATCGGGAGGTGGTAGCATGACTACTCTAACAGTCATTGAATCGGCAACATCCATCGAAGATCCCCAGATACTGCACGGTGATTGCCTAGAAGTGATCCAGTCCGGCAGAGTCAAAGCTGAATCGGTCAATCTGATTTTCACTTCGCCGCCCTATGCCGATCAAAGGAAGAGCAACTACGGCGGCATCCATCCAGACGAGTATGTGCAGTGGTTCTTGCCAAGGGCAGAGGCGTTAAAGAAAAGCCTTACGCCGGACGGTTCCTTCGTTTTGAACATCAAGGAAAAGGCGGTTGGCGGCCAAAGGCACACTTATGTCATAGAACTTATACTAGCTCTGAAGAAACAGGGTTGGCTATGGGTTGAGGAATACTGCTGGCACAAGAAAAATTGCTATCCAGGTAAGTGGCCCAATCGGTTCAGGGATTCGTGGGAGCGTTTGCTGCACTTCACTATCAACAAGAAGTTCAAGATGAGACAGGAATCCGTGATGGTGCCGATGGGCGACTGGAAGACGGCGCGTCTGCGGAATCTGTCGAAAACCGATTATACTAGGGACGAATCAAAGAACGAAAACGGCTTTGGCAAGAAGGTCGAAAACTGGGTCGGGCGCGACATGGCGTACCCGACAAACGTCCTGCATCTATCTACAGAGTGCGGCTACAAGGGCCATCCAGCCGCATTCCCGCTATCTCTACCCAACTGGTTCATTCGCCTATTCACCGATCCAGGTGATATAGTTCTCGATCCTTTCGCCGGTTCGGGAACCACGCTAGTTGCCGCTAGGGATCTCGACCGGGACAGCATAGGTATTGACACGTCCTTGGACTACTGCGACCTAATGCGCGAGAGGCTGTCAAAATCGTCAGTACAGCAGCACTAACGCCTCAGTTGCTCTTCCACGATCCGCAAAAAATGCGCCTCCTGTCCAACCTCTCCCCCCACCAAGCGCGCGTATTCCCGCGCATCCTCCACCCGTCCAGCCCAAACCAATTCAAACGCCAACGCCTGAAACAAACTCAACGCATAGCGGCGGCGAAAATCCTCGACTAAAAAAGCGCGCTCCAAGTGCAGCAAGGCCGAATCGTGTTCTGCGAGTAGATGATAGAGCTGGCCCTTGACAAAATCGACGAAGGACGCGCCCACCGCCGGATCGTGCGCGAGGAATCCCGCCTGTTTCAGCGCTGCCCGCACCTCGTCCCGCTGCCCGTCGGTAAGTGCCATTCCCTGCATCTTGATGCACCACCCCCACTGCACCGCCGCCCACAACCCGCGCCGCGTAAACGGCACCTCGCGCCGCGCAGCCGCGTAGTGAACCTGCGCCCGCGCAAAATCCCGCTCGGTAAAAAGCTGATCCGCCACCGCCAGCACCAACGGCCCCTGCTGCTTCTGAGTCCACTGTTCAACGCCGCGCCGTTCCCCCAGCGACAACCGCTGCCCCTCCATGGCCGCCAGTTGCTTGAGATAGCGCGCATTGTGCCCATTGTATTGGTGCAAGGGCGCTTGCGCGAGCATCGCCCCCATCTTGTTGTACGCCACCACGCGCTCCACCGGCAGGTCGCCCAAATCGCGCCGATACGCCTCCGCGCTCCGCAGCAATCCCAAGTCAATGTCCTGCAATGCGGCGATGCTGTGGAGAACAGTCCGAGCCAACAAAGCCTGCCCAGCAACAGAGAAGTGAACGTGATCCACCATCCACTCCCAACCCACGCCCTGCGCGGGCGCAGCATCCGCAAACGCAGCCTCCACATCCGCCAAAACCGCCCCATGCTCTGCGGCAACTGTGCGAATCACCGCATTGTGCGCCGTGGGAGCGCGCCACGGCATGGTGTCCAAATCCCGCGCCTTGCGAAAGGCCCGCTGCGCTTCGGCATCCCGCCCCAACCGCTCCAATGCCCGGCCTTGCAAATACCACAACCAAGCGTGTTCGCTCGAAAGAACCGCCGCTTGCTCCAATTGCTGCAGCACCCCCTTAGCGTCATCCGGCGCAACGTAACCCCGCGTCAGTACCTGCGCCGCTTGCTCCACCCGCGACTTCCACGCCTCGTCCCCCTCCGTCGATCCCACCGGCGCAAATCCCGCATCATTCGCCACGATAGTACACAGCACCAGGGGTACCTGCGCTCGCTCACATGCCTGGACCATCCGCCGCAAGTTGTCGCGCAAATTCTGTTCAGCCATCGCACGCCCAGAGCCGCGCAACGGCACCTCGCCGCGCGCAGCCGCCATTTTTATCAGATCCGTTGGCTCGTCCCTAGTCCCAATACCCCCCAGCAATCCATCCACCAGATGCGTCAAATGCAGTTGCCGCAAAAAGTACTGTAGCTGCTGGTGCCGCCCGGCCCCATACAACCCATAGAATTCATTGTGCCCAGTATAGACGACGACCAGATCCGGCGACAGCACCAACGCATCTTCCACCACCTGCGCCACCGCAAAGCTGGCAATAGAAGTTATGCCCAAATTGATGACCTCCACTTCCCGCTCTGGCCACGCATCCGCCAACATCGCCTGTAAAAAAGACGCCGCGGCCAAACGACGCGGATGGGGAAAACCCTGCACTGTGGAAGCGCCGACAAACACGACGCGATAGCGGTTGGCCGACGCGGGTTCCACAAAGAAGTGCTCGCCCATCTGCCCCGCCGCGGCCAGCCGATCCTTGTATTGCGCGAAAAATCGCTGCGCATAAAACCGACTCGTCGCGCGCAGCGATTCGCCGGTCACTTCATCCTCGGCCAAGGTCACAACCAACGGCGACGGCCCCAACCCCGGCACGAGCCGCAGCAAGCCCTCGGCCCCCACGACCAAAGCCGCGCCGACCGCTACAGTCGCCAAACGCAAAAACCAGATTCTACTCATCGCTTCGCGGCTTCCCCATCATTGCATACACATTCTCCAACGCTTCATATAGATCCTCGCGCGGTGCTGCCACCACAGCCCGTTCGAGCACCTCGGCCGCTTGCTGATACTGCCCCAACCCCACATAGACGCCAGCTACATTGCTCCACACGTCAGCGCGTTCCCGCTCGTGCTCCAACACGTTCATAAGAATGGGCAGCGCACCGCGCAAATCGCCGCGCATCGCCCGCAGTGAGCCGAGATTGAACCAAGCCTGCCAATACGTCGAATCGAGCCGCGTGGCCTGTTCGTATTTCAGCAGCGCCAAATCGTAGCGGCCTTGTTGCAGGTAGGCGTTGCCCAAGTCGTTGTGCGTGGCGGCCTTGCCGCGCCCATCCATCGGCGGCAGATCCCAATTCACCAACAGCACCAAGAGAGCGAAAAAAGCCGTAGGAAAAAGCGCTTGGCGCAAGGGTCGTTGCCGCAATCTCGCATACAACCAGCTCCCTCCGTACGCGGCGAATAGAATCAGTAGCGGCACAATCGGCAGGCGATAGCGCGCCGCGACAAAAAAGGAGATCACCGCGAAACTATAGCCAAGGACGAAAAGTACGGGTAGCGTAAGACCCTGCCGTCGGATGTACACGATCAGCCCCAGCAGCGCGAGAGGACTTACCAAGCCAAAGGGGAAAGCCACTCCCCATTTCCACAAGGAACTCGCGAGAACGCTTGAATACTTCCGCCAATAGTACATTTCCTGATTGCGTTCTATTTCATCGCCGCGCCAAAATTGGGCGGTTTTCACCGCCAGCAATCCCATGTAATCGAAGGGCGCATTCTGCATGTACTCAAGAGCCTGCCTATAAAAGAACAGGGACTTGGCCGCAGGGCGCGTGATCCCTTCTCTCAGCGGCAGAGCAACCAGTTCCTCCCATTCCCATCCCGGGCGCAGTGCGAGCGTCTGCGCGGCGTTTGCGTTGTTCCCTATATAGAAATTCACCCCTCCGTTATAAGAGATCGGCACAAAGTCCCCACCGATGGTGTAATTTCTCAGCGTCACCGGAGCAATCGCCAGCACCGCCCCTAAAAGAAAAGCAGCGACTGCCAACGCGGCCTTTTTCCGCAACCAATAGAACAGCCAGATAGCCACACCCGGGATTAAAGACGCGAGAATCGCCGCAGTAAGCGACGCCAGCCCCAGCGCAAAACCCGCGACCATAAAAATAGATCTCGTCGGACGCTCAACGGCACGTATCAACAGCCAAAGACTTATAAGGGTAAAAAAAGTGGCTAGCCCAGCCGGCAAGAGCCGAGCGTCAAAATAGATCAGCGGCCCGTACACCGCCGCAATGAGGCCACCGATAAAACCAATGCCAGACCCAAAAAGCCGTCGCCCGACCAAGTACAGCAACACACAGGTAAGACTACCAATTAGCGCCTGCACAAAGCGGGATACGTAGTAAAAGGATTCTGGAAATGCGAGCTTGATTACGCCCAAGAAATAAGGATAGAGCGGCGGTTGCCAGAACGGGCCTTGGCCGCGTCCCAACCAATTGCCCTCGGCTAGGCTGGCCGCCTGTCCGGCATAGGTGGCCGCGTCCACCGCCGGCATAGTAAAAAGAGGACTCGCCGACATCTGGAACGCATGCACCAAACGCAGACTCAGCGCCAGTACAAAGACGATCCCTCCCCAACCCCAGAGTCGCCCCATAGGACTCTCAGTTCGACCGTTTTAGCGGACGATCACGTCCCACACCTTTGACATCCGCGCCTTCCCCTCGGGGCCTTCGACGTAGAGCGTGACTGTATAGGTCGTCCCAGGCTCTGCGTACTGGTGGATGGGGTGTTGCTCGGTCGAGGTGTTGCCATCGCCGAAATCCCAGCGCCATGAGCGGATATCCCCGTAGGACAAATCCTTGAACGCGATCAAGCGGCGTTCCATATCGAGGACGGTGAATTCCCATTGCGCCTCGACCGGGTCGCGCAAGGCTTCTTCCAGCGGCATCAGCCGGAAGCCGACCAGTTCGGAGGCGTCGCCGAACATGGTCGTCTTGTGAGATAGGTTCCAAAAGCCC
The DNA here is from genome assembly GCA_965219735.1 of Candidatus Latescibacterota bacterium. Classification (GTDB taxonomy): domain Bacteria; phylum Latescibacterota; class UBA2968; order UBA8231; family UBA8231. The sequence continues at coordinate 4,185,591 of OZ244790.1, forward strand.
TCGAACTCCTGCTGTTTGACCTCGACATCATCGTAGTCAAGGATGCACCAACTCAGGCCGATCAAGGCATCCTCTTCGAGCTGCGACTCCACGGCGCGCTCCGGCCCGTCGGCCGGGGCGTAGTCGAAAGGAGTGATCCAGAATTCGAGCGTGTAGTGCCCGCTGTCGCCCGGCGCAAAATCGTAGCGCGCCGCCGCATTGGCCCAAGGCAGCTCGTAGATCCACTGATTGGCACCCCAGACCATAGTCCAAGGCTTGCCGTCGGCCGGGGTCAGAACGTGGTAGTTCTGGGCGTGGACGCCGTGGAATTTGAAGTGGCCGTCGAGGCCCTCCAGCCCATTGGTCTCCTTGTCCTCGCGCAGTTGGGGGATCAAAGGACCGCCGGACAAATCCCCATCGACGACGATCTCCAAAATGTCGTTGTGCAGATCGCGGTGGCTGAAATCCCAGTAGTCGTCATAGGCTTCGTAGAGGAAGTAGAGTCGGTTTAGCCCCTTGACCCAGCCGACGCGCATGGTGACGTCTAGATCGGTGGTATCAATCGGGCTGTCGTGTACGGTGTCTTTCAACTGATCGATGCCGACGGCGTAGTCAGCAGGAACCATGCCCCAGTCGGATACATCCCCATCGACGCGGGGGATCTGATCGGCGGGGAACTGAAAAATTTTGAAGGTGGTATCCGGCCGTTCCAGTGCGGCCGCGGACAGTGCCCACAGCACGCCAACGGTTAGGATCGCGCTGCACTTTTGCATGAGTCGGTTTCTCCGATCAAATCCGGTTGTCATCGATATAATCCCAGTTGTAGGCTATCCCCAATCCCGGTTCCTGCGATACGTGTACGCGCCCCTCGTCGTCCAAGGGATCGACAATATGATCGAGATGCGGCGGGCTCTCGTCGTAATCGCGCCCAAGCCGCAACAAACCGCGTTCGTAATAGCGGCAAGTGGCCTCGGGGGTGGCCGCAGCCAAATGCACATGTGGGGCACCCACCCCGTGTATTTCACATTGCACGCCGTAGAGCTGACACAAATTAATGAGCTTCCAACAGCCGGTGATGCCGCCATAATTCACATCAATGCGCAGCATATCGCAGGCCCCTTGCAACAGCCACTCGGCCCGTGCAAAGGGACCGCCCTTGACGTGTTCGGGAGAACAAATGGCGATGGAGGTTTGCTGCGTCAGGCGGCGATAGGACTCCACCCGCGTCTCGACCATCGGGTGCTCCAACCAGTAGTAGTTCAACTCTTCCAATTCCCGCGCGACCCACAGCGATTCCTCCAAGGTATAGACGCCGAACGGATCGAGCATCAGCACAATATCGTCGCCCACGGCCTCGCGCACAGCGCGACAAATCTCCACATCCTCCTTGGGAAATCCCGGCAGTTGCGGCGCTGGCTCTCGCGTATGCGGATTCCAGCAGATGTTGGCGTGAACCTTGAACGCTTTATAACCACGCGCTACGCATTCTCGCGCCAGTTCTTCATACACTTCGGGACCGCCCAAGTTCGGGTACGTGCTGGCGTACGCTTCGACCTTGTCGCGAGTGCCGCCCAACAATTGGTACACGGGCATACCGGCTTTTTGCCCCGCCAGATCCCACAGCGCACAATCGACAATGCCGAGTTCGTGTTCGGCGAGGCTGTGACCAAACGTGGACATCTGATCCATCCAATGCCATAACTTCTCGCGGTTGAGTGGATCCTCGCCGACTAGCAGGTTTTTGATGGCACCTTCCATAGTCGCCTTGTTGCCGCCCAGCATGTGCCCTGTGACGCCCTCATCGGTGGAGATTCTAGTGATCGCACTAGTGCCTTCCACTTCCTCGTCGTCAATCCACACGCCATAGCCCCAGCGCGACCCAGCACTCCGGCCGCGGTGTTTGGTGCGAAAATGAATGACTTCGACATCAGTGATTTTCATGATCTGTTCTCCTCGGAAATGGATGAGAGTGCTTCTGGAAACCTATTACCCTTGTGCAGGAACAACCGCATAGCCCCCACTGGTCACGTTTCAAAAGGAAATGAGTTATATATCGATTCAGCAAGCGCATAGATATGGTCAATTGGCCCACCAAGCCCGGGGAGAGCCGCTTGGGGGTTTGACGTGATTGCATTGCAGTCATATGATCTTGCGTGACCACAAGCTGGCTTGGGACGGTCTTTCATCCGACATCCACGGGAACTGATGCCATGACAAAACCCACTCATACGACAGAAGCGATCCGCGCGGCAATGGATCGTCTTATTGATCGCGCGACCAATTTCGACGTCGGTGCATTGGAAACCATCTACCACAAGGATTTTCATACAACACTGGTGATGCCCGACAGCACCGTAACCACCTACAGCAAGGAGGAATTCATCGCCCATTTCCGCAAGCAGGCGGAAGAAGGCAAGACACGGCTCAATCCGTGGGCGGACTGGCATGATTTCCATGTTCTGGGCGACACTGCGGTTTGTGTGCTGACCCGAAGACACAGCGGAATGAGCGGCGAGGAGATGCAACTTCTGTGTAACATCGAGTGGCGATACGAAGACGGGCGCTGGCAAGTGCTCCGCGAGCAGATATTCCTTCGCCCGCTGGACGCGTGAAGTTCGTCGAACAGAGACAGCACAAATCGGCAAACGCACACCTGCCTACTGGGGCAATAACGTCTCGATATTGTCCTCATATACGACAACCCTATCTTCGTAGTCCCGCCGCAACCCCATCAAAAACGCATCTGCCAAGCGGCTCTCCTCAGCGCGCTTCAACAGCGCCCGCGCCCGCTTCGCCGCTGTATCAAAAGGCTCGGGTGCGCTGCCGAAATTCGACTTCAGTACCTTGAACACCGAATAGTACTCGCCGCCCCGAGGCACGGCCTCCGGGCCGACCACTTGGGCAGCCTGCGCCGTCACCGTTAGCGGACCGTACAACCGACCGACCTCGGCGCTGCGCACCGCGTCGATCAATTCTGGATAAAAGGATTGTTCAAAGGCGTGAATGTGAAATGTGCCCTGCGCGCCCTTGCCCGCCGTCCGCAAGGTGTATTCGTCGGCGAGCACCCCCATATCCTCACCCGCCTCAATTCTCTCTTTGATCTCCACGGCCTCTTCCCGGGTTTGCACCATGATCTCCTGCAACGTGACCTCCTCCGGTGCGGTGAACAACTCGGGCCGCTCATCGTATAGTTTCCTAACCGCCCCCGGCTCGATATGGACTTGATCCTTGACCGCCGTCTGCCTAAGCGCCAACAGCAACAGCGCATCTTTGCGGCGCTCATACCAGCGCACAATCTGCTCTTCGCGGTCCATCCCCCTTTCATAGGCCACGTGCAGAAATAAGGTGCGGGGCAACAGCACGTCTTCGGCAAACCACCGCACTGACTCGGCAATGTCGCCCGAAAAACCCATCTTCAGCTCTTCGGCGTAATCCCAAAAATCGCCCACCGTGATGCTGCCGTCGCGAAATTGAAAGAGCACCGCTGCGCGTTCGGCCTCGGTGTATTCTCTACGCCCTGCCGCAACCCACTGCTGCAGTTGATGCAAGGTCTCGGCGTTGGCCTGCAAGTCGATGTCAACCCGCAGTTGCGCCAAGAACGCCTCTATCAGTTCGGTCGTCTTTTCCTCTCGCAGCTTGGCCTCCAGCTCGTTGCTCGCCGTAGCAAAACTCACGGGCCGGGCGTGCATGACTTGATAGATCCCGAACTGGCCATTGGGCAGGCGAATCGGCTCGGAGTACTCGCCGACCTCAAGCGCGTTTATGTATTCTTGCAGGTACATCGGGATGCGCTTGGGGGTCAGGTAGCCATCCAGCTCCCCACCTTGCGGTGCCGTCGATTTGTGCTGCGACCGGCTGTGCGCCAGTTCGGCGAAATCCCGACCGTCGGCAAGGCTTTGCCCGATCTCCTCGGCTTCTGCCTGCGCGTCGACGATAATCAGGCGCAGCTTGACCTCGCGCTCCTTGTCCGCGGCCTCGTAAGCCGCTCGTAACTCCTGCTCATCGACGTGGACCTTAGCGAGAAATTCGCGCTCGAACAACAGGCTCAACACCCGTTCGGCTTTTTCCCGCTGTAGCTTCTGCGCCACCTCTGGCACTTCATCGAGTCCCCTTTTGATCGCTTCTTGGAGAAAAATCTCCTTGTCGATAATCGTCTGCAAATAGTCGCGGTAGCCGTCTAAGCCGGACTTTTTCGTCTTTAGCTGTGCCGGCAAGCGCTGTTCAAAGTCGATCAGTTGGGAGGCCGTTATCCGGCGATCCCCTACTTCGGCCAAAACGGGGTCTTCTAGTTCCTCGGCATCTTTTGCACAACCCATAAGTGCTAGGAAAATCCCACTGCAAACCAAGGACAGGTACGCTTTCATAGACTTAGTAAACTCACAATTTTGGAGTGGAATGGATTAAACTGCGACACGGCGACCAGTAGGCACTAGCGGATGCTGCCATATACCGTAACGAAGGAGAGAGCGCCCGTCTCCCGAGCGCTCGGCTGTTCAAAGCGCTCCAGATAGCGCCTGCTCACCCTTATGCCCATCAGGGTTTGCAGAGTATAGCCTAGATACGGCTTGTCGATGGAAAACTGCACGGCGAGCGAGGTCTCGTTGAAATCCCCGGTTGTATCGCCGACGCGCAAACCAGCAGCAGCCGTCTCGTCTTGGATAAAATCGCGGAAGATCAGGTGCTCGACGCCCAACTGCAGCGATACGTGGTTCAAAAAGGAACGCCGCAACAAGAGCGAGGAAATCCCGCTCCAGTCTTGGCGGTCGGCGGTCGAGGCGCTGGTTAGACGACCGATATTGTAGGGCGTGTCGTCCATGAAGAGTTCGTGCTTGAAGCGCGGTTGCACCGTCAGCCGGCCCAGCGAGAACTGGTAATCTATGCGGTTGATCAGCCCCAGCCGCCGCGTGTTGCGGGCGATCTTGCGCCCGGCGCGGTCGCGGGCATTGGCGTCGCGCTGCCGAATGAACTCGTGGATGAACTTGCCCTCGCTATTGATGCCCTTGTAGGTCTTGCCGGTGAAACCAGCCCACAGCCGATTGACGACGGCGTCGCGCATCGCCAGCGGATCCATGACCGGCTGCATCGACCCCGGCGAGTCCAGCGGCCGGCCCAGTTCAGGGCGCGCCGTCACCCACTGAACCACATCGTCGGCAATGTCGTCCTGTACCAGCTTAAACATGTTGTAAAAGGCAACATTTCCCACCGTTGGAAAATTGCGCTCGTAGGCCAGCAGGGCGTAGCGGGTCAGGTTCTTTGCGCCGGTCGATAAGCGCTGCACTTGCTCTTGCCCCGCCATCCACTTCAACTCCGGCGTCAGCCACGCTCCCAAGTAGGCGTTGTACCCGCGCCGATCCCGCTTATAGGGATAATCCGGCTCGTCGTCGTTTTCAAAGCGCTCGCCCCAACCATTGTTGTTCAAGTCGATGGCGAAGACGAATTCCGGCCGATCTACGTAGTGGCGCAGGAACTGCTCTTCGTAGTCGGGCATGAAATTGGGGCGCACTGGCGTGTTGTTCTGATTGAAATCGGAAATAAAGTCGTTGTTTTCGTCGAGACCGGGGAACACCGCTCCGTCGGCCAACCCCTCCTTGTCGCGCCGCTGGTCGAGGCGGATGTCGTTGTCGTCGTTGTCATCGACCAAGTCGTAGAGAAACTCCGACCGCGCCTCTTCGTCGTCGCTGTAATTGATCCGCCCGCCCTGATCAACGAGGAACGACGTGGTGTTGTACTTGGCATCCATGCTAAACGCCTCGCCGAACAGGAAGAAGGGATAAAATTCTCTGGCGACGTTGACCATCCAACCCGTGGCTGACTCATCCCCCAACACGCCGGACGCGCTGTGGTGCGTCTGCCGCGCGATATTGGGGTACTGCCGGAACTGGTGGTTGACATTGTACTCGCCATACATCCGAAAGCCCGCCCAATCGCTGACCTCGAAGCTAAAGCCAAAGACTTGAGTCGCCGTCGGCAGGCCGTAGTCGAAGACGACCCACCGCTGATTGGAGTTGTCTTGGACATTGCCGTCCGCTCGCACCACGTTTAAAAACTTGGATTGGGCACCCAACGGTTCATTGTCGGTCTGGACGTCCGAGGTGACATCGATCCGGTAGTCGTTATTGAGTAGGAAGCGGAACTTCACCGCGGTGATATTGTTGACCAAGTCGGCATCGTCGATGAGGTCTTCCAGCGCCATAACCGCCGGGTCCTCAGAAGAGAAATTGTACCGGTAGGTAATCTCGCCCTCGCTACCAGCCCCTTCGGCAACGGGAAAACCATTGCGCGTAGTGCCTCCCTCCACCTGCGGCAGAAAACCAAGCTGACTGCCGACCAGCACAGTGTCGCGACCGCCGATTTGGGTATGCACTTCAATATCTTGGTTGAAAACCGTAGGGCCGCCCACGCCGTCCTCGGGCGAGTCGTCCGTTATGCGGACGATGATCCAGTTGATGCGATTTTCCAGTTGGCCGTTGGTCAGCTTGCCCTTGAAAGGGTTGCCGCCGCGGTCGGATTGCGAGCGGTCGTTGTGGGCGTTGACAAAGGTCGCGCCCAAGCGCACGGCGTCGAGGACCTTCCACTCGCCCCGGAGGCCGAGCAGGTTGGTAAAATTCTCAGTGACGATGGGAACGCGCACGCCCGGGGCGATCTGATGCACCGGCAGACTAATCCGCGACATCAGCACAGTAGCGGCCAAACGGTCGGCAGCATAGTCGAACTGCACCCCGTTGAACCTAGTTTTGCGGAACGTCATCGGCGTCATCGTGGTGTTGATCAGGTCGCCGATGGTCACCCCCAAATAGTGCTGGCCCTTGGTATCGGTGGCAATGAGCAGGTTGCTGAACCACGAGTCGTAGCGCCCGGACGGCTTGAGCAGCCCCGAGCCTCCAGAGCTGGTCGGCTGCCGCTGCCGCCAGTCGTACACCAGCCAACCCTTGGTCAAATAGCGCCCGTACAGGTCGTAGAAATAGTCGCCTTCCTGCCCGGGAGAAAAGTAGCGCCGATAGGGATCCCGCGCGTAATTGGTGTACTCCCACTGCCAGCGGTATTCGGAGACGATTTCCTGCGGCATGTACCAGCGCTTCAACGCGGGCACAAACGCCGCCTGCTGCATGAGTGGGCCGGAGGCGTAATAAGAAACCCGGTCCTCCTCGTTGGTCCCCAAGCGGTTGCCGTAATCGGGTTGGGCAGCCGCCGGCACTAGTCCGGCCAGCAGACAAACGGCCGCCCACCAAATGCGTGCCCCCTTTGTTGGATCGCGTTGCGTCATTCTACCCCAGCGTACACCGAGATAAAGCTAGTGCCAAAGGAGCGGCTCTCGCTCTGCTTCACAAGGCCATCGGCACCCAACACCACGGCCTCATCCCACCGCTTGGTATAGCTAACGCCAAACTGAGTGGTGAGCTTGTAGCCGAGGTAGTGGCCGAGGGTCGTCCACTGCACCGCCAAGACCAAGTTGCGGAAATCGCCCGTGTCTTGGGTCGGACCATCGTCCAGCAATGCGTCTTCGTCCAAGACCAGTTCGCGGAAAACCGAATACTCCACTCCGCTTTCGAGAAAGGAATTGTTCAACACCGGCAGTCGCGCCTGCAAAATGCCGATCCCCATCCACTCTTTGCGGTCGGGATCGCCCTGCAAAAAAGCCGTTTGATTGAGGTATTCGCTTTTCACCTTGGGTTGCAGCACGAACTGGCCGATCTTGCGGGTGTAATCCGCCTTATTGATCAAACCCAGAAACTGCGAGCTTTCATTGAGAATGGGCGCATCGCCGCTTTTGAATGCCTGACCGCGCTGGCTAAAGAGACTGTATTTGAATTTGTTGATCACGTTCAGCTTTTTGAGCGGTTCGTAATCGAACTGCACGTAGCTGTCATTGACCCAAGTGTCCCTCGCCGGCAGGATGTCCTCGACAAGGGCCAGCGAGATTGTTTGCAGGTAGAGCGTCGGCTCGCGGCGCACGTCGGGGATATTGTCCGCGACCTTTTTCAGCGAATTGAAAAACCGCAAGTGGCCCCATTGCGGGTGATCGCGGTCGTACGCGAAAACGCCGTAGGTCGCGTGGCTGCGGCGGTTGGAGGATATCTCGTCCTCGCGCAGCCGTCCCACCGTCAATCGCGCATCCGGTGTCAGGTGTTGGCCGACGTAGACATTGTAGCCCCGGTGATTCCTCCGATAGGGATAATCGGGCAAATCGTCGTTTTCAAACCGATCGATCCAGTTGTTGTTGTTGAGGTCGATGCCAAAGAGGAATTCTGGCCGATCGACGTTGTAGCGGAAAAACGGCTCCTCGTAATCCGGAATGCGATTGCTCAGTGAGATATTGTCGTTTTGGTTGAAGTCCGAGACGAAGTCGTTGTTTTCGTCCCAACCGGGGAAGACGATCGGGTCGGGGCCACCTTGACCCCTGCGGCTCCAATCGGGCGTGCGATCTTGGTCGTCGTTGTCATCGACAAACTCATACATTGAGGTGCGTTCGTCGTCGTAGTACACGTTGCCGCCTGAATCGACGATAAACGCCGTCGTCGAGTAATCGGGATCCATGCTGAAGGCTTCGCCGAACAAGAAGAACGGATACGCCTGCTTGGAAACGTTGATCATCCAAGCTGCGGCGTCGCGGGCGTGGGTGCGCAGGTTGCGGTCCGCGTTGGCGAGCGTGAGGTTGGGGTACTGGGTGTAGTCGCGATTAATGTCGTACTCGGCATAGGCGTCAAAGCCCATCAACTGCAGCACTTCCATGGTGAATCCGAATACCATGTTGGCCGATGGCAGCCCGTAGTCGAAGACGACGCGCTGCTGATTTGAATTGTCTGTCACATTGCCGGCGGCGCTGCGGACATCGAACAGCACGGCACCCGCTTGCGCCAAGTCCAAACCCGTAAGCGGCGGGCTGGGCAAGCTGCCGCGCCCGATCTGGCGATCCGACCACACCTGGATCTTGTAGTCGTTGGCCACCACGAGATCGAACTGGATATCGACGATCTCCGTCGGTCGCGGCCCAATGTATGCCAAGTCGGTGAAGTCGTAGTTGATGACGATTTGTTCCTCGCCGTCGGCAGCCAGAAACCCCTCTCGTGGGAAGCCACCGGTAATCACCGGCCATTTGGTCGGATCGGCTACCACCTCTCGCAAGCGGAATTTCGTGCGCTTTTTGGTGTCAAAATCCTCGGCGGTAATAATGATGTCGTGGGCAAACAGCGCAGCACCGCCTTGACCGTCTTCCGGGGAATCGTCGCTCAGCACCACAGCGAGGACCCGGATCGGGTCGCTGCCTTGTCCGGCCCCCAAGGAACCGATGAACGGGTTGCGTTCAAACGCCTCGGCCAGCGTCTGCGAGTGGTGGGCATTGACCATAGTCGCGCCGACTTTGACAAAATCCCCCACCTGCACCGTCGCCCGCCCGCCCATCATATTGGTCGCGTTGGTCGAGACGTTGGGCTGGCGCTCGGGGGTGGTGCCGAGGATCGCCTCGCTGGCGCGGGAGAACAACAGCGTCGCCTCGTATTTGTTCGCGGCAAAATCCATCTGGATGCCGTTGAAACGCGGCTTCGAAAAGGTTAGCGGAGTCAGGGCGGTGCGAATGCGCTCGCCGATGGTGATCGCCAAGTAATACTGATCGCGCGAGTCAGAGGAGACCGTGACGGCGTTGAACCACGAATTGAACTTGGGGTCTTTGTAGATTGACGAACCAAATTGACCCGGTTGCGTCTGGTTCCAGTCGAAAATCAGCCAGCCCCAGGTCTGATAATTCCCATACAGGTCGTAAAACGGCCCGCCTTGGCGGTTGGTGTTGACGTAGCGCTGGTACAAGTCTCTGGCGTAGTTCGAGTACTCCCACTGGCGAAAGCCGTAATCGACGTATAACTCCTGCGGCACATACCATTTCTTGAGCGCCGGGTCGAGCGCATCGAAGAGGACGCCCGGACCGCGCGGCTCAAAGGTGAGTTGGGCACCGCGCTGGGTCCCGAAACGACGGTCCAGCGACTGGCCAGTCGCCCCGGTCGCCGACAATACCAGTACAAAGAGGACCAACCACGCAGGCATCCCCCTAGTTCTGCCCATTAAATCCCTCCGTTAGAAAACAAATCTTCCTAGTCATGCTGAGCGCAGCGAAGCATCTCACACCCAAGCATCCGCTAATACACCATCTCGACGATGCCCACGACCGCTTCCCGTTTGGCATCGGTGGCCAAATCGACGCGGAAGAGGTAGATACCCGGGGGCATCTGTTGTCCGGCAGCATTCGCGCCGTCCCACTGCGCGGAAAAACTCCCGCCACCCTGCTCGCCCACAAAGAGCGTGCGGACGAGGTGTCCGGCTAGATCGAACACGCGCACAGTAAGCGGCGCTGCATCGACCAACCGCACCAAGTCACAGTGTATCCGCGTTTCGTCATTGATCCCATCTCCGTTGGGACTGAAGATACGCGGTTGGGCCGCGGCGTTGATCATGAGGCGGCCACCCGCCAACGGCACTCTCACCGCTAAGTCGTTTGGATCAGCGGCTCCAATGGGTATTAGATCGTCGTCCGCCGCCCCCAAATCGGCCGCATTGCCGCCGATAACCCGCTGACCGAGGTCGTCAGTAGCGCTGTTCCAAGCCGTGCCGGTAAAAGTCGTGCCAAACCTCAGCACGCGGCACTTGAAGCGAATTTTGACCAGCGCCGCCCGGCCCGCGGCCAAATCGCTTTCCGTGATTGCGGGAAAGCGCACTCGCAGGTGTCGCTCAGTCACCGATTCTACGGCAAAAAGACCGCTGTCGTCTCGCACGGGTAGATTAGTCAGGTCCACGCCCGTGAAATCCGCCATTTGCACCTGGCCATCGGCGTGTATCACCTCGATGGTCTCGACCTCTTCAGAGCGCACGGGCGTGGCGATTCCGAACGTATCGAATCCCAAATCCACGCCCTGGCGCATCTTGGTCGGCAGGACGGCATACGTAAACGACACCGGAACGCCCAGTTCGACTTGGCGCGGGACGACCTCACTGATAATCCGCTCCGTCAGCGGCGGGTTGGATACCGTAAAGGCAAGCGCACCCAACGCGCGGGCGGCTTCCAAGTCTTGGCTGTCAAATTCGGCCTTCAACTGGAAATAGCGGCGCGGGCCGGGCGACAGGATGGGTACGCCCAACTCATCATCGCCGATGTTTGCGGCGTTTATAGCGCCCGCAGTTAGCTTATAGGGCGGCGACCAGCGGCTCCAAGCGACTAAGTCGTCGCGCACATCGCCTTTATCCGCATTTTTCAAATCGTCGTACTCATCCTGCGTCAACGCCACCCGGCTGCGCTCGTCAATGGGCAGGGCGTTAAAGAGGTCAAGGGCTTCTTCAACATCGTCAGTCGCGTCTAAATCAATCGCATCGCCTGTCGCCGTATTCGCAACCGCTCCTTCCCGCCACGGCACCTCTTCACCGCTGCCTGGATGCAGGCGAGTGAATTCCAACGGCGTGTCGTCCCAGCCGCTGCGCGAACTGATCAGCAAGCGCGACAGGCGTTCTGTACCGAAGTGCTCCTCCTCCCAGCGGATGCGTCCCCACAGCGCCAATTCCTCGCCAAAATCGAAAATGTTGGAAAGATAGTCGGCGCGGGGCACAAATCCGGACCCAAAGACGCGGAATTCCGCAACCTCAAACCCCACGGTGGTCTGCGATTTCAGGCGGATATAGCGGACGTATTGCGGCGGGATGGTCAGTTCGACGACCGGCTCTTCGTTTTCCGTCTCCAGTTCGACGGTGGTCAGCACTGGCTGATTGGCCACCTGCGTTTCTTCGCTGCCGTCGTTGAGCAGCAGTTCAAAGCCGCGCAGGAAATCGTTCTGGAACGGGAAATCCGGGGCGGGAAAATCGGGGTGCGCGTTGCGGGGGAAAAACTGGATTCGCTCGACGCCGAACCGCGCGCCGAGATCGAAGTCCATGATTACCCCAAGTGAGTTGACCTGGCTCGCCCCGCGGGCTGTCTTGCGCTCAAAGGCGGTCGTGGGATCGTCGTCGATCATAAAAATTAGCTGGTCTTTTATGACCTGCGACAATATGGTTGGTGCGCCGAGGCGACCGCCGCGATCGAGGAGGCCCAAGGCGATATTTACGGTCTCATCTGCCTGTTGCGGCGACAACCAGCCCACCCGGTCGTCGGCATCAAACTCGAGCACATTGCCCGGAGTATTGCTAACCTCGACCTCGGTCGGACCGGTTTGTATTAAGGCCGCGATAGTCCCTCCGCCGCTCGCCCACTCCAACCCATCCTCGCCACCCATGACAATAGTGCGGCGCTCCGCCCCTAGATTCTGAACCGCCAACAATACCAGCACCAGCGCCTTCGCGCGCGGATACAACACAGCCGATTGTCTCCTCATAGGTTGGTCAATACGCCACGTGTAGCAGGCGCTGCACTCCCGTTTGCCGCACTCCGCGGTCCGAATCCGCGTCAATGTCGATGCGCAAAATGTAAATCCCAGGCGGCACCATCCGTCCCTGCTGGTCATCGGCCACCCAGTCGAGCACGTATTTTCCGGCCACTAGGGGCTTCTGAGCATCAAGTCGGCGCACCAGCCGACCGCCTAGATCGTAGATTCGCACCTTGACGGGGCGCACGCCGCTCAACCGACGCACAGTAAAATCAATGGTTAGCGCGTCGTTGATCCCGTCGCCGTTGGGAGTCACTACTTCCGGCCGGAGGCCTAGGTCTCCGAGCACGTTGTTGTCCTGTACCGAAGCTAGGATCTGCAGTCCCTGACTCTGGGCCAATTCGGTCACATCCGCCGGATCGACCTGTTGCCACGAGTTGGCCAGCGACGAATTGCCCATCGCCGCTTGGAGCACTGCTCCGGGGGAAAACAGAGCCGTCGTAAACCGCACCTCGATCAGATCGACCTGTCCGCCCTGCTTTACCAACCGGTCGAGGCGCAACCAGAGTGAATCGGAGCGCGTCTCCATCACCTGCACATTGGCCAGCTCTTCGGCTTGGCCGCTTTCCCACTGCGCCGAGCTGCCCAAGCGCAATGCGCCGAATTCGAGCGACATGTCTGGCGGGGTGCGCACTAGGATTTCGTCGAAGCCCAAATCCTGCGACGTGAAGGTCGGCTTGACAAATAGCGACACCTCCTGCGGCGCGCCCAAGCGCGCAAAGACCCCCGCGTCCAGTTCGCCTTGCAGTTGTTTCGCTACCGGCGGGTTGAAGTTCAAGTGAATGGAGTGCAGACTGGCTGCATCTAGGGGATCTGGGGTCGTCAACCGGGCACGCAATAGCAGGTATTGGCGCGGGCTAGGCGAAGCAATCGGATCGCCGGACCGCGCGTAGGGAGCACTCCAGTTGCTCCAGTCGGACCCAGCCACCTGTAGGGTGTCGATCCGGCCCTTTTTGAAAAAGCCCAACTTCGCGTATTTGCCCTCCGAGACTTCCGTGCCACCACTGTCGTAGTACCGGTATGCTTCGGCGACCTCATTACCGGTGCGGGTCTGGATTTGCACGGACGTGCCTGGAGGCGTGTCCGCCTCCCATTCAATCGATATCAAATTCTTCGCACTACCCAGCGGAATCAGATCCGAAACCAGTTCCACCTCCGGGTGGTAGCCTTCGCCGTACAACTGGACTTCGCGGATCCGCGCTTTGGTCCCCTCGTTGCGCACCGACCTATCGATGAAGGGATAGGCAACGCGCACGAGGCGGGCGTGTATAGGCTGAAACCTGTTGGTTTCGGTATCCCGGCCTATGCCGCGCACCTGTTCGGGTGCGGTCCATATTAGACCGCCGCCCGCCGCCGGCGTGCCGTCCGAAATCTGAATTTCGTATATGTTGAAGCTGGCCCCAGAAAGTCGCCCACCGCCTGCGAAGAGATTGTACCACATCTGTACGGTATCCAGCCAGTACGATGCTCCCAAGTCGAACTCCAAGAATCGCTCCCCGAATGTGACACCTGCACTGACAAATGACGTGAGGTTGAAGGTCAAGTAGGTTCCTTCGCCGTCGAGCAGGTTGGCTGCCGACCCCTCGTGGGAACTCTCCGCGCTACCCTTTCGATCCGCGATCAAGCCTTGGGCGATATTTCGGCCCACTTCATAGACTTCTAACTCGGCTAAGCGCGGCCGCTCGCGGCGATAATAGCGGACAGTGCCGCGCACTTGGGGATCGATTACCTCGTAGATCTCCGGCTCTATTTCAACTTCCCCTTCTCCCACCTTCTTGTAGTAAACCACATCCCCTCGATTGGCCTCTGTGAGCGTCTCGTACTCCCCTTCCGATACCTCTTGCCCCCTCATACCATTGCTCTCGGTCACCACAACCTGCACAAAGCGCACCATATCGCCTTCAAAATCTCGGCCCGGCACCATGTGAACCAACTCCCCGCCGTCTAGATCTACCACGAATGAACGCTGGCTCTTGTTTTCACTCGGAGTCCGGAAAACCTGTTTAGTGGGGACTATGCCCGCGATCTGGTCACCCTTGTTGGCGTTGTCGGCAGTAAGCACTACAAACTGCAGAAAAGGGTCGCCCTGCCCTTCGGGCACGAACTTCAGTCCGATCCGAGTGGCGTTGATCAGGCGGCCCATATCGACCTCGAACCACCAATCCTGCAACGGGCTATCTGGGTCGGGTTCCCAGTAGGTTGTCTCGTCCCCATCGAAGAGATTGGGGATATCCTCCTCGTTGGAACCCGCTTTTATAGCATCGAGGATGGTCACGCTCTCGGGTTTTCCAGCGGAGCGCAGCAGGTGTTCGAGAATGTCCGTCACGGCGTTGTGATCCTTGGGGACAAAGGCCGGGCGAACCTCGCCGCTAGGCGCAATATCCAGCGTCCCCGGGACGAACGTCCAATGGCTCCAGTGGCTCTGGGTGTTCACCACCACTTGGTTGGATCCCAGACTGTGATCCTGTCCCCAAACGAAATTGCACAACCCAAGGCCCATCCCCAGTGAGACCATGATCCTTCTGCTCATCGCACCTATCTCCTGAATACCTTCAATAGACGACCGATACGACTCCGGATTTTGTTTCCCGTCCCTCCTCGGTAGCAGCTTCCACCCGGCAGATGTAGAGCCCCGGGCTTACCTTTTGTCCGCTCCCATCCATCCCGTCCCACTGCCGCACGTGCCGTCCTGCAGTATCGAAGCCATTGTACACTTCCCGCACCCGTCTTCCTGCTAGATCCCGTACCTCCACAACCACCGGCGAGGGCGCTGTCAGCTTGAGCAGGTCATAGGAGATATCCAACCCATCGTTGACGCCGTCTCCATTAGGTGTGAAGACACCTAAGCTCAGCGACAGCGAGCCTAAGAGCTGACCACCCAGCGACAACGACTGGACCGATAGGGTGTTGCCATCGAGGAGCGCCGTAGAGTTACCGGGCTGGATCGGCTGCCGGATATCCTGCGGCATCTCGCTATTGAACACCCGGCCCGCGAAGATCGCCCCGAAGCGGAATATCTCGCCATTGAACACCACTTCTATCAACTCCTCGGTCCGATTGAAATCGACCCTTGACATCGCTACTACTAGGCGGTCATCCCCCACTTCCAACTCGGTGAAAGCCACTTCTTCCCCACCGATCCGCACCGCGTCAACGTCCGCCAACCGCCCTCCGTCAACGGATATCTCTAAGCGGTCAAAACCCGGAGAGTCCAACCCGATTGTGGGCCGGATAGCATAGGTAAACTGAGTCAGTTCAGCGGTCTCCACCTGCCAAGGTTCAATCTCACCCACCAGTTCCGCTGCCGCCGGCGGCGACGCGGCGAACTCCACATAGCGCAACTCACTGCCCGCAGCGGCATCCGATTCAAAATCCACTTGGAATTGGACGAACTGGCGCGGCCTAGCCGCCGTCAGCGGCACGCCTAGACTGTCGGCGAAGTCGTAGGGGATGGACCACAGGTCCCAATTCTCTGCATCGCGGGTGATGTTGCCCTGCTCGGACAGTTCCAGCCGCTGGTACGCCCCTCGGGTCAGCGGCCGGCCCCGATCATTGTAGTTTACCTGTTCGTTGCCCCGAAAGGTTTTGCGCCAATAGATATTGGGATTGGCGTCGCTGCCACTCTGGCTGCGGATGGCGACTTTGGCGGCGGCGTCTTTGTTCCCCGACCAGCGAACCCAACCCAGTACCATCTCTTCTTCTAGATCGAGGATATTGGACGTGTAAGAGGCCGTGGGTACATAGCCTGGGGCGAAAATTTCGAACTCTGCAATTTCCCAGTCCCGGTTTTGTGACGGCACGAAGAGCGCCAAGCGACGGATGTACTCTCCCGATAGCTCCACATCGACGGTAGGCTTAGTATTTTCCGTGACCTTCCGCTCGGCGTGGAACAGCAGATCCTTGCGAAAGAAAAGATCCGAATGCGCCCTGTTGACAAAGCCCACGCAGTTGCCGAGATGTCCCGCTCCGCTCGTCGAACACAGATCGTCGAAGCTGATCCCTAGTTCGGCGTTGGTCGCCGTATTGGTCCATACTTGGAAAGCCTCGATGTAATTTTCTTGGTTTTCGGTTCGCGTGAAAAATCGAATCTTATTCACGGCAAAGAGACCACCCAAGTCGAACAGAAAGGTCTTCCCGACCGTCAGATATTCCCCTACATTCGACCCGCAGCCAGAGCGTATCTCGCGTCTGCAATCAGCGCCTTGCAAGCCGACGTACGCCGTTTCCCTGTCGAGGTCGGTGATCTGCTGTATATCGTCCGCCTCGACCCAAGCTTGGAAGCCCTGAGTTTGCAAATAGCCGCCCCGCTCCCATACCGTTGGCGCAATGTTCTCCTCTGCGGTGAAGAACAACGGTGAAATCGCGTCGGCTCCGATGATCAGGGACTCGCCGGACCCGAGCCGAGACGCCTCGATATCGGCCCAGCTAAACTGGCGCAAGTCGGCTTCACCGCGTTCGACCTCCGGTGGCGGCGGTAGATTCTCACCACCCAGCCGATAGATCGTCAATCCCGCGACCGGGACGCCCATCGCGAAGGTCATAAACAGCGCTACTGAGAAGCGACACAAAGGCATTTTGGCCATGGCTACACCTCCCCAGGGATTTCGGAGAGCCTAAAAGGGCGGCACTTAAATCCAAAGGGGAGATGTGGCCACATCTCCCCTTTGGATTTATGCTGTTTCCCAATGGCTTGGGATCGGGCTACTGCTGAATATAAGCGGCCTTGATGCGACCCCAGCTTTCTTCCTCGACCGCCGTCCCCGTCACCATTTGGCTGAAGTCCACGCGTGGGTCAGTCGGCGCGAGAAGGAAGTCCGAGCAGTTACCGCAATCGAACCACATCTGGATGTTGGGGTTGATACCCCAGCCGCCAGTACTGCCGGAATTGTCTTCGGCATCGTTGTCCATATCGTGGACCACCCAACCGAGGCCGATAGTATTGCCTTCGACGAAGGTGTGCTCCGGCTCGCTTTCCGTGGGGCCTACCCAGTGAAAATCATCCCAAGCGGCCGACATGATCTCGATGCGGGCAGTAACTTCGCCGGCGTTCGACTCCCCATCTAGCTGGAAGCCGTAATCGCCCCAAGGCGGGACGTCATGCCAAGTCGACTTGCTTTGGAACCACCACTTCCAGCCAAAAGGCTCCAGCGGCGGAAAACGGCAGTGGGCGTTTTGTGCGTAACGGCCCTGATTGCGCTGGTGCTCCTCTTCGCTTTCGAAATCCGCGGCCGCGTACCAATGCTGGTCGCCGCCGTGGTCGGAGTCAATCATAATCTCCCAGCTATCGTCGCCGCCGGCGACCGCGCCGACGCCATTGCGGTCCCAGTAGTTGTCGAAGCGCTCCATCATGAAATAGAGGCGATTAGTGCCTTGGCTCCAACCGGCAACGACCCTGAAGGACAAATTGCTCTCGTCATTTTCGTGCCCCAACCCAAGATAGTACTCGAAGTGGGACTCAAAGGGCACGTAATAATCCTCAGGGACGATATCCCATTCGGACAAGTCGCCATCCAGCGTGGGTTCCATACCAGCAGGGAACTGGAACAGGGTACCGGATTCGATGCCAACGATATCGACATGGGCCGATACCGCGCTGGCCTGTAGCATGATGCCCAAGGCCAGCATACTCGCGATGCTCAGAATCTTCTTCATAATGCAATTCACCTCATGGGTTCGTGGTTTAAACATTCGCTAAAAAACGAAAGTGAGCTTCTAATGCCTAAAACGGCCTCTCTTTACCTCCTTTCAACAGCTCTTAATAGTTGCTAATAGTGTGCTAAATATCGGTCGTAGCTTGAGATTATCTCAGCCCCACCGGACACAGGCGCATGAGTTCGAGTGAGCTATAGCGCTGCTCGGCGATGCCGGCGGCCATAGCCGGCGTTGTCGGTTGCCAGCGCCCTTCGTCGGTGCGCTGGCGCAAGGAACGCTGGGGGTGATGAAAATTGTAGCGCAACGCGCCAATCCAACTGAGCGCATCATGCCGATCCGACCGACGTGAAAAGCGCAGGGTTTTGCGCCCCTTTCGTGCGTTACGCATCCGGTCGGTCAGGTTGAAGCGCTCGATGGCACTGGTATTGGCTTTCGTCCAGCCCAACTGCGCTACGACCTCAGCCAAGCGGCCCTTGCCAAAGCGGGGTCGGATCTCGACCCGTTGGACTCGTCCGCCGTGCCGATGCTTGACAATCTGGGCGTATACCAAGCCTTGGGGGATGCGAACAACAGGGGCCGGCCGGCGGCCCCGGCGATGGCGTCGAGGCACCGGATAGGCTCGACCAAAGGTGGCCACAATCGCTTCGGGATAGGTCGGCTCGCCATCGGTAAACAGCGCCGGCAGCCGCGCATCACACGAAAGCCGCGCTGCCGCATCGGCCACGACTTGATGAATCGTCGTCGTCGTACGGCGACCCGGCACCAGCGATACCAGCAATTTACTCTGCGGATCCAAACTGGTAGCATCCCAATAATCCCCCCGTTCACTCGGATCGTCCATCGGCGTCATGTGCCGTTGTTTTTTGGCCACATACGACCATTTCTCATCAAATTGGAGCGCCCTCGGATGCACGTCACGCACCAGCCGGTCATGCAGTTGATAGCTGACCGGTCCGCTCACGCGCAAAAGGCGGCTAACCGCATCCTTGGACACCCCCACCAAGCGCGCCGTGGCATTCAAGCCACAGGCACTATCCAGATGCTCGATCACCGACACGGCTTGGGCTTCACCGATTTTGCAATTAAACAACGCCGTGCCTTTGCGCTCGCTGAATTCCTCGCCGCAGCACCCACAGCGCAGATAGCGAATCCGGTCGGCTCCATAGGTCTTGCGCACCCGCAGGTTGGCTTGGCCGCGTTGGCCGTAGGTCTTGCATTGGGCATTGAGACAGCACAAATTCTCCAACGCTGGTCTTGGCTCTTTCATCTGTATCCCTCCTTGCTTGGCGGTTTGGAGAGATAAATAAAGGGCACAAGGCCAGCACTAGACCTAACTGGTCTGAGATAATCTCACGTTACGACCTAAATATCAGCACAATATATAAAAAGAGAGCAGCAAAAGACAACTATCTGCGTAGCACTCGCGGCTATTTTTCGCCTTCCTCCTCCAAATACCAAGTCTCTGGATAGTACGGCCACGTCCAGCGCGAATCCCAACCCCAATACCCCTGAAGCGGCACATTGCGCAGCTTGTGGCTGACCACGACCGGATGCGGCCCCAAGCCAATGACGCCGAGTGCCCACAGGTTCTCAGCTTGGCTGCGGAGGATCTTCTTGCCCATCGCAATGCGCTCCTCCTCGTCCGTAGTGCGGCGCAGTACCTCCCACCAGCCGATCAGCTCCTTGATCTGCGCCGGCGGTTCCCAGCCGAGCGCGCCGTCGGAAAAGTACCACCGCGTCCACTTAGACCATTGACTCTGCTCCCAGCCTCCATTGGTCGGCACGTACCAATAAGGCTCAATGGGAAAGAGAATATCTGCATTGCGGTCGGCGTGCCAGATGGTCATGTCCATCAAGCCCGCTCTAGCGCGGATCCGCTGCAAGCTGCCGCTGATCTGTTTGAGATTGACGTTTACCCCCACCTCGCGCCAGTGAGCCGTGACCAAGTCCAAGGTAACCTGCTTGGGCGTCTCGCCGATCATATACTCCAAGGTGATTTGCAATGGCCTGCCGTCGAACCGCTCGCGTCTTCCATCCCCGTCGCGATCGACAAGCCCCATCTCGTCGAACAGGGCATTGGCTCGCGCCGGGTCAAACTCCGCCCAAGCCGTGGCAAATTCTGGCTCAAAGTAGCGACTTGCAGACACTACCGTAAGTTGACGCGGCACCCCGTAGCCAAAGTAAACGATGTCATTGATTTCCTCCCGATTGATGGCCAGCGACATCGCCCGGCGGAAGCGCACATCTTGGAAAATCCGCCGCAGTCCCTCGTCGGGATGATTCAAATTGAACTGCAACACCACGTCCGAGCCGTACGGCCGCGGCCAGACGTACGTGGAATAGTCATTGTGCTGCTCAAAGCGCTTAAACAGCGGAATATCGGCCGTCATAAATTGCCGCCCGGCAAAGTCAACCTGTCCGGTCGAGGCTTTGGCCGCCATGATCTCGGGGCTATCGACCCGCTGCACCTCCAGGTAGTCGATATAGGGCAACTGGTTGCCTTCAGGATCCACCTTGAAATAGTAAGGATTGCGGCGCAACAGGGCGCGCGTCGAGGTCCGGCTGACCAGTACGTACGCCGTCAGCACGGGGCGGTTGAAGTGAATCAGGTCAGTCGTGCTGTTGACCGCCCCGAAATAGGTTAGCCAGTCCTGCAAACCCAGCTCTTCGGCCTCGCGCTCCAACTGCGCGGGATCGGCGAAATCCGGGTGGTAGCGGCGCATAAAGTGCGCCGGCATCACCAAGCGCGAACTGTTGTGAGCGAGATGGTTGACAAACAGCGGCATGGGTTGGGGAAAGTGATAACTAAAACTGTACGCATCGTGCTTTTCGATTCGCGCGCCCTTGAACCGAGGCTCCACCACCGGCGTGAGTTCCTCGTTCATCAGCACGCGATCGAACCAGAACGCGTAGTCATCAGCCGTTACGGGATGACCGTCGGACCACTTGTGGCCCGGACGCAGGGTAATCCGCAAGGTCCGCGCGCCGTTGAGATACTCGGCCTTTGCCGCAAAATTCGGCAGATTCAACCGCATTTGCGGCCCCGGTCGCAGCACTCCCTCGGGCACGTTGATCAGGCTTTCACCCGCGAAAAACAGCCGGGCCGTGCCCCCGTAGCGGCCAATCTCGCCGAAGGGTTCGACCACTACAGGGTCATCGGGCAGGCGCTCTCCTACCGGCGGCAATTCACCGGCAACCACCAATTCATCGAGCACAGGCGACTGGCGAAAAGTCTGCAATCCCACCGCCGCAGCCGTGGCCGGCGGCCGGAACCAAGCCTCTGGCCACGCACGCTGCGGGATGTCGCCCGCTGGCACCGCTTCAGCCGCGATCGGACGCTCCGCTTCGACCGGAATACAGCCCAACCACGCAACCGCGCCTATACTCCACACCATCCTGTCCCATCCAATCACCTGCATGACCTCGCTCCTTTTCCCGTCTTCTTGACGAGTTGGGCTAAGTTTAATAATCTGTACCCCATCAGTAATAAACGTTCCCCTTGCGCAACTAATTTGTGCCGCCAGGAAAACCATCATGACCGCACAGCCCCAATTACAGCAAGAGCAAGCTCCACAAGAGCAAGCTCCACCCTCCCGGCCCCAATGCGCGGCTGCCCGCCTGATCCACGCCGCCCTCGCCGACATCCCCATCCCCTGCCAATTCACCTTTGCACAAGGCGAGACCTTGCACTTGGGACCGGCGGGCGAACCGGCCTTTAGCGTCGTCTTCCACTCCGACGAGGTGCTCGGCAAAAAACTCGACGAATACGCCATCGGTCGCGCTTACGTCGACGGCCAGATCGAAATCGAGGGCGATGTGCTCGCCTTCCTAGATCTGCGTCAGCACGCCAAGGGCAATGTCAGCCCCGGTTTCCTGCTGCGGGCCTATCTCCAACTCCTCTGGAGCAACCGCCTCCGCCTCAACCGCACGGCCATCGCGCACCACTATAACTTCGGCGACGATTTCTACTTGGCGTTCGTCGATCGCCAATACCATCTGTACTCACACTGCCTCTTCCACGACGACGATGAAACGCTGGAACAAGCCGCCGAGCACAAATTTGCCACTATGGCCCAAGCCCTGCACCTGCAAGCGGGTGACCGCCTGCTCGACATCGGCGCGGGCTGGGGCGCAGTTACCCGCTATGCCGGTCCGCGCGGCATCCACTCCACGGCCCTGACCATTGCCGAGGACTCGCACCGGCTGCACCAAGACCTCATCGCCGAACAAGGGCTGACGAACTGCCAAATCCTCCTTGAAGATTTCCTCGAGCACGACCCGCCCGAGCCGTACGACGCCATCGTCATCTTCGGCGTCATTGAGCACATCCCCCACTACCGCGACTTTGCCGCGCAAGTGTGGAAATGCCTCAAGCCCGGAGGGCGCATCTATTTGGACGCCTCGGCCACGCTCGAAAAATACAAGGTGAGCAACTTCGTGCGTCGCTATATCTACCCCGGCACTCACACGTACCTGTGCCTACCCGACCTGCTGCAAGAGTTCCTCATGCACGGCTTCAAGGTGGAAGAAGTGGTAGATGAGACTCACGAATACGCCCTGACGCTGAAGCACTGGGCCTCCCGCTTTGAGGCCAACCGCCAGACCGTCGTCGAGCGCTGGGGCGAAGCGGTTTTCCGCGCCTTCCGCCTGTACTTGTGGGGCGGGTCCCACGCCATGTACAATCACCAACTCCAAGCCTATCACGTGGTGGCCCAACGCACTGAGAACCCCGGCATCCGGCCAAACTTTTTCAAGCGCCTGCTCTACTTCATCCGCAGTCTCAAATAGGCGGTTCCCCACGTCCCGCACCACCCCTCCGTCCGCTTTCTCTCTGCGCGCCGTCCTCACGGGTTTGCTCCTCGTGGGGGCGATCAGCGTGCTAAGCCCTTGGGGTATTCTCATAGTCAAGGGATCGCAGATCACCAGCAATGCCATCCCTCTAATCGCCGTCCTTTTCCTCTTTCTGCTGACAGCCGTGGCCCTGCCTCTGCTCAAGATGCTGGGTCGCGCGTGGGCCTTTTCCCGCGCCGAACTCATCGCCGTGTACGCCATGATGCTGGTCGGCGCGGTCGTGGTTACCACCGGCTTCACTGGCAGCTTCCTGTCGGTCATCACCGGGGCCGCGTACTACGCCACGCCGGAGAATGCCTGGCAAGAGCTTTTCGTCGAATACATCCACCCTTGGCTGGCTCCCACTGATACCGAGGCCGTGCGCCTGTTCTACGAGGGACTGCCCCAAGGTAGCGCCATACCCTGGGCCGCTTGGAGCCGCCCATTATTCGCCTGGATATGCTTTCTCTTTGCCTTCTACTGGGTCCTCTTTTGCCTCGGCGTGTTGCTCAGAGGCCAGTGGATCGCCAACGAGCGGCTGGTCTTTCCCCTCACCCGCCTGCCGCTTACCATGCTCGAAGACGCGGACTCCGAGTCCCTTTTCGGCCGCTTGTTCAAAAACCGCCTGCTGTGGCTGGGCTTTGCCGTGCCGCTCCTGATCCACTCGTGGAACTCGCTCAACTACTACCACGACGCCTTCCAGCCCATCGCCCTCAACGGCAGCCTGTCCCTGCTGCAAGGCAGCGTCGGCCTGCCCTGGCGGATCAACCTGCCGATCTTGGGTCTAGCCTACCTGATGGCGCTCAGCGTCTCCTTTAGCATCTGGTTCTTCTTTTTGTTCTACACCCTAGAAAAAGTCGTCTTCGCGCGCATTGGCCTCGTCATCGGCGGGGGCGATATTTGGACCTCGGGCGGCGGCTCGGTCCCCGTCTCTCATCAGCAGGCCGGTGGCCTCTTGGTGCTGGCCCTCTTCGTAGTGTGGACCGCCCGCAGCCATCTGCTCCGTCTGTGGCACCAAGCGTTAAAAGGCGAGCCAGCCCCCGGCGAACTCATGGCCCCGCGCACGGCCTTTGGCGGCCTAGCCGTCGGTGTGGCGTTCATGGTCGCTTGGCTGACACTCACCGGTCTCTCCCTGTACGCGGCCGTGCTGCTGGTGGTAGGGGCGCTCATCGTCTTTATCGGCCTGTCGCGCATCGTCTGCGAAGCTGGTATCCCCGGCTGCCAGACGCCGATGGCCCCGCAGGCATTTATCACCCGAGGCATTGGCCCCGAGACCCTCGGCCTCGGCAACATGACTGGCTTGGGTCTGAGCACGGTGTGGATGGGCGAGACCGCGGCCAACATGATGAACGCGGTCATGCACAGCCTCAAGCTCACCTCCGGCGACTCGCCCGCGCCGCGCTGGCTGCCTTGGGCCTTGTTTGCCGCCATCGCTGTGGGACTGCTCGGCTCGATTTGGTTTACCATGACCCTAGCCTATACCTATGGTGGCATCAACCTGCACGGCTGGTACTTTAGCGGCGCGCCGCGCTGGCCCTTTACCTATATGGCATCAGTGTACAACGCGCCCGAGCCGTCGTTTACCCCGCGCCTTGCCTTCACCGCCAGCGGGAGCTTTGTCATGGCATCTCTGCTCTTTTTGCGCCACCGCTTTACGTGGTGGCCACTGCATCCTTTGGGTTTTCCCATCGCCTCCACCTTCACCATTGTTTACTATGGCTGGCTGTCCATCTTTTTGGCTTGGCTACTCAAGGCGACCATCCTGCGCTACGGCGGGGTGCGCACCTACCGCACCCTAATGCCGTTCTTTTTAGGACTAATCCTCGGAGACTTCACCACGGCCTGCCTGTGGCTCTTCATCGACGGAGCCTACGGCGTCGAGGGCAACATGATATTCAACTTCTGATTTGCCACCGCAATATACGCTTAATTTGACTCAGCGGGCTAAATGCCAGACACTTGGCATAACTTTAAGA
This sequence comes from Candidatus Latescibacterota bacterium, assembly GCA_965219735.1. GTDB lineage: Bacteria > Latescibacterota > UBA2968 > UBA8231 > UBA8231. The sequence continues at coordinate 4,210,423 of OZ244790.1, forward strand.
AAAGGAGCAGACATCCGTGATCCGCAAAGCCTTTGTCATGCAGGTCAATCCCGACCAACACGCCGAATACGAAAAGCGCCACAACCCCATCTGGCCCGAGCTGGAGCAGACCCTCAAAGACCACGGCGTCCACAACTACTCCATCTTCCTCGACGCAGACACCCATCAACTTTTTGCCTACGTGGAAATTGAGGACGAGGAGCGCTGGAATAGCATCGCCGAGACGCCGGACTGCCGCCGGTGGTGGACCTACATGAAGGACATCATGGCCTCCAACCCCGACGACAGCCCCCGCGCCAAGGATTTGCGCGAGGTCTTCCACATCGACTAGGTAGGGGGCGGTTTGCAAACCGCCCCCCACAACGCGAAATCTGCCTAAAAAACCATGCACATTTTGGTCATAGGTGCCGGAGCTATCGGCTTCCAGTTGAGCAAGCAACTGAGCCAAGACGGGCACGACATTACCCAGATCGACACCGACCCCAGCCGCGTCAAGCGCGTCAGCGAACAGCTTGACATCATCGTCGCCGAGGGCAATGGCACTAGTTTGCAGGACTTGCGCGGGCTTGGCATCGAGCAGGTGGATCTCGTCGCCGCCATGACCACCAACGACGAGGTCAACCTACTCGCCTGTAGAATGGCCAAGAAGCTGGGTGTCCAATCGGCCATCGCCCGCATCCGCAATCCCGAATTCGCCGCGCCCGACTTTATCTTCAGTCCTCAAGAGTTCGGCGTCGATCAGTTCATCCACCCCGAGAAGGAAACCGCCGACGCCATCGTCCGCCTCATCCGCCAGTCCAGTGCCACCGATCTAGTCGAGTTCGCCGAGGGCAAGCTCGTCTTGCTCGGCATGCGCCTCGACCACCAGTCCTCCCTGCTCCACGCTCCCCTGACCGAATTGGGGCGGCAGTTTGCCGACATCCCCATGCGCATCGTCGCCATCCAGCGCAAGCAGCAGACCTTGATCCCGAGGGGCAACACCACGCTGCTGCCAGAAGACCGGATCTTCGTCATTAGCGATCCCGACTTTATTCCCTCGGTGGTCAGCTTGACCGGCCTCGCCGACCACCACATCGAAGATATTGCGATCCTCGGCGGCGGCCTCATCGGCCAATTCGTCGCCCAAGAGCTTTCCTCAGAGATGCACGTCAGGCTCATCGAAAGCCGCGCCGATCGCTCCCGGCAAATCGCCGACCAACTCGCCAATGTGCTGGTCATCCAAGGCGACGGCACGGACTACGACCTGTTAGCCGTCGAAGGCCTCGCCGACATGGACGCCTTTATCGCCGTTACTGGCAATGACGAGGTCAACATCATCTCGACGCTAGTCGCCAAGCACCTCGAAGTGCCGCGCGCCATCGCCTTGGTCAACAACGTCGATTACATGCCCATCACTCCGGCCATCGGCCTCGATTCGGTGTTGAGCAAACAGCTCCTGACCGTCAACGCCGTCCAGCGCTACGTGCGGCACCAGCGCATCGCCTCCATCGCCAGCCTGCCTGGCCTCGACGTGGAAGCAGTCGAGTACATCGCCCACGACCGCAGCAAGATCACCCAAAAACCCCTAGTCTCCATCCGCCTACCCAAGGATTCGATTATCGGAGCCGTCGTCCACGGCGATCACGTGATCATCCCCCGTGGAGATACGCGCATCCATCCCGGCGACAAAGCCGTGGTCTTCGCCCGGCACTACGTCCACGAGGAAGTAAGAAAGAGCTTCGGGGGATGAACTAACGTATGCACCCCGCGGGGACATTTCGGGTGCTGGGCGTCCTACTGATGCTGTTTAGCGTCACCATGTTGGTGCCCGCTGGCGTATCCCTCCTCTACCGCGACGGAGCGACAACCGCCTTTCTGTCGGCCTTTGCCATTACGCTCGTCACCGGGCTTGCGTGCTGGTTGCCCACGCGCAAGCAGCGTGCCGAGTTGCGGATCAGAGACGGCTTTTTGGTAACGGTCTTGTTCTGGGCCGTCTTGGGCCTTTACGGCTCCTTTCCGCTGATGTTGTCCGACCAGCCTGAACTGAGCATTACTGACGCCGTATTCGAGTCTCTCTCCGGCTTGACCACGACCGGTGCCACGGTCATCCAAGGCCTAGACGACCTGCCCCGCTCCATCTTGTTATACCGCCAGCAGCTCCAATGGTTGGGTGGCATGGGCATCATCGTCCTCGCCATCGCCGTGTTGCCCATGCTCGGCATTGGTGGCATGCAGCTTTTTCGCGCTGAGATCACCGGCCCCATCAAGGATTCAAAGCTGACGCCGAGGATCACCCATACCGCCAAGGCTCTTTGGTTCATCTACTTGAGTTTGACCGTGGCCTGTGCCCTCGCCTATTGGCTAGCCGGCATGGAACCTTTTGATGCCATCGCCCACAGCTTTTCAACAGTTGCCATCGGCGGCTTTTCAACCCACGACGCTAGCATCGGCTTTTTTAACAGCCAAGCCATCGAGCTAGTCGCCATCTTTTTTATCGTGCTATCGGGCATCAACTTCACGCTGCACTTCTACGCCTTTCGCCAACGGTCGCTGCATCCGTATCGCATCGACCCAGAATGCCGCACGTACCTAGTCATTTTGCTAATCACCGCCCTAATCGCTTGGCTGATCCTCTTTACCCACAACGAGCACGACGCCATCGCATCCCTGCGCTACGGCCTCTTCGCCACTGTGTCCATTGTCACCACCACTGGGTTTAGCATTGCGGACCATTCGGTCTGGCCCAGCGTGCTGCCGTTTTTGTTATTCCTCGGCTCGTTTACCGGTGGTTGCGCTGGCTCAACGGCAGGGGGCATAAAAGTGATGCGCCTGTTGCTCATTCTAAAGCAGGGCAGCCGAGAGATCACGCGCCTGATCCACCCCAACGCCGTCCTCCCCATCAAGGTGGGGCTGCGGGCTGTTCCCGATCGGGTGATGGAAGCGGTGTGGGGGTTTTTCTCGGTGTACGTGCTGACGTTCACGGTCATGTTCCTCGCCGTGCTCGCCACCGACTTGGATTTGACTACGTCTTTTTCAGCGGTAGCCGCCTGCATCAACAACTTGGGACCGGGCTTGGGGGAAGTCGTCCACCACTACGGCGACATCAATTCGGTCGCCAAGTGGATCCTGTGCTTTGCTATGCTGATTGGGAGACTGGAAGTTTTTACGCTCTTGGTGCTGTTCAGTCCGGCGTTTTGGCGCAAGTAATATCCGCGGCAATGGCGGCGAGCGCTTCCCACAGATAGGCCGCCAAGCTGTAATCGACCCACAAGCGGTACTCCCCGCCGCACGGTAGCACCCCACAAGCCGCCCCAGCCACTTGCGTGTACACCATTCTCTCTGCTGGCTCACGAGCCAAATCCACCGCGCAAGCCTGCGCCAAAATGCCCTCGGCATCATCTCCTTGCACCACCAAGGTCACCGACTGCTGCTCCACCCGATAGACCCCGACTGCCGCCGCTTCCAACGCCGCATTCATCCGCGTCCATAGCTCATCTTCGGGCTGGCACTCCAAGATCAGTTCGCCCGTGCCCACCCGCGCCAAAACCCCATCCGTTCCCACGGGCCGCGTGTCGTATATCCGCTCCGGCAGGGCGAGCGCGTGCTGCTCGGCCCACTCGACCAAGCGCGGACCTTTGGCCCCGATCTTGACCATATCAACCGGATGGTGCAAAGCGGCCTGCACCGGAGCGGGTGCATCGGCGACGAGATGGGCGATGGGGCTTTTGCGCATTGCGTTCACAGTCTTATAGCCGATCGTCGGTCAGATACGAATCCATCGCTCAGAGTTCATCGAATCCCATTTTATGGATCCGCCCGGCTTCAATGTCCGTGCGAACTTTTTGGGCCAATTGGGCGAGTTCATCCTGCGAGGCAGCGAATGAACGATCCCATCGTCGTTCATCTTCGAGTTCTTCGAGGATGATACTCGCAATAGTATCCTGCGCTTCCGGCGGCAGTTTACTAACCTCGATGAGGGCTTTTTTAAGGAGTTGAGTCATAGTATCTCCCTTCTGTTAAAGTGGTCTTTCTAGCCCATAATCACGGCTCTATTGCGCGATACTCCACCAGTGCCGACCGACCCACAATCTCCACGACGCGCCCCCACATTTCGACACCATTGGCATCCATCAGCCGCAAGTCTTCACTAAAAGAAAAGTGAACGGGTTGGCTCTGGCCTTGATTGATGGTGATGTTCGAAGCATAGAGGTACGTTCGGTCGTGGGCACCGCGAATGGGATTGAGTTGTCCCTTAAGCCCCGGAATGGTGCCGGTTGCCTCGGGAAAAATCACCGCACCGCCGCTGGAAAGGGGTTTGAGTTCCACAGCCAGCGCACCATCCGCCGGCACCCACCCATGTTCAAGGTGTGCGGCACAGCCCTTGGCGGCGACGAACACCGTCATAGGCAGGTGCGTCGCATACAAGTCCAGTGCCGCTTCTCCGTTCTCATCTGTCGTAGCTCGTTGCCAAGTGTTGTCGGGAAATAGCCCCAGCAAATCGGCTCCCGCGACCGGGTGACCAACTCGACGAACCGTCACCGCAACCGTGGCTGGCGAGGCATTCGTGTCCGCGGCGGGAAGCGTCAGGAAGAGGTCTGACTCACCAAGGAGCCAATACTTAGGAGGGTTCCCGCTCAACGCCTCGGTCTCGCGCAGGATAATGGGAACCCCATCGCCGCGCCGCTCCATAAAAAATTGACGCTTTTCAGACCCGGGAATGTCGCCAACAGGCATTCGTCCGAGCGCGGATGCGATGGTTTCGTTGCGCGTCGCTTGCCGAGCGGCCATGCTGTCAATAGTGAGGTTGTTCGCTAGTCCACCTGGCGAGTTGATTTCTATGCGATCGGTAAACATGGACACGCGAATGCGGCTGCCGCGAATCGAATAGTCCCGATGGGCGACGGCATTCACCATGGCCTCAAAAAGTGCTTCGGCACTGTACTGGGGAAGGTCTAAACGGGCGGGTTTCTTGTACGCCCCGACGCGCATATTGCGTACCACAAAGGCCATTGCGTCCGCCACCTGCTGATTGATCGGACCCGTGATGATCCGCGCATCGAGTTGGCCAGACGCCCGGTCCTCACCGCGATAGTAGGTCGCGGTAATGTAAGCGCTAGGAAGCCACTGCTCAGGCGCGTGAGTACACAAGAGAATCCCCGCCACTGTGGCTCGCATTGCGCCGTCCTCATCCCTGCCCAACAGTGCGAGTTTTTCCAGAGCCGTTTCGGGATCGGCCCGCCCACCCACGCTGAGCAGCGGTTTCCAAAGTCTTTCGTCCAGCGTGCGGAACCCGGTATCCGGCACGGGCTGTTCGTCGAACCAGCGATAACGCGCCTGGCCGCGCTGTTGAGCCAAGCGCATGCGCTCGTCGATCTGTCGTTTGGAACTACCGACGCGCCGGAAGCTGCCACCTGGACTGTCGTGCTGCGCGGTACCTTTGGCTATTGAGATGGCCAACAGTGCTTTGTCGTCGAGTGCGTGACGAGTAATGGCTACGTCGAAGAGCGATGGCCTGATCGAGTGGGAACACAACTCGACGACCATGCGTTCCAAAGCGTCCATTTGTTCACGCGACATGCCCTGTACTGCACCGTCATCGGTGACCCCACAGAGCAGCACACCGCCGCCAGCATTGGCAAAAGCCGCTATCTCATCGGCCAAATCATCTCGTTTCGGTGCTATCGGACGGTCAGCGCGGAACTCGACCTGCTTGAACTCCCAGTAGCTATCCTCCCCCAAATCCAGTTGGCGTCTGATATCTTCTGTGTTTATATGCATCATCTTTCTCCAAACCCCAACTTCTCCAAGTTCTCCGCAATAACCACATCCAGCCGAACAGCATCGGCCATCTGCCACAACTCGGCCTCATAGCCAGTGGTGGCCCCATTGCCCTCTGTGTTAGAAGTTGCCTGTCGCGTCGTCGTCATTGTGTTTCGCTAACTCCCCTTCAACAAAAATTAATACACCGGCAGACTATTGCCCACCGCCCCCGTGAACCCATCAACGACGAGCCAGACCCCCGCAGTGACGATCTGGCCGAGAGCTATGCCGAGGAAAAAGGGTACGGTCTTTTGGTAGAGCGCCGCTCCCCCAAAGCGGAGCACCAAAGTCTTGAGGAACCAAGCGAGAAAAATCGCGAACCAGATATGGTTCATAACCCAAGCCATGCTCGCGGCAAAGCCCAAAGGATGCAGCGGCCACCAAGCCCAGTGGTTGCGCGCACCAATCAGCACACTCATCAGCAGCGCACCACCGCCGGTCCACAACCAGCCAATGGCGTCCGGGCCGGTGGGATGGAGTAGTTTTTGCGCGGCGAACTTGGACGGTGCGGCGGCAAAGGTGGAAAAGTACTGTTGGTGGAGGTTGACGGCTCCGTGCGTATAGGCCAAGCGCAGCGTGTACCAAGTCGACAGCACAAGGCTGATGAACATGGCCGCGGCCAAGCCCCACAGCAACCGGCGGCGATCACCCGCCAACTCGCTGCCCAAGCGTAGACTATTGGCCAAGGGAGCGGTCATAAAAACCAGCAGATCGTTGAACCAGACAAAGGTATAGCCCAGCGCCACCACGCCCGGCGCACCCAAGGCCGGTACACCGACGGCACTGACGGTAAATCCAGCGGGAATCATGCCCGAAGTAATAGTGGGAGTACCGGCCTCGGCGATGATGCGCGTCAGCGCGACCAAAATACCCAGCGCCACCACCACCACCAACGCGGCGATCCACATCGGCAACCCACTCTGCCACAGCCACAGCACCATGCCCGCCGTGCCCAAGACCAAACCGACAACGGAGAAGCGATAGGACGCCATCTCCCCTTCGTCTTGCCCAGGACGCAAAAAGCGGCGTCCAACCTCGGCCAGATGGGCGCGGGCCGTCCACAAGCCATAAACGACGAGCACGGCGCAGGCCCCTATCATCTGATGCCCCATCCCCGCATCGGACCACGCTCCCAACTCGGCGGTGTGGTGCAAATGCAGGCGGCGCAACAGGCCCTCTTGCAGGGCGTGGAGCAAATAGAAAATCCAAAGGCTAAAGGAGAGTTGAACGCCGATGAGGTAGGCGAAACCGAGCATCAGGAAGTTGATGTTGAGGCGCAAGACGACCATCTCCTGCAACAACGATAGCTGCGTCCTCAACACGGGCACAGGTATGGAGCTAAAGTAGTGATTCAGGGCATCTAAACTGCCGAGGACAAAGGGAATGGCCAATCCCAGCCAGACGAGGCGTTGACGGAAAAAGGGCGCGAGCCGACTTTCCTCCGCGCCTTGAACCATGGCCAGCGGCACTTGCGCTAAAGGATAGGCCAGCCGCTCGTTATCGACCCACTGGCGGCGCAGGATATTCATCAGGCATATCAAGACCAGATAGAACGCCGCGTAGAACGCCAGCCAGCGCCCCAAGGGCACCAACCAAGCGTCCCAAGGAATTGGCGCATCGGGTCCTACACCCTCGTAGAAAGCCCTGATGGCCTCTGGGTCCGCGACGACCATCCAGTCGGCCAAATGGGGGTGGATCAACTCGGCCCACTGGTTTTCTGGAGTGGCGTAGTAGAAGGTGCCGGTGATCATCGGCAGGAGCATCCCCACCACGCCGCGCGTGGGAATGGCCGTGGCCACCGCCATCATCGCAAAGATCGTCAGCAACTCGCCGCGGCCAAACGCCCACTCCCGCCGCACCGCCCCCAGCACTACCTGCACGGTCAACAGCAGCACGAACAACAAGAAAAACGCCGCCGGCGTCGCCGACGAAAGCCCCAGCCGCGACCCTTGCATCACCATGCCCCCATAGGGCACGCCGATGGCAATGAGGGCCGCCAAGAGGCCGCCGGTGAGTAGGGCGCGTCCCGTAGCACCCCGTCCCGTGGTCTGGTCGCGGCGCACTACGCGCTGGCGATAGACAGCCGGTATTTGTCGGAGCAAGACCAGTCCTTTCCTAGCGCCGCCCTAGCAACGCCTGATACGCCACCAAGGCCCTGTGGACATTCAGCGAAAGTCTCTTACTGAACAGGTCGAGGCTTCGGTCGCCGGGAGCGGCTTCTAGGGATTGGCGCGGCAGCTAAAGAAGAGCAATACAGCGGCGAGGATGGGCTATTGAGTAAGGATAGAAAGGGCGGGAGAGCGAGGCAAATGAGGAGTGCGCGTTTGGAACCTTTGCCTGTATTGTTTAGTCATCCCAACATATGTTTCCGCCAATAGTAATGGTCTGGTTTGCCTTCTTTCTCTTGGGATACTGCGCGGCTGATTCCCAAGCCGAAGTCGTGGTACAGGGTATAGTTCTCGATGCGGAGACGGGAGCAGCCCTACCACAGGCCAACATCGAGGTGGTGGGCCAAGCGTGGGGGACTATCGGCGATGACAAGGGAGCCTTTCGGCTGGTGGTAGATGCGCTGCCAGTGACGCTCCGGGCGACGCACATAGGATACGCTCCCGTCGAGTTGCTGGTGGCCGAGGCCGGCCCTGTGGAATTCCGTTTGCAGCCGATACCCCTCGAGATCAAGGGCCTGATTATCGACGGCAACGACCCAGCGGTGCGCATCATGCGCGAAGTGATCCGCCGCAAACGCGCGTGGGCACCGCTTGCGCACCGCTACCGGGTCGAGGCGCATACGCGGCAGGTCCTCTACAGCAATCAGTACATCGCGGCGGTCCGCGAGAGCCTAGCCGAACTGTATTGGGATCGGGACCAAGGCCTGCGCGAACAGTTAAAGGCCAAAAAGCACACGGCCAACGTAAGCGCTTCAATGCAGGTCTTTGCGGCGGCGAGGTATCTGTTCAACCTCTACGACGACGAAATCGCGCTCCACGGGCAGATTTTCTTAGGGCCGACGCACCCGCAGGCACTGGAGCACTACTCCTTCCAATTGGTCGGCCACAAGGACGGCCACTACTTCATCTCGATGCAGCCTAAAAACAATGCCTTGCCCGGCTGGACGGGTGCGCTAGTCGTCCAAGACGGCGAGTATGCCCTAGTGGAGGCGCAGCTTTGGCCGAACCGCCGACTGCATCCGGCCGGTTTCGCGACGGAGAACGGGCTTGGCTACCGGCTCAAGCAGCACTTTGCCCGCTTCCCGCATGGAGCTTCGTTGCCGATGGAGACTGAATACGAGATCGAAGGGCGGTTGGGCACAACAACCGGCGGCGAACGCATCCGTCGCCTCCGCGGCGCACCCACGCCGCAGGCGCGATTGAGCGGCTGGACCCAGTTCAGAGGCTATGAGTTCGACACGCCGTCGATCGATTATGCATTCAACGTAGAACAAGCACTCCTGGTCGAGCCGCACTCGCCGACCTGGGACAAGTTTCTAGACAAACGGCGGGCGGAGTGGCCCTTGACCCGCCAACAAGCGCAGGCTTTTGCGGACTTGCAACAAGGCTTCGAGCCGCTGGCCGAGCAGGTAGTCGCCGCACTCTACCGGCTCCACGAACAGCGGGTGGGCGAAGAGGTGCCCGCTGTGATCGGGGAGGATCCGCTGGCACAAAAAACTTTGGTCAACGATGCGCTCTTGCGCGATGTCGTCGCCGGGGCGACCGGGGTCCACCTCGACACAAGCCTGACGTTCTTCGGCCAGCACGTAGTAGAAATCCCGGCAGCAGCTAGGGGCAAGCTCACGCCAGAACTGTGGACCAACCGCGTCGATGCGCTGCATTTCGGCGCGCGCTGGCGCGGCACCAACCTGCTCGGCCAGCGCACGGGGCTCTACTTCAAGGGGGGCTACAACACCGGGCACGGGCGCTTTTTTGCCGGCGTGGGGTCAAAGCGCATCTGGGGTACAGATGGCCGCAGCTTCACGGGCCTGTACTACCAGCGCGGCACGGTTCCACGCTATCCTTCGTCGCTCTATACACTCGCCGACAACAGCTATCCCTTTCTGCTCAGTCTCGACGATTACTTCGACTTCTACTGGCGCACCCGCTGGCGCGCCGAGGCAGGCTATCGCTTGGCGCAGCACAGCACCCTGACACTGGCGTTCAACCGGGAACGTCATAGCAGCTTGCGCAAGGAGACAGACTTCAGCTTCTGCCGCGCACAGTCCAAAGACAGTTACGTCTATAAGCACCTTTGCGCCGGTCGGGACCTGACCTACAGGGACAATCCCCCGATCCGCGCAGGGCGCATGACGTCGCTGGAGCTGGAGCTCGACCTAGGTGGACTCGACCCCAAGGCGTGGCATCGCACCCGGCTCGCGGCCGAGTACAGCGACGAATGGATGGGGAGCTTTGCCCGTTTTGCCCGCCTAGATGCCCAGCTCGACTGGCACGTCGAGCCAGCGCAGGGCAGACTCTGGCCAGCCGAGTCCAATTACCGACTTCAGGCCGGTGCGGGTCTTGGTCAGGTGCCGATTCAGCGCCACGGAACCCTAGATGCTGGTCTGGTGATCGTCGCCCCCTTTGGCGCATTTAAAACCCTGCGCAACCGCCCATACACAGGCCAGCACTACGCGGGATTTTTCTGGCAACAGCGCTGGCGGACCGGCCTCTTCGAGCGGCTGGGGTTGGGATGGCGCGCCCAGCGCTGGGGACTGGGCTGGGCATTGCACGGGGCTACGGGCCGAGTTTGGGATCCTGCCGAGGACTCACCTACACGCCTCCACCACGAACTCGGCCTATCGCTGACCCTGCTCGATTACCTCAATGTAGAATACACCCGCAGACTGGATCGCCAAGGGAGGTACTGGAGTCTGAGCGCGAAGAAGGCATTTTGAGAGGATCCGTTGTACTGACTGACGACAGGGTCTTTACTTTTTGTGGACGCAGCTTGCCAATGTCGAGCGGGATCTAGCCGCTCACAGCTTTTGCCGCTCGTCCTCGGGGTCGTAAAAGGGCAGCGCGGTAACCTCCGCCACACTCGTTGAACCATCGTCCAAGCGCACTTCCACCTGCGTGCCGGGCGCGGCCATATCCGCTTCGACAAAGGCCAAGCCCAGCGGATAGCCCAGCGTCGAGACCGGAGCGATGCTGGTTATGCGGCCGGCGATCCACCCGCTCCGCATGATCAAGTTGCACTCCTCGGGCAGCTTGCCGGTAAAATCAGCGGGCCACCGCACGCCGACGAGCGTGCGCCGAACTGGACGTGCAGCATAGATTCGCAAGCTGCGCTGGCCGACGAAGAAGCGCTTGTTCTTGCCAATGGCCCACGCCAAGCCCGCCTCTTGGGGATACGTCAGCGCGTCCGTGTCGTGGCCGACGATCAGGTGCCCTTTTTCCAAGCGCAACAGGCGCTGCGCCTCCACCCCAAAGGGCCGCGCCCCGGCCTCTGTCAACGTCCGCCACACATGTTCCCCCTCCCAAGCCGGCACGTGGATCTCGTATCCCAGTTCGCCGACAAAACCCACCCGCATCACCAGCGCCCGCACCCCAGCTACCTCGCCCTCGCGCACTCGCAGATAGGAGAAAGGCCCCGACCGCAAGTCAATGTCCGTCAATGCCGCCAGCGCGTCGCGGCTTTCTGGACCAGCCAAATTGAACGCCGCCAGTTGACCCGTGACATTGCTCAAGGTCACGTCCAAGCCCCAGATCGCGGCCCAGCGCAGCATCTCGCGGTAAAAAGCCGCTGCGCCGCTGCTAGTCGTGGTCGCATAGAAGCGGTCTTCGGCCAATCGCGCAATCACCCCGTCCTCAATCACAACCCCACTCTCGTCGAGCGCCACGCCGTAGCGGCAGCGACCCATCGACAGCTTCTTGAAGCGACCCGTATAGAGGCGTTCGAGTAGCTCGACAGCGTCCGGGCCGCCGACCTGCAATTTGCCCAGCGTACCCACGTCGATGATCCCCAACCCAGCCCGCACCTGCTGCGCCTCCTGCACAATGCACTCGTCGCGGCTGGCGTCGCCGCGGGCATAGTATTCGGGCCGATACCAGTCGCCGGCGTGGGCAAAGACCGCGCCGTGCTCGCAATGCCAATCGTGGATCGGCGTCCGGCGCATCGGGTGGAAGCGCCGACCAGCCAAATGCCCCAGCGGCACCGGCTGGTAAAAGGGACGAGCGGTCGTCGAGCCAGTCGCGGCAATGGTGTCGCCGTTGAGTTTGGCCAAGATCCGCATCGCGTTCATGTTGGACAGCTTGCCTTGGCTCGGCCCCATTCCCACGGTGCTGTAGCGCTTGAGCAGTTCGACGCTGTCGTAGCCCTCTTGATGCGCATTGACGAAATCCGTCAAATGCAAATCCTCGTCGAAATCCACGAAATTCTTTTTGCTCGGATGGGCGAAAATCGGATAGCTGTGGCTGGGAGCTTCTCGCCCAAGCGGCGGGGGCGCGGACACCTCGCCGTCGCCATGACCAGCGTAGTGCGCGGCCCTAAGCCCAGCGACCCGCCCATCTTCCCGCTGCACGTCTAGGTCGTACACCCCGCGAACGCGCCCAGCGACAAAGACCCCGTCTGGATATGACTGTGGCACGAGCTGCTCCAGTCCCTCGTCGTACGCGAATTGCACCCCCGCTTGACTGGGCAACGCGGCATTGGGCATCCAGCCGACCGACGCGGCAATACCGTCGCAGGCGATCTCAGTGCCGCGCTGGGCATCTATGGTGCCGTCTGCGGCTAGCGGTGCCACCACTGCGCCGCGCAGGCCATTCTTCTGCCTATTCGGCATGGCCGCATAAATCGCACAGCCGCTGTGAATCGGCACCCCGGCGGCGGCGATTTTCTCGGCTAGATCCGACGGAGTCGCATCAGGGCGTAAATCGGCAATAGCCGCCACCTCGACCCCCGCGTCGAGCATGTCCAGCGCCACTCCGTACGCATCGCTATTGGCCGCTAGCACCACCATGCGATCACAGGGCTTGACCGCGTACAACTTCACCAACCGCTGGGCCGCCGATCCGAGCAGCACGCCCGGCAGGTCGTTGTGCCCAAAGACCGCCGGCTGCTCAATCGCGCCGTTGGCATAGACGACGGTCGTAGCGCGCACCTTGGTCATCCGCACCGCGTCGAACAGAGCGGCCCATCCGTCGGCGTAGTGGCCGCCGACCGCCGTCCCGCAGCGGATCTCCACATTCGGGAGAGCGGACAGAACTGCGACGAGCGCTTGCACTTCGGCGTCGCAACCCTGCCAAGCCATGCTGCCGCCCACACGCGCTTGTTCCTCGACCAGCAAAACGCGAGCACCAGCTTCTCCCGCAGCCCTCGCCGCCTCCAACCCAGCCGCACCGCCACCCACAACCAACACATCGCACCAAGCGTATTCCTTGGGGCTAGCCGTGGCCGCTTGGTCGCGGTTGATCTGACCCAAACCCGCGATCTGGCGGATGATCCGCTCGTGAAAGGGAAAAAGCCACCGGGGACGGTGAAATGTCTTGTAGTAAAAACCCACCGGCATGAAGCGGCCCAACGACTCCAGCCACTTGAACAGATCGCCCTTCAACCCACCGATGGTGTTGACGGCCCGCAGATCCATGCCCGCAGCCAACGGCTCGCTATCACCCCGCAGATGCGTGCGCTCGCCGTCTGTAAACAGCGCGTTGGCATCGTGCCCGGCCAAGCTATACGCCCCACGCGACCGGTGGTACTTGAAGCTGCGCCCCATCGTCTGCACGCCATTGGCCAACAGCGCACTGGCAATCACATCGCCGGCAAAGCCGCTGAACGCCTCCCCTTCAAAGCGGAATTCAAGGGACTGTGTCCGGTCGATCCACTCCCCGGGCTGTGCAGACAGGCGGCGCTTCACGCTGTGTCCTCCTCGCCCCACAAATAGGTGCGGACGATCTCGTCGCTGGCTGTGTCGCGCTCGGCGATAAACCAAGTGCTGCTGGCGCTGTGGTACCACCACTCGCGCTGGATACCCGGCTCGCCGCTGCGGTTGAATACGTAGTCGGCCCACGCAGCGTCATCCGCTTTCTTAGGATCGGGCATGGAGCGCACCTCGCCGCCGAAGACGAATTCTGAGAGTGGCCGCGGGCCGTTGATTGGACAGGTGAGGATTTTCACGGTCGCCCTCTTGCATCGTTAGTGGCCAACAGACGCCGCTCCTTTCTCGCCGACCAACTCAAACGCACCAAAGCGCGACAGATTAAAAGCGCGGATCAGCGGATGATCCTCGTCGTGGGCCATGGTGTGGGCCATAGTGTAACCGCAGACCGGCGAAGCCTTAAAGCCCCAAGTGCCCCAGCCCGCGTCGATGTAAAATCCCGCAATCGGCGTCGTGCCCATGATCGGCGAAAAGTCCGGGGTCATGTCGCACAACCCAGCCCACTGGCGCAGCACCTTGACGTCGCTCAAGCAGGGAAAAAGGTCGAGCATGTGGCCGGCCAAGCCCTCGGCAAAGTCGAGCGTCGAACGCATGGACGTCAGCTCGTAGGGATCCAAAGACGCACCAGCGACCAACTCACCGCGCGAAGATTGGCTGACGTACGTGTGCAAGCTGGCCGATACGACAATCGCGTCTAGCCACGACTTGAACGGCTCGGTGACAAACGCCTGCAGCGGATGCACCACCAGCGGCGAGCGCAAGCCGACCATCCGCTGTATCTGCGGCGTCCATCCCGCCACGGCGCTGAGCACCTTGCGAGTCTGGATAAAACCCCGGTCCGTATGCACGCCCGCGACCCGCCCGTCCTCGACTTCAATGTCAGTGACACTAGTCTGCTGGTGAATTTCAACGCCTTTGCTGTCGGCCCCGCGCGCATAGGCCCACGCCACGGCGTCGTGGCGGGCGATGGCACCCGGCGGGTGGTAAAGTGCGCCAACGATGGGCGGCTGGTGCCCGCCACAGTTCAGGTCAATCTCGGGGATGGTCTTCTTGATGAACTCTGGGCCGACGACCTCGGAATCAATGCCGAGGTGCTTGTTGACCTCGGCGCGCCAGCGCTGGGTGCGCAGCGCGGCTGGCGTGTGCGCCAAGGTGAAGTGACCGCGCTCGGAGTAGAACAGGTTGTAATCGAGCTTCCGCGACAAATCGCGGTACAGATCCACGCTAAACTGGTAAAAGCGCGCGCCCTCTTCCGTCAGGTAATTCGAGCGGATGATCGCGGTATTGCGGCCAGTGCCGCCGTGGCCGATGTGGCGCTGCTCTAGCACGGCCACATCGCGGATGCCGTGCTCGTGGGCGAGATAGTGCGCCGCAGCCAACCCGTGCCCACCGCCGCCGATAATGACTACTTCATAGCTGTCGCGCAACCGCTCGGGCGAGCGGAACATACGCGGCTCAGAGTAATCCTTCTCGAGGCCGTATTTGAGTAACCGGTAGGGCATGACGGGGGAGACTCTCCTCTCGTAGAACGAGAAAAATCAAAAACCGATAACTGTGAGAAGCCTTTGCAACTCACTATCGTGCTGGGCCGCCCGCTGCACATCAGATAAAGCGAAACGCTGACTTAACTGGTCCGCCGTCGGTGGCTTGCTGTACTCGGGCCAAACCTTCCTAAGTTCCGCCATCGCGTTGTCTGCCGCAATTATCCGATTCTCTTGTCCTTGATGCAGCCTGAGCAGCAGCCCTTCTAGGTTCGGAGCCTGAAAAATGATCTCCAGCTTCGCTTTGGATGCTACCGTTTGGGCGTCGCGTCCGGCCTGCAGGTCTTGCTTAATGCGGTCTCGGTCCAACAACACCAGCCTGTTGCGGATGTTGCTCTTGCCGGAATGTCTCAAGTGGCGGACAGCTTCCTCAACAACGGCTACAGAGTCACCGCCGCTCCCCGGTTTCACATCCAAATGCAGGTGCAGACCTGCTTCTTCACAACAGCGACCGAGGAACCGTACGAACGCTTGGTCGCTCTTGCCTTCAACCCCGATGAAAATGACTCGCCTAGGTTCGACCGACCTGCGGCGCATCGCTCCTCAGCCGATTTTCGGGATACCACCGAGCACCCCCGCCCGGTACTTGGGATAGAGACGGGCATCGCGGCGGAGACCGCGCACATCTTGGGCACTGTACACGCGGGTTGCGCCATCGCGGTCCTTCTCGACGATGAAGACCTCTTCCTTCTCCAGATTGTCGAGCAGGCCGACATTGTGAGAGGAGACGAAAACCTGTGCGCCGGAAGGATTGGTCTCTTGGGAGCGGAACCAGCCGAGTATTTCGCCGGCCATATCCACGTGAAGGTCACCGTCGACCTCGTCGAGGACCGCGGGAATGCCGTCGTTGAGGGCGAAGTAGAGCTGAGGCAGCAGATGGAACAGCCGTTTCGTGCCGCTGGACTCGAAGGGCAAAGGGATCAGCCTGTCGAGCCCGCGATGGTCGAAGAACACTTCCTTCTTCTCGGCTTGCTCCAAAATACGCATGTCTTGAATCCCCAAGTCGCTGGCCTGGATGTGTCTCACGAGCCAATCTTTCACCTCGGGAGCACCCTCGTCGAATGCACCCACCATTGTTTGGGTCGGAAGCTGCCATTTCTCACGGTGAATGATGTTGGAATAAGAAGAAAAAGCGCGCATCCATTCTGCGATACGCGCCGCCAAAGGCACATTGAGCAGGGCGAGCGTGGCAATCACCGAGGCGTCCGCCCGAATCGCCTTGAGGCGGTCATCCCTCGGAGTGAGCCCTAGCTCGCTGGAAACGTATATAGGCTCTTCCGGAGCACCGCGCTCGAAAAGGCGGCGAGGGCGCCCCTTGGGAAAGTAGGACAACACTTCGCGCTGGAAGAAGGTATCCTTGACGCCGGCGTCACCGCGTTTCACGGCCAGTTCGTAGCGGAACAGGTGCCGGGCTTGGTCCGGTGCCAGCCAATCCGCTTCGATCTCCACGCAAAACCGCGTCGGTTTGTCTCTGGTTTCCGTCGAAGAGAAAGGGAGAAAGGTCGTGAGCGGGCTGGTCTCTTCAGCAGGAGATGCGGATGAGGCGATGCGGGAGGTTGCGAGCAGCGCATCCAGCAGGGTCGTCTTGCCCGATCCATTCGGTCCCATGAATACGACGACAGAGGGGAGCCGGATATCCGGCTTGGCCGTACTGCGTCGAAAGCGTGGCAAGGCGGGAGCAGTGCCTAAAATACGGAGATCGAGAACTACTTCCTCGCGGACCGAGTAGTAGTTAGATACGGAAAATGTGTGAATCATTTCCTAATAATAACGATTTTTCGTCAAAAAAGCAATATAAACCCCTAAAATTGGGCGTACATAAAACTCAAACAGACGTCAAATACCGGTCGATCTCCCAGCGGCTGACTTGGCCGTCGTACTCGGCCCACTCGTCAGCTTTTATCTTGAGGAATTCGTCGGCGATGGGGCCTAGTGCGCTCTGCACCACTTCGTCCTCGCCCAACTCGTCGAGCGCCTCGGCCAGCGACTGCGGCAAAACCTGTATTCCTGCCGCTTGGATCTCGTCGAGGGGGCGCTCGTACATGTTGCCCAAATTCGGCTCGCCCGGCTCCAAGCCGCGCTCAATGCCGTCGAGCCCGGCGACCAGATAGGCAGCCAGAGCCAGATAGGGATTGGCCGCGGCGCTGATCGTGCGGTCTTCAAAATGACCCTCGCCGGCCGTGCGGATCATCTGCGTGCGGTTGTTGTCGCCATACGTAATGAACGCCGGCGTCCAAGTAAAACCCGAACGGCTCGAATAGATGCCAGCGCCGAGTTGCAGGCGCTTGTAGCAGTTCACCGTCGGGCTGGATACCGCGCACAGGGCGCGCGCGTGGTGCAAAATGCCGCCGAGGAAGTGATAGGCCAGTTCTGAACAACCCAAACCCCGCTTATCTCCCTCGTCCAAGAACAGATTCTCTCCTGACTCGGCATCGGCTATATGGTAGTGCGCGTGCAAACCGCTGCCCGTGCGGTCGGCAAACGGCTTGGGCATGTGCGAGGCAATCGCGCCGTACTTCTTGGCGATCTGCGAAGTAGCCATCTTGAAGAAAATGATGCGGTCCGAAGTCGTCAGCGCGTCCGCATAGTCGAAGTTCACCTCGAACTGGCCGTTGGCGTCCTCGTGGTCGCACTGGTACACGCCCCAACCCATGCTGTTGAGCGACAGCGTCAACTCCTGCAAGTACGCCATCGCCGGCGACATGGAGCGGAAGTCGTAGCAGGGCTTGGCCAACGAGTCCACGCCGTCCGGGTCCCAAGGCCGGATCGAGCCGTCGTCATTGCGCGCGAGGAGAAAGTGCTCCGGTTCCATACCCACATTGAAGACGTAGCCCTGTTGCCGGGCGTCGGCGAGCACCCGCTGGAGGTTGGTGCGCGAGCAATAGGGATAGGACTCCCCATCGACGAAGAGATTGCTGGCAAAACGCACGGTGTTCGGCTGCCAAGACAGCCGCGCGTACGAACCGAGGTCAATCCGCGCCAGCATGTCGTGCGAGTGCGGCCCCTGCCCCAAACCCCAAATAGACGCGCCGGCAAAACCCGCGCCTTCGTCAAGCGCATCGTCGAGTGCCGTCACTGGCACCATCTTCACTTTGGGCGCGCCGGTCATATCGACGAACTGTACTAGTAGGAATTCAATGCCCTCTTGGGCGAGGCGTTCTTTGATTTCAGTGCGTTCAGTCACAACAGGCTCCTTTAGTTGGCGTGTTTCCAGGAATCCAATCCGTCCCGGCCAAAGGGATCTTGGCCATGGCCGCCGCCTCAATGGTCAGCGCCGCCAAGTCCTCTGGCTCTAGATTGTGAACGTGCGATTTGCCGCAGGCGCGAGCAATGGTCTGGCACTCCATGGTCATTACCCGCAAATAGTTGGCGAGCTGGCGGCCTCCGACCACCGGGTCGAGGCGCTGGGCCAAGGTGTCGGTCTGGGTCGAGATGCCGGCTGGGTCTTCGCCGTCTTGTAAGTCGTCGTAAAAGCCAGCCGCCGAGCCAATTTTGCGGTACTCGGGGTCCAAATGCGGGCTGTTGTCGCCCAGCGCGATCAGCGCGGCCGTGCCAATCGAACAAGCGTCCGCCCCCATCGCCAGGGCCTTGGCCACATCCGCGCCGCTGCGGATGCCGCCAGACACAACGAGCTGCACCTTGCGGTGCATATCCAGCTCGTCGAGCGCTTCCACCGCTTGGCGCACGGCTGGCAAAGTCGGGATTCCCACGTGCTCGATAAACACCTCCTGAGTCGCGCCCGTGCCGCCCTGCATCCCGTCGAGCACCACCACGTCGGCTCCGGCCTTGATCGCCAACAGCGTATCGTAGTACGTCCGCGTCGCGCCGATCTTGACGTAGATCGGCACCTGCCAGTCGGTAATCTCGCGCAACTCGACTATTTTGATCGCCAAATCGTCCGGGCCAGTCCAATCGGGATGGCGGCAGGCCGAGCGCTGGTCAATGTCCTTGGGCAAAGTCCGCATCTGGGCGACGCGGTCGCTGATCTTCTGACCCAACAGCATCCCACCGCCGCCGGGCTTGGCTCCCTGGCCGAGCACCACCTCAATGGCGTCGGCCTTCCGCAGGTCGTCGGGGTTCATGCCGTAGCGCGAGGGCAAAAGCTGATACACCAAAGTCCGCGACTGCTCGCGCTCCTCCAGCGTCATCCCGCCGTCGCCGGTCGTGGTGCTCGTCCCCACTTCGCTGGCACCGCGACCGAGCGCCTCCTTGGCCTGCGCCGATAGCGAGCCAAAGCTCATCCCCGCGATGGTGACGGGGATGTCGAGGTGGATCGGGTTTTTGGCGTAGCGCGTGCCCAACACCACATCGGTGTCGCAGCGCTCGCGGTAACCTTCCAGCGGGTAGCGCGACATGCTCGCGCCCAGAAAGACCAAGTCGTCAAAATGGGGCACCCGGCGCTTGGCCCCCCAGCCGCGGATATCGTAGATCCCGGTCTGCGCAGCGCGCTGGATCTCGTAGATGACGTCGCGGCCAAAGGTCGCCGACTCGCGCAGACCCTCTTGGTTTTGGTTTGGTTGCGTCATAGTAACGTCTAGTACTGGGATGCGTTATCTACCTTGAAGTTGTAAAGCTGGCGCGCCGACCCGTAGCGGCGGAACTCTTCGGGACGAACGCCAGACAAATCCGCTCGCGTCAGCAGTTCAGCCAACGCGCTCAAATGCTCGTCGCGCATGGGCTTTTCAATGCAGTCGGCCCCCAAACTCGCAACCCGGCCGCGCACGAAAATCCGCGCCTCGTACAGCGAGTCGCCCAACGCCTCGTCGGCATCGCCGCAGACGACTAGGTTGCCAGCTTGGGCCATAAAGCAACTGCTGTGACCGACCGAGCCGCCGACCACAATATCGATCCCCTTCATCGAAATCCCACACCGGCTCGACGCGTCGCCCTCAATGACCAGCAGACCGCCGTGCCCAGTGGCCCCAGCGCACTGACTGGCGTGGCCCTTCACTCTCACCACTCCCGACATCATGTTCTCAGCCACTCCGACCCCGACCATCCCGTGGACGGTGATGTGAGCGCGCTGATTCATACCAGCGCAATAGTAGCCAACGTGGCCTTCGATATCGATTTCCACGGGCGCATCGACTCCAGCGGCCACTGCGTGCGCACCTCGCGGATGCATAATCCGCCACGGCGTCTTGGCCGTCTCCTCAGTCAGATCGTGCAGGCGCTGGTTGAGCTGGCGCAACGCCCCGGTCGCCAAGTCGAAAACCTCCGCGCCCATCAATCGGCTCCTCCCCAAGTGTACACCCGCGCCGGCTTGGGCTCCCACACCTCCGCGTCATCGATCCCCGGCAAGCTCGATAGCGCCTGGAACTCGCTGGCCATCGCCACGTACTCATCCGTCTCGGCCAGCACCGCCGGCTTACAGGCGATCGGGTCGCGCAAGACCGCAAAGCCATCGGCCGTGCCAATGGCAAAGGTATAGAAACCGTCCAGATCGTCGAGCGCCGCTTGGAGTGCCGCTTGCAAGGTATCCCCCTGCTGCATCCGCCACATCAAGTAACCAGCGGCCACCTCCGAGTCGTTTTCCGTGCGAATCTCAATCCCCCTGCGCTCCAGGCGCGTGCGCAGCCGATTGTGGTTGCTCAGCGACCCGTTGTGTACGAGACAGAGGTCCATGCCGGTGGAAAAGGGATGGGAGCCATCGGTGGTCACCGCGCTCTCCGTGGCCATGCGCGTATGCCCGATGATGTGCGTGCCGTGCATTTCGCGTACGCCAAAGCGATCGACGATCTCGGAAGGTGCGCCGATTTCTTTGAGGATCTCAATGCTGCGACCGATACTCATCACCGTCAGGCCCGGATCTGAGCCAGCTAGCGCCTGTCCCAACGAATCGGCGTCGGCGCACACTGCGATGACCGCGTAGTTGGCGTTGACGCGCAGGCTGGCCTCGCAGCTAAAGCGCACGCCGAGTTGGTCGGCCAGCTCCGGCCAATCGTAGTCGTCAGCCGCGTGCCGCAAGGTGACTTTGATAAAGCCCTCCGGCGGCTCATTGCCATAGAGCGCCAACCCCGCGCTATCGGGGCCGCGGTCGCTCATGCATATCAGCATCTCGGCAAACAGCGCGCCGAGTTGGTCGGCCAAATCGTGTTTTTTTACATACAGCCCAACAATACCGCACATTGCATACCGGTTATTTTTGTAGGGGGCGGTTTGCAAACCGCCCCCTACGCTTGTTCTACCGCTCGCGGATAGACTAAATTACACAATCGCTTAATCCACAACAAACACAGCGAGGCAAATAATATGGCCAAATTTCCAGCAGTACAAGCCCTCACTTTCGACCTGTTCGGCACCGTCCTCGACTTGGGCGGCAGTCTGACCCCGGCCATCGCGTCCTATCTGCGCGATAAAGGGTCTTCAGTCCCGCCCGAGCACCTGTGGGACCAATGGCGAGCGCGCCAGCGCCTAGAGCAATATCAGGACAATATCCTCCTGTTGGGCCACAGCGGCTATTTGGAGACGGTGCGGCGGGCCTTGATTTACGTCTTGGCGTTGGAGGGAATAGAGGTGGCCGAAGGAGATGTCCCCCGGCTCATGGAAGCATGGCAGCACCTCAACCCCTTCGCCGATGTGAGAGACGCCCTCGAAAAGCTGCAAGGACGCTATCGCCTAGTCGCCCTATCCAACGGCGAGGCCGACTTTTTGGCCCATCTAGCGACCAACCGCATTGGCTGGGACTTCGACCGCGTTATCTCGGTTGAAGAAGTAGGTGCCTTCAAGCCGCACCCTGGGGTATATCGCCGGGCCGCGACCTTGCTGAACCTAGAAGTAGGGCAGTGCATGATGGTTTCGGCCAATTCATTCGACGTGCTGGGAGCGCGGGCCTGTGGCATGATGGGTGCCTTTGTCAACCGCAACGCCCTGCCCTACGAAGAAACGCCGTACCGGCCCGATGTGGAGGTGGGAAATTTTACCGAGCTAACCGAAGCGCTGCTGTGACTCGGTGCAATAGTACACGGGGCCGTCCAATACCAGTTTGGACGGCCCCGTATCGTTAAACTGCTACTGTCCGGCTTCAGCCGCCAAAATTATAGGACACGGCCAGCTTCAACCGCCGTCCCTTGGGGTCGTGTGTAAAGCCATCGTACGCCTGCTCGATGTTCACCAGTGGCGGCATCGTGTCGAGCAGGTTCATCCCCGACAGCGCGATGTTGACGCCCTCGGACAAGTTCCACAGAAAGCTCACATCCCAAGTGACGAACGAGTCAATGGTACCGAATTTGTCTATAACAGCATCATTACCGGAGTTCATTGATCCCCGATCCTCGTACGACGAGATATAGTTCAAAAAGCTCACGAGGCGGTAGGCTCCCCAGTAATACCCCGCCGACACCTGCCCCTTCAACTTCGGCAGCGAGGTCGCGATGGGATTGCCAAAGTTCAGGTAGCCAGCCGCGTCTGCCTCATCTTGCAGCACCAAGTCGTCGAGCTTCAGGGCCTTCGTCCGGTACTCCAGCGTGTACGTAGCGTCCAAGTCGAGCGACAATACCCCGGCTCCGGCGTCCGCGTGCCCACCCAGATGCAAATCAATCCCCGAGGTCTTGACCCCTGGCCAATTGACTATATCAACCTGCACCCGCTCCAGTTCAGAGGCTGCGCATGTGCCAGTGCCGATCCCGTCCGGGCAGACAATGAACTGCTTCAGGGCCTCATTATTCGCTTCATCGGCATATAAGGCGGTAATGGCCCCATGCGGCATGGCCCCGATGACATCCTTGAAGTCGTAGCTCCAGTAGTCAAACGTCGCATCAAAGCCTTCCTCAGAGACTAAGACGAAGCCCGCATTATAGGTAAAAGCCTGTTCGGGCTTGAGGTCCTTGCTCCCGAACCGGTCCACCGTTTGATAGGCACCCGTCTCATTGATCCACTCGAGCGTCGAAAGCGGGTTTTCATTTACGTCGTCCAGCGATGGGGTGCGAAACGTCGTCTGCACCGAGCCGCGCAGAAACACGGATTGAGTCGGCGATTCCACTAACTGATAGCGCCAGCCAAACTTGGGGTCGAAACTGCTCGCCACATCGTGGAACTCGTAGTTGGCGGCGAGTTGGGTGTCAAAGCGCGATCCCAAGCTCAGGGGAACCTCGGCAAAGAAGCGATGCACCGTCTGCGATTCATCATACGGCCGATTCACATTGGTGAACGCATAGGGACCGAACCTGTCCTCGGCTGAGCACCCGTCATCGCCCACCACCGGACAGGGATTGATGGTCACGTCTCCCGCGTCGTTGGGGTCGCCGCTGGCATTGAGTAAGCGGAACTGATAGCCGGCCGCGTAACTAGCGACGTCCTCAATCCAAGTTCCACTCAGCGTCGCATCGGCGACCAACAGATCCGCAGTACTCTGCAGATCGACTTCATTATCTGCCAGCCAGTTCCGCAACTCGGGGCTGTTGGCAAGGTTGGCGCGGTAATCGGGATTCGCTTGGCTTGCAAACGCCGCGCCGTGTTGATCCGCGAACTCGATGGCATTGCCGAAGGGGTTGTAGTACTGGCAGTCGCCCTGACCGGCCACTTGGCCATTGAGCGGGCCGAGCCGCATCCCAGCAAGGGACGTGTTATCCGCCTCCACGCCAACGCCGCAATCGGGTCCGCCAAACCCGCGGAAGCCGAGGAACAGCCGCTCAATGTACACCCCCGGCAGATTGTAATTGCCCTCGGTGCGAGAATAGGAGAGACCTAAATCAAAATGGGCATTTTGACCTAGGTCGCCATTGGCAGAAGCCGCCACGCGCAAGGTACGAGAGTCGCGGCCCAGTATGCGCCCAGGCCCCGAATTGCCAAACGGGCGGCCGTTGAAATACCAGTTCTCGCCGCCTTGGCATTCGTTGTAGTACAGGTCGCCTTCCTCAGCGCCGTAGTCCGCACAAAATGCCTCCCGGCCCGGATGGTCGGACGCGACCTCCATGATGCTCGTGTCTGTCAGAGGAAAGGGAGGATACGAAGGGGTGGTGTACCACTCGGGAATTTCCGCCTCGGCCAACAGACCCTCGAAATGATACTCTATGCCATTGTCCAACGCGCCGTTGATCTCGGCAAAAGCGCGCATATGGCTCATGTCCTCAATCAGATTCTCGTACTGCTGATAGCGGAAGCGGCAAGTCCAAGACTCCCGGAAACCGCCAAACTGCTCGCAACGCGGGGCGTGGATGGCAGCGGTCCACGGGGCCGGCGCGCCAACAGCAAAGGTGCCCGGGTTGCCCAAGCTCGACCATCCGAGGCGCTGCCCGCTGCCGTGCCACTCCTGTAGCAGATAATCCCTTTCGGAGGCCGGTAGCGCCTGACGGCCCCTCCATTCCCCAGAAACAACCGCATGAGCCTCGCCAATCTTCCCACCCCAGATCGCGCCGACGTTGGAATCGCCCGCGCCCGCGATATACTCGTGCGCGGCCGAGACCTCAAAACCCTCAAAGTCGGAACGGGTCAAAAAGTTGGCGACACCAGCCACTGCATCCGAACCATAAATGGCCGAGGCCCCTTCCTTGAGCACCTCGACCCGATCCACGGCAATGGAGGGGATGGCATTTACATCGACGAAGCGCCCGCCGATCAAGCGCGCCGGCACATAGGTCTGGCGGCGGCTGTTGATCAACACCAACGTCCGCGAAGCCCCCAGACCGCGCAGATTGACATTGGCAATGCTCTCGGCAAGGGTCGCGGCTTGATTGGCGTTGTACCAACTGCTGCGCTCGCCGATCACTCCGTGGCTAGCGCTCAAGTTCTTAAAGAAATCAACCGCCTGCGGCGACCCTTGCTCGGCCATCTTTTCTCGGCCAGTCACCGCGACGGCGTAGGTCAAGCTGATGGGGGATTCCTTAACCGCGGTGCCAGTCACCACCACTTCCTCCAATTCGACCGCACTGGCCATCAACTCCAACTCGACGCTCACAGCCTCACCAGCGACGACCACGACGGTGGTGGCTGCGCTTTCGTAGCCGATCAATTCGGCGGTGATCAGGTATTCGCCAGCGGGAACCTTGGCCATGGTGAAACGGCCGTCCTCGCTCCATTCCGCGCTCCTGTTCAACTCCGCGATATAGACTTGGGCCAGATCCAGCATCGTCCCTTTCTCAGCATCGACGACCGTGCCCACAATGGTCCCTGTTGATTCGGCCTGAGCGTGGACGGCAGGCAATGACAAGAGCAGAGTCATAAAAATGCACTTGCTCCAGAGTCGCATACGACCTCTCCTTGTTTGGGTTAATATGTAAAGGAATTAACGTTCGATTTCGCGCAGATGGGCCATATTATACCACCATCTAGTGGCTCTGTCCAATGGCGAGGCAGATATCTTGGCCCATTTGGCAACCAACCGCATTGGCTGGAACTTCGACCGCATTGTCTCGGTTGAAGAAGTAGGTACCTTCAAGATGCACCCTTTCACCAGCTAACTGAGGCGCTGCTTTGAAGTTGCCCATACGATACAATCTCTTTAGAATGCGGGTGTTATGAGATTTATAATCAGATGCCTCATGGGGCTGATCTTAGTCGGCGATGCCAGCGCCGAGTCACTGGTCGAAGGGCGGGTGCGGCTGGCTTCAGGACAACCGGCCATCGGCGCACAGGTGCGGCTGTTTGTCGCAACCGACCTGAGCCGCTCGATTCGCACTACCACCGATGAGACCGGCTATTTTGCCTTGTCCCTAGCGGCATTGAGTACGAACGTCTTGGCGGAACAAACCGTCCTGCCGCAACAATTTTACTTAGGACAGAATTACCCCAACCCGTTCAACCCTTCTACAATCATTCCCTATCGCCTGCCGATCTCGACTAGGGTGCGGCTAGAAGTGCTCAACGTCTTGGGGCAGCGCCTAGCGACGTTGGTGGATGCGGAGCAGCCAGCGGGCTTTCACACAGCGACGTGGGATGGCACGGATGCGTCGGGACGGGGCGTCGCCGCAGGGGTATATCTGTATCGGCTAGTGGGCAATGAAGTGCGTTTAACTCGGTCAATGGTCCTGCTCGACGGAGCGGTTGGGAGCACTTCTGCGGGTCCGGTGGGTAAGGAGCTAGTGGGAGCAGCGCAGATCTATGGATTGACCGTCTCAGGCCAGGGCTTGATCCCCTACGTGGACCCGGTCTTTCAGGTAGGGACCGATGCTGTCAATATTGTGGTCGAAGTACTCGACAGTGTTTCCCAAGATAACGGGGCGGCGAGCAGGCTGTTGGGCGACCTCGATAACAACGGCCGCGTCGATTGGGCCGATGCGCTGCTGGTCGTCCTGTACAGCGAAGATTCCTCCATCGCTCTGCCCAACAACGGCGATATATCCTTGGGCGATGTCAGTCAAGACGGACAAATTGACCTAGCCGACGCCCAACTCATCGAGACGTACAGCATCGATCCATCCGATCCATCGCTACCTGCGGAGATCGGCAGGTCGGCAGGTCCGTCAGCACCGCTGCCCCCACCCGAAGACCCGCGCCTGACGCAGATCGAGCTGCCGGAAGGGTTCCACATTCGCGTGTACGCCAAAGGGGTACCCGGCGCTCGCTCGCTGAGCCGCAGCCCTAGTGGCACCCTATTCGTCGGCACCCGATCCGCTGGTCGCGTGTACGCAGTGCGCGACGAAGACGGCGACCACAAGGCCGAGCGAATCATCATCCTCGCCAGCGGTCTGAACAGACCCAACGGCGTTGCCTTCAAGGACGGCGACCTGTACGTAGCCGAAGTCAGCCGCATCCTGCGCTATCGCGACATCGAAGCGCACCTCGACAACCCGCCGCAGCCGGAGATCGTCAACGACACTTTCCCAACAGACCGCGCCCACGGCTGGAAGTTCATCCGCTTTGGCCCCGACAGTTTGCTGTACGTGCCGGTCGGCGCGCCGTGCAACATCTGCGCTTCCCCCGACCCGTACGCGTCCATCGGCAGGTTGGATCCCTCCACGGGCG
Source organism: Candidatus Latescibacterota bacterium (assembly GCA_965219735.1). Classification (GTDB taxonomy): domain Bacteria; phylum Latescibacterota; class UBA2968; order UBA8231; family UBA8231. The sequence continues at coordinate 4,237,531 of OZ244790.1, forward strand.
ACTTCGAGGTCGTGTCCCGGGGCGTGCGCAATTCCGTCGGCTTCGACTGGCATCCAGCAACAGGAGAAATGTGGTTCACGGAAAACGGCAGAGACTGGATGGGCGACGACATGCCGCCAGACGAACTGAACCGAGTAACCGCCGATGGGCAGCACTTCGGCTATCCCTACTGCCACGGCACCGACATCGCCGATCCAGCTTTCGGCGCTCAGCGCGGCTGCGGCGAGTTCGTTCCACCAGTCCAAGAACTCGGCCCGCACGTAGCGGCCCTCGGGATGCGCTTTTACACTGGCAACATGTTTCCGGCAGAGTACCGCAATCAAATCTTCATCGCCGAACACGGCTCTTGGAACCGCACTCGCAAGATCGGCTACCGCCTCACCCTAGTGCGCTTGGCTGCCGACGGAGCGGTCAGCTACGCGCCGTTTGCGGAAGGCTGGCTACAGGGAGAATCGAACTGGGGCCGGCCTGTTGACGTTCTCGTAATGCCCGACGGTTCACTACTGGTTTCGGACGATCAGGCCGGTCTAATCTATCGAATAAGTCACTAAGGCCGCGTATATAACGCCTCGAATCGGTCCTCGGCCTCCCAGCCCAAGAGCCGCTTGGCCTTGTCGGGCCGGTACTTGTCGTGCGGCAGCCGCGCACAGATAAAGAAATCCTCGTACGGCGATGGCATCTCGGGCGCCCGCAACCCATACAAGAACGCCTCCCCAGTATCCTCCCACGAGGTCACGTATGGATGCACGCCCTGTCCATGTTCCTCGGGCAGGATTTCCCTTGGTCGAAAATGCGTATAGACAAAGGTGAGCACCTCCAAGCCTTCGCGCTCGGCAAACACGCGCGTAATGTGCCCCCCGAGATACTTGCTCACTGCGTAGAGATCGTCGCCCGGATGTAGCGGGATGTCGGCCTCCACTTGAAAGTCGTTCCAATAGTCGGCGTTGTGATTTAAGGAGGTGTGAAACGGCCCAGTGTGGATCAGCCTCTTTATCCCGCAGGCCACGCAGGCTTTGGCCACGTTGTACGCGCCGACCATGTTGACTTGGAAGGCCAGCACGGGATGCGGCCGGACGACGGACACATTGATCGCCGCGTCCATGCCCTCACAGGCGGTCAACACTTGCGCGTAGTCAGTAATATCGACGACCCGATTCTCATGCGGCGGTCCCAACACCTCGGGGATCGGTGCCCGGGGGCCTTGCGGCGGAGCGGCCGCTACTTCCGTCATCGGCCGGAGATCGGTCACCCGCAATGTGTAATGCTCTTTGAGCGCAACAATCGCCGACGCGCCGACCGGACCACCCGTCCCAAACAACACCACCTTGCCTTCGTTCACCGTTGCCATAATACCCCCTTAGGCGTAGCGTCCGCTCGACGCTACGTGGGCTAGTAACCAGTCGTGTCCTCCGCGCTCAGCGGTCAGAGCTTGGCGCACCGCTTCCACAGCATCGTCAGCCGTGGTCTCCGTATCCAATTCACCGAAACGCAAACAGCGCACCTCGATCTGTCCGGTGCGGGCGATCTCGCGGCCAACCAATTCGGCCATAAGCGGTGCCAGCGACCCAGCCTCGGCCCGTGGCAAGGCATTCCACTGCGGATCAACTAGATATTCTTCCGGGTAGTCGCGCAGCAAATCGAGATCACTCAGCAGTACCGCTTTCTCAATGCCAACGGCACAGGCCGCCGTCAACGCCACGTAGGTACCCCGCGCCGCGGTGTCGAGCACGGCCCCCTCGCCGTCGCCAGCCGGGTCGCCGCCTGCCGCGTGGACAATGGCCTCCACGCCAGCCAGCGCCGAGTCTAATGCCTCGCGCTGGAGCAAATCAACCTGCCGATAGTTGGCTAGGTCGCTATTTTCTTCTGCACCGAGCACCACCACCTCAAAGTCCGTACCCAACTCAGCCGCCAGCAGCGCGCCCCAAGGGCGATCCGCGCCGATTACCGCCACGCGCATAGTATCTCCTCTACCAAGAAAGTTTCTCCGACAGGTTGTGAAAAAAGTAATTGTCGTCGAGATATATCAACCGCGCCGTGTGTGCAGCTTGACCGACGTACACCTCCTGTTCGGGAGCTAAGCTGCATATCTCGTGACCATCGGCAATGAGCGCCACTTGGCTGTCCACGGTCTCGGAGCTGACGCGCAACCGCACCCGTTTCTCAGCCGGCAGGATCAAAGTTCGCGACGTGAAGTTGTATTCGTTGATGCCGTCGAGTAACATGCAGCGCACTTCGGGCATGACCAGCGGCGCGCCCATGGACAACAACAACCCAGTGCTGCCCGTCGGCGTGCCGACGACCACACCGTCGCCGCGAATGGTGCGGATCTTAGCGTCGTCAACGAAGACGTCCGTCGAAAGCATTTTGTGGTGCGCCCGCAAGGTCACCTCGTTGAAGACCAGACTCTCGCCGCAGGGATGGCGGCAAGAGAGCACCAAGCGCTCGCTGACAAAGTACTGGCCATCGACTAAGAGTTGGACGATGCGCGCCAAGTCCTTGCGGTCCCCAGCGGTCAAAAAACCGACGGTGCCGAAATTGATCGCCAGCACTGGCCGCTGCGGGAAGCGCGCAAAGGCGCGGAGCACCGTACCGTCGCCTCCGAGCGCAATGACCAAATCCAAGTCGTCCGGGTGCTCGTCCCCCTCGATAAAACATACTGCGATCCTATGCGGATCAAACAGGTCGCGCACTTCCGCGACCAGATAATCCAAATCCTGATCGCGCGGCAGCACCCCAACTTTTTTCAGTGCGAGTTGCACCGACACCAACCTCGGAGGGCTACTCGGCCCGTGCTTGTCTATCGGCCTGGGCCTCGTAGGCCTTGATCAGCGCCTGGGTCCCCTCTTCGGCACAACCAGCGCGCTCGACGATGTTGAAAAACTGGTGGGCGATACTCACGGCCGGCAGGGCCAGCTTGACATCATTAGCCGCCTGCAACACCAACCGCAGGTCCTTTTGCTGCAAATAGACCATGAAGCCCGGGTCAAAATCGCCCGCAGCAATGCGCGGACCTAAGTTGCTCAACTGCCAAGAGCCAGCCGCGCCGCCGCTAATGGCGTCGATGACCTTTTGCACGTCCAAGTCAGAAGTCGCCGCCAGCATCAGGGCCTCGGCCATAGCCATGTTGTTGACCGAAACCGCGATTTGGTTACAGAGCTTAGTCGTCTGACCAGCACCATTGGAACCAATCAAGTTGATATTAGTACCCATCGCCTCAAAGACCGGCAGGCACTGGTTAAAGACAGCCTCGTCGCCGCCGACCATGATCGACAGGGTGCCGTTAATCGCGCCCACATCCCCGCCGCTGACCGGCGCGTCGAGCATGGCCACGTCCCGCTCCTGCAAGGCCGCGGCCACTTCGCGCGTGACTTTGGGCGACACCGTGCTCATATCGATGACGACTGCGCCCTCTTTGGCTCCGTCAATCGCGCCCTCCTCGCCCACGAGTACCGCCTCCATATCGGGCGTGTCCGTGACGATGCTGATGATGACATCCGCACCCGTCGCCGCCTCCTTGGGCGAGCCGACGCGCACGCCGCCCGCGGCGACGACCTCGTCAACGCGCGGTCGGTCGCTGCGGTTGTACACGTTGAGTTGATAACCGGCTTTGAGCAGGTTCTTGGCCATGGGCGCACCCATGATCCCCAAGCCGATAAAGCCGATTTGCGTTTGCCCCGGTGCTGCTGACATGATTCCTCTCCAATCTAAAACGTGAAAAAGCGATGTCTGTTGTCTTCGATCTCGGCCGTGTCGTACAGGTGCGCGAACCAGTTTTGTACAGCCTCCTGCTCACGCTGCGCCTGTAGTTGAGCGACCACCTGCTCGCGCTGCGCGGCGAATTGCTCCTCATCTACCGGCGTCTTCTCCAGCAGCTTCAGCAGGTAAGCCCCGCGCTTGCTGCCCTCGGCGACCTCGATCACTTCGCTGAGCCGACCCTTTTCCAAGCGGAAGGCCGCGCCGATCACCGCGTTAGCGCGGCCTAGACCCTCCACCGATTCGGTGCGTGCAAAAGCCTCGGGGGTATGGAACTCCACCCCGGCATTTTGCGCCGCCTGCGCCAAGGTGGCCCCGGCTCCTACTTCCCGCCGCACGGCCTCCAGTTGGGCCGCGGCGCGCTCGGCCTTTTTGCGCGCGCGCACCAGCGGCTCAAGCCGATCCTTTAGCTCGTCCAAGGGCACGGTACCCTCAGGCCGCTTGGCCACTAGCTGCGCCACCCACAATCCCAAATCGTCCTCGATGACTTGGCTGACAGCTCCAGGCTCCTCCTCAAAAAACCAATTGACTAGCCACGTTGTGTTCGCGCTGACGCCCGGCACGGCTTGGCTTTCGCGCAGAAAACTCGTGGTCGTCGCCTCGGTGCCAGAGGCTGCGAGCGTGGCGGCAAATCCCTCGGCTGTGGCCTGCTCTTGGAACACCTCGGCCCGGCTGCGCAGGCTATCTTCAGTCGTGCGCGAGGGCTGGTATCTGAGCAGAATATGGCGGGCGTGCACCCTTTCCCCGCTGCTTTCCTCCAAGCGTTCTTCCACCTTGATCAGATGCCAACCATAGCGCGTCTGCACCGGCTCGGAAAGCTCGCCGGGTGCCAAGGCAAAAGCTGCCTCCTCAAAGGGCCCAACCATCTGGCCGCGACCAAAGAAACCGAGATCCCCGCCTCGGGCGGCGGATCCCTCATCGTCCGAGACCACCGCAGCCAACTCGGCGAAATCCTCGCCGGCCTCAATCTCTTGGCGCAGGCGGCCGATCTCCTTTTTGACCTCCAGCGAATCCTCAGCACTAGGCACCTTGGGGAAGTACACGTATTCCAGCTTTACCTGATCGGGGTGCTCGTAATCGGCCACATTCTCTTGATAGTAGGCGGCCAAATCTTCGTCGGAGACCTCAATCTCGTCATCCGCAGCGTCGCTGGGGGCGAAAGCGTATTCGACGCGCACCTTTTCGTTGGCCTCGGCAAAGTACTGGCGCGCCTCGCTGGGACTCACCTGCGCGGTGCCCCGCAGCAGCCTCTGTAACCTGTAATCGAGCAATTGCCGCTCAATCGTGCTCTCGATCCACAGGACCAAGGCTTGGTTGTTGGGGTCGCTGAGATTGGCCGGATTGCCGATGAACTGGGCGTACTTGTCCATATCGAACGCGCCATCGGTTTGAAACGTCTCGAAGTCGCGCACGGCCTGCGGGGGGTTACTCCGCGTGTAATAGGCGATTTCTCCATCGGTCACCTCAAAGCCCAAGCGCTCGTACTCTTGGCTCAGAATGATCTCGCGGACGTAGTAATCCCACACCTGCTGTACGAGCACGGCTTGATCGGCGCGCTGCTCCTGCGGCATCTGGCGCGCTACCCGCCGCAGCGCATCTTGGAACTCCCGCAGCGAAATGGTCTTGCCATTGATCTCGCCGACTATATCGCCGGCGTCGTTGGTGCCCGCCCCTGAGTAGTCGGCTCCCCATTCGACGACAATCAAGCCGATGAAGGCGAATATCACAAACCACAGAACGAGCACCGTCTTTTGGCGCAGCAAAGTCATCATAAGCTATAGTTCTCCTGCTATCTTGCGTTTTTTTCTTTGGCCTCGGCAACCAGCCGATTTTTTAGCTCCGCGGGATAGCGAAGCAGACAAGCAGTACAGTGGCCGCCGCCCAGATCGACGAGGCGTGGCACCACGCGAGTACATATCTCTTCTCGCTCCGGACAGCGCGGGTGAAAGGCGCAGCCCGAGGGCACAGCCGCTGGATTGGGCGCGTCGCCCTCCAACAGGACGCGCTGCCGCTTAGTCCGCGGGTCGGGCGCGGGCACGGCCGCCAGCAGCGCGCGCGTATAGGGATGGGACGGCTGGCGGTAGAGCTGATCGCGCGCCGCCACCTCGACTATGCGCCCCAAATACATCACGGCCACCCGATCCGAAATGTGACGCACCACGCTCAAGTCGTGGGCAATAAACATATAAGTTAGGCCCAAATCGCGCTGTAGGTCTTGCAGCAAGTTGATAATTTGGGCCTGCACCGAAACGTCCAGCGCAGACACTGGCTCATCGGCGACGATAAATTGCGGCCGCACCGCCAAGGCGCGGGCAATGCCAATGCGCTGGCGCTGGCCGCCGGAAAACTCGTGCGGGTAGCGCCGCGCGCCGTCCGCTGGCAACCCAACCATCTCCAGCAACTCTCCTATCCGCTCGTCCAACTCGGCGCGCTCGGCGAGCCCGTGGACCTTCAGGGCCTCGCCGATGATGCCGCCCACCGTCATCCGCGGATTGAGCGACGCATAGGGGTCTTGGAAGATGATCTGCATGTCCCGCCGCTGCCGCCGCATGGCTTCTTTGCCCAACCCCAACAGGTCAACCCCGGCAAAACGCACCTGCCCGGCCGTGGCCTCGACGAGCCGCAGCATGAGCCTACCCAGCGTGGTCTTGCCGCAACCGCTCTCGCCGACCACGCCCAAGGTCTCGCCGCGCTCAATCGCCAGATCAACTCCATCGACGGCCTTGACATGGGCCTGTACCCGACCCCAAAACCCCCGGCGCACGGGAAAGTGTTTTTTGAGTCCCTCGACCTCGACCAAGGGCGCGGCTTGGCTCATGCGTCCCCCGCTTTCCAACAGCTCGCCCAGTGCGCGGGCTCAATTTCCTCTAGCGCTGGCACTTCCGCCCGACAGTGATCGTCGGCCAGCGGGCAACGCGGGGCAAAACGACACCCTTGTGGGAAAGCGCGGGAGTCGGGCACCACGCCCGGGATGATGTCCAATCGCTCCTGCTCGGCGTCCAGCCGCGGGATCGAGCGCAGCAAACCGCGCGTATAAGGGTGTTGCGGGCGAGCAAAGAGCGATTGCGTTTCCGCGTATTCGACGATTCGGCCAGCGTACATGACTGCCACTTGATCGGCGGTCTCGGCGATCACGCCGAGGTCGTGGGTGATCATCACAATCGCCATCTGCAGGGACTCTTGCAGCGACTCCAACAGCGCGAGGATTTGCGCTTGAATCGTCACATCAAGGGCCGTGGTCGGCTCGTCGGCAATCAGCACGTCTGGATTGCACGACAGCGCCATGGCGATCATCACCCGCTGGCGCATCCCGCCCGATAGCTGGTGGGGGTATTCGTCAATCCGCTGCTCGGGCGCTGGGATTCCCACCAGTTGCAGCATCTCGATCGCTCGGGCGCGTGCTTCCTGCATGGGAACCTGCTGGTGCAAGACTACGGCCTCGGCGATCTGGAACCCGCAGGTCAGCACCGGGTTGAGACTCGTCATCGGCTCTTGAAAAATCATCGCGATGTCGTCACCGCGCACTCGGCTCATCTCCTCCTCGTCCAGCGCGAACAAGTCGCGCCCCTTGAGCAGGATCTGCCCAGCCTCAATGCGGCCCGGCGGATCGGGCACCAAGCGCATGATCGAAAAAGCGCTGACGCTCTTGCCACAGCCGCTTTCGCCGACCAGCCCCAGCGTCTGGCCCCGCCCCACCGCAAACGACACCCCATCGACGGCGCGGGCAACGCCCTCTTCCGTGTGGAAATAGGTCCGCAAGTCGCGAATTTCTAACACGGGATCCTGCGCGATCATGCGCGATCCTTTTCCCAGGTACCAGCGCGGCACACCTCATCGTCGGCCAGCGCGTCCCAGTGCATTTTTGCGCCGAGTTGACGACTGAAGCCCTCGACTAGGCAATCGATCAATTCGGCCCGGTCGATGGGCCGCCCCATACAGGCATGCAAATCCGTGCTGTGCGCTTGCACCTGCCGGGTCCATCTTTGCCGCACATCCTCGTCAATCCGCAGAAGTTGCGGCAGGCGCTCGTGCGCCCGACCGAGCAAGATCGACCCGTGTTGCAACAAGCGGCGTCCGTAGCGCCGCTGCGCACTGCCAACTAGCTTGCGCTGCTGGCACTTGAGCTCCCAGCGCGCCGTGCTACCAAAGCAAGGACCCGATCGCAAGTCCCCAACGCAACGGCCAGTCCTTTCCAGTTCGACGGGGGCCCCGAAAAGCCGTAGCCCCTCGGCCAAACACGCGCCGATCTTGCGGTGCGTAGCCTCTATCCCGCCGCCCTCGACCAATTCCTCTGGAACGCAAGCGACGCTGTAGGTCAATTCCTCCCAGTGCAGCACGGCGCGCCCGCCGGTGGGCCGGCGCACCACGTCAATGCCCAGCGCACGGCAGGCTTCTACATTAGCCTCGCGCTCGGGCTGCTGGTTCCAGCCGCAGGAAACAGCCGGCGGGTCCCAGCCGTAGAACCGCAGCACCGGGCCTTGGGCCGCGTCCGCGGCGAGCACCTGATCGACGCCCATGTTGTACGCGCCACCGTTCGCACCCGTATCGACGACGCGCCAAGTAAGGCCCATTAGAGCGTGTCCAAACTCTCGAGGGCGTCCTTGGCCGCCATCTGTTGGGCCTCCTTCTTGCTCCGCCCTTGGCCCCAGCCCATGCGCTGGCCAGTGATGCACACTTCGACGCTGAAAATCTTGTCGTGGTCAGGTCCCTCTTCCGCGTGCACCAAGTAGCGGGGGTGGCCGTTGCCCATGCTCTGCGAGTATTCGAGCAACCTGCTCTTGAAGTTGAAGTTCGCGTCCTGTTCGACTATTTGGTGAAAATCCGCGAGCACCGCGCGCCGGACAAAGGAGCGGGCAGCCTCTAAGCCACCGTCGAGATAAATAGCCCCAATCAGCGCCTCCAAAGCGTCACAGAGGATTGACGGCCGCTGTCCACCGTTGGCCTCGCGCTCGTCTGCGCTCAGCAACACAAAGTCCCCCATCCCAAGACGGTCCGCTTGGCGCGCCAGCGACTTGCGGCTGACTAATTGCGACTTCATCTGGGTCAACTCGCCCTCGCCCTTGTTCTCAAAGCGGCGATAGAGGTAGTCGGTGACCAACAGCTCCAGCACGGCGTCGCCGAGAAATTCGAGCCGCTCGTTCGACTCGATGCGGTCCCTGCCCTCCTCCGCGTACACATACGATCGATGCTTGAGGGCCTTGACCAACAAATCCCTGTTCTTAAAGTGGTAGCCCAACAGCTTTTCGAGCGCGTGCCACGAATCCGCGGTGCGATCTTCTGGGACACCCGCCGGCTTGCGGCGATTCCAAAGAATTGAAATCCAGCTCATCTGCCTAATACCCGATTGAAAACCTCGTTTGCACGGGGAGTGCTCGGGGGATGCTGGGGAAGTACGTCAGCCGGTGAAGCGACCAAACACCAGTGCCACGTTGTGACCGCCAAAACCAAAGGAGTTGTTGAGGGCGTAGTTTACCTGCATGCGGCGCGCCTCATTGGGCACGTAGTCTAGGTCGCAGTCGGGGTCGGGGTTTTCGTAATTGATCGTCGGCGGCAAGACCCCGCTTTTGAGCGCCATGATGCAGGCGATGCTCTCGATGGCCCCGGCTGCGCCCAACAGATGCCCAGTCATCGATTTGGTCGAACTTACGGCCATGCTGTCGGTGTGGCCGGCGAAGACCGTCTTGAGCGCCGCGGTCTCCTGCTGGTCGCCCATGGGCGTCGAGGTGCCGTGGGCATTGACGTACCCGATGTCGCTCGGGTCCAAGCCTCCGTCCTGCAGCGCAATGCGCATGGCCCGCGCACCGCCCTCGGCCTCTGGCGCCATCGCCGTCTGGTGATAGGCATCGGCAGTAAAACCAAGCCCGAGGAATTCGCCGTAGATCTCGGCCCCGCGCCTTTGCGCGTGCTCCAATTCCTCCAAAATGACGGCCCCGGCTCCTTCGCCAAGAACGAAGCCATCGCGCTCGGAGTCAAAGGGCCGGCTGGCCCGCTCGGGCTCGTCGTTGCGCGTCGATAGGGCCTTGGCCGAGGAAAAGCCGGCCATGGAAATGGGCGTAACGGCCGCTTCCGAGCCGCCAGTCACCATCACGTCAGCTTCCCCATACTGGATCTTGCGCGCCGACTCGCCGAGCGCGTGGGCAGCCGACGAACAAGCCGACACCGTGCCGTAGTTAGGCCCTTTGGCTCCTAAATCCATGGAGATCATGCCTGGAGCCATGTCGGAAATCATCATGGGCACATAAAATGGGCTGATGCGCCTAGGGCCTTTCTCCAGCAGAATGGTGTGCTGTTCTTCGTGGGTCTGGATTCCGCCAATACCCGAGCCCCAGATGACGCCTACGCGTTCGGGGTCAACCGCTTCCATGTCGAGCCGGGCGCGGCTAGCCGCCTCCCTCGCCACGCAGATCGCGTAGTGCGTGAAGGCGTCGTTGCGGCGCACATCCTTGCGGTCCATAACCGCCCCTGGGTCGAAACCCTTGACCTCGGCGGCGATCGTAGTCCGGTGCTGGGAAGTGTCGAACCTAGTGATCGGCCCGACCCCAGAGCGGCCGGCTAGGATCGCGTCCCAGAACGTCGGCAGGTCATTGCCATTGGGCGCTAAGACCCCCAAGCCCGTGACGACGGCTCTGCGCTTCTGCACTGGACTACCGCTCACGCCTTGCTGTTCTCTTCTAAGTATTTAATCGCGTCGCCTACGACCGTAATTTTCTCGGCGTCCTCGTCCGGGATGTCGATCCCGAATTCTTCCTCAAAGGCCATAACCAACTCGACAGTGTCGAGCGAGTCGGCCCCTAAGTCGTCGATGAACGATGCTTGGGGATTTACTTGATCTTGGCTCACGCCGAGTTGCTCGACGACCAAATCTCTCACGCGCTCTTCAATAGAAGCCATGGTGTGTTCCTCTTGGAATAGGAGTGAACGTTTTACCGCTGTGCGGTCTTAAAATTAGAGTCTAAATATAGGCGATGAGCAAAATTTTAATACCTAAATTATATGGCCATGCCGCCATCCACGGACAAGACCTGACCGGTGATATAGGCGGCTTGATCTGACGCGAGGAACGCCACAGCGTGCGCCACGTCTTCCGGCATCCCCGCCCGGCCCAGCGGCACCGTAGCAATCATCTGCTCCTGCTGCTGTTCCGTCAACCCGTCCGTCATGCCCGTTTCTGGCACCAACCCCGGGGCCACGGCATTGGCGGTGATCCCACGCGAGGCCAACTCCCGCGCCAAGCTCTTGGTCAGGCCGATCAATCCAGCCTTGGACGCGGCGTAGTTGGCTTGCCCGGCATTGCCCAACAATCCCACGACCGAAGTGATGTTGATGATCCGTCCGCCGCGGGCTTTGAGCATGGGGCGCACCGCCGCCCGGACGCAGTTAAAGGCACCCTTGAGGTTGATTGACAATACCTCGTCCCAATCCTCGTCCTTCATCCGCATCAGCAAATTGTCGCGGGTGACGCCAGCGTTGTTGACCAGCACGTCCAGCCGACCCAACTCCGCAATCGTCGCCGCCACCAACTCGGCCGCCTGCTCGGCAGCGGCGACATCGGCTTGGCGCACGAGACAGCGGCGGCCCAAGGCCTCAATAGCCGCGGCCACTTCGCCAGCCGCCGCAACATTGCGAGCGCAGATTGCCAAGTCCGCGCCCTCTTCTGCCAAGCGCAGGGCAATGGCCCGGCCAATGCCCCGCGACCCACCCGTCACTAGCGCGACTTTTCCGTCCAAGAGTCCCATGTTATTCCGCTCCTTTTGCCGCGGCGATTTCTTCCACGGTACCCGCCAGTGCGACTGCGAGCTTGGGCGCGGTGCGGCGCACCAGTCCCCTTAGCACAGCCCCCGGCCCTACTTCAAAGGCGCGGTTGATGCCCATAGCCGCCAGACGCTGCATCGTCGCGCTCCAGCGAACCGGACCCGTGATCTGATGGATCAGGTGCAGCCGCAGTTTCTCTGGGTCTTCCACGGGCGCAGCCGAGACATTGGTCAACACCGGCACGCGCGGTCGCGCAAAGGGCACTGCCTGCAACAGCGACTCCATCTCCACTGCCGCCGACGCCATAAGCGGCGAGTGAAAAGCCCCACTGACGGCCAACTCGACGACGCGCCGAGCACCAGCCTCGGTGGCCAACTCGCTCACCCGCGCCACCGCGTCCCGTTCACCCGACACCACCACTTGGCCCGGAGCGTTAAAATTGGCGGCTACTGCGATTCCCACATCCGCTACCTGTTGGCACAAGGCTACGACGTGGTCGTCGTCCAAACCGATCACCGCCCCCATCGTCCCCGGCCACTCGCTACCGGCCTCCAACATCAACCGTCCGCGCGTCCCCACCAGCGTCAGGGCCTCCGCAAACGAGAGTACTCCAGCCGCCACCAGCGCTGAGTATTCCCCGAGGCTATGTCCGGCTACGGCCACAGGCTGTAATCCGATAGCGGCGAGCAACTCGTTGGCGGCGACGCTGTGGACGAAGACAGCCGGCTGCGTAACGTTGGTTTGCGTTAGTTGCTCGGCCGGCCCCTCAAAGCAAAGCGCACTGAGCGGAAAACCCAGCACCTCGTCGGCCTCGGCAAAGCGCGCCCGCACCGACTCGTGCTGCTCGTATAGGTCGCGGCCCATGCCCACGGCCTGCGAACCCTGTCCCGGAAACAAAAAGGCGCACTCGCTCATCTCACGACCCCCAACGAAACAAGGCACTGCCCCAAGTGAGACCGCCGCCGACGCCGGTCATCAGCACCAAGTCGCCGCATTCCAATCGACCTTGATCAGCGGCTTCGGCCAAGGCAATGGGAATCGTCGCGGCCGTGGTGTTGGCGTAGCGGTCGATATTCATCATCACTTTTTCCGAGGGGAGATCCATGCGCTGGGCCGCGGCGTCGATGATGCGCTTGTTGGCTTGATGGGGCACGAAGAGCTTGAGGTCTGCGCCCGTAAGACCGTTGCGCTCCAGCAGGCTGACCGACACTTCGGCCATTTTTTCCACGGCAAACCGGAAGACCGTGCGCCCTTCTTGACGGATGTAGTGCATGCGCTGATCTACGGTCTCGTGCGAAGGGGGATGCAGGCTGCCGCCGCCTTTGATGTGCAGGCATTCGACCGCGGCCCCATCGGCGTATAGCTCAAAGTCGATCATGCCGGCTCCGTCCTCGCCGCGCTCCAGCAAAATCCCGCCCGCTCCGTCGCCAAAGAGCACGCAAGTCGCGCGGTCCTCAAAGTCGAGTATGCTGCTCATCTTGTCGGCACCGATGACCATCACCCGGCGATGCGCACCGCTTTCGATGAACTGCGCGCCGGTCGCCACGGCGAAGACAAAGCCAGAGCAAGCCGCCGACAGGTCGTAGGCCCAGACCCGGCTGGCGCCGATGGCGTGTTGCACCAAGCAGGCCGTCGCCGGAAAGATCATGTCTGGCGTAATGGTCGCGACGATGATCAGGTCGATGTCGTCGGCGGCAATTCCACGGCGCGCCAATAGCTCTTCGGCCACAGCGATAGCCATGGTGGAGGTCGGCTCATCCGCCGGCAGGAAGCGCCGCTCGGAAATGCCAGTGCGCGAGCGGATCCACTCGTCTGAGGTGTCCACCAGCCGCTCCATATCGGCGTTGGAGACCACCTTGTCGGGTAGGAAAGACGCCGTTGCCGTAATAGCCGCGCGAAGTTTTTTCCCCTCTTCAGTCACGCAAGCATCCGCCCCGAGCAGCCTATACTTCAGGCTCGACGTATTCGCGGCCGCGATAGAAGCCGCAACTCGGGCAGACGCGATGGGGCAAGGCGGGTTGTCCGCAGTGGGAGCAAGTAGTCCTCGCCGCCGCCTTGATCTTCCAGTGAGTGCGCCGCTTGTCGCGGCGAGTGCGCGAAATTCTTCTCTTAGGTACTGCAGCCACGGGGAACTCCTCTCAAGAACTTTCTTTGGGTTGGGAAAAATCGATCTGCGCGAGTGCGGCCCAGCGCGGGTCCACTTCTCGTTCCTGTTCGGCGGTGGGTTCGGCGGCCCCGTCAACTCCGCACTGCGGGCACCGCCCATCGGCGTCCGGGGTGGGTATGCGCATCGGCAAGTCCAAGATCACGGCCTCGCGAATGTACGCCCGCAAATCGAACTCGCGCGTCCCCGGATCGACGATCTCGATGAAACCGTCTGCTTCGGCCGACGCCAGCTCTTCGGGGGTCGTGAGGCGGCGCTGCAAGAGCAAGCGAAACCGCGCTGCGACCTCTTCTTGTACTTCCTCTAGACAGCGATAGCACTCGCCGACAATGCGGCAAGTGATGACCCCGTCAATTCTGAAATTGTCGAGCGCGCGCCGCACCTCGATGCGGGTTTCAACGCTAGAGGGAAAGGCGAAAAATTCGTCTTTTAACTCCAGTTCTTCTGCACTCAGTTCAAAGGCGAGCGCATTGGGGCCTTCTGCGAGATCGTCGAGTACTAACAAGGCGCTCATGGGATTGCTCAGTCGGCAAAGAAAAACGCGATTTCGGACTTGGCGTTGGCCGCTGAGTCCGAGGCATGCACGGCGTTGCACTGCACGTCCGTGCCAAAGTCGCCGCGGATCGTGCCCGCCGGGGCCTCTGTGCTGTTGGTCGGCCCGATAAAATCGCGCAAATGCGCCACCGCATCGGCGCGCTCTAGCACCATCGGCACCGCTGGCCCCGAGGTCATAAATTCCACCAATTCGCCGTAAAAGGGGCGCTCCCGATGCACGGCGTAGAAGGCCCGCGCCTGCTCGGCAGATAGCTCGACCATGCGCAGGGCGCGCACGACAAATCCCGCGCCCTCGACGCGGGCAATAATCTGGCCGATGGCGTTTTTGGCGACCGCATCGGGCTTGACGATCATCAACGTGCGTTCCATAGATATAAAATTTATTTCCTTAGCAAGTGTTCCCCTAGTCAAACGAAATGTTGGAAGATAGGAGCCAATCGATTTTGTGTCAATGGACGGCCCGCGCAACAAAATGCCCTAAGTATCGCTTCCATAACGAGTTCGGCGCATATTTCTTGACAGGGTAACACGCCTCTCCTAGATTGGCCAATGCTATGGATTATCCACTTTTAGCCGAAGAAGGCAAGGTCATTCGCGACCCAGTTTGGGGCTATATCCACTTCCCCGCTCCCGTCCTCGCCCTCGTCGATACCCGAGCCTTCCAGCGCCTGCGCAACATCTCCCAGCTCGGCTACGTGCATCTGGTGTATCCAGGCGCGCGCCACTCGCGCTTTGAGCACTCGCTGGGCGTCTATCACTTGGCCAAGCAGTTTCTAGCCCGTCTCCTCGACTCGGACCCGCCCCTCGTGCTGAGCGAAGAGGACGTGCGCGTCTTCATCGCCGCGACCTTGCTCCACGACATCGGCCACTACCCCTTCTCGCATACCCTCGAAGAGCTAAGGCCCTTTTTTGTTCGGCACGAAGAAGGGGCCAGGCAGATCATCGAGGACCAAGACGGCGAACTCTACCAGACGATCGCCGATAAATTCCAGATTGATCCAGCGCGCGTAGCCAACGTCATCGACTACGAAAACATCGGTCGCGCGGTTCCCCCCGAAGACCTGCTGCTGGCCAACATCCTCAGCAGCACCCTCGACCCCGACAAAATCGACTACCTCCTGCGCGACTCCATGTTCTGCGGCGTGCCCTTCGGCGAGAGCGTCAACCGCGACCGCCTGATCGCCTCCATCAAATTCGACCCTGAGCGCCAGCGGCTGGCCATCACCAGCAAGGGCGTCTCTGCTGTCGAAGCCCTCGTCTTTACCAACTACCAAATGTACCGCAACGTGTACTGGCACCACGGCGTGCGCTCGGCGTCGGCCATGTTCAAGCGCTCCGTGCAGGAAATCCTCCTCCACCCGCACAACCGGCTCGACTTCTCCGATTTCCACCGTCTCACCGAGAGTGGGCTAATCGCTCGCCTCCAGCGCGAGCAGGAACGCCTAGGGCTGGAAACCTCCGCCCAGCTCCTCGCAGGCACGATCCACCGCCGCCTCTACAAGGTCGCTGCCGTCATTCATCCCAGCGAGCGCACCCAGCCCCTGATGAATCGCCTCGATTTTCTCTTCCGCCATCCCTACAAGCGCCGCGCCAAGGAAATCGAGCTGTGCCAAGTCTTTGGCCAGCGGCTCGGCCGCACGTTCCAAGGCCACGAGATCCTCATCGACATCCCCAGCTTCAATAAGACCCCCGAAGTCGATCTCAGGGTTTTCTACGGCCGCACGCTTCCCGCGGACAAGACCGACCCCCTGACCTTTGCCGACCCAGAGGTCTCCCGCCTGCGCGACTCGCTGCTGCACAATTTCGAAGACCAAGCCAAAATTTTCCGCATCTTCTGCATCGACGATCCCGACCTGCGGGAGTTGGTGGGCAAAGAGGCTAAGCAGTACCTCAGTTGAAAATCGGTTCAAGTAGCCAACCGGAAGCGACGACTATTTCTTGCAGATCTAATATCAGGTGTTAAATCTGCAAGAAATAGGTCTCGCCTAGCCTTGGGATTGCACTTACTTGGTTATCAGGCTCACAGGGTGTACTGCGGGATCTTCAGCAGTTCGCCGTCCTTCAACGCCGACTCGTGAGCGACGATGCCGCTGACCGTCATGTTAAGTGATTGGGCCACGTCGACGAGGGGCGTGCGATCCAGCAGGATCGCCTCGACGAACTCGCACATCAGGTAGCCGTGGGAGCCGCCGTGCCCACCGGCATCCACCCCCGGAGGAAGAGGTGGGCGCTTGAATGTTGCCGGGACAGAGTCCTGCCCGTCATTCTGGAACGTGCCGTAAAAGGTCCCTTTCTCCGTGCGAATCCGGCCCGTCTCCCCGCCGACACCCGGCGTGTCCCAGCTAACCCCCATCCGCGCCATGCCGCCGTCGCTGGTGCGGAATAGCGCAATTTCAGTGCCAAACGGGTTGCCGTAGCGGTTGTTTGCAGCCTTCAGATGATCGACGCTGCTAGGCACGCCCATGCAGGAGACCTCGGTGAAGCTCCCGCCGGTGACGCCCATGTAGTAGGCATTGGAGTGCGTGGGATACCACTGCGGGGGCGCCCCAGTGCGCCAGCCCTCGTGCGCGGCCAGCGGCGTCGGGAAGTAGTGCCAGTATTCACCCTCTGCATAGACGACTTTTCCCAGCGCGTCGGCTCGGTACAACTCCCGCATGGTATAGAGATCTTCGTGGAAGTACGAGGTTTCGAACATCATGTAGCTGCGATCGGCAGTCTTGGCCGCGGCAAAGAGCGCATCCGCATCCTCCAGTGATCCCCACACCGCGGGCACGGCCGATGCAACGTGTTTGCCGGCTTTGAGCGCGGCGATGGCCAGCCGGGCGTGACTCGGGGCGTCGGTGGCAACGAAAACGGCCTCGAGCGAGTCGTCCTCGATCAACTCTTCGCACGATGAATAGGCGGTCGCACAGCGGCACGCTCTGGCCAGTTCGGCCCGCTTGTCGGGGTCCAGTTCAGCCACCGCGGCGACGGTCACATTCGGGTGGTCCTGGAAGCGGAAGGCCGCACCGAAGTTGCACACGCCATACCCGGCGATACCTACGCGAATCACGCGGTCGGACACGGGCTGCCAGTCCTTCGACGCCTCGTAGTCAGTAACGGCCTCCTCAAAACCCTGGATCGGGACGGCCTCGCTGTCGGTTCTGGATCACTCTTCTGGTTCATCGTTCCCCCTTTAGGGTCTCAACCTCGCGCCTCCATCCACATGGTGCGGATTAGGAACGATAAAGTGCCTTTACCGATGAGTTGTCAATACGGCCCCTTGACAACGCCTCCATAAAGGCTTCTTATCGTTCCGATCCGTACCAGAGGGAGCGATAAACGTTGGACGCACGCCAAGAGAAATTGCTCAGAAGAACCTTCCTCGACTACCAGTCAACGGCCGAGTTCATGCACAATCCGCTCATCGTGTCGCGGGCGGAAGGGCTCTACTACTGGGACACGGACGGGAAGCGCTACTTCGACGGCATCAGCGGTATCTACTCAACCCTGCTCGGCCACCGTCATCCGCGCGTCGCAGAGGCCATGCGGGCCCAATGGGACAAGCTCGCCTTTGCGCCGCCCATGCACGGCACAGCCGACGTGACGCTCGACTTTGTCGAGAAGCTCGGCAGCGTCACGCCCGATGACCTCAACTACGTAAAAGCGTTCAGCGGCGGCTCGGAGTCCATGGAGGCGGCGATCAAATTTACGCGCCAGTATTTCAAGCAGTCGGGCCATCTGCACAAGTACAAGTTCATCAGCCGCTACCAAGCCTACCACGGTGCCACCATGGGAGCCATGGCGGCCAGCGGTACGGGAGAGCGCAAAACCCCATTCGAGCCAGCCCCACCGGGCTTCCTCAAAGTATTCCCCCCAACTCACTACCGCGATCGCTTCGGCGACTGGGACGAGGCCAACCGGTTCGCGGCGCAGCAGTTCGAGGATGTCATCATCAGCGAAGATCCGGCGACAGTGGCCGGCATCATCCTCGAACCAGTGTCGAACACGGGGGGTATCATCACGCCCACGGACGAGTACTTCCAGATCATCCGCGATATCTGCGACCGCCACAACGTCGTGCTCATCTACGACGAGATCATCACCGGCTTCGGTCGCACGGGGGCGATGTTCGCCGCCCACACCTTCGGGTGACGCCCGACATCATCTGCGGCAGCAAAGGGCTGTCGAGTGGCGCCATTCCCCTCGGAGCACTGATGGCTCGCGAGGGGATGGGGGAGTACTTCTACGAACCCGGCGAGAACTTCGCCCACGGCCACACCTACGCTGGCCATCCACTGGCCTGCGCGGTCGGCATCGCCGTGGTGGACGAGATCGTGGAGAACCGTCTTGATACCCATGCCCGCGAGATGGGCGACTACCTCGCCGCCAAGCTCGAAGGCCTAAAATCGTTCGGCGTCGTGCGGGAGGTGCGGGGCAAGGGGTTGCTAAGGGGAGTTGAACTGGTGAAGGATACGTCGAGCCTTGAGCCGTTCCCAGAACTGGGCAGGGCGCTCAAGAAGACGGCGCTGCACAACGGAGTCATCCTGCGGGTTGATCCGAGTTGGTTCGCCGTCGTGCCCGCCCTCATCATCGACAAGCCCCAAATTGACGAACTCTTCGACCTCGTCGAGCAAAGCCTCAAGGATGCACTCGACCAGGTCTAATCGCCGACTACGTAGATTCCTTTGAGCTATCCCTGAACAAGGAGATGCAAACATGGCGACGATTCAACTTCCCGTGCGATGGTATTCCGGCTACGGCCCTGACAATCCCGACGGAAATCGTTTCGGCGACCTCGACCTGCCGTTGGCGACCACCGCCTTCATGATCGTGGATTCGGACTGCGGCGAGGGGAATCCCTACGTCGAGGAGGGGATTGCACCCGCGCTGAAGGCCGCCCGCGCCGTCGGCATGCACGTGTTCTTCATCCACAACGACTTCTCCCTGTGTGACGAACCGGGCAGTATCAAGCGCGAGATCCACGGCACCCGTTGGGGCAGCGAAGATGCCGCCGACCGCCCGGCACCGGAGCGCAAACCGCTACAGCCGAACTACTCGCCGTCGATTCAGCCCCTCGCCCACGAGCCGGACTTTCCCAAGCGGGAGTGGTCGGGATTTCACGAGACCCACACCGACTATCACCTCCGTTGCCACGGCATCAAGACCCTAATCGCCGTGGGATTCTCGCAGCGGTCCTGCCTCTACTTCACCTGTGCCGGCGCAGTGGAACACAACTACCGGGTGGTGATGTTGCGGGATTGTACCCACTCGGCCGAGTACCCCGATACGGTGGACGACAGCCTGCCGGAAGGGGGGTGGCTGCGCAAGATCATGCTGCGGAACTTCGAGCACGTAGTGGGCTATACCTCCACGTCAGCGGAGTTCGTCCAAGCCTGTTCCGCGCTGAGCGCCGTCCCTTGACAACGCGTCCAGAAAGACTTCTTATCGTTCCGAACCATACAGTAGCACAATAGGAGCACGAGTAATGGAACAAGCCATGACGAAGCGCGAGATCGAAACCATCGTCCGGGAAGTCACAGACGAGGAGGTCGCCTTCTACCACGAATACGGCTGGGTTATGATGCCACGGCTCGTCGCGCCGGAGTTCGCCGCACAGCTTTTGCGCGTCGGACGGGAGTGGGTCGATCGCAACGCCCAAGAGGTTGGCCACGGCAATCCACGCGCCGGCCTAGCGCTGAATCAAGAGACCGAGCCGTTTCGCTCATTCATGTTCAGCGAGCGCATGGCGCAAAACGCAACGCGCCTCGTGAACAGGAAGAGGTTCAAGGGCGTGGACGTTCCACTCCGCTACCGCGTGGATATTCTCCTAAACAAGCCCCCTGGAGCAGCCGGGTCCACCTATCACCAAGACTCGTCCGAGCATGGCTCCGACCGAGTCGGCGAGCTCCAGTTCTGGCTGGCGCTGGCGGAAGTCACACCCGAGATGGGGGCCATGCGATTCGTCAGCCGCTCCCATCGCGAAGGACCGCTCGGTTCGGTGTTCAAGGACGACCAAGGCGACCTGCTCAAGCAGTTCCCGAATCTGACATCCGTGCTGGAGCTCTCGCCGCCCTTCCACTACCAGCCGGGAGACTGCACCGTGCACCACGGCTACACCGTCCACGGAGGCCCGGCCAACACCACCGACAAGCCGCGCTGGTCCTACCTCTTCTCGTACAGCCCCGCCGACACCCGCTACTGGAACGGCAGCGCCGCCAACTGGGGCAGTGAGCGGAAGCGCCTGAATGACTCGGACAACCCCATGGTGCCCGCCGAGGCCGGACCGTGAACCTCGAAGGACACGTCGCAGTCGTCACTGGAGCCAGCCGTGGCGTCGGACGGGCAATCGCAGATGCGCTGGAGGCGCGCGGCCTTGCCGTCGCAACCGTCGCGCGCCGCTCGGCGCAATTCACCGCGGATGTCTCGAACCCGGCCGATGTTGACCGCCTCAAAACTGCGGTCGAAGCCGAGCTCGGCCGGCCCACCGTTCTCGTCAATGCCGCCGGGGTCTTCGGCCCAATCGCCCTCGTACAGGACAGCGACCCCGAAGAATGGGTCGAAACGCTCATGATTAATGCGGTGGGTCCCTATCTCGTATCCCGCGCGTTCCTAAGCGGAATGCTAAGCGCAGGCTGGGGCCGGATCGTGAACCTTTCATCTGCGGCGTCGCTGCACACACCCGGACGGCTGAACAGCGCCTACGGCACGGCCAAGGTTGCGCTCAACCAGTTCACCCGCCACCTTGCCGCCGAGATAGAGGGAACGGGCGTCACGGCGAACGTCATCCATCCCGGCGACGTCAAAACCGCGATGTGGGAGGATATCCGCGACAAGATGGACACCGTCAGCGAGCGCGGCTACCACGACTGGGTGGCGTGGGTGGAGCAAACGGGTGGGGATCCGCCGGAGAAGGCGGCCAAGCTCGTGATCGACATCATCGAGAGCGACGTCAACGGACGCTTTCTCTGGATCGACGATCCGCTGCAGACCCCGATCCCAAGTTGGGATTAGGCCGCGCAGTCAGAACGACGCAGCAGGAAATGCCCAAGGTCATTATTCCGTTGGGCTATAGATACTCTTCATCTCCCAAGCATCCAAAACAACCAAGCGAGCATCCCGCCCCACCGCCCGCAGTGCCACGCCGACGCTGTCCTCGCGGCCAGGATACACCCGGACAGCGAGGCATTGCCTGTTGTTGACAAAGACTTCGACGATGCTTTTGTCGACGAATACCCGCATCTTGAGATTCTCCTCCGGTGCCAAGAACACCGGGGCAATCTCTGGAGGCCGTGATCGAGCCTGAGGCTGTATTGATGCATGGGAAGAATCAAGGGCGACTAGGCTGTAGGTGCCCTCACTATTGGGCGGCGTAGAGACCTCATTACCGGGCACAAGGGGCCTGACGCCGCGGTCCCGGTAAAAGGCGATCCGGGTGTACTCCTGCTGATCCGGTGAGCGCAAAACATCCAACTCGATCAAGGGCGCACCGTTAGTCTCGACCTCGAGGCTCAGTTCGATAGCATTGCCGGCGAGTCGGTCGAAAACGGTTTCGCTATTGCCCTTGATGGTGCAGTCGGCGATCTGAGTATGGCGGCCGCGCAGCGATTCGATATCCCCGGCCGGTTCAATCTGTACATCGCCGCCAGCGCTCAAGCTCAGGCGCCGGGGCAGACTCATAAGCTGCTGTCCTTCCCAACAGCCAAAGTGGCGGACCTGGCGTTCCTCCTCGCTCCAACCCGGGCTCGGCATTCCCCAATTGACGTTGAAGATCGCAATCAATCCCCCCTTGCCGTCGGGGGTGGCCGATGGCGCGTGTATCCCCCCAGGCCAAGAGGCACCAAAGTTGAAACGCCCGTAATCGCGGGCGATCAATTTGTCGCACGCTTGGTCGTAATCGCCAATCAGGTACTGACCCCCATTGCGATGGCTGTAATACAGCAGCATGTGTTTGTCGCCGATGGGCCAAAAATACGGACAGGCCCCGTCGTCGCCGTTGGCGCTAAACAGATCGTCTTCGACAAAAGGGTGCAGGTATTCCCAGGTTTCGAGATCCTCTGAGCGAAAAAGAAAATTCGCCCGGCGCTGCAGGCCCCTCGGGCCAGTCGGCAGTGTGCCCCCTGAAAGCGAGTAGTAGGCCCCGTCCTTTTTCCAAATGCACGGATCGTAAACCCGGAAGGGTTGACTGAGCTCGTCGCCCTTGGGCTCGGGGATGCCCCCGGGCACTTTTTGCCAATTCAACAACAGGGGATCGCGGCTGATGGCGCTCACATTGCCTAGTTGGTGGCCGTAATAGTGGACTATGACCCGATCCCCATCAACCAGCGACGCGCCAGACCAGCAACCGTGTTCGGGATGGGGGTAGATGGCGTAGGGCAAATCGCGCCAGTGGATTAAGTCATCGCTGACTGCGTGGGCCCAGTGCGGCCGCGGGTCTTCAGGGGGAAAGGCTTGGTAGAACAGATGCCAGCGCCCCTGCCAAAAACACAGTCCGTTGGGATCGTTTAAGCGGCCATCCGGGTTGCAAAAATGGTATATGGGACGCACTGGGTCGCTGACCTTAGCCTGCCTAGTGGCCCTAAAGCGCTGCAGGAGCGGGTTTGTTCGCAGTTGGACTTCCTGCTCGGCGAGGGTATCGCCAAAGCTGTACTGGGCAACGCCCGAGGTATGATCGGCTTGCATATAGTCAGACTCTCTTGGTTAAGTTATGAACGCATAGGGAAAATGAAGAACCTTTTTTCGCTGCTCTGTCAAGGCATTGTGCAAATTAGCATGACGCTCAAAATTAGTCTTGCCAAGGTTGCCTGTCTCAAGCGAGAATTGGCACAACCCGTGCAAAAAAGAAAATGACCACTCACTACCCACCCCTCTACCTGCGCCCCAACAGCGAGCGCACCGTGCGCAACGGCCACCCCTGGGTCTTCTCCGGCGCGGTCGAACGCCCTCCCCGGGATGCTGACACCGGCGATATCGTCGATGTCTTTGACGCGCATGAGCGCTTTGTCTGTCGCGGGTTCTACAATCGGCGCTCGCTGATCCGCGTGCGCAGTCTCACCCAAGACCCCAGCCGCTCCATTGACGCGGCCTTCTTCACCGAGCGCATCGCCCAAGCCATCGCCCTCCGCCGCAGCGCTGGCCTGTCCGCCCACACCAACGCCATGCGCCTAATCCACGGCGAAAGCGACGGCCTGCCCGGCCTAATCGCCGACGACTACGCCGGCTACCTAGTGGTGCAATTCCACACCGCTGGCATGGAAAAGCAACGCCCCGCCATCCTCGACGCGCTCCAATCCCTGCTCGCCCCCCGCAGCCTGTACGAACGCAGCGATGTGGGCACCCGCCGCGCCGAGGGGCTGGACGACCGGCCCACCGGCCTACTAGCCGGCGAACCACCACCCGAATTCGTCGAAATCGAAGAGCACGGCACGCGCCTCTACGCCGACCTCTATCGCGGCCAGAAAACCGGCTTTTTCCTCGACCAGCGCGCCAACCGCTTCTATCTCCAACAGCTCGCCCACGGCCAGCGCGTACTCAACCTTTTCTCCTATTCGAGCGGCTTTTCCGCTCACGCCCTCAAAGGCGGCGCATCCCGCACCCTCGACGTCGATATATCGCCCCAAGTCGTGCCCGCCGCCCGTCGCACCCTCGACGCCAACCGCCCCCAAGGCTCCCATTCCGACCTGTTGATCACCGATGTCTTTTCCTTCGTGGACGAGCTGGCCGACCGAGGCCCCCGCTACGACATCGTCGTCTGCGATCCGCCCTCGCTGATGCGCAAACGCAGCCAGTACAAACAGGCCATGGGCGTCTATACCAAACTCAATCGCAACGCCTTCCGCCTCATAGCCGACGGCGGACTGCTGGTGACCGCCTCGTGTTCGTCGCGAATTTCCCAAGAGGACTTTTTCCAAATCGTCCGCCGCGCCGCCGCTGGTGCCCGAGTCCGCACCCTCCTCCTCGCCTACAACCTGCACCCAGCCGACCATCCCATAGACCCAGCCTTCCCCGACGGACGCTACCTCAAGTGCATCTTCGCCCGCGTCTCTCGCCCTTCTTGATGCTGCCGGGCGAAAGGCATCCCCTCGTTGCAATATGTCAATCCTCTCCTTGTTTAAGTCAGTTTCTCTGCTATATTTCTGACATCATACCAATGGATACGACCATGCCAACCCTATCTCAGCATATCGCCAAATGCGCCGCCGAACTGCCTGAAGGGTCGCTATTGTGCCCAAGGGCGTTGCTCCACCTCGGAAGCAGAGCGGCAGTTGATCAAGCACTGTCGCGCCTCGCACGTCGTGGACAATTAATGCGGATCTGTCAGGGCATCTATGTCCGGCCTATAGAGACTCGCTTCGGTCTGCGTCCGCCCGCAGTTGAGAAGGTAATCGAAGCGCTGGCGGAACTGTGGGGGGAGACCATTGTCCCCTGTGGCGGTGCGGCGGCGAACTCCCTCGGCCTCACCACTCAAATACCGGTGCAGTCGGTGTACCTGACCTCTGGCCCCAGCCGTCGGTTGAAACTCGGCGCACTGACAGTGCATTTGCGTCATGCCCCGCGCTGGCAGTTAGTAGCACCTAACCGACCGGCCGGCGATGCGGTTCGCGCTCTCGCTTGGTTGGGAGAAATTGAAGAGAACCTCGGCGCGATTGCCAGCAAGCTCTCTCCTGCCGACCTCGACGAGTTCGTTGGGTTGCGCGTCCTGATGCCAGCGCGGCTTGCAGAACTCGTGAGCGCACGGATCGTCAATGCCTGATGCGCTATTCCAGTCCCTTTCGGCCAGCGACAGACGCGACGCTCTGGAAGTAGCCGCCGGCTTGAGTGGCCGTCGAGCTCATCTGCTGGAAAAAGATATCTGGCTTATACAGACGCTGCGCTCGCTCGCCGGAACCCCGTTCGACAGGAATCTGGTCTTGAAGGGAGGCACATCTTTGGCGAAGGCGTATCACGCGATCCATCGGTTTTCAGAAGACATCGACATCACCCATGATATCCGCGCTTTTGCGCCCGACCTCGTAGCCGATGGTGGCGAGGAGGCGCTTCCGGTCAGCCGCAGTCAAGAGCAACGCTGGACGCGGGCGATTAGGAGACGGCTGGTAGCATGGGTTCAAGACCAAGCACTGCCAGCTATTGAAGCAAATCTGGCCCAAGTAGGACTTTCCGCTCAGCTTCGCGCTGAAGGAGATCGGCTGTACGTCTGCTATACGCCGCTGTTTGCCGACTATGGGTTCGTAAGGCCGGAAGTGATGGTCGAGTTCGGGGCGCGCTCAACCGGAGAACCTCGCGAAGAGCGTTTGACCGAATGCGATGCTGCCGCCTTCATAACGGATGTCGTATTTCCCTCGGCCCGCCCATTTGTCATGCTGGCCGAGCGCACGTTTTGGGAAAAGGCGACGGCCATACACGTCTTTTGTCAACAGCAACGCCATCGAGGGGAGCGTCTTTCTCGGCATTGGTACGATCTGGTCCGGTTAGACGATACCGGCTATGCTGAAAGAGCGCTAGCCGACCGCACAGGTATCGCTTTATCAGTTGCGCGGCACAAGGCGATGTTTTTTCGCGAGAAGGACGTTGCTGGCAGTTGGATAGATTACGAAGCGGCGGTCTCGGGTGGCTTGCAACTGTTACCAGAGGGCCATGCTTATGAGGTGCTTGCCGGCGACTACGAAAGAATGTTGAGCGACGGCATGCTCTTCGATGACGATGAACCTTTTGACGACTTGATTGCAAGGTGTACGGATATCGAAGAGAGGGCGAATCGCCGTTGAGCAACTTGAATTCGGCCAAGGCCGCCGAATCGAGCAAAACCCGCGTCTATCGCCCGTCTTGACGCCCCCCAACAAAACGCTTATCCTCGTTGTAATATGTCAACCTGCACCGCTTTCTGATGAAGAATCTCTCCGAAGATCTGCGCCTCAAACTCGACGCCCTGCCCAACGAATCCGGCGTCTATATTATGAAAAGGCGCGACGGGCAAATCATCTACATCGGCAAGGCTAAAAGCCTGCGCGACCGGGTGCGCTCGTACTTTCGCACGTCGGGCGGCGATGGCCGACGTCAGTTCAAAGCCCTAGTCCGCAACATCGCCGACATTGACTACATCGTAACGGGCAACGAGCAGGAAGCCCTCATCCTCGAAGCCACCCAAATCCGCACCCACAAACCGCGCTACAACATCCTGCTCAAAGACGACAAAAAATACCCCTACATCCGCATCACGGCCGAGCCTTTCCCCCGCATCTTCGCCACCCGCGACGTAGTCCGCGACGGCTCGCGCTACCTCGGCCCGTACAGCAACGTCCGCGCCATGCACACCACCATCGACACCATGCGCAAAGTCTTCCCCATCCGCTCCTGTAACGCCGAGTTGCCCTCAGACAAAGTGCCGCTGTGCCTCGAATACCACATCAAGCGCTGCGAAGGCCCCTGCGAAAACCTCGTCTCGGCTGACGACTACCGCAAAACCGTCGAGCGGGCCGTGCGCTTTTTGCGCGGCCAGAACGCCGAAGTGATCCGCGAGCTGCAAAAGCGCATGACCGAAGCCGCCGCAGACATGCGCTACGAGAAAGCCGCCCGCTTCCGCGACCAGATCCAAGCCCTAGAATCCATGCGCGCCCGCCAAAAAGTCGTCCTCGACGATCAGATCGACCGCGACGTTTTCGGCATGGCCCGCAGCGACGACGAAGCCTGTTGTAGCGTCCTCGAAATCCGCGAGGGCCGCCTACTCGGCAAAAAGCACCACTTCCTCGGCGGGGTCATGGAATCCTCAGACGGAGAAATCCTCTCGGCCTTTGCGCGGCAATTCTACTTGCAAAACGACTTTGTCCCGCCCGAAATCCACCTGCCAGCCCAGCTAGCAGACGCCGACGCGGTAGCCACTTGGCTGTCGCAAAAGGCCGACGGCAAGGTCGAATTGGCCACCCCCCAGCGCGGTGCCAAGGCGCAGATGCTCGACATGGCCACCAAAAACGCCGCCCAAATGCTCACCGAACGCCAGCTGAAGCGCGAGCTGAAGCGCGACCGCATCCCCCAATCCGTCTATGCCCTCCAGCGCGACTTGCAGCTAGCGGCTCCGCCTCGCCATATCGAAGGCATCGACATCTCCACCTTCCAAGGAGCGAACCCGGTCGGCTCGGTGGTCTGCTTTATCGACGGCCGGGCCAAGCGCAGCCAGTACCGCTACTTCAAAATCCGCGACCTCGCCCAGCCCGACGACTACGCCGCCATCCACCAAGTGGTCCATCGCCGCTTCCGCGGCCTAGCCGAGCGCAACGAGCCGCGGCCCGATTTGCTGCTCATCGACGGCGGGCCGGGCCAACTCGCCAGCGCAGTCGCCGCCCTGCGCGAACTAGACATCGCAGACCAACCCGTCGTCGGCCTCGCCAAGCGCTTTGAGGAAGTCATCCTGCCGGACCAGCGCGATCCCCTGCTGCTGCCCAAGACCTCAGCCAGCCTGCGCCTGTTGCAGATGCTGCGCGACGAAGCCCACCGCTTCGCGCTCAAAAACCACCGCCAGCAACGCGCCAAAAGCGCACTCAGCTCCACCTTGGACCACGTCCCCGGCATCGGCGCGCAAAAGCGCAAGGCTCTGCTCGTCGCCTTCGGCTCGGTCAAGCGCATCGCCGCCACGCCAGCCGAGGAAATCGCCGCCATCCCCGGCTTCAGCCGCAAACAGGCCGACGCCTTACTCGCCCATCTCAACAGCCCGGATCATGGCTCGCCCAAAATCGACTCCTGAACGCCCGCTGCCAGCGGCCCTGTCCACCCCCTGCGAGCGCTTCCTCAAGGCCATGGAGCGCGACAATGGGTTGGCGGCCAATACCCTCGACGCCTATCGCCGCGACCTCAGCCGCTATTTGCACCACCTATCCGCCCAAGGCGTCGAGAGCCTAGAGGCCGTCCAACACCAGCACATCGCCCAATTGCTTCACTCGCTGCGCGACGCTGGCCTGACTGCTTCGACCATGGCCCGCAACCTCACCTCAATAAAGCGCTTCCACCAGTATTTACTGCTCAAGGGCGCAACGACGCACAACCCAGCCGAACTCCTCGACCCACCCAAACTAGAGCGCCGCCTGCCCGACGTAATCTCGGTCGAGGAAATCACTGACCTCCTCGCCGCGCCCGATCCCGACGAGCCGCTGGGCCAGCGCGACCGGGCCATCCTCGCCGTGCTCTACGCCACCGGCATCCGCGTCTCCGAGTTGACCGCGTTGCAACAGGAGGCCCTGCTGCTGGCGCGGAGCCTCATCCGCATCCGCGGCCGGCGCGAGCGCATCGTGCCCATCGCGGCCAAAGACGCACGCATACTCAGACGCTACCTGCGCCAAGGCCGCCCTCACCTCGCCCGTCCCGACTCAAGCGATCACGTCTTCCTCAACGCACAAGGCGGTCCGCTCTCGCGGATGAGCGTGTGGAAGATCATCAAAACCGCCGGCGAAAAGGCTCGCATCGGCAGGGAGATTAGCCCCCACACCCTGCGCCACTCCTTTGCCACGCATTTGTTAGAAGGCGGTGCCAACCTCCGCGCCGTGCAGGAGTTGTTGGGCCACGCCGACATCTCCACCACCCAGATCTACACGCACCTCGACCTCAGTTATCTCAAAGAGGTCCACAAGACCTACCATCCCCGAGGTTGAATGGAGTCTCAGCTAGTCGTCGCCGCAGGACTCAACAAGCACTTCCCCTCCGGGGTCCAAGCCCTGCACGGCCTCGATTTGGAAATCAGCCGCGGTCAGTTCGTCTCCATCGTCGGCCCTTCCGGCTGCGGCAAATCCACCTTCCTCCGCCTCGTGGCCGGCCTCGACGCGCCCACGAGCGGCGAGTTGCGCGTGGAGGGCCACGACCCGCTCGGCCTCGCCTTCGTCTTCCAAGACGCCACGCTGCTACCTTGGCGCTCGGTCACACACAACATCACCCTCCCTTTGGAGCTACGCCACGAAGATGCCAGCGAGCGCGTCGCCCAAACGCTTGAACTGGTCGGCCTAACCGACTTTGCCGCTGCGTATCCGGCCCAACTCTCCGGCGGCATGCGCATGCGGGTCTCCATTGCCCGCGCGCTGGTGACCCGCCCCCAGATCCTGCTCCTCGACGAGCCTTTTGGCGCACTCGACGAAATCACCCGCCAGCGGCTCAACGAGGAGTTATTGCGCCTGTGGCAGGAAGATCACTGGACCAGTCTCTTCGTCACCCACAACGTCTCCGAGGCCGTGTTCCTCAGCCAGCGGGTCCTCGTGATGAGCGCGCGTCCCGGCCGCATCCTCGCCGACATCCCCATCCCGTTTCCCTATCCGCGCTCGCCGTACCTGCGCAGCGCCCCTGAATTCATCCGCATAGCCAACGGGATTTCGCGCCAACTCGCCCACACCGATGAGCTATGAAACGACTGCGCTCCCTGACAACTAACCTTCTGCCTCCACTGCTGTTTTTCGCCTTAGTCGTGTGCGCTTGGCAAGGCGCGGTCTCGCTCCTCGGGATCGAACCTTTCCTGCTGCCCGGTCCCATGCTCGTCGCCCAAGCCATCGCCGACAATTTGCCGCGCCTGCTGTCGGCGACCCTGCTGACGGCATTAGGTGCCATCTTGGGCTTTATCCTCAGTTTTGCCTTTGGCTTCTTGGTCGCCCTGCTGTTTTCCCAGTCGCGCCTCATCGAGCGCAGCCTCTACCCCTATGCGATCTTCTTGCAGACCATGCCCATCGTAGCCATCGCGCCGCTGATCATCCTGTGGATCGGCTACGGCCTCCAAGGCGTGGTGGCTGTCTCCTTCATCATCGCCCTCTTCCCAGTCATCGCCAATACCACCGACGGCCTGACCCGCGTCGATCCCCACATCCTCGACTTCTTCGCGCTCAACAAGGCCAATCGCTGGCAAGTGCTGTTCAAGCTCCGCGTCCCTGGCGCGGTCCCCCAGATGCTCGTCGGTGTCCGCATCTCCAGCGGCCTGTCGGTCATCGGCGCGATTGTCGGCGAGTTCTTCGCCGGCTACGGCACCGAGGACTTTGGCCTCGGCTACTTGATCATCCTCACCAACGGCCAAGCCAAAACCGACTACCTGTTCGCCTGCATTCTGTTTTGCACGTTACTCGGCTTGGGGCTATTTACCACCGTGGGCAGCTTGAGTAATTTCTTGCTCAGACGCTGGACGGGCGCGCCCGAGTGAAATGGCAGCGTGCCAACTACCACTACCACTAGGAGAATTCTCGTAATGTTCAAATACCCACTCTTGGCGGCCTTTCTCGCGCTCGTCGCCTGCGCCGCTGAAAAAGAAGCACCCACAGCCGACGCCCTACCCAAGGTCCAACTCGCGCTCAACTGGTTCCCAGAAGCCGAACACGGCGGCTTGTACGCGGCCGCAGTCCACGGCTACTACGAGGAAAACGGCGTTGAGGTCGAAATTCTCGGCGGTGGCCCGGACTCGCCGGTCGTCCAGCGCGTGGCCACCGACGCGGTAGCCTTTGGCATAGTCAATGCCGACGACATCCTGTACGCGCGCGCCCAACAGATCCCCGTGGTCGCGCTCATGGCGTCCTACCAGATCAACCCGCACTGCATCATCGTCCACGAGAGCTCGGGTATCGACTCCATTTCGCAAATCAAAAACATCACCTTGGCCTTGTCGCAACGCCCGGCCTTCTCGCACTATCTGCGCTGGAAATACCCATTTGAAGGCGTCACAATAGTCCCCTATCCCGGCAATGTGGCCCAATTCCTCGCCGACGAGAATTTCGCCCAGCAGGGCTACGTCTTCAGCGAGCCTTTCGTCGCCAAGACCAAAGGCGGCGATCCCAAGGCCCTGCTCGTAGCCGACACCGGCTTCAACCCCTATGCCAGCGTACTCATCACCACCGAAGAGCGCATCGCCGCCGAGCCTGAACTCGCCGGTGCCGTAGTCCGCGCCAGTGTCAAAGGCTGGGAGAAATACCTCGCTGAGCCAGAGGCGACCAACCGCCATATCAACAGCCTCAACCCCGAGATGGGTATGGACATTCTCGCTTATGGTGCCGCCGAATCCATGGACATGGTTCTCGACCCAGTCGCCCAACAAAACGGCCTCGGCAGCATGACCTTGGAGCGCTGGCAGAAGCTATTGGAACAAATGGTGACCGTTGGCCTGATCAAAGAGGGGGTCGTG
This sequence comes from Candidatus Latescibacterota bacterium, assembly GCA_965219735.1. Lineage (GTDB taxonomy): Bacteria > Latescibacterota > UBA2968 > UBA8231 > UBA8231. The sequence continues at coordinate 4,268,862 of OZ244790.1, forward strand.
GATGCCACCGCGGTCTTCACCAACCGCTTCTTGCCCTAGCCCTTGGCCTTTTTGCAAGACATCGCGCTCGGCCGCTACATCGCGCTCGACTCGCCGATCCACCGCCTCGATCCGCGTACCAAGTTAGGGGGCGTATTCGCGCTGACGCTGGCGGCCTTTGCAGCTCCCAACGCACTCGCTCTGCTACTGCTTGGAGCTTTTCTACTGGTGGTCACCGCTTTGGCACGAGTGCCTTTGCGCCTCATCCTGCGCCAGCTCAAAACCTTTGCTTGGCTCTTCCTGTTCACCTTTGGCCTCCACGCGCTGCTCACGCCCGGCCGCGCCGTCTTGCCGTTGCCCTTTTCCGATCACGTCCTGACCGCCGAGGGCCTGCACTTGGGGGCCTTCTTTACCGCACGGCTAGCCGCGGCCATCATCGCCGCCACGCTCTTGACGCTCACGACCGCGCCGATGGAGATAACCAGCGGTTTGGAGCGCTTTTTCAGTCCCTTGCGCCGCTTCGGCTTTCCGGCTGGCGACATGGCGCTGATGATCTCCATCGCCCTGCGGTTTATCCCCGTACTCCTCGACGAGGCGGAGCGTCTGCGCAAAGCCCAACTAGCGCGCGGGGCCGACTTTAGCGGCTCTTTTCTGCGCCGCATCAAAAACCTCGTCCCCCTCCTCGTCCCCCTCCTCGTCGCAGCCTGCGGTCGCGCCGATCGCCTCGCCTTGGCCATGGAGAGCCGCTGCTACGCCAGCGGAGCCGAACGCACCCACTATCGCCCGCTGCGCTTTGGCCGCGCCGACGGTCTATCCGCCTTGGCTGCCCTGAGCTTAGTCTCACTCGTGTACTTCTTGCGTTAAGGGCGATGCGGACGCTGCGCCTAGTAATCGAATACGACGGCACTCACTTCGCCGGCTGGCAAAGCCAAAAGAGCGACCGCACCGTGCAAGATGCGCTCGAAAAAGCCCTGCACATCCTGTTCAAAGAGCCAGTTCGCCTCATCGGCGCGGGCCGCACGGACGCCGGCACCCACGCCCTCGGGCAGGTAGCTCATTTCCAGACCGAGGCCGCGCTGCCTACAGACCGGTTGCTCCGCAGCCTCAACGGTCTATTACCCCCGGACATTGCCGTGCGTGCCGCCGACGAGGTCGCCGAGGACTTCCACGCCCGCTACAGCGCAACCCGCAAGCGCTATCGCTACCGCATTCACCAGGGCAAGGCAGCCGTCAACCGCACTCAGGTGTGGACCTATTATTCAGAACTATCCTTGGATCCTATGGCCGCGGCCGCGGCCGCGCTCTGCGGCGAACGCGCTTTTGGAGCCTTTTGCAAACAAGATCCCATCCCCGAGCACCTGACCTGCCACGTCTTTGACGCGGTTTGGTCCCAACGCGGCCGCGAGCTAGTCTTTGAAATCGAGGCCAACCGCTTTCTCCGCCACATGGTGCGGATACTCGTCGGCACCATGGTAGAAATCGGTCGCGGTACGAGGCCGCCGGAGGCCATCGCCGACCTGCTCGCCAGCGGCGACCGCACCGCAGCCGGTGCCACAGCTCCCGCGTGCGGCCTCTGCCTGCTGTGGGTGGCGTACCCCGATAGCTTTAGCGCGGTAGCCTAAATGCACAAAAAATTCCAGCGGCACATTGAAAATTTTACTTGCGGAAATTGTGGCTTTTCCGTGCAGGGCGATGGCTACACCAATCACTGCCCCGAATGCCTCTGGAGCCAACACGTCGATGTAAACCCAGGCGATCGCGCCGAACACTGTCGCGGCTTGATGGAGCCGGTGGGGTTTACCATCAAAGGCGGCGATTATATTCTCGCCCATCGCTGCACCAAGTGCGGCATGATCAAAAACAACAAGGCCGCCCAAAACGACAGCTTTGATGCGATCCTGAATCTGTGCGGCAAATTGCCAGATTAGCGAACTGCGAGATAGCTGCGCAATACTTGCAACTTATGTATATGATTATTATATAATTACTTGATCGACGAAATTTATTTTCCGAGGTACAACCTTGCGCTTTATTTGCTCACTCGCTCTGCTGGCATTGGCCCTGAACCATGCCGGTGCGTCCATTGGGGAGTCGCGCCGCACGGCCGTAGTGCGGGCCGTGGAGCGGGTCCAGCCCTCGGTCGTCAGCCTCCACGTGCGCTACCGCGAGCGCGTCCAGCATCTATACAGGTATCGCGGTGATCCTTTTTGGAACCTTTTCTCGCCTTTTTACTACGTGCCCCGAGACCAAGACCGAGTCTCCACCGGCTCGGGTTTTGTCGTTGATAATGAGGGCTACATTCTCACTAATAGCCACGTCGTCGGCGATCCGCGCCGACTACAAAAAATCACGGCCTCTTTGCCCGAACCCGACGGCCGTACCTTTGAGGCCCGCTACGTGGACTCCGACTTCAACTTCGACCTCGCCGTCCTCAAGATAGATGAAGGCGACCTGCCGGTTGCGCCCCTCGGCACTTCAGGCGATATTCTGGTCGGCGAATGGGCCATTGCCATCGGCAACCCCTTCGATTTGGGGCCTACCGTCAGCATCGGCGTCGTCAGCGCCCTAGATCGCGATTTTTCCGAACCCCAAGGCGATTACTACTACCGAGACATGATTCAAACCGATGCGGCCATCAATCTCGGCAACAGCGGCGGCCCCTTAGTCAATGCCGCTGGCGAGGTCATCGGCATCAACAGCTTTATCTACACCGGCGGCGAATACGCCAGCGGCTCTATTGGCATTGGCTTTGCCATTCCCATCGATACGGCCGCGAGCTTCCTAGAGGAAATTCGCCAGTACGGCCAAGTGCGTCGCTCTTGGACCGGCATCCTAGCCGTCCAAGACATCACCCCGCCTCTAGCGGAGTACCTAAGGCTCGATTCCACTGACGGAGTCCTAGTCGTCAAGGTAGCCAACGACAGTCCGGCTGAACTAGCGGGCCTCGAAAAGGGCGACGTAATCGTCGCGGTCAACGACGAGAGGATCCGCAGCGCCGACGAGGCCATTGGCGTGCTGCGCGGCTTGCGCGTCGGCGAAGTCGCCGCGCTCGGTGTGGTGCGCCACAACGAGCACTACAACCTAGACCTGACCCTTGAAGAGCGTCCCCACCGGACGCGACGCTAGCGGCAGGAAGGATGCGAAAATGAGGCAGTTCATACCCACCGCGTTCACCATCGGCAACCTGTTCTGCGGGTTCCTTGCCCTGCACTACGCCTTTAACGGCAACTATGTGCCAGCCGCTTGGCTCATCTTCTTGGGCGCGGTATTCGACAAAATGGATGGCCAACTCGCCCGGGTCATGGGGCGCGATTCCCAATTTGGGCTCCATTTCGACTCCATCGTCGATGCCTGCACCTTTGGCATCGTGCCCGCTGCCATCATCTATCAGGCCCATCTGCCAACCGGCTGGGGGCTGGCGCTGGCCTTCGCATTCCTGCTGTGCGGTGCCATGCGCCTCGCCCGCTTCAATACGCTCAGCCTCGACGGCGAGCGCGGCGAATTTTACATGGGATTAGCCATTCCCACAGCCGCGGTCTGCCTCACCCAATACGTGGTTTTTGTCAAAGCGTGGCCCATCCCCCACGCCACACCGCTGGCCGTACTCCTGATTTTAGTGCTGTCCTTCCTGATGGTCAGTCGGCTTGATTACGACAGTATTCCCAATTTCCGCGGCACTTCCCTCGGCGACCGCTTCAAACAGCTTTACTTCATCACCACGGTCGGGCTGACCATCTACGACAGCACCTTTTTCTTTCCCATGACCCTCGTGTACATCTTCTCCGGGCCCATTCGCTGGATCTTCCGGCTTGTGCACGGCGACGTCACGCAACACGCCTGAGTCCCTATGCTGCGCGACAAACCCCTCAGCCACCTCATCCTCATCCTCTTCACTACGATGATTGGCGCCAATATCCTCGGTGAAATGCTGAGGTTTATCCTCATCGCCATAGTCGGCCCCGATACCATCGTCGAACTCGCCCTCTTGCGCTACGTGGAGTATTCCATCGGGCCGCACATGTTCAACCTCATCATCCTGTCCTTTTCGTTTGAGCTGGCGCTAAAGTTCAACCTAATCACTATGTTGGGACTCTTCGTCGGCTGGTACTACTTCCGCCACAGCTATTGAACACATCTTTCGGGAGCTAGAGCCATGTTCGGTATGGGCCACTGGGAAATACTCATCATCTTCGTCGTCATTCTGCTCATCTTCGGCGCTAAGCGCATCCCCGAGATGGCGCAGGGCTTGGGCAAGGGCATCCGCGAGTTCCGCACCGCCATGCGCGACGTGCAGGACGAAATCGAGGCTCCGAAGCAACCTACTCAGCCTACGGCTCCACCGGCTCAAACTGAGCCCCAGTCCAAAGACAAGGACCAAGCCCAGATCGAACCCCAGTCCAAAGACAAGGACCAAGCCGCCTCCTAACTCATGGCGCTCAACCAAGCCACTGCCCACGAACTCAGTGTCCGCCTGCAACAAGGGGAAATCACCGCCCGTCAGCTAGTCGAGGCCGCGCTCGACCGCATCGACGCAATCGACGGTCAGATCAACGCCTTCATCAGCGTAGATCCAGAGGGGGCCCTAGCACGCGCCGACGACATCGACCAGCGGCGCACACCGGGCGCAGCTTTGGGGCCTTTGGCGGGCATTCCCTTGGCCCTCAAAGACGTCCTCTGCGTGCGCGGCGGGCGCACCACCTGTGGCTCGAAAATCCTCGAACACTTCATCGCCCCCTACGACGCCACAGCCGTCGAGCGGCTGCGCGCCGCCGACGCTGTCTTCATCGGCAAAACCAACATGGATGAGTTCGCCATGGGCTCGTCCTGCGAAAACTCCTATTTCGGCCCCACCTTAAATCCCTGTGACCCCGAGCGAGTGCCGGGTGGCTCCAGTGGCGGCTCAGCCGCGGCCGTAGCTGCCGACGAGACCATCCTCGCCCTCGGCTCAGACACCGGCGGCTCGGTGCGCCAACCGGCCAGCTACTGCGGCGTCGTGGGCCTCAAGCCCACCTACGGCCGCGTCTCGCGCTACGGACTCATAGCCTACGCTTCTTCGCTCGACCAAATCGGCCCCGTGACCAAAGATGTCGAAGACGCTGCCCTCCTGCTCCAAGCCATCGCCGGGCACGACCCCCGCGACTCAACTTCCAGCACCGCCCCCGTGCCAGACTATCGGGCCGCACTCAAAGGAAACGTCCGCGGCCTGAAAGTAGGCTTGGCGCACGAGCATTTTCCCGCCGCACTCGACGCGGAAGTAGCCGCTACGGCTCAAGGTGCAGCCAATGCCCTTGCGGATGCAGGAGCCGAGCTCGTGGATGTCGAGCTTCCTGTAGCCGGCCATCCCGAATACTGCATCAGCACCTATTACATCATCGCCATGGCCGAGGCATCGGCCAATCTCGCGCGCTACGACGGCGTCAAATACGGCTATCGCGCCGAGGACAGCACTGACCTGCAAGAGATGTATTTGCAAACGCGCAGCGAGGGCTTTGGCACCGAGGTAAAGCGCCGCATCATGCTCGGGGCCTATGCCTTGAGCGCTGGCTACTACGACGCGTACTACCTCAAAGCCCAGCAGGTTCGCACCCTGATCCGCGAAGACTTTGCCCGCGCTTTTGCCGCCTGCGACGTGCTGATCTCGCCCGTGGCTCCGACCACTGCCTTCCGCCTTGGCGAACAGCTCGACGACCCCTTGCAGATGTACCTCAACGACATCTACACGGCCTCGGTCAACCTCGCCGGGATTCCCGCCATATCCGTGCCCTTTGCTCAAAGCGACGGCGACTTGCCCATTGGCGTCCAACTATTGGCCCCTCCCCTCGAAGAGGCTCGTTTGCTGTGCGCAGCCCATGCCCTCGAACGGGCAGCCGCCTGAGATGGTAAATACTGGAGATTAAGCTATGAGATACTACGCCCTCGCGGTCTGCATCCTACTTTCGACCTTGACGCCTGCTAGTGCGATCAACCCCAACGCCGGCACCACGGGTTTCAACTTTCTCAAGATCGGCGTCGGCACCCGCGCGGCTGCACTCGGTGGGGCCTACGCGGCTGTGTCTGGCAACATCGAGGCCTCGGCTTGGAATCCCGCCGGACTTTTCGGCTTGAGCGAGCGCACGGCCGTGCTCGCCTACAACAGCTATTTCGTCGATTCCCAAGCCGGCTTCGCCTCCATCGCTGCCCCCAAGGGATCGCGCGTACACGCCCTAAGCGTCCACTACGTATCCTACGGCGACTTGTGGCATACCGATGTAGAAGGGCGCGATTTGGGGACTTTCTCGGCAACCGACCTCGCCGCTTATCTGTCCATCGCCCAACAGCTCGGGCCGGACTGGCTAGCCGTCGGTGCCAATCTAAAAGCCGTCTATTCAAACATCGCCGAGTTTTCTTCCGACGCTTACCTCGCCGATCTGGGCCTCCTCGTCCGCGCCCCGATCGAGGGCACAACGCTCGGCGCAGCCATTGCCAATCTCGGTTTTGTCCGCTCGGGCTACACCGAAGGCTTCAAGGACTCGCTGCCGGTACACATCCGCCTAGGGATGGCCCATCACCTCGCACACATGCCCGTGCCCGTGCTCTTGGTGGCCGATTTCAACTTGCCCAACGACAACGACTCTTATCTAGCCTTTGGCCTTGAGGTCCAGCTCGCCGCGGGCCTCTACATCCGCCCTGGTTACACCACCCAACAGACCGGCAGCCAAGACGAGGAGCCGCTGGGTCTGAGCGCCGGGGCCGGCCTAATCATGGACCGCTACGCAATCGATTACGCCTACTCGTCCTCTCCCGACTTAGGCCAAGTCCATCGGGCATCAATCATCGGCACCTTCTAAAACGCGCCATGCCCGGCCTTAGCTCGGAGCAGCTCGCATTCTTCCACGCCGAGGGCTACGTTCACGTGCCCGACGCCTTGGCCTCCGAAGACCTAGATCCAGTCCAAGCGGAACTGGAGGAAATTGTCGATCAAGCGGCTCAACGCCTGCTGGCCGCCGGCAAAATAGACCGCGACTATGCGGAGCTACCTTTTGCCAAACGCCTGATTCCCCTCGCCAAAGCCGATGCCAGTGCCACAGCCGGTATCAACTTCCCCGCCAATCTGGGGCCTAACATTTTCGCCTTTTTACACAACCCACGGCTGCTCGACCTGATCGAATCCCTGATCGGCCCGGAAATCTACGCCAATTCCTGCCAGCACATCCGCGCCAAAGTCCCGGCCAGCGACGAGTACGCCGGCAACTTCTCGCAAAACGAATGGGCGCGCTCCACGGCTTGGCACCAAGATCTCGGCGTGTTGTTGCCCGAAGCCGACGACACGCTCATCGTCACCACTTGGATCCCCCTCGTCGATGCCGCCGAAGAAAACGGCACCCTGATGATCTATCCCCGCTGCCACAAGGAGCCGCTGCGCCAGCACGTGCGCCCGCCCGCCGACCAAGGCGGCAGCTTCACTGTCGCACCCGAAGAGTTGCCCCCCTGGGACCCGGTCACCATCCCCGTCCAACGCGGCGGCCTGATCGCCATCCACTGCCGCACCCCCCACGGCAGCCAACCCAACTGCTCGGACGCGGTCCGCTGGAGTATGGACCTGCGCTGGAACGACGCCCGCAAGCCCAATGGCCGTCCTCACCTACCCGGCCTCCTCGTCCGCAGCCAAGAGCATCCCGAACTAGTGGTCCACAACCGCCAAGAGTGGCTGACAGCCTGGAAATTCGCCCGCGTCTCCAGTCGCGGTGCTCGCACCTATCGCTGGATCTGAGAGCAGACCGCTAAACACCCTCGCCACTGGTCGTCCCGGAGCAATGGAAGAAGCGTTACCCGCAGTCTGCGCCACTGTGTCCCAAATGGGCCATTGTCGCTAGGCGTGGCAAAACGCTACCTTCGCGTAACTATCTGTTTCTAAATAAATAACAGTCTAGCTAACAGATTGGCCCGCCTTTTGCATAAGCAGGGGCATGGCCCGTCTCCTATCCTTCGTCCTCCTGCTTGGGTTCGCGCCCCTCGCCGAGGCCACGGTCGTCATCAGCGAAGTGCTCGCCGACCCGCCTTCCGGCCTTGCGGGCGACGCCAACCAAGACGGCGTACGCGAGACGTACGGAGACGAATTCATCGAACTCTACAACGCCGGTTCAGCACCCGTCGATATAAACGGCTGGCGGTTAGGCGACAGCGGCAAGTCGCCGGACACTTTCTTCCAATTCCCAGCCAACACCGTCATTGAACCCGGCTCGTACGTCGTCCTCTTCGGCGGCGGCAATCCGACGGGATTCACCGTCCCGGTCTTTACCGACGACGGACGCATCGGCAACGGCTTGACCGGCAAAGGGGAGGACATCCACCTAATCGACGATACCGGCGATACGGTCGCTGTCATCTCGCATACCCCTTGGCCCAGCAAACAATCGCTCGTCCGCCATCCATCCGACGGCGACGAGTTGGTCCCGCACAAAACCGCCTCGACGATCAAGGCCCTCTTCTCGCCCGGCCACACCCACATCATCCCCAAACCAGACTACCCCCTCTTCATCAGCGAAGTGCTCGCCGACCCACCTACGGGCCTTGCTGGCGACGCCAATCGCGACGGCGTGCGCGAGACGTACGGAGACGAATTCATCGAACTGTACAACGCCGGTTCAGAACCTATCTCCTTGGCCGGTTGGAAGTTGGGCGACAGCACGGCTCAGAAGAACTCCTTCCAATTCCCAGCCAACGCGGTCATTGAACCCAGTTCGTACGTCGTCCTCTTCGGCGGCGGCAACCCAACGGGGTTCACCATCCCGGTCTATATTGACGACGGAAAAATCGGCAACGGCTTGACCGGCAAGGGCGAGAAAATTCTCCTAATCGACAACAATGGCCACGAGATCGCCATCGTCGAGCATACTCCTTGGCCCAGCAAACAATCCCTCGTCCGCAATCCACCCGACGGCGACATGTTGGTCCCGCACAAAACCGTCTCAACGGTCAAGGCCCTCTTCTCGCCCGGCCACACCCACATCATCCCCAAACCAGACTACCCCCTCTTCATCAGCGAAGTACTCGCCGACCCACCTACAGGTGAAGCTGGCGACGCCAATCGCGACGGCGTGCGCGACACGTACGAAGATGAATTCATCGAACTGTACAACGCCGGTTCAAATCCTATTTCTTTGGCCGGTTGGCGGCTGGGCGACAGTACCGCACCGAAGAACTTCTTCCAATTCCCAGCTAACGCCGTTATCGCCCCGCACTCGTACATCGTCCTCTTCGGCGGCGGCAACCCATCGGGATTCACCATCCCGGTCTATATTGACGACGGAAAAATCGGCAACGGCCTGACCGGCAAGGGCGAGAAAATTCTCCTAATCGACAACAATGGCCACGAGATCGATGTCATCTCGCATACCCCTTGGCCCAGCAAGCAGTCCCTCGTCCGCACTCCACCAGACGGCGGCGCATGGGTCCCGCACAAAACCGTCTCAACGGTCAAGGCCCTCTTCTCGCCCGGCCACACCCACATCATCCCCAAACCAGACTACCCCCTCTTCATCAGCGAAGTACTCGCCGACCCACCTTCCGGTCTTGCTGGCGATGTCAACCGAGACGGTCAGCGCGACGGGTATGAAGATGATTTCATCGAACTGTACAACGCCGGTTCATATCCTATTTCTTTGGCCGATTGGCGGCTGGGCGATAGTACCGCACCGAAGAATTTCTTCCAATTCCCAGCCAACGCCGTTATCGCCCCGCACTCGTACATCGTCCTCTTCGGCGGCGGCAACCCATCGGGATTCACCGTGCCCGTCTATATCGACGACGGAAAAATTGGCAACGGACTGACCAGCAGCGGCGAAGATATTCGCCTGATTGACAAAAACGGCCACGAGATCGATGTCGTCTCGCGCGACGATTGGCCCAAAGACCAGTCTATCGTCCGCACCCCACCCGCCGGCGGCGCGTGGGTGCCGCACAAGACAGCCTCGCCAACCCAAGCCCCCTTCTCACCCGGCCACTCCTCAGAAACACGGCCCATTTTGACTTATCCCCTCTTCATCAGCGAAGTACTCGCCGACCCGCCCGAAGGACCAGCAGGTGATGCCAATCGAGACGGCCAGTACGACCCGCACGAGGACGAGTTCATCGAACTCTACAACGCCGGTTCTGTTCCCATTCCCCTAGCCGGTTGGCGGTTGGGCGACGCCGGAGCCCTAAGTGGTTACTTCCGCTTTCCAGCCAAGGCCGTCATAGCACCGCGCTCGTACGTAGTCCTCTTCGGCGGCGGCAAGCCAACGGGGTTCACCATCCCCGTCTATACCGACGACGGAACCATCGGCGATGGCCTAGCCGACAGCGGCGAGTCTATCCACCTGATCAACGACTACGGCGATGAGGCTGCGTCTCTCTTTCACTCCACTTGGCCCAATGCTCAGTCCCTCGTCCGCACTCCACCAGACGAGGGAGCCTTGGTTCCACACAAAATGGCCTCGCCGCATGAGGCTCCCTTTTCAGTCGGACATGCTCCAGAAACGCGGCCCGTTTTAACCTATCCTCTGTCCATTAGCGAAGTGCTCGCCGATCCGCCGGAGAGACGAATTGGCGATGCCAATCGAGACGGTCGGCGCGATCCGCAGGAAGACGAGTTTATCGAACTGTACAACGACGGTCCCGTGCCCGTTTCTCTAGCTGGCTGGCGGTTGGGCGACGCCGGAGCCCTAAGTGATTACTTCCGCTTTCCAGCCAAGGCCGTCATAGCGCCGCGCTCGTACGTAGTCCTCTTCGGCGGCGGTAACCCAGCGGAATTCACTGTGCCGGTCTATACCGACGACGGAACCATCGGCGATGGCCTAGCCGACAGCGGTGAGTCTATCCACCTGATCAACGACTACGGTGATGAGGTCGCCTTCCTTTCTCACTCCACGTGGCCCGAAGACCAATCCCTCGCCCGCACACCACCAGACGACGGCCCCTTGGTCCCACACAAAACCGTCTCGCCGATCGAGGCCCCCTTTTCACCCGGACGCGCCCCAGAAGCGCAAATTGAACCTGCGTCCAAAACACCTGTAGTGCTGCAAGCGTGGCCCAACCCCTTCAACGCCACCACCCACCTCGGCTTCCACCTCCATCAGACGGCCTTCGTCCATGTGGCCATCTACAACGTCCAAGGTCAACGGGTGCGCACGCTGATGGACGCGCCGCTGAACGCCGGTGTATATCAGATGCAATGGGATAGCCGCGATGACCACGGCCATTCGGCAGCCACCGGTCCGTACTTCGTCCGCTTCCGCACCGAACATAGCCCTTCGCGCTACGCCAAGCTCCTCCTTCTCCGCTAAAACAAAAGCCCCGTCTCCACAAAGGGAAACGGGGCTTCCACCAGCGCGGCTTGAGAAGGCGTCAGTTTTGATAGGCGTGCTTAAACTCGTGCAACAAGGCCCGCATCTTCTCTACCTCCTCCACGTCCACCGTCTGCTTGCACTTCATGGCCCCCCGGAGCATCTTGTGCAAAAGCACCAGCTTTTCGGTATATGCGGCCCTTCCCTCGTCTCCTTCTTCCACCGCCTTGAGCCGCTGCGTCATAAAATACTGGGTGACGACGTGCTGGATTCTGTTGGCGTGCTCTTCCTTGTTGGCCACCCATCGCGCTAGCTGATTCGCACTTTGGGCATCGCTTTGGCCTGCCAACGCTGCGATCTGGGTCATGGCCTTCTCAATCGTCGTCAGATCTTCCGCAATCGCGGCAAAACGCGCCTCGTCTCCATAAACACCGCAGGGGATTTCACAGTGTGCCAACAGCGGTGCAGTTGTAGCCAAAAGACAACCGGCGAGCAGGAGCATCAATTTTCCGTTTTTCACAAGGGCCTCCTTGACAAAATGGTTTGTGGACATGGGCAAGGCAGTATAGGGCGATTTCGGCGGCTGGGCAATTTTGCGACCGGCCCTAATCGCGCCAAGTGCGCGAGTCCGCGCGGATGAGCCAGCGGTTGATCTCACCGTCCGCGTCCAAATCGACGGCTTCCTCTAGTTGCGCCTCAAACTGGTGGTCGGTCACTTGGATGACCGGCGGCCAACGGAAGTGCTCCAAGTCCCGAGCCTCCATGCCGAGCGAGTCCAAGCTAGACGCATAGTGGCCGCGCTCGCGGCGAAAGCTCTTTTGACGATAGTAGATCCCGCGCAAAACGCGCTTGGCCTCCTCAGCCGCGGCCGGACGAAAGAGCACCTTTTGCCGCCCGACGACCTCAGTGGCAAATTGCACGAACCCCCACTTTTCCGGGTAGTGCATATTAATCAGCCCTTGCGGCGACCAGACCCAGTTGTCCGGGCTGCGGCCCTCTATTTTGACGTACTTGCCCACGTCGTTGGCCAAAGCCCATTGCACCCGCGAAAAATTGATCCGCCATTGATCGCCATCCATCGGCGGCACCTTCTTGTGCGTGGCCTCGACCAGCACGGCCCACGGGAAAGCCATCTCCACCGACCAGCCTTGGTCCTCGTCAGTGGGATCATTGATGCTCCCCCACACGCGCACGGCCGTTTGCAGGCCGACGATGTCCCAAGCGCTTACGTAAGGACCGCCATCGCGGTAGGGCTTAACCATCAGCAAATCCCACTCCGTGCCGAGGGCATTGATCTCAAACTCGTAGTACTGATGCGTATCGCCGTCCGGGTCGATAAAGACCTCGAAGTCGTTTTCTTGGTAGATCGTCGCATCGCGCCTATCGATGGTAGCCCACACGTGCGGCTCCTCCAAATCGGCGGCTATGTATAGATACTCGTCGTCCCACAGCATCTTGGCCCGCGTCTGCAGGCGCGGCACGGGCTGGCGCTCGCCCTCGATATCGACAAAAGGCTCGGTCCAATCCGCTCGTTGCCAAGACGGCTCGTCGAGATTGCCGTCGATGTCGATAGCCCCGGCCGTGCGATGCGCCACATAAGTCCGCGGCTCAATGCTCTCTACGTAGTCGATGTCAAAGCGCGGTTGCCCCTCGGCGACAGAGGCCAGCAAGGCCGCGCCCAACATAGCCCAGTGCAACATGGCTCCTCCTTTGTTCGTTCCCAAGTCTGACGCCATTGCATCAATATACCACTTTGCGCTACTTTTTGAATGTGCAATATAGCAATCTGTGGAGCTACTTGTGCATCCTATTCTGCGTCCATCTGCGGATCATTTATAAGTGATGTAGCATTGCTATATCAACAATTCACCAAGCGGACCCATACCATGACTGACAAAATGGCCCTCTATAAGAGTGGCATGAACAAATTCGTCCAGCAAGACTTTGCCGGAGCCTTGGACGATCTAGCCCAAGCCATCGCTCTCGACCCGCAATTTGCCGACGCCTACCAAGCTATGGCGCATTGCCACGAGAAGTTGGGCGACCTCGACCAAGCGCTCAGCGCGGCGCAAAAGGCCGCCGAGCACGACCCCGACGACTTCCTCGTCCACACCAGCCTCTCCATGTTCTACCAGCGCAAAGGCATGATTGCCGAGGCCGAAAAAGAAAAGGCCATCGCCGCCAAGCTACAAATGGAAAACCCTCTGTAAACTCGTGCAAATCGGGCCGCATCAACTCAATCCCTTCAAGGAGGATATGCCCATCCTCACCCTGGCACCGATGGCCGGGGTGAGCAACTGGGTCTTCCGCCTTATCTGCGCGCGCCTCGGGGCGCAGTTGGTCGGGGTTGAATTCATCAATTGTCGCGATATCGGCATCCGCTCGCGCAAGAGCATACAGATGCTCGATTTTTCCGACGCGCCCATCTACGCCGACACCGGTATCTCGCTGTTAGCCGCGCAAATCTACGGCAATGACATCGACCTGATCGCCAATGGAGCGCGGGAATTCGAGCGGCGCGGTGCGCAGGTGGTGGACATCAACTTCGGCTGTTCCGTACCCAAGATCGTCGCCAAAGGCTGCGGCGCGGCCTACTTGCGCGATCTCGACCGGCTCTATCAAGCCGTCGAGCGCACGGTCCAAGCCGTCTCGGTTCCGGTCATCGTCAAGACGCGCCTAGGCTGGGACGAAGAGGAGATCAATATCCTCGAAGTGGTGCGCCGCTGCGAGGACGCCGGTGCCCAAGCAGTGGCCATCCACGCCCGCACCGTCGTGCAAAAATACAAAGGCCGGGCCAACTGGCATTGGATCGGCCGCGCCGTCGAAGCCTCTTCGCTGCCCATCATCGGCAACGGCGACGTGCTCACCCTCGACGACGCCCATCTCATGCAGCGAGAAACAGGCTGTGCCGCAGTCATGGTCGGGCGGGCGGCCTTGGCCAATCCCTGGCTCTTTTCCGGCCGCAGCGGCGCAACCCTTTCAGAGCGCATCGACTTGGCGCTGGAGCAGCTACGCCTGATGGCCGCGTACAAGGGCGAGCGCACTGGCGTCCGCGAGACGCGCAAGCACCTCGCGCTCTACTTCAAGAGCCTACCCCGCGCCTCCGAACTGCGCCGCCGCCTACTGACAACCGCTTCTCTCGCCGAGTTAGCCGATCTGCTTGCCGAGTGGAAAGAACCTGCCGCCGCAGAAGCCGACCTCACCCTGTCGGCAGCCGAAGCCGAGGCGCTGGCGTGGGGAGGGAACGGGTGAGAAAATGAAAATCAAATCCAGCCGGATGGGGGCCAATCTCAGGATCAACCTCACTCGCTCCTCCATCACATACCCCACACGTCGATGACGACACTATTGGCTGCCGATTCGCGGCGGTGGAACACTTTTTCTGCCCAAGCTCCTTCGCCGCGGTCGAAGATCACCAGATGCCCCGCTTCTGCTTCGCACCGATCCATGTAGGCCGCGGTCTGTTCCAACCCCGCAGCAATCGTCTGCTCTAAGCTCTTGTGCAGCAGCTTGCACTCGACGACGAACCGGCGCTTCTGCTCGCCCTGCGGCCACACGATCAGCAAATCCGTCCGCATCCGACCTAATCCATACTCCCGCTCAATTCGACCGCCGCTGTTGACGACCCGCTGCAAAAACGCCTGAAGTAGAAGTTGTGGCCCCGCTTCCTTGTACGCGAACCGCTCAACCCAGTGCTCGGAATGCTCGCGGAAGAACGCCTGAAACGCCGCCAGCAGCTTGCCCACGTCCAAGCCGCCCTCGACGTCCACATACCAAGCCGTTTCTTGCTCAAACTCCTCTTGCACCGCCCACGTCAGTTCGCGCGGCACCACCTCCGCGTAGATCGGATTGGCGATGCGATACGGGCGATCCTGCGCCACCAGCCCCAGATCCCGCACATACTCAATGTCGCGGTCGGTGAAGTGGCGCACTTCGCCACCACTCAAGAGCGGTTCAACCACCCGCCGCACCCGCTCCTCCTTGAGCTTGTCGGCCAACTGGTCCAGATGCGTCTCGCGCCGCAGGATCAGTTGCTCTTGCGCTTCAAGGATAGCTTCGGCGGAGACCGGACGATGCCATGCTTCGGCGAATTCGCCGCGAAAACAGGCTTCGTCGGCCAGCGCATTGACCAGCCACGGCTGCCCTTGCGTCTGTGTCCAAACCGTGTCCAGCGCCTCGGCAGTAAACACCTGCCCCGTCTCCGCGGTATGCTGCCCGAGCAACGTCAATACCTCCTCCCGTGGAAAATCGCCCAGCCGCAGCGACTGCGCCTTAATATTGAACGCACTGCCGCCGGCGATAATCGCATTCTCCGCGGTGGATTGAATGCGATAGTCGCGCACATCGCGCACCCCGCACAGCACCACGCGCTGCGGAAACCCTTCTGGCCGCAAATCGTAGCCCGCTCGCAACTGACGCAGCACCGACAGCAGCGAATCGCCGATAAGGGCGTCGATCTCGTCGATGAGCAGGACCAGCGGCTTTACATCTGCCTCCGACCAGCGGGTCAATGCCTCGCGCAAGGCTGCGTGCGGGCCGTACTTCGCCAAGATGTCGGGCCAAATCTCATCCAGAAACTCGTCGCCTATGGAACGCGCCCGGGACGTCAACTCGCCCAAAATGGTGCGCATCACCTGTTCTACATCTTCGCGCGCGGCCTGCCCACCTTCCACATTGACGTACACGCAGCGATAGACCCCTTCGGCGTTGAGCAGATCGCGCAACGCCAGCAGGGCCGAGGTCTTGCCCGTTTGCCGCGGCGCATGGAGGACAAAGTACTTTTTTTGCCGAATGAGGGTCAGCACTCCGTCCAGATCCAAGCGGTCCAACGGCGGGATGTGGTAGTGCTCTTCGGACCGAACCGGACCAGCCGTGTTGAAAAAACGCATCGCGATCTCCTTGAGGCTTCTAAAGGTCTTCGCCGTTGTCCGCGTCCGAGAAGTTGGTTATTGCAACCGTGCACTCTTTGGTCAACTCACTAAAGGGATGGCACCCGCTCATGGGATCAATCCCTCCTTTCGCAGGGTTCCAAGATTGTTCTATACTAACATCATGGATACATTCACGGCAATTTAGCTCTAAGGCATCTAAAGCAATGAAAATCAAATCCATCGACCTAGTCCGCATCCAGCGCCCCGACGGCCCTTCGCTCCGCGCCCGTTCCCAAGCCGGCTCGACGCTCTCGGCTTCGACGGCCCCTGCTCAGCAGAGCCAACCCCGCCGCAAGGCTTGGCCCACCGAAATTGAAGTAGCCAACCCCATGTCGCGCTTCCCGCGCTTCAAGCCCCGGCGTCAACTCTACGGTGCCCGACAATGGCCCGGCTTTGCCGTCAAAGTCACAGCCGAGGACGGCACTTGGGGCTTGGGCACGGCCGCAGGTCGTCCCACCGCCGCTGTAATCGAAGACGCCTTCGCCCATATCCTCATAGGCGAAGACAGCTTGGCTATCGACAAACTGTGGGATATGATGTTCCGCGTCTCCAAACCCTTCGGCACCGTCGGTATCGCTACAGTTGCCATCAGCGCCGTGGACCTAGCGCTGTGGGATCTGGCCGGCAAGCTGCAACAAAAGCCCGTGTACCAGCTCATCGGCGGCCCGGCCCGCGAGCGCATTTTCACCTACGCCACCGGCGACGATGTCGATTGGTACCGCGAGTTGGGTTTCAAAGCCTTCAAACTCCCCTGCCAATACGGCCCCGCCGACGGCCTGTGGGGCCTAGACCAAAACGAGCGACGAGTCGCCGAAGTCCGCACCTTGATCGGCGACGACTGCGAACTGATGCTCGACTGTTACATGGCCTTTGACGTCGAATACAGCGTCCGCCTAGCCGAACGCCTCAGACCCTACAAGTTGCGCTGGCTGGAGGAATGCCTGATCCCCGAAGACATCAAAAGTCACATCAAACTCAAAGAGTGCCTGCCCTGGCAAACGCTGGCCAGCGGCGAACACTTCTACACGCATTACCCCTACCAGCAGATGATCGAGCACCGCGCCCTCGACGTGCTGCAACCCGACATTCACTGGGTCGGCGGGCTGACCGCCTGTATCAAAATCTGCCACATGGCCGAGGCCGCCGGCCTTGAAGTCTGCCTCCACGGCGGCGGGCGCGACCCCTATGGCCAGCACTTGACTTGGGCAATGCCCAACACGCCCTGGGGCGAATACTACATCGGCTCAGATCCGGGGATCCCGTTAGAGGAAGTAGCCGAGCCGGGAGCGCTGGTACCCAAAGATAGCTATCTGGAATTTGTGCCACGCGGACCGGGTTTCGACTTGGGAATCGAGGAGGATTGGCTGGTACCATTCGAAGCATAGGCCATTTGTCCAGACGACCGATTTTGCGTATTTAGCTTTATATACACGTTACGCAGCTATGGTTGTTTCCTACCGCCCTGCCCGGTGTCATTCCCGCCCTGTAGGGGGCGGTTTGAAACCGCCCCCTACGTGCGCCGGCATGACAAACACTGCGTAACGTCAGTTTATATATTTTTTATCTCCCAAGGGATATATCCATGCGCCGCATCCTTGCCATACTCTCCCCACTCTTGCTACCCAGCGTTCTGTCGGCGCAAATAAGCACTTGGCAGCTCGGCGGCAGCGACGGCCTTGCATGGTCGGCGAGCGATTCAGTTCGCATCTTCATCGACTTCGATTCCGTTCCCGGGGCCATCCAGCCCATCTACCTGACTTCTGCCCAAACCGTCTTTTCGCACCTCGACAACTGGTCCCCGTGGAAATTTCCCCGCGAAATCGGCTACATCGATGGCCAGCGGCCCCGCGCTTGGAAGCATGGCTTGGGCGACTCGCGCACCGTACACAATGCCACGTACCTAGTCGATGGCGACAGCACCACCTACAACCCCCCGTCTTCGGACCTGCGGAACTTCGACTGGTTTACCTTTGACGTGGCGGTGCCCGTCCCGGCCACCCGCTTCGGCTTTTTCACGCCACCGCGTGGGTTCCGCTCGGATGGCACCCCGCTGGCCGAAGATGCGGTTCCCGCCTTTGAAGTGAGCGTCGCCACCGAACCCGATCCCGCATGGCACGGGCACAACAGCTACGCGCGCATCGGCCCACTCATCGCCGACGTCGCCGAAAACCTGTCCCCCACCGTGCAAATAGACCTGCCCCGCCAATACGTCCGCTTCATCCGCTGGCGGCGCAACGAGTCGGTACTCGATCCGACCTTGGTCATCCAAGAAAATTCGCTGTCGGGTCAAGCGCGGCCAGGCACCATCGGCGATTTTGAACTCTACGCCCACGGAGTCCCGCAGCGCGTGCTATATCTATCCAAAATCATCGACCTAGGCGCGGAAGTGAACTTCGGCCGACTGTTCTGGTCGGCGACCTCCATGCGGATGGTGAACAGCACCTTGGTCCCAGCCCCTGAAGCGGCTGTTGGGCTACGCGTCGAAGTGCGTACCGGCAGGGATCAAGACCCCAACATCTACCGCGAATTTGACGACAAGGGACGCGAAGTTGAAGTCTCGCGCCAGCGTTACGAGTTTGACCTCAAGGAGTCGCAAGGCTACGGCTACGTCGCCAGCGACCGGCCTGGGGTTCGCGCGTCCGTGGCCTATGACGAGGACCACTGGACCTTCTGGTCGCCGGCCTTCACCGCGTCTGGCCAGCCGCTCAACCTCCACAGCGGCTCCCATATCCAAGTCAAAATCACCCTCGACAGCGCGGATTTCGACGCCTTTACGCGCTTAGATTCGCTGTGGATCGAGCAGGCACCACTCCTAGCGCGCCAGATCGTCGGCGAAGTCGCCCGCCTCGACGACCCGCAACCGAGCGGTTTCACCGAAGTGGCCCTCGGGCAGGCGACGAGCTTTAGCTACGATATCCGCGCCGACTTTGCTGCCTCCGAGTCGGGCTTCGACGCGCTGCGCATCCGCACCGGCAGCCGAGTCCACCTCCAAACGCTGGCAATGGGCGATCCCTTGGTGCCCGTCGAGCCGCGCCGGGTCGAGATCAACGACGACGAGTTCTTCATCGAGTTGCCCGACCGGGTCCACGCCGCCAACAACGCGCCCATCCGCATCGAGTTCGCGACCGATGTCTTCGTCTTCGCCACGACCTTTGAAGGCGAGGCTATCGACACCGCGACCGAACGCCTACCCCAACCTATTCGGGGCGGTGATGCCACAGCCGCCGTATCGACCAACAGCCTGCGCGTATTGAGTGCAAAGACCGGCCCCGTCAACGCAATCCAGAACCTGCGCTTTTCAACGCCGGTCTTGACCCCCAACGGCGACCGTGTAAACGACCTAGTCCAAGTCTCTTATTCCCTCTTCCGCCTACCTGCTAGCGTACCCGTCGAACTGCGGGCGTATTCTCTGGACGGCCGGCAAGTCGCACGCCTGTCGTTTGCACCGCAGGCTGCCGGACCACAGCGCCTTAGCTGGGACGGACGCGACGCGCAAGGACAACTCCTACCACCCGGCCTCTACCTGCTCGAAGTAGGGCTGCAATCCGACGAGATCAGCGAACGCCTGCTGCGCCCGCTGGGCATCGCTTACTAACTGATGTTACGCAGCCTTATGCAGCGTCTGTCGCTCTATCGAAGACCCCTGAGCTTGTCGAAGGGGTCGCTAAGGGCCTTTCTGGATGGTTGCGTAACGTCACTTACTAAAATGCGCTTTCTCGTTGCCTGTGCAGCTTGGCTCGCTTTGCCGACCGTTTCCGGCTGGGCTGAAATGCTGAGCTTCGACAGCGCAGAAAAATGGCAAAGCTGGACCGTGCCTGCGGGGCTGGTACAGGTGGATGCAGAGGGCGTGCTGCGCCTGACCAAATACCGCAAGGAAGTGGACGCCATCCGCGACGCCCATCTCTTCACCCATTCCACCCAAAAACGCGGCGAAGTAGCAGGCGGCATCTGGCAGGCCGGCAGTGGAAGCGCGACCGCCACAAACGCTATCGATGGCGATCCCGCGACCTTCTGGCAACCCGACCCGGCTGACGAACTCAAAAATTGGTTTCTCGATATCGACTTGGGTCGCGCCGTACTCGCCCGCCACATTCGCCTGACCTTCCCCGACCAAGAAGGTGCCCGCCCGCTGCGGCAGTTCACCGTCTATAGCACCACCGGGGCGCGCATCCAAGCCACGGCCGACGTTTTCAAATACGATCCAGTCTATCGCACCACCCTGCCCAACCGCGCCACTTCCCTGACCATTCCCCTCGAGTACCCGGCCGCCGATACCGTCCTGACGGTCGATCCAGCTATGGCCATTGATCGCACCTTTGAAAACCGCTACCAAGTGATTCAGTACATCAGTATCGTCGTCGAAGAACAAAGCCTAGATGCGGCGCTCGCCGAAG
Source organism: Candidatus Latescibacterota bacterium (assembly GCA_965219735.1). Lineage (GTDB taxonomy): Bacteria > Latescibacterota > UBA2968 > UBA8231 > UBA8231. Next base: position 4,289,469 of record OZ244790.1, read on the forward strand.
TCGAAGTACTCACTGTGGGCGACAATATCAGCATTGGCACTGCCGAGCGCGGCACCTTCCTCAACGGCACCGTAGCCGCCGCTCCAAACAACCTCTTTGACGCCAATATCAACACCACCAACCTCATCACCTCTGGACGCGGCGACCAAGGTTGGGAGAAGGCTGGCACCTGGTTCTACGTCGATCTAGGGGCCGTGTTCTTCGTCGATGAACTGTTCCTCTACGTGCTCCAACCTTTTGAGGGCACTGCGGGCTATCACCGCGGCTCGGCTGGCCCAGGCCACAACATCCTAGTCTCGGACGGCTCGCTGAGCGTGGGCACTTCCCTGCCCGTACCTGCGCCGCTCGACTACAGCGAACTGCTCACGCACGTCAACCCCAAGGCGGATGGCCTCTATCGCATACGCTATAAATTCAGGCCGCGCAGGATGCGCTACATGTTCTGGCACGGCCTGACCGACCGCGACTGGCAAGAATCCAAATGGGGCGAGTTTATGCTGTTCTCGCCGGGCTATCCCGCTCAAGTCTCACTGCGTTCCGGCTTTATTGACCTCGGCCAGGTCGCCGGCGACGAGCGGCCCAAAGTCATCAAGGCTCTGCACTGGGACGCCGACCTGCCTCCAGCAGCCAGAATGCAACTGCGCTCGCGTTCGGGCAACGCGCTGGCACCGGTCTTTACGTTCCACAACAAGATCGGCGAGGAAATCACCGAAGAAAAATGGAACAGCTCGCCCAAAGTGCTGCGCGGTGCCATCGACACCGCGCTAGTCGTCGGCGAGGACTGGGACGCTTGGAGCAATGTGTACCAGTTTTCCGGCGAAACCTTTAAGTCGCAAAGCCCGCGTCGCTTCGTGCAACTGGAGCTGATTCTCGCCACCGACGACCCCGAGGTCGCGCCCACAGTTAATGCGTTGTCGATCGAATTCGACGACGCGCTGCTCCAGAGTGCCCGCGGACGCGTCGAGCCGCGCAGTGCGCTCCCCAACGAGGAAACGGCCTTCACCTATACTCTGTTGCCCAGCGCCGGTCCCGATGACATCGGCTTCGACCTAATGCGCTTCGACCTACCGGGTCCGATCAATCTGCCCAGCGTGAGCGTGGAAAAGGGCTCAGAAACCATCTCGGCGGCGTCAGCCTCCCCGCGCGGAGACTCCCTGCTCATCGCCTTACCCGAACCGGTCCGAGACGATTCGGTCCGCGTCCACTTTACCACCCGCTTAGTGCGCAATGCCACGCTCTTTGCGCTGGACTTAGGCTCCAGCGCGCATCCGGGCCTTTGGCAGTCGGTCGAACCGGCAGCGCGCCGTGCCAATATCGTCATGCTGCCCGAACTGACCAGTAGCAGCCAGCTCATCGACGACTTCTTCATCTCCTCGCCGACACTGACACCCAACGGCGACGGCATCAACGACCAGCTAGAGGTGCGGTTCGTCGTCCTTAAAGCCGAAGGCCGCGAACCGCGCGTGGAAGTTTTCGACCTCGCCGGGCGCAAAGTAGCCGTTCTCACGCCAGTCGCCGAGGATTTGCACCACCTCTTCACTTGGGACGGCACCCAAGCCAGTGGCGCAGCCGTAGAGCCTGGCATCTACGTCCTGCGCGTCGATCTCGGTGCCGACGCCGGTGACGATACGGTCCTACATACCGTCTCCGTCGCCTATTAGAGTCTCTACTCAGCAGTAACTATTAATTCGGCGCACAGCCCTTTTTGCGTTATCTTCCCGCTAACATTTCACCCCAGCGGAGGTTCGATGCCCGATGCGCATTTGGCCTTTGATCCTAATCATCGCCGTCGCCCCCAGCCACGCTCAAGTAGCAAAGTGGCAACTGGGCGGCAGTGGCATGGCATGGGACCAGCGCGACTCCCTCCAAGTCCTCGTCGATCTTGCCGACGGTGCGATCCAGCCGCTCTACTTGCAGCCAGATCAAAACGTCCTTCACCTGCTGGAAAACTGGGAGTTCTGGCGCGAGCCCTTCTTTTACAACCTCGGCTATGTCGATGGCCAGAAACCCCGCTTCTGGAACCGCTGGAACGGCGCCGGCGGCGATCCGACCCAAAGCGGCGTTTTCCTAATTGATCGCGATTCCACGACTTACAACGCCCCCCGTTCCGAATCGGTCGGAGCCACGTTCTTCTCCTTTGACACCGCCGTGCCGATCCCCGCCGTGCGCTTCGGCTTCTTCACTCCCTCGCAGGGCTTTCGCTCTGACGGCACCCCCCTGCCCTTCGACACAGTCCCGGCTTTCGATGTCTCGATCGGCACGGACTCCGAACCGGCCGTTCACTGGGGCGGCAACGATCTCTTTGAAAAAACCATCGCCAATGTCGGTGCCAACTTCGAACCCTCCGTGCAGATAGAATTCCCCCGCCAGTACGCCCGCTTCTTTCGCTGGCGTCGCCAATTGTCGCTGGCCGATGAGGAAGCCCTCAACATCTGCCGCGACTGCGGCGGCCAAGGCAACCAAGCCATTGCGCTCAAAGGCTCAATCGGGGGATTTGAGGTCTTCGGCCAAGGCATACCGCAGCGCGTCGTGTACCTCAGCCAAGTCGTCGATCTGGGCCAAGTCGTAAATTTTGGCCGCCTGCACTGGGCGGGCACGCCGCTGCGCTTAGTCGATGGCGCAGTCGTCGAAGATCCCGACGCCCCCGTCTGGCTCAAGGCCAAGGTCCGCGTCGGCCGCGACGACAGCCCGGCGACTTACCACGAATACACCAACATCGGCCGCGAAAAGGAGGTCTCGCGCGAGCACTACGAGTCGCTCACCGCCCAACTCAACCGCGACCCACGGCCCGGGATCCGCGCCTCCATCGGCTACGATTCCGCCAACTGGTCCTTCTGGTCGGTGCCTTTTACCGAATCCGGCCAACTCATCCGGCTCCGCAGCGGATCGCACTTACAGGTGGATCTGTCCATAGAAAGCCGAGACTTCGACGCTTGGCTGCGGATTGACTCGCTGTGGATTGAGACCGCGCCGCTATTGGCTGCCGAGGTTTTCGCCGAAGTGGCTCGGCGCGACGACCCGCAGCCCAAGCGCGGCTTTACCGAAGTGGCCTTGGGCCAACAGACCGAATTCGTCTATCAGGTGCGGGCCGAATTCAACGGCAACACCGCTCCTGGTTTCAACGCGCTCAGGATCCACACCGGCAACCGCACCGCCTTTCGCCGCCTCGAAATGGGCACCCCGCTCGCTCCCGTCAACCCCGTCGCAATAGCGGAAGACGACGGGTTGACGATCCAATTGCCCCAGCGCATCACTAGCGCCAACAACGCGCCGATCCGCGTGACCTTCGCCACCGCAGTTTTCGAATTCGCCTCCACCTTTACCGGCGAGATCTTTGCCGCCGACAGCGAATCGCTCCCCCAGCCGATCTTAGCTGGCGACACTGGTGAAGCAGTTTCCACCAACAGCCTGCGGGTGCTCGGCGCGAACGACGCAACACCCGATTTCATCCAATCGCTCGCTTTGTCCACTCCGGTGCTGTCCCCCAATGGCGACGGCGTCCACGACCAGCTCCAGATGCGTTATTCGCTCTTCCGCCTCCCCGGTGCCGTGCCCGTAGCACTGGAAGTGTACGCCTTGGACGGCCGCCGCATCGCCCGCCTCGACAAGGGCCTGCAAGACTCTGGCGCGCAGGCGATCACCTGGGACGGCCGCGACGAGACCGGCCAGCTCCTCCCGCCGGGCCTCTACCTGCTCTCCATCGCCCTGCAAACCCAATTCGTCCAAGCCAAACAACTATTGGCCGTGGGCATTGCCTACTAGCGCCAATGCGTCCTCTGCTGCTCTCGATCCTTTGTTCGGCGACAATGCTCGCCGCCGAAGAATTCCGCTTCGACAGCGCCGCTAGCTGGTCAACCTGGAAGCGGCCCCACGGCCTGATTGAGTTCGACGACAACGGTCGCTTGCAACTGGTCAAATTCCGCAAGGGCATCAACGCCGTAGCCGACGCGCCCACCTTCACCCACCTCACCCGCTCGCGCGGTGCCAACGTGCCGGGCGGGATCTGGGAAGCCGGCAGCAACCCGGCTGCCGCCGAGCGGATCATTGACGGCGACCGCAAGACCTTTTGGCAGGCTTCTGCCAACGACGACCTCGGCGACTGGTTCGTGCAGATCGACCTCGGCCGCGCCGTGCTGGCCAACGAGATTCGCCTGCACTTCCCCGACCAAGAAGGGGCTCGTCCCTTCCGCCAGTTCACCGTCTTCACCGCCACTGGCATCACTTCCGACGCCCTCGACGACCTCTTTATCTTTCGCCCGGTCTATCTCACGACCCAACCCAACCGGGACACCACGGTCTCGTTCTCCCTCGCCTTCGACCTCCAAGACTCCGCCCAAGTCCTCGACCCCAATCGCGACGTCGATGTGGAAAAATTCAACCAGTACCGCCTCATCCAGTACATCAATTTCACCGTCGAAGACTTCGACCCTGAAGGCGCGTTAGCCGAGGTCGAAGTCATGGCCGTCGGCGACAACGTCAGCTTGGGCAACGACCAGCGCGGCGGCATCATCGACGGGCTTACCGCCCGCTCCACTGGGAATATCCTCGACGGCGACATGAACACCGCCAGCTCTATTCTGCCCGTGGGCTTTGAAGGCCGCGTCCGCACCTGGGAGGATCAGGGCACTTGGTTTTTCATCGACCTAGGGGCCGTATTCTGGATTGACGAGCTTTTCCTGTACGCGCTCAGGCCGCGCGAGGGCACGGTCGGTTCCGTAGCCAGCCCGCCGCGAGGCTTTACCTTTCTCCACTCAGACGGCACCCGCGTCATCAGTTCCCAACTCCCCATCCCCGAATCCTTCGATTTCGCTACCCTCATTGATCAACCCGACGCCGACCCCATGCGCTATCTGCGCTATCTATTCCAACCGCGCAGAGTCCGCTACCTGTTTTGGCACGCCCACATCCCCCAGGGCTGGGGCTCGCGCTGGACCGAGCTGATGCTCTTTTCACCGGGCCATCCCGCCGAAATCGTCATGCGCTCGGACTTTATCGATCTCGGCAAGACTGCTGGCGACGGACGCCCCAAAGTCATCAGCAGTCTCTCCTGGGACGCCGACATCCCACCCGGCACGCGCCTGCAAGTGCGCTCGCGCTCGGGCAATACCCAAGGCGAAGTCTATGCCTTCCACGACAAGATCGGCGAGCCGGTCACCGAGGAGAAATGGCTCAGCCTGCCCAAAGTGCTGCGGGGAAGGATCGACACCACCGTCGTGGTCAGCGAGGACTGGGATGCGTGGAGTGAGGCGTACAACTTTTCCGGCGAGGCATTTAAGTCGCAAAGTCCGCGCCGATTCGTGCAATTGGAAATGATCCTCTCAACTGACGATCCACAGGTAGCACCCGCGATTGACGCGCTATCGCTTGCGTACGAGGACGCGCTGTTGCAGGGCGCGCGCGGCCTGATCGCCCCGAGAATCGCCCAACCCAACGAAGACACCCGTTTCACGTACACCCTATTGTCCGCGGCCGATGACGAGGACGCGGGTTTCGACCTGTTGCGCTTTGACCTGCCCTCTAAAGCGTCCAATGTCGAAGTCCACGTGGGCGACACCCATATCGAGCCATCTTCTATCGACATCCGCGCCGATACCCTACAAATCGGCCTACCGCGCGCGATCACCGCCGACTCCGTCCAAGTCAGCTTCACCACCCGCGTGGTACACAACGCCACGCTCTTCGGCCTCGACTTGGGATCGAGCAGCCATCCAGACCTGTGGCAATCGGTCGAACCCATGACGCGCCGCGCCAATATCGTCATGCTGCCCGAACTGACCGGCACGACCCAGCTCATCGACGACCTCTCGATTTCCTCGCCGGTGCTCACTCCCAACGGCGACGGCATCAACGACGCAGTGGTCATCCGCTTCGTCGCCTTCAAGGTCGAGCAACACACGCCCCAAGTGCGCATTTTCGATCTCGCCGGACGACCGGTTGCCGAACTGGCGACTCCGACCCTCGACGGCTTGGCTCACGTTTTTACTTGGAATGGACGCGCTGCCCAGGGCGATCTGGTGCCGCCCGGCACCTATCTCTGCCGCATTGAGTTAGGGGCTGACGCTGGCGACGATACGGCGCTGCACACCATCGCCGTGGCGTACTGATTGGCTCCGATAGGACAATCGCTTACGGCGTATTATATTAATCCTTCTTTCGGAAGGAGAGCCATCATGCGCCGTGCCACAATCGCCCTGTTCACCCTAATTTTAGCGCAAAGCACCCCCGCCCAGATTTCCCACTGGCAACTAGGTGGCAGCGGCCTGTCCTGGAGTGAGAACGACACCACCCGCCTCTTCGTCGATTTCGCAACGACCCCCGGTGCCATCCAGCCCACGTACTTCACGCTGGACGAAACGGTTTTTTCTCACATCGACAACTGGGCTTTCTGGCGCGACCCCAGCGACCGCATCTTCGACTACCTAGACGGCGAAACGCCGCGGATGTGGAAGTGGAACAACGGCATACCCGACCCATCGGAAAACGGCTCCTGGCTCATTGACGGCAACCCTACCACCTATAATCCGCCCAAAGCCGACCTCGTCGAAAAAGAAACCTTCACCATGGATTTAGCCGTGTCGGTGCCAGCGGTGGCCTTCGGCTTTATCCCGCCCAGCGAGGGTTTCCGCTCCGACGGGACCCCGCTGGAAACGGACTTCATTCCCGCTTTTCAGGTGACCGCCTCAGTCGCGCCCGAACCCCCAGTACTCGAAGGCAATGTCAACCCACTCTCCACCGTCATCGCCGATGTTGACAACAATTTCACCCCGCAGGTCCGCATCGACTTCAACCGCCAGTATCTGCGCTTTTTCCGCTACCAACGGCGACTTTCGCTCCTCGACGAAGACCGCCTAGTCCTAACCGAGGCCAACGCCTTGGTTGCCTTCGCCCTGATCGGCTCGATCAGCGAGTTCCAACTCTTCGCCCAAGGGGTACCGCAGCGGGCCATCTACAAGACCAAGATAACCGACCTCGGCGAACCCGTGAATTTCGGACGGCTATTCTGGCAGGCGACAAAATTCCGCATGGTCGATGGGACCCCAGTGGAAACCCCCGACGCAGCGGCGAGACTCAAGGTCGAGGTACGCACTGGCCTAGACGACGACCCGGCCATCTATCACGAGTACATGGATACCGGGCTGGAGCGCGTAGTCTCGCGCGACCACTACGAAAACGCACTGCGTACCCGCTTCGTGCGCATCCACGCTATGGCCGACCTAACCGAACGCCAGCCCAAGCCGGGCGTCCGCGCGTCCATCACCTACGATTCGGACAATTGGACTTTCTGGTCCGCGCCCTTCGTCGAATCGGGTCAACCAATCAACCTACGCAACGGCACCCATTTGCAGTTCCGCGTCACCATGGAAAGCGATTCCTTCGACGATTTCGTGCACCTCGACTCGCTGTGGCTCGAAACCGCCCCGCTGTTGGCTGCCAACGTGCGCGGTGAAGTAGCTCCCCTAGACGATCCACAGCCCGCCAGCGGAATCACCCAAGTCCCCTTGGGCGAAGCGATAGAATTCGTCTATGATCTCCAAGCCGATTTCGACGCGGTTGACGCACCCGGCTTCGACCTGTTGCGCATTCGCACCGGGCACCAGACCGAACTCAAAAGCCTGCAACTAGGCGAGAGCCGCACGGAAACTGCGCCTACCGAGATCACCCAAGAGCCCGAGGGCCTACTCATTCACCTGCCCGAGCGCATCACCCGCGCCAACAATCCGCCGATCCGCATTGTCTTTGGTACGGAGATATTTGAATTCGCAACCACCTTCCAGAGCGAGGTCCTAGACAGCGAGCGCAATGTTCTTCCGCAACCCGTAGTCGGTGCTGATGTCGGCGAGGCCCTTTCGACCAACAGCCTGCGCGTGCTCGGCACTACTGGACAAACAACCGCCTTCATCCAGAACCTGACTTTTTCCTCTGCGGTCTTTACGCCCAACGGCGACGGTATCAACGACGAACTGCACATCGCCTATTCGCTGTTCCGCCTGCCCGAAACCGTCCCCGTCGTCCTCGAGGTCTATAGCCTCGACGGGCGGCGCGTAGCCCTCGTCGAGGCCGGCTTGCAGAGCGCGGGACCGCAGAGCTTGCGCTGGGATGGCCGCGATGAAACAGGTCAGAGGCTGCCGCCCGGTCTCTACTTGGTGGCTTTAGACCTGCGCTCGGAATTTGCCGCCGATCCCCAACTTCGCCCCTTGGGCATTGCCTACTAAGGAAGGCACCTATCTCTGCCGCATCGACCTAGCGGCTGACGCTGGCAACGATACGGCGCTGCACACCATCGCCGTGGCGTACTGATATTGTTTAAATAGGATAATTGATTCCGGCGCATTATATTACCCATGCTTCCCGCGAAAAAAGGAGGGTCATCATGCGTCGAACCACAATCGTCCTGTTTACCCTAATTTTAGCGCAAAGTGTCACCGCCCAGATTTCCCACTGGCAACTAGGTGGCAGCGGCCTAGCTTGGAGCGAGAACGACACCACCCGCCTCTTCGTCGATTTCGCAACGACCCCTGGTGCCATCCAGCCCACGTACTTCACGCTGGACGAGACGGTTTTTTCCCACATCGACAATTGGGCCTTTTGGCGCGATCCCAGCGACCGCATCTTCGACTACCTAGACGGCGAAACGCCGCGGATGTGGAAGTGGAACAACGGCGTGCCCGACCCTTCGGAAAACGGCTCTTGGCTCATTGACGGCGACCCTCTCACCTATAATCCCCCAATGGCCGACCTCGTCGAAAAAGAAAGCTTCACCATCGATTTAGCCGTGGCGGTACCAGCGGTGGCCTTTGGCTTTATCTCGCCCAGTGAGGGCTTTCGTGTCGATGGGACCCCGCTGGAAACGGACTTCGTCCCCGCCTTTCAGGTGACCGCCTCAGTCGCGCCCGAACCCCCGGTGCTCGAAGGCAATGTCAACCCACTCTCCACCGTCATCGCCGATGTTGACAACAATTTTACCCCGCAGATCCGCTTCGACTTCAACCGCCAGTATCTGCGCTTCTTTCGCTACCGCCGGATTATCTCGATACTAGACGAGGACGCCCAAGCCAAGATCAGCAAAATCACCTTCTCCCTCATCGGCACAATCAGCGAGTTCCAACTCTTTGCCCAAGGAATACCGCAGCGGAGCATCTACAAGACCAAGATAACCGACCTCGGCAAACCCGTGAATTTCGGACGGCTGTTCTGGCAGGCGACAAAGTTCCGCATGGTCGATGGGACCCCAGTGGAAACTCCCGACGCGGCGGCCCAGATCAAGGTCGAGGTGCGCACCGGCCTAGACGACGACCCGGCCGTCTATCACGAATACATGGATACCGGGCTGGAGCGCGTAGTCTCGCGCGACCACTACGAAAACGCCCTGCGCACGCGCTTCGTGCGCATCGGCTCCTCATCCGACCTGAGCGAACGCCAGCCCAAACCCGGCATCCGCGCCTCCATCGGCTACGATTCGGACAACTGGACTTTCTGGTCCGCGCCCTTCGTCGAATCGGGCCAACCGATCAACCTGCGCAACGGCACCCATTTGCAGTTCCGCGTCACCATGGAAAGCAATGCCTTCGACGATTTCGTGCGCCTCGACTCGCTATGGCTCGAAACCGCCCCGCTGTTGGCTGCCAACGTGCGCGGTGAAGTAGCTCCCCTAGACGATCCACAGCCCGCCAGCGGGATCACCCAAGTCCCCTTGGGCGAAGCGATAGAATTCGTCTATGATCTCCAAGCCGATTTCGACGCGGTTGACGCACCCGGCTTCGACTTGTTGCGCATTCACACGGGGCACCAGACCGAACTCAAAAGCCTGCAACTAGGCGAGAGCCGCACGGAAACTGCGCCTGCCGAGATTATCCAGGAGCCCGAGGGCCTACTCATTCACCTGCCCGAGCGCATCACCCGCGCCAACAATCCGCCGATCCGCATTGTCTTTGGTACGGAGATATTTGAATTCGCAACCACCTTCCAGAGCGAGGTCCTAGACAGCGAGCGCAATGTTCTTCCGCAACCCGTAGTCGGTGCTGATGTCGGCGAGGCCCTTTCGACCAACAGCCTGCGCGTGCTCGGCACTACTGGACAAACAACCGCCTTCATCCAGAACCTGACTTTTTCCTCTGCGGTCTTTACGCCCAACGGCGACGGTATCAACGACGAACTGCACATCGCCTATTCGCTGTTCCGCCTGCCCGAAACCGTCCCCGTCGTCCTCGAGGTCTATAGCCTCGACGGGCGGCGCGTAGCCCTCGTCGAGGCCGGCTTGCAGAGCGCGGGACCGCAGAGCTTGCGCTGGGATGGCCGCGATGAAACAGGTCAGAGGCTGCCGCCCGGTCTCTACTTGGTGGCTTTAGACCTGCGCTCGGAATTTGCCGCCGATCCCCAACTTCGCCCCTTGGGCATTGCCTACTAAGGAGGGTTCGATGCGACGCGCAATCATCGCCTACCTCGTGCTAGCCGTCCCACTCGCCGCTGACATGCTCTCCTTTGACAGCGCCGAGGAATGGGCCCAATGGCAACAGCCCTTCGGCTTGGTCCAGGTCGGCGAACAAGGCCAGCTCTCGCTCGCCAAATTCCGCAAGGATATCAACCTCGTCGAAGACGCACACCTCTTCGTCCACGAGACCCGTACCCGGGGCGATGCCGTCGCCGGAGGTCTCTGGCAAGCTGGCTCCAACGAGGCCGACGCCCCGCTGGCCATCGACGGCGATCCAACGACCTATTGGCAACCCAGCCCGGACGACGCCCGCGAAGCTTGGTTTATCACCATTGACCTAGGCCGTGCGGCCCTAGCCCGCGAGATTCGCCTAAAATTCCCCGACCAAGAGGACGCGCGTCCATTCCGGCAATTCCGCGTCTTCACCACCTCCGGCGTGCGCATCTCGGCCACCGAAGACCTCTTTCTCTACCGCCAAGCCTTCCGCACCACGCGCCCCAACGCCGAATCAGAAATTGTCATCCCGTTGCGCTACGCTGGTCGCGACAGCTCGCTAGTGTTTGACCTTGATTTGGATCTAACGCCCGCAGAACGCAACCACTACCGGTTAATCCAGTACATCCAAATCATTTCCGAAGAGCAGAACGCCAATGCCGCCCTCGCCGAGATCGAGGTCATCGGCATTGGCGACAACATCGCCATTGGCACCAGCCTACGCGGCAATTTCAGAGAAGGCGACGGCACCGGCTCCACCCCCAACCTCTTCGACGCCAACCTCAACACCAACAATACCGTCACCGGCTGCCGTGGTAATCTGTCGGGATGGGCCGAAGGCGGCACGTGGTTCCGCGCGGACCTAGGCGCGACATTCTTTATCGACGAGATGTTCCTCTATTCCATGCGGCCAGACGAAGGCACATTGGGTTTCACCGTCTCTGGGGCTGGGCCGGGCCACACCATCCTCTTTTCCGACGGCACCCCGGCCACGGGTACCGCCCCACCCGTCGAAGTGCCCGAAAACGTCGATTACGAAGAGGTCTTCTCCCATCCGGCCCCCAACGCCGACAACCTGCTTTACATGCGCTATCTGTTCGAGCCGCGCAAGGCCCGCTACCTGTTCTGGCGCGGAATTAGCTGCAGGGGATGGGGTGTCGTCAAGTGGGGTGAGTTACAACTATTCTCACCGGGTTATCCGGCCCAAGTCGAGTTGCGGTCGGCCTTTATCAACCTCGGCGAGGTAGCCGGCGATGGGCGGCCCAAAGTCATCAAGGCCCTGCACTGGGACGCCGACCTGCCTCCGGGCACCCGCTTGCAATTGCGCTCCCGCTCGGGCAATGCGCTCGGCGCGGAGTACACCTTTTACGACAAGAAGGGCGACATAGTCACCGAGGAGAAGTGGAACAGCTTGCCCAAGGTGATTAGAGGGCCTGTTGACTCGACCTTGGTCACGGGCGAAGACTGGAACGAGTTCAGCAATATCTACCAGTTTTCGGGAGAGACCTTCAAATCGGCCAGCCCGCGCCGCTTCATATTGCTGGAGATGATCCTGTCCACCGACGACCCCGCCGTCGCCCCGACCGTCAATTCAGTCTCCGTCGAGTTCGAGGATGCCCTATTACAAGGCGCGCGCGGTAGCGTCGCTCCCCGCGAGGCCAACCCCAACCAAGACACGCACTTCACTTACACCCTCTGGCCCGAGACCGACGAACTCGACAGCGGCTTCGACCTAATGCGCTTCACCGTCCCCGAACCTGTTGACCTCCAGAGCGTCTCGGTGATGGTAGGTGCAGAATCGGTCGTTCCGGCCACCCTGGACATGCAGGCCGACTCGCTGCTCATCGCGTTGCCGCAGGTGATTTCCGGCGACTCGCTGCAAGTGAGCTTCACTACCCGCCTGCTGCAAAACGCCACTGTCTTTGTCCTCGACCTCGGCTTGAGCGAAGCACCAAACCTGTGGCAGTCGGTCGAGGCGGCCGAGCGCCGCTCCAACATCGTCATGCTGCCCGAACTGACCGACAGCGGCCAGCTCATCAGCGACCTGCAACTAGCCTCTACGACCGTAACCCCCAACGGCGACGGCATCAACGACCAGCTAGAGGTGCGATTTGTCGCCTTCAAAGTCGAGGGCTCGGAGCCACAAGTGGAAGTCCTCGACCTAGCCGGACGCCAAGTAGCAATCCTCACCCCAAGCGCCGAAGGCTCGCAACGCCTCTTCACCTGGGACGGCCGCGACGCCGACGGAACGAGCGCCGCACCCGGCCTGTACGTCCTGCGCGTCAATCTGGGTGCCGACGCCGGCAATGACACCGCGCTCCGCACCATCGCCGTGGCGTACTAACACTGTGACCGAACAAACCTACGACCTATTGGTGCGCGCCCCGCGCCTCTTCTGCGCCGATAGCGGCCTAGACGGCCCCGGCGCAGTAGCCATTCGCGGCGATCGCATTGTCGCCTCTGGTCCCGGAGTCGAGGGACCAGCCCACACCACGCTCGACTTTCCCGACGCTCTCCTCCTCCCCGGCCTAGTCGATCTGCACGCCCATCCGGCTCGCGGTCAATCGCGCTTTGGCATTGACCCAGACATCCACTTTTTGCCGCGCGGCGTCACCACTGTCATGTCCCAAGGCGATGCCGGAGCCGTGAACATCGACGACTACCGCCGCACCGTGATCGAGGCTTCGCGCACCCGCGTACTCCTAGCCATCAACCTGTGCAAACACGGCGAGACGCATCCCGTGCGCTGCTTCAACGACCTAGCCGACGCCGATGCCCAAGCCTGCGCCGACGCCATTGCCGCAAACGACCGCAACATTTGGGGCATTGCCGTCACCGTCACCGGCGGGGCCTGCGCCGACGGCCTCGACCCGCGCCCCATTATGGCCGCCGGGCTAGAAGCCGCAGAATTGAGCGGCAAACCACTGCTGGTGGGCACCCGCCTCAAACCCGACTGGCCCCGCCGCGACCAACTCCCCTTGTTGCGCCCCGGCGACGTGGTGACTTACTCCCTCAATGCCCTGCCCGAAAACCTGCTGGACGGCGACCGCATTGCCGACGACGTATGGGAAGCTCGCCAGCGCGGCGTCCTCTTCGACTTGGGCCACGGCATGAACTCCTTCAGCTTTCCCATTGCCGAGGCCACCATTGCCGAGGGCTTCCTCGTCGATACGGTTTCGACCGACCAATACCACCGCCACGTCAACAGCCGCCCCCAGCACGACCTTCCCCGCACCATGTCCAAGCTCATCGCCGCTGGCATGGACGAAGCAGAGGTATTCGCCCGCGCCACGGCTCGCCCCGCCGAGGTGCTGGGCCTAGAGGGCGAGGCCGGCACCTTAGCTCCGGGTGCCTGCGCCGACTTAGCGGTGCTGCGCTGGAACGAAGAGGCCCTGCCCTTGCGCGACGTCAACGGCGAGGAGCGGCCCGGCGGCTGTTGGGAACCGGTGGCTACCATTCGCGGCGGCCAAGTAGTTTAGGGCCTTCCATTCCAACATTAGAGGATTAAAACACAATGGCCGACAAACTAGCGCGCGGGATCTGGCCCGCGCTCGTCACTCCGTTCACCGACGACGGCAGCGCTTTGGCTCCCGCGCGCGTCGAGCCGCTCGTCAAGCATCTAATCGACGCTGGCTCAAACGGCTTCTTCGTCTGCGGCGGCACGGGCGAGGGAAGCGCCATGAGCGTGCCCGAACGCAAGGCCATGACCGAAGCGACCATCGCCGCAGTGGCCGGTGCCGTACCACTGATTTTTCAAGTCGGCGCGACGAGCACGGCCAACGCAGTCGAATTGGCCCAGCACGCCGCAGCCGCCGGTGCGGACGCAGTGGCTTCGGTCGCGCCGGTAGATCATCCCAACGACCTTCAAGCCGCAGTCGCCCACTACGCAGCTATTGGCGCGGCTACCGACCTGCCCTTCTACGTGTACTGGCTCGCCCACACAGCCGACAAGAACGTTACAGCCGAACAGTTCCTCGAAGCTATGCAAGCCGTGCCCAACTTCAGCGGCCTCAAGTTCACCGACAGCAACTTCTACTTCTTCCAGCGCCTCGTGCAGCTAGGCGGCGACCACCTCAACCTCATCTCCGGCCCCGACGAAATCTGCCTCGGCGGCATGGTCGCCGGCAGCGACGCAGCCATTGGCTCGACCTACAACATCATGCCCAAGCTGTTTGTGGAAATGCGGCGGCACTTTGAAGCGAGCGATATCCAGCCGGCCATGGCCCTGCAAGCGCGCGCCAACGAGGTCATCTCCACCTTGTTCCACTTTGACCTGCTAGCGGCCGTCAAGGAGATGCTGACCATGCGCGGGCTACCCGTAGGCCCTGCTCGCCCGCCCCACATCCCGTTCGACGATGCGGGCCGCGCCGCGCTGTGCCAAGCGCTTGACGACCTCGGCTTTGCAGTGGAATGAGGGCCATTCCCCTCCCGGACGGCGACCTGCGCTATGCCCCCGACTTTTTGGCCCCTGCCGAGGCCGACCAATTCATGCGGCAACTGTTGGACGGCATTGAGTGGCAACAGCACCACGTCGTCATCTTCGGCCACCAGCATCCCACGCCGCGTCTTTCGGCGTGGCACGGCTCCCCAGAAGCCCACTACGCCTATTCGGGGCTGGCCCTCGAACCGCGTCCGTGGACTGCGCTTCTATTAGACCTCAAGACGCGGCTCGAAGCCGCCGCCGACTGTCCCTTCAACAGCGTCTTACTCAATCAGTACCGCGACGGTCGCGACAGCATGGGCTGGCACAGCGACGACGAGCCAGAGTTGGGCACCAACCCGACGATCGCCTCGCTGAGTTTGGGCGGAACACGGCGCTTCCTCCTGCGGCACAAGCGCCGCAACCACCCCCCAGTCGAAATCCCCCTCGAACACGGCGCGCTCCTCATCATGCGCGGCCCAACCCAAGCCCACTGGCAGCACCAAGTCCCCAAGACCCGACGCCCGTGCGCCCTGCGCCTCAACCTCACCTTCCGCCGCATCGTCGCTACTGGACAACCTCCCACCGATGCGACTTAATCCCCTGCCCCTGCACTGCCGCTAGCGACTCTACCCACTGCCTGCACCATTCGTCGTAATCCCTCAGCTCAGACGCGGGATTGGACCAACTGCGGGCCACAAAGTCGGGATGGAAGGGGCGACCTGTCGGCGTCCCCGTCTCCTGATAGCGCAAATCCATGCTCCAGCGCACCGTGTCTGCGTTGTTGGGCGTCGAGCGGTGCGGGGTCTGCTTGTCCATCAGCAGCACATCGCCTTTGTCCATCGGCAAGGTAAGCGCCTCTGTCTGCGGCATTTCCTCGTCAATGATCACCGTGCCCAAACCCTGCTTGATATGGTGCTGCACCAGCCCATTCCGGTGCGCTCGCGGCAAGATCTGCAAACAGCCGTTTTCCGGCGTCGCCGCGCACAGCGGCAGCCACACCGTGAGGATGAAGTGTGGGTCGGCCTCTTCCCAAGTAACACCGGCGTCTTGATGCCAAGGGGCCACGTGCGGATCGCTGCCGCTTGGCGTCACACCCGCAGGCAGTTTGGCGCGGGTGTGCTGAATCGGGCTACAGGTAATCTCCGGCCCGACCAAGCTCTCGACCATATCGAGCAGGCGATCGTTGCGCAAAAATTCAAACGAGGCCCGCCCGCGCAAGTGCATGATGTCGAGTTCTCTGTAGATCGCGTCGTCTTCGCGGCAGATCGAGATGAGGCGGCGGTCGAAGGATTCGTCTGCGTACAGAGCCGAGATGTGGCCGGCCGCCAACAGCTCTTCGGCGCGGCGGCCGATGTACTCTTCATACTCGGCGATGATGGGATCGAGATCGGCATCGGTCAACGCGCCGAGCAGCAGCAGATAACCGTCCTCCGCAAATTGGGCGACCTGTTCGGGGGTTAGGTGCATAAGGCGTTCTCCTGATGGATGGTAGCGTGCGGCAATAATCTACAATTTTTCGTCGGTGCCGCGCTAACATTGTTATCTTGACAATGCCTTTACCGTTCTACGAAGGAGAAAAAAATCATGCCGTGTAATGCCCCCAGAGCCGCCGCCTATATGCAGCGCTGCGGCCTAGACGGAATTATTGCTAGTTCGCCGGTCAATATCACCTATTTCACCGGTTATCATTGTTGGTTGGACGGGCAGTTCAAGGAATTCATGGTCAAACCCGGCAGCAGCGGCGACTTGCTGCCCGCGTTTGCCTTGTATCGGACCGCAGGACGCCCCGGCCTAACCGTGTCGGCGCTGTTGGCGGTCAATGCCTTGGACTTGCCCGTGGATTTGTGTCCTTGGGGCGATGCGGCTCTTGAGTGGGGCGCGCCCTTGGGGCCTATGGACGAGGCGCAGCAACGCTTGTGGCAGCAGTTGCGGGCGATGCGTTCGGGGACGACGGCAGTAGATGCCTTAGTACATCTGGTGCAGCAAGCGGGCTTGGCCGAGGCGCGGTTGGGCTTAGAGACGGAGAGCCTACCAGCACCTCTGTTGGCCGCAGTGCGAACGGCTTTACCCAAGGCCGAACTAGTCGATTGCTCCAACATGATCCGCCTAATCCGCATGGTCAAAAGCCCCGCCGAACAGGCGCTGTTGGCCGAGGCGGCGCGCATTGGCGAACAGGCTGCTACCGCAGCTTTTGCCGAGGCCCGGCCCGGCGTGCGCCTGCGCGATATGCAGCAGCGCTTCCGCGCCGAAGTCGGGCTCTTGGGCGCGGATGTCGATCACTTTGCCTACGGCATTCGGGGGCTGGGGCTGGCCACGGAGCCGGACTACGCCTTGACAGAAGGCGACGCCTTGTACGTGGACTACGGTTGCCTGTACCGCAACTACTGCTCCGACAGCGGAGTGACGCTGGCAGTGGGCGGGCTGGAAGGCGAATGGGTCGGCAAATATCAGGCGTTGTACGAGTGCATGCGGGCCGGGCAAGCCGCTTTACAAGTCGGTGCCAAAGCCTCGGACGCACCGCAAGCCATGGGCGACGTTCTCGGTGAGCACAGCGTGGTGGCCTCTTTCCCCCACGGCCACGGCATCGGCCTCGAAGTGCGGGACTATCCCATCCTGGTTCCGGACAACGGTGGCCGCATCGCCGACGAATGCGTTGACGAGGCCGCGGACTTGCCGCTGGAGGCCGGCATGGTGCTCAATCTGGAGGCCATGATCTTTGCGCCGGGACGGGCTTCTTTGCACATGGAGCAGAGTTTTGTCGTCGAGGCCGACGGCAACCGGCCCTTAGTGGAACAGGACCGCGCACAGCCCGTAGTGCCCTAACCCGCCAAGCCCTCGGGCAAGGTCTCGATATAAGCACCAATCTCGTCGCGCACCCGCCGATACGCCCCCAGCGCTTCTTCTTCACTGCGCGCATCCCGCGCCAGCTTCGGCGGATCGTCAAAGGCCCGGTGGACCACCCGAACGCACCCCGGAAAAACAGGACACTGTTCGGCCGCGTGATCGCAGACCGTAACTACCCAGTCGAAGTCGATGTGGCGGAGCTGGTCAACGTGCGTCGATTGCTGGTCCGAGATATCAATGCCGACCTCGGCCATCACTTGGACGGCGTTGGGGTTGAGGCCGTGGGTCTCGATTCCGGCTGAGTAGGCTTCAAATTGAGTGGATTTTAACGCGTGGGCAAAGCCCTCGGCCATTTGGCTGCGGCAGGAATTGCCGGTGCAGAGAAAGAGGATTTTGGGCATGGGTATTAGATGTGTAGGGACAAATAACTCGTAATTTTCACGCGGCCCGCACGGCAAACAAATCAGCGTCCTGCAACACCACCCGCAGGCGCACCGGACGGCCCTTGAGTCCGGACAAATCACCGCCTGTTTTCCAAGCCACCGGCGCGTCGAGTTGATCGCCGTAGATCGGGTCCATTTCCTCCAAAGCATACCCAGGCAGCGGCTGACCCGACTCGTCCTGAAGTTCCACCCGCAGCGACCCCACCGCCGAAGTCGCGTAGTTGAGGCGCAAAGCGTCCCCTTCCAACAGCAAGGGGCGAGTGAGCAATTCACCGCCTCTGTATCCGGCCCGCACCGAGGCAAAACCGTGCGGCCGCACCACCACGCGGCGCAAGCGATTAGTTGACCAGCCGTAATTTTCCGAAAGGTACATGGACCATTCGTCGTCGGCCGTTTGCACCAAGCCGGGAGCAGGCGTGCAACTGCGGTGGGACCAGTTGCGCTGATCCGTGCCGGGACGCACCCACGCTTCCATAAAGGGGCGATCCCAGTGGACGCCGTCGCGGCTGCTCATAAACACCGCGTCGGACAAGCCCGATCCTGGGTAATCCATCGCCGCGATGTCGAGCTGGCGCTCGGGCAAAAAGCGCATGGGAAACGACAGCAGGATGTGCTCGGCACCGGGACAAGGTGTGGTAGCGTTAGTATAGAAGTGCTCCAGCGGCACGTCATCGGCGTACTGGTGAGGCTGCGGCTGCGTCCAGTGGATAAAGTCCTCAGAAGTGCAACTCTGGATGGCCCGCACCCGAGCGCCGGTAGTGTCGAAGTAACGACTAAAGAGCCGATAGCGCCCAATGTGGTCATCCCATAGGGCGACGTTGACCGAGTCAAAAGCCCCGGTGACGTCCAAAGGGCCTTCTTTGACCGGAGTCCAATGGAGGCCGTCGGGCGAGGCAAAGCCGTGCAAGTTGGACTGGCCCGTGCCGCCCACGGCTTTGAAGCGCTGCGCCGGGTCGGCCGCGGGATTGGCGTCGAGGAAGACGCAGAAATTGTGGCTCTCGTGGCCTTGAATGAGGACGTTGTTTTTGCGCGTGCCGTTAAATTCGACCAAGCCCAGTTCAGGTTGCTCAAAGTGGATTCCATCAGTGCTGACAGCTAGGTTGGTAGTCTGACTAGCCGCGCCGTCGGCGTAGTCCGCGCCAATCGGATAGAAGCCTCGGTAGTACAGCAGAATGCGATCCCCGTCCTGAGTGAGATTGTAGCAGCCCGTGCAGGCGTTGTCCCAGGGCTGGGAGACTTGATAGACCACTTCGCGGCGGATGGGCGGATGCAGGTGCAGAGCGGCTTCATTGAGGTGTTCAACGAGAACGTGATCGACGAATAATTCGCGGCGGGATCCCAAGGCGATGGGCGCGGTCATGGCAAGGCTCCGGTTAGGGGATGATTGAGAAATAGCATAGCTTTGCAAGGAAGATACCACGCCTTGTATCAGCGTCAAAATGCGGGTGGGACGCGATCTAGCGCAGGCCGTCGAATACCTCCCTTGTGTTGTTCTCTGTAACCACATATAGTTACATACATGAGGGGGAACAAAGCGATGGCGGATAACTTTGACGGCTTCTCGGTCAATCTCTTTCAGGATGAAGACGGCGATTGGCTGGCGCACTTAGTAGAAATGCCCGGCATTTCGGCCTTTGCCGATACGCCAACCGAAGCGTTGGCAGAGCTGACCGTAGCTTGGGAAGCGGCCAAGGAAAGCTACCGGGCGCACAAAGAGCCGGTGCCAGTCTCCCCTGCCCGGAAAGAATACAGCGGTCAATTTAACGTGCGGATCGATAAACGCCTGCATCGGCGGCTGGCAATGGAAGCCGGGCGGGCCGGTATTAGCATGAACGCCTTGGTAGCCCAAAAACTAGCTCAAAATTCACCGCGTCTCTAGGCGTGACGACGGCTCCATCTATCAAATAGGCTCAAGCTCTTATTATCGCAAACAAAGCAAGGCGGCGACCTCTGGCAGCCTCAGCGCGTGTTATTCCATCACCTCGGCCTTGACAATAACTACGTAAGTACGCTCGTCGATATTGGATCCCCCGACGATTACGGAGTTGCCGTTTTTGATATTGAGCGTGGTATTCAACAGTCTGCGAACCGGTTCGGGTCTTGTGCGTGTGATGGCAAGGTTATGCACGCGAATTACCCCCTGGCCCTCGTCGATGAAAGTAGGCTCTCCCCAAAAGCCGAAAATCTCCACCTTGTAACGGGGATGTATCTTCTTGTCTAGCTGCACACCCTCCAGCTCTGACTCGACCCGCTGGCCAGATTTGACGACCCAATAGCTGCTGCTCAAGATGTAATAGCGCGGAAACTTGAAGATTTCTCTAAGCTGACCGCGTATTCCGTCGTCATCGGGGAGGTTCAATGCGTCAATCTCATTGTCTGTTGCCAGGATCAATTGAACGTGCAGGGCGATGTCCTTGAGCGGCACATCAATCCGCGCCAAAATATCCCGCGCTCGCGCCAACTCCTCCGCGCTCCCGAAGCGGATATAGTGCTTGTCGCCGATCGACTCACCCGTGTTGACTCTGAGACCCATTACCTTCATCATCCCAATGAATTCTTGGAGCGTAATGCTTTGAAACTCAAACAGTCCGACTCCGGCCGGGAGGATCTCCTCAATGCGGTCCCCGTTCTGCGCTTGAGCTGGCGCGGTTAAGATACTGCTGCCTACTGCGGTAATTAGAGCACATATAAAAATTCTGGCGTTCATCGCATCATCTCCTTTTACAAAAGAGTGTGGGGCAGAATCCAGACGACGTCGGTGTTGGAATCCGCCAAGTGCAGAAAAACCTGGATGCCCGACGGATACGCAATGGATTCGACCGTGGGATACTTGCGCTCCAGTTCGGCGTCGCTGAGATCTTTTTTGCGATCCAAGCGCTTGAGTAGCAACCGGATTTGGCTGCGGCTCAGTTCCTCGAATTGACTGGCGTAGTCGGCGGCCGGATTTTCCTCGCCGAGCGCAGCGGTCGATGGCGAGGCTTGCACGACAGGCGCATCGGCTAGCGGTGCGGTCGCCTTTTCTCTGCTCTCCCACAACAATCCCACTCCCGCGACTATTGTCGCTATCGCCGCCGCCACCCCTATCTTGACAGGCCAAGCGAAGCGTCCCCTGATCTCCGTCGCGTCTGTCGCTAGTTGGGCAATTGTCCGCCCCGCTAGATCTGCCGACGGTCGGGGCGCGTTCTGCGCCGCTAACTTGCGCACTTGGTCGCGTGCAGCCGACAACGCCTCATACTCGGCTAGACACCCCGGACACTGGCTCAGGTGCCGCTCCGTCCAGCCCATCAGTCCCTTTCCCCAGTCACCTCCCGCGTATAGGGGCAGCAGCCGCTTCACTATGAGACAAATCATCGCTCGCTCTCCAATCGTTGGCGCAGCCGTTTCCGCGCTTGGTGCAGATGCACCCGTGCCGTGATCCGGCTACAATCAAGTATCTCGGCCACTTCCTCAAACGGAAACCCCTGTAGATCCCGCAGGACAAACGCACTGCGCTGTTTGGGCGTCAACTCGCTCAATACCTTCTCCAGACTCAATTGCCAATCCGTGGCTTCCTCTCTTGAAGCAACAGGTACATCGTCCGGCAACTCGGCGCGATACGCACGCTGCTGCCGCCGCAGCAAATCGATCGCGGTATGGGTCACTATTCGATAGAGCCACGTCGAGAATTTGTGCCGCGCCTGATAGCGCCCCAGATGCCGATGTATCTTGACAAAACTCTCCTGACACACGTCTTCGGCATCGTCCCAATCCCCGACGATCTGGAAGGCCACTCGCAGGGCCATCTCCTGGTGCTGCCGCAACAGCGCGGCAAAGGCATTGGCGTCTCCCTCCTTAGCGAGTACTATCAACCTGCTTTCGTCGAGGCTCATAGACCGCTTTCGAATCGGCATCTCAATCCGCAACACCTCAGCCAAAACGCAATGCCCTAGTCAAATACGCATACATTGTGAAATTCGCTTCCAACCCCCATCAACGATTAAACGATCCCAGATCACTTTTTGTTTAGAAAGTTGGAGATAAACCGGATGATCGCTATTCTTTAGTTGGAGTTAGCAAAAAAAGAGAGCCGACCATGACTGAAAACGCAGTAGAAGACGAGCACGGAAGCGAAGCGTACGACCCCGACCTCTACGTCCCGACCGGAGAAGCCGAACCAGTCAACGGTTTGGAGCATGTCGGCGACGCTGAGATCGAGCGCTTCAAAGCGCAGGGCTTCCTCGCCGTGGAGGATGCCTTTTCGGACGCGCAGATGGCCGATGCCATCAAAGCAGTGGAAGATCTGATCGACGGCAAGAATCAGGGATTCAGGGGCGTGCAGTTCGAACGCGGCGTCAGGGATCAACTGCCGGGCGCTTCGGATGACAAGCGACAGACGCTGGTGCGCAAGCTGCAGCAGTGGGTCGGCTTCGATGCCCGCCTCGATTCACTGGCCCAAGACGCGCGCCTGCTGGACGTGCTCGGGTGCATGATGGGCGAACCAGCCAAGCTCTACCGCCACCAGGCCATGCAGAAACCGGCCCGCATCGGCCGCGAGAAACCCTGGCACCAGGACCACGCGTACTTCGATCTGCCCATGGACACAGAGATCATCAGCGTCTGGATCGCCTTGCAAGAGGCACATCGCGACAACGGCTGTATGCACGTGATTCCGGGCAGCCACCTCGAAGGACCCGTGATCCACTTCAGCAGACGGGACTGGCAGATCTGCGATACTGACGTGGCCAAGGAGCGCATCGTCGCCGTGCCGCTCAGGCCCGGGGGCATTCTGTTCTGGCACGGTCGGCTGCACCACGGATCGCCTGCCAACCGATCGGATCAAGGCCGGCGATCCCTGCAACTCCACTTCATCCCCTCCAGCGTCAGCGAGGACGAGACCTCAAGAGAGGAACGCCTCGCCGTGTACGGCAGCGAAGGCAAGGACGCGACCTGCTGAAAATTATTCATCGACTTCAACGTTCTTTCTGTCTTCGCCAGTGCTTTTGTCGCACCAGCGGCATCCAACCAAACCGGTTGTAAAACCTTCCCGCGCCCGCTTTTTCATCATCTCGGTCAACAGACAGCACGACCCGGTCGCACTTAGCTAGCTGTAGCCACTCAACGGCGTGTTGGACGACCCACGAACCAACTCCCTGATTCCGCATCGTTTCGCTCGTTTCGACCTCCGAAAGCTCAGCCCATCCTGCCAACGCAGGCAATTGGCCGCCTTGCGTGAGATCTGAGATACATTCACAATGCGCAATGTCGCGGCCATCGAGCCGCGCGACAAATCGCGTACCGAATTCCCCCACATCGCGATGGATCGTTACGCCTTTTACTGGCGGCTCACCAAGAGCAGAGCTCTCCTTCAGCGTGCCACCATAGACGGATTCGTCAATGTCCTCATTCGCGGAATAGCCAAATTGCTCCACCAGACCGCTTATGTGCGGCCAGACATCCGGTATGCCTACGCAAGCAGGAACCGGCAAGGGACCCGAAATCTGCTCATCCACCACCTGCCAAGCGTCCATCTGCCGCCGACACTCCGTCATAACCACCTCGCCAGCTTCGCGCTCTTCGGGCCAGAACAGGATCCAGTTGATGTCTCCAGTTCCCTTCCAGCGCGTGTCGTCGCCGTATCGGAGGAGATGCGCCGCCGCGTAAACGCGATCCTTGACTATGCCAACAATGGACTTCCTTTCGACAACCCAAGGATCAGTGATGTACTCCTGCGGCTCGCTCTGCAGGCGCTCCCAAAAGTAATCGGCAGTCAAGCTCCACCCAGGTATCACAGTGCTAAGATGACTGTTGACGAGCGCCAAGACCTGGGGAAGATGAGAGCGATCCAACGGTGCTATTTGTACCATATTTAGCTCCTCGGATAGCTAGCTAGCTTCCAAAAGACGCGCACGTAGTTGCTAGCCTTTGCCGCCCCCAAAATCCCGGTACGCGCGGCTAGCCGTAGGCACAGTCTGCCCCTGATACTTGCTGCCCAACCCCGGCGAACCGTAGGGGCTGTCCGCTGGCGTCACTAGCTGGTGGAACGAGAGCTGCCCGATCTTCATACCCTGATACAACGTGATAGGCAGATTTGCCACATTGCTCAGCTCCAGTGTCAGGTGCCCCTTCCAGCCGGGATCCACATACCCCGCGGTCGAGTGAATCAGCAGCCCGATGCGCCCCAGCGAACTCTTGCCCTCCAGCCGCGCCACCAGATCGTCCGGCAGCCCTATCGTCTCAAGGGTGCTTCCCAACACGAACTCGCCCGGATGCAACATAAACGGCTGCTCACCAATCTCCTCCATCTCGGTTAAGTCGCTCAAGTCCTCGCGCACGTCGATGAATGGACGGCGCGAGTTGCGGAACACGAGAATGTGCTTGTCGAGATGAACATCAACGCTAGCCGGCTGAATGCACCCCTCCCCTAGCGGCTCGACGACGATTTTGCCTTCTGCCAGCAGCGTCTTGATTGCGCGATCACTGAGAACCATTTTCCCTCCAGACTTTTTATTGTTCACAATCCGATTTTAGCAACATAAGAGATTTATACCATCTTAAATAAGCGGTCGCTCCATTCTTCGCAAAACTGACGACGAGCGGCAAACGCCAACCACCACTCCAACGTAGAAAGACTAACAGCATGGCTTTCAAATACAGCTTGCAGTGCGACACCCTTCCGTGGGTCGGATATAACGTCCTCGAAGAACCCGATGTAGTAATACAAGCCGCCGCAGAAGCCGGATACACCGGCATCGATCTGCCGGGCAACCCGGAGAAAATGGACGGTCGCGAATGGCGGCGGCGGGTAGAAGACGCCGGCCTCGTCGTCCCAGAAGTCCTTGCGGCTTGGGGCTACTACCACGCCGGCGAGGAGCGCAACCTCGCCAGTTCCGAGCCAGAGAAAAGGGCACGCGCCGTGCAGTACGCCAAGGACACCGTCAATTTGGCAGCCGACGCTGGGGCCAGCTTCACCGAACTGTGCGCGGCCCAGCCAGCGGTTCCCCAGTTGCCGTTTCCGCTGGAGCCAGTGGAGACGCTGCGCGACAATTTCCGGCAGTCGATCCGGGAAATCTGCGAACACGCGGCAAGCCGCGGCATCACCATCCTGCTGGAGCCGCTGAACACGTACGAGGGACTCCCCGGCGTGCTGACGACGATCTACGAGGCAGTCAACTACGTCGATGAACTCGGGCTCGACAACCTCGGCGTGCAGCCGGACGTGTATCACATGAACATCGAGGAAGGCTCGATCCCGGATGCGCTGCGCTACGCCGGGTCGCGGATCAAACACTTCCACCTCAACGAGACCAACCACTGCCAACACGGGACCGGCCACGCCGACTACCAAGAGATCTTCAGAATCCTAAAAGGAATCAGCTACGACGGGTTCCTCTGCACGTACATGCCCAAGACCACGCAGGCGATCTTGCAGAGCGCGCCGGGCAATCCCTACGTGCCGGAAGGAGCCGCCACCAGTGCTGGAGCGCGGCCCGATCTGGTCGGCCTCCTCAAGGGCCTGCTCTCCTTTCTGCAGGAGACGGAGCGAACCGTCGATCAATCGCGCGAATTCTACGAGGCCGACGGCTGGCGGCGTTGACGACGACGCGCGAACTCTCGATGAGATTCATACATTGGGGAAAAGGTTAACAAGCGGAGATATTGGAATTAGTTCATCAGCAAAATCCGAGATGGTTTTCTTGCCCAGTCTCGAAGGAGCATCTCATGGACTGTAAATGGTTTTCTATTGCCAAAAGCGGGTACGCCCATTGCCGACAACTCATGGCGCGTACTCTCTGGCTTGCGATTTGCCTGCTAAGCGCAGGGCTGGCTGGCCGGCCGTTGCCAGTGGTGGCGCAGGATAGCACGGTGGCGAACCCATGCACCAACGGCATCGTCGTGCCGGAGCCGCAAGACCACCCCGACTTGGTGGCCGCCTGCGAAGTGCTCCTGACTATACACTCCCGGCTGACCGGGGACCACCACCGGAACTGGAACGCGGACACGCCCATTAATCGGTGGCGTGGCGTCGTGGTCAGCAACTCTCGCGTCACTGAGTTGGACCTTGCAGGCAATTTGCAGGGGGGAATCCCGCCGGAGTTAAGTCAACTGAAAAAGTTGAGGTTTTTGGATCTCTCTAGCTGCATCTTGAGGGGACCGATCCCGCCAGAGTTGGGACAACTGCAAAACTTGGAGACTTTAGACCTTGCGACCACCCGTTTGACTGGATCGATTCCGCCGGAATTGGGGCAATTGAAAAACCTGAAGCGGTTGATCCTCTCCCGCAACCGTTTGACTGAATCGATCCCGCCAGAGTTGGGACAACTGAAAAACCTAGAGATGTTGGATCTCCATCGCAACGGGTTGAGGGGACCGATCCCGCCAGAGTTAGGCCAACTGAAAAACTTGGAGACTTTAGCCCTTGGGGTCAATCATTTGACTGGACCGATCCCGCCAGAGTTAGGCCAACTGGAAAACCTGCTTTGGGCGACCCTCTCCGACAATGAGTTGACCGGAACGATCCCACCGGAGTTGGGACAACTGCAAAACTTGGAGGGATTGTTCCTCTCCGACAATCATTTGACTGGACCGATCCCGCCAGAGTTAGGCCAACTGGAAAACCTGCTTTGGTTGGGCCTTTCCGATAACGAATTGACAGGGACGATTCCGCCACAATTGGGACAACTGACCAAACTCACGCGGTTGTACCTCCACAACAATGCGTTGACCGGAACGATCCCACCGGAGCTAGGGCAACTGACTCAACTCAGGGAGTTGGATCTCCACAATAACGCGTTGACTGGAACGATCCCACCGGAGCTAGGGCAACTGAAAAATCTGCTTCGGTTGAGCTTCTCCGGCAACGAGCTGGCCGGACCGATCCCGCCACAATTGGGGCAACTGACAGAACTCATGCACTTGGATCTCCACAACAATGCGTTGACCGGAACGATCCCACCGGAGCTAGGGCAACTGAAAAACCTGGAGGGATTGTTCATCTCCGACAACGAGCTGACAGGGAGGATCCCGGGTCAGTTGGGCCAACTGACAAGAGCGCATTGGTTGGAACTCTCCGGCAACGAGTTTACCTGCGTACCGGATTCGGTGGCCAAGCAAATCAACGACTTAGACTTTCCGGTCTGTGACCGACCGCCGGTAGTGGAGCCGAAGGAGGGCAAAATATACTGGACGGACATGAGCGCGGGTGACATCCAACGGGCGAACTTAGACGGCTCCAATGTCGAAGTCATACTGGAAGGAGGAATCAGGGGGCCAGAGAGCATCGCCTTGGACGTCGCCGCAGGTAAGATGTACTGGACGGACTGGAATGGCGATACGGGCAAAATTCAGCGAAGCGATTTGGACGGCTCAAATAGCGAGACCCTCGTCGTGGGATTGAGCCGTCCAGGAGAGATTGCCTTGGATCTCGTCGCGGGCAAGATGTACTACACGGATTCCTATTTCACCGCTTTAAGGTTCTCCGACAACTTCTTCTCTGCAAGAATAATGCGGGCGGATCTGGATGGTTCAAACGTCGAAACCATACTGTCAATTATGGAGCTTGTAGATGATGTAAGCATTCCATTCTGGGATATCCTCCCACCATACCAAGACATCGCACTGGACTTGCGCGCAGGAAAAATGTATTGGGCGGGCGGGAGTGGTATCGGGCGGGCAAATTTGGACGGCTCCAACGTCGAAACCATACTGGAAAGATGGTTCAAACTCAGGGGGCCGGAGAGCATCGCCCTAGATGTCGCCGCAGGAAAGATGTACTGGACGGAGTGGAGCCAAGCGGGAAGGACGAGGGGCTATATGAGAAGTGGGCCCAATGACGATAGCATCAATAATCCAACCTATGGAATCCACCGGGCGAATCTGGATGGATCGAATATCGAGCCCCTCGCCATCTTCCCGGATGCTCCAGAGCCAAAAGATGGCAAGCTACGCTGGAATGTTCCAGAGCCAACGAGCATCACTCTCGACGTGGCAGATAGCAAGCTGTACTGGACGGACTCAAGCCACGCGATTTACCGGGCGAACCTAGACGGCTCTAATGCCGAACCCTTTTTCACGGGTGGAGAAAATCCATGGGGAATCGCCTTGGACATACCCGGAAACAAGATCTACTGGACGGAACATGAAGCACAAAAAGTCCAACGGGCCGACCTAGATGGGACAAATGTTGAAGTCCTGCTTACTAGTCAATCAACGATTCCTGTGGGCCTTGCTTTGGACGGAGCCGAAAACAAGATGTATTGGACGGACCAAGGCACGAACATGATCCGGCGGGCGGACCTGGACGGAGCCAACATCGAAGATCTTGTCAAAGCATTAAGAACCCCTGTGGGCCTTGCTCTGGATGTAGTCGGGGACAAAATGTACTGGACGAACTCGGACACGAGTGTGATCCAGCGGGCCGACTTGGACGGCTCCAATGTCGAGAACCTCCTCACAGTACCAGATATTCGAGATATATCTCCACATAGGGAAATCGGCATGGGGGGCATTGCCCTAGATGTAATCGGAGGCAAGATGTACTGGACGGATTGGCAGACAGTGGAGACTGACGGGTGGTTCAGTAGTCAATATGAAATCCGGAGAGCCAACCTAGACGGCACAAACGTCGAAGTCCTTCGTCGCAATGGACTCGACTCCACGACTAATGACTTACCCCGTAGAGCCGGTATCGCCCTAGACCTAATCGGAGGCAAGATGTACTGGACGCACGAGAGCGAGTCTATGTCCAATACAGATCATGATCAGATAACTTTCCTCTGCCGGTCCAACCTAGACGGCTCTGACGTCGAGGGTTTCGAACTTTACATGGGAACTTCGGACATCATCGCCGTGGATGCGGTTAGGGGCAAGTTGTACTGGTCTTATAGGGAGAAGTATAAATACTGGCGTTTTGGTTGGAGTGTAATCCACCAGTCCAATCTGTACGGCAACAACCAAGACCCCCTCGTCGGATCGGGATGGAATATTGGGAGCATCGCCTTAGATATCCCCCAGCCAGCCCCAACCCTCGTCTCAACACACAGCACCGTGCTACCGACCACCAGCCGCTTGGAGTCCAATTACCCCAATCCCTTCAACAGCACCACCCAAATCTCCTACCACTTGGCCACTCCCGGCCCAGTGCGGCTGGACGTTTACAACATCCTGGGCCAACAGGTGCATACCCTGGTGGACCAAGTGCAAACCGTCGGCTTCTATCAAGTCCCTTGGAACGCCCGTGACCGGCGAGGCGCTGCGGTAGCGACGGGAGTCTATGTGATGCGCTTGCACTACCCCGGCGGCGTGCAGACGCGGCGGCTGCTCTTGCTCAAGTAGCCCGCCCCCTATCGAATAAATGCGCCATGCGGCCTTGACAGGATTGAGCTAGCTTAGTTTCATACGGCTTAACAGGCTGCCACAAAAACCCGCCGGCACCATGCGCGCCATGCCATGAGTCGGCGGGTTTGGCTTTTGTAAGACCAGCGTCATTTCGAGTTCGGCGACGGATGTAAACTCGATACAACGATAGAAAGGAAACCAATGACCAATAATTGGCTCACGGGAATTTATCTGACCACGGATGAGGTCCTCAAATACCCCGATTACGTCGAGCGGCTGCGCGATGAGATCGGCCTGAATACAGTGGTTCTCTCCTTTACAGGCCAGCTATCAGAGGAAGTGCTCGCCCTCAGTCCCTATGGAGGACGCACGCCGACAGAAGAGGAACTGGGCCAGCTCGTCATACGACATTTTGACGGTCGGCCCATCGACCCGAGGGAATACCCGCAAGCTCAGGCCCTGTGCGGTCCCGGCGTCGCAGCCCAAGGCGACGACGAAGCGTTCAGAAGGGCTGTGGGACAACTGAAGGAGGCCGGCCTGAACGTGTGGACGTACGGAGGGGCTTGGACGATCCGCCGTCTCATGTTCTGTCCATCGCGGCAGGATGTGCAAGACTGGATCGAGGCCGTGTGCGTGTACTGGGCGACTCAGTACGATCTCGACGCGCTCGACATCACCCACTTTCGCTATCCGATGGGCAGTTTTCCCCTAGGGCTTTTTGGCTCCACCTGTTCTTCTTGCACCGACGCCGCCCAAGAGCTCGGTTACGACATGGAAGCGATGGTCGAGGACTTGCAGCGCGCCCGGGAGGGCCTGCGCCAGCTCGACGGCGCTCGCCTCGGCGAAGTAGTCCGTCTCGGTATTGGTTTCTTCGATGTGATCCACGCGCTCGGTCTAGGTTCGGGGGTCCTCGACTGGGTCCGCTTCCGCTGCGACCTGATCGTCCGCAATCTGGCGCGCTTTCGGGCGGCAGTACACGCGGCAGCCCCCAACAAAGCCTTTGGCACCGACACCTATCCTGCCTCCATGGCACTGACGGCGGGCCACGATTACCGGCGCTGGGGTGAGATGGCCGATTTTGCCAGCCCGCTGGTGTCCCACATTTCCGCCTTTGTCTGTAACACGTTCATCGAGTGGGCCCGCTTTCTGCAGGAGGAAATTCCCAACCTGCGGGAAGAGGATGCCCTGCAACTCGTCTATCGATTCACGGGATACGACGGCATGGGATTGCCGGAGACCATCGCCGCATACGGCGCTGACGAGCCGGCGACCCTGGCCTATCGGATCCCCACGGCCGACTTGGTGCTGCGAGATCTGGTGAAGGCAAAACTATACCTACCACCGGACATGCCTTCCTATCCGATTATCCACGGAGAGGGTTGGCCCCCAGAGGCAATCGACCGCATCGTCAGCGAAGCACGTCGGCTGGGGCACAATGGTATCGTATGGCAGGGCACGGCCGAGCTGATGGAGTACGACTTCAAGCGCTGAGAAGGTGCGTCAAATCATTGGCCCACATTTGTGCAAGGCCCAAATCGTCGAGAAGTACACCATGCGGCCTTGACAGGGTTAGAAGCTATCGCTTTCATACGGCTTAACAGGCTGCCACAAAAACCCGCCGGCACCATGCGCGCCATGCCATGAGTCGGCGGGTTTGGCTTTTGTAAAACCAACGTTAGGAGGACGATCATGCTCATAGCCACCAGCAATCAGGTCTTCACCTTGGAAAATGGCACGCCCACGCAACGCTTGGCCATCGACGGCATCCGCTGCCTAGACGAGGGCGTCCGTTGTTCCGCCATTGGCCTAGCCGACGGCCAAGTAGTCGTCTTAGCCAATGGGCAAGCTCAACCGCAGGCCACCGGCATCGGCGATCCGGTGGAATGCATCGCCCTGCTGTCCGAAGAGCCGCTGCAAGTGCTGCTGGGCACCGAGCCGCCCCACGTGTACTGTCTCGACGGCGACGAGCCAGCGCGCCGGCTAGAATCCTTTGACGCTTTGGAATGCCGCCAGAGCTGGTACACGCCTTGGGGCGGTCCGCCAGCCGTGCGCAGTTTAGCTCGTAGTGGCGACTGGGTTTTCGCCGATATCCACGTCGGCAGCATCATGCGCTCGCCCGACCGAGGCGCTACTTGGGAGCCGGTGACCCCGGACTTGGACGCCGATGTGCATCAGGTAGCTACCGCCCCTATGGAGGGACGCTTGTACGCCAACACCGCAGACGCGGTCTTTGTCAGCGACGACTACGGCGGTTCTTGGGAACATCGGAAGGAAGGATTGGCAAGCCGCTATGGCCGCGCCGTGGCCGTCCACCCGCGCGACCCCGACTGCCTGCTCGCCAGCGTCAGCAAAGGACCGGGGCATGGCAGAGATGTGCAGGGCAAGCTCTACTTTTCGCACGACGCGGGCCGCACTTGGACCCAAGCGCTTGCTGGCTTCCCCGAGGCCAAGGGCAATATCGACACCTTCCACATCGCCTTTGACGCCGAGGGAATTGCTTGGGCCGCTGTCGAGGATCAGCTCTACCGCAGTAAGGATAGAGGCGAGAGTTGGTCTGCGTTTTGGCGCGCACCCGCTGCCATTGTCGCCGTGGCCTGCGCCCACCCGGGGGTCTGAGTATTTTCGTCTCGAAGGAGCATCTCATGGATTGTAAGAGGCTCTCTACCGAGGAGGGAGGGTACGCCCTTTGCCGGTGGTTGGCGATCTGTATGCTGAGCGTCGGGATGGTGGCGTGGGCGGTGGCGGCGCAGGATGGCGCGGTGGAGAGTCCGTGCGCCAACGGCATTGTCGTGCCGGATCCGCAGGACCACCCTGGCCTAGTGGCGGACTGCGAGGTGCTTTTGGGCCTCCACGACCTAGTGGTCTCCTCTCCTTATGGCAGGGAGCAACCCCTTACTGAGTGGTATGGTTGGAGCACAGAGCTACCCATTACTGAGTGGAGCGGCGTCGTAGTCAGCGATTCTCGTGTCAGAGAGTTGTATTTGCATGATAATTATAGTATTTCGCAGGAAAGGGAAGACTCCGTATTTATCCACTTCCATCCGTTGACGGGGCCGATACCTCCCGAATTGGGACAACTGAAAAACCTCACTCATCTATATCTTAGCGATAATGCGTTGACCGGACCAATACCTTCCGAATGGGGACAATTGAAAAACCTCACTCATCTAGACCTCGGCTTTAACCAGTTGACGGGGCCGATACCTTCTGAATTGACCCAACTGATAAACCTCACTCATCTAGACCTCAGCGGTAATGCGTTGGCGTTGATTGGGTCGATACCTCCTGAATTGATCCAACTGAAAAATCTCACTCATCTAGGCCTCAGCTATAACGAGTTGACGGGGCCGATACCTACCGAATTGACCCAACTGAAAAACCTCACTCATCTAGACCTCGGTCGTAACGAGTTGACCGGGCCGATACCTTCTGAATTGACCCAACTGATAAACCTCACACGTCTAGACCTTAGCGGTAATGCGTTGATTGGGTCGATACCTTCCGAATTGACCCAACTGACAAGTCTCGAATCCTTGTACCTCAGCCATAATCAGTTGACCGGGCCGATACCTTCTGAATTGACCCAACTGAAAAATCTCACTCATCTAGGCCTCAGCCATAATCAGTTGACTGGACCAATCCCAATCGAATCGGGACAACTGACAAGTCTCGAATCCTTGTACCTCAGCCATAATCAGTTGACTGGGGCGATACCTACCGAATTGACCCAACTGATAAACCTTACACGTCTAGATCTCGACCATAACCAGTTGACTGGGTCGATACCTCTTGAATTGGGACAACTTATAAACCTTACATATCTAGACCTCAGCCATAATCAGTTGACCGGGCCGATACCTACCGAATTGACCCAACTGAAAAACCTCACAAACCTGAATCTTGGCGGTAATCAGTTGACCGGGCCGATACCTACCGAATTAGGACAACTGATAAACCTTGAATACTTGCACCTCAACGATAACGAGTTGACAGGACCGATACCTACCGAATTGACCCAACTGATAAATCTAAAGGGGTTGGAGCTCCGCTTTAACCAGTTGACAGGGCCGATGCCAACCGAATTGACCCATCAACTGACAAAACTCGAACATCTAGGCCTCGAAGGTAATCAGTGGACTTGCGTATCGGAGAGACGGGAATGGTGGGCATGGGAATGGTGGGGATGGTCCGCCGATTTACCGATCTGCGAGGACGATACCGCAGTGGAGTCCACAGTCCTAGGCAACCTGCCGATCGCCAGCGGCCTAGACCCCAATTTCCCCAACCCCTTTAACGCCCACACCCAGATCCCCTACCGCCTAGCTACTCCCGGCCCGGTGCGATTGGTTGTTTACAATCTCTTGGGTCAGCCCGTGCGCACGCTGGTGGATCAAGTCCAGCCCTCCGGCTGGTACCAAGTACCCTGGGACGCTCGAGATCAACGGGGTGTTGCTGTGTCTGCGGGGGTATATCTAACGTCCTTGCACTACCCCGGCGGCGTCCAGACGCGGCGCTTGCTTTACCTCAAGTAGTCCGAGCGTTTCATGACATTGCAACTCCTTCTGACGCTGTTAATCCTAGCCAGTTGTTCCACCACCGGGAACATGCAGCCACACTGGCCTGCATACCCCGTAAATCCATTCGTCATCCAATTGGACATTCCCGGCCCTGCGGATTCCGCCGGCGGCCTCATTGTCGCCGATCTGAATGGCGATGGACGCATGGATTACTTGGTCACCGTTCCCAATCATCTCACGGCTCATGCCCACGATGGCCGCAAACTCTGGACACTCGAAACCGACCTCTGGATAGGCGGCTCCTCAGAGCGCATCGGCCTACCCGGCCATCACGGGCCAGGTGTTCAGGCCGCAGATATCGACGGCGATAAACGGGTCGAAGTCCTATTCCTTACCCAAGATGGCACGCTCCACGTGGTCGATGGCACCACAGGGCACGAGCAGTGGAGCGCAAAGCCGCCCATCCCCAAAGGCACCCAACGCTGGGAGCATTTGGTCGTCGCCAATTTCCGTGGCGCGGGCGATCGGGACTTACTCCTCCAAACCACCAATGCCGAAGGCTACCGCATGGGTCGCTTCCTAGCAGCCTATGCGCTAGACGATCTCCGTCGTGGCCATTTTACGCCCCTGTGGGAACGCGACGATTTCGTCTCCTGCGCCCACAACGGCGCGCGGCTGGCGGACCTGAATAGAGACGGACAAGACGAAGTGATCGGCGCTACGGTCGTCTCTGCCGATGGCGAAATCCTACTGCAAATTCCCCTGCGCGGTCACAGCGACTCGATCTTCATCTACGACGTGTTACCCAATGTACCGGGCTTGGAAATCGTCGCCCTAGAAGAAGGTGGCGGCAATCGCATTTTCCTCTACAACCACGAACAACTCTTCTGGGAAACGCACTTCCGCCATCAAGAACCCCAGAACGCAGTGGTCGGCGAGTTCGACCCAGAGCGGCCGGGCCTAGAGATATGGTGCCGGAGCCGCTATAACGAGCATCAGAAACCTTTTATTTTTGACGCACAGGGCGAGAAGATCGCCGATTACCAGATGGACGACGTCGCGCCCGAGGGCTGGACCGTACGAGGCGTCGAGGTCATCCACAAAATCGATTGGACGGGCGACCACAAACAACTCGCCGCAGCCAAAGAGCGCCATACCTCCGGCGATATTGGCATCTTCGATCCGCTTAGTGGACAGTTCCTCCACCGCTTTGAGGAAAAAGCCGACCGGCTCTACGTCGCCGATGTAGCCGGAGATTGGCGTGAAGAGCTAATCGTCCTGCACGGCAACCAACTCCACATCTACTTCAACGAGTCCGAGAATCCAAGCTCTGACCATCCGCGCCTGTGGTCGCAAGACCACTACCGCCGCAGCAAGATGACCTGGAATTACTACAGTCCATAAGCTCAGGCAACGATGTCCATTCTGCCGGGAAAAATCAGTGATTTTCTCAAGATCGCGGTCGCTGCCGCCGGGCGCGGCGACCTGCAAACCGTTCAGGCCGTATTGGCGCAGAAGCCAGCGTGGATCACCCGCATCGGCTCGCACGGCCGCACCATGCTGTGGGAAGCCGCGTATCGGGGACGGCTCGCCATGGTCGATTACCTGCTCGATCAAGGCGCTGACATCCACGCCTGCGGCTGTCACTTCACGCCGCTGCTAGTCGAAATCTCCCCCTACTGCGCCGCGCGCTACAAGCGCCACCACGCAGTCGCCGACCACCTCCTAACACGCGGTGCCACGACCGATATCTACACTGCTGCCTTTCTCGGCGAGAGCGATGCAGTCGCCGACTACCTCGACCGCGAACCCGAACTGGCAACGGCCGAGAAAGCACAGCACGATTCCAGCCAGCGCATGACAGTCTTGCACTACGCCGTCAGCGCCGGACACCTCGCCATCGTCGCGATGCTATTGGCGCGAGGTGCCAATCCGCAGCCGTACAGTGGCTGGCTGATTCGCTTTGCCGTGTGGCGGGATCGCGCCGACATCCTCAAAGCTTTGCTCGACGCCGGGGCCGATCCCACCCACGCCGAGGCCCCTCGTTCTGGCATCGTCAACACCGAAATCATCGAATTGTTGACCGCTCACGGCGTCGCCGTAGATGTAGATCACGCCGAGGGCGGCTGGCCGCCCCTTGTCTTCCAGTCGCGCGGCGATCGCGGCGGTAACGTCCAGCGCGTGCGCGCCCTGCTCGACTGCGGGGCCGACGTCAATGTCAGGAACTACAAGGGCCAGACGGCCTTGCACTGCGCCGCCAAAGCGGGATTCGACCAAATCGTCGCCTTGCTGCTCAACCGAGGGGCCGAGGTGAACGCCAAAGACGACAAGGGCGTAACGCCGCTGGCGACGGCGTTGCGCTCCAAGGTCAAAGACAAGGAGCGGCTCGCGGCTGTCATCGGCCTGCTCACCGAAGCTGGTGGCGTTTGAGCGCTAGCTGAGGAAGCAATAACCTGCCAAAGAGCAGTCCACATTGCTGATGTTTATCCCTTGTCTTTGACGATTCCTATTAATACCTTACCTCTAAATATTAACAACGACGCTGCTTATTAAGGTGCGTTTAACAAGGAAATCGATCCATGAGACGCGGCGAAACCGGCCAATACGAGACCACAATCGTTGGCGATGAGACGGTGCGGGCTTTCGTACCTGCGCCGCTTCCCCCCACGCCTGCGCTGGATCTGGCAACTCTGCAGAGTCCTCTAGAGAAGGCATTACTGGCGCTAGGCCGGTTGGACAGTCTCTCCGTATTGCTGCCCGACGCTCATCTTTTCCTCTACACCTATGTCCGCAAGGAGGCCGTGCTGTCCTCTCAGATCGAAGGTACCCAGTCCTCACTGTCGGATCTTCTGTTGTTCGAACTAGAGGAAATGCCAGGTACCCCCCTCGACGATGTCGTCGAGGTCTCGAATTATGTGGCGGCACTAGAACATGGATTGCGCCGGATACGCGAGGGGTTCCCGCTCTGCAATCGCCTCATCCGCGAGATCCATGCCGAATTGCTCGCACGGGGCCGCGGCAGCGACAAAACCCCAGGTGAATTCCGGCGCTCACAAAACTGGATTGGCGGCAGTCGGCCCGGAACGGCGCGCTTTGTCCCCGCGCCAGCCCACGCCGTTGCAGAGTGCATGTCGGATTTGGAGCGATTTCTCCATACAGAGGCTTGCGGATTACCCGCGCTTCTGCGAGCGGGACTCGCCCATGTCCAATTCGAGACTATCCATCCCTTCCTCGACGGTAACGGACGGGTTGGCCGCTTGCTGATCACGTTCCTGCTGTGTCACGACGGAGTGCTGCGCGAGCCGCTGCTGTATTTGAGTCTCTACTTCAAACAACACAGAGAAAGCTATTACGAACTCCTCAATGATGTGCGGAAAAACGGCGACTGGGAAGCGTGGCTCGCGTTCTTTCTCGACGGCGTGACGCAGACCGCGGAGGGAGCTGTCTCGACTGCACAGCGGTTGCTCGCTCTGTTTCAGGAAGACCAAGCAAAGATACAACAGACGGGGCGTGTGGCAGGGTCGGCGCTGCGCGTCCATCAGGCTTTGCAGGAGCACCCGATTGCGTCGCTCCAAGAACTTGCCAAGCGCACGGAACTCTCGTTCCCCGCCGTTACTGCCGGAATCCAGATACTCGAACGGATCGGAGTGGTGCGCGAACTGACGGGCAAGAAGCGGAACCGGCTTTTCGGCTACGATCAATATCTCTCCATTCTCGGAGAAGGGACCGAATTATCATAAGCCAACGCTGGTGGCATTTGAGCGTGCGGACAATTCGGAGCGGACATGAGTGCTTGCGACATCACAGTCGAGTTGTGTTATTAGCGCATTCCAGTATTAACGCTAATAAGAGCCATTCTTATTTTCACATCTGAACATTGTGAGTCCTGATATGCAACCCACTCCAACCACCCCCAGCGTAAAGCAAGTCCCGCTCCTGACCGCGAGCCAGATAGCCCAGTTCAAGCGCGACGGCTTCCTCGTGCTCCCCGCCGTGCTCGATCCCGAACTCTGCCGCCGTGCCAGAGACGCAATGTGGGCCGCGATCGCAACCCACCTGCCCCGCATGAAGCGGGACGATCCCTCCACTTGGGAGCCGCTCACCGACGAAGAAAGCGCCGTGCTAAACGCGCAGCGGCCCGAGGTCGGCGGCGATCCCTATTTCGCCGGCAACGGCCACCGCTTCTACGTCCGCAACGGCGCTGAACAATTCATGCTCGACTTGGCTCCCCGGGCCTTGTGGCAAGTCGCCGAGCAATTGCTTGGTGAGGGCACGGTGGTGTGGCCCGCTGGAGAGGATGACGCCGGCATCACAACGGGCCCGTGCTTCATGTGCGACGACGCCGTGGGAGGACTCGCCTCCCATTTGGGCAAAAAGATCGAGCAATGGCCGGAGAAAGGATCCTTCACCACCGAGGAAGCACTGCGCCTGCCCAAGACCGGCCCGGTGTGGCTCAACGGCCAAGGGACGCGCGGCTTGTATTGCACCCTGCCCAACAGCCCGTCTCCCGGCCCCAACTACCGCAGCGCCCACTCCGACGGTGCCTGCTACGGCCGCTGGCGGCTGCAAATGTCGGCTTACATCGACGACCTACCGCCCAACTCCGGCGGCTTCACCGTGTGGCCGGGCAGCCACAGCCGGATCTGGCGCGATCAGTGGGATGCCTTCCTCGAAGGCGAAAAGCACACCGACAAACACTTGGCCGAACGCAAGTCCGGCGGCTACAACGACCCCGTCATCCAACGCATCAAGGTCGATACCCAACCCTTCGATTCCCACGGCCCCGCCGGCACCGTCGTTTTGTGGCACACCAAAATTTTGCACATGGCCGGGCAGAATCAATCTACCGACGTCATCCGCCAAGCGACCATCTACGGCTTCCTCAAAACGCCGGCATCCCTCCCCGACCCACTCGTAGTGGACAACACCAACGGCGACATCTGGCGAGATTGGTCCGACGAAGTCCGCGCCGTCGATGAGCACCAATAATAGCGCCTTAAGAACCGAGCGGCTCGACAGCGACCACGACCCCTGAACTCGATGAGGCGCGGGCAGCATCGGAAACCGCCTGCACCCAATAGCCACTCTCCGCATCACAGACCGGTTTTTCACCGCGCTCCGCGGCGGCGACGAAATCCTCAATCATCGGCAGATCGAACAGCTTCTCCTGCAGCGGCTCCACCTCAATTCTCTCCGTTCCGTCGGGCAGTTCCAGAATTAGGTGATCCGCCGTCAACTCCAGCGGGTCGATCAGGATCCTACCGCCATCGCCGTCGATCTGGGCAAAGTCGTGACGCGGTGGCGAGGTCAGGATCGTCGAGTGCATGCCAATCCCTCCCCCCTCGAAGCGCACTATCAGGGCGTCGGTGTCATCGACGGGCCAGTCGTGGTCAACCGCGTCAACCACAGCGCTCACCGACTGCGGCCGGCCGCCGAAGTTCAACAGCACTTCGATGCGATGAGACGCCATTTCCATCAGGGCACCGCCAATGCCCGGTTCGATCCGCCAATCCCCCGCTTGCGGATCCCAGCGCCCGCTGTAATGGGTGCGCGCGAAAACGACCCGGCCAATGCGGCCCGCAGCGATCAACTGCTTGGCCGCGACCACTTGCGGACAGGTGCGCCGACGGTAGGCGACCGCCAGGGTCACGCCGTGAGCCCGGCACGCGGCGATCATTTCGCGACACTCGGCGACGTTTCTCGCCATCGGCTTTTCGCACAGTACGTGCTTTCCGTGCTCCGCTGCTAAGCAGGTGTAGTCACAATGGGTATCGGTCGGCGTCGATACGATGACAGCCTCCACCTGGTCGTCGCTCACCAACTCCGCTGCCGAGCTGTACGCGCGCGGGCCATTGAATCGCGCCGCGAATGCCCTAGCTGCTTCAAGGTCGCGACGGCAGACGGCGACGAGCTCGGTCCGTTCCGAAGCCAACAGGCTCGGCCCGAACGAATTCTCGGCTATGGAGCCGCAGCCAATGATGCCAAATTTCATGGTGAAATCCTTGTCCCGGCGAGACGGAGGCCCGTCTCCCCGTCTAATGGTTCAGCGCTCAACTTCCTCGTCCATCTGCGCCGTGGCGGTCAACTCTTCCCACTTCGTCTCCCCAAAGCCGACGTTGTACTCCATGTTGAAGAGCAGCCGGTCTTCTGAGAAGCGGAAAGTCAGCAGGGGACGAAAGGGCGTCTCGTAGAAGCAGAGCCTCGCGTTGTAGGTGTCGTCCGCGCTCCATGCGCCGCTGGCGGCGATTGGTTGAGAATGGTCGCTGGTGAATGAGGTGCTGCCCTCCACCCAAGCCCCGTGGCCGATGCGGATCGGATGCTCGACGCCAGACGCGTCCTCGACGGTCATTAGCGTTTCCTCCTCGCCGAAAGCAAAGGTGACCGCCCGCAGGTTGCGCTCGTTGGACGCAAACAAAAACCTCCGCCCCGAATGTTTGCTGGCCAGCGCAGAGGTGGACAACCCTTCTTGCGGCGCGAGGGACAGGCCCCTCAACCGCTCGGCCAGCGGGCCGTTATCGGCCGGTGGCAGGGCTTCATGCTCAAGCGCCGGCAGCAGGTGATCCCAGACCAGATCGAGCACCTGCTGCATGTCGCTCACGCCGGCAGTGATGGCCACGACTGCGTCCTGGTCGGGCATGACGATGCAGTACTGGCCGAAGGCACCGTCGCCCCGGTAGGCATTGTGCCGGCAGCGCCAGAACTGGTAGCCATAACCCTGGTCCCAGTCGCTGTCCGGGTCGCTGCCATTCGCGGTCTGCAGGGCAGTGGCCTCCGCTACCCACCACTCCGGGAGCAGCCGCCGACCATCCCACATCCCCCGCTGTAGCAGCAACTGGCCGAAGCGGGCGATATCCTCAGTGCGAATTCTCAGTCCCCAGCCGCCGACGTTGTAGCCCTCGTCATCGCTCTGCCAAGTGGCACCCTCAATCCCCAGGGGAGCGAAGAGCCGCGGTGTCAGGTAGTCGATCAGGGTCCCGCCCGTCAGCCGCTGAACCATCAAGCCGGCCATGTAGGTGGCACCCGTGTTATAGACGAAGTGGGTCCCGGGCTTGAGACCCACCGGCACGGCGAGAAAGGACTCAGCCCAGGTGTCCCGCTCGGTTGACCAGAAGGCAGCGGCCTGCTCCTTCAGGTGACCGGTATTCATGCGCAGCAGATCCCGCACGCGCATCGCCGCAAGGTTTTCGTCCGGCTCGGCAGGAGCTTCCTCGGGAAAGTGGTCGAGGATCAGGTCGTCGAGGCTCATCAGCCCTTCCTCGACCGCCAGACCCACCGCTGTGGAAGTGAAGCTCTTGCTCAGAGAATAGAGGCGATGGGGGCTGTCGGGGTTGTAGGGGTACCACCAGCCCTCGGCCACCACTTTCCCTCCGCGCAGCAGCATGAAGCTGTGCAGGGCATCAATCGAATCCTCGGCCGCATCGACGAAGCCGAGAATGGCCCGACTGGAGATGCCCTGAGCCTCGGGGGTACTGCGCTCAAGGGCGGCGGCTGGCTGGTTGGCGTGGAGTATCAGCATAAACAGCAGGAGAAAGGCTCGAAACATGCTCGAAATCCTGGAAAGAGTTGGCGGTCTATAGAGAATGGATAGGAATTAAAAACAGGCATTTGAACCTTGGTCAACCCCTACGGGAGAGCGGGCGGATCTAACCTCAGCCGTAGGCCCCTTTCTCGTGGCGGCCGAGCAAGCGTTGCAAACGCGGCGAGGCTCCCTCCAGCACGTGCGGCGGCATGCGGTAGTCGATAAAGGGGTAAAAGCGCTGGGAGATAAAGCGCTTGCTATACGTGGCACCGGCCATGAAGCGCGTGCGATTCGAGGCATTGGGAGCACCTCGATGCCAGATCTGGTTGTTGAACATGTACGCGTCGCCCGCTCGGGCAAACAGGGAGATCGGTCCAACCCCGCCAAAGGTCGGCGTGTCTTGGGAGGAGGGCCCGCGGCCGGCGCGGTGGCTGCCGGGCACGACCTGCGTGGGGCCGTATTCAATGCTTTCGACATCGCTGACCGGGGTGAAAATTTGCAGCACAAAGCAGGGCATGGTAAGGCGCGGATCGTGCTGTTCCACCGCATCGGGCAGGGGAAAGTGGATCAAATCGTCGAGGTGCCAGCCGCCGGGGCCGTCGGGCACTTTGCTGGAGTCGGGTTCGGTGTACAGGGCGTTTTGCGACATAAGGTGGCAGTTGTCGCCTAAGATGGCTTCGGCCAAGCTGGCAAACGGCTCGCGAACTACCAAGTCGCGGAATGCCTCGCTATATTCGAACATGCGCATGAGACTGATGCCGCGGATGTGATCACCTGCTTCGTCATTGAGGATGCGGGGATCGGCGACTTTGCGCGCCATGGCCTCGCGCAGGGCCTCGACCTCGTCGGCTGCGAGGACGGGCCCCAAGTGACAGTAGCCGTCGCGGTTGAATTGCTCAATGATGCGCTGGGTTTCTTCCGGTGAGTACGGCCGGCCTGCTGCAATGGGACTGGACATGGGATTTTAGCTGGGCAAAAGGGTGGACAGGTCGGCTGCAAAATAGGGCACGGCCTTGCCAACGCCAAATCAACACAAGACTATACCGTCGAGTTTTACGTCAGGTGCCGCTGCAAAGGAGGCTCCTATGAAAGGACGAGTCGCATGGCTATTAGCCGTCATCTGCCTAACGGGCAATGTCGCCGGGGTCTCGGGACAAGAAATCAACGTGCACCTATCTAAAATCGACACGGGGGTCGCTTGGGTTAGTTCGTACTGGGGCTACAACGCCCCCAAACTGGTGTACGATGGCGAGAGCTATTACACGGTCGCCCTGTGGGGATCAGAGCAGGCCACGGCACAGGGGGCGCTCTACCAGTTGCGCGACGGGCAGTGGCACCGGGGCTACGAGTGGGACGGATTGAACTACCAGCCGGGCATGGTATTGCTCGACGAGCAACAACGGCTGCTCCTGATCTACCCAAAAATCAACGAAAAGCCGGTCATTCTGCGGGCCACAGCGCCAAGGCAGATCGACCAATTCGAGCA
Source organism: Candidatus Latescibacterota bacterium (assembly GCA_965219735.1). Lineage (GTDB taxonomy): Bacteria > Latescibacterota > UBA2968 > UBA8231 > UBA8231. Next base: position 4,332,437 of record OZ244790.1, read on the forward strand.
ACTCGAAGTGCCGGACGCCATTGGCAAGGCCGGGTACATGGGCGCTGGCATTTACGACGAGCGCCTAGTCATCGGCTATATCGGCGATCCAGCGACCTATACCTTCAAGACGGCCATGCTCGATTTGCGCACCGGCACTTGGGACGGTCCCTACGTCCTCGCGCCGGCGCAAAGAACAGAGGTGCCGTGGACAACTTGGCTCTACCCGGTCATTCAGCCCGATGAGACAGGTTATCACTTGCTGGTGAGCAATCAGCCCGATCCTAGGGCGCTCTACAACCGCATCCTCTACATGCACTTGCCCTACGGCGATCCCGGTCCGGTCGCGCCCGAGGTCGTGGCAGAGATCGCGCCCGAAGGCGATTTTATCGCTTTCGGCGAGGCCATGTGGCGCGATCCAGACGGCTACATTTACGTCACCGGCCAGTACCAATCCCCCGGACAGGCCAATCAACTGTTCGTCTTTGTGCGCGACCCGCATACGGGCGCGTGGACCCGCCAAGTGCTGAGCAATGCGCAGGTGGCTGCGGCCTATCAAAGACCCGGTGGAAACCATGCCGTGTGGGTAGCCAGCACGTACGGGTCTGACTTGCGGCTCTATCGATCGGACGATCGCGGGAGTAGCTGGCATGAGGAGCCACTAGTCGATTTGGCCAGCTACGGCCTAGTCTCCAGTTTCTTCCTCCACGGCATTTCCCCGGCCAGCGGCAGCCTGATGCCGAGCTTGCCCACTGCGGTATTCAGCGCCGGGCCTCACCCCAACTACGAGTTGTGGTTCGTCCAGTTCGACATTGCCGAGTTGGCAATGGCTACCGCGATAGAGGAGGTCGAATCGCTGGACGCGAGCGGTGCGCCGATTCTGGTCGCCAATGCGCCCAATCCCTTCAACAATTCGACCCAGATACGCTTTTGGCTGCCCGCGGCGGGGTCAGTCGATCTAGCGGTGTACAATCTCCAAGGCCAGCGTATCGGACAGATAAGCAAGGGCCACCGAGAGGCCGGCTGGCATACCATTACCTGGACAGCCGACGACCTAGCGACCGGGGTGTACTTGTATCGCTTGCAGGCCAGCGGAGCGGAGGTCGCGCGCAAGTTGGCAGTGATCCGTTAGCGCGACCGGACCGCTCCTGCGGACTATTGCGCCCCCTATCCGCCCGACGGAGAATAAGCCCATGAAAAATCGGACCGCATGGCTTTGGCTACTCCCCGCGTGGGCACTGTGCCTGTTGCTAGCGGCCCCTGCCCTCTGCCGCACAGCCCCAGATCCCACCGGACCCGTGCCCGCCGCCCTGCAGCAGCCCGAAATGGCCGACCTCAAACCGCTGTTCTGCTGGGCCACTCCAGTGCCCGCTGAATACGCCAACAACAAATCGGGGTACACCGCTTGCGTGGCAGGACCCGACGGCAAAGTCTACCTAGGCACGGCCAACTACTACGATTACGGCGACTGGCTGGCCTATGACCCCCGCGACCGCAGCATCGAGCGAGTAGTCGCCCTGAGCCAGACCATCGCCGAAAACCTGTACGACATCAATACCCAAGGTAAGACCCACACGCAGCTAGCTATCGGCCCCGACGGACGCATATACGGCGGCACCAAGCAAGGGCACGAACTATTTGCCACCAGACCCGAAATCGGCGAACAGGCCGGCGGTTATCCCGGCGGTCATTTAATCGCCTATGATCCGCGCACGGGCCTGGCCCAGGACCTTGGCATCCTGCGCGCCCAAGACGGCCTGATGAACGGCATTGTCGATCACGAGCGCCGCCGCATCTACTTCAAAACCGAACCGCGCATGCACTTTCTCATCTACGAGCTGGACACGCACCAAGTGATCGACAAAGGGCGAGTGGGCACCTGGAGCCGCTACATCGACATGGACGACCGGGGCGATGTGTGGATACCCAATCGCGGCAGAATGACCCGCTACGACGTGGAAAGAGACGAACTCGTCGAGTACAAAGTGCGCGTCCCAGCAGGCGCGCCGCCCTATGAAAAACCGTACGCCTGTGTAATTGGCGGCGGCGGCAGCAAGCTCGGGGCCGATTTCAACCGCCGCGGCATGAAACTCTACGGAGGCGACCTCAGACAACTTCAGGAATTCGACCTAGCCAGCGCCGCCAGCGGCGGCGTGCCCATGCGCTATGTCTGCAATGCAGTCCCCGAGCCTTTTGCAGAAAGCAGCGATATCCACACCATGATACAGGACGCCAAGGGCCGGATCTACTGGACCGCGGATGTGGGCCAAAACCCCAAGCAGACCCTGATTATGCGCTACGATCCACACCGGGGCCAAGGCGAATGCCTCGGTTATGTCGTCGATGCGGAGTTTGCCGAACACCGGGATTTGCACAATGGCCTCGGTTCCATCCAGGGCTCGGCAATAGGGCCAGATGGAACCCTGTACATCATGGCGACCTACCCGTATTACATCCTCGAATTTCCCCGGCTGACCGCGGATTGAGAATCCATGTATCGGATAACTTTTACAAGCTGCGCCATTTTCGCTTTTTCCCCGCTGCTCGCCGGCGCTGAACCCGCGCTGGACCTAGAGCGGGAAAGCGCCCGGATGGTGCCTCTGTTCGAGGCCCTGCCCGTCAATGAGTGCATGGTGACTGCAATGGTCCGCAGGCAGCGCGACGGCCTGATCATTGGGGCCACCTGCGGCAAAAAGGAAATCTGCCTGTTCAGCTTTGACCCCAGCAGCACGGCCGTGAAAAAACTCGACTGCTTCGAGGCCCTGTGGTGGGACGAGCCGCGCTTGGCACTCGGACCCGAAGGAGACATTTATCTGGGTGCCCGCCGAGCGTACGACAAGCAGTTCTTCTTCGAGCGCCCGCGGCAGCGCCCCCACACCCCCGGCACATTCAGACGCCGCGACTCAGTGCCACCGCCCCACCTAATGGATCCAACAGCCCCAAGCATGCCCATCCGGCACTACTCGCCCGCTGGCCGCTTGCTCGCAGAGATCGCCCTGCCTGAATTCCCCGAGCCGGACGGAGTAGGAGCCTTGGCCGTCGACGCCACCGGGCAAGTACTCTGCGGCCTTACCGCACCCGGAGGGCGGCTTTTCACCGTGGCGCTGTCGTCCGAATGGGAGGCGCAAAAGGACTACGGCGAGGTAGTTCCCCTGCCCCAACACCACCACACCCGCCCAATCAGCAAGGTCCTGCTGGCCGCAGACAACGGCAAAATCTATCTCAGCGGCACCAGCACCGGGGCGAATGGCGACGACGACATGGGTCACATCCTCGAACTAGATCCCCGCACAGGCGTCCTCAAGCCCCTCAATGCGAGATTGCCAGCCATAGTAGGGCGACGGCGATTCGCCGCCATCGACGCCGCGGTAAAACTGGACGACGGCAGCTTTTTCGCTGGCACGACAGACGGCTATCTGTTCCGCTTTGACCCAAAAACCGCATTGGTAGAGGGTTTTGGCAAACCCCTGCGACAGCACCGCATCCGAGGGCTGGCCCGGGGGGCGGATGGCCTGATTTACGGCGTGGGCGGCGAAGAGGAAGGGCTGCCGCGCTTGTTTGCCTTTGACCCGGTCCAACGCCGGATGCACCTCGGCACCTGGCCGGGCGGCATGCAGCCGGAAGGAGGGCACCAGACCTTCGGCGATATCGGCGCAGTCGTCAGCACCAGCGACGGCACCCTTATATGCGGCGAGCGCGAGCGACGCGGTTACCTACTGTTGTACTACCCAAAAGACAGGCCAATGTCCTCCGCTGCGGAGACCAAAGCGCGCTACACCGCTGCCAGCGCCATCTCGTCCAAGTGGAAAAGCACCCTTGCAGGCGAGGCTCTCGCCAACTGCACCCGCGATCGTTTCAGCGATTTTTCCGCCGCCTCTAACACCCTTGGCCTAGCGCCCACCTATCTGATCGCCGACGCCATGGCCCGCAGTTCGAAAATCAGCGAACCCCTGACGGACGCAATCGAGGTGAAAAAGGTCTTCGAGCTGCCATCGGCAGTCGAAAAAGCCGAAATCCTCTTTTTCGGTGGAGGTGGTAGCGAGCAAACACCCATGCTCATCGCGGTCAACGGGCACGAAATCCGCCATGTGCAGGACAGAGAAAGAATGCTCACGGGCGGCTGGGACCGGGCAACCATTCCCGGCCACTACCTGCAGCAGGGCCGCAACGAACTGATCTTTTCAGGAGCGGGCTTTCTGCTCATCGACGCGGATAAGCCCGGCAAAAACAGTTTCAAGCGCCTTTCCGCAGAGAGCAGCGAGTGGAAGAACGACATACTCGGGCCCGAGAACAATCTCGCGGGTGAGTACGTCGTCCGCATCCGGGTCCACGGCTATCCGCCCGAGGGTACCCTGACTTCCCCGATAATTGATATGGCCGCAGAATATGCCCTGCCCCCCAAGGTGGAGGTGAGCGACCTGCGTCTGTCCGCCGATCTGGCACTACAGCCGCAGACCGCTGTCCAGTTCGCAGTGCGCACTGGCTCGACGGCCTGGTACGCGCCGGATAAATGGAGTCCCTGGCGGGCAGCCGACTCGGCCAATACCCTGCCCGGCCAGCGCTTTGTGCAGTGGCGGGCGACCCTTTCCAGCCGGGATGCCCGCATCACGCCCCTAATAAAAAAAGTGACCATTGAGGCTTCCGGCCGGATCAGCGGGGTAAATCACCCAGACATCGCGATGATCGAGGCACCGGACAATGCCATTGCAGTCTCTTCGTACGATTTCGACTACGCTGACCCACACCATCCCCGCATGCGCCACCTGCGGGAAAAATACCGGCTGGAGGAAATAGTCGCCCCCGGCAAAACGGAGATGGAGAAATTTGCCCTTTTGCGCCAATGGGTGCGCCAGCAGTGGGAGGGATGGAACGAAAACGAGTACAACTACTGCCCACAGTGGGACGCGCTGGAGATCCTCGAACTAGCTCCGCAGAACCTGGCGCTGGGGATGTGTACCCACTACGCGGCTGTCTTTGCCCAGTGCGCCGCGGCCCTAGGATACCACACCCGTCCCCTCATCGTCGACCACCACTGCCTGACCGAGATCTGGTCGGACCAGTACGGCAAGTGGATTCTCCAAGATCCGGGGCTTTTGCCAGGACACCAAGTAGCTTTCCAATACGAAAGGGCCGGTGTGCCCATCAATGCACTCGAAATGCACCGCAGCGCCGCCGCCAACAAGGCCGAAGATATCGCTATCATTCCCCCACCGCCTATTCCCATAGACCAGATGCGGCGAATGTTTGTCGATCTGTACCTGCGCTTCGGCATACCGCTGCGCAACGACCACCTGTACCGCTCCGAACCCCAAGAACTGGAACAGGGCATGAATCAGTACCACTGGGACGGCCATCTGTGGTGGACCGACAGTCTCGACCCGCGGTACCCGGAATACTCGCTCCAGACCACCCGGCCAGAGGATTTCTACTGGTCCTTGAACAAAACGAGGATCGACCTAGAGGACACCGAGACGACCGCGACCCTGTCCGTGCAATTGTCCGGCCCCATTCCCAATCTCGCCCGCTTTGAGGTCCGCTTGGACGAGGGCGCATGGCAGGAGAGCGACCCGTCTTTCACGTGGAAACTGCGCCCGGGTAGAAACGCGCTACGGGCAAAAGCGGTCAATACCATGGACCTCCAAGGCCCTGTCAATCAGGTCGTACTCGAGTATCGCGGCAATTGAGCTCGTGGTATCCTCCTTGCGTCTCAATTAGATGTTATTACAATAGTAGTAACAAACAGGAGGCGTTTCATGGTCGAACTCAAAGTCCGCAAATTCGGCAACTCACTCGGCGTCGTCCTCCCCAAGGAGGTCATCAACCGGCTGCGCACCAAAGACGGGGACCCTCTATTCCTGATCGAAGGGTCGGACGGCAGCTACCAGATGACGCCCTACGATCCCACCTTTGCAAAGAAGCTGGCAAAGGCCGAAGACATCATCGATCGCTATCGCAACACGCTCCACGTTCTGGCCCAGTGACGGAACCGGTTTGGATTGACGCACGCGACGCGCTGATGCTGCACGACCGACTGCTCGCGCTGCACGGCGGCGCGGCGGGGGTGCGCGACGACGGCTTATTGCAATCAGCTTTGGCCCGGCCACAGCAACACTACGCCTATGCGGATGCGCCCGATCTCATCGAAATGGCGACGGCCTATACGGCGGGCATCGTGCGCAACCATCCATTTGTCGATGGCAACAAGCGCACCGGCTTTGTAGTCGGAATCCTGTTTTTGGAGTTGAACGGCTATCGCTTCACCGCCACGCAAGAGAACGCGGCTCAAGCCGTTATCGAACTGGCGGCCGGGACACTTGATGAAGCGGGCTACACATCTTTCCTGCGCGCGAACACCCAAGTGCAACGCGAAAAATAACAACAGCGCATTAGCACAACTCATCCACCGCTTAAAAGCGGCCTATTGCGCCGCCTATCTGCCCGCTGTATCTTGCCCCACCATGAATTTACGCCTCAGCATCGTCGCCCAGAGCTTTATTCCCCTCTGTAAAGCGCATCCTCTCGCATGAACAAAGTAGATATTCCACCGCCCGAAGGCGTCTTCGCCCAGCCTTGGTCGCTGAAGAAACTCTTCGGTATGCTCGCCGTCTTCGGCCCCGCGGCTATCGTCGCCTCGGTCGCCATCGGTGCCGGTGAGACCATTGTCGTGGTGCGGGCCGGTGCTTGGGCTGGTTACGGCCTGTTGTGGATGGTCTTGCTCAGTTGCTTGGTCAAGGGCGTCTTCTTCACCTATCTGATCGGCCGCTACACAGCCGTCAGCGGCGAGTTGATCGGCCACCGCCTCGTGCGCCTGCCCGGGCCGCGCGGCTGGCTGCTGTTGACCATCTTGCTCTTTGAAATGATCGGCGCGCCCCTAGCCTGGGTACCCGTCTCCAAACCCTGCGGCGACCTCTTTCACTTCTTGCTGCGCGACATGCTACCCGCTGGCGAGGAAGAAGTCTTCTGGGAAAACGCCATAACCTCGGCCTTTATTGCCTTGGCGCTGTTCTTTGGCATCCGCCTGTCCTTTGAACGCCTCGAAAAACAACAACTCCTCATCTGCGGGATTCTAGTCACGGGCACCATTGCCGGAACCCTCATCGTGCGTCCAGACTTTATCGCGGCGCTTGTGGGGACCTTCCGCTTTGGCGACCTACCGCCCTTCCCGGAGTGGGCACCCGAGGACACAGTCGCGCATCCGCTGCTGACGTTGGGCACCACCTTTGGCTACGTCGGCGGCTCGGTCATTGGCTACATCGCCTATGCCAACTGGGTCGGCCTGCACAAGTGGGGACTGACGGGCCATCAAGATATTGAGGCCATCCGCGAGCGCGCCGGACGCAGCGAGAGCATCGACTACCTACCCGACGATCCCCAGCAAATCCACCACCTGCGGCAACGCGTGGCGCCACTGCGCTGGGACGTGGGGCTGGGGGCGCTGGTCCTCTTCATCGTCACTGGGGCCTTTATGATTTCCGGGGCGGCCGTGCTCTTCCCGCTCGAAACCCGCTTTGAGGGCTGGAACTTGCTGACGCACCAAGCCCACGTCTGGCGACAGATTCATCCGACCTTAGTGTGGATTTACTACATCTGCATCCTCGCCGCGCTGTGGGGCACCCTGCAAGCCCTGCCCGAAATCTACGCTCGCGTGGCGCAAGAGTTTCTCGCCGCCCGCTGGCCCGACCGCACTTGGGAGTACCAGGCGATCAAGCGCGTCATCTGCCTCTACATCTTCGCCACCACCATGCTCATCGTCTGGAACAACATCCCCTTCGACATCCTGACCCAGATCGCCGGCTTCCTCATCGCCAATCTGGCCATTGCCATAATGATGGTGGCAGCCATCTATCTCAACTTCAAGCTACCCACCTCCTACCGCACCCGCGCCTGGGTCCTCATCGGCGCAATACTCTCGACCGTGGTCCTAATCGCCTCGTCCGCCGTCAGTGGTTGGGGACTGCTGGGAAAACTGGCGGGCTAACTCGCACCCCTACCCAAGCGACAATCTTCCGCGGCGAGCCACTCCGCATACGGGCGCGGCATGGGGCTAGGCAAGCCCATGCCGTGCTCCTCGCGCCAGCGCAAAAGCGGGTGCTCGCGTTCTGCTTGCGGCAAATCCACGCGCTTCCCACGTGCCCCCGACTCGAAAATCCCCATCAATATCTCCAGCACGTGGCGGCCGGCCTCGCCCGAGCACTCGTGCGCACGGCCCTCGTCAAGCGCCTGCACGTACTCGTCGGCGAACTGGTAGTCCTCCACCGCAGCCGGGCCCGCTGGGTCGTAGTGCTCGGGCACTATGGGGGCGAGCGGCTGCCACTCAGATTGGCCAGGAGCAAAGTGCGGCGTGGACAAAAACCACGGAGCACCACTTTTCCAATAAAGCCGACCCTCGGTGCCGTAGATCTCGATCATATAGGCCGTTGAATCCACCTTGGGGAAGCGGTGCTGCAAGAGCGTACCCGAAATCCCACATTCAAAGGCGAGGGCCGCAGTCACGTGCTCACCGGCGATGTAGCCCATGCCGCTCGGCGACGGCACCACATCCTCGGGCGTGATCAGTCGGCCATCAGTCAAGGCCACGGCTTGGACGCTCTGCACCGGCCCAACCACGCCGAGCATGGCATTGAGCGAGTGCGTGGCGATATTCATCAGGCCGTAGCCGCCGTAGTAGCCCTTGCCGCTGCCCTGCACATAGCGCAAGTCGCCAATCCGGCCCTCGGCAATCGCCGCTTTGACCGCTTGCAGCGCGCCGCCGCTGCGCCCTTGGTGATGCACGGCCACTTGCACCCCTTGCTCCTCGGCTTTGGCCAACACCGCGTCGGCCTCGGCCAAGGTCGTACAAATCGGCTTCTCAATGTCGATGTGGACTCCGTGTTCCAGCACTCGCATAGCGAGCGGATAGTGGAACTCAGTGCCCGTGGGAATGGCGACGATGTTCGGTGCCTCAGCCTCGATCATCCGGTCGAGATCGTCGTAACGGGCCGCAACCCCCAGCTCGTCGCCGAGCTCCGCCAGCCGCTCTGGCACAAGGTCGCACAGAGCCACAACCTCAGTGCGGGGATGCTGGTGATACGCGCGACCTGCAGCCGTGCCTCGGCCGCGGCAGCCCAAAATAGCGACTCGGTAATGTTGCATGGTGCAATCTCCTTTCGCGTTACTTTTGATCGATTAACTCAGCCTTTTTCCAATACGCAGCAAAGTGCTGGCGCAGCCACGCCAGCGTAGAAAATCGCAGCGTATTAAAGCCTCCCCAAGACCAGCGCAGCGGCCACTCTTGCCGACCGGTGAGCCGTTGGAAGAACCGTTTGCGCTCCGCATCTGCCAACTCCACCTCAGCACTGAGGTGCGCCAACTCGCGGTCGTACGTCCCCTCCATGAGCATGCGGGCGTGCCGCGCGACCTTTTCCGGTTCCAGCACCGCCACCCGCGGACACACCATACCAGCCTCGCGCCGCACAAAGGCGCGGATTTGCGCCGACGGCAAATCGCCCTGATGCGCAATAGCTTGGCGGGCGATCGAGACCGGGTTCATCGCCCCGTACGTGCGGCAGATCAGCGGGCGCACCGGATAGATGGTACAGCTATGGTCCGCGCCGAGAAAGGGGCAGCGGCGAGGCCGCTCCTCAGTAAAGTTCAGCAACTCTTGGCGACGCTGCGGGGAAAAGTGCTGCTCCACATAGGCGACGATGTGGACGTATTCGGCTCGGTAGAGCGGGAACATGGTGGCGTAGTAATTGTCGAACTCCTCTTCCGTGAGCGCACAGCAATCGCCCGTACCAGCGCACCGCGTCGCCGGAACTTGATCGTAGAGCACTTCTAGCTCGCGCATAACTCCTCCTGTTGTAAGCTAGCGCACCTTCGCTATCAACGCCGCGGCCCGCTGCCGTATCAACGACTCGCTCGTCGGCGCGATCATCTGCACGCTCGGATAGAACTTGTAGGCTAGGTCGATCTCGTAGCCACCACGCGCATACTCGTCGGCCGTGGGCACGTAGCCAATGCAGCCATTGGCAAAGCCGCACAAGACGGCTGGCTCATGTGCGGCCTCCAAGTCGATCTGATAGCGGGCAAAAAGCTCGCCCTCCACGCCCAACAGCACCAGTTCGCCAAGGGCCAACGCCTGTATCTCAAAGGGCTGGACCCGAGCGCGCTCCGCACCAACCCGCACCCATTTGCGCATAGCCACAGCCCATTCAAGCTGTGCCTTAACCGCCTCGCCACCCCACGCCAAACGCGCCCGCAGGTACCATTTAAATTTTTCAACCTCAACGCGCCAGCACGTCGGCGGGGGTTGCAGCGGCAAGTCCAACCGCTCGTGCGCCCAACGCAGCGCCGAGACGTCCAAAGGTGTGGCCGCACCCCGCCCCTCCAGCACGGCCTGCCCCAACTCCTGCCCCAACTCCTCGACGTCAGCAAACGATCCGCGGGTTATCCGCGGGTTGACATCGCCGCAGGCACCGTTGATAAAGAGTGCTTTATCGCCGGTCTGCTCCTCGATGTAGTGCACCGCTGCACCGGCAAAGTCTCCGCTGATCTGGACGTTGTCGTGGCCCAAGACCACCGGATGACAGGCGTGGTTGAAGAGCGTAACCCCCGTGCCATCGGTAGCGACAAAGCGCAGTACGTGCGCGTAGGGCACGACCGGACCGGCGAAATTTTGCCCGATCCGCGTACCCTGTGGGTGCGGAGCGCGGCGATTGACGCCGATCTGCACCGGAGGACGCGCATAGTACAAGCGGCCCGGTCGGCTGTCGGCGGCAGCAGCTACCACCGCCTCGACCACGGCGTCCGCAACTTGCTCCAAGTAGTCGCCGTCAATGCGACCCATGCCCCTGAAAGGGAAGGTCAGGGGGCCGGCGTGGGTGTGGGAGGCACAGACCATGATGGCCGCGCCTTCAATGCCAGTAGCGCGCCTTATCTTCTCCCGAATCCCCCGCACGGCGTCCGCGTCCAACCCCACCAAATCGACGGCGACAAGGGCGACGCGCGCCGCATCACAGCCACAGACGAGGGCCTTGGCCATGAGGCGATCGCGAATGTGCGTGGCCCCGGACCGCCGTCCCCAGTACCCACCCATTGCGATGCCAACCGGCGGCGTGATGTCGGCCGCAGCCGCGCCAAAGTGCAACACTACTGCGGCCCCTCTCTCCAGTTGGCGGGCAGAACGACAAGCGTTGTGCCCGAAGCGCAGGCATTGTATAGCGCGCGCAAATCAGCGACTCCGATTTGCAGATCCATAGCACCTCGGCGATGCCACGCTGGACTGGCGTAGATCAGCAGCCCGCTCGCGAAATACAAGGCACTGGTGGCCGAGGCGTCGGCAACCAAATTCTGTTCCCAGTCAAACGGGCTGGGTACCAAGCCGCGCCAAGGGTTGCTGGGTCGATAGCGCCGCAACCGGGCCGCGAGCGAGGATTGCACCGACGGCTGCGTCCCGAGGGAATCGGCCGCGAGCGGCACGCGCCGCAAGAGCGCCTTCCCGTGCATCAGCCGCAACTCGCCCGCACCCCGATCCACCAGCAAGTACGGCGCGTCCGCTTCTATGGCCTGCAACCAAGCCCGCAGCGCGGCGTTGACATAGGCCAAGTCCTCAGCCGACGCCACACTCGCGCCGTACGCAAAGGCCCAGAACAACGCTAGGTATTTCATCAGTAGATAAAGACCGGCCAACCGATTTCGACGGCTTCGTACAGGTACTCCAAATCCTCGTTGCCCACCCGGATGCAGCCGTGGGTGATGCTCTTGCCCAAGTTGATTTCAAAGAGCGTGCCGTGAATCATAAAATCCTTGAGAAAGTACAAGGCGTACGACCCCAAGACCCCGCGCTGGAACCGCCGAGGGTCCTCGGCGAAAATGGGGATCTCCTCGTCGTTTTCGACGAAGTACCAAGTTGGCCGGGTCCACAGGGGGTCGGCGACTTTGCGGCGGATGGCGAAGCGGCCCTTGGGGGTGTCGAAGGTCCAGCGATGCCATCGCTTGTCACCTTCGAGCTTGCGGCCACTGCCCGTTGCACAAGCGGCTTGGCGCAACACCTGCTCTCCTTCGCGGAGCAGGATTAGATTGTCCTGGGTATTGATGACGATGTAGGGCGTAGCTAGATCGCGGCGCTCAACGGCTTGCACGAGTTGCTGGTACTCTAATGAGAGCGCGGACGCACGCGCGGCGGGTGGCCCCCACAGCAGTGCGAAAAAAAACAAAGCGACCGGGAGCAACTCCCGGCCGCCTGTGATTAGAGCTTGCAATGGCGTGCGCTCAGAAGCGCTCGTACCAAGGGCGCATCTCCTCGACCAGCGCGTGGTATCTATCTACGGCCACCATCACGCCATCGGCGACCTCAGTAGCCTTCTGATCCGCGTTGTCGGCGAGAGACTCGGCATCGGAGAAATGCTCGCTGTCCACTGCGGCTTCGGCCGCGTCTAAATCAGCTTCGGCCGCGCTCAGCTCGACGCGCAATTCCTCAATATCGGCTTCCGTGCCCTTACCGGCCGGCGCTTCCTCTAGGCTAGTATATGCGGCAGCAATCGCATCGCGGGCAGCGTCAATCGCAGCTTCGGCCGACTCCCGCTGACGTTTCTTTTCGGCTTCCGCAGACGACTCTGCCCGCATGGCTTTGGTCTTGGCATCGGCGATTTGCGCTCGCGCCTGCTCAAAGTCCTTAAAGAGGAAAAAGCGCTCAGCTTCGGTGTTGGTCGTTGCTTCAGCTTCGCTGTACGCGCGCTGTGCGGCCGCGTACTCGTCGGCGGCAAAGCGGTCGGCACCAACGCCCTGGGCCGAGTCGAGGGCTTGCTTGGCCGTATCTAGCTCGGCTGTGGGAGGGTCGTCACAGCCCGCCAAAACCGCGACGGCGACAAATAGCGATATTGCCCGCATTTTCATGGTCCACCTTCCTGAATTTGAACGTTCTGTGCTTCCCTATATATCAGAGACAATCTAAAGGGAAATACGGGGAATTGTCAAGCGCAAACAGGGCGCAGTAGCTCGGCTTCACGCCCCTCAGAATTTCGCGTTTTCTTCGTCGTCCAGCGCAAAATCCTCGTCTTCTTCCCCAGGCACTTCGTAAATCCACCCGCAATTTGGACACAAGGGATATTCCGCATCCTCCCGACGGGTTTGGCACTGGGGGCACCGTTGGCCAAAGGGCGACCAGAACTTCAGCACCACAACAACCAGCAGCAATACGGCCAACAAGGTGTAGATCACCTATACTTCCTCCCCGGCTTCTTAGCGACGCCTATTGGCCGCCTTGAGCTTGCGCAATTGACGGCGGCGGCCCCAGCGGCTGCGCTTGACGCGCTGACCCAAGGGCGGCCGCAGTTGCCCGTCGGCGACCAGTTCGTCGAGTACTCGATTGAGCTGGTCTGGCCGATTGGTGATGATCCCTTGCACCCCCATCAGCGCCAAATCGCGCATGGCAATGTCCTCATCAACGGTCCAAGCCCAGACCGCAATGCCCCGCTGGCGCATCTCTTCGAGGAAGGGTGGGGTCAGCGCCGCGTACCACATCGCCAGTGCGTTGGCCCCCACTTGCAACACTTGGCGCACGAGGCGGCGCGCGCGCACCCGCGAGGGCGTGGCCGGCAACTGGCCGACCAACAGCGCAGTGGGCAGGGTCGGCGCGAGCAAATTGAGCCGCTGGACGGTTTGCGGATTAAACGCTTGCACCACGACGCGCTCCGTCGCATTCGCCGCCTCAATCGCCTGTAGGACGCGCTCGGCAATGCCGTCGGCCTTGATCTCTATCAGCACGAGGGCCTGATTCCGCGCTAAGTCGAGCACGTCTTCGAGCAGGGGCACGCGCTCACCGGCAAAATCAGCGCTAAACCAGCGGCCAGCATCGAATTGGCGCACTTCCTCGCCCAAGAGGTCGGCGACCAATCCGGTGCCATTAGTCGTCCGGTCAAGCGCTGCGTCGTGCAAAACCACGATCTGGCCGTCGCGGGTGGCGTGGACGTCGATTTCGAGGATATCGACGCCGATCTGGAGGGCCTTTTCGCAAGCGGCCAACGTGTTCTCGGGTGCCAGCCCCGAACCGGATGCGCCGCGGTGGGCAATGCGCAGAGGGGTAATCATCTCAAGCGCCGAATTTGTCGAGCCGACGCGCGTGGGCCAACGCGTGGGCTATCAAGCTAGTCGACGGCGCAATTCCGAGGCTGCCAGCGCTGCAACCGCGCTCGGAAAATTTATCTGTCGCGTCGGCCAACGCCCACTGGCTGGCTATAACTGTGGGCACGGAGTGCCAACTGTGGCTGCGCATAATCGACGGGGTCGAGTGGTCGCCGGTGACGATGAGCACTTCAGGTTGCAGCGCGAGCAACCTCGGAATGTAGCTATCCAACTCCTCTAGCAGCCGCACCTTCAAATCGAAATCGCCGTCCTCGCCCGCGCTGTCGGTCTTCTTTACGTGGACGTAGAAAAAGTCGTAGTCCGCGTAGCGGCTTTCGAGTAAGGCGAACTCGGATTCGAGGTCCCAGCCGACCTCTTCGACATCCATGCCCACAGCACCAGCCACGCCGCGGTACATGGGATACCCGGCAATGCCCAGAGCTTTTAGCCCGTACGCCTCGTCCATCGACACCAACTCTGGGTAGCGACCAAATCCCCGCAGCAATACCATGTTGGCTGGATGTTCGTCAGCGAGCAAGACGGCGGCTTGCTCTAAAAAGGCATTGGCCACTTCGACGGTGCGCTCGGAATCCGGTACAAGTGCGGTCAGGGGCTTGGGCGGCACGCCCGTCACCTGTGGGTCCGAATCCGAGACTTGGTCTCCCAAGCCCGCGCCGCGCAACACCACGCCGGCGCGATACTCCATCTCAGCAGCGACTTGCACCTCCACTCCAGGCACTGCGATCGCTCTTAGTACTTCGCAAAGCTGGTGACCTTTTTCCGTGGGGATGCGGCCGGCGCGGCGGTCGCACACCCGACCCGCAGCATCCACTGTGCAAAAATTGAGGCGCGCCGCCACATCGCCGCGGGCAAAGTCCAGCCCCAACCCGAGGGCCGAAAGAGCACCGCGACCAATCTGGTTCTGCCAAGGATCGTAGCCAAAAAGCGCCAAGTGGGCCGGGCCGCTACCCGGGGTAAAGCCAGCCCCTAAAGGCGAAATCAGGCCGCAGGTACCCCCCTTGGCCAACGCGTCTAAGTTGGGCAAACAGGCCGTCTCCAGCTCGGACTTGTCCGTGGCGGGATGGGGTAACCCGCCCAAGCCATCGACGACCAACAGGACGATTTTGGCGTCGCTATCCCGGATGCACAACTCCTTGGTGTATTGGGAACTTATCACGTTCTCATGCTCCAACTCCCTAGGCCACCGGCTCCCGCAAGTACAAGTCCCTGAGAACCATCTGCACGGCACCGTTGCCAGTATAGGTGTCTGCCTCCAGCTCGAAAGCCGCGTTCAGCCGGTCGCCCGGCCGCACTTGGTCCGCGAGGTCTTTTTGGTTCCACCACAGCGCGGCACACCGACGACCGCCCACCTCCAATTCGGCCTTGAAGTGGCGACCCTTGCCGATCTGCCGCGACCAGACGACCCGGCAGTCCTCGAGGGCAAAAACCGGACGCCGGTGTCCATTGCCAAAAGGCTCTAGCGCGGCGAGTTGCTCCACCGTGTCTAACGTCAAATCGGCCGGTTTGAGCATCAGGTCGATGTCCAACGCAGGTTGCAGTGCCTCGGGGCTAATGTGAGCGTTGGCGTGCTCGATCAGCGCGAGACGAAAGCACTCAAAGGCATCGGCTTCAAGCGAAAAACCAGCGGCCGCCGGATGGCCGCCATGCGTCTGCAAGTGCTCTTCGCAGGCGTGGATTCCCTCGCTGATGTCGTAGCCTGGGATGCTGCGGGCCGAGCCTACGCAGAGGTCGCGGTCGCTGCCTTGGGTACACACGACGGCGGGGCGGGCGTACTTTTCGCACAACTTGCTGGCCAACAGGCCGACGATCCCCAACTTCCACTCCCCCAATACCACGATGATGTGGTCCTCCACATCCTCCTCCGGGCCGACCTGTTCCTCGACCTCCCGTATGCCCTCGCGCTGCCAAGCCTGCCGCTGGGAATTGAGCCGGTTGAGTTCGTCGGCCAACTGCGCGGCCTCGCCCTCGCTTGTGGAGCGCAAAAGCCGCAGCGCTATATCGGGCGTCTTCAAGCGACCGGCGACATTGATCCGCGGCCCCAAGCGAAAACCCAAACTGGCAGCATCGAGGGGCTGGTCTCGGTAACTGGCCACCCTTTTGAGTGCGCGCAGCCCAAGGCGCTCGGTGCGCTGAAGAATCTGCAAACCGCGCTGGATAAACAGGCGATTTTCCCCCAGCACGGGCACGACATCAGCCACCGTCCCCAGGGCCACGAGGTCGAGCAATTCGTTGAGATAGCGGCGGCGCTCCTCGCCGGCGAGAAAGACTTCGCTGAGGGCCTGCACCAGCTTGAAGGTGACGCCAACCCCGGCCAAATCTTTGAAAGGATACGCGCAATCGCGGCGATTGGGGTTGACAATGGCAAGGGCGCGCGGCAGTTCGGCGAGCTGCTGATGGTGATCAACTACGACGACCTCCACACCGCGCGCCTCGGCCAACTCTAGGGCCTCGTAGGCCGAGATCCCATTGTCAACCGTGACGATGACGCACGCTCCCCTTGCTATGGCGCGCTCGACCCCGGGCGGCTTGAGGCCGTACCCGTCCTTGTGGCGGTCGGGCAAGAGGCAATCGCAGTCGGCACCCACGCGTTCGAGGAAATCCATCAGCACGGCAGTGCTGCAAACCCCATCGACGTCGTAGTCGCCGTACACGACGATTTTCTCGCGGGTTCGCACGGCGCGTTCTAGGCGTTCAACCGCCGCTGCCATGTCCTGCATTTGCTCGGGTGGATGCAGAGATTCAGGACCGACTTGCAGCGCGGCGCGGGTCAGGCCGCGGCCGGCGAGCAGATCATCAATTAAGCTATCGTACGGGTCTTCGCGGATGACATTCCAGACCGGGTAACGGCGCATAATTGTCTTAGATTGTTCACATATATGGGGATTGGTAGGACGCGGCTCAGACAATAATATCATACCCAGCAAAACCCGGTCAAGGCGAGGCTAACGAGCTTGCCTAGAAGCTAGTGTTGCGTACATTTATTTGCTGTACTTTTTTGAACTTAATCATTCGGGGAAAACGCATGTTCCTCTGCTATATAGTCCTCCTCAGCGTCGTCGCGTTACCTCACCTTGCGACCGCCGGCCCCAATGCAGACGCGGAAATCTTCATCGGTGCAGAAGGCCCCTTCTGCGGGTTTGCAGCGAACAGTACCGTGGAGTTCAGCATCTCGGCGCGCAACATGAGCGGCGTGCGCCAAGTCAAATTCGAGTTTAGCTGGGAGCCAGCCAACGCCATCGCCGCGATCTCAGGCGCAATAGGCGAGACAGCTAAAGCCAATTCCTTCGTCGCCCCAGGACCACCCCAGACAAAAGACCAAACCGCCCAATGGGGCATCGCAACCCTCGGCGGTGCAGGAATAACAGGCGAAGGCCATCTCGCAGACATGGCGTTTACCTTAGCCGACTCCATCAGTCCCACCACGCCCATAGACATCTATCTCGACATAGTGTCGCTCGGGCCTTCTTTTAATGAGCGCGACGACATCCGCCCCCAAGTCGCGTTCTTGCGCAATTACTGCGACGCCGAGGGACAGGCCTTGCCGGATGGCATCTTCTTTCGCTCGGTCGGACAGCCCCCCTCCTTTTCTGCTGCTGGCACTGGCGGCATAGCCGACAGCAGCGCAGGAGAAATCCTCGTGTCGGCGCGCCTTTTACAGTCCGGGTACTTCCGCGCCGACGCGGCCTTTACTTGGGACATTACCAACTCTGGACCAGGTCCGGCGTATGCGTTCGTCAACGGCGAGGCCATCCTCATTCCGGCTGGCGCGACCCAGCAGGTGACGACCACCAGCGACGAGCGCGGGCGGGCCTACCTACTTCTCGACGCCGAACGGGAAACCACGCTCGTTTTCAAAACCTGCGTCGAAGGCTCGTGCGCTGAAAGCCGAGTAGGATGGGGGGACGTTGCCACGTCCATCTCAGACCCGTCCGGCTTCGCTCTGCCGCGCGAGCTCTTCCTCTCGCCGAACTACCCCAATCCCTTTAACGCCGGCACCTCCATCCCCTTCGCCATCCCCGAGGGAGGGCCTCGCTTTGCTCAAATCGACATCTTCAACCTAATGGGCCAAAGGGTGGCCACGCCTTTTGCGGCAAGCACAGCCCCGGGGCGGCACGTGGTCCACTGGGATAGCCAGTCGGCAACCGGTGCGCCAGCGGCCAGCGGCCTCTACATCTACCGCTTGCGGACGGATTCGACCGAACTGCACCGTCCCATGCTTCTCTTGCGCTGAACCGTGCGCCCTCCCGACCCAGCCCGCCTTGCAGCGGCGCGCCTGCTTCACGACCTAGAGCAGCAAACCCAGCCTTTCGACGAATTGCTACAAGCCCTTGACGCGCGCTTGCCGACCAACCGCGACGCGCGCTTCGCCCGTCAGCTAGTCCTCGGTGCGGTACGATGGCAGAAGCGGCTCGATTGGATCATCGCTACCTGCTGTGCGCGCCCAGTCGCCCAACTCTCGCCCTGGGCCCGCCACATCCTGCGCCTCGGCACCTATCAACTCTTCTGGCTCGATCGCGTGCCTCAGTCCGCAGCCGTCCATACTTCGGTTGAGCTAGCTAAGCACCTGACGCACCAAGGCATCGCCTCGCTGGTCAACGCCGTGCTCCGCAATTTGCTGCGGCAACGCGCGCGGATAAGCTACCCCGATCAGCAGCAAACCCCGACGCGCTACCTAGCGGTGTATCACTCTCATCCCGAATGGCTGGTCGAGCGCTGGGTCGGCCGCTGGGGCCGCGAACTCGTCGAGCATTTGCTCGCGGCCAACAACGAGCCCGCCGCACTCAACATCTACCTCAATTCGCTGCGCACCAGCCGCGAAATCGCCTCCGAACTCGACCTAGCACCGGTCGAGTCGAGAGCGGGCTTTTATAAAGCGACAAATGGCGCGGATCTCTTTGCCTCGCGCGCATACCAGCAGGGGCAATTTCAAGTCCAAGACCCCAACGCCGGCTTGGCCGTGGCCCTGCTCGACCCGCAGCCGGGCGAATGCCTACTCGACTTGTGCAGCGCACCCGGCGGCAAGGCCGTACAAGCCGCCATCGCCATGGCCGACCGCGGCTGGATCGTAGCCGCCGACATTTCGCTGCCGCGGCTCAATCGAGTGCGCGAAAACGCCCGACGCCTGCGCCTGCGCGCCATCCGTCCGGTGGTCCGCGACGGCACAACCCCCGGGTGCGGTGCCTTCGACCGCGTCCTCGCCGATGTTCCCTGTAGTGCCACCGGCGTATTGGGACGGCGACCAGATGCTCGCTGGCGTCGCCAACCTGCCGAATTTGCCGCCTTGACGAAGCGCCAACAGGTGCTCATCCAACGCGCGTACGAGCACGTACGGCCCGGCGGCGTCTTGGTGTATAGCACCTGCAGCTTGGAAGAAGAGGAAAACGAAGCTATTGTCGAGCGCTTCTTAAAACAGACCCCGACTGCTCAACTAGAGCGCGCTGACACCCATTTCCCTACTCAACCCTGGGCTGGCCGCTACGTACTGACCATACCGGGCCAACACGCCGGCGACGGTAGTTTTGCCGCGCGCATCCGCAAAGCCGCATCGTGAAAAGCTTCCTCCGCCAATTGGTCCTGCTCGCGGCAGGCGCATCCCTCGCCGGCATCATCGCCCTCGTTCTGATTGACAAGATCGTCATGCCGCACCTAGTCGACACGCCCAGTATCCAAGTCCCCGATCTCAAGGGCCTTTCTGCGCCCGAGGCATCCGCCCGCCTCAATGAAACAGGACTGAAGATGACCATCGGCGATTCGCTACACCACGAAACCATCCCCGCCGACGCGGTCGTCGATCAAAACCCCAGTGTTGGGCAATTAGTCAAAGAAGGGCGGCGCGTCGTCTTGACCGTGAGCAAGGGGCCGCGCTATTACGAGGCCCCCGATGTGCGCCGCGTCAGTCTGCGCGAGGCGCGTTTGCAGCTAGAGGGGAACCAGCTCAAAGTCGGCCAAATTCTCTACCGCTCCTCAGATGCCCTCCCCGAGGGCGCTATCGTCGAGCAGTCACCCCCTCCCGGCGCTCAACTCGCCTTGGGCAGTTCGGTTGACCTCTGGGTCAGCAACGGCTCACCGGCAGCCCTCAAGCGCGTCCCGAATCTAATCGGCCTGTCTATCGGAGTTGTGGAGGATACCTTGCGCAAGTACGAAATGCGCATTGGCCATATTACCAAGCGCATCGACGAGCAAAAACGCGTCGGCACAATCCTGACGCAATCGCCGCCGAGCGGGCAGCGCATCCCGCGCCACAGCCGCATCGATCTCGTCGTCAGCGCCGCGGCACCGCCCCCGGAACCGGACGCCTTCGACAACTGGGAGGAACCATGAACACCACGCGCATCGGCCCTTCCCTCTTGGCCGCCGACTTCGCCCGCCTAGCCGAGGACATCGGCCGCGTCGAGCGCGGCGGGGCTGATTTTCTTCATCTCGACGTAATGGACGGGCACTTCGTCCCCAACATCAGCTTTGGCCTGCCAGTCGTCGCGGCCGTGCGCCAAACCACCCGCCTCGAACTCAACACGCACCTGATGCTGCAAGACCCCTTGCCCTTTATCGGCCCCTTCAAAGAGGCGGGTGCCGACTCGCTCGTCGTCCACGTAGAACTCGAATCCGCCCAAGCCGTACTCGACGCCATTCGCCAGCACGGTCTCCAGTGCGGCCTCGCGGTCAATCCAAACACGCCCGTCTCTGCCCTCTACCCCTATCTCGACGAGCTCGATTCGGCCTTGGTCATGTCCGTGGAGCCGGGATTTGGCGGCCAAGCCTTCCAGCCCGCCGCCCTCGACAAAATCCGCGACCTGTGCGCGGAAATTGAGCGCCGCGGGCTAGACATACCCGTCGGCATCGACGGCGGGGTCCATCCCGGCAACGCAGCCGCCTGCCGCCGTGCCGGTGCCCAGTGCCTAGTGGCTGGCTCAGCCGTCTTCAACTCCCCTGACCCAGCCCGCGTTATCGCCGACCTGCGCGGCTGACCTGCCTCTGTTGCTATATCTATATATTAAATTTATATTTTAGCTTCTTTGCCGCATTCTACCACTCGACGCATCGGCCCATGTTTGACCGACTTAGCGAACGCTTTGACGACCTCTTCCGCTCGCTCCGCGGGCAGGGACGCATCACCGAGCGCAACATCGACGATACGCTGCGCCAGATTCGCCGTTCTCTGCTCGAAGCCGACGTCAACTTCAAGGTCGCCAAGGACTTCATTCAGCGGGTCAAAGAGCAGGCCCTCGGCCAAGACGTCCTCAAGAGCCTGACCCCGGGCCAGCAGCTAGTCAAAATCGTCCACAGCGAGCTCATCGCCCTGCTGGGGGGCAACAACAGCCCGCTCAATCTCGCCGAACACCCTCCCACCGTCGTCATGCTCGTCGGCCTGCAGGGCTGTGGCAAGACGACTATGGCTGCCAAGCTAGCCCGTCAATTCAAGGACAAAGGCCGACCACCGCTGTTGATCGCCGCCGACGTGTATCGCCCGGCCGCCGTGGACCAGCTCCAATCGCTGGGAGCCTCTATCGACGTACCCGTCTTCAGCCAACCTGCAGGTGTCGATCCAGTCGCCATCTGTCGTCGCGGCATCGACCAAGCCCGCCAGACTCACCGCAGCATCGCGCTCATAGACACGGCGGGCCGCCTGAGTATCGACGAAGAGATGATGGACGAACTAGAGCGCATCCAGCAGGCCGTCGAGCCGCACGAGATCCTCTTTGTCGCCGACAGCATGCTGGGCCAAGACGCCGTGGAAACCGCCGCCCGCTTTAACCAGCGCCTCGCGTTTACCGGCTGCGCTCTGACCAAGCTCGACAGCGACGCCCGCGGCGGAGCAGCACTGTCGGTCCGCGCCGTCACGGGCCAGCCGATCAAATTCGTCGGCACCGGCGAGAAAATCGAAGATCTAGAGTCTTTTCACCCCGACCGCATGGCCTCGCGCATCCTCGGCATGGGCGACATTGTCTCGCTGGTAGAAAAGGCCGAGCAAGCCATGGAGCGCGACAGGGCCAAAGAGCTAGAAGAAAAGTTCCGCCGGGCCTCTTTCACTTTTGAGGATTTTCTCTCGCAGTTGCAAGCCGTGCGCCGCATGGGGCCGCTCGACCAGCTCATGGGCATGATTCCCGGAGGCGGCAAGGCCACCAAGAACATGCAGCTCGACGACAGCGCATTCACCCAAGTCGAGGCCATCATCAACTCCATGACCCGCCAAGAGCGCGTCCAACCCAAAATCCTCAACGGCAGCCGCCGCAAGCGCATCGCCCGCGGCAGCGGCACGACAATCCAAGAGGTAAACCAACTAGTCAAACAATTTCACATGATGCAGAAAATGATCAGGCAGATGGGCCGCGCCAAAGGCGGCCGCTCGAAAATGAGAATGCCCCTCGTGGGCTAGGCATCCTTCGCCAAGGAGAATAGCATTGGTCAAACTTCGCCTTAAGAGAATAGGCAAACGCAAACAGCCTTACTACCGGATCGTCGCTGCTCACGTCAGCGTCGCCCGCAACGGTCGCGCCCTCGCAGAGGTGGGCCTTTACGATCCCATGCACGCCAGCGTCAAAATCGACGAAGAGCGGGCTATAGAGTGGCTCAACAAAGGTGCGCAGATGAGCGAGACCGTCGCCGACCTCTTCCACAGCCAAGGTATATTGGCCCGCTGGAAGGGAGCGGAGGGTCGGGTGCGCGACGACGCCCTCACCGGCGACAAACCCAAGCACCGACGCAAGAAAGCGGCGGCTGAGCCAGTCCAACCGGCTGAACCGGTCGAGCAGGTAGCCGCTGAATCAGCCGAATCGACTGAACAAGAGGAAGCTGAACCGGTCGGGCAAGAAGCCGCTGAATCGGCTGAACCAGCCGAGCAAGAGGAAAAATAGAGGGACCTCATGGCCGGGCGCGTCGCCGTAGCCTATATCTCCCGCCCGTGGGGAGTGCGCGGCGAAGTTCGGGCCCAAGCCCTGACGCACCGCGTCGAGCGCTTCAGCGATCTGCGGGACGTCGTCCTCCAATGCGCGGGCCGACCCGACCGACCGCTCAAACTCGAGCGCTGGCGCGTAGATGCTAAGAGCTTGTTGCTCAAATTTGCCGGTATCGACGCGCCCGAACAGGCGCGTTCAATCTTGGTCGGGGGCTATGTCACTATCGCCCCAGATCAGCGCGATTCCCTGCCGGAAGGCACGCACTACATCGACGACCTAGTGGATTGTGCGGTCGTCAATTCAGCAGGAGAGCCATTGGGCCACATCGTCGAGGTCTTATCCATGCCGACTACAGACGCCTACGTGGTCCGCGGCACCAAAGGCGAAGCCCTCGTGCCGGCCGTCGGCGACTTTGTCGTGGAAATCGCGCCGGGTCGGGTCGTCGTGCAGGGCGTTGAAGAGTTGTTTGAGCCATGAAAATAGACATTGTAACGCTCTTCCCTGATTTTTTCGCCTCGCCGTTGGCGACTAGCATGATGGCCCGCGCCATCGCCCAAGGCCTGTTGACCGTCGAGACCCACGATCCGCGCGATTGTGCGACCGACAAACACCGCACTGTGGACGATGCGCCGTACGGCGGCGGCGGCGGCATGGTCCTCAAGCCCAAGCCCGTGTATCAGCTTTGGCAGGAGCGGGACCTAGCAGCCGGCCGCTGCATTTACCTGACAGCCGACGGCCAGCCGCTCAACCAAGCGCTCGCAGTCGAGTTGGCGCTCGAGGAGCGGTTGGTGCTGTTGTGCGGGCATTACAAAGGAGTAGATGAGCGCATCCGCACCGAGCTTATCGACCGTGAAATTTCAATCGGCGATTACGTGCTCACCGGCGGCGAGCCGGCCGCCCTCGTCCTCATCGACGCAGTGGCCCGGCTCATACCCAATGTTTTGGGCAACTTTTCTTCGGCCTTGGACGACTCATTCCAAGAGGCCGTACTCGATTGCCCTTGGTACACTCGGCCGGTTGAATTCCGCGGCCAGCGCGTCCCCGATGCACTGCTTTCGGGCGATCACGAGCGCATAGAGCACTGGCGGCGACGCCAAGCCCTGCGACGCACGTTTGCGCGTCGGCCCGACTTGCTGCAACAGATCGAACTCGACGAAGAAGAACAACAGCTCATCGCCGCTTGGCGGGAGCACGGGCTAGAAGAAGCCCCGTAACATACAAGGTGATACAATGGACTCAAGTATCCTGCGCGAACTAACCTCGGACCAACTCAAAACCGATATTCCCGAATTCGGCGCTGGCGACACCGTGCGCATCCACGTGCGGGTCATCGAGGGCGACAAGGAGCGCACCCAAATTTTTGAAGGAACCGTCATCCAGCGCAGAGGCAGCGGCATCCAAGAGACTTTTACCGTGCGCAAAATCTCTCAGGGCATCGCCATCGAGCGCATCTTTCCCATGCACTCGCCGCGCATCGCCAAGATCGAGCGCCTGCGCGAGGGCCGAGTGCGCCGCGCCCGCCTGTTTTACTTGCGCGGTCGCAAAGGTCGCGCCGCCCGCATCCGCGAAAAGCAGGCGCGGTAAGCGGAGGCTGCGCCATGGCTCAACGCGGCGATCTGCCTTTTACGCGCAAAAACTGGTCTTTGGCCATAGTCGGCTTAGCCGTGATCGTACTCGGCTATGTGTTTCTGCGCATTCCACCGGCCGAGGGTTTCCTCTCCCTCACCCTAGCGCCGGTACTCTTAGTGGTCGGCTACTGCGTGCTAATTCCCATGGCAATCTTGGTCCGGGACCAATCAGCAGACCCGGAAGACGAGGCTGAGCAGACATGACCAACGCCCAACCCATCATCGACGACGGCGTCCGCGCTGACTACGCCCCAGACCTCTACCGCTACGACGCCGAGGCCCAGCAGGTCGCCCGCTTCGCCGACATCGGCCCCGAGCAGCTAGCCTTCTTTCACCAGCAGGGCTACCTCGTGATAGCAGAGGCGTTTTCCCCGGCCCAAGTCGCCGACGCTGCCGACGCCGTGTACGACCTGATTGACGGCAAGCAGCCGGAATTTCGCGGCGTCCAACTGGAAGTCGCCGCACAGGGCCAGAAGCTGATAGGTGCAGCGCGGCGCAGCGCGGTGCGCAAGCTGATGAATTTCGTCGATTGGGACGAGCGTTTCCAACCCCTAGCCACTGACCCAGATCTCTTGGATATCCTCGCCCGCCTGATGGACGACACTCCCGTTCTATTCCAAGAGATGGCCCTGCTCAAGCCGCCTATGGGTCGAGAAAAACCCTGGCACCAAGACTGCGCGTACTTCAACTATCCCTTGGGCACCACCATCATCGGCGTCTGGGTCGCCCTCGACCACGCCGACGCAAATAACGGCTGCCTGCACATCCTGCCCGGCACGCACCGCGAGGGTCCAGTCAATCACTTCAAGCGCCGCGATTGGCAAATCTGCGACACCGATGTCCAAGCCGAACGCGACGTCGTCGTACCCCTCGCCCCTGGCGGTTGCCTGCTCTGGCACGGCATGACCCACCACGGCAGCCCGACCAACCCCTCGCAAAAAATGCGCCGCGCCCTGCAACTGCATTACCGCCCCGCTAACGCTGGCCAGATCGACACCGACGAGCGTATGGAGCATTTCGGCGGCGAAGTGCGCGGCGCCGAGTGCTGAACTCTACTTCGATCTGACCTCATACCCAGCAGCGTTTGAGGAGGGCCAATCCGATGCAATTCATTCAACGCCTTCGCATGGGCGGCCTGCTGTCGTTTCCTCCAGATATGGACTTCTTCGAATTGCAACCATTGAACGTCCTTATCGGCCCGAACGCCTCGGGGAAAACAAACTTCATCGAGGTATTGGAACTCCTGCGCGCTACGCCGACGGACTTCGCTGCCGCAATCCGGGACGGGGGTGGTGCAGCGGAGTGGGGCTGGAAAGGCGATTACCTACCAAACCCTGCGACCATAGAAGTCGAGACAGATCCGTTTACGATAATCATGCCACCGATACCGATACCGCATCGTCTAAGGTATCGTCTATCGTTTACCACTATCGGTCACCGGGTCAATATCACTGACGAGGCTGTCGAGGAAGCGGAAGACGAGCCGTACTTCTACTACATGTTCCAGCAAGGACACCCGGTCAATATTCGCGTACGGACACCGGACGAACAGACCGAGGTGAGAACGTTACAGTCGGCCGAACTCTCTCTCGATCAATCCGTTCTTTCCCAGCGCAAGGATCGGGATCTCTATCCAGAACTCCATTGGCTCGGGGAGCGTTTTCAGTTCATACAGACATTCCGGGAGTGGACGTTTGGCCGTTACAGTGCGCTGCGACAGCCGCAACGCGCCGATCTTCTGGAGCACTGGCTGTTTCCTGATTTCAGCAATCTTGCGCTAGTACTTAATCAGATTGAGCATCAGTCCGGCCCGATATTTAACGAGCATCTGAAGCGCTTCTTTCCCCGGTTTGAGCGCATGTCAACTGCGATCTCAGGTGGCACCGTACAGTTTTAC
This sequence comes from Candidatus Latescibacterota bacterium, assembly GCA_965219735.1. Taxonomy (GTDB): domain Bacteria; phylum Latescibacterota; class UBA2968; order UBA8231; family UBA8231. The sequence continues at coordinate 4,358,956 of OZ244790.1, forward strand.
CTGCACGAATCCGGCTTCCGTGCACCGATTCCCGCAACTCGGCTGTCCGACGGCACTCTCCGATTCATCGCGCTGCTGGCGACCCTTCTGTCCCCCTTACCTCCGCCATTGGTTTGTATAGAGGAGCCGGAACTCGGCTTGCATCCCGATGCCGTTGCCCTACTCGCTGACCTGCTCGTCGAAGCCTCCCAACGGATGCAGCTTGTGGTCACGACGCATTCCGACGCCCTTGTATCGGCGCTGACCAATCAGCCGGCCGCCATCGTCGCTTGCGAGCGACCAGGGGCCGGTACTGTGTTGCGCCGCCTCGATCCCGAAAAGCTCGCTAGTTGGTTGGACGATTATCGACTCGGCGACCTATGGCGGATGGGTGAGCTTGGGGCCAACCCGTGAGCGGTATCGCCATCTACATGGAAGGTGGGGGGAACGGTAAAGAAAATCGAGCAACTCTCCGCCAAGGGATGGACGCGTTTCTTCAGCCAATCAAGGAAGCAGCCAGAGACAAGGCACTGTCGCAGTCTGATAGGCGGTACGCATAAAATACACCTCGCGCAAGCACCTTGATTCTGCATCATTTGCCTCACGCCCGTTCCATCTCAAAAGCCGCCAAGTTGCGCGTCTCTCGACTAAACTCCACCCCAATTAGGTATATCGCCGCGACGCAACCGCGATACTTAGCCGCGTAGTCCCGCGCCTTCAACTGCCCCAGCGCCGCCCCCGGCACCGCTTGCTCCACCACCTTGAACTCGAACAGATACACATTCCCATTGAACTCCACCGCCATGTCCAAGCGACCCGCTTGGCTACTGTCCTCAACCGTGATCGCCAACCCCAGCGACGCGAAATAAGAGTAAAACACGCTGGCGTAATAGCCCTCGTAGTTGGCAATCTCGTTGTTAGTGTGCCATTCATACGGAATGCTGGCAAAGAACGCCTTGAATAGCGTCTCCAAGCCATCGAAATCGTTGACCAGCAACAGATCGTACAGCCGAGCGCTGTGCTCGGCCTGACGCGCGGGATTGCCCGTCAGGTGGTTCAACAAGCTCTCGTTCAAGCTTTGCTGTACCTCCCGGTTGGGGTAGCCGAGCCGATAGTACATTCGCCCGCCGCGTAGCTCGGTGCGGCGAATGGTCAGATAGCCGGTCTGGAACAGCAGGGCCTCGGTTGCAATGTGATCCACGTCAAACGCCGACAGCAATTCATCGCTGCCGATCATGTCGTCGAGGGATAGAGCACTGACCCCACGCGCCAGCAATGTTTCAAGCAGAAACGTCGGCGTACCCGTCTCAAACCAGTAGGCCCCGAACTGGCGGCGGTCGAACAGCAGGAGGACGTCGAAGGGATTGTAAACCTGTTCCTCACCCAACCAGTTGTAGCCGTTGTACCAGCGCCGGATTTCCTCTCGATCTAAGCCGGACAGTTCTGGGGCAAACACCGCATCCAAGTCCGCCTCGGTATAGCCGCAAATGGCCGAGTAGCGCAGGTCTAAGGTAATGTCTTTGAGATTATTGAGTCCGGAGAACAAGCTAACCTTGGAAAACTTGCTCACCCCGGTGAGGAAGCTGAACTTGATGTGCGCGTCGCCAAACTTGATCGTCGAATACAGCCCGCGCAGGTAGTCGCGGTTGGCGCGGGCTACCTCCGGCACTTCTAGCGCGTCGAGAATGGGCTTGTCGTACTCGTCGATCAGCACCGCCACCCGCTGGCCGCTGCGCTCGTGCAACGCTTCCAGCAGATGACTGAAGCGCACCGGTGCACCAATGTAGTCCGAACCAACGCCCACCCGCCTTTCGATAGCGTCCAGTTGCGCCATCACGTCCTCGTGTAACTGGCCCGACTCCTTAAAGTTGCCCCTGCTAAAGTCGAGCCGCAGCACCGGATGGCGCACTGACCAGTCCCACCGCTCGTGAATGACCAATCCCTCGAACAACGGCTCGTTGCCCTCAAATAACTCCTTCAGCGTATCGAGAAACAGGCTTTTGCCAAAGCGGCGCGGGCGGGACAGGAAGTAGTGGGTGCCCTCGTCAACCAACCGCGCTATATAGGCGGTCTTATCGACGTAGTAGCAGTGATCCTCGCGGATTTTGCGGAAGGTCTGAATGCCGATGGGTAGTTTGCGCCGAAGCATAACCTGCCTCTCAAAATGCTTTGCGTAGGGATTCTGGACGGACTTCGAGAAGTCGTACTCTTTCTTCATAAATATATACTTTTTGTATTGTCGCTGTTCAACAGGTCATAACTCTGGATGCAACAGAAAAAACCATGAGCCTACCGCGCCGACGAATTTGACGACAAGAGGCCGGGCAGCAGTATCACCTATTCACCCTTGCTCCAAACGCAATGTCGCCTCGTCAATAAATCCACCCTCCACCTGCCGCGCTGCCAACGCAGCAGCCCGCTGAGCGGCCGTATCAATCCCCACTCCCCGATGCAGCCGATGCGCTAAATACCCAGCGAAAAACACGTCTCCAGCCCCCGTTGGATCAGCCACCCTCGCCACCGGAGCCGATGCAAACTTCGTTTGCTCACCCTTCCCACTTGCCACCCAACCGCCGTGCGAGCCTTCGGTGACGACCCACTCTGCTACCGAGCAATCGCGCATCAACTGGTCCAGCGTCAGGCCGCAATCAGCGAGCACGAGTTCTAATTCATCGTTGGAAGTTTTGACGTAGTCCGCGCATTGCAGAGCGGCATACAGACTGCCAGCAACTTCTTGGTACACCCGCGTCCCCTCAATCCGTCGCACATAGCCTTGGATATCCAAACTCACCACGCCGTCCATCACCGTCAGCACATCCTCGGCCAGATCACGCGGATGCAGCGGCCCCAAATGCACGTGCTCCACGCCAGCGAGCACCGGCCCGAGTTGTGCTGCGGCAATCGGCGCAGCGCAAGAGAGCAACTCCTGACGCCGCGCATCGCCATCGACGTAGTTGACAAAACAGGTCGTCGCCGCGCTCTCACCCACATAGACTGCAATACCCCGTTGCTGCAACACCGCCAGCATCGCCTGGTCGACTGCAGCGACATTAGTCAACACCCGCGTCTCCACGCCCAACTCGGCAAAGGTCAGCCCAGCATACGCGACCACGCCGCCGCGCTTGTACGCGACCACGCCGCCCTGGACCACGCGGTCAATCGTCGCCGAACCAATGACTGCCACCGCACCCATATCAAACTCCATCAGATCGGCGACTCAAAAGAGCATTTCGGGCCATAATCCACTGTGTCGTCATAGTACACGCGACCGCGACAAGAGATTTACTCTGTTTGAACTGCTGTTTATAGCCAATGCTTGCGTCGAGCGGCTCAACCAACAAGTGGCCTTCTCGCGGCACTTGCCCGCCGACTTGCAGCTCAAGGCCACAGACCTCGCCGAGGCCGAAGCCCAAGTGCGCACGGCACTTCCTCCCCTGACGCCCTTGCCCGCCGATCTAGTCCAGCGGTTAGACCAGTATTACAAAGCGGCGCGCCCCTCGCTCTGGCGGCGGCTCTAAAAAAACAGCCGCATAGCCGTCGCTCCTAACACCTGCTCCTGCTCCGCCGCGCTCAATCCCAATTCCTCGGTAAACACCGCCAAGTGCTGGGCATAGGTCGTGTTTTCCAACCAATGCTCGCACGGGAAATCCGATCCCCAGATACAGCGCTCAGGACCAAAGGCGGCGAGCAAATGGCGCAGTTGCGGATGCGTATCGGCGAAGGGGTACTCCTGATCCGAACTGGTCACCGCAAAGGTGAGTTTGGCGTGGAGTTGGTCAAAGCGCGCCAAATCTGCCGCTTGGCGCACCGCCGCGTCCTCGATCCCGTTAGCCCCCACCGGATAGGCGCAGTGGTCCAGCACTACCGGGACGTGGGGAAATCGCGCTAGCAAAGCCGCCAACTCGCCAAGTTGTTCCCGGCGCAAATGGGCGCAAATTACCGCGCCGACTTCGCCGGCCCGACGCCAGAGCCGCTCCGCCATAGGCTGATCGTACCCCGCAGGTGCTGCTTCGAGGCGGAGTCCCTTGACGTTGTATCCAGTCACCAGCCGCTCCAGCTCATCCGGGCTATCGTCCCCAGCCGGGTCCAACGTGCAGACCCCAACCGTCCAGTCGGCATTGGCCCGAGCCGTATCGGCCAACAACCGATTGTCCCAGCGATAGGCCGATCCGGTCTGGATCAGCACCACGCGCCCGACGCCATTGGCCTCGGCTTCGCGCCGCAAGTGTTCGATAGTCCCCACGCCCTGCTGCGGGCGGAAAGGATCTCCTATCATGGGGTATCGCGTCTCATCTCCGTGGTAAATATGTGCGTGCGTATCGACGATCATCACCAGCTCCTTTCCATTGTCTATGCAACGGGAACATAAAGAACAACTGGACAGTCCAAAACTTGCCCGAATCCATCCGCTAGGTATCTTTTTGTGCAACTTTCTCGAAAGAACTCCTAACATAATCCATGCGTCTATACCTCAAGCGGGCCTTGATCGCCTTGCTGCTTTTGGCATCGGTGTTGTACGGTGCCTTCGCCCTGACATCACACCCCGTAGAGCCGCATCCCTATTTTGCATCAGGGGACGTTTTAGTCATTGCCCACCGAGGCGGCAAGGGGCTGGCACCGGAAAACACCCTGACAGCCTTCACCCACTCGGCCGCATTGGGAGTCGATGTGTTGGAAATGGACTTGCGCCAAAGCAGCGACGGCGCGCTCGTCGTCCTGCACGACCGGCGCGTTGACCGCACGACCAACGGCCAAGGCGCAGCCGATAGCTTGACGCTCGCCCAATTGAAGCAACTAGACGCTGGCTACCACTTCAGCTTAGATGGCCAAACCTTTCCCTATCGCGGCCAAGGGGTCGCAATCCCCACCCTAGACGAGGTATTTACAGCTTTTCCCAACATGCACTTTCTCATCGAAATCAAAAACGACTCCGCCGCATTAGTAAGCGACTTCTGTCGCACAATCCAGCACTTCCAACTAAGCGACCGCGTCATCGCCGCTTCCTTCCACAGTCGTCCTTTAGAGTACTTGCGCCAGACTTGCCCCGAAGTAGCAACTGCGGCTTCTTCATCAGCGGGAATGTCCTTTATCTTTCTCCACTGGCTGCGGCTCGACGCGGCGTACCACCCCGTAAGCCAAGCCTTTCAGGTCCCAGCCCGCTTAGGCAGAATCAACCTAATAGATCAGCGCTTCATCGCCCGCGCCCACGCCCACAACATCCAAGTCCACATCTGGACCATTAACGATCCCAACGCCATGCAGCACTACCTAGACCTAGGCGTCGATGGCCTAATCACCGACTATCCCGACCGCCTGCTCCACATCCTGAACCGCCAGCCCGCAGAGGAGACATCATGGGCGACACAGTAGCCCTAAACGTACAACACCTGACCAAAACCTACGGCACGGGACCAAACGCCCTGACCGTCCTCAACGATGTGAGTTTCGCCCTTGCGACCGGATCTACCTGCGCAATCGTCGGCCCCTCGGGCAGCGGCAAAACCACGCTACTCGGATTGTGCGCTGGGCTGGATCGCGCCAGTTCGGGATCGGTCGCGCTCGACGGCGTGGATTTAGACGGTCTCGACGAAGACCAGCGCGCGCACCTCCGCAGCGAAAAGGTCGGCTTCGTCTTCCAGACTTTCCAACTCATTCCCACCCTCAGCGCCCTCGAAAACGCCATGGTGCCGCTCGAATTGCGTCGCGAGCCAAACGTCCGCGAGCGCGCCGTTGACCTCCTCAACAGGGTCGGCTTGGGCGACCGGCTGCATCATTACCCAGCCCAGCTTTCGGGAGGCGAGCAGCAGCGCGTGGCGCTCGCACGAGCCTTTATCAACCGCCCCGCGCTCCTCTTTGCCGACGAGCCTACCGGCAACCTCGACGACGGCACCAGCGGCAAAGTGCGGGACTTGCTCTTCAGCCTCAACGAAGAATCCGGTGCCACCCTAATTTTGGTCACCCACGATCTGACGCTGGCTCGCCTCACCCAGCGAATCATTCGCCTCCAAGGCGGCCGAGTGGCCGACGATCAGTTAGTCCCATGATGGTCTGGCTCGGCAAAATGGCCTGGCGCGACAGCCGCAGCCACCGCCGCAAACTGCTGCTTTTTACTTCTTCGATCTCCATCGGCATCGGTGCGCTCGTCGGCTTGAGCAGCCTCAGCTCCACGCTGCAAGAGGCCATGGACCAACAAGCCGCCGCGCTCTTAGGTGCCGACATGGCGCTGACGAGCCGCCAGCCCTTCACGCCCGATACCGAGGCACTCATCGACTCGCTCGGCGGCGTTCAGGCACACCAAGTTGCCTTCAATTCCATGATTTACCTGCCCAAGAGCCAAGGCACCCGCCTCGCCCAGATCCGCGCCCTCGCTGGCCCTTTTCCCTTTTACGGCGAGCTAAAAACGGCACCGGCTGAGGCCGCGCAGAGCTTCCGCACCCAGCCTCATGCCCTCGTTGACGAGGCGCTCATGTTGCAGTTTGGCGCGGCAGTCGGCGATTCGATCAAAATCGGCGACACGGTCTTCCTCATCAGTGGACGACTCCTGCGTATCCCCGGCGAGAACGCCCTCTTCAGCGACATCCAGCCGCGCGTCTATATCCCGATGTCCTATCTCGACGATACTCACCTAGTCCAACGGGGCAGCCGCGTCACCTACACCGCCTTCTTCCGGTTTGCCGAGCGGGATGTCCAGGCAATAGCCAAGTCCATCCGCCCGCACACCCGAGGCGACCGCCTCCGACTCGAAACCATCGAGAGCCGCAAGGCTCGCCTCGGTCGCACTCTCAACAACCTCTATCGCTTCTTAAACCTCGGCAGCTTTATCGCCCTGCTGCTCGGCGGCGTGGGCGTGGCCAGCGCCATCCACACCTACACGCGGCAGAAGCTGTCCACCGTCGCGGTGCTGCGCAGTCTCGGTGCCACGGCCCGTCAGACCGTCTTAATCTATCTAATCCAAGCCGGAGGCATGGGCTTGGTCGGCTCGCTCATCGGTGCCCTGCTCGGTGTCGGAGTCCTTTACTTGCTCCCTACCGTCCTCGCCGACGTGCTGCCTCTCCAAGTCGAGCCGCGCTTTGATCTCCTCGCCGTCTTGGAGGGCCTCGGTCTCGGCCTCGGCCTTTCGCTGCTATTTGCTGCCCGGCCACTGATGGCCATCCGCAAGACCTCGCCGCTTTTGACCCTGCGCGCCTCGTTTGAAGACGACCAACCAGCCGACAGCGGGTGGCTGCGCTGGGCTTTGTACTTGGGGATCATCCTGATAATCGCGCTCTTCGCCTTTCGGCTCACCGACCACTGGCCGCTAGCCATTGGCTTTGTCGGCGGGGTTGGAGCCGCCTTTGCGCTCCTAACGCTTACGGCTCGCTCAATCATCTACGGCACTCGTCGCTTCTTCCCCGCCTCTTGGAGCTATATCTGGCGTCAGGGGCTGGCCAATCTCTACCGGCCCAACAACCAGACCACGCTGCTGATGTTGGGCCTCGGACTGGGGACTTTCCTGCTCAGCACCCTCTTCCTGACCCAGACCAACCTGCTGTCCCATATCAAAAGCGTCGGCTCCGACCAAAATCCCAACGTCGTGCTCTTCGACATCCAAACCGACCAACGCCAAGAGCTAAACTCTCTCGTCGCCGGGATGGATCTGCCGCTGTTGCAACAGATGCCCATCGTCACCATGCACATCCACAGCGTCAAAGGCCAACCCGCCCGCGCCATACTCCGCGATACCACTAGCAACCGACGCCGACGCGGCAATTGGGCGTTGCGGCACGAGTACCGCGCGACCTATCGCGATTCTCTCACCAACACCGAAGAAATCGTCGCCGGCACATGGCGCAGCCAATCCGCAGGCGACACCCTCTACGTATCCTTGGAAACAGGCGTCGCCTCCTCCTTGGGCGTTGGCGTTGGCGACTCGCTGACCTTTGACGTCCAAGGAGTCCCGATTGAAGTAGTCGTCGGCAGCCTGCGCCAAGTCAACTGGCAGCGCATCATGCCCAACTTTTTGGCGGTCTTCCCGCCCGGCATCCTCGAACCCGCGCCGCAATCTCACGTCCTCGTCACCCGCGCTGCCACAACTGAGCAAATGGCCGCCTTGCAGCGGTCCACCGTACACCGATTCCCCAATGTCTCAGTCATCGATCTCGGCAGCATCCTCAGCACGGTCGATACCATCCTCGACAAAGTCTCGCTGGTGATCCGCTTTATGGCCCTTTTCAGCGTCTCCGTTGGCCTGATCGTGCTCGTCGGCGTGATTGCCAGCAGCCGCTATCAACGCATCGAGGAAAGCGTCTTGCTCAAGACCTTGGGGGCCAGTCGCCGCCAAGTGGTAGCGATCATGGCGCTCGAATATCTGTTTTTGGGAGCTTTTGCAGCAGCGACGGGCGTGATTCTGTCGCTAGGAGGCGTCTGGGCCTTGAACCGCTATCTCTTCGAGATCGGCTTCGCGCCCGACTATCTGCCGCTGATCCTCGCCTTTGCCGCAGTCAGTCTGCTAACGGTCGCCGTCGGCATGACCTCCAGCCGAGGCGTCCACAGCAGCCCACCGCTCGAAGTCCTGCGCTCGCTCGGCTAGCGGCGCAACTCCTCCAGCACCGGCCCCAGCGTCGTCCACACGGTTTCGGCGACAATCTGGTGGCCTTCGACGTTGGGATGGTTGCCGTCGGGCAGGTTCAGCGCGGGTTGGTCGCCCACGCCTTCTAACAAAAAGGGGATCAAGGCCGCGTCGTTTTTCTCTGCCAACGCCGGGAAGATTGCCGCAAACGCTTCTGTGTATTCCGCGCCCAAATTGGGCGGCATCTGCATCCCGGCGATGACTAGGGCTACTTCGGGGTTTTTCGCTTTCACCCGCTCGACGATTTGTTGCAGGTTGGCGTGGGTGTCTTTGGGGTCTATGCCGCGCAGGCCGTCGTTGGCCCCTAATTCGAGGACGAAGACATCGATGGGACGGCGCAAAAGCCAGTCAATGCGGCGCAATCCGCCGGCTGAAGTCTCACCACCAAGCCCGGCATTGAAGACCTCAAAGTTCCAGCCGAGCGAATCGATCCGCGCCTGCACTAAAGCCGGGAAAGCCTGTTCGCGGTCGAGTCCATAGCCAGCAGTCAAGCTATCGCCAAAAAAGAGAATGACGCGACTGGAGACTTCGGCGAGCTCAGACTTCGGCGAGGCTTCGACGGTGAGCTCAGCCGAACCGCTCAGTCGAGTCGTCGAGTCGTCCGCTTCCTCAGCAGCGACGCTGCCGCTGAGTAACACTAGGGCTAATGCGATGTATTTCACCTGAACACCTTCTTAGTTTTGCCCGTGCGCTTTTTGCTTATTGAAGCGAAAAATCCGCTGCGCTCGCGCCGATAGCTGGTCCATAATCTCCGCTGGCAGCGGATCAGCCGCCTTGTATTGATAGCCCAAGGTCGGGAAATAGCGGTGGTACACCAGCGACATCATAGTGCGGCGGCGGTTGGTGCGGTTGGGCGTGGCCCGATGCCAGACGCGCATGTCGCGCACCACAGTGGAACCGGCCGGCATATTGGTGCGCAGCGACGGCAAGCTCAATGCGCGCTCTTCCAAGCCGCCCGCTCGCCCCACATCCGCCGGATCGATAGTAGCCTCGTGATCCGTAATCAGATGCGTGCCCGGCCACACCTCTGTGCTGCCGTTTTCCTCCGTAAAGTCCACCAACGGAATGTTCACGACCATCATATGCGGCGGCATGGCAATGGGCAAATCGGGGAAGAGGTGCAGTTGGTCGCGGTGGACAACTTGAGTCTCCGGCCAGTTGGGCTCCGTGGAATTGCAGTGATAGGGCAGCTTAGCCCAAAAATCCTCGCCGAGCATGACATCCATAATCTGCACGGCCCAAGGGTTTTCAATCGCCAGCGGATCAATGAAGGGCGGACGCAACAAATCGCCCGGCACCCGGCCTTCCAAATGACCGTCCCAAGCCTCCCGCATCACATCGCACCACGCCCCCTCCATGGTTTCCTCCAAAATGACAAAACCCGCTTCCCGCACTTGGCGCACCGCCTCGGCCAGCGTGTCGGCATTGAGGTGCTGCTGTTCAATTTCCCGTGGCGACAGTTTCATAAACCTTCTTCGATTCTCCCTATATTTCCTGTCATGGTCAAGGTCTGAGCCTACTCCTATATTAAGCGCCGATTCCCTAAACTACACCCCGGAGCCTTCATGCAAACTACCATCTTAGGCCGCACTAATCTAACTGTCTCGCGCATGGGCTTGGGCGCTGGCGGCCACAGCCGAATCGGGCGCAACGTCGGCCTAACCGACGCCCAATCCGCCGACCTCGTCCGCCGCGCCTTAGACCACGGCGTCAACTTCATCGATACGGCCGAAGGCTATGGCACTGAAGCCATCATCGGCCAAGCCCTACAGGGCCGCGACCGCACCTCCATCGTCCTCTCCACCAAAAAATCTACCCGCAACGAACAGGTCACACCCGACACCTTGCAAGCCAGTCTCGACCAAAGCCTAAAGCACCTACGCACTGACTACATCGACCTCTACAATCTCCACGGCGTCGTGCCGCAAGACTACGCCTATCTCGTCAACGACATCTATCCTGCACTGCAAAAGGCGCAGCAACAGGGCAAAATACGCTTTGTCGGTCTCAGCGAAATGTTCAACGAGGACTTCGAACACACCATGCTCCAGCAGGCTCTGGCCGACGACCTCTGGGACGTCCTAATGGTCGGCTTCAATCTGCTCAACCAGACCGCCCGCGCCAACGTCTTTGCACAGGCCATCGCGCAAAACGTCGGCATCCAAATCATGTTCGCCGTCCGCAAGGCACTTAGCCACCCCGACAACCTGCGCGCATTCACCGACGCCCTCGTCGAAAAGGGACAAATCGATCCCGCCGACCTTCGACTGAGCTCAGGACTTCGGCGAGCTCAGTCGAGTCGTCGAAGCCTCGACGCCTTCCCCGACTTCCTGCTGGCCGAGGCCCCATCCCTACCCGACGCCGCCTACCGCTTCTGCCGCGACGAGCCTGGCGTCCATGTCGTCCTCTCCGGCACGGGCAACGCCGCCCACCTCGACGCCAACCTCGCATCTTTCGCCCGCCCGCCGCTGACGCAAGAGACGCGCGACCGACTCATCCACATCTTCCGCCGCGTCAATTCTACCACGGGGCAAGCGGTGTAGGTTAATGGTTAATCTCGGGACCAAAAGACGGGATGCCGAAAAATGGGACGTAATGATTTATGTCCCTGCTGTAGTGGTAAGAAGTATAAGAAGTGCTGCTTGGATCGCGACTCACATTAGGTCGCTTAGTTACATTATCCGCCGAATATCTGATGCCGCATATCCACGCGAAGTGTGTAATCGCTTAAACTCAACAGTATCGCCTTCTTTGAACTCAGAAAAGGCTCCTCTAACTTCCTTTGCATGAAAAAAGAAATCTTTACCGTCGGCTGATAGAAATCCGTATCCCTTCTCGGTCAACACACGCTTGACGACACCGCGCTCCCTTGACAAACCTTGTGTTTCCCCAAGGAACTTAGTGATCACTCGAACCGCTTCATTATATTCCATATTGAAAAACTCCCGATCAGATCGAACCCTATAGTCTGCGAGTAATTTGTGGACTTCTCGCTCTACCCTATTCGGATTTCGCACTCGCCAAACATGTCTGACACCAAAAGGGACCATTATACCTGTCGCGCTGTTTATCTCATTAACCCTAGATCTAACGTCACGCTTAGTTATGCCAATCTTGAGCTGTCCCTTCATTTCGCGCGTACCCAACATATAGAGAATTCCTGTGTCTTCCTCTATCGGCGGTTTCTCTAGACCTAAGAAGTATTTGAGTGAGGTAAGCGCCCCCCAATTCTGCAATTGTACTCGAGCATTTTCAAAGTCTATTAGATCATTGTTCACGATTGCTTTTCTGAGGATAACTAGGTCTCTTACAATCCAGCCCAAACGCTTACGCTCCGGTAAGCCAAGTTGTTCCCAGACGACGAACCAATCCCACTGGTCCATTTTTTTTGATCGATTGAATAGGCCTTTGACTTCACTGATCGCCTCAGCAAGTGAGTCTGAGTCTGTTGACTTCTCTCCACTCAATGCTTTCAGGACCAGTCGTGCCGCTTTCTGACGCAAGACCACAGTATGTTCCTTTGGCGGAGCCATACCAAAACCCCACTTTTGATGCACTTCGATCTTTTCCTGCATTCCATCAGACATGATTATACTCTCCTAGGATTCATACCGTCCAACACGGAACGGTCGTAAGCCAAGCTCATATTCTACCTGTTGTCGAGCCAAGAATAGTTGGGTTGGCCAGCGACTCTCCTCGCCCCTCCTTACCCCTTAAGAGCCCCAACAGTAATCCCCTTCGTCAGATATTGCTGCAGAAAAGCATACACTAACATCGTCGGAGCCATAATCAGCACCAACCCGGCAAAGGCCATGCCCCAATCGCTGCGATACTGACTGACAATAGTGATGTTGGCCAGCCCCAACGGCAGCGTGCGCAACGCCTGTGATCCCTCCCCAGACAGAAACATAAAAGCCATAAAAAACTCGTTCCAAGTCCCCAAAAAGGCGAAGATGCCCACCGTAATAAGCCCCGGTCGCGCCAACGGCAGCATAATCGACCAAAACGCCCGAAACTCCCCCGCCCCATCGATCAGCGCCGACTCGTGCAACCCAGAGGGCAAAGACTTGAAAAACCCTGTGAGAATAAAAATGGCAAACGGCATCCCAAAGGCTACATAGACTATCAAGATACCCAACCGCGAGTTGAGCAGTCCAAAGTCCTTCATCTGAAAAAAGAGCGGCACAATCGACAGTTGCAACGGAATCATCAGCCCAGCCAAGAAGTAGAAAAACATCGGCCTTACCCCAAAGAAGCTAAAGCGCGCCAGCGCATAGGCCGCCATCGCCGCCAGCAGCATAGAAACCGCCACCGTTGAGATGGTCAAAAAGACGCTGTTGAAGAAGTAGTCGCCAAAGTGCCCCTTAGTCCAAGCGTTAGTAAAGTTGATCCACTGCAAGGCGTCGAACTCGGGCAGGCTGAAAGGGTTGAGAAAAATCTCGCGGTCCGTCTTCAGCGAGGTGTACAACAGCCACAGCATCGGATAGACCACAACCGTCAGATAGCCACACAGCACCAAATAGACGAAAGGTTTGGCGATAGAAAAATTGCTTTGTTCGGCCATGTTCAAAACTCCACAGCTTCGCGCTTCATTGCGCGCAAGGTCGCGGTAGTGCCAAAGAAGACGATCAAGAAAAGTAGCACGGCAATCGCGGTCGCCTCCCCCACCTTGAACTCAGTAAACATCGCCTGCACCATACGCGTGCCGATCACGTGGTTGTCGGTCGTCGGCCGCTGATTGGTCAACAGCCAAATCACCTCAAACGCCTTCATCCCGCCGATGATCATAAACACAATCGCTATCGACAACACCTCCCAAATCAGCGGCACGGTAATCGACCAAAACTGTCGCCAAGCCGAGGCCCCGTCGATGTCGGCTGCCTCGTACATGCTCTGCGGAATGCTCTCCATCGCCGCCAAAAACAACACCATATTGAATCCGGCCGCACCCCAAATCGACATGGGTATCAGCGCCCAGTAAAGATTGTCCTGCGCCAGCCATGCAAACCCCTCAAACCCCTCCAATCCCAAGGCCACCAACACCGTGTTGATCGGCCCACCCTGTGGATTGTACAAGTGCATCCACAGCAGCGTCGCCGCAACCCCCCCGAGAATGTTGGGAAAAAAGAACACGATGCGAAAGAGCTTAGCCCCGACGACCTCGCGGCTGATACACACCGCGAGAAAGAGCGCCAGCGGCAACACGCAGAGCGGGATGACGAACATGATGAAGAGATTGTTCGACAGCGCGATCCAGAATTCATCGCTCTCAAACAGCAGTCGCTGGAAGTGCAACAACCCGACGAAAACCATCTCCGTCAGCCCATCCCAGCGCATCGCACTCCAGACAAAGGACTTGATACTGGGCACCACCACGAAGAGCGTGTAGAACGCCGCCGCCGGACCGACGAAGAACACCACTCCAGCCCAGCGCAGACGCACGGTGCTAGTAGGCCGAGGAGCTTGGCCAGCCTGTCTCTCGCGCCATTGCCGCACCGTTGTGTACAACCAATAACTCATCGCCAGCGCCAACAGTCCCAACAGCAACGCGGGCTTCCACAGATGGCGGAGGGTAATTTGGTCGGGGTGCTGGCTGCGGTTGCGCACCGCTTCAGCCGCTGACTCCAATTCTTGGGCTGCTTCCTCCGGCGTTATCTGCCCATTGACGATCTTGAAGCGCACGTCGTTGAGGAACTGGTCCATCTCTGGAAAACCCTCGCCCGGAGCAGTGCCATAGCTCGTCGTCGCCTGCTGCGCCAGCGCCACCAAATCTTGCAAATCCTCGCTGGTCCGCCCCTCCATCGCCCTATTAACGGCCACTAAAACATCGCGCATCTCGGCAAAGGTACCGGCCATCTCCTGCGAGGTCATAAAGCGCAAAAAATCCACGCCCAACTCAGGGTGGGCGCTATTTTTGAAGACAAAGTAATACCCGGCACCAGTATATATGGCACCAGGTTCGCCGGCCCCGCCTTCGACTACGGGCAAATTAAACGCTCCCAAGCGGAAGCCATCGGGAATTTTGCCCATCATCTCGCTCTTGAGCCAAGAGCCGCAAAAAACCATCGCTGTATGCCCCAAGAAAAACTCGAGCTGCGCCTCGGTGTGGCTCATGCCGAGGGCACCGGGCTGGAAGTACTCCTGCGCCGTGCGCTGAATAAGCCCGAGCGCCGTCACGAATTCGGGATTGGCAAAACTGCCCAGCACTAGATCCTTTTGCTCGTAGAACCGCTCGCGGCCAGCGAGATGATAATAGGCGTTGTCAGTCACGCCGCCGATATAGCCTGGATAGCGCCCCTGAAAGGCCAGCGGCCAGATCCCTGCGGCGCGGATTTGCTCGCAGAGGGCGAAAAACTCGTCCCAAGTGCGCGGCGGTGCCCAGCCGTGCTCTGCGAACATGTTCTTGTTGTACCAGACGACGTAAACCGAGTAGAGGAAGGGGAGGCCGTAGATCTTGTCCTCGTATTCATAGCGGTCGAGGCTACCGGGCAGAAAGGACGCGCGCCAAGTCCGGTCTCCGTCCCAACTCGGCCCGTCCAGATAGTCGTCGAGGGGCAGGATTTCACCGTTGCGAATCAGCGCCCAATAATTGAGACCCGCGTTGCTAACTTCCGGAAACGTCCCTTCGAGAATCCGCACCCGCACCTTGTCGGCAATGCGCGGGTCGCCGTAGAGATCGACCTGCACATCGGGACGGATTTTTTCGTATTCGCGTGCGGCAAAAAAGAAAAAGTCCAATCCCGCACCGCCCTCAAAAATGGGCACTTCAACGCGCGTCGCCGCTTGCGCTGTCACCGAGCCGCAAAGCAACCCTAGCACAACGGCCGTCCAGCCGATGACTTTGTTAGGTGTTGTTATTTTCAAAAGAACTGCCAGAACCGATATAAAATGGGTATCGCTGGCGCTGGCGACCTTGTTCACTCCCCGATTATATCCCCACTCTCCATGCTCGGACACCAAAATTTTTCGATGAACTCAACCACCAAGCCCGTGCCCTCGTCGTGGCTGACATAGGGCGGCATGGCCGGATTGTACATCGCGTCAGTCAAGTCGCGGATCAGTGCCACATCCACTCCCCAACGCACCATCTGCTTAATGGCAAAAGTCCGGTGCAAAACGCACATATTGGTGTGGACGCCCATAATCAGCAGATGCGCAATCCCTTGGTGCTGCAGGTAGCCATACACCTCTGTCCCATCATCCGAAATAATATCCCGCTCTTGGTCAATCCCAATCCCCGGATGCTGCCGATCCCAAGCCTTGTAGGTCTCAGTCTCGCCAGTATCCGCCCCGTGGTCAGAGGCATCCACCGGCAAGGGAGGGTCCGGTCGCTCGGCGTCAGGCGGCGGCGCAACTTGGGGGGCCGCGCGCGCGCGCTGACGCGCCGGCGCATCGGCGTAAAAATCCATGGTATTCGAAGGCGCGTGGACGATCAAGCCTCCAGCCGCGCGCACCGTCCGAACCACCACCTCCATCCGCTCGATCATAGCGTCGAGGCGCTCAACCGCACCGCGGCACCAGTGGCCATTCCACACGTCGCAAAGCAAAAGCGCGGTTTGGTCCGCCGCCCATTCTTCGATGCTATTCTGCACCTGCCAGACAGCGTGGCCGCCTTCGTCTTGTGCAAGGCGCTGGGAACGCAAATTGAGTCGCAAAACGTTGCT
This sequence comes from Candidatus Latescibacterota bacterium, assembly GCA_965219735.1. GTDB lineage: Bacteria > Latescibacterota > UBA2968 > UBA8231 > UBA8231. Next base: position 4,375,207 of record OZ244790.1, read on the forward strand.
CATATTGTCCTCACTTAATCAGTTTCGCCCGACCAGTAATCCACCGCGTCGGCGCGGCGAAAAATGCGCTGTCGGTCTAAGGAACGGATGTTAATTTTGTCGGAATCGGGATATTGGGCCAAATCGTGCGGCAGGACATTGCTCAAGGCCAAGAGCACGCAGGGCTGCTGGCCTTGGTTGGTGAATTTGTGCGCGCTGCGGGGACCGGGTGGAAAGGCGATAAAATCACCCTGTTCCACTGCCACTGGGCCGCGGGGGCCAACCAGCGTGCAAGTCCCTTCGAGAATGTAGAACATTTCCTCTTCAAAGTGGTGAAAGTGCTGCGGGAACGTCGACTGACCAGCAGGCAGGCGGATGAGGCGGTAGCCCAAGTGCCGCCCACCGATGAGCGGATCGATATCCTTGGTCTCCCATTGATAGCCCTCGGCCCCACCCCAAGGCGTCCAAGGAATATCCTCTACATTGATCTTATTGATGTAAATGTCGGTCCGTTCCTCCAAGCATTCGAGCAACAGTCGGCGGGCGTCGTGTAGAACGGAGTGCCCATCGCCCATCAACAGAGCGTCAAAATCGAGTTGCAATAATTTGCGCAAGCCCAAGGCCGCTTGGGGCGGATCGGCGAGCTTGGCGTCCGGCATCAAAGTAATGCGGCCCAGCGGCGCGCCGACGACCAGATCGCCCGCTAAGACCAGCTTGAGGGCCGGCCAGTACAGGGCAATCTCACCCGGACTCTTGCCGTGTGCCAAATGCACCACCTGGAGCCCTGGGACGATCTCCTCACCGTCGTCCAGCCGGCGATCCGGTGGCTGGTCAAATAGGTCGGCATCAGCGCGGTGGGCAGCGATGCGAGCACCGGTGCGGTCCTGAAAAAAGGCGGCTTCGCGCTCGTGATCGCGATTGGTCAGCACGATCCAAGCCGCCCCGCCCAGTTGATCGAACTGCTCCAAGTCAGCCGCAGTCATCGGCACCGGATCAATCAGGACATTGCCTTCTTCACGCACCCACAGATGGCCGTTGAAGTCGATCTGGCGCTCTTGGCTGAAGATGGACCAGGAATAGAAGTTTGTAACGGCGATTTCTTTCACAGTATATGTCCGGCGATTTTAAAAGAGGTTGAAAGCCCTTTCTACAAACAGGCCTGCACAATATCGCGTGCCTTCAACATTTCCTTGCGATTTTTGTAGTACTCAAAAACGAAATAGGGCACCTGCGCCCACTCCTGCAACGCGCCAATATAGGTCGGATAATCCAAGCACCCCGACCCTGTCGGCCCGTAGTCGACGACCTCGCCGTTTGCGGCAAAGCGCGCGTCCTTGCCGTGGGCGATTGCGATATCGGGACCGAGCATCCGCACCGCGCGTACCAGCGGAGTGCGGTCGGGCGCGAAGTTCGCCGCGTCCATGCATACTTTGAGTGCTCTGGACCTCACTCGGTCCTGCACTCGCAAAAAGCGCTCGGCCCCGTCGACGCTCCCCGACCGCGTCATTTCCACCGCGATGACAACGCCAAGCCGCTCCGCGGTTGCGCAAGCCGTTGCCAGCCCCGTGCATAGCCCCTCAAACACCGCTCGGTCGTCAACGTCCTCCTCTGGATACCCCGACGGATGCCACACTAGCACTGGCCGCGAATTGTCGCCGAAACGCCCGTCGAGCGCTGCGGTATTCTTCACGCAGCGCATCAATCTTGTGACATCCTCCCGGACCATCCCCTTTGGCCCGACCAGATCGACGTGCAAAGTCATCGCCGCCAGCGCGATATCGGCCGCCTGTAGTACCTTGTCGATATCCTCTACGGACGGGTCCTGTGCATCCCCATCCGCTCCCCCACCGAAAAACATCTGCATCGCCTCGAATCCCTCGGATCGCATCTCTGCCGACGACAGCAGATTTCCTGACATCAACGCAAGTTTCACGGTTCCCTCCTTCCAAAATTCGAGCCAGCGGCGAGTACAACTCCCTGCCGCTCTTTGCTACTGAAACGTCCCCTGCACGTCCATCACCCGTCCGCCCTCCTCCTTCACCTTGGAGATAGCCACCCGCTTTTGCAGCTCTTCGTAGTACAAATCCTCGTCCACCGGAATATGCACCCAATCGTCCGTCCACGTCGAAAGCAACATGGCGTTGGCCAGTTCCACGCCGTTAATCCCCTCGGTCCCCGCAGCCAACAACGGCGACCCCGTGCGGATAGCCTGCACCCAGTTACGGGTAATCTCCTTGTGCTCCTCGCCGCCGCCGCCCGGAATCTCGCACTTCCAAACTTCCGGACTGCCAAACCCATGCGGCCACTCCGCGAGGAACTTGCTCGCCGACTCCGTCGTGCGCCAAAAGGTGATTTTGCCGCCTTCCAACACCACCTTGCCGCGGTCCGCTGAAATCTCCAGCCGATTGGTCCCCGGAGCCTCGCCCGTAGAGGTGATAAAAACGCCCGTAGCTCCGTTCTCGTATTCGACGTAGGTCGTTACATCGTCTTCAACCTCAATGTCGTGATATTGCCCAAAGCGGCAAAAGGCCCGCACGCGCTGCGGCATTCCGCAGATCCACTGCCATAGGTCGAGATTGTGCGGACACTGGTTGGCCAACACGCCCCCCCCCTCGCCGGCCCAAGTCGCCCGCCAGCCGCCCGAATCGTAGTAGCTCTGGGCGCGGAACCAGTTGTTGATGATGTAAATCGTGCGCTGAATCGGTCCCAATTCACCGGATTCGACGAGCGACTTCAGCTTCTGGTGCTCACCGCGTGCGCGCTGGTTGAACATCATGCCAAAGACCCGGTCGCTTTTGCCCGCGGCTTCGTTCATCTCGCGGACTTGGCGCGTATAGACTCCAGCCGGCTTCTCGCTCATCGCGTGCAGACCGTTTTCGAGCGCCTCGATCACCAGCGGGGGATGGAAGTAGTGGGGAGTGGCTACGATTACAGCATCTACGCATTGGGCCGCAAACAGGGCGTCGGCCCCGACAAACGCTTGCACGCCCGCGCCGTATTTGTCTTGCACGCCCGCGAGCCGGGCCGGATCGATGTCGGCTACGGCGGCGAGTTCCGCGCCGACGATTTGGCCTTGGGAAAGATAGCTGGCGTGGCTGCCGCCCATGCCGCCGAGGCCGATAATACCAATTCGCACCTTGTCCATTTCGCGCTCCTTGTCGTTATATAGCGATGATACAGATTTAGCTCTAAAGGATTGAAAAAAGAATGTGGACTCCGGACACGCCAGCATCACATCTGAACCGCAATATACCTCAGAATCCGCAGAGTGGTCAATCTCGCAGATGTCAATCGGAGGGCTACCTGGCGCGGTTTTTGAGTTGATCTAGCATGACGGCGACCAATAGGATGAAACCGCGAACCACGTTTTGATAGAACGTCGGGACGTTGAGCAGGTTCAGGGCGTTCTCAACTACGCCCATGATGAGCACGCCAGCTATGACGCAGCCGATTGATCCCACGCCGCCGGTCAAGGACACGCCACCCAAAACGCAGGCCGAGATGACTTGGAGTTCGAACATCTCAGGGGGCTTTGGCTGTCCGCTAGTCATGCGCGAGGCGAGGACCACTCCCGCGAACCCAGCCATCAGACCCTGTATGCTGAAGATGATCGTCTTGAGCCGCGCGACCGGGATACCGGAGAGCCGGGCGGCCTCTTTGTTGCCGCCAATGGCCAAGGTATTGCGACCAAAGGTAGTCCGTTGGAGCAGCAATCCAAACACCACGAAGCAAACTAGCGCAATCCAGACCGGCGTCGGAACGCCTAAAAACGACGACGTACCCAAGGCGAAGAATCCCGAATCGGTAACGCCGACGGCCCGACCACCTGAGATGATAAAGCCCAACCCGCGTACGATCTGCATCGTCGCCAGCGTCGCGATCAGCGCGTTGATGCGAAATCGCGAAATCACGATGCCGTTGCAAAGCCCGACCGCGCCCCCGACCAACACACCTGCCAACATGCCCAACAAGACGCTGCCCATTGCGTTAGTCACGACCGCGGCCACGACTCCCGCGCAGGCCACGACCGAGCCGACTGACAAATCGAAATCCCCCGACGCCAAGCAGAACAGCATTGTGCATCCAACCATGCCGATCTGCGACACCGCCAACGCCAAGCCCTTTACGTTCACCCACGAGAAAAAGTCTTCGACAAACAGCGAGCACGCCGCAAACAGCACGGCGAAAACCACCAACATGCCAGCTTTCTCCCAGAGAAGCGCCATCGCGCCGAGGGAAGCTGTTGGCGAGTTTGTAGATTCCGTCATCGTTCTTTCCTCTGTCAACGGGGTTAAGCAGAAGACGCTGGTAGTGCCAACCGCAGGACCTCTTCCTCATCGGCTTCGCCCCGGGCAATAGAGGCTACGATAGCACCTTCGCGCATCACCAGCAGGCGATCCGCCACGCCAAGGGCTTCCGGGAGGTCGCTAGATGCCAATACCACCCCCACCCCGCGGTCGGCCAGATCGCGGATGATGGCATATATCTCGCTCTTGGCACCGACATCCACGCCGCGCGTAGGTTCGTCCAGAAGCAGGACATTGACGTCCTCGGACAGCCACCGTGCGAGAATGGTTTTTTGCTGATTTCCGCCAGACAAGTTGACGATCTTCTGCGCTACCGACGGCGTGCGAATCCCGAGCCGTTCGATCTGGTCGTGGGTGTTGCGCCTCTCCCAAGCATCGTTGACGACAAGACCCAGCCGGGCGATGCGGCCACGGGCGACGAGGTTCAGGTTGTCAAGCACGGACGCCGTAGGTACGATGCCGTCCTTTTTGCGGTCTTCTGGGCAAAAGGCCACGCCGGAGCGGATCGAGTCGTTCGGGGAAGAGATCGGGACTTGCCGACCGCAAACTTTCACCACGCCAGCCTGCATGGGTTCCGCGCCAAACACCAAGCGCAACAATTCGCTGCGGCCCGCGCCGATCAATCCAAATAGGCCGACGACCTCGCCTTTCGCGACGGTGAAAGAGGCCGACCGCGAAAGCCCCAGACCCTCCACTCCGACGACTTCCAGTGCGGTCTCTGTCTGCGTGCCGGGACGGTAGTCGAAAACATCTTCAATGTCGCGGCCGACCATGCGGTTGACCAGCAGGTCGTGAGAAACTCCTTCCAAGGATAGAAACGTCTCAACGTGGCGGCCGTCCCGCAGGACTGTCGCGGAGTCGCACACGCGAAACAGTTCGTCCATGCGATGGCTGACGTAGAGCACGGCGCAGCCGTTGCGCTTGAGTTCCTCCACGGTCGCAAAAAGGCGTTCTACTTCGCGGGCAGAAAGGCTGCTAGTGGGTTCGTCTAACGCCAACACTCGCGCACCGCGAGTCAGGGCTTTGGCGATTTCGACCATCTGCCGTTGCGCGATGGGCAGGCGACCGACTTTGACGGCGGGATCAATGGCTTCACCCAAACGTTCCAAGTCGCGGTGCGCGGCTTCGCGCAGACGCCGGCGGTCCACGATTCCTAGCCTTGCGGGGAGATGGCCAAGGTAGAGGTTTTCGGCCACAGACATTTCGGGGACGAGCTGGAGTTCCTGATGGATGACGGCAACGCCGGCGTCCAAGGCTTCCGCAGTCGAATAAAAAACTCGTTCGCGCCCATTTAGCACCACGCTTCCAGCATCGGGCAGATGGACGCCACTCAAAATTTTCAGCAGCGTGGACTTCCCCGCTCCGTTCTCGCCGATCAGGGCGCGGACTTCACCGCGGCGAACCGAAAACGAGACATCCTCTAGAGCGCGGACTCCTGGAAACGTCTTTGAGACGCCGTGGAACTCAACTACCGGAGGAGACGAGGATTCCAAGACCGCGACCTAATCGAGACCCAGTGTAGTCTGGATTTCTTTGTAGTTATCGCGGTAGGCCATGACGCCTGCCGTGCGCGTGTCCGCGGGCGGAGCGAGGCCCTCTTTGACCCACTTGTAAAGCAGTTCCGTTGTTTCGTACCCGTGACGGCGGGGGCTAATCATACAGGTCGCGAAATACCCCGTCGGTTCCTCCTTCTCAAACTCGGTCAGCCCTGTACCAGCGCCAATGCCGATGCCAATGGTCTCCGCCGCGCCAAACCCGCGCCCCTCCAAGGCGCGCACTGCGCCAAGGACCCCTTCGTCATTAATCGAGAACACCAACCAGCGTTTGATCGCTGGATACTTGGTCAGGACGATGTTGGCCGCATCAAATGCTCCTGGAATGTCGGTGGTCTTCTCCGCCCCTAGGTAAATGCGCTCCTGTGGGAAGCCAGCCTCGACCAAGGCTCCGATCGTCCCATCGGTGCGATCTCGGGCGGTGTCGAGTTCGTCGAACGTGATCCCGAGCGCACCCGTTTCCTCCAACGGCCAGCCGCGGTTGGTGAACTCCTTGTGGAGTTCACGTCCCACTTGGCGACCGATTTCCACGGCTGAAATGCCCATGTACGGGACGTCCATGAACTCGCCATCCGCGCCGACGAACTGATCATCTACCGTGAACACTTTCATGTTATGGCTGCCGGCTTTGGTCATCACGGCTGGCCCCAACCGAACGTCGGGTGTGCAGACAACAAAGCCCTGTGCTCCTTTGGCCGCGAGGACGTCAATGGCCGCGAGGAGTTTCTCCCCGTCTGGAACGCCGATTTTGATCAGCTCAAACCCGTACTTGTCGGCGCACTGCTGGGCGAATTTCCATTCGTTCTGGAACCACAGTTCCTCCGGCATTTTCACCAGAAATCCCAGCCGGAGCTCTTCCTCGACTGGCAGCGCGGAGCCGGTTTCGGGCGATTCAGCAGTCTGCGGCCCACACCCATTGCTCGCAGCCAGTGCCAGGACCAGCGCGACCAAGGCGATAGGTCTGATCTTCATGTGGAAGTTCCTCCGTTCACAGTTAGTCGGGACAGGTCGCGTCGTCAATGGCTTATCGGTACCCGTAGGTCGTTCAGCGATCATGCGATTTCTCCGCGTGCTGTAGTATCTGTACGGATTTGAGGTTATCGGCGAACGTTTGGTTAGAGGAGTCTAGTTCGACCGCACGTCTGAAGGCCGCCATGGCTCCTGTTCTATTCCCCGCGAGTAGCCTGACATTGCCGATCCCATTGTGAGCAAAGGCGTAGGTGGAGTCGGCGCGCAATGCGGCTCGATAGGCCCGGGCAGCCTCTTCGGGTCGATTCTGCTGCAGCAGGAGGTTTCCCAAGTTGTTGTGGGCGGCGGCAAATTTGGCATCTCGTGTGATAGCCTGTCGATAGAGCTGAATCGCTTTGTCCGTCTCGCCCCGTCTTGAATACAGGCGAGCCAATTCCCGATAGAGAGCCGGATCGGTAGGGTCGTGGCGGATCGCCTCGCGGTGCTTGACAATGTCCGCGTCGATTGATCTCAGCATCTCGAACCGACGCATCATCTTTCGCCCCCGCTCCTTCTGCCCCAGCCGCATCAGACAGTTGGCCAGATCGAAGTGCGCCTTCGTGTGGTGCGCATTGAACTGAATGGCCATCTCGAGATGCCGGCGCGCACTCGCGAAATCCTTGGCGGCGAACTGTAGCGCACCCAAGTGCGCCCAAGTATCCGCGTGGGTCGAGTCAATCTGCAGCGTTCTTCGCAAAACCACTTCGGCCGCGTCCCGTCGCCCCTGTTTCCCCAACAGGTAACCCAGCAGGTTGCGCGCCTCCACATCGTCGGGACGGATTCCCACCGCAATCTCCAGCGATTCGATGGCCCCGTCGTAGTCGCCTCGCCGTTCCCGCAACTGCGCCAAAGCCTTGTGGGCCGGCTGATATCCGCTATCGGCTTCGATCGCTCGCGCCATTAGTTCTTCCGCCTCTTCGTGCCGTCCCGCCGCGGAGCGCACGGAGGCTAGATTGTAATGGGCTGCCGCGTACTCGGGCTTGAGGAATATCGCTTGTTGATACGACGCCGCGGCTTGGTCGAGACGACCCTGCCGCGCCAGATTGTTGCCGAGATCGTAGTGGATGACCGGATCCCGTGGATCTAGCTGTACCGCGCGTCGCAGCAGTGGAATCGCTTCAGAGGATTCACCACGAGCCGAATGCTCAAGCGCACTGTCGAGGAGAGCTCGTGCGGCTTCCTGCTGTCGAGGGGCCTGTTGCTCGGGCACAGGCCCCTCGCAAGCGCTCAGTAGGAAGAAGACGAGAACGGCGGGCATGACACTTGCAGATCCAAGTACTCTTCAATTTTGGGCATCATCTTCGCGATCCCCCCAATCGGTTAGTACGGATCCCAGCGCATCTTCATGGACCATGACCTCGTCAGCGAAATCCACGCGGAGTTGGACGAGCAACGAGTCCATCTTCTGATGCTCGGCGCGCAGACGGAGAATCACTTCAATATTCCGTTCCACTGCCTCATAGGGTCGCGCCGGGGTTTGGCTCTTTTCGGCGATACGCAGAACGGAATACCCACCAGGCACTTCGAGAGGCCCTAGGAGCGCACCCACTTCCGAGTCGAGAGCGAGGGGCGCGAGGGCCCCTAGGAGCGGATTGTCTCTCGTGACGAGCCACATCGACCCGCCTCTTTTCTTTGTCACCTCGCGAATGCTGTGTACCCGTGCTAGGGAGTCAATCGGGGTCCCCGCTTCTGCTTGGCCGCGGAGTCGTTGCGCCAAAGTAAGGTCAGCGACGAGGACCTCATCGACGCGAACCGTTGGGCGAGGACCATACAACTCAGGGTATTCCTCGTAGTACGCCCGTTTCTCGGCATCCGCTACCTCAATGCGGCCGACGATGACCCGCCGGAGGCTGTCGATCATCATTTCTTCCCTCAACTCCTCGACCTGATCGCGCACCACGGGTTCGCGGTCCATGCTACGACGCTTGGCTTCCTCGACGACCAGCCGATCGCGAGCCTTCGTGCGCAACCAGCTCTGCAGATCCTCCCCGGCGGCGGCCAAGTCGACGTCGGATGACAAGAGCTGGTCGCCCGTCCAAGTACAGAGAGGATCCGACGCAGGACGGTCGTCAATCAGTGGCTCACAGACTAGGCCATGCGCATCCGCCAAGCTGTCGGCAAAGGACTCGAAGACGCGGCTCCTCTCGCGTACGCGGAACTCCTTGAGCACAGCATCCCACCAGTTCGCCATGTCGGCGGGACGACGGTCAATCAGGCGAAATACGTGTACCCCGTAGCGGGAAGTCAGAGGTTCTGGGTAGGTTTGACCAGGCTCCAGCGACAGAATCTGCTCTCTGATCTCCGGGAGCACCTGGGATACAGACATGTAGCTAAAGTAGCCCCCCAGGCCCCCTGTCTCGTGGTGGACCGAACGTTCGACGGCGAGTACATCCATCGGCTCTCCCGCATCGAGAGCCTCGAGGACACTCCACGCATCGGCCTCATTGGCCAGCATCACGTGCTGGAGCAGTACCTCTTCGGTGAACCCCTCTTCAATGGCGAAGGTCTGGAGGCCCGACGTATCGAGCCCCGCGTCAACCGCGACCGCGTTGAACAGGGCGCGCCAGAGGAGCTTGCTCTGGCGCTGCTCAAGGGCCGTTGCGATTTTAGGCGCTGCGTCCAGCTTCCTGCGTTGTCCCTCCAGCGCCAGCAACTGTCTGTCTATCATCGCATCCAGTAGTTGGCGTCTCGTGTCGAGACTGGCAGGATCTTGGCTGCGATGGGAAGAGGCGAGAAGCGTCGTCGCCATCTCGTCATATGCCTCGACATCGATCGTATCCCGGTCGATGATGGCGACGACTATAGGCTCTGGCTCGTATTGTTCGGTCTGTTCGCAGGCCAGCAATCCCACTGTTAGCAAAATAACAGCACGCGACGAGATCCTCATCATCGATCAGTTCCGAGCCCCGCAAACACATCTACGAAGATCATGGTGTTCGTGTCGGCATCTTCTCCGTGAACGCTGCGTCGTGTCCACCGTATGCCGATGTTCGCGGTCAGCTCGTAGCCCAGATACGCCGCCTGATTGGAAAACTGCGACGCCAGCGTTAAGCGACTGAAGTCATCTTGGTAGTCAACGGCACCACCCTCAGGGCGGCTCTTCAGGTTATTGAAAAGCTCGTACTCGCTGCCAAGGCCGAGAGTCATCTGCGGGGAGATGCTATAGCTGACGAGAAAGAAGAAGAGTTCTGCCAGATCGCGCGTGCTGCGCTCACGTGGATTAGTCGGCGTACGGGAAGAAAACCGCTGCTTCCACTGCGGCCACAAAAGCACAGTCTGCGTGGCCCAGAATTGACGATCGGCCTTGTTGATTAGACCCAAGAACCGCTCATTCTGCGTTCCCTCCGCCGCATCTCTTTGCTGATTGTAGGCGTCGTACTTGAGCTTCGTCTGCGTTGTAACGAACGGATTCCAATCTACCTGCAAGTAGAGGGTGTTAATAAAGGTATCCTGTGCGATCAACGGATCGCTGAAATCCTGCATCGTACCGGGAGAGAAGGCCGGCTGCACCCACTGGATGAGATTGTCGGGGATATCGTCCTTGACCGCGCGGACGAACTCCATTAGCTGGATCGACAGACTGCGCTGCGGATATTCCTTCTTCAGCGTCAGCAGACCGTACGTGGAGGCCGCCCGGCGGTCGCTGGAGTGCTGCTCCATCCGCGAGCGCCCAACCATGAGGCGACTGTTTGGCATCAGTTCGACACCAGCGTAGAGATTGTATCCCTTGCTGTCTCGCTTGTACGGATAATCCGCTTCCGTGTCGTTTTCAAAACGGTCGATGATGGTATTGTTGTTCATGTCCGTACCGAAAAGGAATTCGGGCGGATCGACGTGGTAGCGGAAGAACGGCTCGCTGTAATCAGGCTGGTTGTTCTGGTTCTGATTGAAGTCGGAGATAAAATCTTGGTTTTCGTCGAGACCCGGAAACACTTCCCGGTCGGGGAATTGATTCTGATTTGGAAACAAGGCACTTAGATTTATGGCGCGGCGCTGCCAGTCGGGAAAGCGATCTTGGTCGTCGTTATCGTCAATGAGCTCGTAGAGATAATTCTTTTCGTCTTCGTAATCGATGAAGCCTTGCGAGTCGGGAATGAACATAGACGTCGAGTACCCAGGCTCGACGCTGAAGAACTCCCCGTAGCCGAAGAAGGGGTACGTGATCTGCGATGCCGTGGCGTAATAAGCCTCAGACGCGTCGTGCGCGAGAGCTTGGTTGCTGCGGATGGTTTGGTTGGGGAACCGTCGGTTGCGCCGATTGCTCACGTACTCAGATCGGAGGTTGAAGCCCCCCACGTCGCTGATCGCCAGATTCACCCCTCGCAACTCGTTGCTCGACGGGATCCCGTACTGAAAGCGGATGAATCGCTGGTTGGAGGCATCCGTGACGTTGCCTTCTGCTTGGGCGACGGGCAGGAAGGCCGGCTCCAGCGTCGCGTTGGTCTGCAAGTTCGATGCGACTTCTACGAGGTAGTCGTTGGCCACGACCAGTCCCACTTCGATGCGCTCGATCTCCCGGAAATCAGTAATCTCCTCACCGGGGCCCGGGCGGAAATCGGTCTCAATGTTATACGTCAGGGTAACCGTATTGGAACCACTGGCCTCTAGCAGGCCCTCGCGCGCCACACCCCCTTCGATGATTGGGTCGATCTCGGGATGCTCAACGCCGTTGATGAAGATGCGCTCGCGGAGCAGCAGTGCGCCGCCGACGCCATCCTCTGGCGAGTCGTCTGACAGTCGCACGATCAGCCGCTGGACATTTCCCGCATTCAGGCGACCGCCGAGGACGCCACGCAGTGAATTTTCGTCGAGGGAGAGTGCCGAGTTTTGGTGAAAGCTCGTCAGATACGTTCCACCCACGGTCGCGAAATCGCCGACGCCGACGCGCCCGTTCATGCCGAGTAATTGAGTGAAGGTCGTTTGTCGCGCCGCTCCTTGATCGACAGCGACGGCCACGCGCCCGGGCGAATCTGCCCGCGCCGCCAAGATGCTTACTCCGTATTTGTCGGTCTGGAAGTCCCACTGCAGACCGTCGAACAGCGGTTTGGAGAAGGTGAGCGGCGTCATCGTGGTGCGAATGCCCTCGCCGATGGTCAGGGAGGTGTGGAACTGCCCCTTGGCCCCAGAGACCACAATGAGACGATTGAACCACTGGCTGAAGTTCGGATCTTTCCAAATCCCGCTCCCGAAATCCCGCGGATACTCATTCGTAAAGTTGTAGATGTTCCAGCCCTTGGTGAAGTAATTGCCGTAGAGGTCGTAGTAGCGGTCGCCTTCGAGCTCGGTTCTCACATATCGCCGGTACTGGTTCCGAGCATAGTTGGTGTAAGCACTCCCCTGCCAGCCGTATAGTGAGTAGAGCGCTTGGGGCAGATACCACTTCCGCAAAGTTGGAACCAGTGTCTCAGGACTGATTCGGGCTCCGTCCGTGATGTAGGGATTGAACAGACCGATTTCGACTGCTCCACTTGGCGTCCCCTGCAGTAGCAGGACAGCTAGGATGGAGCCGACCCATTTGCACTTCATGTCTAGCTCTCCCGTATTAGTTTACCGCCGCATATCGTCATTAGATCAACCTTTCTAAACTACTAGTAGGCTACACTTACCAGCAGGGTTTTGGCCTCCTGCCCTGCTTCTGTCGGCACCTCTATGCGGCAGACATAGATCCCGGGTGGCGCAGGCCGATCATCCACCATCCCATCCCACACTAGCTGCTGTGTCTTCCTTGGCTGGCCAGCGACGACCTGGAGCAGGTGCCCTGACAAGTTGTAGAGCCGTAGCTCAGCAGCGACTGTAGTGCGAAATAGATCAAAGGTAATGCGCAAATTGTCGTTGATAGCGTCGCCGTTTGGCGTGATGACGCGACTCGATGCAACGAGATTGCGGATAGTACCTCCTGAGGTTGTGTTCGGCAAGAAGACGAAGAGGGCCTCTCGATCTGTGCGATCGAACTCGCCATCGCCGTCGTCGTCGACTTCTAGCGGCCTCACCTCTTGCCGATTATCCGGTTGGGCCGAGTTTGCCACAGATGCGAGAAAGCGGGTGGGATTGCTCAGCGGTCGCGCCGTGAACATCACCTCCACTGAGTCCCGTAGCGTGCGTCGGGGCATGGCGACGATGAGCGTATCGACAGTGGACTCGACAGACCCTTCGACCTCTTCACCATTGATGTGCAGCGACACGTTCCGCACTTGTCCTGGCACGGGTAGAATTACGCGATCGAAGCCCTGATCTCTGACCGTGAAGGTCGGTTGCAGCACGTAGCGAAAATCCTGCCACTCGCCAGCGATCGCTTCCCGTGGATAGATCGCGGCCTCAACGCCTTTTTGCACCAGTGCTTCGTCGAAGTGCAGAGTCACTGCGTTGAGGACCGGAGTGATTTTAGGATCGTCGGTCTCCAGACTCACCCGCATTCGCAATAGCCGTCTAGGGGTGGGAGACCGAAAGGACTGGCCCGACGAAAGGTGCGGCTCACTCCAACCACTCCAGTCCGCCCCCTCCTTGGGCACTTCGACGATCTCACCCCGCACCACTTTGGGCAGCTTATTGTACTGCGCCTCCGTGACCGGCTCGCCGTTCTTCTTGAAGAAGAATTGCTCCGCGTCGAGTTCATTGCCCGTTCGAGTCTGCACAGTGATTCGGGTCCCCGGCGGGGTGTCGGCATCCCACGAAATTCCCGTAATGCTCTTGGCCCCCCCGAGGTCGATGAAGTCGGATGTCAATGCCGCTTGTGCCGGGTAGCCAGCGGAATAGATGAATACTTCCAGCATGATATAGCCAACCCTTCGGTCTTGAACATCGAAGTGGTTCCAGAACAGATAGCGGCCAACTCGATCTTCTAGATGGTGATCGAAGACGTAGCGCACCGGTGCCCGGCTGTTATCGACGAGCGAAACGCGCGTGTAGTCAAAGGGACTGCGGAATGCATCGTCCCGGGCGATCGGCGTCCCATCCGTCATCTCCAGATTGTAACCGTTGTTGGTACCGCCGATTCCGAACGTCGTTCGGCCTAGATGATTGGGAGGCCATTGGTAGAGCACGATCCGGCTGACGTGGAAGAGAGCACCCAGATCCCACTCAAACCACATCCCGCCATCCTGCCAGAAGCGATTAAGGTTATTGGCAATCAAGGGCCATGCATTATCGACGGTTCCATCGCGCAGCTCTTCCACTTTTGGACGTCCCGAGCGGATTGTCCCCCCCCGATCAAAGGTCGTCAACGCGATATTATCGCCGATCGCTGTTACCTCAATCTCGGCCAGCGCCGCGCCTTCCCCGACCTCGTGGGGCAGGAAGCGGATGTAGTGCACGGGCTTGAAATCCAGCGTCTTGCCCAGCACCATGTTCTCGCCGGTCGCAACGTCCCCAAAATCCTCAATCGACAAAGGAATGATGATCTCACCCAACTCATTGGGCTCGGCGGTCGTGAAGACGCGCTGGAATCGCCAGACATCCTCGGACGGAGACACCGTCGAACCTTCGCTGACAAAAACCGAGAAATCCCGGAAGGGACGGACGTCGAGGGTATCGGGAAAGACCAAGCGGATCTCCTTGAGCAGGACGAGGCGGCCCAAGTCGATGTGTATCCACGCATTGTCGGGATCGGCACCGGCATCGGGCTGCCACCATGTGTCGTGGTCGTTATCGAACAGAAACCGAGCGTTGCGGTTGTTCGAGTGTGCCGTCAGGCCACCGAAGACCTCGCCACTTTTCCGGGTGGGATGCGAGAACAGGGACATGTTATCCATCGGATCGGTGTCCGTTCCGTACCACCCCAACTCGACTTGCCCGTCTTGCCGCAACTGAATGGCTCCAATCGGGCTCGTCCACTGCTGCCAATCACTGAGACGATCGAAGCGGATATCATCAGCCACGGCGTGACTGGACAACTGCCATGCGGCCATGGCGATGATGCACAAGCTGGTTTTTGCCATAGTCTTAACTCCCTAGTAGACGACGGGCACTGTCAGTAGTCGCCGTGCGATCTCCCTTTGGGTATTTACTTCGATCACAAGAAGATACAGACCTGGAGAGACTAGGTTGCGGTCATCATCGAGACCATCCCAAGACACCTGCTGGGCCGATCGACCCCGATTCTCAGCAGCCAAGATCGCAATATAGCGTCCGGCAACATCGTACACCTTTACTGTCACATCTGCTTCATCGACGAAGAGGACGCTGAACTCGACGTGAATTTCGTCATTCACCCGGTCCCCATTCGGCGTCAGAGCCGGCTGCATGAGGCGGACCCCATCGAGAACGGTCGTCCTCTCATCGCGCGAGAAAACCTGCAGACTGTTAGTGTGGACATCGTCCCGGGCATCCCCCCCGTCCACCGACTGGGGCAGGTTGGCACTGGCAGAGTCGATGACCTCCCCGGCGAAAATCGTGGAAGATGTAAAAAGGGAGGATTCGAGATCGATGCGGACGGGAATATCATTGTCGCGCGACACCCGGTTGGAGGCAAAGGAAATAAAAAGCTCACCATCGATGGCGATCCCGTCCCCGGGCCACACGCTGTCGGGAACCACCGCGACGAGGTCCGCATCGCCCATCCTCAGCCCCTCAAAGCGAGTACCAAAGGGAACCGTCAGCCGCACGGCATCAAATCCCTGTAAATCGCTAGAAAAGTCCGCCGCGATGTCAAAGTGTAGCTGACGTCGCTCTCCGACGGGGAATTCTGCTGGCTGCGCCTCAGGCGTCAGCCCTGTTGAAACAGCATCCGCTAGGGAAACCTCACCAATGAGCGACGAGGCGAGCAGTGGAGAAACCTCAAACTGTAGTGAATCTAGACGACCGATAGACAGCACATCGTCCGTCAGGAACGTCGCCCGGAATTGCAAATACTGGCGACCGTCCGGCGATCGGTTCAATTGGCCAGATGAGCGATAGGGCGAAGACCACGGCGACCAGTTGGTCTCGTCGTCGAGAACGACACTGCGCTGATTGGGATAGCGGACGGAGAGGCTCTCCCGTCGGGGCAGCGAAGCGCGCTGCCATTCCGACTCTGTCGCCTCCTTGTCGCGCCCGAAGTCATCTACGACGTAGTAGGCAAGCGGTGTGTCGTCAGTGCCGGAACGCGTTTCTATGAGCAGCCGGGCGTCGCCTTCGGGGTCTTCGACGAGCACGTCCGCTTCCCGGTCTCGTCGCAGCGAGCGGAAGGAGTAGGTGATCTCGCCGAAGTTGACGGGCTCGTCGAGTGGAATGGCGGTAGAAATGTAGTTTACCTTGGTCGGGACGCCCTCGCCATAGACCTGGAACTCGGCCATACTGTAGAACTGGTCCGCCAAACTCAGATCGAGTCGGATGAATCTGGCCGGCTGCAGCGGAAAGCTGACATCGACTCGGCTCTTGGTGTTGGACTTGGTTTCCTCGATGAGGGTGGCAAGCGTCCGCTTGGGGATCGGCTCGGAGCCTTCTAGTAGGAATTCTTCCGCCTCGTTCTGTATCGAAAGACGATACGCCCGCGGCGATCCCTGCTTGTTGGGAATGCCGCGCTTATCGACGCCCGATTGCCGAGGAAAAAACAGGACCCGGTTGATCGGCGTCTCCAAGACTAGATCAAAGGTCCAAACTTCTTCCTGCAGGCGCAGAATCTGGTTGAAGACTTGTACCGGCCCCTCACCGATTAGCTGACGCAGCGAGATTGCCGTCTCGGGATCGCCATCGATGACCACGGCCTCCTCGCGGCTGTAGCCACCGTGCCAGAAACGCGGGTCAACGCCGGCCTGGAAACCGAAGGCCTTGCCTGTTGTCTGTCCCTCCGCCCAAGATAGGCCGAATATATTGGCGAAGGCCCCGGGTCCGACCATGATGTTTTCCCATGGCCGCAGCTCTCTGGGCTGCAAGGCACCCGGAGTGGTCGTGTCGTCAAGGGCGACGGCCTTCTGACGCACCTGTGACCACGAGAAATCCCCCGCCGCTCCACCGATCTGCACGACGCGGCGCTGACCGGAGACCGCAACCGCTGTCGCGACTATCAGGATCGTTGTGGTAAGCATCATTCGCGTGCGCATAAATCCTCCTCTTGCCTACTTTCTCAGTAGGACACCGCCACGATCCGCAGGCGCTCAAACGTCTTGGTCTGCGTTTCGACGCGCAGGCGAACGATATAGTGTCCCGGAGGCAGTTCGTGGGCCTCGGTCCACGTGGCTAAGTAGCTGCCTGCCGCCTGCTCCTCTTGCAGGAGGGTGTGAACGAGCCGACCCGAGAGATCGTGTACTGTAATGCCTACTTGCGCGGGTTCGATGAGGAATACGAGGTCGTACTGCAGTGCCAAGTCGTCGTTCCGCCCGTCTCCATTAGGCGTTACGACTCCAGCACCCAAATCGAATCGGCCGAGAGGGGCACCAAGGGAACCAAAGACGAGGACGGAATTCGTCCCAAGCAGATTGGTGGCATCACCGGGAGCAACCCGCTGCGGAACCGCGCCAACTGAATCTAAGAGCCAACCCTGAAACAGGGTCGTATATCGCAAGGGCGTTGCTGTGAACCTCACGAAGAGCGTGGCGTTGCTCTCGGCCGTGATCCGGCGGCTCGGGAAGAACAGAGACATGCCGCTGTCGTCAACAACGACGCTGTCGACGACCACTTGCTCTCGGTCGTCGCCGATCAACACTGATTCCAACTGAACAGCGCCCGGCGTTGCGATGCGCAAACCATCGAATCCCTCGTCGCCGGACAACTCCGCAGTCAAGGCGTACTCCAAGGTCGCCGGCTGTCCCGTAGCGACGGTGGCCACGCCTGCCTGTGGAAAGGGATCGCCGACGAGGGCGATCTCGGCTCGCGTCCCTTGGGCGAGGGGTGGCGAGTGGGTAAACTCCAGCGCATCAATCCGGATCACGTCGGTCGCAGTACCCTCGAAGAAGAATCTGAACTGGAAGAAGGGCCTCGGCATCGGCAGAAAATCGAGGCTGATCTCGTAGGAACCCGTCGAATCGATCGTCACCGGATTCGACCACGCACTCCAGTTTTCTGCATCGTATCTCGCCGTGCGCTCGCGGTCAATGAGGTTCTGGTACGCCTCCTCTGATATCTCCGTCTCACTGCCGGTTTCGAGATCGATCTGGAAATAGGACTCAGGCGAAGTGTCACTGCCCGCCCGCACTTGGAACACCGCCTGCACTGGATCGTCCGAAACCACATCGGGCTCAGTGGACACACGGGTCGCGCTGACCGTTAGACGACCAAAGTTGCGCACACCCCCTCCGCCAAAGTCAATAAAATTGGAGACGTACTGAGCACGGGGCACAAACCCTCGGCCAAACACCTCAATCTCGGCAATGTCGAAGGGATTCGGTTCCAGCGTTTCCAAGCGGATATACCTGACCAACTGCCGTGGAAACTCGGCCTCCGTCCGAACCTCGTTGGAAATCTCGACTCGTGCGAGGGTCTCGTAAATCGGCCGCTCGTCCGCGCCAAAAGAGCGCCCGTCGCTGACCTTGATCTCGTAAGCCCGCAGGAAGGCGGTGCTATCTGCCGGGTTGGGGAAGAAGGCAATCCGCTCGACGGGAAACGAGGCACCTAAATCGAAGACGAAGATCCGGCCGTCCTGGGACTGACCAGGAATCTGGAATCGCTCCCCAGTGGATGTATTCGACCTGCCGTCGACGAGAACGTCATTGGGCTGACCATCGGCAACGCGCGCCCACACTCGCGCTCCGCCTTCCGGTATAAACTCGTCCGGGCCTGTTCCCACATCCGTCCAGCGAACGGCGACGACGATATTCTCGTTGGCCTTGAAGCCTGCCGGTAGCAGCGAGTCGGCCGTGACCTGCGCTCCTGCAGCCACTAGCTCCATGCTCTGCCAAGTGTCGCCGCCCTGGCCGATGCGCACGGTCTCGATCTGGCCGCCCGCATCAATGCTCAGGAGGAACGTCAGGACAAGCGGGACAGCTACACCCGCGCGTTTGGCTGTGAGGGGCACGTCAGCGTGCCGAGACGGTGGCGGGTGGCTGGTATCCCCTGAAGACCTCGCGTTGGAATCCGTAGGTCAGATTTACGGTCTCCACAGGCTCATCGGCGTAGTTGAAACGAACGGCAACGTCGTTGACATGGACGGTTAACTCGGTCACGTCCGGAGGCATGGGCGGAAATACGAGAAAGCCTTCGTGCTCCTGGCCACTGAAGATCATCTTGTCGGCATACATGTGGAGACGCAATAGATCCTCGCGCTCGCGCATGCGCGCATAGTAGTTTCCGGCCCAAGCCAACGCATACGCTCGGTAGTACTCACTGATTTCGAGAAATGTCAGGGGCTTGTAAGAACGTTTGCTGGCGGACCTCAACTCGATCATAGACGGATCAATCTTGACCTTCGGATACGCATAGTTCTTGACCCGAAGCAGGAATACAGTAAATCGCTGGGGTGTAAATGACTCGCCTGGGGGGGTCCAATCACCGAATGTGAAGGGATTAGTAGAAAGTGGTCCATCGGCCGACTTTGTGGCGAAACTGCGGTTGAGCTCCGCGTCCGTCATCGGTCGAATCGCGATATCGAGTCTCTCAAAGACATAGGCCACTGAGCCGTCGTCGTGGACCACCATGTGTTCGCCCTGCTCGGAACTAGGTCGGGGCTGGAGAGGCCCTGGGAAATAGCGTCCACAGCCGAACGCAACCAAGATTAATAGGCAGCTACAAAGCGCTCTCAAAACAACCTCTCCGCGCAGGCTCGGATATGTGTTAGAAAAGTTTAAGGAGGGAGGACAATCCTCCCTCCTTAGACGAAAGATAGGGGCGTTTTTTCTACTTACTGCATCAGCGCCTTCACTGCGCCCCAGCTACTCTCCTCAACGGCAGTAGCGTACTCATCGGTGCTTAGCAAGGTGAATTCTGAGGAGAATTCCGAGCTATGCGCACCGCCGTTTTGGATGTGCGTCGTGATCTGGTGCGTTCGGCCTCCACTGTCCGCCTCGTTGAGGCTCAGGGACATACCGATCGTCTGGCCGGCTTCAAAGACCCAGCGGACGCTTGCGTCGCGGCCATCCGGCAGATACGGGTCGTAGGCCTCCATGCGAACTTCGTAGTTCACCGTTACGTCCGTGGCCAAGTGCCCGGCACCCGCTGGAGAGACCACGACGGCCCCCTCAACAGCGCCCGTCTCGGGACCCCACTGCATCTCCGCAGGCTGGTTCCAACGCAAAAAGGACACGAGAGGGTAACCACCGGGACGAGCGTAGTGGAAGGTCCACTGCTGGTGTCCGGTGCGGAGGGCATCAGGTGCCTCGTTCCACACACCGTGGTCGGGATCCAAAATCAACTCGAGGTCATCGTCGTGCCAACCATCGTTTAGTTCGGTGACGTCGGCATTCAGCGTGTCATCGACGACGCGCGTGAATACGTAGAGCCGATTGTCCGGCTCTGGTGTCCAGCCGACGTGGTGAGCGATGTCGAGGTCGCTACGCGATGGAAACTCGCCCTCGCCGATCACGTCGCACAACTGGTCATTACCGATGATGAAATCCGAATCGAACCAACCCCAGTCGCTGCCGTCGCCGTCGGGGTTCATGGACCCTGGATTTGGTACCTGCAGGGCAAAATAGCCGATACCATTGCAGTTTTCGTATGCCGCTACCGGGGCTGCGAAACCTACCAACAGCACAGCGCCGAGGGCTATTGTCCCTAGGACTGCTTTCTTGCGCATGATATCTCCTCTCGTTCGTGTCTTCGCTTCACTCTTTGGCCGAAGGAAGACGGTAGGATTGGCGCGGAAAGTAGGCATCCACGCTATTTGTGAATCAACCTATATATACAGGTCAGCGAAGCGATAACTATATGAAAATGGAGCAAGAAGTTCAAGCCTTTTTTGACTGATGAGTCAGCGAGGTGCAAGACGCGACTAGATTACAAGATAAACAACTATTTTTAATCAGAAGCCACAGGAGATAGAGGGGTCTATCGCATCGCGGTTCCACAATCGTAATTGGTACAACCTATTTAAACATCCTGATTCCCTACACGCGCTTGACTGCGTCTTTGAAGGATGAGTAACTTGAATCGCCGTGGATTCGGAGCATCCAAGCTTTGCGGATCAACTTATGAGTCATAATGCACAGCAGCGATCTAACTGCACAGACAAAGACGAGTCGAATGGTGCATCCCTAGTCCGTCAGGTGCTGCAAGTCGCGTTGGTAGCAGCACCCTTTCTGTCGGGTTGCAGCGATGATGAAGAATCGGCTCTTACCCTCCCTCGATTCAGCGAGATCGCGGCCGAGTCCGGGATCGAATTCCACCACTTCAATGGTGCTGCCGGGGCCTACCACTATCCCGAAACCCATGGCTCGGGTGCCGCATTTGCCGATTTCAACGGCGATGGCTTTCCCGACCTCTACGTCGTGAACAGCGCTGCTAGCCACGGCGTCCTCACCGCTCATCTACCCGCCAATGCTCTATTCGTGAATCAGACCGACGGAACCTTCGTCGATAGAGCAGCAGAAGCAGGGGTCGCCGACACCAGCTTTGGCATGGGGGTCGGCGTTGGAGACATCGACAACGATGGCCACGCGGACCTCTACGTCACCAACTGGGGTGCCAACCGACTCTACCGAAACTTAGGCAACGGCCACTTTGCAGACGTGACCGAACAGTCGGGAACCGGTGATCTGCGGGTATCGACGAGCACGGCCTTCGCCGACATCGATCTCGACAGTGATTTGGATCTGTACGTCGCCAACGACGTGCGGATTGCCGGGGACGATCTCCCGGAGTGCTACCGCGGACTGATTCAGATTTACTGTGGCCCCGGTGCCTATCCCGGCGATTCCGGGTCTCTGTTCCGCAACGATGGCGACTTCCGTTTCACGGACATCACCGAGTCGATAGGTGTCTGGACCGAAGAAGGTCGGCAGCTAGGCGTGGGATTCGCCGACTACGATGATGACGGCGACCCCGATCTCTATGTCGCCAATGACCACGAGCCAAATTTCTTGTTCCGCAACGACGGGTCCCGATTCGCCGAGGTCGGTGTCTCCGCCGGCGTCGCAACGAGCCCCGATGGTGTCCCAGAGGCGGGCATGGGCACTGATTGGTCCGACTATGATCGCGACGGTCGCCTCGACCTAGGTGTGTGCAACTTCCAATGGGAGCCTTGCCGACTGCTGCACAATGCCGGAGCGGGTCAATTCGCAGATCACACCGCACAGAGCGGACTGGGAGGCCCGACCTATCAAACCCTCACCTTTGGAACAGATTTTCTCGACGTCAACAACGACGGGTACCCCGATCTGTTCCTCGCCAACGGCCATGTCGAGCCCAACATAGAGATTCTCGACAGCGCCGGCCCGCGCTATGCACAGCACGACCAACTCTTCCTGAACAATCGCGACGGCACATTCACCGACGTGACCGTAGCGAGCGGTCTGACGACGTTCTCAGCGGGCGTAGGACGAGGTTCAGCCGCGGCCGACTACGACAACGACGGCGATGTCGATCTGTTCGTGTCGAACAACAACCAGCGCCCGCACCTGCTCAGAAACGACGGCGGCAACCGCGCCAATTGGATTTCAGTCGAGGTAGAAGGCACGCGCAGCAATCGCAGTGGGATCGGGACGCGCGTCACTGTCTTCTCCGCTGGTCTGCGGCAAATGGCCGAGGTAAGAGGTGGCAGCAGCTACCTGTCTCACAACGATCTGCGACTGCACTTCGGTCTCGGTCACAGGACAGAGGCCGACCGCATCCTGATTCGTTGGCCGTCGGGTGAATCGCAGACCGTGGGGCCCGTGCCGGCAAGGCGCTTTGTGCGAATCGTAGAAGGCGAGCCATGGACGCCACTATGAAAGCACGGGCGTGGTTCCTTGCCCTGATCACAGCTCTCGTCGGATGCGAAAGCCAACGCCCTCCTGCGGACTCGCCACCCACAGCAGACGAGTTGGGACGGTTGCGGCTGACGTATGAAAAACAACTGCGCGAACGCCCCACAGATCTCGAGACCCGAGTGTCGCTTGCCCGCGTGCTGTTCGACTTAGGTCACATGGATCAGTCGATGGATCAGTTCCAAATGGTTCTTCAGTCGGATAGTCTGCACGTGGGGGCGCTGATGGGTCTCAGCGAGGTTATGGCACGAATCCGCGACCACACCACGGCACTCTCCCTAGCGCAGCGAGCCGTCGCGGCCAAGCGCAATGCAGAGACATTGGAGAGGCTAGCGGTGGCGTGGCTCGGGGTAGGACAACTCGCGAACGTCCAGTCCACACTCGCCGAAGCGATCTCGCTAGATCCGGACCGCCCGACGCTTCACAAGCTGATGGGTGCGGTACAGATGGCTCAAGGTGATGTAGCGGCAGCGCAGACCTCGCTGAAACGAGCGGTGGAATTGGACCCCACCTCTCACGAGGCGAGCTTCTCATTAGGTTCCCTCCAGTGCGAGCGTCTAGGTCGCTGTGCGGAAAGTTTGGACCTCCTCCAGCGAGCCATCGCCTTGGCACCAGACAGCGTCAGATACGAGGTGGCTATAGGCCGCGCCCTACTACGGGTAGGACGGACCCGCGAGGCTCTACAGGCATTCTCGACAGCCCTCAATCTCGACCCCTCTTCAGTGGAGGCGCATATCGGCCTCGGAGTATCCCGAGCCGAGCTAGAAAAGTATGTTGAAGCGGCCTCCGCGCTTGAGAAGGCTCTCGAACTCGACCCGGTGCATCCCGATATCCGTCTTCAGTTGGCTTCCGCATACCGCCATCTAGGTCGTAGTCAGGACGCCGAGGAACAGCACGCCGCCCATCGGCGAATCGAACCGCACGTAGCAGAGATCGAGCATCTGCGTACACTATCCCAACCGGGCCGCAATCCCAGCGCACACTTCAACCTCGCCCGCCTCTATGCCCGCCTCGGTCACGACGCGGGAGCCGTAAGACATCTGCGAGCCGGTTTGTCCCTCCAGCCGGACAACGCCCGCGCTTGGCAGAACCTCGGCAATGCCCACGTCCGCTTGGGTCGTCCCGGCGAAGCGATTTCAGCGTACCGCCAAGCCCTGAACCTCAAGCCGGACTATGGCTTGGCGTGGTACAACTTGGGTACGGCCTACGCCACTGGCGGCTACATCGACCTAAGTCGCGAGGCGTACAAACGGGCTTTGGAGTTGTCCGAGAATCCGGTGGACATTTTTATCGCGCTAGGGAACCTCGAGTTGCAACAAGGCGATGCCCATGCCGCGGCCGAGCGATACGAACAGGCGCTAGCCCAAAATCCCGATCAGCCATCGGCACAGCGAGGTCTCGTGCTCGCGTACCGGCAGGCCGGCGACTCGGCAGCGGCAGCCCAAGCCATCGCAAAATTCAGCAACAAGACATTTCCACCCTCTACCTCAACGATGAATGGCCCATAGAAATGATGGTTCGACGCCGAATCCTTCCGCTCATAATTCTAGCCCTGTCGGCGAGTTCCCTAGGCGCAGACACATCACTCGTCGTCGATCACATCGACATCCCCCAGGTCGATTACGAACCGGCGATCTACTATGACGAAGGCGACCCACTGCCCTATCTGGATTTCGAGCGCATCGACTGGGAGCGCATCGTCGCCAAGCGGCACAGACGCGTGGTGCTCGAATCCGACTATGTGCGCGTGGAGGTGCTGCCGGAGATGGGACGGGTGTACTCCCTCATCGACAAGCGAACCGGTCACGACGCGCTGTGGAAGAACGACATCGTGCGCCCCGGAGGTGCAAACAACCCCACTGGCTGGTGGCTCTGGATCGGCGGGATCGAGTACACGCTTCCGGCCTACGAGCACGGCACGACCTTCGCGATACCCTATACGTGGAAGATCCTAGAAGATCGCCCAGACCAAGTATCCATGTCGATGGCAACGACGGAGCCGCTGACGGGCCTGACCCAGAGAGTCAAACTGACGGTCCATCGAGGCTCAGCGGCGCTGGAGACCCAAATCCGCATCCACAATCCAAGACCCGACACCGTTCAGTTCGCCCACTGGGTCAACCCCATGTGGGCTCCTGGAGGCGAGAACGAGCTGACCGACAACACCGAGTTCATCATCCCCACAAAGAGCATCCTGATCGCCGACCGCTGGCAGAAAAACCTAGGACCGAGTCCACAGGTTTGGAGCGCGAGCCCGTTGCGCTACATCCGAGGGTGGAAGGCCGGCGATATCATGGCCGACGGATTGACGGCCGGTTATTACAGCGCCTACTCCCACGACGCTGAGGAGGGCGTGGTCCGCGTCTTCGATCCCGTCCTCAACCCAGGTGTTGACGTATGGACTTACGGCTTCCATCCGACGGGGATTCCCATGGGATCTGGCCGGCCCAACAAGGGCTATGTCGAGATGTGGGGTGGCACGTCGGTGCTTTTCCCCGATGAGACGCGGCCACTCCCGCCCGGAGGCTCGCTCGCGTGGACGGAGTGGATGTATAGCTACCGGGAAACGCAGGGGATGAGTGCGGCATCGCAGATCGGCGCGATCCGTGGCAGCCTAAACGATAGGTCGCTGGACATCGCCCTTTCGCCCGCGCTCGAGGTGCCCAATGTCGTCCTCGAAGTGTCGGTAGATGGCAAAGTGACCGTTCGAGACACTACCTCATTGACTCCAGCCAAGGTACTGCATCGGTCCTACTCGATTGCAACCGAGGAACCGCTGGACGATCTCTCCGTTGAAGTGCGACAAGGTGCCCTCCAACTCCTGTGGTTTCCAATTACAGGAGAGAATCGGCGTCTCGAATAGCTTTTTATAAAATCTGTCGCTTTCGAGTCGGCCCCTGCGCCCTCCTAACTCACTAAAAAAAATGAACAAGCCGAACATACTGATCTTCATGACCGACCAGCAACGGGCGTGCTCCGTGCTACCTAACAACGAGTACAAAGCCAAGACACCCGTGCTTGACGAGTTCCGCGAGGAGAGCGTCACCTTCAGCCGTGCCTTCTGCCCGTCACCGCACTGCTGCCCATCACGTGCGTCGTTCATGACCGGCCTGATGCCGACCCAGCACGGCGTCTGGCACAACGTGAACGTCGCCAATGCCATCACCCGTGGCTTGAAAGACCACATCCGCCCCTGGAGCGTGGACATGCGGGAAGCGGGGTACCGCATGCTCTTTTCGGGCAAGTGGCACGTCAGCAGCTATCAACAGCCGCACGACTATGGCTGGGAGTACGTCTCACCGGGAAGCGCGCCCCCCAGCAGACGACTGAGCCGCGACGAGCAGGACGCTGCAGCCCGCGAACGCGAACTGCGCAATTTGCAACGACATGCTGGGGACCACGGCGGCAGCGAGCGGGAACCCGGTGAGGTCAAGCGTGGGGGGATGCGTCCGTACATCCACTATGGCGACAACAGCCATCCCTTCCTAGCGCAGTACTTCCGCGATGGAGAAGAAGACAACCCATTCGGCGACCGCACAGTGGTCGATGCCGCGCTGGCAAAAATGGATGAGTTGGACGGAAATGAGCCGTGGTGCCTGTATGTTGGCACCCTCGGCCCACACGATCCGTATGTCGCACCCAAGCGTTTCCTCGATCTGTATGAAGGCGTGGAGTTCCCATTACCGAACACCTTCGACGATCCGCTAGACGACAAACCGGTCCTCTACCGCCGCACCCGCGACCGCTTTGCTCAGTTGACGCGCGAGGAACACCAAGACGCGATCAAACACTACTTGGCGTTCTGCACCTATGAGGACTGGCTCTTTGGGCGGCTGATCGACAAGCTCAAAGAGCGCGGAGAGTACGAAGACTCGGTCATTCTCTACCTCTCCGACCACGGCGACTACTTGGGCGACCACGGCCTGTGGTGTAAGGGCCTGCCGTCGTTTCTAAGCTGCTACCACGTGCCGGCGGTCGCGAAGATGCCGGGCGGACAGCAGGGCGTGGTGCGCGACGAGTTCGTGTCGCTCTGTGACTTCGCGCCGACATTGCTTGAGATGGGTACCGCGGAAAGCCCGGTGGAGTTTGCCGGTACCAGCCTGATGCCGTTGCTCAAGGGCGAAACACCGGCCGACTGGCGCGATGCGCTCTTCTTCCAGACGAATGGAAACGAGACCTATGGCATCCAACGCTCCACCGTCACCGACAAGTGGCGATTCGTCTTCAATGGATTTGACTACGACGAACTATACGATTTGGAGAGCGATCCCGGACAGATGCAGAACCTCGCACCCGATCCACAATACCAGCCAGTCGTCGAGGAGATGTATCGCCGCATCTGGACATTTGGCCTTGCACACGAGGAGCACTTGCTCAACGAGTACATCATGACCGCGATGGCAGATTACGGGCCGGGGATTGTGGCCGGAAAATCTGCGCGCTGATCTCCATCCCTCAGCGGGTCCACACAGCGAGAAGTAGATGGCACAAGCCCCTGTAAAGGCCGGTCACGGCGTATCCAGACGAGCGGTACCCCTAGGACTGCTCGGCAGCTTCATCATCGCCGCTGGCGAGCCTTTCGGCGTGCTAGTACTGCGCGGCTCACCCATGGGTGCCGACTTCTCTACTGGTGCGGCGATCTTCCTCTTCCTGCCGCTTACTTTGATGCTCAACCCGCTGGTTCGTCTGCTCGGCGGGCCGGCCCTGAGACGTGGCGAGCTAGTCACCATTTACATAATGATGATCGTCGCCGCGGCTATCCCCTCCTGGGGATTCACCCTCAACTTGATACCCCTACTAGGTGGTTTCTTCTATTACGCCACGCCCGAAAACGAATGGGCTCAATTGATCCAACCGCATATCCCGCCGTGGCTAGTACCCGAAAGCCGGGACGCGGTATGGAAACTTTTCGAGGGTGGTGCCCACGGCGAGCCTGTTTCTTGGAGTGCCTGGGGACCACCGCTGTTGATCTGGAGTCTATTCGCGGTCACCATCTATTTCATCACGCTCTGTCTGTTGGTCATCTTGCGCAAACAGTGGATCGAGCGTGAGAAGCTGCTCTTTCCCATGGCAGTGCTCCCCTTGGAGATGAGCACCGTAGAACCGGATCGGAAGCTGCCGCCCTTCTTCCGCAACTACTTGATGTGGATTGGCTTTCTGATTCCCTTCCTGATCAACAGCCTAGAAGCGCTGCACAAGTACTACAATTTCATCCCACCGATCAGCTTAGACGCTTCCATTCCGATCCTGCAAAATGCGATCCACCTGCGCTGCTCACCCCGCTTCGAGGTCATCGGCCTCTCCTATCTGCTGAGCCTAGACGTGGGATTCGGGGTCTGGTTTTTCGCCTTCCTCGCCCTGCTGCAGACGGGACTGGAGCGCATGCTTGGCTGGAGCATCGGTCCGGTGCAGCCTTTCTCCGATCCAGCTTCGCCCAGTGTCGCCCATCTGGCCCAAGGTGCTCTGTTGTTCCTAGTGTTCGCCGGTTTCTGGCACGGTCGCCGCCACTTGCGGGACGTCCTGCGCAAAGCCTTCGTCGGCGACCCGGATGTCGACGACCGTGGCGAATTGCTCTCCTACCGAACGGCTGTCTTCGGCACGCTGCTAGGCAGCCTGCTGGCACTAGGCTGGCTGTTGGCCGCGGGGCTAAACCTACTCACGGCCGCGGTTTTTCTCGCCATGTCCATGGTGATCTTCATCGGGCTAACGCGGATCATCGCCCAGACGGGCCTAGCCTCATACCGGGCCACGGTAGCGGCCCCCGTCTTTACGGTCAATGCGCTGGGCAGTTCCCTAGTGGGAGCGTCAGGGCTGACCATTCTAGGGCTGAACTTCGCTTGGGCGGCTGACGTACGCACCTTTGTGATGGCCTCGGCGGCGACCGGCGTGAAGCTGGCGCAAGAGACGGCTCTAGAGGGACGGCGGCTATTCTGGGCCGTAGTTGGAGCCATCCTCGTCACCCTAGCCGGCTCCACCTGGGCCATCGTCGAGCTATCCTACCAGTACGGCGGTATCAACCTAGTCGGCTGGCAGTTCAGCGGTCTGCCCACGTTCACCGGCAACTGGATCACCCACAACCTCAACAATCCTCAACCGACTCAGTCCTGGCACATGGCCTTCACGGTCCTAGGCGCGGGCCTCATGGGTATCATGTCCTACGTCAAGAATCGCTTCACCGGCTTCCCCATTCACCCCATCGGGATGACCTTGGGCATGACAGCACCGATGTACCATCTCTGGTTTTCGGTCTTCATCGCCTGGGTACTAAAGGTCGCCATCCTCAAGTACGGCGGTGCTCGGGTCTATACCCAGCTACGTCCCTTCTTCCTCGGCATGGTCCTAGGCGGCTTCGGCTCAGCCGGGTTCTGGCTTATCGTCGACTATTTCACCGGCATGACCGGCAACAGCTTCACTGTCTCTTGATCGTCGTCCGCTACGGCGCGTCAGAAATCATAGATGAATCTGTTCCCGACCCGAAAACGCGATCTTGATCAACAATAGGGCTGATGTCATTTTGCCGACTCGGCGGTTAAGCCTTCGTCATCTGCCTCTGTCACGATGGAAGCGATATTTGCGCTCAGGTATTATTTTCCTTACTTTCAAGTAAGAAAATAACCACTCAAAACAACCACTCAACAAGAGGATCTCAGTATGGCAATAGCAAAGCTAACAAGCAAGGGGCAAGTCACAATTCCCAAAACCGTTCGCGATGCTCTTCAACTCCGCGAAGGCGATAAAGTCGATTTTATGCTTACGGAAAATGGTGAAGCACTCCTAAAGCCTATGACCAAAACAGTAAAAGTAGATGAAATTTTCGGGAAGTTGTATAAATCTGACAGAAAGCCTGTTTCGGTTCACCAAATGAAGTCTGGAATTAGGCAAAAAATGAAGGCGCGTTTTAAGTGAAAGCATTAGACACGAATGTGCTTGTTCGCTTTCTTGTACGGGATGATAAAAAACAAGCAGAAACTGTGTACAGACTTTTTAAAAGAGCGGAAAGTAGAAACGACCCCTTTTTTGTTCCTTTGCTCGTCGTGCTTGAAACCATCTGGGTACTCGAATCTGTATATGAAATCTCACGCGAGGAAATCCGCGCGTCTCTGCAGAAACTTCTCCTTATGCCTATTTTGATATTTGAGGCTCAATCTGCTCTACAAAGAACTCTCTCCTCTGCCCAGACAAACAAAATAGATCTTGCAGATTTGTTAATTGCACATTCAGCAAAATTTTCAAATTGTGATGGCGTTCTCACTTTTGATAAAAAAGCATCTAAATTTGCGCTGTTCGAGCAGTTAACGTAACCGACACTTCTAATTTCTACAGTAACAAGAATGTGAGATCTACACACCGCCGTCGCAATACTGCCACTCAACTCTTTAATCATGTGGAGAAACCCATGTACAATCTCAACGGCAAAGTCGCCCTCGTCACCGGCGCGGGCGGCGAACACGGCATTGGCCGTGCCATCTGCCAGCGCCTAGCGCGCGAAGGCTGCGACCTCGTAGTCAATGACTTGCGCGCCCAGCCCTATAGCGAGTCTGGCTGGGGCGGTCTGCCCGCCCTCGTCGCCGAAATCGAAGCCGCCGGTCAGCAGGCCCTCGCGGTGGAGGCCGACGTGTCCGACGCTGCCCAAGTCGAGAGCATGGTGCAAGACGCGCTCGCCCGCTTTGGCCGCATCGACCTGCTAGTCAACAACGCTGGCTCGCGCCCTGGGCCAGATCGCGTCCCAGTCGTCGAGCTAAGCGAAGCAGCCTGGGATCAAGTGCAAACCGTCAACGTCAAAGGCACCTTCCTCTGCTCGCGCGCCGTGGCCCGGCACCTGATCGACCGCGGCGACGGCGGCAAGATCATCAACATGTCCTCTACGGCCGGACGCCAAGGATATCCGCGCTACGCCGCGTACTGCACATCCAAATTCGCCATCATCGGCTTTACCCAATCCCTCGCCTGCGAGCTGGCCCCTCACCGGATCAACGTCAACGCCGTCTGCCCAGGCAACACCCTCACCGAGCGCACCCACTACATCGCCGCGGGCCTCGCCCAGCGCGACGAGCCAAACGCCGACACCACAGCCGCTCTAGTCCACGACCTCGAGGCGCAAACCCCTTTTGGTCGCATTGGCACGCCCGAAGACGTGGCCCGCACCGTGGCCTTTCTCGCCTCGGACGAAGCCGAATACCTCACCGGCGTATCGATGTTGGTGGCCGGCGGTTTTCAGATGTGAGACCGTGCTTGCTTACTCCCTGATGTTACGCATAGGCCCCTAGGTATGGGATGCTGGAGTCGAAGCATCTTATACCTCGATTCTCATGCGTAACGTCAGTTACTCCTTGACGCTCCCCAGCATGATCCCGCGCACGAAGTACTTCTGCACGAACGGATAGACCAACAGCATCGGCAGGATGGTAACGACCACGGTCGCCGCCTTGATCGTCTCGGGCGTGAACTCGGTGATGTTCGGATCGACCAACCCTTGCTCGATCAGTTCGATGCTGTTCTCGATGACGATCCGCTGTAAAAAGGTCTGCAACACCTGATTCTCGTCCGATGCGATATAGAGCATGGCGTCGAACCAGTGATTCCAGTGCGCCACGGCCGTCCACAGTCCAATTGTCGCCAGCACAGGTTTGGAGAGAGGCACGTATATCCTAAAGAGAATATTGAACTCGCTGGCTCCGTCGATCTTGGCCGACTCGGCCAGGCTTTCGGGAATGGCCTGAAAGAAATTCTTGACCACGATGATGTTGAAGGCCGTCAGCATCTGCGGCAGCACCAACGCCCATATTGAGTCGATCAGCCCCAGGTTCTTGACCAGCAGATAATTGGGCACAATGCCGCCGCTAAAGAGCATGGTGAAAAGCACCAAGAACAGCAGTGGACTGCGGTGGGGCATTTCGCGCCGCGCTAGCGGGTAGGCCGTTAGACAAGTAAAAAAGAGGGTCAGTGCCGTGCCTAAAACCGTGCGCAGGACCGAATTGGTGAACCCCGTAACAATCTCGGGGTTGGACAGCACCATGCGGTACGAGGTCAGCGAAACGTCACTCGGGTAGAGGTGCAGGCTGGCGCGCATAGCCTCAGCGGCACTACTCAACGACATCGAGATCGTGTACACGAACGGATAGAGCGCCATCAACCCAACCAAGCCCAACACCGTCAAATTAAAAACGTTGAAAACCTTCTCACCTCGCGTGCGGCTTACCATATTCCTTGCTCCCCTCCGCTGAGCCGCCGGGCCAGCGAGTTAGCCAGCACCACCATCAACAAGCCGACCACGGATTTGAAAAGACCAGCCCCCGTAGCCAGCCCAAAATCCATCAGCACGATCCGCCGCAGAACGTAGGTATCGATAATGTCGGCTGCGTCGTACACCATGGGATTGTACATGTTGTAAATCTGGTCGAAGCCAGCGTTGAGCACGTGGCCTAAGTTGAGGATGAAAAGCGTGATAATCGTCGGCACCAGCCCCGGGATGGTGATGTGCAAGGTCTGCTTCCAGCGCCCAGCCCCATCGACGACGGCCGCCTCGTACAGATCGGGAGAAATTCCAGCCAAAGCCGCCAAGTAGATCACCGCCCCATAGCCAGCCGCTTGCCAAATCCCGGTGACAATGACCACGACGATAAACCAGAAGTCATTGGTGAGGAACTCAATGGCAGAGACGCCGAAGAGCTGGGCGATCTGGTTGGCCGGTCCGCTTTGCGAGAAAATCATCAGAAAGATGCCGCCCAAGATCACCCACGAGAGAAAGTAGGGGATATAAGTCACCGTCTGCACGGTGCGCTTGTACCAGGAGACGCGGATCTCATTGAGCATCAACGCCAGCGCGATCGGCGCAAAAAAGCCGAACAGTAGGCGCAACAAGCTGATCGTAACCGTGTTGCGCAGGGCATTGGGAAAGTCCGCCCCGCCGAAGAGGCGAGAGAAATTCTCCAACCCGCTCCACTCGCTGCCCAAGATACCAGCGCTCAGGCGAAACTCCTTAAAGGCGAGCACCAGCCCGAACATGGGCAGATAATTGAAGACGAGGAAAAAGGCCAGCCCCGGTGCGACCAGTAGCAACAGCCCCTTGTGTCTGCGGTACTGCGTCAGTACTTCGCTCATATAGCCTTCAGTAAGTAATCTACGTTTTGTTAAGATATTGCTCTGTCATTCTGAGCGCAGCCCAGCGGAGTCGAAGAATCTCCTACCGATGAAGCCTAGCAGGTAAAAGATACTTCGTCCGCCTATCGGCTTCCTCAGCATGACCTGCTGGAGTGTCCCCTCGCTTGACATCCTAGGCACCTTTGTTTAGTTCCACCTGCGCCATGCGACGAACTTCCATCGAAAACTCGACCGCTTCGGCGCTACTCTGCGGCCCCGCCGTACTCCTCTACCTAGCCTTTTTCGCTCTACCGACCCTGCTCGGGTTTGCCTACGGCCTGACCGACTGGTCCGGCTGGACCAAAGACCCCCGCTTTATCGGCTTGGACAACTTCCGCGAGCTGCTCGACGACGATCGCTTCTTCGCCGCTTTGCGCTTCACCCTCTTTGAGACGGCCATGATCGTCGTTGGCTATACCTCGCTGTCGCTAGTTTTAGCCGTGCTCCTAGACCGCATGAAGGTCATGCGCGGCCTAGTGCGCGGCCTGTTTTTCTACCCGTTTATCCTCAGCATCCTCGTCAGCGCCCTGCTCTTCCAATATCTGGCCAACTACCGCACCGGTGCCATAAACACCCTGCTGCGCGCCTTTGGTTTCGACGCGCTGGCCCAAGACTGGATGGGCGACCCGGCGCTGGTGCCCTACTTCATCCTCGCCTTGGTCCTCTGGCACGGCCTCGGCTTCTATACCACCATCTTCCTCGCCGGACTACAGACCATCCCCAACGAACTCTACGAGGCCGCGCAAATTGACGGAGCCGGCCCTTTGGCGACCTTCTACCGCGTCCAAATCCCAGTGCTCATGCCAATGATTAAGACCAACTCGGTCATCGCCTTGATCACCGGCATCAACCTCTTCCCGCAGATCTTGGTCACCACCCAAGGCGGCCCCGGCTACCGCACCTTTACCGCCGGCTACTACATCTACTGGCTCGGCACGGAAAACGACCGCCAAGGCTATGCTTCGGCCATCGCCTTCGTCGTCTTCGCCTTCTTGGTTTTGGTCGCCGCCCTGCAAGTCGCCTTTTTCCAGCGCCGCGAGACCGACCTGTGAAGCGCCGCCTGCCCCTCTTCGAGATCGGGATGCTGCTCTTAGGGCTGCTCTACGTGTCGCCCTGTGCTCTAGCGCTGCTCAACTCGTTCAAAACTCTGCCGGAAATCATCCGCTCTCCCGTGGCACCCCCCGAAGCTCCGACCCTCGAAAACTACCACTACATCTTCACCGGCATCAAGCTAGCCGCGCCGATGTTCAACAGCCTGCTGATGTGCGTTGCCGTCATCACCACCCTCATCGTCGTCGCCTCCATGGCCGCGTACTCCCTCACGCGCCGCCGCATGCGCACGGGCCATTTCTGGAGCATCTTCTTCTTAGCCGGGATCACCGTGCCGTTCCAGATCCTCATGCTGCCGCTCTTGCGCCAATTCAACTACCTCGGCATCGGCTACACGTACTTCGCTCTCTGGCTGCACTATGTGTCCTACGGCCTGCCCCTGTGCCTGTTCATCTACAGCGGCTTCATGCGCTCCATCCCCCGCGATCTCGAAGAAGCGGCACTGATCGACGGCTGCACGCCCTTTGGCACCTTCTGGCGCGTGATCTTCCCGCTACTGACTCCCTGCACAGTGACGATCATCATCTTTTGGGGCCTTTTTACCTGGAACGACTTCCCCCACGCATTCATCCTCATGGGCACCAACAAGGGCGAGTTGGCCTTCGTGCAGCTCTGGCGCTTTCTCTCGGACAAATACGTCAAGAATTGGAACTACATCTTCGCCGGCGTCGTGGTCTTGTCGCTGCCCGTCACTATGCTCTATCTTGCCATGCAGCGCCGCTTCGTCAAGGGCCTGACCGCTGGTTCCATTCGCTGAGGACTCCCCTCCATGCCCCTTGCCAAATTCGCAACCTTTGCCCTCGCCGCTCTCCTCGCTTTCGGAGCTTGCGCCAGCGAGGAAGACGCCCACGTCGTGCGCGTCACCCGCAATATCGGCGGCCGACCCGGCTTCCAGGTCCACTGGGACATCTGGAAGGCCACCTTCGAGCGCCAGAACCCCGGCTGGACGCTGGAGCTGATCGACTTGGGCAACGAAGACGCCGGCGCGTACTACCGCCGCGCCATTGCCACCGGCGACCTGCCCCACGTGGTAATGACCCTCGATTACACCAAGTTCCTAGCCAATGGCGACCACTTGCTCCCCATTCCCCGCGCGATATACGACCGGGTGGGCCAAAACTTGCCGCCGTTGCACAACGGCCAGTACTACACAGCCCAAGTCGGTCGCCAGATCACTGGCATCGCCGTCAACAAGCGCATTTGGGCCGAGGCCGGCATCACCGAGCCGCCGCAGACTTGGGACGCCTTTATCGCTGCCTTGTACAAGATAAAAGACGCTGGGTACAAGCCCCTCGTCTATGGAGGCCGCGAGTGGTCGGCCGGAGTACCCCTCTCCTACGCGATCCAAACCAACCTCTACGACCCAAACCGCCCAGCCGACGAGCCTTCCTGGACGGTGCGCCGCGACCGCGGCGAAATCACCTTTGCCACCGACCCCCTGATGCGCCCCATCATGGCAAACATGATCGCGCTGCTCGACAACTTCGTCGAGAAAGGCTCGCTGAGCGACGGGTACAACGAAGAGCAGCGCGACTTCTTCAACGAGCACGCCGCCACTTGGATGATGGGCTGCTGGATGAGCGGCGACGTCGAGCCGCTACAGGTCAACTTTGAAATCGAGTACTGGCCCATTCCCTCCATGACCGGCCACCAGCCCCTCTTCATCAACACCTCCAACCAGCAGCGCGGCTGGTCCATGACCTCCAGCGCCCAAGGCATGTACTACGACAAAGCCCTCGCTGTGCTCGAAGCCTACTACCACCCAGAAGTCTATCAAGCGTATCTCAACGCCGAGGGCATGCTGCTCAACGCCACCCAAGTCGAAGGCGTCGATGGCCCCAAAAGCACCTGGGGACCAACCCAGCGCCTCTTCGAGCGCATGAGCACCAACCTCGACCACTGGGGCTGGACGCCCGGCTACTTCATCTCGATTGAAGACTACCCCCCCACCGGCTTCGTCCACTCCTTAGCCCGCATCATGCAGGAGATCCAAGCCGGCAATCGCGACGTGGACGCGCTACTCAAAATGCTCGACGACGACTGGGAGGCCGGGCGCAAGGGAAGCAAGTGATGCGCTCTGCCCTCGAATGGACGCTGGCCATGGCGCTGTGCGTCGGCCACAACTTCATCGGGGTGCGCAGCTACATCCTGCTCGACCGCTACTCGGGCTACGCCGACCACTTCAACACCGTCGGCGTCATCTTCGCCCTATTTTGGGTCGCGCTTACCGCTCTCCTGCTCGCGCTGATTCGGCCCTTCCTGCGGCTGCCGACTTCGACTTTTGCCCTCATCTACGCCGCACTAATGGTGGCCACAGTCATGCCGACTATGGGCTTTGGCGGCTATTTTATTCCCCTGCTCGCCGGCGTCTTCTACTACGCCACCCCGGAAAACAACTGGCGCGAACTCCTCTGGGATCACATCCCCGACTGGGCCGCCCCGCGCGACCTAGAGATGATCCGCAACCTCTTCGAGGGTGCCCCAGCAGGTGCGCCGCTGCCGTGGGATGCTTGGCTCGGCCCTTCTATCTTCTGGGGCCTGTTCATGGTCGCCTTCTTCTTAGTCAGCTTCTCGCTCATCGCCCTGCTCCACCACCAATGGGCCAGCGGCGAGCGCTTGGTCTATCCCCTAGCAGTAGTGCCAACGGCCATGGTCGAGAGCGTGGAAAACCCGGCCAAAAGCCTCTTTAAGAATCCGCTGTTCTGGGTCGGTTTTTTCATCGCCGCGATCATCCCGACCGTCAACATGCTCGACCAAGTGTTCGACTTTGAGACCATCAACAACTTCGGCATCCCCTCCACGCGCATCTTTTTGCGCCGCATCGGCATCTCCTATGGAATCAACGTCAACTTCCTCGTCGTCGGCTTGAGCTACCTGCTCAACCTCAATGTGCTCTTGAGCGTCTGGCTCTTTCACATCCTCATCTATCTCGAACACGGCCTGTTGGGCTTTTTAGGCGTTGTCGTCAACCTCCCCGCCCAGCCGCACCAGCAGGTCTCAGTGCTGATGTCGCATCAGCAGATGGGGGCGCTCATCTTCCTGATCCTCTCGTCGCTGTGGATGTCGCGCGACTTCCTCAAAGACCAGTGGCGCGCTATCGCCAGCGGCACCAGAGGTCCGAACACACACCTGCCCTCGCCGCGCATCTCGGCGCTGATGGGAGCCGTCGGCTTGGTCTATATGGCGTACTTCCTCCATGCCACCGGCCTTTCCCTCGGCTGGAGCTTGGCCTTTCTGCTGGTCGCGCTATTGGTCTTCTTGGGCACGGCGCGCTTGCTGGTGCAAACCGGCTTGGGACGGCTGCGCGCACCCCATTCCATACCACCGATTCTTACCAACATCTTCGGCACGGCCTATTTCGGCGATAAGGGTCTCACCGCTATGGGACTCAACATGGTCTGGGCCGCGGACGTGCAATTGTTCTTCATGGGCACTATGGCCCACGCCTTCAAGGTCTGCGAGGAGGTCAAGGAAAAAATCAGCGCCCGCAAGCTGCTGTTCTTTCTCGCCTCCGCCCTCGTCGTCAGCGCAATCACCACCATCGTGGTCTATATCTGGCTGGGCTATCAGCACGGCATGATGCACGGCTTCCGCTGGTACTACATCAACTCGCCGCTGAGCAAGTGGGGCTGGGTCGCCAAAACGGTCAACAACCCGCATCCACCCCAACATCTGACCACCCTGTTTACCGGCATCGGCGCTGGACTCGCCGGACTGCTTTCCTTTGCCCAGCACCGCCTCGCCGGCTGGCCGCTGCACCCGGTGGGGCTGGCCGTGGCCCTGACCAATACCGTGCGCGGCGACTGGTTCGGGATCTTCCTCGCCTGGCTCGTTAAGTCGATTCTGATCAGCTACGGCGGGGTCATTCTCTACAGGAAAGTGCGGCCGCTCTTTTTGGGATTTATCATGGGAGCCTGCGTCGGCGTAGGCGGCTCGTCTTTGGTCTATTCTTTCTACTACTTCTAACCGCTCACCTGCTTGACTCTGCCGACTTCGCCGGTCTCCAAACGCACCTTAATCCCGTGCGGATGCGTCGCCGACTTGGTCAGAATATCCCGCACCACGCCCTCGGTCAGCCGCCCCGTGCGCTGGTCTTGCTTCTGCACGATGGCAACGCGTACTCCACGCCCTATATCGGCCCGTCTCGTTCCGTTCATCCCCGATCCAACCACACTGGACTCAACCACGCCCGGTGCCCATCCTGTTGCCGCAGCCGCAGATAGTAATAAGCCCACGCACCCTCCGGCGCTGGCAATTCGGTCCCGTCGATTTCCACATCCCAAGCATTGGGCGCGTCCTCCCAGACGCACTGCCCGTTGGCGATGATCTCCACCCGCTCAATCGGCGCAGTCCCGTGCAAGCTAGCGGAAAAATGCACCTGCTCCCCTTCCGCCAACGCGCCCTCCGCGCCCGAGCGCACGCCGTTGACCGCATAGTCGCAGACAATCGGCACGCCCGAAGTCGCGTAGGTCCAGCGCTCATCCATCGCCTGCCACACGGCCTCGCGAGTCAACTCCGTCGCCCGGAAACAGGTCATCCCCACGTAGCCTCCCGGATTCTGCGTCGGGTGCCCCTGATGGTTGTCGGTCCCGGCCACAAACCCCAAGCGCCAGCCTTGGGCAAAAGCATCCTGCACCGAAGCACCCAATTTCCCCATGCGAATACCCCAATAGTCGTCGAGCGCGTCGGCTTCAAAATTGCCCCTGCCTTGGACGATTTCCACCAATCTGGCTCGCTTGTTGGGGAATTCCCAGTGGTATTGCGACCAGTAAAACGTCTTGCCCATGACCTCGCGGTGCTTGCCGTACTCGATGGGCTGTCCGCAGTTGGGATGGTGCGGCACCATGACCACGTCCTCGTCCCAAGTCACTTCTGAAGGGCAAAGATCCGGTTTCCAGTGCCAAGTGCCGCCATCGACCTCTGGCGAGCGCAGATAGAGGTTGGCGTGCCCGTATGCATTGGAGCTTTCCCACGCGGGGATCGTCACAAAGCGGCCCGGCTCGTAAAACTCCTCATTGACCGCCAAGCACTCGGCCCATCCGGGGCCAATTGGCGCGTGGTCGGTCATCGCAATCACGTCGAGATTGAGAAAGTCGCGGGCATAGGCGTAGGCCGCGCGCGGCTCCCGGTCGCCGTCCACTGAAAGCCTCGTGTGAAAGTGGATGCCGCCGAAGTAGTGGCCGCGCTCGCCGACTGCTTGCGCCGGACCGCTCTGAGCTTCCAAACCGCGCTCCGCATCGCGCACGGTGATGCGGACTGGGCCGTCGGCCTGCACTTCAATACCCTCAACCACACCCCTTCCGTCGGCACCAATTGCCACCTCATCAGGCAGCCCGGCGACCGCGCCATCGGCCTGCAAATTCACCGTCCCCCGGTTGCCGAGTATTGGATTGAGATGATCGTCCGTCGCGTAAACTACGACCCTGCGCTTTCCCTCCGCATCCGCCGTAGCAGAGACTCGCCCTTCCAACCGCGTCAGAGGGCCTGGGGCATTACTCAGCGGAATTGGATCTCCCACCTTCTCGAAAACTTCCGCTTCGGGCCGCCGCACCCGCACTTGCAAGGCACCGCTTATATCCGCGTGCGCCGACGGCACCACGCCAAAGGGAAAGACCAGCCGCGCGCCCGCGCTCAGCGATTTGGTGACCTGAATGGTACACAAGTAAAGCTCGTTGAGCGGCCGTCCCACCAACCCACCGCCAGCCGGCCCATCGCCGCCCCGCGTCATATCGGTCCAGTCGCGCGCCAACCCGTGACCCAGCACCACCACACCCTCGCCACCTTCGACAAAAGGATCTGCAAGCGTCCACTTGCGGGAATGGGAATGGAACGTGCTGATCGAAACCCGCACATCGGCACCGGCTTCCAAGCCTGCCGGGCAAGCGACGAACAGCCGCAAGGGCTTGACCTGCTGGTCCGTGGCGACGAATTCCGTCTGTCCTTCGTAGTGTATTTCTAATTGCTCGTACATATCTTCTCCTCGATTAGACAAATTTCTGAGTATGTATCGCGAAAGGGGATGTCGTGTACGACTGAAACAAAACCCGTCCATCAAAAGACAAAAGCTGCTTCAGTCTCTGGCTGTAAATAGGATGCTCTATCATCTCACCGGCCTCTGCCTTTTGCACCCATGCAACATCGAGCGTCTCTTCTCCTGTCCGGGCGTCCCCAGACAACCAAGAACCGAGAAAATCGAATATCACTCGATGATTACTGAGGTTGCTATACACGCCGACAAGTCGATCAGCCGCAACCAAGACGTTGGCTTCTTCTCTGACTTCGCGGATGACCCCATCGAGGACGGACTCACCTTCTTCGATTTGGCCACCTGGAAACTCCCACCCTCTTCGTTCTGTTTTAACCAACAGCACCTCGTCTCCCCGCTCTACGAGCATTCCAGCAGCGACGATATGTTTTGGCGGGTTCAAGTGCATTTGTTACTTCCTAAGTCAAGGCAAACGAGAACTTCTCAGACGTAATTAGTCTCGTTCCACGCCCCCACCAAAGAGAACTTCTCAGACGTAGTTAGTCTCATTCCACGCCCCGACCAAGAACGCCGTGCGATACTGCCGCGTCGAGATCAGCCAGTGGCACAGGAGTTTCTCGCACTGCTCAATGATCTCTTGGTACGCCTGCTCGCCGTACAAATTGCGAGCCTCGTGCGGATCGGCCTCCAAGTCGTAGAGCTCCCCGCAGTCACCCCCAAAATCTTCTGGCTGATAGTGTACATAGCGCCATTTACCCCAACGCAGTGCCTTGCTGTGCCGGTGCTCAGTGACCGC
This sequence comes from Candidatus Latescibacterota bacterium, assembly GCA_965219735.1. Classification (GTDB taxonomy): domain Bacteria; phylum Latescibacterota; class UBA2968; order UBA8231; family UBA8231. The sequence goes on from OZ244790.1 coordinate 4,415,895, forward strand.
CACCTCATGCACGGGATCGGTTCCACCCCGCAAAAGTTCGCTGATAGCCGCTCCGTCCATACCCTGCATCGCCGGCAACCCGCAGAGGTCCATAAACGTCGGGGCCAAATCGACATTTTCCACCAACGCATCGCAAACCCTCCCTTCGACCGCAACACCCGGCACCCGCCAGAGCATCGGCACCCGACACACCGCCTCCGAGCAAATCCCAGGGGCCTTTTCCTGAATGCCAAAAGCAGTGCTATACGCGCCGTGGTCGGAATTATAGACGACGATCGTATCTTTAGCCAAGCCGCGTTCGTCGAGGTAGTCTAAAAGGCGGCCAATACAGTAGTCAACCTGCGTCACGCAGCCCAGATAGCCGCGCCAGATATTGCGCGCCCCCTCCTCCGGCGACCATTCCTCCTCCTCCCAAGCCCGCTGGAACCTCGCGTGCATATCGCGGAAGTGCGGCGGGCGTCCCGACGGATCCTGATAATAAGTCTCCGGCAACGCAATGTCGTCTGCATACATATCCCAGAACTTCCGATCCGGAGTATAAGGCGCGTGCGGTCGCGGCAGCGACACCTGCATACAGAAAGGATATCCCTCACACCCCTCCATAAATTCAATCGCCCGATCCACACACCAACTCTCGACATTGTACTCCAATGGCAGTTCCGACGACCGAGCGCGAAACTGATTCTGCGGCAAATCAACAGGATGGAGGGCCGGGTAGCCAGTGATGCGAAAATTGTCGTTTTGCTCCAACAGACCGGCACCGGCCAAAAACGTTTGATACGGCGACAAACCACCCGCACCCGGCACCGGCGTCGAGGTACCAGACATCCAGTAGTCAACATGATCCAACAGCCAATCGCGCGGCTGATTGGGCACGTGCGTCTTGCCGATCACCGCCGCCTTGTACCCGTGCTGCTTAAAATGGCCGAGAAAACTCTGCATCCCCTCCGGACGCGGCCCGCCCAAACCGAAGAAACCGTGGTTGTGACAGTACTGGCCCGTGTACATGCTCATGCGGCTAGGCGTGCAGATCGGATTCTGGGTGTACGCCGCTGAAAAGCGCATACCCTCGCTGGCCAGCCGATCCATGTTGGGCGTCAGCGCCTGAGCGTGGCCTTCGCAGCCCATACAGGCCGCTTGGTGCTGATCGGATAGGATGTGCACTACATTCATAAGTCACACCTCAATTGGCTCTCTAAGTTGTTTGTGGTTTGATTAGGGTCTGCCCTACGCAAATATTCGACTTCGAAGAAAATCCACCCAGAGGAGTCCCTCCATGTCCACCACCTCCCAGCGTCCCAATATCGTCCTCATCCTCGCCGACGACATGGGCTATTCCGACCTCGGCTGCTACGGCTCTGAAATCCGCACCCCCAACCTAGACGGCCTCGCTGCCCAAGGATTGCGTTTTTCGCAGATGTACAATTTCGCCCGCTGCTGTCCCTCGCGTGCGGCTCTGCTGACCGGCCTCTATCCACACCAAGCCGGCATCGGCCACATGGCCGGCGGCATCCCCAACGCCCCCGGTTATGGCGGCTATTTGCGCCACTCAGCCGTCACCGTTGCCCAAGTGCTCAAGGAGCGCGGCTATCGCACCCTAATGTCGGGCAAGTGGCACTGCGGCAAAAGGCCCGACAGCGCTGACATCCCTCCCGAGATGCAGCACGGCTTTGACCGCCTCTTTGGCCTCGGTAGAAACAGCGGCTACTTTGGCGGGCGCACCTGCACTCTCGACGGCACACCTATCGCCGCAAACCCCACCGACTTCTATCTCACCGATGCCATCTCCGACCACGCCGTTGACTTCATCTCTGAAAGTGCCGACCAGCCCTTTTTCATGTACGTCGCGTACACAGCGCCGCACTGGCCGCTCCACGCCTTTGAAGAGGACATCGCCCGCTACCAGGGCCAGTACCGCAAAGGCGGCTGGGACTCCGCGCGCACCGCCCGTCACGAAGCACTCAAAGACATGGAAGTCGTCAGCCCTCACTGGGACATCTCGCCCCGCGACGAGGACGCACCCCCTTGGAATGAAGCGGCCGACCCAGATTGGGAAGACCGACGCATGGCCGTGTACGCGGCTCAGGTCGATCGCATGGACCAAGGCATCGGCCGCATCCTCGCCAAACTCCGCGAACATAACGTGGAGGACAACACCATCGTCATTTTCCTCTCGGACAACGGCGGCTGCGCTGAATTCTTGTGCGAGGATGGCAATCGCATCGACTGGGTCTTTTTACAGGGGCTCACCACCCACGACGGGCGACCCGTGCAAATGGGCAATATCCCCGGTCTAATGCCTGGAGCTGAGGACACGTACATGAGCTACGACGTGCCCTGGGCCAATGTCAGCACCACCCCCTTCCGTCGCTACAAGCGCTGGGTCCACGAAGGCGGCATCGCCACCCCCTGCATCGTCCGCTGGCCTGCCACTATCAAACAACCCGACCTAACGCACGCTCCGGCCCAAATCATCGACATCACCGCCACCCTCATCGACGCGGCCGGCGCTTCCTATCCCACCGAATACGACGGCCACACCATCACCCCCCTCGAAGGCGAGAGCTTCCTCTCGCTTCTCGAAGGCCGCGAGTGGTCGCGCGAAAAGCCTATGTACTGGGAGCATGAAGGCAACGCCGCCATCCGCATCGGACCGTGGAAACTGGTCTGCGAAACTAGCGGTCAGGGCGGCTGGGAACTCTACAACATGGACGAAGATCGCACCGAACTCAACGACCTAGCGGAGCGAGAAAAAGTCAGAGTTGGGGAAATGGAAAAGCGCTACCGCGAATGGGCCGACCGCGCCGATGTCCTGCCTTGGCCCATCAACCCCGACACGTGGAAATTCCCCGGCATGAACCGGGACGGCACCTTCTACATGCGAGGCCGGCACGGCCACATGGTCTAGCGCACCCCGACCTTCCTGTAAATCTCCTCGCGCACCTTGTAGATTTCTCGCGCCTCTTGGGTCATCTCCGCCCCACCCCGTTCCGTCCATTCGGCCACAAAATCGTCGAAATAGTCGAGGTCGCGCTCGCCGCGTATGATCTCGGCATAAACCGTCATCTGCAAATTGCGCAAATCGCGCAAGTGCTTGATCGACGAGGGCACCACGTCCGGCTTGCCGAACAGGCCGGCCTGCGCCCACTCGGTGCGCTGATAGCGCTCGCGGTGTTGCAGCATCGCCGTTGGCAGGTACTTGTCGGCAATGGCGGGCCGGACCCCGCAGGGCGCGAAAAAGCCGCCCGGGCCATCGACGCTCAACACAGTCAGATGCTTGCTGGCAACGTTGCGGTCGTCGTAGGGCGGCAGATGGTACAGGCCGCGCTCGGCGTCGAACTCCCAATGCACGCCCCGCTGACCCATCCGCACCTCGACAAAGAGCTTTTCCTCAACAGCTAGCGCCTCAAAAATTTTGAGCATCCGCACCACCTTCTCAGGCGCGGCCGCTACCTGCTTGCCAAAAACAAAAACATGGGCCGCCGTGCTCCACACCCGCGCCCCGCGGATGCCTTCTGGGCCAGCCGGAAACGGCCCGACCACCACCTCAGCACCCGGCTGCAACTCGGCAATGACCGACACCAACGATGCCTTGTTGTACTGGTCAAAACTGTTATAGCCGCCGTGGCTGAAGAGGTACCCCGTCTTGCCGCTGACGAATTTCTGGTAGGGTATTGGGCTGCTCTTGATTTGGCCGATCGCAAAGTCGGGGTCAATCAGTCCATCGACGTACCACTTGCGCAAAAGGCCCAGGATCTCTTTGGCCTCGGGCCGAGTCCCACCCCACACGACCTCGCCGTCGCGCAGCATCCAGCCGTGCGGCACGATCCCGTAGGCCCCAAATACCGCACCGAAGACGTTGAACCAAGCCTGCGCATTGGGACACATGCCGTAGGTGTCTTGTATCCCATTGCCGTCCGGGTCCTCGTGGCGAAATTTCCACAGCGCCGTGTACATCTCGTCGAGGTTCTCCGGCACCTTGTCAATACCGACGTTGCGCAGCCAGTCCATCCGCCAAATCCCCGGCACAGGATAGCCGAGACTGCTACCCCAAGTGGGAATGCCGTAGTTGGCCCCCTTCCAATAGGCGTAGAGCCACGCCGAGGGAGCGTACTCGTTGAGATAGCGCACGTAGTTGGGCGCGTGTTTTTGGATGACCTCGTAGGGAATGGGCAGCGCATAGCCGTGGTGGGCGTCCTTTTGTACCACAACCGGATCGCCGGCGTAGAACAAATCGGGCACATTGCCACCGGCAAAGACCAGCGGCCGGCGCCGCATATAGGCAAAATGACTAGTAAACTGCGGCTTGAAATCGACGTTGAACCGCGCTTCGAGCCGCTTTTCGATCCAGGTTCCCTCGCGCGCAGTGGGGAAGCGCGGGATGCTCATCCAAGAGATCTCAAGCCGCTCTGCCGGATCATCGACCACCGTATCCCAGTCGATACTCAGTTCCGCCTCTGCCGCCTGTATCTTTCGCGCCTGCCGCTCAGCGAAGACGTACACAGCGCTGATACAGGCGAAAAACGCCAACAGGGCGAGAATTTTTCTCCGCGTCATCTAGCAATCCTGAATGACTTGAACGATTCGAACTGCGGGTCGTCTTGTTTCTGCTATTCTGCGTCCATCTGCAGATCCAAAAAACAAGGGAGGCAGATCGCAGTCGATCCACCTCCCTAAGTCAAACCCGCAAACTACCGGGCTAGCTACTGCATGTACGAAGCCTTGATGTGGCCCCAGCTATCGTTCTCGACGGCGGTTGGCAAAAGATCCATCTGCGCCGGTAGCAAGATGAAGTCGGTGATGCACTTGCCATCGCCGTTGCCGCAGCGCGCACCGCCCATACGCCAAGCGGCAAAGCGGCGGTCGGTGTCGTTATCCGTGCCTACGTCGTTGTCGATAATCGAGATGCCCAGACCGATGATGTCGTTTTCGCCAAAGTCGTGCTGGACGCTGTTTTCGGGCGACGCGTGATCGAAGTCGTCCCAGCCCACGGTCCACCACTCAACTTGGAAGGTCGCCTCAGTGGCGTGTGCGCCGTTGAGATTGAAGGAGTTGGGGCAACACGAATAAGGCTCGACGTCGTGCCAAGTGGCGCTTGAGGCCCAAAGCCAGTTCCAGCCAATCGGCTCCATCGGCGGCCAGCGGTAGTGGCTCATCTGGTTGAGGCGTCCCCGGTTGCGCAGCACTTCTTCCTCGGAGTCGAAATCGTCGGCACCAAACCACGAGACATCGCCGCCGTGGTTGGCGTCGAGGTTGATCTCAAAGCTGTCGTCGCCGCCAGCGCCACCTATGCCGCCGGCATCGCGATCCCATAGATCGTCGAAGCGATCATAGACGAAGTAGAGGCGGTCCAGCTCGTCGTTCCAGCCCGAGGTCCAGCGGAAGTTCAGATCCGCGGTATTGACCTCGGCTCCAACCTCGCCGGCCACCACCACGTGCAAGAGCTCGCCGTTGAATTCGCTGAACGGCGTGAGCCACAAATTGTCGGGCACTACGTCCCACTCGGAAATATCGCCATCCATCACCGGCAGATGCGACGTGGGCCACTGCCAGACGCCCAAAATCAGTCCCTCGGGCACATGCGCCGAAGAAGGCGAATTCAGGCCCAAAAGCGATACGGCCACACTCAGCGTCAATAGTTTCCTCATAGTTTATCTCCCTCTCCTAAAATGGGGTTACTTTGATAAAATTCTCGCGCCCATATTCGAGGCGCTCTTTGAATCATATTATCTTTTTACTAACAAATGGCTCTTATGTTGTCAATGTATTTTTAGAGCCGTGTCGCAATCTAAAAGGCGCGTTGACATCCTCAAAATCATGCTCTTAATCGTCCTCATCCTCCTCGCGCTCTACCCAGCGGCCTCCCAAGCCCAGCCATCCGCTTCCGAACGCATGGCCGCCCGCCTGCGGCAAATCGCCAGCGAAGTCCGCGCCCAAGTCCCCACCAACCTCAACACCCTGAACATGAATGCCGCTAGCGCCGCTTACTTGCGCGAGCAGCTAGCCAAAGCGCAAAGCCGCGACCGCAAACGGGCGCTGCGCCTCGAATTGGCCATCCAGCTTCTGCGCGCCGGCCAGACGCGCGAGGCCATCGCCGAACTGCATATCCTACAAGCGCAAGACCTGTCCCCGAGCCTCCGCACGCGCGTCCGCGACCGGCTAGGCATCGCCTACTTGCGCCTCGGCGAGCAGGAAAACTGCCTGCTCAATCACACCATCGCCTCCTGTCTGCTGCCCATCCAAGGCGAGGGAATCCACACCCTGCAAGAAGGCTCACAGGCCGCCATCGAACAATACGCAGCGATCCTACGCGCAGACCCGGACAACCTGAGCGCCCGCTGGCTACTCAACATCGCCTACATGACCCTCGGCCAGTATCCCCACGCCGTTCCGTCCGAGTGGCTCGTACCCCCAGATTGCTTCGCCGACTCCTCCACTATCGGGCGCTTTGAAGACCGGGCACCGGGCCTAGGCTTGGACGTCGTCGCCCTGTCCGGCGGCAGCATCGTCGATGACTTCGACAACGACGGCTATCTCGACATCGTCGCCTCTTCTTGGGGCCTAGACGACCAGCTTCGCTACTTCCGCAACCAAGGCGACGGCACCTTTGCCGAACGCACCGAGCAAGCCGGCCTCACCGGCCAAGTCGGCGGCCTCAACATCTGCCAAGCGGATTACGACAACGACGGCAACCGCGACATCCTCGTGCTGCGCGGAGCTTGGCTCGCCGACTTGGGCCACCACCCCAACTCCCTACTGCGCAACAGCGGCGGTACCTTCGCCGATGCGACCGAAGCAGCCGGTCTCCTCGCCTTTCACCCCACCCACTCGGCGGCCTGGAGCGACTACGACAACGACGGCGACCTCGACCTGTACGTCGGCAACGAGTCCGACGCCTGGGAACGTCACCCCTGCCAGCTCTACCAGAACCAAAGCGACGGCACCTTCGCCGACGTCGCACCCGAGTTGAGCATAGACAACATCGGCTTTGTCAAAGGCGTAGCTTGGGGCGACTACGACGACGACGGCGATCCCGACCTCTATCTCTCCCGCCTCGGCCAAGACAACGTCCTCTACCGCAACGAAGGGCCACGGGAACCGTTTGCCGACGCAACCGCAGAAGCTGGCGTCGCCGAGCCGCAAGGCTCGTTCCCCACTTGGTTTTGGGACTACGACAACGACGGAGACCTCGACCTCTTCGCCGCTGGCTACCACAGCGAAAACCCCGACGACATTGCTGCGATCTATCTAGGTCAGCCCTCGTCCGCAGCAAGGCCCCGCTTCTACCAAAACCAAGGCGATGGCACCTTCGCCGATATAACAGCACAGGTCGGCATGGACGGGATCATCCTAGCCATGGGGGCCAATTTCGGCGACATCGACAACGACGGCTTCCTCGACTGCTATATCGGCACCGGCAACCCCGACCTGCGCTCCTTGCTCCCCAACCGCATGATGCGCAACGTCAGCGGGCAGCGCTTTGCGGAGGCGACCTTCTCCGGCGGCTTCGGCCACATCCAAAAAGGCCACGGAATCTCCTTCGCCGACATCGACAACGACGGCGACCAAGACATCTACATCGTCCTCGGCGGGGCCTATGACGGCGATTTCTACCAGAACGTCCTGTTTGAAAATCCCGGCCACGGCCATCGCTGGCTCACCCTCCGCCTCGAAGGCGTCCAGTCCAACAGAGACGCCTTGGGCGCCCGCATCCAAGCACGCATCCGCGAAAAAGGCATCATCCGCGACATCTACGCCACCGTCGGTTCAGGCGGCAGCTTCGGCGCGTCGAGCCTGCAACAAGAAATCGGTTTAGGCCGCGCCGATACGCTTCTTTTTGTCGAAGTTACCTGGCCGACAACAGGGCAAAAGCAGCACTTCTCCAACCTCGCCATGGATCAGATCCTCTACATCCGCGAAGGGGACGCCGCGCCCATCCCAATCCACCTCAACCGCCTCTCCCTTTCTTCCTCTGCCCATTAGTTCCTAACGCCCCTCGATCGCCGAAATCGCCTCTTCCACCGTCCGCCGCCCCTCGCTCCGCACTCCAATCTCGACGTACGCAACGCGCGCCTGCTGCAGCACCTCTAGCGCCCGCGCCTGCTCGCCCTTCTTGCGGTACACCAACCCGATATTGCCCAAACTCTGCGCCTCCCCCTGCCGATGCCCGATCAACTGAAAAACGTGCAGGGCGTCGCCAAATGCCTTAAGCGCCTCGTCCAAGCGGCCCTGCTCAAAGTAGATGTTGCCGATATTGCTCAGTTGCGCGGCCTCGCCTTGGCGGTTGCCCGCTTGCGTGAAGACGTGCAGGGCGTTCTCAAAGGCGGCGAGCGCCTCGTCGATCTTGCCTTGGCGGAAGTGGAGGTGGCCGATGTAGTCAAGTTGGGTCGCCCCCTCGGCGTAGAGATCGAATTCGCGGTACAGCGATAGCGCCGCACGATGCGCTTTTATCGCCTCGTCTAGCTGCCCCTGCTTTTGCAGCACCTGACCAATCTTGCTCGACTGGACGGCTCGGCCGCGCGGATGGCCGTGGGCAACGTAGATCCCCAGCGCCGCTTCAAAGGCGACCAGCGCCGAATCCAAACGGCCCTGATACAGATGCACATCGCCGATGTGATCCAAGGCCTGCGCCCGCTTGCCCGGGTGGGTATCATACCGCCGGTAGAGCGCAAGCGCCGACTGGTACGCAGACAGTGCCGAATCCAAACGGCCCTGCTGAAAAAAAATGCGCGCCATGCGGTCGCGCGTCTCGGCTTGGCCATCCACCTTTTCTTGTGCTTGATGGATAGAAAGCGCCTCGCGGTAGGCGACCAACGCGGCCTCTAGATCGTCCTGCTGCTGGTAGATTTGTCCGATCCGCACTAGCTGGGTGGCGCGGGCCGCGTCGTCGGCTAGGCGTTCGAGGACGGCCAGTCCTGCGGAAAAGTAAAAGTGCGCCGAATCGAGCCGGCCCTCGTCTAGGTGGATGTTGCCGATATTCGTCAGACCGCCAGCTTGGCCGCGCAGATACCCCTCGTCTCGGTAGAGTTCCAGCGCCTCCACAAAAGCCAACCGCGCCGAATCCGCCGCACCCCGGACGAAGTAAACCGTACCGAGGCGGTCGAGGTCTCGCGCCAATCCGAGTTGATCGCCAATCCGCCGATGCCCATCCCGCGCCTGTTTTAGGAAGCCAAGCGCCTGCTCTGGATCGCCCTGCATGAAATAGGCCGCGCCCAGATCGCCGAGCGCTTGAGCCTCGCCAGCGGCAAAGCCGTTCTGTCGGTGCAGCGCCACCGCGCTTTGGTAGGATACCAGCGCCGAGTCGAGACGCCCTAGGCGCTGATGAGCTTGGCCCAGATTACCGAGCAAAGCGGCTCGAACATCTGTAGTCGCCTTAGAAAGTTCCAGTCCCTTTGCCAGCACCGCCCCCGCCCTTTCATACTCGCCATCGCACAGCAACGCGACCCCTGCATTGAGCCAGACCGCTGGCGACGGTCGCCGCGCCGCGGCCTGCAAATAGCTCTCAGCCGCAGCACCGCAGCGACCCGCGCTGAGGTGGTCTTCACCCGCGTCAAAGTGCGCCCGCGCCGCAGCCGTCTCTTCGCCCTCTTCCGCAAAATCGACCCGCGCCGCCTTCAGCACCACCAACCCATGCGGGCTCTCGTAGAAGACGAGCGGCGCATCTGTGGATTCGCAGGACGCGAACAGCGCAAATAGCAGTAGAACGCGATAGATAACTGTAGCAGTAGTTCGTCGGAAGTCCCGATTTGATGAAGACACGGCTAGCCGCGTCTTCCTACTCGGCCTCGTCTTGCAGACTCAATACCGGCCGACTGTCAAAATGCACCACCCCAAAGCGCTCGGGCACGTGGAATTGCGGCTTGGGCGTCAGGGTATTGGACCAAGTGATGTACTGCAGATTGACCGCGCCACCCGTGCGGTACAGGTTGAGACGCCACGCGTCGCCAGCGGTCGGAGGCAGGTGGGGGGCGTATGGAGCGAAGACGGCAAAGGGGAGAGCGATTTCAGTGGTCCAGAGCGTATCCTGATCCGTCTCTTGGTTGAGTGTGCCCTTTATGTCGATGGCCACCTGCACGCCCTCGCCGTTCCATGCAGACGACCGTTCGTCGCGCGGCGAGCGGTCCAGAATCGTCCCCAAGGCGTTGAATTCAAAGTTGAAATAGTTGGTGACTTGGCTGGTGTCTGGGGCGATGAATACCTCAACGCAATCGTCGCGCGACACCGGACTGTCGCGCCCGATCAAGGTAGCCGAAATGTGCGGGTCGTATGCGGTAAAGGCGACGTACAGATGCACATCGTCCCACAACAAGCGGGCCTCGGTGCGATCCTTGGCACCTTCAGTCCACCAAGGGAAGACGAACTGATCGATGACTTGAGCGGCCTCCCAAGAAGGCTCGTCGAGGTGGCCGTCCACGGCGATAGGCCCGGCGGCGCGGAGGATGGTGTGGTGCGGCAGGGCATCTTCAGCGGGAGCGGCGGAAGCGGTCAGGACTAGACAGAGAGTGGCGATGAAATAGCGCATGAGAGTTTCCTATCGATCACTTCAGAAACCGCTCAGATTTCTTCTTCTTCGGTGGCCAAAACGACCTTATCGACGTCGAGCCGCTTGGCAATCTCCATGACCTCGAGCACAAGACCGTGCCGGGTCTGCTTGTCCGTGCGAATGATCAACGTCAAACTGCGGGTCGTCTCTTTCTCGCGAGCGAGCACGGTCGGAAGTTTGGCCATGCTCACTAGCTGGCGATTGAGCTCCATAGCACCCGACTTGTCGATCGAGGCTACCAATTTCTTCTCTTCGACGATGGTAGCTTGACGGGCTTGGGGCAACTCCACTCGCAGACTGTAGGGCTGCTTGAAAACCGTAGTGACCATGAAGAAAATAAGCAGCAGAAAAACGCAGTCGATCAGCGGCGTCAGATTGAGGTTTTCATCCTCTAGGTCTTCCAATATGGAGGTCCGCTGCTGCACCACTAGGGAGCCTCCTCTTTGGCGAAAGCTATACCCGCGACATCGGCCGCTTTGGCCGCATCCACCACCAAGACCACATGCTCCTGGGCAACATCGACGTGCCCCTGTATGATGATATTATCGTTGTTGGCCTCTTTCATGGCCCGCTTGATCCGCTCGACTAGAGCCTCTGGCACCACGTCCTCGCCGCTGATCTGGATGCGGCCTTGGGCGTCGATGAGGATATTAATGTCTTTCTTCTCCTGCTGTTCCGTCGCCTCGCTCTGAGCCGGAAGGTCCACGTCTAGTCCCTTGGAGTGGATGAAGACGGTGGTGACCATAAAGAAAATGAGCAGCAGAAAAACGCAGTCGATCAGCGGCGTCAGATCCGGGCCTTCGTCCCTAGTCAGGCTTTCCCGTTTGCGGCTCAGCACCAGGGCCATTAGCCGGCTGCCTCTCCGTCCAATTGATCTTGGCCGACCATCAGCAAGGTGTTGACGAAAGCCAGCCCATAGACTTCGAGACGGCTGCGATGGTGTTCGGCGCGCCGAGCCAGCGAGCGATAGGCCACGATGGTGGGAATGGCAATCGCCAGCCCCGTGGCCGTAGTGACTAGGGCCTGCGAAATGCCGCTGGCCACCACCTTGGGATCGCCCGTACCGGCCACGGCAATGGCCTTGAAGGAGGTGATCATGCCGAGGATGGTGCCGAACAGGCCCAGCAACGGCGAGATATTGCCGATGGTATTGAGCACCACCAAGTAGCGACTTAGATAGACCTTGCCGGCTTCGTCCGTCTCCAGCACGAGCTCGTCCTTGAGGTCGGAAAGTTCCTTTTGCTCGAGCAGAAAGCGGGAGAGGTCTCCAGCACCGGCCTGTCCGGCCAGGCGGGCTAGGCGCTCGTTGGTCGGACGGAATTCGCGGCGTTCGAGCATGAGGGTGTCAAAGCGCTTGAGCAAGGAGGCAAAAATAAAACACAGCGGACCTTTGTGGTCGGCGCAGTACTGGGCGGCAGCTTCTTGCCCCCGATCCGCTAAGGCTCTTTCCGCCTCTTCGAGAGTCTGTTGGGCGGCCTGCTCGTCGGGAATGCGGCTGAGCACCCAGACCCTTTCTAAGATGAATGCCAGTGAGAGGACGGCGCACAATCCCAAGGGAATCATCAGGATGCCACCGGCTAACAGAGTTTCCATAACACATGCCTCCCGCAATGAGTTTTGTGCGGCTCGTTGGACTCGAATAGGACGCGCAGGGCCGTAATATACTTTACCGCTAGCAACATGCCAAAGAAACATCTGCCCCGTTCTTCTACTGCTACGCGTAAAAAGCCCGCTTTCAAACCGCACGGAGAAATACTTGCAACCGCATTTGCCTTTTCTTACCGTTTGGACTAATCCGCGAAATTTGGTGTGCTGGCGTGCTCTTTCTCGTTGATAGGTACTATGACACCTCTGCTCATTGTAGGCACTCTGCTGGGGCTAGTAGTAGGTTCGTACTTCGTACCGACCCCAGACGAAATACAAGCTTCTTTCAAGCAGGCGCAGAAATTCTATGCCGCCGAGGACTACGAGCAAGCCATCGCAACCTACGAGCGCATCAATGCCATTGAAAGCCCGCTGCTCTACACCGCGGAGATTGAGGTCGCGGTCGGCGAGGTTACGGCCCCAATCAAAGAAATCGCCCTCTACCAGACGGGTAATAGCTATTTCAAGCGCGCCCAAGAATCCCAGCGCCGCGCCGCCTATGAGCGCGACCCCGAACGCCAGCTCCAACTCGCCGAGCGGACAGCGACCGACTTCGTAGAAGCGGCCACCTATTTCCGCAAGACCGAAGCCCAGACTACTTCCCCCCAGATGCGGGAATTGGCCCGCAACCGGCTGGTCAACTGCCTTTATGAAAGCGGCGAGTACCAGCGCACCATAGAAGAAGGCCGAGCCCTGCTGCAGAAATATCCCGACAGCCAATACCTCGACAACGCCCTCTACAATATCGGCTGGGCCTATTTTAAATTGGAGCAGTACCGGGAAAGCATCACCGCCTTTGAGGAACTGGTGCAGCACGCTCCCAAAGGGTACCGCGCAGACCGAGCGCTTTTCCAAATCGGCGAAGCCTACTTTCTGCAGCAGCACTACGATCAGGCCACTTCTTGGTACCAGGAGGTGGTAACCCGCCAAGACATCGAGCACCTCAGCGAGCGCGACCTGCTAAAGATGCGGCGCGAGAAAATAGCCGGTCTAGTAGACGAGACCGCGCTAGAACTGGCGGCCAAAGCCCAGATCAAAGTAGGCGATTGTCGCGCCCAAAGTGGGGATCTTGCCGGTGCCGGTGCCGCCTATAGTAAGGTTATAACCGCCTTCGCCCAGGAACAAAAACTGGTGGCCGAGGCCTACATCCGCCTAGCTGATATGTACACCCAAGGCGGCGATGGCCAAGCAGCAGTGCGCACCTACCGCGAGGCCATCGACGGTAGCCGCAACCGCATTTTTCAGGCCAGCATGCAATCCCTGTTGGCCGAGCACTACTACGGCATTGCCAACTATCAGCGCGCCATTGCCGAATACCAACTCTACCTAGATGCGTACGGAGATGTAGCCAAAGCCGCTGGTCTGGCGGCACCTTGGGCCCTTTACAAGATTGGGCGGGCCCATTACGAGCAGGCTGAACTCCAGCGTGAAGTCGCGAACGACGGCGAGGCCCGCTTGGCCTACGCACAGGCGATCGCCGCTTATGAACGCATTGCCGCCGACTATCCCAGCAGCGAACTAGGCCTAGCGGCTACCCCGTTTAATATCGCCCTGTGCAACCAGATGCTCGGCACCTTGGGCAATGCCGAGCACACGGCCCAAGCGCTGGAGCTCTACCAAGAGATCGTCGCCGCCGACCAAGACCCAGACTACGTGCGCAGTGCCCTTTTCCAACTGGGCCGCATCCACTACCAGCAAGAAGACTTCAAGCAGGCCATCGCCGCTTACGAGTCCATCCTGCAAAAATACTCCGAGGCCCCGCAGCTCCAGGGGGCCTATTTCGAACTGGCTCTGTGCTACCGAGATTTGGGCCAGCCCGGCAAGGCAGTAGAGCTATTCCGACAGCTTGACCGCACTGCAAATTTGTTTCCCAAGGCCATGCTCGAAGCGAGCAACCTGCTGGCGGCGGCGGGCGATTTCCCGGGGGCGTTGGAGGCGCTGGAGGCGGGATTGGAGACCAGTACAGATAAAAACGAACAGGCTCGTCTCCACTACATGAAAGGGCGCACCCTGATCGAAACGGAGGCATTTGTCGCCGCGGTGGAGGCCTTGGGACGCACCATCGAACTAGCCGACGACGAAGAGGTGCGCCTAGGTGCCCTCTACGGCCGCGGCGTAAGCCTACTCAAACTAAAACGCTACGAGGAGGCGACCGCCGACCTGAAGATGCTGCTGCACAGCGACAACGAGGAGTTGGCAAGAGCGGCCCAGCGCATGCTTGGTCTAGCCCACCTCGAATTAGGTCAGCAGGAAGAAGCCATCGGGGACTACCAAGCCCTAGTAGCGGCAGCGACCGATTCAGTCGAACGCGCCGAACACCTAGTGGTGCTGGCCGAACTTCACTACAACCTAGAAGAATTCGACCAAGTCGAGGCCCTATGCCAGCGAATTCTCTCCTTGGACTTGCCCGCTGCGCGCGGCGAGCAACCCTATTTCCTCCAAGAAAAAGCCTATTTCCTAATGGGCGACGCCCACGGCTCACGGGGTGACACCCAAGCGCTAATCAACACCTACCAAAAGGCCCTGTCCCACTACCCAGATTCCTATTATTCGGCCGATATGCGCTTTGCTCTGGGACAGACCCTATTCGAGCGGGAAGATCTCGCGGGAACCGTGCAAGTGCTCGAAACCTATCTGCAGAAGACGCCTAGTCATCGCAACCGCCCCTACGCCCTCTACTATCTGGGATATGCCCATTTCAACCTGACTCAGTTCGAGCAGGCCGCGGCTGCCTTTGCCGACCTAGCTAGCGCCTATCCCCAAAGCGAACTAGCACCCGACGCACTGTTCCGGGCTGGGGAGGCCCATTACAACTTGGGACAATTCGAGACGGCGCAAGGGCATTACCAGCAATTGCTTGAAATGCACCCGCGATCAGACCTAGCCGACGATGCCCTCTACAATCTGGCTTGGTCCCATCTCAATATGGAACGGGTGCCCCAAGCTATCGCTGCCTTCCAAAGCGTGGTTTCCGACTACCCCGGCAGCGCTCTGGCGGCCAATGCCCAGTTCACCATCGGCGACTTTTACTACAACGAGAAGGAATACGACAAAGCCCTGCAGGCCTACCAAGAAGTCATCCGCCGCTTTCCCAACAGTCCGGTAGCGCAAAAGGTTCCCGAATTAATAGATGACCTGCGCGAAGTAGTGGCCTACCTGCGCTACGCCGAAGTCGAGGAGATCTTTGCCCAAGCCCTTGAGGAGCAAGACCCAGCCCAGTTCCGCCGAGCAGCAGCCGGCTTTGCGGAAATCGCGCGCGACTATCCCGGCACCGAAAGCGAGATTGGAGCACTGAGCAATATGGGGGTCTGCTACGAGTCTTTGGGGCAGTGGAGGGACGCGGTGCAGGCTTACGATCAGGTTCTCGATCGCCTAGCCGACGAACAGGCCGAAGCCCATCGCTTTGCCCGCATGCACAAAGAGTGGATCGAAACCAACCGCTTATAGGATTACCATGGCCGCTCAAATCGATGCCAAACGCTTCGCCACGCCGACGGACGCACTCCGCTTGGAGGAATTGCTGCGCCGACAGCGCGGAGTGCTCTACCGGGCACTAGCGGTGGCTATTGTTCTGTTGGCCATACCCGTAATCTACCTAGCTACTAGAGAAGAAGAAAAAAAAGCGCCCAAACCCCCACTGATGCACCTAGTGGTGCGCAAGCCGCGCCTGACCAAAGCCTTTGAGTTTGAGAAACAGCAAATCCCCAAACGGCAAATGACCCGCCAAGTGCGGGCGGCCAAGCCGCAAATCACCCGCAAACCCCAGATTCGCCTCCCCGACCTAGTCGGCAAGATCAAGACCTTCCGCTTCGGCGTTGCCAGCGGCGCTGATCTAGGCTTGGAAGTGGTCCAGCCCGAAGTACAGCGCGTCTCCATCAAGAGCCCCAAAGAGCCGGAGAAGCGCATCAGCATGCAGGAAGAATTCCTCGACTTGGAAGCGCTGGATATCGGCCGCTATAAGGGGCTGGTGGTCCAGGATCCGGCCGACAAACAGAACATCACTGGCTTCGTTTACCTAGCCTTGGCCTGGGGCAACGACTTCAAACCATCAACCCAGCGGGCCATCTTCGAGCTAGTCGAAGCGATTAATGGCTTTACCCAGATTCGGGCCGAAGTGGACGACCATCTCTTCCTCGATTCGCGCGCTATCTTCCGGGCACCCTTCGTGTACATCTCCGTCGATCAAGCCTTTGAACCCACCCAGCAGGAGATCGCCAATTTGGGTGCCTATTTGCGGCAAGGCGGCTTTGTCATGGTCGAAGCCATGGGCGAGTTGGGCCGGGACGCCGCTACCGAGTACACCCCAGCCGAAGCCTCGCTGCGGGAAATGCTCAAGGCTTCGCTCGGACGGGATGCGCGCTTCAAGGTCATTCCCAACGATCATCCCATATACCACAGCTTTTACGATTTCGACGATGGCCCACCGCCCAAGCGGACTCAGGAAAGGCTTGTGCACAGCCGCGACTTTCATCCCGAAGTGCCCTTTCTCGAAGGCATTTTCCTCGGCGAGCGACTAGTGGCGATCTTCACGACCAAGGAATACGGACGCGCCTGGGAAAAGGAATTCCGCAACGAGCCACAGCTACAAATGGGCGTCAACCTAGTGGTGTTCGCCCTGACTCAGCAAGGCTCCATTGCCCAGCAACAGATCGATTTCTACACGGAGCAAAATCAATGAGTAAAGAGGATAATAGCGCGATGAGACGCGGCCGATTGATCTGGATTATTGCTCTGTGCGGTCTGCTATCAGGCTGTTTTCTCTTTCCCACGGCCGTCAAGCGCGAGACCCTGCTGTTGCCGGTCGTCGAGTCCGCGGAAACGGAAGGGGCCTATAGTCTGCAGGAGAACGGCGCGATCTCTTGGGAACTGGCCGGTCTGCGCCTCGAGGTAGAGCACATGACCGACGCCAAGCTCAACGCCCTCTTCCCCGACGAATCCGGGCGCGGCAAGTACTCGACCAATCCCTATACCTACGGCAACTGGACCGATACGCGCCTAGGTTATACGCCCAACCGCTTCACCGTTTTCAAAGTCACTATTTTCAACCGCACTCAGCCCAAAGTCATGCTCGACCCATTGGCCGCCGTATTGGAGACCGACCAAGGCCAGTTCCTACGCGCCTACGGCATCACTTCGTCGTCGCCCTATGGCAATTTCGAAAATTACTACCGCTCGCAGCGGGGTCAGAGCGGCAACGAGTTCTATCGCTTCGAACTGCGCATGGGCATGGTGCGCAGCTATAACTACGAGGAAGACCAGCCCATATTTAAGGGCGAGAATTACGGCGGTTTCGTCGTCTTCGATCCGGTTTATCCCGAGACCGAGGAAGTAGTGCTGACCCTGAAGGACTTCGTCTTGCGTTTCGGGGCTTTTGACAAACCCGTGGAAAAGCGGGATATGCGCTTTGTCTTTAAACACAAAGTGGAAAACCTCGTCGTGCAAAAGGGAGCAACCAGCGGCAAAACCGCCGAAACACTGATGATTTCCGAGAATGGCCCCAGCCAGATCATGGGCAACCTACCCGGTGAGCGCACCCGCAGCCTGAGCGCCATTCGGGCCGTGGTGCGCCAGCGCTTGTCGGGTCTCAACCGCTGCTTCGTCGAAGCATTCGACAAAGGAGAGGCCAACGAAGGCGCAGTGACCATGCGCTTCACCATTGAGGTGGGCGGAGCCGTTTCCGAGGCCAAAGCCACCAACTCAAACGTGGGCAGCCAAGCTGTAGGTCAGTGCATGCAGCAAGAAATTATGCGGTGGGCTTTCCGCCCCATTGATATAGGGGCACTGCAAACGCCGGCGACTGGTGCAACGAGTGGAGAGAATGGGCTGGCGACTAGTCCTGGAGCGCGGGCCACAGCACCCCGATTGACGCCACTACCTGTATTGGTGACGTATCCCTTCACTTTCAAGGTGGAATAGTGAGATCCAGCATACTCTTGGCAATTTTCTTTTTTCTCGCCGCTTGCGGCCGGGAAGAAGTGCCGCTGCTCGCGGTGCATCAGATATTGAACAAAACCGGAGCAGCCCTAAAGGAGCGCCTAGGCGAGCCGGATTTCGACTTTGTGCGCTCCGAGGAAGTAACCACTCTACAGTGGAGAGATGCGGATGGAGATAGTACCTGGGTTTACGTGGATTTGATACGCGACAACGCGTCTTATGTGACCTATACATTCAAAAAGATGGACCCCTTTGATACGGCGGAAGCCCTGCGGCGCATTGGCCTGTCAGTGCCGGAGCAGGAGCCAGAACACGTCTGGGAAAACGGCTCAAAGCGCTGGAAGCCCTTCGGCCAATACCACCGTTTGGTGGTCAATCCAGTTACCAAACTCGTCACTGTAAGCCTCGACATCGAGTCGGGAGCACAACGAGAAATAGCTGAGAAATGAAAGTCGTGCTACCGATAGTGGGTTTGGTTCTAGCGGTGCTCTCGCCTGCGGCTGCGGCCGAGTGGCAGGTAGCGCAATGGGACCAGACCGTCCACTACCGGCTTACCTTCAATGCGGCTGAAGCGACACAGGCCGCGTTGCGTCTGACCGCGGTCAATGAATACGAGGTTTTCCTCAACGGCGACTCGGTGGGCAGCGATGGCGACTGGACGACCGTGGAGGAACTGGCGGTCGAACTGCAAGGCGGCGCTAACCACCTAGCCGTGCGCGTGGAAAACTGGGGCCAGGGCAACGGCAGCGGTCTGCTCGTCGAAGTGGTCGTCGGCGAACAGGCGTGGCTGAGTACTACCAGCGGCCTGCAGGAGGTCTGGCGCTGGAGCGGCGATCCTCAGCAAGGCACCGACTGGCTGACGGCAGATGTGAGCGAGATAGCAGGCTGGACAACGGTGCAGCGCGGTTGGCTAGAGCGCCCTAGGCTTTCCGGCTGGGACGACACCCTCGGAGCGGAAGTAATTGCCGGCTATCCGGGGGGCGTTGATGTGGGCGGCGACGGGCTGAGTTTGCGCACAGTCGAGGGCGAAAACCTCGCACTTAGCCAGTCGGCCAATCGACCGGAGGTATTTGACGGCCAAGCCGAAAGCGTCTGGACGATCGAACCCGACGAACTCAATAGCTTTGCCCGCGTCGATCTCGGCATCCAGCGCCTGCTCGGCGAAGTGCGGGTCTTTACAGCCGGAGAGAATGCCGAAGA
Source organism: Candidatus Latescibacterota bacterium (assembly GCA_965219735.1). GTDB lineage: Bacteria > Latescibacterota > UBA2968 > UBA8231 > UBA8231. The sequence goes on from OZ244790.1 coordinate 4,435,216, forward strand.
TTTTGCCGCCAACACGCTGCAGGGGTACGCCGTCGAGGTCAGCAACGACGGTTTCCAGTGGCGCGAAGTCGGCGCCATTCGCGGCATTGCCGATTTTGCGCAAACCGCCGTCGCCTTCGAGCCGATCTTCGGCCGCTTTTTGCGCGTGGTCGCCACCGAACTCGATCCACTGCGGCGGGCCCGCGTCGCCGATATTCAGGTGACCGGGCAGGGAGTAGCTCCCTCGGGTACGTTCACTTCGGCACCGCTGGACCTAGGTTTGCCCGGCCAGCGCAAGATCTACGACCGCTTCCGCTGGACCGGACAGCGTCCCGCCGGCACCGCCCTGAGCATGCAGTTCCGCACTTCGAACGACGGCGTCTCTTGGAGCGACTGGAGCCCTGAGACTGGTGCCTTAGAAGCCGATCTGCAGGTGCCCGAACCGAGGGACTTGCTGCAGTATCGAGTCAATTTCTCCACTGATTTCGAAGACATCGGCCCGCGCTTGGATAGTCTAATCATTGCTTTCGCCGAGCAGACGCCCGCCTCGGCCGCCCGCGTCCGGGTGGAACCGAACAAGGGGATAGTGGGACGCGAAGCCGAATTCGTCTATCACCTCGAAGTCGAATTCGACGAGAGCGATTTAGGCGTGGAGCGCATCCGCATCGACATGCCGAGCTTGGCCGAGGTAACAGAAATTGTGCCTCCCTCGGGGATGGAAGTCGCCCGCACGACTATTGCGGGCGACGCATTGGAGTTGGTATGGGCCGATCTCTGGCACCAGTCCGGTCAGTTGCAACTGCGTTTCAGGGCGCGGTTGCTGACCAACCAGTTCACCTTTTCCACACGCCTTTTTAGCCCAGAAGCAGCGATCTCACTCGATGCCGAAGAGGACACCGCCTCTGATCCAGACACTGGTACCCCTTACTCCTGGAGCGTGCGAGCGCTCGACGCGGTTGGGCCGATATTGGACCAAGTCCGAACCAATCCGTCCGTTTTCACTCCCAACGGCGACAACATCAACGACCATACCATCATTGAATTCGTTCTCTCTCGGATCAGTGTGCCGCAGGAAATAGACGTGGACATTTTCGACCTAGGAGGCCGCTTGGTGCGTCAGTTAGACACCGGCGCGCTGCGCGGCGGCCAGTACGTGCGCCCTCCAGCCGCAGGCGACCCTGCGCTCAGCCCGGGTTTTTGGGACGGTCACGACGACGATGACACTTTGGTGGTACCGGGTCTGTACCTAGTGAGGGTGCGGGCCCAATTGGACCAAGGCGACGAAACCGCCATGTGCTCCGTAGCGGTGGTGTACTGAAATGCGCTGCTTTAAAACAACCTGCCTGCTTTTGCTGATGCTGACCGGCTTTTTTGACCGGTCCCACGGCCAGTACCTCAATCGCGAATACTATCCCCTGTGGGCCAATGAGGATTACGAGAACTACGCTCATTTTTCCTACCGCGATATTCGTCTGCGGCGCCTAGCGGGCGGTTTCTTCCTCGACGAGGAGACGCGCGTTTACGACCCCTTCGGCTTCACCTTGCTCAACGGTGCCGATCTCTACCGCACTCAGGAATTTCGCACCATTTCGCCCTTTGGCGGCAGCATCATTTTCAAAGACGACGACTACCGCGACCTTTTTCAGAATCTGGTCGTCGCCAGTGATTCCTATCAGGACTGGGGTTCGTCGGTCATCCTCGGCCGGGCCGTGGAGGCTCGCTTCAAGCCCATGATGTTGTCGATTAACCGCATGAATGGTATCCGCTGGGACTCCAATTCGCAGCGCAACCGCTTCACCATACTCGGCTCGCGCATTTCCGAACCCCTGCGCAATTTCGCCTCGGCGCGGCCGCTCGACTTTGTGACCTATCTCTTCGGCGGACACTGGAAAACCCAGATCGGCAGTGTCTTGCAATTTGGTGCCTCGTACGTCAACACCCATATCACCGACACCTTGCTGGGACGCCGGGAGGGATCTTTCCGCAAAGGGGCTTTCCCTACCAACTTGGTCACACCCAGCGAAGTCTTTCTCGCCATCAGCGATGATTCGCCCGCCGATGGTGTTGGAGCCCAAGTCCACGATGTACAGATGATCGTCAATGGCCAGCCCAGCCAGACCGCGCCCGAAGTGCGCCGAATCGCTGGCCTCGTATCGCTAGGCAAAGAGCGGCGCATGATTCCCGAACGTCTGCGTTTGGAAGACGTGCCCCATCTGCGCCGCCGTCAGTCTTGGCTACCGCACACCGTTGGTTTCGGCAGTCTCTTCGGTGCCCGCGGCGGCCTGTTTAACAATGCCGAATCCGTGGAGCTAGACGGCGAAAATGTCCTCCAAGCCGACGGCGACGACGTGTTGCTGTTCCGCTTTGAAGTGCCGCCCGAGGCCGAACATATCTCCTTTAGGGTCCTAGCGGCCAACGACTACGCCATCGACCTAGGTGCCCCCATCGGCCGGAGCGGCGTGGTCGGCTCAGTGTGGGAAGACTGGCGCAATGTGGTGCGGGCCGCGGGCAATGTCCGCAACGGTTCGAATATGGGCTGGGTTGAGTTCGACTACGGCTTCCCCTCGGGTCTGGAACTCTACGGTGCCAATCTCGAACTGGACCTGCTCGGCTTTGAAGTGAGCGGCGACCTCAATACCAGCACCCAGCACCTCATCTTTCCCGTCCAAGAAGGCCGACGGCACAAGCGGCCTGTAAGTGCTTATTCGCTGAAGGGCAAGCGCCTGTTTGCGAACTTCGCCGTGGGCTGGGAGCTGTACCGGGTCCCACCCCAATACCGCACCTCTTTCACTTATTTGGACGAATTCATACCCGCCCTGAAAGAATTCGAACTGGTCGATGACAACGACGATTTGGACCCCTGGCCCGATTCTTGGGAACACGACGATCCCCTAGACCTGCGCTTCCAGAACGACGTCACCGAAGCGGCCATTGAGGTGAAAGAAAACCTCTTTCCCGGCTCCCTGCGCGACGTCGGCTTCGGGGTATTTCCCGGCCTAGACGACAACGGCGACGGCATCTTCGACACCAATGTCAACAACAATCTCCTGCCCGACTACCAAGAGCCCTTCCTCATGTACTTCGTCGAGTCCGAAGACTTCGTGTACGGCGATGATTTCAACAACAACGGCGTGGTTGATTCGCGCGAAAACGACAACAAACCCGACTACCCGTACGAGCGCGACAGCAAAGGGCAGCATGTATTCTTTACCTTCAACCCCACTTCCCAACTCGAGTTGCGGCTGGGCGGACACGCTATCGACCAGATTGCCGGATCAGGTCGCAATCGCTCCCTGTACACCAAGCTCGAATACAGCCGCCCGCTGTTCCACAATATCCACCTAAATCTGCGCCACCGCAGCAAACGCGTACAGGACGACATTCCCGACCCGCTCTATCAATACGTATCCAATCCGCTGCTGCGGGGCCGCTACGAGATCGGCTTGCGCGACGATCCCTTGCGTTATCGCAACAGCCATGCCCATCTGAGCTATGTGAAATTCAACTACACCGGCGTCGATCACTTGACGCTCAACAACACCTGGCGCTACGAACTCAACCACCGCTTTGCCGATACGTTTGACGATGGCCAGACACAAGACTCGGGCAATGACTGGTCTTTGGCCCTAGTAAATCGGGTCGACTACGCCTGGCAACTGCGCCAGAAATTGACGCTGACCCCCATGCTCAAATGGACCTATCATCGCTCCGACTCAGCACTGTTGGGCGACCTAGCCGACGAGACCAACCTAGCGCCGATCGTGCGGCTCGATTTTTTCTTAACCGAACGCACCACCATAAAGGCCGGCATCCAGGGCTTTCCCCTCTTGAAGCACCGCTTTCGCGATGCCGTGGCACCTTCCAACGATTTCAATGCCTATCACTATATCATCGGCTTGCAAAACAACAGCAGCTACACCGGCTACCGGATCAGCATGAACCTAGGACTGCGAAAATCCTTTACCGACTTTGTCCACTCCAGCACGACGGGCACAGTAGAGACTTCGGAGTTTTTCCTACAGGTGAGGACGAATTGAGTCCATGCTAAAAGCGATCTCAATAGGCGCGCTTATAGCGGCCCTAGCAACGACGGTGCGCGGCGAAGGCGACCCCAGACTTATCGAGCCCCATACCACCGGTGCCCGCCTAATGCTCTACCGTCCCGGCCTGCTCACCTACGACAACTACGGCCTAGAGGGTTATCGGACTTGGCCGCGCAATGTCATCACGCGCACGGCCAACCCCGTGTACGACGAATTCGGCGACTTTCTGGTAAACGGCGTCGAAGTGTACCACTTGCGGGAGAACCGCCGCTTCGACGATCCGGCCCAAGTGTTCAGCGGCAGCACCATTGCCAAGCCGAACAATTACGAGGGGTTTCTCAACCGCCTGATGGTGGCCGACGACAGCTATAATAATTGGCAGACGCGGCTGATCATCGGCGATCGCATCCGCACCCACTTCTCGCCGCTGATCCTGGATCTGGCCGCCCTCAATGGCATCCGCTGGGACCTAGCCAATGAAAGGCACAACTTCTCGGTCCTAGCCTCGCGCATGGACAAGCCCGTACTTTCCAGAGAGGACGCCACCGCCTTGAGCACCGCGGCCTTCGCTGCGTACCTGTTGGGCGGCCACTGGCAATGGAACTGGCGCACCATCGACCTGAGTACCTCTTATGTGAACCTCTTCCGCATTGACACTCGCTCGCCGCCCGATTGGAACGGCATGAAGGGTCAGTTGCCCAACCGGGTCCAGGTAATCGATTACTTGGTGGTCCGCATTGAAGACACCTCGCCCTTGGACGGCAACGGAGCTCGGGTCTTCGACGTCGATATCCTGCTCAACGGCGAGCGACGAGACGACATTGAATCTTTTGTCACGCGCCACAACACCGAGGATTTTAATCCGAACTTTCCCAACAAGGACTTCTTCTTCAAACGGCCGATTCCGCCCTATGTGGAAGTGCTAAAGGGCCACCGCTTGGGCACCTATCCACTGCAAACACCCGAACCCGATGGTTCTTTTCGCGCCGACGGCAAGGACTATGTCCTGTTCTGGTTCCCGCTGCCCGAAGAAGAGGACGTGGTGTCGGCCTCCTTTGAGGCGCTGCTGAGCGGCAATTATCGCGTCAGCGTGTCGGAGATCTACGCCGTTGACCCGCGCGAATCCCGCAATGAACCAGCCCAGCGCAACCGCGCCACTTTTTACAAAAGTTTGGCCGGCTCCAAAGGACGTGGATCCGCCGGTGCCGATATCGAGCAGATCCGCTTTGACTACGGCCGCCAGACCGGTCTCACCTTGGCTGGCCTAGGTCTGAGCACGGACGTAAAAGGCTTCCGCTTCAAGGGCGAGTGGGCCCATAGCTTCAACTTCCTCCAGTACCCCGTCCACGATCACCGCGGCCAACGCCACGACCGCAGTGGCCACGCCTACCTGCTCAATATCGAGCGGGAATTCACCCCGAAAATTGCCGTTGGCGGGGAACTGTTCCACCTCGGTCCCGAGTACCGCACCCAGCTTTCGATAACCGACCTGACGCTAGGGGCGTACGCTGCCTCTGGCACCGGGCCTTTCGCCGGCGAGTTGGGTTCGACCGACGAGAGCCTGAACAATACCCTCGACCTGAATACAGTTGACGACAACGACGACAAGGATCCCTTTCCAGACGATTTCTTCATACCCAGTTTCGAGGACCAGAACGGGGTTTTCCCCGGCCTAGACAAAGACCAAGACGGCACCCCCGACACCAACCGCAATCGCAATCAGGTACCCGATTATTTCGAGCCTTTTTTGCTCTACGATGTCAATCCAGACGATTTCGACTACGGCGACGACCTGAATAACAATGGCGTCATTGACGTGCGCGAAAACGACAACAAGCCGGACTACCCGTACGACCTCAACCGCAAGGGCTACCATCTCTTCGTGCGCTTCCAGCCCCAGCGTGTGCTGGAACTGACCTTTGGGCGCTACGATATGGAAGCCATCTGGGGCGGCCAGCGGGCGGATGTGTGGTATGCCAAAGCCGAGTACCAGCGGCGCTTCGGCAGTTGGGGCGAAGTGCGGGCCGTGGACTTCTTAAAGCGAGTGCGGGACGACATCCCCGACGGCGTATTCCGCTTTGGCGACGTGGCCAATTTCGACATCTTTAATCCGCGTGCCACCATTGAGACCTTTGTCGAAGACGAACTGTTAATGCGGGACAGCGCCGTCAACACTGCCTTCGTCGACTTCGCCTTCCGGGGGGTGCGCAACCTCTTTGTCGGTGCCAATCTCAAGTTCGAAGTCAACCAACAACTCAGCGCCAACAGCGGCGACAATGCGATTCAGCTCTGGACTTCGGTGTTGCGCGCAGATTACCGCTGGCGTCTGGGCGGGCTAGAAGTATCGCCGCGCTACAAACTCATGCTGCGCCGCCGCACCGACGACGGGGGACGCATTCAGCCGGTGTCCGAGGTCTTCGGCTTCCCCATGCTAGTGGCCGACTTCAAATTCACCGAACGCACCTTCCTGCGCGGCGGTGTCCAAGGGCTATCCGTGCTGCCTAGCATCTACCGCAATGGCCAAAATGAAGACCAAGACTACAACACCCGCGATGCGCTTTTCATGCTGGTCAATCGCTTTGAATACGCTGGTTTCGATATGGCGCTTACAGCCGGCTACGAGATCAGCCGCCGCCGCATGAAGGACCGCACCCGGAAATTCGAGGATATTAATTTCGAACAGTTCTTTATCCGCATGGTCGTGGGACTGGAGCCGGTACAATGATGTGGATGAGAACAGACCAAACGGGTAAATCGCCGCCTTGGCAGTTGCGCCCGTTGCTATTGGCCGCGGCCCTGCTGGTGGGCACCACAGGTCATGCGGAAGAATGGACCGTCGACCAGTGGGAGCAGACCGTGTACTACCGGCACACCCTCAATGCACCCGAGGCGGGCTCTGCCCTGCTGCGCCTGACTGCAGCAGACGAATACGAGGTTTTCCTCAACGGCGAAGCTATCGGCAGCGACGACAATTGGACCACCGTGGAAGAGTATCCAGTCGAACTCAAGCGGCGCAAAAACGAACTGGCCGTGCGCGTCGTCAATCGCGGCCAAGGCAACGGCAGCGGCCTAATTGTGGAGGTAAGCGCCGCAGCGCAGTCATGGGTCAGCACCTTTGGTGCGTTGCAGAATTTTTGGTACTGGAGCGGCGAACCCCAAGAAGACGCGGGCTGGCAGACAAAGGATGTGAGCCGACTGGACACTTGGCAGCAAGTACAGCGCGGCCAGCTAGACAGGACGGGCGTATCCGGCTGGGCTGACACGCTGCAGGCCGATGTAATCGCCGGCTTTCCCGGTGGCATCGACATCGGCCAGCCAGCCGGCGGCCTGAATCTGCGTTCAGTGGAGGGAGAAAACCTAGCGTTCAGGCTGCCCTCCAACCGTCCAGAAGTATTCGACGGCCGCTTCAATACCGGCTGGACCGTAGATCCGACCGAGTTGAACGCCATTGCCCAGGTGGATCTGTTGAACCGGCGTCTAATCAGCGAGGTGCGGGTCCTGACCCAGGGCAGAAACGCCGACGAATTCGTCCAGAATACCCTGCGCGGCTACGCCATCCAAGTAAGCAACGACCAGTTTGGGTGGAGCGAGGTGGGCGTGCTGCACGGCATTGAGCAGCCCGAGCGCACAGCCATCGCCTTTGCTCCCGTCTTTGCCCGTTACCTGCAAGTGATCATCGCCGAGGTCGATGCAGTGCAGCGCGCCAAAGTAGCTGAGATTCAGGTGCTGGGCAGCGGTGTTGCTCCTGCGGGCAGCTTTGTCTCGCCGCCCCTAGACCTAGGACGGCCCGGAGAGCGCAAGAATTTTACCGCTGTGCGCTGGGGCAGCCAAGTGCCGGACGGTACCGCGCTCGGGCTGCAATTCCGCAGCTCGAACGACGGCAACACTTGGAGCGATTGGAGCGCACCGATGCACACCAGTCCGGCCCTGCTGCAGGTGCCCGAACCGCGCACTTTCCTGCAGTACCGGGTCAATATGGCAACTCAATCCGAAAACGCGGGCCCGCGCTTGGACAGTCTGATTGTCGATTTCACCGACCAGATTCCCGCCTCGCTGGTCCGCGGCTGGGTCGAGCCCAATCGGGCCGTGCTGGGCCGAGACATCCTTTTCACGTATCGCCTAGAGTTGGATTTCAGTGCTGACGATCTGGGGGTGGAGCGGGTGCGTGTTGACCTGCCCAGTCAGATCGAACTAGAAGAAATTGTGCCCCCGTCTGGAATGGAAATCGCCGCAACCACCGCATCGAGCACCGCGCTAGATATAGTACTGACCGAGCCCTGGCGCCAAGCGGGAACCCTAGAAATGCGCTTCCGCGGACGGCTGCTGAGCAATGTCTTCCAGTTCCGCGCCCAAGTTTCCGGTCCAGACGGGACTGCGACGCTGGATGCCGAGGAGAACATTGAACCCGATCCAGACAGCGGCCAGCCGCGCTCTTGGCAGGTATCTGCCAGCGGCGTAGAAGGATCCCTACTGAGTCAAGTGCGCCCGGTACCACAGACATTCAGTCCCAACGGCGACGGCATCAACGACGAAACAGCGATCGAATTTACCCTAGCGCGGATAAGCGAGCCCCAAGTAGTAGAAGTGGACATATTCGATGTCCAAGGCCGGCCTGTGCGCGCCCTATATGCAGCCACCCTGAGCGCGGGCGAATACGTGTCCGCGTCGGCCTCGGTGCCGGGCCTATGGGATGGCAGGGACGATGCCGGCGACCTGGTGGCACCAGGACTTTACCTAGCGCGCGTGCGGCTCCTTCTCGAGCGCAAAGAAGAAAGCCGCCTGCGCATCGTAGCCGTGGTGTACTAAGGGAAATGGGCAGATGAAAAAGCCGACAATACACATCTGCGGTGTGCTCCTAGTGCTGCTGTGGGCAACAGTCCCGAGCTTGGCGGAAACGCCGCGTCTGGGCATTCCCGAGATTCTGCCTTCCCAAGACTTTCTCTGGCGACAGTTGCCCCAGTACAATAACTACGCCTTTCAAGGCTATTCCAATTACCCGGACCACACCTTCCCCTACGCCGACCGACCTCGCGCCTTCTACGATTCCTTCGGCGATCCCCTCATCACTGGTTACGACCTGTACGACTGGACCGAGCGCCGCACTCTCGGTCAGGAATACGGCAGTAGCATCTTCAAGGATCGCAACCAGTGGAGCACGGTTTTCGATTTTCTAGTGGTGGGCCGCGACAGCTATAACGACTGGGGATACAGCGCCATTGTCGGCGATGGGCTGATTGCCCGTTTCACGCCGTTGACCCTGTCGCAAGTTGACTTTAATGGTGCCCGCTTCGACTTGGCCACTCCGTATGCCCGCTTCACCTTCCTAGGATCGCGCATCGAACGCCCTCATTTTTATATCGAATCCGTTTCCCCCTGGGCCATCGAAAATACGCACTTTGCCGATGATTCGACCATCCTACTGGGGACGCGACTGGAAACGGATATCGGGGCCCTGCGGCTGGGCCTAAACGGCGTGAACACGCACGTGTATCAAAGCACCCAAGACAACAACAGCCTCAAAGGTTCCCTGCGACCCAGCCTGCCATCCATGGACCAAGTTGTGGTGCGCTTTACCGACGACTCTCCCCAAGACGGCCGCGGCGGTGCCTTGGTGCAGGAAGCGCAACTCATACTTAACGGCGAAGCCCGGCCCGATATCGTGCCAACCGTGATTCGCCACTTCGAAGGCGTGAACACGCAGGTGGGCACTATCTCCCGGCTGACGGGCCAATTCAACCCGACCATTTACACCAACCCTCGGGGCTATTACCAGATAGCCACGCTCTACTACCGAGGCAGAAACGATATGCCGCTCTTTGCCGATTACCTCTATCGCGCCGACCACGAGGCCGGCATTGATGTGAGTAAAAATACCAACCTCGAAGGGCTGCTGGCCACCTTCAAACTCGAATCGCCCGAAGAGATCCTCCAAGCCGACGGCAACGAGCACTTGGTGTTTGTCTTCGATCTGTCGCAGGAGCCTTATGTGGAATCGGTGGCCGTGGAAGCGGCGCTGGCCAATGACTACCAAGTAGAAGTGGCTACCCTCAATCTCAACAATCCGCGGGGACGCGGCTATCCCAACCAGTACGTGAGCACATTCTACCGGACCATCCTGCGCGCCGAGGGCAATGTGCAGGACGGCTCCAATCTGGCCAGAAGGCGGATCAATGTGGGCGAAAACACATCGCTTTTCACCTACAGCGCCGATATGCACCTTGCCCTAGCCGGCTTAGAACTCAACGGCGAATACGCCCGCTCAGCGCGCTACTCCCGCTTTCCGGCGCGCATGGACGAGACCGCGCTGTACGACCGGGGACCGCGCTTCTCCGAGCAAGGATCGGCCTGGTACATTAATGCCGTGCGCTGGTTCAAGGGAGGCCGCCTGGGGGCCGAAGCCTTTGCCATGAATCCAGACTTCCACACGGAAATGCGCACCTTTGTGCCATTCGAAATTGGTTTGACAGAGACTACGCTGGCCGGCCTGGCCAACAACACCATCTTCTGGGACCTAGTGCAGGACAACGAGGACGGCGACCGCTACCCGGACAAGCGCGTGGGCAATCTACAGGGGCAACCCAACGACCGCGAAGACGAGGACATCGACGGAGTGTTTCCCGGCCAGGACGACGACAACGACGGCCTGCCCGACACCAACCGCAACTTCAACGATGTGCCCGACTACGTCGAGCCCTTCCTCATGTACTACGTCGAATCCAACGACTTCTTCTACGGCCTCGACCGCAACAACAACGACGATCCCGATGTGCGCGAGGACGACCTAGACCCCGACTACCCCTACGACGCCGACCAGCGCGGCATCCACCTATTCGGTCAGCTAGATCTGACGCCCCAGTGGTCTTTGGGGGCGGGGCGCTACGACATCGAACAAATCGCTGGCGGCGGGCGCAACAAGTCGACCTACGCGCTGGTGAACTACCGGCGCGAAGAGTTAGGGCGGCTACAGCGGCTGTTTTTCGAAAACCACCTGCGCCGCGTCAAAGACGATATCGCCGACGAATTCTCCGCGCTGGTCGAACGACCAAAGCGCATAGATACAGATTTTCGCGGCCTAGTCGCCGGCAACAAGCCCTCTTTTACCAACAATTTCCGCGCCGACCCACTGCTGTATCGCAACAGCTACGTCAACGATACCTATCTAGAGAGCTGGCTCAATCCTTGGTCCACCCTCCAGATGGTCCACAAAGTCCGCCTGCGCTTCAACTGGCAACAAGCCGGCCCTTTGCCCGGCGGCCTAGTCCAACGCGACAAACGGCTCGACTTCTTCACTTGGGTCAGCCGCGCCGACTACACTTGGCATTGGCACCGGCTGCAGATCCAACCCCAGTTCAAGATCCTGCTGCTGCGCCTAGTGGACCAAGCCGCCGACCGCCAGCTCGACGGCCGCTACGCCCGCCGCACCGTGCGCTCGGAACTCAGTGTTATTCCCATCCTGCGCTGTACCCTGCCGCTAATGCAGCGCAGCCAGCTACAGCTAGGCATCCAGGGTTTGGGGCCGCTGCCCTATCGGGTCGAGGACCGAGTCAATGCGCGCAATAGTTTCGACCAGCACACATTGTATCTCAACGTGAACAATCGCTCGAAGTATTTCGGCTACGATCTACGCACGATCGTGGGATTGCAGCGGGAGGTCAAGACATTCGACGAGGAATCGCGGGAGAGCGATGCTTTTGACACGCTGACTTTTTTCGCCCGCGTCCTCATTGGCTTCACCGAATATGGACGGTTCCTCTAGCTGGCAACCAAGCCGCATTCTCCGCAAAGGGTAACACCATGATCTCTCCCATCCGCAACCAGCGCCCGCCCTACAAATTGCCGTCGAACATTATCTACTTTCACGACTGGCGCTACGTCCATCACGGCAGTCATTCGACCGGCTGGCGCAACGCCGAGGGTCAATGGCTGCGCATCTGGACCAACGACGAGCGGCCACCGCTGATACACGAGCCGAATTACATGCCCATCGGCATCCGCCTGCGCGCCAAACCAGCGACTAAGAGCGAGCCTTTTCTACTGCCAGCGGCGGACGAAGGCTTTATCTGGCCCGGCACCGTGATCTGCGAAGACGGACGCTACCGTCTCTGGTACGAATTGTTCGCGGGCGAACATGTCGGCCACGAAAAACACCCCATCGGCGCGGCCGACTACATCTGCTACGCCGAATCGGACGACGGTGAAAACTGGCGCTTTCCCGCGCAGGGCCGGATCGAGCGCAAAGGCTCCAAGGACAATAATATTGTGTACGGGCTGCCCCAGGTCGAAGAGACCGGTTTGCACGGTGCCACCGTGTTCAAGGATGAGTCGGCCTCTTCAGTAGAGCGCTACAAAATGATCTACATAGGCCAGCTAAGCCCGGCGCAAAAGGAGCGCTACCTGCAACAGCGGCCCAACGAGGTGGGGGCGCTCAATCTAGAGTCAGAAAAGTGGGACGGCCTGTTCGGTGCCATCTCGCCCGACGGCTTTAGCTGGACGCCCATCCCCGACCCGCTCGTCGCGCAAATCAGCGACACCCTCAATGTCTGCGAGTACGATCCAGTGCTGGGACAGTACGTGGCCTATTGCCGCAGCCATTTCTTCAATCGCCGCAGCATCGGTCGCACTGCTTCGGCAGATTTCCGCCGCCTGCCCCTGTCCGAGGAAGTCTTCTGGCCCAACGCCGCGGCTGAACCCTACGATTTGTGGTACGCCAATTCCAAAACAAAAATGCCGGGCACCACCGACTACCACCTCATGTTCCCGCTGCGCTGGCGCTTGATAGACGACTCTTTCAGCTTTGTGCTGGCCGCCAGCCCGGACAATGTGGTGTGGAACTTCGTGCCCGGCGGACCCGTGTGCGAACCCGGCGATGGGGGCACATGGGTCGAGGGGGCCGTGTCAGCCGGCGTCGGCCTAGTGCCTTTGCCCGGCGAGCGCATGGGCATCACCATCTGCGGCTCGCCAGAGCCACACAAGCATCTGCGCCAGCCGCCGCACGGGCACATTGCCTGGGCCTGGTGGCCCAAGGGACGGCTCGCTGCTCTGGAAGCACCGGTAGAGGGGCGCTTCAGAACCTTTCAGCTAGCAATTGAACAGCGCCGCGTCCACCTCAACTTCAAGACCGTACCCGGCGGCAGCGTCAAGGTGCAGGTCATGGACCGCAAGTACCAGCCCCTGCCCGGCCGCTCATTCGAGGACTGCGACTGGCTAGTCGGCGACCACCTAGACCGCGAAGTAACCTGGAAGGGCGAGGCAGACTTGGGCCACCAAGGCGAGGGGCCGGTCTCGCTGGGCTTTCAGATACGCTGCGGCGAACTCTACAGTGTCGAGTTCAAAAATCCCGCCTGATGTTCAAGAGAAAAATCAGGTGCAAGAACCTCTTAAAAATGCTTGACATGCTCGTCTAAAAGACATATCTCTAGAAAATGCGCTTACTTTAAGTATTCAACTTATTTATTTTTATCGAGTTATTGATTTTGCAGAACGTAGTCATTCACTATTTCCTCAAACCAAGGAGGCACCATGCGTAAATTGCGCATTTTGGCCATTAGCTGGTCAATAGCAGCACTCGCCGTCGGTGCGACGTGGGCACAGGACGAGCAGACCTTCCCTCAAGGCCCTGACTATGGAGATGCATTTGAGCTACCTGACATCTCCGGTGAGTTCAATCCAATGGCCGTTTCCACTCAGGATGTGGCCTACGACGGCAACGGTAGCGTGGACATTCCCTTTACCATCAACCAGCGCGCCACGGTCTGGGTAGTGATCTACCGCAAAGGCAGCAGCGAAACTGGCGAGCGGGGGCCAGCCGGCGCTTGGCTGCGCTTAGAGCCCCAAGATATGTACATCGCCACCACCCCGGGTCAGGTCGCCGAATCCGGCGATGGCACCGTCACTTGGGACGGCAACGACTGGGAGGGCAATGCTGCGGGAGCCGGCGATTACGAATTCGACGTGGTCGCGGTCAACAACCTCGACAGACCGGTCCTGGCCGGTCCTGGGGCGGGCCCCTCGGGGTTCACCGCCCCCAATATTGACACCTCGCAGGATCCGCCCGAAATCTGGGTCCAAGAATACGAGCGCGAAGTGCCCGACCGGGGCCACACGGCCGGCGACATGGTCCGCGGCACCTTGGGCACGGACTATCTGGCCAACCCCAACGCTTGGGAGCGCTGGAAATTCGACTTTGGCTTCGAGGGTGCCCGCACCTTTGGCGGCATGCGCATAGACGATCAGGATCCAGAGATTTTTTGGACCTCCCATCGCCGCGAAGAGTTCGGCGGGCTCTACAAACTCCGCATCAATCGCGCCGCCCAATCCTGGGACCGGGTCACCGAATTCGGCACCAACGGCCAGTCGCCCAATGCCAACGGCGACCGCATCGTCGAATTTCAGCCCAAAGGCGATGTGGTGTTCAACGCCCTGTGGGGTAGGCAAGAGGTGCCCTTCAACGCCGTTGAAGTGCGCGACAAAACCACCGGCGAAATCACCCAAGCATTCGATGTAACCGAGTTCTACAACGTGACCAGAGTCGATGATGACGGCAACGAGACCGTCTCCGGCGCAGGTCCCGCTCAGATTTCGGTGACCGACGACGGCATCTGGGTCTCTTCGTGGGCCCACCCGAGCATTCTGCGCCTGGACCACGACGGCAATGTGATGTGGGCCAACCGCAACGGCGATTTGTGCGGCGACAAAATTTCCAATGAAGAAGCCGCCGCCATCGGCGCTTTGGGCGGTTCCGACATACACAACTTGGGCGTCACCGCCGACAAAACCAGCAACGTCCTCTTTATCAATGCCAGCAGCCGGGCGGCGACCATAAGCGCACTGGGACGCGACGGCTCCTGCGCCTTTGAAATCGAATTCCCCGCTAGCTGGGGCCGGATGCGGCCGGGAGGCACCCGTTTCCTCCTATTGCAAGAGGGCGGTCCCTACGACGGCCTCTATACGAGAAACGGCATGCGCTTAGAGACCTTTTCCTACGGCTACGGGGACGACGAGACCTCTATCCCCTACGGCCCCCATCTGCTGCTCTATACGCCTACGGCCTTGGCCTCGGGCAAGTTGGGTGCCGACGCCACCGCTATAGCAGAGGTGGCCGGTGCCACCCCCGACGCGTATAGTCTGGGCAATGCCACCCCCAACCCCTTCAACCCGAACACCGTCATCGAGTTTACCGTACCCGATGCCGCAGCACACGTAAAGTTGCAAGTCTTTAATGTCGCCGGTCAGCTGGTGGCCACCTTAGCCGACCAGACCATGACCGCAGGCAAATACCGGGCCGATTGGGATGCGCGCAATACCAGCGGCGAGTTGGTTTCCAGCGGTGTTTATTACTACCGCATGGAGGCGGGCTCGTTCGTTGAATCGCGGGCAATGACCTTCCTCAAATAAGGCTCCGCTAAACCGCAGGGGCTTCGCTCCTGTAGCCTCAAAGAAGCCGTCTTGGGTTTTTTCCAAGACGGCTTCTTACTAGCTGAGGGAGGTAAGGGCACTGGTACCAACAATCAATTTTCTGCTCCTAGCCGCTCTCCTCGGCGCTACCATTTCCAATGCCCAACCCCGCTTCGCCGATGCAACCCGGGAGGCGGGGTTGGCCTTCCGCAATTGGTACGGCAATAACAACGCCCTCACGATCCTAGAGACGACCGGGTCGGGTGCCGCCTTTTTCGACTACGACGGCGACGACCAGCTCGACCTGTACGTCGTCAACGGCGGCCTGGGCTTTACGGGTCCGCGCTATGCCGATCTGCCGCGCGATGTGCAGCCTCCGGCCAACGGCGCAATCCCGCGCAACGCCCTGTTCCGCAATCGGGGCGACGGCACCTTCGCCAATGTCAGCCAACAGACCGGTACCGATGCTAGCGGCTGGGGTTCCGGCTGTGTGGCCGGGGACTACGACAACGACGGCGACAGCGACCTGTACATAACCTATTACGGCCCCAACCTCCTTTTTGCCAACCGAGGTAACGGCACCTTTGCCGAGGTCGGCACACTAGCCAGAGTAGCTGACGACGGCTACGGCACAGCCTGCGCTTTCGGGGACTACGACAACGACGGCGATCTGGACCTTTTTGCGGGCAACTACGTGGTCTTCGATCCAGAGACTACTTTGCTGCCCGGCGAGCAGCGCGACGGCTTCTTTGGCGGCCAGCGCGGAATAGCCAGCGTAGCCTCGCCCGAAGCGTTTGCCGGCCAGCCCGATGTGCTGTATCGCAACGATGGCAACGGCGCGTTTGCCAACGTCAGCACTAGTGCCGGACTCAACGCCGTCCTAGGCAAGACGCTCGGAGCCACCTTCTTGGACTGGAACGACGACGGCGATCTAGATCTCTACGTGGCCAACGACGCCACCCCCAACTTTCTCTACACCAATCAAGGCGACGGCACCTTTGCCGAAGAGGCCCTAGCCTTGGGCGTGGCCTACGACGCCGATGGACGGCCCGAGGGCAGCATGGGTCTGGCCGCTGGCGACTGGGACAACGACGGCGATTTGGACCTAGCGGTGAGCAACTACGAAGGGCAAACCGCCACCCTCCACCGCAACGACGGCCGCGCCTTCGCCAATATCTCCTTTACCGCTGGCGTCGCCCGCACTACGCTCATGCCATTGCAGTGGGGCACGGCTTTCTTCGACTGGGACCGCGACGGAGATCTGGATATCTTCATTGCCAACGGCCACGTCACTGCTGCCCTAGAGGATTATTTTCCGCAGTCGAGCTACGCCCAGCAGAACAACCTCTTCCGCAACGACGGTGCTGCCTTCGTCGATTTGAGAGCACAAGCCGGGCCAGGTCTGCAGATCGTCAAGTCGAGCCGGGGCACTGCGGTCGGCGATTACGACGGCGACGGCGACGAGGACCTTTTCGTGGTCAACAAAAACGACGTGCCCACCTTGCTGCGCAACGACACCGCCAGCGACAATCACTGGCTAACCATCCGCACCTTGGGCCGCACCAGCAACCGCGACGGCATCGGCACCAGAGTGCGCCTAGTCGTCAGTGGCCAGCAACAGCTCAGAGAAGTAGCCGCTGGCTCGAGCTATCTATCGCACAACAGTCTGTGGCTCACTTTTGGACTAGGGCCGAGCGCCGCAGCGGACACCCTACAAATCCGCTGGCCCAGCGGTTCAATCGACCAATACACCCAAGTGACGGGGAATCGCTTTGTGGTAGTAGAAGAAGGGCGGGGCATTGCCACTGTAAAACGCTGAACCTATGGTTTTTCTCCCATAGCGCGGAGGATTTGTTGCGCCATGCGCTGCAAGTGCTCATCGTCGCCAATGTCGATAATGGCCCGGTACTGCTGGATGGCGGCTGCTTTATTGCCCTGCTCCTGTAGGATGGTGGCCAACCCAAAGCGCGGGCCGGCAAAGTCGGGCTTGAGGCGGATGGCCTGCTGATAGACCTGGACCGCAGCACCCCTATCGCCGCGAGCGTGGAGCGCGGCACCTAGATGATTGTAAGCGCGGACATGGCCCGGGCGCAGGCGCAGAGCAGCGCCGAACGCTTGCACTGCCTCGTCGATCCGCCCCTGCTTTTTGTAGGCCAGCCCCAGATTGAAGTGGGCCTGCGCGTAGTCGGGGTTTAGTTCGAGGGCGCGTTGTAAGAGTGCTATAGCGCCGATGACATCACCGCGACTGTAGAGAATATGGCCTAAATTGTTGTGGGCGCGGCTGTGCTTGGGGTCTAAGGAGATAATCTGGCGGTACTGGGCGATGGCCTCTGCCGCATTGCCCCGCTCATAGAGCAGCAGGGCCAGACTGTAGCGGACTGGAACATAGGTAGAATCGGCCTGAATGGCGCGCCGCAAAAATTGGGCCGCTTGCTCCGAATCGCCTTTCTTTTTCAGGGCCAAGCCTAGATTGTAGAGCGCCTGTACGTGGTCGCGCTCGAGCTCGACCGCCCGGTTGCACGCGGCAATGGCCCCTTCCACATCGCCCAGTCCGTAGAGGATGGCCCCTAGGTCGCTGTGGGCCTGGGTTAGTGTGGGGTCGAGTTCAATCGCGCGGCGATAGGACCGCACCGCACCCTCGACATCCCGGCGGCTGTACAGCACATTGCCTAAGTAGCTATGCGCCAAGGCGTGTTCGGGATCGAGGCGCAAGACCGCGCGGAATGCTGCCAGCGCACCGTTCGCATCGCCGAGTTGAAAAAGGGCGACGCCCAGTTCGAGGTGGGCGGCGAGGCGCTGGGGGTCGAGTTCAATGGCGCGGCGATAGAACGGCACCGCGCCCTCCAAGTCGCCTTGCTCAAAGAGCACCTTGGCGCTGTGATGGGCAATAGCGGCTGCCTCAGAAGCGTCCTTAGCCTGAGCGTGGACACCGGTGGCGGCAGCAAGCAGAAAAAAAACAAACAAGCGAGCCATATTCTATGCGATTCGGGAAGCAGCGATACAGCTAACCATAAAAATAGGTTCTTTCTTCCCACAACACAGGTTTTACACCAATTTGAAGCACTGATGTCCCACTGTTTTCAACAGCCCTGTAGCCCATGAACGGTCTGCCGCAGATCACCACGCGCGCTATTGTCCTAGGTGCCCTGACCATAGCCGCCAACTTCTACTACATCGTCAACGTTGGCCAGCGCCTAGGCATAGGCAGCTACGTCCACTCGCAATTCCCCATGGCCACTTTCATGCCCTTTGTGCTGTGGCTTTTTCTCAATACCGCACTCAGGGCACTCTGGCCGCGCGTGGCGCTCAGCCGCGGCGAAATGCTGACCCTGTTCTCCATGCTGTGGGTGGTGGGTACGATTCCGCAGTTGGGCTGGATGACCTACTGGACCTCAATTGTGGGGGCACCAAGTTATTTCGCCACAGCCGAGAACCAGTGGGATGAGCTCTTCTTCGACTACCTTCCCTGGCACGTCTTTGCCAATGCCTCTCCCCGGGTAGTCGATCCATTTTGGTTTGGCCTGTCCGAAGGGGCCTCCATTCCCTGGGATGGGTGGATCGGTGCCATCGGCCAGTGGCTCGGCGTCTCTATGGCCATGGTAGTCTTCGGCTTCTGCCTGATCGCCCTGTTCCACAAACAGTGGGTCGAAGCCGAGAAGCTGACCTTTCCACTGGCGCAAATGCCCTTAGACCTGACTCAGGGCTTTGAGGGCAAGCGATGGCCCGAGCTATTTTGCAAGCCCGTCTTCTGGATCGGCTTCGCCTTGGTTTTCCTACCCATACTCTACAATATCGCCACCTACTTCGCCCTGGGCCTGCCACCCATCGAATTCTACTGGAAATTCTACGATTTTCACGCGACGCCGGACTTTTTTCTCACCGTGCGCGTTCTGCCGCTGATCATGGCCGTGACCTATTTGTGTCCAGTGGATATCCTCGGCAGCATGATCTTTTTCCACTTGCTGGCCGCGCTCAAGATAGCCCTAATGAAGCGAACCGGCTTTTCCATTGGCGGCTTTGCCGTGGGTGCCGCTGGCCAGCAACCCGAGGCGCAAAACATCATCTACATGGAGAGCTACGGTGCCCTAGTCTTCATCGGCCTGTGGTCCATCTGGCTGGCCCGACGCCATTTGCGTCAGGTGTGGCACCAAGTGCGCAGCGGCCAGGGCGAGCCGCGCCAAGTTGCGCTCTACCGGCTGGCCTTGGCTGGCCTAATTCTGTCGGGGCTCAGCGTCATCGGCTGGGGAGTGCAACTGGGCATGAGCTTGCCCGTATCTATTGGCGGTTTCCTGCTGATGACGCTGACTTACTTCGTCATAGCCAAACTCGTCGCCGCCACTGGCTTTGCCTATCTCTTGCCCAACAAGCCCCATATCAAAGGCGATTCCTTCCTCATCGAGCTAGTCGGTTCGGCCTTCCAGTCGCCGCGCAGCCTAGTGGCGTTTAAGGTATTCACCAGCAATGCCTTCTTCGGCACCTTCCGCATCCCGGCCTGGCCAGCGCTGCCCCACTGCTTCCGCCTATTCTCCCTAGAGCGGCAGCCCGGACGGCTGACGGCGATGGTCCTAATCGCCTTTCCCATCGGCTTCGTCGTATTGGCCGTCGAGACGATCAGCTTGGCCTATGAAGGGGGCGGCCTGATTTTCCTCGGCGGCAAGGCCAACTGGATCTTCGAAGACATGGTCTATCTGCTCAACAACCCCATGCTGCCCGACCCGAACAAGTGGGCGGTGTGGCTCTTCGGCTTTGGCGAAGCCGCGCTCATCGCCCTGCTGCGCGGCTATTTCCACTGGTTCCCCTTACATCCCATCGGCCTGGCCTTTCAGCACACGTTCGGTCTCCGCCTCTACTGGTTCAGTCTGTTCATCGTGTGGATTGTCAAAATAATCCTGCTGCGCTACGGCGGGGTCAAAGCCTACATCGCCGGTAAACCCCTGTTCTACGGTCTGGCCATCGGTTATGTGGTCGGAGTAGTTTTTTCTATGGTAGTGGATCTAATATGGTTCCCAGCGGAGGGACACCGCATGCACGGATGGTAATAGCTAACCACCGCAAACCAACTTGAGAAAAGAGGCCCCATGCAACTGAATATCTCCATCAGCCTGTGGAATTACATTCACTATTTCCCCTTGCGAAAAGGCGGCACCAGCTTCGCCCTAGACCGCGGCTTGGACAGTCTGGCAAAAGTCGTCGACGAAGTGGCCGCCGCAGGCTACGGCGTTGAGTTGTGGCCCAAATGGGCTAGCTGGGAGTGGACGAGCCCCGCCCGGGAAGCTCTGGTGTCCCAACAATTCGACCTCTACGCCGAGGAGCACCGGCCTCGGCTGGCGCAAATCCTGCGCGGCGTGCGTTCGAGTTGGCACACGGGCGGCGACAATACCATTGAAAGCTACCACCGCCAAATCGACACGGTGGCGCAGGTGGGCAGTCAGGTCCTAGTAGTACACGCGGCCAATCTCTATCTCGACGGCCCCGAGCCCAATTTCGATTTTGCCGCCCAAGTGCTGGAGTACGCGCGCCAGAACAACGTCAAAATTGCGCTGGAAAACGCCTCCGAAGGCGAGCAAGAAGAAGATCCTGAGTTGTGGAACCTGTCCATTTTGCAGCGGGCGCTGGCGCGCTTTGCCGACCTTGGAATCTGCCTCGACACGACCCATGTGCAAAAATTCAAACGCTTTCCCCTCAAAGAGTACGTCGATCGGCTGCAAGACCGCATTTGCCACCTGCACATCAGCGATGCCCTAGGCGATGACGTGGGCATCGGCCGCCTGCACACCATGCCGGGCACCGGCAAAATACCCGCAGCCGATTGGCGCTACCTACTCGACGCCCTAGAGAAGACCAATTTTCAGGGGGATGCTGTACTCGAAATCAAACCTCTAACCCCAGTGCGCATCGCACAGCAAACCGACGAATTCTTCGCCACCGTCGCCCAGTAGGCCGGTGGGATGGGCTAACATTCACTGAGGAGAGAATGTGATGAAAAACAACTTCGACAAAGGGCCAGAAGGCTGGTGTTCGTACGACTACCACGCCAGCATGGTGGCCGACGGTAGCAATATCTTCATCCTAGCCACTTGGGCCGCGCAGGGTGGTGTGGACAATGGGAGCTTTATCTGGACCGATCACCGGCGCTGGAGCGCCGATACCCCGGAGCGCCCCCTGTCCATCCTGCCGCTACTGTGCTACCGCAGCTGGGTCGGCGCTGACCCGCTCGATATGCGCCAGTCCGCAGTTGCGGTCCACCTGAGGGCCGATCGGCTGCGTTTGGACGGTGCCCAGTGTTTCTTCTGGGTACACGCCGCTAGCACGCGCTGGCACTACACAGCCCATCCTCTCGCGCTAGCAGAGGGCGTTTGGACGGCCAATCGCCTTGCACTTGCAGCAGACGAAAACCAATGGCACCGCAGTTGGTCCGCCGACCCGGCCCATCCCGTCGCCCTCGAACAGGTGTTGAGCCGGGCCGAGAGTTACGGTTTCTCCTTCGTCGGATTTTCCAGCGAAGTTACCGGCAGGTTGTCAATGAGCCAATTTTCTATCACCGCTGGGACGTAGATTGTTCGCCCATGCCCTCAGATAGCCATGGAAAACACCTTGGCCCGCGCCATGTACAGGCGCACGGCCACCTGCTTTCCCTTTAGCGCCGCTAGATCGCTCTTGCCCTTCCACGTAACGACTTTGTCCAACTCGTCTCCCGCTAGGACATCGGCCTCGTCTGCACTGAAACCCTCTAAGGGCTGAATCGACTCTACAGGCTCGATCGGCGGCGTCACAATTTCCACCTTGATCCAGCCTGCTCGCTTGGTCTGGAAGTTGAGACGCAATTCCCCACCCTGGCAAACGCGCGGAATGGTAGTTACCCGTCCTTCCAGCGGCGCTTCTAGGGCCACCAGCCGATGGCGTTTCCATATCGCCCAGCGAAACTCGCCTTCGGGCAGCTCGGCCGGGCCGTGGTCGTGCCGACTGTAGCGGCCGTCGTACGGCAGGCCCCACTCCTCCTCATTGAGCGGCACTAGGTTGGGAGCGGCGCGGATGCAACCATACCGCCCTTCGTCGCTTTCGAGGGTGATGATCGGCTTTCTTTCGGGCCGCACCCAATTCCACCCATCCCGACTCACCGCTAGCTGGACGTCTTGCTCTGAGTCGAGCCGGTGGTACACCGAAGGAAACATCAGATGCAAGCCGGGCACTCCCGGATAGCGGCAGTAGCACGGCGTGTATATATCGTCGGAGACGTGGTCCTGCGGGTCGGCCACTAAGACGTAGCGCGGCGGGTCCCAAGCGCCGAACTTTTTCCCTCCGGTCTTGCGCACGGCCCGTCGGCCAGTATAGCCGAATTTGTTCTCATTGTGGAACATGCCGCGCAAATAGGCGACGTATTCTCCGGTTTCCGGTTCGTAGGCAGCGACATTCTGGGTGTCGAGCACGCTATTGCCGACGTTTACTAAAGGGGTGTCGAGCACAGTCCAGTGTAGCCCGTCGCCAGAGACCGCACCCTGTACCACATTGTCCCGGCGGACGCCGAACTGTTCCTCCACAACCTGCATGGTATTGATGGTGGGATCGTCCTGAGTACCGGTCTGGGCACCCAACTGGCGAAACTGCACCCAATCCATTGCCGCATCTACTACCCCGTTGCGGTAAAATACGGTTTTCGGGCCAATGGCCTTGTAGCGCTCCTCGGGACCGGCATGGGGATCGATAAATACCGAGTTGATCTCAAAATCGCTGTGCCGCGAAAGCAGATTATTGGCCTTAGTGCCGCCGTACTCCACTAACCCCAAGTTCGGCCGTTCCCACTCAAAACCGTCCCGGCTCTCTGCATAGCCGTTGAAACGCGCCCCTCCCTCTTCCGCCCCCGAAGTCCAAAACCACATTCGGTAGAGCCCATCGTCCAAAAGGACGTACGGATACGCCATGCGGGCCTGTTCCCAGGGCTGTTCCGCGCGAAAGAATACCGGAGACCTGCGCGCCGGTTGCACGGCTAGCCGCACGCCCAACGGTGGATCCTTTAGCCAAGACTCGCCGTTTTCGTTGGCACATGCCTGTCCCGCCCAGATATCGTACCAGTCCAGAAATGGTTGGTGCATCAGTGCTCTTTCTCCTCTCGTACGCCAACAGCCTAGCCAGCTACTTCCCTGAAAACGCGAATAAAATTGCCGCCCATAATCCCGGCGATCGCCTCGGCCTGGTGCCCACGCTGCTGCAAGCCCTCGATGATATTTTGGCTCTCGCCAATATCCTCCAACCCGACCGGGCGAGCGTTGAGTTGGTCGAGCAGGTCCGTACCAAAGCCGACGTGGGTAGCCCCAACCAACGCAACTATGTAATCAATGTGATCCAGCAACATCTCCAGACTGGCTGTTTCACCCCCAGGTCCCAGCGGCATCGGACTAGGGCAGATCAAGCCCCCGGTAGCGGCCACCGCCCGGAGCTGGTCGTCGCTCAAGTAGCGCACTGTGTCCCGCAGCGCTCGCGCATTGCCGTGCGTGGCAATGACCGGCGCGCGGGCGACTTCCAGCGCATCCCAAAAACAAGCCTCAACCAAATGCGTGATATCGACGAGCATACCCAGCCGGTTCATCTCGCCAATGAACTGCCGGCCAGCCTCGGTCAGCCGCCCCGGCGGATCGACCTCGCTGTCGTAAAGCCGCATGGTCGGCCCGTCCCACACCTGCGTCGCCGTGCCCAAGGCATTGCGTCCTTCATGCACCAAGCCGAGGTGCCTCAGCCCCAGCCGATGGAGCGTACGCAATACGCTCAAGTCGCCTTTGAGCGCATCGCCGCCCTCCAGACCCAAAACAAAGGCGACTTTCCCGCTCTTGTGCGCCTCTTCGATGTGATCGGCAGTAGTGGCCAACACCGCGTATTCCCCGGCTTCGCCTTCGAGTTGGCGATGCAGATAGTCGATGATCCGCAAGACCTCCTGCAGGGGATGCCGACTGCCGTGGGGACCGCCGATCTCCGCATCCGGCACCCAACAAGCAGTTAGCTGAGCCGCGACCCCACCAGCGCGCATCAGGGGCACATCAGTCAGTCCACCCAAACCCTGGTGCAGCTTGAGCCCCGCCTTGAAGGCCAGATCCAAGGTATGGCCGTGGGCGTCAATAATCGGTGCTGTTGAAGAATTGTCCATGCTCGACCCCTTCAATCCCAGCGCGGCAGACCAGCAAAGGTCGCTCCGGGCCTTTGCCGCCGACCTGCCACCGTTCCGATCAACTCGTACCGTCCCCCCGCCTCGGTGGCAAAGGTCAGCACCTCTCCGTTTAGCAAAACCTCGGCACCAGTACCCAGGTCGCGCAGCACCACGTCGCCTTGCGGCCATGGATTATGCACGGCGCACTCATGGCCGACTTCGCTGGTGATATGTACCCACTCCACCGCCCCATCCCGATACGAGGCACTGACCAAGAAGGCCCCCTCGGCGCGTAGGGAATCAAAAGACGCTTCGGGCCACGCATCCGGCACGCAGGGAAAGACGCGGATTTTGCTACCCCAGCTCTGCAGTAGCATCTCCATAATCGCCGCGGCGGCACCCGTACCCGCCTCCAGGGTATTGATAAAACCATGTTCGGCCGTGTAGAAACCGGTCTGGCGCCAATCAACGCTCACCTGCAAGGTGTTTGGCAGCACCACTTGGTCGGTGTAAAAGCGCAGCATGGAGTGGGCCATATTAGTGCGCCGGGCGCGGCAAGCAATCAGCGCCGCCCAAGGGAAAGACCAGCCCGACCAGTGGCCCGTGCCGATGTGGCGCAAATGGGCCAGCGAACGCTCGATCAAATCCCGGTCGCCAGCGTCGCCTTCGACATTGACGTAGCCGAGGGGGTGAATGGCCATCAGGTGGGAAAAGTGGCGGTGGCTGCGCTCCAACGGCACCCCGGCGTAAACCTGAATGCCGTGTTCATCCACGGGAAGCGGCGCTAGGTTTTCTAGCACCTGACCATAAGAATCAGACTCTTCCGCGCCCAATTCGAGACCCTGTGCGGCTGCGATAAGCGTGGTAAACAAATAGCGCACCAGCGCCAGATCAAACGCCGAATCCCGGCCCTTGCACACAATGTCGTCGTACTCGGGCGAGTAGGACCAGGGTACGTGCAGCACGCCCTCTTCGTCGGCTTCGAGAAATCCCAGCCAGAAGCGGCCCACAGCTTCCATGAAGGGCCAAGCTTTGTCCCGCAGAAAGTCCCGATCGCCGCTGTAGCAATAGTGCAGCCAGAAGTGCTGAGCCAGCCAAGCACCCACGCCGACCTGCAAATTCCAAGGAAACCACATAAAACCCACGCCCTGGCCGTAGATATCCATATTGGCCGGTAGGTAAGCTCCGCTCCAGCCAAAGAAGGTGCGGCAATTCTCCTCAAAGCGCGGCAACTGGTCCACCAATAGTTCGTAGAGCGGCATGGCCAGTTCGAGACGGTTGGCGGCAAAAATGGGCCAGTAGTTCATCTCGGTTTCTAGATTGTGGTGCAGGTCGCCGTAACAAGGCGGAATGCGCGTATCGGGGTTCCACACGCCCATGATGGTGACGGGGTACTTATCCTCTCGCGCATTGCAGCCCAGCTTGTACATTTCCGCGTACCACAAGCGTTCCAGAGCGGCGTCGGGCACGCGCAAATGCGAGCGCGTCCAAAAGCGCGCCCACCACGTCAGGTGCTCGTCAAAGAGGTCATCGCGTCCCTGCCAAGCCTCCACAGCAGCGGCCGCCCGGTCCGGCAGTTCATCCCCGGCCGCACCCCGGACCACCGTGACAGCACAGCGAGCGCGGTTGCTCGCCGCACGACACTGGCGGACAAATACCGCGTACTCCTCGTCGCCACTGTATCCCTGCACCAAGTAGCGATCAGTCCCTTGGCCGCCGTACTCGGTCTCGGGATAATCCCATATCTTCATGATCTCCTCGCTGCGCTCGTCCAAGCGGCGGGCGACGCTGCAAGTGGGCAGTGGAATCTTGCCGTGCGCCTCCATTTCGATCTCGACGATATTCTCACAGGCGTGCAAATACCCCCACACAGTCAGCGCCCCCTGTTCCAGTTGCAATTCCAGCGAAAAAGCGGCCTCGTAGAGCGAAATTTTGCCCTCCAGTGCGGTCGGCATCTGCCCAAGCGGCCATTCGACGCGGCCGATCGGCAGCTTATTGCCCCATACTCGGTCGGGGGGCCGCACCGGATCAAAGACGCGACAGCTAGGATCAAAGCTACCGTCGCGGACTTGCTGCAGGGCAGTGCGGTAATCCATGCCCGGCTCCAAACTCTGGTCTGCGCGCCGCTCCCAGACATCGGCCTTGTCCAAGCTGAGCACCATGCGGTCCCCCTCAAACCACAGCACGGCACCCAGATCGCCGTTGCCGAGGATAAATCCCTCGAAATAGGTAGAGGGCACCGCGTCGTAGCGCAGATCGTGGCGGGCGACCCGGTCGCGAATATCCGCGATATTGTCTCTCACGATCCCTCCACTGCCCTCCGGCGCGTTGCCTGTCGGCGTGCTTCGCCCGCGGCCGTGAGTTTGCCCTCCTCATCGTAGTAGCCGTCCTCGTGCCCGGCGACTAGGGGACCGTACAAATCGGGCCGACGCGCGACAAAGCGCGACCGTCCTTGACTTTTGTCCTGTTGCGGCAAGTGGACGTATTGCACGCTGACACATTCGGTTTCGTACTTCTCCAAGTGCAATTCCCCGCTGGGGCTGATGATTACCGCGCTCCAAGTGTTGGCAATGACAATCCAGCAGTGGTTGTCCCGAGCCCGCCAGCGCATTTTCTCAGTGTTCTCCGGCCCGCCGCTGCCGTCCATGGGAATGAAAATGACCTGCGCCCCTTGGACCCCCAGCACCGCGCAATTATCCACGGTGCGGTCGCTACACAACAGAAAGCCCAACCGGCCCAAGGGCGTGTCGAACGGCTGTAGCGCGCGCCCTGGCGTGATGGCGTACTCTCCCGCAGTGGTAATCTTGCGGTAATGGGCGATCACCTCGCCTTGCGGATTGAGCATGACACAGGCGTTGAACAGGGTTTGCTCTTCCCGTTCCAGCAAGCCGAATATCAGATAAATCCCCAATTCTTTGCACAACGCGCCCGCCCGCTGGATATAGGGTCCATCCGGCACGGTCTGGGCGATTTCCAACATATCCGCCAATTGGGATGTGGGGTCTGCATTAAACACATAACCATCCAGCACGGACTCGGGCGCGACAATCACTTGGGCGCGACGCCCGGCCACCTCCCGGACATAGGCCTCCAGCCGCTGGAAATTATCCTCCAATTCCCAAGGGGCCGATTTCAAGGTGACAATTCCCACCAGCATACTCTGTCTCCTATCAGAGGGTAACGGCAAAAAGCTGGGCACGCGCCATGCGAAATCGCAAATGGATCTTCTGGCCCTTCAGCGCCGACAGATCCGACTTGCCCCGCCAGCTCACCACGGCCGCCAATTCGTCCCCAGACATCCGGTCGCAGTCGGCAAAACTGAATCCTTCTAGAGCGGGGACCAGAGTTGCGCCCGTTCGATTGGGCAAACTGCCGTCGACGATTTCCACCTCGACAAAGGCTCCCGGCAACAAGGTCTTGAAGTTGATCTTGAGTTGCTGGCCAGCGCATAGCTGTTCGCTCAGGGCAAATTCCGCCCAGTCGTCCGCTTCCCAAGCCACCAGCCGATCGCGCTTCCACGTGGCCCAGATATACTCGTGCGGCTGGTCAGAAGTGCGGTTGTGCGGGTGCGGACAGGCCAAGGTCAGCACGCCCCACCGGTCTTGATCCAACTCCACCAGTTCCGGCGTCGGGTACAGGCTGCCATAGCACTCGCTCACCGGAATGATCGGCTTGCGTTCCGGCCGGTACCAGAGCTGGCCGTCGTGGCTGGTCGCCAAGTACACATCGACCAGATCGCTGGCCCGGCGGTAGGGACTGAAGAACATGAGGTGCTGGCCGTGCGGATGGCGACAATAGCCCGGCGCATAGATGTCCCAATCGGGCGGATCGTCTGGCTCGGCCGTGAGCACCATCAGGTGGTTGTCCCACGGCCCGCGAAAAGTATCGGCTTCGTAGCGCGACACTGCCCGGCGCCGCTCGCGACCGCTGCGCAAATAAATGACGTATTTACCGCTATCGGCATCGTAGGTGAGAATATTCTGCGTATCGAGCAAAAAGGGCGGTGCCATGATCGGCTCGGGCAGGTGCGTCCAGCTATAGCCGTCAGCCGACACCCCAGCGGTAACCACCACCTGCGAGGTTATGTTGGCACCGATTTCACCGGCGTCGCCAGCCGCCTCGCGCTTGGCCCGCAATTCCATCACTTCCGCCCGACTGGCTGGCCGGCCGTCCACCTCGAACTTGCCGGTAATGCCGATGGCCTTATAGCGCTCTTCGTCGCTGCCATTGGGATCGCGCATGACGTTCATGTACCCATAGGACGAACCCACTTGGTCGCAGACAAAGAGGATATTGTTATCCTTGGAACCCGCGTATTCGACCCGCCCCAACTCGGGCCGCTCCCAGTGAAAGCCATCGCCGCTCTCGGCGTAGCACCACAGTCCGGGCACTTTGCCCGGCACGTGACCGGCCTGCACCCAAGGATCTGCGGGGTCGGCAAAGCAGCAGTACCACAGGCGATAGCGGTCTCCTTCCTTTACCAAACTCGGGTAGTGAATATTGCCGGCTTCCCAGCGCTTTTGGCGCACCATGACCGGATCAGAGCATTCGGCTTGCTGCACAGCTAGGCGGATGCCGGTGGGCAAATCCTGGGGGAAATACAGTCCTGCTTCGTCATGGCTGACGTAGCCGGGCCAGATCCCGTGCCAATCGAGTGCGGGCATGGTTTTGGCCTGTAACTCGTCCATTCGTTCTTCTCCTTGTCCTCGTTAAACGCGAGAGCTGTCCCCGGTTCGATAGGCGTACAGGCTCGTAGCATTATCGACACGAAAGTGCAAGCGGATATTCCGACCGACAAAAGGCGTCAGATCGCGCCGCTCCTTCCCCCAAGTAACCTCGCAATCCGTCTCGTCTCCCCGTTCCAACCCATTGCACGAGTCAAAGTCAAACCCCTCCGGCACGGCAGCCTCCACAATGACGCGCACCTGCAAGTGTCCAAACAAACAGGTGGCATTGACCCCGAGCCTAGGTCCAACAACTTCAATCGGTTCGGTCATCAATTCGCCGCCCCCGATGCCGCAGCGCAGCGCCACAAAGCGATCCTTGCGCAGAGTCACTAGCCCGATCGAACTGGTGGAATTGCCCTCGGTGCCGTGAGCTTGGGGACGGCCCGAATACCACATGTACAGCGTGTCCCCCACAAGAGCGGGAGGATTAGACGACAGAGAAGACCAAGCCCCGTCCCAAGTGCCCGGCGAGCCAACCGGCAAAAATTCCTCGCGCCGGCCCACCCGCTGCCAGTGGTCCAGATGCCGCGCCGTAGCCAGTTGCACCGGCCCCAGTTCCGTGGCCGAGTGCAGCATGCCGATGAAACCAATGTACTGGTTGCCATAGACAAAAGGTGCCATCACGTATAGCTGATCCCTCGGATCGTCGAAATCGTCCGGTTTGATAATGGTTCTCAGGGGCGTCCAGTGGACGAAATCCTCGCTGCTGGACAGAGCAATGACGCGGCGATACTGCTTCCACTCAAGTACGAAGTGGTCCATCAACGTTTCATAACGACGCGAAGTAGCTAGATAACGCCGCTGCATGGGATCGTACACCAGCGCGCCAGCATCGCCCGAGCGGGGCACGTAATTGCGGTCATCCAGCCGCCAGTGAATGCCGTCTGGCGAGAAGGCCGCGTACATGCCGTGGTGATCGCGGATTTTGTCGAAGAGCACTTTGCGCAGAGCATTGCGCGCTTGGCGGTCCATAGTGGGCGTTTCCTGCGGAGCGTCCGCGGTGGGACGCTGCTGGTACATACCCATTTTATACCGTTTGGACGGATCTTGCTCCTGCGGATCTTTGACCACGCCCCACGGATCCAAACCGTAGTGAACACCCGGCGGCGGATAGACGATGTTGTTGGCACTGGACCCCTCGCAGGTCACGATCCCCAGTTCCGGCTTTTCCCACGCAATGCCGTCTTTTGAGGTCGCGTAACACATAAAGTGCCCTTGGCCGGTGCGCTCGTACAGGTCGTTGTTGCTCGAATAATACCACATCTTAAAGCAGTTTTCGTCGTCGTCGTAGAGCACCGAGCCCCACAGTTGCACGGCTTGCCCCTCCCAAGGCCGATCGGGTTTTAATACCGGCTCCGTCCGCACGCGCTCGGGCCGCTGCACCTTGCGCACAAAGCCGGGGTGATCTTGTACTTCCACGTCGTCGAGAAATAGGTGCAACCCAGGGTCGTATAGATTATTGCCTTGCACAATTCTTCTCCACAGATTGGCCGGTGATATAGGATTTAGTGATATCGATGATGAGTTCCACGTCGTGGCGCGCTTCCACAATCGGCGTGCGGCACTCCACCCCCTCGGTGATACAGGCGTGGAAGTGGCGCAATTCCGCAGTAAAGGCACTCTCCCAAGGAATGGCCGGCTCTTTGCGATAGCTAGTGCCGTGCTCGTCAATGCCCTGGACAGTCAGGGTGGAGAGCACGCGGCGCGAAAAACCGGTCGGATAGGTGAGCAGTACGCGCTTATCGTCGCCGTAGATTTCCAAGGTCTCGCGAAAATCCCACAGCTTTTCCAAGTCAACCCGGCTGATGACACAGCGCGCGCCATTGGCGTATTCGAGCACTGAGGTAATCGAGCGATTGTTCTTCCAAATTTCCGTGCTAATCACGGCGCGGGGCGAGCCCACCATCGTGCGCAAGCTGTAGAGGTCGTGAATCAGGCCGTAGGTGATGCCGCAGACGGGTTCAGCTTGCGCAAAAAGGTCGCCAAAAGCCTCGCGCAGTGTGTCCTTATAGGCACGCCGACGTTGGGCGGCAATTTCGGAGCGCTGCGAACCCGCGTACTGCACGTTAAAATGGTCGAGGTGGAGATAATTGCTCGGGTGCAGGTGGTTGATTTGGATAAAGCTGTAATCCAAACCCTCTACCTCTCGTTTGGCCAGCGCAAAGGCCGGGTCGTACGCCTTCATGTAGGCGGCCTGCCCCACGGTGCCAGCTTGCTGCATGGCCGCAATCATGGCGTCGGCTTCCTGCAGGGACGCGCAGATGGGCTTTTCGATCAGCACGTGTTTGCCAGCGGCAAAAGCAGCGATTGCCGCATCGCTTTTGGGATCGGCATGGCAGAGGAGAACCGCGTCGATATCCGCGCTCAGCAGGTCGTCGAGGGTGCTGACGTGCCGGGGGATAGCAAAGCGTTTGGCGACGTAAGCCGCCTGCTCGGGGGACAGGTCGCAGACAATGGGAACGGTAAACTCCTCGTCGAGTTCCAACAGATTGGGTAGGTGCTGGACCTGGGATATGGCACCACAACCCAAAACACCAATGCGCACGCGGGCCATGAACAAACTCCTGCTGATAATCTCCGGTTGCCAAGGGCCGTTTGAATTAGGACCTTGAAGTCCGGAGCCGTATTTGGTTACTTGAAAGATTCGGAATCAATATAAGTCGCCAGCCACTAGGATCACAGGGAAACGAAATGATGACCCCCGAACAGCGCTATTTTTTTGATTTAACCGGCTATCTCCATTTGCACGGCGTGCTGAGTGAGAGCGAACTCCGCCCCGCCCAAGACGCGGCCCAGCGCTACATCGACACGCCGCCGGATCAGCTACCAGAGGGCTTTCGCATTGACCTCAACCGCGAGCACTTCAACTGGTACCTCTACGCCTTCGCCTTTGACAAAGCCCTCGAACGGCTGGCCATGCACCCCAAAACCTGGCCCATCTTGCTCGAACTGACCGGCGGCAAACCCAAGTTAGGCGGCGGCAATATGATGGTCGATGTCCACGGCAAGCCCTTTCATCCCCTGCATTCGGGACTCGAATCAGACCTACGCAAAAACCGGCCGGGCTGGCGTCGCAGTTTTGTCAAGGACGGCAAAATATACAACAACGACCTGGTGTTTTTCTTTTATCTGACCGACGTTTTCCCCGGCGACGGCGGGCTCATCGTCGTACCCGGCTCGCACAAGGCCAATTTCCTGCGCGAACATCACTACTTCTATCCAGGAAGCTACACCGCCGACGGGGGGTACAACGACGATTATTTCAGCACTGAAGTGCCCGAAGGAGTGACCAATCCCACGCCTAGAGCCGGCGACGTGGTCATCATGTCCGAACACCTCACCCACGGCGCACTCTCCTGGGAGCCCAAAGACCGGGACCGCCGCTTTCTCACCCTGCGCTACGGCGTGCAGCACATCGGTCCCTCCGACCCCTTTCCCGACGGCGTCAAGGCCCAATTGTCTCCAGAAACCCTGGAGCTGATCGCCGTGCGCGACTTCAACGACCGCAAAGAAATCACCACCCGCGATACAGTAGAGTTGACCCTATGAACAAACCGATGCGCCGGCTTTCCTATCAAATCATTGCACAAAGAGGTGCGGCATGACTCCCGAACAGCGCTATTTCTTCGACCTGACCGGCTACCTTCACCTCCAAGGCGTGGTGCAAGGCGCGGAATTAAAAGCAGCCCAAGACGCGGCTCAGCGCTACATTGATACGCCCCCGGAGGAGGTGCCCGCTGGCCTCGAAATCAATCTCGAGCGCGAGCATTTCAACTGGTATATCAATGCCTTCGCCTTTGACAAACCCCTCGAAGCGCTGACCCTCCACCCCAAAACTTGGCCCATCCTCAAGGAGTTGACCGACGATCGGCCGCGCCTGACCAGCGGCAATCTAATGGTCGATGTCCACGGCAAGCCCTTCCATCCCCTGCACGGCGGCGTCCCCGGGTCCCCGGCCCGCAATCCAGAGCAGGGACGCTACAGCACAATCGGCGGCAAAGTCCAGTGCAACGACCTAGTCTTCTTCTTCTACCTGACCGACGTCCATCCCGGCGACGGCGGGCTTATCATTCTCCCTTGCAGCCACAAGAGCCATTTCGACTATCCGCGGTCGCTTTTCTATCCCGACAGCTATACGGCAGAGAATGGGTACAACGACGAATACTTCAGCACTGAAGTGCCCGAGGGAGTGCTCAATGTAACGCCCAAGGCCGGCGATGTGGTCATCATCTCCGAATTAGTCACCCACGGCGCGCTCTCCTGGGTGCCCCAAGACCGCGACCGCCGCTTCCTCACCCTGCGCTACATGCAGCAGCACGAAAGCGTGCGCGGCGGTCTAGATCGTTTCTCCCCAGAGGTCAAGGCTCGACTTTCACCAGAAACCTTGGAACTGGCCTCACCCGCTGCCTTTACCCACACCAAGGAAATCGTCGAACAAGAAGTCGTCACCCTGAGCTGAGCACTCAGTCGATCTCTTCCAGAGCAATGGCCCGAGTCCAACTAGCCGTGACCCGCTGCATCTTGAGCGGCAGGGCGATGAAAAAGACGCGGTCCTTTGTCAGTTGCTCCAATCCCAAGAGGGCGTCCACCATGGGAATGCCCTCTTCCAGCAGCCGGCGCTCGGCATCGATGTGGGCGTTGGGCACAGTGGATGGACCGTAGTACAAACCGCCGCTCGAAGCCAGCAGTTTGATCCGCGTTTCAATGAAAAAATCCAGCACGTCGGCTTCAAAGTAGGGTAGCTCGCCGCTGTGTTCGGGGTTGGTGCGCACCAGCACAATATCGCCGCTTTTCACCCCTACTTGGCGAAATTCGTCGGCGCGGATTCCCTCTCCTGGTCCCTTGTGCGACAAATCGCAGACCACGGCCTCGCCAATGTAGGACGCCAACGGCATGCCGGCCATGTCCGGCCCTTCATCGAGATATTTGTAGGCCCCTTCGCAGTGCGTGCCATTGTGCGTCTGACTCTGAATGAAGTGCATCCGGGCCCCGTAGGCCATAAACTCCTGCACCTCCACCGAGCGTCCGAAAAAGGGTTCGCCGTGCAGGTAGTGCCCGTCGATTTTCTGCTCTCCGGGAATCATCTCGTGCGATAGGTCGATAATGCGATACTTGCTCAGATCAATCATTTTTTACTCCGAACAGAAGTGAATGGAATCCAGTTCGAGAAAGTTTATTCTATGTCAATAGCTTCGTCCGATAGCTTTTCGGCCAACTCAGTTGACGGGATAATATCGACCACATCCATCATCTCTCTGGTTAATGGGCTTTTTAGAAAACCTCTCAAATTGTCTGTCAGATGGTCCATCAATATAACAGAGTCCGACGAAGCCGTGGTTGTTACGAGCCAGAACTGAAATTCATCCTCCGGTAAAAACTCTTTTATCTCGTCCTGTGAACAAGACAGGCGGCACAGCACCAACATCGACCCGTAAAGTTTAAGCCGATGCTCTTTAAGAACTTCGTCGTAAAGCAAGTCAACTTGGTCTTCGTCGCTGAGGTAATCATACTTTTCTTTGAAATCAACTATCGTGCTCTCTAAGTCGGTTTCCTCTATAAAAACGACGCCTTGATTGTCCTTGCTGATCGTTACATAGTCGCAGCACTCGCATGTCCCAAGTCCGGCGGCGCGGCGCATATCGGGTACTTCCGTCGTGCTGTCCATCCGATACGCTTTTAAGCTACCTCCGATAGACTCTATTGGCTCGGCGAATTGGGATAAGGGCATTCTACAGCCCTTTGATGTAGAGATCAGAGAAGGGCTTAGTCAACGACTGTTTGACTTCTGCCATCACCGCGTCCATGTCGCCATTCCATTCGGCATCCGGCGGAAACTTATTCAATCTGACGAGTTCCCGGTCTTCCGGTTTTTCCTTTACATGCACCTCAAGCCACTTGAGGATCGTCATGCTATGGGTAGAGACCACCACGTTGACCCCTTGACGGGCCAATTCAAAGAGAAACTCCGCCATCTCAACTTGCCAAGCCGGATGGAGATTCGATTCAGGTTCATCAATAAAAAGAAAAGAGCCTCGCTCTAAGGCCCCTCGCTCAATCAACAAGGCCAGCATTCCCATACTTGCAACCCCCGCCGACGTGAGAGAGAGCGGAATCGACTTGCCTTTTTGTTGAAATTCAAGATCGCCCTCTTCACTCAACGAAATTTTCCCGCCAATCGCATCGTGCAGACTTTTGTGGATTTCGGCAAAAGGATATTCAACACGCCTTCTTCTAAGAGCAACGGCCATGTCATAGAAGTAGTCTGGGACTCCGTTCAAAGAAGTCTCGAAAAGGGAACGTGGGTCGAGCTTAATCGACTCCAAAGCACTTTTCAGTTTCCAATAAAGCGGAGATTCTAAATAGAATACGCTAGGGAACGATAGCACGTTCTGAATGACTTGCGGACTAGGAGTGAACTTGGAAACCTTGTCTGTATCCAGTATTTCGCCCACTCCTTCAACGCTGAAATACAAGGGGGAATCGCCGTCCCCTTTGAGATTTGAAAAACTAGCCTCTTGAAAATTTCTTTTTACGTTCTGAGAATACCCGAAGTCCCATCCTTCACGAATCGCCGATTCCAAGTTCCTGAAATGATGTTCCAACCTGTTTATAAATCCTTCAAGAAAGTCCTTAATTGCACTAGGAAGGGCAATGGGGTCATCTTCCCTTGTTTTGTCAACATGGCCTTTAAGGATTTGGGAATGGTCTCTTATCGTCTCAATCTCAGCCAGTAATTTGGGTTGCACTTCCTTGAGCTTGTCGAGTTCACTTTGAATCGGCTGACTTGGAAACGCCTCCTGTAGGATAGAGTCGATCTTGTAGATTCCCTTTCTGATTTCGGCCAATGAGCGTTTTTCTGGGACGCTTAGATCTCTATGATCGAAATGTTGCAAATTTGCTCCGATGAGGAGGGCCATTGCATGAAAAAACACTCGCGCATGATTCTCGTTCCTCGCACTAAGAATCGAATACAGCATCTTCGCCACGAACGTCTTGCCCGTGTTGTTCGGCCCGGCGAATACCGTGAACTGACCAACTTGGACGGTCGCTTTGTCGATTGGTCCAAAATTCTCAATTTTCAACTCAAGGTCCATAAGTCCCTTCCTTGAGATCCTCCATAGGTATTCCCAAGCGGCAACTAACGACGTGGGCTATATCATCCTCAGAGATTGCTTGCCCAATCAAATATCGTCGATATCAGCATTTCTCGCATCGGATCAGTATGCCACCGTGCGCTACTCGCAAACCGTTTCCCCAGTCTTGTGATCCTCAATCCAATCCCAGTCCACCTCCACACCCAGCCCCGGCCCCTCCGGCACTTCCACGCAGCCATTCTCGTCCACTGAATCCAACTCGTCGAGCCAGCGCCTCTCGCTGTAAACCGCCGGCTTGGTATCGTTGACCAGAGGATGCACCAAGCCCAACTCGTAATAATTGGCATTGCGCAAGGTCGCCATGATGTGGCGGTGGGCCAGACTGCCGCCGTGCAACTCCACATCCAGCCCGTGCGACTCGGCCATAGCGGCGATCTTCATCACCCCGGTGATGCCGCCATCGGCGCTGCTATTGGCGCGCACGAAGTCGGTGGCACCGGCAGTAATCGTATCGGCCTTGGCCTCCAGCCCGCGCACGTGTTCGCCCATCAGCATCGGCGTCTTGATCAATTCGCGCAGCTTGACGTGGGCAAAGCGAGAAAAACCGCCGCCCCTGAACGGATCTTCATACCACATATAGCGCGCCTCGTCGCAGGCGCGACCCACCTTGAGCACATCCTCGAATGTGGGAAAACACCCGGCCGGATCGAGTAACAGATCCATATCGTCGCCCACCGCTTCGCGAATGGCTAATACCGCCGCCACCTCGCGGTTGATCGGCCCGTTGACCCAGCCGTGGATCTTAAACGCCGGATAGCCGTATTGCTCCTTGCAGCGCAGCGCGAATTGCGCAAAGTCGTCCGGCGTCGTCAAACCGCCGTTTTCGTCGCCGTGGTAGGTCGAGGCGTAGGCTGGTAACTTCTTGCGCCAGCCCCCGCCCAAAAGCTCGTAGATCGGCGCGTCGTAGAGCTTGCCAGCAAAATCCCACAGCGCGGTGTCCACCGCGCCCGGTGGCGTGCCGTCTTGACCGCGCCGCGAGCGCTTGAGATCGTGCCAGATGATCTCGCGGTCCAGCGGGTTGCGGCCCAGCAAGTACTGCGCCGTGCGGGGATCGATGCCGTTGGGCGCGATGCCGCTGACCCCGGCGCTGGTCTCGATGGTCAGGATGCCGCCGCTCTGCGACAGACGGCCTCCTTTTCTATAGACCGTGTCAAAGCCCAATTGCTCCTCCAACTCCATATCGGCGATCTCGTAGTCGAAATGCGTCGTAGTGATGCGGGTGATCTTGATATCTCGCGCCATCGTTAGCTCCTCTATTTTTGTGAGATTTCGCTTTCATCCGCGGCCAACGGCCCCACCGCGCCCAAGCGCAGCGCGGGATAGAGCGTTTCAAAAAGCGGCGTGTCGCCCGTATCGCGGGCATAGCGCCAATAGAGCCGCGTCATTTTTTTGACCTGCTCATCATAGGCCGGATCCTGCGCCAGATTCTTCATTTCATAGGGGTCTTCGTCTAGCTGGTACAACTCGTCGAAATCAAAGCCGTTAAACACAAACTTCCACGGCCCATCCCACACTACCCTCTGCGTTAGCCGATGGCGATTGCCAAAGTATTCGGCATAACCTCGGGTCCATTCGTCGGCGACATTCGCCGGTTCGCGCAACAACTCCACAAAAGAGCGGGAGTCGGCCCCATCAATAGGCTCGCAGTCGGCCAGTTCCAACAACGTGGGACACAGATCGTGCAAGCCGACTCGACCCTCGCAAATAGCGTCCCTAGCAATCTTAGGCCCACGCACAATAAGCGGCACCTGATACACTTCTTCAAAAGCGGAAATATCCTTGAAGAACAACCCGTGCGCTCCCAACAAATCCCCGTGGTCGGCGCACATTACAACGATCGTATCGTCGAGTTTGCCCATCCCTTCGAGAAAATCAATCACCCGCCCGAATTGGGCATCTATTTCGCTAATCGACGCAAAATAACACGCCCGCGCTTCACGCTTGTGCTCCTCGTCGAGCTGACGCCAAATGCCCTGCGCCCGCCGATAAAGCCCCGGCCGGTCCGCCAGATCATCATCGGCATTGGGCGGCGGCGGCAACTCTTGCTCTGCATAGTGTTCGTACCATTCGCGGCTGGCAATAAAGGGATCGTGCGGCTCCTCAAAGCTGACAAAAGCACACCACGGATCGTCGCCTTGCACCACTTCCTTTAGATAGCGCAGTGCCAGCGTCGTCGTCAGCCCCATGCTGCGCTCTTCCGCCGACCGGTCGGTCACCCCGTAGAACAGATGGGGGCCATAGCCGTGCGGCGCTTCGAGATAATGCGCCGGATCGCACTCCGGCCGCAGCGGCTTATCTCCCAGCACTTCGGCGACCAACTCATTGAAAAGCGCACCACCCCGGACCCCGTTGACTTGCCAGCCGAAACGGCCCGGCGCATTATCGCGCTCAACATGCCACTTGCCGAAATACCCCGTGCGATAACCCGCATCTACCATGCGCTCGGCCCAGTGCGCCTTATCGGTGCGCAACGCATGTAAATCCGGCACCTTGGGATAGAGCACCTCCAGCACCCCGTGGTTGTGCGGCATCAACCCGGTCATCAGGCTCGCCCGGGTCGGCGAGCAAATATTATTGGGCGTATAGGCGCGAGTAAAACGCACACCCTCCCCGGCCAGCCGATCCAAGTACGGAGTTTGACAGACGTGATCTGGGTCGAGCACGCGGGCCTGCATCTGATCGGCCATCAAAAAAAGAATATTGGGTCTATTGCTCATCGCTATTTGTTCCCCTGTTCGACGAAGTCACCGCACACAGTCTCCGCCATTATCCGCAGATTGCACAAGTCGCGTAGATATTTGATCGACGAGTCAGCAAGTAGTGAGGGAACAACTGCGGATTCGCGCAAATACCACAGCCTTCAATAAGCCACCGCCACCGTGCGCAGAACCTCGGTCCGCTCCGCGCTCAATCCCCCGGCGTCAACAGCCACCCTAAGCAACGCGCAATAGACGCCCGGCGGAACGCGCACCCCCTGTTCGTCCGCACCGTCCCAAGCAATCTCGTACTGGCCAGTAGTCGTCGCTCTTTGCTCGGCGAGTTGGCGCATCAGCCGACCGCTCAAATCGTAGATGGCCACTTCCAACGGACCATCGTCGTCCAGACGCACGACCTTGAAGGCGAAGACCGCATGGTCGTTGACGCCGTCGCCATTGGGCGTAAACGCCGGCGGACGCACCTCCACGTCGAGCAGCAGTTCCCCCCGCGTCGGGTCGCCCACCAGCGTCGTCGTATTGCCCGCCACCGCGTCGAGCGCGTTGCCCGGATCCACCCGCTGCCAAGTGCCCTCTCCCCTATCGCTGTGCTGTAATGACGCACGCATCACCGCTCCCATGCCAAAGAGCGCCGTGCGGAAATCGAGACGCACAACCTCAACGTCCGTGTTGGGCCTAATCTCGGCAAAGGATAGGTGCAAGCTGTCCGCGCTCGTGGGGATGACCTCGACGCCCGCCACCTCGCGCTCCTCCCCGGCTGGCCCCGCGTATAGCCCCGCAAAACCGAGCGCCATATCCCCCGGCGCAACCAGCAGCAACTGGTCAAAGCCAGGGTCGCGCCGGTTGAATTCTGGCCGCACGTACAGGGAAAAGGGACGCTCCACGCCCAGCGAATCGACCCTGAACGGCGCGATCTCGCCCGTCAGCCCTTGGGCCACCGGACTGGTAAAGTTGAGACGAATCGCATGCAGAGCGGCGCTAACGTCCGGGTCCGCTGAAAGCATGGTCGCCCGCACCTTGAGAAACTCGCGCGGGCTAGGCGAAGTAATCGCGCTGCCTGCTGGGTTCTCGTAAGGCTGGCTCCAGCCGCTCCAGTCGTCCCCTTCCACCTCCTCGGCGACAATCGGCCCCTTGAAGATGTCCAACAGCGTCGGATTGTTGTATTCCTTCTCGGAAATCTCCGTGCCGTCCTTTTTGAAATAGTGCAGGACCTCGCTCAACTCGTTGCCCGTGCGCGTCTGCACCAACACACTGGTGCCCGGCGGCGTATCCGCCTCCCACTCTATCGACAGCAGGTTCCGCCGCCCGCCCAGCCGCACCAAGCCCGACTCCAGCCAGACCTCGGGCTGGAACCCTCGACCGTAGAGCTGCACCGAGGCGGGAAATCCCCGGTGCCCACCAACGGCCACAATGATTTGCTCCCACACTAGGCGGAAAAAGCGCGTCTTGATCAGCGCAAAGTCGTGTCCCTCATATTCCTTGCGCGTACTCGACTGCTGACGGCTGGCCACGGTCGTCCACTTGAGGCTGCCGTCGGCGTTGAGCGCGCCGTCCGAGGCGTCGAGGCGGTAGGAGGGAAAGCTGAAGCGGTCGCGGAGCGCCTGGCCGCCGTAGGCAAGGCGGAAGGTGTCGATCCAGTACGTCGAACCCAAGTCAAAGCTCAGATGGCCTTCGGGGCCGGGAATGGTTTGACGGTCGAAGGAGAAGATCAGATCCACGTAGGTCTGCACATTGCCGTCGATGGTCCGCCCCACCGGCAGCCCCTGAGAGGCAAACACGTCACCGCCCCGGGCCAAGGCGGCAATCATCGCGTCGTCGCCCTCGTGCCAAACTTCGAGTTCGGCCAGCCGGGGTCGCTCCCAGCGGTAATAGGAGACCCCACCCTGCTGGTCGGCGGGTAGCTGCGCATAGTCCGCCTCATCAACCTCGGTCAACCGCCCGTCGCGCTGCAACTTGTAATAGACGACCGCGCCCCGCTCGGCCGCCGGCAATGCCTCGTACTCTTCCTCGCTGACCTCAAAACCACGGTCAAAGTCCGACCCCCGCACCACCACCTGCACCAGCCGCACTCCGGTGCCAGCGAATTCTTTCTGCGCCACCGAGATCGCCGAAGTCGGCGGGGCGTTGATCGGTTGGTCCGACAGTTCCCGCTCCTCGGCCTCCGCCTGCTCGCCGAGGGCAATTTCCAGCCGCCGCTCGGTCTTGTTCGGCTTCAACGTGCGCCACACCACATCGAACTCCGGCTCCTCCGAAGAGATGAACTTCTCCGGCACCTCGCCGTCGGAGATCAGCACATCGTACTGCAGGAAGGGATCGCCCAAACCTTCCTCGACAAACTTGAGCACAATGCGCTTGGCAATGACCAGTCGGCCTAAGTCGATTGTAAACCACCACTGCGACCCCAACTCGGCGGCATCCGCGACCGGCTCAGGCTCCCAATAGGTGGTCAAGTCCCCATCGAACACATGGAGCACATCGGGCGCATTGGAAACCGCTTCTATGGCATCCGCAAGCTCGATTTCCTCGGTCGCCTTCTCCCGCGCGAGGTCTTCGGGCGGATGCAGGCGCAAGAAGTGGACGATGTCCTTAGTAGCGTCCGTATTGCGGCGCAACTCAAACGGCGTCACCGTACCGCTCCGGTCAATCGTCAATGTCCCCACCGGAAACTCCCAAGCACGCCAGTGCGCAGCACGGTCGATGACGAGCTGATCCGCGGTAAGCCGGTAGCCGCTCCCTTGGGCATGGACCGCGGCTGCCCATAGCAAAACAACGGCGATGTAGCGCATAAGCCCTCTCCTCTTAATACGCCAACGAGACGATGCGCGAACGAGCCTTAGTACCGCCGTCAGTCTCCACCTCAAGACGCAGCACGTATAGCCCAGGCGCGAGCAAGGCACCCGTTCCATCCCGACCATCCCACTCCGCGGCAAACTGTCCACTCTGCGCCGGTCCGCGGAAAACCTCGCCAAGCCGCGTCCCCCGCAAATCGTAGAGCACTACCGCTACCTCGGCACTCCCCGTCACATTCAACAGGTCGTATTCGATCCGCACGGCATCGTTGATCTGATCTCCATTGGGCGTAAACGCGGCTGGCACGAGCCTGAGTGCGCCGACCACCTGTCCAGCGATATTAGTCAACCCCACACTCAGCGTATTGCCCTCGACCAACTCGACCACTTCGCCCGGCGTCACCACTTGGCGAACCTCCTGCGGCCGAGTGCTGTCGTACACGCGACCCGAAAATAGCGTCCCAAATTTGAAAACCTCGCAGCGAAAGACCACCTCAATCAACTCGCCATCGCGCGCTTGGTCTATCCGTGGAACGCCGACCTCAAAGCCGCGCGCATCAAGCCGCCGCACCTCAAAGGCGACCTCTTCCCCACTGTAGCGCACCGCGTCAATGCCCTGCGCCTGAGTCGGCGTGTCAATCTCAATCGTATCGAACCCCAAGTCCTCCGCTTCTAGTCGCGGCAGCAGCATGTAGGTGAACTCCGTCGCCACGCCCGTGGCCGCCAAGACAGGCGCAATCTCGGCCAATACCAAAGCGGCCATCGGCGGCCTAGACACGGCAAACTGCACGAAGTTCAACCGTCCCCCCGCCTCTACCGTGGACTGGAAATTGGCCCTAATCTGCACAAACTGCCGAGGCTGCGTCCCCTGCATCGGAGCGCTGTCCTGCGCCAAGTCATAGGCCGCGCTCCAGCCTTCCCAATTTTCAGTATCGGGCGTGATGCCGGCCTGCTGCGCTTTCTCCAGCCGATTGTACGACCGCAGCGTCAAAGGCCGTCCCCGAGTATTCAGCCGAGTCCGCTCATCGCCGCGGAATGTGTGACGCCAATAGGTATTCGGATCGCTGTCGTCACCAGCGCGCATACTTAGCTCAATTTGCGCACCGGGATCGACTTGGCTACCCCAGCTTAATTCGCCCAGCGCTGCCCGCCCACCCAAATCGAGGACATTGGACACGTAGCGCGCCGTCGGTGTAAAGCCCTTGCCATAGATCTCAAACTCGGCGATTTCCCAGATGCCTTGGGTGTTTTCGTGCGCTTCAAAGAGCATGCGGCGAATCGGCTCCGGCGGCAGTTCCAATTCGACCACCGAGGTCGTGTTCTCGGTAGCCCGATGTACAATGTCGAAATCGAATAAGGAACCACGCGTGCCCGCAGTATATTCGCGCGTACCTTCCTTGAGCGGATCGCCGTCGCTGATGCCGATGATAAAGCGCTGTAAAAAGCGCTCTTCCTCAAAGCGCTCACGCGGATAGAACTTGACGCGCTCGACCGTGAAGTTGCCCCCAAACTCGAAGATCAGGCTCTTGTTGCGCACGCCAATGCCCGAGGTCGTCCAATGCCCGTCGCCCAAGAAGACGGTCTCGACGTCTTCGTCCCACAGCACGGCCTCGGTATCGCCGCTGCGCTCCCAACCTCGCCAGACCAGCGTCTGCACCCGGCCTCCGCGTTCTTTGAGACGCGGCGTCAGATTTACCGACGGGTCCAGTTGCTCCGGCTCAATAAAGTCCGCATCGATCTTCAGCAATTCGATTTGGCCGTGCTGCGCCGATTCCACCCCCTCCCAATCGAGCTGCACAAACTCCACCCCCTCGGCCAACTCCGGCACCGGCAGCGACGAACCGCCGATCCGATAAATCGTCAATGCGTCTGCGTAGCTAGCGAGACAAACGAAGGCGAAGATACAAGCTGTTAGCATACCAGACCCCGTTTTATGGCGATAGAAAGCACCCCGTTTTAATCGGAACGTTGATTTTCTGTCGGCAACATCTCATCCCCAAGGCGCGGTGGCTCATCTCCCGCCGTCGCGAGCAGACGGTCAAAAGCCTCCAAATCAGCACCGGCGGCCCGGTCTTGGAAGTAGCGGGCGGTCCGCAAGGCCGCTAGCTTCTCCGCTATGGCCACGTTGATAAACTGGTCAAGCGTCGTGCCCTCGGCTGCCGCCACTTTTTCGGCCTCGGATTTGAGCGAGGCGAGCAGGTGAAGGGGATAGGGATTCGTGGAAGCCATGCTCTTCATTCTTTCTTCAGCCGTCGGCTGGAAGAGCTAAACCGCAACAACTCGCTGTTGTCCTTCTCTATTTTCTGAGGGAATAATGTGAATCTCAATATCGAGATTCAGTCGGTTGAGAAACGTCATTAACCGCTCAACACTGTAATGGTTAAAATTGCACTTCTTTAGCCGAGATATTTCAGGTTGCTTCACCCCTAAAATCTTTGCGGCCTCTGCTTGGGTCAGCTTTCGATCTTCTATAATCTGGAACACTTTAAATCCAAGTGTCGCCCTGAGAAACAATTCCTCTGCATCTGGCAAGCCGAGATCTTCAAACACATTGCCCGAACTCTTTTCAAATGCAATCTTCTCACTCATAATTCATTCGCCTCCAGTTCCTGCGCCATTCTCAGACGTCTCTTGATAAGGTCTACCTCTTCCTTTGGAGTTTTTATTCCGCGCCTTGATTTTTTTTGAAAACAATGCAACACATAAACCCGCTCTCCAATTTTCACTGCATACACAGCACGGTAAGTGTCTGTTCTATGATCCGCCCGTATCTCAAAAACACCTGAGCCAACGCCCCTGAACGATTTGGCCGCCGGCGACATGCTTCCCGCCTGTGCAATAAACAGAGCGTCAC
This sequence comes from Candidatus Latescibacterota bacterium, assembly GCA_965219735.1. GTDB lineage: Bacteria > Latescibacterota > UBA2968 > UBA8231 > UBA8231. The sequence goes on from OZ244790.1 coordinate 4,480,006, forward strand.
CTATATCCTTTTGAACAGACTCCGGAAATTCCTTCAGCTTTGCCTTAGAATCCCCGACCCATATAGCTTCTTTTAAGCTTAGTCTTAGTCTCACTCTTTCGTGGTTCATAAAGCATTATAACATTATAACCAATTGGATATAAACAGGTCAATAGTCGGTTATTATGTGCCTGCTCTACAGAGTCTCGTAGTATGCCCGTATCTTGGCAGCCATGAGTTCTCTACGTCCTTGCAGGAAAGTGTCGTAGCCTTCGACACTTACGGCGTCCATTCCTCTAGGAATACAGTGGGCCGCAAGGTTTTCTTGCAACTGATCGGCATCGGTTATCCCGCCGTAGCGAGTCGCTCCATTTCTACACTGCTCCCACAGGTCTGAGAAGTATTTTTCTGGTGGCAGAGCCCCGATAGCGATATTGATTTCGCTCTGCATCATCACATAATTGGCAATCTGATTGTAGCGACCACGTTGGAAGCCGTGCTTCTGCAAATAGCTGCGCGGGAATACATGATGAATGTGCCACTGGCCTTCCAGAAGGTCGCGCACGGTGAGGTCACGCGAGAGGAATCCCTTGTCGTTCCCTCTTACCTGGCTTGCGAGGAAGACATTGAAATAGGGACTGCTGGCCACCGAGGTGTCCATCTGTTGCGGCAAACCTACCTGCCAGAAGGCGTCCGAGAGCTCGGCTCGTTCGATTGTGTCCAGATATCGGCTTGCACCCTGTCTAGCGACGTTTCCAATATCAACGCCGAAGGCGGTTTCCGGCGATCCGGTATATCTACCTGTCAAGATTGACATCACGAACCACCGACGCACGAGCGTCTCAATTCGCTCAGGGGCCTCCCTCTGCGAGCGTAACGTCAAGAAGAGGATATAGGCGAAATTGACAGTGTTCTGGGATCTGATCAGCGATGAATCCACGAACCCTGCCGAGCGCAAGATCATGACGAACCGTTTGAAGTTGGTCTCGTTCATGTAGCGTAGGATCCCATCTCTGAGCGTATGGAAAGCCTCCTCTGCGGTAGCTTCCTCAAACGTACGTGTCTCGAAATTGCGTCCTGATAGTAGAGCGACTAAGTCCTCTAAACGCCCACGTTTGAATTGCGACGTAAACGTGACACGAAGCATATCCGTGTATGAGGGATCATAAAGGTCATCCTTTTCATTCTTCAGCCACTCCATTGCACGGAAGTAGTCCGTCGAGGCGAAGTCAGCATCTTTGGCCAAGTCGTTATATGCTTCCGGCGCGACAGCCAGATGGCAAAAGTAGTCGATGCACTTTCGTAGCAGATGGCCGCCGTACTGTTCACTGGCAGCCATCTTGGACATTGCGAAGTCCGCCGCATTAAGCGAGACACCCTGCGAGTTTATGCGGACAAAGATTTCCGCGACAGTCTCAACCTCCAGATCGGAGTTCAACTCGATGACGCCGAGAGAATTATTACGGATACCGCGAAGACGTTCCATGCGATCATCGATTTCGTATTTGTCTGCAACATGATTTGCTTCGCAGTAGTCGTCCACTAATTGACGTATTCTCGCGTCGGAAGCAAAAACAGTGGAGACGTCGGCAATCCATCCCCGATCCCGACGTATGGCGGCATTTGCCACTTCAAAACGCTCCTCGCTAGGATGAAAGGCGATAGATATCCGTGTCCGTTTGTAGTCTTTGTTGACAACCTGCTCCCCATGCAAAGCGGCAAATAGTGCCATAACACGCTGCTGACCGTCAATTAAGATACGCTTCCCTGCTGATTGGGTACCATCCTTTAGGCGAACATCCGGGTTCCGCCAAGCGATGAGATACCCTACGGGATAGCCGTTGTAAAGTGAATCGATGAAATCACGCACCTTTGCCGCGTTCCAGACGAAGGGACGCTGGATCTCAGGAATAGCGATTTCATCAGATTTAATCCAAGTCAGCAGGGCCTCGATAGGGTGCTGGTTAATTGAGTAACGTTGAATGGGCATCTATCCTCTCTTTCGATTTGTGGTTCTGGTATGCCCCGAAGGGTGGCGCGAGGCGAGTTGCGCCGGGCAGATAGGTTCGCTCCGCAGTGCGGAGTGTTTTGAAAAGGTTCGGTAAAATTGCCACATATTGTGCAACGTTTAGCAACTTTCACAGACTCGCGAATATCGACAAAAACGCCAATCCCGCGACCCGCGTCTCGCGCTCGCGCCCGGTCACTTCCAAAGAACGCCGATCAAAGCGCAACCCGAGTTGGGTCGTCAATCCGTAGCCTAGATATTCCCGCTGATTGCTCAATTGCGCCGCCCACACCGTGCCGCGAAAATCACCCGTCAGCACATTTTCCACTAGAACCTTTTCGTCCTGCAACAACTCAAAGAACAGCCGCTGCTCAAATCCCAGTTCAAGCTCTGAGTCCCGCATCACGGGGAAGCGGATCAACAGCGACCCAATCCCATCCCAGGAACGGCGGCGACGCTCGGCCAAGGAAAAGGGCGATTGACTGAGGAATTCGCTTTTAAAGCGAGGCAAAATCGCCACCGCACCCCACGCAAAAATGCCGTCAATCTTGTCAATCAACCCCACAAAACCAGAAGTCTCGCGGCCATTGCGGCCCAACGGCCCCAACGAACCAAGCTGCGAGTCGCGCTGGTGCCACCAGTCCCATTTGAAGCGATGCTTAGTCTTCCAGCGCCGCGGACTCGCGTATTGCCACTCAGCGTAGAACGTATTGATCCAAGTGTCCTCGGTCGCCAGCAAATCGGGCACGGCAATATGCTGCCCGCTCGTCTGTCCAGCCGCCCCGAATTCGAGCGTCGGCACGACCCACTGCGACAGCGGGTCGGGGATGGTATCTGCGGCCTTCTTCAGCATGTCAAAAACCCGCACCCGACCGCGGCCGGGCCAATCCCGTTCAAAGGTAAAGAGACCGTAGGCAGTGTGATTTTTGCGGTCAACTTGCCGCATATCTTGGCGCAGATAGCCGGCCGAGAGGCGGATTTCCGGGTTGACCTCCACGCTGGCGTAGGCGTTGTAGCCCCAGTGATCCTTCTTGTAGGGATAGTCCGGCAAGTCGTCGTTTTCAAAGCGCTCGGCCCAGCCGTTGTTGTTGAGGTCAATGCCAAAGAGAAACTCCGGTCGGTCCGAGTGGTGGCGCAGAAAAGGCTCTTCGTAGTCGGGGAAAAAATTCTCCCGGTCACCGTTGCTGTTCTGATTGAAGTCGGAGATGAAGTCGCCGTTCTCGTCGTACCCAGGGAAAACCGCCGGGTCGGGCACGCCGTCCGAGCGCACCTGGAAGCCGCCCAGCGCGGTCGATTGCGGCGGCACTAACCCGCCTTGGAAAAATCGCTTCTGGTCGGGATGGCGGTCCTGATCGTCGTTGTCCTCGACGAAGTCGTAGAGCCGGTCGGTGGCTTCGGGCGAATAGTCAACCAAGCCGCGGCTATCGACCGGCTTGAAGCTGGTGGCGTAGGCGTCGTCCATGCCAAAGCCTTCGAGGGAGAAGCGCCAAGGGTCTGCGTGCCGCACGAGATTGAACAGCCAGCCGACAGCGTGCTCGTCGCCTTGAATCCCCGAAAACGAGCGATGCGATTCGCGCGTCGTTGAGGGGAATTGGCGGTACTGGGTACTAACGTTGAATTCGCCGTACAAGTCGAAGCCCCACCAGTCGCGTATCTCAGTAGTAATACCGGCGATCTGCGAGGCCGTCGGCAGACCGTAGTCAAATACTACTTCGCGCGGATTGAGCTGGTTCTTGACATTGCCAGCGGCCCGCGTCACCACCAAAAACTCCGGGATGCCGATGCGGCTGTTCTGCCGATCGGAGGCCACTTCGATCCGGTAGTCATTGGCCAGCACGAAGCGGAAGCGCACGTTTTTGACGCGAGTGATGGCGTCGTCGGCCTCGTCCAGCCCCATATCTAACCGGCGCTGCAAGGCCAAGCGCAAGGTCCCTTCCTCGCTCTCGCCCTCTTCGGCGGCCAGCGCGTACTGCAGCACAATGCTCTCCGCCCCATCGGCCCGCAAAAACCCACCGCGCTCCTCCCCGCCCTCTATCACCGGCGCAAAGCCAATGCTGCCGCCTGTGAACGTAGTGTCCTTAAAGACCATCCGCACACCGCCTTCGACCGGCACCTCGCGCTGGAGCGCCGTGGTAATCTCCACCTCCGTGCTGAACAACACCGGCCCGCCCTCGCCGTCGGCGGGCGAATCATCGGACAGCCGCACGATCAGCTTGTTGAGCCGTCGTCCTAGCTGCCCAGTCGTCAGCACCCCTTTGAGCGGATTGCCCTCAAAGCTCTCGCGGTTGCCGGCCCCATTGTGGGCGTTGACCAACGTCAGACCTAGGGTCGCATTAGCCCCCAAATCAGCCTCCAGACGCCCGGCGATCAAGCTGGTAAAATTGTCCTGCGAAGCCGTCGGAATATCCGGGTCGATCTCGACGATGGGCAGGCTCGGGCGCGAGAACAAGCCAGTGAAGCGCAAATGCCGCGCGTCAAAGCTCGTCACGACTCCATTGAAGCCAACCTTGCGGAAGGTCATCGGCGTCAGGGTGGCGAAGATCTCGTCGCCAATCATCAGCGAATAGTTGTAGTCGCCGCTCGCATCCGATGAGATAATCAGCCGGTTGAACCAATTGGCGTAGCGCCGCTCTTTGGTCAACTGGCTGCTCTCGACCGTGCGCGCCTGCGTCTGTCGCCAGTCGTACACCAGCCAACCGCGCGAGATCAGCTTGCCGTAGGTGTCGTAGAAATACGTGCCCTCCTGATTGCGGTCGATGTAGCGCCGATACGGCTCGGTGGCGTAGTTGGTGTAGCGCCACTGGCGGCGACCGTACTCGTCGAACAGCTCCTGCGGCATGTACCAGCGCATGACTGTGGGATCGAAAGCTCCCATCAGCACGCTTGGCCCTTGGGCATTGAAGCGGACTTCGCCCCTTTCCTGCCGTCCTAGGCGGTAGCCGTAATCCGTCTGTGCTCCAGCCTGCAAGGCCAGTGCCAAAACCAACGCTATGTTAGCTATCCAACGCACGGTTTAGAATTTCCCCAAACTGCCCTCGACAATTTCCACCGGATACTTATTCCGCAAATTGCGCACAAACCGCACGTAAGCCCTTTTCGACTTGTCAATCCGCACGTAGGCCCGGGCGCGGCGCTGCGATTCGGCGTTGTACGGGATCTGCTCGCGCGTGCGCTCCAACACCTTGAAGACCGAATAGCCCCGCTCGGTCTTCAACGGCCCGCCCACCTCGCCGATGGCGACATCCTGCACAGCAGCAGACAACACGGGAAACAGCCCCTGGGTATAGGCATTGAGCTGCATCTGGCCGCCGTGGTGCAAGCTGCCCTCGCGCCGGGTATGACGCTGGGCCAACGCGGCGGCATCGCCCCCCGCGCGCAACTCATCCCCCAAGCGCTGAGCTAGCGAATCCGACGCCACCAAAATCTCGACAATGGTCGTAACCTCGGGTCGAGCAAATTTTTCGGGATGCGCGTCGTAGAAATCGCGCACCTCTTCTTCGGTCACACTCACGTATTGATCAACCTCCCGTCGGCGCAACGCGCTGAGCATCAACTCCTCGCTCTTAAACGCCACGGTCTCTTTGAAACGCTCGTCCTCTGCTAGACCAGCCGCCTCAATCTCGGCACTCACAAACAGGTCGGGCAGCACCCGGCGGTGTAAAAACTCGGCCACGTGCGCACTGTCCGCCGCCTGTAAACTCCTGCCAGTGAGAAGCTCGTACGCTGACAAAAAACCGCTGACAGTGAGTTCGCCGCCCCGATACGCGCAGAGAACTTCGGCTTGGTCCGCCATGACCCCGTTCTCGACGAGCCGCTGGATCACCGCCGGTCGCGGCACCGGCGCGTACGCTTGCACGAGCGAATCGCGGAGCGCCTGCGACCGCTCCTCGCGCTTTTGCACCGTCAGCTCCTCGACGATGATCTGCTCCGACGCGCTCAGCGGCGCTGGAATCTCGTCGAGGACTTTGTAGATCACGTAAAAGTCCTCGTGGCTAAACACTTCGCGCACTGGCGCAGAAACGCCCCCTATCGCCAACCCGAGCACCTGCTCGACCGTCTCCGCCGACATCTGGTCCCGCGTCTGATATATGCCAGTGTCGCCACCCCGCGCGGCAGTCCGCTCGTGCACCGAGTGCGCGCTGGCCAGTTCGTGGAAATCAGCCCCCGCAGCGAGCTGGTCGGTGATTGCACCTGCTTCCTCCAAGCTCTCGACCATGATGCCGCCCAAGCGCAGGGCGCGGTGCCGGCCGCTTTCTCGGTAGTACCGCTCTATTTCCTCGGGAGTAAGTTCGATCTTGGCGACGACCTCGCGCTCCATGTACAGCGCCATCAGCCGCGCGCGTTTAAAGCGGGCTAGTTCGCCTTTGAACCAACTGTCTTCAGCCATATTGGCAGCGTCCGCTTCGCGCAGGAGCAGCTTCTTGTCGATCAGGCTTTCGAGTACTTGGCGCTGGCCTCCCTCTTTCATCCCCGCGGGAATCCGCGCGTCAAACTCTCTAAACTCCGACGCAGTAATCGGCTCGCCATCCACTCGTGCCAGCACCAACTCCTCAGGCTCTTGGGCGCAACCCAAGGCTACCATCGCTACTAAACAAAAGCGCAACACAGCCTCACTCCAGCCCAGCAAATACCGTGATAAAAGTCGTAGTCTCATTCTTACCCTTGTCGTCCGTTGTGAAAACACCCGGCCGGTCGCTGTCCTCAATCACCCGCTCGCTCAGGATGCGGCCAAAGCGCAAACCCGCTTGCGTGGTCAGCCGGTATCCTTGGTAATCGGAAGTCGTCGAAAGCTGCACCGCGATATGAGTCGAGCGCCAGTCCCCTGTCTCCTGCAAAAGCCCCGCCGCCCGCAACTCGTCCTCGTCCTGCACTCGGTCGCGAAACCACAACTGCTCTACGCCGGATTCGATAACCGTGCGCCGCATGACCGGCAAGCGAGCGATCAACTGCACGGTCAGCGCCCATTCCTCGCGCCGCTCTTCGTCGGCGACAAAGGGAGTCTGCCGCAAAAACTCGCTCTTGCATCTCGGCTGTAAGTCAAAGCGGCCAAGGCCGTACATGTAGTCCACCTTGTTGATCAGCCCTAGGAAACTCGCGGTGCTTTCCAACGGGCGGCCAATGCTGTCGCGCGGGTCCTCGGCGTTTTGTTGGAAGTGCTCCCACTTGAATTTGTTGACCACGTTCAGCCCCTCGATGCCCTGATAATCGAACTGCGCGTACGCAGTGTTGATCCAAGTGTCCTGCGCCGCCAAGATGTCGCGCACCACCGGCTGAATCGGCGCGCCGACGAAGGGCGTCGGCTCGCGCCGGGCGTCGGGAATAGTGTCCTTGGCCTGCTTGAGCATGTTGAAGACCCGCAAGTGCCCCAAGTCCGCGTAGTCCCGATCCAGCGTGAACATTGCGTAATTGGTCTCGTTGAAGGCGTCGGTCGCCTGCGATTGCTCGTCCGTGCGCCCAATGGTCAGCCGCATATCCGATGCGAGGTGGATGCCACCGAAGAGATTGTACCCCTGTCGATCCGGCTTGTACGGATAATCGGGCAGATCGTCGTCTTCAAAGCGGTCGATCCAATTGTTGTTATTCAAATCAATGCCAAAGAGAAATTCCGGCCGATCGACGTTGTAGCGCAGAAACGGCTCGTCGTAGTCGGGAATGATGTTGGCCGCAGTGGCGTTGTCGTTCTGGTTGAAGTCGGAGATGAAGTCGTTGTTCTGGTCCCAGCCGGGAAAAATCGACCGGTCGTTGGTCGAGCCAAAGCGGATCCAATCGGGGAAGCGGTCTTGGTCGTCATTGTCATCGACGAACTCGTACAAGTGCCGCTGGGTATTGTCGTATTGCACGTCGCCCGTGGCACTGACCAAAAAGGCAGTCGTCGAATAGGCTTCGTCAATGGCGTAGGCTTCGCCGTAGAAAAAGTAGGGGAACACATTGCGCGAGACATTGAAGTACCAAGCGTCGGACCCCTCGGAGGAAACCGCGTGCTCTTCACCTTCGTTGAACAGCGCGGCATTGGGAAACTGGAAATAGCGCTTGTTGCGATCCCACTCGCCGTAGAAGTCAAAGCCGAGCACCCCCGTGCCCTCAATGGTAAAGCCGCCGACTAGATTGGCCGTCGGCAGGCCGTACGAGAACTCAATCCGCTGCAAGTTCGTTATGTCCGCGACATTGCCCTCGGCCCGCCGCACCGCAATCAACGCTGGTTGCGCCGCGTCGATCACCTCGGCAGTCAGCGGCGGGGGCGGTGCGCCGCGCAAGCCCGTCTGGCGATCGGACCATATCTCGACCTTAAAGTCGTTAGCCAGCACGTAGTTGAAATCTACTCCGACAATCGTCGTCGGGTCTGGGCCGACATAACCCGGATCGTTGAAGTCGTAGTTGACGATGATCCGCTCCGGCCCATCCGCCGCCAAAAAACCCGGCCGCCGGAACCCGCCGAAGACGACCGGCCACTGCGAGCCGGGCCGGACCACCTCCTGCAAGGTATAAACCGTCTCCCTGCCGGTGTCGAAGTCGCGGCTAGTGATCCGCACGTCGTGGCTGAAAAGCGCCGCGCCCCCTTCGTTGTCGTCGGGCGAGTCGTCGCTCAGGATCACTGCAATCGCCGTCAGCGGTGCCGTGCTTTGTCCAGCGGTGAGGCTGCCGGCGACCAAATCGCCGTTGAACATGTCGAGCAGCGTATTGCCGTTACTCGCGTCCATCACTTGGGCACCAATCTCGACGAAATCACCTACCTGAAAGGTCGCCCGCCCGCCGAACAACGAGGTGATATTGGTCTGCGTCACCGGTTCGGTGATCCCGCCCGAAAGCTGGGTGGACCCGCGGATCGGCTCGCTGATGCGCGAGGCGAGAATCGTCGCCTGATACTTGTCCGAGGCAAAGTCCACCTGCACCCCATTGAAGTCCGGCTTGGAAAACGTCATCGGCGTCAGCGTCGTGCGAATCCGGTCGCCCACCGTGATCGCGTAGTTGTACTGCCCCTGCGAATCGCCGCTGATGGTCACCGCGTTGAACCAGCGGTTGAAGCGCGTACTCTGGAAAATGCCGCTGCCCAAGGGCTGCGGCTGGAACTGACGCCAGTCGTAGATCAGCCAACCGCGCGTGGTGAAGTTGCCGTACACATCGTAGAAATAGTCGCCCTCGCGGGTGGTGTTGACGTAGCGCTCATACGGAGTGCGGGCGTAGTTGGAGTACTCCCACTGACGCCAGCCGTAGTCCACGAAAAGTTCCTGCGGCACGTACCACTTTTTAACCGATGGATCGAGCGCCCCAAAGAGCACGCCCGGACCAGTCGGCTCAAAGCTGACCGCCCCACCGCGCTGAACATCGGTCTGGCCCCAGGTCGGGACGCCCACCAACAGCATCATCCCCAAGATGACGAAGTATTTCTTCATAGCACGCACTTCCCATTCAACCGTAGGGGCAACCCTTGTGGGTGCCCTTGCCGTAGATTACAGCGCATTCCTCAATCGTTTGGTACAAATCGCGGATGTATTCGTCCACCGGAACGGCTCAACCGCACCCGCTCAATAAACCACCACAACCGCAGCGACCGCTCTAGCTTGGCCCGTCTTGGCGTCCAGCGCGACGCTGAACACGTAGTTGCCCGGCGGCACCAACTGGCCCGCGTCGTCGCGCCCATCCCAAAGCCGGGCAAAGCGCCCACTCTGATCCAGCGCATCGTACAGATGCCGCACTGGCCGACCGGCCAAATCGAAAATCGCAACCCGCAGCGGCGTGGGGCGGCCCACATTGGTCAGATCGTATTGCAACTCAGCCCGGTCGTTGACGCCGTCCCCATTGGGAGTAAAGACCGGCGGCTGGGCGCGCACGTTGATCAGCAGTTCGCCAGAGATGGGGACTTTCACCGACAGATTGCCCTCAAAAGGCGTACCCAGCGCCTGCGTGTCCGGGTCGCCGTCCCCTAAATCGGCCGCATTACCAGCCACCACGCTCTGCCCCAACTGCCCTTCAGATGCGGTATTAAACACTTGGCCGCTAAACGTAGTCCCGAAGCGCAGAACCGCGTTTTCAAAACTCACCCGCAACTCCGTGTCGTCCTCGCCCACGGTCGGGAACTCTATGGCAAAGGCATCGTCGGCCACCTCTACGACCGCAAAGTCGCCGCGCATCACTGGCAACTCGTCGAGCACTGCGCCGCTAAAATCGGCCTCCAGCACCGCGCCCTCAGGCGGCTGTATCCGCACAGCACCGACCCGTTCCACCCGGAGCGGAGTGGCGATCCGCAGGCGATTGAAACCCCGGTCCTGGCCAGTGCGGAACTTGCTCCGCACCGCGTAGGTAAAGTCCGTCTGCTCACCCAAGGCCGCGCTACGAGGACCGATCTCGGCGATAAGTTCCTCGGCAAAGGGAGACGGCAGCACGTCGAAGGAAAGCCCTCCAACGCCCGTGGCCGCCTCAAAGTCGTCGCTGAAAAACTCGATCATAAACTGGAAGTAGCGCCTCGGGCTTGGCGAGACGACAGGCCCGCCCGCCCCCTCAGTGCCCAAGTCCGCCAAGGAGACGATACTACTCGCGGGATAGGGCGGCGACCACGCACTCCAATTGCTCACGTCGTTGCGGATCGTCGCCCGGTCGCCGCGCGCAAGTTTCTTGTAGTCGGCCTCGCTCAAAGTCACCTGCTCCCGCTCCTCCTGCGACAGCGCATTAAACGCCTGCACCGCGTCGCGCAAATCCACTTCCTCGTTGTCGAGTATCTCCGCGACCAACGCTTGCAGCGCCTCATCTTCAATGTCTTTGGCAAATTTCCACGGCACCCCCACCTCGCCACTGCCTAAACCACTGCTGATCCCAGTGCCACTGCTGACCCCAGCCCCATCCGACTGCAACCCGACATTGCCTCCGCCGACGCGGAAGATCTTCTCGCCGGGCCGCACCTTGTTGAATTCCACCGGCTCGGGATCAATGCCCGTGCGCGTACGCACCGCAATCCGCGAGAGTTGCGGGTCGCCGACCTGTTCCTGCACCCAGCGCACATGGCCCAACAGCGCCAGATCGCCAAAGTCGAAGATGTTGGAGATATAGACGGCCTCGGGCACAAAGCCCGTGCCAAAGACCTGGAACTCGGCAATGTCAAAACCGAGTGCCGTCAGGGACTTGAGCCGTACGAAGCGCACGTATTGCGGCGGGATGCGGATATCGACGACTGCCTCTTCGTTTTGGCCCTCCAGCGCCACGCTCGTGCGAATGGGCACCCCCTCGCGCTGGGTGTCCGGCGTACCGTCGTTGATAAAAATCTCAAAGCTGCGCATGAAGTCGTTCTGGAAGGGAAAATTCGGCGCGGGGAATTCGGGCGCGGCGTTGCGCGGAAAAAAGCGGAAGCGATCGACGCCAAAGCGCGCACCTAAATCCAAGTCGATAATCAGCCCCAAAACTTGGGCGCTTTTGGCCCCGGCACTCAAGCGCAGATCGAGTCCACTCTGGCCGTCGTTGTCGATGAGCTTGGCCAGTTCGCCGCGGACGTTGAGGTTATTGGGCGACGTGATCGAACCCCCGCGCGACTCGGTGTTGGCTCCGAGGGCGATGTTTAGCGTGGTATCGGCGCGCTGGGGAAAAATCCAGTCCGCAAAATTAGCGGCTGCAAAGTCAATAACGCCGCCGGGCGCGTTGGTGTTCTCAACGCTTTGGGCACTGCGAATGACCTTGGCTTGGATCTCGCCGCCACCACCGCGCCAACTCAGTCCACTCGCACCGACGACGATGGTGTCGGCAGCAACGGGCAGGACGCTAAGGGCGGCGATGAAAACGGCGCAAAGAAGGGGATTTTTCATGGCTGTTTGTTACGCTTTTCCGCTGGACTTGTCAAGAATCTGCCGCGCAGACGGCAGGGGAGAAAGGCCAGCGAATCGCTAAAAAGTTGGAGGCCGGTGCTCTTATGGCCCCTTTTCGGGTTTTATATATTGACGAGCATTATAATTAGCGGCGATAGTTGCCAAATCATAGAGGAAGTCGGTCAGCCGTCGCCACGCTGCGCTTTTGAACGGTGCTCATTCATACGGGGAACAGACGAGCATGGTTGCCCAACTAAACCGCTTCATGGCCCTACTCGTCCTGTTCTGGCTGCTGACCCAGCCGGCGATGGCCGCGCCAGACGGCTACCAGACCTTGGTCGTGGACGGCGATACCTTGGTGGTACAAATAGCCGAACCCCTGCCGACGGGCTATCAGACCATCGTCGTGGACGGCGATACTCTAACGGTGCAGGTCTTGGCCGAACCCTTGCCGACAGACGACCCACTCTCAGCCGCGAGCGACGATAGCCTTTCGGCACAGACGGGGATCGTGAGAACCGGGGAAACCGAAAAATCCGGCCTAGCTCAAGCTGCGCCAGCGGTCAACGATAGTACGGAGCAAAAAATAAGAAAGAGACCCGTCAACCGGTTGGCCTTGTTTGGGATCAGTATCATTGGGGGAACCCTAATCGGAGCTGAATTGGGTCCTGTGGTACTTAAAGAGCCGGACTGTCCAAATGGCAGCTTTTTTAAATGTGATCTCAGGGATCTTGAGGGCGGCCTATTAGGCTTTTTGGCTGGGCTTTATATCGGCATAATTTTGGCGTCTGACTCTCCCAATCAAGTCGAGACTCCGAGCAAGCCAGATGAAGCCCGCCGTTTCTCCGTCGGTATAGGGCCAGACACTAGAGGACGCTTATCAGCCGTCGCCGCTCTGCGTTTTTGAAACGCAATAGAGGAAGAGATCCCAACGTGTCGATTATGCTCGCTGTAATTACTCTGTTCGCCATGCTCATGATAGAGGATGCGGATGCGGATCAAGCCGTCAACCAGAAGAAAACGGAGCCAAAAGAAATCACGATCTATATCAGCGGACAGCACAAGGCGGTGGTTGCGGCTCTGTTGGAGGCTGTTGATCAGGAAACGACGATGACAGGAGTAGCCGATTTCGATGCGCTTTCTGCCACCTATGGTCTGATGGGGATATATCGCAAAGGTAGAAGATCCTCTGGCTTTTATGGGCATCGATTTCGGCTGACGTTCCCGTCGGTCGCGGATGTGGCCACCGTTGCCCGAGCTTATTGGAACTTATCCTATGTACAATCTGTCGAGCCGGAGCCACCCAGACAGGGACCAGACAAACGGATCGTCAAAGCTGCGAAGGTGGATTCTTTCCGGATTGGCAACAAGTTGATGGCTGGCTTAGGGGGAGGGATCGCTGGAGCCTTCCTAGGAGCGTTCATCATGGCGGATCTATACCAGCCGAAAGGGGGAGAAGACACCTTCGGTCGTCTTGGCGCTGCCATGAATGGCCTTGAGGTCGGCTACATAGTTGGAACCGCGACTGGCGTGGGCTGGGTTGATGCGCAGGATGATTTCCTCATAACACTCGCGGGCAGTGTGCTGGGGTTAGGGTTGCCTGTTGGTGCTATAGATGTTATAAGCGCCAAGACCGGCTGGGAATTGGAGACTCTAGCGGGCGTGAGCGCCTTCTTAGGTCCTATTGTTGGTGCAACGATTGCATCGGAACGAGGTCGCAAGCCCCTTTCGGCTAAGCTCCACTTGAAGCCCGAAGCCCGCCAAGTCTCGATCGGTCTGGTTCCGGCCCCCAAGGGGGGTCTATCAGCCATCGCCACGCTATGCTTTTGAATGATACATCTAGGCAATTCATACATGAGACGAGCATGGTTGCCCAACTAAACCGCTTCATGGCCCTATTCGTCCTGTGCGGGCTGCTGACCCGGCCGGCGATGGCCGCGCCAGACAGCTACCAGACCTTGGTTGTGAACGGCGATACCTTGGTGGTACAAATGGCCGAACCCCTGCCAACGGGCTATCAGACCATAGTCGTGGACGGTGATAGCCTGACGGTGCAAGTCTTGGCCGAACCCTTGCCGACGGACGACCCGCCCTTACCCGCCAGCGACGATAGTCTTTCGGTACAGATAAAAACTATGGAAACTTCCCCGCAAGCAGCGGTTGGAGACAGTGCGAGTACGACGGGAAGGGCCGACCGTCATTTGCTCAACAGCGTATTTATGGGTGACTCTTTCCGGCCTGCGGCGGCGGTTAGCGACAGTACGGAGCGCGTGGGCAGAAGGGGGCTCAACCAAATATTGGCTATGTTGGGGGGCGCAGTCGTTGGGGGCCTTGGGGGTGGCATGCTTGGTTTGATGGTGGGGGGCACACTATATCGCGACTGCGAAGGAACCCTCTGTGGATTTGGGATCGCAAATATCGGTGGATTAGGCATGGCGGCCGGAGCAATGATCGGCATAGTCTTGGCGGCTAACCCTCCTGATCAAGCCAAGGCTCCGAACAAATCAGATGAAGCCCACCAAGTCTCGATCGGTCTGGTTCCAGACCCCAAAGGGGGTCTATCAGCCATCGCCACGCTGCGCTTTTGAAACGCAATAGAGCAAGAGATCCCATCGTGTCGATTATGCCCGCTGTCATTACTCTGTTCGCTATACTCATGGCAGAGACTGCAAAGGCGGATCAAGCCGTCAACCATACCCGCAACACGCAGCCCCCTGACGCCTCTCCCCACTATTGGACGGGCCGAATCGAACAGGACACGACCTGGCGCGACACGGTCTATGTCAGCGGCGATGTGACAATCGCGTCGGGAGCGACTCTGACCCTTGCACCCGATACGCAGGTCCACTTTATGCCTTACCGCGATGATACCCAAGGCGGCTTGGACTCCACCCGCACGGAACTGATCGTCGAGGGACGGCTGCATGCCCAAGCCGAGGGCATCGTTTTTCGTTCGGCGGCGGCTACTTCGTTGGGGGCCGACTGGTATGGCATTGTCGTCGAGCGCGGCGGCATCGCCGACGTATCCAACGCCACGATACGCGACGGTCGGCGCTGTCTGTATGCCAAGAGGGGCGGGCGCGTCACGATGGACCATATCGCCTTTGCCAACTGTGGGAAGCCGACCCGTGTATCGCTTTCCCAAAGATCGGCGACCTCAGCCTCAGATAGTAAGCAAGTAGATGCTCGCCTCGTAGCGGATGGGCTCAAAGCGACGCCGGATAGTATTGTGGAGAACAGAGAGTTTATGAGTACTGGTAAGCGAGTTGCTCTCAAGCTAATCACGGGGACCGTTGGAGGTTTGATGGGAGTCATGATAGTCGCCGAAGCCTTACCTTGTTATTGGAAAGACTATCACGGAGATAGACCCATCTTTTGCGACTCGTTGGGACCAGCTCTTCTATACGGCTATCCAGCCGGAATTGCGATTGGTGTCAGTCAGGTCGCCGTAAAGACTGTTGATCCACGCGTCCGCTCCGAGATGTCCCTCATCAAATCTTTGGGTGTGTCCCTAGGCGGCAGTGCAGTAGGACTAATCGGAGGCATTTTGTTGACACATGTCAATGACGATGTGTTCTGGCCATCCTTCTTGGTCGGTCCTATCGTCGGTGCTACGTGGGCATCAGAACGGTGGTGTCCGCCGCCTGCCGCCCACCGTATTTCTGTCGGTTTAATGCCGAACCCGAGGGGCAGCTTATCCGCCGTCGCCGCGCTACGCTTTTGAAACTCAATAAGAGAGGGATACCAATCATGGGGCGTGTTCGCGAAGGAACAAAGGAGCGCCATATTCCATGCTTTTTTTCTTTTCTACTTGTGGCTACTCTGTACAGCCTGCTGGTTCAGCCAGTCCAAGCCAAGCCGGTGGATTCGGTAAGCGTCGAGGGCGAGCACCAAGCCACCACGCAGACGAAAACGGAGACAAAGGAAATCACGATCTACATTGGTGGAGAGTACAAGACAGTGGCGGCGGCTCTGTTAGATGCTGTTGATGAGGAGACGCCGATTACAGGGGTAGCCGACTTTGATTCCCTTTCTTCCACCTATGGTCTGATTGGGATATCCTCTGGCTTTTATGGGTATCGTTTTCGGCTGACGTTCCCACCGGCCGCGGATGTGGCCTCGATTGCTGGAGCCTACTGGACCTTACCCTATATAAACTCTGTCGAGTCCGAGCCAGTGGTGACGCTGATCTCAAAGGAGGCGAAAAAGGAGGCACAAAAGAGAAGCCAAGACGATGTAGGAACCGGTAAACGGATTGCCAACAAGCTGATCGCCGGTACTTTCGTGAGTGGAGTGGGAGCCCTCGCGGGGGGAGTCATAGGGATCGGCTTAGTAGGGCTCGGCTTATCCGTAGAAGATTGCTCTGCTTGTCATGACGAAGGGCCCGGTGCGTGCGATTTTTGTGGTGCTTTCGATTTCATGGCCGGTGTGTGGGGCGGCTACATAGCTGGAGCCACGGTTGGCGTAAGCGCAGTTGATCCGCAGGATGATTTCCGCATAACACTCGCGGGCAGTACGCTGTTGGGGGCAGGAGTGCCCATTGCTATAGCTTTTATAAACGTCAATAATGAAAATACTTCCGAAGCTCTCAAAATTATATCTGGCTTGAGTGTCCTTTTCGGTCCTGTTGTTGGTGCAACGATTGCGTCGGAACGATGGCGCAAGCCCCTTTCGGCTAAGCGCCACTTGAAACCTGAAGCCCGCCGCATCTCCGTCGGTCTGATACCGGACCCCAGAGGAAACCTATCAGCCGTCGCCACGCTGCGCTTTTGAAACGCAATAAAGGAAGAGATCCCATCGTGTCGATTATGCTCGCTGTCATTACTCTGTTCGCTATGCTCATGGTAGAGGATGCGGATGCGGATCAAGCCGTCAACCACACCCACAACACGCAGCCCCCAGACGCCTCTCCCCACTACTGGACGGGCTGGATCGAACAGGACACGACGTGGCGCGACACGGTCTATGTCAGCGGCGATGTGACAATCGCGTCGGGAGCAACCCTGACCCTGGTGCCCGATACGCAGGTCCACTTTATGCCTTACCGCGATGATACCCAAGGCGGCTTGGATCCCACCCGCGCGGAACTGATCGTCGAGGGACGGCTGCATGCCCATGCGGGCGGCATCGTCTTTCGTTCGGCGAATGCTGCTTCGTTGGGGACCAACTGGTATGGCATTGTCGTCGAGCGCGGCGGCATCGCCGACATATCCAACGCCGCGATACGAGACGGTCTGCGCTGCCTAGATGCCGAGACGGGCGGGCACGTCACGATGGATCATGTCGCCTTTGTTAACTGTAGAGGCGACAACTTTTTTGGTAGGTTTGCGGTCGGAGTCCTCGGGGGTGCCATGATTGGTATGATAATGGGGAGCGCCGGAGAGAGAGGATGCGGCGAAATGGGCGACGACCCCTTCTGTGGGACGGGTACATTTGTCGGTGGCGTATTAGGCATGGTAGCCGGAGCAATAATCGGCTTGGTCTGGGCGTCTAACCCTCCCGATCAAGCCGAGACTCCGAATACTTCAGATGAAGCCCGCCAGATCTCCGTCGGTATAGTGCCGAACACCAAGGGGCGCCTATCCGCTGTCGCCACGCTGCGCTTTTGAACGGTTCATCTGAGTAATTCATACAAGGCACCTAAACAACCCATTGATGGATACTGTTCGACACAGCTTGAGCCGACTGCGAACCGCCCTATCAGACTGTCCGCTCTGGCATGGATATTGCATTATACGCACCGGAAGCCGCCTGTTGGTGGTTTTTAGTCCTTCGTTTATATTTTCCGCTGAGGAGTCCTGCCATGAGCGAAAGCACCGACCCCCAAACTCGTGCGGTCCCTACCCCTGAAGAAATGCCTTGGAGCATTAGCTATCTACGCGACGATATTAAAGATCTGCGCACCCAGATAGGTGCCCTACATGAGCGCATCGACGAAACTAACCGATCATTGGGCGACCGCATTGACGAAACCAACAGGCGCATTGACGAGACCAACCGCTCGTTGGGCGAGCGCATCGACGAGACCAACCGCTCATTGGGCGAACAAATTCGCGCACTCCATAAGCGCATGGACACCTATTTCCTTTGGATGATGGGCACGTTGGTGGCCATCACCAGCGTCCTCATCGCCGTCATCAAGCTCTGACCCGCTCCGCATCGACCAGCCCGTCCCCCATACCCATCGGCGACCCCTCGAACGCGGTCGAGCTTATCAGGCGTCAACCATGCGACCGGCCTCGTCGCGGGAGAGCATGACTGGCAACAGTACTATCGCGACGATGGCCGCACCGTAGCGTTCCTGTTGGCGCGGCCTATCCCTGCGATGCGTCCCAATTATAGCCCGTATGCTACCAAAACTCTCATTTGCTGCCCTACTCTCCTTGAGCACCGCCTTGAGTGCCCAGACGCCCGCAGCCGATACCACCATCGCCGGTCAAACCCTTCCCCTGCTCCCCATTGAGACGCTAATTGCCCAGCTACAACGCCCGGCCAACGGCCCAGCCGTCGTCCACCGGCAAGTCGCCTTTGGCGGACGCCTGTTTGCGCCAACTTCAGGACTCGACACCCTGCGCGTCCCCCTCGACTTAGAGGAAGTGTACTTTCTCGACGAGGTATCCTTCAGCCAAGTCGCGTTCCTCGCCCCAGTGCGCTTTGAACGCGCCCACTTCGCCGGTGGCCTCTCCTTTGCCGAAGCGCGTTTTATCGCCGCTTTCTCCCTGCGCGCAAGCCATCTGGCCAAACACGCAACCTTCCAAAAGACCCACTTCCTCGGCGACGCCGACCTAACCGCAAGCCGCTTCGCCGGAATCGCCTCCTTCGTCGGCGCGCGCTTTGCCGGCCAGCGTGCCCACTTCGCCCAGACCCAATTCGACAACGCCGCCTACTTCGAGCAGGCCGCCTTTGCCGCGCCAGCCACCTTCACCGACGCCGCCTTCGCCGGAATCGCCTCCTTCAAGGAAACCACTTGGGCACAGTCCCTATCTTTCGCTGGAGCCCACTTCGCCGACCGGGCACTGTTTTGGGACGCGCGCTTCGCCGAAGACGTGTCCTTCGACAGCGGACGTGCCGACGGAGAAGTCGCCTTCGACCGAGCGCGTTTCAGCGGCGAGGCATCCTTTGCCGATTTCACCTTTGCTCGGGCGGCGCACTTTCGCAGTGCGACCTTTGGCCGAGCCAGCTTTGACGGAGCTTATTTCCGCCAAGAAGCCGACTTCAGCGAGAGCGAGGGCCGCGTCATCCGCCTCGGTGCATTCTTCAACCGCTCCCTCGACCTGAGCCGCGCCGCCTTCGCCCTGATCGATTTGCGGGCAGCCGAAGCGGACTCGACCTTCGCCACAGGTAGCCGCCTCTACTTGCACCAGCCGCGCTTCGGCCGCATCCAAGTGCGCTGGCTCCAGCTAACAGGCCATCTCGCCACAGCCGACTCAACCCACACTGCCGCTCTCGACCCAACCTACGCCGCCCTGTACCACCAATTCCTAGCCCAAGGCTTGAACGGCGACGCCGCAGCCTGCCACGCCGAGCGCATGGACCACCAGCGCCTCGCACGCGCCTGGAACGAGCCAGCGCGTTGGGGGCTAGAACTGTGGCGCTTGAGTGCGAATTACGGCACGGCCCCCCAGCGAATTATCGCCTTCATGCTCGCCATTATCCTCCTCTGCGGCTTGGCGTACCGCACAGCTTCCGGCTCCATGCGCTCCACCTCCGGTGCAGCCCAGCCCACCCTCGCCGACTGCATCGTCTTCAGCCTCTACACCTTCATCCACCTCAACTCCCGCGCTTGGGACGCGACAGGCAAGCTCAAACTCCTCGCTGTCGCCGAGACCCTGCTAGGCTGGGTCTCTTTCGGCCTGCTCATCGCCGTAGCCTTGGCCCACGTGCTGTGATTCGGCCTCTGCTACCTTATTGCTGGCGATCCGCTACCAGCCCAGTATTACGGTCGGTATTGCGCTACTAGTCAAGTTATTGTAGCCGGGAACAATCGTTTTTGTGCCGCTAAGTGCGAAAGGAGTATATTCTAGCCGACACTATTCACGAAGGAACTAAACGAAGTGAATTGAATCAGGTACTAAATGGACAAAACATTCTCTTATTTGGAGACTCTGTCGCGGGAAACCGAAAAATCCGAGTCCGAGGTAATGACACTAGCGTTTCAGAAGGGAGTCCAGCAGATGTGGCGGGAACGCATCCTAGGACGCTATCTGCGACGAGAAATCACCCGCGACGAAGCAATAAAAGGGGTGGGCGTGGATTGGGTGGAACTAGCCGAACGCCAGCATCAAGCCATGATGGAGGATCTTGAGTGGGCCATGGGCAGGTAGAACAGGCTGTCGCGGATGCAGGCCCTCTCATTCACCTGCACGAAGTAGGACAAATCGATCTACTGAATTTATTCAAGATGCTCTATATCCCCGGTGCCGTGTGGGCAGAGAGTGTCGATAAAATCAATAGTCCCCCACTGAACCTCAATAACATACGACATCATACCCTTGCTGCTAGCGATGTCGATCACTTTATCCAAACGCATTCACTGAGCAATTTGCATGTGGGCGAGCGGGAAAGCCTCTGCCTCTGCAACCAACTAGACATACCCATTCTATTAACCGATGATCTGGCCGTTCGGGAAGCAGCTAGGCGGTTATGCGTACGGCCTGTGGGCTCATTAGGCATCGTCGTCAGAGGACATAAAGAAGGAGTCTTAACTTATTCCGAAGCCGAGAAGAGCCTTATAGCACTTTATGAGGAAAGCAGCTTATTCGTGACACAGACCATAGTAGAAATCGCCATTGAGCAGTTGGCCTGAGCAATTTAATAAAGAAAGACCTCCCTCAAGCGATAATGTTATGCTGGCGGACGAGGAGGATCGCCGGGCCGTACTTCCACGGCCTCGGCGTCCTCCTAGCGAAAGGGATCGTTCGATCACCTTATTGCTGGCGATCCGCTACCAGCACCCCACCCCTTGCCCAGTTCTCGCGCTCGCATTCTTCGAGCACTACCGTCGTCCCCTCCCGGGGCGCATCGCAGGTATCCACGATGGCTTGGGTCAGCGCTTCGACTAAGGCCCGCTTCTGCTCGGTGGAACGCCCTGCAAGCATCTTCACGTTGATAAACGGCATTGTCCGTTCTCCTGTTTAGTGGTTAGTAGACATGTGTCTAGTCTCACAATCTGCACGCTCGCGCAGCCGATTTCAAGTATGGGGTCTCGCCCTCGCTAGCACCCTCTGCGCCTGTGCCCCTAAAGACCCCCAGCCCAAGCTGCCCCGCGGCGTCAAGCGCCCCCCTTTCGGCAGCTTCTCCGCTCGATGGGTCAAAAACGGTTGGCACAGGCTAAAATCTCAACTTTAGACCTTGCCCTACCCCCTTTGGAGGCACACTATCTTATGTGTTATACACTAATTAGTGTATATTTCTCAAGGAGGAAAGTCAAGCGGTGGGCGGGCGGAGAATACCCTGTTGACGCACCGGCTATGCGGCGGCCATCTTTATCGTGAGAGAGTTAGCTATGACGTGGAAGGATCTGACGCCCTACGACTTACCGCCCCAAGACGACGCCGAGGTCAACAAGGTGAAGCGGCTGGCAGCCAAGTAAGGAGACAAGAGATGGCTATGATGTGGAGAATACTTGTTACGGCTTTGGTCCTCGGGAGCCTCGGCTGCGATAGGGAAGCAGCAGACCCGATCGAAAAGCAGCGGCAAGAACAGGCGTTTGTCGCAGCGGTAGGGCGTAGCCCCTCGCCGGGTAAGATAAATGATGCAGGAAAAACCGATCTACATATCGTAGCACAACTGAACCTGCCCATGCTGGCTATATCCCTGCTCAGGCAAGGCGCCAACGTCAACGCCAAAGACAACGAGGGCTGGACGCCGCTGCATTGGGCGGCACAGGAGGATGCTACTACGACAGCCGAGGCCCTGCTCAGGCAAGGGGCCAACGCCAACGCCAAAACCAACACGGGCCATACGCCGCTGCACTTGGCGGCGGACGCTACGACAGCCGAGGCCTTGCTCAGGCAAGGGGCCAACGCCAACGCCAAAGACAACAACGGCGTTACGCCGCTGCATTGGGCGGCACGGGAGGATGCTACTACGACAGCCGAGGCCCTGCTCAGGCAAAGTGCCAACGTCAACGCCAAAGACAACATAGGCCATACGCCACTGCACCGGGCGGCAGAGAAGGATGCTACTACGACAGCCGAGGCCCTGCTCAAGCAAGGCGCCAACGTCAACGCTAAAGACAACAACGGCGTTACGCCGCTGCATTGGGCGGCACAGGAGGATGCTACTGCGACAGCCGAGGCCTTGCTCAGGCAAAGTGCCAACGTCAACGCCAAAACCAACACGGGCCGCACGCCGCTGCACTCTGCGGCAGGGGAGGATGCTGCTGCAACAGCCGAGGTCTTGCTCAGGCAAGGTGCCAACGCTAACGTCAAAGACAACAACGGCGTTACGCCGCTGCACACTGCGGCAGTGGAGGATGCTTTTGCGACAGCCGAGGTCTTGCTCAAGCAAGGTGCCAACGTCAACGCCAAAACCAACACGGGCCTTGCGCCGCTACACTTGGCGGCAATGGAGGATGCTTTTGCGATAGCCGAAGCCTTGCTCAAGCAAGGTGCCAACGCCAACGCCAAAACCAACACGGGCCGCACGCCGCTGCACTGGGCGGCATGGGCCGATGCTTTTGCGATAGCCGAGGCCTTGCTCAAGCAAGGTGCCAACGTCAACGCCAAAGACAACGAGGGCGTTACGCCGCTGCACTTGGCGGCAACGAAGGATGCTTTTACGATAGCCGAGGCCTTGCTCAAGCAAGGTGCCAACGTCAACGCCAAAACCAACGAGGGCGTTACGCCGCTGGACCTTGCGGTGGATACTGCGACAGCCAAGGTCTTGCGCCGTTATGGTGCCCGATAAAAAAGTTTATGGCTAGTTTGCGCGGGCGGGCGCTCATACCAGCCCGACGACCACCGCCCACACCACCACCTAAAGCCTTAGACGTGGACCGCATCGACGTAATAGGGGAACTGCTAGCCCATTGGGCAACGTAGGAGCGCTGAATCTTTGCTTATTACCGACGCATCCAAATTTTTGCAGCTCAGAGGACTTAACTACGCGATGAATGAAGAGCAAATCGAGCAGCTACGCCGTGAGATAAACACCCGGCTCAAAGCCTACCTAGAAGAAGAAGTCAAATATCCCGAGGGTATCAAGCATATCGAGGCCTTAGACCTAGGAAAAGAAGCCAAAGATCCCGAGATCCTCAAAATCAGGTACGAGGGGATCAAAATTCAAGACCCTCCTACAATCGAGCGGTTAGACTGGATCAAACGCTACCTAGCAGAAGAAGCCAAATATCTCCAGTATATCGAGTATATCAAGGCCCGAAGCCCGACAGAAGACGCCAAAGATATTGAGGTCATCAAAGCCAAGTACGAGAGGCTCAAAGTTCGAGCCGCTCATATAATTGAGCGATTAGACCTACTCAAAAATGCTCAAGGTGGGGAGTCCCTGCCCGAGGAATAGGTTATTGCGGGCGATGTTTAATTCTCTGGCCGCTTCCCTATCGCCTCAGAAAGAGGGCTGAAGCCGTCATGCGCCCTTAGTCGATCAGCCAAGCCCAAGCTATCGACCGTTGCAACTCATCAGCCGCGGTCGCGGCGATCTCATCGAGGTCGGCACTATCCGCCATCTTGACGGTACAGCACGGCGGGTCAGATCGCTCTACTTGCATGGTCAGCGGTGGGGCGCTGTCTGCTAGGCCCCACCACAATGACACACACAGCCGCCCGTCTCGCGTTTGGGCGTGGAGATACCATGCAGCATGCGGTAACTGCACGGTCTCGCCTGTGTCGAGGGTACGCCGCAGCAGGGACACCGAGGCCTCTAACGACCCCACGTCGCTAGGGCCGAGCGTGGCTATACTGCTAAGAGACTACCCCACCCCAACCTTGCCCTTGAACTCTTCGAGACAGTCCTTGAACTCGTTAATAGCCTCGGCGGCGTCTTTTCGTCTGCTGTTCGACTCGGCACTTATAGGCCCAAGATAGTCATTGAGGCGGTTTTCAAACTTCCGTATCGCCTCTTCAACATCGCTGTAAAGACCTAAACAAGCCCCCAAAATCTCTTTCTCTTCATCGGGCATTTTGTTCTCTCCTTCATTATCACGAGATACTATGGATGGGGATATAGCATGGCGACCTCACCGTAGTTTCCCATTACCATCTTAGCTCCGGGACTTGCCTTTGGGTCGGCACCACGCTTGCGGTCTTGTTCGCTCCATTGACTAAGAGGCACTTCTGGACCATGGTTTTGGACACAGTTTGCAACAGCGTGTTCGTTAGGGTGGGGACTGAAAAAGATAAAGGTGCCATCTGCGAATAGACGGGCCACACTTAGATTGCCATTACGACGAGTTCTCATCGACATATCGCGAAACCTCCTAGCGTCGTCTATAGGGTCGGTGGCCATGCGTCGTGCTCCTTGGTGTAGTCGGCTACCGCAGATTTCTTATTTCGTCGGGCATCGTTGCCGTTTTGACGATGATCGTCACTGATCTACCTCCGTGGAGACATCTTATTGCCGTATGTTCAGCATCGAAGGTGTCCGTACCAAGGACACTATCCGCGTCGATCTTGATGGGAGTTCCATCCTGAAGCTCAAGAGTTACAATCAACATAAACCTCCTTAAAAAAGCGGGAATAAGTAGAAGTGGTCCCAAAACTCCGGGTTCGGTTCCTTGTGAGAAGAAAGAGCGTCGGATCAAGAGCGTCTCTCCCTATGAAAAACGCTCAATGCGAAGGCACTTGACGGCCCTTGATGCGGCCCGACGCTAGTTTTGGGACCACTTCTAGCTGTTGGCCCCAACGGTTGACGGGGTATTAGGCGGCTGGGGGTAGGGGGGCTTGACAGGGTTCATTATCAAACGAATAATAAACAAGATGTCGAATTCCTCGACAAATAACCAATAACAAGGAGGCGCGATATGCCTTGCCGTGTAGGTATCACAACAAACCCATCTCGAAGGCGTGAAGAATGGAAAAAGGAACATCCAAATCTTAAGGATTGGGAAATTATAGCCGTATATCAATCTAAAAAGAAAGCGCAAGAAAGGGAGAACAGGGAGGCATCAAGTCGGGGATGCCAATCAAGCCCCGGCGGCGCTGGCGACGAGCGGGATACTTGGTACGTTTATTATTTCCGCTACTAAATTAAAAGGGCGGCTGGAGGCGATATCCCCAGCCGCCCAATGGACGCCGGAAAGACCGGCGCAATGCTTCACCCCAAACCAAGATGAGGTGACGTATGGGACGAGTAATAAGACCAGCCCCTCGACCTCCGGTAAGGCCGTCTGTGCCGCCGGAGATCGCGCCATATACACCGCCGATCCCTGTAAGGCCGCAACGCCCGCATGGACCGCGGAAATAGGCAAGTTAGGGGGGTAGGAAACGGCTTTCCTGCCCCCCTAACTTGCCTAAGCAATAAAGCCGAAAGACGCAAGGGGGAAGGCGGGTTTAAGGGGAAATAAAAGGGGTTTTTAGGCGTCTATTGGTCGGTGAACGGTTGGGCAGGCTTGCGGAGGATCGATGGATGGGTTAGTCCTGTGGGAGCCGCGGGAATAGGCCCAAGGCGGAAACAAGGTGGTAACTATGGCGGAACGTAGTATTGCCTCACTGACGGCTGAGTTGATCTATCTTGAAGTGCTCCGTGTTATTCATCCAGAAAATGAGACTATACGCGAAAGGTTAGCCTTTTTAGAGCCTCTCGTATTTCCTCCTCAAGACTAGGAATTACAGGACGACGACCTGAGCATTTTGGACGGCGAACACATTATCCTCACGGGGCGCATTGTTGAACGACAACAAGATTTAACCTCGGGCGAACACAAATACGTCATCCTAGGCGAGACGAATGCAGGCAACTTGGCTGTTGTCGTCGCTAAAATTAGTCCAACCGGCAAACTGGTTTTCATTACGGCTTGGAGAGAAACCTCATGATTTGCGACTACTGTGGTAAAGACGGCGCAAAGCTGCGCTACAAGACGCAAGTGTGCGGCCCCAAGAATGATAAGTTTCTAGTAGATAAGGTGCCGGTGGTCCGTTGTCCTCATTGTCATCAAACCTATATGACGGCCCAAACCGCCAAGACGCTGGATCGACTCGCCCAGCAGCGCAGGGAACTGGCCCGGCCCCAAACCCTCGACGTCATCGAATTCGCCTGATTAAGTACTACAAGATATGGGGCCTCGCCCTCGCCAGCGCCCTCTGCGCCTGTGCCCCTAAAGACCCTCCAGCGCCGCCAGTGCATTTCGCCGACATTGGAGACGCCGCTGGCATCGACTTCGTCCACTACAACGGCTTTTCCGGCGAATACTACTACGTCGAAACCTTCGGTGCCGGAGCCGCCTTCCTTGACTACGACGGCGACGACCGCCTCGACCTCTACCTCGCCAACGGCACCTACCTAACCGGTCATCCCCCGGATCAACCGCCAGTCAACCGGCTCTATCGCAACGCGGGCGCGGGCACTTTCGCCGACGTCACCACCCGCAGCGGCAGCGCCGACCCCGGCTACGGCTTTGGCGTCGCAGCCGCGGACTACGATGCCGACGGCGACCCCGACCTCTTCGTCGCCAACTACGGCCCCAATGCCCTCTACCGCAACGACCAAGGAACCTTTGCCAAAACGCCAGCCGGCCTAGCAGATCCGCGCTGGGGTTCCAGTGCCGGCTTCCTCGACTACGATCTCGACGGCGATCTCGACCTCTTCGTCGCTAACTACGTGCGCTACGCCCTCGACGACGAGGCCGTCTGCCAACAGGGCCAAGTGCGCTCGTACTGCGAGCCTAGCGTGTACGACCCCACCGGCGACCTCCTCTACCGCAACGACGGCAACGCCTTCACTGACGTCACCGAGGAAACCGGCATCGCACTCAAGGGCAAGGGGCTGGGCGTCGCGCTAGCCGACTACGACCGCGACGGCGATACCGACATCTACGTGGCCAACGACGGCACCATGAATTTCCTCTACGCCAACCAGCACAGTTCCTTCGCCGAAGTGGGCTTGATTGCCGGCACCCGCTACAACGAGCACGGGCACGCCGATGCGGGCATGGGCGTCGATTTTGGCGACTACGACCGCGATGGCGATGCCGACCTCTTTGTCACCAACTTCGCCTTTGAGACCAACGCCCTCTACCGCAACGACGGTCAAGGCCAATTCGCCGTCGCCACTCAGCGCTTGGGGCTGGCCGATCCCTCGTACCGGCCCCTCGGCTTTGGCACCAAGTTTTTCGACTACGACAACGACGGCGACTTCGACCTCTTCGCCGCCAACGGCCACGTCATCGACCGCATTGCAGAAGTGGATTCGAGCCAAACCTATCGGCAACCCAACCAGATGTTCCGCAACGACGCGGGTCGCCGCTTTGCCGATATCTCGGCCACGATGGGACCAGATTTCCAAAAGGCCAACGCCGGCCGAGCCACGGCTGTGGCCGACTACGACGACGACGGCGACCTCGACCTCCTAGTGACCACAGTAGCAGCCCAGCCGCGACTGTTGCGCAACGACGGTGGTAACGCCCAGCACTGGCTACAAATCCTGTTGGTGGGAAAAATCCACCCCGATGCCCTCGGCACGCGGGTAGAGGTTGTGGCCGACGGAATACGCCAAGTACAGGAGCGCCAATCAGGCGGCAGCTATCTGTCCAGCCACGATCCGCGTCTGCACTTCGGGTTGGGCGCGGCCACGAGCGCCCAAGTAGAAATCCACTGGCCGGACGGAACGCATCAGATCATAGAAAAGGTCGCCGCCAATCAAGTGCTCAAGGTCGTCCAGCCAGCACCCTAGCGACCCAACGCCTGCATTTGTATCTCTTCGTAAAACTGACGCAAGCGCTCGCGCTCGGCGGGCAAGTGATCGACCGCTCGTTGGAGGACGTGTGCTGCCCGGGCTAGATCGCCCATCTGCCCGTAGAGACGGATCATCTCCGCATAGGCTGGTAGCAGCTTGGGATTAGCCTTGAGCGCGGACTCGTAGTAGCTAAAGGCTCCCTCTATGTCTCGCTGCATGATCCGCACGTGTGCCAAGTTCATCCACGGTTCAACTTGCCGAGGGGCCTTTTGCGCTACCCGCACAAAAATTGCTTCGCCCCCTGCTAGATCACCCAGCGCCGCCTTCACCCCACCCAGATTTAACCACGCCTGCCAATACTCGGGATCCTCAGCCACCGCCCGCTCAAACGCCGCCAGTGCCCGCTCTTTGTCTCTGACCTCGGCATGGGCGTTGCCCAGATTGTAGTGGATGGCCGCATCCCCTTCCATGTCCATTGGTGCTAGGTGGCTATTGGCTGCCAATGCAAAAACCAAACAGACGGTCAACCCAAGCCCCAAGCCGCGCCAATAGCCCGCCCGTCCCCAATCCCACAGCGCCCACACCCCGTAGGCGGCAAAGACCATGAGCACCGGCAGCACCGGCACCCGGTAGCGCGCCGCCACAAAGAAAGCGATCACCCCCAAGCAATAGCACAGCACGTACAGCAGCGGCCACGTCGGTCCGATCCGCCGCAGACTCAGCAACATGCCCCACAGTGCCAGAGGGGCCACCAGACCAAAGGGGAAGGCGATGCCCGCTTTCCACAAAGTCGCCGACAGCACCGTTGAGTACGTGCGCCAGAAGTAAATCGGCTGGTTGCGCCCCCGCTCATCGCCGTGCCAAAACGCCCCTAGTTTATGCCCCATTAATCCCAACCACGCAATCGGGTCGCCCCGGATGTAGTCCCAAGCCCGCTCGGCAAAATAAGCCGACTTAGCCGAGGGCCGTTCAATCCCCTCCCGCGCCGGTTGGGTGACTAAGTCGTCCCATTCCCATCCCGGACGGATAGCTACGGTCTCTACATAGTCGGGATTATTGCCGATGTACAGATTGATCCCCGCATTGTAGGAAATCCCCACCCCGTCGCCACCGATGGCCCAGTTGCGCCAAGCCACCGGCGCGATAGCCAAGGTCAGTCCGAGCACGAACGCACCAGCCCAGACCAAGCCCTGCCGCCGGGGAGTGGTCCAGAAGAGGACGATGGGCACGGCGACCGCAAAGACCAGCACCGTCGGCACGGCCAACGCACCGACGCCAAAGGCCACCCCAACACCCAAAAATCCCCACCGGCTCGGACGACGCCAGACGTACAACAGCATCACTAGGGCCAGCAGATCGACGAAAGCGGCCAACGAGGCCGGCAACAACTCGCCGTCAAAAAAGATCAACGGTCCGCACAGCGCCACACCGACCCCAGCCAACAACCCCACCGCCGGATTGAACAAAGCGCGCCCGATCCACCAACTCATCGCGCAGACCAGCGCCCCTAACAAAGCCTGCACAAAGCGCACGGCGTAAAAAAATGACTCTGGGAAAAGGACCTTTACCGCCCCGAGGAAGTACGGGTAGAGCGGCGGCTGCCAAAACGGTCCCTCGCCGATACCCAGCCAGTTGCCCGCAGCCAAGCGCTGGGCGTGGTGGGTGTAGGTCTTGGCATCGACCGCCGGATGTGCAAAGAGTGGACTTGCATCTGCTTCAAAGATATAGACGACCCGCACCGCTAAGGCGAGGGCGAAGACGAGCCAGCCTAAGCGTCCGCCATGTAGCCCAGCGATCATTGCGAATATACTCGCTGAATGGTATCGTTAGTGGCTATCAACCAACAGACAACTATGCGCTCATCCTTCCTCGGCACCTGTTTCTCCTTCATCCTCGTCTTAGTCTTCACCGTCTGCATGACCTTTACCAGTGTGCGGACCTACGTTCTCTATGGCAACTACACAGGGCTGACCGATCACTTCAACACCGTCGGCGTCATCTTCCTGATCTTCTGGATTGTGGTCGTCGCTCTCGCGCTGCGCCTGCTCCACCCGCTCTTGCGCCTCTCGCCGGCCAATTTCGCCTTGGTCTATGCCGCGCTCATGGTCGCCGTAGTCCTGCCCTCAATGGGCTTTGGCGGCTACTTCATCCCTTTAATCGCCGGCGTCTTTTACTACGCCACTCCAGAAAACAACTGGTCCGACCTGCTGTGGCCGCACATTCCCCACTGGGCCGTCCCCCGCGACCTCGAAGCGATCCGCCAGCTTTTTGAAGGCACGGATGCCGCCGCGCCCGTGCCTTGGGCCTTGTGGGCCGGGCCGCTGTTGTGGTGGGGCCTCTTCATGCTGGCCTTCTTCTTGGTCAGCATCGCGCTGATTAGCCTCGTCCACCACCAGTGGTCGCGCCAAGAGCGCTTGGTGTATCCCCTCGCCGCCGTCCCCAACATGCTGCTCGAAAGCTTGGAAAACCCCGCCGCGTCCATTCTCAAAAGCAAGCTGTTGTGGCTGGGGTTTCTCATCGCTTGGACGCTGCCGACTATCAACATGCTGGACCGAGTACTAGATATCGAGATCATCCACGGCTTCGGCATCCCCGGCGGCCGCATCGAGATCCGTCAATTCGGGCTTAGTTACGGGCTTAACACCGACCTGCTGGTCGTGGGCTTGAGCTATTTGGTCGGCCTCAACGTGCTGTTCAGCGTCTGGTTTTTCCACATCCTCATTGCCGCCGAAGGCGCTCTGCTGAACTGGCTGGGTATTTCCCTAGCGCTGCCGGCCCAGCCTCACGCACCCGACGTGCTGCTCGCCCATCAGCAGATTGGCTCGCTCGCGTGCATCGTCGGAATCTCGCTGTGGATGTCGCGCCACTTCCTGCGTCGCCAATGGCGGCTGATCATCAGCGGTGCCCCAGACCGCGACAACCCAATCTCGCCGCGTGTCGCCGCTTTGCTCGGGCTTGTCGGGCTGACGTACATGGCTGGCTTCCTCTGGGCCAGCGGCCTGAGTCTGATCTGGAGCATCGTCTTCCTGCTGGTCGCGCTGGTGATCTTCTTCGGCATTGCCCGCCTGTTGGCCCAGACCGGCATCGGCCGCCTGCGCGCTCCAGCCTCCGTGCCGCCGGTCCTGACCAATCTCGTGGGCACCGCCCCTTTTGGCGCCCAAGGGCTGAGCGCGATGGGATTGAGCATGGTCTGGACGGCCGACTTGCAACTCTTTTTGATGGGTACCCTCGCCCACGCCTTCAAGGTTTGCGAACCAGCTCGGCTCAAAATCAGTGGGCGCAAGCTAGTGTTCTTTTTGTCCGCCGCCATGATCGTCGGCCTCATAACCACCATGGTCTGCTACATCTGGCTGGGCTACCGCCACGGATTGATCCACGGCTACCGCTGGTACTTCGTCATGTCACCGCAATACCACTGGTCTTGGGTCGCCAATTCGATCAACAATCCCAACCCCGCCGAGCCGCTAGTGGCCGTGTTCCTCGCCATTGGCGCGGGCCTCGCCGGGCTACTCGCGCTGGCCCAGTACCGCTTCGCCGGCTGGCCCCTGCACCCGGTGGGCCTAGGCATCGCCCTGACCAACACCGTCTCCATCGACTGGTTTGGGATTTTCTTGGCCTGGCTGATCAAACTCCTAGCCCTGCGCTACGGCGGCATCCGGCTCTACCGCACCCTGCTGCCTTTTTTCATCGGCCTGATCTTGGGTACCTGCGTCGGCGTCGGCGGTGCCGCGCTGGTCTATGCGTTTTACTATTACTGAGACAACCGCCCTTAATCGGGATCGCTCCCTACTCCGTCGAGACGCGCCATCTCCTCGTCTCCTAGCTGCCAGTCGAACAAGTCCAAATTGTCGCGCAAATGGCTCGTTGAACTGGCCTTGGGGATGACGATCATATCCTTTTGCAAAAGCCACTTTAAGGCCACTTGCGCTGGGGTTTTTCCGTGTTCGGCGGCCACCTGTTTTAGGGCTTCGTCCTCGGCGAGGTCACCCTGGGCCAGCGGGCGGTGTGCCGTCAGCACCACGTTGTGGGCGTGGCAATGGTGCCGCAGCCTTTCGCGGTTGCGGCGCAGATGGTACTCCACCTGATTGGTGCAGATCGGCAAGCCGGTGGCGGCCCTAGCCCGATCAGTCTGCTCAATGCTGAAATTGCTAATGCCAATACTCTTGACCTGACCGGCCTCGTAGATCTTTTCAAAAGCGGCCAAGGTGCGCTCCACCGGCACGCCCTGACCGGGGCTGTGGATGAGCAGGAGATCAACGTACTCGGTCTGTAGATCGCGCAGAATCTCCTCCATCTGCTCCAAGGTCGCCTCGTACTCCAAGTGCGAATGCCAGATCTTGGAGGTAATGAAGAGGCTATCGCGGTCCACCCCGATCTCCTTGAGGACTTGGCCGATGGCGTCTTGATTCTCGTACATCCAGGCCGAATCCAAATGCGTATAGCCCATTTCGAGGGCCTCTTTGACCACGTCTTTGCACTGCTGGCCGCGCAACATCCAAGTACCCAACCCAAATTGCGGGATGGTATGGCCCGAGGCCAAGGTAATATCTGGCGTACTCATGTCGATTTCTCCTTGTATGGATAGCGTTATTATCCTACCAAAAATAAAAAAAGGGAAGGAACCCAAAAGCCCCTTCCCCTGCTTGTTCTACTCTATCGAAGAGGACTACGGAGTCCCCTGACGAACCAACTGCTCGATCAGCTCAGCCGTAAAAGAAAGTCCCACCCCATAGGTCGAACCGGCGAAATACCGGCTACCGCTGACCGTCATACGCGCCTGAGCTTCAAGACTCACGTTGGGATGGAGGCCAATCAAGACCGTCGGCGCTAGGTAGGAAACACTTTGGTTGAGCGTTTCTACCTGGCTGCCTGCTGGGGGGTTGTTTATGGTGTCGTACTCGGCTCCTATGATGCTTTCATACTTGAGGGCGACGAGGAGTTTGTCCATCGGACTATAACCTGCCTCGGCGTTCAAAACAAACTCTGCGCCTGGGGTGTACGTGCGGTCGACTCCGCCGGCGTCGCTGGGGTTGGGATCTGAGTATTCGCCGCGCAGGCGATACCCCAGATCGACATTGGCGTACACCGGCACGGGGTAAAAAGACCGGCCGAGTTGTGCAACAACGTCAAAATCCCACTGGCCTCCAGTTATGGAAAGGGCCTCGGGCACTTCCCGATATTCTCCCATTGGGACCTTGAATCCCAACTTCAGCGTGCCCACCAAATCCGCGCTGTTGACGAGGTTGATTTTGGCAACTCCGCGCACATCGCCCAATCCCGAGTCCTTTTTATCTTGTGCTCCAGAAAAAGGGTGATCTGGACTGACATCTACAAACTCATTGCTGATATACGGGATCTTTATGCCGACGTCGATCCGGTCATTCAAGCCGTAGTAAACGTCGAAATAGATCTGCTGGGATTTATAGCGGGCGGGAATCTCACCGACATTTCCGTCATTACCATAATGTTCGTTAGTCGATAGCGACATGTAGGTGATTTTGCTCCATACGTGGCCCTTTCCAAGCGTCCAAGCACCTGCCGATGCCATCTGCGGCGTCAGGACACTAAGGGCAACGATGAGCAAGGGGGTTACGCGCCGGGTGAGTTTCTGGTGCAGAAACTTTAGGCGCGAATTTATGGTGCGAGGGGAAGAGGTCATACCTCTCCTTTCTAGCTAAGTACTCAAGTCCCTAGAAGGTTATCCAGCAAACTTAGAGGACGAGGTTGAGATAAATTCCCAGCCGCAAGGAACTGGTGCTGGGTCTTAAAATACGTCCACGAAATCTTCTTCTCAAGGCGTCGGAGCCTCGGCGGCGAGAGCGTTCTACCCTTCCACGCGGTGAAAATAATCCTCGGCGTCGTCTTGCGGCACATAACCCAGATTCTTCTTGGTCGCCTCCAAGTCAAAGACTCGCCGTCCGTTGCCGCTGACCACATAGGCCAGCAGGTACTGAGTGTCCACTTCCAAGGCCCGACGATGGGCTTCAATGCAGTCTCGGTGGCTGAGGAACATGGCTCGCATATAGTCCTCGGCAGAGGTGCCGCGCATGGTGGTCGGATCGTCCTCAGCAATGATCCAGCCGATGCGCAGACCGACGAATTCGAGGCCGTAGCGCTGACTGTACAGCTTGCCCATGTTCTCGCCAAAGAGCTTGGAGACCGCGTACATGGAGTCGGGATTAGGCGGCTCGTCCAAACGCATGCGGATGCGCTTGGACGGATCCAAAGTCTCAGGAGTGGTCAAAATAGTATTGCCGTGTTGGGTGTGATTGGTCGAGGCAAAGACTAGGCGTCTGACCCCGGATCGGCGGCACTCTTCCAGCACCTGGTACATGCCCTCGAGGTTGTGATCCCGCACGCTCTCCCAGGAGGCACTTGGGCTAGGATCAGCCGCCAAGTGAATGACAGCCTCCAATCCTTCAAAGGTCCCTTCGACCTCTGCGGCGCGGTCAAAATTGACGATAGTGGCGGGAAAATCAACCGGGCGGCGCGTAAATGCCTTGAATTCGTATTCGGCTCCCAAGCCAGCCAGCAGTACGCGGCCGATAGTGCCGTTGGCCCCGGTCAGGCCAATGCGGGTATAGCGCGTCATATTGTATGCTCCTTGCTCGATGTTCTCATCTCACGACAAAGGTCCGTTGGCTATTCTCGCGCAGCACGAGCTCCCGAGCAAAGGTATGTTCGCCCACGCCGGTCAGCCGAAAGTGCTTGATTTTGATCTGCCCATACAAAACGTCCAAGACAATGCGATAGCCCGACTGGCGTTGGGCAATGCGCACCGTGCCCCAAGCAGCGCCATTTGACCAGAAAAAGGTCCCTATCTCTGCGGCAAAGGCGATGGACTTTGTAACCCCTGAATAATTAAATCCCGTCAGCGCCAGCACCCCGGCCCAAGCGACCATGGCGCGGGCGTAGTGATGGCCGCATTCGGCTTCGTCAAAGGGACTGCGTTTCGCCCCATCGTAGCGATTGCGAATGTCGCGCATGGTTTGCAGACCGTTTCTGCGCTGCCCCTCGTAGAGCATGCCAATGGCCGCGGTGTATTCAAACCCGGTCATCACTTCCGTGAAATAGGGAAACGGGTTATCGGGCCGCTCGCGCGGATAGCTCGCCATGAGCAAGGCCGATTCATCGCCCAAGGCATAAGAGCGCATGCAGTTGAAGTGATCCGTCAGCTTCTTGCGGTGATTGTACTTGCGGATGCTCCTGAGAGTTTGGCGCACGTGGGCGCGCTTGGTCAGATAGCCCAAGCCGCAGACGTGAGCGAAAAACTGGCCAACGAGCTGATCTACTAGACAACCGCGGCCGAGTTGGTAATCTGGATCGGACAGTTCGGCCGCGCCCATACCCAGCCGCAGCGCTGCGGCCACTTTTTGGGGCGGCTCAATGCGATGCTCGTAGTATTCGCCATTGAACAATTGCTCGTCGATGTAGGCGCGGCCACTCTGGTAGAGCCGCCGACAGGTTTGGGCAAAGTCAGCTTCGCCCAGATGGGCCGCCATTTCCTCGCCGGCGCGCAAAGCTCCCAGATACCATATCCCCATTTGTGGATTAGGGCCGTAGTATTCCACATCCATGGTATTGTGCTGACAGCCCTCCATAACGCCGTCGCCATCGCCGTCCCATCCCCCTTCGATCCAGCAAAATTCAAGGGCCTTTTTGACCTTTGGCCAAATCGATTGCAGGAAGGCATCGTCGCCGCAAAGCTGCCAGTCGCGATAGGCTTTCATAATACAGCCCATCTGACCATCGGCCGCGGCTTTGCCAAATTCTTGCGCGCGACTCAGGGGCAGGTGGACGCGAAAGTTCATCATGCCTTGGTCGTCGGTGGCGTGATTGAATTCGGTATCGCGCATCGTGCGGGCCAGATCGCCAAAGAGGAACGCCGTACTCTGTTCGTAATTCCACACATGCGTACAGGAGCCCATGCAGCAGCCGCTGTGATCGTTGTATCCCTCCCAGCCAAATAAACGTCCATCCGGGGTGCGGAAGCACGTTTGCGTCCGCAGGGTGCTGAGATTGAAAAGAGCGGCTTCCTTGACGACCTCGGGCAGATCGCTGGCCGTGAAGGCTGAGACAAAGCGCACGGTCTGTTGTTCGAGCTTTTTGAGCCTCGGCGCGGTTTTGCCGGCCACGTCCCACGCATCGCCATAGTGCGTCGCATAGTAGTTGCCAAGGTGAGGATCGTCGCCCGGCGACCACGTGTGCCGATTGGGAAAGTGCCACGTCAGCAAAAAGGTGATGGTCTTGCTCGCCTTGGGCAGAATGGTGGTGCGCACCGCGAGCGAGGCACTCGGCATATCAACCCCTCCGCTGGGGCGTTTTTCCACTCGGCCATCGGCGGCAAAGTCGTCCCAAAAGTCGAGCAGCGACGTGCCCCACCCGGCTTTTTTCCACGCCGTGCGATAGGTAATACCCGTTTTGGCCGTGGTGGTCAGGGCCATAGTGCCATAACTGATGGCGGCGGGATCAATCCCTTTGCTATCCATGAAAATGCCCTGACAGTGCGTTGCCTTGCGAAAGCGATTGCGATTGGCTTGGGCCAACTCTTCCACGCCATCGTTGCCAATGAAATTGGGCAGCGAGCCGCACACTGAGGCCGTGACGCGCTTGTTGGTCCGATTGGTCAGCGTATAGCGCAGTACCGCGATGGGGATGCCGCTGTCATCGGCGTTGGCGGGAATGAGCGGGTTAAACGCTTCGAGACAAACCGCGACCGGAACTTGTGGATCGGATAGCTGGACTTGGGCAAGTGGATAGGCCGCGGCAAACGCGCATTGTGCAAAGCGCGGCAAGCCGTGATTGGCCGCCACACTGCCGCTCGCCCCCTCGTATTCGGATACATCCACCGGCCCTTCGAGCGCACGGGTGACGGATGGGCCGCCAGCGGGTTTGGCGTACAGGGCAAAAAACGCCCCCCCTCCTCGGCCCCCATCGCCCATTGGGACAAATCCCTTGGCCGGGCGGTTCATCAGTTCCCAGTCGCGCAAATCCCCGCGTCCACCCAGTGAAACTGTGCCCGTGCCAATGCCGCCAATGG
Source organism: Candidatus Latescibacterota bacterium (assembly GCA_965219735.1). Taxonomy (GTDB): domain Bacteria; phylum Latescibacterota; class UBA2968; order UBA8231; family UBA8231. The sequence continues at coordinate 4,516,670 of OZ244790.1, forward strand.
GCATGGCAATGTTGGCGAGGTGATCCCGATCGTAGTGCTTGAGTATCGGCCAATTGGACATTGTGGTTACTCCTCGGTGTGAATGTAGATTGAGCCAAAAGGGGATAGTTTGCAGCGCCCCTACAGCAATCCTAAATGATTGAACGATTCGAGAGGCAGATGTCTTGTTTCTGCGTCTATCTGCGCCCATCTGCGGATCTAAGGCGTCGGAGCCTCCGCGTCAATCAGCCCTTCCTGTTTAAGCTCGGCCCAGTAGTCGGCGGGAATTGCGTACTCTAGGCAATCCACATTGGCGGCAATTTCCGCGACGGTCCGCGCTCCGGGAATGACAGTCGCCACCGCCGGATGCCCAAAGGGAAATTGCAGCGCCGCGGCCGACAAGGGCACCTCGTGCCGCGCGCAGACCGCCTCAATGCGACGCACCTTCTCCAACACATCTTCCGGCGCGGGCGCGTAGTTGTAATACGCACCTTCGACTGCCCCGGTAGCCAAAATCCCCGAGTTATACGGCCCGCCAATCACGATCCGCACCCCCTTCTCCGAGCACAGCGGCAACAACTCGCGCAGCGATTCCTGCTCCAAGAGCGTATAGCGGCCAGCCAGCAAAAAGGCGTCGAAATCCCCGGCGCGGGCGAAATCGGCCAACATCTGCCATTGGTTCATACCCAAGCCAAGCGCTTTGATCACCTTTTGCTGACGCAGTTCATCGAGCGCAGGATACGTTTCAGCCATCACTTGATCGAAGTACCCCCGCTCGCCCGGCGTCCAATCCGGCTCAATGCTCTTCCCCTCGTCCGGGTCGTGGATCAGCACCAGATCGAGGCGATCCATTTTGAGCCGCTCTAAACTCCCCTCAATCGAGCGCAACACCGCGTCTCGCGAATAATCGAAATAGCTGGTCATTTCAGGCGCATCTATGAACAGATCGACGTAGTCATCGCCGGGCTTTCGCTCCACCAGCGTATAGCCCACCTTCGAGGACAGGACGATCTCGTCGCGGTCGTAGCGCGCCAGCCCCGGCCCCAAGCGCGTCTCACTCAGCCCGTAGCCGTACAGCGGCGCGGTGTCAAAGTAGCGCACCCCAGCCGCAAAGGCCGCGTCTAACACATCCAGCCCCTCCTGTTCGCTCAGCACCGAGTACATATTGCCAAAGGTCGTGCCGCCCATCCCCAATCGCGTCACCTCCAAGCCGTGCGGCCCAATTTTTTCTCTATCTCCTGCTCGCATTAATTTTTCCTCCTCAAAAAATCGGAATCCGATTACCGGTCTCCCCGGTGATATAGTCGAAAAGCACCCAGAATCCCGAGACAAAAATGTGTCCCAAAATAAATCCCAAAAACAAAGGCCGTAACTGTCTATAAAGCGTCACCCCCCCGTATTTGAGCACCAGCGCCTTCAAGACCCAGCCGATAAAAATGCTGAACCACGTCCAGATGATCGTCAGCGTCGCACCGATGGGGAAACCGAGGTAATGCACCGGCCACCAGAGGAAGTGGTGCCGGGCGTACATCAACAACCCCATAATCGCCGCGCCGATCCCCGCGAACATGAAGCGCGGCCCGATCTCGTTGAAGTCACTTATGGGATGCCTCGGATTGGCGATCTTGTAGGCCGAGTCGCCGTGAACAATCTCGCCGAAGCGATTGTAGAACCACCAGTCCAAATTGATACCTCCATACTGGTACCCCATCCACACCACCATCCATACGGACCCAGCCAAGCCGACCACAATCGAAAGCATCAGCGCCCAAAACAGCGGCCGTCCTCGCACCTGGCCAATATCGGCCAGCTTGAGCCCATTGATCGCCGAGGCCATCACCATAGTCCGCAAATCACCCGCCCAGCTAAAGGTCATCCCTAAACTCACCAACCCCGACGGACCTATCGCCTCCGTGCCCACCGCGTCAATCACAAACGGCTGCGCCGTCATCTGTGCCCGCGCAAAACCCAACCCACCCTCGGCGACGATCCGCGTCAGCCCGTAAAAGATGCAAAAGGCGACGAAGAGAAAAAACAGCGCGACCCACCAAGGCACACCTGATAGGATCAGCCAGCCGGTAGCGTACGCGGTGGCCAGAACCAAGACGATGATTGCCGCCCGATACGAGAGGATCTCCTGCGAATCGTCCAGCCCTCCCTCGTTGTACAGAGCCTTGCGCCAGACCTGCCGCAGATAGCTGCGGCTGTTCCACAGCCCGTAGAGCACCAGCACCAGCATGGCCCCCATCCCCTCGTAGGACACCGACATCGAGCCTTCCATAAACAGGTCGCGGCGACCGGGCAGCGAATAGCCGAGGACGTTCTCGGTGGTGATCTGCGCTTTGGTCAACAAGTGGAAGAGCCAAATGCTCAATCCTACGTCTAAGCTCAAAAAGTACGCCAGCCCCAGCGCGACAAAGTTCACATTGGTCGTCAGATGCAGTGCGTGGTTAAACAGCGAGACGCTATTGCGCAACTGCACTTCGGGGATAAAGGGGAAATAGTGGTTTAAGGCGTTGGTGCTATACAGCAAAAAGGGCAGCGCGAACCCGATCCACAAAAGCGGCCTTTTAAACAGCGGAACGACGATGGACCCGCTCTTGCCTTCTTCCGTCAAGTCGATGGGTAGCTGCAGCAGCGGAAAGGTCAAGCGGTCGTAGTCAACCCACTGGCGGCGGACGATCGACGCGATGGAAATCATCATCAGGTAGATCGCCAGAATAAACGACACCCAAGCCGCCAGCGGCACCATCCAGTGTTCCCAGGGAATGGGCTGCCCCTTGGGTAGGCCCTCGAAGAAGTACTTGATTGCGTCTGGGTCCTGCGGCACCATCCACTCGCGGACGTAGGGATGCAACAGCTCCGACCAATTGTTCTCAGGAGTGGCGTAGTAGTAGATATTGGGCAACATCGCGATCAAATTGCCCGTAAAACCCCAGGTGGGAATGGCTGAGCCGATGATCATCATCGCGTAGATGACGATCAGCTCGGAGCGATTAAAACCCCAAGCACGGCGCATCAACTTGAGCGCGGGATTGATAAAAGCCACCACCAGAAAGAACAGGAACACCGCTCCGGCGGTGATGTAATCGGAGGACATGCCCGCAGTGGCCATCGCCAGCCGGGCATAGGCGAAAAACATGTTGATCGCCAGGGACAGCAAGGCCCCAAAAGCGAACGAGCGATAGGTGAAATTACCGGGCATCAAGGCATCTTAGGACATTATCTATTTCGGCGCAAACGCACGCCGATTTGTCGCCGACCAAACTGCATTCTATACTTAGCGCACCCTCATTCACACTAAAGGATACCCTATGACAACGCTCAAAGTCGGCATCATTGGCCTCGGCGGCATCGCCCGCTCCCACTGCGATTCAATCGCCCATCTCGACCAAGTAGAAGTCGTCGCAGTCGCCGATCTATTCGAAGAAAAGCGGCGCGAGTACATGGACAAGTACCACATCCCCAAGGGCTATTCAACGCACCACGAACTCTTAGAAGATGCTGACGTCGATGCGGTCGCCGTCGTCCTCGGCCACCAGTTGCACCACCAGCTCACCATCGACGCCTGCCGCGCCGGCAAACACGTGCTCGTCGAAAAGCCCATGGCCATCAACCTAGAGCAATGCGACGCCATGGTCGCCGCGGCCGCGGAAAACAACGTCAAGCTGATGATCGGGTTATCGCAGCACTTTTACAGCACCAGTCTCAAGGCCAAGGAAATCCTCGATTCCGGCCAACTCGGCCCTGTGATTACGGCTGTCAGCTACATGTCGAAAAACTGGAATTTTGCCGGGCGGCGGCCCCAATACCGCAGTCGCTTCCACGGCGGCGGCATGTGGTTGACCAACGGCGTTCACGTCGTCGATCGGCTCACGTGGGTGATGGCTTCGCAAGCCGCGTCGGTCTCGGCCGCCATTGGCACCCGCGCTCACTACCAAGCCAGCGACGATTCAGCCACCGCCTTTATCCGCTACAAAAACGGCCTCGCCGGTACGGCCGTAGCCGTGGGGTTCGCGGACGGCGCACCGAATTTTGAATGCCAAGTAATCTGCGCCAACGGCTCGCTGCGCTTCAGCCAGCACGGCGAGAAATACGTCAAAGTAGGCCAGGGCGATACGTGGGAAGACGTCCCGTTCGAGGACGCGCCGACCGAGATGTACCACGAGTGGAAGAGCTTTGCCGAGGCCATCGCGCTCAACATCGAGCCGCCGACCCACGGCCAATACGGGCGGCACATCATGGAAATCCTCTTCGCCGCCGAAGCCTCGTCCCTCACCCGCCGCGAGGTCAAAATAGGCCGCAGGCCTCATTGGCAGACCCAGACTTCCGGCTCGCCCGTGACCACTCAACACGGCTGGATTTGATGTGGAGGAAGGCCGAGCGGCCAGCGGTGGACCGCGCCTGCCAAAACTATACGAGGTGAAATCGGCTAACCGGCGTCATAGCCCTCGACGTATTTCGAGGCCATCGTCGGGGAAACGCTCGTCCATAGAATACACGGTAGCCGCTCCATCTGTCCGAGCGGTTGCCCACAGCATGGCATCCGCAAAAGATACCCTCCCCGACGGTCGGCACATTGTCAGCCCTTCCAATACCAAGCTCTTGTTCAAAGCGTAGGTCGAAAGGTTTGCTCTTTTAACCAAAGCTATGATAAGATCAACCACTTTTGAACGGGGTATTTGGTAAACCGACGAGAGGACAAAGGCGGTTTCGGTCAATACACCCTCAGTAACTTTGAGGTTATCCGTGTTCTCAATAATTTGAGTTGCCTCCTCGCACATATCTGGCGGGTCGCCGGTCAAATATCGCACGATTACGCTGGTATCGAGAAATCCGCTCACTATTCTCGCTCCCGAAGGCCCATTTTCTCTTCTGCTCTTTGCTTCCAAGCAGCTTCCCGCGCCTCATCCCATTCCTTACCTGGCGCGATGCTTTTCTTAATGTACCGGGCAGCACTGCCCGCTAGAGACTTGCCATGCTCCGGCGGCAGGCAGTGGATTTCCACATGGTCATCTACCAAGAATTGATAAGCCATCCAGCTAGGGTCTATACCTAGCTTTTCGCGAAGTTCTTCTGCGATGACGATTTCGCCTTTGTGTCCAACTTTACCTTCTATGGTCATGTTTTACCTGCTTGAAAAACAGAATATATGTTCAGTCATTTCCAGTCAGCAGCTTAATGCAGTACCTACAGTATCCGAACAGAAAACGCAAGTAGGGCCGACCAGCCGGTCGCCCTACCAATGCGTCAACGGCACCATATCCCCGGCCTGAGCTACTTCCTCTAGCTCGGGCACGCTCGCCGCGCCACTGGATACGGTCGAGACCCGCTCGTCGGCCAAGGCCCAGCGGAACGCGCTCTGCGGCAACGTCGACTTCTCCTGCTCCAGCCGGGCGATCGTCGCCCAAGCACGTTGCTGCTCTTCTTCGCCCTCAAACCGACGCTCCACCGCTGTACGCTGGTCCTCGCCAGCGACGTACATACCCCCAGCCAGCACCGTCGCCAGCACCACGCCCATATCGCTTTGCGCGGCGGCCGGCAAGACTTCCTCGGCTGCTAACTGCACACAGGGATGGTAGTCGTGGTAGCACAGCACCGTATCAAATTCTCCGGTCGCCGCCAGCCGCGCCAACAGGGGGATAGCCCGGCCCGTCACGCCGATAAAATCGCACAGCCCCTGTTTTTGCGCGGCGCGCAAACCCTCCAAAGTCCCGCCCTTTTCCACGATCCGCTCCCAGCCCGCCATGTTCACCTCGTGGATTTGCGCCACCGTCAACTTAGTTAGGCCCAGCAAGGCCAAACTGCGCTCCAAACTCTGCAAGACCGAATCGCGCCGATAGTCAAAGCCTTCCGGCTTAAACCCTACTTTGGTCGCCAAGTAAAAGGGGCGACGCTCCCCAGCCAACGCCTTGCCCAGCAGCTCTTCGCTCGCCCCGTAGAGTGGTGCTGTATCAATGTAATTGCAGCCCAAATCCAACGCACGCCGCACAATCGCTCGGGCGTTTTCCTCGGCGTGCTCGAGCTCCTCCTTGCCCCCCAAGTAGGCCCCACCCAAGCTGACCGCGCTCACCTGCAATTCCGTGCGCCCAAATCGCCGATAGCGCATAGTTGTTCTCCTCGTAGCGCTGCTCCCCTACCCCTCCACCGGCTCCAGCCCGAGCAACACCAAAAGCCAAGTATTGTGCCAGTAGGCGCTGTTGATATAGGGGTTTTCCGCCGACGGCCAGTTCTTCCAGTAGGTCTGGTTGTGCGGGATGCGGTGATACCACTGTACGATGGGGATGGAGGGCAGCTCGGCCAACCAGATTTCCATAGCCTCGCGGAAGAGCGTTTGCAGTGCCGGGTCGTCGGGAGCGGTCTGCCCCATCTGATCGACCAGCGCGTCAAACTCCGGGTTCGACCAGCGCCAGAATCGCTCGGAGTGCGTGCCAGTGGGCCGAACAAAGCGGCTGTGGTAGAGCCGCAAGGTGAAGTACGGATCGCGCACGCTCGCGCCATTGCCCATCAAGAAAGCCCGCGCCGCGCCCTGTGCCATGCGCGAAAACGCATCGGGCGTCATGCGGAAGTCAGCGTCAAAACCCGCCCGCTCCAACTGGGCGACCAAGACCGGCGCTAAGTCCGTAAAAATATCGAAAATGTCAACGACGATCTTGAGCCGCTCGCCCTCTTTAGTCCAGAAGCCCTCGGCGTCCTTGCTCCACCTCTTGCGCTCCATAATCGCCGCAGCCTTGGCCGGGTCGTGGACGCCGATCTCGTACTTTTCCACCAAATCTTGAATCGTGTCAGTGTATTGGCGGATGGGCGGGAAATCCGGCAGCGGCAGGTGCGATTTGGTCCCAGCTCCCTGCCAGCCAATGGCCACCAATTGGTCGCGGTCAATGGCGTAGTTAATGGCGCGGCGGATCTCCGGGTCGTCAAACGGCGGCTCCAAATTGTTAAACCCCAAGCACACCGGCCACCAGTCGAGATACCCGAGCGGCAACTCGCGCCCGGTCCACGTAGAGACATTGGGATTGGCGTCGAGAATCGATTGTATATTCGGCGGCCGGATGTCGAGGCAGGTGTCCATGGCGTTGGAGATCAAGTTCTGCACCCGCTTGGTCTCCTCCATGTGCGTCAGATAGATGATGCGCTCCACGGCCGGAGGCTGGCGAAAGCCCGTCTTTTGCGCCCACCACCCCGGGCGCAAATCCCACACCCGCTGCGCAGGCACGGAAATGAAGATCTCGTACGGGCCGCTGGCGACCGGCCAGCCCTTTTCTTGGTCGAAGTTGTTGAACGTCTGCGGGTCTTGGCCCTCCCAAATGTGCTTGGGCACGATGGGGATGCCGTTGTCAAAGTTGTTGGTGAAGTAGCTGAAGACAAAGCGCGGATTGGGCTTGGTAAGCGCAATTTTAGCCGTGTGATCGTCGGTCGCCACAGCGCTCTTTACCCACGTCTGCATATCCGTAGAAAAAGACAAATGCGGCGCGTTGTTCTTGAGCATGTTGATCGTAAAGACCAAGTCGTGCGCCGTCCACGGCTGCCCATCGCTCCACTCAACCCCCTTGCGGATGTGGATGGTGACCTCGGTGTAGTCTTCGTTGTACTCGTGCCCAGTGGCGATCCAAGGGATGATGTTGTCGGCGTGTGGATTGTAGGCGTTGTAGAAGTACAGCGGCTCGTACTGGAAATTCCAACCCGTCTTGGAAACGCCAGTCAACAAAAACGGGTTAAACGAGTTGTAGTCCTTGATCTGCCCGCTACAGTCCTGCAAGCTGGAACAATCCATGACCAAGGTGCGGCTCCGTGGCACATTCTTGTGCCCCTCGTCCCCACAGCTAACCAACAGCACCCCCACCAAACACAACAACAGACCCTGCATCGCATTTCTCCGGAAAATTATTTTTGCGCGTCGGCTGCTGCCGAGAACACTTCGTTTAGATCGCCGTTTTCCAACACCGGCGACTCCGCGTGCAGAAAACAAGCCACCGCCCGCTCGGCTTCTGGTCTGTAAAACGGCGGCGCGGCTGCACACTGGGCCATGGCTTGAGGGCAGCGCAGCACATAGCGGCAGCCGGCAGCCGCCTCCTCGGCCTCTATAGCCTCTATATCGACCACTTCCTTTTCTTCCACTGCTTCGTCGATCCACTCGCGCCCCGGCTCAGGCACCGGAATCGAGTGAATTAGCTCGCGCGTATAGGGGTGCTGCGGATCCTTGATCACCTTCTCCGTGTGGCCGGCTTCGGCCACAGCCCCGTGGAACAGGATGACGATGTTCTCGCTGACTTGGTACGCGGTCGTCAGGTCGTGGGTGATGTAGATGAAGGAGATGCCGAAATCGCGATACAGCGCGTGCAGGGTGGAGAGAATGGTCGCGCGGAGCGAGGCGTCCACCATGGACACCGGCTCGTCGGCGATGATCAGCTTGGGCTTGAGCAACAGCGCACGCGCAATGGTGATGCGCTGGCGCTGCCCGCCCGAAAGCTGGTGCGGATAGCGACCCAACGTCTCCTCAGGCCGCAGTCCAACTGCGCGCAGAGCCTCGCGTATCTTGTCGTACGCATCGGCCTTGGAGTCGGCCAGCCCGAACTTCCGCACCGGCGTCGTCAGGATGTGATCAATCTTGTAGAAGGGATTGTACACCTCAAAGGGATCTTGAAAGATCGCCTGCACGTCCTTGCGGAATTGCTGCCGCTCCTCCTTTTGCAGGTCGTGGACATCGCGTCCTTGATAGAGCACCTCGCCGGCGCTGGGATCGAGTACCCCCAGCAACATGCGGGCGATCGTGGTCTTGCCGCTGCCCGACTCGCCAGCAATCGTGGTAAAGGAGGGCCTATCGGCATCAATCGACAGAGAAAATTCGCTGACGGCTATGGTCTCGGTGCTGGGGCCAAAGCGCTGGCCGCCGCTGCGGAAGACCTTGCGCAGGTGGCGCGCCTCAAGAAGCGGGGGCATCTGCGTCCTCCTCGTGCAACAAACACGACGCTAAGTGGTCGGGGGCGACCGTTTTCAAGGTGGGTATGCGCTGGCTGCACTGGGACATGGCCTGGGGGCAACGAGGGTGGAAAAGACAGCCCGACGGCGGCTCCAACAACGACAGCGCGACCCCGGGAATACCCTTGAACTCGCCCTTGGTTTCAAACGAGGGAATGCTAGAAATCAGAAGTTGGGTGTAGGGGTGTTGCGGGTTGTGAAAAATCTCCTCGACCCGGCCCACCTCGACCAGTTTGCCTCCGTACATGATGCCCACGCGCTCGGCGAACTGCGCCATCAGGCCCATGTCGTGACCCACCAAGAGCACGGTGGCATTGAGCTGGTGCTGTAGCTGACGCAAGGTCTGCATGATTTGCCGCTGCACGACCACGTCGAGGGCAGAGGTCGGCTCGTCGGCCAATATGAGCTGCGGATTGAGCGAGATGGCCTGGGCAATGCAGGCCCGCTGCTTCATGCCGCCGCTCAATTCGTGAGGGAACAGACGGGCTACTTCCGGCTTTAGCCCGACCCTGCCTAACAGTTCGATCGCGCGCTCCATTTGCTCAGCCTTGGGCGGCGGGGATTCCTCGACCGCGTGCTCGCGCATCGTCAGCATCAGTTGATCCCCAATCCTCATCACCGGATTGAGCGAGTTCATCGCGCCCTGCGGCACCATGGCGACCCGCTTGAGCCGGGCCTGCCGCACCTGCTCGCGGTCGAGCTGAATCAGGTCCGTGCCGTCGTCTAAGGTCGCCTTGCCACCAGCGATCAGGCCCGGCGTCTTAATCATCCGCAACAGCGCCAAAATCAACGTAGTCTTGCCGCTGCCCGATTCGCCGACGAGGCCAAAGCGCTCGCCTTTGTACAGGGTCAGATCAACCTTGTTGACGGCGCGGGCAATGCCGCGCCGGGTCTCGAAGTGGACCTCCAAGTCGCGGATGTCCAGCAGGACCTCTTTGTCGGCCTTGCTCATACGGCCTTGCGCTGTTTGGGATTAGCCAGCTCGTCCAAGCCAGCCGCGGTCATCAACAAGCCGACGAATATCACGCCGATAAAGAAGATTGGAATCGCCCACCACCACCACATGCCGCGAATGAGCGCGCTGAACGTGATGGCCCAGTAAATGGTCATGCCGACCGTTGGATCGTTCTGCGGCCCCAAACCGAGCGCTTCCAAGCCAATCGACGAGAGAATGGCCCAGTTGACGGCATTGGTAAAATTGGCCGCGAGGTAGGGCAACAGATTGGGGAAAAGTTCCTTCCAGATGATCTCGCCGTTGCTCATGCCGTTGAGCTTGGCCATCTGCACGTACGCCCGCTCGCGCATAGTCAAAACCTGCGAGCGAATCGTCCGCGTGGGCCACATCCACGCCAGCGAAGCCACCACCAAGGCCATGATGTTGACGCTGATTTCCTCGCGGATCGTCGAGGCGATGGAGACCAGCACCACGAGACCGGGCACGGTCAGTAGCGTATCCACGAGGCCGCGGATGACCGTGTCGATCTTGCCGCCCATATAGCCACTCGTAAAGCCGAGGAAAATGCCCAGCCCGAGCCCCACTGTGCCAGCCAACAAACCAATCCGCATGGTCAGCGGCACTCCCACCACCATCACGGCGAGCAGGTCGCGACCGGAGTCGTCGGTGCCAAAGGGATGCTCCAGCGAGGGCGCTTGTCGTGGCGGCGTGGCCAGTGGCTGTGCCTTCGAGGTATCGACGAAGATCGGCCCCAAAACCCCAAACAGCACCACCAACAGGATCATGCACAGGCCAGCCGCAAGCATCGGGCTTTCTCGTAGGTAGTAGAGAATTTGGTCTAAGCGGTGCATAGCTAGTGGTGACGGCTGTGAGAAATCCGCGGGTCGAGCAGCGGATAGAAGAAGTCCATCAGCATGGTCACCAAGCCGATGGACATGATGAGAATCAGCACCACGCCGTTAATAACCGTATAATCCGAGGCCTGGATAGCCTGAAAGAGCACCGTGCCGATCCCCGGATAGGCAAAAATTACCTCGACGATAACCTGGCCGGCGACCACGTTGGCCAGCGACAGCCCCAGCGCCGTAAGCTGCGGCAATAGGGCGTTGCGCAGGCCGAAGCGGAAGAAGATCGTGCGGTTGCGCAGGCCATTGGCCTCGGCGAGCGTGATGTAATCCTCGCCCGAGGTCGTGACCATCATCCCCCGCATCCCCAGTGCCCAGAAGCCGACCTGCTGCAAGACAATGGCCAGCGCCGGCAAAATCGAATGGTGCAACACATCGAGGGCAAAGGTGAGATTGAAGATCGCTAACATGCCGGGTGAGTACCCGCCCGACAGCGGAAAGAGGTTCAGCTTGAGGCCCAATATGTAGAGTACGATCAACCCCAGTAGATAGGGCGGAATCGCCGACATGGTCATCATCGGCACCGCCAAGTTGCGCATAAAGCGCGGTGCCGTCGGCCAAGCCGCCAGCGCCCCCATGAGCGTGCCCAAGGCAAACCCGAGCAGCACTGAAATGATCATCAGCCCAATAGTCCACGGGATGGCGTTGCCGATGATCTGCCCGACGCGGGCCGGATAGTTGGCCAGCGAATAGCCCAAGTCGAGCGTAAAGGTGTCGCTGAGAAAATTGAAGTATTGGACGTGGAGCGGTTTGTCGAGACCGAACTTGGCTTGATATGCCTTGACCATGGCCTCAATGCCGTCTTGGCGCAATCCTCCACTAGCCGCGAGCTGACCGAGCTTCTCGCGAATGGGATCGCGGCCCGTACCCAGCCGTGGCACAAAGAAGTTCACGCTCGCCGCTGCCCATACTACAATCAGGAAAAGGGCGACCCTTTTGACGACAAAATTCCAAGACATGAGAGATATACAGGTGAATTTGAAAAGACATTAAAGCTAGGGAATAAAGAGCGCCTCGTCAATTGCCCCCGCCCTTTACCACCACGACCTCATCCACCGGCAAATCCTCCAACCGCGTCACCCCTCCATCCGGCCACCGCACCTCCAAGCGCTCCACGCGCTCGGCCCGGCCCAAGCCAAAGTAAAGACGCGCGTCGCCGTGGCCCAAGTAACCCGCCGCTCCACCAACTGACCTTACCTGCGTTCGCCCGCCTGCCGTTAGTCGCACCCAAGTGCCGACGACCTCCGGTTCGATTTGCACCACCAGATAGCGACCAGCGCGCGTCTCATTGCGCAAGAGCGTCGGGCTGTCGTCGATATTGGTCGTCAACAGATCGACATCACCGTCTTGGTCGTAGTCACCGCTGATGGTCGCGCGGCTCGACTTTTGCACCAGCAATCCGGGTCCAGCTTCTTCCACCGCAGCGAACGCACCTGCTCCCTCGTTGGCGAAAAGCTGGTTGCGCTGGGCGTACGTGCCCCCGGCGCTGGCGTCATCGACTTGGGGATAGACATGGCCGTTGGCCACGAATAGGTCTAAGTCGCCGTCGAAGTCAAAGTCGAAAAAGCGCGTGCCCCAGCCGAGATAGCCCACGGTCGGGGCCACCAAGCCGCGCTCGGCAGTAGCGTCAATGAAGGTCCCATCGCCCGAGTTCAAATAGAGCGTGTTAGTCTCGCCGTAGAAGTTGGTCACATAGAGGTCGAGATCGCCGTCGCCGTCGCAATCGCCCGCATCTACGCCCATACTCGCCTCAAGCTCGCCGTCGCCGTTATACGCCACGCCGGCCTGCAAGCCTACGTCGTCCAAGCGACCGCCGTCGTTGCGGAACAGCACATTGGGCGTCTCGTCGTTGGCCACGAACAAGTCGAGGTCGCCGTCGCCGTCAAAATCTGCGGGCATTACGCCCAAGCCATAGTGGAAATTGGCCGTGGCCACGCCGGACGCGACCGTAACATCGGTAAAAACCTCACCGTCGTTGCGGTAAAGCCGGTCCCGCCCGCCTTCCATGCCCTGTGGGCCGCAAAAAACCCGCAGCCCGCCCAGATAGATGCAGGGATCGTCCAACTCTGGGTCTTGTAGCACCGGCTCGATATCGAAGACCACGTAGTTGGCAACGTAGAGGTCGAGGTCGCCGTCTTGATCGTAGTCGAAAAACGCCGCGCTCGCGCTGAAGTCATCGCCGGCAACTCCAGCTTGCGCTGTGACCGCAGTAAAGGTGCCATCCCTGCGATTGCGATAGAGCGCGTTGGCCCCGTAGTTGGTCACATAGAGATCGCTGTGCCCGTCGCCGTCGTAATCCCCCACAGCCACCCCCATGCCCCAACCGCGATCCTCGACGCCGGCTGCGACTGCCACAAAGGCTCCGCTGTCGTTGCGATAGAGCACATTGCCCGGCCCCACACCATAGTTGGCATAGGTCGAGCCATCCACCGCATAGAGATCGAGATCGCCGTCGCCGTCGTAGTCGAAAAACGCCGCGCCGCTGCCAGTGGATTCGAGGATGAAGCGCTTGTGCGGGCTGCCACTGACGGTGGGATGGTCTAAACCGGCTTCTCGCGTCGCATCCACGAAGAAAGGATCGGCCTGAGCGCTGGTGGTGAGCAATAAAAGGACGAGAACCATGCGTATCCGCAAATAGACGCAGATGAACGCAGAGGGGGAAGGAGGTTGAGGGACACTTGGAATTTTGCGACGCTGCATAAACTTAGCGGGCGCAGCGAAAGCCTATGGTGTTGCCCTTGATGTACGAATGCGAGTCCTTGGTGTTGGTCCGCTTGTTGCACTGGGTTAAGGTCGGGCCGTTGACCCACGATCCCCCGCGCAGGAACTGCATTTTCTCGCCTCCTTGCGTCCACTCCCACACATTGCCGCCCATATCCAAGAGTCCAAAAGGACTGGCTCCACTCGGAAAGGATCCCACCGGCGCAGTCCGCCCATAGCCGTCCTTGTCCCCGAAAATATTAGCGCGTCCCATCTCAAAGTCCCCTCCCCACGGGTACTTTAGCCCTTCAGCTCCCTCACAGGCGAATTGCCATTCCTCCTGCGTCGGCAGGCGCTTGCCCGCCCACTGGCAATAAGCCATCGCCCCGTACCATGAAACCTCAATGATCGGATGCCGCGCAAACCCTTCTTTGACCTTGTACACGCCGTCCTCCTCCACCAATGCCGTATATCGGCTTCCCAGTTCCACCCAGTACATACCCTCCACCTTGGCGTTGCCCTTCTCGGTCAGAAAAGCTGCGTACTCCTCGTTAGTAACCTCGTATTTATCTATGTAAAACCCGTGATTTTCCCCCTCGATCTTTACCATCTCCCCGCCCTTGAGGGAGTCGGCCGCGGCTTGTCCCTCCTGAGCCAAAGCCGAGGCCGCAACGGCGACGCACAACGCGATTCCGCAAAACACCTGCATCATTTCTGCTCCTGTCCATCCAGCGCGTATTCCCGCACCATTTTGGCAAATCCATCGTCGGCAAAATTCGGTCCAATCCGCACCCCATCCTCGGCTACGGCCGCCTTTACCTCGTCCTTTGCATTCCCCAGCAACACCCCGATTCCCGCCGCACGCAACATGGGCAAGTCGTTGTCCGCGTCCCCTACCGCCAAGACGCGATCCGTACTTCCCCCTATCCGCTCGGCTAGCGTCCGCAGAGCTATGCCCTTATCCACTCCCCGGCGCATAAATTCCACCCGATCGGGAATCGCCCACGCTATATAGACCCGATCTCCGCACAGCGCTTTGATATCGGCGATGTGCTGCTCCCGCCGCGCCGGATCAACCTCCAGCATGAGCTTGGGCGGTACGCCCAACTCGCCGCTCTGGCAGCGCGCGTACAAATCGACATCGAGCACCATGCCCGGCCCTCTGAGCGCTTCGAGGTGATCTATGGGCCGGACGTGCCGGTACTCCTCGGCGATCCCCGCGTCCGTGCGTTCAAATAGACAGTACATCAGGTTTAGCCCCTCGGCGCGTCCATATTCGACTATTTGGGCAAAGGACTCCTCGTCCAACCGCTCCTCGTGCAGCACCTCTCGCTCCGCTCCTTCTCCCGGCCCGAGAATCACCGAGCCATTATAGCCAGCCATGTAAAGTGCCCGCGCCAGTGTTGGATGGGGCTCAAAAGGGTGTTGGATGCGCAGGATGCTGCGCCCAGTGACGCTGGCTATGGGGATGCCACGCACAATCAGCTCCTCAAGCGTCGCCGCCGCCGAAGCTGCCAGCCGCCCTTCTGCGTCGAGTATTGTACCGTCGAGATCAAAAGCCACTAAGTCGGTCATCATTTCTCCTGTTGTAAAGTTTGCAACCGCGAGCGCGCGTGGGCCAACCGCTGCGCCTCGCTCGCGTCGTCCTCTGCCAAAGATGCGTACGCGCGCCACTCGGCCCGCGCTTGGTCGGGGTCTAAGCGTTCGTAGGTCGAGGCGAGGTGGAAGCGCCACAGCGCCCGCTCGGGTTCGAGCCGCACGGCCTCCTCACCGGCCTGCACGGCCGCGGCAAGCAAGCCCAACTGCCGATAAACATCGCCCAAGGACGCGAAAAGTTCGGCGTGCTGCGGATGCGCAACCGTGGCTTCTTTGAACACCCGTACGGCCGCCCGCAGTCGCCGCTGATGCACGTATAAACCACCCAACTTCAAGGCCGCGTCCCCTTCTGCGCCGCCCAACGCGACCGCCGCCTTAAACGCCTCTTCCGCCGCATCGAGCGCACCCATGCGGCTGTGGACGATGCCAATGCTTACTTGGGCAGCGGCATTACTGGGCTGTCGGTTAGCAAACTCGGCAAACGCGGCCAGTGCCGAGTCCTGTCGCCCCTCTGCGCTGTGGATTAAACCGATATAGCGATAAACCGGGTATAGGTCGGGATCGGCGACCCGCGCCCGTTCAAACTGCGCCAAGGCCCCCGCGCCATCTCCTTCCTCCCAGAGCAGCCGCCCCAGTTCGTAATGCAAGACAGCTTCCTCACCATCCCCGTCGCGTGCGGCCAAACCCTCGACCAGCGCGGCGCGGGCTAGTTCCCTTTGCCCTGCCTCCCTGTATAGCGCAGCGAGGTCGGCCCGGATTCCAGTGTCGTTGGACGCACCAGCGAGCGCCTGCTCCATCAGCGTGCGCGCCTCCGCATCCCGTCCCAACCGCGCCTCTACTCGCGCTAGTTGGTAGCGCACCTCCGCCTGCTCAGGCGCAAGCTGTAGGGAGGCGCGATAGGCCGCCTGTGCCGAGTGGAGATTTTCTTGCAAGTGGCCGAGCGCCTGATAGGCGTGGCCCAGCCGCGCGTAAATCAGTGCCGACTTCTCGCCTCGGCGCACGGCGTCCTGATAGGCGCGCAGCGCGCCGCTATAGCGCCCTTGAGCGGCTAGACTAAGCCCCAGTTCGGCATAGGCCCGCCCGTCGTCGGGACGCGCCTCCACTAGGTAAAGTTCCGTCGCGTCCTCGTACGCACCGCGCGCCGTGTAGAGCGCGGCCAACGTAAAGCTCGCCTCGTGCAACTCGGGATCGAGTGCCCGCGCCTGCGCTGCTAGCCGTTCGGCCTGCGCCAACTCGGCCTGACTCAAGCTCCGCAGCGGCCGGTCGCCAATCAGTTCCTGCGCTTGACGGTACGCGGTCGGCGCATCCGGCTCGGCGCACCCAGCCAACAACAGTGCAATGGCGGTCAACCCCTTCACCGCGTCTCCCCTTCCCTGAGCAACAAGTGCTGGTCGGCCTCAACGTCCCGATACTCATCAACCTGTCCACTAGGCCACGCCACTTTAATGCGGTCGGCCCGCACCCGTTGTCCCAAACCAAATTCCAACTCCAAGCTGTTGCTGTTGCCAAAGCTGTATCCAGAAGCCACCTCTTGGTACTGCATCAGATCGCCAGCATATACCCACACCTTGGCACCAATTCCGTCGCGATTGCTTTTGACTCCTTCCAACTCCAGCACCAAGTAGTGATTGCCAAAGCCCTCGCTGCGGTAGAACGCATTGGGCCACTGGTCGCCTGGTTGAGCACCGCCCACTGGCGCGTACAAGTCGAGATCGCCGTCGCGGTCGTAGTCGGCAAAGGTCACGCCGTGCGACTTGCCCAAGTGCCCCAGCCCGGCGGCTTCCGTCGCATCGACAAAGGTGCCGTCGCTCCGATTGCGGAAAAGCACATCCGGCTCGCGTCGGCCCATCTGCGGTCCGCCATTGCCGAGGTAGATATCTACCCAGCCGTCGTTATCCACATCGCCGGGAACGCCGCTCATCGTGCCCAGCGCTCGCCCTAGCCCGGCAGCTTCCGTCACATCGGCAAAGGTGCCGTCGCCCCGATTGCGAAAAAGCACCGGCCGGTCGCGCTCGCTCGTCGATTTTCCCGCGACTCGATCGGCCAACACCACCGGGTACTGACTCCAGTTGCCCACGAAGATGTCCAGCGCACCGTCGTTGTCGTAGTCGAGGACGAACGTTATAAAGCCATCAATGTGCTCGGCACCTACACCGGCCTCTTTCGTCTGATCAACAAACGCACCGTCACCCCGATTGCGAAAAAGCACATTTGGCTCGGTAAAATTGCACACGTACAGATCAGGCCAGCTATCGCCGTCAAAGTCGCCCCACGCCGTACTCAACGCCTGCCCCCTGTGCGCCACCCCAGCGGCTTCTGCCACATCAACGAAGGTACCGTCACCCCGATTGCGATAGAGCACATTGGTCGAGTCCCCAGTAGCGCCCGTGCCGTTGGCCACGTAGATGTCGAGATAGCCGTCGCGGTCAAAGTCGCTCCACGCCGCGCAAAAGCTCGACCCCGGATCGCCCGTGCCCGACACTTTCGTCGCATCGGCAAAGACGCCCCGGCCGTCGTTTTGGAAGAGCGCGTTCACGCCGCCGCCAAACCACCCGTCGCGTGTCACGTACACGTCGGCGTCCCCGTCGTTGTCGTAGTCAGCCGTCTGCACTCCGATCCCACCGTCGGGCAGCACCAGCCCGGCGGCCTGTGTCCGCTCGGCAAAGCGCGCGCCGTCGTTGCGGAAGTACGCCAGCGCTGGATGGCCGATGACGATCAAGTCGAGATCCCCATCCTCGTCGTAGTCAGCCCAAGCACTGGCGCGACCACCGTCGAATTTATCGACCCCGGCCTCGACACTGATCTCGCTAAACCGCCCGCTGATGGTTCCCTGCGGTACAGCGTCTGCAAACACCTCGGTCGCCGACCGCCCCAATACCTCCTGCAACCACTTCCGGTGCCAGCGCAACTCCAGCGGCTCGGGATGCAGCGCCACCGCCTGCTGCAAGATCGAATCGGCGCGGGCATAGTCCTCCTGCCACAGCGCGGCAATCGCCGCCCAATAGAGCGACTCATACCCCTCGGGATCGACGGCCAGCGCCCGCTGCAAATAATTTTCCGCCTGCGCGAACTGCCCCTCTTCGAGTGCCTCTTTCCCCCGCCCCAAAAACGTCTCCAACACCAAAGACCGCGCCGCCGTCAATTCAGGGTCTAGCGCTGCCGCCTGTTCCAGCAACCCCACGCCTTCCTCTATCCGCCCCTGCACGAGCCGCACCCTCCCTAGCTGCCAGTACCCCTCGGCAGCGTCAGGTTCCAACCGGACGCAATGCGCAAAGGCGCGTTCGGCCGCCCTAAGCCGATAGCGCTCCAGCAAGTCCAAGCCCCGGTAGTACGACTGGAGGAACGCCTCGGAGCGGCCAGCCGGTTCTTGGCAACCACTTAGGACGAGGATAGAGAGGGTAATGACCAGAAGAATTCTCATAGCAGAAACAACATCCGCCGTCTTTTGCTTGCTGTCAATTTCTAGTACGTTGTTACGTCTCTTTTGACATCCCTCACCAATAAGAAGGAGCACCCATAATGAAATGGACCATCTTCCTCGTCGCTTCCCTCTGGACGCCCTCGCATAGCACAGCCGAAAACCGCCCCCGCCTCGTACTCGACGGCGAAGCGGCGATGCTAGTCGTCGATTTAGGCGGCGGCTCCATTTCCGACTTCCACCTCAAAAGCAATCCGCTCAACCCTCTGCAATGGGACTCTTGGTCCTTCGGCGATACTCCCGACCAAGCACCGCCTATAGAGCCGCGCTCCATGGGGCACTTCCTCTGCCTCGACCGCTGGGGACCGGCCACCGAAGCCGAGCAGGCTCACGGCATGGGCTGGCACGGCGAGGCCACGCGCGTGTGGTGGACCGTAGATGAGGACGCCCACACAGAGGACGGTCACCTCGTAGCCCAAATGTCAGCCGAGCTGCCCTTGGCCGGTCTCAAGGTCTCGCGTTCGATCCGCATGGCTCAGAATCAGGCCGTCTTTGCAGTCGCCGAGGCCGTTACCAATACTCGCCATTTGGGCCGCGTGTACAACATCGTCCAGCACCCGACCATTGGGCCGCCCTTTTTGGACGAGAGCACCCGCGTTGATGCCAACGGCACGCGCGGCTTTATGCAGGAAACCCCCATGCCGACGCCCGAGGACCCAGAGGTGCGCTGGCCTTCCGCACTCAAAAAGGACGGTACCGAGGTCGATATTCGCCATCTGACGGATGACGCTTCGCCAGCGGTCGTTTCGTACATAATCGAGGAAGAATACGGCTGGACCACAGCCATCAACGCCAGCAAAGGGCTGCTGATTGGTTACATCTGGCCAGAGGAAGAATACCCCTGGTTCGACGCCTGGCGTCACGTCCGCGACGGCAAGCCCTTTGCCCGCGGCCTAGAGTTTGGCACTACGGGCCTGCACCAGCCTAGCCCGGTGTTGTTGGAAAAGGGCCAGATTTTCGGCCGCTACCTCTTTCACTACATCGACGCCGACGAGACCCAAGTTTTCACCTACGCCAATTTTCTCATGGAAATTCCCCCCGACTTCGCCGGCGTCGCAGACGTCGAATATTCCGAAGGCCAACTCGTAGTGCGCGAGGACGGCGGTCAGAGCCGAGAGTTGACGATGGAGGTGGGAGAGCTTTTTGCGTGGTGAAATGACAGTTGAATCCGCTATCCGCGAAGGACAGATACTGACCGGCCCGCTGTTCAGCGAGCCGATGCGAGTAGTAACCGTTCGCGCAAACGGTACTGATTACCTGGAGGCCGGCCTCGTCGGCCAACGGTCCGAGCAGTTCCGTCAGGTCACGCTCTCTTCCGCTGACATTTCCAACTTGACCATCGCCGACGCGGCTCTTTCCTACGACGGCGACGGGCAGCTTTTGCGAATCGGCCTCCAGGCCTATGCGCTCGGTATCGCCTACGAGTTCGATCCCTATTTCGGGCTTTCCATCTCGCGCGTCGATCCACTACCGCACCAACTCGAAGCGGTGTACGAGCACCTCCTCAAGCTGCCCAGCGTGCGCTTCTTGCTCGCCGACGATGCGGGTGCGGGCAAGACCATCATGGCTGGCCTCTTGATCCGCGAGCTCAAGCTCCGAGGTCTCATCGAACGAGTACTCGTCGTCTGTCCTGCCAACCTCGCATTCCAGTGGCAGCGCGAACTCAAGGAAAAGTTCGACGAGAAGTTCCTAGTGATGAAGGGCAGCGACATCCGCGATCAGTTCGGTGTCAATCAGTGGCTGGAGCAAAAGCAAATCATCACCTCGCTCGACCTCGCCAAGCGCACCGAGATCTTGCCCGGCCTGCAACAGGTGCATTGGGATCTGGTGATTATCGACGAAGCGCACCGCATGTCAGCGCGCGACGAGACCCACAAGAGCCAGCGCTATAGGCTGGGAGAATTACTGCGCGACAGCGCCGATCACGTGCTGTTGCTGACCGCCACGCCCCATAAGGGCGACCCGCAGAACTTCACGCTATTTCTGCAACTGCTCGACCGCGATGCTTACGCCGATGTGAGTTCGATCCGTGAAGCCATGGAACGGAGGCGAGCACCCTTCTACCTGAGGCGCACCAAGGAGGCGATGGTGTACTTCCCGGAACGCCAGACGGACGGAACATGGACTGCAAAGCCGGTTTTTACGAAACGCATCCCGCACACCGCCGAGTTCGCCATTGAGGGGGCTGAGTTCGAGCTTTACCAAAATGTCACGCGGTTTGTGAAACGGCAGAGCGCTCGCGCCGCAGCACAGGGCGACGACCCGCGTGCTCGGGCGGTTGGTTTCCTGATGTCGCTGTACCAGCGGCGCCTCGCCTCCAGCACCTACGCCATGCGGCGGTCGCTCGAAAATCGCGCTCGGCGTCTGGAGGAAGGTCTCAAGCGTGCCCAAGAGTTGGTGAGAACCGCACCACCGGACCTTCCCGACCTGGAAGAATTGGAAGAATTGGAAGACGCCGAGCGCGAGCGTCTAGAGGAGATGCTGGAGGCCATCACGCTGGCTGGCAACGCCGAGCAGATACGCGAAGAGATCAGCGAACTTCTCCAGTTTGCCCAAGAGGCCAAAGCCGTCGAAGACTCAGGCAGCGAGGCAAAGCTCGGACATCTTCGGCAGATCATGCAGGAGGAGGGATTCTTCGACCGGCCCGATCAGCGGCTGCTGCTCTTCACCGAGTTCAAGGACACCCTCGACCATCTGATGGAGCGCTTGCAAGCCTGGGGCTTCCGCGTCGGCTGCATCCACGGCGGCATGAAGCCCGGCTCGCGCGACGAACCGGGGAGCCGGCTCTATACCGAACAGCAGTTCCGCGAAGGTGCCATCCAAGTCCTAGTGGCCACCGAGGCGGCTGGCGAAGGCATCAACCTTCAGTGCTGCCACATCCTCTTCAACTACGACATCCCTTGGAACCCGAATCGGCTCGAACAGCGCATGGGCCGCATCCACCGCTACGGCCAGCGGCACGATTGCCTGATCTTCAACTTCGTGGCGACCAACACCATTGAGGGGCGGGTGCTCCAGCGATTGTTGGACAAGCTCCAAGAGATTCGCGACGCTCTCGACGACGACGCAGTATTCAACGTAGTCGGCGAAGTCTTGCCGTCTGCCCACGTGGAAAGCGTACTGCGGGACTACTACGCGGGAAAGTTGGGAGACTCTGACCTTGAAGAGCGGCTCTTGAAGGACGTAGATGAAGGCCATTTCCGGGACATCTGCCAAACGACGCTGGAAGGTTTGGCCTCCAAGAAGCTCAATCTCGACATGCTCGTCGAGCGCCGGGCCAAGGCCCAAGAGCGGCGCGTCGTGCCTGAGACTATTGCGCGGTTCATCGCGGAGTGCGCCCAACACGCGGCCCTAACTCTGAAGCCGGTGGGCCACTTGGCGCATACCTTCGATATAGGGCGAACGCCGTCCAAGTTGAAGGAATACGAGCACAATTCGGACTGGAAACTCCCGGAGCTAGCGGTGCGCTATCCGCGCTTGTCAACGAATCGCGACACAGCAGAGGAGCACAATCTTGAATGGGTGACTCCAGGACATCCCCTGTTTGAGGCTCTGCGCCGGCACAGTCTCAATCTCGGACAAGACACCTTTGCCAAGGGTGCCTGTTTCCATTCTCTAGCGCACGCAGAACCGGCACGCCTCGACTTCTATCGGGCGCGGGTCGTGGATGGTCTCGGAAAGGTGATTCACGAACGATTGTTCACCGTGGAGTTGACGGATGACGGCTCTCCTTGTCTCCGCGAGCCGGATGTCCTTGGCAATCTCAGCCCTGCTACCACTCCAAGCGACCTGCCGCCAGTAGCTGCCTTGCCAGAAGCGACCACTTGGCTCAACAAAAACGCCTTGGTGCCTTTTATCAACGAGGTTCGCGCCGAGCGGCTGGCCGAAGTCGATCGCATTGCCGATCACGTCGAACTGTCCTTGACAGAAGTTCTACAGCGGACCGATGAGGAGATTGGCCGCGCCGCCGAGGAGCGGGATAACAACGTAATCGGTGCTGAGGGCCGTTTGGCACAAGCCGAAGCTCGCCATGCCGAGGTGATGGCGCGCCGCGACCGTCGGCGCGATGAGTTCGAGCGGCAGCGGGCACTGACCTTACAAGGCGTCGAGCGGCTCGCCAGTGTCTTGATCCTACCCCATCCCGAACGCGAGACCCTCGATGTCCGGCGCTTGCGCCCACATCCCGAAACCGAAATGACGGCGATGCGGGTGGTCATGGAGCACGAGACCGCGCAGGGCCGTCAGGTCGAAGATGTCCACGAGAAAAATGTTGGCTACGATATAACCAGCCTCGATCCAGCGTCCGGCGAGTTGCGCCTGATCGAGATAAAAGGTCTCGCCGCCGCTACTGGCAGCATTCTGCTGACACCCAATGAGCGTCGCGTCGCCGAGGATCGCCGCGAATGCTACTGGCTCTACGTGGTGACCAACTGCGCCAGCTCCCCAGAGCTTCAGGAGCCGATCAAAGACCCAGCCCGATTCCCGTGGCACGAGGTCATCAAGGTGGAGCATTATTGGCTGGACGTAAACGCAATGACCCAGCCGATGGAAGTTCGGGAAGACGAAGGGCACTACGGAGAGAAGAGCGGATTATGAAAAAGCCGATACTCGCGGCATGGGAGTAAGGAAAAAGATCATTCCCGGAATGCGCACCCACAACAGCACCGAGCCGGACCTAATCGAGGAAGAGTGCCGCTTCACAGTTCGACTGTGGAAAGAACCGAAGCCCTCGTGATCCCCGCGAATGCAAGCGTCTCACCGAAGTCGATTCGACACGGACTTCGCCCCATCGGGATTCTTGACGGCATATTTTGCTGTCATTAGGCTGTTTCAGTTGTCCAAACCGATAAGGAGGCTGCGATGAGTTCCACTGTCACTGTCCGCGATATTGACCCGGCAGACAAAGCCTGGCTCAAACGAGAAGCGCGCCAAGTCGGCGTGTCAATGGAAGAGTTCATCCGCCGTCTGATCCGCGAGAAGCGCACCAAGGCCGAGTACCGCGCAACGCCTTCCGAGGCTTTCAAGCGGTATTTTGGACCGGAACATGGGGTCGAGTTGCCGGAGTCTAGGCACTATGCCTACCGGGATACCGGCGTTGAAGTCGTCAACCCTTGGGCCGGTGGATGACAGTCGGTTTTCACCGGCGGCGTTTGGTGGTCAGCCGAACGAATTTTTCAGATACTGTCTGAAAAAATGACGGGTGGAGAAAACATGCAGACAGCGTCTGCAGAATCAGAATCCAGCGGAAATCTCCAGACAGTGTCTGGAGAATCTAATCGATTTCCTCAACAAGCGATTTGCCAGACAGTGTCTGGCAAATTCCACCGATGACGCCATGGTTGCCGAATACAAAACTGCTTTGCCGGACGAGGCGATCTTGGCGGCGGAAATCGACCATACGCGAGAGGCGCTGAGCAGGCGCGGCTTGCTACTAGGAGAGAAGTCATGAACAAGGGGGTGCTTGACCAACAAATATTGGACGACATCATCCGGCGCATTGTAGAGGTGGCTCAACCGGAGAAGATCATCCTCTTCGGGTCCGCCGCTCGCGGCGAGATGAACCGCCACAGCGATGTCGATCTGCTCATTATAAAAGAATGCGCGAACCCGCTTGAACTTATGGGACAGATTTATCAGAACATGCGCAGGGTCGGCGCGGCTATTGACGCCATCGTCGTCACACCCCAAGCGGTTGAGCGCTACAAGGACAGCCACGCATTGGTCATCAAGCCAGCCCTACGCGAAGGAAGGATTGTCTATGAAGCCTCCTGAACGCTTTCCACCTGACGATCCACGGGAATGGATAAACCGCGCCCGAAGCGACCTGACTCAAGCAAAGAATGAGGTGCCCGGGGTCTATCTCGAAAATTTGTGCTTCAACGCCCAGCAGGCCGCCGAAAAATCTATCAAGGCCGTGATGATCGCACGCAACATCGAGTTCCCCTACGTGCATGACCTCGACCACCTGTTATCACTACTCGAAGACGAGGGAGAAGTCATACCAGTGCCGATTCGTCAAGCCAGCAAGTTGACTAAATACGCCACCATCACGCGCTATCCCGGCGACATAGAGCCTGTTACCGCTCAGGAGTACGCCGAGGCCATCGCCATCGCCGAAACGATTCTTCGCTGGGCTGAGGAACGCATCGGATGATCCCCCGCGAATGCAAGCGTCTCGCCGAAGTCGATTTCCCCATTGCCGAGGTTTCCAAACACGCGGCGCGGGAGAAGTTGATTCGGCATGGACATCCGAGTGCTCTGCACCTGTGGTGGACGAGGCAGTACGGCACCAAGTCCGGCGTCTGATTAATGCTAAGGAAGAAAGCCAGAGAACATGAAATCGGTACCTTCCACAATAATAAAGACTTACCCGCAACGTGGCCCGCTCCAGCAATTCCGGTTTGTGGACAGCCTCGCATTCCGGTGTTTCAGATGTACTGCTACCAAGAAATCCAAGTTGATTACCATATACGGAGGCGACAGGTCGAAACGTCTCTGTAATGGGTGTTACGGCTATCTTCTATCGTTATACAAGATTAAGGCAGGAACAAAGGCAGATAGTGAGAAAACAGAACAGTTGGCCAATCTCCTGTTCAAGGCTGTTACTCTCGATGATCAGTTACAAGCCGAGCGTTTGTATCGAGTCTCCGAGGAACGTGCTGATCACTTGTCTCAAGAGACCTTGCGGTTTGTTTCTACGTCCGAACACGTGGCCCGACAACTTCAATCAGGGCCGGAGTTAGAGTGGTCGCCAGCCGTGATCGGCTTGTGTAAAGCGGTTGAACTTGAGATCGTCAACCGAATTTTAAAGCCGTTGGCAAACGAGGTGAGTAGCACAGACTTGAGTGCCGATAAAAGCGATAAGGATATCAAGCGCGTCGCAGCATTCTGTGCGAACCCGACGCGAAATCCCCCTGAACTGGGAGCGTTCGCGCATTTTCTGCAGACCGTGGTTCACAGCCACCGACGCCGGAGCACTAGTGTGCTTATGCGCAACTTTCTGCAACTTGCGAAAGAGTGGACTGGATCTAATTGGCTCCTTGATGCTACGGCTTTCCACCAGTCGCTTACACATCTGATAACGAGATTCAGGAATCGCGCAGCACACATCGACGAACTTGGCAAAGAGGACTATGTTGCCTGTCGAGATCTCACAATAGGTACTCAAGGTATCATATGGCAGCTTCTTGTCGCGACCCAGCGCCATCGGTAGGGTAGCGTTGAGATGGTATGAAACAATGTGCCTCCTAAGACGGAAGCAGTGTCAGGTTTGAAAGATCTCCCTGTTTCAGGAAAGGCCCAATGATCCCCCGAGAATGCAAGCGCCTCGCCGAAGTCGATTTCCCCATCGCCGAGGTCTCCAAACACGCGGCGCGGGAGAAGTCGATTCGGCACGGCCACCCCTCCACCCTGCACCTGTGGTGGGCACGGCGGCCGTTGGCCTCGTCGCGGGCGGTGTTGCTGGCGTTGCTGCTGCCAGACCCGTGCGACGAACACTGCCCGGAGGACTTTAAGCAGCAAGCGCGGAAAATTCTGCGTAAGGTGCGGCAGCCACCGACGAATGACGTAGAACTGCGCCAAGGATTGCTGTCGTTCATCGCCAATTTCGCCAACTGGAAAAATGCTGCGGATCGCACCCATCTCGACGTGAGTCGGGCGCTGGTGAAGGCGGCGCATGGCGAGGAGCCGCCGCTTGTGGTGGACCCGTTTGCGGGTGGGGGTTCGATTCCGCTGGAGGCGTTGCGGCTGGGCTGCGAGGCGTTCGCCAGCGATCTGAATCCGGTGGCGTGCCTGATTCTCAAGGTGATGTTGGAGGATATTCCGCGCCACGGGCCGGGGCTGGCCGAGGAATTGCGCCGGGTCGGCGGCGAGATTAAGCAGCAGGCCGAGCAAGAGTTGGCCGATCTGTATCCCAAGGACCCGGACGGGGCGACGCCGATTGCCTATTTGTGGGCGCGGACGGTGCGCTGCGAAGCGCCCAACTGCGGCGCAGAAATTCCGCTGATGCGTTCGTTCTGGCTGTGCAAGAAGGCCAAGCGCAAGCGGGCGTTGCAGTATCGAGTCGAGCGGCGCGAGGGGGAGCCGCCGAGTGTCGAGTTCGAGGTGTTTGAGCCAGAGACGGATAAAGAAGTGAGTGGCGGCACGGTGGCGCGGGCGCGGGCGACTTGTCTGTGCTGTGGCGCGGTGCTGCCGCCGGAGCGGGTGCGAGCACAGCTTGCGGCCCAACGGGGTGGCGCGGATGTGATTTTTGACTCGGAGGGGCGACGGACAGGTGGGGCGCGGATGACGGCGGTGGTGACGCTCAAGCCTGGGCAGGCGGGGCGACACTATCGGCTGCCCAACGACGCGGACTACGCCGCGGTGTGTCGGTCGCAAGCGCGGCTGGCAGATATCATCGGCGAGTGGGAACGGGGCGGGAAACAGGGGGTTTGCCCGGTGCCGGATGAGCCGACGCCAACGAAAGACGCGCATCGTGCTGTCGGGAGTCAGCTTCCCTTGTACAACATGACTACATTCGGAGACCTCTTCACAGCGCGGCAGAAGGTGGCGCTGATGTCGTTGGGCCGGCCAACACGGGAACTTTCCAATGCGCGCCTTCGAGACATAATAGCGTTCGGAGTAAGCAAACAAAGCGACTTTAATTCCAGCCTATCGCGCTGGGCAAATCACATGGAAAAAAGTGTGGCAACATTTGGAAGACAGGCACTACCCATTCTGTGGGATTGGGGCGAGGTTGTCCCAGTTGCAAGTGCTTCCGGCGGATTTGACGTGGCTATTGACTGGATTGCGAATGCAGCGGAGGCAATTGCAGCGTCCATCGACAACCCTGGGCAAGTTCAATTAACTGACGCGGTACAACATGCCCTTCCCGACCAATCGGCTAATGTCTGGTTCACTGACCCTCCCTATTATAATGCAATACCCTATTCCGATCTCTCCGACTTCTTCCTCGTTTGGTTAAAGCGTGTACTACCGGATCACCCGCTACTGCAGGATCCGTTCGATGCACACAACGTACTTTCGCCCAAGAGCCGCGAAGCAGTGCAGTGTGACAAGGTCAAAGACTCCAATGGGGCACCCAAGAATAAAGCGTTCTATGAAGGAGCTATGGCTCGGGCTTTCGCTGAGGGGCGTCGGGTGCTGAGCGAAAATGGCGTCGGCTCGGTCGTCTTCGCCCACAAGACGACCGAGGGATGGGAGGCGCTACTCTCCGGTATGATTCAAGGCGGCTGGACGATTACCGGTTCCTGGCCAATTGCGACTGAGAAGGGGGCGCGGCTTAACGCACAAGAAACCGCCGCTCTCGCCACTAGCGTCCACCTAATCTGCCGCCCACGTCCCGAAAACGCCCCCATCGGCGACTGGGCCGATGTCCTACGGGAATTGCCGATCCGCGTCGCTGACTGGATCGAGCGCTTGCAGGGTGAAGGCATCCGAGGTGCCGATCTGGTCTTCGCCTGCATCGGCCCAGCACTCGAAATTTTCAGCCGCTACCGCGCCGTCGAAACCGCCGAGGGCGACATAATCGACCTGCCCGATTACTTGGAAAAAGTCTGGGAGGTAGTCGGTCGCGCCGCGCTGCAACAAGTACTCGGCACCACCGAGGCGCAAGCGCGCAACGGCCTGTCCGGCGCACTCGAAGAAGACGCCCGCCTGACCGCGCTCTTCCTGTGGACGCTCCAGAGCACGACCCCTATTGCAGAAAATCAGCAACAAGACGACGAGGCCGACGAAGAAGCTGTCGCCAAGGCAGCGGCCACGGGATTTGCGCTCCCCTTCGATGTCGTGCGCCGCTTCGCCCAGCCCATGGGCATTGACCTCGACACTTGGACCGACCGCATCATCGGCCAAGAAAAAGGCGTCGTCCGCCTACTACCAGTAGCCGAGCGCGCCAAAAAGCTCTTCGGCGAGGACGGCGCTGCCGCCGCCGCCAACTACATCGAAAGCGACCCACACGCCAGTTTGCAGCAGACCCTCTTCCCCGACTTGCAGGACGGCGCACCCACTCTCGTCCGGGAGCCGCGCCCCCGCTACGGCGAATCCTCCGACGACCACCTCGCCGCAACGCTTGGCGACACCACCCTCGACCGCGTCCACACCGCCATGCTACTCCAATCCAGCGGCCACGCCAACGCCCTGCGGACGCTAATCGACGCCGAGCAAGACCGCGGCCCCGACTTCCTCCGCCTTGCCAACGCCCTATCCGCCCTCTATCCTCAAGGCTGCAACGAAAAACGCCTACTAGACGCCATGCTCTTGGCGGTGCCGAGGTAGCCGAACAGCAGACGTAATAACTACGGAGGGGACATGACCACTAATCCCGAACTACTCAAGCGCATCACCGCGCGCCCGGATGTCTTTGGCGGCAAGCCCATCATTCGCGACATGCGAATTTCGGTGGAACTCATCCTGAGTCTGATTACGCAGGGCGTAACGATGGAGGCCATTTTAGAGGATTACCCCGAACTGGAACCAGACGACATTCTCGCCTGTACTGCCTACGCGCACGCAGTTATCGCCAAAGATTCACTGGCCGCCGTGTCGATACTGCCCCGCCGTGACCGATAGCATAGAGGCAATCATGATTCGACGGGTGACAATCGAGAACTTTAAGCGCTTCCGTAAACAGGAATTCGAGCTTGCGGAGTCAGTCGTCCTCGCCGGGCCGAACAACGCCGGCAAATCGACGTTGCTCCAAGCAGTCGCGCTCTGGAAGTTTGTGCTCGACCGATGGGTTGCTCAACGCACGGGCGGCCGGGCTGTCGAGCGTTCGGGTGTCGCGATCCCTCGTACCGACATTACCGCGGTCCCGCTCCGCGAGATGAACCTCCTTTGGGAAGATCGGAAGGTAACCGGGCCTCGCGGTATGTCTGGAGCACGGCGGCTGATCGAGATCGTCGTGGAAGGACAGACCAACGAGCAAACTTGGACCTGTGGGCTTGAACTTCAGTACAACAATCCCGAGTTGATTCATGCGCGGCCCCAAGGTGCAAAGAGCCTCGACCGCGAAGCTATACGCGCTTTCCCTCCAACAGAAGCCAAGGAACTGTCCATCGTCCATGTACCCCCTCTTTCGGGCATTGAGCACGACGAGCCACGCCGCGACCGGGGTATGCAAGACCTGCTCATCGGCCAAGGACGACCGGGCGATATCCTGCGAAACCTTCTGTTGGAAGTTGCCGAAAGCAACGATGAGGAAAACTGGCAGGCACTTGCGGGACATATCAAGGACCTCTTCCGCATCGAACTGATTAAGCCGAATTACTCACCGGCTCAACCATACATCGTATGCGAATACCAAGAGCCGGGACACACACGACCGCTGGATCTCTCAAACGCTGGCAGCGGAACGCTGCAAGTGATTCTTCTACTCGCTTTCTTGTACGCACGCCCTGCCACGGTGATCCTGCTCGACGAGCCGGATGCCCACCAGCACATCATTCTACAACGGCAAGTGTACGATCTCATCCGCAAGGTCGCACACGAACGTAAGGGGCAAGTAATTGTCGCAACCCACTCCGAGGTCATCCTCGATTCAACAGAGCCGGCCCGGGTACTCGGCTTCTTCAGCCAAGCACCCCATCCCCTTGCCAATAAAACTGAGCGCGATCAACTTCGCGAGGCACTCAAGCGGATCACCACCACGGACCTGCTGTTGGGCCAAGAAGTTGGGGGCGTGCTCTACGTTGAAAGTGAGGCCGACGAGCGCATCCTAAGCGAGTGGGCACGCATACTCAATCATCCAGCGCAGCGCTTCTTTGAGCGACCTTTTGTCCACTTGCTCGGCAGCAGGAGTCTTGACGAAGCGAGAGCACATTTCTTTGCCATGCGGGCGGTTTGTCCGGACCTACGCGCCCTCTGTCTGCTCGATGGGGACAATCAAGACGAGCCGGACGTGGAGATGAAGAAAGCGGGTCTAATCGTTCTACGCTGGCGCCGCTACGAGATCGAAAACTACCTCCTGCATCCGGAGGCCATTAAGCGATTTCGATTCGCCGATTTCCCGTTGATGCATACAAAGATTGACGCCGCATTCTGGAGAGAAGTACCCCAAGAGACCGACCTCTTTGGGAATCATGTCTCGCTTGTACGCGTCAAGGCAAGCGACGAGTTCTTAGTACCGCTATTAGAAAAGCTCGGCAGCAATACCCCCAAGAGAGAGCTATATCTGCTGGCAGCCGTTATGAAAAAAGACGAGATCCACCCGGAGATACATGAGAAACTCGACCACATTGCAGAGTCACTCAATCCGCGCTAGCCAGAGAGGTAGCGATGGACCTTGGTATAAAGCAGTGAAATTTCTCCTCGACTGAGGTGCCGGTCGCCGTAGGGAGAATATTCGATGAGTAAAACAATCTTTATAGATCATGTCCGCATCCGAGGCTTCCGGTCGTTGGCCAATGTCGAGCTTTCGGAAATTCCGAAGGCGGCGGTCCTAATTGGAGCCAACGGCTCGGGCAAGTCCAATTTCATTCGCTTCTTTGAAATGCTGAGCTGGATGCTCGGGTCTCGCAGACTCGCCGAGTTCGTCGAGATGCAAGGAGGGGCCGACGATCAGTTGTATGGTGGTAGCCGACGTACTTCACGCATAGAGGCCGAAGTTAGATTGAGAACCGAAACAGGCCGCTACGGCTACGACTATCAGTTCATGCTTTCCCACGCTCATCCTGACCGCTTTTTCTTTAGCGAGGAGAGTTTCCGCAGCATCAGCGATCTGTCGTGGAAATACTTGGGAAGTGGGCATCAGGAAACCGAGATTATCTGGCCTACAAATCCCAGCAGCGAACTTTCTGCTGATGACTTCATCACCGCCAAGGTAATTGTGAACCTTCTCCGCAGTTGCGTTGTCTATCAATTTCACGACACATCCAACACGTCTGATTTCAAAAAGAGAGGGGACGCGGAGGACAACAACTCCCTTCTTAGTCACGGGGGAAACTTGGCCGCAGTGCTGCTCCGGTTGGAGCGGGAAGACATCAGGCGATATGAGTTGATCTGCCAGCATATCAGCCGAATCTTGCCGGTCTTCGACCGTTTTCAGATCGAGGAGAGCTAC
The DNA here is from genome assembly GCA_965219735.1 of Candidatus Latescibacterota bacterium. Taxonomy (GTDB): domain Bacteria; phylum Latescibacterota; class UBA2968; order UBA8231; family UBA8231. The sequence goes on from OZ244790.1 coordinate 4,548,319, forward strand.
GGAAAAGTATTGCTGAGATGGAAAGCCAAGTGGACGGATAAGACCTTCAGCGCACACCTCACGTCCGATGGTTCTCTACGGTTCTTTGCCTTGGTGACACTGCTCAATCTACCACCCGAGATGTTGCCTGACGTAATCTTGTTGGACGAACCGGAACTGGGCCTTCATCCATCAGCCGTCGCCTTGGTCGGAGGTATGATAAAGTCCCTCGCCGAGGAAAGGCAGGTCTTTGTGGCAACGCAATCGCCCTTGCTGGTTGATGAGTTCGATCTCGACGAAATTTTCGTGTTAGAGCTACAGGACGGTCGTACTGAGTTTAGCAAACTGTCCCCGGATGACTATCAGGTATGGCTCGACGACAACTTCACATCCGGTGAGCTTTGGCAAAAGAACCTGCTCGGAGGACGCCCGTGATCCGACTGGCCATATCGGTGGAGGGCCCAACTGAAGAAGAATTCGTCAAAGATTTTCTCGCGGATCACTTACGGGAAAGAGGCGTCGAACCGACACCGATTCTGTTTGGCCGCGCCCGCGGCAGATCTGCCGGCGGGAATGTTTCGGTGGAACAACTCGTGCAGGAAATGACCCGTTTACTCCATTCCTTCGATGCCGTGACATCGCTCGTTGACTTCTATGGGTTTCTTAACAAAGGAGATAGAACAGTCGATGAGTTGGAGGAATACCTTCGCCAGAAACTCGGCCACCTATGGCATCCAAAAGGAGTGTTTCCATATGTCCAACGACATGAGTTTGAGGGGCTGTTGTTCTCGGATGTAAGCGTTTTTGCAGGCTTGATTGAGACACCGGACGGATCGGTGGAAGCCCTGCAAAAAATCCGTTCACAGTTCCAGACGCCCGAAGACATCAACGACAATAAGGACACGGCTCCGAGCAAACGGATTAAGAAGGTTATACCCCGGTACGAGAAGAAAGTTGACGGTCCCCTTCTAGCAATAGAGATAGGCTTGGACAAGATTCGCACTGAATGCCCTCGATTCAACGACTGGGTAACGAGCTTAGAGTCGCTGGGGAGCTGAGATTGAACTGCCGCGTATATAACCGACCAAAGAGAGATACAGCATGGCCCTCGACCCTTGGTATAAAATCGTAACGCTCCGCAAAGAAGTCCGCGAAGGCCGCTCGTTCAGCCCAGACGAGTTCGCCATCGCCCTTGAGCAGATCGTAGCCCAAACCGCCCCCGCAGATTACCGCGATCCAGCGCAGTTCTTCTCGCGCACCTGCTTCACTCGCGCCCTGAAAGAACACGCCGGCATGGTCCTCCGGCGACTTTCCGGCAAGACCGAGAACACAGCACCAGTCCTCACGCTCGTCACCCAATTCGGCGGCGGCAAGACGCATACACTCGCTTCCCTGTACCATATCGCCAACGCTGGCTCCGATGTCGCCAAGTTCCCCGGCGTAACAGACCTCCTGAACGAGGCAGGAATCGCAGAAGCTCCTCCCGCCCGCGTCGGCGTCTTCGTCGGCAATGCTTGGGATCCTGCGGAAGGCCGAGAGACGCCTTGGATCGACCTAGCCCGCCAACTGGCGGGTGATAAGGGCGTCGCTGCGCTCGGTGATGCCGCGAAAACCACGCCACCGGGAACCGGAGCACTGGCCAATGTATTCGCCGCTGCGGACGCACCCTTGCTGCTGTTGTTCGATGAAGTCCTGAACTTCGTCAATCGCCATCGCTCCATGGCCGAACCCTTCCACGCCTTCCTACAAAACCTGACCGTCGCCGTCACTGGCACCACTCAGGCCGCAGCGGTCATCAGCCTGCCGCGCAGCCAAGTCGAAATGACCGATTGGGATCAGCAGTGGCAGGACCGAATCACCAAGGTGGTGCGCCGCGTCGCCCGCGACCTGATCGCCAATGACGAATCCGAGATCAGCGAGGTAGTGCGCCGACGATTGTTCGAGGACCTCGGCAACGAGCGCATTCGCAAGCGCGTCGCCAAGACTTACGCGGACTGGTGTTTTGAACGCACCGCCCGTCTGCCCGCCGAGTGGCTGGCCGTCGATACCGCGACAACGGAGACCAAGGCAAGAGAATTTCTGCGGGGTCGGTTTGAGGCGTGCTATCCCTTCCATCCGGCAACCCTTTCAGTCTTTCAGCGCAAGTGGCGTGCGCTCACCCAGTTCCAGCAAACCCGAGGCGCGCTGGCCATGCTGGCGCAATGGATTTCCTGGGCTGCGCGAGAGCAGTTCACCAAGGCGCGAACCGAGCCGCTGATTACGCTGGGGTCGGCACCGTTGGACGTGCCCGAGTTTCGCGCCGTGGTTTTGGGTCAGTTGGGCGAGTCGCGGCTCGATGCGGCGATTGATGCAGACCTAGCGGGGACGACGGCCCGTGCCAGACCTCTCGATGCGGACGCTACGGGATCGCTGCGCGACATCCACCGTCGCGTGGGTACGGCCATCCTGTTCGAGTCTTCCGGCGGCCAGATGGACAAAGTGGCCCATCTGCCGGAATTGCGCTTTGCGCTCGGCGAACCACCCGACGTCGATACCACGACCATCGACAATGCGGCGACGGCTCTCGAAGGATCGGGATTCTTTATTCGCAAGGTCGGTACGGACGGCTATCGCATCTACCACCAAGCGACACTGCGCAAGGTCGTCAGCGACCGACGGGCTTCGCTCGACGAAGCTACAGAAATCAAGCCAGCGATCCGCAAGTTCGTCGAGGAGCAGTTCAAACGCGGAGCAACCCTGCCGACAACGTTCTTCCCGGAGGACAGCACCACAGTCCAAGATTCTCCGCGTCTCACCCTAATCGTCCTCGACCCCGATGAGGAATGGATAAACGGCAATCAGGTGGTCGAGCGCATTGGCCAGTGGACGCAGGAACGGGGCACCTCGCCACGGCTGTACCCAGGTTCGTTGGTCTGGTGTGCGAGGAAACCGGGACGCGAACTGCGCGACAAGGTCGAGCTATGGCTCGCTTGGAAGCGCGTATCGCAAGAGGTGTCCGAAGGCGTCCTCGGCTCAGAATACGACCGCGCCGATCTCTCCGAGATTCAGACCCACGTTCGGGACGCGGAGGAAGCGGCCAAGGACGAAGTATGGGCCGGCTATCGTTTCGTCGCGCTTGCAGACGCTCAGGAACAGCACCGTCTCAAGATCATCGACCTTGGAGCCGGCCACGCCAGCGCCAGTGAAACCCTCTGCGGACGAATTATCAGTGCTTTGAAATCCGAGGCCCTGCTCAACGAGAACGTGGGTGCGGGCTATATCGACCGCCACTGGCCACCGATATTCAAAAACACCGGCGCTTGGCCGCTCACAAGTCTGCGCCAGAGCTTTCTGAACGGCGCATTGACGCGGCTGATTGATCCCGATGCGGTCCTGCGTCAGAAGGTCGTTGAGTTCGTGGCGAATGGAGAGTTCGGCCTAGCTTCCGGTGCCAAGGACGATGGCGGCTTTAATCGGCTGTGGTATGAAGAGCCGGTCGCAGCCGAGGAAGTAGCGTTTGAGGAGAACGTCTTCTTAGTGACCAAAGCCAAAGCCAAAGAACTCAAAGCCGCACCCGAAGATTCGCCTCAGACGCCACCAGAACCCGCGCCGAGCTTAGAGCCAGCACCCCAGCCAGAGCCTGAATCGGGACCGGATCCTGCACCGAGTCCAGACAATCAAAAGACAACCCTTCGGCTTACCGGCACCGTACCTCCCGAAGTCTGGAACCGGCTAGGAACCAAGCTGCTGCCCAAGCTGCGCTCCGGAGAAGACCTTAGCGTCGGCATAGAATTCACCGTGTGCATCGACTCGCAATTTGCCCAGAACATGGAAACCGAGCTACGTCAGGTTCTCGACGATCTCGAACTGAAGGATCAGGTCCGCGTCGAACGTTCCTAGCCCCCTCGGCCTACTCTTCCTCCCGCGCCACCTTCCCCTTGACCACCCACTCGGCCAGCGCCGGCCACAGGGCGTGAACCATCGCCAGCAGCCTGAGCCGCCTCGGAACGTAGAGCTGCCGCCGCCGCTTCTGCATCCCGCGCACAATCGCCTGCGCCGCCTTCTCCAAGCTCACCGCCTCCGCCCGGTGTTCGCGCGATGCAGCACCCAACGCCTTCCCGTCTTTCCCCAGCGCACGTTGCCGCAATTCCGTCCCCTTAAGCCAGTGCAAGAGCACGGTCATCACCCCCACCCCACTCTCGGCCACCTCCATCCGCAAAGCATCGCAAAACCCCTGTAGCGCGTGTTTGGACGCCGAGTACCCCGTATGCAGCGGCACCCCCACCTGCCCCTGAATAGACGAAATAGCTACGAATAGTCCCTTGCTTTTTTTCAGATGCGGCAGCGCCGGATGCACGCAGTGCACAGCCCCCAAGTAATTCACTTCCATCAGTATGCGGAACAACGCCACGTCCTCGATCGCGGCAAACTCGGTCCACATGCTTATGCCAGCGTTGGCGACCAAGTAGTCTATGCGCTCAAACCTCTCTATGGCAGCCTCCACCAGTCGCCTACCATCCTCGGCTATGGCGACATCCCCGACGACAGTCAGCACCTCACTCCCCAACTGCTCACACTCGCGGGCAACGGCCTCCAGCCGCTCGGCATTCCGCGCCAAGAGAACCAGCCGCGCTCCCTGCTGGGCACACTCCACCGCCAGCGTCGCGCCCAAGCCCGCAGAAGCACCGGTGATAACAACGGTCTTATTGCTCAGGCTTCCGGCGCGCACTCCCAAAAATCCCATTCTGAATGCCGAAAATATTCTGCGGATCCAGCGCTTCTTTAGTCTTGCGCAGAACCTCGATGCTGTTGTCGCTCTGGATGTGCTGGACAAAGCTCTGCCGGATTTTGCCTATCCCGTGGTGGTGGGACAGCGAGCCGCCGTTGTCCAAAATCGTCTGCCGCAGCGCGTGCTCAATGTCGTGATAGACCTCAATGGGATGCTCCAATCCCCGCCCGGAAAACCCCATCGTAAAGTAGATGCACACCCCTGTGTGATAGGTCTGCGTCACTCGGTACGATAGGTAGGGCCGCCCCGCCACACCGCGCGCGCTACACTGCGCGGTCAACTCCGCTTGCACGGCCTGCGTCACGTCGTGGATGCGGGTCCAAGGCACGGAAGTCTCGAAGGTCTCGCCCAAAAAATCGAACTGATTCAAAAAGTCGCGGATATAGGCGATCCCAAAGGTCAACATATAGCCGCGCCGACCGTTGGTAGCACCGGCGCTCTTGCCGCCGTGGGCCTTGGCCAGCTTGAAGATCGTCCGCTTCTGGTGGTCCACCTCGGCGCGGGACCCCTCCATGGCGATCGTACACGCCGCCATTTTTAGCGGATCAAATCCCAACACCTTCAACAAGGCGAACTTCTGCACTTTTTCTTTGAGGTGCTTCAGGGGAGAAGGCGTGGCCTTGAGGGCCTGTCCGAAACGAAATTCTTGGTTGTTGACCAAGCGAATACTCGCCGGCAAAGTCCCGGTCTGGCGCAGCGCCTGCAAGTACTCCACGCCTTGGGCAAAGGACTTGAACACCAGCGAACCGTATTCGCGCACTTCCGGTAGGGGATGGATCTTGAGCACGGCCTTGGTGATGATGCCGAGGTTGCCCTCCGAGCCAAAAAGCAACCCGCGCGGCTGGATGCCGGTCGAGTTGCGCGGCGTGGTGTGCAAGGTCTCCACTGCGCCGGTCGGCGTCACCAAGGTCGCTTCGAGGACGATGTCTTCGATGTTGCCGTAGCGATTTTTCTTCATGCCGCTGGCATTAGTGGCAATCCAGCCTCCTAGGGTCGAAAGCTCGATGCTGTCGGGATCGTGGCCGACAGTGTAGCCCCGAGCGGCGAGTTCTCGCTCCAATTCCTTGCCCGAAATCCCCGCTTCAATGCAGGCTTGGAGGTTGTCCTCGTCGAGATCGACGATCCGGCTCATGCGCCGCATATCGACCGAGGCAAAGACGCGATCGTCGTCGGCCGGCAGGGCCAGCGCGCCGCTGACGTTGGTGCCGCCGCCGTAGGGCACGAGGCAAACATTGTGCTCGGAGGCGAGGCGCACGATGGCGCGCACGTGGTCTTCGCTCTCAGGATAAAGCACCAGATCAACCACTCGCTCCAAGGCGTCGCCGTAGAGCAAGCGATAGACCTCATCGACGCTGAGCTGGCCGTGGCTGTGGATCAGGCGCTCCTCGTCGTCGAGCGAAACCCGCTCTGCACCGAGTGCGTCCTGCCAAGCGGCGACGAGGCTTTCATCTGCCCGCGAGGGCGGCACCTCGTGGCTCTCTTTTTCGACAGCAATCTCGTCGGGGTCAATCGAAACCTGGAGCATCTCTTCGACAAACGGGATGAAGTGCGGCATGGTGAAGCCAGCCAGCGGATAGCGGCTGCCGGTCACCCGCACGGTCTTCGGCCCGTCGAACTCAAAGCGGGTGTCCGTGTAGCCCCATTTGTGCGGATGGCGCTCCCCATCGGAGAGATCGTAGCACGCATCGGCCGCGGCTTGGCGAACAACGGCCGCGGCAACGGCGAAGACGGCGACGGCGAGGACGACTTCGAGCATAGCTCAATCTCCTAGTACTAAAAGTGGTCAGTAGCTACTACTACAGCCCCTCCTGCACGTCCTTTTTCCGCACTTTCCATATAAATGCGTCGTAGTAGTAGTGGATCAGGGCAAAGGAACTGAGCAGCGAATAGCTGAAGAGGTCGAAATTAGTGTTGAAGCCGACTATACCAAAGCCAAAGTCGCGCACCAAGCCCTCACTCAGCGCGTGAAAGACAACGGCATAGGCCGCGCACAGCAGAAGGAAGAATTTGACGCCCCCCTTGCTCGCCACGTAGCGCAGCAGGGCCGAGTCGCCGCCCGTGCGCTCGACCTTGTGGCGGTTGTAGAAATATACCATGACGATGTACTGAATCCCGTGCATGATCCGGTGCGCCACCGCAAAGACGAGCAGATAGGCCGTGGTAAAACTGGTGAAGTACCACAGGAAATAGCTCGACAGCAAAAAGGCGTATTTAAGGGGGTTGAGCGCATAGCCGCGCCAGGCGCAATAGGCAATGTGTCCCACGTAGATCAGGCCGTAGCCAATGGCAATGGTCCACGAGACGAGGTGTACCGTCTCTACCGCTTCCGCGCTGATGGGCAAATGCCACTCGTGCAACATGCGCACCCAGACCGTGGAAAACAGCGGCGACACCACCAACATGTTGCCAAAGAAGATCCAATTGAAAGCCAAGTCGAACTTAGCAGTCGCAGGTGTACCGGCCTTGGCCTTGAAATCGTACACGCGCGCAAAGCCGTATTGCTGCATCAAGCTGTGCTGGTGATCCCACAAAGTCACGATCAACACCAAGCTCAACGGCGCCCATTGGATCAGGCCGTAAGCAAAGGCGACCAATACTATCGGCCCGAGAATGAAGCGCTCCTTGAAGCGGGCAAATTCCGCCGGCGAGCCATAGACGCGCAGCCAAGTGACAAAGTGGTGCGGAATCGTCACCCACAAGGCAATGGCCGCCAACGCTGCCCCCGGCAGGTAGTGCCCCGACACGAGCGCAAAGCAAACCGCGGCAAACGGCAGGCTCACAAACCAGATATAGTCCTGCCGACGATCGACGATATAGGCAGGTTGCAGGACGATGGAATTATTCGCCATGAGAAGCAGCCAACAGGGCTAGTGCCACAGCGTCTGGGCTGAAGCGGATTTCATTGGCGCGGCGCTGGCGCAAAGACGCGGCCAGCTCCTTAACCGCAGCTTGGAGCTGCGCCGCCGCCCAATCCGCCTCGACCTGCTCGCGGATTTCGTCCAGCGGCGGCAGTCGGTCCGGGCGGCGGCGCAATACTTGTAGGACAATATAACCATTATCCGTGGCAAAGGGGCCGTGAAAAGTCCCTTCGTCGGCGCGCAGGGCGCGGCTGACCGGATTGTCGCCCTCCAGCGCACCACTGCCGTAAATCACGCTGACGAAGCGATCAACCAGTTCAGTCGTATCGCGACCGGCGCGCATCCGCTCGACAATGGCGGTGCCCTCGGCCTCATCACGGGCGAGGAGTCGGCGCACCTCCACCTCGGCCGGTGCGGTGTAACGGAGCTTGTGCTCCTCGTAAAACAGGCTCAGGCCGTTGGGATTGGGCGGTGGCACCTGCGCCTGCAGCGCGTCCTGCAAGTGCCGCGCAAGCTGCATCTGCCGCAGTCGCTCCAGCTCGCGCTGCAAGTCCGGGTCGTCGGTGAGCGCGAGTCGCGCAGTTTCGAGCGGAACCAACACGCGCCGCCCGACCTCGCGCCGCAGTACCTGCGAGACGGCCCCTGAGCCTGTCGAAGGGGCCTGTGCCGCTCTCAGCAGTTCGCGGGCCTGCGCCACCGTTAGCACTCCGCCATCGTACGCGGCCACGACCGCTTCCGGCGACCCCGTCAACCCATCCGGCTCGTAGCGCACATTATAGCGCACGTGCAGGCTGTCGTAATAAGCCAAGAGCTGCCGCCCTAACTTTTCCCGCAGCACCAAGCGCTCAATGATCTCTCGCTCCTGCTCGAAGCTGACTGGGTGCATGTCCGTGAGCTTGATGATAAAGTACCCATCGGCCACCTGCATCGGCTCGGAAATCTCCCCGACCTGCATGGAGAAAGCCCTTTCAGTCAGGGCGGCGTGCGAGGCCATAGTATCGCCCCAGCGGTGATAGCCCATGTCGGCTTGGCGCTCTAGGATCCGCGAGTCCTGCGAGTGCTGCATCGACAGTTCCTCAAAGTCCGCTCCCTCGGCGAGAGCGGCCAAAATCTCCGGTAGCTGCTCTTGCTCGCGCACCATCAGCAGGCTAAAGCGCACGCGGCGATTGTACGGACTGCGCTGGAAATAGGCCCGCAGCTCCTCCTCGGCGACTTCCGGTTGGACGATCCCAGCGCGTTCGTACAAAGCCTGCTGCACCAGCCGCGCCTGTGCCTGCGCCTGCCACTGCAAAAACTCCGCGCTCTCGCTCAAGCCCCGCCGCTCGGCTTCCTGCACGAGCAGCGTTTGCTCGACAATGGCTTCCAACAACTTCTCAGCCCCGTACTCCGCCCGCAATTCCGGCGCTACCTGTGCGATGAACTTGCGATAATCCGCCACCCGAATCGCCGTTGGCCCCACCTCCACCAGAACGGCATCTTCAGTGGCCACGGCCGGGCCGTCCTCAGCGCAGCCGCTTAGGCCAACCAGCGCCGCACAAAGCGCCGTTCCCAGCCAACGCTTATTCATGTTGTTCACTCTCTTTCATCTGCTGGATGGCCGCTAGCTCCTGCTTGCTCTCTTCTATCTTGCCAGACTTCAAGTACGCCACGGCTAGCTTCTGCCGCGCGTCGAGCCAGTCCGGCCGGGCCGCCACCGCAACGGTCAGCATCTCGGCGGCTTTGGCGTAGTCACCAGCGCGCGCGTGTAGAAGCCCCAAAAAGTAATGGGTCTCCGCATCTTCCGGCGCTAAGCGACGCGCTTCCCCGAGGCTAGCTAGGGCCTCGTCAAAGCGCTGCAAGCGCATGTACACCTGACCCAAATTGTAGTGCGCCTTGACGTATTCTGGGTCCAAATTCAGCGCGGCTTGATACTCGGCGACAGCCTCGGCGAATTGGCCTAAGCGCAGGTACAGGTTGCCTAGGTTGTTGCGGTAGCGCAAGCTGTCCGGCGCGATACGCACAGCCAGCCGATACGCTTCGGCTGCTTCGGTCAAGCGGCCCTGCTCGGTGTACAGCAGCCCCAGTTGCGCCCGCGCCTCGTGGTCGTCGGGCGCATTGCCCAACATCCGCAGTTGGTCGTCGATTTTGTCGAGCTGTTGGTCGAGCGCCCGGAACTGCTCCAGCACTTCGGTGCTCTCCGCGCGGCGGCCAAGCCGCTTGAGAGCATTGGCCAGCGCGAAGTACGCCTCCTTGGACAAGGAATCGAGCTCAATAGCGCGGCGAGCAGCGCGTTCAGCCGCCGCGTACTCGCGCCGCTTGAGTTCCACCTGCGCCAGATCGACGTACGCGGCAGTATCCGTGCTGTCTAGTTCAACCGCATGTGTCAAGGTCGCCGCGGCCCGCTCAAAGTCGAGTTCCTTCAGGCGCGTCCGGCCCAAGAGCCGGTAGAAGGAGGCATTGGTCGAGTCGCGGTCCAAACCCGCTTGCAGCAATGTTTCCACCTCGCCGTACTCACCGCGCAAGAAGTAGATGTAGCCGAGGTCGTAGTAAGTCGTCAGATGACCGGGATCTAACGCAAGCACCCGGCGGTGTTCGTCAATGGCTTGGGCGTAGTTGAGCTGTTTGACGTACATGGCCGCGAGGTTGTGCCGCGCTGACACGTGCGTCGAATCCAGCGCCAATACGCGCTGATAGGCCGCCATCGCGCTGGGGTAATCGAGCTGGCGCGCGTACGCGTTGCCGAGATTGTAGTGGATCTTGGCGGACTTAGGTGCGAGCGCAGCGGCCTGCTGGTACGCGTCAATGGCCTCGGTATGGCGGCCTTCGGAGGCGAGCGCAGTGCCGCGCGTGAAGAGCACCTCGGCATCCATAGCCGCGCTAGGGCGCACTTTTTTTTGCGAGCTTTCCTCTGCACAGGCGTACAATGCGAGGCAAATTAGCAACGGCAGTGACCAGTGGCTAGCCCCTCTCAACCGAGGCAGAGTGATGTGGGGCTGACCACTGACCACTGACAAAATCCTCATCGCGCCGCTCCTTCGACGAGCAAATGCTCTTGGTTGATACCTAAATCTGCGTATTCCTCGACCCGGCCACTCGGCCAATAGACGACCACGCGCTCAATGCTGGTGGCCGTTCCCAGCCCAAAGTGCAGTTGCACGTCGCTCTGCGAGAGGTAGCTGGCCCCCGAGCGCACTTCATCGGTCTGCACTCGCCCACCGCTTGTGACTTCGACGCGAGTGCCAATGCCAGCTCGGTTGCTGTCGTGGCCCTCTAGCCGCAGGCGCACCCAATGCCCGCTCGCGCCGTCGTTGCGCATCAAGGTCGGCGCGGCGGCGACATTGGCCACCAGCACGTCGATATCGCCATCGTCGTCGTAGTCGCCAAAGGCCGCGCCGCGACTGACCCGTTTCAACGACAAAGCACCGCTGTCCTCTGCGTATTCCTCAAAGCGGCCGTCGCCAACGTTGAGAAAGAGCTGATTGCGCTGTGGGAAAGTCGCGTTCTCGTACTGCTCGACATCGCTTTCCAAGTGGCCATTGGCGATAAAAAGATCGCGGTCGCCGTCATTATCGACATCGAAAAAGCGCGTGCCCCACGATAAGTAAGCAATACTACCCTTGCCCAACCCAGCGAGAAAGGTCTCATCGACAAAGCTGCCGTCGCCGAGGTTTTTGTACAGCGTATTGGTTTCCCACTGGAAATTGGTGACGAAGAGGTCGGGATCGCCGTCATTGTCGTAGTCGCCCATGTCAACGCCCATGCCCGCTTCGACATCGCCGTCCTCGTTGTACGCAACTCCGGCCAGCAGCGCTTCGTCCGCAAAGTGGCCAGTGCCGTCGTTGAGATACAAAAAGTTCAAGGTCTTGTCGTTCGCTAGGTAGAGATCGGGGTCGCCGTCGAGATCCACGTCGCCGAAGACCACGCCTAGCTCCTTGCCCTCGGCGCTGCCCAGCCCAGCCTCGGTTGTAATGTCAACAAACGTTCCATCGCCCTCGTTCCGATACAACACATCAGTCACTCCGTCAAAAGCCTCCGGGCCGCAATAGAGCTGAAGTCCACTGCCGCCCTCGGCGCAGACGCGGTGATTGGTATAGGAGAAGTTGTGGTAGTTGCCCACGTACAAATCGACGAAACCGTCGCGGTCAATGTCGGCAAATGCAGCACTCGCCCCCCAGCCCTCGTCGCCGACTTGGGCCGCGACTGTCACATCCGCAAACGTTCCATCGCCTTCGTTCCGATACAGCACATTAGCTCCGAAGTTAGTCACGTAAAAATCGAGATCACCGTCGTTGTCAATGTCCCCGACCGCGCATCCCATGCCGTAGCCCGTATCGCCGACACCGGCGTACTCTGTTACATCGGCGAAAGTGCCGTCGCCGCGATTGTGGTAGAGCGCATTTTGCGGCGCGGGGTCGTATTCGGTCCCAGGCACGGCGGCCCCGTTGATTAGATAAATGTCGAGGCGACCGTCGCCGTCGTAATCGAAAAAACCGCCGCCGGGACCGACCGTTTCAATGACGAACTTCTGGCCGTTGGCCCCATTGACGTGGACGAAGCCGATGCCCGCTTCTTGGGTGGCGTCGTGGAAGTGGGGATTGGCGTGGAGGGGGACGGATAGGAGCAGTATAAGCAGAAAGAAATTGAGCATTTAGTAGGTGGTAATCTTGTTGTTGACTATTGGGGGAAATGTCGATAAAAATCTCGGCGCGGCAGACATCGCGTGAACATTACGGTATCATTTTCCAATCGAAAGCCGACTCTGTAGGGGCCGACTCGTATGCGGAAATGGTTTCTACCAGCACGTAGTTTTTTAATCCTGCTCTCAGGAAGCGAGCCCTGTTTTTGCTCCTTCTTCGATTGCATTCACCATGGCAATATCTTCAATAACCTCCAAAAGCTCTTGCAAGCCTTGGGCGACCTTTCTCACGACCTTTTTTCTTTTCTTTTCGTTCGACAGGATATCAAGGGCTTCTCGGGTGGGATTATTCAGGTTTAGATCTGTATCAACATAGCCTGTATCAGCATATATCCACCAAGGATACTCTTCTTCAGTGTCTGGTTCTCCGCCACTTAAGAAGCTCTCCAGTGCTTTTTTGATTTTGTCGTACTTGCGATCATGCTTCTTTTTGGAACAATACACACCAAACCAGACACGGCCATCGCTACCTTTACCATGAGCCCCAACGTGTATCTGAGAAACTTCGTTTAGTTCATAGCTTAGGCCATCTTCACCTTTGCTCACTAAATCTAGATCCTCCCATCTCAACTCATCTTTAATCTCGCTCCATATTGCCTCGCGTATTGCTTCAATTGCTTCAGGCATAACATCATTCAAGTCATGGACTAGAACGAGGTTGTTGCCCTCCAAACAAAGTTTCTTTAAGTCTCTCATATACTTCCCCCAGAAGTCTGTGCCTGTCAGCCTTCGGACAAGCTGTAAGTATTGTGCGACCGATTCCCGAAACGCAGGTTCGCCGCAGTCGCGTTTTTGGCAACGTTCTAACCAAGGAATAATATACTCGTAGGAAATGAGTTTAATAAGTTTGCGGTCAAGATTACCAACGCTATTGTCGGAAGGATCATGGCCGTCAGGTGTCAAGTATAGGAGGTGTATGTCGCTGTAATCCTGATCCTTCTTCAATGTATTGTAGTACCTCCACAGTTGCTTGTCTTCATCCCCGCGATTGGGATTGCTTTTGTTCTCAATCACCACCGCCTTTTTGTCAGCGTTGGTAATCAGGATGTCGATGCCGTCGCACTCCGGCTCAACCTTTACACCGCATAGTTCAAAATTCTTTACGCCAACATGCTGCAAGAAATCCTTCAAGTTTTCTCTGGTCTCACTCCCCGGCTTCCTATAGTCAAGCAGTGCGCAAAGAAACCGTGAATGCAGCTTCTCGTGCAGGTGCCCATTCTTATTTTGAAGAGAAGAGAAGACATTGAAGGGCTCCGGTCGTCCAATCCCATGCTTCTCGTAAAGCCTCGCCGCTTTCGCCAATAGCAACTGATAATTGTGGTAATTCTCGCTCATGTCTCATCCTCTTGGGAAGGCCATTGAACCTAACTAGGAGCCTCACCGGCGTCAAAAGCACCCAAACGGCCCAATGCCTCGGCGATAACGCGGTACGCCCGCTGTCGTATGGCGTCGGGAAAGTCGTGCTCGCAGTCGGGATGGACTACTTGGAGCGCCTCGCCAGCACCGTACAGATCGTACACCGCCCGTGCGGTTTCGACCACTGAATCGACGCTACGCCAGCGGAAATTGGAGTCGCCCAAAGGCGCGGAGATGAAGCAAGGACGCGGCGCTAACGCGGCAATCATATCGTGGAAGTCAAAGGGAAGGTCCACTAGGGAGTAGTCCTTTAAGCGCGGCATGTAGCGATCACTAGTCCAGCCCGTGATATCGCCGTCCATATAATCTTGGTAGGAATCGAGGCCGCAACTGGAGATAACGACGGCGATACGCGGGTCGAAGACCGCGGTGTAGATCGAGTTGTGGCCGCCCAGCGAGTGGCCGATGGAGCCGAAAGACTCCCCTGCGACATAAGGCAGTTCGGCCAGCAGATCGAGGCCGCGCATATTGTCCCATATCGCCTTCATGGTCCCCGACTGGTAGCCGAGAGCACGCCAGTCGGGGCGGTAGTCGGCCAGCAAAGGATAGGCCGGAGCTAGGGTGACAAAGCCAGCCTGAGCCAGTTCGCTGGCGTACGCGCGGTTGGCACGATCGCCTAAACCGACGACTACTTTGTGGCCGATGCGGTCGTCCGTGGGATGAGGGCAAAGCACGGCCGGTACCGGAGATTGTAGAGCGGCGTGGGGAATCAGCAAATAGGCTGGCACCCGACAGTTTGGCTCGGAGACGTAGGTAATGAGACGACGGGTATAGGAGTCGCAGTCCACTTCCTCGTCGACTTGGACATCGAGCGGCCCGCGCTTTTCCGGTCCGGGTAAAGGCCCCATGATCTGCTGCATGGCTTCTAAGAGAATGGGACGTTGAGCTTCCCAATCATCCCGAGAGGAAGGCGGGGCGGCAAGGCGCAGACTGGAAAAAGCAGGCATAAGCAGTCCTGTGTCGAATAGCCGAGAAAGTAGGTAATGGTATTAAAAAGCCCTAAGCGCCGCCGGCCAAACCTCATCCGCAACCGGCGGGCGCGTATGAGCAGCCGAAGGGGCTGCCCCCCAATAGCGCGCGCCGATAAAGCTAAAAGCCACATACCACAGCAGCGCAACCAAGAGCAAAGTACCCACCACCCAGCGGCCCGCACCGGACGGACGGCTCATCTCCACGTCCGCAGAAATCCGGCGGCTGCCCAAGAAGAGCGCCGTACCCACCGCCACATACGCAGCCGCGCCGACCGCCAGCGATGCACTCGCCCCCCACTCCATACCTAAAGCCACGGCCCCGACCGACCCGAGCACTGAGAAGAAACCATTGACGGCCCACAGCCAAGGGACGATCCCGGCGCGTTGCGAACCACCCAAGCGCAAACAGGCCGGAAAACAAGTGCCTAGCAACATTCCGAGTGGCGCAACGAGAGCCAGCGTCAATCCAACGCGAGCAGCCAGCGGCCACGCCAACGCCCCAGCGAGCGCACCATCGAGCAAGAACCCATAGAGATAGCAGACGAAGCCGACGACCACGCCGACCAACCCCAGCCCCCGTGGATGCGCGAGCGTACGGCACCACCCGCCCACAAGGCTCCCGGCCCCCGTACCCAGCAACAGCCCAAAGAGCGCAACTGCCAGCGTCAGTGTCGGATAACCGAGGAACAGGCCAAAGCGCTGCAAGAGATGGATCTCTACCATCATAAAGCCCGTGCCCAATCCGGCGGCGAACAACGCCCACAGCAACGGAGGCAGTCCAGACGCGCTCTGCTCGCGCATACTCGGCGCACCAAGCGGCACCAACATCACCAGCGCGCACGCCAACAGCGCACCGACCAACAGCCGAGTTAGCTTGGAATCCAGCCCGCGAGTAGCGTCGTAAAAAAAGGGTCGGTCGTCAGTCGTCGGCGAAATATCGAGCGCGGACGCAGCAATAAAATCCGCCAATGTAGCCCCGCGCAACGCCGCCAGCGCAGGCCGTTCGCGCCTGCCGGGCGAGAAGTACGCATCTAAACCCAATTCCTCCATGACCGCGTGTAGCTGCGCCAATTGCTCAGCCGTATAGGGCTGTTGCTGCACCAGCAACAAGGGACGGTGGGCCTCTTGCCGCGCCGGATCGCCGCGAGCACCGTTGATGACGACGAGATGGTCGAGAACCGCACTCGGCTCGTGGCCGCGCTCTTCCCACAGGGCACCTAAGGTGGCAACCACGCGCAACATCAGCGTGTGATTGTGAACTACGAGGGCCAGCCGCCCTCCCTCGGCGAGGTGATCGAGATAGGCGGCAAATGCCTCGCGAGTGAACAGATAATTCTCGGAGAGCGCGTACCCCACCAAATCGGCCGCCTCGGCATACACCAGGGGCAAGGCGATTAGGTCGTAATGCGCCTGAGAACGCTCCAAATAGTTACGGCCATCGCCGATGTGCAACTCCACGCCCTCCAAGTCGTACAAATCGCCATTGTACTCTCCGTATGAGCGAACCAGCGCAGCGATCTCCGGGTTGATCTCTACAGCTTCGATATGCCGCCAACCGGTCATCAGCGCGTAGAGCACGTCAGCACCACCGCCCGGCCCAATGATCAGGGCGCGCTCCTGACGCGAAAAGTAATAGGGAAAAAACGCAGCTTCGCG
Source organism: Candidatus Latescibacterota bacterium (assembly GCA_965219735.1). Lineage (GTDB taxonomy): Bacteria > Latescibacterota > UBA2968 > UBA8231 > UBA8231. The sequence continues at coordinate 4,564,642 of OZ244790.1, forward strand.
GCGCACGAAAAACAGCCGCCGGTAATCCCCAGGAAAGCGGAACATATACGAACCAGCCCCGCCATCTACGTACAAGTTCAGGCCCGTGTCGCCCGTGCGATCGACCAAGTCGGTGCGCGCGTACGCGCTCCAGTGCGTGGCCTTCACTTCCCCTCGGTGGCGCTCCGCACCCAAGGCGCGAAACATGGGCTTGTCGCCGTCCTCAGCTAGGACACTGAGATCAATGAGTTCGCGTTGTTGGATACTGTAAACGACGAGCCCGGTTGCTAAAATAATTGGGCAGGCCCACACCCAGCGATGCAAAAAGAAAGCGGCGGCGGCCATAGCGAAGATGCTCGCGCCCAACAGGACACCGACACCGCCCAGCCATTCGAGGGCTGGCACGACGTAGAGGATGCCGAGCGCCGCGCCGACCAAGTCCCAAAAGTAGAGAACTTGACTTTGTTGATAACGCGCTCGGAAGGCGAGGGCGAGGAATGCGCCAGCGGCGATGAAGGGAAGACCGGCGACGCCGACCAGCAGCAGTAGCGGCATTCGAGGAAACTGTGCTACGGCAAACGCACCGCAGATCATGCTAACACCGCAACCAACCGCCCAATAGCCCAAGTGCCAGTGCAACCGCTCTTCCCGCACGCGCAGCACTGCACTCAACGCGGCCCCAAGCCCCAAGCCGCACACCGCCCCAGAGACCACGAGAAACGTATAGTGATAGTGCTGCAAAAAAGAAAACAGCCGGACGAGGCCGATTTCATAGCCGATGACGGCCGCGGCTATCAGCCCCACGCCGAGCTGCAGCCGCCGCTCAGCGCTCACCTTGGGCCTCGCGCTGACGTAGCTTGGCGAGCATCTGCTGAGCCTTGCGGTGTTCGGGGTCGGCTTCGATAGCTTTAGCAAACGCCGCCACCGCACGCTCCTCCTCGCCAGCCAACAGGTACGCGTTGCCCAAGTTGTAATGGGCGCGGGCGTAGTGGGGCTCGCGGCGCAGCACCTCTTGGTACGCAGCAATGGCCAGCCCCAATGCGCGTCGGCGGAGGTAGATATTGCCCAAGTTGTTGCGAGCGTCGAGATGACCCGGTGCCACGGCCAAGGCCGCTTGGTACGCTTGGCTGGCGGCCTCGTAGCGGCCAATCCGCGCATAGACCACACCCAACTTGTAATACGCGTCTGCGTCGTTGGGGTTGAGCACCACGGCCGTTTTGTCGGCCAGCAGCCTTTGGTGCTCCTGCTGCAACGAGTGGAAATAGTCGAGGAGCTTGCGGCCGCGCACGGCCTCACCGCGCCGCAACAACGCCTGGGCCAAGTGATAGTACACTTCCTCGCGGTCCGGGTCTGCCTTTAAGGCCCGCTGCAAAAGGGGTATAGCTTCGGCGTCCGCGCCCTCCTGCAAAAGCAGGATGCCCAGCCGTCCCAAGAGCGCGGCGCTATTCGGAGCGTGCTCCAGCCCCTGTTGCAAAGCGGCACGGGCAGCATCCACATCCTCGCGCGCCATCCAGATCTGGGCCGTCAGCTCATGTGCTTCAGCGCGCGTGGGCTGCGCTTGTACCACGCTGGCAAGCTGCGCCAGCGCAGCTTCGTATTGCGCCTGGGCAAAGTGGATCCGCGCCAATTGCAACATGAGCTCCACTTCTTCGGGCAGGGCCGCGAGACCCCGGCGCAAAGCGTCTATGGCCAGGCCGTAATCAGTCTGCCGCGCGTGCAAGCCGGCCAAGTTGAAATAGGCTTGAAGATAGCGCGGCGACAGCGCGATGGCGCGCTCGTAGAGCGGCACAGCCGCGGCCAAACGCTGTTGGCTCAGGTGGATGTTGCCCAGCACGTAGTGCGGCTCAGCTAGAGTACTGTCGAGCGCGATCGCTTGTCTCAGCGCGGCGACCGCTTGTCCTAGCGCCCCGCGGTCGGCGTAGAGCTTCCCCAAGCCCACGTAGGCTTGGGCCGCGCCCGCGTCGAGTTGCAACGCGCGGCGATAAGCCGCCTCGGCCTCGCCGTACGCGCGCTCGCGCGCAAGCGCGGCGGCTAGCGCGATGTGGACGCTGGCTACTTCCGGCTGGACGCGGGCCGCAGTGCGCAACTCGGACAACGGGGTTGCGGGCGGCAGAGGAGCGCGCGTCTTTTCCGGCAGGACTAAGGGTGCTTCCCGCCAGAATTGCTCCAGATCCTCGGCATCGCGGCCTTGTGGCTCAGCCTGCGCGATGGCTACGTCAGTTGCCTCTTGCGGTGCACTCGCATCCGGCTCGACGACCCGCAGCACCTGCCCAGCGCGTACGCCCGATAAAACTTGGCGAATGCCCGACGGCCACGCGATCTCCACCTGCTCGGCCTCCTCGCTCGACCCCAGGCCAAAAAACATCCGCGCGTCGTTTTGCGACAAATAGCTCGCCGCACTGCGCTTTTCCGCCACCAGCGTCCGGCCGTCCACGTGCACCACCACGCAGGCACCATAGCCATCGCGGTTACTCATCCGCCCCTCTAGCATGAGCGCCAAGTAGTGGCCCGCTTGGGTGTCGTTGCGCCAAAGCAGAGCGCGTTGCCCGGTATTGACTAAGAAAATATCTAAGTCGCCATCGTTGTCGTAATCGGCCACGGCCGAGCCACGCCCGACCAAATCCCGCGTCGGCGCGGCCACGCCGGAAATCACACTCGCGTCGGCAAAGCGACCTTGGCCATCGTTGAGATAGAACTGATCGCTCTGGCCGTACGCCGCCTGCGGATCAAACTGGTCAATGTCCTCGTCGATGTGGCCATTGGCCACGTAGAGATCGGGATCGCCATCGTTGTCGGCGTCGAGGAAGTTGATACCAAAGGCCAGCTTGTCCAAGCTGTTGGCAGCTATACCCGCGGCCAGCGATTCGTCGGCAAACATCCCGCTGCCCGTATTGTGGTACAGGGTGTTGCTCTCCCACTGGAAATTGGTCATCGCCAAGTCGAGGCGACCATCGCCATCGCCGTCGGCCACATCCACGCCCATTGTCCCCTCGGGCTTGCCGCCGATGTTGTACGCCACGCCAGCCACGAGCCCCACTTCGGCAAAGCGGCCGCTGTCGTTGCGCCAGAGAAAATTCGGCGTGGCGTCATTGCCCTGAAATAAATCGGGATCGCCGTCGAGATCGTAGTCGAAAAACACCGCGCCCAGTTCGCGGCCTTCGTCCGTGAGTAGTCCGGCCTCTACTGTCACATCCGCAAAGCGACCGCCGTCGTTGCGCCAGAGCGCGTTCCGCTCCCCAGGGTATTCGGTGGGGGCCAAGTGCCGTCGCGGCCAGCGCAGCGTTCCCCCCTCACTCAGCTCGCCGCGCTCAAATTCGTAGCGCAAGTAATTCGCCACGTACAGGTCTAGGTCGCCGTCGAGATCGTAATCGGCAAACGACGATCCGGTTGACCATCGCTCGTCCGCCCCAATCCCGACCGCAGCCGTCACATCCGCAAAGCCCCACGCCTGTGCCGATCCCTCGTTGCGATACAGCCGGTTGCGACCAAAGTTGGTGACGAAGAGATCGGAATCCCCGTCGTTGTCGTAGTCCCCGGCGGACGCACCCATGCCGTAACCCGCATCCGCCACCCCGAGGCTTTCGCCGACCTCGGCAAAGTACCCGCCGTCGTTGCGATACAGCGCGTTTTTTGGCAGTACCGCCGAGACATACCCAGGCAAATCCGCTCCATTGACCACGTACAAATCCATCCACCCATCGCGATTGTAATCGAAGAACGCCGCTCCAGAACCAATCGTCTCCACCCCGTATTTGCGCCCAGAGCGGCCGCTGGTATGCACAAAATCGATTCCTGCTTCGGCGGTCGCATCGACAAAGCGCACTGCGGGCGCGGGCGGCGGATCGCTCGCAGTACAGCCGCATACTAAGGCGACGAGACAGGTTGAAAGTCTGCGTGGAATAATCATCACTTTGATACAGAATTGCTTGCTGCTTACAATAACCTAATTAGCATTTAGTAAATTTACACGGCACTAAGGCGCTAATATATTTGTTGGCATAGATAAAAATTTCCACCAGGAGGCCTCTTTGCTGCGTCTTTTTCTTTTATTGCTCACTGCTGTATCCTTCGCCTGTACCTCTCCCGAACCCCCGTCTAACCCAGATGTCCTCGCCCGCGTCGGCGACGTTCAAATCACGCGCGACCGCGTCGACCGCGCTGCTGCGCGGCTCTTTCCCAAAAATGCCCCGGGCGACCTACAGCGCCAAGCACTAGAACGACTCATCGACGTCGAGATTTTGCTATTGGCCGCTCGCCAAGATGGCTTGGAAAACGACTTCCAAGTCAAAAGCAAGGTCGCGCAACGACAACAGGAACTCATCCTCGACGAAATGTACCGCCGCGGCGTGGTCGCTGTCGCCGAGGATATAAGCCGCGACGAGGCCCGCCAGTACTTTGAGCAGCACCGCATCGGCCAACAACGCCGCCTGAGCCGCATCCTCGCCAGAGGGCCAGCCGCCATTGACCAAGTGCTCTCCCGATTGCGCGGCCCCGACAGCTTTGCCGCAGTGGCGAGCGAACTCTCCGACGACGGCAACACCGCCCAGCAAGGCGGCGACCTCGGCTGGAAGAGCCGCCTCGACTTCAAAAACTACGTTCTACGCCGCCAGATATTCAGAGCCAAACCCGGCGAGATCATCGGTCCCGTGCAGGAGCCAGACGGCTTCTCGGTCTTCGTCGTCACCGACGAGCGCAAAGTGCCCTTTGAGGATATGGTCCCCGCCGTCATCAAGGCCATGCAGGAGCAGAAGCACGCCATCGCCACCTTCGAATTCCTCGAAGGATTGGCCAATCGCGCCGACATTACAGAACGGCGCGAGACCTTAGAGCTGCTCTTGGTCCGGCTCAGCGAAGCTGGCGAAGAAATGCCCACGTTCAAAAAGGGGGAGACCCAGCTAGTGCTGCTCGAACTCGACGGCGAACCGTGGACGCTGAGTAACTTTATGGCCGCCATGACCAGCGAGCGCAACCCGGCGGAAATCCGCGAATTGGACGACTTGCGCCGCTTCGCCCGTCGCCTCTATGCGCTCAAGGTCCTGTTGCCCCGCCACGCCCGCGAAATAGGCATCCACGAGGCCGAGCGCGTCGCCAAGGGAATTGAAACCACGCGCCGCCAAGCCTTAGTCGAGCGCATCCGCCAAATCAAAGTGCTCGAAACGCTCAAACCGTCCAAAGAAGACATTCGCGCGTACTACGAGGCGCACAAAGATCTCTACGTGCGCGAGGAGCGGATCTCGATCCTCGAAATCCTCGTCGATACCCGCACCCAAGCGGACTCGCTGTTGGCCGCCATCGAACGCGGCGGCGACCTCGGCGACCTAGCTCGCCGCTACTCGCGGCGCAGCACCCGCATCCGCCGTGCTGAAGGGCGCATCCAGCTTTTGCGCCCCGACAAGTACGGCAATTTAGGTTGGGAAGCCAAAGACGCCGAAGTCGGCCAGGTCGTCGGCCCGGTGAAAACCGCGCAGGGCTTTACGGTCTTCAAGGTGCTCAACAAGGTACCCAGTCACCAGCAGAGCTTGGACGAGGCCTGGGGCCGCGCGCGTTCCCATCTACTTCAAGACCTGACCCAAGAGCGTTTTGATGCGTTGTTGGTCAACCTCAACAATCAGTACGCCGACCAGATTCACATCTACGAGAACCGCCTGCGCAAAGGGAATTCTTAACTCCTGCGTATCATCAGTAAAGATCATCCTCGCCAAACCGCATCTTCCCCTTTGAAGCCTCCCCAAAGTACTGCTCCACCTTCTCCCGCGACCGAGGAAAGTACCGATTCAATTCTTCCACTACTTTTTGCACTTTTTCCGCATCCTCTCCCATATCGAGCAAAAGCCGCGCGTACAAAAAGAGTAGCTGCAAATTGCGCCGGTCCACTTCCATCGCCTTCTCCAGATGCGCCCGGGCCTCCTCCAACCGACCCTCATCGGCTAGAGCCGTACCCATCAGCAGATTGGCTTCGGCTCCCTCTGGATACAGTTCCAGCAGCACCTGCGCCAGCTCCCGCAAAGACGTGCCCTTGAGCTGCGGCTGCCCCCGTGCGTGCGTGCGGTCCAAAAGGTGCCCGTACTCGGTCGTACGCTGCCGTTCAAAAAAGGCTAGCACAGCGCCGACAATCGCGACGACCAAGAGCAACTTAAGCGAGCGCAAGTACCGCATTTGAATTTCCTTTTCGTGCCCCTTTAGAACCTCAGAATACGAAAATCATATTGCCCTCTACCCCGAATGCTCCGTCGATAAAGACCCAGAGTGCGGAAGCGGAGAACTCGCCTAGCGCCAGACCTAAAAAAAAGGGTCTCATCGTCCGATAGAGCCGCACCCCACCATAGCGCAGAATCGCCGCCTTGCACAACCAAGCCAGCAGGATGGACAACCAGCCGAAGGTTATGATCGGGTGGGTGTTGGATATTGGGAAGCCGATGGGGTGCAAAGGCCAGGCCAAAAAGCGCTGGCGCAGGTAGAGCAACGCGCTCATGACGCCGGCCCCTAGGGTAATAAAGGTCAGCCTCGGTGCAAAACTCGCCTCGGGTGCGTTGACCAATGAGGCCATGTGATTGAAGGGCCAGCGCACAACGCCGCGAAAGTACCAGCCGTGCAGATTGATACCGCCGTGCGTATAGGCCAAGCTCATGGTGTACCAGATCGAACCGGCTAGGGCTATCACTAAAGCGAGCAGTAGCGCCCAAGGCAGGTGGCGCAGGTGCCGCTCTTGACCCGAACTCAGGCGCAAACTGTGCATCACTGAATTCATCATATTGGCCGCAGTATCTCCCAACCACACCGTGCTCAACCCCAAGCCGGTCATGTTCTGCAGGCCCAGCACTTGGGGACCAAAGCCGCGAATCATAAAAGCTTGGGGCACCATCGGCGTCTGAATGCTGGGCAGACCAGCCTCGCAGGTTATGCGCGCTAGGCCGATAAACACAACTAAGGCCCCAACGACCAGCAGAATAGCTACATACACATCGAGCCCTGTGCTTATGAGCCAAACTAACATGAAGAGTAACCCCCCTGCGAAACCACACACGGCCGCTCGCGGGCCGAGCAATTCCCGGCGAGTCAATTCCTCGCGACCTAAGGCTTGACGCCAAAAACTGCTCAGATGCTGGCGCGCATTCCACAACACGAATAAAACCAGCACTAACATAGCGCCCGACATCTGCAGTGAAAGGGGCGGGCTTGCCCCGCCGGAAGTCCACATATCCCCGCCGCTGAGCTGCACGCCGATACGGGCAAAGACGCTTTGTTCGAGCAGGCCCACCAAACAGAAGAACCACAGGCTGAAGGAAACGCCCAGCGGCATGAGGTAGGACAGGCCGAGCACGGGAAAATTTAGCAGGAACGGCACGCTCATCCGGCCGTCGAGCAAGGGGATCCTGCCTCGCACGGCAAGCGGCTGAAAGGCGTCGTGGTAGTTGTGCAGCGAATTCCACGAGTGCAACAGTAGAGGGAGCAAAATACCCAGCCACAGCAAGCGGCTTTTGAAGAAGTGACCGACGCGCCGCTCTGCGCTCTCGGCATCCTCGATCATTGATAGGGGTAACTGGGTCAGCGGAAAGACCAATCGCTCCCGGTCTATCCACTGGCCGCGCAGCATAATGCCCAGGCAGAACATAACCACCGAAAAGGCTATCATAAAAGAAGTCCACGCCGCCAGTGATATGATCCAAGCGGACCAAGGGATCGAAGCGCCTGGAGGCAGCCCCTCGAAAAACAAGTGTACTGCTTCGGGGTCTTGGGGAGTGACCCAGGGATCGAGGTGGGGAATAAAAAGATTGGCCCAATTGTTTTCGGGCGTGGCGTAGTAGTAGATCCCGGAAATGATGGACATGAACCCGCCAGTAAAGCCGGTAGTGACCACGGCTCCGGCTACCAGCATCATGGCGTAAATGAGGATCAGGTCGGCGCGGGTAAAAGCGAGACCGCGGCTCAGAGACTTGAGCAGGGGCGAGACCAGTGCTGTCAGCACAAAGAAGAACAGCACGGCGATGACGGGGATGGCATTGCCGGTCAGGAGCGAGCCTTTGACGATGAGCACGGCCCACGGGCTTATCAGGCTTATAGCCGCGACCAGCACCACACCGATCAAGAGGGCGCGCATTCGGCTTGCTCCTCACACCCCGTCGCAACCAAAGAAGGGAGGGCAGGTACTCCCCGCCCTCCCTTCTTGGCACAAAAGAAAAACAACCTAATGGCTTACAGACCTTCCCCTATCAGGCCTTTCACCTGACCCCAAGAAGTAACTTCAACCGCGGTGTCCACGTCTTCTGTCGGCGTCAGGAAGACATCGGGGATGCCTCCGGTGTTGGCGAACTGATCGCCCATGCTCACATACGCCTGCCACCAGAAACCATTCTCGCAGCACTCCTCAGCCATTGGATCGTTGCCGTTGGCGTTGAGGCCCTCGTCGGCATCGTCGAGAGAAATGCCCATGCCAATGGTTGACTCAGGCGTCAGGACCCATTCCGTGCTGGCGTCGGGCCCGCCGCTGATCGACAGCGGATCGAAGAATAGGAGACTGAACTCGTAAAAGTACTCGTTGCCCACATTGGCGTTGACGTTCTGGACGAAATCGCCCGAATGCGTCCACCAGAAATTGAGCGCATCCTGCTCAAAGTTGCCCAGCGCTCCATTGTACATCTGCACCCGGGGGAACTGCTCGGACATGCTCAAGCAGATCTGATAGGCCGGCTGTAGGTCCTGGTCGTTGGGTGCCGAGTAGGGACCGCCGCCTTGATTGTCTGGATCGAAGTGAATCTCGCAATTGTCGTCGCGGAAGGTGCAACCGGGGTTTTTGTCCACGATCAGATAATCGTCAACCACGTGGACCATACCGTACACCCTATTCTGCCCTTCGTTCCAGCCGAGCAGAATGTCTATGAAGTGGTCGTCGGCGTCATCTACTCCGCCGGTCAGGATGAACATATCGGTACTGGTTATCTCAAAGCTCGGATCCACCCACGCCCAATCATCGCGTTCTCCGTCGATGGTGGGCAGGATGTTGTCGGGAATGCCGACGGCAAAATAGAGCGGCACTTCGACTGGATCTTGGGCGAAAGAGGAAGTCGCAACGAGAGGCAACAAAAAGGCAACCAGTAACAGCGAGCGTCGCATATAAAAGGCTCCTTTTGAAGAGTGAGGCAAGCCCTTGGATGGGACTCGCACAACGGAAAAACTAGTGAGAGCCGCTACCTCCTTTCGAGCTCCTTGCGGAATTGAAGAATGGTGGCTAAATGGACGATATTCTTAAATAATTAAAATCCAACTGCATAACAAGCTAATTCTGCTCTTGTTATGGGCATCTTTATGGTGGAGACCCAGTCAGTTCCTCATAGATAGCTAGTTGTTGCTGCGCTTCGGCAATTTTCCCCTGCTGCATGTAGAGTGTACCTAGACTGGAGTACGCCTGAGCGTATTTGGGATCAATCGCAATCGCTTTTTTATACGTTTGGATAGCTTGCTGAGGCTGGTTGATGGCCAAATAGGCATAGCCGAGGTTGTTGTACGCTCGCACATAGCTCGAATCGGCTTGTAGCAAGGCGCTGAAAACTTGGATGGCTTGGTGTGGGCGCTGCTGGCGCAGATAGATATTGCCCAAGTTGTTCTGGGCGTCGATATGGCTGGGATCGATCTTCAAAACGGCCAGATACGCTTGGCGAGCCGCTTCGTAGCGCCCGATGCGCCCATACACCTTTCCCAGCCCAAAGCACGCTGCGGCATCGCTGGGATTGAGCACGATAGCCGTTTTCAAGTCCAGTAATTCCCGGTAGTTATTCTGCAAAAGCTCGAAGTAGTGCAGCACGGCATGGCCCCTATCACTCAGACCAATGCGCAAGTAGGCCTGCCCTAAGCTGTAATAGGCTTCTGCGTGATCTGGATCTTCGCGGATGGCCCGCTCGAGGTATTCGCTGGCCTGGACGGGATTTCCCGCGTCGAGCAGCAAGACCCCCAACCGCGCCAGCAGGGCACTCGCGTCGGGATGAGCCGCTAGGGCTTGCTGTAAAAATTGCTGGGCCTCTTCCCTTTTCTCCTCGGCCATGTACATCCGCGCGATAAAGTCATAGGCTTGGTGGCGTTGGGGATCCAAGCGGATAACCTGTTGGAATTGCTCCACTGCTGCCGCATGGCGGCCTTGGACAGAGTAATTCCACCCTAGGCGAAACTTGAGTTCGGCGCTGCCGGGCAACGCGGCGACGCCCTGCGTCAGGACCTGAATGGCCGTGCTGTATTCTGTTTGGCGGGCATAGACGCCGGCCAAATTGATATAAGCCTGCTCGTAGTCGGACCGACGCTCAATGGCCTGCTGGTAATGCGAGATAGCCTGTTGGTACGAGCCTTGGCTGGCGTAGAGATTGCCCAAGTAGTAGTGGGCGATGGCTTCGTCCCCTAGGGCCAGCGCCCGCTGAAGCGCCGCCAGCGCCTTAGTTCGATCTCCCTGATCGCCGTAGAGTTTTCCTAGGCCGGTATAAGCCTGGGCATGGGAGGGATCGAGGGCGACGGCTCTTTGGTAATAGGCTTCTGCCGCCTCATAGCGCCGCAGCCGGTACAGGGCCTCGGCCAAGCGAAAGTGGGCCTCTGGATCTCGGGATTTGCTGGCGACTGTTTCGGTCAGCGCATCAATGTCCTCCACAGGCGCGCGGTCTGCGCCATCCGGCGGGGCAAAACGGCCGGCGTCGATCAAGACGGGTGGAGCTTCCCGCCAGAATCGCTCCAGTTCAAATGCGGATGGTGCCGAGTACTCTCCTGCTTGGATCGTTCTTTTGTGGATGCTGTCCTCGTGGGGTGTGCGATCTGCGATCGGCTCTATCGGCTCCAAAATATCCAGTATCTGGTCGGCCTCCACATCTTTTAATTGCTGGAAGATCCCGGAGGGCCAAGCGATGTCTATCCGGTCGGCCCGGTCGTATGCACCCAGTCCAAAGAAGAGGCGGGGATCGCTCTGCGATAGATAGCTAAAACTGCTGCGGGTTTGCTGCGTTTGTTCGCGGTTCCCTGTCCTCACGGTGACCCGGGAGCCTAGTCCGTCCCGATTGCTGCGGGTGCCGACCAAGCGCAGGGCCAGCCAGTGGTTTGCCGACGCCGTATCGTTGCGCAACAGCACGGCGGGCTGGTTGCTGTTGACTACGAAGAGATCGCCGTCGCCGTCGTTGTCGTAATCCGCCGTCGCCGAGCCGCGCCCCACCATAGTTCGCTGAAAAAAAGGACCAGCTTGCGCGGAGATTTCGGCGAAGCGCCCCTGGCCGTCGTTGAGGAAAAGCTGGTCGCGCTGGCCATGCGAAACCTGGGGATCGAAAGCGGCGATATTGTCGTCGATGTGGCCGTTGGCCACGTAGAGATCCAGGTCGCCGTCGCGGTCGAAATCGAAGAAGTTGACCCCAAAAGCCAAGCGGTTGAAGCTGGGTGCCCCCAATCCCGAAGCGGTGGACCGATCGCGCAATAAGCCGTCTCCCTTGCTTTGGTAGAGGGTATTGCTCTCCCACTGAAAATTGGTCACCACGATCTCTAGGTGACCGTCTCCGTCCGTATCGGCAATATCGGTTCCCATGCCTCCTTCGGGTTTGCCCGCTTCGTTGTAAGCCGCGCCGGCCGCCAAACCGATTTCGCTAAAAGAGCCGTTCCCTTCGTTGCGGTAGAGAAAATTAGGCGTGGCGTCGTTGGCCTGGAACAGATCGGGATCACCATCGCCGTCCCAGTCGAAAAAGACGGCACCCAATTCGCGCCCTTCGAGGCTGAAAAGTCCCGTTTCTTCGGTGACATCGACGAATTGACCTTCACCCTCATTGCGATAGAGAAAGTCGCGCTGACCGGGGTATTCAGTGGGGGCGTAGTGACGTCTGTCTTTTTTTAGGCGGCCGTTTTCGTCGAGGGGATCGGTTTCGAACTGGTAGTCGAGATAGTTGGCCACGTAGAGATCCAAATCGCCGTCCAAGTCGCAATCGACAAAAGCCGAGCCGGTGGACCAGCTGCGATCACTGTCCGGGATGGCCGCAGCCGTAACGTCGGTAAAGCGACCGCCTTCATTGCGGTAGAGTACGTTGGTGCCAAAATTGGCGACAAAGAGATCGGCATCCCCGTCGTTGTCGTAATCTCCCGCGCTACAGCCCATGCCGTAACCCGTATCGGCGACCCCGGCCGCCGTTTCAACGAAGCGTCCGTCTGCTCGGTTGCGGTAGAGTGCGTTGCCGGGCGGCTGGGGTGATATGTGACCGGGCAGATCGGCTCCGTTGACGACGTAGAGATCCATGTGCCCGTCGCCGTTGTAATCGAAAAAAGCGGCTCCCGAGCCGAGGGCTTCCACCCCGTACTTCCGGCCTGAAAGACCGCTGGTATGCTTAAAGTGGATACCAGCGGCCGAGGTGACATCGGCGAAGCGGACCGTCGGTGCCGACCGCTCTTGCGGGCGCAGGGGCGGATCGGCTACTGGGGGATCAGGCTCTCGGCCGCATCCCCACAGCAGCAGGATGGCGGCCAGTGCCTCAGAGGTAAAAACCTGCCGGTCCACTTCAGCGCACGAGGGTCATCCGCGCGAGGTAGCGCGCGTCGCCCATCTGCGCCGAGACGAGATATACTCCGCTGGCGGCCTCCCGCCCGCCCTCATCGCGCCCATCCCACGTTAGCTGATAGACGCCGGCTGGCCGGTATCCCCTAAAGAGCTGCCGCACCACTTGTCCCAAGATATTGTACACCTCAATATCAACTTCGCCCGCCTCTGGCAGCGCCACTGAGATCGAGGTTGAGGCATTGAAGGGATTGGGAAAATTGAATACTCGCACGGCCACAGGTCGAGCCGACGGTGCGGGAACCGAGACCACGAGGCCCGCCTCAGCGGCCAATTCGAGGCCGGCTGGCGGCAACCCGCTGGGTACCCGCGCTGGCACGTGAACCGCTATTGTCGAATCAGTCAGGGCATGCATAAAGGCCAACAGGTCGTGTTTCTCCTCGTCGCTCAGGCCTAGGGGGACTAATTCGGGATCGATATTCTCGGCGGGAACGGAGGTTTCGTCACCGCCGCCGCGGTCGTAGAACTCGATGACATCCTCCAGTGTCGCAAGAGCGCCGTCGTGCATGTAGGGGGCCGTCTGCACAATTTGGCGCAAACCCACCACGCGGAAAGCACCGATGTCACTGCGGTTGCCCGTATTGAGAAAGCGACCTTCGTCTCTCCCCGTCGGACGCGGAGTGCCCGTGTTGGTCGTAGCCGACGCTCGGCCCGGCCCGATCTGTTCGACTCCTTGGGCGCGAAAGCTCGAATCCGTAAACAGCGGGCCACTGTGGCAGTTGACGCAGCGCGCCTCGGTGTGAAAGAGCTCAAGCCCGCGCTTTTGTGCCGGCGTCAGGGCCTCGTCGTCGCCGGCCACGTAGCGATCGTACGCGGTGTTGACCGTATTCTGCTCGCGCTCAAACGCGGCGATGGCTCGGCCGAAGGTCGAGCGCGTGATAACCGACTGCAAGGGCGTCGGGTCGTGCGCGCAGCCGAGGCGCGGCAACTGCCGGGCCACGGAGTCGGCTTCGGCCGGGAAGGCTTGCTCGAAGAGCGCGACGTATTCGGGAATCCCCCGCAGCCGCGTCAGCACGCTATCGACGGCCATCTCGCGCTCATAGGCGTCGCCGCGCAGCTCCACGCGCACGATGAGCGGCCGCAGCGCTTGGGCCTCCAAACCGCGGTCCTTGCCGTCCCACAGCATGAAGCCCTTGGTCGAGGGCAGCCCTGACTCGTCGCCGTTGTACCCGACGTTAAAAAGGGTCATGGTGTGCCGTGGCTCGGTAATCACGGTGTCGCCGGTGACAGCCGAACGCCCCGTCACCCGCTCCGGACCCAAGCCCTTGCCCCCAACGCCCACCGCGAGTGGTAGCCCATCGGCCATGCCAAAGGTCGGCAAATGGCAGGTGCCGCAGGCCGTGTCCTTCTCACCGCTGAGGATGGGGTCAAAGAACAGCAGGCGTCCCAACTCGACGCGGTCGAGATTATAGGGGTTGTTCTCTGGATAGGGCAGCGGCGGCAGCGACTGGAGACCGAAGCGCTGCCGCAAGTCGTCCTCCTGCCCCGGTGCGCTTGCGGCACTGGCGAACAGAGCCAGTGCAACTACGACTGCTATAGGCCTCTGTTTATTCATCGTTCCCCCCTTTGAGCCAGAGTAGCGAGGAGTTTTTTATCTCGCCCCACGTCTTGCCGCGCAGCACCGTACCCGTACCTAGAGCGGCGCTGGCGGCGCAGCGAAACCCCACGTCCGGCCCTTTGAAGTCTGGGGCGTCTCGCGCTCGATACGAGGGCCGCACGTGGCTGGCGTCAACCGCGTACGAGCCACCGCGCACGGCTTTGACTCCGGTGCTGTCCGGCCCCGCGGGATTGACATCTGGGCCAAAGACGTAGTAGCCCGGATGGTACCAGTCGTTGGTCCACTCGAAGACATTGCCCACCATGTCGTAGGCCCCAAAGGGACTGGAGCCGTCTCGCGTTTGGTAGCCATCTCTGTTGGAACCGTCGAAAAAACCGACCGGGTTGGTGCTGAGGATGGCCCCAAAGCCGCGTTCAAACGGATCGTTGCTCTGGAAGTAATTGGCGCGAAAGGCATCGAGGCCGTCGCCCCAAGGATACTTGCGACCGTCGTCGCAGCGCGCGGCGCGCTCCCACTCGGCTTCCGTGGGCAGTCGCTTGCCAGCCCACTGACAGAAGCCCGCGGCGTCGTACCACGTCACCAGCGTAATGGGGTGGTTTTGCCGCGCAGCCGTATTCTGCAGGGTCCACTCCGGGATCAGCGCACCCGTGTCGCGCTGGTACTCTCCCCATTGCGCCACCGTGACCTCGTATTTGTCGATCAGGTACGCGTCGAGGTAAATCTCGCGCACGGGCTGCTCATCAAAAGCTTCGCCTTCCATACCTCGGGGAAAAAATCCGGCCGGCACTAGGACCATGGTGGTGGCCCAATCCGTGGGCAGGTTGACGCTCCGCTCGACTTTCTCGTGCTGGGCGCAGACCGGCAAGGCGATCAGCGCGCAGAGGGCAATTCGACCTATCATATTGGCACATTCTCCAGCAAGGACTTAGTTCGGGTTGTTGGAAAGTAAGATACAAACAGAGCGGAAGTTCCGCTCCACCCCGCGGCCAGCCCATTTGACCTGTTCCGCAGCGTAGGTATTTATTAAAATTAATAACTATAAGCTAACTAATAAGCTATTGGAACGTTCATCCTCTGCGATACATGCGTGAAGGAAGGCATTTATGAATTTTCGCATGGCCCTCGCCGCCATCTTGGTCTTGGGCAGTAGCTATCCGCTAGCAGCCGATCAGATACGCTACGACTCGGCACGCGATTGGCGTCAATGGGGGGATTTACCTTTGGGCGCGGTGGAATTGAGCCCGTCCGGTGAGATCCAACTCACAAAAATCGAGAAGGGGATCGACGCCGTGCGCGATTTGGGCGAATTCGGCGGCGGTATCCGCAACGCCGGCTCCAACCTCAGCACCGCTCGTTTGGCCATTGACGGCAATCCAGCGACCGGCTGGGCACCCGATCCAGAGGCCGGGCCGGACGAGTGGTTCATCGAGATTGACTTGGGCCGCGCAGTCTCGGCCAAAAGCGTCACTTTGGTATTCGACGCGGAGGCTCCGCCCTTTGAACTTTTCGACCTCCTGCTCTCGACCGGCGAGCCGGAAACCGACTTTATCGCTGCACCTATTGAAGGTTCCTTGGTCTATCGCGTCAAAGGGCGTATCAAGGAAAACACCCATCATCGGGTGACGTACCAAATAGAACAAATCGACGAAGAGCCAATCCAATTCATCCGCTTTGAACCACTGCTCTTAGTGCCCGATGCCCGCCTCGTCGAGGTCGAAGTCGAGACCATCGGCGACAATATCGCCCTGGGGCTATTGGAACGCAGCGGGTCGGTCGATATCAACATTAATCTCGCTAGCAACGAATCGCAGCCTCTCGGCAAAGCGAGAGCGCTCTTTGACGGCGATTTGTACGAGCGCTGGCGTGCTGGCACAGCCTCTAGGGGCCTCACCGACATCCTCGCCCACATGGTCCTCGACTTAGGCGCAGTCTATTGGGTCGATCAAACGCGGATCATCGGCGGCGTGGTCGTGCGCTCCGGCTTTGGTGGTGGCATTACCACTAGGCACTACGTTCACCGTCGGCGCTGGGGCTTCCGCTTCTACGAGTTTATGACCTCAGACGGCTCGCTTTCGCCCGACGGCACCCGCCTGTGGACCAAGCACTTTTCCGGTGCCTCGCCTGGCAGTCAGACCTCCAAGGGCCTAGTCGATCACCACTTCGACCTGCTGCCGACGCGCTTTGTCCGCATCTTCTGGAAGTACTGGGACACCAGTTGCTATTCCTTGCAACGGCTCGGCGAGGAGGGCGGTATCAACAGAGTTCCCGGCTGCGGAGCGGGTGGGACCACCGACGAGATTCAGATTTTTGGCGAAGGGTTCCCGTCGGAGGTCGATTTCCGCTCCCCCCTGATCGACTTAGGTGCCGGCAAGAACCTCAACTCCGTAGAGTGGAGCGGCGACGAGCCGCCCGGTACGCGCATTGAGATTCGCACCCGTACCGGCAACGAAATTTTGGAAACCTATAGCTTCTATGACAAAAACGGCAAGGAAGTCTCCGAGCGGAGATACAACAAGCTCATTCCCAGCTTCAAAGGCCCGATCGACACCACCCTCGCCGCGGGCGGCGATTGGAGTGCGTGGAGCCGCATTTACAGCTTCTCAGGCGAGGCTTTTCTCTCGCCCTCGCCGCGCCGCTACCTCGAAATCGACGTGCGCATGACCTCGGATTCGCCGACTGTGGGGGCTTCTCTCGACCACTTGGCCGTCAACTTCACCCAACCGCTCGCCGGCCGCGTACTCGGCGAAATTTCTCCTCAGCAGGCCCTACCGGGAGTACTGACGGAGTTTACCTACTACTTGCGGCCCGAAAACGCCAGCGGATTCGACCGCCTCGCCGTCGAGTCGGACACACCGGTGCAATTTACGAGCGTCGCGCACAATGGCACCGCGCTCGACGACGCGCAGGTGGATACCACCGCAAGCGGCTTCTTAGTCCACCTGCCCAATCGCATCCGCACAGATCAGCTCATTGAACTGAAGTTTGAATCCTCCGTATTTAGACAATCGACGCGCTTCGACGTCTTTTTGCAGGACAGCCGTCAAGACGAGAGCGTGCGGCAGCGCGTGGACCCGGGCGACGCCACCGACCAGATTGAAAGCAACACCAACATCGTCAGCTTGCCGGTTTCTCAGGCGCTACTCGCCAATATGTCCCTTTCGTCCAAGGCGATTACTCCCAACGGCGACGGGATCAACGACGAACTGACGTTGGAAATCGCACTGGTCAATGTGCTGACACCGCGCCCTCTGCGATTGCGCCTGTACGACCTCACCGGCCGCTTGGTGTACGATCGTAGCGAAGACAGCCGCGCCGGCCAGCGCGAACTCGTCTGGGATGGCCGCGATAGCCGTGGAGATCGCGTGGACCCGGGCCTGTACGTGCTCGAAATCCTCGTCGAGGGCGATGCTGGCGACGAGAAAGCGCAAGCGCTCATTTCCGTAGCTTACTAGGAGGATCCGTGGGCAAAAAAATCTTGACAGCCAAGTTTATATTTATTTATTTACCCAACTAAACTATATATAAAAAATGCCCCGAAAAATCGCCGATGAAAGGAGGTTCGCAGTACCAACCGCTGCACTTTTGAGCAATTTCGTAAATTCCGCCCGTTGAAGCTCTATGGCGGGTCTTTTCTTTTCACTTTTTATATCCAGCAACTACATGAGGAGGATTTAACAATGCGCAAAGTCCTAGCTTTGACTCTAGGCGCGTTGCTCGTCGCTGGTGCTGCCTTCGCGCAGGAGCCGGCTGAAGTACCGCTCTTTTTCGCCGTGGGGATCCCTAGCAACGCCCTGCCCACCATCGATGGCGACAATTCCGACTGGGCCTGGGTTGATCGCAGCTTTGAGGTCACCATTGAAGACATGAATCCGCTGACCGGCGGTGCCGACGACGCCGATGACCTATTCATCGACCTGATCATTGGCTGGAGCGATTCCAACAACCGCATTCACGCCATGGTTCACGTCCACGACGACTTCCTGATCGTCGATAAGAACCCCACCTGCACCTTCCGCGATGACAACTGCGAAGTGCATTTTGACCCCGACAACCAAGGCGGCGGCCCGTACTCGGCACCCAACGACCAAGACTTGCAGCCGGCCTATCAGATGTGCCTGAGCTTCTCCGAGCAGTTCTCGCGCGTCCAGATGTACAACGGCGCGCTGGGCAACTTCGAGCAGGACGCCCTGAACTTCTGGTGGACCCACACCGACTTCGTCGATGCCGGTCACGTCAACCAAGGCCAAGAGTACTACTACGAGTTCAGCGCCGAGCTGATGGACCCGCTCTCGATCAGCGGCGGCCCGGACGCCAGCACGGTGTGGACGCTCGCGGCCGAGCAGACCATCGGTATGTCGATCTCGATTGACGACGCCGACGAAGGTCTCAACGCCAACGGCAACGATCCAATGTCTGAGGACTGCTGCGAGAACGGCTTCTGGTGGCAGGCCCAGTACAGCATGGCCGAGCAGTTTATGAACAGCGGCGGCATGCCCGACATCTTCCTGACGCCAATTGAAGCTGTAGACACGGCAGTCGAGGAAACCTCTTGGGGCCAAGTTAAGTCGCTGGTAGGCGAAGAGCTCTAAACCAAACTTTAGCAGTCTTCGTCTTAGGCAAGTTCACAAGGGGAGGGGAATCGGTTCCCCTCCCCTTGTTTTGTTTATGGGGACGAGAGGCAACACGCGCTATGTTCAAGTGGCGATTTAGACTGTTGATCTGCATTCTGTTGGGCGCTAGGGCGGCTAGCGCCGTGGACGTATGGACTGCGGGAGGCTCTGGCTTTGCATGGGACGATGTCGGCGAACTGACCGGCCTCACCACCGATGCCTCTGTCCTGCTCCCAGCCGTGGTGGACTCGACCACCAATGCCGTCGAAAACCTCACCCTGACGCGGCGGGGTGGCAATATCTCCTCACCGCAGTCGCGCGAGAACCTGACCGGCCTGCTCACTGACGGCAATGCCGAGACCTTCTGGCGCGTCACCCGCGAGCGACGCCCCGATGGCACCTCCATGGTCATCGACTTAGGCGCGATCCTGCCGATCAACCGCATTCGCTTTCAGGGCAACCCCGACATCTTCCTCCGCGCCTATGAGCTTTTTGTTCACGACGGCAACCCCGCGCAACTGCGCGAGGACCGCCCGATCGCCTTCATCAACAAAGTCAGCGCCAATCTCGAACAGGACGAATCGGATATTGACGCTCATATCCCTCTCCAGTTTGTGCGCTTCATCCGCTTAATTAGCCGCTCGGGCCAAGAGTTCATCATCGAGGAAGTCGAGGTCTTTGGCGATGGCTTCGCGCCCACCGGCAGCTATCTCTCCGAAGTCATCGACCTCGGCGAGGCGGCCAACTTTGGCCAAATTCGCCTGCCGACCCGCTTCGACCCCTTGACTAACGTGGTATTGCAGACGCGCACAGGCTCGGTGGCCGACCCCAAAATTTTCTATCGCAAAACCGATATCTTTGAGGGCGAAGATCGGCAGGAAGAACCCATCTTGCCGATAGGCTCACCCGAGGCGGCCGACGAGTATGACGATCTGACCTCGTCCGACAAGGGCGCGATCATCGACAACATCGACGAGTGGAGCCCTTGGTCGGCACCATACGAGGACTTCTTTGGCGATCTACTCTCGCCGGGCAACCGCCGCTACGTCCAGTTCCGCCTGTTGTTTTCGTCCGAGGACGCGCGCCAGTCGGCCTTTGTCGATTCGTTCTCCTTTGACTATTCGATCCCGACGCTGGCCGAAGAGCTGACGGCCGAAGTCACTCCGGCGACGGTCACCCTCGGCGAGAGCAACACCTTCGACTACTACATTCGCTCGACTTTCGGTGATGCCAACGATGGGTTCGACCGCGTGGAAATCCGCACGCCTTTCAAGGCCACGGTCAACAGCGTCGAATTAGACGGGGGACCCGTCGCTTTTACAGAAGAGGACGCGCAGGACGAGAGCAGGCTAGCCATCCAACTGACCGACGACCGAGTGACTGAATCGGGCCAGCTTTTGCGCATCCGCTTCGAGGCCATGGTAACGGTTTATGGCACCACTTTCTTTGCCAAGGTTTTCGACAGTCAGACCGGCGAACTCGGTCAAGACGTGGTGGCCGGAGACGCTACTCCCGAAGCCCAAGCTGATCGTCTGTCCATCCAAGGCGCGTTGCGCCAAGAACTCGTCCTCGAATTGAAGGCGGACCCGCCAGTATTCAGCCCCAACGGCGATGGGGTGAACGATCAAGTACAGGTGTCCTACATCTTGCTGCGTGCCCTCTCGCAGGTGCCCGCCGACCTAGTCGTGTACGACCTCGCGGGCCGTCCGGTGCGACACTTGCAAAAAGGCGGTGCGCTCAACGGGCCACAGCATGTGACTTGGGACGGCTTGGACGAGAGCGGTGCCACCGTGCCGCCAGGGCTCTACCTTTTGCGTCTTTCTATTGATACGGATACCGGTTCTGAAGATCGGTCGCTGCTAGTGGGGCTAGCGTACTAAGAGCACGGCCTATGTCCATCCCATTAGGGCATACTAAGGGAACACGGCTATGACAATCACTCGCGCACTATGCCTCGTTATCGTGTTGAGCAGTTTCGCCTTTGGCGAGCGCGTCTCGTTTAACTCTCGTTCCACTTGGCAAGAGTGGGCGCACCCGGTCGGTGCTGTAGAACTCCAAGCGACTGGTCGGATCCAGCCTGTGTCCGTGCGCAAAAACATCGACGCCGTGCGCAATGCCGAGCACTTTGGCGGCGGCATCCGCAGCGTTGGCAGCAATGCTCGCGATGCGGACCACATCATGGATGGCGACCCAGCGACTAGCTGGTCTCCCGATCCGGCCGACGGCATTGAAGACGCCTATATCGAACTCGACTTGGGCCGCTTAGTGACGGCCTCCGAAATCGTCATCACTTTCGACAAATCCGCGCCGCCCTTTGAGTTTTTCACCATCCTGCTGTCGAGCGGCGAGAAGTTCTTTACCAACGCCTTGGTGCCCGTAGAAGGCACCTTGGGCTACGGTCTCTCCAAGGGTGTTGGCTTCAATGAGAGCCACGAGCTCGTCCTCGACCCCCGCCAGCGCACCTTGGGCTTGAGCGCGTCTGGCTCGGACGACATCGGCGGCGGCTTTGTCGATGGCACTGTCAGCGAGTTTAAAGAATCCTCGGGCCTAATCCGCATCATTCGCATCGAACTGGCCAAGTTCGTCGAGGGTGCCGGCCTAGCCGAGATTTCGGTCTCCACCATCGGCGACAATATCTCCCTCGGGATCATTGAGCGCGGCGGCAACATCGAACTCATCACCGACTTGCAGGCCGTGCTCTCCGGCGGAGAGAACATGGTTGACGGCGACATTGTCACCAACTGGGGCATGCAAACTTACCACCAGACCCAGACCGGCTTCGACATCTTCAATCGCATCATCTTCGACCTAGGGGCCCATTACTGGATTGACCAGATTCGCATCATCGGCGAGCCGGCCGGTGCCCCGTCGCGGATTCGCAGCCGCTACGCCAATTTCTTCTGGTACCAGCTCCTCGCTTCCGACGGCTCGATCGCCCCGGACGGCACCCTGAATTTTCACGAGATTGCCTTTGTTGACGACAGCCCGCTGAATGAGACGACTATTCGCAACTTCGACCACCAATTTGAGTTGCAGAAAATCCGCTACATCAAGCAGTACTTCCCTTCCTCCCGCCACGGCGGGCAGCGCACGGGTACCCATGGCTCCTACCGGCTCTTCGCCCTGATTAGCGAGTTCCAGATCTACGGCGAGGGCTTTCCGGCCGAGTTGCAGTTAACCTCGCCGATCCTCGACCTCGGCGAAGCCAAAGCCCTGACTTCGGTTGAGTGGGACGCCGAGATCCCGCCCGGCACGCGCATTGAGCTGCGCAGCCGCACCGGCAATGAAGTCGTCGAAAATATTCACTACTTCGACAAGAAGGGCAAAGAGATTACCGAGCGGAAGTACAACAAGACGCCCAAGAGCCTGCGCGGGCCGACGAAAATCACGATTTCCGTCGGCTCGGACTGGAGCGTTTGGAGCGATCCTTACGTAACTTCTGGCGCGCTCTTTAACTCGCCCTCGCCACGCCGCTATGCCCAACTCGACCTGCGCCTGATTTCGGAAGACCCCAGCACGGCACCATCGATCAATGCCCTCCACTTGAACGTAGAAAATCCCATTGCTCTCGAAACCCGCGCCGAGGTCTTTCCCAGCCAAGTCGAACCAGGCGTCAAAAAGGACTTTACGTACTTCGTCCTGCCGATCTTTGGCGGGCGCTCGCAGGGCTTTGACCGCTTGACCATGATCGCGTCCGTGCCCGTTGATTTCACCAGCCTGAAGTTGGACGACGAGCCGGTGGAGGTTGAAATCACCCCGGTCGCCGAAGGATTTGTCGTCGATTTACCAGCCACGGTCCGCCGCTCGGAGCTAATCGAACTCTCGTTCAGCAGTACCATTTACCAAAACCAGACGCGCTTTGACCTCTTCCTCGGCAACAGCAACCTCGGCACCGATGTGCGCCAACTCGTTGATCAAGGCGATGCCAAAGCCGATGTGCCGAGTGAATCCGTCTCTGTGCAACTGCCGATCAACGACCTCCTACTGGCCAACGTCGCCCTTTCGACGCCGGTGCTGACGCCTAATGGAGATGGGATCGGCGACGAGCTAGCCATTGAATTCGACGCGCTCAAGCTGGTGACTCCGCGACCAATCCGGGTCCACATCTACGACCTAGCCGGCCGCAAAGTGCGCGCCCTCGACAGCGGCGATGGGCTCGCTCGGCGCTACCACTTTTCTTGGAACGGTCGCGACGACGCCGGTGCGCTCGTGAGGCCGGGGACCTATTTAGTACAAATTGAGATCGCCGGCGATTCCGAGACCGAGACGGTGCAGCGGATCGTACCGGTGGCCTACTGAGGGGGACTGCTTTTGCCACCTTACAGCAAAAAGGAACTGCGATGACCCGTGCCGCACTCGCATTAGCCTGCCTAGCGATGGGATATAGCACTCCGGCCGTGGCCGCGGAACGGCTCAAAATAGGCGGCGATGGACTGGAGTGGGAGGGCAACTCGATCGTCTTCAACGCACTCGAAGTCACCGACGAAGGGGGGCTTTCGCCGCTGGAAGCCGACCCCGAGGAAAACATCTTGCCGCGCATCAAGGAACTCGACGGCCGCGCGACCACCTCGGTGCGCACGGCCGCGGCGCGATCCAACGAGATAATCAACGAACTCATCGACGGCTCCCACACCACGGGCTGGCGCGTGTACACCAACCCCAACGGCGCCGAACTCAAAGTCGATATGGGTGCCATTTTCGTCCTCCATCGCCTCTACTTCCGACGCGGCGTCCTCAACGATGATGAGCGCTCGCTGCGCGGCTACGAATTCTACGTCAACGA
This sequence comes from Candidatus Latescibacterota bacterium, assembly GCA_965219735.1. GTDB lineage: Bacteria > Latescibacterota > UBA2968 > UBA8231 > UBA8231. Next base: position 4,588,128 of record OZ244790.1, read on the forward strand.
TGGCGATTCGCTCAACTTCGTTGGTGGCAATCCCGTTTACGCGCTCATCGCACAAGACCGCTCGCACGGCCTGCCCGAGCTGGACTTGAGCTTTCCGCCGACGCAGGTGCGCTTTTTTATTTTGCGCAGCACGGGCGAACGCGGCTTCCAGATGGGCGATCTCGAAGTTTTTGGCGTCGGCGTCGCGCCCTTTGCCCAGTATATATCGCAAGTGATTGACCTAGGTGAAGCGGCCAACTTCGGGCCGGTCGATGTGTATGGCCGCATCGACGGCACCGCTCAAGCCCAGTTCAGCACTAAGACCGGCTTTGTTTCCACGGACTCGCTTTACTTCCGCCAGACGGGCATTCCCGGTGAATTCGAGGAAGTAGCCCTAGCGGATTTCGACCGCACACTCGACCCCTCGTACGCCGGCATCGTCCTCGAAAACGACCGCGATTGGAGTGCGTGGTCCCCACCCTACGCCGAACTCCTCGGATCGCCGATCAATTCGCCGGACAACCGGCGCTACCTCCAGTTGCAATTCAAGCTCCTGTCGAACAGCTTGCTCGACAAAGCCGTCATCGACTCAGTGGTTTTCAACTACACTGTGCCGGCCCTCGCCGATTCGGTCATTGCTGAAATCAGCCCGACCACGGCGACCCTCGGGCAGGAGAACGAATTTACCTATCACCTGCGCTCGGTCGTCTCAAGCGGCAACCGCGGCTTTGACACCGTGATCATCCACACTCCGTTTGCGGCCCGTGCCACGGGTGTGCGCGTCGATGGAGTCGAGATTGATAACTTCATCACGGCATCCGATTTGGGCCGCTTACAGGTGAGCTTTCCCGACCAACGCATTACCCGCAGTGGCCAAGAAGTCGCTGTGCGCTTCGCCAGTTTGGTAACCGTCTCTGGCACGGAATTTCGCGGCGAGGTCGCCGACAGCCAATCCGATGCGTTTCCACAGCGAGTCGCCTTTGGCGACGCGGCCGAGGAAGTTACCGACAACACGCTCGTCGTCAGTGCCCGCATCGACGACGAGCTTTTTACCGGCGTCGTGTTCTCGTCTGCGGTAATCACGCCCAATGGCGACGGCATCAACGACCAGATTACCCTCGACTACATCCTGCTCAAGGCGACCCACGAGGTTGAAGTCGAGGTGGTCGTGTACGACTTGAGTGGTCGGCCAGTGCATCGCCTCTACAAAGCCCGCGATCGCTCCGGCCCCAAGCAAGTTAGCTGGAACGGTCACGACGACGACGGTGCCGTGCCGCCGGGTATGTACTTGCTTCGCCTCAAGGCCGCTACCGACGCTGGTATCGCCACGCAGATGCGGAGTATCGCCGTAGTGTACTGACCGACATGGCCGGGCTATCTCGGCTACCGATTTTTTTACTGCGCGGCTAGCCGCGTGCCAAGCACAAGTGAACGCCTAAGGGAGGGTTGTTATGCGCAAAGTTATGTTCTGGGGGATTGCCCTGCTGGTCCTGGCCGTTGCGGCATCTAGCGTCCAAGCGGCGACCCCGGGGCGCGAGCGCGGCGCCACCTCGCAGGTTCGGATCGAGGGCTTCGACCCACTGATCCCGACCATGCGCAAGTGGTACGTGCCCCAAGATCTCTACTACATCTATAACTGGGGAGGCTACAAGTACACCAACTACGCCAAGGAACCGTATCAGCGCTACGTCAGCACGCAGCTAGAGGGCACGGGCCAGTACGACATTTTCGGCAACTGGATCACCCGTGGCTGGCGCGTCTACGAGTGGCGTCAGCAGCAACCGCTGGCCTTTGGCAGCACAGTCTTCAAAGACAGCCGCTTCAGCGGTTGGTTTCAAAACCTAATCGTGGCCGCAGACTCCAAGGGCCAGTACTACTCCGCTCTGACCGTCGGCGATTACATCCGCACGACCCTGACCCCACTGACCTTCAGCCGCTCGCGCTTCAACGGCGTCCAATGGGACTTTGCGTCCGACAAATACGAGGCCACCGTGCTGTTGTCGCGCGTCAATGAGCCGGTAAGGGCGGTACAGGGGGCCAACCGAGTGCAAGACACGGACTTCACCAACTTCGTCGGTCTGCGCGGTACTGCCCAAATCGGCGACTTCATGGGCTTAGGGGTCACGTATGTCAATACGAACTTCGGCTCGGCGAGCAGCAATTTCTCGGAAAACTCGCGTGCCGGCTTGCTGACCAGCAGCCAGAACTCGGGCAACGTCACCGAAATCGTTATCCGCATCTCCGACGACTCTCCCGGCGATGGCTCCGGTGCCCTATTCTTTTCGGCGCAGATGATCGTCGATGGCCAAGAGACCTCGGTCAACCCCACCATTGAAGGCGGCCGCCAGCGCGAGGGCTTCCTCGAAGCCCTCGAAGAGGCACCAATCCTCCTCCGCTACCGCGTGCCCGACCCGCTAGTGGTGCAAAAGGTCAGCTTTGCCATGGTGCTCTCCAACGACTACCGAGTGGAGATAACCTCCAACTTGCAGACTAATATCAACGGCCAGCCCATCTTCTTGCCGGTCACTCGCTCGGAAGGCAATGTGCGCGACAACACCAACCAGCGCGTCGTCCGCTTTGACTACGGACTGCCCTCGGCCAACGAAATCACCAGCGTGGACTTGGTCGTCGAGGATATATGGGGCATGGAGGTGCGCGGCGAATTTGCGCGCAACACCCAGTTTCAGCGCTATCCCAACATCAACATCCAGAAACTGAGCAACCTCAAAAAGAGCGACCGCACGGCCGATGCTTGGTTTGTCAACGCCACGCGCCGCGTGGGCCGCTACTTTGGCTACGGCGAGGTGTTCAGCATGGACCACGGGTACACCACGCGCGGGTACATCACCGACCAAAACGATGTCGTGGATTACGAAAACCAGCGGCAGAACTGGTTCGAGTACATCGACGATAACGACGATCAAGACCAGCTCGTCGATTGGCCGCGCTGGGGTGGTGCGGGCGGCGACAACGCCGTCTTCCCCGGCCTCGACGAAAACAATGACCTACTCTCGGATTTCAACGAGAACTCCAATCTCACCCCGGACTACGAAGAGCCATTCTTGCGCCACTACATCGACCCGCCCGATTTCCTCTTCGGCGTCGATATGAACCACAACACCGTGGTGGATCGCTTTGAAAACGACGACGAGGCCGACTATCCCTACCGCAAGGGCCATCGCGGCTGGAACGCGTACGGAGGCACCGAGATTTATCCAGGGGTCAATATCACCGTAGGTCGCAATCGGGAGTGGCTGATCGCCGGCAAGGAGCGGTCAACAGCCCTGTACGCGGTGCTCAGCGCGGTGCGCGATATTTCTAGGACGGGCAAGTTTGAAGCCTTTCACATGATCAAGTCCGTCGAGGACAACATCGCCGACAACCTGCTGCAATGGGTGCAGCGCCCCGGCTCCATTGGCGGCTTGCAACCTTTTGACGACCCCCTAATCACCGAAAACACCATCGTCAATCAGAGCTTCATCGGCTACAAGTACACCCGTGGCAACCTGACCTTTGCCAACAAGTTCCGCCTCGATCACTTCAAGCAGCGAGACGAAGCAGCCGAGCGCCTCCGCGACAGCGCGTTCTACGGTGTGATCAACAAGGCGGATTATCCGTTTTCCATCGGGCGCAACATCACCTTGATCCCGCGCTGGAAAAACATGTGGCGCAAGCGCACCCAACCGCGCACCGTCCAGCTTGAGATCAACGAATTGAGCGAAATTTTCTCCCTGTCCGCCGTGTTCCCGGTGCTGACGAGAAGCCGCGTCGAGATCGGGGTGGAAGCCGTAATCTTTCGCAATGCCGAGGAGATCCCCGACCCGCTGCCGCCCGAATACATCGACGACTTCATCGGCAAGGTGTTCACCGTGCAGTACACCAATCGAGTGCAGTATCAAGGGTACAGCATCACATCCAACGTTGGCTTTCAGGTCAACGACATCAACTTTGCCAACCTCTCCGACCAAGACGTGAGCAATACCATTGCCTTTATCGAGCTCTATGCCGGGCTAGAGGAGGAGCGCTTGGGAGGTCGGCCAGCCGAAAGAAGGGGATGGAGCTTCTAAAGCCGCAGATGGCGCTCCTCGCCTTGGGATTGTGGGCCTGCGCCGACGCGCCGCCAGAAAGTGCGTCGGCGGTCTTGGCCCGAGTGGGCGAAACCGAGATTAGCGAGCGGGATTTTGTCGCTGCCTTGGAAAAGCTGCCCGACGGCAGCGAAGCCCAGCCCCTTGCGGATTGGCGTCGCCAATTTCAGGCCCTCATCGACAAGGAACTCTTGCTGATCGAAGCCCGCGCCCAAGGGTTAGACGAAGCGGTCGCCGGTGCAATGGAGGCTTGGGAGCGCAAAGAGCTGGTCGAGGAATTGCTCGTACGCGATATGGGCGAACAGTTAGCTCATACAGAAACTGAGCTAGCGGAATTCTTTGCCGAATCGGGTGCGGCCCGCGAAGTTCGCCTGCGCCGCTTGCCCGTGCGCGATCGGGCTGCAGCTATGGAGGCCCTTAGAAAGGTTCAAGCGGGGGCGGATTTGGCCGGAGAGTGGAGCGAGAGCGGGTGGCTCAACGCGCTCAACGCCGGCGACGCGCGCATGGCCGCTCTGTTCCTGCAGGAAGTGGGGGCCGTTGAGTTGATGGAAACTAATGGGCAGTTTTTGGTGGTAGCCATTGCGGCCGAGCGCGAGGTCTCGTTGGCAGATCGCCGCTCGCTCGTGGAAGCGGCCCTAGCCCGACACAAGAAGCAACAGGCGAACTTGGCTTATCTAGAGAAATTGACCGGTCAGTACGCGGTGCAGTTAGACACGGCCGCGTTGCGGCAGGTCGCCACAGGTACAGCACGGCCAGAAATGCGGTTGGTCCGCAGTGCCGCGGGCGATTGGAGCGCGGCGGACTACCAGCAGGCCCTCGCCCGGCTCGGAGCAGACGCCGGATCGCAGCCGACCGATGTCAGCGCCCTTGGATTCAAGGTGACGCGGGCCTTTGTCGCCGACCAGATTCTGCCGCAGGAGGCGCGCAAGCACGGTCTGTACGCCGAGTTGGAGCCACGCCGTGCCAAGGTGCGCGCAAAGAAGCTGATCCAAGCCCTGTGGGAGCGAGAAATTTACGCGCACATCCAGCTTGACCCCGCGCAGGTGCGCGCCTTTTACGAGGCCAACGCGCAACGCTACGCCCGCTCGGGCACGCTAGGGCGGGAACTACAAGCGCAAGTCGCACGCGATTTGCGCGACGCGCAGGCCGCGCCCCTGTTCGACCGCTACATTGAGCAATTGCGCGAGAAATACGCTGCGGTTGTCGCCGTAGATGAAGGGCAGTTTGGGAAATTTGTCTCCCAACGCAGACAGGCTGCAAATCCAGTCGAGCTATAAGTCCGTCAGAGAGGAGTGTTCCATGTACACTTACCAAAAAATTTCCATCCTCGCCGCTGTGGCCCTCTTGTTGGGCTGCGGCCATTACCTAATCCCCGGGCGATTTCAGCCCCTAGAGGTGGCCCAGCAGCAAACCGATATTCAAGGGTCGAGCATGAAAATCCTCGACGACGGCACGGTTACCTTCGTGCAAAACCGCCTTGAAGTGTCCGTGCGGCCCATGCTCGACGAGGAGATCAACCGCCAGTACCCGGCCGAGTCCACTAACGCCAGCGGTCCGGCCGACGAGCTGCCATCCAATCCGTTTACCTATGGGAATTGGATCGATCCGCGCACGGGCGAGGCACCGCAGCGTTTGTCCATCTTCAAGATCACGGTCAAAAACTACGAATACCCCAAAGTCAAGTTCGATCCGCTGATGGTGACCGTGGAGTCGGCCAATGGACGGCGCTATTATCCTTGGGGAAGTTATGACGTGGAGGAGTACTTCCGGCGTTTCCCCCTGGCCTTCAACGGCTTGGGCTATAGACGCTACAACGAGCGCCGCGGTCTCTATAACCTAGCCAAGTACCCAGACGACGAGTTTTGCTTCTCAGGGCAAGAGGTCGAGGGCTACGTGATCTTCTCCAAGATCCACACCGATGTCGCCGAGATCGCCGTCGAGATTCCCGAGTTCGGGCTGCGCTACAACTTCCGCGACGAACCCATAGAGACCATTGACCTGCGCTTCCGTTTTAAGCGCGACATCAAAAAGGTCAAAAACATCGACAAGGTGGCGGCCAACTAGCTAGACAGGCCCAGATGAATAGCCTAGGGGCAGGCTACGGCCTGCCTCTTTTTCTGTCCGGTGCCCGACACGCGTTCATCAATGCTGACCAAATTCCTCCTGTTCGCCACCGCGGCCCTCTTCCTGCTATCGGTCACAGCCTTTGATCCGGCCACCATTTCGCGCTGGATTGAGCGAGCCATCGGCTGGGTGCCACTGCGCGAAGCTCCAGCGACCGATGAAGCGCCCTCGCTGCGCGCAGCCGTCGCGCAAATAAACGCCACCGATCTAGAACGCCACCTCCGCATCCTCACCGCAGACTCATCCCGCGTCACCGGCTATGCGGGAGCCGCGAACGCAGCCCGCTATATCGAAGGGGAATTCCGCGGCCTCGGCCTCCAAGTCACCAGCGAATTTTTTCCCCTTTCCGTTCCCCTAGATCGCGGCGGTCGGCTGCGCCTGGTCGATTCGGACGAAGCCATCCCCATCTACGGATTGTGGCCCAACCACGTGCGCCCGCCGTCCCTGCCACCGGGCGGCGTCTCCGGCCACCTCATAGACTTGGGGCGCGGCAGCTTGGCCGAGATGGATGGGAAACGGCTAGCGGGCAGCATTGCGCTGATGGGATTCGGCTCGGGCAACGCCCACGTCGAAGCGCGGTCCTTGGGTGCGCAGGCTATTCTGTTGTACGACGATGGCCACGTCACGCGTAGCGAGGCCGCGGAAAAATTCCTCCAAGTGCCCGTGGACATCCCGCGCTTTTGGTTAGAAGCGGCGGACGCGGAAATCCTGCGACAGCAAGCGCATGGCGACGCACAGGTGCATCTCAAAGCGCGCATGGACTGGGAGCAGGTCCAGGCGCGCAATATATTCGCCGTCCTTCCCGGCTTAGCCGAGGACATGCCGCGCGGTCAGCGCCGCGAAATCCAGCAGTGGGACGAGCAAATCGTCGTCCTACAAGCCCACTACGACGCGATCTCAGTGGTCCCTGCGCTAGCCCCGGGGGCCGAAAGCGCGACCGGCATGGCCGCGCTGCTCGAAATCGCGCGCTTGCTCGTCGCCGAAGGCACTCGCTACACCGTGCTCTTTTTGGCCACCCCTGGGCACTTTCAGGGCTTGGCCGGCGTCAACGATTTCCTCTACCGCCACGCGCGCAAAAGCGAGCATTTCCGCGACCAGATCCCGCCCGCCGAGCGCATCGACTTCCGCCTTTTCGTCGGCCTCGACTTGGCCAGCCACAGCCCTCGGGTCGGCAGCTTTACCATGGGGACGTTCTACAACTCGGCTTGGCGCAACGACGACTATCAGAAGAATCTGATGGCGCACTACGCCTCGCGCTTTGCCCGCTATAACCGCGAGATTTTCGCCGAATCAACGACTCGACTGAGCTCGCCGAAGTCTCGCTACCAAGACGCCGTGGCCCCACAGAAGCGGGTGTGGAAAAACTTCATGCCTGTGCGGCTGGCCCTCGACAGCGAGGCCGCGGCCTTCGTGGGCAAGGAGGCGCTTTCTTTCGTCACGCTCAACCAGTTGCGCCAGCGCGTGGATACGCCCCTCGACCGGCTCGAATTCGTCGCGCTCGACAACCTCGCCGCACAGACTCGCACCATAGCCGGGCTGATGCTCAAGGCCACTTCCGACCCGGACTTCTTCAACGACACCAAGCTGACCCTGCGCGATTGGGGCCACAGCCTAGAGGGCAACATCTACTGGTTCGACCGCGACGTGAATTTCGCCGTGCCCAAGGCTCCTGTGCCCAACGCCCTCGTCACCTATCTCCAGCCCGGCCCCAACTCCGTGGCCGGCGTGCGCACCCTTATGGCCACGCACGGAGATGAAACAGGCTACTTTAAGTTCGACATCGTGCGCAACCGCTTTGCCAACCGGATCCAAGCCTTTGAACTCGACGAATACGGGCGCATCGTCTCCGCACCCGACCTCGGCGAGGAGGGCGACAAAACCTATCCGGGTACCCAGCCGTATGGCTGGTGGGAAAACCGCATGTTGCAGGTCCTGTTTCGCTGCCGCGCCCTGAGTTTCTTGGAAGTGGTCGATCCGCGCTATCTATCGGCCATGGACCGCGTCAACATTCTCGGCACCAACGATGCGCCGCCGCGCTCTTTTTCCCTCAACTACATCGAAAACCAGAGCGCAGTGCAGGACCGGGTGGTGCAGGCCGGCGTGGTGTTTGCCGAGCCGGGTACCCGCGTCAAAATCCTCGCCGGCGAGGGAGCCTTTGGCGGCGAGAGCGCACTCGCGGGCGTGCGCTACATGCTCACCAATGCGGACTCCGCCCTGTTCGCCGACCTCGATCCAGCCCGCGTCGATCTGGCGACCATTGAACGGGCACAGGGCGATGGCTTCCCAGTCGAACAGGGCCTCATCCCCTATCCGGCGTTGCAGGCAGCCCGCGACATCTGGATCATCGACGAAGCGCGGATCAAACAAATGGTGCGCCACGGCATTGTCCTCGAACAGCTACAGGCCATGCACGACCAAGCGCGGGAGGCCCTAATCGAGGCCGGCGACAAACTCGCGGCCTTCGATTACACCGGCTACCAGCGCGCCGTGCGCCGCGCCCTCGGGCTAGAGGCCCGCATCTACCCGGAAGTCAAGGCCACTGCCAACGACGCGGTGCGCGCGGTGATTTTCTACTTCGCGCTCCTGTTGCCTTTTGCCTTCTTCTGCGAGCGCTTCTTCTTCGGCTTCCCAGACGTGCGGCGGCAAATCGCCGGTTTTGTCGGCATCTTCGTCCTCGTATTTCTGATCCTGCGCTTTGTCCATCCGGCCTTTAAGCTGAGTACCTCGCCGTACATCATCTTCCTCGCGTTTGTCATCCTCGCCTTGGGCGTCCTCGTCATCTTCATCGTCGTCACTCGCTTCAAGGCGCTGCTGCAACGGCGCAAGGGCGCAGCCTCGGGCGTACACGAGACCGATGTCGGGCGCATCGCCGCGGGTTTTGCAGCCGTGCTGTTGGGCATCTCCAACTTGAGCAAGCGCCGCCTGCGCACCGCGCTGACGGCCGCTACTCTGACCTTTTTGACCTTTACCGTCAATTCCTTTACCTCGGTCAAATCCAGCCTCGACTTCTATCGCCTGCCGCGCGACACCCCGCCTCTGTACGAGGGCGGCCTCATCCGCGACCGCGCCTGGCGCGGCATGCAGGATTCCATCTTGGACTACGTACAGAGCGCATTCGGCGACCGCGCCTTGGTCGTACCGCGCGCCTGGTACTTGTCGCCGGTCGAATCCGAACGGGCCTATATCGACTTTGCCGCCACTGCAACCGGCGCGGCCAGTTTCGCGCACGGCTTGGTGGGCCTACAGCCGGCCGAAGCCGAGGTCACGGGTCTCGACGCGCACATTTCAGCGGGTCGCTTCTTCGCCGTGGGCGACGACAAGACCGTCATCTTGCCCGACAGTCTAGCTGCACTCGTCGGCATTGGCCCCGAGGATGTGGGCACGGCTTCCATCTCGCTCTACGGCGAGGAGTACCAAGTCATCGGCCTGTTCGACAGCGCGGCCCTGAAAGAAGTCGTCGATCTCGATGGCGAGCGCCTGACGCCAGTGGATACAGTAAAAGACGCTGGCCTCATCACCCGCGAGAGCACCGAAGATCCGCGCGCCTTAGCCGCCACCGCGGTCGAGACCTTCAACCACCTCGAAGTAATCAACACCCTGTTCTTGTCCTATGAGCGCGTCCGCGCCATGGATGGCCGCCTGCGCTCCATCGCCATTGCCGCGGACGCGGACGACCCGGAGTTCGTCCAGCGCGTGGAGTCGTTTATGTCGCGAGTGGCCCTGACCCTGTTCGTCGGCCAAGGCGACCGCGTCGTGGCCTACAGCTCGATCGGCTCCACTGAAATAAGCGGGGCCGGCCAGCTTTTGGTGCCGGTGATCATCGCCGCCTTGATCGTGCTCAATACCATGATGGGAGCCGTGTATGAGCGCGTGCGCGAAATCGGCATCTACAGCGTCGTCGGCTTGGCCCCCAGTCACATCGGCCTGCTGTTTTTGGCCGAATCCACGGTCTTTGCCACCTTTGGCGCGGTGGTCGGCTACGCCTTGGGCCAAATCGCCCATCTGTTCATGCTGCAATACGGGCTGCTCGCCGGCCTGACGCTCAACTACTCGTCGCTCTCTGCGGTGTGGGCTACGGTCGTAGTCATCGGCACCGTCTATTTATCGACCTTGTATCCAGCGCGCATGGCGGCCAACATGGCCGTCCCAGACGTGACGCGGCAATGGCAATTTCCCCCGCCCGTCGGCGACCACTGGCGCTTTGACTTTCCCTTCACGGTCGGCGGGGCCGAAGTGCCGAGCATGTACGTGTATCTCAAGTCGGTCTTCGCCGCGTATGGCGAAGGTTCAATCGGCGACTTCATCGCCCGCGACGTCGAGCTATCCGTCACCACCGACGGGCCGGAGCCGTCCTACGCCATTGCCATGCGCACTTGGCTGGCACCCTACGACCTCGGGATCAGCCAGCAAGTGCGCCTGCAGGCGACTCCCACCGGCGAACACCACATCTACAAGATCGAGACCCACATCGAGCGCCTCAGCGGCGACGTGGCCTCTTGGCAGCGCATGAATCGCAAGTTCCTCAACGTGCTGCGCAAGCGATTCCTCGTCTGGCGCACCCTAGCGCCGGGGATTCGCCAAGGGTATCAGGACGAGGCGGACGAGGCGTTTGCCGGGGCTGGGCAGCTTGCCGCTCATCCTTGACACGACCCCTCCACAAAAATAGACTTAGCTTAACTTAGCTATCGGAGGATTCACCATGAAGAAAGTGAACATGCACGAGGCCAAATCGCAACTTTCGCGCTTAGGTAAGTTGGCTTGGGCGGGGGAAGAAGTTGTCATCGCCAAGGCCGGCGAGCCGTATTTGCGGCTGGAACCATATCGGGATCGCCTAGAGGAACGTCAGCTTGGTGGGCTAGAAGGAAAAATCTGGATGTCGCCAGACTTTGACGATCCCGATGAAGAACTCATGGGCCTGCTTGAGGACTCGAAAATTTTCCCAGATAAGCGCTAGCAATGTCGCGGCTACTGTTGGATACCCACACCTTTTTGTGGTGCCTATCCGATGTGGGGCAACTGTCCGAAGGGACCCGTGTCACCATCACCGACCCGCACAATGAGGTCTTCGTCAGCGCCATCACCGGGTGGGAAATCGCGGTCAAGCGAGCAAAGGGTCGCTTGGTCGCGCCAGACAATCTGTCGGCGTTGGTTGAGGAAAGGGGCTTCACCCACCTTCCGCTGACGTTTCATCACGCTGAGCAGGCCGGCCGCCTCCCAATGCACCACCGGGATCCATTCGATCGGTTCCTGATTGCTCAAGCCCAAGCCGAAAGGCTGGTCCTCGTGACCCGCGATGGCCACATTCCTCAATACGATGTGGCCATCATGGAGGTCTGAAGCACCAGACAGCCAACATGACCGCACGCGCCTTCCTCATCGGCTTGGGCCTCGTGATCCTGATCAACATCGGGGCCCCGTACAGCATGTTCATCCTCAAGTCCTCGCAGTGGGCAATCAGCTACCTGCCCTTGAGCGTGGTCTTTCTCTTTACTGGTCTGGTCTTTCTCAATGCCACGGCCAAGTCGCTGCTAAAAGTGCGCGGCCTAAACACCAGCGAACTCGGCCTTATCTTCATCATGTCCTTGGTGGGAGCCTCAATCCCCACCTGGGGCACCTCCACGTACATGATCGCGGTCGTCGCCGCTCCCCAGTACTTTGCCTCGCCCGAAAATCAGTGGCAGAGCAAAGTAGTGCAGTACATCGAAGAATGGCTGGTGCCCAACGACGCGATTGCCCTCAAGTGGTTCTACAACGGCCTACCCGCGGGCGAGTCCATCCCTTGGGGCGCTTGGATCGTGCCGCTTTTTTGGTGGACCAGTTTGGTGATGGCCATCTTCTTTTTGTGTCAGTGCATGGTCGCGGCGCTGCGCAAGCAGTGGGTCGAATACGAGCGCCTGCCCTTCGCCCTGATGGAATTGCCCCAACAACTCATCGCCCCGCCGCCCGGCTCAAACTGGCCCAGCTTCGTGCGTCAAAAGGCGTTCTGGTTCGGCTTTGCCCTGCCCTTCTGCATGGTCATGTGGAATGTGGTCACGTACTTTACCCCGGCCTTTCCACCCATCCCGCGCGATCTGTCCGACCCCATCCGCATTGGCCGCGAATTTCCCGCCATCAACACCAACATCAACTGGGCCATCGTCGGCTTCACGTACTTCGTCAATCTCGACGTGTCGTTCAGCATGTGGTTTTTCACGGTGCTGACCATGTTGCAACAGGGCCTGTTCAACCGCTTTGGCTACACCATTGCCGGCCGCGACGTGTACACCCTCGGCCACCCCGGCATCGGCTGGCAGTCTTTCGGTGCCCTAATCGCCCTCGTCGTCGGGATGCTGTGGATGGCGCGTGGACATCTCGGCGCAATCTGGCGCAAAGCCGTGCGCAACGATGCGGACATCGACGACACCGACGAGCTAATGTCCTACCGGATGATCGTCTTTGGCGGCGGGCTAGCCCTGCTCTACATCGCCTTCTGGATGTGGCGAGCCGGCATGAACCCGCCCACAGTCGCGCTCTTCATCTTGGCCACCTTAGTCCTCTACGTCGGCATCACGCGCATCATCATGGAGGGCGGCTTGCTCTTCAGCCGCGCGCCCCTAGTCGGCCAGACTTTCGTCGGCTACGCGCTCGGGCCGCACGCCACCGCACAGAGCAACATCGCCATGGGGCTGTCCTACGGCTGGCACCACGAGCTCAAGGGCTTCTTCATGGTCGCCGCGGCCAACAGCGCCAAGGTGTCCAGCAGCATTCGCGGCAACCTTCGGCTGAGCTCAGGTCGAAGCCGCCGCTATCTGAGCTTCTGCATCCTCCTCTCGGCGCTAGTCGCCCTCGTCGTCTCCATGGCCTTCGCGCTCTACATGGGCTACTCCTTTGGCGCGTACAACTACGGGGGGTGGATCTTCGGCACGGGTTCGCAAGTACCCTACGTGGAAAGCCTGCGCAAAATCGACCTCAAGGCCCCGGATTGGACGCGGTTGGGCCACCTCGTCAGCGGCGCGGGCGCAATGGGACTGCTGACCTTTATGCGCTACCGCTTCTCGTGGTGGCCCCTGCACCCGATCGGTATGCCGGTCGGCATCTGTTCCTACCCCATGACCATCATCGTCTTTTCGATCTTCGTCTCTTGGCTGGCTAAATGGGCCATCATGCGCTCGGGCGGCATCGGCCTCTACCACCGCGCCCAGCCCTTTTTCATCGGCCTCATCCTCGGGTACTTCACCGCGATTGGCCTGTCCTTTTGCATAGATATGATCTGGTTCCCCGGGCAGGGACACCCGCTATACGGAAACTAGCGCATGGCCAAAGACGACAAAAAAGCACCCGAACTGATCCCCTCGGATCTCCAATTTGAACCGGGCTTCAACCTCAAGTCCTTGTGGGCCGCGCTGTTCGTCGGCTTCATCATGCTGCCTGGGGCCATCTACTTGGGGTTGGTGACCGGCCAGAGCATGGCCGGCGGTGCCGAGTGGGTGACGCTCATCCTCTTCATCGAAATCGCCAAGCGCTCCTTTGCGCGCCTGCGCACCCAAGAGGTGATCATTCTCTACTGGGTGGCTGGTGGCTTGGTCATGATGGGCGGCAAGTTAGGCACCGGAGCCGAGCTGTTCGGCGGGCCTTTTGGCGGGCTGATCTGGGACCAGTACTTGATCCAATCGCCCCAAGCCGACGGCTTGCACCAGCACATCCCCGATTGGGTGGTGCCGCCGCGCGGCTCGCCAGCCCTAGAGGGGCGCTCCTTTTTGCACCCCGCTTGGTTCAAGCCCATCGTCCTGCTGCTGACCGTCATTGTGATGCAGAAGGTCAACAGCCTGTCCTTGGGCTACGTACTCTTCCGCATCACCAACGACATCGAGCGCCTGCCGTACCCACTGGCCGCAGTGCAGGCTGGCGGCGCAACCGCCCTCGCCGAGAGTTCGGGGCCGAGCCAAGGCTGGCGCTGGGAGGTCTTCAGCGTCGGGGCCTTTATCGGCATTATCTGGGGCCTGTTCTACGTGGTCATCCCCACGGTCTCGGGCATTTTCTTCACCGAGACCGTGACGATCCTGCCGATTCCGTTTATCGACCTGACCGTCTCCCTCAAGGAAATGCTGCCGGCCAGCATCATGGGCATTGGCACGGACCTCGGGCACGTCATGGTCGGCTTTGTCCTGCCCTTTTGGATCGTGGTCGGCTCCTTTGCCGCGGCCTTCCTCGTCAACATCCTCGTCAACCCGGTGCTCTACGCGTACGACGTGCTGCACACTTGGGAGCCGGGCATGTCGGCGATCCCAACGCAGATCGCCAATTCCTTCGACTTCTGGCTCAGCTTCTCCATTGGCGGCGCAGTCCTCGTGGCCGTGATGGGTTTTGCCATGGTCGGCAAGACCCTGTGGGCTTTGCGCGGGGTTAAGCGCGAGGGCGACGACCAAGGGCTACCCAAAGGCCGCGGCGACATCCCCATCCCTCTCGCCCTGGGCATCTGGGCGGTGAGCACGCTCGGCTTCGTGGTCTTGGTGTGGTATCTGGTGCCGGAATTTCCCTGGTGGATCAGTGCGTTTTTCGGCTTTGTGTGGACGCCGATTTACTCGTACATCGGCGCGCGCATGATCGGCCTGACCGGTTCGCCGCAAGGGGCGTCCTTCCCCTATCTGCGCGAAGGCTCCTTTTACCTGTCGGGCTATCAGGGCGCGGCCGTGTGGTTCGCGCCGATCCCGCTCTTCCAGTGGGGCTACGAAGCCGCGGCCTTCAAGCAACTCGAACTGACCCGCACCCACTTCGGCAGCATCGTCAAACTAGCCGGCGTAACCTTGCTAATCATGTTCGTCTGCTCGTTCATATTCTGGTCTTTTATCTGGAAGCTCGGGCCGATTCCCTCGTCGGCCTATCCCTACGTGCAGAAGTTTTGGCCCTTCCACGCCACCATGCAGGCTTTCTGGGCCAAATCGACCCTTGCCGAAGGCGGCAACGAACTGATCAGGACCATCATTCGCTGGGAATACGTGCTCACAGGTGCGCTGGGCAGCGCGGGGATTTTGGGCGGGCTAGCACTCTTGCGCTGGCCGGTCGCCCTGTTCTACGGATTCATCGGCGGCGTGGGCGCGTGGCCGCACTTTCTGTTGCCCAACTTCATCGGTGCCTTGCTGGGCCGCTATCACTTGCAGAAGCGCTTCGGCGAAGCGCGCTGGCGAGCGTACGCGCCGATCCTCTTGGCCGGCTATTCGTGCGGAATGGGCTTGGTCGGCATGTCGTCCATCGCGCTGGCGCTGATTTCTAAAGCCGTGTCGAGCATTGTGTTTTAGGCTTTGGTCTTCCATAAGGTCGCCTGTGTGTACCATCAGATTGTTGTAAAATGCCCCCTTTTTTGTACATACTACGTACGAAAAAGGGGGCATTTTTATACATGAGGTAGGGTTCACTATATAATCGCCATTCATATCCCGCCTGCTGGACCGGCTCAGGCAGGAGCGATAAAGTTAGTCGCCGCGATCCCTCTCATCCCTCACCTCAACGCCCACCTTCGCCCCACTCGCCACAATCTGCGCCCACGTCTCGTCCTCCACAAAAACCCCCTCCACCTTCCGCTTCCCCGCCATCGCCCGCTCGCTGTCCCCAGGCATCAAGATCGCCTCGACGCCCGGTGCAGTAGCCGCAGACTTAACAAACTCGATGTACGTGTCAGCCTCGGCAAAATAGTCGTCTAATCCCACCAGCTTTTCCACGTCGAGCACCAACAGCAATGCCCCGTTGCGGAAGCGCCGATCCTGGCCTATGCAGCCAGCACCGGCCAACGCACCGGCCAACAGCTCGACTCCCACGTTGAGGCCGTAGCCCTTGTGCCCGAGGCTCCCACCTAAAGGCAGGATGGTGCCGGGCGGATCGGCGTACAGAGTGTTGGGATCGTTAGTCGGCTGGCCCTCGGCGTCGAGCAGCCAGCCGTCGGGCACCTCGGCTCCGCGATTGCGCTGCACCCGCACCTTGCCCTCGGCCACCGCCGACGTAGTCATGTCGAGAACGACTGGCGGGCCGCTGCGCGACGGAAACCCCATGGCGATTGGATTGGTCCCGTGCCGCGCTTCGCGCCCGCCCCACGGAGCCATGCGACAGACCGGCGCGCCATTGACGAACATCAGGGCAATAGCAGTCTCCTCGGCAATCCGTTCCACGTAGCTGCCGAGGCGACCGACGTGATTGGCTTGGCGGACGGAAACAGCGGCCATGCCCGTGGCCCGCGCCTTCTCCAAGCCCATGTCCACGCCGCGGCTCATCGCCACCTGCCCAAAGCCCCAGTGCGCGTCGAGCACGGCGAGCGTCGGAGCCTCGTGCACGACTTCGACGGCCGCGTCTGGCACAATGTCGCCAGCTTCGACTTGGCCCAAGTACTGGGGGATGCGAATGACGCCGTGCGAGTCGTGGCCGACGAGATTAGCTTCGACGAGCAATTCGGCGACCACGCACGCCTCGTCAGCGCGCATGCCAGCCGCGGCAAAAATGGAGGCGGTAGTTTCGGTCAAAGACGCTGGAGAAAAGACCGGCATTATTCTTTCGCTCCGCTGGCGATCCACGCGCGGATTATCTCCACCTGCTCTGCGGACAACGGATTGCCCGGCGGCATTCGCTGACTGATGATTTCGTCGTCACCGCGCACTTTTATCAGCAGATACGACTTATTGGGATTTCCCGGATCGACCAACTTGAGATCGGACCGCTGCTCGCTGGCGACGCCGACGATGCGAGCGGCAAAGTCGCCCTCCAGCGACAAACCGGCCGCGGGATCTCCGCCGCTGTGACAACCCGAAAAGGCGCAACTAACCGCGAAGACCTCGCTGACCTGTGCCAAGGTAGCTTCTGTGAGCGCACCCTCGCCATCCGATCCGTCCGGCCCCACCGTCGAGTCATCGCCCCCGCAACCGGTCCACAACAGGGCCGCGGTCAACAGCAGCGACAGACGCATAAATCGTAGCAACATATTCACATCCTTCGTAGTAGTTGATGTTCACGCGATAGAGCGCGGCGCAAGTATATAAACCGCCCCTCGGGGGGTCAATCGCCCGCGAGGTGACATGTCCTCGCTAAAATGTTAAATTGGCAGGCCGTTCACGTTTTTCCACCACGGAGAACATTAGGAGTACGCATGCACCTAAGTTGGATTGACTACGCCATCGTCTTCGTCTATGTCGGCGGCACCATCGTCGCTGGCACGTTGGCCCGAGGTGCCATCAAGGGCATCTCCGACTTCCTCGTCGCCGGCCGCGGCCTCAAAACCCACATGGCCGTCGCCACTATGGTCTCGACCGGCCTCGGGCTAGTCACGGTCATGTACATGGCCGAGGAGGGCTTTAAATACGGCTTCGTGCCCTTCGTCTTTGGCCTCATGGCCCTGATCACCACCCTGATCATCGGCCGCACTGGCTTTATCGTCAGCCGCCTGCGCCACTTGCAGGTAATGACCGTGCCCGAGTTCTACGAACTCAAGTACACGCGCGGCGTGCGCCTACTCGGCGGCATCATCCTCGCCCTCGCCGGCACCCTCAACATGGGACTTTTTCCCATCCTCGGCAGCAAGTTCGTCGTTGGCTTCACCGGCCTCGACAAAGAATACGTCAACTACGTCATGATCGGCATGTTGCTCATCGTCGTCTTCTATACGCTGATGGGCGGCATGGTCTCGGTGGTGCTGACGGATTTCGCCCAGTTCGTGTTGCTGTCGCTGGGATTTTTCTTCGGCACGTATGTCATTCTCAATCACCCGGAACTCGGCTGGGACAACCTCGTCCAAACCGTGCAAGTCCACAAAGGCGACATCGGCTTTGACCCCATAGCCAACCCCGACTACGGCATCTCAATGATTTCGTTTCTATTTTTCGTCGGCTTGGTCGGCGTGGTCTGGCAACCCGAAATGATGCGGCCGCTGAGTGCCGAAAGTCCCAAGGTCGCCCGCCGCGTGTTCTGGATCGCCGCGGGCACGGTCATGGGGCGGGCGATGGTGCCGATGTTTTGGGGCATCGCGGCGCTGGCCTATTTTGGCAACCCCGGGGCGGACCCCCATTACGCCATGCCCGAAATGCTCGGCAAAATCCTGCCCATCGGCATCGCCGGCCTGCTCATGGCCGGGATGTTCGCCGCCTTCATGTCCACCCACGACAGCTACCTGCTGGCCTGGAGCGGCGTCATCGTCCGCGACGTGGTATCACCGATCAAAGCCATGCTCGCCAAGTCGAGTGGCAAGCGCGAGGCAGACGGCACTTGGGGCGGGCTGTCGAGCGAGCGCGAGATATACTGGACTCGGGCCATCGTCGTCATCCTCGCCGCCTTCTTGGCCATTTTCGGTGCGCTCTACCAGCTTCCCGAGACGGCCTTCCGCTTTATGTACGTCACCGGCACCATCTACTTCGCCGGCTGCGTCGGCACTGTCGCCTTGGGATTGTACTGGAAAAAGGCCAATACCCCGGGTGCGTACTGCGCCCTGATACTGGGCGCGCTGGTGCCACTCAACTTCCTGATTATGAACGAAAACCAGCACTTGGTGCCCGAGTTTTTGTTGCCACTGGTCGAAAACTCCAATCTCGTCGGAATTACCAGCCTAGCCTTGGGTGGCCTCGCCATGCTGGTCGTCGCCTCGCTCACGCAGCGCTCGCACCCGCCGCGCCCTTTAGACTTTAGCAACATGGAGTAGTGCAATGGACGTCGAAACTTGGAAAACCCTATGGCAAATCGTCTTTATCGCCGCCAGCGTCCTCTTTTACGGCATTGTCATTGCCGTCGCCTACAAGGCCTTTGGCGACGTGGTCAAGATGATCCGCAATATGGCCGCCGGTCGCGGGGCCAGCGAAGCCGCCGCTGACGCCGACCGCGCGTGACACAGAGCATCCTCTTAGGAGCCGCTTTAGCGTGCCTGTGGGCCGCGCTGGGCCGCGCCGAGGTGCAGTTTGTGGAAGTAACAGCCGAGGCTGGAATCGCCTTTCGCCATCAGAATGGGGCCAAAGGGCAAAAGTATCCAATGGAAACCATGGGCTCGGGCACGGCCTTTTTCGATTATGATGGCGACGGGTGGCTCGACCTGTACTTCGTCAACAGCGTCGGACCGGGTGCGCTCTACCGCAATGCGAGCACCGGTCAGTTCACCAATGCAACCGACCAAGCCGGCGTGGCCAATTCGGGCTACGGATTGGGCTGTGCCGCAGCCGACTACGATTCAGACGGCGACTTGGACTTGTACCTCACTGCCTACGGCCCCAATATCCTCTACCGCAACGAGAGCACTGGCCAGTTCGCCGATGTAACCGACGCGGCCGACGTGGCCGGACCAACGCTAGTCAATCCAGCGATGAGTACCGGCGCGGCCTTTGCCGACTACGATTTAGACGGCGACTTGGACTTCTTTGTGGCCAATTACGCCAAATTTCGTCCCGAGATACACGAGCCCTGCATCCGCTCCGGGGTTGCGGTGTACTGCGGGCCGGAGGCCTTTGAGCCACAGCGCGATGTGTTTTATCGCAACGAAGGCGACGCCACCTTCGCCGATGTCACCGAGGAAGCCGGGTTACTACCGGATGCCGCCAAGGAATTAGGGGCCTTTTTCATCGACTACGACGCAGACGGCGATCTCGACTTGTACGCGGCCGGCGACCGCACCCCCAACTTGCTCTACCGCAACGACGGTGGCCGCTTTGCCGAGATCGGCGCTTTGGCCGGGGTCGCTTACAACGACGCGGGCAAGCCGCTGGCCGGCATGGGGGTTGACGTGGGCGACTATGACGGCGACGGCCGGTTTGACTTCTTCGTCACCAATTACCAGTGGGAAACTAACAGCCTGTACCGCAACCTCGGCAACGGATTTTTCGCCGACGTGACCTTTCAGTCCGGGCTGGGGGTCCCCAGCTTGCAGTTCCTCGCGTGGGGCACCCTCTTCATCGACTACGACAATGACGGCGACCGCGACCTGTTTGTCGCCAACGGCCACCTCGACGACAACATCCACCTGTTCGACGCGGTGACGTATGAGCAGCAAAACCAACTCTTCCGCAATCAAGAAGGGCGCTTTGCCGACGTGAGCAATCAGGTGGGACCGGGTCTGCTATTGCAGCAAGTGAGCCGTGGCGCGGCCATGGGCGATTACGACAACGACGGCGACCTCGACATCTCAGTCGCCAACAACAACCAACCCGCCGCGCTCTTGCGCAACGACGGCGGCAATGCCCAGCACTATTTGAGCTTGCGGTTAGTTGGGGACTCCGTCGGGGCCGAGGTCCGCGTCGCCGCAGCCGACTGGGTGCGCTGGGATGTGGTGCGCGCCGGATCGAGCTACATGTGCCAAAGCGCGCTGCGCCCCTTTTTCGGGTTGGGAGACCGCACCCGCGTCGATGAAGTGGAAATCCACTGGCCCAGCGGTGCCGTGCAGCGCTTGCAAGACATCGCAGCCGACCAGATCCTGATCGTGTACGAGCCTTGATCTCAGCGGCATTGCACGTTTTTAGCCTATCAAGAAGTTATCCTCATGCCCAAAACCAATGAAATCGCCTTCAATCTTGAACTGTCGAACGTGCTGCGGATCAAGCATCCGCGCTGGCGCGACCGCACCAGTGCAGAGCAAAGGGGGATACTCCGCGAGACCGCCCTACAGCCAGACATTGTTATTCGTCCTCCAAGTGGCATCCCGGTCGTCCTCGAAACCGAATTTGAACCGGCGCACAGCGTCGAAGAAGACGCCCAAAAACGCTTGGGCAAATTCTTGCAGTACAGGGGTGCCCAGATTGAGCAGACCATCGCCGTCCAAATCCCGCGAGACCTGAGCGAGGTGCCGCAGGAAGACCTAGAGCGGGAGATCGAGGCTGCCGAGTTCCACTATTGCACGTACTCACTGCAAGCAGCGGATACGGCCGTGCGCTGGCCAGCCACTGGCTGGCTCGTCGGCAGTATTGACGATCTCGCTAGCTGTATTGAGAACGTCTCGCTGTCCGAGCGGCTGCTTGCTGAGGGAACGCAGATTCTGGAACAGAGCATTGGCGACACCAGCGGCGAGTTGCGCGAAACGGCTGGCCCTCACGCACTAGAGAAAATGGCGCAGTTCCTCCATCAAGAGGACGGCGAGCAAACCTCGCGCATGGCGATGGCCATCGTCGCCAACGCGCTCGTCTTCCACACTGCTATTGTGGAAGCGCATGGGATTGCCACTATCGACGAGTTGCGTATTCCGGGGCGCAACGACGTTAGCAAGAGCCGTTTACTTGAATGCTGGCAGCATATCCTTGATAACATCAACTATTACCCGATTTTTCGCATTGCTTCCGATTTGCTGCGGCCGATTCCCGACGGCACGGCGAATGCGGTCCTCAATCGCCTTGCTCAGGCGGCCAGCGATCTAGCGGGCTTGGGGGCTACCACCTTACACGACCTCTCTGGGCGCATGTTCCAACGGCTTATCGCTGACCGTAAGTTTCTCGCTACGTTCTACACGTTGCCGACTTCGGCGGCTCTGCTCGGCGAGTTGGCGGTGGCTCGTTTGGACGAGGAGACGGATTGGTCCGACCCGGACGCTCTCGCTAGTCTTCAAGTCGCCGACTTGGCTTGTGGCACAGGTGCTCTGATCTCTGCGGCGTATCGTGCTCTAGCGGTGCGCTACCGGCGAACTGGTGGCGACGATCAGGCGCTGCATCAGCAGATGATGGAACGCGCGCTCGTCGCCTCGGATATTATGCCAGCGGCAACGCATCTTACCGCGTCCATGCTGTCGAGCGCCCATCCGGGCACGACTTTTGGCCGCACTCGCGTTCACACGTTGCCCTACGGACAGCAGAGTCAGGAAAAGCGGCATACGATGGCGTTGGGGGCACTTGATCTGATTGAGGATGACGCTGCTCCGTCGCTGTTTGGAACTGGTGCCACAGTAGCGCACGGCACCGACGCGGATGTGGAGACCGAGGGGAGCCAAGACATGATTCTCCCCCGAGAAACGGCCGATCTGGTGATAATGAATCCGCCGTTTACGCGGCCAACCAACCACGAGAAGGCCGAGGTGCCAGTGCCGTCATTTGCGGGGTTGGGCAGGAGCGAAGACGAACAGCAGGCTATGGCCAAGCGGCTAGCCGAGATACGTCAGCGGTTAGCCAACCCAGTCGGTCATGGCAACGCGGGACTGGCTTCCAACTTCATTGATCTAGCCCACGTCAAGACCAAGCCGGGTGGCGTCCTTGCGCTAGTGCTGCCGGCCTCGTGTGTGAGCGGTGGCTCTTGGGAAGATGTCCGTCGCTTGCTGGAACGTGAATACGAAAACTTGGCCGTGCTGACCATTGCGGCGCATGGTGATACCGACTTAGCCTTTTCGGCTGATACGGGCATGGCCGAGGCCCTCTTGGTGGCCACCAAGTGCCGCGCCGGACAAGAGGGATGCGGGAAAACGCTGTTCGTCAACCTCTATCACCGACCACGCAGTCTCGCAGAAGCCTTTGAAGTAGCACGGTCGGTGCGTCGCCTTTTGTCTCAAGCTCGGCAAGGACGGCTTTGCGTGGGAGACCGCGAGACCATCGGCACGTATATTCGCGCCTCTTTAAGCCAAGGCGGTTGTGCGTCTCTCCGCGAAACCACGCTCGCCGACGCCGCCCTTGGATTGGTGGAAAAAACGCTCCGATTGCCCCAGGGATACTCCACCCCGCTTTCCACGATTCGCCTTGAGGCCATTGGCAAGAAGGGACTGCTCCACCGAGACATCTCCGGGAAGGCGAGCAACGGGACACCGCGAGGGCCGTTTGAAATCATTCCTATTCAGGGTGTGCCACAGTATCCGGTGTTGTGGGGGCACGATGCCGAGCGTGAACGAAGCCTCGTCGTCCTGCCCGATAGTGAAGGCGAGGTACGCCCCGGCTGCGACGCTCGCGCTATTGATGTGTGGAACGCAACCGCCTCTCGGCTGCACTTCAATCTCGATTTTCGCATCAACTCGCAGAGTCTTACCGCTTGCCTTACGCCAACCAAGGCGATTGGCGGGCGGGCGTGGCCCAACTTCATCCCAGAGCAAGCCGAGTGGACACTACCCCTCGTCTTGTGGTCCAACACAACATTGGGACTTCTCGCCTTCTGGTGGGTTGGCACCCGACAGCAGCAGGGCCGGGCGTGTCTCACGATTACTCAGTTGCCCCGCCTGACGGTTTTGGACCCGCGCTCCCTCAGCCAAGAGCAGCTAGCCCAAGCCGAGGACATCTTTGAGCGATTCAAGGAAAAGGAGTTCCTGCCAGCCAACGAGGCGTATCGGGACGACGCTCGCCAAGCTCTCGACCGCGCCGTCTTGGTGGAACTATTGCATCTTCCCGAAGCAGCCCTCGAACCGCTCGCCATTTTGCGCGACCAATGGTGCGCTGAGCCGAGCGTCCATGGTGGCAAGAAGACACGGATTGATAACAGTTAGTAAAAAGATGCCATGAACGAGATTAAGAACAGCAATTTGGTCACCTTTGAAGGCGTCAATGCGAAGGTTACAAGAGCCGACTATGGATTGTCTTCGCTTAAAGACGAAATGAACAGATTTTGCAAAAACTTGCGGCAGTCAGTCGATCGTGAAGTCCGAGAGGACACCGACGAGCAAGTGTGGATATATCGCGGCGAGACACCCAAAGTCCCCCTTGGGTGGTCGGTCAGGATTGGGGAAATCCTCTACAATCTGCGGTCTGCTCTCGATCACCTCGTCTGGCAATTGGTCCTTGCCAATGGACAGACTCCGGGCCGTCACAACACATTTCCTATCGTCAGTGACGAGTCAAGGTGGGATAAAGAAAAGTCTCAAAAACTCAAAGGCATTAGCCTAAAAAATGAGGAAACGATCCGGCGTCTACAGCCGTATATCTGTGACATGAATTTGCCGTTTGATGTTTCGGCGTTCTGGACGCTCCACACACTCTGTAATATCGATAAACACCGGCATTTGATTTTGGCGGCTATCAACTTAGATGCGCGTAAGCCAATCTTTGACCACGATTTCTCGCCGGTCCAAGGGCTCGAGGGACGGGTTTATCTAGGGAAGATTGTCAAAGACAAAGTTCTGAGCTGCTTCAACAATGCAGAGACAGAAATTAACCCCTCTTTTCAAATTGGCGTCAGCTTTGAGAGTTTTGAGAATATAGAGCCTAAAAAAGAGGATTGGTTAGCAGAAATCATCTTCTCCAGCCTCTTTGAGATGCCAGCCAGCACCGTCCTCTCTAAATGCCTTAAAGCTGTTCAAGGGGCCTTAAACATATTCAAATATCTGAGATGATTGATGCTTTCTAAAGGACACGATCTGGAGCGTATTTCCGGTGTAATCGTAGTGAATGCATATATAGGAGCGGAGAAAGGGGCACGGATCAAACTTTTCAGAAACGGGAACAAGGAGATACCTAATTTTTTGCATTTTCTCAAAGAAAAGCAGACATTCGGAAACCTGCTTTGACGCCCCAAACGATCAAAGCGAATTGGCAAGGGTCTCAAAATGTGAAAGGAGCCGCAGCATGACACGGGAAAAGACGCGCGAAAACGATGCGGAACGTCTTTCCAAGGCGTTTCCTGATGCCTTAGTTGGCCTTAAGCAAATCGATGAAGATGCAAGGAAAGAGGACCTACCCGCCCTGCTCGCCAATGCCCTACGCGATCTCGATGAGTTAAACGACGAGGCGGCTGAAGAAGGAATTACGCCACCTTCCGAATCGGCTATTGCCAATGCGGATCGCCTGCTGCGAGCGATATATGACATACTGCCACGCCAATATCTGGTAGAGCTCCTTCCGGAGGGGATTATTGCCATCACGGTGCCCGGTGGATTTCGGCGTTCAGTTATGTTGCTGTGCGAATCCGACAGCGGTGCCCTGTGCTCAGTCAACATGAACGGCGAACATCGACGCAAACGGTATGCACACGCAGACCAACTACCGGATAGATTTCTGAGCGAAGCCTTGAGTGAACTGGGACGGGGGTAGGATAGTTGAACCGAATAAGCCTCCCTCGGAGTATGTCCTCAGACGAGACTTTGGGGCGGGGCGTATTTTCAAGCAAACAGGCACGTCAAGCTAAAAATGGGGCCGTGCCCCGCCGTGTATTTCTCGAACGGCATGGGGAAGTGAGTATCTCCGTTGACCGGCTTGATTTCGCGGAACCTGAAGAGATGGCGACGCTTGGCGACAAAGTAGCAGTTGGCCGCAGTGTAGATCGTACGGTCTCATTTTATGGCTGGGCCGTCATTGTCGCTGAAGACGCCGGAAGCAGTGAGCGGCGGGTGGTTTACACTCCACAACCCGATAATCCATACCATACAGACATTATCTTGCCCGATTCCGCAGCGGAGGACCGCGACGAACAAACTCGTCACGCCCAAGAGCTAGCGGATGCGTCTCACTGGCGTGAACGCCCAGACTTTTCCCGCAGCGGCCCTTGAACTGCTCGCCATTTTGCACGAGCACACCCTAAGTATTGTATTATATCCCTGCCACCAAAAAAGGAGACCGCATCATGCGAGCACTTTCCGCCTTTGACGATGCACACCACGAGCAGTTCATGGATCAAGGCTACCTGCGGCTGGGCCACGTCCTGTCCCCGGACGAATTAGCCGCCTTGCAGCAGCGCATCGACGACATCATGCTGGGCCGCGTCCGCTACGAACACATGCGCTTGCAGGTCGTCGAAGAGGACGGCGATGTGCGTCGCACCATGGGCAACGAGGTGCAGACGCTCGCCTATCGGCGCATCGACGACCTAGAGCAAGACCCGCTCTTCCTCGCCTATATACAGAACCCCCTCTTCCACCAGATCGCTCGCCGCTACATCGGCGAGGAAGTCTCGGTCTTCCGCTCGATGTTTATGAACAAACCTCCCGAACTTCGCCGCGGGTTACCCTGGCATCAGGACGTGGGAATCGGCTGGCGCATCGACACCAATCCCATCGTCACGGTTTGGACGGCGCTCGACGACGCGACCACAGCCACTGGCTGTATGCAGATCGTGCCGGGCAGCAACAAGCACGGCATCATCAACGAGCGGCACTTTCTCCCCGCCGAGCAAGAAGCCCAATACACACCCCCAGAGGCGGTGATCGACTTGGAAGCCGAAGCAGGGGAGGCCATTCTGCTGCACAATTTCCTGCTGCATCGCTCGGGGCCCAACTCCACCGCGTCGGCCCGCCGTGCTTTCAGCGTAACCTATATGGACTCCAAAACCCGCTCCCGGGAGACCGGCCAAACCTTTCCCGTGGTTTTCGGCACACAGGCGCTGGACCCGGCGACGGTAGATGGCAAACCAGCCGAATTGGTCGCCAAGTTTCACGGCTGATTCTCTCGCGCTAGCTAATGTCAATAACACCCGAGCAGACCGCGCCTAAAGAGGCAGACTCAGTACCGGCGTTTACCGTCAAATCCGTGCTAGTCGGATGCGCCGGAGCCTTCAGCGTGTCGGCCGGGGCCGCCTATGGTACCCTCTATTTACACGGTTCCTTCATGGCCTTGGGCACCAGTATGCCTGGGGCGGTATTCATCCTCTTTCTACTGACCCTTTTTATCAATCCCCTGCTCAAGCTCGTACATCCGCGCTTGGGACTCAATCGGCGCGAGCTGCTGGTCGTCTATGCTATGATGGTGATGGCCTCGCCGATCCCAACTCTCTTCGTCGGCAAGTTCCTCAGCGCCATTAGCTACCCCTTCTACTACGCCACGGCTGAAAACGAGTGGCGGCAACTAATCCACCCCTATATCCCCGACTGGCTGATGGTCCACGACGTGGAGACCGTCCGCAAGTTCTATGAGGGCAGTGGAAGGGACGAACCGATTCCCTGGGAAGTATGGCGCAGCGTCATCGGAGTATGGACGCCTTTTATCTGCGCCCTCTTCCTGATGATGATTTCCTTTATGGCGATCTTGCGCAAACAGTGGATCGAGCACGAGCGACTGATCTATCCGCTGATGCAGGTGCCGCTGGCCATGACTGAGGAGGGCGAAGACGACCAAAAGCTAAGCCCCTTTTTCAAAAATCCCGTCATGTGGGCCGGTTTTGCCATCCCCGCGCTTTGGGGCACATTGCACGGGCTGTACAACTATTTTCCCGAGATTATCCCCATCGCCCAGAACGTCGATCCACTTCGCATGGACGTGCCGGTTTTCCGCCGCACGGCCGACCTATACGTCGCGCTGCGCTTCAACATCATCGGCTTCTTCTATTTTCTCAAGACCGATATTGCCTTCAGCCTGTGGTTTTTCAATCTGCTCTCTTTTGCGGTGCGCGGCATCTTTGGCATTCTGGGCGTGGTCAGTAGCGAGACGGGAGGAGCTGGCCACGCGGTACACGATCCCTTTTTGGCCTACCAGTCGATGGGCGCGATTCTCGTGCTCTTTTTGGGCGGCATCTGGACGGCGCGCAATCATCTGCAAAGCGTGTGGCGCAAGGCTTTCAAAGGCGACGAGAGCATTGACGACAGCGACGAAATCCTCTCCTACCGCGCCGCCCTGATTGTGCTGACGATCTCTTGTCTGGTGATCGTAGGTTGGTTGTGGTTGGCCGGACTGCAACTGGTTTTCGGGCTGGCCATTCTCTTCTTAGGCGTCGTCATCATCTTTGGCTATTCGCGGGTAGTGGCCGAGGGCGGGCTTTCGGACGGCTCTCCGCCGGTGGTACCAGCGGGGATTCTGGTGTCCGCAGTGGGTTCGTCGGTCATCGGTGCCCAAGGTCTAGTGGTGCTGGCGACGACCTTCCTGTGGACCACCGGGCGCAATTTCGTCATGGTCTCCTGCGCCAACAGTCTGCGGCTGGGCGAGGAGTTGGGGCGCAATCGCCGGCCCCTCTTTTGGATCATCGTCTTGGCGCTGGTCGTGGCCGTGGGCGGTGCCGTGTGGATGGTGATGTTGCTCAGCCACAAATACGGGGCGATCAACCTGTGGATCTGGAGTGGCGGCAACTATAGCTATATAGAGAAAGTCCTCCGCACGCCGACCGACTTCTACGGCTGGGGCTGGATCAATATGGGGATTGGCGCGGCCATTATGACCGGGCTGATGGTCGCGCGCTGGCTCTACGTCTGGTGGCCGCTGCACCCACTGGGCTACGTGATCGGGCCGATCTGGATCATGGACCACTTGTGGTTCAATATGTTCATCGCTTGGGGAATCAAGGTCCTCGTGCTCAAATACGGAGGCGTGCGGCTCTATTTGAAGACGCGGCCCTTTTTCATGGGAATGATCCTCGGCTATTTCACGCCCGGCGGGTTCTACCTGATCGTCGATCACTTCACCGGCATGACTTGGAACGTGATATTCTGGGGTTGAATTTAGTGTTTGACCCTCGCCACCTAGCGCGTCTCTGCGAAAGTCAAGACGAGTAGGCTGCCAGCGATGATTGAAGACCGCACAACGGGCCCAGATCGGCTGCTGCTCTACGGCACCGTAACCATCTCTGGAGCGGCGGTGATGATGCTAGAGCTGTTGGGCACGCGCATCATCGGCCCCTTTTACGGGGTCAGTCTCTACGTGTGGTCCTCGCTCATATCCGTCGCCTTGATCGCCTTGGCACTGGGCTATTACCTCGGGGGCTTGGTCGCCGACAAACAGACGCGCTTTCGGCTTTCCTACGCCATAGCACTCGCCGGTCTGACGACGGCTGTGATTCCGCTTGTCAGCCGCCCGATCTTGCTGTGGACCAACGATCTAGGATTGCGCACCGGAGCTTTTACCAGCGCCCTGCTGCTTTTTGCCCTGCCGCTAACCTGTCTCGGGATGGTGGGGCCGCAAGTAATCGCCTTGGCGGCGCGGCGGCGGGCGGGCGTGGGCATGGCAGCCGGTTCGGTCTTTGCGGTCAGCACGGTCGGCAGCGTGGTGGGCACCTTGTTGTTGGGCTTTTTCCTGCTGCCAGCCCTTGGCTCGCGTGTAATTCTCTACGCAGTCAGCGCAGCCTTGATCCTGTTGGCCCTCGTCGTCGCATGGTACGAGCGGCGGTGGAGACACGCGACGATGGGGCCAGTCGTAGCCGCGGCGATTGCAACCGGCGCAGGACTCTGGCTACAGACCGACCCAGAGCCGACTGAATACGAGGGCTATCGCCTAGTCCACCAAGCCGAAAGCCACTACGGCTGGGTGCGGGTCGTCGATGACCGCGACCGCCGGGTGCGGTGGATGCTGTCGGACGCTTCGGTCATCAGCGCACTGCGGCTCGACACGCGCGGGCCGGTGCTCAGCTACCAAAAAATCATCGCCGACCTGCCCCAATTACACCCAGAGGGGCGCAATGCGCTGCTAATTGGCCTCGGCGGAGGCTACATTGCCATGGCATTTGCAGCCCAAGGCATTGCCACCGACGCCCTAGAACTGGACCCGGAGGTGGCAAAAGCCGCGCAGCAATACTTTCTCTACGAGCCATCGGGCGCGTTGCTGGTCGGCGACGCCCGCTACGAAATCCGCCGCCTCAACCAGCAATACGACTTCATCGTCCACGACTGCTTTACCGGCGGGTCCGTGCCTAGCCACCTGCTGAGCGTCGAAATGCTCCGCGACCTCGACCGGCTCCTCAAAGACGACGGCCTCTTGGCCCTGAACTTCGTCGGCTTTACCGAGGGGCCAGAAGCCGATGCCGCGGCGGCCGTGTACCGGACGCTGGGCGAGGTCTATCCGCACCGGCTGGCTCTCGTCACAATACCGGGCGCGGCGTTTAACGACTTTGTCTTCTTGGCTTCGCGGCGTCCTATTTCCCTAGCGTCTGAGGCCGCGTGGCTGGCGGCGCACGAATATTCCATGCCCGCCGAGGGCGAACTCATCACCGACGACTTCAATCCGCTCGAACGGCTGCAAGTGGCCAAAGCCGAGCGCTACCGGGCCCTCTTGCTGGATCGAATGGGACCGATGCTGCTGGCCTTCTGACAACAGGAGCGTTGCCATGCTAAAAATTCTCAAGGTTCCCGTAGAGCCGCTGACCCCCTCGGCCTTTGCCCCTTTCGGGCAAGTCATCTCCACCTTTGACGAGGCCAAACCCGAAGTTGTGGTAGGAGAGTTGGTCGAGAACGCATACACCGTGCGGGCCGAAGTCAAAGACCCCGCATCTGACCAGCTCGACCTATCCGAGGGCCGGCTGCGGGCGCACTTTGCCTTTCACGACGACGCCGGGCAGTCCTTCTATCCGAGCCGTCACTGCCCGACCGTCTTCTTCGTCGCCCCGATCCAGCCCATGATCGAGCCAGAAGATCTGCGCGCCTTTTACTCCGACGGCAGCACCGGCATCTGCATGCACCTAAAGGTGTGGCACACCATGCCCGTGTGCCTGCGCGGCGAGGAGGTGTACCTAACCGCGCGCGGCAACCAGAACTATCACGACCACTCGGTCGATGTCCACTTCGACCAAGACCGCGGCTTGGCCCTGCTGCCCGACATGAGCAGCGTCCCCAACTGGCAGGAGTAGCCAATGGACAAGATGCGCCTAGCCCTCGTCGGCTGCGGCGGCATGGGCACCCGCCATCTGCACGGCCTCAAGCAGCTAGCCGACTCTCCCTTCGACGCAGTCGAACTGAGTGCGGTCTGCGACATCAGCGCCGAAAACGCCGAAATGGCCGCCGCCGAAGCCGAGAAGCTCCTCGGAACCCGCCCCAAGGTCTGCACCAATATGGAGGCGATGGTCCAGCAGGTGCCGGACTTGGAGGCCGTGGACGTGGTGACCGATCCTTCCGTGCATCACACCGTCGTCTGCGAAGCCCTCGACTTGGGCTTGCACGTGCTAGTGGAAAAGCCGCTAGCCATCACGGTGCGAGCCTGCCAGCAGATCCTCGACGCAGCCGCGCGCAACGAGCGCATTGTCTCCGTAGCTGAAAATTTCCGCCGCGACCCGTCGGCTCGCATCGTGCGCCACTTGATCGACACTGGTGCCATTGGCACGCCCTATATGGGATTGTACCACTCGCTCGGAGCAGGCAATTCCATTTTTATCACCCCTTGGCGCCACCGCCGGGAGTTGGGCGGTTTTATCCTCGATATGGCCGTGCACTTCACCCACATGATCCGCTACCAGTTGGGGGATTTTGCCGAGGTCTATGCCGATGCGCGGATGATAGAGCCGGAGCGGCAAAAATCGACATCTATGTCCATGGACTACGAGTTCTACAAAAAGCGCTTCGCCGCCATGCCCGAGCGCATACCCGCCGCGGCCGAGGACACGACCCAAGCGATCTTCAAAATGGAGAGCGGCGCAACTCTGAACTGGATCGTCGGGATTGCTGGCCACGCGGGCGCGCACCGCGAGCTAATCATGGGTACCGACGGCAGCATTGACGGCTTTGGCGTGCGCGGAGGGCGCATAACGCTTGCGCGGCGCGATGCCGAGACTCTGAGCCAAGAGCAAATTCTCGCGTCTGCCGAGGGCGCGGGACTGACATTCGATCCGCTGACTCGCCACCTCTTTCCGAGCGGCGTCTCGGCCGGCGACCCGCTCGTCGATCTAAAGTTGATCGCGTACGAATTGCACGAAATGGCGGAAGCCGTTCGCGGCCAGCGCACCGTCGAAGTGGATGGCCGCTGCGGCCTGAAGGACGTGGCCGCGCTCTACGCGGTCTTCGAGTCGTGGCGCGGCGGCGGCCCGGTGGCGCTCAGCGCGGTCGAATCCTGCCAATCGTACGCCTATCAAGCGGAGATAGACGCCGCCTTGGGCATCGCCTAACCACGCCAACGAGAGGAGATTGCCATGTGGAACCTCGTGAAAATCCCGGTCGAACCACTCGTCCCCGAAACATTTACCCCCTTCGGCCACGTAATTCGCACCTTTGAGGAGCGCAAGCCGGACAAAGTCAAAGGCGGTTATGCCACCAACGCGTACCCAGTCCTCGCCACACCCGGCCCCGAGCCCAAAGAGGGCCCCGGTTGGTACGCGCC
The DNA here is from genome assembly GCA_965219735.1 of Candidatus Latescibacterota bacterium. Classification (GTDB taxonomy): domain Bacteria; phylum Latescibacterota; class UBA2968; order UBA8231; family UBA8231. The sequence continues at coordinate 4,620,136 of OZ244790.1, forward strand.
CCATCCGCAGCGCGTGCCCATCTCCGAGGGGCTGGAGCGCGCCCATTTTGCCTTTCACACGGACGCTGGCCAGTCGTTTTACCCCAGCTTGCACTCGCCGAGCGTATTTCTCGTCGGAGCGATCCAAGACGACATCCAAGCCGAGGAGCTACGCGCTTTTTATTCGGCGGGCGATGTCGGCGTCTGTTTGCACCTCGGAGTGTGGCACACCATGCCCATCTGCGTCGAAGGCCACGACGTGTATCAAACCACGCGCGGCGACCAAGACTACCAAGCGCACTCCGTGGAAATCGACTTCGACTTAGAGCGCGGGCAGTCCATTGTGCCGGACATGGACAGTTTTAAAGGGAGTTGAGCAAATGCGACGGGGCCATCAAAAAGAAACGCCAATAGGGCCGGAAGCCCTACAACCCGAGTAGGATCACTAACCGCAACTCATGCACGTGCGATCACTTGCTCTTCATCTATGACTGCGGCCGCATATTCCAAAGCGGCTTGCACCATCGCCTGAGTCAGTTCGGGATAGGCTTCGACAATCTGGTCAACCGCATATCCACCAGCCACCATGCCCAAGATATTTTTTACCATGATCCGCGTACCGCAAATTGTAGGCTTCCCCGAACAAATTTCTGGATTTACACAGATAAACTCATTCATCACGCTGCCTCTATCTCTACGAGATTGCCCTCACCTTTATTGGTTAGCTTTAATTATAGAGCACAGGGACTACTCGGCAAAGTCCCGGCCGAACTCGCAGCGACCAAGATTACCAAGCGCACTCCGTGGAAATCGATTTTGACTTAGAGCGCGAGCAGTTGTGCCGGATATGGACAATTTCAAAGGGAGTTGAGCAAATGCGACGAGTTGGTTTCCGGATGCGATCCGATTCAAATCCGCATAGACGAAGCGCGAAGGCTCGGGAGACTACTACGAGCTCGGCGAGTCGACGAACTGAAACGCGTACAGCTTGCAGTCGCGCATGACAAAACGGATCCGGATCGGTTTCCCAGATAACGAACTGACATCCTCGCTCTTCCCCCAGCAGACCGGCATGCGCACCGAATTGCCGCAGATGTAGGACGCATCGCGCTCTGTGTAGTCGCTGACCGGTCGGCCGTCCGCATCCTGAAGCTCCACGCGCACCGCGCCGCCTCCCCCGGTGTCGAGGTTCAGCTCCAAACGCTCGCCTTCGAAGCGGACAACCGGCGTGACGATTTCGCCGCCGCCGTAGCCCGCATCCGCGGATACGAACCCGTCCAACCGAAGAATCGCGCGACCGATGCCGGAAAGGTGGCCCCTGCCCGCCGGGTCGAGGAGGCCGTCGTGGTCCCTGTTGGTGCCGCTGTAGTAGATCCAGATTTCGTCACCCATCCGCACCGGATGCGGCATGGCCCAGACCATTCGCGAGGAGAAACTGCCTTCGGGTCCCGGGCTCAGGAAGGGCCGGCGTCCGCCACAGCGCTGGAAGTTCACTCCGTCGCGACTCACCGACAGGCGCACGTCGAAGCGACTCGGCCCGTAGATCTGCTGCGTCTCGGTGCGCACGACATCCAGGTCGTCGCGGACCGTGGTCACCACCGGCTCGCGGTTGAACCAGTACCAATTGGCGTTGGCGAGCATGACGTACACGCCATGCGGATCCGGGTACTTGAACACGGCCGCGCCGTAATAGTCCATCGGGGTCCTGCCGTAGGGTTTTTCCGGTGCGGTCGGATCCAACGGCGCGCCGGTCTCATATGTCGCTAGGTCTTCTTCGTCCGGCCACATGACCGTCTTCTGGTTGTCCCAGTTGGTGAGATCGTCGGACTCGAGCCGTCTGACCGTCCGGTAGTTCTCGTTTCCCTCGGCGGTGGTGTGGCGTTTGGCGACCCAGCGGCGGGTGTACAGGATGTATCGCCCGATGGCCGGATCCCAGAAAATGATGCTCTGCGTATCCCAGCCGCCCCGATGTGGGAGCTGTATCCGGCGAAGGAATTTCCAGTGGATGCCGTCCGGCGAACTGTGCATGTGGAACTGCATCGCCACATCGGGATTGTAGACCTTCGACTGGTTCTTGTAGCGCTCCTCGGGCGGAGCATGCGGGTCAATCCAGACCGAACTGCCACCGAGCTTGCTCGGGATGACGACATTGTTGGCGGTCGATCCGCCCTCGTCGATCAGATTCAGCTCCGGCTTGTCGAAGTGGATGCCGTCCGTCGATTCGGCATAGCCGACGTAGGCCTGGTCGAGGCTGAGTTCGGATTCCTCCTTTGCCCTGCGCACGTGATACCACAGCCGGATGCGGCCGTCATCTTCCCCCAACACGCTACTGTAGATGCCAAAGCTCGTGTCGGAAGGGTCTTCCCACGGGGCGTCGACGGTCACCACCGGATCCGCGGCCTGGTAGGGTGGATTCATCGCGAGCTCCACTCCGTTGCTAGTGGCGATGAAGCGATCGTCGACGAAAAGCTGTTTGCTCGATCCAATATCTATCGGCTGCATGATGCCCTCGTTGCAGACCCGCGTTTTGCGCACGCCCGCGGTTTGTCTATCATTGGACGGTTTGCAATTGGAGCGAATCTATGGCAGTTGAACCAATACGTCTATGAATTATTCTGTGTTGTACTGGGACGACGCTCGGTATTCCAGCTTCCCGACCGTGGTAAAGGGAGACCGCGACGAGCTTTGGATCGGTTTCAACTGGAACTCCCACACGCCGCTAGCGCGTGGCGTCGAAGGTGCAGCGCACTCTCATTCAGGTGGACTGGCGGGAGGCGCAACTGGTCACGTGGAGCTGTTCTCTCCGGACGGCGGAGATAGCTGGTTCGAGGAGGGGAAGGACGACCAATACCGCGAATGCCCAGAGACGCTGAGAAGCGCCGTGCTGAGCGACGGCACCCAGATCAGAATCTCCAGGCCCGTCAACGCGTACCCACCCGAGCGCAGGGAGGAGTTCGCGCGACGCGGTTTTGCGGTGGAGGAGTTCCCCGAACGCATCCACGTGGAGCACAGCCTGCAGATGTCGCGCAAGCGACCGGGAGCAAGCGACTGGGAGCGTCGTCTGCTCAGGAGCGGCGCAGAGCTGCCGTTCTTCGCCCTGATCCGCAACGGAGCTGACCTGAAGAGTTGCGTTCTCGCGGACGATACAATCGTGCATCAGGTGTACGGCAGCGCCTCGGCAGGCGATCCGTTCCGGGCTTGGGTGCTGCGCTCGGAAGACGGCGGCGACACCTATGAGATGGTGACGATGGCGTACGACGGCGGGGAGCATCCGTTCAACGAGAGCAGCCTCCTAGCGCTGCCGAACGGACGCATCGTGGCGATGGTGCGCACGTCCAGCGGCAGCAAAGCCATTCCACAGGAAGAAAAGTACCTGTTTCAGACGCACTCGGACGACGGCGGGAAAACCTGGAGTAAGGTCAGCAAGACCGAGATGTGGGGATATCCTCCGCACCTGTTGCTGCTAAGCAGCGGCGATGTCCTCTGCAGCTACGGATACCGGCGGACTCCATACGGGGTGCGGGCCTGCCTGTCCCGCGACGGCTGCGAAACGTGGGACATCGCAGACGAGATCGTACTGCGCGACGACGGTCTCACCACCGATGGGACGGTAGCCGGGAGAGGCACGCCCGCCGATCTAGGTTATCCACGCACAGTCGAGCTTGCGGACGGCTCGCTGTTCACCGTGTACTACATGACCCTCGGCGACAGCGTAACGCACGTGGCGGCGACCCGGTGGGCGCTGGATCAAGCGTAGGGCACGGCGGCGACCGTAGAAAGATTACAATTACAAATGGCAGATTGTACTCTCCAAACTTTGATACCAGACATCGAACGCTTGGCAGCAACAACGGTCGCCAAGTATAGACTTCCCGGCATGGCGCTCGGCGTTATCCGCGATCGCGAACTCGCTTGGTTCGGCGGGTTCGGTGCAGCCGATCTCGATTCGGGCAAAAAACCTACTGCAAACACGATTGCCCGCATCGCCTCTGTGACCAAGACGTTCACGACAACTGCGATTATGCAGTTGCGGGATGCGGGACAACTCAAGTTGGACGATCCACTATCACAGCACATTTCCGAATTTGCTTCGGTTCGCGCTGTCCACGGCGATGTCAATGGTGTGACGCTCCGACGATTGTTGACACACCGCTCCGGATTGGTCACCGAGTCGCCGACGCACGGCTGGAATGATCTCCACTTCCCCAGCCGCGAGGAGATGCTTGGCAAACTGCCGGAGACGGGGATTGTCATCCCGCAGGACTCCGCTTTCAAATACTCAAACCTTGCATTTGGGTTACTCGGCGAAGTGGTGTACAGGATCACCGGCACGCCATACATCGAATACGTCCACGCCAATATTATTGAGCCGCTCGGCCTAGCGTCCACGGTCTTCGACCTCACGGACGAATTGCGTCCTCACTTCTTTGTCGGTTATAACCCAACGCCCTACCAAGACCGCCCTGAACGCGCACCTTACGCCCACCTGAACGGGATTTCAGCGGCGGGACAACTGCATTCCACCGTTGGCGACTTGGCAAAGTGGGTATCGTTCCAATTCCAAACCGACGGCGGAGCCCGCTGCGGGGCACAGGTACTCAAAGGATCAACACTGGTGGAGATTCAACAACCGCAATACGTCGAGCCAGATTGGTCGGCGGGGCAATGTCTAGGCTGGCGAGCAACCCGCATCGGCGACCATATCTATCACAATCACGGTGGCGGGATTCACGGCTTTGGCACACAGGTGTGGTTTAACATTCCGCGGAAAATCGGCGTGGTTGTTCTCATCAACATGTGGCCCCCACACGGAGGTCTTGAGATTGCCCAGGAAGTACTTGAAATGCTACTGAATGCCGACGAAGCAGTGCCGCTTGTACCCGAGCAGCCAGCGCTTGAGCCAACACCAGAGGCATTGCGACGCTTTGTCGGTTATTATCGCGCCGAGCCGGGCATTGATGTGGACATTGAGGTGCGCGACGGCAGCCTGCGGCTTGCGGCGCACGGTGGGTCTGCGTATTCCCTACATGCCCCAGCAGTCCTCGAACCGACAGGCAAGGACGAGGAATGGCTTGTTCGCGAAGGTCGTGCAGCCGGAGAAATCGCCCGCTTTACGTTTGACGACGATGATCGCGTAATAAGCTACGAGTTGGGAGCTTTTGTGTTCAAAAAGTTGGTATGATGAGGCGGCTCCTCTACTCAATTTCTGTGAGAATCGCTTTCAGTCGTTCCGGATAGTTTGTCAAAATCCCATCGACGCCGATTTCGATGTAAGCTCGCATATCTTCCGGGGTATCCGCATAGAAGACGTGCACAACTCGTCCTGCCGCATGTGCCTTTTGCACAAACTCCCGAGTCGTGATGTCCCTTCCCGGCTGCATCGTCCGCAGCCCCATCTCTACCGATTTGCGGATATATTCCTCTGGTGTGCGATTCGCGCGAAAGATTCGGCACTCAATTTGCGAGTCAATCCCAGCAAAAATTCCAACGCTTTCATCGCTGCATACCAAAATAGAAGCCTCTACCATCTGAAACTCGCGCAATGCCCGTGCAACCTTGCGTTCATAGAGACCGTCTGGATTCCCCCCTTCCTTGAGGTGGACATTGAGCCTAACCTTCCCCTGTACGAGGTCTAATACTTCCTCCCATGTTGGCACGCGCTCACCCCGAAACTGCTCGCCAAACGCTCTTCCGGCGTCAAGGGCTTTGATTTCAGTTAGTGTGAGTTCGGCAATAGCGCCCGTGCTATCTGTCGTTCGATCTACGGTTGAGTCGTGCATGACAATTAGATGGTCATCCTTTGTCATGTGGAGATCTAACTCAATCTCATCAACGCCAATTTCCAACGCCTTCTGAAAGGCGATCAACGTATTTTCAGGATAGTTTCCCGACGCACCCCGATGAGCAACATTAACGACCATTTTTTATGCCTCCTCGATTAAGCACCATGAAATTACGGCGCGCTACGGTATGGCACCACCACAAACGCCACCCCCGTAGGCGAGTGCCGAGGGTTTTCATAAACCGTTACCAGCATACCAGCGGCGACTTCTGCAACCTGCTGCACTCGTCCCGAAGGCCAGTGCACGCGCACGGCATCCGCTCGTTGATGTGCGCCTAAGCCGACAATCAGGGTCGCGCTATTCTGGGCCGAAAAGCCCTCGCCAGCTCGGAATTCGCGCAGCAGCGTCTTCCCGCCGACATCCACTTCCACTTGTACGCCATACCCATCGCGCACGCTCCATTCGCGCGAGACCTCGTCGCGGTCATTACCCCCCATAAACCGCAATACGAGGACGTGCCCCGCCTTACTGCGGTTGGCAAACAACTCGCAGAGCGGCTCGTTAGCATTGACGACAGCCAAATCAATGCGCCCATCGCGGTCAAAGTCCAAGGTGGCGAAAGCGCGACCATCCGCAGGTGAATCCGCCGCCGACAGGCCCGACACGTCGATAAAGTCGCGACCTTCTACATTGAGAAATAGCCGGTTGCGCTGGTATCCGCTGAGCGAGGCTCCAGCGTCGAGCCGCGCCCCCACGTTGTACGCCCCATCCGTCCGGCCATGACGCACGACCGTGCGCCAAAACAAGCTTCAGGTATCCTCGGGAAGCGCGACCTCTCGCGGTGGAGTGTAGTAGCCGCTCAGAGCGTAGATGTCGAGGTCGCCGTCGTTGTCAAAGTCCAAAAACTGGCCGCCCCATCCCCAGCCGCCGTCTTCCACCGGCGAGTCTGCAACGAGGGTGAAACCCTCACTGCCGTTCCGCAGGAGGGAGTTCCCCCGGGCCAAAGGAGCAAACGCCGCACCAGCCCGCCCGGCGGCTTCCGTGATGCGACGACCAGCGCTACTGTGCATGTTGGTCACGTACAGGTCTTGGCGACCATCCTCATCATAATCGGCCCAACTCGCACCCATGCCAAAGCCCGGATCCGCAGCCCCACTCTCCGCAGTAACATCGACGAGAACACCACCGTCGTTGCGGAGCAAGTTATTAGCGGCAAAATCGTTAGCGAGATAGAGATCCGGGTCACCGTCGCGGTCGTAGTCGGCCCAAGTCGCCTGTAAGGTATTGCGCCATATAGCGGCAGTTGCAGCGAAGCGTCCGTTGCCGAGGTTGCACAGCAGGACGTTGGGCGGCCCAGGCGCGTCGTGGATGAGGTGGCCGATGCGGTCGCGGCTCAGGTCGTAGAGCGCACGAGCGTGGTCCGCAGGCAGGAAGTCGGCCAGCAGCGCGCCGCCCCAAGAATCAGCTCGGGAAGCAGAGGGAGCCGCGGCGAGCAGCATCCGCGCGGCATACGTGGAGAAGTACACGTCGAGCAAACCGTCACCGTCGTAATCGGCCGCTGAGATCGAGGCCACGAGGAACGGCAGGACGCCATCGCCCAAGTCGCGGGAGGCGAAGTGCCCATCCTCATTGACCATGTAAAGGCTCGGCGCAAGCGTGCGGCCGAGGAAGACATCCGGGTCGCCGTCGTTGTCAAAGTCGGCAAAGAGTGCGGCGGCCGTGTGGTGCTCCACATCGAGGCCATATTGGGCCGCGCGCTCGGTAAACGTGCCGTCGCAGCCATTGTGCAACAGCATGTTCCGACCCCTGCGCACAGCAATGTACAGATCGTCGTACCCATCGGCGTCGATATCCACGACGCTGATGCCGGGATGGCGGTCAAAGGCTTGGCGGGTAAAATAGCGATGCGGCGCGACGAACGCAGAGTCGCTAAACGACTGGCGCACCAATGCGGAGTGGCGCGAAAACCTAGCCCGAGAGCGGTCCTCGTCGCGCGGGAGCGCCTCGTCGAGGACTTCGGCAAATAGCGCGTGCTCCCGCGTGAGTATCTCCAGCGATTCGGTCTCCCAGCGTCGAATCCGCCAAGCAGCATCTTCTTCCTGCTGCCAGTCGAGCATCAGCCGAGCCAGTATTTGCGCGTGCTCCCCGCCTTGTGTCTGCGCCGAGGCGTCGAAGCGCAGACGAGCTTGGTAAATCGTTTCTTCCGCGTCGATAAAATGCCCGGTCTCAATGTGGAAAGCTGTATAGTCGAAGAAATGTACCGCAGCCAAGAGCGAATTCCACAGTTGAATGTCTGCGCCTTGGACCTGCTCGGCAGGTGCAATTCTCCAGCTCTGGCGCTTAATGCCTAGCGCCGGGACGACCTCGATCGCCTCCGTTGTCTGCTCCACGTCCGCAACATCAACCGTAGCGGCAAAAAACGCACGCGCCGGCGCGGCGGGTAATTGACCTTGGTACATCCCCAAGGCGAGCAGCGGCAGGGCCTCGCCACTCAGATGCTGCTGCACCGCTTCACTGCGATCAATCGTCGCCAACAGCCGGTTGCGTTCCTGCACCTTTTGCAGTGAGCGCGCCGTGCCGTATCCCCCAAGGACAGCAACCGCACCAAAGACGAAAGCGACGAGCGCAATGGGAATCAGCGGCAGCCGAGGACATCGCCAAACGAGCCAACCGCCGCCAAAGAGCAAGACGATCTGAAAGACGATGATACCCTCGGTGCCAAGCGGATGCCCCGAAAAAAAATGCGCGAGCCCCAGCGGATTGAAGGCCAAGCCACTGAGCAGCAGGGCCACACCGGCGAGGCGCACAGCGGCGCGTTTAGTCAGCAGATTCATAGCAAGCGAGCATCGTTGTTATATATTAAAACGCTTGCCGTCCTATTCCTCAATAAGCCGATGTCAAGAGGATGCTGTTGACGCTTCGGGCGTCGTCTTGGAAGTTCTAACGAGCAGCGGGAAAACTCCAAAGAAAGGAACGGACATGGGAGCCACGCACGTCACCGTAACCATTCGCAATCCGGCCGCGCCGGACCGCACTTGGGAAGGGCTTTTTCTGGTGGATACCGGCGCGACGGATTGCCTCGTCCCAAGGCAGCATCTCGAAGCTATCGGCCTTGAGCCGCAAGGCCAGCGGACGTATGAGTTGGCCAATGGAGCCGAACTCAAGCTCGACATCGGGGTCGGACAAATCGAATTCATGGGAGAATTCGTCGGCGGCACGATTATCTTCGGCGATGCAGACGCCGAGCCACTACTCGGAGTAACGGCTCTCGAATCGGTGGGCATTGAAGTTGATCCACTCAACCAACGGCTGAAAAGACTGCCCGCCGTCCGCCTCAAAAGGGTCGGCGAGGAATAGCCGGGCGAGGAGTGTGTAACGTCGGTTATTCACTAGAAGGCTTTTTATAAAGGAGGCCATTCCTGTTTGCTGAAATCGCCCGTCACGCCCTCGATCGGGTGCCCTTGTCCATCATCTTCGACGATTCCACGGTGCTGGTCAACCTCAACTATTTCTTCCTCCGCGACCGCACCATCGCCGAGGGCCGTCCCCAGCGCTGGGAGGATGTGCCGGTGGTCCATCCTACGTCCTTTACCCGCGAATTCGCCGAGTGGTGCCTAGCAAGCGGCGTCCGGGGCAAGTTCTCAGTGGTGCCCTGCCCAGCGGCCCTAGGGCGCATCGACGAGGGGCTGCCCCTTTTCAGCAAAGCCCAGCAAGACGAGTGGCTGGCCATGTGCCGCGAGGTCATCGTCCCCGCCTTCGACATCACGCCCGAGATGCTCACCCACACGTTCGTGCTAGACCCCAAAACCTTGCAGCCGCTGCCCTCTAGAATATGGGAGCAATACGATTGGGCCGCGCTGCCCGAGGACCAAGAAGAATTAGTCACCGAGTACATCGCCCAAGCGTGCCGCATTCTAGTCGCCGTGGGCCTGACGCCCCAAGGGGTAACCTCGCCGGGCGGCTTCGGCGGCCGCACCCTGCCCTTTTACGCCCGCTGTGCTGGCGAGGCCGTGCGCCAAGTCACGGGCAACCCCGTGCCCTACTTTTTTCAGCGAGTCTCCAAGGACGACACGGTGGATACGCCTGTGTGGTACCCCGATCGCCAAACCGGCCAAGCCACCGGCGAAATCATCGCCTCCACCGGCGACTGGACTGGCAGTTGGACCGGATATGGTGAGGTCGATCCCGACAAGTACATCACTCCCGACTTAGAGGGCGGCCGCCTACCACCCCTCATTGACGCGGGCGAACCGGCTGTACTCATCAGCCATTGGCAGGGATTCTATGGGCTACATGATGGGGACCGACGCGGCTTTAACGCCTTCAAAAAAGTGGTGAGCCGCCTCGCCGAGCGCGATCCCAGAGGAGAGCGCACCCAATGGCGCACCTGTAGCCAGATCACCACCTATGCCTGCGCCCGCACAATGGCCGAGATCGCAATAGAGGGAAACACCATCCGCCTCGATCTGCCGGTGCAGACCCCTGACCTGACTCTGCGCCTGACCGATGAAGAGGTGCGCTCAGTGCGGGTAGATGGCCGCCCATTAACGCGAGCTGCGAACCGCACCGCCTTTAAAAGCGACACTTTCCTATTAGAGGACGGAGCTACTTTCGTCGCCTTTAACCCGGCCCAACGCCAAGTGCTAGTGGAAGTGGAATAACCAACTTAAACGGAGATTACAACATGAACTCACGCCCCCAAATACTCATCGCCTGTAACAAGCACGTGCGCGAGCAGTACCTCGCCGCGACCGATTTCAAACGCCTCGAAACCTTCGCCGACTGGGACTGGTTTGAATGCGAAGGCGGCGGCATTTACGACACCAACGCAGACCCTGAGATCGCCCATGCGCTAGGCGAACGGCTGGGCGGTTACGACAGCTTGGTCGTCTGCCACGGCTGCCCCACGGTCGATGCCGCGATCTTGGATCAAGCTCCCGACCTAAAAATCATCGGCGAACTAGAAGGCGACCGCTTTGCCAGCCGCATCGATGTCGAGGCCGCCTGGGCGCGGGGCCTCTGCACGGTCGATACGACCAACGGCTCGTCGTATCCAGTATCCGAGTGGGCCTTGGCGCTCATCATCATCTCCCTGCGCAACGCCGGTGCCCAGTTCCGCCGCCTCATCGCCGGCGACATGAGCCCTCGTCCGCACAGCGACTTTGGCTTCATCCACGGCGATCTGACCGGCAAGCGCGTCGGCCTGATCGGCTGCGGGCACATTGGCCGGCGGCTCATCCAGTTTTTGCGCCCCTTCCAGACCGAAGTGTGGGTGTATGATCCCTATCTGGCGCGGGAGATGGCCGACGCCGTCGGCTTCCTCAAAACCTCGTTGGACAACGTGATGTCCCAGTGCGACGCCATCGTCTGCCTAGCCCCGCACACCCCGCGCACCGAGCGCATGATTGGCCAACGGGAACTGGACCTGATCCAGCCGGGCGCAGTGTTCGTCAATGTGTCGCGGGGCAAAGTAGTGGATTCGGATGCGCTGGTGAGGCGGCTCAAGCGGGGCGATATCGTCGCCGGTTTGGACGTGTTCGACCCAGATGTGGGCGAGGACAACGCCTATGGCGACAAGGAGATTCTCCACTTGGAAAACGTCTTCGTCACCCCTCACATCGCTGGCGTAACCGAGCAGAGCTATCCGCGCTTTTTCGAGCTAATGGTCGATGAGCTCGATCGCTTCTTCCACGGACACGAGACCCTCTTCGACCTAACGCCGCGCTCCATCGCCAACCGCCGGGGTAGTGAGAGTTGACCATGCTGACTCCACTCCAAGTCGGCCAATTCCGCGCCATGGGGTTCCTCAAACCGCTTCTAGGCGAGCAATCCCCGCAGGTAGTCGACGGCCAGGCCAATGGCCTCGAGGTCGCTCACCGCATTGCCCTGGCCCTCGAAGACGATGGACATATTGCCGTTGAAGTCGACTTGGCGGAGAATTTCGACAATGCGCTCGTAGTCGAGCCACTCCTCCCAGCCGCGGTCGATTTTGTATATTTTGGCCCGCACATAGGTGGCGTGGGGCGCGGTCTGCTCCATGAAGTCATAGAAGTCGACCGCGGAATCTTCGGCCCCGGAGGGCGCCGCGCCCGGCGAGCCTTGCCACCAGCCCGTGTCGAGGATGAAGGTGAAGTTTTCGCGGTTGACATCGCGCAGTATTTTGAGAATATCGTCCCCAGTGGGCGCGATGACCGGGGCGTGGTTGTGGAGGCCGACGAACACGCCTTTGCCGGCGGCGTAGTCGCAGACCTCCTGGAAGCTGCCAATGGCGTCCTGCCACAGGACGCGGCGGTCGACGGCTGCGGCGGGGATGCCGCCGCCGAAGAGGCGGACCAAGGGCGCGCCCATAAAGGCGGCCAGATCAATGCCCTCTTTGACTTCGGCAATGCGCCGGCGGCGTTCGGCTTGGGGCAGGGCAACGCCTTGGGGGCGGCCGTCGATCTGCTCGACGCCGACAAAGCCGCGGCCCACGCCCAAAAAGCCAATGGGCAGGCCGCACTGCTGGCAGAGGGCCTTGATGGAGCGCAGATAGGCCGGATCCCGGGCGCGAAAGCCGCGGAAGAGCTGAAAGTCGACCACGTCGAGGTCCCAGGCGCGGATCTGGCGCACTAAGGCGGCGATGTCCAGCCAGTTGCGCGGGTCTTCCTTGTCGGCATAGGGCAGGTCTTCGGCGACCCGCAGCATGGCGTTGCAGCCTAGTTTGATCATGAGATGTCGGTGTGTCCGGGTGCATCGGGCAGAAGTCGCCCATGCGCTCGACCTTGACCAAGCGCCCAAAAAGATCCTTATAATACACTACACAGAGAAGTTGAACCATGCATCTGATCGCCCCGACGGCAACAGTACAAGTACCAGACTGGGTCGCGTACCCAGATCGCGACTGGGTACAAATCACGCCCGCCGAAGCCGGTCTCAATGCGCGGAAATTTGCCGCCTGGCTGGACAGCCTCGACGTCAGAGGGGCGAGCTTTGGCGGCGAAGACCACAGCGGCGACCAGTACGGCGCCGTGCTCACGCGCGGCGGATACCTAGTACACGCCTGGGGCGACCCCCACTATCGGCATCAGACGGCCTCAGTTGGCAAAGCCTTGACGTGGGTGGCGCTGGGCGCGGCCGTTGGCGACGGCCTCCTCGACCCGGACGAGCCGATCCACCAAACGTGGACCGGAGCTGGGCAGTTGTCGCACGAGCACAAGTACCTCAATTGCGGCCACCACCAAAAACTCACCTGGCGCCACTTGGTCGGGCGGCGCGATGAGAGCCTGCACTGGGGCGGCTTCCCCTTTGAAATCGGCAACCGCTGGCGGGAGCAGCGCACGGGTCTCGAAGAGCGGGACGCAGTTCCCGGCATCCCCGCATGGGCCACTTGGACGGGCGATCCCTTCTACGACTGCTACGCCCATGCCGAACCGGGCACCCAAGGGCTGTACAGCAGCGCCGGCTTCTGGCGGTTGGGCCAGGCACTGACTTACGTTTGGGGCCGCGACCTCAAGGACGTGGTCCAGGAGCGCCTGTTCGACGCCATTGGCATCCCGTACGAGCGCTGGGACTGGCTCGCCGGCGGCGAAGTGAAAGAGCGGAAATACCTCTATCCCACCATTCCAGACGCATACACCTACCTCGACCCACCCTACGAAATTGGCGGCCAGATCGTGCGCAGCGGCCCGGGTTGGGTAGTCATCAGTGCTTCGGATCTGGCGCGTTTCGGCCACCTCAATGCCACCCGGGGGATATGGAAGGGAGTGCGCGTAATCGACGACGCTTGGCTGCGCGGCCACGGCGGGGGCAATAAGAGCGGGGCCAGCGGCGAGTGCGAGCACTTCACGGCCATGGGCGTGGTGACGACAATTGGGCTGCCCGAGTACAGTCACGGGGTCGAAACCAAGAGCATCCTCCCCGACGACTTCTTCGTCGCAGAGGTCCAGCCAAGTTCTCAGAAGAGCTAGCGAAAAAGCTCAGCGGTCGGAATCGAGGCAGTAGAGGACGGAGTCCTCGCCTATGAAGAGGATTTCGATCTCGCCGTCGCCATCGACATCGGCCAAGGTCAGATCGCCCGGCCTCGTGGGCAAGTCCAACTGCCACCTCAGATGCGGGGCGTCGTCGCGGTCGCCGACCGCGTAGAGCGTCTGTTTGACCGCAAAGAGAAATTCATCCCGGCCATTGCCGTCAATGTCGGCGGAGTAAACCGCAGTGCGCGCATTGCCCGGCAGAGGCCATTGCCATTTTTCCACTCCAGTGGCCGCGTCCAGACAGCGCAGGCCCTCGCCCTTTTCCCAGCCAGTGATGCCCAACTCCAAACGGCCGTCGCCATCGATATCGCCGACGCCAGCCATGCCAGCGCCACCGGCGTGGTACCAGAGTACGCTGGCGTCCAGGGTGGTGAGTCCGTGGTGATAGGGACCGCACCAGAGCAGTTCCTCGCGGCCGTCGCCATCAAAGTCGGCCACCATCGGCTGGCAATAGGCGGCCCAGACACCGGCGAACAGACCGCTGGCCGCAGATACGGAATGGACCAGGGCACCGGTAGTACCGCGGGCGGCCATGTAATTGACCGGATACAGGCCGATGACATCCTCCAGACCATCGCCATCGACATCGGCCGAAGCCACGAAAGAGCCCCCAGCCCCCCAACCTCTTTCGCCCGCCCCGGTCTGGTCCGTGCGCACTTCGCGCAAGTGCCACAGAGGCTCGCCATCCGTGCCCCGCAATACCCAAGCTTCGTCGCTGTGCATGGTGCTGCGGCGGGCAGAGACCCATATATCGTCGCGCTCGGTGTCGTTGTAGCGTCCGACCCACCAGCTAGTAATCCCGCCGAAATTCCACGGCGGATGGGGCCCGGGAAAACCCGCCACTCGGCGACGCCAGCGCTGCTTGCCGTCGAGGTCAGCGACGACTATCTCACCTTCTCCGGCGGTCGTCTGATCCGCGTACACCACCTCGGGCCGACCGTCGCCGTCTAGCTCAGCGATAAGAGTTGGTCCGGCTCCCGGAAGCAGCCAGCGCAGTATCGCCGGATCTCCTTGGATCCGCGGCGGCTCCAGCGCTAGGATGTGGCGATTGGCTCCTTCAAAGATCACTCGGGTTGGCTGACGGCTGCTAGCTGCCACGGCTACCGGCCGCGTCTGCAGGCCCGATCCGCCCGCGCCAGGAGTGCCGGCAGCTCCTGTGCGCTCCAGGCGCAGAGCGCGGACCCGGGCACCCTCTGCGGCACCTAATTCAGCTATTGCGCCGTGCGTCTGGCGGAAGCTGACGAGTACCTCGTCGATCCCGTCGCCGTCTATATCGGCGGCGGCCCGCCATTGCATCCGGGAGCGGGCCGGAAGGTCGAAGCTCCACACCTGCTCGGTGTCCCCAGCGCGGTCGAGGACAAAGGCGCGCAAGCGTTCAGTCCGGTCGTCTCTAGTTTCAACGGTGAAAAAGCCGCGCTGGCCCGAGGCCGTTAGGGACGCAGTCACTATATCGTCGGTGCCGCGAGCCACAATGGTCGAGTGGGTGGGGGGCAGCTCGGTCGCCGCTGTTACCCATCGTCCACGCGCCTGGTGCCACAGGGGTATGGCCGACTCACCATCGACGCGCAGGAGGCTCAGCGCGGCATTGGTAGGCACCAGCAGTCCCGCGCTGCGAGAAACAAAAAGTTCGGGCACGCCGTCGCCGTCGACATCCGCGGTGCCGTGGAGGTATTGTCCGGGCAAGTCGAGCACGGTCTCGCCGGTGAGCGCGTCGCAGGCAACTACATGCCATTGGCCATCGTCCCGCTCGTTGAAAAGGTTGAAGACAATCTCGACGCGGCCATCGCCATTGATGTCCTGCACTGGATTGGGCCCGGGGCGAATGATGCGGCTCTTGCTCTGGATATTTTGCTCGATATCGCGCCGCCACAGCAGCCTTAGCCGATCCCCCTCGTTTTTGACCACGTCGATGTGCATGGCAAAGTCGGCGATAACGACAAAATCCAGTAAGCCGTCGCCATCTATGTCGGTGGTGCAGAAGAAACCGTAGTTGCGCAGGCCGTGCATGTTGAGCAGGTGCTTGGTGCGGCCGCTCTGCGCGTCGAGCACAATGATCCGGTAGTGGGGTGCAAAGGCGATTTCGAACTGGCCGTCGCCATCTATGTCGGCGACGACAAAGTTAGTGTTCTGGACGGTATGGAATATCTCCGACCGCCATATTTCCCGCTTCCCGCCCTCCTCGTGGGCATAGCAGACCACTTGCCTAGGATCGGTACCAGGAGCGTCCGCAACCAGAGGAAATTCAACTGTCTGCAGCCCAGGAACCTCGGGCACCAGCGCGGCCGCCCGACCCGGATCGGGTACCAACTGGCCGTTGCCGTACAGATCGACCAAGCGGGGCCCAAGGCCCCATTGCCGGTCCTCGGCAGCTCGGAAGTCGGGCGGGGTGAATTGCTCGGGCCCGGCGCTCGTCGCCGGCGAGGAGCTAGTTGACGCATGCACGGCCGCCCACACTTCGCCCCCCTCAATCGAGTATTGCCAAGCTACGACGGGCGCTTGGCGCATGGCCCCCGGCAGGACGGCCCGTCCCGTGAGGCGGGTGTCGCCGCGATACATGGGCCACGCTCCAGTTGCCGTGGAAATGCGATCCATTGCCAATGCACCAAAGGAAGACGAGAATAGGAGGCCGACTGCGACGGCGGTCGGCGTTAGCCAACTGCTCAATGGGAGGGCGGAAAAGTCTCCGGCCAGCGCGGATCGTAGTCGCTTTCAAAGAGCCAGTCGAAATGCTCCGGCACAATGTGGGCGCGGTCCGGGCGCAGTTGGCGCCGCAGCCGGGGGAAGAAGTCCATCAAGGCGTCGCGCTGGTTCTTGGGCAGGCCACCCGCAACGCCAGCGGCGATCCACGAGGTGCCCATGGCTTTGCGGGGCACAGTGTCCTCGTTCTGCCAAGCCGAGTGCAGTCCGGCGCTGCAGAGCACCAAGATCTGTCCCCGACGCGCCACGGCGGGGATAGGTTCGCACTCAAGCCAAGGCTTTTCGCCCAAGTCCGGGATGTACTCGGGAAAAGCGGCCGCAGTCGGCGAGACTGGAGCTGGTCGCAGGCCGTGCACGCGGGGCAGTTCGGCTTTGTGCTCGGGCCGGAGGACCCGACTCCAGTGCGCCATGATGGAGCGGTGGCTGCCGGGCAGGATGCGCATGGCACCGCGATGCGCGGGCACATCGTTGAGCCAGAACCACAACTCGGCCCGCATCCGGCGAGGGGTGGCCTCAAAATCCTCCAGTGTGGCCTGGATATCCACATGGCACCCGCGCGCCCACTGCTCGCGGAGATCGTCGTACGGCGCTGAGGCCGGAGCCCGCTCGTGGGGGGCCAGACCCCACCACAAATGGACCGCATCGGCGCGCAGCAGCTTTTTGGCCACTTCCTCAAAGTACGGGTGCTGGATAACTTCGATGTAATCCGGATCCTCGTACGGTGCACCGCCGTTGTCGCGCAAGCGGTCCCACGCCGCCTCTGCCCGGTCCAACTGCTCGGTGGTGAAGGGGCTGTCGATGGTTACGGCACCCTGCTCTTCGTACTGGGCCAACTGCGCATCGGTGATCATGGGCGTCCTCAATTATTTGGGGAGGTGAATGGCCAAGCATAGGGCATTGCCGATGGTGAGTCAAGAATCTGCCAAAGAGACTTGATCGCGCCGTCCGACTGGGGTTAATTGCACCTGTTGACACACGGATTGACGCTGTGAGGTCAAAAGGTCGCAGCTCCAATCAAGAGACAAGGAGGACGATCATGAGCAAGACCCACGAGGTAATGTTCTACACCGATGGCCGCCATTCAAGCGTGTACTTGTACGAGCCGCCCATGGGGGCCAAGCAGTACCTAGAGCCTATCGACGAGTTGGTTGACCTCGGCATTGACACCGTCACCTATGCCGTGGGTGATTGCAGCGTTTTGCTCTACGCCACCAAGGTGGGCGAGCGCTGGGGGCACAATGTCGACCTGACCGACCACGACATTTGGTGGCGGGCGGCGCACAACGCCAGGCTGATGATCGAACAGGGCACGGACCCGCTCATGCTCGTGTGCCAGCACGCGCAGCAGCGCGGTTTCCAGTTTCTGCCCAGCCTACTGTTGAACATGATTCACACGCCGCACGACCGCGTCACCAATTGCCGGGTGGCCGACTTCACCACCGAGCATCCCGAATGGCAGGTCGGCGAAGAGCCCGAGTACCCCGAGGCCCGCCTCGACAACCCCAACCGGCTGTCCTTTGCCGTCCCCGAAATTCGGGCGGACCGGCTGGCAGTAATCGCCGAACTAGTCGGAGATTACCCCGGCGACGGCATTGAACTGAACATGTGTGACTACGCGCCGTTTATCGGCCGCGGAGAGGTCGCCGAACACACTGAGACCTTGACCGAGTGGATGCGAGAAATACGCCGGGTCTGCGATCAGGCGGCCGCAGAGCAGGGCCGTCCCAAGCGGTTGGTGGTCCGCATAGGCGCGACCTTAGACGGCAATAAGCGCATGGGAATGGACGTGGAGACTTGGATCGAGGAGGGGATCGTCGACGCGCTGATCTGCATGCAGGTCGTCGGTAGCTTTGCAAACGACACCACTGGATTGCGGGCCGTTGTCGCCGCCGCCGAAGGTCGGGATGTGCGGGTGTTGGCGGGTATGGAATCGACCAATAATCCCGAACTTTCCCGGCCGACAGTGCGGGCCGCTGCTGCCAATGCCTATGCCGCTGGGGTCCACGGCGTGTTCTTCCACACGTATTACCCAATGCCCAAGCGCTATCCATACGATGACGAGGCGGCTGGAAGGATGCGGTTTATGGGACATCCAGACTTGCTGGACAATCTCGACAAGCAGTACCGGCTCGGCATCCCCATCAATCCCAAGTCAGCCCCTACCCATGGCCTAACCGAACAGCTACCCGCCGAATTGCTGTGCGGCGATCCAGCGCGGCCGTTCACGCTGGAGGTGAGCGACGACGTGGCCGACCGGGATCGAGCCGGTGAGTTGTGGCGCTGCGAGTTGCGCCTGATGTTGCAGCACCTGACGTACGAGGACCGGATCGGGCTAAAGTGGAATGGCGATGAAATACCCGAGACCGCGTGGCGCAAGGCCGACTGGACCTACCAGTTGCGCCCCAGGCCGGATTACGCAGTCAACGGATACCGGCTGCACATTGATCTCAAGCAGATCCAGCGCCTGCCCCAGCGAGGTATAAATACGGTGGAGGTGGAGGTCGTGGAGAAAGACGCTCAGCTCATTCACCCGGTGACCCTAGTGGATGTGGAACTGGTCGTCGAATATCTGCCGCACCGCAATGCGCTACGGGACGACGAGGAGTACTTTGTCTGATTTAGGCGTGAGATTCAAACGGCGGGAAAAAGGTCAGATCCGTGCCAAAATTATCCATCGCCACTACCTCGTCGCCGCGCAACCGCGCACGGATGGCACTGTCCCGCCAAGTCAGAGTCGTCTCGTGAATGGGCAAGTCAAACGCAAGACCGATCCAGTGTCCCACAGGCGGATTATCGATCACCGCATAACCGTCGCGCAAGACCGGATGTTCGGCACCCTCTACGTTGAATCGCTCCCCGTCGAGCCAAGGCGGCAGGCGCACGTGCAGTGCTCCCGGCTGCTTGACTTTGACCGCTAGGCGCGGATGCGTATAGGGCGACTGCACTGCGAGGGCCTCGGTCTCGCAGTCGAACAGCATATCGACCCAATGCTCTGCTCCATCGCTGCGCACCACGGCCTTGTACGCCGCGGCCAGTGAGCCTACGGACCCGCCGACGATGTCGATATTGAAACCAATGCGCGGCTTGTTCGACTCCCAGATGCCCAGCGGCTCGTGCCCGTAGGGAGCCGGAAAACCAAAGCCGCCGCGCAACCTGTGCGCCACTTGGCGCTTGCCGTCCACCCCCTCGGGGTTATCCGGCTCGACGATAAACGAGGCATCGCGCAATTGCGACGGCAGCAAGTGACTGCGCAATATGCGCTCGGCATCGGCGTAATACTCGGGATAACCCCAGCGCCCCAAGATGAGCGCCGTCTCAATAATATCGCCGGTATTGTTGGCCTCGCCCCGGCGACAGAGCGTGGGCCGACTCGACACCTCAATAGACCAGCCGATCTGATCGCGCAAATCCCATAGCCCGTTATCGTAGAACTGCTTGACCCGCTCCATCAGCCCGGCATCCCCCGTGCATTCGGCGAGCTGAGCCAATGACGACATCGCACAGGTCGTCGAATGCACGTGCGAGCCAAAGCGCTCGGTGGCAAAGGAGCCGTCGTCGAGAAAGAATTCGCGCACGGCCTTGTCCTTGAGCACAGTGGTCAAATCCAAGGCCGGTTGGTACCCAGTGGCCTGGTACAATTTGACTAACGGCCCAATGGCGCGCGCCGGCCCCTGGATAAAGGTCCCCTCGCCGGAATCGCGGAGGCGCACCGGCGTGTCGCGTTCGAGGCGGACGCGATCCCACTGCTCTTTGGGCACCCAATAATCGAACAGCAAATCAATGCTGGCCGCAGCCAATTCCATAGCCCGCTCGGACTTGCGGAAGGCTGTCAACGCGTATAGAGCGTGAAATCCCTCGCGCAAATTGTGCTCTTGCAGTTCAATGGGATCGCCTTCGCCGTTGGAGTGTTGGCCGATGCGCTGCAAGGGCAGCGGTGCCCGGCTGTAGGAGAAAAAGGCCGCGCGAGCGTGCTTGTCGATCACCTCCTCGTCCAATTCCAAACCCATGGCGTCTTCAGCCGCCAGCATGGCGTTCAAGAGGCGACCCGGCATGTGCCCTTCCATGCTCCCGCCCAAAAAGGCTTCGGGCCGCACCTGCGCTCCGCCGTAGGGCATATCGGCGTCATCAGCGTTAAAAGCCCGGCTCATGGCTTGGCAACCCAAGCGAATGGCGTCGCCGATATCAGTGGTATTTACGTCGCGCAGTTGTACCATAGTTACATCATAATGAACGAGGATTCAACGTAGAGACATCCCTTGTGGGTGTCCCTACTAGCTCGACCGGCGTCCGTACAGAGGCGATGATAGGTTGACGCATCACTTTGTAGCCTATAGTTCGAGGTTTCCATTTGCCCAAGGCACATTTTTAAGCGGGTTTCCGTCAGTAAGTAGTCGATTCATATATTGACCACAATACTCAAATTTTTTGAGCAGGATCATCTCTATGTACCACAGGCTGAGGCGTAAAGCATCCATCTGTACCTCCACAGAAAGGCGACCATATCTCTTTTCCTTATGAATCAGATCGTTGCGAATCTTTACAATTGCCTCCGGTCCATCGCCCCTGTAACAACGGCTTTTTTGACTAACCTCCTGGGCAGAAAAATTCTTTAGATCCTGAAATGACCCAGGTATTTCGTTGTTAATTCCGATTTTTTCTAACGATATTCTCAACAATTTTTCTGCTGATTTATTCTTTTTTACAATTTTATAGCACATGGATTCTAGGGCAGCCTGAGCCAATATGATACCCACATGGATAGGACCATTATTGCTATTAAGATACCAATCGATAACATTACTTATAGTATCTCTCCAGTCCGAATTATCGTATAATCTCCAGAATCCAGAAAATAATTGGGAAAGACTATCTCCTCCATTTATCGTCGGCAGCCATGACCATGAGGTTCTTCCTTGGCTCCATGATTCAGTATGAGTGGTCCCCCACTCTAAGACCATTTCTCTATCGTCTTGATCAACCACTTTCACAAGGGTTAAGCCGCATGCTGACCCGCGAGCAAATGAGAGAAAAGCTCGCAACCCACGCAAAATATGTTCCGCTTCCTTCACGCAAAAAATTTTACCGTCACATCGTTGGATAATCCCTGTGTGGGTTACAGCATAGCCATCATATTGATTTAATAACTCCTCGTTTTCAGAAAAAGTAGGATCCTCCACGATTTCAATCCGCCAGCCACCATGATTCATTTCTACAAAGCCTAATCGGTGACTATATTCTCCGTTCAGATTAATCCACTTATCTTTCCGACCATATAATTTCTGAAAATTCAGTACGCTAAAACTCACAGATCGAACCCAAACGTCTGTCTGAATTACTGTACAAGGTTGCTTGTGAGGAACCAAAGATCCTTTAAAGGTATCCTTTGACGATCCCAAAAGGAGATTATTGAGGTCGTAGCGTCGTAGACGTACTTTGATATTGGAGTCGTTTTTCAAGGTAACAAAAAAGGGGCTATCCTGACGATTCACTAACCATATAGGAAGATTATCTGAATCTATACGGCACATTATTTTTGGATGTAGACTAAGGGTCACACGAGCCAAACAAGGTGTAGACAAACATTGATTTTCTATATGAGTGATATTGGTATCCTCTAGGAAGATTGTGTCGTTTAGTTTTGAAGGGAGATTCTCTGAGACCATCATTGTGCCTTCCTTCTTAAAATGCGTATTTCCCGCCGCCGCTTCGGTTTTCCTTTCACCCCCACTTCCAAAGGCTTACGGACCTTCTAGTAAAGCATGAATATATGCTCGGCGCGGACGCGAACCCCATTTCACGACCAGCACATGGCCTACAAGGCTTCCTGGTCGAAATAGTCCTCATCAATCCGCTTGATCTCGTGACAAATTCTGGTGCGCACGCCGATACTGTGCACGACCATCAGACGCGCCAGTTCTTCCCCGTCAATCAAAACGATGCGCTTTGGACTCCGTGCCACATAGTTCTTAGCGGCGCTGGTGAAGCCTGATGTGGTGACAAATACGCCCTTAGTCGTGCCCGCCGCGTCGATCGCACCAGCAAAATTGCGTAACTCGCCCTCACCCACTGTATTACCGTCGGCATACCTCTTCGCTTGGACATAAACTTCTTCTAGACCTAGCGCGTCCTCCCGAATCGTGCCGTCAATCCCTCCGTCACCCGACCGTCCGGTCACTTGACCCATCGCGGCATCGCCACCGCCATAGCCCATCGCGATCAACAGGTCCACCACTACTTGTTCAAAAAACGCTGGCGGTGCTTCGCGGACCCGACCCAGAACATCGGCCTCCAGCTCACTGCGCAGTTGCCGAACGATCCGGTCCAATTCTTCCTCTGGCGTGTCGGCCGAATCATCCGGTGGCATGAGTGTAGTATCTCCACTCGGCGGCGAGGTATTCTTGCTGGTCCGCCATGCAACATAAGCCGGATAATTGCGAAGGTAATTCATGTCGATGCGAGGAGGCGCGTCGGCCAGCAAGCTCGCGCCTTCCTCAGTCAGTCGCCAGACACCGCGCCGAACCCTTTCTGATAGACCGGCGCGTCCAAGATGGATCAACGCCCAACTTACCCGGTTGACGAACACTGGCTGGCGACCGCTAGGAAGCAACTCCTGCATTTCCTCTGGCGTCAGTCCTTGGGCCTTGGCGATGTGGTTGCGTATTTCAGAGACCGGCTTTTCCACACCATCGGAAAGTGCCTTGAGAGCCGGAAGCATGAGCGATTGAAAATCAGGAATGGGCATGGTTGTTGTCCTGTCACCCCGTTACGTGGCGACCAAACGCACGGCCTCGACGGTCCGATCCCCCATGACAAACGGCTCGCCCGCCCCTCCGTCCACAAAACCCAACTCCTTCAACCAAGCGCCTTTTTCCTCGTCCTCGACACAGAGCCGCACCCAACAACGCCCCTCCGCCCAGTCAATAGCCGTCCGCATCACATCGGCCCAAGCCCCTGTGTAGCGACCGTGGACAAAACCATCCACCTGACAAGCACCCTCCCCGTCTGGCCGAACACTAGCCAATCCCACTAGCCGCCCATCTCGGGTGCGGGCGGCAAACCAAGCGCCAGCACCCTGTTCAACCAGCTTGGCATAGCGCGGGTATAGCCCCATACAGGAATTCTGTTCGATGTAACGGGTCGAGTACAATGCGACATTGGCGTCGAGCACCCACCAGTCATGAGGCGCGACGATCAAGGGAATCATGGGCACGCGCTGAGCCGGCGACCCCGGCTCGATTCCGACCTCATCACTAGCCCTAAAGTAGTCAACCAGAAAAGACTCGGGCGATTCCCCACTGACGATCAAAGCCCAGATAGTGGAACCGGGCATCTTGCGCCAACCCAAGCGATGGTAAATGCGAGCCGCGACCGGATTAACCGTACCCAAGAATAGAGCCTGTCCCCCCGCGGCCAAAAAGTCGTCGCGCGCCGCCCGACACAAGCGGCTAGCAATACCCTGACCGCGACATTGCGGCGCGGTAGCCACCTCACCCAAACCACTCAGTTCTGGGTTGCCCACCGCCGTGGTTAAATGGCTGCTGCCGACCGTGCGTCCTCCCTGCTCCAGGAGATAGAACGTGTCGCGGTTAAAGTCGCGTTCATCGCCGGCGTACGCAGGGCGGTCAGGCTGGTAACCGTCCCCGAAAATCCCATCCCAAAAATCGATCAACTCCTCGGTCAGGCCGGCGTCCAAAGGAGGCGTCTCAACGCTTATCTGCACGGGGTTAAGCCGGAGCCTTCCACTTCTTCAGTTGCCTCTTCCACACCCTGTCCAACTCGCGGCGCACCACCTGCACGTCCTTCCAGCGGTCGGGGAAAACCGACAGATGGTAGCCGCCGGCGATCTGCTCGGGGCAGGCGAACATTTCCCGGCCCGGCCCGGCTGCCTCCAGCCAGCAGGCCATGACCTGCTCGGCAAATTCCAGCCAATCGACGAATTCGGGAATGATCTTGCCCTTGTGGTCAATAGCCGGAATCATGGCGTGGTGCCCGTTGAAGGGCCTGAAGTGAAACTGCTGCGCCAGTTGTATCAGATCGACGCGCTCGGCCAAGCGCTCCCAATAGGGCGGCGACAAATGCTTAATCACCGCCGGATGGGAAAAGTCCCAAGTCATTTTCAGCGGCTTCTTCTCCGCCTTCTCGTAACCAGCGGCCAAGGCATAGGTTTTTTCCGGCGTTTCCGTACACGTATCGCGGTGCATCTCCACAGCCACGTCCATCTCCAAGTCTTCGGCCGCATCCATCAAGCGCCGCGCCACCTCCACGGCCCGCTCGGTGAGCGTGTCGTGGTCGAGCATTTGCACGTTGACGCAGCGCGCTCCCGCCGCCTTAATCTCGCGCAACTTGGGCCTGATCTCGCGGATGCCGCCCAAGTCAGTGGTACAGGCAAAGACTAAACCCGAGGCGGCGACCTCGTCCGGGGTCACCATGAAGACGCGTCCCACAAAACCGTCAAAACCGGCACCTTTTATTTTTTTGAGCTTTTTGGCCGCGCTCCACTCGCCCTTCTTGCCGCCGTATCCCATCAGGGAACCGAGGGAGCACATATGATAGATTTTGGGCCGCTTAATTTTCGCCATGTTCACCCTCCTTGGAGTGATTGTACTGCTGCGATAGGGGCCGCTAATATATCGCCCGTAGCTACGGAAACCAAACCGCGTAGAGGCCGGTATCTGCGTCTATCTGCGTCTATCTGCGGATACTTTGCTCTCAATCAAAGGACGGAAAAAAGGTCAGATCAGCCCCGAAGTTATCCATTGCCACCACCTCGTCGCCGCGCAGCCGGGCGCGGATGGAACGAGTCCGGTGCCGCAGGACCAACTCTTCTTCGGCTAGGGCAAAGCGTATCTCGATGGGAGTGTTCAAAGGCGGTTGGGCAAAGAAGAGGAACCCGCTATCTATGTGCGGCGACGCAGCCCCTGTTACCTCTAAGTCAGACGGCGCAACCCAGCCGGGTAGGCGCACCCACAACGGCCCCGGTTGCTTAACCTCGACGCGCAGGACATCATGCGTATAAGGAGATTCAACGCGCACGGCCTCGGTCTCGTGGTCAAAGAGCAAATTGACCCGATGCCCCGCTGGACCGCTACGCACCATCTCCCGGTACACCTCGCACAAAGACGCCACACCCCCGCCGACAATATCCATGTTGAAGCCAACGGTCTCGGCTTCCACCGGCTCGTGGCCGTACGGCGCTGGAAAGCCAAAGGCTCCCTGATGTCGCTGGGCCATATCGCGCAAGCCGTCCACGCCCTCGGGGTTAGCCGGTTCGTCAATGAAGGAAATATCGCGCAGTTGCGACGGCAGCATGTGCCCCCGCACAATGCGCTCGGCATCCTCGAAGTACTCGCTCCAGCCCCAGCGCCCCAAGATCAGGGCGGTCTCGACAATATCGCCAGTATTGTTGACTTCGCCGCGGTCGGGCGGAGCATCGGGGTTGGTGCTTTCGACGACCCAACCCAACGGGTCTCGCATGGCCCACAGGCCATTATCGTAAAAAGCCTTGACGCGCAGCAGGAGCGCCGCGTCGCCCGTCAGATCGGCCAACTGCGCCAACGACGACATGACGCAAGTGACCGAGTGCGTGTGGTCGCCCAGCAACTCCCGGTCGTGGCCGCCGTCCGCAGTGAAAAACTCACCCGTAATCTTCTCTGCCAATTCCAAAGCCAACTCCAACGCCGGCCCATAACCCGTAGCCCGATAGTACTTGACCAAAGGCCCCAAGGCCCGGGCTTCCCCCGGAATGAACAAACTCTCCCACGCCTCCAGCCCCAACCCCTGTAGCGCCGGTCGGTCCCAACCCTCGTCCACACTCCAATAGTGACGAAACGCCTCAATACTGGCCTCAGCTAACTGTCGCGCCCGGTCCGAGTCGCGGTACTGCACCAGCGGATAGAGCGCGTGGAAGCCCTCGCGGATATTGTGTGGGATGAAGTTGACCAGCGGACCGTCCAACTCAGCCCGGTTGAGCGGCATGGCAATGGGGCCGCTGTACGAATAGAACGCCGCGGCCGCGTGTTTTTCAATCGCCGCTTCATCTACTGCAACGCCAGCCGCATCCTCGGCGTTGAGCAAGGCGTTGAGATGGCGACCGGGCACATGTGCCTCCGAATGCGCGGCACTGAAGCGCAATTCGGCTTGTGGACGCACGCGCGAGCCAAAAAAGGGTATATCGTTGTCGTCGGCATTAAAAACGCTCGACATGGTGTGGCAACCCAATTCGATAGCGCTGCGCACATCCGTAGTATTGACGTCTTGCAAACGAGTCATAGTCATCTCCTGTTAAAATTATCGGCCAGTGAGGGACGTCGATTGATCGTCCCCGCGCAATCCAATCTCGTTCTCCCAGCGCCGGTACATCTCGGGCCGGCGGTAATGGCGGAAGAACATCAGCGTCTCCCTGCGACTCTCCGCTAGCGCCGATGCACTCAAGTCGGCGCAGCGATTCCCCTTCGAGCGGGGCTCCGGCGTCGAGGTGTCGCCAGCGTTGTACCCGCACACGCACAGCTCGGGAAAGCAGACGATATCCACATCTTGCGCCGCCGCTGCCTCAGCAAAGCGCTTGATAGTTGCCAGATTGCGATCGCGTTCCGCGACGCGGCAGTTCATCTGTACCGCGGCTATGCGCAAGTCCTCCATCAGATCAATTCCTCCTCGCTTGACGGTCTGCCGTCGAGTAGTTTTGGGTCTATCGCCAAGCTTATTACTTCATAATTGTGGAATTACTCAACTTATTTCTATCTTCATACAAGACAAAAAATAAGGAAGGGAATTATGCCGAATCCTACAACAAATGCTGAGAGTTTACCATTGATCCCACTGACAGAAGAGCAACGCTATGTCTTTGACACTCGTGGGTGGCTGCTGATCCCCGGCGTCCTCAGCGAATCAGAGATTCAAGAGATGCGTGTATTCTGCTATCAACTCAAACAGGAACCAAGGTCCATTCCCGAACACCACCGCTATTCCATCGGCGGTCCCTTGGAGAGCCTAACCGATCATCCGGTTGTGCTCGGATTCATGCACGAATTTTTGGCCTCGGCCTACGCCAACGAAAACTGCTATGGATTTCGGCTGGAAGGCACATTTCTAACCATTCGTGCAAACGGACATGACGCTTTCCGGCCACACGGCGGCCGTGGGATGCTCAACTTTCCCGGTAACTCACATACCTATCATCTGCACTACGACAAAGCACATAGCGGACTGACGCGCGTCGTCTGGGAACTCAACCCGGTGCAAGAAGGTTGCGGTGGAACCATGTTCCTCACCGGCAGCCACAAAGGAGCGTTTCCCGCTCCCCAATCAACGGCGGATCGCAACTCTCCGTTGTGGGAGGACTACACCTGTCCCGCAGGCTCTGTGCTCATCTTCACGGAGGCAATCACCCATACCGGTGCCAAGTGGACCGACGAAGCCGTCGATCGGGTCGCCATTTTCAACTGCTACAATACCGTTGGCAACAAGTGGCACAGGTGGGAGCCACATCCACAGCACCTCGAAGAGATGCCGTTTAAACGACAGACGCTCTTCCGACCGGTTCACTGTCAGGACAACTCGCCGACGTTGGATGCTGTATAGGATAATCGGATTGAATCATCCCTATGCGCCGACTCTACCTCCACCAATTTCAGACAGTTATCACGCTTGCTCTGCGACTAGCGATATGCGCTGGCGTCGCCGCCTCGGCGCAGGAAGAAGGCGAGGACAGCACCATGTCCTGGTCCCTGACGCTGAAGACGATCCGCGCCAAGTTCCCAACGGTCGCCCATATTTCGACCGATACGCTACAATCTTGGCTCGCCGAATCTCCGCAGCGGGAAAACCTCCTACTATTCGACGCACGAGAACCCGAGGAATATGCCGTCAGCCATCTGCAGGACGCCCGGCCAGCCGCCTCGAAAGACGAGGCCCTAAAAACACTCCAAGGAGTATCGTCGGACCAGCGTATCGTTTTGTACTGTTCCGTGGGATACCGCTCGTCTGAACTTGCCCAATTCCTAATGAAAAAGGGATATACGGAGGTCTACAATCTGGAAGGATCGATCTTCGCTTGGGCAAACGAGGGGCGACCAGTTTACCGGGGAAAAGAGCGAGTCCAGGTCGTCCATCCCTATGACAGAACCTGGGGCAGATTGTTGAAGAAATCGCTGCGAAAGGAGTAGCAGCCACAACGGTGCAGGGGGCTTTTGGGTCCCCCATCCTCAATGCTATTATCTACCAGACCCAAACGACGGCCAGTTTGTAAACCATCCCCACGTTAGCTATAATACGCCCGCCGACGCTCCAACTACCCACCCCAGAGGCCACCATGCCCGACACCCCCATCCCCATCGGCTCCGACCGCCAACTACTACTCGACCGCCGCCTCATCGACGAGCTAGAGGACGCCCGCCAAGTCCTCCACCAGCCCATGCGCCGCAACGCCGCAGTGCGCATCGACCATCCTTGGGAAGAAGGCGGCCTCGCCTACGCCGTGCTCTTCAAAGACGGCGACCGCTTCCGTGCCTGGTACCGCTGCATTCCCCACGCCGACAACAACAAAACCGACCGCGCCTGCACCGCCTACGTCGAAAGCAGCGACGGCATCACTTGGCACAAACCAGAGTTGGGCCTAATCGACTTCCAAGGCTCGACGGCCAACAACTTAGTGATAGACGATCCCGACCTAGTCAACTTCTCCCCGTTCCTCGATCCGCAAGCCCCAGAGCAAGAGCGCTACAAAGGCATCGGCCGGCGCGGTGCCATTTACACGGCGACCTCACCCGACGGCTTCCACTGGCGCAAAAACCCCGAACCCGTACAGACCGAAGGCCCGTTCGACTCACACAACATCGCCTTCCGCGACCCGTGGACCGGCCAGTACGTCATGTACACTCGCGGCATTCGCAGCGACGGCGAACTAGGTCACGGTGCCACCCGCGCCTTTAAGGAAGGCGTACGCTGGATCCGCCGCGCCACCTCCGACGACTTTGTCCACTGGAGTCCGCTAGAATCCATCGACACCGGCGATGCGCCGTTGGAGCACATGTACACCAACTCCTGCGTTCCCTACGAGCGTTCCCCCGGCCTCTACCTGATGTTCCCCTCGCGCTTTGTCAACAGCCGTAGCCCCACGCCCGACTGGCCGTATCCCGGGGTCAACGACGGCGTGCTAATGAGCAGCCACGACGGCCTCCACTTCGACCGCCTCTTCCCCGAGGCCTTCGTGCGCCCGGGTCCCGATCCCGGCAATTGGCACGACCGCAGCGTGTACATCATGCGCGGCCTGCTGCGCACCGGACCCGCCGAACTGTCGCTCTACATGACCGAGAACTGGCGCATGCCCACCTCCTGCATCCGCCGCCTGACCATGCGCCTCGATGGCTTTGCCTCGGTACAAGCGCCCTATCGCGGCGGCCAGTTCACCACCAAGCCCCTGATCTTCAGCGGCGATCAGTTGCGGCTCAACATGGCCACCTCCGCGGCCGGCAGCATCCGCGTCGAAGTCCAAGACGAAAACAGCAAGCCCTTCCCCGGCTTGGCGCTGGCCGATTCGCCCGAGCTTTTTCAGGATCAGACGGACTTAGTGGTGCAGTGGGAATCAGGCGCTGAGATAGGCCCGTTGGCGGGTCGGCCGGTGCGCCTGCGCTTTGTGATGTACGACGCCGACCTGTACGCATTGCGCTTTTGCTGCAAAGAAAAATAGGAGACAAAACCCATGTACCAATCAGTAGATGTCGCCGCCATTTCCTTTCGGCCCAAAAAATTCGACTTAGCCGACAATGCCAATCGCTTGGAGGCCATGTTCCGCGCGGCCGCTAAGGATGGTGCCCAACTGGCCTTGGCACCCGAGGGGGTGCTGGAAGGCTACGTGGTCATGGAACTGATCACGGGAGAGGAACCGGAAGAACGGATGCGAGACGTGGCCATCACCACGCGCGGCCCAGTCATTGGCCGCTTTCGCGAGTTGGCCCGCGAGTTGGGAATATGTCTGGCCTTTGGACTAGCCGAGCGCATCGGCGACGACGTGTACAACTGCGCCGTCTTCATCGACCACCGGGGCCGTCTGTGCGGCAAGTACCACAAAATGCAGTTGGCCGAAGGCTACCATCCCTCTTGGTGGTACAACCGCCTCGGTGCCCATGCCCACGCCTTTGACACCCCTTTTGGCCGCTGCGGCTTCCTCATCTGCAACGACCGCTGGAACCCCGACATCGCCCGCATCCCAGTACTCGACGGAGCACAGTACCTGCTTATCCCCTCCTACGGCTCCCGCTCCAAGGAGCAAGACCGCGCCGTATTGGCCCGGGCGCGCGAAAACGGCGTCGCCATTGTCGAGGCCAACGTCGGCGTCACCTTGGTCATCAGCAAAGGAGAAATCGTCGCTCTGTCGCGCCGGGTAAGCGAAATCACCTACGCCACCATCGAAGTCCCAGCCTCACCTTCGGCGCGCAACCGCGACGCGCAGGAACGCAGTTTTTTGCAATGGCGACAAACGGAAATGCCCCACCGTTACCAACAAGGGGAGGCCAAGCGCGCCCGCTCTGGACCGCACGACCCCGACAAGGTCAGCCACGACCAAAAGGGCCGCTTGATCCATTGAAATAACTCACTGCACAAAGGCCCTCTCCCCCACAATACCCTCACCCTGCGCAATCTCATAGCGCGACCCGGCCACGAGCTGTTCAAGAGCTTCCAGCGTCCCATCCGGCCAGCGAATCTCCAAGCGGTCGATCTGCTCGGCCGCGCCCAAGCCAACGGTCAGGCCCATCGGACTGTGGCTCAGATAAGAAGATCCCGTGCGGACCATGAACACCTGCTCCTGCTCGCCCACCTGCGCCGTCACTTTCGCGCCAATGGCGTCCCGATTAGGTGCCTTACCCGTCAGGTCAAGCTCCACCACGCGACCGGTCGGCCCCTCGTTGCGCAATAGATAGGCCGGCCCGCCATTGGTCGTCATCAGCACATCCAAGTCGCCGTCTGCGTCGATATCGCCGACGGCTAGCCCTCGCGCCACCACTGGTTTGAGAAATGGCCCGCCCGTCTGCTCCGACACCTCGACCATCCGTCCCTCGCCGGTATTCCAAAACAACTGCGGTGGTTGACGGTACTCGATCTCTTTCTGCGTCGAGTTGATCTCTGGCTCGATGTGCCCATTGGCCAAGATCAGGTCTTGGTAGCCGTCGAGATCGTAGTCGAAAAAGCGCAGCCCAAAGGTCAGCGGCTGCAGCGTCGCCTGCATCAGCCGAGCCTTGCCCGCAGCATCGACAAAGACCTCGCCGCCAGCTTGGCGATAGAGCGACAGCGCCTCGCGGCTGAAGTTGCCAATGGCGATGGAGAGCACGCCGTCGTTGGCGACCGACGTAATATCTACGCCCATGCCCGCTCGCGCTCTCCCGGTCTCGTCGTAGCCAATGCCCGCGGCGAGACCCCGCTCTGCAAAGCGGCCCCCACCTAAATTTTGCAACAGGAAATTGGGCTGGGTGTCGTTGGTGACGACCAAGTCGATGCGGCCGTCGTCTTCAAAGTCAGTCATGGCCACGCCCATGGACTTGCCCTCGGGCAACAGCAGACCGGCTTCTTCGGTTATCTCCTCGAAGCGGCCCTCGCCTAAGTTGCGGTAGAGCCTCGGCGTCGAGCCGGGGTACTGCTGTGGCGTAGCGTAGGATTTTCCCTTGCCGTCGAGCGTGGTGTATATGTCGGTGCTAGCCGACCAGCGCACGTAGTTGGTGACCAACAGATCCAGCCAGCCGTCCCCATCCACATCGACCCAGGCCGCGCCTGTTGACCACTCGGGATTCTCATTGCCCGCATCGTCCCGCCAGACCGCCCCCGCCACGCCCGCTTCCCGCGCCACATCGACAAAGCGGCCCGCGTCGTTGCGCAACAGCAGGTTCGGCCCCAAGGTCGTCAAGTAAATATCCGGGTCGCCATCAGCGTCGTAGTCGGCAATCGTCGCGCCCATGCCATAGACCGAGAAGTCTAGACCCGTGCGTTTCGTCACGTCGGCAAAGGTACCGTTGCCGAGGTTGCGGTAGAGCTTGCCGGGGGCCTTTTCGCCGCCCCAGCCTTCGCTGTTGACCAAGAGCACGTCCAGCCAGCCGTCGCCATCGTAATCAAAAAGCGCGCAGCCGCTGCCCATGGTCTCCGGCATCCACTTGTCGCCGCGCGCACCAGTCTCGTGCCTGAATTCGAGACCAGCTTCTCGCGTCACATCGACAAAGCGCACCGCAGGAGCCTCTTTCCGCCCGCGCCCCACCGCATAGTCGGCAGTCGGTGCTTTGGTGTACTCGGGCTTCGGAGCCTGTTCCGAAGGCTCTTCCGGGCCGCAGGCGACCCACAGCAGCGCGCTGACCAATAGTCGCCAGATCATACTAGATGCTGGCATAAAATTTGCCTCCTATTACGTACTTCCTCGTCATACTTCTTCCTTTAAGCCTTGCGATGTGAAAAATTGATACACAAGTGTTTGCTAGAGTAACCGACACCCTAAAAGAATGCAATCGGACTAGCCCAGCATGAACCGCAGTAAAGCCTACATCGCCGACGCAAAATTGAACTATCTATTGCACAGTCGTAGCAAGCGCGGTCTATTTGCGATACTGGGCTATGGAGACCATAATGTCGGAGATTTACGTAGAGGTCTATTAGTCATTGTCAGGACACAACCGCTTGTCGAACGTATTGCAACTGAGCACGGCACCAAATACATTATCTTTGGATACATTAACACACCGTCATACGGCCTATTCCATTTACGCACCGTGTGGTTTATTGGCCACGGCGAGACTGCGTTGCGTTTTGTAACGGCCATTCCACAAAGGAGTTAGCCCATGGATACCAATATCCTAATCGAACACCGGCAAGCTGTCCTGACAGCCGATCAACCCCAAGCCGAACTGATCGCCGGCGATGTCGGGGTCGTGGTCTTCATTCACGGCCAAGGGGTCGCTTACGAAGTAGAGTTTCCCAACCGATCCGTCCTCACCCTAGAAGCCGACCAAGTGCGGGCGCTAGGCATGGAAGAAATTCTCCACGTGCGCCCTCAACGGACAGACTCTCAACCACCCTCCCCCAGCGGATGAACATGAATTTTGAGCGCCTCGCGGTTGTCGTGCGGATGCTCTAGCCGATAGCGGCGCGTCAGCTCTTGCGCCGACTCGTCAATCTGGTAGTACTGGTAAGCCTGCTCGGCGACGAGGGCCTCATCCTTGCGGCCGAGGGCGCGCAGCGAAAGCATCCGGTGGTAGTGAGCGACGCGGTCTTCCGGGTCAATGGCCAGCACGCCATCAAGGGCCTCCAGAGCCTCTTCAAAGAGACCATCGAGATAGAGCACTCGACCCAAGTTCCGCCACGTCGCACGATCCTCGGGAAAGTCGCGCAACACCCGGCGATACGCCTGCGCCGCAGCTTCGTAACGACCATCCTCTTGCAACACCACGCCCCAAACCCAAGCCGTCTGTCCGTCGCCGCTAACTAACGCCTCGCAATCCTCCAAATGCTCGTAGGCCCGCTCCAAGTGACCGTCGCGCACGGCAACCTTGGCCAAGTTGCGGCAGCCGTCTAGGCGCTCCGGCGCTAGCTGTTCCACCGTCGCAAAGGCCCGTGCGGCCCCTTGGGTATCGTCTTGGAGCAGCAAGCCGATGCCATAGTCGTTGAAGCGCATCCAGTCGCCCGCATCCGGCGCACCCTGTGCGGACGGCCCTCCCACCACCAACTCCACCTCGCTGCGAGCGATCTCAGTTACCGGCAAATCCGGCACTTGATCGAAGCGGCGGAAGCCCTGGCGATTGTTGTTAAAAGCAAATTCCGTGTAGGCACGGTCGAACTTGCGCCACATCAGCCGCGCCCGCAGCGTCAGCTTGCGCCCCGCGTAGTCCTCGGGCACTTGGAAGCTGTAGTGGGCTACGTCCGCCGTACCCGGACCAATGGTGCGCACGTACACGGCGGTGACGATATCCTGCGCATTGCGCCGGTGGATAGCTTGGCCTTTTGCATCGACCATCAGCGCCTTGTAAAAGTGCGCCCCCGGATCGACGTGCCCGTCGTCTTGCACCGCCCCGTTCAAAGCTAGCACCTCGTCGTCGTCGCTCACCACCGAGACCTCTAGCCAACCCTCGTTGGAATCGTTGGTCCCGCCCGGGAAGGTATGCCCGACGCCCTTGTTGCGCACCACCACATCGAATGTGTAGTCGCCGCCCGGCACCAGCGCTGGCTGGCTCTTATCCAGCGCGTAGTGCGCTTCTTCTTGGTAGTGCAGCGCGAACACATCGACGCTGAGTTTTTCGTCTTGCAGAAATTCTTCGATCCGCGCAATGGTCTCCTCGTCGCCGCGGATGAAGGGCAGGGCCGTGTTGACCGCCAAAAAGCGGTGCGACTTGACGTACCCATCCCGCGCCGACACATCGCCGCCAACCGCTTCCTCCAGCGGCATGTGGCAATCCTGGCAGACCCGCTTAACAGCAGGCAGATAGAAGGTCCTAGCGGCGTTGAGCGACACGCCGCTGTCGTGCCAACTGTCGTATTCGTTTTGGCCGCGCAGCCAGCGGTAGCCATTGACGCGCGAGTCGAGACTGACCTTGTGGCAGGTGGCACAAAATTCAGAAGTGCGGAAGAAGGGCTTGAGCATCTGCTTCTTGTGTACGATGGGCCGCGCCTTCAACGCCGTGTCGTGCACGAAGCGGCCCACGCCTTCTTTGGCATTGGCGAACAGATAGGGATCCTCCTGCTCGTCGGCGATGTTGTAGTTGCCGTTGCCGGTCTGATCGTGAATCTCGTCGATGGCGTGGCAGCCCAGGCAGGTCAACCCGGCTTGGGCTTGCGGCGAGGCGCGGTCGATCTCTTCGGTCATTTTGCCCGCCAGCATCAGCGCCGGATCGTGGCAACCCGAGCACCACTTGGACTTGACTTTGGCCTCCTCGCCCGCCAAGTCCTTGTAATAGGCGATGTGCGCGTCAACCTCTACATTGCTCTCGGTCGAGTTGCTGCGCATGTGGTTGATCGTCGCCTCGTAGAAGGGGTTGTTGAACGAAGCAAAGCGGTGCGCCGACGTCGCCCACTGTTCGACGATGGCCGCGTGACAACGAGCACACGTCTCCGAGCCAATCGGCTCGTTGACCACAAAGCCGTACTCGTCCATGTCGTCAGCGAGTTTTTCCGGCTGCGAGAGATCGCCGCGCGTGATGATCCGCGAGGGCAGCACATCGCCGGTCGTAGTCGTAGTAGCCGCCGGGAAAAAGGGGCTTTCAGCCGGCACGAAATTAGCGGGGACAAAGTCGTCTGGGGCAAATTCGGCGACCTGCCGTTCCTTAGAACCCGGCCCGGTGTGCTTGCCAGCGGCGAATGCCTCCTCGGCCGCCTGCGTGTACTGCTCGCCGCTATAGCTCAACCCGTGTAGCACCACGGCCAGCGCCAACAGCCCAACCACTGCTACGGGCACGATGCGATAGCTCCGCGCGGAGGGCTTCCACAGTGAGAGGCGACGATGCGCCAAATAAAAGAGAGGGACCAAAACCGCCGCGGCTACGTGGCTCCAGTAGGCCACCGGATTGCCGCGATTGCTCGCCGCGCTGAGGATGAACAGCCCGCTGACGGCCAGTACGATGCCCAGCGTCAGCGTGGCGATGCCGGTGAGGATGGCCCGCTTGCGGCTCTTGCGCCACACCGCCGGTAGGTGCCAAGCCACAAAGCCCATCGCCAGGACCACCAGCACCAGACCGACGCCCGTATGCGACAGCACCATGCCTTGGTAAAACTTGGGCAGGGAAATGTCAGTAACCGCGAAGTAGGAGAAATCGAGGGCGTCGGCCAGCCGATTGGTCAGCAAATAGAGCGTATCGGCGACCATGAAGACGCCCAAGGCCACCACAGCCAGCAAGGTCCGTTGCTGGCGAGTGCTCAGGCGACTCGGGGTTTTCTTTTGCATGGCTTCAGAGCACACATGGCCGGCGGGATTGCCGGGTTTCCTCCTTTAAAGATAGGAGGAACGCGCGATCTCTGGTAGGCAGCGAGCGGCGGCGATGCTTATGCCCACTGCCTTTGTAGCCAGCCAACGACCTTTTCGACCATGACCTGCGCGTGCTCGCTAAAGACGTGATCGGCTCCGTCGATGACGACGAGTTCGGCATTGCCGCTGGCTCGGGCGAGGATATCGTGTGAGTCATCAATCAGCACCACGTCGTCCTCGCTGCCGTGCACCAGCAGCCAAGGCACTACAATCTCGGCCCCGCGTCGCACCACAGTGTCAATCTGAGCCATGTCGTCCATGTAGGCCTGCGAGAGTGGGCAGTCCGGCTCGTCCCACATGCAGCCTTCGTCGGGCACCTCCTCGCCGAATTCGCGCTCGGCAAAGGCGTGCGTATGCACCATGCCCGCGAGGGAGACGAGCAAGCGGATGCGCTCGTCGCGGCTGGCGCGCAAGACGCCGACTGCCCCACCCATGCTGTGACCAACATAGCAGACTGAGTAGCCGTCCAAGGCGTCGAACACCGCGCCGAGGTCTTCGACTTCTTTGGATACAGTCGCGTCGGCAAAGCGGCCCCCGGATGCGCCGTTGCCGGCAAAGGAAAAGCGCAGCGCGTGGATGCCAGCAGCAGCTAGCCCCTCAGCAAGTGCTACGACAAAGGGGCGGTCCTTGTTGCCGGTCACGCCGTGCCCCAAGACGGCGATGTGCCGCGATCCTTCCGTGCCGGCGTGAAAAGTGTAGTCCAGCACTTCGCCGGACGGGTTGCGAATAGTTCCGAACATTACGTGTCCTTTACTGTTGTCAAAAATTCACAGGTCTGCCGCGCCACCACTAATTCCTCGTCGGTGCGCAGCACGTAAATGGGCACTCGGCTCGCCGCGGCGTGCAGGCTGCCCTCGCCTTGCACGCTCTCATTTTTAGCCGCATCCATCACCACCCCCAGAAATTCCAAGTCGCGCAGGATTTCCCTGCGCACGGCAGCCGAGTACTCGCCAATGCCGCCAGTAAAACTGATCGCGTCTAGCCCACCCATCTCCACCACAAAAGCCCCCAACCAGTCGCGCGCCGACGTCGCCAACACGTCTATGGTCAAAGCACAGCGCTCGTCCCCGCTTGCCGCACCCGCTTCAATGTCGCGCATATCGCTGTACCCGCAAAGCCCCACAAGGCCGCCCTCGTTAGCGCACTGCGCCAACACCTCATCCCACGGTCGGCCCTCATTGCGCATCACCAAGTCCAGCGCGTACGGATCCAAGTCGCCGATGCGGTTGTTCTGCGGCAGACCACCCTGCGGACTCAGTCCGTGCGACGCCCCCTGCGAGACTCCGTCCTTTACCGCGCACAGCGACGAAGACCCGCCCAAGTGCATGTTGACGTGTTTGAGATCGGCGCGACCTGTCAATTCCACGACTTTCTCTGCGGCGTAGCGGTGGCTGGCCCCGTGGAATCCGTAGCGCTGGATGCCGTACTGTTCGTACCAAGCGTAGGGCACCGCGTACATTTTGCGCCGCTGCGGCATTGTGCCGTGGAACGCCGTCTCAAAGCACCCGACCCGCCGCGCCGTGGGGGCTACCCGCGCAAACTGCCGGATCGCCGCCACGTACGCGGGATTGTGCGCCGGAGCCAGCGGATAAAAGTCCTCCATCCGCCCGACGACATCCTCATCGAGTTCGACCACTCCAGAAATAGCGCGCGCGTGGACAGCCTTAAACCCCACAGCGTCCAACTCCTCCACAGACCCCAACACCCCCCCCTCGGCCAAGCGCGCGAGGGCCTCGTCAATCGCGCTGGCGTGGTCGGGCAGATCCACGGCCTGCTCAACCTCGTCGGCCCCGCCAATCTCGAAGGTGTGTACCGAACCTTGGCCCCCGATCCGGTCCATGCCGCCCCGTGCCAAAACCACTTCCTCGGGCATGGCAAAGACCTTGTACTTAAACGAGGTGCTGCCGAGATTGGAAACTAGAATTTTCATCTTAGGGCCGCGCCGGACTGCCGTCGGGCAAGCGCGTCTGCGTCCACCCAATGACTTCGTCCGCACAAGGATACTTAGCCGCCAAGTCCTCGTCGATGTCGATCCCCAACCCCGGCCCGTCGCTCGGATACATGTACCCGTTGCGCACCTCGGGCAGCCCCGGAAACATCTCATACACATGCTCTGCAAACCGGCACCACTCTTGTATCCCGAAGTTAGGTGCCCACAAGTCCAGATGCAGGTTGGCCGCGTGCCCCACCGGCGAGGTGTCGCCCGGGCCGTGCCAAGCCGTGCGCACCCCGTACATCTGCCCGAAGGCCGCCACATTGCGCGCCGGCGTGATCCCGCCCATCTGGCTCACGTGCATGCGCATGAAGTCAATGAGCCGCCCCTCGATGAGCGGCGTCCACTCGTGCGGATGGTTGAACAACTCGCCCATAGCCTGCGGCGTCGCGCACTGCTGGCGGATGTGGCGGAACCACTCGATGTCTTCGGGGGCGAGCGCGTCCTCCAAGAAGAACAGCTTGAACTCCTCCACGTCCTTGGCAAAACCCACCGCCTCAATCGGATGCAACCGCTCGTGAATATCGTGCAGCAGTTCCACTTCAAAACCCATTTCTGCGCGGATGTGCTCAAACATCCGCAGGTGGTTCATCATGTACTCTTTGCGGTTGTAATACGCGCCTTCGGGCGCGCCCTCGGGCTTGACCAAGGTCGATGCCTTGCCGCCGTACCCGCCCATCTGGCAGCGGATGTAGCGATAGCCTTGTTCTTGGAACTGGCGGATGCTATCGACGACAGCCTCGGGCGTATCACCACCCGCGTGGCCGTACACCGCCGCGCCCTCGCGGCACTTGCCGCCCAAAAGCTGATAAACCGGCATCCCCGCCCGCTTGCCCTTGATGTCCCACAGCGCCTGATCGACGCCAGAGATGGCGTTGTTGAGCACCGGGCCGTTGCGCCAATAGCCGTTGACCATCAACATCTGCCACGTTTCTTCGATGCGATCCACATCGCGGCCAATGAGAAAGGGCTTGAAATGTTGCTCGATGGCCGTATGCACGGCGTGGAAGCGCTGAGTAAAGGTCGCGCAACCGAGTCCGTACAGACCATCGTCCGAAGTAATAATTTTGACGATGACCAAGCGAGAGCCGGCCGGTTGGGTGAGAATGGTTTGAACGTCTTTAATGGTAACGGGCATGAGGTCTCCTTGTTGTTGGTTGTTGGTGAAAATCAGGGGTATTCTGCACACTGGCCCGCATTTTTGTCAAGGGGGCGCGCCGTCCTTGTCGGGGCGGGCGGCGACGGTTAGCT
Organism: Candidatus Latescibacterota bacterium; assembly: GCA_965219735.1. GTDB lineage: Bacteria > Latescibacterota > UBA2968 > UBA8231 > UBA8231. The sequence goes on from OZ244790.1 coordinate 4,659,835, forward strand.
TAATCCCTCCATGCACTGGCTACAAGCACTCATCTTAGGCCTAGTCCAAGGTCTGACCGAATTTCTGCCCATCAGTAGCACCGCTCACCTGCGGGTAGTCCCCCATTTTCTCGGCTGGGACGATCCAGGCGCGGCGTTTTCTGCGGTGATCCAACTGGGGACGCTCGCGGCTGTATTCGCGTACTTCACAGCCGATGTCAAAAGGCTAGTCGTCGCCGCGCTGCAAGGGGTGGTGCACCGCAACTTCAACCACAGTCCTGACTGCCGCATGGCGTGGTCTATTGCCGTGGGCACCGTGCCCATTGCCGTGCTCGGCCTCGGGGGACGCGACTTTATCGAGACCGAGGCGCGCCAACTCCCCCTCATCGCCGCGAGTTTGATTGTCCTCGCGCTGTTTTTGATACTGGCCGAGCGCGTGGGGCGGCGCGAGCGCACCATGCAGGATCTCGGCTTCTGGTCGATCCAGTTCATCGGCCTGTGCCAAGCCCTCGCCCTGATTCCCGGGTGTTCGCGGTCCGGTTCAACCATCATGGGCGGGCTTTTCGTGGGTCTCCAGCGCGCAGATGCCGCCCGCTTCTCCTTTTTGCTCGGCCTACCGGCCATTGGTGCCAGCGGCCTCCTGCAACTATTCGCCCTGCTCGAAGGAGGCCTAGGCGGTGCCGGGCTGCTGAGTTTGGGGCTGGGGATCCTCGCCGCCGCGGTCAGCGGCTACCTGTCCATCGGCTTCTTACTCCGCTTCCTCCAGCGCCACGGCACCTACTCGTTTGCAGCTTATCGCATCCTGCTCGGCGGCCTCATTTTCTACTCACTGTACGGCTAATTCCAACGGAGCTATCCATGTATCCCAACAACCTGAAAGCGCGTTTGCGCAGCGGCGAAATCCTCCTCGGCACCAGCCTGTCGGCCCCCACGCCACACGTGGCCGGATTGATCATCGCCGCTGGCCCCGATTTCATCTGGGCCGACACCGAGCACATGCCCCACGCCACCGAAGCGCTCGACTCGATCTTGGTGCTAGCGCGGATGCGCGGCGTCGCACCCATGGTGCGCGTTGCGTGGAACGACCCCGCACTGATCAAGAAAGCGTATGACGCGGGCGCAGTCGCCGTAATGGTGCCGCAAGTCGATACGGCTGAAGAAGCGGCCGCCGCGGTCGAGGCCGCGCGCTACGCACCCCAAGGACGGCGCGGTCTCTCGCCCATGTGGACCCAAATCGCGGGTGCGGACTGGAACGAGGTCATCAAAACCGCCAACGAGGAGACGCTCGTCGTCCTCCAAATCGAAAGCCAGCGAGCCTACGACAATTTGGACGAAATCAAGCGCGTGCCCGGCGTTGACGTGCTTTTCGTCGGGCCGTTGGACCTGTCGGCGACCGTGGGGACGATCACCAATACCGAGTCTCAGCAAGTACGGGAAATCATGCGCGACGTGCCGCAACAGCTAGCGGACACGGGAATCGTCGTGGGCACTACGCTGGCGGAAGTAGACCAGATCCAAGAGAAAATTCGCTGGGGGTATCGCTACCTCAATGTCGGCAATGCCCTCCGCTACGGCGTGCAAGTCCTCGACGGTCACCTCAAGACTCTGCGCACCAATCCGCGCGGCGACAAGTAGGGAGCGTGGAGACAAAAAATTTGGAATCTGCCGGAAATGATGGTATCTTAACTAGCAGGATCTACTCTTTCTAAGGAGGTGCCTTATGAAAAAGCAGATGCTGATGGCCGGTGTTGCTCTCGCGTTCGCGAGCGCGGCTTGGGCGCAATGTCCTCACGGTGCTCAGATTCTGGCACCGGAGCAAGTAAGGGCCAGCCTTTCTAGCCCTCAGTCCCAGTTCGTGCTGGTCGAGTGGGAAGGGGTCGAAGACGCGACCCGCTACGCGATCTATTTGCAGGTTTTCGATCCCGACGAGGTCGAAATCGAAGCCGGTGGAGAGATCGTTGAGCCCACTGAAACACAGCCCGACTTTGTGCCGTGGGGCCACGTGGAAGCCTTGCCCGGTCAGGATCGGTACAGTATGGAACTTCTTGCAGAACTGCCGAAGCCCGAGTCCGCGGTTTTTGGCGTGTCTGCGGAGGCCCAGATGCACGGCCGCTGGGTTTCGTCGCCGATCGTGCCCGCGAGCTGGACCGCCCCCCAGATAAGCACGGCTACTGAGGCCGTGAGCTGGGGTCAAGTCAAGGCAACAGCCGACGAATAGGACGCTTGCCTCATCAGACGTCCTGACCCCGCCGAGCGCACTGTTCGGCGGGGTTTTTTTATTGGCGAGAAGCTCATCGAATCCCATCCACCCCTCATACCGGAGCATACTGTGGAATCATTGCTAGCTAATCCTCGGTTGAGCCGCTTTGACCCCCTCGAGCGCATTCTGTGCTACGACGATTTCGACGCGGGACTAAACGGCTGGACCGGACTGATCGGCAATTACGAAGACTCACTCGACGCCATGCTGCCCGATTACCAAGACCTACGCCCTCCCATGTTGAGCAACCTGACGATGTGGGACACCGGCACGGCTGGTTCGATGGAGGGCACCTACGCTCTCAAGCTGGCCACCCGCCCGCAGGCCGGCGGCCTGTCCGTAGGCATCAAGCGGCACACCTTTCGGGCGCTGGGCCAAGTGCAGTTGGAGTGCTATTTCGCGTTCAAACCCGAAGCGTCCGAACTCAAGCTCGGCGAAATGGATGTCCGCGCTTGGGGCGTGCTCTTCGACGTGCAGGACGGCAACCCCCAAGGGCGGCGCTGGATGCCCCACTTGCGCTACCTCAACGCCGAGCGCGGCCAACGGCGAGGACGCTGGCAGACCAAGCCCGCCACTCGGTCGGTGCAGCCCATTGGCGGCAGCGGCAAGACCGTATCGCATTTCCACTTGGGGCCGGAGGGCTGGGAGGATGTGCCGGCCGAGCCGCAGCTTTTGTGCTACAACGAAATCGCCACCAAAATGAACTGGCACTATCTGCGCGTCGGCTTGGATCTCAAAAAGCGAGCCTTCACCGGATTCCAGTGCAACGACCACACTTTCGGGCCGGAGGGAATGCACTGCATTGAACTGCCGGCCATGGCCAATTTGTGGTGTATGCTTAACGCGGCCTTTTGGGTCGAAGCCGACGTGGATACGCGGGCCTTCCTCTATATCGACTCTGTATTGTTATCCGGGGAGTTTGTGTAATGAGTATGCGACAGAGCCACACCGCCGTCGTGGAACGCAATCAGCTCTGGGAGGGCGACTTTGCCACCGAGCCGTACGAGGTCGGCTGGAGCCACGAAGCCATTTTCTTCGTGCAGATACTCCGCGCTGAAGAGGGCCCTATAGTTAGTGCGAGGGTGCAGATATCGCCCGACGGCATCCACTGGTGCGACATGACCAGCGACAGTGTGAAAACAGTAGCGCCGTTTCTATCCGTAAACATAAAAGCATCTAAAGGAAAAATCGGCTTCCTCCAGGTATCCCACTACGGCGGCTGGCTGCGCCTAGCCGGAAGGGTAAGAGGTGGCCGCGTCTGGGCACTCGTCCATCTGGCGCTCAAGGCATGAGGTAGGGGGGTCTGCGACTGGCGAATTCAGCGCGTGCTCTTGCCCGTCAGCACGAACCACACCGTTTGCAGCATGATCTTGAAGTCCAGCTTGAGCGACATGTTCTCGATGTAGTAGAAATCGTATTCCAGCCGCTCGCGGGCAATGCCCACCACGTCCTTGGAATCGAGGTCGAATTCGTGCCTGGACTGCGCCCAGCCCAACAGGCCGGGCTTGACGTTAAAACGCCGCATGTACAAGGGAATCTGCGTCTTGAACTGCTCGACGAAAAACGGGCGTTCGGGCCGCGGACCGACCAAGCTCATATCGCCGCGCAGGAAGTTGATGCACTGGGGAATCTCGTCTAAGTGCAGGGCGCGCAGCACCCGGCCAATCGGGGTCACCCGTGGGTCTGCGCCCTTGGCCCACACCGGGCCGGTCTTTTCCTCGGCATCCACGTACATTGAGCGAAATTTGAGCATCGCAAAAGTCCGCCCCCCCTCGCCGACGCGCTCTTGGCGAAAGAACACCGGCCCCTTGGAGGTCAGCTTGATCGCCGCAGCCACCAACAGCCACAACGGAGCCAAACCCGCGAGCACGACGACAGCTACCACCACGTCGATGAGCCGCTTGACCGTCCGCTGCCAAGCCGGCATCAACTCGGGCATGAGTTCCATCAGCGGCACGCCGTAAATCTGCGTCGTGCGCACGTGGCCGGTCACAATATCGTACAGGTCGGGCGTAATGCCGAAGGAAACCGGCAGCCCTTCGGCTTCCTCGACGATCTGCATGATTTCTTCGTGCGAATTGGCTTGCAAGGCGATGAGCACGGCCGCAATGTCCTCGGCCGCAAGGATAGTTCGCAAATCACTTACTTCGCCGAGTACGGGCAGTCCGTCAATGGCTGCGTGATCGTTCTCGCCGCGCGCCCGCACAAGGCCCACAATCTCATATCCCTGCGCTGGCGCCGAGCGCAACGCGCGCAGCAACCGGATGCCGCGCACATTCACGCCCACTATGGCCGTGCGCCGAAGGCCAATACCGCGCAGCAACAATTGCCGCTCAAAACTGCGCAGCAGCACCCGCCCGCCCGCCACCAGCGCGACCATGCCCAGCCAGTAAAACAGGACCAGCAGCCGAGTAAGGCGGATGTCGCGGTCAAAGGTAGCGACCATGGCCAGCAAGATGCCCAAGGTGACCACCTTGGCGACCTCGTATATTTCGTCGAAGCGCGAGCTAGACAGGGAGGATTGGTAGAAACCAAAAAACAAAAACAGCAGCAGCCAGCAGCCGCTTATCAGCGGCAACACGTCTGAGTAGTAGCCCAGCGCATACCAGAAGCTCGGTCCGTCCACAGCATCTGGATGGAGCCGCTCGTAGTTATGGCGGACGATCTCCAGCCCGCCGCCGACCAACTTCATCCACACAAAGAAAACCGACGCCAAACTGACGGCGACTGTGTCGCTCAGCAACAGCAGGACAACGCGTTTCAGACGCGACATAAACGCTCTACCTCGCGGGCTGCCAGACGCGGTGGCGGCGACCCATTAAGAAGCTCAGCAGCCCCAGCAAGGTACCTAAGTTGGTGGCGGTGAAATAGGCCGGCACGTAAAAGAGCCAATACCGCCCGAGCCGCGCCGGCAGCAAGAGGCCCAAAACAGCCAAGCCGTAGAAAGCCCCTTGCAGCGCGAGCAAGATACCGTAGTACTCGCTCGCGGCCAATGGAATATTGACCGCAAGCACTACCAATAGCCACACCGGCACGAGCCAGCGAAGCAGCTTGTGGGAAAACATCTGAAAGGCAAAAAAAAAGTGCGCGAACGGATTGAGCACGCCGGTCTCGGTCCACAGCCCGTAGAGCGAGCGCGAAACAATGCGGCGGCGGCGGCGGAACTCGTCGCCAAAGCGAGCGCTGCTGTATTCGGTGGCAACGGCCTTTGGCTCGTACGCGATGCGAAAGCCGCGCCGCCATACACCCAGAGGCGCGACAAAGTCGCTGATAATATCGCCGCGTAGCTCGACGAATAGCTCGCGCCGGAGCGCGTAGATCGCCCCATTAGCGCCCAGCGCAGAGCTGAGTAAGCTCTCCCGGCGCTTGAGAAATTGCTCGTAGCGCCAGTACAGGCCTTCGCCCTTGCCCGCGCCTTGCTCATCTGGATTGGCGTACTGCAACTCGCCGCAGACGCAGCCGATCCGCTCGTCGGCAAAGGGTGCTAACAGCCACTTGAGCGCACTGGGCGCGTACATGCTGTTGGCATCTGAGAACGCGAGGAACTGCCCTCGCGCCAAGCGCACCCCCGCGTTTTGCGCCTCGGTCTTGCCGCCGCGGACCTCCTGCCGGTGCAGCCGCACCCCGCGCTCGGCAAATTCAGCGGCAATGCGATCCGTGCCATCGGTCGAGGCGTCTGAGACGACGATGATGTCGAGCCGCTCAGCCGGATAGTCCATAGCCAGGGCATTTTCTAGCTTGGCGCGCAATACGGCTTCTTCGTTGTGCGCGGCAATAATTAACGATGTTTCAGGCCATTCGCTCAGTGGCGCATACTCGGGCATCTTGCGTCCAGCCGCCAAGAGCCAGAGCAAAACCGGGTAGATCAAGTAGGTATAGACGACGAGGAATAAAGCGGCCCAAAAAATGGCGACGAGCATGGGATTTTGGCGGTAGAAGGTGTATCTTATCTCGTTATATTTTCGTCATTTGTATTCATTTATGCAACCGTGTACCGCACGTTGTCCGGGATTGGTACCAGCGTTGGGAATCTGCGGACATTATTTGGCTAGCACTTCCTCGTAGAGTGCGTAAATGCGAGCCGCCACCCGGCGATAGTCGTAGCGTTCCTCGGCCTGTCGGCGGATCACCGCGCGGTCGTAGCAATCGTATTCGTCTAGCACCGCGAGGATGCCCACCGCCAAGTCCTCCGCGTCGCCGACCGCCACTAGCCGTCCGACCTCCTCATTGACGACTTCCTCCGGCCCACCGCAACGCGTGGCGACCACGGGCAGGCCACAGGCCATGGCCTCCATCAGCGACGTGGTCAGGCCCTCGCTAAAACTGGGCAGGACAAACAGATCGGCAGCGGCCATATAGGGAGGTAGCTCCTCCCAAGGCACCGCGTCCTCAAACGACACATGCTCTGACAAGTTCAAGACCTTGACTTGAGGTAGGAAAGGATCGGCGGTCCCGGTCACAGGATGGCCGCCGATCAAGGTCAATGAGACGTCGCGACCCTGACTGCGCACTTTAGCCAGTGCCGTCAGCAAGACGCGCAACCCCTTTGCCTCGACAAATCGGCCCACATACAGCAGACGCCACCCATCTTTACCGGGCTGGTGCGACCCGGCCGCCGAAAAGAGCTGGCAGTCAACGCCGTTGGGAATGCAGCGAACCTTGTCGGCCGGGACACCCAATTGCACAACCTCGCGGCGCAGCTCTTGGCTGACGGCAATAACGGCCGCCGCTTGCGTTAGGGTCTCGACGATCAATTGCCGCCATTGGGATTTGAGCTTGGGCAGGATCTTAATGTCGGAACCGTGGACCGTGATGACTACGGGCCGGCCGGTTTGTGAACCGTACTCAATCGCGGCCCGGCCGTCGGGATAGGCGCAGTGCGCGTGGATGATGTCCGGCACACCCGCAACAGCGTTGCGCAAAGCCTTGAGGTGAAAACGCCACTGCTGAGTAAAAAAAATCCGCCGCGGTACGGCGAAGCGGCGGGGATGTCGTACCTCGATTCCGTCCACCACTTCGCAGCGTGGGACATGGCGGTAGGCACTCCACAACCCAAATCCCAGCAGGGGGAACCAAGGCACAGGTGCCACTACCTCTAGTTGACAATGTTCTTTGAGAAAGCGCGCTTGGTTGTGGACGAAACTTCCGGAGATCTTAGATATGACGTTGGGGTAGAGGTGCGATAGCAGCAAAACTTTCACGATTGATCCTCGCGTTCTTCAAGCGCCGGTTCTAAGACCCTCACGGCGCACGTGCGTCCGCGTCGAGCCGCTGCACGGCGAAGAGCATGCCGATGCAGAACCAAAACATGTTGCTGGGCAGGTCGCCATTGAACGTCTGATTGACCTGGAAGGCGACAAACGTGGCGATCAAGCCGATGGCTATGGCGCGCAAATAGGAATCCTGCATCTGCTGCAAGCGCCCCAAGCTCAAAAAGAACGTCTTGCCGACAAACCAGACAAAAGCCGCGAAACCAACGATGCCTAGTTCGCCCAAGATCGCAGTCACTATAGTGTGCGGCTCTTTCACTAGGGTCCAGTGGGGATATCCGGGCGGCGCGTATTGGGAGAATATTACCGGAAAGGATCGCCAACCAGTGCCCAAGAACGGATGGTCCGAAAACATGTCGAACGAGGCCATGACGAGATGAACGCGCGCCGTACTCGAAGCGCGGCCGGTCGCGCCGAACTCATCAAACAAGGTGAAGATGGAGGCAAAGCGCTCGAAGATGTACTCGGCATAAGGCACGAATTCTTTGAGGCCGAGCACCAGCAGGATAAAGGCAAAAACTCCAATAAAAAAATAGCGCAGCTTGCCGCTCAACCAGAGGATGACGAGCACGCCGGCCAGCGTTGACACCCAGCTAGAGCGGCTAAACGAGGCCAACAGACCGCCAAAGCCGATGACGACCGCCAAAGCAAAAAGCACGCGCTGGCCCCTAGGCAGTCGATGGTTGAGCAAGACGGCCAACAGCGGCAGGACGCCGCTCATTACAAACGAGGCAAAGATGTTGGGGTTGTGAAAGGCCCCCGTCGCCCGCGGCACGTTGCCGCCCAAGGCGGTGATGACCTTGGCCGGCAGGTGGAATTGGCCGGTAATGACCTGATAGGCCCCCATCACTGAGCCCGCTATCGTCAAGACCACTAGAGACCATAAGACCGCGGACACGGCCCGCCTAGAGTCGAGCGTTATTTGCACCATGTAGGTAAAGAGCACGAGGGCGCAGATCCGCAAGAAGCTGACGGTTGCATCTAGCTGATTGGGCGTGTACGTCAGCGACACCGCAATAGACGCGAGGAACAAAAAGAGCGGCACCTTAATCTCGAAGTCGGGAAAGTACACGCGCTGCCGCAGGCAGATGTTGGCGGCCAAGCCGGCGACCATCAGCCCGAAGGCCAAGTGAAACCCCGTCAGCAAGAAGATCTCTTTCGAAGGGCCGGACTCGCCGAACAGCCGACCAGTGCTGTCGAGGCCCGTCGTCAGCAGCAAAACTGGGACGATGATCCACGGCTTCAGCAGCAGGCCCGCGACAAAAAACGCGACGCAGAGCGCACCGAGGAGGAGGGCCGGGAGGAATTCGAAAACGAAGATGCTGCCAGCAACCACCGCGCCTTGGAAAACCAAAAACGCCGCAAAGTAGCGGCGGTCGAGAGCGAAAATCCGCGGGATCTTAGGGGCGGGGGCCGTCATAATTCACGCACGAATAAAGGCGAGTACCTCGTCCCGCTTCTCGGCCATGCGCTCTGCGGAAAGGGCCTCTAGGTTGAGTCGCAGCAGCGGCTCGGTATTGGAGGGCCGCACGTTGAAGTGCCAGTCGTCGTAACTGACCGAAATCCCGTCGAGGCGCTGGATGTGACCGTTTTGGTAGTGGTCGGCTATCGCCGCGATTTTGGCGGTGGGATCCGCGACCTCGGAGTTGATTTCAGACGACGTGAAGTACTGGCGCTCTAGGGGGGCGAGCAACTCGGAGAGCTTAACCCCGCGCTGCGACAGCAGCTCCAGCATCACCAGCGACGGCACGATGCCGGAATCCGCGCCAAAGAAGTCGCGGAAGTAGTAATGGCCGCTCAACTCGCCCGCGAAAACAGCTTCTTCCTCAAACATCCGCGGCTTGAGGAACGAATGACCGACGCGCTCGATCAGTGGGGTACCGCCGGCTGCTTTTACAAGGTCGGGCACGGCCCACGAGCAGCGCACGTCGTACACGATCTTGGCCCCAGGATCTCGCTCTAGCATGTAGCAGGCCATCAGCGCGGTCGCAAAATCGCCGGGCACAAAACGGCCCCGGTCATCAATGATGAAGAAGCGGTCGCCGTCGCCGTCAAAGGCAAAGCCAACGTCTGCGCCTTCGGCTAGGACGCGACGCTCCAAGTCGGCGCGGTTTTCCGGCTGCATGGGGTCGAGGCCGTGGTTGGGCAGGTGGCCATCCGGCTCTAGATACATGCCGATAAACTCGATGGGCAACCGCTCGTACACGTCTTGCAGGATCGGCCCGACCATGCCATTGCCCGTGTCTGCTACCACCTTGAGCGGCTTGATGCAGGCCGGGTCCACGAGACTCAACACCTTGTCGATAAAACCCGGCGTCACGTCCTCGGCCCGAACCGCGCCCCGCCTCCGAACCGCGCCCCAGCTTTCTTCCTCCACGAGGCAACGCAAGTCTTGGATCCCAGATTCGCCGCTGAGCAGATAGGGCATTTGGCGCACCATCTTGAAGCCGCAGTATTCAGGTGGGTTGTGCGAAGCCGTCACCATCGCGCCCGGGCGGTCCAAAGTGGCGCAGGCGTAGTAGTATTGATCGGTACCGACCATGCCGATGTCGATGACGTCTGCTCCTTGATCGACGAGGCCGCGCAAGAGGTGCTCTTTTATGGCCGGACTCGAAAGGCGCATGTCGCGTCCCACGACGACCTCCTCGCACTTCAGCAGGGCCACAAAGGCGCGGCCTATGGCGTAGGCTACTTCTTCGCTCAGGGGGTCGGGATAGATGCCGCGGATATCGTACGCTTTGAAGATGGAGGGATCGACCTGCATGCTCAGACGAAGCGGCGCAGGGTGACGTCGAGCGCGCGCACTCCGCCCGCAGCCGGTTGATGCTGCACCAGGATCGGGCTTTGGTAGGTACCCTGCAAGATGCGATCCGCGCCAGCTCCCGCGCTGTCTGAGACCAGTAGCCGGATGTGGCGCTTTAGGCGCAAGATGCGCTGAGCTGGCGTCGATAGCACCGAAAAGATGCGGTCGATGACCGACCGCCCCACCGGAACTTGGTCGAGCAATTCATTGTAGAAGCGGAGAGAATCATAGGCTGCGTACGCGTGCATCTTGCCGGGGATGGAGGCCGGATGCCGCAGGAGCCGCTTGCCGCGCTGGAGCACGTAGCGCAGCGGGTCGCTGAGGGCCTGGGGCAAGTCGTTGCGCATCAACAGGGTCTCGTACTCGTTGACGGTCATGCCGACGTGCTTTTCCTCCGGGGCGAGGCGGATGTCAATGCAGCCTTTGTCTATGCCGCATTGCCGCAGCCGGTCGGCGAGCGTTTCAAAGAGGCCGTAGCGCGGGTCTTTGAGATTGAAGGCGTCAATCGCATGACTACCGCCCACCGGAAGCTCCAACCGACTGCGATCCACGATTTCGGCGCGGTTGTAGGCCATGACCGCAGTGCGCCGACTGCGCACGTAGTCCTTGTAAATGCCGTCTAGTTCAATGAAGTACACCGGATCCTCGGGACGGTGGATATAGGTCACGCAGTTTTTGAGACCCGCGGCGATAAAGGTCAGGTGCGAGTCGGCGTTGACCGGCTCCCTTTCCTTTTCGCCCTCGCTGAGCTCGTCGCGCAGTTGCATGCGGTCGTGGAAATAGCCGGCGTTGTAGGGAAATATCTTTTTGATGGCGCGGATAAATGGATCGATCTGCTTGCGGCTGTGGCCCAAGCGCCTACACGTGCCCTGCTCCATATAGCCGGCCGTGGTGTGAAACGAACAGTACGCGGCTTTGCGAAAAGGTCGCAACTCGTCGCCGACTTGCTGGCGGATCAGCTCGGCGATGTCGATGATGGCAAAGCGGTGCTGGGGGCGGATGGTTAGGTTGAGCTCTACGGGTTGTGGAGCCATAGATGATATAAATCCTGAGTCGCGTTTGTATCGAGCACCAATACACACTATCTTGCTGCTGATAAAAATACTTTCTAGTAAATGCCCACGCAACCAAAGACGTTCCCCATTCCCAACGCCCCACCATGAAGACCTTGTTAATCATGCGCCACGCCAAGTCGGCTTATCCCCCCGAGATAAGCGACGATTTCGACCGCCCACTCAACAAGCGCGGTCGCGCGGATTTGCCGCGCATCGCCCGCCTGCTCGCAGCGTACGGCCCGCGCCCCGAGGTCGTGCTGGCCTCGGCCGCGCGCCGGGCACATCAGACGGCCACCGGCCTAGCCGAAGCCCTCGGCCTACCGGCGAGCATCCTGCACTTGGACGACGCGCTCTACCTCTCGTCCCCCCATACCTTGGCTCAAGCGGCGGCCGGCTTGCCGGACAGCGCGCAGACCGGTCTCATCATCGCCCACAACCCAGGACAGGAGGAGTGGATCCGCGAGCTAACGGGTGCGCACGTCTCCCTACCGACTGCGGGCTTGGCCGCGGTCGAATTGGGCATATACTCTTGGCAAGAAATCAGTCGCGGTCGCTTGCTCTACTTCGTGGTGCCGAGGCTCGTAAAAGCCATAACTCAATAATAACAAGTGGTTGACGAATGTCGCAGAGAAGGCTTATTTTTCAACAAATCACCCGGAGATAACGCGCATGAACCTGTTGGACATCCTGTCGCCCGAATCTACCATAGTTGACCTCAAAGGAGAATCCAAAGAGGATATCATCGCCGAACTGGTCAACTCGCTCCCAGTCGGCGACTCCATCACCGACCGCGAGCAAGTATTGCAAGCCGTACTCGACCGCGAAAAGATCATGAGCACGGGCATCGGCGACGGCATCGCCATCCCCCACGGCAAGTCGGCCGCGGTGACCGAATTGGTCGCGGCCATGGGCACTCAGCGGCGGGGAGTCGATTTCGACGCTCTCGACGGCGAGCCAGCCTTCGTATTTTTTCTGTTGGTCTCCCCGGCCAATGTCTCCGGCCCTCACATCAAGGCACTGGCGCGGATTTCGCGCTTGCTCAAGAACGACGAGTTCAAAAAGAAGCTCATCGAAGCGGATTCAGCCGAGGAAATCATCGCCACTATCGAAGCCGCCGAGCGCGATATTCCTGCTGCGAACTAGCGCACCCCCTTCCCCGTCTTGCAGTTTCTCAATCCCGCGGTCCTTCTCGGACTAGTCGCGGCAGCCCTTCCCCTAGCCATCCACCTGCTGCATCGAGGGCGCGCCCAGCCCAAGCCTTTCAGCGACTTTGTCTTTCTGCGCCAGCTACAGCAAAACCGCATGCGGCGGCTCCAACTGCGCCAGTGGCTGGTTCTCTTGCTGCGCACGCTCATCATTGTGCTCATCGTCTGCGCCTTTGCCCGCCCGACGTATCAGGCCGGCGGCGGATGGGGAGGCGGGGATCGTCCGGTGGCCGTTCACGCGCTCTTGGATCTGTCGTACAGCACCCGTTACCAACGGCCCTCTGGCTCCCTGTTCGACCAACTCCAACGCCAACTCGGCGACCTTTTGGCCGTTTTGCCCTCGCGCGATCAAGTGGCAGTGCAGCCCTTTGCCCAACGGCCTCGCGCCCCTTTTGCGGGCGACCGCGACTACTTAGCCGAACGCATTGCCGAACTTGCGCCGACGCAAGAGGCAACGGATTTGCGCGCGGCCTTGCACGCGGCGGCCCAACGCTTCAACCAAGAATCCGCCCTAGCCGCGCACGAGCTTTTTCTTTTTACCGATTTGGCCCAATACAACTGGGATCAACTCGAGGATTCAGTCCCGTCCTTTGCCGGCACGCGCGTCTATGTCGCCGGTCCGCTCGCCCGGACTCGGCCAAATGCTTACGTCGAACGGGTCTCAGCCCCGAGCTGGATGCTCACGGCCGACGCCAAAGTCACCCTGCAAACCGAAATCGCGCACAGCGGCGCGGGTACGGCTCTCGACCTGTTTGTCGATGGCCAGCGAGTGCGCCGCCAGAGCGTGGATCCCGGAGCGCCGGGCAAGACCCAAATAGCACTTAGTTTTTCGCCGCGACGGCCCGGACGGCTGAGCGGACATGTCGCGCTCTCCGACGATGCCCTCGCACTCGACAACCGCCGCTATTTCACGCTCGACCTGCCCACCGCCATTACCGTGCTGCTAGTGGGCGAGCAGCCCGAGGACGCGTACTATGCGCGCCGGGCACTCGGAGCGGCAGCCCTCTCCGATCCGGTCGTAAAAATCCGCACCGATCTTTTTGCCAATCTCGACGCCAGCAACCTCGCCGGAGTAGATGTACTCGTGCTCTGCAACCTCGCGCGGCTGAGCGCAGCGCAAAAGGCGGCCCTAGACGAGTTCGTCGCCAACGGCGGGGGCGTAGCTCTCTTTCCCGCGCCGCACAGCGACCTCGGCTACTACAACCGCGACCTCTTGCCCGGCCTGACTCCGGGCCGCTTCAAAAACCGGCGCGGCGCGCCCGGCAACACAGCCAACTATCAAGTCTTAGACGCAGAAGAGCCGCACCACCCGCTTTTCAACGACCTCCTCGCCAGCGACGGAGACCAACCGCGCTTCTATGCCCATTTCTCCATGGTCCCCGCACCCGACCTCCTGCCCTTGGCTCGTTTCAATGACGGACAACTCGCCATGGCGCTAGCTTGGAAGGAGCAAGGACGCGTCGCACTCGCGGCCTTCCCCATCGACCCGCAGTGGAACGACCTGCACCAACGCGGGCTATTCGCCCCCCTCCTGCACCGCTTGGTGCGCGAACTGAGCCTGCCGCCCGATCGCCACGCCGCTTACTTGGTGGGAGAAACGGTCTATCGCCGCTTGGCCGATGTGTCAATGGAAGCTGTGGTAGAGGCCGAGACGCCGTCGGGCGAGCGCCTGCGCTTGGAGCCAGAGCCCGTCGGCGGCCAATACTTGTGGAAAATTCCCCACGTCGGCGAGGCTGGCATTTGGCGATTGCGCGCCGCGGGCGCAGAGGTCGATGCGTTCGCCGTCAACTTCGACGCCCGCGAATCCGCTCTCGCACCCGTAGTGCCCGAGTACGTACGGAGCGTTTTCTCAGACGCGGAAGTCCATTTCCTCAACCCAGGCGACGACCTGCGCCTCGCAGTCTTGGGCAACCGCCACGGCCGCGAGCTGTGGCGCGAATTCCTGATTTTGGCCCTCGGCCTCCTCCTCGCCGAACAGTGGATCGCCCGCGCGCCCCGAGACGTTCCGGTGCGCCAAGCGGCATAAAGAGTTATATATATGAGTGTCGATAATCAAGTCACAACCATTCGATTTCAACGAAAAGTTCTATGACCTTACGACGAGAAAGTGCACCGTGGGTAGTCTGCGAGGAGACCTATGGAAAAAGTGAAAAACTATTTTGATCAAGAACTAGTAGATGTCATAGGAGCATTTCTATCTTTTTCGTGTGCGGTCCACTGCGTGGCAATGCCGCTTTTAGTAACAATTCTGCCGTTATTGGGGCTTGGGTTCCTCGCAAGTGAGCGCGCGGAATTAATCATTATTGGAGCCGTTGCACTCGCATTAGGTAGCGTCGTCTGGGGGATTAAGCATCACAGAAGTTGGAGAGCATTTCTCACCCTCGTAGTGGCAGTAGCGTTCATCGCCACCGCCCACATTGCTACTGAAGGAATCTTTGAAGTAGTACTCCATGCAACAGGAGGCCTCCTACTGGCAACAGCACACCTCCTAAATCGGCACCTATGTAAGATATGTCCTGCCTGTGAGCGCGAGCATACGGGTGATTCTCACTCGCTGCGGCATTGACGGAGTATACGACTTTCCCTCACCCCCCCGCGTCTAGCGCGCGAAAAAACTCAAACGTATAAATGCCGTGGTCGTGCCCGTCGGCCCATTCGATGCGAATGCCGTAGCGCCCGACGTAGCTAACCCCCCGCACCTCGGCCGTAGCTGACACCGCCTCGGGCTGCAAGAGCGTCAACCCGCCCTCGCTCGCGGCGCGCAATTCCCGACAGTGGGCGCAAGGACAATCGCGCCGCAACCCCTCCAAGTCGTAGCGACTCTCGCGGCCATCGCTCCACCCGATGACCAACTCGCCGGCCCGGCCATCCACGGCGATGTCTCGTGGTCTCGCCTTGTTCAACGCGGCCCTCCTATTACCCTAGCACTCAACTCGTAGGGCGCGGCTACGGTAATTTCCACTTCGACGAAAGAACCCACCCGAGGCGTACCCTCGGTGATTACTACTTGGCCGTCGATTTCCGGGGCATCGCGCTCCATCCGCCCATAGCACATCTCCCCCACGCGCGCATCGATCAAGACCACCTGCCGCGTGCCGACAAGCTCGTCGTTTTTCTCCGTGCCCACGCGCTCTTGCAGTTGCGTCAGGCGGCTGTAGCGCTCCTGCTTGACCTCCTCGCTGACCGGATCGCCAAGCTCATACGCCGAAGTCCCATCTTCCGGCGAGTAGAGAAAGCCAGTCGCGTAGTCGAAGCGCGTCTCAGCTACGAATTCCAGCAAGGCGGCAAAATCGTCCTCGGTTTCCCCGGGAAAGCCGACGATGAACGTCGAGCGCAGCCCAGCCCCTGGCAGCCGCTCCTGCAATCGCGCCAACAAATCGAGCGTCTTTTGGCGCGTCGT
Source organism: Candidatus Latescibacterota bacterium (assembly GCA_965219735.1). GTDB lineage: Bacteria > Latescibacterota > UBA2968 > UBA8231 > UBA8231. The sequence goes on from OZ244790.1 coordinate 4,675,807, forward strand.
CGCCCGCTTCATGCGCTTGAGCACCGGGTCGGAGATGTGTTGCAACGGCATGTCGATATACAGACACATCTTGTCGCACGCAGCGTAGAAGTCGATCAGTTCCTCGGTCCAAAATGCCGGATAAGTGTACATCAAACGCATCCACTCAATGCCCTCCACCTCGGCGAGCGCTTGCAAGAGGCGCACGAGCTGCGGCCGGCCGTAGAGGTCGGCCCCGTAGCGCACCGAGTCCTGCGAGACCAAGACCAGCTCCCGCACCCCCTCCGCAGCCAGCCGCTCGGCCTCGGCCACGAGCTGTTCGACCGGCTCGCTCACGTGCCGCCCGCGAATGGCGGGAATGGCGCAAAAGGCGCATTGGTGGTCGCAGCCGTCCGATATGCGCAAGTACGCCCAGTGCTTAGGCGTTAGCGAAGTCCGCGGCAAGCTAGCCAAGTATCCGGGCCGCTGAACGTCCAACACCTCGTCAACGTGGCGGACGATGTCGGCCTCGTCGGCGATCGTCAGCAGCTTGTCGGCTTCCACCAACTCCTGCGCGAGTTCCTCGTAATAGCGCGTCGATAGACACCCCGTGACGATCACCCCCTCGCACTGCCCCTCTTGCTTGAGCCGATGCGCGTCCATAATCGCGGCGAGGGATTCTTCTTTGGCCGGTTCGATAAAGCCGCAAGTATTAACCACCACCACGTCCGCTTCTTCCGGCGCGTCCGTCATCTGATAGGCATGGCCCTGCAAAAGCCCCTGCATCCGCTCGGAATCGACCGTGTTTTTCGGACACCCCAAGCTGACTAGGTGGACTTTGTGGGGTTGGTTTTCGCTCATATCATGCCTCGCAAAACCGCTGCGCGTATGCAATGGCTGCGCGCACCGTGTCATCGGTTATGCCCTCCACAACCTCCACCTCCCCAATCCGCCGACCCAACACAAACCGCAACTGCCCATCCACTCGCTTCTTGTCGGCCTTGGCACAGACCAAAATCCGCTCCGCCTCCACCTCGGCCAACCCCCCGGGCACCCCCAACCGCTCTAGCAACGCGTCCTGCCGCTGTCTTTCCGCTTCGGGCCAAAACCCTTCGCGGCAGGCGATTTCGCCCGCGGCGATCAAGCCCAAGATTATCGCCTCCCCGTGCCGGTAGCGGCCGTAGTCCGTAGCGGCCTCAATCGCGTGTCCAATGGTGTGCCCGTAATTGAGAATGGCCCGCAAGCCCTGCTCCTTCTCGTCGGCGGCCACCACTTCGGCCTTGATCTCGACATTGCGGCCAATGAGCCAGTCCAAGGTCTCCGGCACCAGCGCCATATCTACGACTTCCTCCAAGTGCTCCTCCAAAAAGGCGAAGAGCGCAGCGTCGCGGATCAACCCGTGTTTGACCACCTCGGCCATGCCCGCGACCCGCTCCCGCCTCGGCAGCGAGTGCAGCGCATTAGTGTCGACCAAGACCAAGCGCGGCTGGTGAAAGGTGCCGATCAGATTTTTGCCTAGCGCGTGGTTGACTCCCGTCTTGCCGCCGATGCTCGAATCCACCTGCGCGACGATGGTAGTAGGCACCTGCACATAGGGCACGCCGCGCAAATAGGTGGAGGCCACAAAGCCCGCCATGTCGCCGACTACGCCCCCGCCGAGGGCCACGACCCAATCGCCGCGGTCAAACCCAGCCGCAATCATCTGCGTGAAAATTTCCTCGGCCCCGTGTAGGTTCTTAGCCTCCTCGCCCCCGGCATAGACAATCTCCAACACCTCAAATCCAGCAGCGCGCAAGCTGGCAGCCGCCGGTTGCAGGTAGTGCGCCGCCACGACCTCATCGGACACTAGTGCGACCTGCCGACCCAAAGCCAAGTCGCGACAGCGCGGCCCTAGTTCCCCTAAGATATTGTGACCGACGAAAATGGGGTATGCAGCCCCTGGGATGTCTAAGTCAATTCTTTGCATAGCTCTCCAGTAAGTCGCGAAGTTTCCCGGCCGTGTCCTCAGGCGTCTGCACCTGCGTGGTGTATAACTCGATGTGGGCTTGGTCGTAATAAGGAGCGCGCTCGCGGAGCAGGGATTCTATTTTGGCGCGCTGCGCCTGCGGATCCAACCCGGCGAGCAGGGGCCGGTTAGAGCGACGCCTGACGCGTGCGAAAATCGTATCCACGTCGGCCTTGAGGCAGACCAAGATGCCAGCGCAGCGCACGGCCTCGACGTTGTCGGCGCGGGTGATCGCCCCGCCGCCCAAGGCCACTACGGCATCCGGGCGCTGGCAGGTTTCGAGGACGCAGTCGCGCTCTAGCTGGCGGAAGTGTGCCTCGCCTTCGTCGGCGAAAATCTCCGCAATGGTCTTGCCGGCGCGCTGTTCGATCATCCGGTCGGTGTCCAGAAAGCAGCGCCCTAGCTCCCGCGCCAAAATGCGCCCGACCCGGGTCTTGCCCACGCCCATAAAACCAGTTAAAAATACCGGTCCTTCCGTCACGGCCCACGCCTCACATTCTTTCGAGGGTCTCAATACCGAGCAAGTCGAGACCCTGGCGCACAATGCGCGCAGTCAACAGCGCCAGCAGCAGCCGGCTCGTCCGCACCGGCTCGTCCGCGCGAAGAACCGGACACTGCTCGTAGAACTTCATAAAGGCATCCGCCAACTCGTAGAGATAGTTGCAGAGTACGTGGGGATAGCACTGGCGCGCCACGGCCGCGACCACTTCGGGAAACTGCAACAGCTTGATGGCGAGCGCATTCTCAGCCTTTTCGCCGACAGTTATGGTTCCGTCGAGCACATCTTCATCCACGCCAGCGCGGCGGAACATGCTCTTGATGCGGGCGTACGAATAGAGCATGTACGGAGCAGTGTTGCCGTCGAGAGCCAGCATCTTGTCCCAGTCGAACACGTAGTCCGAGGTGCGGTTGAACGACAGCTCCATGTACTTGATGCTGCCAATGCCAATCACGCGGGCGATCTGCCGCCGCTCGGCCTCGTCCATGTCGGGATTCTTCTCGCTCACTTGGGCAAAGGCCCGCTCCACGCCCTCCTCCAACACGTCCATTAGCTTGACTGTGCCACCGACCCGCGTCTTAAACGGCCGGTTGTCCGCGCCTAAAATCGCGCCAAACTCGTGGTGCTCCAAAGCGGTTGTCTCAGGCGCGTACCCAGCCGCCCGCGCCACCGCAAAGACCTGCTGCAAGTGAAGCGACTGGCGCGCATCCACGATGTAGAGGATGCGGTCGGCAGCAAGCGCACCAGCCCGATAGCGCACGGCCGCGAGGTCGCTCGTCGCATAGAGATAGCCGCCGTCCGACTTCTGCACGATCACCGGCGTGATTTGGCCGTCCTTGTTTTTGAATTCCTCCAAAAAGACGCACTGCGCACCGTTGGACTCCACGAGCAAACTCTTGGCCCGCAAATCCTCGACCACGCGGGGCAAGTCGTCGTTGTACGCGCTCTCTCCCTGCACATCTTCGGGCTTGAGACCAACCCCTAGCGCGTCGTACACGCGCTGTCCGTGGGCGAGCGACTCGTCAATGAACTGCTGCCACATCCGCAGCACATGCGGGTCGCCGCCTTGCAATTTGACCACGTATTCCCGCGACAGATCGGCGAACGCCTCATCTTGGTCAAAGCGCTGACGCGCCGATTGGTAGAATATTTCCAGATCGGCCAATTCCGTAGCCGGGTCCGCAAGCTCGTCCAAGTGGGCGATCAGCATCCCAAACTGCGTCCCCCAGTCGCCCACGTGATTGTGGCGCACAACTTCGTGGCCCGAGAATTCGAGGACGCGGGCGATGGCGTCGCCAATGACTGTGCTGCGCAGATGGCCGATGTGCATTTCCTTGGCCAAGTTGGGATGCGAGTAGTCGAGTACGACCTTTTGCGACGCGTCTTTGGGCACGCCGAGTCGCGGGTCGGCCAACACGTTCCCCAACTGCGCGGCCAGCCACTCGCCCTTAAGCTGGATATTGATAAAGCCCGGTCCGGCGATATCTACAGACGCGGCCATGTCCTCCAGATCCAGTTCCTCCACAACCTGAGCGGCGAGTGTGCGAGGATTGGTCTTCAGCTTCTTGGCCGCAGCCATCACGCCATTGGCCTGATAGTCGCCAAACTCCGGGCGAGTCGCCGGGCCGACGAGAGCCGGTGAATCTGCGGGCGCGCCCGCTCGGGCCAATGCCGCGCTAATGCGCGTTTCTAATGATTCGGTTATCATGCGCTATCTAGGTTGTTTGTCTTTATTCCCAGCGGCCTAATCGGGAAAATGCTCCAGTGCGGCCGCAATCATCGCCTCAACCGGTGGCTCGACACCCGTCCATATCTCAAACGAGCGCGCGCCCTGCCAAGCGAGCATCCCCAAGCCGTTGATCGCCGAGGCACCAGCGGCGGCAGCCTGCCGCATGAGCACGGTCTCCAATGGGTTGTACACAATGTCGGCGACCAGCATGCGCTCGTGCAGGCACGACGGGTCCGCCAGCGGCGAAACGTCGTCGCGCGGGTGCATCCCCAACGCCGTGGCGTTGATGAGCAAACCAGCATCTCCAATCGGCTCAGTCTCTGCCAGCGACCCGACCCGCACTTTGCCAGTGCTGTCGAGGTCTCCAGCGAGGGCTGCGGCCTTTTCCACCGTGCGGTTGAGTAGCAACACTTCTTCCACCTCATCCCGCGCCAGCAGCGCATAGAGCACGGCCCGCGCCGCACCACCCGCCCCGAGGAGCGCTACCTTCGGCGGCAGCGGATCCAAGCCACCATCAGCCTTGAGGCTCTGCACGATTCCAAAGGCGTCGGTATTGTACCCCACGAGCCGACCATCGCGGTTGGCAATGGTATTGACCGCGCCAATGCTCTGGGCCTCTGCTGAAATCTCGTCGAGATGCGCCATGACGGCCTGTTTGTGCGGCACCGTTACATTCAGCCCAACCATGCCAAAAGCGCGCATTCCGGCGAGCGCTTCGGGCAAGGCTGCGGGAGCAACGCGGAACGCCGCGTACACATAGTTGAGATTCAGCGCCCTGAGCGCGGCATTGTGCATGGCCGGCGACGCCGTGTGTGCGACCGGATCGCCAATGACGCCGAGCACCCGCGTCGTCCCGGAAATCACCCCAACAAATCCTCAATGAAGCAGTTGGCAATCTCCATGGATTCGCGCCACGATACGTTGTAGAGCAAGCGGATGGCGAGAAGGCCGCCGCACAACATCACAGCCGAGCACACAAAGAGCCGAAAAATTCCTCTCATCTTCAATCTCCTCCAATAGATTGTACTGTCTTAAAAAAATCGGGCCAGATGGGCGTCAAGCAATCGCTGCCTTGGATGGTCAACTCCCCTTCGGCCAACAGCCCGGCCACGGCAAAGGCCATGGTTAAGCCGGGGTCGCCCTGACTGTCGAGTTGGCCGCCCTGGAGTGGGAAACCGCCTTTGATGACGAGCCCCTCGGGGAACTGGCCAATCCGCGCATCAAGCGAGCGCAGCGCAGCACACAAATGCTCCACGTGCGGCACGTCTTCGATATCGCGGATGACCGTCGTCCCCTGCGTCTGGGTCGCCAAGACTGCCAGCAACGCGATCTGGTCGGCGACCTTGGCCGCCCGCGACCCGGCCACGCGCGTAACCTTCAATTGGCTGGCGCTCACGTGTAAATCGAACTCGCTTTCCCCAAGGTCTTCCGCGTCGATCTGCGCCCCAATCTGCCGCAGCAAATCCAAAAACGCCCGCTGCTTAGGGCGAACGACCACGCGCTTGACGGTTAGCTTCGACCCCTTGCGGCACAGCGCAGCCCCCATGAGCGGATAAGCCAACGCAAGTTGCCCAAGCACCTCTACGTCAATTGCCTTTAACGCCTGCCCCCCCTCCACCGACAGCAGTCTGCGCCGCTCAACAGCAACCCCACGCTCGCGCAGCAAGCGCTCCACGCGGCTGCCGACTTTCAGTGCAGTCGTCCCCTCGGCAAAGAGCGCGGCCACCATCGCGCCCAAGGCTAGGGCGTCGGTCGGCGGTGCCTCGGAGAGAACAAACCCTTTGGCCTGCTGTCCCCCGATTACAAAGGTATCCGCGCGCTCCTGTTCCACGGCGAACCCAAGCTGGGCCAGCAGGTCGAGCAAGAGCCGACACCGCTCGGCTTCCGCGCCCAACTTCACCTGCGAGCGAAACGTTTGCCCGGCGAGTAAGGGAAGCAACAACAGCGCGGCATCGCCCAACCCTTCTAGATCGAGCGGTCCCGCTGCCTCCTGAAACCCCCGCAGCCCAACGCCGCGCACCACACGAGTGCCTACGCGCTTGGTAATGTCAACACCTAACTCGCGCAGCAGAGCGGCCACCCGGTCAGCGGCAACGGGCACGTGGTGGACAGTGCTATCCCCCTCGCTCAGCGCGGCCAACACGAGTGCGCGCTCGGCTGGCTCCCGCTCTCCGGGCACGGAAACCTGAGCCGCAATTTTCTTGACTGGGCTTACGATTGTTTCCATGGCCTAGGGTCTCCGCGCCACGTACTCGAGCCGAGCCAAAATTCCCAGCGCGTTTTCCGCACTCTCCGCGCTGTCAAATCCCAACCGCAGCGTCCCTCCCTCGCCCTCGCGCACCTTCATCACCTCAATATCGTTGATGTTTATCCCTTGCGCCCCTAGCGCCTGCCCGATCTCGGCGATGACGCCCGGCCGGTCCTCGGCCAGCACCAAGATCTCGTGCAGCACGTGGATAAACCCCTTTGAATCCCTTGGGATGGAACCTCGAATCTCGTTGGCAAAATCGAAATCCGCCTTTAGTTCCTCTGATTCCAGCCGCCCCTTCACATCCGCGAGCGCGACCATGTAGCGGTCGATCATCGCGCGGATCTCGTCGGCATTGGTCGCGCAGATGTCTTCCCACACCGGCGCAAACGGGCTAGAGGCAATCCGCGTCAAGTCGCGGAAACCGCCAGCGGCCAACGGCAGGAAGTGGTCCCGCTCGGCATTCAGCCGTCCGACCATACTCACCAGCGAGGTCGCCATCATCTGCGGCAAGTGGCTGATCGCGGCGACCGCTCGGTCGTGTTCCCCAGCATCTAGTTCCATCACCCGTGCCCCGACCTGCCGCAAAAGTGCGGTCAATGCTTGGTAGCGATCGGTCGGCACTTTCTGGTCGGGGACCAAAATGTAGATCGCATTCTGGAAAAGGAACGGATCGGCCGCGGCCACGCCCGCCTTTTCAGAGCCGGCCATCGGATGGCCGCCGACAAAGTACACTTCGTCGCTGAAATATGCCTGGGCCGCTGCGACAATGCGCCGCTTGGTACTCCCCACATCGGTGACCAGCGTCCCCGGCTCGGCGAGCTGCCCCACCTCCGCAATCAGCGTCAGAATCCGCTTGATCGGCGTGCAGATAAAGACTAGGTCGGCCCCTTTGAGCGCTTGCCTCAACTCGTCGTAGCCCCATCCCTCGTCGATCACGCCCAACTCTAGCGCACGGGCGATGGTCGCAGGACGGCTGACGCCTACAAGCTGTCCGCTAAAACCAGTGCGCTTGAGCGCCAAGCCTATGGAGCCGCCAATCAGGCCCACGCCGACGATGACTGCCCGCCGGAAGAAGACTAGCTCTCCTCGCATTCAAAGTAGGTGGTTAGTTCAATGAGCAGCCGGTAGAGCTCTTCTAGGGCCTCGTCCTTCATAAGCCCTTGGAGTCCTTGATTGTAGGCTTTGGTCTTGGCGAACACATCGCGCTCGCGCTCGGGATCGCGTATTGGTTTTCCCGCGGCTTTTTTGATTTTCCCGACCTCGTGTGCGCACTGCATGCGCTCGTTGAGCAGATCAATCATTTGCCGGTCAATACCATCTATGCGTTTGCGCCAGTCACTTAGCTCCATAGCTGCTCCCTTACCGATGTCCCATGGCCCGACGGACCGCGTCCATGGTTGCGTCAACGATCGGACGCAGTTTCTCGACACTCTCAGCGAGTACTTCGTCTATATAGGTGGGATCCGCCGTCAGTTCCCGATAGCGGGCTTGGATCGGCTCGATCTCGGCGATCACCACTTCGACCAATTCCTTTTTTAAATCGCCGTAGCCCTTACCAGCAAAATGCGCCTCGATCTCGGCGTTCCCCTGACCTGTCAACGCCTGATAGATTGTCAGAAGGTTGTACAACCCAGGGCGCTGCGGATCGAAGACAATGCCCTGCTGCGAATCCGTCACCGCCCGCATGATCGTCTTGCGCACCTTATTCGGATCATCGAGCAGGCCGACGCTGTGATACTGGCCCTCGGCCGACTTAGACATTTTCGCGGTCGGATCGTCAAGCCCCATGATCCGCGCACCGACTTGCGGAATGACCGGCTCGGGCACGGTGAATACCTCGCCGAACTGGCGATTGAAGCGCTCGGCAATGTCGCGCGTCAGTTCTACGTGCTGTTTTTGGTCGTCGCCGACGGGCACCTCGTGCGCCTGATAGAGCAGGATATCGGCGGCCATCAACGTCGGATAGACGAACAGCCCCGTGCCGACGCGCTCGCGACGCGCACCCACCCGATCCTTGAACTGGGTCATCCGCTCCAGCCAACCCATCGGCGTGATACAAGTAAAAAGCCAAGCCAACTCAGTGTGTTCGGGAATGTGCGACTGCACGAAGAGACGGCACTTTTGCGGATCGAGGCCGCAGGCAATGTACAGAGCCACGGCCTCGCGCGTGCCGCTATGCAAAGCCTCTGGGTCGTACGGAACGGTGATCGCATGCTGATCGACCACGCAGAAGATGTTGTCTCGGTCCTCTAGGTTGACCAGCCAATTGCGGACGGCCCCGATGTAGTTGCCGATGTGGATGTGGCCCGAAGGCTGAATGCCCGAAAATACTCGCTTTTTCACGTGCCCAATAGCTCCCTCACTTTATTTCCAATATCGTCTTCGCGCATCAGGGATTCGCCGACCAAGATCGCATCGACGCCGGCTGCCGCGAGCCGCTCGACATCGCCGCGGTCTCCAATTCCGCTCTCGCTGACGACGACAGCCCCCTCCGGCATCTGATCCAAAAGCGCGAAGGTCGTCTCCAAGGTTGTTTCAAAAGTCCGCAGATCGCGGTTGTTGACGCCGATGAGCCGAGCACCGGCCGCTTTGGCGCGCGTCAGTTCCGCATCACCGTGAACTTCGACTAGCGCGTCCAATTCCAACTCCTCGGCGAGGCCGAGGTAGTCGTCGAGCTGGCTGGAGTCCATCAGCGCCACGATCAGCAAAACAGCGTCGGCACCGATGACGCGGGCTTCGTAGAGTTGGTATTCGTCAATGGTGAAGTCTTTGCGCAACACTGGCAAGCCCGCAACCGCCTTGGCGACCTGCAAATAAGCATCGCACCCCTGAAAATACGCCTCGTCCGTCAATACCGAAAGACAGCGCGCGCCGTTGGCAGCATACGCATCGGCGATCCACTCTGGGTCAAAGTCGGCGCGGATGACGCCCTTGGACGGCGAGGCTTTTTTTACCTCGGCGATCAGCGCAATCCCATCCGCAGCTAGCGCACCTTGGAAATCGTCCGGCGTGGATGTGTCGCGAGCTTGCGACCGCACATCGGCCAAACTGCGCTGGCGCTGGCGGTCGGCGACGAATTCGCGCTTGTACGCGGCTATTTCGCTTAGGATATCTGCCATCGTCAGGAGTTGCTTACCTCAACCAGCCGATCTAGGGCCTGACGCGCCTTGCCCGAGTCAATGGACTCCCGGGCCACTTCGAGACCAGCGGTTATATTCTCGGCTAGCCCGCCAACGACTATCGCCGCCGCCGCGTTGAGCAGCACTACGTCGCGCTGCGGCCCTTCCTCGCCATCGAGTACCCCGCGCAGGATGCGCGCATTGTGGTCCGCGTCGCCGCCTTTGAGCGCCTCGGCTGAGACTGTCTGCAAGCCAAAATCTCCTGGATGGATCTGGCGCGTACTGACCTGCCCGTCTCTAAGCTCGCTGACCTGCGTCGGCCCCGTCAGCGTGATCTCGTCCAGCCCGTCCGAGCCGTGTACCACCAGGGCCTGATCCGATCCCAACTCGCGCAGCACTCCGGCGAGCGCCTCGGTCAACGCGCCGTCGAACACACCGAGCAATTGCCTCTTGGCCCCGGCCGGATTAGTCAGCGGTCCCAAAATGTTAAAAACCGTGCGGGTAGCTAACTCCTTGCGCGGGCCGACGGCGTGTTTCATCGCCCCGTGCAAGGCTATCGCGAAGAGAAAGCCAATGCCGACTTCGTCGATGCACTCGCCGACCTTTTCCGGCGCAGCTTCGACATTGACCCCTAACGCGGTCAGCACGTCCGACGAGCCGCACTGGCTCGATATTGAGCGCGTGCCATGCTTGGCCACTGCCAAACCGGCACCACAAGCGACAAAGGCTACCGTCGTAGAGATATTGAAGGTCCCCGAATCATCGCCGCCAGTGCCGCAGGTGTCGATGAGATCGGGGCGCACCGTCACTATCGGCGTAGCTTTCTCGCGCATGACTTCGGCACCGCCAGCGATCTCGTCGATGGTCTCGCCCTTGATCCGCAGAGCGACTAGAAACGCGCCGATTTGGGCGTCGGTGGCTTGACCACTCATAATCTGCTCCATCACCGCTCGCATCTTAGCACGGCCTAAGTCCGTTCCGGCGATCAGGTCTCTTATAGCTTCTTGTATCATGTTGCGCTCCTCATAAGCAAAGAAAATTAGCCAACAGTTGTTTGCCTTCTATCGTCAGAATCGATTCAGGGTGGAACTGCACCCCTTCGAGGGGCCATCGCCGGTGCCGAATTCCCATAATCATCCCATTTTCATTCGCGGCCGATACTTGCAGACATTCGGGCAAACTCTCCCGCTCGACAGTTAGCGAGTGATAGCGAGTAGCGACGAAGGGATTTTGCAGGCCGGCGAATAGCGTGCGGCCATCGTGTTGCACTGGCGTGGCGCGACCGTGGACGATCTCGTCGGCCCGCACGACGCGCCCACCGCAAACTTGGGCGATGACTTGGTGCCCCAAGCACACGCCCAAAATGGGGATCACACCGGCCAACCGCTCGACGAGCGCGCACGAAATTCCAGCTTGATCTGGGCCGCCAGGACCAGGCGAGATAACGACGCGCTCGGGCGCGAGCGCCACCACTTCGGCGACCGTCAATTCGTCGTTGCGCAAGACCTTGGTCGCCGCCCCTAATTCTTCTAAATAATGCACCAAATTGTAGGTAAAGGAGTCGTAGTTATCAAGTATCAGCAGCATGGTTGTGCGTTGGCGGAAAAGGCCGTAGAGATGGTTTGGTAGAGACGATTCAGTAGGGGCGGTTCGCGAACCGCCCCTACAACATCACCGCGCCAACTTCCCCATTACTTGGGCGATCAGCCGCAAGCCCAAATCGTCCTTGAGCGTCAAGATCGACTCCGGGTGAAACTGCACGGCCGCCACCGGCAACTCGCGGTGCTCCACGGCCATGATGACCCCATCGTCAGTCTGCGCCAAGACTCGCAAACACTCGGGCAGCTTCTCCGGCACGGCGTAGAGCGAGTGATAGCGCCCAGCGACGAACTCCGTGGGGAACCCGTCGAAAATCCCCTCGGGCGTGCAGCGGATCGTCGATTCCTTGCCGTGCATCGGGTAGGAAAGCACCCCTAGCTCGCCACCGAGGCCCTCGACAATGCCCTGCAATCCGAGACACACGCCAAAAACCGGCAGCGTGCGCCGCACACACTCGTTGACCAACTCCGGCACGCCGAATTCCTCGGGCGTGCCCGGGCCCGGCGAGATAAAGACCAAATCGGGATCAAACTCGGCGAAGATGCGCTGGGGATCGTGCAGGCCCCGAGCGCCGCTGCCGTCGCGCGACCTCGCAGCGCGCACCGTCACCACCTCCGCTCCCGTCTGCCGCACGTAATCGCCGAGCGTATGCACGAAAGAGTCGCGGTTATCGACGAAAAGCACCCGCTTGCCCTGCCCCGAAGTCGCAATTTGAGTGACCTTATCCTTGGTATCGTCAGCGCCGATCACCGCATTGATAAAGGTCTCGGCCTTAGCTCGCGTCTCGCGCTCCTCAGCGTCGGGGTCCGAGTCGCACAGTAGAGTCGCCCCGGCCCGTACTTTGGCGATGCCGTCTTCCAAGTGTACGGTGCGGATGGTGATCCCGGTGTTGATCTCGCCGCTAAAGAGCAACATCCCAACGCAGCCGCCGTACCAGCGCCGCGCCGAGTTTTCCAGTTCCTCGATCTTCTGCATGGCCGCTGGTTTAGGCGCGCCAGTAAGCGTCACCGCCCACATATGCGACAGCAGGGCGTCGAATCCGTCGCAGTCGTCCTTCAACTCGCCTATTACTTGGTCCACCGTGTGAAAGACCTTTGAGTACCTTTCAATCATCCGCCGCCCGACCACTCGCACCGAGCCTTCCTTGCAAATCCTCGCTTTGTCGTTGCGATCGACGTCCGTACACATGTTCAGTTCGGCCTCGTCCTTTTTTGAGTTGAGCAGGTCGCGGATCTGCTCGGCGTCCTCCATCACGGTTTTGCCGCGGCCAATGGTCCCGGCAATCGGACTCGTCTCGACGAATGGCCCATTGACCCGCACGAACATCTCGGGCGAAGCGCCGATCAAATACTCGTCGCCGAGGCTGATGAAGAACTCATAGGGGCTGGGACTCGTGCGGCGAATATTCTCAAATAGGACGTTTGGGTTGCCCGCATAACCAGCGCTGAGCACTTGGCTCGGAGTCACCTCAAAGAAGTCGCCGCGCTCGGTACCGGCGATGACCTCGCGCACCTTGTCGGCGTATTCCCCAGGAGCGTGGTCGCACGCAATTTCGGACGCTGCGCCGCACACATAGGGCACGGCATCCGTGCCTCGCTCCATGCCCTCGGTTGACAACCCATCGGCGGCAAACTCATAGCAATAACGCCGCGCCTGTTCCTTGCGGTGATCGACGACGACCAGTTCGTCAGGCAAAAACAGGTGCAGATCGGGCCGGTCCTCGCGGCGCGGATGGCGCAGTTGGAGCGGCTCAAACTGGAGTACCAAGTCGTAGCCCAGCGCCCCGTAAAATCCCAAGTGATTTTCGCCCTCGGCTCGCATCAGCGCCACCAAAGCGCGCAGGACGCTGAAGATCGTCGGCTGCTTGGAGCGCTCCTCCTCGGGGAAATACTCGGGCATGGGAGCTACCGCGCCTTTGAGCTGACCGTCGGTTAACTCCAGCTCCATCACATGCTCGTACTCGGCGAGACTGCCGCGAAAAGTCTCCAGCAACATCTCGCCGCGCGCGTTGAGCGCCCGGAAGGCAAAAGCGCGCTGACGCGCCACCAACTCCAGCGGCGGATCGACGAAGCCAATGTCCCAGCGGCTATAGCGCCCTGGATACTCGTAGCCGCTGGCGAAGACAGCGCCTCGGTGGGTATTGAGCCGTTCGAGCAGTGTCTCTAGCGGCCTTTCTAGGGGCAATTCCTCGGTCTGGCGCTTGACTTCGACGCCGCCGGCCGTGCGAAAAGTTTCCGTGTGAATCGTCATGTTGTTCTCCAAGTACAAAAAAACGCGGACACCCGAGGGCGTCCGCGTTGGATTGAAAATTCATCTCGTCGCAGTCTAGCAGATGGACGCACCTCTCTCCCTGCTCGGGGAATACCAAGCGCGCCACCAGCGACGAATGTGAGGCGAAAATTTCATAACGGGCAGAAAGTAAAGGCGAGTCTTTTCACTGTCAAGGGCCGGACAACGCTCAGCGGATCAACGCCAACTTGGCCGTTTGGACGGTATCTCCAGCTTGCAGCACGGCCCAATAGACCCCCGAAGCCGCCTCTACACCCGCAGCCGTGCGACCATCCCAACGCATGCGGTGTGCACCGGCAGCCACCCAACTATCGGCTAACACGCGAATGGATTGGCCTATCAAATTATAGACGGCAAGCCGCACGGGGCCGGCCTCGGCCAGAGCAAAGGGAATGGTCACTTCCGCGTTGAACGGCGTGGGAAAAGGATCGCCCAAGCCGAATTCGACGACGGATCCAAGGGGTCCCAAAAACTTCGCCCCTGCAATCGGCTTGGCGCTGAAAGGCTTCCACAACGATACATCCTTCAATTGCCAATGAGTAAAAGAGCTAGTGCGGTTTTGGTTTGCCCTATTGTGAAATTCGATCACATTCTGACCGGAATTGAGATCAGTCTGGCTTAAAATAACCCAGAAAGTTTGCCAATCATCGTTTACTGGAACGTTCCATCGTTGTTGACCATTGACCAGAATATCGACCACGGCATCATTTTTGAGAGACCATGTCATCGCAACATCTTCGCCTATTCCCTCAAAGCCAAATTTGACGCTTTTGGGATTTTTGGTAACTGAGGGCGGACTGTAGCCGAAAAGTCCTATGCTCGGCAGTGACTCCACCACTTCGCCTTCAACAATAATACGCTTGGTCCCGGAAGATCCACCCACTGTAACGACCCTCACGTCCCCGCTTTGTGCTTCAGCCGGAACCTTAACCACGATTCGGCTATCACTCCAAGTCACGTAATCGCTGCTGGCAGTTGGCCAGACATTAGGTGCAAACAGAACGTAACTACTCCCCCGGCTGCTCCCCCGGCTGCTTCTGAAATTGGCCCCAGTCAACGTCAGGCGGTCCCCTGGCTTGACTCTGACCGGCGACACACTGGCCAAGTAGGGGCTTGTTATCTCCAAGCGGATGGCGTTGCTCGTTCCTGCCGAAGTGCGGACGGTGACATTGCCCGAACGCATATTCGTGGGAACGCGAAACCTGATTATGGTGTTCGACCAACCAGCCAACGCAGAGGAAGGAATCACGATCGAGCCAACCCGCACCGTACTGCTTCCCCGCGACGAGCCGAAATTGGTCCCAGTGACCGTCACAACCTGATTGTACTGCACTTGACGGGGAGAAACAGACGTGATTCGAGGAGAGGCGGACTCGACCACAATACGTTTAGTCCCGGAAGTTCCATCCCCTGTAACGACCTTCACGTCTCCGCTTCGCGCTCTAGCCGGAACCTTAACCACGATTCGGCTAGGACTCCAAGTCACATAATCGCCAGACGATGGCCGGACATTGGGCGCAAATAGAACGTAACTACTCCCCCGCCTGCTTCTGAAATTGGCTCCAGTCAGCGTCAGGCGATCCCCTGACTTGACTCTGCTCGGAGAAACACTGGCCAAGTAGGGACTTATTATCCCCAAGCGGATAGCGTTGCTCGTTCCCGCCGAAGTGCGGACGGTGACACTGCCCGAGCGCATATTCGTGGGAACGCGAAACCTGATTATGGTGTTCGACCAACTAGCCAACGAAGAGGCAGGGATCGCGATCGAACCAACCCGCACCGTACTACTTCCTCGCGACGAGCCAAAATTGGTCCCAGTGACCGTCACGACCTGATTGTACTGTACTTGACGGGGAGAAACAGACGTGATGCGAGGAGAGGCAGACTCCACCACAATGCGCTTAGTCCCGGAAGACAGAGCCCCTATAGCGACGACCTTCACGTCTCCGCTTTGCGCTCCAGCCGGTACTCTGACGACGATTCGGCTATCGCTCCAACTCACGTAATCGCCAGACGATGGCCGGACATTGGGTGTGAACAGCACATAACCACTCCACCGCGTACTGCGAAAGTTGGCCCCAGTCAGCGTCAGGCGATCCCCTGGCTTGACTCTGCTCGGCGACACACTGGCCAAGTAGGGATTCGTTATCTCCAAGCGGATGGCGTTGCTCGTTCCTGCCGAGGTTCGGACGGTGACATTGCCAGAGCGCACATTCGTGGGAACGCGAAACCGGATGCGGGTGTTCGACCAAGCCGTGAACGAAGATACCCTTATCGAGCCAATCCACACCGTACTGCTGCCCCGCGACGAACCGAAATTGCTTCCAGTGACGGTCACGACCTGATCGTACTGCACTTGGCTGGGAGAGACAGACGTGATTCGAGGAGAGGCGGACTCGACCACAATACGTTTAGTCCCAGAAGTTCCATCCCCTGTAACGACCTTCACGTTTCCGCTTCGCGCCCTAGCCGGAACCTTGACCACGATTCGGCTATCACTCCAAGTCACGTAATCGCTGGACGATGGCCGGACATTGGGCGCAAATAGAACGTAACTACTCCCCCGCCTGCTCTTGAAATTGGCCCCAGTCAACGTCAGGCGGTCCCCTGGCTTGACTCTGCTCGGAGAAACACTGGCCAGGTAGGGGCTTATTATCCCCAAGCGAATGGCGTTGCTCGTGCCTGCCGAAGTGCGGACGGTGACATTGCCAGAGCGCACATTCGTGGGAACGCGAAACCGGATGCGGGTATTCGTCCAACTAGCCAACGAAGAGGAAGGAATCGCGACCGAACCAATCCGTACCGTACTGCTGCCTCGCGACGAGCCGAAATTGCTTCCGGTGACCGTCACGACCTGATTGTACTGCACTTGGCGGGGAGAGACAGACGAGATTTGAGGAGACCTACTTTCGATTTGAAGCCGCTTCGTCCCCGACGTCCCATTCGAAGTAGTAACCTGTACATTGCCACTTCGCGCTCTAGCCGGAACCCTGACGACAATTCTGCTGTTGGACCAACTCACATAGTCCGTAGCAGAAGGCCGTACATTAGACGTAAATAAAACGTATCCAGAGCCTCGTCTAGTGCCAAAATTGCCGCCCGTTAGCGTCAGGCGATCTCCTGTTTCTGCTCGCGTCGGCGAGATCCTCGTCAGATACGGGCTCGTTATTTGTAGGCGGATGGAATTGCTGGTGCCTTGAGACGTTCTAACGGTCAGGTTGCCGGGGGGAGTATTGATGGGAACGCGAAACCTGATTTGGGTATTCGACCAACTAGCCAACGAAGCGGAAGGAATCACAACCGAACCAATCCGCACGGAACTGCTGCCCCGAGACGAACCAAAATTACTCCCGCTTATAGTAACAACCGCATTCGTCCTTGGGTTCTGTGGAGAGACGCGGCTGATGCGAGGAGAGGTGTTTGCGGAAACTTTCATAACCGGCAACACTAGCTTGCCGTATCCGCTGTCATTGTCCCTACCCCGAGGTCCTATGTCAACCGTTGCCGCAACAAGCGCGTTCCACAATTGCCTGCGCGAATACGATGGATTGGCCGACTTGATCAGGGCCGCCGCGCCGGCGACGTGAGGTGCAGCGGCGGAAGTCCCGAAATAGGGATCCGGAGTATAGGAAACCGTCGATACTCCAGTAGGGGCGACGAGGTCTGGCTTGATGCGGTTATCGGTAGTGGGACCACGCGAGCTATAATATTCAATCCGACCAGCGTTCCAATAATCCGCTCTATGAAAAATTGCTCCGACGCTCATAGATCCTCTGGCGTCTGCGGGAACCTCGATACTGCTCTTAGCAACCGCGAACTCTGAAAAATCATGATCTGATAACCATATTTTCAGTCTTCTGGGCTGGGCGTATAGGCCGCGAACAGCGATGCCATAGTTCCCCGATTCTTGTGCCTTGTATTCGATCCATTCTGAAGGGATGCCACCGGAACTATTTTGAATATCGGTACTTTCGGCGACTCGTTCTAAATCGCCGGAGGAGTTTGTAAAATAGAGATACAGGTCGTAGTTCTGATCGGTGATGGGCCAATCATCCCAAGTCAAGGAAACAGATATCTCATCACCTTCCTCGGCCTCAAACGACAGCACCTCGTCTTCGCTGCCAAAGTTGTGCCAACCGTTGGAATCGTGATCAGACCAGAACCCTTCGTAATGTCCCATTGCGCTATTGCCTGCTGCATTTACCCAGATAATGCCTTTGTCAGCAGCGTCATTTACAATATCACAGGCCAACCCTTCCCCATCGCCAAAGCCGTTTGTAGGGAAGGTTCCAGAATGACTTATTACGTCAATACCGTCTCGTATAGCACGGTCCTTAGCGTTTTCAAAATCAGCTAGATCTCCCACCTTATAGAGATAGAGTTCAGCTTCCGGGGCCACATCGTGGATGATCTCGGCACAAGCCGTGCCGTGGACGCTATCGCCGACGTACATCCCTTCACCCGTCTCGTCGTACTTCCAAAATCCCGGCATATCTTGACCCGCCAATTGGTCCGCCCCCTTAAATCCACCATCAATAATGGCTACCTTAACCCCTTGTCCTTTCACACCCGCCGAATGATTAGCCAACGCGCCTATGCGAGATACCCCTTCGCTGATCGTCGCTTGGGAATGCGGCCGATACGGCCTGCGGACAAAGCGTACCCCCGGCAATTCCGAAACCACCAGCAGAGACGACGCCGGTACCGAAACACGCATTAGACTCTTGGACTGCGCCAGAATCCTCCCCCCAAGTGCCGCCAGCGACGACGTATCAATCGAAGCCGACGCTCGGCCAAGATGCGGAACCAAGATGACGACGACAGTATCCTGTAAATCGCGGGTCGGCTTGGCCGCCCCCGGCGTTGCCAACTCCCACAGCGAACTCTGTAGCTTGGCAGGGCCGTCGGGCCTGTCAGGTGTGAAGTCTATATCCTGTCCCCAAAGAGGTACATAACCAAAAACGCCCAAGAAAAGGGCAGTCATAATTCTACAACGATTAACTGATTTCACTGTCGCTCCATGCTTTGGGGATAAGTAGAATGCTGACCAACTCGGGCCGGCGGCGGCTTATAATACGCCCTCAAACCGAGCCGTCAAGGACCGGAAACCGCTCAGCGAACCAACACCAATTTAGCCGTTTGAACGTCAGCTCCCGCTTGCAGCACGGCCCAATAGACCCCCGAGGCCGCCTCTACACCCGCCGCCGTGCGACCATCCCACCGCACGCGATGCACACCCGCAGCCAACCACTCATCGGCCAACACGCGAACCTGCTGACCCAGCAAATTATAGACGGCAAGCCGTACGGTACCGGCCTCGGCCAGAGCAAAGGGAATGGTCACTGCCGAGTTGAACGGCGTGGGAAAAGGATCGCCCAAACCATTCGGCAGCTTGGACAAAAGCCGCGTCCCCGCGGCGAGCTTGGCACTAAACGGCTTCCACAACGCCACATCCTTCAACTGCCAACGGACGAAGGATGCCGCGCGATCTTGGTTGATGATGTTGCGAAACTCAATGACGTTTTGACCAGACTGGAGGTATGTCTCATCGAGGACGAGATACCAAGCCCGCCAATCCTCTTCGGCTCTTAGCACTTCATACCTTTGTTCGTTGAGGAAAATGACGACCTCGTTGTCACTTATTTCTTTAGTCGAAAATTGACACAGGACATTGCGATTGATGCCCTCAAAACCGAACTTGACGCTTTTCGGGTGCTTTGTAAGATCGGGCGGACTGTAACCGAAAATTCCACTACTCGGCAGCGGCTCTATCCACTCGCCGCCAATCTCCACTTGCGCGGCCCCAGTAACCCCATCAGCAGTAAAAACCCGCACCCCACCACTGCGGGCCTCGGACGGAACCCGGACGACGATGACGCCGTTAGACCAGACCGCATAACCGTCCGCCGCTTGCACATTGGGGTTGAACAAAACGTACCCCATGCCACGCTCAAGGCCAAAGTTGCCGCCAGTCAGCGTTAGGTTCTCGCCAACTTGTACTTGCGGTGGTGAAAGTTGCGCCAAATACGGACTGGCGATTTCCAAGCGGACGGCATTGCTCGTGCCCTCAGCCGTCACAACATTCACGTCGCCCGAAGGCGCATTGAGCGGAACGCGGAACCGTATCATCTTGTCCGACCAAGTCTCAAACGAAGACACCGCGACCGAATCAATCCACGCGGAACTGCTGTCCCGCGCGAGGCCGAAATTATCCCCGTCAATTTGGATGAGATCGTCGGTCTTGGCCCTCGCATCCATGCGCGTGTGATTGGTGATCGCATCAATGTAAGGCGACGTGACGACCACCTGTGCGCTGTCGCTGCCGCCGCCGGTTATCACCTGCACCGCGCCGGTGCGAGCGCCGGTTGGGACGCGCACTTGGATCTGCGCGTCACTCCAAGCGAGATAGTCGGAATCGCTCGGCTCCTTCCCCGCGAAAAAGACCACTTTGCCCGTCCCTTTGGTAGCGCCAAAACCCTCGCCGACAATAGTAGTTGTTTGGCCGTATTGAACGCGGCGCGGCGAGACATCCGCAATTTGCGGCGCTGACACCGACAGCACGAGTTTGCCGTATCCCGTGCTGTCGTCCTTGCCCGGTGCCCCCAAATCGACGGTGGACTCGACGAGAGCCTGCCAGAGATCGTCGCGCGAAAGCGACGGGTTGGCCGATTTGAGCAGGGCGGCTGCACCAGCTACGTGAGGAGTTGCAGCCGAGGTCCCCCCAAACAGCCTATTCATACCGTAAGAAGCCGTTGCTACGCCCGAAGGCGCGACGAGGTCGGGCTTGATGCGGCCATCGGCGGTGGGGCCGCGCGAACTGTAGCTTGCCAGTATGCCCAAGTCCCATTGGTCGTAGTGGATCGCCCCAACGCTCAGAGAACCACGAGCGTCCGACGGAATCCCCAAGCTACTGGCCGGGACCGGATATTCGATGTCGTGGTGCCAAGACCACACTCTCAACTTCTTGGGCTCGGCCTCGCCGACGCGGACGACGGAAATGCCATACGTCCCCTCTTGCAAGGCAACGTATTCGAGAAACTCCACAGGAGCACCGCCTTCGTCCTGAACATCAGTGCTTTTGCTAACTTCTTCGATATTGCCGAACGCGTCTTGATAGTAGAGATACAGGTCGTAGTCCGCAGTGGTGATGGGCCAATCGTCCCAAGTCAGCGTCACCCTTATGGCGTCGGCGACTCCGATTTCATCGACAAAATTCACCATGTCGTCGCCAGCGGCAAAATCGTGCCGATTGTCGGCATCGCTATCGCGCCAAAAACCCATGTAGTGCTTTTGGGCGTAATTGCCGACGGCATTGACCCAGAGAATGCCGTTGTCGGCCGCGTCATTTACAATGTCGCAGATGATCCCGCGCCCGTCCCCAAAGCCCTCGTTCACCCAAGTCTCCGAGTAGCTTACAATGACAACGCCGTTTTGTATGCAGCGGTCTTTGGCATTCTCCAAATCCACTATATCCGCGACCTTGTACAGATAGAGTTCGGCTTCCGGGGCCACGTCGTGGACGATCTCCGCACACGCCGTGCCGTGGGCACTCGTGCCAGCATATATCCCCGTGCCCGTGTAGTCGCGGAACCACCGACGCACTGGTATGTCTTCGCGCAGCTTATCGGCCCCCTTAAACCCGCCGTCAATAACCGCCACCTTGACCCCTTGGCCCTTCGCGCCAGCCGCGTGGTTTTCAAGAGCGCGGATGCGAGCTACGCCTTCGCTAACGGTCTGTTGCACATGCGGACGGTACGGACGGCGGACGAAGGCCACGCTCGGCAACTCAGACACCGCCCGCAGCGATGCAGTCGGTACGGACACGCGCATCAGACTCCTAGATTGGGCCAAGATATCGACGCCGAGGACGGCGAACGACGTAGTGTCAATAGTGGATGCCAAACCTGCTGCGGGCACCAAAATGACGACCACATCTGAGCCAGCTTTGGCGCGAGTCGGCTTGGCCGCCGAGGGTGCGGCCAGCTCCCACAGCGCACTTTCTATATTGGGAGGGCCGATGGGTTTGGCCGGCGCGACGTCGAGGTCTTGCCCCCACAGCGGTACTGCAAAAAGGAGGAAAAGGAAGGTATGGCGCACGGCGTCAGGGCTGGCGAGCCTTGTACGACTCGTGTGTGCCCTGCATCCCTAGCTCTTCCGTGCGCGACAAAAGCGCGAGTTGCTCGTCGTCGGCTAAAGGCGCGAACTGGCGAGCGATGTCCGCATTCTGCCGCAACTTTTCCAGCGAATCCATCCCGGAACACACAGTAGCCACCGGCAGGCTCATGGCGTAGCGCAGACACTCTGTCACTGTCGCCACACCTGTTGCGAGGATCGCTTCGGGCCTACCCCCCAAGGTCTTCATGGCGATGACCCCGATGTTTTTTTCCACTGCGAGCGGCAGCACCTGCTCGACAAAGCTGAGGTAGTGCGGGTCGAACACGTTGATCGGCATTTGCGTGGCGTCCCAAGCAAAACCGCGCTCGATCATCTCCACGTGCAGAGAGGGCAGGGTATGGCCAGTGAAGCCGATGTAGCGGATCTTGCCCTCCTCTTTGGCTTTGAGCACAGCCTCCAGCAAGCCCCGCTCGTAAATCCGCTCTATATCGTCGGGCTGTCTGATACTGTGAAACTGCCAGAGGTCGATCACATCCGTTTGCAGACGACGCAAGCTCTCTTCGAGGTGGGCAATCGCCCGCTTGGGGTGGCGACTCGCGTCCTTGGTCATTAAAAATACGCGGTTGCGATAGCCGCCGCGCAGCGCCTTGCCCATGCGTATCTCGCTCGCGCCGTTGGAGTAGCCCCAAGCATTGTCGAAGAAGTTGATCCCCTCGTCGATAGCCGCGTGCATCAAGACAATGGCCGCTTTCTCCTCCATGTTGCCGTGGTCGGCCATGTGCGCGCCGCCCAAGCCGAGCAGGGAAACAGATTCGCCAGTGCGGCCCAAGATCCGGTGGGGCATGTCGCGGTGATTCGGCGCGGCACTTATGGAAAGGCCGGCGGCCGCCGCGGTCGAGAGCTTGAGGAAAGTGCGGCGGGAGTAAGGTCTATCGTCCATTGAACATAGTCTCCAGTAAATTGTCTCCAGTAATCAACTGCAGCGCCGTCGCCAGCAACATCCCATACACCGCCCTATTAAACCACACATCGCTAAATCGCTGGAGCAAAAACACGCCCAACTTCACCCCGGCGTACGCCAGCGGTGCCAATAGCAAAGTCGTCTTAAAAATGTCGGCGTGAAAAAGCCCCAAGCCCCAATAGGGCGGCAGTTTGAGCAAGTTGAGCATGGCAAAGAAGATAACCGTGGTGCCGACGAACACGTGGCGCGGTAGCTGCTGCGGTAGCAGGTAGATAACCACCGGCGGTGCGCCAGCGTGGGCAATCGTCGAGGTAAAGCCCGAGGTCGCGCCCATCAGCACGCCGGCGAGCGTTCCCGGACGCTGCTTCCGCACGGCCCCGACAATCGCCGCCCGCCCGAACTGGAACGCGACAAACAGCAAGGCCAAGCAGCCCAAGCCCATCTCTAGAACGCGCTCGTGCTGACTAAAGTACCCGAAAAAAAAGGCCCCCGCGCCGATCCCCAAGGCGGAACCAGGCAGGAGCCGTTTGACACTCGTTTTGTCGAAGGTGCGGCGGTAGTGCCGGACGGCAAACACATCGCAGGCGATCAACAGCGGCAACAACAGGGCCACCGCGTCCGCCACCGAAACCGTCAGCGCTAAAAGCGGGGTGGCCAAAATGCCGATGCCACCGCCAAAACCGGCTTTGGCGACCCCCATCAATAACACTGCCCCCACCGCGCAGACCCAGAAGGCGGCCGGGTAGGCTGGCAGCACTACTCGCCTTCTACGTGGGTTACTTCGATATCTAGGTCTTCGCGATTGCGCACGTGATCGACTTGGCCGTCCTTGACCCACACCACGCGGTCGGAGACGCTGAGCATCTTGTGGTCGTGGGTCGCCGAGATGACGGTCACACCGGAATTCTCGTTCATCTCTTTGAGCAATTCGATGATTTCAGTGCCCGTGCGCAGGTCCAGATTCCCCGTCGGCTCGTCGGCGAGGACGACGGCTGGGTCGTTGGCCAAGGCGCGGGCGACGGCCACGCGCTGCTGCTGGCCACCCGAAAGCTCGTTGGGCTTGTGCGAGTGCCGCTCACCAAGGCCCACCTTGCCCAAAAGCTCCATGCCCTTGTCGCGGGCCTCGTCGCTGGTCAGGCCAGCGAAAACCATCGGCAAGGTGACGTTTTCGAGCGCGGTCATCACTGGGATCAAGTTGAACGACTGGAAGATGTAGCCGATCTTGCGGCAGCGCAGCCAAGCCAACTCATACGCGTCGAGCTGGGCGACGTCCACCTCGTCGATGTACACCTTGCCCTCCGAGGGCTTGTCGAGGCCGCCGACCATGTTGAAGAAGGTGCTCTTGCCCGAGCCCGAAGGCCCCATGATCGACAGGTACTCGCCGGTGTAGATCTCCATGTCCACCCCGCGCAGGGCGTGAACCTCAATCTCGCCCATCAAGTAAATTTTCTTTACCTGCTGGGTCCGTACTACAGTGCGTTTTTCCGCTTCTTCTTGGACAGCGACCTCGCCCGGGGCGGTTTCGGTCATTTCAGATCTCCTCTTAAGGAATCAAGTGTCGGAACGCATGGCCTCAACCGGCTCCATCTTGGCCGCGCGGTACGCCGGCAACATGGCTCCGACTAGCGAAAGCAGGGTCCCCACCACCAAGGCGTAGCCAGCCGATTCGGCGATGCCACTCAAGGGGAAATAGGTAAACGTGTAACCGCCGTAATCGATCAGGGCCAACCCCAGCGTCAGCGCAAAGCCAATGAGGATCCCCGCCGAAGTCCCTGCCAACCCCTGAAAAGTCGATTCGAGCAGGAAGAGCTTGACGATAAAGGTGTCCAAGGCCCCGAGGCACTTCATGGTGCCGATCTCGCGGAACCGTTCGGTCACCGACATCAACATGGCGTTGGCAATGCCGACGACGCAGACCAAGAGCGAGAGACTGATGAGCCAAGTCTGCTTGGATCGCTCTTCCTCTAGGCGACCTGCGGCCTCTGCCGAAGCATCGCCGTCCTCCGTGATGCCGGTCTCAATGCCGTTTTTTTGCAACAACAAGTTGATCTCGCTTTTGTCCGCACTCCGCAGGCTGCTGACGATTTCGTTGTTGCTCCACACAGACATTAAAAAGGCAATGGCCAAAATTACGCCGCTGGTGGTGATCAGCGAGCGGCCAAAGCGAATTTTCAGGCTGCGAAAACTAATTTCCACTGCTTTGCTCATCGGCAGCACGATCTCCCGACCGCCTGCCAAACGCCTTTCAGTCATAGTTATTCTCCCGGCAAATGCTCGCGTTCACAATACGTAAATAAAGGCAAAAAATCAACACCGCTCGACTCAACCGCCCGCTCTAATTTCCACAAGGGGCAAAGGCGCAGAGTCGTGTGTGCCGCGATCGGCAACCATCTCGGCAAACGCGATCGGCACCATGCTAACGCGCAAATCCCGCGACTGCACCGGCTGCTCCAAGAACGACGCCATGGCGCTCGGAGTGAACACGAGGTGATCGATGGCAAAGTCGCGCACCAACTCTTCCAACTCGCCGACGTGGCCGACCAGCGGACGACCGGCCAGCGGGTGCCCGCGCTGCTGAGGGGTCTCTCCCACCACGCCGATCAGATTGCAGTGAGCCATACCCGCCCGCTCTAGCTGTTCGATAAAATCCACTGCGACCGCATCGGTTCCCACCAGTAGGGTGCGCAATCGGCTCTCGCGGCCGCGCTGGTGCAAAAACCAACGCGCGACGAAGCGCCAACCGGCAATTAACACCGCGTTGCAAAACCACGCCGCGACCGCGGCCAGCCGCGAGAAGTTGTATGCCTTAAAGAAGAAAACCAGCATCACGATGAAGGCAAACCCCAGCGTCACCCCCACCACGGACCACGCCACTGAATAGCGGCGGCGGTCGTACAGGCCCGACATGTAAAACGCCAATAGCCAGACTAGGGTCGAAGCGCCGTACACAGCAGCCCATTGCAAATCCGAGTACGGAGGCGGCACCAGCCAGCGCGTTGGCTGAACAGCGAGGCCAAGGAGACTGCCAGCCTGCTCAATGCGGTAGATGAAGGGCACCAGTTCTTGGTGGTAGCGCACCGCTAGACCGAGCTTTAGGCCGCAGAGTACCAAACCGGCGTCGATAAGAGGCATGGCCAAGGCGCGGCCGGTCCGGGCGAGGAAGCGAAACGTCCCGTACAGGGCAATGCCCACCTGCAAAAGCCACAGCGGGAAGAAGCGAAAGCGCCGCGCCATGTGCTTGTTGACAAAAATCGACATGGCACGGCTCTTGCGATAGAGAATTCGCAGAGGCACCCCCCGGCCACTCTCACCGCGAAAGTGAATGATCGAGGTTGTCGGCACGTAGTAGATCTTCCAGCCGGCTTGGTGGAAGCGATAGCACCAGTCGATGTCCTCGCCGTACATGAAGTAGTCCTCGTCGAGTAGGCCGACTTGGTCCATAGCCGCCTTTCTCACCATCATGCAGGAACCGGACAGCACCTCGACCTCGGCCGTCTGTTCGGGGTCGAGATACGTCATGTGGTAGTGGGCAATAAGCGGGTGCTTGGGGAAGAGGCGGCTCAGGCCCGACATTTTGCAGAAGGCAGCCAACGGCGTGGGAAAACCGCGGCGGCTGTCGAGTTGCAAGGTGCCGTCCGGGTCGAGGATTTTGCACCCGCAGGCTCCGGCTTCCGGGTGCGCGTCCAAGAACTCCACCATTGTGCGCAGCGCGTCTCGGCGCACAATGGTATCGGTGTTGATCAGCAGCGCGTATTCTCCGGTCACCTGCCGCAGAGCCACGTTATTGCCAGCCGCAAAACCCACATTGGCCGCGTTGCAAATGAGCTTCACTTGCGGAAACTCCTCGGCTACCATGTCGGCGCTGCCGTCTGCCGAGGCATTGTCAACGACGAATATCTCCACCTCTAGTCCCTCGACTGCTGCGAGCACAGAACTCAGGGCCTGGCGGGTCAGGTCGCGGGTGTTGTAGTTGAGGAAAACAACGCTCAGTCGCACGATCTAGCCTCTCGGTGGCGGCCCATGAGCTTGTAGCCGCTAAAGTAGAGGATCTGTTTGGCAAAGAGCAGATGCTCGCGCAGGTCCAGCTTGCTGGCGCTGAACTGGCGGTTGCGAAAAATAAAAGGCACCGAGCGATGCTGCCGATAGCGGCCCTTGACCAAAATTTCGAGCAAAATTTTGTAGCCCGAAGACGTGAGTGCTAGATCCCGTATCACTTGGCGGCGCAGACAAAAATAACCCGACAGCGGATCCTCGACCCCGGTCAGTAGGCGGGCTGCGCCCACGCCGATTCGCGAAATCAACTTGCGATGCCAAGCCCACCGTTCGACTCGGCTGGTCTCCCCAAAGCGGCTGCCTATGGCAATATCGCATTCGCGCAGGCTGCGGATGAGTTTGGGCAGGATCGCCGGGTCGTGGCTCAAGTCGGCGTCTATCACTCCGAGGTATGGCCGCGCCGATTGCGCGAAACCCGCCATCACTGCCGACCCCAAACCGAGCTTGCCCGCCCGATGTATCACCTGCACGGGATAGCAAGCCTTCAGCGATTCAGCCACCTCGCCGGTGCCGTCGGGCGAGTTGTCATCTACCACGATGAGTTCCAAATCGATATCTGGCTCTTGGCCGATGATAGCGAAGATTTCTTCTGCCAAAAGCGGCAGATTTTCCCGCTCGTTGTACGTGGGCGTCACCAGCGAAATCTGCACGGGTTCCATGAGGATAGGCTAGCGGGCAAATTGGGGAAAGTCGCGGCGAAAAAGCGGGTCCGCAGCAAGGCACTGAAGCCCCTCGGCAAAGCTCAAGGACCGGCGACCGAGCGCGGCTTCCAGCGCGTCGGTGCTCAAACCGGAGCGCAGGGGACGCTTAGCTGGTAGCGCGACCGCGCAGGTCGGCACAGGTTCGATCAACGCGCCGTCAATGCCAAAGAAACGGGCTATCTCCCGCGCCATCTCCCAGCGCGTCATAAAGGTCGCACCGCCGACGTGGAACAAGCCCCGCGCCTCTTGGCCGCACAGGGCCACCAAGGCGCGAGCCAAATCGCGGATATAAGTTGGATTGCCCCACTGATCGGCAAAGACCCGCAGAGGTTGGCCGCTAGACAGCCCCCGCAACACCCAGGTGAGAAAGTTGGATCCGGCCTGCGGAACATAGCCGTACAGCCACAGGGTCCGCACGACTAGCACGCGCTCCATTTTCTTTAATACGCCCTCGCTTTCGAGCTTGAGTTGACCGTAGCAAGACAGCGGATGGGTCGCGTCCCCTTCGCCGTAGGGGCCGCGCTTGCCATCGAAAACGTAGTCCGTGGAGATATGGACCAAGCCAGTGTTTGTTGTATCGCAGGCTGCGGCCAAGTTCTCGGGAATATCGACGTTAGCTTGCCGCGCAGCCTGCGCGTCTTTTTCGCAGCCATCGACATCGGTCATAGCCGCGGCGTTAATTACCCAGTCTGGAGCCAGTTCGGCGACGAGTGCGGCCACCGCTTTGCGGTTGGCTAGATCGACTTGGCGATAGGGAATGCCCTCGGCAGTAGGCCGGCGGCCGCAGCCCATCCACTCGGCTTCCCCTGCCAAGGAGAGCAAAGTACGGCCCAAAAAGCCAGTGGCACCTGTCACCAAAATTCTCATAGCGGAGGGCCATACAGCAGCAAGGCCCGCGCCCACGCGCTATGCGCTCGGCCGGATACCTGCGCCAAAGGTGGCTCGGCGGCCAAGGCGACCACCCGCTCGGCGCGACCCTGCTTCGACTTGAGCTCAGCCGAAAGTCGCCCGTAGAACTGGAGAGCGAGAGCTTTGCCGTGGTGCGATAGCGGATCGAGGGCAGCGGGACGATCGTACGATTGCTCCATAAAACGCGCCACCTGCTCGGCAGCCGTGGCAAACCGCGCCTCCCCACTCCACTGGCCCAACTCCCACAGGGCCAAGGCCACCAAGGCTTGATCGACGAGCAGGCCCGCGCTGCCCTCAGCTTCTGGACCGCAGACGTGCCACACCCGACCGCGGCCGTCGATACAACGGTCGATAAGCGCGTCGCCGGCTTGCATAGCCACCTGAGCAGCGCGTTCGTCGCCTAAAGTGGTGGCCGCAGCGAGATAAGCTCTTATCAAGGCCGCTTGGCGGTCGGCGTAGAGCGCGGGGTCGGTCCACCAAGTGCCGGCCATGACTTGGCGACCGCGGAACACGCCCTCGGCTGAGTCAAAGAGCGTACCCTCGACAAAGCCGAGTAATGCTCTGACCGACTCGGAGTAGCGGGACTGGCCAATCTCCAGCAGCAGATGCAGCATGGCTGCCTGATCGAGAGCGTCCCACTCGCCCGCAGGCGCACTCCAATCCGGTGTGTATGAGTACGCGCGAAAACCACCGCTGTCGCCAAGCGGCGAGGCAAGAACCGCATCCAAGCTAGCCAAGGCCATCTGCCGCGCCGGTGCTGCACCCCGTGCCTCGGCATAGGTGAGCAGGAAGCGCAATGTCGAAGTTTCGAGAAACTTGGTCGGGCCGCCGAAACCGCCGTGGGCCGAGTCAAAGGCGGCCGCGCACGCGCGGTAAATGGCATCTATTGTAACAGGTTTCTCAACCTTGGGACGGGCAGTGGCGCGCTGCACCTTGGCGACGATTACTTCGCGCTTTTCCTCGTAGGCCGTGTGCAACCGACGCAAATAAGGCTCGACGTTAGCTGATGGAATATCCACGGCCCGCGCGAAAACCCGCCCGTCTGGCAGGGCCGCTACTAGAGCCGGCCAACCGCCGCTGTCGTAGCGCCGAGCAATATCCGGCCGCTTGAATGGATCGACCTGCACGCTGACGAATTTCTCGGCGACCAGTTGACGCAACGCCGACGTTGGTGCAGGAAACAGGCCCTCGCATCCCGGGGCGGCCAAATACACCAATATGGGCTTATCTTCGCTTCGGGCACGCGAGAACAAAGACTCGTCCCAAGTGCCCCAAGGCATCTCGCCATCGGTCCACTGCCACTCGGCCAAGGCCGGCTGCTCGCTGCGGGCCACCTCTTGCGGCGGCTCTTCGGTGGCGGCACACCCAGCCAGCATTAGTAGCGCCAGCAGCTTGGCCTTAAATTGATACATCTCTTTTATATTCAATGAGTTCGGGGCAATTTACAAAGGCCGTTTAATGTACGGCATGCCCCTGTGAACGTCAAGCAAGTCCCAAGGGGCGGGCTTTTTGTCGCGGGTAGTTTGGCCTATGTTTTGCTCTTTACATCTATAAACTATGAGGAGCACGCTATGAATCCACTCGAAAAAGCCACCCTCGGCAGCAGCGGCCTGCGCGTCACGCGCCTCGGCTTGGGTTGCGCCTCCATCGGCGGCCTATACGGCGACATACCAGACGACCAAGCCGTCTCCGTCGTGCACCGCGCCCTGTCTTTGGGCCTGAACCTCTTAGACACCGCACCGCTGTACGGAGCGGGCAAAAGCGAAATCCGCCTCGGTCAAGCCCTCGTAGGCGTGCCGCGCGACAGCTATGTGCTCGCGTCCAAAGTGGGACGCGTCTTGGTCCCAACCGAACAAGATCAACAGATCGGCGCGTTCAAGGACTCGGCCCCGTACCAACCCGTGTTCGACTTCAGCTACGATGGCGTCATGCGCTCCTTTGAAGACAGCCTCAAACGCCTAGGCGTAGATCGCATCGACATCCTCCATATTCACGACCCGGACAACCACTATCAGGAAGCCATCGACGGTGCGTACCCCGCGCTCGACAAGCTGCGCGGCGCAGGCGTCATCCGCGCCGTCAGTGCGGGCATGAACCAATGGGAAATACTGGCCCGCTTTGCCCGCGAGGGCGACTTCGACTGCTTCCTCCTCGCCGGACGCTACAGCTTGCTCGACCAGAGCGCGCTCGACGAACTCTTGCCACTGTGCGTAGAAAAGAACATCGGCATCATGGCCGGCGGCACGTACAACAGCGGCATCTTGGCCAAAGGCGCGCGCCCGGGCGCGACCTACAACTACCGAGAAGCGCCGCCCGAAATCGCGGCTAGGGCCAAGTCCCTAGAGGCCGTGGCCGCTCGCCATCAAGTCGATCTGCGGGCCGCGGCCTCGCAATTCGTCTTCGCCCATCCGGCCATCACCTGCATCATCCCCGGGACGCGGCAGCCCGAGCGCGTGCAAGAGAATTTCGACTTGCTCACGCAGGAGATTCCCGCCTCGTTTTGGACCGAACTCCGCGACGAGGGCCTAGTCCGCGACGACGCTCCACTGCCGTGAACTACTTGAGCAAGAGCAAAGGACCTATTGCTTGAGAAAACGCAGCACATACGTCGGCACCACCGGGTCGTGCCACACCACCTCGAAGCGGCTTTCGTGTTCCTTAATGGCCGGATACAGGTATTGTCCCGTCTGTGGGAAACCAAGACTTTCCAACACGACGTAATCTACCTTTTCGCGCTCCATGTGGGCCAGCACTTTTGCCGGTTCGTCAAAGGGGAAGCCGACGCAGCGCCGGCCTGAGACGATGTACATCCAGTAGCCCTTGCGACATAGCACAATGGCGTCTTCCGGGGCGTTGGCTTTGAGCCATTGACCAGCCTGATGGTAGCGGAGCCAAGGCGGGGGATAGTCAGCGGCAGCGTAATCGGCTAGGCGCTTGATGCCGCCAATTTGGCCGCTGACGCATACCAGAAAACAACCCCACACCACGAGCCTGCCAGCATGACCTCCGGCCAGTCTGTGGCGAATTTGCAGAACGGCCCAGACTCCCAACAAGACGAGCACCGGCACAATAGGCACTAGAAAGCGATCTCCGGGCCAGGGCCACAGCAATACGATCCCCATGAAGAAGGCCGCGTAGAGTAGGAACAGCAGGTGTTTGCCGTGTTTGATGCAGAGCACCGTCACCGCAACAGCGAGCGCGATCAGCAACAACGGTGCGGGGTGGAAAATCGTCTCAGTGCCACCAAAAAAAGGCACTAGCGTATTGGGCAACTCCCCCGTCAGATAGCGATGAGCATGGCCGATAAAGCGCTCGACAAAGCCGCCCACGTCGAGCAAGCCTCGCTCTGGGTGGTAGGGATTGACCATGAATAGCTGTTTGATATAAACGCTGCCGCCACCTACCGCTTGATTGCGCAATGTCCACGG
Source organism: Candidatus Latescibacterota bacterium (assembly GCA_965219735.1). Classification (GTDB taxonomy): domain Bacteria; phylum Latescibacterota; class UBA2968; order UBA8231; family UBA8231. The sequence goes on from OZ244790.1 coordinate 4,707,423, forward strand.
CAGCCAGCAGACAAACGCCGCGCCGCTAAAGAGCAAACACCGCCGAAAATCGCGCCGAAGCAACAAATAGACCACCACAGCCGCCACCAGCGCGATCCCAACCGTGCGGATGTAGTACGCCCAAATGGTGCAGGCGAATCCGCCGACGAGCCACCAATTTCCCTTGAGACCCTCGCGCCCAACGCCCCGTTCGACGAGCCACAGCGCCAAAAGCGAAAAGGTTAGATAGGGCACTTCGGACATGACTTGGTGTGCGTAGTGCAAAAGCAGCGGGCCGTAGGCTGCGCCGGTCGGCCCGTGCGTCAAATAGCTCTTGCCGAGCACGACGCTCAACACCACCACCGCTAGGCCGGGCAAGACACCCACCCGCTCCTTGGCCAGTTGGTAAAGCACCCCCATCCCCAGTGCAAAAAGCACCAGCACCCAAACCTTCATCGGCACCCAATCGCCGGGAAAAGCCCACGCCAAAGGAGCCAGCAACAGGGGAAAGCCAAAAGGGTACTTGGTCGCTGGCTTCGGGTCGGGCGAGTTGATGTGCAAAAGCCCTTCGCCTTGAGCCAGACTGCGCGCCAGCGTGATGAATTCGGCGTTGTCGCCGCTGAGGGAAAGTTTGGCGTCGAAGGTCCATATCCCTAGGAGGAAGGTCGCCGCGACAATAGAGAAAGGACCCCAAGGTCTTTCCAATAATCCAACTACGCGCCTACCTAGGTCCGCTTTGCGAATCTGGGACTCGGACTTTTGGGACGTATCCTTCTTTTTTTTGCGAGATGCTTTCATGGAATAGTAGGTATCCGCGAACCATCTACTCTGCGCCCAATCTTAAAAGGTAGGAGCAACAAGTAAAACAAAACGAGCGCCACGCCGTCTAGAATTGGGATATACCACGGCCACGGGGCGAAGAAAAACGGCGATTGGGTAATGGGCGGCCGGCTGAGGAACATGTAGTTGCTCCCGAACGCCCAATTGACGCCAAATGCGACAATGGCCAAGAGATTTAGCAGTGCGAAGACGCGGAGGACGGACTTGGACGTCGGTCGCATGCCGAGGCCCCAAGTTGCGAACAGCGCGCCGGCGACGATGCCACCGTGGGCGATGAAATACTGAAAGAAGCGATACGCTGGATAGTCAACCGTGAGCGGCGGCGTGACAACGGCATTGGTCGCGCCGGCGAGTCCCCAGAAGTAAGCGATTTCATACGCCGTCTGCCAGCGGAAGATGAGCGCGGTAGCGACGGCGAAGACGGTAATGCTGCAGACGTGCAACGGCAGATACCACCGCACAAACTCGTACGCTCCGACCATCGACAAGCGGTGACTCCAAGGCAGGATCTCGTTGAGCAGGAGCACACCTGCGAATGCGCCGCAAACGGCTTGAGTCGCCTTGGCCGAATTGAGCCGCTTGACGACGATGGTCAAGAGAATCGGCAAGGCCAGCGTCACACTCATCGCGGCGATGTGGGAAAAGCCGAGGAACTCGAACTGGCTTGCAGACATCGCATCTCATCGCTTGCACTCGAGCAGATTGCAAAACCACTTTTCAGTACTTCTCATCGACAAAGTTCAACTTGCTGTGCGGCGGGCGCTGGTACTCGCCGTGCGGCGGGCGCGGCGGCAGCTTGATCTTTTTCGGCATCACGTCCTCGTAGGGCAGTTGGCTGAGAATGTGCGCAATGCAGTTGAGACGCGCTCGGCGCTTGTCGTCGGCCTCGACCGTGTACCAAGGCGCTTCGGGAATGTCCGTGTAGAAAAACGCCTCGTCTTTGGCCTTGGAGTACTCGACCCACATATCCCGCGATTTGAGGTCTATGTCGCTGAGCTTCCAGTGCTTGAGCGGATTCCGGGCACGCTCTTGAAAGCGGTTTTCTTGCTCTTCCTCGCTCACCGACAGCCAGTACTTGAGCAAGATGATCCCCGAGCGCACCAGCATGCGCTCGAACTCCGGGCACGAATGGAGGAATTCCCAATACTCCTCCTCGGTGCAAAAGCCCATCACCCGCTCGACGCCACTGCGGTTGTACCAACTGCGGTCGAAAATCACCATCTCGCCCGCGGCCGGCAGGTGAGCTACGTAGCGCTGGAAGTACCACTGGGTGCGCTCGCGGTCCGACGGCGTGCCCAAGGCCACCACGCGCGCGCCGCGCGGATTGAGCGGCTCGGTGATGCGCTTGATAGTCCCGCCTTTGCCGGCCGTGTCGCGCCCCTCAAAGACGATCACAACCCGCAAACCCTGGTCCTTAATCCAGTGCTGCAACTTGACCAACTCGTGGTGCAACTTGGCCAATTCTCGCTCGTAGTCCTTCCGCTTCATCTTCTCCGGCTTGGCGTTCTTTTTAGTTTTCATACCCAATCTCCATCGCTTGCAGTTCGCCGTTCAAAAAAACGTACACAAGGCCGCAGCGCGAGAAAAATCGGCCCCACCCCATCTTGCCCGACCCCGACCAGCCACGTACCTTGTCGCCCACACCGCTAAACCTACAAGGACTCTTATGAGCCAATCATCCCGCCCCAACCTGCTTTACATCCACTCCGACCAACACAGCCCCTACGTCGCTGGCTGCTATGGCGATCCCTTAGTCGAGACGCCCCACCTCGACGCCCTCGCCGCGCGCGGCGTAGTGTTCGACAACACCTATTGCCCCTCGCCGATTTGCGTACCCTCGCGAATGTCCATGCTCTCGGGCCGCTACCCCTGCGACAACCAAGTCTGGACCAACTCCCACATCCTCGACTCCGGCATCCCCACCTTCGCCCACGCCATGGGTGCCGGCGGCTACCGCCCTGTTCTCATCGGTCGCATGCACTCGGTCGGGCCAGACCAACTGCACGGGTACGCAGAGCGGCTCGTCGGCGACCACGGCCCCAATCAGCCCGGGGGCCAAGGAGTCGATCACGGCCAGCTCACAGGCACGGCCGGGCCGGGCCGCGTCAGCCTGCGCCTGTCTGGCCACGGCCAGAGCGCCTACCAGGTCCACGACGAAGACGTCACCGCCGCGACCGTTGACTACCTCAACCGCCTCGGCGTCGCCAAGCGCGCCGGCCAAGCAGCCGAGCCATTTTCGCTCTCGGTCGGTTTCATGCTGCCGCACCAGCCTTTTGTCGCCCGCCTGCAAGACTATCGCTACTACTACGAAAACATCACTCCCCCACAAACCCCCGAACCCTTCGGCGACCACCTGCATCCCCACATCAAGCGCTGGCGCCAAGCCTGCGAGATCGAAGAAGTCAGCGCGGAAGAGACCCGCCGCGCCCGCGCCGCCTATTGGGCGCTAGTCCACCGCATGGATGCGCTAATCGGCCAGCTCATGGCCGCGCTACGAGAAAACGACTTAGAGGAAAATACCCTCATCCTCTATACATCGGACCACGGCGAGCAAGTCGGCGAGCACGGGCTGTGGTGGAAGCAGACCTTTTACGAGGACTCGGTTAAGGTACCGGCCATACTCGCTTGGCCCGGACGCTTACCCGCAGGCACCCGTTGCGACCGGGTGATTTCTTCGCTCGACCTCAACGCTACCATGCTCGACGCTTTGGGCTGCCCGGCCCTGCCTCACTCGCGGGGCCGCAGCCTATTGCCCTTGCTCGCGGATCCCCAAAACGTCAAGTGGGACGACATCGCCTTCTCCGAGTTCTGCCAAGACTCGGCCGGGGCCGGTGGGCCCTTCCCAGAAGTGGGCATTTTTCAGCGCATGATTCGGCGCGGCCCGTGGAAGCTCAACTACTACCACGGTCAGCCCTGTCAACTTTTTAACCTGCAAACCGACCCGCGCGAGCGCCAAGATCTAGCGGCTGACCCGGCCCACCAAGAAACGTTGGCCGCGCTTAAAGCCGAAGTCCTAGACGGGTGGGACCCAGATTGGATCGCCGCGCGCATGGCCGCGCTCCGCGCCGACCGGTCCATCCTAACCGCGTGGGGCCGCACTGTACAGCCTCCCGACCAGTGCCGCTGGAAACTCGACCCGGCCATGGATTACCTCGACCCAGAACAGCTCGACAACAGCCAGCGCAATACCAACAAATGACCCAATAGGGCGGCTGGTGCCAAGACCGTCGGCAACCAGATGTAAGGCGCATAGGTTGCAAACGCGCTATGCGGCTCGTTGGTGAAGACGCGGAATTCCGTCGGCATGGAGAGAACCGCGATGGCGATCGCTTCAGCCAGTAGCACCAGCCCAATCACATTCCAAGCCCATATCGCGTAGGATCCCACCTTGCCGCGCCAGACCAGCCAAGCCATGGCCGGGGCGGTCAAACCGGCGAAGATGTCGAAGTTGAGCCCCTCGTAGGTCATCTGCACCGGCGCCTGCCCAGCCTGGAACATCCCTCGTAAGAACATGGCGACTGGCACGCGGAAAAACTGGAAGCCAATTAGCCCGACCGGACCGACCGCAACCATCAGCGCGGCCCCCATCCGCGAAAAGGCCAACCCACCCGTTAAAATCATCAAGCCCGTGAAGAAGGGTAGCGAGAAGCTCTGCAACGCGCCCGAGAGCGAGGCCAGTCCGGTCGCCACCAACCAGAGCACCGCGCCAGCAGCCGCCCGCATCGTCCACAGGTCGTCGGCCTGTCCTGCCCGCTGGGCCACGGCGCGCACGGCCATCACCGAGAGCGCCAAAACGCCCAGAACCGTGGCGACAAAGAGCACGTCAATGCGGAGGGGAACCTTGTCAAGCCCCAGTTCCATGTTGCTTTCTCATTCTTCGTCCTTTTCGCGCGCTTTCACCTCGTCCCATATCTCATCTAGGGTTGCCAGCGAGAGCGCGGCGATTTCCTCGCCCCGTGCATGCACGGTTTCCTCCAAGGCGCGGAAGCGGCGCTCGAACTTGGCGATTGCCCGTCTGAGGGCCTGCTCGGGGTCTACTTTGAGGAACCGGCTGGCGTTGACCAACGAGAATAGCAAGTCGCCAAACTCCTCCTCGACTGCTGCGGCGTCACCCGCCTTCCAAGCCTTGCGCACTTCGGCGAATTCCTCTTCGACCTTATCGAGGGTGCCATCAATGTCGTCCCAATCAAACCCCTGCTGTGAGACTCGAGCTTGAGTCCGATGAGCGCGCATTAGGGCGGGAAGGTGCTTGGGGATGCCCTCCAACAACGAAGGCGCGGCTTCCCCTTGCTCCCGGCGCTCCTGCTTTTTGATCTGCTCCCAGCGGAGCAAAACCTCGTCGGCCCCATCCGCACTCGCATCGTCAAAGACGTGGGGATGGCGGCGAATCAGCTTATCGACGATGGCTTGGCCGACCGCCTCGATGTCGAAGCGGCCCTCCTCGGCCGCGATCTGGGCGTGGAACACCACTTGCAGCAACACATCGCCCAGTTCCTTGCATAGCTCGGCGTCGTCTTCCGCGTCAATGGCTTCGAGGGCCTCGTACGCCTCCTCCAACAGGTAGGGCCTGAGCGTGGCGTGCGTCTGCTTGCGGTCCCAAGGACAGCCACCAGGGCCGCGCAGACGCGCCATGATGGCAACTAATTCTGACAACGCGGAATCGTTTTGCATCTTGAATTCAACTTGTAAGTGCAATCGCTTGGGTAGCTGGCATAGAAACGGCCAACTGGTATATTTTCCCGGGCCATTTCAAACGCAGCTCCCGACGGAGGCGCTTATGGGAACGTATCACCAGTTGACCGAGTATCAAAGATACCAAATTTACGCGCTGAAGAAAGCCGGGCATGATCAGCAGTCCATCGCGGCGACGGTGTCGGTATCGCCGTCGACGATTTGTCGAGAGTTGCAGCGCAATCGAGGGCAGCGCGGCTATCGTCCCCATCAAGCCCACCAGCACGCGCTGGCGCGTCGTCGCCACAAGGCGAAGGCGACCAAGATGACCCCGGCGGTCATCGAGCGCATCGAAGCGGAGTTGTGTCAGCAGTGGAGTCCCGAGCAGATTGCGGGTCGGCTGCAGGCGACCGACGGTCTTCGGTTGAGTGCCGAGCGCATCTACCAGCACATCCGAGCGGATCGTCAGGCAGGCGGGACGTTGTATCGCCATCTGCGCCACAGTCAGAAGAAACGCAAGAAACGCTATGGCCAAGCCGATGGCCGAGGCCAGATTAAAGATCGAGTCAGCATTGACCAGCGCCCGGCCATCGTCGAAGAAAAAAGGCGCATCGGCGATTGGGAAATTGACCTCGTGATGGGCGGCCAGGGCACTGGGGCACTGGTCTCGGTGGTCGAACGGCGCTCGCGCTATACCGTCTTGGGCAAAGTCGCCTCCAAACAAGCCGAGCACGTAGCGGCGGCGACCATTGCGTTGCTCGCGCCCCATAAGGAGCATACCCAGACGATTACCGCCGATAACGGCAAGGAGTTTGCCCACCATACCACGATCAGCCAAGCGTTGGACGCGGTCGTCTATTTTGCCCATCCCTACCATGCTTGGGAACGGGGACTCAACGAGAACACCAACGGGCTGATTCGCCAGTATGTGCCCAAAGGAACGGCCTTGGATACGCTGTCGGAAGCACAGATACACCATATCAGGGATCGGCTCAATCATCGACCGCGAAAGGGATTGGCATTTCAAACACCACATGAAATCTTATGTAAGGAAACGGGAACCCAACCTAAACAGGGCGAAATTGCACTTACAAGTTGAATCCGCACATTATTTTTCGTTTCTGGATTTCGTATGAAGAAAAACAATAATAAGGAACCGTGCTCACCGCAGGCCTAAAAACCTTGCGACGCAGAGTTTGCAATCGGTTACATAAGATATGCAACATATATATTTTACATGGCCTTATGTATTTTTTCTGTCTAGCTGTAACCAAATTGGCACAAACCCTTGACAAGCCATTGCGCCGATTTATATTGAATGCAGGCGGTGATTAGGGCCTTCTGTACAAATCCCCTGAAGTACAGTTTTGGCGGCTCCTTTCTACTTTGGGAGTGGTCAGGTGGCCCGCTTGATTTGTTGCTCATTAAATAAGCCCAAAGTTACTATTTGGGCACGGTCCAGATCTAGCTGGTTGAGCCTTTTTGTAGGCTTTGACGGGGCGAAATATCGGTATGGGCAAAATCATCGCTATCGCCAATCAAAAAGGCGGAGTCGGCAAGACCACTACGGCGGTCAATCTCGCCGCCTGTCTGGCCCTTTCCGGGCACCGAACCTTACTCATCGACTTAGATCCGCAGGCCAACGCCACTAGCGGCTGTAACGCCGAACTCGGTAGCGACTACGCCTCGACCTACGAGGTTTTGATAGGCCAGCTCAGCACCTCTTCGGCGACCTTTCCCACTTATGTAAAGAATCTCTTCGTAGTGCCCGGGCACATCCGCCTCGCGGGTGCCGAAGTGGAGATGGCCGCCATGGTCGGGCGCGACAAGCGGCTGGCCGAAGCCCTGCGTCCGGTAAAGGAGCAGTACGAATTTATACTCATCGATTGCCCGCCGTCTTTGGGCTTGCTGACGATCAACGCGCTGAGCGCAGCCGATTCCGTACTCATCCCGGTGCAGTGCGAATATTATGCCTTAGAAGGCGTGAGCAATCTCAGCGCATCTATTCGCGTGGTGCGGCGTTATCTCAACCCCACCCTCGAAATCGAGGGCGTTTTGCTCACTCTGTACGACGAGCGCTTGCAGCTTTGTCGCCGCGTGGCCCAAGAAGTACGCAACTACTTCGGCGACAAGGTGTATCAGACGATCATCAGCCGCAATATTAGCTTGGCCGAGGCCCCGGGCTTTAGCCAGCCCATCGTACTCTACGACGCGGAATCGAGAGGCTCCAACAACTACAACAGTTTGGTTTCCGAAATCTGCGCTGATAGGCCCTCCGTCTTGGCCTGATCCTCCCTTCTATATTGATTATCCTTGACAATCGTTTGCACTCGCATATTATATCCACTTCTGCATTTAACATCCAAACCAACGAAGGGAGGTTGTCTGTGTATTCTTGTCCGTCTGCGAACTCGGACGCGGCTACGCGAGTGGACGCGTCCTCCCCTCGCTATGCTGACCATCCAGAATTTATCACTCAAAACGCCCAAGTCCGCCGCCTACTAGCCCAAGCTGACCGGGTCGCTGAGTCCCCGGCGACCGTGCTCCTCACCGGAGAAAGCGGCACGGGCAAAGAAGTGCTAGCGAGACGCTTGCACAGGCGTAGCCCAAGACGCAAGGCCTCGTTTGTGCGGCTTAACTGCGCCTCGCTACCTGAAGGCGTATTGGAAAGCGAGCTGTTCGGACACGAGAAAGGGGCCTTTACTGGCGCGGTCCGCCAGCGCTTAGGCCGCTTTGAGCTAGCCAATCGCGGCACTTTGTTTCTCGACGAAATTGGCGCGGCAGACCTGCGCGTGCAGCTACGCCTGCTGCGCGTCTTACAAGAACGCGAATTCGAGCGAGTTGGGAGCGCGGAGACCTTGCGGGTGGATGTGCGGGTCATTGCCGCCACCAACGTCGATTTGCAGAAAGAGGTCCGCAAGGGAGCCTTCCGCGAAGATCTCTTCTACCGGCTCAACGTCGTGCCGCTGAAGCTGCCACCGCTGCGCCAGCGCAAAGGAGACATTCCGCTGTTGATCGAACACTTTATCTGCCGATTGGCGGCTCAAAACAGGTGCAAAATTCGCGGCCTCGACACCGCGGCCTTAAACCTCCTCTTGGACTATCCATGGCCGGGCAATGTGCGACAATTGGAAAACGCGCTCGAGCGCATGATCCTCCTAGCGAGCAGCAGCGTATTGCGGGAAGAGGACGTGCCCGAAGAGATCGTCCACTGGAAGGACGAAGAAGAGTCCGACCTAGGGCAACGCGGATTCAGGGAAGCGCGGAATTCGTTTGAGCGGCACTTCCTCTGCGAGGCTCTGCATCGGCATCGAGGAGTGATTTCGCAAGTGGCCGAAGACGTAGGGCTGTCGCGCAAGAGCCTGTATGCAAAGCTAGAAAACCTCGATATCAACTACCAACACTACCGCACTTAACTCACAGGCGTGCGGCGAGCGCACGGCGAAATTTCGTCATCTGGCCCTCGAGATAGACTCGGTGCTCGCCGTCGGTCGGCTCGAGCGCGAGCGCTTGGCGCATAATGGCTACTGCGTGGGCATGCCGCCCCAACAGATGCAGCAATTCCGCATAGGTGTCCAAATAGACCGGGCTTTCCGCATCGAGCTTGACCGCACGAATCGACAGACTCAGCGCATAGCGGAGGCGCAAGCCCTCTTCTGCATAGGTCCAAGCTAAGTTGTTGAGGATCAGGGGATCATCTGGGGTACCGGCCAAGGCGTGCTCGTAGTATTCAATGGCGCGGTCGGGCCGCTTGTGCTCGTAGTAGGTGCGGGCGATGTCAACCGCACTGATGACTCCGGCTTTCAGCGCTTGATCAAAAGTGCGAGCGGCTTGTTCAGCACGACCCTGTTGGAGCTGACAATCTCCCAGGGCGAGGGCGAGCTGCGGGTCATCAGGTTGAATGCGCACGGCCTCGGTAAGCGCGGTCTCAGCCTCGGAGAGACGCCCTTCGGCGATCAAGAGGCGGCTGAGTTCAACGTGGGCAAAGAGGTGCTGCTCGTCGAGTTGGATGGCTTGGTGCAATGCTTCTACGGCAGCGGTGGGACGCTCCTGATGGGCGTAGAGCCAACCCTCGGTCGCCCACAGCGACGCACTCTGCTCATGGTCTGCGTGCAATTGCGCGAGGAGCTCTTCGGTTTGGGCGAAGCGCTCTTCTTCTTGGCAAATGCCACGCAGGGCTCTGTACAGATCGTCGTTGTCTGGCGCCAATGCAATGGCTTGGCCGATCAGCTCCAGCGCGGCATCTGCTTCGCCCAGTCCCAGCCGGGCGAGGGCGGCGATGAGCAGCACGCGGTCGTCCGGCCCGTCTTGGCGGATGGCTCGGCGGGTTTCGGCCAAGGCTTGGCCGTAGAAGCCGTCGCTCAAATAGGCGTGTGCTAGCTGGGAGTGCTCGGCTCGATAGGCACCACATTGCGGGTTGCTAATGACGAACGTGCCAAGCAGAACGCAGCAAACGGCCTGTCTAGCGATGTGCATTCAGAACTCGTGGCGGTAAGTACCGATGTGGAGTAGTAAGCCGATGGCGATGAGGTTGGATAGCAGCGAGGAGCCTCCCGAACTTAGAAAGGGAAGAGGCAGGCCGGTGATGGGCATGACGCCGATAGTCATGCCGATATTAATAAATACGTGGAAGGCCAGCATCGCGGCCAAGCCGACGGCCGTCAGACTGTAAAAGACGTTGTTGGCCATGGAGGCGATGTGCAGCGCCCGATAGATAAGAAAAAAGAACAAGCCCAGTACTATCAGGGCCATAGCGAATCCCCCTTCCTCCCCAATGACCGAGAAAATAAAATCAGTGTGAGCCGCCGGCAGGAATTCGTGCTTGGTCTGCGTACCTTCTAGCAGGCCCTTACCTGTCAGTCCTCCGGAACCAATGGCGATCTTGGACTGGATGATGTTCCACCCGGATCCAAGGGGATCGCTCTCCGGATTAAAGAAGGTCATAATGCGGGCTTTCTGGTATGGATGCAGGAAGTGCTCCAAAAAATATACTGTGAGCAAACCCGCCAAGGAGTTGATGACGGCCATGGAAATGGTCAGCCAGAGCTGGCGTAGAAAATGGTGGATCAAGAAGGTGCTGCCGACGACAAAGGTGGCGAAGACGTAAGGAGTCGCCCCTTGCCACAGTGGATCAAAAGAGCAGAAGACGCTGATGAGCGGCGAGATGACGAGAAAGATGGAAAACTTGCGCATTCCCGCCCAATAGAGCATCGGGAAGAGCGGAGCACCAAAGGAAACCGCAGTCCCCAAGTCGGGCTGACGCACAATCAGGGCGATCGGCACCAATATGAGCAACAAGCCCCCGAAAAAGCCACGGAAGGAATTGATGTGTTCGATATTGCGGTCGCTTAGGTAGCGCGCTAAGGCGATAATGGTCGCGATTTTGGCCAACTCCGAAGGCTGCATCATCAACGGCCCCAAGCGCAACCAGCGGGTAGCGTCGCCCGTGCCCCAAGCCAACACCGCGACTAGGCTCACAATGCCGAACAGGTATAGCAGGTAAGCAACGCTGTAAATGACCTTTTCCGGGACATAGACGATAGCTATGGCCACGGCGAAGGCCAAGATCGCAAATTGGACCTGCTTGCTCCAAGCGTTCTGCACCGAGGTGGAGTCGTTGTGATACGTAGCGCTATAGATCGCGATGATACCTATCATCACGGTCGCCAAAGTCGCAATTAGAAGCAGTAAGTCGAGTTGGCGGAGCAGGCGCATGAGCTAGAGCATTCCGTTGTTAGCTAAGAGCGTGTCAGCCTCGGTTACCTCTGGCTCAATGATGCCCTCTTGGATACAGAAGGCTTTGACGACCTCGCGCACGACTGGGCCGACTCGCGCCCCACCGCTACCGCCTCCTTCGACCACGGCCGCTATGACAATGGCTGGCTTTTCGTACGGAGCAAAGGCTACCATCCAAGCATCATCGTCTCGACTGGGCACTTGAGCGGTACCGGTCTTGGCCGCGATTGTGACGCCGTCAACCCGCGCTCGGCGGCCGGTACCGGTGTCGCTAGCCACTACTCGGCGCATGGCCTTTCTCACGATGGCGAAGGTCCTTGACGAAATGTCGTCAATGCGTTGGCGGGGGGGGGGATCGCCGCTGATGTATGGCGTGACCAAATAGCCGCCATTGGCAATAGCGGCCACGTAGCGGGCCATCTGAATGGGCGTGACTAGCATGGCACCTTGGCCAATGGAGAGGTTGAGCTGGTGCCCGAAAGACCAGCCGCCGCGCTCTTTGTAGTACTGGCGCGAGGGCAGGAGGCCAGCGGCTTCTCCGGGATGGACGATCCCCGTCGGCTGGCCGAAGCCGAGTTTAGCCGCGTACTTGTGCCACGTCTCAATGCTCATCAGCCGGGCCAAATGGTAGAAGTAGACGTTGCAGGAGACCTCGATCGCCCCGGGGAGGGTCAGACCGCCGTGGCCTGTCCGTTTGTGGCAGCGAAACGTACTCCTACCCACCCGCAGTGCACCATAACAGGGCTCAAACAGGCTCAGCGTATCGGTGACGCCCGTTTCGAGCGCGGCTATGGCACTAACCATCTTGAGTGTCGAGCCAGGTGGATAACGCCCTTGCAAAGCGCGGTTGAGTAGCACGGTCGCGCTCTGCAACACCCGCCGCCGCTCCTTTTGGGCCTGGAACGATACGAATATGTTGGGGTCAAAGGTCGGCTTGTTCGCCAGAGCCAGTACGGCCCCGGTGCGCGGGTCGAGCGCGACCAGCGCACCGGCTAGGCTATCGGGCAGGGCGCGCTCAGCCGCGAGTTGTACCTCCAAGTCAATAGTCAGGTGCAGGGATTCACCGGGTACGGGGAGCTGGTCGCGCTCTGGAAACTCCCGACCCGTGCGCCCGGCCGCGTCAATCTCGACGTACAACATTCCGTCGCGGCCGCGCAGGCTGTTCTCGTACACTTTCTCGATCCCGGTCTTGCCGATAAAGTCGCCGAGTACATAGGCGTTATCGTTTTCACCCTGCAGATCTTGGTCGCGGATGATGCCAATATAGCCGAGCAGGTGGGCGGCCGCCGTGCCGTAGGGATAGTGGCGCTGGGTCTCGATTTCAATGTCGAGCAGGGGCCAGTCGGCCTTGAGCCGCTCCTCGACAATCGATACCGTGCGGAAATCAACATCGCGTTTGAGGCGGATGGTGCGGTATTTGCGGCTGTACTTGCCGTCTAGTTCTGGGTCGCCAATGGCCTCTGTAAACGCCGCAGTAGCCGCGTCGAAATCCTTTTGCGAGGTGCGCTCCAATGAGACGGTATAAAACGGCCGGGTGCGAGCCAAGATGCGGCCATCGCGATCGTAGATCAGCCCGCGTGGGGCTTTGACGCGCCGCTGAGCAATGCGGTTTTCCTCGGACTCGCGGGCGTAGTCAGCCGAGGTGATAACCTGCAAATAGAACAGACGCAGGACCAAAACCGCGAACAGCAAGACGACGGGTACGAGGAGGCGGTTGAGGGGCGGGCGCTGATCTTGTTGTAGCTCGTGTTGCATAATCAAGCGGGAAAGATATAGCGTTTGACAGTCAAGCCGGCTAAGCAAAACATACTGATCAGGCCTGTGTACACGGCGCGGCCCAAGATGCTACCTACCTCAAAGGGCACATCGGCGCTGGCTCCCACGTAGTATATGAGATCATGGCAGATCACGGCACCAAAAATCAGCCCGGTCTGAACTTGGATACTATCGGCGACCATGCGAGTGTGACTGTAGCCGAAGCCCGCGCCGATAAGCGACTTGGCAAGCGCATTGACTCCGAGATCGGCGGGCAGATAGATATCCTGGAAGATGCCGACCCCCAGTCCCATATAAGCCCCAACAACCGGCCCGCTGCGCAGCGCGATGAAGCTCAACGTCATAATCAATAAATCGGGTTTGATTGACCATACCTTTATGGAATCGACCCAAGTGGTTTGCAAGATGAAGACCAATGCCAGCAAGAGAATATGGCGGACCACAATCATGTCACCTCGGGATTTGCAAGGTCGTGCCCGTCAGCAGCGTCTCCGAGAGGCCGATATTGTTCTGCCGGGCAATATCGCTGGGAGCGAGCCCGAATTTGCGGGCGATGCTGTGCAGTGTATCGCCCGTGACTACGGTGTACAACCGTGCTTGCCCGTTGGCGACTGTTAGCTGTTGACCGGGCTTGATCCGATCAGTTTTGAGACCGTTCCACGCCTGCAAGTCGGTGACGCGAACCGCAAATCGCCGGGCCAACTTCCACAGCGTATCGCCCGGCTGCACTATGTAGGTCTCGCCGTCGCTCGGCACCTCTTGGGGGATAGGTTCTTGTCGCACCACCAATTCCTGACCGGGTTTGATCCGATCAGTTTTGAGGCCATTCCATTTCATCAGGTCGCTCAGGCTCACCCCGTGCTGGGAGGCGATGCGGCCGAGTACGTCGTTCGGGCGGACGATATAGATCCCCCGCCGACCACTCGCTGGCTTAGCCCTTGGGACGACCGGAATATAGAGAAGCTGTCGCGGCCGGATGAGATTGGGGTTTCTCAGGCTATTGGCCGCGGTAATGACCCGCGTGGTGACGCCAAAGGTTTGGGCAATACCAGAGATCGTATCGCCGCGCTGCACTCGGTACTGATGGACCGCGGCCTTCTGCGGGGCTGGCAAGCTGGCATACTGGTCGAGCAATATCCGGCCCTTGCCGGTCGGCACCCGCAGAGTATAAGGCGAGCGGTTCCCCGGCGGCGTAATGTCTTGACGCAACTCGGGGTTGAGGTCGTGCAATACTTGGCGTTCAATGCCCAAGAGCTGAGCCGCCGCTTTCAGATCGACATACGGCCAGTCTGCGGGCAGGACGACTTCCTCGTATGCAAAGGCCGGCTCTTCAACTTGGAGCTTAAAACCAAAAAGTTGTGGGTCTTTGGCTATGACGGTCGCGGCCATGAAGAGCGGCACGTAGTTCCTCGTTTCGCGGGGCAAATCGAGCTGCCAGTAGTCGTTGGTGCCGGCGCGGGCGATGGCCCGGCGGACTCGTCCTGGCCCACCGTTGTATGCGGCCAACGCCAGTCGCCAGTCGCCGAACTCTGCTAAAAGGTCTTTTAGGTAGCTGGCAGCAGCCTCGGTTGCCTTGATCGGGTCACGCCGCTCGTCGATCCAGTGGGTGCGCTTGAGGCCCTTCATGCGGCCGGTGTTAGCCATAAACTGCCACAACCCCACGGCCCGCGATCGCGAATAGGCCCTTGGATTGAGGCCGCTCTCAATCATGGATAAATAAAAAAGGTCGCTGGGCATCCCCTCGCGCTGGAGGATATCGCCGATCAGCGTGCGGTAGCGCCCGGCGCGCTGCAACCAAATGGCAAAGGTCTTGCGGCCTCGCGTCTGGAAAAAGCGGAGCTTGGCGACGACGCGGTCATTGTCGTCAATTGGCATGTCGCAGCGAGGGCGGAGCTGGCGGATGCGGAACCGAAGCTTGGCATCGGCCGGCAGGTGCTCAATTTTTTCTTCGGACAGCAGCAGCAAGCGGCTGTTGTCGGGAAAGCGCTCCAAGTGCGGCCACAGATCGAGGTACGCCCGCTCAATAGCCAAGCCGAGGGTTGCGGCCTGCGCGGTATCCACGAGCGCGTCGTGCTCGTCGAGGTCGGCTAAAATGCCGAAGGCCACATCGAGGGCCTCCTGCGCCCGTTGGGTCTGCCCGAGGGCGTGGCTTTCGATAGCGAGGAGCAAGTGCCAGCGAACGGCGCGTAGGTCGGCCGTATCCGGCGGTGGGTCCGCAGACATATCTGCAGCCACAACAGGAGTAGCCTCGTCGAAGACCAAAGGTCCGGTGCTTTTGCCATGGGCGCAGGCCATCAAGAGCAATGCGATGATACAACAATACAAGCGCATGACGCGTCAGTCCCCTTCCGGGACGAGGATCTGGGAGCGGACCTTGAGGGCAAGGGGATAGTACTTCCCAATTTGTTCAGCCGCGGCCTGAGCTTGTGCCTCGGTGCGGTAATTGCCGACTTCGATCTTGTAATAAGGTTCCTTAAAGACCACGTTGATGTCTTCACGCTTCAGACGCTTTTTTGCGTCGGCCACGAGGCGGCTGGCCTTGTCGTGTTCTAGGAACTGGGCGATCTGCACCTTCCAGCCAATGGTAGTCACTAGCTCAAGCTCGGGCTCCACAGGGCCTGAATCGGACACCGCACTCGCCGGAACCTCGACGACATAAGCGTCGGCGTAGTCCGGACCGAGTGCCGAGACCTGCTTTTTGAGGGCCGCAGCCTCGGCGCGAGTGGCGTATTGGCCGGCTTGCAGCACTGAGTGCTCATTGCGGGCCACTAGATAAACCCTCACACCGAGCGCGCGTTCTAGCTCGGCGCGGCGCTGGCGAGCCATGGCTTCGTTGCTTAGGGCTAGTAGCTGGAGGCGATAGACCGAAGCGCTAGCTACCGGAGCGCGATCCTGCGCGGGGACCGCTGATTCCGCTGGGATTTGGGTTTGGTCGCTTTCCTTTTTCTCGCGTTGAACCGGCTCAATTAGCAAGTCTTCGCCAAGGCCACGCGGGTCGAATTCTTCGCGACTAGTGGGTGCGGCGTCGCCCGAATCTGTGCGCCAACGCGGCGCGCTCGCACAGTGAGCCGTGGCGAGTAGGGCCAGCAATAGGATCGGATAGCTTTTCATGGTTCGATCCAAGCGCGCAGGACGGGTTCGTACGGAGCGCGGGCGACGCCCTTTTCCGAAATGATCGCCGACACCAAGCCGCAGGGTGTGACGTCAAAGGCCGGATTGTAAACGGGCACCGCGTCCGGGGCCGTGGGCTTGCCCATGCCTTTGCGGACCTCAGCTGCGTCGCGCTTCTCAATGGGAATTTCCGCACCCGAGGCCAATTCCATGTCGAGGGTCGAGACCGGCGCGGCCACGTAGAAAGGCACGCCGTGCTCGCGGGCGAGAATAGCCAGCCCGTAGGTGCCGATTTTGTTGGCTACGTCGCCGTTGCTAGCGATACGATCAGCGCCAACTATGCAGCAGTCAATCGCCTCATTCCGCAGCACGACCGCAGCCGCATTGTCGCAGATGACCTTGACATCAATGCCGCTCTGCATCAGCTCCCATGCCGTCAGCCGCGAACCTTGGAGCAAGGGGCGGGTTTCGTCGGCAAATACGGCGACTTTCTTACCCGCCTCTTGGGCTGCATAGACGACCCCCAAGGCCGTGCCGTAATCAGCCGTAGCCAAACCGCCGGCATTGCAGTGGGTAATGACTTGGCTGCCATCGCGTAGGAGTGCCGCGCCGTGCGCACCGATCTGGCGACAGATTTGGCGGTCTTCCTCAAACAGGTGGTGCGCGGCCTCTAGCAGAGCGTCGCAGATGGCGTGGTTGTCGAGGCTCCGACTCGCCGCCAACACCTCCTGCATCTGAGCCAAGGCCCAGAACAGGTTGACCGCAGTGGGCCGGGTGCGGGCGAGGCGGGCAATGTCATCTTCCACGCGGCGACAAAAAGCCTCGGGGGCGCAATCAACCGCGGCACGCGCACCTACCACGACGCCGTACGCAGCCGCCAAGCCAATAGCCGGTGCACCGCGCACCACCAGCCCTTCAATAGCGCGGGCAATATCCTCAACGTGGCGATAAGTCGCGTACACCAATTCCTCGGGCAAGCGAGTTTGATCGAGCAGGATCAGCGCATCGTCCTGCCATTTAAGCGTTTGCATCGGCATTAGAAAGTCGAAAATTCAAACGGGTTTTCTGCGGCTTCCTCGGGTGCGTCCCCATCTGCGAAGTCCGTGCGCTCGGCGTCGCCCCACAGTCTCTCTAGGGCGTAGAAGTCGCGTGCCTCCTCGCGAAAGATATGGACGACAAAATCGACGTAATCCATCAGCACCCAGCGCCGAGTATCCGCGCCTTCAATGTGCCAAGGTTTTTCGCCGATCTCGGCGAGTTGATCCCGCACCTCGTCGACGAGACTGCGGATGTGCTGTTCAGAAGTACCCGTACAGAGCAAGAAACAGTCGCAGGTGTCGGAGACATCGCGCAAATCTAGCAAGGTTATTGCGAAGGCCTTCTTATCTTGTAAAATTTCTACGGCGCGGGCGATGCGCGGCTCTTGACACAGGCTCATGGACATTTTCTCATGGTTACTTAGCCGGATCGAGCAGGCCGATGCGGCGGTAGTCGCGCCCGATGACAATCGAGACGCTCGCTAGACTGAACTGGCTTTCCTTCTTCTGCTGAATAAAATGAGGTATTCCCAACACCTCCGCCACTTGTCGGGCTCGCTCGATATCGCCGTCCAAATCGACGACGAGGGTGTGGAGGTAATTAAAGCTGGGCGCATTGCCTTCGTGAATCACGTCTAACCCGAGGGCGCGTACCTTTTTGCGCAGGCGGGCGGCGACTTGCGATTCGCCTCCGCCATTGAGAATTTCGACCCGAATGGGGCTAAGCTGGGGAGCGGTTTCCGGCTTGGAGAATTCCTGTTGGGCCGTTGGCTCGGGTGCAGCAGATTGCGGCCAGAAGGCTGCCTTTAGGAGCAGGGCTATGGCCACAGTGGCCAGCCCCCACAAAATTAGCTCCTGCACGTAGAGATTTTCTCGGTCCATTGCTCCAATATCTTTAATTTAATGAATAAAAAACGGCACGTTAAGTCAAGCAAACAAAGGATGATACGTGGATCTCTGGCGCGAAGAAACTTTTGCTCATCGCTTCTCCACGGCTGATTTTCTCGCCGCCTGTCACCAAGCGTTCGAGCGCTACGGCGCGGGGGTCATCGACAATCCGCCGCGCACCGAGTCCGTCGAAAAGCGCGGAACACTCGACTACTTTCGCTTGGACATGCCAGCCGAATGGCCGGGGAAGTTTCGCGCGCGAAAGATCATCGAAGAATTCTCAGATGTGGCGACCGGGCGGCTGGCCAAGCGGGAGGCGTATATAGCATTTGAAGATCTGCAACAGGGCCGGACGTGGCGGCTAGAGGCCGGGCATATCACCGACTGGCGCACCGGCGCGGCGGGTGCGCTGGGTCTCCAATATCTAGCGGGCGCGGCCATCGAACGAGTCGCCATCTTGGGGACCGGCCGAATCGCGCGGACCTTGGCCCTATCCTGCGACGCGCTCTTTGATTTGGCGGAGATTGCCTGCACGAGTCGCCGGGCGGCAAACCGGGCGGCGTTTGCCGAGGCGGTCGAGCCAGACTTGCGAGCGCGTCTGCGGATGGCAACGTCGATAGAAACGTGTATCGCCGGTGCGGACGCCGTGCTGACGGCAGTGCCGACGCCGCAGCCCATTTTGACCGCGGCGGCCCTAGCCGAGGTTCCCTATCTCGCGATCCTCGCCGGGGATAGCCGTACGCGCCAGCTCGCGCCGGAAGTGCTCTGCGAACGCACAGTGGTAGTCGATGTGCTCGCCCAAGCCCAAAAGTCCGGGGAGTTTCGCTTTGCGGCCGAGCAGGGCCAAGCCGAACAGATCGCCTTGGCGCGCAATGCCGAGGGCACGGTACTGGATATCGGCGACGCCGCCTGCGGCCGGCTTGGCACAATCGCGCCGAGCGCGGTCTATCTGACGGGGATGGGAGCGCAAGACTTGTGCGCGGCGGCTATGGTGTACCGCCGCCTGCTCACTTGAACAACCCCGAGTACTTAAAGGTCATAATATAGTCTTGCGAGCCTTTCTTCTTGGCCTGGGGTCGGCTGTCGTAAATGTCCCAGCCAAAGCCGAAGAGAAACTGATCCTTGTAAAAGGAAATGGCCACGCCCAGAGAAATGGCCAGCGAGTTGCCGGTCGAAAGAGCTTCGAGGACATTGCCGATGGCGGTGAAATGAATGCCGGAAATCGACGGATTATCCACGTTGTGCCAGCCGGCAAAGGCCAAACCAGGCAAGCCAATCAGGCGCTCAGTTTGGCCCGGGACCGCGTTGCCCTCGGCGTCGGTATAATCCCGCCCAGGACGGATCGTCAAAAAGGAAACCAGCGGCTTGGCCTCAAATTCCCACTTCCAGCCCCCGGCTTCCAAAAGCTGCGACACGCTCTGCGGCGGGGCACCCGGGTAGCTATGGGTAGTAATTTTGAGCTTCACCCGGCGATCACCTTCTTCCGACAGTTGCAAGTTGAGATCCTCGGCTAGGACGCGCTCACCGCTCGACTCGTAGATTGTGACCTTCTTCTTTTGGATACTGCCTTTGGGGGCGTAGTTTTCGTCGAGCCGGGTCCACTCGACGACCATCTCGCGACCGATTAGCGCCCGCCGCAACGAGTCGGGAATCGCAAAGGCCACATCCACTTTGGTGCCGTCTTTTTGCACGACGGGGACATTATTCCAGCCGATGGCCAAGGGCTGGGTCTTCTCGCCGCGCGAGCCCAAGACCTCGACAATCTGCGCCAAGTGGATATCTGCGAGCGCCCCGTGCCCCTTGTATTCAAGCGGACGGGCGCGGTCCTTGACGTCGTTGCTGACCAACAAAACGCGCCCGCGGCGCTCGCCCAAGGCATCGGGCGTAAAAAAGAGCGTGAGGCGCGCAGACTCGCCCGGGGCCAGCGCGAATTGCGCCGGCTCAACGTGGGCCTCCTTGCTTTGGGGATGCGCCTCGACTTGCAGCACGGTATCGCCGACGTTGGTGGCCACGAAGGTCCTTTCCGCCTGCTCTCCCAAGGTCACGTAGCCATAATCGACAACGCCCGCCGGATTCACCTCGATTTCGGCGGCCACGCCGTTGCCCTTGAGCAAGACATCTAGCGTCATCATTTCATTCGCGCCCAAGCCGTCCAAGCGCAAGGTCTCCGAAATCGCTCCGCGAGCCGATGGACTGAAGGCCACGTGCAGCGGCAAGGTGCGCTGACTTTGGGCCGGTAGCAGGAACTTGTTATCGGCGTCGATTGGAGTGTGGGCAGAGAATTCGGCACTTGTCGAGCGAAGCTGGTGAATTTCAAAGTCGGCGTTGCCCACATTGGCTATTTCTACTACTCGGCTGCTGCTTTCGCCGACGGCGACTCGACCGAAGTCCACCGTTGTCGGGCTGAGGGCGAAAAACTGGCCTATGCCCTGCAAGCGCACGGTCTGGCGCACGGCTTCGGCCTCGACTTGGAGAATGGCTTGGCGCGGACCGGATTCCTTGGGCGAGAAACTCAGCGCCACTGGGGCGCTGGCCTTAGGCTGAACGAGGACCGAGTGCTGTTCGAGCCCGAATTCAACGCCCTCGTCAGCAGCCACGACAACCTCCACCACGCCCGGCTGACCGCCCCTGTTCCACAACAGCAAATGGCCGTGCGCGGTCCCGCCGATGGGCACGCTGCCGAAGTCAATGTCACCACTGATAATCTCGATGCGCGGCGGGCTGATTTGGCCGCGGCCCGCGAGGGGAATGGCGACGGTGGCGGCTTGCGGATCGCTAGTGTACAGATGCAGGATGCCGCTTTGGTCGCCTTCGCTCTGCGGCACAAACGCCGCGCTCAGGTCGAGCCGCCCCTGAGGAGCGATGGTCGCCGACGAGTCGCCGACCCCGAGGACAAAAGCCGCGCCCTCAATGGCGACGTTTTCAACGTGCAGCTCGGCTTGGCCCTGATTGAGGACGGTCACGCGGCGCGTTAGGCGCTGGCCCACTTCAACGGTGCCAAAGTCGAGGCCCACTTGCGGCAGGGGCGAAAAGGCCGCTTGCGGCACCAAACCGCTCCCCCGCAGGGGAATAGCCCAATCCCCAAAGTCGGGTGAAGTGACGACGAATTCAGTCGCGACCGGTCCCGCGCGCGTCGGGGCGAACGAAACGTCAATCCGCGTTTCACCGCCAGGGGCAGGCCAAGAGCCGACATCACCCTCAACGCTAAAGGGACCCTGTAGGTCGGCAACTTTCATCCGCCCAGCCGTCACGGACACGGCACCGGTGTTCTTGACGATAACGGCTGCCGTCGCCACTTGCCCGACGGGCACTGCGCCAAAATCCAGTCCTTCGGTCGGCAAAAGTGCTAGGGTCGGAACAACGGCTACCGCTTGCAGCGGCACGGCCAAGTGCTCGTCTTTGAACAAGGCGGCTACCTGCAACGTCAGTTCGCCCGCATACTCTCCAGCCGCCGTGGCACTGAAGCGCACTTCGACGCTGCCGCTGCTCTTGCCGTCCAAGCGCAGCGTATCCGGTGCAGCGCCAAAACCAGCACCGCTAATACCGACGAGCACTTCAAGTGCGTCGTCTTGCAGATTTTCGACGGAAACGGACGCTCGCGCCTCCACGCCAACGCCGACTACACCCAAGTCGAGCGCATTCGAGTCAATGGCGAGGGATTGGGCGAACAGAACCGCTGGCAGAATCAGGAGAGCGAGCAGAAGAAAAAAAGAAGAGCGACCAACCCGCCAGAATACCGAATACAATGTTTGTCGAAGTTCCACGTCGTAGAGGAGTGGAAAACTTCCTCTGAGGTATTCTTTACGCCGATTCAGGTCGCTCTCTATTCGTCGAAACATACGCTTAAATAACCTACCGTGTCAAGCGGAGAGAATCTGCTCCAGACCCCCGACGAGCCGATCCATGCCCGCGGCCACATCCTCTTGGCGCAGGGCACCGTAGGCAACGCGCAAATAGCAGTCCGCGCTCAATCCAAAGGCATTGCCGGGAATGACGGCGACCTTGTGTTCCCGCACCAAGCGAGCGCCCACATCCATGGCGTCGAGGTCAGTTTGCAGACGCATTAATAAATAAAAGGCTCCTTCGGCTGCCGGCACCTGCACCCGCTCGCCGAGCGCACCGAGTCGATCTAGACAAAGCCGGCGCACCGCATCCATATCCGCTAGATGGTTCTTGCAGTAGGCCGCTCCGGCCGAAAGCGCACCGAGCGCGGCGCGTTGCGAAATGACCGGCGGGCAGATGAGCACGGTATCTTGAATTTTTTCCAGCGCACCCAACAGGTGTCGTGGGGCCACGAGGTAGCCGACCCGCCAACTGGCGAGGCCGTATGCCTTGGAAAAGGAAAATAGCGAGATCGTGTGCTCGGCGCTTGCGGGCAGTGAGCCGGGCGAAAAGTGCTGCGCCGCACCGTAAGTGAAGTACTCGTACGCCTCATCGGCAAAGTGGTAGAGGCCCCGCTCGCGGCAGAGCCGATTGACCGCCGCCAAGTCCGCGGGCCGATAGACCGCGCCCGTTGGGTTGTTGGGCGAGATCGTGACAATGGCGCGGGTGCGCGCTGTGATCGCAGCCTCAATCGCGTCGAGATCGAGCTGATAGGCATCGTCCGTGGCCACGAGCACGGCCCGGCAATTGGCCATGCCTACGGCCATTTCGTGGTTAAAGTAAAAAGGCGACATCACGACGATCTCATCGCCTGGGTCGGCAACGGAGAGCAAGGCGTGGTAAAAGCCCATATTGGAGCCGGCCGTGACCATCAGGATCTGGTCGTCGCCGACTTCGATTCGATTCTCGCACGCGAGTTTCTGGCGCAGTTCTTCCCTGAGTTCGGGCAGACCGCGGGCAGCTTGATAGTGGTGTTCGACAATCGCGCCGCCGAAGTGGGCAACCGCCTGCATGGCCTGCGGCGGTGGTGGGTAGTGCACCACGCCTTGGCCGAGGGAAATGGTGCCCGGGTTGTCGCGGATGAGGGCGGCTACGTGCGGGATCACCGGGCTTTGCACCGCCTGCATGCGCTTGGAGTCGATCATGAGCCGTTGGATTCGCGAGCTATGGCAGAAGCTCAATAGCAACATCGCCATCGTCTAACACATCTACCATCAGGCGATTTCCATAAAGTAAAGACATACCGACCAAAGGTACGCTACCGGCTTGCATAACGAGTATTTCGCGCTCTTGTCCGTGCCATAACGCTTTCGCGAAACACACATCCAGTACCACTACATTCCCGTCCCCAAGAGTCGCACGGCGATTACCAGCTAATGGGAGTTCAAGGCTCCTACTCAAGTCGCTCGGTAACGTCAGGTGGCCATCGAAACCTGTATCTATTATTGCTTCAATTTTTTCCTTTTTCTGGTTTGCCCCAATAACTTCCAATGCTATGATAGCTTCTCTATTGGCTGTAACCTTTCCTCTAATCATCGCGTCGCCACCGAAAAGTATGCACCGATTCGATAGGCAGTTGGAAACCCGATCCTTAAACCATAGATGACGGCATTAGGATACTTGACGAGCAGGCGTTTAGTAGCTACCAGATCGTCGGCATCAATTTCGTACTCACCTGTTTCGAGGTCGATGACTAAAAACTTGCCTTTGTGTTTCAGCTCAACTTTATCGCGTATCTGTCTTTTATAAATGGATTCGCCCTGCAATTCGACTTCGCTAGGGGTATAGTTGAGATACGGCACGGCGAACTCCTCCTTTTAGTGGGGTCAAACGCAGCACTTAAGGTGCGTCGGAAGTGTGGATATGCTCTTCGAGTACATCGACAATCAATTTTTACCGCAAATCTCCAAGTCGCGCAAGCCCTATGCAAAGCGTGGAGTCGCAGGACGCCTCCGCTCAATACAAAGACCAAGAGACCCCTCGCCTCACCCTACCGCAGCACTTCCTGCAATAGCTCAAACAGACGATCTACTTCAGCGCACGTTTCCGCATCGAGCGCAAAGCTCAGGGGCCCGCGGTGGACTTGATTGGGAAAGAGGCCGCGCTTGTGCATTAGGTAGCGCTCGACCACGATGAAGCCGTCCAAGCCCCCTTGGATCTGCAACGTACACAGCGCACAGACTGGGAAATAGATCTGGTACGCACGCGCTTCGTCGCCGGCTGCAAGGGCGCGCCACAGGGCCACCGTGCCGTCGAGCAGCTCGACGCCGGGAATGGTTCCGCGAATGCCTCGGCGGAAGGAGTCGATCAGCAGCAAGCCGCCGCTGCCTTCAAATATACCGGCCCGGCCCTCGGTGTGGTCGCGCAGAGCCGAGATGCAAGGCCCCAAGGGAGTGGCCTCGGGTTTGAAGAGGACGCGGTCACCGTAGTCGCCAAAGAGCGACGCTTGAAATTCAATGCTCATGGGGTTGCCGACATACGAGCTGGCGTCTTGGATCATGACCGGGATGGAAACCTCGGCAAGCAGGGCGGTAAAATAGGCGCGCAACTCGCTCTCGCCCAAGGCGCGGGAAATCGGCGGAATGGCCATGACGGCCGCGGCACCGCCGTCTTCCGCAGCGCGGGCGTAGAGCCGGGCCTGGGCCGTGCCCTCGGCCCCAACGCCGATGATGACCGGGCCGCGCCCGCGGGCGAATTCCACTAGCCGAGCCGGAAGGGCCAGTCGCTCGTCAGCCGTCAGGCGCAATAGATCGGATACCAAGGCGAGGCAAAATCCGTGCGCCCCTGTCTGGAAAAGGTAATCGACCTCGCTTTCCAATACGGCGTAATCAATGGCTTGGTCGTCGGTGTACGGCATGTGGACGACCGGCAAGACGTCTTTGATTTCGTAGGTCATAGTCGTTGGCCTCGGCGCGCACGGCGTAGAATAGCAAAGAGTTGTTCGGCGATCTCGTCGTTAGCTGCCGCCAAAAAGTGCCCAAATTTGCGGCGCTGGGTATAGGCCGGGCGGCGATGTTCCCCGATGTAGCAACGCGCCCCGGCTTCTTCGGCAATCAGCGACGGCGGGCCCACGTCATAGACTTCGACTTGGCGCGTCAGGTACGCACACAGCGCGCCCTCGGCGATCTCCGTGAGGACCAACGCCGCACCAATGGGACTTTCGCGCGGATTCAGCGCGGGGCGGACGAGAGCTTGATAGGGACGAGCCTTGGAGGAAATAAAGGCTTTATTCGTGCGTGGTTCGCTGGGTAACTGCAAGCGACGCGGGCGGCCATTGCCGACGCGCACGAAAGCTCCCTCGCCCTTGATGGCCGTAAAAATTTTGTCCTCTGAGGGCCGCGCGACAATCGCGGCCAGCATCTGGCCATCGCAGGCCAAGCCGATGACAATGTGATAGGGAGCGTCGCCCCGCTTGAAGTGCAAGGTGCCGTCGATGGGGTCGAGAATGACTGCGTAGGGCGAGGTGTTGCCGGCAAAGCGCTTTTTAAGCGGCGTGCGCTCTTCGGCGATGCAGCGCACAAACGGGAAGTGCTGGAGCACGGCTGCGAGGAGGATATCCTGCACGGCCGCGTCGAGAACCGTGAAGGCCGTGGAGGCGTCCTGCGCCTTGCTGCCGGTGAGGCTTGTGTCCGCGGCCTTGCCAATGTCGGCGACTTGGCCGTAGAAAATCAGCGAGGCGCGAGCGCACTGGCCGACGACCGGCAGCAGCGCGTCGATAAAGTCGTCGGGGTCGATGTTTTCGGTCATAATACAAAACCCGGATATGTAGGGGCGAGCGGCCGCTCGCCCCTACAAACCGGGCGCTAATGCTCAGAGCACTACTCCTCAGCCGGCCGCTTCCTCTAGCTGATGCTCCTGCAAGGCGGCGACGACCCGGTCTGGACTCATGGGCAACTCGCCCAAGCGGCAGCCTATGGCGTCGTAGATGGCGTTGGCAATGGCGGCCATCGGCGGCACCAAGGGCACTTCGCCGACGCCGCGGATTCCGTGCGGGCTGGCCGGGTTGGGCACTTCGACCAAAATCGTCTCGATCAAGGGAATGTCAAAGGTGGTCGGCATCCGATAGTCGAGGAAGGTCGGGTTGGCCATCTGGCCATCGTCCGTGTAGAAGTAGCCCTCAGTGAGCGCCCAGCCAATGCCCTGCACGGCCCCACCCTGGATCTGGCCCTCGACATACGAGGGATGAATGGCCTTGCCCACGTCTTGCACCGCGGTGTAGCGCAAAATCTCGACCTTGCCGGTGTCTGGGTCGATTTCCACATCGACGATGTGCACGGCGAAGGCATTGCCTGGGCCGCCAGCGTTGATCGTGCCCTTGCCGGTAATCGGGCCGCCGGTGCTGCCCTGGTTGGCGGCGACCTCCGCAAAGGTGAGTCGCTGAGCAGAATCGGATTTGCAGACAAAGCTGCCGTCCTCGAACTCGACGTCGTCCTCGGCAACCTCTAGCTGCCGCGCCGCGCGCCGGCACATCTCGGCCTTGACGTCCTCGGCCGCGTTGTAGCAGGCGTGCCCCGTGGCATAGCACACGCGGCTGCCGCCGGTGCCGCCAGTGAAGCCAATCGAACTGGTGTCCGGGATCGAGGGATTGATGTCCTCGGCCCGCAACCCCAAGGTCTCGGCGACGATCATGGCCATGGCGGCGCGGCTGCCGCCAATGTCAACCGAGCCTTCGGTGAGGTTGATCGTGCCGTTGTCGTTGACCGCAATGGCGGCCGAAGACATGCCGCCGCCATTGAACCAAAAGCCACCGGCCACGCCGCGCCCTCGATAGGGGCCTTCGAGCTTGGTGTGGTAGTGCTCCGAGTCCTTGGCGGCTTGCACGGTTTCCTCACAGCCGATCTGCCCGTACACCGTGCCGTCGGCGCGGCGCGTTCCCTCTTTGGCGGAGTTCTGCAACCGCATCTTCAGCGGGTCCATGCCGATCTTTTCGGCCAACTCGTCGATGACGCTCTCCGAGGCAAAGGCCGCGTTGGGAGCCCCAGGGGCGCGGTAGGCCGAGGACTTGGGCTTGTTGACGACCACGTCGTACGCATCGATGGTGACGTTGGCGATGTAATAAGGCGCGAGGATGCACTGCGCTCCCGCCCCCACGGCCGAGCCGGGATAGGCCCCGGCCTCGTACGCCATGTAGCAGTGGGCCGCGGTGATGGTGCCGTCGTTTTTGGCCCCCATCTTAATCTTCATATAGGAGCCCGGAGCCGGGCCAGTCCCCTGAAAGACCTCGGTGCGGCTCATGATCATTTTGACCGGCTGGCCGGTCTTGTGCGACATAATGGCTGCGGCTGGCTCCATATAGGTGGGGAACTTGCCGCCGAAACCGCCGCCGATTTCGCAGGGGATAACCTTGACCTTGGAGACCGGCACGTTCAGCACTTCCGACACCTGCGAGCGGATCTCAAACGGCCCTTGCGTGCTCACCCACACGGTGACGCTACCGTCGTTTTTCCACCACACGGTCGTGTTGTG
Source organism: Candidatus Latescibacterota bacterium (assembly GCA_965219735.1). GTDB lineage: Bacteria > Latescibacterota > UBA2968 > UBA8231 > UBA8231. The sequence continues at coordinate 4,734,809 of OZ244790.1, forward strand.
CGGCTCGATGTAGCCCTGGTGAATGGTCGCCGTGTGGAATTCGCGCTCGACGATCACGTCGGCCTCGGCAAAGCCCGCTTCGAGGTCGCCCATGGCGTGCTGATTGTGGGTAGCGATATTGCTCTTCTTGCCCGTATCCTCGCCGAGGGCGCGGGTGGTGCGGTTTTCGTCGAGCAGCGGGGCATCGTCGCGCATGGCCTCGCGAACATCGACAACCGGCTCCAAGACCTTGTATTCAACCTCGATTAGGTCGAGGGCCTCTTCGGCGATGTGGGGACTGGCCGCGCACACGGCCGCAACCGCGTGGCCCGTATAGAGCACCTTGTCCGAGGCCAGCGAGTTCTTGGCGATCTCGCGCACATTGACGGTGGTTTCGCCGATGTTAGAGAGCTTATCGACGGTCTCGACCAAATCGTTGGCCGTGGCCACGGCGCGCACTCCGTCGAGCGCGAGGGCCTTGGAGGTGTCGATCGAGATAATTTCGGCGTGGGGGTGCGGGCTGCGGAGGACCTTGCCGTAGAGCAGGCCCGGCAGGCGCACGTCGGCCCCGTACACTGCGGCCCCGGTGACCTTATCGACGCCGTCGTGGCGGATAGGGCGGGTGCCGATGACTTTGTACTTGCCGTCGGACGTGTAATCGGGATAATCTTTGCTGGAAAAGGCAGCCATGAGGCACTCCTTCATTTATATATGGATTAAATACTTTCAGAAAATTCGCAATCCGTTTTAATCTGAATGCGATACACTGCGGCGTCAAGTGAACCTTTAATGACAATCGCTTGGAAAATCCCGTCGGACTGGCCTCCACTCAGCGACGATGAAATCCACGTCTGGTGCGTCGAGTTGGACGCGGCCGGTGAAGTGGCCACATTCGCGGCTTATCTCAGCGCCGACGAGCGCGAGCGAGCGAGCGGCTTGCTCTCTGGTACCCATCAGCGGCGCTTTGTGGTGGCGCGGGGAATGCTGCGCCAGCTTCTGGGGCGGTACCTCGACCAAGATCCCGGCGCAGTGGCTTTTTCGCGCGGCGAACACGGCAAGCCCTTTCTGCCAGAGGGCGGGCTGCATTTCAATGTGTCCCACACCCACGAGCTGGCCCTGTACGCGATAGCACAAAGCCGCGAGGTCGGCGTCGATGTGGAGTGGATGCGGCCCCAAGTCGCGCACGAGCAAATTGCCGCGCGCTTCTTTTCGCTGGAAGAGCAGGAGGCGCTGGCGCAGGTGCCGACCGAGGAGCGGCGGGCGGCCTTTTACAACATCTGGACGCGCAAGGAAGCCTATGTCAAGGCGCGGGGCGATGGCATCGCCGCTGGCCTCGGCACTTTTGCGGTGTCGCTGGGAGCAGAGGCGGCGCTTTTGCACTCGGATGAGGGGCGGGACGAGGTAGAGCGATGGAAGTTAATGGCTTTAGAACCGGCGGATGGATACGTCGCGGCTTTGTGCGGGGCTGGCGTGGACTGGCAGGTGCAGGGTTGGCGCTGGCGGCCTTAGAAAGCGGCTCGCCTTTGTGTGTGGCGACGAGGTTGATAGTTCCATTGTATGCTTCTTGTCTGATGGTGTCTCTTGAGAAGAGTTACTTCGTCCTGAATACGGAGTTTTTTAACTGCCCCCACGATGTAAGCTGGACAGAGGTGTCCGCGTCAGGCAACCCATCGGGATAATAGACCCAGTCAAACTTTATATTCTCTACTGATGGGGCACCCCACCCGCTCCACTCACTCCTATAATCTTTTTTAAATAATTCCACATCGAAGAGATACAGGAGCGCAACCCCACCTCCGCGGCTCCGAACCGCATAGGTGTGGCCTTCTTGGCCTTCCCAGAGAGTCACTTCAGTACCAAAGTCGAATCGCAAGTCGGGAGGGATGCCTTGGGCAATCAGCAGACCAAAGTCCATCTTTCCGAGATCGGCCATGCCAGTCTCGGAGGAAAGGGCAGAGTAAGCACCTCCTGTTGGGAAGCAAGCGGACTTTCCGCTAGGAGCTAAGGAGTCGAAGATGCTCCAACGGTGCCGCACCAGTTCAACATCATTAGAAGACTCCGAATGCTTTCCTTCGCTAAAGTCAAATCCCTCCTCCAGTTGCACCTGACCGACTTGGCCCAACCCGGTAGATGCGAGAGACTGATAGGATAAATACACCTGCTCATAGACGATCTCTTCCCCAGAAATCGTCGCCGAGATCGGCATAAGTTCATTCAGAAAGGAGGCGGGATCACATGCGCTTGGGGATGAGTAGTGTTCGCTATAAGTTTGCCCTACCCCATATTCCTGTAGAAAGATAATTTCTGCTCCATGATATAGAGAATATCTACTAAGGCCAAAATGGACTCTGGAACGCCAGTATTGGACATAAGAGCGAGTGAAATGGGCCTCTGTCGTGCCAGATCCAAGTGGAAGTGTACCTGTATATGTATGAAAATCACCACCGAGGTCATATACTGGAAGCTCCTGCCCGTTCCAGCGAAAAACTAAAAACCCCTCGTCGGACAAACGCACCTTTTTACCGCCCCAAAAGAAATTGGGTAAGGGCGGCCACGCATAATCGGCATCGCTAAAAACAAAGTACTCCAAGCCATCAATCACTTCCTTATGAGTGATCTCAATGGTCACTATTTTCTTGGCAAATGTTAGGGAATCGGGCGGGTGCCCAGGCGGATACCCAGGGATATCAAAGGGCTCCCCTCCCCCATGATCGTAATTGATATAAAGATGCTCGTACGTCCAGCGATTGCCCACTTCCAAGGGGACGAAATCAAGCGGGTTGGGTTCTATGGCGTCGTCGATTTTCTGAGCGGCCCAAGCGGCGGTATAGCCAGCCAGAAAAACCAGCACGAGTACCAGCAATCTCATCCCACTCAAAGCGCCTATGCGTTCCATATGTAGTCCTTTATTCAGGGTTTTGACACCTAGTTTTTCACCGACAAAAAATCAGACGATCCGCTGCGTCACCACGCCGTGCAGATCCATCTCAAAGTCGATGTCCACAACCGGCGGCCGGGCGTAGTGCCAACAAACGCCGCGTTGCCGCGCCGCGTCCATCGTCGGCAGGAGAATTTCTTCGAGTATTTCCGCTAAGGGATAGATGGTGTACACGTCAACCGCATCGATCAGATCCCACGTCCCGCCGAGGCCCGCGAGCCGCTCGCCCATAACCTGCGCCACATAAGCGGCCTTCTCGCGCATGGCAACGGGCGACGTGTCGCCCAGACGGATAATCCCCTCGGTCACAAGGTGCCCCTCCCGCAATTCGCCAGCACCGGCCACGATCAGCGTTTTGCGGTCGATCCGGTCGTTGGGAACCGCGTAGGAAAAAGCGTACAGCGAAGGCACAGCCGGCGGCTCGCACACCGGTGCGACATTCGTACGGGCCACCGGATTGAGCTCGTCCACGTACAAACCCCACGCCTTCAGGACGGCGCAGTACTCGCGGTTGAAGTCGATGAACCCCTGCATGGTAAAAGGCGCGGGCGAGCGCAACTCCATCGCGCAGAGCGAGACGCGGTCACACCCTTCCTTCGCCAGATGCGCATCCACGCGCTCAAAGCCCTCGCGCCAAGGCAGCGGCTCGGCCAGCACGACGCGGACGATCTCCCAGCCCGGCTCGGCGACGACGCCACAGGAGTAGGGATCAATGCCCTGGAGAAAGCGGTAGTGTCCTTTGGGATGTGCAATCAGCATGACGCCTCAAGGTCGCCCACGCCATCCTAGGCGTCAAGGTCTCTTGCTGAAACGGACGCCTTCTTTATATTCCATCCTCTTGCAACTCAATCCCTAATCCCCAATTGCCCAATGCCCTACAAAGTCCTAATCCGCTCGGAAATCGAACCGTATCACACCATCATCCCCATGATCGAGGAACGCGCCGAGATCGTGCGCTGGAATCCGCTGGAGCCACAGCCCCCGGCCGAACTCCTCCGCACCATCGAAGGCGTGTACAACTACGGCCACTATTCCTTCACCGCCGAATACATGGATCTCATGCCCGAACTCCGCGTCATCAGCAACTATGGAGTCGGCGTCGATCACATCGACCTCCAAGCCGCTCAAGAGCGCGGCATCCCCGTCGGCAACACGCCCAAGATCCTCGACGGCGCAACAGCCGATATAACCTTCGCCCTCCTCTTGGCCGCGGCGCGCAACCTCATCCAAGGCGACCACTTTGCCCGCGGCCCAGATTTTGTGGCCTACGATCCGAGCTTCATGCTGGGGCAGGAAGTCCACCACCAAGTCCTCGGCATCATCGGGCTGGGCAGCATCGGCTACCAAGTAGCGCGCCGCGCACTGGCCTTTGACATGACCGTCTTATACCACAACCGCAACCCCAACCCCAAGGCCGAAGCCGACCTCGGCGCGCGCTACGTCGAGCTGGACGAACTGCTCCAGCAGGCGGATTTCGTGACCCTGAACATGCCGCTGACCGATCAGACGCGGGGCATGATCGGCCGGCGCGAGTTGGGTCTAATGAAAAAGTCGGCCGTGCTGGTCAACGCCGCGCGCGGAGGCGTCGTCGATCACGACGCGCTGGTAGAAACCCTGCAAAACGGCGGGATCTACGCAGCCGCCCTCGACGTAACCGAACCCGAACCCCTACCCCGTAACCATCCCCTCCTCGCGCTGGACAACCTCGTCATCATACCCCACCTAGGCAGCGCAACGCACCAGACGCGCCAAATCATGGCCGAGCGGTCGGTGGACAATCTGCTAGCTGGGTTGGAGGGCCGAGAACTTTTGAGCCGCATCGTCTAAATAATAAGGAGACCAATGAGCACCAATCACCACCACAAAGTCGTCATCGTCGGCTCGGGTCCAGCCGGACTAACCGCCGCCCTGTACGCGGCCAGAGCCGACCTAGCCCCGCTCGTCTTGGAGGGCTTGCAGCCGGGCGGCCAGCTAACCATTACCACAGACGTAGAAAACTACCCCGGCTTCCCCGACGGCATCATGGGGCCAGAACTCGTCGATCTGATGCGCCAGCAGTCGCAGCGCTTTGGTGCCGAGTGCAAATTCGAGACGGTCAACGCAGTCGATTTGTCCAAGCGGCCCTTTGCTGTCACAAGCGACAGCGACCAGTACACTTGCGACTCACTGATCATCGCCACCGGCGCATCGGCGCGCCTCTTGGAGATAGAATCCGAGACGCGGCTCATGGGACACGGAGTCTCGGCCTGCGCCACCTGCGACGGCTTTTTCTTCCGCGACAAGGAGCTAGTCGTCGTCGGTGGCGGCGACTCGGCCATGGAGGAAGGGACCTACCTGACCAAATTCGCGTCCAAGGTCACCATCGTCCACCGCCGCGACGAATTCCGCGCCTCCAAAATTATGCTCAAGCGCGCCCAGGACAACGACAAGATCGACTTCGTGGTCAACGCCACGGTCGAGGAAATTTTACAGGTGGACGAAGAGTTGGCCGTGCGCGGAGTACTGCTCAAGGACACCCAAACGGCTCAGACGCGCGAATTCCCCTGCGAGGGCGTCTTTATGGCCATCGGCCACATACCCAACTCCCAGCTTTTCGAGGGCACGTTGGCCATGAACGAGCAAGGCTACATCCTCACCGACCCGGATTCGACCGCCACGGCCATCCCTGGGGTCTTTGCCTGCGGCGACGTTCAGGACTCCGTGTATCGCCAAGCCGTCACCGCGGCTGGTACCGGGTGCATGGCAGCGATAGAGGCCGAGCGGTTTTTGGCGCACTAGTCTGGACTGTGATTTATATGATTTGGGGATTACTGTGATTAAGAGTGACCAACAAAAAATGCAATCAACAAAATCAAGGTCATCCACAAATCCCATAAATCACAGTTTAACCCCCTACCCCATCCACCCCAAGAAAAAGCTCGGCCAAAACTTCCTCACCGACGACGCCGTCCTGCGCCGCGAAGTAGCTTGCGCCGACATCGCGGCCAGCGATACCGTGCTGGAAATCGGAGCCGGAATCGGCAATCTGACGGAGTTGTTGCTGGAGAAAGCCGGGCAAGTCGTGGCGGTGGAGCAAGACCGCCAGTTTACCCCGTGTCTCGAAGAATTGCAGCGGCAGCACGAACATCTCAAGGTAATATGGGGCGATGCGTTGGCCGTGGACTTTCCGCGCTTTGACAAGGCGGTGGCCAACCTGCCCTATCAGGTGGCCCTGCCGATTGTCTTCAAGCTGCTAAATCAGCGCTTCGAGCGGGCCGTGCTCATGTTGCCCAAGCGGCTGGCCAAGCGGCTGTGCGCCACCGTCGGCCAACAGGGCTATAGCCGGATTGGAGTCACCGTTGGGCGGCTGGCCCAAGTAGAGTGGATCGAGCAGGTGGGCAAAGACGCCTTTTTCCCCCGCCCCGAAGTTGAGAGCGCACTCGTGCTCATCAAGCGCACCAAGCCCAAATTCGCCGTGCCGTCCGATGATTTCTTCCGGCAAGTCTTGGAAAGCCTCTTTGCCCGTCGCCAAGCGCGCGTCCAACAAATCGTCCCCCCAGCCGCCCTCTCCAGCTTGAGCAAGAAGATCAAGAACAAACCCGTGTACACCGTCACGCCGCGCGAGTTCGGCGAAATCACCCGCGCCTGGTGGCCGCTCAGCCAGCCAACCCCGCGAACACCTCGCGCCCCCTCCTGAACAGTTCCCGCACATCCTCGCGCTGCTGGTCGTTGTTGTAGCGGCCATACGTGCCGATCCACTTGAGCGACTCATCGATCGAGCGGAGAAAGAAATTGGCATCGGCCTCGCGCTCGGCTGGCGGTGAGCCGCCGCGGAAATAGCTCGGGCTCGAATGTGCGTAAATGGACTGACCGAAGCTGTCGCGCGAATCGCCCCACAACCGAGCGGCAACCCAGCCATCGCGCTCGGCTGTGAAGCCGTGGCGCAATGCACCTTCACGCTTCCCTTCGGGCCATTCCCAGCGCTGGACTACCGCACCGTTGACCACCAACTCGGCGCGTTCAATTGGATAAAACGAGCTAAAGGTCACTTCGGCCTCTAACTCCGTGCCACTGCCACATTCCACAGTATCGCCCATGGGACGCCCGTTGAGTGTGAGTTGGAGGGCAGGCCCGTTAGTGATAAAGGTCCGCCCCTGTTTCATACCCTCGATCCAACTCGCATACGAAAATTCCCCATCCACTTGGACGTACACGCGGTTATTCGAGCACACAAACCAATCCGTACCAGTCGAGGCCGGCAGCCGCAGGCCGCAGTTGAGGAGCTTGTACCAAAGGTCGTATTCCGGGTCCATCCAAAAGGGGTCGAACAGATTGAAGGCGTCGAGCTTGCCGAGTGCTGCGGCCACCGGGGCCTCCATGCCGCGGCCGTTGTGGCACCAGATGACCAAGCCGCCCTGCTCGCGGGCGTCGTCGCAGCAAAAGCACAAGGGCGGGTAGTCCGGGTCAAATTGCCCGGCGAGGGTGTGGCCGCGACTGACGGGCTGCACGAGGTTGCGGATATTGAGCAACATCACGTGGCCGTAGCCAAAGCCCCACGGCGAATTGTCGCCGTAGTGGCGGTTTTCCTCGCCGATGTCGAGGACGTGATGGGCAGTCGTAAACTCGTTCATCACGCCGATGGGATACTTGTTGGAGGCGTAGGGCAGTTGGCGGCGGTCGAGCACGCTGACGCAGGTGACGTTGTACCCCTCGACGCTGCAATCAATCCCAAGCCGCTCGTCGGGCCGAGTCTCCTTTTCGTCGTAGTGAATGTGCGTGTTGCCCGGATACCAAGCCGCCTCTTGGGGGCGATACCAGCGGCGCAGCGGAATCTCCACCTCGACGCGGCCCTTGGCGGGCAATTCGACGGTCGTGCGATAGGGTTCGTACTCGGTGCCGCGCTCGACGAGCACATCCGTGCGTCCTCGGCTGCCCTCGACGGCAAACGCGCCATCGCAAAAGAAAAACGGCGTGCCCGGGCCGCGCTTTAGCATGGAGTTCGGCGGCTGGGAAAAGGTGCCCGAGGCGTTGAGGACGTGGACTTTGGCGTCGAGCGATTCGCCGGAGACTGCGTCGATAATCGTGCCGTGCAGGGTGCCCATAGCGCCTCCTGTCAGTTGAGCGAATACGTTTCGTACGGGGCCGCGCAGGGGTTGCCGCGACTGATATGCATGCGGCCTTGATCGGCCTCAATCACCACCGAGAACACGCTCGCCCAAAAGCCGGTCTGCGGGTGGTCGTTGACGTGGCGGCAGATGGAGTGCGGATGCCGGTCGTGGTCGCGCAGGGCCTCTTGCACCTGCGCCATGCTCACGAGCCGCTCGGGACCGAGCAACTGTTCGATGCGCTGGTGGCGCGGGACGGACTCAATCAGCTCGGGAAATTCGCGGTTGATTGGCACCAGTTCCGGGTGCAAGCAGTGGTTGGTGTGGACGACAAACTCGTCGTCGCGCAAGACGTGGACGCGGCCCAAGGTGAGTTCGAGATCGGCCGGCCCCTGCGGGGTGGCGAGTAGGACATTGCCGGGAATGGCGCGATCGGCCCGACGCACCGCGGCGACCGCGTCGCTAAGCGAGGTCTGTTCGTAGATGGCGCGCACGGCAAAGTAGTGCGGGACGCCAACCGGGCGGCTGGGGGCCGGCAGGGTGTTCATGCAGACGCCCATGCCAGCGTCGTTGCAGCCGATGTAGGCGATGAGGCCCGCTTGGGTGACGTTCATCAGCGCGGGCTTGCCAGCCGGACGGCGCGTCAGCACGATGGTGAAGGGGTCCAGCGCGGGGTCGTTGTCCCAGTTTTGCGCGGCAATCGCCCGGCCCTCGACGCTGCGCTGGGGAGCAACGGCAAAGGCCGTACAGCCCGCGTCCTCTTCTGGGCAAAGCTGATTGCGCACCTGCAAGAGCATCATCTCCTCGGGCGAAACGCCAGCGCCCTCGCTCATGCCGCGCAACTCGTCGAGCATGTCGGGCGCGTACGCAGCCGCGCAATCCATGCTCTGGCGGCTTATATCCATGGCGCGTTCGCGCGAGACGGGCACAGTCTTGTTGACGCGCTCTAAAGCAATGGCAGCAAAGCCGCGAATTTCATCGCGGGCGGCCTCCCCAATCTGTCGCCCCAACTCGCGCGGCGGCCCGCTAACTTCAATGTGGCGGTAACGAGTACTCATAGAAAACTCCTAATTCCTAACTTGCAGAACGACCTTGCCGATGTTGCGGTTTTGCCGCAGGATGTCCTGGGCTTCGGCTGCGCGCTCAATGGGCAGGATGTCCTCGATCACAGCGCGCATGCGCCCGTCGATTAACAGCGGCCAGAAGCGCTCTTTGAAGGCCGCGATGATCGCGGTTTTCTCCTCATCCGAGCGGCTGCGCAAAACCGAGCCGATCAGACGCAGCCGCTTTTTCTGCAATTCCAAGAGGTCGATCTGAGCCTCGGCACCGGTCAAGACGGCGATAATCACGAGGCGGCCCTCGGATTTGAGCAACTGCACATTGCGCGCCAAGTAGTCGGCCCCCGCGATGTCGAGGATCACATCGACCCCGTCGGTGTGGGCGAGGATGGCCTCGGCAAAGTCCCGCTCCTTGTAGTTGACCCCAAACTCTGCGCCCAGCGCTAGGCAGCACGCCACCTTGGCGTCCGTGCCAGCCGTGACGATCGCCTTAGCACCGGCTTGGTGACACAACTGCACCGCGGCCGTGCCGACGCCGCTGCCCCCGCCGTGGATGAGGGCGGTCTCGCCCGCGCGCAAGCCGGCTTCGCGGAACAGGTTGACAAATGCGGTGAGAAAAACCTCGCAGATGGCCGCGCCCCAGATGAAGTCGCGCTCGGCGGGTAAGGGCAGCAGATGGGTGGCGGGAACGGCTATGCGCTCGGCGTACCCGCCGCCGGAGAGCAGGCCGAGGACGCGGTCACCGGGCTGCCACTGCGTTACGGCCGCGCCGGTGGCGGCGACCACACCCGCCATTTCCAGGCCCATGTAGGGGGATGCGCCCGGGGGCGGAGGATAGTTGCCGGCGCGCTGGAGGAGATCGGCGCGATTGACGGCTGTGGCATGTATATCGACGAGAACCTCACCTGGGCCGCAGGTGGGGTCTAGGACCTCTTGCCAGCAGAGCGAGTGGTCCGCATCGTTGGCTACGGTTATAGCTTTCATGGCCTATACTTTGACGTATCGGTAAGTGGAGCGCAAGCTTGACGGATTGAGGGACAGGTGTAAATTTCCAAGCTGCCTTTAACGAAACGCATTCGACATGACCAATATCGAGATCAAAGCGCACTACCCAGACGTCGAGCGCGCCGAAGAAAACCTCAACTCCCTCGGCGCGGGGCTAGCGGGAACCTTCCACCAGAAGGACACCTATTTCAACATCGACCAAGGGCGGCTCAAGCTGCGCGAGCTTGGAGCCGACGAAGGCCATCTGATTTTCTATCAGCGCGAGGATCTAGCCGGCCCCAAGCGCAGCGACTACGAAATTGCCAAGACCGAAGACCCCGAGGGCCTGCGCAACATCCTCGGCGGCATCCACGGCATCTGGGTCGAGGTGGAGAAGACCCGCCAAGTCTGGCTGTGGGAAAACGTGCGCATCCACCTCGACGACGTAAAGGGCCTCGGCCACTTCGTCGAGTTGGAGGCCGTGACCGAAGAAAAGGGCATCGAAGAGTCGCACCAGCGCGTGGAGACCCTGATGCGGGCGTTGGAAATCACCAACGACCAGCTAGTCAAAGGCTCCTACGGGGATATTGTCGCCGCTAGTTGACCCTTCTCCACCGGCTGTTCGGCGTCGAAATTGACCGTCACCGCGCCACCCTAGCCAAACCATAAGCGTCTTCAGCCGAACAAGCTCGACTGTCGCCGACTTGTCCCCTTCCCCTACCCAAACAACCCCTCCACCTCGTCGCAGAGCAGAGCGGCTTCCGCAGCGCTCGTGCTCTCGGCGATGACGCGGACGATGGGTTCGGTATTGGAGGCGCGGAGGTGAACCCAAGGGCATTCGAGCCGACCATTCAGGTAGAGCTTGGAACCATCGCGTACGGGGTGAACATGCGCTTGGGGATAGCGGTCGCGCAGCGCGACAATGGCGGCGTCTAGCTGCTCTGGAGTACAAGTAATTTTGCGCTTGTCGATGGCGTAGCTGGGCAGCGCGGCGATCAGTTCCTCAAGAGATTGACCGGTTCGCGCCATAGCCTCCAGTACTAAGGCCAAGCCAAGGGCCGCGTCGCGGCTGGGGCCGATTTGGGTGACGATGACGCCGCCGTTGCCTTCGCCGCCGATGACAGCTCCCTCAGCTATCATCTTCTCCACCACATGGACCTCGCCGACCGCCGTGAGAAAGACCGGGCAGTTTTGGGCAACAGCCGCGTCTGTAACGGCCTGCGAGGTGGAAAGGGTGGTGACGACCGGGCCGGACTGCCGCGCCGCCGCCGCTTGAACGGCCAGCGCGAGCGTGTAGTCCTCGCCCACGGACACGCCGCTCGAATTGACCAACGCGACGCGGTCGGCGTCTGGGTCAATGGCAAAGCCAATGGCGCAGCCGTTGTTGCGCACGGCCTGACCGAGTTGGACGAGGTTGGCAGGAACCGGCTCTGGGTCGTGGGCGAAATCGCCGTCGGGCCGCGCGTTGATGAGCGTGGCTTCGACGCCCAAGGCGTCCAGCAGGTTTGGAGCCACCAAGCCCCCCGTGCCATTGCAGGGATCGACGGCCACCTTGAACCCGGCCCGGCGAATGGCGTCAGCATCGACATAGTCCACAATCTGCTGGACGTGGCGCGCCACCACGGCGTCTGAGTCGATCGTTTCCATCGCGCCGGACGCGGCGCAGCGAAACTCGCCTGCATGGAAGAGGGCCTCGACGCGCGCACCCTCTTCCGCATTGAGGAAGACGCCGTCGGCGCGCACCAACTTGAGGCCGTTCCAAGGGGCCGGGTTGTGGCTGGCAGTGATAATGATCGCACCCTTGGCATCGAGCGCGGAGATCATCAGCTTGGCTCCAGGCGTGGAACACATACCCAAATCGACGACGCGGCAGCCCGTCTGGCGCAGAGCGGCGGCCGCCGCTTGGGCAAAATCCGCTCCAGACGGGCGCGTGTCGTGGGCGAGGACGACGGTATCGCCCGGTGTCAAGGTGGTGCCAAAGGCCGCGGCAAAGCGAGCGACGACCTCATCGGTGAGCGACTGGCCGACGAGGCCGCGAATTCCAGAAATGCTGACGATGAGTGGAGCACTAGGCATAACTTTTTCTTTCTCAGAGCTTTTCGACGACAAGAGTGGCGCGGCGTTGCACCCCTAGTTGGCGGGCGGCATTGCCGCAGTTGATCGCAATTTCCAACAGACCAGCGCTGCCGATCAAAGCAAGCGGCGCACCCGGCTCGACATCCTCATACGTTCGGCAAAGTTCCGTGAGTACATGGTCCCCAAGACGAATGCGCAGTGCAGAACCCCACGGCGCAATGTCGGCGACCGCAATGTTGCTCACCAAGTTGCCAAAGCCGTCGATGTGGATGACGTGGCCGGCGATGCGGTCGGCCGATTTACAAGGTGCGGATTCATCCAAGCGCACCGGATCGGCCACTGGCGGGCCGATGTCAGCAAGGTCCAAGCCGTGACAGAGGTGAGCGGCCAGCGGCGCAAAGAGGTCGCGGCCGTGGAAGGTGCTACTCGGGTTGGGCTGACCGAGGTCGGGCCGGACAATTTCGTGTACCCGGCTATCGGCGCGGTCGAGGACAAAGCTAAAGAGGCCATTGTCCGGCCCCACCCACAAATGTCCGCTGCTCTGGAGGGCAAGGGGACGTCGCCGGGAACCTACACCTGGATCGACGACGGCTAGGTGCACGGTGCCGGGTGGGAATTCGTGCGCGGCGTGGCGCAGAACGAAAGCGGCGGTGAGCACGTCTTGAGGCGGAATCTGGTGGGAGATATCCACGAGCTGGGCTTCCGGTGCGATCCCCAGGATGACCCCCTTCATCGCGCCGACGTAGTAATCGCCACCGCCAAAATCCGTCGTCAGCGTGACGATTGGGGCCGCACGCCGCATGAATTTATTCTGCATTTTGCACGCATACCTCCCACTTTCCAAGTATAGCGACATATTCGATCTGCCGCTTGCGTCCCTTGGTTGATAGCGCGCGGCTCGGGCCTTAGATTTGCCGCTCAAATCCCACCCCGCCCTTTGTAGCGTGCAGTCCGGCCCCAGTAGGGGGCACGACGGGCGGCTGGGCACGGCTTACACACTGGCTTACATGCGCGCCCTGCAAAAAAGGGCCGAAGAAGAAAGGAGCTAGACATGCTGAGCAAGGAACAGATAGCGCAATACCGCGAACAGGGCTATCTCAAGATCCCCCAACTCTTCACGCCCGAGGAAACCGAAGAGTTGGCCTCGGAAATGGTGCGAGTAATCGAGCAGTGGGGACAGGAATCCATCGGCTGGGTCGGCCCCTGGCGCGATCGCTACCTCGAAGAAGAAGACCGGCTCAACACGCGAGCGGTCTTCATGCACAACCCGCACTTTTACTCGGCCGCTTGGGGCCGCGTCCTCTTCCACGAGGGAATGATCGCCTGCGTGCGGCAGCTCATCGACGGCCCCGTGCAGTGGCACCACACGGTCCTGCACGCCAAGCCGCCGGAGAAAGGCACGCCCTTCCCCATGCACCAAGACTATCCGTTTTACCCACACGACGGGCCGGATTTCGTCGATTGCTTGTTGCACTTAGACGACACGCCGCTGGAAAGCGGTGCGCTAATGGTCGTGCCGGGCAGCCACAAGCAAGGGCCGCTGGAGCACGTGTTGGGGCCGGAAACAGCCCCGCATCTGCCGCCCGCCCAGTACCATCCCGACCGCCTCGACAGCGTTGCCGTGCCGGCAGAGCGCGGCGACATGATCTTCTTCAGCTACCAGACGATCCACTGGTCGGATTGCAACCGCACGGACTCTTGGCGCAAGTCCGTGCGCTTTGGCTATCACAGCACGGCACTGCGGCCGGTGGGACGCGCTGAGGACAACCCGCATCGCATCGACCAAGACAACGTGCTGGAGCGCAACAACAACATCGTCGTGGCCGGATTTCGGGACAACGAGATGGAGCCAGCGGCCAGCTAAGGACGAGTCTGATGACAGCAAAAGACACAAGTGAAGTCGGCCTGATGCAAGAGGCCAACGATGCCCTCGGCGACAGCACCGAACTGCGACGGCGACTGGATGAACAAGGGTACATCTTCTTGCGGCAGATCATGGCCAAAGACAAGCTGCTATCTCTGCGGCAAGAGATGACGGAAGTGTTGATGGAGGCCGGGTTTTTAGTCGCCGGTACAGACCCCATGGACGGCATTGCGCGGATCGACGCCCAGTGTACCGAAGGCGATCCCGAATACGCCGACGTGTATCACCGAGTGTACAGCTTGGAGGCCTTCCACCAAGCCGGACATTGGCCGGAGGTCTTAGCCGTGATGGAACAAGTCGTCGGTGGCCCGGTGTTGCCGCATCCCCAGAAAATCGCCCGGCTGTGGTTTCCCCAATACACCGAGCACACCACGCCCATGCACCAAGACTTCGTCCACTTCCAAGGCAGTTTTAACACCTATACCTTCTGGGCACCCGTAGGAGATTGCCCGCTAGAGCTAGGGGGCTTAGCAGTGCTGCCCGGATCGCACAAAATCGGCAAGGTGCGCGAGCACCACTTTTCTCTGGGGGCCGGCGGCCTAGCAGTAGAAGAATCCGAGCTAACCGGGCGCTGGCTCAGCGCGAATTACGAAGCTGGAGACGCGCTGATCTTTCCGAGCCTGACCGTCCATCAAGCCCTGCCCAACTACACCGAAGATCGCCTGCGCATTTCACTCGACAACCGCTATCAGGCACAGGGCGAGCCGATTGCGCAGCACATGCTGGATCCGCACCTGATCGGCGTCACTGGCTTTAACTGGGACACCTGCTACGCGGGCTGGCAAAGCGAATCATTGCAGTACTATTGGCAGGATCTAGACCTAGACGTGGTACCGCAGTCGTCCCAATGGGGGGATCAAGGGTTTACTGAAGCCCTGTCCCTAGCGCGCGGCGGCGACGAGCGTGCCCTGTACCAATTGCGGCGCATTGCGCGGCGCGATCCCGAATCCGAGCGCGGACAGCAAGCTCTCCAACTCCTACACGAGGTAAATGCATGAAAGCAATTATGGTTATGTTCGACTCGCTCAACCGGCACATGTTGCCGCCCTACGGCTGCGATTGGACGCACGCGCCCAATTTCCAGCGGCTCGCCGAGCGGTCGCTCACTTTCGACACCAGCTACGTCTGCTCCATGCCGTGTATGCCCGCTCGCCGCGATCTGCACACCGGGCGGCCCAACTTTCTCCACCGCTCCTGGGGGCCGCTGGAGCCGTTCGACGACTCCGTCCCCCGAATGCTGCGCGACTCTGGCGTCTCGTCGCACCTCATCAGCGACCACTACCACTACTGGGAGGCCGGCGGAGCTACCTACCACACCCAGTACAACACTTGGCAGTTCTTCCGCGGCCAAGAAGGCGATCCGTGGATCGGACAGGTGGCCGACCCGCCGCCCGTAGAAGCGCACGCGAGCAACGCGGGCCGCAGCATGTGGCATCGCCAAGACCGCGTCAACCGGCAATACATGCGCCGCGAGGAAGACCAGCCCCAAGCGCAGACCTTCAAGTCCGGCGTCGAGTTCATCCGCCGCAACCACGCAGAAGACAACTGGTTTTTGCAGATCGAGACCTTTGACCCGCACGAGCCGTTTTTCACCCAGCGCCAATACCAAGACCTCTATCCAGAGCTTTTTAAGAACCGCTCGTCCGTGCTGTTCGACTGGCCGACCTACGGCCCCGTAACCGAAGAGCAAGCACTCGTCGATCAATGCCGGGGCCACTACGCATCGCTGCTGAGCATGTGCGACGCCCGCCTCGGCGACATCCTCGACGAGATGGACCGCCTCGAACTGTGGGACGACACCATGCTCATCGTGTGGACCGACCACGGCTTCCTGCTCAGCGAACACGACCTGTGGGCCAAATTGCAGATGCCTTGGTACCGCGAGCTGTCCAACACGCCGTTCTTCGTCTGGGATCCACGCTGCGGCCACGCGGGCCAGCGACGGCAGAGCTTGGTGCAGCCGTCGATCGACTTAGGGCCGACCTTGCTAGATCTCTTCGGCATGGAGCCGACCGCGGACATGCTGGGCCAGAGCCTGCGCGTAGTCTGTGCCAGCGACGCCCCCGTGCGCGAGGCCGCGATTTTCGGCAACCACGGCGGGCAGGTGAACGTCACCGACGGCCGCTACGTGTACATGCGCGCGCCCGCCCAGCCCGACAACCAGCCCTTGTACAACTACACACTCATGCCCACGCACATGCGCGACCCCTTCTCAGTCGATGAATTCGCCAACGTAGAGCTCGCCGAGCCGTTTGGTTTTAGCAAGGGCTGTCGGCTGTTGCGGACGCAAGGACACACGCGCAGCAAGCAGCACGAGTACGGGACTCTGCTCTTTGACCTAGAGCAAGACCCGCGACAGGAGACCCCGCTCTCCGATTCGACCCTAGAGCAGCGGATGCAGGGGCTGTTGCACGCGCAAATGGAAGCGTGCGAAGCACCACAAGAGCAATACGAACGCTTGGGAATCTAACTACAGGAGAATTACATGCAGAGTCCGGCGCAAAAAGCCATCGTCATCGGTATGGACGGAGCCGCCATGGAGTTGGTGCAACACATGGTGGATCAAGGTCACATGCCCCACTTGGGTCAGCTCATGGCGCAGGGCGTCAAGCGGCCCATGATCGGCGTCTTCCCAACTCTGACGCCACCCGGCTGGACGGCCACTTCGACCGGAGCTTGGGCGGGAACCCATCAAGTTATGGACTTCAATATCCGCAAGTTAGGCGGGCGTCTCGACGAGACCGTGTGGGGCATCAACACCTCGCTTTCGCAGGCCGAGTACATGTGGAACACGGTCGAGCGGGCCGGTAAAAAGCCAATCTTGGTCAAGTGGGAAATGTCCTGGCCGCCGACCGTGCAGACCGGCATCCAAGTCGAGGGCACCGGCCCGGGCGTGTCCAACGTACATCAGATCACCGGCTACCATCTCTTTGTCGGCGGCGGCTGGACGCCTCGGCCAATCGGCGGGCCGCGCGATCCCGAGACCTTGGACCCGAGCGCCTTGCAAAAGGTGCGCAACGTCGATCCAGTAGAAATCGTCCCGGCGGAAGGGTGGCAAAATGCACCCGCATCCATGCTGCCGCCCAAAGAAGTAGAGCTAGTCGTCGAGATGCTCAAGCGCGGACGGGCGGATATGCGCCGACAAGGCCTAGAGGGAACGCCGAAGCATTTCTACGGCCTGATATACGCCTCGGCCGACCAAGGCTACGACCGGCTGCTAATCTGCCGCAGCCGCGATGCGAGTGACCGAGTCGCCGAGCTATCCGTAGGCCAATGGACCGATTGGTGGAAGGACAGCTTTGAAATCGACGGCCAAGCGCTTGACGGCTACGTGCGCATGAAGCTCGTCAGCCTGAGCGCAGCAGGCGATGTCTTCGAGCTTTTTGTGCCGCAGGTCTGGCCGGCGACCGGGTACACGCAGCCGGAGGAAGTGGCGCAGCAGATTGACGAAAACGTCGGCAATTTTCTGCAGAATCCAGCACGCGACGCTTTGGGCGTTGTCGATGACGACACCTATTTTGAACTGTTGGACTTTCACCACCAGCGGCTGGCCGAGGTCGCTGCTTACCTGACGGAGAGCAACGACTGGGATGTGCTGTTCATCGAAACCCACGCCTCGGATTACACCAGCCACTTCTTCCTCTCGCAAGCCGACGAGTGCAGCGGAGCCGACCCGCACACGCTGGCGCGCTGCCAAGCGGGCGTCGCCGAAACCTACGCCTCCATCGACCGCATGATCGGCCGCGTCGTCGAGCTAGCCGATGATGACACCGTCGTCGCGGTCGTCGCCGACCACGGCGGCACTCCCAACCAGCACCGACCGGTCGATATCGCCGAGGTGCTGGAACAGGTGGGCTTTTTGGTCTATGCAGACGCCGAGAAAAAGCAGATCGACTGGCAGCGGACGCGGGCGGCCAATGTGGGGCTGGTCCACATCTTCGTCAATCTCAAGGGACGCGAGCCTACGGGGATCGTCGATCCCAGCGACTACGAGCAAACGCGGCTCGACCTCATCGAAGCCCTCCACGCCTATCGCCACCCGCAGACCGGGCGCGCTCCTTTTGCCCTCGCGCTGACGCGGGAAGACGCGGAGATGGTCAATCTGGCGGGCGAACTCGTCGGCGATGTGGTCTATGCGCTGCGACCCGAATACGACGGTGCGCACGGCAAGCAGCTACCCTCAGCCACCCTCGGCATCGGCGGCCAGCACTGCACGTTCGTGCTGGCTGGTGCTGGCGTCAAGCAAGGGCTGGCGCTCGAGCGGCAGGTGCGGGCGGTGGACGTCGCGCCGACGCTGTGCTACTTGCTCGGCATCCCCATGCCCGCGCAGGTGGAGGGCGGCGTGATCTACGAAGCACTTGAAGACGCGGACTGGCATCTGCGATGAAGGCAGCCTATTACTGCGGCGACCGCACGGTCGAAATAGGCGAGTGCCAAGTGCAATCCCCTAGCGCAGATCAGGTGCGGATCGAAGTGGCCTATTGCGGCGTATGCGGCACGGACATCCACATTTACCTAGGCCATCAGGACCGCCGGATCGACATGCCCCAAGTCATCGGGCACGAGATGTCGGGACGGATCGCAGAAGTCGGCGTCGGCGTCGAAGGCTGGGCTGTGGGCGATCCGGTCGTCGTGCGTCCCTTAGAGGCTTGCGGCGCGTGCGCGGCCTGCAACGCCGGCAATGGCCATATCTGCCAAAACCTAAACTTCATCGGCATCGACAGTCCGGGGGCCTTTCAGGGGTCGTGGACTGTGCCGGCCCACACACTGCACCGCCTGCCGGACGACATGTCGATGACACTGGGTGCTCTAGTCGAGCCGCTAGCAGTTGCCTGCCACGACGTGCGCTTGGGCGAGGTAGTACCGGGCGAAAAAGTGGTGGTGATCGGCGGCGGGCCGATCGGTTTGCTCAATGCGCTGGTGGCGCAACACGCGGGGGCCGAGGTGCGAGTGGCCGAGGTCAATGCCTTTCGGCTGCAAGCGGCGCACGCACTGGGGCTGGAAACCGTCCATCCACTGGAAGAGGACTTGGTCGCCTACGTCGAATCCTGGACCGAGGGCGCGGGAGCCGATGCAGTATTTGAGGTTTCCGGCTCGTCGGCCGGGGCCGAGGTAATGACTAAGCTCGCCAAGGTCAGGGGTCGGATCGTGGTAGTGGCGATTTTCGCTGACGCGCCTAAAGTGGATCTCTTTCAATTCTTCTGGCGCGAGTTAAAAATGTGCGGCGTGCGCGTGTACGAACCCGAGGACTACGACCGCGCCATTGAGCTAGCGGCCAGCGGCGCGCTGCCATTAAACGAGCTGATTACCGAGCGCCTTCCCTTAGACGCGCTACCCGACGCCTTTGCCCGGCTGACAGCGGGCACGGACGCGGTCAAAATTTTAATCGACACCCAAGGGGAATAGCATCGGGCTTTGGGATCTGTCGGCCCAGTTGACATTCTGATCAACAACGTATAATAGAGGTATAGGTGGAGACATCGGATTTGGAGGTCGGTCGTAAAGCGGTCTTGGTGGTACTTTTTATTCCGAGCGTCGAACGGGACGGGATTACATCGATAGACCAAGATTACTGGGTAATGGAGGCGCTCAGAACCTTTGGGCTTTTATATGGAGGAGCTACGGCATTCCCACGAGCTAGAGGAGTATGGCGCGATGACGAAATGGGGGCAGTACTAGTCGAGGATGAGCCGGTCATCATTCACTGTTATACGACGCCTGATGATCTCAATGATCCTGAGCGTCTTGCCCAGCTCGGGGATTTCTGTCGAAGAATGGGAAGTGAGGCACGTCAAGGAGAAGTGGGGCTCGTGATTGGGGACGAGTACCTAGCATTCCAAAATTTTTCAGAGGAGTGAGCTATGAGTACGACGCTGGACATGGAACGCATAGCAAAGGGATTGGGGGCCGAGCGGCGTGGGAAAGTCTCTGCTCATGGGGGGTACTTTGGAGCACTCCAGCTAGCGGCCGAAGTGGCGTCGCGCTCCCGCGTGTCTGAAGGCCCACCATCCCCGAATGAAATACTAAAAGGGGACAATCTCATATACGACGATGAAGCGCGGCAAAAGCTACTGGACAAGTTAGACTATGAGCTTTGGCTGCTCAATGAGCTGACAGAGTACCAGATATTTGACGGAGGCACAGACATAGCGACGCTCAAGTTCAGAAGAGGTAAGCTGGACACCATCATTTTGGATTCTGGGGAAGAAAACTTTCCTTGGTCCCGAGTAGCCGCTGACATAACCCCTCTTGTGTTTACGGCCTCCTACAAAATATTAGATATGATCTTTGAATGGATACTCGAAGAGAATCACAGCGCGGGAAACATCAAGAAAGTTCCTTGGGGTTTTCAGGACAAATTAAAGCTGCTCAAAGGCAAAGCCAAGCTCCAATATCCCCCTCTATTCACTACCAAAAAATACCTACACTCTTACTCGGAGGCTCTCTTTCGTCGGCTGCTCCCATATCGCAATGAGATAGTGCATAACAAGGCATTCTCCGTATGCAAAGACAAATTGGTCCTCTTGAGTTCAAAAAATAAAAACATCGGATTGACCTTGAGCCGCACAGAACTCGGCTGCCTAGTGCGTTTCGTGGTCGCTCTCGCTCGTGCCTTGGCAGGAGTCATTGAAGTCAATTCTCATATGGACAGGCTGCTTAAATACCACCTCGACTCCCTCAAGACAGCGCATAAGCTAAGGGTTTTCAAACAGAAAAAGCCATTTCTTGTAAATGTCGAATTCGAGGTGTCTAAGCGATGTGATTCCTTTCCAGTAAACCTGAAGCAAATACGAGATACAGTTAGTGCCAAATTTCCGACTCAAGACATAGCCTTCAATATTACAGTGCAGGCCGTGGATGGCGATAATCTCGTTGCAAAGTGGTATTTCAAGGAAGAAGACGTTCCAACTTCGGACGAAGTGACCTTTGACGAGGGGGCTTACAAGGAGCACCGCTTAGCAGATTGAACCGCTTTAATCAACACCCAAGGGAAATAGAATGAGCATCCTGGACCTTTTTAATCTCGACGGCCAGACGGCCCTCGTCACCGGGTGCCGTCGAGGCATCGGGCGCGGGTTTGCGCAAGCATTGGCCGAGGCGGGCGCGGATATCGTCGGCGTCAGCGCCTCGCTGGAAGCAGACTCCGAGGTCGGCCAAGACATTGCCGAGCGCGGCAAGAGTTTCAAAGGATACGCTTGTGATTTCAGTGACCGGCAGGCGGTCCGCGCCTTCGTCGAGCAGGTCAATGCCGAGGTCGGCCCAATCGACATCCTCATCAACAACGCCGGTACCATTCGGCGCGCCCCAGCCGAGGAACATGGTGACGAAGACTGGGACCACGTCATCGAGGTCAACTTAAACGCGCAGTTCGTGCTGGCGCGAGAATTCGGTAAGCAAATGCTCTCCCGCGGCCGGGGCAAGATCATCTTCACCGCTTCAGTGCTGACCTTCCAAGGCGGCATCACCGTGCCGGGCTATGCGGCGGCCAAAGGCGGGATCGGGCAATTGACGATGGCGCTGGCCAACGAGTGGGCCGGTCGCGGAGTCAACGTCAATGCCATTGCCCCCGGCTATATCGCCACCGACAACAATCAAGCCCTGCGCGACGATCAGGTGCGCAACGAGCAGCTACTAGTGAGGATTCCGGCTGGCCGGTGGGGCACGCCGGACGACTTAAAAGGCTCGGTGGTGTGGCTGTCGTCGCGGGCCGCTGACTACGTACACGGGGCCATTGTAATCGTCGATGGCGGGTGGATGGGGCGTTGAGATAGAAATTAGTAAGGAGTCGAAGAGTAGTGAGCTTACAGAACGTTCCAGACAGTATTAAGCGCGACGTGGCCCGCGGAGTGGCGATCCTCAAAGAGGCCGGCTGTCAGCAGGTGTACGTGTTCGGCTCCGTAGCAGAGGGACGCGTACGGCCCGGCTCCGATATTGACTTTGCCGTCCGCGGCTGTCCAGCCAAACAGTTCTTCAAACTGCAGGGAAGACTGCTCATAGAATTGCGTCGCTCCGCTGATCTGATCGACTTAGATGCCGACCCAGACCTGACGGCCTTTCTCGAACGCGAAGCGAACATGATCCATGTTGGATGATCGTGTTCTGGCTGACATCAAGCGAAAATTGCAGCGGACAGATCACCCAAACTCCTTTTTGCAATAACTATGAGTCCAACGGTATTTAGAGAACGCGGCTATCGATTCTACTTTTTCTCCCGTGAGGAACCAAGGATGCACGTTCACATCCATTGCGGCGATGGGGAGGCGAAGTTTTGGCTAGAACCACAGATTGAGTTGGCCCGCAACTACCGGTTGTCACGGCCCCGACTTAGGGAAATAGAACGGATCATTGAGGAGCACTACGATGAAC
Source organism: Candidatus Latescibacterota bacterium (assembly GCA_965219735.1). Classification (GTDB taxonomy): domain Bacteria; phylum Latescibacterota; class UBA2968; order UBA8231; family UBA8231. The sequence goes on from OZ244790.1 coordinate 4,757,219, forward strand.
TCAGAACAGCTTGGCAAAACTGTTTCGGACCTTGAAGTAACCAATATATCAACTCACGGGATATGGTTGCTCGTCGGTGAGCGGGAATTTTTTCTTTCTTATGAGGATTTCCCTTGGTTCAAAGAGGTTCCGATCGGGAACATACTCCAAGTTGAGCAGCCTACGCCCGGGCACTTCTATTGGCCAGATCTGGATGTAGATCTGGGTATAGAATCTATCGAGCATCCGGAAAGATTTCCATTGAAAGCCAAAGTGTCGCAGGAGCGTGGATAAGTTGTCGCACTGACCGAGACGTATAAGCCTTTTTATCGAGTCCCGTCCCAACCCAATCACAACGCATTTTCCCGCGAGGAGACCCCATGATCCGCATGGCGCAATACGGCACCAAGCACGGTCACGCCGCTGGCAAACTCAAGGCAATGCTCGACAATCCCGAGGTCGAAGTCGTCGGCCTGTACGAACCCGACGCCGAGCGCCGTCAACAAGTCGCAGACGACGAACCCTATCGGCAGGTCCGCTTCTTGGACAGTGAGGAGGAACTACTCGGCGATTCCTCCATCGTCGCCATCGCCTCTGAGGGCCGCAACGACGAGAGCTTGGACCAAACCGAGCGCATCGTCCAAGCCGGCAAGCACGTGTGGTACGATAAGCCAGCCGGGGACGATTGGGCGCAGTGGCAGCGGGTCGTCGCAGAGGCGCGGGCCGCAGACCTGCAAGTGCAGATGGGCTTTATGCTGCGCTACCATCCCGGCTTCAGCCAGATCGCGGAGTGGGCGCGGTCGGGGTTTTTGGGCAATGTCTATTCAGTGCGCGCCCACATGTCCACCAACATCACCGAGGCCGGGCGCAAAGTAATCGCCGCCGGGCACCACGGCGGCATCTTCTACGATCTAGCCGGGCACATGCTCGACCAAGTGGTGTGGATTTTGGGACGGCCAGAGAAAGTGACGACCTTTCTGCGCAATGACACTGGCGTCGTGCCCGCGTTTCAGGACAACACGCTCGGCGTCTTTGAATACGAGCGGGCCATGGCTTGGGTAGATATTGCGGCGATGGAGCCGCAGCCGATGGCGCGGCGCTTTGAGGTCTATGGCGAGCGCGGCAGCGCGATTTTGCTCGAACCTTTTGAGCCGGGCCATACCATCCGGCTCTGTCTGACCGAAGCCTCCGACGGTTATACGCAGGGCGAGCAGATGGTGCATTTCGACGGAATTTCTCGGCAGGGACTTTACGAACTCGAATTGGGGTCTCTTATACGGGTGCTCAAAGGCGAACACGGGCCAGATCGCTCACTCGACCACGAACTCCTCGTACAGGAAACCTTGCTGCGCGGGACCGGACTCATTGCGGGCTGAGCCATGCCTCGGCAAGCACGCGCTTGATCGGCGGGATCGCTAGCTGGAAGTTGCGGCCGACCGGGCGCGGATGCGGAAACCACTTCCACAGCAAGGCACCCACGACGCGCGGCTCCTCGGCGATGGCGTCAAGCGCGGCGCGCATGCAGGCCACCTGAACGGGAAGCGCATCCTCGCCATCCACTGGATACGCCCACGGCGCGAGCGGCGCTTGGTGCGACTGGTTGTAGCCCAGCTCAGTGAAGAGGATGTTGCGGTTGTGTAACTCGCCAAAGGCCCGCAGTTCCCCCATGCGCTCTGCCCAGCCAGCGCGGATATCCTCGTCGTCGTAATCGGAATCGTCAGTGAGGGGGAAATAAGCCTGAATGCCGATGACATCGAGGGCATCCCAGAAAGGCACTTGGCGGTAGTCGGTCCAATTGGCCGCGTAGGTCAGCGGCGCGTCGGTGCGCTGGCGCACCTCGGCAATGAGTGCGCGCCATTCCTCCTCAAAGGTCAGCATGCGGTCCAGTTCCGTGCCGACGACAAAGCCATCGGCCTCCCGGCAGACGGTGGCCAACAGCGCGATCCACTCCCGATAGTCCCGCCAGAACCGCTGCCAATCCTCAGCGCGGGTAAAGGTGATTTCACCCCGCCAAGCAAAGGGCGAGCGCCAATAGGCGATATGAGGCTTGATGTAGATGCGCAATCCCAAGCGGTGGGCCTCGCGGATGGGGCGGACGATATGGGCTGGTGGGTCGTCCGGGTCGATGGCCGACCACCGGAGTGAGCCATCGGCGCGGATGCTGGCGTAGGGGTGGATCGCCACCCAGTTGGCACCGACAGCGCGAATGTCCTCTAAGGTCGGCACGATGGCGTCACTGCCCCAGTCGCGGCCAATGCCGTGCGTGGAGATCGTGATGCCGCGAACTTCGACATCGTCGGCCAAGGTCGATCCGGCGAGAGCGAAGATGAGAATGAGGGCATTGATAGTATTGGACATATTAGGGTAAATATAGCAATCCTAATCCGCAGATGGACGCAGATGGACGCAGATGGACGCAGAATAGGATGCACCAGACGATTCACCGCTCGAATCGTTCAAATCATGCCGCATTGATATATACGGAACCACGCATAAACCCGATGGGAGACCGAACCATGCGTCCGAACATTCTCTGGATCTGCACCGACCAGCAGCGCTACGATACGATTGGCGCGCTGGGCAACGAGCACATCCGCACGCCGAATATCGACCGCCTCGTCGGCGAGGGCACTGCGTTCACCCACGCCTTCTGCCAAAGCCCGATCTGCACTCCTAGCCGCGCCAGTTTCCTCACCGGCATGTATCCGAGCAGCGTCCACGGCTGCACCAATGGCAATGCCTACTGGGCGGACGCGGCCCCGCTGGTCACCAAGCTGCTGGCAGACGCTGCGTCCTACGACTGCGGGCTGGCTGGCAAGCTGCACCTAGCCGGTGCGCACGGCCGGATCGAGCCGCGCGGCGACGACGGCTATCGCGTCTTCCACTGGAGCCACGACTCGCGCGACCAGTGGCCCGAAGGCCACGCGTACGCCGATTGGGTCCGCGCCCAAGGCCGCACCTTAGCCGATCTGCGCGAAGATCCAGCCCAGATGCCGCCTGCGCTGCACCAGACGACTTGGTGTGCGGACAAGGCCATTGAGTTTATGCGCGAGGAGCGCACCACGCCTTGGCTGATGAGCGTCAATATGTTCGACCCGCATTCGCCCTTCGACCCGCCACAAGAGTACTTGGATCGCTACGACCCGGCGACCCTGCCCGACCCGCTGTGGAGCGAAAAGGACCTCCAGGCCCAGGCGCAACTCGGGCCGGTGGACGGAGCCGCGTCCATTGGCTTGGACCAGGCCAAGGAAGTCATGGCGGCGTACTACGCGATGATCGAATTGATCGACGACAATGTGGGACGCATGATTCAGACCCTAGAAGAAAGCGGCCAGCGCGAGAATACCCTAGTGATTTTCACGTCGGATCACGGCGAGCTGTTGGGCGATCACCAACTCGTGGGCAAGGGATGCCGGTTTTACGAGTGCTTGGTGCGAGTGCCGTTGATTTGCTCCTGGCCGGGACGCGTACAGGAGGGGCTCGTCTGCGATGCGTTAGTCGAGCTGATGGACATTGCCCCGACCTTGCTGGAACTGGCCGAAGTCCCCGCGCCCGCAAGAATGCAGGGGCGCTCGCTGTGGCCGCTACTGACCGGCCAAACCCAGACGCACCGCGCCTACGTCCGCAGCGAGTACTACCGCGCCCTAAACCCGGATGCACCGGGCCGGGAGCATCTCCAAGGCACCTACGGCACGATGATCCGCGACCAGCGCTACAAACTGGTCTGCTACCACGACCGCGCCCAAGGCGAGCTATTCGACTTGCAGGAAGACCCAGGTGAGTTCGACAACCGCTGGGACGACCCGGCCTACGCAGAGGTGCGCTTCGCGCTGCTGAAACAAAACTTCGACGCGCTGGCCCAAGCCGTGGATATTGGCCCCGTGCAGGTTACGCAGTTTTAGCGGAGTGCGCAGTGGCCGTTGCCGACCAGAAAAGGGCTTATCTCTGCGGGTTAGCCGCAGTGCTGCTGTGGTCAACCGTGGCGTCGGCGTTCAAGCTCACTCTCCGCTACATGGACTTTGCTGAGTTGCTGTTCTGGGCTAGTTGCGCTTCGACAGGGGCGCTGGGAGTGCTGGTCGTCGCACAGGGGAAAGTGGGACAGGTACTCAGGAGCCGACCAACTGACTACGCCCGCTCGCTGACGCTGGGTGCGTTAAATCCCCTGCTCTACTATCTAATCCTCTTCAAAGCCTACCAGTTGCTGCCCGCCCAAGAAGCGCAAGCGCTCAATTACACTTGGGCGCTCACCCTGACTTGGCTCTCCATCCCGCTCTTGGGACAGCGAATCGGTCGGCGCGACCTGACCGCGGGTCTGATCTGTTACGCAGGCGTGCTAGTCATCTCCACGCGCGGCGAAATCTGGACCTTACGCTTTTCCGATCCGCTCGGGGTAGCCCTAGCGCTGGGCAGCACCGTGATATGGGCCTTCTATTGGATTTACAACACCCGCGACAGGCGCGATCCCGTGGTGCGGCTCTTCCTCAATTTCGCTCTGTCACTACCGTTGACGCTCGGCTGTGTCCTGCTGATGGGACAGTGGCGGGCACCTGCTTGGCCGGGTTTGTTGGGGGCGGCTTACATCGGCCTCTTCGAGATGGGAATCACGTATGTCCTGTGGCAGTGGGCACTGCGCTACGCGGAAAACACTTCCAAGGTCGGCAACCTGATCTTCATCTCCCCGTTCTGCTCCCTAGTACTGATTCACTTCGTGCTGGGAGAGGCAATTCGCTGGGCGACCTTAGCAGGACTCGTGCTCATCGTCGCTGGATTGCTCTACCAGCAAAGGGGCGCAAGGGCTCATTCGACCGGCCCGTAGTACGACCCCATTGACAGGCCAAATGCCGCGTCCTTAGTTTCCTTTTTGTAGCGCGTACGCTACATGCCAAATCATATTGGCAGGACTTGAGGAGCCACAGTGATGAATGAGAAACAGGTTTTGCAACGCACGGTCAGCTACGACGAAGGGCTGCTGAAGGCACTCAAAGATCCCGAAGAAGCTCGGGCCTACTTGGAAGTCGCTCTCGATGAGTGTGAAGCAAGCGGCGAGATCGATGGACTACTATTGGCCCTGCGCGATGTCGCCCAAGCACAAGGGGGCGTTGGTGCATTGGCAGAGCGCTCTGGCCTCAACCGCGAACATCTCTACCGCGTGCTTTCAAGTCGCAGTAAGCCGAAGATAGACAATCTTATGGCGATTGTATCGGCCTTGGGGTTTCGGCTCAGATTGGATTTCGCCGAGCTGTAGAGCTTTAACAGTTTGAACAATCGGTAAGGCTCACTCCACCAGCCCGTAGTTCCACCCTTTACTTCCCTACCAATTCGTATAAGACCCATCGTCGCGCAGATAGCCGGTGGGTGCTCCGTAGTCCTGTGTTGACACGGCATCGAGCGCGGCCTCGTTGAATTCAATGCCAAGCCCAGGAGCTTCGGGCGGCAAGAGATAACCAGATTCAAACGGCACCTGCACCGGGAACTCATCGGTGAGTGAAGACATCGGCGCGCGCGGAAGTTCTTGGACACCGACGAGTGAAGATGCTAAACACAGATGCAAACAGGCAGCGGTGGAAACCGGCCCGAGCGGGTTGTGCGGTGCCAGATGGATGTAATGCGTTTCGCACCATCCGGCGATTTTACGCGCCTCTGTCAATCCACCGGCAATGCACAAGTCAACGCGGCAGTAATCCATCAGATCCTCCTCAATGACTTCTCTGAACGTCCACTTGCTATCAAATTGTTCGCCGACAGCAAGCGGGACGGAGGTCTGTTGGCGCAGCCGCCGGAGACTGGCTGGGTTTTCACTGCGCAGCGGATCTTCAATGAAAAACGGATTGTACGGAGCAACCCGGTTGCAGAAATCGAGGCTATCCGCCGGGTCGAGACGGGTATGCACGTCAACTAATATGTTGACCTGATCGCCTAGTGCATTGCGCACGGCCTCCACCTGCTCAACGCCGTGCTGGATAGCGCGTCTGGGTTCAAACGTCCCTTTATCTGCCCCATCGGCCAAGCCCCAGCGGACGAATTTCCAACCGGCCTCATGGGTTTGCCGACAACTCTCGACGAGGGCATCAATCGTACCGCCGCCATTGTGCGGATAGCAGACGACCTTGTCTCGCGTGCGTCCGCCCAACAGTTCGTACACAGGCACATTGAGCGCTTTCCCTTTGATGTCCCAGAGCGCGATATCTACAGCACTCACGGCAGCGGATTGCACGACACCGCCAGGAAAAAAGCCACCGCGAAACATCACTTGCCACAGATGTTCAATTTGGAACGGATCTGCCCCGATGAGAAACGGTTCAAAAGAGCGAATGACTTCGGCCAAGGCGAGGGAACGCCGTCTCAATCCCCCTTCGCCGAGACCGTAGATGCCCGCATCAGTTTCTACCTTGACGAAAAAATAGCCGCTCGATCCGACAAAGGATTTGATCTTGGTGATTTTCATAAATTCCCCGTTGATGTTTTATATTGCTCACTCCACCGGCCCGTAGTGCGGCCCCCATTGACGGGCTATATTCCGCCCCTGCGCTAGCAGTGCCTGTTGTTCGCCAGCATCCAACGGTGTGTAACGCCGCACCCATTCGATATTCTGCACTAATTCCTCTTCGTTATACATTCCAATGACCGCCAGACTCACCCCCGGCAATCCCAAGGCGTAGCGCAACGCCTGCTCGTGATCGTCAAAGCCGCTGTTGGTCAGCTCCGAGGACCGCGGCGTTTCGTACTCCATGTCGATGGCTCCGCCGTACACCTTCATCGCAGCGACGCCAGCGTTCTGGGCGCGAGCTAAGGGGAGGACCACTTCCTCAAAGTTGTAGATATGGCAATCGACGAAGCTGAGGGCGAACATGCAGGCGTCGATCTCGACCTCGCGCAGGACCTTGGCGGATTTCCACGGCGCGTGATGAGCAGTGATGCCGACATAGCGAGTCCAACCGCGCCGCTGCGCTTCGCGCAAGCCGGCGAGCGCACCGTCTTTGGCCAGCACTTGTTCCACATCCAAGTGTCCCAGCGAGTGGACGTACACCAGATCCAAATGGTCGGTGCCCAAGGCGTCCAAGTTCTTTTCGACGATATCGAGCGCCTCTTGGTAGTGGGCCGTATGGGCCTTACTGACCAAGAACAGCTCGCTGCGGCAATGGGGGACAATCTGGGCAAGCTGACTCTGGGCACGGTCATAGCCGGGCGCTGTGTCGATGTAGGTAACGCCGAGGTCAATGGCCCGTTCAAACAGCGCAATGGCATCCGCGTCTGCTAGGCCAAAGCCGCCGGGGGCCGTGCCCAAGCCGAGCAAGGGGACGCGTTCGCCGATTTTGCCGAAGGAGGCTTGCGGCAGGGGGGCTATGTCGATAGAAGCGGTAGTCATAATATCTACTCTCTCGATTGGGGGATGAGTACTTGGCAATAAATCTAACCAAACGGCGTGCTGGCAACAGGGCGTTTGCCCGCGTCCTACCGTTTGGTATGTTAAGCCGACGAATTTCACTAGCACGATAAACGCGAGGAGGACATTATGGTCATTCGCAATTGGCGCAACGTCACGCCCGTCGTCGGGCACGAATCCAAACTAATCTGGTCGATCTTTCGCGCCCAGAGCGCCGAGGGGCGAGATGAGAACGAGGCAGTGCTCCTAGGATTTTCCGGACTAACGCTGCATCGCCTGCAAGGGGGGCTAGAAGGCGATTACCACGAGCACGAGGCCACCGAGCAGGTGTACTACTTTCTCAGCGGCCAAGGGCAGATGAAGATTGACGGTGAGATATACGAGGTGCGCGAGGGCGACGCAGTACACATTCCGCCGAAGGTCAAACACCAGATTTCCAATACCGGGGACGACTGGATCGAGCACTTGATCATCAGCGCCCAAGTCGCAGAGTAGATATTGCCTGCAACTCCCCTGCTCATGGACGTCGATACAGGCGTTGACGACGCTCTCGCCTTGCTTTTGGCCTTGGCCTCGCCCGAGGTCGAGTTGGTGGGCGTCTCTACGGTGGCCGGCAATGTGCCGCTCCAGCGGACGACCGACAACACACTGCGCCTGTTGCAGTGGGCGGAGCGGGCCGACGTTCCGGTGTACGCCGGCGCAGAGCGTCCCTTGGTGCGGGATGCAGTCGCCGCAGCCGACGTACACGGTGCGACTGGTCTAGGCGCGGCCCAGTTGCCCGAGGCGCGCAACACGCCAGCGGGCGACGGGGTGGAATTTTTGCTGCGCACCTTGCAAACGCGGCCCGGAGAAGTAACCCTCGCTGCCACCGGGCCGTTGACCAACTTGGCGCGGGCCGAGGCGCGGGTGCCGGGCGTGCTGCGGCAGGCGCGTCAAGTGGTGATCATGGGCGGGGCCGTTGGCGTGCCGGGCAATGTCACGCCAGCGGCTGAGTTCAATTTCTACGCCGACCCTCATGCCGCGCGCCAAGTCCTCGCGTCCGAGGCCGAGCTGGTGTTGGTGGGGTTGGACGTCACCCATCAGGTCTGGCTAGAGCAGGTCGCCTTGCAAGCCTGTACCGGTGCGTACGCGGCATTTTGCCGTGCAGCATGTGAGCCAGTAATCGCCTTTGAGTCCGCGCACTACGGGTCTGCCGGAATGCACGTGCATGATCCCGTGGCCTTGGGCGCAGCCCTGTGGCCGCAGCTCTTTCACACGCAGCAACTGTGGGTGGACGTAGAGACGACTGGCGAGTTGACCGCCGGGCAGGTAGTAGTTGACCAGCGCACCTTGGCGAGCGACCAAGAGCGGTTGGGGCGGCCCGTAGCGTGTGCGATGGATGTGGATCAGGCGCACTTTCTAGAGCTATTCACCGAGCGGGTATTGACGCCTTAAAGGTTTCATCTATGTATCGCACCCGAAACAGTCGCGCCCCTCACAACCCCATCTGCCCCACTGTGCTTAGCCTTGGCATGGATATTGCAAGAGCAAGAGTGAGCGAGTCACCGCCGCTAGATCGGTCCGTCAAGTCCCAATTGACGCAGAGTTGGCATTTTTGAGCGGCTTGGCGTATAATCAGCAGGCGATCTTGGCCGTTGTTTCCAAGGAGAACCTCATGGATCTCATCCGCGAATCCTCCTTTGTCCAGCACCTCGCCGCAAGAACAAAGAGGAGGTAGCATCATGAGTGAGTCCCATCCGTCGCCGGAACGGCCCTATCCCCTAGACCACGAGGGCCGCATCGCCCGGCTAGAGGGCATTGTCGAGCAGATCGCCGTCCGCCTAGGCCGTATTGAAACCAAGCTCGACGCCAATGACGCCAAAATCGACGCGACTCGCGAGGCCCTTGACAGCAAAATCGACCGGCTCTACCGCTGGGTGATACCGCTGCAGATCACGACGATCTTAGCGATTGCAGGGCTAGCGTTTAAGACATTTAGCGGCTAATTATAGAATTAGACCGCGTCTTGGCGGCCCCAAAAAAGCGGCAGCGGACACCACTGTTCTAATGGAGCGGCCGCAGCAGGCAGGGACAACACAAGCGAGGGCGACAGGGGACCGCAGAGCAGGCGCATGGCCGTGAATGTGTCCATCTGCAACGCGGGTGCGGCCTCGGTGCGAACGCACTGCGCGTCGTCACCTCGCACCTCCAACGCGACTCGACCGTATCCCGCAATCTCCACGACGACTGCGCCGTCCATCAAGGGCACTAGCGCGGCGCGCGTCTTGAGCAAGGCGTCGAGCGTCGTCGCCCAATCGAAAATCTGCCAATTGCCCGAACTCGACGCGCTCACACCTTCACTGAGCTGGGCCAGCTTGGGCAGGAGACGGCTCCAAGGCGGCAACTCGAAACTGGTAGTCCCGTAGCGCTGCACCCAAGCAGCGGCTATCTCCAGCTCCGGCTCGCCCTCATTGACAGCCAACAATTCGGTAACGCACGTCCGGTCGGCTTGGGCCACGAGGTAGCCGATCATGCGGCCATCGCGCGAACGAGCCACATAGGGCCGGTGCCCCCAGCTCAGGAGCATGTTGTAGAAACGGTGCGGAGCGCGCACCCCGCGAAACGGCTGGGCGTCGTGCAGGCCGGTCACGCCTTGCAGGTGCGTGTGGTCCTCGCGCTCAAGCGGGAGAAAGTCAATCCCAAAATCGGCTGACCCCAAAACGTGGCGCACATTGGTTTGGCTCAGCGTCAGCCGGTAATACACGCCGCACTTCTCGTAGCCAAAATAGCCGTAGCGCTGGCGCTGCCCCCCCAACCAAGACAGGTGAAAACCCTCGGCAGGCGCGACTTCGACGCAATGGGCCATGAGCTGCTGCATGTAGCCCCGGCCGCGGGCGTGCGGATGGCAAGAGACGCCGCCGATGCCCGCCACGCGCAGAGTCGCACCTCCCCATCGGTACGCGAGGGGAAACAACCCGACGATGGCGCGAATGCGACCGTTCTCGCGCAAGGCAAAGTTCCAACTCATCTCCTCTTCCCCACGCCGATACAAGACCGGCAAAATGGCCTCAAAATCCCGGGGCGGCGCTTTGCCAAAGGCGAGGTTGAGGACGTCGAGGGCTTCTTCAAAATCCTCGACGTGCAGCCGACTGATAGCAGTGGACACGACGCCTAGGCCGTCGGCTGGAGGCGGTCGGCAAACTTCTGGCGGAATGCCTGCATCTTGGGATCGATGACTATCGCGCAGTAGGGCTGATTGGGATTGAGCCGATAGTAGTTCTGGTGGTAATCCTCGGCCGGCCAAAAGGCACTGGCGGGCGCGATCTCCGTCACAATCGGATCGGGCCAGAGTTTGGTTTTGTCCGCTACAGTCCTAGAGGAGACAGCCGTCTCGAATTGCTCAGGGCTGTGGTAGAAAATCACCGAGCGGTACTGGGTGCCGGAGTCCGCACCTTGGCGGTTGAGCGTCGTAGGGTCGTGCGTGCGCCAGAAGATGTAGAGCACGTCATCAAAGCTGATGACCTCGGGGTCGAATTGCAGTTGTACGACCTCGGCGTGGCCGGTCTGGCCGCTGCAAACGGCCTCGTACGTGGGATGCTCCAACGCGCCGCCCATATAGCCAGAGACCGCGCTGGCAACGCCCCGCAGATCTTGGTACACGGCTTCGACGCACCAAAAGCAACCCGCGCCCAAGGTAGTAGTTTCCAAACTCATGCTGCGTCCTCCATCCACTGCTTGTATTGTCGCCACGTGCCGCCCTGCGGATGCTCCTCTAGGGTGTGGTGGACCCGCTCGTGTGCCCGGTGGTTGTCCTCGACGAGGCGGCCGAGGCCGCGGCCGTGTGCCCGGTGGACGAACCAGAAAACTAGCGCAAAGAAAATCAGGTACAGCCCTTTGCCAAAGTATTCCATAGCATCCTCCAAATGACTTTAAGGTAGGAACCACCGCGCTCCCCGGCAACGCGCCCCGCTTGACCGGCGCAGGTGGTCGCTTACCTTGAAACGCAGAAAGGAGACAACACATGTTGTACAGAGCATTTGGCCGGACGGGCTGGCAGGTCTCGGCCACCGGTTTGGGAACTTGGAACATTGGCAACCAATGGGGGCCTATCGACGAGGCCACCGCTTGGGACACTGTGCGCACAGCCTTTGACTGCGGCGTCAATCTCTTCGACGCGGCCGAATCGTACGGCACGCCCAATGGGCTGTCGGAGGAGCGGCTGGGACGCGCCTTGGCCGGCATCCGGCACCAAGTTTTTGTCGTCAGCAAAATCGGCAATTGGGGAGCGCGCACCGGGCAGGGCGTGCCCAAAACCACGGTCGATATGATCCGCCTGTGCGCCCACGCCTCCCTGCACCGGCTGCGCACGGACTGGCACGATGTGCTGCTGTGCCACGAAGGCAACATCGACGATCCGTCGATCTACCTGGATGCCTTTGCCGCGCTCGTCGAGGAAGGGCGGCTGCGGACCTTTGGCATTTCGACCGACAGCTTAGAAGTGCTCCAGCGCTTCAACGCTCGGGGCGACTGCTCAGTGGTGGAGATAGACTATTCACTGGTCAACCTCCAAGCCGAAGCCGAGCTTTTGCCCTATTGCCAAGAGCACGGCATTGCCGTATTGGTGAGGGGGCCGCTGGCCAAAGGGCTTTTGTCTGGTCGCTACACCAAGGAGTCGGTTTTTACCGACGAAATTCGGCAGTCCTTCAACGCTGGCGAGGAGCAACGCGCCAAATTCGAGGCCCAGTTGGCACAAGTCGAGCGACTCGCTGAAATCGCCGCGCCCGGAGAGGGCATGGTGGAAAAAGCCCTCCAGTACGTCATTTCTCATCCAGCCGCACCAGTGGCCATCCCCGGTGCCAAGTCGGCGGCCCAAGCCCGCGCCAACGCCGCGGCCGGAGCACAGCTTTTATCCGCCGATGAAATAGAAAGGTTGCGGGGAATATGAATTATCGACGCAAAAACGCGCATACTATCGCAAAGAGGAGAACCCCATGACCATAGTAGGCAGCGGAGCATTCACCTATGAAGTGCAGCAGGATTGGTTCGAGTTGCCGGAGGGCTGGCGCTTTGGCTGGGTTCCGGCCGTGGCCTGCGATTCCGAAGATCGGGTCTATGTGTACAGCCGCAGCGAGCGTCCCATGGTCGTCTTTGACCGCGAGGGGCGCTTTGTCGCCTCGTGGGGCGAAGAGGTGTTGAAGGACGCCCACGGCATCTTTATCGACGACCGCGACCAAATCTGGTGCGTCGAGCGCGAAACCCACTGCGTGCGCCAGTTCACCCGCGACGGCGAGCTGCTGATGACCTTGGGAACGCCAGACCAAGAAGGTGCCGAGGGCGAGCCCTTCCGGTTGCCTACTGACTTGGCGCTCGACGCCGACGGCTATATCTACGTATCCGACGGCTACGGCAACACCTGCATCCACAAGTATTCACCCAACGGCGAATTCATCAAGACGTGGGGGCGTCCGGGTACCGGTCCGGGAGAGTTCGATCTGCCCCACTGCGTGCGCGTGGACCAGCGCGGACGGCTGATGGTGGCCGACCGCGCCAACAACCGCATCCAATTCTTCGACCTCGACGGCAACTACCTAGAGGAGTGGGGCGGCTTTCACCATCCCGATACGATCTTCCTCGACGGGGATACGGTCTATGTCGCGGAACTCGACCAGCGGGTGAGCATTCTCAACCTCGACGGCGAATGGCTCGCTCAGTGGGGATCGGGCGAGCGCATTGACGCACCAGGGGAATTCCTCGGCTGTCCCCACGGCATCTGGATGGATTCAAAAGGCGATCTCTACGTGGGTGAAGTTCAAACCGACCACCGCATTCAGAAGTTCGTGCGGCAAAACTAAGGAGGTTCACTGTGAAAAAGTCTTTAGTGAGCTTGACAACTTTAGCGGTATTGGGAGCCTTTGCCCTAGACGCCCAAGCTCAGCGGGTAGGCGACCTAGCCCCTAATTTCGTCTTAGACCGGCTCGACGGCGGCCAAGCAGCCCTGAGCGACTTCGAGGGCCAAGTCGTGCTGATTTTCTTTTTGGGCTATAGCTGACCGATCTGTCTCTCGCGTGCCGAGAGCTTTGAAGAACTCTGGCAGGAATTTGCCGACGAGCGCTTTGTCGCCTTGGGTGCCGATACGTGGGACGGCACGGCGGAACAAGTGCACACCCGCTGGCGCTTGGGCAAGGGCGTGACCATGCCCTTCCTGCTGAACGCCGGCCGGATGGCGACCGATTACGGGCAAACCTACCAGACTTTTACCATCATCGACCACGAGGGCCTCATCCGCTTCAAGACCACTTCCCTGATCCCCATGGACGAACTCCGCGACGAGGTAGTGCTGGCATTGGCCGATCTGCCTCCCTTAGAGGAGGAAACGGTGGAAACCGTCGAAACGGAAGAAACGGAAGAAACGGAAGAAACGGAAGAAACGGGAGAAACGGAAGAAACGGAAGAAACGGAAGAAACGGAAGAAACGGGAGAAACGGGAGAAACGGGAGAAACGGACGAACCAATCGAATTCGGCAACATGTCCGACCTCCTCAATACGGGAGCGGAGGAAACGGAGGAAACGGAGGAAACGGAGGAAACGGAGGAAGCGGAGGAAGCGGAGGAAGCGGAGGAAGCGGAGGAAGCGGAGGAAACGGAGGAAACGGCGGTGGAGACATCCGATCAAGCGTCCGTCCCCCAAGCCTTTTCGCTAGCGCAGAACGCGCCCAATCCGTTCAACAGCGAGACGGTGATCCGCTTTGCGCTGCCGCAGCCGAGCCAAGTCGAGCTGACGATCTACAATCTGCTCGGCCAGCCAGTAGCCATACTCGTACAGGGGTCTAGTGCGGCCGGGACGTTTTCGGTGCGCTGGGACGGCCGCGACCAAGCGGGGCGAGCAGTGACTAGCGGAGTGTACCTCTACCAGTTGCGAGCCGGCGAGTACACAGAAGTCCGCAAGCTGCTGCTGCTCCAGTGAGATCAGAAAAAGCGGTTGAGCAGCCGGATTTCGACGCCCTTAAACCCTAGTACCTCGTAGCAGATGCCGGCCGTGCAGGCCAAGCCCGAGCGGCGCTGGCCAGCGAAAACATTGAGGATGTGGCCCTCGCCAATGTCGGCACCGATGTTGAGGCCCCGCCACCACGTGATGCCGGAGGGATCGGCCCCGGTTTCCAACTCGTCGGAGGTGCGCTGGACCTGCACGGCGGCGGAGAGGCCGGGAGCGCGGTGGATCGCTAAGGCATAGTATTGGTTGGTGTAAGGAAGCGCTAGGTCGCCAAACCGCCGATCGACGTCTTGGTATTGGGCGTCGAATTCAAAGGTGTACGATCCGTCTGGAAACCACTCCCAGTGCGTGCCCAAAAGGCGGCTTTTGTCGTCGAGGAGAATCCGATTGTGGTTGAAATCGGCAAAAAGCTGCACATCGGCGCTCTGACCCAAGGGCGAATCCATCTGTAAAAAGAATTCGCGCAGAATGTTGTCGTCGGCGGTGCCCGAATCGCCGCGGCGCGTGGCGCGGGTCGCATTGGCAGTGATGGTCTGGCCGCTAGGTAGGGTGTAGCTCAGTTCCGCTTGGTAGCCCTGCTCGTCGTCGGCGAGCACATCGTGCGTGATGCGGTTGAGGAGATAGGCCGAGTGTTCGCGGATCAGGGGCGGAGGATTGTTGATGTGCTCAAGAGCGAAGTCCTCGTAGTCTTTGTATTCCAAGCTCAAACCCCACGGCCCAAACGCCAAGGTGGTCGTCAGGTACAGAGCGCGTCCCAAACTGCGGTC
This sequence comes from Candidatus Latescibacterota bacterium, assembly GCA_965219735.1. Taxonomy (GTDB): domain Bacteria; phylum Latescibacterota; class UBA2968; order UBA8231; family UBA8231. The sequence goes on from OZ244790.1 coordinate 4,772,319, forward strand.
GAGCGAAAAGAAGCGATCAAACGCCACATCGCGCTGAGCGTACTCACCCTGGAGATCGGCATACACTCCAGTGAGACCGAGGCGGGCCAGCAGTGGTGCGAACCGCCAGCGGGCATTGAAGGCCGCGGCCGTTTCTTGCCGCCTGCCGGCTGGGTAGCGAATGGCGCTAACACCAACGTCAAAGTGCGGGTGCGGCTTGAGCTGGAGCGAGCCAGCGTGGAGCGCGTCCGGGCGGCGGTCAACCCCCTCCAAACCGGGCGGCAGAGCACTGTTGATCGGTGCGCCGCGCAACAGCAGCACTTCGGCCCGCTTGGCGCGGTAGCGCACCTGAACGCCGTCGAGATCGCGCACAATCTGGTAGCGACGGCGGCTGCCCCGTACTTCGGTGATGACGCCGGGCAACTCAAAGGCGTGGAGGAGCAGGCCGCTGCCGACGATGGTGTAGAAATTGCCAATAGTGGCCTCAAAGCCACTCCGGCGGTAGGAAGCGGAGCGCTGGAGAAGCTGGCCGTAGTTGCGACGGTCAGCACTAGTGCCAAAAGTCTCGCCGCGAACCCCAATTCGGAAATCGGCGAGAGTATAGTCGAGACTGAACTGATGATAGATCGTCCGCAGATCGCTGGGCTGCGCCCCGGGCAGATTGCCGACTTGGCCTTCGGTCAGGGCCGAAAGATTCCACTCGGCCTGGAGAGGGGCGGCCAGCAACAGGACAAATGCGGGAACTGAGCGCATGGCTTGGTCCTTATAGAGAAAAACGGAGTCTCAAAATGAAACCAATTTTTGCATTGGCAACCTGCTTGCTGCTCGCCGGCTCGGCTCGCGCCGAAAAGGCACCGCAGCTCGTGCTGGAAAATCTCGACGGCTCGACCTTTTCGCTGGAGGAGGCGCTTAAAAAAGGGCCAGTGGTCTTCGACTTCTGGGCGACTTGGTGCAAGCCCTGTATCAAGAGCTTGCCCAAGCTCCAATCCCTAGCCGAAAAATACGCCAAGCGCGACGTCCAGGTGCTGACGATCAACGTCGATGGCCCGAGGAACCTGCCCAAGGTGCGGCCCTTTATGCAGCGCCACAAGCTCGAACTGCCGGTTTTGTTGGACAAGACCAACGAGGTGCTCAAGCAGTTCCACCTAGCGGGCGTCCCGGCGACTCTGATTATCGCGGCCGACGGGACGGTGTGGTACAAGCATCAAGGGTATCGGCCCGGAGACGAACTGAAGCTCAAGGCGAAACTAGACGAATTGCTCGGCCCTTTAGAGGACGAATAAGCACATCTATCCCTGTTTGACAAAGGTAATCCACAGCGGGCTGTCGCCTACTTCGTGTTGCTCCAAAGGCGTCAACTCACCCGTAGCCGCGTCAATGCTATACGAACGGAGCCGCCCCGATCCCTGCCCAACCGAATAGACGAAGCGGCCGCTCGGATCCAGCTCAAAAAAGCGGGGCGTAGCCTCAGTCGGATAGCGTCCTTTGGCCGTCAACCGCCCATCGTCGCCAATGGCGAAAAGGGCCAAGGAATCGTGGCCGCGATTGGACCCGTAGAGAAACTGTCCGTCCGGCGTGATCTTTATTTCGGCTGTGGTATTGTCCTCGTTGTTAAATCCCTCCGGCAAGGTCGAAATAACCTGAAACGACGACAGCGTCCCAGCCTCCGGGTCGAAGTGGTGAGCCGACACCGTGCTGCCGTCTTCGTTGACCGAATAGAGGAGGTCGCGGGTCGGGTGGAAAGCAAAATGGCGCGGGCCTTCAGGCGTAGCCGGTTCTATCTTCGGCGGGTCGTTGGGCGTCAGCCGCCCGGTTTGCTCGTCAAAGCAAAACTGAAATATCGCGTTGGACGGGTTGGTGTGCGGCACAAAGGCAAAGCGGTTCGAGCGGTCGGTCTGGATGCTGTGGGCGCGTATTGCGGTGGGGATCATCTGCAGCGGCTCGGCCGAGATCGCACCATCCGCGGCCACGCCGTGCACGCCGACCTGACCCGACCCATAGTACGACGACAGCAAAAAGGCACCACTGTTGTCCAAATACAGATAGGGCGGGCCTTCTTCTAGACTCGTCTCCGCCAGCTTGACCAGCGTCCCCTGCTCCCCATCGACCGCATAGCTAGCCAGTTTTTGGGCCGAGCGCAGCGCCACGAACATCTGAGTCCCGTCCGGGCGCACAGTCACCGCCCCGGGAGAGTCCTCCAACTCGATATTGGGCTGCGGCTCTAACGCGCCGCTGTCTTCGTCCATCAGGAAATGCGAAAAAAAGTTGCTGCCCGAGTTTGAAATATATACGTGATAGGCCATGAAAATCTCCTCCAAAAGGTGTTAGTGTGTCGCTTCTCGCAAGGCGTGCAAAAAAACGGCTGGATCGGTTGGCCCCAGCAAGAGAGCATGGGAACCGTGCGTTGGAATATACACAGCGCGCGGTGTACCCGTGTAGAAAACGTGCGCCTTTTCCCCGCTGTGCAGATAAAACGCCCCTCCGCGAAAAAAGAACGCGCTAATGGCAAAAATTTTGCCCCCAGGCCGATATTGGGGTTCGGCCGGCAAATCGACGACGCGAGCCTCTTCCACCTTTAGCTCGTCATAGGTGAAGTGCTTGCCGTGGGCGCTGTTGCGGATGAGCAAGTGGCCCTCTAGCAAGACAAAATCCGTGCGGCGCGCGCTCAAATAAAACCAAGTGAAGACCGAGAAAAAGATGATCAGCATCAGCACGTAAGACGAGCCCAAGGCCACGGGCGCGGCGACGCGGGCGACCGGGCCATCCGGGTCAATCGCCGCGTAGAGCGCGAGGGTCAGCACGCCAAAAAAGACGGTAGTCAAACCAAAAGACGCGGCCAACACTTTGCCGAACATAGCGGCGGACGGCGGGTAGATGGGGAAAATGCGCGGTTCCATGTCAACTCGCTCTGAGCAGCATCAAGCCCCCGGCAATGGCGAGGATGCCGATGGTCTTAACGGCCGAGAGCCGCTCCTTGAGGAAGATCCAGCCCAGCAGCGCGCCGATTACTACCGACGACTCGCGCGCGGCAATAATATAGCTGACCGGCCCTTGAGTATAGGCGTACAGTATCAGCAGATAGGTCGCCAGCGAGCCTGCACCAATCAAGATAATATACCCGTAGAAATCGCGAGCCGTCGTCAGCAGTTCCATACCGTATTGGCGCACCACAAAGGGCATGCGCATGAGGGTGGCGATGATCCACATGCCGCAGATGTAGTAAATCGGTTGCACGTATCCCACGCCTATTTTGTCGATCAGCGAATAACAGACAATCGTCAGCCCCACGCCTAGGGCCAGTTGCAAGCCCCGCGCCTGGAGCTTGAGAGCCGGAGCACCAACGCAAAAAATCCCCACGAAAACTAGGGCGATCCCGCCTGCTCCCAGCAGCGAAATGTCCTCACCCAAGCTGAGATACGCGACAAAGGCCGTCAGCCCCACGCCCGAGCCGCGCGCAATCGGATACACCGTAGAAATTTCACCGTGCTCGTACGCCCGCGCCAGCAAGGCAAAGTACAGCCCGTGAAAAACACCCGTAGCCAGCAAACAGAGACCGGCCGGCCACGACAGAGTCAGCGGCGTGCCCTGCCACCAGATATAAGCGCACAGCGGCATTACGAACAGGATACCAGAGGCAAAGGAGAGCCAGAGCACGGCCACGTTGCCAGCGACCTTGTAGGCAGCGAAATTCCACAGGGCGTGGCCAATGGCCGCCGCCAACACGAGCCCCCAGACATCGGCGTTCATTATTTTATGAAGTCAATTCGGGTGAATTGGGCCGGTTGACCATAGCGAGATTGAACCCTCGCGTCAAATGATGAATATTCTAAGGATGCAACCAATGACAGACACACCTACCTTCGCGGCCGTGGAAGAGGCCGCAGCGTTTATCGGCGAGCATCTCGCACCGACGCCGCTCATCCACTGCTATAAGCTCTCGCAAATGCTGGGCTGCTCCTACCACGCCAAGTGCGAAAACCTGCAGCCCGTGGGGGCCTTTAAGGTGCGTGGCGGCGTCAACCTCATCGGACGCTTATCCCCTGCCGAGCGCCAGCAGGGCGTCATCAGCGCCAGCACCGGCAACCACGGCCAATCGCTGGCGTACGCCGGTCAGCTTTTTGACACGCCAGTGACCATCTACGGACCAGAGCGCGCCAGCAATCCCGCCAAAGTTGCGGCCATGCGCGCCCTCGGTGCCGAAGTCCGCCTCGTTGGCCGCGATTTCGACGAGGCACGCGAACAAGTCGAGCGCGAAGCGCGCCGCACGGGCTGCCGCTACGTACACTCGGCCAACGAGCCGTTGCTGATCACCGGCGTGGGCACCATGGGCTTGGAGATTTTTGCCGACCTGCCCGATGCGGAAGCACTGATCGTGCCCGTCGGCGGCGGCAGCGGCATCTGCGGCATCTCGCTCGTCGCCCGCCACCTAAACCCATCGGTCGAGATCATCGGCGTGCAAAGCGAGAGTGCTCCCGTATGCCACCGGGCCTATCAGCAGCGGCGGCTCGACGTGGAGGCCCCCATGGCCACGCGGCACGAGGGGCTAGCCACGCGCGTGCCCTTTGCGATGACCTCGCACATGATGTGGGAACTCGTCGATCGCTTCGAGCTCGTCACCGACGAGGAGATCGACGCAGCCATTGGCTTGTTGGCGCGAGAGGCCAAGCTGGTAGCCGAAGGAGCCGGAGCCGCATCATTGGCCGCGGCCCTGAAGATTCGCGAGTCTCTAGCCGGCAAAAAAGTCGTAGGCATCCTCAGCGGCGGGAACGCACCCGCCGATCACTTAGCGCGGATTTTGCAAAATGGCTAAACAACCCAAGCGCAAAAAGAGTCGTCGCCGGGGTGCCACCGCGCGCGCCAATGCCGAGTTGGGCGCACACATGGCATCGCTGGGCCTAGAGGCCATTGAAGCCTATAAGGTCTGGTGCCGCCAGCACGGATTTAGCGCGGCTCTGAGCAAAACTTGGCAGGAGCGGCGACAAGAGCGCGCCGCGCACCAGCGCGACCAACAGGCCGCCCAAGCCGAAGACGCCCTGCACCAACACGTCGCGCAACTGGGGTTAGACGGAGTGGCCGCCTATCAGACGTGGTGTCGGCAACAGGGACTCGGCGACGCCGTCCACAAAAGCGCGGCCCAGCGCAGCAAGGAACTCAAGCTCCATCAGCAAATCCAGAGTACCCAAGCCCTGCACAAAGGCCGCAAGCACAGCCGGCGCACCAAAGACATCATTCACCAACTCTGGGCCGGAGCCATCGCCGAGGAAGAGCTGCGCACCGAGGTCTTGCGCCTGATCTATCGGGCCTTTGTCGGCTTGGCCGGCGACCAGCGGGCGCAGCTACGGGATTTGCTTTTGCACGTAGAGAAGAGGGCGTCCGGTCTGCTCGACGCGCGGCCAGCTCTCCACCGCTTGGGCCGAGTGGACGGCAATACCTTCGTCGAGGCCCTCGGCGCGTTGGGGCGACACAGCCGCGCGTGGCAGCAGTCGCCGTCTGAGTGGAAGCCAGACAGCCGCAATCCCCGGCGGCAATTCGCCGCGCTAGTCCGATTCTTATTGGCCCGCTACGACGTGCCGTCCTGCTTGGATTCGGTGTGGTTTGGCGGCTGGGACCCAGAAGCCCAACGCCAGCAGGGATGGTTCGTCCACGTGGGCAGCGGGCAGAACATCCGCACGGCCGACCTGCCGCTCGCGCTCTCCAAGCGCATGGCGCACATCTTTGCCGAGGCACCGAGCGAACTGACGGCGACCGAGGCCCTGCGCTGGGCGCAAGTGATGGGACAGGGAGGCAGTGAGATGTTGGCGCAGGCCGTGATAGCCACGGAATTGGGTCGCAATTTCGCCGACGAATCCTTCTGGAGCACCGTAGTCCTCTTCTTCGTCGAAAACCCCATGCTCGACCCAGATATGGTGGGGCCAATCGTCGATTACATCAATCACCAAAAATTCGTCCCCACAGAGGAAGGCGAGCCGCCGCAACCGAGCTACACCATGAAGGGCCGTAGCGCGGTCAAGCTCCTGCGCCAAGTCGAGGAATGGCACGAGCGCTTAGCTCGCGATAACCGCCAGCCCGGCGGGAGTTGGGCAGAGTCGGGCATAGCTAACTTTGAGTGGATGGACGACAAAGAGGAAGGGCTGCGTTGGACCATCCGCGAGCTAACTTCCAAGAGAGAACTCACGCTCGAAGGACGGGCGATGAACCACTGTGTCGCCTCCTATGTGTCCAACTGTCGGCGGGGCAGCAAGTCGGTGTGGTCCATGCAGGTGGCCGATCCAGAGGGCTACAGCGCCCGGGTATTGACGATCGCCGTGCACAATCCGAGCCGCAACATCGTCGAGGCGCGGGGACGATTCAACGCCGTGCCACGACAGTCGGGAAAAAATCCAAAGAACAAGACATTGGAGCGGCCTTATCGAGAACTGCTGGCGCGCTCTGGTGCCGTGTTGCGGAAGTGGATTGAGGCCGAGGAGTTGGGGCGGACGACGCGGGCGTACTAGCACAGCAGACGGGTTGACTCCTCCTGAAACCGTCAGAAGTTAAAGACACTCCAATCTTGAAAGAGTAAGGATATGCGTGAAATCTACCATTGGACTGAGTGGTTCTCGGAGCTTGCAAACAAGATCGCTGAGGGGGGCGAGGGATTTCTGATTGATCGTGCGAGGCAGATCGCTTGGAGGGCCGATGGGACAGAACCGCCTTTGCTACGCTATGGCGACGAGAACATAGATCCGTTCTCATTCTTCTATAGCCTCGCGCAACGCCGAAGCTCGGCGAACAGGAAGCTGATATATCGGAGTGTCGAGAAAGTTTTCAACGTGAAGCACCAGTATCCAGAAGAGCTGTACGATTCGGACGACGCGTTCGTATTCCCAACGGCAAACCCGCAGAATTTGCTCTATTACAGCAATATTCAGGCTGATCCAAAGTTGCTTTGGAACTTGTTCCGCAATGCCGTGCGAGGGCTCGACTCGGTGGACCCCAAACATTTCGATGATGCACTCGAACTCCGTGGCGTTCGTAAAGCGAAACTGACGCAGACGCTCTTCCTTATCAACTCGTCCCAGTTCCTTCCCTGCGACGACAAGATGAACATCTTTGTCGATCTACCAAATAACGAATTCAATTGGAAACACTATCGAGAATGGCTACAGAAAGTTCGCGGCATGTTCCCGGGTTGTGCGCCTTACGAAATAAACTTTTTTGCCTATCTCTGGCAGAAGGGGGATTTCCCCATTAGTAAAAAATACTTTCAGGTTAGCACGAATGCTTACGGCGAGGATGGAGACGACTGCTGGCAGGGCTCTGATCCAGAACTCGACTTTGAACCTAACAATTGGGTCTTTACCGGAGGGCCTCGCAGTGGGGCGGGCTGGGACGAGTACGACGAGCCGAGAGATGGTGCCCCCAAATATCCGCTCCGTGATCCACGGCCCGGTGACGTGATACTGGTTAGAACCCGCCAGTCGCAAGGACGAGGCATTGGGATTGTCTATAAAAACGACTACCAAGATCGCCTCGATGGGGACAGCAGCATACACGTTGTGTGGGTGAACAAAACCGCATGCGCCGATCTTCAATTGGGGCGACTGTGGGGGTTCACTGGTGCGAGAAAGAGCACAACGGACTCATTTCGTAACACACCCATGTATAGAGAAACGTTCGAGTTACTGGATCGACTCAGTGGTCGTGAGGAGCTTATGGAGAACCAAGAAACACGGCAGAATCCAGACGTAAAACACCCCCTCAACCAGATCCTCTACGGCCCACCAGGGACCGGAAAAACCTACCACACGGTTGATCGAGCCTTGGCGATCATCGACGGTGAGAGAGTACGTGAGCGCGAGGAGGGTGACACCGAGAGGTTTCGCGAGCTTAAAGACTCCGGACAGATCGCCATGGTGACCTTCCACCAGAACTTCGCCTATGAAGACTTCATTGAGGGTATCAGGCCGGTATTGGACGATGGGACTACCGGCCAAATCAAATACGAGCGGCATGAAGGTATTTTCAAGCGGATTGCCGAAGCTGCGAAAGAGGGAAAGGATAAACGGTTCGTACTGATTATCGACGAGATCAACCGCGGCAACATTGCCAAGGTATTTGGCGAGCTCATCACTCTGATCGAGGACTCCCGGCGACTTGGCGAGGACGATGAAACGAAAGTCACGCTGCCTTACTCGAAGGAGTCAGATTTATTCGGTGTCCCAAATAACCTTTACCTGATCGGCACGATGAACACGGCAGATCGGTCGATTCAATTATTGGATACGGCGCTACGCCGCCGCTTCGACTTCGTTGAGATGATGCCGAAACCAGAGCTCATCTCTGATAATGTGAAAGGAGTCAACTGTAAACGGATGCTTGAGGAGATGAACAAGCGCATCACGACGTTGCTCGACAGGGAACGTCAGATCGGTCACACATACCTGTTGGACGTCGACACTATGGAGAAACTGTCGTACGCCTTCCAAAACAAGATATTTCCGCTGTTGCAGGAGTACTTCTTTGACGATTGGTCCAAGATACGAGCCGTTCTCGGCCAGAACGATTTTGTCACAAAAGATGTTCCGAATCTGTCTTTGGACTTCGAACAAGCGGACGAAGATCGAACGATTTACGAGCGGCTACCCGGCGACGACCCCGGATGGACAGACCCGGAGGAGTACAAAAAGATATACAATGCCAGCAACGCGGATGATACAAGTGACCGCTGATGCTCGGCACCGCACGGTCAGGGAGTACGAGCCACTCGATTTTGTAAATACACAGGAGCGTGAAGAGCTAAAGGCATTCCAAGGTGTGTTTAAGCAAAATTCCAACGACACCTTGACTGCGAGTAAATACGTAGGCGTCATCACGACAAAGCGTGGCACCGTGATCGAGATCCTCCCGAAAATTGACCTCGGGGGAGAAGCAGATCCCGATCACGAAAAAACCAAGCGCCTGTTCTTGCCCATGCTTCGATGTTGGCGAGGCTTTGGGGAGAAGACTCTACGTGAGACCGACATCCGTACCCTGCGGCGATTCCCCATGCTTGAAGTCTTCGTTCGCCAGTTCCTTGTCAACCTGAATACGCTCACCCGTGGTGGTCTCGCTAGGCGCTATATCCCTATAGAAGAGAACCTGCCGTACCTGGGAGGACGTATCCTCTTTCACGAGCAAATTCGCGAGAATTTGATCAATCATGCGCGATTCTACGTCTCGCACGATGAGTTAAGCGTCAACAGGCCAGCCAACCGGCTCATTCACAGCACTATGGCCAAGCTGATACCTCTGGTGCGAAACACAGAAAACCGACGACTGTTGCACCAATTGATGACGACATTCGCCGACGTGCCGAAAACGGCCAACCTACACGCGGACTGGCAGCGGCACCAAGTGGATCGTTCCATGCAGCATTACGGGCCGGTGATGCAGTGGGTGGGTTTGTTCCTGTTCGGGCATGGGTTGACGACTTTCTCCGGCCCCCATCGGAACCTGTCCTTGCTGTTCCCCATGGAGCAGGTGTTTGAGGACTTCGTCACACACAGTTTTCGACGTCATCAAGACTGCTATCTGGTACGCGCCCAGCATCCTCAAAAGAAGCTTGTCCGCATTGGTGACCAAGAAGCGTTCACGATGAAACCAGACATCACCCTGTCGGCCGGCCACCGCGTCCAATTCATCCTCGATGCTAAGTGGAAGCGCATCGACGCGTCGTCCGACGATCCGAAGCATGGTATCGACCAAGACGACCTGTACCAGCTTTACGCCTACGGTAAGGGCTACGGTTGTGATGCCGTGGCGCTGATCTATCCGCGGTCACAGACCTTCACGAACAAAGACAAACTGCGATATCAAATTCTCGATGACTTAACACTGATTTGCCTGCCGTTCGACGTCGAGTATCCAAAAGAAAGCGTGCAGCGGTCAATGGAGGCACTCACGGGTGCTTGATTTCCTCTCAGCCGCTGAGATGACCCGCGCTCCTATGTCCAACAATCTGAAGAAGTGGAATTAACGCTCAAGTTGCTTTTTTTGCGCTAGGATTCGCTCAGGATACGCCTGATCTCGGTTATTCCAAACGTCCTTCACGCACGATCTTTGCCATGACCCCTTTGAACTTAGATGTGATTCTGAGAACTTCCTCCATCGAGGCCGGAGCCTCCACACCATCGGCGTTTTCTCGACTCCCTTCCAAGCCCCACAAGTCGTCCTCATGGAGGTCATCCAACGGCTCTTGAGACCGATCAGAATTTTGGAGTTGCCTTTCAATCCTCTGTTTGACTTCCCGCAGAGTGTCAGGGGGCAGTTTGCAGAGGGTGTCAATGAGATTTTCGAGGGGCAAGTTGATTTCGACGTTTTTGTCAACATTAGTCATCTTATACCTCCGGCGTTCCTAATCCAAATTCCGGGTCGCGGTCTTGGCCATCATCGTTTATTTTGCCAGTCATCTCCACCTCCGCCAACCGCCGTCGGACCTGCTGAAGTAACGTTTCCAAACGCTGGACGGCTTCTTCCCGGTCGATTGGCTCGGCGTCCGAGTCGTAGGATTCGTAGCGAAATTGCACAGCATACGGGTTGTACTCGATCAACTCTTCAAATCGCTCCACTCCAAGCTCGTGTTTTTCAACAAGCCGCAGTAGGTAATCTATGTCGTGAGTAAACGGAAACGGCTCCCCTATCAAGGCGAGCCAAGACTTGAGTAATTTCTCAGCGGCTTGTTGAGCATGGAACCCAGTAATCTCGTCAGCGAAGACAGTTGGGTCGCTCATGCCTCGAAGTGCGCGAAGGTCGCGCTCTGCCGCCTCTAGAAGGGTACGAGCCTTATCGAGGTCGCTCATAGAGCACCCGCCCTTCCCGTAGCGCTCGCGCCAAAACGTGGTTGAGGGAGTCTCGCCAGTATTCGACCTCGTCTCGGCTATAGACGAGGATGTCCTTCGGGACGATAAATCCCGACAGTGATTTCCACAGGCGCACGGCCTCTAAACGTCGGCTCCGCGTCTTCCCAAACGGCTCGGCCTCCACCACTACGAGATCGACATCCGAATCTTCCCGCGCGTCGCCCCGAGCGCGAGAGCCGAAGAGGATCACCTGCTCGGGATCGACCTCGGCGACGATGGCTTGGACCATCTGGTCGATAAGATTGTCGGTGACGGGTACCATTCTTCTGAGTTTTTGTTCATCGAGCGTCAAGCGAGCGGATCCTGTACATCGAGGAAATCGAATCTCCGATAGTCGCGGTCGTGCGTGTACAGCCGACGCACCCCGTGGAAGCGAAGCAGCGCGGCGAGGTGTGCATCCGGCACCAAGTTGCCACGCACGGCCGTCTCACTAGTCACGGATCGCCACGTCTCCCAGAATCCGTCTTCCTCGGCCAGACAGCGGGAATTGGGCAGATTGAGCAGCGTCTCCACGTTGGCCATGGCCTCTTCGGGCGTCAGCGGCTCATCGAATATGGATGGATGTGTAGCAATGCGCAGGTAACTCATTATCGTCGGCCAACTCAGATAGAGCACATCGCTCCGACTCATACAGGATTCTAGAAAACTCTTGGCCTTCGCGTGGAACGGACTGGAGGCGTCCGACGAATAGAGCAGGATGTTGACGTCCAAGGAATAGCTCATGGGAGATCATCGGTCTAAGGCGCGATGCACGGCTTCCTTGTCGGAGAGATTGACGCGTGCGCCCATCGGCTTTGCGATCCAGACCGGGGGCGTAGTGGCGGTGGGAGCAGCGTCCTCCTTCAGCGCACGCGCCAGCAGGTCGGATACGAGCCGGCCCAAGGACTTGCCTTCCTTGGTTTGGAGCTGCTTCAACTCCCGGAGGACTGGGTCGTCGATATCGAGTGTCGTTCTCATGGGGTGCTCCTGTTATATACATCAAATGATAATATATTTGATGCGGTGATGCAAAGAACGGCACGGCTGCATCACTCCTATCTTCATTCTCGAGCCTCCGGCTCTAGGCGTTTCATCATATCTATTTTGTCCACCAGTGCAATATGGCCGTCTTCGTCCTCTTCACTGAACCATTCGGCAATGCGCCCCACTTGCCGGTAACCGAACTTTTCGTACAAACGGCGGGCAGGGGTGTTATTGGCAAATACAGTCAGGTAAATCTGCTGCAGGTCCATTTTGCGCGCCTCTTCCTCCAAAACTCCCATCAGCGCCGTGCCCAAGCGCCGACCCTGGTACTCGTCGATGATTTTGATTCCCAAAACCCCCATGACCCGGCTGCGGGGGGCCATGCGGCCCTCGCCGATAATGCGTCCATCCACCTCCAGCAAAAGGTGGGATGCCTGCCCTGTCTCGACTTCGACCATGATCTGGGCTAGGCGCTGGCAGCCCAAGGCGAAATCCGTATCAGCGTGATAGGCCCGCACCCGCTCGCGGTGCAGAATCTGGCACATTTCGACGTACGAGGGTATGTCCTGCCAGCGCGGATAGCGGCACAACACCTGTCCCCCTTCTATAGGAATGGCTTTGACGAGTTGACCTTCTTTGAGCATGGCGAAGTAGAGAAAGAGGTTGTGTTCGCTGTTTACCGCTCACTTCCCTTGTGATGGGTACACCAACTCCTTTGTCTAGCGATGTATCCCGTCCAGCTCAGGTAAGAGTTTAACACTCTCTTGTTCGTTGGGATCCGTCCGGGCAATCACAGCAGTGCAGGTTTCCGTCTCGCTGGGATTGTAGGGAAGGTGAGGGATACCAGCGGGGATGTAAATAAAGTCGCCGCTGCTGATGTCTTCATGCTCCTCCAGCCGCTCGCCATACCACATTCCAGCTTGGCCGCTGACGACATAAATAGCTGTCTCGTGGTTTTCGTGCAGGTGGGCCTTGGCTCGTTCTTTAGGAGGCAAGTTCAGCAAGTGCATGCAAATCCTCTGCGAGCCGGTGGTCTCGGCGGCGATCCCCGAGACATAGGTGAGTTCCTGTTTGCCTTCGTAGGTTCCTCGGCCGCGAATCACTTTGCAGGTTGGCTTAGCGTGCTCTGACATTGTTTTCCCCTGTGAATTGATTTAAGACGCCAGCCCGTCGAGCAAGTACTGCTGTATCCGGTCGAGCTCCTCGTGGCTGGCGATCTTTTGCCCCTCGGCATCGACGATGTAGAAGGAATCTTGCGCCCGCGCCGCCACCGTGTTGATAATGGCGCGGTGGATGCTGAGATCCAGCTCGTCGAGCAGGTACGCGATTCTGTACAGCAGCCCCACCTTGTCTTGGGCTTCGATATCGACGACCGTGTAGCGGGCTGAAATGTGATTGTCGAACGCGATGCGCGGCGGCCGATCGTACTGCCGCTGCCGGCGGCGGCGATCCCAACTGCTGCTGTACTTCGCTATCAACTCGCGGGCTTTGAGCCGCAGCGAAATAACCTCGGCCACCCGCTCGCGCATGCGCTCCTTCTTCCAGTCGGGCAGCGCCGGACTGCCGTCGATGTTGGTCACCTGAAAAATGTCGAGCACCACGTCGTCGGCGCGGGTATTGACATCAGCGCGAAGGATGTTGATGTCGTTGACGGCCAACGCGCCGCAGACCTTGGCTATGAGCTGGCGCTGGTCGCGGGTGCAGACGACGACCTCAGTGTGCCCCTCGTGCTCAATGAATTCCAAGACAAAAGGTTGTTCCCGCAAGCGGGCGATCATCTCCAAATGCAACTTGATCTGCTCGCGGTTGTAGGCGACCAAATAGCTGGGGGATAGCTGCTCGATGTGCTCTTGGAACTGGACTACGCGCTGGGCCGACCAGCGGCCCTCGATGTGATCGAGGTGCTCGTTGAGCTTCTGCCGAGCGCGCTGTTTGGCCTCTAGGGCTTCCATATCCGAGTGCAGTTGCTCGGCCGTCTTGTGGTACAATTCCCACAGCAAGGCCCCTTGCCACTCGGTCCACGCGTCGGGCGCAACAGCCGACAGGTCGGCGTACGAAACCAAGTAGAGCGCGCGCAGCCATTCCTCATTGGCGAACAAACCGGCGAACTCGGCGATCATCTCGTAGTCGTCGAGATTGCGCCGCCTAGAAATCAGCACCATGTCCTGATGGTGCTCCACGAGAAAGCGCAGCATAGACCGCTCCTCCTGGTCCAGCCCCATCCGCTCGCTCAACTCCTCAGTCATCTCAATGCCGCGCGCGATGTGGTCGTCGCGCTTCCACTTACCCACATCGTGTAACAGCACGGCGAAAAACAGCAGATCGCGGCGCGTGCATTGGGCGAGGATATCCGCCATGCTCCCCTCCTGCTGAGCGAGAGCTTCCAAGTTTTCCAGCGCGACCAGCGTGTGCTCATCGACCGTGTAGATGTGGTAAATGTCGTATTGGACCAAGCAGGTCAGCCGCTCGAACTCGGGCAAGTACGCGCCCAAAACGCCCAAGTCGTGCATGCTCCGGAGCGTGCGCGCCGTGTGGTATTTGCGCTTAAGAATCTTGAAGAACAACTCGCGGGCTTCAGGCAGGCGTCTGAAGCCGTCGTTGATCAGCGGCAGACTAGCGCGCACCGCACTCTGTGCCTGATCGCTCAGCTTCAAATTCTTGGTCTGAGCCGTGAGAAAAATTTTTAACAGGCGCAGGGGGTCGGCGGCAAAGTACGCCTCGTCATCGGTGAGGACGATCTCCCCCTCTATTGCAGCGACACCGCGTTCTATATACATACTGCGGCTGCTGTTGCGCGGCTTGCGCGTCAATTGCTGGAAGGCGCGTTCTACTAGATGGTGCACAGTGCGCGCATGTAGGTAGTACTCGCGCATAAAGCACTCGACCGCCAACTCTTGGTCTTGGTCCTCATAGCCCAAGGCCACCGCGATCTGCGGCTTGAGATCGTGCTCTAGCACATCGCGCTTGCGGCCCACGGCAAAGTGCAGCGCGTGCCGCACTCGCCAGAGAAAGGCGCGGCTGTGGGCGAGGCTTCTGCTGCCGCCATCGAGATACTGCGCGTACAAATCGCCGTACTCGGGCGCTTTGACCTTGGCCTTGAGCGCCCACTCGAACATCTGTATCTCGCGCAAGCCCCCCGGACTCTCCTTGACATTTGGCTCCAAAAGCTGGACCGATTGCCGCGCTTCGAGTTGCTGCTGGCGCAGCCGATTCAGCTCGGTGACTGTGCGCTTGGGCACGCGCTTGTAGAGCCGCTGTTGGAACTGGGCGAAAAGCGCAGCGTCGCCGGCCAGCAGGCGACCGTCCATCATTGCGGTGCGCGATTCGAGGTCTTCGCGCACCGCCCTGACCACGTCGTCCAACGTGCGACTGCTGTGCCCCACCTCAAACCCCAAGTCCCAAAGCGGATTGAATACGCCGGCGACCACTTCGGGAACCTTGTCTTGGCTTTTGGCGAACAGGAAGAGTAAGTCAACGTCGGAGTGCGGTGCCATTTCGCAGCGGCCGTAGCCGCCCAGTGCCACCAGCGCGTGGGGGCCAGCCGTCTGGGGCATGGCGCTCTGGTAGATAGACAGCACCACCGCGTCCATGGCCTCGGCGATCCGCCGGGCCACGGTTTGCCCGTCGGTCCCGGCTTGGTGCTCGGCCTTGATCTGCGCGAGGGCCTCTTGCCACAGCGGCCGCAGGGTCTCCCCCACCGGCGCGGCGGGCATCTCTTTTAGCGAGTCGGCGAATGTCTCTGCAAATCCCATAGATTCTCCAAATTCATTAAATATACGGCGCGGTAGGGGGCGGTTTCAAACCGCCCCCTACATCGAATAATGTCCTTGACAGATAAAAATACTATCTATACCTTTGTTTGCCATATAGAACAAAAAATTGTTAAAACAAACATTAGTTTTTATCGCAGAAGACATGTAATAGTTATGATACGTGCGGTTAATAAGCCTTATCTCCCTATTTTTCAGCTACTTACCCTTCTCTCTTTCCTATCCGTGCAGGATGCGAATGCCTCCGCAAAGCCGTCCTTCCATCTAGAAGGCTACGGCGAGATGCTCTATTCCTATTTCGATTTCGGCCCCGACCAAAAAAGCGGTCCCAACGGTTCCCCCCCAGACAGCCGCGCCACCATCGACATCACCCGCCTCGCGCTCGAACTGGAAGTCGAGTTGCTCAAAAATACGGAATTGGAAGCCGAGGTGGAATTTGAGCACGGCGGGGCTGGTGCTGCGCTGGAATTGGAGTTTGAGGAATTCGGCGAGTTCGAGCAGGAAATCGAAAAAGGCGGCGAAGTAGTAGTCGAAGAGTTGGCCGTCGAGCGGACCTTCAGCGATGCCTTCCGCGTCCGCTTGGGGCATTTCTACGTGGCCGTGGGCCAATTGAGTCATCGCTTCCATCCCGCGGATTTCTTCGGCTCCCGGCGCTCGGAAGCCGAGACTTCCATCATTCCGGCCCTCTGGCACGAGACCGGCGCGGAGGTCTCCGGGGCCTACCGGAACTGGCGCTATCAGCTACAGCTAGTCAACGGCTTAGACGCGACCGGTTTCAGCTCGCAAACCTGGATCGTCGACGGCCACCAAAAGCGCTTTGAGACGATTCAGGCGACCAATATGGCTTGGGTCGCTCGCCTCGATTATCAGCTCGCGCCGCACTGTGTGCTGGGTATTTCCGGCTATCGCGGCGACAGTGCCGACAATCGCCCCAAGCCCGATATGGAAGGGATTGACGCGCACGTTTCCATTGTCGATGTGCACGGCAGCTTGGACTGGGGGCGGGTTCGCGCGCGTGGGCTGTACCTCTATGGACATCTGCAAAACGCCGCCCTCGTCAGCGCCCGCAACCGCACCCTATCGAACAATCTCGACGTCTTGCGCTCGCCGGTGGCCCGGGCGGCGTATGCGGCCTTCGCCGAGGTCGGCTACGACGTCCTGCCTTGGCTGGCCGTTGCCTCGCCAGACCGCTTGGACCTGTTCATCCGCTTAGACGCGTACGACAGTATGGCCGCGGTCCCGGACGAGACCTTTGACAATCCGCGCTTTGCGCGCCGGGTCTATACCTTGGGCGCGAACTACAACATGGAAGAAACCGTGGTGCTCAAGGCCGATTACGCCATGCGGCGACTGGGTGCCGCCCGCTTTAACCCTGAAAACACCCTGAGCTTGGGGCTGGGATTTCAGTTTTAAAAAACATTCACTGTGAAACCGGGCACGGGTGGAAGTCACCTGTGCGCTACGTTTCAATTTTGACGAAAGGAGTCATCTTTATGAAAGCCATGTTCTTGCGATTGGGGATCGGACTAGCCGCTTGCAGCCTGTTGCTCATTGCCGGCTGCGGCGACGACAGCGACGAACCTACCGGGCCAGCCGAGGCCGAGTTCGACTTTGGGCCCATCTTGGACAACTTCACCGACAACGTCGTCATTGCCACGTACGCGGACTTGGACGAACGGTCCGGCGAACTGCTTGCCGCGGTCGAGGCCCTGAGCAGCGATCCTACGCCTGAAAACCTCAGTGCTGCCCGGAACGCTTGGGTGGCCACGCGCATCCCCTGGGAAGCCAGCGAGGGATTTCTCTTTGGGCCAGTAGATTTCAACGGCTACGACCCAGCGCTCGACAGTTGGCCGGTCAACCGCACGGACTTGGACGGAGTATTGGCCAGCGACAGCGACTTGACGGCCGCGTACGTGGGCAGTCTGGACGGGACCCTCAAGGGCTTCCACACCATCGAATACCTGCTCTTCGACGAAGGAGGCAGCAAGACCGCGGCAGACTTCACTGAGCGCGAGTTTGCCTATCTGATTGCCACGACCCAAGACCTGCGGGCCACGGCCAGTGCCTTGCACAATAGCTGGATCTCCTCTGGCGGCAACTTTGGCCAAAAGGTCCGCAACGCCGGCAGTGGCAGCGACGCGTATCCGTCCGCCCAGTCGGCAGTCCAAGAAATGGTCGGCGGCATGATCGGCATCTGCGACGAGGTCGCCAACGGCAAAATCGCCGACCCCTTCGTCGAGCAAGATACCCGCCTCGTCGAATCCCAATTTAGCTTCAATTCTATTGCCGATTTCCAGAACAACCTCCGCAGTGTCCTGCACGTCTATACCGGCGACTATGCGGGCGCTGGCGCGGGCTTGGACGAATTCATCCGCCAAGCCGACGCCGACCTCGATCAACGGCTCAAAGAGGAAATCCAGACGGCCATCAATGAGATCGGCCGCATCCAGTACCCCTTCCGCGACGCCATCGCCTCGGATCGGGACCAAATCGAAACGGCGCAGGCCGCGGTAGCCAAGGTTCAGCAGACCTTGGAGGAAAATATTCTACCGTTGGTGTTAGGTAATTAAACTCGTCTCTCGCGATGAGCATTACCCGTGCGTCCATACTCTATATGGGCTTTATAGCTACACTCACCCACTGCGGCGACGACCGGGGTTTAGATCCGACTCCGGTGGAGGACGACAACCGCGCCCTGTCCGGCGGGGCGGCAACGGTTTTTGACGCCAGCAGTTTGGCGTTTGAAAACCCCATCCCCTCTTTGGACGGGATGGACCTGGATCGCTTCTTGGCTGGGGACGCGGCCTTTGAGCAGGTCTTTGTCACCTCGCCGGCCGAAGTGGGGCACGGCCTAGGGCCGGTTTTCAATCAGACCTCGTGCGTGGGCTGTCACGCCCGCGATGGCCGGGGGCGCGAAGGGTTTGGCGAGGTCTCCCCTTTTATCGGCTCCATGCTCATGCGAGTCAGCCTGCCCGGCACCAATCCCGAAGTGCCGGGTGCACCACAGCCGGTGCCGGGCTTTGGCGAACAGATTGGGGATCGCGCCGTTTTCGGAGTCGCACCCGAGGCGCGGATTGACGTCACCTACTTTGAGGAGACCCGCCATTTTGCCGACGGTGCAGCGTACTCCCTGCGCTTTCCGGTTTACGACGTAGTGGACACCTATCAGCTGCTGCCGGCGGACGTCCTGTTCTCGCCGCGCATGGCTCCGCCGGTATTTGGCCGCGGCCTGCTCGAAGCCATTCCCGAAGAGACTATTCTGGCGCTGGCCGACCCCGGTGACAGCAATGGCGACGGCATATCCGGCCGCCCCAATCGGGTGTACAACTTCCGCACGCAACAGACCGAATTGGGCCGCTTTGGTCTCAAGGCCAACAATCCCGACCTGTTGCAGCAGATCGCCGGAGCCTACCAACAGGACATGGGCATCACCAGCCCTTATTTCCCCGAGGAGTCCACCGTCGGCCAGCCGCAAATGGACGAGCACCGAGACGACCCGGAAATCGGCCAAGAGACGCTGGATATCAACACCTTTTACGTACAAACGCTAGCGGTGCCCGCCCGCCGCAACATCGACGATCCGCAGGCTTTGCGCGGCGAAGAGGTCTTTGCTACAGCCCAGTGTTCGGGATGCCACATCCCCACCCTGCAAACGGGCCACCACGAAATTGCGGCCTTAGCCAACCAGACCATTCATCCCTACACGGATCTGCTGTTGCACGATATGGGAGAAGAGTTAGCCGACGACCGTCCCGACTTTGAGGCCGATGGCCGTGAATGGCGCACGCCGCCGCTGTGGGGCATTGGCCTGACGGCAACAGTCAATGGCATTCCAGCGTATCTGCACGATGGACGGGCGCGCACGCTGATGGAAGCCATCATGTTCCACGGCGGCGAGGCGGAAACAGCGCGGGAATTTGTGCGTCAACTAGACCAGAGCGACCGGGACGCGCTCGTGGCCTTTTTGCAGTCGCTGTGATTGCGGTTTACAAGAGGAACGATGTAACGAGTTAGTACGACGCTATAACGCAAAAATAAAAAGAGGCTATTGGCTGCGCCTGCCAGCACTTCGCCAATAGCCCGTCGAGAACTTAGCGCCGATATGCATCCGAACCGGTGTGTCAGCCCAAGCATATCCGAGCTTTTTTTGTCCTCTGTGAGGAACATAATGACTGACGCCGATGCGGTCAAAAATTCCGCAACGAAGAAAAATTGGATCTGGAAATTACTGCTGAGCGGCACCTGCCTAGCACCGCTCAGTCTAAGCGCCGCTCAAATCGCGGGCACCATTGTGGACGCCGACTCCGAGTGGCCCCTCGCCCATGCCAACGTCGCAGTCTCCACCGGCAAAGCAGGCACCATCACCGACTCGCTAGGGCGCTACGAGTTGGAACTGCCGCCGGGCCGCTATCGGGTCGAGGTCAGCAGAATCGGCTACGGCACCCAGAGCCAGCAGATAGAACTACTCGCAGACCAAAACCTGCAACTCGATTTTGCACTCAATGCACAAGCCCTGCCCCAAGCGGCTACGCTGATCACGGCAACCGGCCGACCTAAGTCCGCAGCGGCCCTAACCGTACCGGTAGCAATCGTTCCCCGAGAAGCTATCGAACTGTCTAACGCGGAGAATGTCGCAGGCCTGCTTGAAGATGTGGCCGGACTCAACGTGCATTCCTCGCTATACGGCTATCTCGGGTCCCCATCCGGCGTCATGATCCAAGGCATTGATCCCAAGCGAGTCCTGATCCTAGTCGATGGCGAGCGGGTGATCGGCGGTCCGGGCGGAGTGATCGATCTGGACAAGCTGCCCGTCAGCAATGTCGAGCGGATCGAAGTAGTGAAGGGGCCGCATTCCGCCCTGTACGGCAGCGAGGCCATGGGCGGAGTGGTCCACATCCTCACCCGCTCCCCGCAGGAACGAAGCGGCGACGTTCGGTTCAGCTTGGGGTCTGGGGGCTTGACCGCGCTCGAAGGCCAAGCGGCCCTGACGCACTCCAGCCTTTCCGCCTCTCTCACCGCTTCCAGAACGGCTCTCGAAGCCCTCGATCGCTCGCCAGACGATCCCGACACTGACATCGACGCCTACACCCAGCGCTTCACGCAGGGCAAACTGCGCTGGGAAGCGCGGCCCAACCTGTTGCTGCAAGGCTCGGCGCGCTGGCTCTCGCAAAACGAGGAGGGGGTTTCCAGCCAGTACTTCGCCCCCCTCAATAAGACCTACGTATGGCGCTATCCCGATCAGGTGCAGCGGGTGGACCTCGGGGCCGAGGCCGAGTGGCAGTGGGCTGAAGGAAGCACGGCCAATGTCGATGTCTTCCGCACCTATTTCGACAAGCTGAGTAGAGAGGAACTAATCGGCAGCCGCCAAGTGCGAGACCGGTCCACCGACAACGTGCTGACGAAGTACCAACTGCGCACCACCCACCTGTTGCGGCGTACGCACATCCTCACGGCCGGGTTGAAACACACGCGCGAAGAACTCGAAGTCTCGCTCGAACGCACCCTGCCCTTGGGCGAGCAACAGCACACGGTGGAAGTGCCGCCGTCGCGCGTAGATGTTGCGGAGGCATATATCCAAGACGATTGGCAGGTGGCGGAAAACACCGGCGTCGTGTGGGGTGCTCGCTATCAATGGCACTCGCGCTACGGATTCCATCTGACGCCGAAAATTTCCTTTGCCCAGCGACTTTCTGAGAGCTTGAGGGTACGGGCCTCGTACGGCGCTGGATACCGCGCGCCCTCTTTAAAGGAACGCTACTTCATCTTCGACCACAGCAACCTCGGATACAAAGTGCTGGGCACTCCTTCGCTGAGCCCAGAACGGACCTGGGGCCTGAACGTGGGCGCGGAATTTGAACCGATAGAGGCGCTAGACCTACGCGTCAACTTCTTCCACAACCGCCTGCGCAACCTCATCCAAACCGTGTTCGACCCCGCACAGAGTTCCGGCTCAGTGGCGATCTACGCGTACGACAACGTGGGACGCGCCACAACTCGCGGAATCGAATTCGGCCTGAGTGCCCAGCTCGGCGAGCGGCTCGCGGTCAACGGCGGCTACACCTATCTGCGGGCGCGCGATCAAGATGCCCAGCGCGACCTGCCGGGACGACCGCGCCACGCCCTGCGCGTCCGCGCAAAGTGGACGACGCCTTGGGAGAGCCGCTTAGAAATCAAACTCCGCCGCGACAGCCCAGTGTGGGCCGACGCCGAGGGCACCCTGCGGTCGCCGGCTGGAGAAGAGTGGGACTTGAACGCGGAGCAGCCCTTGTGGGGCCCCGTCGCCCTGCGAGTGGGCATTGAGAATCTCCTCGACAACCGCAGAGACCTAGACCACCCCGGCGACCTGCGCTCACTGAGAGGCCGAGCCGTACGCGGCGGCCTGCGAGTGCAGTTGTGAGGACGAGCGCGAAAGGAATAGCCATGTTGGCCTTGTGGACCAGTATCAGCGGCTGCGACGGAGGGAATCCAGTCACCCAAATGCCGCCTCAAACCGTGAGCTATGCCGACGACGTTCAGGCGCTGTTCGACAAGCGCTGCGTGCGCTGCCATCGCAGCTCCGCGCCGGAACACGGCTTTCTGAATCTCAAGCCGGATAGCTCATACTACCAACTCGTTTCCCAGCGGAGTGTACAGCGACCGGATCTACTCATCGTCGAACCTTTTGCGCCGGACGCCAGCTACCTGCTGTGGAAAATGGAGAACGACCCGCGCATAGAAGGAAATCGCATGCCCATGTTCGCACTCCCCATGCCGGAAGAGGAGATCCAGCTAGTGCGGACGTGGATTCGCGAAGGCGCATTTCTGCAATAGTCCGATTTCACCATTCACTATTCCCAAGGAGGGACACATCATGCAACGCATTCGCTTTACCATCTTTATCACTTTGCTGTCGGCGCTGAGCGCACCGGCCTTCGGCAAATCGACCACCCAGCTCGACAACGGCGATTTCCTCACGGTGATCGACGCCACGGCAGGAGGAGCTTTTACCACCGAACCCCACGACTTCACCTATTTCAGCTTTGAGGATCAAGACGTGGTCGTACTCACCGATGCCGAGGCAGCGCAGTCGGCCGAGTGGCACATCGCCTTCAAGCGCAGCGAGATTCGGCTCAACGGCGGCGTCAGCGGCCCGGGCAACGTCATGGGCTTTGATCTCACAGGTGCCGAGGACGTCGTCGCGGAAGTAGCCTTCGACGCAATAACTGCGACGGACATTCCCGGCTCTGACGCCTTCATCACCGACGGACCAGCCTACGCCATCGGCGAGTGGTACTCGTACAATTCATCATCTCACCGCATCGAGGCTCCCGGCCACGCCTACGAGTTGCGCACCGCAAACGGCCAGTTCGCCAAGTTCGTCGTCGATTCGATAGAAGGGGCCGGCCGCTCGGACGCCGGCCGCATTACCTTCCGCTGGGTCGTCGCCGACGGCACCGACCTGACAGGCGCGGCGAGTAGCGCCACCGTGGACGTGAGTGGAGGCGAGGAAGTGTACTTCAGCCTGAGTTCGGGAGAGGCGGTCACGCCAGCCGATTCAAGCACCTCCACGGACTGGGATCTCCACTTCTCCGGCTACATCATCCGCCTCAACGGTGGCATCAGCGGCCCCGGCCAAGGCGGCGCATTCCCCGCCTATCAGACCGACCAAGCCTTCGAGGACATTACCGAGGCCATGGGGTTCGGATACTTCGCCGACAAATCGGGATCGGCCTTCAGCAGCGACACCGGCGAGTGGTACAGCTACGACAGCACCACCCACGTCCTCTCGACGCGGAATCACGTGTACGTCATCGACACCGGCGAGGGGTTCTACAAGATGCAACTTCTCAGCTACTACCGAGAGGTCGAAGGCTCGCCCGTCTCGGGATTCATCACCTTCCGCTGGCGTCCGCTCACAGACGAGCCGGGGACCGCAGTCCAGTCTTCGAGTTGGGGGCAGATCAAGTCACACATCTGGGACTCAAACTAAAACACTTAACTAAAGGGAGATCGCATGACTACCACAGCGCCCGATGTCAGAGGTGATTTCAAGCAACTCTGGAATACTTTTCGACGCGACAACCCCAAGGTGCGCATCCGCGACGCAGCCGAACAGCTAGGCGTGAGTGAAGCCGAGCTAGTGGCTACTTCCTGCGGCGAAGGCGCCATTCGCCTCCAAGCCGAGTGGCCGCAGTTCATCCAGCGCCTCGAAAGCCTCGGCCCAGTCATGGCCCTCACGCGCAACGCCCACGCCGTCCACGAAAAACATGGCGTATTCCGCAATGTCCACTTCCACGGCCAGATGGGATTGGTACTCGACGAAGGCATTGATTTGCGCCTGTTCATGAACCACTGGCGTCTTGGCTTTGCCGTCGAGCAAGAAGGCCGCAAAACCACCCTGCACGGCTTTCAGTTTTTCAATCAGCACGGCACCGCGGTCCACAAAGTGTACCTGACCGCCGAGAGCGACCACACGGCCTACCAACAACTAGTCGACGAATTCACCAGCGACGATCAGTCGCCCGTGCAGTGCGTCTGTCCGACCATTCCCGCAGTGCCGGACAAGGCAGACGACGCTATTGACGTAGCCGGGTTAGAAGAAGCTTGGAACGCCCTCGAAGACACGCACGACTTTCACCGGCTCCTCGTCGAATTCCAAGTCGGGCGCGTTCAAGCCTTGCGCTTGGTCAACGACTCACTCGCCTGCCGCGTGGATTCATCCAGTCTGAACGAAGTGCTGCATATCGCGGCTCGGAATCAAATCGCCATTATGATTTTCGTCGCCAGTCCCGGAGTCATCCAGATCCACTCCGGCCCGATCCACAACGTCAAATCGACCGGCCCTTGGCTCAACATTCTAGACGACGATTTCAACCTGCACGTCAGGGAAGACCACTTGGATTCGGCCTGGGTCGTGCAAAAACCGACCCGCGATGGCGCAGTCCTCAGTCTGGAATTGTACGACAGCAAGGGCGAAACCATTGCCCTGCTCTTTGCCCGGCGCAAGCAAGGCCAAGCGACAGTGGACGCTTGGAATGCCGCGCTGGCCACACTCACGCGAGTATAACCATCATGAAATGGATACTACTATGCTTAGGACTAACGACCGCCCTGTGGGGAACAACATGCGACGCCGAGGAGATGCCAGACGACTCCTCCCGCATCGTCACCCTCGGCGGGACCATCACCGAGATCGTCTTCGCTCTGGGAGCCAGCGAGCGCGTAGTGGGCGTGGACGCCTCCAGCTCCTTCCCCGAGGCAGCCAATCAGTTGCCCAAAGTCGCCTATCACCGCCGTCTCTCGGCCGAGGGCGTGCTCTCGCTGAGGCCAACGCTAATCATCGCTACCACCGAAGCGGGACCTCCCGAAGCCATTCAACAGCTCGAGAGCGCTGGGGTAACGGTGCTCGTCCTACCCCACGAACCTACGGTAGAGAACGCCATCGCCAAGATCGAACGCATCGCCGCCGCGTTGAACGTCCAAGCGCGTGGGACGGTGTTGATCCAAGCCCTCAAAGAGGAGTTGAGTCAGGTACAATCCGCCATTCCACAAACAGCGGCCCAAGCCAAAATTCTCTTTCTCTACGCCCGCGGCCAAGGCACGCTAATGGTCGCCGGCCAAGACACCGGAGCCGATACCATGATCGGCTTGGCCGGTGGCACCAACGCCGTTCAGGGCTATAGCGGGTACAAGCCGCTCACCTCTGAAGCGGCTGTAGCCGCAGCTCCCGATGTCATCCTGCTCATGGACAGTGGCTTAGAGAGCGTCGGCGGTACCCAAGGGCTTTGGCAATTACCTGGGCTTGCGCTGACGCCAGCGGGGCAGCAAGGCCGAGTCTTGTCGATGGATGGACTTTTGTTATTGGGGTTTGGTCCCCGTTTGGGCCAAGCAGTTCTGGCGTTGAACCAAGCCTTGTACGATGTCCCGAGTAAAACGGAGAGCAATGAGCTCGATTGAAGCAGCCGACCCTTCCCTGCACCAAGCCAGTCGCCGCTTATTGCCCAAGGTTTCAGTCGGGGAAAAGGGCACCCTAGGTCTGCTGATCCTAACAGTCCTGTTGGGCCTACTGAGCATAGTGTGCCTAGGAACGGGTGCCGTTTCCATGGCTCCCAGCCAAGTGCTAGCCATACTCGGCAAAGGGCTAAATCTGACCCTGCCCTATGCTTTTGAGCCTCACCACGAGGCCATCGTCTTGAGCATTCGCTTGCCGCGGATTCTGCTGGGGATCTTGATCGGCGGTGGCCTCGCCGTTGCGGGTGCTGCCATGCAGGGCCTGTTCCGCAACCCCCTAGCCGACCCCGGCCTCATCGGCGTTTCCAGTGGCGCGGCGGTCGCCGCAGTGGCAACCATTGTTCTGGGAGCGACGGTGCTGGATTTCGCTACCCAAGCGCTGGGACCTTTTGCCCTGTCCATCGCCGCTTTTGGCGGCGGTGCCGCCACGACCTTGCTGGTCTATCGCCTGTCGCTGGTCCACGGCACTGTCTCCGTATCTACCATGCTGCTCGCCGGTATCGCCATCAACGCCGTGGCCGGAGCCATCACCGGGGTATTCACTTTCGTAGCGGACGATGCCCAACTGCGCAGCCTGACGTTCTGGAGCATGGGCAGTCTCGGCGGAGCTACCTGGCCGGCGGTGGCCGCGGCTGCGCCGTTCACCGGCCTTGCAACTCTAGCGGTGCTGCGCTACGCCCGGCCCCTCAACGCCCTGCTGCTAGGCGAGGCCGAAGCTGGCCATCTCGGCTGCAACGTCGAGCGCCTCAAGCGTTCAGTCGTCCTCTTGGTCGCTTTATCCGTGGGAGCGGCGGTCGCCGTGGCCGGCATCATCGGCTTTGTCGGTCTAGTCGTGCCCCACCTACTGCGCCTCACCTTGGGACCGGATCACCGCTTTCTGCTCCCCGGAGCAGCCCTTTTGGGCGCTAGCCTGCTTCTGGGGGCCGATCTCATCGCCCGCACATTGGTCGCCCCGGCTGAACTGCCCATCGGCATTGTGACGGCGATCATCGGCGGTCCCTTCTTCATGTACCTACTACAACGCGGGCGGCGTTTGGGGAAATTCTGATGCTCGAAGGCCGCAACATACACGTAGTCTTGGACGGTAGCACCCTGCTGGAGAACGTGTCTATCCACGTGCGACCCGGCGAAGTGGTAGCCGTCTTGGGACCTAATGGCGCGGGCAAATCCACGCTGTTGAAAGTATTGTGCGGTGACTTGTCTCCCACCAAGGGAACCGTGTCGATGGGAGGACGGGTGCTGGCGTCTTGGGACAAAAAGGCCAGCGCCCAAATCCGCGCCGTCTTGCCGCAACAATCCAGCCTGAGTTTTCCCTTCCGCGTGCTCGAAGTAGCGCTCATGGGCCGAAGCCCCCATCTGCGCGGCCCTGAAACGCAGCGGGATTACGCCATTGCGCGAGCGGCCCTAGAGGAGGCCGGCGTCAATCACCTAGAGGATCGCCTTTATCCGACGCTGTCGGGAGGAGAGGGACAACGCGTACACTTAGGACGAGTGCTGGCGCAAATCTGGGAAGCAGTGGACCAGACGCCGCGCTACCTGTTGCTGGACGAACCCACATCCAGTTTGGACCTAGCCCATCAACACCACACCCTGACCGTGGCGCGGGCATTTGCCGAACGGCAAGTGGGCGTACTCGTAGTGCTCCACGACCTCAATTTAGCGGCTCAATACGCCGATCGCGTCCTACTGCTGAAAGAGGGCCGCGAAGTAGCCACAGGCCCTCCTGAGCAAGTGCTACAAGCCGAAATAATAGAAGCCGTTTACGAAATCCCAATAACGGTCATTCCCCACCCTCACAGTTCCTGCCCACTCGTCGTTCCCGCAGCTAATCTTACCTAACCCTTGCACGCACTCCCTACGGCAGGTACGAGGTGTAGAACCGGTGCCAGTTCCCGTACATGACGTTGGCGACGTCCTCACTGCTATAGCCGCGGCGTTCGAGAATTGGGACGAGCTTCCCATAGTCGGCTACGCTGTCGATCTCGAGCGGAGCCCCGTCGATCCCTCCTTGGCCGTCGGTGTCGCCGCCGATCCCCGCGTGCCGGGAGTTGCCGGCCAGTTGGCAGACGTGGTCGACGTGGTTGGCGATATGCTCTAGGG